>NZ_JACNYK010000009.1 GCF_014692505.1 Sphingobacterium arenae | reverse complement strand
CCGAACAGAGCAGTCAAGCCCGCCAGAGCCGATGGTACTGCCGTAACAGGTGGGAGAGTAGGTCGGTGCCGATCTTTATACAGAGCCCCTGCAGCATATGCAGGGGCTTTTTTTATGGGTCAGTCTTGCTTTCTCTTAGAATCATGGTATTGTTCCTATGTTGTTGTTAACGACAACAGAATTTATTGAATAGGAAACGATATACTACCAAAAATGATTTGTTTTACCAGAGAACTGTCAAGGATAGGTTTTTTCAGGTTAGTTAGATCGTTACCGGTAAGGAATCTGTGTTTTACTGAAATTGCAACTCCATTACAAAATTGGAGAGGTGACGTTCAATTACGGAATGAATACTAATAGAAAAGAGAAAGCCCGGACTCACGTTCGGGCTTTTATAATTAGAAAGATTTTGTACAATTATTATTTTGCCAATTCTTCTGCAATAGCGACCCCAATTTCCGCAGGAGACTCTACTACGCGAATACCACATTCACGCATAATCTTCATTTTAGCTGCGGCTGTATCGTCTGCACCACCTACTATCGCACCGGCATGTCCCATGCGACGTCCTGGAGGCGCTGTCTGTCCTGCAATAAAGCCGACTACGGGTTTCGTTCCGTGTTCTTTAATCCAATGTGCAGCCTCTGCTTCCATACCACCCCCAATTTCGCCGATCATGATAATTCCCGCTGTCTCGGGGTCATTCATTAACAACTCGACAGCTTCTTTAGTCGTTGTCCCGATGATAGGATCTCCACCTATTCCAATAGCTGTTGTGATACCTAAACCTGCTTTTACTGTCTGGTCTACTGCTTCGTAAGTCAATGTTCCGGATTTGGAAACAACACCTACTTTTCCTTTTTTGAAGATAAAACCAGGCATAATACCTATTTTAGTCTCTTCAGCTGTGATAATACCTGGACAGTTTGGCCCAATTAATCTAGAATTTTTGTCACTCAAGTAAGATTTTACTTGAATCATATCTTTAGTCGGGATACCCTCTGTGATACAAACAATAACTTCGATGCCCGCTTGTGCTGCTTCCATAATGGCGTCGGCAGCGAATGCAGGGGGAACAAAAATGATTGAAACGTTAGCGCCAGTTGCTTCTACTGCATCTTGTACTGTATTGAACACTGGACGATCTAAATGAGATTGTCCTCCTTTTCCTGGAGTAACACCTCCAACTACATTCGTGCCGTACTCAATCATTTGAGATGCGTGATAAGTACCTTCATTTCCGGTAAAGCCTTGTACAATTACCTTTGAATCTTTATTTACTAATACACTCATTTTTTCTATTTTTTTGCAAGGCAAATCTACCATTTTGCGATGACTTCTGGAAATTTAAAATACTATTGTCAGCAGCGCGCCAATTTTTTACAACGGTATTGAATACAAACGTTTACACAACCGTAAGCTTTGCTTATAATAGTTTCCAATTTTGGCTAAACTGCCATAGTATGATGCCAATCGTAACAGAGACGTTTAATGAATGTTTAGTGCCAAATTGCGGAATTTCGATGCAGTCATCAACAATTTGCATAACTTCATCCGATACGCCATGTACCTCGTTTCCGAATATCAATGCATACTTACTTTCTGTTTGTATTCCAAACTGCTGTAAAGGTATACTTTCGACTGCTTGTTCTATAGCAAGAACAGTATAACCGTCTTTTTTTAATTGCTCAACGGCTTTGAATGTGTCAGAATAATAGACCCAATCAATAGATTGTGTAGAGCCCAGCGCCGTCTTCTCTATTTCACGATGTGGAGGAGTGCTCGTAATACCACATAGAATAACTTTTTCGATGGCAAATCCATCAGCAGTCCGAAATGTTGAACCGACATTATGCATGCTTCGCACATTGTCTAATACAACGACAATTGGGAGTTTTTCTTGATTTTTAAAAGAATTGATATCAACGCGTTTCAATTCTTCCATAGATAATTTTCGCATAGGCGAAATTAAAAAGTAAAAGAAGAAAAAAGAACGATAGCATAACATTTTTAAAATACATTTTGAATATTGGAAATAGTATGCTATTTTTGCATTCCGAATTTAGTATAAAAGAAAATATAAATATAGCTAGAGAAATGGCAAATCATAAATCAGCACTTAAAAGAATTAGGGCAAACGCAGCAAAACGCTTAAGAAACCGTTACCAGGCAAAGACTACTCGTAACGCAATCAAAAAATTACGTGGAACAACAGATGCAGAGGAAGCTAAAGTGTTGTTGCCGAGAGTTGTTTCTATGCTTGATCGTTTGGCTAAGAAAAATGTTATCCATAAGAATAAGGCTGCTAATAACAAATCGAAACTAACGAAATTAGTTAGTAAGTTAGGCTAACTATTAGCTGTTTATTAGAAATAAAGAAGGGATGTATTGATTTACATCCCTTTTGTTGTTTTTCTTTTATGGAAAATTGACTACAAGAGTTTTTGGATGATGGCTTTCAATTTTACGTTATCATCTTTGTATGGAGCCAAGTCATATAATTCCACTTTCCGAAAATCGATCGGATGACTTTCGCTTTGGAGATAGATAAATCCTTGATCTAAGAGTTTGCCGTCCTCTTTTTGGGCGAGATCATAATGTTCTACGTTTCCTCCTCCGATTTGAGGCTTGGTATATTCAAGTACTACTTCTCCTTCTAAAATGTGTTGAATAAGAGAATCACCTAAAACCAAAAAATCAGCCGTTACCCATTCGTCCCCGTGGTAAGTTTTTGAAGTTGAACTTGTGCAATGAGGTGTAAATAAGGTGTCGTCGATAACGACATTTGTTCCCGGCGTACACAAGTTAGATGTGGTACGTTCTTCCTTCCCATTTCCCCCTAAAAGCTGTCCTTCAATAGAAATTGGGAAATCTTGGTCTTTCAGCATAGTAGTGGGGGGCTGTCCATGAAGCATAGCTCCGCTGTTACGCCAAGCCCATCCCTCTCCACCTTTTACCTGCTCGTCCACGAACCGGTACTCAACACGAAGAAGGTAATAGCTATAAGGGGTGTTGTAGGCGAGGTGACCATATTGTTGGTTGAACTCGTCGTATCCGTCATAGCGAACTTTCAATAAACCGTCTTCTACACGAAAGGTGTTGGCATAGTTCTCTCCTACTTCGTGTAGTCGGATTTTGGGCGTCCAGTCGT
This sequence comes from Sphingobacterium arenae, assembly GCF_014692505.1. Taxonomy (GTDB): domain Bacteria; phylum Bacteroidota; class Bacteroidia; order Sphingobacteriales; family Sphingobacteriaceae; genus Sphingobacterium; species Sphingobacterium arenae. The sequence goes on along the minus strand of NZ_JACNYK010000009.1, from coordinate 86,603 downwards.
TGATATCATTGCCGTTAAAAAGTTGAATAGGTTGAGGTGTATCATTGTTTGATGTTGCTGTTTTACTTCCTGCCGAAGAGCAAGCGGATAAAATGGTTCCGGTTGTTAGTACCGATAAAAAAAATAATTTGATTTTCATGCGACTGGTTTAAAGTTATAATAATAAATTTTTATGTTTAATGTATTCGCTAGGTCTCACTCCAATAACTTTATTGAATGTGTTGCTAAAGGTAGGTAAACTACTGTAGCCTACACGCATCGCAACTTCGTTTACGCTTACTTTTTCGTCTAGTAATAGTTTTAATGCTGTGAGCATTCGAAGAATGGTGTAATATTGAATAAAGCTCATGTTTAGTTCTCTTTGAAAGAGACGCGCCAACGTTCGCTCGCTGACCTCAAATTTATGCGCTAAATTTTTGAAGCTGACATTCTCTTCTATCCGTTGTTCTAAATAATTGACGATCACTTTGAGCTTTTCATGTTTTGGATACGGGAGTGCCAAAGGTAATTCTGCTTGTGATATTTCCGGAAGAATTAACTTAAAGGCTTTCGCGATGGAGAATTTAGGTTCCTCCGTAGGAAATATATTACCCGTCCAGCGATTAGTAAACATAATAAACTCGATTAAAAAGTCATTAACAGGATATATATTCACTTTATCAAAAAAATCAGTGTCCGTATCGAATTTGGGGAAATATAAATTTCGCATAACAACTTCTGGACTGCTAGGGTAGATGCTGTGGCGTACCCCGCCTGGAATCCATATATAATGACGTGCTGGAAGAAAGTAAGACTTTTCGACGGTTTTTAAAAATACGATTCCACCCTCTGTATAGAGAAATTGACCTTTCGTGTGGCTGTGTTCAGAGATGAAGCTTTCGCCCATAAGAGCGTGGTGACAATAGATACTCTTATCAAAAGTGTCGACTTCCGTCATATAATATTTGTCTACATAAAGGGTTCTATCCATTGTTTTGTGGGGTAAAAGGCATAAATTTCTACTTTTTTGGTGACATAACCAAAAAAGTAGAAGACATACATAAAAATGCTTATTATTGTTTATCTTACATTATTTTAAAGGGGTAATAGCATATTTATATGACTACGGAAAGAATAAAATTAGAGAGGTTAAGAGATAAAGTGATGACCGTGCAAGAAGCGGTTAGTTTTTTTCAGAACGATATGGTGGTGGGGGCCAGTGGCTTTACGAAAGCGGGAGACAGTAAAGTTGTGCTAGAGGCTCTGGCGGAACGTGCGAAAAATGAAGATATAAAAATCACATTAATGACGGGCGCGTCATTAGGGCATGATACGGATGGAAAACTTGCCTCTGCGGGAGCGTTAAAAAAACGGATGCCTTTTCAGGTAGATCGTACATTGCGAAATAAGATTAATGCAGGCGAAGTACTGTTTATAGATCAGCATCTCAGTGAGAGTGCAGAATTGTTGCATAATAAGAACCTTCCGTCTGTTGATATTGCTGTTATTGAAGTGACGTACATTGATCGAGACGGTAGTTTGGTGCCCACTACGTCTGTGGGGAATTCCGCGACCTTTGCTGAGCTTGCGGAAAAAATTATTATTGAGATTAATACGGCTCTTCCGATGGATGTTTATGGGCTTCACGACATTTATAAACCGGAGAACTACCCGTATCGAAATGTAATACCGATTGTTGCTCCATGGAATAAGATCGGGCGCAAGACTATTTCTGTTAATCCGGATAAGATTGTTGGAATCGTTTTTACAGATAAAAAAGATAGTCCGGCAGACATTGCCGAACCGGATGCAAAAACAACAGCGATAGCTGCCCACATCTTAAATTTCTTTGAGAATGAGGTGCAATTGGGGCATTTAACTGATCGTCTCCAGCCGTTGCAGGCGGGAATTGGAAAAGTAGCGAATGCCGTATTGATGGGGTTTAAAAATAGTAATTTTTATGACTTAACCATGTTTTCCGAAGTATTGCAGGATAGTACGTTTGATTTGATAGATGCTGGAAAACTGTCTTTCGCGTCTGCATCGTCTATCACCGTTTCTGAAGATTGTTATGAAAGGGTGTTCGGTAATTTGCAGCGATATCGGGATAAAATTGTACTTCGCCCCCAGAATATTTCCAATACACCGGGCTTGATTCGCCGGCTGGGAGTTATTGCTATCAATACAGCCATTGAATTCGATATTTATGGAAATGTCAACTCTACACATATTGGAGGATCAAAAATCATGAATGGTATTGGTGGTTCAGGTGATTTTGCGAGAAACGCCTACCTTAGTATTTTCGTAACGCAGGCAGCTTCTAAAAATAATACGATTTCGCATGTGCTGCCCATGGTGTCGCATGTAGATCATACCGAACATGACGTTGATATTTTGGTTACTGATATCGGTTTGGCGGATTTACGTGGACTCGCCCCAAGGGAGCGCGCCCAAAAAATTATCGATAATTGTGTTCATCCGGATTTTAGAGAAGAGCTTCAGTCCTATTTTGATAGAGCGTGTGAAAGAGGGGGGCATACACCCCATTTATTGGAAGAAGCCTTTAGCTGGCATTTGCGGCTCGCGGAAACCGGTACAATGAAAAAGTAAATTGACGCCTTTCATCTTAATAAATTGTTCTCATAATATTTTTATGCCTACTTTGCGGTAGGGTTCTAATAAAGGGCTGTCTGCAGGTAGTTCGGTTATGAGGTAATCAATTTGTTCGATTGATGAAACAATAAATTTTCTGTTGCTATTTAGTTTTTCACTGATACACATCACAACGGTTGTTTTTGACGATTGTATCATAGCTTTTTTAGCTTGAACGATTTCCCAGTCGATATCACTAAGCCCTTGTTCGGCGGAAAAGCCATTTGCTCCTAAGACGCATATATTCGCCCGGATATCTTTTAGCTGATTGACGACATCCGCCCCCGTGTGCAGATATGAATCTTTATGTAGCCTCCCTCCGATTGTGTTCACGATAGCATCGTTATTTTCTGCCAAAGCAATGGCTGTTTGCGGGCTTATGGTAAAAAAGTGTAAATTGAGATTTTTTGGGGTTACTTTCGCGAAAGCTTGGATGGTTGTCCCTCCCTCGATCAAAATAACCTGATCCTTCTTTAATAGGGAAATAGCCTTTTCTGCAATCACTTTCTTGGCTTCAGATCCGTAAACTGTTTCCTGTTGTTGAAAAGGGGTGACGAGCGAATTGCTTATTGCACCGCCGTGTACCTTGGTGATGAGTCCAGCTTCCGTGAGTTCTTTTAAATCCCGACGGACAGTGTCCTCGGAAACTTGCAACAGCTCACTAAGATCGGTGGATAGCACCTTGTTGTGTAGGTTGATTTCGCGCAGGATTATTTTTAAGCGTTCCTCTTTTAACATCGTTCAATTACTTTTTGGTCGTGTTTGTCAAAGGTAAGGTTTTGTGCGGATATTCATATTGCGTTTATCGCATGTTTAAAATACGCTTAAAAGCGCATTTATAGTTGTTTTTATGTTAATATTCGATTAATATTATATTAAATACTGTGAAATTATTTTGAAATACGTTTTTATGCGTTTATATTTGTTTTGAAAAACGCAAATAAACTTAATGTGTTTCTGTTCGAAGTAGAGAATAGGGGCGCATTAAAAAAATGATAGCCCTCATACAGTAAAATTATGAAGAAGACTGGATTGTATATTTTGTTTGTTCTTATAGCCGTAATAATCATACCACTGCGCGGAGCAAAAGGAGAGGTTGTGGAGAGTTCGCTATCTGGACAGAAAAAGGGGGGATTTGAGAATGATACTGCTGTTTTAAAGATTGTTGCGTTTGGGAATTCTATAACGGCAGTTCGTTCTAATGTACAGCAAGTTTTTGCACAGCGTTTGCCAGCATTGCTGAAAAATAGAGGAATAAATGCTGTTGTTATCAATTCAGGAATGGGTGGCAGCCATTCGGGCAGACTAATGGACAACGACAGGATACAGGTAAAGCACGGGTTAGATCGTTTTATACCAGACGTGCTCAATCATAAACCCAATCTTGTCATTATTGGGTTCGGTCATAATGATGCCTATATAGACAGTAATCGACTTGATGGAAAGTCACGTATCCCACTAGAGGATTATCGAAGCAACTTGATATATATGATCACGGAACTGCAAAAAACAAAATCAAAAATAATTTTAGTGACCCCGAGTCCAATTGCCCGGCTGCAACGGCCCTCTTTTCAAAATATCAGACTTTCAAAATATGCAGAGGTGGTTCGATCATTGGCTGTAGAGTATCAGGTAGGTTTGGCAGATAATAATAAGTTGTTTTTAGAATACAACAAGAATGGTAAACGCTATGAGAGCTTACTGACTGACGGCGTCCATCCAGATGATGATGGGCATCAGATGATAGCGGAGAACCTAGTTATAGAGATTGTAAAAATAATAGAAAATAAATACTAAAAACGATAAATTATGATGATAGCTAACCGTTCAGTTTTATTTATGCTACTGTTGTTCATAGCGGTTGCATGCGGAAAGGGAACTGCAGAGTCACTGCCAGAGCCAGATGAAGAAGAAAATGTCATTCGTATAGCGGTGTATAATACGCATTGGTGTACAGGTACCGATGGTGTATTAAGCCCACAGAGGATAGCCGAAGTATTGAAAGGTCTCCATGCGGATGTTATCGCTCTTAATGAAATTGACAGAAATTACGATCCCCGGAGTAATTATGAAGATCAACTCCAAATTATTGCAGATGCCTTGGAGATGAACTATCAATTTCAGAAGACAACATGGAAATCGGCGATTCCTGCGTCTGGAAATAAGCCTCGAGAATTTGGTCATGCTATTTTAAGCAAGCAACCTATAGAATTTTTGGATACCAGAATATTTGACGCATACTCCAAACATTATCATGGATTGTTAGAGACCAAGATCGTCGTGAAAGATAAGCCCATTTTGTTTTACGTAACGCATTTAGATACGGATCCTGCAAGTCTTCAATCACAATCTGTACAGCTAAAGCAATGGATGGCAGAAAGAGAAGGGACAAAAATATTAATGGGGGATTTCAATGCTGTACCAGATAATCCTTCCGTAAGATATATAAAAAATGGAATGATCGACGCTTTTGAGAAGCAACCAGATGCGTTTACGTTTAAATCCAATAACCCGACAATAAGGATAGATTATATTATAGGGAGTGGAGATGTTGAATTTGTAAATAGCAATGTCATTAAAACGCTTGCTTCAGACCATTTCCCTATCGTAACAGAGATAAAAATAAATGAATAAATATGATACGGTTTCAGACAGTAAATCCTAAATAATAATTAAAAATGAAAAAACTAACCCTAAGCAAATGAAAATAGCAACACACGATTTCAGAATGAAGCTCTTCAACAAATATTTTGTTGCTGTAGCACTCATCCTTTTTAGCCAATCATTAAGCTGGGCTTCCGACACCGACCCGTTTACAAATAGACAAAATAGAATAATCACTGGTCGAGTCACAGATGCTACTACGGGCGAACCTTTAGCAGGCGCTAAAGTGGAAGCGAAAGGACTATCCCTCGCGACGGCTACAAACGCAGATGGTTTGTACGATTTGGAAATTCCGAACCGAGCAGAAATCTTAATGGTCAGTTCCATCGGGTATCAGACATCGGAAATACAGATAAGCGGACGGTCGAAAATAGATATTACATTAGCTTCTGACGAACGAAGAGTTGAGGAAGTGATTGTTGTGGGGTATGGAACCCAGAGCAAGGAAAAAGTCACGGGCGCAGTAAACCAGGTCGGTGCGGAAGTTTTTCAGAACAGGCCAATTGTTAATCTTGCACAAGGATTACAAGGCGCAATCCCCAACTTGAACATTAGCTTTGGGGATGGTCAGCTAAACCGGGGAGGGAACTTCAACCTTCGTGGATTCACTTCGATCAACGGCGGTTCACCACTTATATTGATTGATGGAACACCAGGAGAAATCAACCAGCTTAACCCTGAAGACGTGGAAAGCGTTACCGTTCTGAAAGATGCTTCCTCTGCCGCTATATACGGCGCTAGGGCTGCCTTCGGGGTAGTGCTCGTCACGACGAAAAAAGGTAAGGAAGGCAGGCCACAAATAAGATATACAAACAATTTCGGTACAGGTTCGCCAATACGTATACCACGTGTGCTATTGAATTCGCTGGAACATGCCCGTATACAAAATGACGCCTATAGAGGATATGCTGGAACGGATGCGCCTGGATTGAATGCGGTAATTGATTATCTTGAGCAAAGAGAAGCCGATCCATCGTTGCCCGAATTAGGAATAGATGCTTCAGGGAATTTTATAAGAGGAGCTTCAACCGATTGGTATGGAGAGTTCTATAACGACAATATGCCGTTTTCGAAAAATTATCTCAGCATTTCTGGCGCGAATGACAATACCAATTATTTTCTTTCTGTTGGACACGAAAAAAGAGATGGTATTTATCGTGTGGAGACGGACAATCTGAAAAAATACAGTTTACGATTCAAATTGGATAAACAACTGGCAAACTGGATTAACGTTTTTAATAATACAGAACTTAATCAAGGGGTGTATGATACGCCGAATAGATACGTAACTGATGGAGGCTACAGTGTTTACAGATATCTTTCTCTGTACGCCAATCCGTATGAAGCGATCAGAACTGCAAATGGCAATTATACCCTTGCCGGGATGTCAACTTTTGGCCAAATGACTGACGCTGGACGAACGATCGAGAAGCGACAATTATTAAAGAACACGTTAGGTTTTCGTACAAATTTCTTAGATAATAGACTGAAAGTTAATGGAGATTATACTTATTTCGTTACGCAGGACAGAAACGATATACAGAATTTTCGCCAAACTTATGAAGATCGCAATAATAACATCACTACATTTAATGGCCCCGATTATTATCGCTCGTCTTTCGGTGAGAATAAACACCACATTATTAATCTATTTGCAGAATTTGAACAACAGTTCAACGATCATAATTTTAAAGGATTAATTGGCTACAACCAAGAATTGTATCAAATCGATAATTTCTTTGCTCGCAGAGATGGTAATATTACCAGAGATCTTGGATCGCTGAACCTCACCAACGGTATTCCTACATTAGGTGCGGGAAAGGCAGAATGGGCGTTGCAGGGTTATTTTACAAGATTAAACTACGATTATAAAAGTAAATACCTGGTAGAGTTTAATGGTCGTTACGACGGTACTTCCCGTTTTGATAGAAAAACAAGATTCGGTTTCTTTCCTTCTGTTTCCGCTGGCTGGGTAGTTTCCAATGAAGACTTTTTTAGTTCAATTTCCCCTGTCGTCAATAGCCTGAAAATTCGGGGATCTTATGGATCGCTGGGCAACCAGGCTCTGGAGGGGAATCAACTCAAAAATAGTTATGCTTATATCAGTTCGTTAGACCCTTATACGCTATCACGACTATTGGAAGTGGGAGGGCAAAGACCTTTAGCTGTGAGTGCTCCAGCCCTTATCCCTTTCAATCTGACATGGGAAACATCGACTACACTTAATGGCGGGTTTGATTTCAGTATGATGAATAATAGATTGGACGTCGGATTCGATTATTACATACGTGATACAAAAGACATGTTAACAAAGGGCCAGCAACAGCCCGCTGTGCTTGGTGCAACAGAGCCTCGAGAAAATGCCGCCGACCTGAGAACAAAAGGATGGGAACTTTCGTTAAAGTGGAACGATAGGTTTCAGTTGTTAGATAAGCCCTTTTCCTATAATTTATCCGTGGTGTTGTCTGATAACCGATCTCATATTACAAGATTCAATAATCCCAATAAATTGTTGACAGATACGTATTACGAAGGAATGGAAGTTGGTGAAATTTGGGGATACAAAACTTTAGGTTTCTTTCAAACAGATGCTGAATCAGCATCTCATGCCGATCAGTCCAGACTGCGTCTGTTTACCGGTATGCCTTTGGCAGGGGATATAAAGTTTGAAGATACCGATGGAAGTGGTCGCGTAGATTTTGGAAGCAATACAGTTGATGATCCGGGAGATCTACAGATCATAGGAAATACCACGCCTAGATATGCTTATGGTGTAAATGCAGGTTTTAATTGGTATAATTTTTCATTGGATGTCTTCCTGCAAGGGATAGGAAAACGCCAGTTCTATCCTGGTCCAGAATCAGCGGTATTCTGGGGTTTTTATAATCGGTGGAACCAGCCTGTATATGAACATATTGCTGGTAATTATTGGACACCCGAAAATCCAGACGCCTATTTTCCGAGACTGAGGGCCTATGAAGCATTATCCAATGATCGCTCGCTGGGAGCTACCCAAACCAGATATCTACAAGACGCTTCGTATCTGAGGTTAAAGAATGTTACTATAGGGTATTCTTTGCCGCAATCTGTGGTATCCAAGGCAAAGATGCAGGGCGTAAGAGTATTTTTTTCGGGGGAGAATCTCTACGAGTGGACCAAGCTTTCGAGAGCGTTTGATCCTGAAGGAATCAATGATGATGAGGAGGGAGGCAGAACGAACGGTCAAGGGTTTGTATATCCTATGATGCGTACTTTCACATTCGGTCTAGAAATTAACTTTTAAAAATTGCCTATCATGAAGAAGATACAGAAATTTATACTTTTACTTGTCGGTAGCGTTGTACTCGCTTCCTGCGATTCTAATTTTTTAGAACGTTATCCACAAAGCGAGATCAGCCCGCAAGTGTTTTTTAATAGCGAAAGTGATTTAGAATTATATACCAACAGCTTCTATACATATCTGCCAGGAAACAACATTCCCACAGATGATTTTTCCAGCGACAACGTAAATGTTTCTGGCCTAGACGAACTGGTGGCCGGGTTAAGAAGAGTGCCTAGTGACGCCGCTTCTGCGGGTTGGACTTGGACACCGTTATATAACATCAATTATTTTCTGGAACATTATGACAAGCCTTCTATATCCGAAGAGGCGAGAAGTCATTACGGCGGTATAGCGAGATTTTTTAGAGCCTATTTTTACTTTGAAAAGGTAAAACGTTTTGGCGACGTGCCGTGGTATGGGCGTTCCCTGAATGTGGGTGATCCCGAATTATTTAAGGCCCGGGATTCACGGACATTGATCATCGATTCTATCAAAGCTGACCTTAATTTTGCTATCAACAACATCCGGTCGGCGAAAACACCCGGTCGCATTAATAATTGGGCAGCATTAGCTTTAAAATCGAGGGTCTGTCTTTTTGAAGGAACGTTTAGAAAATATCATACTAATCTTGGATTGCAGTCTTCTGCTGATGCACTCCTACAAGAAGCAGCGAATGCCGCGGACTTATTCATCAGGACAAGCCCGTATAAATTAGCGCAAGGAAATCCAAATACTGTTTATCTTAATCTCTTTGCTTCGGAAACACCCAATTCGGACGAATATATATTGACAAGACTTTACGGTCTTGACGTGAATATGTCACACCCTACCAACGATATTTTTACGTCTGCTACAAGGGGTAATCCCGGCTTAACGAAATCGTTAATAGATTCTTATTTATTGACCAACGGAAAGCCATTTTCTTCGTTGCCAAATTATGATGAGTTGCCTTTCTGGGAAGAAGTGAAAAATCGTGATCCGCGATTGGCCCAAACCATACGCACACCCGGATACAGACGTATTGATGCCCCTGCTAGTTCCGCTCCACTGAAACCGGATTACGCAAACGCACTTACGGGATATCAGAATATAAAATTTGTGAGCAGCGTTGATAGGGGTACAGCAAGCTACACACCTTTGCCCATCTTTCGATATGCAGAAGTGCTTCTAAATTATGCAGAAGCTATGGCGGAACTTGGGAAGTTGACACAACCAGAGGCAAACAAGTCTATTAATTTCCTCAGGGATAGAGTGGGGATGCCGAGATTAATCGTCGATGCCGTTATTACTGACCCGCAAATAGCCGATTTATACAATAATGTTTCTAATCCGCTGATATTGGAAGTGAGAAGAGAAAGACGGATAGAGCTGGCTATGGAAGGGTTTAGATACTATGACTTGATGCGCTGGAAGCAAGGGCGTTTATTAGAGAAAACTTTTTATGGAGCCTATTTTCCGGGTAAAGGGACATTTGATCTGGATGGAGACGGCACCGATGATATCGGTATTGTAGATACCAGACCGTCTTCACCTGTTTCTGGAGTACAGTACTTTATTTTGGGATCGGATAGGGCGTTGAGCGAGGGTAACAAAGGTAATATTATTGTTCATCCGAATATCGTGAAAAAATTCGTCGAGGAAAAAGATTATCTATATCCGTTGCCGATAAATGAATTGCTTTTGAACAACCAGCTTGACCAGAACCCAGAGTGGGATGATGTCGAGCGAGACTGATAACAATTAACTAATATATTATAATTTAAAAATGAATGGAAGATGAAATATGTAAAATTATTTATTATGGGGATCGTGCTGGTACTGGCATTTGGTTCCTGTTCAAAAGACAACGACGGCGGGGGTGGAAATGAAGGGGAACCATCCATTGACTTTTCCTACGCGCCAGAAACTCCGACAGCAAGTACCTCGATAAAATTTACGGCTAATGTGAATCAGGGGTCTAGCAATATAGAATCATGGAAATGGTCTTTCGGCAATTCCACAGGGGCGACATCAACGGAAAAAGATCCTTCGTTTACATACAATCAAGAAGGATCTTTTGAGGTACAGTTGGAGGGAATGGATGCTGCAGGGAAAAAGGCGACGGTAAAGAAAACCGTTGTCGTCCAGGCCGATCCGACATTCGAGTTCCCGGCTGAATTGGCATGGACACTTGAGAATACGACGACAATTGATAATATGAACGATGCAACAAGACCATTAATTGGCGATGATGGTACCGTTTATTATATCGTAGGTGGTGTGTCATCTGCAGCGTCTAGACTAGTAGCAGTAACGGATGCGGGAAATAATGCAGAGGTGAAATGGGAATGGGCTCCGGGAGTAGGATTACGCGCAGCTCCCTCCATGGGAGGAGACGGAAATATATACCAAACGAAGTGGCATGTGAATAGCATAGCAAAAATAAATACGGCAAATGGTAACATGTTGTGGGATCAGCCAACGAACAACGCAGGATCATCCAATTCTACCGCAGCTATTGATAACGCAGGAAATATTTATGTCGCTTCCAGAATTACGGCAACCGCTGGCGGTATCTTTTCTTTCGACAGTAGTGGAAAAGAAAGATGGTCTGTTCTAGCAGCGACAGGAATTGGGGCAACATACTCCTCTCCCGCTATCAGCAAAGATGGCAGTACGGTTTATTTTTATAATAGTGGATTGGGGACGTTGTCGGCCTATCGCACAGCTGATGGTACCATAAAATGGGCTGCACCGGTAAAAGCAGAAGTCGGCCTGGGAACTTCTGTGTCCGTTAGCGCTGATGGGACAATCTATGCAACAAATGATAAAGAAGTCATTGCAGTAACGGATAATGGTACCACGGGAACGTTGAAGTGGAAAGCGGGAGATCTATTAAGCCCCAATAGTTCAGGAGTCGTCATTGGTCCTAATGGAGATTTATATGTTGGTACAAAAGGAGGTTTAAAAGCTTTGAATCCAACTACTGGGGCGGAAAAATGGACTTATCCAACATGGGTAGAGGAATGTGTGCCAGCAGTCGATAAAAACGGGAATATATATTTTGGTAATAATGAAGGGAAATTTTTGATTGTTAATGCGGAAGGAGAGTTAGAGAAACAGATTACCGTGGGGGGAGCAGCTGCTTTAGTCCATTCGCCTGTAATAGGTGACAATGGAAACGTTTATGTAGAAGTAGCAGATAACAACAAAATTAAATTATGTAAGATTACGGTAGAAGGTGGTGGTCCTGCAAACTCACCATGGCCCATGAAGGGACAAAATAGAAAGCATACTGGCTTGGCAAAATAGATAGTTTATTAAGTTGATTGATTCTCCTTCCCGCTCTGATCGATTTTATCATGTATCCAAAATCAGAAACTTGGAAAGTGCGCTCGGTTAAGCGTATTTGTAGAGCAGATGCATCAGATCATTGCGCTGTGTTTGCAGAATTAGAATATACAAAGCCTTAATAACAAATTAGTGTAGAGAAGATAGGATGAACATAATGAAAACAATGATTCTGCGGTGTAGCTTTAGTCGAGTTTTTCTGTTTCTTGCTTTTTTTGGAGTAACGACATATACACGAGCAGCTTCCTCGGACACATCGAAAAACACAGAAGTGTCGCCCGATTCTGTAATGAGGAACAAACTGTTTTATTTTTTCGAAGTTTTGAATTCAGAAACAAAAATAAAACAGTTAATAGAAGAAAATGAATTATTGAAAGAGATTTATACAGAGCAAATTACGCGCACGACCTCTTCCCAACAACGCTGTAATAGCGGAAGATGTTATGCGGAAGCACTATGTTGGACTGATAGAGAAATTGAGAAAGCAGGCACGGCGCTTATTAGCATATTAGAAAAAAATGAGAAAAGACAATCTATAATCAAAAATCTAAAAGAGTCGAGACATTATAATTTATTCCATGATCTGAACGATACCGCATTTATCCGTACTGTTTGGGAATACAACGCCCAAGGTATCAATAGAATATTTCGTATTTATTTAGGAGGAAATCCACCTAAGCGATATGCCGCTATAGATTCTATCAGTTGTAAGCAAGACGATCCTCGATTTGTTCAACGGGTTGATTCGATAATGACAGCGGTCACCACACCATTTAAAGATAGATCATCACTTTCTTTTTTTGAACTTTCTTTAAAAATAGCGCCTGCTATCCTTAATATTAATGGTAGAGATGAAGTTGCAAGATATGAACCGCTAACAGCGGGTTACAATAGTGAAGCTTTTATGGCCGTTAAAAATATAGATTGGAGTTTATACAAATATAGCGTATTACTGGTGCCGGGATTTGGGCCGGAAAAAGAAGGAGTAAGAATACATGAAAAAGGTATTACAAGGTGCAAAATGGCTGCGGAAAGATTTAAAAGCGGGTTGGCCCCACTTATTATCGTTTCAGGGGGGCATGTATATCCATTCAGGACACCTTTTAGCGAAGCGGTGGAAATGAGAAGATACTTAATAGAGGAGTTAGATATTCCGAAGGAAGCGGTAATTATTGAACCACATGCAAGGCACACGACAACCAATATCAGAAACGCGACTCGGCTGTTGTATCGATTTGATATACCCGATACATTGCCTGGTTTAGTTGTAACAGATGCTGCACAAGTAAATATGATAAAAAATCTGGCATCTAGATGTATTCGGGAACTAGGTTATGTGCCCTATAAAAATGTAAACGTCCTAAATGAAAATGAAGTAGAATTTACTCCTTCTACACAGGCGCTCCAAATCAATCTGGAAGATGTTTTAGATCCATAACAACTATTAAACATTAAACATAAACACCAACATACATATGACAAGAATAACAGAACAATCCTCCAGATATCGTCATCTCGAGAAAAAGACGGTGGAGGAAATTACTCACCTTATTAATACGGAAGATAAAACGGTAGCATTCGCTGTAGAGAAAGCGTTGCCACAGTTAAACAAACTGATCAATGAGGTTGTTACAAAACTGAAGGACGGGGGAAGAATGTTTTACCTAGGTGCGGGCAGTGGAGGACGACTGTCTGTATTAGATGTAATAGAAATGCCTACAACTTATGGCGTGCCCAAGGGACTGCTCAATTCTATCTTAGCTGGCGGAACGGAACACTTGGTAGAAGCACTAGAAGAAAAAGAAGATGATGTGGAAGCAGGATGGAGAATGTTGCAGGACGAACACGTCTCACGGAAAGATATCGTCATAGGAATATCAGCCAGTGGTACGACACCATTTGTATTGGCAGGGTTGAAACAATGTCGTACAAACAATATCACGACAGGCTGCATTGTCAGCAACCCAAACTCTATCATAGCTGCTAACGCAGATCTACCTGTCGAAGTAATAACCGGACCGGAATTCATATCAGGTAGTACACGTATGAAATGTGGAACAGCACAAAAGATAATCTTTGATATGATCAGTACGACAACAATGATTCAACTTGGTCGAGTGGAAGATAATAGAATGGTAAACGTTGCATTGATCAATCACAAAATAATAGATCGAGCGGTCAAAATATTAATGGAAAAAATAGAGCTGACAGACTATGAGCAAGCAAAAAAACTTTTAATGGATGCAGGTAGCGTTAAAGAGGCAATCGTTCAGTGGCAACTTCAACATCAATGATATGAATCCAAATATCCTATATCGAGGGAATACACAAAAAAGGCATATACAACGGAGGATGTGGACACTTTTTTTATGCATGCTGTGCTTGCTTTGTCAAGCACAGCATCAACCTGGTTATCAAGTTGGTTTTGCAAAAATGAGTATAGATCCGCCTGATAATATTTTTGGATTGGCATTGGCCGGATACGGGCTGCCGGCAGAAGGTCGATTTAGTACCACATGGGAAGCTGTAGATTCGCTGAAACGGTTTAAACTGATTACGTCTGATAAAGAAAAATTGCTAGCACTTGATAAGGAGAATACGTGGTTCTCAGCACAACAGACAGCGGGAAGTTTGCAATGGAAGGAAAATTCCTTGGAGATTACCGAACTAAATGCTGTTGTGGTTTTAGGAAAGCAGACGTTTGCCTTAGATAAAAGCGGAAAGCTATGGATTACGAAAGAGGGAAACAAGGTCAAAAAAGTGAAGTCACCGAAATTAAAGGCAATAGCATCTGGCGGACAACACCTCTATTCCGTTGATGCTGTAGGTAATATAAACCGGGGCGAGTATCATAATGATAAGGTAAAATGGGCGACGATAGCGAAGGAAGAAGTAGAGGCGTTCACGATATATAATGGTGATATTATCTTTTCGGATCCTGAGGACAGATTATGGAAAATACCGCTTAAGAAAGTATCTTCCGGAAAAGTACAGATTGGACGTTATAATGATATAATCTATACGGTGAAAATAAAACAATTGGCAGCAACGAATGACCGTATATATGCACTTGATACAAACGGAAGTCTTTTTGTTGGGAAGCATAAAAGTGAAAACAGTATGGAAACTGGGGCTGTTGTTATCCAAAATGATGATAAAAAAATAATTATCATTACCGTAGATGTGTGTGGAATTGATTATTCCTTCACACAAAAAATAAAGGAAGCTATTGCTTCAAAGCATAACTTATCCAAAGATGAAATATTGATTAATGCTTCGCATACCCATTTTGCTCCTGTCACACAAGCTTGGACGACGTGGGCGCATTTTTATCAACAACCAGATAGCAATTATCTAAATGACGTGGTTGGCAAAAACATCATAGCGGTTGCAGATAAAGCGATTGAAAACATGGAACCGGCGTCTATTTATTTTGGGAGAGGAGAAACTACTATAGGTTTAAACAGAAGAGATAATGTTAGAAAAAGTGAAGGGCCTGTGGATCGGACATTGGATGTCGTTAAAGTGATTAATCAACGGCAACAGCTTATGGGAACCGTGTTTTTTGCTGGATGCCATCCCGTATTTCAGAATGAAGGAGAGGAATCATTTACATTGAGTGCAAATTTTCCTGGGATAGCTAGAAATGTACTGGCTACGCATACTGGTTCTGACCACAACTTGTTTGTACAGGGATGTGGAGGAGATATCAATCCGGTGTCAGCTGATTATCGAGAGACCGGAGCTGATTTAGCAAAAAGTGTTTTGGAAGTGCTTTCGACTGAAATGCAAGAAATAACAGGAGCGCTTACGGCTTTTGTAGATAGTGTCTTAATTCCCATAAAGCCCATGTCTCGCGAAGAACTCATCGCGTTTAGGGAGAAGATCGCTGCACAGAGAAGTACAGTATATACCGATAAAGATTTACGTTGGGCAGACTTGATGGAGCATCGATACCACACTAACACGGTTCGACAGGAATTACCGGTTTATGTGCAAACATTAAACATTGGATCATGGAAATTGGTTGGGTTATCTCGTGAAGCGGTGACATCGTACAGTATGAAAATTCGCCATATATGGCCGAATCATAAAGTAAGCGTTGCAGGCTATTGCAATGATGTGTCCAGTTACCTCCCTGACCGCTGGCATATTGAAAAAGCTGTTTATGAAGGATATGAATCTTTTTTTTGGTACGGACAGAATGGGGTACCTCCGCTGAATGTCCAGGAAATTATAATCGACAAAATTAAATGGAAAAACAGATAAGTGAAAACTTAACCGATAAAAAAAGCACATCCCACTCGTGAGGGACGTGCTTTTTCTGTAACGATTATTTCCTTTTTTATCTTTGCCCCGGCAGATAGATCTGGAAACCAAGACTTACACCAAGTCCGCTTTGTCCACCTCCGGAATTGATATTAGCTTTGTTGTAATTGTAGCCTAACGTCGTTTCAAGTGCGACAGTTTGTGTAATAAAATGAGCGTATCCAGCAGCTATACCAAGTTCTAGCGATACATCGTCTCCTCTGGAACTACCGGCAATACCTACATTGCCATGACCAAAGAAACGTCCGCTTGCACTAGCCCCTCCCGGAAAATAGTAACGTACAAAAGGTGCTACACCGTAAGTCCACTCGTTATCCCCTTCTTTAACCGAAGCAAACCCTAGGCTGGCTTGAGCACCGATTGCTACCCCGTCGGATACAAAGTAACCTGCACGTGGTCTTAACCCAATGTTAAACGATTCTGCTTCAAAATTGTATCCGAGCCCAGCGAGCTCTCCTCCGACCATCCAGTTGCCTTGTCTGATAGGTTCTAGCCCTACATTAGCCGAGGATTGTGGTGTGGTCTCTACACGTTGTGCTTGTGTGCTAATTGCGAAACCTCCTAATAAGAGGCATAAAAATGTAAACTTCTTCATGTTACGATCTATTACGTTAAAATTATTTTATCTAAGTTAATAACGTTCCGCGATCATAATTGTTTGCTGTAATTGAAACAAACTATACGAAAATGTAGTGAAATAACCACGCTATCCACTGGAACGCTAATTGATAAAGGGAGAAGAGAGACCGCGTTGTTTGCTGTAATAATCTAATGCCTTTGCTGCTAGAAATGGACGATCCGTGCTTAATATGTCAGCACCATTTTCAATATATTCTGCGTAAACCTGTTCGCCCCTTTGCTGCGCTTGGCGATCTAAGTTTCCAATAGTGCCCAAAATACATAGGATACCGTGCTGATGCAAGAGATCGGTGAGATTTTTGTCAACCTGCGATGTACCGATAAAAGCAACAAGTCTCGTATCCGGAATATCTAGGTCATTTAAACGTATCAAATCTTCTACATTTTTTATAGAAGCCGAAATCATTAGATCCGGTGCTAGGTTATATACTGCAGCCGCTTGATTGGCACTATAAGTAATGATTACAGCATATGCTTCGGATTTTGTTTTCCTGATGGCATCTACCACGAGTTGGTAAGGTACGTTCCTTTTCACATCCAGCGTGAAAATAACCTGCCCTACGCCCCATCGTAATGTCTCTTCCAACGTTGGAATACGATAGTTGGTTAACGTCCCTGCAGGATCTTTTAAGTGTAACTCTCTTAGCTCAGCTAACGTATGTTGATTTACTTTTCCCTTTCCCGTTGTGGTACGATCTAAAGTCTCGTCATGCATTAAAACGAGAACAGAATCTTTCGTGAGTGCGATATCACATTCGATAATGGCAGACATTTTTGACGCTACGCGTTGAAAAGTTTCGATGGCATTCTCGGGATAGCCTGTATCCGGGCCACCCCGATGTGCGCTTACAAGCGGAACTCTATTTTCCGAATAGGTGAGGAAACGGTATAAGTCCTCAATTCCTTTAAAATTAAATACTTGCCGAGAATTGCCGAATCGAACGGTATCTGCTGTGGTGTTGCTTCTGAAACAGCTACAGAACAACAACAAAAACACAAGAAGCAAATAGTGGCTATTTATTTTTTGCATAGGTTTCAATGGATTGACATATGGTGTCTAAAGAGGTATTTATTTGGTCAATATGGATATGTGCCTGTTTATAAAAAGGTGCTCTTTCATCTAGTTTTTCCTCAATAAATTGTAATAAAGCTTCATCACGCAACCCTTGAAGAGCTGGACGAGAAGCGATATTTGATTGTTGAAGTCTAGTATGCAGTGCTTTGGGCGTGAGATAGAGATAAATGGATATACCGTTTTCCAAAATCCACTGCATGTTATCAAAAAAACAAGGACTTCCTCCTCCGGTAGAGATCACTGCTCGTTCGTCCTGTTGTTCTTTGAGAATCTGGCTTTCCAACTCACGGAAATTCCGTTCGCCATATTGTGTGAAATATTCCGGAATCGACATACCGATACGTTCTACAATCCGTTGGTCTAAATCAATAAAATTCATATGGAGACAGTTAGCAAGCTTCTTGCCCACGGTAGTCTTCCCGCTACCCATAAAACCAATTAAAAATATAGGCTTATTCATCATTTTCCTAAATACGCTTCTTCTAATTCTTCCTTCGTTGGAAACGTAATTTTTGACCATTTTTTTATAACCGTTCCACTTTGCAATAAGAGTACCCCGGGATTAGAGCGTACCATACTTTTAAGTGGAACAGCATCGACATAAAATGTTTCGAGCACCAAGTCCATTTCTTCATGGAGGCTTCTCGCCACTTGGGGTGGACTTGCAGTTAATAATAAGGCTCGGAGATTGTAATCTGTTGCTAGGTCGCGAATGGTGGTGTTGATGCGATCCAATGCGATAATATCTGCTAAAGACAATTTGTCTACATAGGTACTCACGACGACAAAGTTATAATACGGGTTCGTGATGATTTCCTCTGTTACATCGTTTCCTTCCGCATCCGAAATCACTAAGTCTGGGATGGGGATTTGATATCCTTTTTTAACAAGCTTCGATGTTGGCTCTCCAACAACTTCCCAATTGTCATCTTCCCAAATACCATCCATATACTCCTTGTCGGTTACTTTTTTGACTTCTTCCGTCTGTTTATGTCTGATTTCGTAAATATACTCGTATACATCGCTTTCTTTTCCTTCTGGAAGTACTTGTAAAGCGGGGATATTATTTCCTTCCTTATAAGGAAGAAAGTCTATAAAAGGCAGAAAGTACATTGTATAGACACCAATTCCAAAGGATAAAAGGACAACCAACGTACTGACGAGCCCCCTTATGGTTGGATTGGCAATGAGCGGCTTAATATGTGCCCTGTATTTGAAAATAATAAAAACGAAGACCAGTAGGATGATATCTTTGATGAAAGATTGCCAAGGTGTTAGTGGTATGGCATCGCCAAAACATCCACAGGAACTCACAACCTCAAAAAAAGCAGAATAGAAGGTCAGGAAGAGAAAAAATAGCGTTAACAGCAATAATCCCCAAGCTACTTTGTTTTTATGGAATCCCAGTAATAAGAATATCCCAAGAATAATTTCTATACCACAGATAAGGACAGCAAGCCAGGTACTATAATCGTTGAGAAAATCCATATGGAAAACAAGAAAATACTCTTGTAATTTGTATCCAAAGCCTGTAGGATCGTTCGCCTTGATAAAGCCCGAAAAAATGAAAAGTATACCGACAAATATTCGGCTAAACCCCAATGCAATATCCGCCGTATTGGTTTCTTTTTTTCGTGTGGGTGTAAAGTTCGTTTCCATGAGTCTAATTTTGTTCGGCAAGTCCTAATTTTATAAGTGCAAAAACAGCATAGTTGAGCATGTCTTGGTAATTTGCTTTCAATCCTTCCGATACAAGGGTTTGTCCGCCATTATCTTCAATTTGTTTTACACGATGAATTTTCATGAGAATAAGGTCTGTCAAGGAAGAGATGCGCATTTCTCGCCATGCCTCGCCATAGTCATGGTTTTTGGCAAACATGAGGTCACGTGTTTCATCAACTTTTTCGGAATATTGTTTGTCTACAATATTATACCCTAAATTCTCTTCCGCTTCCTCGGGTAACGCTAACTGCATCATCGCAATCACACAATAGTTGACGATACCGATGTATTCTCCTAAAATGTCTTCCCCGACTTTGGAAACTTTTTTCACTTCCAATGTCCGTATGCGTTGTGCTTTAATATAAATCTGATCTGTTATAGACGGTGGACGCATAATTCGCCAAGCAGTACCGTAATCTTTTGTTTTTTTCAGAAACAAATCCTTACAATGTTTTATAACGTTATTATATTCGGTAGTCGTGTCCGCCATTATTGCTGCCTTTTCTATTGATAGTTCTACAAACTACAAATATAATTAGAATATGTTTAAGGGATGGGCTATAAATAGATACAATTTGTTATAAACGAAACCATCATGATTTATCCAAGGCACATTTGAGTGATGAATAAATCTAGCTTACGAACTCTGGAATACTTGTTTAACAGACCTTGGCGATAAATCTGATAGCTTCATCGCCTTTTAAAAAAATAACCGCGTGTAATGAGCTCATTTATTCCATGGAAATCTTACAGTCATAAATAATTACTTACGGATGAAAAATAATTCCGTTCTTTGACGTAGTAAACGAACTTCTACGCAAGGGAGACTTCGTGTGTATAGATAACCGCGTGTAACGAGTTCATTTATACCCATGAAATTTTACACTGGATAAATAAGCATTCATCAACATGACAGCTCGGTTATTTACTCGAGCTCTCATCAGCAATAAGAAATATAAATAGATAAATGAAAATATTTAAACCAGAGATACGTGATGTACGTATCATACGCTATATCAAACCCTTTAGGGAGGGAGGGTCGTTACCAGCTCTGGTGGACGCGGACGATGGATTTAGCTATGTCATCAAGTTTCGTGGAGCAGGACAGGGAAGAAAAGCGTTAGTCGCTGAGTTGATCGGAGGCGAACTTTGTCGTATTTTGGGACTTCGTATGCCCGAATTAGTCTTTGCAGATCTTGACGAATCTTTCGCGCGGATGGAGCCGGACGAGGAAATACAGGATTTGTTACGTTTTTCGGTAGGGAAAAATTTGGGCGTGCATTTTTTGAATGGTGCTATCACATTTGATCCGAACGTGGATGAGATAGAAGCTGTCGAAGCTTCTAAGATTGTCTGGCTAGATGCGCTGCTTATGAACGTAGATCGTACCGTACGGAATACCAATATGTTGATCTGGCATAAAGAGCTTTGGTTGATAGATCACGGCGCATCACTTTATTTTCACCATGCATGGGATAATTGGGAGGAGCAGTTGGAAAAACCGTTTATACAAATAAAAGATCATGTATTGCTTAAATTTGCGTCAAAGGTAGCGGAAATAGATGCGCAATACCGACCTTTTTTTACAGAAGAAAATTTGTGGAATATATTGCAGGTTGTGCCTGATGAATGGTTAGTAGATGAGCATAGGCAATTGCGTGCAGACGACGCCCGACGAGTATATATATCTTTTTTGTTGGGAAGATTGACCCATTCGGCAAATTTTATAAAACAGATAGAACATGAGCGAGAGAACACTGTATGAGTATGCTATCGTACGCGTAGTCCCTCGCGTGGAACGTGATGAGTTTATCAATGTCGGTGTGGCACTCTACTGTCGAAAACAGCGATATGCACAGGTCAAGATTTACGTAGACGAAGCTAAATGCAGAATGCTTGATCCAGCTATTGATTTGGAGTTAATCACGAAACACCTGGATTCTTTTCAGCGTATCTGCGTTGGCGATAAGGGAGGAGGGAAACTGGCTACTTTAGAGCAGGCGGAACGTTTCCGTTGGCTAACGGCAAAACGAAGTACCGTTATACAATGTTCGGTAGTGCATCCCGGTTTATGCATTTCGGCGAAGGAGACCCATCAAGAACTATTTGAAAAATTAGTACTATAGAAGGCATAGTTTTTTTAAAAGGAATCTTAAATTTGGAGAAAGACGAAACCTCATATATAAAAATGAAAGAATTTTATCGACATATATATCAAAAACAAATGGAAGTGCAGGACATGCCGAGTAACGCCCGTATAGCCGATTGGGCAATGCATGTGCTCCATCTACTATTTCCTGAGCGACAATCATCTCATTTTCAGGATGTAGGTGACGTTCGTAAAGCTTTTGAAGAAGCCGAAGGAGAATTGTTGGAATTGTTGATGAAAACAAAAGCATGTTCACATTGTGACAACAAATTGATCGCACATCGTTTTCTCGAAGAACTTCCGGCTATTTACGACGTGATGCTCACGGATGCGCAGGCGATTATGGATGGTGATCCAGCGGCACGCAGTTTACGGGAGGTAATACGCACATATCCCGGTTTTACAGCCATATGCGTTTACCGCATAGCACACCAACTATGGAAATCGAATGTGCCACTTATCCCTCGTATATTGACCGAACATGCGCATTCGAAAACGGGAATCGACATCCATCCGGGAGCCCGAATAGGTCGCTATTTATATATTGATCATGGAACAGGATTGGTGATAGGGGAGACTTGTATCATTGGAGACCATGTCAAGCTATATCAAGGTGTCACACTGGGCGCGCTGAGTGTAGAAAAAAATATGGTTGACACCCAACGCCACCCTATTATCGAAGATCATGTAATTATCTATGCAGGTGCTACGATCCTCGGAGGACAAACGGTGGTCGGTCATCACTCCGTTATTGGTGGAAACGTATGGTTGACTTCTAGTGTAGACCCCTATACTACAGTTTATCACCAGCCTAACTCCAAATTTATCGACTCTAAACCTATCGTATAATGGGAAAACTAATAGACGCCATAGGCAATACTCCTCTTGTGGAAATTACCTCTTTTCACAAGAACCCTAACGTGAAGATTTTCGTAAAAATGGAAGGGAATAATCCGGCAGGTTCTGTAAAAGACAGAGCTGCCTTAAACATGATTCGTTCTGCTTTGGAAAGAGGGGAAATCACCAAAGACACGAAATTGATAGAAGCTACCTCTGGTAATACGGGTATCGCTTTGGCTATGATAGCCGGTATTTATGGCTTAGAACTCGAGCTCGTTATGCCTTCATCATCTACTCGTGAAAGAACCTTAACCATGGAAGCGTACGGAGCGAAAGTAACGTTGTTGCAAAATATGGAAGTTTGTCGTGATTATGCCGAGGAAAAAGCAGCTTCTGGTGAATATTTTATTTTAAATCAGTTTGCAAACCCCGATAATTATAAAGCTCATATCAAGACCACGGGACCAGAAATTTGGCGTGATACAGAAGGAAAGATTACACATTTTGTAAGTGCTATGGGAACAACCGGTACGATTATGGGATGTTCGATGTTCTTAAAAGATAAGAATCCAGCTATCCAGATTGTTGGTTGCCAGCCGACGGAAAAATCTTCTATACCCGGGATTCGTCGGTGGCCCGAAGCCTATCTTCCAAAGATTTTTGATGCTTCGCGGGTAGATCGGGTAATTGATATAGCTGAACAGGACGCCGTCCAGCGCACCCGAGAATTGGCAAGAAAAGAAGGGGTTTTTGTGGGAATGAGTACAGGTGGGGCATTTCACGCAGCTTTAAAAGTTGCTAGCGAAATC
Organism: Sphingobacterium arenae; assembly: GCF_014692505.1. GTDB lineage: Bacteria > Bacteroidota > Bacteroidia > Sphingobacteriales > Sphingobacteriaceae > Sphingobacterium > Sphingobacterium arenae. The sequence continues at coordinate 63,093 of NZ_JACNYK010000009.1, read as the reverse complement.
GATGAAGGTATTATTGTCTTCATTGCATGTGACCGAGGGGATCGTTATTTAAGCTCAGATTTATTTGGATAATCTCTCTCCAAAAATTTTTTCAAAAAATATTTCATTTTTTTACTAAGGTTTTTCCAAGTCGTTTGTATATACTCTTACCAAGGGAATATAAAAGATGGACGACATTTCTGACGTTATAATTTTGATAAGGAAAAAGATGGCTGGCACGATCAGTGATCAGGAACTGCTTTTTCTGGAAAAATGGGTAACGGAAAGTCCATTGCATGCAGAATTGTTAAAAAGAGCAGAAGACGAAGAGATCGTCTTAGAAGATATCCGGGATTGGTTAGCACTTAGAAATGGAGAACGAAACGGTGTATGGGATGAACGACTGAAATCCAAAACGCTGTATAAGATATATGCCGACAGTAAGAACAGCCAAATATACCGCATGTCCATTTTCCGCAAACTTCTACCTTATGTTGCGGTGCTATTAACGATATTGACGTTCATTTTTATATATTATCGTAGTCATGTATTGACAGAGCACTATGTTGAAATACATGATCTAGCTCCGGGAACGAACAAAGCGTTGATAACCCTTTCGGATGGCAGCGTCATCGAATTGAGCGACGATCAGGACGGAGTAGTTTTGGGTGAGGAGCTGACTTACGAGGACGGCACATCCATAATACGACTTAGTGATGAGGAGGTCGTATATTCCACCATACAAACGCCTAGAGGGGGACAGTATCAGATTACCTTGGCCGATGGTACTAAAGTATGGCTAAATGCGGAGACAAAGCTAACCTATCCTTCACACTTTACGGGTGGATTAAGAATGGTAGAGTTGGAGGGAGAAGCCTATTTTGAAGTAAAACCCTTTACTACACAAGGTCACAGAATCCCTTTTTTGGTCAAAACGGCACAACAAGAAATTGAAGTACTCGGTACCCAATTTAATATCAAGGCTTATGCTGATGAGGAAGGAGATACCCGTACTACCCTAGTAAAAGGGGCGGTGTTGTTGCGCGCAGCTGGTAACGTCCTCCCACTAATGCCGGGCGAACAAGGGCTTAACGATGGACGGGCGTTAAGTAAGAAAAAGGTGGATGTCAGCTCATATATAGCATGGAAGGATAACCGGTTTATGTTTGAAGAGTTAGAGTTACGCGAAGCACTGAAAATACTGAGCCGTTGGTATGATTTTGATTTTCAGATTGATCAGACCGTGAAGCACACCTATCTATATGCCAGTATCAGCCGAGGTAAAAGTCTAAAAGAGGTGCTCAGAATTATCGAAAGTAGTGGAATCAAATTTAGATTAGAACGTTTGGGAGAAAAGAATAAACTAACAATTTTTAACTAACTAGCACAAAAGTCATGATGAATTAGCACAAATGCCAATAGAAGAGTAGGTCCTAAAAAACGGACAGTGCGCCAACACTGCCCGCCATTGTTTTAGCGGTCTATCGTAATTATTTATCTCTGGTTTAAGAGAAATTCTTCATTTTAACAAATTACAATATGATCTAAACCGTACAAATGTATGAATTTTAACACAAAACCCGAAGACCTGAAGGGGTCTTCCGTAAACCGTTTTCTCCTTATTATGAAATGGATCGTTGCACTTATCCTGCTGAATATGACCACCGTAATGGCCGAGGGGGTTGCGCAGGACATTTCCTTGAAAACGAATGGCATGTCCTTGTTGCAGGTTATGAAGGCCATACAACAGCAAACTGGATATGAGTTTTTTATCAAGAGCAGAGAGCTGGGCAGGATCAAGGTCCATGCTGATATTGACGGTCTGCCTATAAACCAGACTATGCAAGTGTTGCTGCAAGACAAAGCCGCTACCTGGTTGCTTGAAGGCAATACCATAGTTATCAAACCTCGCCCCAACACGGTTGCGGGGAGCAAGCCTCCGGTGCGGGTAAGAGAACCTGTCCGCGTCGTTTCGCCCCATCAGCAAAATAAAATTACCGGTAAAGTGACGGATGCGTTTGACGACACGCCGATCGCTGGCGTGACGATCACCGTACAAAGGCAGCAATTAGGCACGATGACAGATGCCGACGGTATTTATGAACTCGAGGCCAATCAGGGCGATTCTCTGATCTTTTCGGCTATTGGCTATTTAGCGGATACCGTGGTCGTCGGTCGGGTTCGGTTGATTAATACGCGGCTTTCAAAAGATACTGAGGAGCTCGAGGAAACGGTAGTTGTTGCCTTTGGTAAGCAAAAGAAAGAAAGTGTGGTGTCTTCAATCACCACCGTTAACGTGAAAGAGTTGCGTACGCCGTCTAGCAACCTGACGACTGCGCTCGCCGGTCGCATGGCGGGTTTGGTAGCCTACCAATCTACCGGCGCTCCGGGCGAAGAGGATGCACAATTCTTTGTGCGTAGTGTTACTTCTTTTGGGAGTGGGTTGACATCTCCGTTGATTTTGATTGATAATATTGAGATGACCTCCAAAGACCTCGCCCGATTAAATCCGGACGATATCGCGAGTTTTTCGATTTTGAAAGATGCATCGGCAACAGCGTTGTACGGAGCGAGAGGGGCTAATGGTGTAGTTTTAGTGACGACGAAAGAGGGAGAACGGGGAAAGGTGAAGGTTTCCTTCCGGCATGAAAGCTCCCTTTCTACGCCAACAACGAAGGTTGATATGGCCGATCCGATTAGTTATATGGAATATGCGAATATCGCAAATATGACAAGGCACGGCGAACTAACGTATCCACAAAGCAAGATTGATTTCACCCGCGACCCGAATAGAAACCCGAATGTGTATCCAGCTGTAGATTGGAAGGATATGCTAACGAGGGATTACTCACTGAATCACCGAACAAACCTCAATCTTACAGGGGGAGGGAATGCCGCAACATATTATCTGGCAGGATCTTTTTCGCAGGATAACGGTATCCTAAAGGTCGATAATAAGAACCCTTTCAATTCAAATATTAACCTGAAAAAATATACGGTACGTTCCAACGTGAATTTGAATTTGACGAAAAACTTAGAAGCAAAAGTCCGCTTGAGTGCGAATTTCGATGACTATACTGGCCCTATCGGTGAGTCGGGGAGTGGAGGTGCGAACACCTATGGTAAAACCTTACTGGCTAATCCGGTACTCTTCCCTGCATACTATGAGCCAGATTATAATACACAATATGTTGATCGAATTTTGTTTGGTAATAATGCCGGCAACGACTTCGGAGAGGGCAGCCCGGGATATTTAAATCCCTACGCAGATATTATGCGAGGCTATGAGGATGTGCGAAACAATACCTTGCTTACACAGTTGGAATTGCACCAGGATTTAGGCTCTTTTACAAAAGGTTTAAAGGCCCGCTTTATCGGTAGTATTACACGCTATTCAGGTTTTAGTCTCCGGCGGAGTTATGACCCTTTTTATTATCAATATATAAGAGGAACGTATGATCCAAGTAACAGCTTTCCTTATCAATTGGCAGCATTAAATCCGGAGGATGGCTATGATTACATTGATTACCAGGCGGGAAGTAAGTTTGTTGAAGCAAGAGGATATGCAGAGGGCGCTTTGTTGTATAATCGTTCCTTTGGCAAGCATGATGTGGGCTCCTTGTTGGTAGGCTCGATTAAAGATCGTTTGGATGGCAGTGCGAATAATTTAGACTCGTCGTTGCCATCTAGGAATGTAGCGTTGGCAGGTCGCTTTACCTATGGTTATGGGAATAAGTATTTTGCCGAGCTTAATTTCGGGCTCAACGGATCGGAGCGTTTTGATCCGCGTTTTCGTTGGGGTTTTTTTCCATCCATCGGATTAGGCTGGCAAGTTTCCGATGAACCCTTTTGGGACAACTTACGAAATGCCGTACCTAAATTGAAGCTTCGTGGTACCTATGGTTTAGTCGGTAACGACGTCATTGTGTCTGATTCTGATCGTTTTTTCTTTACGTCCAACATCGACCTAAACGGGCCAAATGCAGGCTATTTCGGGAATAATTTTAACTCGCTTACTAGTCGACCAACGATAGAGGTGTTGCGCTATGCTAATCCAAATATCACGTGGGAGGTTTCTTACAAAACGAATTTAGCTTTAGAGCTAGGTTTATTCAATAACGATTTAGAATTGATTGCGGAAGTGTATCATGAAAACCGAACAAATATTGTGCAGGTACGACAGGATATTCCATCGATCGTAGGCTTGACGTCCAATGTGCGAACTAACTATGGGGAAGCGATAGGGAAGGGGCTTGATTTGACTTTAAATTATAATAAATCCTTGTTCAATGGGATGTGGTATATCCTGCGGGGTAATTTTACCTATGGAACCTCGGAAATCACCGTGTATGATGAGTTGGATTACTCCGGTGTTGCACCTTGGCGCTCCGTTGTAGGACGAAAAGTAGGTCAGTCCCAAGGATATGTCGCAGAACGTCTATTTATCGATGACAACGAGGTGCTGAATTCACCAGTGCAGATGGTGAATGGCAGCAATGCCTTATATCAGGCGGGCGACATAAAATATAGAGATATCAATAACGACGGCGTTATCGACCAGTTTGATATTGTCCCCATGGGTTATCCAACAAATCCGGAAATCCAATATGGTATAGGTGGGTCATTTGGATTTAAAAATTTTGATATTTCTGCCTTTATTCAGGGATCTTCCCGTTTTTCCTTTTTTATGAACGCTAGCGCCATGGCACCTTTTGTATCCGTGAGCTCCGGTGGAATGCGAGGGGATCGGGCGATGCTGAATTTTATTAAGGAGAGTTTGTGGACTGAAACAAATAGAGATCTCTATGCACAATGGCCACGCTTGTCACCAGATGCCGGAAGTGAAGCGATAGGTAACGCTAATAATTTTGTGAATAGTAATTATTGGCTTCGCTCAGCCAGTTATATTCGCTTGAAATCTGTCGAAATGGGATACAAAATAAATGATTTTTATGGACTGAGCCCGCGGATATATGCCAGTGGCACGAATCTTTTTACCCTTTCTGCTTTTAAGTTGTGGGATCCCGAAATGCGAGGGAACGGACTTTCTTATCCCTTACAAAAGGTATTTAACTTAGGGGTTCAGGTTAATTTTTAATAACAAGTTAGAACGCATTGATATGATAGTCAAAAATAAAATATACGCGGCGATAGTAGTCTTGTTATTGACCGCTGTGGGATGTAATAAATACTTGGATATATTGCCGGACGATAAACCGGTTTTGGAGGACGCATTTAAAGATCGGTATAACGCAGAGAAATATTTGTTTACATGCTATGGAAGTCTTCCTGTAGTTGCAGATCCGATCAATACGCTTGGCCTTTCTGGAGGTGGTGATGTGGTATACGATCCGTTGAATACGCCAGGAGGGAATACGGCACATATTACCAGCACCACCCTGCTATTTTTTAACGGAAATAATACGGCAAACCCTTATATGAATTTCTGGGATGGTGAGAATGGTGCAACCAAAAATATATGGCAAGGGATACGGCATTGCAACGTATTTCTGGAGCATATTGGTCCGGAAGATGGAGGCCCTAGAGATATGGATGAAATGGAACGGGAACGGTGGATCGCCGAGGTGAAAACCATTAAAGCTTACCTTAATTTCTATTTGTTTCAACTCTACGGCCCGATTCCAATTGTGGATAAGGTGATTCCTATTGCCGCAAAGGGCGAGGAATTAGCTTTTTACCGAGAGCCGGTTGATCAGGTAACGGATTATATCGTCAATTTGTTGGACGAGGCGATTGAATCTTTACCTGTTGTCGGGGAGATCGATCCGGCGTCGGAATATGGTCGTTTTACTAAAACGATCGCACGGAGTATCAAAGCCAAGACGCTGGTGTTGGCGGCGAGTCCGATTTTTAACAACAACAACTATTATCTTGGCTACACCGATAACCGTGGAGTGGAGCTTTTTCCGGAGGGTGATAGTCGGGAAAGATGGCAGCGAGCTTTGACAGCGGCTGATGAGGCGATACGTTCTGCCGAGGAAGCCGGATATCGTATACTGGTCAGTGCCGATGCAGGCTCCGGTGCTATTCCGGATGTGAATAGTACCAATATTAACGATACGACCAAAGCGATGATTAGCCTGCGCCAGGCTGTTACCCAGCCTTGGAATCAGGAAATTATTTGGGCGACGAATGCGAGTACACGACAGTTGCAGCGCTTTGCCAGTATGTTAAGCAATTCCGAATGGGATAATATGGCAGGCTCCGGTGCTCCGGATATTGGACAACGGCATGCACCTACATTGAACGTGGTGGAGTCTTTTTATTCAGCTAACGGAGTACCCATAGAGGAAGATGCCGAATGGGATCGAAATGGCTGGTATGCGAATCGTTATACAACGCAATTGCCGGAGGCAGATCATACCAAGTTTTTGATAAAAAGCGGACAAGAAACGGCATTGTTACATCATAATCGTTCCCTGCGATTTTATGCTTCCGTAGGTTTTGACGGTGGTATTTGGGAAGGTCGTTCTGAACCCCTGTCGAATCCGGCATTTCCGAATTTTATGCGGCACATGGGGAGTGGCTTTAAATATGGGGTAGAGTATGGTTTTTATCCTTTGTCGGGTTATCTGACGAAAAAAATGGTGCATCTCAGGACGACATATACCGCGACGCGGGTAGAATTAATTTACGAACCGTATTCCTTTCCGATTATTCGCTTAGCAGATTTGTATTTGCTCTTGGCCGAATGTCTTAATGAGGTCGATGGACCTCGTGTGACAGATTCTCAGGGAAACAATGCCTATCATTATCTAGATGTGATTCGTGCTCGTTCGGGAATGGAAGGCGTGGTCGATAGTTGGCAAAAATATGCTTCTGCCCCGTATAAGACGAAACCGGATAATCAGAGCGGATTGAGGGAGATTATCCGTCAGGAGCGTCTTAATGAACTGGCTTTTGAAGGGCATTATTATTATGATGTGCGTCGCTGGCTTATGGCAGAGGAAGTGTACAATCAACCTATTTTGGGCTGGAATAAAGAAGGCGAAAATAAAGCTGATTTTTATACCTTGAAAGTGCTTTTGCAACCGAGGTTTTCGATGAAGGACTACCTCATGCCGATCAAAACCAATACATTACTTCAGAATAGAAATCTTATACAAAACCCAGGGTGGTAATTAATTGATAGCGAAAATGAAAAGCAATAGAATATACGCAACCCTCGTGCTGATTATCAGTATGATGGCGGTCTCCTGCATGGACTCCTATTTAGGAATCGAACAGCCCAATTTTGGTACGGACACACCCGAAAAATTGACGGTGAACCGTGTGGTGCCGATGGCCGGAGCCTTAGAAATTCATTTTAGTTTGCCCGCCGGAAACCCGAATCACGCACAGGTGGTGGCTACCTATATCAATAAGATGGGCAATGAGGTGGAGTTCAAAGTGTCGCGTTATAGCAATACGATTTTGGTGGAAGGTTTTACCGGGACTAATGAAGTTACGGTGGATTTGGCGGTCATGGATGAAAGCGGCAACAGATCGGATATTACGCAAGTACGCGATAAGCCTTTGTTGTCGCCGGTGGAGGTCGCCCGGGCAAGTTTGTTGGCTACGCCGGCTTTTGGTGGTGTAAAACTGGAATGGGACAACAAAGAGGCTTTGCCTTTTGCGATCCATGTGTTGACGGAAGATGAAATACAACTGGGGGAGAAAACGTTGATTGAAGATCCTTCTAAAACGATTTATAGTTCGGATTCCCTCAATACAGCTACTTATTTGAGACAATACGATAATGTGGAGCAAACCTTTGGATTTGCGTTGTCGGATAAGTGGGGTAATCGGACGGATACCCTGATCGAAATGATCACTCCTTTTAAGGAAGATATCATTGATTATAATTTGGTAGAGGCAGTTACTTATTTCAATCCAACTTATGGGACAACAAGTAAAGATTTTGCAGAATTTGGAGTTGATCCGGTAACAGGTTTGCTAAACGATGCCACCACCCACAGTGCAGGCTTTGCGCCGATAACCATGTTTAACGGCGTAACGACCGCAAATAACTTTTTGGCGCGTAAGTTTTACGAGGAATCTTCGGATGGGCAACGTACATATATCGACGATGTTTACGTAACGTTTGACTTGCGCCAAGATTTACGACTTAGTCGTGTGCAACTTTACCCACGTCCATCGTCTAGTTACCTGTATTCTCGGTCGAGTGTAAAGCGGTTCAGAATCTGGGGAACCGATGATGCCAATGCATCGCGTTGGTCTAATTTTCCAGAAGGGTGGACGTTAATTGGTGAATACGAAGGTAAGATGCCGGCCAATTCAGCAAGTATCACGCAGGAAGAGACTGATTATTTTTATAACAGACAGGAATACGCTATCTCCGAGGACAACGTAAACCCAGAGGCAACTCCTACGGCATCGTTCCGTTATATGCGGCTTCAACTTATGGAAAGTTATACGGCAAACGAGAACTTCTATACCATCAATGAGTTCAAAATGTTTGGGGAGGTATTGAAGTATTATTAATCAAAAAAGAATGTTGACAATGTATAACTATATAAAACAAATGACAATAGGCTTGTTGGTGTTTACGGCAATAAGCTGTGATGACGCGGATGAATTGCTGAATCAGCACATCAAAAACGGACCGATTGTATATGCAGGAAAAATTGCAGAATTGGAAGTGAAATCAGGTTATGAAAAAGTAGGTGTTCGAATTCTACCTGTGGAGGATGTGAACAGAGCACACTGCGTGTTGAGATGGAACGCTGCTTCGGGTAATCCGGATTCGGTAAAGGTGAATTATGTGCCGGAAAACTATGAGGAAGATTTGGCCAGTTATTATGCTGAATTGGATATGTCCGGTATTGAAGGGAATGTTTTGATCGAGGCGTGGAATGTGGATGCTTTTGGAAACAGGTCATTGCTGACGGATCAAGGAGGTTTTGTGTATGGTCCGAATTATGTAGGAACATTGTTGCACGTCATGCCTCGATTTATTTCTGATGGTCAAACGATCGAATTCGATAATCGGGTAGGGGTTGTAGATAATTTGGTCAGTTACGAGCAGAGCAACGGACAGTTTACGGAAGAGGTGCGTGTCGTAGAACGCTTAGAGCTGCATGATGCTAAACCCGGAGGGTTCGTGCGGAGTAAAACACGATATCTAATTAATGAAAGTGATATTGATACACTCGTGACGCCAAGCTATCTGGAGTCGGTTATTCCTTAAACTCTTTCGGACGATGAAAATGATGATGAATAAAAGAATATGGACCATGAAAAATATACTCACCACGTTGATTGTGGTTATCATGACCGTGCAGCCCGGTTTTACGCAGAAACTTGAATATGCCACCAATACCGCCATAGACTCTATGGCGGCATTCCGCAAAACATCGCCTTTGCGCCTGGATGAGAAACGGTTAGCCTTTTTACATCAGTTTCAGCGCTATTCGGATCGTTTGGAAGCTAGTACCTTTAAAGCCTATTTAGCCAAGACGGAAGACGAAGCTGAGCAAATGGAAAAAGAAGTTCCGATGATCTACTGTTATCGGGAAGCTTTCGATAAAGTGCTGGATGAGGTGAAGAAGACCAAGTTAAAAAAGGGAACAGCCCGGGTTTGGTTATTGTATAACATGGGATTTGTCGTAAAGACCCCCTCTGGCTGTTTTGGTATCGATGTAGAACACCGATTGGCCGAGCAATTGGAACCTTATCTGGATTTTCTTTGTATCACGCATAACCATGGTGATCACGCGCATGTGAAGCTTATGGAAGCAATGACAAAAGCCGGTAAACCAGTCATTACAAATTTCTATAAAGGCTGTGCGGAGTATTTGTCAACAACGGCTACAAGTTATCAGATTGGTAAGTTTACCGTCCGAACAGATATTTCCAGTCATTTAAGAAGTCCTAAACTTCCCGATTTCGTGATGTCCTTGCGTATAGATTGCGGTGCCGATGGGGGAGGCTTCTCGCTGTTACATTGTGGAGATTCTGGTTTTGAATCCGATCGATTCGCTAATGTACAGGGTGATGTCGATATGCTGATCTTGCGTTGGGGTGCACCAAGGGAAAATGATATTATAGGCACTGCGGAGGGATTGGTTAATCCAAAATATGCGGTATTATCGCATCTGATCGAACTACGACATGAACCGAAGGGGCAAGCGTCTATCACGCAGACCTTGAAGCATCTTGCCGGCGTAAACTGCGAAAATACGATTATGCCTTTTTGGGGCGAGCAGATGGTTTGGAAGAATGGAAAACTGATTAGATGAAAAGTAACTTTTCTTAACAAAAACATAACGGCTCATTCTCAGGCTAGTCATATTTATTTTTGTTATTTTGCTTCTGTTTTTATACTAGATATGAAAAACCTGAAATGCAATTATTAGAGAGCAGAAAATACCTTGATATGCTACGAGCCGGTGAAGAAGACGGACTACTGTTTTTTATGTTGCAGTATGGCGAACAGTTGCGTTTTTTTGCATATAAAATTACCAAAAATAGGGAGGCTTCGGAGGAGATTGTTTCTGAGTCATTTTATAAGTTGTGGCAAGGACGTGAAAAGGCCGTATCTGTAGAAGCAATCAAATCTTTTCTGTACCTGACGATCCGCAATGCCTGTTATAATCATATAGGTTCTTCGTATCATAAAACAGTTGATTTACGGGAAGAGTTGTTGCGGGACATGGTAGAGACGAGGACAGATATACTCACGCATATCATCTATACAGAACTGATTGATCAGATTGTTGCAGAGTTGGACAAGCTCCCGACACAGCAGGCAGAAGTGTTTCGCCTGTCTTATCTTGAGGGACTGGGTACACTGGAAATTTGTGAGACCTTAGGAACCACCGCGAACAATGTATACTTTGCCAGGTCAAAAGCCCTTTCAGCTTTACGTCTGATCTTTAAAGAAAAAGATATCAGTTTTTATACCACGTTTTTAGTGTGTACATTCCTGACTAATTTTTAATCCTTTTACTTTTTATCTCTACTCCAAATTTCATATATAGGATCACCTTTTGAGCTCAAACCACTATGGTGCCAAGCACCATCTTTCAATTCACCATCAAAGCTTAAACGAGCTCCGACACGGGAATTATCTCGAGAGAAAAAGAGAATATACTCACTATATTTTCCATCGGTAAACGTATAATGTCCACCTCCCGTACCGGAAAAAGTCTTCGCTCCCGGATCTATAGCTACCCATTGGAAATAGCCATCCACTAAGAGCTTAATGGTTTTTCGTGTGCCACTTTGGTGTATTTGAACAAGATTGTCGCCTTGTTTTCGTCCGGTTATCCGCCACAACCCATCCAAATCTTGGGCCTTAGCCAGTACCTTTTTCCATGTCGATCCGGCTTGTTCTTGTAAACCGTCCGTATTTGCAGTCAAAGCGAAGCTTTCTGTTTGGCCAATCATACTCGCATCGACATCATTATATTCAATCTGAATGTTTAGTGTTCCATCTTGATAGGCGTAAGGGCCACCAAAGGTCGATACATAAGCGTCATCTTTGTAGGTAATCTGAGAAGAATATCCATCAATAAACATCCAAACGATATTCATACCGCCTTTTTTCGTTGTATATACACCTTTCAGATTTGACGAAGTTTGTGCCATAATTAGTGTGGCAATAAGCATTAAAACAGTTGATAAAATTAATTTCTTCATGATATGTCTATGTTGGTTCTACATAAAAATAACAAATTATACGAGAACATGTTCACACAAATTATACCTTTGTGCGTTTAAGATAATAATGAGATTGATACGTTATTGTTTCTTGTTGACCATTTTAGCCTTTTTTAGGAGCCATGCTGATGCCCAGCATTTTGGTACTTTGCACCATGTTGACACGACTGTACAGCTGCTGGACACCAGTAGGCAGGCTCGCTGGGGGAAACGTTTTCAAGCAGATTTGCCACTCCATTTCGCTCGTACCACCCAAGAACCTAAACGAGAAAAGAACTTTTTGCGTGCCGGTTCCGAGTGGCTCATTGCCAATATCGTTCCTGCTACTTTTAATCGGTTTATAACGAAAGACCCGTATTCCTACATCAGTTTAAAAAATTTCATCAACCATCAACGATTATCTGCTTGGGATTGGGATGATAATCAGTTTACGACAAATCATTTAGATCATCCTTATCACGGACAGCTATATTTTAATGCTTTCAGGAGCAACGGTTATAGCTTTTATCAATCCAGTCTGGCCACCTTCGCTGGGAGTTATCTTTGGGAAACCGGCGGTGAAACACAAGCCCCTTCTATTAACGATTTAGTAAATACCACGTATGGTGGAATTATCTTGGGAGAGATGACACACCGGATTGCGCGTAATATTTTGGGACGAGGAAATCGGCACCGTCGTTCACGTGTTTCAAATGAAATAGGTGCCTTTTTTGTTAATCCAGTGAATGGTCTAAATCGTTTGCTGGACGGAAAATGGGGGAAAGTAGATGCCTATAATGCAGTTGATTCCTCTACGATATGGACTGAAGTAAATATCGGTATCCGGCGCTTCGATGCGCAAGAAGGGGATATTGTGGAGCGAGGGAAAAACGGATCCTATGGTCGGCTCAGGTTATGGTACAGTAATGGCCCCGAAAATATAAAACGACCGTTCGATCAGTTTTATGTAAACTTGGAATTTGGAAAGGGAGACAGCACATTTATCAACGCAGTTAATGTGCATGCGCTCTTGTACGGGAATAAATTCTTTGAAACCAAGCATGGTGATCATCACGGTACACTGAGTGCTAATTATGATTTCTATAACAACGATGCATTTTTCTATGGCGCGCAAAGTTTGGCCTACAATTGGAATTCAGAATTCCGTTATAAAAAACAAAACCGCCTAAACATGAGTGTGGGCGTTGGTGCTATATTGTTGGCGGCTGTACCAGATCCTTATTTGCTGTATGGAGCCAGTCGGAATTACAATTATGGTTCAGGAGCAGGGTACCGCTACCATGCTGAGTTAAGTTTACTGAATCGCCTACTCATTACCGGTGATTATAATGGTGGTGTCTTTTTCACCATTAGCGGTAATGAATCCTATTATATTTTACATGCAGGAACATTGGAAGCCAATTTGCGGCTCGTCAAAAATTTTTCACTAAATGTCAGCTCTGGCTACTTCGCGTTGGAAGGACACTTTGAGGAAGAACAATATCCCGACTTCAATCGAAGTTTTCCATTTGGACGGTTGTCAATTGGGTATAATGTTAGATTCTAATATGTTTTTATGAATACTGCATATGCTGCAGTTCTTTTCCAAATAGATGGACATCCTTTATAGGTTTGAAACCCATGTTTACATAAAGCTCCTTTGCTTTAGGGTTATTTTTGTCTACCAATAATCCCAATACCTCACTATATCTGTGCACGAAAAGGTCGATAACGTAAAGCAATAGTGTTTTTCCAATGCCTCTTCCCTGTGCAATTGGTGATACCGCGATTGTGTCGATGTAAATTTCCCCACCCTGCGTTTCCTGACCTAGGTTTGGTTCCCGGTTATAATGCATCCGTAAATAAGAAAGAACGGGTGCCCGTAATTGTTCTAATGAATCCCCTGAATAAAGACAGATTTGCCCGACAATTTCTTCATCTTCTTCCGCTACGATGATATGTTCATAGCTATATTGATTTCCTGGTTGAGCGATATGATGTACTAAAAAGGCAATCGCTTTCTGTCGATCCGATTCACCAATAAAATAATAAATAATCTCTTCCATGGCGGTCAACATGATGGGTGCTATCGCACCTGCATCGCTGGGCTGGGCTTTTCTAATCCGTATCATCATACAAAAATAGCAAAGGCTACCCAAAAAAGATAGCCTTTGTTTGTGGTCATTGTTTTCTAAGACCCTTAGTTACTGTCTTTATCCAATTTTTCGAAATCTACATAAGAGATCTCCTGTGCTTTTAGCTTCACGTTTTCCTTCAGGTAATCAAACACCTTCAACGCTTTAGCTTCTTCAAAAAGACGGTTTGCTTGTTCTCTGTCTTGTAATAATTGAAGAGCATACTGACCTAGTTGTTCATCTGTAGGCTCGTCGTTGATGTTGTACATCTTGATTTGCGAATAGATACGTTCTTTTGCTAAGTTAATCACTTCGTCATATTTAACCTCTAGATTGTTAGCTGTGACGATGCGGTTTTCAATAATTGTCCACTTCAAGTTACTTAAAAAGTCAGCAAAACCCTCTTCCAGTTCCTCGTCAGAAATATTCGTATTTGTTGCCTTCAACCATTTTTTCAAAAAGGTCTCGGGGAATTTGACATCTATTTTTTCCATGCCATACGTATACATGTCGTTACGTAACTTCTGATCCGCATTTTGTTTGAAAAGACCTTCTACTTCTTCTTTTACTTTCGCTTCGAATTCTTCTTCCTTGGTTACGTCACCTGCAGGGAATAGCTTATCAAAGAACTCTTGGTTTAAGTCTGCCTCTTCCAAACGGTTGATGTTCTTAACCGTCAACTCAAACTTTGTTACGTCCAAGTTCTCAGCCTCGTCTTCAGTAATACCTAGAATACGTGCAGTATCGGCTACCTTAAATGCTTTTTTGATGTCGATTTTAGCGGTATCATCCTGTTTTAAGCCAACTAATGCCTTCTTCGTTTTCGCATCTTCAATAATGTCGGTGCGTACAGATGTCGTTTTTTCAATACCCTCTTCTTTGACTTGTTTCAATGTACCATATAGGACATCCCCTTCTTCCGAAACCTCGGGGTTAGTCATTTTGCCATAGCTGCGACGAAGATTTTTAACGCGTTCCGCTAATGTTGCATCGTCCGCCTTGATATCGTAAGTTGTAAATTCTGTTTCTTTAGCGAACGGAGTTTCGAATTCAGGAGCAAGACCGATTTCGTATGTGAAAGTGAATGTATCGTTAAAATCCCAACTGTACTGCGCATCCGCGTCACTTTCTGCTGGAAGAGGTTGCCCTAAAACTTCCAACTTGTTCTCACTAATATACTCCGAAATCTTATCGTTTATCAATTTATTGATTTCATCAAATAAAATTGATTTTCCGTAAGTGCGTCTGATGTGACCTACTGGAACCATTCCTGGACGGAAACCTGGTAATTTAGCCTTTTTTGCTTGTTCTTTAATAGCTTTATCTACCGAAGGGTTGTAATCTTCGGGCGCTAGTTCAACCTTGATGTTCGCGTTGATATTATCAACTGTTTCGTGTGAAATATTCATACTCTCGTTTCGCTTTTACGCATTTTACAAAAAAAATCCTCCCGAGTTTATTAAGTTCGGGAGGATATCAAGTGCGGAAGAAGGGACTCGAACCCCCACGCCTTGCGGCGCCAGATCCTAAGTCTGGTGCGGCTACCAATTACGCCACTTCCGCAGTTATTAGGACTTTTATTGTGGCACAAAGATAGTAAGCCTCCTCTTATCTTGCAAGATTTTTTTTGATTATTTTATAAAAAGTAAAAAAAGACATTTTTACCTTGCATAAGTGCTTTGTATTCATTTACTTTGTTTTTCAAAGTACTTTAATCGGATACGATGAAAAATGATTAGAATGGAGGAAAGCAGCTACATGAATATGCATATGGATCAACAAGATTTGATAAAAGAAATTGGGCATATCCGCTCCATGATGGAAAAATCGTCCAAAGTGTTGTCTATTTCGGGGCTTTCCGGGGTACTGATCGGTATTTATGCGCTGCTTGGCGCTGCGGCGGGTTACATCGTGGTGTATGGTTTTGATAGTGGTTTCGATTATAGGGATCATTACGTCACGGAACCAGCGGTTATCAATAACTTAATCGGTATCGCATTGGTTGTTCTAATCGCCTCATTAACGACAGGTCTATGGATGGCACGAAGAAAAGCGAAGAAGAGCCGTCAACTTATTTGGAATTCGTCCAGTAAAGCGATGCTGCTGGCTATGGTTATTCCATTGATGACAGGAGGGCTGTTCTCCTTAGTACTGCTTTCGAAAGGTTATTTCAGTTTAATAGGTGCAACACTGCTTATTTTTTATGGTCTGTCTTTAACATCTGGAGGTATTTACACGTTTAAAGAAGTACGCTGGTTAGGTATATTGGAGATTCTATTAGGGTTATTGGCCTTACTGTTTCCAGGATATGGGTTATGGTTTTGGGCATTTGGATTTGGTGTATTACACATCATTTATGGTTTTATTGTACATAGAAGATACGAATAATAGTGGGGTTGGATTTTTCTCTATATGATAAGGTATTCGAAAATCGTATACGCCTGCAAATCATGAGTGTGCTGATGGCTAACGATTCGTATGATTTCACTTCGCTTAAGGAAATGTTGGAGGTGACCGATGGCAATCTGGCATCCAACTTGAAAACGCTGGAGAAAGAGGGGTATATAAGTATAGAGAAGAGTTTTGTTGATAGAAAACCTAATACGCGATATAAGCGGACGGAAAAAGGGGCGAAAGCTTTCGAGAATCATTTAACAGCATTAGAAAATTTAATAAAACAGCAGTATAAATAATTTTTTTATTCACATACTTTGAAATTCAAAGTTCTTTTAAAAACAAAAAAATGGAAAATCAAAACACTCCCCCCGCATTTCCACCGTCTCAACCTACCTTTTTTGAACGGTTAGCTAATTCTGTCATCTTAAAATTAGGAATTATTCTTTTTTTAGTTCTCCTCTTACTTATTCCTATGGAGAGCGTGAAGGATTTAATAAGGGAACGTAAAAATAGGGATCAAGCTGTCAGTAATGAAATAGCGAGCAAATGGGGTAATAAGCAAGTTGTTTCCGGACCTATTATTGGAATACCTTATACCCATTCGTATAACGTGAATACAACCGATGAAAAAGGTGAGATCAAGGTAGAAAAACATGTCGAAAAAGATTATGTCTTTCTCGTTTCCAAAAAGCTCGATGTGAAATCTACAGTGGAACCTACCTATTTGAAGCGCGGAATCTATCAAACGGTGGTTTATAACGCAACGGTTGCGCTACGTGGTGAATTCGATGAAATAGACTTGGCAAAATTGGATTTAAATCCGGAAGATCTAGCTTGGGAAAAAGGAAAGGTATTTATTGGACTAAGTGATCTGAAAGGAGTAAAAGCTGTTCCAAAATTAAATATGGGGGCAGCGGACGCGGAGTTTGAAGTCGGTAACACCGATGTTTCGCTCTTTGAACAAACCATGGTTGCCAACGTAGATTTGTCGGATAGATCAACCAAAAACCAATTTGAGATAAATTTAGATATCCGGGGCTCGCGCAGTCTGACTGTTTTTCCAACAAGCAATGAGACCAGTATAATCGTTTCCGGTATCTGGGAAAACCCCAGCTTTAACGGCGGATTTTTGCCGGAGGATAGAACAATTTCACAACAGGATTTTGTCGCCAAATGGCGTATCCCCAGCTTCAGCCGAAAATTTCCACAGCAATGGAAAGGGGCGCGAGGTAATATGTACCAAGTAACAAACTATGAAGTTACAGATGTAGACTATCCTGTGGCTGTTATACCGGAACCTAGCGTTTCTTCTACAGGAGCAAATGTGCAGCTATCTACAGAGCAGGATATGGTACAAGTCAATTTTCTGGAATCTGTAAATAATTATCAGAAGACAACGCGTGTTGCCAAATATGGTATTTTGGTGGTACTCTTGACGTTTACTTCCTTGTTCTTTACCGAAGTCATTAAAAAGCAACGAGTTCATATTGTTCAATATGTATTGATTGGTTGTGCCATGGTGTTGTTTTATTCATTGCTATTGGCATTAAGTGAGCATATCGGATTTAACTTTGGCTATCTGATTGCTGCGTTAGCGACGATTATACTCATTTCCTCGTTTCTCTTTGGCATTACCAAAGAGAAAAAGATTGCATTTATTTTCAGCGGTATTCTTTCCGCTTTCTACATCTTTATTTTCTCATTGATGCAACTGCAGGACTATTCATTGATTGTCGGTACAATAGGTGTGTTTGTCATTTTGGCTCTATTGATGAAACTATCCACTCGGGTGAATTGGTATCAGTTTGAAAAGAAATAACTTTCTTCTCTTCTTTTTCCCCGTGAAAAAGAAGCAAAACTGAACAAAGAGAGCTCATGGACACCAAAATGAACACTTGTCCATAAACCTCGCCGCTTCGAATGTTTTACATTTGGGATAGTGCTAAAAATTAGTCTGTACAGTTGTAAAACATTCGGATGCGGCATTTTAAGGTTAAGGATGGGGTAATACAATTGCATGACCCCTCCTTAACTTTATTTGTCGCATCCAGCTATTTGAGGTATGTAGAGATTCATCCTTAGTACCATCCACTATCTCAAATAGCTGAAGCGACGATTTTTTTTGTATACTTTTTTTGAGAGAAAAAAAGTATAAGCCCTGCCGCGGCTTGAGCGGCATAAAAACATTTAAAGAAAACCTTTGATTTTTAAATCGAAGCTACATTTCCTATCTTGCAACAAAAAAAAGCGCAAACCTTATGGATAAAATTTCAATTTTAGCCTGTGCTATGCTAGCGAGTACCTTGTCTTTTGGACAGGAGAATTCGAATATGAGAGTAAAAAGACCGGTAACAACAAATAAAGTATATCATTTGAAGAAAGAAGTGATGACCCCGGAAAAACTGTGGGAATTAGGGCGTGTATCAGCAGAAGGGCTATCGGCAGATGGCAAATGGCTGGTGTATGGCGTATCCAATTATACGTTCGGCGAGAATAAATCAGAAAAAAACCTCTATGTCATTCCAATACAAGGAGGGGATCCTGTCCAATTCACGCAGGAAGAAGGCGGTGAATCTGTCGTTCAGATAAAAGAAAACGGCGAAGTCATTTATCTATATAAGGGTCAACTATGGTCCAAACCGTTAACGGGAGGTGAAACGAAACAACTAACAGATCTAGAAGGAGGCTTGGAAAACGTAAAGCTATCCCCCGATGGGAAACATATTCTATTTAGTCGGGCAGTACTCATTCATCCTTACCACAGTAAAGATAAATACAGCGACTTGACGAAATCAGATGTCTATATTTATGATGATTTAGACTACCGGCATTGGGATACTTTTAATGACGGTCGTTTTAATCATCCATTTATTGCTACTTATGATAATGGTAAGATAGGAGTGCCGTTGGATATCTTAAAAGGAGAGCCTTTTTATAGTCCGCAAGCGCCGTTTGGTGGTGCAGAAGATTTTACATGGAGTCCAGATAGCAAGGCCGTGCTATATGTATGTAAGAAGAGATTTGGTAAGGAATATGCCTCCAGCACGAATACGGATATATACCGATACGATCTGGAGAACAAAGGAACTATCAATATTACAGAGGGGATGAACGGTTATGATACACATCCTGTATATAGTCCAACTGGACAGCAGTTGGCTTGGTTGAGTATGAAAACCGATGGTTACGAAGCGGATAAAAATGATATTATCCTTTTTGATAAGGCAACAACACAGCGCAAAAATTTGACAGCACATTGGGACGGAACGGTTAATTCCTATATATGGAGCAAAGATGGCAGGAAGATATATTTTACGGCTCCGGTTCGTGGAACGGTACAGCTGTTTGAAATAGCGTTACCGAAAAATTCTGCCCGGAATACATCGTCTAAAATAACGCAGATCAGTGATGGTGAGTTTGATATCGCCGGTATTGTCGAAGAGGTAGATGGTGGTCTGGTCGTGGCGTCTACGACCATGACACGTGCGACAGAGGTCTATAAGTATGATTTCAAAAAGAAAACACTGGTCGCTATTACCAAGGTGAATGATGATATTTTCAATGATCTGGCTGAAACGAAAGTGGAGAGGCGTTTGACGGAAGCCTCCGATGGTAAAGAGCTGTTCTCTTGGGTTATCTATCCGCCTGATTTCGATCCCTCGAAGAAATATCCTACTTTGCTTTATTGTCAAGGAGGACCGCAATCAGCTTTAACGCAAACGTATTCCTATCGGTGGAATTTTCAATTGATGGCGTCGCAAGGCTATATTGTTATTATGCCGAATAGAAGGGGGATGCCGGGATGGGGTGTGGAATGGAACGCGGATATATCAAAGGATTGGGGTGGCCAGCCTATACGTGATTATCTTTCAGCAATTGATGATCTCGCAAAAGAATCTTATGTAGACCGAGAACGCCTAGGGGTAGTCGGGGCTAGCTATGGAGGATATTCTGCTTTTATGTTAGCCGGTGTTCATGAGGGACGGTTTAAGTCGTTTATTTCGCATTGTGGATTGTTTGACATGACTTCCTGGTACGGAACCACGGAAGAATTATTTTTTGCTAATCACGATTTAGGTGGCCCCTATTGGGATAAGAACAATGCAAAGACCTATACTGACTTTAATCCCCTAACGCATATCGATAAGTGGGATACGCCTATTCTGATTTTTCAGGGTGGGAAAGATTACCGTGTTCCTATTGGACAAGGCTTAGCCGCTTTCCAAGCTGCTCAGTTGAAAAATATCAAAAGTCGTCTAGTCTATCTTCCCGAGGAAAACCATTGGGTACTATCCGGACATAATGCATTGGTGTGGCAACGGGAATTTTTTAGTTGGTTAAAGGAGACACTATAATTATTTCGTGTCCTTTTTTCCAAAAATACTTAGACGGATATATTTGCCAGGCCTTTCCTCTACATCTTTAATTAAGTTATCCAGATTTTCGGAAGCACTATTAAGGTTGTTGTAGAGGTTATCGTCGTGTAATAGTAAGCCGATAGAACCTTCTCCATTATTGATTTTAGTGGTAATAACTTCCACGTTTTTCATCACTTGGGTAGCATTGTCAATCGTCGCTTTTATTTCCGTTTTGGCAAGATCGTCGGATAGGCTGTCCAGATTGGCAAGGATATTGTTTATTTTGGCGTTATTCTTTTTGAAGTTTCCCGTAATAGATTCTAGATTTTGCATAATCCTGGCGAATCGGATTTTTTCGGACCCCATCAATCCTTCGACATCGCTGGTGATGGCCTCCATGTTTCGCAATGAAACAGAAATACTATGTAGGCTGTTTTTAAAATCACGCTGAAATTCCTTGTCTAATGCTGTATTAACTGCAGAAAGGACAGAATCTAACTTCACGACGAGGTTTTCGACCTTTAATTGTAACGGCTCCACTTTTTCCAATAAGTTGGCTTGTACATCCGAGAGCAGGGGATCTCCACTTTTTGCTAAGGTGGTGCTGTTACCCAGCTCAAATACGATAGCCTTACTGCCTAGTAAGTCGGCACTTACAATGCGGGCAACCGTATTGGAAGGTATTTCATATTCATTCTTTATTTTAAAATGCGTACGGATCTTACCATTTTCTAGAAGTCGCATCTCCGACACACGACCAATTTGGTAGCCGCTGACAACTACGGGTTTCGAAATCGTTAAGCCATCCACATTATCATAATCCGTGTAAAACTCCTTTTCTCTGGAAAAAACATCATTTCCCTTCAAAAAGTTATAGCCTATAAACAATAAGGCGAGTGCAACTACGGTAATGATGCCTACTTTTGTTTCGTTTGAAATCTTCAAAATATGTCTAGCTTGGATAAATTAAATTCATTATACGTTTAACAACAAACGAATGTAACAAATGTTTATCGTTCTGCCGCTGTTTTATACGTTTTTATTGCGTCGAATAAGTTTTGCACAATCTCTTTTTGACCTCCTGTTGACAACATGTAATCTTCTTCAGTGGAGCTGCTCATGAAACCAAGTTCCGTCAATACAGCCGGCATACCTGCGGTAGAAAGTACGGCGAGGGATTGCTCTTTTACTCCCCTGTCCGGCCGACGAGAAGTTGAAAATTTATCCTGCATCAAAGAAGCAAGCTTGATACTCTCTCTGCGATATTGATTTTTCATCAATTGAAAGACAATCATACTGGAAGGATCCTTCGGATCAAAACCGCCATAGTTTTCTTCGTAATTATCCTCTAATAAGATAGAAGCGTTCTCTCGAATAGCAGCATCCTGTTGTCCTAACCGGTTATAACCACATACTAAGGTTTCTGTTCCCCTAGCGGGAGATCGGCGAGTCGCGGCCGCATTGCAATGGATGGAGATAAAAAGATCAGCTTTATGTTTGTTCGCTAGTGCCGGGCGCTCATATAGCGGTATGAAGATATCCGTTTTACGTGTGTAGACAACCTTCACACCAGGTAGTTCGGCTTCAATTTTTTTGCCTAATTTTAAAGCAACCGCTAGCGCGATATCCTTTTCATTCGCTTTTCTTCCTTTCGCACCAGGGTCTTTTCCACCGTGACCTGCGTCAAGTACGATAGTACGTAGAGGTTGTCGGGCACTTTTGGGATCTTGACCGGAAGAAGAAGAGGTAATGGATGAGGTTGTAAGCGTCAACGTAAAAATCGTAGCTACAAATAAAGTCAGCCTTTTTACATTTAAATTTCTCGTCATGTGTATTATATCCTTATATATCCTCGTTTAAAATACGGTACAAAGGTACAGTAAAATTATTTTTTATTAACGTTTGTCCGTCATGCTTTCTAAATCTTTTTTGCCTATTTTTGCCGATAGGTAGTTTTAGTACACACAAAAATAACATTCATAATTCACATTGAAGACGTTAACTTGTTTTTTCTGTAGCCTATTGTTCCTGTTTGTGGCCATTTCGGCCTCTGATGCACAGGTTGCTCCGTCTTCAAAAGCTATTACTTCTAACGTGGAAGATACCACATTAATTGTTGTGGACAGTGTGAAAAGCATCCGAGATACGGCAATCGTCGTCGATTCGACCAATTCGATAGACACGACCAGAAATCATTTAAAGGAAACACAAGGGCAGGACACCGTGATGATGGAGGACGATAGTGGTTTGGAGACGATGGTCACTATCGTTGCAAACGATTCATCTTGGAACGAGGTCAGCAAAAATATGCTTCATCTTTATAACGGTGCTAAAGTTAAATATCAAGATTTTGAATTGGCTGCCGACTATATTCGATTAGATCGGAATACCAACCAATTGTTTGCTAGTGGGGTAACCGATCATAATGGGAAGTATGTCGGTCGGCCTGTGGTTATATTTCCGGGTGAAAGCCCCAAGTCCGTCGATTCACTGGTGTATGACTATAAAAGCCGCGAGGGAAATACGTATGGTATCATGACAGAAGAAGATGGAGCCTATATTCAGGCGAGAGTCGTGCGAAAGAATCTATACGATGAGCTTTCTCTGCAAACGGGAATGTATAGTACCTGTAACTTACCTTATCCCCACACACACTTTGGTATTCAATTTACAAAGGGTTTATTAGCAAAGAACCATATTATAGTAGGACCAGCCTTTCTCGTGGTGGAAAATATCCCCATTAAGTTTGTAGCTATCCCCTTTGGCTTCTTCCCTAAGAACAACAAAAGATCTTCCGGACTTCTTTTTCCATCTTTTGGAGAGGATGCGACTCGTGGTTTTTCTATCCGTGATATGGGGTGGTATCTCGCATTTAATGATTATTGGGATTCCGAAATTAGGGGAAGCTTGTATTCGAAAGGCGCATGGGAAGCCAGTGTACGTACAAATTATTTGGTGAACTATAAATTCAGTGGCGGTTTCAACATCCGCTATGCGTCGACACCGTCTGGGGTAGAAGGTACGGAAAATTACGGCGTCAATCGGGATTTTAACGTAACTTGGAACCACACCCAGCGACAGGAGGCTAATCCCGGCACTTCCTTCTCTGCTTCCGTTAATTTTGGTACGAGTTCCTATTTCCGAAACACAGGGTTTAATCAACAAAATTCAATAGAAGATTTGACTCGGAATAATATGTCATCTTCGATAGCCTATGGTAAAGTTTTTGCCGATGGAAAAGTGAATTTCACGGCCAACTTAAGCCATCGTCAAGATATGGCGTCCGGGCAAGTAGACTTGGAACTACCGTCGTTCAGCTTAAACGTGTCCACGTTTAACCCGTTCGATTCCAAAGATCGTGTAGGCGATCAAAAATGGTATCAACGTATTACAGTCGGTTATAGTTTGCAGGGACGCAATACCATCTCTACCGCGGATTCACTACTTTTTAGAAAACAGGCATTAAATGACTTTACCAATGGTTTTCAACATAATATTCCCATTAGTTTGAGCTTAAACGCGTTCAAGTACTTTCAATTTAACACGTCGGTAAACTACACAGAACGCTGGTACCTGCAGAGCGTTCGTAAACGATTGGTCAATGAAGTCAATGGTTTTTCCCCTATGCGCGATACGGTCAGTGGTTTTGAGCGAGCGTACGACTACTCGATGTCTGCAGGTCTTTCCACGAAGATCTACGGTATGTACCCTAAAATGGGAAAAGTAGAAGCCATCCGACACGTGGTGACACCGTCTATTAACCTCAACTATCGCCCGGATTTTTCGGATCCTCGGTTTGGCTTTTACCGAGATTTTGTAAACGACAACGGTGTGGTGGAGCGCTATTCTATCTTTGAAGGAGGTATGTTTGGTGGACCCGGAGCAGGTAAATCTATGGGGATCGGCTTTTCTGTCGATAATAATATTGAAGCCAAGGTCAGGAATAATAACGATACGACGGGTAAAGAAGCATTCCGAAAAGTCAAGATTTTGCAAGGTTTGACCTTTAGTGGAAACTATAATTTCCAAGCCGATTCGTTGAAACTTTCGACTATTAGTTTCTCCGGACGTACATCACTGTTTAAAGAGAAGATTAACCTAAACTTTAACGGTACATTTGACCCTTACACCTTTAACCCCGAAACTGGACAACGCATCGATCGATTTGCCATTCAAGACGGGAGTTTGGCTCGACTCACTAACTTTGGGTTGTCGTTCGACTATAGCCTTAATCCCAACGCAAATAAAAGTAGGAACGACAATCTCGACTCCCTTCGCAACCAAATGCCCAATATGACGGCCGAGCAGGCGGATGCGCTCGCACGTATCAGCACGAATCCAAATGCATTTGTCGACTTTAATATCCCCTGGAACTTAAATGGCTCTTTCAGTATGAACTATAATAAGTCTTGGAATCGCGAAGAAAGACGGATGATGAATAATGTGACAGCTACAGTCAATATAAATGGCGACTTTAATGTAACACCTAAATGGAAGATACAATTTAATACGGGTTACGATCTTCGGCAAAAAGCCCTTTCGCTTACGCGGTTTAGTATTTATCGTGACTTGCATTGTTGGGATATGTCCGTGGGTTGGACTCCCTTTGGGCAATATAAGAGTTACAATATAACAATTCGTGCGAAAGCTTCGATATTGCAAGATCTGAAATTGACGAAGCGGGAGAGTCATTATAGTTATCGGTAGTCTTTCTTTTTTATCCATTCATATTTTTTTTAATTGTATGGATGAGCACTTCGTGGTTTAACTCAAAAAAGAAACAAAACCGAACGAAGTGAGCTCATGAACACTAAAATAAACACATGTTCATAAAAAATCGTCGCTTCGGATGTTTGAGAAAATGGATAGTGCTAAAGGTAAGTTTCTACAGGTCTCAAAATCCGGATGCGACATCCGAACTTACATTATGGGAGGTGCAAAAAATGAATAAAATCGATAACAATGCAGCTGTATTACGTACAGCAGAAATCATTACGATAGGCGACGAGCTATTAAATGGACAGGTAGTGGATACCAATTCCGCGTGGATTGCCCAGCACTTAGGAGCATTGCATATTTCCGTTGTTCATATAACCTCGATATCGGACAAACCTAAAGCTATACAGGAAGCTTTACGACAGGCGGAAGAGCGCGCAGATGTAATCATCATGACAGGGGGACTGGGACCTACTCGAGACGATATTACGAAAGCTGCTGTAGCAGCATATTTTGGTACCACACTGATACGCAACGAGACGGTCCTAGCGCATGTAGAAGGCATTTTCCGTCGTACCGGTAGAAAGCATATGCCAGCTATGAATATCGGACAAGCCGACGTATTGGCAAACGCAACAGTCCTGTTCAATGATGTCGGAACAGCACCGGGTATGGCCGTCGAACGTAACGATAAATATTTTGCCTTTTTGCCAGGTGTACCATTTGAGATGAAGTTTCTGATGGAAAACCGTGTCTTGCCTATGTTACACGGTATGCACAAAAATGATGTCTTTGTTTATAACACCTACTTATTAACGGTGGGTATTGGAGAGTCACATTTAGCCCAACAGATCGCCGATATTGAAGATACCTTACCTCCGTTTATTACCTTAGCCTATCTTCCGCGAATTGGAATGGTACGTTTGCGTTTTACAAGTGAGGGCACGGATATGGCGTATTTAACAAGCGTAACCAACAGTTTTAAACAACAGGTAGTTGAACGACTAAAAGAATATATTGTCTCGGTAGACAACGTTTCTTTCGAAGAAGTGTTAGTGCAAGCATTTACCACAGCCGGTATTACACTCTCTACTGCTGAAAGCTGTACGGGCGGTGCCATTTCTGCACAAATTACAGCAGTTCCCGGCGCTAGCCAGATGTTTCATGGGGCCGCGGTCGTCTATTCTAATCAAGCCAAGATGGATATTTTAGGCGTCTCATTGGATACCTTAACGCAATACGGCGCGGTCAGTGAATGCACTGTCAAAGAAATGGCAGAAGGAGCCAAGCGTGTATTCGGCACAGACTATGCTATTGCTACAAGTGGTATTGCTGGTCCTAGCGGAGGAACAGAAACAAAACCAGTTGGTACAGTCTGCATAGCTGTTGCGGGAAAATCAGAGACAAAGGCACAAACATTCCATTTTAAAAACGATAGAACCATTAATATTGAGCGAACCGTTATGGCCGGATTAACGATACTCTGGGATATGTTGAAATAATATTCTATTTTTGCTTCGATATAAAATATTATGTTTTGTTTAATTGAAATTGTTAGATTAAATGTTAATTTAGTAAATCATTCAATGAACTTAGGTCAATATGGGTATTTATAAAGTGGTGCTTCCAAAAATGGGAGAAAGTGTTTCCGAGGCGACCATTACGAAATGGGTGAAAGCGATTGGAGATTCAGTTGAGGAAGAGGATCCGATCGTCGAAATTGCGACAGACAAGGTAGATTCTGATGTTCCTGCGCCGGTGACAGGAAAGATATCTAAGATTTTTTTTGAAGAAAACCAAGTAGTCCAAGTAGGCGAAGTAATTGCGTGGATTGAAATAGAGGGAGATACGGATGAAGATACGAATCGATCTGAAATAGAAAAGATGGAGGATGCTGTTCCTGAATCGCAACCAGAAATCTCCCAAGAGACATTAGAAAATCATACTACAAAAGCGGAAGCTCTGGAGACCACTTCCGTCGTAAAAGAGGAAGATATCCAGTCCTCCGGTATTCCCGGTACGAATCTCTTAGCGCCAGAAATGCGCGAAAAGACGGTGTTGCATTCCGGTACGCGCTTCTATTCTCCTTTAGTCAAAAATATTGCACAGGAGGAAGGGCTTAGTCAAGCAGAGCTGGACAATATCCGAGGTACAGGTGCGGAAGGTCGGGTCACGAAACAGGACATCCTCGATTATATCGCAAAGCGGATGGCATCACCTCAAGTAACATCACCAGATCAACACCCTCCTGTGGAGGAAAAAGTAGAACGGACGAGTATTTCGCAAGTAGTGACGCCTGGCGATGAAATTATAGAGATGGATCGCATGCGCAGGCTCATAGCAGACCATATGGTAAATAGCGTTAAGACGTCGCCGCATGTGGCCTCCTTTGTGGAGGCTGATGTCACGAATTTGGTCAACTGGAGAAATAAGATAAAGGATAGCTACAAAAAACGGGAAGGCGAAAATATTACGTTTACCCCCATTTTTATTGAAGCTGTTAGTAAAGCGTTGCGTGACTTTCCTATGGTGAACGTATCGGTTGACGGGTATCAAATTATCAAACGGAAGAACATTCATATTGGTATGGCGGCGGCATTGCCCTCTGGCAATTTGATCGTGCCGGTAATTAAAAATGCGGATCAACTCAGTCTGGTTGGATTGAGTAAAGCGGTGAATGATTTGGCAAATCGAAGTCGGCAGAATCAATTAAAACCGGACGACACGAAAGACGGAACTTTCACGTTTACCAATATAGGCGCTTTTGGAAATATTATGGGCGTTCCTATTATCAATCAGCCGCAAGCAGCAATTTTGGCTGTCGGTACCATTAAGAAAAAGCCCGCGGTCTTAGAGACGGAACATGGAGACGTAATTGCCATCCGTCATATGATGTATCTGTCAATGTCTTATGACCATCGTATCATCGACGGTGCGTTAGGCGGAACATTCCTGAAGCGCGTTGCGGATTATCTAGAAAATTGGGATATCGATCGGGAGATTTAAATAATAGAAAACGGCATGTCATTATAACACGCCGTTTTTTTATTATTTTGTATTGTTAATGGCCTCTTGTTCCCGTAACCTGTCGATATTATTCTTTTCGCTGTATTCTTCCGTCTTTTCTTGGAAAGATTCTAGGATTTCTTTAATAGAATCCGAGTTGTCAGCAGTACGCTGATAGATATCAGGCATTTTAGATTCTATTAGTTTGTCCCCCAACTCAATGTTATCAACTTCGATTTTGCCTATCTTTTCTAAAACAGCCTGTTGACTATTTCGTACATCTTCCAGTTCCCTGACAATTTTTGCCATGAGGTCGAATTTTTTCAATTTATCCATATCACATTTTGTTTTAGTCCGTTATAATAAAACGAACTACTGAATAAATTGTTTGGAAATCTACGTAAACCTATCCACCCGCCGCCGAATAATGTTTCGGTAACGGATATATAACAATATGGAAGAGGTCAGCAATCCGAGCGAAAGCCCATACCATACACCCTGTACACCGATATGCAAATGGATGCCTAAAAGATAGGCTGCTGGGATACCAACAATCCAGTAGGCGATAAAGGTAATAAACGTCGGAATATTGACGTCGCCCATTCCGCGTAGAACCCCTAGTCCAACCACTTGCGTGCCGTCGAACAATTGGAATAAACCTGCTATGATGAGGAGTTGTGCAGAGATATGGATAACCGCTTGGTCGTCACTGATTATTCGCGGTAAATATTGGTTGAAAACAGCAAAAATAATCGCACAGATCAACATGAATACAATAACAAGATGATAGGAAACGGTAGCGAATTTCTTTACCCGTGTCATATTTCTTTTTCCATAACTATGACCTGTCTTGATGGTTGCCGCCGATGCAATGCCGCTGGCCATCATATAGGTCATGGAAGCCAAGGTAATGGCAACCTGATGGCTGGCTTGTTCTACGGCACCGATCTTTCCAGCAATAAGGGATGCCGCTGCAAAGGATCCAACTTCAAATACATATTGCAGGGCCATAGGGGCACCAATTTTAAAAATGCTCTTTATCCGAGCAAATTCCGCATGAAAAAAGGAAAATGTCTTGGTGTATAAATGGAACCGTTTGGAGCGTAAAACATAAAAAGACATGGCCAACATCATCAACACGCGATCAATCAAAGTCGCATATCCAACGCCTACAATTCCCATTGGCTTAATACCGAACATACCTTTCACAAAGACAATAGCCAAAATGACATTCAGCACATTGCCCCAAATCGTGATGTTCATCGCTTGTCGAGTAAAACCAAGACCTTCGGCAAATTGTTTGAAGGTGTTAAACGCCATTAATGGGATAACGGAGAACATCAATACCAATAAATAAGGTTTTGCTGTTTCTACAACCTCGGGATCCTGATCGAGGTGTTCCATGGCGTACATCGACCCAAAACCAATAAGAGCAAATAACAAAATAGCGGTGGCGACGTTCAGCCAGAGGCTACTGGCGAGCAACTTTCCGCAAGCGTCCTTGTCACCTTTGCCGTTGGCTTGGGCAATAAGTGGTGTTAGTCCATAGGAAATACCGAGTCCGATGACCAAAACCACAATAAACACCGAATGTACAAGGGAAACCGCTGCCAGAGGAATCGTGCCAGCAAATTTACCCACTACAACAGTATCAGCCGTTTGTACGAGTGTATGCCCCAATTGGGAAATAATAACGGGTCCAGCCAGCGCAAAAGCGCTCCAATAAAAATGTTTGTTTTTCTTGTAGTAGTGATGTGACATCGTGTTTCGCGAATTCGCCAATATATGCGTGTGCAAATATAGTTGTTTTTAGGTTTTGCATTACCCCCTTATTAATACTTGATGTCGCAGAGCTTTCGCTTTTAAAGATTTCACATGTTTTCCGTTTGACCTTTTGGTACGCGTCGCAACTAGAGCGCTCGCTGCGCTCCACGCCTCTTATGTTGCTCATGTGTATCCAAAGGGATCCCTGTACCATCGGTGACATTGATTCCGTGTTTTAAACCTGCTGGAGAGCAAGCCTTGGAGCAGCAAGCAAAGCGCAACGGATCCCAGCTTGTGAACAGCAGGTTTAAAATTTGGTGTTCATGAGTTCCCTTCGTTCGGTTTTTTTACTTTTTTTGAGAGAAAAAAAGTAAAAAGCCTTACCTTAGTCGTTTGTTAAGAGAGATTAAAAGGAGAACGATAAAATGACTTTAGGATTCTTGAATATCGGTACACAGGAGATGGTGCTTATTGTTATCGTCATTTTACTGTTGTTCGGAGGGAAGAAATTACCGGAATTGGCGAGAGGATTGGGACGCGGGATTCGTGAGTTTAAAGACGCGTCTGATGGGATAAAGCGAGAGATTTCGGATCAGATCAATAATTTTGAAAAAGATTTGGATGTTACCGTAGAGGATACACCACCTACCAAAACCCAATCCGAGAAAATATCGGAAGAGATCAGTCAGCAAGACGAGAAAGGAGAAGAGGATACCGGCTTGGACGAGGAAACAAAAAAGGAGTTTCCGAAATTTACGACGCCTGAAAATACGGTACAACACCATCCCGGTGAACAACCATCTTCAGGAGACGAGCATTATACCTATGGGTATAACGATCATTTTGCAAATGAACAAGACGGTGCCGACACATCAGAAGAAGCGACAACGCAAACCAATACAACACCTTCCGATGAGGAGCGACCTAAAAATGTTTAATTTTATTAGCGTATAATATCCATTATAAAAGCTGTTGGTCACTCCTGCAGCTTTCTTTTTTACTTCACTTAATATGGCATACGAAATTATTATTTCGCAAGAACTGGGGATAAATAGCCGCCAGGTATCCACGACGATCAGCTTATTGGACGACGGTGCAACTGTTCCGTTCATTGCCCGTTACCGAAAGGAGATGACGGGTAGCTTGGATGAAGTGCAAATTACGGCAGTCCGTGACCGCGTACAGCAACTGCGTGATTTGGATAAACGCAAAGAAGCAGTCTTGAAATCTATTACAGAGCAAGGGAAATTAACACCCGAGGTGGAGCAGCGGGTTCAGGGAGCGGAGACGATGGCCATTCTGGAAGATATTTATCTTCCGTTTAAACCAAAACGTAAAACGCGTGCCTCGACAGCCAGAGAAAAAGGCTTGCAGCCTTTGGCAGATAGACTGCTATTACAGCAGAAAGACAATATATCGTTGTTAGCAGCTGATTTTATCAATTCGGAAAAAGGCGTATCATCAGAAGAAGAGGCTTTGGCAGGTGCGCGGGATATTATAGCAGAACAGATTGCAGAGGATGCCGAAGTTCGGGCGGGATCGCGGAAAATATTTTTGGATAAAGGTTTGTTTGTTTCGCGCGTTGTTCCTGGGAAAGAAGAGGAAGCATTGAAGTATAAAGACTATTTTGAATGGTCTGAACCGCTCAAAGAAGCTCCGTCTCATCGTGTACTGGCGATGCGTCGTGGCGAGAAAGAGGAAATGCTGTATCTTGATATTGCCGTAGAGGAGGAGACGGTACTTTCGGTTATCGAAAAAATCTATATAAAAGCCACCACTGACGCGGCTATGCAAGTAAGAACAGCCTTGCAGGACAGTTATAAAAGATTGTTGAAGCCATCGATGGAAACCGAGATAAGAGTGTTAACCCGCCAAAAAGCAGATGAAGAAGCGATTCGTGTGTTTGCGGACAATGTGCGTCAACTATTGCTGGCGGCTCCACTCGGGCAAAAGCGGCTGCTGGCACTTGATCCGGGATTTCGTACGGGTTGTAAAACGGTTGTATTGGATGCACAGGGTACACTATTGGAGAACACAACGATCTTTCCGCACAACGGCGCGGGAGGTTTGGCAGATGCTGCAAAAACCGTCGAATTACTCGTGAAACGTTACGATGTGGAAGCGATAGCGGTTGGTAATGGTACCGCCGGACGTGAAACAGAAGAGTTTATCCGTAAGTTGGGTTTAAAAGATGTGACAATCGTCATGGTCAACGAATCTGGTGCATCGATATATTCCGCTTCTGAGGTGGCCCGCGAAGAATTCCCGGATTACGATGTGACCGTTCGCGGTGCGATATCTATTGGCAGACGGTTAATGGACCCCTTGGCGGAGCTCGTGAAAATTGATCCTAAATCCATTGGCGTAGGGCAGTACCAACACGATGTCGATCAAAACAAATTACAGAACTCATTGGATGATACGGTCATTTCTTGTGTAAATGCAGTGGGTGTGGAGTTGAATACTGCATCTAAACAAATTTTGGCGTATGTCTCCGGGCTTGGACCGTCCCTCGCACAACAAATAGTGAATTATCGTGTGGCGAATGGCCCCTTCAAATCACGAAGGGACCTAAAAAAGGTCCCTCGTTTGGGAGACAAGGCCTTTGAGCAGGCTGCCGGTTTTCTCCGTATCCGTCATGGCGAACACCCGTTGGATGCTTCTGCTGTGCACCCGGAACGTTATGTGCTCGTGGAGCAAATGGCAAAAGATCTCCATGCTGATGTACAGGATTTACTAACAAACGAAGCATTGCGCAAACAAATTGACTTAAAAAAATATGTTTCGGATGAAGTTGGGCTTCCGACCTTAAACGATATTATCGGGGAGTTGTCCAAACCAGGACGTGACCCGCGGGAGCAATTCGAAGAGTTTAAGTTTACGGATGGCGTGAACAGCGTTAGCGATTTGCGTATTGGTATGAAACTGCCTGGTATTGTAACCAATATTACCAACTTTGGGGCATTTGTGGATATAGGTGTTCACCAAGATGGTTTGGTACATCTGAGTCAGCTGGCCAATCGCTTTGTCTCTGATCCGAATGAAGTTGTTAAGGTACAACAGCGTGTTATGGTGACCGTAACGGAAATCGACGAAAGACGAAATCGCATTGGCCTATCGATGAAAAGTGAAGACAAACCGGCACCACGAAAGCTTCATGATAACCAACGAAAAGCGAAGACTAAGGCTCCCGAAACCGACATGGCAAGTAAATTAGCGGCTTTGGCAAGCAAATTTAAAGCATAAAAGAAAGGGCAGATCACTATGTCTGCCCTTATTTTTAATATCCTGGATTTTGCTCTAAAATATCCGGGCGGAGATTGATTTGTGCGGTTGGGATTGGATAAATGAATCCATTTTCATTCGCTAAAGTCCCGTATTTTTCCAAGGCTAATCCTGTTCGACAGAAATCAAACCAAGTTTCCCCCTCAAAAAGAAGTTCCCTTTCTTTTTCTTCCTGTATAAACTTTACAAAGCTGTCCACCGTGGTAAATTCACTCTTTTCTTTCGTTACGCCTGCTCGTGTCAACACCTTTTGGAGTGAACTGAATGCCAGATCACTTACACTATTACTAGCTCTTGCCTCTGCTTCTGCATGAATAAGTAAGATTTCTGCCAGACGGATGATAGGCAGATTCTGACTCGGTGGGGTTGCGTTCGGAAATTTCCCCATATAATAACGATCATTTGATCCGTGAAATATCGAGAAATCTTGCCTTTTATCGCCGTCTTCGAATAGCGATAGCATGGAAGCGTCTACATAAAATAACATGCTGGCGTTATCATTACTTACTGATGCTAGGGGGTTGGTGGTTTGATCATCAAACTGCAACTCAAAAATAGATTCCGCTGTATTTTCGGAAGACCAAATACTACCGAAATTGTCTACTAACTGAAAATTTTCGGAGTTTATGATTTCTGCGGCAGCATTTGCTGCTAAGACGTATTCGTTTGTAATCGACGCTTGATAAAGATAAACTTTCGCCAATAAGGCTTGCGCGGCGTTCTTTGTCGCACGGCCTTTAGTTGCTTCTGCCGTTTCGTGTGCCTCGGGAAGCGCTGTTATGCTTTCCGTGAGGTCTTTTACCAGTTGCTCGTATATCGCGGAAGGTTCAGACTGTGGAATAGCTACATCTTCGTCTTCGGTAGTAGCTGTCAGCTTTAAGGGCACGCGACCAAAAGCACGTACCAGAAAGAAATAGTTTAATGCACGTACAAATTTGGCCTCACCAATAAACTGTGCTCTCTTCTCTTCAGAGATCGTGTTTTCGGGCATTTCAGCGACCTGGGCAATAATGTTGTTGGCGGCGTTGATGGTAGAATAAATGCCCTGCCATGCATTGGCCACCCACGGGTTGGTCGCTGCAAGGTTGTGTGTCTTGAAATTTTCGTATTCCGGAAATATCGATGCATGAGCAACATGTCCGGCAGAAAACTCAGGAACGATGACCATTGTCTGTCCGTAGGTAAACGAGCTCGTCATGGTACGGTACATCCCTATTGCGGCGGAATTCGCATTGGTTTCCGAATTGAAATAGCTATCGTTGGTAACTTGCGCAAGTGGTTCCCTGTCGAGGAAGCTGTCGCAAGACGTAAATCCTGCGAGTAGTAAGATAGCGAAAGATAATTTATATATCGTGTTCATAAGAATGTGCATTTAACAGATTAGAAAGATAAATTGACTCCTGCGGTAAATATACGTGGCTGCGGATAACTTCCGTAGTCGTATCCATAGATAAGGCCGGTGTTGGCGCCCCCATGGCTGGAACTTACTTCGGGATCAAAACCACGATATTTCGTAAATACATAGGCGTTTTGAACCGTTATGTATGCCCTCAGTTTGCTAACTTTCATCCTTTCTGTAATAGATTGTGGTAGCGAATAGCCCAATGTAATGTTCCGCAGGCGGAAGAATGAACCATCTTGTAAAAATCTGTCAGATACCGCACCATTGTTGAAGTCGCCAGGCGTAGGACGCGGCATATCGGTCACGTCGCCCGGTTGTCGCCAACGATCCACCCAATCCACGAATGCGTTTGAGCTCGCGTTATAACCTTCTAGTCCATTCGCTAGGTTATAGTTGAAGATATCATTCCCATAAGAGAATTGGCCCATGATGCTAAAATCAAAATTTCCGTACTGAAAAGTATTGGTTATACCACCAAAGAAATCTGGATTTGGATCACCGATAATCTGCCGGTCTTGGTCATCTTCGGCTCTAACGGGTTCTCCATTTCTTCCTTCATAATCGATCATTCCCGTTTCAGGATTGACGCCAATCATGCGCCAACCGTAAAAAGAACCGAGCGGAAGACCTTCCCGCGCAATATTTATGGAGGACACGCCGCCTAGGATTTCGTTTACACCAGCTGGTAAGGCAAGCACCTTATTACGGTTGAACGTCATGTTTAAAGAAGTGGTCCATTTAAAATTACCAACAAAATTGCGGGTGGTCAACTCAAATTCGAAACCTTTATTTTCAATGTCACCAGAGTTGGTAAACCTGTTGGTATAACCCGCGTTGGTCAAAATAGGTACGCCGATAAGAAGATCGGAAGTTTTCTTATGGTAATAATCTGCTAAAATGGAAATTCTATTATCGAATAGGCCTACATCCACGCCGATATCAGACTGCCTCGTTGTTTCCCATTTGAGGTTTCGATCGCCCAAAACGGACGGAATAAAACCGGGCATACCTAAGTAGTTGTTTCCTCCTGCATAGAGAGAGTAGCTGGCGTAGTTTCCGATGTTTTGATTACCGGTAATACCCCAACTGGCACGAAGTTTCAGGTCACTGATGACAGGAAGAGTTTGGATGAAATCTTCTTCTGTAAGACGCCATGCCGCGGCAAAAGAAGGGAATGTTGCCCAACGGTTATCCCGGCCGAAACGGGAAGATCCATCGGTACGCAAGTTAGCCGTTAGGATATATTTCTTTTTATAATTATAATTTACCCGCGCAAAAGCGGATGCGATAGCC
This sequence comes from Sphingobacterium arenae, assembly GCF_014692505.1. GTDB lineage: Bacteria > Bacteroidota > Bacteroidia > Sphingobacteriales > Sphingobacteriaceae > Sphingobacterium > Sphingobacterium arenae. The sequence goes on along the minus strand of NZ_JACNYK010000009.1, from coordinate 27,094 downwards.
CACTCTTCGGGGTACGCGTCTGCCCGCATGATAACACCGCCAGCATTGATATGTTCGATATCGTTGGACGGAAAGTTAGAACGTTGGGCGTGAACAAATTCCAGTCGGGATTCCTGGACGGAGAATCCGCCAAGTGCATTGAGTTGGTGGTCGCCAAATAACTTGTCATATGTCAAGGTTGTTTCGTTGATCCAAAGCTGGTCACGTGTATTACGACGCGCACCGATACCGCCTTGGCTGGCAAAGGAGCGGATTCCATTCGGCGGCATAAAAAACGTCTCGTCGATAAAGCTGATATCCGTTCCGAAACTTGTCTTCAATGTTAATGATGGAATAAATTGATATTCGGCACTTACATTTCCCAATACACGCCAAGTTTGTGCATTGTTGGTGGGGAGCATCAACATCGCCACCGGGTTTTCGCGTGAAGCGGTAACCTGATCATATGCATAACCGCCCTGTGCATCGTACACAGGTATATTAGGCGGCGAGAATATCCCATTTTTCGTTGGCCCTTCTTTGGAATTTTCCTCCTGTACTCTGTCGTTTTCTGCTCGCGTCACATTGATAGCCGTGGCGAACCTCAGTTTATCGTTGTGTTGATGATTGAGGTTTATGCGTCCACTGATTCTGTTAAAATCGGAATTAAGCAATATACCGCCTTGTCGCATATAGCCCAACGAAGTATAATATTGTGTTTTTTCACTCCCTCCGCTAGCAGCAAGCTCGTAGCTTCTGGTACCTGCTTTTCGGAATACAGCGTCTTGCCAATCGGTATTCATGTCGGGGTTGGCTACTATTTGATCCGGTATCGTTGATGTGGGGTCGTCCTGCTGTTTAAAGTAATAATAATCCCGCATGTAGTCCTGATATTGCTGGGTATTCATCATCTCATACTTACGTTCGGAAGGCATTTCAGAATACCCTTCATACATATTGAAATGGAATTGACTCGTGCCGGGATCTCCTTTTTTAGTTGTGATGAGAACAACACCATTGGCTGCCCTTGCTCCGTAAATAGAAGACGACGCAGCATCCTTCAGAATCTCGATAGACTGTACATCGGAAGGGTTGAGCGATGAAAGAATGTTGATACCCTGCGTACCGCCCCCAAAATTAAAATCGGAACCACCTGTGAAGTTTGTCGTACTGTTTACCGGGATGCCATCCACCACATATAGCGGATCGGAACTTGCATTGATCGAGGTGGTACCACGTACGCGAATGCTAAGTCCGCCACCCGGCGAACCGGATTTCTGTGTTACCTGTACCCCACCCGCTTTTCCTTGAATCGCCTGCGGAATACTGGGAAGTACTTCATTTTCGATTTCATCCGAGCCGATACTAGATACCGAACTGGCTAATGTGGCACGCTCCATAGTACCATAACCAACAGCCACGACTTGTACTGATTCAATCGTTTTCGATTCTTCGTTCAGCAGTATATCCATTTTTCCACTACCGTTGGTCGACTCTTCATACGCTTTATAACCAACAACACTAAATACTAAAATGTCACCTGGATTTGCTTGGATACTGAATTGACCTTGTTCATTTGTAGCGGCTGAGGTCGGTTGTCCTTTTATGGAAACCGTAACGCCTGTTAGGGGGCCATTTTTATCGCTAACGGTTCCTTGAATAACGTTTTGATCGCTTTCTGTAGAATCCGACGATGAAATCGATGTGGTCGGTGAAGAAGGAGTCGGTAGGGGAATACCGGTTGTATCGGTGGTGTCGGTTACAGAAGTATGTCCTACTGCCGAATCCGCTTCTGCTGTTTTTAAGACAACGTGTATCTCGCTCCGGTTATTCACAAGCTCTTCGTGTCGGGCGAAATCCGTTTTATTAAAAATCAACGAAGCATCCGGCTTCATTTCTAAAGTAAACAAACCTTGTTCGTCAGACACGGCATTGACGGTTTCTCCTTTTACCGAAACGATGGCTCCCGCTATGGCCTTATTTTGCTCATCTTTGACAGATCCCTGTACGGTAATTAACGAATCTTGTGCATCGAAAGATGTTGTCCAAAATGGGTTAAGGTCGTTGGGATTTTTTTTGGAAGAAAGGAGAACGTCGTTTGCGGAAAGGGCCCAGTAGGGGATAAATAATAATAAGGAAATAGCATAAAGGGTATGTTTCATAGTGCGTACTGATTACGTGCAATCATTTTATTTATTTTTTTATCTAGTGTAACAAACAACTAGTTTTAATAGTTTTTCGTTTATAATGATTTTGTTACAATTCCTAACAGTAACGTATTCTTGGAAAGAAATAGTATTTATTTTAAAAAAAAGATGTAATTTGTTGGAATAAGTAAAACAACTATGACCTACGACGAATTTATTTTTTCAATCGAACATGCAGATACTATTCCCGATAAATTAGATGTCCATTTGCAAGCACTTTGGTATGATGCCAAAGGGGATTGGCAAACCGCGCACAACTTGATCGACCATCTGGAAGATCGTACCTCAGCACATGTACATGCTTATCTGCATCGTGTGGAGGGGGATTTGTGGAACGCACGTTACTGGTATAACCGTGCTCAGCAGCCAGAATATAAAGGCGACTTAAAGGACGAGTGGGAGCAGCTAGTGAAAATGTTATTATAGCAACTATTCTTCTTCCCGTTTTTTACGTTCATTCCAGATCCATAACTTTCTCCAAAATTCGGATAAAGAATTGAATTCCTGTCGATAAACGACGCCTACGGCACTGATATAGTCGCTATAAGGCGTGAACAAGAAATTCCGGGTATTGAGCCTGTTGTATGCCCTTAATACGAGATTTCCGTCTTGGCGTAGACGAAACGTTACCTCTGCATCGGTGGCTATTTGATCTGAGAAAAGCATGAGGTCGTTCAGCTGGTTTTGACTTCGGTCCGTAACCCCGCCGGTAAATACCAAGCGGTCATCAAAAAACCGTAAAGAAGCGGAAGCATCATTGAAAGAACGTATATTGAGATCCAGAAAATTCATATTAAGGGATTGGGAGATGATGCTGTTCAGCTGATTAAAAGCAATTTCCGTTCCTGCAGATAGCAGTGTATTGTTCACTTCTCTACCAAATTCCTGTGTGGAGGCGGGAGTGAAGCTCCGTCTTACGATAAGGCTAATGGCTTGTTGGTTGACATTGTTGACGTCGCTTAAATAACCCTGGAGTTCATCCTTTACATAAGGCGTCTGGGGGAAATTAAGGTCGAACGAAACGTCAGGCTGGGATAAAGTCCCCTTCAATATCATATCGGCCTGCGCTAGGATACGGTCGTTGTTTTCCGCTCGTCCAGCTGCATTATACAAGGGGGCAATCGATGTCCGTTGCTGATAGGTCGCACTCAGGTTAACCGTCGCGTCGGTGGGATTACCCGCCCACCGGATAGTTCCACCTTCTTTCAGATCAAAAAACTTGTTAAAGAAATCTTGTGCCGTAAAATGGAATTTCCCCGAAATAACGTGATAATCTCCGAACATCTCGAAATCGCCCAAATTTGAAATACGCAACGAAATATCACCTGTACCAATACCTGTGAGAGAGCCAATATTGTTTTCTAGATTCACTTCAGCGTCTGGTGTCACCGTGATATCCATATTCATGGTTAAACCTTGGAAAAGCCGTTTGGCGACGGGTGTTTTCTGTACAGTAGAATCCGGGTCAACAAAATAGATAAAGTCATTGTCACTTACTTTCAGCGAAGTATTAAAAGGAAGCGTGATAACCGTATTCGGATTTGGGCGTACATCGATATCCATCACCATAGCACTGGTGGGGCCGTTAAACCGGAACGTACCCGATGCGTAGGCTGTACCAAAAAACAACTCATTATCTTTTCGGACAGTGTTTAAAATTTGAAAATCTTCTGCCGTCACATGAATAGCTAGGGTCGGGTCACTGAGCGTATTGAGGTTGATTTCTCCGTTTGCTCTCGCTTTCGCATTCCGAACGTCATTTACCAGCAAGTCATCCAAAAAGATCGTATTCTGTTGGATGATAGCATGCTGATTGGAAATATTGTATTTCGTTTGTAGATAGTTAACTAAAAAAGAAGCGTCCTTGATATGCGTAATACCGTTAATTCTTGGTTGCCTGATCGTGCCGTTTATGGTCACCTCACCGCTCATCGTGCCGTATAAATTAGAAACAAGGGTGCGGAGGAAAGGTTGTACGACACCGAGATCTATATCGTTGACCGTTCCTGTTAGATGAAGTGCTTCATTTTCGGAATTAACGTCGTATGAGCCCTTAAGCACAAAGCCATCACCATCTACATCCAATAATTTGGATTGGAGTTGTATTAGCCCGGTTTGTGGGTCAAAACCGGCATTCACATCTAGACTGCCAATGGGAAGATCGTTGTATATAATTGGCGTAGTGGATATATTGGCGGACAGCATGGGCGAACCAAAAACCGAATGGATTTGCATCTCTCCACTGAGATGGCCAATTAAATCAATGCCTAACGGTCGCGTAATTCCCGATAGCGAGGCTAAGCTGAAGTCTTTAAAGGCAACATCCAGTTTATCGTCTTCGTTGGATAAGATACCATTTAGGCTGACTTCTTGACGATCTCTGGAAACGAGGAGGTTGTTTAGGTAAAATTTACCTTTAGAAACACGTAGATCTGCGTCTTGGTTTATTTTCCAGGATTCGTTGTTCAAAACAATTTCCGATTGGTCAAACCGAATATTAGCGGGTAGATTATGGGCAAAATGGATGTTTCCGTTTAATTTTAGATAGTTCGGACGATCTGTTTCGGACAGCGAAATATGGAAGTTCAAACTGTCGTTCGCCAATATATTGTTGATGACAATATGATCAACATAAGCAGAGTCCGAAAAACTAAAGCGATCAGCTGTTGCATCTAACGAAAATGCTTGGTTATCCGCCTTTTCTGTGAGTGCAAGATTTTTTATTTTCATGCCTTTATAGGACACTATTGGACTAAAAGCCTTAAAATTTGCCGTGTAATTATCAGATGAGAATTTGGCCGTTAGTTGCGCACCGTCTTCTAGTGCTAAACTGGGGTCGAATAAAGCAGATATAGGCGCAAAGGATTTGACGTCTATATGCAAATCAAAATTCTGTGGATTGTAGGGGTGGTTTTCGAGGTTGATTGCAGGGGCATAACGCATGGCAAGCGATCGAAAATACGCGCCTATAGTGGATAAATCTATTTGTCCCGACATTACGCCGTCAACGACATCGGATTTAAGCGTTAACTGTTTGGATTGTTCGTCTCCTTCCGATTCAAAATCAAGATAGTTTATAACAAAATCGCCTCTTGTCGTGCTGAACTGGAGGTGGTCGGAAGCAATATGGCCGTTTAAAGAGTTTAATGAGTTGCCGTGTAATTGTGCTTGGATATTGGATTGGCTGACGACGATACTATCTTTGAGATAAAGGTGCAGTTTTTTTAAGTTGAGATGTTCTATTGTAGAATTAAATTCGTATACCGGGTTTACGTCCTGCCAGTTAAGTTCACCGTTAAATGCTAAAATAGCATGCGGGTCATCAATCTCACCATTCGCAAATAAGATCTCATCTACAATTTCTCCTTCAAACTTCACCTGTCGGTAAGCATAGCTTTTGAATAAAAGATTGGATAGATGACCCTTGGTGGCTAGATGCAATGATTTTGCATCCGTTCCTTTTCCGTCAAATCGAAGGTCAAAACCTGTTGTGCCAATTTCTTTAGAACCTACGAATTTTCCCAAGTCAAAGGAATCGGCTTTTGTGTTGCCGGTGTATTGCAACGTAGGTTTTATGGTAACGGTGCTTTTGGTAGAAAGCGAACCTAGTGCCGTAGTAGCGGTGCCATCTACATCAAAAAGGTAATAGTATCCGTTAAGTGTGCCTTGGTACCCCACTGTTTCCAACAGATGGAGTTGGTCGGGGAGTGAAAAGGAAGATTGATTGGATAATGCCGGTACCAGTTCTTCGACATCTTTTGCAGAGGTTTGTAAATTCGTCAGTGCAAAACGAAATTTCGTTTGCTCAATATCCGGAAGACCATCGATCATAAAATCGCCTTGCAGACTGGTGTGCATTCCCGTTTGCAGATATACATCACGCGCCCTTAAATGCTCGACCGTTCCGGATACCGATGCTTGAATAACGTCTGTAGTGAATCGAACGTCCACCATGGTCGGTGCAAAAAACTCAATATCGCGTGAGTCTACAAAAGCGTTCTTAAGCGTTCCATCAATTTTGACTTTTCGAATGAAATCCGTGAAATCGGCAAAACCATCATAATAAAAAGCAAGGTAATCACCTACCCTGGAGCGATTGGTGTGCAGCACGAGATTGGTAAACTCCATCTTTGTGCGCGACACAAAGGACCGCGCGCTGAATTCCTGAAGATACAATCCGCTTTTATCTCTGAAGGTTAGTTGATGGACATCCGCTCGTATCGTGGTATCGTTATAATGGAATGCTTTAAAATCCCCCGAAATATCGGTTAAATCCAAGTCACTGAAATCGACGCCGCGATTATGGTGATTAAAGCGATGGTCAGTCAGCTTGAAACGATTACGATGCAAGGTGATGCGTTGCAAATCCCATTGTATTTTAGTTTTGTTCGGTGTTTGTTCGTTCTCTTTCGGCGAGAAATAATCAATCAGAAAGCTCGCATTGGTGCTGTCTTTATATATTTCATAGTTAATAAAAGCACTATCCAATGTGAGTTGTTGGATACCGATTTGCTTATTCCAGATCTTTACTAGAGAAATGTGGGCGATGACACTTTTCGCGGATAGTAGCGTGTTGCCGTCTCGGTCATTGATGAAAAAATTATGTAATTCCAGCGACTGAAAGGGATGAAAATATACTTTTTCTAAAGAGATATCGGTTTGGAGCTCTTCACTCAGGTAGTTCGCAACCTTTTTTGTTACATAAGTTTGTATTGTTGGGTAGCGTAATAGGAAAACAGCCAATACCGTTAGCAAGACTATGCTAAAGAGGGTAATGAACGTTATTTTAAGTATTTTTTTGATATTTTTGTATTCTATTTAAACATTGTACAATGGCTGTTATCCTCGGTATCGAGTCTTCTTGTGATGAAACTTCGGCCTCTATATGTATAGACGGTGAAATTAAATCAAATATTATTGCTGGTCAAGCAATTCATGCAAAATATGGAGGTGTCGTACCCGAATTAGCATCCCGGGCACACCAGCTACATATCATCCCAACGGTGGATGAAGCCATTCAACAGGCAAAAATACACAAAAATGATGTTGATGCGGTGGCTTTTACGCGAGGTCCCGGACTTTTAGGCTCGCTTTTGGTCGGTACGTCTTTTGCGAAGTCGTTTGCATTGGCCCGCCAAATTCCGCTGATTGAGGTCAACCACATGCAAGCACATATCCTCGCCCATTTTATTGAGGAGCCGAAACCCAACTTTCCTTTTCTCTGCCTGACCGTATCGGGCGGCCATACACAGATTGTGTTGGTAAAAGACTATTTTGAGATGGAGGTGCTTGGACAAACACTCGATGACGCCGCGGGAGAAGCTTTTGACAAAACCGCCAAAATACTGAACTTACCTTATCCTGGAGGGCCATTAATCGATAAATACGCGCAGACAGGAAATCCGAATGCCTATAAATTGCCCGAACCACAGATTCCGGAATTGAATTTTAGTTTTTCCGGTCTTAAAACCGCTATTTTATATATGGTGCAGGCCGAAGAAAAGAAAAATCCTAATTTTTTAATGGAAAATATAGCGGATGTATGTGCTTCGGTACAGCAGCGGATTGTGTCTATCTTATTGAATAAGCTGAAGAGAGCGGCAGAACAAACTGGTGTGCGGGATATGGCCATTGCGGGAGGGGTGTCTGCGAACTCGGGGTTACGTAGAGCGCTGCTGGAAATGGGTAAGCAATACCACTGGAATGTATTCATTCCCAAATTTGAATACTGTACAGATAATGCCGCTATGATCGCCATCGCGGGTTACCATAAATATTTGCGACAAGAATTTGTCGATCAAGACATTGCTCCTTTAGCACGGATGCACATGTAACCGTACACGAAAATTAATTATGGAATTTTCACCTTGTTGTCATCCTGAAAGAAAAGATGTAAACCTCAACACTTTTCGTTATGTGGAACAACAAACTAGATATTTACGCGAAAGAATGGCTGGATGTCGTTTTTTCTGCTCGCAACCAAGCCTACGGAGCGTACGATTTACGACGTCATTCTGCCGCCGCGACGAATCAAGCTTTACTTACTGTGGTGTTTGCTGTTGCTTTGTTGGTCGTTGGAAAATATGCCTACGACCGTATGCCGGCTACAAGCTCGGCACCAACAATTGACTACAGTATCCCTGTGACGCTCGACCGGTTGGCCATTCCCGAACCGCCAAAAGAAGAGGAAGTGATCCTTCCTGCAGAACAACCCGTCCAAAAGATTGCACAAGACCCACCTGGCCAGGACCTGATCCGTTTTGTAGAACCCGTGATAACTGATCGTAATCGAGCGGTTGAGGATGTTGCCTCGCAAGATGATTTGAAAGACAAGATGACGGCCCGGCTTACGCTAAAAAAAGTCGACGGCGGCTCCTTTGTTGCAAAAGGAGAGTTTGGCCCTACAAAGGAATTGGGAAATATTACCGGAACAGCTACGGGCGATCCCGACGGGGGCGCATTAAATAACGGGGAACCGTTTGTGTCGGTACAGGTGATGCCAGAACCCATGGGCGGTATGGCCGCATTTGTGAATTGGGTAGGAAAAAACTATGCCTATCCGGACAGGGCTTTGGAACAAGGAATTAAGGGTGCCGTAGTTGTCTCCTTTGTCGTAGAAACTGATGGCACCTTAACGGACATTACGGTGTTGCGGGATATTGGATTTGGTACAGGTGATGAGGCAATCCGCGTGTTAAAAAAAGCAGCGAAATGGAAGCCTGGCGTTCAAAATGGGCGCCATGTTCGGGTAAAATATACATTGCCTATCAAATTGAGTACGTTGTAAGACTAACGTTCGCGTCTTTACGCTTAACTTTTTTCCGTTTACGATTTGTGGTATTTTTATTGCTAGTACTTTGAGATCGTTTCCATATATCGTTTAGTGAGACATCACAATGCTACAAAAATTAATAAAATATGAGTGTAAAGAAAAAAGACAATTCAAGATGGTTGCACGTTGCTATCTCATGGGGAGCTAGTATCGTTATTATTGGCGTCCTATTTAAGATACTATATATAGGGGGAGCATTTGCTAACTATATGATTGGTATTGGTTTAGCGGTGGAAGCCTTCCTTTTTTTCCTGATGGGATTCAACCCGCCACCAAAGGAACATGCCTGGGAGCGGATATACCCTGAATTGGATGAGAATTATACCGGAGAGTTGCCGCAACGTTCTGTTGCACTTAGTCAACAACCGGCAGGACCATCCGCGACAGAGAAACTCGATAAAATGTTCGCTGATGCAAAGATAGAACCTGCACTGATTGAAAATTTGGGAAGAGGATTACGCGATTTTGGTGATAAGGTTTCAGCGATCAACCAAATATCAGATGTATCGTTCGCGGCGAATGAATTTACGGAAAAATTGAAGTATGCGAGTTCAAAGTTTGATAACCTCAGTGTAGCTTTTGAAAAGGCATCTGCCAATCTTGTAGCGATGTCCAATACAAATACGGATACTGCCGGTTACCATCAACAGGTACAAAATCTCACCAACAATTTGCAGTCTTTAAACGACATGTACGAACGGGAGTTAAGGGATTCCGCATCCCATCTCCAATCTATGAATCAATTCTACGAGAGCTTAAGTTATACAATGAAAAACTTCAATGAATCTTTAGATGACTCGAAAGTATTTAAAGAAGAAGTGAACAAGTTGGCTAAAAATCTAGCAGCCTTGAATACCGTGTATGGTGGTATGTTGACGGCGATGAATCAGCCACGTGTGTAGGAAAAATCATTTTATAACAAAAAAGGAAAAGAATGGCTTACGGAAGAGAGACTCCAAGGCAACGCATGATCAATATTCTATATTTGGTATTGCTCGCCTTACTCGCATTAAATGTACCAAATTCCATATTAGATGCCTTTAAAAACATCAATGATAGTCTAGAGACGTCGAAATCCAATGTGGACAGTTCGGTAGAACAGTTGTTTGCTGCATTTGAGAGTACGAAATTAAAAGAAGAACCCGAACGGGCGAAACCTATCTATGAACAAGCAAAACAGGCGCGCGCCGTTGTCGATGAATTGGATCAATACATTATGGAATTGAAACAGGAATTTGAGAAACAGGGCGGTGGATATGATGAGGATACAGGTGATTTGGTACGACGGGAAAATGCGGATATCGCACCGCATCTTATGATAAATGGTAAAAGAGGTACGGAACTAAAGGAAAAAATAAATACTACTCGGGAAAAACTATTGTCGTTATTGAATGAAGATGACCGGAAATCCGTTTCGTTTTCATTGGAAGCAAAAGACCCAGCGAAGGCTGCTAACGGCAAAAGGAAATGGGAAGAAGTCAACTTCGGGAGTGGAACACCCTTGACGGCTGCGATGACCACACTGACCAAGATACAAGTGGATGCGCAGAACGCAGAATCAGACGTGGTGAAGCTTATTCTGGGCAAAATGGATCAAGCCGTTGTGAACTTGGATAAGTTTGCTGCGGTAGCCGTAGCGCCTACTTCATATCTTGTACAAGGGCAACCTTATACCGCAGAAGTCTTTTTGACTGCATCCGACTCCAAGTCAGCGCCATCGATTAGTGTAAACGGAAATCCGTTACAAGTGGTGGATGGAAAAGGTGTATACTCGGTTCCTACTAGTCAGGAAGGTGTTTTTACGTGGACGGGAACGATTAAAGTACAGCAAACCGATGGCACGGTTAAAGAATACCGTACCCCAGAACAGACCTATCAGGTAGCGCGTCCATCGGCTGTCGTTTCACCAGATAAAATGAATGTACTGTATATAGGCGTCAATAACCCCATTTCTGTTTCTGCACCAGGTACACCCACCAATAAGATAAATGTCAGTATGAATGGTGGAGGAGGGCGTATTTCGGGCGCTGGTGGGAAATATAACGTGACGGTAAGCGCACCGGGTACGGCTCGTATATCGGTGTCTGCGGAAGTTGCGCCAGGCAAAACACAAACGTTGAGTACAACCGAATTTAGAGTAAAAAGAATTCCAGATCCGATTGCTAAGTTTGGAGGGAAAACAGGAGGAAATATGGCGACTGTAGCACTTAAAGCACAAAATGCCGTATTTGCATCGTTGGATAACTTCGACTTTGATGCTAAATTTAAAGTCACTAAATTCAGTATGATCATTGCCAAACCGCGAGCAGACGCCATCGTACTTTCTACCAATGGAGGTACGCTAAGCTCCAGTATGAAAACCGCACTAAATGGAATTGTTCCGGGCACTAGAGTAATATTTGACAATATTATAGCGGTAGGTCCAGATGGATCTCCAAGACAATTGAACGCTGTCGCTTTAACAGCAAACTAGCACGCAAGGAATTTGCGAATAATAAAAAAATGCCACTTTCAAGTGGCATTTTTTATTATGATATAATACACTGTAAAATAGCAACGCCTATTCCAATCCTTCCGTTTCTTCGGTAGGCTGTTGTTCTTGATTTTGTTGACTTTCTGTTTCGAGGGGCGTCTCTTCTTCTGCAGTTGTTGTTGGCGTTGTACCTGATGGATCGCTCACAGACGGCGTGTTCTTTTGTTGTTGCACCGGTGGTTGGTAATTTTCAAGCTCTTCTTGATTTATACCTTTTGGAGCAGACCAAAGCTTCTCCTTATACGTTTCCAATTTATCTTCGATTTGTTGAGCTTCCTGCAGCTGTTGTAAAGCGTTTTCTGCATATTGTGCTTCTTGACGCATAGCACTAGGCGAGGATTCTCGGACAATCGTACTGGCAAATTTCCGTTGCACAAAAAGATCATCCATGCTCATATCATAAAGTCCTCTATCCGGATCAGAAACATCAACCTTCACCAACGTATAGCGCAATTGAGGGAAATACAACCAGAATGCAGGTGTTGAACCTACGGATTCTGCAAGTTCTGCGGAAGAAGAAATATCCATTAACGGTGCTACACCGATAATGCGTGTCTCTAGACGGCCACGCTGTTTGTCGAAGAAAATATCTTCTTTGACTCTGAATTTTGTGACACGTTCGGGGTTAAATTCATTTAAGGCCATTTGTGCATCGATCTGATTCCCTTCCTCGTCAAAAATTGGAACCAATACGCTATCTGCAAAACGCGCGACACCTTCGCTCGCGGTCATTTTTGTTTTGAAAGAATCATCCTCCGGACTGTAAGGCGTTAATTTTCCTTCGTTTATTCCTTTCATGATGGCCTCAATTAAGGAGGCGCCCGGAATGGCATAGATATAATTCTCTTCATTGGACAGATCGATGTCCCTCCAAACCCGCTTATAAAAGCGGATATTTTTCATATTCACTTTAGGATAGGCAAATGGAACGGCATCTTCTAGGTTGTTTGCCTGATAGAAACCATCCGTGACGGGAATCGTATCCATTAATACCTCCTGATTGGTTGTATCATAAGAAAGTGCGTTTTGTTCATTCCCTAAAAATACGTCCTGTTGGAGCGTATCCATCCGAGAGGTGTCCTGTTGAGGTGGAATATCGACTTCCTGTTGTGCCATGAGGTGATTAACCCCAAGTAGTAAAGCCGCTGCTATTAAAATTTTCATTTCTGCTAATTTTATGTTTAATATAAAGTTGCTAAGGTCTTTTTAACGCTATTAACCTTCTTAACTTTCTAATTAATATTTCCTGGTTTTAACTTGTTGTGTCGGCATTTCCACTGCAGACATCACACAGCGGAAACCGATGTAAGAATGTGGTTCATAGTCTACCACATAGTTACGGGTTTCGCTGTTTAGCTGTTCGCCGTTATCTTTCCATGAACCTCCTCTTACTACTTTTCTTTTCAAGGCGTCGCTATCACTTTCGTTTGCATCGTATAATAGAACTGGATTCAAATCGTTAACGAAAGCAATAGCAGAGGGGCTATAGGCATCCAACGTCCACTCCGCTACATTTCCTGCCATATTGTAAATACCAAAAGCATTTGGAGTATACGATTTTGCTGGAACGGTAAAGGTTGACCCATCTTGTGAGTAGGTGCCTTCTCCTTGCTTGTAATTAACGGCCAATTTCTTTTTACCTTCTTTACCATCAATTGTTAGGCGAGTTCCCGATATGGTGTCTCGTGGATCGAGTTTTCCTTCGGCAGCATATTGCCACTGTGCTTCTGTTGGTAAGCTAAAGGTGAGATGATAACCATTCAAATAAGAATTTTTCATGATATTAGCCATCAACTCTTTTCCGCGCCAGTCCGTATAACCACGTGCCTGTTTCCAAGTAACGCCGACTACCGGATAATAATCAAACGATTCATGTGTAAAGTAATTGGCATCCATGGAAGCTAGCTGAGCATTGGGGAAATCCTCAGACCAAATGTCTTCAGTGGGCATCACCGCAACGGTATCGGTTACGTATTCGGTTTCTGTACGTCCGTTTGATTTCAAATAGGAAAACCGATATTTAACAGCTTCGGGGTTTAGTGTTCTGCGGGAACCCTTCATAGCAAGCATCGGTGCAAGTTGTTCCTGAATAGCAGGATCATTACTGCGCCATATTGGCGACACGCGCTTTACCCGTTTCCAGTTGATGCGGCGTTGCCCATCTTCACCGGCAATGTCCAAGAAATACTGGTCATCGTTTAAATAATCTGTTATCGCGACAGAATCCGCCACCCAGTTGACGAATTGGCGGTATTGCTTGTTGGTGACCTCTGTTTCGTCAATAAAGAATGCACTCAGACTGACGTTTTTGCCCACATCTCCACTATCTAGGGAGCCTTTGTATAAAATTGTTCCCGATGGAACGTATACCATGCCCGGAGGAGCAGGGAGTTTGCCACCCCTAAAAGCGGATACTTTTGGTGCGCTATAAAAATTGTTTGATTTACAAGCCGCGACGACTATTAACGACGTTAAAAGTGCAATAATAATAGTTCGAGGTTGGGATAATCTGTGTCTCAAATTCTTCTTATTCATTATACTATAATTTATAAGCTATGGATGTTCGATATTAATTACGATTAAACAAGGCTAATTTTACCCCTAAAGAAAGATAGGAATATTGATCCATCTTGCTATTAATAACACCATCAACATTATCCTTGGGAAGAAAGGACTGTTGATAATTGATGTTGATTGCCCAACGGGGGCCATAGAGTGTACGTCCGATAGGTATATCCAAGCCAACGTGGAGTGGGATAGTCAATTGATGGGAACTCAAATCTTCTGAAATCTCTCCACCTACGTTTTCGATAGATGTCCGATAGTTTGGGTCTATACGGTGATCGATGTTGTTTTTCATTACGCCTACACCAGCGCCGACATAGATGTTAGCCAATATTTTGCTGAATGTGCTCGCACCCAATGTATAATAGCTGTAGTTGGCCGGAAGAGATAGAAACTGACCGAGCCTTACTTTCGCATTGGCATTGATAGCGTGGTAGGAGTTCTCAAAATCACTGTTCCACCCGTAAGCGCTCAATATCCCTTTTTCGCCTTTAACCCCAACCGAGATAAAAGGAGTTACTAATCCTTCCGCTTCGATGTATCCTGCAAATCGCGTGTCCGTATTTCCCAAATCGGCCCAGACCATTGTACCACCTGCACCCGCACCGATACTTATCGGACGAGAAAATTGAGCGAAAACAGCTTGCGTTGAGAAAAAAACGAACAAAACAAAAACGGAAAATATACCTTTTTTCATTATATAAATTATTTTAGTGGCAATAAAGCATGCATGAGTTGCCACTCATTCAAGCTTCATATTTATGTATTGAATTATTAAAAATATCTTTTGTAGTTTGCCCACTACATCAAAAATCGATACAATGAAAGCAATTATCCTGCCTTAATTGTCATATTGTATTTTTTTTGTTCTTTTTTCTATATTTAGCGCTATGAAAATAGCATTCTTTTCCACCCAA
The DNA here is from genome assembly GCF_014692505.1 of Sphingobacterium arenae. GTDB lineage: Bacteria > Bacteroidota > Bacteroidia > Sphingobacteriales > Sphingobacteriaceae > Sphingobacterium > Sphingobacterium arenae. The sequence goes on along the minus strand of NZ_JACNYK010000009.1, from coordinate 12,061 downwards.
CCTTATGACCGCGTGTTTTTCGACCGTGAAAACCAAGATCGACGTTTTGCATATCAGTTTTATGAAACACATTTAGGCCCTCATATTGTAGAAGCGGTAAACGATGTGGATGCGGTATGCGTTTTCGTCAATGATCGTGTAAACCGGGAAGTGCTCAAAGTGCTGGCTTCACGCGGTGTGAAAATCGTGGCTTTGCGCTGTGCAGGTTTTAATAATGTAGATCTGGATGCTGCACAAGAGTTTGGTATCTCGGTGTGCCGCGTTCCGGCCTATTCTCCCGAAGCGGTGGCAGAACATGCTATGGCGATGTTGCTGACATTGAATCGTAAGACACATAAGGCCTATAACCGTGTACGCGAACAGAATTTTTCGTTGAATGGTTTATTGGGCTTTAATCTTCATGGGAAGACAATCGGTATTGTTGGGACAGGAAAGATTGGCAAGGCTTTTTGTCACGTAGCGAAGGGGTTTGGATGTGAATTGCTTGCTTTTGATATCTATGAAGATGAACAACTGAAGGACATCGGCGTGTTGTATGTGGATATGGATACTTTATATAGATCTTCCGATATTATTTCACTCCATTGCCCATTAACACCCGAGAATAAACATATGATTACGCAATCGACCATTCAACAAATGAAAGATGGGGTCATTTTACTCAACACGAGTCGAGGTGCGTTAATCGATACTTCGGCTGTAATCGACGCATTAAAAACCCGCAAAATTGGGGGGATTGCTATTGATGTATATGAGCAGGAAGAAAAATTGTTTTTTAAAGATTTAAGTGATACGATCATTGAAGACGACACGCTACAGCGTTTGATGAGTTTCCCGAATGTACTGATTACGGCTCATCAAGCATTCTTCACGCACGAAGCATTGACGCAAATAGCCTCTACCACGCTAAAAAATATCGAGGAATTGCTCCTCGGTCGTGAACCGTTTAATAAGCAAGCTATACTCGTGTAGACTCTTTTGTAATTTTACCCAGATATATACTATCGGTGCTGATATTACTCCCATCAGAAGCAAGAAACGCCAGGTAAACGTGATAGATTGTGTCCTGGGGTGCATGTTCTATCGAAATAATCTGTTCATGGTCTTCCAGATAACTATCTTGCAATACGCCGGCGGTATTTCTGGGATCTACACCGTTATCGGGATAGAGCAATGCTATGCACCGAAACATTCTTTCTCCGTACTTCTGTCTGAAGACATCATCCACATTCCATCGTATGATGACATGGCCGTTCTCCTGATGGATCCCAACGTTGGAAACCGGAGATGGCAGTCCGCGGCTTATGGCAAACTTTTCGTAATCTAGACGGTAGCGTCCGTCTTCCACAATAACGCTTTCGCGAAGGTTATACGACATCGCAGAGTTATGTCCTGTACGATTTGGGGCATACTCCATAAAGCCCAAACGAACAAAACGGACAATGGAGGAAAGAGATTCTTGCATAAAAGCGAATTTGCTCTGATTCTTTTACTGCCCTGAGGTAGGTTTTCGCTTTTTCGTTATGCGGGGCAGGCTTCTGACGTAATAAATGTCTTTCCATTTACAAAAAACGGATGGTCCTACTTTGCCTGAAACCGTTCCATTCACACCATTTTTAACTCTTGCCATAGTCTGAAAATTTATAATACAGGATTAAGATAGGAAATAGTAAGATATCAATCAAATATTAAATTTATAATAACAAAATATTTTAGTGTGATATTATAGGAATTTCAATCGGGGTTTATATGCTTTTATCCGAATGATCTCCGAACAAAGTCCGAATAAAGTCCCTATTAAAGCCTATTTATTTATTAAAAAAAATAAACTGTGATAAGGATGTGTGGAGACGCTGAACAGAACAGGGGAAGCATAAGCGTATAATGCGATATTGTCGTAGATAATTAACGACAATGTTAAATGAGACAACTACAGCCTGTATAGCGATTAAGCTCCAAAAAGAACAGGCTTAAAATTGTTTAAATAGACAATAGGCTAACTTATTGACACATTGATTATTTAGGGCTTGTCGTATAAATTCTACAAAACTTTTTTTTTGATAGCAGCGCAATCGATTTGAATCATTAAATTAGTGCATTGCTAATTTAAACTATAGTATTATGGAAGTTAAGATATCTTCGAAGTTTGTTGCCGAGTTGATTGGTACATTTGGTTTGGTTCTTTTTGGATGTGGTGCGGCAGCTATTGCCGGCATAGATACTGTCGCGGGCTTATCTGGTTTGGGATTACTGGGCATAGCTACGGCTTTTGGTCTCTCCGTGGTGGTGTTTGCTTACGCTATTGGTGGTATTTCCGGTTGCCATATCAATCCAGCGGTCACGATTGGTGTATTGTCGGCAGGTAGAATCTCTGTAAAAGACGCGGTGGTGTACATCATCGCACAGGGTCTAGGTGCACTTCTTGGCGCATTTGTTTTGCAACAGATACTGCAGGGTCAACTGGCAGGTTTTACAGCTGGCGAATGGGCGTATGGTGCAAACGGATGGGGTGAAGGATACCAAAATGAATACGGGACCGCTGCCGCGTTCCTGACAGAATCGGTTTTGACCTTCATTTTTCTAATCGTTATCTTAGCGACTACTTCTAAAGTGGGTAACGGTACTATGGCAGGTTTGGCAATAGGCTTTACGTTGTTATTAATTCATCTTGTTGCTATCCCGGTTACGGGTACATCTGTTAATCCCGCCCGTTCTTTTGGACCTGCGTTGCTGGCTGGCGGACAGGCTTTATCGCAGTTGTGGTTATTTATTGTAGCACCTATTGTCGGGGCTGTGATAGCGGCTATCGTGTGGAAAGTAATAGAACCGAAAGCGGTGAGCGTATAGTTGGTCAATTTTGACCCCCGTTTTTTTACCCTTTATTTTGTAGCGTTTACTTTTTAAAATCCTTATATTCGTGCAATGGATAATTTTATTGTTTCAGCACGGAAATATCGCCCGGTGACCTTCGACTCTGTTGTGGGGCAGCAGCATATTACGAGTACGCTCAAAAATGCGATCCACAATAATCAATTGGCACAAGCTTTTTTGTTTTGTGGGCCGCGTGGTGTGGGTAAAACAACCTGCGCCCGTATTTTAGCGAAAACAATAAATTGTGAGCAAATCACGCCGCACGTCGAAGCCTGCGGTACTTGCGAGAGCTGTAAATCTTTTCAACAAGGAAATTCGTTTAGTATCCACGAATTGGATGCGGCATCTAATAATTCGGTGGATGATATCCGTAGCCTGATCGAACAAGTTCGAATTCCGCCACAGGTCGGGAAATATAAAATCTATATTATTGACGAGGTGCACATGCTTTCGCAGGCAGCTTTCAATGCGTTTTTGAAAACGTTGGAAGAACCGCCTTCCTATGCAATTTTTATTCTCGCGACCACAGAAAAGCATAAGATTCTTCCTACTATTCTTTCCCGTTGTCAGATATTTGACTTTAATCGAATTAAGGTTGAAGATATGGCGAATCACCTGGCCAGTATCGCACAGAAAGAGGATATAGCGTTCGAATCGGATGGGTTGCATGTTATTGCTCAAAAGGCTGATGGTGGACTTCGGGATGCACTTTCGATGTTTGACCAAATCGTAAGCTTTTCGAATAAGCATATTACCTATCAAACGGTAATCGATAATCTGAATATTCTCGATTACGATTACTACTTCCAATTAATGGACCATGTGGCGGCAGAGGATGCTGCTCAGGCCCTGTTGATTTTTGATAAAGTTCTAAATAACGGCTTTGATGGTGGCCATTTCATTAGTGGTCTAGCGACACATACACGTAATCTATTAGTTTCTAAAGAGCCCGCAACACTGAAATTGCTCGAAGTAAGTGAGAATATTAAGCGAATGTATCTGGAACAATCACAGGCACTTAGTTCGGGTCTTTTGCTCTCTGTGCTGAATGTTGCGAATCAATGTGAAATAAATTATAAAACCAGCAAAAACCAACGTTTACAAGTAGAGTTAGCGCTGTTGAAGATGTGTCATATAGCGTCAGCTATTATATTAAGTCAGCAGGGAAGTCTTACATCCGCTGTTACATCAGAGGTAAAAAAAAAACTCTCTGAACCAGCGATAAGCCACCCGGTGACGGTCACGAATAGTGTGCCTGTGGCAAAAACGGCTCCGGCAACACCGCAACCGCAGACGCCTGCAACGCCATCGACATCAATCACCGCCCCTACACCTACAATAGAGAAATCGGTGATAACAGGAGCCAATAAAGCAATAAAAAAAGGTTGGGGTAAAATTTCTACTTCGGTAGATGTGCCAAACTTAAATACTATTTTTGAAGATAAGGCGCAAGCGGAAACAGATAAACCGGACCTTGTCGAAGGTAGTGAGTTTCGAGAAGTGACTTTCAATACATTTATTGGCCAATGGAATACCTTTGCAGACCGTCTGAAGCAAACAAATCGCATTACGCTCTATACGATTATGACGGCTAATCCTCCGCGTTTAAACGGTGTAATGATTGAAGTGGATGTAGAGAATGCAGTACAGATGGATGAGCTTAAACTAGGTAAAATAGATATGTTAAATTACTTGCGCGTAGCGTTGCAAAACTTTTCGCTTGACATAACAGGCGTGCAAGTAGAGGTCACCAAAGTTCGTAAGCCCTATACGTCGGTAGAAAAATATCAGGCGATGGTCTCCAAAAATCCCGCTTTGGAAACACTGCGTAAAGCATTTAATCTTGGACTGAGTTAAATCCCCCTTTCTTTTGTTATCTTTGCCCGAATAATTTCTAATTTAAGAATATGCGAAACTTCCAACATAAGGAAAGAGGAGAAAAGCGAGAATCAAATCAAATGGTGTTCGGTATCCGTGCTGTTATTGAAGCGATAGATAGCGGTAAGGAAATAGAATCATTGTTTATTCAGCGCGGGTTAAGTGGTAGTCTCTTCTTAGAGTTAAAATCGTTGTTGAAAGAGCATAATATGGGCTATCAACAGGTGCCTATAGAGAAGTTAAATCGTCTTACTCGAAAAAACCATCAGGGAGTCATTGGTGTAATCTCGCCTATTACTTACCAGCGTATCGAAGATTTATTACCCGTGATTTACGAAAAAGGAGAAACACCACTTTTGTTGATGTTGGATGGTGTAACGGATGTTCGTAATATGGGAGCTATTGCGCGAACAGCAGAATGTGCAGGAATTCATGCCCTTATTGTTCCTAAAAAAGGTTCGGCGGAAATCAATCCAGATGCGATTAAAACTTCCGCAGGAGCACTATACAAGATCCCGGTCTGTCGGGAAGATGTATTGGGCCGTACCGCACGTTTCCTGATCGAATCAGGGGTGCAGTTGGTCGTGAGTACGGAGAAAACAAAAGACTCTGTTTACGATGTGGATTATACAGTCCCAACCTGTATTGTTTTGGGAGCGGAAGATGTGGGTGTGTCAGATGACTTAATTCGTGTTTCAGATAAATTGGCAAGAATACCTATGTTTGGTGAAATAAAATCCCTTAATGTATCTGTTTCGGCGGGTGTTGTCATTTATGAAGCTATACGTCAACGTCATAAATAGGGGTTGTCATAGTTGAAAAAGCAAATTTATAGGCAACTTCGCGTATATCGATACGTTTTTTACCGAGAAACACTCGTTGATCCCCGTGAACATTTTTGGTCTTTTGTCGGCGCTTTCGTCGGCATTTTTATTATTGCCTTTATTCAATCGTTACATTTGCCCATATTGGAGAATGTATTTTTAATAGGCTCGTTTGGTGCCTCTTCGGTATTAGTGTATGGAGCGATACAAAGTCCATTGGCACAACCTCGGAATCTAGTTGGTGGGCATGTGGTATCTGCTTTTGTGGGCGTGACGGTGGCATACTTGTTGCCTCCCGTTATCTGGCTTACGGCCCCGCTAGCAGTAGCTTCTTCTATTGTTTTTATGCAAATGACCCGAACACTTCACCCTCCGGGTGGAGCGACGGCATTGATCGCGGTGACGGGGGGTACAAAAGTGGCTTCGATGGGATATTGGTATGTGTTTAGTCCGGTTTTATCTGGGGCATTGATTTTACTCCTCACTGCACTTGTTTTCAATAATATAACCACAAAGCGCCATTATCCAGTTAAATATTCGCGATTGCGTCGCTCTCGACGAAAGCATTTAAAAGCCAGACGACTTGGAGGAAGACGTTAAGGTTTTCTGAAGAACAAAAAAAGCCGGTTTTTCTGAATGAAAAACCGGCTTTTTGTTTGGAAGCCAACTTATAAAAGCTGAGCGCTATTTGCTTAATACTTGGAGCGTGAAGCAGAGCGTCTGCGTTCTCCTCCGAAGCCTCCAGAACTACGTCTGTCGCCTCTGAAAGAGCCTCCTTTTCTGTCTCTATCTCCACCGCCGCTTCTGCGTCTTCCGCCGCTGTCACCGCCTCGACGAGCACCTCCACGACTTTCTTCGCCGGATACTTCGACGCGAACCGCACGACCATTGTACTCCGTACCCTGGAATCCGTCAAACACTTTCTTCACGTCAGCATCTTGCACCTCGAAGAAAGTGAATACACCTTTCATATCGATTTTTCCGACTGATTTTCCAGAAATATTTGCGGCGTCGCAAATAAGGCCGAGCATATCACCACGTGAAAACTCATCTACAGAACCAAGGTTTATGAACAAACGTGTGAATCCCTTGGAAACAGATCTTTCTCTACGTTCTCCGCGCTCTCCTCTTTCTCCACGGTCGCCGTCTCTTTCGCGGGCGTCAGCATTCAAGTCTGGCGCATTTTGGTAATAATCCAAGAAACGGTTGAATTCTAGTGAAGCGAAGCGTTTGATGATGTCTTCTTTTGATAAGTCCTGCATACTTTCCATAATACTAGGAAGGTATGGTGTTATTTTTTCCTCGTTGATTTCAACATTATGTATTTTGTTCATCATAGCAAGAAGTTGTTTTTCAATAACTTCGGTAGCTTGAGGTATTTGTTTCTTCTCAAACTGTTTGCCGATGATTTTTTCGATACGACGGATTTTCCCTATTTCTTTAACGTTTACTAATGAAAGAGAGATACCGGTCTTACCGGCGCGAGCTGTACGACCTGAACGGTGTGTGTAGTTCTCCACTTCATCCGGTAAGGAGAAGTTGATAACGTGTGTCACATCGTTTACATCGATACCACGAGCCGCTACATCTGTTGCAATGAGCAATTGTAAGCTACGGTCGCGGTAGCGTTTCATGACTTTATCGCGTTGTTGTTGAGATAAATCTCCATGCAACGAGTCTGCATTATAGCCATCCCGTACCAAGGCTTCTGCGATTTCCTGTGTTTCAATCTTTGTACGACAGAATACAATTCCGAAAATATCTGTGGAATAATCTACAATACGTTTGAACGCCGCATATTTGTCTCTAGCCTTAATGACATAATAATGGTGTTCAATGTTTTCATTACCGGTGTTTTTTGTACCAACGGTAAGCTCTTGTGGGTTGGTCATGTAGTTTTGTGCTATACGACGTACCTCTTTTGGCATAGTTGCTGAAAACAACCATGTTTTCTTAATTTCGGGTGTTTCCGAAAGGATGTTGTTGATGTCCTCTTGGAACCCCATGTTCAACATCTCATCTGCTTCGTCCAATACAACATACTTCACATTCGAGAAGTCGATTGCTTTTCTGCCGATGATGTCCAACATACGTCCAGGGGTAGCTACCACAATCTGTACGCCGCGACGAATCTGGCGTAGCTGGTCAGAAATATTTGCGCCACCGTATACAGCAACAACATGTACATCGTCCATGTACTTTGCATATTTCTCTAAATCTTTTGCAATTTGTAAGCAGAGCTCACGCGTAGGACATAATACTAACGCCTGCGGGTGCTTTTGAGTAAAGTCGATTAACTCTAAAAGTGGAAGACCAAATGCCGCTGTCTTTCCTGTGCCGGTTTGGGCTAATCCGACAAAATCGTCGTTACCAGTCATTAAAACAGGAATGGCTTTTTCCTGAATAGGAGATGGTTTCTCAAAACCCATCTCAGTGATGGCATTAACAACTTCATGACGGATTCCCAAGTCTAAAAATGGGTTCATGAAATAAATTATACAATAGGCTCTATTGCCTAAGGCGGTGCAAAGATAAGGGTATTTTTTTATTTAAAAAAATAATATTCTATTTTTTACGAGGTGTGCATAAAAAAAGGCTGCTCAAATGGAAGAGCAGCCTTTTTTATTTTGTTGTTTCCTGCCTTAGTACAATGTAAATTCTACGCGACGGTTTTGCTGACGACCATCCGCTGTCGCATTCGTAGCAATTGGTTGTGTTGGGCCATAGCCTGTAGCTTCGATACGAGAAGCGTTGGCTCCTTTTGATACGAGATAAGCTTTGACAGCCTCTGCGCGTTCTTTGGATAACCGCATGTTTGTCTGCATAGAACCTGTGTTATCGGTGTGTCCCGCTAGCTTCAGGCTGAAGTTTTTCTCAATAAGAAGAGCAGCTACGCTATTCAATGAAGCGTAAGAGCTTGAGCGGATAGTTGATTTCCCTAAGTCAAACTCCAGATTTTTAATCGCTTCATCTACCACTTTCCTGTCTTCTTCCGTCACCACAATCTTTTCGATTACTTTCGTTTCATTTTTTAATTCTGGAAGAGGGCAGCCCGACCCATCTACCTTAACACCGGCAGGCGTATTCGGACACTTATCGAATTTATTTGCTACGCCGTCGCCGTCATCATCTTGCAGGTCATTGTTTAATCCGGTCAGTTGAGAAGATAGCGCTTCGTTTTCTTTTCTCAACGCGTCGTTTTGCGCTTTGAGATCATCATACTTCATGGTGTAATCATTCACCAGTGTAGCAACAGGATTGGAATTGTTTAATGCGGGTTTAGATTCGTTGCCTAAAGCAATTTCAAGCCCCGCGTGTGCATAGGAAAAAAGATCGTTTTTAAATGTTCCGCCGGCTTTTCCATCAAAATGTTGGTTTGTCCAATTCAGTTGGTAACCTAAATCAATGTTAATGCCTCGGGCAACTGCAAATTTAAAGCCGAAATCTGCTGGTACATACAGCTTAGTGGTCGCATCGTGTTTTGCTGATGTGCCCTCAACATCGGTTACGGTTGTTTCAAAATTCAGTGCACCAAGACCTACCGCGAAATAAGGTTTAATAAAACTATTGAAAAAGCGCCAGTTGGTGTTGGCCATTGTCCATTCTCCCGATAAAGCAGCTGACCAAGGCATTTTTGTTTCAAATGCGGCAACAGCCGTCGCTGTAGCATCTTCATTTTTACCAGCGACTTTTCCACCCATGTATTGTGCTTTAAGACCAAATGATGGGGAAATTTGTTTTTTAATGTAAGCGCTATATCCAAGGTTGTGTTCCAATTTGTCAAAACCGTCCCGATTGAAACCGAAGATATTGGATTGGTTTAATACGCCTGCATTCAAACCCACTGACCATGTTCTGTATTGGGTTTCCGGTCCGAGGGGAGATGTGCCTTCAATACTTGCTTGTTTTTGAGCCTGAGCAACCGAGATACTGCCCAGTAGGCTGGCCACGCTGACGATGGCTAAATTTTTAAAGTTAAAGTTCCTCATATAAGAATTATTAGTAACTATTTTGATTATATCAACACCAATGTTATACAATTGTTTTGCCAAAAGTACGGCAAAAAAAAGCTTACTGTTTACTAAAAACAGTATTGTAGCCCAGCCGCTACAAGCGAGAGGAACAGGGCTAAAATGAAGTAAGGAAACCTCAGTCTTTACGTGCGCCGCACAGGGGCAAATAGGGTCGGTATAGTCATGTTGTAAGCCATTTTGCGTACAATGTTTTCCTCTATTAATCGCCGAAAAATACTTTTACGGCTTCGGGTAATCAGCAGCAAGTCAATCTGTTCGTCGATTAAAACATTCGAGATGGCATGTGACACATTTTCTGCAGCACGATTATAAAGCACCTGTGGTTTTATCGTATAAGAAATATTCTGAATACCTGTGCGGTTGATGATTTCCTCGATCCAGTCTTTAAATTGTGCGTCGATGTCACTTATGCGGCGGTCATCTTTGTTGACATAAATCAATACCAGCTCAAAGTTGTTCCCGATAAGTTTAATCGCATGTTGCAGTACTTCGATTTCGCCTTCTTTGAAATTACACAGTAAGCCAATTCTGTTCTTTTTGAATCCTTTCGTGTTTTGAGGAACCCCTAATACGGGCGTTTTTGTGTTCAGGATCACATCATAGGTGTTGCTGCCTAAGAAGATGGCTTCCAGCCCCGACGAGCCTTTTGTTCCCATAATTACGGCATCATAGTTAAACGATGCAGTTACTTTGCTGATTTCTTCAAACAGGTTGCCGTCTTTAAATATGCTGTTGAATGTAATGTCCGGATATTCGCCATGGAGTTTCGCTAGGAGTCTCTCCATATCTTTTTCCGAAATTTTCATCTGCGGATCTTCAATAGGGTAAGCTTGCCGGTTTATATAAGAATTGGTGTGGTATGTGAAAACATGGATGAGATCCACACTTTGTTTTTGCTCATTTTGTGAGATGAGTTGACTGGCATATTGGATGGCTGTTAATGAGTCCTCGGAAAAATCAACGGGTATTAATATTTTTTTCATGCTATAATTGTTTAAATGGTTTTTCCAAAAAAGGCGGGCTTTTGTAACCTCAACGTCATGGCTTTGGATACCGATGGTGTAAATAATCTTTCAAAAAAGGTTTTTCGAGTCTTTGAAACTAAAATAATATCAACATGCTGGTTATCGATCAACTTGCTGATAACCTCTGGAATAGTATCCTGATCTTTATCCTCCTTTAAAGTAGGGGCAATTAGCTTATTGGTTTGCCGAACCGCAGAAAACTCCTCTATATTAAAGGCCCAAGACGCTAATCGGTTGTTTACCGAAGTCTCTTTTTCACTTTCCTTGTATACATGTATAAGAGCGACATCGATCTCCTGATGGAAAATATGGACAAACTCTTGAAGTGTAGTTAATTCTTCCTGTTTGAAATTGGTTAACAGTCCCACCTTTTCTATAGCTGTTGAGATATGTTCTATATTGGGTATGACAATAACTGGGATCGGTGATTTCGCTACAATCAGCGCTGTGTTGCTCCCCCAAAATATGTTTTTGTTTGCGGATGCTCCTGTAGTCCCCATGGTAATCGCGACGTAATCTTTCTTTTTTGCTTCTTTAGGGAGCGCTTCATCCAAAAGTCCTCGATCATTGTGATACGATATCAGTATGTTTGGGTATAATACCTGAAGTTTTTGCACCCATTCTTTTATCGTAATATCAGCTTTTAAGATAGGAGATTGGTCACGCTCTGTTTCTAGTTCGTTTTCCTCAAAACCAGATGATATCGCTGTGTAGAAATGGATAACATGTAAACTATATTGGTGCTTTTTAGCGATTTCCGCGGCATATCGGGCAGCCAAAAACGCATTTTCCGAAAAGTCCGTTGGTACTAAAATTTTCATCTAAATAAAATATTTGTGAGTGTTTAATCTCATTGGTATAGATGAGCCCGTTACACTCGGTTTGTTTTCTTTGATGATGAAGTTTGCATGGACTGCATTATTTATATCCGTTTTTAAATGGTAGCTCATGCCGGCTTCCTTCATTATAAGTTGATCATTACTGTATAAAAGTACAAATAATATGTGGTTTTTAGAATTTAAAAGTTATCCATGTATAGCGGGAATTCTAAACGTTGTGAGAGCAAGCATTTTTAGCTATTTTTGTACCTCGAAATAAGTATATTATATATAGGATTCCATGACCAGTAAAGAGATACGCGAGGTTTTTTTAAGTTTTTTTAGGGACAAATCCCACCATATTGTGCCATCTGCTCCGGTTGTTGTCAAAGACGATCCGACTTTGATGTTTACCAATGCAGGGATGAACCAGTTTAAAGAGGTTTTTTTGGGAGAGGTGGCCGCAAAATATTCCCGTGTGACAGATACCCAGCGCTGTCTCCGGGTTTCGGGGAAACACAACGATCTGGAAGAAGTAGGTATCGATACCTATCACCATACGCTTTTTGAGATGTTGGGCAACTGGTCTTTCGGCGATTATTTTAAGAAAG
>NZ_JACNYK010000008.1 GCF_014692505.1 Sphingobacterium arenae | reverse complement strand
CTTCCCATTCCGAACAGAGCAGTCAAGCCCGCCAGAGCCGATGGTACTGCCGTAACAGGTGGGAGAGTAGGTCGGTGCCGATCTTTATACAGAGCCCCTGCAGCATATGCAGGGGCTTTTTTTATGGGTCAGTCTTCCTCATAAAACTCTATAAGCGATGCCATATAGGTGTCGTTCCAGCCTGCTACAATATCATCAAAAGCTTCATCCGGAATATGGGTATGCTCTAACTCAAAAGAAGTGCCTTTTTTATGCTCATGCAGTTTTATCGTGACGATAGAATCCTCCTCCTGATCCCCAAAGTACCATTGCTGGACAATTTTTTTATAAGGATGAAGATGTATGAATTTTCCGGTAATAGCTCCATCCCACATAGAAAATTCTCCACCTTCACGTGGATCCACCCTCACCTCATCTCCGGTCCACAGCCGAATCGTAATTTCTGTTGTTAACGCTCTATAAACATCCTCGGGAGGCGCAGCGACGATATAATACTTTTTGAAATTCTTCATGTATATTAATTTAACTATTCTATAATGATCTGTTTTGTGATTATTTGCTGATTGTGGTAAATTTACAGAGAAATATTTACGTTATGGTAATGATCAAACATTGATGCAGATAACTGAGCTTGTGAACTCAGGAAATAATTATTTAGATATGAAAAGCGGTTAAACGATGAGTAATTTTTTACCGAATGAACTTATTAAAAGATTGAATGAACAAGAAGGGTTTGATTCTGAAGCTTTCAATACTATACATGAACAAGGAGACAAGATTACCTCCGTTCGCTTGAATCCCTTAAAGCAAACAACGATACCATTTGAAAATGCAAGCCCTGTTCCTTGGTGTGATACAGGTTATTATCTTACACATCGACCAGTTTTCACGCTAGATCCGCTTTACCACGCCGGATGCTATTATGTACAAGAAGCATCTTCCATGTTTATAGCACACATCTTAAAGGAAATTGGGCTGGAGAACAGTGTTACAAGGGCACTAGATCTTTGTGCTGCACCGGGCGGTAAGTCGACCTTATTAACGAGTTACTTAGGAAGCGAAAGCTTATTAGTGTCCAACGAGGTAATCAAATCGCGAGCAAACATCCTGACGGGTAATATCGTTCATTGGGGTGTTTCGAACGTCGTTGTCACAAACAATGATCCGTCTACATTTAAGCGCTTACCGGGGTACTTTGACTTATTATTGGTTGACGCTCCATGCTCGGGTTCTGGAATGTTTCGTAGAGACCAAGAAACAATAGACGAATGGTCGCTGGCCAATGTAAAACTATGTAGTGACAGGCAAAAAAGAATTCTTGCAGAATCCTTAAGCGCACTGGCTACAGATGGATACCTCCTATATTCTACTTGTTCCTATTCTAGGGAGGAGAACGAAGATATAGTAGATTGGATACAGACCACATTTTCTTTTGAATCTATTCGGATTACCTTTGATTCCGATTGGGGTATTGAGGAGACACGGTCAGCCGAGCACCAGGCTTTCGGATATCGCTTTTATCCGCATAAAGTGAAAGGAGAAGGTTTTTATATTGCTGTATTGAGAAAAAAAGAAGATCAGTCAACATTTAATAAAAAAAAAATAAAGACAGAAAAAAATGACGCTCCGTTACGCGTAGTGGCAGATTGGACAAATCAGCAGGCGGATCACGTGCCGTTTATGCATAGTGGTCATATCCATATTTTTCCCAAAAGGTATGAGGAAGAGTTAAGATGGTTACAACAAGTTCTATATATTAAACAAGCCGGAACGGATATGGGAAAATGGACGGGCACGGAACTGTTACCATCACACGATTTGGCCTGTAGTATACACATAAGAAGCGACTTGCCTGCGCAGGAAGTGACGGAGGATGTAGCACGTCAATTTCTACGGAAGAGAAGTTTAGCGAGAGAAGATTTCGAAGCAGTAAATTCCGGTTGGTGTTTGGTGCGATATCATGGAATAAATTTGGGCTGGGTTAAAGTATTGGCGAATAGGATCAATAATTATTATCCCAAAGAAGTGCGAATTATGAATTTATAGCCACTTGATGGAAGTTAATAATAGCGGCTATATCATTGGCTACCTCTTTTTTACTTTTTAACCCAAACTCCTTGATCTCACCAGATCTATCAATAATGGTGACTTTATTCGTATCTCCAGCAAAACCAGCACCTTCGTCCTGCATAGAGTTTAATACGATATAATCCAAATTCTTGCGTTTCAGTTTATCTTGTGCATTTTGCAGTGCGTTTTCCGTTTCCAGCGCAAACCCGACCAAGGTCTGTTTATCGGTTTTTCGTTTACCTAATGTTGCCAGAATATCGGTCGTCTTTTTCAAGGTTATTTCAATATTTGTGTCGCTTTTCTTTATTTTTTGGATCGCGGTCTCTACGGGAGTATAGTCGGCCACAGCAGCACTCATTACGATGATGTCAGACTTCTCAAAATAGATGGAGCAAGCCTCCAGCATTTCCTGTGCTGACGTGACGTCATGGCGATTAACCTCTGGAGGCGTTGGAAGTTGGGTAGGGCCGCTCACGAGCGTTACGGTCGCACCCATGGATTGTAAAGCGGATGCAATGGCGTAACCCATTTTTCCACTAGAATGATTTCCTATAAAACGTACAGGGTCAATTGCTTCATGCGTTGGGCCAGCACTTACAAGTACGTTCTTCCCTTTCAGAGGAGAAGAATTGTGAAAGAACTGTTGAATCCGTTGCTGTATTTCTTCAGGTTCAGCAAGTCTTCCCTCACCTATTAAACCGCTTGCGAGCTCACCATTTCCCGGTGCAATCAAGATATTTCCAAAACTTAGAAGACGTTTAACGTTTCCCTGTGTAGTAGGATGCAGCCACATGTCCAGATCCATTGCCGGAGCGAACATGACCGGACACTTGGCAGAGAGGTAAGTAGCTAATAGCAGATTATCACATGTTCCGTGGGCCATCTTGCTTAAAGTATTGGCGGTAGCCGGCGCAATAAGTAATAAATCAGCACGGAGGCCTAATTCTACATGATTATTCCAAGTCTCTGTATGCCGGTTAATATAATCAGAGAGGACAGGGTGTTTAGATAGCGTTGCTAAAGTTAGTGGCGTAATAAATTCTCTGGCATCAGGTGTCATTATAACCTGTACGTTGGCATTTTCTTTAACCAGAAGGCGGATAAGGGAAGCAACTTTATATGCGGCAATACCGCCGCATACACCAATTACTATATTTTTGCCCTTTAATGACATCCCTAAACAGGCTATTCTTGCTCTTTGGCAGGATTTCTAAAGTAGACTTTGTCGTTTAAAAACTCGTCTATCGCCACGAGAGAAGGCTTAGGCATACGTTCGTAATGTTTAGAGATCTCGATTTGCTCGCGATTTTCGAATACCTCCTCTAAATTGTCGGTAGTCGTCGCGAATTCTGCCAATTTGCCATTTAATTCTTCTTTCACATCTACGGAAATTTGGTTGGCCCGTTTTGCAATGACAACGATAGATTCGTAAATGTTCTCCGTGCCTTTGTCTAATTCTCTCAAATCACGTGTTATTGTTGATGAAGGAATAGAAGTGTTTTTATGCTGACTCATTGTTAAAATGTATTATAAAATTTCAAACTTAAATAAACTCATATATTTGTTCTCTCTTTGCCATTATCGGCTATTTTATCGAGGAACGTTATTGTACTACCGACGTGCTCTCTTGTAAAGCAGCCTCTTCTTTTGCAATACCTAATTCACGCTCATGCTCTTCACGCATTTTGTTAATTTCGTCCATACGTCTAACGACATAGGCAATTTGCTTTTCGGCGTTGGATCGTAAATCATCCGCTTCCTTTTTGAATTTACTCTGTGGATAGCTCTCTACAAAGGATTGGTAATAATCAAGTGCCTCATTATACCGTGCCTCCTGTCTATAGGGCATACTGTTTTGTGCAAACAGATATTGTGATTTCAAAATCAAAAACTCGATTTCTTCGGCATATCGCGTATCCGGATATTGTCTCAGCATGCTTTCAAAAGCAATTACGGCCGCACGATAATCATCTGGTTGACCCATGTCATAATATAATTTTGCGTTAGCAAAGGCCTTTTGTTCCAGTTTATCGCGTAAGTTTTGTATCAACTGCCCCGCTTCTTCTGTCCGATCTCCCTCTGGATACAGATTGATAAATAACTGCAACTCATCGATAGCTTTCCGTGTATTCTCCTGATCAAGAGACGGGCGAGGAGAATCGACATAAAAGCAATAAGCTGCCATAAAGCGGCACTCTTCTGCACGAGCGCTGTTAGGGTACGTCGTCGAGAAATTCTTGAAATGATACCTAGCCGAGGTGTAATCTCTTAAACGATAGGCGGTATAAGCCGTGTAATAATAGAGGTCCTCAGCCTCTGCTTGCCCACGGTACTTATTTTGTAAGTCTTCGAAAAGAATAATAGCTTTACTATACTTTTTCTTTTCATAGAGCTTGACAGCTTCTTGGTATTTCATAGCAATGTTGTTGCTGGCGCGAAGCTTTTCAAACTTGCTTTTGCAACCGACAGCTAGTACGATCAGCAACAAGCCTGCCCATAAGGAAAAAATACGTCTATTTAAAAACATTTCACAAAGATACGTCAAATTCAGATAAGATTCAATTAAATTTTAGGGACGCAATATAATCCAATTTTATAGCTAAACCTACTTAGACAAAGGTGTTTAACATTCTTTAACCGCATTTTCGCAGACTGTCAATGAAATGTTGAATTCTTACGGATTATTGTTGATAAACACGATAATTTTAATAAATTGCCTATCTTTACAACATAAACAAAAGGGGTTAAGAACAGAAATGACATTACAAGAGCGCGTAGAACAGGCATTGGATACCATCCGTCCTTATTTGGAAACGGATGGCGGGAACGTCGTTGTAGAAGAAATCACTCCAGACAATGTCGTTAAATTGAAGCTGTTGGGAACTTGTGCAAGTTGTTCCATGAGTATCATGACCTTCAAGGCGGGTTTGGAACAAGCGATAAAGAAATCCGTTCCAGAAATTACAAGCGTCGAAGCGATAAATTTGACCGACATGAACGATCCCAATGCCATTAGTCCAATGTAAAAATTAGGTGGTTAACAAAAATTAACAGCCTTCGTGGACGAAGATTGTATAAATTTGAAACATGGCGGGAAGATTTTATTCTGTACTTATATTGATGTTCTTTCTTTCGCTTTCGTGGACGAAGGCATTAGCGCAAGAACGGAAAATCATACAATTCAGCGGACTGATCAGTTCGGTGGGGGGTGGGCTTCCTGTGCCTTTTGTTACAGTAACAAATGCCAGTTATAACAATCAGGTACACGCCGCTAATAATGAAGGTTTTTTTTCTTTCGTTGCGCACGTAGGTGATACCATTCGATTTACTTCCGTTGGATTCGAACCTGTGGATTTCGTTATACCCGAAACAGCTTCCGATAAGTTTACCGCGAAAATCAATATGAAAAGCTTGGTCATTGAGCTGCCTGCTGTTATGCCTTTTCCTTGGGCAAGTATAGAAGAATTTAACATGGCATTTATGGCGTTGGATGTCAGCGACGACAATATATCCCGCATCCGAAATAGTCTTTCGCCAGATGCCCTGGCCGCATTGTCACAGGTCGTACCAAGAAGCGCGGAAGAAATTCAAACATTTAACTCCTTGCAGCGCCATATCAATATGTCCAATAAAGCCGTAAATCAACGTTTTGCCAATCCATTGTTTAGTCCGTTTGCATGGGGTTCTTTTATAAATTCTATTGTTAAAGGCGACTATAGTAGAAAGCGTCTAGAATATTAAATTAATCAAGCGGTCGGAGACCGGCATCCCTTTCCAATTCCCGTACACTTAGCCGGGACGATATAAAAGACACCAGCAAGGCCACGACCATCACTGTAGCAAACACCAATACGAAATCCATTACACGTATGTCGACCGGGTAGATATCCAATATTGGGCTCACCCCTTCACCCGTACGGATAATGCCAAACTTGTCTTGTAGCAAACAGAATATAAATCCGACACCAATCCCTATCAATCCCCCGATAAAAGCAATCATTACCCCCTCGAGAAAAAATATCCGTTGAATGAGGGATTTATCTGCCCCGAGGCTGGCCAATATGGTCATATCCTGTTTCTTGTCAATAACCAGCATCGTTAACGAACCAATAATATTAAATATAGCGATAATGCCAATCACGGTCAGAATAAAAAAGACAATCCATTTTTCGGAACGCACAGTTTTATATAATAGCGGATTTTGTTGCTCCCGATTTTTGACAATAAAGTCCTTGCCGAGGCTTCGCTGTATTTCTTTTTGAAAGTGGGCTACTCTACTGGAATCTTTTGTATAAATCTCAACAGCGGAAACATATTCGTGCTCGTTAAGGAGATCTTTGGCGAACGCAAGGGGGGTAATAATCAGATCATTGAATCCCGGTTCATAATGAAGCACGCCGACAGGAGCAAGCTGACGGACGTTTATATCATCCATAGGATTAATGCTTGTTCCCGAGGCACCCTTTCGTGGAGAAAAAAGATGAATATGGTTTTCATCTCCATCAATAGCGACCCGGAGATTCGTTTGTATTTGTGCGCCAAGTAATGCCCGGGGTATGCTATCTCGGGCGATGTCTAAACTCCCCGCATATAACATGCCTCGATGATCGACTTTAAGAAGGCTCTGCGGCTCTATGCCCTTGATTTGTGCCACAAATTGCTGATTATCGTACTGAACGAGCACTTTGTCTTCTAATATCTCCGAATAACTCTGTACCTCCTGGTTTTTGCGCAAGTCACCAAAAACCGGCTGTGTTGCGTCGAACACCTTACCCGCCGCGGGTTCTATCCGAAGCTCAGGTGCAAATGTGCTGTATAGCGATAAGATGAGGTTCTCCATGCCATTGTAAAACGATAGGACGATGACCAATGCCGCACTGCTCACCAGCACCCCGATGACGCTAATGGCCGATATAATATTGATCGCGTTAACAGACTTTTTAGAGAATAAATACCGTTTCGCAAAAAAGAGAGATAGCTTCATTTTTTTATTCCCGAACAAATGGGTTCGTTTGTTTTTCAAATCCTATGGTCGTCGAAGGGCCATGGCCAGGGTAAACCACGGTTTCATCGGGCAACGTATACATTTTCTGTCGGATATTATGAAGTAGCTGTTGGTGGTCACCCCCGGGCAAATCAGTCCGCCCTATACTGTTTCGAAAAAGCACGTCTCCACCGATCACGAAACCCTCCTCTGCAGCATAGAAACACAAATGTGCCGGCGAATGGCCAGGAAGAAACAAGAGACGAAGACTTTGTGTGCCAATGGTGATGGTTTCTCCCTCTTCTAAGAAAGTTTCCGGAATCGGCGAGGTTTCATACCGAAATCCATACATAGGAGCCATGTTTTGTACCGCCACGAGAACAGGAACCTCCCCTTCATGAAACTGAGGAACTAATCCATAAGTCTCATAAATAAAACGATTTCCTAATACATGATCTATATGACAATGCGTATTGTATAGCGCGATGGGTTTTAACCTATTTTGCTCTATATAGGAAACCAGTGTTGTCTCTTCTGCATGGTTGGACATACCTGGATCAAAAATGGCGCATAAGCCACCATCATCGTATACAATATACGTGTTTTCCTGAAAAGCATTAAATATAAAAGAATGGACATGTAACATACCAACAAAAATAGATATTAATCGCTAGTCTTCTTGATTCCAGATCTCCCAGTTTTTTTCAGCCTGAAGAATAAGCATCTCTAGACCATTTTTTATAGTGGCTCCCTGCTTTTTGCCTTTTTGTAAGAAAGCCGTTTCTTCCGGATTATAGATCAAATCGTATAGTAGATGTTCCGAACCGATCCCCTCGTATGGTATGTCGGGAGCATCTTCGATATGGGGGAATGTACCTACCGGAGAACAGTTGATGAGTAACTTATGCGAAGCGATTATGTTTTCCGTCAGCTCGCTATAGGTAAGATCACCATTGCTCTTATTTCGGCTAACCGTCTTGAAGGGGATACCCAGTTTATTCAATACGAAAAGCACCGCTTGTGCGGCCCCCCCATTCCCAAAGATCAACGCACTTGTATGCTGGCGTTGTAAAAGTGGTCGTAACGACTGTTCAAAACCGAAAGCATCAGTATTAAATCCCTTGAGATAAGGTTTCCCTCCCTGCCAACGTATCTGTACACAATTAACAGCATTGATCTCCGCTGCCTCCGGCGAAAACTCATTTAGAAAACGCATCACATTCCGTTTATGCGGAATCGTTACGTTGAAACCATAGAAAGCCAGGTCACGTTCAAATAGCTGTGGGAAGGAAGAAATATCTTCCACAGGATAGAGGTCATAGTGAAAGTCGGTAATATTTTCGCGCGCAAACTTTTCCAGATAGAATTTTTTTGAAAACGAATGCCCAAGAGGATAGCCAATTAATCCGAGTTTCTTCATGAGTTATTTTTATACTTGTTGATGATATCGACAATAATCTTATTTCCCTGTAATTGCGGAAGATAATCGAACAAAATGTGAAATTTATCCGGATTCGTCGCTAATCCTAGTTCCAGAAAGTTTAAAGCCTCATTGTATTTCCCCTGCGCGAACAGATACGCGACCAACCTGTAATAGAGTTCTGACGCATCCGGGTTTTTCTTGATCGCATCAGCGATGACGTCGACTGCCTCATCATATTTACCTTGTTCAAAATAAATAGAAGAAAAGTCTAGCCACGCCTCCACGTCCGTGGGACTAAGCTGTACCACTTTATTATACGCAAATTCGGACTCTTCGAATTGCTTTAATTTATAGCGGGCATCGGCAATGGCAAACCAGTAATCCGGATTGCTATCTTCCAATTCCAACGCCTTTTTGTAAAAATGAAGCGACTCAAAATATCGATCATCAAAATCCAGCGTCACGCCGATTCCAAACCATGCATCCGCCAAAAGCGGATCAAGTTTAACCGCCTTTTTATAATTTTCGCGCGCTTCATCCATTTGCTCAAGCTTCTCATAACATTCGCCTATAGCACAATAGACATCCGCCGTAGGACGCTCGTATTCAAAAGTCTGTTTATAAACACCGATGGCATCTGTATATTTCTGTATGTTGACCAACACATTTCCCTTATTAAAATACGCAGGAACAAAGGTTTCGTTGATTAGAATAGCATAATCATACGCATCGATGGCATCTTCAAGGTTATCCAGTCTTTCATATACCAAGCCTAGGTTGAACCAGGCTGCATAAGCGTACGGATCGGCATCAATATACGATTTATAGAAGGCCACACACTCCTCCGGTCTATCAACAATTTCATAGCAGAACGCCAATGCATGGAGCGCATCGTCGTTTTCCATGTTCGCCTCCAGCGATTTCTTTAGGTAAACGATAGCTTTTTCATAGTCCCCCTTGATCTGGTATAGTTCTGCGATCTGAAAATAAGCCTCAGCAGAATCCTCTCCCAATTCAATAGCATATAGAAAAAGCTGTTCGCCCTCATCCACATCGCCCTGCAATAAGGCGATATTTCCTTTTAAAAGAAACGCCTCTCCACTATTAGGTTCCAGGATTGTCGCTTTGTCCAACTCTTCTGAAGCCTTGTCCAATTGCCCTGTCCGCACATAAAGCTGCGCTTTCTTAAGTAGGAATGCAGATTCATAAGGATGCTGATTTTTGGCATATTCTGCCACTTGGAGAGCCTTAACAGGATCTTCTTTATCGGTGTAGTACTCTATGATACTTTCAAAAGCCTTCGCATCAAAGAAATATTGATCTTCATTGCGGAGCATCTCCTCATATCGATCTACAGATAACTTTTGTTCTTCGGGCGAGCCAAATTCGAAATCTTCTTCCATATCACTCCTTTCGTTTTCTAATAAGTACCGTAGAAGAAATTTATGAAGAAAATGTGATAACTAATGATTTTATTTTCCACATTTTCACATACAGCACTGCAAAGATAGCGTAAATTATTGATAATAAACAGGAAAGCCGACCCTGTATAAGGATCGGCTTTCATTATTGATATTTCTTTGTTAAAAGAAAGAAATACTTATTTTACTTTGATTTCAACACGACGGTTCTGAATACGACCTTCTTCAGTTGAGTTAGAAGCAACAGGGTTGTCTTCACCGTAACCAGTTGCTGTAACACTTGAAGCAGATACACCAGCGTTAACTAGGTATTGTTTAACTGCGTTCGCACGGTCATTAGATAAGTTCATGTTGTAAGCTTCAGTACCTTCAGCAGAAGCGTAACCATCAAGGTTTACAGAAGAGTTGTTATCACGTACTTCTTTTGCCAACTTATCTAAAGTTGAATAAGATTCCGTTTTCAATACAGAGCTATCAAACTCAAATTGAATAGGAGCGTAGTAGTCACCTTGTGTAGCATTGTTCTGAACTACAGGCTCAGGGAATTTGATAGGACAACCTGAACCATCAACTGGAGTACCAGCAGGTGTGTCAGGACATTTGTCGAATTTATCAGATACACCGTCACCATCAGAGTCTTTGCTCAATTGATCAACAGTACCTTCCAATGTAGATACACGTTGTTTCAAAGCTTCCACTTCGTTACGCAAAGAAGGATCTTTCAACTCGTCGTACAATGTAGCAACAGGGTTTGTGAAAGTCAAGTTCTCTTTGTCACGTGAACCTAGCGTGAATTCTAAACCACCGTAAACATTAGCAAATTTACCTTTGTAGTCTGTTCTAGCAGGACCGTATAACAAATTGTCGTCAGTGAAGTTCATCGTGTAACCTAAGTTCAAGGCAACAACTTCAGATAATTTGAATTTAACACCTAAACCAACCGGAACAAAACCAGTTAAACGGTTGTCTCTATCACCAGCTTTCTCACGATCTCCAAAGATTTCCTCACCCCATTTTCCTTCGTTGTTGTACACTTCACCACCACCAAAATCGTTGTTAGCAAATTGTACTGGGTTATGTGCCATAACACCCAAACCTACTTTCGCGTAGAAGTTAACTGCATTTTCTCTTCTTAAGAAGTCAATTGTTCCTAATTGGAAAACACCGTTCAAACTAGCTGCCCAGTTAACGTCCGTTTGTGCAGACTGTGCACCACGAGAGTTTTCAATAGCAGGACCAGAAAGGTTGTGGTTGTATGTTTTAATTTTACCACGGTTACCTTCTAATTCCAAACCGAATAAGTTAGAGAATTGTTTACGTACAGTTAAACCGTAGTATTCACCAACTTTGTTTTGGAAATAACCCACTTTCTGACCGAACGCGTTAGATCCACCAACAAGTACATTAGGTGTAGTAATACCACCTTGTACACCGATAGACCAGGTTCTGTATTGTGATCTTCCACCAAATACAGTTGGAGTTTGCGCTTGTGCGTGCTCAGCAAAGCCTAATGCGGCTACTAAAGACGCTGCAACAGCTGTTTTTTTAATTGTAGAATAGTTCATACTCTTGTTTTTAAGGTTATTAAAAATTTTAAATTGTTTCCCTTTTTTAAATTTAACATAACATTAACAAGAACGATGCCAAAAAATCGACTGTGTTAAAATTTTATGTTTGCCGTGCAAATTTGCCGTTCTACAACGAATTTGCTCGCGTAAAAGTATAGATATTATTTAGAATACCCAAACTTTTCTATTTTTTTTATCCGATTATCAATAAAAGGTTACATTTTGTAGTTAAAACCTTACGCGCTATAGGATAAAATGGATAATAGCAAGGGTTATCCCGCCTAATATTGCACTTACCGGAATGGTCAATATCCATGCCCATAATAGACTAATCGTGACTCCCCAGCGTACCGCGGATACCCGTTTCACTACGCCAACGCCGATAATAGAACCCGTAATCGTATGCGTAGTAGATACCGGAATCCCGAAATGTTCCGTGATACCTAGTGTAGCTGCACCCGCCGTTTCCGCAGCAACACCTTCCAGTGGCGTTACTTTGGTAATCTTCGTTCCCATTGTTTTTACGATTTTCCAGCCCCCACTCATTGTTCCCGCGGCAATTGCAGCATAACAGGAAAGTGGTACCCAAGCCGGCATAGCTTCGAAATCCGGGATAACCTGCTCCGCGATCAAAGCCGTGGCGATAATCCCCATGACCTTTTGGGCGTCATTTCCGCCGTGCGCGAAACTTAACCCTGCCGATGATATCAACTGTCCTACTTTAAACCACTTTTCTGCGGTCGAAGGCCGGGCTTTCTTGGCGATATTCATGATGATCAGCGTAATGATGACGGAAATAATCATACCTATTACGGGGGCCAGTACAATAAACGAGGCTATTTTTAAAATGGCCGCCTGGTTAACAGCCGTAACAGGATTGCCCCCTAAGAACCAAGCATAAGCCATTCCAGAGCCAGCAAACCCACCGATCAAGGTGTGTGATGAACTAGAAGGAATACCGTAATACCAAGTAAAAAGATTCCAGGAAATAGCCGCTACCAGTCCTGCAAATATAACTTCTAATGTAATATATTCTTCGAGGACTGTTTTCGCAATGGTATTGGCTACTTTATGATCCGTGAAATAGAAATATGCGGCAAAATTCCAGATAGCTGCCCATAGAACAGCCATAAAAGGGGTTAATACTTTAGTTGATACAACCGTTGCAATGGAGTTGGCTGCATCATGGAAACCATTGATATAGTCGAATGCAATAGCCAGAATGACCACGACGATCAATAAGGTGGAAATCATCATAATATGTTATGCTTTCTTCATGCCCAAATATTAGGCATTTTTAACTAATATACTTTCTAATACGTTTGCTACGTCTTCACATTTGTCCGTTGCGTCTTCCATAGCAGAAAGCACCTCTTTTGTTTTAATCAATGTAATCGCATCCTTTTCGTACTCAAAAAGTTCGCTAACAGCCCTATCGAAGATATAATCTGCCTTATTTTCTACGCTATTAATGCGTACGCAAGAATCCGTGATGTTGCGAATGTTTTTAAGATCTCTAAGCTCATTAAGCGCTTTTGCAACGTGGTCAGTCGCTTCCAGGATCAAGTCTGCAATTTCTTTCATTGCCTGACTAGGTGTTTCCACTTTATACAATTCCATCCGATTAGATGCCCCCTGTATAAAATCGGCCACATCATCCAACGAGCTGGCTAGTGAGTGTATATCTTCACGATCAAACGGTGTGATGAAATTTTTGCCTAATTCTAGATGGATTTGATGGGTAATATCGTCCCCCTTATGCTCAAGGTCTTCGATTTTTTTGTTCAGTGCAGCGCGTTTAGTTAAATCAGTGGTGTAAACAGATTCTTGTAGTGCCTTTGCCATTTCGATAAGGTTTGCGCCGGCTTGTTCAAACAAAGGAAAAAACTTCTTATCCTTTGGAACGAAATACTGAAAAATGCTATTTAAAGACATAGTGTTTGAATTTATGCAAAATTATGAATGAAATGTTAAGTTAATGTTAAGTTTAAAAAGTTTATCGTTTATTAACTGTGCTTGGGTTGTTCCAGTGTAAATCCGAAAGTCGTGCCAATACCTTCTGTGCTCCGTACATTAACATTTTGTTCATGCGCCTCTATAATATGCTTGACAATGGCTAAACCTATTCCCGAGCCACCCACCTCACGCGACCGGCTTGCATCCGTCCGAAAAAAACGTTCAAACACCCGGGGGAGGTTCTTTTCATCGATTCCCACCCCATTGTCCGTTACTTCAATCAGCACTTGTTCGAAGAGCGAAAAAATCGAAATAGTGGTTGTTCCCCCTCTTTTACCATATTTAATCGAATTGTCCAGTAAATTGATGAGAACCTGCTGAATGCGCTTCCGGTCTCCGTTAACGTGGATGGGATGGTGTAGTTTACCCGTATATCGAATGCGGATCTCATGCTGCTCGGCCTTTCCTTCCAAATCTTCTATACATTCCTTAATCAATGTAACGATATCAAAATTTTCTAATGTGAGGGAAATAATGCCCATCTCCAATTTTGATATTTCGTCCAGATCTTGGATCAAATAACTCAGACGATCTAGGTTACGTGCCGCCTTTTCCAAAAAGTTTTTCGCCATGTCCGGATTGTCGTCAATTAACCCATCCTGCAACGTTTCTACATAACCCTGTGTCGCGAATAAGGGCGTTTTAAACTCATGTGAAATGTTGGAAAGAAATTCTTTGCGAAATTTGGCCTGTTCTCTTAGCTTGTCCAATTCCGATATCCGTTGCTTGGCCCAATCGTGTACTTCTCTTTCCGCATCACGGATAGGATCGTCCGTTATCTGTTCACCCAAGGCATCCTTAAGACCTTTATCTAGTTTTAGATTACGGATAAGTTTGTACACATTCCGAATCCTTTTATAGATGAATCGTTCGAATAAATTGAGTAAGACGAAATAGCAAACAATGGAGGTCACAATAAAAATGAAAGCCGCTATGGAGGGGCTTCCCCGATGAAAATAGTCCGTGGCAGCTAGGAGGAGTCCGATGCTGCTGGATATGAGGAGAGTAAAGATACTCAGATTCATATTTTAGCGATAACCGTCTTTCCGCCCACGACCTTGTCGCCGATATTCACCAATACGTCCGTGCCTAAAGGCAAAAATAAATCCACACGCGAACCAAATTTGATAAAGCCAAACTCTGCGCCCTGTGTTACAGTATCTTGCTCTTTCACATACCAAACGATACGTCGAGCCATCGCCCCGGCAATCTGGCGAAAAAGAACCTCTACATTCGAGCGGTTTTTTACAACAAGGGTTGTTCTTTCATTGTCTGTTGACGATTTTGGATGCCAGGCCACCAAAAATTTCCCCGGATGGTACTTAAAATAAGATACGATTCCGCTGATTGGGTTGCGGTTGACGTGCACATTGATAGGCGACATAAAAATAGATACCTGTATCCGCCTATCCTTAAAGTACTCCGTTTCCTCGGTTTCTTCAATAACCACCACTTTTCCATCTGCTGGGCAAAGAACGATTTGCTCGTCTGGCGTAACCCGTTTGATCGGGCTTCGAAAAAATTGGAGAATGGCAATCAATAGGAATGCCGAAAGGGCGTATAAAAACCATTTGAAGTAAACAGATGCATCATAATAATCCGCCAGTGCATTGACGACGAAAACAAACAGTATCACGATTGCCAAACTCGTATATCCTTCTTTATGGAATCTCATCTCGTATTGGGTAAA
Source organism: Sphingobacterium arenae (assembly GCF_014692505.1). GTDB lineage: Bacteria > Bacteroidota > Bacteroidia > Sphingobacteriales > Sphingobacteriaceae > Sphingobacterium > Sphingobacterium arenae. The sequence goes on along the minus strand of NZ_JACNYK010000008.1, from coordinate 94,225 downwards.
CTTTTTACAAATATAGGATACTTCGGCGATATCAGCTAAGGTTGTTTTTCTCTTTCAATCCGAAAGCTATGAAAATGAAACTGCCCTGCATCATTAATGCTCAGGTTGCCATATACCGTTAAAGTATCCATTATACCATTTCCCGCTTTGTCCAACGAAGGAAAGTAGAACGGAATTTCTGGAAGAACCATTTCTACATAGCGGTTTAGCTCTTTGGTCATTAGCGAGTCTTTGAGGGTAAAATCTGTTGGATTTCCTTCCTCATCCAATGACACTTCATAGCTGAACTTATCCTCGATGTTTGTCAATGTCGGACTGCTTCGGAGCATAGCACTAAATTTTTCCGATAAATAGGTGTTGAACCCACTATGGTCATCAAACGTACAGGGTTTAGAAAGCAACCGTTCGGCGGTATAAAAATAAGGTGTCGGCAGGAGTGCCATGGGCGTATAGTACCGCGCGTCCAAAAACAAGTCATAGCCATTTTCCAATACCCCCCTATCGTCAAAGATCTCTTCCGTATATAATATTTTCTTCTCTTGGTGATCCACCAGGTGAGACGTCCAATAGCCCCGCGGCAAACCATTTCTTACACGACCCTTTCGCTCAAAAAAAGGGTAGCCATATTCATTATAAAAGGCAAAAGGCATGCGGAACATATAATTTCCGTTGCCTTCCTTAATCTGTTGCTTTCCTCTTCTGTCCCAATAACTCATTATGCGACCCGTCGCCTGGTCGTAATTAACGGTAATCATAGGTTTTCCATCCGGATAATAATACTTCCAATCCCCTATAGGGCGACCCTGTTCAAAAGTGACCTCCCATTTTAGAGTCCCATCCGGATGATAAGCCTTAAACGGCCCTTCCTTTACGCCCGCATTATGATAACCCGTGAGTACCACCGTTCCATTGCGGTCAAAATCCCGAAAATCTGCGTGGAATACGTTCTTATCCACCAGAAATTGCGATACGCGTTCGATTGATTTAAACGAACAATCCTTGTCTACCAAGTAATAGTAGTCATCAAAATAGAACCTGACGAGACCCATGGGAGCCTTTTCAAGCAAAGTCATTTTTCCACTCGTGTCCGGTTGTTGTCCACTCGTGAAGAACGTGATACATAATAAGAAAAGAAATAACCCAGTTCGTTGCATATCTTTAATGAGCTTCCAGCCAATTGTTTCCCGCGCCCGTTTCTACTTCAATCGGTACCTGCAATTCGATCGCATTTTTCATACGCTCGCTGATGATGGCAGATAGCTGCTCCACTTCTGCTTCAGGTACGTCAAATACCAGCTCATCATGTACCTGCATAATCATTTTGCTCGTTAATCCATTTTCCACCAAATCCTGCTGGATATTGATCATGGCAATTTTGATTAAGTCTGCCGCAGAACCCTGTATAGGCGCGTTAATCGCATTTCGTTCCGCAAAGCCGCGTACAGTCATGTTTGCCGAGTTGATATCTCTTAAATAACGTCGGCGTTTTAAAATAGTTTCTACATAGCCGTGCTCTTTCGCAAACTCGATTGCTTTTCGCATATATTCTTGAATACCCGTGTATTGGGAGAAATATTGGTCGATAATCGCAGCCGCATCTTTTCGGGGAATGCTAAGGCTTTGTGAAAGGCCAAAAGCAGACTGCCCATATATAATCCCAAAGTTAACCGCCTTGGCATTTCTACGCTGATCCGCAGTCACCTCTTCCAACGGTATTCCATATACACGCGCTGCGGTGGCGCGGTGGATGTCATGTCCCGCTTCGAACGCATCCAACATGTTTTTGTCCTCACTGAGCGAGGCCATCAAGCGCAGTTCAATTTGCGAGTAATCGGCCGATACAAGGACATTCCCCTCCTTTCGTGGAATGAAAGCCTTCCGGACCTCCCGCCCCCTTTCCGTGCGAATCGGAATATTCTGCAGGTTTGGATTGGTCGAGCTCAACCTTCCCGTGGCTGCCACCGCTTGGTTGTACGAGGTATGGATTAATCCGGTTTCGGGATGAATAAGCCCCGGTAGCGCATCGACGTAGGTCGACTTCAACTTTTGCAATTGGCGGAAATCCAAAATATCCTGTACGATGTCCGATTTATGCGCTAGGGCAAGCAGCACGTCCTCGCCGGTTTTGTATTGACCCGTTTTGGTCTTCTTGGCCTTCGGGTCGAGGTATAACTTGTCAAAAAGTACTTCGCCCAACTGTTTGGGTGAGGCAATGTTAAATTGCACCCCCGCCTTTTCGTAAATTTGCTTTTCCAGTCGTTTAATATCCTCCTCGAGTGCGACGGAAAACGTCTTTAAGGTATCCACGTCAATTTTCACCCCATTTTTTTCGACTTCTGCCAAAACATAGATGAGAGGAAACTCTACTTCCTCGGCAAGACGAAGCGTATGTGTTTCTTCTAGTAACGGTCTCAATACCTCGTGCAGTTGCCACGTAATGTCTGCATCTTCACCCGCATATTCCACTACCTTTTCAACTTCCACATCCCGCATGTTCGCCTGTTTTTTACCTCTGGGTCCGATAAGTTCCGTAATCGAAATCGGCGTGTATCCTAAATAATTCTCGGCCAGAATATCCATGTTATGGCGCGTATCCGGATCAATGAGATAGTGTGCTATCATGGTGTCAAATAGAGGGCCCTGTACACGTATACCATAGCGGGATAGAAGCAGGATATCATATTTTAGATTCTGTCCTACTTTTTCAATGCGCGTATCTTCAAATACCGTTTTAAAAATATCAACGATAGCCTGCGCCTCCGAGCGATCTGCCGGCGTAGGCACGTAATACGCTTTTCCTTTTTCGAAAGCAAAAGAAAACCCGACGATATCCGCCGCTAACGCATCGATCGAGGTGGTTTCCGTATCGAAGCAAAATTTTGATAATGTGGCCAATTGCCCGGCAAGTTGCCTTTGTTGCTCTTCGGTATCTACTAAAATATATTCATGTGGCGTGTTATGGACGTTCATTCCTGCCACCAATGGTTCCGTCGGAGCGACGGCAGACGTTACCGTCAGTTCAGACGCAGAGGTGGCAAACAAATCCATTTGACCAGATGGATTTTTGGCAGCACTTTCTATCACATTATATTCCTCGCCAAAAACCCGTTTGCCGAGTGTGCGAAACTCCAATTCTGCAAAAAGCGGCTCCAACGACGTCCGGTCAGGTTCCTCTATTTCCAGCTGACTCTCCTCGAGTTCTACGGGTACATCGAGCAAGATCGTCGCCAGTTTTTTGGAGATCAATCCCTGTTCGGCAAAGTTTTCTACATTTTCCCGTTGTTTTCCTTTCAGCTCATGGCTATGTTCGATCAGTGCTTCTACAGAACCATATTGCTGAACGAGTTTCTTAGCCGTTTTTTCTCCTATACCTGGGATGCCCGGGATGTTATCTACCGCGTCTCCCCAAAGGCCCAAGATGTCGATCACCTGGGATACGTCTGCTATTTCCCATTTTTCCAAAATTTCGGAAACACCCAAAACTTCAGCACCATTGCCCATTCGGGCCGGTTTATAAATAAAGATGTTCTCCGAGACCAACTGGCCAAAATCTTTATCCGGCGTCATACAATACACGGTAAAGCCTGCTGTTTCTGCTTTTTTTGCGAGCGTCCCAATAATATCATCCGCTTCATAACCATCTTTCGTTATAATCGGAATATTGAACCCCTCAATAAGACGAAAAATATACGGGATCGATTTTGCTAAGTCTTCCGGCATGGCTTCTCGTTGCGCCTTGTAAGCCTCAAACTCTAAGTGTCGGTTGGTGGGAGCCTCTGTATCGAATACAACCGCCATATGCGTTGGGTTCTGGTTCTTCAAAACCTCCAATAACGTATTTGTGAAGCCCATAATAGCGCCGGTATTCAACCCATAGGAAGTTAAGCGCGGTACTTTGTTCAACGCAAAATACGCTCTGTATATCAAGGCCATGCCGTCTAGCAGAAATAATTTTTTCACCATCTAACAAATATAGCTTTCTTCTTCTTTTTTTACCTTAAAAAAAGAAGCAAAAAAAGTCGTCGCTTCGGATATTTGAAATAATGGATCGTGCAAAGTGGAAATTTCTACATACTTCAAATATCCGGATGCGACCTTTAAACGTTAATAGGAGATCGTGCAAATGTATAGCGTGTTAACTCTTCATTATAGAATTCTTTTAGTTTCGAAAGCACCTCATGAACCGGGATAGCGCTAACAAGGATCAAGATGAATAGGATCAAGATAAATAAGGATAAACAAAGATGCGAGATAACACGAATGTAGACACCCACGTTAAAAATAGCATGATGTTTGAGCAAAGCGAGTTTCATGCTGTTTAGGAGTAGCCAATGGAAAATAGCAAAACCATATTTAGTCTTGACCTTTTTTGCTTCGTTTTTTGTGTCAAGACAAAAAATGAAGAAAGAATAGCTACTTTTGCTTTATGGCATCTAAACATATTTTATAATTATGCGTGGCTTGGTAACGAAATCGACCGGAAGTTGGTATTTGGTGGAGGATGAAGCGGGCAAGCGCGTACAATGCCGTATCAAGGGGAAATTCCGTACCCAAGGAATTAAAACCACCAATCCCGTTGCCGTAGGGGACTGGGTACATTATGAATACGAGCCAGATCAGGACAGCGCAGTTATCACGGCCTTGGAGCCGCGTAGAAACTACATCATCCGCCGCTCTATTAATCTCTCGAAGCAAGCCCAAGTTATCGGTGCAAACCTCGATCAAGCTCTGCTGGTTGTTACGTTGGCATCTCCGCCCACCTCTTTGGGTTTTATAGACCGTTTTTTAGTCACTGCCGAAGCCTATGATATTCCCGCAATTTTAGTCTTCAACAAGCTGGATCTCTTTTCCGATGAAGGCATAGATATCTTGACAGATTACATGACGATCTACGAACAGATCGGTTATTCCTGTTATGCCGTCTCCGCCCAGAAAAAGACGAATATCGAGAACATACGTCAGTTGTTAAAAGATAAGATTACATTAGTATCCGGTCATTCCGGTGTGGGAAAATCAACCCTCATTAATGCTATAGAACCCACTGTCGAATTAAAAACGGGCAAAATATCAGACTGGTCTGATAAGGGGAAACACACCACCACTTTTGCCGAAATGATTGATCTGTCCTTCGGTGGAAAGCTGATCGACACCCCCGGTATAAAGGAGCTGGGCATTGTTGATATTGAAAAAGCCGAATTAGCCCATTTTTTTCCAGAGATGCGTGCCCGTTTAAATGCCTGTCGTTTTCATAATTGTAGGCATATCAATGAGCCCGGCTGTGTGGTGGTCGAAGCTGTGGAAAGTGGCGAAATCGAATCGTCTCGTTACGAAAGTTATTTAAGTATATATCATAACCAAGATACCAGGAACTAAAAAGTAAAACAAAACATTCATAGGGATTAAGTTGTTGTTAAAGGAGAGTTAGCGCGTATAATTTAAGAACCACATATGAAATATCTACGATTGCAAACCGTTTATATATGAAATCAATTTGGAAATGGGTCATCGGCATTCTCGTATTGATTGTCGTTGCGTTGGCGGGAATATCTTGGTATTTCTCCCGTAACTGGAAACCTTTAGTGGAACAGCAATTGAAAGAACTCGTTAAAAGTTCTACCGATAGCCTATACCAATTGCATTATGACGATCTGGACATGACCATCGCTCTAGGAAATCTCACCTTAAAAAATGCTGTTTTAAGAGCCGATACGCTGGTGTACGCCCAGATGGAGGCCGCTAAGCTTGCACCAGACAACCTGTATGATATCGAAATTAAAGAGCTGAAAGTAAAGCGTTTTGGTATCCTGGATATACTCCGAAATCGAGAACTGAATATCAAATCCATTGATTTGACGGAGCCGCGTATCCGATTGAAGAATACATACCACGCTTATAACGACACCATTTCTGCCGAGAAACCAAAAAAAAGCTTATACGAAAGTATCAAAGGAGTGTTCAAGGAAGTGAATATCGGACGCATTGATATAGCAAATGCCGCATTCAATTATAGCAAGCTGGGGGAAGACGGCGAATCGACAGACTTTGGTCTGGATAGTCTCCAAATCCGTGTGGAAGATATTTTGATCGACGAAAATGCCCAGTCCGATACATCCCGGCTCTATTATACCAAGCGGATTGAAGCCTTTATACCGGGCTTCGAATATGCATTTTCGAATGGATTTTACACCGCTAATTTCGAAGCGTTGCAAATCAACACCGAAACAAAAACCCTCTTGTTAACCCAAGTAGACTACAAACCCGCTCTATCCAAAGCCGCTTTCTATAAAAAACACCGTAAAAACGTAACACGCACCGATTTACATTTTGATACATTGTACATCGAACAGTTAGACTTTAAAAGGTTGATTGAAAAACAGCAAACAGTGGCCGAGCGTATATACGTGAACAACGGGCATGCCAAATTGTATGGCGACAAGCGATACCCGAAACAACCGGTTAACCAAATAGGCCAGGCACCTCATCAGAAGTTGATGCGGGTAAAGCAAATGATCCGGATAGATACCATTTTCGTGAAAAATATTGATGTCGTTTATGGTGAAATGAGTGGTAAGTATTCCCGAGAGGGGGAGATCAGCTTTGATGACGCAACCGGAACACTAACCAATGTCACCAACGATACACTTGCTTTAGCGAAAGACAAATACATGCTGGCCGATTTATCTGCCCGCGTTATGAACAAAGGAAATCTGCACGCCAAGTTTCGTTTTGATATGTTGAGCAAAACCGGCGAGCATAGTTATACGGGTACCCTGGGGCGTATGAATGCCCCCGATTTCAACCGTGTTTTATACCCCCTGCTGAACGTGGAAATCGCTTCCGGGAATATTCGCGGTATTCGTTTCCATATCACCGGTACCGACTATCGCAGCCGCGGCGAATTCCGGTTCGATTACGATAACCTAAAAATCGATTTAAAAGCCGATCCCGATAAACCGCGAAAGAAGAGTTCGCTGAAGATCGCATCATTTTTGGTGAACAAAATGATTATTAACGACAGTAACCCCGATGCGAATGAAAAATACCATGTCGGAAAAGTAAATCACAAACGCGTTCCCGAGCATACATTTTTCAAGAACCTGTGGGAAAGTTTACTCGATGGTATCAAACAAACGGCAGGTATCAGTGCAGAACGCGAACAAAAATGGAAAGAGCGGGCAGAAATCGCACAACATGTCGTTGAGCAAACGAAAGAATCCTCCCAGGAAACAAAAGGATTTTTTAAGCGTTTGTTCAAAAAGAAAGAAGAATAGACCAGCACGGGAGCAAGAAAGAGAAGAATATCAGGCATGGCTGCAATCATCGGGTTTTTAAAATTTTTACTAAAATATAGGCATAAATTGGTGGATCGTACGATGTTCTACCTGAGCATGGTGTGCGCCGTCATGACCCTCACCCACATCGGCTACATTACCGACAAGCAGGTGGTCGAAACGTCCGAAAACACCGTCATTGGGATGTTTTACTTCCTCTTCATCCTCGGCACACTCCGTACCGTAGCCGCCGTCCTCGCCCAACGGACGATCAATGTGTCCCATATTTCCGGCTTGGTGTTATTTGCATACTTCCTGCTCATTAGTCTTTCCCGACTGGCAGGCTGGGCATACTTTGCCAAAATGGAATGGGTTTATCTCGGAATAGCACTGGTATTCCTGTCCGAATTATCCCGGAACAGCCTCTTTTTCGATAACTTCTATTTCAACCCCACGATCCTATTCGTCATCAGTTTTCTCGCGCTCATCCTTCTGGGAACGGTGCTGTTGATGTTGCCTCGCACCACGCTTCTCGCGCCGTTGAGTTTCGTCGACGCCCTGTTTATGGCTACTAGCGCCGTATGCATTACCGGGCTCACCGTCACCGATATTTCGACCAACTTTTCCCTATTCGGACAAAGCGTCGTCATGTTGCTCATCCAGATCGGCGGCCTGGGTATCATGACCTTCACCGGGTTTTTCGGATACTTTTTCTCCGGCGGATTTTCCTATAAAAACCAACTGATGTTTGGCGAAATATTAGGAGAGAATAAGCTGAATTCCGTCATTTCTACCCTGCTGACGATTATCTTTATTACGCTCTTCTTCGAGCTGATCGGGGGTATCTTTATTTTCTTTTCGCTGGATGCCCGCTCGTTTGAATCCGTGAGCGACCGCATATTTTTCGCTGCATTTCACGCCATTTCCTCGTTCTGTAATGCCGGGTTCACGATATTACCTGACGGGATCGGGCGAGATACCTATCGATTCAATTATGCCTTTCAGATAACCATAGCTTGCTCCTTTATATTAGGCGGATTGGGTTTCGGTACGGTATATAATTTCTACACCTTCCTGCGGCAGAAAGCCAAGCAGTTGGTACACCGGTTATTCCTTCGCCAGCCCTATATCCACAAGCCGCGGGCATTTACATTTAATACACGGTTTATTCTATGGTGCAATGCGATCGTATTACTGATAGCCACCCTATCGTATTACCTCTTGGAGCGTAACCATACCTTGGCAGATGAGTCGTCTTTTATTGGCGACTGGGTCACCTCTTTTTTGATGGCAAACTCTGCCCGATCAGCCGGATTTGATAGTGTGAACGTCAATTTTGTCGCCGGTCCCACGTTGATCATGATGGTAACGTTGATGTGGATGGGCGCATCGCCCGGTTCTACCGGAGGTGGCGTGAAGGTCACTACGGTCGCCCTCGCTGTCTTAAATATCATTGCTTTGGCCCGAGGCAAGGAATCTATCGAAATTTACAAACGCCGGATAGCGGCAGAATCTATCAACAAGGCATTTGCCATTATTGTCCTTTCGGTGCTCACCATCACGCTGAGCTTTGTATTGCTGAACTTTACCGACCCCGAGCAAAAAATGAAAGCCCTCTTATTCGAAATCGTTTCTGCCTATTCCACTTGCGGGCTGAGCTTGGGTATCACGCCCTCCCTATCCGCAACAGGCAAGATTATTGTAGCTATTACGATGTTTGTCGGCCGGGTAGGTACCTTAACTTTGTTGGTGGCCTTTATCAAGAACACCAAAAACAAAAGCTATATTTATCCCACAGAAAAGATTTTATTTTAATGAAGTATATCGTTTTAGGACTCGGACATTTTGGAAAATCGCTGGCCGTGCATCTAACGGAATTGGGCCACGAAGTGATTGCGGTAGATAAAAAATTGGCCATTGTCGAACAACTCAAAGACCGGATCACCCATACCGTCTGTATGGATACAACCGATCGAGAAGCCATGACTTCTCTGCCACTCAAAGATTCCCAAGCAGTCATTGTCGCTATCGGCGAAGATGAAGGAGCTTCCCTCCTTACCACGGCTTTGCTTAAACAGCTTAATGTCAAGCGAATCATTGGTCGGGTGGTTTCCGATCTACAGAAAACAGTGCTCGAAGCCATGCAAATTAGCGATTATATCATGCCTGAAGAAGAAGCCGCCGAGCGGTTAGCCATGCGGCTAGACAATGTTGATATTATCGACTCGTTCAAAATATCCGATCGTTATAGCATTGTGGAAACACGTGTTCCTTCCAAATACGTGGGGATGACCCTGAAGGAAGCCGATCTCACCAACCAATACAAAGTGATCGTCCTCACCACCGTCAAGACCTACGAGGAGAAGGTAGGAGGGAAGGTCACCGTTCGTAACGAAGCATCCGGTATTGCCGGATCCGAGACCAAACTGTCCGAAGGAGACCTGCTGGTGCTGTTCGGTGAGCTGTCCGACATTCAACGTTTAATACAAAAAACCGATTAATAGCCCGCGGATTCCAATTATTTATATATTTTTGACGTTGATACAAAAGCAATTTAGAGATATTACAAACATATGAAGCAGTGGTTTAAGGAGAATGCAACGCACTTTATCATTATCGCGATATGTATCGCCTTGGTGTTCTTTTATTTTTCGCCAATTTTTGGTGGTAAAACGTTGGTTCAGTCCGATGTTGTTCAAGCAGCAGGTAGTCAAAAAGAGCTTTTTGACTATAAGGAAAAAGACGGGCATGCACCAAACTGGACCAACGCCATGTTTGGTGGTATGCCCACCTATCAGATATGGTACGAACATGCCAACAATATAACTTCTTATATCAATAGAGGTATCAGCCGAGTTTTTCCAGCCCCTACCGATATCGTGCTGATCTACCTTTTGGGTGGTTATTTCCTGTTTTCCGTACTACGTGTCAAGCCATGGCTGGCCGCTGTCGGTGCTGTAGCCTTGGCATTTACATCCTACAATTTTATTTATATTGAAGCTGGCCATCTCAATAAAGCCTACGCCATTGCCTATTTGGCACCGATTATCGGCGCGCTATTATTATGTTATCGTGGAAGCAGGCTATGGGGTCCCGTTCTGCTCACCCTGTTTCTCGCGCTAGAGATCCGGGCAAACCACATCCAGATGACATACTATCTGTTCCTTGCCCTGTTGGTTCTGGTTGGGTTCGAACTCTATCACGCCATTCGGAATAAGCAGTGGAAGCCGTTTTTGCAAGCCTCGGCTTTACAGCTTGGCGCAGTAGTCCTGGCTGTATTGGTGAACGCCTCCGTCTTGTTTCCTACCTACGAGTATAGCCAGCTCACCATTCGTGGCAAGGCCAACATTCAGAAAGTAGACGATAGTGGCGGCAAATCAGCCGGTCTTGATAAGCAATACGCCTACGAGTGGAGCCAGGGCGTAGGTGAAAATATCACATTCTTGATCCCCAATGCCTATGGTGGTCGTAGCGGAGGTGTGTTAGACGGTAAGTCAGAAGTTACCAAAACCATGGTTGACCTCGGTATCCCGGAGGCACAAGCCGCACAGTTCGCTGGTCAGCTACCCACTTACTGGGGAGAAAAGATGTTTACCTCGGGGCCTTGGTATTTCGGGGCTGCGATCATATTTCTGTTCATTCTAGGGTTGGTTATTGTTAAGGATCGCCTCAAATGGTGGATTCTTACCGCGACTATCCTCACGATCCTGCTGGCGTTCGGACGTCATTTTCCGTTGGTTTCCGATTTGTTTTTCGACTATTTCCCGATGTATAATAAGTTTAGGGCGGTCGAATCTATTCTCGTCATTCCGGCAATCCTGATCCCGCTGTTGGCCATCCTGGCCGTAAATGAGCTTTTTACCCGCGCCGATCAAATTCCACAACTAGACAAAAAAGTGCTCTACACCTTTATTGGCGTAGGCGGGGTATGTCTGGTGATAGCCCTCATGCCAAGCCTGTTTTTGGACTTCCGGAATAGCCAACATCAACAGTTGATCTCCTCGTTAGAACAGGCATTTGGTGATAAGAATGCGGCCGGACAGGTGGCTAGCGCATTGGTCAAAGACCGCGCTTCATTGGCGTCCGCAGATGCCTACCGATCTTTCTTCATTGTCCTGGTCATGTTCGGGCTGGTGTGGTTCTATCTCAAGAAGAAAATAAGCGTACCGTTGTTTATCGGTGTTTTAGGCGTGGTTATCCTGGCCGATCTCTGGTCGGTAGATAAACGTTATCTGAACGATGATTCCTTCGTCGATGAGCGAGCTTCCAACACGCGGATCCCCGAACGGGAAGTTGATCAGCTGATCCGGATGGATAAAGATTTGAGCTACCGTGTCATTGACTTAACGACCAATCCGTTTTCCGACGCCCGAGCATCCTTCTATCACAAAAGCCTGGGCGGATACCATGCCGCCAAGCTGATGCGGTTTCAAGAAGTGTTAGAACATCAGTTCAATGGCGCTATGAACGAAGATGTGTTGGATATGTTCAACGTACGGTATCTGATTACGAAAAACCCTGAAAACGGAGCCGAACAAATTAAGCGCCGGAGTACAGCCGCCGGAAACGCCTGGTTTGTAGACCGCGTTACCTTCGTCAATAGCAACGCCCAAGAGATGCAAGCGATCGGCAGCTTTGATCCGCAAAAAGAGGCTTTTGTACACGAGGAGTTTAAAAACAAGCTGAATATCTCGCGTGTGGGGAAATCTGAAAACGCAGAAATCAAACTCGTGTCCTACCATCCGGATACCTTGCAATACGAATACACCTCGCCTACAGACGCGTTCGCTGTTTTTTCGGAAGTGTTTTACGAGAAAGGCTGGAAAGCCTATATCGATGGCGAAGAAGTTCCGATTATCCGGGCAGACTATATACTTCGCGCTTTGCAAGTCCCTGGCGGGAACCATACCATTTCGTTTGTTTTTGCGCCTAAAACTGTGGAGATTAGCAATTTAATTTCGTTGATAGCCTCTATTATATTGGTCATCGGGCTTGGTCTTGCCGTCTGGCGAGGAACGCGAAAAGTAAAAAATACCGCTTAAGAACGGCTAGAGGTAACTAAAAAAATTAGTATGTTTGCTTTATGGCAACATCGATACCTTTAGCAGAACGGATGCGCCCCAAAGGCCTTGCCGATTATATTGGACAAAGACACATCATTGGCGAAGGTGCGGTCCTTCGCAACGCTGTGGAGCAGAAAAATATACCCTCCATGATCTTTTGGGGGCCGCCCGGCGTCGGTAAGACCAGCCTAGCTTTGCTCATTGCGCGCGAGCTGGGACGCCCTTTTTTTTCGTTAAGCGCCATCCAGTCTGGGGTGAAAGATATCCGGGAAGTGATTGATAAAGCCGATAAATTATACCAGTTCAATCAAGAACAACCTATCCTCTTTATCGACGAGATTCATCGGTTTTCCAAATCACAACAAGACTCCTTGTTGGGCGCAGTCGAGCGCGGATTGGTAACGCTCATCGGAGCCACTACCGAAAACCCCTCCTTCGAAGTGATTTCCGCTTTGCTTTCCCGTTGTCAAGTGTACGTGTTGGAGCACCTCTCTGAGCAGGAGTTAACGGCCATCTTAGAACAGGCTATCGCACAGGACGCTTACCTGCAGGAGCATCCCGTAGAGATAGAAGAGTACGAAGCTTTGTTCCGGTTATCCGGTGGAGACGCCCGCAAGCTACTGAACGTATTCGAATTGGTTGTACACGCTGCCCATGTGCAAAAGCAACCCGTTACCAACGCGTTTGTGCTTAAACAAGTTCAGCAGAATATGGCCTTGTACGATAAAACCGGCGAACAACACTACGATATTATTTCCGCTTTTATTAAATCTATTCGCGGAAGTGATCCCAACGCAGCGGTTTATTGGCTGGCACGCATGGTAGAAGGCGGCGAAGACCCTTCCTTTATCGCACGACGTCTACTTATCCTGGCGTCTGAAGATATCGGCAATGCGAATCCGAATGCACTGTTGTTGGCCAATAACTGCTTTCAGGCGGTCAATGTTATCGGCTGGCCGGAATCCCGTATTATTTTAGCACAGACCGTAACCTATCTGGCGTCGTCGGCTAAGAGCAATGCCGCCTATGAAGCCATCGGCAAAGCCCAAGCGCTCGTGCGGCAAACAGGCGATCTTCCCGTGCCCTTACACCTGCGCAACGCTCCCACGAAGCTGATGAAGGAACTGGATTACGGTACAAAATACAAATATGCACACAGCTACCCCGGCAACTTTGTCGAACAAGAGTTCTTTCCGGATAAAATCAGCGGCACCGTACTCTACGATCCCGGAAACAACGCTGCAGAGAATAAGATAAGGGAGTCGCTGCGGAGCAAATGGCGAGAGCGTTATCATTATTAATTTTTTTATGTTCTTTTCCCCGTGAAAAGAACCAAACCGAACGAAGTGAGCTCATGGATGCCAAAATAAACACTTATCCATAAACCTCGTCGCTTCAGATATTTGAGATAGTGGATAGTACTAAGGATGGATTTCTGTAGCCCTCAAATATCCGGATGCCACACCAAAGGTTAATAGGGGATTGTGCAATAACTGCATGACACCAATAGACTTTGGAAGTTTTTCGAAAAGTTTTTAGGGTTATAACCCGATCAAGTAGCGTGCCGAAAGCGACTCTTAATTGCCCAGCGATTCCGCGTGTTAAAACGACCTCGCATTGTTCCGCGGCCAGCTTTACGTAGGCTATTCCGTATAGAACAGAATGTTGTCCGAACGCAGTGAGTTCCATTCTGTTCAGGAATAGACAAGTAAAGGTAGCGGAACCATGCAAGTCTTGACTTTTTTTGCTTCGTTTTTTGTGTCAAGACAAAAAATGAAGGGAAGATTTTTGTCAAGAAAAAAAGAAAAAGAGAATAGGTATCTTTGTAAACATTACAATAAATAATAATATAAAAAAGAATGACCTTTACGGCAATAGATTTTGAACTCGCTACAGCAGCTTATACCAGTGTATGCGCCGTTGGTATTGTAAAGGTGGAAAAGGGAAAGATTGTGGATCAATTCCATAGCCTGGTGCGTCCCCCAAAAAACCAATACATGTGGCAGACGACCCGCGTACACGGCATTAAACCCAAAGATACCCTCGCCGCCCCTACTTTCTTAGAACTTTTTCCCACGATCGAAAATTACCTCAAAGGTAGCCGAATGGTAGCACACAACGAGAAATTCGATAGAGAGGTGCTTATCAAGACGATGAAGATGTACGAACTGGACTATAAGATGCTGCAACTATCGCCTATTTGGGAGTGCACGAGTGAAATTTATCGAAAAAAAGGATTTAAGCGTACCAAGCTAAGCATCTGTTGCCACATTATGGGTATTGAGCTGCACCATCACGACCCCCTTTCGGATGCGATGGCGAGCGCACAACTTTATCTTAAGCGCGATGAAATCACAAACGCTTTAATAGAAAAACATTTTCAAACAGAAGAACAAACCAAAGCATAGCCATTATGGGAAAAATAATAAACGTAATCTTATCTGGTGGAGTAGGCTCCCGGTTATGGCCTCTTTCGCGTAAATCGAAACCCAAGCAGTATTTGCCTATTTTTAACGAAAAATCCTTATTTAAACTAACGATTGAGCGAAATCAAGCCATCTGCGAGCATGTCGTTTTGGTAGGCTCCGTACAAAATATCGACCTCGCGAAAGAAGACTTGAAAGCCGTATCTCACGATATTATCGTGGAAACTGTACCCCGGAATACCGCTGCGGCGATCGCTTTTGCCGCCTTATCGCGCCAACCAGATGATATCCTGATTGTCACCCCTTCCGACCACCTGATTGAGGGAGACGAACAGTACTTGCAAGCCATCAAGCGTGGGATTGAATTTGCTAAAGAAGGAGGTCTTGTCACCTTTGGTATAAACCCTACCCGACCAGAAACCGGGTACGGATATATAGAATCCGAGGGCAATGATGTGCTATCCTTCCGGGAGAAACCCAACTATGAAACAGCAAAAGATTTCCTAAAAAGTGGAAATTTCTTGTGGAATTCCGGCATCTTCTGCTTTAAAGCATCCGCCTACCTACAGGAATTGGAACGCTTCGATCCGAAGGTATATACCGCCGCCAAAGTAGCTTTTGACACGATGAGAGAGGGTGTATTAGATGCCGAATTGTCGCTTAAGATACCCTCAAAGAGTGTGGATTACGCCATTATGGAGCGAAGCGACAGTATTAAAGTTGTTCCCTCCTTCTTTCAGTGGTCCGATATGGGGTCTTTTGACTCCCTATACCATTATCTTATTTCGAAAGGACACCCGAAAGATGAACAGGGAAATATCGTTATCGGCGAAAACAAAAAACACATTGTTTTTCTCGGCCTACAAAACTGCATAGTCGTCAATACAGCAGATGCTGTTTTAATTATGGATAAGGCTTTTGCGCAAGACGTAAAACACGTTTATGAGCTATTAGAAAAAGAAAATTCTCCGTTGATTTAAAAAAAATTAATTAATAGTAGCGTTTAAACCACATTAATCGTTTGATTTTTGTAATATTGGCTGTATTATTGTAATGTCTTAACATATAAATAGTAAAGAGAGACGTTCACCGGGGAATTGTGAAAACAAAATTATTAACTATGTCTTTTTGGAAAAACTTATTTAAACGAAGTACAAATCAAAATGAATCTATTGGAAAATTAGCATGGATCGGGGTTGATATGCATAACCATATCTTGCCTGGTATCGATGACGGTAGCGAAAGCATAGAGCAATCGTTGAAACTTATTCAGGGCCTAAGAGAGCTGGGAATTAAAAAGTCAATATCTACACCGCATATCATGCACGGTGTACACGACAACACACCCGCCACGATCCAAGATGCCCACGCTAAGCTGAAGCAGGCCATTACCGATAATGGGATAAAGTTCGATCTCCAGTATGCTGCAGAGTATATGATTGACGATCAATTGGAAGAATTGGTTCACAGCGGAGCCCTCTGTGCCTTACCCAATAGACATATCCTGATCGAAATGTCCTATTTAGCAGAATCCAAAGCACTGTTCCAGACCATTAAAGACATTCAAGAAAAAGGATACCAACCCATTTTAGCCCATCCCGAACGCTATAATTATTATCACCAGAATTTTAAAGTATACAAAGAAATTAAAGATGCAGGTTGTTTATTACAACTTAACCTGCTGTCCATCTCCCGCTATTACGGAGAACCCGTTAAATCGATTGCACTCACGTTGATAAAATCCGGCATGTATGATTTAGTAGGCACGGATATGCACCACGACAAACACCTCCATGCCCTGAAAATAGTCGCCTCGAAATACGACACGTTCGATTTATTGAAAGATAACCCGATAAAAAACGCAACGATCTTCGACGATAGTCAAAAATTAGCTATTTAGTTCTTTTTTTAGAAAAAAGGAACCAAAAAATCGTCGCTTCGGATATTTGAGAGGAATGGATAGTACTAAGGATAAATTTCTACATACCTCAAATATCCGGATGCGACATCATCTGTTAATTGAGGACAATACAATGCATAGTTTCAAATTGGGGAAGAGATATAGTCTTTGATTTGGAGGATAGTGCATGGCGTCAATAAAGCGATTAATATTGCCCAGCGATTACACGTATTAAAACGACCTCGTCTTTTTTTGTGGTCATCTTGATGATGGCTATTCCGTTAAAAACAGAATGTTGTCTGAACGAAGTGAGTTGCATTCTGTTTAGGAATAGGCAAATCAAGATAGCAAAAACAGACAAGTCTTGACTTTTTTTGCTTCGTTTTTTGTGTCAAGACAAAAAATGAAGAAAAAAACTATCTTTGAATCATGAACAAAACCATTTTCATTACAGGCGGGGCCGGTTTCATCGGTTCCCATGTCGTTCGTGAATTTGTAAACAAATATCCCGATTATCATATCGTCAATGTGGATGCACTGACCTATGCCGGTAATCTGGAAAATCTACGAGATGTGGAGCGCAAGTCCAATTACAGCTTTGTTAAACAAGATATTCGAGATGCAGCGGGTGTATCGGCACTATTCGAAAAACATCAGCCTGATGGTGTCATCCATTTGGCTGCCGAGTCCCACGTAGATCGATCCATTGTAGCGCCGACTGATTTTGTATTGACGAATGTGCTCGGTACAGTGAATCTTTTGAACGCCGCACGTGAAACTTGGAAAGACAAGCCCGAAGGCAAGCGTTTCCATCATGTGTCTACCGACGAAGTGTATGGTACGTTGGGTGAAACCGGCCTGTTTACGGAAGACACACCCTATGATCCACATTCACCATACTCCGCATCAAAAGCATCTTCAGACCATTTTGTACGCGCTTATCAAGATACCTACGACCTGCCTGTGGTCATTACCAACTGCTCCAACAACTATGGGCCGAATCACTTCCCGGAAAAACTCATCCCCCTCTGTATTCTTAACGTTTTGAACGAGAAGCCGCTGCCTATATACGGTGATGGAAAATATACCCGCGATTGGCTATTTGTGGTCGATCATGCGCGCGCTATAGATTTGGTATTCCACCAAGGAAAAAATGGAGAGTCGTACAATATTGGTGGTTTCAACGAATGGCAAAATATTGATCTCGTTAAAGAGCTTTGCAAGCAAATGGATGAAAAACTAGGCCGTGCGTCCGGAACAGCAGAAAAATTGATTACCTATGTAAAAGACCGTCCGGGGCACGATCTACGTTACGCCATAGATGCCACCAAAATCAATACGGAATTAGGTTATACACCATCCGTTACATTTGAAGAAGGACTTTCCCATACGATCGATTGGTTCCTGAACAACCGGCAGTGGTTAGAAAATGTGGCCTCTGGCGATTATCAGCACTATTATGAAGAGCAATACGGTGAATAGGAAGTAAAAAATTTTTGAATGAACATAACAGAAACAAAACTCAAGGGCTGCTTTATTATCGAGCCCCGGAAGCTCGGAGACAGTAGAGGGTATTTCTTCGAAAGCTATAATGAACAAGCTTTCCACAAGCAGACAGGAACAGCGACGCGGTTTGTCCAGGATAACCAATCTTTCTCTACCAAAGGTGTGCTTCGCGGTTTGCACGCCCAGCGGGGAGAATATGCCCAAGCCAAGTTAGTCCGCGTATTGCAGGGATGCGTGCTCGATGTCATTGTCGATGCCCGTCCAGACTCAGCAACGTTCGGACAATACGAAGCGGTTGAACTCTCCGAAGAAAACAACCTGCAAGTATTTATTCCCAGAGGCTTTTTGCACGGCTTTGTCGTCCTTTCCGATACCGCTACGTTTTTTTATAAATGCGATAATTTCTATCAAAAAGATGCCGAGTGGGGCGTGCGCTACGATGATCCCACATTGGCTATCGATTGGCAGCTTCCGCAAGAAGAGCTGATCATATCCGATAAAGATAAGATACTACCTTTTTGGGAGAAGTAAGCCAAGAAGTAAACCACAGTATTCCGCAAAAAGCCATGCAAGACAATCAAGAAACAACGCATACCGAATCACGAACAACGCGTCATAGACCGCGAATCCTCATCACAGGCTCTAATGGACAGCTAGGCTCCGAGCTAAAAAAACTATTGAGAAACGAAGAAGCCTTCGAAACGTTCTTTTTGGACAGAAAACAACTTCCTTTAGAACAAACGCTGATTATCCACGACATTTTGGGGATGTATGAACCCGATATCATTATCCACGCAGCAGCCTATACCGCGGTGGATAAAGCAGAAAGCGAACCGGAACTTGCCCATGCCATAAACCATTTGGCAACAGAAGAAATAGCCCAATATTGCCGTTTGCACGGTGCAAAACTGCTCGCGATTTCTACCGACTACGTTTTTGACGGCCATTCGAGTGAACCCCTAACGGAAGATGCTGCCACCGCCCCACTGAACGTTTACGGCCTTACAAAATGGAAAGGAGAACAAGCAATACAAAAATGGGCGCCCGAAAGCATTATTATACGTACCGCTTGGGTCTATTCCACGTATGGTAATAACTTTGTCAAAACGATGATTCGCCTCCTTCAAGAACGAGAAGAATTATCTGTCGTTCATGACCAGATCGGTTCGCCCACCTACGCCAGGGATCTGGCGAAAGCCATCGTAGATATCCTGAAAGCCGGCGAGTGGCATCCGGGTATTTATCACTATTCCAACGAAGGCCAGCTCTCCTGGTACGATTTTGCCATCACCATTCGAGACTTGATTGGCGCAACCTGCCAAATAACGCCCATTCTCACCTCGCAATATCCTACACCCGCCAAGCGCCCAGCCTATTCCTTGTTGGATAAAAGTAAGATAAAGCGTACTTTTAATGTTCAAGTACCGTTTTGGCTGGACAGCTTAACCGAGATGATTGCGTTAGAAAACCAAGAAGTTTCTGACAACTGAAAAATAAAAAAGAAATAGATGAAAGGTATTATATTGGCCGGAGGTTCCGGTACG
Organism: Sphingobacterium arenae; assembly: GCF_014692505.1. Taxonomy (GTDB): domain Bacteria; phylum Bacteroidota; class Bacteroidia; order Sphingobacteriales; family Sphingobacteriaceae; genus Sphingobacterium; species Sphingobacterium arenae. The sequence goes on along the minus strand of NZ_JACNYK010000008.1, from coordinate 74,515 downwards.
CGTTTACACCCATTAACATTAGCCGTATCCAAGCAACTCATGCCCGTATACGATAAGCCGATGATCTATTATCCACTTTCCACGCTGATGTTGGCTGGCATTAACGACATTCTGCTTATCTCTACACCACAAGATCTGCCGAACTTCCAAAAGCTTTTGGGAGACGGTTCTCAGATTGGCTGCCGGATTTCTTATAAAGAACAGCCGAGTCCCGACGGTCTGGCGCAGGCGTTCCTGTTAGGAGAGGAGTTTATCGGAATGGATAAGGTCGCCCTTATTCTGGGAGACAATATCTTCTATGGATCAGGCATGTCCAAATTACTACAAAGCTGCTCTGATCCAAACGGCGGTGTCGTATTCGCCTATCCGGTACACGATCCAGAACGGTATGGTGTAGTAGAATTTGACGAGAACAAAAATGTGATATCCATTGCGGAGAAGCCGAGTGCACCCAAATCAAATTATGCCGTTCCGGGACTCTACTTCTACGATAACGATGTGATTGGAATCGCGAAAAATATAAAGCCCTCTGAACGAGGCGAGTTGGAAATAACCGACATCAATAAAGAATATCTCCGCCGCGGAAAGTTAAAAGTGGGCGTATTCGATCGCGGAACAGCTTGGTTGGATACCGGGACGATAAAATCACTGATGCAGGCAGGGCAATTTATCCAAGTGATCGAAGAACGACAAGGGATGAAAATCGGCGCGATTGAAGAGGTTGCCTACCGGATGGGTTATATCGATAAAGGGCAACTGCTGCAACTTGCCGAACCCTTGGTAAAATCCGGATATGGAGAATACCTAAAACGCATCGCAAAAGGAAGATAAAAAAAACGGTACCTCAAAGATACCGTTTTTATATTCCTCAGATGATGACTATTATTCCCACCCAGGGTTTTGTGACAAATTTGGATTTCGTTCCCTTTGCACCTGTGGAACCGGCCAAAGGTAGTTTTTAGGCGCCTCAAACCTTCTGTTCCATTGGACAACCAGAAAGCCTTCCGCATTTTTCCGATAGGTTGAAGAGCTCAGGGCTGGAAACCAAGAAGCTTTTACGCCTTCGATATCCTGACCAAGGCGCTCGCCTTCTTTCCATCTTCTTACATCAAAATAGCGATGACCTTCCAACACCAATTCAACGCGACGCTCTCTGCGAATCTCTTCGCGGACATCCATACCATGCTCGGCCAAAAAAGCAAGGTCCATTCTGGTCATGCCCACCCGGTCACGGAGGAGGTTAATCGATATATCGAGGTCATCTTGCGTTAGCTTGCCCTGTTCAAAACGAGCCTCCGCATACGTAAGCAACACTTCAGCGTAGCGGATATGATGAATATCGTTGTCATCTCGGTTGTAATTAGGGACAGCGCTTGGTTCCACATATTTCTTATAATAGTAACCCGTTGTTGTTACCGATCCCCGGCCATCTTGGCTAAATTTAGGCACCATGTAGATGGTTGGGTCAGGGTTTTCCGCCACCGGTCTGCCATCGTAGCGTCCACCCCAAGTATCACCCGGTACGAGGATGGTTTGCGTCATACGCGGATCCCTGTTTTTGAACACATCTGCATACGTCTCGTCCTCATAAAGGGGTGACTTATCGATCGGCAATCCGTCGCTACATAGATAGGATTCTACTAAAGATCGTGTAGGCACGAAGCGGGCAAATTGATCCGGCACCTGGATTTCCCGGCTTAGGTTATGCATAATAATATCCATTTTGTGCATGCGCGCAAAGATGGTTTCTTTGTTTCGTCCTTCTGCCAGTTTACCGTTCCTTGTAAACAGGTCATAGTAGGAGGTTTCCGGGTCACCGGTGCTATATAACGAATAGATGCCCATATCCATGACGGCCTTTGCAGCCTCTTCGGCTACGTCAAAACGCCCATAAGTAAGCGCAATTCTAGCTTTTAGGGCTAAAGCCGTACCTTTGTTTACCCGCCCGAGGTTATCGCCTGTAGGAATGGCTTCTGGCAATAGCTCTGCAGCCATATCCAGTTCGCTCAATAGGAAGTCGATCACCTCGCTCTGTGGTGTGCGTTCACCATACACCTCTGGATCGTCCAGTTCTAATGGCACAGTGATCAAAGGCACATCACCGAAAAACGAAGTCATGAAACTATAGTTTAGCACACGTATCACACGTACCTCTGCCGCTAATCGCTCTTTAGCACCCGGCTCCGTTTCCTCCGCATCGTGGTAGTTCTCCAAGAATGCGTTACATTCCCGTACATCACGGAACATGTTACGCCATTCGTTATTTACGGTGGGTTGCGTGATGGGGAATACACCTGAGCCGATGTCTTTGTACTCATGGGTTTGGGGCCACATGGTATTTTCCCCCATATTTTCCATATCCACGAAGTTTTTGGCCTTTACACGCGAGTAGATGGCGGTTGCCGCCATTTCTAACTGTTCCTGCGTTTGCCAGAACGTCTCGTCAATGACTTCATCTTGGGGGTATCGATCCAAAAAATCGCTGCAGCTACTCATCGTTCCTAAACCTACCAGCAACAGGGCTAGGTTAACGTTTTTTCTATATTTTTTATGAAAGATCATGATTGCCAGTTATTTAAGATTTAAATTGAGACCTACTATAAACGTTTTCACTTGCGGATAATACCCGCCCGTATTACCTACCGGCACTTCCGGGTCATATCCGTAGAAGAAATTTGTTTTTGTAAATAAGTTATCACCCGATACATAGAGCCTTAGTTTACTGACGCGCATCTTCTCCAGCCAAGGCGTTGGGAATGTATAGCCCAATTGGACATTTTTCAATCTTAGATACGATGCGTCCTCGATCCATTTAGATGACATGCGGGTGTTATGTGTCCGTAAGTATACAAAACGTGGATACGAAGCATCGGTATTATCTGGCGTCCAGCGATCCAGATGTACTTCCTGCGGCATAGCGCTGTTATTAATAAACGGGTGTCTCGCCGACCCACCCAAGTATCCATCAGCTTTTCCTACGCCTTGCAAGAAGAAGCTAAAATCAAACCCTTTATAGGCTAGATCGCCCCGGAAGCCGTAGGTGTAGCGCGGGATATCGCTTCCTAGAATATGTCTGTCGTTCAGTACGGTGATTTCCGTTGCATTAGGGTCAGTTGGTTTATAGATCAAATCGCCAGGGGCGACAAGATCTCCGCTTTGAAAAGGGAATTTTGGAATATATTCTCCATCAACAATATCGAAATCTGACTCCTGTGCGATACGGTCGGCTATAAAACCATAAAATGCTCCTATGGGATATCCCACCAACCGTACTTGGTCATTCAGCACCTCGCTGCGATCTTCCAAATGCGTGACTTTGTTTCTTACGTCCGAGAGATTGAAGTTAGCTCCGTAGCGTACCTCGCCGATATTGTCCTGCCAACCCAGAACGACCTCCCAACCTTTATTTTGTATCGAACCCGAGTTGTATGCAGGATAGTTCGTTCCCACACCAATGACGTCAGGAAGAAGTCGTGCCAATAAAATATCATTGGTATTGTTGATAAAGTAATCGGCCGTTATATTTAATCTATTGGATAAGAATGCGAGATCAAGGCCGATATTTGTTTTTTCCGACGATTCCCACGTCAGCTCGGGATTAGGAATATAACTCTGGCGAAAGCCTACCTGCTCTTGATCGCCGATGGGGTTGTTTGAGGTCACGCCAGAGGGTGCCAACGTCAACAAATAAGGAAAATCGCGTACCTTATCGTTATTAGGATCCATTATTTTATCGTTCCCCTGCGTACCATAAGAGAACCGGATTTTTCCCATATTCCAGAAACTCTTCAACTCTTCAAAGAAACTCTCTTCACTGAATACCCATCCTGCGGAGAAAGAACCGAACCAGTTCCAACGTACATCCGGGTGAAATCTCGAGGATCCGTCGTACCGGAAGTTACCTTCTAAGAGATACTTGCTCTGATAATCATAGTTCACCCTCCCGAAGAAAGACATAAGCGCGTTCTGCCCACTGGAGCTCCCGTTCAATTGGTTTTCCGTTCCGATTTCTAAAGAAGGTAAATCTTGCGAAGCCAGGCGCTGCCTGGAAGCCCAGAAGTCATTCCCTACGGTTTCTTCCAGCGAATAGCCTAACAAACCTGTTAAGTTATGATGCTCTTGAAATGTCTTGGTATAGTTGGCTGTCCCGATAAATGTTTGGTAGGTCTGTGCATAATGTTCCATTTTCATGCTATTCGGGTAGTTGGTTCGATAGATCAACGCATCGTCGTCCGGGCTGAAATAGTTGATTGTTTTGAGCAATGTATTGCGTTTGGAATTATACTTTATCAAGCCGTATTGGCCTTTTAGGTCCAACCCTTCCATCAGGTTGATCGTCGCGGAGATGTTGGCCGTGATTTCCTGCGAAGTGAAGCTATTTGTGCCACCGTCTTGCGCCCAGGCTACTGGATTACTTTGCCCACCATGGTAACCCCAGCTGCCATTGGTAAAACGTACCGGAACCAATGGACGGATAGAGATGGCTGCCGATAGTGGACTTGTTCCCGAAGCCGAACCGTCATAACCGCGGTCCACATATCCAAGATTACCATCGAGCTTGATGCGGTCAAATACCTCGGTGTTCAATCTTATCCGCGCATTATGCCGTCCCGCTTTGAAGTTATCGCCGGTAACGAGACCACCTTCGCCCAGATACCCATAAGAAGCATAGTAACTGGTCTGGTCTTTGCCACCCTGCAAACTGACGTTATAATTTTGTTGTGGTGCGCTTTTTCGATATACCTCGTCGATCCAATTGGTGTTTGCGAAATAATTCGGATCCGATCCGTTACGAGCCATTTCGATCTGCTCTTCGGTATACGTCGGATTTTGTCCGGCGTTAACATTCGCTTCGTTCTGCAGCATCATATAGTCAGGAGAACCGAGGAACTTGGGTAGCGCAGTAGGTGTTTGCCATCCAACATAACTGCTTACATTTATAGAAGGACTACCCGAAGCGCCTTTTTTGGTCGTCACGAGAACAACCCCATTTGCGCCCCGTACCCCATAAATGGAGGCCGCCGCGGCATCTTTCAGTACCGAGATGCTCTCGATATCGTCCGGATTTAAGATATTCATATTACCGCCAGGCACACCATCAATGACAATCAGTGGGTTCGCATCGCCCCAGGTACCCACTCCGCGAATACGGATCTGGGGCGCTTGGTTGCCAGGAGCAGTGTTCAGGCCACGAACCGTCAATCCCGGAACCTGACCTTGCAACCCACGGCCTACATTCGTAATTGGTCTGTTTTCCAGGTCTTCGCCGGAAATCGTGCCCACGGCACCTGTCAGATTTATTTTCTTCTGTGTACCATAACCGACCACGACCACTTCTTCCAGATCCCCGGCGATAGTATTCAGGGTAATCGCAAGTTTGGGTTGCGCATCATATACCAGTTCGCTAGGCGAGTGACCGATATAAGAAGCCACCAAAACATCGCCTTTCTCCAGTCCCGTTAGTTGGAATTCTCCATTCACGTCCGTTTGTGTTTGCAAGGTTTTCCCTCGAACGGCTACCGTGGCGCCAATCAAGGCTTCGCCCTGATCGTTGGTTACCGTTCCCGATACCGATTGCTGCACGATAGGGGCAGATGCGGAAGACATTTTCTTTAATACAATGTTTTTACCGACAATGTTATATACGATATTCGTTCCGTTCAATATCTTGTCCAATGCCTCAGCCAGCGGGACATTTTTCAGTTGAACGCGGTCAATAGATATTCCTTGAATTTCGGACTCTCTGTATACGAAATAGTAATCCATCTGGTTTTCCAGCCTTTTAAGCACATTACTTAAAGGTGTATGGTTTGTTTTGAGGGTAATATGTTGTTGGCCGTAACTACTCGCCAATGCGGTAGAAAACGTAAAGAGCAGTAGTACAGCGATCAGTTTCATCGCTTTTTTTAAATACATCATTTTTTAGATCTAGTGTGTTTTTGTTTTAACTTGTCTTTCATAATGAGGTTATTTTTCTGTTGGTGGTTACATTTTAATCTTTTCTCCATAGGCATGTTCTTTTTGGGGCATCATCATCAAATTGTTATCTTTTAAATTCGTTTCTATTCCTAAATAATAGAGCATTTCCAATACCTGAGAGAGCTTAACATCCCGAGCAATTTTTCCCGTGATCCGTTGGTTGGTTAACCCCTCACCCAGTTGGATACGAATGTTATACCAGCGGCCCAATTGTCGGCCCACGTCGGCAAGGGTTGTGTTTTCAAACAAAAACAACCCGTTTTTCCAGGCGATCATATCCATGATACGATCCTGATCAGATACCATGATCCGTTGAGAGTCTGACGCTACGCCGACTTGATTGGGTTTCAGAACCACACGATCCGAATCCGTTTTCATGGCTAAGCTGCCTTCCACCAATGCCGTTTGCATCGACCTATCTTCCGGATAAGCCCGCACGTTAAATTTCGTTCCCAGTACCTCGATTTCTCCTGCAGCACTTTTTACCGTAAATCGCTTGCCATCTAATTTCGCTACCTCAAAATACACCTCTCCCGTTACGGTTACCTCCCGATGCTGCGTGCCCAAATTGGATAGGAACGTGATACGCGAATCGGCGTTTAGCCAAACTTTCGTCCCGTCGGGCAACGTCATATTGATCTGTCCACCCTTGGGTGTCTTTACAACGTGCTGTATCCCCGGAGCCTCTTTTTGCACCACCTGATAAGAAAGCTGACCGTTGTCGTTAACAAGCTTTACACCGCCCATCTGGATGCTATCTCCAGCTTTGATATGTTGCAAGGACACGGATTCTCCCCCTTCCAATGTCAGTATGGCTTCTTCTTGTGCGGGGTCCACATCGTGTTCCATTTTTTGTAAAACGACGGATGCGACTCCTTCAGGAGCTGCTGGATCATGGTTTAGATAAAGCCAGGCTAAGGTTAGGAGCGCTCCGGCGATAGAGGCGACCAACGCGTAGACGGCCACGACCTTCCGTCGTGTTTTGCTATTTATAACCGGAGCATGTTCGATGATATTTTGGAGCAATGCCGCCGTTTCCATGTCGGAAAAAAACGGAGTCGTATCATCATCCTCTGCTAAGGGTGTATTGTTCCATATGAGGTCGAAAGCTGCCTGGATCTCGTTCTCGTCGCTCTCTTCCAATAGGTGGCGGAGTTGCGACAGCTCCTCTTCTTGGATATCTCCATCCAAATATTTTTGTAGAAAATACGAGATACGATGTGTGTTTTTGTCCATGTCGGCGCTATCTTTATTTATAAAGATGCAGGCGGATCAAAAAAGGGGGTATGGGTTAAGAGAAAAAAAAGAAAAATAAAGAAATAACAACGTCTTTATGTCTTTTCATGTACGTTTGGATGGATTGATTAGCAAGCTGGAGGTATTTTTTTACGGTTTCTCTAGAAATACCGAGGTCGTCGGCAATCTCCGCATATTTTTTACGGTTGTGTCGGCTTAGCAAGTACACTTTTCGTTGCTGCGGTGGCAATTCATCAATGGCGCGATCCAACAGCGCGTATATCGTATTCATATGTTCGTGAGGCACATTATGCACCTCGGGATGCTCTTCTTTCCAAGCTTCCAGTTTTCCTTTTTCGCGAATCCGTGTCCGGATAGCGGTGAGACAACTGTTTTTTGTTACCATAAAAACATACGCCTCCAAATCAGCGATATCAACGAACACGTGGTGTTTTTGCCAAAGCCTGACGAAAACATCCTGAACAATTTCCTTGGTCTGCTCGCGGTCTTTTACGATACGAAAAGCATGCTTCGCAACCCTATCTTGATAGCCATAGTAAAATTCGGCGAAAGCTTTTTGATCACCTTTCGCTATTTGTCGTCGTAGATCATCTCCTCTTCCTTTCATGTTTTTATTCCATCGATACAAAACTAAGCAATCTCATATATTCTTGCGTTTTTTAGCCCATTAACTTTGTATAAACAAATAAAGCAGCATATTCCGCTATGCATTCTTCGAGAACTCATTTAAAATTCGGTTGGTGAATGCAAAGCATTTTATTTAGGTTTGTGTAGAAGAAGCTACGTATTTTTTAAGACCTCAACATGTACACCGGTAATGCGAATTTTCGATATGATATTGCGTTCTTACGCGCCGTAGCCATTTTGTCGGTGGTTCTATATCATCTCGGAATACCCTATTTTGAAGACGGATATATCGGTGTCGACATCTTTTTCGTGTTATCGGGCTATCTCATGACCAAGATTATTTTGGTACGGCTGAATCAAGGCACTTTCCGGCTGGTCGATTTTTACCGTCGCCGGTTGATTCGGATCCTGCCCGCTTTACTGATATTGATTATATTTTTTTATATCCTCCTGTATTTTGTGTTAGGTATAAAACTGTACGATTTTAGTCGATTTGCCCTATCCAGTAGCATCTTCGTTTCCAATATTTATTACGAGCTATCATCCGGTTACTTCCAACCCGCCTCTCAGTTAAACTTCCTGCTGCATACCTGGTCGCTATCCATCGAGATGCAATTCTACGTTTTGTATCCCCTGTTGCTTATCGGGTTTCGGTATCTCGCAGGTCGTCGTTCGCCGTACGATCCCTATTTTATTTATGGATTGGGTTTATTATCGCTGTGCTGTATGCTGTATTATGCGCCGCGCGATCAATCGTTCACTTTCTATATGTTCCATACCCGAGCCTGGGAGTTGCTTGCAGGCGGCGTTGTTTTTTTACACGAAAAATCCTGCCTACGGGTATTCTCCCAACGCGTGCGGAACAGTATAGCCCTACTATGCGTCGTCGTATTACTGGTGTCCGTTACGGGCGTGCTTGGGATGCGGTCATCCGGTTGGCCCTCTGCATTTGCCTTGCTTCCCGTCATAGCGACCGGACTGCTGATCGCGGTACAAAGCGATCTCCGGCTATTCCGATTGCCTGGAGTAAAATTTGTTGCGGATATTTCCTATTCTTGGTATTTGTGGCATTGGCCACTTATCGTGCTGGGTACTTACTTTTCGCTATCGGAGCAGTGGTACTATCTTTTGGCTGTATTCGTCCTGTCCTTTATCTTGGGCACATGGTCTTACTATTTTGTAGAAAAAAGTCCATTCCTCCGTTCGCCTAAGTGGTTATCAGCAACAGCAATACTGGTCGTTGTTACGGCATTTTTAGGCACGCAACTCCCCCTTCACAAGCTTTTTGCGAATCCACAAGAGGCAAACCTCGTCGCTTTTCATTACCATTATCCCCGTGAACGTGCCGCCGCGCAGTATGGCTTCGGCGGACCCCATCTATTGTCGCGGTCTACGTTTAACGATTACGATACAACGCGTCTCTTTCAGTTTTCGGACACGCAACCAAATTACCTCCTATTAGGCGATTGTCATGCAGGGATGTTTGCACACACCTTACAGGAGCTAGCGGTTACAAACGATGTCAACCTCTTGCAGGCCACCGGAGACGACGTGTTTCCGGCACCCCACGTGAAACCTATTTTTGCAGGCCCAACGGCCTTGATGCATTACCTGTATGAACACTATCTTCCTACGCATCATGATCGGATTGATAAAGTCATTCTGTCGGCCAATTATGCCGGTTATAGCAAGAGTGAGGTGAAGGGCTATCTCGATTCCATCGAGGCATACTTCACTAAACTGGATATTCCGGTAGTGTATATCGGGCAAACGGAAAGCTATACCGTGGAATATCCCGTTGTGGAAACGTTGCGTTTAAAATTCGGAATCGAACCAGAAAATTATTTGCAGACCTATCGAACGGCCGCAAACGACTACCTGAAAACATCAAAAATAGGTCATAAATATATTGATGTATATCGTCGCCCCACATTAAAAAGTACAGACGGTATCGAAAGCTATATGTATGATGCAGACCACTTTTCTACCTATGGTACCGAGCAGTATCGGGATATTTTGGCAGAAAAAATATTTCTGAGGTAAGCGGTAAACAAACTTTTTAATCCGGTGTTTGTTCTGATAGTAAACGATTGTTATGAAAAGAATTTCGCAGGTTTTATTTTTATCGCTCACCTTGGTTCTGTTTAACAGCTGTGCCGTTATTGAAGGAATCTTCAAAGCCGGCGTTTGGGTCGGTATTCTATTCGTTGTTGCGATTATTGCTGTCGTGATCTGGATTATCTCCAAATTTTTTAAAAATACCCACTAGTGGGTATTTTTTTTCTTCCTAAACCTATGTACGTTTGCAACGTAATTAATTTGTTTAAAGCATATAATCACCCATACGGTGAAAAAGTGGATAAATAAACATTTAATACAAAATTAATACGGTGTAGGCTTGTTTTGTGAAAAAATACCTACATTTGTGAACTACAATCTACAATCTATGCACTTGGGGGCAAACAGTTTTGATTATTAATCGAAAAAATTGTGAAGAGGACTGTTTGCACTTAGGATGAAAAACAAAAAATATTAACTTAAAACAAAACAAAAAAGAGAAAGACTTAATCGGTAACTATTAACCTATAAGACGTACGTATGTCTTGGTGTATCCATGTGGGTATGAGCAGCGTTTTAAAAAATGTTGACGTGGATTTTTTTGCCTGTTATTTATCGTTATAAGATAATAACAGCCCTACTATGTTATTGACTAATCTTTCTGATTTAATGTGGTCCTTTTAAGTGCTATAAATTAATTTAAAGGGTATGCATAGGTATGTTCAAAATCGGGTGCTGGTTTATTTAAAGATGTCGCTGATCTTAACAGACGCGTTGTGCTTAAATATCATTTTTTTGATGGCTTTTTTTGTCGTCACGACAACCGGCTGGGTCAATGCGCAAGAGATCATCTCGAGTAATTACTATTCGCTGTGGATGATGTTTAATCTCGTTGCTATTGTCTCTTCCTTGTATTTTCGCTTATATGAGAATAACACCATAGAGCGTTTGGAACATGTTTTTCGGCAAACATTCCGCACGGTATTAACGATGTTGGTGGCGTTTTCGGTATGTGTGCTCATCGGGCATCATTTTACCGGTGTCTGGTATTTCCTAGCTGCGATTGTCGTGCTGTTAGCTGTGTACGTTGGGCTTTCCCGTTTTGTTCTTACCTACGTCTATACCGTATTACCCAAGCGTTTCCGTTGGAGTAAAAATGTAGCTTTAATCGGTCATAACGATTATCTAGCGGCAGTAGAGGGGAGCTTCGGGCACGATCACGCGTTCTACCACGTGAATACCATCAAGTACTATGATAAAATAGAGCAGCGAAGCAAAGAAGAAAAAGTAGCCCAGTTTCGCCGCTACTTCGAAGAAGTTTCCAAGCTCGGTATACACGATGTGTTTTTGGTGAGTACCCCCGATATCAATACCTATAGCAAGGAGTTGATCATGGCAGCAAACCACGAATGTGTACAGCTAAATTTTGTTCCGGCCGTTACCGCAACACTATCCTATGGCAGCGCCAAGGGAGATGCCGTCCGTGTCGACTTGCCGGTGATACGCGCACACGAAGATTCCCTTTCCACGATGGAAAACCGTGTCAAGAAGCGTATTGTCGATTTATTTATCTCGGGTTTGGTTTTGCTATTTATTCTAAGCTGGATGGTACCGCTCATTGGTTTGCTGATCAAGCTGCAAAGCCCCGGGCCTATTTTCTTTAAGCAGCCGCGCTCGGGACGCAATAACCAAACTTTCGGCTGTTATAAATTCCGGAGCATGGTGGTCAATAAAGATTCCGATAAAGCCCAGGCTTCCAAAGACGACAAGCGTATTACACCTATCGGTAAGTTTTTACGGAAAACCAACCTAGACGAATTTCCGCAGTTTATCAACGTCTTTCTCGGGCAGATGACCGTCGTTGGTCCGCGTCCGCATATGCTTTCCCACACCGAGCATTATAGCAAGCTTATCCAGCATTATATGGTGCGCCATTTTGTCAAGCCCGGTATCACGGGTTGGGCGCAGGTAAACGGTTATCGGGGAGAAACAAAAGACCCAAAATTGATGGCCAAGCGCGTGGAGTTCGATTTAGAATATATTACTAACTGGTCCAGCATGTTGGACTTCAAAATTATTTTCATGACCGCCTTAAACATGTTAAGAGGCGAAAAGAATGCTTATTAATGAATGTTTTTACGCTATAGAATACTATAAAATTATGAAAATCCGATTTACCAAAGTTTTCGTGGTGCTTAGCTGTTGTTTGACGTTGGCTGTACTCTCCAGAGCACAGGCTGGTGAACAGCGAGACAGCATCCCTGCTTCAGCCTACTCCAATGGCTATCCTTATCCTTTCGCACTGGGCGTCCATATGGGAACAACCGGTGTGGGGTTACATTTATACCAGCCGCTCGGGCCCAAGTTTGGCCTGCGTCTCGGTGCCAGTTACATGCCGTTCAGTACGAACATTAGCGGCACCTACAATGACTACGCCACACGTAGCGCAGTAAAGGCAAAATCGGGCAATGTATCGCTCGCTTTCGGCTGGACGCCGTTTGTACAGGGTAGCGGATTTTTCCGGAGCTTCAATGTGCAAGTTGGCGGCGCCTACTTCTGGAAGCTCGATGGCGAGTTGACCACCCGTTTGCGCGATCCCTATAAGTTTGGCGAAATCAACGTACATCCCGATCATGTCGGTACGATTACCACCGATGTAGAATGGAAAAAAACGGTCAATCCCTATGCGGGGATCGGTTGGAGCAATATCGTGATCGATAGCCGCTTCTCGATGCACATCGATTTAGGATGCTACTATCTTTCCAAACCCAGTGTATCGATGCAGGCCACTGGCCTGTTGGAAGAGAACGTGAACAACGCTGCCATCATTGAGCGTAACATAGAGAACTACCGGTATTTACCGCGCTTAGAAGTTGGTTTCAGTTATCGGTTTTGGTAGGGATAAATAAGAAAATAGTACGACTATGAAAATGAAGAAATTAGCGATATATACCTTAATGGTAGCCCTTTTTGGCGGCGTTTCCTCTTGCGAGAACCCGTTGAAGGATTTTAACCTGCAGATCAGTACAGAGGTTATCGAAAATTATGTGACGTTGCGTGTGGTGGATGCCAACAACGCCAACGTACCGGGCGTAACCGTATCACTGACCTCGGGTGATACCCAGGATATTTACAATATGAACGGGTACAAGGATTTTAAACTGACCGATAATCTGCTTGTCCTGGGCGTCGATCCGGCACGCACGCCGACCGCCGATAACCCGATCCGGTTTCGCGTACAATTCAGCGCGCCCGGTTATAACACCCAGACTATTCCTGTAGCCATTACCGATGTTTCGGCCGGTATCCAGACCGTAGTACTCACCAAGCCTACCGAAGTACCTGATGGTGCCGAAGAGGTGGTCGAGAACGTAGATTTGAATCCTGACGGGTCGACCACGGCACCAGCTACGGTCGAGTTACCTTCCGCTACTGGCGACGGCAACATGCAGCTTACCGTTCCTGCCGGTACCCAATTCAAAGATGCCAGCGGCGCGGTCATCACCGGGACCAATGTGCAGATCGTGGTCACGAGTATCGATGCCGATAACGAAGACGCCGTTGTACTTTTGCCGGAAGGTAGCCTACGCGCCGGCGAAGTAGTATTGGACGACGGTGCAACGGCATCGGGTACCTTTAGCGCTGCGGCCGTTGCCGATATCAAGATGTTGGTGAATGGTGTTCAAGTCAGTCAGTTTAGCCAACCATTGGTGGTGAGCATGCCTGTTCCTGCAAACTATGTGAGCCCCATTACCGGGCAACCGCTCGCTGCCGGAACGATCTTCCAGATCTTCAGTAACAGTGGCGATGGCGTATGGCGTTACGAGCAAACCAGCACCGTTACCGGTTCAGCCGCTACGGGCTTCCGCGTCAACTTCCAGATCACCCACTTAACCTTCTATATGGCAGCCGAGTTCGGACAAGCTTGTCCGGCAGCACGCGTGATCAACTTCTCGGGCGATTGGATGACGAACGGTACCACTGCTGCTGTTAAGGTAGAAGCCGTATGGGGTGGAAAAGTTATCGCGAGTGGTGATTATTCGATTAACAATACAAACAACAGCATCAGTCTGATGAATGTGCCGACAACGGGTGTTAAGATCGTCGTACGCAAGGAAGATGGAAACATCTTAGCAGAAGGTGATTTGGCAGGCTGTGGTCAAGCAACTGCGATACAATTGCCAGATCCAAGTGATGCAACAAGTACCACATCTACTTTACAGCTCTATGTACGTTGTCCGGGACAAACCACGGTGGTTACGTTATTACCCACATTCCAAATGTTCTATCGGGAGTCGGGAACGACAGAATTTAAGTATTTAGGATCCGTAAGTAATGGCTTCTTGCGGACGACGCTATTGAAAACTGACGGTACGAAATACGATTTCAAAGCCATCTGGAATGAGCGTGTAAAGATCGTGAACGACCATGCCGTGAGCGAAGACAACACCGCTACGGTTGGTATAGAAACGGGCGATATCATGGGTTCGAAAGCCGGAGCGACCAATCTGGCGATCCTGGCCGAAGAATGTAATAACTTATAAAAGCATAAATAAGAAAATGAAGAGCTCAAGTGTAAGCTTGTGATTGTAGGGAAATACTCCGGCCGGGCGAGCTGGCCGGGTATTTCTATTTACAGGAACGATATTACTTTGGCGGACAACAATCATGTGGACTATTTTTAACCGAAAACGCCGGTACCCTGATCTAGAATGGATGCACGTCGATATGCATTCGCATCTTTTGCCAGGACTTGACGATGGATGTCAGAACCTCCAGCAAAGCGTTGAGCTGATGCACCATCTGGAAGCACTCGGTTTACGAAAGTTCTATTTTACACCGCATATCATACAAGATATGTACCCCAATACAGCAGAAACGATAGGTAATACCTTTGATCGGCTGCGTGAGCAGGAAGGTGTGGCGCAACTGGCTGCGGGTTATGCCGCGGAGTATATGGTAGATAGCGCGTTCGATCAGCAGTTGTCACAAAACCCGAACGGATTACTCTGTTTGCCCGGAGACCATGTCTTGATCGAGATGTCCTATATGGAAGAGAGTAAACTGATCGAAAAAGTCGCTTTCGACCTGCAGATGGAAGGATACATTCCTATTCTAGCACATCCCGAACGGTATCTTTTCTATCAACGCGACCCGAAGAAAATCGAACGCTTTCAGGATATCGGTTGCCTGTTGCAACTCAACCTGTTATCGCTGATGGGCTATTACGGACGCAACGAACGTCGGGTTGCAAAATACCTGCTCGAAAATGGAATGATCGATCTCGTCGGTACCGATGTGCATCATGAGCGGCACGTACACGCCATCGAAGAAGGCATACAGCGAGAAGATATTCGCGCTTACTTTAAACATTGCGCGATCATGAACGACGAACTTTTTAGTGGGGTAACCACATAAAAATGAATACAATAATAAAAATAACTACAATCTACAATCAACAAGTTTAAACAATGAAAAAATTCACTATGCATCCCCCAGTTTTTCGATGGGGATTCTTGCCCCTACTACTGTTGCTGCTATTCAGCAATTGCTCCGTCAAAAAGATCGTCTATTTTAATGATCTACCGGCCGATACTACGCGTATCCTTAAGCAGGCTGCGGCCTTTACGGAGCCGGTGATCCAATCCGATGATATTCTGAGCATCACTATTCAAACCTTAGATCCGACGACCAGCTCGGTAGTAAACCAGTCGGAAGTCATGCAAGCGATCGGTGCCAGCTCAGCGACAAACGTGGGCAGCCAGGTTATTTCCGGTTTTCTGGTCGATAAGAATGGCTATGTGAACATGACCCTACTCGGCAAAGTGCTGGTGGCGGGATTGACCACTTATCAAGCCCGAGAGAAGATTACCAAACTGGCGACACAATATTATAAAGACCCTACGGTGCAGGTACGTTTTGCCAATTTTAAAGTGACGGTATTGGGCGAGGTTACCCGGCCGGCTACCTATACGGTGCCTAACGAGAGAGTAACGGTATTTGATGCGCTGGGCTTAGCTGGTGATATGACCATTTACGGCAAGCGAGAGAATGTATTGCTCATTCGCGACCAAGGCAAAGAGAAAGAATTGGTACGGCTGAATCTGAATGACAGTGAGGTGTTGCAATCACCTTATTTCTACCTACGGCAGAATGATGTGATTTATGTCGAGCCGGGCAAAGGAAAAGCCGCAGCGAATAATGCAGCGCGGACACAGACCTATGCTATCATAGGTTCAATTTTATCGGTGTTAATTATAGCTGTTTCCCGACTATAGATCAGCATTTATCTAAAGTACATAGTGATTTTTTCAAAAAAATGAGTAAAAGAAATATAGATTGGGAAGACGAGTTTGATTTCGAGGAAAAGAAATCCGATAATAAGGAGATCCTACGTTTTATTGGTCGGTTATTATCTAACTGGTATTGGTTTGTATTGTGTGGTTTTTTTGGGCTTTTATTGGCTTTTATCTATTTGCGCTATACCACACCTACCTATAAAATTTACGCTAAATTGTTGGTGTCAGACGATAAAAAAGGCGGTATGTTGGGAGGGGAGTCAGCATTGGCCGATTTGTCGGGTTTAATGGGCGCTAAATCGTCGGTGGACAATGAAGTGGAAATCATTAAAACAGCCGATTTGATGCGGGAAATGGTTTTGGCTGAAAAAGCGTATTTGTCTTTTCATAAAGTAGGTGCTGTGCATAATGTCCCTGTTTTAACCACCCCTTATCAGATAGACTTATTATCGGATGTCGATTCTATTGGTAAAAGCACATCCTTGAATATAATACCCATAAAAGGTGGTACACTAGAATTGAGTAACCGGGATACATCCTTTCAGACCCAGCAAGATATGGCGTTTTTTGTTCCTGATGTTGGCATGCTTAAAATTACGTTGGTCGATTCCACTTTTTCTCAAGAGAATAACTACGGCTTCACTCTTGTTCCTGTACGTAAAGCCGTCACGGGCTTACGGAACGCTTTCTCTGCGGATGTTACCAATAAATTAGTTTCTACTATTGATTTAACGTTGGAAAGTAAATTGCCAAAGCGCGGCGAACAGTTATTAAATACCTTTATTGAGAAGTACGTCGAATTAAATCTACATGACAAAAATGTGATAGCCGATTCAACATTGGCATTTATCAATGCCCGACTCAAGACAATTACGGATGAGTTGGCAGGAGTAGAGGATCGGATTTCGGGATACAAGAAACGAAATCAATTAGCAGATATATCGCAACAAGGGAGGGTCCTTATTGAGAGTTCGGCGGATTTCACCCAAAAGTTAGCTGAAGTTGAAACGCAGTTAGCCGCGGTAGATGCCGTGGCGAGTTATTTAAAAGATACGCAGCATCCTCGCGTGGTGCCGTCAGCCGTGATTCCACAGGATGTCGGTTTTAATGCGCTTATCCAACGTTATAATGAATTGGTGTTACAGCGGGAACGTCTGTTGCTAGCCAATACGGAAGACAATCCACTGGTGCAGAATATTACTTCTCAGATCGCCCGCGTGCGGCAAGACATGATCGCCAATGTGGCATCTACTAGGCGTCAATTAGTATTGGCGAAGCAGAGCCAGCAAGAATTGGCAAACTCCGTTTCCTCACAGATTACTCAAGTGCCAACCATAGAGCGCGGTTACATTGACTTGGCACGTTTGCAACAGATCAAACAAGCACAATATATTTTCTTGCAAGAAAAATGGGAAGAAACTGCGATTGGGCGTACTGCGAATGTCTCGAATTCCAAAGTTATTGACTCACCGAAGGCAGAAACCATTCCATTTTCACCTAAGCGCAAGTTAATCTATGCGCTAGGCTTAGTGCTGGGTTTGAGTTTTCCCTTAGCCGTTTTTTATCTACGCGATTTATTAAATGTTCGTATTCAATCTGTAGACGATATCGAGAGTCGAAATAGTCTGCCGATACTGGGTATGATTGCGCATTCCGAGGAGCAAGAGCAGGTGGTCGTTAGTAAGACGTCTCGGTCACCGATAGCAGAACAATTTCGTGCGATGCGGACGAACCTGGAGTTTGTCATAAGCGGAGGCAAGCGTATTCTGTTTACTTCCTCGATGTCTGGTGAAGGAAAGTCGTATGTTGCGTTAAACCTCGCGGTATCTTTGGCATTGCTGGATAAGAAGGTTTTGTTGATGGAATTGGATTTGCGGAAGCCGTCTGTAACGGCTAAACTAGGACTTCCTGCCGGGAAAGGGTTCTCTCATTATATTGTCAAGAATGAGTTACAACCAGACGAAATCATCATGCCTTCGGGCGTGCATGAGCTTGTCGATTTGATTCAAGCAGGTGCGATTCCGCCGAATCCAGCGGAATTACTTATCCACCCGCGGGCTGCAGAGCTGATGGAGGCTTTGTCGGCTCGTTATGACTATATCTTGATGGATGCACCGCCGGTAGGTATGGTGACCGATGCGCAGCTTTTGTCGCGTTATGCTGACTGCTGTTTATACTTGGTGCGTCAGGGATATACCTATAAGGAGCAGTTGCGTATACCAAATGATTTAGTGGCGAGCAATAAGATCAAACCTATTCAGTTAATCATCAATGATATCAAGGCAAAAGGAGGCTACTATAGCAATTATGGTTATGGCTACGGCTATGGCTACGGCTATGGAGGTTATGATGATTCAAAAACTAAACGTAAGTGGTGGCAATTGAGTTCTTCTCGAAATAAATCATAATTTGAAAATTAATGGGAGATCGTACTGCTGCGTCAGAGAGAGTAGCAATAAATACTGTTATTCTATACTTAAAAATGCTTCTAACGATCTGTGTGTCGTTATACTCTACACGGATAGTTTTGAGTTCTTTAGGAGTCTCGGATTATGGTATTTTTAATTTGATCGCAGGGGTTATAACCATGTTGTCGTTTTTGAATGCTGCAATGGCATCAGCGACTCAGCGATTTTTGTCTTTTTATCATGGGAGAGAAAATTTTTCTGTTCGTAAAAAGGTTTTTATCAACAGTTGGATTTTACACCTTGTACTCGGAGTATTCGTGGTCTTTTTCCTTCTTATATTGTCTCAGTTTCTATTTGACGGGTTTTTAAATATACCGTCGGAACGCGTACCAATGGCAAAGACAGTTTATCTTTATATGGCAGTTTCTGTATTTTTTACGATAGTTTCCGTACCATTTACTGCCTTATTAAATGCGCATGAGAATATGTTGTGGATCGCTATAGTTAATATTCTCGAAGCGATAATGAAATTGATAATTGCCCTTTCTCTTAACTATTTTATTGCAAGCGAAAGATTAGCTCACTATGGACTGTTTATGGCAGGTGTTACTTTTATCTCATTTCTGTTATACGCTCTGTACACACTTAAAAAGTATGAAGAGTGTACGATATTAAACTACAAATATGATAAATTGTTAATGAAAAACCTCGGTGGTTTCGCAGGGTGGAATCTCTTTGGATCTGCTTGCGTTGTTGGTAGAAATCAGGGTATCGCAATTGTTTTAAATGTTTTTTTTGGAACGATAGTGAGCGCAGCTTATGGTATTGCAAATCAAGTTGCTGGACAACTTGTTTTTTTTTCAGCGACGCTTCTTAAGGCTATCAATCCCCAAATTATGAAAAGTGAGGGTGTGAGTGACCGAAAACGAATGCTAAAGCTTTCAATGATGGCTAGTAAATTAGGTTTTTTCTTAGTGTCATTCATTGCCATTCCAGCTATTTTTGAAATGCCTTCCATTCTTAGGTTATGGCTTAAAGATGTGCCAGAATACACTGTTGCTTTCTGTTCTTTATATCTAATTACAACGCTGATCAATCAAACTACTATAGGTTTACAATCTGCTATTCAAGCCACTGGAAGAATCCGGGCTTATCAACTGGTTATTGGCGGAGTTGTGCTCATGAATGTCCCGGTTTCGTATATTTTATTGAAGCAGGGATTGCCCCCTCATTCTGTTTTGGTTTGTGCAGTATTTATTGAGTCAATTGCTTGTGCTTTTAGAATTTATTTTTTAAAAGTTCAAGCGAATTTGTCCATAAGATTATATGTAGATCGCGTTTTTTCGAAAGAGATCATTCCGGCAATTGTTATTTTATCAGTTTGTTTGATAATCACAACTTTATTCGACTTTGAACTTAGGTTATTAATTACATTTCCTGTTTCAATTATCGCTTTTTTTATAAGTGTTTATTATACAGGGTTTTGTGACGACGAAAAGCAATTGGTTACTAATATGATACATAAGATACTGAAAAAATGAATAATAAAATGGTAGGAATCATGACTTTTCACGCTTCGCATAATAATGGATCTATGTTGCAAGCGTATGCCTTTCAAAAAGTATTGAAAGATAAATTCAATTTGCCTAATGAAATTATAGATTTTTCAAATCATAATCAGCAAAGGATGTACTCCATACTGTATTTCCCTCGTACCATCAAACAAGTGGCTAGAATAGCTCTAAACTTATTGTATTATCAAAAGCTGAAGAAAAGATACAACGATTATGAAGAGTTTTCAAATAAGTATTTAGTTCTTTCATCAAACCGAATTAAAACCAGTGAGGGTTTATTCGAGTGTGATAATCGGTATGACGTGGTTGTATGCGGTAGTGATCAGATTTGGAATACAAAGGCTCAAGATGCCGACAAAGCTTATTTTCTCCCATTTGTAAAGTCTAGTAAGAAAGTAGCATATGCTGTAAGCTTCGGTGCAACAAATATTAATACGATTAGTGATGTAGATGAGTATGCTAGATTCATTAACAATTTCTCAGCACTTTCTGTTCGTGAATACAATGCTAAAAAATGGCTAGAAGAATTGACTACTATCCCGGTCGAAATTACGGCAGATCCCACACTTCTGTTGAATACAGAGGACTATCTGCCGTTATGTTCAGAAACCGGAATTAAGGAAAAATACATATTTTGGTACACTATAACTTACACAAAAAAGTCAATAGAATATATATTGGAGGTGTCCAAAAAATTACGCTTACCTATTTATATAATTGATGCAAAGGAGTGGTCAAGAAGAAATTTAGCGAAATATGGAATTAAATTAGCTCCAAAGGGCGGTCCAAGCTCTTATCTTTCTTGTATAAAGGATGCTGAATTGGTGTTCACATCATCATTTCACGGTACGATATTCTCGGTTATGTTCAGAAAAAACTTTTGGTATTTGAAGAAGATAAACTTTGATAGCAAAGACGACAGAGCTTCTTTCCTTTTGACACAATTGGGGTTGATGGATAGGTTTGTTAATTTGGTAGACGTTGTGAATCTAAATTTATCAGATGAACCCAATTACGCAGAGGTCAGCAGCAAAATTGATGAGTTGAGAGAACGCTCAATGAAATTCATTAGGAAATTTATTGCATAAAATAAGTTGACTATGACAAGATCAGCAGCGATAAGAAAATTATTAGCTAGACGACCAAATAAAAGTGATATGCTAGGCATATTCTTATTGCTATTTCCGTTTATCGCCTTACTTACACCATTGACGCAAGTGACGACTGACTATCAATCTCCTTTTTATCAATTGCTTTTTTATTATAAAATGATCAGTCTCGTAGTTATCCTTTTCTTGTATGTTAATCAGGGTTCTTTGAGTTCTTTTGATAAAAGTGTCTTAGTATTTCTAGGTGTTTGGGCAATAGCAGTTTTCATAAATTCAAACGATATTTCTTCGGTCGTAAACGAAATGGGTGCAATAATATTTTATTGTTGCATGTTTGGCTATTATGTCAGAAAAAGTCCTGCTGGTTTTCTGTTTGTCTACTTCATTTGCCTAGGATTCATGTTGTTTCTTAATCTGTTTTATCTAATAGTATATCCGGATGGATTGTTCCAAACTGATTCAATTTGGAATTCCTCAAGGATTAATTTTTTGGGATTAGATAACCAAATAAGTCCCTTGTTGTTTATTTGGTTTATCCTGTTTTATCTAGCCAGACGAATCGGTTATTATAGAAAAGTGATCAATGTTTTTGGAGTCTTAGTGATCTGCGGTAACATTATAATGTTAAACGTCGGAACACTATATACCGCTGCTCTATTATTTATGTTGAGTATGTTTCTTTATCGAAGAGTTCCAAAGTTGTTTCAAATGAAAGCAGCTTTACTAATCATTTTTATTGTGTTTCTAAGTATTGTCTTATTGAGATTACAATACTTATTTGAATTTTTCATTGTGGATATTCTCAATAAAGATATCACTTTAACGGGAAGACTAGTAATTTGGGATGAGGCGATTATGCTATTTTCCAATCAACCTTTTTTTGGCTACGGCCTATCTTCCATAGGATGGCTAGTTCAAGGGAATAGACATGCGCACAATACTATATTACAAATATTATTACAATGCGGCTTAATTGGTTTCTTAGCTTTTTTTACAGTTATATGGAGATCGTTAAGAACATTTTTCATTAAGAAGTATCAACATAAACCTTATTATGTTTTTTTCACGATAATGTTTATAGCCTATAATTTTGCCTGTTTAACAGAAGTGTACTTGCTAACTTACTATATAATTATATTACTTTTTTTGTTTTATGCGAGATTCTTTGATTTGGCGGTGGAAAAGCGATATAGAACATTAATTAAAAAAATGAATATATGAAAAGCACACCGTTGATAAGTATTGTTGTTCCAATTTATAATTCAGAAGAATTTCTTGATAGATGTTTGAAAAGCCTTGTTAGTCAATCATTTAAGGCGATAGAAATTATATTGGTTAATGATGGATCTTCTGACTCTTCTGGTAATATTTGTAGTACGTGGTCAAAGAAAGATTCTAGGATAAAGGTTATTCATAAAGAAAATGAAGGGGTGACGATTGCTCGAAAAGTCGGTTTGGAGAATTGTACTGGCGAATGGGTTTCCTTCGTAGACTCGGACGACGAGCTGTTTGAGCGATCGATAGAACTGTTGTTTAATCATGTTGATGAGGATACTGATATGGTGTGTGGTAGTTTGAAATATACAGGTCCGTTTAAGTTTAAAAGAGAATATACTTATGCAAAGTTGAATGGTGTCCAATATTCAAAAAAATTACTCAGAAAATATGTTACGTGGGGGCCATTTGGTCGATTGACTAGAATATCACTATTTGACCTAAACTCGTTTAATATTTCCTCAAAAATCACGCATGGAGAAGATTTTATAATGAACCTCCGTTTAGGATATAATGCGAAACAAATTACACTAATTCCTGATCATGTTTACCATTATATGTGGAGACCGAGTTCAGCTATTTCAAAAAATCCAATGCTTAGTAGATCGTACAGAAAACGATACAAAAATGAAATCAACTCATCTATACCGACGAAGTATAGAAGAGAATTGGCTTTTGAGATCACTAATTTTTGGATATCAAGATATTGGGAAATTTCAAAAGGTTTAATTAAGAAAGTTTTATCGGCGGAGTAAATATGATAAAAATTGCTATAATAATGTTGATTCACCGAAAAGATGAACAAACCGTTCGGTTAATCCGGTATTTATCTAGAGACTTTCATGTTTTTGTTCATATTGATAAGAAAAGTAGTGTGCGTCCAGAAGACATCATTGCTCAAAATGTTTATGCGTATAAAGAATTAAAAGTATACTGGGGAGGCTATTCGCAGATTTTAGCCGTACAGTTTCTGTTAGAAAAAGCATTTGAGAAGCGGTATGATAGATATTTGCTCATATCCGGGCAAGATCTTCCTATTAAATCTAATGAAGAGATTATTCGTTTCTTTTATGATAACGACAAAGAGTATATTTCTATCGAGGAAAAAGTAAAGAAGGGCACTAGACAGAAAGGTGGCTTAGATCGCGTGACAAAGTATTGGCCAAATTGGTTTCATAGAGGTGGTAGCTTATGGGATAAATATTTGTTTGGTCTCCAATATTTCTTATTTGCGGTTTTTTCAAAAGTATCACCTCGATCTACGAAATATGATTTTTATAAAGGACCCAATTGGCTGAACATAACACATGGATGTGTTGAGAAAATAATGAAATTTTTGGATGATCATCCAGAATATAGTAGTCGATTTAAATGGACCAATTGTGCTGATGAATTTTTTTATCAAACAATTGTCATGCAACTAGAAAACCTACAAATAGAAAATGATAGTCTGCGGTATATTGATTGGAATGATGTTGAGTATCCAAAGGTTTTTAGAGATGAAGATTATCAAAAATTAATCGAAAGTCATTGCCTTTTCGCCCGTAAATTCGATGCTAATATTGATAGAGAAATTATTGATAGAGTATACAGATTTCTAACTACTTCATGATATGATAAGCGCAAGGAAGAAAATATCATTCTGGTTAATATGTGTGCTGTGCGTTTTTGGTGTAGCCATGATCTATACTCGCTTAAATCCTCACTATAAAACGGATATATTTCGATCTTTCGCCAAAGGCAATTGGTATCTTTTTTCTGAACAAGATACACTATACTCTATGGGATATTATGGTGTAAGAAAGTATCTCGCTTCTGATCCTAAGAATTTAATTCTCTTGGCCGAAAATAATGCGTTCACCTCAGCTAGAGTCATCGCTAGAGGAGGCTGTGTTCACGGTCGGTATCTATACATGACGACAAGAAGTTTTACTAATAATTCTTCAGAGATTGGAAGCTTAGTCGTTTTGCAGAAGGACAACCTTGAATCTGTGCGGAAAATTGATTCGGATATGAAGTTGGTAGAGGTTCAACAGTATTTGGACAGATATTTACTTGTTTCCGGGATTGGGGGGTTTATAATTTTCGATGCAATAAATCCTAGCAACCCCAAGGAAATATTTTCTTACAAACACCATAAACATAGAGAGTATCAAGGATTCGATTTCTTTGAAAATGACAATAAACTATATGTCGCATTTGCTCATTTCGCCGAAGGAATCGGGATATGGGAACTAGATCACAGCGGTAAAGCAACTGCCGTAACGGAGATCTCCTTGAATGATTCCTTTTTAGTTAACCAGATGCCCTTTTATCAAACGATGGACGTGATTGTCGATTATCCGCATCTCTATGCGACTTACGCCACACAGACTGAAAAGGTTAGTCTAAAGTCGGATAGAAGGGGGTTGTTAGTCGCGGATTTGTCTGATCTTGACAATATAGCAAATAAAATAGTACTCATTCCAGCTAGTGACTGGTACCATAAAACGACAGGAGATAGGCAACCTAGTTACCTGAAAAAGTTCGAAAATAATGTTTATCTAAATTTTGCCGAAAAGGGGGTTGCGATATTTGACGTTTCTAACCCAGATAATCCTTATTACAGCGGCACTAACGATTTGTCTAATGATAGGGCATTGATTCAACCAATATATGTTACTGATGACGGCAAGTTGTTTACAGGAAGCTACTATTGGAAGACAATATATGGTATGACATTAGGAAAATGAAACTATAAAAGATATATCGATGGAAAAGAAAATAGGATGTGTAATAGCCTATAACGAGGGGCACAACAACTACGGAACAGCGCTGGTTGGATATTCGTTAGTTAAGAAAATAAGCGATCTGGGATACGATTGCGAGATAATTAATTACAAGAAAAAGTTATCTATTAAGCAGAAAATAGCGTTTGTGATTAATGCTATTCGGGTAGGTGAAGCTAAAGAGATCTACCATAGATTTACTGCCAAAAAGATTGAACAAAAGTATCCGCATTATGCTAAAGGCATTGCCGAGCGGACAAAAGCCGTTAACGAATATAAGTCAAAAAAATTGATTCCGCTTTTTCGCGAACATATCGGATACCAAAATTTGAACGAAGGTTCCAAAAAATATAAAGCTGTTGTAGTCGGTAGCGACCAAGTTTGGACCCCAATGAGTTTGCCAAATAAATTTTTTAATTTGCTCTTTGTCGATGATAATATACCAAAAATAGCTTATGCCGCTAGTTTCGGTGTTTCAGAGATACCTGCCTTTCAACACAAAGCGACGGGAAAATACCTAGATCGTTTTTCGTCTATTGGAGTCCGTGAGCAACAAGGAAAGATTATTGTTGATACATTATCCAACAAGGTTGCTAGAGTGGTTGCTGATCCGACACTGTTGCTCTCTCGCGAAGAATGGGAAACAGAGATAGCCGATGCTCGGCCTAAAGAGAAAGATCCCTATATTTTTTGCTACTTCTTAGGTGATAACCAAGAATCTCGAAGCGCCGTCAATTCGTTAAAACAAAAAACAGGTTACAAAATAATAACAATTCGCCATATGGACGAATATGTGGCAGAAGACGAGTCTTTCGGGAATGAAGCACCATATTTCGTGGATCCTAACGACTTCGTGAAATATATCAGTAACGCAACATATGTTTGTACAGATTCATTTCATTGTACTATATTTTCCATTATTTTCCATCGTCAGTTTATGACTTTTTACCGATTTGCAAATGCGAGTAAAACATCCCGTAACTCACGGATTGATAGTCTTTTCGACGTTTTAAAGATTGAAAGGGAGCGTATTTTTAATGGCGATATATGTAGCGTGATAGATAATAAGATTGACTATTACGCAGTCGAAATCAAATTGAATGAAATAAGGAATGATTCCCTAAACTATTTGTCTAATGCTTTGCGGGTTTAAAGTACTTTAACGAATTGGACATGACGGATCGATTAATTATACCTAAGAAAATTGCAAATAAGATATTAATGATAGGCGTGTCGAAATCCACCTATGGCGGAATGACCGCCGTATTGGTTTCGTACGAAAAATATTTTGAGAAAAGCCGTTTCATACCTACGTGGAGATTGGGCAATAAATTCGTAAAGGCATTTTATGCCCTCCAAGCGGTGATGCGTTGTTTTCTCTTGTTATTAGTCGATCAACGTATCAAGATACTGCATATTCACGGCGCTGCAAATGCTTCCTTCTATCGAAAGAGAATTTTCATAAAAATGGGAAAGTTTTTTAGAAAAAAAGTCATCATGCACCAACATGCTGCTGACTTTAAGGAATTCTTTGAAAACAGCCACGATAAACGGAATATTGTCCGTACACTTAATTTGTGTGATACGTTGATTGTTTTATCTCAATCGTGGAAAAAATATTTTGCGAGCATTGGCGTGAGTGAAGCTAACATCCGTGTGCTAAATAACATGGTCACGCCCCCCACAGCAGCTCCCGAGCAGCGATCCGATGATAAATTACATTTACTGTTTCTTGGAGAAATAAGTAACCGGAAGGGAATTTATGATTTACTAACGATGCTGAAAGATAATAAAGAGTTTTTCCAGAACAAACTTCTTTTACGTATCGGCGGAAACGCAGTTGATGGCGATATCCACACGTTTATCAATGAAAATGGATTGTCTCGATTCGTCAAATATGAGGGGTGGGTTTCAGGAGAAAAGAAAGCGGACTGCTTCGCTTGGGCAGATGTCTATATTCTTCCCTCTTACAACGAGGGGTTGCCCGTTGCTATCCTGGAAGCCATGAGTTATGCGCGACCTGTTATTTCCACAAATGTTGGAGGCATTCCTGAAATTGTCTATTCTTATGAAAACGGGATTTTGATAGAAGCAGGTAATTTGGAACAGATAAAAGAAGCTGTCCAATTTTTTATTGATCATCCCGCTTTACTACCTGAATACGGGAAAAAATGTTTTGAAACGGTACGTCCATTTTTTCCTGAGAGCGTGTGCAAACAATTAACGTCTATTTACGAGGATTTGCTAGAAGATAAAACATGAAAGACGAAAAAATAGCTTCCAAAATATCCTTGTTTAATATTCATTTAAACAATATCAAACAGGACGATTTATTACGCCAGCTTACTGATGGGATCTTTATTACCCCGAATGTGGATCATATTATCAAACTCCAAAAAGACAGGTTATTTTATGATATTTATCAAAACGCAGATTGGATCGTATGTGATAGCAAGATCGTACAATTAGGATTAAAGTTTCTTGGAAAGCCGGTAAAGGAAGTGATACCAGGTTCTTCTTTTTTTTCGGCTTATTGCCGACATCATAAAGATAATGACCAAATACGAATATTTCTGCTAGGTGCTGCAGAAGGGATAGCGCGAAAAGCACAAGAAGAAATTAATAAAAAAGTCGGACGTAGTATGGTAGTTGCTTCACATTCTCCCAGTTTTGGCTTTGAAAAAGATGAACAGGAATGCGAAGAAATTTTGAGTTTAATCAATACCTCTGACGCAACCGTGTTGGTCGTAGGAGTTGGTGCTCCTAAGCAAGAAAAATGGATTTATAAGTATAAAGACAGGCTTTCAAGTATCAAGTTGTTTATGGCACTGGGCGCCACAATCGACTTTGAAGCCGGGACATTAAAACGTGCTCCGGTCTGGATGCAGAAAATGTCATTAGAGTGGGCTTATCGGTTGTTTAAAGAGCCTAAACGTCTTTGGAAACGCTATATGATCGATGATTTACCTTTCCTCGGTCTCATATTAAGGGAAAAGTTGAAGATTTATAGAAACCCTTTCGAAGAAAACAAATGAGCAGCATTATACACGTACTTTTATCAGGAGGCGTAGGAAGCCGGTTGTGGCCCTTATCGCGTAAGAGCAATCCAAAACAATACCTAAACCTATTCAAAGAAGGTTCACTCTTTGGAATGACCGTACTACGGAACAAGACGCTCTGCGACCACGTAATGGTGGTCGGTAATCGGGAGAATTATCAGCTGAGCAAAGAAGTATTGGATAGCCAAGGGATAGCTTATACCGATATTGTAGAGGCAACACCACGTAATACCGCTGCGGCCATTGCTTTTGCCGCGTTTGCAGCAGAACCGGACGACATTTTGGTGGTTACTCCCTCCGATCATGTTATTGTAGGAGAGCAAGCTTATCAAGAGGCTATACAAACGGGCATTGAAAAAGCAAAAGAAGGATATATCGTGACGTTTGGTATTCAACCGACACGACCAGAGACCGGATACGGGTATATCGAATATGATGATGACCGTGTACTATCTTTCCGCGAAAAACCAAACCAAGATACCGCCGAGGATTTTATTGAACAGGGTAATTTTTTGTGGAACTCCGGTATGTTCTGTTTTCGCGCCGATACACTATTGGAAGAATTGCAGCAGTTTGAGCCCAAAGTGTATGCAACGGCCCTCGCGGCGTGGCAACATCAAAAAGATGGGAAACTAGACGAGAACCTTTCTAAAAAAATTCCGTCAATTAGCATTGACTATGCGGTGATGGAACGCTCTAAAAAGATTCGGGTGGTCGCTACACAATTCGAGTGGTCTGACCTCGGATCATTTGAAGCATTATATGATTACCTATTGTCTACCGGTTACGCCGTGGACGAGCAAGGCAATATGGTCATCGGATTAGACCTCTATACGGCCTTTGTCGGCTTAAAAAATACGATTGTCGTATATACAGATGACGCGCTGCTATTTGTACAAAAGGAGAAATCACAGGATGTGAAGAAGATTTATAATACATTGGATAAGCATCAGTCGAAACTAATTGACTAAAATTCGGCGATGCATTCCGCATTAACCTGACCGCTATGAAAAGATTAAACATTCTTTTTTTGAGCCTTACGTTTTACTGTGGTATTTTGCTTTTAAGTACAAAGGTAAAAGCGCAGACAGACACGACCCGACAATATGTAGATGTCAGCCTACTTGCCGGATATACCAGCAATGACATAGTGCCGTTTTGGATGCGTTCCAATCAATATGGTTCTATCCCCCTAGCCGGTGCTTCTGGTGGATTGTTGGTCCGTGCAGCAAAGAATTATGCGATACAAGGGGAGTGGACCGAACGTAGCGATACGACAGCTTCCAAATGGGACTGGGGCTATGGATTGGAAGCGCGTACAAATGTTGGCTCTACAACACAGGTGCAACTAATTGATGCGCATGTAAAAGTTCGTTATGCGATGTTTGAGGCTAAACTCGGCCGGACCAAAGATGTAATGGGCTTAAACGGAGATACGTTGTTAAGCTCGGGAAATTTTGCGGTGTCGGGGAATGCATTGGGTATACCGATGCTCGATATACGTATACCAGAATATTACCGCTTGCCATGGTTGGGTGGCCTGTTCTCGTTTAAAGGAAATTTTGCCAATGGTTTGGTGGGGGAAATACCCATCGCGGCAAATCAGTTTTTGGTGCCTACCGATAAATATGCGCATCCTACACTCCTACACCAAAAATCCTTATATGGGCGTATCGGGAGACCCCATTGGCGGCTGAACCTGTATGGAGGAATTAATCATCAGGCACAGTGGGGCAGTGAAAAGAAAGTATATGGAGACAGTTATACGCTGAATAATGTCGAAACATTATGGTATGTATTTTGGGGAAAAGCTTATGGTGGCGGCAACATACCCATCCCTCGATCAAAGCTAGGGAATCAGTTAGGCTCTATTGATTTAGGTCTTTCCTACGATTGGGATGATGTTCAGCTGATGGCTTATCGACAGAATATCTATGAAGTCGGCGCAATATCCAAATTAGCGAATATAGCCGATGGCCTTAATGGTATCGCCTTAACCAACAAAACATATAATAAAACAGCAAAAAATTGGGACTGGCAAAAGCTTCTTTTCGAATTTTTCTATTCAAAAGATCAGGCCGGATATCCTTGGTCAAAGCCTACAGCGTCTGGTGACGAGGACTATTATAACAATTACTATTATACGGAAGGCTGGTCGTACAAAGCGCAAGGTGTCGGCTCGCCATTAATCGCGCCGGCGCATTCAGTGAGAGCAGGGCAGGCGCATGATCCTATGGATTATTTTATCAGTAACCGCGTGGTAGCGGGACACATAGGAATGCGGGGTCGGCTGTACCAGTGGAATGTAACAGGTAAACTTACCTTTGCCAAACACTATGGAACTTTTACGACAAGCGCTCACGGGAAATCTACGGGTGGACGATGGCATGAACCTCATGAAGAAAAGTTTGTGCCTGTTTCTCAGTTTTCTGGATTCGTTCGGGCCGAGCGTGAATTACCAAATGATTTCTTTTTTGGAATATGTTTAGCCGTAGATCAAGGGTCTTTATTTAACAATAGCGTCGGCGGACAAGTCTCATTGCGGAAGTTCTTTGGGAAAAAGTAAAAATATTATCGCATATCTGTCAAAACGACGCGCACCCTGGAGGGTTTAATAATGCAAAATGAGCTTGCGAGATCAATGAAATATTCACAAAACAACAACATACCATGAAAAACAAAGAAAAAGCCACGAAAAAAAGAGAAGACTACAACCCCGGTCCCCGCGTCGGGATTACTTTCTCCACATTCGACCTTTTGCACGCGGGTCACATCATGATGCTCGCCGAGGCTAAGCGCCAGTGTGATTACCTGATCTGCGGATTGCAGATGGATCCCACACTTGATCGCCCCGAAAAAAATGCACCGACCCAAACCGTCGTGGAGCGCTATATCCAACTGCGCGGATGCGAATATGTGGATGAAATCGTACCCTACTCCACCGAACAAGATTTGGAAGACATTCTCCGTTCCTTTAAACTGGATGTTCGTATTGTGGGTGATGAATATGCTAATAAAGATTTTACAGGACGGAAATACTGTGAAGAGAAGGGCATCGAACTGTATTTCAACAGCCGAGACCACCGCTTCTCGAGCTCTGGACTTCGGAAAATAGTTTACGATAAAGAAGTTGCTAAAAACGGAAAGAAGGTGGGGTGAAATATATCATCTTATATCTCTGCCTTCTGGTGTTTGGCATTGCTGACCTCCATGCAGAGCACCCCTACCGGCATGTGCAGGTACTGAAGGGCATAGACGATCAGCACGTGATGTTCACCGTGGCGGAAAAAGATCGCTTTGGATCGATATGGCTGGTGTCGGGTGGAGAGCTGTACCGCTACGATGGCGTGCATGTCATTCCTTTTTCGAAACTGTATGCGGAAAAGCTACCCTTTGATGAAATACAGACCTTAGCCATTGATCCCTGGGGGCGCCTTTGGTTGAACACCAGAAATAGCCTGCTGATCTTTGATCTGCGTACCTGGCGTTTTTGTTTCAACGAACCTTTCGCAGAGAGGCTTACCGAGCGAAAAGCGCAGGCATTCTGCCAAACGGACAAAGACTTTTTGGTGGCCACAGAGAATGGCGAGGTATGGCAGATCGGTCGGGATCGAAAAACCTTTTTATTCTCCTTTGTTGCAGATAAACACAAAGGGCGCCAGACGGTAGGCAATTTGTTTGCGGCAGATGCTCATCGCATTTGGTTAGCCGTTAGCGGCACCTTATATGCATACGACCGGCGTACGGGGGCTTGTCGCACAGCCGCTATTCCACCTAGAATCGACGATTGTATCGAGGATCTATTACCGCTGAAAGATGGTCTGCTTATCCGTAATTACCGGGATGGCTACTACTTATATGATGGGAACTTCCGGCTGACGGCCATCCGGAGTACACAGGAAAACGACTTCACCAACTGGAACCATTGGGGCTTCGTTGATGGTGATCGCGTGATGCTGTTCAATAATCACGGGGAGTATCTGGAGCTATCTCGAGATACATCACTCACGATACAGAAAAGAGGTTTCCACCGCTTGGCGGAACATGTGCTGTACAAACGAGTGAATGCCTGGAGACGGTTTAGTGACGAGTGGCTATTGGCTACGGATGACGGTTTGTACGCTGTCTTTCCCTCGTCGTTTTCGTTTGAATACGTAGAATGTGGAAGTGCCAGAGGAATGTTTCGACAAAACAATTGCTATTATTTTGGAGGTTACGGCTTCCTGCATCACATGCCGTTACAGGGAAGTGTGATGGAATATAAAAAGGCACCAGAGAAAAACTACTATGCCATGCATATGCAAGATCGGGATACCACCTATATCGCGTTGGAATCTGGTTTTCTGGGGCGGATGGTGGCTGGCCGGTTGACAACGTTTGAACCGACGGTGCCTTCGCGATATGCACATAAGTTTTCCGATTTAGGTTACTGTTTAACGCCCTATAAAGGTTCTACACTGCTGGTCGGTACGTCGAACGGGATATGGCAATATGATATACGGACAAACCAAGCCGTGCCATTGCTGGATACGACGGGGATGTTTTTTACAGATGGGAAACGTATTCTCTCCCTCCGTTATAAAAATGGAAAATTAAGCTTTTCGACAGAAGGGGGATATTTTGTATTCGATGGGCATCGCCATCGCAAACGGTATCCGGAGGGGCAACAACAGTTAATGATTTACGATCATGTTATTGATGGCGGAAAGGAATACCTCGCGACGAAAGGACGGGGTGTTGTCCTGTTGACGGATTCGGGTAGTCGCAGCATCAATGTACAGCAGGGACTGGGCAGTAATGTCGTGTATCAGCTGTTTGCGATCGATGGAACACTATTTGCCGGAACGCACCGGGGACTATCGATCATAACCGACAACCGTGTTTTTAATTACCGGACGAACGACGGACTTCCTTTTGAGGAGTTTAACCATCAGGCAATCTTCTATGATACCGCCGAGCGACGTTTGTTCATGGGGGGGATAGGGGGCTATGTTTTCTTTGATCCCAGCGATCTGCTGAAAGCCGCCAAGCAGGATATTGCGGTTCCGGAACCGCGAATTGCGGCCCTGCACATTGGGTTGACAGGGAACCGGTATAAGCATTATTATGCGGCGGATGCTTTGCGCGATACCATGCGCTTACCGGAAGATGCATTGACGTTTAATATGGATTTCGCTCGGCCGGATGTGTATAGGCAGGGTTATCAGATGCAGTATAAAATTGATCCGGTCATGGACGGATTCCAGGACATGGCTGCCTCCGGCCAGATTACACTGGTAGGTCTACGTCCCGGAGAATATCCTGTACATGTGCGTATTTGGTCTGCGAATGGTGGTTTTGAAAAAACGTGGACGTGGCTGTTAATCAAACAGCCGGCGTTTGTTGAAACGCAGGCATTTTATGCCTTGGTATTACTGAGTATCACGGGACTCGCAACGTATATTATTATCCAGCGCGCGAAAAGAGTAAAAGATGAGAAAGCTTTGCGCAAGCAGATTTCCCGGGATCTTCACGACGAAGTAGGCGGGCTCTTAACGGGCATATCCATGCAGGCCGATCTGCTGTCGATGGGAGCCTCGCGTGACAAACAATCGAGTGCAGCATCGATCGGACAATACAGCCGAGAAGCCGTGCAAATGATGGACGATATTATTTGGGCGATAGACGTGCGTAACAACTATGAAGGGAGCCTGCAGGAACGTATGGAATACTTCGCATTCCAAACGCTGGAACCCAAGGGAATTCGCGTGCTTTTTGACGGAGAAACCAAGACGGACCGTAAGATTCCGCAGATTGTGCGGCAGAACACGTATTTATTATTTAAGGAAGTATTGCATAATATCATCAAGCATGCGCAGGCGGAATGGGTTTCCGTTACGGTACGTGTCGACAGCAAATGGCTACTCATGGAGGTGCAGAATAATGGTGCGCAAAGTCCTGCCCCTGAAAAGACGCTTAGAAAAGGACAAGGAACACGTAATATGGAAACCAGAGCACGGCAAATGAATGCAGCTATAGTGGTTACACAGGATAATGGGTTGTTTACCGTGCTGTTAAAGGTAAACCTACGGAACATTAAATGGACAATATGAGGGATTTTATAACGAAATTCTGGATCCGACAGGAAGCGTGGAACAGCTGGGGCATGTCCTTTGCCCTGCTAGGGTTCTCGATGTCGGTCATTGCCATCATAGGACTTGTCTATTTGACCATTCGCCGGAAAGACCGTCGCTTCCTGTTGATAGCCCTGGTCGCTACGGCATCGTTTTGGCACGCATTCATCTATGCGCTCATTTTTAACGGTTTTATTCGGGCGGTACCGGAGTTTTACAACAAGGGTATTCCCCTCTATTATCTCATCGCCCCCTGTGCCTATTTTTTTGTTTTATTCTCGCTCTTTCCGCGGATTAAATGGCCCCGGCATATGTGGTTGCACCTGTTGCCGGTTGTCTTTGGTTTAATTGATGCTATCCCGTATGCCCTGGCTTCCATAGAAGAAAAAAGGGCATTGCTGGAACAAGTAGTATACGATATGCAGGTGGGCGTACGGCATCCATATGGTTATATCGATCAAAAATGGCATTATATCGTTAAATTTTTCATGGCATTTATCTACCTTATCGCACAGTGGCGGCTGCTTTATCTGCACGATATGGAGTTGTCGCCTATTTCCGTTGCTAGCCGGCGCAATGCGGAATATTTTAGTATAATCTATTCGGGGCAGCTTTTGTTGCAAGGAGGGATGGTGCTGAGTTTATTGTCTAATTCGACGCAAACCAGCTTCTTGATGCAAGATTTGGATCAATTGACCACGATTAGCTTCTTTTATCTGATGCTTAGCTGTTGGCTGTTACAATACCTGTTTCGAAATTTAATGGTAAAAAATGGAACGTAATCCGAATGCAAATAATGGCGATAAAACATATCGCTTAGCCGTAGTGGAAGACCGCGAGCCCGTGCTGGCATCGTTAAAGCTTTTTTTCGAGTCTAGTGCGTCTTTCGATTTACGCATTGCGGCACACTCCTTCGAAGAGTTTATCGAGACCTGGAAGAACGAAACATTGGATATTGTGCTCAGCGATATTGGCCTGCCCGGCAAATCGGGCATCGAAACAACTTGGTATATCAAAAGACGCATGCCGGAAGTACAGGTCGTGATGTTTACCGTATTCGAAAACAAGGATGCGGTATTTCAGGCGCTGCGTGCGGGCGCTTCGGGATACCTATTGAAAAGTACGCCGCTACCGCAAATGGAGGAGCATTTGCTGGAAGTACTCTCAGGCGGATCGGTGATGAGTCCGCAGGTGGCCCGACTGGTGTTTGACCATTTTAATCCCGTGCTGGGCAAAAGCCAGTATGAGAAAACTGCCCAGTTGACCCCACGTGAAATCGAAATTATGGCGATGCTACAGCAAGGAACCTCCTACAAGGAAGTCGCTGCGCAACTTTTTGTCAGTGTAGACACCGTAAAATACCACATCCGGAATATTTATCAAAAATTGCAGGTGTCAAGCCGTGCGGAGCTCATTTTAAAGTATAAATAGCATAAGTTTTCTGAAAACCGCCCTTTTGGGTGGGAAAGAGCGAAGTAGGTTTGCCTATGTTTGTGCCATCTACTTATGAAGAACTTTTTATGCTTTCTATCTTTAGTCGTAAACGAAAATACAACGATCTAAGCTGGCTGCAGGTTGATGTACACAACCACCTGCTGCCACGCGTAGACGATGGTAGTGCGTCGGTATCGCAAAGTTTGGAACTTCTGGCCATGTTGACCAATCAGGGAATACAACAGTTTATTGCCACGCCGCATATCTGGGATGGTATGTATCCCAATAACAAAGCCAGTATACAACGGTCTTGGGAAGAGACGCTACGCGATACGGATCTGCCGAAAAACCAGCTGCGTTATGCGGCCGAATATATGGTAAGCGAGCAGCTATTGGAAGACCTCGACAATCCCTTGGTGCCGTTGCTCTGTTTGGCAGGTGGGTATCTTTTAATTGAAATGCCGCTGACCAACGAAAGCCCGCTCGTCCAAGAAGTTATCCAAAAATTGATTGATCGCGGTATAACGCCGATTTTGGCCCATCCCGAACGGTATATATACTATCAGCATGCACCCAGTATGTTGAAAGCTTATAAAGATAGGGGTTGCCTGCTGCAGATCAACTTACTGTCCTGCTACGGGTATTATGGACCTAGAGAAAAGAATGTGGTGAAATACTTGACCGGAAAAGGCATGATAGACCTCATTGGCACGAATGTGCATGATCAGCGCCATGTAAAAGCTATCGAACATTACGTTCGGAAAGAGGATATTTCGACATTATTCTTGGAGAAATTGCGTAATGCGGAGTTTCTGCTTGAGCAAGGTACAGCACGTAAATACGGTAACTAATGTATAGATCTATGCAAACCCAGATACTGCCCTATGTGAGAACCTCGCTCATGTTGACGGATGCTATATGCTCGAATATGGCTTTCGTCGGGGCATTCTTCTGGGTGAAGTCCTATGGCGTGATGACGGAAGAGGCCATCTGGACAAATTTTTATTCTTTGTGGGCGTTGTTCAATCTGGTGAACACCGTTGCTGCCTTGCATCTACGACTATATGCAAGGAGTACGATAAAACGATTGAAAAAGCTCGTATACACCACCTGGAAATCCGTCGTTATTCTACTCGCCCTTTTTACGGGATGTACCCTGATCGAATACTGGTTTCGGGGAGTGGGCTATTTCTTACTTGTCTTGGCCGCCCTGCTCATCGTATACGTGGTCTTATCTCGTCTTCTCCTTGCTTATCTGTATACGAACCACTTGTGTGTGCAGTCTTAAGGGCGTGCTAAAAAATAAGTTTGCCAATTACCTGTTTTAATCTAATAATCCTTATATTGATACTATCATTTGATAATATCAACATAAGGAAACCACCATATATTATTACCAATGAGATTTTAAATTAGTTTATGGGAACAAGAGAATATTTATTGGACAAGGCGAAGAGGCAGGGCTTCGAGCCATTACCACCAGCTGCTCTAAAGAGACATTTTGCCGTGCGTTACCTTTTTTATTAGGATTGGCTTCTCGCCGTTCCTTGACACTTAATTTTATAGCTATTGAGTCCGGCTTGGCTTTTAATTGCGGCGAATTGCCATAATTAAATCAGGGTTATATACGCTTTACCAGATTCCCAAATACTCCACCGTATTTCGGTTGCGGAGCCAATCCGAAATAAAGAAATCGCCGTCCTTGGCTTTCCGTGGATATAAAAGGAAAGAGATGAAAATTTGAAGGCGTTGATAGAATTAAATATCGCTAAATAACAACAGTCTTATTTTTCCGACAGTTAGGGGGTATAAGTCTTATGCGTGTTTTCATTTCTTCTATATCAAGCGCTGGCGTTTATAAGCCAGTGTCTGATATAAAAGTATGGCACCGAAGGACAGAACTACTGATAGGAAATGATATCCCGAACTGATAGGGAGGAACGCGGTATTATCTAAACGGACACCGTCCTTTACTGTAACGTAAGGTATTATGGGCTTGACCCTTTGTTTTTCTTAAAGAAATGAAAAAGCCTGTTGTCAAAAACCAATAGGGCTTTGCGCATGTTCAAGAATATGTGCGCAAGTAACAAGTAGCCTCTGCGCCTTGTCGAGACCCTGTTGTCCCTTGTGTTGTTCGCTTTGTCACGGTACAAAATGCGCTTGTACCGTGACAAAGCGGACATGTACAGTGTCCTGGCAATGCCTGCACGCGACATATCGGTTTTGCAGCGTGACGGGTCGGTTCTGAAGCTTGCTTAGTACGTTTTGTTACTTGTCGAATTCATTTTGCAGCTTGACTTGTCCATTTTGTACAGTGTCGAAGTCGTCATTTACATGTCCTACGGCACGATGTACATGGACAAAATGGGGCTTTTTTCGGTTAAATTTTATCAAATCTTATCAATTTCTATCAAATCCTATCAAAAGTTCATTTGAGGCGGGGTTGCTTTTTACGTTTGTACTGTTCGATCTCGCGAGGAGAACATAAAACGCAAAAAAATGGCTATAAAATTTAAAGCGCTTATCGGCTTTACACGAATGAAAGACGATGAGCTCATGGTAACCGCTGCAACGATTATCGGTGCCATGACAGACAATGTACATTTCGAACAACCGACGCTTGCATTGGCAACGGTACAGGAACTGTTGGATGATTTCTCGGCGAAGCTGTCCGCCGCAAGGCGTCGCGGCTCACCTGAAGAAACCGCCCTCAAGAATGAAAGCCGCCTGCCGCTGGAGGCTGCCTTACGGCAACTGGCATATTACGTGAACAGTGTGGCAGAGGGGCATTTATCGACCCTTTTGAGTTCGGGTTTTCCAACGAATGGAGCCGGCGGCTCAGTACAGGTGCCGTTGAAAGTGGTAGGCGTAAAGCTAGGTGACGGGAGGCAATCCAGGCAGGTGCGGCTGGACTTTGAGAGTCAGCGAAATGTATTGCTATACGAATATCAATACCGCTTACAGGGCGAAAATGAGTGGAGTGAACGCTTTGCGACGAGCTCATCGCGTGCCAATATCATCGCACCGCTGATGGTAGCCGAACGCTACGAAGTGCGGGTACGTGCGCTAAATACGCAAGGAACTGGGGATTGGAGTGATAACGCAACGATAGTGGTAAGATAGTATGGCATTGAAAAGCACCTCTGCCACACCATCGAGTTGCCGGATCGGAACAACATTCCAAGAATCGGCTGCATCTCCGAAGGACGCTACAAGCTGGAACAGCTTCGACTGGAGCAACCTCTTGGATACCGTTTTGGTGGCCATCGTGGGCGCTGCGGTGAGTTATCTCACCAGCCGCTTACTGGAAGGAAGGCGACGACGTAATTGGTAAGTTTCTTTTTTGGGGTTTATGTTGTTGCGAACTCCCGG
Organism: Sphingobacterium arenae; assembly: GCF_014692505.1. Classification (GTDB taxonomy): domain Bacteria; phylum Bacteroidota; class Bacteroidia; order Sphingobacteriales; family Sphingobacteriaceae; genus Sphingobacterium; species Sphingobacterium arenae. The sequence goes on along the minus strand of NZ_JACNYK010000008.1, from coordinate 35,183 downwards.
GGCGTTGCCTCGGGAGTTTTTTGTAGAGATCTAGAACAAGCATCCGAAGCCATCCTAATCGGTGTTCTTTTTTCGAAAAAGAAGCGCAGAATATTTGGAAATGTGATCTTAATATTTAACTTTGCCTCGTTATTTGTATTTAATCTAAATAACAAACAGGAAATAAAGGATACGAACAACAGTTAAATAAAGAAAGAGGTCTGGTTGCACCCAGACCTCCCGGCGGTAGATACATCTACCATACTTTAATCGTCAAACTAAAGTGATGCAATATAATAAATTTTATACAGCCATACTGTTGGCTATAGGGATTTCTATGGGATCCCCGAAGGCGCAGGTGGTGCAACGCGATACAACCCGTGCCGACTCACTCCAAGACCAGCGGCTGATCGACAGTGTGGTCGTTATGGGCCGCACCCGCGTACATGAAATTAACCGGCAGGCCTACAACGTAACGGCCATCGATGCTACCAAACTCCACAATTCCACATTAGATATCGGGCATGCCATTGACCGCGTGTCAGGGGTTCGTGTCCGTGAATCGGGTGGTGTGGGCTCGGATATGAATATCTCCATCAACGGGTTCACCGGCAAGCAGATCAAAATTTTTATCGATGGTGTTCCGATGGAGGGATTCGGTTCATCGTTTCAGTTGAACAATATTCCCGTTAATCTCGCCGAGCGTGTCGAGATATACCGTGGCGTTGTACCCGTTTGGCTGGGGTCCGATGCGATGGGCGGAGCAATCAATATTGTGACAAAAACCCGAAACCGAAGCTATCTGGACGCGTCCTATTCTTACGGTTCTTTCAATACCCACCGAACGAACATCAACGCAGGCTGGACAGCCAAATCGGGCTTCACCGTGCAGGTCAATGCCTATCAGAACTATTCCGACAACAATTACCGCATGTGGATGGAACCGTCGAATATCAATACTTGGAAGCGGGAACCAGCCCAATACATTCGACGTTTCCACGACACTTATCACAACGAAGTGGTTATGGCCAATGTCGGTGTGGTGGATAAAAAATATGCCGATCGGCTAATGATAGGCGTACAATTAGGAAAGACCTACCAGGAGATACAGACCGGAGCACAGATCGAAAGCGTATTCGGAAGTGCACATCGTCGAGGAAATATCGTTATGCCGACCTTACGCTACTATGAGAAGGATCTTTTTATAAAGGGGCTGACCGCTACGCTGAATGCCAATATCAATGTCGGGAAAGAACAGAATATCGATACGGTGAATGTGCGCTACGATTGGTTACAAAATACCAAATACCAAGATGCGCCAGGGGGCGAACGGAGTTATACGCTCTATAAATACAGCGATAATACCGGGCTTGCTACCGCTACATTGAGTTACGACATCAATAAGCGGCATGCTATTGTTGTCAATAATGTTTTTACCACTTTTGACCGCCGCGGCTCGGACGAACTCTTTCCTGAGAATGAAGCCTATGAGATGCCTTCCCGCACGCGGAAGAACATGACGGGGATTGATTATCGTTACAATCATGATGGAAAATGGGTGGCGAGCGCATTCTTTAAAAATTACAATCAGCGGTTAACTTCTACTTCTTCCTATAATCCATCAGGAAACTGGGGGGATGTGGCCTACGAAACACAGAAAATGAACTACAATAAAGTGGGTTATGGAGTTGCTGCTTCCTATTTTGTGAATCCCGATCTGCAGATTAAAGCTTCTTATGAAAACGCCAAGCGAATGCCAGAAGCCTTTGAGATTTTCGGCGATATGGTAAACCGCGTAAGTAATCTAGAACTGAAACCCGAATCCAGTGATAATGTTAACGTAGGTGTTGGCTATTTTTTCAACGTCACCCCGGATCACCGCTTTGCACTAAATGCGGGTTGGCTTTACCGGGACGCGCATGATTTTATACGTGAGCGGTTACAGACCAATCAGACGCGTTATATCATGGAGAACTTGGCCCGTGCCACCAATATGGGCGTGGATGGTGAGGTCCGTTATTCTTATCACAACCTGATTTCTGCGGGAGCAAGCCTTTCCTACCATAACTTTCGGAACATGACGATGTACGATAATCCAGAAGCAACTGAAATAAGTCTGGTCTACAAAGATCGTATGCCGAATATTCCATATCTCTATGGTAATGCAGATGCATCTGTTTTCCTGACGGATTTGGGTGGAAAAGGCAATAACCTATCCATCGGATATAATTTGCTCTACGTCCATAATATGTATCTGTTTTGGCCAAGCCAAGGATCGGAAGGAAAGCATATCATACCGACACAGTTCGCGCATGATGTCAATATCGTATATGCGCTGTCCAACGGGAAATACAATGTCGGTTTGGAATGCAAGAATCTCACCGATGCGCGGCTGTACGATAATTTCAGTCTGCCGAAACCCAGCCGCGGTTTCTTCTTGAAATTGCGCTATTTCATTTCTCAATAAAGCTTATTTATTCACAAACATAAAATTTAAATATCATGAAGAAAAGAATAAACGTTCTGGCTGCGCTTGGGTTAGCCTGCGCATTTGTTGCCATCTCCTGTTCGGATGATCCGGTTAATCCGCAACCAGGTCCCGGTGAGGATGATGGAGATTTAACCAACACGAAATACATCGTTGCTGCACACCCCAACAGTGCCGAAGCCGGTACGGCAGATTATCTGCTGACTGTGGACGATCTCACCAAGGGGTCGATCAGTACATCGGGAAATGGCTTAGAACAACGGGGTACCTATCGGTATTATATGACCAACCAAAACCGATTTTTCAGTATGCTGTACGGACAAGGTAATCCCGGAGCGGTGACCTCCTACGTGTTAAATGGGGAAGGAAAGCTGACGGAGGCGAGTGATTTTGTGGCCGAAACAGTACAGGTATTCACACCGGTAAATGATGAGGTATTGCTGATCAAAGTCCCGCGTTCAGGCAATGAGAATGCCGGCTTTTTCCGGGTAAATGCAAAAGATCCACAGTTAGTAGGAGAAGCATCGGTGAATGTTGTGAAACTTGCTGGAAATGGTGAACGTGCACACTTTACTTGGGCTACACAAGTGGAGGATAAAGTTTATGCTCCTTATATGAGTATCAAGGGATGTTGTAATGCAACGTTTGATACCGAATATCCGGACAGCACCTGGGTGGCGGTGTTCTCGTATCCAGAGCTGAAACTGGAAAAGGTAATCAAAGACAACCGTACCGGCGTCTTGGGTGAATACTTTAAGAATGGGATTTTTGTGGATGAAAGGGGCGATGCTTATGGTTTCTCTGGAGCTTCCAAAACCAGATCCGTGAATGGTGAAGATGTATTGATCAGCAAAAATCCATCAGCTATTGTCAGAATCAATAAAGGGACAACAGAATTTGATCAGGATTACTTTTTCAGTTTTGAGGAAAAAACAGGTGGTTACAAAATCAATGCTGCCCGTTATTTCGGTAATGGTAAGTTCTTAGTCCAGACCTATGGAGCAGCAAAATCGCTAGCAGGGGTTAAATTTGCTGTTGTAGATGTTTATGAGCAAACTGTTAAGATGGTTTCGGGACTTCCTGATAATATAAAGAGTGCCACCACGACCAACTACGGTGCGATTTCCGAAGATAAAACAAAAGCATATGTAGGACTAACGCTGGAAAGCGGAAGTAGCTATGTATACGAGTTTGATGCGACGACGGCTACCGCCAAGCAAGGCTTAAAAGTGGTGGGCGGTACCATTACAGGTATTCACCAATTGAAGTATTAATGGTATTGCTTTAGTGCAATCTATTGTTTGTTTTATGTAGAAGGGGTTGTACGCGTACAACCCTTTTTCTTTCATTTAGCTTCCGTGTTGCATCAGCTCCGCAAATCCCGTATTAGACCCAGGTGCCTGCTTCGCAGTCGGCCAACATCAATGAAACCCTCCCAAATTCAAAAAATTCTTTTTGGAAATATCCCATTAATATTTACCTTTGCCTCATTATTTGTATTTAATCTAAATAATACAACATGAGATAAAGGTTACTAACAGCAGTTAAATAAAGAAAAGAAAGAGGTCTGGTTGCACCCAGACCTCCCGGCGGTAGATACATCTACCATACTTTAATCGTCAAACTAAAGTGATGCAATATAATAAATTTTATACAGCCATGCTGTTGGCTGTGGGGATTTTTGCCTATAATCCTGCAGGAATCTTGGCTTCGACAGCAAGCCATTCGAGCGAAACTATTTTTCCACAGCAAGGGAGTATGCACGGTATCGTGCAGTCTTTCATCTCGGGGTATGTGAAGGACTCCTTTGGAAAAGCTATCGAAAATGCAACCGTTAGCATCGTGGGTACGAACCTCCAAACAAGCACCGATATAGATGGGTTTTACAAATTGGAAATTGGCCAAAAACAGCAGGTTTCCGTTGAGGTGACTGTCGTTGGCTACATTACGGAACGCGCGCTACTGAAAGAAAGTGAAAGGTATAAAGACTTTCAGCTAAAGATAGATGATCGTGTCATTGAAGCGATTAGCGTGAAAGGCCAAACCGAAAACCAAAGACGCGTTCACGAAATAAAAAGATCCGGGTTCAATGTGAGCGTTATTGATATGAACCAATATGCGAACCAAACCGCGAATGTCAATCAAATCCTCCGTACCGCACCCGGCGTTACTTTTAGGGAAGATGGCGGCTTGGGTTCAAATTTTGTTTTTCGCATCAATGGATTGGCGGCTAAAATCTATATCGATGGCGTTCCGATGGATGATTTTGGCTCGGCTATGTCGTTAAATAATATCCCGGTAAATTTAGTGGACCGAATCGAGATATATAAAGGTGTCGTCCCGGCATTTTTAGGTTCGGATGCGCTTGGGGGAGCCGTCAATATCATTACCAAGAAGAGGAATAGGCACTTTCTCGATTTTAGTTATAGCTACGGATCTTTCAATACACACCAATCGTCTTTGGTAGGAATGTACACGAACCCTAAAAACAACCTCTCGGTTCGGGCAAACGCCTTCTATAATTATTCGGACAACAATTACAAAATGTACACCGAAAAAGAATACGGTGTTGTCTTTGAAAAAGTGGTCAATAATAAATTCGTCCCTATCGACGAAGTCCGACGGTTCAAAGACCGCTACTATTCCGCCATGGGTCAGGTCGAAGTCGGCTTGCGGGATAAAAGTTGGGCAGATCAATTCTTTGTTGGATTGACCTATTCGGCAAACAACAAAGAAAATCAGCTTGGCGCGACAATCAATACGGTTTATGGCGGTAATTGGAGGGAATCAACCTATATCATGCCTACGATTAGTTATAAAAAGCAAAATTTTATCGTTGATCGGTTATTTGCCGATATTTATGCGAACTATGGCTATGATGTGTCGCATGTCCGGGATACGGCGCGATACAACTACGAATGGGGCGGCGCGCCCATACCTAATACGACCGGACAAGCCGAAAATGACCCGATTCACGATAGGTATAATACCAACAGTGTGCTGGGTAGGATGAATTTCAACTATGATTTTGATGAAAGCCGGAACCATAGTCTAAATCTCAACTATAATGTCAATACCAATAGCCGTCAATCTTACGATATTATTTTAAACAATAACACCTCCGGATTACCAAGCAATATGGTCAGGAATATCGTGGGATTGGCGTGGCAAAACCAATGGTTGGACAAGCGACTGGTAAACAACATTGCTGTAAAATACTATGGTTTAGATACGTACAAGCAAGAAGATCAACGCATATTTGGAGATTACAATGAGGTATTGGATGGTTCCATTATTTCGCAGTCAAGATATTTTGGATACCAAGGCTATAGTTTAGCTTCCCGTTATCGGATTTTCAAAGATGGCGGTGTAAAGTTCTCGGCGGAGAGGGCCTATAATATGCCTACGATGAACGCATTATATGGCGATGGACAAAACTATCTTGCCAATTGGGACATCAAGCCAGAACGTAGCGACAACGTCAATGGCGGATTTTATTACAATACATTTTTTAATGACGATCATTTTATAAATTTTGATATCTCTGGTTTCTACCGGTTGGCACAGGATTATATCAACGTCAGGATCGTTGCCGATGACGAGCGGGATAAATATCAATACTATAATATTCCGGGCGTGAAATTGTACGGTGGAGATATCGAGTTGCGTTACGGTTATAAAGATATTTTTACAGCCTCCCTCAACGGCAGCTATGACAACGCCATAGACAATCAAAAATTTACCGACGACACCAACCAGGAAGTGAGCCTTACGTATGGCTATCAGATTCCGAACCGACCTTGGACATATGGTAATCTTGATCTAAGCTTTGCACAAAACGATTGGTTTAGCAAAGGTAGCCGTACGCAGATATCCTGGAATACGCAGTACACCAAATGGTTTTATCTCAGCGATAGCCATCTTGGTTCGCTGGCTTCCAAAAATTATATCCCTACACAATTAGTCCATTCGTTGATCGTAAGCTATTCGTGGAATCGGAACCGGTATAATATTTCCGGAGAGGTCAGAAACTTATCCGATGAACGTGCCTATGACAACTTTCGCCTCCAAAAGCCAGGGCGAGCATTTTACATGAAATTTAGAATATCATTACTATAATTTATACATCATCATCAAAAAAAGCAATATACAGATGAAAAAAAACAGATTAATTGGTTATTGTGCCATTGCAGCAACCTTATTCTCCGCGTGCGAAGATAGCCCGAATGTCCCAGACGTCCCCGGCGCCGAAAACTCCGAATATTCGGTGTGGGTAGCCACCGAAAACGGATCGTATTTACTGACGACCGACGAGATCATGAAAGACACGTTGTTGTCTCCGCAGAATAATAAAGGAATCGATATCTCCGGTTACCTTCCGCAGGCGCGCTACGCGGGATACGCCTATTTCTTTAATGGCTACTATTACATGTCCAACGATGGTACACGTTTCAGTAAGCTTCAAATCAATGAAAAAGGAGACGAACTCGTAGAGGTGGATAATTATGCTTTTCCAGGGGCCTTCTATCTTGGAAAGGTAGCCAGCGAATTGAGCACAACAGACGAGATTGTTTTCACTTCAACGAACGGTAGCGACGCTAACGCGGAAAAGAAAGTATTCGAATATAGCATATTCTTTATGAATACAAAGGACATGACGATTAATAAGACGTTGAAAGCCCAGATTCCAACCTTGGATTACACGGTGTACAAACCAGATGGGACGGTGGATCCAACCATTCTCAATGTTACCAGTGCACGCATTAGCGACGGAAAAGCGTATTTCGGATTGTACTATTATACGTTCGATTACAAGCCGGTGAACCAAAACGCCTATGTATATATATGTGATTATCCGAGTATGGAAAACGGACATATCATGAGCGATGATCGGGCAAGCATTGTAGCCGGACACTGGCAACGCGAAAACTATTCGTTTTTGGACGACGATAATAACCTGTATGTCCTGACAACAGGTAAAACTGAAGATACCTACGCGCTACTCCGTGTCAATAAGGACGAAACGGAATTTGATCAGGATTACCTGTTCGACCTGAAAGAGTATGCTGTAAAAGGTGGTGATCTCTCTTGGTTAGGTGAAGGAAAGGCGTATATAAGACCGTATGTCATTGATGTAGCCAGCAAAAAAATCGTTGCAAACCTAGACGAAATGACCGGAGGCGAAGCCACAACCACAATCAATCTGATACAAGATGGCAACCTATACACGGCTGTTAAAACACCTGAATCGAAATGGTTTATCTATGAATACAACATGGCCACAAACACCGTTAAGAAAGGTGCTGAAATCGACCCTGGTGTGACGCGAGTATACCATATCAACAAATTAAAATAATCTATTTTTGGTTTCATGTGAAAGGGGGCTGTACACGTACAGCCCCCTTTTCTGTTTTACAATTTTATTCCGTAACAGGTTTCTTAATTATTTTCCGGCCACGTACAGGTGGTGCTGAAACCTTACCGACATTTTTTTTGGCGTCGTCCTGTTTCCCGCCATCCCGTTGTATCTTAACAAATGCTATCAGTGCCACAACCGAAATAGCAATCCACAATAGATCAAAAAACAGAATATCAGTTTCGCCGGCAGCAAAGGTCTTCCAAATCCAGTTGCCACCATATAGCCCGTTCACAACGGGGATACAAAAACCCAACAATGCACCCAGTAGAAGCGTCTCTTTATTGGTCGCCCGGAGATTTCTTCGTATGATATAAAAGACGGAGAACACCAGCCAGCTGTAAAAATAAACGTTATAGATAAAGGACTGGTTTACTTCCGGATAAACCTTAACGGCGATAAAGGTCAAGGCGGTCACGGGAAACATCGTCAAACAGATGGCCACGAAGACATTACTTGCCCAAAAGTTGAACACGCGTTTGTGCTTCGGTATATTCTTTTTGTCTCGGGCTACCAGCCAGATCAAGATGCCGGAGATGATGACAATACAGCCCATGATACCTAAGATGAAAAAGGTAATCTTCACCGGATACCCGCCAAAATCACCAAAATGCAGGTGATAAATAATGCTGGATACCTTATCCTTATAAGAAGAGTTGCTGTGTGGATCCTTCTCATAGACTAGACTTTTATCGTGGATTCGGTAGATCGCCTTTCCTTCTCCCGAGAAATTGAGCTTTGGATTTGGCTTGGCATGAACGATAAGGTGCATGCTTTCATCGCCGTAATTTTTGATAAAAATGCGACTGAATTCGGCACCGCTCCATTTTTGATTCAGTTCTGCCAGATAATGCTCCATGTTGAAGTCCTGATCGATAGGCTGGTATAGGTATTCGTAGGTCTGGCTATCCGAAAAGCCTAAATCCTGATAGAGCGCTTCTTGTTTGCCCTCGTATAGATAGTTTGTCAGGGGCTTCACGAGTACCCAATTGACGATCAGGATGATACCGGTCAACGCAAAAATAAATTGAAACGGGAAGCCAATGACACCCAGCGCGGTATGCATATCTGTCCATACCGTTTTCCATTTGCTCCAGGGCCGGAAGATAAAGAAATTGGACACGATTTTATCCCAATGTAGCAATAAACCCGTAATCAATGCGAAGAGAAATAGAAAGGATACGAGTCCAGCCACCGTATAGCCAAACGGCATGCCTATATTTATGGGTACTTGATTCAGTTGGGCTAGGAAATGTAAACGGTAGAGAAATTCGCCCATATCGTAACTTTCTGCATAGGTACTCGCTTTTTCCTGATGGAAATCATAATAAAAGAACGCGTTGTCTCCGCCACCTCGGCGGCCGCGCCTTTGCCCTTCTGGCGCTTGCTGCGGTTTACTGACCGTCGTATCTTTCGATACGCTCATGTTTACCGAAGCCCCGAGGGAATGGGGCTGTAGGTAGAAGGTAATGTCCCTACCTTGTAGATTATGGGTTTGCCGGAGCGAATCCAACAAGAAATCAAAGTCTTTTCCAGTCTCCTTATTCGCCTCGTACGAGGCGCCATGTTGCCAAGCTTGTATTTCGTGCTTGAAAAAGGAAAAGGAGCCGGCAAAAAAGATAACATACAGCAGGGCACAGATAATGATCCCGCTGATGGTGTGCGTATTGAAATAGATATTGTAGTTACGTATGTTCATTTGTTTTAACCGTGTAGGAAGTGAAAGAGAAGATAAAAAACCACGGCCATAACCGTATAGATAAGCCAAACCCACCAGCCGTTCTTCGCGAGAAAAGCATACAGCAGGAGAACCGCCCAAAGCACATAGCCCGATAAATAGGCGGTAATGACGACATCCTTTTCCTGGAAAACGCAGGTCATCATCAAGTGGAAACTGAGCATAACGACATACCCTCCCAAAAAACCACCGGTAATTTTTAGAAAGCGCTGGAAAGGGTTACTCAAGTATTTCTTATTTGCAGGCATAACGGACGGAATTAGAAGATAAAGGTTTCGATGAGCATCGCAAAAACAAATAGACCCAGTAGATGTGTCCATCGGATATACTGCAGGGGATTAAGCAGTACAACGACACTTAATGCGGTCATGATATAACCGCCAAAGGCAAAGGTGCCCGATCCGAACCCCTGATCGATGATAATGACAGCCCAAGATAAAAGAAAAAGCACGGCAGCCGCTATTTTTGCGTTTTTAGTAGATTGTACCAATCGCAGGAATCGCGGCGGCACCTTACCTAGTTTTGCCTTCTTGGAGGTGGTATACAGTAGATAACAGCCACTGAAGAGGATAAGGAAAAGTAAACTATACATTCTTTATTTAGATTTGATTTAAATAAAGGCAAACCTACATAAATTCATTTTTATATGCAATATAATTTCAAATTTGCTGCAATAGGGTTGATGTCCCCCATTTGTCCCCCGTGTTTTTTTGTTGTTTTTCGATCGTTTGTAGTTCTTTGCACCTTTAATCTACAATCTACGAATTACATTATGGAAGCATTAACCTATTCTGTGTTTGCAGGGCTCGCTCTGCTGCCTATTTCTCTGATCGTTATCAACGAAATACGGAAATATCGACGTTTCGAAAGCGTGATGGATATGAACGTCGAAGTCCAGTTTCAAGAACCTGGCGATCCTTACGATCATATGCGCCGGGGAAGTGTGATGCTGCATCTCGACGGGTGCGAAGAGCATATCAAGGCTATCGTGATCAAGCGGTTGTCGTTTAACCACTCGGCCTTTTACGTACCTTCCCTTGATAAGCTTTATTTTAAGGGAAGAGGAGATGGTCCTCAGTTGTTATCGGCCAGTTTCCGGATCCGTCGTCACGCGCTTCGTCGATTGGAAGGAAAAAAACTGTATATCCATTTATCGGGTTGGATAAGTGACAACGAAGGGAATGCAAAGGCGTTTAAAGCCCATGTGCCCTATATTGTACAAGAAACTACGGCTAGTACCTCTATGAATATGCCGAACTTAACAATATAATAACTTGCATTTTTAAAACTCATCGAGTACCTTTGTTGCTCAATAGAGGAAAACAATATGCTAGGTGCATTGATCACTTCCAAAACAAGATTAAAGCTACTGATCAAATTTTTTGTATCGGCGGGTAACACCGGTTACCTCCGTGGTATTGCCGAAGAATTTGATGAATCGACCAATGCCATCCGCAAAGAGCTGAATCAATTAACAGAAGCTGGATTTTTAGAGCGTAAACAAGAGCAGAAGAAGGTGTTGTACCGGGCGAATATTGATCATCCGTTGTTTAATCCTGTACAGCGTTTAGTACATTCTTTTTTGGGCGTAGACAAGGTGGTTGATCAGGTGATGGAGCGTGCCGGCGATGTGCAGGAAGTGATGTTGGTGGGGGCATATGCCAAGGGGCAGGAGTCCGATCAGGTGGAGGTTGTGGTGTCCGGTGAAAACCTCGACAAAGACTATCTACAGCACCTCGCCGAGAAAACCGGCAAATTAATCAACAAGGAAATCAGGATAAACTTCGAAAAACCCAGTAGCGGTGCTTATATTGTGGTTTATCAGAAAGAATTTAGCAACTAATCCAGTAACATGAAGCAAATCAAAAAGATTACGTGTATTGGAGCGGGTTACGTCGGAGGGCCGACGATGTCGGTTATTGCCCAGAAAAACCCGGATATTCAGATTACGGTAGTTGATGTCAATAAGGCGCGTATTGCAGCTTGGAACGATGACGACTTATCGCAGCTTCCGATTTACGAAAAAGGATTGGATGCAGTCGTGGCGGAAACACGTGGACGTAATTTATTCTTTGACACCGATGTAGATAAAGCCATTGATGAAGCAGATATGATTTTCATTTCGGTAAATACCCCGACCAAGACCTACGGAAAAGGAAAGGGGCAAGCAGCCGATTTAAAATTTATCGAACTCTGTGCCCGTCAGATTGCGGCCGTTGCCAAAGATGATAAAATTGTTGTCGAAAAATCGACCCTTCCGGTGCGTACGGCCGACGCGCTAAAAAGTATTTTAGACAATACCAGTAATGGCATTAATTTTCATATTCTTTCCAATCCAGAGTTTTTAGCCGAAGGAACGGCTATTGAAGATTTATACAATCCCGATCGCGTACTGATCGGTGGTGAAAATATAGAGGCCATAGAAGCGTTAGTGCAACTCTATGCCCAGTGGGTTCCCCGGGAGCGGATTATAACCACCAACCTCTGGTCGTCGGAGTTATCGAAGTTGGTGGCCAACGCCTTCTTGGCGCAACGTGTTTCCTCGATCAACGCCGTATCGGAGCTTTGTGAGGTTACCGGTGCCAACGTGGAGGAAGTTGCGAAAGCAGTAGGTATGGATTCCCGCATCGGGTCGAAATTTCTAAAAGCCTCGGTCGGATTCGGAGGCTCCTGTTTCCAGAAGGATATTTTGAACCTTGTTTATATAGCGCGATCCTACAAGTTGGATGCCGTAGCCGATTATTGGGAACAGGTCATTATCATGAACGACCATCAGAAGACACGTTTTGCCGAAAAGATTGTCCAAACGATGTATAATACGGTAAACGGGAAGCATATTGCTTTCCTTGGATGGGCGTTTAAAAAAGACACCAACGATACTCGGGAATCTGCGGCGATCTATGTTGCCGACCATTTGCTTGACGAAGAAGCCCAAATCGTGGTCTACGACCCCAAGGTTTCCCCCGAGCAGGTGTATCGCGATTTAGATTTCCTAGGGACGCGTACGCCAGAGGCAAACCGCCGATTGGTAAAAGTGGTCGATGATCCCTATACAGCATTGGACGGCGCACATGCCGCGGCTGTCCTGACCGAATGGGATGTGTTTAAAACATACGACTGGAAACAAATTAAAGCGGGAATGAAAAAACCTGCATTTGTTTTTGATGGTCGGAAGCTATTAGATCGATCCCAATTAGAAACTTTAGGCTTTAAATATTACGCTATTGGCGAGTAAAGAACAAAAAAGCAGTATGCTATACAAAAAGATATTAGTAACAGGCGCAGCCGGCTTTATCGGTTTCCATCTCTGCAAGACCCTGCTGGAGCAAGGGTTAACGGTGGTGGGCCTGGATAATATCAACGATTATTACGACGTCAACCTGAAATACGCGCGATTGCAGGAGCTGGGTATACAGCGCGCAGAAGCCGAGCAATGGGGTCAGTCGACAGTATCCGAGAAATACCCTGATTTTCGATTTGTCCGTTTATCTGTGGAAGATCGGGGTGCTTTACCGCAACTTTTTGAAAAAGAGGCTTTCGATGCAGTCGTTCATTTAGCGGCACAAGCGGGCGTACGCTATAGTTTGGAAAATCCGATGGCCTATGTTGATAGTAATCTCGTAGGCTTTGCGAATATCCTCGAAAGTTGTAGACAGTATCATATAAAACATCTGGTGTATGCCTCCAGCTCTTCGGTGTATGGAGAAAGCGATCAAGTGCCCTTCGTAGAAGATGCATCTGTCGATTACCCGATCAGTCTGTATGCCGCCACCAAGAAAGCCAACGAACTGATGGCGCATAGCTACAGTCATTTATATCAGATTCCGACTACTGGCCTACGCTTATTTACCGTTTACGGACCTTGGGGACGCCCAGACATGGCACCCGTACTGTTTGCATCCGCTATCTTGGAAGATCGCTCTATTAACGTGTTTAATAACGGCGATTTGAGCCGCGATTTTACGTACATAGACGATATTATAAAGGGAATCATCCTAACCTTGAACCATCCACCTGTACAGGAAAAAGCACAACCTTGGTATCAAGTAATGAATGTTGGGAACGGTGCACCGGTTTTGTTGATGGAATTTATCGAAACATTGGAAACAAATCTTGGCAAAGAGGCAAAGAAAAATAATTTACCGATGCAGCCGGGCGATGTATCATGTACCTGGGCAGACACCACAAAACTCCACCTACTCGGCTATAAAAGTAGGACACCGCTTCAGGCAGGGGTTGGGAAATTTGTAGAATGGTATAAAATGTATTTAAATATATAAATTTAATATGCACTTGGCACTTTTATTGTATATAGCGGAGCAACTTATGTCTCTTGATTAACAAGAAAGTGACAGAATGAATCACAATAAAGAAACTATGGAACAAAAAGTAGTAAAGAAAAGAGAAGACTATAACCCGGGGCCACGTGTCGGGATTACCTTCTCCACTTTCGATTTATTGCATGCGGGGCATATCATGATGCTGGCAGAAGCAAAGCGCCAATGCGACTACTTGATCTGTGGTCTGCAGATGGATCCTACGTTGGATCGTCCGGAGAAAAACAAACCAACCCAAACCGTCGTCGAACGTTATATCCAATTGCGTGGATGTCAATATGTGGACGAGATCGTGCCCTACTCTACCGAACAAGACTTAGAAGACATTCTGCGTTCCTTTAAACTGGACGTACGCATTGTGGGGGATGAATATAAAGATAAAGATTTTACCGGACGTAAATATTGTGAAGAGAAAGGGATAGACCTGTATTTTAACAGTCGGGATCACCGCTTTTCGAGTTCGGGTTTGCGTAGAATCGTAGCGGAGAAGGAAGCGGAGAAAAATGGGAATGGGAAGAAGTAAGTATTTGCAAGAACGGTTATAAAACATGCGGGAAGCAAGTAGAAGAATGAAGCAAATTGCCATCGTCGGTCAAGGTTATGTTGGGTTGCCATTGGCAATTGAATTAGCGCTCCATTTTCCTGTTGTCGGTTTTGATATTGACGAGGAACGTATAGCCGAGTTGGCCCAAGGAATGGACCATACTCAAGAAGCAGACTTGGAGAAGCTTAACAGAGGTATCCAACTGGCAAAGGAAACAAAATTTGAAAAAGGCTACAAGGCTTCCTGCTCGCTTGACGATTTAAATACGGCACAAATATACATCGTTACGGTTCCAACCCCAATCGATCGTTATAATGCTCCAAATCTAAGTCCGTTGATGATGGCTTCCGAAATGCTCGGACGGGTCATTAAAAAAGGCGATATCGTTATTTATGAATCCACCGTTTATCCCGGATGTACAGAAGAGGAATGTGTACCCATATTGGAACGTATTTCGGGGTTATGTTTTAACCGCGATTTCTTTGTTGGTTATTCACCGGAGCGGATTAATCCGGGAGATAAGGTTAATACCCTAACAACGATCAAAAAAGTGACTTCGGGTTCTACCCCGGAAATCGCAGAAGAGATCGATCAGCTGTATAAAACTATCGTTACGGCTGGTACTCATAAAGCCCCCAGTATAAAGGTTGCAGAAGCTTCGAAGGCAATTGAAAATGCGCAGCGTGATGTGAATATTTCGTTTGTAAACGAGCTGGCACTTATTTTTGACCGGATCGGCATTGATACCAATGATGTGCTGGAAGCTGCGGGCACAAAATTTAATTTTTTGAAGTATAAACCTGGTCTTGTTGGAGGGCACTGTATCTCGGTGGATCCCTATTATCTCACCCATAAGGCGACGCAATTAGGCTATCATCCAGATGTGATTTTATCTGGGCGGCGGGTTAACAATTCCATACCGGCATTTATTGCTTCTAAGGTGATCAAATTGATGGTAGCGAAAGATGTTGTCGTTAGAGGAGCGAAGGCACTTATTTTGGGTGTCACGTTTAAGGAAAATTGTCCAGACGTTCGGAACACCAAGGTGGCGGACATATTTAGGGAACTCAAAGAATACGGTGTAGAGGTCAACGTATACGACCCTTGGGCAAATCCGGAGGAAGTGTATAAAGAATATGGAATTGTGCTTCGTACTGGAGCGATATCGAGAGATTGCGATGATGAGAAATATGATGCTATTATTCTAGCGACAGCGCATGATGAATTTTTAACAATAGATATTAATCAAATAAAAAAAGAACGAAGTGTTATTTTCGACACGAAGGGCGTTTTACCCCGAACTTGGGTAGATGCAAGACTTTAAAACAAACAAAAAATGATCAAGAACCTTATCGTATTCGGAACTCGACCCGAGGCCATTAAAATGGCTCCATTAGTCAAGGCTTTTCAGCAGGATGATGCGTTTGACACCAAAGTTTGTGTGACCGCACAACATCGTGAGATGCTGGATCAAGTGTTAGAGTTTTTTGAGATAACGCCCGATTATGACCTCAACCTCATGAAACCAGGGCAAAACCTTTATGGACTAACGGCAGATATCTTGACCGGATTGAAAGACGTTTTAGAAAGCTTTAAGCCCGATTACGTATATGTTCATGGTGACACGACTACCTCGATGGCAGCAGCGATAGCTGGTTTTTATGCAGGAGCAAAAGTCGTACACGTAGAGGCGGGGTTGCGTACGCACAACAAACTATCTCCTTTTCCTGAGGAAGCCAATAGACAGATTACCGGTCGAATTACCGATGTGCATTTAGCTCCAACTCCCGCGTCAAAAGCGAATTTGTTGAAAGAGAATATAGACGAAAGCACCATTACCGTAACGGGTAATACGGTTATTGACGCCCTATTATTTAGCTCGGAAAAAGTAGAAAACTACGAAAACGAAGAAATAGCATCGTTAAAGACTTTAGTTGATTCCAGTAAGAAGTTAATTCTGGTTACGGGTCACCGCAGAGAGAATCACGGTCAAGGCTTTATTAATATCTGTGAAGCACTAAAGGAAATTGCGGTATCGAATCCGGATGTACAAATTATCTACCCGGTACATTTAAACCCCAATGTAAAAGGCCCCGTTTATGAAATACTGAGCGGTATTGATAATATTCACTTAATCGATCCACTTTCATATCCGTCTTTTGTGTGGTTGATGAATCAATCTTATTTAATCATAACAGATTCTGGAGGTGTACAAGAAGAGGCACCTAGCTTAGGAAAGCCCGTTTTGGTGATGCGGGACACAACGGAGAGACCGGAGGCTGTAGATGCCGGTACGGTCATTCTAGTAGGTACCGATAAAAATAAAATTGTTTCCGAAGCACAAGATTTGTTGAATAATACAAACCGCTATCAAGAAATGAGTGCCTTGCACAATCCTTACGGAGACGGTAAAGCCTGTGAACGAATTGTTGAATTTATAAAAAACTTAAAATAAGAAAGACCTATGCAAGCTAAAGTTGTAACCGTTGGTTTAGGATATATTGGATTGCCAACATCGGCATTAATCGCTAATAGTGGTATTCCGGTGCACGGTGTAGATGTGTCTCAGCATGTTGTTGATACGATTAACGCGGGTAAAATACATATCGTAGAACCTGAATTAGATAAGGCTGTTGCAGAAGCCGTTTCAAAGGGTTTCTTAAAAGCAGGAACGAAAGCGGTAGAGGCGGATACCTATTTAGTTGTCGTTCCTACGCCGTTCAAAGGTGATCATCAACCCGACATCTCTTATGTACAGGCTGCTACGGAAGGTATCATCCCGTTATTAAAAGAAGGTGATTTATACATTATTGAATCTACATCTCCTGTTGGGACAACCGAGAAGATGATGGATTTAATTTTTGCGAAGCGTCCTGAATTGGAAGGTAAAATTTATTTAGCCTATTGTCCGGAGCGTGTATTGCCTGGGAATGTAATGCATGAGTTGGTACATAATGACCGGGTGATTGGTGGTGTTAACGAGGCTTCTACAGAAAAAGCGTTAGCATTTTATGGCCAATTCGTAAAAGGAGAATTACACCCAACGAATGCACGTACAGCCGAGATGTGTAAATTGACTGAAAATGCATCTCGCGATTCGCAAATTGCTTTTGCGAATGAGCTCTCTTTGATTTGTGATAAGGCGGGTATCAACGTATGGGAATTGATTCGTTTGGCAAATAAGCACCCGCGTGTCAATATTTTGCAACCGGGTTGTGGTGTAGGCGGACACTGTATTGCTGTGGATCCTTACTTTATTACGGCCGATTTCCCGATGGAATCGCGTATGATTGCTCAAGCACGTGCAACAAACAATTACAAGCCTTTCTGGTGTGCGGAGAAGGTAAAAACAGCACGTCTAGAATTTGAGTTGGCTAAGGGACGCCAACCGTCTATAGCCATTATGGGCTTGGCTTTCAAGCCGAATATCGACGACCTACGCGAGTCTCCTGCCATTCATATTGCAGAGCGTGTGCTACAAGATTCTGGTGATGCGGATATGTACATTGTAGAACCTAATGTTCATGAACATAAAGTTTTTAAGTTAACAGATTACAAAGACGCCGTAGAAAAAGCCGATATTGTGGTTTTGTTGGTTGCTCATAATGAATTTAAACAATTAACATTTAGAGAGGAACAAGTCGTACTTGACTTTTGTGGCGTAACAAACAAGTAAATGAAAACAGTATTAATAACAGGGGGTGCCGGCTTTATAGGTTCGCATGTGGTTCGGGAGTTCGTTAAAAAGTATCCGGATTATCAGATTATTAATTTGGATGCACTTACATATGCAGGAAATTTGGCGAATTTGAAAGATATCGCGGGCTTGCCAAATTATACCTTCGTCAAGGCAGATATCACGGATGCAGAGACTATTCTTGATGTGTTCAAGCAATATCAGCCAGATGGTGTTATCCACCTTGCCGCGGAGTCTCATGTAGACCGTTCGATCACGAACCCTACTGCTTTTGTTATGACGAATGTAATCGGAACGGTGAATTTATTAAATGCGGCAAAAGAAATTTGGAAGGATAATTACGAAGGCAAGCGTTTTCATCATGTCTCAACGGATGAGGTATATGGTACATTGGGCGACACGGGATTATTTCGTGAAGATACTCCATATGATCCGCATTCTCCATATTCTGCTTCCAAAGCCTCATCTGATCATTTTGTAAGGGCATATCAAGACACGTACGGATTGCCTATTGTGATTACAAATTGTTCTAATAACTATGGCCCGAATCACTTCCCTGAGAAGTTGATACCGCTCTGTATCCATAATATATTAAACAATAAACCATTACCGATATATGGTGATGGTAAGTTTACGAGAGACTGGCTGTATGTAATTGATCACGCACGAGCTATTGATTTGGTCTTCCATGAGGGAAGGAACGGTGAGGCGTATAACGTAGGTGGATTTAACGAATGGCAGAATATCGACTTGGTAAAGGAACTGTGCAAGCAGATGGATGAGAAGTTAGATAGACCCGCGGGAACTTCGTCTCAACTCATTACTTTTGTGAAAGACAGACCTGGACACGATTTACGTTACGCGATTGATGCCACAAAGATTAATCAAGAACTTGGATATCAACCATCCGTTACGTTTGAAGAAGGTTTATCAAAAACGATAGATTGGTATTTATCGAATCAGGAATGGCTAGATGAGGTTACATCAGGAGAATACCAACATTATTACGAAAAACAGTATCAGGAATAAGAAAGGATGAATCGATGAAAGGTATTATTTTAGCAGGAGGATCAGGAACACGTCTGCATCCGTTGACAATTGCAGTATCGAAGCAGTTGCTTCCGGTGTACGACAAGCCAATGATTTATTATCCCTTGTCCGTTTTAATGTTGGCAGGTATTCGCGAGATATTGATTATTTCGACTCCGCACGACCTGCCGAATTTTCAAAAATTATTAGGAGACGGTTTGCAGTTTGGAATACAGCTGAGCTATGCCGAGCAGCCTAGTCCAGATGGCTTAGCGCAGGCATTTCTGATTGGAGAAGAGTTTATTGGTAGCGATGATGTGTGCTTAGTGCTTGGTGATAATATTTTTTATGGAGCAGGCTTCCAGAAATTGCTTGCCGAATCTGTCAAGGATGTAGAGGAAGAGACTAAAGCAGTCGTTTTCGGTTATTACGTAGATGATCCCGAGCGCTATGGCGTAGCAGAATTTGACAAAGAAGGCAATGTGCTTAGTATTGAAGAGAAACCGAGCGAACCCAAATCAAATCATGCCGTCGTTGGATTGTACTTTTATCCGAATTCAGTTGTAGAAGCTGCAAAGAATGTTAAACCTTCAGCTCGTGGTGAATTGGAAATTACGTCGATTAATCAACATTATTTAGTGAAAGGGCAATTGAAACTGCAAACAATGAGCCGCGGCTTTGCTTGGCTAGATACAGGTACGCATGAATCGCTTACGGAGGCTACGGAATTTGTCAAAGCTTTGGAAAAGAGAACAGGTCTTAAAATAGGTTGCCTTGAGGAAATCGCTTCTCGATATGGTTGGATCGATAAAAGAATTTTAGAAGAACAGGTTAAAAGTATGAAGGGAGACTACTACGATTATATTAAGAAAAAAGTCTTATAGAAGTGGATAGTACGCAATTAACACCTTTGGATTGGGATAGTGAATTTTTTGGTTATCGTGTCGCAAAATTAGAAGCAAAAGAGCCAATCGATTTTTCCAGTTCGTTTGATCCATTTTTTCGATTAGTTTATGTATTCAGTCAACGGCCTATTAATGAACTTGAATCTAAACTGATGGACAAAAAAGCCTGTTTTCATATGGAAACTATTAATGTTAATAAAAATATAATCAATCAATGTCTATTAATAGAACCTTTTGATGAACGTAACCATTCTTACAACAGATTAAAGAATCTTACATTGGAAAGTGGTGTTTTTTCACGCTTTTTTGTTGATAAGAATTTCGCTAATGATGAGTATTCGAAGTTGTATACAAAATGGATTGAAAACTCTGTGAATAAAACTTCTGCGATTGAAGTTTTTGTGGCATTGGAGGATAATGAACTTTTAGGTTTTATTACGTTGACAAAGAAAACACAGGATTTAGCAGATATTGGGTTGTTGGCTGTAAGTCCTGGAGCAAGAGGAAGAAAAGTAGCTTCTTCGTTAATTGAACATGTGAAAGATTATGCCGTAAATATTGGCTTTAGACAAATGCAGGTAGTAACGCAACTTGATAATTCACCCGCTGTAAAATTATATGAATCCGTTGGATTTGAATTAAAAGAATTAACATACATTTACCATATTTGGAACTATGATACCATTTAATAAGCCCTATTTGACAGGCAAAGAAGCCCACTATATGTATGACGCAGTTTATACGGGAAAGTTGTCAGGCAATGGCAAGTTCACCAAGAAATGTCAACATTTTTTTGAATCCAATTACGGGTTTAGAAAGTGCCTTTTAACAACGTCTTGTACAGATGCCTTGGAAATGGCAGCGATTCTTGCTGATATTCAACCAGGCGATGAGGTCATTATGCCTTCCTATACTTTTGTTTCTACTTCGAACGCCTTTGTTTTAAGGGGGGCACATATACGTTTTGCTGATAGTCGAAAAGATCATCCAGGAATTGATGAAGATAGTATTGAAAGCCTTATTACTCAGAAAACAAAAGCTATAGTTCCGGTACATTATGCGGGAGTCGGATGTGATATGGAAAAGATAATGTCTATTGCTAATAAACATAATTTACTGGTAATAGAAGATGCGGCTCAGGCGATTGATAGTTATTTTACTTTTAGCGATGGTACAAAAAAAGCTTTAGGTTCTATTGGCCATTTAGCTGCCTTTTCTTTTCATGAAACCAAAAATATTATTTCTGGAGAAGGAGGATTGTTAGCGATTAATGACGATCGATTCTCAAAAAGAGCGGAGATTATTTGGGAGAAAGGAACGAATAGATCTGCGTTTTTTAGGGGAGAGGTAGATAAATATGGATGGGTTGATATAGGATCATCATTTCTTCCTTCTGAAACTATTGCTGCATTCTTATGGGCACAATTAGAAAACTTGGAGAATATTCAAGAAAAAAGGATAGCAATTTGGGATCAATATTATAGTGGTTTAAAGGAGTGGGCAGAGAACCGAAATGTGCGATTGCCATTTGTCCCACATTTCGCGACTAATAATGCACATATGTTTTATCTCGTTTGTGAGTCAGTCGAACAAAGAACTGAGATTATTGAAAGACTAAAGTCAAAAAGTGTTTCAGCAGTGTTTCATTATTTGAGTTTACATAAAAGTCCTTTTTACCAATCAAAACATGACGGACGAGAATTGTCTATGTCGGATTTTTATTCAGAATGTTTAGTGAGACTTCCTATGTATTATGAATTAACCGAAGATAATATTGACCTGATCATCGGTAATATAACTAGATAATGTCTTTCAATAAAAAAGCTGTTTCAGGGGTAAAATGGACAACGGCATCGTCGTTGTATGTGTCAATAACACAGGTATTACAGATAATAATTCTCTCAAAAATATTGAGTCCAAAAGATTTTGGATTAATGGCTATCTTAGTTTTTTTAATAAATTTTTCTAACATATTTATTGATTTAGGGCTAGCAAATGCGGTGATTTACAAAAAGGAAGTTTCTAGAATTCAGCTATCAACGCTTTTTTATACCAATATTCTAGTTGGTGTATTCATATTTTTGATAATGTATTTTTCAAGCGCGTTGATTTCTTCTTTTTATGACGAACATGCATTAGAATATTTAGTGAAATTCATTTCTGTAGTTTTTCTCATAATACCGTTGGGACAGCAGTATCAGGCACTGTTACGAAAGAATCTAGATTTTAAAAGTCTTGCGCTAAGAGATATTATAAGTAGAACAGCCAGTTTTGTTGTTGTTATTGCATTAGCGTATCAAGGCAAAGGTATTATGTCTTTAGTTTGGGGGACTATAGTATATAATCTTTTAAGTACAGTCCTTCTGATTAATGCAGGGAAAAAACTTTTTGCTCCTTCTTTTCTATTTGCATTTTCTTCTATTAGCGAATTGCTTAGATTTGGATTTTTTCAGATGGGAGAAAAGATTGTAAACTATCTTAATAAAGAAGTCGACACTCTGATTATTGGGAAACTCGTTGGGCTAGAGGCTTTGGGGTTATACAATATAGCGAAAGATTTTATAAGTAAACCGTATCAAATAATAAATCCAATCTTAACTAAAGTTAGTTTTCCCCTGATGGCGAAAGTCCAAGATAACTTAATTGCAGTAAAAGATATTTACATGAGATTAATAAAATATCTTTCGGTGATTAACTCCATTGTCTTTATGTTTTGTTTAGCGTTTGCACAGGATGTAATCCTGCTGTTTTTTGGAGAGAAGTGGATAAATGCAACCCCAATTTTACAAATTCTGTCGGTTTATATGCTTATACGTTCTATTAGTAATCCTGTTGGATCGCTACAACTGGCGTTAGGAAAACCGGATTTAGGATTTTATTGGAACTTAGCGCTATTATTTATTGTGCCAGTATTTGTATATGTAGGTAGTTTTTGGGGAATAATAGGAGTTTCAATCGCTCTCCTAGCCTGCCAAATAGCTCTATATTATCCATCTTGGAAGTATATGGTCAACAATTTGATTACCGTTTCTTTCGTGGAATTTAATAAAATCCAAGTATCGAGTTGGATTTCTGCGGGTGTTGCATGCCTAGCAGCTCATTTAGGAATGAGTCTGTTTGAGATTAGCAATGTAATTATTCGGTTTTTTTCTGCGGGAGTATTTTCTGTAATACTTTTTTTAATATTGCTGCAGGTAACAGACAGGAAGATAATAAAAGAGTTGAAAATTTTTTTGGTTAAGAAATGAAAAACTTACATTTAATAAATAACGAAAAAATCACCAAAGATATGATTAAGCTCTTCGATGAAGCTGCGAATGACGGTGATATAAATATATATGTGATATTTGATCGCAAGATAAACTATGGTAATGATTACAGTGTGTATCCGCACGTTTTATTTACTGAAGACTTGGGAGACCTTTTTCATCAATATGTTTATGACAATGTAATAATACATTCTTTAGATATCAAGAAGGTATCCTTTTTTGAAACCCATATAAAATATAAAACAAATATTATTTGGCTTTTATGGGGTGGGGAGATTTATAATAGGCCGGAATATGGATATAATAAGTTGTATGGGCGTGAAACTCTGCGACTTTTGTTAGCGTCTGCTCCTTTAAAAGAAATCTCTAAATTTGTTTTAAATAGATTTCGAGCAAATATTGGGAGAATGGGAAAAATAAAGTCGTTTGCAAAAAAGGTAAACGTAATCGGAACAACGTTGCATGAAGATTATTTAACTGCCAAGAAGATATTTAAAATCGATCCTGAATTTAAGGAATTTAACTTCTATACCCTTAATAGTGTCGGCCATGAAGTAGAGCCTAATATAATGTCGATTAAACCCATGCAGATTATTTTGGGAAACTCTGGTGATCCCAGTAACAATCACTGCGAAATAATGAGTTTGATTAGTAATTCGACCGAGGAGCTGTCGGTTATATCTCCATTGTCGTACGGACAATTTTCATATATTAGCAAGATTATTAAAAAGGGGAAATCAATACTTAATCACCGTTTTAAACCTCTTACTTCCTTTATGGATTATCGTGATTATGTTGAATTATTACATTCTGTGCAAGTCGGCGTATTTGGTTTTAGACGACAGCAAGGTTTGGGAAATGTCGTGTATCTAATTTATCTAGGAAAAACAGTCTACTTAGATCCGATAAATCCTATGTATAATTTTTTTATAGAAAACGGAATAGCTGTGAGAAGCCTAGACTCTTTAAAAAAAAGGAAATCAATCTTTTTAATAAATGAAGAGGAAGCAAAACAGAATAGAATTGAAGTTTTTAATTTATTTGCTCGGGAGCGATGTATATTACTAACAAGTAAACTGTTCATATGAGAACCAAACAGTTAAATTTTTCAATTAGAATCTTTGTTTTTTTAATTGTATTATCTTTTCTCTTCCCAGCTATCCAACTTTTTGGATTTGGGATGAAACCAGATTTGCTTTTTCTCTATCCGTTGTTTATAACTATTTGTATAGTTGATGTTGAGGTCAAAAGTATTAAGATGATGAAAGAAGTTTTTGTAATCGCTTTATTTATTTTTCTGAGTATGCTTTTGTCAAATACATTGGGAGAGTATCATTTTTTTTCAACGTTCTCTATCAAATTTCCTACTGAATTTCTTCAAATATTGAATCGTGTTTTAATTTTCTACTGCTTTTTTGTTATAGGCTATAATAATATTATTAAGGAACGGGATTTTAAATTGTTAACCTCTATTATATTTATAATATCATTAACTTTCGGGTTACTTCAGGCTTTGGCTTTTCAACCTGTTATTCAAATCTCGTCTATATTTGCGCTGTCAGATAACCAAGTAAAAGGTTTTGAAAGTCTGAACTCTAGAATCTACGGAACTTCGGGGAATATTTTAACCTGGGCGGGACTATGTGGTTTTTTCTTTTTGTACTACTTTTTCTTGTTGAAAGACTATAAATGGTTAAGAATACTGGGGATGGCATTGTCTTTGATTAACATTTTATATTCCATGAGTAGAGGGGCTATAATTGCTTTATTCGTCACCATGGTTTTTAGTTTCATGTTAAGAAGTTTATATGAAAAAAGAATTTCAAAATTCGTATTACGAATGATACAAGTATTGATAGTAGGTTATTTGTCCGCTACAATTCTTTATAATATATTTCCCGAACGTATTGACGTGTTTCTCACACGAATGACAAATTTGGATTCGGAAGTCAGTGAAGTCGGAAGAGCGGCACAGCTTGCGTCCGTTAAACAATTTTTTGATCGAGATATGTGGAATTATCTTTTTGGAGTCGGAAAGGCAAAATTAGATAGTATTGGATTAATGGAGGTTGAGTTCCTGTTTATATTGTTTGCTTACGGAGTCTTGGGCATAGCTTTAACCTACTTAATGATATTCAAAGTAATGTCAAAATCAAAGTTATTGATGTCTTACAACAGGGATGTTTCGTTTTTCGTTATTTGTTCTTTTGTATTCTATTTAATCTTTTCCTTTGGCTATTTTTTTGTTAAGGAAATTTATTCTGGGCTCATATTTTGGTATGTCATAGCATTTTATTTCGGATGTACTCACAAGAAAATTATAAAAAATGAACAAGTTCAACCACATTAGTTTAATATTGTTGATAGTACTAAGTGCATTTATGGCACAATGTCAACCAAAAATAGATTATAACACCTTATTTAGAAGTTCTATTACTTCTCCTCAATCGGATTATTATTACGGCAAGATGTATAGGAATGCAGAATCAGGAAATGCAATGCGTTTTTTAGAAATGGGCTATTTTGTGAATGCGATCAACGAATATTATTATCGAACTAGTGATAAACAATACTTTGTTCATAATGCGGAATTAATAGAAAAGCTTAAAAGTAGTTCCGAAAGATTAGATGTAGGTAACAAGTGGATTGTTAATTTTAGTAGAAAATCTGACACCAACTATGAGATGCTGAATAAAGAGTTCATTCTCTACGAAGGGTATTTGTTCAGATATTTGGCACAATACATTTATATTACCGACCAGATTGGTCAACTAAATTCCGAAAATTTTCTTTTTGTTAAAGAAAATTTTGATAAATGGGCAAACCGGAACGAAGCCAAATATGGGGATATGGGGGAGATGTACGGCCTGAGATTACATATGGGATCCCACTGGGCCACCGTTGCCTTGTATCTATATATGATAAGTAAAGAATCCAAATATAAAGATTTCTATGATAGTTTTAATAGTGAATTAAAAAGAGCACTAAAGGTTAATACCGTTAAAGGTAATGCTTGTTATATTTGGGATAGTACGTATCCGATAAGATTTAACGCCCTACTCAAACAAAAAAACAGGAAGTATTCTGTAGTAAAACAAGATGTGAGCCATGGCAACCATATCGTTCAGTTTATATTGGATTCATATAGATGTAAGCAAGGAGGGTGGACTCGAGAAGATATTGATAGGTTGTGTAATACTTTAAAGTTTATCATTTGGGTAAATCCTAAAGTTCCGACTGATAATGTGGATGGTTCTGTTAATAATGCGAAATTGTTACATAAAACAGGATGGAAACAGACAGATGGTTGGATGAAGTTAATTCAATATGACGGTAGCTTGAAAACCATTTATGACAATTATTATCGTCACAATAAATCTCAGATCAACAAATTTAATCCGTTTCCACAGTTTTATGTTAATATGTTTTAATTATGAGTTTTCTACATATTATTAAGTCTGCCTCTTATAATACAGATGGTCGATTACTGAAATGGCTAAAATCGTTATCAGAGAACAAAATACCCACTGAAGTATTTATTTTAGAGGATAATAACATCAAAGGAGTGTTTAAAGATAATGATATCAATATTATAAGCATTTCTCTTCGATTTAGGAGATGCTTTAAGAAAGGAAAAGGATATGTTTTTAAAGTCCCAGAATTGACAATTAAGACTTTATCATACATTTTTAGGAGAAAACCGGACGTTATTTTATTTCATGATTTACAACACTATCTTAGTATTCTTACAGTTTTATTATTTATTAAGCCGTTTACTAAGACTAAGGTATTGTGGGATTTGCATGAACTACCTCATAACGGGTTAACGAGCAACTTCATTACTAAGAAAATTCTAAGATTCATGCTGTCTCATTGCGATTTTTTAATATACACGAATAAAGAAAGACGAGCCTATATTTTAGAGAAAATCAACCACCGCGAGAAGGACTATTATATTTTAAATAACTATCCAAGCAGAGATTATGTAAATGTAAAGAAAGCGGATTTACCTGATGGATCTATAAATACCCTGGGTGATACACCATATATATTGTGGCTTGGAGCTGCCGCTGAAGGTAGAAATTTCAATACTTTTCTGACGACCTATAAAAACTATAAAGGAAAATATAAACTTGTTATATTAGGGAAAGTGGATGATAAATTTAAGGAAGAGATTGACGGTTTAAAAAGGGAAGGTCATGTGTTTACTGATTTCGTTCCACAAATAGATATGATTAAATATATTGATAATGCATATTTTTCGGTCGTACTTTACAGAGATACTTCGCCGAATAATAGGTTTTGCGAACCGAACAGGTTATATCAATTGTTGACTAGAAATATTCCAATTATTTGTGGGAATAACCCTACTATGAAAAGTATTATTGAAGAAAACGGCGGTGGGATCGTTCTGCCAGATGATGGCAGTTCGTTAGAGACTATGGAGATGGCAATGATGGAGATGGTGGATAATTATAATGTGTATAAAGAAAGCGAATATACTTATAAAAATACGAAACTTATGACATGGGACTCGCAGTTTGATGGTGTATATAAAAAATTGTTAGAACTCTAGTTGTTATATCACTTATAGATGACGGACACTCCTACTGAATCTCAATGATTTTTTTAGTAGAATAAGATAATGATTTAATTACAATTATGAAAGTTTTATATTACCACCAATATTTTACTACTCCTTCAAACGGGGGAGGAACTCGTTCGTATGAATTTGCTCAAGCTTTAATCGCAAAGGGGCATCAAGTCACCGTGGTGTGTGGGGGTGCGGATGATAAGTTCAATTTACCCATTATTTCAAAATATCTTAGTAGAGGAGACGTAGATGGCATCGATGTAATTCAAATTAGGGTAAATACGCAGAATACTGATTCTATTTCAAAACGTGCCGTTGATTTTCTAAAGTATGGGATATTAGGTGTCCGATTAGCGTTAAAAGAACGGTGTGATTTGTTATTTGCAACATCGACTCCCTTGACTGCGGCTATACCGGGAATATTTACGAAATTGTTTCGTAAAAAGAACAAATTTGTGTTTGAAGTTCGTGATTTGTGGCCTGAGTTACCCAAGGCTTTAGGTATGAAAAACGGCTTTTTGTTGGGAGGGATGAGCATCTTGGAAAAATATGGCTATAAAAGTGCAGATGCTTGTATAGGCCTTTCTCCAGGAATATGCAAGGGAATAAAGGAAAAAAGCTCAAAAGACAAGTTGGTTAAGATGATTCCCAATGGCTGTGATTTAGAGCTCTTCAAGAGAGACGAAGAAATTAGACGCTCATTTTCAGTTTCTGGAATCAATCCAAGTGACGTCGTAACTGTTTTTACCGGTGCCCACGGAGTTGCGAATGGAATTGACGCTTTGTTGGATACAGCGGTTGTGCTAAAGAAAAGAAATGTCAGAGACATCAAGTTTTTATTTGTTGGTAATGGAAAGGAAAAGCAACGACTAATAGAGCGTGCTAGGGAGCAACAGCTCAACAATTGTATATTCTTGGATAGAATGTCGAAATATGAATTAAACATCATCATGAATAGAGCCGATATCGGCCTAATGGTACTTCAGAACGTGCCTGCGTTCTACTACGGGACTTCCCCTAACAAGTTTTTCGACTATCTTTCCGCCGGGCTGCCTGTTGTCAACAATTACCCGGGTTGGCTTGCCGATATAATAGGGCAGAACAAATGTGGTATGGTGGTTAAACCGGGAAATGCGGAAGAGTTTGCGGATGCGCTTATGTATTTGGGAAATAATCCTGAGGTACGTCTAAAAATGGGGGAGAATGCGAGGCAATTGGCAGAAAGCGAATTTTCACGGAATGATTTAGCAAACGAGTTCGTCACCTTCTTAGAAGGGGTTAATATAAAATCATAGAGTAAAATCCCTGTAAATAAAAAAAGTTATGTCTTACCATGAATGTCAGGAGTTGAAAAAGGAGTGCATGTGTGACACATATAGAGAAAGTTGTGCTATCAAATCTCTAGTTGTTGACGGTATTTTATATTGAAAATTGATGAATACAATAATTAAAAATGAGAAATAAAGTATTAGTCTTTCCATCGGGTGCAGAGAATGCACTAGAAATTAACGAAGCAATCAAGCATTCGGTTCATGTTGAAGTAATTCCAGGTTCTGGAAGAAATGATTATAGCGAATTGCTTTATGAGAATGATGTAAAGAAGTTACCGTTTTTGAACAAACCTACTTTTATTGAGGAGTTAAATCACTTGATTTTAAAAGAAGGCATAAAACTGATATTTCCTACAGATGACACAGCTGCTTTAGTGTTGAGCGAAAAGGCCTCTGAAATTAATGCGATCATAGTTTCTGCAGATTACTATACAAATGATATCTGTAGATATAAACTAAAAACGTATGATTTATTTAAAAATGAGGATTTCTGTCCAGAGGTTTATGAAGACGTATTACTTGTGGATAAGTATCCGATTTTTTCAAAGCCAAATGTGGGGCAGGGTGCTCAAGGTGTTAAGGTTATTGAAAATATAGAAGAACATCAGAAGCTATTTGATAGAGAAGACACCATTTTTGTCGAATTATTACCGGGGAAAGAATATACTGTAGACTGTTTTACGAACAAAGATGGGAAGTTATTGTTTTCAGGAGCTAGAGAAAGGGCGGAAATTAAAATGGGAATATCCTTTAAATCTTTTGAATACGACTTGACTGAAGAAATAAAGTTAATTGCAGAAAAAATTAATGCTAAGCTTAACTTCAGAGGTTTGTGGTTTTTCCAACTTAAAGAAGATAGAGAGGGTAAACTGAAGTTGTTAGAAATTTCTACTAGAACTGCTGGTACGATGGGGTACTTTCGTCATAAAGGGGTTAATCTTCCTTTGTTCAGTATTTTTGACGCATTAGGTATGGATGTCGAGATCACAAAGCAGGAATTTGATGTAACACTTTTTCGAACGACAGTAAACAAATATAAATACGGATTTACCTATTCGCATGTATATCTTGATTATGATGATACGGTGATAGTTAATGGAAAGGTAAACAGGGACGTAATTAGTTTTGTCTATCAATGCCAAAATAACGATATCAAAGTGCATCTGATATCTAAACACGGGCATCACATACACCACGACTTAAGAAAGTTTTGTATCGACCCCGCATTGTTTGAGGAAATAATTTGTTTACCGCTCGATGCAAAGAAATCCGACTTTATTATAGAGCTGGACTCAATTTTTATCGATAACTGGTATAAAGAAAGAAAAGAAGTCGCAGAGAGGCATGGTATTCCCTGTTTTGATGTCGATTTTGTTGAAAGCTTAATAGTGAATTAATATGAAAAATAACCTGCGCCTTGCGATGATGTCCTTTGCGGATATTAATAACTACGGAGATATCCTTTTTTCCCATGTGTTTGATATGGAGTTAAGAAATCGCATTCCCGATGTAGAGATAGATTTTTTCACGCCATCCACAATAGATTTAGAAGGTTATCACTATGAAGGATATAATAGATTAAAGGTTGATGGAAAATATGATGGTATTTTCTTAGCCGGCGGAGAGGTGGTACATTTATTTGATGAACGAACATGGCAACCCATTTATGAAAAGCAACAGAAGCAGGTTGTAAGTAAGTATGCTTCTGATACCGTATGGGATTGGGTAGATTGCCAATCCGCATTTAAGGCTTGGTTATCCGTTGGGGTCAGACCATTTGGAGATAAGTGGGATGAATTAAAGATAAATAATACGATTAGTTCTTTGGACTATATTTCTTGTCGCGGTATTTTGTCGAAAAAAATTCTAGAGGGCTCAAACTTTGAAAGTTTTAATAAAAAAATTGAAATAACGCCGGATTTAGGGTGGATATTTCCTCAATATCTAGATAGTCAAAACCAAAGGGGTAAGCATTACCGAGAATTTATTCCTACTGATACCGAATACCTACTTTTTCAAGTTCACAATATCACAGAGGAAGAGGCGAAAATCGTCGCCAATGATTTGCGGGAAGCAAAACAGAAGTATGGGTACCAAATTGTGATGATGCCGGTAATACACTTATGGAAAGACGAAGTGTACCTAGAACAAATAAATAAAGTTGCTGGAGAAGAGTTCATCGTTCTTCCAAACAATCTATCCGTTGTCCAGATGTTAGATGTTATCGTACATGCCTCTCTTACCGTAACTTCAAGTCTGCATGTTGCGATTACCGCACTGGCGGATGGTGTACCAGCGAGTGTTTTCAATAAATGGCAAGGGAGTAAACTGCAGGATCTATACGGTTTACAATTTAGGACAGACTTTTTGGTAAGCGAGGTTACTGAGTTCGCGAATATTTTTGAAAAACTAGAGTTCGAACGACAGCATTCTAAATCTCTTTCTCTCTATGCACAGTTTATGCGAGAAAAGCTGAAAGAAACTTTTGATGGTATTGTAAATAGAATGACAAACTCAAGGTAATGTACAAAAGGATTTTTAAAAGATGTGTTGATTTTCTAACGGCTTTCATTGCCGTTGTCATCTTCTCTCCGCTGATTTTGATCTTAATCATTTTGTTGAGTATACAGAATAATTTTAAACCCTTTTTCGTCCAAAAGAGGGTAGGGAAAGACAACAAAATCTTCAATGTCATAAAATTTAAAACGATGAATGACAAGAAAGATAAAGATGGGAATCTTCTAAAAGATAAGGACAGGTTGACCACATTGGGGAAACTGGTTCGAAAAACATCTTTGGACGAAATTCCTCAACTATTTAATGTGATAAGAGGAGATATGAGTTTGGTGGGGCCTAGACCTTTGTTGATCGAATATCTAGATTATTACAATGATTATCATATTCGGAGGCACGAGGTTCTCCCGGGTATAACTGGTCTTGCTCAGGTGAATGGTCGTAATTTTTTAAAATTCAGTGAACGTTTTAACTTGGATGTAGAATACGTTGATACACTCAGCTTTCGATTAGATCTTTTAATTATCTTTAAGACCTTTTTGAAGATTTTCAAATCTAGTGAGATTAGTATGGGAAGAAAGATGTCTGAGGTAGACGATATAGGTATTACAAGAGGATTGAGCAAACATTATTTTAACGTGGAAGAGGATGATAAGTAAAGAATTCGGTTCAGATTTTCATTATGTTCATGATGACGTTGCATTGAAATCAGTGCCCCACTTTATGAATATAGGGATCGAATATTTTTTTTCGGGGAGAGTAGCATTATATAATTTGCTTCAGTGTGGCTACGAGAAATATGGCTGGAAAAAGGTAGGCTTTCCAAGTTATTATTGTCACGAGGTGGTTGATTATTGTAAGGGTCTACCGTTAGATATTGTGTACTATGATTACCAGCCGTTTGATCAGGATAAGGCTATAGACTGGGAAGATACAAAAGAAAATGTATTCATAAACGTTGATTTTTTTGGAGTTAGTAAACTTGACTGCTCATTTCTGAAATATTCCGTCGTTATTGAAGATCTCACGCATAATTTGCTGAGTTTTAGTCAATCCAATGCGGATTACTGTTTCGGTTCATTAAGAAAGCAACTGCCAGTGGCAGTTGGTGGATTTGGGTGGAGTAAGCGGGGGGATTTTGAAATTGACACACACGAAAACACTTTTTCGACAAAGGTTGCGCTTCAGAAACTAACAGCGATGTATCTTAAAGGCGAATACTTGGCAAATGGATTTCCGGATAAGAATGTTTTCAGGACGTTATATGTCGATGCAGAAGAACAATTTGCCAATCATTTGACCAACGTTAGCTTACCGAAAGTGGTTAAGGCACAGCTGGATGATTTGAACCCTGAAAAATTGATTTCTAAAACAAGAGATAATATCACCTATGCGAAAAACCTATTGATACCTTCTGCAGGGATAAGTTTGATGGGCAGGAGCCGTTTAACGGAAATGGGTTTAATGTTTTTGTGCGGAAATCAGGAGCTTAGAGATCGCTTCCGTAAGCATTTGATTGAGCATAGTATTTACCCTGCTATCCTATGGCCGGATCAGGTACACGAGAAAGATATGGAATTCCAAAAACGAGTCTTGTTCGTCCATTCCGACTTTAGATACAGCCAAAATGACATTGACCATATAGTAAGTATAATCAATAAATTTATCAAACATGTATAGTTTCGAAATATTGGATGTAGGCAATCCAAGGTGGGAGGAGCTAATAAACGCAAGTTATATTTACGACTTTCACCATACACCGTTTTATCATAGAATAGACAATTCTTATAAATCATTACTTTTTGTAGGGCAGGACAAGACAGATTTTGTGGCGATTCCGTTAGTACTAAGACCAATTGAGGGGACAGAATTGTTTGACTTAACTTCTGTGTATGGGTATTGCGGACCTATATCTAATAGACTGGACTTTTCTTTCTCGGATGGTTTCTTAGCCTTTTTTAAAGACAAATTTGACGCTTACTGTTTAAAAAATAACATAGTAAGTGCTTTTTCAAGATTGCATGCCTTGATAGATCAACACACGGTTTTTGCAGGCTTTGGAGATGTCCAGCTTTTAAACAAGACGATATCGATAGACTTGACGTTAAGTCTTGAAGAACAGAGAAAGCAATATCGAAAATCAAATAAATCTGAGATTAATCAATTGAGGAAAAAAGGGTTTGTCGTTGAGGAGGCTAAAAGTTCAGGTGATATTGAACAATTTGTCGATATTTATTATGAAACTATGCGCCGAGTAGACGCCTCGCCGTATTACTATTTTACAAAAGAATACTTTAATGAATTTTTGGATAATTCTCAGTTTAAGAGTAAACTCCTAGTTGCAAAATATGACGGGCAGATCGTCGCAGGCGCTATCTTTACCATGACAGATAAGATTATGCAATATCACTTAGCGGGCACAACAGAGGATTTTATTAGGTTAACACCAATGAAGCTTGTACTTGATGAAGCTCGACTGTTAGGAAACGAATTAGGCCTAGAATATCTACATTTAGGAGGAGGTGTTGGGGGTAGCGATGAGGACTCCCTATTTAGATTTAAATCGGGGTTTTCTAAAGATTTTAAACAGTTCGCTGTTTGGAAATATATTGTTGACCCAGTTAAATATGGCATGTTGGTCGAACAAAATAATGTCAAGGATAAGGAGAGTTGTTTTTTTCCTCTATATAGATCTTAAGGAAAGTGAGTTGGTAACGATGTAAATATTTATGACCAGTAAAGAGATACGCGAGGTTTTTTTAAGTTTTTTTAGGGACAAATCCCACCATATTGTGCCATCTGCACCGGTTGTTGTCAAAGACGATCCGACTTTGATGTTTACCAATGCAGGGATGAACCAGTTTAAAGAGGTTTTTTTGGGAGAGGTGGCCGCAAAATATTCCCGTGTGACCGATACCCAGCGCTGTCTCCGGGTTTCGGGGAAACACAACGATCTGGAAGAAGTAGGTATCGATACCTATCACCATACGCTTTTTGAGATGTTGGGCAACTGGTCTTTCGGCGATTATTTTAAGAAAGAAGCGATTTCCTGGGCCTGGGAATTGCTGACGGAAGTATACAAGCTGGACAAAGACCGTTTGTATGTGACGATTTTTGAGGGCGATGGTCAGGAAGGGTTGGAGCGGGACACAGAGGCCTATGGCTTATGGAAGAGCCATGTGCCGGAGGACCGGATCTTATTAGGGAACAAAAAAGATAATTTTTGGGAAATGGGCGAGACAGGGCCGTGTGGTCCGTGTTCTGAAATCCATTATGATATGCGGACGGCTGAAGAGCGGTCGGCCGTACGGGGCCAGGATCTTGTCAATGCGGACGATCCCC
>NZ_JACNYK010000007.1 GCF_014692505.1 Sphingobacterium arenae | reverse complement strand
TATCCCCCGTACCATACCCCCTCGCGGAGTGGTGCAAAGGTAGAAACTTTAACCTTATACTCCAAGGCCCATAGCAACCTTTTACACCAAAAATATCCTAAAGCGCTGAAAGGTTGGAGAATAATTTTAGAGAACCGCTACAATTGATTGTTTAAATCTCGTACGAACAGGCTTACCGTTTTTCCTTGCGGGTCTCCATTTTGGAGATTTTCCCATAACACGTAGTGCTTCCTCTGCAAATTTTGGACTTATTTCAGCTTCATTCACAATCTCAACATTACAAACCTCACCGTCTTCACAGATAGTGAATTCGAGGAAAGCCGTCTGTTTTAAGCCGTAGTCGACATAGGCTGTACTATCAATAGAATTTCTTATCCCTTGAATATCTAAATGTTCCTGAACAAAACTAATCCACCCCGGTATCCCCCCCTCAAACTGCGCATATAAATCCACATTATACACAACAAGCGAGTCTTTAGATGTTTGTGCTGATACTTTCATATACACCGCACAAAACAAACATACAACAAACCATAGCTTCATATCCCCTCCCTATCTATTCCAATTCGCGCAAAAATTATGCCTTAGGTAAATCAACTGTTTTCCGAAACCTCCCATCCTCATCAAGAAGAAAAGTCATGGGGTTTTCCGGGTTCTTGATAATTTCAAATAAGGTAAATCCCCATGGTTTCCAAAAATTTTCCAATACTTGCCCATAGGTTTTGACCTGCCAATCGTCGAAAATAGGTTTCAAAGTCCAGTCATTTAAAGGCATCGGTTCTATATATACTTTCTCTGGAGTTTCCATATACGTATATTCGGGCAAGCGATTAAACAAATAAGCGGAGTAAAAATACCGGGCACAAATTTCTTCGAATTGTATGGGGTGTAAAATCTGCCCTCTTACATGATGCAGAATATCCTCATGGTAGATTGTATTTGTGCCATTATCCTGCAACGTGGCCATGACAGCAAAATCTCCCATTCGTATAGAAAATATCAACGTGTTGATTTCATCCCGGTATAGAAAGGTATCCGAGGCATTATCTACCGGAAAGACTTTTATATTAAATGGATTAACATGCTCAAATTCCGTAGGCATAATGAGTGATTGAAGCATAAAATGAAGATTTCGAAATTTATGCACCAGTGCTTGGGAAAAATTCATCTCTTCTCCACTAGCCATCGTTTGCCGAATCGCTGCTTGTATCTCATTAAACACGATACCATATAAAATTTTCCCTACCCACTGAAACAACTCCTGTTCAGGTAGGTTCTTCACCTCCTTATACCCTCCCTTCATTGCTTTTTCCACCTTTTCCTCTACTTCCCCAAATGCCTCAGCGACTCTGACGGAACACGGTAATTTAAGCGACTTATAGGTCACCATATTTTCATCCAACATTTTGAATGGCTTTTCTTCCAAATCAAACGCACGCATCATCCAAACCGGAAACACTTGAATCTGTTCATCTGAGGAGCCGAGCGATTCTCCCGTTAAAAAACACGTCCGATTACCGAATTTAAACGTAATAAACGGATTATAAAGTCTTGATTCCATAGCGAAACAAAGGTAAGGTTTTGAAGCAACATCATTCACATCATTTCCATATTGACTTTAAATTCTTTAAACACAAGAACAGCACTCACCAACTGTCCTTCTTTATTTTTTAAACCACTCAATGCGGAGGTCCGACCTTTCTCCAACAGACTTTTCATTTCTTTTTCCTCCAAAAACACGCCATTTAACGTACGCCAAATCTTAAAATCACAGCCACGGGCATAATGGTCACATTGTGCTATCCGATCAAACAAAAGAATATTCCCCGATGTGCATTTCGGGCACTTTATTTTCCCCTTTTGCTGGGGTTTTACTTCTTCTTGTTGTATAGCCACTCGCAATTGAAGCAGTTCTTTCGTGATTTTCACTGTATAATCCTTGATATGCTTCATAAAAACATCATACGACACTTTATTCGCACGCATCTCTTCGAGCTTCTGTTCCCACTTCCCAGTTAATGTAACCTTAGCTATCGAACGGCCCCTGATTAACTGATAAACCGCAATTCCTTTTTCCGTAGGTATGAGCTTCTTTTTATCACGCTTGATATAATCTCGCTGAAACAGTGTTTCTATGGTTGCTGCTCTGGTAGCGGGCGTACCTAAACCACAATCCTTCATAGCCTGTCGCATCTCATCGTCTTCTATTTCTTTACCAGAAGTTTCCATCGCTTTCAAAAGCGATGCTTCCGTATGTATGGGTTTCGCTTTTGTAAAACGCTCCGCTAATTCCAACGACAAAACTTCAAGCAATTCTTCAGCTGATAACTTCGGCAACTGTACATTCTCATTATCTTGATCGTCCGTATTCTTATCATCATCGGGAATCTCCACTTGCTCTGCAGACAAACGCCAACCATATTGTTTAATAACGGTTCCCTTCGCTATCAATTCTACCCCTTTTGCATCGATCGTGACGGTTGTAATATCTTTAAGACACACATCCGAGAAACTCTCCACCATACGCTTTGCAATCATGTTATAAATATGCTGCTGTTCTTTCCGCAGCGGTCCGGGTTTTTCTTCTGTCACCAACAAAGCATGGTGGTCTGTCACTTTCTTATCATCAACAGATCTTTTATTTAATTTCGCACCAATTAGGTTACGGCTTATCGGTGCAATTTCTTCATCCGCAGTATTGGCAAGATGTTGGAAAAGTTCCGCTATATTTTCAAAAACATCTTCCCCTATATAACGAGACCCTGTACGGGGATATGTAATCACTTTATTTTCATACAACGTCTGTGCAATACTCAATGTCTGATCAGCCGAATACCCATATTTTTTATTGGCATCCTGTTGCAACGATGTTAAATCAAATAACAAAGGTGGCTGTTCTTTCGTTTCCTTAGCCTCCACTTTAATTACTTTAGCCTCCGTTCCAACAGCAAGTTTTGCTATGGCTATTTCTGCGTCCTCCTTTTTATCTATTTTAGTAGAGGTTGCCTTAAACCTGATATTATCTTTTTCGAAACCTGCTTGTATTTTGTAGAAGGCTTGTGGCTTAAAATCCTTGTTCTCCATATAGCGAGAACAAATCATCGCTAGTGTAGGTGTTTGTACCCGCCCTAACGATAAAAGCCCTCTGTTTCCCGCTGCCAATGTCAATGCTTGTGTAGCGTTTATTCCAATCAACCAATCCGATTCTGCGCGTGATTTAGCAGACATATAAAGACTATCGTATTCCGTCCCGTCTTTCAAGTTAGCAAACCCCTCTTTTATAGCGCGGTCAGTCTGGGAAGAAATCCAAAGTCTTTTAAATGGTACTTTCGCCTGTAGATAATAATATATATTCCGAAAAATCAGTTCCCCTTCACGCCCAGCATCTGTTGCGACGATAATTTCCTCCGCCTGTGCAATTAATTCTCTAATTGTATTCAATTGTTTACTCGCTCCAGCATCATCTATCTGCTTTCCGTCCCTTTTTATTTTCTTTACTTCTAAACGGAATTCAGCGGGTATAATCGGCAGGTTTGATACGGCCCATGTAGCATAGCCATAAGCCTGCGGCGTGCACAGTTGTACTAAATGACCAAAGGCATATGTAAATGCGTAACCATTGCCCGTAATATACCCATCTTTCACTTCCTTCGCGCCCATCACACGAGCCAAATCTCTAGCTACAGATGGTTTTTCCGCTATAACAACTTTCATTAAATATGTAACTAAATTTATTTCAACGAGGGGATCGATATACCCTTTATTTTACGATAGAGATCCACGGCATAAATATCGGTCATCCCCGAAACATAATCTAATACTGTCCGAATTTTAGCATAGGTATCCGTTTGTGTTGTATGGAATTGAGCGGGGATCATCGCTATTATTTTTTTATCAAAATGCCCTTTATCCTTTTTAAGATACGCTGGAATAAATTCTTCCAACAGCGCATTCATGACCTTAAACCCCGCGACTTCAATTTGTACCACTGTAGGTGCATTGTAGATACGGTCTACGGATATTTCCGATATTTTCTTCATTTGGGCAACAATGCTGTTATCCAATGCATCCATTAACGGCATGTCAAAGGTACCACTCAAAAACATATCCTGATTTCTTGCAAACACCGTGGCGCAGCCATGAATCAGCGTATTGATAGCCTTAGCTCTTAGAAGCTCTATCCGGCTACCGGTGTCCGCTAATGCATCGAGGCGACTTCGTAGATCTTCATCTCCGCACAGGGGCAACAAGAGATCTTCCACTTCTGCGTAAGAAAGTATCTTTAAATGATGTGCGTCCTCTAAATCAATGATATTATAACAGATATCGTCCGCAGCTTCCACCAAATAGACCAATGGGTGCCGCAAATACCCATTGGGATTCCCGGGGTCCAGTTTCAGTCCTAACTCTTCGGCTATTTTTCGAAATGCGGCTGTTTCTGTATCGAAATAACCGTATTTTTTACGATGGTGGTTATTTTTCTTATGCCCCTCCATCGCGGAACAAGGATATTTGACGATAGAAGCCAAAGTCGCATAAGTAAGCGCAAACCCTTTTTCGTCTTTCCCGTGAAACGCATGCGTTAGTATACGCAACGCATTGGCATTACCTTCAAAATGCGTTAAATCAGCCCATTCTTTTTCACTAACAAGCTGTTTGTACGCTCGTCCTTTACCCTCCGTAAAATAGGAAGAAATGGCAGCCTCGCCCGAGTGTCCAAAAGCAGGATTACCCAAATCATGTGATAAACAGGCTGCGGAAACTATATTTCCCACTTCCTGTAAGAACGGGCATTCCTGATCGATTCCTGAATTTTCTTTTTTTATAATATTATAAAAGAGACGTCCTAATGATCTACCTACGCTTGCTACTTCCAAACTATGCGTCAATCTATTATGTACAAACACCGCTCCTGGCAATGGGAATACCTGCGTTTTGTTTTGCAATCTTCTAAAAGGCGAAGAAAATATCAATCTATCATAATCCCGTTGAAATTCCGAGCGCGCATCGATTTGGTCACTTGTTTCTCGGTGTTCATATCCCCAACGTTTTGCGGACAATAACTGTTTCCAATTCATGTAAAGTATACGTTTTACGTGCAGCAACAAATATAAGGTTTATTGGCTATATGATTACTTCGTTTGAGCTTCTCAAGCATATTTCCTATATTTATCGCATAAATCC
Source organism: Sphingobacterium arenae (assembly GCF_014692505.1). Lineage (GTDB taxonomy): Bacteria > Bacteroidota > Bacteroidia > Sphingobacteriales > Sphingobacteriaceae > Sphingobacterium > Sphingobacterium arenae. The sequence continues at coordinate 246,904 of NZ_JACNYK010000007.1, read as the reverse complement.
TTCATATCATGGTTATTTATTCACTTCCGGATTATCCAGATTTTGAGTACAAAATCGACGGCAAAAAAACACATCTCTTTACTTTAAAGAACCGTACAGGGATGCAAGTAGCCTTTACAGATTATGGTGCCCGTATTGTTAGCATTTTAGTTCCTGATAAAGCCGGAAATCTTCGGGACGTCGTACTCGGATTTAATTCTATCCACGAATACATTCGAGCCGACGAACAATATCATGGCGCTACTATAGGTCGTTTTGCCAATCGTATCGCGCAAGGACATTTTCATTTAGATGGCGAAAAATATACTCTGCAACAGAATAATGGACGTAATTCGCTGCACGGAGGCCCAAAAGGGCTTCATTCCAAAGTGTGGGATAGACGGACGTCTTTCAAAAAGAAAATAGATTTTTGCTATATCTCCCCAGACGGGGAGGAGGGGTTTCCCGGAAATTTGAAAGTAACCGTTTCGTATGAATTGACAGAATTTAATGAAATCGTTATAAAATACAAGGCGGAAACCGATAAGAAAACAGTGATCAACCTAACGAATCACGCTTATTTCAATTTAAATGGTGAAGGCCAGAGCGATATACTCAACCACATCCTACATATTCCCTCCGACTACTTCCTACCCATCGACGAGCATCAGATTCCTATAGATGGGAAAGTTTCCGTAACCGGAACAGCCTTCGATTTTCGTTCACCGAAAAAAATTGCGACAGATATTAACAACGATGAGGAACAATTAAAACGAGGTCATGGATATGACCATACCCTAGTGAACAGTCAATCCTTTTCACAAGTAGCCGCCACAGCGTATTCCCCTGATTCAGGAATTCGCCTGGAGGTATTCACGACCGAACCAGGGATACAACTTTATACCGGCAATTTTTTATCCGGCAAAGATATTGGCAAATCCGGTCATCCATATTCATCGCGATCCGCATTCTGTTTTGAAACACAGCATTATCCTGACAGTCCGAACCGTCCGCAATTTCCATCCGTTCTATTGGAACCTGGGCAAGTTTTCGAATCGGAAACGATATATAAATTTTCCATAAAAAAGGAGATGTAAATCATCTCCCTTTTTATATTTATAGCTTATTTTACAAGTTTATCCAGGGCTTTCTCCACTTTGTCAAAGCCAAACCCGGCCTTCACCTCGTTAAACATACGCGAGATCTCCTCGTTACAAAGGTTCCCGATACTACCTTCATGCGTATGGTGCACCTCTTTTAAGGGGCGGAATGTTCCGTTGTCAATATCCAGCCCTATCCGGCGATAAGCCTCTCTAAATGGAACTCCCTCTAATACCGCATTATTTACAACTTCCACACTAAACAAATAATCATATTTAGGATCGTCCAAAATATTCTCCTTTACAGAAATATGCTCCAACATAAACGTCGTCATTTCCAAACAGTCATTTAACGATTGGAACGCAGGAAATAGATTCTCTTTCAATAGTTGCAAATCCCGATGATAGCCCGAGGGCAGGTTTGTCGTCATCAGTGCTATTTCGTTCGGTAGCGCCTGGATTTTATTACAGCGTGATCTTATCAATTCAAACACGTCCGGATTCTTCTTATGAGGCATAATACTGGATCCGGTGGTGAAACGAGCTGGAAAAGAGATAAAACCAAAATTTTGGTTGATAAACAGGCATACATCCATTGCGAATTTGGCCAAGGTTGCCGCTAACGCGCTCATCCCCTGCGCCAATATCCGCTCCGTTTTTCCACGCCCCATTTGTGCATAGACCACGTTATAGTTCAAATCATCAAAACCTAATAATTCGGTCGTCAGTTTGCGGTTCAGAGGGAATGAAGAGCCATATCCAGCAGCGGATCCTAGTGGATTTTTATTACATACTCTCCATGCCGCTTTTAACATTTCCAAATCATCAACTAGACTTTCAGCGTAAGCACCAAACCACAAACCGAAGGAGGAAGGCATGGCAATCTGTAGATGCGTATAACCAGGAATTAACACCTGCTTGTGTTGTTCGCTTAACTGTATCAGCTTTTGGAAGAGCGCATCGGTTTGCTCTACCAAGCGTTGGATCTCGGAACGAAAATAGAGTTTGAGGTCAACCAAAACCTGATCATTTCTAGATCTTCCCGAATGAATTTTCTTTCCGGCCTCTCCCACACGCTGTGTAAGCAACATTTCAATTTGGGAATGTACATCTTCTACGGAACCTTCTATTGCAAAATCACCTGCTATGATTTCTTGATAAATCTGCTTCAATTCATGCTGAACAACTTCTAAATCGGCATCACTCATCAAATTTATACTGTTTAACATCTGCGTATGCGCTAATGAGCCTAGCACATCTGCCTTTGCTAAATGTAAATCCATTGCCCGATCGTTACCTACCGTAAAGGTCTCTACAAACGAATCTACATCAATATTTTTCTGCCAAATCTTCATTTAATTTTGTTTTTTTATGAGAGCAACAATCCTATTTATGCGGTACAATAATTCCCTTTCCATTGAAGCTCGTGTGGTCTTTTTACTAGTTTCTATCGCAAACTTAGATAAAATGCTAGGCATTCACGAACCGAATGATAAATGAGTTCATGCATGCGCCTAAAAATAAACAAAAATACATAATGCTTAAAAGAAAATTTAGGAGTAATTCATTTTTATGCATAACATAATCGCTTCGCATATTAAAATGAATATATTCTGATTACCTTCGACGAGCTCGCAAGCTCCGCTCTCCTTCGCCATTTAAACGCGCATAAATGGCGAAAATTTATCGAATCTCCCCACGAAACATCAAGTCTATTTACAGGTTACGAGAAGCACAAAAATATCTATCATAAAAGTGATCACTTACTTTTTTTTAAAAAATGTCTTTGCGCGAATAATTTATATCCCTATGTTTGTAGGCATAAAGGGGAAATGGAATAACAAAAATAAAGACAAGTGAGTTAATACTCACACTTTATTTTACCAAGCTAACAAACTAAATTTGATAGACGAAGGTCTTAAAACTTGAAACGAAATACGGCTGACCACTTATAAACTAATTTTGTTCTGAAGCGTATCACAGAGAGGGTGGTACGCTTTTTTTATACATAATTGTGTACCTTTGTGTAGCATTGTAATTAAATATAGCTATGGGAACAGAGAGCAAAAGACAACAACGGTTCGCGGGAGTCATCCAAGAAGATCTTGCTGCACTTTTTCAAAAAGATGGTAATTCTTGGGCTCCGGGAGCTTTTATCACTGTAACAAAGGTACGGGTTACTCCTGATTTAGCAATCGCTCGTATCTATCTAAGCTTCTTAAATACGAAAACAGCAAAAGACGACTTAAAACATATACAAAGCAGAACCGGCGAAATACGTTATAAGTTAGGCATGAGAATCAAAAATCAGGCACGAATCGTTCCCGATCTCGAGTTTTTCCTTGACGACACCAATGAGTATGTCGAGCACATGGAAAAAATATTCGAGAAGATAAGTAAGGAGCCACGACAACCCGATTAATCATATGGCTTAATACACATGCCCTATTCGTTGGACAGCCGATTAATTTTCCCTCACCCTTCATTAGCAGATGAAGACGGTTTGCTTGCTATTGGAGGAGACTTACATGTGGAACGACTACTCTTGGCTTATCAACACGGAATTTTCCCTTGGTTTTCAGAGGAAACCCCTATATTATGGTATGCCCCACTCGAACGTTTTGTACTTTTGCCACAAGAACTCCGTGTTAGAAAAAGCATGCGTCAATTTATGCGTAAAGGAAACTATAACACAACACACGATACGGCATTTGCAGAAGTAATCCAACGCTGCGCTAACATCAAGCGTACAGACCAGCGAGACACGTGGATTACAAAGGATATGCAAGAAGCCTACATCCATTTGCATCAACTAGGATATGCACATAGTATAGAGACCTATAATGATAACGGCGTATTAGTTGGTGGATTATACGGCATACAAATAGGAAAGGTATTTTGCGGCGAAAGCATGTTTACTCTTGCTCCTAATGCCTCTAAATTGGCTTTGATTCATCTTTGTCAGCATTTTAACTTCGAATTAATAGACTGTCAAATACACAGTGATCACTTAGCATCTTTAGGAGCCAAATTAATCCCAGCTGCCGCTTACTACGAAATATTACGAAAGCAAAAAACAGAACCTTTTGCTATTTAATAGAACGAATAATATACACATATGAAATTTAAGATCGGAGACTTTGTCCGTTTTGTTGACGAACCTATTGAAGGACACATTACATCTTTTCAAAGCAATGAGATCGCGGGAGTAACAGATGACTCTGGCTTTGAGATTCCAGTTCCTATCAATAAAATCACGTTGGTACACGGGAATATGCGTCGAGACGACGATGATATCAATCTGTCTAGTACCACAACCGACTCACCTACACCTTTTGTAGAACGCGGCATCTATCTTGGCATAGCGGGGGATCAGCGAGATGGCCTTGCGAAGTTTTATTTTATCAACCATACATCTTATGACATTTTAACATCCGTTAGCGAAATCAACGGCGCCAAACGAATCGGAATATTCGCGGAAAAGATACTTGCAAAGGATTTTATTCAGTTTTACACTGCAAATTTCAGTAATATAGGCAAATGGCCAAATCTTGATATCCAAATTTTGCTTTTTTGCAAGTCACCGCATATCGCAGTAGAGACGTTAAGCAAAGAAGTTCGTGTGAAACCCGTTGACATCATCCATTCGAAGGAAACAGACGATATATTAGGAGATAAAATCTGGCGTTTCGAATTAGATAAGCCGGAGGAAAATATAGGGTTAGATAAATTAAAAGATCATTTTATTTCCCATCGTCCAAATCAACGTTAAACGATTAAAACGACTATAATTAACAAAAAGTTAACGCTATTTAAAACCATTCTAAATTCATTGTATTGACAGATTTTTGACATAAAACAAGGGCTTTTAGTCTACATTTGCAGGGATAAAATATTTGAGTAAGATCAAACCTTGAAGAATTTAAAAGTAATAGCATTTACCCACAAACACGTCGAATTAAAAGACTTGGGGAATTTGGTCATCTGTAACGAAGAGTTAGAAGATCGCTTGGTGAACCTGAAAACTACGTTGGATATACCAGAAATTTTCTATATCGCCACCTGTAACCGTGTTGAATTTGTTTTTTGTGGCGGACACGAGCTAAACGATGAATTTGTTGCCAACTTCCTGCAACAGATGAACTTCTGTGTTCCTGCAGAGCGTCTGCAATGCTATTTAGGCCAAGTCACCCGTTACACTGACATGGATGCATTGAACCACTTGTTTCGTATGTCTTGCTCACTGGAAAGTTTGGTTGTCGGCGAAAAGGAGATTCTGGCTCAGGTACGTAGGGCCTACGAAAGATGCCGAACAGCCGGTTTTACAGGCGACTATCTACGTTTGGTTATGGATCGATTAGTTAAGACCGCCAAAGAGGTCTACACTTACACCAATATTTCTCGTAATCCAATATCCGTGGTCTCTTTAGCTTATCGTAAGCTGAAGGAAACGAAATTACCTACGAACCCTCGTGTGTTGGTTATCGGTTCTGGAGAAACCAATCAAAATCTTGCTAAATACTTAAAAAAACATCAACATGCTAATTTTGTTGTTTTCAACCGAACGTTGAAGAATGCTCAGAAATTAGCGAGAGAGTTAAATGCAGAAGCTTATTCTTTATCGGAGCTGGCACATTACAAAAAAGGATTTGATGTCATGATTGTTTGTACAGGCGCTCCTGAGGCTATCATTAATATTCATCTCTACAAATCCCTTCTTCAGGGAGAAACGGACAAAAAAGTAATTGTTGATCTAGCGGTCCCCAACGATGTCGATGCGGAAGTAGTTGCACAGTTTCCCATGCACTACATTGAAGTCAGCAGTCTGCAAGCTATTGCAGAGAAAAACAAACAAGAGCGTTACGCGGAGTTGGAAAATGCCGATACCATTATCCAACAAAATATCCAAGAGTTTCTAGCAGTCATAAAGCAGCGTCGTGTCGAAGTTGCGATGCGCGAGGTGCCGGAAAAAATAAAAGCGATCCGAGCGTTTGCTGTCAATGAAGTGTTTGCACAAGATCTTCAAAATCTTGACCCTCAGGCACGCGAAGTGTTAGAGAAAGTCATCAGCTACATGGAGAAAAAGTATATCAAAGTGCCGATGGTCATGGCCAAAGAAATTTTGGTTCAAAATTCCCAAAAGGAAATCAACTAATCGCATAAAGAAAAAAATATACCATAATTCTGACAAAGACAGTCGGGATTGTATCCCTATTTGGTTAAGTTTGTAAGTATTTTCAAACCATTAAGCAGCAGACAGTGAACAGAAAACTTATTATTGGAACGAGAGGTAGCCAGCTTGCCTTATGGCAAGCCAATTTTATCAAAGCGAGGTTAGCTGATATTGGTATAGAATCCGAGTTAAAAATTATTAAAACCCAGGGGGATATCATTCAGCATTTACGGCTGGACAAAATGGAAGGGAAAGGATTCTTCACTAAGGAACTTGAAGAAGAGCTCCTTACCGAACAAATCGATTTGGCTGTTCACTCCCACAAAGATTTGCCTACGGTCAACCCTCCTGGATTAATCATCGCGGCCGTCTCGGAACGAGAAGACCCTTCGGAACTACTGATTATCCACAGGGACTGTGTTGATATTAAAAAAAGATTGTCTCTGAAACACAATGCTTCTGTGGGGACTTCTTCTAATCGACGTAAAGCACAATTATTATCTTTACGTCCCGACTTAGAGTTCACCGATCTACGCGGTAACTTGCAAACACGTATTCAGAAACTACGCGACGAGAAGTATGATGCTATCGTTTTAGCGAAAGCTGGTATCGCGCGTGTAGAAATGGATCTATCTGACTTTCATATTGAGGAGATAGCACCGATAGAGATCATTCCCGCTCCAGCACAAGGAGTTTTAGCTGTACAGATTCGCGAAACGGACAAAGAATTGTTTGATCTTTTGCAGAAAATACACGATAAAAAAGTGGGAGATGTAATTGCTGTTGAACGAAAAGTACTCAATTTATTCGACGCAGGTTGTCACGCTCCGTTAGGCTGCTATTGTCGTGAAACGAAGGACGGACACTACGAAGCTTGGACGTCCATCGCAGAAGACAACGAAGATTTTCCAAACCGTCTATATATACGTGCAGAAAATACCGAAGGCATGGCCAATCAAATTTTCAGCAAATTTCAGAAAGAAAGAAAGCTACCAAACAGTGTTTTTATTACACGCGACTTAGACGAAAGTTCCTATTTAGGTCGTTATTTGGCGAAGCATAACATTCAAGTAGATGCACGTTCGTTAATCAAGATATATCCCACGATCAATAAATTGGATTCTTTTATCCTCAAACGTGCGGACTGGATTTTCTTTAATAGCAAAAACGCAATTGAACATTTCTTTAAATTAGAGCCCTGGATATTAAAAAAGACAAAAATTGCTGTATTGGGCAGAGGTTCGGAAGATGCTTTACGTAAATATGATCGCGTGGCCGACTTTTCTGGTGATAACTTAGGTATCAAAACAGAAGATATCGCGAAGGAGTTCGCTAAATTGGTTGATGGACAAACGGTATTTATTCCACGAGCAAAGGATTCTTTAATGTCTATCCAAAATGCCCTTACACCCGAGACCAAAGTCATCGATATGCCATTCTACGAAACGGTTATAGAGGAAAACGTGGACAAAACAAATGCAGAGGTACTTGTTTTCACAAGCCCTAGTAATGTAACGGCTTATTTCCAGGAAAACCTCATCGATCCCGGTCAAAAAATTATTTGCATAGGCTATTCTACAGCTAAAGCAATCGAAGCTATGGGATTACCTTACACACTTCCTTTCACTCCCGATGAAATAGGGTTATCAGAAGCTATTTTCGGACTAGACTACGAATAACACATCACAAATATCTAAATATTATTAACATGCTGCATCGTCCAAGAAGAAATAGAAAATCTGCGGTTATTCGAGACATGGTTCAAGAGCATCATCTCTCGTCTGCCAATCTTATTTTTCCCCTATTCATCATAGAAGGGCAAAATCAGAAAACCGAAGTTTCTTCTATGCCGGGAATATACCGGTACTCTATTGATAATTTGCTGCGCGAGGTTGAAAGCTGTATGAAGCTAGGACTGTATGCCTTTGACCTCTTCCCCAACATAGATGATTCACTGAAGGATAAATATGCCACCGTAAGTTATAAAAAGGGCAATTTATATTTAAGAGCTATCGAGGAAGTAAAGAAAAATTTTCCCGACGCTTGTATAGTAACGGATGTTGCGATGGATCCTTATAGCTCTGATGGGCACGATGGTGTTGTGGAGGACGGCATTATTCTGAATGATGAAACGTTAGCTATTTTAGGTAAAATGGCTCTTGCCCACGCAGAAGCAGGTGCAGACATTATCGCACCCTCAGATATGATGGATGGACGTATCGGTTATATCCGTCAAGTGTTGGACGAAAATGGATTTTCGAACGTTTCATTGATGTCTTACACCGCAAAATATGCTTCTGCTTTTTATGGTCCCTTTCGCGATGCCCTTAATTCCGCACCAAAAGCAGGAGATAAAAAGACGTATCAAATGAACCCTGCGAATTCCCGTGAGGCACTTCTTGAAGCCCAACTAGACGCGGAAGAAGGGGCCGATTTCCTCATGGTTAAACCTGGGCTTCCTTATTTGGATATCATTAAATTATTGCACGACAATTTTGACCTGCCGATCGCTGCATATAATGTTTCCGGTGAATACGCGATGCTAAAAGCGGCTATTCGTAATGGTTGGTTGGATGAAGAGCGTGCTATTATAGAAACATTAATGGGTTTTCGCCGCGCTGGTGCAACTTCAATCCTGACTTATCATGCGAAAGAGGTCTTGGAAAAGAAATGGTTATAGTATGTTCTTTTTTTAGAAAAAAGAACTGAAAAAATCGTCGCTTCGAATCTTTGAGAAGAGGGGTAGTACTAAGGATGAGTGTGTACATACCTCAAAACCGAGCCTACGGCGAGCTCACCATAGGTAAATTCGGATGCGACATCAAGTGTCAAGGAATGGTGAGTGCAATGGCATAGTTGCGAATCACGAGAAACGAACCCAAGAGCTCATCTTTAGATAATTGCAAAATGAAACAACTACAAGATATTTCACGTAAAAAATCAGCGGAACTTTTTGAGAAAGCAAAAAACTATTTTCCGGGGGGCGTAAACTCTCCAGTACGAGCATTTAAATCAGTATATGGCACTCCCCTCTTTATTGAACGGGGAGATAAAGCCCGAATATGGGATGCAGATGGCAATGAATTCATTGATTATTGCTGTTCATGGGGTCCACTGATTTTAGGACACAACCATGATAAGGTACGGGAAGCGGTAGCCCAGCAATTAGGCAAAGGATTAAGTTTTGGTGCGCCTACCCGATTGGAAAATGAACTTGCCGAATTGATTTTAACCAATAATCGCTACATCGAAAAAATTCGTTTTGTGAGCTCCGGAACAGAAGCAGTCATGTCTGCTATCCGTCTGGCAAGAGGTTATACAAAAAGGGATAAAATTGTAAAATTTGAGGGCTGTTATCACGGCCACTCCGATTCTCTTTTGGTCAAAGCCGGTTCTGGATTGATCACCTTCGGCGAAACATCGTCTGCAGGTGTGCCTAAAACATTCGCAGATGAAACCATCGTCATTTCACTAGACGACAAGCAGGCTCTGGAAGAGGTTTTCTCTTCGTTTTCCAATCAGATCGCTGCTGTTATTATCGAGGGTATTCCAGCGAATAATGGTCTATTAATCCAAGATAAGGAATATATCCATTTCTTACGCCAAATTACGCAACAGCATGGTGCTTTGCTTATTTTTGATGAAGTTATCACCGGCTTTCGATTAGGGTTTGAAGGAGCAGCGAAATACTACGATATACAACCCGATATTATTACCTACGGAAAAATTATTGGAGGAGGTATGCCTGTAGGCGCATATGGAGCTTCCAAAGAACTCATGGCACATATTTCACCTGACGGCGGTGTATATCAAGCGGGCACTCTGTCTGGAAATCCCGTCGCTATGTCCGCGGGTATTGCCGCGCTACGCGTATTAGCAGGGCCCGACTTTTATACCAAACAAGAAACAAAAACCCGAGAGTTTGTCCAAGCCATACGCACCTATATAGAACAGAAAAACTATGCCGTCCAAATTTTCACGGTTGGCTCTATCTTCTGGCTTGCTTTCACCAATCAAACAAGTATCAAGCGAGCCGACGAAATTGATCCACTTTCGATGGAAAAATATAAAGTTATGCATCGTTCCTTACTCAACCAAGGCATCTATTTCGGACCTTCAGGATATGAAGTCGGTTTCATTTCCGGTGCACACACACAGTCTGACCTTGATCAGACTATCGAAGCAATTAAGGTAGCACTAGATACCGTTTTTGAATGAAAAACTTTTTTCCGTTATATTTGTTAGGTATTAGATAACAGAAGTAGTAAATAAAAATAATTAAATCAAAAGGTATGAAAATGACCAATTTGAAAATTGCCCTCGCATTCGTTGCTACATCAGCAACCCTTGTGGCATGTAACCCGACCACCAAGAATACAGATGGCGATACACAAGACACTACAGCTCTGGCTGATTCTGTGGGTGCTATTGCTGTAAACCCTCTATCACACGCTAAGGAGTTTCCAGGCGCAACACTGGAGATTGCATCAATTACAGCTGAACCCGTGGGCACCGATTCCGCTAAAGTCACCGTTAAATATAATGTCAGCAATTTTGAACTAACTGCACAAACGGAACATGATCACCACATGGCGAACTCCCATGATGGTCAGCATATACATTTTATTTTGGACAACGGTCCATATGACGCATTATATAAGCCTGAGCATAGCGTTACCGTACCGCTTAATTCCGAGCATTATTTAATGTCGTTTTTATCGCGCTCTTTTCATGAGTCGATCAAAACACCGGAGGCTTCCAAATTAGTGAAGTTTAAAGTTACAGCTGACGCTACTATCGAAGAATTACCAGATTCAGGACAAGCGGCCTTATTCTATAGCCGTCCAAAAGGTGAATACAAAGGAGATGATACCAAAGCTCTATTACTAGATTTCTTCATTGTTAACGGGTCTTTAGGTGCTGATGGCAACAAGGTTAAAGCCAACATCAACGGACAAGAATTCACATTGGATCAATGGGTGCCTTATGAAGTATTGAATCTTCCAATGGGTGAAAACACATTTAAACTGACGCTTGTTGATAAAGATGGTAATGCAGTAACCGGCGATAACGTTTCTGTAGAGCGAAAAGTTACGCTTTCTGCGGAGTAAGCGTTAAAATCAACAAAAAAGAGTAAAGGCAGACTAAACCTCTGCCTTTACTCTTTTGTTTGTATACTGAAAAACAGATAGCGCTCCCAGACCTACCATAATACCAATAAACAACGTAATCCATAACGCTTTATGGTCTGCAATAAGTGCTAATACAATAAAGATAAACGATGTGATAACCATGGTACGTGCCAAGACTTTTAAACCATAACGGTTTTGCTCCTCGCTACTCTGTTCTGTCTCGTCATCTTCCGCCCCTTCTGATTGGCTTGCCATACGTTGTTCTTCCCGATAGCGTATGTAATCGGGAGCCACCTCCCTCTTGCTTCTCGCCCATATCTCATATCCCGCTAACAAGGCAAAAGGGATAATGGCGCCTGCCAACATCTCCTCTGCTCGACTTAATGAAATACCGGTTAACAAAGGGTGGAGAAATTTGAAATATACATTGATTACTAGCCCCAAAATGGTACACCAAAGAATAGAACGCCCGGTATGGTACTTGGAGAATAATGCCCATATCGGTGGCCCATACAATGAGCAGCCAGTCACCGCGCCTACACTCAATACAATCTCTACGATACCGCCTGCTGATGGAACCATTAAAGCCACCAAAATCGTTATTATGCCAAATACCACAACGGCAGATTTGGCAATAAACATTAACTTCTTGGGCTTCGTATCCGGTCGTATAGACTTATACAAATCGTTGGTAAACACTGCTGCTGCCAAATTCAACGTCGTATTAACGGAACTGGCTGTCGCGAACACCATGCCACCCAGCATCAATCCAATAAGCCCTTTGGGCAAAACTTCCTTACACATCATTAAGTACGCCCCTTCATTATCTAACCCAGATAGCTCAGGATTGACAATTCTGTAAATCATCGGAGGCAACATCCAAATAAACGGACTAATCAGATAAAGGACTGCAAACAGCCAACCCACTTTACGCGCAGATTTTGGCGAATCCACAGTCGTATAGCGCTGCACATACGCCCAGTTTCCCCCAATGAATATTCCATTGTAAATCGCAAATGCTAACAGAAAAAGCCATGAATATTCTTCATTCACTATGTTGAAAAAGTCCGGTGGCGCATTGGTAATCAATGCATCAACACCACCGATACGATCAAAGGCTAACGGCACCACGATGATGACCGCAGCCGTTAATACAATAAACTGAATGACATCGGTAATCATCACTCCCCATAGCCCACCGACTACCGTATATAAGATGATAAGGATTCCTAGCACCAATACACAAGCTTCAATAGAAAATCCGGTTGACACGTTGATAATTTTTGCTACCGGATAAAGAAAAGCCCCAGTATACATCAATGAAATCAGCAATATGAGATAGCTATAAAATTTCTGGACACGGATACCTAACCGACGAGACACGAATTCCGCCGCTGTCAGTGCACGGGATTTCTGCCAGGCGGGAGCAATAAACATCCCGACTGCTAAGCCTCCCAAACACATCGTCATCTGAATCGCAATTGCTACAAAACCGTGCTGATAAGCAATAGATCCCCAGACAACAAATGTACCTGCGGAAAAAAAGCTCATAAACAGTGACAAACCGCTAATCCGCCATGGAACGGCGCCCCCTGCCGCAAAATAGGATTTCATCGAATTGCCTGTTTTTCCGAATGACAGGCCTGCCGCAATGACAACGCCTGTAAACAGCAGCATAATGATATAATCTAAAATATCCATCTTTCTATTTAATTATAGCAACGCACAGAAAATAAGGAAGCCGGAACATTTTCCGAAGGACGGTCGACCACAATGGTCAATGCACTTGTTATAACAGGCTGTTCTAATTCAATTCGACTCATACTCTGATAGTTACCTTCTTTTTCAAAGACAATATGCCCCTGATCATCTACTATTTTATAATTTCTCACACAGAACGGCATCACATCTTCCGGATGCCCCATCAATACACTTTCCATCGGATGATCGTAATCGGTATCGAAAAACAGATCTATATGACGGATTTCTTGTGGTTCCTCCCAACTTATTTTTAATTGAGGTGCTGTATCCTCTTGGGAAGCTACCCACGCATTAGGTGCAGTCGTCGGGCGATAGACACCTGTTTTTATCTGCTCCACATCAAATGGTCGCAAAGCCGGCTCTACCTGTAATGCCAGATTGTGTCCATCCGGTCTACGTTGCGGGCACCAGAACTCAAATGCTTCCATACCGATATCTTCCGGTGGCGTTTGTTTTCCAAAATTGGAGACTGCTTTATTGATGAGGTTGAATGCGGTAAGCACACCGGTAACACGGGTATTCGTACGATATAACGATACCGCCGTATTTTCGAGAAAAGTCACAAACGCATACGCACGCTCCGGCATCGTTGCCGAAAACGACAGTTTAATTGTTCTTCTGCCCTTCTTTAGTGGAATAGATTTAGTTTCTAATGTAACATCCGGCGTATAATTTCCTGTTCGGCTACTCATCCGCAATTCTACCCGCAATTCCGTATCTTCCGTTACATCAACTTCTACCGTTATATCAGGAACTTTGCCTGCTTCTAACGGGAGCATCTGTGCCACGGCAGTATCTATCGGAAGCGCGAAGTCTGCCTTTAGTATCTCCAGCTCGAAGTTACTCGATGCACTTAGTTTTGCGTGCTGCACGAGGTCTCCTTCATCTTGTAATACAATTTTAGGAATATGTTGCCCAGATTTAAGAAGTTCCTGCTGGAGTTCCGATATGAAACCTTCCGTTAGTATATCACGGGGGTAAAGGTATTGTTTTTCTTTAGCGATATACGCTGCCATACCAATAGCCTGTCCGATATGTGCCGCTGTAGCCATGACGCGTGTGGACGCGAAAGCAACGTGGGTGGCACTGATAAGCCGTCCTCCCAGGAACAGGTTTTTGATATTCTTACTATAAAGACAACGGTATGGAATCTGATAGACCCCTTTAGCGTGCCATTGATTACAGCCCGGTTTTTCGCTGAACACACCATCGGCGGGATGTAGATCGATAGACCATCCCCCATACGCCACGGCATCTTCATGTTCACGCTGTTCAACAATATCTTGTTGGCGCAGCATATAATCCCCCTCGAAACGACGGCTTTCGCGTTTTCCCGGAATTGTTCCCACCCATTCCAACGTCATGGTTTCTGCTTCCGGGTAATTGCCGGAATTCTTAACATAATCCCAGGCACCATAGATCACTTTCCACAGATCCCATTTAATCTGTTCTGTATCGTGGATGGTATCCATCCGTCCACCATGCTCCAACCACCATAATTGACAGCCATGCTCTTTCGCATTGAATTTTCTGAACTTCGGCACTTCTTTAGCCACATCTAAAGCAAATGCAGGTGCTTTATATTTCACCGGACGTCCGGTATTTTTCGTATAGAAATACATACTATGTCCCAAGAGCTCGCCATATTCCTCTGTCGGTGCAAATTTTTCTCCAAATTCTTCTTTTTTCTCCGCTCCCATTCTAAATGCAGCACCGGAAAGAAAGCCCACAATACCATCTCCTGATGCATCACAAAATAATGGTGCGTAAACGATATATTCCGTCGAATTTTGACTGCAAAACCCTTTTATCGAATTGATCGTATCGTCACCCTTTTTATTCACTTCATACACTGCCGTATTTAACAACAGTCTAATGTTGGGTTCCGCCTGGACCTTATCGAGTAGAATAGCATCAAATAACAATGGATTTCCTTCTTTATTGCTGTAGGTATTTTCTACCAAAATTTCATCTATCACCCCTCCTTCGCGGCTCCATCTATTATTATTGCCGAGATGGGAAGTCGCCCCCAATATCCATAGACGCACCTCACTAGAAGCGTTTCCTCCCAAAACTGGTCTATCCTGTATCAACACAACTTTGACCCCCTTCCGAGCGGCTGTTATCGCTGTACATACGCCCGAAAGCCCTCCGCCAACAATGGCAAGCTCGGTGTGGTGTGTTTCTCTCTTTAATTCCCTACTTGCTTCAAATCCTTCTTTTATCATTCCGTTATTTTATTGTATTCAACGACCAACCTAATTTTGAACATTCTTCACGTTATCTATGACAACCGTTTCTCCGCATTCCACGTCAATCGGGGAACCATCGCCGATATAAAAAATATCGCGAAAGCTGGCCTCCACAATTCCTTGTGCAAGCACAGGCGAGTACGTCACCATATTTCGCACCATCAGCCCTTTAATATTATGGGTATGTTCCACGACTAACCCTTGTTTTGAGGCCGGATTAATCGTCATATTTTCGATAAAGACGTTGCGGATGTTCAAGTTTCCTATAGGCATGATCCGAATTGCCTTATGCGATATGGAATAGAAGTCTTGCCAATTCTGCAAATAAATATTGGCGATATCATCCTGCGCCCCGGCATAGACAGCGCCACTCACCACATTAACATTCTCCTTCCCGGCCGGAACGCCCGTATCCGTCAAGCCAATATTGATAAAGTCATCTCCACTCCGACCTTTGCAACGATCTATGATGATGTTCCGACAACCAAACCGCACGCCCAGTCCGTCCTGATTTAACACGGTGCGATCCATTCCATCAATATTTACAGCCTGTCGCACGTCAAAAGTAATATCGCGAACCAAACCATTTCTTGCCCGTTCTAAAACAATACCATGCGCATGATAGTCTTTCAGCTTAATTCCAGTAATTTCAAAACCATCAACGTGCGCCAGGATGATCCCGTGATTTCGCCAACCGCCTTTTTGATTTTCGCCGGGTTTTCCGGCATCACTGCCGTAGGACTGCGAAAAACCTTTTCCTGGATTTAAGGACAATCGCTTATTGTGATCCCCGGTTGAACGTGGATTGTCGGCACCTTCCAGCACTACATTCCCCTTGCCCACAATGCGGATATTACGAAGCGGTTTGATATCGCTGATTCCTAAGCCGGCATTCGCAGAACGGATAAAATTATCCCTAGAGTAATCAGACAGTTTAATCGTACAATTGTTGAGCTCCAGTTCCAAATCGGAGGGAAGTAAAATCGCTTCGTCGATACGCCACACAGTTGTCTCTTCTACCACATCGTATCGCGGAATCATCACCTTACCTGTCGTTTTCACCGCCTCGTCAATGGCTTGCTGTATCCGCTCAATCTGACTACCTTGGGGGTAATGATTGGGTGTTAGGTAGGCTTCTTGAGAAAAAACCGTTAGCCAAGTCACAAGCGACAAAAACACCGCTACTACGTATTTTCTAGTTACATTCATATTCTTGTTTTAGGGATTTTACTCGATTGTTTCGTCACGTTATTGCACATTTACTTCACTTAAGCGAAGCCAACCTTCATCGGTCATATTTTCTTTCGCCGCAATATGAATACCAATCTCGTTATTCTTGGTCACGTCGACAATACCAATCGCCCAATAGTAGTCACCGGGGCCTACGTTGGTAAGCGTGGTGGAAAAAGTATATCCTTTGGGATAACCTTTGATCCACTCGGAGAGCATTGGAGCGTTATCAACCATGATGGTCTGAGGCAATAGATCATTCTTATCCAACAGGGCAAAAGCCACTTTATATTTATCGTTCCACTGCGGGATATTTGTTGGACAATAGCCCCAACCTAGATTGTGCCAACGATGACCGATACGAAAGCTCGCGCCAGCGGGAACTCTTTCTGGAAGGGATATCCGATCGGGGTACAGGCGATAGCCTCCTTCAGCGATAAACTGCTCAACCAAATAAAAAGCCTCATTGAACCAAGAAAACGTTTCGCCGTTAACGATGTCACGACTGTAGCGAAGGTCCAACATATTGGCCGCTGCCCCTTTAGCTTCATCAAATTCACCCCGACGCACATCCGCATAACTGCTATAGCCGTCACCTGAAATCGACCCACCATGCGAATTTTTCACCCAACCGCCTTCGGCCACAATAGGGCGTTGATAATTATACCTGCGCGCAAAATTTTGTTCCCAAGCCTTGTAGTAACTTTTCATACCAAAAGCATCATGACGTAGGGAGAATCCCTTTTCAATTGCACTTTCCAGCATACGCTGTGCAATTGGGAAATCCCGGTCGTCGCTCCAATCACCGCGTGCTAATATCGTGCGGTGATAATTCACGATAACGGGCACACGTTTAAAGGCACTCGCATAAAGACTCGTTACCCAGTCAAACACATCTTCCCGCGGCGTGGCATCATCCGTTGCGTAACGCAGACTATGCGACTCGCCCCATTTTCCTAAACCGGTTCCACTGATAAACTGTACCATATCAGGATCATCATAACGTTCCGCAAAAGTATTTATAAAGTCTGCATAGCGTTTTTGAAAAACCGCATTGTCCGGGTAGGGAGACCACACATGACTGGCGGTACCTGTGGTCGTTTCGTACCCTTCGATGCCTGGGGAATCCATGACATATTGGGGCGTGAAGTTGTAGTGTTTATCCCTGCTATCCACGATAAAGGAAAATGCCAACTTTAAGTTTCGCTCCAGCGCGCCCGACACCAGATCCTTGAATCGTTGAGCCGGTTTCGTATTCAAATCCTCATCCCATACATACCTGCCTTCCTCGGGATTAAAATCAGACCAAGCACCACGAATAAAAAGCGTCGTTGCATAATCCGAAACCTTTATACGACCTTTTGTCGACTGAAAATTATCATAGTCCTCCCAGAAAGTATCGGATAAGCCATCACCTAAACCTGCATATATTACCCAACCGTTCATGGGATTTCGCAATAAGGCCCTTCGTTCCGGCAGGACATTCACCGAAATATTACCCGATATATCTATATCTTCGTATGGTTCACCCCAAACGCTTTCACTATCACTACAGGCCGTGAGACCACACACGAGCAACAATCCCAGCACCATCGAAAGTATTTTATTATTTATCGTATTCATAATTATTCTCCTTATGTTATTATAAACTATATCCCGATCAACCTATTTCGTATCAAAAACCACCGTTAGATTTTCCACATCGACGACTACGAAATTCGTTCCTGATGGGATATTAAAGAAAGCATAGCGGTTATCCCCTTGTCCTTCGACTAGCGTTTGCGGTGTATTCGAATCCACGGTAAAATAACCATTGCTCACGTTCCGCTGTGCCGGCGCTGTAGAACCAAACGCATAAACATTGTTATGAATATTGGATACCGAGAAACGCAGCGATCCGGTTTGACTTTCGCCAGTACGTTCATCGGAGATTGTAGTCCTCGGCAAAGCAGCGCCATTATACACGAAGATATTCGGGTTTGCCATACTTTGGGTCATTTTGAAATCATCGTGGAAGCCACTGAAACCATTGCCATCTCCACTCCAGCTATTAAATCCACCATACATCCAAAGTTCTGTTATCGGTGCAGTATACGGATTTTGTCCGATGACCGTGTTGTTCCACGAAACCACTTTGGGTTGGAGATCAGTTTCCGGAGAGTAAATGGTAATATCTTTATTCTGTATATTGACAACAATACGATACACCCCTGCCGAGGCAATCTCCCAGTGGTTAGCTGCTTGTGCGCTGCCCGTTTCTGCTTGTCCAAAACCGATCGTCACACCATCTGAGATCGCTTGCACGCCACCCGATTCAGGAACAATGGAGAGCATTCGTTCGCCTTCAAACTCTATAGGAAGATAGAGTGTACCCGCTTTCAGTTCCCCCCTAAACGCATACACATTTTCGTCTTCTAATGCTCGATTTATTTCCATTTCTCCATCCACAGCCGTGCCCGACATAAATAGCGCATCCAAATCCAGCACATCACCGGCAGGCACAATGCTAAGCTGCTTTGTTGATAAATTAATCGTCACCCGATATTCATTTTCCTCTGTGATCTGCCAAGCTCCCGCTTCCGTTAATTCCACCACCTGTATATCGGCCGGCGAAGTCGTTACCTGCCCACCGTCTTCCAACGGAGCAACTGCGTTTTCCATTACATCGAGGCCATAAATAATCGGGAAAAAGATGGTTCCTGCAGACAAATTTCCTGTGTACATAAAGAGATTGCTATTCCCCGAAGCAGCAGTCATCTCGATATCCTCCTCTCCCACAGCTGTTCCACGCATAAACAACTGATCCGCCAAGAAAGGTTTCGGACCGAAGGTTTTAATCTTAATTTGCACCGTCGCTACTTCAGGGATAATCACCCGCGGTCCTTCCGTATTCGAGGTGATCCGCACATTTAGTGTACTTGTAGCACCGGTAGGGCGTTCCCAATAATCGACCAGCAGCTCTTGTAGTTCTTCATGCGTAAAGCTCTTCGATGTTTCATCTTGCGCCACATATTCAATAATTGCCCCCTTATCACTCCCACTCGATGGCTCCATTTCCAGATAATAGGACGTACTATACGCAAACCCCAAATCTGCAGCAGCCGACCAATTCAGGGTCAATGCGACATCACCAGACGTAGTTTCGTCCAGTAGCACCTCATCAGTGGACGCCTCGATTGCCAAGGTATAATCGTGACGAGAGTAAGCATCGTCAATATCTAATCTTTCGCAAGCCACCAAGCCGATCCCCACCATGAGCATCACCAGAAGCTTAGCATTCTCCGTTATTCTATTCATTTTCATATTCATAAGGTTTATAGAATTTGTTAGCATATTTATTCTAATATCCCGGGTTATTATCCGTTCTTAGATTTGGTGATATTTCCAGTTCAGGTGTAGGTAGCGGCCATAGATACTGACGTTCATCCCATACACGTTGCGACAATACCGAAATCAATCCTGCATTTTCCATTTGAGAGAAATCAGCGATACCATCTTCATCAATTTGAGGCGTATATGCCCAAAACCAATGTCCTTTGGAAGTTACTTGACTAATAAGATCTGCTGCAGGATAAAGAATACCATAGTTCTTCGTATTCAACGCCTTTGTAGCCAAACGCCAACGAATTAGATCCATATAGCGCAAACCTTCATTTGCTAGTTCCACCCGCCGTTCCAACCGGACTTCTTTGCGCAAGGCTGTTTGGTCCATGCTCGTAATGGCCGGATATTGGTCTGTCGCCGTCAAAGGAACGCCATATCCTCGTGCACGAACCGCATTCATCGCGTCCAATACTGATTGGTCAATTTGATTCAGTTCAATCTTCGCCTCGGCATACATCAATAACACATCCGCATAACGCATCATCACATAATCACGTTCCACGGTACGGCCATTTTGGATCCATAGTTCGTTGATACCTTTTTTCCAGTTCAATGCGTTATACGAGGCATACTGATTGATGGCTCGATTGTCCTGATTCGCCTGCATGGTGCCCGTATTATAATTCATCACCTGTGTCACTTCCGGATGCGGGTTATAATCAAACCCAACATGAACCGTCCCGAACTCTACGATAGTCTTTGCACAACGCGGATCCCTATTCGCGAAAGGATTATGTGGATCAAACAATGGCGACTCATCTATAGGCATGCCGTCCGTACAGAGGAAAGCCGCCATCAGATCCCAGGAAGGGCAAGACGATCCATAGCCTCCAGGGTTACGCGTGAGTTCGTTGTTTACAACCCATTGATCCAGCACAACGCCGCTGGCAATGGAACGCGGAAAAGCAAATATTTTTTCCGAAGTATTCGATTTCGTATCCGCCAAAAATAAGTTCCCAAAATCTGGATGTAAATCATACACCCCTAGATCGATACAAGCTTTCGCCGCCGTTGCAGCCACCTCCCAGTCGCCCATATACAGCGCAAACCTGGCTTTCATGGCATAAGCCGCTCCCTTCGTAAAATGCACCGCACTGTTTGGATAGGCCTCTGGTAAAACAGCTGCTGCTCGATCAAAATCCTCGTAGACCAACGGGATGACCTCATCTTTAGGTGTACGCGTTTTCTCAAAAGCCTCTTCCAATGTAGGCGACTGATCGTAATACACTACATCACCGAAATAGCAGATCAAGTCTGCGTATTTACAAGCCCGAGCGAAATAGGCTTCTGCCTTATATGTCTCTATTTTTTCAGGACTAACGTTGCCTGCAGCGGCTTCGTCAATTCTCTCTAATAGCGCATTGGCACGGGCAATCAATTTATAACTCTGTTCCCAAAGACGGTACACCTCCCACTGACCACCGTTTAGCGTTCCGTAGAGAATATCCACGCGGTGCGTATTTCTATACGAAAAATTATCCGTCCACTGGTCTGAGTTTTCCAACGGTTGATTCCAATAGCCGAGAATATAAAATTCATTTACGGCCATATCCAATTCTGTTTCGGTTGAATACCAGGTTTCGCTACTTCCTTCCGAAAGTGGTGCTAAATCCATGTCCTGACAGGCTTGCAGCATCAGCAACAATCCTAGTGCATATATTTTTACTATGTATTTCATATTTATATTGTTTAGAAATCAAGGGAAACCCCCATTAACACGGTTGTCGTAATCGGGTAATCACTAACCCCCATCTCCGGATCCCAGCCCGAAGGATATTTATTCCAGGTAAACAAATCACTTGCACTTGCGTAAACCTGCAAGTTGTGCACCTTGAATCGCTCTGTAACAGTCTTCGGTACGGTATAACCTAGTGTAATATTTTTCAAACGGAAATAACGTCCGTTGAACAACCAGTAATCCGACATCGCCATATTCGCTTCCACATTAGCGCGTGTCAAGCGAGGATAGGCCGCTGCTGCATTCTCTTCTGTTGTGTTAAACGGACTCCAATAATTCCCATCAATAATCGCTGGAATATTACCAAAATTTGCCCGCAGTGGCTCAACCATCTGACGTTCCAAGCGCACACTTTGTTTGCCAATTCCTTGAAAAGTCATCGCGAGATTAAAGTTCTTATACCCAGCATACAGTCTTCCCCCATACTGGTAACGAGGCAATGAATTCCCCAGAGGTACCCGATCATATTCCGCCGATATAATACCATCCGGCACCCCTTCTGGACCTGAAATATCCAAGTATTTGATATCGCCCACTTTTATTTGATTATTCAATTTCGGCGAGTTCGCTACCTCTTCCTCCGTCAGGAAAAGTCCGTCACTTTTATAACCATACCATTCATTAAAGTAAATCCCGGCCTCTTTCAGTTTATTTCCACTAATGACCCGCGTATCTTTCATATCATCCAGTTTTGATAAGAAGTCGGATAAATTAGCCGTTACGCCATAGCTCCAATCCCCCTTTTGGTCGCGCCAGCCGAGTTCCAAATCAAAGCCTTTTGTGGACATTTCGCCAGCATTCATTTCTGAAATACCTTGCCCTACAGAAGCCGGAATATCGATATTCAGCAACATACCCTGCGTTTGCTTCCAGTAGTAATCTGCCGTAACGGTCAACCGGTTATCCAAAAATGCTGCGTCAAGACCAATATCAGTCGATTGCGATTTCTCCCAAGAAATATCCGACACCGCCAAGGTACGTTGTGCCGCTGTGGTATTGGCTACAGTCGCTCCGTTTTCATAAAATAGAGCGTTGCCAAATGCCAGTAAAGACATATACGGATAGTAGCTACCGATTCGCTCATTACCAAGAGCGCCCCAAGATCCTCGCAATTTCAAAAAAGACAACCAATTGATGTTTGCGTTCTTCAAAAAAGACTCTTCACTAATGACCCAACCTGCAGAAAATGAAGGAAAAGTTCCCCAGCGATGATCCTTATGGAAGCGTGAAGAACCATCCCGGCGCGCATTCACTTGCAAAAGGTACCTATCTCCATAACTATAAATCAGTCGACCGAAGTAAGAATTGTAGGCATACGCTTCGGCATCACCGCTATTTCCGCGATAGTCTAAAGGGCCAACATTCAGATAAGGATATTGATCCAACACATATTGGTCCCTTGAAGCACCTAAATTTTCCCATTTCTGATAGTAATTTTCATACCCCACCATCGCCGTTAGATCGTGTTTACCAAATGATTTCATGTAGTTCGCGATCAGCTGCGAAGTGATGTTATAATCATCATTACGTTCTTCGCTCAGGCTAGTAGTGCTATAGGGATTCGCATTATCTTCCAACCAACCGCCAAATGCATCCGGATCCGTCGCCAAGGTATACGAAGCAGCCTTGCGAAACGCCTTACTTTTCGCATAATTGATATAAGGTGAAACAATGGCCGATACCTTAAATCCGTCAAAAGGTTTGATATCAATCACGCCGCGACCGCGAAATTGTGTGCTTCGGGAATCGCGATCACCTCCCAAATGAAGCAGTCCATAGGGATTTCCACCTGACTTTCCTTCGGCGATACGACCATCATCCCAGGTTGCCGCATAGATAGCCGGCATCTGCCGTAGCAAGGATAGTGGCGTGTAGTGCGGTGTATGATTTCGCGCATTCCGCACATTCAAATCCAGCGTCGCACTGATCATATCATTAATCGTAAAATCATTATTTACCCGAAGCATCACACGTCTGAAAAATCGCTCCTCGTAAAGACCGTCGACAGCGTCATAAGCCAATGTCGCCTTACTGCGCACTTTATCATTTCCTCCCGATACACCAATAGTATGTGTCTGTCTTGGAGCATAATCTTCTAAAATCAACCCTCGCCAATCGGTAAGCGGATAATTATTAGGATCTGTTGTATTGTAGTTAATCCAATTTTTCACTTGATCGGCGCTATAATCCTGATAGAATCCACCAACCTGATTGTCATTATAGCGCAGTTCGTTTGACATTTCGAGATAACGCGTTACACCAACCATCTCCGGCTGCAGGGTAGGAATTTCTGCACCAAACTCGCCGGAATAGGTTAAATTTAGATTCGTTCGGCTACCTCGTTTGGTTGTAATTAAAATAACCCCTGCTGCTGCACGAGAGCCGTAAATAGCCGAAGATGCAGCATCTTTCAATACAGAAACACTTTCCACATCGTTAGGATTCACGTGATCAATATCTCCCGGGATACCATCAATAATCACCAAGGGCGCCGAGTTTCCAATCGTCGTCACCCCGCGAATATGCATGCTGCCCGCCGATGAACCCGGCGCATTATTACTACGTCGAACCATCAAACCTGGTATAGCCCCCTGCAAGGAAGACGATAAATTCGTCGTTTTACGTTCCGCCAAATCGGCTCCTTTCGCTGTGCTCACCGCTCCGGTTAAGTCTTTCTTACGTACCTCACCGTAACCAACAACAACGACCTCATCCAATGCGGAGGCCTCTTCTACCAATGAAAGATCGAGCGTAGTCTGTGCAGCAACCCGGATACGCTGAGCCAGATAGCCAATCGCCGTAAAGACCAATTCGTCTGTAGATTTGACTTTAATGCTGTACCTCCCTTGTTCATCGGTTACGGTAGCTATGTCCGTTCCTGCCACCACAACACTCACCCCTTGAAACGGCCCCTCACTATTCGAAACCGTTCCACGTACCTCCGCCCCCTGTTGTGCAAAAGCCCATATAGAGCAGAGCACACCCAGTAGGGTTACAAGTATTCTGTTTTTTATCATAATGGATTACTAATTAATGTTTATATTGATTAACTTGATTTTTAAATTATTGTACTTCAACATCCTGTAATTTTAACCATCCCTCACTGGTTAATACACCATCAATAGCAAGTTGAATCGCCGGTTGATCTGCTTTCGTACGATCGACAATAGCCAATCCCCAGCTGTATCGCCCTTTAGACACGTTAAGCTGCGCCTTATAATCGTATATTACCGAAACGCCTTGGCGCCAATCCGATGGTTCACAGTTGTCATCTACAAATACCTGCTTAGCCAAACCATTCTCATCCAATAACGCAAAAGCCACCTTATATTTATAATTCCATTGCGGAATATTATTTGGGAAGTAACCCCAGCCTTTATTTTGCCAGCGATGTGAGATATGAACCAGTCCTTTATTATTTATCACTTTGGGCAAGACAATTTCTTCCGGATAGAGCCTATAACCGCCCTCAGCAGTAAACTGCTTGACCAACGGAAAAGCATATTCAAACCATGAATCCGTATCTCCAGCTCTAAAATCCATCATATTCACATGCGCAGCAGCGGCGATATCAAACTCTCCTTGCCGAACATCTTCTGGATGCCCTTGACGATATCTCTTGCTGGGATCAATCCAATACCGGTGTTGTCCGGCGGTAATCCAGCCCCCCTCCATAATAATAGGCCGTTTGTACCTCCATTTGGCGGCAAAGTCTTCCTCCCAACCAGCGTAGTATTCAGTCATTCCAAAAGCATCTTGCCGCAATCCGTAACCTTTTGCAATGGCTTTCTCCAACAATTCTTCACTTTTCGGATTTGGATCTCCCCAGCTCTGCGGATGCCCAACCAAGCGATGATAATTGATAATTAGCGGAACCTTTGTAAAATACTTTGTGTACACATCAGTCACCCAACCAAAAACCTCTTCCTTCCATTGTTGCACTTCCTCTTCGGTAGCTTCTCCTGTTTCCGCATATACCACATTATGCGCTTCTCCCCACTTTCCTAAACCATATGCATCAATAAACGCGACTCTCTCCGGATCGTTGAAATCTTTCGCGAATGCTTTGATAAACCGCTCATAATATCGTTGAAAAATAGGGTCTTGAGGCAGTGGTGTCAAACGATTCGGATGCTTATCATTTTCCATATAATAGCGCGCACCGGCATCGAACACGAACTTTGGCGTATTCATTCCCTGGTCGCGTCCGTCGACTACAATTCGGAAAGCAATTGGAACTCCTCGTTTCATTGCACCTTGAATCAACCGACCTATTTGCGTTGTTGTATCCCGCCAAGTATATATTCCTTCCTTAGGGTTCAACGATGACCAGCTGGTTCTCACATAACAAGCAGAAGCGTAATCAATTACTTTAACAAATTTTTGAAGTTCATCTACATAGTATTCCTTGTCCCAATAGGTAGGTTCTGCCGTACGGCCAGCGTACATCACCCAACCATTCAAAGGGTTTCTGAGCACCGACGTCGAATCGTAAGTTAGCGATATGGGTATACGGCCGTCAACCGTACGAGTGGCTATAGGTTCTAGTTCAAAAAGACGCTCCTCTGCCGATTGACCGAAAAGAAAACTGCTGTAAACAATTATTATCAGTGGTAATAGTACTTTCATTGATTCCTCATTTTTTAGATACCGGCCCTTAGACTAACCTTCCTTAAATTAGTCTGGTCTGGTGTGGTCTATAACTATAAAGCAAACATAAAGCAATAAAAATAAAATACCAAATATTTTTTCTAAAATCTATATACACCTTTCAAAAATTGGGGAGCGAGCAATAAAAGTGGTCTCGGCAGGAAGATTTTAACAGAAACTGACGACAATTCCGTCGGCAACCCGGACGGAAGTATCGCTTCGGCGGACGGAAGTACCCTATCGATGAGCAGGAGCGTAACGTCGTCGTCCGCCGAAATCACTTCGTTGCCCAACCCGATGAAACTTCCGGCCATCTTTTTCACGTCGGCATATGGATCAACAAATCCCTTGCCCAAGGCAAACATCTTGCCGTATGCCGAAATCACTTTGCTGCGCAAGAGTTTATTTTCGTTGGGCAAGACAATTACGTAGAAAGACGGAAGATTGGTTATGGAGGGCAACAGTATCACCTCGGCACACGGAAGTGCGGCTTCCCCGCATGGAGATATGAACAAGATGGTCATCTTCACCGTCTCGGCGTCTGCCGGCGTCACTGCCCCATACGGCAGAATAGTCTCGTTGCCCGGCATACCAACAAAGTCGTACGCCGTCAAGACGCCGGCGTACGGAAAAACAAAGGGGAAGCACGATCTTACCCATACCTCCCCTTGCGCCAATCAGATGCACAAAGTCTCTATGATGTCAACGCTTGCCTTTGCGCTTGCTTTCCTCGAAAGCACCTCCCAGATCATCTTCAGTATAGAAATGCCGCGTCCCCATAATCCGCGGCGCCAAGATACCGCGGTCTACCCAACGGGTATAGGTACTATCTTTAATGTTCAGCTTATGCATCACTTCCTTTCGGGTTAGCAACGTGTGCATTTCGTCCGGTTTCGGAGCAGCCGTACAGTTTTGCAGTAACTCCACATCAATATATAAATGGGAGCCCGCGCAGACGGTTTCCGTCCAGCAGGTTCTCCCTGTTATGTTACGCTAAACCAGTACCATTCCCGGCAACACGATTTCACAATTTCCAGCCTCTCTCGTGATGCTTATTGCCATCACACTCATCTGCGCCAATGAATATGCCCTTCCTTTGGATACCCGCTTTAGAATCCGCTGTACGTCAGCGTGATTGTTAGCTAATTTTCTTTCTTTTTTGGATCCCGATGTCACCCCGGTCAATTCCAACATTGGCCGACCATTCGCTAAAAGTCTTTCTGATTTTCTGTTGTTCCGTGTCACCCTTGTCACTTGACACGTATTAAAATGTCTTTTTCATTTGTAACACATCTACACTACCAAATCATGGAAAAAAGCCTACATATTAACTTTCGATCGCACTTTGGCCAAGCGATTACCGATCAAGCGTCCGAGCAGCCAAAACCTTCGCTCAACATCCGACACGCAGACAAGCAGTACTATACCAAAGAAGAAAATTGGGCCATTGCACAAGAATTTGATGGCAAACATGGTTATCTCTTTGGTTATGATCTATGGCTCGAGCAGGCTGTCACTATTCCTGTCCGTGTCGATATCGGGGATTTGTATGTGGTCTATGTCGTCGAGGGAAACGACGACATTCTGATCCGGGATGCCGCCGACGATCTTGTTTGCACCCTTGCTCAAAGCCGCGCCCGTTATCTGTATGTGCCTCCCGGCGATTATCACGTTGAACTTTCTCGGGGGCAACATCAAATCTTTGGGTTTTACTTCGATGGCGGTATCTTTCGCGATGGCAATGAGCGCAGCTTTCGTTGTTTACATGAGGTGATCGATGGCTATCGCAATAACGCGAAAAGCCTGATCCACAGCATCGATCTTCTCATTGGGCCGAAAACCCGGCTCCATATTACCCATCTCTGTAAAAATTTAACGAAAGGCGATTTCAATAACGAGACTTTCATTTTTGATGAACTGAGCCGGCTGATACAGCTTTCCAGACTGAAGGTCCACGAGGAGTACGAACAGATAAACCCAGTACAACATCTGGCCGATAATGCCATTGAGCTGGTTAAAGCCTATGTGCATACCCACGGGCAGGCCTTCAGTATCCAGTACGTCGCCGACGATCTGGGCGTGACTGCTGCTCATCTATGTCGTGTATTTAAAGACGAGAAGCTTCTTTCTCCCAGAAGTTATAAAGATCGCTTTCTGCTTGTGCGTTGCAAAAAAGAGCTTCTCTACTATCAGCAATTGGGCGATGTTGCCGAGCGTTGCCAATTTTCCAGCGTCGCATCATTCAGCCGATTCTTTAAAAAGCACACCGGGCAAACGCCAGGTGCATACAAGGATGAGCTATATCGCTTACACGATAGTGTTTCGTTATAAATGCATCAGGATATTGACCAACTTTCCAAATGGATCCCGCACATAAAACCGACGCACGCCCCAGGGCTCATTAGCCGGGCCGTATTCGATTTCGTATCCGTGTTCTTTCATTCGCGTATAAGCTTCCTCAATATCATCCACTTCGATGGATAGGTCGGGTACGGCAGTTTGTCAGAAAATCCATCTATTCCTTATGTCATTGAATTCATTCTCCTAAAGGACAAGGAATTCACCAACAATTCCAATATGGAAATTAAGGATGTAAGGAGAATTCTGAAAGACTATAATCTTATCTATAAAGGAAGTAGCCTATCGACTGAACTGCAAAAATCGGGGTTTGTAGAATGCAAACAGCATCCGACAAAAAAGAATACGAATGTCTACAGCAAGAAGTAATTGGGATAATGGTTGACGAAAAGAACCATGAAGGAAAATGATGGATATAACAGCTAATCATGAGAGGTAAGAAATATTTACTTATATTGCTGATAGCGCTGAGTACTTTATTAGCATACGTTTACTTAAGAAAGACTAATTTCTTTGAGATCGATGCATGTTTAGATTGCGGAGGACGTTGGAATTATCAAACCGAGAAATGTGACAGTATTAATCTAAAGAAAGATATTCAACGGTAAGTATTATTTTGAGCAGGTTACATATTAAAGTTTAATACCAATATACCTAGTACAATCAAAATCATGACAGGTCTCCAAGAAATGGTTTTTATCGATGAAATTGCATTACA
This sequence comes from Sphingobacterium arenae, assembly GCF_014692505.1. Lineage (GTDB taxonomy): Bacteria > Bacteroidota > Bacteroidia > Sphingobacteriales > Sphingobacteriaceae > Sphingobacterium > Sphingobacterium arenae. Next base: position 217,429 of record NZ_JACNYK010000007.1, on the reverse strand, counting down.
GGCAAAGATTGCTAAAAGGGCTGCTGATGGTTTAATCGAGACTCATGATACTTTTGACAAAGTTGATGTATGGTGTTCCATTCAGTCTATTTTGGTTACCGAGGACAATGTGTCCAAAATTCTTTGGCCATCTAGTAAAAAATATAAGCAACGTGGCGAAAGATTAAGACAAATACTAAAAAAGCAGAAAATCTGGTCTGGTCTGTCCTTTTTTCTTGCTTTAACCGACCAAACCTATTAGCTTTGCAGCTGTTGTGTATTAAAATCCATCATCGAAATTGAAAGAGATACCCGATTCTATGGCCAACAATAGCACGCAGCGGCTAAAATACATGCAGCTGGTAGACTACGTCATGGCACAGATAGCGCAGAACGAATTGGCTATCAATGATAGATTACCTTCGCTCAACCAATTAACCGCAGAACTACGTATAAGCAAGGAAACGGCGTTGAAAGGCTTACAATATCTTTCGGAAAAAGGCATCATCGAATCGGAGTACCGCAAAGGATATTATGTAAAACGGTTAAAGCTTGAACAACGTTACCGCGTATGCTTGGTACTCGACAAAATGAATATCTTAAGAGACCGGGTCTATCAAGCTTTTCTGGAAACCATACACGACAAAGCCGAGGTAGATGTATTTTTCCATCACCATAATTTCAAAGTATTTGAAAAACTGGTAGAAGAAAACCTAAATAGCTATACCCATTTTGTGGTGGTTACTTTCTTCCGCGAAAATCCCGCCTCTGTTCTAAATAAAATCCCTGCACATAAACGCATCGTGATCGACCGCAACGAACCGGACCTTGAAGGCACATTCAGTTGTATCTATCAGGACCATAAGTCTGACCTAATCGATTCCTTAACCATTTTATTGCCGCAACTGGAAAAGTATAGACGTTTGATACTCGTTGCGCCCCTGGAAGCGTTTCATGCACAAGATTTAATAGAAGGTTTCGAAGCTTTTGCCAAAAAACATAAGAAAAATCATAAAATCATTCATCAAGTTCAGCTTAATTCTTTTAAGAAGGGCGATGCTTATATTACTTTTAGTCGATACGACCAAGATGATGTTAATATTATCAAGCTCTGCCGGGGAAAGAACTGGAAGCTCGGGGAAGATATCGGTCTGATCTCCTATAACGATACCGCCGTAAAAGAAGTTCTGGAAGAGGGTATTACCGTCATCAGTACCGACTTCCGTAAAATGGGAGAAGAAGCCGCAAATGCTATTTTGGGAGAGACTCCTATTACTTTGCGTGATCCGGCCGTCGTTATTATAAGAAAATCGCTGTAGTGATCATTCCTGTTGGAATCTTTTCACTTGGCCATCCAAGGTAAATTCGATTCCATAACGTTTCCGGGAACCGTTGATATTCCGTGGGTACCACATGAGCCGGCCGCTATCCCAGATAATACCATACACATGGGTAAGAGGCTCGGCGCCTTCTACCGTCTCTGCCTTTTCATTATAATGATGCACAATAGTTGCTACCGTTTCGAAGTGAATCTTATCCAGATCCATGCGTTTATCTTTGGTATTCATATGGCCCGAGATCTGTACAGGAGTTGGTTCACCCCACACAGCATCTCTATAACTATATTCATCAACATACTCTGGATTTTCAGGGTTTTGTAGTTTAAGATTTACCCGGCCATCTTCATAAAAATGGATATCACGATAAAGCCAGACCTTTTTCCCAGCAAACTGCGGTAAATTGTACAGTGCTTCTTTGGCTTCCCGTAAGGCAGTCGTATCCTTCAAAAAATTAGGAGGAACCAGAGCAAGCATTTCTTCTTCTGGAACACTTTCCGGCGTCGTTGGGGAATCATCCGGAATTTCCTTTTCTTCGACCGTTCTAATATCCTGCTGTTCCTTCTTTTCTACGTCTTTTTTCGAGGGATCCGCAAAAGTATCTTTCACACTTTTAACTAAGCCATCACATGCCAACATAAAAGGCAGCATACTGATGACGACTAACACCCTCTTAAACATTCTTTTATTCATATGTAAATAATTATTCGTCTAGGGACTGCCCGTATAGGTACTCATGAATATTTCTAATTTTATCTTTTAAAGGCCATATGAAATGCCCAGAATATTTACATTTTAAAATTCCAAGTCTGACACAAACGCTACTTGCTGGGGATTGTCTTCCAAATAAAAAATCGGAATAGTTTTCTCCCGTGTAATTCCCACATCTAACAAGTTCACAATTTTCTTTAAACTTACTTGATGAGTCTGCCCTTTTGCGTCTAAATATTCCAGTTCAAAACGTACCTGAGGCTGTTCATTGATATAAGTTCCTGTCTGTTCTGCTCGAATGATAGTAGCCATTGCTTTCTTGCCGTGAAATTTTACCCGTAGGGTATCTTTCGGCAACCCGCTGACTTTCCCAATAAACCCCATGATACCAAAAAAGAAAAAGAGAAGACTCAACGGACAGATAATTAAGGGGTGCCAAAAGGCCAAAAAACGCCAGCCTGTACCTTTATTTTCCAACTGATAGGAGAATATATAGTAGCCTATGATCAGTGCAAAGACGAATAACCAAGCAACTACACACCACATTAGTCGACCGGTCTCAAACACCACCTGAGATCCCTCGGGCACTAAATAGGGGTAATCTTTTAAATCCTTGTCAATCCGTAGGCGAAGGCTTTTGCCTACTTCGTAACGTCGCTGATACGGCTGACTGTCGCTTATACGTAAATCGACCAAAATTGGGGTACCCGAAAAATTAAGCATCCTTGTGCGCAGCTCCAATTCATTCATATCCTCCTTACGCGATTTTACTTTTCGGACTGACAAAATTTCTGCATTCTTTATAGCACCCTCACGCAGTAAAGACGCAATAGTCGACTTGGCTTCTATGGGAGACGCCACCCATCGCTTATAAAATTTAATTAATACGACTGACCAAAGGATGAGCGATAGGATTAAAAGCGTCATAGCCCACCACGGCCCCCTAGTCGATGCCATCCCGGATAATGGATAGTAGATAATCATCGGGAAAGGAATCGCAAAGAATAGCATATAAAGTTTCCAAAAAGTACGCATTCTTATTGTTTTATAATTAAAACGCCGTATTCCCTATTTTTCGTATACTGCGGATAACAGTTAGAAATCAAAATCCGCTACTCTTTAAATTAAGCCCCGCTCGCTCGTCCAAGCCAAACAGTAAGTTCATATTCTGAACAGCTTGGCCGGACGCGCCTTTCAATAAGTTGTCCGTTGCATTCAGAATCAACAGTTGATTAGCATGTTTTTCCAAATGCATAATGCTCTTATTCGTATTCACCACCTGCTTCAAATCAATATTCGCTTTGCTCACCCATGTAAAAGGATGGCTCTCGTAATAATCCTCATAAAGCGCGTAAGCCTCCACTTCAGTCAATTCAGAAGTCACGTATATCGCTGAAAAAATCCCTCTTGGAAATGCCCCCCGTTGCGGAATCATATGGATCCGTTGCATGGCCCGCTCAAGTAAGGGTCGGTTGGATTGCGGTAGAAAATCTGGTTGAAGTTGATTCAACGACTCGGATACCTCCTGTAGATGTTGATGTTCGAATGCTTTATAAGCAGAAAGATTTCCACTACGCCATGAAAAATGCGAAGTAGGGGAAGGTTTTTGTCCTGCTCCTGTAGAACCTGTCGTGGCATTGATATGAATCTGCTCTGGTAATAATCCTTGAGCGGCTAAAGGAAGTAATGCCAATTGTATATTGGTCGCAAAGCATCCCGGATTAGCAATATATTGTGCTGATTTAATCGCTTCCTTGTTAAGCTCGGGGAGGCCATATACAAAATGTTCATCTTGGTAGGCGGTGTTTGTTTTAAGCCGGTAATCTTGTGACAAGTCGATAATCTTGACCTTCGGATCTACTGGATTTGCTTCCAGAAATTTTCGCGCATCGCCATGTCCGACACACAAAAAGAGTACATCAATTTCCGAATGGAAATCGGAAGAAAATTCCAATTCCGTATCACCAAACAAATCGTTGTGGACGGCATAGATCTTATTGCCGGCATTTGAAGCCGAATTAGCAAAAACAATTTCTACATCGGGGTGATAAATCAAGACACGGAGTAGTTCGCCTCCCGTATATCCCGCTGAACCGACTATACCTACTCTTATCATTTTATTTCTCCTTGATTTACTTTGTGCCAAATAATCGTTTGGTTACCAAATATCTTCGCAAAACCCTTGACATCGTCACCTGTATATCCTTCGTTCATTTCACCATAGCTACCAAATTTAGTCGACATTAAGTCATGCTCAGACTCAATACCTACCACGATGAATCGGTAGGGATGTAATTCAACGATAACGCGCCCTGTCACTGTTTCTTGTGCGGAACGGAGGAAAGCCTCTATATCCCGCATGATAGGGTCGTGCATTTGCCCTTCGTGCATATAATTACCATAAAAAGCAGAAATCTGATCTTTCCAGGACAACTGCCATTTCGTTAAGGTATGCTTTTCCAGTGTGTGGTGGGCTTTAATGAGGATAAGCGGTCCCGCAGCCTCAAAACCGACACGCCCCTTGATACCAATAATGGTATCCCCTATGTGTATATCACGTCCGATACCATACGGTTGCGCTAAGTCTTGCAGCTGTTGAATAACCTTAACCGCACCTATTTGTTCACCATTTAGTGCTACCGGCTCCCCTTTAACAAAGTCGATGGTTACCGTTTGCGGCTCGGAGGACGTCACGGGTGTAGGCCACGCAGTCTCTGGCAGATATTTATTCGAAGTCAAGGTTTCTGCTCCACCGACGGATGTACCCCATAGTCCTTTATTGATAGAATATTTTGCTTTTTCGGCGTTAATTTCTACACCATGTTTAGCCAGATAGGCTATTTCTTCTTCTCTGGACAGCTTAAGATCACGGATAGGCGTGATAATCTCTACGCCTGGGATAAGTGTATTAAAAATCATATCGAAACGAACCTGGTCGTTTCCAGCCCCCGTCGAACCGTGTGCTACACATGCCGCACCAATGTTCCTTGCGTAGTTGGCAATTGCTGTAGCTTGACATACCCGCTCTGCCGATACAGAAAGTGGATAGGTAGCATTTTTTAATACATTCCCGAAAATGAGATATTTTATAGTGTCACGATAGTAATTTTCGGTCTCATCAATCGTGCTATGGGATTTCACGCCCAAGGCGTAAGCGCGTTCCTCTATAGCTTTCAATTCATTTTCAGAGAAACCTCCCGTATTGACTACCACTGAATGTATTTCCAACCCTAACTCTTTCGATAGATAAATACAACAGAAGGAGGTATCTAAACCACCACTAAACGCTAATACTACTTTTTTCATCTATATATAGTTTGTTCTTAAAAGGTGATGAAGCTATCAGATTTATCAGCCTCCCGTGTCGTCCGAATAAATCATGATGGTTTCATTGGATTATTTTTTTTTCTTGTCACTCATCATGCAATGAGATCAAACCTAAATAAAATGCGTGGCATTCACGAATTCTTTAAAAGAAAATTATTTTGAGTAATTCATTTTTATATGCAATTTAATTGCGCATTATATAAAATGAGTTTATTTTGCTCTCCTCTGCCATCAAGGGCTATTTTATAGAGGAAATATAGCAATTATATATTTTTCGCGAGACCAGTGCCCACAGGGAATACCGCAGCAACGATCTTCTTGGACGATTTCCACAATTTAGCTTCGATACGTTTCAAAAGCGATTGCTTTTTCACAATACGGTCCAAACGTTCCTTCGCTTCGGCACGACGTTGGATTTTTTCTTTGAGTTCACGTTCTTTCTCTACAGGATCCCAAAGCATAGCGGTACACATGCAATTCTTACGCTCCTTGCTGACCAGGATATCAAAATTCACACAGGATTGACAACCTTTCCAAAATTCTTCATCTGGGGTTAGTTCACCATACGTTACCGGCTCATAACCTAATTCTGAATTTATTTTCATTACGGCCAAACCAGTGGTTAAACCAAATATTTTTGCTTTGGGGTATTTCTCACGTGACAAATCAAAGACACGCTTCTTAATCGCTTTCGCTAGCCCTACTTTCCGAAAATCCGGCGCCACAATCAAACCGGAATTGGCCACATAGTCGCCATGACTCCAAGTCTCAATATAACAAAAGCCGGCCCAACGTCCATCCTTGTGCAATGCGATGACCGCTTTACCTTCCTCTATCTTGCGAACGATATATTCAGGCTTACGGCGGGCAATACCTGTTCCGCGTGCTTTCGCAGACTCAAACATTTCGTTGCAAATCGTCTCTGCATGTCCTATATGTGCAGAAGTGGCGGGGATAATTAAAAAATCTGAAAGTGTCATCGAAGATGTCGACCTAATAAAATACACATAAATGTGTTCTCAACAAAACTCTATTAATTAACAATTGAGAAACCACTGAGCCGAGTGATTGTTCATAATGGATGTAGTCCTGCCTCCCAATCAAGCTCGAGGCAGAATAGGTCGTCGGAATCGTAATATAGGACGTTTGAACCCTTTCAAAGTATACAACATATCCTTTACAAACTTCTTTGGAAGTTGTACCGGAATGAATGTAGGGCATGCGAACGCGTTCATTTTCTCTCTATATTAACTATTAACTGGACAAAGTTAGAAAATAATTTTTTCCTTTTATACAATAGCCACTTAGTTTTTTTATGAAAAAAATATCCATTGTACTATTTCTCCATTAATATGTTAATTAGACCTCTTTTTTACGAGAAGGTTTAAAAGAGACAACAAACACGGATATCTCTATTTTTTTAGGTACTTTTGTATTGTTTTTAAATTCTCTTAACGATGGTTGGTCCAAGTATAATATTCTATCTCTTTTTTGCAATCCCTTATATCTTCCTTATGTACTGGCTAGTCAAACAGGATAAAAAGAAGTATGTTTGGGGACTTGCAGTCGTAACACTGATTGCTATAGTGGGCATTATCGTCTCCCAAAAAGCCAGTAAGGTCGCCATAGAAAACTACAAACAGCATCAAATAGATGCCCGGGAGATAGAAAAGGAAAACCAGCGGGATTCTTTACAGGATTCCTTACCTACTCAGTAATCTTTTCCAATTTAAACAGAAAAGAAAAGTTCAATGCGACATCTTTCAGATAGTCAAATCGCCCGGAAGCCCCTCCGTGTCCGTAGGACATATCAGTTTTCAATAACAATACCTGATTCCCCTGCTTTATTTTACGTAACTTTGCGACCCATTTTGCCGGTTCGAAATATTGCACCTGACTATCATGAAGCCCCGTCGTAACCAATAGGTTTGGATACGCCTTTGCCTCAATATTCTCATAAGGTGAATACGACTTCATATATTCATAAGCGGCTTGCTCATTTGGATTTCCCCATTCGTCGTATTCGTTTGTCGTCAATGGAATCGTATCGTCCAACATCGTATTGACTACGTCTACAAAAGGAACCTGGGCAATAACGCCGTTCCAGAGTTCAGGAGCCATATTGATAACGGCTCCCATTAATAAGCCCCCGGCACTGCCTCCCTGTGCATACAAATGACCCGGACTTGTATATTTTTGGGAAATCAAATAGTTGGCGCAGTCGATAAAATCTGTAAAGGTATTTTTCTTATTCATCATTTTACCATCCTCATACCATTGCCTTCCCATCTCCTCTCCACCACGTATATGGGCAATAGCATACGCAAACCCTCGATTCAACAGGCTCAGTCTCGCCGAATTAAACGTAGGATCCATGGACATCCCATACGAACCGTATCCGTACAACAATAGGGGTGATTTCCCATTTTTAGGAAAGCCCTTTTTGTACACTAGCGAGATAGGAATCTGTGCACCGTCTCCTCCTGTCGCGAATAAACGTTCTGTTACATACTTCTCACTATCGTATCCCCCTACGACCTCCTGTTGCTTGCGAAGGGTCTTTTCTTTGGTATTCATGTTATAGTCGAACGTAGACGACGGTGTGACAAGTGAAGTATAGCCATAACGAACCATATCGGTATTATATTCTACATTTGTACTTGGATATACCGTGTACGCCGCCTCGCCGAAATCCAGATAATGTTGATGTCCGTCTTTTAAAGAGCGTACAGCCATTTGTGTCAAGCCATTCTTACGTTCCGAAATCACGATGTAGTCCTTAAATTCATCAATATCAGAAATAAGCACGTCTTCCCGATGCGAAATAAATTCTTTCCAATATTCTTTGGTAGTTTTGTCTAGCGGGCATTCCATCACTTGAAAGTTTTTCGCCCCGTCATTCGTCAAAATTAAGAACCGGTCGGCGAGCGCCGTCACCGAATACAGAACTTCTTTCATCCGAGGTTGAAACACCTTGAATACACCATTCGGATGATCAGCATCCAACAAGTGGACTTCTGACGATAGTGTTCCGCCAGAATAAATCATAATATGTTTGCCGTTTTTTGATTTCCCGACACCGATATAGTTGGTATTATCTTTTTCCTCATATACGACAACATCCCCCCCTGTTCCTAAGCCCAAGGTATATCGTCGGATTTTCTCACTCAGTAAGGTTACGGGATTTTTTGCGGTATAGAACAATGTTTTATTGTCATTTGCCCACGTTGCTCCACCGGAAGTACGATTTATTTTGTCGGGCAACAGTTCACCAGTCTCCAAGTTTTTCACATAAATCGTGTACTCTCTCCTGGATACCGTATCCACACCAAAAGCAAGCAATTTATTATCCGGACTTACCGAAAAGCCACTCGCTGCATAATAGGCATAGCCTTCTGCCATATCGTCCACGTCCAGCAATATTTCCTCCGGTGCATCCAAACTTCCTTTCTTTCGACAGAATTTATAGTATTGCTTACCTTCTTCCGTACGAGTGTAATAATAATAACCCTTCTTAAAATAAGGTACGGATTCGTCTTTCTCCTTAATCCGTCCCTTCATTTCACGAAACAGCTTCTCCTGTAACGCATCAGTATCTTTCATCATTGCCGAGGTATAACTATTTTCTGCCTCCAGGTAGGCAATAACTTCTGCAGAATCCGGACCTTTCTTAAAATAGTCATTCATCCAGTAGTAATTATCCACGATCGTATCTTGATGAATGATGCGTTCATGGGTTTTCTTTTCTGCCACGGGGGCAGTGAGGGCGGGCCAAGATGCCGTATTTTTTATCGACTTATCAGAACAAGAAATTGCCATAGTTCCAATAATAATCATATAGTTCCAGTTTTTATGCATCAAAAAGCAAATTTTGGTCATTTAGCCATAAAGTTAATGTAAAATCAATAGTGATTTATATCTTTTTAACAACATCCATTCTAGAGTTACCTTATATTTGTGTCCTGACGAAATAAGAACATATGATGAGAACATGGAAACAGATTGCTTTGTTAGGTATATGCTTCCTTCCCCTATGCGGAATTGCGCAATCTAACGAGACGAATCCCCCAAATTGGTACAATCTAGATTATGAAGCAGATGGCGTACGTGGGATCAGCACAGAAAAAGCATACGAACTGTTAACTGGCAAGAAGTCTACTCCAGTGGTCGTAGGTGTGCTGGATGGCGGAATAGATTACAATCACGAAGATTTGAAAGATGTCATATGGACAAACCCCAAGGAGGTTGCCAGCAACGGTGAGGATGACGACAACAACGGCTATATTGATGATCTACATGGGTGGAACTTTATCGGAAACGCCGATGGAGAGAATGTACAATATGATAACCTAGAAGTTACGCGCCTAATTCGTCTTTACGAACCCAAATACATCTCCGTATTACCCTCCACACCGCTACGTGAAGAAGAACGTAGGGAGTTCGTAGCTTACCAGCGAATGATCAGTGATTATACAACCAAGCTTGATCAGGCAAATTTTGGGAACTTAAACTATGGGAGATTAAAAGAAGAAATCGATGCCATCGCTCAAAGTTTAAGTAAGGATGTCAAGGATATCACCAAAGTTGACATCGATACCTTCAAACCAAAGACAGACCGTCAAAAATTAGCTATTCGCATGACAAAAAGAGAACTCAGCGACACGAAGAGCTTTGAAGATTTCTATAAAGAACTGGAGGAAGGGGTAGATTATTATCAGGCGCAGGTCGATTATCATCTGAACAAATCTTTCGATTCCCGTCATATCGTTGGCGACAATTACGAAAATGCAGATGAACGTTTTTATGGAAATGCGGATATAAAAGGCCCCGATGCAGATCATGGCACCCATGTGGCTGGTATCATTGGTGCCAAACGGCATAACGGAATAGGCATTGACGGTATAGCAGACAATGTGAAGATTATGGGTGTCCGTATTGTTCCTGACGGGGACGAGCGAGACAAAGATGTGGCAAATGGGATACGTTACGCAGTAGATAACGGCGCAAAAGTAATTAATATGAGCTTCGGAAAAGGGTATGTATATAATAAGAAAACCGTGGATGAGGCTATAAAATATGCGGAGCAAAAAGATGTACTTCTCGTTCATGCCGCAGGCAACGATGCCAAAGATAATGATTTGATTAAAAACTACCCGATGAAATACTACACGGATAGTCTTGACGCTGTAACAGGTGAGGCTTCTAATTGGATTACAGTGGGCGCGACGTCATCGGGGCTCGATGGCGACCTGTTAGCCGAGTTCTCCAATTATGGATACCGTTCCGTAGATGTATTTGCCCCAGGAGTCAAAATAAACTCTACCATGCCCGAATCGGCGTATAAAGAACAAAACGGAACAAGTATGGCTGCGCCAGTAGTGTCTGGTTTAGCGACGATATTACGCTCGTACTACCCTGAACTTACAGCCAAAGAAGTAAAAGATATTATCTTAAAATCTGTCACCAAGGTGGACGAAAAAGTAAAGATAAGAGTCGATGGTTCCACTAAAAAAGTGTATTTGGACGAAATCAGTGTCTCAGGGGGAATTGTAAATGCAAAAACCGCAATAGAAGAAGCTGATCGATATGTTCAAGAAAAAAAGTAAAAAAATGTTAATTTTTTATACTATAACCTGTTATCCGGCGTTTAATATATACTTACATAATTAAAACGCTTATGGTAGAATTCTTTACAGAGAAACATGATACGGAATTAAGCGAGGAAGGGGTAAGCATGGTCGAGATAGTTGATGAAACATTTGAACAAAATCTAAAATCCAGTTTGCAGAAATTGGTAAAAGAACCTAGCTCCAAATCCATAGAGAATATATTGAATTATTCTCGTAGCTTAAGAACGTAAAATGGCAAAGTCTCTAATAAAACTTAGAGACTTTGTTTTTTAACCATACCACCCTCCTTCAGGCTTTGCCGTTTACATTTTACTTGTTAATTTTGCTCATGCTGAAAAAACAACGGTATGAGGAATTTGTGAAGTATTTTTCAACACACAACCCTGATGCACAAACGGAATTAAACTATAGTAATCCCTACGAACTTCTGGTAGCTGTTATTTTGTCCGCACAGTGTACAGACAAGCGTATCAATCAAGTGACCCCGAGGCTTTTCGAACGTTTTCCGGACGCTCCATCATTAGCAAGCGGTACGGTGGATGAAGTATTTACCTATATACGCTCCGTGAGTTATCCTAATAATAAAGCCAAACATTTGGTAGGGATGGCTAACAAATTAATGGAAGAATTTCAAGGTAAAGTACCCGAAAAAGTAGAAGATCTTATTAAGTTGCCTGGTGTAGGGAGAAAAACAGCTAATGTCATCTCTTCAGTGGTATATAACAAGCCGGCCATGGCTGTAGACACGCATGTTTTTCGCGTGAGCAATCGTTTGGGGCTAACAAGCCGTGCCACGACTCCATTGGCGGTAGAAAAGCAGTTAGTTAAACACCTCCCAAAGGAGACTATTGCTATCGCGCATCATTGGCTTATCCTTCACGGACGATACATATGTGTGGCGAGACGACCAAAATGTGAAGAGTGTCCAATCACATATTTCTGTAAGTACTTTGAAACACATTACCTGAACAAAAAAAGCTAACATTTTTAGCTAAATTATTTTGATTATTTAATATTTAATTTTACATTTGAGAAGTTAATACTAAAAATATGAGTAACGCAGATAAACTGAAAGCTTTACAGCTCACTTTAGATAAATTGGAAAAATCGTATGGCAAAGGTACGATTATGAAATTAGGAGATTCCGCAGTAGAACCAATTGAGGCTATCTCTACAGGATCGCTTGGTTTGGACATAGCACTCGGTATTGGTGGCGTACCTAAAGGGCGTATTATTGAGATTTACGGGCCGGAATCCTCGGGTAAAACCACACTGGCCACACATATTGTTGCTGAAGCACAAAAAAAGGGAGGAATAGCGGCTATCATCGATGCTGAGCACGCTTTTGATAAATATTACGCACAAAAGCTGGGAGTAGACGTAGAAAACCTACTTATCTCTCAGCCCGATAATGGTGAACAAGCTTTGGAAATTGCAGACAACCTTATCCGCTCGGGTGCGATTGATGTTATTGTTATCGATTCCGTTGCCGCTTTGGTACCTAAGGGGGAAATTGAAGGAGAAATGGGAGATTCCAAAATGGGTCTCCAAGCCCGTTTAATGTCTCAAGCTTTGCGGAAATTAACAGGAACAATTTCGAAAACCAACTGTTGTTGTATTTTTATAAACCAATTACGGGAAAAAATTGGTGTCATGTTCGGAAATCCAGAAACGACTACAGGTGGAAATGCCTTAAAATTTTATGCTTCTGTACGCTTGGATATCCGTAGAACTTCCCAAATTAAGGATAGTGACGAAGTAGCGGGCAACCGTGTTAAAGTAAAAATTGTAAAAAACAAAGTAGCTCCCCCATTTCGTTTAGCAGAATTTGATATTATGTTTGGTGAAGGCATATCCAAAGTAGGTGAAATCATTGACTTAGGAGTCGAATATGGTATTGTCAAAAAGTCTGGATCTTGGTTTAGCTACGGCGACACCAAATTAGGTCAGGGACGGGATGCCGTAAAGAGCTTATTATTGGATAATCCCGATTTAAGCGACGAACTCGAAGCTAAGATCCGAGCAGAAGTAAGTGGCAGTGATCTTGATGAACACATCGCAGGAACAGAAGAATAAAACTATCAAATAGTTAGAGAGAGTTAAAACAGGTTAGAAAATTAGATCTGTTCCACTTCTTAACTCCTTAACTTTCTCACTTTATTAAAAAAACGGAGACTATAAAAGTCTCCGTTTTTATTTTATATTAATTTACTTCGCTTCTTGATAGCGTTTCGCTACAGCATCCCAATCGATAACGTTGAAAATCGCATCAAGGTAGGCAGGGCGTTTGTTCTGATATTTCAAATAGTACGCATGTTCCCATACATCAATACCCAAAATAGGTGTCCCTTGCACGTCAGCTACATCCATTAAAGGATTATCCTGATTCGGAGTAGATGTTACGGCAAGTTGGCCATCTGCCTTCACGATCAACCACGCCCAACCAGAACCGAAACGTGTTGCACCTGCGTTTTGTAATTGTGTTTTCAGCTCTGAAAATGAGCCAAAGGTCTGGTTGATTGCCTCTGCTAATTCGCCCTTGGGCTCCCCCCCTCCGTTTGCGCTCAAAACAGTCCAGAAAAGCTTATGATTAAAGTGTCCGCCACCATTATTTCGAACGGCAGCAGGATATTTAGAGATGTTTTTATTGATTTCTTCCAAAGATAGGTTTTCAGCATCTGTCCCTGCAATCGCTTTATTTAAATTGTCTACATAAGCTTGATGGTGACGGTCATGGTGAATTTCCATGGTTTCTTTGTCAATGTGTGGCTCCAACGCATTGCTTGCGTATGGTAAAGCTTCTAATTCAAATGCCATAATATTTCTGTTTTTTTGATTATAATTAAATAAGAACACGAATATAACAAATTCCAGTGGGCTTCGGTTTTATTTACCTTTCAAAAGTTTCTATCCTTACCTTTTATTACGAAAAAATGATTTTATCAAATCACTACATTCCACAGCTAACACACCTGGAACTACCCTTGTTTTGGGATGATAAAGTTTGCCATATCGAGAAGCTCCCCTCTTTTCATCTATCGCTCCATATACGATCTTGGCAATTTGCGTCCAATACGATGCTCCGGCACACATGACACAGGGCTCTACCGTAACATATAAAGTACAATCTTTTAAATATTTGCCTCCCATATAATTGGAAGCAGCAGTGAACGCCTGCATCTCCGCGTGGGCAGTCACGTCGTTTAATCGTTCGGTGAGATTATAACCCTTCCCTATAATTTTCCCTTGACTAACGATAATAGCTCCAATAGGAACTTCATCTTCCTCGAGAGCCTTTCGTGCTAGCTTTAATGCTTCCCGCATATAGACTTCATCTGTCGTTATAGGGTCGTCATCTACGGTTTCAAAATTATATATCTTCATTTATTCCATTTTTTAGATTTAACCGTTTACATTAATTTCGTGCCGTTAGGCACCTGTCTTTCTATGGAATTCAATACAATATCGCCGTTATGGTCCGGTAAACCTGTAACTAAACATTCCGACATAAAATCAGCTATCTGTTTTTTCGGGAAATTAACAACCGCAATAATTTGTCGACCTATTAAATCTTCTTTCTTATAGTGAACCGTAATCTGTGCGCTGGATTTCAAGACCCCTATTTCGCCGAAATCAATACGCAATTGGTAGGCCGGCTTACGTGCCTTTGGGAAATCGGATACATCCAATATAGTTCCGACACGCAAATCCACTTTTTCGAAATCTTCCCATGTAATCAAGTCCATCATTACTACACACGATTTGAGTCGAGATTTGACAATTCCTTTGCCAATGTAAATGTTATGTATTCCTTATCACGTCGGAGTCTCTTTGCTAAGCTAGTCACCAACGCTTCCTCTTCCCCAGGTGTATAGACTAAATCATCCTCTGTTAGATGATTATATTTCCGGCTCAACTTTATCTTTAAAACTTCCCATTCGGAACGTGTTATTTTTAGTACACTCATATATTAAATATTGAAATAAATACGTTATTATTGTAGCGTATTAAAATAAACAAATATTTTTCACATGAAAAAATCTATACTTACTTTAATTTGTTTGATTGCTGCTATCAGCATCTCACAAGCACAACTATTCCCAACATTTAAAGTAGGATTAAAAGCCGGTTTGGGCTTTTCTAGTTTAAGTTCGGAAGGGAGATTTCTTAATTCAGATACGAAAACAGGCTTCCAATTAGGTGCCTGGGGCCGTGTAGGAATAGCAGGGTTCCATATACAACCTGAAGCCTATTATGCCAGCAAAAAAGTAGGCATCGAAACGGAAGGCGGCCAAAGTGGTGATGCTACTTTCAAAAGTTTTGATGTACCTATTTTATTAGGAACTAGAGTTGGACTTGGTCCTATAGGCGCTCGTATCCAAGCAGGGCCCGTATTCTCTTTTGGACAAAACGAAGACATAAGCTTCACGAAACCAGCAGAATGGGCAAACTACAAAAAAAGCTCTACCGGTATCATCGGCGGTATTGGTGCTGACATCAGTAGTTTCACTGTAGACCTCCGTTACGAACACGGATTAACTAAACTGAATGAAACCGGTAATCAGAAAATCAGAATGTGGACTATTGGGGTAGGGTTCTCGTTCTTATAGACTTTAAAAGAGTTTTAAATGAATCAAAAAAGAGGTCATTCGTATGAATAACCTCTTTTTTGATTAGAAACGTTCTAAATTATTCGTTTTATGGTTACTTTGTCATAATTATGTTAACAAATAAATAGATTTGCTAAATAATATATAAACATCTAGGATAATGAGTAATTCAAAGCCAGTTTTAACTTCTTCACTTGGAAGAAAACTAATCATGAGCTTGACAGGAATTTTTTTATGTATGTTCCTGATCGTTCATTTGATTGGTAACTTGCAGTTATTTAGTAATGACGATGGGTACGCTTTTAACAAATATGCGTATTTCATGACCCATTTCACACCCATTAAGATAGTATCATATCTTCTTTATGCATCTATCATTTTACACGCTATTTATGCCTTGATTTTAACACGGAAAAACAAGGCAGCTCGACCTATCGGCTACGCCCAATTTAACGGCGCGGCAAATAGCAAATGGAATTCCCGCAATATGGGAATCTTAGGAACCATTATTTTGGTTTTCTTGGCGACGCACTTGCAGAACTTCTGGTGGAAATACCACAATGATCAGGTACCTTACGTGGAATATCGGACGGATTTGGCGACCGGAGAAACTACGCCACGTGAATTACAGGCTAGCGAATTCCACGACTACCAAGTTACAGTAGAGAACAATGTAGAGATTGTCAAAGCGCGCGACTTATACAAACAGGTAGATTTTGCTTTCCAAAACATTGGATTGGTTATTCTTTATATCATTGCAATGGTGGCCCTATCTTTTCACTTAATTCATGGATTTAAGTCGGCCTTCCAGACGCTAGGTGTTTCTCATAAAAAATATGTGCCTATCATTGAATTTTTAGGTGTTTGGGTGTTCGGTATCATTATTCCGATAGCATTTGCAATGATGCCACTATATTTTTATTTCGTTAAATAATATTTGAGGATATAGCTGTATCTGTTAAATATAAATTATTTAAATATGTTAGATTCGAAAGTACCTGCAGGCCCTCTAGCCGAAAAATGGTCAAAACATAAATTCAACATGAAGCTGGTCAACCCAGCCAACAAACGTAAATTCACTATTATTGTTGTAGGTACCGGCTTGGCGGGAGCATCGGCAGCAGCTTCGTTAGCAGAGTTAGGTTACAACGTCAAAACGTTTTGTTACCAAGATTCTCCACGTCGTGCGCACTCTATTGCGGCACAAGGTGGTATAAATGCCGCTAAAAACTATCAAAATGATGGAGACTCTGTTTATCGTTTATTCTACGATACAATTAAGGGCGGCGATTACCGCGCACGCGAGGCTAATGTGTATCGTTTAGCCGAAGTCTCTGTTAATATAATCGACCAGTGTGTCGCACAAGGGGTTCCATTTGCGCGCGAATACGGAGGTTTATTGGATAACCGTTCTTTTGGTGGAGCACAAGTATCCCGTACATTCTATGCACGGGGCCAAACGGGTCAGCAGTTGTTATTAGGCGCATATTCGGCATTGAATCGTCAGATCAGAAAAGGTAAAGTCACTTCCTACACGCGTCATGAAATGTTGGATTTGGTAAAGATTGACGGACATGCACGTGGTATCATCACGCGCGACATGGTGACAGGTAAAATAGAGGCACATGAAGGACATGCGGTATTGTTATGTACAGGAGGTTACGGAAACGTTTTCTTTCTTTCGACCAATGCCATGGGGTGTAATGTTACGGCTGCTTGGAGAGCACACAAACGTGGCGCTTTCTTTGCAAACCCTTGCTATACACAGATCCACCCGACTTGTATACCCGTAACTGGTGACCATCAATCTAAACTAACCCTGATGTCAGAATCGCTTCGTAATGACGGACGGGTTTGGGTACCAAAAACGCAAGAAGTTGCCGAAAAATTACGTCAGGGGCAATTAAAACCGGCGGATATCAAAGACGAGGATAGAGACTACTTCTTAGAGCGAAAATATCCTTCTTTCGGTAACTTGGTGCCTCGTGATGTCGCATCCCGTAATGCGAAAGAAATGGTAGACGACGGCCGCGGTGTTGGTAAATCTGGCGTGGCCGTATTCCTAGATTTTGCGGATGCTATCAAACGTCTCGGAAAAGATACCGTAGAGGCCAAATACGGTAACTTATTTGACATGTATTACCAAATTACAGACGAAAACCCATACGAGCAACCGATGCGTATCTACCCTGCGGTACACTATACGATGGGCGGAGTATGGGTAGACTATAACTTAATGACGACCGTACCTGGCTTGTACGCCCTGGGTGAATGTAATTTCTCCGATCATGGTGCTAACCGGCTAGGGGCATCCGCATTGATGCAAGGCCTATCTGATGGCTATTTCGTCATTCCTTACACCGTAGGTGATTACCTAGCAAATTTAGGAAGCTTTGCACCGGTTGATAAAAACAACCCTGCTTTCGAACAAACACGTAAGGACGTCGAAGAGAAAATCAATACATTATTAAGCCTGAAAGGTTCAAAAACCGTGGATGATATCCATAAAAAATTGGGAAATATCATGTGGGAATACTGTGGTATGGCTCGTACGGCGGAAGGCTTGACAAAAGCGAAAGGTTTAATTCAGGAGTTGAAAAAGGAATTTTGGTCTGACGTGAAAGTGTTAGGTGAAAATGAAGAATTAAATATGTCATTGGAGAAAGCTGGCCGCGTGGCGGATTTCCTTGAGTTAGGAGAACTAATGGTAGACGATGCGTTAAACCGAGCGGAATCCTGTGGTGGGCACTTCCGTCTAGAGTCTCAGACAGAAGAAGGAGAGGCTAAACGAGATGATGAAAACTTCACCTTTGTTTCTGCATGGGAATTCCAAGGGGAAAATCAGGCTGAAGTTTTGCACAAGGAAGAGTTAGTTTTCGAAAACGTCAAATTAACACAAAGAAGTTATAAATAGTAGGGAGATATATTATCATGGCACAACATATGAACTTAACGCTGAAAGTTTGGCGTCAGAAAAATGATAAAACCAAAGGTAAATTTGTCACTATTCAAGCAAAGGATATCGCAGACGACATGTCTTTCCTAGAAATGCTGGATGTTGTAAACGAAGACCTTACACGTAAGGGAGAAGACCCTATATATTTTGATCACGATTGCCGCGAAGGTATTTGTGGTATGTGCTCATTGGTTATCAACGGCCGGCCACATGGCCCGAAGTATGGTATAACAACTTGCCAGCTACATATGCGTTCTTTCCATGACGGACAGACGATTGTCATTGAGCCGTGGAGAGCGGCCGCCTTTCCAGTCTTAAAAGATTTAGCAGTAGATCGTACTTCGTTCGACCGTATTCAACAGGCAGGCGGATACGTCAATGTAAACACGGGGGGTGTTCCAGATGCCAACACGATCCCTATTCCAAAACGCATTGCAGATGAAGCATTTGAATCTGCGACATGTATCGGTTGTGGTGCTTGTGTAGCTGCTTGTAAAAATGCTTCTGCTATGCTATTTGTATCCGCTAAGATTTCGCAATTTGCATTATTACCACAAGGTCAAACAGAACGTTATGAAAGAGCACAAGCTATGATTGACCAAATGGATGCAGAAGGATTCGGCAGCTGTACAAATACTGGAGCATGTGAAGCGGAATGTCCAAAAGGCATTAAATTATCGAACATAGCTCGGATGAACCGGGAATATTTTGGAGCAAAATTCTTCCGTGAAGAAGATGTACACACCCATTCCTAGATACGCCGTAGCTTAGAAAGCATGAGGTATCCCCGTTATGTATACACATAACGGGGACTTTTATTTATATTTACATCCATCGTACGGAAAAGAATGGAGATGCTTACAAAAATTCGGTTTTTGCTCTTAATGCTAACGCTATCCCTAATGGGTACAGCACTCACCATCCATTTCACGATTACCGACGAAGACATGCTCGAGCTAGATGAAAAAAAGCTCACACAAAAAATCCATTGGTACGAGGATAGAATTGAGGAAATATGGCAGGACAGTCTCATCTTAAAGACATTTCAGCACGCCGACAAGTATCCTGTCCAGCTATCCAACCTTACGACGAAGCTGGCCGAAGAACACATTTATTTTTATATATATAATGATAACCAAATTGTCCATTGGTCCACGTACATCTACGTGCCATTCAGCGATGTCGGTTTAAGCGAGAAAACTTCTGTTATTCAGACAGAAAACCGTTCTTTTTTGACAATGAAAAAAGAGCTCACTAACGGTATTTCTGTACTCGCCTTGGTTCCCATAAAACGGAATTTCGTAAATACCAACCAATTCTTACGTAATAATTTTCTTTCCACTATCGGCGTCAACAATCTTGATATTGCTCGGTATGACGATAACAAAAACATACGTAATATTTACAGCAAGCAAGGCAATTATCTATTTTCCGTCAAGCTAATCGAGGGAAAGAAGGATAATCTATTTATTAACCTGCAATTCTTTTGTTGGGTTGCTGGACTGGTGTGTTTGATTATATTAGTCAATAGTATTGCGATCTATTTTGCGAAAAAAGGAAAAGCATGGCTGGGAATTATTCTGTTTGCTGGTATACTGGTAGCTGTAAGGTATATAGATCTTCAATCAAATTGGCTTTTTATCCATTCCAGTCTGGAATTATTTGATCCGAAACACTATGCCTATAATCAGTTTTTGCCCAATATCTGGTCGTTTTTAGTAACGACATGCGCGATGTTTTGGTTTATGTGTTTTATTATGTCCATTCAGAAACACCTCCAAACTCCCCCTTTTCTGTCAAAAAAACGCTATGCAGTTACGCTCTCCATCATCGGTATTTTTTCGATCTATTTCCTTGGTCATGTTATCTATTATTTTCTCGGGACGCTCCTTACACATTCTCCCGTATATGAAAATGACTTCACCAAAATCCTCAATCTTGGCTCCTACGGATGGTTATGTATCTTGTTATTTTGCCTTAATGTACTCACCTTAATATTGTATATTGACCGGGTCGTTCAAATGGTACGCCAACTGCTCAATAACATCACAGCCATATTAAATATCGAATTAATTTGCTTGGTTTTCGCACTTATTGCCACGGCGCTTATCGGTTTTAATATTCTCTTCGGTATCCTGTTTGGCATTTTAGTTTTTCTTCGGACATACAAGGTTTATCATTTTTCGTCGCCCTATCAGCTTTCCACTTTTATTTTAACCATACTATTATTCTCGGTCATCTCGGTTATATCTTATAATCATTACAACGAGATAAAAAAGATGAATAAAATAGAACAGTCTATCGCTCACCTTTTGGCCGAAGATGATGTAAATGCGGTTTCGCTATTTATCGATCTGGAAAAAAATATTGTCCATGATTATCGATTGCGTAAACTTTTCAGCTTGGATGATAGTATTCCCGACATACCTTATATCACTGACTATATTAAAACAAGATATATGAGTGGCTATCTGTCGAGATTCGAATTCCAAGCGTTCTATTATGACAACGACGGTACTCCCTTGGAGAACTATACGGTTGATAAACCTGCGGAATATCGTGAAAACGTCATCAAGAGCGCTATAAAGATCCCTTTTACGTCAAATTTTTACCGTTTGCGTAGCGAGTTGGGCACACATGAGTATTTCACCCATTTCTCTATCCCTTACGAAGATGACCCTGACAAGTTTCACCACATCTATCTCAATATAAAAAACCTTTCTTATAGTACTTCCCTTCCATATCCGGAAGTATTAGCGGATAATAATGCTACGAACTGGCAATCCGATTCCTTCAGAGATAACTCATATGCCCTTTATAAGGGAAATAATCTGGTTACGCAATATGGAACATACAGTTATATGGAAAACGATTTAAGCATTCCAAACAAGCTTCGAGAATATATACCACTAGCTGTAAATGATCATTATTACCATCTTGCCTATAAACCGGACCAATATACTACGATTATTTTCAGTACGCCGAAAGCTTCTCTTTGGGAACACTTGGCTCTAGCGTCTATCGTTTTTATTCTTTTGCTAACCTTCTTCGGCTTATTTAATCTCATCAATTATCTTATTAAAACTTTTTCTAGCATATCATTCCGATGGAACAGAATTCAATACCATTTCCGCATATTATTCAACAATATCCAATACAGTACACGCATCCAAGCGCTGGTGAGTGCATCGGTCTTATTGGGAACATTGATATCAGGAGCGGTAGCTTTCATCAGCTTAAATAGGCAGTTGGAAGAAACAACCACCAATAATCGATTAAAGGAAATCGCCGAAATAACCAAAAAGATTGAAAATTATATGGCGAGTAGTCAAACTCAAGAGGGGTTTAAGGAAAAGATTGTAGATATGCTCAAGGAAATGGCCCCTTCTACCATGATGAACTTCAATCTATATGATAAGTCCGGGAAACTACTTTATTCCTCACAGCAACGTATCTTTGATCTCAAACTTATATCCGAATATATGAATCCGGCAGCAATGAGTAAACTGGCTGTGCTGCGGAATTCCGAAGCCTATGAACGGGAACGTATTTCCAATTTCTGGTTCTCTTCTGTATACGCGGCCATCAAGTATGAGGATTACTCAACGGCGGCCTACCTAAATATCCCCTACTATACCACAGAAAAAGATGCGGCGGACAATAAGAATTTGTTGCTAAACACCATTTTAAATATCTACACATTCATCATTATTCTATTTGGTTTTATCGCTGTGACACTGTCTAGGAAAATAACCAAACCATTGGACATTGTACGAATGAAGCTAGCGGAGACACAATTATCTAACAAGATTAACGAACCACTTTATTGGGATAGAAACGACGAAATCGGCATGCTCATCAAGGAATACAATCACATGTTGATTAAGCTGGAAGAAAGCGCCAAACAATTGCGAGACGTAGAACGCGAAACCGCTTGGCGCGAAATGGCAAAACAAGTAGCGCACGAGATTAAAAACCCGCTTACGCCGATGAAGCTAGGTATTCAGCAGTTGATTCGTTCTTACCAAGAAAATGATAGTCGCTTTGAAGAACGTTTTCAACGTATATCCACTTCAATTATTGAACAGATTGATCTGCTCTCCACTATTGCAACAGAGTTTTCTGCTTTTGCAAAATTGCCGGAAACAAGTCTCGTTCAAATTGATCTCGTCGCAAAAATTCGAAAGGCTATCAACCTCTTTAGCAATACAAGTAATACCACTATCAATTTGATCAACGAAACATCCGACAAATCAGTTTTTGTACAGGGTGACCGTGACCAATTCTTACGGACGTTTAATAATCTATTTAAAAATGCTATCGAAGCAAGTTTAGGTAGAAAGAAAATTAAAATTAACATTATCTTACGGTATACCGAGGAAGATTTGATAGAAATTCTCGTCCAGGATAACGGTTTTGGCATTCCACAAGACGTTATTCCTAAGATATTTAGGCCTAATTTCACCACGAAGAGCTCTGGAACGGGGTTAGGGTTGGCTTTTGTAAAACAGACAGTAACTGGAATAGGAGGAAAAATTGATTTTATGACCCAGCCGGGTATAGGCACAACATTTATTATAACACTGCCTATCTATAAGAAATAATTTTTTCGTAAGTTTTATTTCAAGACGGCACTAGCACGTCCCATGATGGCATTATCATTATACAACAAAACAGTATACGCTCCTTTCTTGAATTTATCTTGTGACCAAAGGAATTGATACTCTTCCCCATTATTTGTAAAGTTAATAGTCTCTTTGAAAGTATACTGCAATTTTTCGCCATGGACGTAAAACATATTGTTAGCATCGCCAAATAAGTTGCCTGACGGATCTATCACCCGGACGAAAACCTCCTTATTGCCTCTCGGTGTCAGTGTGTTGTCTGCTATAGAAAATAGAATCTGCAATTGATCTACTCTACGGACACGAGATTCCGTTTCTATTTTCCCTTTTTTTGAGACCGAAATTCCATTCACCTGTATATTAGATACTTTTAACGCAGAAGCAACGTCAACTTTATCCTTTAACACGATATTCTCTTGAGAAAGGGCAGTTACCTTTTTATCGGTTGTGGAGACCTGTCTAGTCAACGTTTGGTTCTCCTTTTGGAGAAGCTCATTCCTAACTTTTAACTCGTTAAGCGTCAAACGTAAAGCGGAGACATCACTCTTTAATCGAGTCACCTCTCTCGTTGCTACGAGGATATCTTCTTCCGAAATTGTTTGATTTTCAAGTTTGGCGCGCAAGGAGCTGATGATTTCTCTTGCACGTATTTCAGAAGCTTGCATCGACGAGTCTGCTCCAGCTACATTTTGAGCCACAAGATTGTCCAATTCCGCTTCTATACGATCAATCTCGATCTGCAAATCCTGTTTCTGAATAGCCATCGTATAGAGTTTCTCTCCAGAGGATTTGAACTTTACATAAAAATAAACATTCGTTGCAAGCAAAGCTGCAATTGCTATAATAAAAAAATAAATTTTTGAACTACTTCTTTTTGACGGCTCTTCCGGATATTTTTTTGCTGCGGTATCCGCAGCCCTTTTTTCCATATGTTGTTGTTTATACATCCTCTTTTTTACATAAAACACCGTACAATCACTGTCATATCGACGATAATGTCACAAAAACTATTCCAATTAAAACGCAGATAAAATACGGGTAACTATTCAAAATAGTTCAGGATCGAGAAGCCACCCCTTCTTAAGTATTCTTCTTTTCGCATCAACTGTAAATCACAATCTACCATCTCTTTTATCAACATTGGCAAGGTATATTTGGGGAGCCAACCGAGCTTATTATTCGCCTTGGAAGGATCGCCAATTAATAAATCTACCTCTGTCGGTCGAAAATACTGTGAATCAACTTTTACAACCGTCTGACCTAGTTTAACATGTTCAATAGGGATGTTTAATCGGTTCAATATTTCGTCGTCACGGTCAATGATTACGCCCTTCTCCAGTTCATCTTTACCACTAAATTCGATCTCGATTCCCACTTCTGCGAATGCCATACGTACAAAATCCCGTACCGTGGTCGTCACACCAGTGGCAATAACATAATCCTCTGGTTGCTCTTGCTGGAGGATTAACCACATCGCTTCAACATAGTCCTTAGCATGTCCCCAGTCTCGTTGCGCGGATAGATTCCCTAAGAACAACTTGTCTTGCAAACCCAATGCGATTTTCGCAACGGCCCGTGTGATCTTACGTGTCACAAAGGTTTCTCCCCGTACCGGACTTTCGTGATTAAATAGAATACCATTACACGCATACATATGATACGCTTCCCGATAGTTTACAGTAATCCAATAACCGTATAATTTAGCTACAGCGTAGGGACTACGTGGATAAAACGGCGTTTTTTCACTCTGCGGAACTTCTTGTACCAAACCATATAATTCCGAGGTCGATGCCTGATAAATTCTAGTTTTTTTAGTCAACCCTAATAAGCGAACGGCATCCAGAATCCGCAGGGCGCCGATACCATCAGCATTAGCGGTATACTCGGGTGTATCGAAACTCACTTTAACATGAGATTGAGCCGCTAAATTATAAATTTCATCCGGTTGGATTTCCTGAATAATCCGAATGAGATTACTGGAATCCGTCAAGTCGCCGTAATGCAGAATAAAGTTTCGATGGGTTGCATGCGGATCTTGATAAAGATGATCAATTCTGTCGGTATTAAATAAAGAAGACCGTCGCTTCAAACCATGAACGACATAACCTTTCTTTAACAAAAATTCGGCGAGGTATGCCCCGTCCTGTCCAGTAATACCCGTAATTAAGGCAACTTTGGCTTTATTTGTACTTATCATTTGTACTCATCATAATTCTCCTGATCCATTACTCGTGATTGGTTCCTAAACTCATCACCGTCACAGATTACGAGTGATTAGTCTTGTATGCGCGAGAAGTTTAACACAAGATTACCTGTTCCGTTATCCAATGGGATAGGCATACGCATAACCAATGACTGGCCGTCAGAGTAAGAAAGATCCAACCGATAACCTGAGGTTACATTTCTAGCTCTTTCACCGGAGTAGATTTTCTTAAATTGGAATTGTGGGTAAGCACCTTCCTTCGTACCATCGTGTACCGACCATACGATGGTGCGCACCGCACCATCGGCACATAGTGTACCGGCAGCGTTGAAAGCGATGCTTCCTTGATGATTTCCCCCCGGAAGAGTCCACACACTCCCAATAAAACAATCAACAGGTGCTTCATCAAAAATATTTTTAATGGTGTAGGCAGCGGGGATATCCTCACGGTCTACGGAATTTAGCACCCATTTTCCCTTTAGCCCATTTCGCCATTCTCGAGCAGAAGGACCATCATTTCCTAGCGATCCACCTCCACCGGCGGAAGATTTTCTTTGGGCGCCACAGGATGCCATAAGCACCAGCAATGTAAAGATTGTGCATACAGATAAGATATATTTTCGCATAATGTAAAAATTAGTTTTCTGAATTGAGTATATCCGCAAACTTAGATAAAATGCTCAGCATTCACGAATGACAAATAAAAAAATACAATGCGTAATTCATTTTATAAGTGATATAATTGCGTGTACATATAAAATAGAATCTGTTTTTAAATCTCCACAGCCATCAGGGGCTTTTTTAGCGGAAATATAATAACTTTGCACTGAATGAGTTCATCCAAAAATCATACCATAAGCAAAATTGTTGCAAAGGCAGTGCTTCGGATTACGATTATCCTTATCGCATTCCCCATCATCGTTTATTTTACAAATCCGGAGTTGATGTCTCAGCAGGTTTTTTTCCCGCACCGGTGGGCGTTCATTTTCCCCATTTTATTGCTTGTTGTATTTGTAGCCTTTTTAATACCGGTATTAAGGGATAGGTATGCTAAAATAGAATATAATTGGCTTTTTTCCTTGACAGGTATCTTTGTATGTTTGTATCTTGTTTTGTTATATACACGCATTTTATCGCTCTGACGACAATGATGACAACAAGGAAAAAGAAGCTCTGGATATACATTAAAAACATTTTTAAAATACTCATTACAGGGGCAGCTATTTATTGGGTTTCTCAAAAAATATCCTTTGCCGAACTTAAGGGTGCGCTGGAAAAATGTAATCCGCTATACCTCTTCTTAGCTTTATTTTCTTACGGCACATCGCAACTGATCGCGTCATCGCGTTTAAATAGCTTTTTAAAGGTAATCGGATTACATATCAGTGAACGTTATAATTTAAGGCTCTATCAAGTCGGCCTACTCTATAATTTTTTCTTACCGGGAGGTATTGGAGGAGATGGTTACAAAATATATTTTCTGAAAAAGCATTATGCGATCCGGGGAAGAAGAGTATTGACCGCGGTATTTTTTGACCGGTTAAGTGGTCTGTGGGCATTATCTATGATTACCGGATGCCTTATCATGTTTATGCCACGGCTCTCTATACCGAATGTTGTTACGGTTAGCGTACTTATAGTAGGCACCGCAACTTACCTTTATTTTTTACAACTGTTTTTCAAAGAATTCCTATCAAAGTTTATCATTACCCACCTCAAAGCACTCGCCGTACAAAGTTTTCAGACGTTAAGCGCCATTGCTATTCTATATGCGTTAGGGTTCGATGGTAAGTTCTCTCCCTATCTATTAATTTTTTTGGTATCATCATTAGTCGCTATTGTACCGTCCATACTCGGGGGAGCAGGATTACGCGAATCGCTCATGGCATTTGGAGCAGAATATTTTCAGCTTGACCCACACCTGGCAGTTTTGGTGAGTTTACTTTTTTATATTATTTCGCTGCTGGTGGCTTCTTCAGGTCTTTATTATATTTTACGACCTCAACGTCTTGGCATGAATAAATTACCTTCTGCAGAAGAAGTGGAAGAGGAATTAGAAAAAGAAGAATAAACATTATGGCAAATATCATCATTACCGGCGCGAGTAGTGGAATAGGGTTTGAAGCAGTTTTAGACTTTACCACAAATAAGGAAAACAACGTCATTGCATTGGCTCGCTCTGCAGATAAGTTACGCAAGCTCCACGAAATTTCCACTTCACTCAACCCAGAGGGTGGAAAGCTTTATCCTGCTCAATTTGACATTGTTTACGACAATTACCCAGATTCTTTAATTCCTTTCATTCAATCGAAGTTCGAAACAGTAGATATTTTAGTTAATAACGCGGGCATATTAATTAACAAATCTTTTCTTGACACATCACTGGAAGAATTCGCTCAAATACTACAGACCAATCTATTGGGACACATAAGTATGATTAAGCATATCGTTCCGCTCATGAAAAACGGAGGACACATTGTCAATATTGGAAGTATGGGTGGATTCCAAGGCGCTTCAAAATTCCCCGGCCTTTCTGCTTACTCAACAAGTAAAGGAGCCTTGGCGACATTGACAGAATGCCTGGCAGAGGAATTTAAACAGCAGAACATCAAGGTTAACTGTTTGGCACTAGGTTCGTCACAAACGGAGATGTTTGAGGAAGCTTTCCCCGGTGTAGAAGCGGGCACGCTCGCTTTTGAAATGGGACGTTACATAGCCGATTTTGCACAGAATGGCCATAAATATTATAACGGAAAAACATTACCGGTCGCGAATACGACACCTTAGAAATACATGTTATAATCTCTACAGATCGTTTATCCATTCCGCCAAATCGGAAAGCACTCCTTCATTAAAAGTCTCTTCAATATCAATATATTCCGAGATCGCACCCGTTTCAGCTTTTTGAAAGAGATGGTTCAATCCATCATATGCTTTTAGAAAATTCTTCTCATTTCTGGGCAGATGGTCAGTCAAACTCTTTAAATTAGGTGCGAAAGGTACCTGCACATCTTTTGTTCCAAAGGCGGCGAATACCGGAACATCAATTCTTTTGATGAACGGAACAGGATCTATACGCATAAAGTATCGATAAGCCGGTAATACCATCATCTTTATTTCGTTTTTTTGGTTATCGGAAAGATTGGGTAACGATGAAGACATGTTCTCTAAAATCTGTCGGTAAGCATGCTCGTCATCCAAATCACTTTTTACGGTAGCAAAATTCCAGCGATTCACTTCTTTCGCTTCCCGAAGTTGTTCCTCTGACATACCCGTAAGTTTCCCGATTTCATAGGCCTGTAACACCATTAAAGAATCGATAGGTATCGCAGGTGCGCCCAGAAGCCCTATAAAACCAATATCGGCGGAAGATTCTCCTGCGATCAGTTCTGCAATAAGCGCACCTTCACTATGTCCAATAATTCCCACTCGTGCGGGATCCACTCCTTCTTGTTTTTGCAAAAATCCAACCGCAGCAATAACGTCGCGGCTGAAATCACCTATTGTGCTTTTTGGATAGTTTCCGGTAGAAGCACCGATGCCACGTTCGTCATACCGCAACACGATAATACCTTGCTTTGTTAGATAATCGGCGATCACTTTAAAAGGTTTATGCGCCATAATCGTCTCGTCTCGATCCTGCGGCCCGCTCCCACTAACCAAGACAACAGCCGGTAACTTTTCGCCATCAGGAGGCGTTGTTATGGTTCCCGCCAGCTTAACATTGTCGTATTCACTGGAAAACGTAACATCTAATGTATCATAACTATACGGTGGCTCGGGCAGTTGTGGTCGTCGTCGTTTTGCTAACGTGTGATCAACTTTTGATAGATACATAGGAAATGTCTTACCATTTTGGGACATAACGCCTTCAATATGTTCGTTTGTTAATAGCTTGCCTTTGTAGGTTAATCCAATCGAAGCAACAGTTATAAATATAGAATCCTGATGGACGTCAATAGCGCTGAAAGGAAATTTCGTGTTTCCTTGTGCTGGGCTCTCCATCGTTCCTTTCCAAGACGAGGCATTCTCCAAATGGAAGACTAGCGGAAGGGCAACACCCTGTACTTTTAATTCTCCTTGCCATGTCCCCACAAATTTTTGACCGTACCCCAAACAGGATTGAAGCAACAGTAAGCTTAAAATAAGAATATTCCTCATGTGATTTGATTCTACCCTCCTCTACCAAAACGGATGCCAACCTTTCCCCAAACTCATCCAATAATAGTATATTTGCAAAATTTTAGTCAAATGAGAAAGGCACTTGGTTATGTACTTACACCTATATTTTATATCTGCTTTGCTGTGTCATTGTTAATTTTCCACCCTATTCAATGGCTTTGTTTTAAACTTGGCGGATACACTCTGCACAAAAAAAGCGTCGATCTTTTAAACGGCTTTTTGGTTGCTTGCAACTACACTTTATTTAATCGAACGCGGTTTATCGACAATAAAAATATTCCGACAGGAAGACCAATTATTTTCGTCGCTAATCACCAAAGTACATTTGACATTCCACCCATGATTTATTTTTTACGGCGATTTCATGGGAAATTTATTTCTAAAATTGAATTGGCCAAGGCGGGAATCCCGAGCATATCGTATAATTTGGTACATGGCGGCGCAGCAAACATAGATCGTAAAGATCCAAAGCAATCCATTGCCGAAATTTTGAAACTGGCCAACAACATGAAAACCAAAAACTGGTCAGCTTTTATTTTTCCAGAGGGAACACGCACGAAAACGGGCAAAATGAAAGCTTTTTCAGTAGGCGGAATTGCCACCCTTCTAAAGAAGAATCCCGATGCTTTAGTCGTGCCCCTTGCTATCAAAGGTTCTTATTTAATGGTAAAATATGGGATGTTTCCATTACGCCCCCTCACCTCCATGAGCTGGGAAGTGTTAAGCCCGTTGGATACAACCGGGCTGAATGCTGAGGAAATTGTAAAGAAGGCCGAAGAGGTTATCAAAAAAAAAGTAGAAGCTTAAAATTAAATTAATTGACCTTTCTCCCCTTCCAATCATACTTTCCAACATTGCCTGCCACCCCGATATATACAAGGTAAGCGGCATGTATGAACGACAGGGGGAATAAATTCACCAACAATGCATGTCTATTTACCAGACTAGAAAGTGGATAAATAAAAGCCAATTCAACCACTACTTTCAGTCCGAACGCGACCAAAAACAGTACGTTAATATTAGGTAAATCTGTAATGAATTGTACTAAGCCCACTATTAGCGACAAGTTAAACAGCCATATACTGATTCCCAACCATACAACTCGTTTATCTCTATATTTCGTACTCTTCGATGCCCAACGTCTCCGCTGGCTGATAAAAGAGGAAAGTGTTGCTTTTGCATCGGTGTACACAATTGCCTCTTTCGACTTGCAGAACTCAATTTTTTCCGCATATTTTTCCGCTACCTTATGTAGAAATAACTCATCATCACCAGAGGCGAGGTTATCTATGCCGTTAAAACCACCCATTTCGTAAAACAAGTCTCGTCGGTAAGCAAGGTTTGCCCCATTGCAAGTCGTGGGACGTTTATTACCAATACCTGCTGCTCCTAAACCAATAAGATACAAAAATTCAAGCGTCTGCAATCGTTCAAAATAGCTCTTCTCTTCATTGTAGACTACCGGGGAGGAAACCATATAAGCACCTGTTTTTTCAAAATAACTAACCACGGTATCTAACCATCTTGTTCCCATTCGACAATCTGCATCTGTGGTAACGATAATTTCGCCTGAAGCTTGTTCGATAGCGCGACTAATTGCTAATTTTTTATAAGAGTTTAATTTATCCCCCTCGTTCAGTTTCAGGAGGGTGACACCTTTTGAAGCATAGGAAGCAACGATTGCTGCCGTATTATCGGTGGAATGATCGTCCACCACAATAATCTCTAAAAGTTCTTTTGGAAATTCCTGTAGTATAATACAATCTAATGTTCGAGCTATATTATCTTCTTCATTGCGTGCAGCAATCAGCACAGAAACGGAGGTACGTCCTATTGTTCCCTTGTTAAAATAAGAGATACGAAACCATCCGCGCAGCATGTATAACACCAGGATAACATACACCATGGTCATAGTAATCAGAAATATATCAAGACTTGTTGTCACCCACATAATTTACATTTAAAACAAATACGGATCCCATAATAGCAGGAAGGATAAGGTTAACAAACCAAATACAGGAAACAATTGCCATAACGGCTATTTCCTGTGTAGTAATATAGCTATACAAATTGCTGGCGACAAAGCTACGTACACTGAAATCAAAAATATCAAGTGATGGAACGGCAGATTGAACGAAAAATAGAATAAAAATCATCAATACCATGGCAACAAAAGGCAATTCGGGCAAAAAAACCAACATCAACACGATATATTGAGAAGTAAATATACTGAAACGTAATAAGGAAAGAAGCAGTACATGCAATAATTCGCGTGGCGTAAAATCTTCCAATATGGAAAAGAATGGCTTTATCTTATGCAAAAATTTAAATTTTCCGACAAGATAGTCTACCCAATAGACATTGAAATAAAGCACAACAAATGCGACGGCATAAATTATCGCCAATAGCCAAACACCAAATTGTACGCTATCTGGCGTAGGAAGATAAGTTGCAATAAACCAAGCGATACTTAACGAACCAAACACACTTGTAAGCACGAGCTGGGCAAAAAGCCCAACTCCCATAGCAATGGCACCTCGCGCTCGGCTACGCGGTTTCAAAAGAAGGATACGTCCGCCGTATTCCCCTATTCTATTGGGCGTAAATATCGCCCAGGTAAGACCACAAAAGACCGACTTTATCGCTTTCCACCAACTAATGACCTCAATCCGCCGACTAAGGTATTTCCATTTAACGACTTCGATTGCCCAATTCATCAACATCATCACCACAACAATAGCCAGTGTCCCACGAACGGTCCATGGATCAATACGCTCCAATAGCGATTTAAATTCGTATAGGTTCTCTTGGTTATTGACCTTAGAAATAATGAACCATGTCGCCAATCCTACAATGAACAACTTAATTCCCAGATTCAGATATTTCTTTTGCTGTCTCGTCAATTATTTATAATAAAAGCACAATGTTACTAATTTTTCATTAGAATTATTATCTCTAGAACGGAAGATTTCAGATTTCAAAATCGTAATATTGCATCATGCAAAGGGAGAAGGCTAAAGAACGCATTATTTTGGGAATAGACCCGGGTACGGTGGTCATGGGGTATGGACTAGTCAAACAAACAGGACAAAAAATATCGTTACTCAGCATGGGGGTTATTAAAATGGGACACCTAGATGATCAAGGATTGAAACTGCAACGTATTTTTAAGAAAACGACATCTCTTATACAAGAATACCAACCAGATTGTGTCGCGTTGGAAGCGCCTTTCTATGGAAAAAATATTCAGGTTATGCTTAAACTCGGAAGAGCGCAGGGCGTTGCTATGGCGGCTGCGTTGAGTGTGGACATCCCTATCTTTGAATACGCCCCCCGTAAGATAAAGCAATCTGTTACCGGAAACGGAAGCGCCAGCAAAGAACAAGTGGCCGCCATGTTAAAAACAATCCTCCAATTTAAGGAGACTCCAGAGTTTCTCGATGCGACCGACGGATTAGCTGTTGCCGTATGCCATGCTTTCCAACAAAATAGTAATACAGAGAAAAAGAATTATTCAGGATGGGAAGCCTTTGTCAAGGACAATCAACGTAGGCTAAGTTAGAGTTTCACTTGGCGGATAACATTCTTCACATTCAGTTCCACAATATCCGTCATAGACGTACAATCTAAATAGGTTGCATTATTATAGAATGCTCCATACCCTTCTTTTAATCTTTTAATATTCTCCGGTGTTGATAATGCCTGCAATTTAGATGCATCTCGTAAATCTTTAATACGATGACGTTCACTACGTACGCGATGTACAATAGATGAACGCTCCTCTTGCTGATACTGCATTACAGTTTTTTCGTTTAGATGTTCCATAGCCAGCTGTACATATGTAAGATTTTCCTTAAAATACTGAGGCATATATACTTTAGGATTTCCTTCGTAAAATTGCTGATCGAAATCAATGGCCCGAATACGAAATTGAAAATCATCGAAATCCGGTGTGATCTGCATAACAAAGTTGTATGCACGCATGTCTCCTAACAGTGAGATAATACAACGTTCATTAAACTTCACAAACTCTTTTGCAATACGGGTCTGGTTATATTCAGGGTTGTATATACCCGCTTTGCTAAACACATCTCCCGGTATACCAACAATATGTTCTTCCACTAACGTATCACGATCTACCAAATAATTTACTTGATTCGGCGAAAGAATCTCTTCCAACTCCAGCCCATATATGCGGGAGGCATCGGCCTGCTTGATATAAAAATAATCGTACACGTCATTTAAGCGGTTAATAATACGCACCCGAAAAGGTTTGGTATTCCCAAATGCACAATACTCTATCCTATCAATAATCTTATGCTCCACAATACGGGTGTTCCCAGATGCTTTAAGTTTAGCATACACTACTCGTAACGCGTCGTACAGCTGATCCTGTAGATGAGGCGGATACAACGGCGTCTCCCAAAGTGTGTCATTTCCATACTTATCCATCACAGGTACCGTTTCCACGAAATTCAACAATTCACGATATGCTAAGGGCAATTTAGCATCACGTTGGTACATACGAAGATATTTATTAAGTCCTGTACCTACCGGATAAATAGGTTTTTTACGCGATATGGTGACGTCATCGATTTTCATTACTTATTTTTCCGAAAATACAAAATTTACAGCAAAGAATTAAAATAAAACTTTCGTAATAAATAGGCTATTTTTTATCAAAAATAAAATTGTATTACAAAAATACTTAGTATTTTTACAAAAAATAAAAAAAACACCTCCAGTAGGTTTAAGAAAGGTAGTAGATAAATGAAGAAACTCCCCGGGGAGAGGAGTTTCTTACGCTAACCAATTATAAACCTATGTTATTTGAGGGAAGTAACATGCTATTTTGTAACAAAAGATGTTTTTCACTCATTTTTTGTTAACACAAATATAGAAAACCCTCAAATTTTATGGAAATTTTATTTTATTTTTATATAAATTTTAAAATAAACACATTTTTTTAATAAAAAACACCATTTTTCATGGATAAAAAGTATTCAAATTACGATTTAGACAACTTAGACATACAAATTTTGTCTACTTTAATGGATGACGCATCAATTCCATACACAGAAATAGCAAAAAAACTAATCGTTTCAGGAGGAACCATCCATGTAAGGATGAAAAAAATGGAAGAACTAGGAATCATTAAAGGTTCCCAGCTGATTGTTAACCCACAAAAGGTAGGTTTTGATATCACCGCATTTCTGGGGATTTATTTAGAAAAGGGTTCCCAGTACGCTGATGCCGTAAAACAACTACAAGATATAAAAGAGGTTGTCGAGCTACATTATTGTACCGGACAGTACAGCATGTTCGCTAAGATTGTATGCCGAGATACCGCACACCTACGTAAAGTATTAAACGAAGACATCCAATCCTTGACAGGTATTCAGCGGACAGAAACTATTATTTCGCTTGAAGAAAGCATAAAAAGGCAAATAACTTTGTAAAAAAGAGAAAAAGTGGCGGAATTCCGCCACTTTTTCTCTTTTTTACAGGACATTCTTCAGTAAATCAATATAAAAAGCAACGCCTTGTTCAATTTCTGTTAAAAATATATACTCATCTGCAGCATGCGATCTGGCCGAATCGCCCGGCCCTACTTTTACAGATGGAACAGGTAACAATGCTTGATCGCTCATTGTCGGGCTACCGAAAGTCTTTGCTCCCAAACTTATGCCCGATTGAACAATCGGATGATCCAATTCAATCGTCGAAGGATTGAGCCTGGTGGAACGGGGGGTTACCTTAACCGAAACATGCTGCTTGATGATGTCCAGAACCTCTTGGTTGTTATAAACATCGGTGGTACGTACGTCGACGACAAATATGCAAGATGCCGGCACGACATTATGCTGTGTGCCACCATTCACTACAGTAACAGACATCTTTACAGGACCTAAGTGGGATGAAACTTTCGGAAATTGAAAGGTACGAAACCAATTTATCGCCTCCATCGCTTTATATATGGCGTTTTCTCCCTCTTCTCGTGCAGCATGTCCAGCAATACCAATGGCTTCACAATCCAAGACCATCAACCCTTTTTCTGCCACAGCCATATGCAGTTTGGTAGGTTCTCCAACAACAGCAAAATCCATTGGTCCAATATGCTTGATAGCTTCCTCGACACCGGATTTGCCCGAAATCTCCTCTTCTGCAGAAGCTAGCAAACAAATATTATAGCGCAAATCTTCCCGTTCATAATAATACAAGAATGCCGCTATTAAGGATACCAAACATCCTCCCGCATCGTTACTTCCCAAACCAAACAGCTTGTCTTCTTTCACCATCGGATCAAACGGATCTTTTGTATAACCGCTATTTGGTTTTACCGTATCATGATGGGAATTCAACAAGACACAGGGTTTCGAGTCGTCTTTGTATTTATTATACGCCCATACATTATTACCGATACGCTCGTAGGCTATTCCCCTATCATGAAAAAAACGACATAGTAAATCTGCTGTGTCGCTTTCTTCTTTGCTAAAAGAGGGCAAGGCTATTAATTCCTTCAATAGCGAAATTGCTTCTTCTATTAGATAAGTTATACTCTTAATCATTATATAATCCCCCTGCCTTTTCCGCAGACAGCTTTATTCCTTTTATAAATGCCGAGCTGAATCCATGGTGTTCCATTTCATTCAAGCCAGCGATAGTACATCCTTTAGGCGAAGTAACTTTATCAATCTCGCCTTCCGGGTGATTTTGTGTTTGTAGCAGCAAATCCGCCGCCCCTTTAGCTGTTTGTACTGCCATTTTCAAGGCATCATGTGCATGAAAACCAATTTCCACACCTCCTTGCGAAGCCGCTCGAATAGCCCTTAAAAAGAAGGCGATCCCACAAGCGCAAAGCGCTGTAGCAGAGGTCATGAGATCTTCTTGAATGACCACTACCGCTCCCACGGATTCAAATAGCTGTTCTACCCTTTTAATTTCCTTATCTGCGGAATCGTCAGCCGCTATACATGTCATGGATTGACCAATAGCGATCGCCGTATTTGGCATAGCACGAACCACCAATTTGTCTGCACCCAACACTTCTTTGATATTCGCGCAACTAACACCTGATACTACGGAAACAATTATTTGTCCGACACGCACGGTATTCTTCAGCTCTTCCAAGACGTTACGGAGTTGTTGAGGTAAAATAGCCAGCACGATTATTTCAGCGTTTACAGCCGCCTGTGCATTATTATCACTTACCTGGAAACCAAATGTGGCCTCCTCTTGAAGGTTAGCAAGGTTTCTACGTGTCAACGTTATCTCCGCGGCTACATATTGCCCCGACTTCACCAGCCCTTTAGCGAGGGATAGCCCGATATTGCCACCACCAATTATTGTTATTTTACTCATTTTTTCATCTATATAAATTTATATTTCAGCGTAACGAAGCTATCAGGTTGTTTGATCTCCTTATATGTCTGAATCAACCGTGAAGGTTAGTTTATTTCGATAACAAACAAGTACCAAATTCTCCCTGCTGATATTTGTGTAGGTTTAAGGCATTACCAATATATACATTTTTCACTCCTTTCCCAAGTGCGTCAAAAGCATTTTCCAGTTTTGGAATCATCCCTTCGTAAATAACTTTATCCTCCTTTAAGGTCTCGAATTCGTCAGCCTTTATTGACTTGATAACCGATTCCGGGTCGTCTACATTTCGTAACACACCATTTTTTTCAAAGCAGTAAATTAACTTCGTTTCATATATCTTTGCCAATGAAACAGCTAGCGCCGAGGCAATGGTATCCGCATTGGTGTTCAACAATTGTCCCAAACCATTGTGGGTAATTGCTGAAAATACAGGCGTAAACCCTGCCTCCAGAAATTTCTTGATATTAAGCGTATTTACGGAATCTACTAAAATGTCCCCAACATACCCGTAATCAATTTTCCTTACGGGACGTTTAACCGCCTTGATTGTATTCCCGTCCGCTCCGCACAACCCTAACGCATCACAACCATATTTTTGAAGTGAAGAAACAATATGTTTATTTGTTAGACCAGCGTATACCATCGTTGTTACGTCCAACATCGGTTTGTCAGTGATACGCCGACCATCCACTAATTTTGCTCGAATCCCTAAATCTGCAGCAATTCGCGTAGCTATCTTCCCCCCCCCATGGACTAATATCTTCTTGCCTTGTAATGCCGCAAATTTTTCCAAAAAACTTTGTAACTGGATATCGTCATCGATGACATTTCCCCCGATTTTAATAATATGCAACCCACTACTCATAGATAACTGAATATTTTTATTTTTTAAGATTTTCCAACATACGTTTTAAAACTACTTGAGCTGCCCATACGCGGTTACCCGCCTCTTTGATAACCAAAGAATTGGGTCCATCGAGAATCTCCGACGACAGCTCTAAATCTCGTCGTACAGGTAGACAATGCATCACTTTTGCATCATTCGTCAAGCCTAATTTCTCATTGGTTATCAACCAGTCTCCTTCCACGGGATAAACCTGCCCATAATCACGATAAGACGACCAATTTTTTACATATACGAAATCTGCTTTAGCCAAAGCATCATCCAAATTGTTCGTGAGATACGCACCAGATGTAAATTCTTCGCTCAAATCATACCCTAGGGGATGTGCAATAGTGAAATCAACCAGATTCTGCTCCTGCGCCTTACACATCCATTCGGAAAAAGAATTCGGAACGGCTTGTGGCAACGCTTTGACATGAGGTGCCCAAGCTAATACTACTTTAGGTTTAGCCACCTTTTTATGTTCTGTAATCGTAATTAAATCCGTTAAACTTTGTAAAGGATGACGCGTGGCACTTTCCAAAGAAACAACCGGAACACCGCAAAATTTCACAAATTTATTAAACAACTCCTCTGTATAATCAGCTACTTTATCCTTCAAGCTGGGGAAAGAACGCAAGCCTAAGATATCACAATATTCACCCATAACGGCAGCAGCTTCCCGGATATGCTCTACGGTTGTTCCATTCATGATAACGCCATCTCGGGTTTCCAATGCCCAACCTTCTTTATCCATATTGATAACCATAACATCCATACCTAGGCTCATTGCCGCTTTCTGGGTACTCAAACGTGTACGCAAACTTGGATTCAGAAATACTAAACCCAATGTCTTGTTCTTGCCGAGTTCCCGCCAATTGTATGGATTGGCCTTTAACGACAGTGCTTCTCGCACGACCGAGTCTAAATCATCAATATCAGCAACTGAAAAAAATTTGTCCATCTTTTAAAATTAAGAGTGACCAATGATTAGTAATCAGTGGCCAATGTTGAATATCAAATTTAATAATAAAGTATTCAATTTAACACGCTTTAAGGCGTTCATCAAGTGCAGTTAAAAAAGTATCTGCAATATCTTTCGTTATATTCAAAGCAGGTAAAATCCGAATGATATTAGGTTTTGCTTCGCCCGTAAAAATTCTATTCTTTAGCAAAAGATCCTTTTTCACATTCGATAATTCTGTGGGCAATACAACGCCTATCATCAACCCTCTTCCCCTCACCTCTTCTACTTTATCAAACTTATTCAATTCTGTAAGGAGATATTGTCCAACATTTTGTGTATTTGCAAGTAAGTTTTCCTCCTTCATCACGTCCAATACGGCAATTGCCGCTGCACATGCCAAGTGATTACCGCCAAAAGTGGTCCCTAACATACCAAATGAGGCTTTAAATTTAGGTGATATGCTAATTGCGCCAATAGGAAATCCATTTCCCATCCCTTTCGCCATAGAATATATATCTGCATCTACACCTGCATAATCCTGCGAATAAAAATCACCGGTGCGGCCATAACCACACTGTACAGCATCTGCAATAAATACGGCTCCATACTTATCACAAAGTGAACGAATCGCCTTAAGAAAAGAAACGGAAGCTTCTCGTATTCCCCCCACACCTTGTATACCTTCGATAATTACAGCTGAAATCTCCTCCCCCGAATCCTGAAAAGTACGAGTTAATGCCTCTTCATCATTAAAAGGGAGAAACGCGACGTTGTCCGTCTGGTTTACAGGAGCCACAATAGCGGGGTTATCTGTAGCCGCGACAGCCAATGAAGTACGTCCGTGAAATGCCTTGGTAAAAGCGACAATCTTCTTCCGCCGATTGTGGAACGAAGCCAATTTCAATGCATTTTCATTAGCCTCAGCTCCGGAATTACAAAGAAATAACGCATAATTATCCTTACCGGACATCTCTCCCAATTGTCGCGCCAATTGATTCTGCAATGG
Organism: Sphingobacterium arenae; assembly: GCF_014692505.1. Classification (GTDB taxonomy): domain Bacteria; phylum Bacteroidota; class Bacteroidia; order Sphingobacteriales; family Sphingobacteriaceae; genus Sphingobacterium; species Sphingobacterium arenae. The sequence continues at coordinate 177,630 of NZ_JACNYK010000007.1, read as the reverse complement.
AATTTCTACCGAATTTGAATAGAATCCAATTCGATTCAATTGTTTTGTGAGGGTTTCTACATAATGAGGATGGCTGTGCCCAATGGAGATTACAGCGTGTCCACCGTATAGATCAAGGTACTCTGTACCGGCTGCGTCCCAAACGCTAGACCCCTTTGCTCTTACAATGTTAATAGGGTTTATGGGATAAACATTAAATAAATCCATGTATGAAAAAATAAACGGGTATGGATAAAATACTATACGCAAATATAACGTAACGTGCTGAAAATAATAAGTAAATATGAAATAAAAAAAGCCCGTCATATAAGTGACGGGCTTTTTCATAAATGAGATAAAATATTAGTCTTTTTTCTCTTCTGTATCCGAAGATTCTGCTGTTTCAGGAGCCTCTTCTGTTGCAGGAATTTCCTCCGCCACTGCCTCCGCTTTAGGAGCTTCTTCTTTAACTTCTTCCGTCGGTACTACTTCTTCAGTAACTTCAACTTCGGCTGTTTCACCTTCAGCCGTTTTCTCCGTCGCTTTCTTTTTGCCTCCGCGTCGGCGAGTTGCTTTCTTCTCTTCCTTCACTATTTTACCGTAAATCTCGTTGTAGTCTACCAATTCGATAAACGCCATTTCAGCGTTGTCACCGAGGCGGTTTTCCAACTTAATTATACGTGTATATCCACCGGGACGAGATGCCACCTTTTCCGAAATCTCGCGGAATAAAAGCGTAACGGCTTCCTTGTCTTTTAAATATGCAAAAACAGTACGGCGAGAATGCGTCGTATCACTTTTTGATTTTGTAATTAACGGTTCAACATACTTGCGCAACGCTTTCGCTTTCGCTAAGGTTGTTGTAATACGCTTATGTTTGATCAATGAAGTCGCCATATTGGCTAACATCGCCTTACGGTGACTGTCAGTGCGCCCTAATTTATCTACTTTTTTTCCGTGTCTCATTTTTTTGTGTTTTTTGTGCGTACCGTCCGTTCGGGATCTCTAAATTTCTCTTCAACCCTTCTAGGGGAATTACGCAACAGGTCGCTTAATTTTTTAATTTAATGTTATTCTTCGTCCAACTTAAATTTGGATAGATTCATGCCGAAAGATAAACCTTTTGATTTAACCAGTTCTTGAATTTCACTTAACGATTTTTTACCGAAGTTACGGAACTTCAACATATCTGCTACATCGTACGTGACCAATTCTGCTAATGTACGAATATCTGCTGCTTTCAAACAATTCAACGCACGAACAGAAAGATCTAAATCTACCAATTCTGTTTTCAGAACTTTACGCATGTGTAAAATTTCCTCGTCTACGACTTTGGTTTCCTCTTTTGTTTGCGACTCTAACAACATGTTTTCGTCGGAGAACAACATGAAGTGCTGAATCAAGATTTTGGCAGCTTCTTTCAAGGCTTCCTCAGGATGAATCGAACCATCTGTAGAAATATCCAACAATAATTTCTCATAGTCGGTTTTCTGTTCTACACGATAATTCTCGATGGTGTATTTTACGTTCTTAATCGGCGTATAAATAGAATCGACAGCGATAAAACCAAGAGGGCCATCTGTAACTTTATTTTCTTCAGCATTCACATAACCGCGTCCCTTAGCCACCGAAAGTTCAACCTCTATAGTAACCGAATTATCCATGTTGCAGATGACAAAATCTGGATTTAAAACGGTAAAATTATTAGAGAACTTCGTAATATCGCCTGCTTTAAACTGATCCTGACCATTGATAACAACGAAGATTTTCTCATTATCACCTTGTTCACCAGTTTTCTTGAAACGAACTTGCTTCAGGTTCAAAATGATTTCCGTAACATCCTCAACAATACCCTTGATAGTAGAAAACTCATGCGAAACGCCTGAAAACCTTACCGACGTAATTGCATATCCTTCTAGAGAGGACAATAAAATACGGCGCAAAGCATTACCAATAGTTACACCAAAACCAGGCTCTAATGGACGAAATTCGAAAGTACCATCAAAATCTGTTGATTTTTGCATGATAACTTTATCCGGTCTTTGAAATGCTAAAATTGCCATTTATTTTCTTTTAAAAGTTTTTATTAATAAACATAAAATACGCTAAGAGCAGTATTTTATTATTTAGAGTACAACTCTACGATTAAGTTTTCTTTAATGTTCTCTGGAATATCAACTCTTTCTGGGAAGGTGACAAACGTTCCTGTTAGCTCGTTTGCATTCCAATCTAACCAATTGAATTTGTTGATTTTTCTTCCTTCTACAGAAGCCACAATAGCCTCCAAAGATTTCGAACGTTCACGAACCGCGACTACATCGCCCGGACGTAAACTATATGATGGGATGTTAACGACGTTACCGTTAACCGTAACATGCTTATGTGATACCAACTGACGAGCAGCTGCACGTGTAGGTGCAATACCTAAACGATAAACAACATTATCCAAGCGGGCTTCCAATAATTTCAGGAAGATCTCACCGGTAATACCTTGTTTCGCCGATGCTTTTGCAAAAAGCGTCCGGAACTGACGCTCCAAAACACCGTATGTATATTTTGTCTTTTGCTTTTCCAACAACTGAATAGCATATTCCGACTGCTTACCTCTTCTTCTTGACTGACCATGTTGTCCTGGAGGGTAATTCTTTTTCTCTAATGCTTTGTCAGGCCCAAAAATCGGCTCTCTGAATTTACGTGCGATCTTGGACTTAGGTCCTGTATATCTTGCCATTTTTTTTCTCTCTGTTTGAAGTATCTATCAGCCTATAGCTGACGAATCTTATCTTAAACAATAAACTTATTAAACTCTTCTCCTTTTTGGAGGGCGACAACCATTGTGTGGAAGTGGCGTGATATCCTTGATAGTAGTCACGTCGATTCCAATAGTTTGTAATGTACGAATTGCCGACTCACGTCCAGCTCCCGGTCCTTTCACAAAAACTTCAACCTTGCGCAAACCTAGGTCGTGCGCAACCTTTCCACAGTCTTGAGCAGCTTGACCAGCAGCATACGGAGTGTTCTTTTTAGAACCTCTGAAACCCATTTTTCCAGCTGAAGACCAGGAAATAGTTTGACCTTGATTGTTTGTCAAAGTAATGATGATGTTGTTAAAGGTAGCGTTGATGTGAGCTTGACCAACAGGCTCAATAACGACAACACGTTTTTTGGTAACCTTTTTACTTTTAGCCATTTCTTAATTATTATTTAGTAGCTTTCTTCTTGTTTGCAACTGTTTTACGTTTACCTTTACGAGTACGCGAGTTGTTTTTTGTACGTTGACCACGAAGAGGTAAATGCTTACGATGGCGTAAACCACGGTAACAACCAATATCCATCAAACGTTTAATGTTCAATTGAACTTCAGAACGTAAGGCACCTTCCACTTTAATTTCGTCGTTAATGATGTTACGAATGGCGGTCAATTGATCATCGTTCCATTCCGAAACTTTAACATCCTCACTGATACCTGCCTTCTCCAAAATATAAGCCGCTGTAGAACGACCGATACCGAAGATGTAGGTAAGGCCTATTACGCCTCTTTTGTTTTTAGGTAAATCTATACCTGCTATCCTTGCCATATAATACTTTAAGCGATTATGTTAATTAAACTACCCTTGACGTTGCTTAAACTTAGGGTTCTTTTTGTTGATTACAAAAACCTTTCCTTTGCGACGGATAATCTTACAGTCCGCGCTACGTTTTTTTATTGATGCTCTAACTTTCATTGTTATAATATTTCAAAGCCAATTATACCGAAAAAAAACCGGCCACTATTTATAGCGGTAGGTAATTCTTCCCTTTGTTAAATCATAAGGCGACATTTCTAGCTTCACTTTGTCCCCAGGCAAAATCTTGATGTAGTGCATACGCATCTTACCCGAAATATGGGCAATAATTTCATGTCCATTTTCCAACTCTACCCGGAACATCGCATTCGAAAGCGCCTCCTTAATTATACCGTCTTGTTCGATTGAGGCTTGTTTAGCCATATATATACTAACTTAATTACATTTTAGCCTGTACAAACAGGAGTGCAAAGATAAATAAAAAATACTGAAAACCAACTACTTTTTACTCAAAACTTCTTCCACATGCTCGAACGTCAACAAGACATCCGGAGCGCCCTTCCGGATAGCAACCATCTGTTCAAAATGTGCAGACAATTTACCATCAATTGTACTTACTGTCCAACCGTCATCCCAAAATTTAACTCCAGCTTTGCCTGCATTAATCATCGGCTCAATACAAACGACTAAACCAGTATCCAATTTCGGACCGGAACCTCTTTTCCCATAATTAGGAACCTCGGGTTTCTCATGTAGATGTAAACCAACACCATGTCCTACTAGCTCTCTTACTATTCCATAATTGTAAGGAGCAACATGCTCTTGCACAGCTGCAGAAATATCGCCTACACGCTTACCCGCAATTGCCTGCTCTATACCTTTATATAACGAAGCTTTCGTGACATCTAATAGTTGTTGGGCTTCGGTTGAAATTTCGCCTACACCAAAGGTATATGCTGAGTCGCTAATGAATCCTTTCAGATTAACCCCCCCATCTACGGAAACAATGTCTCCTTCTTTCAGCACATAATCACTCGGAAATCCATGTACCACTTGATCGTTCACAGATATACAAAGCGAATATGGAAAACCTTGATAATTTAAAAAAGCAGGTGTGCCACCATGGTCATGAATAAAATCATGGGCTAATTTATCCAACGATAGTGTTGTAACTCCAGGTGTTACTGCCTTTGCTATTTCACCAAGCAATAACGAGAGCACATTTGCAGACTCTCGTATTTGCTCAATTTGTTCTTCTGTTTTATAATAAACTTTAGACATTTATTAAAGTGCTGATTGATCGACACCTTCTACGGTAGCCGTCGAACGTCCCTTTACTCTTCCTGTCTTCATCAAGCCGTCATAATGACGCATCAACAAATGGCTCTCAATCTGCTGCAATGTATCCAACACTACACCTACCAAAATCAATAAAGAAGTACCTCCATAGAAGTGTGCGAATTGATTATTCACACCTAATTTCGCCGCTAAAGCCGGTAACACCGCAATAATTGCGATGAATATAGCTCCTGGAAAAGTAATACGGGAAATGACGTTATCAATGAAAATATTCGTATCATACCCGGGTTTTATCCCAGGAATAAAACCGCCATTCTTCTTCATATCCTCAGACATTTGTTGCGGGTTGACCATAATTGCAGTATAGAAAAAGGTAAACGCAATAATGAGAACAGCAAATGTTACGTTGTAAGCAACTGAAGTATAGTTGCTCAATGACGCCAAAAAGTCAGACTGTAAATCTGGGAAAAACTGCGATAACGCCATGGGCAAGAACATAATAGCCTGTGCAAAGATAATAGGCATTACGCCCGCAGCATTAACTTTTAAAGGAATGTACTGACGTACACCGCCTACCTGCTTATTACCAACAATTTTCTTAGCGTATTGCACCGGAACTTTACGAATTCCCTGGACAACCAGGATCGCAAAAATCACGACAAAGAAGAGGGCTACAAATTCCAGTAGAAGTGGAATAGGTCCACCACCGCTAGGACTCATACGCGATCCCCATTCGGCTACAATCCCAGCTGGCAACTGTGCAATGATACCTGCCATAATAATCAGAGAGATACCATTCCCAATACCTTTATCTGTAATTTTTTCACCAAGCCACATCACAAACAAGGTACCTGCCGTTAACACGATCGCAGAAAGAATAGTGAACATAGGTTCGGCTAATGTCTTTGCCTCGGCAGGAACTTGTGTCTTCACATAAGCCACTGCTTGAACTATAGTAATCGCCAAAGTCAGATAACGCGTAATCTGCGTCATTTTCTTACGACCCGATTCACCTTCCTTTTGCATCTTCTGAAATGCAGGAACCGCTATCCCCAATAACTGAACAACGATAGATGCAGAAATGTAAGGCATTACACCTAACGCGAAAATTGCCGATCGCGAAAATGATCCGCCGGCAAACATATTGATCAAATCCAATATGCTATTTCCTTCGCTACTTCGAGCCACTAATGCATCGGGGTTGACACCCGGTAGAACCACGTGACAACCAATACGGTAGATAAGAAGAAGTAGCAATGTCGTAATGATACGATTTCTTAAATCTTCTATTTTCCATATATTGGTTAAGGTTGTGATTAGTTTCTTCATGTAATTTTATAGTTTTTCGATAGAACCACCTACAGCTTCAATTGCTTTCTGTGCCGAAGCTGAAAAAGCGTGAACCTTAACTTCTAATTTAGTAGTTAATTCTCCACGACCCAAGATCTTCACTAAATCTTTTTTGGCCACTAATCCATGTGCTTTTAACGTATCGAAGTCAATAACTGTTAAATCATATTTGGTTACTAACTCCTGCAATACGTCTAAGTTAATTCCTTTATATTCGACGCGGTTCATGTTTTTGAAACCAAACTTAGGTACACGGCGTTGCAAAGGCATCTGACCACCCTCAAAACCAATCTTCGTAGAGTGTCCCGAACGTGAACCGGCACCTTTATGACCACGGGTCGATGTACCACCACGACCAGATCCCTGACCTCTACCGATACGTTTTCTGTTTTTAACAGAACCTTTAGCTGGTTTTAAACTACTTAAATTCATTTTGTCTTAAAATGTTGTGTTACGCCTTCGCTCTCACTAAACAGGTCGTAACGATGAATAATTAATTAATAAACGGAATGGAAAGAACCTAAGATCCTTTCCATTTACCTATTCTATGTTAAACTGTCTCTACCGCTACTAAGTGGTTGACCTTTCTCACCATACCGATAATGGACGGTGTAGCCTCAACCTCCACAGAGTGGTTGATACGTTTCAGGCCAAGAGCCTGAATAGTTCTCTTTTGGCGCTCGCTTCTGTCGATAACGCTCTTTATCTGGGTGATTTTAATTTTTGCCATGATAATTAACCGTTAAATACTTTATTTAAATCGACGCCGCGGTTCTGGGCAACAGTGTAGGCATCACGAAGTTTAACCAACGCATCAACTGTTGCTTTCACCACATTATGTGGATTTGATGAACCTAATGATTTTGCTAGTACGTCCTTAATACCCGCGCTTTCCAATACAGCACGCATTGCACCACCTGCTAGTACCCCTGTACCATCAACAGCTGGCTTAATCAAAACACGGCCACCGGAAAATTTCCCATGTTGCTCGTGAGGAACAGTACCCTTGATGATAGGAACTTTAATCAAGTTTTTCTTCGCATCATCGATACCTTTCGTAATAGCTTCGGTAACCTCTTTTGCCTTACCGAGACCATACCCCACGATCCCATTTTCGTCACCCACTACGACGATTGCCGAAAAACTGAAGGTACGTCCCCCTTTGGTTACTTTCGCCACGCGCTGGATACTCACTAAGCGATCTTTTAACTCAATCTCGCTTGATTTCACTCTTTTTATATTGCTTACTGCCATGTTCTTATTGATTAAAAGTCCAAACCGCCTTCGCGAGCACCTTCAGCCAATGATTTTACACGGCCATGGTATAAGTACCCATTACGGTCAAAAACTACTTTGCTAATACCTGCTGCTACAGCTTTCTCTGCCACTAATTTCCCGACAGCCTTCGATTGATCAACTTTCGTGCCGTTTGCGGCAAATTCTTTTGAACCCGAAGACGCTGAAGCTAACGTTTTACCAGCCTCGTCATCAATAATTTGAGCATAGATACCCTTGTTGCTTCTAAAAACGGATAAACGTGGGCGCTCAGCCGTTCCAGTCAGGCTCTTTCTTATTCCTTTTTTAATTCGCTCTCTGCGAGATGTTTTATTTCCTGCCATGGTTATTATTTTTTAGCTGATTTACCTGCTTTTCTTCTTAATACTTCCCCTACAAACTTAACACCTTTTCCTTTGTAAGGCTCAGGCTTACGGAAACCACGGATTTTTGCAGCTATCTGACCGATTAACTGCTTGTCAGCGCTTTCCAAAGTAATCGTAGGATTTTTACCTTTTTCTGAAGTAGTACTTACTTTAACTTCCTTTGGCAATATAAAAACAATCGGGTGAGAGAAACCTAAGGCTAACTCCAATGTATTACCGTTACTTGTTGCACGATAACCTACACCGACAAGCTCCTGTGTAGTTTTGTATCCTTCAGTTACACCTATAACCATATTATTGATTAAGGCACGATACAAACCATGTAACGATTTGTGTCTCTTTTGTTCAGTAGGACGCGCAACTAAGATCTGACCGTCTTCCTCTTTAACGGTAATGTCGCTGTCTACTTGTTGTGTTAATTCGCCTTTGGGTCCTTTTACCGTTACCAGATTTTTATCTGATACATTAATCGTTACTCCCGAAGGAATAGCGATAGGCGCTTTTCCAATTCTTGACATTTCTTTTGTGTTTTTTACCTAGATTAATAAACGTAACATAAAACCTCACCACCTACGTTTTGCAGACGGGCTTCTTTGTCTGTCATTACTCCTTTGGAGGTGGACAGAATTGCGATTCCCAGACCGTTCAAAACACGAGGCATGGTATCAACGCCTGCATACTTTCTTAAACCAGGTTTACTCACACGTGTCAATGTGCGAATAGCCGGAATTTTGCTAACCGGATGGTATTTCAAAGCAATTTTAATATTACCTTGAGGTCCGTTTTCTTCGAATTTATAGTTAGCAATATAACCTTTATCAAAAAGAACTTTGGTAATCTCTTTTTTAAGGTTCGATGCAGGAATTTCAACAACCCTGTGGTTGGCCTTAATGGCATTCCTTACTCGTGTAAGGTAATCCGCTATTGGATCTGTATTCATTATATGATTAAAATTATGACAATGGTTTCCGTGACTAACCGAAGCCAAAGACCTGTCGTCCGTTAATAAATATTTTCAAAATGAAAAGCCCAGCAAATCCTTATAAGATTTGCCCGGGCAAAAGTAAATGTTTTTTTTCTGATTACCAAGAAGCTTTTTTCACTCCCGGGATTTTACCTTCCAATGCCATCTCACGGAAAGTTACGCGAGAGATACCAAATTGGCGCATATATCCTTTAGGACGACCAGTCAATTTACAACGGTTGTGCAAACGTACGGGTGAAGCATTCTTTGGCAATTTATCTAAAGCCGCATAGTCGCCCGCAGCCTTTAAAGCTGCGCGCTTCTCTGCAAATTTAGCTACCAGTTTTTGACGCTTAAGTTCACGTGCTTTTATTCCTTCTTTAGCCATTGTTGTTTGAATTTTGATTTTTGAATGGTAAACCGAATTGTTTCAACAACTCCAAAGCCTCCACATCATTGTCGGCTGAAGTCACGAACGTAATATCCATACCTTGAATTTTATTGATTTTATCAATATTAATCTCTGGAAAAATAATCTGTTCGGTAATCCCCAAATTATAGTTACCTCTTCCGTCAAAACCTTTCTCGTTGATACCACGAAAATCGCGGATACGAGGTAAAGATACCGCTACCAAACGGTCAAGGAATTCGTACATATTGTTGTCACGTAACGTTACACGCGCACCAATTGGCATTCCTTTACGCAATTTAAAGTTTGAGATATCCTTCTTTGATTTTGTAGGAACCGCCTGCTGACCTGTAATTAATGTCAACTCAGCCACTGCGTTATCGATTAATTTCTTATCCGCGGTAGCAGCACCAACACCCTGTGATACAACAATCTTTTCAAGCTTGGGGACTTGCATAACGCTTTTATACTGGAATTTTTCCTTTAGCGCTGTACGGATTTCATCCGCATATTTCGCTTTTAATCTTGGTACGTAAGTCATTATTTAATTTCCTCCCCTGATTTTTTTGCGTAACGAACAATTTTGCCATCTGCATTCACACGACGACCAACACGAGTAGTCTCACCGGACTTCGGATCAATCAACGCGATATTAGAGATGTGAATAGCAGCTTCTTTCTCAATGATACCACCGTTAGGGTTAGCAGCATTAGGCTTCGTGTGTTTCTTAACGATATTAGCGCCTTCCACAACTGCTCTATTAGTCTCCTTTATAACCCGTAGAACTTTACCCTGAACACCTTTAGCGTTACCGGCGATAACTTTCACCAAATCACCATTCTTAATCTTGATTTTGTGCGTAGTTGATTTTTTATTCTGTGCCATAATTATAAAACCTCCGGTGCTAGTGATACAATTTTCATGAACTGCTTCTCACGTAATTCCCGAGCTACTGGGCCGAAGATACGTGTTCCGCGTGGTTCATCATTATTATTTAATAATACAGCAGCATTGTCATCGAAACGGATGTAAGACCCATCTTTACGACGGATTTCTTTTTTCGTACGTACAACTACTGCTTTGGAAACGGTTCCTTTCTTCACATTTCCTGAAGGTAAAGCGCTCTTCACGGTAACAACAACTTTATCACCGATAGATGCATAGCGCTTCCGCGTTCCGCCTAATACTCGGATTACTAAAACTTCTTTAGCTCCTGAGTTGTCGGCTACATTTAATCTTGATTCCTGTTGTACCATTATTTAGCCCTTTCTAATATTTCAACCAATCTCCAATTCTTTGTTTTACTCAGCGGACGTGTCTCCATGATTAATACCGTGTCGCCGATACCGCAGGTATTTGTTTCGTCATGAGCTTTGAATTTAGTAGTTTTTTTCACAAACTTACCGTAGATAGGGTGTTTTACTTTACGTTCAACAGCTACTACGATAGACTTGTCCATCTTGTTGCTAACTACCAAGCCGATCCTTGTTTTTCTTAAATTTCTTTCCATTTTTCGACTTTACATTTATGCCTCAGCGGCTGTTTCAGATTGTGCAGCAATTCTACGTTTTGAAATCTCTGTCGAGATACGAGCGATAGTCTTGCGTCCTGCTTTGATCGCATTGGGATTCTCAATAGCAGAAACAGCATGTGCAAATTTCAACTTGTTAAGAGCAGTCTTCTCTTGCTCGAGACGAGCTGTAAGTTCCTCTTGTGATAATTCGATAATTTCTGAATTCTTCATTTTCTTTCAGTGTTGTGTCGGGTTATCAATATGTTTATACAGCATCTTGTGTGTAACGGACACAAAACCAAACTATTGACATTACCAACGTTTATGCTTCTACGTAGTCTCTACGTATAACAAACTTCGTTTGAACCGGTAATTTTTGGGCAGCTAAACGTAACGCTTCTTTGGCAATTTCCAAAGGTACGCCTTCTGCTTCAAATAACATACGGCCTGGGCGGACTACGGCTACCCAGTATTCTGGAGCTCCCTTACCTTTACCCATACGCACCTCTGCAGGTTTTTTGGTAACAGGCTTATCAGGGAAAATACGGATCCACACTTGACCTTCACGTTTCATATAACGTGTAACGGCAATACGTGCAGCCTCTATTTGGCGGCTAGTGATCCATGCTGGCTCCATTGACTTGATACCGAAAGAACCGAAAGCTAACTCCGCTCCACGGGAAGCGTTACCTTTCATACGGCCTTTCTGCATCTTTCTGAACTTCGTTCTTTTTGGCTGTAACATGTTCGTATTTTATTTAATCCGTCAATTGGCGGATATCTATTTTAATCTAATTAACTAATTATCCTCTGTTTGAACCACCACGGTTTCCGCCACGATTACTGCCACCGCGGTTGTTTCCACCACGTGCACCACCTTTACGATTGTCACGACGGTCTCCACCTTCATTTCCACCACGCGTCTTCGTATTTGACGTTTGTCCGATGTTAGGAGATAAATCACGTTTACCGTAAACCTCTCCTTTACAGATCCAAACTTTCACACCGATTTTTCCGTAAGTAGTCAACGCTTCCGCTAATGCATAGTCGATATCGGCACGAAGTGTATGAAGTGGTGTTCTTCCTTCTTTATACTGCTCAGTACGTGCCATTTCAGCACCTCCTAAACGACCAGAACACATCACCTTAATGCCCTCAGCACCCATACGCATGGTCGATGCGATTGCAGTTTTCATTGCACGACGAAATGAAATACGAGCTTCCAACTGTTTCGCAATACCTTCTGCTACCAACTTTGCATCGAGCTCAGGACGTTTGATTTCGAAGATATTGATCTGAACGTCCTTTTTCGTCAGCTTTTTTAATTCTTCTTTAATCTTATCTACTTCCTGACCACCTTTACCGATAACGATTCCTGGACGAGCGGTATGGATAGTAACGGTAATTCTTTTTAAAGTTCTTTCAATAACAACCTTTGCTACACCACCTTTAGCTATACGTACAGAAAGATACTTTCTGATTTTTTCGTCTTCAACTAACTTATCAGAATAGTTGTTGCCTCCGAACCAATTAGAGTCCCATCCTTTGATGATCCCTAATCTGCTACCTATTGGATTTGCTTTTTGTCCCATTCTTATTCTAAATTAGTTATTTACGTTATTTAAGCTATCTACTACCAGTGTTACGTGGTTTGAACGTTTACGGATTCTATATCCACGACCTTGGGGAGCCGGACGTAATCTTTTCAATTGACGACCGCCACCTACCTGGATCTCCTTCACGTATAACGCGCTTTCCTCCAAAGAAGCACCTTCATTTTTTGCTTCCCAGTTTTTAATAGCTGATAATAATAATTTCTCAACACGGGCAGCAGCTTCTTTTCCCGAGTGCTTCAAGATATAAAGAGCTGATTCCACTTTTTCGCCGCGGATAAGATCTACCACTAAACGCATTTTACGCGGTGAAGTAGGGCAGTTCAATAACTTGGCAGTAGAAGCTCCTCCTACCTGAGCTTTTTCCTGCTCTTTACGCTGTCTGATTAAGACAGATTTTTTGAGTTTTTTTGTTGCTTCCATTACCTAATTATTTTTTCTTTTCTGCGTGGCCTTTGAATGTACGCGTAGGCGCAAATTCACCAAGCTTGTGACCAACCATATTTTCTGTTACATACACAGGAATGAATTTATTTCCATTATGCACTGCGAAGGTATGGCCAACAAAATCAGGTGAAATCATTGATCTGCGAGACCATGTTTTGATTACTGATTTTTTGTTTGTTTCATTCATAGAAAGAACTTTTCTTTCTAAGTTGTGATCGATATAAGGACCTTTTTTAATTGAACGAGCCATTATTTTTTCCTTCTCTCAATGATGTAACGATTCGATATTTTTTTCTTAGCGCGTGTTTTGAAGCCTTTAGCCAACACACCCGTACGTGAACGAGGGTGTCCTCCTGATGTACGGCCTTCACCACCACCCATTGGGTGATCGACCGGATTCATAGCTACACCACGGACACGAGGACGACGTCCTAAGTGACGTTTACGACCTGCTTTACCTAGCACCTGATTTGCTTTTTCCGCGTTCGATACCGAACCGATAGTCGCAACACAAGTTAACAAGATCATACGTGTTTCGCTTGAAGGCAATTTAATAATAGCGTACTTACCGTCACGAGCAGATAATTGTGCATATGTACCAGCCGAACGAGCAATAGAACCACCTTGACCAGGGTTCAACTCAATATTATGAATGATAGAACCTAACGGAATATTTGCTAACGGCAATGTATTGCCTACTTCTGGGGCTACATGATCACCTGCTATTATCGTTTGGCCAACTGTTAACCCAGCTGGAGCGATGATATAACGTTTTTCACCATCAGCGTAATGCAACAAGGCAATACGTGCCGTACGATTCGGATCGTACTCAATGGTAGCTACTTTTGCAGGGATGTCTTTTTTATCGCGTTTGAAATCAATTAATCGGTATACTTTTTTATGTCCCCCACCGAGATAACGCATAGTCATTTTACCGGACTTATTACGACCACCTGATTTCTTGTTGATGCCAACGACTAATGATTTCTCAGGAACGTTAGTGGTAACGTCCGAATAGTCGGCACCTACTCTAAAGCGAGTACCAGGGGTAACCGGTTTGAATCTTTTAACTGCCATTTCTTATTATAGTGTACTGTAAAAGTCAATAGTTTCACCATCTTTCACTGTGATGATGGCCTTTTTATATTTAGGAGCTCTTCCCGATACAAATCCTGCTTTTGTATAACGGCTTTTAGCTTTACCGGCTACAACCGCTGTGTTAACTGCCAAAACAGTCACACCAAACATCTCTTCAACAGCTTGCTTGATCTGGATTTTATTAGCTCTGTGATCAACTTTGAAAGCGTAACGGTTTAATTTCTCCGTCAATAACGAAGCTTTCTCAGTCAAAATAGGTTTTTTGATAATTTCCATATTACTTAGCGAATGCTTCCTCCAAAGTTTTAACAGTATCTGTCGTCAACAAAAGTTTAGTCGCATTCAATACATCATAGGTATTTAATTCTGTTGCAACGATAACTTTTGCTTTCTTCAAGTTTCTGCTTGATAAATAAACGTTCTTGTTTTCTGCTGGCAATACGAGAAGAGTTTTCTCATCGGCACAGTTTAAAGCATTGATGAACGACACGTAATTTTTGGTTTTGATTGCATCGAAATTTACTTCGTCCAATACTAAGATGTTGTTCTCTTTAGCTTTGTAGCTCAATGCAGACTTGCGCGCCACTTGCTTCAACTTTTTGTTCAATTTGAACGAATAATCACGAGGCTGTGGACCAAATACACGACCACCGCCATTAAACAATGGAGACTTGATCGAACCCGCACGAGCACCACCAGTACCTTTTTGTTTGTGTAATTTACGAGTAGAACCCGCGATTTCGTTACGTTGTTTGGACTTATGTGTTCCTTGGCGTTGGTTCGCTAAATATTGTTTCACATCCAAATAGATCGCATGGTCGTTTGGCTCTACGCCGAATACGGACTCAGGAAGCTGCACCTTGGCACCTGTTTCTTTACCTGATAAATTTAATACGTTAACTTCCATTTCTCTACTATTTGTCTACGATTACATAAGAACCTTTAGCCCCTGGAACGGAACCATTAACAACAATAAGGTTTTGCTCAGGATAAATTTTCAAAACTTGTAGGTTTTGAATCTTTACTCTGTCACCACCCGTGCGGCCAGCCATACGTTTTCCTTTGAATACGCGAGACGGCCAAGAAGCTGCACCTAACGAACCTGGAGCACGTAATCTGTTGTGCTGACCGTGGGTCGCACCTCCTACACCACCAAATCCGTGACGCTTCATTACACCTTGGAAGCCTTTACCTTTTGAAGTGCCGACTACGTCAACATACTCACCTTCTTCAAAGATCGTAACATTCACCGTGTCCCCTAGTTGTTTCTCATCTTCAAAATACTTAAACTCAACTAGTTTACGCTTAGGACTAACCCCTGCTTTTGCAAAGTGTCCTCTTAAAGGAGCTGTCGTGTTCTTTTCTTTGGCATCATCATAGCCAAGCTGAACAGCCGAATAGCCATCCTTTTCTACCGTACGTATCTGCGTAACCACGCACGGCCCAGCCTCAATTACTGTACAAGGGATATTCTTCCCTTCCGCATCGAACAGGCTGGTCATTCCTACTTTTTTACCAATAATTCCTGACATCTTATATATTAATTAATTAATCGTCCATCGAAGCAGTAGGGCTTCGCTCAAGACACAATTCCCCACAAAGGGATTGCAAAGGTAGGAAGAATTTTATAAGTATCAAATAGTTAGCGTATTATTTTTTAAATCCGCAAATCCTCTTTGCATATATTATTTCGGGCCGCTAGGCCAGGAAATAAACAGATTTAAAACTAACCGCTCAGCAATCCGGTTAATACTGTTCCGTATTCAGCATCACCAGAGTACAAGCTTCTACCGCTTCAATGCCGGCGTCTTGGAGCTTTTGCTTAAGCTCTTCATTCTCCGTGCCCGGATTAAAAATCACGCGTTTAGGTTTTGTCTGTAAAATATAGTCGTAATAAACCGACTGATTTTGGGGACCGACATACAGTGTAATCGTGTCAATATCCGAATGGATATCGTCCATATTTTCTATATCTACACCGGCTACTTTTCCTTTTTTTCGCCCCACGTTCACGATCGGATATCCTTTGCGAACTAATTTATTTGCTACCAAATAAGCATAACGAGCTGGGTTATTGCTCGCTCCCACGATAAGTGTCTTCTTCATAAATTGAATATAAGCTAGTTGACAATGAAATCACCATTTGCATTATAAGCATTTTGCCTTAAAACAGGCATTTTCAAAATCTCATATAAATCATCAAGTTTTACCAAACTACCATTTACCATATTGGACAGTAGGACTACGGTAATATCATTCGTCAGATCCCGCACATATAAATTACGAAATCCATGCCACCAACCAGTATGATAAACTATTTGCGCCTCTTTCGGTGAAAAGGTACGCCAACCATAACCATAGCTAAAAAGACTACGCCTTGCGTCACTACGAGGCACATACGCGGAATCTAACATAGCTTTACCGATTACCCGCCCCTCTTTTAATGCAATATCGAGCAGGAATAAATCTTGCACTGTGCTGTAAATTCCCTTATCTCCCACGGGGCCATCCAAATAATTTTGCACTACGGATCTCCTCCACACCCTATCGTGACCAATAACATCCGTCGGAATTTTATCATAAACCGCTTTAGATAATACAGCTGTATTTTTCATTCCCGCTGGATCAAAAATCGATTCTTTCATATACACCGCAAAATCCTGCTTCGTTACCTTTTCTATAATCGAGGCTAGTACCATAAAATTGGAGTTATTGTAGTGGAAGCGCCCATCAGGAGCACCGTATCGCATTGGCTTATGCTCTATAAGTAAATTCATCGCATCCATATTGCTCATTGCTTTTGTCCTATCCTTCCAAGCCTCCTCCGAAAAATAAATATAATTCGGCAGACCACTACGGTGGCTCAATAGCATCTGAACCGTGACACCGGGGTAAGGAAAATCAGGAAAAAAATCATTCACTGTTTGCTCCAATCGTAGTTTCCCCTCCTCCACTAATTTCAAGACCGCTAATGCCGTTAATGGTTTCGAAACAGATGCTAGCTCAAATCTAGAGGCAATCTTCAAACTATCTTTATGAAGATAATCTGCCCAACCAAATGTATTTTGATAAATTATCTTCCCTTTTTTGGCTATCAGTACATTTCCGTTAAAAGCCAATTTCCGATGTAAATTCTGCATAAAGGCGTCTAATTCTTTGTCTCCATCCGCCGGATTATACAGAAGCGCAATACTGTCCTTCTCTTGTTGCTTTTGCTGCTGCTTCTCTATTTTCTTCTGCTTCGCTGCCGGCGATGAACAGGACACCAAACCTACAAACAAACTGATAATTAAGATCTTCAAAAAATGTATACTCACTAAACTGCCTCTCAAATGTACTACGGTTTAAATTAAATAAATGCTACTGTTCCAAATTAATATTTATTAAAGGAAAAATCAAGGATTATTCTCTATCGTTTATAAAAAAAGGACATCGTTCTATAGATGTCCTTTCCTTTGTCGTAATATTAAAACACTTACCCTTACGCTAGAAGCCTGATTGGTGCTTCTAACAAGCCTTTCAATGTTTGCAAGAATGCTGCTCCTGTAGCTCCGTCAACCACACGATGATCACAACCCAGCGTCAGCTTCATCACATTGCCAGGAACAACAGCACCATCTTTTACGACCGGAACTTGTTGTATCGCGCCAACAGATAAAATAGCCCCATCGGGCGAATTGATAATAGATGTAAACTCATCTATTCCAAACATACCGAGATTGGATACCGTGAACGTCGAACCTTCCCAATCTGATGGTTGCAGTTTTTTAGCTTTTGCTTTTTGGCCATACTCTTTCACTTCAGCAGAAATGTGAGACAACGATTTGCCGTCAGCAAAACGCACAACCGGCACCAATAACCCGTCTTCTACAGCCATCGCTACTCCGATATTCACATGCTCACTAAAGCGAATCGTATCCCCCTGCCAAGAAGAGTTTACAGCAGGATGCTGTTTTAACGCTACAGCAACCGCTTTAATCACAATATCGTTAAACGACACCTTTACAGGTGCCACGGTATTAATTTGACCACGCGCTTGTATCGCATTGTCCATATCTACTGAAATTGTCAAATAGAAATGCGGCGCTGTGAATAAAGATTCCGATAATCGACGAGCAATCGTTTTACGCATCTGTGAAACTTTTTGCTCCGTGTATTTCTCTTCACCGATATATTGCGGCAAAGCTATTGTTTTAGCTTCTGCACTTGCAGCAGCAGATGTAGGTGTCGAGGTTTCTTCTTTTGCTTTGGGAACAAAGTTTTCCACGTCTTTCTTCACAATTCGTCCCCCCTCAGCAGAACCTTTTACATCATTTAGATTGATACCTTTATCTTTCGCGATCTTGCGAGCCAAAGGTGAAGCTTTTACGCGCGAATCGTCTGACACGCTAGAAGTCGCTGTTGACGAGGAAACATCTTCCTTTTCTTTCACTTGCGTCTTTTCTTGCTCAGCCTCTTCCGATTTCGACGCTTTCGGAGCGCTTGATTTCTGTTTTAATAAAGGCGTTACATCAGTCCCTTCAGGCCCCACAATAGCAATAATATCATTTACTTTCGCTGCTTGTCCGGCCTCCACTCCGATGTACAATAATGTACCTTCCGCATAAGCCGTTACTTCCATCGTTGCCTTGTCCGTTTCCACATCTGCAATGGCATCGTCAGACTTTATGGTATCTCCTACTTTAAAGTTCCATTGAGCAATCACCCCCTCTGTCATTGTATCACTCAATAACGGCATCGTAATAACCGTACAATCTAAGTCTTCCGCTGAAACAGATGACGAATCATCATCTGCATTGTCTGCGGGAGATTCTTCATCTTTCCCTGGAGCGTCTTCCTCTTTCTTATCTTTCTTGTCAGAAGATGAGGCATCCCCACCTTCCAAGAGAGCCTTATAATCTTCTCCCTCTTCGCCTAAAACCGCAATTACAGCATCAACTGCTACCGCTTCGCCTTCTTTGGGTCCTACATACAACAATGTCCCCTCCTGATAGGATTCAAAATCCATTGTTGCTTTATCTGTTTCAACTTCAGCGACTAAATCACCAGAGTTTACCTTATCACCGACTTTTTTGTGCCATTTAGCGATTACACCTTCGGTCATGGTGTCGCTCATTTTCGGCATTCTTACTACTTCAGCCATATTGTATAGTAGATTATATCTTTAAGTTAAAGTAATTCGCGAAATCATTCCTTTATAAAAGGATAATCCTCTTGTACATACACATCTTCATAGATGGCCGAAGGGTCCGGGTAAGCAGACTCTTCTGCGAATTTCACAGCCTCATCTATTACTTTTTTCACTCCAGCTTCTACTTCCTTAAACCAATCCTCATCCGCATATTTATTTTCCATAATTGCGGCTTTAGTGGTAATCAAGGGATCTTTTCCCTTATACTCCTCCAACTCGTCTTTTGTGCGGTATTTTGCAGGGTCTGACATCGAATGACCTTTATAACGATATGTGCGGATTTCCAAGAAAGTAGGACCTTCCCCTGCGCGCGCGCGTTGTACAGCCTCGTCCATAGCATTGTGTACAGCAACTGGATCCATTCCATCCACAGGTGCACTAGGCATATCAAAAGCATGCCCCATTTTATAGATGTCCATCATATTGGTTGTACGCTGTACCGAGGTACCCATAGCGTACCCGTTATTCTCACACACAAATATAACAGGCAATTTCCACAACATCGCCATATTAAAGGCCTCATTTAAAGCTCCCTGACGAACAGCACCATCACCCATAAAACACACATTGACATTATCATTTCCCAAATACTGTTCGGCAAAAGCAATACCAGCGCCCAAAGGAATCTGTCCGCCGACAATGCCATGTCCTCCCATCATCTTATGTTCTTTAGAGAAGAAGTGCATCGAACCACCTTTACCTTTCGAACAACCTGTCACTTTACCAAAAAGCTCGGCCATACACTCATTGGCAGACATACCTTTTGCCAGAGCATGCGCATGATCACGATAAGAGGTGATAACAGAATCTTCTGGTCTGGTAGCAGAAATAGTACCTGCCATAACAGCTTCTTGACCAATATAAAGGTGACAAAATCCGCGGATTTTTTGCTGACCATATAGTTGACCCGCCTTCTCCTCGAACTTACGCATAAGTAACATGGACTTATACCATTCTAAGTATGTTTCTTTTGTTATAGGTGTTGAACTCATTTTGAAGTATTGAATTTCTTAACTAATCCGACTACAAATCTAATCATTTATAACGATATATCGGACAATATTTCCATACGAAATAGTGATTTTTTAGGAATGTAGCCCATTAAGTCAGAAAAGCGATTAGCTGCTCCAGAGAAACATTTTGTTGCTCGCCCGATGTCATGTCCTTCAATGAATACCTGTCAGATGCTATCTCTTCCTCTCCCACCAACAATACATATGGAATTTGCTTGCCGTCTGCATACGCCATTTGCTTTTTCAGCTTGGTCGCTGCGGGATAAAACTCCGCTGCAACACCAGCCTCCCGGAGTTGAAATAGTAATGGAAGTGTATGTTGATAGATTTCTTCTCCAAAATTCGCGATAAGTACGCGAGTCGAAACAGAAGAGGAAACGGGAAAAAGCTTCAATTCTTCCAAAACATCATAAATACGATCGGCACCAAATGAGATACCAACTCCTGTAAGATCTTTTAATCCGAACATTCCGGTTAGGTCGTCATACCTTCCTCCGCCACCGATACTCCCCATAGAAACTTCGTTTGTCTTTACTTCGAAAATACAGCCCGTATAATAATTCAATCCACGCGCAAGAGTAATATCTATTTCGACGGCACTATCCAATAAGTCCGGAACACTAAAATTTCGCACATAATCGAACACCTCCTCTATCTCTGCGACACCTTGCAAACCTATAGAAGAAGCGACCAAAATCTCTTTTAAAGAAGCTATCTTTTCAGCGTTAGAGCCGTCAAGCATAATAATCGGTTTCAACACATCTAAATCCGTCTCCGTAAAACCTCGCCCAAGCAACTCCTTATTTACACCTTCAAGACCAATCTTATCTAGTTTATCGATGGCCACCGTCATGTCCACAATCAGCTCCGGTTTGCCTATCACCTCGGCGATGCCCGATAAAATCTTACGATTATTGATTTTAATCGTAAAATCCTTTAGTCCCAGGGCTCGCAGAGCTTCTTGATAAATCAATACAAACTCTGCTTCATTAAGCAACGATGGAGACCCTACAACATCGACATCACATTGATAAAACTCGCGATAACGTCCACGTTGAGGTCTGTCTGCCCGCCATACAGGTTGTATTTGAAAGCGCTTAAAAGGGAGCAATATTTCGTGTTGGCGCATAACCACATAGCGCGCAAAAGGCACAGTCAAATCATAACGAAGTGCTTTTTCGGAGATATAAGGGATTAGCTTGTTGGATGATTTTTCCTTCAGCAAATCCGCTGGTGTTTTTGCCAGATAATCGCCCGAATTGAGTATTTTGAAAATCAATTTATCCCCCTCTTCCCCGTATTTCCCAGTTAACGTGGATAAGTTTTCGAATGAGGGGGTTTGAATTTCACTATAACCAAATTTCTCAAAGACAGCCCTTAGGGTATTGAATATATAATTTCGATTTGCCATTTCCCGAGGCGAGAAATCACGCGTTCCTTTTGCTAATGATGGTTTGATATTTGCCATACGGCAAAGGTAATTATTTTCTTTGTTCTTTTTCCTCGTGAAAAAGAACCAAAACCGAACGAAGTGAGCTCATGAACCGCGTGAAATGAGGTCATGAGTACCATTGAAAATAAAAACTTATGAATAATTCTGGTTCAGACGACATCAAAGACTTTCAGTTCCTCGCAGGCCTTTTCCGCAGCAAGTTTTTCAGCACTTTTCTTATTAAAATCCTTTCCGATTCCTTGGACTTCGCCATTAACAACAACTTTCACCGTAAACAACTTTGGAGATTCTCCAGGAGGATTTTCGACAGGTACAAACTGGATGTCCTTTCCAAAATGCTGGCACCACTCGATAAGCCGGCTTTTAAAATTGGTCTCGGTGATTTCCAACATATGAATATCAACATGGGGCTTGATAATCCTTGTTAATAGAAATTCGCGCGTAAATGAGTATCCTCTATCCACATATACCGCCCCAACAACTGCTTCGAACGCGTCGCCAAGCAAAGACCCTTGTTTATTTGGGTAGCTAATCATACGGGCGTCATATTCTATCAATTCGTTAAATCCCAATTTTTGGGATAATTGGTTTAAGTTAGCCCGGCTAACAATTTTAGATCGAAGTTCGGTCAAAAAACCTTCATCTTTGTAAGGATACAACTTAAATAGCAGTTCGGCAACCACACTACCTAACACCGCATCTCCTAAAAACTCGAGTCTTTCATTACTATTCTTTACACCACCTTTGATCGTAGTTGCCACCGATTTATGCCGGAAAGCCATTTGATACAACTTAATATTCCCCGGAACAAATCCAAGAATATTCTTTAGTTTACGAACGTAAGCTTTATATGGTGAAAAGTATAAATAATATATCCTCAAGAAAGGCATTAAGTATATAATAAATAAGTAATAGGCAGTTTCTCTTCGAAACCACCTATTATTTGTACTTTAATAATCTCTTAATATACAATATTAGGAGTGGTATTTCTTTACAATAATGGATGCATTGTGGCCACCGAAACCAAATGTGTTGCTCAATGCAGCCTCTACCTCCCGTTTCTGAGCCTTATTAAATGTAAAGTTTAGATTAGGATCAATCTCCGGGTCATCCGTAAAATGATTAATAGTAGGTGGTACAATATCATTTTTTACTGTCAAAATAGAAGCAATAGCCTCTACAGCTCCAGCCGCCCCCAGAAGATGTCCTGTCATGGATTTTGTCGAACTGAGGTTCATTTTATATGCATGTTCGCCAAATAACCCGATAATAGCTTTTGGTTCACTGAGATCCCCAACCGGTGTAGATGTACCGTGAAGATTGATATAATCAATATCCGAATACTCGAGCTCTGCATCCGCAACAGCCATGTTCATCGCTAATTTAGCCCCCAGCCCCTCGGGATGAGATGCGGTAATGTGGTGGGCATCGGCACTCATACCACCACCTGCGACTTCAGCATAAATTTTAGCTCCACGTGCCAGAGCATGTTCCAGACTTTCTAGGATAATAGCTCCGGAACCTTCACCCGAGACAAAACCATCACGATCTTTGTCAAATGGACGAGATGCCGTTTTAGGGTCGTCATTGCGGGTAGACAGCGCATGCATTGCATTAAACCCACCTATCCCGGCTTCGTTTACCGTCGCCTCAGATCCACCAGTGATAACGATATCAGCCTTACCCAACCGAATATAGTTAAAGGCATCAATCATCGCATTTGTGGCAGAGGCGCAGGCAGAAACTGCCGAAAAATTTGGCCCATGCAAACCATAGCGCATAGAAATATGACCAGGAGCGATATCAAT
This sequence comes from Sphingobacterium arenae, assembly GCF_014692505.1. Classification (GTDB taxonomy): domain Bacteria; phylum Bacteroidota; class Bacteroidia; order Sphingobacteriales; family Sphingobacteriaceae; genus Sphingobacterium; species Sphingobacterium arenae. The sequence goes on along the minus strand of NZ_JACNYK010000007.1, from coordinate 154,266 downwards.
AAGCATCTTCGGGATAAAGAAAGGATTGAAACGAGGTGTTCCGTCTCCTCGGACAAAGTTTGCCACTTCTTCCGTAAAAGTCGTCAGCCCACCAATGCCAGCTCCCCAAATAACACCGATTCGATTTCTGTCTAATTTATCGAATTCTAATCCAGCATCCTGTACGGCCTCATCTGTAGAGGCGATAGCATACTGAACGAAAGGATCGACCTTGCGAGCCTCTTTGCGATCCATATAATTATGTGGATCAAATCCCTTCACTTCACAAGCGAATTGGGTCTTAAATTTTGATGCATCGAAATGCGTAATAGGAGCAGCGCCGCTCACACCATTAATCAATCCGTTCCAATAACTTGAAACATCATTTCCTAAAGGTGTAAGGGCGCCTAACCCTGTTACAACTACTCTTTTAAGCTCCATTAAATATGTTTGGCCTAATAAATTAGTTATTAACGTTCTTTTCTAAATAAGAGATAGCTTGACCTACTGTGCTAATGTTTTCAGCTTGATCATCTGGAATAGCTACGTTAAATTCTTTTTCGAACTCCATGATCAACTCCACTGTATCAAGTGAGTCTGCACCTAAATCATTCGTGAATGAAGCTTCTGGTGTTACTTCTGCTTCGTCTACACCTAACTTTTCAACGATAATTGCTTTTACTCTTGATGCGATATCTGACATGATTTTATAATTTAATTGTTTAATAAATCTGTGCAAAGAAAAATAAATTTCCCCAATTATCAAACCCTTTTTTGAGTTGATGATGGGAAAGAAGAACGTTCAGACTCCGTAATCCGTCCAAAAACCGCTGCCATACAGAGCGTATCCAATATTAACAATTTTTTTTGTTTATACCAAGAACTTTAAAACCAACCGGTGTTTTAAGCATAAAAATAAGTAAAAACGTGCTTTACAGGTGTTTTTTTCCTAATTTCGAAAACTGTGAGCATAACAAAAAAACATCTGACACTGGACCTCGATTTTGATATCGAACTCGATTTTGCTTTGATTGGTATCAGTTCACCACTTCGTGATTACAGACTCTGTCATTTTCTATATAAGCATACCGGTTTAGCATTTGTACGCGGAAAAGAAGATTATGTAGACCATAAAGGATATGTAAAAGAAAAAGATCGAGATGAAATGGATTACCATATCGTATACGAGAAAAACAAACAAAAAAAACTCCTCAAACACTATTTTACAATTTACCGCTACTGTGACAACAACTTTGAATTCGAGTTCTATATCATAAACAACCGTAGTTTAGAGGGGGTATTTCTCCTACCGGAGCTTCCAAATTTCGACTATTTTTTAATCATCAAACACTACATTGACCGAGACGACCTTCGCAGGTTGTTAGCGGAGATCAAAGACATCAGCGAGGTTATTCTTGCTAAAAAGTTAGATCCAGGTTCATTGAAATCCAAAGAAAATCTTATATTTTAGCACTTTAAAACGACACAAAGTGTAAAATTTACACTTTCTTAAACCTGACTTATTAAACAGATTGCTATTTTTGCACTATTCTGTTACTTCATAAGAAGATAAAATATACATAAATAAAACACTGTAAATGAATAAGATTCAAAAAAGGACAAAAATTGTCGCTACATTAGGTCCGGCATCGTCGGATAAGACAATATTGACCAACATGATTGCAAAAGGAGTGGATGTTTGCCGTCTTAATTTCTCTCACGGAAGTCAAGACGACCATCTTAAAGTCATAAAAACCATCCAAGAAATCAATCAGGAACATCCCTTTAACGTTGGAATTTTGGCAGACCTTCAAGGTCCTAAAATTCGTATCGGAAAAATGAAGGAAGGTGGCGCTATCTTAATAAATGGCACCGAAGTTGAAATCACAACCAAGGAACTCATAGGCGACGAAAAGCGTATATATATAACCTACGAAAACTTTCCAAATGATGTTAAAGAAAATGAGATTATCTTATTAGACGACGGGAAGTTACAATTGAGAGTCATCAGCACGAACCATAAAGATACGGTAAAATGTCAGGTAGTGCATGGCGGCGTATTGACCTCCCGCAAAGGAGTCAACCTTCCTAACACAAAAGTTTCCATTCCATCTCTAACAGAAGAAGATTTAGATAATCTTCATTTTGCTTTGGACAATGGGGCCGATTGGATTGCCATGTCTTTTGTGCGCTCAGCAGAAGACATTCATCAATGCAAAGAAATCATTAAAGAAAAAGGAAGCCATGCGTTAGTGATTGCTAAAATAGAGAAACCTGAAGCAATAGATAATATTGACGCCATTATAGAAGCAACTGATGCAATTATGGTTGCTCGCGGAGATCTCGGTGTAGAGATGCCAATGGAAGTGGTACCTGGCTTACAGAAGACAATCGTACAAAAATGTCGTGACCTTTCAAAACCGGTTATCATTGCGACGCAGATGTTGGAAAGCATGATTACCACGCCACGTCCTACTCGAGCAGAAGTAAACGATGTTGCCAATTCTGTCTTAGATGGTGCTGATGCTGTGATGCTAAGTGGAGAGACATCGGTCGGCGAATTTCCAGAAATTGTCATCGAAACAATGGCAAAAATAATTATCCAAGTAGAGCGCACCTCTTATCCGTATTACAGTCACAAAGACAGTGTTCACGCCAATACAACACGAATACCGGACGCCATTTGTAGCTCCTCGATTCATCTTGCCAAAAACACCAATGCATCCGCTATAGCCGTTATGACATCGTCAGGCTATACTGCATTTGAAATCTCAAGTTATCGCCCGAACACCGATATATATGTCTTCACCGGCAATAAGAAGTTAATAAATTTATTGAGCTTAGTATGGGGAGTACGGGTTTTCGTATATAGCAAGTTTGAGAGTACAGATGGAACTATTCAAGATGTAAACGGTTTACTTAAAGAGCTAAATCTGATATCTCCAGGTCAGATTGTCATCAACACCGCCTCTACACCGTTGCATCAAAAAGGCAAAACAAACACCATCAGGGTGTCTCAATTGGATTAACATGGAGGTAACTCACAAAAAAGCGTAGATTTAAAATCTACGCTTTTTTTGTTTTTTGTATCAAATCTATTACAAGTGTCGTTTTAACATGATTTTATCCATTTTCTTCTTTTCTTTGACCTACTAGCTTTGATTAATGAAAAGGTGTACACTTATTTTTCTGTGCCTAATTAGCCATTACCTGTTTGCACAGTCCATACAAGGAGTAGTTGTTGACCAAGCAGATCAAAAGGAATTGGAGAATGCTTCCATAGTTCTTTTAGATACAGATTCCATCATGCGGTATTTCACACGCGCCAACCCGAGCGGGAAGTTTAACTTGGAAAAAATTAAAAAGGGAGAATACTTGCTATTAGTTACCTATCCCAAGTTCGAGATTTATAGCCAATCATTAGAAATAGAAGACGACAATATTGATCTGAAAACAATCGGAATCAACTCGCAATCCAATGTACTTGAAGAAGTTGTCATCAATCAAAAAATCCCCATTAAAATCAAAGGTGATACAATAGAATACGATGCAGGCAGTTTTGAAACGGAAAAGAACGCCAAACTAGAAGATCTCTTGCGTAGGCTACCCGGATTAACCGTATCTGCTTCCGGTGAAATAACAGCACAAGGCAAAAATGTATCCAAAGTTTTAATCGATGGAGAAGAATTTTTCGGTTATGATCCCAAGATTGCCATTCGTAACGTTAGAGCAGATGCAGTTGACAAAGTCCAAGTATATGAACGAAAGTCTGAAGAAGCAGAATTGACGGGCATTGATGACGGTGTAAGACTTCAAACGGTCAACGTAGTATTGAAAGAAGAAGCTAGGCGCGGCATATTTGGAAATGCCAATGCGAGTACAGGAACGAAGGGACTATTTGACTTTAACGCATTCGCGGCGAAGTTTAACAGGTCCGAACGCCTTGCCGTCACAGGTAACTGGAATAACATGGGCAATAGCGGGGATGCCAGCCGGATCCGTATGAATAATCAAATCATTGGACACCCTATGCATAAAAGTGCTGGAATAAATTACGAAAACAACTTCTTTGAAAAAAAGCTGCACTTAACCTCAAGTTACAATTTCACGAATAATGGTACGGCAAACGAGTCCAACAGTTATAACAAACGTGTATTGAACGACAATCAGACACAGGAAACTACACGAGAAGGAGCCTCGGAAAATGACAGTAGAAACCATGCCTTGCGTTCTCAAATTCGTTACCGAATCGATTCAATAAGCAATTTAAACATCCAGCTGAACGGCAGCAAAGGACAACAGACGACTGCTTCCCACTCCTCTAGCAGCACGTTGCGAAATGAAAACATAAAAGCAAACGAGTTCGAAAGCCAGAACAATAATGAAAGTGATAACGAAAACCTTAATTTACGAGTAGACTATCGAAGGCGATTAAATAAAAAAGGTCGAAGTTTAAATCTTCATCTTAATACACAGGTAGACAACTCAACATCCACCAACCAAGTAAATGAACAAACAAATTTATATGACGCACTTGGTGCTATTCAGGATACAGTCATCGTTGACCAAACACGTTTATCCGAAAATAAAAGCAATAATCTCGGGGCATCGGTTAACATCAGTGAGCCTATAACAAAACAATTAAACCTTACATTGGGCTACAACTTCAATACCTCTGCTCGAGATGCCCTCGTCAATGCATATAATAATGATACCGACGCTACCCGTATCTTGGATAGTCTCTATTCAAAAAACGAAACAAATAATGCACATACCAATGGTATGAATATCAACTTAAACTTCCATAGCGATAAGTTCAATGTAAATCTATCCAACCGTTTAACGCACAGACACCAGGAACTAACGGACAGTTATCGGAATATTGGACTGTCCCGAAACTTCTGGCAGAACAATTTAAATGCAAATGTGTCCTATAGAATAACAAACAACAAGAATCTCACATTGGGTTATCAAAACAACACAAATGTACCTAGCTTTTCGCAGCTACAACCTATCCAACCGCCTACCAACGAATTGTATCGGCAACTTGGAAATCCAGATTTGAAACGGGAAACAAACAACAATATAAACTTCAATTTTAATAAGTTTAGCCTATTGAAAGCTTCATCCTTTAACATGAATGCAAATGCGGGCTTCACGAAAAATGCCATCGTCAATCGGTCTATCATTGACGACGAGGGAAGAACAACGACAACATTCGTCAATATCCAGGATCATGTTAATTGGAACGGACGTGTTCACGCCAACTATACCCGTCCGATCTTAAATGGTAGTGTCCAGTTTGGTCCGTTTACATCGATACAATTCAGCAATAACTATGGATATATCAATGGCGAACTCAATCGCAGTAATAACACAAATGCTAATGCTGGGATCAATGCAAATAAGCAAAACTCGAAAAACATAGACTTTAACCTCAATCTAAGCCTCGGGGTGAACAATGAGGTAAATACGATACAGAGTCAACTCAATAACACTGCATTTCGATCTTCAGCAAATACCGACTTAAAATACTTTTTACCCTTTAAATTTAGCCTAACTCAAGTGTTATTCTATAGCTATACGGGAAAATCCAAAGTTTTTCCAGAGCCTATCCAACAGTTCTACATGAACTTGGAACTTACACGTAAACTGCTAACAAACGAATCGCTGTTACTGAGCATTAAAGCTTTCGACGTATTTAATAGCTTTAACAATACCAATCGTTCTTTTAATAACAATAGCTTTTCCGAAACACAACAAGAAATGATTACACAATATTTTATGGTTGGTATGAAATGGGATTTTAACAAGAATTTAGGAAAGAAAAGAGAAGATTAAAAAATGAGCAAATTTATTTTATTGGTTCTCGTTCTGGTCTACTGCTGTATCGACACAATAGCCCAACACGCTTACTTCCCATCCAAAGGTATTATCAGCTTCGAAAAAGAAGTATATATAAGGGCTAGAATCCGCGAAATGAGCACCCGACAGGACGGCAGAAACCGGGGCATGATGATGCGTTTTGGCGGCAATATTGATGACGTTCCCGAAAAAAACTCGTCCATGTTTACACTGCGGTTTGACAACGACCAAACACTCATGATTCCAGCTGAAGTCGAAGAAACGACCGAAAACGCCACGACCTCCGGTCGCGGTAGAGCCAGCAGCAGAAACACCAACCGTAGAGGGGGAACGAATGTCCGACGAGCGGCAAGACCCGGTGAGCATAAAACATATTACCAAAATTTCCGTGAGGGCATAAGCGAATTGGAGCTGGAGCTGGACGAAAAATATCTATTACAGGATTCATTACAACAAATTACCTGGCGTTTTACAGATGAGTACCGAAACATAGCCGGATATGATTGCCGGCGCGTCAATGGTGCCACACCAGACTCTCTTTATATAGTTGCATTTTACACCGACCAGATCCCCGTATCCGGCGGGCCTGCATTAGTACACGGACTCCCCGGCATGATTCTGGGTCTCGCTATACCTGAAATGCATATCAATTATTGGGCGCGAAAAGTAGATTTTGTGGTAGACAACGTACCGAATCAATGGCGAGATAAAAAAAGTAAGCCCATGACCATGAACAACTTTTTCGATGCGTTAGGTAATAATAGGGTTTTCGGAGGAGGTTCCAATCCACAGCAACAACGGCGAAACTTACTGGAAAATTTGATTTATTAAAGGGGCTACGTTAGATTTCTTTTTAATGCTTTAGGTAGCGCATTATAAACCAGCGCATAGCTGTCATCAACAAATATTTTTAGACGCTCATCCGAAAGTTGCCGATTACAATAGACGGTATTCCAATGCTTCTTATTCATATGATAGCCAGGGATAACGGTTTCGGGGTAATTTAAACGCAAGTCAACGGCTACATCGGGATCGCATTTCACGTTGAAACACAAAGACTCTATTTGATCCAAACCGACTAATAGAAATACTTTTCCGCCAACTTTAAACACTAACGTATTCGGGCCAAAAGGTAGTTCTTCCGTTACCGCCGGCTTAGCAAGACAATATTCCCTTATATCTTCTATGTTCATTCTCTAAACAATCAACCCAACTGCGCTAGCAACTCTCGTTGTAACTCCTCTCCTTTATCCTCGTTATACCATTTCTGCATAACCTCTTTGATTTCGTCGAAAGACTTTCCTTCGTCTTTCATCTGTATATATAGGCTCTGTAGCGATTGTGGACGCGGCCCCCATATGACCTTATCATGCCCGACATCGTTCCGGATGATAAGTTTAGGAATGGATTTACTTCCGTGGGTAAGATAATCCTCAATAAGGAACGGCTCCGTATCTCGGAGCTGTATTTCAAAATCGATATTTGGATTATTTTTGACAATCTGATAAAGCTGTGGTACCGAATGGGCGGCATCTCCACACCAAGGCTCTGTAATTACAATCCAATGTTGCGGTTCGGTAATACTCGCTACTACATTTTTCATCGCATCATTCGGCTCAAACCGCTTAAACCAGCGATTCATTCTCGACCAATTTAACTTCGTGTAATTTAAATATTCCGCATCTCCGTAGGGATCATACTCCTCCGGCGACGCCAAAATCTGTTCAAAATAGCTTAAGTATTCCTGAAAGGTCATGTTTATTTTCGTCTTACCTGACGAATTTACTAATTTATTCTAAGTAAAAAAATATTTTAGCAGTATGTTATGCCGTATAGCGGCATCCATGTTCATATTATGACAGTTTGACAGAGAGAATTGAAAGAAAAACGACATAAAATACATTTTTATGACGATTTTAACGTTGGCACAAGTGTTGTTAAAGATATAGCATCTTATTATAAGACAACGTTAATTACTAATTCGTAAATATAAAAAACAAGATATGTCAAAAATTATTGGAATCGACTTAGGTACTACAAACTCATGTGTTGCCGTGATGGAGGGTAACGAGCCGGTAGTTATTGCAAACAATGAAGGAAAACGTACCACCCCTTCCATTGTTGCTTTTGTAGAAGGTGGTGAACGTAAAGTGGGTGACCCAGCAAAACGTCAAGCTATCACTAACCCCGACAAAACAGTTTATTCTATCAAGCGTTTCATGGGTTTGTCCTATGATGAATCTACGAAGGAGAGCGATCAAGTGCCTTATAAAGTAGTAAAAGGTGATAATAATACCCCTCGTGTTGAAATAGACGACCGTAAATATACACCACAGGAAATTTCGGCGATGATTCTTCAAAAAATGAAGAAAACAGCAGAAGATTTCTTAGGCCAGGAAGTGAGCGAAGCCGTTATCACGGTTCCTGCATACTTTAACGACGCGCAACGTCAAGCCACAAAGGAAGCCGGTGAGATCGCTGGCCTTACGGTGAAGCGTATCATCAACGAGCCAACCGCAGCCGCTTTGGCTTATGGTTTAGATAAAGCCCACAAAGACATGAAAATTGCCGTGTTCGATTGTGGCGGAGGAACACATGACGTTTCCGTCTTAGAGCTTGGAGATGGTGTTTTCGAAGTTAAATCCACAGATGGAGACACCCACTTAGGCGGTGATGACTTTGATAACGTTATTATCAACTGGTTAGCAGAAGAATTTGCCAACGAAAACAACGGCTTCGACCTTAAAAAAGACGCAATGGCACTTCAGCGCCTAAAAGAAGCCGCTGAGAAAGCTAAAATCGAATTGTCTAGCACAACTTCGACAGAAATCAATTTACCATACATCACAGCTGATGCAACAGGGCCTAAACATTTAGTACGCACACTTTCACGTGCTAAATTTGAATCCTTAGCGTCAGATTTAATTCAACGCACGATAGAGCCTTGTAAGTCCGCTCTAAAAAATGCAGGTTACTCTACTTCCGATATTGATGAAATCATTTTGGTTGGAGGTTCTACGCGTATTCCTGCTATCGTTGAAGCTGTGAAAAACTTCTTTGGCAAAGAGCCATCAAAAGGTGTAAACCCAGACGAAGTAGTCGCGCTCGGAGCCGCTATTCAAGGTGGTGTTTTAACAGGAGAAGTCAAAGACGTCTTGTTGTTAGATGTTACGCCATTATCCCTAGGTATTGAGACCATGGGTGGTGTGATGACGAAGTTAATCGAAGCAAACACAACTATCCCAACAAAAAAATCAGAAGTCTTCTCTACTGCTTCAGATAATCAGCCATCTGTAGAAATCCATATCTTGCAAGGTGAGCGGCCTATGGCATCCCAAAACCGTACGATCGGACGTTTTCAATTAACGGATATTCCACCGGCACCTCGTGGAGTACCTCAAATTGAGGTGACATTCGATATTGATGCCAATGGTATTATCAAGGTATCAGCAAAAGATAAAGCTACCGGCAAAGAGCAAAATATCCGTATCGAGGCTTCTTCGGGATTATCTGAAGAGGAAATCCAAAAAATGAAGCAAGAAGCAGAGGCGAATGCGGAAGCAGATAAAAAAGTAAAAGAAGAAGCAGAAAAAATAAACACGGCTGACGCTTTAATTTTCTCCACGGAAAAACAGCTAAAAGAATATGGCGAAAAATTATCTGCAGATAAAAAAGGAGTTATCGAAGCCGGTTTAGAAAAACTGAAAACGGCCTATGCTGCAAAAAATTTCGCTGATATAGATACGGCCTCTGCTGAACTTCAAAATGCTTGGAATGCAGCCTCGGAAGAGATGTACGCGGCCTCACAAGGAGGTGCAGAACAAGCACAAGGCGACGCTGATCAGGCACAAAATAACAATAAACAAGGCGGTGACGACGTGCAGGATGTAGAGTTTGAAGAAGTAAAATAGTTTTGTTTTGTTAATCATACAGGTAAAAAGCCCCGGTGGAAAATCCACCGGGGCTTTTTTATGAAGCAATGAAGCAGCTGTTACCTTCGATTCTTATAGTGCCTTAGAATCCCTTTATCAAATACCGTCCAAATACCAGAAGGTAGATTCGCTTTTTTGAGCATTTTGTTTGTCCACGTATTACATGAGAAAAACAGGTTATAGGCTCCTCTTGCTTCATAAAAGGCATCGTTCAGCCCATACTGAGCTGTTGTTTCGATATACTTTGGATGTCCCGACAGGTCTTTATCAAGACTTTCCAAAATATAATCTCTAATAATGTTATACTGCTTTTTGTCAATCATCACCTTGTAACACATATCATTTTCTTGCACATCATAATAATAAGTAACGTGCAATGCTGTTTCTCCCATTCCTAGTGCAGCTACCAGCGCAGTGGATAATTTTAAATCCTTCCATTCGGGCGTATTCAAATAAAAACCTTTATCCCCCCAGCCTATTCCTACATAATGTTGGTTGAGGTTCTGTCCCTGTGTGTTTTCAAAAGGAAAAATGGAAAACCAGTTTATAACGTCATGCTCTACGGGCAAAACAATATCCGTATGTACACCATTGGACATTACATATATGAGAATGTCTCGAGGTTGGTCTTGTTTCTCGATTTTATATCCGGGCACTCTGGATAGAATCGCTTCAACGAGAAAATAAAGTACCACAAAGGCTATCAAACCTAAAACAGTTTTACCCAGAACTTCTGCAGTACCCTTCATAAATATCATATATCAAAACAAAAAAAGGTCAATTTTTCAATCAACCTTTTCAAAAATAACTTTCTCAAGATGCTAAAACAACTTTTCTGGATAGACTCCTTCTTTAACAAGATTCGAGATAGATTCCTGCACAATAGGTTTATCCTCTTTGTATGTCACACCAAACCATTTAGAAGATGTTGGAATGACCCGAAAGCTGGCCATGTTATTTTTCACCATATAATCTGGAACAGATGGAATAAAAAACTCCGATTTCGGATTGTCACCGTTCTCCTCCACAAATTTAGCAAACATGCTTTGAGCTACTTTAAAAATTCGTGGGGTAAAGCCCCAGAAGTTCATCGAAACTCTAGTATCCGGATCTAAATCATGCTGTTCCCCCCCTTCTTCATACACAATCTTCTTATTACCGGCATCATCTGTTACATAGTAGATATTTGTACGCTCCGTTACCGAAGCCATATTCCCCTCTCCATCGACATCACACACACCTCTGGAAACATACCCATAATCTGACATCGTATTACCGACCTTAAACCCCATTAAAGCCATCTTGTCATCCGTAACCTCATCACGTAAAAATGCGGCCATTTTCTCAAAGGCATCCTTGCCGTAGAAATCATCCGCGTTAATCACACAAAAAGGCTCACTGATATGATCTTTCGCACTCATCACAGCATGTGCCGTTCCCCATGGCTTCGTACGTTCGATTACCCTATCGACACCAAATTTCGTCAAGTCAAAACTCTGAAATGCATAGTCCACTTCAATCTTACCTCTCAGTTTTTCATCGAAAACAGCACGCATCTTCTCCAAAAATTCTTCGCGTATAATAAATACTACTTTTCCAAAACCCGCTCGAATAGCATCATATATAGAATAATCAATGATGGTTTCTCCGTGCGGGCCGAATCCATCAATCTGTTTTAACGATCCATATCTACTCGCCATTCCCGCGGCTAGAATTAACAATGTTGGTTTACTCATTATCTATTTGTTGTTATCGATTACATAATCCAAATCTAACAAAGATAGAAATTTATTCTATCTATTTTTTCTTAAATAGTGCGTTTAAAACCCCATTTGCCAATTTACCCAAAAGCTTCGCCCCCTCTCGAGCTAATGTTCTAGAGGCTTGCGTTTTAGCAGCTTCCATAGGTGTCTGTCTGGTACTTCGCCGACCTGAACCTCGGCTCATGGATTTCTGCGCTTCTTTCTTCGCTTTTTCCTGTTCCTCGTTAGCCTCAAAAACGGCCGTCTTCTCGTCCACAATTTCGGCAGCACTTCTCCGCTCTACCCGCTCTACCCGCTCTTGATATTTATCATAAAAATCCGAATCTGTCGTAATTTTATGATAAATTTCTGCTTGGCATGGTCCCATAACCGCTCTTGCAGGCACTAGATGTGTAGCTACTACTTCTGTAGGAATACCTTTTTCATTTAGAACTGTAATCAATGCTTGCCCCGTACCTAATGACGTCAACACCTTGTCGATTTCATAAAAAGGAGAATACGGATAGGTCTTCACTGTTTTCCGAAGGTTATCCGCATCATTAGGGGTAAAAGCCCGTAGCGCGTGCTGCAAACGGTTACCCAATTGTCCTAAGACCGAAGGGGGAATATCCGTTGCCGCCTGTGTACAGAAAAACACACCAATTCCTTTCGAACGGATCAAACGTATAATCTGTTCAACTTGTGTGAGAAAAGCTTTTGAAGCACCATTAAATAATAAATGTGCTTCATCAAAGAAAAAAACCAACTTGGGTTTATCCAAATCGCCTACTTCAGGTAATTTCTTGAACAATTGAGCTAAAAGGCTTAAAAGAAAAGTAGAAAATACCAAAGGTTGATCCTGAATATCCGAAATATTCAATAATGTAATTACGCCACGACCATCTACTCTATTGAACAAATCCTGGATATCAAATTCTTTCTCTCCGAAGATATGGGCTATGCCCTGTTGCTCTACGGCCACCATTTTTCGTAAAATAGTTCCGGAAGTTGCCGTGCTTATTTTGCCATAATCTTCCTTTATGTCTCCTGCTCCCGGGCCATCTGTCAAGTAAGTAAGCAGCTTCTTTACATCATTTAAGTCAATCAGTTCCCATTGCTGGTCTTCCGCATACTTAAATATGGCGGCCAATACACCTGTTTGCGTATCGTTCAAATCTAATATCCTAGCTAACAAGATAGGCCCAAAATCTTGTACGGTAATACGCATAGGCGCTCCTAGCTTACCACTAAGAGAAAATATTTCTAAGGGAAAATGTGCCGGTTCGAACGGAATTCCGACAAGCTGTCCGCGCTCTATCAATGCATCGTTTGTTTTCCCCTCTTCCGCCAGCCCAGATAAATCACCTTTGACGTCGAGCATAAAAACAGGTACACCTTTATCGGACAATTGTTCCGCAATTAATTGCAGCGTGCGAGTTTTCCCGGTACCCGTCGCCCCCGCAATCAGTCCGTGACGGTTCATGATTTTAAGTGCCAAGTTCACCTTAGCATCCGTAACCACCTCTTTACCGAGAATACCGGAACCCAATTGGATATATTCGCCCTTAGGGTTATACGAAGCTGTGATTTTTTCAATAAATTCTATAATAGACACCATACGAGATTAGTTAAATGCTCTCACTACAACAAAAATGCCACATATTTGTAACAATTTCAATTAAATAGAGAAAGATATGGATAATTAATAAAAAATTAACACTTATTGATTGATCTCTGTCTTTTTTCCAAAGAAAAAGTTGTATTTTTGAAAAGAACAAAATAAAAGAGCGTGATAACGAAAAAAACAAGGATTCTAGCTTCGAAACTATGCTTTGCTATCTTTATGACAAAGATGCTCATTTCGGCTACACCTATGTTTGTTAACGTTTTAGACCAGGGAACCATCCTACAAGTTGTTCTCCAATTAGAGATTGAGAATACTGCAAAAGGGAACAATACGTCCGAAGATCTCCATGAAACAGGAATGAAACTCTTCACAACCACTTCGGACTATCTATCCTTTTGTCCTATTATCGAAAATTTAGGCAAAGAAAAGCATTACCTAAAAAACGAAGGGCTTTTTAGCGTGTTCCATCCCTCCGTTCCTCCCCCGCCTCCTAATAGTTAATCCATTATCATACAAGGTCTTTAGTCGCTTTTCAACAGCTTCAATAGGATCTATCTGTACATGAACACGAACTCATGGCGGTTTTGGTAGCTTCTGTGTGTTCAATAGATAACGGATTAAAATTAAAATTTTATGTCAGGAACTCGTTTGTCCGCTTTTCTTAAATTATCGAAAAGGGACTTAAAATATGATTTCCCAGCTAGTATTGTAGTGTTTCTAGTAGCACTTCCGCTATGTCTGGGTATTGCAATGGCTTCAGGTGCGCCGTTGTTTGCAGGAATATTGACCGGTATAATTGGCGGACTGGTCGTTGCATCCATGAGTAAATCGCCTCTCAGTGTGAGTGGTCCAGCGGCCGGCCTAACGGTGATCGTACTGGGCGCAATTGAACAATTAGGTGCTTATGAAACATTTCTACTCGCTGTCGTCATCGCCGGTGTTGTGCAACTTATTCTGGGCATCATCAAAGCAGGTATGATTGGAAACTACTTTCCATCAGCCGTAATTTTGGGTATGTTAGCCGCTATCGGTATCACCATTATACTTAAACAGATACCGCTGGCTTTTGGGTTATCAGAAGAACATGCTTTCGAACTCGATGCTGGAGGGGGTATCGCCGCAATTCAAAACACGGTTTTATCCAGTGTCAATTGGGGGGCTACTACAATCTGCTTATTGTCTCTTGCGATCCTCATTTACTGGCCGAAAATCAAGGGTGTTAACAAAGTACCTGCACCGTTGGTCGTTGTTTTACTGGGCGTTGGGCTAGCTTCTGTTTTCCAAGGCTCTACCGTGCAACTCAATGCGGATCACTTCGTTGTCATTCCCGTCGTAAGCTCTTTTCAAGAATTCACACAATTATTCATTTTCCCTGATTTTACACAAATTCTGAATAAAGATGTCTGGATAGTTGCTTTCACAATTGCTATCATTGCCAGTTTAGAAACATTACTCAGCATTGAAGCCATCGACAAAATGGATCCTTTCAAACGCGTTACACCGACCAACCGGGAGTTAGTTGCACAGGGTGTCGGTAATATGACAAGCGGATTTCTTGGAGGTCTTCCGCTGACGTCCGTTATCGTGCGTTCTTCTGCTAATACACAGGCCGGTGGACGAACGCGGCAATCCGCTATGCTCCACGGTATCTGGCTTTTAGTAGCTCTGTTGGCTATTCCTTCGCTCATAAATTTGATACCTCTTGCGTGTTTAGCAGCCATACTTCTCCATACCGGCTATAAATTGGCAAATCCTAGTTTGTTTAAAAAAATGTTACGCAAAGGTTTGGATCAATTTATCCCGTTTTCCGCGACAATCGTAGCTGTGGTTTTTACGGATTTGTTGATGGGTGTAGGAATAGGTATCGTAGTCGCTCTTTTCTATATTATTCGTGCAAATATGCAAAATGCCTTTAAAATGGAAATCGGTGAAGAGAATGGTGAGAAAAAAGTTACTATGACACTTGCTGAAGAAGTATCTTTTTTAAACAAAGTTCCTATCCAACAGAAGCTTTATAGTTTACCAAAAGGCGTCCAAACTATCCGGATTGATGGGAGATATAGCAAGTTCATTGATAAAGACGTCATTGAGGTTTTAAAAGACTTTCAAACAAACGCGGTGAGTAAAGGCATTGATATCGAATTAGAATCCGTCACGTACAAGAAAGCGAATGGAACAATTACACCAGAGAAAAAAGTCGGTGTATAATTACAGAAAAAACAAAGATTTACAAAGGATATTCACAATAATGTGTTAAATTGCCTAGGTTGACATTCCGCGTACCAAACACTACCGTTCAGCCAGGGACAAAAACATAAAACAACAAATATAATTATGTTAAATAAAGAACTAGAATTAGGTTTTCAGAAAATATTAGAAGGCAACAGAGCTTGGGTAGAATTCGTTAAAAATGATACTTCGGGAAGGTTTGAGCAGTTAGCCAAAGGTCAGAGTCCGGAAATTCTTTGGATTGGTTGTGCAGATAGTCGTGTTCCAGCCAACGAGATAGTGGGTTCCCGGCCTGGGGAGGTATTTGTTCATCGCAACATCGCCAACATGTGTGTGCATTCTGACATGAGTATGCTCTCTGTTCTTGACTACGCAGTCAATGTATTAAAAGTAAAACACATTGTGGTGGCTGGACATTACGGTTGCGGAGGTGTAGCAGCATCCTTAAGCCGTCAGCAATTCGGCGTTATCGACAACTGGTTATGTCATATTAAAGACGTTTATCGTTTACATGCTGCAGAAATTGATGGAATTGACAATCATGAGGAAAAAGTAAACCGGTTAATAGAGCTTAATGTAAAAGAACAAGTATTCAATCTCTGTACCACATCCATTGTACAAAATGCTTGGAAAAACAACCAAAATTTAGCAGTGCATGGCATGGTCATTGACATTGCCACCGGGAAACTCATCAACTTAGATAATACTATTTCCAGTAACGAAAAGCTAGGCAAAGTATTTGCTTTTAAATAATAGCAACGGTTTAATATCAACATAATATACCAAAAGAGACGTTAACATTAACGTCTCTTTTGGTATATTATGATTTTTACAATGAAACCAATTCGAGTTCATTATAAAAATTTTAATTTCGTAAAATTTTACTTAACAACAATGAACTGGAATAAATTATTATTAGCAGCAGCCTTATTCACATTTTCAGTCTCTGCACCTGTTAACGCACAGGATAATCTCATCAATGCGTTAAAACAAAATGTCAGCGACAACAGTAAGGAAGGCTTCCGATTTACCGAAATCATCAATCTAGGGAACACGTCCATTAAGGATCAAGGCTCGTCGGGGACCTGTTGGTCCTATTCCGGAAACTCCTTTCTAGAATCGGAAATGATAAGAATGGGCAAACAACCCGTAGAAATTTCTTCGATCTATACCGCCCGTAATACGTATATCGAAAAAGCCAAAAACTTTGTCCGACTACATGGAAAACAAGCACAGGGTGATGGCGGTCAGTTACACGATGTGTTAACCATCTTCCGTAAATACGGGGCTGTTCCACAAGAAGTCTATACAGGACTACAAGAAGGGCAAAAACGTAATAATTTTGGAGAGATGAGCCCCATCCTCCAAAGCATCACAGAAACGGTGGCGAAAAGTAAAAAGCCAAGCAAAACTTGGGTAACTTCTTTTACCGCAGCGATGGACGCCTATTTAGGGGAAATCCCCAAATCTTTCCAATATAACGGAAAAACATACACCCCTCGAAAATTTGCAGACGAGGTCATCGGTATTACTCCAGACGATTACATCGGCATCTCGTCGTTCGAAGAGCACCCATATTATAAGCCATTTGTTTTACTTATTCCCGATAACTGGTCGTTTGAGAGCTTCTATAATGTACAGATAAACGATCTAACGGATATTATTGACAACGCTCTTCAGAATGGATACACGGTAGCTTGGGCGACCGACGTGTCTGAAAAGAGTTTCAGCTGGAAAAATGGCGTAGCGTATGTTCCGGAAAAACCAGTAGAGCAAATGACTGCCGAAGAAATAGAGACCATGTTCAATGGACCGAAACCGGAAGCTAAAATTACTCCGGATCAACGTCAGGAGGCTTTTGATAACTACACCACTACCGACGATCATGGCATGCATATCGTGGGTACGGTCAAAGATCAAAATGGCAAAGAATACTATATCGTAAAAAATTCATGGGGAGAATCCAACGATTACAAAGGGTACATGTATGCAACTAAAGAATATGTGCGGTACAAAACGATTTCCATTCTACTGCATAAAAAAGCGTTGACCAAGAATATGCAAACGCAATTAGATATATAAAAATAAGGGGCGTGATGAATACGCCCCTTATTTTTTATTTTATTTCCTTATAGTCTGTTTGCATATTCTGGAACATAAATGACCACTTATCCGTTTGCTCGTCAATAACCATCGCCGTCGATTTTCCTGCTCCGTGTCCCGCTTTGGTATCGATACGGATCAGTACAGGATTATCTCCGTCATGGTATTCCTGCAAACGTGCAGCAAATTTAAATGAATGTGCCGGCACCACCCGGTCATCATGGTCCGCCGTTGTTACCATCGTTGCCGGATAAGCGGTACCCGGCTTCAACGCATGATAAGGCGAATAAGCATACAAGTATTCAAACATCTCCTTATTGTCGTCTGCCGTACCATAGTCGAATGCCCAGCCTGCTCCTGCCGTAAATTTATGATAGCGCAACATATCCAAGACGCCCACCGCCGGAAAAGCGACCTTAAAGAGCTCTGGACGTTGTGTCATGCTTGCCCCAACCAAGAGTCCACCATTGGAACCGCCCGCAATAGCCAATTTATCTGAAGAGGTATACTTCTGACCTATCAGATACTCAGCCGCCGCTATAAAATCGTCAAATACATTCTGTTTGTTCATCTGTGTTCCACCTAGGTGCCAACTCTCCCCGTACTCTCCACCACCACGTAGGTTTGCGACCGCATACACGCCACCTTGTTCCAGCAGGATAATATTACTTGTAGAAAAGGACGGTGTCAAGCTGATATTAAATCCGCCATATCCATACAGCATCGTTGGGTTCGTCCCATCTAATTGGATGCCTTTTTTATACGTGATGATCATCGGTATCTTCGTTCCGTCCTTAGAAGGGTAGAATACCTGCTTCGACTCATATTGCGATGGATCAAAATTGATCGCTGATTCCTTATAAATTTCCGACTTCCCAGATGCAATATCATATCTATAGATGGTAACTGGATTCACGTAGTTCGTGAAAGAATAATATAAGTCTTTATCTTCTAATTTAGCATCAAACCCTCCTGCAGAGCCTATACCAGGCAGCTCTATTTCCCTTTCCAATTTTCCGTTTCGATCGTATTGTTTCACAAGCGAAGCCGCATCTTTTAGGTAATTAGCGAATATTTTACCTCCGCCCACGGTCGGTGAGAGCGCCTGCTCAGTTTCAGCGATTAATGTTTGCCAATTTTCCGGTTGCGGTTTAGCAGCGTCGACTGTTATGACCTGTCCATTTGGCGCGTCTAATTCTGTATAGATAAACAATTTAGTTCCATCGTTGTCGATAATTTCATGATTTTTATCCATGTCACCCACCACCGTTACGAAACCCCCATTCGGAGACGACAGATCTTTTATATATAATTCGTTCCCAGAGGTAGCATTAGCTGCAGACACCATTAGATAACGTTCGTCCTCGGTTAGTCCCGCTCCAATGTAACGACGCGGCATCGTTGGTCCACCAAAAATCAGTTCATCGTCTGATTGTGCCGTATTTAGCTTATGGAAGTATAATTTATGTTGGTCTGTCATAGCGGATAATGCCGAACCCTCTTTCGGCTTATCGTAACTGCTATAATAAATACCTTCATTACCTTTCCAAGCTAAGCCCGAAAACTTGACATCTACCAGCGTATCCCCCACTATAGATTTATCCTCTGTTTTCAGTACGACAACCTTCCGCCAATCAGATCCTCCTTCCGAAATCTGATAAGCGACTAAAGAACCGTCTTTAGAAAAAGAAATCCCCGCCAATGAACTTGTACCATCCTCTGAAAACTTATTAGGATCCAAGAAGACTTCCTCTTTCCCCTCTTCACCTTTTTTTCGCCAAAGCACATATTGGTTCTGGAGCCCGTCATTTTTATAGAAATAGATGTAATCCCCCTCCTTAATCGGGGCGCCTTCCTTCTCGTAATTCCACAAGCTTTCCAAACGTTTATGGATGGCTTCACGAAATGGTATTTGTCCTAAATAATCTTGTGTTACTTCGTTTTGAGCCGTTACCCATTGTTTGGTTTCAGCCGACAGATCATCTTCTAACCAACGATATGGGTCTTCGACAATTGTTCCAAAATAATCATCATTCTGGTCAATTTTTTCTGTTTTTGGATAAGGTTTTAGCACGATGTCGTCTTTTGATTCAATAACTTTCTCCTGGTTACAGGCTGTAAAACCCAATGCCAGCAGCATAATTCCTAAGTTTTTATTCATAACCAATTTTTTAAACCAAGTGCAAGTTAGGATTTTTTGATTAGTTTTGGCTTCATGTCCGTGAGAGATAAAATATATTTTGCTTCTGATTTCCATTTGGGTATAAAATCCCAAACAACCTCCTTCGAGCGGGAGCGGCAACTGGTCTCTTGGCTAGACTATATTAAGTCCGACGCAAAAGCCCTTTTTTTGGTAGGCGACATTTTTGATTTCTGGTTTGAATATAGCACCGTGGTCCCCAAAGGATTTATTCGATTTCTTGGAAAATTAGCGGAACTCTCCGATCTTGGCGTAGAAATCACACTCTTCAAAGGTAACCACGATATGTGGATGTTCGGTTATTTAAAAGAACAGCTAAACGCTCGTATTGTAGACAATGAATTAATGCTCCAACTCCATGGGAAACGATTTTACATACATCATGGGGATGGTCTTGGCCCGGGAGACGCCAAATATAAATTTCTAAAAGCTTTCTTCCGAAGTAATATTTGTCAATGGCTTTTTGCAAGATTACATCCCAACTTAGGCATTGGTATCGCGCAGAGATGGTCACGCCACAGCCGAGCTGCTAGTCTGGAAGAAGAACACTTCTTAGGAGAAGACCGAGAGTGGCTCATTCAATATGCCAAAGACCTGCTACAAAGAGAGCACATCGATTATTTTATATTCGGACACCGACACCTCGCCTATGACATCAAACTCGCTGAAAACAGCCGAATCATCAATCTCGGTGAATGGATACATACTTGTACCTATGCTGTATGGGATGGCAAAGAACTGACACTAAAGAAATGGATGCCTTAACGCGTAAAAAAGTACGATACCCTTATAGGGTAAGATAAGGTTATACCCCCTTCCCCGTTGCGGAGACAATTTGTCGGAAAGAATCATAAAAACAAAAAGGTATCTTCATTATAAAGATACCTTTTGCGGTCTGGACGGGACTCGAACCCGCGACCCCATGCGTGACAGGCATGTATTCTAACCAGCTGAACTACCAGACCAATTTCCTTTTCAGAAGTATGTATATTAAGAACGTTTTTCGAAGCCAAGCTTCTTTTTTTTTGCGGTCTGGACGGGACTCGAACCCGCGACCCCATGCGTGACAGGCATGTATTCTAACCAGCTGAACTACCAGACCCTATTTCCTTCCCGTTTGAAGGTGTGCAAATATAGGGGTATTTTACAGAATGAGGAAATTTTTTTGAAAAAATTTAGTCTACTGCACCCTCTTTCATTTTCTCTGCATTCTCCGCAAATTGGAGCGCATCTATAATGCCCTGAATATCACCATCCATCACAGCCGGAAGGTTATAAAGTGTCAAGCCAATACGGTGTTCGGTAACGCGTCCTTGCGGATAATTATACGTCCTTACTTTGGCGGAACGGTCGCCGGTAGACACCATTGTTTTACGTTTTGCCGCCACATCACCATGCTTTTTCTGCACCTCCAATTCGTATAGTTTATTGCGAAGCATCTCCATTGCAAGTTCACGGTTCGCTAACTGGGAGCGTTCCACTTGGCACACGACCACGATTCCAGATGGCTTGTGCGTCAACTGCACCTTGGTTTCTACCTTATTGACATTTTGACCTCCAGCCCCGCCCGAGCGCGATGTTTGCATTTCGATATCACCGGGGTTCAACTCTACATCCACATCTTCTGCTTCTGGCAAAACTGCAACCGAAGCAGCAGATGTATGAACACGTCCCTGTGTCTCCGTATCCGGAACACGCTGTACACGGTGCACCCCCGATTCATATTTCAATTGACCATATACATCGTCGCCGATAACTTTTAAAATAACCTCTTTGTAGCCACCGGACGTACCCTCCGTTACATCCATTACTTCTGTACGCCACCCCTTTGTCTCAAAAAAACGAGTATACATTCGATACAAATCGCCTGCAAAAAGAGCCGCTTCGTCACCTCCTGTACCGCCCCTAATTTCAATAATCGCATTCTTGCCATCTTCCGGATCTTTAGGAATTAACATCAACCGAATCTCTTCCTCTTTTTCTTCCTTTTCCGTCAGTAAGAGGTCAAGTTCTTCTTTCGCCATTTCCCGCAGCTCCTGATCTTTTTCGTGAGCAAGTATATCTTTGTTCGTATCGATATTACTAACGATATTCTTATAAACATGATAGCGTTCCACAATTTTGCCCAAGTCTTTATACTCTTTATTCAACTTGGCAAAACGCTTCATATCACTTATGGTTTCAGGTTTACTTAATTCAGCTTCTACCTCTTCCCAACGTTCTTTTATAGCTTGTAGTTTTTCTAACATAGTGCGTAATGCTCTTAAAAACGGGAAGATATTTCCCGTTTTCAGGCACAAAAGTACATATTTTTTTTTTGTATTATGGGGTAGAAACCACCTTGAACCCTATAATAGAAGTGATTAATATAAAAACAGAAAGTTTTCGTTCTCTATCCTCGTTTGACTTTCGGTTTTAAATCTGTCAACGATGCAATTTTTATGGGGTTCCCCTGCTCGATACTATGACGGGCGGCCACGCCTATCAAAATAGACATCACCCCATCTCGCAATCCAGCTGCGTGTCCATATGGGTCGGGAGCCTCGGGTTGTTTGAACAGCTTGTCGTGTAGACGGCGGTCGCCTCCTCCATGCCCAGCCCGCTCGCTAGCTACCTGAATGACTTGATAATCCTTCCAGTTTTTATAAAGCACGACTGGTTCATGAATAACATCAATATTATTTCCCTGTTGCATTTCAGCAGCGTGCAAGCTCTCCTGATCCAACGTATCATTTTTCATCCAGGGAATATCCAACCAAGCCTCAATACGTCCTTTTTGCCCGTTGAAAGCTATCCGCCAGCCCTCAAACGGCGAATACGTCGTCAGTGAATAATTAGCTATTACGCCGTTTGCATATTTAATTTGCGCCGACATCTTATCATAAATATCGATCTCTTCCCGATAAACACAACCATCGCGGATGTATCCATCATGTGTTTCATTGGCCACATAGAGCTTCATCGCATGGGAATCTCCCGTGATATCCCAATAGTAGTTACATTCTTTTTTATATGAACAACTGCGACAACTAGTTCCTCTGAACGGTCCATTTTTGCCATAATGTTCCAGCGCGCCATAAGCGAATACTTCTTCAGGTTCCGAATCCAGCCACCAATTAAGCAAATCAAAATGATGCGTGGCTTTATGTATCCATAATGATCCGCCCTTGTTCATCAGCCCGTGCCACCGGCGGAAATACGACGCCCCGTGATGCACATTAAGGTACCAATTAAAATCAACCGACGTAATTTCGCCGATTTCCCCATTCATAATCAATTCCTTTATTTTCGTCATATAAGGACTCCACCGATAATTAAATCCTACAATCAGGTTTCTACCGTATTTTCGTTCCGCGTCTAATATAGCCTGAGCCTTTATTTCGTCGGTTGTCAGTGGTTTCTCCGTAAGCACGTCACAACCGGCCGCCAATCCTTCGATGATTCGCTCATGATGAGACGAATCTGTTGTACACACGATAACTAAGTCTGGTTTGGCTTCGTCCAGCATCTCTTTGAAATTGACAAAAGTGGGACAATCCACCTTCATGTATTCTTTCGCATACTGCAACCTGCCCGGGTTGATATCGCTTAGCCCAACAAATTCCAGTTGATCTGGATACTGCTCTACCAAGCGTCGTCCCCAAAACGATATACCTCTAACTCCGGTACCGACCAAAGTAACCCTTAGTTTGCGGTGCAACCCAAACGCGTTAACCGGTAACGACACTACCGATCCAGCGGCAAGCAACGCGATACGCTCTAAAAATGATCTTCTTGAGAAATTCTCCATGCTATTTTGTTTATAATAGTCTATTCCGTATTTGTATTCGAAAACACTGTTAGTAAGTCCAAAATAAGAAAAAAAATCATGCAAACAAAAAAGACGCGATGAGAATCGCGTCTTTTTAACATTTATTTAAATTATGAAAGCTTTATGCAGTTTCCTCTACGTCAGCCGTGGAAAACTCCTCAAATACTTCTGCGAACCCCTCATAATCCACATCTCCCTCAGGAGAGAAACTCCGAATTCCGTTTTCTTCAACATATAGCTTAAGCTCCGGATGTATGTCACCATCAGCAAATACGGCGATATCAGTGTATGAAAGAACTCCTTTATAAAGGTCTACATATGAACCGTCGCCATAAGGCGCGGCATCCTCAGCGCGCATATCAGTTTGCGCCGCCATGGCGCCATATTTAGCTCCAACAGTATCAAAATCTTCATTTGCATAAAGAGAATACATCACTTTAGCATCCTTGAATGTGGGATCATCTTTATAGGCCGTTTTCAAATAAGCCGGGATCATCGCTGAAAACCAACCATGGCAGTGCACCACGTCGGGTGACCAACCCAATTTCTTTACCGTCTCTAAGACTCCTTTACAGAAGAATAACGAACGTTCGTTATTATCTCCAAAAAATGCTCCCTTCTCGTCACGAAAAATCTTCTTCCGCTGAAAATACTCTTCATTATCTAAAAAATAAACCTGCATTCTTGCTGCAGGCAATGAAGCAACCTTAATAATAAGCGGATTATCATTTTTATCCACCACAATGTTCATTCCCGACAACCTTATCACTTCATGAAGACGATTTCTGCGCTCATTAATATTACCAAAACGCGGCATCAAAATTCGGATTTCAAATCCCTTTTCTTGCATCGCTTGCGGTAACTGGCGTGTTATTTCAGAAATCTTACTTATTTCAAGGAAAGGCGACATCTCATGGGTTACAAACAATATTTTCGTTTTTGCCATCTCCAATTCTTTTTTTTATTTATCGAACAGTAAAATCGGTCTACAAAGATACGATTATTTTATGAATTTTACAATTCACTAGATTTCATACCTTTACATTACGAATTTATTTATGCAAATTTGCGCCCTTATTTTAACGTTTTGCTGTGAACATATTTAGAACGAAAAATACCCTGCAAACCTTCCTTGATGAGGCCCGTAATACGCAGCAGCGTATAGCCCTAGTACCCACGATGGGAGCACTCCACGAGGGACACCTGTCTTTAATAAACGAAGCAAAACAAATTGCGGATGTCGTAGTATGTAGTATTTTTGTAAATCCCACCCAATTTAATGATCCAACAGATCTTGAAAGATACCCCCGTCCAGAACAAAACGACCTCCAGCTGTTACAGAAAATCGGCTGTGATGCTGCTTTTTTGCCTTCTATAGAAGAAATGTATACGCCCATGGAGAAACGTTGGCACCTTGATCTCGGCAACCTGGAGAAAGTTTGGGAAGGAGAAAAGCGACCAGGGCATTTTCAAGGAGTAACCCAGATCGTATATAAACTGTTTCGCTTAGTCGAACCAGATGTCGCCTGCTTCGGTCAAAAAGACTTCCAACAGGTCATGGTCATTCAGCGGCTAATTGACTTAAAAAAGCTACCCATCACGCTCCATATTTGTCCCACGGTCCGAAACGAAAAAGGGCTTGCACTAAGTTCGCGCAACACACGTCTTTCGGAAGCAGGGAAGCAAAAAGCATTGGCTTTATATCGTGCATTGAGCCATATAAAACGTCATTTTAATGACCACGAGCTCGACAATCTCCGGCAGGAAGCGCTATCCATACTCGAGCAAGAAGGTGAGATCGAAGTGGAATACCTCGCTATCTGCGAAACCCGTTCATTACAGGAAATTGATCAAATTGATCCCACAAAAAAGCACGTCGCTCTATTAGTAGCCTGGGTAGAGGGTGTAAGGTTGATCGATAATATGTTATTGGATTAGGTTTATTCTTTTTTCCCGTAAAAAAGAAGGCAAAACCGAGCGAAGCGAGCTCATGGATACTAAAATAAACACGAATCCATAAACCTTGTCCCTTCGGATATTTGAGATAATGGACTGTACTACAAATGGGGTTTTAAATGCCTCAAATCTCCGGATGGGACAATTTAGGTTAAAGAGGGGTAAGTACATACGAGTTAAAAAAAAATGAGTAATTTTGTAAGATGTTGATTGAAGTAATGAAATCAAAGATTCATCGGGTTCGCGTTACGCAAGCGGAACTGAACTACGTGGGAAGCATCACGATCGATGAAGATTTGATGGATGCAGCAAATATTGTTGCAAACGAAAGAGTGCAGATTGTGAACAACAATAACGGAGCTCGATTAGAGACTTACGTTATCCCTGGGGAGCGAGGAACAGGTACTATTTGCCTGAATGGTGCTGCCGCCCGTTTGGTACAGGTGGGCGATATCATTATTATTATTTCTTATGCAAGTATGACGCCCGAAGAAGCCAAAATACACAAACCCAGTTTGCTTTTCCCGGATCACAACAATAAATTAACACTGTAGTTTCCCTATCATTTCGTAATTTCACAAAAAATGTAAAATACAGTTATGCATAGACTCAGTACCACATACCGCAATCTTATCGCTTGGTCACTAAGCGTATGGATGGTGGCTATCATCACCAGTGGTGTGGTATTCATGCATAAGGAAGTCACTTCTACTGGCGAGATTGTTACCCACATTCACCCTTATGACTTCACGAAAAAGGGAAAGCCTCATCATCACCATTCGGACGATGAAATTCAATTCCTAAACGTCGTATTTGCAGGCGTATTCGTCGCTGATGATTTTCCAGCATTCGAACTCTCCGTCACCCCTATTTTACTTTGCATACATTATGCAGAACTAACGGAACATGCGCCTGCTACACTGCTCTTTCATTATAATTTACGGGGACCACCCACTTCCTCCCTATCTTAATTTTTACCTCCGAGGATCTATCGGAAATGACTAAAAACATTTAATTCACGCGGTCAGGTCTGCACGATGTTGTGATTGCCACAGCTTTTCGCAGATGTGATTGCTGATTCATTCATTGAGCGTAACGTTGGGCGTATTAACCACACGTACACGCTAATTATGATTTATTATACATGACAAAAAAATACACCAACGGGCTTTTTCTATTCGCCTTACTCTATATATTTCCATTGACACTTTTCGCCCAAACAAAAATACAGGGGCAAATCACCGACGCCGACAACCAACCTATTTTCGCCGCCAGTGTGTTGCTAGATGGCTCTAATGTGGGAACGACCACCGATGAAGACGGCAATTTCCTATTAGAAGATATACCCACGAACGAAGCGAGATTGGTCATCCGGGCTGTAGGTTACCTTCCCGCTAAAAAGCATATCGATGCGTCCAAAAGCATGACACAAATCCGCATTGTACTACAAAAAGACAATCGTAATTTAGACGAAGTCGTGGTTTCGGGTACCCTGCGGGAAGTCTCCAAATTAGAAAGCCCCATTCCGGTCGAAGTATACTCCGCGAAATTTTTCAGAGCGAATCCAGCACCAACAATTTTCGAATCTCTCCAGAATATAAATGGTGTGCGTCCACAGGTCAATTGTAGTGTCTGTAATACCGGCGACATCCATATAAATGGTCTAGAAGGCCCCTATACGATGGTATTGATCGATGGTATGCCTATTGTTTCCGGCCTCTCAACGGTGTATGGGTTGAACGGTATTCCGCAGGCCTTAATCGAACGTGTAGAAATAGTCAAAGGCCCCGCCTCTACGTTATACGGCAGTGAAGCAGTGGGGGGTCTTATCAACATCATCACAAAAACTCCTGAAAACGCGCCGCTGTTAAGCCTAGAAACCTTCGGAACCACTTGGCAAGAATATAACTTGGATCTCGGCGGTAAGTTTAAGGTAGGCTCTGCCCAATCATTATTGGGCGTCAATTACTTTAACTATTCAAATCCGTTGGATAAAAACGGAGATAATTTTACAGACGTCACCCTGCAAGATAGGATTTCCATCTTTAATAAGTGGAATTTCGCACGTAAAGACAACAAAACATTCTCGCTGGCGGCCCGCTATATATATGAAGACCGCTGGGGAGGGGAAATGAATTGGAATAGGCAGTATCGCGGCGGGGATGAAGTATATGGCGAAAGTATTTACACCAAGCGGTGGGAAGTGATGGGCGTGTACGATTTACCCGGTAAAGATGACTTCTCACTATCTTTCAGTGCAAACGGCCACGATCAAAACAGTGTTTATGGCGATACAGAGTATATGGCAGATCAGAAAATTGTATTTGGTCAATTAACTTGGCATAAACAAATCAAAAACCATGATCTATTGACCGGATTAGCTTATCGCTACACCTATTACGACGATAATACCCCCGCAACAACCAACGTATCGCATACCCATTTGCCAGGGCTTTTTGTGCAAGATGAGATTACCCTACATCCACAGCATAAATTATTGCTTGGTGCACGATACGATTACAATTCTATTCACGGGAGTATATTATCGCCGCGCCTGAACTATAAGTGGAATTCTAAGGATAAAACCCAAGTATTGCGGGTCGGTATCGGGAATGGATATCGCGTCGCGAACGTGTTTACCGAAGACCATGCAGCATTGACCGGCGCACGCGATGTGGTATTTATCGGCGATCTAAAACCGGAAACTTCATGGAACTCCAATATCAACTATGTAAAGAAATTCTACTCGGATAATGGGGCTGTATTTGGTATTGATGCATCGGCGTTCTACACGTATTTTTCCAATAAAATTATCCCCGACTATGACACCGATATCAACAAGATCATCTACTCCAATTTAGACGGACACGCTGTTTCACAAGGTATTTCCCTCAATTTGGACTGGGCACACCCAAGTGGTTTCAAAGCCATGATCGGCGGAACGGTAATGGATGTCCATAGTGAAGAAGGGGGAGAACGCGAATGGCAGATGCTGACGGAGAAGTACATGGGTACCTGGACCATAGGTTATAACTGGAACCGTTTAGGATTAAGTTTTGATTATACCGGAAATGTCATAGGCCCTATGCGTTTACCTGTTTTGGGTGCGGATGACCCAAGACCGGATGAGTCGAAAGCATGGAGTATTCAGAATATACAGGTTACGAAGCATTTCCGTAACGGATTAGAAATTTTCGGTGGTGTAAAGAATTTACTAAACTGGACGCCTACCAAAGGGATTCCTTTTATTATTTCTCGTGCACATGATCCGTTTGAAAAAATTGATGACCCGAGTCTCCTACCATTTGATCCGAGTTACGTCTATGGACCAAACCAAGGAATTCGTGGATTCTTAGGCGTTCGGTATAATATGTTTAGGTAAATATGATAACCGTAAGATTAAGGCAATATCGTTCTACCTTGCTCATCGCAGCAGGCTTGTTCACGTCGTTCATCTGTGATGCACAAATAAACCCCGTGAATATCGCTAAGGTAGATAGCCTCATGAAGCAGAAAGCAAAACCCCTGTTAGTTTTGCTTTCTACCGATTGGTGTCAATATTGCCGCATGCAAAAAAATCAAATCCAGAAAAACGACGATTTTGCTGCAAAAGCGAACGTATTCTATTATATAGAATTTGACGCGGAAAGTAAAACAAACGTCTTATTTCAAGGTAGGAAGTATGTTTTCAAACCAACAGGCAAAAATACCGGAACACACGAACTAGCGCACGCATTGAATGGTCCCGGTACACTGGCGTTTCCGACGTGGATCCTCCTTGACCGCAACTATCAAGTATTATTTCGTCATGGTGGCGTTCTCTCTCCCGATCAACTAAAGGAATTATTAGCAGTTATCGGCAGTATGACGGAAAGTGAGTAACAAAAATAGCCCACGACGGAAGTTCGCGGGCTATTTTTAGTTTTTGTTTCACTATGATTACATATTAAGCGGTAACTAAGACCTTTCTTAACTACTGATATAACTTTGCAGTTGGTCAATGGTTTGTTTTTGATCTTCAATGATATGTTTCACGATGTCGCCAATAGAAATCATCCCTAACACCCGACCATTTTCCACTACAGGCAAATGCCTCACGTGGTTATTTGTCATCAGTTCCATGCAATTCTCCACTTTTTCGTCCGTGGTGATCGTTCGCAGGTTAGACGTCATGACGAGATGAACAGGCGTCTCTTTGGAGGACTTGCCTTGTAGGATGATTTTTCGGGCATAGTCGCGCTCGGTGAAAATACCCAGCAATGCCTCTTGTTCCATAATTAATAAAGCGCTGATGTTTTTCTCCATCATCGTTTGTAACGAATCAAAAACGGAAGTGTTTTGGTTTACGGCGTACACCACAGAACCTTTTGCTTGGAGGATGTGTTTTACGGTTTTCATTTTATTATCAATTTATAATGGTTGATGAGCCTTCTGCCGATCGTATCGGGTAAGGTTTCACACTCTTCTCTAACTAAGGTGGCGCAATCCAAAAACAACGTATAGCGATAAAACAGTCTACCAACAGCCGTAAATTGGTGATTACTGTTTAAAGGTAACGGTTTTGTTTATATAAAAAAAATGAAGATCAAGTTACTTAAAAACAATTTTACACCAAAAGATTCCATCGCTCAACAAATAATTGTAGTCGTATAAATTAATTGTCTTTACATAATTTTCTTACTTTTGTTGTAGCATTAAGATATGAACCTGCGTTCTATCCTGTAGAAAAGACATTAAAAATTTATGAAAGCTCTATTTAAACCACTATTAGTATTAGCATTTGCGGCGGTTGCATTTAGTTCTTGTATGAAAGATAACAGTGCAGAACAGGAAGCCGAACAGCGCCGACAACAAGAAGCCATAGTTGCTTCATTAGCTGCGGATAAAATTAAAATTGAAGAATATTTACTGGACAATCCTTCTGAAGCACCGGGCGGATGGCAGGAAGACGATAGGGAAGAGACATTTTCTTTACTAGGTAAAACCGTTAAAACAGGGATCCACTTCGAAGTGTTAGCCGTACCTACCGAAGAAGATGATGAGGCTTTTGAATATGAGTTCTCTTCTTCAACCGGTCCGGTTCCTCCAAAAGTTAGAGTGAACTATACGGTGTCATTATTAGACGGTACCGAAGTGCAGTCTGGAGAAAATGAAAATTTTGATTTTGCGACATTTCAGTCGAATTCAAATATTTATAATGGTGTGTGGCTTATTTCCTTTTTCCCAAAATCGTATAGGGTAGACGGTGAAGACAGACCATATTACGGCTTAACAGCAAAAGGCTTGAAAAAAGGTAGCCATATCCGCGTGGTTTCCCCTTCTTCCTGGGCTTATGGCGCGAACAAAGTTGGCGATATTCCGGCCAACTCACCATTGCTATACGAGTTTGAAGTATTAAACATAGAATAATAACACAATCACAAATAATATACAGAGGGCGTGTCCAACAAGACACGCTCTTTTTTTAATCGAAACAATGAAAAACCTTTCAAAACTTATTTTTCTTTTTACACTAACCACAATCAGCATCACATCTTGTAGCAAATCTGATGATAACGGATCCGATTGGGCCGACGAGCAACGTCGTAGAGATTCCATTAACAATGCACGAATAGAAGCATTGCTGGATGAACAAGCTCCTATATTAAAAGATTTTGCCGAAGAACATATTCCAGACGCCATATTAGATGATTCGACCGGTATCTGGTTCAAGATTCACGAACCGGGGGAAGAAGGATCCTACAGCAAGTGGCTGGTTCCCGGATCCATGGGTGGCTTGGCTCTTGCCAGACCTACCGTAGAAGTAAAATATACCGGCAAATTATTGAACGGAGATGTATTTGATGAAACATCTGCTGATGATCCGGAAGACAAAACCCGCTCTTTCCAACTTGGTGGACTTATCCCCGCGTGGGATATTTCTTTCTATCCGAAAGAAGTCCGTCTAAATGGAAACGATTATAAGATCGGCGGCCTTACCGAAAAAGGACTACAGAAAGGCGCTATTATCGAGCTGGTTGCACCCTCGCCGTATTGTTACGATAACAGAGAGCAAAAAAATAAAGACGGAGAAGTTACTATTCCTGCCAATTCTCCTTTGCATTTTTATATTGAAGTGGTGAATATAAAGTAAACTAGTTTACACAAATAACCGAAGCCCACTGTGTGAATCAGCGGGCTTTGTTTTTTAGAGAAAAATTCAAAAATTTGCAACACACGTGATTTATTTTTAAATTTACACGTAAAGATAGAGCAAAGATGAATACAAAACTCACGTTAAATTTAGACAAGCACATTATCGATCGTGCGAAGGACTACGCTAAAAGTAATCGCGTAAGCCTGTCGCAACTTATTGAAAATTATTTGGATTCATTAACAAATAAAGACGACAAGAAAGATGTTAAAGTTAGTCCTCTTGTAGAGAGTTTGACTGGCGTTATTCCACGCGAGGATGAAACAGATTACAAAAAAGAATATTATGAATACTTAAATAAGAAATACTGTTAATGGACAGGCTTTTTATTGACACAAACATCGTCATCGATCTTTTACAAAAACGCGAAAGTTTTTATGAAGAAGCTCAGGAACTGTTTACACTTGGAGATGATAAAAAAGTAAAACTATTTATATCGTCCTTGACTATAGCGAATGCACACTTTTTACTTTCCAAACATTACAATACGCATGATGCTCGAAAAATATTGGCTAAATTTAAAGTACTGGTTGATGTTTTACCCTTAGATGATAAAATAATTGAATTGGCATTGACATCGGATCAAAAAGATTTTGAGGACGCTATTCAATACTATACAGCAATTGAAAATAATACGGATATTATTATTACACGAAATAAGAAAGATTTTAAAAAACTTAATATTCCCATTTTAACAGCAAAGGAATACCTAAACCGAAAATAACAACCCATTCACAATGAAGATAGCGCTTGCTCAACTGAATTATCATATCGGCAACTTTACGGCCAACAACGAAAAAATTATCAGTCATATTACACGTGCCAAAGCAGATGGTGCTGATTTAATCGTTTTCGCTGAACTGGCTATAGGTGGTTATCCCGCAAAAGATCTTTTACGAAACGCACATTTTATTCAACAGTGTACCGATAGCTTAGCGGAAATCGCAGGCGCATGCCAAGGTATTCATTGCATCATTGGCGCACCCGTCGTTAATACAGATCCAGAAGGTAAGCCGCTTTACAATGCTGCCGTTGTGCTGTCGGGCGGAAAAATTCAGCATATCTGTAAAAAAAGCTTATTGCCGGATTACGATGTATTTGATGAATACCGGTATTTCGAACCCAACCGTGCTGCCACCTGTATCGAAATCAACGGAGAAAAGGTGGCTCTGACGATCTGTGAAGATTTATGGGACGACGAAGTGGCTAATTCCTACGTGGGCGATTTGATGGCGGAATTACGCAAGGAAACCCCATCCCTCATCATCAATATTGCTGCTTCTCCATTTTCTTACACACACTTTGAAAATCGTATCAACGTCTTAAAACGTAACGTAATCAAAGCAGGTTGCCCCTTGGTGTATGTTAACCAGATCGGAGCACATACCGATATCATCTTTGACGGCCGTTCGTTGGCGCTGGATAGAAACGGCCATATACTATCCGAATTAAAGCGTTTTGAAGAAGATTATACGGTAGTGGACATACAAGCATCATCCGTACATTTAGAGGAAAAACCATCGGAGATGGCATTAATACACGATGCATTGATTTTAGGAATTCGGGATTATTTTCAGAAGTCAGGTTTCAAAAAGGCCGTCCTCGGCCTATCGGGCGGATTAGATTCCGCTATCGTTGCGGCGTTAGCCTGTGAAGCGCTCGGTGCCGAAAATGTCCTCGCGGTCTTATTGCCGTCCCAATATTCCAGTGAGCATTCCGTAAAAGACGCGTTGGATTTCGTCGAAAACACGGGCTGTACACATCAAATTATTCCGATAGCGGACATTGCAAAAACTTTTGACCAAACATTAGCAGAAACATTTACGGGACGAGCGCCGGATCTGACGGAAGAAAATATACAAGCCCGTATACGAGGGACGATCCTTATGGCACTTTCCAATAAATTTGGCCATATCCTGCTAAACACCTCTAATAAAAGCGAAGCGGCCGTCGGATATGGAACGTTATACGGTGATATGGCGGGTTCTTTGAGCGTCATTGGTGATGTTTACAAAACCCAAGCCTATGCATTAGCACATTATATTAACCGGGAACGAGAGATCATCCCAGAGAATACGATCATTAAACCACCTTCGGCGGAGCTCCGTCCAGACCAAAAAGATTCCGATTCTTTACCTCCTTACGATATATTGGACAGCATACTCTATCAATTAATCGAACTGGAGAAATCGGCTACAGCCGTTATTCAATCGGGATTTGATGAAACATTGGTAGTACGTATCGCCAAATTACTGTATAATGCAGAGTTTAAACGATTTCAGGCCCCACCCATACTCCGAGTAAGCCCCAAAGCTTTTGGCAGTGGTCGGGTCATGCCGTTGGTTGCGAAGTATTAATCTTTTTTGACCGCAAAAAAGAACATAGAATTCTTTAAACCTTTATACATTTAAATTGTCTAAACAATACTAAATAAAAGGTTATTATGAATACGATAAAATATATTTTCCTGTTGGGTGTTGTGGCGATTCTAGCTTCGTGTGCTTCTGTGAAGTATAATACCACACACGTACAGAATCAGGATTTTGGGCAGTATAAAACCTATAGTTGGCTTCCTCCAGTAGATTCATTATCTAAAAATTATTTCAATAACGATATTGCTAAAAGCAATATCCTGAATGCCGCCAATAAGGAACTAGAGGCTTTGGGCATGCAATATTCCAAAGAAAACCCGGATGTACTTTTTCGTTATATCACGATTGTGAATAACAAAAGTCGCATGGTATATAGCCCATCTTATGGATGGGGCGGATGGGGCCCTTGGGGAATGGGCTGGGGCTGGGGAATGGGCTACGGAGGCTTTAGCTACCCAGTGGGTCACGAAAAGTACCGCTATGCCCACCTGATTATAGAGGCCGTGGATAGACGGACAAACAGCGTCATATGGCAGGCGCGAGGTTCATCGGAGGTCAGAGCCCCAGAAAAAATGATTAATAAACTACCACAGATTGTCAGCGGGATCTTCAAGCAGTATCCCGTACATAACTAGAAAGCAGACACAAAAAGGGCGATGATCCCGCATCGCCCTCTCTTTTATGGACTATCTCACCAAAAACCGATATTCTGTTTTTGACGTATATTTTTCCCCTGGTTTCAGCACCGTAGATGGAAAAGATGGTTGATTAGGTGAATCTGGAAAATGTTGTGTTTCCAGACAAAATGCAGAACGGAAAGGATAACCTTTCCCTCCCTTACCTTTCGGATCGCTATCCGTCATAAAGTTACCGCTATAAAACTGTAATCCGGGTTCGGTTGTTAATATCTGCATTTCTATCCCAGTTTTTGGAGCATAAACCGAAGCCACTTTACGGAACCCCTCTCCTTTCACCAATTCAAAGTTGTGGTCATATCCCTGACCAACCTTTAACTGTTCGTTATCTGTATCAATACGTGATCCGATCGTCTGCGGTTTACGAAAGTCAAACGCCGTACCGGCTACCGCTAAGCTCTTCCCCGTTGGTATCAACGTTTCATCGACTTCGGTAATAGCGTCCGCGTCTATCTGTAATTCATGATCCAATATCGTTGCATCGCCTTCTCCATTGAGATTAAAATACGCGTGATTGGTCAAGTTCAGTACCGTTTTTTTGTCCGTAGAACCTTCGTAATCGATAAGCAAACCTCCATCCGTTAGCGAATAGGTTACTTTCATGGTTACTGTGCCTGGATATCCTGCTTCCCCATCGGGCGACGTATACGCTAAGGTAATCGCTGTGTCCGACGACTGCTCTACTGTCCACACTTTGTTATACACGCCATTTGTACCACCATGTAAGGAGTTTTCGCCGTTATTTTTCTCCAATTCATAGGTAGCGCCATCTAATGTAAAAGTAGCATTGCCAATACGATTACCATACCGTCCTACGATTGCACCGTAATAGTTGCTGGCATTTTGTTTGAATTCATCTGCGGTATCATAACCTAAGATGACATCCGTTTCCTTGCCCTCCTTATTTTTTACATGTAAGCTGACCAATCTTGCCCCGTAATTCGTAAGGGTAACCTGTAACTTTTCATTTTGTAAGGCATACAATTTAACGTCCTTCCCGTCGATAACCGTATCAAAAGTAGTCTGTTCGGTACTGTCGTTTGTTGTTTCTCCCGTTTCGCTTTTATTAGCGCCCTGTTGACACGCATAAGTCAACGACGCCGTCGCCAATAATGCAATAAAAACTTTTCTTCTCATATTCTTTATAGTTTATAGTTATTGTGTTTATTACCTACCAAAACCTGACGTAAATCGCTGTTACAAGCAGTATGGTGATGACAATCATCACGAGGATAGAAGGTTCTACCTTGAACATTTTTGTATCAAGTTCAAACGCTTTTGGATTAACTTTAGGGCCAAATAAACTTATCCCCACCATAACAAGCATCGTAAACGCAAAAGCCAGCCCCATACAAATTTGGAAAGGAATTTCGTAAACACCAAATTTATTGAGATAAGCGGTATAGATCCACGTTTCAGGGCCAAAGACATCCACTGCAAACTCATTGAAAAAGACCGAAAGTACAAATCCAGTGATAAGCCCTGCAATTGCTGCCGGCCCAGTTGTGCGTTTCCAAAACATACCCAATAAGAACATGGCAAACACACCAGGACTGATAAAGCCGGTATATTTCTGAATAAAGGTAAATCCACCGGCGCCTCCAATCCCCAAGGTATCGTTCCATGTAAAGAGAACAGCAATGACGATAGAGGCAATAATGGTTAGTTTACCGACCCATACCATTTTTCCTTCGCTAGCTTCCTTGTTCATGTATTTCTTATAGATATCCAATGTAAAGATAGTAGCTATACTATTCGCTTTACCAGCGAGACCCGCAACGATAGCTGCTGTTAATGCCGCTAGTGCCAATCCTTTCATACCATTGGGTAGATAACCTAAGATTGCCGAATAAGCGTTATCCGCATGGAACACCCCTCCCGGTGCCATTTCTTCTTGCAACGCTCCGTTCTTATATAACACATAAGCCGCAATACCCGGTAGCATCACGATAATCGGCATGAAAAGCTTAAGGAAACCTGCAAAAAGAATACCCTTACGTGCTGTATTAAGATCTGCTCCCAATGCACGTTGCGTGATATATTGATTACAGCCCCAATAGTTGAGGTTCACGATCCATATCCCGGCAAGGTACATTCCGATACCGGGTAACATCAAATATTTGTTAATCTCTTCCTGCGTAGCTCCTGGCCCCGGTTTCTCCACAATCATATTGAAATGCTCCGGTGCATCGGTCATTAACGCGTTGAAACCCGCGAGCACATCCTTACCGAGCCCAAAGTGTTCGCTGACCAATGTCAAGGCTACGTATGTTGTTGCGATCCCACCGATAATAAGGACGACTACTTGAATAACATCGGTGAAGCCAATGACACGCATACCGCCAAGCGTAATGATAACGGCAAAGACGGCTAATGCAACCATGATTAAATGAAAAGTATCTCCCCCACCCGCAAGGCTGGAGATCGCGATGGCGCCCAAATAAAGAATAGATGTCAAGTTCACAAATACGTATAAGAACAACCAGAATACGGCCATAATTAAACTTGTCGTTTCATTATATCGGTTATTCAAGAACTGCGGCATCGTAAAGATCTTATTCTTCAGATAAACCGGAATAAACCACACCGCAACGATGATGAGCGCCAAAGCGGCGATAATCTCGTAAGCGGCCACGGCGATCCCCACTTCAAAACCGTTACCGCTCATTCCAATAAATTGCTCAGCCGAAATATTTGATGCAATTAAGGACGCTCCAATAGCCCACCAAGTCAATGATCCCTCGGCAAGGAAATAATCCTTACTTGTATTTTGTGCTGCCGTTTTCTTACGGTAGATCCAATAGCCGTATCCGGCTACTACAAAAAAGTAGATTACGAAGATGATGTAGTCTACTGTTGCAAATTTTTCCATGTGTTATACAGCTTATAGATAAAAGGCTTTCCGTTACATTTTTACGTATTGGAAAGCCTCGGTTAGGTTATTTTTTTAACAGGTAATACAGTTCATTCCATCTGAGCTGATTCTCTAAACCTGTCAATGTCGTGTTTTCATCAATGGCGACATATTCCAGTCCGGCAATCCGGGCAAAGTCCTCCAAATATTCCGGTGTCAAGCTCAGGCTATAAGCTGTATGGTGTGCCCCTCCTGCGTATATCCAGGCGCTACATCCTGTTTTCATATCCGGTAGCGGTCTCCACAACACCCGGGCAACCGGCAATTTCGGCAACTTCTCGACGACGGGTACACCTTCCACCTTGTTTACAATTAAACGGAAACGTGTTCCCATGTCTACGATCGAAGCGTTTAATGCCGGGCCACTTATACCATTGAACACCAAACGGGCCGGGTCTGCTTTTCCGCCGATACCTAGTGGGTGCACTTCTATCCGGGGCTTATGTGCCGCCAATGCAGCATCTACCTCCAACATGTGTGAACCCAGTACCATGGCATTGTCGGGATCAAAGTGGTAGGTATAATCTTCCATAAAAGCTGTGGTTCCCGGCAGACCGGCACCCATCACTTTACAAGCGCGTACCAATGCGGGTGTTTTCCAATCACCTTCGCCCGCAAACCCATATCCGTCCGCCATCAAACGCTGAACAGGCAATCCCGGTAATTGTACCATACCATGCAAGTCTTCGAATGTGTCTGTAAATCCTTTAAAGTTACCGGCTTCTAAAAACTTGCGAAGGCCGATTTCGATTTTAGCAGCCTCCACTAGGCTTGGGCGGTCTGCTCCACCTTCTATTACATTATCCGCTAACTCATAGGTTTCTTCGTATTCCTGCAGCAGCGCTTGAAGTTCTGCATCACTTGTTTCATTGATCACTGCAACCAAATCACCGATAGCATAGGTGTTCACGGAGAAGCCAAATTTTGTTTCTGCTTCTACCTTGTCTCCATCGGTAACTGCTACGTTGCGCATATTGTCGCCAAAGCGCGCAAATTTAGCACCTTGCCAATCATGCCATGCAGCGGCTGCACGTGTCCAGACATTAATCCGATCGATGACTTCCTCATCTTGCCAATGGCCGGTCACGACTTTGCGTCCGATATTCAAGCGCGTTACGATATGGCCAAATTCCCGATCACCATGTGCGCTTTGATTCAGATTCATGAAATCCATATCCATCGTTTCCCATGGAATGTCTCTGTTATATTGCGTGTGCAAATGCAATAAAGGTTTTTGCAATGCTTTTAATCCTCTTATCCACATTTTAGCCGGCGAGAAGGTATGCATCCACGTCACCAATCCAATACATTCTCTCGTAGCATTAGCCTCGACGATCGTATTATAAATCTCATCGCTATTCTTTACAATCGGCTTATAGACAACTTCTACCGGTATTTTTTCGTGAGCGGAAAGATAACCTGCAATTTCTGCAGCGTGCACGGCTACTTCCCGTAATGTATCTTCTCCGTATAAATCTTGACTTCCTGTTAGAAACCAGACCTGTAGTTTATTTAACGTAATATTCATTGTTTGTTATTTATTTCTTCAATAGCTCGTTATCCGTTATTCCTGTCCATAATATGCATCCGTACCATGTTTACGGTCGTAATGCTTTTTAATCAATGCATCTTTTAACCGAGGTGCTTTCGGATTAATCTGCTCCGTTAAATGCGCCATTTGTGCTACCGTTTCTAAAACTGCGCTATTATAAACCGATTTAATACCCGTCTTTCCCCACGCAAAAGGTGCATGATTTCCAACCAATACCATCTCTACTTCTTTATAGTCGAGCTGTTGCGCTTCAAAGTGATTGATGATCTGGAAGCCTGTTTCGTATTCGTAGTTTCCCAAAATCATCTCATCGCTCATGGGCGGTGCACAGGGGATATCAACCGTTAGGTGATCGGCATGGGTTGTTCCGAAAATCGGAATGTCGCGTTGGCTTTGCGCCCAGGCCGTGCCATAGGTAGAATGCGTATGGGTAATGCCACCGATCCCCTCCCAGTGCTTATACAGTACCGCATGTGTCCTTGTATCCGACGACGGACGTAAATCTCCCTCTACCGTATTTCCGTCGAAATCTACAATAACCATATGATCTGGTGTCAGCTCCTCATAAGGAACACCACTCGGTTTAATTGCAAAAACCCCTTTTTTCCGGTCTGCAACACTTACATTACCAAAAGTGAATAGAACCAAACCCAGTTTAGGCAACTGCATATTGCAATAGTATGCCTCTTCTTTTATCGCTGTATACATTTTTTATTATTTTATCGTTTCTAGCACCTCCTTATTTTCTACAAAAGCGCCCAGTGATTTATATTGCTGATATCGTTCAGCATAAAGAGCAACCTTTTCTGGACACGGTTCGTACGTGCGCTCAAAGCCTTGTCCCATAGCCTCCATAGCCTCCTCAACCTTATTGTAAATACCTGCTGCTGTTGCGGCAAACATAGCCGCACCCAATGCACAGGTTTGTTCCGATTTGTGTACACGTATCGGCATATTGATTACATCGGCCATTGTCTGCATGATATAGGGCGATTTTTTTGCTACCCCGCCCAACCCGATAATGCCTTTAACCGGAATGCCTTCATCAATAAAACGGT
Organism: Sphingobacterium arenae; assembly: GCF_014692505.1. GTDB lineage: Bacteria > Bacteroidota > Bacteroidia > Sphingobacteriales > Sphingobacteriaceae > Sphingobacterium > Sphingobacterium arenae. Next base: position 114,038 of record NZ_JACNYK010000007.1, on the reverse strand, counting down.
CGACGATACTTTTGGCACCGAAACAGGTTGCTTCCACAATTGCCCGGAAAATACGCGGCGCGTCCGTTCCGAGATTCAAACCCTGTATAGCCGCTTTTAACGTTTGGTCTGCATCTGGTGTACGACGTCCATTGAACCAGTCAAGTGCCAATTCCGATGTTTCCGTTACGGGTAAAGCTTCCGCCTGTCTGCCAAGTTGCGGGATGATCTGGTCATCAACAAAGTCAAACACCTTCTTCAAATCCGCTTCGGCCAACACACCACTATCTGCCAATAAATTTTTTACAGGCCATGTTAGCACCTGTTTGAACCAGGCATAGGCATCACCGAAGGCCGATTGGCCGGCTTCCATCCCTATCATACCGGGAATAACCGAACCATCAACTTGTCCACAGATGCCCTTCACCAATGTATCAGCCACCTCCTCTTTCGGAGCAACCAAGATATCGCAGGTAGAGGTACCGATCACCTTACTGACATAATAAGGCTCAATTTCTCCTCCTACAGCGCCCATATGGCAGTCAAAAGCACCAACGCCTACCACCACATCGGTAGACAGGCCCAGCCGTTCCGCCCATTCTGCGGATAATGTACCGGCAGACTGGTCGGAGGTATATGTTTCTGTAAACAGGCGCTCTGTTACGCCATCTAGCAGCGGATCCAACGCACTAAAAAATGCATTCGGCGGTAGCCCCCCAAATTCCGCTGCCCACAACGATTTATGGCCTGCTGCGCAGACACTACGTTTAATATCAACTGCACGTGTCCCGCCTGTCAATAAAAACGGGATATAATCGCAGTGTTCCACCCATGTATGCATCGTTTTACGTACGCGCTCGTCCACCCGCAGAGTACGCAGCAATTTTGCCCAAAACCATTCGGAAGAATAGACGCCACCTACATATTGCAGATAATTGACATCAAATTTCACTGCATGTTCGTTTATTTGTTGCGCTTCTTGTACCGCTGTGTGGTCTTTCCACAAGACAAACATGGCGTTTGGATTATCGGCAAATTCTTCTAGCAACGCCAATGGAACACCTCGCTCGTCCACCGCTACCGGCGTAGAACCTGTGGTATCTACCGAAATAGCTTTCACCTGTTGTGGGGCAAGCACTCCTTCCGTTTTTTTTAAACAATCTTTTACAGTTGCTTCCAATCCTTCTATATAATCTAATGGATGTTGGCGAAATTGACTAGCCGATGCATCACAAAAATCTCCTTTTTTCCATCTCGGATAGTAGAAGACGGACGAGGCCATTTCGTTTCCATTACTTACATCCACCAATACAGCCCGAACCGAGTCGCTACCGTAGTCCAATCCAATCACATACAATTTTTCCATTATGAACACCTTATTTGGTTTATCCCAAGAACTTTCCTATCAAAATTAATGTCAAATTAACACTTAATTTTAGAAAACTGAAAATTTTATTTTATTTTGATGAGAATAAATATAATTGTCCATATCTTACCCGGACAAATCAACAATTTGTTAACGTGAAAAAAACTTTCAATAAACATATGGAGTTTTACAAAAATGAACCTCAGACATTACTGGCCGTAGATTGTGTCATTCTAGGCTTTAATGGCGAATCATTGGAAATATTATTAGTAAAAAGAGGAATTGCCCCGGAACGCAACAAGTGGAGTTTGATGGGCGGGTTTGTATATGACGAGGAGAGTCCGGAAAAAGCGGCGTCGCGTGTGCTCCAAAAGCTCACCAATTTAAAGGATGTTTATATGGAAAACTGCGGCATATTCGGTGAACCCGGACGTGAAGAACGCCGTGTAGTGAGCATCGTTTATTTTGCCTTGATCGACGCTACGCAATACCGACATATTTTGAGCGAGGAGTATGAAGCAAAATGGTTTCCGTTAGAGGAACATCCGAAACTTATCTTTGATCATGAAGATATGATTTCTGCCGCAAAACATACCCTGCGTACGAAGGCGGCACTATATCCTATTTTATTTGAGTTATTGCCCCAAAAATTCACAATCCCGCAAATCGCCTCTTTATATGAATGTGTGTACAATATAGAGCTGGATAAACGAAATTTCAGTCGAAAACTTCTTTCCTCTGGCCTTCTTATCAAGCTCAACGAAAAAGACAAATCCAATTCCAGAAAAGGAGCCTTTTTTTATCGCTTAAATATGGATCTCTATAAAGAGAAAATTATGTCGTTCTTACGCTACCTACCCAGCTGGTCGGTTGAGCTATAAATGATTTCTTCCGGATCAAGAACTATAAGGACGGCCGGATATTAACGTAGAATGGGTTTTCTTTCTGTTCCTTTTTTTGTTTTTTGATGATTTGTGCAGCATTTTTTCCCATCAGCTCAAAATCTGTCGAGATGGTTGCTATCCCGTTAAGGATAAATTTTTTTAGCGGTGTTTCATTATAGGAAATAACACCGATGTCTTTTCCAATTTGATAGTCTTTGATAATCGACTTCTCTAATACAAGAACCAGGTCATCTTCAGCCAGCATAATATAGCACTCGCCTTTTTTCAGTGGTTCGGCAGATAAATCACCTACGAGGAGGTGATCAAACGCGTACTGCTGACAAAACCTATAGAAACCTTTGATAATCGCTTTCGGATAATCGCTATGGTCTGGAAAAACAAGTTTCAATGTCCTGTACCGAGCTAGGGGCACGACCATCTTTTCTAATGCTTCGTAAATATCCTTTTCGTAATTTTCATAAACGGCGTCAAAATTTCCGTTTAGCCCGTCTATTAGTTTCCCTAACAACATCAGCTTGTCTATCGGAATAAGCCCGAGCACCTCCGGGGCCTGATCGCTTCCTTCTTTGAAGTGGGGAAATACCACATAATGGTCGTACTGCTTCGTTAAATTCAACAACAAGCTACGCAGGTGCGAAATATCACTGTTATACACAAATAAATCCAAAGATGTTTCGTCGCCCAATTCGCGGGCAAATGCATCGTAGATAATTTTTTTATGGGCACTCAGTTTATTCAGAAATAAGGCAATCTTCTGCTTGCTTACCACATCTGATTTGGCGACAAAATAACCCTTCCCAGGTGTGGAGGAAATAATATCCAAACTTTTAAGGTGTCTGTAGCCCTTCTCTACCGTATCCCTGGAAATATCAAAATATACGCTTACTTCGTTAATAGAGGGTAAGATATCCCCCTGTTTTAATTGGTTTTTTCGAACACCTTCGATAACTGCATCTGCTAATTGCAGATACTTCGGTGTAGACGAAAATTCACTGATCTGAATGCTTTTGATAAAATCAACGTCGCTCATATTATTCCTAATAACTATGGGAGGTTAAAGAAACGCTTTTTTTCGAAAAAACGCAAGTTCAAGCAACTACCTTCCTCCGAAGCGGTATCCAAATGTCAAACTGGTGCTCCGATATTTTGTTTGCCAAAATAAATAATCTGCTGTGATGTTTTTAGGTAAATTATATTTCAACTGGGCTACATACTTCCCCTTCCATACGTAACCAACAGCTCCACCAAAATTCATATTGCTTCCCGTCTTTAGAGGCGTATTTCGCGTATTTAGTTGGGAATTTATATCGATATTGAAAGCCGTAAATACATTCAGGGATATCGCCGAATGATTTCGAATAAAAAAATACTTTCGTAATCCGATAGGGATATCGATCGAATTGTATTGTATTTCCATTGACGGGGAAGTGGTACTATTAGCATGATATGATACAAAAGAAGGATCTGCAAAAATACTCCACTGATTCTTAAAATAAGGAATAATGTATTCCAACTCCAATCCGATTCTCGGCCCTATCTTATTTGGAAATGATCCGTACATACTCGTTGCTGTATTGGAGGCTTCAACCGACGCGTATTCCACTCCTACCTTTGGTGTAAACGTAAACTGTGCCTTCTTTTGATATTCGTTTAAAACGTGATAATTACTTTCTTGACATTGGTTATAACGTGTGAAAAACTTGCGCAACATTGGTAAATTGTAAGACATTCTTTGTACGTATTTTCCACCCTCTCCACAAGATATAGCGTCACGGAGCTGTTCTTTATACAGGGTGTTTTTTATAATCTTAATCCCATCCGGTGAATGTAACCTATAAATCAAAGGCTTGATCGAATCGGCGTCTATCTGGTAGAAATAACGATTCGCAAGGAAATTGGAACAAAATGAAAATAAGGAAGCTTTCCCCTCCACCTCGTGTTTCAATAATACAACGGTATCCACTAAATTCAAGTCAGGAGAATTCGAAAGATTTGTGATTTTATCAGAAGAGATCTCCAACGCGATCCGCTGTCTGGAATACCGTATACCATTCCCTATTCCAAATTCTTTCATATCGTAGCTTTCCAATGTGATTTCTGGGGTATCTTCCGACAATCTATACGTTATAGACGAAGGATTATTTTTCCATCCCCTATCTTTAATCAGGCATGCCTTCCTTTTCCCATTGTTGTCGATAAAATAACCTTGTTCATAAGCAACTTGGGCAGAACCGATCTGTAGCACGAAAAAGAATAACAAAAGAAAGATTGTATATTTCATAAAGGCTAAAATTTAGTGTGGGGTGAAAATACATCTTTTTTCCAAAATGGAAGTTATTAAAGCTACTTTCTGCAACATTTAATCGCTATAAAATACGGCATGTTGGTTATTTCATTACTTATGTAGCTTTATCAAATGACCATTCGTTTCATTAGATATCAATTACAAACACCAATCTCTATAAAAATGAAAAGAATTTTTTTTTTACTGTTTATCGCTTTGTACTTATTCGCCTGCAAAAGCGACAAAGAATATCCTTATCAATATTGGTTGCAGCTGACCAAGGAAAAATCTGAGGAAATAATCGCGTTAACCGAATCCGTATCCTGCAAGAATATTCAAGAATTTGAAACCATCTCTTCCGGGAGCATGTTCTCAGACTATTTCTTAGTCCACCCTTCTATCAAGGTCGCGTTCCATAAATTATATTTAGAACTCGAACAACTTCGAACGGAAATGTACAAAGCTGCCGGTCGAGAAGGTATATACTTTGACTCCTTTTATAAACCTAACCCTCCCTTACGCAAAACATGCGAAGACAACATTGCAAAACTTATTTTTGTTCAAGATTTATCTATAGAAGAAATAAACGAAGAGTTGCCTATTCGTTATGATGAAATCAAAAATTTCTATAATGATACCCCCTGTATCGATCCTACTGATTGGACCGTCTTTCCGCTTTACCTTGCTGAATGTTGTTTCGAACCTATAGCAGTGCACAAAACTATCCGTGTGTCGGAGGTAATTGAAAAAATAGAAATATACAATCGTCTAATAAACAGAAAACATCAACTTGACAATAGGTCATGTATTCAAATTAAATGTGAAACCTTAACAAAAGCCGTATCATGTATAAGCGGGAAGCCGGTCATAGAAACAGTTGTCCATTAAGATTATAAAACAAGAAATCCCGGATATAAATCCGGGATTTCTTGTTTTATAATTACAGATGTATGATCTGTGGTGGAAGCAACTCAATTAACGTGTTCCGCCTGCCCACCAAACATTTTCGGAATAAACATAAGTCCCGTTTCCGTATGCTGCTTCTACATTTGGATTCGTTGTTGTTTCCGAAGCACCATAAGGTAAACGCAATGGAAATTTACTCGCATTGTTCGGATTTTTCAATTCTATCAAATCTTCCCCTAATGCTTTCCATCTACGGATATCGTTATACATTTCTGTAGATTCACCAGATGCGCCAAAGAATGCCAAGTATTTCTGTATGGCAATCTCTTTTAATGGTTCGACTTGGAATAAAGGTTTCACTTCATCCTCAAAATATGCATCAATGTCGTCTGCTGTAATGTCTGGAGCAGTTTCTGAAATACCTCCATACAAATTAGGCAGTGGCGCGACAAAAGCTGTCTCAACAGATTTCTCTGAGTTAATAATCGCCGCTTCTATCGCACTCTTTAGAACAGGTTCTATATCTGCAGTTGATCTTTGCAATCGTTGCATAGCTTCGCCCTTTAAGAATAGTATCTCATGATAGCTCAACAATTGTGTCGAAGCCGTTTGAGAGTATACAAAAGTCGAAGTCAAGGGAGGTGCTTGTATTTGACCGTTATCTCCGTTTGTTGCTAATAAGTTATACGAATCGTTTCCAGTTTCCATTTCGTTAACTTGCTTCCAATCGTTATTCGTGAAATTACGGTTACGTCGTGGATCGTTTCGTTCAATCATCTTATCCGCGATACTCTTGCTGGCAGCTAAAGCATCTCGCGACCATTGAAAATCAAACAAAGGGTTTAAGTTTTGAGCATCATACACATTGAATGCAGCCTCATCTGATGCACTGACAAATGAATTATCCACAAACTCAATAACATCTTCTAGCGCCTGTGTTTTGTCGGCAGTCACGTTTAATAGACGCATCGTGTACCTTGCTTTCAAACCATATGCCAGTTTTATCCACTTCGAATTATTACCACCATATAATAAGTCGTGGGTAGTATAAGTTCCAGTAACGTGCGTATCACCTTTTGGAATATTTTCAATGGCGGCGTCCAACAAGCCTAAGATTTCCGCATATAGCACTTCCTGTTTATCAAGTTGAGGAGTTTTATTACCAAAAGGGTCAAACGCTTCCGAGAAAGGTATATCACCGTACATATCGGTTAAGATGGCCATGTTGTAAGCCAACATAATCTGTCCTACACCTAACGTAGCAAAGTTCCCTTCTTGTGAACCACCCTCCGAACATTTCTCTACGATAATACGAGCGTTCCTAACGACAGTATAAATACTGTTCCAACTGTTATTGAATGTTGTTGCTAACTGCGGTTCCCCTTCACGATGTTCCGCATTCCATAATTGATTATGTGACCCTGCTTCGTGCTCAACATAGGCTCCAAGGTAGGTATTTAAATCTCCTCCCACACTGCTTACTGCTGTACCAACAATTACATCAGCCAAGAGGAATTTTGCTTCGGTATCACGAGGGTTGTTCGGATTGAAATTGATTTCATCCATTCTATCCTCTGAGCAGGACGAAAAGGCTATTGGGGCTGCTAGCATACCCAATGCCATAAGTTTGTATATATTGTTTCTGAATTTCATTATCTTAAAATTTAACGTTCAACCCCAAACCATAGCTCGATGCCCCAGGCAATGAAAAGCGTTCGAACGCTCCGGACATATTGGTGTTACCTTGAGAGGCTTCTGGATCAAAACCTTTTAGTTCAGACCACAGAATAAGGTTACGTGCAAAAGCATTTACATCCACTGCAAATCTAGTGTTCGAATACACCGGGTAGCCTATTGAAACCTCCCTTAATTTCACAAATGAATTGCCTGTAACCGAGCTTTCAGATATGTTATTCAACCTGTTAAAATAATCAAATGCTCTACTTGGATCAATTGCGATATCATTTTCTACATATTGACCAGAGCCAGGGGCAGTTTCTTTAACTGCGGCTTCTTCAAACAAGAAAGGAGAACCACCTCTGAAATCGGCAGATTTCTGTGACGTTCCGTAAAAATCTAAAAGGGTTGACGTAGCATGCAACATCTGTCCACCTTGTTTCCAATCTAGAACAGCGGATACTCTGACTTTCTTATACTCTAATCTTGTGTTGAAACCTAGAATAAAATCGGGTGCTATCCGACCAATTACCATTTGATCACCTGGTTGCGGCATCCCCTGTGCATCTACTACAATTTGTCCTGCATCATTTCTTAGAAAGGAAGTACCATAAATAACGGGAAATTTCTCACCTATACCCGCACGAACCTGTGGTTCCACGAATCCGCCTAAAAAGATATTTTGCACACCTTCCGCAAGTTCGTCCACATAGTTATCAATTTTGGTGAAATTAAACGCGAAGTCCCAACGGAAATCTCCTTCGCGGAAAGGTGCCACATTTAACGTGACCTCATGGGCATTGGTGTGCACCTTACCACCATTGGTGACAATACTGGTGTATCCACTAGAACCGCCCAAAGGAACTTCAAAAATCTGATCCTTTACATCCTGACGAGAGAACGTATAACTCAAGTCGAAAAGACCGTTTAAGAAAGTTAAGTCTGTACCAATCTCATATGACCTAGTATTTTGCGGTCTCAATGCCGGATCGTATAAAATGCCATCGGGTGTAAACGCGACTGTATTGTTTGGTCCGAGCGGATAGATTATGGGAGTTCCTGATGAGAAACCCCCACCATAAGTCGGCGTAGTATAATAAGAATCGTAATAGTTCCCTGCCTGTCCTACTTCAGCGTAAGAAGCCCGTAATTTACCAAAGTTCAATACTTCACTTTGCAATCCTTCAAGTTCCGTAAAGACAAAGGATGCAGATACAGATGGGTAAAAGAATGACCGGTTATCACGTGGCATATTAGAGACTACATCGTTACGTCCTGTCACGTTCAAATACAACATGTTCCTATACGCTAAGTTTAAGTTCCCGAACAATCCGAACGTACGCGTGTGTCTTAGATCCTGCTCTGCTGTATAAGTAGTTGCATTATTCATATGATTCCAACCCGAGAAGTTAAACCCGGATCCAAAACCATAGTCATAACGGCGGTTCCTATCCACAATCTCATTACCGACCAAGGCGTCAAAGACCAAGTCTTCGTTTATCTTCCAGTTGTAAGCTGCCGTGGCTAATGAGTTTAACTCGGTAACGGAATAGTGGTAGTTTTCCACTTGCCCTCTAGGTGTACCTCCCTTACCAAACCCCCATAGATCAGAATAGTTAGACGTATAGGAATCTACCCCAAGTTGATATTTTAAGGTTAATTTCTGATTGCTTGCCAATTCTGTAGCATACTGCGCAAAACCATTACCAAAGAAACGCTGTGTTTTCTCGGTAAAACTGTTGTGCTGAGTAGCCCAATAAGGGTTATCAAAAGAACCTCCCCTGTAGTTGTTTTGTGAATAAGGATTGTTCTCAATGTGATTTGGAATACCTTTCAGATCGTAGGAAGCAGGTGCGCCGAAAATCGTCGCGATAATACCATCGTTCGCACTTGTCTGTTTAGAAATGCTAGAGTTCACATAGTTTCCGGTAAAACCAGTCGTCCATTTGTCCGAAAGATTAAGCTGTGTTGCAAGTTTTGCATTGTACCGATCTAAGCCCGTAGACGGCACAATACCACGTGAATTTGTAGACCCCAAAGACATAGAATAATGTCCTCTTTCAAGACCTTGTATCACGTTTAGCGAGTTGTTGTACGTGTTCCCCACATTAAAAAACTCCTTTGCATTGTCGTACGCCTGTGGTGTAGCCCAAGGGTCTAATCCAGCTGCAGCCCGCTGAGGCACATAGTATTTGCCTGGTTGTCTACCGTATTCTTGTGTGTAATCGTTATCTGTCTCCCCACCGTGCGAAGGGCTTAGGTGTAATTGATCTATGCGAGGGCCCCAAACAGTAGAGGATGTCGGATCAAAGGTAGGCACCCAATTTGTAGTTCTATCTTGAACTCCCTGCGCATAAGTCTTCTGAAAATCAGGCAATACGGATATTTTATCAAAGGACACATTTGAATTATAAGTAATTTGAGCCTTACCTTTTGGCGCGTTTTTTCCACTTTTCGTTGTGATGATAATCGCACCGTTAGAAGCACGCATACCATAAAGTGCAGATGCTGCCTGTCCTTTCAAAATGTTGATACTCTCGATGTCATTGGGATCGATATCTAATCCCCTAGCTGAGTAATCAGACCCTGTTACTCCGTCGCCTGTTGAAACATCTGCTGTAGAAGCTATTGGCATACCATCTATCACATATAAAGGCGTATTATCTCCTGTAAAAGAACGAGAACCACGAATCGTAATCTTTGCAGAAGCGCCCGGCATACCCGAAGATGGTGTTACTTCTACTCCGGAAACCTTACCTTGAATGGCAGTTGCTAAATTGCTGTTTGCCGCTTGGGTTAATGCATCTCCTTTTACCTCTTGCGTGGCGGTAGCTAGCGCACGCTTCTCTCTGGTTATACCCATGGCCGTCACCACCACTTCTTCCAAAGCCTCGCCACCGCCAGCGAGTTGGACATTTACAACCGCACGACTACCCACTGCCACACGTTGGCTATCGTAACCAATATACGAAAATGCTAAAGTGGCATCGTTCCCGGTTACCTCAATGGAATAATTTCCAGAGCCGTCTGTTTGAGTAGCGTTTGATGTTCCGACAATAGCCACGGAAACACCCGCCAAAGGGTTTCCATCGCTAGCCGACGTCACACGACCACTCACTTGTCGATTTTGTGCAAACGATACCCCTACCAGGCATGTCAGCGCAAAAATTAAACTGAGTAATTTTTGTTTCATGTTTGTGTGTGTTTAGTAAAAATTGTTTTGTTATAGTTTTTTCAACGCTGCCTGAACAAATAGAATATTTCAAAAATAGCAATCTGCGAAACCTCTAATCAGATTTTTTTTAACTGTAAAGTTCACGAGCAATAATCTTCTTTCCGCTTGTTTGGATACCAAATTACCTTTTGTTAAAAATTGTTAAATATTACAAATATAGGACATTTTATAAAAAATAAAATGATTTAAGTTTTTTTATACAAAAGAAAGGAAAACATCTGCATTGTAAGGCTTTAACAAATGCTTTTGCAACTAAATTATTTCTCTAACAACCTAAAAATGTAACATGATTTGAGCTGCGCTAGAATTGGAACAAATATCAGCTTGCATATCATGTATTAACAAAGAACCGCATCAGCTGTAATACTGATACGGTTCGTCTTAAGATAAAACTATTATTTGTACACCAAATCCTTAGCTGGGATTTTGATCTGCTGAAGACAACGATTCGTTCGCATTTATTTCATCTTGCGGAATCGCAAACAACCATTTATTCGATTCTGCCGGTAGCGATGTAACATCATGGGAAAAATTATTCTCTCCGTTGCCATTTAAGTTACTACCACCATGATTGCCCGGACCTGTCGGGCGGTTGAGCCCCTTGCCCAGGCGGCGAACATCTAAAATACCAAAACCTTCACCCCAAAGTTCAATCTTACGTTGCAATAAAATTTCATCAATCAAAGCATTTCCGCTTAAACCCGAAGCACTATAACCAGCGTAACGAGTTTTCACGAGTTCCTCTAAAGTTTGTATCGCTGCATTTGTCTGTCCAGACTCACGCGCTTGGGCCTCTGCCTTAATTAGGTACATTTCTGCTAAACGCATAAAGAGGTAGTCTGAAGCCCAATTTCCCGGTGTCCTCAGTTGGAATTTTTGTTGCGCATAAATTGGCATACTGGCATTCGGAGTGCCCTGGAATAGGGTCTTTCTGACATCGTCATCTGCAATTTGATCGTATAATGCCTTTGTAATTTTCTTTTGCCCCCCTAATGCCGCGTAACCACCTGTAGCCGGTCTGTTATCCATGTGGGAATAGAAAGACGCAAAGATAGTCGCCTGCTCCACATTAACCTCTCCTCCCCACATCCATTCCGCAGCACCAACGGTATTGAAGCCCGCGGCTGTATACTGCGTAGTACTGTATAAACTTCTTCCGCTATTTGTGATCGCCTTATCTGCCATCTCCAAAGCCTTTGGGTAATCACCTCTTTGCAACGCTACGCGGGCAAATATACCCTGTACAACGGATTGATTAACATGTGAAATATGTTCACGACTACTGCCCAGTAAGGATTCCGCTCGGGTCAAATCCGTATAAATTTGATCATAGACTTGTCCCACAGTACTTCTTGGATTTCCATCTTGCGTTGGTTCCAAATAAATCGGTACACCTGGCGAACTTTCCGTATTTTGGCCGAAGAACGTCGCCAAATAAAAGTATGAATGTGCTCGCAAAGCCAGAGACTGACCTTCCAAATACGCTTTTTCCTCATCAGTTCCTTCTATCTCTGGCAATCGAATCAAAATACGATTGACGTTATTAATGATACGATAATAATAACGCCAGGTACGATCCGGTCTTTGCTCTGGTCGCGCATTACTAAAAATTGAATAATTGTAATCACTATTAAACCAATTGTATCCTTGTGTATGTACGACCATATCTTCCCCCATCAAGTCCGCAACTAAATCGTAGGCTTTTTGTCCAAAATTGCCATGATTAGTCAGTGAACTATACATGGTGCGTATCGTACCATCCAAAGCTACCATTGCGCCTTCCGTATTTTGAAAGACATCTTCTTCACCCACGCTTGCTGTCGGGTTAGTAACCAGATAGTCTTTCTTACAGCTTATCGTTAACATGGAAAAGGCTAACGCGCCTACCGCTAATTTTCTATATATTGTATTCATCTTAATTGCTATTATAGTCCAATAGTTACACCAAATGTGAAATTACGCATCGCCGGATAAGTATAATCCGACGTTCCTGTAAAAGCGCGCGTAGGATCCATTCCTTTTCTTTTCGTAAAGATGGCCGCATTATCGACGTTTGCAAATATGCGAAGACCAGAAAGTCCCATTCTTGTTGCTACTGCTGTATCAAAGCGATAACCTAACGTAATGTTTTTAATATTCATATATGTCGCATCGAACAGGAAGCGAGATGACTGTGAATTTCCAGCGTTCGCTCCAGCGATAGCGTTTTGAAGACGCGGTACATCCGTCATATCCCCCGGCGCTTTCCAAGCATTCAAAATATCCTTATGCCAGTGGGTACCGTAGCTACCCATATGCATTAGTGCAGCATAGTTTCCATCATAAAATTTACCTCCAAATTGGTAGGTCAAGAGAACAGATAAATCAAATTGTTTATACCTAAAAGAGTTGGTTAAACCACCAACCGCATCTGGGATAGCGGAACCATGATAATAAAAGGTAGCATTATTTACATTATTGGTGGTGGTGCGTCCCGTCACATTGCCACCCTCATCAACTTCGTCCACATACCACAACGCATCACCGTTTTCCGGATTAACGCCCGCATAATCCCTTAACCAGAATTGGTATAAATCCTCCCCTTCCATCAATTTCTTGGTTCCACTGATAATACCGTCTTCTCTATTTGCCTCTGGCAGTTTCGTAATCCTATTTTTATAATGACTGACGTTCAAATCGATTCTCCAGTCAAAATCTAAAGTCCTTATCGCATTATAACCTATTTGGATATCAATACCACGATTATACATGGCACCGATGTTTCTCCAAATAGAAGTCATACCAGTCGACATGGCGATCGGTACTTGAAAAAGCAAATTGGATGACTCTCTGTTATACCATTCAATGGTACCATCAATTTTTCTATTGAATAAGGTGAAATCTAATCCAATATTCACTGCTCTATTCTTTTCCCAGCTTAACGTGTGGTTTTCCAGCGTGGAGATAATCGCTCCAGGCCGTCCAACGTTATTCCAGCCCAGCGCATACAAACTCTGCCAGCCATAAAAATTGTCAATGTCCGTACTGGTAGGATTTTCGCCGTTGCTTTCCACTTCGTCACTCGTCCGCGCTTGTACCACCCCCTCATTGCCCTGTTCGCCGTAACTTGCGCGCAACTTCAATTCATTAATCCAACTTACATCCTTTAAGAATGCTTCTTCACTAAGGCGCCAACCCGCACCTACCGAGAAAAAGTTCCCCCATTGATTGCTCCCCTTACCATCTATTCCAGGATAAAAACGAGAAGTACCGTCTCGTCGAAAACTAGCAGACAACAAATATTTATCTGTGAAAGTATAATTTACACGACTAAAGTAACTTTCGATACGATGGTAATTCTCATATGAAGTCGCATCTTCCAATACAGAAGCTGGCGCAAGTTCACTATTGCCTGGGAATGGGAAGCCACTACGTGTAGCCAATAAGAAATTACTTTCCAGACGATAGTTTTCGTGCCCTACCATCACATTGATATTATGATCTTCGTTGAACGTTTTATCATAAGTTAGAACTTGGTTAAACGTAAAAGAAAATTGCCTGTTTTGCATTTTTGTCGAACGTCCTTTTACATTTTGTGCATCACCAAACTCTGAGTTTTGAAAAGAGGTCCCATATCTATTAAAATAGTTCCCCCCTAATGTCGTTCTAAATGTAAAATCATTTAAAAAGCTAGCCTCTAAAAAAGTGTTGAAGTTTACATTTCCAATTTTTGCACTTCTATCATCCAAATCAAGCGATCCTAATAAATTAGAGTTTCCCGCATACGGTCTAGCACCCATCTGTTCGCTTAAGCCCCAATCCAACATGCGATCAGCCCCCGTTACAGGATCTGGGACAAAATTCCCCTCTGCATCACGCTGCCATACCGGATATATAGGTCCCATTACACGCGTATAATAGAACGGATTCGTTGTTTGTGTGCCACCCCGGGACCACACATTGTCTTGATAGCCCAACGCACCATCCAAGTTCATGCCACCCGTTAACCAATTCGTAATGTTGCTATTGATATTAGCACGTGCATTGAAACGCTCGTAGTCGGAAAACTTCACAAATCCCGGCTCATTTAGATAACCAAATGATACATAATGTGAGGATTTTTCGGAACCTCCCGAATAATTTAAGTTATAATCTTGTCTAAAAGGTGTTCTAAAAAGCACGTCTTGCCAATCATCTTGATAAAGGATCTTCGCATCCGGATTAAACTGTCCATTAGGTAGTACAACCTGATTATTAGGTTGGTCGGTAACATTATAAACTAATCCAGGAATCAAACCGGCAGAAGCCATTTCATTAACTTCGTCAATCGGCAAGCCTGCATTATCGGAGGCTCTGGCTAATCGGTTACGTGTCGCATGCCACATTCCTTCATAATATTGTGGGATGCTCACACGATCATATTCGGGAATCGCACGATTCAAAAAGCCTAATCTCGCAGTAAAATTTAGCTTAGATTCGTTTGCACGGCCTCTTTTTGTCGTAATCATCACCACTCCATTTGCTGCACGAGAACCATACAACGCAGTTGCAGCAGCGTCTTTCAATACCGTGGTACTTTCAATATCGTCCGTAGAAATAGATACTTGCGAACCACTATAAGGCACCCCATCGATTACATACAACGGTGAGGAATTAGCATTCACTGATCCTATACCACGGATACGGATATCCGCGTTTGTTCCAGGAGCTCCACCACCATTTGTTGCCTGAAGACCTGCTACAGTGCCCTCCAAAGCTTTTGTAAAGGAAGACACTTGTTGCTTTTCAAAAGTCTCTGAAGAAATGGTAGATTCAGATCCCGTAAAAGCCGTCTTTTTAATTGTTCCATAAGGCACGTGCACAACAACTTCCTCCAGCATTTCGGCGTCACTGATCAATTGGACATTTACAACTGAACGTGCCCCAACTTCTATGCGCTGATTGGCATACCCTAAATAGGAAAATGCCAAGGTTGCATTGTCTCCGGAAACTTGAATGGAATAATTGCCAGAACCATCTGTTTGTGCGGCCGTAGACGTTCCAACAATTGCTACAGATACCCCAGCTAGCGGATTCCCATCACTTGTAGACGTAACACGCCCACTCACCTGTCGACTTTGTGCAAAAGACACTCCTATTAGGCACGTCAGCACAAAAAATAAACTGAGTAATTTTTGTTTCATGTTGTGTTTGTTTAGTTTTTAAATTTGATTATTGCTTATGTTGTTCCAGAAACCACTGACATATAGACAAAGTTGTTGCATTGTCACTTCAGCACCGCGTTACTATGTGATAACGCTACAAGCTAAAGCAAACCCAGTCAAGTGATTTTAAACCTCTATCGTACGCAGTTTATACGTATGCGAAAAAGTTACCGCCCTAACAAAGAAAATGCAATGAAGAAGTTAATAAATTCCGTTTCATCTGTGTTGTTGTTTGTTTAGTCAATCAATTTTTCTATATCTCCCACTAACAGAAAACGCATTCACACCACGCTGTAACTGTTAAAAATTGTTAAACTATGCAAACATAAAAAAATAACTTTGTTCTTGCAACTTTTCAAAAAAACTAACACAAACACTGATATCACATCAATAAAACGACGGAAAGAATACAAAACAGGAAACAAAACACAGCAAAATAATAGAATATAAAAATACAAAAAACACAAAATTTTATTCTAAATAAATTAACAAAAACAAAACATAAACATCACATATCGTAGACTAAAAACAGATATAATCTCCGGGGACAAGTATATAAATATTATATTTTGTAAGAAAAAAGCTACATCGAAATAGGCGGTTAAATACGCATAAAAATCTATCTTTGTACCATGCGCTTTGATATCATCACTGTATTACCAGGTTTATTGGAGAGTCCTTTTGCACATTCTATTTTACAACGTGCTCAACATAAGGGTTTGGTCGAAATCCATGTTCATAACCTACGAGATTATGCAACAAACAAGCATAAATCGGTAGACGACTATCCCTACGGAGGTGGCTCAGGTATGGTGATGCAAATCGAACCGTTTGCGGCCTGTATCGAAAAATTACAGGCAGAGCGGTCATATGATGAAGTAATCTACATGACACCAGATGGGGAAACGCTAAACCAAGAAATAGCCAACGCACTGTCGTCGGTCGAGAACGTCATTATCCTTTGCGGACACTATAAGGGAATTGATCAACGTATCCGGGACGTATTCGTAACCAGAGAAATTTCCATCGGAGACTATGTATTGTCGGGAGGAGAACTACCCGCAGCCATTGTGGTTGATGCGGTCGTTCGTTTAATACCGGGCGTACTGTCCGATGAAACTTCCGCGCTGTCAGATTCTTTTCAAGATGGACTACTGGATGCGCCTATATACACCAGGCCTGCCGAATGGCGTAGCCATCGTGTTCCGGAAGTACTGCTGAGTGGCCACGAAGCGAAAATTGCCGCTTGGCGGCACGAACAACAACTGAAACGCACCGAAGACCGTCGTCCAGATTTGTTAAATGACTAAGATTAATCGTTATTTTTTATTTTTTTATCAAAAAAAGTTTGCTAAATAAAAAATATTCATAAATTTGCGCTACACAAATGATCATGAAAAAATTACATACAAATTGGTGGTGGCTCGAAGCAAGTAGCGTCGGGAATGCGTTTTGTATGTAACTGAGAATATTCATAATCAACCAAAACCATTTTGAAAGTAAGCCCGACGATTAATCGTCGGGCTTTTTTAGTTAAATTACGTTCCTTTGGAAAAAGGTAAAGAAAAATCAGGGAAATGATGAAATATACACTGAAAACAAATTACAGAAAGATACTGGCCGACACAACAACGCCAGTGAGCATCTATCTCCGCCTACGGGATACCTTTCCCAACAGCCTATTGTTGGAGAGTTCGGAATACCATAGCCGCGATAATAATATCAGCTATATTTGCTGCGAGCCGATTGCAGGCATCACCCTTAATGACGAACATCTGCGTATCCTAGAACCTAACGGGAAAGCTACCTATAAACCAGCAAACGAAATCAATCTGCGAGAGGAAGTTTCCGCTTTCCGCCAACTCTTTTCACAACAAGAAATGGAAGATGTGAACGTGATCTCGTCTGGATTGTTCGGATACTTTACCTTTGATGCGGTGGAGCATTTCGAAGATATAACGTTAACCGTAGACAAACATCCGGCACGTGAAATCCCCTACATGCAGTACCATGTGTATCGCTATGTTATCGCTATAGACCATTTTAGGAATCAGCTTTATATATTCGAGAATCTACTGACCGACGAATCTTCTGATCTAGATAGGTTGGAATATTTAATACAGAATAAAAATTTTCCAGAATATCATTTTAAACGTCAGGGTGGAGAAGCTTCTAATATGAGCGATGAGGACTTCCGGAGCTTGGTCGACAAGATGAAGTATCATATACAGCGTGGAGATGTTTTCCAAATCGTGCCATCACGGGCATTCTCCACACCGTTTTCGGGCGACGAGTTTAATGTGTACCGTGCACTGCGTTCCGTCAACCCTTCACCTTATCTTTTCTATTTCGACTACGGTGATTTCAAGTTATTCGGTTCGTCGCCAGAAGCACAATTGACGATTAAAAAAGAGGAAGCTACCATATACCCCATTGCTGGGACGTTTAAACGTACCGGCGACATGGAAACAGATGAAAAGATCGCAGAAGAACTAAAAAATGACCCGAAGGAATCTGCAGAACATGTGATGTTAGTTGACTTAGCTCGCAATGATTTGAGTCGGCATTGCAGCAACGTAAAAGTAACATCCTATAAAGAAGCACAATATTATTCTCATATTATCCACTTAGTATCCAAAGTATCGGGCAAACTAAACCCAGCTTCCAATCCTTTTGATGTCGTAGGCGACACCTTCCCAGCCGGCACATTATCAGGCGCTCCAAAACATAAAGCGCTCACACTGATTGACCGATACGAAGGTTTACAGCGTTCGTTCTATTCCGGAGCTATTGGCTATATGGGTTTTAATGGTGACTTCAACCATGCCATCATGATTCGCTCCTTTCTAAGTAAGCAGAATGTACTGCATTACCAAGCTGGCGCCGGGATCGTTCTGGATTCTGACCCTGAAAAGGAGCTACAGGAAGTCAATAACAAAATCGCGGCATTACGTCGTGCATTGGAAATTGCAGAAACGCTATAATACACCATAAAATCGGTCATTAAAAGACAAGATACGAAGCATTCATGCGTGCATTAATACACAGACAATAGACGAATAGTTATATACATATGAATAACAATAAGATTTTGGTAATCGATAATTACGATTCTTTCACTTATAATCTCGTGCATTTATTACAGGAATTAGGACAAGATTATATTGTGTGGAGGAACGACAAGTTCGAATTGGACGACGTCGAGCCTTTTAACAGTATACTGTTGTCCCCCGGGCCGGGTATACCAGAGGAAGCGGGGCTATTATTGGATGTGATCCGTCGGTACACTCCTTCTAAACGCATCTTGGGTATATGCCTAGGCCAACAGGCAATTGCAGAGGTTTTCGGAGGAACGTTATACAATATGCCTAAACCCCTGCATGGGGTCGCCACCGATATTATGATCACCGACGAAACGGAGAAACTCTTTCAAGATTTCCCAAAGGATTCTAAAATTGGACGGTATCATTCTTGGGCAGTCTCCGAAGAAAATCTCCCAAGCTGTCTTCATGTAACGGCACGAGACCCTGATGGTGTCATTATGGCCTTAAGACATACAGCGTATGATGTATGTAGTGTGCAGTTTCACCCCGAGTCGGTGTTAACAACAAATGGGAAGAAATTAATGGAAAATTGGATCGGAAATGACTATACTAGATAAAATAATCGAACGAAAAAAAGTAGAGGTAGCAGAAGCGAAAAAGCAAGTTTCATTGGAAGAACTGGAGCATTATCCACTTTTCAGCAGGACTTGTTACTCGCTTAAAGACTCCATACTTCACCCGGAACGAACGAGTATCATCGCAGAATATAAACGGGCCTCGCCGTCAAAAGGGATCATCAACGGAACGTCAACTGTTGAGGAGGTTGTCAAAGGGTATCAGGAAGCCGGCGCCTCCGCTGTATCGGTCTTGACAGACTCCGATTTTTTCCAAGGTTCGCTGGCAGATATGCCCGTGGCGCGGGAAGCATTGACTATCCCCTTGCTACGCAAAGAATTTATAGTTGATACGTATCAGATAGCCGAAGCCAAAGCTTACGGGGCTGATATTATCCTCTTGATTGCAGCCTGTTTGGATAACAAAGAAATAGAAACGTATTCTCAGTACGCAAAATCACTGGGGCTGAATGTACTTTTAGAGGTACATAACGAGGAAGAGCTGCAACGTAATCTCTTTGATAGCATCGATGCTATCGGTGTGAATAATCGCAATCTAAAAGATTTCGAAGTAGACTTAAATCATTCCTATGATTTGGTTAATAAAATTCCGGATGGGTTCATCAAGGTGTCAGAAAGTGGTATATCGAACCCAGACACGATCAAAGCGTTAAGAAAAGCAGGTTTCCAAGGGTTTTTGATCGGTGAAAATTTCATGAAGACCAAAAATCCAAGCAAAGCGATAAAAGAATTCGTAGAAAAAATAAAATAGGGGCGTATATACGCCCCTATTTTTTATTTCTTTTGCTGTTTACGCATTGCTTTGTCCGCCCGTAGTCGAGCAGTTTTGATCTTATAATCAAGCCATTTCTCTTTGAATACTTTTCGCATCGTATCATCAAAGTAACGCGTGACAAACAGGTTTCTAGCCCCTTTTATTTTTTCGCTAAGAGAATTGGCCAGTGCCCGCACCGATATGGAATACCCTTCTGTTTCATATTGTATATAATGCCACCAGCCTGCTGGCATATAGAGCGTATCACCAGCGCGAATAACAGCTTCATAGCCTTCTAGCAGCTTTAACGCTGGAAACTCTTCTTGGCTACTTGTTTTCAAATTAGCGATGCTATGAAAGTTATAAGGCAGCTTGTACATCAAATCGGACTGATTATTCGGAAAAACCCAAATCCGTTTGGCTCCCTGAAACTGCGAAATGAAGACGTGCGACATGTCAATATCGAAGTGGTTTCGGGTTGCCGAACCTTCTCCTCCGAAAAACATATAAGGCAACCATTGCAAAACCTTACCTCCTGTAACGTCATTATAAATCACGTCTTTTTTCAACTCTGGTCTAATCTTCATCAAATTGAAAAGAAACAAACGGAGCTCTGTTGGTTCTTTACTTATTTTATCAAGATACTCACCAAAACTCATTCTTCCAACAGGCGGACTAGCGGCATGGTTTTGGGACTCCTCTTCACGTCCGTATATATCTACTTGTTCATTACCCGCTATTTCCTTGAAATAATCGTAACTCCATTTGTTCCAGCACGGACTTTCTTTACTAATAAAGTCTTTAATGATAACCGGCTGCCCCTTGTTGAGATAATCTCGAACAAAGTCCTTTGGAGATATTCCTGATATACTATTTACTGGTTTTAGTTTCACAAGTTCTTACGCTTAACAACTATTTACAAACTTAAAAAAATATTCCTCTTAAATAACGATACGATAATTTAAATTTTATCGCATCCATATCCACGCAAATTAAATAGAATATTCTAAATAAGAAACGGTAAGCGCCATATTTCCTCTTATTTATTCACCTGTTTGATATATTGCTCTACCGCCATGGTCATGCTTGGTGCTTCGGGCGTAGGAGCTGGTATATCTAATACTAAATCATGATTAAGCAATTCCTGTTGGGTTGTAGCTCCAAATGCAGCTATTCGGGTGTCTTTTTGTTTGAAATCTGGAAAATTCTCAAACAACGACTGCACGCTCGAGGGGCTGAAGAAAACGATAACATCGTAGAACACATTCTCCAAATCCTGAATATCGCTGATTACGGTGCGGAATAGCACGGCGGGGGTAAAGTCATACCCGTTATCTTGTAGCCATTTTTGTGTCTCTTCATTGGCAACATCGGAACAAGGGAAAAGAAATTTTTCTTTGCTATGCTTCGTAAGCACTTCTTCTAAGTCCTTGGCAGATTGTTTACCAAAGAAAATTTTACGCTTACGATATTGAATATATTTTTGCAAATAAAGTGCAATGGCCTCGGATATACAGAAGTATTTCATGTCTGATGTTACCTCAAACCGCATTTCCTCACATACCCGAAAAAAGTGATCGACCGCATTCTTACTGGTAAAGATAACTGCTGTAAAATCTGTAAAATTAATCTTATCCTTACGCACTTCCCTCGCCGGCACTCCTTCGACATGAATGAACCCTCGAAAGTCTAATTTTAAGTTATATTTTTCTGCTAACGCAAAATACGGAGACTTATCATTTTCAGGTTTAGGCAAGGTAACTAATATACTTTTTACCTTCTTGGCTCTTGCTTCATCTACTTGCATATTCAATTTTTTTAATTGCTCAATGTTCTAACCAATATTAGAATCGGTGCGACTTCAAGTGCGCAAAGATACAGAATTAAATAAAAAATCGAAAACTTCAGATTTCCGAATAGCCGGAAGGCCGTCCTTAAAAATCTATATATGAACAAGATAGATACCGATACCGTAAACAAAATTAACAGAATCTTAAAGTAAGCTATAGGGACGAATATGGCTACCAAAAGAAAAGGCATCAAAAAAAGCATACTGTTGAAGTAAACCAGATAAAGAATCGTTACATACTCACGCACAGACCGATCTATTTCAAATACAAACGAAATAAATCGGATTAAGAGGATCTTAACAATAAATAAGAGAGCAACAAAGAAGGCTGTACGTACGTAGTTCTCCCAACTAAGGATATCCAAACGTACAAAGGATGACTCCATCAGGACGATAAAGAGCCCCAACGCCAAACTAAAAATAAGATAGAGGAATATATAGGGCCACGACGTTAGCATGTTATCTTCTTTGCTGACCTGTTGCAGGGTTCGTTCGTCATAATAAGCTTGTACAATCATACTAAAATCTGCGGGGAAAGCGAGACGCACAATAGCAACAGCGAAAAACAGTAAAAATACGACGAGCAATACCCATATAGGGCGCTCGGTTTTTGTTTCGCCTTGCCCATGGGGCAAACCATCGCCTGGTCCTTTTTTAGAGGCGATGTAATCCAAAGTGGCGATTAAATGTATGCTACGCTGCTCCACATCGGAGAATAATTCTTCAACGAGTTTATTCGGACGATCTGCCGGCGGAAACACATAATCAAAGGTATCAATTTTATCCTGTTGTACACTGTTCGCCCAAGCCAAGCTCATCATTAAACACAGTATGCCACTCAAAAAAATATGCCGCAATAGATACATTCAATAAATTTCTTACTTCGGTGTAAAGTTAGTATAATCTTGCCTCTTTTACGTTAAGAAAATGGGGTAGAAGATTTTTTCCGTAACTTTGCAAAAAAGTATACACAATGGCTGTTAAGATCGGTGAACATATTGATTTAGGTAAATTCCCGTTATTACTGGCTCCGATGGAGGATGTCAGTGATCCGCCGTTTCGTTATGTGTGTAAACAAAACGGCGTGGATATGATGTATACGGAATTTATTTCTTCCGAGGGATTGATTCGTGACGCGGCAAAATCGAAACAGAAGCTTGATATCTTTGAATATGAACGCCCTATTGGTATACAGATATTCGGTTCGGATATTGAAAGTATGCGGCAATCCGCGGAAATATGCACACTAGCTCATCCGGATTTAATAGACATCAACTACGGTTGCCCGGTAAAGAACGTTGCTTGCCGCGGTGCAGGCGCCAGTCTTCTACAGGATATCGATAAAATGGTTGCCATGACCAAAGCCGTTGTGGATGCGACTCCACTGCCGGTAACCGTAAAGACCCGTCTGGGTTGGGATGATAACACGAAAAATGTGTATGAAGTAGCGGAACGTCTGCAGGATGTGGGGATCAAAGCATTAGCGATCCACGGACGTACAAGGGCACAGATGTACAAAGGTCAGGCCGATTGGAACATGATACGGGATGTAAAACGCAACCCGCGTATTCATATCCCTATTTTTGGGAACGGCGACGTCGATTCGGTGGAAAAAGCCGCTGCGTGGCGTATGGAATATGAGGTAGACGGCATTATGATTGGCCGTGCATCCATCGGATATCCTTGGATATTTCGAGAAATCAAGCACTTCTTTGAAACAGGAGAGCGATTAGAAGGTCCAAGTATCGACGAACGCGTGGACGTATGCAAGACCCATTTGATTAAATCCATTGAATGGAAGGGAGATAAAACCGGCATCTTTGAAATGCGTCGTCATTACGCTAATTATTTTAAGGGTATACCGAATTTCAAGGAATATCGTACAAAATTGGTAGGACTAGGAAACCATAATGAAATCCTCGAGGTATTGGAAGAAATAAAGGAAAGGTTTGCAGAAGATATGGTGATGTAGGGCCGCTTAAAATGCGTACCCCAGCCCAATCATCCATTTTCCAGTCAGTGATTCCTGACCTTGATCTTTATTGATCAGTTTACGTCCAAGACCTCCGCCGACTTCCAGCATTAAGCTTCTTTTTAACAGCCACTTGCCGCCTAATCCTACACCCAGACCTACCGATGTATTTCTTCTCGCGGTTTCTACATAATTTCCACGTTCCGTATCATACGTTCCAAAATACCCCTTCTCACTTGTAATCGGCACGAAAGCCTCCATAAAAAAACCCGCTCCATGCGAACCTGCCAAAAATACTTTTGCAAAAGGAGAAACTTGCACAACATGATCTATCCAATCCCCGTAGTCGTCCGTATCGCCTACACCAAACAAACCGTGTACGCCCAGACCAAATTCTTCGGTGATAACCCGTTCGTATGACATATTAATAGCCGGTGCGGCAATTAAGGTCAACGGATCGATCATAATGTGGTTTTTTTTCTCCATAATTCTTTCTCGTCTGGATTGCGCTTGGCTAAGCAATGAAAAAACAAAAAGCAACAGTCCGGTTAAAAATAAGGTTTTCTTCATATGTCAATAATTATTAGAAATGATATTACATGTTAATAAACAGGTAAACGGTATGGAAACATTAAATGCTACGTTATTTCAAGTTTTTTTCCGCTGTGCCAGCACTTGCTCTATATTCTTCTTTTCCAAAGAAATGATGATTGTACAGAACACCAACAGCAATCCGTTGCCTATCCAAAAGTCGCTATCAAAAATAAAGAAACTGGCAAGAGAAACCGCTAATCCGCCCACAAGATAAAGTGCTATTTTAAGGAAATGGTAAGGTACCGGATAATATTTCTGGCCCCAGTAGAGTGACAATGCGATCATAACCAAGTAGGCCGCAGTGGTTGTAGCAACCGCGCCTGGATATGAATAAATGGGGATCAGCAGAAAATTCAAGATGATCGTCACTAACGCACCGGTCAACGATATATATAAGGCAAACCGTGTCTGGTCAGTCAATTTATACCACACGGATAGGTTCATATATATCCCTAATAAAACAAAGTTTAAAAGTATGAACGGCACGACTTTTAATCCTGTCCAGTAGATGTCTGGTTGGAGTTCATTTCCTTTGATAAAGTCCTTAAGCCAATCCAAATTCACCGTAATACCCACCATGACCAAGACCATCAACATCACAAAGTACTCCATAATCTTGGCATAGGTACGGGAGGCATTTTCATTTTTAGCGTATGAAAAAAAGAAAGGCTCTGCACCTAGACGAAAAGCGGTGATAAATAAGTTTAGAAAAATAGCAATTTTGCTCACAGCGCCGTATATACCAAGTTCGGTTTTTCCATATTCTCCAGGTAATAATTTTGGAAAAAACATCTTATCCAAGTTCTCATTGATAATAAACGATATGTTGGCAATCAAAATGGGAAAACTGTAGGCTAGCATGCTTTTCATAAGTGGTCTGTCGATACGCAACCTTAATGTCAACATTTCCGGTATCAACAAAAGTAATGTTATGCTACTGGCTAGCAAATTGGAAATAAAAACATAACCAATCCATCCCTCCCGAAACCAACCTGAAGCAAAATCAGCCCAAAAGGTAGACGATTTCGTCCAGTTAGATAAGTAAACGATAAAAAATAAGTTAGCAAGAACAGTAATGAAGATATTGATAAACTTGATGTAGCTATAACGGATGGGGCGTCCTTGTGCCCTTAATTTAGCAAAAGGTACGACCGCTAACGCATCAGCTACCAAAATAAATACAAAATATTGGATATAGCTGGCATATTCTGTGGCATCCCCCTCTCCGGCAAACCAAGTCGATATGGGATCAATAAAAGTAAAAACAGATGCCAACAACAGCAAGGAGGTAAGCAACGTGACGACAAAGCTATTGTTGAAGACCCGATCCTTATCTTTGGAATCAACTTTTTGCAAAAAACGGAAATATGTGGTTTCCATTCCAAATGCCAGAATAGCATTCCACATAGAAACCCAGGCGTAGAGGTTTGAATAGACGCCATATACCGCAGCATCTTTAAATTTGCGAAGATAAATCGGCGTCATCAAAAAACCGATCATGCGGGGAACAATGGTTGTAAAACCATAAATCACCGTATCACTTACAAATTTTTTGATAGAAGACACGTCGGCTATATTTTCTTTTTTACGACTACAAAATTCTTAAACCCCCTTAAGGCTTCTTCAACAACAGATACCT
This sequence comes from Sphingobacterium arenae, assembly GCF_014692505.1. Lineage (GTDB taxonomy): Bacteria > Bacteroidota > Bacteroidia > Sphingobacteriales > Sphingobacteriaceae > Sphingobacterium > Sphingobacterium arenae. The sequence continues at coordinate 88,016 of NZ_JACNYK010000007.1, read as the reverse complement.
CCGAAACCTCTGCGCCATCCGGTCCCTCGCGGCAGAATTCCAACAAACCGTCTAGCGCAAAGGCATTGCCTTCGGCCTCTATGTACACCGAACCATCGGGCTGGTTCATGACAAATCCCTTAAGCCCAAGCTGATCAGCAACAGCTTTACATGTCGCTCGATAATATACGCCCTGCACTTTGCCCGCAACTGTAATACGAAGATGTTTCATCACGGTCAAACTTAGAGAAAATGCGGGGCATTCACGAATTCTTATAGAAAAAAACTAAACTATTCTTTTCAGTGTAACCCGTTCTGTCAGACGCAGGTTATTCATGCCCTCTAGCAAGACTAGACCTGGCGTTTTTCCGACTTCGATAGACCCCAACTCGTCAGCAAGACCTAATGCTTCTGCCCCATTAATCGTTGCCCAAGGTAGAATTTGTAAGAAATCCAGTTGATTGTAATGTGAGGAAATCACCTTCAGTTCCTCTAATATATCCAACGTGTCGTTCGAAGCCAGGCTGTCTGTCCCGATCACCATACGGTTCTGATTGGGAATAAAATTGAGTATTTTAGGCAATTTACCTTCAATAAATAGGTTGGATTTTGGACACATACAGAAATAGACATCTCTACCCAAGCGTTCAATAAAATCCACATCCTTTAACGACATATAGGTATTATGAACCAAAATAAGGGGATTATTCTTCGACAGGTGTGTCAGATAGGATTGGATGGAATTTCTCGCCTGTGCTTTGAATGCATCTGCATGCAGTCCCATTTCTTTGTAAAAATCGAGGAACTCTCCCTGTCTATAGCGATAAAGCTTATTCTCCTCATCACTTTCTTGATTGTGCACACTCAAAATATTATCCTCATTCACCAATTTACGAAATGCCTTAAACAGCTCTTTTGAACACGAATATGGCGCGTGCGGTGTAATGGAAGTGTGGTTAGCGTCAAAATAAAACTCGATGTCACGTGCTTTATCCACGCGTGGTTGGATATCTTCCTTGGTCATCGCCATGACTTCGACGAAAGTATGGTACTTGATTGGGCTACCGGCTTTTGTTTTCGCAGACAACTCGGTATTAACATGATCTCCCACAGCCTGGATTCCGTTTTTAAACATCATCTCATCGGCCGCCTGAATTTTTGCTAAAATATCTTTTTCTTTGGTATCCCGCTTTTTCATAACATCGGCCAAAAAGCGCGGCAGTCCAGTTCCTTTTTTTGTTTTACCAAGCATATGAGACAGCTCGATATGGCAATGCGTATTCACAAAACCGGGTATTAAAACGCCATCATAAAATTCTATTTTTACATCCGATACGGCTGGATCTGTTTCCTCATAAACACCCTTGATCGCGCCATATTCATCCATAGCAACGACACCTTTTCTCATGAAACTCCCTTTTACAGGAATCACAATGCTTGCTGAAATATACCTCATTTAACTAATTGAAATAATTTGTTATCTATATGTAATCAAAAATGAAGCCATAATTTGATTATACCAAATTAATCTTTAGTTTTGTATTTATCGAAAAGGGGTGCCTTGTTTTTTCAATAAACGCAAAGACGGGCTGAGATTATACCCAGTCTCGCGATTAAGCGAGACGCACCTGATCCAGATAATGCTGGCGTAGGGAAGGTTAGTTAAATAATCAGCTGTTGCTAACCCCTGGCAATAGAACGTTTAACTTCATTTAATTATTTTTTTATGTTAAAACATGGATTAATGACCATGGTTCTGCTTTTCGGAGTAGTTGTAGCTTTTACGCAAACTCCATTTACCGTGCGTGTACTGGACGTAAAGCGCGAACCTCTTCGAGGGGCGACCGTCGTTTTTCAAGGAAACACAAAAACCAGCGATCAACAGGGTATTGCCACCTTTACAGAGGTAACAGGTGAATCAGCCAACTTACATGTTCGTTACATAGGATATACTCCCTATCAGACACGCGTTGCACTTGATCAACAGAACGATATCACCGTAATATTACATCTGGAAATGAGAATGGCAGATGAAGTACAGGTTATGGCTACCCGCGCAGGGGATAATGCAGCCACAACGTACAAAAATCTATCAAAGGAAGATATCCGTCGGAGTAATTTGGCACAGGATATCCCTTATTTACTCGATCAAACCCCTTCTGTCGTTATCGGTTCAGATGCCGGTGCGGGGGTAGGTTATACGAACATGACCATTCGAGGCTCCGATAATCAACGGATCAATGTCACCCTAAATGGTATTCCTTTAAATGACGCGGAAAGTATGGGCTCCTTTTTTGTGAATTTACCAGACTTTGCATCGAGTTCCCAAAGCATCCAAATACAGCGTGGTATAGGTACGTCGACGAATGGCGCCGGAGCTTTTGGTGCCTCATTGAACATCCAGTCGGATGCATTGGAACAAACGCCATATGCGGAGCTCAACAATAGTGCGGGCTCTTACAACACATGGAAAAACACAGTAAAAGTCGGCTCAGGATTAATCCAAGATAAATTTGCATTTAATGCGCGACTATCACGGATTAGCTCCGACGGATACATAGACCGGGCTACCTCCGACTTGAAATCTTTCTATTTCGATGCGGGTTATTATGGTCAGAAACATCATTTGAAAGCCACCGTGTTTTCTGGCAAAGAGAAAACCTATCAGGCCTGGGACGGCGTGCCGGAAGAAATGCTAGCGGATAACCGTCGCTATAACGGCTTTACCTACGAGAATCAAACAGATAACTATACGCAGACACACCACCATCTCCATTACAACTATTTTGCGTCTGATCGAACCACGCTAAACATGGCTTTGCATTATACACGAGGGGCGGGGTATTACGAAGAGTATAAAGAAAAGGAGCTATTTAGTGATTATGGTTTGGAACCTGTCGCGATCGGTGATACTGCGATAAATAACACAGATCTAATTCGTCGTCGTTGGTTGGACAATTATTTCTACGGGACAGTTTTCTCTATTAATCATACCTTAAATAAAAACCATAACTTTATCTTGGGTGGAGGCGCCAACCAGTATCGGGGCGATCATTATGGGGAAGTCATCTGGGCACAGTACGCTTCGGACAGTAAACTCGGTGACAAGTACTACTTCAACGATGCGGAGAAAAACGACATCAATATATATGGTAAATGGAATGCTGCCTTTGGGGCAATGCGATTGTACACCGACCTGCAATACCGTTATGTAGATTATACCTTTGAAGGATATAACCACAACTTAGACTTGGCGGACGTGAATGTAACACACCACTTTTTTAATCCGAAAGTAGGTGCTACCTACCTCTTGTCGCCAACAACAAATGTCTACGTGTCCTACGCGTTCGGAAACAAAGAACCAGTCCGCGATGATTATGTGGAATCTTCGCCCAATGCAAGACCAAAAGCCGAAAGAATGCACAATATCGAAACCGGATACCGCTTGAGACGAGAATCCCTCAATATTGGGGCTAATGTGTATGGTATGTTTTATAAAGATCAGCTTATCAAGACCGGCGAAATCAACAACGTCGGCGGTTCAATTCGCGAGAATGTACCCGAGAGCTACCGTATCGGGCTAGAGCTGGACGGTGCTTGGCAGATATCGGAACAGTTTAGATGGAAAGCGACAGCTGGCCTCAGTGAAAACAAAATCAAAAACTACACGGAATATCTTACGGTAATGGACGAAGACTGGAATGAGTTGGACGAACCACAGGTAGAACAGCACTATCGTTCCACGACCATCTCGTTCTCTCCATCGGTTATCTTGTCCAATGAACTTTCCTATTCCCCCATACGTCCACTGGAGTTTAGTGTCGCCAGCAAATATGTATCTAGGCAATATTTGGACAATACACAGTCGGCAGACCGCAGCGTAGACCCTTTCTTTGTAAACAATCTGCGTGTACGCTATAATTTCGCTTTGTTAGGTATGGAAAATATAGATGCAAATTTAGCTATCCACAATATTTTCAATGAAAAGTATGAATCCCACGGTTATACATACGGTGGCATTACCCCTGGTGGAACACGACTTTACGGCAATGCGTATTATCCGCAAGCAGAAACAAATTTCTTGTTTGGATTGAATATCCGGTTTTAATTTTTTTATCTTGCAACATGCGAGCAGTTATACAACGGGTTACACAAGCCTCGTGTACAGTAGATGGCATATATACCGGAGCAATTCAACAAGGGTTATTGGTATTATTGGGCGTAGAGGAAGATGATACCGAGAAAGAGGCAGAATGGCTAGCTCAAAAATTAGTCAATCTTCGCATTTTTTCGGACGATGCCGGCTTGATGAACAAGTCCGTTCAAGATATAAGCGGCAATGTTCTCCTTATATCGCAATTTACGTTAATCGCACAGACTAAGAAAGGTAATCGACCTTCTTTTATCCGCGCGGCAAAACCCAACAAAGCAGAACCCTTGTACCAAGCCATGGGTGAACGTTTATCGATGTTATTGGATAAGCAAGTGCAGATGGGTGTTTTTGGAGCAGATATGAAAATTGATTTGCGTAACGATGGACCAGTAACGATTATTTTAGATACAAATGAATAATGATATTTAAAGGTATGACTATAAAAGAAGCACAAGATCTTGTCGATAAATGGATTAACACTACCGGTGTACGTTATTTTAACGAGCTCACGAATACGGCCATGCTTATGGAAGAAGTAGGTGAAGTGGCCCGTATCATGGCTCGGCAATATGGTGAACAATCGTTTAAAAAATCAGATAAAGAGGTTCACCTGGCCGATGAAATGGCCGATGTGTTATTTGTACTTATCTGTCTTGCAAACCAAACCGGCATAGACCTCACCGATGCATTGCAAAAGAACTTGGAGAAGAAATCTATTCGCGATGCCGACAGACATAAAAATAACGAAAAATTATTGTAGGGTTAATTCAATTTCTGCAAATACCGGTAGATGATCAGAAGCATACGTTTCTGGAATTGTTTTATAAGTCTTCCAGCTGAATTTTGTCTGTTTTCCGACCATGATATAATCAATTTCATTTTTTGCTTCCGTGTTTGGATGCGTTGGCCCATTGGTTGTCGTATTTCGGATAAATTGCTCTTCCAAAATGCTAATGGGCTCGTCTGTAGGCTTCGCATTGAAATCCCCGACAAGAATCAAGGGATTCTCTATTCTAGCACCTAATTCTTTGATATAGTTTGCCTGCGCAATTTTATTTTTCGCTTTTAAATCTAAATGTGTATTCGCAAAAGACAGGACTTCACCACTAGGCAGCTCCACATCGACGACCGCGAGCGATCTGTTTTCACTTTTTTCGACCATGGGCAAATCATATCGTTTATGACCCACGATTTTATGCTTGGTGAGGATTAATGTGCCGTATTCGCCTTCTTCTAAATCGATCCCTTTGGAGAAAAAATAATGCATTCCTGTCAGGTTCGCCAATTCTTCTGCCTGATCGACCATTTGCGAACGCGATACACGAACATCCACTTCCTGTATACCCACGACGTCAGCGCCAGATTCCTTAATAACTTTCGCTATGCGGGGCAAATCAATTTTATTCCCATGCGCCGGCGGGTTAGCATGATGTATGTTATACGATAATACACGAACGGACTGCGCATGGAGTAAGATGAAACAAACACAAAATATACTGGTGAAAATGATTTTCTTCATGACAACTAAGTTATACAAAAAAATATTTTTAATCTATATTTACATACCATAAACGGGTTTGTCTCCATGAAGTTACTTTATACAATCTTTTCCGTCACCCTATTTTTAGTAGGGCCCTATACGAAAGCACAAGTTAAACCGCATACAATAGCCGAACAGGAATTTAACCATGCTGCAGTCGTCACGGCTCACCCGTTGGCTTCTCAGATTGGCGTAGACATTCTTAAAAAAGGAGGCCATGCTGTGGATGCTGCTGTTGCGGTACAATTTGCGCTCGCCGTAGTTTATCCAAATGCCGGGAATATTGGCGGTGGCGGCTTTATGGTATACCGGGGCAAGGATGGTCATGTTGCATCCCTTGATTTTCGCGAAAAAGCACCCGAACAGGCACATCGTGATATGTATTTGGATAAAAAAGGGAACCCCATTACAGGCCTCAGCCTGTACGGTCAACTTGCGGTAGGTGTACCCGGTTCCGTTGCCGGCATGGAAGAGGCGCATAAAAAATACGGTAACATGCCGTGGAAAGAGCTCATCCAACCGGCGATTGATCTTGCAGAAAAGGGTTTTTCCATAACAAGCCAGCAAGCAAGAGAATTTAACAGCTATCAAGAACGGTTTAAAAAGTTTAATCCGAATGGAGCCGCCATTCTTCGGGACGAAGAATGGAAGACCGGAGATTTATTTGTACAAACACAACTGGCAAGCACGTTAAAACGGATTGCAAAACAAGGGCGAGACGGTTTTTATAAAGGAGAAACGGCTGATTTTATTATTGCCGAAATGAAACGTGGTAACGGCATTATGACGCATGCTGATTTAGCGAACTATCATGCCGTTTGGCGAGAACCCATTGTGGGAACTTATAAAGATTACAAGATTATTTCCATGCCCCCCCCCTCTAGTGGTGGCGTTGCCTTAGTAGCTTTATTACAATCGGTGGAGCAATATCCCTTGCATGCTTGGGGTTTTCAGTCCGATAGTACAGTACGGGCAATGGTAGAGGCTGAGCGGCGTATATACGCTGATCGGGCTTCCTATTTGGGCGATCCCGATTTCTACAACGTACCGGTACAATATCTAACAGACAAAAAGCGAAATCAAGATCGGATGGCAAAAGTAAATCTAGCCAAAGCAACGCCCAGTACCGACGTTAAGGCATCATCTTTTCCCGGTTATGAATCGGAAGAAACCACCCACTTTAGCATTGTCGACAAGGACGGAAATGCGGTTTCAATAACGACTACTATTAACGGGTCTTATGGCGCTTATGTGTGGGTAGATAATGCAGGATTCCTATTAAACAACGAGATGGACGACTTTTCTATAAAACCGGGAACACCTAATTTGTATGGTCTACTAGGAGGAAAAGCGAACGCGATAGCACCACAAAAAAGGATGTTAAGTGCGATGACTCCCACCATTGTCGAACAGGATGGACAGCTCAAGATGGTCATTGGAACACCCGGCGGGTCAACAATCATTACATCGGTATTTCAGGGCATTCTGAATGTCTTAGAATTTGGTATGGGAGCACAAGAGTCTGTAAACGCACCTCGTTTCCATCATCAATGGAAACCTGATCGCATTGATATGGAAGGAAAAGCAATCGCCGAACCTGTCCGTAAAAGTTTAGAACGCGACGGTTATACGCTCTATCCACGACAAGCCATAGGTCGTATGGAAAATATTGTCATCCTTCCTAACGGGAAATTACAGACAGGCGCGGATCCGCGTGGAGATGATGTTGCCGCGGGATATTGACAAGACTTCTCTACTCCAGATATTTTGGATCGATTTGCTTATGTGCTTTTGCGCCGAGTTGCTTCAAATTTTCTACTTTCTTAATCACATTTCCGGTACCAGCCGACAACTTTCGCATCGCGTCCTGATGTTTTTCGGATGCACGTTGCAGATGGGTTTCTAGTTGTTGCATATCGTTCAGAAAGCCTACAAACTTGTCGTATAGTAGGCCTGCTTCTTTCGCTATCTCCAAGACATTACGGTTTTGGCGTTCTTGCACCCATATACTAGCAATCGTACGCAATGTGGCCAACAATGTTGATGGCCCTACAATAACGACCCGCCTATCCCAGGCATCGGAAAACAGGTCTGGCTTTTCCTTGATTGCAACACTCAAGGCAGATTCTATCGGCATAAACAGCAGCACAAAATCTGGAGAATGGATACCATATAGATCGTGGTAATTTTTTGCTGATAGCTGCCGAATATGTGACTCGACCGAATGTACATGTTGACGCAAATACGATGCCTGTTCTGTTTCGTCTTCTTCATTCGCCCAACGTTCGTAGGCCGTTAACGACACTTTGGAATCAATAACCAAATGTTTATCATCGGGGAGTAGGATAACGGCATCTGGAATTTTCCGATTATTATCTTCCTCAAAGATTGCTTGTAATTTATATTCTTGATCTTTTACCAAACCGGAACGTTCCAATACCCGCTCTAGGATAATCTCTCCCCAATATCCTTGTTTTTTATTATCGCCTTTCAACGCTTTGGTCAAATTGTTCGCCTCGTTTTTAATCAACATACTCTGTTGCATAAGTTGTTCCACGACGCCTTTCAACACGTTCCGCTCGGCGGCTTCTTGTTGGTAAGTTCGCTCTACTTTATCCTCAAACGTTTTGATTTTTTCTTTTAACGGTGTGAGTATCTGATCCAATTGTTGTTGATTGACGGCCGTAAATTTCTGGGTTTTTTCTTCGAGGATGGCATTCGCCATCTGCTGAAACTCCAGGTGGAACTGCTTTCGCAACTGCTGCATTTCTTCCTGCTGACTTTGGTATTTCTCTTGTTGTGCTTGCAAATACGCGTTCGTACCTTCTAGTGTACGTTCTATAGCTGCCCGTTCACGTCGCTCGGATTCTAGTGCCTGCTCCGCTAATTCTTTTCCTTGCTGTAGTATCCGCTCTCTTTCCTGCACTTTGGTTAACTCGATTACGGTTACATTTTTTTCCTGTTCGGCTCGTTGCAGAACATTTCTCGGTATCCTTTGGGCCAGCAGCCAAAGAAGTCCTAAAATAATACAGCATAAAACCGCAACGATAAGTAATGATAATATCTCCATAAATCGCTAGCTATTGCAGTTTTTGATGGGTTTTCCACCAAAGGTCAGGCATATCACCACCTACTGCTTGCTGATAATCTTCGTAGCGGCAAGGCACCCAGTAATAACGTTCATTGACCGACCTTGACCCAAAATAGGGCACTTGCATCCACCAACGGTCCGATTTTTTACTTTTGACAAAGATCAACTCGTAATCCTCATTTTTTAATGTAGTACGATAAATAATATAAGCCGATTTCGGAATAACTGGTGTATCATTTTTACGGCTATAATATCCGTCAACAAAACACCATATCATCTGGGCTACTAAACTGCCCGTGTGCCCCATAGGATCAAAAGTGGGATTGTACTCATAGAAACCGATCGATGAACACTTATCTGACATTCCTGCATAGCGCGCTAATTGACATGCCTCGTCTCCATATAGCCCGTTTGGATTTGCATTAGCGTTGCCGGGAGCTTCGGATGCTCGTATTGCGCCAATATCGAAACTGACCATATCCGCCGCGCGAATCAATGGCTCTGCTTGGTCAAGCTGGCCTGCCATCATACCAATTCGCATCGTACTGAAAAACAGCTTATCGTACATATTAATGGACTCCTTACTTACTAAATAAGTTTGATAAGCCAGGTTACTTAGATTGAACAAGTAGTCCGGTTGATGCAGTATAATATGATTAAGATAGGTATTGGAGTTTAGCGGCGTGTTCTCCACATGATCTTGATCTAAATCAAATCGAGCATCCACAACAGCTACTTCCACGCGTTGCTCTAATCCTTCATAACCTGTATATTGTGCAAAAGTAAGATCTTGACCACCGCCTATGATGACCGGTAATATGTCCTGCTTCACCAACTCTTCCACCACCGTTTTCAATGCGATATACGTATCCTGTATGGTCGCTCCGGCTTGAATGTTTCCTAAATCCCCAATGCGTACATCATAATCGCCCTGATAGAGATTATAGAAATGTTTTCGTACCGCGTTTGGTGATTTCTTCGCGCCGCCGTTCTGAACCGATGCCCGGTCTTCCTCAACGCCTAGTAAAGCTATATGTGGCTTCTTTTCCGCGTCTTCCAAATCAGGGAAAGAATCTTCATTGGCTTGTATAATTTTTCCGAATTGTGAGGTATAAAAGTCCACTCCAGAAGAAAATTCTTGTGTCAGGATCGGTGTAAAGAAATCAGCTAAAGACATGTTAACAAAGTAAAAGGTAAAATCCCGAAGGATTCATTGATATTTCAAAAGTAAGCAAAACATCAATAAAGTAAGAAAGCAAAAGTAAAAGTTTCCTCTTTCCTACACTTGCAATCCCGTTACCAATAGGTTATCTTTGGGCGACACAATTTCAACGTCAATTTGATATAGGTGATACTAGTAACTGGAGGAACAGGATTTTTGGGATCGACATTGATTAAATTTTTAATCGATGAGGGTCATGCTGTCTTGGCTATCAAGCGTGAACAGTCGGAAATTCCGGAGCTCTTGCGTTCCTCTTCTTTAGTGGAATGGTTTTCGGCTGATATCACGGATTATTTTGCCTTAGCTGATGCCTTTAACGGCGTAACACAAGTATACCATTGTGCCGCAAAAATATCCTATCAAAAAGAGGATTGGGCGAGCATGCTACACACCAACATCGAGGGCACCAAACATATAGTCAACCTTTGTTTGGAGCACGGTGCCCGTCTGGTACATGTCAGTTCCATTGCTGCACTTGGTTCTCCAAAAGCGGGTGAGTTGATTTCCGAACAGAGTAAATGGGATGATGGTGCGGATCATGCTAAATACGCGCGCTCGAAATATGAAAGTGAAATGGAAGTGTGGCGAGGTATCATGGAGGGGTTGGATGCCGTTATTGTCAATCCATCTGTTATTATGGGAGTAGGCCCCGGCAAAAAAGCTTCGGGAGCCATTTTTAACCTGGTTCAAAAAGGGATCAAGGTGTATCCGCCGGGAACTGTGGGTATTGTGGATGTCGAAGATGTGGTCAAAATCATGATACTATTAATGAACAATCGCGCCATTCGGGGTGAACGTTTTGTACTCAATAGTGAGAATCTCAGCAACAAGAATCTATTAGAACGTATAGCCAAACTACTCGGCAAACCAGCTCCCAAAATTAAAGCGCAGCCCTTTATGCTTAGTATAGCTTGGAGAGTGGCAAAAATAATCGCCTTTTTTAAAGGAGGTCGTCCCGCGTTGAGTCGGGAAACAGCTAAAGCTTCCGCTTCTCTTTTGGCTTATTCGAATAAGAAACTTACCGACACTACGGGATACGATTTTAAACCAGTTGATTTAACTTTGAAAGAAATGAGTATTGAATTTAAAACTTATAAATGAAGAATTATTACATCATCGATTTCGATAGCACGTTTACGCAGGTCGAAGCTTTGGATGAATTGGCAAGAATATCCTTAGAAAATCATCCCGATAAGGACAAAATTTATCAACAGATCGAAGACTACACGAACCTTGCCATGGAAGGAAAGATATCCTTTCGTGAAAGTCTTACGGGGCGTGTCCAGCTGTTGAATGCAAATAAGAGCCATTTGGATAAATTGGTAACGCACCTGAAAAAAAAGGTTTCTAGGTCGTTTGGTCGAAATAAGGAATTTTTCAAAAAGAATAGGGACACTGCCTTGATTGTATCTGGTGGATTCAAAGAGTTTATAACACCGGTCGTAACGCCTTACCATATCCAAAAAGAAAATATATACGCCAATACATTCAAATTTGACAGCGACGACAATATTATAGGGTATGACGAAAATAATCCTCTTTCCGACGAAGGAGGCAAAGTCAAACTACTTAACGAGCTTAAGTTGGACGGCAGAATATTTGGTATTGGAGACGGTTATTCCGATTTCCAGCTAAAGGAATCTGGCCTAATTGAAAAATTTTTCGCGTTCACCGAAAATATTTCCCGTAAGAGCGTGACGGAAAAAGCAGACCATATTACGCCTAGTTTTGATGAGTTTTTATACGTGAACGATCTTCCACGAGCGATCTCGTACCCTAAAAACCGAATTTTATGCCTTATCGTCGGAGATGTTCCCGATGTTGCCGTGGATATCCTTAAACGGGATGGTTTCTCCATCCGCGTAAAAAATACGTTCGAAGACAAATACACGAAAGATGTAGGTCTTCTTTTATTGGCAGATGGCGAGCACGTCGATGATGAACAACTAGCACAGGCAGACAAGTTAAAGACTATTGGATACCTCGGCGATATAAAGGGGCATGTTAACAAAAACATTTGCACAGAAAAGGGAATTGTAGTCTTTGACGATAAAAAATATAGAAAACGGAATGCGGAGTTTATTCCGAAACGTATGGCAGATTTCATCAATAATGGAGACACCTATATGAGTCGTAATTTTCCGAATCTGACATTACCTCGTCTTACGCAAGCACATAGACTATTGCATATTCATAAAAATGTGCCGGGCATCATGGCCCAGATAAATAAGGTCTATGCAGAAAATGATATCAATATCATTTCCCAATTTCTAATGACAAAAGGAGAAATGGGTTATGCCGTGACCGACATTCATACGGCATATGACAAAAATGTTCTAAAGCAATTAAAACAGATTGACAACACGATAAAGTTTAGGATATTGTATAAATAAGGCGGGGTGTTACAATGATATCCATGGGTACATCCAATGGACCTACGTCCTCAATTTTTTCAACCGGGTCAAAGAGCGATATGCCAATTTTTCGGCAATCAGGTCGACACTTCGCTAAAAAACGATCGTAGAACCCCTTTCCGTACCCTATCCTATTACCTGCTTTGTCCGCGACCAGCAAAGGAACCAATACAACATCTAGTGCTGTTTCGGCTATCGTCTCGCCCTCCATGGGCTCTATAATTCCCCAAGCATTTTCTGCTAGCTCAATTCGATCTTCTAGCAGAAAATGCTTCATGGAATGGTCTTTTGGTTCAGAGCGACTAACAACAATATGTACAGCAGGAGAGTATATTTTGATATTCGTTATAAACGACCACATATCCGGCTCATTTTGCTTCGCAATGGGCAAAAACGTATGCAGGTAATGCACGTCTTTCCAATCAAATTTCGAAAGCTGTTGCAATAGTCCAGCATTCAACGAATTGATCTCCGTCTCCGTTAGCTGGGATCGCTTTTTTTTGTACGTTATTCGTAGTTCCGCTTTCGTCATCATCGATCACAAAAAACGGCCCTGCGCCGGAGAGGCTAACAAGACCGCATAATCAACCTAAACCTAATATTTCTATTTTACACGCTCGATATAATCTCCTGTGCGTGTATCGACCTTCACCTTATCACCTTGATTAATAAACAACGGCACCCGAATCTCTACACCTGTTTCTACGGTCGCATTTTTCAGGGCGCTTGTTGATGTATCTCCTTTCACAGCAGGCTCTGTATACGTTATCTCTAATTCTACGGAAGCGGGTAAGCTAGCCATAATAGGATCTTCGCTTTCAAACGCTACCAATACGTTCATACCTTCTTTCAAAAATCGAGCCGCATCACCAAATAACCCTTTTGGAATATTGAATTGCTCGAATGTATTGTTATCCATGACAACGAAGAAATCAGCATCATCATATAGATATTGATAATCGTTCGTTTCTACACGAGCTATCTCTACCTCTTCGTCTGTTCTAAAGCGGTATTCCACTAACTTACCGGTACGTACATTCCGCATCCTAGCTTGATAAAATGCACGTAAGTTTCCGGGAGTACGATGGATGTATTCTTCTACAGTAACAAGCTCTCCATTAAAACGAAGTATATTTCCTGACTTTACTTCCGATGCTTTTGACATAACAATCTATTTGAGTTTAGTGTCACAAAAGTACGAAATATCTGTCATTTTTAAAAACAGCAATTCGGCCTACTTATAGGACATGATATTTATTTGCTCGTCACAAAAGGCGTATTCTTTTTCCTGATTGGAACCGATAATGAGCAGTCGATCTTGTGTCGTACGTTCGATTAAGGACAGGTACCAATCCTCTCCAGCAGCATCCAAATTACTCATGGGTTCATCCAGTAGTATGACGCTGCTGGATGAACAACAAGCCAAAGCTAGTTTGACACGTTGTTTCATGCCAGAAGAAAAGAACCGAATTTCTTTATCTACCGCCCTTTCCAATTGTAATATCTGAACAACCTCTTCTAAATTAAAACCGGGTAAAAAGGGTTTGAATTTGAAATGAAATAGAATCAGCTCCCGCAGTGTGAACTCTTCGATCAGCTCCATATAGGGAGCTGCAATTGTCAACTGCTGAAATACGTCTTCGGGGAGTACAGCTTGAGCATCTTTATTTTCGTAGCTAATTTCCCCTTCACTTAAGGCTAGGCTACCAGATAGAACTTTCAATAGTGTCGATTTCCCCGAGCCGTTGGGACCGAGCACAGCATATTTTTTCCCCAACAAAAAAGTACAATCCAGATGACGAAAAATCCACTCTCTATTATACCGTCTACCTAAGTTTTGTAAAGTTATATTCAATAATTCTTCCTTTTAAAGTGTAGCGGATTTTCCCTGATTAAAACCTTTAATTACACCTCGATTGGAATTACGTACAAAGGAAAGTATTTCATCACGTAATTCTGTCGGTGTAAATTCTGCTTCCACCAAATCCAACGCCTTGGTCAAATTTCGATGCTGTACAAATAATATTCGGTAGATGTCCTGAATCTCCGTAATCTCTTCCGCGCTGAATCCGCGTCGACGCAATCCTACCGAGTTTATTCCGGCATAGGCTATGGGTTCTCTTGCTGCTTTGATAAATGGCGGCACGTCTTTTCTAACCAACGTTCCTCCCGTCACAAACGCATGTGACCCAATTTTACAAAATTGATGAACAGCGACCATCCCGGCAAGAACAACATAGTCCCCCACAGTGATGTGGCCAGCCAACGTACTGGAGTTGGAGAAGATACAGTTGTCGCCGACAAAACAATCATGGGCGATATGACTATACGCTTGAATAAGGCAATTTTTTCCAATCGAGGTCTTGTATCGATCTTTCGTGCCTCGATTGATCGTTACACATTCCCGGATCGTTGTATTATCACCGATTTCGGCAGTCGTAACTTCTCCTTCAAACTTTAAATCTTGCGGTTCACCCGAAATAACGGCTCCGGGAAAGATTCGACAGTTCTTTCCGATGCGTGCACCATTCATAATCGTAACGTTGGACCCGATCCAAGTGCCTTCGCCAATTTCTACATCCCGATGAATAGTGGAAAATGGTTCCACTACTACGTTTTGAGCTATCCTAGCTTCCGGATGTATGTATGATAACGGTTGTATCATGCTAATTACCTTTTACTTTTACAATTTGAGCCATAAGCTCCGCTTCACTTACTACCTTATCGCCTACCATGCCGACCCCCTTCATTCTCGCAATTCCACGACGAATAGGTTCTAGCAACTCACAACTGAAAATAATGGTATCACCGGGAGTCACCTGATTCTTAAAACGGGCATTTTCTATTTTTAGGAACAACGTAAGCCAATTTTCTGGATCGGGAACCGTATTTAAGACTAGAATACCACCTGTTTGCGCCATAGCTTCAATTTGTAACACGCCTGGAAACACGGGAGCTTCTGGAAAATGTCCCATGAAAAGGTCTTCATTCATGGTGACGTTTTTTAATCCGACGACGTGCGTTTCCGATAATTCCAAAATTTTATCTACCATCAACATCGGTTGACGATGGGGCAATATCTTCATGATTTGCACCGTATCGTAAACCGGTGTCATATTAGGATCGTAAACTTTTAAGTTTTTACGGTTCTTATCGTTCTTGATTTGCATCTTTATTTTCTTCGCAAAAGCTGCATTCGCAGCATGTCCAGGACGGGCAGCCATGATATGTCCTTTCAGCGGACGGCCAACTAAGGCCAAGTCGCCGATCATATCCAGCAATTTATGTCGTGCTGGTTCATTTTGATAACGTAACTGGATATTATCCAAAATGCCCTCACTAGCGACTTCCACCGTTTTATTAAATAAACCAGATAGCTTATCCAACTCTTCCTTGCTCACCTGTTTATCCACAATAACGATGGCGTTGGATAAATCGCCTCCTTTAATTAAGTTATGATTGACCAAACTTTCCAACTCGTGTAAAAAACAAAATGTTCTCGAACTCGAAATTTCGTTTTTGAATTCTGTTATATTACTGATAGAAGCATGTTGACTTCCAAGCACCGGCGAATTAAAATCAATCATACAAGTCAAGCGGTAACCGTCCAAAGGCATGGCTATAATTTCCACTTTTCTATCTTTTTCTACATAAACGATATTATCCTGAATTTCGTAATAATCACGATCCGCTTCTTGATCAACAAAGCCAGCTTCAACTAACTTCTCTACAAAAATACGCGAACTACCATCTAAAATGGGAACTTCCGGACCATCTATCTCAATGAGGACATTATCGATTTGAAGGCCGACCAATGCCGCCATTAAATGCTCGATCGTGCTGATCGAAGCGCCATGTTGGGAAATAGTTGTACCACGTGATGTATCGGATACATTATCCGCATCAACGGCCACGATAGGCCCTCCCTCCAAATCAACCCTTTTAAATTTATACCAATGAAATTCCGGAGCAGGTTTAATCTTCATGTTCACAGCTTTTCCCGTGTGCAATCCGATGCCTGAAATTGCTATTTCAGATTGTATCGTCCTCTGTTTTACATTCATATCTAACATTCTATTTAGGAAATTTATCGATTTTCGTTATAAAATTCTTTCAGACGCGCTTCGAGTTCTGCGACACGTTGCTCTAGCGCCGGTAGTTTACTATAAATTACATGGGAACGTAAATTACTGTTATAGGGCATGGCAGGGGTACCTCCCCATTTCTTATTTTCTTGGTCTATCGATCTATTGACGCCAGATTGGGCCTGAATTTGTGATCCTGTTGCTACTTGAATATGTCCGACAACCCCTACTTGTCCACCTAGGATGACATTCTCTCCGATCTTCGTACTCCCAGAAATGCCTGTTTGCGCCGCCGCTACGGTATTTGCACCGATTTCTACATTATGGGCTACCTGTATGAGGTTATCCAGTTTCACGCCTTGACGAATGGTTGTAGAACCCAATGTGGCCCGATCTATCACGGTGTTAGCGCCTACCTCCACATTGTCTTCAATAATCACATTGCCGATCTGAGGTACTTTATTATACGTACCATCTTTTTGTGGTGCAAAGCCAAACCCATCGCTTCCAACGATTACCCCACTATGAAGTACCACATTTTTTCCGATTTTACTATCGTGGTAAATTCTAACGCCGGGATAGATTATCGTTTTATCTCCAATGATAACCCCATCTCCGATATAAACCTGAGGGTATATCTTCACCTGATTTCCGATGGTCACATTCCGTCCGATATAGGAAAATGCACCTAGATATAGATCTAGTCCAACACTTGCTGATTCATGAATGAAGGAAGGTTCCTCGACGCCACTTCGTTCGTTACGTAATTGATCGTAAATTCGCAAAAGTTCCGAAAAAGCTGAGTATGCGTCTTTTACACGAATGAGGCTGGCCTTAATGGGTTTGATCAACTGTAAATCCTGATTAACGATAACGATAGACGCTTTCGTTTCATAAAGGAAATGCTCGTATTTTGGATTTGACAGAAAAGCGAGGGCTCCTTCTTCGCCCTCTTCGATCTTAGCCAATTGATTCACAAGAACATCGGGATCACCTTCAACGTATCCGTTCAATAATGTTGCTATTTGATTTGCAGTAAATTGCATCTTACAAATGTATACTTTTTCTTAATTATTTTTTGAGAAATTATTCCCTCCATCTAACGGGTGCCCTATTTCCTTTGGATAGGAAATAGCAAACTTGACCACCCGCTTTGCTAACGCTTCCAAATTGGAAACATCCGAGGCTTCTGTAATGTCCTGAACATAACCCCTATTGTTGATGATTTTAATGTTATTATGTTGTATATCATAGGCACTATTCTGTACAACCTGTGTATACACGAAAAAATCGACCTCATGGTCCGTCAAATTAAAATGTGCTTTCACCTTATTCTGCACTAATTCAACTTCCGCTTCCAAAAACGGCGTATTTCTAAGTTCGGTACGTAACAGATCGCGATTAATCAATTTCTGACAAAGGGTACGCAGAATTTTATCTTCGGCGTACACCCATTCTTTCAATGCGGAAAGAATATCTGTGTCATCTAAACGTGTAAACCATTCTAAATGAAGAGGGTCATCTAAAAAATTAAGGTGATTAATCTTATCTGTCAAAAAATGATTCAACGCACTCGTGGTAAATAACTTGGTTCCCTGTACCGCCAGCTCTTTTGCCCGAAATAGAATCTTAATCAGCATTTGCTCTGCACTGATGACCGTTTTATGTAAATAAACCTGCCAATACATCAAGCGACGAGCGATCAAGAATTTTTCAACAGAATAGATGCCCTTCGCTTCGACGACCAGTTCCTCCCCTTCCACATTGAGCATCGTAATAATGCGGTCAAAAGAAATAACACCTTCGGACACGCCCGTAAAAAAACTATCGCGGTTGAGATAATCCATACGATCCATATCCAGTTGACTGGAAACAAGTTGATGAAAAAATTTTCGAGGATACTGGTCGTTAAAAATAGTAATCGCTAAGGACAGTTTGCCGTCAAATTCTTCGTTCAATTTATCCATTAATAACGACGAAAGCATTTCATGGGATACACCCTCAATAAGTGTATGTTCTAAGGAATGCGAAAAAGGGCCGTGACCTATATCGTGCAGCAATATAGCAATCAGAACAGCTTCTTCTTCTTCGGAACTGATCGGTATATTTTTATGACGAAGCGTATCCATCGCTAACGACATCAGATGCATAGCGCCAATGACGTGCTGGAAACGCGTATGAAGCGCTCCGGGGTACACCAAATGCGTCATACTCACCTGTTTAATGAAACGCAAACGTTGAAGATATGGATGCTGAATAAGGTCAAAAATGAAAGCCGACGGAATAGTGACAAATCCGTAAACAGGGTCGTTAATTATTTTTTTCTTATTCAACTTTACGCTTTGATGTTAATTATTATCTTTAAATTTCCTCTAACCAAAGTACTTAGTGGCCGAGGAGAGCTAGAACAAATCATTTTTATATGCCTTATAATTATATTGCATATAAAAATGAATTTGTCTATGTTTGAGACACAATGAGGACAAGCTCCTTCTACTTCAACATAGCCGTCCATCTCTCTCTTTTTCCGTTGGGCTTAAGCGTTTTCGGATGTCTAAATTAAGCGCAAAGATAAGCAGAATGAAGTTAATTAATGTTAAAAATAAATGATACAAAAGATACATATACTTTGGGCCGACGATGAAATTGAATTTCTAAGGCCACATATTTTATTATTAGAAGAAAGAGGATACCGGGTTAAAACCGTCAATAACGGCAACGATGCTGTGGAAGCCTTTCAAAATGAACCCTTTGACTTAGTCTTCCTCGATGAAAATATGCCAGGTAAAACGGGATTGGAAACGTTAGCGATATTGAAAACAATCAATCCTACTATCCCAACGGTCTTGGTAACAAAAAATGAAGAAGAACACCTCATGGAAGATGCGATAGGCTCTAAGATTGACGATTATTTAATAAAGCCGGTCAATCCCAAGCAAATTCTTATGACGATAAAAAAATTCACTGAAAATAAACGGTTGGTGAGCGAAAAAACATCGATGGCTTATCAGCAGGAGTTCCGAAATCTGGGGATGACCATTAACGACGACCTCGATTACAAAGAATGGATCAGTACGTATCGTAAACTGATTTATTGGGAACTATCGTTGCAAAAATTGGAAGATGCGGGTATGCACGAGATTCTGACGATGCAAAAGGCAGATGCCAACACACTTTTTTCCAAATTCATAGAAAAAAATTACCTAAATTGGATACAAAATAGAGAAGAGGGCCCCATTCAATCGCATCAACTTTTTAAGAACAAGGTATTTCCCCAACTGGATAAGGAGCGTCCTACTTTCTTCTTCTTAATTGATAACCTGCGGTATGACCAATGGAAAGTAATAAATGAAATCATAACGGATTATTACAGGTTGGAAGAGGAAGACGCTTATTACAGCATTTTGCCTACGGCCACCCAATATGCTAGAAATGCCATTTTCAGTGGCTTAACGCCGTTGGAAATGGAAAAAAGATTTCCCGACTTTTGGCAAAACGACGATGAAGACGGAGGTAAAAATTTACATGAAGACAAATTTTTGGCTGACCAGATCAGCCGTATTTATCGCCGCGATTTAAAACACTCGTATCATAAAATACTGACTTTAAGCCAAGGCAGAGACATTGTTGAGTCGCTTAATAACCTGATGCAAAACGACTTAAACGTCCTGGTATACAACTTCGTAGACATGCTTTCGCATGCGCGAACGGATGTGGCGATGATTCGGGAACTGGCAAATGATGAACGGGCTTATCGTTCGCTAACATTATCCTGGTTTGAGCATTCTCCGCTACTAGATGCCCTCAAGTGGCTCGCCCAACGAAATGTACGCATTATCATTACAACCGATCACGGTACTATACGGGTAAAGAAGCCTAGTAAGATTATCGGCGATCGAAATACAAACACAAACTTGAGATATAAACAAGGACGAAATTTAAACTACAAAAACAAAGAAGTATTTGTCATTAAGAATCCGCACGATGCGCAGCTTCCCAAACTTCATGTAAGTTCGGCGTTTGTGTTTGCTAGAGATGATTACTTCTTTGTATACCCAAACAACTACAACCATTTTGCCAATTATTACAATGAAACCTTTCAACACGGAGGCATCTCTTTAGAAGAGATGATTATTCCGTACGCAGTTTATACCCCCAAATAATGTCATTATGAACGTTACCATAAACAACCTTCAAGAAGTCGATTTAGCAGCGAAGCAAATATTATCCAATTTTCCGGACGATAGGATTTTTTTGCTGTATGGCGATATGGGAGCGGGTAAAACAACATTGGTCAACTCGTTTTGCAAAGCATTGGGCGTGCTTGATAGCACCAGTAGTCCCACATTCTCTATCGTTAATGAATATCGTTCGCCCTCCGGCCCTATATATCATTTCGATTTTTATCGCCTAAAGCACGAAGTAGAAGCTTTAGACATGGGTTACGAGGACTATTTTTATACAGACGCCTATTGTTTCGTGGAGTGGCCGGAAAAAATACCCAATCTTCTTCCTGACGGGTCTCGGCAAATAACAATTCGTGTATTATCACCAGACAGCAGAACAATTGAAGTAAAATAATTCTTGCATCATGCAACCTTTGTGTCATTACGATCGTCTTTATAGCAAAGACTGAACTGAAATTGGACTACATGAACTTAGATACGATATGGAATGCCTGTCTCGCGGGAAACCGCAAAGCACAGTTTCAATTGTATCAAACGTTGTCCGGTCGAATGTTCAGCGTATGCATGCGTTATGCACAAACGGAGGCGGAAGCAGAAGAAATCCTCCAAACAGGATTCATTAAAGTGTTCACAAAAGGGCAATTATTTGACAATAAAGGTTCCTTAGAAGGATGGATTCGTAAAATCATGGTCAACACCGCCATTGAATTACACCGAAATAAGGACAGACGTTCTTTTGAACCGCTTGCACAGGATTATGCCATGCCCGACAGCTGCTCGGGGAGCGACGAACATCTACACTATAAAGATCTGCTAGCGATGGTGACCGCGCTTCCTTTAGGTTATCGTACGGTATTTAACTTGTACGTGATTGAAGGTTATTCACATAAAGAGATCGCCGAAATATTGTCTATCAGCGAGGGTAATTCCAAATCACAGTTGTCCAGAGCGCGGCAGTCACTTAAAGAGCAATTGATGAAAATTGAAAACATCGGGTTATGAAAGACAAAGAGCTAGACAAACTATTCAAGGGACAACTGGAACAGCATAGCGTCTCTCCCAAAAAGGATATTTGGCATAAGATTGAAAGCCAATTGGATCAACCAAGGGTTGCATCAGCCGGAAGATTTAGCTGGATACATTATGCTGCAATAGCTATTGGATGCCTAGGCTTGATTGCCTTGGTATACAACATGATGCAACCTACACCTGTACGTGATATACCGACCATAGCGCAAAAAGGGGTACCCACAGCACCAGCGAATACATGGCAAGATTCCGCCACATCTGTTCGACAAATACCCGCTGTTGCGGATGGATATTTGGAGCCATCAGAACAAGAAGTAACAAAGACGCAAGCATCCACGCAGCATGCTTCCAGACCCAAGCAAAGAAGACCTATTAAGGCACATTTACCCCAACCGGAAGAACCTCGTTTAGAACTTGTAGAGCTAAAACCTGCCGGTGTCTCATTGCCGCTTGCACGTGGTGTTGATATGGATGACAAAGCACAGCAGGAGTATGTTATCACGGTTCCACCGGTCGCCCCGTTAATTGATAGTCCGGAAACAGAGGAAAGTATGTTAGCGTCCACGCGAAAACCAGCCGGAGGTATTGTACCCGGCATTTTGAACAAAATATCAGATGCTTTAAACCCTAGTGATCATACAACCATTCAATTCAGTAAAGATGAAGAAGGATTTCTTCGTCTCGATATAGTCAATAGTTTAGTAAAAAACCGTAATAAAAAAAGAAGATAATACATTATGAAAAAGAACTTATTGTTTGCTGCATTAATCGGCGTAGCGCTACTTTTCTCCATGCGCTCTTTTGCTCAAGAAGACGAAAGCAATGATACGGTTTCCAGAAGAATCGACCTTGAATCGACCTTAGGAAAAAAAGATTATGACGACCGTGGTCGGGTAATCAAATATCCGCGGATATTTGGAGGTCTTACCTTTACTCGGATAGATTGGGGATTTTCCCGACTTATGGACGATGGAAGCTTTACATTAGGAGAAGGAAATCAATTTTTGAAATACAAAAAAGCCTCCAATTTTGGATTTGATGTTGCACAATTCGGCGTTCGCTTCCATGATGCTTTTAAGATGTACGTATCTGCGGGTTTTGAATGGAACTACCTCCGACTAAAAAATGACATTATCTTAGACACAGAAGCAACTCCGTTAGCTTATACGCCATCTGATATTACCTATAAAAAGAACATCTTTACCTCGACCTACCTCCGCACACCACTGAGTTTCGAATGGCGGGGGCGCAGAAATCATCGTGGATATCGGCCAAAAATTGCTTTTGGGGCGATGACAGGTATTCTCCTTAAAGGGACACAACGATTCAAAAGTGAAGAACATGGCAAACAAAAGTTCAAGGATAACTACAATTTAGCGAGCTTTCAATACGGTGCATTCGCAAGAGTAGGATTTGGGTCATTGGGCGTTTTTGCTAAATATTATATGAACGATATGTTTGAAAATAGCCCAGATCAAGAAAAATTAAATAATTTGACTTTTGGATTGTCGTTAGGATTTTAAGTATAGGGACATGGGGACAAGGATGATTCTTAAAAATATGTTACTTTTGTGCCACACAAGGTTCAAGATTCTCTATGGCGCAACAAACTTCTTCTTGTCAATATGTCCCGACCGACCAGCAAAGGATTGGATTACCGTTGATAAATGGTGAAAATCTTTCCCATACCTTTCATGCGCACCAAGACATTACCGCCGTCAATACAGTTGATTTCGGTATTACGGAAGGAAAAATCACCGCTATTATCGGCGAGTCGGGAAGCGGTAAAAGCACGCTATTAAAACTCATTTATGGATTATTAGAACCCTCATCAGGAGAGGTGCGTTATCGGGGATGGTTGATCCCCACACGAAAAGATAAACTTATTCCTGGACATCCTGCTATGAAGTTGGTATCACAAGGATTTGATGATCTTAATCTTTATGCAAAGGTCTGGGACAATATTGCGTCGCAATTACCGAACACCGACCTCGCACTTAAAGAATCGAAGACACGTGAAACGTTAGACAGATTAAAAATTCTTCACCTTGCTCAACAACGTGTTGCTGACTTAAGCGGGGGAGAAAAACAACGCGTCGCTATAGCACGGGCTTTGGTGAACGAACCGGAGGTATTGCTTATGGACGAACCATTCAACCAAGTCGACGCTGCCTTTCGCGATGCACTGCAACAAGATATGCGACAAATTGTTGAAGACACAGGACTTACTATTCTTCTGGTTTCGCATGATCCGACAGAGGTCCTAGCCATGGCCGATGAATTAATCGTCATGAAAGACGCAAGGATCATTGAACAGGGTTCTCCTACAAAGCTCTACTACGAACCTACACACAGCTACACGGCACAACTTTTGGCAAAAAGTAATATCCTATCGCCGGATCAGGCTACAAGCCTCGGTATATCATCAAAACAAACGATTGGTATACATCAGGAGGATGTGGACTTTAAGGAAAATCCTCAAGGCACATTTTTAGTAAAGGACATTCGTTTCCGTGGCTTTTACGAAGAGTTGGTATTGAACAACGAGCAGCTTACGCTGCATGCTATTCTACACCCGTTAGCCGACATTTCTATCGGCAGCAAGGTGACAGTCGACATTAAACGATATGTCACGTTCGAATAAGACTTCTCTATTTTTTTTCCAATTCGGTTTCGATACGTTTAACCAGTTCTGAAAACTCTTTTTCCGTGTAGCCTATAGATCGGTAAATAATTTTTCCTTCTTTATCGATCAATACATTTCTAGGAATATAGGAATCACCAAATAAGCTAAAAACCTTCCTTTCTAAATCAGGGTATATTGGAAAAGTATAGCCTGTATTCTTCATAAAGGGATCCAGCTTATCCCAACCTTCTTCCCTTGCTAACACCATAACGGTAAAATCATCTCGCGTTTTCCAACGATCCCATATGTCCTTTTGAATATGAGGCAGTTCTTCTCGACAAGAAGGACACCAGGTCGCAAAAAAGGTCAACAATACGACCTTTCCGCGCAAGGATTCGATCGCAATGGAGTTCCCTTCTTTGTCCTGCACCGTAAACGCTGGTACCCTATCATACAAAGGTACCTTCCATTCTTGAGATTGGCTGGTTAAAAATCCAACACCCAACATGAACGTGAATATAATTTTCTTCATTTCAAATCTTTTAGCCAACTAAACATGGCTTCTGACCATTTTCTAGCATCAGTTTTGTTATGCAATCCAAAACCATGCCCTCCCGTCTTATAAATAAATATATCATTCATTATCCCGGTACTGTCCAACGCCTCTTTATAACGTATTGCATTTGCCACGGGAACCGCTTTATCGTCTTCTGCGTGTACCAAAAAAGTAGGTGGAGTTTTTGCGGACACCTGTTTCTCTAACGAAAAATACATCAGATCTTCGTTTCCCGGTTCCTCGCCTATCAAGTTGTTCTTAGAACCTTTATGTGTAATTTCATCATCCATCGAAATAACAGGATAAATCAATACCGAAAAATCAGGTGCTAAATTAATGGCATTTTCATTCCGAATCTTCACATCGTCAAAATGGTTTGATAAAGACGATGCCAAGTGGCCGCCGGCCGAAAACCCGATCACACCAACCCGGTCAAAATCGTAATGTTCTTTAATATATTGTATACCTCTTTGGGCATCTTGTAGAGGACCTATCTTCCGCACATCCATATACGCATCTTTAGGTAAACGATAATACAATACAAAAGCACTATAGCCTTCCTCGTTAAATGCTTTGGCTATTTCATGCCCTTCATGATTAATAGCAACATGGGAGTATCCTCCGCCGGGGATTACCAATACCGCTTGCTTCGCACTTGGCAGTTCATATTTATATAAAACGGGGATATTTTCATCTCCTAGATCTTCTACAGATTTTGTTGCATTGGGGATCTCGGCATATAGTGCAACTTTTTCTTGCGCAAGTGTATAATAGTTTAATAACACGACAAATAGTATAGAATAAATAAATTTCATCTTTTTATTGATTAGCTACGATAATTAAATCCAAATCTTTTGATGGCAAGTTAAACTTTTCCGCAATGTCTTTATTCGTCAGCATCCCCTGATAGAGATAGACCGCACTTCGAATACATTTATCAGACCAGATCATATTGTTCATTCCGCCGCACTCCCCTATTTGGAGAAGCAGCGGAGTCATTATGTTTGTGAACGCATAGGTTGCTGTACGTGCAACCCTTGAAGCAATATTAGGCACACAATAATGTATAACATCGTATTTTCGAAATACCGGCTTGTCGTGTGTTGTCACTTCGGAGGTTTCAAAACAGCCTCCTTGATCAATACTGACATCGATAAGAACAGCATTTGGCTTCATATTGGAAACCGTGTCTTCGGAAATAATACAAGGAGAACGACCATTCTTTGCTCGCACGGCACCGATAACGACATCACAAGATTTAACCGCTTTATTTAATACGATAGGCTGTATCGTGGACGTAAAAACACGACTGCCCACATTGTTTTGTAATCTTCGTAATCGGTATACGGAGCTATCAAATACTTTGACCTGTGCGCCGAGAGCTATCGCAGCCCGAGCGGCATATTCCCCTACCGTACCCGCTCCGATGATAACCATTTCTGTCGGCGGGACCCCTGTTATACCGCCTAACATCAGACCCTTCCCATCAAAAATATTACTCAGATATTCGGCCGCGATGAGTACGGAGGTGGCACCTACTATTTCACTCATGGCACGCACGACCGTTAAATGTCCTCCTTCATCTTGCAAATATTCATAAGAAACCGCCGTGATTTGCTTTCGCATTAAAGCCTGTAGTACCGGTAGTTTCATTAGCGAGGGCTGATGAGAAGAAAGCAGCACCTGCCTATTTTTCATCAGATTCACTTCTTCCATAGTCGGGCTTGCTATCTTAACAACAAGATCACATTCAAAAACCTCCTGTTTATCGTGACTGATTCGTGCTCCCTGTTCGGCATAATGGGTATCCAAGAAGTTCGAGGCTTCCCCTGCTCCCGCCTCTATCACGATTTCATGGCCGTATTCAACGAGTAAAGCAACCGATAGCGGCGTTAACGCTATCCGCTTCTCCTGAAAAGAAATTTCTTTGGGTACCCCAATTTTTAATGCGTGCCGACTTTTGCCCACACTTGCCAGCGCTTCTTTCGGCTGAAATATCGCCTTATGGGCAATTTTTGACATGTCGCTCATGCTACAATCCTATCTATTTTATCACTTGTGAATTTAGATATTATTCTTGATATTTTGGGAATAAGATTCATAAATCCACTTTTTTTCCTATTTTTACAATCTATGTAAAAAAAAATCAATGCAGAAGTTTCCCGTTTTTAATCAAATTGGCATCGTTCCCCGATGGACCATTTTTATTTTTGACTTGACCATTGCCGCGATAGCTTTTGTATTTGCATACGGCTTGTTCTATTCTTTCGATATCGGCGCTTATGCAACACCCAATTTCGCCGTTGAATTGATCTACTGTTTAGGAATTACTTCTGTTTCCTTTCTAATTTTCAAACTTTACTCCGGCATTGTACGCTACACCAGCGCAGTGGATTCTATTCGAATTCTCTCGACATTGCTGTTTAACGTTATTGTTCTGTTCGCCATTAAATTAATCCTGATTGCTGGCAATATTCCCACGCTCATCCCGACAAATATTATTATTGTATATAGTTTGTTTGCTTTTACGGGTTTAACAACGTACCGAACATTAATAAAAATATTTTTTCAATACAATAAAACGAAAACGTCCGATAAGAAAAATGTCATCGTATACGGTGCTGGTGACTTAGGCATCGCGGTAAAGCGGACATTCGACCACGATCTTAAATCGAATAACTATATCGTGGCCTATCTGGATGATGATGAAAGCAAAATCGGCAAGTATATCGACGGTATTAAAATATTCAGTTCTGCAGATTTGGGGCGTCTAATCAATAAACTGGCCATTGATGAATTAATTTTTGCGTCACACAGAATCAGTACCGAAAAAAAGAATCAAGTTATCGATATATGCTTAGAGCATAAAATAAATGTGCTTACGCTTCCTCCTGTGAGTGAAATCATCAACGGAACCGTTTCCCCTACACAGATCAAAAAAGTGAAGATAGAGGATCTATTGGAACGGGCCCCCATAAAATTAAAAAATGACTCCCTTTTAGAACAACTGAGAGGGAAACGCATCTTGGTAACAGGCGCAGCTGGTTCTATTGGAAGTGAGATAGCGAAACAGCTTGGTCATTTCGAACCGCAGCTGATCATCTTATGCGATCAGGCAGAATCCCCCTTACATAACCTGCATCTGGACCTACAAGATCGTTTTAAGAATCAAGCGTACCAATCTTTTATCGCCGATGTCAAAAATGAAGACCGGATGCGTATCTTATTTGAAACGTTCAAACCTCAATACGTATACCATGCGGCAGCTTACAAACACGTGCCTATGATGGAAAACCATCCGATTGAGGGCGTGCGGACCAATGTATTTGGAACTTTTATTTTATCAAATTTATCGATTGAATTTGAAGTATCGAAATTTGTTTTTGTATCCACAGACAAAGCGGTCAATCCGACGAACGTTATGGGAGCAACCAAACGTATCGCCGAAATGTACGTACAGTCGCTGAATAATGATTTGGAAGAAAATCATCCAAATACGAAAACTCGATTCATTACAACACGCTTCGGAAATGTCCTTGGATCCAACGGCTCTGTTATTCCACGCTTTCGCGAGCAAATTGAAAAAGGCGGGCCACTCACCGTGACCCACCCCGATATCACTCGTTATTTCATGACCATTCCAGAAGCCTGCCAGTTGGTTATCGAAGCGGGATGTATGGGCAATGGCGGAGAGATATTCGTCTTCGACATGGGGAAATCGGTCAAAATTGTTGATCTTGCAGAAAAGATGATTAAACTTTCTGGGTTTATTCCTTACCAAGATATTGATATTAAGTTTACAGGGCTGCGTCCCGGTGAAAAACTGTACGAGGAATTACTCAATGATCTCGAAAACACACTTCCTACACACCATCAAAAGATTATGATTGCAAAAGTACGAGAAAACAATCTTTTGGAAGTCGTCGAACAGATCAACCAACTTGAGGAACGTGTTAAAACAAACAACAATGTGGAAATCGTACGTCAGATGAAAGTTATTGTACCCGAATTTAAAAGTCAAAACTCCATATACGAGCAGTTGGACGGCGAGATTACCTCCCCAACAACGAGATAGAAAGTACACCCTCTGATCGGCCGCACACACCATTGTCGACAAAAGACAAGTAAAATACAGAAGAAAACTTGTATTAAAATTTTAAAAGTGTAATTTTGCGTTCCATATTTATTATACGATAATAACAAATGTCAAATAAAAACGTAAATCAAACTGAACCTAAAAAAACGTCCGGTTCATTTTTTCAGGATAATCAAAAAAGCATCACCTTCATCGTTGGTGGTATTATTCTTTTGATTTTGTTGTATTTAGGCTATCAACGACTATATCTAGCCCCGCGCGCGGAAAAGGCGTCCAATCAGATATATAAGGCCGAAGAATATGCGGCTATTGATTCCCTGCAAGCCAAAGCTATTGAGGGAGATGGATCGTTCCTTGGCTTTAAAGAGATTGCACAAGAATATTCCAACACGAAATCTGCCAACATTGCCAATGCTTATTTAGGTGGACTCTATCTTCGCCAAGGCAACTTTCAAGAAGCTATAAAAAGCCTCCAAAAATACGCTGATACCGGAAGTGAGATTTTAGATCCCTTGGTTACCGGATTAATTGGAGATGCTTACGCTGAATCTAAAGATTATAAGAGTGCTGCAAAGCATTATAAAAAAGCGGCACAAAAGAGTAAAAACACCTATACTACGCCGCTATTCCTTAAGAAATTAGGTATCGTATATGAAGCATTAGAAGACTTCAAAAGTGCGGAAGAGTCATATCAATCTATCAAGTCCGATTATCCAAATAGCCCTGAGGCTAACATGATAGATGGCCTTATAGCTCGTGCACGGGCAAAACAACAATAATAAGAAATAGTTTATTCGTATACACGGGCTGCTTATTTTTTATAAGCAGCCTTTTTTTAATATCTTTGCCCCATGTCTAGTAGCATGAAAAATTTGTCAGACTTCTCGCATATCGAAGTTGGCAACGCAAAAGGTTTAAAATTCGCAGTCGTTGTTTCGCAATGGAACGCTGAAGTTACGGGAGCTTTGTTAACTGGTTCTTTGCAAGGGTTACAGCAACACGGTGCCGTAGAGAATGATATCGATATTATCCAAGTTCCGGGTAGCTATGAATTAATTTCTGGAGCAGATATAGCGCTTCGCGACAAATCATTTGACGCCATAATATGCCTCGGCTGTGTCATTCAAGGTGAAACACGTCATTTCGATTTTATATGTGATGCTGTAGGCAACGGCCTCGCTAACGTCGCTATTAAACACAATAAACCTGTTATTTTTGGCGTATTAACTACAGACAATCTAGCACAAGCTTTGGATCGCGCAGGTGGAAAACATGGGAATAAAGGAGAAGAAGCCGCCATCACAGCCATCCAAATGGCGCTCATCAGTAAGAAATATAAATAATTGTTGCTACATTTTAAAATTAGGGGGTAACTATGAGAACATTCCTAACAACAATTATTATCGGTATTCTTTTCCTTTCAAACACACCTATGCAGGCGCAGGAAGGACAAGAAGCAGGTAAGATACTATTAAAGGGGATTGGGGGGCAGAGCAAATGGGATAGTACCAACTATATTCTTTTTACAGCAACAGGGAGTCTCACCGAGCATTTTCAAAACAGTAGAAAGTTCCTCATTGACATGAAGTCTGGGAAAGCGCGTTTCGAAGGAAAATCTAGCGACGGAAACAATATTGTATCGTTGTTCAACTTTAAGACGAATAAATTAGCTAAGTTTTTCATCAATGGCAATGAAGTAAAACAGACCAATCCAGAAACAAACGAGCTTTTTATCAAAATCAATGAACAGTTTAAAAAGGATGTTACTTTTCTTTTCTTACCCGTCTTAATTGATCAACCCGAAACAAAAACGGGCGAAATATCTTCAACCATTTTCAATGCAGAAAAATTAAAATCACTTCCATTTCAGCTGAAAGAAGGATTGTCAGGTGAAGTGTTATTTAATGAAGAAACAGGACGGATTAAACAGTTTGTTGATAAAGAAGGCGACACCTATCTTGTAAATGACTATAAAGATATAGGTGGAGGATTATTTCTTCCTACAACTTTTAGAAATCTCGAAGACAGCAATAAAACTCTTCTATTTCCTACGGTAGCTGCCTTTACGGAAATGGAAGAAACAAGATTTTCGATATTATAATCACACGGTTCGACACAAAAATCACTCTTTTTAAACTTTAATTTTGCATAATAAATAATCATTCCTATATTTGCACACCGAAACACAAGTTCGGCCCGTTCGTCTAGGGGTTAGGACGCCAGATTTTCATTCTGGAAACAGGGGTTCGATTCCCCTACGGGCTACCAGATAAAGCATCAATCACAAACGGTTGATGCTTTTTTATTAGGTGCTGGCAGGATTCTGATCCGTCTGTTCGTCCTCTCCTAATGGTGTGAAATGGTATGATGCGGAGACGACGATATAATCTACTCTTTGCCGTATTTGTTCATCAACACAGCAACCATAGCGTCACCCGTAATGTTGACGGATGTCCGCAACATATCCAGTGGTCTATCCACGGCAAAGATCAACGCGATACCCGCCGGACTGACACCTATGGATTCTAACACAATAACCAACATCAACAACCCGGCTCCCGGCACGGCCGCGGCTCCGATAGAAGCTAAGGTTGCCGTCACGATAACACTCAGTTGCTCGGCTGTACTTAAATCATACCCCATTACTTGTGCAATAAAAATAGCAGCAACGGCCTGGTATAAGCAAGTACCATCCATATTCACGGTCGCACCAATGGGCAGAACGAAGCTCAGCACATCTTTTCTTACCTTTAGATTCTTTTCTGTACACTCCATAGTCACAGGTAATGTCGCTGCACTGGAACTCGTCGAAAAACCGAGTAATTGTGCGGGGAAAATACCTTTAAAAAACTGTACCGGACTCATGTGGCTAAAGAAGTAG
Organism: Sphingobacterium arenae; assembly: GCF_014692505.1. Lineage (GTDB taxonomy): Bacteria > Bacteroidota > Bacteroidia > Sphingobacteriales > Sphingobacteriaceae > Sphingobacterium > Sphingobacterium arenae. Next base: position 56,157 of record NZ_JACNYK010000007.1, on the reverse strand, counting down.
ATAAACAGCGAATACACCCCGTACACAATTATCAGCAATCCTGCCACAACCGTGAGTGAATATACTCCCAATGCTTTGAAAACATCCAGAGAAGGGGCCTCGGCAACAAGCGCAGCCATCAGTGCAAAAACGCCATAAGGCGAAAAGAACATGATGATATCAACTATTTTCAACACAATCGCATTTCCCGAGTCCATTATTCGCTTAAAAGCTTCCACCTGGTTGAAAGGAAGTAAAATCATCGCGATACCCACGATAATACTAAAAAATATGATTTGTAACATATTGCTATTAGCGGATGCCGACTCAAAAATATTTTCCGGAACGATATCAACAAGAGGTTGCAGCGGCCCTCGCATTTCCTCGATAGCTGTAACTTCTTCCACTTTTTCATCGACGACACCACCAAATGAGCGTAGCATTTCCTCTCGGGTCTCGTTAGAAAGAAAACCTCCTGGTTGTACCAGGTTAACCAACCCCAACCCCAGTGTAACAGCAATGATGGTAGTAAGGAGATAAAGCCCCAATGTACGCAGCCCCAAACCCGACAATTGCGTGGTATCCTTTAAGTCCGAAACGCCTTTAATGAGAGAAACAATAATAAGCGGAATAGCAATTAATTTCAATAGATTTATAAAAATAGTACCGAACGGCTTAATCCAATCAATTACGAATTCCTTACCAACCGCAAATTGAATGCACAAAAAGCCGACTAATATACCGCCTACTATACCTATTAATATCTGCCAATGTAAAGCTATTTTTTTCATTCATTTCGGGTTTATACATAGATACATGACGATCTATATGGAAAACCCTAATATAATATAACCTGACGGATTAGTAAAACTATTATTTGGCTTTTCTGTCTTTTGGCTTTTTCGACTCCAAAGGACGGTCCGTAGGATCGTTCGGCATATCGTTCAATTGTTCGACTTGTGGATCTACTCCAGCCTCCCCGTCCCCGCCCTTGGTAGGCACTGTCTTTTTGACAACCGAACCGAGTTCGCGATAGGTTTTCAGTTCTCTTTTTTTCCTTTTTTCTCCGATCCCTGTATTTTCATTTTCTACCTTTGTTACCATAGCCCTTTTATTTATAACTTTTCTACTGTCGTCTGCGCCAGGAACGAAAGCCATTCCATTTATAGCTGGATGGCCACAGTTCCCACTCATTTTTGCTAGTCATGTCCCTGCGTTTTTACAATTTTGTTGTAAATACCGAAAAGTAAAAAGGGAGCGACCCACTGCCCAACAAACAAAGCCGTGTGTTTATGCCCCATACATTTCAATGTCGCTGACGCTGCCATCGTCGTAAGTGCAATACATAGATATACCTTTGACGGAACTTTTGCTGTTTTGCTTTCCATGTCCTTGGTCATCTCTCCTTCTTTCACATCTACGTTTTTCTGTAAATTCTCCATGTTATTTTTTTTTAATTGAACCATCTATTCTTCTTTCCCTACTTTTTTAGGCGGTAGCACATATACATGCTCGCATCGAAAACTTCAAGTATAAAAATATATACCTCTCTTAATAAAAGGGTTGGAAGGGAAAATAGTTGGCAAAAAATCAAATTTGGGTATTTCACGCCATGTAAACACGTATCTCACGCTTGTTTCGTATCTATCTCGTTTTTAAAAATTTATTATAGAAACAATCCCTTCCAACGGATTGTTTATTAAATACTTCAGGTGAAAACAAACATGTAACGAAAAAACAAACGAGATGAAAACGATTATTATTACAACGGATTTTTCGAAATCAGCATCAAATGCTGTTCGATACGCCGCAAAAATGGCGAAATCCATAGAAGTGGAACAGATTATACTTTATCACGCATACGACAATTTGAATACGGCCACAGATCTTCCCATGACAGATATAGCCCCTCCGCTTGTAAAGGAACAAAGTTTAGCTAATTTGGAAGCCGTACAGGCAGAACTGGAGCAGGTTCTTGGAGAGAATAATAGTGTGCGTGTCCATTTGGTAACAAATAACTTTCCCTTGCTACGTGGAATCGAAGAGATTGCTGAAGAATGGCGAGCAGACTTGGTCGTGGCAGGCGCAACAGGAAGGAGCAATCTAGAACAAGTGTTAATCGGCAGCAATACGGTTAATCTAGCTTCATCCTTGAAACTCCCGCTGTTAATCATTCCAGCAAATGCTGATTATCAACCTATCCAGAAGATCGTCTTCGCATGCGACTTGAGAAAAGTATCGCATAGTACGCCTGTAGTGGAAATTGGCAAGTGGTTAGAAATACTGAAAGCAAAATTACTAGTATTAAATGTTGCATTAGAAGGAAAACAGATAAGTCCGGATATGATTATGGAGCAATATAAAATGCATGCTCTACTAGACATCTTCCAACCGGAGTATCATTACGGTACAAGCAATGACATAGCAGAAGAAATAGAGCATTTTGCGGAAGGACATGGCGCAGGGTTAATTATCACTATCCCCAAATCGTATGGCTTTTTTAGAAGTCTATTCCATAGGAGCATAAGTAAACATTTGATCAAAAAATCGCATACCCCTCTCTTACTTCTGCGAGAAGAAGAGCCATGATATGGAGGCACTTAACTCGATGACACCTTAGCACCTCGAGCATCCATATCCTCTTTGAAAGATTCTAAAAAACGGCTTCGAAAGCGTTCAATGTAACGAACATTTTTGATACCTACCTGAATGCCAAGCTGATAGTTATCCGCCGTAATTTCCTTTGTATATATTTTTATTGGAATAGATCGGTCTATCTCTTCAAAGCTTGCAAGCTTTGTTTTCAATTCTTTCTTGACTTCTTCTACCGGAATAGTATGATCTACCGTTAACTTTAAATTTACACGAATATCCGCCTCTCTGAATGTCCAATTAACTAATCTTCCGGAAAGCAAATCGCCATTAGGTATAATTACGCGGGCCCCCTCATCAGTCAATAAGGTGCTAGAACGAATACCAATCTCCATCACTTGCCCTTTTTTATCCGCCAATTCTACATAATCACCGATTTTGAAAGGTTTTTCAAAAACCAGAATAATACCCGACACGAAATTATTAATGACATTCTGCAACCCCAATCCTATCCCCACACTCAGTGCACCGATAATAACGGTCAATTTATCCAGACCTAAGCCCAATATGCTTATACCTATCAAAAAACCTACAACAATAATAAGTAATCTAAGCAAGGGAAACAGTGTCATCTTCCGAACCTGCAATTCATTTTTAGGAGATGAATCGTCTAACAAATTTTTTAAGTTTTTCTGAACCCAGTTTGCTATCCAAATAACCGCAGCTGCAAGCAAAAAATCACCATAGGAGAATGTTATACCTCCAATTTTGTGTTCTGTCATGAGTAAACGTTCCAACAACGCACTCGCTTCGCGAACGAGGTGAAAATTGTTCAACAACACCAGCACAATTAATACCGCCGAACAAAAACGGAATAAGCGTTCAAAGCTGAGCAGCATCCGTTTCATATCGAAACGGCGAAGCATAGCTTCAGGTGTAGCTCGTTCGTATTGCTGTTCAATATCATGAAGTAACATGTCGCGTACCGCACGCAATGCGATTACTTGCAACAGGCCAATACCTGCTGCCAAACCCCACATACGCGCAAAGCTGGCATATCCCATTATAATTAATGCAATAGCAATAAAATGCCCTAATATAATCAACCAACGGGCATATCGATGAATATATCCTATCGGATTATCGACATCAGTCCGACGTCCCATAGACCAGACAACAGCCATATTGAGCGCATTAGCCACTATAGCGAAAGCCTTCATCCACCATAGTGTGGACAAAAGAAGATTGGCGGTTATCAATATAAAGTAAGAAATGAAAATTAGTCCAAGTACTTTACGCTTAAAGACAGAAAGCTCTTTATGTAAAAGAATATAAAGGAAAACAAAGACAAGAAAATAGCTAATTTCAAGAATAAGGACAGGTACGGAAAAGGACGTAAAAGGTAATAAAACCAAAAAGAAGATAGATGCTTTTAAAAACGGGATCCATAAGGGTTCGTTCTGATATAATCGAAATTCCTCGTTCCCCTGTTCTGTTTTGCGCCCCAATTTATACATCCAATAAAAATAAAGTAGGCTTATTAGAATTAAAAAGAGGCGACTACTCCATGCCGGATAATCAAAAAAATCCGAAGAGGAACCGTCTTTCCCTAAATTAGTCTGCACAGTTCGCACCATATGTCGTCGGACAGGGTGCATCTGAACGGTGCCAGAATCGACATCAGCTATCCCTATTTCTGCTTGTTGACGTCCGAACCATCTTTCCAAATAAACCACATCGCCAAGCAACCTTTCATAACCCCGAATTAGCTGCGGCAAAGTGTCTACCAAATCTTTCGTTATTTTTTCGACGGAATCCGTTCCAAGCAGTTCTTCCACATTCAAGCTGTCGCCTTCCGTCAAACTGTCTTCTTCGACCTGTGCCTGGGTAGATGCCGACAACCATGTGGTTCGAGCTGTTTTAATATCATAGATATATTGTGAAATCTGTTTCTTTTTCGTGCCTAGAAAAATCAAAGTGCTATCTAACTCCGCGGAATCGAGCGTATCACGTTCGAAAAAAAGACTTTTTTTTATACTATCGACATTAGTTGAAATCGTATCCTGTACCTGTCTCCAATGCTGCACTTGAGCTTGTCGCTCTTTCCAAATGACTTGTTGGGAATAAAGAAGCGAATCTTGAGATTGAGCAACAGGATGAATAGTACTATACAGCAATAATACCAAAAGCCGTAGTAGCCCTTGTAGCAACTTTTTATTGTTCTCTATTATAGTCATAATTATAGAACACCTTAAGCAGCTCAAACGTTTCGGAGCAACTCTGCCACTTTATTCTCCAATTCATCCAAATCAAATGGCTTCGCCAAATAGGCATCCGCTCCGGCCTGTTCTGCAAGAAAACTCACATCATTATTCGCCGAGCAATAAATAACGGGTATGTGTTTAAAGTCGGGCTCGCCCTTCAGTATCTGTGTGGCTTTTACTCCCCCAATATTCGGAATCCAATTATCCATAATAATCATGTCTGGATTTACTTCCTTGACCCGTTCCAAAATATTATGAGAGGTCTCAGAAATCTCTACATGGTACCCGGAGGATTCAAGTACAATGGTAAAGACATCCAAAATATTGATATCATCATCAAACACAAGTATTGTTTTATTCTTCATGGTATAATAAACGTTAATAATATGTACTTAACTGATTGATAAAGGAAGCCATTTCTCTTGGTTCCAGAACAGTATCAACCTGTAAATTAAGAAGAGCCTGTCGAGGCATATAGGCAATTTCGGCTGTTTCAGGATCTTGTACAAACACGGCACCTTTCTTTTCAGCTATACAACGCAGCCCCTCTATACCATCCGCATTGGCCCCCGATAACAATAACGCAGCTGTGTGTTCCTCAAATATCTGCGCGGCAGACTGAAAAGTAACATCAATAGATGGTCTGGAGTAATTCACCTTTTCAGAACAATCCAACGATACCATTCGCTTGTTTTCGAACAAAAGATGATAATCTGCCGGCACCAAGTAAATACACGCGTCTTTCAACGTCATCTTGTCGTAGACTTCCTCCACTGGTAGACGGCTACGGAACCGCAGCAGGTCTTCCAGCATACTTTCCGGATGTGATGTACGGTGCACAACCACCACCAAGGGAAAAGAAAGATGATCCTGAAGCTGAGGCAATACCTCTAATAAGACGCTGATGCTACCCGCAGATCCTCCTATCAATAAAATCTCCGTCGTCTTTCTATTTTCCATTACATTAAGATATCTTTTTCCAAATCTTATCTTCGTCCCACTGTTTGTAGCGATATTCTACGTTGGAAAACCGAAGCGTCTCTTTGGCTCCTAAAGCTAAAAAACCAAATGGTTGAAGACTGTCGTCAAAAAGCTTAAACACCTTGTTTTGAAGGTCTTTATCAAAATAAATAAGAACATTCCGACACAAAATAAGCTGAAATTCATTAAAGGACGAATCCGACACCAGATTATGTGTAGAAAAAATCATTTTGCTACTTAGATCTGAATTAAATTTTACGACATCATACATCGACATGTAGTAAGAAGAAAAGTCACGATTCCCACCGGATAAGATATAATTTCTGGAATATTGTTTCATTTGGTTTAGCGGGAAAATACCTTTAGAGGCCTTCTCTAGCACGCTAGGATTGATATCCGTAGCATAAATCAGCGTCTTATTAAATAAATCCGTCTCCTTCAACAGTATGGCCAATGAATAGGCTTCCTCTCCTGTAGAACAACCTGCAACCCAAATACGAATGAATGGATAGGTTCTCAATATAGGTAAAATATGATGCCGTAATGCGGCATAGAAATGAGGATCTCTAAACATCTCCGTGACGTTGACCGTTATCTCTTCGATAAAACGGGACAGGTAAGCATCGTCATGAATAAGCCTATATCGTAATTCCGCAAAGCTCGTGAATTTATCGAGCATACAGATCCTATTAAGACGTCTTTTTAAAGAAGCCTTACTATATTGGGTAAAATCATAACCATACAAATGAGAAATATCTTTTAACAACATTTCCATATCGTCGTCTTTCACGATATCCAGCTCGATCATCTATAATAACTCCTCAATAATATACATTAGCCGATCAACATCAATAGGTTTCGCGACATAACTATCGGCACCAGCCGCCAAACATTTTTCTCTGTCTCCATTCATTGCATTCGCCGTAACGGCAACAATAGGAACACCTCCAAACTGATCCGAGCTCCGGATCCACTGTATAGCTTCATAACCATCCATTTCAGGCATCATCATATCCAGCAAAACCAACCCGATATCCGGGTTGGAGTGTAAAAGCTGCAAACCTTCCGTGGCATTTTGAGCCGACAAAAACCTATATTTCCGAGCTTTTAATGTTAATTCCAAAGCGAAAATATTCCGGTTGTCGTCATCGATAAGCAAGATTATCTTTTGCGTTTTCATCATCATTTAAGTCCCCATGTTAGTGCTCATATAACCAAACCCTCAACAGGGATAACAACTGATCTTTATCGACTGGTTTGGAAATATAATCCGACGCCCCTGCTTTTATACATTTCTCTCGATCGCCCGTCATCGCCTTCGCCGTTACGGCTATGATAGGCAGCCTAGCATAGTCATGCATGTTCCTAATCTGTCTGATCGTTTCATAACCGTCCATTTCAGGCATCATCATGTCCATCAGGATAATCGATGTCTTCGGATGTTTTTCCAATTGCTGCAATGCTTCCTTTCCATCTATAGCCGAAATCACGTTCATTTGATAGCGTTCCAACGTTTTAGTCAACGAAAAAATATTCCGTACGTCATCGTCTGCAATCAGCACCGTTTTTCCATTAAGCACTTCGTTGAGAGAACCGAGCTTATTGGTCTTTCTTTTTTCAGGTTCCAGACTACTTTCTTCCACCAGATGAAGGAACAAGCCCACCTCATCCAAAATACGTTGAAAAGAATGTGCCGTTTTTATAACAATCGAATCTGCATACTGTTTTATTTTACGTTCTTCAGCTTGTGATAAATTTTTCCCAGTAAAAATAATGATCGGTAAGTTTTCTAGACCTTCTTTTTGCTTAATAGCCTCTAAAGTTTCATATCCGGTATCGTCCGGCACGCCCATATCCAAGATCACACAGTTAACATCCTCGGACGCTAATGCACGAATACTATCTTCCACATTACTTTTAATTTCTGATGCAATGCTAAAATTACTTAGAAAATAAGATAACGCCGTGGCATGTTTAGGATTTTCTTCGACAATCAATACTTTTTTCGGGTTCCGGGTAAGCGCATCTTCTATCTTATTGAACATTTGCCCCATCTTCTCCAACGCAATTGGTTTATTAATAAAATCTATGGCTCCTTTGGACAAGCTCTCCCGCTTTACTTCTAACGATGACATAATGTGTACCGGTATATGTCTGATTTTGGGATTATTCTTAATTTCGTCCATCACTTGCCATCCATCTTTCACCGGCAGCTGTATATCCAATAAAATCGCCAGTGGTTGATATTTTTCAGCTGCTTCCTCCGCCCAATCTCCCCGCACAATAATAACGCCTTTATAACCGCTTTGGTGCGCATACTTAAGTAATATCTTAGCAAAAGGTGTATCATCTTCAACAATGAGAATAACTTTATCACCTGGTTTAATATCACCGCGATCGTCATCCACCTCTTCCGGGATATTGGATATCGCTAATGACGATGTTGTATCAGCAATCAACGCTGTCATCTCCTCCACATCCTGCACAATGTGCTCTACCAGAATATCGGCTGGAGAGACCGACGATCCTGAAAGTTTCCTGACAGGAATGACCAGGCAGAAGGTACTACCCTCCCCTGATGTACTCGTTAATGTTATTTCCCCGCCTAATAATCGAGCAATTTCGCGGCTGATCGAAAGACCCAATCCCGTTCCACCAAACTTACGTCTTGTAGAACCGTCTGCCTGTTGGAAAGCTTCAAATATGATCTTTTGGTTTTCGGGGCTAATGCCGATTCCAGTATCTTTGACGGCAAACTGTATATAATCCGGACGCTCAGGGTTTTGCGATATCGATAACTTTACATTACCCTTTGGCGTGAATTTAATCGCATTCGAAAGGAGATTACGGAGCACCTGCTCAACCCGTAGTTTATCCGTTTCGATATAGCCCGGTATTCCTTCCGCTATCTCCACTTTTAACACGAGCCCTTTTTCATCCACTATCGGCAAGAACAGACTCAACAGATCGTTTCTCAAATCCGTTAATGCCACATGTTCGTACTCGAGTTCCATCTTCCCCGCCTCTATTTTTGATAGATCCAAAATTTCATCAATGAGACTCAATAAACTGGAGCCTGAGCTTTGTATAACTTTAGCCGATTCGATCTGGTCTTCTGTCAAGTTATCATCAACGTTCTCGACCATCAACCGAGATAACAATAAAATAGAATTTAGGGGCGTCCGAAGTTCGTGCGACATATTGGCGAGAAATTCGGATTTATATTTTGTGCTCAATGCTAGCTCCTCCGCTTTCTTCTGAATTTCTAAATTTCGTTCTGCAACAAGCTGGTTCTTTTCTTCTAGTAACTTCGAACGTTCTTCCAACTCCTGATTAGACTGCATCAGCTCTTCCTGCTGGACACGTAACTCTTCTTCAGACGCTTGTAACTTTTGCGTTTGCGCTTCCAGCTCCGTATTTAGGTTTTCCAGTTCGGCGTGCTGTGTTTGCAGCTCTTCTGTCTGTGCTTGCGTTTCTTCTAATAGTGTTTGAATCTGCTTCCTCCCTTTTGCCGCTAGGATTTCTAGTGTAATATTGTAACAAGCTTCTTGATAAAATGCGAGGTCAAGTTCCTCAAAGGGCAGTATACTTCCTAATTCAATGACGCCAAAGCACTGTCCCTTCACCATCAGTGGCAACCAGAGAAGGTGATTAACCTTGATCTGTCCTGAAGAAAAGCTAACGACAAACTCCTCATCTGCGACGTTATCAAGCGTTTTAACTCGCTTATCTTTAAACACTTGCCCTACAACCCCTTCACCGGGGCGATATTCTTTTTTCATATGCGCTTCTAACCCATAAGAAGCGGATCGTACCAACAGTCCTTTATCCCATGTGTAGAAAGCCCCATTCATACATTCTGTATACGACACCAACAGTTCCAACGCATCATTAGCAACTATTTCTTCCGTCTTGTTACCTGCCAAAATATCGTTTATTTTAGCCAATCCGGTTTGTCTCCATTCGTTATCATGAAGCTTTCCAAATGATTCCTCCAACGCTATCGCCATCCGATTTAGGGAAGAAGCAATATAACCCAACGTGTCCTTTTCCTCGTTCTCTACTCTTACGGAATAATCCCCACCTGCGATCTGTTGCGCCATGTTTTGTATAATATCCAAACGGGAGGTGGTATCCGCATCTTTTTCACGAAGCAACGCCTGCATGCTCTCCCTTCTGCGGAATTCATTTCTAATCTGTAAATAGAATAAGATCGTGATGATAAACGAAGCGAAAGCTGCAAAAAATATCAAAAAGGAAGTCAAATCGGAATTTCGTTCCATTCTCGTAGTCTGCAAATCGAGCGTACGGGCTTCTTCTGTCACAAAGCGGCCGATAATATTCCTACAGCTATCCATATACAGTTTACCCTGCTCCAACTGCTCAACCGTGCCGGCTCCCCCTTCTTTTTTTAACGCAATAAGTTCTTTTAAAATATCGAGCCTCGTTGTGATTAATGTTTCAACACTGTCTATGCGTCTTGCTTGTTCTGGCATATCCTTAGTCAATTCTCGAGTTGAAGACAAGGCTAACGGTAGGGAATTTCGACTTTCATAATAAGGTTCTAAAAACTTCACTTCTCCTGTTAGGAGATATCCCCGTTGTCCAGTTTCCACGTTCTGCAAATTAATCAATATCTGATTAACCGAATCGATTGTTCGTTGCGTTTTGATAACCTGGCTGCGGTTATTCATCTGTGTCTTTATACTGATATAGGACGCAGATGAACTTAACAACAATACAAACAACGAAAATCCAAAGCCAACCTGCAATTTCCGAATGAGCTTCTTGGACATAATGATTTATTTAAATGGTATCGTAAAATAAAAGGTAGTTCCTTGGCTTGAAGAACTTTCTATTCCGTACGTGCCGTTATGTTGCTTAATAATTTCTGCACAGATATACAAACCAATCCCCAGCCCCTGAAATTTCACCGATGATTCTTCCACGCGGTAGAATTTCGTAAAGATATTGTTTTTTTTATGTTCCGGAATACCGATACCAAAATCTTGAACGGCAATAGTTAGCTGCCCTTTATTAACAGCAGTATGTATGATCACCTGATCACTATCGGGAGAGTATTTTATGGCATTCGTTAAAAAGTTGATAAGCACCTGTTCGATACGGAAAGCATCCCCATCGACCTCTCGCGTAATCGCCTCCCCTTTCCGTTCAATTTTAACCTGTACGTGGCTATGGGTATAATGAATCGTTTCGATAGCACTTTCGATAAGCGCTTCCATGTCAAACGGTTTTTTATTTACCTTCAGTTTTCCGTTTTCGATTTTGGAAATATCCAATAAATCGGCGATCAGACTATCCAATTTATTCACTTGGTTTTGGGCCCGGCTAATATAAGTTGCAAATTTACTGTCTTTGTGTACATCCGGCATCCTTTCTAATAACTGGATATAAGCCTTGATACTCGTCAGTGGAGTTTTAAGTTCATGGCTCGCAATACTCAGAAACTCATCTTTTTTTCTTTCTGCTTCTTTCTGCTCATGAATATCCGTGAACGTCCCTACCCAACTTCGTACAACAGATTTATCTTTTACCGGAATGATACGCAAAAGATGAAAACAGAAATGGCCCGATTTCAGCTCCTTTATACGCACTTCCAACACGAGTGGTTGGCTAGATTCAATGCAACGTTCCCAAACCTTTTTGATGCACATGTCATTTGGGTGCACTTCTGGAAATGTTTCTGGGCACCGGGAAAAATTATACCATCTCTCGTTGACAAACGTTATATTGCCCCGCGCATCAGCAGTAAAAGCTATTTGCGGCAAGCTCTCCAGTGTTGTATGTAAATGCTCGACCTTATCCTTAAGCTCCTGCTGTGCTTTTTTTCTGGATTCAATTTCCGACTGCAGTATCTTTTGGGTTTCATTTAATGCCAAGGTCTGCTCATATAACCGGTAGAAAGTTTTAACCTTCAACATTAAAATATCAGGATCAACCGGTTTGGTAATATAATCTATCCCTCCAGAAGCATACCCTTTGGCTATAAATTTCTTATCCGTATTTACAGCCGATAAAAATATAATAGGCACCTCCTTGGTTTTGCTATAACCTGATAACGTTTCTGCTACTTCAAAACCATCGATTCCTGGCATTTGTACATCCAAAATGATCAAAGCATAATCATTTTTCAGCACCTTTTTTAGCGCATCTTCGCCGGAAGGAGCGGAATCTACTTCGAACCCCTTTGATCTTAGCAGTTTTTCTAATGAATAGATATTTTCTATTTGATCGTCAACGATTAAAATCATGCATTCCTTTTTTATAAGATCTACATTATATTTTTCAAAATAAAATAGACAAAAATTATAGCTGCTATTACTTTAATAGCATATTCACCGAATAGGATTCTACGCCATTTCAATAGTCGTTGGTTCGGCTCTTTCACACATCGGTAACCAAAGCCAATGGTCAAGTAAGGGATAAAAGGAAACAGCAACGCATTATAACGAAATGCTTCCCGAAAATCTCCATGTAATATCGCATGAACGGCACGCTGGGATCCGCATCCAGGGCAATCCAAGCCCGTCAAAGCTTTAAACGGACATCGTGGGAACCAACTATGTGCAGCAGGATCATACGTGTAATAAATGTAGGTTGCTGCTCCCAATAGGAGTATACTAGCTCCTAAAAGAGCCCAACGAGACCTCTCCGACATGGTGTTAAAAGTCTCCTGACATAACGGCTCCAAACATAGCGAAACCAAAAATAATGAAATAAAGCACCCATAGACCAACACAGACACCCACATTGATCCACATCCATTTTTTTGCATTCGCGGAATCCAGTTCAGCCCCCATTACATCGCCTGCATAGAATTTCTTTTCTACTCGGGAAGCGTAAATAATCGACGGAATCCCTAACGGCCAACAACAAAAGATTGTCGTCAGAATCGTTTCCAGCAAATAACTTTTTGGAGGTTGTTCCATGCGTTGGCTGTAAGGCGACGAAGTTGGTGTATTCGGAAATTGAGGTGGAATTTGTGATGATTCCTTGAAATAAGGCTGCGAGTCGTTCGGCAAAATATCGCTTAACTCAGGTACATTTTTAGCATGCACCCAGTTAGGCATACCTTCCGCCCATACATATGTATCGCCAGTGATACCCTTAGATTTCAGCTCCTCTACAGAGAAAGGTCCGAATGTATTTGATCCATCTGTGTAATGATATTTTTGCATCTGATATGAATATAATGGATTAAATATAAAAAAGAAAAAAGGCTTCAGAAAATATCCGAAGCCTTTTTGTTTCCATTCTATAGGATAAAATGATCCCGATCTTACATCATGCCTGGCATTCCGCCACCCATTGGGGGAGCACCAGCGCCTGCCGCACCGCCTTCTTCTGGCTCATCGGCTAGTACACATTCTGTAGTCAATAGCATCGATGCAACGGAAGCTGCGTTTTCCAAAGCTACACGCGAAACTTTAGTCGGGTCGATAACACCAGCACCGATCAAGTTCTCGTATACATCTGTCCGTGCATTATAACCAAAGTCAGCGGAACCTTCTTTAACTTTTTGAACAACTACCGCTCCTTCAATACCCGCATTATCACAGATTTGACGAAGAGGTTCTTCAATGGCACGTTTGATAATATCAATACCGATCGTTTCATCTTCGTTAGCACCCTTAATGTCTGCTAACGCCGCTGTAGCTCGGATAAAAGCAACGCCACCACCAGCAACGATACCTTCTTCTACTGCTGCGCGAGTAGCATGCAATGCATCGTCTACACGATCTTTTTTCTCCTTCATTTCTACTTCTGTAGTTGCTCCTACATAAAGTACCGCTACGCCGCCTGACAATTTTGCTAAACGCTCTTGCAATTTCTCACGGTCGTAATCTGAAGTAGTCGTTTCGATTTGTGAACGGATCTGCGTAACACGTGCTTTGATATCATCTGCACTTCCAGAACCATTGATCACCGTGGTGTTATCTTTATCTATAACAACCTTCTCCGCTTGACCTAGGTAAGAAAGCTCCGCATTCTCCAATTTATAGCCTCTTTCTTCAGAGATAACTGTACCACCTGTCAAGATGGCGATATCTTCTAACATCGCTTTACGACGATCGCCGAAACCTGGTGCTTTAACCGCAGCCACCTTCAGCGAACCACGAATTTTGTTCACAACCAAGGTTGCTAATGCCTCGCCATCTAAATCTTCTGCAATAATCAACAAGGGTTTACCGGTTTGTACTTGTTTTTCCAAGATCGGCAATAATTCTTTCATATTGCTGATTTTCTTATCGTAGATTAAGATATATGGGCTTTCCAGTTCCGCCTCCATTTTATCAGAGTTGGTCACGAAATATGGCGACAAATAACCGCGGTCGAATTGCATACCTTCTACTGTTTTCACCTCCGTTTCTGTACCTTTCGCTTCTTCTACCGTGATGACACCATCATTTCCCACTTTCTCCATAGCTTCAGCAATCAGCGAACCGATTACCTCATCATTGTTTGCCGAGATTGTAGCAACTTGCTTGATTTTATTATTGTCTGCTCCCACCACTTGAGATTGTGATTGCAAGTTAGCAACAACAGCCGCAACGGCTTTGTCGATACCGCGTTTCAAATCCATTGGATTAGCACCCGCTGCTACTGATTTCAAACCCGGAGCAACAATAGCCTGTGCTAGTACCGTCGCAGTGGTTGTGCCATCACCAGCTTGATCAGCTGTTTTTGAAGCAACCTCTTTGACCATTTGAGCACCCATATTCTCCAAAGCATCTTTCAATTCGATTTCCTTAGCGACAGTTACACCGTCCTTTGTGATTGCAGGAGAACCAAATTTCTTTTCGATAATTACATTACGCCCTTTAGGACCCAACGTAACTTTTACTGCATTTGCCAAGGTATCTACACCTTTTTTCAGCGCGTCACGCGCCTCTACGTTATATCTTACTTGTTTTGCCATTTTTTTAAATTAGTATTTAGTAGTTATAAAGTATTTAGATCTTTCTAACTCCTTGTTGAGATTGATTTTACCTTTGACTTACAAAACTGCGTAAATGTCAGATTCACGCATAATTAAATACTCCTTACCTTCGTAAGTGATTTCTGTACCCGCATATTTGCCATATAAAACGTTATCGCCCACTTTAACAGTTAACGGCTCTTCTGGCTTACCCGCTCCCACCGCAACGATCGTACCTTGAGAAGGCTTCTCTTTTGCTGTGTCTGGAATGTAGATTCCTGATGCTGTTTTTTCTTCTGCGGGAGCTGCCTCTACGACAACTCTGTCTCCGATAGGTTTAATACTTAATGCCATAGTAATCTAGTTTATTTTTTATTTGATATTTGATTTTAAATTCTCTCTTCATCTCCATCACCAACTATGCCAAATGAAGAAACAAGGAAATTCTTGCCATTTTTTCCCCTACCCGTGTCATCCTGTCATATTAAACGAGACAGTATTTCAATAACTTTCAATTCGAACGTACGAGTCCCCATAGTAAGGAAATTGCCATGGAGGTTATTGACGATCTTTTAAACAGACACTTTCAGAAAAAAAGACCTTGCAGATAATCTACAAGGTCTTCCAATACCTATAAAATGGACATCTTAGTTTGCGCTATCAACAGGTGCAGTCGGTACAACCCCTTCCGTCAGCGGCGCTGTTTCCTGTTGGGTTGGATTTGGATTAAGGTTCAATGGAGAAGTCTGCGCTGGAGCGTCAATCTGATCGCCCAAACCACCCGCTCTTCCGCCTGCTGACGGCCCCAGAATGTTCATGGCTAAACAGAATACCATCAACGCGATTGCCAAGCCCCAAGTTCCTTTTTCCAAGAAATCACCTGTACGTTGTACGCCCATCAAGTTAGAGCTACCCGCAAACCCGGATGCCAAGCCTCCCCCTTTAGGGTTTTGAATTAATACAATAAATCCTAATAAAGCGCTCGCCAATATGATCAGGATAATTAAAAATGTTTGCATTATCTTATTTCGTTAATATAGTTTTTCTTCCAATTCCTTAATTCGGGTCGCAAAATACGATTTTTTTTCGGGAAACCTCAAAATTAATTTTTTAAAGACCTCTATCGCCTTTACATACATCGCTTGGTCAGCATAGATACTGGCAAGTGTTTCTGTCACTAAATCAAATTGTTCTTCTGAACTTTTTCTAGCTTTATTTTCTACATTTAGATGCTCCGGTTGGGGAGGCTGTATTTGCGGTTCGTCTCGAATGAACCGCTCTATTACTTCGGCCACTTTGCTTGTTTCATTCGAGGCGGTTTCACGCCCCTTAACTTCTTCACTCAGCTTATCTTCCGGGCTTTGCAAATGAATAATGTGTTCCCGGATCTGTTGGTCTAGGATAACGCGATCTAATTCCGCCGGATCGAACGACGATTTATTTGTTACCGGAAGTTGCGGACTCGCAAATGGTTGATAAGTATCCGCATGTTCTAGTCGGGTCTTATGCAGCCACCAACGGAAGCTATAGGGCATTAACTCGTCATTATAGAGACTGATATTTTCTTCGTTTATCTCTCCCTCACTACCCTCTTCTGTTTGATCAAGATCTTCCGGCTGCTCAAAATGTATGTCCTTAGCATGCACGGCAAAATAATCTCCGCCCCCTATTCCTTCTTGCACTAAGGTTTCTAAGACGTCATTATCTTCCTCATCTTCATTAGACTGCGTCTGTGATTCATCCTTCTCCTCGTCTGGCCATCGGCTCTTTTCTTTTAAACTTTCTTGTATGGAGGGTGTTTCCCGTCCTTCGGATGATGTCGCTATATCCTCATAGGGCACATAATCGTCATCCTCCACATCTACCATGGGCACCTCTTCCACCTGCAATTGAACATATTCCACCAACCAATTGGCATTATTTGACAAAAGAATCGCCTTATTTCCTAAAGGACTGTTTTGTTCCCCCTTCAAAAATTTACATCTTTCAAAGGCAAAATGTAGCGGTTGTGAATAGGGATATCGAGCAAGCAATTGTTCAAAATCTGTCAGGGTCATATCCTTTGGATTGACCAAAGCTTGGTGATATAAATGTATGAATGAGGCCCCTTGATTTCCCATAAATTTTACCAGTTAGCGAATGCTCGATTGTAAATATCTTCCGTCAGTAAATTAATAATTTCCTTTGTCAAGTTTTCTTCTTGGCTCTGTATTAAACCGGAAAACTCTCTAAATTGCGAAAAGGATTGTTCAAAATTACTTTCGCCCGTTTCATCCAAGCGGTTCGTATATTTAACCTTGACCGTAATTGTCAAACGGTTCAGGGCCGCACGGTCCGTATTCGCTTCTACAGCAGCAGGAGCAATGTCATATCCTGTTATAACCCCTTCAAACATCGCATCTGCTTCCCCGTTTACTTGACTTAACCTAGATTGGTTTCGGATACGCTCCTTCAATCCTTCGGTAAAGTTCTGACCGAGGGTTTGGTAAACCATCGGGGCAATATTTTCAAAATAAGCTACGTGCACGGTTTTCATATTTTCCGGAATGGATCCTCCCGTAAAGCCATATTTTACCCCACAGCCATTAAACAAGAAACATACGACGATAGCTAACAAAGGATATATTATATACCTATTCCATCTATCCATGGCATTTATCAATCTAAATTTAAATCCTTAATTTTTCTATACAACGTGCGTTCAGAGATACCCAATTCCCGTGCAGCAGCCTTACGTTTTCCTTTATGTTTCTTTAATGCTTTTTTGATTAGATCGGATTCCTTTTCTACTAAAGAAAGAGACTCCTCCACTTCTTCTGCATCCTGTGCATCATACGACATATAGTCATTATTCTTCGAAACTTGATTCGGATTATGTATCGTTAACGTGGGATGCGTTCCTTCCTCTCCTATATAGCCAGCAGAAGGCTTGACGTCATCATATAGCTGATTAATGTACGGTGAATTTTGTTCATAAGTACGTGGGTTTACACCTTCTTTGAGAAGTTCTACGACTAATTTTTTCAAATCTACCATATCTTTTTTCATGTCAAAAAGAACTTTATATAGTAGGTCTCGTTCTGAAAAATCTTCTTTTCCAGCATCTTTAACAAAGACAGGCAACGACGATACAGGTTGCACGATAGGCAAGTATTTAGATAATATCGTAGAATCGACAACACGCTCCTTTTCTAACACAGCAATTTGCTCTGCAATATTCTTTAACTGTCGTACATTTCCAGGCCAGCCGTAGTTCATCAGCATTTCTTGGGCATCGGGTGTCAATTGTACTCCTGGAGATCGGTATTTATCGGAAAAATCAACAATAAATTTTCTAAACAGGAGATTGATATCTTCTTTACGTTCCCGCAAAGAAGGAATCCGCAACGGGACGGTATTCAAACGGTAATATAAATCTTCTCTAAATTTACCTTTTTTTACGGCTTCGAATACATCGACATTGGTCGCTGCAACCACCCGCACATTTGCTTTTTGCACTTTCGAAGAGCCCACGCGAAGGTATTCTCCCGTCTCTAACACCCGCAACAACCTCGCTTGTGTACCCAAAGGAAGCTCACCTACTTCATCTAAAAAAATAGTGCCACCATCCACGACTTCAAAATATCCCTTCCGCGCCTCGTGTGCGCCCGTAAACGAACCTTTCTCATGGCCAAACAGTTCGGAATCTATCGTACCTTCCGGAATCGCGCCGCAGTTTACCGCTATAAAAGGACCATGTTTTCGCGCACTTAATTGATGGATGATATGCGAAAAAACCTCTTTACCTGCTCCACTTTCACCTTGTATCAACACCGATATATCGGTCGGTGCCACCTGCCAGGCTACATCAATTGCTCGATTTAGCAAGGGGGAATTTCCAATGATTCCAAATCTATTTTTAATATCCTGAATATCCATCTTTCTTCCCGATCTTTACGTTACAATCCTACCTATCAACGTTGCTGAGGTACAACGTTCAATCAATACATGAACATACTGCCCAGGTTTGACACGTTCGTCAACAGGAAAAACAACCATTGTATTTTGATCGTTCCGGCCACAATAATCTTGGTCCGAACGTTTTGAAAATCCTTCGACCAGTACTTTCTGCACATTGCCTACAAAATTTTGCAAACGATAAAGGCTGTGTTCTTGCTGCTTATTAACGACTTCGGTCAAGCGTCTCTTCTTCACCTCTTCCGGCACGTCATCTTCATAACGTTTAGCGGCCAATGTTCCCGGCCGCTCGGAATAAGCAAACATATAAGCAAAATCATATTTAACGTAGTCCATCATGGAAAGCGTTTCTTGATGTTCTTCTTCCGTTTCGGAACAGAAACCGGTAATAACATCAGTCGATATACCACATGTAGGAATAATACGACGGATGGCATTGACCCGATCCATATACCATTCCCGATCGTACGTACGGTTCATCAATTCCAATACTCTTGAATTCCCAGATTGCACCGGCAAGTGAATATATTTGCAAATATTCTCGTAGCGGGCCATGGTATACAATACTTCATCTGTAATGTCTTTCGGATGCGACGTAGAGAAGCGTACGCGAAGCTCCGGACTTACTTCCGCCACCATCGCCAAGAGCTGAGCAAAGTTCACCGTCGGTTCTGGTATTTCGCCTTCTCCTATTGGTTTTGTGTATTTATACGAGTCGACATTCTGACCTAATAAGGTCACTTCCCGATACCCCGCATGGAACAAATCTTGTGCTTCTTTCACAATGGAGTGGCAATCACGGCTTCTTTCTCGTCCACGCGTAAAAGGGACCACACAAAACGAGCACATGTTGTCGCATCCACGCATGATGGAAATAAATGCCGAAATACCATTGGAATTTAAACGTACCGGGCTAATATCTGCATACGTTTCTTCTCTGGACAATAATACATTAACCGCCTTGCTTCCGTCGTCAACCTTATCGATTAAATTGGGTAAATCCCGGTAAGCATCCGGCCCCACAACAACATCTACCAATTTTTCCTCTTCGAGAAATTTTGATTTCAAACGCTCCGCCATACACCCCAATACACCAACTATCATCCCCGGATTCTTCGCTTTGGCAGATTCAAACTCTTTCAACCTATTCCGCACGCGTTGTTCTGCATTTTCCCGGATAGAACAAGTATTTATAAATACAACATCGGCTTCCTTATAATCTCTGGTCGTTTCAAATCCGTTGTCCAATAAAATGGAGGCAACTATTTCGCTATCAGAGAAATTCATCTGACAACCATAGCTTTCGATATACAGCTTTCTTCCAGTAGATTGTCCGGTAGGGAGCATATCCAAAGCCTCACCTTGGCGAGACTCGTCGTGTGTTTTTGTCGTGTGTTGTAATTCGATCATAGCATCAACTAAAAGACTACAAAGTTACGAATAAAAACTCAAACCGATGACAGTTTGGCAGAGCTTGTAAAAAATTCCTTTATGGGCGTAATAGACAAAAAAGCACTATCCTCAATAGGATAGTGCTCTTATCGTACATACACTAAAAATTAGTATCTAATTTCCAGCTTCAGTTTGCGCTTCTTTAATCATGTCATCTCCTGCTACGATAACGATTTCCACACGGCGATTTTCAGCACGGCCTTCATTGGTATCGTTTGAAGCAATTGGCTCTGAATAGTTTTTGCCTTCGGTTTTTATCCGCGAGCCACTCAATCCCTGCGACACGGCATACGACCGCACGGAAGCAGCGCGCGACTCCGACACTTTTTGGTTTGCAGCTAACGTACCAACATTGTCTGTATGTCCAATAACCAAGATATTAGTTCCTGGCTCCTTGTTTAAGGTCTCGACCAGTTTCGAAATATTTGTTTTCGCGGCCGCCTTTAGGGTGGAGCTATTGAAGTCGAATAAAATACCCTCGTCAAATTTCACAATAATACCTTCATCGGCTTTGATAACTTCTGCTCCGGCTACGGTATTCTCTATTTCCTTCGCCTGTCTATCCATTTTTTTACCGATCAAACCGCCCGCTACACCGCCAATAGCAGCACCTGCAATCGCGCCTACTGCTGTATTACCAGCCTTTCCCCCAATCAATGCACCCAAACCAGCACCCGCCGCTGTTCCGATCGCAGCCCCTTTCGTTGTACTGCTGGCATTCTGTATAGTAGCGCAGCTAGCAAACAACATTGCTGAAGTGGCTACTGACAAGCCGTATACAGCTATTTTTCTGTTGAGTTTCATATGTAAAAATTTAATTTTAAATGGTCATATGGAATGTCTAGATTATCTTCGATGAGCTCGTTCTCTTCGCCCGATTATATTCATCGGTGTTTGTGTTTGACAATCATGGACATTTCATAATTAATTATTTTCTATGTTCACTTTATTACTTACTTTTTAAACAAAGTAAATGCCAAAATAGTCAATCTCGACATAATCTAAAGGAAAAACAAAAAGAATTACCGTTCTTGTGGCGGAATATCGAGCTTTGGTAGACGTTCAGAACGAGGGCGGCCATTTTTATCCCAAGAGTCGAACGACCGCTTCACATAATGCATAAAATCGTATTGTCCCCAATTTTTTACCATACTATAGGAAGGACGGTACATATCCATAAACGATTGGAGTTCATCACCCTCCAAATCAATCACTGAGCTTACCGTCGTTTTGTTAAAAACTCGATCTACCTGACTCTCTTCCAGCTCTCTATCCATCAAGTTTGCAAACCGTTTAGCATTTTTTGCGTCACGCCCAAACAAGTTATACAGCGCCGTTGCAGGGCTTCCTAAATAGGTACCGAGGGTATTCTTCCCACCATTGTATACGCCTTTCTTCCGGTAGTCATCCAACATATCCCGCATTTCGGCTTCTTTGCTCATCCTGCTCACCACAACGGTCTCGAGGGTTAAGCCGGCCTGCATCTCCATAAGGATGTCTTCGGTTGTCTGCAAAATCGTCTTTACCGGCCCGTAGCCTGTTTTTGTCAAATAAAGACTATCTCCCACAGATGCTTCAATAATAAATACACCAAACGTATTTGTTTGTACACGCTTTTTTGTACGCAGGTTGGTTACATTTACATCAGAAAGCCGTGCGCTTCCGCCCTTCTCCACCACCATGCCCGAAACACCGCTGGCTTGCTGCGCGTACACGCCTACTATCCCTGTGAATAAGAGCACGACACAACTCAAAAGCGCTCCGATATATTTGCTATTTATATACATTCATATAAATTTAGTAAATGTTTAGACTAACCAATGTTAAAAAGTTTTAAATCTAACCCAAAACTAACTATAGGGATAGAACACAAAGTTTGCTCCCTCTGGCACAATAACAAAGAGACACATATATTCATTGGTATTTTTGAAGTGTTTCGTAAAATAGTCTTTTCGATCTTCCTTGATAAGGCCGCGATCTATAAATTCCTCCAACGAGCTAACGTTAATAGTCCATTGTGTGTTCAGTTCATCCTTATTTAACAACAGTTCCCCGATACTGACCTCATGCTGGTGCGCTATAAAAATAGGGTACAATGTATATCCTTCCGCTATCATCTCTATAGCTACTTCTTTTATAGAATCACGGTAGAAATCCAAATCAATTTTCAAACTTTTCAGCGGGCTGTTGGCGGTGGGATCTTCCCCCGCCCCCATTCTTGCCATTAAATCTTCTATATCCATGTTTAATCAACTCTCCCTTTTCAATTTTAATAATACCACGTTTTCTACGTGCTGCGTATGTGGAAACATGTCCACAGGTTTAATACGCTCGACCTGGTATTTTTCCTGTAATAAAGCTAAATCGCGTGCCTGTGTTGCTGCATTGCAACTTACATACACTACTTTTTCTGCTTCCATTTCCAAGATACGGTTCACGACATCCGCATGCATTCCGGCGCGAGGGGGATCGGTGATCACCACATCAGGACGACCATGCTCACGTACAAAGTCCAATGTCAGCACATCTTTCATATCCCCCGCATAGAAACTAGTATTACCGATTCCATTTATCTGCGAATTGATTTTCGCATCTTCAATCGCGGAAGGCACATACTCGACACCTACAACTTTTTTCGCGTTACGAGCCACAAAATTGGCAATCGTTCCCGCTCCGGTATACAAATCGTATACCAATTCATTTCCTGTTAATCCCGCAAAATCGCGGGTTATCTTATACAGTTCATACGCTTGAGCAGAATTCGTTTGATAAAAAGACTTTGCGCCCACTTTAAACTTCAATCCCTCCATTTCTTCGTATATAAAGTCACGACCGCTAAAGGTATGGATATCTTGATCAAAGATAGTATCGTTACGCTTCTGGTTGATGATGTATAGTAGGGAGGCAAGTGTGGGGAACTGCGCGTTGATATAGTTCATCAATAAATCGACCTGCCCTTCTTCCGGATAGGCAAAAACGACAATCACCATCACTTCTCCCGTCGAAGAAGTACGAATTATCAGGTTACGCAAAATACCTTCATGTGCACGCAAATCATAAAAAGAGATTCCCTCTGCTAGGGCAAAAGACCTTACGGCATTTCGAATAGCGTTCGACGGGTCCTGTTGTAAAAAACAATGGTCTATATCTAAAATCTTGTCAAACCTTCCCGGCACGTGAAACCCCAGTGCGTTTAAATCATCTGGTTTTACTTCTTCGTCCACCGACGTCAACCACCGTTTATTGGAAAATGTAAATTCTAGCTTGTTTCGATAATATTCCGTTTCAGCCGACGCAAGAATAGGCTCAATAGAAGAGACATCCACCTTGCCCAAGCGCTTTAAAGCGTTCTCAACGTATTGCTGCTTGAACAACAACTGGGCAGGGTATTGCATATGTTGCCACTTGCATCCTCCACATACCCCGAAATGTGGGCAAAACGGGTCTACACGATATTTCGAGGTTTCCTTTAACGCCACTAAGCGTCCTTCCGCAAAATTTTTCTTCTTGCGGAGCAACTCTACATCAGCGACATCACCGGGCACGGCCTGCTCAATGAACAGCACCAAATCGTCGTGCTTAGCAACTCCTTTGCCTTCCTCCGCTATATCAATAATTTGGACATCGGATACAAACCGCTTGTCCTGTGGAATTCGTCTACCCATAATGGGGGCAAAAATACAGATTTTTTTTATGTTCTTTTCCCCGTGAAAAGAAGAAGAAAAACTACGACTCTAATAACGTCGCTTGCACAAGGTAAGGAAGAATTTCTTTTTGGAAAGAAATAAAATTTTTACGTACATCGGCATCCGTCACCGCGGTAAAAGCAAATGAAAAGACTATATTTTTACTGGATTTGATAAGAAAGGTCAATCTTTCTTCGGGTACGGTTAGTGCAATGGTTTCATTCTGTATAAAAGAACTGAGCAACAAGAACTCCAAGTCGTCGGAAAGCGTTTTTAAGTACTCTTGTGCATTGGCCGACTCCCGAATAAATTCCCATCCTACAAACTCATTACACACCGTGTATGTCACGCGACTTACCCGAAGAATGGTATTTGCCAGAAAAGTAGAAAGATCCTTTTCCCGAATATTTTTATTTAAGATATCCTCTACATTTTCCTGTATATAATCCATTAACACAGCATGCAGGATGAGTTCCTTACTGGCAAAATGTTTATAAAAAGTTGCTTTTGCTATACGCGCCTGTTTCGCCAGTTCATTTACACTAGTTTTGTTATAGCCATAACGTCTGAAAAGTTCGCGCGCCGACTTCTTTATTGATAATATGACCAGGTCAGACTCCATATATTCCTTGGGGGTTAAACAAGCTCGGTCTCAAACTGGGATAAGAAACGTACATCATTCTCCGAAAATAGACGTAAATCCCGAATTTCATATTTCAGATTCGTTATTCGTTCAATCCCCATTCCAAATGCAAAACCGGAATATATTTTACTATCGATACCACAGTTCTCCAACACATTTGGATCGACCATACCGCATCCTAAAATTTCCACCCAGCCAGATTGTTTGCAAAGCTGACAGCCTGCACCCTTACATATCGTACAGGAGATGTCCATTTCAGCAGAGGGTTCTGTAAAAGGGAAATATGATGGGCGGAAACGCACTTTTGTATCTTTACCGTATAGTTCCTGTACAAAATGAAACAAGGTTTGTTTTAAGTCCGCGAAAGAAACGTTTTCATCCACATACAGTCCTTCTACCTGATGAAAAAAACAGTGTGCTCGAGCAGATATCGCTTCATTTCTATAAACACGCCCCGGCATAATAGCGCGAAACGGTGGCTTTCCCATTTCCATCAAACGGACTTGGACAGAAGATGTGTGCGTGCGCAGAGCAATATCATTACCATCTTTCTTTTCCACAAAAAAAGTATCCTGCATATCCCGCGCAGGATGTTCAGGGGGAAAATTGAGTGCAGAGAAGTTATGCCAATCATCTTCTATTTCCGGTCCTTCGGTCACGATAAAACCTAGTTTTTTGAATATCTCTACGATTTCTTTTCGTACCAACGATAGGGGATGTCTGGATCCTAATTGAAAACCCTCCCCAGGGAGCGTTAAGTCGCCCTCCTCACGTTGCGTTTTCTTTTCTGTATCCGCAAACTGTTCCTGAGCATGACTATATGTTTGTTCAGCGAGTTGTTTAAACTCGTTTAAAATTTTACCCAACGTACGCTTTTCCTCCGCTGACACGGTTTTAAATTCTTCAAATAACGCTTTAACGATGCCTTTAGCAACTAAAAACTTTAAACGAAAATTCTCAACATCAACTACCGAGGCGGGAGTAAATCCCTTTATTTCCGCTGTAAACTGCTTAATTTTGTCCTGCAACATAGTGCCAAAGATACGGCAAAATATTAAAATATTACAAGGTACAATAGCAAATCCAGCGTACGAACGGGCTCATTTATTTGTGTAACGGCATTCAAAATCTAAAAAGGTAAGCCGTCTGTATCCTGGTTGTTTTCCGTAAAGTCGACCTCTTCCTCTTTTTCACTCTCATTTTTCTCGTCATCTGATGACGTCGTTTTTCCTGTTTGCCCAAAATCAGAAGGACGCCCCAATAATTTAAAGCTCTCACCAACAATCTCCGTAACATACCGACGTGTCCCCTCTTTATCTTCGTAATTTCGTGTTCGCAACCGCCCCTCTATATAGGCCAATTTCCCTTTTTGAAGATATTTAACCGCCATCTCTGCCAGATTACGCCACATGACAATATTGTGCCATTCGGTATGTTTCACGCGCACACCATCTTTGGTATACGTTTCAGAAGTTGCAAAAGGAAAACTGCAAACAGAGACATTATTATCTAAATAACGTACTTCGGGGTCCTTCCCCAAATGCCCGACTAAAATCACTTTGTTAACACTCGCCATACTTTATAATTTAGGGTTAAGAGCCTGATTAAATTTATTTTTTTTGTACCCATTCAAAAAAGCCTATAAAAACTTTATAATACAATCAAACAGGCTCCAAACAATCGTATTTCTTCTACACTATACACTCGATGGCTAGAAGAACACCTATGATTTCACTACAGTTGTTTGGCTGCGATAAGATCAACATTTTTTTCCAGAAAAGAGAATATAAGTTTATGTTTAGCTAATTTATCTATTTTTTCGCAATAATAATAATTCCAGCCTCTTTTTTTATTTTTTAACGTACCGGAATCGCCCACTACATAGAAACGTGCGTAAATGTTCTGATGGCTGAGTACATGCTTTACTTGTTTACCAACATACTCCAGCGCGGTGTCTTCCTCAAAGTATTGAACAAAATCAGCCTGTGCCATCAAGTCTGGTATCGACATATCTTCCATCGTTTCTATCATTGGAAACTCATATAGATTTGTCCACACGTCACCTTTCCCCCTCTTCGACATCAAAATCTGCTCGTCCTCCAGCACGATAAAGTAATGGAAATATCTATTGCGACTTCCCTTTCCTTTTAATTTTACGGGTAGTTTTTCCACCAATTTTTCTTGAAAGGCAACACATTCCATCCGAAAGATACAATCCTCGCATAGTGGATTCTTGGGTTTACAATGCAACGCGCCGAAATCCATAATGGCCTGATTATATATAGCCGGATTATGCTTATCCAACATCTCTTGGGCAATCTCAGCAAACATCTTTTTTCCTTGTGTAGCATTAATAGGTACGCTTATTCCCAAATAGCGCGCAAGTACCCTATACACATTTCCATCGACCACCGCCCTCGGCTCATTCGACGAAAAAGATGCAATAGCCGCCGCTGTGTATTCGCCCACGCCTGGGAGACAAATAACGTCCTTATAGGCGCGAGGAAATTTTCCACCAAAATCTTCCACCACCATTTTTGCTGCTTTATGCATATTCCGGGCACGCGAATAATACCCTAAACCTTGCCATAACCGCAAAATTTCATCTTCACTGGCTTCCGCAAGTTTTGTTACCATTGGAAATGCATCCAAAAAGCGATGAAAATAGGGTGTTCCCTGCTCCACTCTCGTTTGCTGCAGGATAATTTCCGAAAGCCATATAGTGTAGGCGTCATGCGTGGTCCTCCAAGGCAAATCACGCCCTTTCTCACGGTACCAATTCATTAGTGTTACAGCGAATGACATACACAAAGTTGCTTATTTTTTCTTTAAATTATTGCTTTTTTAGGCCATGAAGCTCGCATGAGCTGTTACATTTATTTTTTTCTAAATAGCGCCCTCTGCAGGTTCCTCGACAAAAAGAGTCTTAAAAAATGTTAAAAATTGTAAAATATTGACCTTACGTGGCATGATACGTTACCTTTGTGCTTTCGTATCATAAAAGTTTTTATTGTTGAGGCTCATGCTAAAGAAAAAAACCGCCGTGCTTTTCGTTGAACCGGATGGTACATCTACCAAAAGAATGCAAGTACCCACCTATGTCATAACGCACTGGAAAAAGGTCCTCGGCGCTGCTATTGCCCTTACTGTTATAACGGTTCTATCCGTGGTATATGTGGTAAAACAGCAGACAACCGAAAAATATATTAGGGTTTACGATCAAAAAATAAACAAGCTGAAAGCTGAAAACCGCCTATTGGAACTAGACGAGTTCAACAATCAGCTCACAACGGAAGAAATAAAGAAATCGTTTAGCTCTATTGATAGTACTATTGACCGCATCAACCAAAAGATGAAAAAGCGTGGGCTGAAAGAAATCAAGATGAATCCTAACATGGGAGGCCCAGTCGAAAAAGGAGAGGACGATCTGGTAGAACTTTCTATTTTTTACAAAAAGCAACTGGAAGACCTTGAATCCAAATTAGAAGGTTTGCCGCTAGGCAAGCCACATCATGGGCGAATCACATCGCCTTATGGGTACCGTCGGAATCCCTTCACAAATCGAGGTCGTGAAATGCATCAAGGCGTAGACTTGAAGGGAAGAACGGGAGACCCCGTTAAGTCTACAGCAAAGGGTAGAGTGACGTTTGCCGGTTGGAAAGGAGCTTACGGATATGTCGTCATGGTCAAACATAAGAATGGCTATGAAACGCGATACGCACACTTAACCCGTACGCGTGTTAAAAGAGGACAGGCTGTAGAAGCCGGAGATATTGTGGGTTTGCTCGGCAGCACTGGTCGCAGCACCGGACCTCACTTACATTATGAAGTTCTCTTAAACAACAGGAAACTCAATCCGTCCAAATATTTTTCGTTGTAATAACTTCTTCTTAACGCAACGAAGCTTGCATGAATTATTTCTGCTTATCTGCCCAACCAAATACCTTTGACAGCAAATCCGTTGAACGGGAACCGCCGAGATTGTTTCGGATTTTGAGTTCCTGATCAGCCACTTTGACAAAAAGTCCATCTATCGCTTTTTGGGTCACATAGGTGGTGAGGTTAGTTTCCACTTTACTGGATAACGGCAATCTATTGTAGGCCGAAGTGAGTTGTGTCCAATAGTCTGCAACGTTGTTTTCACCCATTGCCGATTCGATCACCGGCGTAAATCGTTGGCTCAATTCGGCTGTTGTGTTTGTTTTGAAATAGGATGTTGCAGCATCTTCCTGTCCGCTAAGCAAAATATTATACGCATCGTTGATGGTCATTTGGGACAAGGAGTTAACAAATACCTCTCCAGCTTCGTTCACTGCAGTTTCCGCTGCACGGTTCATACTCGTGATAAATTGATCACATAAAGAGCCCATACCCACAGCACGCAACGCCTTTTCTACCTTCTGCGCTTGCTCGGGCATCAAGATTTTCACAGCAGCATCCCCTAAATAGCCATCCTTTGCAGACAACATATGGATACTTGCCTGCAGTCCATTTCCCAGCGCCTGCTTGATAGCGCTGTTCGCTTCCAATTTAGTCACTTCTTGCCCTGCAGATTGTGAAGTGACATTCTTAGCGGACTTCACGGTATCGCTAGAGGTGGCGTCCATTCCGAAAATCCCCTTTAACCTGTTTCCTATTTGTGCTTCCGCATGAGAGCATGTTCCTAAAAAAATTCCTATTGCACAAAGTGCCATTAAATTTTTCTTCATATCCTATCTTGTTTATAACAGCAAAGCTATAAAAAAACCTATTTTGGCTCTTATACTACATGAGCTCACCAATGTAGCACACTAACTACAGGAAAATGATCGGAAGGAAATTTCCCCATATACGTATCTGTTAAAATTCCATATTTCCGTACGCTGAACGGCTTAGTAATAAAAATATGATCGATACGCTGTTTAGGCTTAAGGCCTTTTCCCCAGCCATTAAACGAGGAGTTCGGTTCGTATACTATTTTTGCCAATTCATGTGTATCCTGTACAATCCCACTTTTTGCAAGCGTGAAGTAGGCTTCGTTCGTTTCATCAACATTGAAGTCGCCCGTCAAGATAATGGGTAAATCTTTTGCTAGTTCTTTGGCCTTATCTAAAATAAGTTTCGCGCTTTCACGGCGTGCCTCTACCCCTACGTGATCAAAATGGGTATTCATAAAGATAAACTGCTTTCCATTTTGGTTATCTTCAAATACACCCCACGTACAAATCCTCGGCAACGCGGCGTCCCATCCCTTATTCGGTTGCTGCGTGTCTGTAGCCGAAAGCCAGAAAGTTCCCTGTTTTATGACTTTAAAGCGTGCTGTATTGTAGAAAATAGCTGAGTGTTCGCCTTTCTTTGCGCCGTCATCTCGTCCTACACCAATATATTCAAAACCCGGCAATTGACCCTTCATATCCTGTACCTGTTCGTAGAAACCTTCCTGGATACCAAAAATATCAAATTCATGAAATTGAATGAGGTTGGTCACGGCCTGCTTCCTATCATCCCACAAGTTCCCCACATCGGATGTTGTTTTCAAACGTATATTAAAAGAAGCTACTGTCAGCTGTTGTGCTGATAAAGTATAGGAAAAGACGAAAAGAAGCAACAGGGATATTGAAATCTTTTTCATAGGATATAAATATTATTATTTGAGATAAATGATATTGGCCACAGCACGTTCCCCCTCATGATCGAATAATTTATTATCCGACGGATGATTGACTACACCGTTTTCGGTAGCCCCTTTTATATACAATGTGGAGCTCCCCCCACCGTCCAAGTTCATCGCCTCCTTCGCTCCCAACCAGCGCAATACGCTGGAAAGTTCATGAAGGTTCATACCATGCGAAGCCTTATTCCTTCCGTCAACGACAAGTAGAAGCAACTTACCATCCCGTGTCAATGCAGCGGCAGTACGCGGGTGTCTGTTCTCGTTAAAAGCATTTTTGGCTAATGGATAAGAATCCCCGTTCACGACAAGCAACGGGCCGGAAAGCATGACGTTTGGATAACGCTCTGCCTCATAAAGCGTATCGACGGCAGCTTTAATTTTCATCTCTTGTTTTGAAAGTAAAAGCAGGGCATTCCCGCGGTCTGATTTTTTCCTGGTGGGGTTGACGACTTTATTATCTACCTGAATAAAATCAGTTGCCCCACCATTTTTCATATCAAAGAAACCACCGTTTACAGCCACCAATGCCTGATGTTCCGATGCCAATTGTGAAGTAGGCTTCAACTCAGAAGGCTCTGCAGCAAAATAAAGGTTCTTTCCATTCTTTTTAAGGTCGATTTCCACATAATTAATCTCCTGTTCGCTATCAAAGAGATTATTAAAATGTCCTTGTTTCCATACTACCCCTTTGTGCACTTTCGTTTTTTTCCAATCGTTGGTAACGATCGCCAAGGAATCCTGGTTCTCTTGTGCAAACGTAGTGGTAACAAAAAAGAAAATACTGACAAGAATACTTATTCTTAAGCGATACATCGAATATTATTTTTTTAGTACGGTGTTGAGCAATTCCGGTTCATCTGTCGTGATATAATCAATCTTTTGATCGATGAAATAATGCATATCATCTTCCCGATTCACCGTCCAAACATTGGTTTTAAGGCCTAACTTCTTCGCTTCTCCAATCCATTCGGGGTGTTTCTTATAAACAGACAAATGATAATCCAGTCCGGTCAGACCTGCCGCTTTTATTTCTGTTGGAGATTTGTCGCCATTGAGGTAGTGAACTTTTGCTTTCTTATCTAGTTCTCTAAGTTTCAGACACGCATCATAACTAAATGCAATATATTCTATTTGTTTTTCAGCTTTTAAACTCCTTACTAAAGCCACCGTTAGTTCCGCCGCTTTCAACGTTCTTTCTGTACCAAGTTTATTCGTTTTAAGTTCATAGATCAGTTTGGTGTTTTTTTGCTTCAATCCCTCTTTTAAGTATTCTTCCGCAGTGGGGATGTTTTCGCCGTTGGGGTGTTTCTTAGCAAGCAATTCCTGATAGGTTGATGTCGCTATGTCGATCCCGTAAAAATCTTGATCGTGGGTTACCACTAATACATCATCTTTTGTTAGATGTACATCAAACTCTGCTCCCCAAGCTTTTTGTTCTACCGCTTTATTCAAGGATGCAAGTGAGTTTTGAGGGACTTTCGTGTTTTTCCAAGATCCACGATGCGCGATCATTTCTGTCTGCGCGATAGCGCTCACATGCATGGCCGTTAATAAGGTAAAGATTACTAATGTTGCTTTCATATGTATATAATTATTTATAAGTGTAGGTATCATTTGTAAAAATGACTTCGTTACACTCGGTTTGTCTTTTAAAGGCCATATAAAATATCCACATTTATTATGCACGAATATACCCAATTCCCATTAACATAGTGTTAAATCACATTTCTCCGTTCCATTCGCCATAAAATTGTTGCAAAAAGGATTCCATAAAACGATGACGATGTTCAGCAATCTGTTTTGCTTTATTCGTATTCATCTTGTCCCGTAACAGCAATAATTTTTCGTAAAAATGGTTCATAGTGGGCGTCGTTGCATTTTTATATACTTCCTTACTTAATTGTTGTTGAGGAGGGATGTCCGGGTTGTATATTTCTCTATTTTTAAATCCTCCGTAATGGAAAGCCCGCGCAATACCAATTGCCCCAATAGCATCCAGACGATCCGCATCTTGCACGATCTCTAATTCTTTGGAATGGAAATCAACTTGCCCTAAAGACGCTTTGTATGACATATTGTATATAATCTGTTGGACATGCGCTATCCGATCGCTATCTAAACCATTGTCAAGTAGGAATTCGCCAGCAATGCGTGGGCCTATGTGCTCATCACCATCATGAAACTTGCTATCGGCAATATCATGCAGCAATGCGGTCAATTCGCAAACCAGCGCATCAGCTTCTTCGGTTTCCAAAATCAACTTCGTATTCTTCCATACACGCTGAATGTGCCACCAATCATGTCCCGCTTCGGCATTTTTCAGTTTTTCCTGTACGAATTCTGCCGTACGCTGTATGATATCCAGCTTAGTCATTATTCTGGTCTCGTCTGCGGATAAGTTTGTGTATTTTACGTTCGCTAGTGCGCTCGTCCGCTCTCCTTTCAGGATATATTTCTGGTGTTCTCTCCCGAATCTCCTGCGATGTAGCGACAGTACCCGGTCGTTCCTTCGATCCTTCATAAAGTTCGTACTGTAACAACCGACAATCTAGTTTGCCACTAAAAAACTCGAATCTACGAGAAGCCTGTAAGCCAATCTTTTTTGCCAGATCGAGATTTCCAGTAAAAATATAACCTCGATACCCTTTGCACTCCTGCTTCATAAAGTCGCCGATGCGTTTATAGGTTGCTTCCAATTTAGTATGTACACCTAGACGCTCACCGTATTCCGGATTAAACATAATGATGCCTTTCTCGTCTGGGACAGTCGTTTTTGCAAAATCCCCTACTTCAAACGTGATCAGATGCTCCACACCTGCGGTCTTCGCATTCGATTTTGCAATTTCTATGGCCACATCGGATATATCGGATGCAACAATCTGAGGAAGGTTCGTTTTGTCCGTCAACTCTTTCAGGCGACGACGTTCTTCAAAAAATACCGCCTCATCGTAACCTATAAAATGCATGAAAGCATAATTCATCCGTTGCAAACCGGGCATCCGCTTTTGTGCCATCAGGGCGGCTTCAATAGCCAAGGTTCCCGAACCACACATCGGGTTGATAAAGGGTGATTTACCATCCCATTGTGTAGCCATAATAGTCGCTGTGGCCAATGCTTCCAGCATGGGTGCTTTACCTGGGTGCTTTCGATAGCCATGCTTGGCGAGTGTTTCGCCGGATGTATCTAAGAAGATTTCTGCTCTGTCGTCTATCCAATGCAGATGAATAACCGCCCGGTTTAATTCTGGCCCGGTATTGGGTCGCACACCTTTCTTATCTTTAATACGGTCGACAATCGCATCTTTTACTTTGACATTTGCAAATAGGGGTGTCGTAATGGTCTCATTGTGCACATTCGATGTAACAGAGAAATATCCATCAAACGGTAGCAGCTCTTCCCACGCAATAGCGACTAGCTCTTTGTAAAGTTCGTCGGCATTTCGGGCACGAAATGATTTTATTTCATAAAGGACTTGACTCGCTATTCGCAAATTTAGGTTTAACCGAACACATTCATTTACAGAAGCGTTAATCTCCACACCTGTATTAAAGGCGCGGACAATCTCAAAGTCTAATGCTTCCACTTCTTGCGCCAAATAAGGCGACAAGCGTCGATTACATGTAATAACAACTTTATTAGGTGTGTTGAAAACTTCCATCATCTTTTTGCAAAGTTACTATTCTGCTTAGCAAAAAATGCTTAATTTTACAGTTTAATACGTTTTTGATATGGAAATAAGAGGAAAAGTTCATGAGATAGGTGCTACGCAACAGGTTACCGAATCTTTCAAGAAAAGAGATTTGATCGTTGCTTACGCAGAAAACCCACAATTTGTAGAATACATTCGCTTTGAGGCAACGCAAGACCGCGTCTCTATATTTGATAACTTGGCCGTTGGCGACGATATAGAAGTTTCTTTTAACCTACGTGGCCGTCCGTGGACAAATAAAGAAGGGGTTACAACGTATTTCAACTCCTTGGTTGCGTGGAGAGTAACAAAGCTTGCCAATACACCACAACAGGCTCAAGCACCCGGTCAAATGGATATGCCTCCTGTCGACATATCGTCTTCGGGAGCAGATGATGACGATTTACCTTTTTAATATAAAATAACACTTATAATTAATTAAAGTGGCAACGCTCCAAGAACTAGAGTCTTGGAGCGTTTGCCTTTATAGGGTTCTAATATTTTGTCTATATAAAAAAAAGTTCGTAACTTTCTATCGTTAAAATAGTTATCATTTTGTTGGACGAATAATATAGAAAGATGATGATTTCGAAAGTTATTGGTTTCATAACGCTGTTGTTTATATTTCCTGCTGCGGAAAAAGACGGCCGATTCGATCAGATCGATAAATTTTTCAATGGGAAATGGTTTGCCGAGAAGACCACTGATTCCCCATTGGAAAGTATGGATTTTTTAGGTGCTAACTGTATTACATTTACTTTTCGCGGCGCTCCGGATTTCCAAAAAATTCTTAAAAAATATGAATATGCCAGCCTTGATAATTATCCTCAAAATATCTCGTTGAATGTATATACAAAAGATTTAGTCTCGGAAAAGAAACTACATGAAAGCCGTCTTCACATTGAAATCATCGATAAAAACACCATCAAGATTACCAGTAACGTCGGACAAGTCAATACGCTGAAAAGAAAGCCAAGAAACGCGAACGATATACACATTAGGTAGTAATAATAGCACCCCCCTCTTTAACCTTTTGGGTCGCCTCCGGATGTTTGAGGTATGTAGAAATACATCCTTAGCACGATGCCATCCTCTCAAATATCCGCAGCGACGATTTTTTCCGTACTTTTTTCTAAAAAAAGTACAACAAAAAATTACTCTGGAAACACAATCTCAATATGTCCTTCTTTTCCTTGCCACTTGGGTCCTTTTTGTAAGATCTGTAAAATCTCTCTATGGATTTGATGACGCTTGGCTATTTGTGGTTGTATATCGTACGGAAGCCCGTCTTGCCCCACTTTAAAACGAACCTCTAAACGTTTTTCCATGTTTACCCCCGAATAATGTTCCGAAACAAATGCAGAAAATGCTTCCCAGCCACCTACCGGCTGCGCATCACCGTCAGGCAATGCATGCACAACCGCCTGTGTAAGAACATCATCCATCAGCTCTACTTCGGTCACGTTAGTGTGCTGTCGGTTAGGGAGATAGCGAATCAACAAGAGTGTACACACCGCGATAAACATCACCGCAGCTACCATCCCTATGGCCAAACGCTGCCAGCTAAAATAGAATCGATTTTTGCGTTGGGTATGTTCTGCTATACGCCTTTCGAGCCGTTGTTGCAATAGGCTTAATGATTTCACGTCAACTCCTTGCTGCATCTTATAGCCATCAATTGCATCCTGCAAGAATGGATCTTCCAACGCCTCCCGCTCTAACGCGTGCATTTCTTCCCGGCTCATTAAGCCGTGGATATAGTTATGTATTCTAGACAGTTGATAGTTATTTTCCATTTTTCCCGCTCTCCATACAAATTTTCAAGTTTCTTTTCCCATTTTGAATATAGCTCTTGACCTTATTCAAATCGTATCCAGTCTCTTCTGCAATATCCTTGTAGCATTTTTGATCCAGATAGAACAGGCGTACGCAAACTGCCTGCTCAGGGGAAAGAGACGCCAGACAGTCGTGTACTTTATCGAAATCAGCTTCCGTCCATTTCGTTTCCTCTTCGGTTACGAGCTTCTGTTCACTTTCAGGCATGTTTTCTTCGATATCCACATGCATTTTGCCTTTCTGCTTTCGAAGTTCCATCAAGCAATAATTTCGGGCAAACACATATAACCAGCTTTTGAAATTATCTACTTCATGTATACGAAGCTTGTGTACGAGTTGCTCAAAGATCTGCATAACTGCATCTTGACTCGCTGTCTGTTCCTGAAAGTACTTAAAACATACACCGTATAACAAAGACATATAGGGTGTATATAGTTTCCCCAATACGTGCAAATCGCCCGTCTGCTTATAATATACGAGTTGTTCTTTTTCGTCCATACGCCATTACCCAATTAGAGGATGCGGAAAGATAGTAAATTCCATAAGAAAACTATAAAGAAATAATATCATCCACGAAACGAGGTAAACCCGACGATGAGGCAGGGTCAGGATGCGGATAAGGATAATACAGCCTCACCCCAAATTGCCCATGAGTCCATGTTGCGTCCATATTAACTGCACTATAATTCCACATATTTCTGTTTAAATTTGCATTCATCAAGCTATCATCATACGGACAATCTTTTTTCAGGGGCAAGTTGCTCAGGGTCTGGTGACAAGCCACTCCCATTCTCTCTTCTGATGTCTTGAAGTTCCTTCTGTTTGTCCCGATGCTTCTTCAACATCAAAATTATCTTGTTACAGCCCGTTGCGAAAATGGTAAGGTGTTCTCGAAAGGAGGTTACGAAAATCGCAAAAGCACACATACACGCTTTTTAAATTTCTTAAAAATTCACATTTATTTGATTTACAAACATTTGATTTCTTAATTTCACTGTTATGAAAATAGCAGCACATGGTGCAATTCGAGGTTTAGCAGGAAATCTCGTGGCACGAAAAATTGGAAATCAACAGATTCTACAGTCTAGACCTCGCAAGGCGAAGCAAACCATGGCCACCAAGAAAGCCTCTGTCGATTTTGGTCAAGCCAGTCATGCTGGAGGCTTTGTACGGTCGGCTTTATCAGACACACACCTAAACTTATACGATAGCAATATGGTGGGACGACTTAACGGACAAATATTGCGTGCCATGCGCGCTAACCCCGACCAAATATCTGGTAAAATGTGTCTTCAACACGGCAAACTGAATCGCCTAGCTAACTTCCAGTTCAATGAACAAAGTAATACACAGGATTATCTCTATTTTGACATCGAATTATCCCTTAACGAGAACAACGTACTCGCTATAGAAATTCCAACGTTTAAAAAAGATCGTGATATCACATTTCTTGATGCTGCCGCAAAGATGATTGTTGTCATAAACGCCATGGCTATCGATTTCGTCAAAGCACACTATCACATCGTATCGTACACAGAAATAGAAATTAATTGTACGCAGTTAGAAGGGTGGCGCGAAGCGGAGCGAATAGAGGTGGATTGCACGCCAGTCAAGGGATGTATAATTTTTGTTGGGTTATCGGTTTTGTATTTTAATAACTCCCGCGGCAGGGATCTATTAATTAATTCCAGAGCCCTTCACCCAGCAAGTATTGTGGGTGCGTTTAACATTGCATAAGTGGATTCTGGCAGAATCATCGCTTAAACGCAAAGGCTGCCTATAATTTACCAAGGCAGCTTCTTTGGCGTTAATAACTTATCCAAACAACAACATGGCGATTACCAAGGTAACCACAATATTGAACCCCTGTGCGATCAGAAACGCATAAAGCGGTTTCTTGTTGTTATGCACAAATAGATCTTTAAAATTCGTTTCCAGACCGATGGATGTAAACGCCAACGCAAACCATAAGCCCTGTATACTTTTCAATTCCGCTTTTACGCCGCTGACTTGCTCCGGATTAATAACAAAAGAAAACAAGAGAGAAGCAAATACGAATCCGATTACAAATTTCGGGAAACGTTCCCAAATAATTTTTAAGGTTGGTTTCTCCGCATGTTCCGCGCTTTTGGAATGTGAATACGTCCAGTAAATACTGATGGCGAAGGCGGCGATACCGAGTAGAACATTTTGCGAAAATTTCACGATGGTACTGATTTCTAAGGCACGCTCGCCTACCAAAGATCCTGACGCAACCACCGCACCAGTCGTATCAATACTGCCACCGAGCCATGCACCCGTGACCTCTTGCGACAAACCCATCCATTCGGCAATATAGGGCATAAAAATCATCATCGGTACCGCGGTAATCAAAACCAACGAAACCACATAGGATAGCTTCTTGGCGTCTCCTTTAATTGCGCCAGAAGTAGCAATAGCGGCGGACACACCACAAATGGAAACGGCCGACGAAAGCATCATTGCCATTTCCTGATCGATTTTCAGTTTCTTACATAACCAAAATGCAAAATACCAGACCGACAATACAACGACCAAGGCCTGAATCAGCCCGAGAGCTCCCGCTTTCAATATTTCGCTAAAAATAACCGTCGTTCCCAATAGCACCAAACCGATTTTAACATACAATTCGGTAGAAAGTGCATCTTTAAACCAAGAAGGTAATTTAAAAAAGTTGCTGATCAGCAAACCGATACCTAAGCTAAATATGACGGCTTCGAGGTTATACTCTCGTACGGTATTGTTGCCTGCTATAATCAACGCAAATAGGGTTAACACAAAAATGAAAGGGAAAACGATCGAAAGTGGCTTTAACGGCTTTCCCAACAACACGGCCCCCACGAGAGCAGCAGCGAATACCAATAAAAATTGCGCACCGATAGTCAATAGGTTTTCTGGGGATAGGACTTCTGCAAAAAGTACAGCAGATGTATCCCAAGAAAAAGTTGGCCTGGGTACAACGACACCAAACAGCGCTAAAAAAATGATAGCTAACCCGAGTATCACGACCACCCAGTCTTCGCTAATCATTACCTTTGATTTAGAAGATGACATTATAATATACAGTTAAGGTTTTTTGTAAATGATGGACAATATAAGTATTTATTATTTCACGAGATTAGCCAGCGCACCATTAATCTTCTCAAATTCGAAAGTAAACCCGTCTTCCAGGGTCGACTTGGTCGTCCCCGGAACACTTTGGAGTAATATACTCGGGTCGACTCCCCTGACGAACGAGCCGATATGGGCGAGTATCCGGGGAAGAGGCAACCCAAAAGAAATCCCCACGCGGTTTCGGAGAACGTTCATAAAAGTAGCATTTGTCACGGGATAAGGACTACACGCATGATAAATCCGTCGTGGATGGGTTTGCTCGATTATCCACCTTACCAACGACACAAAATCATGCTGATGAATCCAACTGATATATTGACGTCCGTTAGCAACTTTGCCCCCCAATCCCCATTTCGCTAAAGGAAGTAACTCCGCAAACATGCCCTGTTGTTTAGATAAAACGGGACTGACACGAAGTATCACTTTCGTTGTATCCGAAAGATCAAATGTGGAAAACGCGCTCTCCCATCTTCGGGTTAATCGAGCTAGATAGCCCGTTCCAACCGCTATACTCGTCTCATCCTGTAACTCGTTTAATCCTGTAAAAATAGATATACCGGAAAAATTTATCCATAGCCTCGGCGGTTTCGAGCATCGTGCAATAGCTCTCCCTAAGACTTTGGTGGGCAAGAGACGGGAATCTTCTAGGATCGCCTTATTTTTCGACGTGAAGCGGCATTGGATACTTTTACCACTCAAGTTGATCACGGTGTCAGCACCTTCTAACACATTCGTCCAAGTACCCAGATGTTCTCCGTCCCAGAATACATACGTTACCTTGTCTTCTTTCTTATTCCGCTGTCGCGACAAAATCACGACTTCCCATCCTAAATCCAGAAAAACCTTCTTTAATAGCGTTCCTAAATGTCCGGTTCCTCCGGCAAGTACAATCTTTTTCATAATTTCACGTCCATATTAAAATGGTCCTTCAAAATTAATTTGGCCGCATGGAAGCCCGCCATTCCATGGACTCCACCTCCCGGAGGTGTAGAAGAAGAGGCGATATATACATTTTTATTCGACGTACGGTACGGCGTAAGCGAGAATGTCGGTCGGGTATATAGTTGATAGATGTCCATAATACCACCGTTTATGTCTCCGCCAATATAGTTTGGATTATATGCTTCCATCTGCGTAGGATTAAAAGTATGTCGCGCCAGAATAGTGTCTTTAAACCCAGGAGCAAAACGTTCAATCTGATTCTCAATATGTGCTGTAAAGTCAATAGCAGAACCATTGGGGACATGGCAATAGGCCCACCCCGTATGTTTACCTTCTGGGGCTCGGCTTTTATCAAATTGACTCGGTTGGGCAAACAAAACAAATGGCTTGTCTACTACCTGGCCTCTATGGGAATCAAGCTCATTCCGCCTTATTTCATCATAGGTATTACCGAGGTGCACCGTTGCCGCTTGTTGACTGTATCCATCATTAAAGGGTGTCGTATCAGAAAGAGCCCAATCAACCTTAAACACACCCATGCCATAACGATAATTTCTCAATTGTTTCCGATAGGAATCGTGCAAGTGCAACCCCTGCAAGCTCAGCACTTGCTTGGGTGTTAGATCCAATATCAAGGTCTTATGTTGGGGAAGCTCCCGTGTATCTTTTACCCAGCATCCTGTTTGTATTTCGCCGCCGAGCGAAATATAATAGGCGGCCAGCGCATCAGCGATAGTCTGTGAACCGCTTTGGGGAATAGGCCATCCATAACGGTGCCCTACCGCCATCAGCACCAAGCCAATGGCAGAGGTTGCCCAGTTAGATAGGGGTTGTATGCTATGGGCCGCCATTCCTGCCCATAGTGCTTTTGCTTTTTGGGTTTTAAAGGCCGAGGCTGTCCACGTAGCCGGCTTTAAAGCTTTTAACCCAAAGCTTGCCAAATCCAGCGGATGACGAGGGAAACGCAATGGCCCCATAGTATCTAAGGCCAAGCTTTCCCATCGGTTAATGATGGGTAGAATCAATTTTGTATAGGTTCGCGCATCAACGCCTAAATCTTGTGCGGTTTCTTCTAGACTATGGTGTAGTACGGCTGCATCTCCCTTATCTAAAGGATGTGCAGCGGGATAAGTCGCCTGGGTAAATTCCAATCCGTATTCTTTTAAGGGTAGGGAGCGCATAAAAGGAGATGCCATCGCCATGGGATGTATCGCTGAACAAACATCATGTTTAAAGCCCGGCAGGGTCAACTCTTTTGTACGCATACCTCCTCCTATGGTATCAGCGCCTTCCACGATCAACGTAGAAAGTCCTTGTCGCTGCAAAGTAATCGCTGCAGCAAATCCATTCGGACCGGAGCCCACTATAATAGCGTCGTATTTTTTCAAGACAAGTGTATTGTGTATTATACCTGCAATTTAAGAATTTGAATCGTAATAGATGCCTCTTCCCGCGTACGTCAACAAATTACCGCAGACTATATCTTAATGTCACCCCATAGGTCTGCGGATCACCAATCACACCGGCATATTGGCCAAAGTTGCCCGGAGCGGCCAGTAATTGCTCGTAATAATCTTTATCTGTAAGGTTTCTACTCCATACAATGACAGATATTCCTGTTGCAGCACGAAAGCCTACCCGTGCATTCAGCAAAGCATACGCATCGATGTTCAGATATTGCGAGGGGGATGAACTGGAAGAAAATTTCGATCGATAAAAAAGATCAGTGCCTAGGAAATAATTGCCCGGTAATCCCAACAAACGTCCC
This sequence comes from Sphingobacterium arenae, assembly GCF_014692505.1. Taxonomy (GTDB): domain Bacteria; phylum Bacteroidota; class Bacteroidia; order Sphingobacteriales; family Sphingobacteriaceae; genus Sphingobacterium; species Sphingobacterium arenae. Next base: position 14,642 of record NZ_JACNYK010000007.1, on the reverse strand, counting down.
TTTGCTGTCAATTCGGCTGCAAGCGACCAGGACCATTTCGAAATTCCGGGGAGTTCTCCTCCAGAAACATCCTTGAAAGCTTCTGCACCTCCCACCTCTTCTAGCGGTACGGGTGCATTTGTAAACGAGATATATTTACCATCCGTATAAGCCAAGGCTCCGTTCAATCTTAGAAAATCCCATGGTCTCACACTCCCATCCAGTTCAATCCCTTGTACTCTCACTTTCTCCGCATTGGCTAAATAGCCTCTATTTACACCCGGATCCGGTGTTTGGACTTGCGTTTGGTAGTCTTTAATATTTGTTTGATAGACGGTTAGATTCAAGAAAGAAGTTCTGCTCGGGCTGGTTTTAACGCCAAATTCCACATGGTTCACAGATTCTGGCTTTACTTCCGCTAAATGAGTTGCTACTTCCCCATCAATAACAGGCAATCCACCCACATTGATACCTATTGGTTTATAACTTTTAGAATACGTTGCATAGGCATTGTAGTTGGGGGTAAACTTATATTGTAGTGACAATTGGCCAGATAGATTTCCGGCATCGGCATTTACATCAAAAGTCTGATCAGCATAAATACCATTAACTGCAGCAAATTGCTCGGGAGTGTACTCGATATTATTATCGATGTATTTTGTTCTATCATAATTGGCTACTTTTTTATCATAGTTGTATCGTATGCCTGGCAATAGATGCAATTTGGGAGTAATCGCCCAGTCAACCTGTGAGAAAACAGCCAAGCTCGTACTCTTAATGCCATACTTCGTACGAATCCCCACTCGATCAATCAGACCCCGTGCCCATTGCACTTGTGAAGGATCGCTTTGCTGAAAGCGCCATAACGCATCACCAGCTTCCTCCGTATGAACCGGATCAGTTCTCAAATCCTGCCACAAGCCGAAAATACCCACTACACCACTTACAGTCTCACTAATATCTCCTGAATATCGAAATTCTTGCGACCATTGATCATGTACAGAATTTCCGGCGGAAACGGTATAAGCAGGTACCCCCAGGTAATCACGATCATTTAAAGGCACCCAATTCCAATAACGCCATGCCGATGTCGAAGTCAGCGTGCCATTTCCAATTTTATAATCTACATTGAGTGATACCCCTCCTAATTCATTATCTGCTTTAGAGCGGGTATCTAAATCCACTTTTCTTTCAAAGGCACTGTTATATGGGATTTCATACCCAAGATCCTTGATGATACTATTAAACTGTCTGTATTCCGAGCGTTGATTCTCCACGACGCCGGCAATACCCCAACCATACCCATCTGGACGTTGCGCCGTAACATCTCCTGCCAATGATATCTTCAGATTCTCCGTCGGGGTGTATAACAACTGTCCTCTTACGCCCAGATTGTTAATATCGTTGATATTCCGATCTGAATGCACATTATATAACGTTCCATCACGTTGTGTTCCTGAAAAAGAAACCCGAGCGGCTAATTTGTCTTTCACCAGAGGGCCGGTTAACGACGTTTTAGCCTGTATGTAGCCATAGTTACCATAGCTCAATTCAAAATTTGCACTTGGCGTAAATTCCGGCTGACGCGACGTGATATTAAATGCTCCTGAGGTTGTATTCTTTCCAAATAAAGTTCCTTGAGGTCCGCGCAACACCTCGATCTGCTCTACATCAATAAAGTCTAATGAAGTCGCTGCAGGACGCGCCAAGTACACACCATCTAAATAAAATCCTACCCCAGGATCGATACCATCATTAGTAAGACCGTATGTAGAGCCCAACCCCCTAATATTCAATGTTGTATTACGCGGATTAGACGAATAAAGCTGTACCGTGGGAACCACTTCCTTAATTCTGGTGACATTGAATGCCCCTGCATCTTCTATTGTACTTGCTCTCACCGTAGAAACTGGAATGGGTACATCTTGAAGTTGTTCTCTTCTCCTTCGAGACGTCACCACGACCTGATCCAACGTTTCTCGTTTAGACGATAATGTTATAGTAATGGGTGACGTATGTGCGATAATTTTTTTGGCTTGGTAACCAACAACAGAAACGGTTAAAGTAAGCGGTAATTTCTGTCCGGTGACAAACACAAAATTTCCATCTCTGTCGGTGCGGACACTATGCGTAACTGCCTCGAGTTGGATCGTCGCTCCTTCAATTGGTTCTTTAGAAATAGAATCAACCACGATACCTTCTAATGTAGCATTGATGATGGGTTGTGATTGTACTTGTGCAAATAGGTCCTGTTTTAATAGAAAAACAAACAATAAGACCGCTGAGTATCGTAATACTCCATAATTTTTCATATTTTCGGGTGTTTAATAGTGAATACTAACAAGTGCCAACGCCAATTGAACTTGTAATTTACTTATTGAACACAGGAGGGAAACAGCAATGTTTCCCTTTGCTGTGTTTTATAGAGAGGGAAATATCAATAACAACACATTCGCATGCGAAGTGCAAAACAATAAAGATGGACTAAATTGTAATCTACTTTGACTTTTGTGTCTAAAATTAGGTTGTAGTTTTTCATTCGAACTATCTGTTTTTTTAGTTTTTTATACTATCGTTGCCAACGCCAATTGAAACGAACAGGACAAATATAAAAACATTTTATATAAAGTCTATCAAATAAGTAGATTTTATTTTAAAAAAAGACACACGAACCCTTAACTGGTTGAAAATAAACAATATAATTTCATTTCGAAACGGTTTTTAAGAAAAGAAATTTCTTAAATTATAACCATAGCGCAGCCCAAATCCCCCAACCGGATGTGAGAACAACCAATATCCCCACCAAAATTAAAAGCAGACGCTGATTAATCCGCGAGGCTATATATGCTCCTAACGGAGCCGCTATTACCCCCCCGACAATCAGGCCCAAAACAATTTCCAGGTGCTGGACACCTAATACAAAAATAAATACGACGGTAGCAAAATAGGTCACGAAAAACTCTGCCGTGTTGACCGTCCCAATGGTATGCCTCGGACTGTTTCCGCGACTCAACAGGTTAGACGTAACGATTGGCCCCCAGCCGCCGCCGCCGATAGCGTCTAAGAGTCCACCAGCAAAAGCTAATAGCGGGGTATTCTTAACGTTCTTCTTTGCATTATTCTGCTTTCTAAATGCTTTGTATAATAAATATATACCCAATAAAAGCAGATAAAAAGATATAAAAGGCTTTATGACCTCGCCATCAAGGATATCCGAAATGAAATAAGCACCGATAATCGCACCAATACTGCCCGTAATCACAATCCGGAAAAACAACCTTTTATCTATATTATCAAAGCGAATATGAGATAATCCAGAAACACCTGTTGTAAATATCTCGGACGTATGGACACTTGCGGACGCAAATTTTGGTGGAATACCCAACCAAAGTAATAAACTTGTACAACTCACACCATAGGCCATTCCTAGGGCGCCATCAATCAGCTGGGCAACAAAACCTGCCAAAATAAACCAAAGAAATCGTTCTCCAAATTCGAAAGCGTTTGCACTAATACCTTCCACTAAAAGAAAAATAAAATAACCCGCAATAGCCAGTTTGAGGGCTATTATAGCCCAGCCTACGTGTTTTAACGTGATTTTCTTACTCACATTGTTTAATCCTAAAACCGCTATTGCTTTCTCCATTAATTATTTTATTTATTATTTTCAAATGTCTTCGTCTCGCTTCTGTAAAGACCTCGCAAATATAAAAACATTCTACATAAAGTCTATCAAACATATAGATTTTTTAACATAAAAAAAACCTGTTACATGGTGTGTAACAGGTTCACTCAATTAAAATGAATTCTCAAAAACAATATATATTCTCTTCGATCATTCTTTTCGCGATACGCTGACGAGCTGCTTTTGTATTGAATGGCTCGGCTTTCGTAAACCGACGCAGACCAACCAGCATCATCTTCAATTCATCTCCTTCCGCAAAGGCGTACAGTGCTTCTTTACCTGCAATAGCTATTTTATCTAGCGTAGTATATAAATATACCCTCGCCATATCTAACGGAAAAATAGCCGCATTTTCTCCTTGAGTGTGATAAATCTTTTCTGCCCGCAGCAATATCGACTCGGCTACATAAACATACCCAATGATATCGGCAATATTCATCAATATCTCCTCTTCTTTCGATAAGCTCATCATCAGTTTCTGTACGGCAGCACCCGCCACCATTAAACCGATCTTTTTTAAATTTGCTATAATCTTCTTCTCCGGGGCAAAAATGGCGGTATCTTCTTCTCCCAAATCAGGAATAGCCATCAGCTCGTTTGCAACAGCCGTCGCAGGCCCCATTAAATCCAACTCTCCTTTCATGGCACGTTTTAATAGCATATCCACGACCAATAAGCGATTCACTTCATTTGTACCTTCAAAAATCCGATTGATACGCGAATCCCGGTAGGCTCTCTCCATCGGCGCTTCAGCCGAATAACCCATACCTCCATAAATCTGTACGCCTTCGTCGACGACATAATCCAGCATCTCAGAGCACCATACCTTTATAATCGCACATTCGATAGCAAACTGTTCTGTAGATTTTAATTTGGCTTTAGCTTCATCCATTCCGCCGGCAACAAGCGCAGCATAAGCATCATCAATATTCTGTCCGGCCCGATAAGCAGCAGATTCATTAGCGTACAGGCGGATAGCCATTTCAGCCAATTTATGACGAATTGCCCCAAATTTGGATATGGGCAAGTTAAATTGTACGCGCTCATTCGCATATTTTATGGCTTGCGTAACGACAGAACGTGCAGAACCAATGGTCGCGGCACCTAATTTGATCCGTCCAATATTTAGAATATTAACGGCAATCTTAAAGCCATTTTCCCTTTCAGACAATAGGTTCTCTACCGGAACCGGACAATCATTAAAAAATATTTGTCTTGTGGATGACCCTTTGATACCCATCTTATGCTCTTCGGGATTCATGGTAATCCCCCCAAAATCTCTTTCTACAATAAAAGCACTGAGATTTTTATCGTTATCAATTTTTGCAAATACAATGAATACATCGGCGAATCCACCGTTTGTAATCCACATTTTTTGCCCATTGAGTAGATATTGTGTCTCTTCTGTATTTAACCTTGCTGAGGAACGTCCCGAATTCGCATCCGATCCTGCGTTAGGCTCCGTCAAACAATAGGCTGCTTTCCATTCTCCTGACGTTAACTTTGGAATATATTTTTCTTTTTGTGCGTCATTTCCATAATACAAGATAGGTAATGTACCAATGCCGGTATGTGCCGACAGTGCCACGGCAAATGAATAGCCACCACCTACGGCATCGCCAACTAACATAGATGTATTGAAGTTCTTGCCAAATCCCCCATATTGCTCCGGGATAGAGACACCCAGTAACCCTAATTCTCCGGCTTTATCCAACAGGTTTTGCATCAGGCCCTCTTCCTGTGCATCAATTCTATCGAGCTTATCTAATACTTCTGCATCAAGAAAATCCAAACAAGTCTGGCGAATCATTTTTGCTTCTTCATCAAACTCTTCCGGAATAAAAACTTCCGTATAAGGGGTTTCACGGACCACGAATTCCCCGCCTTTCATAGCTTTTGTCTCCATTGTTTATATATTCCTTAATCTAACATCTCAAAGATTCCCGCTGCACCTTGTCCCGTTCCTACACACATCGTCACCATACCGTATTTTTTCTCACGACGCCTTAACTCGTTCAAGATTTGTACGGTCAATTTAGCCCCTGTACAGCCTAAGGGATGCCCTAAAGCAATTGCCCCACCATTGACGTTCACTTTTTCTTCATCTAACCCCAATTCACGGATAACGGCCAGGGATTGTGAAGCAAAAGCTTCGTTCAATTCGATAAGGTCTATATCTTCTTTTTGTAGTCCTGCCATTTCCAGCGCTTTTGGGATCGCGAATATTGGACCTATTCCCATAATCCGCGGCGGTACTCCTGCTACCGCATAACTCACCAAACGTGCTATCGGTTTAACATTCAATTCCTTCAACATTTTTTCTGATACAATCAAAACAAAGGCCGCCCCGTCGGATGTTTGTGACGAATTTCCCGCTGTAACACAACCGTCTGCTGCAAAGACTGGTTTTAGCTTTGCTAACGCCGCCGCAGAAGAATCCGGTCTTGGTCCTTCATCTGTATCCACGACATATTCGCGTGTCGCAATTTTATTATCCTTTAGGTAGTTTTCGGTAACTTTAATCGGCACAACTCCGTCTTTTAAATGACCGTTTTCTATCGCAGCGATTGCTTTTTGGTGCGATCGAAGTGCAAAGGCATCTTGATCTTCACGCGAAACATGATATTCTTTCGCTACCGCTTCCGCCGTTAGTCCCATCCCCCAATACCAATCGGGATGGTCTTTCGCTACCACCGGATTTGGTACAATTTTCCAACCGCCAAACGGCATTCCCGACATAACTTCTACTCCACCGGCAATAATACAATCGGCCATCCCGGACTTAATCTTCGCTGCAGCCGTTGCAATGGTTTCTAGACCAGATGCACAGTAACGATTTACCGTGACGCCGGGGACTTTGTCGGTATCCAAACCCATCAACGAAATCAACCGCCCAACATTTAATCCCTGTTCTGCCTCTGGCATAGCATTGCCTACAATGACGTCATCAATTTTCGCCACATCCAATTGCGGCATAGTTGTCACCATGTGCTTAATAACTTCGGCCGCTAGATCGTCTGCACGCATGAAACGAAAACTCCCTCTCGGAGCCTTCCCTACTGCTGTACGGTATCCTGCTATAATGTATGCTTCCATGTTTTCATTAATTTCTAAGAGGTTTCCCTTTCGTCAACATATGTTGTATTCTTTCCAATGTTTTACGCTCCGCACATAATTCCAAAAACGCTTTCCGTTCTATATCGAGTAGGTATTGCTCGGAGACTTCGGTAGGTTCTGACAGGTTGCCCCCACACATCACCCACCCCAATTTCTCGGAGATCTTCTTATCATGGTCGGAGATATAATTCCCTTCCCGCATGGAAGAGGCTCCCACATAAACTATTCCTAATCCTTGATTTCCGAGCACTTTAATATCCGTTCGTGGAGCGGGCTGTATGTACCCTGCATGAGCGAGTTCCAACGCTTTTGACTTCGCATCCGCTAGCAACCGCTTACGATTCATCGTAATGGCATATTTGCCTTCTTTCAAATAGCCAAGTTCTGCAGCTTCTACAGCAGAAGTTGACACCTTCGCCTGTCCTATCGTTAAGAAGCGATCTTTTAACGTGTTCTGTACAATTTGATCGGGTTTATATTCATCCGAGGCGCGAAGAGCAAACTCCTTGGAGCCACCTCCACCTGGAATAACACCAACGCCAAATTCTACTAACCCCATATACGTCTCCGCATGCAATTGTACGAAGTCGGCGTGCATCGAAAACTCACAACCACCACCTAACGTCAATTGGAATGGGGCGACGACAACGGGAATAGATGAATAGCGAATCCGCATGGCCGTATTTTGGAACATACGCACCGCTGTATTCAGCTCATCATAATCCTGCTCGACCGCCATCATGAAAATCATCCCGATATTAGCTCCCGCTGAGAAATTTTTACCATCGTTCGTAATAACAAGACCTCGGTAGTCCTTTTCCGCTAAATCAATCGCTTTATTGATGCCCTGGATAACATCCCCACCAATAGTGTTCATCTTGGTATGAAACTCACAATTGAGGATACCATCACCCAAATCCGTAATAGTTACCCCAGAATTTTTCCAAATGGTTTTTGTGTCCCGAATATGGTCTAAAATGATTAAATCTTCGGTTCCTGGAATCGGTTTATAGGATTTCGAACCTATATCGTAATAATGCCTTACACCATCTTGCACTTTATAGAAAGAGTCGTGTCCGGCTTCCAGCATATCATGTACCCACTGTGCTACGTCACCTTGCTGTCCCGGTAACCTTTTCTCTTCTGTCCGAATATGATCAATTGTTTCCCGCACGCCCAGTGCATCCCACACCTCAAACGGCCCCAGTTCCCAACCGAATCCCGCACGCATCGCGTCATCTATCCGATAAAAGTCATCGGTAATTTCTGGAATACGACGGGAGACATATTCGAATAATGGATAATGCATGGCACGGAATAATGTACCGGCTTTATCGGTACCTTGCTCATAAACTTTCATCCGTTTACGGATATCTTCTACAGGCTTAGTTGCCTCAAGGGTTGCCGATTTAACTTTCTCTTGTTCTTTATATTCCAGTGTCTTTAGGTCGAGTGCAAGAATGACCGAATTACCCTTCTCGTCTTTTACCTTTTTATAAAAGCCTTGTTTCGATTTTTCACCCAGCCATTTGTTCGCTACCATTTTGGTGATATATGACGGCAACTGAAAAACTTCCTTTGCCTCGTCGTTAGGTACGTTTTGTGTCAACCCCTGCGCTACATTGACTAATGTATCCAATCCCACGACATCTGCTGTCCGAAAGGTGGCCGATTTTGGATGTCCCATAGCCGGTCCCGTATATTTATCAACCTCCTCAACCGATAGCCCCATCTGCTCGACCAGATGTGTCAGCGCTAACATGGAGTATACCCCAACACGGTTTCCAATAAAAGCTGGCGTATCTTTACATAACACCACGGTTTTACCTAACATTTTGTCTCCAAAATGCAATAGAAAATCGATGACCTCCGGTTCGGTATCAGCAGTTGGAATAATTTCCAGCAACTCCAGATAACGTGGCGGATTGAAAAAATGCGTTCCACAAAAATGCGCTTTAAAATCATCTGATCTCCCCTCTGTCATCAAATGAATGGGGATTCCGGAAGTATTCGATGTAATGAGCGTACCTGTCTTCCTGTGTTCTTCTACCTGTTCAAAAACAGTTTTTTTTATATCTAATCGTTCGACAACCACCTCAATAACCCAATCACACGTTGCAATAGCGGGCATATCATCTTCAAAATTTCCGGTATGTATACGCTTTACATAGTGTTTGCTATAAATGGGTGACGGATTGGTTTTCAACGCCGTATCCAAAGAATTGTTCACTATCCGATTTCGAACGACCGGACTTTCTAATGTTAATCCTTTAGCTTCTTCCTGTGGTAACAGCTCCCTTGGCACAATATCCAACAAGAGTACCTCAATACCAACATTCGCAAAGTGACAGGCTATCCTCGAACCCATCACCCCCGAACCTAAAACGGCTACTTTCTTAATATGTTTATCCATTCTGTTACGTTTTAGTACAAATGTCTCACAACTATTTTCTAATACCGACGTCCCGCACTCCCTCAGCCTTTTTCTCTACCCGTACTTCTTGTTGCAATTGATAACTTGCCGTCAATGTATTGATCTTTTGTAACGTTCGAATCAACTGCATTCGCTCCTCTTCGGGAATCTGAGACTCTAAAAATTCATTAAAGCTCCGAACAACGTCTTTCGCTAACTTTCGCTTCTCCACACCCAATGGCGTCAAGTAGACCTTTACCGAACGCTTATCGGATGCATTTACCTCCCTATAGATAAACCCTAACGTCTCTAAATTGTTTAATACTCGAGACAACGATGTTGTTTTTACACCGGTAGCATTTGCAATTTGCGAAACCGAGGTTCCTTCCTTATGTATATTGATTAAAATATAGCCAGTAGCCTGCGTGAATCCAAACTGCGAAGCAATGATGTTGTACTTGTTAGCTACCGTCTGCCAACAGGTTTTCAGAAAGTAGTCTATAGTATTGTCTTGAGACATAATTCGATTTATATATTTACTATGCGAGCATAACAAATATAATAAAACTCTTGGATAAAACAAATTTTTCAGTCTATATTTTTGCTGTTTTATATCTTTTACTAACCCCGATGTTCCTTCTACCCTGCAAGAACTTTTCAAGACAGAAGAAATCCGCGCAAACGGATCTTATTGGTATTCGCGAATACAAAGCTTTTTATGTAATTTTGCACAAAAAAAATTTATCAATATGGCAACAAATAAAACTTTTACGATGATTAAACCAGACTCCGTAGCAAATGGTCACATCGGTGCTATCTTAAATGATATAATCGCAGACGGCTTCAAAATCGTCGCTATGAAATACATACAGCTTACAAAAGAAACTGCCGGAAATTTTTATGCTGTACATAAAGAAAGACCTTTTTATGGTGATTTAGTCAACTTTATGACTTCGGGGCCAATCGTAGCTGCTATTTTAGAAAAAGACAATGCGGTTGAGGACTTTCGCAAATTAATCGGTGCGACAAATCCGTCTGAGGCAGCGGAAGGAACTATTCGTAATAAATATGCTAAATCCATCGAAGCTAATGCTGTTCATGGATCGGATTCAGACGAAAATGCAGAAATTGAAGGTGGTTTCTTTTTCTCTCAGTTCGAGAAATTTTAAAGTTCGGTATATAAGGATAAAAAAGGGAAATCTAACGATTTCCCTTTTTTATCCTTATTAAAACGCGCGTTTGCTCAAATATTCGTTCTCCCTCGCGGTCATCAATTCTTTATCTTCCTTTTTCTTATCCAGATATCCACAAAGGTGCAATATACCATGAATAATCACACGATGCAGCTCATCCCGTTCTGAGACGCCAAACTTCAACGCATTTTCTGTTGTTCTTTCTACGGATATAAAAATATCGCCCGCAATAACATGATCTTCTTCTGAAGAATCAAATGTCACAATATCCGTGTATGTATCGTGACGCAGATATTGTTTATTAATCGCTAACAAATAAGTATCTGAGCAGAAAATCAAATTCAATTCGCCGATTCGATCAAAGCCCTCCGCGGTCACCGTGGCACCCACCCACTGCCTTATTTTTTGTTTATCCTTAATTTTATAATCCGTGTCTTCGGTGAAAAATGAAATATCTTTTAACGCCATCGTATTAAAATGCTTTGGAATCCATGTAAGTTTGTAGAATGATAGTTGCTGATACAGCATCGACCAACCCCTTTTCCTGTCGTTTATTTTTTTTCATACCACTTTGAGCAATAATGCTAGAAGCCATTTTAGATGTAAAACGCTCATCGATTTCGACAATCGGGATACGAGGATAAGTCTTCTTCAACTTTCGCATAAAACCAACAATATGCTGTGCAGATTGAGATGCTGTTCCATCCATCTGTAAGGGCTTACCCACGACAAATGTTTCTACACCTTCTTTTAAAAGATAATCCGCTAAAAATGTCCAAATCTCCTTCGGATGGATAGTCGTTAGAGACGTTGCGATAAGCTGCATGGGGTCGGTAACCGCAATGCCTATCCGCTTCGTCCCGTAATCAAAAGCCATAACGCGCATATGTGTCAGTTTGCACAAACATACGAATACTAGTCAACACCAGCTTTCACTTTCTTAACGTTCTACTACTTTTACCTCGTAGAGCTTATTCCATTGTTTGCCTGTAACGAAGAATCGCTTGCTCACTTTATCATAGGCAATCCCGTTCATTTCTTCATCTACCGCGTTTCTCTTGGCATTTTTATACAGACCTACAAAATTTATTTGTCCTTCTACGGCACCTGTTTCAGGGTTAATAATAACGACAATATCCTTTCCATATATATTGGCATATACTTTCCCGTCGATATGTTCCAATTCATTAATATAATCAACTGCCCCATTGTGATCATACACGGGGATAAACCCCAATTCTTGATAGGTGTTAGGATCTAGAAAATATAATTTGTTGGAACTATCTGTTTTAATAAGCCGCTTCCCATCATAACACAATCCCCAACCCTGCGTACTTTGTTGATAATTAAATGTTCCAACCTGCTCGAACGTTTCTTTATTAAATACATATCCCAACTTATTCCGCCAGGTTAGCATTACAATTTTATCTCCAACAATAGTCATTCCCTCACCGAAGTAAGGTTCACCAGATGCATCACTCCCTGTAATTTCTCTTTTCTGAATAACCCTTCCCGTAGTAAGTTCTACTTTTCTTAAAGACGTTATCAAATCGTTCCCCGCACCGGTGGATTCATACAAAAAACCATTTTCAAATTCCAGCCCCTGCGTAAACGCCGTTGTATCATGCGGATATTCATTCACCACCTCGAATGTATATTGACGAGGCGATTCCGGTAAAATGATCACATTACTAAAGGCCACCTCCTCTTTTCCCTCCCGGTAGAGTTTGGCTACGAGGTTACGTGCTCCAAGACCGATAGATTCGGTGTCTAGTAGGAGTTCCGTTGTATCCTTCTTTCTTTCAATAATCTCCCCGTCTAATGAATACACAACAGAATCAAGTGTACTGTCTGGAAACTGCATGCGTACTGCTACTTTTTCTCCTAAAATAAGCGTTTCACCAGATTTTGGTGATAAAAATTCAAATTTTCCCTTCTGTGATTTACATCCGGCCAATAGTAGTGCAACAGATGCAACAAAGACCAGCATGTTATGTATATTCAATTTCATCTTTCGCGTGTTTGCGAGGCAAATTTACAGAAATAAAATGACAACATCATTCACACACCTATTTCACGACAATATTTCCCAAAAACTCTCCTAACGTCTTCTCTGCTTCTTTCAGCTTTTGATATTTAGCTAATAATATCTCCATATTTTCTCCGACATCGATTATCTTTAATTCCTCTCGGATTTTGATCATCTCCTTTTCAATCTTTCGCTTTTTTATACGGTAAATACCCTGTATGGTAAGTTCACGGAGATGTTCACGCTCCTGGCGAACATAAATTTTTCGCTTATCATCGTTCCAATTTGGACTAAGTTCATAGGGCGTTGCCACACATGTGATCGCTAAATCTTGAACTTCCCTGTCTTTATGTGAGAAAAAATACTTTACATCCGGAATTTCAAAATGTTCTGCTTTTTGTTTAAAAACATTAACAATAAACGCACTTGGTCTATCCTCAAAAGTAACATCGTCCAAAGCGTTTAAAAGTAAGGGCGCTATGGGAACGTCCCCGTCACCTTCCCATTCGGCAAGTTCCTCACCGTAATTTAATAAAATACGTACGATTTCTCTTTCTTGTAAGGTATCTGATGTAAGGGTCTGAGGAGTAACTCCTTCCGACGAAACTTCTTTCGTTCGTTCTGCATCAGTCAGAAAGAAATCAGCAGGAGGCATATCTGGCGGACTACTCTCATTTGAGCTCTTAGATGCTTGCTGTATCTTCTTATCCTGTGCCTTTGCTTTCTGAATCCGTATTTTATTCAACTCGGTTAGCAATACACGCTCTTCAATATCGAGCAAATGTGAACATTGTTGGATAAAGACGGAAACCTTTATCTCGTCAGGTATCAAAGCAATACTCTCTATTACTTCTCTAATGACTTCTGCGCGTTTGATCGGGTCCCCACCGGTATTCTTTAATAAAATATTTGTTTTATAGAAAATAAAATCTTCCTGATGCTCGGCGATATATTTCTTAAATCCGGTTGATCCGTACGTCTGTACATAAGAGTCGGGATCATTACCATCAGGAAACAACACCACTTTCACATTAAGCCCCTCTTCCAGCAACATGTCTGTTCCCCGCAAGGAAGCCTTAATACCGGCTGCATCTCCATCATATAGAATAACAACATTATTCGTAAAGCGAGAAATCAGACGAATCTGGCCAGAAGTCAAAGAAGTTCCAGAAGAGGACACCACATTTTCCACTCCTGCTTGATGCATCGATAGAACATCAGCATACCCCTCTACGAGATAACATACATCATTATCCTTGATGGTTTTCTTCGCAAAATGAAGCCCATACAGAACATCCGATTTGTGGTATATATCGCTTTCAGGTGAGTTCACATATTTTGGAACCGTTTTTTCTGTTTTCAATGTACGACCACCAAAACCGATAACTCGTCCCGTTAAATTATGGATAGGGAAGATGACCCTACCTCTAAAACGATCGTATAGACTCCCATCATCTCGTTCGATAGCAAGTCCGATTTCCTTTAAATAATCCTTGTGAAACCCATTTTCGGCAGCTGCATCTGCAAGAGCAGACCATTGATCCGATGAATAACCTAAATCAAATTTCTTAATGATATCCTCTCGATATCCACGTTCTTTAAAATAAGATAAGGCTACACTTTGACCCGATTCCGTATGCCATAGCTGTTCCTTAAAATATTTACCGGCCCATGTGCTGAGCACATACAGGCTTTCTCGTCTATCTTGAGCAGCAAGCTGGGCAGGGGAACGCTCTATCTCTTCTACCGGAACACTATATTTATCAGCTAAATAACGTATTGCCTCCGGATAGGAATATTTCTCCAGCTCCATAACAAACTTTAACGCATCCCCCCCGGCGCCACAACCAAAGCATTTATAAATGCCTTTAGCTACCGATACATGAAAAGATGGCGTTTTTTCATTATGAAAAGGACAGTTACCAATGAAAGAAGTGCCTCGCTTTTTTAAATCTACGAAGTCACCTACTACTTCTTCTATTCTAGCAGCATCTAAAACTTTCTCAATAGTCTCTCTTTTTATCATCTGTAAAATGGCAAAGCGATATTAAACAAAGGTAATAATTAGTAGCGAGTAATGAACGAACTTTGATATCCGGCCATAAAAAAAGCCCCTGCATATGCTGCAGGGGCTCTGTATAAAGATCGGCACCGACCTACTCTCCCACCTGTTACGGCAGTACCATCGGCTCTGGCGGGCTTGACTGCTCTGTTCGGAATGGGAAG
>NZ_JACNYK010000006.1 GCF_014692505.1 Sphingobacterium arenae | reverse complement strand
GCTAGCGTTCATCCTGAGCCAGGATCAAACTCTCCATTGTAAAATGTAATTTTGACCCCGGTCTGTATAGACCGGATCGTCAGTATTCTTGTACTGTACGGCCCGGACCGGAATAATTGTAACTTCTGTTACAGCATTCCCCTATAAAGGGTATCTGCTGCGCTACATGATCATCTATTTAAAGAACTTCTATACCTCCGCTTCGCGCTTTGGCCTCTATATCTGGACCGAATAAACGGCCGGATTATCTTTTTTTAAAACCCCTCGTTCCCGAAGGGACTGCAAAGGTAAGGGAAATTTCCAACAAAACAAAATAAAACTTTCTTTTTTATCGGACCGGAACCTATCTACCGGTATCCCCCGTACCATACCCCCTCGCGGAGTGGTGCAAAGGTAGAAACTTTAACCTTATACTCCAAGGCCCATAGCAACCTTTTACACCAAAAATATCCTAAAGCGCTGAAAGGTTGGAGAATAATTTCACATATCAACTCCGTTTATCTCCTCTAATATCGGGCAGAAACCACGTCACGACACCAATTAAGGGAAGATAAGCACAAATCCGAAACACATATTCAATACTCGTTTGATCCGCCAGCCACCCCAAGAAAGCCGAGCCCAACCCGGCAATCCCAAAAGCAAAACCAAAAAAAAGACCTGCAATCATACCTACTTTACCGGGCACTAAATCGGTGGCGTACACCAAAATGGCTGAGAATGCCGACGAGATTATGACGCCGATAATAACCGCCAATACAACCGTGAGCGTCAGCCCCACATGAGGCAATAAGAGCGTAAAAGGAGCGGCACCTAAAATAGAAATCCATATAATCAACTTGCGACCATATCGGTCACCTAATGACCCACCTAGTATTGTTCCTACAGCTACTGCCGCGAGAAATGCAAATAAATAAAATTGTGACTCTTGGACACTTAGACCAAATTTATCGATTAGATAAAAAGTAAAATAACTAGTCATAGATGCCATATAAATGTATTTAGAAAAAATCAGCACAAGCAAAATAACGATCGAGCCTATCACCTTTGATCGGCTTAAAACATCGGCAGGCACAACCTGACTTCCTTTTCCTACGTCCGGTAAAACCTCCCGACTCACCCGCGCCTCTATATTTCCCCTATACCATTTTCCCACAACAGACAGCAGCAAAATCCCGACAAGGGCGATTAAGCAAAACCATCGGATATTTGCCTGTCCATGCGGTATAATAATTAGCGCTGCCATCAATGGCCCAATAGCGCTACCAGCATTCCCCCCCACCTGAAAAATGGATTGTGCAAGCCCTTTTTTACCTCCCGACGCAAGTTGAGCAACACGAGAAGCTTCCGGATGAAACACGGATGAACCAATCCCAACTAAGCAAACAGAAAGAAGAACGAACAAGAAGCTTGACGCCACAGACAGCGACACCAGCCCGACCAATGTAAACCCCATACCAATAGCAAGCGATTTTGGATTCGGCTTTATATCTGTATAGCGCCCCACAAATGGCTGCAATATGGAAGCGGATAATTGAAAGACTAACGTAATCAAACCAATTTGTGTGAAATTTAATTTAAAATTTTCTTTTAACATAGGATATATGGAGGGTATAACCGCTTGCAATAAGTCATTGATAAAGTGTCCAAAACTTATTGCGAACAAAATACTATATACCGTTTTCCTCACCGCTGGATGCTTCGACGGCCTGGCTGTTGCTTTCATATTCACTTCCTCACTTATGAGATTCTATATTCACTTAAAATTGTATGCGATTTACGAAAAATCAAGGACACTCGTCTATTTTTTTGGTCACAATTCTCTTTTCATATCTGGTCCCTCACTCGAAATAGTTTTGGCACAGAATTTGCAAGAGTCTTAATTCATAATTTAGGTTAATAATTGGTTTGGAAACCCTGAAGTCGCCCGACTTCGGGGTTTCTTTTTTCCTATCTTAATATAACACCCGACCTACTACCTCTTGTAACCGAGGCACAACCTCTTTTTTAAACCACTGATTTTTTGACAACCAAATAAAATTCCTCGGTGACGGATGCGGTAACGGAAAATACGTCGGTAAATAGCTTTGATAATTTTTCACAGTATCCGTCAAAGTTTTATGTTTTCGCCCCCGAAGGTAATAGGATTGTGCATATTGACCGATTAATAATGTTAATTCAATATTTTGCAATTGCGCTAGCACACGTTCATGCCACAAAGGAGCGCATTCTACACAGGGAGGTAAATCACCATTTTTACCTTTTCCAGGGTAACAAAACCCCATAGGAATAATAGCAAATTTTTTGGAATCATAGAATACGTCTTCGGTAACACCTAGCCAATCCCTAAGCTCTCTGCCGCTTTGATCATCCCAAGGGATACCCGACAAGTGTACTTTTGCACCGGGAGCTTGTCCTACAATCAAAATTTTTGAACAATCGTCCATTGTTACCACAGGATTAACTCCCGCTGGCAATTTTGACTCACACAGCCTACAACGTTTTATCTCCTTATATAATGCCTCCGTTTCCTCCTTCATATCTATCCCCTCTTTCTCTTATCTAGCCCAATACCACATCCAATGACATCATTAAAATAAATCCTCCGATAAATCCCAAAGTTGCCCAATCAGAGTCCTTATTTTGTTGTGCTTCAGGAATTACCTCCTCTACCACAACAAACATCATCGCCCCAGCAGCAAACGCCAAAGCATACGGCAATAATGGGGTAAAAAATGCTACCGCAAATGCGCCCAACACAGCAGCTATCGGCTCCACAACGGCGGAAAGCTGTCCATAATAAAAACTCTTCCGACGTGAAATCCCCATACGACGCAACGGCATCGCTACAGCAATACCTTCAGGGAAATTCTGCAGCCCTATTCCGACAGCCAGAGCCACAGCACCACCAATGCTGGCCTCCGGAACACCTGCCGCGACAGCTCCAAATAGCACACCGACAGCAAGTCCCTCCGGAATATTATGTAGTGTAATGGCTAGCACCAGTAACGTCGTCTTTTGCCATGGGGACTTCACGCCCTCCACTTGCCTAAAATTAACATGGAAATGCGGCAACAACTTGTCAAGTGCAAAGAGGAATCCGGCCCCCATTAAAAAGCCCATAACAGCGGGGAACACCTGAATGAACCCTTCTCCTTCACTCATATTTATTGCTGGAATTAATAAACTCCATATACTGGCGGCCACCATCACCCCTCCTGTGAAGCCTAACATAGAATCGAGAAAATTACGGTTCATAGTCTTGAAGAAAAAGACAAATGCCGCACCTAAGGCCGTCACCAACCAAGTGAATGTCGATGCATATAAGGCTGCTAATACAGGATTTATTTCCGAAAGGTAGTTAATAACGTAATCCATTAATTATGCTTTGGGGTATATCATGCACAAAGTTAATACAAAAACTAAACTTTCGTGAACCGACATGTACCGACAGTTACAAAATAATCCTGAAACGTCTCGCTTCGGAACGACCGGTATAACGGTTACCCTCAAAAAAAATCCTGGAGCGGGGAACTCCAGGATTTCTCTACTAACCAATTATTAATTAACCTAAATTATGAAAAAAATTACTCTATTGTTATTACTAAAACGCACAACCCCAGGCTTTATTTTTTTCATCCGTTTCATTTAACATCTTTTAACGATTAACACCCCTTAGGAAGCCATTTCTTTCCTTGGAAGGATAAAAAACATACTTGATAGTGCCCTATTATTTAAGAACTCTATTACCACTTATATGAAACCGTTATTTATCTAATTGGTCAAAAATGGAATTTTGGGATATAAATTCGGGAACGATGGCTTTTAGTTGACGAACAATTTCCAAATCAGCACGTTCTGCACATGATATTTCACTGTGTTCGACAAGCCCGCATAAAACATCTATTTGTCTCCTTTTCATCAACAAATCTTCCGTACACACTTTCGCTATCATAATTTTGGGATGATGTGTTTTCAGTGTATTCTCATTATTTGCTAAAAGTTCCTCATATATTTTTTCTCCGGGACGCAATCCGACTATCTTAATATCGATATCTTGTGGATATCGATAACCTTTCAACTTGATCATACGCTTAGCCAAATCAATAATTTTGACCGATTTCCCCATATCAAAAACAAATATCTCTCCTCCTTTCCCCATAGTTCCGGCTTCCAAGACAAGCTGACATGCTTCCGGAATAGTCATAAAGAAACGTGTAATCTCTGGGTGTGTCAGTGTTAATGGTCCACCTTTCGTTAGTTGCTTCTCAAAAAGAGGAATAACAGAACCGTTGGATCCCAACACATTTCCAAACCGAGTAATAATAAAATTGGTCTCACTCTGTTCATTGCAGGAGTTCACATACATTTCCGCAGCTCGTTTAGATGCCCCCATGACATTTGTAGGGTTAACAGCTTTATCCGTAGAGATCATCACAAACTTATACACATTATATTCCATCGACAAATCTGCCATAATACGACTGCCGTATACATTCGTCCAAATCGCTTCATAAGGATTCGCTTCCATTAATGGAACATGCTTATATGCGGCCGCATGGAAAACAACGTCGGGACGATGAATCTCAAATATACGTCGCATAAAGATCTTATCCCGTACATCTCCTACAATATAGTACGCTTCTTCGGGATTGGACGTATGGATCGTCTGCTGCACATCGTACAGAGCTGACTCGGCCTGGTCCACGAATACAACTCTTTTATAAGAAAGAATAGCAATCTGTCGTGCAAGCTCACTCCCAATAGAACCCGCAGCACCAGTTATCAAGATAGTTCGACCTTTTAATTCCTTTTCTACAACGGGATTATCCAATTTAATTGGCTTTCTTCCCAAAAGATCTTCAATTCGTAGCTGGCGAATTTGTCGCTTACCTCCCCCGCTCAACAGAGATCGACCGGGTTGCATAATTTTAAGATCAATATTCAAGTTATGAAAATGGTCTGTTACACGCGAAAGTCGCTCTGGATCATCATTTTCCACCGCAATGATCACTTCGTCAATATCGTTTTTCCTCACAAAATTGTGATCGATGTCGGTAATATGTAAAATCCGTACCCCCCGTGAGTTTTTCCCTACTCTATTTGGTTTATCTTCGACAAATGCGATAACTTTATTTTTTGATCGAATATCATCTTGCAGCATGGCATAAGCCACTAAACCAGGTCTCGACGCACCAAATATCAACACATGTCTACTTTTTCTTTTCGTAAAAAAGAGAAGCTCGTAAACCTGTCGATAAACTACTCTGGCCGCAACCAACATCACCATAGTAAAAAAACCATGCGAAAAGATCACAGCATAGGATAAACGAAGATATTCTCCCCATGTCGAATCTTTCAAAGCGGTAGATCGGACCAAGAACGTAATGAGAAAAAGTACCATACAGGCCAGCCAAACCGTCTTGAAAATACGTATAGCTTCACTAAGCCCTGTATGCCGTACAATTTCACGATAAGTTTTCATGAAAAGAAAAGACATCAGGTAAATCGTCAAGATTATTAAGCTTTGCTTAAACATCAATTCTATGTCGAACTCCCCTAAAAAACTATTTAAAATAAAGTTGAATGTGACATAGCATCCGAACACTATTATTATGTCAATCAACAAAATAACCCAACGCGGGTTATCCTTTCGCAACTTCTTCCTCAATACATTCAAATCCATCCTTTGGATAGTCTAGTTTTATTATTTTATGAAAATAAATTTGTTATTGGCATGGCTTTCTTCACACAGTATTCCCTAAAACGGGACCATTATTTAACTGATAAAATAACAGCATCAATCGTAGTATTTTCACTACACTCCCGTCCTAAAACTTACCCGTTTTATAGTATCCGCCGTAGATTAACTGAATCTGTGCAAGGTCAAAAGTTCGACTATTAAAATAAGCATAAATAATACTAACAACCAAAATGTACGCGCTGCAAACGGCACACGATCATATCTATCCTTCAATTTATTCATGTTTTTCCATCGTTAACGTTAATCCACTGATAAGTTCTAAAAATTATCTTCCTAGAGCAGCTGACTTCTATATTCAAGAAGTATGCCGAATCAGCAGATAATGCATGCGATCTCCAAATTTTGTAAAAAATATGTGATAAAGCCCTAAAATTTGGAAAAAATAAAAAATACCTCTAAATTTGTGCTATCATAATTTAGGTTTATAATTGGTTAGCTAAAGGTTTTCATTCTCCCCGTTTGAAAACCTTTTTTATGTTTAAACCAATCTGACCGCAGACTTATCATTCTGGAAAAACAAGAGCAGCCTGATACGATACCGATAAAATTTCGCCACCGAACAGTTTCGTTTCTTCATAACGTGTAGCAATAGACAATTTCATTTGTTGACAATGAGGAGCAAACATTTGACGCACTAATTCCACCTTGTTGTTTTGTCCAGAAAGATGTCCCAATATTAAATGCCGAAGACGGGATGTTCGATATTCTAGAACAGTTTCCAATGCCATGCGGTTAGAAAGGTGTCCCCAACCGTTTCGTATTCTATTCTTCAAAAAGAAAGGATAGCTTCCCGTATCCAATAGCTCTTCATCATAGTTTGCTTCCAGTAAAAGAATATCCGCTTGCCGAATTACTTGTTTCACATTATCACAGATACGCCCGATATCAGTCAGCACAGCGATATTGATCTTTCCATTTGAAACCAAAAAACTACAAGGCTCTTGTGCGTCATGATACTTAGGAACACCACAAATCTTTAGGCTACCAATTTCCACATATTCATCGCGACGAATGATGTGTGTTAAATTTTGTGGCAGTTGCAGTCGAGACCCGCGATATGAACCGGCAGTCATATAAACCGGAATTTGATAACGCTTACAAAAAACGGCTAATCCACGGATATGGTCGGTGTGTTCATGCGTTATGAATATTGCTTTAATTGCTGCAGGATCGACACCTACGTTAGCCATGCGCAGTTCGACGTGCTTCGCATTGATCCCTACATCAATTAAGATAGCATCTTCTTCATTGGCTACGTAATAGCAATTACCATTACTCCCAGAAGCTAAAGCACAATATTTCATCTATTTAGTTTTTTTCATATGGCCCTCAACCTAACATTCCGGTAAACTCAAAGGCACTTTAATAGCCAATCCACCATCTGCAGTTTCTTTATATTTCACATTCATATCTTGCGCAGTCTCCCACATGGTGCTGACCACGGCATCAAGGCTTACCTTCGCTTTATCTGGATTCGAGCTTAATGCCAATTGAGCAGCAGTGATTGCCTTGACGGCACCCATTGTATTTCTTTCTATGCAAGGTATCTGCACTAAGCCACCGATCGGATCACAGGTCAATCCCAAATGATGTTCCATCGCAATTTCCGCGGCCATCAGTACTTGGCGCTGAGACCCCCCAAAACATTCGGTTAGCGCGCTTGCAGCCATGGCAGAGGACACACCAATTTCCGCTTGACAGCCACCCATCGCCGCAGAAATAGTTGCGCCTTTCTTAAAGATGGAACCTATTTCGGATGCTGTGGCGAGAAATTGGATAATTTTCTCTTCTTTATAACCATTGTGAAAGGTAATATAATACTGGAGAACCGCAGGAATAACACCAGATGCGCCATTGGTGGGTGCAGTAACCACCCTTCCGAAAGAAGCATTTTCCTCATTGACTGCAAGCGCAAAACAACTAACCCAATCCAGAATATAATCGAAATCCCTCCCTCCTTCACGGATAGCAGCCATCCATGATTCATAATCTTTATACTCTCCCTCCCTCTTCAATAAGCGTCTATTCATCTTCGAAGCACGTCGCTCTACGTGCAGTCCGCCAGGAAGCACCCCTGTCGTATGACACCCCTTGTATATACAATCCCTGATGGTATAAAAAATTTGCATGACACCTTTTATAGTCTCTTCTTCAGGTCGCCAAGCGAGCTCATTTTCTAACACTAACTCCGAAATTTTCAATCCTGTCCGCATGCACCACATCATCAACTCCTGTGCCGTGTCCACAGGAAAAGCCAAATCAACTTCCTGTAGCACACCAACCGTATCCTCTTCTTGCGCGACAAACCCTCCTCCAATAGAATAATAGGTCTCAGACACTGCAGTGCCATCGTTCAAAAAAGCTTGAAAAGTCAAGGCGTTGGGATGAAAAGGTAGGCTTTCTGCATAGACAAACAATAAGTCTGTTGCATAGGCAAAGTCGATAACGCGTTCCGTACCGAGGTTTAGCTTTCCTGACATTTTTATTTCATGCACTTTTGGCATGACCCGATCCACATCAAATGTGACCGGATCGTCTCCGCTAAGCCCTAATAACACGGCAATATCGGTGCCATGCCCCACGCCCGTTTTTGCTAAAGAACCGTATAATAAAATTTGGATACCGTCAACCTTTTGCAGGAGTTTCCTATCTTTTAAAATAGACACAAAGCGCTGTGCAGCACGCCAAGGACCAAGGGTATGCGAACTCGATGGTCCGATACCGATTTTAAACATATCAAAAATAGAGATTTGTTCCTTAACCATTGCCAAAATCTAAGCTTCACAAAGCTATCGTTTAAAAAGCAATATCCTAAATGAATCATCTTAAAAATTAAAACAATTTATTTAGGATATTTTAAGGTTTGAAGGCTTTGCTTATTACTTTCGCATTTTCAGCTTATCCTTTTTTCACCAGGTCAATTTTGGTTTCCATTTCGTTCACGATTTTTTCTACATCGTCACTACCTCCTGAACTTTGAAAACGGATAAATCCTTCTTTATCAATCACTACTTTTGTTGGAATACCTTTTACGCCATAAGCGGTTACGGTGGCTTTTGCACGATCTTTCATCTCATCAAACAATACGTGGAACGTATAGTTGTTTTCTTTTATGAATTTGTCCACCAGTTCCTTATAGTTTTTCTCCGATTGCCAGGTGTCAATGAATAAAAACTCTACTTCGGGATCGTCTTTGTATTTATTGACTGCCGCTTGCATACCTGGGAATGATATTTTACAGGGTCCACACCAAGTTGCCCAAAAATCCAATACAACAACTTTACCTTTCATATCTGCTAGGCTGACGGTTTCTCCCTTCCGGTTTAGTAATGAAAAAGCAGGAGCTTCTTTTTTAATCATCTCCGCCTCATACTTTGCCACTAAGGCCTCTTTCGCTTGCTTTTCTATCGACGTCAGGTAGTTCTCAAAATCACCTTTATTACCATTCAGTTTAGCATAAAGTGAAGACATCAAATCTGAAAAATCAGCTCGTTTACCGTTTTTCACCGTATATTCTTGCAACAGCAGAAACGCATCCAGTTCCTGACCTTGTTTAGTTAATCCTTCTGCCAGCGCCAACGATGTTTCGGGAGATGGTCGAGAAGCATGCACTTTCTGCAAAACCTCAACAGCCCCATCCATTTGTCCATCTGCTAGCAATGCAACACCATACTGTTGTGCAATACGTCCATCATACTGCGCTACCCGTTTTGTATCCATATCAGTGTCCTCGGCTTTTACCGCCGCCTGTGTTTGGGCATACCCTTTCTCTAATAACGGAAGAGCCGGACGATGTTGTTTGTTCTTTAAGAGCTCTTGAGCCACATCAGAAATCATATGGATACGAATAGAGGGCATTTCAATCATTGCCAAGTATTCATTCATTTTCTCCAGATTGTCCTCTTTCGCATAACGAAGACCTACATAATAAGCTGCAAAGCCATAGATGGTTGGGTTATCTTCGTCAAATGCTTTCGGAGGATACTGTTTGATCCACTTTTCGTACTCCCTCTCGAGCTCTTCGGCATTTGCTCCCTCATTTCTAAAAATAGCATCCGCTGCATGACTACGGGCAGCCATTCCTTTCGGGAAGCGTTTCAATATACTTTCGTTGACTTCCTCAGCCTTTTCGGTGTCGCCCGCCGCCTCATATGCACGGACAGCCAGGCTAACAAAGCGTTCATCCTTGCTTTTCGCCATTGCCTCCGCTTCTTGTTTCAATTCTACTTTCGATACCTCGTCATCTTTCTGACTTAGTACCCTGACGTGCTTGGTGAGTGCCTCTAACGTCACTCCTTTTTGCTTGGCCATCTGCGCTTGCGCAGATGGGAAGTATAAAGCCACGCCCAATAGGGCGACTGCTATTATTCTTTTCATCTTATTTTATATTTAGTTTATAAGTTGCTATTATTTTTCTAAATGCGGGGAACTATTTTAAACCTTTACATGATGTTTCACTGGTAATATGACTACTACAACACCTTATATCCCATCACCATACGCAAACCGTTTATTGACGGTTACCGATAATTTACCTTCTGCCTGGACTTGTCCCAAAAGAACCTTCAGCGCTGCTTTCTGCATAAATGGATCATTTTGATAGGCCATAATGATGCTATTACTTCGTTCAACAGGCAAACTATCCATCACATACGGATTCGTAAACATCACCGTAATGGTTCTTCTGCCCGCCAACCGATCAATGAATTCTCGTACCTGCTCATTTACCTTAATCTCGCTTCCTGGTCGTGTACGGTTGTCATGTATTGCCAAAACAATCTGCGGACTCCGACGAACTTCCTTCAACAGCTCTTTCATCTCATCCGTCGTTTCCTTTCCGGTAATCACAAACTCTTTTTTATTATTTAACTGCACCGCCAAGCCTTTTTCAAAATCTTGCGGTTGATTTATACCGATGGATACGACAGCTGTTTCGTCCCTTTTATCAAATGACCGTATACGCCTATCGGATTTCAAGACAGTAACTGCAGCATCAGCCAAACGCTGCACCAATGATTTTGATGCAGGTGTATTTAAATCATTCACCAGATTCACTGTATTAACCGGCCGATATTGATTTAAACCCAACCAATACTTTGCAGCGAGTACACGTTTTACACGCTGGTCTAGTTCTGTCTGTTTGACACGTCCACTCTTCACCGCTTTTTCGACTAAGCTGATGGCCCGAGCGCTATTTTCGGATATTTCCAGCAAATCATGCCCCGCTTCAATCGCCATTACGTCAGCCTCTCCATTAGGAAAAAACTTCTTCACCCCTTTCATATCCATCGCATCAGTCACTGTTAAGCCCTTAAAGCCTAACTCTTTTCGCAAAAGATCTGTCACCACCTTACGAGAAATCGATGAGGGGATATTGGGTGTCGCATCCAGTACTGGAATATTCATATGGGCAACCATTATTGCCGGTGCGCCTTGTTGAATTAGTTCACGAAAAGGGAAAATTTCCAGACTGTCCAGATGTTCTTTAGAAAATTTCAGTTGGGGGAGGTCGTGGTGAGAATCTACATCCGTGTCACCGTGTCCGGGGAAGTGTTTGAGGGAAGCGATAATTCTTCCGTCGACCATGCCGTCCATATATGCCTTAGCCTTCCGCACCACATTGTATTTATTATCACCAAACGAACGAAAGTTGATAACTGGATTTTTTGGATTATTATTGATATCAACTACCGGAGCAAAATTAAAATGCATACCAATACGTTGGAAATCTCGCGCTACCTGTCGCCCCATTTCATAAATAAGCATTTCGTTTTGTATAGCGCCTAAGGTCATTTGATAAGGAAAGGAAACGGTAGAGTCAGGAAGCCGCATACCGAGCCCCCATTCACCGTCAAAGGTCACCAACAACGGAATTTTTACTAACTTTTGGTATTGATTAAGCATTTGAGCGTGCCGTACTGGCCCACCTTGAAACACCACCAAACCTCCCAATTGTTCTTGTTTGATGACTTGCGCAACCGAATCTATATATCGTTGTCCTAGATTGGTATGGGCACGAACTAAAAAAAGTTGTGCAATACGCTCTTTAGGCGTGAGATTCTGAAAAACGGAATCTACCCAATGGTGTTGGTCATTAATAAACTGGACAAAATTGGATTTTTCTTGCCCCCATACACTCATTGTCAAAAAAACGCAAAGAAAGAGAAAAGAAGAGAGCTTTTTAAACATAAAATACGAATTATCAAGAACCGAATTACGGAAAAAAAAATACTTTTTCCAAATTGTTACGTGTTTCAGAAAAAAAACGCATAAAATCGCTCTACACCAAATTATATTTCTTTTTTAGTAGCTGGGCGAGTTCCACCCCATTATCGATATCCCCATTGGCTTCTTTTTTCCATAGCATATCAATAATAAGCAACAAGCATTGCGTTTCCAATTCGGGGTTTTCATATCCTAATTCAGAAAAAGCCTTAACCAAAACGGGCTGCACCGGCTTCATAAATTGTTCATGTTGTTGCTTGGAAAAACTATTATGCGACAATCGTTCTTGCAATTTCCAAAAGAGGGATTCATCAGCTACCAATTTATTTGGAAGAAAAATCATATTTTTCAAAAACTCTTTCGGGTTTTTATATGTCATCATTCCCCGATGATGTGAAAGCACCCTTCTATACCCCGATTTAATAATATGTGTCAACAAGGAATCTTTATTACCAAAATGCTTAAAAATAAGTGCTTCCGACACCCCTGCTCCTATAGCAATCTCTTTTGTCGACGTATCCACATAGCCTTTCGTCGCAAATAAAGAAAGAGCTACTTTCATTATCTTCTCTTTACGGCTCAATGTCGTCTCTTTCATTTAATATTATACTATTTTTTAACAAAGATACTATTTTTCAGAAGGACTGCTCTTTGCAAAATTTTTGAAACAATCCAAAAGTCTGCTGCACCTTTTTTATCTTTAACAATTAACATAAACCTATAATGGATTTTCGCCACTTCATATGTATTCGTCTTATTAGCCTGACTTTAATTTTATCAGCAACCAGCATTGCTTCCATAGCTCAATACACGATAAACGGTAAGGTCGAAGATAAAGTCTCGAATATTCCACTTACTGGTGTAACGATAAACCTTCTAAATACAAAAGACTCTCTATTACGGTCTACTTCAACAAATCGATTAGGTATGTTTTCGTTTAAAAACATGCCTAAAGGCATGTATAGTGTGCTGGCTACTAATATCAGTTATCAATCTTTTAAATCATCCGTTACCCTAATAAATAAAAATATACACATCGATATTTCATTAGAATCTGGAGAGATCGCTTTGGAAGAAATTGAGATCACTGGAATACCTGCAGTTTCCCTTCGTGGAGACACCACCGAATTCGATGCTAAAAGGTTCAGTACCCGAGAATATGCTGATGCAGATGAATTGGTTGTGCAGATACCAGGTGTAGAAATGGATGAGGAGGGGAACGTGAAAGCGCACGGAGAGGAGGTTACCAAGATTATCGTAGATGGGAAGGAGTTCTTTAGCACGGACCCCCGGATAGCTCTTAAGACGTTACCTGCTGAAATTATAGATAAGATTCAGCTCATAGACGAAAAATCTGAACAAGCCAGGTTTTCTGGTTTTGATGATGGAGAACGACAAAAAGTGATCAATATCGTGACAAAACCAAACAAGAAACGAGGCACCTTTGGAAAGGCATCTTCAGGCTATGGAGACGAAAATAAATTCGCATTAAATACCTCCGTCAATCGTTTTGATGGCGATAAAAAAATCGCTATAAATCTTATGGCAAATAATGTCAACGAAACGAACTTTGCGGAGCAAGGGCGGGGCGGATCACGACAGGGAAACAACAACACAGACCGCGGATTATCGGATACGTATGCGGGGGCCATTAATTATAATAATGATTTTTTTAACAACACCATGGACGTTAGTGGCGATTATAATTTCCGTTCTTCCAAAACAAGTGTCATCTCGCTATCCGATATTGAATATATTTTGGGAAACCGCGCCAACCAATCCCGCGCGCAGGAACAGTATAGCCTTAACCGACAAACAGAACATAAAGCAAACGCGCGTGTACGTTGGAACATCAGCAGTAATCAACGTGTTGATTTCGCACCAAATCTATCCTATCGCTCTATTGGCCGCACGGGAAGCAATCATTTTTCTACCTTTCTAAATCAGGATGCTTTACTTAACAAATCCGCAAGACAGAACGACAATAACGGTACTAATTTCAATATTGGAGGACGACTCACCTATATGTATCGTTTCAAAAAACCGGGGCGCACAATTTCTTTAAGTGCTTCCGGAAATAAAAGCACCAACGACGCCCTAGGCAAAAACCTTGCACTTACAGAATATTATAAGGATGCTTTATTAAATCGTATAGACACCAACAACAATCAAAGTATCACTAATGGGTATGGCTCTGGCTTCAACAATCGGCTGTCGTTTACGGAAAATATTTCTCGACAGAGCCGGTTACAGCTTAGCTATAATTACAGAAACACATTAAACTATTCCGATCGGGAAACATTTGAATGGCTAACGGAGACAGGCCAACTGGGTGAGCTTAACGATCGTCTGTCTAATGAATTTAGAAACGATTACAACTATCATAAAGGAGGTTTATCATTCTCCTACAACAAAAAAGATTCATTACGCTTTCAAATTGGATTAAGCTATCAGCACGGCGTACGTCATAACGATCGCACTATACCCATCCACCTCGTTACACGAGCATCGTTCGGCAGTTTTCATCCGGAATTATCGGCCACCTATAATATAAACCAAGAAAAACGTTTGGAAATAAACTACAATACCTCCACCAATACACCGACGGTCAACCAGTTACAGGACTTCATTAACAATCAGAA
This sequence comes from Sphingobacterium arenae, assembly GCF_014692505.1. Taxonomy (GTDB): domain Bacteria; phylum Bacteroidota; class Bacteroidia; order Sphingobacteriales; family Sphingobacteriaceae; genus Sphingobacterium; species Sphingobacterium arenae. Next base: position 273,789 of record NZ_JACNYK010000006.1, on the reverse strand, counting down.
CGAACTAAACATCCGCAATGGTAATCCTGATCTTCATCAAGAATATAACCATCAGGTGAAAATTCAATATAAGGATGTAAAACGATCTACCGGGCAAAGCTTTAATTCCAGTATGAATTTTAACTATACAAACGACAAAATCGTCAATTCTGTTCTGACGACCGACACAGCCCTCACGCTATTTGACGATATACGTCTAGGAGCCGGTGGCCAATATACCAGACCCATCAACGTCGACGGGGCATACAGCGTACGTTGGACCAACAGCTTTGGCATTCCCATCAAAAAATGGAAACTCAACATCAATCTAAACAACACTACTTTTTACAATAGTAACTTCGCAGTGCTCAATGAAGAATTTGTTCAGGGATACAATTATGGTATACAACAGCGCGTCGGTTTAAACACCAATATTAACAAAAAATTTGTTTCGGGATTAAATTACCGAACCACCCTCACTTTAAGTGAGAATCCTGTGTCTCGTGTAGCTGCTTACAAGGTTTACACCCACATTGCCAACCACACATTAACATACGAATTTCTGGGATCACTGATCGTACATTCCAATCTGTTGTATATCTATAACAGCGGTTTGTTAGAATCTCCCGGAACAAATACGATACTCTGGAATGCTTCGTTGGGCACCAAGTTTTTAAAACAGAAAAATGCAGAACTATCATTAAAAGCTTTCGACATTTTTAATCGAGCACAAAATATTGCTAGAAGGGTCACGGACATTGCGATTACCGACGTTACATCCAACACCTTGACGCGTTATTTTATGTTGTCATTAAATTACAATCTGCGAAGTTTTGATAGTAGCAATGGAAATAACGAAAACCTGTAATTACTTCTAAGAACGTTCTTCATACACCAATAATATTAGTAGCTTTGCACCGCATAAGTAAAAATGGCTCGTTTTTAACAAAATATAACACTGATTAACAGTCCTATTTCATTACTTTTGCTGGTCAAATAACAAATATGAATCCATTTATAAGAAGAAGTATTAACTTTTTTGCTATTTCTTTTCTCGCATTAATCGTTTTCGTTGCTTGCGACAAAGACATGAGCGTCATGTTAGACAATTCCGCGACGAGCAACGTGGGGGTTACCTTAGTAGATTCTTTCACTGTCAATACTTCCACTGTTCAGCTTACAAACATACCCACTGCAGGTTCGGGTACTCTTTTGGTCGGAAAAGCTATGGATCCCCAAAGTGGAACGATAAAATCTACTTCTTATTTTAGAATTGGGCTTTCTTCAACGACAAACGACATTCCGGAGACTGCACAATTTGATTCCATAACTTTAGTTTTAAAACCAACTGCCACCCCCTACTCCTTTGGAGATACGACAAAAACACAGAAAATTGCTGTACACCAGATAGAAAAAGCACTAACAATAAAAACACCAACTCCCCTTTTTCCAAATCAAGCGCTTCCTATCTATGTTACAGGAGCCACTATTTTTGCTGATCAAACCTTTGATTATAATAGCGTTCCTATCGGAACCTCTTCTTTTCGCCCACACATGCACGCTATAGATAGCCTCAGCATTCGCTTAGCCGACGCTATCGGACAAGATTTCTTTACCCGTATAAAAGCAGGCGATATACAAATGACATCCTACGAAAATTTTAAAGAATATTTTAAAGGATTAGTACTTGTTCCAGATGAAGAGAATACAGCTGTAGTTGCTTTCAACGACACCTTGGAAGTTAGGATAAACTATAACTATCCTTCTCCGGACGGGCACAAACGTACAGGTTTCAAAACCCTTAACATTATGGAACCCGCGTTTCAATACAACAATATCATCACGGACAGAACAGGAACTGCTTTTGAAGAGTTGTCTGCAACCAACGAGCTTCGAACGTCCGCTACGGGGGGACTAACTTTCGTCCAGGCAGGCAGTGGTGTTGTAGCGAAAATTGCTTTTCCCTCGTTAAAAGAGTTCTTACAAAGTGAAAATATTGCCATCAATAAGGCAGAATTAGTTATTGAAACTTCTTCAAAATCGAATACTATGCACCCTATACCAAGCAATTTAATGCTTTTTATAGCTGATAAAGACGGTGTCCCTACTTCGTTCTTGCAAAACCCTTACGCACAACAAGGACAAATTCAACAGGCTCCTTTTGTAACGGGGCGAGAGGCAGGACAAAATGGCACCTATACATTCAATCTGATGTTGTTCTTACAGCAACTTAAATCGTCTAGTGTGTATGACAACACCTCCTTCTATTTAAGCACTACGAGTTCTAACTTGTTCACTAGTTTCAACACGGCTTCTATCGCATTGGAAAATTCCACACCCAAAATAAAATTGAATATATTATACACAAAATTTAGATAATTTATGAATAAGAAAAATTGGCTATTGTTATTCTTTGCCTGCACTATTGCCCTGACATCATTTAATTCCTGTAGCAAAGATGATGACAATGATTCAAGTACGGACGATGGTCCTACAGAATGGACAAAATCAACAGTATTTACACAGGATCCACGTAGTGGGGCAACTTCATTCACGATAGATGGAAAAGGCGCTTATGTAGTTGGAGGGTATGTCAATCCAACGATAGGGATTGCTTTGGATGGAGCTGTATTCAATGGCAAAGGATGGAGCGGCATTGCCGACTTCACAGGATCAGCACGTCACGAAGCAGTAGGTTTTGCTGTTGGGGGGAACGGTTATATTGGAACGGGAAGAAACCTTAACAACGAGCTTTTTAAAGACTTCTTTAAATATAACCCCACTACCGACAGCTGGACAGAAATTGCAGACTTTCCTGGCGTTGCCCGTTCTGGTGCCGTAGCATTCACATTGGGCAACTATGCATACGTAGGGCTTGGCACGAATGCTGGTGGAGGACGCTTGGGCGATTTATATCGGTACAACCCCGGTCAAGATGAATGGACTGCTGTAGATAATCTTCCTTTCAAAGATAAGCTGACTGGAGCTTTTGCTTTTGTAATTGGTGATAAGGCTTATATCGGCGGGGGATATAACACGAGTTCTAACCTACCAAGTGGCTTTTACTCTTTCGACGGAACCAACTGGAGCACGTTGAATAGCTTAAACCGTTCAGACGATAACTATACATACGACGCACGCAAATATAATGCGGCCACGTTTGTTATCGGTAACTATGCATATGTAGTAAGTGGAAGAAATGCCAACACGGTTACCAGTACAGTATGGAAATACGACCCTTCTTCGGACTCGTGGACAGACAAACACCAAGCACTTTCCACCGATCCCCGTGAAAAAGGGGTAGGCTTCTCTTTGGACGGCAAAGGTTATGTTGTTACCGGAGTAAATGGCTCTATTGTTTTCGATAATATGTATGAATTTACACCTGTTCGTTAGGAGCAATTATACAATAATAAAAAAGGGTGCTGATTGCACCCTTTTTTATTATACAATCATTTTGATTTGGTTATCATAAAAAATGTGGCAAGCTCCTTTCCATACGCTTAACCACCTCGTCTCTCCCTAATATTTCCGCGATCTGGAATACCTCCGGTCCAAATTTTCCTCCGACTAACATAATCCGGAAAGGCATCATCAATTCGCCGATCTTCATACCCGCCTCGACAATCCTATCTTTAAAAAATGGTTCCAAGGAATCTGCTTTCCATATAGGAAGGGTCACAAATTCCCGAGCTATATCCTGAAAGAAAGCAGTCTTATTTTCGTTCCATTTAGGCTTTACCGCGTCCACATCATAGCGCTCAGGCATAATAAAGAAAAAGGACGCCTGTTCCCAGAAATCTTCAACAAAAGTCATGCGTTCCTTAACCAAGGCCAACACTTTCAATACATATTCTGTCCGATGAGAAGCTATACCATGTCGGTTTAAAACTTCTTCTACCTTCGGTAGGATAGCCGTATTACTTGTTTTCTTAATCCATTCATGATTAAACCACTTCGCTTTCTCAAAATCAAATTTTGCTCCCGCTTTACCAATTCGATCTACGGAGAACTTCGAAACAAGCTCTTCTTTACTAAAAATCTCTTGCTCGGTTCCGTCATTCCAACCCAACACAGCTAGCATATTAATAAATGCCTCGGGTAAAAATCCCATTTCACGAAACCCTTTCGTAGTCTCGTCCGATTTCTGATCAGTCCAGTTCATGGCATATACCGGGAAGCCCAGTCGATCGCCATCTCGTTTGCTCAGCTTGCCATTTCCATCTGGTTTCAATATCAGTGGCAGATGCGCCCAGTACGGCATTTTGTCCTTCCAACCTAGGTATTCCCATAGCAATACATGGACTGGCGCCGAAGGAAGCCATTCTTCTCCCCGAAAAACATGCGAAATCTCCATTGCTTTGTCATCAACCACTACCGCTAAGTGATAAGTTGGCATACCATCTGCTTTTAACAAAACTTTATCATCTACCAGACTCGTTTCAAAAGCTACTCTTCCTCGAATCATGTCCTCAAAAGAAACAGTTTCTTCTACAGGCATTTTAATACGGATGGTGTACGGATGTCCTTCAGATAACAACTTTGCTGTTTGTTCTTTAGATAGACTCAATGAATTACGCAGCTGTAAACGATTTTCGTGCGAATATCGAAAATTAGGTTCTTCTTTGCGCCGCGCATCGAGTTCTTCCGCGGTATCAAACGCGTAATAGGCAAATCCGCCATTCACCAACTGCTCCGCGTACTCCCTGTAGGAATCTTTTCTTTCACTTTGTCGGTAAGGACCAAATTTGCCTGGCTTGTTGGGGCTTTCATCCGGTGTGAGCCCACACCATGCGAGGCATTCGTTTATATAATCTTCTGCTCCGGATACAAATCGAGTTTGGTCAGTATCTTCAATTCTCAAAATAAAATCACCTCCGTAATGCCGAGCGTACAGATAATTGAACAATGCTGTGCGTACACCACCGAGGTGTAAACCGCCTGTAGGGCTTGGTGCAAAACGCACTCTTACTTTTCGTTGCGAACTCATAGGAACAAAATTACACATTTTAGGAATGGCAAAAAATCCCTATTTTGCACACTATTTAGATATGAATCAGAATAAGCTATATCAATATAATCATAAACAACGCTGGAAATTCTTTCTTTTCCTGTTTGCAGCTCTTATTGCCGCAGCCTCGTTGTTTTACACAAACTATTTGGTAAAAAGCCTTTCTCGCTCTGAACGCACCAAAGCTGAAGTTTGGGCGATGAGCACCCGTAGTATTATGACGATGCCCGATGTGGATGATCAGTTCATTAGTTATGTATATGCCGTAAGGGATAGTTTATCTATCCCTGCTATTATCACCGATAGCAAGGGCAACATCATATTCTGGAGAGATCTGGACCCTAACAAGACTAATATCCAAGAACAAATCGATTCAACTGGTAACAATTTAGAGTACGACCCTGTCTATTTCGAAAAACAGTTAGCTAACATGAAACGTAATCGCGCACCCATCGCGCTCCCTCTCGACACGGGCGAAACATGGTCTGTTTACTACTTAGATTCCCTTGCGTTACGTCAATTACGTGTTTTTCCTTACCTCCAACTTTCTCTAATTGCTATTTTTCTGATCATTGCTTATACTGTTTTTAATTCCATAAAAAAATCAGAACAAAACTTAGTTTGGGTAGGGATGGCGAAAGAAGCTGCACATCAGCTCGGCACGCCTATCTCGTCATTGATGGGGTGGCTAGAGCTTGTGCGTATTAAATTCAACGCGGAAGACGACAGTGCATTAAATGAAATGGAAAGAGATGTAAAACGTCTCGAAGTCGTTGCCGACCGCTTTTCAAAGATAGGCTCTATACCTTCTTTAACGAGTCATGTTGTTCACAAAGTTATCCACGATTTCGTCGAATATTTTAAAGTACGAACAAGTGAAAAAATCACTTTCGAAATTACGGGAGATAAAACTGTTGAAGCAAAATTGAACATCCCCTTATTCGATTGGATTATCGAAAATTTACTAAAAAATGCCGTGAATGCAATTGAATCAGAAGGAAAAATAACGGTTAACATTACCGATAACATTGCAAAAGAGGAAATTTTTATAGACATTAGCGATACAGGAAAAGGCATTCCGAAATCGAACTTCGATACGATTTTCCAACCTGGCTTTACGACACGTAAACGTGGTTGGGGATTAGGACTCAGCTTGACAAAACGCATGGTGGACTATCATCAAGGCCAAATATTTGTTAAGGAATCTGAGCTAGGAAAAGGAACAACATTTAGGATTATACTTAAAAGCAATTTGCGCTATGAACCCACTCAAGTCTGATGAATATCCTGCAATATACAGCGACTACATAGAAAATGTAGTTGGTCCTGTTATGGAAGAACTCCACGAACAGGTAGAAACGTTTCCCGAATTTATTCAACGGATTCCAGAAGATTTAGGCGATTACACCTACGCTGAAGGAAAATGGACAGTGAAAGAAGTATTATGTCACATCTTAGACACGGAACGGGTTATGGCTTATCGTGCTTTACGGTTCGCACGAAATGACATGACGGAACTAGCCCCTTTTGAACAAGATGAATTTGTGCAAAATGGACGTCACAACGAACGTTCTTTGGAGAGCATCGAAGAAGAATTTACATACCTCCGGAAAGCGAACCTCGCTTTATTCAATACGTTTAGCGAAACAGAATTAGAGCGCAAAGGCATGGCTTCAGGGAGGCTCATCACCGTTAAAGCATTCCTTTATGTAATTGCAGGCCACGTCACCCATCATCGCATTATTTTACAGGAGCGTTACCTCAACAATGAGACCAACCCCGACGCCGTTGGCGGAGTTCTCATCACCCATTGAAATCAAAATGTAAATGATCTTGCGCCTCACGCGATGATTATCTGCGATGAGCTCGCAAGCTCGGTTATTTACTCGTGCTCTCTTCAGCCCGAAGAAAGAAAAATAAATAGATGAAAACAATAAACAGATGAAAACGTCGAAAATTTGGTTTAAAGATTATACCTTGGAGGAGATTAACCGTATCTTCCATAAGTTTATGACAGGCTATCTCAACATTCAGGCCACTGAAGTACGAGATGATATGCTCATCGCATCAATGCCCGTATCTGATAAAGTCAAACAACCATTCGGTATCTTGCATGGGGGAGCCTCTGTGGTTCTGGCAGAATCTGTAGGGAGTGTGGCTTCCAATCTCCTTATCGATCCCCAACATCTCGTAGGTGTCGGCATGGAAGTAAACGCAAATCATTTGAAATCTATTGCGGAGGGTACGCTATTCGCTTACTGCACTCCGCTTCATATTGGAAAAAAAAGTCATGTCTGGGATATTAAAATAAAAAATGAAAAAGACCTCCTGATTTGTGTTTCAAGGTTGACCGTGGCGATTATCGAAAAGCCCTCCTGAAACAAAATCTGTAGCAACTCCAACTTTTTTTATAAAAAATAAAATTTTTAAAACTTAATCATCCCCTTAATTGTACTATATATAAATACCATTCAATATGGTTTTATGATACGGTTTAGGTTTTAGAGAGATTTCACCCCCAAATGAAATCTCTCTATTTTTTTGTACTAGGGTGATGTAAAAGTTTTTACAGTATGCAATCGTTTGTGTATATTTTTCTGTTTCCTAATATCAATATATTTTATTAGTCTTGTAATTCGATTTTGATGATCACATATTAAATCTAATATTCCACGAATGAATTCGAAAACCTCAACACAACAAGCCGGCCAATCTTCCCTGGGGCCAATGATTATTATTGCCTCACTATTCTTTATTTTCGGCTTTGCTACCTGGCTAAATTCCTTATTGATACCTTATCTAAGAATCGCCTGTGAACTCTCCGAAGTACAATCTTATTTTGTAACGTTTGCTTTTTATATCGCGTATTTAGTCATGGCACCGGTATCTACCTGGGTTTTAAATAAATACGGATTTAAGAGAGGAATGGCTATTTCTTTAGGAGTCATGGCTGTCGGTGCTTTACTGTTTATCCCCGCGGCTTATACCAGAACATATCTCATTTTTTTAATAGGCTTATTTACAATGGGCGGAGGTTTAGCTATTTTACAAACAGCTTCTAATCCGTATATTACCATTATTGGTCCGGTTGAGACGGCAGCAAGACGGATCAGTATCATGGGTATCTGTAACAAGGTAGCAGGTGCTATCGCTCCCGTTTTATTAGGTTTATTCCTAAATCTCGGCGAAGCCGATAAGATTGCTAAACAAGTGGAATCAATGCCGGCGGATCAATACGCCGCGGCTTTAGATCAAGTTGCACTACAGGTTGTCAACCCTTATATTGGTATTGTTGTTGTCTTGGTACTTTTAGCCATTTGGATTTCCCGTGCGAATCTTCCGGAAGTAAAGGGCGATGAAGAAGAGACTGCCGATCACCACATGGTATCGGAAGATAAGAAAAGTATCTGGGATTTTCCGCATGTTATACTGGGATTCATTGCGTTGTTCATGTATGTGGGTGTAGAAGTTCTTGCGGGTGACACGATTATTGCCTACGGTGTATCACAAGGAGTCAGCTTAGACAAGGCGACCGTTTTTACCGGATATACCATGGGTGCCATGGTATTCGGCTACATTATTGGAATCATTGCCATTCCAAAATATTTCTCACAAGAAACGGCCATGAAAGCATGTGCTATCCTCGGTATACTCTTTACGTTAGGCATTGTTTCCACTGACGGGATGCTTTCTCTTACTTTTGTTGCCTTACTAGGTTTAGCCAATTCATTAGTATGGCCAGCGATTTGGCCCTTGGCATTAAAAGGAGTAGGCAAGTTTACCAATGCGGCTTCCGGTCTATTGGTTATGGGAATCGCGGGGGGAGCGGTTATCCCCTTAATTTACGGTCAAATAGCCCACATGGTAGGTTCTCATGCTGCGTATTGGATAGCCCTTCCCTGTTATTTATTTATTCTTTATTACGGTATTGCCGGACATAAAGTGGGTAAAAGTTCATAAAAAACTATATTTTAGCATATAAAACAAACAACATTATATGAAAAAGACATTCTTTTCGTTAGTATTTGCCGGAGTGATCTTGTTTTCAACACAAGAGACACAAGCGCAGGCGAAGTTTCCACCTGCGAGCAGCACGACAAAAATCGAACAAGGCATTGGCATCAAAAAGGCCACACTTGTATACCAACGTCCAAACGTAAACAGCCGTAAAATCTTCGGAGGGTTGGTACCTTATGACCAAGTTTGGCGGACAGGAGCTAATGGCATACCTTCCCTTACATTTGAAGAGGAAGTCACGATAGCGGGCAATAAAGTTCCCGCTGGTACTTACGGTCTCTTTACGATACCGACAAAAGGTGATTGGACCATTATTTTGAGCAAGAATGTAGAGCAATGGGGCGCTTACCAATATAACCAAAGCGAAGATTTTTTACGCTTTCAAGCCAAATCGCAACAAATTTCGGATAAAGTAGAAACCTTCACTATTGCTTTTGAAAATGTGAAACCAGACGGAGCAGAGTTAACGCTGTCGTGGGAAAACACGAAAGTTTCGTTTCCTATTGCAGTAGACCAATCCCAAGAAATCCTAGCAGGTATAGAGGAGGCGATGAAAGGAGAAAAGAAACCCTATTTTGCAGCCGCTCAATATTACTTCCACAACAATTTAGACATTAACAAGGCGGTTGAATGGGTTAACGAAGCGGATAAAGACAATACAAAAGCGCCTTACATCAAATACTGGAAAGCGAGAATGTTATTGAAAGCGGGTGATAAGGCAGGTGCCGCAAAAGCTGCTACTGAAGGTATTGCCATAGCGAAGGCAGCTAATAACGATGAATACATAAAATTGAATACGCAAGTGCTCGAGGAAGCAAAATAGGAAATAGGAAGGTTTAAGCGCCAGAACATTTTTGGTGCTTTTCTTTCTCATTTTTTGTAAGTCCATCGTCCCCCTGTTCCCAACCATAGAAAACCAACGTCTTCTTTTATAATAGTATTGATATGGTCGTTTACGAGACCTTCGTCGACGGTCAGGTGGTCAACGCTAGCTGTTTAAGTGGTATTACTGCTATACTGTTCCCCAATTTTTTTATAATTTTTGTAGACTATGTTTAGATAATCGCCTCTAGTTAAGTTTCTGAAAAATATGAAATAGGTTGTGCTCGTCGATAATCCGCGCTTTTTCCGCCGGCGCCATCTCCGCAAATCTCTTCGGCGTAATACCATAATATGATTTAAAGGTTTTACTAAACCATTTCGGATCCGAATAGCCTACTTGGTAGGCAATGTCACTTATTCCTAACGATTCGCAATCGAAAAGCTCCGTCGCCCGTCTCAAACGTAGCATATTGATCAGCTCTATGATACTCATCCCTGTAAGTTGTTTAATCTTTTTATACAGTACGGGTCTACTCATACCCAACTCTGACGACAACTGCATTACATTGAGCTCTTCACTGCACAGCCGACTTTCAATAACGTTGACAATACGATTTAAGAACAACTGATCTTCATCAGGTGCCTCCTTGTCCTCCTTAACGAGCATGTATTTGCGGATAAACCAACGCCTAGCACTCTTCTTGGTGTAGAGAATATTCTGGATTTTGATCATCAGCAAGCCCATGTGAACCGGTTTGGTTAGGTAATCATCCGATCCAGCGCCCAGTCCTACGAGCATATCCTCCTCCGAGCTCAATGCCGTGAGTAGTATGACTGGAATGTGAGCGGTCATTTCGTTGCTCTTTATCAAATTCGTCAGACAAGCGCCATCCATATTAGGCATCATGACGTCGGAGATCACCACATCAGGTAGTCTATCACGTACAATATCCCACGCCTCTTCACCGTCGCGCGCGGTAACGACCTTGTATTCCTTGGCCAGCTCCTGTTGCAAGAATTGCAGAATATCTTCGTTATCGTCTGCCACAAGTACCAATGCGGGGGCTGTTTCTTTTTCAACACTCGGCTCGTCAGTTACTATTCCATTGCTCAGGAAATCCATAGGAGCTTTCTCCGGTAGCACCGTATTGGCTTCCTTCTTTACCGTATCGATAAAATCAACTTTATCGCTATCGAAATGTATCTTTCCAACGGGTATCTCTACTGTAAATGCCGTAAATGATTCCGTTGATGATGCCTTCTGCTGACTGCTCGCGTTAATTTTTCCACCGTGTAGGTGGATGATATCTCGTGTGAGTGCCAAGCCCAAGCCGCTACCATACCTATTCTTAGCAGCCATTGGGCTTTTACTTTGGTAAAAGAGCTCAAAAATAAAAGGCAAGTCTTCTTCCATAATGCCTGGACCATTATCGCCAATCTCCACGCGTACAATTCCTTTTCCTGCTATTTCGGCTGCCGCCGACAGATGGATCCAAATCCGGCCTCCTTGCGGCACGTAGCGCAATGCATTACCCAAAAGATTAAAGAAGACTTTTTCCATTTGCCTATAGTCCAACCAAACAACTGGAACGGGCTCTTTATACTTCAACTCAATAGTGACACTCTTTGTTCGAATTTCCTCTTGAAAAGAAGCTAACACCTCTTGAACAAGATCAAGTAACGGATATTCACTAACATTTAGTCGTACCAGATTCAATTCATTTTTACGGCTGTCTAACAGCTCGTTAACCAAACGCAAGAGCCGCTGTGTATTTTGCCGTACCACTTGTAGCGTCGATCGACGGGGATCATTTTCCGCCGTTTCTGAAAGCATTTGATGCACCGGTCCTAGAATCAATGTTAAGGGCGTCCGCAATTCGTGGGATATATGGGTATAAAAATTTGCTTTTATATCCGCCATCTTTTTCTCGTTGGCCGCCTCTAGTTGTTTTAAACGTAACTGATACTTCAGTTCTCTCCGGGCATGGAAAAACCGCCAAACAATAAGCAGCAGTACTAAAAAGGTTCCAATATAGATTGTATATGCCCACCACGTAGCCCACCAAGGCGGCAACACAACGAGCCGGAGTTTTCCGACCTCTTCGGACCATACACCGTCATTTGTCGTTCCCTTCACCTCTAAAACGTATGTTCCCGGATGTAAGTTTGTATACGTAGCTGTTGGCACATGCACATAATTCCACTCCTCTTCCAGCCCTTCCAACCGATAGGCATATTTGTTCTTCTCTGGTGTAATATAATTGAGTGTGGCAAAGTCTATACTCACATTATTATCCCGATGTGATAATAGAACTTCTTTTGCCATCGAAACATGCTGATTCGCTAACTGACTACTTTCTGGGAGCAGTACTTTATTGTGTACCCGAACTTCAGAAAAAATCATTTTGGGACGAAAACGACTACGGGAGATTTTACCGGGGTAAAAAGCCGTAATCCCATGTGTCCCGCCCAACAAAAGCTCGCCTTCCCGGCTGTGGCATACTGCTCCAACGGAGAATTCATTTCCGTGCAGTCCATCCTTTAAATTATACGATACAATCTCGTCTGTCGACGGATCGAAAGCACAAATACCGTTGTTCGTGCTCAACCATAATATACCCTCTTCTTCCGCTATTCCGACGACATTATTACCCGGAAGCCCTTTCGAGGTCCCTATTCTTCTGAAATCTTTCGTGGCATATCGAAATTCATTTAAACCGTTCATAGATGTCCCTATCCACAACCTCCCTTTTTCATCCTCATAGACACTCAATATAACATTTCCGCTGATGCTATAGGGATTATCCACTTGGGGGTGAAAAACGTCAAAACGATCTGTTCCTGCCCATTTGACATGCAGTCCATCTTCCGTTCCTACCCATAAGTTTTCGCGACTGTCTAGATAAACGATTCGAATTAGGTCCGAACTTAAGCGATATTGCTCTTTATTAGTCGATCGGTAAGTTTCGAAATATCCTTCCGTTCCCGCTTTCTTTACGTTCAGTCCGCCACCATAAGTTCCTATCCAGAGGTTCCCTGCTTTATCCTCCGTCATGGAATAAACGTTATTATTAGATAAGGAGGATATATCGTCTGGATCATGTTTATAATGCACAAAGCCCTGCGTCCCTTTCTTAAGCAAATTCAAACCACCAGTGTACGTTCCCACCCATAGATTGTCATCGCTATCCAGATAAATATGTTTAACATGGTTGTTCGTCAAGGAACGCGGGTCTTCCCGTTTATGTTTATAATGTCGTTTCACCCGCCTGTCAGTCGTCATGTAATCCAATCCCCCGCCCTCGTAGCCAATCCAAAATCCACCTTGACGATCCTGTACAATACCACTCACCACACTGTAAGACAAGTGGTCATCTTGTCCGTTTTTCCCATAATGTCGGAATTTTGCCAAATCCCGATCGAAAATGCTAATTCCGCCGTAATATGTTCCCACCCAGATCGACCCTCGTCGATCCTGAAAGATAGGACGGATGGAATTATCGGCTAATGAATAGGTATCATACTGATCTTTAAGGAAGGAAATAAAACCGAGCTCTTCATCATAATAGTTTAAGCCATTGATCGTGCCGATCCAGTACCCACCTTGCCGATCGCGAACTAAGCTCCGCACGTCGTTGCTACTCAATGTCGATTGCTTGTTTTCTTGAGACCCTTCATGTATGATATAACGAAACGTACCCTTGTCTTCCGCATACACATTAATTCCTCCTTCTTTTGTGCCCATCCAAAATACGCCCGGTTTCATTTCGTAGACAAAACGAACATCAGCACTGTTCAGTGCTCCTCTCCGCTGCTGGATATCGTACACAAGCTTGGGATTTGACTGTCTAGAAAGTCCTTCGAATACATATACGCCATTTGTCGTACTGAGCCAGTGTCTACCTCGACTATCCTGATAAATCTGTTGGACATTGCCCGATCCCGGAGGGAAAGTGTGCCCAGCAATGTTTCTACCATTAAAGATCAAGAAACATTGTAGTTGATTTTCCGGATTGGATTTTAGCAGAAATAATCCTGCACTGGAACAAAACCAGATATTACCGTTACGATCCTGGTCGATAGCGTAGACAAAGGGTTGGTGCGCCCCTCCCCCGACCAGCGGCACGCGCACAAATCGATCAGATTTCCGATCATATAAATTAATACCTTGTCCTGTACCTATCCAAAGCCTGTTATCACTGTCCTCATAAACAGCTGTTACATAATTATCGGACAGCGATGTGCTATCAGAAAGCACATTTCTATAGGTGACAAATCGATGCGCATCGTATTTATTCAACCCGTCCCGCGTTCCGACCCACATGAGATCTAGATGATCCTGTGCTATTGCAAAGATGCTACTTTGCGACAAACCATCTTTGGTGGATATATGCACAAACTTTACCTGATCAGCAAAAGGTTGCGCATGCAAAAACTTACTGATCAGACAGAGGCATAACAACGGTATTTTCAGGCTTATCTTCATCGTTAGCAAATGGCGGGATAACGCCAAGGTGTTAAATTACTCAAAGTTTTCCATTTTTACGCAACAGGGCTTCTAAATAATAATAGTCTGCATAGATCAATGGTACATCCACCTCGGAATCATGGGGCTTGGATCCTGTGCTATGCGCTAGAAGAAACCCGCGATTGGTTCCCTTTTTGTTTCGGTAGTCCTCCGTTAAAGAAGTCATGATACGATCAGCTAATTCCCGCAATGCAGGTTTATGGGGAACCAGATCGTCCAGTTCGTATAATGCGGATGTCATAACAGCGGCTGCAGACGCATCCCGCGGCTCATTAGGAATAGTAGGCGCATCAAAATCCCAATAGGCGACACCATCTTCGGGTAGTCTTTCTGACAGCCAAGAAAAAAGAGCCAACGCTTTCTTCAAAAAGCGTTCTTCTCCAGTTTCACGATAACACATAGTAAACCCATATATTGCCCAAGCTTGCCCACGAGCCCAGGTCGACTCATGTGCATGGCCCTGATGGGTATGTCGGTGCTTTACCTCACCCGTTTGAGGATCGTAATTAATAACATGATAACTGCCGCCATCCTCTCGAAAATGATTTTCAAGGGTTTTGTCGGCATGTGATACAGCCATCCGATAATAGGTCGAATCCCCTGTTAGCTTCGTCGCTGCAAACAACAGTTCTAAGTTCAACATGTTATCAATGATCACCGGAAATTGCCATTTATCCGTATTGTGATCCCATGAACGGAGACAGCCTACAGCGGGATTGAATCGCGAAGAGAGTGTTTTCGCCGCATGCACAATGACATCTCGATAATGAGCATCATTTGTCAACTGATACCCTTTACCAAAGCTATTGTACACCTTAAAGCCCATATCATGTGTTCGTCCGTTGCTCTTTTCTCCAGCGATTCTCGCCGTAGCTACCTGTGCCCAGTCTTTCCACTGTTCATCCTTCGTTAGCTCAAACATCTCCCATAAGATGCCGGGGTAGAAACCACTTGTCCAGTCGCTCCTGCGCACCAATACCAGTTCACCGCTTTCCAACGTGCGTGGTGAGACCCGGGTAGAATCTTGTACCGATTGTTCCGTATATTTTACCAAATAGCGGAGCTGTTCCGCCGCGTCTGCTACGATCTTCTCATCCGGCAGCGATTGCCCCCATCCCGTTGCAGCATGGCAGACAAATGCAAGACACCATAGATACCTGTTCATATTAATCGATTTGAATAGTACGTCTAAATGCAGTAGAGAATATATCGACACGGAACTGCTCCTGGATATTATCCACCAAATTAATATTAATCAAGCGCCTTCCGGTAGCGGCGGCATTGTTTAAAAGCTTGATATAAATTGTCGCTTGTGCCTTCTTCGCGCTCGGAAAGATCAATTGATATTTGCCATCCACAGGCTCAAGCACTTGCCCGGTTTCGTCAACGATTTCAAAGTCTTCTCCTCGGACTGCAGGAACTGTAGTTTCTGCTAAATCTCCCGTGCTGACTTCATACATCGCGACCGCATTATAATTACGCTCAAATTCGGAATAGAATTGTACCGGCAGCTCCAATAACGTGGTACGCGTTCTACTCACCGTCACCGCACTGTTGTTGTTAGGTACGTAAACAATATAATAGTGGTGTTCATATTCCGGTAAGCCTGCGGGATAGTCCCGACTCTCGCAGCCAACAAAAAGCACCATCAACACCAATGCCATGAAACCAAAAAGGCCAATTCTTTTCTTATTTAGTATCGTTTTCATATTATTTCCAATTAGGGTTTTGTACCACATTTCCGCCACTCAGCGAAATTTCGTTCAGCGGTACAGGATAAAGATAATCTTTTGCGGCATCAAATCGCCGTGTAGAAGCTGCTTCGACTATAACAACCTCATCGGCATTCAAATTTAAATTGGAAACGTCCGCACCTTCCCAATCTATTTCATTGTACTTGGCACCTAGTATATCTTGGGTCAAAAGAATCTCGGCTAACTTCCACCGTATAATATCCGTATACCGCAAACCCTCTAAGGCAAGTTCTACGGTGCGCTCGCGACGTATCTCCTCCAGTATATCCAGCTGGTGGGTGGCCACAAACCCATTTGTCAATACTACGTCCATCCCCACACGACGACGCAATGCATTGATGGTACGGTTAAGATCACTATCGGATATCGCACCGTCCAACTCATATTTTGCCTCCGCGTAGATTAATAAAACTTCCCCATACCGAATCAGAATTTTATCCGTCGTTCCGGCATTATTGATTTGCCAATCTTCTGCACTAAATCCTTTTTTGGTGGCATATCCCGTTCGAGAACCTAACGTAGTCGTCGGTATCCATGGCCCTTTGTATGCCTGTTCACCCGCACGAAAAAGTGTATAACTTAACCGCGGGTCACGGCGATCGAATATGCTATTATAAGTTTCCTCCTCTCCTTCCTGAATATAGAACGATGACCTATTCGCTTTCAGCTCGTTACGTTCATTATACGCGGGAAGTCCGTCTTCATACAAGTACTGACGAATCAAGTTGCGCGTGACGGCCACACGGCCGTTTTCCAAATCGCGCGAGTAATTATGTCCAAGGATCAGATTTGAAACGCTCTCGCCATAAATTTTAACAAAAATATTCTCTTTGTTTGCGGGTCCATCTCCCTCATTTACAAATAACTTCCCATAATCTGCAAACAGCACATGACCCTGATTCATCACGAATAAAGCCGCTTCTACCGCCTCCTGCAGGTGTTCTTCATAACCGCTTTCGCCATGATATTTGCCAAACGTGCCGAGAAATAATCCCGCCCTTGCTTTCAGTGCCTGTGCCGTACTCTTCGTGACGCGACCGTAATCAGTAGCTGGCAACGCTCCAAAATCAGGCAGCCAAGCTGCTGCGAAATCCAGGTCTTCATAAATTTGTGCGGCCACCTCGGCTTTGGATGTACGCGGCATCTCCAACTCTTCCGAATCTATATCCAATGTCGTTGTCAGAAGCGGTACATCACCATATCGTTGTACTAATTGGAGATAAGCATAAGCCCGGAAAAAACGTGCCTCACCCAAATATCGGTTTCTTACTTCATCCGCAACCGACGCGCGCACCCCTTTCTCCAGTATATTGTTTGCCGTAAAAATCATATCGTACGGACCGGACCAATCACCACTCGTACTTGGAATATTCCAAGCGCCATTACTCGTCAGGTTTACCGTTTGATTCACATTGTCTTCTGCGCGGGAATCCAACTGTACCCCATCCAGCTGCTGATACAAACGGTTGGCTGCAAATTTAAGATCGTTCTCGGTGTTCCAAAAATCCTGATCGGAAAATTCCGTTTCTGGGAAACGATCTAAGCTACAACTACCCGAAAAGGTAATTAACGTAGCTAGCATCACTGCTTTTATAAAGCTGTTTATTACTTTCATAGTTTTGTCTTTTAAAAGGTTACGTTTAGACCAAAAGAAATAGAGCGGAAGAACGGATAGGTCGTCGCCGACACATTGTTCGGAACTTCAGGGTCGAATACATTCAACACATCCGTGTATTCCCACAAATCTTGTCCAGAGAAAAATACCCGAAGCTTTTGGATCGCAGGTGTACGAAGAGGAACCGTATAACCCAGCTGCAGATTTTTAAGGCGGACATAGGCTCCATTCTGAATATACCTGTCCGATGGTCGATAATTATGCGCACTCGTCTGGTACATTCGCGGAAAAAAAGCGTCTGGATTATCTGGTGTCCAGCGATCTATATGGATGGTCCACGGTAAATCTGCCGTACCCAGCATAGGTGACAGTGTACCTTCATTGATCAAAAATACACGTTTGGCCACCCCTTGAAAAAAGATACTGGCGTCGAAGCCTTTCCATTGAAAGTCTAGATTGAGCCCATAAAAATAACGCCCGTTCGTCGTTCCGTAGTTTATTAAATCGCCAGGCTCCTCTGGTGTACCTCCACCAGCGGTGATTACCCCATCGCCATTTAAATCCAGGTATTTGACATCTCCTGCCCCCGCATTGTTCGGAAAAAACGGTGTGGAGACTGTTTGCTTATATTGATCGTATTCCTCCTGGGTCTGGAAGTAACCGTCTGTTCTATACCCCCACACGGTATTCATCGGATACCCTTCCAGTAGCTCCACATGTCCTTCGTTGATGATATTTCGACCATCAAACTTCACCAGTTCATTTTGATTATCCGATAGGTTGAGTCCGATAGAATAGCTGAAGTCGTTTACTTTATCACGCCATTTCAGGTCAAACTCCCAGCCCCAACTTTTCAGCTCCCCAACATTAAAACGGGGCACATTAATCCCGATAATAGAAGGTAAATTTAATGTTGCTAGCATATTTTTATTACGCTTGACGTAGTAATCTCCAGTAAATGACAATCGGTTCTCTAGGAATGTCATGTCCAAACCAACGTTACTTTGCTCGACAACTTCCCATGTTTTCTGTGCGGAAGCTAACTCTCTTTGGTACAAAAACTGTGTCCGTAAGTTGTTAAACACCAATCGATCTTCTTCGCTTGTCGGCACATTCAACCCACTCGTTAATAGCGGAATATAGTCGTAAAACCCTAAAGAGGAACCATTTCCCAATTGACCCCAGGAACCCCGCAATTTCAGCTGATCAAAAATACCATTATCACGCAAAAAATCTTCCTGATCCAAACGCCATGCGGCTGAAAAAGACGGAAATAACTTCCATCTATTTTCGGGAGCCAGACGCGAACTACCGTCATAGCGGACGGAAGCTTCAAACAAGTATTTCTCTTGAAAATTATAATTCAAACGACCGAAATAAGACGCAATTGCCCATGTCTCGACCAAATCACCATTGGTCTTGGTTAACGGATCACCGTAGTTCAAGCTAAAAAAGTCGTTGGTGATCATAGACTGCGCTCCGGCCGTAAGTTCGTCCTTACGGTATTCCTCATAAGAAGTTCCCCCCAAGAGCGTAAAATGGTGGTCGTCTAACACATCGAAATTATAGGTAGCTACCGCTTGGAGGTTATTGAGATAGCCCCTATTTTTTGTATTTTCCGTACTGTTTGGATTATGGATAGAGAAGCGTGTGGTATTTGTAGAACGTCCGTACCACATCAAGGTACGCCGGTTACGAACAGACGAAAAATAATCCTGATTACGCGATCCACTCAAATCTACCGTTAAACCCTTCAACAGGTCCTTAATTTTCAAATTAGCCCGACCCGTAAAAGACTCGTATAAACGTCTCCACTCGCCGCCGTTTTTTTGAATATCCACGGCATTTATCTGCAAATCTCCGTTATAGGGTTGCCCTGTCACATCTTCCTCCGGGACATATAAACTTTGGCGCGTACGGCTTCGATACAAACGATTGATAATCTGATCCGTACCGTATGCATTTTCATTCACCTCAGATCCTACGTAATTAGCGGAAATATCCAAGTTGATGTATTTGTTAACTTCGGTGCTGAGGTTGGTACGTAGTGTATAACGGGAATTATCATCCGGCCCGTATCGTAATACGCCGTCACGATGATAATAACCGGTTGAGATATTATAAACAGTTTTTTCTCCTCCACCGCTGACAGATACATTATGATTATGCATCCCACTATATTTATTCATCCCTTCGGTTACCCAATTATTATTTCCGAAGTATTCCCACCTATCCTGCGTTGGATTTGGACGGACGGAGAAATTTGGATTTTTCAACCATTCTATTTGCTCTTCGGTAAATTCCGGATTTCCAGTCGCATTTAGCCGAGACTCATTAATTAGAATCTGTTCATCCCAAGAGTTTAAACGTTCTGGTCTGCGAGCGGCCACGTTTACACCATAATAGTTATTGTAATTGATAACGGGCTTGCCTTGTTTTCCTTTTTTTGTCGTCACCAGAATAACACCCCCAGCTGCTCTCGCACCATATATAGCCGATGCTGATGCATCTTTCAATACAGATATAGATTCGACATCTTCCGGATTAATCAGGTTCAGATCCATTTGTATACCATCCACAAGTACCAATGCCGACATGGCATTCGCAGAACTGAACCCCCGAATACGAATGCCATAACCTTCGCTCCCCGGTTTACCACTCCCACGCGTGACGGCGACCCCCGGCAATGTGCCTTGTAAGGCACCTGTCAAGTTGGCCACCGGCCTGTCAACAAGCTCATCACCACCAATTTGTGAGACGGCTCCACTGAGGTTTACCTTCTTTTGGGTACCATATCCAACGACCACAACTTCTTGCAGAGCGTCTTGATCCTGCATTGCCACATTGACCGTGGTTCGTGCGCCCACCGACACCTCCTGTGTTTGGAATCCTACCAAACTGAATAATAATATTGCTGATTCCCCCGCTTGAATTTCGTAAACACCACGCTCATCCGTGACTACTGTCTGCGTACCATCTTTGACTTTAACCGTGACGTTGGTGGCTGGTGTTCCATTCTCAAAACGGACTTCTCCCCGTATGGTTCGAGCAGATTGCGCGAAAACAAGATTTAATGTTAAAAGCAGATAGCCTATTATTAGCAAATGTCTGCTCATTCGATTTAAAATTTTCATCATAACATGTTGGTTTAACTTGGACTTCTAGCCCATAATTTGAGGCATCTTCACCCAAAATTCCACTTTTCTATTTGTTTTGGGGGAGAGAAATTGTTTATTTAAGAGGATAAATCGCTCTCCATCATTATTTTTGTCATAACCATAATAAGGGATGACGAATTGGGGAGTTACGTTTTACTTCTTGCTCACTGTAGTCCAAGGGTAGTTGTCCCCATAACTGCAACCATTGTGGCTGCTCGAACATCACGCTCCCTAAAAGCAGAAACGGATGTGCAATGGGCCAATTATCCCAGTACATCACGTCCTCGCCATAGCGCCACAAGTTTTTATCCTGGACATAGGGAAACATAAACTGTATGCCCTTTTTCAAACTTTTCTCGCCGATATGTATGGAAGGTAGGGTGGGTTTATGCTCTTTTAAGATATAGTTCATACCCGAAAATACATCGAGGTTAAACAAGGAATAACCATAGGGTTTGGTTCGTTCTAATTCGAGCGGAAAACTTCCATCGTCTGCCATCTGATCGGGCAATAAAACTGTTTTATATCGTGTTGCTGCAAAGTCGAGGAGATCTTCATCACCGACGTACTGCGCAAAAGCGGCTACCTGCAGCACCCAGCAGGCGGCATGGTTGTTTTTCGTATCTCTCTCCTGCAAGCCATAAGGATGTGTCGTAATCCAGTCCAAGTAGGCCGAAAACCAAGATTTCGTACCGGCATAGATTTCTGATGGAAGCTTGTGAGCATCATGTAGCACTTGCAGTGCCCGTGACACCTCTACGAGGTGGATTCCATCAATAATGCCAATACCACGTCCAGTGGCTATCCCTTTTATCGCCTGTGCATATTCCATAGAAGGGTTCATCTTTGTTTCTGAATGGATAAACCAAGCCTCCACATGTTTCAAGGAGGCATCTAGATAGCGTGCTTCGCGTGTTAGTTCCCAGGCCGAGACTAACGTGCCCAGGATGTCCCCCAGGCGCATAACAAGGTTTCGGTGATCCACAAAATTATCGGGATTGCTCAAACCATCTTTCCGGATGTAAGGTCCTTCTGGATTTTTGGGGTCTGGCCACCAATAATCGCCTTCCGAATAAAAGTCGTGCTTTCCACCGGCGCTGCGCGGACAAAGGCTGCTGGTAACCGTTAACGGAGGTAAGGTGAGCGCTTCTTCCGCCGACTTCAATACGTGTATTTTGATGCGCTTTGACACCTGTGCTTTGACATCGGTAGCGGTCAGCGACAGATCCAATATAATGGTGTTCAAACTATCAGCCTTAGCCGTGACTACGACATTCTTTCCGGTACGTACCAACCGCACGCGAGCCCTTCCGTTATAGGCTTGCAGACGTCGGCTGCCATCAGACGTTCCTTGATCTACTAACAGTTTTCCTTCGCCTACCGCATCGAAGTTAATATAGTTACTTGCATCCAGACAGCGCACACCTTTCTCATCGAAGAGCTGTGCCTGTAACCAAAGGGTATCCTGCTGTTCTTCTAATACCTCTAGTGCGACGCGTACTGGCTCACCCCAGCGCTCGGTCTGATATTCCTGTACGAGTAAGTCACGGATCGTCTGTCCGTTTTTGTACCCAATCGCTTCCAGCCTATTTTCACCGGTTTGAAATTTCACCATCCAACGCAAACCTGCCGCCGGGAAATCTTGGCTGTCGCGTTTTCGCTTACCCAAGCTTTGCCCATTGAGGAACAGTTCTACCTCCTGGCAATTCGAATAGACTTTCACCATCCGCTCTTGTCCTTCATCGCCCCAGCGAACGGGCCAGTTGTGCCCATAGATATGAATCATCGGCTTCTCAGCCCAGTAGGATTGAAAAACATAATAGGATTCTTTCTTCTTAAAATCACGTGCCACGACGCCCTTTTGGTTCATGTAAGGAACGGGGTTTTCAGGGCGTATTGGCGTAGAGAAGTCTTTGAAAGGCCAATAAGCTGTACCGGTGAGCCAAGGCATCGTTTCCTGTTCCTTTAAATGCCAATCAATCAAATTCACCATATAGCTCTCGCTCCAATCGCCATCCTTCGAAACCCGCGACGGCCCGCCATACAAGGAAGCATCACCTGCGCGTTCATCAGCAGTAGTACTGCGCATCACCTCAGACAATCCAGCATCCGGTGTTTCTGAATGCCGACCGGCATGACTGTCACCTCCCCATTCCACATGCAAAAAATGATCTACCTTTTCAAATTCATTCTTAGTTGCCGTTTTATAATCTGTATATACACCACGGTACCAACCGGCCCATATCGACGGCGAATACACATCCACAATATCCTTACAGAAGTCGCATCGTCGAATAGCCGTTTTACGGCTATCGTCCAGCTGATGCGACAAGTCGTGTAATTCTTTCATAAATGTCCTTATTTTCTGTTGGTCAAACTCATCAAAATCGCCCGGCCAGTCATTCTCATTACCTAATCCCCAGAGGATAATGGACGGATGGTTAAAATGCTGTTGAATCATATTCGTCAACATCCTTTTCGCTTGTTGTTGATAAACAGAGCCTCCTAATCCCCCCCGGCACCAAGGAATTTCTTCCCAGACCAGTATACCGAGCGAATCGCAAGCATCCAAGACAATGCGCGATTGCTGATAGTGTCCGAGACGGATAAAATTAACACCCATCTCTTTCATCAGTTTCATTTCTTGCACAATTTGCTCTTCGGTCATGGCGGGCCCAACACCTGCATGATCTTCATGTCTGTGGGTTCCCCGCAACAACAGACGTTCGCCGTTCAGTTTAAACGGACCGGACTGGACAAACTCGAAATTACGAAAGCCAATTTTTTCGATCGTCCGTGCAGTATCCGTACCGTTGATCACCTCCAGCTCTAAGGTATACAAGTAGGGCTCGTCTGGCGACCAGATATTGGGTTTTGGTACCCGGATATCGCCCAGTGTCTGCATCTCTGATGTGGGCTGCAATTCCATTGTAGTACGCTGCTGCGCGACAGCTTTTCCGGACCGGTCTTTGACCGTGGTATGCACGTCGGCAGAGGATATTCCGTTTGGATTCCAAAATTGTGCCCGCAAAGTGACCATTCCTTCCTTACCGTTATCATTCAACTTCGCATCAGCAAAAAGATGACGGGTGGAAAGTGTCGGCACGTAGCATAGGTTAACATAACGATATAAACCACCATAGACATTAAAATCAGACAAATCCGAGGGAATCATCTCCACATCCCGCGAATTATCTGTACGGACCAAGATCGGAATCCGTCCGTTGAAACGTTTCGCCGCACCTTTTTTATAGAAACGTGCCACGGCATCGGTAATATCGACATACCATTCATCATATCCACCAATATGCTCACCTACTTTTTCTTGATAAACATACACCTCGCTCTTCTGTCCGGCACCTTCGAAATGCAAAATAGTCCTACCGCCACTATAGGGATTTTCGATATCCAAATACGTTCTATACCAGGCCGGTCCTTGGTAATAATTTTTTTCAGGGTGTACCGCATCTGTCGCATTATAGCTATGTGGCAGTACTACGTTTTCCCAAATAGGTAAGGTTTCCGGTGCGCCGTTAGGTGCTGGCCGCACGCCCTCCCAAATGTCACCCAAATCCCCTCGGACAAACTCCCATCCATGCGATAGACGATGCTTCTCTTGCGCAACCACCTTTAATTCCAGCGCCATCCCAATTAAAACAAATAACCATAAGAATTTTCTAACCATAATCATCTCGTCTTATTTTCTATTCATAATCCCATTATACACTGCCTAGCGCAGTTCCTTCCGACGTGTCGCCGGCATATTCCCAGTACATCTACCCAACAGCCCTTGATCGCGCACATAAACACAATTCTCCCTCGCTATTTATCATCTATTTAACTCTTCAGTTTATTAAGCGCAAGATGCATATATGACGCATCCCGCAGGAGGAGTTATTGTTCAAAAAGGTGTATAATTTGGCGTAGGAGGCAAAGAATTTCTGAAAATCCCCTATATTCGAACTTGCCTAAAAGGCATTACATTATTCGATGATAGTTCTGAACAACATCGCAGGAAAATAGAATTGGCATTTAATATAGAAAAGAAATGAATTATAGCATTTTTAAAGGTGACCAGATTGCGGCAATAGGATTGGGAACTTGGCAGTTGGGGAGTGCCGATTGGGGACAAATAGACGAAACCAATGCATTGGACATCCTAAACACGTATGTAGAAGCAGGTGGGAATTTTATCGATACAGCCGACGTTTATGGCATGGGAACCAGCGAACGCCTGATTGGAAAATTCCTAAAACAGACCGACAAGAAGGTTTATGTCGCAACGAAATTGGGTAGGCGGAACGATGCTCCAAACGGATGGCCGCAAAACTTTACGTATGACACTATACGACGGCATGTAGAGGATTCCTTGACACATCTTGGATTGGACCAACTGTATCTGGAGCAGCTACACTGTATTCCGACTGAAGTTCTTCGTAAAGGAGAAGTTTTTGACCATCTCCGCCGTATACAGGAAGAGGGTCTTATCCAGCATTTCGGTGTCAGTGTCGAGACGGTTGAAGAAGCGCTTATCTGTCTCGAGCATCAGGATGTCGCTGCTCTACAAATTATATTCAATCTGTTCCGCCAGCATCTAGCAGATGAATTTTTTGACAAAGCCATCGTGCAAGGGACAGCGCTTATCGCCCGGGTACCCTTGGCTAGCGGGCTCCTGAGTGGAAAATTTAACCGATCGACAATCTTTAACGATAACGATCACCGCCATTATAATGCCAACGGCGATGCTTTTAATGTAGGTGAAACTTTCAGTGGGATTGCGTTTGAAAAAGGCATCGAACTATTGGAGGAAATCAGGGGCATCCTTCCCGAAGGAAACTTGGCACAACAAAGTATCAAATGGATATTGCAGCATCCAGCAATCACAACCGTCATTCCCGGAGCAAGCAAAGTGGAGCAGGTACAGTCCAATATCGCAGCCGCAAAACAACCGGACCTCGATAACGATACCGTCCAAAAGCTTAAAAGACTCTATACCGAGCGCATTCGTCAAGAAATCCGGGGGAAGTATTAATATGCAATGCGTCGCTCTAAAGCGACATTATGTTAAAAAAAGCCACTTCTTGTGGCTTTTTTTTATTCCAGCAGTTGTTTCTAATATTCCTATTCACTAATCGCTGCTGCCGAGGTTGGTACCGAACGATCGACCTTTTTAACCAAACCTTGAAGGACGTTTCCGGGGCCAACTTCTACAAACGCTTCGATCCCATCCGCCAACATTTGTTGTACCGTTTGTGTCCAACGAACAGCTCCAGTTAATTGTGCGATTAAATTTGCTTTGATCTGTGCCGGATCGGTATAAGGTTTTGCATCCACATTTTGGACAATAGGACAAATAGGGGATTTGATTTCCGTTTCTTCAATCGCCTCCTGCAATTCCACCTTCGCGGGTTCCATCAAAGGAGAATGGAATGCCCCGCCGACGTTTAACTTTAAAGCTCGTTTAGCGCCAGCTTCCGTCAACAAAACGCAGGCTTTATCTACCCCCTCTATTGTGCCCGAAATAACCAATTGTCCGGGACAATTGTAATTTGCCGCCACTACCACGTCTTCTACTTGCGCACAAATTTTCTCTACCGTTTCATCCTCTAACCCTAAAATCGCCGCCATTGTCGACGGTTGTGCTTCGCATGCTTTCTGCATCGCGTTGGCGCGCTTTGCTACCAATTTGAGACCATCTTCAAAAGATAACGCGCCTGCTGCTACCAACGCGGAGAATTCGCCTAACGAATGTCCCGCGACCATCGCCGGCTGAAAACTATCACCCAAAGCTTTCGCCAAAATCACGGAGTGTAGAAAAATAGCTGGTTGTGTCACTTTGGTCTGTTTCAAATCCTCATCCGTTCCCGAAAACATAATATCGGTAATACGGAAACCTAAAATATCATTTGCTTGCTCGAAAAGAGATTTCGTCTCTTCATTTAAGTTATATAGATCCTGTCCCATTCCTACGAACTGAGCGCCTTGACCTGGGAAAATATAGGCTGTTTTCATCTATTTGTTTTTTCGTTATGGTTGATGGGAATTCATTATATCTTAGTTTCCCACTTTTGGTATTGCGTCAAAAATAAAAAATTCTTTTATCTATTCCGGAACAAATGCTAAGGACGTGAGTTTCTTATCATCAAAAATATCCTGTGCAGTAGACAATAGCTCGCTAGCAGATACCGCATCTATTTTTTCAAAAACTTCATTTAGCGTTATCACCCGATCATAGTCCATGACATTTTTTGCTTCTGCAATAATCATACTCATTCTATTTTCCTCCGCGAGCGCTATTTGCCCCTTAAACTTATGTTTTGCTTTTTGCAGTTGATTTTCAGAAACTCCCTTTGTTTTTATTTTATCGAGTTCCCGGAAAACGAGTTTTTTTGCTCTTTTGATTTTTTCTTCATCCGTACCAAGATAAATCGTAAACAATCCCGTATCTGTAAACAGTGTATAGTTTGATTCAATCGTATACGCAATTCCATACTTTTCTCGGACAGCGAGATTAAGAATTGAAGTCATCCCAAATCCCCCCAACATGTTATTAAGCAACAGTAGCCCCGTTTTACGATCGTCGCGGATACTATACGCCGGCGCACCCAACATATAATGTACCTGATTGATGGGCTTCTTTAATTCGATGTGTGCTGCTACATTCACTGCTGCCCCTTGACGAGGACGCACCTGCTTATTCTCTTTAACCGGTTCGAAGTAACGTCTTAACATCTTCTCTACCGTCTTTAGTTCATAATCTCCTGTGATCCCAATGACAATATCATTCGTTTGATAATTCTGATGTATAAATTGCTGAACATCTTCTTTCGTAAAAGCCAGCAGATCCTTTTCCCAACCAAGAATGTTGTGCCCCAATCCCGAGCGATTAAAAATTAAATCCTCGTAATCATCCATAATCGATTCTTCGGGATTATCCCGATAAGATGCCATTTCGTCTACGATAACCCCCTTCTCCTTTTCCATTTCATCTGATGGAAATGTAGAATGGAAGATAATATCTTCAAATAAATCCAATGCCTTATTCAGGTGAGGTTTAAGGATGGAGGCGTGCACACAAGTATATTCTTTGGTCGTGTATGCATTTAAATCGCCTCCTACAGCTTCCAAATAACTGAGAATCTGTTGTGTAGACCGTCGTTCCGTTTTCTTGAACAGCAAATGCTCAATAAAGTGGGCCACTCCGTACTTCCCGAGTTCTTCATCTCGAGAGCCGGCATTGACAACCAAGCAGGTATGCGTAATGGGAGAAATCTGACGGTGAAATACCGCGCGGATACCGTTGTCCAAGCGGATAATTTCATATTCCATATTTATCAAAGTCAAACCCCAAAAGTAGAAATAAAAAAGGACATTTACATCCTTGGTCGTCTCATCCCCCTTGATCCGCTTTCTTCTTGGAAAGGATTCATTCCCGAAAATTTCTGAAATCTAAAGGTAAAGGTCAACATAAAGTACCTTCCCAAACGATTGGTACGAGAATCTGTCAATATATCACCAACCGTTCTATTGATATTAATTTGCTGGTCTAACAAGTCAAAAGCCTGTAAGCGTATCGTCCCCCGTTGTCCCTTCAACATGCGCTGCTCTATATAGCTATTGATGATAAATGGATTTTCAGTGGCTCGGTAGCCTCTATTGAACGTCTTGGAAACGTCTGCACCAAAAATGGTTGTCGGCGTGATATTTACAGAACCGATCAGCGTTGGCGAAAACGACGAAACATTGCCTTGTGAATACTGCGGCAAGGATGATTTGGTAATGTTGTAAGAGTACCGCGCGCCAGGACTAATTTCCAGTTTCTCTGACGGCGTATACCGAAAGAACAGTCCCTGCATTAAGACCGTATTATTGGTCACATTTTTATCACCTTCTAATGCATCTGGATCCTCCGCGATATAGGCGATATTCTTATTATAATTCACACTCCCCATATACATGATGTTATAGGTCTTATCTTTCAACGATCGACCTAGGTGGTAAAACGAATTAACCGAATAAACAGGTTCCGATTCGTTCAAGTAACGTACTTCTTGGTATATACCATCGCCCTCGACCGGATAACGTTTATTAAAAGAAACAATTTTGTCATTGGTCAAATTAGCACTGACCGTCGCGAAGAATGTCTTGCCTTTCTGGAAGTCGCCACTGCGGAAACGAATCCGTCCGCTGTGTTGGAATTCCGGATCTAGATTCGGATTTCCGATCGTGGTACTCGTACGGTTTGTACTCACCTCGAAAGGCAATATCTGCGACACCCCTGGTTCGGAAGCACGCGCGGAATAATTGAAGGTGATATTGGATTGTCTTGAAAACCGATATTCAAAACGAGCGATCGGAATAACATTAAAGTTATTCCGGCTAATAACCGCAGATTCCGACGCACTGTATGCATTCCCGCTCAAAACGGTGGGTTGAACCGCAGCACCTATACTATACTTAATTTTATCCTTGTCATACGAATAGTTCGCCCCAACTCGATGCGAATTAAAGGCATAATCGTAATCATACGCGTAGTTTAATACCGCCGCATTGTCTATGGCGTTATCAATCGGGTTACCGTTTCTGTCGAATCCATTTTGTCGATCAAAATTATCATAGTTGTTAACATTGAAATCATATGTCAGCTCCATACGACTGTTTTCTCCAAGAGGCTCTGTATAAGAAACAGATGTTCCGGCATTCCAACTTTTATTTCGTGCTTCCCGGATGGTCTGTTCCCAAATCTTCCCAATTTCTTGATCCTGATTATTCGGATCATAGATAAGACGATCTAAAATCTGGTTATAATCATTTTCTGAAACGGCATTGTCGTAATTAAAGTTGATAAAGAAATTTCTTCCCTTTTCATTCAGCCTTCTGTTATACAATCCGCTGATTCCATAACGCGGCGCATTGCTACCATTTAATTGGGTCTGCACTTGTGTATAGTCCAGCACATTATCCAAATAAAACGTAGAATTATCCAGATTATCAGCATCATTCTTGTTAAAGCCAAATTGTGGTGTTAACTTCAAATAGTCTTTTTCCGAAATATTCCATTCGACGTTTGCTTCCAAACGATGGTTGGTGCGAATGCGATTATTATCTTGATCACTATCAACCCCCATATTTTGTCCGATATATTCGGTGAACGACTGCGTTTGTGTATTATTGTCGTCCCGACCAAACGAATACGACCCATAGACTTTAAGCTTATCACTAAAATCATGACGGACATTTAAACCAATGGACCCCACCTTGGTGATACCATCAGAACCACCAGCCATGCCGCCCCCGCGACCACCCCCTCCGCCCATACGCCGACGCGCACCGCCACCCATCGTATTAAAATCGAATAAGCTGGCGTTCATATTGTTTAAGTTCCCCAATACGGAAACCTGGGTTTTATCGGTAAGCCCCATCCACATCCCGGTGGTTTGGAAACGTTCTTCCGTTCCATAACCTACACGTACGGTCGCCATTTGGCCTTTATTATATTCCGGATCGATCTGAATATTTAAAACCTTTTCCGAGTCGCCCGTTCTATTTCCGGTCAAGTTTGCCATATCACCATAATCATCAACCACCTGCATCTTTTCAATGATATTTGCGGGTAGGTTCTGTGTGGCCGTTTTCACATCACCACCAAAAAAATCTTTTCCATTGATACGGACGCGTGTAATCTGTTCTCCCTGTGCTGTTACATTCCCATCTTTATCGACTTCCACACCTTGTAAGCGCTTTAAAGCATCCTCTGCCAGCGCCCCTTCCCTTAATTTTAAGTCCTTTGTAGCATATTCGATAGTGTCTCCTTTCACTTGTACGGTAATTACACCATCGACAATTACTTCCTCCAGCATATTTGCTATCCCCTGTAATTGAAAAGACGGAATTACCATTTTATCCTGTCCCGGCGAAAAGTTGAATTGCTGCTCAAAAGGTTCAAAACCCAAACTCGTGACTTTCACCGTAAACGTCTGTGATTTTACATTATTAAATGTAAATATGCCTGCCGGGGAAGCACTTGTGCCTAGTGTGTCCTTATCGCCTTCCAACTGCACAGACGCCCCGGCCACTACTCTTGATTCATTATCCCGCAACATGCCTTGCACCGTTCTACCTGTTTGTGCAATCGCATTGGAAGCGGATAACCAAACCGCCAAACCACAAACTATTTTCAAAAAACCTTTCATTTTTTTATCGTATGCTAATTTAATATTGTTTCTAAAAGCACGGCCAAGGTCAACTTATCCTTTGATTTGGGAGCCGGTCGTCCGCGATAGCCACCGTACATTCCCCCTGAGCGGCTCGAGACAACTTTCTTAGACGAGATTAAGGGTGTAAAACCATCATAAATACCAAGCTTGAACGTCGCAACAGGTGTCGTATAATCCAATAACGATTTCGGTACAACCGCTTCATAATAGAGCTTCCCGTCGTTGATACGCGCTTTTGCTTGCAGTCCATAAGCATTTTGCAAGGACAACAATCCATTTGGCACCGTTGGGAAGCCATACACAAAATATCCGCGCGATCGGTTGATCAAATCTGTTTTATAAGCCCCATCAGAATCGTGATCCTCACGCAACATAGCGCGTTTCACTTCGCTGTCGGGGTAAGGAAATAGAAATTGGATGTCGTCTCTGTTTCTATGATTGGATTGGACAGTCAGCAAAACACCATTTCTAACGGCTAGATGCTGTAGCATTTGATTTTCTACACGAATAGCGATGTAGAGATTGGAAGCGTCTTGTCCCAATCGGAAGAACCAAAAACCTTCTTCTGCAACGTTATTTAACGTATCCCACTCCACTAAATCTGCATCAATCGTTATATCCGTCACCGACTGGATGATCATCTTTTGCTTCTTTTGTGCAAAAGATTCACCCATTCCTACAATTACTATTATGCCGAGAAGAAATGCTTTCATTGTTAGTTGTTATTCTACTTCATTTAAATGCTCTATGTATAGACTCAGCGATCATATCAAAGTAAAAAAGCATTTCTTCTTTTTTATCGAATATCACACACATGTTACATACAGTCCGGTCATTTTCATCTATTTATTTCATTTTTATGGTCGATGGGAGCTCGTGTAAATAACCGAGCTTGCGAACTCATCGCAGATAATCATTTCTTTATGTGTTCATGCTTATTTACATCTCGGTTTTGTATTTTAGCAAAATGTTATTATCAACTTTTCAACGTGATGTAATGGAAGCAGGATGCGACGAAGCTGGAAGAGGCTGCCTAGCAGGACCCGTATTTGCCGCAGCCGTTATTTTTCCGCCGGACTACTGTAATGAACTGCTTAATGACTCCAAGCAGCTTTCGGAAAAGAAAAGAAAGACTTTACGTCCTATTATTGAGAAAGAGGCTTTAGATTTTGCCGTAGCGAGTGTATCTGCAGAAGAAATTGACCATATCAATATTTTAAACGCTTCCTATTTGGCCATGCACCGCGCATTGGATCTGCTGAAAACAAAAGCGGCTTATATTATTGTTGATGGTAACAGATTCAAGGCATATCAAGATATCCCCCATCAATGTATTGTAAAGGGCGATGGGAAATACCTTTCTCTAGCGGCTGCATCGATCTTAGCCAAGACCTACCGGGATGAATATATGCATTCGCTAGCAAATGAATTCCCTTATTATGATTGGCTGTCCAATAAAGGATATCCAACCATTAAGCACCGCAATGCCATCTTGCAACACGGTATCAGCCCACACCATAGAAAATCATTTCGGGTTACTGACCCCCAGCTGAAGATGTTTTGATGATATGAAACAAGTAGAGACGCCGTTTAGCGTCTCTATTAATTTTATTTCTTTGCCAACTTAGTCTGTCCAAGCCGTATATAATCTGCCATTACGGATAAACTTTCGTCTAAGATAAAATCAAAATCTGTTTTGGGTTGCGGTTCTCCCTCTTTCCATAATGGTAAACCGCGCAGTTCTAAGCCCTTGTTTATTCGCGCTCTGTTTTTCGCTCGGGTCTTCTCCCGCTCTTCTTTTAATTTATTTTGGTTCAAGCTGATCTCTTGAATAGAATCCAGTTCCTGAAATTCCTCAATATCTTCCAATAGATAAGCATACTCAGGAGATTTTTCCATTCGCAATTCGTGAACTTCTTTTAATTGGTTCTTTAAACTTGTCAAATCTGCCACTGCTGTAAAGTTCGAAGACTTAATCTGATCCCAAGGCAAGGCCGAAGGTTCAGAACTTTCGCCAAACTTTTCTGCTGCATATTGGGTAGGGAAAGTAATATCGGGCACCACTCCTTTATGTTGCGTACTGCTTCCTGTTACACGATAAAATTTCCCCATCGTAATATTGATTTGACCAAATTCTGGAGCACCTGTTGGCGTATCGGGATCTTTGTCTAGACCTTTAGCCTTTAATAACAATTTATTCGTTGCACTAATAAAACGTGACATATCAATAGCCGATTGTACAGTCCCTTTTCCATATGACTGGGTTCCCAGCACCACCCCTCTTCCGTAATCCTGAATCGCCCCGGCAAAAATCTCGGAGGCTGATGCTGAGAAACGATTGATTAGCACACCAAACGGACCATCCCAAGCAACACCTGCATCTTTATCGCTTTCTATATCTACCCGATTACGCACGTCGCGCACCTGGACAACCGGTCCCTTGTCAATAAACAATCCGGTCAATTCAATAGCTTCCTGTAAGGAACCGCCACCATTATTTCTTAAGTCTAACACAACCGCATCCACATTTTCTTGACGAAGGGTATCCAAAATCAGTCGAACATCTCTCGTCGTACTCTTGTAATTTGGATCGCCCCGCCGGTACGCCTCAAACTCAATATAGAATTTTGGTAATTTGATAAGCCCTACTTTATACGTTTTTCCATCGTCGCCTTTCACCTGCTTTATCTCTTTCTGTGCAGATTCTTCTTCAATAACAATCTTATCCCTACTTAATGCCACCACTTTCGGCTGTGCTGTAAGCTCTTGCCCAGCCGGAATAACTTTCAATCGCACAACCGTATTTTTCGGTCCCTTTATTTTTGCAACTGCGGCATCTAAACGCCATCCGATAATATCCTCAAATTCGCCTTCTCCTTGCGCTACACCGATAATTCTATCGTCCACATTTAAGCTTTTGTCTTTAAAGGCCGGACCTCCCGCAATGATCTCCTTGATCGTGACCATTTCGTTTTCCATTGATAAACGTGCGCCGATACCTTCAAAAGTATTGGACATGCTTTCGTTAAATGCTTGTGCAAACGAAGGGTTATAGTAAGTCGTATGTGGATCAACGGCATCTGTCAGTGCGGTCATGACCAGCTGAAACGCATCATTGGAATTAGTCTGTTTTGCTTGGCTAACTAAGTTTTTGTACCGCTTGCGCAATGTTTCTTTGTGTTTTTCCATATCCACAGAATCTTTATCTGTACTTGTCAACCGCAAATTCAGTAAATCGTATTTCACACGTTTACGCCACTGGTCTTTCAGTTCCGTTTCGTCCTTGAAATAAGGAAGCTTCTCTCTGTATGCCACGTATTTCTCATCGATTTCAAAATCATGTGGCGCATCGACTTGAGATAACGCATATTCCATCGCTTCCAAATAACGTTGTGAATAGATATTGAAAATATAGAACGGCGCAGATAGATCACCTTTCCTAAAGTCTTGACTAATGGCATTTTCAAATTGCTTGAAATCATCAATATCGGATTGAAGGAGGTAATTCCGTCCTTGATCCATCGATTTTAGCAAGTTCGTAAAAACGATGCGTGACAGCGAATCCGTCATCGGTACCTTTTTATAGCTATAGTTCTCCAACAGGTTGGCCACCTCGGCGGCAATAACTTCGTGTTGTGCCGATGGTTTTAATTGTAATGCTTCTTCCTCCAAACTCACCCGGGGTTTTGATCCACACGCTATAAATGAAATTAAAGCCAGACCAAATACAATATTCTTAAACATATAAGCTATTTTTTTTAAATACATTTGCAATAATCCTTTTCAGTATCCAAAACTTGCAATAAAATTTTGTTTGCCATAAAAATACTGAAAACAAAGCACAAAATAACAAGGACGTTAAAATTAACGGCCGTAAGTTACTAAGTTAACATTTATCTCATTTGTAAATAACTGCATAAATAGAGACTTATTGTGTAAATATTTTGTGGTGTAACTTTTTTATGTTCTTTTTCCCGTGAAAAAGAACCAAAAACCTCCTCGCTTCGAATGTTTTACATTAAGTATCGTGCTAAGCATAAGATACTGCCGTTGTAAAACATTCGGATGCAACTTTGGTGGTTAAAGGTGGGATAGTGCAACGGTGCGTCATTCCGCCCGCGGCACAGGCATACGTCCAACAAAGAGGAATGTAATGGACGGAAAGCAAAAAATCATCATTTGTGAATGTGCCAATTAGGCTATAACTTTGTAAAACAGGAAAGAACGCGTATGACACTCCATCAAAAGAGTATTTTTTATATTATATCAGGGCTGTTCGCTTTCGGACTAAGCGTACCCCATATTCAAGCGCAGGAGGCCGACGTCGCGTTGGATCCAGCAGGCTATGTGAATAAGTATGATGCGGATTTTGACGGAGTAGGTCCTCGCGTATATGTACTTCCTGCTCCCCGAACCCGCGAAGAGCTCCTGACGGATTCCTATAAAGAAAAGACAGCTTTTCAGGACAGCATCGCCAGAGCCCTCGACCTTCAACAATTGATTGCGGAGTTTAAAACTACGCGTGCCGAGCGGCATGTACAATACCTGCTTTCGCCCATACCCAATACAACGTCGGCGTGGAACGAACTAGTAGAACGAGAAGTTGAACGAGGTAATTATAACACGGCTTATGGTTTGCTACATACTTACGCGTCATCATCCTTAAAAGAGGGGGCGATCTCCCAAGCTCTTGGCCTGTTGCAAACCGCCCTTCAACACGCACAGAAAACTTCAAACGCATCCGATATAGCCGTTATTCAGTATAATTTAGCCAACATCTATTTATACGATAAAAATATTCAACAGGCGGGTTATTTTCAGGAAGCTTATTACAACATGGCTGTTCAACAGAGAAGTATTATCGATCAGGCGAATTCTCTTCTGAAAATAGCGCTTATCCAGGCCTACGACAAAGACTACCGGTCTGCTGAGAACAACATCATCCGCAAGGCTATCCCCCTACTGAACCGCGCAAAAGCATACGAACAAAAGATTATTGCCTGGCAAACGTTGGCACGGATTTACCAATTGCAAAATAAGCATACGGAAGCGCAATGGTTTTTAATCCAAGCACGCGATCTGGCAAATAGTAAAAACTTCAACGAGGAACTTGCCGAAATTGAATATATGCTCGCGTTCTCTAAATTTGTCCAGAAGAATTATAATGTTGCCAAAAAGGAGTTTCTCCAAGCCGATGAGCTCGCTAAATCGGAAGAAAACAAACTACTTCAACTTGCCATTATAGACAAGTTGGGACAGATATACATGACACAGAGCGACTTTAATAATGCCGAAGCAGCCTTACTTTACTATCAAGATTTGCGGACCGAACTTTTTAACAAAGGGCAGTAGCTTATTGTCTCTTTGGCAATAAAGCATTTCAATCTACATAATCGTTCACCTTAGGGCGAAGAAAATATAATTGGATCAGCAGTGCGATCACGACAATTCCTGCGAGTGTGGCAAAGTCTTTCCCTAGATGCCCTGCATCCGAAGATCGTCCTAGAAAATCCGTGATATATGCTCCGGAGAAAACACCAACCATATTCATCAACCCATAGGCTGTTGCTCTATATTTCGAAGACACAAACTGGCATAAGATGGGCATATTATTCGCATCAAACATACCGAACCCTAATCCAAAGCAAAGGGCTGCAGTGACAACATGAAAGAGCGAATGACCAAAACCTAACAGCAATAACGATGGAATCGTTAAAGCTATACCGATAGCACTCGTATAAATTCTACCCTTTATATTGCGTTGTACCCATGTATCGGATAGAATCCCTCCACAAATAACCCCTATAAAGGACGAAACAGCAATTGTAATCGTCGACAATGGTCCCGCACTAGACATAGGAATATCTAGATTTTGTGCAAAAAGTGTCGGAAGCCAGTTTTTTGTTGCCCACCCAGGTAAGCTTGGCACGGCAAAATAAAAAAGTATAACCCAAAAGGAAATATTGGTAAACAATATAGCCAATGCTTTAAAGGCAAACGGACGTTGTTTCTCCAATTTTTCTTGCGCAGTCTTTATACTATTAACAGAAGATTTAGCTTCTCGTAAGAAAAATATCAAGATAATAGCATACACTATTCCTATAAGCCCAAAGGCACGAAATGCGGTATGCCATGTAAACGCTTCTGCTACCGTCGCACCAAAACCTCCAAGCGCCTGCCCCATATATAGTCCCGTCATATGAATACCTACAGCTAGGGATCTCGTTTTTTCCTGATGAAAATCAGCTATGAGAGAAAGTCCGGCAGGAATATACAGTGCCTCGCTTACCCCCATGACAGCTCTTAACCAATAAAGCTGTTGAAAAGTATTCGCATACCCCATGGCAAAAGTTACACCAGACCAAACAAATAAACTCCCAACAATTAGCCATTTTCGATTGAATTTATCCGCTATACCTCCCGCGACAGGACTCATAAAACCATATATCCACAAGAAAACAGCCATTAAATGGCCAAAGTTTGTAGCCGATTGTAATTCAACAATGTCAGCTTCCATACTGGGTCGCATTGTAGCCAACATCTGTCTATCCATGTAATTGAGCAATGCAACAATCCACAAAAGGCCTACAACGACCCAAGGGTAATATTTTGAATTTTTCATCAGCGTATTTGTTTAATCGGCAATATGCCACCATTAGCGAATCGCCATGTACATTTTTCGCAAACGCACTTATTCAGAGGTTTTAATGGCTTCCGCGACAACAACTTTTGTTGTTCTCACCGAGGGGCTTATCTCACCACCTGGAATTATAGCTTTGTTATTCCATATCACTAATGGTGTAGTTACCGCTGCATCACTGGGTTGAGCGCCAACCTCGGTCCAATTATTATGTTTTGTATTGTACGACAAAACAGTTTTTGAAAACCCCGGATGTTTCTCCTTTTTCAGATTTATTCCAATCTGTGAACCGTTATCCCCACCAAAAACAACCAAGTTGTCGTTACCTACAGCAAAAGCCGGACTAGGCGCCGCAACGATCGCATGTGGCAAATCGGTAATTCTTTCCCAGCCCCGCCCGACTTTGTACTTATAGGCATCTTTTAGATACTCACGATCACCATTCTTTAGGTGAGTGCCGCTAAATAGATAGATTGCGCCATCCTGTACGCCTGCAATAGCAAGCATCCGCGAAGGTCCTGGCCAAGAGTCCAGCATTTTCCATGTTGTCGCAGATTTATTGAGGTCTAAAGACCAAAAATTGTTCTCCGTTTCCTTCGATGTAGGATCCAGCGTACCACCCAATACATACACCACATTATTCAGGATCACGCCTGTCGAATTGGCTACAGGCTTAGGTAAGTCAGGGAGATGTTTAAAGGTAACATTCTTCCCATCATATTGAAGCAATCGTACCTCAGCTATATGCTTTTCATGCGTGCTCCCACCGATTAAAATCAACCCTTTATCACATGTAATCGAGACACCGTACCCTACGGCAGTCGGTAAATTTCCGATAACCTTCCATTCGCCGTCCGGGCTATCCAACGCAAAAATTTGATCATGCCATACTTTTTTGGAACCTGTCCAGGGAGCACCTCCATCAGGAAAGTTTGCTCCTCCTGCAACAATCAACGTATTATTCCATACTCCTGCAAAAGAACCCGCAAAACCGATATCATCGGGCACATTTGCCAATGTGTCCCATTTAAAGGAAATATTTATCTGCGCATAAACTGATGTAACTGTCATATAGAAGATTATACTTATAAAATAAAAGAAGAATTTCATTGCACTAATAATTTAGCGCAGAAGCTGTCTCTCT
The DNA here is from genome assembly GCF_014692505.1 of Sphingobacterium arenae. Taxonomy (GTDB): domain Bacteria; phylum Bacteroidota; class Bacteroidia; order Sphingobacteriales; family Sphingobacteriaceae; genus Sphingobacterium; species Sphingobacterium arenae. The sequence continues at coordinate 234,904 of NZ_JACNYK010000006.1, read as the reverse complement.
GCATTGATCTACCTGTTTAAAAAAATCTTTTGCTTCCAAATCTTCCTTTAGTCTTTTTCTTTCTTCCGATGTTAGACCAATCAATGGTAAACGACACGAACCTAGTTCAAAACCGCCCATATCTACGATAGCGCGCTGCGCTGGAATGGGTGAAAATTTACCCAGAGACTGAACCATTTTGATAGAAACCATTTGTAATCTGCGGGCTTCTTCCATATTTCCCTTTTCAAAATTTTCAATAACCTTGTTATATAATGGTGCGGCAAATGTATATGTACTTCCCACCGCTCCTTTCGCCCCTACAGCCAATGCTCCTAAAAGCATTTCATCTAAACCATACAATACATCATATTTACCATCTTTATAGTTCACGCAAGCCTCATATTCATGCAATGTAGACGCCGTATATTTCAGTCCCGCAAAGTTAGGGATCATTTCTTCCGCCAGCTTTATGAGTTCCAGCATATCCATGGATATGCCTGTCAAATGGGGGATATTGTAGTAATAAAAAGGTGTATTCGGGGCGGCAGAAGCAATTTCGGCTAAGCTTGTCACCAAAGCCTTCACTGACGCCGGTTTAAAGTAAAAAGCTGAGACCGAAGAGAAAGCATCTGCCCCCACCTGTTCTGCATGTGCAGCTAATTTACGCGCTTCTTTTATCGAGCTATGCCCAACGTGGACGATCACTTTAATCCGCTTATTAGCCGCTTTCACATAGGTTTCAACGATTGCCTGTCTTTCCTCGACGGTCAGATTAGGCCCCTCCCCGTTTGTGCCACAGACAAACACGCCAGAGACGCCATCTTCAATTAATTTATCCACTATCTGCGGAATAATCGCTACATTAACTTCACCATTTTCGTGATAGGCCGCAAAAGTAGCCGCCACCAATCCTGTAATTTTTCCCATTATCATTCTCTTCGTTTATTATTTCACAGCGCGTAAAACGATTTCACGCACTCTTTTCTTTATTTTTTTGTTTCTATTTTCAGGATATCCTTGAGCTTGATAGCCTGAAAAACCATATCCGCTTGACTACTCTCATAAAGAATTCCAATTGTTTCACTGTCTATACTTGTTAAGCAGGAATATCCTCGACTGTTAACTTCGTCCAACAATAGAGAGGAGGAGGTTCCAGACCACTGCATCCCATCGTCATAACTGTGTTTAATAGTCATATTATGTCTCTTTGTCTTTGACGCCGGATTTGAAAATAAAAGGACAGATTTGTACTTGTCGCCGGCTTTATAGTCATGGCGAATAATGCTTGCCATACAAACAGGCTCAATTAAAGCACCATGCGAAGTAGGATGCACAGACCAATTTTCACCTAAATCTTTGGTGACAGCAATAGCTCGCCCATTGGAATCATCTATTCGTCCTTTATTTGAATTCGCTCTCATATTCAACATAATCGATCCGTCGGAAAGCTCGACAGCCATACATTCGGTCGTTGATTCGTTTATAGCGGGTGTGCTGGATTTCCAAGTTTTTCCACCGTCTTTACTATAGGTGATATTTGAAAAAGCTTCGCCGTTTTTGTCTCTTCCCTGCGTTGGGAATACCAACGTACCATCTTTCATCGTAATTCCTTGGCCCGGCGCCGGAGCCCACAACCACCATTCTTCCTTCTTCCCCATCTCCGTGATATTCATAGGATCTGACCAAGTTTTGCCGTCGTCGGTACTTTTTACAATCAGGAACTGCGAGGTTTGCTTTACCCCAAATCCGGGCTGAGAACCTTTCGTCCGCCACTGATGATTCCACTCATCACTCTGTTCATTTAAATCCTCGACCCATTTACCCTCCGCATTGATCACTCCGTGCATCCACAAACCAGCGATATAAATCGCATCGGAATTTTTATCTACGAGAATACACGCATCCGAAACCCCATTAAACTTCTCCGACAAACCACCCCATTCTCCCATATCCATAACGATCTGTATGGGCTCCCATGTATTTCCATTATCTTCACTTCGATGAATGCCAATGTCCATATGCCCCTGTAAATCACGCCCACTGTCGTAACGGGCATCAAATACTGCTATCAACGTTCCCTTATTTGTTTGCGCCAGACCTGGAATTCTGGACGTATGTACCGCATCTTGCTTATGCTTCCGAACGGCAACCCCAATTCGTTGCTTAATTCCATTATCCTTCTTATAGGCTCTCTTGTTTTTCCCATCAATTTGAACAGATAACAAGCTAGCGTCAACAAAATTTAAAATGTTTGCGTCGTCATTAAGTTCATAAGAAAGCCAGAAATAGTTGTTCCCTTTTTTTAAAAGTTGATCGCTTTCAAGCCTTAGCTCTCGGCCCACATTATTTGTGGTTGAAACCAATATCGCCTTCGTAGTTTCCATATTCCCTGGAAGAGTATCCTGCCCGTAATAGTAGACACGAGCTGCTTTGATATCTTTCAGATCTGTTGTCCCTTCTGTATCCAAGCGGATGCCTGTCAGCTTACGACCTTCCGAAGAGGAGACAATATTAATTCGGATGATGGGGTTATTTGCTTTCTTTTTTAATACCGGCAGTTGAAACTGATCGCTTGAGATTTTGAAATCAGCAGGAGCAAAAGCAAAAAGCGATAAGATAAAACAAGAAAACACTGCACTAACTAAAACACTAATCTTCATTTTTGTTGACTTAACTTATTTACTATTTATTTATTACTTGGGCTCCGCAGAACCGTTTAATACCCACGTCAAATTGAATTTGTGAAAATCAATCGAACGGTTACTAGTTTCCGAACTTCCGCTATTTTCGTTAATTTCGATCAAAGCACCAATCTCACTATCTTTAGTCTTTACCATACTAGAATACCCGCCTTTCCCTTGGCCTTGTGCCTGTTGTTCGGTTAGCGAATCGTAAACTCGTCTATCAATAGGCCAAGTTTTACCTTCGTCATAACTTAACCTAACCAACATCCGACCTCTCGTCGTGGTACTCGCAGAATTCAAGAAAAGTATCCTATTTCGGTTCCACGTAAACCTCAGTATGGATGCCTGATTGGCCGGATCAGGAAGGGTTACATCCGAAGTCCAGTTCGAAAAGTTCGATATCGTCCCAGTTGCTACCCTTCTTGTTTTGGAAAGCTCCCATTGGGCTCTGACCGGTCTATCGTTTCTAATTAAACCTCCATTGGTTTTTTCAATGATCGTTCCCTCACTCGTGCCGGAAGCCAAGAGCTGATATTTCCATGTCTGACCATGGTCATCACTGTAAATATTTCTACCTATCGCCGGAATAATCAATCTTCCTACGGCCTCCACTTGTGTTTTCTGAATTCCAATACCCGGTCCCATGGCATCCCATGTGTAATTACGGGGTAACAAGGTAGACGTTAAGTCTACAGGAGAAGACCAGCTATTGCCGTCGTTGTCACTATATGAAGCGAATACTTTTCGTTCTCCCCAACTATCGATTCTTTCAAAGCCATCCGTGCCAGACTGATTATGATAACCACTATTCCAAGACATAAACAACCAAACGCGCCCGTTGGATTCATCCACTACCGCAGTCGGATTTCCCCAGGTACCGTCCCCTTCGCTGACAACAGTTTTTAGTGCTGACCACGTTTTTCCATTGTCTTTAGAAGTTTTATATACTAAATCAATATTTCCATAATCACGATTATTTCCTTTCCTTCCCTCAGCAAAAGCGATCAATGTACCCGTTGCTGTCCGGATAAGTGATGGTATCCGATAAGAATGATATTCCTCTGTTCCCCCGTCGAAGAGTTTCAACTGGGTGTGTGTAGGCGGAGCCTCCAACAATTCATTGTCCAGCGAATCACGGTTCGATGGAGTATCTGGTTTCTCCTTTGGTACACCTTCTTTTTCACAGGAAGAAAAACCCACCAACACGCCTATTAGGATCAAAAAAAACTGTATAGGTATTTTATTCATTATCATGCATCCCTGTTTAAAAGCCGTCCGGAAGCAAGAACTCCCGGACAAAGCTATCGTGGTTAAAAATTATAAAGAGCTGCTACCTCAGCCGCAGTTAACGCCTTATTATAAATCACCAAATCATCTAACATACCGTCAAAGTAGTTACTATCGCTCGTCGCCCCTCGTTGCATTCCTATCTTAAAGTCCCCACCATTGGATACATTCTTAATTCCTTTAGTAGAAGTAACCTCTTTCGCCTTTACGCCATCAATGTAAACGGTTGTTTTCAAGCCACTCCGCGTCGCAACCACATGATGCCATACATTATCATAGAGTTTACCTTTCTCTGCTTCGCTCATACCGAGGAATGATCCCCCATCACTATCCTCCGTAGCAAATCCGACGAGCTGACTAGTTGTGTTTGCGCCTAGACGTAGCCACGTCTGATTATCTCCACTACCTTGATCACCACTTTCCTGCCAGATCATCATGCGCCTAGTCAACGTTGTTTTCACCCAGACAGAGACAGAATAATCATTTGTTCCAAAATTCATAGCTGCATGATCCGCCACAACCAATCCACTACTTCCATTAAACACAGCTGCATTATTCTCATATGTTTTTCTATCAATCCCGGCGCTCGTAACCGTGCCCTTTACGGTAGGGACGAACTTATGGGGTCCCACATCATTCAAATTACCTCCGAATGGGAAATAAGCAGCTAGTTGATCGCCGGGTACAACCGAAATGTATCCTTCTCTGACCTTCTCTTTCGTTACGGCGATATTCGTTCCGCTTAACTTCACTTTATATCTACCAGGCCGAGAATACGTAACGGTAGGATTTTCATCCGTACTAGTGGCTGGTGATCCGCCTTCAAACTCCCATAGCCAATTGTTTACTGACCCTACCGAAGATGCTGTAAACGTTATGCTCTGACCCTCGTAGGTGCCCGTTGCGCTCGATGTGAAATCCACACTTAAATTGCTAGCATCTAATACTTCGATAAAGTTCTCCTTAATTTCCACGTCCGAGAAATCAGGATTAGTTACCGTCAACTTTGCCTGATAGATGCCGATTTCATTAAAATGAAGTTTCGGATGCTGTTCGGTCGATGTCATTACGACACCTTCGGCCGAAGTAAATTCCCATTTCCAGTTTTCAATCAATCCGACCGATAAATCTGTAAAGCTAACCTCGTCGCCCTGTATAATTATGGTTTGATCAGCTTCAAATAGGGCCTCAATGCTGTTGTAACCAACAGCAATCTCTTTCGTAAGAAGTGAAGTCCCTCTACCATCCGATATTTCTAGCGATACCTCGTAATTCCCGGGTTGTTCGAACACCACCGTTGGGCTCGAAAGAACAGATTCTTCGATGTTACCACCTTCAAACTTCCAGTTCCACTTGGTAATTTTCCCTGTCGAGATATCTGAAAAAGTAACAGGCTCTCCCACCCGAACAACCTCCGATTCAGCAACGAAGTCCGCCTGCAATCGTTCTATATCATTTTCTTTTTTACAGGAATAAAATATTCCCAGTAATGCAATATAGATAACTAGTGAAAATTTAGTTGTCATAGTTTATAATTGTTAATTAGTACATTTATTACTTAAAATCACTTAGTACCAACAGTTTAAACGCAATTCCTTCGTATGGTCTGCCAGTACCTCCTTCATAAACGAGCGCTAGGTTACCATCTTTTGTCCCCGTCATATCCGAGTAGGCTGAAGGGCCTGCGTGGACCTGTGCCTTTTTCGCCCAGCTTGATCCACCGTCAGTACTGAGTTTTACGGTCATATTTTTCCGTTCTACACTCGCTGCATTTGCAAAAAATAAATGATGCTTATTATCGAAGAGATCGGAAAAGAGGCTTCCTTGACAAATAGCATCTACTAAAGAGTAGTCGGTTTTCATCTCACCCCAAGTTTCCCCACCATCGTCACTTATACAATATTTCCGCACATTTCCTGAACTTACTCTATGATTCATGATCAGCCGTCCATCCGACAGTTCTGCCACCGTACATTCGCCTACTTTATCCGCCGTTGTCCGAGCGCCCGGTTTCCAAGTAAGGCCGTTATCATCCGAATAAATGGCGTGAGAATAGTCCTTCCGTTGACCATCCACGCGTACGGTATAATAATTAGGCGCTACTAATCGCCCCTTGTAGGTTCCTTTTGTAATCTGGATACCATGGACTGGGCCGGTCCCGTACCAGTCCCATTCAGGAGCTTTGACACTCGATGTAATTTCTACAGGCGCGCTCCAAGTCATTCCGTCATCGTCGGAAGACGTGTAATACGCCCTTCTGGTATCCTCACCCTGCCCGGTAGTCAGGTCACCCCAATCATCATTACCATGGTTCCAAGTCATCAATAAATGGATTTTCCCCGTCACTTTGTCAACAATAGGAACCGGATTCCCACACGTATTCGTGCCATCATCCCAAATTGTGATCATACTTCCCCATGTTTTACCGTTATCCTCCGATATCTTCAAAACCATATCAATATCACCCGTATCCCCGTTGCTTCGCAACTTTCTGGCTTCGGCGAAAACCAAAAGCTTACCGCTGTTTGTTTTGACGATAGCAGGAATACGATACACCTGAAAGCCACCTGTATTCTCTTTGAAAATATAATTAAATGTATCTTCCGAATCGTCATCGTCGTCTTCCCCTTTGTTATCGCCTGGTTTGACGACAGGTTGAGGTGTTTCCGATTTACAAGCAACAAAGGCTCCGACCATCGTTAGACAAAATAATAGAATAATACTCGCTGCTAATTTTTTTCTTAAAATCATCTTTTCTCGTTTTTATTTTTCGTAACCATCCGTCTGTTTCAATTCAGGGTTCCTATCAATTTGTATTTTCGGAATAGGAGAATATAAAGGAATGGTCGTCCCGCTCAAATTAGGAATCTCCCCATATACATCGATTGTACCACCAAAATGAAATCGTAATAAATCAGGCCAACGCTTGAGCTCCAGATAGAATTCCCTAAACCGCTCCCGAAGAATAGCTCTCTCCACCGCAATCTTATCCGTTGCACCTGTATAGTCTCCAATTTTGGCCCGGGCTCTTATTTTATTCAATTCGTCTATCGCTTCGCCAGTACGATTCAAGGCCGCCAAAGCTTCAGCCTTAAATAGGATCATTTCGGCCAAACGATAAACCACGATGTCCGAATCATAGTAGCGGTTTCCTGCATTTACACTTCCTCGCATCTTGTTATCAAACCAACCGATAGATACGTCGCCGGGTGCAACAGCTTCTATAATAGACTTTGACCGACGGATATCCGAGGCATATTCTTTAAAAACGCTCTGCAATTTCGGAGACGGTGCATATTGGCTGCGGGCTCCACTTCGGGCAAAAGCAATATCACCTACATTGACAGCATTCTGTACAAACACATCTCGTGGTTTCAACTGACTACTGTAATGATCACCTTTCTCATCCCGATGCATATAGATCGAAAAGATAATCTCTCTCCCATTTTTACTCTCATTGTCAAATATTTTTTCAAAATCTTCTTCCAAACTTGTTCCAGCGCTTGCAGCATCCGCAGCCACAATTACCTCCAGTAGATCCGTATCCGTACCATTTAATACCTTCGCCTTCCACAATAGAACATCTGCTTTTAAGGCATAAGCAGCTGGTTTGGAAGCTCTGCTCTTATTTTTAAATCCGCTTTCTGGAAATAATTCAATCGCTCTGTTTATATCACTTAGCACCTGAACCATGACATCTTCCTTGGGTGCTCTGGGAAGTTGCGGCTTGCTGTCACTTTCTGTAGGTTCCAGTTCTAAAGGTACATCACCCCAGATACGCAGTAAACTAAAATAGGTATGCGCTCGCATGAAGTAAGTTTCGGCTAAAATACGATCCTTATCTGCCTGTATTCCGAAATTAATTTGTTCGGAATACTTCAATAATAAATTGCAATGTTGGATGACACCGTAAAAACTAAGCCAGTTGGGAGCATTTTGGTCGGTCAGATTTTGATTCCAAGCATTTGAAGGACCGCCCTCCATACCGGGGACGAAAGAATCCCCTCGATCCTCAAAATAATTGGTATTATTGTTCACATTTCTAAATTGATCATAGATTCCAAAGAGATAACTTTCCATATCACCTTGGCTTTGCCAATAGTCATTGTTCGTAATATCAGAGACGGTATCCACCTCTAATAAGCTATCACAGCTGGAGCACACTAAAATGCCGATAATAAGCGTGTATATGTTAATGTAATGTCTCATTTCAGTTGAATTAAATTATTTGATTTTTAAAAAGTAGCGCGCATTCCAAAGTTAATCTGTCTTGGTCTTGGATATGTACCATAATCAGCACCATCAAATATCTCCGGCATCATACCATCGTACTTCGTTATATAACCAAGATTATAAACCCCGCCAAAAACTTCTAACCCCTGCACTCTTGCTTTTTTCAAAAACTCATTTTTCATCCGGTAACTTAAAGACACTTCGCGAAAAGCGAGGTAATCTCCCTTGCCATAATAGCGACTGTTATTGCTCCCCCCACTTGTATTTCCAAGCCCATTATCCCAACGCATATGATTCCTAAAGTTATAATCGTAATCACTTTGCACCGTATATTTTGGGTACTTCGCATCATGCCCTTCTGTTTGCCAGCTTTCGGTCATCGCTTCCTTAAAAGCATTGTTATTGTTCCGGCTACTTCCCATGACGTTTCCTTTAAAGCCGTTGTCAATAACATGACCGATAGACCAGTCTAAGACGAAACGTAACGACAACCCTTTATAAGAGAAATTATTGACCATACCTCCCATTTTATCCGGGCGGATATACCCCATAAAGACCATATCGTTGTTGTCTAACACACCATCACCATCCAAATCTTCGAAAATTGCATCGCCTGCTGTTTTCGTTCTTCCCGAAGCATTTCGATCCAATGGCGCATTGGCAGCCTCGGCATCCGTTTGATAAACGCCGAGGTAATGATATGCCCATCTTCCGCCGACACGTTCCCCTTCCGCAAGACCACCTACCTTTTTATAGTCTCCTAAGACAGGATCGTAAACGAAGTTACCGTTTATCCTATTTTTATCCTCTTCATTTTCAGGCAGTTTAATTACCGAAGCGCGGTTAAAAGAGAACGTCGTGCTCAAATCCCATGTAAAATTCTCATTTCGGATCGGAGTGGCTTGCAATTCCACTTCGAAACCACGATTACGGATAGATCCATAATTACTTTTGATAGAACCAAAACCGAGCTGCGATGAAAGTGGCTTATCAAATAGTCGATGATCGGTTACTTTATTATAGTAGTCTACCAAGATCGAAACTCTGTCACCAAACAATCCTACATCCAAACCTGCGTCAAAAGATGTTGTACGCTCCCATACTAGGGTATTATTCATCAGAATAGTATTCAATATACCCACATTACCCATATAACTATATCCGGTCTGATAACGTCCACGAGAGTCTAAAGGATTGATATTATTGTTCCCTGTTCTTCCCCAACTACTGCGAAGTTTTAGACGTGACACGCCTGTATTGGAAAGGGACTGGAAGAACTCTTCACGATGCACATTCCATGCGGCTGACATGCCCGGGAAATAACCCCATAGTTTATCTTTGGCGAACCTAGAAGAGCCATCCATCCGCATACTAGCAGATAGTATATATTTCCGGTCGTAGTCATAGTTAACCCTACCATAGTAACTCAACATGGCTTCATAGCCTTTGCTTGTAGTTACACGCTGTGTCAATTCCGAAGTAGCGTTTAATGTCGGAATATGATCTGTCAATGCTTCTCGACCACTCCCACTCATACGGTAGCTGTAATCATGGTAATAACTCCCCCCTAAAATTGCACTGAAATTATGTAAACCTGCGAATTGTTTATCGTAAGATAGTAATCCATCCGCCTGAAGATGTCTGTCTAAGTTATGTCGCGCCGAAGCCGGTCTGTTTGTTACGGTCTCGTTATATGCCTCGAAGTAGTTTTCGACGCCTTCCGCGCTAAAATAATATATGGAAGGTTTAAACGAGAGTCCAGGGATGATATCCCAATTGGCACCTACTTGGAAACTCGTTCGATATACCTCGGCATCGTTATATTTCGTTTTATAGTAGATCTCGTGCAGGCGATTTCTGAACGACGAAACACCTTCTCCTGGCGCCGGCAAACCATCCTCATAATAAAGGCGATAGGTAGGCGGCATCAACACACTTCTTGACAACACCCACTCATAGTTATTAGGTGTATTGGCATCCCGCAGTTGATAAGTAAACTTCGTATTTACACTCCATTGGTCACTCAATTTAAAATCACCATTGAATAAAGCACTGTAATTTTTGTAATTGGTGCCCCGTACAATTCCGTCTTGATTTAAATACCCCAAGCCAAAATAATACCTTGCTTTCTCGGTACCCCCGCTGATATCAAAATCGACTTCTTGCTTCCCTCCTACCTGAAAAGTAGCATCTTGAAAATCGTTATTTTGAAAAATCAATTTCTTACCGGTAGCGGGATCCGTCATTGTTTCCCAGCCTTGATTACCTAATAAGTCAGCTACATAATCCTGACCGTAATTTTGAAGATATACGTCCAGAAACTCCAATGTATTTTTTGAATTTCTCGGATTACCTGTTGACATGCCATATCGACCACCGGTAAGATAGAAATCCGGATTTGATTTATTAAAATCCATCGTATTCTTACGCGTCAGATATACGTAGTCCCGCGCATTCAACAACGGTAAACGACTCAGCTGTTCTTCAATCCCGTGTGTATACCGTACATTAATTGCTGGCTTGCCAATTTTACCCGTTTTCGTCGTCACGATAATAATTCCATTTGCTGCCCGTGCACCGTAGATAGCCGTCGAGGCTGCATCTTTTAAGACGGTAATCGATTCAATATCATCCGGATTCAGGTCACTTATGCTACGGGTACCCTGAGAGACCAGTCCATCCACAATAAATAAAGGAACATCACTTTCAGGAGACGTCGAACTACCACCTCGTATAAAGATCTGCGGGCTAGAACCAGGTTGACCATCAGAAACTTGCAAAGACAAGCCGGCGACTTTACCCTGAAGTTGAAGCATCGGGTTTTGCCCAGGTGCTTTGTCAAACTCTTCTTCGCCGATGCGAGTCACTGAAGTAGCCACCGTTTCCCGACTCTGCACGCCATAACCGATTACTACAACCTCGTCTAAAGATTCCGATTCCGGCTCTAGAGATACATCTACCCGACTCTCCTGACTAATGGCTACTTCATAAGTATGGAAACCTACATAGCTAAAAACGAGCGCGCCGCCATCTGATGGCACATCAATCGTATATTCTCCATTGCTATCGGTCGTCGAGCTGATCGACAGGTTTTTCAACCGAACACTGACTCCAGGCAGCGCAAGTCCGTCATTCTTCGAAACAACTTTACCTGTAATCCTGAAATTAGTTTGTTGGCCAAATGCGACAGAAGAAAGCAAAAAAAACACAAGAAATAGGGTGCTTAAAACGTTTGTTTTCATCTTAATTTAGTTTATAATTTAATGTTTATATGTTCTACATATCAAATGTAGACATTTAAACTATAAACAAAAAATTTTTTTGATTAAATTTTCATTAAATAGTTAGGCAATTGGTTTTTTGAGACTTAAAAATCCTTTAAACGGTTGAAGTGTGGCGCCAGATGTTCGAGCATAGCTTTACTAAAATCTTCTTTGGTACCCCCTTTTAAAATTTCTACCAAGTCTAAATGGTTAGTTTTCCCTTGAATAGGCTGTTCTTCCATAGCCGTTACGTAGCCAAAGATAGGAAGCAACATAATTTGAAAACGCTTTAATGTTTCGTTGCCGGTCATCTCATAGAGTTTTCCATGAAAGGCTATTTCCTGCTTGATCCGAAACGTATTATCCCCCGTATCTTGTGTTTTAGCGATTCTTTCGAGTTCGATGATATCTTTTTCCGTTTTCTTTAGATAAAGTAGTTCCGAAAGTCCCATTTCTAAAACGAGCCTGAGTTCGAATATATCTTTTAGCGTGGTATCATCCATTATGATCGGATCCAAGACCTTCTCTAAAGAGCCCAGAATATCCGGATGAACAAATACCATACCTCTCTTTTTCCGTGATTCAATCAAGCCTAGCATCTTCAAACGGCTAAGTCCTTCGCGAACTACATTTCGGCTCACGCCTAAAGCCTCAGCCATCTCAAGCTCCTTTGGCAATGCATCACCTGGCTGAAAAGCCTTCTTTTTCAAAAATTCAATTAACTTAACTTCCACAATATCGGCCATTGTGGGAGTCGTTATTTTCTGCAGGTCGTTATTTAATCCTTTAATATCCATATCACAAATATATGGCAATATTTTATATTGTTTATATGTAGAACAAAATAAGCCGCCAAGAACTCGAAAATCAGCATCGCAATACGGGCATCCTAAAAAACAACATAATTTGCTTTAGATTAAATTACATATCCACTTGGAAACTTCTGTACATGATCCATGGCTTCGCTATTTTTACACAAAAAAAGTCCTTTTTTTGTGTAAAAAGGACTTTCTTATGTGTGGGAGATACTGGGTTCGAACCAGTGACCCCCTGCTTGTAAGGCAGGTGCTCTGAACCAGCTGAGCTAATCTCCCTTTGATATATTGGTGGAGAATACTGGGTTCGAACCAGTGACCCCCTGCTTGTAAGGCAGGTGCTCTGAACCAGCTGAGCTAATTCTCCAAGGCTTTTGCTTATAGCGTGTGCAAATATAGGGGTAAAATCTGATTTGCAAAATTATTTTTTTATTTTTTTAAGCACAAAACAGCAACCTGCTAATGCTCAACGATATTAAAATAAAACCCCTTTCTCTAATCATAAAACTTCCACGACACGCCGAACCGTAGGTTCGCGTCCTGCATGGGATACCGGCGCACGGTATAATACCCTTTCGGATACACAAACTGATTTACAAAATTATAGGAAATAAATAAATTTACACGATCAATATTACCCGTAAACCATAAATCCACAATGGGATAGGTCGAATATTCGATACCCACGTTATCATTGTAAAATTGCCCAACATTGATCGCATAAGACGGCGAACGAAATGGCGTGTTGAAACGTACATCCGTTCCTAACCGAAAGTCCATCACGTTATACAGCTTATTGGCATAATAGAAACTATGCCAGGTATACAATTCCGGAACAGCCAGTATATTTTTTGCATCTGTTTTCTGGTATACTGCGAGATTATCAAAATGGAAACGTCCTAAACGGAAATTTTGACCGACGGACACCTTCAATAGATTCATATTGCCCGATTGTTCCGGCGTAATCTGCCTCAAGAAAAGTTCGTCATTATCTGGATTATCGACCTCGCGAAAATAAAGGTAATTATCCATTAAAAAGTATTCTGCCTTACCCGAAAATCCGATTTTATTATTGGTATAAGCAAAAGAAAGGTTTTGGGTCTTGGTTTTTTCCCAGCTATGATCCCACTGGTGATATGTATAGTTCATCAAATTAAACACCATCTCCGGCGATTTATTTTGAGAATAAGCCCCCAAGCTTACCTTACCCGCGTTCTCGCTCAACAGAATATCGGCGTTCGCTTCATACAGAAAATCTCCTGCATTACGCCCTACAGCAATCTGGTTCACCTTACCCTGCAGCTGTATACGGTCACTGAACTGATAGCTTAACGCACCTTTTAGCATGCTATTTTGGAAGAAATCCTTCGTCAAACTATCTGTGTACCAGATCAGATCGTTCTGAAAACCCAGTTCCAGTTTAGCTTCGTTTTTGAACACACCCTTACCTCGTAGATAAAAGCTGTACGTAAACTCATTCGTTATGTTCGTTACGGAGGTGGTATCTTCAACACGGGAAAAATCACCATAAGGGAATGCGCCTTCCAGATCTTCTTCATTTTTGAAAAAAGTAAATCGTCGTTGTCGCAATGATGTATTGTGTGCGACTGTGTTTGTAGGACGAACCTCCATCTCTTGTGTCCCTGCTTGCAGGGTATCTAACCGACCTAAATAGTAAGACTGTCTTAAAAAGATGCCGTTGTCCTTCCACTTATGATGCGGGCGGTTGGCTTGCCGACCACTCAATCTGACCGGATATCCCATATTGGACATACTGGAAGTATCTTTAAACACATCCTGCATGTACACGTTCCGATCGACAACCGATCCGTTTTCGGGTGAGTTTAGATTATTGAAGGTGGCGTTCATCAACAAGTTATAACGTAAACTCTTGGATTCATACCAGGTAAAGACTGCCGCTTTCCGATCATTATAATCCTGATTCACATAATATCCATCGGTATTGGTGGCGTAATACTCCGCACCGATATTCCATTGCGGATTAATATTTTGCGCAATCCGAGCCCGAAAAACTTGATCGTTGAAAAAAAAGCCTACAGCATACAACTCCGAATAACGTGCTCTAGCACGAAAATACTGGATAGAGTCAGATTGTAATAAATACCTTTCCAGCGCGTGGAATCCGGGCTGAAAACCAATGCTCTTGTTCGGATTAAATAACAGGTCGCGGGAGGCTAAGCCATAAGAACCTAGATTAATACTGGGGTTCCAAGGTATATTTTGTTTGTTGTAATATTGAAAATTGACATGCGTTGTATCAATCTGCACAGTACGCGTGCTTTGTTTGAGCATATCCAATGTTGCGTAACGAACGTACTTCGCGGTAAAAACGACAGAGTCCTGTTTATTATCCTCTTTGGCACGCGCCGAATCCAACGCACTGCTAAATTCCTCTTCCACCTGTGCAGAAACGGACATCGTACTTACGATGGTAAAAACGAAAAAAAGTAGGAGTTGCTTCAAGTGCCTGTTCATCAATACCAGTTTGTTCTAAATTTTATGCCAAAAATAAGGCTAAAATTTTCATCCGCGTAATTATTTATGAGTATAAGTATTTATTTGAATGCTAAAATAATCGTTTTCTTTATTCATTGATACACCTAGGCTTAAAGGTAAAAAGTAAAAAACAAAAAAGAGACTATCAAAGTCTCTCTTTTTGTGGGAAATACTGGGTTCGAACCAGTGACCCCTACCTTGTCGAGGTAGTGCTCTAAACCAGCTGAGCTAATTTCCCTTTATTGTTATACTATTTGAGGAACGCACAAAGATAAAAAATATAAATATAAAAACTAGGATGATTGCATAGTTTTCGACACCTTTCCTGGCGAAGTAATCCACATCATTAAAACAGTTGTCAAGCCATTATAAACAATCAACTCAAAACCTATACGGTAACTGGTATGAGGGACAATAAAATAGGTGTTCAATACGTACCATATAATCGGCGACAAGATGCAAAAATAAGGCACCAGATTATCATTTACTTTCTTCGCAGTTAATATACCAAAGGCAAATAGTCCCAACAGCGGACCATAGGTATAACTTGCCGCCGTAAAAATAGCCGTTACAACCGAGTCATCATTTAATAGTCGGAATATCAAGATAACCACCAGCATCACAACACTAAAGGCAAAATGTACCATATTCCGTTTCCGTACCAAGCTCTTCGCATTTGGATCTTCAGCTTTATTAAAGCCTAGAAAATCCACACAATAAGAGGTAGTCAGCGCTGTAAGTGCCGAGTCGGTCGTTGCGAAGGTTGCTGCCGTCAGCCCCATCATAAAAATAACGCCCGCAGCGATGGATAGGTGGTTGAGCGCAATTTCTGGATAAAGGTAATCCGGTGTGCGGAGCATGCTGATATCAATCCCCTTTTCGGCGACATAGATGTAGAGTAACGCACCGACGGCCAAAAAGAATAGGTTAATAACAACAAATACCCCCGTAAAAGTAAGCATATTTTTCTGCGCTTCGCCGATGGTTTTCATGCTCAGGTTTTTCTGCATAAGATCTTGATCAAGTCCGGTCATGGCGATCGTTACAAAGGCTCCGCCGATCAGATGCTTCCAAAAATGATTTCGGTCGCCCAATAGATCCTCCCACACAACGATCTGCGAATACGAGCTATCTTTGACCCGCTCAAAAGCTTCCAAAACAGAGATTCCAAGTCCGTCTGCCATAAAATAAATTGACAGGACGACAGCTAGTACCAAGCAAAACGTTTGGAGCATATCTGTAATAATGATCGTCTTTAGCCCGCCTTTATTCGTATATAACCATATTAAAAGCAAACATCCGGCTACTGTTATTCCGAAGGGTACGCTCCAGGCATCAAAAATGAATTTCTGAAGAATAATCGCTACCAAATATAACCGAAAAGCGGATCCAATCGTTCTAGATATTAAAAAGATCATCGCTCCAGTCTTGTAACTTTTATGCCCTAATCGCTCTTCTAGATAGGTGTAAATGGATGTGAGATTCATCCGATAATAAAGCGGCAACAAAACGTAGGCAATCACCAAAAACCCGAGGGCATTCCCCAAAACAAATTGAAAATAGCTAAAATTTGAAACACCTACAGCCCCTGGAACAGAAATGAAAGTGACACCAGACAATGCCACGCCGATCATCCCAAAGGCTACCATGTACCATTTGGAATTTTTGTTTGCTACAAAAAACGTTGCATTATCTGCTGTTTTACGGGAGGTGAAGTAAGATACGCTCAGAAGTATGCCGAAGTATACAAATAAGAACGTCAAGAGGGTGATTGGCGACATGGGTATTTTTTTAAGATTTTGATGAAGATTGGTAATTCTCGATAGCCTTGCGCACGTTGCCATAACGCTCCAGTAAATTGGAAGCCGCTTCCTGGTCGAGTCCTGTCTCTTCCATGACCATGCGCACGCCTCTAGCAACCAACTTTATATTCGACAATTGCATATCGACCATCTTATTCCCTTTTACCCGACCGAGCTGGATCATAACGGAAGTGCTCAGCATATTGAGCACCAACTTTTGTGCTGTACCTGATTTCATTCGCGTGGAACCGGTGACAAACTCGGGGCCGACAATAACTTCTACCGGATATTGCGCTTCCTCTGCAATTGGTGAGCTGTCATTACATACTATACAGCCTGTCACCAAACCTTCGGCATTTGCTCTTCGCAACCCACCGATAACGTAAGGTGTTGTTCCAGAAGCCGCAATACCAATAATGACATCATGCTTATCTATATCATATTCTTCCATGTCCTTCCAAGCCTGCTCCATATCATCTTCGGCAAACTCCACGGCTTTACGAATCGCCGTATCTCCACCGGCTATTAATCCGATTACCCAATCAAAAGGAACACCAAAAGTCGGCGGACACTCCGAAGCATCCAAAATCCCCAAACGGCCGCTCGTTCCTGCTCCTATATAAAATAGACGTCCACCCTTTTTCATCTTTTCGACTGTGACGTTCACCAGCGCTTCCAACTGAGGGATTGCCTGCTCTACGGCTAATGGCACTGTTTTATCTTCTTTATTCATGTTGGTCAATAATTCGCTGACCGACATTTTATCTAAGTCCTGATAATTTGACTCCTTTTCCGTAACTCTTACCATTTTAATCATAAAATCTTCTTCACTACAAAGGTGCAAATTCTAAACCAAAACACGCACAAACATGCACCAATACTTTAAAAAATATCCGCCTCGTTTATATTTTATTCGCTTCCGAGGTAAAGTTTCATCATCATACCATCCATCGTTGAGATAATAACATGGTTAGAACTCAAAACAAATATAGGATTTATCATCGCATTTGAGCATTTATACTGCCATAAAACTTCTCCATCGTTGACATCGACACCGGAAATCAGACCTGAATGGCTCGGCACAAACACTTGTTTGCCATTTGTGGCTACGGCAGAGGGCGTTAATTCATAGGGTAACTGTAAGGCTGAACGCCAAGCAACATCCATACTATCCGCTGCAGTAGATACACCCAGCAAATTGCCATCCATCGTTTTTACATACACATAACGCCCATCTTCTGAGAGTCCCATCGATTCACGAACACGGATGGTATCCTGTCTCTCCCGCCAAATCACATCTCCCGTCGTCGCATCCAAGCAAGTCATGTAGCGATCTGGGGCAACAATGAAAATACGGTTGTTTGTCGCGACCGGATAACATGCAGCAGCCGAGAGCATACGGTTTTTATGTCCATTATCCCAAGACCATTGCAACTTCCCTGTCTTTTTAGACAACGCGTAGAATCCGTTGCCCCAATCACCAAATACCACTTTATCTTTATACAGTGTTGGTCTACCGGAAACATATCCTTGAAGCTGATCAAATGCCCATTTGATTTTTCCTTTTTTTATATCTATGGCGCGGAATGACCCATCGGAGCCACCGATAAAAGCGGTTCCTCCTTCGATGGCCGCACTACCCAGCACCGCCTTATCTGTTTTTATCTGCCATTGCAATTGACCGTTTCCCGCGTTCAGACCATATATTGTTCCATCGGAAGAGCCAACAACCACGGTGTTTTTCCAGACCGCAGGTGTAGCATAAACTTTACCTCCTGTTTGATGGACCCACACTTTCTTCCCTGTGTATATATCGAGTGCAAAAACTTGTCCGGCGGTATTGCCTGTCAAAATCAAGTCACGATAGCTTGCCATTCCTGCTCCCAAATCTGCATCATCTTGAAATCGCCACACCTCCTGTACCTGGTCGGCGTATTTCTCATTTATGGAGAAATCGGGTCGTTTATAGGAGGTGCTCGTTTGATCAAAGCGATGGCTTTTCAGTAGAACCTGTGTCCAACTTTCTTCTGTTTTCCATAACGGTCTACGTACGGTATAAGTAGCCTTTCCATTTTCAATAGAAATAATATTATAACCGCCAACGGAATCCTTCGCGCGCAAATTAGAACGCCCCATGACACCCGGGATTCCTTCCCAATCGTAGACGCTGTTGTTATGTCCATGTCCACACATCGCCAGTTGCACGTTTCTTTGTTTTAAACGGTCAATTGCTTCATACCAGTTATTCAAGGAAGAATCTAACGGATAATGGTTAATAAAGACTAGTGGGGTCTCCTTATCCGGATTCGCCTTAAATACCGAGTCCATCCACACTAAGTTCTCCCGGGGTATCTGTCCCGGACTCATACGCATGTTCGGCCCCGACGTCGTTCCCATAAATAGATAGCCTTTATGGCGGAAGAAGAACGTTTCATCGCCAAATACTTTTCGGAATGAATTGGCTCCGCTTTCTGACCAGTTGCTGTCATGGTTGCCGGGTAATACGTATAGCGGTAGAGACAGACTATCTAAAATCTGCTTAGCCAAGGCAAGCTCTTCGTCCGACCCAAACTCGGTTACGTCTCCCGATAGGATGACAAAATCGATATCGCTTTGTTGGTTAAGATCCCGAACAGTACGTCTTAAATCCTCGGCACCGGTTGCACCGCCTACGTGAGTATCGGTTACTTGGGCAAATTTGAAGGGTTGTTGGGCAAGGCAGTGCCCGCATACACTCCCAAATATGCAAACCAGCATAGTGATTATCGTCCTCATTGTTGGATGTTGTCGTTCTTTAATGTTCCACTGTTTCAGATGTCGCACTTTCTTTATTATCCTTGTTCAATGCCGTGACACAATAATAGCCATTCATCGATAGCGTTAAGCTGTTCTCATCAGTAACAACGACCACCCGGCCGGCTTTCTTCAGATCGTCCGTATAGTAAACGACAAAACGTTCATTATTATTTTTATCCCATTTCAATATATTACCTTCCACCTTCACATTGGCAACCATCGTTGGATCAGCAGCAGAACCCCTCCCTATAAAAGGCATCACGGCAGGATTACTGTATAAAGCGGCTATCTTATTCGTTATCCCGATTTTATTATCCATCACAGACTTTGCACTATACAATACACTCCCCACAGCTTTTGTATCTTTTCGGGTTAGTTCAAACTGCCGTTCCAGTTCGTCGGCAGACTGAAAAGCTGCTGGTTGTGCTGCATCACCGAATTTATAAATGGCGTGGCCAATGACCAACGCTGCGTCATAACTATTCTGCGACCAGTCCGCCAGGTTCGCCTTGAAGTCGTTCGAGCTGTTTCCAATCTCTTGATACAGCTGTGGGATGAGCAGATCCAGCCATCCCTGCTGACACCATTTTGCTACATCCGCATACAATGTATTGTAATTGTAGTTCTTACTGGCTGCAGGTGAAACAGAAAACACAACGGCCGGCTTTGTAGCGACAATAGCCTCGTGTACCCCCTGGATAGCCTTATCGACATTGCCTCGACGAAAAGCTTCTATCGACGAGTATTCCGCTCCGTATTGCGCATAATCGGCAGCATCAGAAACCATCGTTCCGGCACTTGTAGGATCCGGATAAAAGTAATCATCAAAGTGGATACCGTCGACATCGTATTTAGCCAAAATATCCCGGATAATATCCACCAGGCGTGTCCGCACTGCCGGTACAGCCGGATTATATATCTGGATTTTTTCGTGGCTCACAACCCAGTCTGCTTCGATAGAACTGTGCAGTGCCGGATAATTCGCGGTGGCATTTGCCCTCGTAGCGATACGGTAGGGATTCATCCAGGCATGAAATTCCATACCACGATTATGCGCCTCATCAATCAGAAATTTCATTATATCATAACCCGGGTCTTTTCCTCTTGTACCCGTAATTGATGCAGCCCAAGGTTCGTAAGGCGAATCATAGAATGCATCGCCCATGGCTTTCACCTGAAAGAATATGCTATTCACCTTTAACTCTTGAAATTTATCCAACAGGGTAATATAAGCTTGTTTCTGCTGAGCCTCTCCATAAACACCGCTCGGCCAATCTAACCCCCATGCGGTGGCAATCCAAACTGCCCGCATTTCGTTCTTGGGCAATATTATTTCTGTTGCGGGATCGCCGTCATCATCCCCAGGTTTGGGTGTTGGTTTTGAAGGCTCCGGACGGTCTTTGTTACAGCTATGCAACAATAGCGCAAAGCTCAAAGCCAAAATACTTAAAATTCTACTCTTTTTCATTCGTATATTTTTAAAATAGCAAGAGGCTTACCTACGCTGAGTAGGCAAACCCTTTTGCAGGCATCTCTATTCTTCTTCCTCCAGTTGTTTTTTTGGCACTTCTATAATCACAAAACCAGCATCCGCAGCTGCGGCGAATAATTGCAGTACACTGTCGTTCCCTTCTCCATCCTTAATGACTTTAAAACCGGTTTGGGAAGCTGGAGCCCCATTGGGAATAGTTGACAAGTTATATTGATATATCGGTTGCTTATCGCTTTCTTCAAAACTAGACAGTGCGTCCGTGATGCTGTTTCCTTTTGTTATGTTATACAGATAGAGCGTGGAGACATCACCTGGCCCACGCGCCACAGATATCATCATCAAGTAGCGTTCGCCATTGAACTCAATCACACGGGCATCCGAGCCTTTTGGAATAGAGGATGCTCCCAAGGAGTAGGATATCGAACCACTCGAGCTGATTACGGAAACCGGCTGCGTATAACTGGTAATGAGATAGGACTCGGTATTCCCTATTTGAAGGTAAGAAGACCATTGTCCGTAGGTGAATGGGACCGAAAGTACCGTTGGTTCTGTAATCTGCGAATAATTAGAAACCTTCAGTCGTAAAACCGGACCGGTGTCACTGTTGTAGAAAATATAACCGTTTCCATTCTGATCCAAATTGAATGACACATTGTCTCCATGTCTCGTGCCGGCTCCAGGAACAGTAGCCATATTAATCTGCGTTACCTCCGGTAATTGGGTCGGATCTGTCCAATGATAAATCTTCAATGGCGAAGCGGCCGCACCAGAAATATTTGCGACATATGTATGACCATTAATCTGCGCTCCTCCAGAAACAACAAGCGAACCGGCGGCAACATTTCCGACATTCAGATTAATCCGGTTAATGGTATTATTTTTCAGATCACTGACTTTCAACAGGTGCGCATCGGTGACCGAGAAAGCTGATCTGCTGACTATGAGCACATGCTCTCCGTCAAAGCCGGTACCCCGGGTTAGCTGACCCGTAAAGGTAGCATATATCGGATTTCCTAGCGGGTTAGATGAATAATCGTATATTATCGGCGTGCTGAATTCAGCACCAAATACCGGTACGTTCAGACGCAGTTTCACCAAGTATTCGCGATAGCGCGGATCGTTCTGTACTTTCAACACGATAACTTTTTCCGTTTTCCCTTCTTCGAACACAACGGAATACGTTTCCTGATCCAGTTTTGCGCCGTCCGAAAGCAAAGCTTCAAAACGCAGGTGTTCAAAATCCGTTAGCGTATCCAATCGTGGGAAAGAAACTTCTTTTGTTACCTCATTGATGGTTCCTTCTACAACCCCATTACCAGCCTCGCCAACATTGACGATCTTAATTGCTTTCAGCTCCGTCATCTGCGATGTAGTATCCATCACACCGGGTAAATCATCCTCACAAGAGAACAAAACGCTCAGCAACAAGGAACACAGTGACCCGATTGCTGCTATTTTATATAGTGATTTCATACGGTACATTTTTATTGATTAAACTTTAAAATTAGTTCTGTGGCCACCCTTCTGTCTGTGTCAGCACATAACCTTTTAACTCATATTCGTCCATTTGTACGAGCCCTACCGGAGTAAGATAGGGATTGATATTGGCTTGGTTCAAGAATGGTAAACGTGGGTTATTATTCTGATGTTTGTAGAAGCCTTTCATTTCAGCATCGTTAGTACCATTGTAGACCGTTTCTGTACCATCTTTATCCACGACCGCGAATACACCGATATTTTTTGCATCCAACTCGTTTGGAAGCTCCACTGGAAAATCAACCCAACCTCCAGACAACAAATCCGTATTCTGTTCGTTGTCCATATACTCTAACTTCGACCAACGACGGAGATCAGCCAAACGATTTGTTTCGAAAACAAATTCCAGACGACGTTCCCGACGGATCTCCCACAGTAAAGGAGATACGCTGGGGTCTCGATCCGGATCAGTCGGTAAAGCATTGAGCAATAAATCCGGTAGATTTTCTACCCCTCGGGATTTCGCCTCCGCTGCCACCGGGCGCTGACGGATCTTGTTGATTGACTTGTTAATATCATCCTGCGTTACTGCAGCGCCCCCCATACTAGCCAATTCCGCTTTCGCCTCAATCCAATTCAGCAATACCTCTGAATAACGCAATATCGGTGCATCGGTTTCATTCCTATTCGACGAAAACTCGGTAGGCAGCCCGTTACCTGTTACAACAGATTCTTCCGCCTCCCGTGAAAAATACTTGGTCACGTAAAACAGCGCCGATCTGTTCAGTAGATTAGGTTTGCTGAAAAAAGTAGCTTCAAAGCGAGGGTCACGCGACTGGATCATACTGGTCAAATCAAATTCGGACGCATTCGCTACGGCCGAATTTCCCCAAGTCTTACCATCGGTACACAGATAGGTTTTCAATAAATCTGTCGTTGGACCATTGTTGGTCGACTCCGACAGGTTACATTGGGAGGCAATAGCATGTGTCACCCCCAAAGCTGCATCGTAACCTCTGTATAACACCATATCTTTATTACCTTTTAAATCTTTGGAGGTAAATAAAGATTTATAATCGGTCACGATATCGTATTTACCGCTGCTCATATCGATCTGAGCCGCCTCTATCGCCAATTCATAGAACTTCTTTGCTTGCCCGGGGTTATTGTAGTAATATTTTTGCCAGGAAGCCTCCGTTAGTGCCAGCTTGGAAATAAACCCTGCAGCGATATATCTATTCAGTTTTTGATCGTCTCCATCATTCGTTCGAATATTTTCCAGCACATATAGCCAGTCATCATAAACATGATTCATTACTTCATTGCGTGCTGTCCGAGGTTTATAAAGCTCCTCTAAATCGGTATCAAACAGCTCAAAATCATAATACGGCACATCACCATAGCTCTGCACCAGTTCGCAATAACGGAAGGCCCGGAAAAACTTACCGACAGCTGTCCAGTGCGCCTTTGCTTCCTCACTAAGGATACCGTTCATACGGGTTTCAATGCGATCCAACATAATATTTAAAGATCGAATATTCGTGTAGCTCCATATCCCCGAATTGGGCACGGATCTGGCAAAATTGGCTTGATTCCCTAGACTTACCACGTCATCTGTGTTCGTAGATGACGCCATGGGAGCCGTTCCGTAATTGAACGCAATACCATAACCATTAAAAAAATCAGTGTAATATTTATCGGCATACATCCGCAGCTTCTCTTCACTTGTCCAACCATTGGTATTATCATCCAGTGCCGTCAGCGGTGGTCGGTCTAAAAACTTATCGCAGCCAGAGAATAATAATATCAGGACTGCATATACCGCTATATAATTCGTTTTCATAACTTTCATCAATTTAAATCATTAAATACCTATTTGAATACCAAAAGAAGCCGATCTAAACGTTGGGTTTGACGTGCCTGTCCGACCTAGATTGTAGTTATTATTGCCATCATCTTTCAACATCGAATATCCCGATATTGCTTCCGGGTCGATAGGTAATCCACGGAGTTTGTCGAACGTGAACATATTTTCCAGCGAAATAAACAGCCTTGCGCTAGATAGCTTCGCTTTTTGTAAGAAAGATTGCGGCACCGTATAACCAAAGGTGATGTTTTTGATACGGAAATAGGCCATATTCAGCATATAACGGGATTGTGCGCGCATCACATATCCTTCATTAGCACCGTTTAGGTTCCAGGCTCTCGGATAGAACGCATCCGTACGATCCGGCCGCCAGTAATCCTCTGCAATGGCTTTCGGCATAGCGCCCTCTTTAGCAAAATAACCCGGAATAGCTAACTGGCCGGAACCCCAAATCTTCCGTTGCCCTACACCTTGCGCAAATACCGAAAGATCGAAACCTTTCCAGTCGGCACCTACACGAAAGCCATACTGATAGCGCGGTGTAATATTGCCGATAACAACACGATCTCCCGGATCACCGTTTGTATTCTTTCCAGCATCGATATAACCATCGCCATTCACATCCACGAATTTGATATCGCCCGGACTGATCAGCATGGTTTGATTGCCATCTTCAAAGTAAGTCTGGTAAACCGGATTGTCACCGGCCAACACATTGGTCATCTTACCGGTACCATTGTATATGATATTCGTCTGTACAAAATCACCGTTTCCATCATACACAAAATCCTCGGCCTGGAACAAGCGGTCGGTTACAAAACCGTAGACATCCCCATAGCGTCTACCTGTGGAATAGGTGGTTCCCAACAATCGGTCTTCCCAAGCATCATTCCAATCCGCACCTTTGGTGGTAAACGATGTTGCATCCGAGATATTGGCCATGACATTCAGTCCGATACCATTTGTAAAGCGATGATTAAAATCCAATTCCAGCTCCCAGCCTCGGGTACGCAGATTGCCATAATTTCCTAGTGGTGATCCTGTGCCTAATGTTGCAGGCGAAATCACCCCCGATACGATCATATCCTTTGTCTCCCGCTGAAACCATTCAGCCGTAACGCCCAATCTATTCTCGAAAAAACGTAAATCTGCACCGACGTTCAGATGCTCAATACGCTGCCAGGTCAGTCCACTGCCTACCAGACGCGGGGTACCAATGGTGGTCAGCTTATTTCCGCCAGCAAGCCAGTTCGATTGTCCAGGCGCCATCTCTGGCATATATAGACCATTATCAATAGATTGATCCCCGATAGAACCCCAGGAAGCCCGAATCTTAGCGAAGCTCAACACCGGATCAAGGGGCTGCATAAACTCTTCTTGCGATAGCACCCAGCCTCCCGAGAACGAGGGGTACCAGCTCCAACGCATGTAGTCTGGAAACAGGGATGACGCATCATAGCGAAGATTAGCCTCCAACAGGTATCTATCCCGGAAAGCATAGTTTATCCGACCGAACATGCCGATCTGCGAATCCCATCCACGGTCACCACCAGTTGTCATCACACCATTGGTATATGTGAAGTTCGGATTATCACTATTGAAGACACCAGTTCTATTAGACCAGTGAGATTTAAAATTGTAGGCAGTTAAATTCGTTCCTAACATAAACTTGAATTGATGATCCTCCGAAAGCTCCAAATTATAGGTGGAATAGGCATTCAACGTATGTTTTCTGCGGAAATTAGAGTTTTGGTAGAAGTAACTGGCAGACGGCAGCACATAATCCGTCATCGGAAACTCATAAGCGATCATGCCATCGCCTGGATTAGCGACCGGATTTCCAGACTCATCTACATAGATCGTCCTGCCATCAGCGTCTTTCATTTCGTTTACACCGTACCAGTGTGTTCTGGCTTGAAGCGGCACCGTTGCAGATTCAAAATCATAGTTTTCCGTACTATGCGAATAATCTGCCTGTACATCCCAGTTCTTTGTCAGATTGATCGTTGTCCCTATATTAAGATTTAAGTACTTTTTATTATCGATGGCGTCTTTAGATGTTTTCGCCGCCCAAGCGGGGTCAATCATGTCATGCCCATTTTGCTGCACACCTATCGGGAACAATAGGCTCCACCTGTAGAGGTATAACCAAGGATCCGCCCCGAAGCCAGCCGAATTATTGGAATTCGGGTAACGTTTTGTTCCGTCAGAGTATATCAGGCCGCCGCGCATCGTGATCGCCTCATTGACTTTAGTGGACACGTTGAGCGTACCATTGTAGCGTCTGAAATCGTCGTGATTGGCAGGTTTCATCATTCCCTGCTGTCCGAGATACCCCATATTAATATTGTAATTGGTATTACCTGTTTTACCACTCAACCCTAGGTTATGTAAATTCGAAAACGGATTGTCTTTTACCATTGCCGTCACCGGATCATAGATTCGGTAACCGAATTTCTGGCTTCCATCCCACCACCAGTCGCGACCATACACCACCGGGTCATCGTTACCCACAACATCGCCATATTTCGTTTGCCACTCGCGGATTTTTTCGAGACTGTTACGGTCTACACGCCAGAAGCCACCCGCAGCACCGGCTGCATTCATATTCTCATGAGCATCGACAGTATATTCCAATCCCGCAATTCCAGCCATTTCAATATCCTTAAAAGGCTTTTGCCAGGAAAGGTTATTGGAATAGGTTATGGTGTTCCTATCGGTTTTCGCACCTTTCTTCATGGTAATCAAAATGACACCAAAGGCTGCTTTTGCTCCATAAATCGAGGCCGAAGCCGCATCTTTGAGCACCGATATGCTTTCGATATCACTTGGATTAATCATTTGAATACTGGGTACCTCAACGTTATCGACTAAAATCAATGGATTGCTTCCACCATACTGGGAACCCACTTGCCCACGGATTTTCATGATCGGGTCAGACCCCACTTCTCCACTGGGGACAACCACCGAGAGTCCGGGAACAACTCCCTGTAATCCTCGGCCGGCGTCAGAAATCGGACGACCACCCATGGCTTTTTCCACATCCACGGAAGAGACAGCACCCGTCAAATGGGCTTTTTTCTGCTGACCATATCCCACCACCACGACTTCTTCTAGTGAGTTATCCTCCACTTGCAGCACCACATTAACCGTACCGCTTGACACCACAATGTCTCTGGGTTGATACCCGACATAGCTGAAACGCAATGTTGCACCTATTGGAGCCTTGATCGAAAAATTTCCGTTGTCGTCCGTAAAAACAGAGGCTGCTCCTCCCACGATACTTACGGTAGCTCCACTGATTGCCCCCTCAGCGCCGGTGACCCTTCCCTTAATCACGTTTTGAATCACGTTAGCCAGTGGCAAGGAACGCATCCTCCCAGCCGGAGAGCCCTCCCCCGCGACAGTTCCCGTCGAAGCAATCAATCCTAAAGCAACAGAAAATAGTAAAGATTTTCTCATAGCCAGTTAGTTAGTTTGTTTAAATAATGTTAGTTACACATAATGAGGTTATATGTTGCGTTTTTTCTTTTTTATAAAAGAAAAAACGCTAAAACCTGCACTAATATAAACAAAAACACAAAACAAACAAACTTTTTTGCTTTTTTTTAAGTGATTTTATCAAAATAAAAAAAAACACGCACAAAGGCGTGTTTTTTTATCTAATACAAAATGCAATAGCTATTTTCTTGGCCACCCGAAGTTTTGTTCCAACTCCACGCCATTACTTTCATAAAGTGAAATCTGGTCCAGCGGAATCGGATCTAGGTAAAACTTTTCCTGTACCGTCCTCTTAATAGAGGCTGAAGGTATAATATACCCTGCATTAGCCCCATCAACGGTAATACCATTTAACTGTTCGTCACTGTAATCCGCTTTCACGATATAAGCTCCTCTGTTGACCGTGGGATTTTCTTCTGAATCTGCATAATGAAGCTTTTTCCATCGGCGTAAATCGTTCAGCCGAAGTCCTTCGAACATGAGCTCGGATCGACGTTCACGTCTTATCTCCCAAAGAAGGCTAGGAACACTCGGGTCGCGGGCGGGATCGTCATACGGTGCCCCATTTACGGCAGGACGGCCACCTGATAACTCTAAACGCGGCAGGCCCACTCCGGTTCTATTTCGAAGAACATTGATGGTTTTGTCCAGATCGTCTTGTGTCAGTGTTCCCAACTCGGCCACGGCTTCTGCATAATTAACGAGCACTTCTCCGTAGCGGATAATCGGTGCGTCGGTAATATTCAAGGAACCGGTTCCCACGGTTTCATTCCGGAGGCTTACGTTCAGAAATTTCTGTACGGCGTATCCCGAAAGGGCAAAGTTGCTCCTCACATTCATCATGCGGAGTTCCGGTGCGATGGTTTGCACTAAGCGTCCGTCACGATCACGCAGCGCATTGGCTACCGTCCGGTCATTTTCGTAACGCGACGACAAACCGATAGGCAGTCCGTCTGACAATAGATAGCTATCTAGTGCATTTTTGGACATTCCGGCCTGCGGTTCCAGGTTGTTGTACGACATCGCACTATGCGACAAAATGCCTTCTGCATATTCTTTAAACAGGATAACTTCGGGGTTTCCTTTAAGTGACTCCGAAGCAAACAAATCGCGATAATTATTAGAAACCGAGAAAGCACCACTCGCGATCACCTGCTCAGCGGCCCATTTTGCGGCCTCTAGGTATTCTGTTGCTTTCGCTTCATCAATAGCATGGTATTTCAACCAGGTTCCTTCAAATAGAAATACCCGGGACATATAGGCCAACACCACATATTTGTTGATGGCTTGTTGTGCTGGTCCATCGCTGGCACGTACATGTTCGGCGGCAAACCTGAAATCTTCCAACACCTTGTCCATGACATAAACGCGCGAGTCACGTGGGCGATATAAGTCGGGGTCGTCCTCCGTTAACACGTGGTCAATATAGGGCACATCACCAAAAGCATTGACAAAATTTGCATATTCTAAACCGCGGAAGAATCGCCCGACACCCAGCCAGTGGTTCTGAACTTCTTCAGCGAGCTCTGCAATCGGCACACTATTAATAAAGTGATTGGCTTTGCGTATACGGGAGTAATAAGAGGTCACGCCCGTGGGGATCTGGTTTGCAGGTAAAACTGGCGACCAGCCTCCTCCCGAGGTGGGCACGTTGATCACAAACTCGTCCACAACGATTTCATTCGGGCTTATCGGTATAAAATCATCGTTGATAAACTGCCCGTCGTATAACGCTCCCCTACCAAAACCACTGCCATATCCTTTGAAATAAGAGTTATAAAAACCAAAGGTATAGGTTCGGATGTTGTTTTCGGATGACCAGAATGCTGGGTCCGTCAATTGATCTAGCGGATCTTTGGTCAAAAAATCATCGCCCAAAAAATCTTTAGAGCAGGATGTCATCGATAAAATACCTGCTATGGCTATATATTTAAGTAGTTTCATCTCTAAAAAGTTAATTGAAGCCCTAATGAAAATGTTCTGCGGTACGGGTAGACGCGACCGAATGTATTTAGATCATCACCTGATCGTCCAAAAGCATTGGAATCATCCCTTCCTGCCACGGTGTAATCTATTTCTGGATCGACCGGAACGTCTAAATTATCAAATTCCAACAGGTTTTCGCCCGAGAAGAATACCCGTAGCTTCGAAATTTTTGCCTTATCCATCACCGATGAAGGTAACGTATACCCAAATGTTAGATTTTTCAACCGTAGGTAAGACATATCCATAAGGTACCTCGTTTGCGGCATATGGTTAAGGGTTGTATTACTCTGATTCTGATTGGTTGGTCTATAATAAAAAGCACCGGTATTCTCTGGCGTCCAATAATCCATTTGGTGTGCGTACCAAGCCTCCGCCGGCCTCCATCCGGGCACGACAAAATCTCCTCCTGCCCAAATGTCGCGTGAGCCGACTCCTTGCAGGAAGAAGCCTAAATCAAATCCCTTATAGTCGAAATCTGCGCGGAAACCATATTGATACCGTGGGTTGGAATTACCGATGATTCTTCGATCACCTGGATTTTGTACCGTCCCGTCTCCTATACCAATTACGCCGTCACCATCCAAGTCTTTGTATTTCACATCACCAGGGCCGAATTTAAACGTTGCCGTTTCGTAATAGGCTTGTGAGGGTATCCCGTCTCGCAAGGTATAACTTCCATCTGGGTTAGCCGTGAAGTCGTCCAATTGGAAAAGTCGATCTGTTTCGTAACCCCAAATTTCGCCGATAAGTTTACCTTCGTAGTTGGTGGAGGTACCATTGACATTTACCTGAGCCTGTCCATCGAACTTGGTAATCGTTTCTTTGAAATCGGACAATTGCCCCGCCAGCCGCATATTCAAGCCGTTACTAAAGCTGTGGTTATAGGCTAGTTCCAATTCCCAACCGTTGGTCTGCATTTCCCCAAAGTTACGCAATGGAGAAAGAGCTCCAAAGCTTGATGGTAGCACCACACCGCCGGTAATCAGATCAGATACCGTCCTTCTGAAACGGTTGAACGTCACGTTAAATTTATTCTGGAAAAATGCCGCATCGACCCCAATCTCTTGTGTGGTCACTGTTTCCCATGTTAAATTTTGGGATACAATAGTAGGTGTGGCCATCGTATTCTGGTTCACCCCGTCGACCAACCAGCCCGTTGCGGCCTGGCTCAACGTAGAGAGGTATAATCCCGGTGGCACGGTCTGATTCCCAACACTACCCCAGGAAGCTCTTACTTTTAAGAAATCCAGGTAGGGTTTAGACCAATCCATAAACTCTTCTTGAGAAAGCACGTATCCGGCAGACATCGCCGGGAAAAAGCCCCAAACGTTTTCTTTATTGAATCGAGAGGAACCATCATACCGAGCCAGTACTTCGAAAAGGTATTTATTTTGGTAATCATAGTTAATACGCCCGAAAAAGCCGAGTGTGGACCAATGCGATGCACCCGAACTTGCTGTCTGATCGCCAGTTGCCAAACCTAGTTGTGGATAATTCTGATCCAACAGTCCTAGT
Organism: Sphingobacterium arenae; assembly: GCF_014692505.1. Lineage (GTDB taxonomy): Bacteria > Bacteroidota > Bacteroidia > Sphingobacteriales > Sphingobacteriaceae > Sphingobacterium > Sphingobacterium arenae. Next base: position 203,688 of record NZ_JACNYK010000006.1, on the reverse strand, counting down.
CGTTGTCCCCAAACGTTGTCCGATTCGGCTAGCTCGGCATTCGCCCCAGCCATAAACTTAAAGTTGTGTGCGTCGTTAAAGCTTTTATCGTAGGTCGCGTACATATTCGCGACATGCCGGGTACTGATGCTACGGTCTTTTCTGGCTCGGTCGTGCGTCGCACCCGTATACGTTACGTAATCAAAATCTGTTTTGTTCCAAAAGTCCCAGCCCGTTACGCTACCACCATTGGTATCAAACCGATTGAGATACTGCGAATAGGTATAGTCGGCATCCAAGGTTAAGCCCTCCATGATGGTTGCTTGCCCTCCAAAGGACATACGGGTCATGTTCAGCGTTCTGACATTCATATTTGCTTGTTGCACGTCAGTAATTGTATTGCGCATGGGCAATCCGTCGATCGTTCCGTAAGGGAAATTTCTTGGCCAACGATACATGTAAAATATGGGCTCGTACACGTCGCCATTAAAGGAATAAGGCTTACTCGCATCCGAAGCCGAATACAAAACTTTTGCAAAACCTGTGAGCCAGTCATTTAGATCGGCATTTATGCCGAGATTAAAATTATATCGGTTGTATTTATCGGGGTTTTCTCTCAATATACCCGTTTGGGAGACCAATCCAAATCCCGCGTTGTAATTTACTTTATCCGATCCGCCGGTAATACTCAGGTTATGGTTTTGTTGCGGTGTAAAGTCGCGCATAAACATACTTTCTGCATCCCATGGCCGGTGGAAATAAAGAAATCCGTCTTTCACTTCCCAATCTCGTCCTTCCACCATCTCCAAACCTAGATTTTGCCCTCCGTATAGGCGTTCCCACTCTTCCATTTTCTCGATGGCGTAGTCATCGTAACGGGTGCCTAAATTGTTATAGCCCGTTAGCGAGGGGTTCGTCCGCTGTTGCGCGAGCAACCCTGCTCTCGCCCCTTCTGCACCTCCCGCAATAACAGGTGTTGTTGTCGGTTTCTGAAGGGCTATGTTATTGGAATAGTTGATGGATGTCTTTGTATTTCTTTTTCCAGATTTCGTTTTGATCAAGACAACACCCCATGCCGCTCTTGATCCATAAATGGCGGCCGAGGCATCTTTGACGACCGACATGGTTTCAATATCCGTAGGGTTGATCATGGACAGACTCGGTACTTCTACCCCATCCACCAGTATCAATGGCGACGCGCCGCCCTGTGTCTGCAACGATCCGCTGACACCGCGTAACCGAATAGTCGGGTCGCCTCCCAAATCTCCGCTTGGCGTCGAAACGGATAAACCGGAGACAGCACCTTGTAAAGCCCGCCCCACATCAGTAATCGGGCGCGTTTCAAATGTTTTCTCGGTATCCACGGTGGACACAGCTCCGGTAATATTCGAACGTCGCTGCGAGCCGTATCCTACGACGACCACTTCGTCCAATGTCGTGTCTTCGGCTTCCAAATTCACATCCAGTGTATTACCAGAAACGACAACATCTTGGGAATGATAGCCCAGATACGTAAACCGTAATGTTGCGCCGACCGGCGCTTGGATGGAATAGCCCCCCTCTGCATCGGTACTGGTGGAAGTTGTTCCACCAACCACAGCCACCGTTACACCAGCAAGAGGGCCCTCTGCCCCAGTCACACGACCGGTAACCGCATTTTGGATGTTGATATCGGAAACGGATACCGGAGGTTTACCCTCGCCGATAGGATACCCTGTCCCATAGGCCAACGGACCAAACGACACTGTTGTTAGCCCAAATGCAACAGAAAATAGTAAAGATTTTCGCATAGCAAGTTAGTTTATAGTATATAAAACACGCACAAAGGCGTGTTTTTGTTTTATTATTTATTCAAAATCAGCGTACATCAGATATTTTGCCCGCATTTCCTTATAGGCTTTTAAATCTTCTGCCCAACTGTCGCGAATTTCACTTTCCGTTTTACCGGCAAGAATTTGTTTCCGCAATTCATCGGTTCCGGCAAGTTTATCGAAAAACTCTGGACGTGCGAAAAACTGGCTTTTATCAGGCATTTTATTATAAAAATCCAACAAGTATTTCAAGGTAAATTTTTCGTTGACGGCATCTACATTGCGTAAATCGATTCCGTAACACAAATTATCTTGTTGTTCTACGTGTGCTGCCATTCCCGGCCGTGTACCCGGTGTAAAGGTAAATTCGCCGAATACCGGATCGGGATAACCCACTACTTGAAACGGCCAATCTGTACCCCGGCCTATACTGATATCCGTTCCTTCAAAAAGACAAAGCGACATGTATAATCTTACAGACGGATAATTTGGTAAGCTAGGTGATGGGACTACAGGGAGCTCATAAGGGGTGCTATGATCCCAGTTCTTTACGGGAATCACTTCCAAATCACAGGGTTTACCATCGTCCAACCAACCTTCTCCATTAATCATTTTCGCCAACTCACCTACCGTTAAGCCATGAATCATCGCGATTTTATGATAACTAATGTTCGCTTTAAATTTGTCGTCTTTCCGTACTGGGCCATCTACCTGATCTCCATTGGGATTTGGTCTATCTAGCACAATTACTTTTTTGCCCTGGTTTGCACAAAGCTGCATCACCCGATGCATAGAGGCTACATACGTATAAAACCGAGCACCTACATCCTGTAAATCGAAAATCATCACATCCACCGATCCCACGATAGAATCTGCCTTCGCATTTTCACCATACAACGTGTGCAGCGCAAGTCCCGTTTTTTTATCAACCGTATTATCTACCTTTTCCCCACGTTCGATATCCCCGCGAAATCCGTGCTCGGGTGCAAAGGCAAACTTCAAATCTACATTTTCCCGTAACAACACATCTACCAAATGTTCTTTCTCGTCTCCCACTATTGAAGTCTGATTCCCCATTAAACCAACTTTCTTCCCTTTTAACAAGGGTAAATAAGCAGAAAGCTGATCTGCCCCCGGAATTATTCGATTGTTTTCTTGAGCTTTATCAGCTTTTGCGTTTTTATCGTCGTTTTGCTTGTTTCCGCCGGCACATGCGGCCATAGCTACGGCTAAAAAAAGCAATAAAGGGGCAAATCTTTTCATATTTATGCGTTTTTATTTCAATAACAAACATAAACAAGAAAAATTAAAACAAGAAAAAAGACGCCACTTTTTTTATAATGCAGCGTCTTTTTTTTATATCTAATTATGAAATTTTAGGCGTGTTATTTCACCTTTTTAGCGATATAATCGCTTTCGTTGCTCAACCGGTCAACAGCTTTAACGGCAATGGTTTTTAACTTCCTTCCATTTTTTACCTTCGGGTAGCTTTTTTCTGTTTGTTGCCCCTCTATAATTTCATACTCCCAAACATCACCATACTGCGCATAGGCAATCCAGTGAAAGACTTCATTAGGTTGCTTATGTAACCACTTAGCAAATACGCTGCTGGTTTCTTCTGTTAACAACAGGCTTGGTGTCAGCAGTGGATTAGCACGAAGCCACGGCGATCGAGGAATCAAAGCTTGATGATTATACGGACCGGATTTCACAGCTTGTACCATTCCTGGACTATTCGTTAATCCCGCAATACTCCAATGGATCGCCCCTACACTATTAGGAATGAGTTTCCGCGTCTCTTCGATCTGTTTGACAATTTCTTGTGTTCGGTTTGGTGCCCTTACGGCAACCGTATTCAACCCTGGCCAAAGATGTCGCTTATGTGTGTTCTCCGATTCCCACCAACGTAAAAGGGCTGTAAAACTTTGTCTAGGCGGATCAATAGGCCAGTATAACTGGGGTGCAAAATAATCAATCCATCCTTTATTTAACCACAATTTAGCATCTGCATACAACTCGTCGTATTGGGAAGAGCCTGTTATGCCTGCGGGATAACCCGGCTTCCATATCCCGAACGGGCTCAATCCAAATTTCACAAAATTCTTTTCTGCTTTTATTTCCTTATATACACGCTCTATGAACCGATTCACGTTATCCCTGCGCCAATCTGGTCTCGACAATGTCCCTCCTGATTTACGATAAGCATTCCACGACGTATCATCGGGAAAATCTGCTCCTCCATTGTAACTCGCATAGGGATAAAAGTAATCATCAAAATGCACCCCATCGATATCATATCGCTTAACAATGTCCAATACGACGCGAGCAGCATGATCTTGCGTTTTTACATTTGCCGGATCAAACCAATACATACCATTTTTAAGCCGGACCATCATATCGGATGCTTTACGCACCATAGATTCACTGGTGACTGCTCCTCCCGTGGAATGGTGTGCACGGTAGGGATTCAACCATACATGAAGCTCCAGTCCGCGTTTGTGCGCTTCTTCCACCCAGAAGGTTAAAGGATCATAATACGGGTTCGGACGTTTACCAATTTCCCCTGTCAAAAAATAGGACCAGGGCTCGTGTGGACTATCGTACAATGCATCTGCAGAGGGCCTGACCTGAAATATCACGGCATTAAAATTGTTTTCTTTTAACAAGTCCAACAATTGTATGGCCTCCCGTTTTTGCGCCTCGGTCGAGTAATTTCCTTTTGTTGGCCAATTGATGTTGGCAACAGTTGCTACCCACGCACCTCTAAATTCTCGATCAACCGTCGGCAATTCTACGCGTAAAGGAATTTCCACAACTGGTTTCTTTTCCTGTACAATAGGCTTTTCAGCCGCAATAGTCTGTTGGTCTATTGGAACCGATTCTTTTTCCGCTTTTTGTGCCGCCTTCGCCTCATCGCTTTCCGCGACCACGACTTCTACATTCGGCGATTTCAATTCCTTTGCTGATCGTTTATTCTTGCGGGAAGCACAAGAGAACAACACCGTCGACAATATGACTGCAACTATTACTGGATATTTCATAGGATACAAAACTAATGCTTTTAAGTCAGAAGAAAATGTTAAATTGATTGCTTGCTATCCATTAGGCCGTCACCTTCGCTCCCTTGAAATACACCGAATGAACATTAAAATCAGCATCGAAAACTAAAACATTTGCTAATGTTCCTGCTTCGAGATTACCTATATCGGACCGTCCTATTAAAGTTGCTGGATAGCAGGTTGCCATACGAATAGCTTCGTCTAATGGTATATCTACATGTTGTACGCAGTTTCGGATAGCATGAAGTAAGGAAAGTGCAGAACCGCTCAGTGTTCCGTTGGGCAACACATAATGATCTGCATGAAGTACATGCTGATAAATTCCCTTGGTACATGTTGCTACCGCATCGGTGATCAAAAACAAACGTCTGCCCATCAATTCCTTCGCAATTTTTACCGCTTGAAAATCGACATGTATACCATCTACAATGATAGATGCCGCAACTTCGGGATGGCGAAACACAGCTCCAGGAAGTCCCGTATCACGATGATGAAACGCAGACATTGCGTTCCAAAGATGAGTAGCGGCTTTTATTCCTCGATTAAACCCTTGAATACCCTGTTCAAAGGTAGCCGCACTATGTCCTGCACTAAGCAGTATCGATCTTTCTAAAAGCACCGTCAGGCTATCCTCATCGACTTGTTCCGGAGCAATCGTCATCATTTTCACAGCACCGTGATCCTCCTCCAGCAAATTCGAAATGAGCTCCACCGACGACTGCACAATGAGCTCGGAGGGATGTGCGCCTCTTTTTTGGGGATGGAGAAAGGGGCCTTCCAAATGCAACCCGAGGACGGATTGCGACAGGTAATTGTTAAACACACGTATCGCCTCCTTAAATACCGGTATAGTATTCGTTGCCAGTGTCAACACAAAAGAAGTACATCCTTGCAACAACAGACGACGCTCAATCCGAGCAATACTTTCGGTTGTTAATTCGGCAGAGAACAAATCGTCACCGGAACCGTATACCTGTAGATCGACCAGCCCCGGGCAGATATTGGCTCCAGCAACATCGATTCGCTCGGCTTCTGCAGGGACAGCAGAGACAGGACATATTCCGCTAATCTTTTCACCCTCCATAACCAAAGCATGATTCGAGAAGCTATTGTCCGTATTAAAAATATGACCATTCACCAAAGCCACTTTCTTTTTTTCCATCTTGCGTATATTTTTGTGCAAAATTTTACCGGCATAAACATACGCAAAGTTTAAAAAGGATTCATATGTGTACTTTTGTTTTCTAAATTTTCCATCGTAAATTCGTACCATGGAACGAAACAATACGAAACCGAAACTTTCTAAATCTTCCCGATTTAACCGGAGAGCTATGCGGGTTATGAATATCATTGCCATTACGGTTTTTATTTTGGCCATTATCTATAAAATATTCTTTTCTAAATAACTTATCATCATGTCAAACAAACAAATACTGAACACCGAGAAGGCTCCGGCAGCAATCGGCCCTTATAACCAAGCAATCCAAGCAGGAAATACATTATATGTTTCTGGACAAATTCCTTTGATGCCCGAAACGATGGAATTAATTAACAGTGGCGTAGCAGATGAAACGCATCAGGTATTGAAAAACGTACAAGCGATTTTAACGCATGCTGGGTATACGCTTAACGATGTTGTAAAGGCGAGCATTTTTATTTCGAACATGGACGATTTCGCTACGATCAACGAAGTATATGCACAGTATTTCACAGAAAATCAACCGGCACGTGAGACCGTAGCCGTCAAGACACTTCCTAAAAATGTGAACGTAGAGATCTCTGTTATTGCCTGGAAAGCGTAATACGTGGAACAGCAGCCAGAAAAAACAGAAAGTCGCAGAAATCATTTTCTTGCGGCTTTTTTAGCCCCGCTAATATGGGGATTTATGGCCATCCCCGTCCGGTGGGTGAAAGCCTACCCCGCAGAAGATATTTTATATTATCGTATCCTCGTTGCCCTAGTTGTCATATGGCTCTTTATATTTCTGTTCCGATTCCAATTTTTAAAGCGAGATATAGCCATTTTTAAACAGCTAGCCGATCGGAATCGAAATCATACCATTAAGTTAACTTTATTGGCATCTGCACTGATTTTTGGAAATTGGTTCGCCTATATATATGCCGTCAACCACATCAGTGTGCAGTCAGCCGCATTTGCCTATCTTACTTGCCCGCTTATTACGGCTATTGCAGCCTTCTTTATCCTCAAAGAACAACTAAGCACACTTAAAAGGATTGCTCTTGGCATCGCTTTGATCAGCGCGGTTACAATGGCAACCGGCTCGCTTATTGATATACTCTGGTCGATGAGTATCGCCTCTTTATACGCCCTGTATTTAATCGTTCAACGTGCGTCACAAGGGTTTGACAAACTGAATATGCTGGCAGTTCAATTGATGTGCTGTTCTTTATTTGTTATCCCGAAGCTTTTTATTAATCAACATCCTTTCCCTAAAGAAGCGTTTTTTTGGTTTAGCATCCTGACAATAGCCGTTGTTTTCACGATCATTCCCTTATTTTTCAGCATGTATGCGTTGACGCGCATATCGTCTTCTACTACAGGCGTTCTGCTGTATGTAAATCCATTAATAGGTTTTTCTTTGGCAGTCACATATTTTGGAGAGACCGTTGATTCCCATAAATTTATAGCGTATGGTTTTATCGTAATCGCTATTGTTATTTTTAATTGGGAAACACTAAAAAATAATATCAAAAGTAAACGCGGAAGCTGTCTATAATCCAGCAAAATTAATTCATCGCCGTGTAGCAATATATATTTTCTCTACGTTTATGGAGTTAACAATTAACTAAAGCAATGTAAACGATGAAGGGAATCACCATTTTTATAACACTATCTATCCTATTATTCGGCTGCAAAAAGGAAGAGAAGACTGCAGACGAATGGTCTAAGTTAGCAATTGAAAAACGACTGGAAATTGATCATCTTATTGCCAGTACCCCCTGTAATGACATTAGTGAATGGTCTGTCTTTACTTACGGGGAACCATATAGCTGTGCACCTACATATTTTCCAACGCATCCTTCGATAAAAGATAAATTTGACAAGCTATGGGCGGACTATCTCTATTTCGATCAAGCACACACCAAGGCAATGATAGCGGAGGGAGTAATCATCGATCCATGCTGGGGAGGGGAATGGTTTCATCATGCACCTATCCGATTGGAGTGCCGAGACAATAAAGCTTCGTTAGTTTATATCAGCGAACTGGATGTGGAGGACAGCGAAGCTGAAATAGCCATAATCTATCCGCGTATTGAAAAATACTTATCCGAATTAACTTGTGAAAGCAATGAAGGCTGGACTTATGCTATGCTGCTCGATACAGACTGTGGTTATTCTTATATACCCTACAAATACGCAAACAACGATACGGCAATACAAGCTGATATTGCCTTATACAATACCCATCGCGCCAATATAATTAATAAGGAAAAACCAGATTGTAATAATCATAAAAACGAAGCTTTTGATAGTATTGTTTGTGAAGACGGTAAGCCTGTAGTGAAAACGAAAGGATATTAGGTTTACATCCGCAATCTTATGATAGCACAAAAAAATAATTATCAAGTAGCCGAACGAAAAGTAGCATTTCATATCATAGGTACGTTCTTTTTTATATGATAAACTAAATATGTATATGCCATGAAAAGATTTTTAATGTTATTGATGACACTCGGAATTGTATTAGCTTGTGAAAAGTCGGAAACTAGCAATGGCCAAGAATCCGATCGCGAAAGATTAATCGAGATGCGGCAAGAAATATTAGATCAGATAAATGCCATACCTTGTGAAAATGAGAAAGATTGGCGTCCACAGGCGTTAGGAAGCAAGGCGTGCGGTGGCCCCCAAGAATATATCCCCTACCCGGAAACAGTTGATGAATCGGGTGAATTACTTGATTTGATTGAAAAATATACCCGACGGGAGGAAGAATATAATAAAAAATACAATATTATTTCCGACTGTCGAGCTATCACGTCTCCGAAAGGAGTACGTTGCGAGGACGGCAAACCTGTCCTTTACAATGATGAGATGGGGCCTCATTAATAATATATTTCGTAAATTAGCCGTTCTTAGGAATGGCTAATTTATCTGTAATAACTCCGATAGAATACCTAAAAGGTGTTGGTCCGCAGAAGGCGGATGTGCTCAAAAAAGAGCTACAGATTTTTACTATTGGCAATTTACTATCCTATTATCCTTTCCGATACATAGACCGCACGCAGTTTTACAAAATCAGTCAATTGCACCCCGACATGATTGGTGCACAGGTTTTGGGACGTCTTATTTCTATGCAGGAAATTGGAGAAAAAAGAGCACGACGGCTGGTTGCACAGTTCAGAGACGATACCGGAAGCATCGAACTCGTGTGGTTTCAAAGCATCACTTGGCTTAAAAAAAGCCTGAAAGTGGGATCTGCCTACATCATTTATGGCAAACCCTCCGAATTTAACGGTCAGATTTCCATCACGCACCCCGAGATGGAATTATTCAATGCGCAAGAAAAGAAAGTCGGCAACCTCACTATGCAGCCGGTATATTCGTCTACCGAAAAACTCAAAAAATTTAATCTCGATACCCGTGGCATACAGCGATTGCAACAGGTAGCTTTAGAAACGGTTTTCGGTACTTTGCAAGAACCGCTTCCTCCTTATTTATTGGAAAAGCATCAATTGATGGATTATGCCCGGGCGATGCTTGCTATCCATTTCCCCCAAAATACCCAAGATTTAAATGCCGCCGTTCGGCGGTTGAAATTCGAAGAATTGTTTTTTATTCAGCTTCGGTTATTACGTAACAAACAACTCAATACACAAAAATATAAGGGACATCGGTTTGACAAAGTAGGTGATAAATTCAACATTTTTTTTAATGAGCGGCTTCCTTTTCCGTTAACTAATGCCCAAAAGCGCGTCATTAAGGAAATTCGACTAGATACGAATACGGGAGCGCAAATGAACCGGCTCGTACAGGGCGACGTGGGATCCGGCAAAACGGTTGTGGCATTGATGTCTATGCTCATAGCCATCGATAACGGTTACCAGGCTTGTATGATGGCACCTACGGAAATACTGGCACAACAGCATTTTGCTGGAATCGGCGCGCTACTTGGCGATGAACTCTGTACGGTTAAGTTGTTAACGGGGTCAACCCCCCTTAGAGAAAGGCGACTGATACATCAACAATTGGAAGATGGCTCGTTGGACATCCTCATTGGGACACATGCGCTCATTGAGGACAAAGTAAAGTTTAAAAATATCGGTTTTGTAGTCATTGATGAACAACACCGCTTTGGCGTAGAGCAACGGGCAAAACTATGGCGTAAGAACGTTGTCCCGCCGCACATGCTCGTGATGACCGCAACACCTATCCCCCGAACGTTGGCCATGACCATGTATGGCGATCTTGACATTTCGGTCATCGACGAACTTCCCGCTGGACGTAAGCCCATAAAAACCGTACATTTTTACGAGAACCAACGCCTGCGAGTATTTGGCTTTATGCGAGACGAAATTGCAAAAGGGAGACAGATTTATGTCGTATACCCGCTAATTAAGGAAAGCGAAAAGATGGATTTACTATATCTCGAGGCTGGTTTGGAAAACCTGCAACGGGAATTTCCACTACCGCAGTACAAAATCAGCATTGTGCACGGCAAGATGCCTGTTAAGGATAAGGATTTTGAGATGCAACGCTTCGTAAAAGGTGAAACACAAATCATGGTCGCTACGACTGTTATTGAAGTAGGGGTCAATGTGCCAAACGCCTCCGTAATGATCATCGAAAATGCAGAGCGTTTTGGGTTGTCGCAACTTCATCAGCTCCGCGGGCGCGTAGGCCGGGGGGCGGAGCAATCTTTCTGCATTTTACTGACAACACACAAGCTAAGCAAAGAAGGCAGTACGCGATTGGAGACCATGGTGCGCACGTCTGATGGCTTCGAGATTGCGGAAGTCGATTTGCAGCTTCGCGGTCCGGGCGATATTTCCGGCACTCAGCAGTCCGGCGTGCTTGAAATGAAAATTGCAAATCTGGCATCCGATCAAGCTATTCTTATGGAAGCGCGTCATCGTGTTATAGAAATATTCAAGGAAGACCCTTCACTTTCCTCAGAGAAAAACATACTGTTGGCACATTATCTTAATCAGCGGTCGCCCGGTATTTCGTGGGATAAGATTTCTTGATGTAGCAGTCTATAGGACGTCGTTCTGGCTGTGTAATTCTACATAAAACGGCACATCTAAAACAAGTTTCCCTTCTTTCTGAATGTTGTATAATGCATAAATCAATTCAACAATATACACGTAGTACACGACAGCATTCTCTCCGGGTTCGTATTCGTATCCCGTCCAACAAGCGAAAGCCTTATGTGTCATCCAATCAATTTCATTTTGCCATTGTTTGAGCGACTGGAATTTAAAAAATAGGTAAAGTATCTCCTCTGGCGTGTACATTCGTTCTTTCTGATGATGTTTTCCCCTATCTTGATTGCTTCTAAGAGCCGTAAAATCATGAAGTACCTCCTTTATTCTAGCCTGTCGATAAATGACATAGGCAATTTCGATATGCTTAATCAGTTCTTGTCCAATAGAAACGTATGGGTACCCTGTCATCGTTAACCTTTTATCTAGACTACTCTGCAGGAACGCCTTCACATCTCCTGACCAATACTTGATATTCGTTACATCACCAAAATAATTCTTTAGATAAGATAGCGGATCTTTTATCTCCTTTTTATCGAGATAGCGAAAATTCTTTTTAGAAAGGGTTTTAGTAATTGTTTTCATTTATTTATTTTTATGGCTGATTTTGTACGTAGTTAAAACCGTTTCTCATCATTTCTCCACTTCTTCTAGAACCTCTTCACTTCCATTTTTTGATGTCGCATCAGCCGGCCTGTCCCCTTCCTTTTCGAAATACACGTCCACATGCTTTTTGATTACTGCATTAAAAGCACCAACCCTGTCGGATAACGTTTGCAGATGTTGTCCTTCTGTACGATAGTTTACATTATGTCGAAATTGATGTTGTGCTTCCACTAATAGTTTGAAAATTGGGCTTTCTATTGGACTGTCCAGTAGAAACACCGAAGTTGCTTCGGGACAAATCAATTCACAGAGTTGCATAAGGTGATTTAGCCCAGTAGACTGCGGCTGAAACTGCCAGAAAACGCGCAGCAACCCTAAACAACTCTGCTCGAGCGATAACGCCAAACCGTGGCAAACAACCTCTTCCGAGCCTAAATACATGTTATCAGTATGGACATCATAGAGATGCTCTGCTCTTTGTTGCCCTTTCAACCACTGAACTTTCTGATCGACTAGCGTGATCTCCGGCTCTGTCTCATCCTTAACTGTCTTTATAAGCTTTTCTTTATTCTCATACCAGACTTCACTTTGTTGCATCAATGCCAGATAAAACCCGTCTTGCTTTTCGCATCTCTTCTGGAAGTAATCTTGCTCGAATGGCAGAAGGGTAATATCGACAAAATCGGGCAACGTATTTTTTATGGCACTCTGTAGATGCTGGATTGATATTTTTGCTTCCGAGACGACTAACATCAGGTAATAATGATGTTTTTCTTGATGTAACCGAGTTTCATCAAGAAGATTAACGACACTTGATGAAGTATAGCGATAGGCAAAACAGCGGACATTTGCTGGCACACAATATAATTCTAACGCGTTCAAAATTAAATCCCGATGGTTGGTGTTGATTGGTGTATTCATTGTTGTAGGGTTTAAAGGGTTAATCACTATTTTGTATTTGGGGCCAAGCTTTTCTTGGATTTCCTGAAGGAGAAAAAGACCGTAGCGAGCCAGCCATTTCGAGATATCATCCGCAAGCTTTGCAGCTTCATGAAGTTGTTCTTTTTCGATCTCGTAATCTTGATCATAACGAATCGATGAATAGGCTTCATCCAACTTATCTACAATAATCTCCCTTTCGTTTCTACGAAACAAGTCGTCTAGATCGGGAGCATAGGCTCCCAAATAGTTCTGATGAGTTTTGAGACAGTGTGTCCTTCTCTCATCGCCCACTAACAGATGCTCAGCAGTTCGACAGGATAATTCGATGACTTGATGAAGCATAAACGCCGCATGAGAAAAATCATTTTTATCAAGGTAAAATCGATAACCATCTAAAAATGCCTCTACCTTTCGAATCTCTTTCTGCAAATAATTTTCTGTTTTGTTAGCAATTTTATTAACATCTAAAATGGGAACTTTTACCTTTTCCTTTGCTTTAGGATGCTGATAGATGAGATTGTCAGGTTGGCAAACCAACACTGCTCTTCCTAAACCTTGCTTAACCTTCTTCTGCATCTCATGAGGGTAGCACACTACATAATCAAGTTTATGCTCTCGCTTAATGACAGTACGCATATAAATATGAGCATCCGTAAACGTTTGTCCGCTCCCTTTGCGGATCAATATCTGCAACATATGTCGGGATTCATTTTCCCAATAAAATGTCCAGAGGAAAACTTCGTCAATAATAAAGATCTCCGTAAGCGTAGAAAGGATACCTTTCAGTTGGGGCTGGTCTAACTTTTCCATGATCTAATCGGCTATCTTCCTTTGAATCCGCTCTCCACCCCTTATCTCATCTATCCCCCCTGCATAAGTTTCCAAACAAAATTGTAAACCTCCCCTATCGTATATTTCCCTTAAAACCTTTGGGAGTTTGACCAGGAATTCGCGGACGGCGATATATTCGGAATCGAGTTGAATGCCGTCCATATCAGACGCCCCACAGACCCGATACTGCAAAAGATCATCCAAAACCATCCACCATTGTTTGAGATTCTTAAATCCAAAGAATGTCCGCAGCGCTTTCTCCGGAAAAATTCTACCGCCTTCAATTTCGGCATCGAACATCTCTTGACAACTGTAATGGAATAGACGATCACTTTGGATAGGTCTTAGCTCGCATTTTTTAAAAATCACATACGCCACTTCAAGCATCTGTGCGAGATGATTATATACAAATCCATATTCAAAAGCTAAATCCGTACGCATAGGCGGATAAATAGAACTATTAATAAGGTAGTTGAAATTGTTCGACCAATCTAGTCCCCATTGATGTACGACCTCTTTGAGAAAGCGATCGGGGTCTTTAACATATTCCCTGCTTAAGTAGCGAAAATGTTTTGCTTTTAACTTCTTTTGTGTATTTTTCATCATAAATCAGTTTACAAAAGGTGTTTTAGATATTTTTATATACTTAACAAGTCAAATATAAGGCAATAAAATATCTTTTTAAAATTTTTAGATAAAAAAATGTCTAACATTAAGGGGAGAGTATTGCAAATAGCGGAAAGTAAAAAGATCCGCAAGACAGATTTTTTCAAGGAGTTAGGGTTATCCTATGCCAATTTCAAGGGTATGCAAAAGAATACGGGGCTAAACTCCGATGCCGTGGTTACTATTTTATCTAAACATACAGATATCAATCCGACGTGGCTAATTATCGGAGAGGGTAGAATGTATCGTCATGATGAGACGATCGCTCGCGATGATGGGGAATTCTACAATGAGCCGATAGTCGTAAATGAAATCGAACATACATTAATCGATGCCCTTAAGTTGGTTATATCATCACAGGAAAAAACTATATTTTCGTTGGAAAAACAAGTTATTATCTTGGAGCAGGAAGTACAGCATCTTAAGAAAAAGTAATCGTCAACCAACCTATCAAGAAATGTTTTTTCAATAGAGGTGAACCATACTGCTATCTTGCCGAGCATCACCGTTACGTTAGGACAAAAACCATTATCTTTGTAGGCTTGTTCTATTTACAACAAGCTATTGAATACGTAATAATACATGGGAAAAACAAAAATATACGATACAGCGCATAAATCCGAAACAGCCTTACTTGTTTCCGTAATCACTCCTGATATTTCAGAACAAACGGCAAAAGATTACCTACAGGAGCTGGAGTTCCTCGTGCAGACAGCCGGGGGTGAGGTCAAAGGTGTTTTCACACAGAAATTGGCCAAACCGGAACATGCCACCTTTGTCGGATCGGGTAAGCTGGAAGAAATCCGGCAGTATGCGGATGCCGAGGAGATTGACATGATTGTGTTTGACGATGAACTATCGCCTTCACAGCTCCGCAACGTAGAGCGCGAACTCAAACGTAAGATTTTGGATCGCTCTAACCTCATTCTG
The DNA here is from genome assembly GCF_014692505.1 of Sphingobacterium arenae. Taxonomy (GTDB): domain Bacteria; phylum Bacteroidota; class Bacteroidia; order Sphingobacteriales; family Sphingobacteriaceae; genus Sphingobacterium; species Sphingobacterium arenae. The sequence continues at coordinate 188,639 of NZ_JACNYK010000006.1, read as the reverse complement.
GATATTTTCGCCAAGCATGCGCAAACCGCACAGGCCAAGACACAAGTAGAATTGGCACAGCTGCAATACCTGTTACCGCGGCTAACCCGCATGTGGACGCACTTGGAGCGCCAGCGTGGGGGTATCGGTATGCGCGGTCCGGGAGAGTCCCAGATTGAAACGGATAGACGGATTATACTCAACAAGATATCACTGTTGAAAGAACGCTTAAGGATCATCGATAAGCAGAATGAAACCCAGCGTAAAAACCGAGGTGAACTCATACGTGTAGCGCTTGTGGGCTATACCAACGTGGGAAAGTCTACCATATTGAACATGATCTCGAAGTCGGATGTGCTCATGGAGAACAAACTGTTTGCCACGCTCGATACAACCGTACGGAAGGTAGTCATTGACAATCTACCTTTTCTGCTTTCGGATACGGTTGGTTTTATTCGCAAGCTGCCTCACCATCTGGTGGAATCCTTTAAATCCACGTTGGACGAGGTGCGCGAAGCAGATGTACTTATACACGTCGTCGATATATCTCATCCTAATTTTGAAGACCATATTGCTGCAGTAAATGAAACGCTGAAAGATATTGATGCCCTGGACAAACCTGTTATCACGGTATTTAACAAAATAGATGCGTATAAAGCTCCCGTGGAGGTCGATGAGGATGGTGAAGAAATTAAAGTTACGCTTGAAGATTTCAAAAACTCTTGGATGGCAAAAAATGCTGATCCGGCAATTTTCCTATCTGCCACGGAGAAAACCAATGTCGAGGAATTCAAGCAGAAATTATATGAGATTATCTCTCAAATGCATATTGTCCGATATCCTTATAATAATTTATTGTATTAACCATGAACAAACAGGTACAATTTGTAGACTGGGGATTGGTCGATTATCAGGATGCTTGGGATCGCCAAGAAGAGATATTTACGAAAACAGTGGCCGCTAAGAACGATAACCGGACAAATGGCACAGCTCATCCGACCCCCAATCATCTTATCTTCACGGAGCATCCCCATGTATACACACTGGGAAAAAGCGGGCATGAAGAATATTTGTTATTAGATGAAGCAGGATTGAAGGAAAAAAATGCCACTTTTTATAAAATTAACCGCGGTGGGGATATCACCTACCACGGTCCCGGACAACTTGTGGGTTACCCCATCTTGGATTTGGATAATTTCTTCACCGACATACATTTGTATTTACGCACACTAGAAGAAGCCATTATCCGAACCTGTAGCGACTACGGGATACCCACAGGACGATACGACGGGTATACAGGTGTCTGGCTGGACGCGGATAATGACAAAGCACGCAAAATATGCGCTTTGGGTGTAAGAGCCTCGCGATGGGTGACCATGCACGGGTTTGCTTTCAATGTCAATGCAGATCTTAGTTATTTCGGAAATATCGTTCCCTGTGGCATAGAAGACAAAGATGTGACTTCGTTGGAGCGCGAACTGGGACGCAAACTGGATATGGAGGAGGTAAAAAGTAAACTCAAAGGTCATATTGCAGCATTATTTCAAATGGAGTTGGTATAGTGATGCGTGAAGGTTAGATAACTATATAGTTACTGATCACTGATTAGATGAATTGAAAACCGAGCGAAGCGAGTTCAACGAAGTTAATTAAAAAACATATGATTCTTGCAGAAAGATACCATGATATATCCTGTGGACACCGCGTGGTGGGACATGAGGGTAAATGTCGGTTTTTACACGGACACAATTACCGTATACACTTTACGGTAGCAGCTGATCAACTGGACGAAATAGGTCGGGTGGTTGATTTCTCTGTTATTAAAATTACGCTTTGCCAATGGCTAGAAGAACACTTTGATCACAAGTTCTTAATCTGGGCGGATGATGAGTTGCTACTCCCTTTGCAAGAAATAGCTGGCGACAGCCTCGTCATTGTACCTTTTAACCCGACGGCGGAAAACATCGCGCAGTATTTGGTAGAACATATCGGGCCACAACAGTTAAGTGGTTACCCCGTTCGACTGGTGGCCTGTAAGGTGGAAGAAACAGCGAAGTGTTCTGCTACGTATAGCCTATGACTTACAATAGCCCTCTCGCTTTAATTTCTAAATATTTGTTAATGGCGTTAATGGTCAGGTTTTCCGGCGACGTGTAAATGGTCTGGATTCCCTGTCTATGTAATTCTTGGATAACCAGATGCTTTTCGTATACAAATTTCTGCGCAATGATTTGGTTATACACGTCAATGGTTTTCTTACCTTCTTCTTTCGCCATATCGATCAACTCCGTATTCTTGAATACAACCACGACTACAATGTGCGTCTTGGCGAGCATACGCAAATAAGCCATTTGCCGTGACAAAGCATCTATCGTTTCGAAATTCGTATACAACATCAATAAGGAACGCTTGTTGATATGTTTATTACAGAAAGCGTACAGATTTCCAAACTCCGACTCTTCGAAAGCAGTTGTTATACTGTAAAGTTTTTCGGAAATGAGTTGCATTTGGTTATTACGCTTCTCCGCCATTATATGGTTGGAAACCGTTTTGGAGAACGTCAGCATACCTGCTCGGTCTTGCTTCAGGATAGCGGCGTTTGCCAAAACCAACGTTGAATTAATCGCGTAATCTAGTAATGTCAAACCGTTGAAAGGCATGCGCATCGCCCGACCTGCATCGATAAGCGCATAGATAGGTTGTGATTTTTCTTCTTGGTATTGATTAACCAACAGTTTCTTATGTTTAGCTGTTGCTTTCCAGTTAAGATTGCGATATTCATCTCCTCGTACATATTCCCGAATATGATCGAACTCTAGCGTTGCACCAATTTTTCGAATACGTTTAATCCCCAATTCCACCAGTCTATCTGTAGTCGCCAACAGCTGATATTTACGCATCTGAACAAAAGAAGCATAACAAGCTAGTTCAAGGGATTCATTCAATGTAAACTTTCTTGCAAATAAACCAAGTCGTTGTACTAACGCATGGCATCTGCCAAAAGCATACACTCCTCGAGAGGTTGGACGGATCTGGTAGCCGATCGCTTTGGTTTGTCTTGAGGATATCGTGGATTCCAACTCTACGTTCCGAAGCTGCAGCTGTTCAGGGAACTCTTCCAACAAACGGATATACACTTTCGCAGGATAACTACTGGTCAATTGAATCTCCATGTCATTCTCATCGCCATTAGATAGCTTTTCCGGGTAGTTTCGCTGTACAATTATTTTACTTTTCCGGTAGTATAGAAACAGTATATCCCATACTGATGCTGCCACAAACAACCAAAGAAGAACGATCACAAAGGAGAATAACGCTTTGATAAAAAAGGACAGTACAAAACATATCGCTAATAGGAGTAGCGCGTAAAAGAATCTATTGGTTACATACAGACTACGGATAAAACGCATTATCTCGGAATTTCGATACTGTCTACAATCTGTTTGATGATATAATCACTCGTAAATCCTTCCATCTCCTTTTCTGGAGTCAATAGCACGCGGTGACCCAATATAGCCGGAGCGACATACTTCACATCATCCGGTGTAATAAAGTCCCTTCCTTGAAGTGCTGCACTTGCTTTTGAAGCTTCCAGCAGGGCAATCGAAGCACGGGGCGAAGCGCCCAACGTCAAATTTGGATTGGAACGGGTGTGATAAACCACTTGTGCAATATAGGTCAACACATCCTCGTGTACATAAATCGACTTGATCAACTGCTGAAAGCGGATTAATTCATCGATATGCAATACAGGCTGCACCAGGTCTTCTTTATTGTTTGCTTTTTGGGCATGATGCTCGCGCAATATATCCAATTCCTGCTCTATCGCCGGATAGTCAATGTTAATTTTGAACAGGAAGCGGTCTAACTGCGCTTCAGGCAAACGATAGGTTCCTTCATGCTCAATAGGGTTCTGTGTAGCAAATACCACAAACGGTGTTGGCACAGGGTACGTAATACCATCTACCGTAACTTGTCTTTCGGACATACACTCGAACAAAGATGATTGTGTTTTTGCTGGCGCACGATTTATTTCGTCAATTAAGACGATATGACCGAAAATAGGGCCTTTCTTAAATTCAAATTCGTTGGTCTTTAAGTCAAACACAGAAGATCCTGTTACATCTGAAGGCATCAAGTCGGGCGTAAACTGTATGCGTTTAAACTCGCCCTTAACCGCCTTTGCAATCAGTTTTGCCGTTAGTGTTTTTGCAACACCCGGCATACCCTCTATCAGTGAATGACCTGTTGCCAGAATAGCTATCAACAGCTTATGAACAACTTCATCTTGACCAATAATGACCTTTTTAACTTCTCGCTTTACCGCTCCCATCTTCTCTTTTAGCTCGGTCAGATCTATCCTATTTTCAAAACTAGGTTCGTATTTATTTTCTAATTCACTCATAGCATGTTCGCTTTATGTTTAAAATCCTCTATTCTTTTATTGAGCGCGATCAATTCGGCATCTGTAGACGTGCGCACTTTTCTATAGCTAAGAAGTACCCTTATCAAGTCTTCGCATTCTTCTAGCGAAACTCCCGTTTTTTGCGATAATTGCTTGGCGAAAACGTCGTCTTCCAGTTGCAAAATATCGAGTTGGAAATGCGTTCTTATATCATACAGAAAATATTCTATTTTCTTTTGAATGAGATTACCGGAGTTTCCACTTTCATAATATAAACTAGCGATCGTACGTGCAAACTCCTTGGATAAATTTGGTTCCGGTTCTATTACCGAGATTGCCCGCTGTTCTCGCTTACTTTTAAACAATAAAAACAGGATAAGACAAAAAAGTAGAATATACCAAGCCTGACGCAGACCATCATTTTGAAGGAGAACCCGTAGGGGCGTCTTTGCTTCCGCCGTTTCCTTAAAGGTACTATCAAACCAATAGATCTCCTTGTTGGAAAGCAATTTCAACGCAGCTGCTCCGTATATAAAATTCTCCTCTTTTAACATGTAGTAATTGGTAAACATCAGCGGCTCCAAATGCAAAAGAAAACGGCCTTGCCCCCTTTTCACCTCAATGAAATTGGGTATTTCCTTATCTTCCACGTCATAGTAGCCAATTATACGTGTGTTAGTCGTATCCAAATTACAGAACAGGCCCGGATAGTCCAAATCCTTATAATAAGCGGTTTTACCATCCTCCAAGGAAAACGGGCGATCTTCCACATGGATGACCTCATTAAAGTTATTGGGATAGTGAAATTGTTGCCTTATTCCCAAGGTGTCCATGAGGTAAGTGGGAAAGTTATTGGTAGAAATAAATACTTCTCCTCCCCTTTCAACAAAATTCATTAATTCCCTCGTAACCTCTTTACCTTCATAAAATCCATTGACGATGTAAATCAAACTACTGTGCTCTTTCCCAGTTAAAAATGTTTTTAGAAAATCATAATTGGTGGAGGTGAAGTCTTCGAGCTGTATCGGTCTCTCCATGATCTCAGGCAGCTCTTCGCGAGTTACATACAAACCATAAGGAATTTTATCCCGCTGATCATACGTTTTTGACCAATCGATCTGCTTATCGCTTGCTAGGTCAATAAAAGCAATGATCAGGACGGTGATACCGAGCAGTATGAGGCCAAATCTCGCAGAATTTCTCATCGCCATTTGGATTGAAAGGTTAAGAAATAAGAGGCATATTCCTCATATTTAGCTTTATCTACAGGCAAGTTCCCGTACCACACCCGGTTATATATATTTACATTTCGACCAAAATCTTTCTTCAACTCCTCGCTTTCTATTTCTTCAATAAGCTCCACATGGGTTTTCGTGTGTTTCCAATGAATTAACTCGCGCTTTGCTAATAGTTGTATATTCATCAGATTGAGATAGCGTATGGCTAACGCAAAATCACCTTCTTTTTGCGCTTTATCAATAAAACTAGCTAGATCAATATCCAACAGGTTTTTCTCGACAAACTTTATTTCGGCGGAAACATCTTCATCGTCTTTATCTTTAGTCAACAACCGTTTACCTGAAAATAACACACGATAAATAATCCAGAGAAAAATAACCAATGCCACCACGGCCAGCACTTTATACACCAGATCGGCAAATTGAAAATACTCGCTCGCAGGAAATAGATTGTCCAACATTCGCCCTAGCCTGTTCAATATTTTTTTGAATAAACCAATACGATTGGGACTATTTTTGTCGTAGTCAAACTCCTCGCCTTGATAGCGTCCAATTAATTTGGTATACGTTGCTGTATCTACCTGCGGAATCTGGCTCATACGGGGGATGGTGTCGTAATAGCCATCTTGCATATAATCTATCCAATCCGGCGGCGCATATTCCGGAGCTTTCATGGAGATACTATCTTCTGGTAAAGGAGGGGATAGGGTCTCCATCGTATCCGTTTCCTGTCCGTGGGAAATAGATATAAAGCTCATGACAAACATGACAAAAAATAGTCTACTGCCCATCTTCCTCCTTTCCAAGATTTTGTATCTTTTCATAGACGTCTTCGCCGTATGTCACTTCTTTCGCTGTCTCATAAATAATTCCCGACACCAAAACCGTAAACATATAATATACGATATAAAGTAAAACCAACACCGTAGCACCAATAGAAGTAAACATGCGTCCAACTAGGCTATCGAAAAATGTCGTTTCAAACCCAATCGTGTTGTAAGCGATAATCCCAATAATAAGAGAAGGTATTAGGGTAAGCATCACTAGAAGTGTCTGGAAAACCAAACTGACCACATAAGACGACACGCTATAATCGATTATTTTCTTCTTTAAGACGAAAAAGCTTTGTTGTATGGCATTGCTGGCGGGCATATATCCCTCCCGATAGAACAGGAATGCGCAGAAAAACCAAACGCCTAAGAAAGATGCTAAAATTCCGGCCGCAAAACTTCCTACAAGTGGAATAAACATCAGGATAATCATGGCGAACATCATGGGAATAAACAGAATAAGAGAGGCTAGAATACCAACAAGCAAAAATTTAAAATATTTACTTAGGTTCGCGACAAATGCCTGCCACACATCATTAGAATCAAAGTCAGTTCCCCGCTTATTCTTTAGCAAAAGAAAATATTCAATGGCCAACCCAAAGAATACCATACTCACCACCAGCAGAGCAAATAGCGCAGCAATCGCAATAAATACGAGATCCAATGATTCTGTCCAGCTTTGCGTTGTTGTTAAATTAATCTTGGTCGTTCCATAATAGATAAGAATCACCATGAGACATAATGGAACAACAGCAAGTTTCAAGATAGTTTGAAAGAAATGTCGTAACACCAGCCGCAAGAGGTTGATGAAATCTTGAACAATTTCACTTAGTTTCCGTTCTTTCCGAAATTCGAAGTCTATTTCCATCCGTTAATTCTTGCCAGTTGATAAGGTCTGATGATATAGAAATAGATAATAGCCATAAACGAGGCTACAATAACACTGATACACAGCCAAATGGAGATCTGATAATGTCTTGTTACAAAGCCCTCTAAAAAGCCCGCTACGATAAAGAACGGAACAGTGCTTATTAAGACCTTGGAAGCGGTTTTCATCGCTCTTTTGAACGATTCAAGCCTTGTATAGGATTTCGGAAACAATATACTGTTTCCGATGGCAAGACCGCAGCCCCCAGCAATGACAATGACCGACAGTTCAATAGCCCCGTGAATCCAAATAGCCGACATGGCTTCCTGCATGACGCCATATTGAAAAAATAAATGATGAAAAGCGCCGACCATGATGCCGTTACTGAATAAGATATAACCTGTACCTATACTGTAAAATACTCCTAGTACAAAAGCCAAGAAAGCGACTCGAACATTATTAATCGTAATCGCCAAAGCGGAGCCTACCTCACTCCCTCCTTGATAAACGCCGGCAGGGTTTCCGTCCTCAATGTTGGCTATGCTCATGTCTACGTAATAATCGCCTAAGATTAACCGTACAAAATCCAAGTCGTATTGAGCTGAAATAAATCCGATAGCAATAGCTAGGCAGAAAATCAGTAAAGAATAGAGCAGCGGACGGCGCAACTGCCATATTGCTTCTGGAATCTCCTGTTTTACAAAACGCTTGAACTGGTTCTCCGATGATTTTTGATCGCGATACAATTGTTGATGGGCCAATATCGCCAGCTCATTCAGATAATCTTTCGTCTTTGATCGGGGATAAAAGGTTTGTGCATACGCTAGATCATTCGTTAATTCGATATAATCGGAAGCTAGAACATCGGGATCTACATTGATCTTATTTCTCAAATTATTTTCAATTAAGATCCATTTTTCTTTATTTCGTTCAATAAAGGATGCTTCTCTCATTATTTCTTTCTAATTTTCTATTTTTAACAAATTAAGGAGAAGAAACTAGAAAAGTAGCGCCTACTCGAAGCTAATATAGGAAATATTAACGTTTCAAAAAATAGCGATATATAGGGATTTTATATTTCATTCAGACAATATAAATTTCGATCGATAAAAAAGACAAGGACTGTAAATATGCATAAATTAGCCATTAATACGCCGCAAAATGTAAAATTTGAATACAATTTGGCTTCACTTGGGTCGCGGATCATCGCCTTTGCAATCGACTATTTCATTATCACGTGTTACGCTATTATGGTGTATTACTTGGTCTCACGGATCGGCCTGTTTAATACAGGCGACCCCTGGTTGACAGGGGGTGTTTATATGCTTATTTTGCTTCCTGCATTTTTTTATCCTTTCCTTATGGAGACCTTCTTTAACGGACAAACCATCGGAAAAATGATCATGCGCACTAAAGTCGTAAAAATTGACGGCACGCGTGCGTCGATGTATCAATATTTTATTCGCTGGATATGTTCTATTGTGGATATTTTTTTATGTGCAGGTGCCTTAGGAATTAGCAGTATCATCGCGACAAAACATGCGCAACGGATTGGTGATATTGCTGCTGACACAACCGTCATCAGTATGAAACAAAACATGGCCCTCCAACAAACACTATTTGCAGAAATTACACAAGAATATACGGTAACCTTTCCGCAAGTGATGCAATTGTCGGATAAAGATGCCAATACCATTAAAGATGTATATAAAATGGGTTACGAACGCAAAGATTACAACATCATTTTGGCATTAAGTAATAAGCTCGTCGAACTGCTGGATGTCAAACCGCAGATGCGTCCCGAAGAATTTATTGACGTAGTAATTAAGGATTATTATTACACGTTTAGGGATCGATAACACTTAAAACCGCCATTGCACATAATTGATGTTTTTATTATCGGCAAGATACTTTCTCTCGTAATACGTTTTGATCGATAGAACCTCATCCACGAAGTCCGAGTGATACAAGTTGGTGGTTTCTTTTATTTTAGGGAGATTCAACAATGCAATCTGTTCCAGAGTATAGGCATAGAAGCCGTCGTTGTCCGTTTTCAAATGCAGAATGCCATCATCGTTCAAAATTGCTTTATACTTTTCCAAAAACTTAGGATTAGTCAAACGCTTCTTCTCTCGGCTATCTTGGGGTTGAGGGTCAGGAAAGGTAATCCAAATTTCATCTATTTCGTTTTCTGCAAAATATTCCAATATGGTTTCAATCTGAATCCGGAGGAACCCTACATTGGAGACCTCTTCTTCCAACGCTGTTTTCGCCCCTCTCCATATCCGGTTTCCCTTATAGTCAATACCGATAAAATTGATGTGGGGAAACATTTTCGCTAAGTTAACGGTATATTCTCCCTTGCCACAGGCTAGTTCCAATACAACCGGGTTATTATTTCCAAAGAACTTCTTTGCCCATTTTCCTTTATAGTCTTTTCCAGCATCCAACTGAACAACATTCTTAAATGTAGCCACTTCGGCAAATTTCCGTAACTTATCCTTACCCATTTTTAGCAATTTGTCCGCAAAAATAACCTTATATTTGTAGGAATCAATGGAAAAAGAAGCTAAAATATATGTTGCGGGTCATCGTGGGATGGTGGGTTCAGCGATTGTCAGAGCATTAGAAAAAGAAGGATATCATCGCCTTATCAAACGCAGCTCAAAAGAGCTCGATTTGCGAAACCAATCTGCTGTGGCAGACTTTTTCGCTGAAGAACAACCAGAATATGTATTCCTAGCGGCTGCAAAAGTCGGGGGTATTGTCGCAAACAACACCTATCGCGCCGATTTTCTCTACGAGAACGTCATGATCCAAACCAACGTGATCCATCAGGCGTATGTTCAAAATATCAAAAAACTATTATTCTTAGGCTCTAGCTGTATCTATCCAAAACTTGCCCCACAACCTCTCCAAGAGGATTATTTATTGACGGGCACATTGGAACCTACCAATGAGCCTTATGCCATTGCAAAGATTGCTGGAATTAAAATGTGTGAAGCCTACCGTTCGCAATACGGGTGCAATTTCATCTCGGCAATGCCTACCAATCTGTATGGTATCAATGACAATTATCACCCACAAAACTCCCATGTATTGCCCGCGCTAATACGTCGTTTCCACGAGGCGAAAATAGCTGGAGTAAATGAAGTGAGTATCTGGGGAACCGGCTCACCACTTCGGGAATTTCTATATGCGGATGATTTGGGCGAGGCCTGTGTTTTTTTAATGCAAAACTATAATGAGGCGCAATTTATTAACGTAGGTGTTGGTGAAGATATCAGTATTCGCGATCTTGCTTTTCTCGTGCGCGAAGTTGTGGGGTACACCGGCGAACTTAGCTTCGACAGAAGTAAGCCTGACGGCACCCCTCGCAAACTTATGAACATTGATAAGCTGCACGCATTGGGTTGGAAACATACAACCTCTTTAAAAGAAGGGATCACGCTAGCCTATACAGATTTTCTAAGCAAACCTATTGAAGATTAATAAGCATCGCCAGTTAATCGTTCGTCTTCCGGAATCGCAGACTGTCGCTCGATAAGCACCTCTTTCTCTACAACATCTTCGTCAATATTTCTCTTCCTTTTTTTCTTTTTTGGTTTTATAAAAGATGTAACTTTATTAACCAACCCACTTATTTTATCTTGATTAACTTGCCCTATAGCCGTTTCCGAAACCAACAAAAATATTGCCTTTTTTAACCAGCCAGCCTTTCGAAGCACTGTTGAATTTAACACAATAGGCGCCCCCACTTGCAAGATCCTCGTTAACCAATCGGCATCTTTACTTTGTACAGCTTTAGCAACACCTGATGAAAAACCCTTTAACATACCTACACCAGGTACGTGCGAAGACAATCGTCGAAAAAACCGAAAAGGTGTATCTACCTTTACTTTTAACAGCTCATATTGATCCGTCAAATAAGCTTCCTGCTCTCTCCGTCTCAAATTGAGTCGAGCAATCTCCGCTTTTAAATCATGTAAATTATTTATTTTCTGTGAACTCTTCATTTATGCTTGATTTGATTTTCTCATCCATGACATCCTCATCGATATCATCATCCTCCTCCCCCTGCCATTTGCTTGTCACCTTACGGATAGTAAAATTCATAAAGATTCTTTCCAGACTCGGCTCAAATACGCGGATAAGTAACACGAGTACAAAAAAGATAACACCCGTTAATAAAAAACCAAGCGCATTACTTTCCAACACTTCTCCAAGATAAAAGCCTAGAGCCAATGAACAGAAAAAAACAATGAATAAAGTAAATACTATCCTGACTACATCCAACACCAAAGACCCCATTATACGAGATCCTTTAGCTAGACCTTTCAATTGTAATAGTTTTAGCTGTGTGTCCACATATTCTTTCCCCTTTTGAAAGGTGCCACTAAGCGAAAATTTTTCCTCTTCCATCAAATGTTTTTTTATGCTATTAGTCCAAATGCTAGGCGTGTTCTTCTATTTCGTCATCTACAATAGATTCCATTTCTGACACCTTCGATGTTACTAAACCTATTAGCTTATCTTTAAGTTCACTAAGTTGTCCAAACTGTTCTTCGGCACGTTCCTTAATGGCGTCTCCCAAATCAGACAAGGATTCATTTATCTTATCTCTCGTCTCGGACCCTTTATCGGGAGCAAACAATAACCCTACAATCGCTCCTGCTGCAAACCCTGCTAATAATGCCGTTACTATTTTACTGTTATCATTCATATGTATATAATTATTTCGTGAGCTCGCAAGCTCGGTTTGTTTGTTTTTTGTTGTTTAATTAATTCTCGATTTCACCTAATTGAAGACTAAATAAGTTATACAAGTAACAAATAATCCTTGTAAACGTTTTAAAATTACAAAAGTATTTTGGGCTTCATTACCTCTTTTTTGCTTTCTTCCTTTTTTTGTCTAATTTTAGGCAACCATTTTAACATTTTTAGCTATGCTCGTCAAAACCTTTAGTAGTGCCTTATATGGTATAAATGCGACAACTATTACAGTAGAAACCCTTGTTTGCCCTGGAATACACTATTATATAGTCGGGTTGCCAGACAGTGCTATCAAGGAAAGTCTGCACCGTATTGAAAGTGCTATTACGAGTGCCGGACATCGTATGCCACGTCAGAAAATCGTCATCAATTTAGCTCCCGCAGACATTCGCAAAGAAGGCTCTGTCTACGATTTGTCTATGGCTATCGGTATTCTCGCAGCATCCGGCCAGATAGAAGAGAACCTGTTAGTGAATTATGTCATGTTAGGCGAATTATCCTTGGACGGCGATATTCAACCCATCAAAGGTGTTTTACCAATAGCCTTACAGGCCAAACAGGATGGGTTTAAGGGTGTTATTTTGCCCGTTTCCAATGGTCGAGAAGCTGCAGTCGTTCAAGATATGGAGGTACTGACGGCAAATAACCTCCAGGAGGTCATTCTGTTCCTTAATGGCCAACAGAAGCTACCGAGCGTACATATTGATATCGAAGACGAATTCCGTCATTATACAAACAGCTATACCGTTGATTTTTCCGATGTAAAAGGACAAGAAAATATCAAAAGAGCATTAGAAATAGCCGCTTCCGGCGGGCATAATGTCATTTTAATCGGCCCTCCCGGCTCAGGCAAAACGATGCTTGCCAAATGTTTGCCAACTATTCTTCCTCCACTTCTTTTAGATGAATCTCTGGAGACAACCAAAATCCATTCTGTTTCCGGTCAACTTCATGCGCGTTCCTCCCTCCTGACAGCTCGGCCCTTCCGGGCTCCGCACCATACCATCTCCGACGTTGCGCTCGTTGGTGGCGGTGCCTCACCGCAACCCGGAGAAATCTCACTGGCCCATCACGGTGTACTGTTTCTGGATGAACTCCCAGAGTTTAAAAGGTCTGTCTTGGAGGTTATGCGACAACCGTTAGAGTCTCGTAATATCACCATTTCACGTGCAAAGTTCTCGGTTAATTACCCGGCGAGTTTCATGCTAATTACGGCGATGAACCCTTGTCCGTGTGGATATTATAACCATCCGGAAAAGGAATGTATCTGTGGGAGCGCTACGGTACACCGCTATCTGCGTAAAATTTCCGGACCTCTATTGGACCGTATAGATCTACACGTTGAAGTGACACCTGTCACATTTAGCGAACTCGCTACCACCAGGAATACCGAAACCAGCGAAATTATCCGAAAGCGAGTTGTACAGTCCCGAAAAATTCAAGCACTACGCTTCGCAAATTTTGATGATATTCATATCAATGCACAAATGAATACACCAACCGTCCGCCAGGTATGTCAAGTGAGCAACTCCGGCAAGCAGCTTCTACAAGCCGCCGTAGAACGTCTTGGACTTTCTGCACGAGCCTATGATCGTATATTAAAAGTATCACGTACCATAGCCGATATGGACGGCTCAGAAAAAATTGAAAGCCACCATCTAGCAGAAGCCATCCACTTTAGAAGTTTAGATCGGGAGAACTGGGCTGGGTAGTGTGGTTTAAAAAAATTGACGAATAATATGGCTAATAGACCACGGATAAAGCAGTACCGTCAATCCTATACCTGCAAGTGCACCAAATAAATGAGCGTCATGATTGATATTATCGTATGCTTTTTTAGATGCCCAAATACAATATCCTAAAAAGAGGAATGCAAACAAATAAGCGGGTATTGGAATAACCATAAAGAGCCCGAGCATCGCTTTTGGTTGAAACATGATAAAGCTAAACAGAACGGCACAAATAGCACCGGATGCCCCTAAACTATAATAGCCGGGGTTATTTTTCTGCCGGATCAACGTGGGGATATCGCTCAGGATTAAACTAACAAGGTAAAGTCCGGCAAAAAGTACATGTCCCCAGACACCACTAAACTGAACAAACATATTCTCTAGACCAAACCCAAAATAGTAGAAAGTCATCATATTAAAAATGAGATGCATCCAATCTTTATGGATCAAGCCACTCGTAAAAACCATATACCATTTTGACTTATCCCTATGAAGCGCATATGGATGGAGCATTAATTTTGTATACCACTGCGGATTGGAAAAAACATACAAGCTCACCCCTATTGTCAAGGCGAAAATTACAGAGGCAACAGGGGTAGCGTAAAGGTAGTATAACATAAAATTCTGTAGATTAAAATCTGTCTTCGATCAAAAAGACATATAGTTCTTTGGGTCCATGTGCACCTAGCACCAACTTCTTCTCAATGTCTGCTGTTCGGCTGGGCCCAGTAATCGTTGAAATCATAGAGGGAAGATGATCACCATATTTCTCTTTCACACGCTGCAGTCCATGTCTAATATCCATAACGAGTTGGGAGGCTTTGGCTACCACAATATGAATAGGTGGATAAATACTTAGTCGACGGCCTGCTCCATTTCCATTGGTCAGCATGATGCTTCCATTGCGGGCGATAAGGGCCTCGCACGTTGTAATCCCTGCATCTGCCCCATCCAGCTGTTGATCGGTTGTATAAATCGGAAAACCATATTGTCCTAACAACTTTTGTATTTCAAGCTCCCAGGCTAAAATCTTTTTTATTTCTAGCTTTTCTGCTAAAAGTATTAAATTCTCAATAAGCGAAATCTCCCCGTCACAATACACAAAATTACCTGCTACCTGTGTGAACTCCCGCGCGAAGGTGACATCTAACGGTTCTTCCTCATCTTTGTAGAGCGGAGAATCTTCAAAGTCATTATGCGGATTCTCTCGCTTTTGCAACAAAGCTTGACGAATCTTTTTCAGCATCCGCTCCTTAGCGGTGGTGTTTCGAATATTCATGTATGTAACCCTTATGAAGAAGCGTCGTGTTGTCCGCTTCAATCATTATTGGGCGCATGCGATGCGTCCTTATTCTTCTGATTTTGTATCGTTGTTATTACTATCTTGAGGGAGATCCAACGGCAAATCCGTTTGCGGAACACCCCCTCCGTCAGCACCACCATTTACAAATTCGTCATACGCCGTACGGTTTTCGAACGGACGTTTACCTAAAATTTCTTCCAGATCACTCTGGAACAGGATTTCTTTCTCCAACAGCTTCTCTGCGATTTTGATAAGGCCGTCTTGCTTATCCAACAGAAGCTGTTTCGTTCTATCATACACCGCTGCGATTAAGTTTCGTACCTCTTGGTCGATTAACTCTGCAGTTTGATCAGAATAGGGTTTTTGGAACTGCGTTTCTCCAGCACTATCACGGAAAGAAACATTTCCTACCTTATCATTCATACCATACACGGCGGTCATTGCATAAGCTAGTTTAGTGATTCTTTCCAAATCATTTTGTGCGCCTGTACTGATGCGGCTAAACGTAATATCTTCTGCTACGCGCCCCCCCATGGTCATACACATACTATCTAGCAATTGCTCCGTCGTATATAAGAACTGCTCTTTCGGCAAATATTGAGCATATCCGAGTGCGGCAACACCACGCGGAACTATAGAAACCTTAACCAAGGGATCCGCAAACTCCAAGAACCAACCAGCGATAGCATGGCCCGCTTCGTGATAAGCCACTATTTTCTTCTCTTCTGGAGAGATAATTTTATTTTTCTTTTCAAGCCCTCCAATAACCCTGTCAATGGCGTCCTGGAAATCTTGCATATTAATAGACGCTTTATTTTTTCGAGCTGCGATTAATGCCGCTTCGTTACATACGTTAGCGATCTCTGCCCCCGCAAAACCCGGTGTTTGTGCCGACAGCTTCTTCGCGTCCACTTCTTCTGCTAATTTCAACGGTTTTAAATGGACGTTAAATATATGCTCACGTCCGATCAAATCGGGCTTATCGATAGAAATCTGTCTATCAAATCGTCCCGGACGCAACAACGCTTGATCCAATACATCTAAACGGTTGGTCGCTGCTAAAAGGATGACGCCTAAGTTCGTACCGAAACCATCCATTTCCACTAACAACTGGTTTAACGTGTTTTCGCGCTCGTCATTCCCGCCCATAACCGAGTTTTTACCACGGGCGCGTCCAATCGCATCAATTTCGTCGATAAATATAATACAAGGTGCTTTTTCTTTCGCTTGTTTGAATAAATCTCGTACACGAGATGCGCCAACACCTACAAACATTTCTACGAAATCCGATCCTGATAAAGAGAAGAACGGCACCTGCGCTTCTCCAGCTACAGCTTTTGCTAATAATGTTTTACCTGTCCCTGGAGGCCCCACCAGTAAAGCTCCTTTTGGAATTTTACCCCCTAGATCTGTATATTTCTTTGGATTTTTCAGAAAATCAACGATCTCCATCACTTCTGTTTTTGCTTCTTCCAGTCCGGCAACATCATTGAAGGTGATGTTTATCTGAGACTCCTTGTCAAAAAGCTGCGCTTTAGATTTCCCGATATTGAAAATTGCGCCACCACCAGTACCCGCGCCTCCGCCCATACGACGCATCAATAACATCCATATAGCCACAATGATTAATAACGGAAGCATAAACGAAATGAACCAACCCGCCCAGGGATTAGATCTATTTTCGTAATGTGGCTCAATGCGTGGTTGATCTTCTGGCAAGTTCGCTTGTGAGTTTTTCAGCTTCTCATTTAAAATCACATCAGAAGGCTCCGTAAATGTATATTGCGGCCCCACCTCTGGAGACAACAATAGCGAATTGGGGCTAGGTGCCACATCCTTATACCGATCTTCTTTAAGTTTATCTTTTTTTATGTATACTTCCACCTCGACTAAATCATTACTCTTAAAGGCAACAAGCTTTTCTACATCGCCAGGTAGTAATATCTCCTTTTCAAATTTTGAATAAGTAATCTCTTCAGTATTATCGCTACTAAAAAAGTACTGCAGTCCAAAGAACCCGAGGATAATTAATATCCATAACCACATCATATTAAATTTGGGTGGAACAGGAGTTACTTTTTTACTTGGAATTTTCTTCATTACAATCTATTATATCTATTTCTTCTACTCTTACTTGTTAAATTTACGCACTTCGATATGTTTCTACCTGAGCGTCACCCCATAAATCTTCTATGCCATAATGGCTTCTTTTTTCCGTTTTAAAGATGTGAACAACAACATCTACAAAATCTAACAAGATCCATTCTGCGTTATGTTGACCTTCTTTGCGCCATGGTTCTTGCCCGAAGGCTTTATAAACCTCCTCTTCTACACTACTCGCTATGGCATTGATTTGTGCTGCAGAGTCCGCATGACAGATCACGAAATAATCAGATAAGGTGGCATTAACGTTCCGCATATCCATCCGCACAATATCGTTGCCTTTTTTCTCTTGCATACCCTGTACGACAACTTCTGCAAGTCTACCTGATAGTTCCTTTTTTGTATCTTTATTCATTAAAAAACATTAGTTTTGAACGCTATTTATGTCTTTAAATATTTTTCCTTTGCAAAATAACACATTTTCCCGACTTTACCTTAGACAAAATTTAATTGTACTGGAAGAAGTAACGTCTACAAACGATTATTTAAAACAACTTTTGTCAAATATTAAGCCACTTCCCGAAGCAACTGCCATTATGGCAACCCACCAAGTAAGAGGAAAAGGGCAACGGGGGAATTCTTGGCTTGATGAGCCTTCTGAAACATTAGCGATAAGTTTCGTCTTATATCCCAAAGACATTTCCATACACCAATCGTTTAATTTAAACATGTTAATTTGTGTAGCCATCCAACGATGGGCTTCTACATTACTTCCTGATGTCCAAGTCAAATGGCCCAATGATATTTATATCCGTGGCAAGAAATTGGGCGGAGTCTTAATTGAAAATCAATTGTCTGGTCAATATATTCGCTCTAGCGTAATTGGCATCGGTATCAATATAAAGCAAGAAACCTTCCCCATAACGATACATGGCAAAGCAACTTCTCTTCATATCGAAAACCCCGAAGCGTCAAAACATTCTCTTGAACACTATGGCCTATCTCTCCTTTCCACGATAATAGCACAATACGAACATACAGATCTACAAGATACGGGAAAACTACTGGACATCTACAATAATCTACTGTTCAGGAAGGGGATTCCCGCATTCTATGAAATAGAAGGAGAAACGGTTATGGGAATTATCCAAGGCGTGGAAAGCAACGGTAAATTGAATATGATGATCCATGACGAAGAACGCATATTTGACCTCAAGGAAATTCGTTTTAAGGTATAAGCAGCACATGAACCCGCCAATTTTCGACTCAAGAATGCTGGACATTTTATGTAGGTTTGAAAATAATTTTAAGCTTCGATTGGATTAAACCTTATCAAACCGGATTAGTCCAACATGCTAAAGAATCACGCAATAAAGTAATTTTAGTTAGAATGAAAAAATTAACTCTCTTAATTGCCATCGTGTTATTCACTATGGCGGGTGCAGTGGCCCAGATATACAATCCCGTAAAATGGAGCGTTGCGTCTAAAAAGTTAAATGATAAAGAAGCTGTTGTGTTTATCAGAGCCACTATTGATAAAGGGTGGCACATATATGGCTTAAATGTTCCAGACGGTGGACCAATCGCGACATCGTTTGCATTCACACCGACTAAAGATTACAGCTTAAACGGTAAGGTTGCCGCTCCTGCTCCGCAGACAAAGTTTGAAAAGGCTTTTGACATGAATGTTACTTACTACGCGAAAGAAGTTACTTTTCAACAAAAAGTAAAATTAAACAAAGGCCAAACGACTGTAAAAGGAATAGTTGAATTCATGGCTTGCGATGCTGAAAGGTGTTTACCTCCAGAGGAATATGCTTTCAACGTCACAATTAAGTAGTATTTATCATAAATAGAAAACGATAAGGCGGTAAGTTTACCGCTTTTTTTTATTTTAGCGAATTATCAAAATAAGTTATGCGTTCATTATTTAAATACTTTGTAATCCTACAAATTTTCATATTTACCTTATATAATTCGTCTTTTGCACAGCAGGATAGCCTAGTCTCGTTCGACGATGTTGAATTTACAGATGGCGCTATCGACACAGCGGACGACACACTTGTAGAGATACCTGAAGATCTCATTTTCGAGGACGGGACGACGAATGAAATGGAGAAGGGGCAGGCAACAGATTCCCCGGTGCAAGAGGTAGACGCCAGCGGAACCGAACAGCAATCTCTCTGGGGCATCTTTATTGCGGGGCTATTGGGAGGTTTTGCCGCCTTCATTATGCCTTGTATATTCCCCATGGTTCCATTAACCGTCAGCTTTTTCACTAAGAAGGGAGGATCCCGCGCCAAAGGTGTATCGCAGGCCCTTCTATACGGTCTGTTCATCATCGTTATCTACGTGGCGCTGGGCATGCTCATTACTATAGCTTTTGGTTCCGATGCACTCAATGCCCTGTCTACCAACGGTGTTTTTAATTTTCTATTCTTCTTGATTCTAGTGGTCTTCGCCGCTTCTTTTTTTGGGGCATTCGAACTTACCCTCCCTAGTTCTTTTGTAAACAAAATAGATGCACAGTCAGATAGAGGCGGATTGTTGGGTTTGTTTTTTATGGCGTTCAGTCTGGCGTTGGTATCCTTTTCCTGTACTGGGCCGATTATCGGCACATTGTTGGTAGAAGCAGCGGCAAAGGGCGAGCGTCTTGGGCCCGCAATCGGCATGCTCGGCTTTTCAATTGCGCTGGCCATACCTTTTGTATTATTTGCCTTCTTCCCCTCGATGCTGAAATCTCTACCGAAGTCAGGTGGTTGGCTTAACAGCGTTAAGGTCGTATTAGGTTTCCTTGAGTTGGCATTGGCACTGAAATTTTTGTCTAACGTGGACCTTGCCTATCACTGGAACTGGTTAGATAGAGAGGTGTTTTTGGCACTTTGGATAGCCATATTCGGACTGTTGGGGCTGTATTTGATCGGCAAGCTACGTTTTGTACACGACAGTCCTTTACAACATTTATCCGTACCCCGAACCCTATTGGCTATAACCGTGTTCGCCTTTGTGGTATATATGGTACCGGGTATGTGGGGAGCACCGTTAAAGTCTATATCGGCATTTTTACCCCCCTCAGCGACGCAAGATTTCGATCTTTCCACCATAAATTTTGGTACCGCACCTACCGGGACAACCAACACAGGCAAGCAGAAGAAATATTACGAGATTTTTCATGAGCGTGGTACACCGAAAGGATTTGATCCCTACTATGATTACGAAGAAGGGCTTGCTGCGGCGAAAGCGTTAAATAAACCGGTGCTCATCGACTTCACCGGCTGGAATTGCGTAAATTGCCGCAAGATGGAGGCCAACGTATGGACCGATCCCAAAGTAGCAACGCTCCTGAGGGAGAAATTCGTCATGGTAGAATTGTTTGTAGACGATAGAACGGAGTTATCGCCTGAGGAGCAATATGTTTCAGCATACTCGGGCAAACGCATCCGGACTATTGGAGCAAAAAACAGTGACTTCCAAGCGTCTACATTTAATAGTAATTCACAGCCATTATACGTCATCGTAGATACGGACGGCAATGTACTGATACCACCCACCGGTGCAGACTACAATGTGAGTAGTTATGCGACGTACCTACAGCAGGGAATTGATGCATTTAATAATAACGAGTAGCCATAAAAATTAAAAAAATATACTAAATGAAAGCTATAAAAAACATTGCCGTTTTAACATCTGGAGGTGATGCCCCGGGTATGAATGCGGGTATACGCGCCGTCGTGCGTACGGGAATATATAACGACTTAAATGTATTTGGTATACGTCGGGGTTATGATGGTTTGGTAAAAGGAGAGATTGTACCGATGGACGCTAAATCGGTTGCGAACATCATCCAACGCGGCGGAACAATGCTCAAAACAGCTAGAAGTGAGGAATTTAAAACTTATGAGGGGCGTAAACAGGCATACGAAAACATCCAAAAGTTAGGAATTGACGCCTTAATCGTCATCGGTGGAGACGGGACATTTACAGGTGCCTCCAAGTTCATCGAAGAGTTTGACATTCCTATTATAGGGATGCCAGGCACAATCGACAATGACTTAGCAGGAACGGATTTTACTATCGGATACGACACGGCTATTAATACCGTAGTTGATGCGGTTGACAAGATAAGGGATACAGCGGAATCTCATGATCGCGTATTCGTTATTGAGGTTATGGGACGCGACTCTGGCTTGATTGCCTTACGGTCTGGGATCAGCACAGGAGCAGAGGCTGTCTTAATCCCGGAGTTAAACGTAGATTACGATGCCATTATGAAACGTTTAGATAAATCTCGTAAAAACAAGTCTTCTCGCATTATCATTGTAGCAGAAGGGGATAAAGAGGGAGGCGAAGTCGTGGCGGATAAAATCAAGGAGAACTTCCCTCATTACGATGTACGTCTTTCCATCTTAGGCCACATCCAACGGGGTGGCAGACCAAGCTGTATGGATCGCGTGCTGGCGAGTAGACTGGGGGTCGCTTCTGTAGAAGGACTTCTACAAGGTAGACGAGGAGAAATGGCAGGACTTATCTGCGGGCAAGTGCAGTTCACACCATTCAACAAAGCGATTAAACATATTGACAAAATAAACGAGAATTTGACAAGAATCGTAGAAATTCTGTCGCTATAAAAGTAAGAGGGGCGCGTGCTGTACGCCCCTCACTAACTCACCAATAACTTGTAGCCTTTTCCGTGTACATTCACAATTTCTACATTCGGGTCTTCCTTTAGATATTTACGCAATTTACTCAAAAACACATCCATACTACGGCCCGTAAAATAATTATCATCGTGCCATATTTTCACCAATGCTTCTTCTCGCGTAAGCACATCATTTTTATTCAAACATAGTAGTCGAAGCAACTCTGCTTCTTTGGTAGACAGTTTTTGCTGCTGCCCTTTAAAAGAAATAACTTGACTAGTATAATCGAAGAAATAATCCCCGATTTCAAACTTATCTGCTAACTCTTCGTCTTTCTCATTGGACACGCGTTTTAGCAACGCATGGATGCGAAGCAATAATTCTTCCACGCGGAATGGCTTTGTAATATAATCATCGCCACCCAATTCGAATGCTTGCGTTTTGTCTTCCATCATACCTTTTGCCGTGGCATAGATAATAGGCACAGTTTTGTCCATTTTTCGGATGTCCTTACCCAACGAAAATCCGTCTTTTTTTGGCATCATCACATCAAAAATGCATAGGTCATATTTGTCTTTGCGAAAAGCGGTCAGCGCTTCATCACCATCTTGCGTTAGTGTGACATCAAATTTTCCTTTTAACTCTAAGTAGTCTTTTAGAAGTTCGCCTAAATTAGGGTCGTCTTCAGCTAGTAATATTTTTTGCATACGCGTGTCCGTTTTTACACTTCACGATCAAGTGAAGCACCTTTTAATGGAAAAGTTAACTCAAAGACTGTGCCTTTGTCTTTTTCACTTTTTACTTGAATTTTACCGTTAAGTCTTTTTATAATATCGTTAACATAACTAAGTCCTAGCCCAAATCCTTTGACATTATGCACATTGCCGGTTGGAATCCGGTAAAACTGGTCAAAGATTTTCTCCTTTTGGTCTTTTGTCATTCCCATGCCCTTATCAGCGATAGTCACTAAAATATGATCTTTCGCGTTATACGTTTTTACGGTAATCTCGGGAGCGGCCTTACTATATTTAATAGCATTGTCCACTAAGTTAAAAAATACATTCGACAAATGGAGCTCATCACCAATCACTAAATCCTTTGGAGCTGATATATCTGTATGGAGTACCCCATTTGCACGGTGGAGCTGTAGGTTCATACTATCTAAAACATGGGCAACAACCGAGTTGATATGTACATCGACCTTTTCTATTTTTAGATTTTCCTTTTCTAAACGAGCGATATTCAAAACTCGTTCAATGTGATTCCCCAAACGAACATTTTCGTCATAAATAATATTAGCCAAGCGGTTTACACGCTTGCCATCGGCAGCAATCTCTGGGTCACGGAGCGATTCACTCGCAATCATAATAGTCGCAACGGGGGTTTTAAATTCATGCGTCATGTTATTCATGAAGTCGGTTTTCATCTCCGAAATTTTCTTCTGTCTGAAAATAATACTGAGGGTGTAAGCAAAGGCTCCGATAAGTAAAGCCAGAAGTGCTATCATCGGCAACATCATATAGCCCATGGTATCTCGGATTACAGATGACTTGTTGGGAAAGTAAACAGACAACAGCCCCGGGGAACTATTTAGGTCGTTCTCAAATAGTTTGGTACTATATTTCGCAAGTTGTTTCCTCGATTTCGGACTATTGCTTTGTAGTGTCTCGTAGATAATATAACTCTGATCGTCCCTCACCTCGATATTAAAGGGTACATAAATATCCCGTTTATTAAGTTCCCTGTCTAATTCCTTTTTTAAAAATTTAATGTTCAATCTTTCCCGGAACGGTTTTTTGGCCAGTAACATGCTTGATTGTACATCTTTCAAGATATGCTCACTTTTTCCACCAATAATAGCTAACGTATCAAAAAGTGTAGTCGCCTGCTGCAATTTCTTAGCATTTAGCATAACCAATTGCCTTTCCAACTCCTGCAACTGATCCGATATTTCGCTGTTTACACGTGGAATCAAGGTCGCTGTCTGCATGGCCTCCACTTGATTGTTTCTAAAGTATGGGATGATAAATCGAGTACTGTCATCTTTCGCCGGAACCAAAGGTACTTCTCGTGTTGCAGTTAATCGGATATCGGTATCAAAATAGCCTTCGCCCAAATATTTATTGTCTACATTAAAGTTTATAAAACTTTGGTAACGCTTCCTTCTGATATAGGTTTCATAAAAAGCATTATCAACATGAATAGCATTTGGAAAAACAGCTTTCAAGTTCTCTTCCTCCCCTCGATAACGCTGCTGATAATCAAACTGTTGCCTTTGTAGCTTTTTTATTTTCTCTTGAATTTGTAATTGACTGGCCAAAAGCTGCTCATTGCGTTCCCGCATCGCTTGGTCAGCTTTAAACTTTTCCTGGTTAATCCGATCCTGTTCCCGAGCAAATTCAAAAATTTCCTGCTTTTCAATTTTACTGGCAACCGAAGCAAGTGCTGCGGTAACACCTTCATCAAAAAGCTGGGATTTTTGTTTAAAGGATTCTCTTACAAAATAGTACTGCATAGCCATCACGCCTATTAAAGCAACAGACATTAACCATATAATCAATGTGATACTACGCTTCTTCATTTCAAACCACAAAAATAGGCATGGCTGGTCGTTAAAGGCTAGCCTTTAACACTATTTAACAGCGAACAACCTATAAATCAACTTTTTTATGTAACTTTAACTAGTGTAAATTAGCATTATCATATGAAATTGTTGCTAACTATATATTGTTGTTTATTATGCGCCTCATCTTTTGGGCAACGCAAAGACACCAACGCGGTGAAACAGAAATCCATATCACAGGTGGATACTGTAAAGATTCGTCTAATACGGAATCAAGACAGTATATTTTTAAAAAATAAAAAGGATAGTTCGATCGATATCCCTACGGTAAAACCCGACTCGCAGATCGCCTATGCAACACCGATAAAGAAATTATCGGGGAAAGGGTTATCTCCAATGCCTGGCACAGACAGCTTAGATGGTCAAAAAAATGCTTTTGACTCCGTATATTCCCCTAAGATAATCATCAAGACAGCCCCCTTTATAAAGTAAAATTCATCTTAAAATTACACATGGTATTTTTATATTTTAAGAGTTCGTGAATGCAATGCATTTTATGTAGGTTTGGTTATGGCATTGGTATACCTTAAAGAACTGGATACAGAAACGAAACTCGCGATATGGAAAATTGAGGAAACAGCGGAAGAACTGTTAGACCGCCTACAACTCGATGAGCGAGAGAAAGCTATATTGGACCGCTTCAGCAAGGGGAAACGTACCCTTCACTGGTTGGCGTCACGCGTCCTCCTCCGCTATCTTCTCAAAACAAATGAATTTATCTCCTGTCCGTCCGATGAAAACGGGAAGCCTTATTTACCAAATTACCCGTATGAAATATCATTTACGCACTCCTACGACTATGCCGGACTTATTATGAGTCAAAAAGGACCGTGTGGTATCGATCTTGAAATTATCAAAGATAAAGTGGTACGCATCAAAGAAAAATTCCTCAAGCCTGATGAACTGGCTTTCATTCTCAACGACAACATAGAACAATTGTATGCTTGTTGGTGCGCCAAAGAAGCTGTTTATAAACTACAAGGCAACAAAGGCATTTCTTTTCTGGAAAATATGACTATCCTGCCTTTTCAGTATAAACCACAAGGCGTTATGACCCTTATGCTCCGTAAAGGAGGATTAATTAAATCCTTCCAAGTATACTATGAAAATTTTCAAGATTACATGCTTGGTTACGTAGTGGACGAGCCTTAACAAACGACCCCTTGTTTCGGAGTAAACTTGACAATTTGTTAATTTATACCACATCATAGATTAACAAAAGTTAGCTTACTTTAAAAAACGAAGATAAAACAGATGAAACGAAACGTTGAATTGGTCGTTATCTCCGACGTTCACCTCGGAACGTATGGTTGTCGCTCGAAAGAGCTACTTAGATATCTCAACTCTATTAATCCTCAAAAGCTCATTCTCAATGGTGACATTATTGACATATGGCAATTTCGGAAAAGCTATTTCCCCGAATCGCATCTGCGTGTGCTAAAACATATTCTCGATCTGGCCTACAAGGGCTGTGACGTCGTATATATCACGGGTAATCATGACGAAATGCTCCGAAAATTTGGAAAGATGCAGTTCGGAAGGATCGAACTCACCAACCGAAAACTCTTGAACATTGACAACAAGAAGGTTTGGTTTTTCCATGGAGACGTTTTCGACGCATCCATACAACATACAAAATGGCTTGCGAAGCTTGGTGGGTGGGGATACGACCGATTGATTCAACTGAACAACATTATCAATTGGGGATTGGTAAAATTGGGTTATGAAAAGTATTCTTTATCAAAACGAATCAAAAACTCGGTAAAAAAAGCGATAAGATTCATTTCGGATTTTGAAGAAACCGCATCACACCTTGCGATCGAAAACGGTTATGATTACGTCGTCTGCGGCCATATACACCAACCACAAATTCGGCAGGTAGAAACAAAAAAAGGCGTGTGCACCTACATGAATTCGGGCGATTGGATTGAAAATCTAACCGCCTTGGAGTACCATCAGGGCAGATGGAACTTATTTAACTATGAAAACCACAAAATTCAATTGGAACAGCGACCTTCAGAGGACACAGATTTACAACGAAATGTAGAAGAGTTATTGAAAAGCATCGTTAACGGCCCGATTTAGAAACGCGCAATTTCGTTAATCTGCTCCTGTACAAACTTGGTTGTCAACTCGTCGATAAGTTGATCATCACTATCTAACTCGTCGTGCACTTTTGATAAATGGATTTTCAAAGGCAATACGTGCATACGCATATAGTTACATACGCCTGTGAAATGATCCACCCCGCGTATGTTACCATATTTCCCTGTTGACACCCCAACAAGTGCCGCTTTTTTATGGAAAAACGAAGCAGGAAAGGAACAGGCATCTATAAAAACCTTTAGTATCCCCGGGAAACTACCATTATACTCGGGAATGATGAAAACAAATTTTTGAGCCGCGGACACTAAAGCCTGTATTGGTTTAAAAGCTTCGCTACGTTTTCCATACAAATCCGTAACAGTAATATCACTAGGCAAATCAGATAGTGACAATAATTCCCACGATTCCCCCTTCCGCTGTAACTCCTGCTGGTAATATTTAGCAATTTTTAAAGAGTTGCTCCGCTCGCGATTTGTTCCTGATATAATTAAGTTCATCTAATTATTTTTCTTTTATTTGCTGATGAAGCCTCGATATAAATATGGAATACCATCTGTATCAATATTATTTATATCTCGGTTTCATCTGTTTATTTTTTGTCGTTTAATTGTCATATGGATCCTTTGATGATGAAAATAACCACAACAATGGCGAAGTTCATTGACATCTTAAAAACTTTTGAATACTTGTCGATAATCATTACCTCGTATACTTAATGATATTTTCATCATGTCGGGTCCATACTATAAAATAGTACTGTTACAAAAAGCCCTCATTCTATATAAAAGGATAATGCTATTTTTTGTATCTTAGCAACCTTAGCCGTTGGGTAAGAGCTTTTGCCAAAAATACGATTTTTAACATCATTTAAGCATTTGCTTTATTTTAGGAATGTAACTTTGGAAAGTTTTATTCGATCGGCGTTTAGATAAAAAAGGGGTTCAATCTCATGGGAAAAATAATAGCAATAGCCAATCAGAAAGGTGGTGTAGGAAAGACAACAACTTCTATCAATTTGGCGGCGAGTTTAGCTGTTTTGGAGCATAAGACATTGTTGGTAGACGCCGATCCTCAGGCAAACTCTACTTCGGGAATTGGGTTTGACCCTCGGGTGATCAAGGCAAGTGTATATGAATGTTTAGTGAATGACTTACCTCCTCGTGAGGCTATTCAGCAAACAGATACGCCCAACCTCGATTTGCTACCAGCACATATTGACCTCGTAGGTGCAGAAATTGAAATGATCAACATGCATGAGCGAGAATTCAAAATGAAGAAAATGCTGGATGAGGTAAAAGACGATTACGATTTCATTATCATAGATTGTTCGCCCTCGTTGGGATTAATTACCATAAATGCGTTAACAGCATCGGATTCGGTTATCATTCCGGTACAATGTGAATATTTTGCATTGGAAGGTCTAGGAAAACTGTTGAACACCATTAAAATAGTTCAAACACGACTAAATACAGATCTAGAGATCGAGGGTATACTATTAACCATGTATGATGTACGTCTTCGCTTGTCGAACCAGGTGGTGGAAGAGGTTCGTACGCATTTCAGCGATCTAGTTTTTGACACCATCATTCAACGAAATACCAGATTAAGCGAGGCACCTAGCTTTGGTATCTCCGTCATTATGCACGACGCATCATGTAAAGGTGCTATCAACTACTTAAATCTCGCACGTGAAATATTACAAAAGAATGGTTTAGTGACAGAGAATTCGCAAACAGCAACAGTATAGTATGGCAGTACAAAGAAAAACAGGATTAGGAAAGGGCTTGGGTGCGCTATTGCAAGGAGACGATCTACAAGTGACAAAGAACGCAGGCAAAGCAGATTCTGTCGCAAAAGAAAATACCAATACGGCTGCGGGCAGCATCAATTTTATTAAGGTTAGCCAAGTTGCCGTTAACCCCTTCCAACCCCGTACAGACTTCGATGAGCAAGCGTTGCAGGAGCTTTCGGAATCTATTAAAGTACAGGGACTAATCCAGCCCATTACCGTACGTCAGGTAGGAAAAAATGAATATCAATTAATTAGTGGTGAGCGCCGTTTACGAGCCGCAAAAATAGCCGGAATTGATGATATTCCTGCCTATGTGCGTACAGCCAATGATCAGCAAATGCTGGAAATGGCACTTATCGAGAATATCCAGCGCGAAAACCTCAACGCCATTGAAGTTGCATTGAGCTTCCAACGCATGATTGAAGAATGTAATCTTAAACAAGAAGAACTCGGTGAGCGAGTAAGTAAAAATCGCTCGACCGTAACGAACTATCTTCGTTTGTTGAAATTACCTCCCGTCATCCAGGCAGGTATTCGTGATGGACAGATTTCTATGGGGCATGCACGTGCACTAATCAATGTAGGCGAAATCGAAAAGCAGCTCTATGTCTATCAGGAAATTATCGACAAGGGACTTTCGGTACGGATGGCAGAGATTTTAGTCCGTAATATACAACAACAGAGCAAGCCGAAGAAAGCCCCTGTAGGGAAGCAATTGGACTTTCAGTACCAAAAAATTGAGGATGATCTAGCCTCTAGGTTCTCTACACGTGTAAAGCTAAACTTGAAAAACAACAGAGGTAAAGGAGCTATTGAAATTCCTTTTGAGAGTGAAGACGACCTAAGTCGCATCTTAGAATTATTGGACTGGTAATGCGTTACATATTTATATTGTTCTTAAGCATTTCTGCCTCACTTAACCTATGGGCGCAAGAGCAGGATTCAATAGTAAAAGGCGCAGATACGGCAATAGATACTGTGAAAAAGGAAAAGGCACTTCAGGATACTTTAGATCGATCCGTAGACTCCGTGGAAGCGGCGCAGGACACTATAAAAAAAGAGACCAGAAAAGAACGCAGAGCAAGGGAAAAAGCAGAAAAAGAACGGGAAAAATATTATTATAAAGACATCAAAAAGGATTCCGCTCGATTGGAAATTGAGCAGATTTCCCGCACAGCATGGAAACGTTCTTTGATTTTACCGGGCTGGGGACAATATACTAATAAAGGGTTGTGGTGGGTCAAAGTCCCCATCATATACGGTGGGTTGATCACCGGATATGTAGTATTTGATTACTGGCAGTGGTATTATAAAAAATTCCTGGATGAATTGGATTATCGTATAAAATACAACGATGCGCCGAATGATCCCGATCTCATTAACTGGGGAACACAAGGCTTGGTACAACAAAAAGATTATGGACGTAGAAACCGAGATTTGACCATTCTTATTACAGCCGGTTTTTGGGGATTAAATGTTGTAGAAGCCTACGTGGATTCTATGTTAAAATATAGATGGAATATCGGTTCCGACATGACGATGCGTGTTCGTCCTACGCTTATGCCTAGTATAAATACAACACACATAGGCTCACACGCTTTGGGAGGGTTTGGCGTAGCGCCGGGAATCAAACTTACAATGAATTTAAATTAAATTAGCCAGTTAATGAAAGTAGTAATTTTAGGTTACGGAAAAATGGGCCAGCTTATCGAAAAATTTGCAATGAAGCGTGGACACGAAATTTTTCTCATTATCGATAAAGATAACCGTGAATCCATTTCTGCGAATGATATTGCTGAAGCAGACGTCGCCATAGATTTCAGTGAACCTGCAGCAGCACTGGACAATATTCATTTGTGCTTTGAAGCAAATGTGCCTATAGTCGTTGGTACCACCGGTTGGTATGACCATTTGGATGAAGTAAAATCGATATGCGAAGATGAAAACCAAACGATGCTGTATGGTTCAAATTTTAGTATAGGCGTAAACGTTTTTTTCCATGTCAATAAACTTCTAGCAAAAGCGATGAGCCCCTACAAGCAATATGACGTTCAGGTGGAAGAAATACACCATATCCACAAGCTCGACGCTCCAAGCGGGACCGCAATTACCATCGCGGAAGGAATTTTAGAAAACACACCCAGCAAAATAAAATGGGTGAATGATGTCATTGGTGAGGGGGAAGAAGTGATTCCAAAACAAGATGAGTTACTGATTGAAAGTCATCGTATAGAAGAAGTTCCCGGCACACATACTGTTTTGTATAGTTCGGAAGTTGATCAGATCGAATTTAAACATACCGCACACAGTCGTGCCGGATTCGCTTTGGGCGCAGTGGTTGCCGCAGAATGGGTGCAAGATAAAAAAGGATTTTATCAAGTAACAGAGATGTTTGACTTTATTTAATAACCAATATGTATTATATCATTTTCGCCATATTAACGATTGCCACACTATACGGATTGTGGCTGCTATTCAGAAAGGCTGGAAAGCAGGGTTGGGAAGCTATTATTCCGTTTTATAGAGAGTACATCATGGCGCAATTAACGGCTCGCCCGACTTGGTGGGTTATTCTTCTTTTAGTACCTATTGTCAATATTTTTATTTTTTATGGTCTGTATCTCGATTTCCTAAAAGGTTTCGGGAAGCGTCGCTTTTGGGAAACCGTTGTCGGCGTGCTATTCCCTTTTATATTCCTACCTTTATGGGGAAGAGATCCCAATGTAAAATATCTAGGGCAGTCTAACACAGAAGAATTCCATAAAAAATACCCTTACAAAAAATCAGTCGCACGAGAGTGGGCAGATGCCATTATCTTTGCAACGATAGCAGCATCGTTGATTCGGGGTTTTCTCATCGAGGCTTATATGATCCCTACCGGATCGATGGAACGCAGTCTTTTGATTGGCGATTTTTTATTTGTAAGCAAACTAAACTATGGCCCTCGAATTCCGATTACTCCTATCGCCTTCCCGTTCGCACATCACACGATGCCCGTAACAGGAGGTAAAGCATATTCTGAAGTCATACAGCTACCTTACAAACGCTTACCCGGTTTTCAAAAAATCGAGCGGAATGATGTGGTCGTGTTCAATTTTCCGGCAGGAGACACTGTAGCGTTAGAATACCAAGAAACAACCTATTCTGACCTCGTGCGAAACATGGGAAAAGAAACGGTGCACAACCAATTTACCATCGTAACCCGTCCTATAGACAAGCGTGAAAATTATATCAAACGTTGTGTTGGAATGCCCGGTGATGTTGTATCACTAGAACGGGCAAAACTACTGATTAATGGAGAGCCCGCATTTACACCTCCAGAAATGCAACACGCTTATTTTGTTTACACGGATGGGTCCGGTCTCAACCGCGAAAGGATGCATGATTTACGTATTGATTTTCAGCAAATGTCTGACCCGAGCGTTTTCATGATGCATATAACTGTAAATCAAGCCGAAATGATTAAAAATTGGGGAAATGTGAAAGACGTAGAAATGATCGTCGATGATAGCACAATTGCATACCCCCACGACAAACACTACAGTTGGAGTATTGACAATTTCGGGCCGCTTACCATTCCTGCTAAAGATTGGACAATAACTTTGGATTCTCTCACCATTCCACTCTATGGACGCGCCATACGTGACTATGAAGGCAATACCCTAGAGAAAAAAGCAAACGACTATTACATCAACGGCGAGAAAGCAACGAGCTATACCTTTAAACAAAACTACTATTGGATGATGGGGGATAACAGGCATAACTCATTAGACTCCCGTTCATGGGGTTTTGTTCCAGAAGATCATATCGTCGGTAAAGCACTATTTACTTGGATGAGTTGGGATGAAAAGGGAACATTCCTTTCTAAAATACGTTGGAACAGGATCTTCAAAGGAATTCATTAACAGCAAAACCCGTACTGCGCGACATGTGTAATAGAAACATACATTATCCAGTACGGGTCTTTTAAATACTTTATACTTTTAGAGCAGCTAAATATCGCTTTATTGTCTCTTCCAATCCCAGATACAACGCATCGGCTATAAGTGCGTGGCCAATGCTAACTTCCAAAAGTCCGGGAATATGCTCGTTAAAATATTTAAGGTTATGAAGATCCAAGTCGTGACCAGCATTTAATCCAAGCCCTACTTCTTGCGCTTTTCTAGCGGCTCTTATATAAGGTGCTATAGCTTTTTGATCATCATAACCAAACTCCGCTGCATAGGCTTCCGTATAAAGCTCAATTCTATCGGTTCCCGTCTCTGCTGCCCCCTCTACCATCTCCTCGTCGGGATCTACAAAAATAGATACACGAATTCCGCTATCTTGGAAGCGTTTTACCATATCTTTCAAATAGGCTCGGTTTTGTATGGTATTCCAGCCGTGATTGGATGTTATCTGATCAAGCGAATCTGGGACCAAAGTTACCTGTGTTGGCTTATTCGCCAATACCAAGTCCACAAACTTAGGCTCTTGGCAATTTCCCTCTATATTGAATTCCGTAGTAATCTCCGTCTTGAGGTCATAAACATCTTGATAGCGTATATGCCGTTCATCTGGGCGTGGATGTACAGTAATCCCTTGTGCTCCAAAACGCTCGCAGGCCAATGCCGCGGCAACTACGTTGGGAATATTTCCACCTCTGGAATTTCGTAGTGTCGCAATTTTATTAATATTTACCGATAACTTTGTCATCATACTTTTTTTCGAACAGTTAAAATTATACTTCCAAATTCGCCAAAGAAGAAGCCGCTTCACTATCTAATACAAACTCCACCTGTTCACAGGTCTTCAAAAACGTGGCCGGTATTTCTGCCGTAATCTCACTTTCCATCGTTTTTTTAACGATTTCTGCTTTCCCCGTCCCCCAAGCCATCAACATAATTTTCTTAGCCGCCAATATCGTATCAATACCCATGGTAATCGCTTCCGTAGGTGTATATTCTTTACCACCAAAGGTAGATGCCGCATCTGTACGTGTCACATCATTCAGCTCCACCAAACGTGTTTTTGAATAGCGTTCTGCCCCCGGCTCATTAAAGCCAATGTGTCCCGTCCGACCGATGCCTAAAAGCTGAATATCTATCCCCCCGAATGCAGCGATCTTATTTTCGTAGGCCAAACAATATTCCTTAATCTTTTCCTTCGGTAGAGTTCCGTCTGGAATATGAACATTATCTGGTTGGATATCAATATGATCAAACAGGTGTTTCTTCATAAAAGTGACATAACTCTGCTGTGAATCGGGCTGCATCGGATAATATTCATCAAGATTAAAAGAAACCACATTTCTAAAACTCAGTCCATCTTCTCGATGTAAACGGACAAGTTCTTCATAAACATACATCGGAGTCGATCCCGTTGCCAGACCCAAAACAACCTGTTCAGCTTCGCGCTGCTTTGCTCGAACTAGCGACGCAATACGTTGAGCAACATCAATCGAGGCTGTTTTCGCATCTGGATAAACCGAAATAACGGGATGATCAGCATTAAATTTTTCCTGAGGAAAGGTGTGTGACATAATAAATACTTGCTTAAATTCTCTTTTCTAAAGATAAGGAGCAAAGTAACAGAAAACAAACCAAGCGGTATAAAATGCGCGAACAACCTTTTAAGAAAATCCAAAAAAAATCTTAAATTGCAAAAAGATAATGAACAATTTTGATCCAAACATTCTCAGCGGTTTTCGACTACTGGATATCATTGATATTTTTCTAGTAGCCATTATCATCTATTATATCTATAGCTTGATAAAGGGTACGATTGCTGTTAATATCCTAATAGGAATAGCCCTTTTCTACGGCATCTACTTGGTTGTTAAACAAATGGAAATGCGTCTGCTTACGGAAATCTTCGGCGGTTTCATCTCCGTCGGTTCCATTGCGTTAATTGTTGTTTTTCAGCAGGAAATACGACGTTTTTTAATCCACATCGGAAAAAATATTTCTCTTCGGCGAAAGAAGTTCTTTTGGTCGTTTTTAAACACAAAAAAAACAGCCCAAATGGACAATGGGGAACAAATAAAGCCAATTATCGATGCCTGCCGTAGCATGTCTCGCTCCCGGACTGGTGCCCTCTTGGTTTTTTCCCGTTACTTTGACGAAGAATATTATCAATCCAGCGGGGAATATATCGACGCACCCGTGTCCAAACGTTTGTTGGAGAGTATTTTTTTTAAAAACAGCCCGCTGCATGATGGCGCCGTCGTTATTGTTGACTTTCGCATCATGACAGCAAGCTGTGTTTTACCATTATCAGATAGTGAAGATCTTCCCCCTCAGTTTGGATTACGCCACCGAGCAGCAATCGGTGTCACCGAGGTTTCAGAGGCAATTGCCGTTATTGTGTCCGAAGAAACTGGCGAAATATCATTTACAAAAGATGGGAACGTCAATATGAACCTCAGCCCTGAAGAACTCGAAAAAATATTGAAAGAAGAACTCTAGTACTTCCTATTGCCAACCTCCCCCAAGTGCCTTGTAAATGACAATTTCATTCAACAGCTCTTCTTTCTGTACTTCTACCTCATCTAATTCAGCAGCGACCGCATCTTTTTGTGCTGTAATAATTTCCAGATAGGATACACGTCCGGCGATAAACAGTTCGTTAGCTGCCGCTACAGCTCCTTTGAGTGCTTCTACCTCCTCTTGCACATATTGCTGCCGCTGTTCAATATGATCTTGTGTTTTCACGGCGTTTGACACTTCGTTATAGGCATTAAGCACCCTCTTTTCATATTCCAAAAAACGCAGTCCATACATTGCTTTGTAAGTTTCATACTGGCTTTTCAACTGTCGCTGGTTGAAAATAGGTGCCGTCAGCCCCCCAGCTAGACCATACGTCAATGATTTATCTACGTTGACGAGCTTGTTAAAGCTAAATGCTTGCAAGCCTACAAACGGAGACAATACAACACTGGGAAGGAATGCTGCCCTAGCAAATTTCACATCCTGCTCCGATCCGATAAGTTGGAACGAGGCTTCTCTAATATCCGGTCGCAATGCAAGCATTTGAAAAGGTGCCCCCACATCCAATTTTTCAAACAAAGGCTGGCCAAAACCAGCTTCTGTTCTTTGAACCGGTACATTAAAACGTCCAGTCAAGTAATTAATATGATGTTCCAACAATACAATTTCCTGTCTAGTCCGCTCACGTTCGGCTCTTGAATTTGCCAAAAAAGCTTTAAACTGCTGTACACCAAGCTGCGTAGCCCGACCCGCATCCTTTTGTAATTCTGTGATTTCCAAAGCTTGCTCATTCAGTACAATATTGTTGTTAAAAACATTAATTTTCGCATCCAAGCTCAACAACTCGTAATATGCCGAAGCAATATTCGTAACTAACTCCGTCTCAACCAGGCGTCTGGCTTCATTCTCCGCCAGTAAACTATTAAAAGCAGCATTTTTCTGTGCTCGTAGCTTGCCCCATAAATCGAGCTCCCAGGAAGCACGAACGCCTACAAAATAGTCCGGGATAGCGGGTTCCGGTATTTTTTCATCATCTTTCAAATTTTCCGAAAAATTCGAATCATAATTACCAATCCCCTCCTCGGTATAGAAGCCGTACTTTCTCAACCCTGCTTCGGCTGCCAAATCTAAGCTGGGTAGTAAAGCCGCTTTTCTTTGCTTAAAACTTGCCTGTGCAATTTCAATACGTTGTACAGCCTGCTGCAAATCATAATTATAAACTAATGCAGAATCGATTAATTCTTTCAAGTAAGGATCGGTAAAAACGTCTTTCCACGATTGGTAAGCAATTGATGTCGTGTCCGTATTTACAGCCGTCAGACTATCATCTTGCTTAAACCTCGTCGGCAGTTCAGCGTGTGTCCCCTTTTCCAATTGCTTTGGTACACTACACGATACAATCAAACTCATAGTTAGCACGAATACTGTCGCTACTTGTGATGTCATCTTCTTCTTCTTTTTTTCCTTTTTCTTCCGCGAACAAAGCACGTATAATCCCGGAATAATAATTACGCCAAATAATGTCCCAATGAACATTCCTCCTACAGAAGCGGTACCAATCGTTCGGTTTCCAATAGCTCCTGCACCCGAAGCCAGCATCAATGGTATTAAACCAGCAATAATCGCGAACGACGTCATTAATATCGGTCGTAGTCTCACATAAGCACCTTCGATTGCTGCCTGTAACACGCTCATGCCTTGCTTTTGTTTCAATACCGCATATTCGACGATGAGGATGGCATTCTTTCCAAGTAAACCAATCAACATGACCAAGGCCACTTGGGCATAAATATCATTTTCCAGTCCCAATAATTTTAAGAACAAGAAGGAGCCAAAGATACCGGCTGGCAATCCGAGGATAACTGGAAGGGGCAATAGGAAGCTCTCATATTGAGCAGAAAGCAATAAATAAACAAAGACCAAACACAGCGCAAAAATATAAATCGCCTGATTTCCTGAAATAACCTGCTCTCGCGTCATACCCGCCCATTCTATCACATATCCTTGCGGCAACTGCTCGGCTAGTTCCTGAATCGTTTCGATAGCCTGCCCTGTACTAAAGCCTGCTGCTGGTTGTCCATTTAACATAGCCGACGTAAACATATTATACCGCGTAATTTGCTCTGGACCATAAATACGTCGCATCTGGATAAAAGACGAATACGGCACCATTTCACCATCTGCGGTCTTCACAAAGAGATTTAAAACGTCCTCTGGGCGTTGTCGATAGTGTGGATCGGCCTGTACCATAACCTTATACATCTGACCATAACGGATAAAATTCGTAGCATAAAAACTTCCCATCAACGTCTGCAAAGTGGTCATCGCATTTTCCACTGAAATACCTCTTTTAGCAGCCATATCGTAATCGACTTCTAACATATATTGCGGGAAACTCACATCAAAACTAGAAGAAACACCCTCGATAGCCTCTGAGTTGTTGAGAGCCGTAATAAATTCTTCCACAACATCTGCCGTTCGATTTAAATCTTCATTTCCACTACGATCCAATAACCGCAATTCAAAACCCGATGCATTACCGAACCCAGGAACCGTAGGCGGCGGAAAAAACTCTATCTCTGCGTCAGCGATATGCGCTGTCAGCTGTTGTAATTCTCGCATAACATCATCTACAGTCACGTTCCGTTCATCCCAAGGTTTAAGGTTGATCATCCCCATTCCGTAAGAAGCGCCTGAAACCTCCGTTAGAAGACTATATCCGGCCAATGTTGATACCGTTTCGACTGATTCTAAGCCGCGGGCAATTTCTCCCACTTCATTCAGGGCACGTTCTGTACGGTCTACCGTTGCTCCCGGTGGCGTCGTTACATTGACATACACCATTCCCTGGTCTTCGGTCGGGATAAAGCCGGATGGCAATATACTACTAGCGCCCCAAGTAGCGACGAAGAAGAAAATAAGCATCCCCACGGTTACCATTCGGCGTCCCGCAATACGTGTCAATAGTTTTCGGTAACTGCCCGCAGTTTTATCGTAGGAAGCATTAAATTTTTTAAAGAATTTACTTAGCCAGCTATTGGATTCCTTTTTATCGTGTGGCGAACGGAGGATAAGTGCACACAGAGCCGGTGTCAGGGTTAACGCATTAATTCCCGAGATCACAATCGCCGCCGCCAGCGTCAGCGAAAACTGTCGGTAGAACACACCCACCGGCCCGGAGAGAAACGCTACCGGTATAAACACGGCAGACATAACCAAAGTAATCGCGATAACGGCAGAACCCACTTCTTTCATGGCGGCGAGCGTCGCCTCCATCGGAGGTAAGTGCTCTTCCTCCATTTTGGCAAAGACGGCTTCTACCACGACAATACCGTTATCCACCACGATACCAATGGCAAGGACGAGTGCAAATAATGTTAACAAGTTAATAGAGAAGCCCATCATCATCATAAAAAATAGGGCTCCGATCAAACTTACAGGAACGGCAAGAATGGGAATAATAGTTGCTCTAAAATCTTGCAGGAAGATAAATACCACCAAGAAGACTAAGATAAACGCCTCTATTAACGTTTTTATCACACTTGACATCGATGCATCCAAAAACCGTGAGACATCATAGCCCATACTATATTCCATTCCTGGAGGGAAGGTCATCACTTTCAACTCTTCCATACGATCCTTAACACGCTGAATCACATCCTGTGCATTCGATCCTGGGAGTTGTTTCATCATAATGGAGGCCGATGGCCGACCATCTGCTTTTGACGCCATCTCATATTCTAGCGAACCGAATTCAACCTCAGCTATATCTTTAACCCGCAGAATCGAACCATCCGAATTAGCTCGAATAGGAACATTAGCGTATTCTTGGGGTTCAGTAAACCGCCCCGGATAGCGTAACACGTATTGCTGCATATTCACCGTCTTATCCGAGCCAATCCCCGTTTGTCCGGGGGCTGCCTCAATATTCTGCCGGCGTAACGCCTCAATAACCTCCTCCGTTGATATCTGATAGGAAGCCAAACGATCAGGTTTTAACCATACCCGCATGGCATAATCCTTGAAGCCCATAATTTCGGCAAAACCGACGCCTTCGATCCGTTTTAACTCTTTCAGAATGTTAATATCTGTAAAATTATAGATAAACCGTTCGTCTGCTGTTTCATCGGTCGAATAAATATTGAGGTACATCAGCATACTGTTCACCTCTTTTTCCGTCGTGACCCCTGCACGGATAACTTCCTCCGGAAGCTCGTCTAGCACGGTCGTGACTCTATTTTGGACGTTCACCGCAGCAATATCCGGATCCACGCCCACATTAAAGGTCACCTGTATAAGCGTATTACCATTATTTGTACTAACGGTATTCATGGAAGTCATACCCGCCACGCCGTTGATCGCACGCTCCAGCGGAATGGCTACCGCATCTGTACTGACTTCCGCATTCGCACCGGTATAATTTGCCGTTACGACCACCGACGGTGGCACGATATCCGGAAATTGTGTAATAGGCAATGTAAATAAAGCCAAAAGTCCCAACAATGTGATAAAAATAGATATCACCAACGAAAGAACTGGTCGTTTTATATAAGTTTCAAACATGAAGTTATTTGCTAAAAATTAGTGGATATCCAATCGCATTATTGCTGGGTCACAGATTTTATTTTCATTCCATCACGAAGTCCTCGTACACCTTCAAATACAATTTTTTGGTTATCATCGAGGCCACCTTCCACAATATAATAATGTCCCACACGCGATCCCGCTTGGAATGGCTGCATCTTCACGGTCGAATTATCATCCACGACATAGACATATGCCTTATCTTGAATCTCTACAACTGATTTTTGGTGTACAAATTTGGTATCTCCTGTCGAGACAGGTACCGCAATTTTACCGGATGCACCGTGTTTTAATATCCCTTCCGAGTTAGGAAATTTTGCGCGCAACGAGATAGAGCCTGTTCCAGGGTTGAATTCACTTTCGACAATTTTTGCTTCCCCGCCATACGGATACTCTTCACCATTTGCCAAAACAAGCTTGACCGTTCTTTTAAACGTATTGCTACGGAAATTAGAATCACTAGCCAAATCCAGGTATTCCGATTCTGAAATATCAAAATAGACATTGACCTTTCCTAAGTCTGATATCGTCGTGATCAACGAGCCTTCCTCAAGCAATGAGCCTTCTTTCAATTGAATTCGGTCAATACGCCCGTTAAAAGGGGCACGTATACGCGTTTGGGAGAGTTTAGTCTGCATCTGGTTCTTTACCGCTTTAGCCTCCTCTATTTTAGACAATGCCGCTTTATATTGTACAGCTATAAGATCAGCCTCCGTCGCAGACACAATATTTTTCGCGACCAATTTTTTGGTCCGTTCCTTCTCTAACTCTACCTTTTTTGCTTCCGAAATGGCAATATTGAGTGCTGCTTCCGCTTTTGCATAATCTGCTTTATACTCTTCGTCATTAAGTTGAAAAAGAACCTCGCCGGCCTTAACCAGCGACCCCTCATCGACATAGATTTTTTCCAAAAAACCTGTTAAACGCGATCGCAATTCCACGTTTTTCGTGGCTTGGATATCCGCAATATATTCTTTATAAACCGTGGTATCCATTACGGTAAGACTTACCACAGGCACCTGTTTCACCATCTCTACGCTATTTTCTGTACTCTTAACGGTGCAACTACCAGCAAACAACGCCAACCCTACTATCGGGAATACCAATGAAAGTGTCTTCATGTACTATAATATTTATTACTTACTAAAAAAATGATCAATCTATATTAAACTCTAACTCTTCGCGATATGC
Source organism: Sphingobacterium arenae (assembly GCF_014692505.1). Lineage (GTDB taxonomy): Bacteria > Bacteroidota > Bacteroidia > Sphingobacteriales > Sphingobacteriaceae > Sphingobacterium > Sphingobacterium arenae. The sequence goes on along the minus strand of NZ_JACNYK010000006.1, from coordinate 148,007 downwards.
GATGTGTTTAAATATCACTCCCGTTATATCTGAATTTTATTCACATAAACAAGAAAAAAGTAGCTTAAGTTTAACAACAAGGCACACTAATTCCGTCTATTGATGCGTGTTGAATCGAAGTTCACCGCTAACATTTGCGAAATTATTCGAAGATTTGGGAAACTATTAGGAAAGAAAAAAGCTAGAAAGGCTGTAGCCTATGTAAGTATGTGTAATAATTGGGAATAATTCTTCTCTTTTTTCCGTCGTATACCGGATGCTTTACATAGGAAGCTACCTGTTTAAAGGAAAATAAGACGGCCAATACCAATACAAAGAGGGACAAAGATAAGGTCTGATGTTCGTGCGACCTATACTCATCGTAGAGGATTTCGACATCCGCCGCATCCTTATCAATCGGAAGAGCGAATACGTCATCTAAAACAATCTCCAAAAGAGACTCACCGTTTAACAGCGAATCATCATAGCGCATAGCGAAACCAGTCTCTGGCTGATAAGCCAAGATATTCAGGTAACATAGCAACACAATGGAATGAACAATCTTAAATAACATGTGCAGCAAAATTACTAAGCTTATGCGACGTTAACTATCTTCCATTGTAAAAAAACTGTTATTTCTAAGTTTATAAAAAAACAACCCGGAGTTTCCTCCGGGCCGTGTCTACTTTTATAAATACTAATTATCTGAAATTATTCTGCACGCAATATCTTGGCTGCTTCTACCATCGATTCCAACGCCGCTTTTGTTTCCGGCCACGCACGGGTCTTCAAACCACAATCCGGGTTTACCCACAATTGCTCCGCAGGTACTACCGCTTTTGCTTTGCGGAGCAAGTGTACCATTTCCTCCGTACTCGGCACGCGCGGTGAGTGAATATCATACACCCCCGGACCAATATCATTTGGATATTTGAAATCTCCAGCAAATGCGTCGAGCAATTCCATTTGCGAACGCGATGTCTCTATCGTGATGACATCAGCATCCATCGCAGCAATGTCTTCAATGATATCATTGAATTCGGAGTAACACATATGCGTATGGATTTGTGTGTCGTCTTCCACATTGGATGAAGAAACGCGGAACGCGCGAACAGCCCAGTTTAAATAATCCTTTTGATCTGCCTTGCGTAAAGGAAGCCCTTCCCGAATAGCCGGCTCATCAATTTGAATAATTTTGATGCCCGCTTTTTCCAATGCTTGCACCTCGTCCAAAATAGCTAAAGCGATTTGATAAGTTGTAGTCGAACGCGGTTGATCATTACGTACAAACGACCATTGTAAAATTGTAACCGGCCCAGTCAACATACCTTTTACCGGACGGTTAGTTAAGGATTGTGCGTAAGCAGACCAACGAACCGTCATATCCGCAGGGCGGTAAACATCGCCATAAATAATCGGAGGTTTTACACAACGGGAGCCATAAGACTGTACCCATCCGTTTTTCGTGAACGCATAACCTGCTAGTTGCTCACCGAAGTATTCTACCATATCATTACGCTCAAACTCGCCGTGCACTAACACGTCAATATCAAGATCTTCTTGCAATCGTATAGTTCTTTCGGTTTCTTCCGCGATCTCTTTATCGTATTGCTCTTGTGTAATTGTACCTTTTTTCAAGTCTGCTCTCCACTTACGGACATCTTTCGTCTGCGGAAAAGATCCGATGGTTGTTGTCGCAAAAGCCGGCAAATTAAATTTCGTCTGTTGCGCCGCTTTACGGGCAGAGAATGGAGAAGTACGTGTTGCGTCGTCATCTGTGATATTCGCTGTGCGTTCTTTCACCTCCGGTCTGTGAATCAAAGGCGATGTACGACGGCTTTCCGCAGCCGATTTGTTCGCCTCAAAACGCTCTGTCGTTTTCGCATCCACCTCACCATCAGCCAACACAGCTAAATCTTTCACTTCTGCTAATTTCTGTTTTGCAAAAGCCAGCCAATTCTTCACCTCAGCCGGCAAAGATTCTTCATTATCTTCGTTATCTAAATCAAACGGAACGTGCAGCAACGATGAAGAAGGAGCTACCCATACGCGGTCAGCACCCAGCGCGTCTACAGCTTGTTTAATTTTTGCCAACGATTTTTCATAGTCGTTTTTCCAAATGTTTCTACCTTCCACAACACCCAAAGAGAGCGTTAAGGATGCAGGAACTTTTGATAAAACAGTATCTAGTTGATTTTCTCCACGAACAAGGTCAAGGTGAAGCGCGTGAACGGGTAAGTTCACAGCTGTTTCCTCATTGTCGCGGAGTGCTTCGAAATAAGTCGCCACAATTAATTTGATGCCTTTAGCAGCTGTCACTAATTTTTCGAAAACTTTACTATATAAAGTGCGCGTAGCATCATCAATATCCAAGGCCAAGAAAGGCTCATCAATCTGCACATATTGTGCACCTGCATCAGCCAGTTTGCCCAAAATTTCTTCGTAAACAGGCAATAATCTATCGATCAAATCAATCCGATTGAAGCCTTCTTCTTTTTCTTTACCTACTAAAAGGTAAGTTATCGGACCAATCAATACAGGTTTTGTCTCAATACCGAATGATTTAGCTTCCTTATATTCGTTCAGGAATTTTTCCGAAGTCAATTTAAAGGTCTGATCTTTCGTAAATTCGGGAACTAGGTAATGATAATTCGTATCGAACCATTTTGTCATTTCCATCGCGGTGACATCGACACCTTCTTCCTGAAAACCGCGTGCCATCGCAAAATACAAGTCTAAATTATATTGACGGTCGATTCGATTTAACAATGACTTATAACGGGCTGGAATAGCTCCCACAGTCAACGACAGGTCCAATACTTGGTCATAAAAGGAGAAGTCGTTCGATGGAATCAGGTCAATACCTGCATCCTGTTGTGTTTTCCAATTGCTTTCCCGGATTTTAAGTCCAGCTTGCAATAATTCTTCCGCGCTGATTTTTTTAGCCCAATATGCTTCATTGGCCTTTTTCAATTCACGGAACGCACCCACTCGTGGGTATCCTAAATTGTTTGTTAATAACATAAATATTACGTGTTGTGTTTAAATTCTTTTACCGTTTGCTTTGGAGAAAAGGACACCAGAAGAAGTGTGCTCAGCTTATCATTCTCCCTAAGGAGTAGAATGTAGCACCTTGTCAAGGGACAGGTTGCTAAGGCTTCACCGGGTCTACTCCCTCGGCCTTTCTCTATAAGCGGTGCTAAGATAAGAATAAAACGGGATTTGACAAATTTTTCTTCACTCTCTTTTTCTCAAGAGCGACACACAGCAGGATAGTACTTTATAAAATAGTGCGTATATTCGCTACACTTTTTTATAAATTACTCTTTTAATAATGAGCAAGAAAATCGTATATCGATATAGTTCAAAATATCCTTCTATCGCCGATTTAAGGAAAAAAGCTAAATCCCGGATTCCAAAATTTGCATTTGATTACCTCGAAGGTGGTTGTAACGAGGAATGGAACTTAGCAAAAAATGAAAGTGACTTCGACGATATTGTACTTAAACCGCAGTACCTTCGCGTATCTGGCGACATCGACATGTCCGTAGAGCTTTTTGGCAGGCGTTACAGCGCACCATTTGGTATCTCACCCATTGGCCTCCAAGGACTGATGTGGCCTAATGCCCCTGAAATTCTAGCCAAAGCAGCGGCCAAAAATGATATTCCCTATACACTAAGTACGGTATCTACCGCTAGTATCGAACGTATCGCAGAGGTCTCCGAGGGTAAAGCGTGGTTTCAACTTTACCATCCTACCGAAAATAGGCTTCGCGATGACATTTTGCACCGTCTTGCAACAGCAGAATGTCCTGTATTGGTTGTATTGGTCGACGTTCCGTCCTTTGGCCTTCGCTATCGCGAAATCAAAGCCGGCTTGTCCATGCCACCCAAAATGAATATCTCCAACATCACCCAAGCTATGACACGCCCGCTATGGGGTATCAAAACGCTGCAACACGGCATACCTTCCTTCGCCACCTTAAAACCTTATATGGAAAAAGGTCTTGACCTTGCACAATTAGGCAAGTTTATGGATCGGACCTTTACCGGTAAGGTCAATATAGAAAAAGTAAAAGCTATCCGTGATATTTGGAAAGGCGCGCTTGTCGTAAAAGGCATCACAAGCGATGAAGATATGGAAGCCGTTATTAGCATAGGAGCTGACGGCGTGATCGTATCCAATCACGGAGGACGTCAAATCGATGCTGGAGAGTCTTCTATTAATTCATTGATACATCTCGCAAGCAATCCTATTTATAAAGAAAAAATAAAAATTATGTTGGATGGCGGTATACGCTCCGGCGTGGATCTTGCACGTGCGCATGCCGTTGGTTCCGAATTTAACTTTATGGGACGTCCGTTTATGTACGGTGTTGGCGCATTAGGTGACGAGGGAGGAGAACATACTATCAATTTGTTCAAAGCACAGCTATATCAAGTGATGCAGCAACTCACGTTAGAGAATGTAAGTCAATTCCCAGAACGGTTATTGAAAAGATAAGCGTAAAAGGATCTGTCAATGGCAGGTCTTTTTATACTTTTTTTTCTCCTAGTTGTTCTTTCTGCAATGACAGACGTTTATTCGCTTTGTATATCTTCACCGCGATCAGGAAATACGCCAGCAATAAGGGGCCATAAACCAGCCCGATGAGCCCAAATAACGGAAGTCCGATAATAACACCTATCACCGTGATCAGCGGATGAATATTTCCGATCTTCTTATTAATCATAAAACGGAGTACATTATCGATATTAATAACCAGACCAAACCCCCAAATAATTAGCCCTAACCCTTGCCAAGTTTGCCCCTGGGAAAGCAATATTAATGCCGCCGGCACAAAAATTAACGGAGGTCCCAAAAGTGGTATAAACGACAGAATCGCACAGATAACACCCCAGAACAACGCATCGCTAACCCCAAATATCCAGAAACCAATCGCCAAGCACCCCCCTTGAACGATAGCGATGATCGTTTGCCCTACAATATTAGAGTAGGTAATATTTTTCAATTCTGATCCGAAGGAAACCGCCTGTTCCTCGTCGAACGGCAAATAGTATAATATACCACTTTCAAACCCTCGGTAGTTGACAAACAAAAAATATAGAATGAAATACATCACTGTTATTTCCAGAAATATGTTTGCCGCACCTCCTAACACCGCCGTCAGCAACTTACCAAAATAAGCTGCACTCGATTCAAGCTGCTCCTGAAGCAGATCAGGTTTACCCAACTTATCTCCCGCAAATTGGTTTATGGCGTTAATAACCTGTTTTATCCAAGTCGGATTTTCCTGCAGTTCTATTGCCTTCCTAACGAGCATACTACCAATCCCAACGAAAGGTAATACGATGATGAAAATAGAAACGATAATAATAACCACAGCAGACAAAGGCCTAGGCCATCGCCATTTCTCGATAAAAAAAATATTTAACGTACGAAAGAGCGTGTACATCACCAGCGTACCTAAAAACGCACCAAAAATTCCTCGTGTGGCATATAAGAGGATACCACCTAATGCGAGGACGATCAAGAGAATAATGACGTTTCTCTCTTTTTGTGAAAAAACAGGATTGTTCATACAGCTAATAGTGTCTATAACGGATGAACAATTATATTAAAAGTTTGGTTTTCGCTTTTCCAAGAAAGCCGCAACTCCTTCCTTAAAATCCATCGTATCAAAAGCATCTGCAAAGGCGTCCATTTCTTCTTCGTATCCCTTTTCCGGTTGCATAAGCCCCATATTCACCACCCGGATAGCAGCTGCGATCGCTTTTTGCGAACGTTGGTATATTTTTTCCAAGAGCCTTTCACAGGTAGGAATCAATTCCTCGGATGACACTACTTGATTAACCAGCCCCCATTGCAACGCATCTTGCGCATCGATCATCTCACCGGTCATAATCATTTCCAATGCTTTTCCGCGTCCAACCAATTGCGGCAACCGTTGTGTACCGCCGTATCCCGGAATAATTCCTAGAGAAACCTCCGGAAGTCCCATCTTTGCTTGTTCACTCGCCAAGCGGATGTGGCATGCCATCGCCAATTCCAACCCTCCACCCAATGCAAACCCATTGATAGCCGCAAGCACTGGTTTCGGAAAAGTATACAGTTCATCCATGACCTCTTCCTGTCCCGATTTCGATAGTTGCCGCGCCTCAGCAGACGAAAATTTCTGAAATTCTTTAATGTCGGCACCCGCCACAAAAGCTTTATCTCCCACACCGGTTAAGATTATACCCCGGACATCATCATCCACTTTTAGTCTTGTCAATATTTCCGCAAGTTCTTTTAAGACAAGCGTATTCAGTGCATTCAACTTATCCGGTCTATTTACCGTGATATAAGCCGTTTTATTTTTAATCTCCAACAGAAAATATAAAGGTGCTTCTTTCATCATAGTAAATTATTCTAAAGGTGATGGAGCAATCAGGTCTTTCACCCCGTGTTTGTTTAATTATTTGTTCAAGAGATCGCAAGCTCAGTTCATTCCTCCCTGTAAGATTTCCGCTAAATCATAGTGGTTGCTCCGCATTAGAAATTTAAATGAAGACTTACCCGATACCTGTCCTTATCGACGTTTGGTAATCCCGTATAATTTAACCGACGTATATATTCAACGCGCAACAGACGAAAAATATTATCGATACCCACTTTTCCTTCCCAGTAAGGCACCTTATTATCAAATACGTGGGTCATGATATTACCATCTGCATCGGTATCAAAAAGAATGACATCCTTACTAATGTATGGGTTATTCAAATCGCTTAACCGACCATAAAACATTTTTCCTCCCCAAATCTCCCTTAGTTTAAGTTTCTTAATCAGCGGAATCTTATTGAGGATAAACCCTTCTAGCTGATGTTCAAACGCCAACCGGATGTACTCGTCCGCAACAAACTCCATGCTACGCATCATCGAAAAATCTATTTCATGGCGCGTATCCTCATCGCGGAATACATTTGGCATTTCCAACAATGGGTAAGGGAGAGCACCCCAAATTTTCCCCCCGCTTAATGTCATATCCGCAAAACCAAATTGATTTAAGAAAAAACGCTTCGACACGGAAGCCCGAACGGCATCAAAAGCATAATCTCCGCTCCAAAATCCTTTTAGTCCACGATTATATTGCAGATTAAAGACGGGATATTTCTCGATAATTGTGTTACGTGTCAGGTTACGGTAGTAGAATTTCTCCTTTGGCGCCCATCGCAATATAAATTCCAACTCATTCGTATTTATATTGGAGATATCCTGTTGGACATCTCCAGAAGAAATGAATTCTAAATCCCCTATCGCTCGTCGACGGTGATGGATAAAAGAGCTTTGCAGGCTTACGTGGTTACCAAATTCTATTAAGTGTTTGAACTGATATGCGTACGTATCCATCCATTTTGTCGGACGATTACTCCGTATTGACTGAAAGAAACTATCTCCCTTCTTAAAACCCAACATCCTGCCCGGATCAAAAATATCATGTTGCACCGCTAGTTGCAGATAATGCGCCGGAAAAGCAGCAACCGATTTCCCATTGAGCGAAAATGTGGGTCGCATAAAGTATTTCACAGCACCATCTTGTGTACCATATGCCAAATATCCCTCGATAAACACTTTCTCCGAAAACCGAAGCGTTGTCCGTCCACTCAGCCGTATCCTATTGCCTTCGATATTATTCCGTGAATACAAATATTCCAATGGCCCAAACTCGACAGGTCCTGCCGGATAGAATCCCTGCGCTAATAGATAACCAGCCACTAGCATTGTCCGAAACGTACGATTGTTGTTCAGCGAATCAACGTTTGCATAAACTCGGTTTTCAACCGGTGATAGTTGCACCGGTCGTTGTTGGTGAACAAGCTTCTCATTGTCCTTTGCCGTTGTCAGTACCTCTGTAGGTGCTCCCTTAAAGATATCATCCGAAAAAGATGGAGAGAAGTCATAATCATAATTATATGTCGTTTTGCGTCCATATACGGCATCATTTCGATTCGTTCCGAACATGATATCCACGTGGCTGCGAACTAAAAACATATATCGCTCGCTATTCGGACGGAAGTACAAATCAATCGTTATGTCGTTCACCCAATTCAGATTTGCTTCTTTGTTTGCGTGTAAAGTAGCGCCCTGTACGGCAAACCGGCCATCCGTTGTGATCCGCAATTTACCACTAAGCAGCAGATCTGTTTTATTTCTGGGTTCGAAATTCAGCTCTATGAAACGACCATCTTCTGTATCAATCGTATCCGCTATATAATATTTATAAAAGACTGGCGCATTATTGGCTATTGGACTTAAGAACAATTTATTAATCAGAAAAATATTTTCATCATAAATCTCAATATCCTGAAAAAGGTAAGATAAATACGATTGGATATTGTGGTTGTTCACATATCGGTCGTCAAAATCTGTCTGTTTGATAGATTTTACACGCTTTTTAAATGCTTTGGGGTCATTTTTAGAGTAGACATCGCTCAGCTGTTCTTGCATAAAAATGGTGAGTAATTTATTTCCCGGCGAGGTCAATGTATCTACATTATCAAAGAAAAAGCGTAAGCTTCCCATCCGCTTATTATACTGCTCAGAGGGGTTAACGAGTCCAAATTGCAGTTTATCATACTGTTGAAAAGATAATCTCGGCTGATTTTCCAAACGGTTAGATCGCTTGTTTTTAATGACTTGATGAATAATATCTACCGCTGGATTTCGATTTCGATATTTCTGACGACGAGAAATTTCCACGGCATCAATTACATTTTTATCATTCTCTAACGCAATATGCAAATGCTTCTGTGATGTGTCAACCCCCACAAGCATTTCCTTATAGCCGATAGCCGACACGACGAGTTCCAGTGGAAGCTGTGCATCTGTCGTCAAGGAAAATCGACCAAAAGCATCGCACGAAGTACCATCCGATGTCCCCTGCACGCGTATGCTCGTCTGCGGAACACCTTTCCCCGTTACACCGTCTACTACCGTTCCACTGATTTTTTGTTGGGCCACGCTATGCTGTACAGCAATGCCAAGAATAAATATCAATAGCGACAATTTCAGCAAGCATATTCTCCTCATATTCAAAATGGCTCCGCATAAAGATACAATTTGTACAATAAGATTAAAATGAAATTGATTTTTTTATAACGATGAACTTCGTCAGCGTCGATTTTATATTACACAGCGTCTTATTCTGGTAGCGGAATCAATACATTATTCTCGGCTAACGCCACGGGAACGATCTGTATCGTCGTAAAACCATCGTTACGATGAATGATAGCGGATAAATCGACCCCCTTCTTTGATAGCGTATTTAAGACTGCCGTACGAAAAGTGCTTCGGCTTGCCCCCCATCTGCCGGATACGAGTTCATTATTAAGTTGGACCAATTCTTCAGCGCTATAGTTCTGAAATTGTCTAATAAGATGATGGTAAAGTTCGTTTCTTGTGTCCATACAATTTAGAATTAAAGTGTTTAACCATAAATTGTATTCAGAAAATCGGGAAGACGACGTTTATTTTGGACGATGCCCGTATTATCTTTCCACCGTGGTGACTACACTCGGTTGGCATTGCACAACATGCAATTCTGAATACCCTACAAATATAGTAGACTTTTTCTTATTTTATATAAAAATTGTATAAATCAGTCCATGCAAATACTGTAAGTAGTCTTTTTAGAGTTATAGGAACCCTAAAATACTATCAGGATAGACCCCGATGATCACAGTTAACACAGCGGCGACAATCAATACGACCTTGTAGCTGACTGGTACATGTTGTGTCACCACTTCGTCCTCCGATTTGCGGAAATACATATTCACCACCACATGCAAATAATAATACACGCCAACAGCCGCATTAATAACAGCCAGAATAAGGAGGGTGATATTATAGGTTCCCATTACATTATTGAACATCATAAATTTCCCCATAAAGCCTGCCGTCAACGGAATACCGGCAAGAGAAAGCATCGCAATGGTCAGTACGAAGGCAAGCATGGGCTCCTTTTTAGCCAAACCGTTAAACGATTCAAAATTTTCCGAGCCGCTACCCCGTTTAACTAAAATAAGTACACCAAAAGCAATCACTGAAGCCAATGAATAAGCCGTTGCATAAACCAGCATACCCGAAACCGAAGTTGCACCAATGGCGATAATTGCAAACAGCATATACCCCGCATGCGAAATACTCGAATAAGCCATCATCCGTTTAAAACTAGATTGCAGCAACGCCGTGATATTCCCTATAAAAAGTGTGATGATAATGATGGTCAGCAATACAGGTGTCCAGAAATCGTGTAATGGGACCAACACAGTACTGAAAAGTCGTAAGAAGCCAACAAACGACGCAACTTTTACGACCGTACTCATAAAGCTGGTTATCAATATCGGCGCCCCGTCATAGACATCTGGTGTCCAGAAATGAAAAGGAGCCGCACCCACTTTGAAACACAAACCACAAAGTAATAACAACACGCCTCCGTAGAATAATGGAGAGATCTCCGAAGCGGTTTGTACGTAGGCTTGTAACTCCGTTAAATCAAATGTGCCCGACGCTCCATACAAGAGCGTGATACCGAAAAGGAGGAATCCCGTTGAAAACGCGCCCATCAAAAAGTACTTAAGTGCCGCTTCATTTGAAGCAAGATCCGTTTTTCGGATACCTACCAGAATATACAAGGCAACCGACATCACTTCTATACCGATGAACAACATGGCAAAATTATGGTAGGCGTTAACCAGCAATGCACCAGTCAACGAAAAGATAATCAAACAAAAATATTCCGAAAGATACGTGCTGATATTTTTGAAATATTCTTTTGAAAGAAGAATCACTAGCCCCGTGATGACCACACACAGAATCGAAAAAGACAACGCTAAGCGATCAAAAATTACCATTCCATGAAGTTGTGGTAGTGCTTCGCTGTTCCATCCTGACAACAGGAATCCCAGTGTTACGACCAGTCCCAGCAAGGTTACAGGAAGCAGCGCATTCTTTGCTTTGAATAAGCCCAGATATAATACCACGATTCCCAAGATACACAATGTAATAATTGCCCCCATAATATTCTACAATCGCTAATTAAAATTTAATTTGATTCAATAAGTTCACTACCGATGCTTCAGAAAGATGTAAAATAGCTTTCGGCCACACACCTAAAAACAGCGTAAAAAATACAATCACCCCCAACACCAATAACTCGTAGCCTTTGATATCTACGATCCCCTCAGCGCGTTCCGATAACGAACCTAACATCGATTTTTGATACAAGCGTAACATATAAACTGCCCCCAAAATTAACGTGAGCCCACCAAAAACAGCGTACCATACGCCATAATCAAACAATCCTTTCAACAAGAGAAATTCACCGATAAAGCCATTGGTTAACGGCAATCCGACGGCTCCCATCAAGATGACAAGAAATACCGTTGCTAAGCGAGGAGTCTTGCTCGCTATTCCACCCCATTCTGCCAACGTGCGCGTTTCTGTACGCTCCTGTAAAATATCGATGATAAAAAATAGTCCCACTACACTCAAGCCATGGTTCACCATCTGTATGATTGCCCCTTGTAATCCTTCCATATTCCACGAAAATACGCCGGCTGAAATAAGCCCGACGTGTGCAATAGAAGAATAGGCGATCAATCGTTTGGCATCCTGCTGTTTAAAAGCAATGATCGAAGCGTATACAATCCCAATAACACAAAGAGCCATGACAACTTGGCTGTAAGCCAATGCACCAAGCGGAGCAACGGGTAATAGCCAACGAATCAATCCATATACCCCCATTTTAAGCATAATACCCGCCAATAGCATCGTTCCCGCTGCCGGTGCGTGGGTATAGGTATCCGGTTGCCAGGTATGGAACGGCAAAATCGGGATCTTAATGGCAAACGCCAAGAAAAAGGCCCAGAATATCCAGCGCTGTGTAGATTCAGACAAGTCCAATGCTACAAATGCACTCCATTCAAAGCTTGGTGTGGCACTTTGGTTATATAGATAAATAAGCGCCACCAACATCAATAAGCTTCCGAAAAATGTATAAACAAAGAATTTAAGATTAATACGAATACGGTCGCCATCACCCCAAAGGGCGCAGATAAAATAAATAGGGATCAACGCTATTTCCCATCCGACATAGAATGTGAAAGCGTCCAACGCCAAGAATACAAGCAATAATCCCGCTTGCATAAAGGAGATCAACGCGAAGAAATTCCCCTTATGTGCTTTGCGAAACGAAGACAGCACAATAAGCGGAATCAGTCCATTTGTCAACAGCAACATGGGTAGGCTAATACCATCTAAACCAATATGAAACTGAATACCCAAAGACTCGACCCACATCCAATGCTGTTCGAATTGTATACTTGCGTCTGGAATAAATCCGCACAGAAACGGAATAGAAAGTCCTAATTCCAATATTGCTACAAACAATGCTATCCATTTAGCCCGTACAGCATCTTTTATAAAACATAATACTATTGCCGAAATAACAGGAACTAATAGTAATATAAATAGGTTACTCATTGTTTAAAAGTCAAAATTATATACTAAACACGGCATACAACAAAATAGCAATAACACTCACCACCATCATCATCATATAAAACCCCACATAACCACTTTGCCATTGTCTTATGCCTTTTCCCGCACCAATAAAGAAGTTGCCAATCCCATTTACGAACCCGTCAATACCTAAACGATCCACGTATTTATAGAAGCCTACTGATAATTTCTTCAATGGCTGCACAATAAGCGCATCATAAAACTCGTCCACGTATAGCTTCCGATAGGACAACTTATGTAATCCGCTTGATGCATCTGTATCAGCTGTCGGACGCGTTTCTTTTCTCACATATCTGTTGTAAGCCACAAACCCCATGATCAACGCACCACCCGCAGATACCCCCATCAGCAGGTACTCCGTGCTATGGCTTAATGTCAACGCTTCCGCATGCATACTTCCGGCTTCAAAAATCGGCGCTAGAAAAGCGGCTAAGCTATGATGCCCACCCAATGCTTCCGGAATATTAATAAAGCCACCAACGACGGATAGTACCGCCAAAACAATCAACGGAAGTGTCATTTGCCACGGCGACTCATGCAAATGTTGTTTCTGTGTTTCCGTTCCCCGGAACTTCCCGAAGAAAGTTAGATATAACAAACGGAACATATAAAAAGCCGTGCATAGCGCGGTCAAGAAACCAACTACCCACAAAACAGGCTGGTGTTGAAACGCGTGTGCCAATATCTCATCTTTAGAAAAGAATCCGGCAAACGGTGGGATTCCACTAATCGCAATTGTTCCGATAAACATTGTGATAAACGTAATGGGCAGCGCCTTTCTTAAACCTCCCATCTGACGCATATCCTGTTCATCATGCATGGCGTGGATTACCGATCCGGCTCCAAGGAACAATAATGCTTTGAAAAACGCGTGTGTTAGAACGTGAAAAAAAGCCCCGGTGAACGCACCGACCCCGAGGCCGAGAAACATGTATCCCAATTGAGATACCGTAGAATATGCCAATACCTTTTTGATATCAGTTTGTGTAATTGCTATAAATGCTGCCAATAATGCTGTCGCCAATCCCACCACCGCCATCACCTCCATCGTCACAGGAGAAAGCGTAAACAATATATTCGAACGAACAACCATATATATACCTGCTGTTACCATAGTAGCGGCGTGGATTAGCGCGGATACCGGCGTAGGTCCCGCCATGGCGTCTGGTAGCCAGGTAAACAATGGAATCTGTGCTGATTTACCCGTCGCAGCAACAAACAACAAAAGCGTAATCACAAGTAGGGTAGAACTTCCCATAGGCATACTCGCCGCTTCTGCAAATACAGTTCCGTATTCCAAGCTACCAAAAGCCTCCAGAATAAAGAACATCGCGATAAGAAAGCCTAAATCTCCGATACGATTCATCACGAAAGCTTTCTTCGCAGCCGAAGCGTACGAACCATTTTTGAACCAAAACCCGATCAATAAGTAAGAACAAAGCCCTACACCTTCCCATCCAATGAACATGACGAGGTAATTCGAACCTAACACCAGGATAGTCATAAAAAAGATGAAAAGATTGAGATAGGCGAAGAATTTTCCAAATCCCGTATCGCTAGCCATATAGCTACACGAATATAAATGAATCAAAAAGCCTACACCGGTAATAATCAAAAGCATAATAGCACTCAGCGGATCCGCTAAAAAAGAAAGCGCTACTTGCAGCTTACCTACTGTAAACCAGTCGAAGAGATGCACATATATTTCTCCGGAAGCACCGGTCGTACGCGCCGCGGCGACTTCAAAGTAAACAAATAAGCTTAACACAAAAGAAGCGAGTACCACGCCACAGCCAATAATAGCCGTAATCGCTTTCGGCACACGATTCCCCATTAAGCCGTTTACTACAAAACCTATAAAAGGTATTAATGGGATCAGCCAAATTAATTCAGACATACAGTTTCTTAGTAAAAATTCTCTTATTCAATTACCAACGCAATTTACTCAACGATTCAATATCCACCGACTTCGTATTTCGGTACACCATAATGATAATCGCCAATCCTACAGCCACCTCCGCTGCTGCTAACGCCATGATGAAAAATACGAATACCTGTCCTGTCGGATCGCCCCGATAGGCAGAAAAAGCCGCTAACAATAAATTGACAGCATTCAGCATCAATTCTATAGACATCATAATGATAATTACATTCCGACGGATAAGTACGCCCGTAACACCGATAGCGAACATAATACTACAAAAAATAATGTAGTGGTTGAGCGGAACACCCTGAATCTGCGTTACAATATTCTCCATTATACTTTTTTAATCTCTTTAACTTCCTTTTTAGCCAATAGTACCGCTCCGATCATGGCGATCAACAATAAAATCGCTGAAATCTCAAAAGGCAACAAAAACTCATTAAACAGCACGTTCCCTAAATGTTTCACGAGTCCTATATCCGTATTTCCACTTACAATCTCGTTGGAAGGTTCGATTACACGAAAAGCTCCTAAGAGCGTCGCAAACAAACACATCCCCGCTATAACCCCCATAATCTTCACCAGATTGGACTTCATCGGTTCCGTATCCTCATTAAGATTCAACAGCATAAGAACAAATAAAAAGAGCACCATTATCGCTCCCATATACACGATAAAATTGACCACAGCCAGAAATTGCGCATTCAATAGAATATAATGAACCGTCAGCGTAAAAAACGTCACAACCAAATACAACACGCTATGTACCGGATTTTTGGTAAAGATCGTCATCAACGCGAAAAAAATAGCCACAAAAGCTACAAAATAAAATAGGGACATGGTTAGTTTGTTTTTTCCGGGTTTAGTTTCGTAATGTCAAATACCGGCTCGACCAATTTGTCTTTCCCGTAAATAAAATCCTTTCTTAAATAATCTGCCGTCACGTGGGGACCGTCCAGATAAATTGCCTCTTTTGGACAAGCCTCCTCACATAAACCACAAAAAATACAACGTAGCATATTGATTTCATATACTGCCGCATATTTTTCCTCACGGTACAGGTTCTCTTCCTCCTTTGTTCGCTCCGCAGCTATCATTGTAATAGCCTCCGCCGGACAAGAAAGTGCACATAAGCCACAGGCTGTACAGCGTTCACGTCCCTCTTCATCGCGCTTTAACGAGTGCAGCCCTCGAAAATTCTTCGAATAAGGTCGTTGTTCCTCTGGATATTTCACCGTAGGGATTTTCTTAAAAAAATGTCGTATCGTAATACCCAATCCCTTGGCAATAGCAGGCAGATACATACGTTCCCAAAAATTCATGGGTTTCTGCTCAATAACTTTCTTTCTATTTGATAAAGATTGCATAGTCTTAAAAATAAGTATCTTTCACCACAATTACCACAGCCGTCAAGACAATATTCGCTATCGCCAGCGGAATTAATATCTTCCATCCCAGCCCCATCAACTGATCATACCGGAAACGTGGCAATGTCCATCGTACCCACATGAAGAAGAAGATAAACCCAAAGATTTTAAGGAAGAAAACCAATACACCAATAATCGTAATCCAGTTTTGCGATAGCCCTAACTCGTACATAAAAGGAAAGTTATATCCACCGAAGTACAAAGCCGCCATCAGTGCAGACGAAACGAACATATTGATATACTCTGAAAACATATATAAGCCGAGTTTCATCGACGAATATTCGGTATGATATCCCCCGATAAGCTCCGTCTCGCACTCCGGTAAGTCAAATGGCACCCGATTACATTCGGCAAACGCACATATCATGAAAATCAAGAAGCCTAACGGCTGAACCCAAATATTCCAATTAACAAACCCCGACTGTTGAGCGACGATATCTCCCATAGATAAGGTCCCACTCACCATCAATAATGCAATGATAGAAAGCCCCATCGGAATTTCGTAGCTAATACTTTGTGAAGCCGCACGTACCGCCCCCATTAACGAGAATTTGTTATTTGACGCCCAACCACCAAGCATAATACCGTATACGCCCAAAGCAACAACACCAAAGATATACAGAACACCTACGTTGATATCAGCTACCTGCAAAACTACCTCACGCCCACCTATACTCAGCGTCTGTCCCCACGGAATGACAGCCGAGCTAATACATGCTGTGATAATAGCCAAAGTAGGTCCTAGAATAAAAAGAGGTTTATGTGCCCCCGCAGGAATAATTTCTTCTTTAAAAAAGAACTTTCCACCGTCACAAAGGGGTTGTAAAATCCCGCCGAATCCAGCCCGGTCTGGTCCATAACGATCCTGCATAAAGCCAGCTATTTTACGTTCTGCCAAGGTCGAGTACATCGCTATCACCAAGGAAATCGTAAAAACAATCACGACCAAAATCAATTTTTCTAAAATAAAAGCTCCTTCCATGTGTTTCCTTTGCTTATTTTAAACGTTCCGTTCTCGCCAACTGCTCTTCATTCGCTTCTTGCAAGCGCGTATTTTCTTTGATCACCGGTGGCGGATTAAAGATACCATAGTGATTCGCGTCGATGACGGATTGCTTACTAACCGGAGTAGGTTCCTCCAATACCCAGTCAGCTGTTTTCTTTTTCTCAAAACGACAAGTATCGCAGATAAATTCTTTCACCTCATTATATTCATCTTTACGGCCTGTCACACGCAACACCTCTTCTCCTTTATACCATAACGTGACTTTTCCCGAACAAGTAGGACAATCACGGTGCGCATCTACCGGCTTAGAGAACCACACCCGACTTTTAAAACGGAATGTTTTATCCGTCAAGGCACCCACAGGACATACGTCAATCACATTCCCAATAAAATCGCTATCCAACGCATTTTCGATAAAGGTCGATATTTCCGCATGGTCCCCCCGATGGATGATACCGTGTTCCCGTTTTTCCGTCAACTGATCTGCTACGAACACACAGCGATAGCATAAAATACAACGATTCATATGCAGCTGTATCTTATCACCAATATCTATGCGCTCAAACGTGCGGCGTTTAAACGCATAGCGCGTTTCAGCTAAACCGTGTTCGTAACTCAAATCCTGTAGTTTACATTCTCCCGCCTGATCACAAACAGGGCAGTCCAAAGGATGGTTAATCAACAACATTTCCACCACGCCTTTACGTGCGTCCAACACATCTGGTGAAGTGATATTCTGTACCTCCATTCCATCCATCACGGTCGTTCTACAAGAAGCAACCAGTTTCGGCATCGGGCGGGGATCCTTCTCTGAACCTTTGGACACCTTAACCAAACACGTACGGCATTTTCCACCACTACCTTCCAACGTCGAGTAGTAGCACATAGCAGGGGGGACAATATCCCCGCCGATCTGACGCGCCGCGTTCAATATCGTCGTTCCCGGCGCTACTTCGACCGGAATCCCGTCTATCGTTATCTTAAATTTTTCGTCTGCCATTATTTATTTCGTTATTCGGGATTCATTACCCCTTCGCTCACCAATCCAAAATTTCTTGTTTGCGCTTCTTCAGGTTGGAGTATATGCCACTCAAATTCCTCTCGGAAATGACGTATGGCACTTGCTACCGGCCAAGCCGCTGCATCACCTAACGGACAGATGGTATTTCCATCAATATTCTTCTGGATATCCCATAACAAGTCAATATCCGACATGTCTCCATATCCATATTCGATTTTATGTAATACCTTCTCCATCCAACCCGTCCCCTCCCGACACGGAGAGCATTGCCCGCAACTTTCGTGGTGATAAAAACGGGTAAAATTCAAGGTGTTACGCACGATACATTGATCCTCGTCAAAGGCAATGAATCCACCCGAACCCATCGCCGTACCCGTTACAAAACCACCATCTGCCAACGACTCATACGTCATTAATCGAGGTTCTCCTTTTGCTGTTTTCAACGCAAGATGGGTCGGTAAAATTGGTACCGATGAACCTCCCGCAACCACCGCCTTCAAGCGTCTACCATTCGCTATACCACCGCAATATTCCTCAGAATAGATAAACTCTTCCATGGATAAGCCCATTTCAATTTCATATACGCCGGGACGCACTAAATTGCCCCCTGCGGATATCAACTTCGTCCCTGTACTGCGTTCTATTCCAATTTTCGCATATTCTTCTCCACCATCATTTACAATCGGCACAGTTGCCGCGATCGACTCCACGTTGTTCACCACCGTTGGGCAACCGTACAACCCTGCGACCGCAGGAAACGGCGGTTTAATTCGCGGATTACCTCTTTCGCCCTCGAGCGATTCCAACAAAGCTGTCTCTTCCCCACAAATATAAGCGCCCCCTCCAGGTTGAACATGTATTTCTAAATCATAACCTGTCCCTAATATATTCTTGCCTAAAAAGCCCGCGGCTTTTGCTTCCGCAATCGCTTTTTCCACAATGCGAATCTGCGGCATCATTTCCCCCCGAATATAAATATAGGACGTATGCGCACCTAATGCGTAACTAGAGACGATCATCCCCTCTATCAGTAAGTGCGGAATATAGGTCATTAGAAATCGATCCTTAAATGTCCCCGGTTCCGATTCGTCTCCATTGCAGACCAAATAACGTGGAACACCTTCCGGTTTAGCCAGAAACCCCCACTTCATTCCGGTCGGGAATCCGGCGCCCCCCCGTCCACGAAGCCCAGATTTCTTCACTTCCTCCACCACATCGTCGGGCGACATTGATTTAAGTGCCTTTTCTACCGCACGATACCCCCCCTTTTGACGATACACATCAAAAGTATGGATACCAGGAACATCAATATGCGCCAACAATAACTTACGTGCCATACTTATTTCGTTTGTGCTTTTTGCTTCAATTCATCGATCAACTGATCCACTTTTCCTTCTGTCAGGTTTTCATAAAACGTGTACTCCGGGCCAATTTGCAAAACTGGGCCGAAACCACAGGCTGCCATACACTCCACTCCCCTCCACGAGAACAAACCATCCGTTGTTACCTCCCCCTCTTTCACGCCCAATTTATTTTCTATATGCTGCATAATGCGTTCAGCTCCTACCAAGCAACATGGCCCTGTACGACAAATCTCTAACACATATTTTCCTTTCGGCTCCAGAAAAAACATCGTATAAAATGTAGCAACTTCGTACACCTCTATAGGTCTTATATTCAAATAAGCCGCAACTTTATCCATCGCGTCCACACTCAGCCATCCATATTCGGCCTGCACCAAGTGTAAGATTGGTAAAAGTGCAGATTTCTGTCGACCATCTGGATAGCGCGTAACCACTTCTGCAAACTTTTCCAAAAGAGGCGCACTAAACTCCACGACCATATTTTCTTTAACACTAAGCATCTAATTCTCCAGCAATAACGTTTAAACTACTCATATTAATAATCGCATCAGAAATAAGCATCCCACTACTCATCGGTGCAAACATCTGGTAATTGATAAAAGATGGCCTCCTAAAGTGCAAACGATAAGGTGTGCGCCCTCCATCATGGATAAGGTAGAATCCCAATTCACCATTACCACCCTCCACCGCATGGTACACTTCAGATTTTGGTGTTTCCCATTCGCCCATCACAATTTTAAAATGATAAATAAGCGCTTCCATATTCGTATATACCTGCTCTTTCGGCGGCAAATAAAACTCCGGCACATCAGCATGAAATACACCCGCGGGTTCTTTTTTTATTTTTTCCAATGCCTGTTCTATAATGCGCAATGATTGCCACATCTCCTCATTGCGTACCATGAAACGATCATATACATCTCCGTTTGCTCCCACCGGAACGTCAAAGTCAAATTCTTCATACGATGAATACGGCGCTGTAGAACGCACATCATAATCCACCCCCGTAGCCCGGAGAATAGGCCCCGACCAACTGTAGTTTAAGGCGTCTTCCGGTGTAACCGCCGCGACACCCGATGTCCGTTCAATAAATATCCGGTTACGGACAAACAGATTTTCAAATTCCTTCAACACCGGCGGAAAACGTTTTAAAAACTCTTCAATTTTATGAAAAGCAATCTCATTAAAATCACGCTCAAATCCCCCAATACGTCCAATGTTAGTCGTCAGACGTGCGCCACAAATTTCTTCGAAAATTTCGTATATAAATTCCCGTTCCTGCATCACATAGAGGAATCCCGAAAAAGCTCCCGTATCCACGCCTAAGATGCCATTACAGATGATATGGTCCGCTATACGTGCCAATTCCATCACGATAACGCGCATATATTGCACCCGCTTCGGCAGCTCAATGTCCAGCAACTTCTCCACTGTCATGTGCCAACCCATATTATTTATCGGAGACGAGCAGTAGTTCAGCCTATCCGTCAACGGCGTTATCTGATAAAAAGGACGGTGTTCTGCAATTTTTTCAAAAGCTCGATGGATATAGCCTATCGTAGAGACACCGCTCACAATACGTTCTCCATCAATCTGCACTACATTTTGAAAAACTCCATGTGTAGCCGGGTGTGTCGGTCCAATATTAAGGGTAGTTAACTCATCTTGTGGATCGTTATCAAAGAATACGGCTGCATTTGGTGTTATCTTGGTTATCGGTTTACTCATTTTTGTCTTCTTTAGGATTTAACGTCCAAAATAAAAATCTTTCTTATCCACTCGATTAGGATCCTCCAGCGGATATTCCTTACGCATCGGAAACACCTCCAATTCGTCCATGTTCAGAATACGTCTTAAATCAGGGTGTCCTTCAAACACGACTCCAAAAAAATCAAACGTTTCGCGTTCCATCCAGTTAGCTCCATTCCATAATGTAGTCGCGGAAGGGATCGTCGGCACAGGTCCATTGATAAATACCTTTATTCGTAGACGCACATTATGAAGCAAATTATGCACATGATACACCACGCAAAAATCCCGTTCATCATTTGGATAATGCACAGCCGTAATATCAGTCAAGTAATTAAAACGTAACTGTTCATCCTCCTTAACAAAAGCAAGCAAATCCAAAATAGTCGTTGCTTCTGTCGCCACGGTCAGTAAACCGTGCGGATCCGATACGACACGTACCTGCTCCGCAAACTGTTCCTGCAGTCGATTTATTACGATTTGATTATCCAGCTTATCCATTATCTGTCACTATTCCATATTTTTCCAACAATGCCTTATATTCCGGCGTATTCCGACGGTTCAAAGATTCACTCTTCACAATTTCCTGTAATTTCAGCACCCCGTCCAATATCGCTTCTGGACGCGGCGGGCACCCGGGAACATATACATCCACAGGAATAATCTCATCGATCCCCTGCAATACCGAATAGGTATCAAAAATCCCTCCACTAGAGGCACAAGCTCCGACAGCAATAACCCAACGAGGTTCCGCCATCTGTGTATACACCTGTTTTAAGACCGGCGCCATTTTTTTTGCTATCGTCCCCATCACCAACAGCATGTCAGCTTGTCTGGGGGAGAAGCTTGGTCGTTCTGCACCAAAACGGGCCAAATCGTATGTCGATCCCATAGTGGCCATAAATTCAATTCCACAGCAAGATGTTGCAAACGGAAGTGGCCATAGGGAATTTGCCCTAGCCAAACCGATCACTTTGTCTAAAGATGTCGCAAAAAATCCAGCTCCCTCTACGCCCGGAGGCGCTTCCGCCAATGTGACTTTACTCATGATTTTTCTGTTATTGTTGCATTAATCCCAATCCAGCGCTCCGCGTTTCACCTCGTACACCAAACCGAGAATGACAATCCCGAGGAAAATTCCCATTTTCCAAAGACCATCCATTCCCATTTCTCTAAAATTAACCGCCCAAGGATACATAAAAATAACCTCCACATCGAAAACGACAAATAAGATGGCGGCCATAAAATACTTGACGGAAAAAGGTTGTCTCGCGTTACCGATTACCTCCACACCAGATTCGAAAGCACCCAATTTATTTTCCGTACGAACCTTCGGCCCAATCAAATGCGTACCGATAATTGTCAATACACCAAATGCCACGGCAACGCCCAATTGTATCAGAATGGGAATATAATCTACAGGAGTACTTTCTAAGGTTACGCTTTCCATATTTCAGTTCCTAGTTTTGTTCTCTTTTTAACAAATATATCATTTTTTCACCACAAAAAAAGGGGCTGTACACAGCCCCTCTCTTATTTGTTATGATTCTAAATTACAGCTGATCAACGAATTGCCCAGCGAATTCGTCTTCCGGACTCACCTTAATAGTTTCTTGAAAATGTGCTTTCGCTTTTTCCGTTTCGCCCTTCAAATAATAGAAGTAACCTAAATAGTTATTTGCATCTACAATGTAAGAATTCACCGTCGTTTCAGGCACCTCGGTGTTCTGCACTTCTTGCAACAATCTGGTAAAAGAATCTACAAAAAGTCCTTTCGCATTTTCAGGATCATACATCACCCCGTCTAACGCCAGTTCAGATAAACCTTTGTAATATAATGAATTTACCAAATATTTCTTTTTCACATCCTCTTTATCTGTTGAAATAACAATACCGAACGACTTTATCGCCTCATCGAGTATCGGTTTAGCCGCTGCTATTTTCTGCACACCCAATTCCGGTGTTATTTCTTCGCCTTCTGCTGGCGACACCAATTTCGATCCCTTAGTATATTGACCAAGACCTATGAAATAGTTCGCATCATAGTAATAATCAGACGAATCCTGCGCAGCCGGTATACGGAAAATTTTAACCGCTTCTTCGACCTCACCATCTTGATATTTAGCGAATGCAGTTTCCGCAATCTCTGTTTCCAAATTGTCTTCCGCCGTTTGCTTCTCCACCGCTTGTTTTAACAACTCCTCGCCTTTTGTGGTATCACCCGCACTCAAGTTCGCCAAACCAGCGTACAAATAGTCACGCGGGATCAAACGTTCCGGTTGTACTTTTTCGAATAAGATATTCATATTCTCAGCAGCTTTCGCGTAATCCTTATCTTGGTTATAGGCAATATAACCCAAATAACGGTAAACCTTAGCATCTACACCCGGCATATTCGCCAGTTCTTCAGCAACAGTCTTCAATTCTTCATAGTTACCAGAATACACCAAGAAGTCAGCGTAACGCGTTTTCGCCTCTACGGTAGCATCTCCCGTTAAGCTTAGGTATTTTTGATAAAATTCCAAGGCTTTCTGGTTGATTTCACGATAGTCATCCTCTGGCGCTTTTAACGACGACAAATAATACGTTTCTGCAAGCTCACGGTATAGCGGAGCATAATCCGGGTTCTCACTCGAGAGCTTCGTCAACGACTCGATGACCACATCATACGCCTGTGCCCGTCTCGAGATCAATGCCTGTCCAATTTTTGGGGCTAGCAAACTCTCATCAAGATATTCCGCGTCGCGGTAACTTACAAACGCTTGGCTACTTTCGCCCATACCCGCATACGCAT
The DNA here is from genome assembly GCF_014692505.1 of Sphingobacterium arenae. Classification (GTDB taxonomy): domain Bacteria; phylum Bacteroidota; class Bacteroidia; order Sphingobacteriales; family Sphingobacteriaceae; genus Sphingobacterium; species Sphingobacterium arenae. The sequence continues at coordinate 124,181 of NZ_JACNYK010000006.1, read as the reverse complement.
CACCTAAGGCAATCAATATATCCGGATCCTTTTGATTTTTTTCTTTCGCCTGTGTCAAATACTCAATTGCTTTTGTATAATCCGGCTCTGGCGCTTTAATATAAGCTTGCCCAACATACAGCAAAGGCAAATAGTCCTTTCTGCCGAGATCAGAAACAGCCGTCGAAAATTTCGTTTCAGCCGCTGCTTTGTCGCCTTTCATGAGGTCAACAATACCCAACCCCACATTGTTCAACTTTTCCTTAGGTGCGTTGGTTACGCCTTGGTTGAACGCATAAGCAGCTGAATCGACTTTATCATTGATCAAATGGATTTGACCAAGATAAAACCAATTCTCTCCATCTCTCGCCTTTTTTTCTACTAAATTCTGAAGCATACCTTTGGCTTCATCATATTTCTCTTCCGCTATAGCGGCCTTCGCATCTTTTAAGCTCTGTGCACTCACAGAACCTATTGTTCCCGCCAATAATAGACTTAAAAATAATTTGCTTTTTGTCATAATCTATTTGTGTTCTTTTTTCCTTTTTTACTAACGATACACGAATTTAACAGGAAAAATCGCAAATCTAAACGAATTCCACGATTTTTTTGTTCCGCTCGCATTTTCTATTTTGACTATCTATATGTACTTATGTTCAAATATTACAAAGAAATATCATCCCTTATTATAATGTCGCGCCCAGGCATCGTAGCCGGCACTAAACCAGATTTCAAAACGATGCGTTGCCCTCGATCCCCTGTCAAAAACGCCGAAAATCCTATCCCCAGTCCTAAATTAGGCTGATAGTTCTGCACGTAAAACATACGTCGCAACGGATACTGCTCCGCAGCAATTGTCGACTGACTGGGCTTATAATATTTATTATCCGCCCCCTCGCCCACCGTATTTTGGACGCTCAAGATACGAATATTATTTTTATTTGGGAACGAAGATATCAGATCTAAATATACGTTATATCCCAATATTCCAATTTTATTCGGATCATTTGCCACTGCTTCCAACACCTTCTCACTACCATCTTGAACCTCCACAAAATTACCAGCGACCTTATCCAATTTACCCAACTCTTTCAAGTGTCGGAATGTGCTCGAATTCAGATTATCGAAAACGATCTTTCTCCGGTCCGCACTTTCTCCCTTCATCGCTTGAACCAAGTACGAAATAGTAACGGTCGTATCTGCCAGTTTAGTATTATTGATCACCACAATTGCGTCCGTCCATACGGAAAAGATACGAGGTTTAATCGAGCGCTTTTTAAAATAATCATTCTCCTCCTCATTAAGTTCCCTAGCTAACACACCTACTGCAGCTTCGTTTGACAGCAATTCACGTACTGCCAACAGTTCCGGCTGCGCAATAATATTCAATTTAGCATTCGGATAAGCCGACAAAAAAACCTCCTCCTGTTCTTTGACCAGCGGCAAAACTGTTTCATCTACCACCAAATTAAGCACGCCGACCAGAATATCCTCTTTTGATCCATCTCTTACCCCCGCTTCATCGGCAGCGGAATGCTTTTTATCTGTTCTGGAGCAAGTCGAACACCCGACCATGCTCGTCACCAAGATTGCTAAAAAGCATATGTTAACTATTTTTTTCATCAAAATAACCAATCCTATCCTCAAAAATTATTCTGCCATAACCGAGCAAAGCGAAAGAACGAATAAACAATGAGCAAAATGCCAAACATGTTCTTGTATGTGGGGTCAATATCCAGAGGGAATTTCTCCCAAAAAATAATCAGGACTCCCAGAATAAAATAGAAGGCAAACATCGCCAGCCCCAAAATAGACAGAAATCGCTTTGTTGGCGATTTCTGACTAAATTTCCTTGTGTTGTTACGCAAACCCATGCTTACTGTTGTAGGTTCAACGTAATAGGCAATGTGTAAGCTACACGCACAGGACGACCGTTCTGAATACCCGGCTTCCAAGGTTTTGCTTTTTTCAACACATTCACAGCTGCCGTACCGGTACCGTATGATAAATCTTTCACCACTTTGATATCCGTCAAACTACCGTCACGCTCTACTACAAACGAAACTACAACTTGTCCTTTCACACCCGCGTCAATAGCCCCTTGCGGGTAGCTATAGTTACGTCCAACCCATTCCCGGAAGGCATTTAAGCCCCCATGAGGTTCAGGATTCACCTCTACTGCAGTAAAGATTTTGTCAGCACCACCATCTGGATCGCCGGTAGCACTACCTGTAATCTGTCCTTCGACTTTTTTCGGACCAAATTCTCCGGTAGGCACACCCGATGCTCCCTTTGTACCCTTCAAGGTAATACGTGCCGGTGTTTTATTTTCTTTTTTAATTTCCTCTTGCGAGACCACTTCCTCTTTCACCTGACTTTCAGGCACCACCTTCGGCTCCGGGAAGCGCACCAAGTCTTCTGCTGGTGGTTCCTGTGCAATACGTTGAGGTGGTTCTTCCTCCTGTGGAAGTGGTTCTTCTTCCTCTTCTTCAGGCTCCGGTATATCCAAATCTTCCAGTGTCACCTCCGTTATCACGGGAGCTTCTTCCACTGGTTTATCCGGAAATACTTTAATGTTAAACATTTTTGGAGCACTCAAAACAAGAACAATCGAGACAATCGAAAATAGAGCCACATTGGTTGCTTTCGGAGCAAACTTCCGTAAGTCGTAGGCACCATACTCTTTATTTCTATTCGCAAAAACGACGTCAAGCCATTCTTTTTTGAATATATCTAATTTAGAACCAAACATATTTTACTTAATTATGCGATTAATCGTTAAAAAGACCTTCGCTTTTCAACACTTCTATTTCGTCACTATTGATTTTTGAAATCATGTAGCGTTTTACATCCACAATCCGCATCTCGTCCAAAACATCTACGAGATTACGTTGTACAGATTTTTCGCTCGGTCTGATTACAACAATCAAATCTTTACCTCCTGCGCGCTGAGGCACCTCTTTTTGCATTCTGAGCAATACTTGACGAATTCCTTCTTTACCATAATCTATCGTCGTAGGTGGGTAGATCGGTTTCGCCAATTGACCATAATACCAAGAGATTTTGTTGTCCGATCCCAACAGAAGTGTGATGGAACGATTATCTGCAATTTCCAGGTTGTCGTTTTGATCCATCTTGTTCTTATCAGGCATCGCCACATCCATGGCCTGCGGGGTATTTAGTGACGTTGTTAACATAAAGAAGGTAATCAGTAAGAAGGCTAAGTCTACCATGGCGGTCAAATCGACCTTACCACCGGCTTTCTTGGCTCTTACCTTACCACCTTTATTGCCTTTACCACTATCTTGATTTAATTCTGCCATTTTCTTCTCGTTTATGCGTTTAATTATCCTGTCTCAAACCGGTCACAAAACTAAATTTGTTTTGTTTTTGGTTACGTAGCGTCTCGATAATCAAGTTGATAGCCGGATATTTCTCTTCGGCATCCGCTTTGATCGCTACTTTCATCGGTCCTGGATCCACATATCCTTTTTCGCCTTCGCGTGAACGGTTGAACTCGATCGTTGCCCGACGTGCCTCCTGTACCCAGGAATACAGCTCGTTTGAGTTTGTCTCCGTACTATCTACAGGTATGCCCGGCTGTATACTCTCTGTCCGCTGATCGTTTGGCAACGAAAGCAATTGACGCAAATTCCGCACAGGAACGCCAAACTCTTCCAACTGCTTAAATTTCTCGTATTCCTCCGCTGAAAAATTAACACTATATTTCTGCGATATATTCTTTAACGTGAGTTCCCGTACATTGGGGTTCTTCATACCGAAGAATATTTTGCCGTTTGCTACCGAAATAATTCCCAACCCATCATCCGGCAATTTTTCCGGACTTGACGACTGTGGTGTATCTACCACTAACACTTCAGGTTGACGCGCCGTCGCCGTTAATACGAAGAATGTAAGAAGCAAGAACGATACGTCACACATCGCTGTCATGTCGATGGAGGTACTGGCTCTTTTTACTTTTGCTTTACCCATTTTTCATTTAGCTTATTTTCTTCTTAAAGGCAATAAAGCTTGCATGATCATTTTATTTATCGATCCCCTGTAGTTTTCAGGGTTTCTCATGCGGTTTCTTTACTTCCTTAGTTAATCCTTATTCCTTTACGTCTATGATGCATGCTCTTCACAAATTCCATAAAAGAATTTGAAAAAAGTTGATTTATTATTTGTGGTTTGCAGCGTACGTTTGTACGATGGAAAAACCAGCCTCATCAATAGAATAAGTCAATTTATCTATTTTCGCAGTTAAGATGTTATAAAACACAATCGCAAAAGTAGATGTCGCGATACCTGTCGCCGTGTTGATTAGGGCCTCAGAGATACCGTTTGCTAACGCCGCCGAATCTGGAGCACCGCCTGTTGCCAAAGCCGAGAATGCACGAATCATACCCGTTACTGTCCCTAATAGACCAACCAACGTACCAATAGAAACCAATGTCGCCAAAACGTTCATGTTTTTTTCCAACATCGGCATTTCTAATGCAGTGGTCTCCTCAATTTCCTTTTGGATCGCTACGACAGATTTTTCTGAATCCATATCAACGTTAGCTGAAACATCTTTGTACTTCAATAGACCAGCCTTTACAACGTTTGCTACCGAACCTTTTTGTTTGTCACACTCTGAAATAGCGGAATCAATGCTACCACCGTTGATTAAAGTCTGGATTTTTCTTACGAAGTTACCCACATTACCTGTACCGGAAGCTCTACCGATAACAATAAAACGCTCTACAGCGAATACCCATACCATTAAAAATAGACCTAAAAGGACAGGTACTACGACACCCGCGTGGTAAATCATTCCTAAATAGTTACCAGGAAGAGGCTGATTTTCTCGATTGCCGTCTATAAAGTTTGAAGGATCTCCCATTACAAATCTATAAACGACGATACCAATCACAAAACAAATGATGATTGCTAAACTCGCAAATAAATTACCTGAATTTCCGCTTTCTTGTTTTTTAGCAGGAGCAGTAGTTTTTGGTGCGTTTGCCATTTTACTAATTTTTAGATTTTTACTGTTGTTTAATATTTAATGTTTAATTCAATTTGTGCAATTCAAAAGCACTTATTCTGCTATAAAGCAAAACAAATATACTATTTTGTGTTAAAAATAAAATTTTCTAGACATTAATTTATACATCTTTCAATGCGTCACATATTAGTAAACCATCAGCGGTTCCGTGTCCTTCCCAATATGCTTATTAGCTATACGGATTAACGTTAATACCGCGCTAATATTTTACAATGAAAACCATTTTTTTTGGTTTATGCAAATTAAAAAATCATTAACAGCAAAAAATAAGTAAGTATTTACTCACAAAAAGAAAGTGAATCTTTAACCAAAAACATCATCAAGCAATTGTCATAATTTTACAGTTTTTAGTTCTACTTTTATCTTATTTTAACAAAATAAGTGTCGATAAAACACTAACCTCCAGCCAATTTCACAGCATACCCCTCGGTTTGCAGCAAATCAAAAATCTTCTGTTTAAAATCCCCCTGAATCAAGATCTCACCCTCTTTTGCCGCTCCTCCTACGCCACATTTTTGTTTTAACTTTTTTGCCAGATCGTTCAAATCTGTTTCGGTTCCTACGAAACCTTGTACAATTGTAACAACTTTTCCCTTCCGCGCTTTACGATCTAAAAGCACCTTCAATTTTTGCTTCGCAACAGGCAGCGTCTCTTCTTCGACAGTTCCTTCCATATCGATATAACTAAAATCATCTGCTGTCGAGTAGACGACACCTTCAAAACGTTGTTTTTTCTTTTTCATACTCGTCATTTCTTACTTCATTAACAAATAACCTTCAATGATCTCGGTTTAATCGTAATTTCCAACTTCTTCCCCATTTCCACAGGCTCTCCATCGACATGCACCGGTCCTTTTTCGTCCCGCAGAATAGTAATCTCCTTCCCTGGAATAATTTCCACATACTCCGATTGGTCAGCACTCTTCGTGAACAAGTGAAATACCATTTTTGGAAAGAGATAGAGCGGAAATTTTTTTACGACACATACATCCAGCAAACCGTCATTGATCGATGCTTGCGGCGCGATATAGGCATTGTTACCATACTGAGGGGAATTTGCCACACTAACCATAAAAGCCTCTTTCTGATATTCCTTGCCATCTATCAACAAGGTATAGGTACTAGGTTGGAAATCACTTAACACATTAATAGCCGAACGTAAATAGCCAATCGGCCCTCTGATGTTATCCGTAGCAAAACGGTCACTTACAGAGGCATCAAAACCCAGCCCAGCAATGTTAAAAAAATGTCGCCCGTTCACCACCCCCGTATCGACCTCTGTGGTTTCAAAGCGGTTTATTCGTCGAATGGCGGCCGATTCATTGAGTGGAATGCCCAAATAAAGCGCCAAGCCGTTTCCCGATCCCTCGGGAATGATCCCCAACGGCATATCTGTTCCCGAAATCGCAGATCCCAATTCGTTGATTGTACCATCACCTCCCACGGCTACTACCGCATCATATCTCTCCTCAATCGCCGATCTCCCTAGTTCAAACGCGTGGTTAGCGTGATCGGTGATCTTAAATGTCGGATCAAATTTTTCAAGATCCAGCACCTCCAGCACCTGCTTATTGAACGCCGTCTTCTTTTTCCCTCCTGAAATTGGGTTAATTACAAACAATATTCGTTTACGTTGACGCATATCTTCATCCGAAATAGGTTATAAAGATAACGTTATTTGTGTTCTTTTTTCCCTCAAAAAAGAACCAAAAAAATCGTCGCTTCGAATATTTGAAATAATGTGCAGTGCAATATGCAAATTTCTACATACTTCAAATATTCGGATGCGACTTTTAGTGTCAATTGAGGATTGTGCAATACCGTGTATAATTCCGGTAAATACGTTTACGCTTTACTATGGAATAAGTACCTCTTTGACGTCGGTATAGTTATACCTATTTGTGGCATCAAAAGATATCTGCGAGCGTGCTCCAAATCTAAAAAAATATTTTCTGCTGTAATCCGGGAAAGCCTTTTGGGCTTGAGCAGTTGTAATGGTTAATACAACACCATCGTCATCTAATATCGTCGATGCTGTTAATCCCATTTGGGCCGGATTCAAGATAATGGTATAATTCGGACTGAAGCTAAAATCGCCAACATATTGGTTTTCACTAACAAATAGCCGTGATTCTACCAACGGCGTCCGGTACCGGGGATCTTCACTTCCGTATGTAAGTTTAACCTTGAAGGTTACTGTTCTATCGGCATTTAAAACAGGTTCTCCCATCCATTCTACTTGAAGAATGGGTACTACCTCATATACGCGCTCAACAACCCCTTTTATCTCTAAACGTTCTTCTTCTAGCGGCACAAACGCTCCTGACGGCAGGATACCATAGTAACCTGAGAAAATCTTGTCATTATAAAATGAGCCATCCATTTTACAATTGAAATCATACGGTTGCGGCTTATCGTCCCAACTATATTCCATCATTCGAATACGTATCCCCGTATTCCCAATTGCTGTCTGAAATGGCTTTCCACTGTTTTTGTCGACGAACTTCCCTTTAAAGGTTTCTTGAGGCGCCGGAAAATTGTCCTGTTCACAACCCGTGGTCATGAAGAGCAACAGACATATCTTTGTAAGAAGTTTTAATGCTTTCATATCGTTAAAAGTCTTTTTTTTTTAAATAATTCACCGCTCATTAATACCCTGGGTTTTGTCTGCAATTCGGATTTTTTGTTATTTCCGCAGGCGGAATCATTTGATAATAATTACGGCTATCAAAATTGAAGATATAATTTGCACCACCACCTTTAGACTCCATGTAGCGGGCATCCAGAAAATACTTATCGGCGTCAGTTGAATAAAAAGGATACAATACTCTATAACGCTTATTGCTCTGTTCAGCCTCCATAATTCTCCATCTCTTAAGATCCCAATATGTTTTGTGTTCGAATGCCAGTTCTTTTCGACGCTCTGTACGGATGGTATCTATACTATTGATCGCACTGGGCGAAACCAAAAGCGTTGCGCCGGCCCTTTCTCTTATCTGGTTGATGCAGTCAAAGGCATCTTGCCTATAATCTCCTCCACCAGAAGAAGCCGCTCCAGCTGTAAGGAGTTCATAGGCCGCCTCTGCCCGGTTCAACAATACCTCAGCATAACGTATCTCTATCCAGCTCTGCGTCGATTTATTTCCGTTATTATCTGTCTGTTCAGGGTTGAGGTATTTTCGCAGATAGAATCCGCTGATATTACCGAAATCCCAACCAGATACGACACCACTTTCGCCAGATCTCTTTTTTCTGCTGCCATCTTTCAATGTAATCTGATTGCCCGGGTCATTGTTAAAAGCAAAATTGCTCGAAAGCTTAAGCGGGCTCGATTCATTATAGACATTTGTATAATTCACCACACTACCAGCAGGCATTAAAGGCGAAATACCATTTTGACTCGACCCAGTCCATATCCCTCTTCGTATATCAATTGTCTGTCCCATAAATTCGGACATCGGCAGAATAACCGTGCCTTTCAATCGAGGTTCTGCATTGACAAATGCATCTAACGGAGATGCATACAATTTGTATTTATCGTTTGCATCCAAAAACACAAAATGACCGTCTGCATCCTTTTCGATTCCATCAAACATTTCGATAAAGTCCAAGGTGGGGCAGAGTTCCGAGTTATTTCCACCGGAAGAAGTTTGCATAGGCTGTGCCGAGTCATCAAAATTGTGCAGACTTTCGGGATCTTTGTAGTAGCGTACAAATATATTCTCGTAAGTATCTTTGAGGAAAATATGGGTGAAATTTTGCGCTTGCGCCTCTGCATCGTCAGCTACCCATTCGTCTTTATACAAGCGGTGCTTCGTTGTCTCGTCCAGAATCCTACTGGCGTCATATGCAGCTTTAAAGTAATCCGTTGCCCTTTGAGACGGTATTCCGCAGATTCTGTTTCCTCTGTCAATTTCTTCAATTGTGTTATACTTGGCTATCGAACCGGCGTGTAGCATAACACGGGATTTGAATGCTGCTGCCGCATATTTTGTCGCCCTACCCTTTTGATTGTTTTCTGGAAGGTTGTTCATTGCAAAATCGAGATCTTCTCCTATAAAATCCCATATTTCTTCCTCAGCAGCACGGGGCAACAAGGTCTCTTCGAGACTTACCGAAGCCGGATAATCGATAACCATATCCACCTTAGGAACTCCCCCATAACGCTTTACCAGAGAATAATAAATAAAGCCTCGGATAAACCGGGCCTCCGCTAAATAAGTTTTAACCTCATCTTCCGAATGAAACTCCTGGTATTGCGGAAGAGTTTCCAAAAGCATATTTGCTGTCCGGATGGCTGCATACGCGGCGTCCCAATAACTTGCGTTTTCCGCATCGGCTCCCTGCGTGTCTCTTCCGAGCGCTTCGCCAGTCAATGCAGATTGTTGTTTGTATTTTGTTCCTCCATTATTAAATAGCCCGTTTGTTTCATAGTTATATCGGAAATCCTCCATAGGCAGTGTACTATACATTCTTGCCATATAACTTAAAACGCCTTCACTTGTCCCAAAAATCTCGGGATCACTGATGATATTCTTAGGTGGTATATCCAGTTTCGTACAACCGGCTACTATCAACAAGAAGAATGCATATATAAATTGATGTACTTTCATGGTAATTGAAGTTAAAAATTCACGTTTAAACCGACTGATATTGTTTTGTTTAACGGATAGCTATATCCATAATCGCCTAGGCCGCCTCTAGATACATCTGGATTAGAATAGAATTCCGGGTCCATATATCTTAGTTTAGTGAATGTTAACAGGTTATAAGCGTTCACATAGAGCCTCACCTTTTTAAGGTTGACTTTGGTCAGCCAGTCCGAAGGAAGGGAATATCCTAATTCTATCGATTTCAATCGGATATAAGCCGCATTTTGAATATTAAATTCAGAATTATAATTCGGATTCGTGCCCGTAAAAGCATAATCTCCCTCTATCCATTCTGTAGCCGGATCGTAAGGACTGGCCTCTGGGTTTGTGGGGCGCCACCGGTTTAGAAATTCGGTCAATGCATTGGTATCCGACCACAGGGGTTGGTATAAAAACTCCCGCGCAGCAAAATACCGCTTTCCCGCCCCTTGCCACAACATATTGAGGTCAATTCCTTTCCAGCTAGCAGATAAGGTAATACCATAGTTTATCAAAGGTACCATGCCGTTGACAGCTAGCGGATGTACGTCCAGGTCACTAATTTGTCCGTCACCATTCCAATCGAGATATTGATAGTCACCCAATGTCGAACCTCGACTGATATAGGTTGTATTGTAATAGAGGTCGTCCCAATCTGTAATAATACCATCGCCCGCATACCCCCACCAAATGTTATTGTAGCGTTGGTTATTATTCTGACGCCAGTTTAGGTAAGAGTTGCCCGCTCTAGCTCGTTCAAAATGCAGTGTTTTTACGCGTGTGTAAGAAATGTTTCCTGCAATCCTGTAAGAAAGGTCCTTCCATTTATCTGCATGATATAATTCAAGTTCGATACCTCTTGTCAAGTCGCTGTTGAGATTTTCCTGAGGTTGGGCGGCACCAACAATACCGGGAAGCGACTGGCTACGGGTAGCTAAGAGGCCGTGTCGTTTGCGTTGAAAAAGCTCTAATGTACCGCCGAATTTACCCGTCCAGGCATCAAAGTCAAGTCCCAAGTTGAACATATCTGATTTATACCAGGTGATCGCTCTGTTCGCAATACCCTTATCGCTGGAGCTGTTGATAAAATTTCCGTCGAATACATATCCGGAAGGTAAGCTGACACTGCTTCCCCCGGTAGCAGGATAGTAATATCCTGTTAAGAAGTTGTAATCATTTGTTGCGGCATCATCCAACATTCTCCCATAGGAAGCCCTTACCTTGAATAGGTTTATGAAATTTAAAGAAGAATTTTTCATAAAATCTTCTTCCGATATCACCCAGCCCGCCATGACAGCAGGCGTACCTGCCCAGCCCGACTGTCCCGAAAACCGTGAAGACGATTCATACCGATAAGTAAACTCCGAGAGATATTTGCTCTTATAGTTATAAGCTAAACGACCGACGTACGCATGATAAGCATAATCGTATAACGAACCGCTGCTTACACTTTGATTTATTTGCATTTTATCCGTTATTCCCGCAAATATCTGGTCCAGTGGTAACGCCAACTGCCTACTGCCGTAGAAGTTGTCGCCCTCACGATGGGTATTTTCAAAGAGCGCCATGGACGAAATGAAATGATCTTCAAATTGTTTTTCATAGCCTATTTGCACATTCCATAGGTTAGCATCTTTTCCATAAAAATACCTTGCCACCCGGTTAGGTGCATCACTTTGTGCGTTCCATGTCCTTGGGTTTCCTCCAGAGTCATACAGCTGGTAAGCTTTACTGAATTCCTTATTTTCATTTAAGGTATAATCGTAGCTATATAATCCCTTTACATACAGCCCATCTAGAAATGGAGCGTCGTATCGTAAAGAGAAATTGGATTGGAACCATTTGCTTCGGTATTCATTTTTACCGACCAGATCACTATCCATCATAGCCGCCGGATTTTGTAACCCCCCATTTGACGGTTGCCAATATTTTGTCTGTTCGTCATCATAGAATACCCGGTCCATAGGTTGCATGAGCCACATGCCGCGGATAATATCCGACGAACTATAAGGTGTTGATTGGCGATCATCCAACGTGCCGGCAAGATTCATGTCAAACACCAGATTGTCCGTTATTTTAGCCGAAATATTCGATCGCAAATTGAATATTTCGTAATTAATAGCGTTGGTGCGTAAAAAGCTTTCCTGTTTTTGCAGCCCTAAGCTGGAATAAAACGATATTCTATCGCTTCCCCCCGATGCATTAAGGGTATGCATCTGCTGTGGAGCACTATTTCTGAATATAGCGGACACCCAATCCGTACTCTTCAGTTCGCCACTTCTATATTGTTCTATTTGTTCATCCGTATACGGGCGGGTAGGGTTATCCACATTATGGGAGCTTCGTTCGTTATAGAGTGTCATCCAATCTACGGCATCTACCAGTTTTGGAAAATTTGACGGCCGTTGCCAGAGCATGCTGCCGGAATAACTAAGATCGATTTCCCCTTGCGCTCCTTTTTTGGTCGTAATGAGTATAACGCCATTTGCCGAGTTTACACCATATATCGCAGCTGAGGCGTCTTTCAATACCGAAATGCTCTCTATGTCTTCCGGATTGAGACGTGCCATGTTATTACGGGGTACACCGTCAATAATAATCAGTGGGGAGCCCAGCCCGCGTATGTCCATAGAATTATTGAACTGGCCCGGTTCAGCTGAATTCTGTACAACACGCAACCCAGGAATTTTACCTGTCAACATATTGGGAAGGCTCTCGTTTTTGGTCGTGACGATCTCTTCGCCTTTAATAGCAGATACCGCTCCTGTCATTGTTTTCTGGGCTTGCTGGCCATATCCCACCACCACAATCTCTTCGACCATCTGGTTATCATTCTCCATGCTAATCCGGATATCGTCCGTGGTCGTAACAACGTGTTCTACAGGTTTGTAACCTATATATTGAAAGGTAAGCGTGCTCCCCGGGGCAACGGTAATGGTGAACCTTCCCTTGTCATCACTCGTCGTCGTATTTTTAGCGTTCTTTTCACTAACGGTGACTCCTTTGAGCAGCCCGAGTTTGTCTTGTACTACACCGCTTATGACGACTGGATTTTGGCCCTGTCCAAATGATGCTGTAACTATCAGAAACAGCGCCCATGTTAAAACTGTTATTCTGTACATTTATCTATAGGTTTTATTGGAAATGAATAATAAAGATCCGTTAATGGGAGTATTCGTTTTGCTCATATCTTTTCATGGTTTATAGTATGGTATTTTTAAATTCTCTATCCGCCATCGCAAAATATGGGAATAAGATCACATATCGTTTTATTTATATGTTCATACAAATATAATTTGTGCATATTTAATATCAAAATAAAAAACTCGTTATTTTTTATTTTTTTGACAGTGGATGAACAACTTATTACAATATAAATAATTAATAATCAGCGTTTATATTCGTTTTCATACAAAAAATAGGTTAGTATGTAATATTTTCTCTTCATATAAAAACGAATCTCTAACCCATTATATCTTCCCTATGTACCAACAAATTAGTGATATGATTTATTGATCATGATCAAGTTGATGGAGAGCAAAATTATAGGCACCAATGGCAATGGCTCGATTCGTGCCGAGAGAAGAAACGGCTATGGCAGTCTGTTTTCTTTCGTTATATCTAATGTCCATTTTTACCGATTCGGCGTTCTTGAAAGAGATAAATCTATTTTCGGACGCGCTAGCGTAGAATTTCTGCTGGTCGTTGACATCTGTTAAATCAAAGACCTGCGTCTCCAGTCTATTGAAGGAGTCTCCGGAGAAGGTATGCAAGGATGTCCGCAGCTCCTCCATGAGCGCGGGCATAATGAATTTTTGAGCCCCCATCAGTCCACCTCCCAATACCACTAACCCATCCACAATGGCTATCATATGGGCTATACTGTCCGCAGCCACCTCACCGAGCAGTTCAAAGCTTCGGATAGCCGCTTGTTGATGCCCCTTCTTTTTGCCTTCTGCAATTTCAAAAATATCCTGAGGGGTAAGGTCAGCAGCATGTACACCAGCGAGGTTGCCATACTCCCGTATAATCCCTCTTATACTTACGTTTTCTTCGGCCAGCATTGTTGGATATCGCTTGTTTCGGAAAGTCCAGATATCACCACCACAGCCATTATCTCCGTCGAGTAAGATGTTGTTGATCACCACCCCCGACCCAAAGCCCGTTCCAAAGGTTAATCCAATTAAGTTTCGGTATTTCCGGCCACCATTTTTGTTTTCCAAAAGTTGATTGATCGCCGGCAGTGCACCAGCCAACGCTTCTCCATAGGCAAATAAATTGCCATCGTTATTTATAAATACCGGCAATTTAAAATATTGTTGTAAGTAAGGGCCCAATGGTACACCGCCACGGAAAGCAGGAAAATTGGGTAAATCACCTATAATTCCGTTTTTGTAGTCGGCAGGACCGGGAAAGGCGAAACTTATCGCCACGGGAGGTTGCGAGCCGCTCGTTTGGAGCAGTGCGACCGAACGGCTGAAACCTTCGATTAATATTTTTAGACATTTACCCAGATCATTTGGGGAAGCCGGTAGCGTAAATGAAGGGATAATTTCTTTATTACCTTGTATAGCCGAAAATGCAAAATTCGAACCTCCGGCATCTAGCGTGAGTACAGTTCTGTTGTCAAATTGGTACATTATTGGATGTTTTTAGGTGCAAACTTGAAGGAAATCGCCAGAAGATAAAGCACAAGTATCAATAATAAGCTGAAGCCGAATGTAATGTCCGTTTTTTGGGTAACAAAGCCTATGATAGGCGGAATGATAGCGCCGCCAGCAACACCCATGATCATTAAAGATGATATCTCATTTTGTTTATCTTGTTTCCGTTGTAAGGCAAAGGTAAATAGAATCGAAAAGACGTTTGCACAACAAAACCCCATTAGGATAATACCCAAATAAATTATCCAATTTGTTTGGTTGAGCAAGATCAATAGTACCCCTAGAACAGCCACCAACATATTTATTTTCAGAAATCTAGCCGGAGCAATGCGTAACAACAGAAAAGAGCCCAGAAAAGAGCCTGCAATGCGTGATCCGAAATACAGGCTGGAGCTTAACCCAGCTTTATCGGTTTCCATGCCCAATTTCTCGATAAGCAATTGGGGCGTAAATGTGTTCATGGATACATCGATGCCTACAACGACAAGGATGCCAAAAAAAAGTAGCAGGGTATTCCTGTCGTTCAACAGCCCGATGATGTCACCGAAACCTGATGTTTCCCGGTGACGTATTTTTTCTTCAACAGGTGTAAAATAGAGGTAGATTCCTGTGCCGGCTGATACGAAAGCATACATTAGCAGAGCTAGCTTCCAATCACCGTAATACGAAGCAGCAAAACTGGCGAGGATGGGGCCTAAAAAAGAAGCGATGGCTTTTGTGAATTGGCCGAAGGTCAACATGCCCGCCAGCTTGTCGTCACTTACGATATTGCTTGCCAGTGGATTGATAGCCACCTGCAAGATGGTATTGCCAATACCCAGTAAAACAAAAGCAAAGAGCATGCTGGGGAATGTATAATAAATCGTCGGTATGGTTAATGCGACGATACTTATACCGATGGAAAGGACCACCGTGTTTTTCTGTCCGTATCTATTCATCAACAGACCTGCCGGGATAGAAAATACGGCAAACCATAAAAAAACCATCATAGGTAGTGCTGATGCGGCAAATGTACCTAGGTTAAAATCGACCCGGACAAAATTCGTAGATACGCCTACGATATCGACCATGCCCATTACAAAAAAGCTGAGTAGAATAGGGATAAATACGTTGATGCGATTTGTTTTGGTGCTCATGTTATCCAGATTTTATGCTTTGAAACGGACGTACGCTTTTATGGTCATGCATTCCTTTCCTTCAGACGCGCCGTATGGCCGTATGCTATACTGCCCCAAATGAGCAGGAATAATAAAGGTTTCGGCGTAATGCACAATAAAAGGTTCGAAACTTGCGTCTATACTTTCTACAATAGCTTCTTCGCCTTCGACCAAATTGAGTACGTTCACGCTATCACCTGTATGATGCACAACCTTTTTGCTAAATCGGTGCCTTCTGGTTTCTATAAACTCATGATCATGTAGACCTGTCCGCTCTTCCGACCAGCCATCGCCACTGTTTACCGCTTCTATGGTGTTCACCAGATATTTCATGGTATAGTCGTAATCCCTTTCCCAGTCTATTACTTCCAGACCACGTTCCACATTGATGGGACGAGGTTTGCCATTGAGTCCTAATCTTCCCCAGTCCCACATTTTGAAAGTAAAGTGGTTGGGTGTAGAGCTTATTTCCAGTACTAAGGTCTCCGGTCCGGAGCAATGCACCGTTCCGGCAGGGATCAAAAAATGATCATGTTTTTTTACCGGTATTTTATTAGCATATTTCTCCGCGTCAAACGGCATGATGCTTTGCTGCGCATCGCGTAAGTCTTGTGTCATCTGTGTTTTATCCACTTCGTTCTTCAAGCCCAGATATACCATCGCGTCTTCTTTAGCATCCAGCACATAATAGCTTTCATCTTGTGTATATTTCATTCCAAAATGCTGGCGTATGTAGTGGGTAGTGGGGTGTACCTGAAAACTGAGATACCCGCCGCCTACCGTGTCTAAGAAATCGAACCGAATAGGAAAATCTTTTCCAAAGCGGGATTCTACAGGCCCTCCCAACAATGCCTTTGCACGGAGTAGCACTACATTTATCGATGGGAGTTCAAATGTGGTTCCTTCGATGGAAAACAAAAGGCTGTTTTCCTCTGGCACACAGTCAAAGCACCAGCCATAGTTAACGACTTCTTTGTCTAGATCGCAAACCTCTTTCATCCATTGTCCACCCCACGGTGCCGGAGCAAAAAACGGCACTACACGAAAAGGACGGTTTACCGTTTCATCGACCCCCCGCATAAATGTTGCCTTATCGATGAGTTTAGGTGTATCCTCTATATGGGTATCTATCCACAATGCGATACGATCAAATAGAGATTCTTTATGTGCATCACAGATCAACCAATCGTTGAAATAACATCTTTTGTGCTGGCTCTCAAAAGTATCCTTGCTATTATCTATACCAATACTATGTACGCTGCCTTTTCGCATACGGAGTTGATGTTCCCAACGTGCCAGATCAGCATAGACCAACGTCGCAGAATCAGGAGCCACCAGCGAGGC
Organism: Sphingobacterium arenae; assembly: GCF_014692505.1. Taxonomy (GTDB): domain Bacteria; phylum Bacteroidota; class Bacteroidia; order Sphingobacteriales; family Sphingobacteriaceae; genus Sphingobacterium; species Sphingobacterium arenae. The sequence continues at coordinate 107,353 of NZ_JACNYK010000006.1, read as the reverse complement.
CCCTATACCTAACACGATAGCACTTCCGTTGTGCTGCTCCAGCTGTTCTTTAGCAGCAGTCAACGCTTCCGGATCAAAATAGTCAACAAGCTTAAGAGGCGTGACATAGCCAAACAAAATGTCTTCCGTAACGTACGGGGCTGTCATATTTCGGATTTCCTCTTCTGATTTTAATAAATCTCGGGTGAGGATAACTTTATCGGGATGAAGGACTTTTAAAGCTTCCGCTATTTCGGACTCGTATACGCCTACATACATATCAATTGCCAGTACACTATTGCTTTCCATAAGTGGACGGAAAATAGAGCGAATATTATCCCATCCAATGTGTATCTGACCGGATATAATGGTAGCGGGATACTTGTCATAATTTGAGCGTTTTTTTTGAGCAGTCATTTGTTTTATTTAATGTATGAACAAATTAAGTATGTGCAAATATATAATTTATTTCTATTTGTCAAACTGTTTTTGAATAAATATTGTTTTATTTCATATTTTTACCTAAAATTTGGCTATTTTGATATATTAGGTATACATGAAAAGCAACTCGTTAGAAAAAAAGGACATAGATCCACTTCATATTCAGGCAGAAACATATTTAAGACAATTGATCGAGAAGGAAGAGTACAAAGCAGGCAAACTACTTCCTACTGAAGTTGAGCTCGCTAAAATGTTGAACATTTCAAGAAATACATTGAGACAAGCTATCAATAAGTTGGTATATGAAGGATTACTGTTACGTAAAAGAGGACATGGAACACGAGTCGTACGGAAGGGGATTGTGGGTGGTGTTAAAAATTGGCTGAGCTTCTCTCAAGAAATGAAGATGCTGGGTATAGAGGTTAAAAATTTTGAATTGCATATTCGCTATACCGATGCTCCCACGGAAATTTCCAATTTTTTTATGCTGGAAGAAAAAGACAATAACAAATGCCTGTTGATGGAGCGCGTTCGTGGTAATACCAGTTATCCATTTGTTTACTTTATTTCTTATTTCAATCCAGATATACCCCTGTCGTCTGACGAAAACTTCCGACGTCCTTTGTATGAGATTCTCGAGAAAGATTTCGGCGTCACCGTAAAGACATCCAAAGAAGAAGTGTATGCGCGGCTAGCGGGAGACTTGGTTGCTCAAAAACTCGAAATCAAGGCTACCGATCCGATATTGGTCAGAAAGAGATTTGTTTATGACGATAAAGGTAGGCCTATTGAATACAATATAGGTTATTACCGTGCAGATAGTTTTACGTATACTATAGAAGCTGAAAGATAGCTTCTATAGTATACGTAGGCATTACTTATTCGTTGCAAAAGGTTCCAGTTTTTTCCTTAGCGTTTGCCGAATCTGGTGATAGGTGGTTTTATCATATACATTATTAACCTCCAAAGGATCTTTTTTAAGATCATATAATTCCCAGTGGTCAAATTCTGTTTGATTCGTCTTTGGGTCTACATTTTTCCAATGGATTAGTTTATAGCGATCGGTCCGTATGCCATAATGCGGCCGTACGCCGCCCACAGCTGGATAGTCATAGTATGCATAATATAACGCATCCCTCCATTTGAGGTTTCTATCTTTTCTGAGGATGGGCATCAGTGATCGGCCGTCCATGTCATCGGGGATTTTTATCCCGGCGGCATCCAATATAGTAGGGGCAAAATCGATATTTTGTACAAGTTTGTCCGTACGCTGTCCCCCTTCAATATGACCGGGATAAGCTATCATCAAGGGTGTTCTGAAGCTTTCTTCATACATGAATCTTTTATCGTAGAGGCCATGTTCTCCCATAAAAAACCCTTGATCCGATGTGTAAACAATAATCGTGTTGTCTTCGAGATCATTTTCTTTCAGATAATCCAGTACACGACCTACCTCTTCATCTACGGATTTGACCGTCTTGCAATAATCCCGGATATAGCGTTGGTACTTCCAACGGATTAGTTCCTTACCTTCCGGTCTGTTCTGTAGGAAATCGTGGTGGATGGAACGGTAGGCTTTGTCCCATACTCTACGTTGTTCGGGATCCAGTCTATCCATGGCAAGCGCCCAGCTATCTCTGATATAGTCTAGGGTAGGCTCATTTTTTAACGCTTCGACCTTTAGATCGAAAGCATACCCCAGGTGTTGTGCAATACTAAGTTCGTGTACTTCCATCTGCCCTCCGCGGGTCGCGTAATCATCAAATAGCGTTGGGGGCTCCGGGAAGGTCACATCCTCATAAGCATATAAATTTTTAAGATCAGGCATCCAGTTTCTATGTGGAGCCTTATGTAAAATGACCAAGCAAAACGGTTCTTCCTTGTCTTTTTCTTTTTCCAGCCAAGTAAGGGCATGGTCGGTAACCAGTGTTGTGGCATACCCTTTTTCCTGTATGTATTTTCCCTCAGTAGTCGGGTTCCGGAAGGCTGGGTTATAATAATCGCCCTGGTCATCAAAAAGATCATAATAAGTAAAACCTTTCGGTTCGGCCGCTAAGTGCCATTTTCCAAATACCGCTGTGGTATAGCCCGCTTTTTGCAAATATTCGGAATAGAACGTTTTGTCCGTATCCAGACCATATCCAAAAAGCATCTGACCATGATTTTTGCTATACATACCCGTCAGCAGGGTAGCCCTGCTGGGCGTACAAATTGAGTTCTCTACAAAAGCTTGGTCGAATACGACCCCGTTTTCCGCTATTCGGTCTATATTCGGTGTTGGCGCCAATTTAGAAATAGGGTGTCCATACGCACTGATCGTTTGAAAGGAATGATCATCAGACATGATCCAGACGATATTGGGCTTTTTATTCCCCTCTTTTTTTACCTGTGGGTTCAAACATGCCAGCATGGTGCATAGCATAAGAGGTAAGCTATATTTTCTCATGTTGTTTTACCGTTTAGGATTGTTTTTGGTATTAAATTTTAATTCACCGCCCTTAACGAGATCGTGGAATTTGATTTCGAATCCGCTGACTTTCTTCCCGTTAAAGTGTGTATCATGTATGTATCTTGCGTCCTCGCTTTCTTTTTTTGTGCGGATATACAATCTTTCACCAGGATAATATGCCGGATTTAGCTGTATGCGGATCTTCTCAAAAAGCGGCGTGCTGAATTGAAAAGTGGGTATTTCCGCCGTTAATCCTTTGACATCAAAGAGTCCCATAGCCGCCATCACATACCAAGCCCCTAATTGTCCCTGATCCTCATCCTGCCCAAAACCATAACCATGTATATCCGATACGCCATAGAATTTATCACATATGGCCCGCACCCATTTTTGGGTCAGATCAGGTCTTCCTGCAAAATTGAAAAGCCAGGAAACATGGAGGTTGGGTTGATTCCCATGGTTGTAAACGGCCTGCAAACCAGAAAAAGCATCAAGGGTTTTACCGCCACCGAAGTAATCGGCCTCCGATAAGAGCATAATACTGTCCAGCCGGTTAATAAAGTCTTTTCTACCCATTTTACGGACTAAATCTTCGATATGATGAGGTACATAGAACGTATATTGTATGGCATTTCCTTCCTGAAATCCGCACCAGGGCTCCTGTGGATTGAAATGCTCGATAAAATTACCCAGCGTGTCTTTCGGGCGGATCAAGTCTAACTTATCATCATACAGCAGACGCCAGCCATGCGACAGTTTTTGTAATTTTTTATAATCCTCCCGCTTTCCCAACGCCTTTGCAAAATTAGCTACCGCATAGGCGCTGAATGCATATTCCAAGGTATGCGAAGCGGCGAAACCTGAACCTGCCGCTGTGGTCTGCATGTGCAGTTCATCTACATAAGGTGCGTATCCTCTGTTCACAAATTGCGATACATCGAGCTTGCCCGCTCCGGCAATCCGGTTGTGACCGTCCAATTCATTTTTACGTGCGGCATCGTAAGCGAGTTGTACATCGAAATTTCGGATACCTACATTATAGGCTGCGGCGATTGCCAGACTGGTAAAATTCGTCCCTACACCGGAGACATACCGACTAGCCGCTATACCATCGCCTAGCCACCCAGCATCTTTATACACCAGGAGCTGGCTTTTTATCCAATCGTCGTAATATTCGGGATAGACTAAGGACCATAGCTGTGTGAGATTCCAGAATGCCCCCCAAATGGCATCGGTATTATAATGTTGATGGATAGGGACATTGTGAATATCGGTAGGTATATACCCTATACTGCCATCATTTTTAGGGTATGCGCCATTGCAATCACTAGCCAGACCCCGACCTAACAACGCATGGTACAAACCGGTGTAAAATTTTATTTTATCGTCCTGTTTGCCTCCTTCCACTTGTATTCTGCCCAGCATATTATTCCACTCCTGCGAAGCGCGTATTTTGGCTTGTTCGAAAGAGAGCTCGTCCGCTTCCTGCTTTAGATTTTGGCGTGCATTCTCTATCGATGTATAGGATAACCCCGCTTTTATGAGTATCTTTTCTTGATCTTCTGTATCAAAACTTAGGTAAATTCCGGCACCTACACCCTTTTCTTTTCGTTTACCTTCGATTTTTGTCTTTCCCTTAAACGTTCCCCACGACGTTGGTTTTTTGTCAACCACTGCCGAGAAATACATTTTGACATCCGCTCCCTTTTGATAAATATCCACATATACTGGATTCGTAATCACATAACCCTCGATGCGGTATCCGCCGTCATATTCGACGTAGGCATCCAATACGGGACCACTTTCTCCCTGTCTATTTCCGATATCAAAGAGCACATGCGATTGACTGGAGCGGGGGAAAGTATAACGATGGAAAGCCACCCGTTTCGTCGCCGTGAGTTCTGCGGTTACCTGATGCTTTTTTAGATAAACGGCGTAATAGCCCGGTGTAGAAAACTCATCCTTTTTATCAAAGGTAGAGCGATATCCGTCTTCCGGGGTCTCCAGTTTACCAGGGTAAGTCAGCAATCTGCCTGTTGCGGGTGCGAAAACAACCCCGCCGATTTGAAATTCATGGAAATTTGGAAAACCCTCGATGGATGTATGATGCGGATCATATCCCACCGCTTGCCAGCCACCGGTGTTTCCATAATGCCCGTTTGTCGAAGGGCCTGCTTTTGCCATACCAAAAGGTACCGAAGCGGGAGCATAATGAAACCATCTGGAATGCGCCGTTCCTATATCCGTTTTTACATAGGTGGTTAAGCTATCTGCAGTTTGATACTGGAAAGCTGCACTCGGTAAGCAAATCGATAAAAATAGTATGTAGAGTAATATCTTTTTCATTTCGTGACATTATTTAGGGTGACCAGTATATTCTGAACAGCATATGGTTTTAACCATAGATCTTCCTCATCGAGTTTGCTGATAATCTGTCCTTTGTTATCGCAATTATATTTATGGTAGTGTTTAAAGTTTTTCCAATCTATCTGGAAACGGGATGTCGCATCATCTTGGTTAAACAGCCGCAGGAAGAGATTTCCATCGATCATCTTCATGGTCGAAAGTGCCACTTGTTTTGTCCCTACAATTTCAAAAGGTGCAGCAATCGGCATTTTGTTGGATGTGCATATCGTCGTCAATTTTTGAACGACCTCTGTTCCTTTTCGCTTATGGGCAGCCAAGTTATCCGGGCTAGATGGAGAAATGCTGTAATGAAAGGAAGTTATGCCCGGCTGTGAGGCTTTATAGTTGGTTGTCCATGAATTATTCATTACCCAAGAATATATATGGCTGCTACCGAGTGAAGCGCTAAGCTGCCAATCGGTACGCGAACGGCTTTGCGTACGCCAACCCTCCGCACTCATGTTACCGAGCTCTATAAAAGGAGCTTCCGTCGTGGTCAGCACGATCGCTCTATCGCCATTCATTACCGAAAGTTGATTTTGTACAGCATAATAATTTTTGTTTACACCACGTAGCTGCTGCCGCTCAGGGAATACAGAACACCAGGCTTGATCCAGATTGATTTCGGGATTGGTCACATTAAAATCAAAATGGAACCGCAGGTTCTCAAAACCATCGGTCTCACTTTTATCGATGATATTCGCTATATCTAGTCGGTCTATACCCCGTATCAAGGTCAATTCCTTATATAATTTTTCGCATCCCGGCGCGTCCGATTCTATACGAATCACCGCGAATACAGGTCCATTTTCAATGATGCGGACCATGGTATTCGTAACCTCATCTGAAAGTTCCTCCAATCCTCTTTTGGAATGTATAAATCCATTTAAACCCTCCGCTCCGGCATAATTATGCGGATCCTTGTCAAATGTCAATAATGTAATCACACCTTGCCCGTCCAACCCAATCTTTACCCGGTCGCTTGCCATCTCATTATCCTGGGTCTGCAAGGTCAACGGGTAATTCCGTTTATGACTGACCAAACGGTATACCCGGGAAGCCAAAGGCGGGATATCTTTCGCGAGAAAGCACCAATTCCCGTTCTGCTGTTGCTGTAGTGGGAAGATATTGCCCTGTTCGTCCTGAACGGACAAGCTGTGCAGATCCCGATGGGAAACAAAAGATACCAAATCCGTTCGAACCCAGGAGTTGCTATTGAGTACTTGTATATAGTCGCCCTCTTCTTGGCGAATTTTGTCCATCAGTTCCGCTTCCAACGTTCGGGAGATGCTGTCTGCTGCCAGCGCATAACCTTTTTTCTCTTCCCATAAATCTTTGGTAAACGCGCTATTTTTATCATGGAAGCTGTTAGCCGCTCCCCACGTATGTTCCGAAAATAAGTTAACATATTTCCACCCTGCTTTAAATTGTTCCGTTGGAAAATCTGTTGGGGATAACATAGTCCACTGTACTTCAAGTTGGTTGAGTTTTTCAGCCGTTCTCCTATTGATACCCAGTTCCCGGGCACTTGAAGCCGCCCCATCTTCCCAAACCGGAGAGAGGTCGCCAGCATAGGAAGGCAGTACATTTCCATAGCGCTGTTCCAATGCTTCGAATGCTTCCTGGGTAGTAGAGATAGAAAATTTAGGGTAGGCGTAGGTCTCGTTCCATTTCTTGATCACGTCCGCCATTTCGCGATCCGGTGGCCCGTTATCACCGTGTATGGTATAACGCATATACGAAATAGAATAGGGATACGCATCATTTTCCATATTCTGGAGGATTTCCCATATCGGATCAAGACCACATACCGATAGCCGGTCGTATATCCAGCTGTGAAAGAGCGAATATCCGGTACCTGTCGCCCAATACAAGACCTTATCTTCTCCAGAGGCCGAAGTCCAATAAAACGGTTTATTTCCCCATATCCTATGGAAATGTGCCAGTCGACTGCCGCCTCCGGGATAACTTGGCGTATAGTTTGGTGCCGACGAAAAATATTTGATTTTATTCTGTGCCAACGCAGATGTCATACCCCATACAGCGCCAGGCACATCACTGAACAGCACACTTTGGAATTCCATGCCCAATTCTTTCTCCAACGCCTGGGCATCATCAAAATAATGCATAAGCTCCTCTTGCCGGCTTATTCCACTCAACATACTGCCCAAAGAAGCGTCCACACCAATACGGCCATTCCGAATAGCCTGTTTCAATTTGGCGGCTTTAGGCGTGTCTTTATACTGCTGCAAGTAAGCCTGTAGATACCAGGTTGCTTCCGTGTTCCACTTGAATTGGGCATGTGGCGGATAGTGTTCCGTCCGATCAATCAAATCAAGTGCCAACTCCAGATTGTCCCACTGGCGTTGTAAAACCTCGGCCTGCCGGTGCGTATAGCCGATGTCTTGGTGTGAATGCGCTAAGAAATGTATTTCCCATTTACGTGCCCCGGGTATATTCAATTGCTTTTCTATCTTTCCTTGGAGGCTTTCAAAGACCAACTGTAACTGCTCTTCATTTTCCATGAGCCCCGCTGTTAGCGTTCCACGGAATTCGTAAAGACCTCTTTCGCTCGTAGGAATGTGCAGGATCTTCTGTTGTCCTCTGCACTGAAGACGCAGTTTTCCACCTGTGTATAGCGGCTGGTCGAAGGTTAGACGAAATTCACGGGCGGGACCATCCTCTGTTTTTCGGTACCCCTGGGCAGCTATGAACTGCAGGCCGTCCAGTTTCGGCAGCTTGCCGATCGGTAGCTTTTTTCGTGTATAGAATCTGACTTTTCCTAACCCATAATAGTTGATGTTCTGTGCTCTTCGCTCGGCATCCTGTAGAATGCCTGCATTATGAGGAACGTGATAATGATTCCCCGAGTCGGCGTCGATTGTTATCCATAAACCTTTTATTTCCAATCCGCGTAAAGCAATGGAGAGATCCATGTCCTGTTCGAAAGAACCTCCCGATTCCGGAAAATAGAAATGGTCTTTCTCCCCATTACGGAGAGGCTTCCAGTGTTTGTCATCTTGCGTATAGTGAATATATACTTTATTCAGTCCTCTTTTGGTATGGTCATTTTGGTTATAGTTCCAGATCCCCATTTGCTCCAACCTATACGGTTTGTCAAATTCGAAGAGTATCCAGCCTTTGCCCTTCGGCACCTGTTGGTTGCCTTGTACATTGTGCTCCGCTACCTTAGAGAGCCACATGTCTCTGCCCTGCGCATTCTTGACCAGTCTTCCTTGTACAAAGCTTTTGTCTGTAAGTAGGTTCGCTGCGGCGAAATGTTCAAACGCACTGCTGACCGACACTTGTATATGCGACGCGGAAAGCTCTTGCCATATCGAGGTTTCCTGTGCAGACGACAAGGTCCATTGGAGACAGATCTGTAATATAATGAATAGGAGAAATCGCATCATACGGATTGCTTTACTGTTCTACTCCCCAGTTTTTATTGGGCGTCGGCCCCATTTCCAGCACTAGGTTGCCTCCGTTAAGCAATTCCTTCGCGGAGAACTTAAAGCTTTGAAGCGGTTTACCATTTAAGGTCGCCTGTTGTACATATACATTTTTGCGCGAAGCATTTTTTGCGCTGATGATGAATTTATCCCCGCGGCCATATCTGTTGCCTAAGTTGATTTCTATTTCTTCAAACATCGGGCTACCTATTTCATACACCGGCTCGACGCTACAGCCTCCATCCGTCTGGAACAGTCCTAAAGCAGCCATAATAAACCAGGCGCTCATCTGTCCTTGATCTTCATCACCAAGGTAGGCGTTGGCCTGGCCACTGCCGTAATAGCGGTCTATAATAGAACGGGACCATTTTTGGGTGAGCCACGGTTTGTCTACCCAGTTGAAGAGAAATGCAAAATGCATGGATTGTTGATTGCCCTGTACGACGGGAAAATCCCAGTACTGGTCGTTTGGTGCATTGTACCGCCAGGGCTCGCTTGCGCTAAAACCCCACTCCAAGCGCTCTAAAAATCGGTCTTTACCGATATAATCCGCTAGCCCATTTACATCCTGCGGAACAAAATACGTCAGCTGCCACGCGTTTCCTTCCACATAATGGTGGTTTTTACCGGAATGAAACGGGTCAAAAGGCGATTCAAACTTCCCTTCGCTATCTCTTAACCGGGCATAACCGGTTTCCTTGTCAATCGCATTTTTCCACCAGCTTCCCCGATTATTATAGATCTGATATTCCTTTTCCTTGCCAAGAGATTTTGCAAATTGGCCCACGGTCCAGTCATCATAAGCATATTCCAAGGTATTCGAAAACCGTCCTTTATCGGAAGGGACATACGAATATTGCAGATAAGGTAGCAAGTCCCTGTTTCCGGCAAATCCTCCAGCCACGGGCTGTGCGGGGGTCGTTTGCATTTTGTTGACCGCTTCGAAGGCCTTTTCGGTATCAAAATCGCGGATGCCCATCTGGTAAGCACCTACGATCAATGGTATTTCATGCTCGGCGACCATAACCGGTATGTATTTCATCCCTGCCGGACCTTTTGCCAGCCAACCATTGGCATCATACATCGCTAATTGTGAATTGACCCATCGAGAAGACCATTCGGGTACGACGAGGTTCCAGAACTGGTTTAGGTTCCAGAATGTATTCCAAAACGCGTCGCAACCCAAAACACGGTGTTCGGGATTTTTTAGCGTTTGTTTAACGCCGTCAGCGCTCATCCAGTCTCCATTGACATCGTTCCAGGTATTTCTACTACAGATAGACCGATACATATTGTTATAGAACCTTATTTTCTCGTTTCTATCGTTCGTCTGAATTTTTATACGATCGAAATAGCTATTCCATACGGCTATCTGGTTATTTTCTACCGCTTCGAAACTCCACCCAAAAGGATCGGTGATTTCTGTTTTTAAATTTTCTGACGCGTTGGCTATGCTCACCAAGGAAATACCCGTGCGTACTTGTACTACAGGTTGATCTGATGTCTCAAATTCCACGAACATACCGGCATCTTTTAGGTTTTTCCCCTTAATGTTAGCCGCTCTAAATTTTACTTCTTCATTGATCCATCCGCCTACATTTTTTATCGGGCGATCAAACTCGATGACGAAGTTAACAACATAATCCTGATCGGCATCGTTACTCCACACATGAGGACGGGGAGAGATCTGATGGCTTCGACCTTCAATGCGATAGTCGCTTACTTTGTTTATTTCTACATCTACTAACTGATAGTCGTATTCCGCATTGATATGCATGTCGATCATCACCCTACCATCTTTATCCTGCGGGAATGTATAACGAGAGAAACTTGCCCTGGTTGTCGCTGTCATCTCTGCCTTAATATCATAATCGGTCAATAATACCTCATATCGGCCTATCGGTGCGCGTTCGGTAGACTTATCCACCGCCGACCGATAGCCTGAATTATTATCTCTTTCATCGCCTATTTTTGTTTTTAGCGTTCCATTGACCGGCATAAGACCGAGACCTCCCATGGTCCATTCGTGGATATGGCTAAATGTTCCGACAGATTCAAAGGTGGGTTGGTAGCCTGCCTGCCAGCCCATGTTTTGGTTGTCCGGGCTTATTTTCACCATGCTGAAAGGCATCCATGGACCAGGAGCAATCATCCATCGCGAGTGGGCAGTGCCGATCTTTGTATCAACATATCCGGCTAACGTTTGCTGTTTTTGTTTATTCCGTAAAACGACACCTTCCTGTTCGACTTTACCATCGACTACTACCTTATATTTACTATTTTTACTTTTGGATACAGCCGGCATTAATGCTTCATAAATATAGCGTCCCGTGTCTAGCTGTGCGGCAAATATTTGCTTTCCATCCAATAGCACTTTTAGCTCAGGTCTTTGTTTTAAATGTTCAACATCTACTAATAACGGTTGATATTGCTGATCTTGATGCGTTGTTTGATAATCGGCGGCTGATACCTGCCGAATAAAAACTTTGTCGTGGCTGAGCAATTGTGTTCTTTGCGGACCTTCCAGTTTTATATGGTCGAATATAATCCATGAACCTTCCAGCACACTGACCGTTACCATATTGCCTCCTTCATTTAAATCTTCGCTCATTAACCCCAGTTCGAGAATAGATTCATTTGCTTGTGATGTATTCCCTAGTAGTGATTCTGCCGAGCCATTCTTACCTAATCTGAATGTCTTGCTTTTATGATTGACGGTTACTTTTACTAACGTTTGGGCTTGATGGTTATCAACAAGATCCAAAACCAGTGTCCATTTTTCGTTTTGTGGCACTTTTCCCAACCCAAAAAGAATATTGACATCATGTGTCCGCCAGCCAGATGTAGGTCCGGTGCCACCCCAGGAATCCGCAGGACCAGGCAAGATATAAGGGAAATCTTGGTTCAGTTGAGAACCTCCAATAAGAAAATAACGATCTTCATATCCAAAATCTTTTTCTAGAAAACGTTTATATTCTTTGGGTGCAAGCGCAAATTCTTTCGCATTATTGTTGTTTTCACCAAGTTGCCAAATAATGTGTTCCGCTCGACTGCCAAAAATAGATATCCAGTTAATTAAGAAAAAAAAGAAAAGGGGTTTATAATGCATAGCTTTACTTATTTTTAATGTATGAACATTTAAAGTATGTTCAAATGTATATGTAAAGTTTTAATAATGCAAATATTTTTTGGAGAAAAACGAAGAAAAAATGAGTCGTTTACCATAGAAAGTAAACGAAATATTTAACATTTCATAAAAATCGCCTTCTATGCGTATATTTAAATAAAGAATTGTACTTTTGTACACGAAAAATGTGGACTGATTTGCGTGCTGGTATATTGACTAGATATGTCAGGAGGAGATTGCAACCACAGTAAAAAAAAGTGCTAAAACCAGAATAACAGTCGTTTTTCCACTTCTACTTAGACAACTCCTTCCGTACGTTCAATCACAAAAGAAATATGTAGTAATGGCTTATTTATTTACATCCGAATCGGTGTCGGAGGGACACCCTGACAAAATAGCGGATCAGATTTCCGATGCGTTGATTGATAACTTTTTGGCCTGGGATGAAGACGCCCGCGTAGCTATCGAGACCTTGGTGACAACCGGACAGGTTGTTTTAGCCGGCGAAGTAAAATCCAACATCTATTTAGATGTGCAGAAAATTACCCGCTCGGTTATCCAGAAAATAGGGTACACCAAGTCCGAATATATGTTTGAGGCAAACTCTTGTGGTGTATTGTCGGCTATCCATGAACAATCTGCAGAGATTAATCAAGGCGTCGATCGCCAAACAAAACAGGAGCAAGGTGCCGGCGACCAAGGGATCATGTTTGGGTATGCCAGCAACGAAACCGAAAATTATATGCCTTTGGCTTTAGATCTAGCCCATCGGCTATTGTACGAACTTGCAGCATTACGCCGGGAAAACAAGGAAATTACCTACCTGCGCCCAGATGCAAAGTCACAGGTTACGCTAGAATATAGCGACGACCATAAACCACAACGCATCGACACGATCGTCATTTCGACACAGCATGATGAGTTCGCTAGCGAAGCAGCAATGCGGGAGAAAATTACCGACGATGTTAAAAACATTCTGATCCCCCGTGTAAAGGCACAACTGACACCAGCATTGCAAACACTATTTACCGACAACATCAAGTTTCACATTAATCCTACGGGAAAATTTGTGATCGGCGGGCCGCATGGCGATACCGGTTTAACCGGACGTAAGATTATTGTGGATACGTATGGTGGCAAAGGTGCACATGGAGGTGGCGCATTCTCTGGAAAAGACCCCTCTAAAGTAGACCGCTCTGCGGCATACGCTACCCGTCACATTGCTAAAAACCTCGTAGCAGCCGGCGTTGCCGACGAAATATTGGTACAGATATCCTACGCTATAGGTGTAAAAGATCCTATGGGCATTTATGTGAATACCTATGGCAAAAGCAATGTCGACTTCAACGATAGCAAGATTGCCCAAAAAATAGGTGAAATATTCGACATGACACCCTACGGCATCGAAACGCGTTTAAACCTACGTAAACCCATGTATTCAGAAACTGCCGCTTACGGTCACATGGGAAGAACTCCTCAGACGGTAACCAAAACATTCGAAAGCTCTAATGGCGAGAAGAAAACCGTGGAAGTAGAATTGTTCACCTGGGAGAAATTGGATTACGTGGATAAGATTAAGGAGGCGTTTGGACTATAAACCAAAACTTCATAAATAACAAAAACGCCGCCCTTTGAGGCGGCGTTCTTGTTATAGTACTTTCACACGTATCTTCCCACTTTTTATGCCTTTCGCCCTTGCTTCCAACACGACATCCCCCCGTTGTTCTCCCGCCTGCACAATTGCCGTCAGTTGCCCATTGAAAAGGTGCATTTTCGGTTCATGAAACATATCAAGACAAGTTGGATCACCGTTTGCAGCAGCCCGATAGTGGCCCGCACCCGTTACGGAGAAATGCACCAGCGCATCCTCGTTCGGGCACAAGTTACCTTCCTTGTCCAACACCATTACACGCACATAGGCCAATGATTTTCCATCCGCCGCAATGATCTTATGCGGTGTCTCCAACACAATTTGATGAGGCTTACCGGCCGTCCTAATGATCTTCTCCTCCGCAGGCTTCCCATCTTGATCATAAGCCACCACTTTCAGCTCGCCCGGTTCATACACCACATCCGACCACATCAAACGGTAGCGATGCTGCACGGTCTCCTCCGTTTTGCCACGCACACCTTGGCTCTTTCCGTTGATAAATAGCTCCGCACTGGGATAATTCGTATATACAAATACAGGCGTCACCTCTCCCACACGTTCCGGCCATGTCCAATGGGGCAGTACATGTAAAGTGTTCTCTCGTTTATTCCAAACACTCCTATAAAGATAATAGCGATCCTTCGGAATACTTGCCAAATCAATAATGCCAAACATCGAACTATGGTTCGGCCAAGCATCCGTATCATAAGGAGAGGGTTCCCCCAAATAGTCAAAACCAGTCCATACAAACTGCCCGAGAGACCAATCGTGATCTTCTGCCATCGCTAGATCCTCATCCAGCAAATTAGACCAAGAACAATGTTCCATATCATACGATGACGACTGATGGTCATCATACACCGCCTCCGCTCTTTTCTCCACCGGAAACTTATAGACCCCGCGTGAGCTTACCGTCGACGAGGTTTCCGCTCCCAGCAGCAGATTTTGAGGTAGTTTTTCATAGGCCTCCTGATAACGGTGTACCCTATAATTAAATCCGGGAATATCAAGCATACTCGCAAAACCATTTTCAAGCACACAGCTTACCTGATCCATCCCACATGTTACCGGGCGAGTCGGATCTTCCCGGTGGCAAATATCCTGCAAGAAACGCGCGACCTTGTATCCCTCCGGACTACATTGCGTAGGCACCTCATTGCCGATACTCCACATTACGACCGACGGATTATTACGGAAATGGCGAATCATATTCACCATATCCCGTTCGGCCCACTCCTCGAAGAACCGGTGATAGCCGTTCATACACTTCGCGATATCCCACTCGTCAAAAGGTTCGATCATCATCATAAAGCCCAATTCATCACACAATTCGACCAATTCAGGAGCGGGCATATTATGCGCTGTTCGAATCGCATCACAACCCATGTCCTTCAATAGCTCCAATTGATATCGGAGTGCAGACACGTTGATTGCCGCACCTAAAGGCCCTAAATCATGGTGATTACATACCCCCTGGAATTTACGATGTTGGCCATTCAGGAAAAAACCTCTTTCAGCAACAAACTGAATATCCCGGATACCAAATCGCGTCTCGTAGCTATCCAACAATTGGTCATCCACAAACACACGTGATATGGCCCTATACAACGCCGGATTCTCCGGACTCCACAGCGATGGGTTTAACACTTCCAAATGTTGTACAAAAGGTTGACCATAATTGATCTTCTGTTCATTATTTTTAGACGACAGCACCTTTCCCGATCCGTCGATAATATCCGTACTAATCCGAACCACCTTACCGTCGGCGTTCGCTATGTTCGTCGCCACGCGTACCGAAGCCAGTGTATCCGAAACAAAGGGAGTCGTTACAAAAGTTCCCCACACCGGCACATGCACCTTATCCGTTACGATAACATGCACATTCCGGTAAAGACCAGCTCCCGGATACCAGCGTGACGATTGCGGTCTGTTTTCCAACCGCACAGCCACGAGGTTATCCTTTCCCGACGGGTTTATAAAATCCGTCACATCACAATGAAACGCGTTATAGCCATAGGGCCAAAAACACACTTCGTGTCCATTCACATACACACGTGCTTCACTCATCGCGCCATCAAACTTCAGCACCACGCGCTTATTCGACCGCTCAAAAGATATCACATCAAACGTGTTTCTATACCAACCCACACCGACATAAGGCAATCCTCCCGTGCGCCCCGTTTTCACGGTAGCCACTTTTTCACCATTTTGCGTAACGGCCACCTCCTGCAAATCATGTGCCCTGTCAAACGGGCCGTAAATAGCCCAGTCGTGCGGTACCGTTACCTTATCCCATTCCCGATCATCGAAGGCGATTGACGCCGCTTGATCAACATCCCCCTGGTTAAACCGCCAATCTTTTTCCAACAAAAACGTCTGTCGCAACTCCTGCGCAGTTAGCAGAAAAGGACAAAAGAGTAAACAACATAAAAAAACACGTATCATCATAAAACCTATCATTACCAAATCATTATAAGTCACAAACGAATCTCTACAAGAAAACCGCTATCACTTAAACACTTCCAACGCTTTCGTCGGTCGACCACTATCATCCATTGCGCCCAATGTATAGCCATTCCAGCTACCATACGCCAAGGGTTCCCAATAGAAAACACCCAGCACCTGACCATCTGGAAATTGCCGGCTCCTATCGATCAGCTCGGTCAAAAATGCTGCCGCAGCCTCCTCTTCGTCCCAGCTCATCCCTACTTCACAAATCATGAGTTCCGTCTCATACAGCCCAATCATATCCTGCATATTCTCTACACACTGCTGCGTAAGCTCCTTCCAGTTATCCGCATTCGGGTAGAGTGACATGCCGATCACATCCCATCTACCACCGTTAGACTTCAAGCCATCGAACAACCAACGAAACAAGCCATTATCATAGCCGTTATGCACGTGCACAATGACTTTCGCTTCTGGAAAAACAGCCTTTACAGCATCATATCCAGCATTATTCAACGCCGCATAATTCGCCATATTTTCCGATGCTTTTCCATCCGCCCATAACATGCCGTTTCCGGTTTCGTTACCGACCTGTACCCACTCTGCTGTCATGCCATTATCCTTCAATAACTGCAAGACTTCCTTCGTATGTTCCGCCACGGCAGCCTTCAATTCATCCAAAGATAAAGATTCCCAGGCAGCTGGCTTATTTTGCTGTCCGGGATCTGCCCAATGATCACTATAATGGAAATCGACCATAATACGCATGCCCAGATGATGTGCCCGATACGCTTTAACCAATACATCCTCTTTATTACACCACCCGTTCGTTGGATCTACCCAGACCCGTAATCGAACGGCATTCATACCTAACGACCGCAGCAGTTTGAGACCATCTGTTGCCATACCAGCCTGGTTATAGAACGATAACCCGGCCGCCTCCATCTCGGTTATCCAACTGATGTCAGCACCTTTCGCAAAGCTATCTTGATCTGGTGTCGCTGGTGCCGCATGATCGTCCTTACAGCTCCCCAGTCCAAAAATACCTATACACATCCATAGCAAGGATAATCTTTTTATATATGCATTCATATTCCAATAGATTTATAAAGGTTCAACACGATAACGGAATGCCTTTGGATCGCGCAAATCGAGGATTAACCGATAGGTACCTACCTGTTCATAAGCAAACCCATCCGCGTCTGCCGCATAGAGGTTACATACGCCTTCTGTGTCCGATCCTCCAAAAAACCAACTCCAACTCTCGTTGATCAGTATTTTCATCCCCCATTGTTCCGGTGCAGTCGTCGTAATGGTTGCGGTCCAAACTTGTTGCTCCTGATCGTACACCATAGGGTTAGCAGACGCACTCCAGGCGTTGAAGTCGCCCGTAACCGATAGGCTTCGAACAATCGTTTCACTCCAAGCCATTTCATTGACATCTGCCTGGAGATAAAGATATCCACCGTTATTGGTCCAACAGGTCCAGCGATCGTCGCCGGCATACAATACATATTGATTTCCATCCACCGGATAAGATCCGTAAATCGTTTGCGCATCTGCACTTGCTTCGTTCGCTAAGTAAAAATTATACCATTGGTCTACCTGCACAAAACCATCATATATACCATCTTCCAACCTTGCACAAAGTTTCCACGGGAATGCAGAGAAATCGCTATTGGCCATAAAGAGGTAGTCGCCATCCTCCACCGGTTCAAACGCAGTCACCGCCAACTCCAGCACGTTACTATACAGCGGCTCCACATTTGGTGCTAAGCGAGACACCACCCTTGCATATATCGTCTGCTGTTCCAATGGCACAAACCCGAGGGCCAACACGATACTATTCAGTTGCTGATGGGTATAGCTCAGTGAAGCATTTACGACATCGACCGATCGGTCAACGGATGCAAACGATGCGCTGGTTGAAAATTGCACCGCTGTCTTCATTTGCGATAAAGCTATTTTTTCGGTACTTTGCGGTTCGTCTATATTCCACATCAGTTGTAACGCTACTGCTTTCGGCGTCGTCGCCTCCAACAGCACTTCCGTTTTGGAAGCTGTCAATGTCGCCGATTCCACACCGGTTATGGTAGATTTTCCTCCCTCTTTTTCACAGGCGGCCAGCAACAGCAGTACGAAGCCAACCACCACATAGTCATATAATTGTTTCATGGTTTTCTAATTGATCATTATGCTAATATCCCGTATTTTGAACCAAATTTGGGTTTGCGGCCATATCCGTAACCGGAATAGGATACAAGTTAAACTTGGCATCCGTTGCCCGGCCATCGATTACGCCCCCTTTCCACTGCCACAGGTAATTCCCTCCCGTAAATCGGCCAAAACGGATTAAATCTGTTCGGCGGGTTGCTTCCCAGAATAATTCCCTTCCTCTTTCCTCCAAAATAAAATCCAAGGTCAACTGCGCCGTGGAAATTTTACCCTCATCACTCCCATATGCCCGGTGTCGGATCTGATTCACCAAATCCAATGCCTGCTGCAGATTTCCACCACCACCGCGGACAACCGATTCGGCATACATTAAATACACATCCGCCAAACGGATCATTGGAAAATCCGTACTCACCATTCCTTCGTCTGTTACAAACGTCCCGTCGTCTTTCAGATTCGTAAATTTCACGATACTGTATCCTTGGCTAGACGATGAAGGGTCATCCACATCCAAGGTCTGTCCATCCGTCCAAAAGTCGCCACGCGTATCGGCTGCGTTAAAAATCCCGACAAACTCCCGTAATGTCCGAAAGCTGTTCCATCCTGACAGCACACCATAATCTTCCGCTTTCATGCTCCCTACAATAGGGCCGTTCACCAAATACGTCGTCGCTCCCCAAGTACTTGTGTGGGCAACATCGGCTTGGATAGCAAAGATAATCTCCTCTGTCCGCTGGTCATTATCGGCATTGAACAGCTTCTTATAATCTTCCTGCAGCGTATACCCTGCATCTATTATTTTTTGGCAATAGTCGATGCAATCGCTATAACGCGCTTCACCTGTATATACCTGCGCATTTAAATAGTTCTTTGCGAGCAATGCCCAAGCCGCCTCCCGGCCCACTCGTCCATACACGTGCGAAGACCCTTCCGGCAAGAGTTCCGCTATCTCACGTAGTTCACCTTCGAGGTAGCTGAATAATTCTGCACGTGTTATACGTGGCGGGAAAAAGGCGCCGACCACATCCTGCTCCGTTACAAAAGGCACATTCCCATATAAATCCATCGCGTGGCTATAAGCCAACGCACGTAAAAAACGTGCCTCTGCAGCAAACTCCCGAATAGCCACTTGGTCCGCCTCTGCAAAAGCAGCCAACTTTTCGTCCGTCACATTACGCAAGAACTCATTACATATCGCAATCGTATAGTAAATACGGTAATACATGGCATTCACCCACGTATCCGAAGCCCCCCAGTTCATAAACTGTATATCCACGAGGTTATCGCCTCCCGTCCAGGTATATATCATTTCGTCTGTGGGGATTTCCTGTAGGTTAAAGTATACCCGCAAATACCCCCAGGAAGCCGTCGTACCCGCCATATCCGGGTCATCATCACCACGACCGTTTCCCGCCACAGCGAAAGAAGCATACAATTTTGCCAAAACCGATTGGTAACCTTCTACCGACGTATACACCTGTTCTGATGTCGTCTCCACGGAAGGAAACTGATCCAGATCTTTCGTACAGGATGTGTGCAGAACGATGAAACACATCATTCCGGTCAATAATAATATGAGTTTTGTTTTCATCATTAAAAATCTAAGTTTATACTTAAAGAATACGTCCTGGAACGCGGATAGAACGAGCTATCAAAACCGTTGGGCACCTCCGGATCTATCCCGGTGTAATTACTGATCACAAACACATTTTGTACGATCGCACCGAGCCGTAGATTCGAAATACGACCTACACGCCCCACATGATAACCCAACGATATATTTTCCATACGCAGAAACGAACCATTCTCTACGTAGTAATCCGAAAAATACTGTCTGGCCTGAAAACCAGTCTGGAGATAGTCCCGATGTAAGTTGTTGAGTGCCGGATCCACATATTGTAGCGTTTCCCATGCACTTAAATTCATTTTGGTATTGTTGTACACATAATTGCCTACGTGTGCCCTTAAAGTCGTAGCCACCGTCCATTTTTTGTAGGACACCTGCGTATTGAACCCAAACATCCAATCCGCTGCTGGAGACTGATAGCGATAAAGATCACTCTCGTTTATGCCGCCATCGCCGTTCAGATCTGCATATACCCCTTCCAGCGGCTTTCCCGCCCCATCATAC
Organism: Sphingobacterium arenae; assembly: GCF_014692505.1. Classification (GTDB taxonomy): domain Bacteria; phylum Bacteroidota; class Bacteroidia; order Sphingobacteriales; family Sphingobacteriaceae; genus Sphingobacterium; species Sphingobacterium arenae. The sequence continues at coordinate 87,094 of NZ_JACNYK010000006.1, read as the reverse complement.
ATCTGTTTGTAGACATAGAACATATACGGCTCATATCCGGGTGTCAAGATTTGGATACCGCGTTCATTCACTTCGGGTCCGGCAAACGTCCCCACCGATGAAGCATCGGGCACCATCGTGATATTCGTCACCTCTATGTGTTGACTCGTGGCATTCAAGTTTACCTCCCATCGCAGATCTTCCCGATCGACGGGCACGGTATTCAATTGAAATTCAAACCCACGACTTTCAATATTACCCACATTTGTTGTCGCCATCTGATCGAAATTGGTTCCAGCCGGCACCGCCACATTGGCCAATAAATCGTGCGTTTTTCGCGTGTAATAATCGACAGCTCCCGATATACGGTTCTGGAACAGCGCAAAATCCAACCCATAATTAAATGCCTTTGTCGTTTCCCAGCGTAAATCCCGTACATATACCGAAGGCCGATAGACCAAGTGGTATTGGTTTCCAAAACGATATTGGGCGTACGGCGTTCCTTGATTATAAATCGGCAGATAGCCGTAATTTCCGATACCTTCCTGTTGGCCCGTCACGCCGTAGCTCGCCCGCAGTTTTAAATCGTCCAGAAATGAGGCTTCCTTTAGGAATTGTTCTTCCGAAAGCCGCCAAGCCAGTGCCAACGAAGGAAATGTTCCCCATCGGTTTTCTGGACTAAAGCGAGACGTTCCGTCACGCCTTACCGTCGCTGTCAATAGATAACGACTATCGTAGTTGTAGTTCAGCCTTCCATAAATCGACATCAACGTATGCCGTTGATCCCTTGCTATAGCCGTTGAACGAACCTCCTCCCGATCATTGTAATACGTAATCGGCGGACGGGTAGCGCTCCAATATTGGTAGTCATGTCCTACCGTTACTTCCAGATTACTTTTTAAATCCGGCAACTCCTTATTATAATTAAGGTAACCTGTAAACAGCCGGTTTTTTAAGGTTTCTTCGTAGGTATCGTAGGCTCCGCCAATTAAAAAACTATTCGCTGCGGTTCCCGGTATATGATTATATCCCTCCCCTTTCGCATAGTCGTAGCCGAGGGTCACATGCGCTTTCAATTCCGGTAAAAAATGAAACTTATAGTCCATGTCCAAGTTTCCGATTAAACGGTTCACATGGCTCCGATGTTTCTCTTGGTGCAACAAGCCAAGTGGATTGAGGTTTGCTCCGGTTGCTGGAAGACCCGCATTGTCCAGACTTTCATAATAACCTCCATAGGCATCGTCTCCCGAATAAATAGGCTGTGTGGGATTAAAAGCCACCGCCGTCCAGATTGCATCCGTATTCGCAAATTGATTATTATTGCGGGATCCTTTCAGATTCGCTGTTACCTTGAGGTGATCGTCCCAAAACGAAGGATTCAATACAAGTGATCCGGTTATCCGTTCCGCTCTATCCGTCAGTAAAGTTCCCTGCTGGTTATAGTAACCTGCCGATGCCCTAAAGGGTATACGTTCGGCAATTTTACCCGTTGCGCTCAGGTTATCATCTGTTCCCCAAGCCGTCTGGAAGACTTCCTGGAGCCAATCCGTATCCGCTTCACCAACAAGCGCTTTTTGATTATCGTTACCTTTCGAATCGATCAATGACCGAAATTCGTCTGTACCGAGCATATCCGCTACTCCCCAAGGCTGTTGCGCAGACAAAACAGAGGATACCGAAAAACGTAGCTGATCGCCTTGCCCTTTTTTTGTCGTAATCAATAACACCCCATTGGATGCCCGCGATCCATAGATAGCCGTCGCTGAAGCATCTTTCAAAATCGTCATGCTCTCGATATCGTTGGGATTAATGAGGCTTAGAAAGTTCCCGCTGTTGCCGCTAATACCTCCGGCCTCTAAGGGTACACCGTCCAGTACAATAAGCGGATCATTACTTGCACTCAAAGAAGCCCCACCACGAATACGGATCGTACTACCGGCACTCGGCGAACCGCTGTTCGACATCACCTGCACCCCGGCCGATTTCCCATTGATCAGCTGTTCGGGCGATCCCACCAGTCCTGTATTAAAATCTTTGCTATTCACGGTATTCACCGCGCCCGTCAAATCTTTCTTGGTCATACTACCATACCCAACCACCACAAGTTCTTCAAGTACATTTCCCGCTTCCGTCAGGAAAACGTCTAGCACATTTCCCGTCACGGTCAGCGTCTGCTCCTCATGTCCAAGGAAAGTAAACGCAAGTTCTTTGGCTCCCTCCGGCAACGCTATACGGTACGTTCCATCTGCGGCCGTGGATGTACCCACATTTGTACCGACCACCCGCACGGAGACACCCTGTAAAGGCAACCCATTCTGATTACGGACGACCCCGTGTACCAGCTGCTGGAAACGAGATACGGTCTTCTCCTGTGTACTGGCATATACCGATCCAGACAGCATCCCACCTCCCGTACCCCAGATCAAGGAAAGATAGGCAACACCAATTTTTATAGTAAAAGGCTTCATGTTAGTGTGTATTTTTATATTTAGATTTATACTATTCCATCCAGATTGCCCCGATCGTGATGGTAGCATCTCGGTCTATGGCACCTTCCGTCGAAATGATCAATTTTTCACAATCCCGAACACCAAACGGTATCGGTGTCACCGGCACGAAATAACGTTCTAAAAACGTCGGATAAGGCGCCGGTAACAAAGCTGTCGGCACCAGCGACAATGCCTCCAGCGGAATACGAAGCACTTGCTGTGGACTATCCTTCTCCAGCTCTACCGTTGCCGCATAGGTATACCCCATGTTGGATACGAATCCTATTTGTATCTCCCCGCCAAACGATTGATTCCCTACCGATACGATCAGGCTTTTCACCTCATCGATTTTATATTTCCGTTCAGCAATCACTTGTTTGATATCTCTCAACCAGAAGAATTTCGTGTCGCTATCCTGCCCTGTAAACGTGTATGACCACATCGGTGCCGTCATCGGATCTCTTTGTATTTTCCGCACACGGCTATGGGCCGTTTCCGGAATAGCATACGTTTCCCACTCCGGCTGTGCCGTCAACGATTGGACAAGTACGATAGGTTCGGTTCGGTCAACGATCTCCGTTGTCCAATAGGTGTCTATTGCAGCATCCCAATCCAACGGCGCCCCCGATATCCCCTGTGGAAAAGTATATTTCTCACCCCCCACATAGACCGTCGCCGTATAGCGAACTCTATCCCCTTGGAGCATAGATTCAGGAATGCGGCCAACATACCGATATCCTTCTTTATTGTCCAGTTTTATATAGGTATTGTCATCACGCCAGAATGATACTTTATCCGTCTGGACAATCACCGAGTCCGGCGTTACGACCGACACGACATGGAGTGAAATCGCGAGATCACTATCCTTTTCCTGATAGCGGGCAGGTTCATGCACGACAGTGGGTGCCCGTTTTTCGGACGCCGCCGGTGCTATAAAATGCCCCAATGAATAATGGTTCCATATCCTCGAATTGTTCCACTCGCTGAGCGTCGATTGATCTTTCCGACCGAGTATATAAACACCCGGCGTAACGGTTATTGCGGTTCCGTCTGCCTGCCCACGTGACAAGCTTTCGGGCGCTAATTGCTTCCAAACGAAATTCTCGCCCAAATCAGGCAATCCAATCTCCATCTTGTTTTCCGACCAGAGAATCTGTACTACCTCGCGGGATAAGGACGGCTTCGCGAAAGGGTCGCTCACTGTTTCTGCGTCGGGCATAACCTCTAAGCGCCACACCCCCTCGGTCAATTTATCTAAAAAATAAGCCCCCGAACCAGCGTAGGTCACTACCGGCGAACTCCCGTGTCCCGCAATTTTCTTCAACGTTTGCACACTTTTCGGATGCAGACGCGTATTATTGGTATAATAAAAGGCGGTATCCACATTCATTACGGCAAGATCCTGTTCATAGCTTAGCATAAAATCCCCATATAGGGTGTCCTTTGGATACATCGGGAAAGACGCATTTCGCGGGATTCTATAGGCCGTTTCGGCAGCAATCATCATGCTGATGGCTTTCGCCGGCGTATACGCCAAATTCAGATAATGAGTTTGGTATTCGGTATTATAAGCGGCTATATCCAGTGGATCATAAGCAAACTGCGTTATCCACTGAAAACCATTGGAGCGGAACGTCCGGCTCATGGCAGGATGAATATAACTATATAATATATCCGCGGGATCATACTCATATACCGCCTTGGCCTTATTGGCAAAGCCCTTTTCATTTGCAAACGGAATAACATAACGATCTACATAAGGAAGAAAGTTACCTTTTCTTTCCTTCCCCGCGACCAATCCGATAGGATACCATTGGTATGTCGTACCCTGTACATCCGCTTTAAAATACGCCGGTACATGTTCCATGTTATGACTCACATTGTAAAATACAGGTTTTTTATTCCCCGCTTTTTTCATCGCAGCCAACATTTCTCGGATGTAATGTTCGGTGGTACTTACCGCTCCCGTATGGCAAGGTTCATTATTAATTTCAAACCCCACAACATAAGGATCATCCTGATAGGCCAGACCAGTATGGGGGTTTACATGACGAAGGAGGTCTGTTATATATCGCTTCTGCGCTGCTATAGCTTGCGGGTTGGCATGTACCTGACACTTGTCGTATAAATACGAAAACCCACCCGTCTGTATATTGCGTTCAGGATAGCCATTTCCGAAGTTCGTCATCGCTGTTATCAGAATCCGGATACCTTTTTCCCGTAACCTGAACAAGAGATAATCCAGTAACTCCAAGTGTTCGTTTTCCAGTAAATTACCTTCTCCATCCGAAATTTCCACATCCCAGATGTGGATACGATAAGCATTAAAGCCCAACCGTACGAGGTGATACACATCACGGTCGATCGCTTCCTTGTGATCTATCCCCTTATATTGTAAAGCCCGGTAAGCATGTGCAAAAGGCGTCGTGTAATTTACGCCAAAAAAAGATGCTTCCTGCTTCGTGTCCGACCACCGCATCACTCCCTGTTTATCCACATAGATAGTCGGTACATTTTTGTCCGCTTGTGCGAAAACAGACCAGAAGAAAAAACAGGCAAAGCAACTTAGAATACATTTACGCATGATCATACTTGTTTTATAATTTTTTTTGTTAGCGAAATATTAACACAAACCTAACAAGCATGAACAATTAAAGCGACCACGTTTCGGACAAAGCCTAACACAAATAAGACATGCCGTTTGTCCGAAACGACAAACAAATAAATAACAAGCTGTAAATAAGAAGATTAATAAGACTTTCCGTTTAGCTGGTCCATATAATTTTTAGGCGTTGACCCAAATTCTTCCTGAAAGCATTTCGAAAAATACGAAGCATTTGCATACCCTACCATATACATCACTTCGGCTACCGTGAACTTCTGTTGGCGTAATAGGAGCGCTGCTTTTTTCATCCGTATCGTCCGGATATAAGTTACCGGCGTGTGTCCAGTCAATTGTTTTATTTTTCGATACAGTTGTTTCGTACTCACACCTGCCTCGTCAGCTAGTCGCTGCACAGAAAAATCAGCGTCGTCCACCGCATCTTCGATCGCCTGCGTTACTTTATTCAGCAATTGCTCATCGGGGGATACCACCACCTCTTGCTTGCGCGGTTCGCTCAACTCATCTATACGCAACTTCGTTTGAATTTTCGTCTTTTTTAACAACAGTTGTTCCATTTGCAACTTCAACAACTCCAAATCAAATGGCTTTTGTATAAAGGCATCTACGCCCGCAGCAATCCCAGCCCGTTGGAGCTGTTCATCAGGGACAGCCGTCAATAAGACAACAGGGATAATAGCCGTATCGGTACGTTTACGCAACTGCCGTACCATTTGCAGTCCATCCATTCTAGGCATAACAGCATCGGAGACAATCATATCCGGTTTAAAAGAACGATCTATTAAATCGATTGCTGCCCGCCCATCCGCTGCAGTACGGCAATCATATACATTTTCGAATGCCGATAATAAAAAAGTAGATAACTCCGCATTATCCTCCACAATCAGCAGCCTCTTTTTGTCCGTTTCCACCGACTCGTTACGCCGTTCAACGTATACGCCGCTCATCGGTATGTTGATGGTCACGGTGGTTCCTTCCATCCACTGCGAATCGAGTTCCACCGTCCATCCCAACTGTTCGGCATAATTACGAACCAGATAAAGTCCAATCCCTGTTCCATCGATGGCTTGCACCTCTATGGTTGTCGCACGATAGAATTTGCTATACACAAAAGGCAAATCCTTTTTCTTTATACCTATTCCATTGTCTCGGATCATGATCACGATTCCTTTTTCACCATGTTTCAGATACAGTTCTATCACCGCCCCTTCCGGCTTACTATACTTACAAGCGTTATCGAGCAGATTGTTCAGCATCGATTCCAACTTGGCCGCATCCGTTTGGATAAGAAAATCTTCCCTAGCCGACAGCAACCTCCATTCGATGTGCTTATAGGTATCTATCCGCTTCCATTCGTTAAAACAGCGTCCAACAAAAGCCGTCAGATCCAGCTGCGAGGTAATCAATTCACCGACCTCCGAACGATCATCTGTCTTTTCAAAGGTCATCACCTCCTGAATCAGGTTATTGATCTTCATAGCATTCCGGTGCACCCCATCCAACAGCTTTTTGTTATCTGGATTTTTAGTTTTCAGCATCAGCTGGCTTACAGGTGCCAAGATCAAACTCAATGGATTTTTCAGATCGTGCGATACCGCCGTTAAGAAATCCATTTTCATCTGGGAAAGCTCCATCACTTTTTTCCGCTCCCTCCGCTCCCATTTCAGCTTGTTCCGCACCCGAAAAAAGTTTAATATCCATAGGAGCAACCCGAGCACCGCCATGGCATAAATTATCTTCGCCCATATCGTCGCATACCAAGGATAATTGATCTGGATTTCGTAAAGCGATATTTCTGAAACGACCTGTCCAAGCATGTCTACCTTCGCCACCTGCAGGGTATAGTTTCCCGATTGCAGATTACTAAGTTGTATTCTGTTGTCGTGTTGTTCCAACGGTATCCATGTTTCATTAGGCGCTTTAAATGCATAGGCCAAGCGGTATCCTAGCTGATTTCCGTAGTCTAGGTCAGAAAACTCCAGTCGCAGATTATTTTGCTGGTGTTCTAACGCAATCTCGTGGCGGTATCGTAAGCCATATCCACTTGCACCAAAACGTTTATTATTCACATACATCGCTGTCAGCACGACGGTCGATGCCGCCTTCGGCTCTTCCCGCTCTTCTATAGCCGGCAGTATCAGCACCTCATTTATTCCCCCAAGCAAAACCTCTTTCGTCTCCGCTCGGTAAAACATGGCCGTCATGTCGCCCCTGTAACGCACCAATGTGCTATGAAGCGTCTGTTTATGGATCTTCCACACCCCGATGTTATTCGCCACCCACAGATAGTCTCCGACATCTTCCATCACCGTCACTTCTCCTTTACCCTGCGGATCAAAAACGACCGACTTCTTTTTCCCGTCTTTGGAAATACGCATCAACGCCCCATGCGTTCCTATCCAAGCCGTACCTTCCCCATCGAACAGCATAAACACCGCATCGGATATTGTCCTTCCTTCCGCGTCCTTTATCTCCAAAATTTCTCCGGTGTGCGTATTTATGGTATTGATACCCCTGTTGTAAAAAAGCACCCAGATTTTATCCTGATGATCCAGCAAAACTTGATTCGAAAAATTAGCCAATAGTCCATGCGATTGATCATAACTTTTGCCAACAACATATCCATTGGCTGCATTTTTCAACTGGCTCTTCGGAACAACAAAAACACCTCCCATATACGTTGCCACCCACAAATTTCCATTCCGATCCTCCTCGAGATCATAAGCCCATTTGGCATTCTTCCGCCCACTACTATCGACAATCATAAAGTTTCTAAATGATTCTGTCTGCCGATGAAATAGGCTCACCCCCCCATCCGATGCCACCCATAATAGGCCCTCTCTATCCTCGTAAATATCCCGTACCCGATTGTGAGGCAACGCATGTTTGGTCGCATCCATGCGGTACCAATAAGCCATCGATGTATTTTCCTCAAACGTCGATGTCCGAATTAAACCGTTATCACCGCCAAGCCAGTACCAACCCGATTGGTCTTGCCAAATCTGATAAAATTTGTTACCGTTACTACTATGCGTAAATTGGTAGATTGGAAATTTCTTTTCCCGAAATCTCTCCGTCCATCCCGAGAAACCTAAATCCGTGCCCACCCATACATCACCTGTACGACTGGTAAAAACACTCCATATGATATTGTTTGCCAACGACGATGCATTTCGCGCGTCATGTTTTATCCGTTGCAATTTTTGTTGTTGCGGATCATACACGAAGAGACCGTCGTCGGTGCCAATCAGCAGGGTTTGTGCGTCACGCTTTGCCATCGACTTCACAGGAAGCTTTTGCAAAAGAGGTGCTTCGATCAACCGCACTTTACCATCCGCATACAGGTACAACCCGTATTCTGTGCCGATATAAGTATGTTCGTGATCGAAAACTAGAATAGAATTAATAAATTGATTCGCGCCCTCCCGGTATTCAGGAAGGACGAGTTGCCGTATCGAAGTCGTCTCCGGCGTTAGTTCAAAAAGCCCATTATACGTTCCGACAAGAATTTTGTTCCCCTGTCTCGCCAACGTATAAACCTGTGTCGTCAATCCCGATCCCAGCTTTTCATTAAAGCTGGCAAAGACTTTTCGTTTGATATCGTAGGTATACAAACCCTTTAAGGATCCTATCCATAATGTATCGCCTACCAACAATAAAGACCTGACATCCGAAACCTCGACCATCGGCAAGTCCTCATAGCAGTCTTTCCTATAATTGTACAAGCCCACGCCCCGTTCGGTCCCCAGTGCCAGCCGGCTGCTATCCAATACCACGATACTATAGATATACGTCTGATAGGCAGATTTCCCACCGGGTGCCGCATGTAACGAATAACCATCATAATGATACAACCCGTTGTTACTGCCCAGCCATAGTAATCCTAAACTATCTTGCGCAAACGTATGTACCGTGCTGGCTTTTGCATCGAGCGAGATATTTCGGAAATAGTGAAAATTATCTGACTGCGCAACTGCTTTCGCATACATCAGCAGCAGAAATGCAGCTAAAAATATATATCTTTTCATCACACTTTACCATTCCTTAGCCAATATACACCACCTGACTACACCGTTCCGTTAGCATCAGGTCGTGGGTCACGAAAACCAATACCTTATCTTTTCCCGCATCCAATAAACGGTTGGTTAATTCGATACTTGTCGACGGATCCAAAGCCGATGTCACCTCATCAAATAGCCACACCGCGCAATCCTGCAAGAGCGCTCTCGCCACCGCGACCCGCTGCGCCTGGCCTTCCGAAAGCCCATAACCCGACTCGCCCACCAATGTATCTAAACCCATTGGCAAGTCATACACAAACGTAGCACAGGCCGTCGTTAATACTTCCCTGATGCGTTCGTCCGAAACCGCCTCCTTGTTTACCTGTAGATTTTCACGAATCGTACCACTAAAAAGCTTGTCACCTTGCGGCACATAAGCAAAATTCGTGCGGTGTGCACTGCTCAACGGTATTTCACGCCCATCTGTACGAAGTTGTAAATCGCCATTATTGGGCTGCAACAGCCCAAGCAATAAGCGAATGAGCGTCGTTTTGCCTTTTCCACTGGCACCTACAACTGCTGTAGGTGCTCCACGCGTAAAATCGGCGTCAAAGCGATGGAAGACTTCCTTATCCTCGTATCGGAAATCAACAGCCCGTAAACTTACTTGCTGAATGTTTGGCAGATGCTCCGCTTTTACTTCCTCTTCTCTTTCAGATTGCAGCATTTCATCTACCCGCTCCAATGCCGTGCGGAAACGGATAAACGTCGGAACAAAGCCCATTAAAGTCAATACAGGCCCCTGGATACGGCCTACCAGTTGTAAAAAGGCCGACATCGTACCAAAAGTAATCTCTGCTGCGTGTAAGCGCAGGATACCCCAGATAAAGGTGAGTAAAAAACCGGCATTCACCGTAAAGCGCAAAATACCTTTTGAAACCGTGGAGAAATTCAAGACCCGCATTTTCATCGCATAAATCGCCTCCTGGCTCCCCGTTACCTTCTCCCAGCGGATGCGCTGTAAGCCTAAAGCGCGGATCACCAACCGAAACCGCATGTTTTCCTGCACCACATTTCCTAAACTACTTTCCGCCCGTTTCAGTTCCTGATTCATCTTTTTCAGGCGTCGAAAATACAATTTAGAAAATACGATCACGGGCGAAATACACAATATCAGCACGGCCAACATCGGATCCATAATCCACAAGAAACCAAAGGCCGAAAGCAATCGCAAAACGGTAATTACGGCGTCCACGGCCGTTGTACCGATCATCTGCACCACTTCCTGACAATCCGTATTGACCCGTATCATGATATCGCCCGTATGCCAGTTTTTCACCAACACCCATGTAGCCCGCATCTGCGCGTCGACCACGTCCTGCTGCAACCGGACTAACATCCGGGAACGCATGCGCTCGTTTATCCAAGAACCATATAAACTAGCTCCCTGCCCAGCCAGCACACTCCATACTGCCAGCCACAACGATCGTTTCATAAGCGCAGTATCGCCAGCAATAGCGTAATCGATCGTATATTTCGAATAATAGATAAATAGCAAGGATAGCCCTAAAGCCAGCAATTCGGCCAAAAAATAAAGTAACAGCGGCCCCCGATAGGGTTTCGAGAAAGCCCATGCCCATTTAAGTTGATACGTTAGTTTATGTTCCAATTTACATTACCATCTACGTTTTATGGCTACGACAACCCGTCTCGGCAGGCGCAGGTAATACCATAATAGACCTAAGTTTTTATTAAATGGACGAGAAACAGGCAAGATCTTTCCTACGCGCCGTGCTTCCAATAGCACCGCTAATATATCGGCCACACCAACCTTTTCTATCTGCGCCAAGTTATTATCGCCCGCTAGCCAAAGCTCGTCCGCTTTTTTTCGCACAACACGGTGCAAAACGTAGCGCTGACCCCATTTTGCCAACACAATATCGCCAATAGCGATCTCCGCATCCCTTGCCGTTTGCAAAAGCACCTCGTCTTTCTCCCGCAAAAAAGGCTCCATGCTCTTACCCACCACAGGTATACACACCCGGTCACCTAGATCGAGTCGATCCTTTACCACGGAAAAGAAACTTTCATTTTCGATCCTGACAACCTGTTGGTGTTTCGTATCCATTTGTTCGTTGTTAACGAGAAACTAAACGCACCAAATAGCGCAAAGTGACATCGAGCGGTGCATCTTTTAGTAAAACTGTATTTTCCCCATCCAATAGAAAGATGGTCGGGTAAGCCCGTATATTATATAAGCCTTCATTGATAACGTCACCTTTTTCATCCCAGCCGTTGATCCAGTTATCCGGTATCCGTTTTTGATATGCAACCCAACTGTCCTTATCCGGATACAAACTTACCGATACAATATCTAAAAAACCATTCTCAATACAATTATTGACAGCGGGTGTTTGTGCTAAATCTTGCATTATAGCCGCGCAATGGGTGCACGTCGGATCGTAAAACACGAGCATTTTATACGGCTTTTCACCCTCGCGCATGGTGCGGTATTTCCCATCTTTGCCCAGATACTGAAAATCTGTTGCCACGGTTCCGACCTGGTTCTTACGAACAAGTTCCAACAACAAGGCATACTTTTCCCTTTCCTCGTCCCGTAAGGTTTCATCTGCCGCGAGATAAGTCAATACTTGCTCATAATACCCTTCGTTTCGCATGGGCGAGTTGGGGTCGTACAGGTAGTGGTTATATTTATCCAAAAAATAGTTGAAAGTCCTAGGCGCCACAGATGCTTTTTTTAGCATGCTATGCACTGCAATTTGCACAACCGTATCGGGTACGGTCGGAAACAACGCGATAAAATCTACCAACTTCTGTTCCGGATCATCCAGATTCGTCGTCTCTGTCCTAGCCTTAAAATTAAAACCATCCCAATAGTTAAGCAGTCGTTTTGCAGGAATGGAAGCCGTTATTTCTATATCCGAATTTACGTTATCCTTCTGCACAGATTGCCCCTCCTTGGGATTCCCGCAGGAAATTCCCATCAATAGAATCGCTAATGCCCAGTATAGCCGCCCTCTTTGTAGAAATACTAAATTCATAACTTGGTGAATTTTTGGTTAAGTTAGCTCTTTATGCGTAATTACGCAAACAAAAAAGGCCATCCGATATTTTGGATGGCCCTTCCTTCATAAAACTATTTTATGGCTATTGATAAATTTGTTTTTTACCAATTAGTTCGCACGTACACAACGAACGTTCTTAAGCGTTGTGCTCAATAAGTCCACGCCTAATGCGGAAACTCCATTCAACAATTCTGCAGTCTTTCTTGCAGGAACGTAATTTGATCCAATTAATGGATCGACCGGTATTGCGATATAGCCCCAAGTTCCAGCACCGACAAGACCTAAAAGATCCAATGCTTGATCATGCGTCCATAGTGCTGTTAAATCGCCGTAGCTATCCAACACATTTATCCCTAGGTCAAGTACACTCTGGTCTAGTAAACTAACAGAAAGATCGTTCAAACCTAAACCAAGCAATCCGCCTCCATTGCCAAGTTGCGTAAGTGCCGCTACGTTGTTAATGTGCCCATTGAAGTAGAAACGTAAATTGTTACCTTCATCGCCAAACACATCAGCTCCTCCTGGAGATGTAGAAGTATACTGTATGTAATTACTTCCAAGGGTAGCATTCGGAGCACCTGGCAATTGAATTACAGCTCCAAGCAAGCTACCTAATACATTTGTTAGCGTACCTGAGCTATTAATCATGTTGTTGAAGTCTTCGTTAGCCGGTTGCTTCCAAAGGCCTGCTGGATAAACAAGTGCACAAGGGTCACCTTCGGTTGCTGATGTCGCAAAGGTACCCGGAACAGTCCCTCCAAATCCGAAATAGCCATCTGCGCGAGCCGATTGTCCATTAGTAGCATAAAAAGCATAGTTACGAAGCGCATCACCTGTATTTCTGTAATACAAGTTTGAACGTCCCCATCTCACCGTTCTTCCACCGTAAGTAGTTGTTAACGGAGACTCCACCACATTCAACAATATATGGTGACTCTTGCCCATTTCAGGAGTTACATTTGTTTGCATAGTGGCTCCGTTAGCGAAATACGTTCGCGCCAAATTACCATCTGCGTGGCTGATATCCAACCCCTGTACACTCACGTCAATGGTCTGCTGCGCTGTGCCAGCTGTATATACATAAGCGATTTTTGCATCATCATAAGCCGGATCTACGTTCTCAAAATCAGCATAAGTCAGGGTCAGTGGCGAACCTGAACCCGCAGTCACTTCACCGGTTAATAAGTCAATATCCCCAGTTGTTAGCTCTATACCTGTCACCTCTACAGCAGGTGTTCCTGTTATCTCACCAAAAACACCAATCGTATTTAGCTCAACACCAATACGGGAGAACACATGATCGAACATAATACCGATTGTTGGATCTGTCGCTAAATCAACCGTACCTGATGCGTACAGAACGTCCGTATTCTCTGGCAAAGCAATCTCTGAGCTAGTCGGAGTTGTTTCCGGTACCTCAACGTCACTGCTATACGAAAGTGCTACCCACGTATAGCTTTTTGTAAGATCCAATCCTTCAATTGTGCCCTCTGTACCTGACTCAAGTTCGGCAGAAGTAACAAACGTATTGCCGTCATATATATACACGACATATTTTACTCCAGCTGCCACTTCTTCTGCCATTTTCAATCCAGCATTGGCTGCAAGACCATTTTTCATTCTTCTGACAGCAACATTCGTTTCTTTAACAGGCAGCTTATTGCCTACAGAAACAGCCATATCCACATCGTCAAATTCGTATACAGTCGGTGCTTCAACCGAAGCAGCACTAGCTTTCGCCACATTCGAAGATCCTGCTTTAGATTTTAAAGAAGCGTCTGTATCACCATTATTGATTCCCAAAACCGAGATCGTCAACTTATCCCCTTTAGGTGCCACCTCCTCCGTCGGAGTTGTTTCTTTTGAGCAGCTTGTCATAAGTGCCCCTGGAAGTGCAAGCATAGCCATTACGACCACCCAATTTGCACGTTTAAATCGTATAAAGTTCATTTTTTCGTTATTTCGTATTAATAATTATGTTACTATTCGGTATTATTGGGCTAGTTTCCGTCCCAGTTACCTCCACCTGGAGTACCTTCTCCCCAATCATTCGATCCCGGTGTAGTACCCGGCGCCACAGCTCCAGGAGAACCACCAGCGATACCTTCTTCCATTTCAATTTGCACCACCTCTAAGGCGGGCGATACATACTTCATTTTTTTAATTGTTTTCATTGTTATATTATTTTAATTGTGATTGTTGGTTATTGATTACCGTTTTTCTCCATGATTAATCGACTAGAAATACTACGTGAAAATTAAAGAAAGAATGATCCCATCGTTTTGACGGAACACACAGGCGTTACCATGAAAAGAGCTCCTTTTTAAGGGCCAGATAGTATAATTTTTCATAAACTCGGCAGTTAATTAACAACAAATTTGTAACAGAAATACTACAAAATCATCATATAAACTTCATAAATCTACATAATAGCAATAAAACAAACAAAGAAATAACGTGATTTTTGTTTTGTCAAATTGCAAACATTTGTTCAAAATCCTATATAATAAGCCTTCAAACAATAAAAACACAACAAACAGAAGGTTTATTTTGTTTGCAAATTTTTCACATTTTTGTAGCTGACATGCTACAATCAAGAAGTAATTACAAAAAACAAGACTGTGGAAAGACCTTTTGGAGGCATCAAAAAACGTAAGTAAAACGTAAAATCAGGATATTAAATCCGAGATCTTCGGGAAGAAAGAAAAGCGTCCAGCCGTGCGGTAATGCGTCGGATCGGGAAAAAGACCGCTTCTTGGGGAGCGTAAGGTAAATAGCGCCACATATTTTGCCACATACGACGCGCACCATCTGGGTGGATAGAAACAAAAGATGCTTTTCCATCCGCATACCGTTCGTCATGAACGCCAAAATTTCCGGAGAGCCATATCTCACCCATCATCCAGTCCGCCCGAAGCTTATCCGGGTAAGGAAACGGCAGATCTTCTTTTGACAAACCTAGGTAGTTGACCAATATATAGTGCAAGAGATGCATCCATTTCAACACACCTATCTTCTTATACATCCGGCGCAATTTCTCTGGATCAATCTGATCTCGATAAGCGTGATATAAGATAGCCGCGTCACAGATTTGCCGAAGCCCGATCCCCACGCCTAATAGGTGTTTTAGGATATGTACATTAACCTGCAATACCTGTAATTCAGGTGCGAGCAGGCTGACGGACTGTCCTTCGATCAGTAGGGATTGCTGTTTCGCCTTATATTTGTTTTCCAGCTTTTTCAAATAAGCTATCTTAAAAGGGCTGCGGACATCAAATATTTTTCGTTGGTGCTCAATCGGGATGCCCTTCCAACCATAGTCGCAGCAAAAGGTCATAACGGCATTTACCTTTACGCCCTTCTCTCGCACCAGCTGTAACGCCCGGTTGTATCCATTCTCTTCAAAATGCCAATCGATATCCCCAGACACGCGGTGCGCAGGATGGCGATAACAGGTCGCTACACCTTGTCCCTTGAGTAAAATGGGCTTTATACCCTGCTGGACGAAATACGTATATTGGTCGGCTATTACCTCATTCATCTGTTTATTCATCCGCTCTATCTGGTCCACCCGTACCGTCCATTTCATACGCAACGCCCGATGCGGCAACTGTTCTTCTGGCATCAGCAAGAACGCATCAAACAAGATCCCTTCCACCGTATGGTTTTTCGCATAGCGATACAGCACAGACCAATCTTCGTCAGACAAAGGTCTTTCCAATGCAAGCTCGCCCTTCCCCCACAAACCCATGCGCAACAACTGAAAAAATACGTCTTTTAGGTGATCCTTCATGCTATTTATCTGGTACAAAGTCGGTACAATAACGACGAGCTAATATAGAAATTTTTATCCTAAATCTATTATAAACACATCTTCACACAAACTTAACATTAAGGATAAGCGAATACCTTAGATTTGTCGGCACATCAATCGTTGCTGCTGTGAAATCGCATTCAGATCGAGAACTTTGGAATCTACTGCAAGGGGGAGACCGAAAAGCTTTCGAAGCTTTATACCACCGGTATGCCCGATTATTGTACCACGAAGTCAGTAAGCGAATCGATTCATTAGCGAAAGTAGACGATCTCATCCAGGATATTTTTCTATCCCTTTGGGAAAAACGAGAAGTTTATCAGCCTCAAGGCGATATTTATCCCTATTTATATGGCATGACCGTCAACCGAGTGCTCCATTACTACCGTAGCAACCGTGTGCAGCCGAAGTTTGTCGCGTTATGGGAGAATCTTCCACAGGATCTCGATGCCCTCGAAGAATTACCCAGCGCCTTTAAACAAGCCCATCGTGAAGAACTCGAAACCCTTGTCGATCAAACGATTGGTTCCCTCCCTCCCCGTATGCATCAAGTATACCAACTTCGGTACGAGGAAAACAAAACAATAGCTGAAATTGCCTCCCTGCTATCGATTTCACCCCACACCGTCCACAACCAACTCAAGACCATCCGCAAGCGTTTTGCCGATTCTATACGAAACAGCAGCTTCCTCCTCTCTATTAACACAATATTAAGTATATTATTAAATCATTAAACCGTAAAACGCCCATAGCCGAAAAGCACATTTCTGTTCCTATATATATAGCAGCCTCGCAAACGTGGCTGCGGTAAAAAAACAGAAAAGTGAAAGAAGATATTCAACAGATTCTTGAAAAATACAGCCAGAACGCCTGTACCGAAGAAGAATTACAGCGTCTGGAAGCCTGGTTTCTCGAAACGGGTCGCGGCAAACCCGGCGTCCTGGCAAACGACGCGCGGTTAGAGCGTATCCTGAATCGTGTGCGATCCTCGCCACGTTTTGATACCATGGCCAGCCCATCAAGCACGAAGCCTTCCCGTTTGAGGCGGCTTTGGGCAAGCACATCGATCGCGGCAGCGCTCTTGCTTCTCGGTATAGGGCTCGCCTTGTATTGGCCATCATCCCTCATGCCAGCAGACGAACACATCGTGGCCGATATTGCCGCCGGCGAAGAGAAAGCCATCCTGACCCTGGCCAACGGGAGAAAGATTACCCTCGACGGCCGCGCACAAGGCACCCTCGTACAAGAAAACGGGATCACCATCCACAAAAACGCCGATAATATCCTGACATACACCCTGCAAGAAGCGGATGACCAAGAGATAGGTACACTTACCTATAATACGATCGAGACCCCACGCGGTGGAGAATATCAGGTGGTGTTATCCGACGGAACCACCGTCTGGCTCAATGCCGAGTCGTCCCTAATGTTTCCTTCCCGTTTTTCCACCAGCAGCCGCGAGGTCAGCATACGTGGAGAAGCCTATTTCTCCGTTGTTCGTCAAGAGCAAATAACTGGCAGACACATCCCTTTCATTGTCGATACCGATCAGCAACGCATCGAGGTACTGGGCACCGAATTTAATGTAAATAGCTACCCCGATCGGTCTCGGCAACAGACAACACTCGTAGAAGGATCCGTCCGGGTCATCTCGCGCACCAGCAACCAGCAAATGGTTCTTAAACCGGGTCAGCAAGCTCGAATCGGTTCAACCATGGAAATTATCCAAGCCGATCTAGAAAAAGAAATCGCTTGGAAACACGGCGACTTTATCTTCAAAAACGATCGGTTGCCCGATATCCTCCATCAAGTAGCGCGCTGGTACAATATTTCAGTAAGCTATCCCGAACACCTCGCCGAACTTCGGTATAGCGGCATGGTATCTCGGCAACGGCCATTATCTGCTATCGTTGCGATGCTGGAATCAACAGGCGAAATCAAAGTAAACATCAAAGAAAGGAGGGTCATGATCGAATAAGACGATGCGTATAGAATCCTAAATACGATATATAAAAAAGCGGGAAATGCCGTCACATCCCCCGCAATAAAGTACGTTATTTCAAACTAAAACAAAAAAATAGCATAAAACAACTCTTCAAAGTTATGAAATTTAAACAATTCGTACGTGCAGCAACCGCGATCATATGCAGCAGTTGCTTCACGTTTCAAGTCTATGCCGCAGACATCGATCGTACGTTGACCATCCACGCGACTAACCGTTCGATTACCGATGTTCTTCGGGAAGTTCGCAAGCAGTCCGGATACGACTTCTTCTACGACGCGGACCTATTCAAAGGCGTAGCCCCGATCAGCTTGATCTTACAGAACGCAGATATCCGGGAAGCCTTGGATCGTTGTCTCTTGAACACCGGTTTGGTCTACACCATCAACAATAAAATCATCACCATCAGCAAGGACACCTCAAAAAGTACAAGTATATCGGCAAGCCGCCGTTCCAGTGTCCAACAATCCGGTACCATCAGCGGAACGGTCAGCAGCAGCAACACCCCCCTATCCGGCGCCACCGTCCGGATCGTCGAATTAAACCGCAGCACCATGACCAATGCAGACGGCCGATTTACGCTGGAGGTCCCCACAGGTCGATATACCGTTGAAGTAAGTTATGTCGCCCACGACCGTTATCAGCAAAGCGGCGTACAAGTCCAACCCGAGGCAACAAGCGCCCTTCATATTAACCTCGTAGAAACCATTGGTGCGATGGAAGAAGTCGTCGTTACGGCTCTAGGTATCAAACGAGAAGAAAAAGAAATTGGTTATGCCCAGCAAACCATCCATGCCGAAGAACTCTCTACCGCCGTTGCAAACACGTGGTCTGACGGATTAAAAGGCAAAGTAGCCGGTTTGAACATGACCTCCGGAAGCACCGGCCCAATCAACTCACAGAGCATACAGCTACGCGGAAATACATCGCTCGACCCAGGAGGAAACTACGCCCTTATCGTCGTGGATGGCGTACCGATGAATCAAGAAACGACGGCATATGGTAATAATGTAGGTGCCGCATACGGCACGGAAGCACCCGTAGATTACGGAAACTCCATTTCCGAACTCAAGCAAGAAGATATCGAGAGCGTCAGTGTACTAAAAGGCCCCTCGGCCGCGGCTCTTTACGGCTCCCGTGCAGCCAATGGCGCGTTGATCATCACGACCAAATCCGGCGCCAAAAACCAAAAACTAGGTATTGGGTTTAATTCTACCGCCCTCTTCGATCAGATCACCAACTGGCCGAACTACCAGTACGAATACGGATCAGGCAATATGTTGGCACGTGATCCCAACGGCAATCACTATTATTCCTGGGGTGATTCCGAAGACGGCCCCAGCACCAATACGCCGGCAGCTTTCGGCCCTAAATTCGACGGTCAATATTTCTACCAGTACGACCCCGTAACCCAACAACAAGGCACCGAGCGTACCCTTTGGCGACCTTACAAAAATAATATGAAAGATTTTTACCGGTTAGGACAGACGTACGAAAACGCGTTAACCCTGCAAGGCGGCGACTCCAAAGGCTCGATGCGGCTCAGCTTGTCGCGTACGGATAACGCCTATATTGCCCCGAATACCGGTTTTGCCCGCAACACGGTGTCCTTCAACGGAAATTATCAGATCAGCGAACGGATCAAGCTATCTTCCGTACTCAATTACAACAACCGTAACAGCGACAACCTACCCGGTTTCGGGATGAGCAATGGATCGCTCGGTTACTTCATGATGTTCCTGCTGCCGAGTGTCGATACCGAATGGTATAAACCCATCTGGGAAAATGGAAAAGAAAACTTACAACAACTCAATCCGTTTTCGGCCTGGTCTACAAACCCCTACTTCCTGATGCATGTCGACACCAATCCCCTTAAAAGCAACCAGCTAATCGGCAACGTACGCGCCGACGTGAAGATTACAGACAACCTGGAATTTATGGGACGCCTCTCGCTAAACTCCCTTACTCAACTACGGGAAACACAACGCGGTTACTCTACGCCGAAGCACCTTCGCGGCTATTACGGACGCCAAGACGTATCAAGCCAGGAGATCAATGCCGACTTCTTAATGACGTATAAAAATAGCTTTTCGGACGACTTTAACTACTCGATCATGGGTGGAGCCAGTAAGATGGCCTACGACCATAACAACGTGATGTCGTCTATCGATGCCCTGATCGTACCGGGCGTTTATACCTTGGCCAACGGCGTAAATAACCCATTAGTCAAAACTGGCGATTTGCGGAAACAGATCAACAGCACCTACGGGATGTTCTCCCTCTCCTGGCAAGACAAAGTATTTTTGGATATAACCGGGCGTAACGACTGGTCCAGCACGCTACCCAAGAACAACAACTCCTACTTTTATCCGTCGGTCAGCACCAGCGTTATCGTATCCGATTTAGTACAATTACCAAAAACAATCGACTTCCTGAAATACCGCCTATCCTACGCCAAAGTAGGTAATGATGCCAAGGCGTACCAGATATCGAAATACTACAGCCAAAGTAGTTTCGCCAGTTCGGCCATCGTCCCCACGGTGATGTTCAATAGTGACCTCAAGCCAGAAATCACTTCCAGCTGGGAAACCGGATTTGATCTCCGCCTCTTTAAAAACCGGTTCAGCATCGACGCTACATATTACATGTCGACAACCGCAAACCAGATTTTATCCCTGCCGAGCGATATTGTATCGGGGTACAGCAGCCGTGTTATCAATGCCGGAGAAGTACGTAACCGTGGCGTCGAGTTGGTTTTAAACGGAACCCCAATCAAACAGGCAGACTTCGACTGGAATGTCACCGCCAATTGGGCATTGAACCGCAACGAAATATTGACGCTCAACGATAATTTAGAAAGACAAACGCTAGCACAAGTATGGCAAGGCCACCTGATCGCCACCAAAGGCGGCCGTACCAGTGATTTATACGGAACCAAGTTTGTCCGTGATGAGGCTGGCAATCAGGTTTTCGAAAACGGCATCCCTGTACGGACAACCACACAGGAATATCTGGGCAACACCGCACCCGACTGGCGTGCGGGCCTGACCAATACATTCCGGTACAAAGATTTCCGGTTTAGCTTCACATTCGATGGTCAACTAGGGGGCGTTATCTACTCCGGAACGTACAACCGTGCATCCTGGGATGGCTTCACCACCAACACGATCCCGGGTCGGGATGAAGGGTTTATTATCGGCGAAGGCGTCATGAAAAATGCCGACGGCACCTATTCGCCAAATACCGTAGAAGCCAACCCGCAATCCTACTACAACCAATATCACCAAACAACGGAGGCCGGTGTCTTTGATGCCAGCTTTATCAAGTTACGCGAAATGTCATTGACCTATACGTTTCCGAAACATATCACCAAGTCGTTGCGCATGAACAACCTGTCCATGACGGTATTTGGTCGAAACCTAGCTGTCTTTGACCGCTTCCCATTTTGGGACCCAGAAGGAGGCACGATGAATGGAACCGTATTTGTACCCGGGTTGGAAATGGCACCGATGCCGTATACGTCCACCTATGGCGCCACGCTTAAATTTGACTTTTAACGAAAAAAGAATATGCACATGAAAACAAAAATAAAAACACTCGTATTCGGCGCGCTCTGCTTCGGAGCGTCCGGCTGTACGCATAATTTCGAGGAGATTAATAAGAACCCGAATCTCATTGACCAAATTAGTCCCGGCACCTTGGTCAACGAAATTATCTATAACATGGCCGCGAACAACGTGACCAACCACTACAACGTCAACTGCCAGCTGATGCAGGTACAGTTGCCTTATCCCGCCTATTATGGAGGTGTCCAACGCTACCAGATCTTAGAGACCACCGGCGATTCCCAGTGGAACGCGGCCTACCGTTGGGCTAAGAACGTCGACGAGATGCGCCAGTCGGCCGAAGCTGAAGGTGCCAACAATTACTTGGCGATAGCCCTTACCCTAAATGCTTGGATCTATTCCAACCTCACAGATACCTTTGGTCATGTGCCGTTTACGGAGGCCTCCCGGGCAGAAGAAGGCATTATCCAAGCCAAATACGACGATCAAGAAGCTATTTACACCCAGTTGCTGGCCGATCTGGAAACGGCTAACAGTCTGTACGATCACGACGTAAAAATGGTCTTCGGAACCGACATCCTGTTTGCTAACAGCAGCGAGCTTTGGCAGAAATTTACGAATTCTCTTCGTTTACGCCTGCTGTTACGGGTGTCCGATGTTCGTCCAACCGCTTACGAAGAACTCAAAGCCATTCTCAACGATCCGGCAAGCAATCCTATCATTGCACAAGCCTCTGAATCGGCTATCTTGCAGGTTACCGGGATTACCCCCAACCTTTCGCCGTGGTCACGTCCGTTGGATTTCAGTAACCAGCACGCCGTAGGCGAATTCTTTATCGAAACATTGAATGCACTAGAAGATCCACGACGTCCCTTTTACGTCGGTAAAGCCCGGCGGGAAACCACCGATATCGGCTACAAAGGGATTCCGAGTGGCTATGACAATGAGAATTTCAACTATTCACCCTCCTATATGAACAACCAGCAGGTTGTACCGCCGATGATCATTCCTATCCTAACCTATGCTGAAGTCGAGTTTATTCAGGCCGAACTTGCACAGAAAAAACACGGGAACGATGCGGAGAAACATTTCCAACAAGGAATACGGGCCGCTATCGAGTTGTGGACCGAAGCACCACTTCCGGAGCGTTATTTCGATCAAGAACTTGCGCAATACGATGGCACATTGGAGCGGATTATGCTGCATAAATACTTAGCTTTGTACTTTACGGACAACCAGCAATGGGCAGAACAACGCCGTACCGGTTATCCCGTACTGCCCACAACAAATGCAATGCTGAACGACGGCAAGCTGCCATCTCGACTATTGTATCCGAGCTTGCAGCCCGTTTATAATCCGGTAAATTACGAGGCAGCAGCAGCCAGTATGGGCGGTGATGACATCAATTCAAAAGTATGGTGGGACATTCATTAAATGTAATAAAAGATGAAAAAAATCAGTTTCTTTTTGGTGCTGGCCACGATCGGCCTCACCTTAAGTGCTTGCTTGATCAAGCCATTCGACGAAGCCCAATTCCGCGTAGCCGCTTACAATATTCGTTATGCGGCCGAAATGGATGAAGAAAGTGGTAATGGCTGGGATATACGCAAAGGCCCCTTAACCTCCTTGATCCAACACCATCAGTTTGATATTGTAGGCACACAAGAAGGCAGAGGGCACCAAATGGACGACATTAAAAAGATGCTCCCCACTTTCGGACAGATCCTGCATCCATACGGTGGTAACGACCACCATAACTTGGGCATCTTATACAAAGAAGATTTGTTTGAACCCTTGAATACCGGTGTATTCTGGCTGAGCGAAACACCCGATACAGCCAGTATAGGCTGGGATGCGACAGATCGTCGCATCTGCCAGTGGGCGAAATTCCGGCACAAAACTTCCGGTAAAGAATTCTTCTTCTTTAACACCCACTTTTACTGGCGTAAAGAAATTGCTCGCCGCCAATCCGGCCCCTTGATCGCTGCGAAAATCAAAGAGATTGCCGGAGGTACTCCGGCGATGATTACCGGCGATTTTAACTCCCGTCCGGAAACAGCACAGATTAAGGATATCTTGGCAAACCTTAAAGACGCCCATGATGCGACCGAATCGCCCCGTAAAGGCGTTGAAGGAACAGGTTTCAAAGGCGGGGTTTTCCAAGGTGCGCCAGGCGGCCGCATCGACTATATCTTCGTGAGCCCGCAAGTACGTGTCTTAGACTATGAAGTGCTCTCTGATGTATATAACGGCAACCGTTACCCTTCAGATCACCTTCCCGTTACCAGCACTGTCGTGTTGTAACGAAACAAATCGGGGACGCTCTATCTTTGCGTCCCCGATTTTTATTCCATCTCGATCCGCAACGCATAGTCGCCCGTATACGGATTTTCAGCCATCATACTTTCGGCAATGATTATTTGGTAGGTTCCTAATTGATCGAAATACGCTTCGTACGTTTTGCCGAACGGCCCATCCATTTCCCCATCAGGCATCACCAGCTGATTGATCCGGATGTTCCCCGAATCGCTGGGCAGCAAAAGCTTCATCCTCACGAAAGACGGCTTCTGGATTTCGAAAGAAATCGTATCCTTTTGCCCGAGTTCCTTCTTCCGCTGGAATTCTAACGGCTTGTTATCCGCTGGAACCTCATATTCCATGAGATCCTCTACGGTCTCTTCCACCTTCCTTTCCTCCTTAGGTGATTGACAACCCACCACTAAACAGAACATAAAAAGCAAGAGTAGCGTGCTATATGTTATTAACATCTTCATAAAAATAGAACCCGCGATGTTTTAATTTGTTTGTAAAAACTATTGTTGAGCACAACGAATGATCTCATCTTAAGTAATCAGACCATGCCCATACTCGTGATTAAAAAAAGGTGAGGTGGATTTCGTGAATATAGGTCATTTTACGTAAGTTTGCTACTCAAATTCACATAAAAAGCGTACATGGAGCCAGAGAAGGAAGAGCTGTCGGTATTTATAGCAAGGTTTAATCAAGCACTCAAGCGGGTGTTTCATGAACAACAAGACATCAATGAGCTAAGCCACGACCGAGGACTGCCGCCACATATATGGCGTGACATCATGGATACTCATCCGCTTGCTGTAGCGATTCCAACCGAGTATGGTGGCCGTGGCAGCATGGTTAAAGAGTGTCTGAGCATACTTTCCGCAGCGTCGTACGAATCACTTCCTTTGTCGCTGACATTTGGTATCAATATCGCGCTGTTTCTGGAGCCTTTAGCCAAATATGGCGACAACAAAATAAAAGAAAAAATATTTCCCGAATTCTTATCAGGACATCGAATGGGTGGGCTCATGATTACCGAGCCGGCATACGGAAGCGACGCATTGAACATGCGGACTTCCTACAGCAGCATAGACGAAGGTTATGCGATTCGCGGACGGAAACACTGGCAAGGGCTAACGGGCCAGGCCGATTATTGGCTAGTGGCCGCCAGAAAAGAGTTGGGAGACGGTGAACTCGCACGAGACGTCGACTTTTTCGTCACAAACAATGCCGATGCGAAACAACGTATTACCGTAGAAAAGCTATACAGCAACCTCGGATTATACATGATTCCTTACGGAATGAACGTGATCGACGTGGAGGTTCCGGGCTATCAGCGTCTACAACCGGAAAGTACCGGCATTAAGATGATGCTGGATATCCTTCACCGCAGCCGACTACAATTCCCAGGCATGGGTATGGGCTTTATCAAGCGTATGCTGGACGAAGCGCTCCAACATTGTACAACACGTATGGTGGGTACAGGGAACCTTTTGGCCTTAGATTCCGTACAATTTCAACTTTCGAGAATACAGACCGCTTTCACGATCTGTTCGGGTATGTGCGCCCGAAGCAGTGCAATCAGTAGTATCGAACAGAACTTAGCCACCGAAGGCCTTGAAGCCAACAGTATGAAAGCGCTCGTGACCGATTTGATGCAGGAATCCGCACAACTCTGCCTACAAGTTTCTGGTGCCAACGGTTACAAAATCAGCCATATTGCCGGTAGAGGTATTGTGGATAGCAGACCGTTCCAGATCTTCGAGGGATCAAACGAAATGCTGTATACACAAATAGCGGAAATCGTTTTAAAACGGATGAAGCGACAAAAAGAAAACTCACTCTATCAATCGCTGGTTACCCTCCCTCAAACGGAAAGGGCAGCCCCTTATTTCCGCGAGCATCTGCAATTTACCGTGAGCGATAACTTGGTACAGCGAAAGCTAGTCGACCTCGGAAAAATAGTGGCCCGCATAGTCAATACACAATATGTAGTCGATATGCAAGAGAAAGGCTTTCGCAACGATTTAGTCGAAAACTGCCTATATAATATGCAACTCGACGTCGCACAGTTAGCGTCCAATTTAACGCTCGGTCATCATGCCGAACTCGTCGTCGCTTACGAAGGCGAAAGCAATTGGTTGGATTTTAGTCTGTAGCCCACGCCAGCACGACCCGCCCTAATCCAAAGAACACACGCCCCTCTTTATCATAACGTGCGGTATAGACGACCGTGAAGGTTCCGTCTTTTTCTTCTATGGCACCAAGTGGCGTACGCGTAGCATGATCACCCGCATCCGCCCATAGATTATCATCGGATTGCACCTTTAATCGTGTCTCTTTATCCCACTGAACACCATCTGTCGATTGGCTATAAGCGATCTCGTAATCCCCAAAGGAATCAAAAATGGCAAGATAGCCTCCCGATTGGAGCTCGGTAACCTGTACATTTTCGTTAAACTCCGGTGATATGGGAACAGGGTTATGCCCTTCGGGCATGCGTGTCCACGGACCATTCAGGGTAGATGCCGTGGCCATCCCTAAAGGCCAATCTCCTCTCGGGACGTGATTGTGTCCGTCGTAAAACGCATACCATTTATCACCTACACGATAAGGATTGAATGCCGCAACAGCCTGCTGCCCTTCCCAAGCCTGGCTATTTTCATCTGGCTGCAACACGATGGCCATATCAGCATAAGGGCCTGCTATACCATCCATACCCGGAACGACGGATTTTGCCCGCCAAATACGCCCTTCGTAGTCGTTGGCTTCTATTTCCCCTTTCTCTTTATCGCCCGCTCGGTAAGCCACATAAAAGATATTCCAGGCATTTTCTTCCTCGTTGAACTCCACGCCTGTTACCCACACCTCCGAGCGTGGATTGAAAGGCGTTCGGCCAGGAATACTCTCCACAATGGTCGATTTCCTTTTCCAGTTTATTGCGTCCGCACTGGTCCAATAGGAGATGCGCATGTCCCGATGTGGTCGGTCAAACATTTCGTTGATGAACATATGGTAGGTGTCTGCCACTTTCACGACCTGTCCTGTTTCAAATCCAGATTTATTTCCGCTAGCAATAACGTCCGGATGCTGGTGGTCAATGACGGGGCCTTCGTGTATCTCCCGTACCACGAGCTGCTTCTTGCTTTGCGCAAAAGTCATTAAACAAAGTGCATTTAGGATGAAGCAACCTACAGCGATTCGTTTGCAAAGTGTGTTCATAGGGTATATAATGTTGTTATATAGCGAATATACAGTATACGCAACACACCACTGTACTGTAGCGTCCTGATTAGCAATTCCACCGGTTATTGTCGTTTTTCGTGAATTTGGTATTTTATTATTCAACGATCAAGAAAAGATGATAATCAATAATATACTGCTTATCAGCGGACCTAGTCCATTTCTAAGGTGCCGAAGCGCTACTGTAATTTGATTTTCGACGGTTCTTTTCGATATATCAAGTTTTTCTGCAATTTCCGAGTTCGATAAGTTATCTATCCGACTGAGTATGAAAATTTCCTGACATCGCAGCGGCAGATCTTGGATAAGCCGATTGATGTACGTTTTTATATCCTCTAAATCGACCTTGGATTCGCCCTCATTATATTCTGATCTGTGTCCATGAAGCTCCCAGTCAGCGGAATAGATGAGTTTAGATCGTTTCTTGGACTTTAAGAATTCAACAACTTGGTAGCGTGTGGCAGCTTTAACATAATGTTGAAAATGGCGTATTTGTGCTTTTTTACGATTTTGCCATACAGAAATAAAAATGTCATGTATAATCTCTTCACATTTTTCTTTATCGCTCGTGTATGAAATCATCGTGGTGAACATCGTCTTCCAATACCGGTAAAACAACTGAGCAAACGAAGCACGGCAATCCGTCTGCTGGACAGCAAGCCATAATTCTTCATCAGTCATGTCGGAAAGACACCCGTCTTTGTTTTGCGGTAAATACATTGAACACTTGTAGATTTATATTACGTATACCAAAATTAAAAATTTTGTAACACTAATTGCACACATAAAAAAATATTTTTTTTATGTGTGTGCTTAAGCCTATTGCATACTGTATATATAGAAGCAACATAAAAACTACATGTTAAACCACGAAAATTATAAGCAACTATTCGAAAAACGTTTAAAAGGACAATGCTCTTTACAAGAACTTGACGAGCTTGAGAAGTATGAGGAGAGTTTTAAAATGATAGACACAAAATGGGACGAGCAACAATGGGGAAGTCAGGACGTTGTCCAACACACGATCCATGAAAAATTGGAAAAGGATATAGACCATCTCCAGTCCAAAAACAAGAAATGGTATCTTCGACCCGTGTACGCCATTGCTGCCGCTGCTGCTATAATTTTAGTCTGTATGATCCCGTTTTGGAAGCACAACGGCTCATCTCCTTCCCAACTAGACATCGCACACCAGACCCAAACAGCCTCTATTGTGCCCGGTGGAAACAACGCCACGCTAACATTAGATGACGGCTCGATCCTTGATTTGAAAAGCTTCGGCGTAAAAGAGGTATCTAAAAACGGGAATATCCTTGCAAAGAATAAGAAAGAAGGTGAGCTTGAGTATCTATCCGGTCATCTCGATGCGGCACCCGTTTATCACACACTGCGGACACCGCGAGGAGGGCAGTATCAACTTACCCTAGCCGATGGCACACAAGTTTGGTTAAATTCGGAATCTTCCATACGTTTTCCTACGCATTTCGCTGCCGCAGAACGAACCGTAGAAATAACGGGAGAAGCCTATTTCGATGTTCGGAAACAAGCGGGTAAGCGATTCGTCGTTAAAACGAGCAATAATCAGAAGATCACGGTATTAGGAACTCGCTTTAATGTAACAGCATATCCCGACGAAAACACCATCAGCACATCATTAATAGAAGGTCGCGTAGTATTAGAAGGAGCTGGCGGTCAACACAATATGAAGCCGGGTCAAAAAATGGTGTATAATTCGGAGAATAGTTCCATAACCTCCACGACATTTGACGAATACGAGGTACTCGCATGGCAAAAAGGATATTTTGTCTTTAACGTAGAGCCTATTGAAAGTATAATGCGGAAAATAGCACGTTGGTACGATGTCGAAGTAGTATATCAAGGTGATATGACCCATCAGGCATTTTCAGGAAAAATTTCCCGGTCTAAAAACGTCGAAGATGTCTTAAAAAAATTGTCCTTGACGGGAACAATCAACTTTAGAATTGAAGGAAGGAGGATCTATGTTATGACGTAAGAAATTAATACATAGAAAACCGAGAGTGGTACCAACACTCCCGGTAAATAAGAAATGTAATTTTTAAATCCTTATCACATTAAATCTTAATACACCAAATGTACAAAAATTATGATGTGCTACAAACCTTTTGGATTTTCGGAAGGTGCACGATAACCATTAAGATCATGAAGCTGACAGTCATTTTGATTTTTTTAGGAACGATGTTCGTGAATGCTTCAACTTTTGCCCAACGGGTTACACTTTATAGTGAGAATTCCAGCTTGGAGATAGCATTAAAGAGCATAAGTCGGCAGACAGGATATGACGTATTA
The DNA here is from genome assembly GCF_014692505.1 of Sphingobacterium arenae. GTDB lineage: Bacteria > Bacteroidota > Bacteroidia > Sphingobacteriales > Sphingobacteriaceae > Sphingobacterium > Sphingobacterium arenae. Next base: position 57,665 of record NZ_JACNYK010000006.1, on the reverse strand, counting down.
TATAACGCCTATATGTTACAAAATGCCAAAAAACTGAATGTAAAGTTAACCGATGTACCGTTGGAAGAGGCCTTGAAGGCGTGTTTTGCTAATCAACCCTTAGCATACGCGATTAGCGATAAGACAATCGTCGTGAAGAAGAAACCTAATTCCGCAAGGCGGTCTGTGCCATCCGTTCCAGAAACAGCAGAAAAGTTGCAAAGGATAGTCACTGGGATGGTATCGGATTCTTTAGGTGTGTTGCAGGGCGTTTCCGTTTTGATTAAAGGTGATGGCGGTCAGGGAACCACAACAGACAGTCAAGGTAAATTCCAGATAGAGATTCCGGACAACAATATCATCTTACTATTCACCATGATGGGCTATGAAACGCAGGAGGTCTCCGTGCTGGATAAAACAGACATAAATATTCGATTAAAGCCCACCCAAGAAGGACTAGAAGAAGTGGTCGTCGTTGGATATGGCACCCAAAATAAAGAAGATGTGACCACAGCGATATCGACTGTAAAAGGCGAAAAACTAGCCGATTTACCTGTAACAAATCCTACACAAGCTTTGGTGGGGCAAGTATCGGGTGTTTACTTGCAACAATCTAGCGGCGCACCAGGAGAAGCCCCTAACGTCCGTATCCGTGGAAGCGGCTCGATCACCAGCGGGAACGGACCATTATATGTTATTGACGGATATCCAACCAATGATGCGTCTCTGCTGAACGCTATCGCCCCACAGGACATTGAAACTATGGATATTTTAAAAGATGCTGCATCCGCAGCCATCTACGGTTCAAGAGCAGGAAACGGTGTCATTATCGTCACCACTAAACACGGCAAATCTGGTACAACCAGATTTTCATTGGACGCTACGACAGGCTTAGAGACCGTTATGAAACGGTATGAATTGATGAACGGAGAAGAGTTTGTAGAAATGGCAAAAGAGGGGCTTACCTATCAGAATAGGCCTATTCCCGATTTTCTTAACCAACCGGAACGTTGGGCAAATACAGATTGGCAAGATGTCATTTTTCAAACGGCACCTTTTAATAATTACCAACTCGGTGCCAGCGGTGGTAGCGACAAGGTACAATACGCCATTTCAGGTTCATTTATCGATCAGCAAGGAACAATAAAAAACTCCTTTATGAAAAGATATAGTTTACGAGGCAATGTCCAAGCCAAGCTGTCTGAGAAATTAAGTATCGGGTTGAATATACAACCGTCCTACACGGAACGACGCGTACAGCAAACGACCGGAGGCAATACGTCGACTGGCGTCGATGGCATTCTGGCAGAGGCTTTAACCATGCCCCCTATCTTACCGGTCTGGCGCGATAATGGGGATTATTTTGTCATCACGCAAGATCCGGAAATGAAGACGATCTTTAACGACGAGCTTTCCAATCCATTGGTGAAGCTTGACGCAAATAAAGATTATTTTTATACCTTCAGACAAACCGGAAATGCCTACCTCGATTATACACCCATACCAGGTCTGAATCTTAATAGCCGCTTTAACGTGGGCATTGTTTCCGAAAAAGAAGAATGGTATGTTGAGCCCTTTTTGGCAAGAGGAAATGGCAATACCGGAAATATCTCTACCCCTAACCTGGCGCAGATCGATGCCCGAAGAAACAATATGACAAATATCAATTGGTATTGGTCTAACACAGCTACTTACGATTTTAATCTAGCAGAAAACCATCATTTTACTGCTTTGTTGGGATATGATGTGGCGCGGCAAAACGATTTTTACGTTATGATCGAACCAAGAACAGACCGCGATAACCCAGTAGCCTTCGTCAATTCGCAAGTAAAAAATGTCATGGGCGCTGTACTGACCCAAGGCACCTCCGAATCACGAGAGTATGTGTTTGACGCCCTCTTTGGACGGATAAATTACAACTATGATAGCAAGTATCTTTTCTCCGCATCGTTGAGACGAGACCGGTCCAGCCGATTCGGACCACAAAATCGCACAGGCGTCTTTCCCTCCGTATCCGTCGGTTGGAATATGCACAAGGAATCCTTCTTGTACGACGTCGGGTTTATTTCTATGTTGAAGGTTCGTGCAAGCTATGGTGAAACGGGGAACGATCAATTACCCGGTTATTATCCTTGGCTAACCACGATGCAGCGAGAATTTTATGTTTTCGGCCATACCGATGCGCAGGTCGTGGCGTATCGCCCAAATGGCTTTTCCAATCGAAATCTAGGCTGGGAGAAAAATAGACAGCTCGATGCCGGGCTGGACGTGGGCCTTTGGGGAAATCGTGTCAACCTTTCCCTAGATATTTATAAACGGAACAGTAACATCATTCTTGCCGCCGATTTGCCGAGCATCAACGGCAAGGCTTCTTCGGTTATTCAGAACATTGGGAATGTACAGAATAAGGGAGCAGAAGTAACCATCAATACGACTAATTTAACATCTTCGTTTCGTTGGAATACCTCCTTCAATATTTCCTTTAACCGAAATAAAATTACCAGTTTAGGAGAAGGACAAACACAGCTCGCGAACCAGGGGGTTGTACGCAACTACGTGGGCAGGCCAATGGGCGACTTGTACACCTATATTGTGGAAGGTACATTTAACAACGACGCTGACCTAGAAAACTATCCCAAACTTGGGTCGCAAGGCATAGGCGATTTACGTTATAAAGACGTTTCAGGACCGGATGGTATACCAGACGGTCGTATTACCGCAGACGACCAGACCTTAGTCGGAAACTACCAGCCCGATTTTATATTCGGTTTAGGAAACACCTTTGCCTACCAAAATTTCGACCTGAATATCTTATTAGACGGCTCTTATGGCGGTGAAGTATTTAGAAGTCAGGAATTGCCTTTGTCTTTAAGTCGATGGTTAGAAAACGGATCTAAAGAATCTTTAGGCCGGTGGCGGTCTGAAAGTGATCCCGGAAACGGACGTTATCATCGTGCAGGGACCACGAATCTGTCTTCGAATATCTCGGCAAGCACCCGTTACATATACGATGGAAGTTTCTTACGGGTACGGAATGTGACGCTGGGTTATACGTTACCCGTAGGCTTACTAAACCGCCTTAACATACAAAAATTTCGGATATTCGCTACAGGTCAAAACCTATTCACATTTACTGAATTCAATGGCTTTGGCAATCCACAAGGCAATGGCGCCGGCGACAATGCGACCAATAACGGCGTAGAGACGGGTACATATCCCATATCCAGAAACCTTTCGTTAGGGATTAACTTAATTTTTTAAATTCATTAACCTTTTTCAGATGAATACGAAACTTTTTCCAGTCATATACTTTATAGTATTGCTCAGCCTGTTTTCATGCAATGCGGATTTTTTTGATAAATATCCCATCGATGAGCCCGCCGAAGATAATTTTTACCAAGACGAAGAAAGTATAAAGCAAGTACTCAATGACGCCTACTTTACGCTTCGCGAAGCGTATCGAAATTACTTTGTCTTTGGCGACCTCGCTTCAGATGATGTATATAACAGTAAATTTAACAACTCGTCTAATCATATAACCATTAACGAATCAAATGTGGTCGCCGACAATGGTTTGGTCAGTGCGATGTGGGATAACGCTTACGCCACCATATCCAGAACGAACTTGGTCTTAGATCACATTGAGGGCATTGCGATGAGCGACGAACATCGATCTCAATATTTGAACGAAGCCAAGTTTCTCCGTGCGCTAATGTATTTCAATTTAGTACGTATTTATGGTGATGTGCCCCTCGTCCTAAAGGATATGGAAGAGCCCTCCGAAGCTTTTGAATTTGGACGAACGTCTCAAGACGAGGTGTATGCACAAATTATTAGCGATTTGACAGATGCGGAAAGCTTGCCCGAATCCTATACGAACAATCAAGACATCGGAAGAGCAACCAAATGGGCGGCAAAAACCTTGTTGGCAAAGGTTCACCTTACTTTGAAACAATACCGTGAAGCGGACAGCAAACTAAAAGAAGTGTTAACCAGTACCCATCACCTTTTACCTTCTTATGCTGCTGTTTTTGCTGCCGATAACCCCAACAACGAAGAAATTATTTTTGCCGTTCAATATGCACGGGGCTTTGATCCTTCGCAAGGGAATCCCTTTGTAGAAGGTGCTTTCGCAAACGAAGATATCGGAATGGGCGTGTTAAAGAGAGGAACCGGAACCTTCCTCATGACCGAAGAATTGTTTAATGAATTTATGCCAAACGATCAACGAACAACCATGATCGAATCGCTAGAAGGTTCTCGACGACGCTATATCTTTACCATGAAATACTATGATACCGGTATGACGTCAACGGTAGACGCCGGAAACGACTGGATCGTATTACGTTATGCGGATGTTTGTTTGATGTATGCAGAAGTACAGAATGAACTCGGTAATACCCCCGAAGCGCTTCCTTATCTGCGCGAAGTAAGGGATCGAGCGGGGTTGAATACCGATCCGGGCTTAGCTAATGCACCTCAAGCGATGCGTCTGGCGATCGAACACGAGAGAAGGCTGGAACTGTTTTGCGAGGGACATCGTTGGTTTGATCTGTTAAGGACCGGTCGATTACAACAGGTGATGAATACACATTTTGACAGCAGTCTTTCCAATGATGAGATCGGCACAAACAGCAATATTGAAGATTACGAGCTACTCTTCCCAATACCGCGGTATCAGATCAATTTAAACCCGGACAAAATCAAACAGAATACGGGGTATTAAACAGTGCATTAAACTTATTTACACGTGAAAAAGAACGATAAATATTATTTCTGGACCATTTTGAGTATTCTTTTCGTCCTGCTGATCAGTCATGTAGACAGCCAAGCCCAAACGAAAGATGTTTTACGCGAGGGATTTGTGGAACCACCCCACGCCGCTATGCCGCGGACATGGTGGCATTGGACAAAAGGTAACATCTCGAAAATGGGTATCACCAAAGACCTTGAATGGATGAAAAGCGTTGGGATTGCAGGTTTTCAGCTGGCAGATGTGGCCGTGGGAACAGGGCAGGAAACAGACGAAAAAATAGACTTTGCTTCCGATAAATGGCTAGATGCCGTACATCATGCTGGCGTCGAAGCGGATCGGCTTGATCTCGAGATGACCATGTTCAGTTCTGCTGGATGGAGCCTTACAGGGGGGCCATGGGTCAAGCCCGAACAAGCGATGAAAAAACTGGTATGGAGCGAGCTGCAACTCGAGGGAGGAATAAATGTGAACACGAAGCTCCCCCTTCCTCCGACGGAAATCGGCCCCTTTAAAAATATGGAAAGAGGGGGGCCAGGTACAATGGAGGACAAAAAATTTTATAAAGATGTGGTTGTCATCGCCTTTCGGACGCCCACCCGTGAATTACTACACTCTGATCGGATGCAGCCCACTATAACCACCTCCAGTGGAGCTGTGGCCGATAGCTTGCTTCTTCATGACGATTTCCATGAAAGCGTGAAAATTAAACCTGGAGCAGATGGCAAGGCTTGGATAACGTATACGTACGCGAACCCCATCCCAGCTAAAAATTTTACGATCGCGGGCCCTGAGGGAATACCCTACGGCCGGCTATTGACGAGCAACGACGGTGAGCATTATACACCATTGGTTATCCTCCCTGGCAAACAAGGTTATCGCGGCGGTAAAGTACGTACATTTTCTTTTCCAGAAGTAACGGCAAAGTATTATCGGTTTGAATTTACCGGTTCCCCTATGACACCAGCTGAAGTCATTTCGGAAGCCCCGCCCACGCCCGATTCCACCTATATCATCAGCCAACTTGTTGTGGAGCAAGGCGGAAGGATCAATAGATGGGAAGATAAAGCCGGATTTAATTTTCTGTTTGAATATGAACACGTGGCTACCCCGACTTACCACGATGACGCCTACATTAAAAGTGCGGATGTGATCAACATTAGCGATAAAATGAGCGAAGACGGTATATTAAACTGGGAAGCCCCTGCCGGTAATTGGACCATCATGCGATTTGGTTATTCCCTAACCGGCGCAAAAAATCGGCCTGCGACGGCAGCAGGTTTAGGTTACGAGGTGGACAAACTGAGCAAAGAACATACAATGGCTTATTTGGATACGTATACCGGCTTATTAAAGAAAGCTTTGGGTAATTTATACGGCACACGATTAACACATTTCATGCTGGATAGCTGGGAAGCAGGGATACAGAACTGGACGGATAAAATGCCAGCAGAATTTCAACAGAAACGACATTACGACTTACTACCCTATATGCCCGCCCTTACGGGAAGAATTGTGGATAACCCTACGGTAAGTGATCGCTTCTTATGGGACTTTCGAAGGACATTAGTAGACATGTTTGCCGAAAACCACTATCAGGTTATCACCGACTATTTACATAAGGATGGATTAAAAACCTATGCCGAGGCCGGTGGTGTCTCTCTCGAATCTATTGAAGATGCGTTGTTAAATAAAAAGTACGTGGACATCCCCATGGGTGAGTTTTGGGTAAGAGATCTCCATCCTACCCCTATGTATGAAGAGGACGTAAAAGGTGCTGTGTCGGCTGCGCATGTATATGGAAAGAAGATTGTAGCAGCCGAATCGTTTACCGGCGGTAATTACGAATCGCCCTACACATTAAAAAAAATAGCGGATTACTATATGGCCAAAGGACTTAACCGTCTAGTCTTTCATACGTCAGCTCACCAACCATTAGACACGAAGCCCGGCAATACCATGGTAGGAACCCATTTCCACCGTAACATTACATGGGCAGACATGGCTAAACCGTTCGTAACCTACTTATCCAGGAACTCCTATATGCTGCAGCAAGGTCTAAACGTAGCTGATATTGCCTATTTATTACCAGAAGGCGCACCTTCCACCATGCCCTTTTGGGGAGAGGGTCTACAACCCAGTCCACCTAAAGGATACCAATTCGATTACATCAACACAGATGCTTTGCTTAGTCGGATGTCGGTAAACCGGACGGGCGAGTTGGTTATGCCAGATGGCACACAATATGGCGTATTGGTTTTACCCCGCATCCAGGAGATGAGCCTGCCGCTTATTCAAAAAATCCATCGACTCGTTGATTCTGGAGCTACGATTGTCGGTCCGAAGCCCATAGCTTCCCCCAGTTTAACGGGGTATCCCGCTTCCGACAAGGAGGTGCGGCATCTTGCTACTGAGCTATGGGGCGATCTGGATGGACAAAGTCGAACAATACGGTATTTCGGAAAAGGAAAAGTATTCTGGGGTAGATCTTTATCGGAGGTTTTAAACAGAAACCAAATACAAAGAGATCTCGATTATAGCGAGCCTCTTAACGGCAAAATTTCATGGAACCATCGGAAAAGTGACGTACTGGACATCTATTTTATCGTCAATGGAAGTGATGAAGCAGAAAGGCTAGATTTACGTTTTAGAGTAGAGGGTAAATATCCAGAAATCTGGTCACCGGATAAAGGTACGATAAAAGCCATCTCCTATAAAGCAGAAAAAGGAACAACGCGGCTACAACTCTCCCTACAACAACGCGAAGCCGTATTTGTCGTGTTCAGCACCGAAAAGACAGCCCAGGTAGAACCCTTGCGGACGCATGGCGTCGAATTGCCTTTCGAATGGACCGACTCCTGGCGGGTAACATTCCCATTAAAAGAAGCAGAGAAAACACGCTCGTTGCCCGATCTCCGATCATGGACTGTCGATGAGGATGAAGACATTAAATATTATTCCGGTACCGCCACGTATTCCAACAGCTTTACAATCCAGACAGACGACCTTCCTCCCGGGGCAAAAATCATGATGGATCTAGGAGACGTTCGTGATATCGCACAAGTATCCTTAAACGGGCACCTCTTGGACACGCTATGGAAAGCCCCCTATCTTCTAGACGTAGGAGAATGGATCCGTGACGACAAGAACATCTTGGAGATTAAGGTCACAAACGAGTGGACCAATAGACTGGTCGGTGATCAACTTTTACCCCCCGAACAACGACACTTAGACGCATTTATCCGGCCATTTGGAGGTAAATACCAGCTAGAGGAAGCCGGCCTTCTGGGAAAAGTAAATTTTTATTTTGTTAAACCTATTACGTCAATAATCCATTGAGATGAAATTTCAAACTTTAATAAGAAAAGTAGGATTTGCCACTATATTCAGTGGCTTTCTATCCTTAATGTCCATTGCACAAACCAAACCAAATGCTCCCGAACTCGTTGCTGGAATTCCCGTTAATTACGAGGAAGCAAACGTAAAGCCGTACGCGCTACCCGATCCGCTTGTCCATACGAATGGAAAGGTAGTAAACAGTGCAGAAGACTGGATAAAGCGGAAACGACCGGAAATTCTGGATTGGTACCAGCGAGCGCAATTTGGTAAAGCCCCTGGGATTCCAGCGGGTTTCCGTGCGGTCGTGACGGATCAAGGGACCCCCGTATTCGGCGGGAAGGCCATCCGCAAACAAGTTACCTTATATTTATATGAAAAATCTGAAGAACCTAAAATCGACCTGGCCCTGTACCTACCTGCCCAACAAGCCGGGCCAGCACCGGTGTTAGTACGGCTGAGCTTTTTTGCCAATGCAACGACAATCGACGACAGCGACCTCCAAAAAGATTCGGTCTGGAATAGCAAGGAAAAAATAAAGGTGGCAGCAGCTTCTTTTCGACAAGACATGGCTTTCCCCGTAGAGGAGTTTATCGAAGCGGGTATTGGCGTGGTCAGCTTATACTATGGTGATATCGAACCTGATTTTAAAGAAGGCATACAATATGGGATAAGAAGCCGGTTTTTGCCACACGACGCTACAACCTTCGCAGCAGATGAGTGGGGAGCCATCAGCGCATGGGCATGGGGACTAAGCCGAGTGATGGATTACCTTGAAAAAGATAAAGATGTTGACAGTAAAAAAGTGGCGATAAACGGGCACTCCCGTTTAGGCAAAACCGTGTTATATGCAGGTGCAAACGATCCTCGTTTTTCTATTGTTATTCCAAGTTGTTCGGGCGAAGGCGGTGCTGCTTTAAGCCGACGAAATTATGGAGAGACGATTGCCCACCTGGTAGCGCCGACACGCTACGCTTATCAATTTAGTGCAAACTATAGTCAGTATCAAGATGACCCCTCCACGATGGAAGTAGATAGCCATATGTTAATTTCATTAATAGCCCCCCGCCCTATCTTATTGATCACCGGTGATAGCGACAAATGGAGCGACCCCAAAGGCGAGTTTTTAGCGGCAGTCGCTGCGGGCCCCGTTTATCGACTCTTTGGAAAAAAGGATCTCGGCACGGATACCCTTCCTCCACTTGACAAACCTATTCTGCATGATGTAGGTTTTTTGATACACAAAGGTGGTCATCAGGTGTTGCCACAGGATATACAAACAATGATTACATTTATGAAAAAGCATTGGCTGAATACGGCACCTGCTGAATAACGTAACCGAAATAAAAGAAAGGCTCAATCAAACCCGATCGGTCTCCAGATTATCCAGCCGTTCGTAGCTGTCGCCATATTTTTTTCGCAACCGTTGTTTCGCTTTTTTAATAGAATCTTGTCCTACGCCCAACAAGTTGGCCATCATTAGATTGTTCAACCCTAACTTCTGTAAAAGTACGATTCGAAGTTGCGACTCGGTGATTCCGGTCAACTCCCGCGTTACATGCTCGTAAAACGCGGGATATTCTACCATGAACGTTGTTCGGAAGCGAGACCAATTCTCCTCGGTCATCAAGTGCTCTTGCAACAATTGTTCCAGCCGTTGGCGTTGATGTTGTGCGTTTGTGGAAGAGGATTTCTGTAAGTGCTCAACCACCTCATTTAATTCCTGGATAGCGGTATTCCGCTCATCCAGGAAAGTAACGTATGTTTGAATCGTTTGCTGCGCCTGCGCGTACTTGCTTTCCGATTTCACTTTCTCCAACTCAAAATTCATAACGATGCGCTCGAACTTCAACTGATGCATCTTCAGCGCCTGCATTTTCGACCGTCGGAGGAAGATGGCTACGACCACCAATAAGAAGCATATGGACAGCAGCGCAATAGCCGTTACTTTCGACTGCTGCAACTTCACTTTCTTGAGCAAGATATCGTTATGGGCCCGAGCCCGCTGTAGCTCGAGATTCACCTTCATCACCACTTCCTTCCCATCGGTTTCTGCTAATCTATTGTTGATCGTCTGCAAATGGCGATGCAACTCCAATTGCGCATTTCGGTCGTTCGATGCTACGGCAACAGCCAACTTCAATGTCGTAATCTCCTGTTCAAAACCCGTAAGATTTGTTCTCATGGCCGCATATGCCTGCGCCCTATCCAGTAGCAAGGTGGCTTCTTCCCATTCTTCGCGATCGACGTAGATTTTCGCCAACCGGATTCGGGCGAACATAGCGTTGCGCTGATCGCCATGCATCTCCGACAACTGGATATCTTCCAATAACATGTGTTCGGCCTTCATCAGATCCTTTTCGTTCAACGCCAACTCGCCCAAAGCTTTCGCATAACGCACCGGATCCCTATCGCGTGCAGCTTCCTTCGAAAAGACAAAGTGCTGTATTGCCCGCTCTTCGTTACCCAAGCTCCGGTATTCGCTACCGAGCGCAAAATGAATAGTGGCATATGCCGAACTTGTCGTATCGACTAATAGCACCGCTTGTGAAAGATAATTCACCGCCAGATCATGATCGCCAATATTGCCAAAAAAATACGCATTCTTGATCAAACAGTCTGCCGGATCGATCAGCTGTTGGGTAGGATTAGCCGTTATACCCCGTGAAGATTTCAAAAAATACGGCAGTGCTTTCTCCAGTTTGGTGAGCTGGTAGTAATAAAAGCCAATTTGGGTATTCGTCCAGATAGAAAGGCTCGGACTCTGCAGTTCGCGCGCAATAGAATCTACCGTTGCAAAAGCTGCTTCTATCTCCGGAAGAGGTGTCGTATGATCGGAAGTAGCCTCTTGCAGACGACTTATTTCCTGGATAACGTGTTCAATTGCCCCATCCGTCGATCCGCCAGACGTGAGCACATCCCCACAGGCCGAAAGGAGCAAAAAAACGACTAAAAAAAGACACAGGTAACGGTGTTTCATCTTCTCGATAAAGCCGCGAAGATACTATATTTTCTGGCTTTCGAATAAAAAAAGTCAAAAGAGCCCTCTAATACTCTCGCTGGAATGCCCGGAAAGACGATCGCAAACCAAACGTAAAAATTGTCGAATGATGGTAATCTCCACTGGCTGTATTTTTATTGCGCCGATCGATTAAACCCAATTCCCAACGCAGGTTATACTTCGGATTCATCACATACGAAAAACGGAATTCATTGTAAAAAAGATTGTTCACATTCCCCTGTCCTATGTGGAAAGCATCGGCTGTCACATCCTCTTTAAAGAGGTCAACGCCGACGTTTTCGGTATCCGATGGGTCAAGCCCATAACGCGCATACATCGTTTGCCCATATATTTCCCACCGGTTCCAACGATACGTGGCGATGCCCAGCACCTCGCGGAAATTAGCCCCCCTGGGATGCGCCAGTGCCTCTCCATTGCTTGTATAATTAATCCGGTTGTTAGGGTGTTGATACGTATAAGGAGCGGCTTGATTATATTCCGCCGTCACATTCAAGTTCGCGACATCAAACAAATCATAGGTCTTTCCACCCAATTGAAAAGCCGTCCGATGGTTGTCGCCACTTCCGAAGCCAAATTTGGAGATATCATCCGCATACAACTGCCCATAGAAGATGTATTTTTTCCAGGGCCGGTATTTCATATTTAAGCCTAGACCGCCGTTCGCTTTTCCACCTGTACCCTGATTGTTCTGTGCCCATATTAAGGAGTGAAACAGTCCGATCGACAACTTTTCGCCTGCAAGGTAATCCACATATTGGAAAGCTCCATATTTGACACCATTTCCCAGTCGCGCTGAAAAAGGATCCTGTGCGTCGGCGACACGTGGATTCCGAAGGTCATTCATGTATGCCCATATGGAATGGTACTGCCAACGTCCGACCGTTCCGGAAAAGCGGGCATGTGTAAAATTATACGGATTATCCGATACTAAAACAGATCTATACCCCTCGCCAATATGAATTTTATCATAGGCTACACTCGCCTGAAATGCATCAGAAAAGTGATATGTCATGTTAGCCGTAGCATTCATCCAGTCGTACTTTCCGGTGTTCAGATTTTTGGAGAATCCCTGCCCCGGTAGATTGCCAATCGCACGAGCCGTACTATCAATAAAGCTTGCGTACCGCGCCTGATTCTCGTAGAAACTGACGAACAACGAAAATTTCTTATTCACCGAAAGACCAGCCTGCGCACCACGTGTATTTGTCCACAACGTTTTGCTATTCGTGCCCCGTTCCGCACCAATAATAAAATCGGGCATAAAGTCTAGATAAAAGATGTGATCGTCCTTCGCCACTTCGATCAGATGTTCATCAAACAACTTCCGGTACCACCAGTTTCTAGCGGTGTCTCTAGGGCCAATTTCGTGTCGTGGATCAATATTCGTTCCTACATAGGGTTTTACCGCAGTATGCATTAAACTATCGGTGTGTATGGAAGACATGTTCCGTTGGTAATGCTCGTAGGAATAGGGCTGGTAATGAATTTGCGATATACTTTCTTTTGCAAATAGCAAACCCAGGACCAGAAATATGAACGGTATATATTTCATTTTGTTACTCTAGCTATAAGCCCAAAAGTACTATTTTAAAAATTAAACGTCCGAAGTTGTTTCGATTTTTTCCTGAGCGTGTAATTTCCCTTCCAATTGGGTTACCTTCTCCATGAGGGTATTGCGCTGCGCTAGAATCTGCGCATTTTTCTCTTCAAGCTCCCGCAATTGATCTTGCAGGCCGATCACTTTTCTCAATAGTGAGTTCTCCTTTACCACGTATTCGTGAACATGGGGGGCTGGTTCAGTCTTCTTCTGGACTAAGGGTGAAATGGATTTCATCCAGTTTAAAATTGTTCGTTTATCTCTTATATCATATTTCTCCATGGCTTCTTCCAACAGTAGTTCTCCTGCAAGAATAGCCTTTACCACCTCTATTTGTGTGTCTTTTCTGCTCTTTTTCATCGTACACGCTCATCTGTATTCTCATAGGGTGAAAGGAATATTCCGTTCAAAAAAAGATATGTCGTATAAACAACATTCCTTCAGGAACGTAGTAATTATTTTTTCTGATTTATTTTACAGAATGCTATTTTCAATTTTTTTATGACCTAATTACACGCCCTTATCACTCTATAACAATGTTTTACGACTATATCTAAAACTACGCCAAAAAAAATATTATTTTCTATTTTATATAGTTGTCTATGCAATAATTGAGTATTTTTTTCAAAGAAAATAGAACCCAACAACCTTTATTATATTACCCTTAGGACCGGCTCATGTGGAAGGTTCGCAACTGCTACTATATATTTTGCTATAGGATGTCTTTTCACTTATTTTAACATATTTACTTTAAACAGCAAGAGACATTTTTAAGAATACGACGGGGTGTCAGTTTTTTGATATGCAGACACCTTAGGATACCTTTCACAGCAACAGCTGCAAAGAATAATCCTAAGGTTAAGCTGATTTTGATAAACTTTTAATAGCCGGGATTTTGATACATTTTGTCCGGATTCAATTGATACTCGTCAAATGGAATAGGGTAATATCTGTCTTTAGTTGAAATGTTCGATAACAAGGCATTGCCATAGTCAGCTTGACTCTTTGCCTTAAAGTAATTCACCAATTCTTGCGCATCGAAATTGCGGATCAGGTCAAACCAACGATGATTTTCGAAAGCCAATTCTACCCGGCGCTCGTGCAAGATTGCCTCTTTCAGCGTGGGGTATTTACTGTTGTAGCTGGCATTGTTCCTCGATACCGCATACGCAGGCAAACCTGCCCGTTCACGAACCTGGTCGAGTAATGCGATAGCTTCAGCATCTTTCCCTAAGTTCATTTTAGCCTCTGCCAACAGCAACATCACATCCGCATACCGAATCAGTACCCAGTCATTCCCTCCCCAACCTTGGTCTCCCGCCTCGTTACTATTGTCGCGAAATTTCGTGATGAACCAATCATTTACTTGTGCATCTGCAGCAAATTTAATGGAGAAATCTTTTCTGATGTCATTTTCTTCATAGTCCTTTACCAAATCTTTGGTCAGATTACCCCCTGATCCCGTAGAAGGGTATCTGGAGTTGACCGTTTCGCCACGCGCCTGATTATTACGAGCGATCGACGAGCTGTAGTTTTGATCGCCCTGCAAATACTGTACTTGAAAAATCAATTCCTTACAGTCCATCTTCCTATCCACATCAAAAACTTGGGCATATGGTATTTCATTCAATTTACCAAACGTACGCATGTTATATGCAGCTGTCAGGTATTGCTCGGCCAGTCTAAAATCATCGGCACCACCATTCTCAAGCGTTGCGCCCATGGTGAGATATACGTGACCAAGAATAGCGTTAACAGCTGCTTTGGATGCTCTGCCGACTTCGTATTCCTGCTGCGTATCGGGTAAATCACTACCCACTGCATCCGTGAGATCAGCGACGATTTGTTGGTATACTGCTGCTTCAGGTTGCCTGAACGCCAGCTCATTGGCCTGATCCTTACTCGTTACCTCTACCGTGGATATCGGAAGGTCACCAAATTTACGTACCAAATGAAAGTATAGCAGGGCCCGAACAAACTTCGTTTCTGCGATGTAACGTCCCTTTAAACCCTCGGTCGTGAAAGTAACCTGGTCTATTCTGGATAATATCGTGTTACAACGCGCTATTCCCTGGAACATATCCGCCCAATGATCCTTCAGATAGGGGTTACTCGGTGCAATAGAAAAATCATTGAACTGGAAAGGTAAACCCGCATTAGATTGATTATCGTTTCTACCCGTATTGTCCGAACGCTCTTCACTAAACAGCGCACTCCCTTCGCCCAGCGTGTTGCCTTTCCGTAAAACTTGGTATAAACCATTCACCGCCAGCAGCACGTCGTTTTCGGTTTCAAAAAACTTTTCTACCGTCACCCTATTCGGATCCAGTTGGTTCAGAAAATCCTGCTTACAAGAAGCTAAGCTCAACAACATAAACGGTAATATATATCTTTTCTTCATTATCTTATCTTTTAACAACATGCTAGAATGTAACTTTCAAACCTAAATTATAGCCTCTAACCAGCGGGTACAATCCATAATCTACCCCTGGTGTCAGGTTTCCACGTTGATTGTAATCGGGTTCCGGATTATATCCTTTATACTTCGTGATGGTAAACGGATTCTCTACACTCGCATATATACGCACACCGGCAATCCGCAGTTTCTCTGTCAAATTATACGGCAGATTATAGCCTAACATCACGTTGGTCATGCGTAAGAAAGAACCATCCTGCAAGTAGAAAGTAGAAAGTCGCGTATTGTTACTCTGCGTGCCTGCACGAGATGCGCGATATACCTTACCATTCCCCGGATTCTCAGCCGAACGGTACCGTTGTGCTACGTCCGCATATTGATTACCCGATCCTTCCATATTATACAAATAGTAATCATAACCATCCAACACCATATTACCCTGTGAGCCATTGAATGAAGCACGAACATCAAAATTTTTATAGCTCGCGTTAAATGCAAAACCATAGGTAAAATCAGGGTGCGGATTGCCAATAATACGCTTGTCCGCATCGTTTACGACACCATTTCCATCCACATCTTCGAAATAAAGATCACCCGGTTGGATCGGATTGGTAGAACCTGCGGATGGTGCCAGATCACGATAGTTCTCTTCGGTAGCGATACCCAACACTTTAAACCCGTAGAACATACCGATTGGACTTCCTTCCTGCGTAATATGTGTCAGGTACGAACGCTCAGCGCCATTGGTCGTGATGGTCGCGGCACCGCCTAAGTCAAGCACCTTATTACGGTTGACGTTGATATTTCCGCTAAAACCAAGTTGAAAATCCCGCTTCCTAATCAATGTGGCATCCAATTGAATATCAAACCCTTTATTTTCTACTTTACTGTTGCGCATATTCGTCAGGATGGAGGTCGTCCCTGATATAGCAGAAACAGGCTCGTTGAACAAAAGGTTAAACGAACGACTTCTGTAGAGGTTCGCCAGCACATTCACACGACCATTCCAAAGACCGATATCGATCCCGCCATTGTATTGCGAAGTAGACTCCCATCCTAAGCCTAAATCCTGAAAACTATCCGACCAATAACCCGTTACCACACGATCGTCGATAATCAATCCATTTGGCGAGCTCATCGTGGTGCTATGTCTATAATCCCCAATATTATTGTTTCCGCTCAAGCCCCAACTTGCACGCAATTTGATGGAAGAACCTGCGCCCAACCAATCCGTATAGAAGTCTTCATTGGAGAGTGTCCATCCGGCAGATACCGAAGGAAAGGTCCCCCATTTGGAGTCCGGGCCGAATCGAGATGAACCATCCGTACGGAACGATGCAGATAAAAAGTACTTCGCATCATAGTTATACATCACACGGCTAAAATAAGACTGCAATGTCGTGATCCGTTTAAATGTTTCTGGATTGGTGAGGCTTCCGGGAATCAACTCGAAATTAGTTGGATTAGCCCCTTTATCTGTTATTTCACCGATCTTATCGTGTTGGAAGCCGTTTGCGCGCATCAAGATCTGATCGATATCCGTACGTTGCGCAGAATAACCCAGCAAGGCGTTGAGTTGATGCTTTTCCTTAAACGTTCTATTAAACGTCAACGTAGCTTCCACCAGTTTGTCTATTTCGCCTCTTGTTTTTGCATCTGCGTACGCGGCATTGATTGCCTGGCTGGAGAACGGCGGATTGTTCCCATTGGAGATACTTGTCGGACGGTAATAATCGTATTTCTCATCATATGTCGATAACCCACCGTTTATCTTCAAATTTAGTCCCGATATAATTTCGAAATCGGCAAAGGCGTTATACAACCCCCGTTTACCTCGACGATTATTCTTAATTTGCGTAACATAAGCCAATGGGTTCTCCGGATTCTGGATACCGTAATTGTTTGCAGACAAATCTGCCATCAAGTATTGCGCATAGCTACCGTCTTCCTGATAGACGGGAAGCGTTGGCAAATAAATAAGCGCGGCCATAGAGGGGCTGCGATCATATCTTCCGGTCGTGACTTCATTGTTGTCGTTGTATGTAAAAGACACATTTGCCCCCACCGTTAGGCGGTCGCTAACCTTCGCGTCCAGATTCGTACGGAAATTGAAGGTCTGTTGATCCGTGCCCAGCATGATCCCTTTTTGATTTTGATACGAAGCGCTGGCTAAATAGCGTGCTTTGTCCGTTCCACCATACGCCGATAGGTTGTGTCGCTGAAACGGCGCATTGCGATACAAGGCATCCTGCCAATCCGTATCATATGTTGACGGCTTTGCTTGTCCTGTCGCAAAATCATAGTATTCTTCCGGAATGGTGACCGAACCCGCATTTCCAGGGACACGTTGTACCCGTGTTGTGTTATCATCCATACGCATCGCGTCAGACCAAGTACCTCCACCATTGACAATCAAATCCCGGTAGGCGTTGTTCCGGCCGTCGATCAACAGATCGATATACTCTTCCGCGTTGAGCAAGTCTATTTTTTTGGAAAGCTGACCAAAGCCCGTCAACAACTCGTAATCTACATTGCTCTTTCCTTCTTTACCTCGTTTGGTCGTGATCAAAACAACCCCTCCCGCCGCACGGGAGCCATAAATGGCTGCCGAAGCCGCATCTTTCAACACGTCGATCGTTTCAATATCATTGGGATTTATATTTAGATTGTTTCCTGCGGGGTAGCCATCGATCACGTACAAAGGATCGGATGAAGCATTAATAGACCCCATCCCGCGCACACGGATCTTCGTCCCATCATAAGGCGCTCCAGAAGTTTGCATAATCTGCACCCCGGCCACCTTGCCCACCAAGGCTTGCGACAATTTTGGAGACGACAAATTGAGCTCTTCCGCCTTTACACTGGCAATCGCTCCGGTAACATCCGATTTGCGTACGCGTTGATAGCCGATGGATACCAGGACCTCATCGATCTCTTGCGATTGCGACGCTAACGTGAAGAGGATATTCTGGTTCGTGGATGCTTCTTGCGTAGCTGGGCTAAAGCCGATAAAGTTGGCCGATAGCGGATCCCCTATGGTCCCTTGAATTGCAAAAGCACCATCCATACCCGTTTGCGTCGAAACCTTTGTCCGGGTATTGACGACCGTTGCGCCCGCAATGGGATTCCCCTGCGTGTCTACTACGTTTCCTCTTAAATACTGTTGTTTTTCATCAACTTGATTGATGCGGGTATTGACTTTGACGAAATGAGCGCTTGCCGGTAGAGAGGCCGCACCCAAAGAAAGCAATAACCAAAGAACTTTGGATCGTTTCAAATACATTTCTCGCTTAATATTTGCGACAAACCTAGCGGTTTATTGTTAACGCTACATTAACTTCGTTTTACGGAATAGTTAGTGATACAACAAATGAGTCTTACAACTATAAAATACTAACGTTAGTGTCAAACGAATTTTAGAATATTTTTCGATTTAAACCTTAAAGCACTGATAATGTGAGGAATTATTTTTGAAATCGTCACCATAAATTCTATATATTTAAATAATATGCAGATTATTTAAAGTAAAATGCTTTTGGATTCGTCTACCTATACATGGACCGGGCAGAGCAACAAATAATGTCAGCGAGAGATACAAAATCTTTTACAGAAACCGTCAAGACGTATGGCGCCCAATTACTACGCTTTGTGAAAGCGAGAGTCAAACGTACTGCTGAAGCTGAAGACATTCTGCAAGAAGTTTGGTATCAGTTTTCAAGGGTTACCGATATAGACGATTTGGGTAATGCCGGGGCATGGCTTTATTCGGTAACTAGAAATAAAATTACAGACTCTTATCGAAAAAAGAAGCATGAATCACTAGAAGAACTCGCTGGTGAAGGAGATGATGAATCATTCTCTATAGCCCATCTCCTCGTTGCGGATGAATCCAGTAATCCGGAACTCAAGATGTTTAAAGAGATTTTTTGGGATGAGTTGATGAAAGCCTTGGACGAGTTGCCGGAGAAGCAAAAGAAAGTATTTGTTATGAATGAAATCGAGGATATGGCCCTCCAAGAGATCGCCAATCAAGAAAATGAAAACCTTAAAACCATTATCAGTCGAAAAAGCTATGCTGTTAAACATTTGCGTCTTCGCTTGAGGGGGTTGTATGATGCGTTAAATTCTTAAAATTAAATAGTGATGAAAAGATTTATGAGTAGCAAAAGAAAGGGTAAAAAGATTTTTATAGGACTCGCCATTGTAGTCTTCTTCTTCCTGATAATTGCCCTGCTCCAATTTCTATGGAATACTTTAGTCCCTGAAATCTTTGGGTTTAAAGCTATTAGTTACTGGCAAGCCTTGGGGTTATTCCTATTATCTAAATTATTATTTGGCCGAGGATTCGGTAGGCCGGGTGGTTTCAGAAGCAGGTTTAAAAATAGAGGTATGAACAGGGAAGACATTTCGGAAGAAGATCGTCAGCGGTTGCGTGAGGAATGGAAACGGCGCTTTGATTCACGTTGTAAATTTTAGGCTTGGAGAAAAATTGGAAAAAAATCAAAAAAGTTTAAAGTAAAAGCTTCCTCTTGTACGTCTACTACTACAAAGGCCTTTACAAAATAAATAATTCAAAGAACATGAAAAATAAATTTCAATTTTTACTACCCAGATTACTCCTCATAACGGCAGGAGTTGGATTAGTTACCATAGTGATAGGGGCGATATTTAAAATCCTCCTGCTCGCAACGGCATTATTTACAATCGGTACTTTAGTGCACGCAAAGATCCAGAAGCGTAGAGTGAAAGCAGCTTCTATGTCACAAGGAGCAATACAGCCTGGCTTATATGCGCATAGCGGTCCGCAACATGCAGTTATGCCATTCGAAAATTCCTTACAGGCGAATACTCCGAAAATTGTCCCTATTTATTAACGCATTAAAAGAAAAAAAAATGTTTAGAAAAGATGCATACAACAGCGAAAATCAAGGCCTAGGCAGGAACTGCCGTGGGGATTTTAGAAGAAAGTTTGAAAAATTACAACATCACCTGTTCAACGATTCAACTCCTTTTGGCAGCAAAGGTGATCAGAAAACTTATATTCCGGTAAATATCGCGGAGAACGATGAATTCTATCAAATCCAAGTATTTGCAGCAGGCAGAAAAAAAGATCAATTTCAAGTAAATATCACAGAGCAGGTGCTCACGATTACTTGCAAAGAGGCAGAAATAGAATCGGGGTTAAAATATGTTTACCAAGAACAACACGTAGGTGCTTTTAAACGTGCATTTCGATTACAAGACGATTTACTAATTGAAAATGTGCACGCAAGCTACGAAGAAGGGATCTTGACAGTTATTTTGAAAAAAGATCCAGATAAAATGCCTGTGGGACAAGAAGTTTTAGTATCCTAACACCTAACGTAAAATGGGTACTTATAGGTACTTCAGCTATGGGTAAATCATAATGTTTAAGCCTCGGATACGACCGAGGCTTAAGCATTAAAATAAATCCGATCGTTATTGCTTGTGCAACTTACCTATTCCCTTTACATAGGAAGCTTCGATCTCAATTCCTTTTGTAGCTGTTGCTGTAGGGATATCGATTTGATAGATATGTAATGATGCCCCTACTTTCGCTGGTAGATAAGCTTTATCGCCATCCACAAAGGCAGGCTCGGAATACTGATAGATCGGTGCATCCTTCACGGGTGTAATGGTTTCCGCTTCCAAGTCCACAATAACGAACGTCAGGTTGGTTTGATCCCACTGGCCATTTTGTTCGGCTGTATACTTCTGGGCGAGTAATTTATTATTACCGATGTAGGTTGCTTTAATAAACTTACCGCCATTTGGTTTGTCTTCGGTTGTAAAATGATAGCCTTGATCAAACTCGGCCCTACCTGCTTTGATACGTAGAATACCACCTTCTTTATAATTTCCTTTTGGGTCGAATCCATAGCCACCGTGATAAACCGTATACACGTCGCCATTCTCTGCCGTGAAGATACCCGATATGTTGACAGGAGCCCCGGCTGGACCGGTACGGGTGTCTTTGATAACGGTTTCCAGTTCAAATTCTGGATAGCTATATACCGCAACGTAGTTCGTGTCTAAATTCGGGCTAACGCCGTTGGCATACGGAAAAACAGTTTGGTATGCCCGGTTGCCGCTGACCGCCAAGCCGGTATGGCGCCAGCCGTGTTTGTTTTCCGCATCTTTGTACACCTCTTTGGCTGGTATCTTCACCGTTTTATTAACGCTGTACCCATCGGCATCAACTTCAAAAAACTCCATGTTACCGTCAAATTTATCGTCCACCACCAGTTTAGCGCCCAACAAGGTTTTGTCATTGTTGACGCTCAGGTAATCGTCGGCTCCATAGCTGAAAGCGAGTCCTGTTTTGGCCGTCAGTCGGCTTTCGTTATTAATGTAATACGCATCGACGTTGTTGACACCCAATCCGCCGATGGAATAAAAGTAATTGTTGATGTTCAGGTATTCGCGGTAACCCTCTTGCAGGATACCATTATTCAACAGGGAAATCTTGCCATTCAACAGGTCCTTGGTATGCACGATATAGTTGATATAATCGGTACCGGCCTCTACACCTACGCCTAAAACGTAAGCTTGACCACCTTCAATTATCGGTTCGTTGGGGCGGTCATTACCCCCATTGTCATCTTTACTGCAAGAAGAGGCAGCCACTGCAAAGCCTAAAGCCAAGGCCACATTCCTGTATTGTTTTAACTTTCTCATCGTCATTTATTTTTGTATAAAGTATCTAATTTTTACGTTGAAGGAGCGTCCGGGTTTCTGCATCTTATAGTTGTCAAACAGCCGACTATTCGTTAGGTTATGGCATTCGACGGCAATGTTGTATTTGCCCTGGCCGATGCTGTAATCTGCCAGAATGCTGTGTGCAAACTGCCGCGGGATCATGTCGGGATTATTAGCGCCCAGCTGTTCTGGAGTAAGGTAGTATTCCTCAATAAAATTGAGGCGGTACTGGATGTTGGCCGCTCCCCCTTTGCCGCCCACTTTCGGTAACTGCAGCCCCAGATCAAAATTACCAAAGAGATAAGGTATATTGGGCACTTTGTACCCGTAATTGAGGTTCGGTTGGGTGGTCTCGCCACTCAGATTTCCACCTGTCGTAAATTCCGTTTTATCAATGATATTTTGATAGCTTAGATTGACGCTGCTGTAGAGCCTGTTTTTCCAGTTGTAGCGTATCTCGCCTTCTATACCCGTTGTTCTGACATCGCCTACGTTGATAAATTTACGGCCCGTGGGTTGGTTCCGGCCTTGCTCCTGCCGGATGAAGTCGGTAGAATTCCGGTAAATAAAATTGGCTTCCGTCTGGAAGTTATGTGCTTGATTGACGGTAAAGGCATATAATCCTCCAATATTGATGTTATCGCTTTTTTCTGGCGTTAGGGTTTCATTGCGAATGGTGAACAGTCCATCCCCCAGCAGTTCCAGCGGTTCAGGCAGACGATAAGCATGTTCGTAGGAAGCTTTTAACTGCATACGGGGCAGTAAAAAATAAGTTCCTGCGAGGCCATACCCCACATTATCCTGGTTGGTGGCTATCTCGGCATACTCTGCGGTTTGTGTTTGGGAGATATTCTCGAACGACTCGGCATGGAGCCCATAATATTTGGCAAATACGTTGGTGCGCAATGCGCCAAAACGACTGTCCAACCCGAATCCGAGGTTTTGTTTCTGCAGGCGCTGCGGCATGGTATAAGCCACATTATTCGGCTGTTCAACATCACTGGACTTCCGCTTAAAGTCTGTTATTACGTAGTTTAGGGACAGCCGGTGGTCATGGTGCAGCGCATAAGCGAGATTGGCAGTCAGCAGGCTTTCGCCATCGCGCTGGCGCAGCTGGGTACGCTGGCGTTCGGCTCCGCCACTGCGAGGCGTGGTTTCCTGCAGCCAGTTGTAGGTAAGCCCAACGGTATCGACAAAATGATTGCGGGTACTGTTGTAGGCAGCATAGAGGTTGAAATCCAATCCGTCCACAAACAGGTTGTCTTTTTTATATTTCAAGGTCGGAATGACCGAATTACTCGACTGGGTCATCGCACCAAATACTTGGTCCATCACCACACCGGTTTGGATATCTTTATCATTCTGCCCCGCTAGAAGCCCAATAAACAACTGATCGGCAAAGGGTTTATCACGCACACCGACCTCTATCTGGCCTCCCAGCGAGCTGTAGCCGTCGTGGAAGCGTTTTACCTCTTGTTCCGGGAGCTTGACATTGCCCCTGATCGGTTCCACGTTCACTTTATAGTTGTTGTCGGAGTAATTGTAAAATCCATTGAACCGGATAGCCAAACCTGTTTTTTCATTCGTATAAGCACCGTTCAAACCGGCCTTGTGGGTATTGAAGGATCCCACACTATACGAGACATCCATATAATTGAGGTTGCGGCGGGTAACCATATTGATGGCTCCGCCGAGGGCATCCGCACCCAACGAAACGGGTACGACGCCTTTATAGACTTCAATTCTTTCTGCCATGTTCGCCGGAAAATTATTGAGCGAGAACGACGAACCAAAGTTATCCATCGGGATACCATCCAGGAAAAACTTGAGGGACTTACCGCTGAAACCGTTCAAAGAAAAATTGAAATTGGAACCGAGCCCACCATCTTCGCGGACACGGATGCCCGTGGTACGCGTTAATAGCTGGTTGATATCCAATGAAGAATTAAAATATTGTTTGGTTTCTACGACATTGACATTAAAAGGTTCCTCCTTAATTTCACGGGATTCCGTTTTTTTATGGATATGAACCGCATCGATTTCTTTTTGCTGTGATACGGTTCTGGTTGTATCTTGTGCTATCGCCAAGCGGCTGTGCATTGTCCAAATTAAGGGTAGTAACAACAGAACCCGTATGCCTTTTGGATAAAGAGTCATCTTTTTTACCATCATTTTCCACCTATCTATAGAGGAGTTATTATATTTGTGGGCAAATATAATATTATTTAGACTGAATTTAAACAAAAACAAGGATCACGGCATAAAAAAAGTGATCGCGTGGCATAATGGAACGGGTGAAGAAAAAAAAAGGAAAAAAGACGACCATACGCAAGATGAATGATTGGCTGCATCTTTGGTTGGGGTTAATCTCGGGTATTATCGTATTTATTATCAGTATCACCGGCTGTTTCTATGCCTTTCAGCAGGAAATAAAAGATCGAATCGAGCCATGGCGCTTCGTGGACGAACGTACCGAGCCTTTTGTGCCGCCGAGCCGTATCTTGGATACGGCGGCGGCTTACATGCCGGGGCAGCAGCCTACCGGCCTGACCTACGGACATAGCGGCGAAGCTGCTGCTGTCGGTTATATAGGCAAGACAAATGGCAAGGCAACATTTTCGGTGGTTTTCATCAACCCATATACAGGCGAGTTTCTGAAAAAACAGACACCGCGTGGAGGGGGTGAGTTCAATTTCTTCAATTTCATCCTAGATGGGCATACCGCGTTGTGGTTGCCTTACGAAATTGGGAAGCCCATTGTGGGCATGGCTACGTTGGTCTTTGTCGTGCTGCTGTTTACCGGTTTGGTGATGTGGTGGCCAAAAAGGTGGCGTAAAGCAACTAGGAACAAGAGTTTTAAGATCAAACTTACAGGGAGCTTCAAGCGAGCCAACTATGATTTACACAATGTGCTTGGGTTCTATAGCCTAATTTTTGCATTCGTCCTCGCCGTAACAGGATTGGTATGGAGTTTTGAATGGTTCGATAAAGCCGTATATTACGTTGTTTCCGGAGGCGAAATAAAGCAGGGACACCATCACCCCCACTCCGATCTATCTCATAAAGACTTGCCATGGGAAGACACCATTACACCGCTCGACAGGGCCTGGTACACGACGCTGGAAGCCGCGGATGATATTAACGGCATGTACATGACGCCTTACCCTGCAGACGACGACGATCCTATCGACATTACCGTTTATCACCTCCGGGGCCAGTGGTACGACCATAGCGAATATTTCTATGATCGATACACGTTAGCCCCTCTGGAAATGGAGGGCAGCAAGTATAGGGAAGCTTCATTTGCTGATCAGCTGGCCATGATGAACTATGATATCCACGTGGGTTCCATAGGCGGTCTGGCGGGGAAAGTTTTCGCTTTTTTTATCAGTTTGATTTGTGCCAGCCTGCCCATTACGGGTTTTTTGGTGTGGTGGAATAAGAAGTGACAGCATTTTTTTTGATTACGTTTTCTCATTATCAACTAAAATAAAGTATCTTAGGTTGTCCAAACTTAATGGAGCAAGTCCATCTTAAAATGAATAAAGTATTATGTTAGCTAACTTCTCTAATCCTAAATTAACAGTAATTGTACTCGCCTTTGTCTTTTTTATGATATCAAGTTGTTCTAAGACAACAGAGACCGAGATTATAACGCAAGAAAATATTAAGCTGAACGTCCAAGTCATAGGAATAACGGATGTTGAAGATAATCAGCCTATGAAATCAAAGGCAAATAATGGCGCCCTGCACCAATCTCAGGGAACGGAACCCATCTCAGAGAAAATCATTCCATTCCAGTCCTTTGACACACAAGTTTCGATAAAAAAAGGCAGCCTTGACCAGGCGAATACGATAGTGCAATCGCGTAGGACGGGCAAGGTAGCCGCGGCGGGTCTTAAGGCTGCTTCAGCTCCTATGGAGGATGGCATTACCTACCGGCTATTGATATACAAAGAGGATGGATCCTTTGTGAGTTCGACCCTACTCACATCTGAAGTTCTTGGCGAGATAACACTGGATAGAGGTGAAAAGTATAATTGGCATGCGGTATCTTACCACAATTCCGATCCCATCCCGGATGTCGACAGCAACACGCCGGAATTGGATGTACCAGCGAATACAGACCTGCTATATGCCTCAGGGGCTATTGAGGTCCCGGCACAGGCAGCTGACGAGACTGTGTCCTTGGGGATACTTTTCGAGCATAAATATGCCCGTATAGCTTTGGAGATCAACTCCATGGGAATGTTTGGAGATATGAACAATGTAGGCCTCAGTATATCGGGCGTCTCAGGGGCGGAAAGCCGAATAAATTTAAGCGATGGGTCGTTATCAAATATTTCGTCTGACCCGACCACCCTAAGCTTCGACGATTTCGTCAATGTAGATCCTCTTCATGCCGATCGAAAGATCGCCTATATCTATACCGCTGTAGAAAATCCGATAGATTTAGAAGTGCGTATAAACGCGTTAGATATCCAGCTGGTTAACGGCCAAAATCGCGTATTCGCTGACCTGGCTCAAAGTCCTGCTGTTTTTGATTTTAGTCTCACACCTCAAATAGGTACAAGCTATACGGCTACAATGAACTTCATCGAGTCATTTTTGGTTGTCAATACAATAAGGTTTGCCAGAACGAACCTATATTATCATGGCGGACATAACCCCTACCGCTTTCTTCCCACAAACGAACATACAAACGCACGGAATACGTATTTCTCTTTCCGTGGTGTTCTTCCGGGCGAATACGGCAATAGCCTAGAGAGCGGCGACCCTTGTGCATTGGTATATCCTCATGGTGTATGGAGAACAGCTACGTTTAACAACTACAGATTTATTGTACCGGTGTACCCCATAGATACATATAAAGTGGAAAATGGGCTGGGATACGTTGAATATGAAGATACGCAAGGCTCCGGTGCCCCCTATTCGAGTGACAAATTACGTTTTAATATGAACGGCTATGGCACTGCAATTGGTGAGACGAACGGAGAAATTGAAATTGATTTAACCGACACTTATGGAAAAATAGCGGACCTCTGGACACCCTTTTCAGATGATTATGCTGGACTCGGCGTATTCTCCTATCAAGCTACGGCGGCGACCGGAGACAACACAGTTAAAGAACTGATTGATTATCAAGGGGACGGAGCTGTTATAACTACTTTTAAAAATATACGCTGTGTTCGGTAAGGTAGATAAATTTTAAAAACTAAATAAATTGATCAATGGCACAAGATAAAAAAATGATATACGAAACGCCAACTATTGAGGTAATTGAAATCGAACTGGAACAAGGTATTGCTGGCGGTTCAGGACTTCAAGTAGACGAGTGGCAGGACAACGGATCTGGAGAGCAAAACGGAGATTTTTAATGGTTATTGGATAGTCGTTTCAAAATCCCATAGTTTCAGCGGTGCAACGGAAGGTCCGGTCAGCAGGCTTCCATTTGGGGCATATCGTGCGCCATGACATGGACAATCCCAGCTCCGCTCCGTATTGTTCCATTTCACGATACATGCGGCGTGACGACATACGGGATCAACTGCAAACAGTTTTCCCTTCTCGTCTTTGAAGATTCCAATTCTGTCGCCCTCGTAATGCAGTATTTTTCCTTCGCCACGGCCTAGCTCTGCGAGTCCCTCTACTTTTTCTAAAAAAAACCTATCTTTTACAAAGTGCTTTGCTACATCGTAGTTTTCTACAAGTAAATCGCGGATGGTCGAGAGCGGCCCCGTCCTACTGGGCGAGTAAACATCCTGAAAGGCTGTTTTTCCATGCAATACCAGTTCCGCCATCATTGCGCCACCCAACGTGCCGAAAATCAACCCATTTCCGCCATAACCTGTAGAGAGCAGTTCCCGGTGGTGTTTCTTACCAGGATAATACCCGATAAAGGGTAAGCTGTCTTGACTTTCGTAGTATTGGGACGACCACTCGTAGGTCTTTTTATTTACCGTATAGAGTCTCCTGATATAGGCCTCCAACTCGCGGAAGTTCTTTTTTTCATTATCGTGGTGCGCCGTTTTATGATCCTGCCCTCCTACTAAAAGGTAGGATTTGCCATCCTGTTCCACTGTCCTGAAATAATGGAAAGGCTCCTGCATGTCGTAGATCAATGCTTCGGGACAATCTTTCTGGCGTTCAAGTTCCCATACCTGTATGTAACTCCTGTAAGGAGCCACGCGAAAGGTCATCAATTGTATACCCGGCGGCGTATGCGTAGCATACACAACAAAATCGGCAGAAAATATGCGATCATCGACGGTCTTGATTCGAAGTCCGCCGTCGTCTTCCTTCACCTGTTGCACAAGCGTCCCTTCTCTGATCTGGCCGCCTAGATCGGTGTACGCCTTGACCAGTCCGACAAGGTATTTGGTCGGATGAAATCTCGCTTGTTCTGGAAATTCGATAGCATATATAAATGGCGCCGGAATAGGAATCTTAGCGACTTCTGAACAGACAATTCCAACTTGCTCTAACGCATTTTTTATTTTTTTAAGCTCCTTTTCCTCTTCGTCGTTTTCTGCATACATAAACCCCGAGCAGGGTGTAAAGTCGCAATCAATTTTATAGCGCGTTATATTTTTCTGAATAATAGAGATGGCCTCTCGCGTTGATTTTAATACAGTACGTGCCTTTTCAATGCCATGTTGTTCAATGATGTCGGTATAAGGTGTGTCCAGCACCGTATTTAAATGTGCAGAAGTGCCACCAGTAGTACCAAACCCTACAGTATTAGCTTCTAAAATCACGCAAGTTTTGCCAGCCTCCCTTAGCTTTAACGCCGCTGTAAGACCTGTAATGCCCGCGCCGACAACGACTATCTCGGCATGCTCCTGATCCGGCAGGACGGGCAGTTTAGGAACGTCAACCTCCTGCCAAATGCTATTGTTTATTCCGTCTCTTTGCATATACTTCGAGTTTTACTTCTGTATAAACGTTTATCGATCTCCAGAATTCATTACTCGTTTGCGAAACCAGATGCTAGAGATGAATAAGCGGAAGACGAGGAAGATTATGCAGAAACCTGTTGATTCCCCTCGAAATAATCTTTTAAACCTACAAAAGTTTCGCTAACATGAAGGTAAATCTGATTATCAAGATTGATGACAATCTCTTCGTCTAGAATAATGTAAATACGCTCCCCTCCGTAGTCATGACCATCGTCATTCCAACAGATGTCGAGAATCTTATTTTTGAACTTTGATAGATCGGAAATATCCGCTACTTCTTTATTGTAATTATATCTTTTTGCCAACAAGTTCAGTAACAAATTGGCTTCGTTAAGCAGTACACTATTATTTTCCATTATACCATTGTCTATCATTACACCATCTTTGTTATACCTAGCGCACAAAATGAACGCGGATGTCGCAAAAAAGTTTAATAATTTAAAAACATATAGGAAATTATTTGTATTTCTCCGCGCAATAAGCCATCGAATCGACTTTTTAATGATGGAGCTTTAATTTTCCTTGACCCTAGGCTTTAATCCAAGGTTATCAAGCATAGCGATATCTTCCGAGACACCTGGATTTGGGGTGACTAACAACGTTTCTTTTTCGCCCGTGAATATGGAATTTGCTCCTGCCATAAAGCACCAAGCTTGTTCTTCCTCTTCCATTTCCATACGCCCTGCGCTCAGGCGAATCATCGTAGAAGGCATAATAATCCTTGCTGTCGCTATCATGCGTACCATATCCCAAATTTTAACTTTTGGTAGATTTTCGAGAGGTGTCCCCTTCACACGTGCAAGTGCATTGATGGGCACAGACTCGGGATGCTGGGGCATATTGGATAGGGTACTAAGCATCGCTATCCGGTCTTCAACAGTCTCGCCCAGTCCGATTATTCCTCCGGAACATACGGTCATCCCTGCCTTTCGAACATTATCGATCGTATGAAGCCGATTATCGAACTTGCGTGTCGAAATTATCTTGTCGTAATAGGCTTCAGAAGTATCTAAATTATGGTTATAGGCAAAAAGTCCAACTTCTTGCAGTCTTCTTGCTTGATCCTCGGTGAGCATGCCTAGCGTACAACAGACTTCTAGTCCCATTGCGTTTACAGCAGAAACCATCTCTAGTACCTTGTCAAAATCACGGTTATCCCTCACTTCGCGCCATGCCGCGGCCATACAAAAACGAGAAGCGCCGTTTGCTTGCGCCCGGCGGGCATGCTCTAATACCGTATCCAGTGGAAGTAATGCCTGTACTTGTATATCGGTATGATAGCGGGCAGCTTGTCCGCAGTAAGAGCAGTCTTCCGGACATCCTCCTGTCTTGATGGAAAGTAACGTCGATAGCTGAATTTCATCAGCCTTATGCCACATCCGATGGATTGTTGCCGCTTCATAGATCAAGTTCAGCAGGGGTTTATTATAGATGTCCGCTATTTCTTGCCGATCCCAATCGTGCCTAAGTTCCTTCTTGTATTCTATATTTTCATTTAATGACATAGCGACAAAGGTAACAGGCCAGCTTATCAACATCCTGCCCCAGTTTCAATATTACAGGTAGTCCGCTAATCTTCGCGTTTTTGAATCTGCACTTTTTCAAATTTCACAAATAGCCAAGTACTATGGCGCTTTTCATACCAAACTTTGTAAGTATGATTTGGCGGCACGGTGAAATTAAAAGCCAGTTCTGTCTCCGCGTCGTTCTTTGGCAAAAAAGTCGGAAGAAGGGAATCCGCAATCTCCTTGATTTGTTTATCGTTAAGCATACGTTTGTATTATTTTATTTGCAAAATAATCATGTCTGTCTATTTTTCTATGTTTTATCCGTAGATTTTTTGCTTACTTTACCGAAGTCTAATGTTCAATGAGCGTTTGGCGGCAATAATGAAAAAACAATGATAAAAATAGGAACATACAACAACCTGATCGTTAAAACAAAAAGCAACGCTGGTTTGCGTTTGTCCGATGGTAAAACAGAAATTTTATTGCCTGCTGCTGAAGCATCTCCGGAAGTAGCGATTGACGACGACATTCGTGTCTTTGTTTTCGTCAATAAAGCGGGGGAGACGGTCGCAACTACAAGAGAGGCCTTGGCCGAAGTCGGTGATTTTGCTTTTTTACACGTTGCAGCTGCCTCAGAAGCAGGTGCCTTTCTGGATTTGGGAATCGACAAAGATATTTTTGTCCCCACCAAAGAACAGCGGCAGCCCATGCGGAAAGGCGAAGGCTATGTGGTGTATTTATATCTAGACGAACGGACCGACCGTATGCTTGCCTCTTCCAGGTTGCGCAAGTTTATCGAGGAGGAAGATATCGACCTAGAAATAGGCGACGAAGTCGATCTGTTGATCTCCGAGGAGACGGACTTAGGCTTCAACGCCATCATCGACAACCGTTACATTGGACTATTATACCACAACGAGCTATTTACGAACCTTACCGTGGGCGATAAGCGAAAAGGCTGGGTGAAAAACATCACTGTAGCTGGGAAAATCGACCTTAGCTTGCAACCACAGGGCTTCGCACATGTGCTGGATACCAAGGACATGCTGTTACAAGCCCTTCAGGATGAAGGCGGGCACATTCCTTTGGGCGACAAAAGCAACCCGGAAGAAATATATGATCGCTTCCAGATCAGCAAAAAAGCATTCAAAAAAGCAATAGGGGGGCTATACAAAGAGCAACGGATCACCTTGAGTGATCATGAGATCCGGCTCCTGCCGGACGATCAATAGGAAAAGCTAATAAGTACTCGAGCCATCATCGTTTGCTATTTTTTATTTATTGACTTTAAATACTTGATCAAGTATGGGCTTCTATCCGTTTGGATAATTCTGGCATGTAGGATGTTCACCAAATATCCGTAAGACGCCCCTGGATTTTCTACTGCCTTATCGTCATCATGCCCCCCAGTCAACTTACTTTGTAAGGTATTATACCACAGCAAATTTTTCCTTCTCAGTTCCTTGGCTAACTGACGCGGTAAGGTATTGGTACTATCTGCGTATACCAATTCGAATGCGACCGGATTCAATTCCTTATTGAAATCATCAATCATCTTTTTCGCGTTGGGTTTGTCTAAATTCACAATCGGCATATAGATAACCTTATCTAAATATTTTCCAAAATCCTGCTTGACACTAGCCACATTTTTACCGCCCTTCATAACGATATGATCGATCGTATTCGTCTTCGCTAGGAGCGTATAAATTTCATCGAATATGTTATAAGCCTTGTCCAGGTTTAACATTACCCGTCCCTTGGCTAATAGAAGCGCTTCTTCCAATGTAGGAATACGATGGTGCGTAGGTGTACCTGCTCCGTTTTTTAGTTTAAGTGTTTTCAGCGAGTCGAGTGTCCAATCTACGATATTACCTTTTCCGGTGGTCGTTCTGTTAATAGTTTTGTCGTGCATAAGGACCAAGTGGCCATCTTTCGTTTTGGCCACATCGATCTCTACGATATCGGCGCCGGCCTCGATAGCCAACTCAATTGCTTTCAACGAATTTTCCGGAGCCTGCCGCCATTCGCCACGATGGGATACAACCAATACCGTGCTTTCATCACGCTCGATCAAAGCTCTTCTCACTTTATCGACCTGTCCAAAAGAGATCTGGAACTGAAGTAAAAATAAAACCAGTATTAAATAATTTTTCATTTTCTTCGATGCTTATCGTTCAGTTAATAATATCAATAATCGATGCGATCGCGAGATCAATCCAATAATAATTCGGGATAGTCTGTTATAATACCATCTACGCCCATTGCTTTCAATTCTTCAATTTCCTTTTTAGTATTCGGGGTCCAAACGACAACTTTCATGCCCATCGTCTGGCATTTTTCGACATCTTCCTGGCTGATGTATTTAAAATTGGGGCTATAGATATCTGGCTGAAACCCGAGTAATTCCAGGTCTTCCTCGACCGTAAAATCTTTCCTCCTGGCACCCACTAAATAAGAGGTCCTGACGTGTGGGTATTTGTCTTTTAATACGCGGAGGGTGCGAACATCTGCAGACTGTACAATGACATAGGGCGTAATACCTTTCTTTTCAACAACCCCCATCAATAGCTTCACAAACTCTTCCGGCACAGGGTTATATTTATGATCGCCTGCCTCCGATGATTTCGTTTCTATATTGTAGAAAACTTGTTCCCTACCTTCTTTCTCGATGACATGCTGTACAGAATCGATGACGTCTTCGAGTAAAGGGATGGAAGCTTCCATTTTACGCTGTTTCGCAAAAAGAGGATGGACTTTTAATCCAACATCAAATTGTTTTAATTCCGCATAGGTCATCTGCATAACGGGATAACGATCTTTTTCGTCTTTTGTAAGATCATCTCCATTGGGTTTCCGCGTAAACCAAGGGTTCAAATAGTTATCATGTCCCAACACCAGCTTTCCATCCGCCGTCGCTCTTACGTCCATTTCTAACGTTGTTATTCCATGCAAGGAAAGGCTATAAAGCATAGCGGGAATTGTATTTTCCGGCATCACGCCTCGCCCCCCGCGATGGCTTTCCGTATCAAAGGCTGGAAATTCCGCGGGTTGTTTTCGTGCTTGTTGTCCTTTCATAGTGGAACAGGAGGTTGTAAACCCTGCTATGATCAGGATTAAAAAAAACTTCATTCGTAATGTTGTATTATGTTTCATCAGAATAATTTATTTTTTAAAGGTGATAAAGCTATCATGAGTGGTTTATTCTTTTCGGTTTGTGAATTTAGCGAACTTATGATGGTTTCATGTTATTCTTTTTTTCTGTTTTCGATCACCATGGTTAATCGATTTTTAACAAGGTATTCCTTGCCTGCTTTGCCATAGCCCGATCTTGACTACGAGATAGTATTTCTAGCTTCTCGCGTATTTTTTCATCTATTCGGGGCTTATTATTTTCAATGATAGCCAACGCTTTTGTCATCTGCTGCTCTTGGAGGTTAGACAACGAGGAAACAAGCGCAATCATCGCCTCCGCATCCATAGGAACCGAAGCTAGTCGGTCTAACAATGCATTTTTTAGTGCATTATCCGCGGCGGGAAAATAGACCAGCAGCTCCTGTTGAATACGCGCAGCGGATAGGACGGTATCTCCCAACTGCGCTAACGCAAAGTGTGGTATATAGGGATCTTTACTCCCCACTAGTTTAACAATATCGCTCCCCAATCGATTATGCTGTTCTTCGGTCATATGTTTGAAAACAAAGCTTACATAATCCCTGTTGTTGGAAGCGAGCATATTTTTAACGACCGCATCATCGGACATGTACGACCGCGTATGTGCTTTGATCTTCGCCCGTATAGCACCATTCGTAAAATGCCAAAGCGTGTATACCGTATACAGTGCCCCTTCAACCGTTGCTGCGCTAAATGTCAAGCTCGTAGGCCGTGTAACGGCGTCAATCTGTCGAGATCGTAAATAAACGGCCGTATCGATCATGTCATTTACTTCATAGTCCCGAAGGATAGCGGCCGTATCGGAAAGTATACGGTGCAGCTGTTTATGGTCTTCCTCCGTGAATGCGATATGGTCAAATTTGGTCAGCGCATACCCATCGGCTGCATGGTACGCTATAAATTGCCCCAATAAATTCCAACTTACCTGGAGATTAATCGGTTTACATAAACCATCCGAACAAACGCCCGTCTCTAAATGGGCGATATAAAACGCCGGATAGTCCGCTTCTTTATAGGCAAGGTCAACGTCTACCTCCACGGAATCGTTGACCTTAAAATGGAATGCCGGAACTGTTTTATCAGACATTTGCACATCTTGCGCATAACAGCTCCCGCTTATCCAGAAAATCAGGAAATATACAACACTTAATTTTATCTCCTTACGCATAGCATCGGATTTCAAAAATCCTAGCCAATTTATCGTCATGTGTTTTTGTCACGGTAATCCGCACCGCATCCGCCTGCACTGGTGGAAAAGTATGGGTAAATTTACGTAAATAGTTATTTTCAAAATATTCCTCATAGACCACTTTTCCCTTGTCCATTACCTCGATTTTAAAGTCCGAAACGGTTTCAGGCTGATAACCCCTTACCTGGTTTTTTTGCACATACCGTTGTCCGGATAACCGTAGGAACCGATTTAATCCGGTATCAAAGGTACATTCTACAGTTCCTATCTGTTGCCTCTTTTTCCAACGAAGTGATATCCAAGGCGCTTCGCCCGTCATTTCTGCGCGCCATTGGTGCGTTTTACCGTCCTGTACGTCCCGATTCACACCATCAATAACTTGCACTGCGCTTCCATCCGCCGTCTCATGCGATGCTTTTACTTCCGCTGAACGTGCCAGGTCTTGCTCATCATGATTGACGATACCCAACATAGCTTGATCCTGTCGCAACAGAATTTGCTGTAATCTGGCCAGATGTCCTTTGTCCGAACACAGCTTCCGGGGTGTTAGCCCGTGCTCGATATTGTATGCCATGGCGGTACCGACTGCTTGACCAAGGACGGCACAGGTGGCCATTACCCGCGTGGTGGACAACGCTACATGGGATACACTGATGTTCCGCCCGGCCATATACAGGTTCTTAAATGTTTTGCTGTATAAAGAGCGCATGGGAATAGAATAAGGCCCTTTTAATGGTATAGAACGAAAGGGTTTTTGCGAGGTATCGTCCATACCTTCGGGGAGATGGTCGTCCAGTGGCCATCCACCATAAGCTACTCGATCTTCTAATAAAGAGGGGGCTTGGGCATCACGTTGTGTCATGACGTAATCACCCGTGATACGACGGCTTTCTCTTTTTCCCGGAATCATGCCAAACCAACTCAGGGCCCAATTGGCCGATTTAGGGTGGTCTCCGGAGTTCTTCACATAATCCCAGATACCAAAGACGACAGCCATTAAATCATCTCGGATCTTTTGTCCATCGTTTACAATATCTTCCATTCCGCCAAGCTCTATCCACCAATAACCATACTCATAAGAGCCGATCCTTCGGTGCTGAAAATCTTTGAAGGTATACTTCCGAGCCCAAGAAGGAGCGACAAAGGGCATGGGTTTATCGTGTTTTTGCGCTTCAAACATCAAGCTGTTTCCCATGGTAATGTCGTCGGCCTTTTCCAGACCTAACGATTCATTGTAGGTCGATTTTGCCTCTCGTCCACGCATAAATTCTGCACCGGCAAGCGCGGCTAGTGTTCCATCGCCTGTGCAATCCGCAAATTTTTTCGCAGTAATCTCGTACAATTCTTCCGTTGGTGAACAAAAGGCATTGATCCGACTGATATTATCGCCATCGGTGAACACTTCATACATCACCGTGTCCAACAATAGCGTGATGTTTTTCTCCGAGAATACTTTATCATACAAAACATAATCCAGCATCTCGTAAGATGCCTGCGGATTCGTCACAGATTCCGTTAACATGAGTTCTTCCAGAATACCTGTTTCCCGCCATACCTGTTTCAACTGGCTTGCGCCGACGATGTGCATTCTAATTTCGCTGCTGGCATTCCCACCAAGACGGGAGCGATCTTGTAACAAGACTACTTTTGCACCATTTCGTGCTGCTGCCAGCGCCGCGCATACACCAGACATTCCACCCCCTGCAATCAATATATCGGTATCGATCTTCCGCCGTGCATAAACGTCATCCTTTTTATCAATGACCGCAATCTCCTCTTTGATGCTTTCCGAGCTAAATCCGGCCGTAGGGTTCATCAGTAGCGCCCCTGATCCTAATCCAATGGCCTTTATAAAATCTCTTCTGTTCGCTTTAATGTTCTTCTCTTCCATATCTTCTATTTATTTATTAGGTAAGTCATATATCGTAATATCGTCCAGATTCATCCGGCAAGCCGCGGTAGTACAATCAGGCGTTTCAAGCTTGAAAAACCGAAACCTCACCGGGCCTTCGATGTCGATCGCGATCTCTCGGTGCACCAAGTTCGCCGTATTGGTAAACCCTCCGTTACTGATATCGGTCCAAGTAGCTCCCTGATTTTGCGAGGCCTCTACCCTAAACTGACTAATCCCATCCGATGAACAAGTCCCATGATTAAAAGAAATCTTCGATGCGCCGTTGGGCAGGTCATACAACATCTCAAAAATACACTGCGCCTTCGCAGAGGACCTAATCGCACCGTTACCATTTTTTCGATCGGCAGCATTCCCCCTAGCGGTAATAAACTTATCAAACCTCCACTCTCCCGAGCCTATTACCACATTTGCTGGGGTTGTCTGGCTCGTATGGCTATATTGTGTATCTTCAAAAGTCTCCGGAAATCCAAATGCGCTGTACATCCGGGCACTACGCACCGGAGATATCGGCGAATAATCTGTATAAAACGTATCGATGGCATTCGGGTGGGGAAGGAATACTGTACGGTATTCTATAGACCCTTCCATAGGTTCTTCTTCAATAATAGTTTCCATATCGCCGGCATCCACGCGGATCTGATGTGCGGTTCCATCTTGGCTTTTATATCGGATTTCGGATCGTATGGCACTTTCATTGGATTGCATATACCAGGAAATAATGACCTCCTCCTCTATTAACGATGCTTGGGAAATTAACCTGTTCGACATGGAACTGATGTATTCATCCCCATACACCTGCCCCACCGTATCGACCACAATGGAGGTATTCCCCTCTCTGTCGAAGGTCAGAAACTCAAACGTGTAGGAGCCTTCTTCTATATTGTCGATAATGACGCTCAATGTATCCGTATCAAACGCATCGGTCACGGGGACTTCGACAGCATTCTCGCGGTCATTCCAGTATATTTTAAATTTGGACACATCCCTTCGCTTGGCGACCAACCAAGCTTTAACGCGGTTATGCCCGGGGCTTATGCCGAGTGTATCGGGTTTTTGACTATAGCGGATCTCTCCATCCTTTATAAAATCTTTGTATGTAGCATCCATTTTGCTACACGCCACTACGAGGATCCCCACCAAAGCCAGCATCATCCATAAGCCTTTTCGCACTATTTTTGTTTGACTTGACATTTTTCTAATTTTATTAAGTTTCATGACCATATGATATCCCTTAGGGTTGCTCCTGTCCCCAGAGCTTCAATTCCCTAATCCATGCATCACCGACAATGGCATTTCGAGGAGCGCCAAAGGTAGAAAGAATATTCACCCGAAGATATTTCGTAGCCGGAGCATCCGGCGATACGTCGAAATCTATTCCGGCAGTTGCAATAGCCCTGTCATCAGCAGATAGTTCCCCGTCAGGTAAGCCGGAAGGCTTTACCACGGTATAGGTTCCAAGCAATTCCCATCCATCATAACTACCCTGTGGATCCGGATTATCACTTCCCCAGAGCTCAAATTCCCTTACATTTCCGCTGGAATAAAACCTGTCTTGTGTGTAAACGCCCCATAATTTAAATCGGCTCAACTTTGTTTTTGCGCCCAAATCAAATTGAAAATGTTTGGGGAACGATCCTCCTGCTGCAAAACCGCCATTATTGTCAGGGATACCGTCCCATAGGAGCGCTATATTCCATAGATTGGTCGCCTCGCCGGGAATCGACAATGATCTAAACCTCGAGGTGTTTAATGCTGCCTCATAAATAGGCGTAATTTCCCTGATTAAGGTGTCTGAACGGTTTTCCCACCGGTCGTAGATAGACACGCCAAATGTCGTAGGCACCGCTTCTACGCCCCGGACAGAATAAGCACCCGAAGGTAAAGCCGTATAATATTTATCATACTCCACCCATTCGCCATGCGCGTCTTTGACCAGGACATTGGTTACCAGATTTGCTTTCGCCGCATTTTCAAAGGTCAGGTAGATCCCACCAAAACCTTGCACATAATCCAACGTTTCAAAAGCGGTTTGCACGGGCGATGGCAGCGGCGTTACCACAACGGTCGTCTTTTCGGAACGGTTTCCACTGCGATCCACGACATATAGATCTACGGCGTATGCGTCTGTCGTCCCAAAGCCTACTACGGTCAACGAATTACTGTAATAAGACGATTTTACATTATAGCCTACCCCTGGTCGAATATTATACTCCCCAACCACATACAGGACATCCTGATCGTCCGGCAAGGAATAATTTATCTTAGCTGCACCGGGAAGATCTTCAAACGAGACATCGGTCACCGATCCCGGAGCCACGTCGTCTTGCTCCAGATTACCTCGTAATTCAACCTTATCGCAGGAAGACAGCATAAAAAGAACACCACAAAGTAACAAGACGATGTTTTTATGCCGTGTTTTTAAAATTTTCATATTCTTTATCATTTCAAATTAAATATAAAGTCTACCAACCGGGGTTTTGTACCAGATTTTTATTAATGATCAACGAGCTTTCCCGCAAAGGCCATAAATAGTTTTTCTTCCGGAATGATTGGCTGAAAAGCAAGACTTGCTGGTAATAGGGTTCTGTTTCAACCTGCGAAACATCCCAACCCTTAATCTGCTCACTGAGCACCACTTCTGCCCTTTTCCAGCGCAATAGATCCCAATAGCGTGTTCCCTCAAATGCCATTTCGATGAGCCGCTCCTGCCGGATAATCTCCCGGAGCCCTTCTTTTGTCAAGTGTTTGCCCGGCGTTTTTGCGGCGGACAACGTCCAAGATTCTTCCACATCGGGGATTCCGGCTCGTCTACGAACCAGATTGATCCAAAGATAGGCTTCTGGTGTGGGGCCATACGCTTCGTTCAGCGATTCTGAACAATACAGGTAGAGATCCGATAATCGGATTTCGGGAAAAGGATATTGCTGTACAGAATAAACACCGCTCGTCTGCAAAACACTACGGTAATCAATCAGTTTCTTGGCGTAATAGCCTGTGATCGAGTGCTCGTCTGCCCGTCTTTTACCCGCAAGCTGCCCACTTTTTCCTTCCAGGTGCCAAGCTGCATCCTGATTGTAGTTTCCATTTCCCCACCATACGCCTCCATCGAATCCCAAGTCGGCATAGAAACGGGGTTCGCGGTAGAAATTCAGCTTTGCTGTTGTATAATAAGGCTTAATGTAGTATTTATCCTCTTCCTCGGCTTCCTGCGTCTCGTATCGGTTTGCATAATCCCAAGAAAGATCTTCATCGATGGGCAAACCATTCCTGGTATAGAACATTTCTGCAATCTTCAGTGGCGGCGCCCATTGTCCTTTAGGCCGTGAACTTCCATTGGTCATGACAGAGACTGGATCAATAAAAGGCTGTGCATACCGCTGAATCCAATTGACCATACTATTGTTCAATCCCCAGATAATTTCGGAATTCCATTTTTCCGTCACGGCTGCCCGTATATCCATCTGTGTCTGTAGCTCTGGGCCAAGATTGTAAGTGTTCACCGTTGGATTAAAGTAATGCAGCTGATTCCCGTTATCGTGGATCATATTGATCGCATCGATACACGCCTGGGCGGCTTTCTCCCATTTTTCAGGGTCATTGACGGAATTAAATAGATGCACGCCTCTTTTATCTACAAAATTCGCATAATCCGGATTACCGTTAAACAAGGGACTGGCAGCCGTCACCAATACTCTGGCTTTCAGCGCCAAGGCAATGGGTTTTGTGATTCGCCCCATCTCATTCACCTGGTCCACAAT
The DNA here is from genome assembly GCF_014692505.1 of Sphingobacterium arenae. Classification (GTDB taxonomy): domain Bacteria; phylum Bacteroidota; class Bacteroidia; order Sphingobacteriales; family Sphingobacteriaceae; genus Sphingobacterium; species Sphingobacterium arenae. The sequence goes on along the minus strand of NZ_JACNYK010000006.1, from coordinate 17,342 downwards.
GGTTATCGGAAGCGTAACCGCCGCCTCGTCCAGCAGATGGACGACATAATTAAATACATCGTCGACAGGATCCCGAAAAACCTGTGCTTCCTCGGGTGTAGCCGATATCGGCAGATTAACGTCCGTAATGGGAATAGGGCCATACATACGAAGCAGAAACCAATGGTAATAAGCCTTTAAAAATTTCACTTCGCCAATCCACCTGTCTTTTTCCGTATCATCCATATCCGGTACTTGCTGGATATTTTCCAAAAAGATATTACAGTCCCGAATGGCACGCCACATACTTTTTCCACCATTCGTACCATCCCAATAATTCAGATAAGGGTTGGCTATGTTCTGGTTCCCGCGTGCTACTTCCCACACATCGGGCGGCGTACCGTAAAAGGCTGTCGTATACGGATAGAAAAACCAAACCTCATCACCGCTCAACAATGCGGGGTTATAATTCTGGACACCCAGATCGGGCAGGTAGGAATAACAGGTAAATAAATACTTCTCCGCCTCGTTGCGTAACGCAAAGGCATGTTCGACCGTCGAAATATTATCTGGTATCATATCCAGATAATTACAGGAAGAGGCCGTTCCTAATAAGAGTATAATAATATATAGTTTGATTTTTTTCATCTTTATATATTTTTTTAAAAGGTGATGAAGTCTGAAAAATCATGATGGTTTCATGACTGAATACTTTTGGACATTAAAGAGAAATTTGGACACCCATATTAACTACCCGCTGAACGGGATAGCCCAAACCGTCTCCTGCCATTTCCACATCCCACATTTTAAAACCGCTCCACACCAATAAGTTGGTGCCGCTCAAATAAAACCTAGCCTTGGTTAGTTTTACCCGATCGGTAATCCGTCGTGGTAATGTATAGCCAATTTCTGCATTTTTGAGACGCAAGAAAGCTCCGTTTCGCATAAACCAGGTACTCGTTTGGTTGGTATTGGGGTGTAAACCCGTGCTTAGACGTGGCCATAAGGCATAGGGATCTGGATTATCCTCCGACCAATAATCATCAGCATAGGCCTGCAAAACATGGGTCTTTAGCTGCTCCCCGCTATTTTGACCCACGCGGAATGGAGAAGTAGATTCGATATCTAACCAAAAGGATTCACGTGCCAATCCTTGAAAAAACACGGAAAAGTCGAAGTTTTTATATCCTAATGATGTTCCAAATCCGTAAACAATCTCTGGTGTTTCTGGATAACCTATCGGTACCTGATCCAACGAGGTGATCCGTCCATCGCCATTAACGTCGCGGTATTTGATATCGCCTGCCATCACCGGTTCTCCAAAATTTTGGCTCGGCGAATTATACACTTCCTGATCATCAATAAACAGGCGCTCGGCGATATAGCCCCATTTCTGTTTAATAGGGTATCCTACGCGAGACTTCCAAGGTTCGTTGTCATACACCGGCTCTTCGTAGGCCAGAAAATTACTGGAAGCATAGGTAAAGTTAGCTCGTCCCTGTATCCAAAAATCGCTGCCTATATTTTGAGAATAGTCTACAGAAAAATCAATCCCCGATCCTTCCGCTTTTCCAACATTGGCCCGGGGTATAGCATCTGCTGCCAGCCCCATCGATGTCGGGATAAAAGAACGTGTCATCAGGATATCGGTTCTACGCTCTTTCCAGTAATCGACGATGACGTTCATATTATGAAACAACCCCATATCAAAACCAATATTGGCTTTGTATGATTTCTCCCAGCCGATAGCTGCGTTGGCATATCGTTTAACCAATACACCATCTCTTCGATAGAGATTTTCGAGTCCAAATACCGTCCCTCGCCCCGGATTGTTCAGATCAACTTCCGACAGATAAAAAAATCGGTCACTGGCACTGCCTATAGCATCATTCCCGATCAGGCCATAACTGCCCCGAAATTTCAAGTTCGTGATGGTTTGGGAGAGCGGCTCCCAAAACTTCTCGTTGGACACCTGCCAGGCCAAACCGGCAGAGGGAAAAAAACCAAAGCGTCTGTCTGCATGGAATCGTTCGGAGCCGTTATAGCCAAAGTTGAACTCGGCAAAATAGCGTTCATCAAAAGAATAGGTCATCCGTCCGGAAAGCCCTAAATTTCGGCTTGGCAAGGAGGTTTGTAAGGTATAGTCTACCTCGGGATCTTTAACGCCTTCATTCTGGAACTTGTTCTGCATCAAAAACACGAGCAATCCGCTGATACCATGTTTGTTAAATGTGCGATTATAGGTTGCTGTACCTTGAATATAGGTCGTTGCGGTAACATCGGGAATACTTTGCATATAATCTAAATATTCCGTTCCGGAATCTGGGTTCAACGCATCAGTCAAGGTAAACGCATTGGTCAATCTATCGTAGGAACCCACATCGTAATAAAAAGGACTGTATGATCGTCTTGTCGTGGAATAAGCATAACGCGATACATTGAACATACCCTGTAGCTTGAGCCCTTCCGTGATAAACGATAGATCCTGTTTCAATTCAAATTGTGCCAACATCGTGCTCCGGCTGTAATCCCGGTAACCACTGACGAGTCGCGCATAGGGATTTACCATTAAGGCATCACTGGAGTTACCAAAAAGAATGTGGTTGACATACTGATACTGGTCATTCGCTGGAAAATAGGCGGGAAAAGAAACCGGATCGGTTCGCATCGCTAACCGATAATAATGCGAACCGGATTCCTTTGGCCCTAGGTAATCATCAAACGTTCCGTAGAGTCTTACGCCCACTTCGGTAGATTTAGTAAGATTGACATTGACATTCGAACGAAGCTGGTAACTTTTTAAGCTGATATTATTATTAAAGTTATTTCGTTTATCCACATTCATGATCCCGTTATCGTGATTGTAAGTTGCCGCGATATAGTAACGGGCATTTTTTCCGCCCCCCGTCACGTTCAGGTTTGCTCTCCTGTTCATGGTATGATCCTTAAACAACATATTCAACCAATCGTTATTGGGATAGACATATGGATTTGCGCCAGCTATCGTATTGTCAATTTTAGCGGGGGAATATGGCACATCGCCAAGGGGGTTACGGGTCAGCACGGCCTCGTTGTTCATGCGCATATAGGTGATGTTATCCACTAGATCAACCGTACTGGTCGGTGCTGAAATGGAGTTTTCCAGACGAACAGCGATCGATGTCCTGCCTTCCACCCCTTCTTTGGTACTAATTAATATAACACCATTTGCGCCCCGCGCGCCGTATAAAGCGGTTGCGGCGGCGTCCTTCAATATGGAGAAGTTCGCGATATCATCTACCTGCATACGAGACAAATCGCGGCTGGTCATCTCGACCCCATCGATCAAGATTAAGGGATTCTGTTTGTACCCAAAGGTCGTTACACCTCGTATAAAGAAATCAGCGTCATCTGCGCCAGGTTCACCGCTTCGCTGATAAGCGACGACACCTGCCAGACGCCCAGCCAATGCTGTGGAAAGGTTGCTGGACGGAACCCGTAGCTCTCCCGGGTTGATCGTCGTGATTGCACCGACGACCTCTTTCTTCTTCTGCGTTCCAAATGCAACGACAACAACATCTTCCAAACCACTGGTCGCATAGTTCAATGCGACATCCACAACAGATTTACCTTTCACGGCAATTTCTTGGCTGTCAAATCCCACCATACTGAAAACCAAGATCGCATCGCTGCTTACTTCCAAAACATAACGCCCATTTAAGTCGGTTGTCGTTCCTACGTTACTCTTATTTTTCACGGCTACAGAGACGCCAGAAAGTGGTGATCCCAGCGAGTCAACAACTAAACCGTTTACTCTTACTTGCTGTTGAACAACGACGCTTTTCGGTTTCGAAACGGGTTCTTCTTTTTCCTTTACCAGAATATTCTTTTTCACCACCTTGTACGTAAAGGGCACGTCCTTAAAACATTCGGCTAATACATGGGTAATCATGCTGTGTTCGATATCTACACTGACGCGCGTTTTGTTAATTTTCGGGCTATTGTAAATAAAAACATAATCGCTTTGTTTCATGATGGATTTAAACACATCTCCCAATGGTGTGTTTTTGACATGCAGTGTTATCTGCTGGGCATGTACGGTGGCATTTGCTGGCGAAAACGTAACGCCCACCCAAATAAATAAAAAACTGACATGCAACGCATTACAACGGAGACCGTTCACTTTCTGTAATACGGTGGTAAACCACAGCTTTAATTTAACTGTGGAAAATGAATTTAATTTCATTAATTTTGTTATATTAAAAGTTAATACTGAATATGTTCGCAATAATATTCGTAAGCTTTTTACTCTAGAGTCTCTCACACCCATGAGAGACTTTTTCATTTCGCTAGTAACCTTCGGGAATTTTCGGATAATACTTCTCCATAAATTTATAATTTAATTGATTGTTATCGTTTATAGGTTTGAGACGACTATTTTCCATTTCGATTTCTGCTTAGCGTCTTTTATTAATCGATATTTCAGATTAAAATAATCTAGAATTTCCAGTGCTTCTGCGGCATTTACATTTCGATAGACACGTCCCCATAGATTGATAGCAGGCACATCGTCTTCAAACTCAAAATCGAAATTATACCAGCGTGCAAACTCGGCTAATACTTGTTCTACCGGTGTATTTTCGAAATAGAAAAGTCCGTTTTTCCAAGCAACAGCATTTGACAGATCTACTTTTTTAACCGCTAGCCTATGCTGTCCATTCAATACCGCCTGTTCGCCAGGCTTCAATATCCGAGAAGTCCGTTTCTCGCTGTTGCTATAATCGATCATCACACTACCTTCTAAGAGTGTTGTGCTAGTTTTTCGGGTATCTTGATAGGCATTAATATTAAAATGCGTGCCCAGTACTTTCACAGATTGATTTTGCGTCTGGACAATAAAGGGTGACAACATATTTGGAGCCACCTCAAAGTAACCCTCTCCCGTTAATTCAACGCGCCTTTCTGTTTTAGAAAATACAGGCGGGTACTTCAAGGAAGAGGCCGCATTGAGCCAAACTTTGGTGCCATCCGGTAATAACACCTGATACTGCCCTCCTTTCGGCGTTGTTATGATATGATAAGTTGGTTCTATTTCACCCGCCGACTGTGCGTTGTTGTCGGTAGCATATACCTGATACAACAACTGTCCATCTTCTGTTTTGGTAACCACAACCCCCTGTTGTTCGACAACATTTCCTGTAGGGATGTCATTTAACGAGATCATCTCCCCATTTGCTAATCTTAATGTCGCCTTATTCTCGCCCGGCAATATGTCTTCGCTCAACGTTTGCTGAACCAAATCTGCATCACGCGATTTCGCCCGATCTTTATAAAATAGGAAACCAATAGTCAATGTTACCAATAGTAACGCAGCAATTGTGGTGAATTTCAACACCCTACTTTTTGAAAAGAACGTTCTCTTTGGTTCTGGCGCAAAAGACGCCGGATTATAGTCGGGCAGAATAGCGCCTAACATCTTTGTCCTTTGAACCGTCGTAAACATTTCTTCATCAAGGTCCGGAAATTGGTATGCTTCTTCCAATAAAGACACGATCTCCTCCTCTGGTGCCGAATGAATATACTGCATCAGCTCATCCCTTTCACTCAGGCTTGCGGTTTTATCAACATATTTCCCAAATAGATAGTTAATCCGTTCTTTGTCCATTCTTTATTAGGCAAATGAGCTTCACAATTTATATAAAGACGATAGATTAGGAAAAAAGGGGTAATGGGAAATGAAAAAAATTAGAAATAAATCAAAGCCATAAAGAGCAGGCCTAAATTCATATTTTGAATTTGCAACTTTACCTGTTGTTTTAGAAAAGCCAACGCCAGTTGCATGTGTTTCTTAACCGTTTCTTTGGAGATGCCCATATGGAGGGCAATTTCCTCATATTTCAATTTTTCATACCGGCTTAAATGGTAGACTTTCTGTTGTTGTGGAGGTAATCTGGAAACGGCTTTTTCAATAATTATGTTGTATTCTTCTAAAGGAGAGGCGCTATCCATCACGTAACTTTCCTCTTTCATCTGTTGAAAAACAGCAAGTTGCTGTACACGTTTTTTGGCTATTGCTCGAAGATGATCTACTGTTTTATTCTTCGATAAGATGAAAAGATATGCTTTAAAGCTATCTATATTACCTACTATTTCTCGCTTCTCCCATACTTTGATGAATACCTCTTGTACAATTTCTTCTGCCGCTTCTTTGGATTCCGTAATTTTATAGACATAAGCGCCAAGAAGCTGATAATAGGCGTCAAAAATCATCGTAAAGGCTCGTTGATCCCCTTCAGCAAGTCTATTTAAAATCTCTTTCTCGTTATGGATGAGCGGTTTCAAGTTCAAGGCTTTAATGCGTTCACGTATCAAACAGGGATTACTTTTTATGCTGCAAACATATGTAAAACGAATAAATACGTTATTATAAAGATGTTATCAAAATATTAAGTTCACCTCAAATGTACATTAAAAAGTAGAAAGAATAAAACGATGCACAAAGCAACTGCTCTGACCACTCATTTTACCTTATAAGCCCTCCTTCAACGACGAGAAAACTTATTCACTAAACACGACTTTATACGCATTTCTTTTATCCGTTTTCCAGGCATGCCCCTGCGTGGTTGGCGAAGCGCCAAACAAAGGCGAGAAAGTCCGAACGCTAACCGTTTTGTTGTCTGGAAAAAATTCCAGAATCCTTAACCAGCCGTCACCACCATTTCCGCTACGTCCGCCTCCGCCCATGGCTTGCGCATCGAACAAAATTTGATGAACAGATTTTCCCTGATCATTTATGCCTTCTTTATAACCTTCCCCAGAATAATGTCCGCTAAGCACCATCTCTATATTTCCTGCAGGCTTCACTAATTTCTCCCAGATTTGCTTTCCATTGTTCGCGGAGGGAAGCGTAATGCCCCTGGATTTTAATATTTTTCCATCAACTTGATAGGGTTCCCATAAAAGCCAGGTGCTCGGCTTGTCCCCTAATTCATCCTTAGGGCTCAAATAACTATGGGTCAACAACACGATACGATGATCTTTATACTGCTCCATCGCAGCGACATTTTTAGCCCAAGTAATGATCGTATCTCGAGGCGCGAACTCGACCGTCATAAATAAATAGTCTTTACCGTTTAGATCCTTTAATTCGTAGACCGAATTTGCTAAAGTCTGTTGATCTTGCTCATCTCGCGCGTTTTGTACTAAATATTTCCCATTTAAAAAGTTCTTATCTACATGAAAAAATTCATTATAACGTGAGGTACGGTTTCCTTCGCGATCTACGCTATAATCGTGATTTCCGGTTGCCATCATATAAGGAACTTTTCCATCTAGGCGATCAAAAGAGCCTGCTGATGCTTCCCATTGCTTTTGGGTGGATTGATTTCCATCATAGTCTTTTGTTATCTTTTCATTCGTCTGTACTAAATCGCCTACACATACCACCATGCGGATATTGAGCGTGTCTAAATTCTCCTCAATCCATGCCGTCATGAGTTCTAAGATAGGCTGATTGCGGCCCCATTTTACATAATTCTGAATATCAGGGATCATAATCATAGACCAGGAATCCTTGTTTTCCAATGCCGGCTTTTTATATGCATTTTGAGCCACTACTGTTGAAAAATTAAAGAGTGCCAGAAAAGTCAAAAGCACGAGGGTTGCTATTTTTTTATTCATGTTTATGGTATTGATATCAACTATTTTTCTTTATCGATTTTGTCCTTGTCCTACTAATAACCGGGATTTTGTTCTAAGTTATCATTAATTAAAATTTCTTTATTCGGAATGGGCCAAAGATACTGCTTAGCATCAAATTTTCGATCACCCAACTTCGAACTGTATCCCTTGGTATATAATTCATCCAGGTTAGGGTATCCGTTCTCGTCTACGGTCGGCGTAATCGGCCAAAACCATAAGTCGGTATTTATCAACTTGCTTTTCATTTCGGTGATAGGCAACAACCCATAATATGGTCGGGCTAAAGCGTTCTCAAATTCCTTCCAACGATGAAGGTCCCAAAATCTGCGTTGTTCCCAAGCAAATTCAATTCTTCGTTCTATACGTAAAACTTTTCGAAGTTCGCTTTGATTTTTTTCGACTATAGCAGGGTACTGACTAACCTCGCCAACCCCTACTCCGTAGGCTCTTGCGCGCACTTCATTGATGGCATCATATACCGATTGATCCACATCATTCAGTTCTATTTTCGCCTCTGCGTACATTAATAGTACATCCGCATACCGCATAATAATAACGGGGTTATCGGCTTGGTAGGTAAGCCAGTTTTGATCCGCATATTTTCTTAGCTGCAGGCCGTTATAGGACGCATGTTGGGTATATCCTTTTGTATCTTTATTTTCTACCATTTGCCCGGTGTTGACGTTCAAGACACGTTCTGCTCTCGGATCAGGATCATAGATAACGCCTAAAAATTCGGATCCAAATTCGACGATGGTCGCGGCAAGTCGGGGGTCTCGATTTTCAAAAGGGTCTTTCGGATTGAATAGCGGCGATTCATCGATCAGCAATCCATCCGTACAAGGATAGATGGCCAGCAATTCCCACGACGGTTGCGCCACAGCATTACCACCGATGGTACGTGGCATAAAGTTTTTCGAACTCCAAACGATACTTAAATCACGGGATCTTGGTATAGAGAAGATCGTTTCAGACTCTGCTTTCTTTGATTGAAAATAACGTTCATAATCGGAATGCAAGGCATATTTTTCGGACGCCATCAGTTTCTGTGTTTCTTCCTTTACAACCTCCCAATCCGACATCCATAAGGCTACCCTGGCTTTCATCGCTATAGCCGCACCCTTGTTTACACGATTTACTTCCGAAGCGTTATTCTCTTCCGGCAAGTTTTCAATGGCATAATCAAAATCAGCATATACTTCTTTCAGTATCTCTTTTGCATCGTGCCGCCCTAACGCAAAGGCCTCTTCGATGGAAATGGTTTGTTTAAAGAACGGCACATCACCGTATAATGTAATTAAACGTCCGTAAAAATTCGCTCTAAAAAAGGCGGCTTCTGCTCGTAATCTATTGATGACTTCCTCGGGAAGGGTTTCTGCAGCTCGTTCTAAACTCTCCATAATCCGGTTTGCCCGACTGATTCCCTTATAGGTATTCAGCCAAGTATCCTCGCTCTCTGCCCATTCACTCGTAATCGCTCCGGCAGAATATTCGTAAACCACGAGTCGTTGCGCCCAATCATCCGTCCATCGGTCGGTTTGAAAATTGACTTCCAGATTCCATACATAAGTCCGGTATAAATCATTCAGTGACATCTCTATTTCGGTTTGATCGGTATACCAGTTTTCACTGGATCCCTCCGATGGGGGTACCAAATCTAATTTAGCACACGATGTAAAGAACAAACTAACGGCCAGGTATAGTATAGGTGATTTCTTAAAAATGTTCATCATCTTGACTTAAAATTTGATATTTAATCCAATACTATACGTACTGGATATATAAGAACTGTTAATCGATTCGGGATCATAGCCCGGCGGATAATCACTTATGGAAAACAAGTCTGTGCCGGATACGTAGAGGCGGACGGCATTCATATCAATACGATCCAAGAAACTTTTAGGCAGGTTATAACCGAGGATTACATTCTTCAGCCGGAAATAATTTCCTTTGAATAACCAAAAGTCTGACATCTCATAATTATTATTCTTGGCACTTTGATGTGATAGCCTTGGAAAACGCGCGTTTTCATTCTGCGCGACGGTATTGTATAGGCTCCAATAGTTCCCGTCATAATAGGTGGACGGGCTTGTCCAAGTCGACTCAAATGGCTGTATCATATTGGGGGCTAAGCGGCTAGATTGCTTACCGACACCCTGAAATATGGCAGAAAGATCAAAGGCTTTGTAACCAACCGAGATATTTCCGCCATAGGTATAACGGGGAAGAGAACCGCCCAACAACACCTTATCGTATTCAGGGGTAATGGCACCATCCGGCACACCGTCCGGTCCGGATATATCACGATAGCGTACATCACCCGGTTTCACGGCATTATGCAGCAGCGCGGCATTATCGACTTGTTCCTGCGTTTGAAACAGGCCGTCCGAGATATAACCAAACCATTCATGATACTGACTACCCTCCCGTATGATCTGATCTCCCGTAAAAACGGTACCTCCCAGATACCCCATGGTCGACTTAAAATCCGAAAGATTGACGGATGCGGAATAGCGAAAATCATTCCCTATGCGATCGCTCCAATTGAGAACAAATTCCCAGCCCCGTGTTTTCATAATCCCTGTATTTTGGTCGGGGTTATCAAAACCTAAATAGTCAGGAACCTCCAATTCTAACAACATATCCCGGGTGCTCTTCACGTAATAATCGGCCATTAAACTTAAACGATGCTCGAAGAAACCTCCATCCAGACCAATATTCCATGATTCTGTTGTTTCCCAACTGATATCCTGTATAGCATAAGCCACTTGCGCAGCGGTTGTTTTAGATACGATATTATCCCCTTGATAAAAAGGTGCCGTGAAGAAACCAATCGTGGATTGGTATGGGTAATACCCAATGCGTTCATTTCCGAGATTACCATACGATCCTCGGATTTTCAACAGCGAAATCCGATCTATATCTTTCATAAAAGATTCTTCAGAAATTGACCAGCCTACCGATACGGAAGGAAACAGCGCCCAGCGGTGATCGGGATGGAACCTGGACGAACCATCATAGCGAAAGTTTGCCTGTAGGTAATATCTGTTATCGTAATCATACAATAATCGACCAAAGAGGGAGCGGTAAGCCGACTCCATTGCGTTACCCGAATTAAGCATAGCATTTCGGTTTCCGAGATTCAGATAGGGAAAGCCTGACAGCTCAAAATCCTCACTTTGTGCGTTCAACGCCTCTCTTTTATACGTGAAGTCCTCATAACCTGCCATGAGGTTCAGGTTGTGCAATTCGAGTCTCTTTCCATAGTTTGCAATAAATTGCTTGGTCATCGTACGAACTTCGGCGCGGGTTTCATATAAATTTGTTTTATTATGCCCGGAGATATACCCACCTAATATCGTCGGGTCGTCGGCATCATACCAGGGCAATTTCTGAACGAAATTCTTACCTTTTTCGAAATGGAAGAAGGGGGAAAGCGTTCCTGTAAACGTCAACCCTTCTATCGGTTGATATGCTAAGGACAGGCGGCCATTAAATTTACTGTGTGTCGTTTTATCAAAACCACCGCCTTGAATATCAGCGTACATATTGGACCCATCTTTACCGCCTGCTATACGGCCGTCAGACCACAAGGCGGCATAAACGGGCGCATATTTATGCGCGGAGTTTATCGGATTGGACGTGGGGTTATTACTCAAAGAATGGTTTAAAGTAACGTCAAAATTTGCTTTAAACTTACTGGAGAACTTGATCTGATTATTTGCTCGAGCTATGATCCGTTCATAATTCCGGTTATCATATAAGGCTTCTGTATTCTCATAATTTAAAGAAATGCGATTATTTACTTTTTCGCCTCCATGAGCGAACGTTAGCCCATGTCTTTGGCGTGGTGCTACATCTTTAATCAATAAATCAATCCAATCGGTCACGGGGTAGTTATTCGGATCGGTCTTGTTATAATTCAACCAGTTTTCGACATCATCTTGCGAATACAGCGGATACTCCGCTCCTTCGGGATTGCCGGCATCATTCCACATCGCTTCATTCCCCATTTGTAAATAACGCGTGGCACCGACACTTCGGGGGAACGTGGGAATCCGATCTATCCCCATATTCAGATCGGCTTCTAGTCGGGTAGTACCTGCCACCGCATTCTTCGTTGTAATTAATATCACACCGGCCGCCGCACGAGCACCATAAATAGAGGCGGATGCTGCATCTTTTAAAACCGTAATATCCTGAATATCGTTGGACGAAATATCATCTATGTTGGTGTACGGAACACCATCAACTATAATTAAAGGGCTACTGTCGCTAATCGTGGTTACCCCTCTGATTTTTATATCGGCTCCAGCTCCGGGCAAACTACTGTTTCTTGTTACCGTGACACCGGGGATCAGCCCTTGTAACTCTTGTGACAATTGCGTTCCATTAATATACTCTAATTTATCACCGCTCAGCGTACTTACCGCGCCCGTCAGGTCTTTCTTTTTCATGGAACCATAGCCGATCACCACGACTTCGTTCAAGTCTACATAATCTTCCTGCAGAACGACATTCAAAATTTGTTGATGACCGATTTCAACTTCTTTCTCGGCATACCCAATTGCCGAAAACTTCAACTGGCTACTGCCGGTGCGCAATACGATAACATAATTTCCTGCCGAATCGGATAGGGTTCCGCGATTACTAGCAGCGTCTTTAATGGTAACTTGTGAAAGCGGTTCACCGGCTTCATTGGTAACGGTTCCTTTTATGCTTTGCGCATAAATAGTGGGGATAAAAAAGAGCAATAATACAGAAAGTAACGGGTATTTCATGGATACATTATTTGGGGCAAAGGTCTGCCTTGCGAATTACCCTATGGTTACTTCAGTATTAAGTTATGGCAAACAATCGATCTCCAATCGAGATGACGTCGCCTCGCTAAAAACATAAAACATCGTCCGGTACAGGAATATAAAATTCGGAACTGTCAGGACAAGTAAAAAGGGCTGTACCTTCGTGTAAGATACAGCCCCTGCATGTTTGTGCTTATTTTTCGTTAACCTCTAAGCTTAGGTTTATTACTCTTGCCTCTGATAATATTCCAAAGGCGTTTACGTAACGAAACCTCCTGCCCTTCTCCGTAACCATAGCCATAACCGTAACCATAGCCATAGCCCCGTTTGAAGTCCACATCGTTAATAACAACCGCCATATTCTTCAACTTGCCCTCTTCGTAGAGTTCCTTCGGAATATTCAATAAGCGTTTGTCTAAGTAGTTTGCACGGGTCACAAATATAGTCATGTCGGCATGCTCCGCAATCAATAACGTATCGGTTACCATACTCACCGGTGCCGTATCCACAATCACATAATCGTACTGCATTCGTCCAAAAGCGATCAAATCTGCAAAGTGCCCGTTCATGAGTAACTCTGCTGGATTTGGTGCGATATAGCCCGAATAGATGATATCAAAATTATACGGTGCCGGTTTCTGGATCACAATATTGGATACCGACATCTCCGGGTTTACGAGGTATTGCGTAATCCCGATGTTGGTATGCTGTAAGTGCGATAACCCTAAATAATCCAATACTTTCGGTGAACGGATATCCGCACCGATCAACAAGACTTTTTTGCCCGACATCGACAGAATCTTCGCGAGGTTGGTTGCGATGAAAGATTTACCTTCACCGGAAGTGGTTGATGTTACGTATAAGACCGCAGATTCACTTTTCTTGCTGTTGCCTAGCATAAAGGTGATATTCGTCCGCAGGATACGAATGGCCTCCGCAAGCGAAGAACGGTCGTTATCTTCGATAATCGGATGGTCAGAGGTGGGTATTTCACCCAAAATAGGTGCATGCATCGCTTCTTCGATATCTTTACGGGAGTGTATTTTGTTGTCTAGTAAGAATTTGATGTATAGAATGGCGAAGGGTATCAAGAAGCCCAGAATCAACGCGCCGAGCATTACCAGCATTTTTCGAGGAGCCACAGGCAACTTATAGCCATACGCCGCATCCACAATTTTTATATTCGCCGGAGTCGCCGCCGCTTTAATCTCCGTTTCTTCCCGTTTCTGCAATAAGAACAAATAAATCGTCTCCACAATCTGCTGCTGGCGGGAAATATCTTTAAAGCCACGCTCTTGATCCGGCATCTGATTGAGTTTACCTTCAAACTTACTTTTCTGCCCCTGTAATGCATCGACGTTGCCCTGCAATACCTTCCGATAATTGTCTAAGGAGACCTGTAGATTCCTATTAATCTGGGCAATATTACTGTTCAACTGTTGCACCACCGGGTTATCTGGTGTCGCCGATTTCAATAAATCGTCCCGTTCCAACACCAAGTCGTTGTAACTGTTGATATTCGCTTGTATCGATGGATCCGTTAAACCAATATTAGACGGCAATAAATTGTATTCTGTCCCAGAAGTCGCCTCGCCCATCATATCGGCCAAGCTTAACTGTGTCTGGTATTCTACTAATTTCTGTTCGTTGGCAGTTGCATTCTGCATATACAAGCGTGCTTCTTCCTGCATATCCATCAAGCTGTTCCGGTCCTTAAAGTCGGCTACTTTAGAGTCCGCTTCCGCTAAATCCCGAGCAATAAGATCCAATCGCGAGGTAATAAACTTCGATGTTGCTCTTGTCACCTGTGCCTTATCGTAGGTCACATCTTCATTATACTGATCGATGAGCGAGTTTAAAATCAACTCCGATTTCGCAATTAGGGGATAGTCCATCGAGAAATTCACCAAAAAGGACTGCGTTTCTTTATTCGGTGTAATTTGAACCATATTCCGTAAAATATCGACCGTAATATCTGTTGGAATATAACTCACCAGCAAATCGCCTTCCCAAAGCTTATTGGTTTCTTGGGGCACCAAACTAATCGGACCAATAGGAGTTTCTAGTTTGCTTCCCAATGTATAGTCCCTCGTCCCTTCCAACTTATCCTTTATTTTATAGCTGTCCCCTTTCTTATTTATTATAAATGTATAAGCGACTGAATCTAGTCGTGCATGATCTGGTTCGAGTAGCATCACTTTCAGCGGCGCTTGCTTTTCCAATACCTCTGACGACTTGATATTTCCTTTCGTATAATACGAAAGATAAAGTCGGTTCGTCTCTACCACCTTGCGCATCAACCGACGGGAGCGCAAGACCTCCATCTGGTCATTCACGAAAGCCGCCGAAGAACTTCCCATACCGGCCATCGTCGCTAATTCGGACAATCCCGCCATATCGCCTGAAGCCTTCTTCTCATCCTGCAGGAGGATTTTGGCGCTTGTGTTGTATACTTTTTGCGCATAGCGCAAGTAAACGAATGCTATAAATAAGCAGGCTACAACCGAAATAATAAACCACTTCCAATAGAAGGCATATTGTTCAAAAATCTGCTTGAGGTTTAACTCCTGATCGTCCGACTCTTTTACTTTAGGGTAAGGCGTATTTTTCATAAAAATGCTTGCTGCTCTTGGATATTTAAGTTAACGGGTTGCTACGGATATCACGGTAACGATCAAACCGATGACAGAAACAAAAATAGACGTGTTTGCGCTATATTTTGAGTTTTGTATACGCGCTCCATTCGGCTCCACATAGACCACATCGTTCTGCGTCAAATAGTAAGCGGGGGAATTCATCGCTTCTCGCTTTCTCAAATCCAGCCGAAATTCTTCCTTCTTTCCATCCTGCTCCCGGATGATCAATACATTATTACGTTCTCCATAGATCGTCATATCGCCAGCCAATCCTAAAGCTTCTAAAATAGTAACTCGATCATTCTCAATTGTAAAAGTACCCGGACGGGCCACCTCACCCAACACCGTTACCCGAAAATTACGTACTACCATCGAGACACCGGGGTCAACGATATATTTCCCGACTTCTTGTCGTAGCATATCCATAGCTTGGGTTCGTGTCTTACCTGCCAACTTGACCTTGCCCACTTTCGGGAAATCAATCTCGCCATTAGCATCGATGGCATAAGTTGGAATAAACGGATTTGTCGCCTGTATCGTTCCAGTGCCTCCTTGATACGGCGAAACCTGATTAAAGGGTAGCGTTGCCCGCACATCATCTGCCGTCACCGAGATCGCCAAAATATCTCCTGGCTGCAACTTGGGCGCGTTCAATTCATACATAGTATTCAACTCCACCGAATCAGGTTGAAAATATACCAGATTCTTTTTACTCGCACAAGAAGTGCAAAACAAAATAGTCACGGTGAATAGCGTTGATATCGCTCCAAGAATACGTTTAGACATATCTTTTACTTTTATATGAGATTGCAATGGCAAAAACCTTTCCAAAATTCTGTTTATTTTGCACAAAAATAGTGTTTTTCGTTAATACACGCGAATTATTATCGTATAAGTTATCCTTTATTAAAAAACTGCCTAATGACCGTTTTAATCCTCTCCGTTTCTGCGTCCGTTAAGTTTGATCCTGAAGGTAAACAAAGGCCATTATCAAACAGGGTTTCCGCAACATTTTCTCCATAATAAGGAGCTTCAGCAAAAACAGGCTGTAAATGCATAGGTTTCCATAAAGGACGGGACTCGATATTATCATTTAAAAAGGTAAGACGCAAATCCTCTCTCGTTCTCCCGACAACAACTGGATCGATTAGGATAGCCGACAGCCAATGGTTAGCGAAATAATCAGTTGAAGGTTCGGAAAATACCGATACACCATCTACATCTTTAAACAGCTCCACATAAAAATCATGCATCTTACGTCGTGCCTGAACACGATCGGCCAATACTTCCATCTGTCCACGACCAATACCGGCGCAGATGTTGGACATGCGGTAGTTGTAGCCGATGTAGGAGTGTTGATAATGCGGCGCTTCGTCGCGTGCTTGTGTAGAAAGAAATACCGCTTTATCTTTATCTTCTTGTGAATGGCAGACCAGTGCCCCACCACCTGACGTTGTGATGATTTTGTTTCCGTTAAAGCTCAATACACCAAAACGTCCAAAGGTGCCACAGGCTGTACCTTTGTATGTAGACCCTAATGCTTCTGCCGCATCCTCGATAACGGGGATATCAAACTCTTTTGCTACTGCCAAAATCTCATCCATCTTCGCTGGCATACCATACAGATGCACTACGATAATCGCTTTGGGCTTTTTGCCTTTGGAGAAGCGGTCACGGATAGCTTCTCGTAGATGATTTGGACACATATTCCAGGTATTCGGCTCCGAATCTACAAACACCGGGATCGCACCTTGATACGCAATCGGGTTAGCCGATGCCGAAAATGTCATCGATTGGCAAATGACCTCATCGCCATAGCCTACACCACATTCGATCAATGCCAAATGCAGGGCTGCCGTACCGGCCGATAATACCGCGACCTTCACATCAGCTTTCAAAAAAGACTCAATGTCGCTTTCAAATCCGTTCACGTTTGGCCCCAAGGGCGCCACCCAATTTGCATCGAACGCGTCGTGCACATACTTTAACTCGTTACCACCCATATGTGGAGAGGATAACCATATTTTATCGTTCATTACTTGCGTTGTATATAGTTATAATATAAATCTATTAATTCTATCTCTTTCTAGTTCGTTTAGATAGACGGCTCTTCATTTTTATTATTTTTTCACGAAATCCTTCGCCCGGGCAATCGCCTTGGGGAGTCCCTCGACCAATTTCCCTCCGGCCGTAGCAAAGAACGGCTGTCCGCCGCCGCCGCCTTGAATATCTTTTGCCAAATCCT
>NZ_JACNYK010000005.1 GCF_014692505.1 Sphingobacterium arenae | reverse complement strand
TCCCTCGCGGAGTGGTGCAAAGGTAGAAACTTTAACCTTATGCTCCAACAGTTTCGGAACCTTTTCCTAAACAAAAAACACAATTGACTGGAAGTCTGAAAGATATTTTTTCAATATACAATTCGTTGGAGAATTGATCAACTATTTTCTAAACACCCAATATTTCTGCATTAAAAAATTAAAACCCAGTGAAACAAGAATTTCAATTATGATTTTCGAATAATATGGGTTCATTAAAAGATGGTCGACTAAAAGGAATATACCCAATGATTTCAAAAATATGCTACCTATAACAACGACAACAAACTTTCCCAATTGCTGGCCAACAGGCGTGCTCGTGCTATCAAAAGTCCAATACCGATTAATGGTAAAATTAACAACGGCTCCCAACGAGCCGCTAATGATGTTTGATATACATGCTGTAAAACCTAATACTTGTATACCAACTGAATAAACAGCAAAGTCGAATAGTCCCCCCAGAAAAGCAGACAACTGCGCTTTCCCAAAGGAAAGAAAAAAGTCGCGTATTTTCGTCTTACGCTTTCTCCTCATTTAAGGACGCCTCCCTATTCTTTTTTTCCGCCCAATCTCGTTCATCCCCCATATTAAGCAGTTTTTTGGTATCAACGCAATTTATAACAAAAAGCGCAATGCAAATTACGATTACGAGGTAATTAATACTTCCTACAAAAAGAACTTCGCTCATCAACACAGCACAAATAATTATTCGAATCTCCGTCGGGCCCAATAATCCGGCGTCAATAGTATATTTATCTGTTATGCGATACCGTAGTTGCGAAATAATCATCGCCCAACCATATAACGCGACGAGCGCAAAGCCAGAATACTTAAAATCATCAGGAGCGTAAAACACATATCCCAACCCTATCATGACCGTACTAATCCAATCCATGACGATATCTAGTGCAAAACCGTACCATTTACGTGATTTATTTCGATAGTATGCGATACGTCCGTCCAAAGAGTCTCCGAACCATTGCACAAAAAAACCAACAATTCCCAACAACAACCAAGGACGAGCGACATATTCAGCTAATAAAAAACTCCCCAGTATCATGAAGGACCCAAAAAGTCCGATAGCCGTTAAACCGTCTGACGAAATCCAATTCGGCACACGCGGAACAAAATAAGAAATCAATTTCTGCTCTGAAGAACTTAAAACATTTGTCCTCTTCCGATCTTGGAAAAGTTTTTTATTTATTTTTTGACTCATCTTATAGTCTTTAAAACCAATTGTTTTTCTGGTACCACTGTAAACTATCTGTCAAGCCCTTATCCAAATTATATGAAGGCCTGTACCCTAGCACTATTTGTGCATGACTGATATCACATTCCCAATTCTCCGCCGTCAATTCCTCCAACCGCTCTGGGTAAATTACCGGCGTTTTGGCAGAATTGCTATATAACCATTGGGACACACGTGCTACGCTCTTGACTATCGCATAAGGCACGTGGATACGCATAAGCTTTTTACGAAACGTTCGCTTAAATATTTCAGCCATTTCGTAACGGGAATAAACACCTCCATCAGAAATATTAAAAATATCCAGTCTTTCTTGAGGAGACACACACGCTTGCAACAAAGCTTCTACCAGATCTTTTACGTAAACAAACGAAAGTTTTTGAGGTGCCCTCCCCACATAGGCATCAATCCCTTTATTCATCGTATGAAACAAAATAAACAAATCCCTCTCTCGTGGGCCATATACTGCAGTAGGGCGAATAATGGAAATTGGCTTATCTGCAAAATTCGCACAGATCATTTTTTCCGCCTCCCGCTTACTACGACCATACATCGTCACCGGATGATAAGGTGTGAATTCTGTTATCGGTCCGTCGAGATAAGATAACGGGCCAATAGCGGCCAAACTACTCACGTACACCAACCGTTGAGGTGGGTTGGGTGATTCGAAGGCAGCTTGCGTTAGTCGTTCCGTTACGCGAACATTCGCATCCATCATTTCATCTTCTGATTTTGCCTTTGTCATTGCTGCTGCATGAATAATATAATCATACTTTTCAGAAGTAAATAATGTCGCCAATGAGTTTAACTGATTAAAATCGGGGTAGACGAACTTATCAACAAAAGACTCAATATCGGAAACTTGACTTGTTTTACGCACCGCAGCATGAACTTCATAACCTGCTTCATGAGCTGCCGACACTAAATGAAATCCGACAAAACCACTTGCTCCAGTCACTAGAATCTTTTTCATTCCCTTATTTTCTTCTATCGGCCAATAGGTGCTTTTCCAAGTATTTAGAAATTAGCATCTCTATATCGATTTTTCGTAAAGACGGTAGCGCTTATAGAGTTCTGCATTAATTTGTTCAATCGCGTGGTTCATCATATAATTATCATCCAACATCCAGGAACATTCTGCACCCTCAATTCCCGACGGAATTGCATTTTTTATGATAAGACCGTACAGACAAGCCTCTATACCTAATTTTCGATATTCTTCCAACACCCCCAACATCAAAACCCGAATCATCTTGATCTTTTTTAAGCCAAAAAGCAATTTGAATATACCAAATGGCAATAGTCTGCCTTTTTTTATATGAATTAAAATTTCGTTAATATTCGGAATCCCCAAGGCAAAACCTACAATCTCCTCTCCTCGCTCAGCCACAATACAATATTTGGGATCCACAATCATTTTCAATTCTTTGGCGGTATAGTCAAACTCTTCATCCGTCATCGGAACAAAGCCTAGATTTTTGTCCCAAGCTTTATTATACACCGCTTTTATTTTCTTCGCTTCGTTTGCAAAATCTTTTAAATTGATCTGACGTAGGACGATACCCGATCTCCGCAACCTTTCTGTTAATCTCTCTAATAATAGCACAGAACGTCGATTGGCAGTCTCGGTCTTTACGAGATAGGCACGTAAATCTACTTTCTTAATGTAACCCGCATGCTCAATAAGCTCTAAATAATAAGGAGGGTTATACGGCATCATGACCATAGGCGGCCTATCAAATCCGTCCACCAAAAGCCCACAAGTGTCATTCGTTGTGAGATTAATAGGCCCTACGATACGCGTTCCTCCTTTGGATTTCACCCATTCAGCAGCCGTGTCCAGCAATTTATTTGCGACCGATTGATCATTAATACATTCAAATAAACCAAACTGACCTTCAGATACATGGTTAAACGTATTGTGATTGGTATTCCAAACAGCCAACACACGTCCTACGATACGCCCGTCCTGATAAGCAAGAAAGGCTTGTGCCGACGAATGTCTATAGAATGGATGCTTATGTGGCGAGAGTAAGTCCTGTTGTCCTAAAAACAACTCAGGTACGTAGTTGGGATCATTCGCATACAAATCATGCGGCAAGTCGATAAATTGCGTGATTTGTTTTTTCGATTGGACAAGAACTATCTCTATCATCTCGTTAGCTTATGAAAGACTCAACCTCTAACGTCTTAAAAACTTTAGACATCTTATCCACAGCTTCATCAATTTGATCAAAAGTATGCGTTGCCATCAATGAGAAACGAATAAGTGACTCCTCAGCCGGCACGGCCGGCGCAACGACTGGATTCACAAAGACTCCGTTATCCTGAAGCAATTTAGTCACATAATACGTTTTATCGTTGTTGCGGATAAAGATCGGCAAAATCGGGCTTTCCGTCTGCCCAAGATCAAAACCCTCCTCAAGCAAAAGTCGCTTTGCGTATTCCGTATTTGCCCATAATCTTTCGATATGTTCAGGTTCTGTCTCTATAATTTCCAAAGCTTTTAATGTAGAGGCGACAGAAGCCGGAGTCATGCTCGCACTGAACATTAACGAACGTGCACGATGTTTTAAATATTCAATAGTATCTGTATCTGCCGCTACAAAACCGCCCAACGATGCTAAGGATTTACTAAATGTACCCATAATCAGATCGACCTTATCTGTCAGACCAAAATGAGACGCGGTACCTGCTCCTCGATCCCCTATCACCCCTAAGCTATGAGCGTCATCACATAAAATAGCCGCATCAAACTCATCGGCCACAGCGACTAACTCGGGAAGCTTTACAATATCTCCCTCCATACTGAAGATACCATCCGTAGCGATCAACTTGAAACTGTCCTCTGGAAGTCGTGCTATTTTACTACGCAAATCATCCATGTCGTTATGCGCGTATTTGATCACTTTAGAAAATGACAACCTACTGCCATCGATAATGGAAGCGTGATCTCTGTCATCCAACAATATATAGTCATTCCGGCCCGTCAGACAAGACAGCGGTCCTAAATTAGATTGAAAACCAGTGCTAAATAATATAGCTGCCTCCTTACCTACATAGTTTGCCAGCCTTGCCTCCAATTCCACGTGGATATCCAACGTTCCATTTAAAAAACGGGATCCAGCACAACCTGTACCATATTTTTCCAACGCATCCTGCGCGGCCTCTATGATCCTTGTATCTGTTGTCAACCCTAAATAAGAGTTTGAGCCGAACATCAACACACGTTTCCCATCAATCAAAACCTCCGTATCCTGTTTTGATTGAATTGGTCTAAAATAAGCGTAAAGGTTATTAGACTTAATAGGCTCCAGTTCACTTTGTAGGAACTTAGATGTTCTTTCACTTAACTTTCCCTTACTCATGTTGTAGGTGTTTGTATTGTATGTGACATAATTTCTTAATCCAACCTAACTTACCTTTTGACTATCCGTATTTAATCGTCAAAAATAAACTAAAAAAACGAAAATATACAATTTCCTTCCCAATCAAGCTGTTAACCACCATGTTATTAATTGGCGTCCTCTTTCAGAATATTTTCTGCATACTTTTCGTCCAAAAAAATCGGAGCAAACATACAAAATTCTCCCGATTCCCTCCCATCGAAAAACCATATAAATATCATAAAATTAAATTATTGTTAAGATATTACCAACAGTTTCTCACGAAAACTTCGATAAACCTATAAAATCATTATTTTTGCGTTTAAATCAATTTGGAATGGCAATATCGGCAAATATAAATATTAAAAATAAACGTGCATCTTTCGAGTATCATTTATTAGACAAATATGTAGCAGGAATATGTTTATTGGGTACAGAAATTAAATCTATCAGGGAAGGGAAAGCCAATATCAACGATAGTTTCTGTTCTTTTTTCGAAGATGGTCTGTATATTCGAAACATGCACATTGCTGAATATTCATTTGGTTCTTTCTATAACCACGAGTCTAAAAGAGATCGTCAACTCCTTCTTACAAAAAAGGAATTGAAAAAATTGAGGGAAAAGGGTGAAGAGAAAGGTTTCACTATCGTTCCGCTGCGTATATTTATCAATGAGCGGGGCTATGCTAAGATAGAAATTGCGTTAGCGCAAGGCAAAAAGGATTTCGATAAACGAGAAACAATCAAGGAACGGGAAAGCAAAAGGGAACTCGACCGCGTCATGAAGAGATGATGGCTATCCTTCTATAATAGCTTATATTATATATTGTCTAGGTGTCGTGACCTCCCGTTGTTTAAACAGGCGTATAAAATAACAACTGTTTCTATAATACCGGGATGGGATTCTTATCTTGTCCTAAGGCAACAAACGTAAACATGCCTTGAATAGCCAATTCCCGTCCTTCTTCATACATTTTCTCTAAGAAAACTTCGACTTTCACTTTGACGCTCGTCCGTCCGACGCTGTGCACCCGCGCCACAGCTTCGATAATGCTTCCCGAAGGAATAGCTTTCTCAAAGTCAATCCGATCAGTAGAAACGGTCACCAGCTGCTTTCGACAAAAGCGTGTAGCCGCCATAAACGAGACCTCATCCATAATGGCCATCGCTTTTCCACCAAATAATGTGTCGTGATGATTAGTCAGAAACGGAAAAACGGTGGTACATACACGCGTCTCCGAAGCCTCTATTCTTTCTTCTAGTGTCATTTTTAAATGATGATGATTATCAAGTCGTTTCTACGTCAATTCCTATACCTTTTAATAATAGTGATGCATTGAAGATGGTACAGCGGCCATGTTTCAATTTATAATCAAAAAGCATTTCTCCCTCTTCTACTCGGATATCAAAATGATAATTCTGCACCTTACCTACATTTTCCTCCTCAAGTGAAGCCAGTTGCAAATCATGCGTAGCCACCATTCCTTTACCTTTCATTGCAATCAGTTTACGAATAATGGCTCGAGATCCTAAATATTTATCTACCGAATTGGTTCCACGCAACATCTCATCAATAAGAAAAAAACTATCTTTATCCTGTTTTACCGTATCTAATATAAACTTCATACGATCCAATTCTGCTTTAAAAGTAGATGTACTTTCATTTAAAGAATCTCTAATCCGCATGTACGAGATGAGGTTATATATAGGCAATTTAAATGTAGCAGCGCATGTTACTGCTCCGGCATAAGCCAAAACCGAGTTAATACCGATGGTTCGAAGAAACGTACTCTTACCTGCCATATTCGACCCAGTTATTAACGCAATTTGATGATGCGCATTGCAATAATCGTTCGCGACAGATTGCGCTACAGGAATTAACGGATGCGCAATTTCCACGGCTAAAACGCTATCATCCGTTGTACTGCCTAACAATTCAGGAATCGTCCAAGAAGGATGGTTGCGTTTTAATATCGCCAATGAATTTAGTGCTTCGAACTCTGCAATAACATCAAAGGCTTCCAGAATATCTGCTTCGTACTTCGATTTCCAATGTACAATCTTCATCACATATTTAAAATCCCACAGCAAAATAATATTGAGAATAGCGCCCATGAGCATATTATTTCTTGCATCAAGATTATTGATGAGTTTTGACAGTTCTCGAAAGGCACCAGACAATGGCTTTCCTTCAATACCTAATTGTTGTTGTAAACGTTTATTTTCTGACTCCGCAAATGCCTTCCTTTCTACCAAAGTCAGTCCTTCCGCATAGGCCGCCAAAATTTTCCCAACTTTATCTATTCTGCTGGAAAACAAACCTACTTTGCCTGCCAATCCTAACGTCCAGAACAAATGTATTAATCCCAATAACAACAAGCCCGTCCATATAGGGGTCACAAACAATGAAAACAACAAGCCTATAAGTAAAATAAAAGGAGCAGCGGGGACATAAAAGCGCATAAATGCATTACCAAACGCCAAACTAGACCCCTCAAAATAGCGTAACAAGAAGGTTTTGACTTCTATTTTCTGATGGACATTAAACAAGAGTCTTGACTGGAGGTTTTGACTCCAATCTAAATCCTCGGCTATCTCCGCTATCGCTCTTTGCCTTTCTTCTATCTCCTGTTTGGTGGCGGCGCGTTGCAGCCAATCTGCCAATTTCGCAATTCCAAGCGTTGTTGCACAACGGTTAAGCAGCGAAAACAAGGAAAATTGGCCAAAAATATCTAAATCAGATGTATAAGGATGGCGATCGTCTTCAAAATTTGCCCCCTCATTATAGAGTGTTCGACGGGTATCTCGCAGTGTAATTTCGTTTTCATTGACCTTTAAAAAAGCCTCCGCCTCAGCACGCTGCTTTTCCAATTTACTCTGTCTTCGTATTAGAAATGCAAATAGGAATACAATGGTCAAAACAGCTAATAATAAAAACAATAGGTTCTCCTTCTGAACCAGATAGAATAATAAAGCACCTCCACCGATTATGACAAATAAACGGGCAAAACTATTTTTATTTATCGACTTATGCAGACCTTGAATTTCTTCTTTTGTCCTTTGAATACGTTCTTGATATTTATTATAGATCATTCTTCATTAATACTTCTTACCATTTTACCAAGCTTGATCCCCTACTAACGGAACAAAACGGAATGTGTCCAGTTCTATACGTTCAAAGTCATTTTCACCTACACGCAAGATAGTCACCATTTTCTGGGACTTCTCATCCCCTACTGGAATAACCAAAAGCCCTCCGTATTTCAATTGTTTCAACATGACTTCGGGTACAAATGGGGCTCCGGCTGTGACAATAATTTTATCATAGGGTGCATGTTCAACGATTCCTCTTGAACCATCTCCCAAGAAAAAATGTGGTCTATATCCCATATACGGTAGCACCTGTATTGTCCGATTGTATAAGTTCTCTTGCCGTTCGATAGTGAATACATCTGCGCCCAATTCCATTAAAATACAAGTTTGATACCCCGATCCCGTACCGATCTCCAATACCTTGTCTCCTTTTTTTATATGGAGAAGCTCGGATTGATAAGCAACGGTATAGGGTTGGGAGATGGTCTGGCCGTCACCAATAGGAAACGCGATATCCCGATACGCTTGATTCCAGAAGGTTTCATCAAAGAAAAAATGACGAGGTACTTTTCCGATCGCCTGCAACACACGCTTATCCTCTATCCCTCGTTTTTTCAGTTGGTTTACGAGCTGCTTCCTTGCGCCTCTTTCCCGGTAGTTGTCTACAAACTTATAAGCCATTATATTCCAAAAATACCATTGTTAGTAGACATTTCATCTATTTATTTTTCTTTTTATGACTGATGAGAGCCCAAGTAAAGCACCATTCCCAAGCGTATCAATGTTTATTCACATCTCGGTTTCTTGTATTAAAATATAAAATGTTTAATTTCAATACGATAAAAAAATGTAGTTTCGTTATATTCGCGACATAACCGTTTCTATATATCAATAAGTTACAACGAACACATAAAATTAAAGACCATGAGAAAATCCATACTTCTATTATTCGTCATCTTCACACATCTAATTGCTTTTGCCCAAGTGTCACCGAAAGATGATGGGGTTATCAAAATTTTAGCGATAGGCAATAGCTTCTCGGAAGATGGCATTGAAAATTACCTTCACGAATTAGGAACAGCTAACGGAAAAAAGATGATTATTGGCAATCTTTATATTGGCGGCGCACCTTTATCCTTGCATGTAAAGAATGCGAACGAAGATGCTGCAAAATACCAGTATAGAAAAATTGGTCTCGATGGGAAGAAGATAACGACTAAAGATGTCCGTATTTCACAAGCATTAAGCAATGAAAATTGGGATTACATAAGCTTCCAACAAGCGAGTCCGCTATCAGGAAAGTTCGATGTGGTCATCGAAAGCCTACCGAAACTCGTCAGTTACGTACGTGGAAAGGTAAATCCCGAAGCACAATTTGTTTACCACCAGACATGGGCTTATCAACATGATTCAAACCATAAGGGTTTCGCAAACTATAATCGTGACCAGTTGACAATGTATAAGGCGATTGCTGATGTCTCAAAGAAAGTGTCTAAACTAGGTGATTTTAAATATATTATTCCTGCCGGTACGGCGATCCAGAATGCACGGACCAGCTCCATGGGC
This sequence comes from Sphingobacterium arenae, assembly GCF_014692505.1. Classification (GTDB taxonomy): domain Bacteria; phylum Bacteroidota; class Bacteroidia; order Sphingobacteriales; family Sphingobacteriaceae; genus Sphingobacterium; species Sphingobacterium arenae. Next base: position 305,884 of record NZ_JACNYK010000005.1, on the reverse strand, counting down.
GACACCTTTACCCGAGATGGTTATCATTTACAATTAGACTACGGTCGTTTTACGGCAGCTTGTACTTGGTATGAGAAGATCTTTGGAGAGGATGTACGTAAAAATTCCTATAAACCGGAGAAGGTAACGGAACTCCAGGCAAAAATAGCGAAAGAAGCAGCCCATAAGGCCGTTAAAAAACCGTATAGTGTTTCTAAGGTTAAATGGTAATCCGTAATATTATGGGGCGCCGCATTCCTTAGCGGCGCCCTTTGGGAACCCATCACTGGTTACGAATCACCAAAATTATATCATTTGCTACTGGAAATGTTTGAAATTAATCTTGGGTGAACCAGCGGGGAAAACAGGAAAGATATTGTCCATCGCCAGAAGCTCCTCGTCCCAATTATCATATATATATATATGATAATCCAAATAACTTATTCTGAAATCGTTCAAATAGTGGTTTTCTCGAACAAGGTAACCTATTTTATCTTTGGGGTACATTCGTAAAAAACGCCATCGAGATTGAATTCAAATTTATATGAAGATTCTAATACTTTGCTGAGGGTCTATATTTATCATCTCAATTAAAGCACGACACCAACTCCGACCGAGAAAACCCGATTTTTGATCGTGTCCGACCATTTATAGTTCTTATTGGCAATATTGGCGAGCCCCATCCGGTAGTTCACGTTAAAAAAGAGTCTCTTCCCGAATTTCATGCCGGTCGAAAAATTGAGTCCATAGTCAACACTTTTGAGTGCGTTATCTTGATATATGATGACGGAAGTCGTCGTGCCACTCGCATAGTCATTTTCTCCGTTGATGGCGAATCCCATATAAGGTCCCGCTCCTACAAAAACATTACCGAAATTGTCTAACGGCATCTTCCCTAAAAGATTAACCGCGACGTCTAGCCACATGACACGTTGGTTAATTTCGCCGCCCCCCGAATTGATGTCCTCGATGAGTTTGGCTCCTTTCCCTTGCAAAGAGAATTCAGGTTGAATATAAATGTTCTTGGCAATCGGCGCATCGAGATATCCGGCCAGATAAAAGCTTGCCCTAGGTTTCGCATCTACAAGCTGCTCAGTGTCGCCATAACTGTATGACGCGAAATTAACACCGGCTTTCAGCCCAAACTCGGTCTGTGCCTGAACACTAAAAAAGGACAATAATATGACGCCTATTGAGAGAAACTTCTTTTTCATATAATCTAAATATTTAATGACCATTTATTTAAAATAGAACGCAAATTAAAGTTGCAAAACAACCATGATTAGATTTTGTCATAATACTATAGTTTTATAATAGATTCACTCTAATCATTTTTTTGAATTAACATACTTTTATAAAAGTTCTGCCAATAGCGATTTTGATTATTTATAGAGAGGTGCCGGATCCTTATTTAAACACTATTTATCATTTTTCAATTTTCAAATCACCACTATTCTATGACATCTGATATCCGAATGCTTTCGGTCTAACCATCGTTTCCCGATAAACCTTACCGAAACGGTCGGTAACTTTTATCTCCAACGTACTAGTGGGAGACGATGCTTTCACTTTAAACATATGGGCTGTCTTACTGGTCACAAAATCAGCTGTTGGTACAGCATTCACGTTAAGCCTTTGGGCAGAATAAGATACAATATGTAATGGATCCAATACACTTACACGGTTGACGACTAAAGACGTTCCATTTTCCGTCACTTCTACCTTCCATTTAGTGTCGTAATTCCAGACATTGATTAACACTTCGTTGTTTGAATTCGCGTTGGCATATTCCACCGCGTAGGTATTCCATGCGGAGCCTGTATAATTTGGTGCAAACGCCCCTTTTGTAAGGTGCACCGTATTTAGATCATACGCTCTGAATTGATAATCTGTATCGTGACCAATGCCCTTGTATGTCCATTTTAAATCACTTCCATCCATCTCCCATATGGCATATCCTCCCGGTGCGCCATCTTTGCAGATGTGATTTTGGGCTGCATAACTAGGGTGTCCTGTCCACCACCATGTCGCACAGACCGCTGCCGTATTATGTTCCATGATAGCGGGGGTAGCATCCCGTTCGACATTATAATTGATATGGGTATGCCCGGTCAGCAGGTGTACTTTTGTAAATCCGTTCAGTGCATCAATAAATTCCTGCGCATTGCTAAGGCGGTAGCCCGTCGTCTCGTTTCCACCAGACAATCCCGGATTTGTATGAAGCTGTATGTGCATAGAAATCACCAATGGTGCATTCTTGTCTGTTATCGTCGCTAAATCTTTTTTTAACCAGGCAATTTGATCGGCAACGATCTTGGCATTGTAGTTTCTGTTGTTGGTATTGAGATATTCGATGTTATCCAGCACGATATAGCGTACTTTTCCGATATTAAACGAATAATAAGTAGGTCCGATGACATCTCGGAATCTATCTTCGGCACCCCAATCGGCGACAAAGTTGGGGTCATTATCATGATTACCCATCGTATGGAATACCATAGCGTCAATCTTATTCATCTCCGTAAGGTATTGTGGAAGACCATAATTGTTTTGATACCAGTAGGTCTCCCAGGTCATGTCGCCTAAGGTCAAGGCATATACCTTTGTGCCAGCATTTTTATGGGTTTGGATGGATTGGTTGACATCTGCTAAAAAACCTTGTTGAAACTGGTTAATATCACCGTTGCGATTGGCCAAGTGCATATCACCCAATACCATAACGACATGCTTGTCGTTGTTAACGGCTGTCAACTCAAAATCTTTGATTTCTACCACATTCGCCGCTTGGCCGAGCCGCTGGAAAAACTGAGGTGCTTTTCCGATTGTGGCTACCTCATAGTTACCCGGAATAGACACGAAAACATATTTGCCTTTTTTGGTCGAAGGCAGATAGTAAATACCGTTTTCGTCGGTTTTCGTTACTTCAAAACCATCCGACACGACGACATTCGCTAGACCGACACCAGCTGCGTATACAGAGCCTTTTATGGTCATTCCTTCTCTGTCTGGAATATGGGCATTGAAATATATATTAATCACCGTCGAGCCCAACATGGATAACTGTATACCGCGCTTTACAGTCAGCCTATACGTGCTGCCCGATATTAAATCTTCTGGCAAGACAATAGTAATATTATTATCCGTGACCGCCTTAGCATCAACAGTATATCTGTTGGCCAAGTATTCGAGTATGATCTGATCTCCAGCCATGAATCCCTTGCCCTGAATAATCAGATCCGCTCCCTTATTGGTATCAATACGCGAAGGTATAATAGCACCGATAATAGCCAGCTTTCCATCATCTTCTCCACCTGGATCGGGAGTTGGTTGCGGATCGGGTTGCGGCGAAGATTTTGAACAACTATATAAGCTAAATGTTAATCCAAGACCCGTAATAAAGGAGTTTTGAATGAAATCTCGTCGAGTGTAATGGCGGTTCACTTTCATTTTAAGGATTATAATAGATTTATAAATGCATAATCTGACCTCTCCCGATTTAAACCGGGAGAGGTCAGATTATTTAATGTTAGGTTATTTTTGCACGGTGACAACGATGTCATCCAAGAATATCCGATTTTTATTAATAGGTACGACGTTCGAACGTAAATCAAAATCGTTTCCCAGAAACCTAATCTGTGTTTCGGCAGTAGCTCCTGTGATGACAAAGGAACGTTCTGTTTCCGCAGCTTCCCATATAGCTGTACAGGTTGGGTCAGCATCGTAGTCCGGCCAATTAGTGATATTAAATTCTTTCACACTAACCTCGCCCGGTCCTATTACTTCTACTTTAAGTAAAGTATCATCTCGTGTTCCGGCTTTTGTTTGGTAAGGAACAGCCTTAAACTTAACCAATAGATTATCAACCCCTTGCACCGCAGTCAACTTAGGCGAAATTAAATCTCCTCCGTAACTTGTTTTGCCTAGTTTCACAAAACCTGAGCGTGCATATACCAAAGGTGTTTCACCACTTTTGTCCACCATATTAATTGTACTTGTCCAGCCTTTTGCTTTTTCTTCGGTAGTCCAATTGTCTATTCTTGCCTCATCATCTGTAGTATAAAAAATAGGACTTCCATAGGTCAACCAGCTAAAATCTTCATTAAGAATTGCACGTGCTTCCGCCTGATTAATGGGCAACACATTTGCTTGCAATACGTCGTCCAGATAAAAATTTAAATTAACGCTTCGGGCAGCACTCGAATTCTTACCGACGGTCAGTACAACAGGTGTATCGCCTGTTCCTTCCATGGGTTCCATCGTGACCCAATCGGCTTCTTGATCCGAGAGCGCAACCTTCCATGCCCCTGTAGAACGTATGGTATGGCGTGACGTGGCACCGGTCTCCGGAATTTCCAAGCTCGTCAAATCGTCCAGCATAAGATAGGGATCTTTTTCCTCTCCATTACTTGTACTTGACTTTTGTTCGATTTTGAACACGTTGCTTTGCAACCTTCCATCCACCATAAAAGTCAACACGACCGAACGGTCTTCCGGTGTGATATTCCTAGCGACGGTCAGCGTAAACGTTCCGTCTCCGGAACCCTCCTCAGGACTGATCTTCACCCATTTCTCCTTGCGCAGGGCTTCAATTTTCCAATTCCCACTGGATCTGAAATTGTAAGTTTCGGATGCTCCTTGCGCAGAAGCTTCCAGCTCCGAAGCGCTATCTGTCAGTTCAAAATAACCACCTTTTTCATCATTATCTTTGTCGCATGACAAAAATAATGTCACAAAAAGCAGGCAAAAGGCATAAATAACATTCGACAGCGCCACTGGTTTATAATTGTTCGTTTTCATAACTTAATTATCTAAATCGTGAGTCTCTATTCGTAATTCTTCTTTCATCACCCGAGTGGTTCCGTTTATAGTATACGCATAAGAAAGCAAAAAGACATTGTATGTTCTGCCAAAAATTGTCTCTGTTCTGAATAGATTAGGGTAAGTCGGATCGTTATCTAGTTGATTAACCTGGATATCCTTATAGGGTTTTATTAACACAGAATTGTCATCGCTAACCTCCAGTATGATCGCTGTTTTGCTGATATCTTCCACTTCGGACTCGAATGTTTCCGTACCAGCTATTACCCGCACGCTGTTGCGAGAAAGCGGGAACAATCTTTTGTTTGCTGCAGCCGGCATACCGTCTGCCGTTCCGATCATGGCGTAGGTATTTTCATTTGCCTGCGTGGCATAATCATTCTTAAGAATGACCTGATACAGAATGGTATTTTTTTTCGGGTTAATTTCAACGCCGGACGAGAGATCGGTTGCTTTTAATCCGATAAAATAAGTCGAATCTGGCGACAAGCCATCGGGGCGCAGCCTCACCATCGTACGCCCAGTACGTTCTCCTGCATTAATCTGGATTTTGTATTCTGGAATCTCATATCTGTCCGTAGACAACGCCCTCGCATATAAGCTTTCATCCGCATCAAAAAGTGCCCAGTTGTAGTTCTGCAACGGTTCGGGATCTTCTTCCAGCCCGATAACCAGATTGCTTCCCGTAGCATGCGTTCCTCCGGCAGAAGCAGCGATATATCCGATCACCTCTTCGCCTGTCAACGAGACAATTTCCGCAAACGTATTATGATAGTCACTACTAATTAAAGCAACCTCATTTTTGTACATTTCTTTTTCAAACAATTCGTTGTCTTTGCACGACGAGAGCACCGTACAAAGAGCAAGCATCGCTATATAACTCCTTTTCATTTTTTTCTTCTTTATGGTTTAACCTAGTAGCCCGGATTCTGATCGAGGGAGGGCAATCTTCTCATTTCTGCACGTGGTATCGGTACCCAAACAGACCGTTTATTGACTAACCTCGTGAGGAAAGAGGAAGTACCAGGGATGACGCGCTGGTAGTATGTCTCTCTGGTAGCTCCATCTGGGTTCATACCGCGTATTGGCTCACGCTCGGTTTCCTCATAAATCCCCCAGCGGCGCACATCGTAGAAACGTCTGTTTTCATACAGAAATTCAACCATGCGTTCCCGTTCAATCTGTTTTTGCATCTCTGTCGTACTGTTGAGCTGGTTGGCTGTTAATCCGGGTAGTCCTGCACGGTAACGCACGAGGTTGAACGACGCTTTAATCTCTTCTATGTCTCGACTAAGGGTATACTGTGTATTACCGAGCTGCACCGTATGGCTACCGGTCAAATTATTAAGTGCTTCCGCATAAGACAAGAGGATTTCGGCATAACGGATGATGGGGTAAGCTTTATCCAAATGTCGGGCACCGGTACCATTGAACGCATCCATATAATGGTTGAATTTCTTGATCACGTATCCGGTAAGCGGATAATTCGGAGAAGTAGCCGTAACACCACCCCTTCCATCCAAATCCTGGTAGTAGTATTTAGCCGTATGATTATTAGGTGACTGGCTGGATCCAGCCTGCCACACCGCTTCGTTGAAACCGATGGATGCGTAAAACCGCATTTCACGATTAGCATACATATTATACACGCCAGAATTGAGTGGATATCCCGAAAAGTTTCGAGGCGCCGTTGTAAAACCCGATTCGGAATAATAGCCATCATTGGCCGCCTCTTCTTTGGTACGGCCATCGTCCATCAGGTAGGCATCCACGACTTTCTGGGTAACGCTAAAACGTCCCCAACCACCAAGCGAAGGTGGCATAGACCCACGGCTAATGGCAGTGACCATATAAGATGTATTTCTACCCCAGATAAGCTCCGGATTCACAGCAGGTACTGCTTCTCCAGTAAATACATCCGAATAGGATCTAAACGCGTCAATGCCGCCAGCGCCATTCGGATAGGGATTATAAAAATTAGGGTCCGACGTTACGCCCGAAGGAAGAACCGGCGTCCTATCATCCGCTAGTACCGTATAGAGCCTGTACCGTCCCATATCGATCACTCTTTTAGCTGCTGCTGCTGCCACTGCCCACCGTCTTTCATCATATTGTTGAGATACATAATGTACATTATCCGTTTTCCGTCTCCAATTTCCAAAGTAGGATGCGGCGACTGGTCCGCCATTGAACAGCGGGCTGGCATGTATCAATCGTAAACGGGCTATCAGTCCATAGGCGGCACCTTGAGTGGGGCGTCCGAAATCTAGGATATTACCTTCAACCGGAAGCAGCTGCGCTGCTTTTTCCAGCTCCTCACAGGTGTATTCCATGGTTTCGTCGTAGGTACCTCTCGGACGATCATAGTATTCAATGGGTTCGTTGGTGTTGACCACTTCATCGCCCAGTAAGATGGCAGGACCGTAATCGACCAATATATTGTAGTAAGCATACGCGCGGATAAAACGTGTGTAGCCTTCAATCCGGATCCGATCCATATTGGTCATGTCTTCCGGGCGTTCCAAATTTTCTAGGATGAGGTTGCACTTTCGGATAATCTTATAGTAATTGTCCCATTGGTTAAGGTTGGGGTTGGAATCTCCGAAAAAGTCCGGTGTGATACGTCCGCTAGCAAAGTCCATTCCATAATAGACATTATTTGAACCGCCTCCTGTGAGTCCGTTAATAGCCTCATCGGTAGCCATAGGTCCAGGCGTATAGCCCAAGCGAATGGTGTTTGACTCGTCAGGAAACATCCCCGCAGCTCCCCACATATAGGCTTCCATATACCGAACATTGTTAAATACCTCGTCGATATTAAATTCATCGTCAAAGTAATCATCAATATTCAGATAATCCTTGCAGGATGACGCCATGACAATCAGCTGGACAATAATCGCTGCTCTCGTTATTTTTTTTATGATTGATGTTCTCATATCCTTCATTCTATCTGTATTAAAAGTTGACATACACTTGCAGTGAATAGGTGGATGGTATCGGGTATTTACGACCGTTCCAGGCGGCTTGTTCTGGATCAAAAATCTTCACATTATCCCAGATGTAGAGATTATTGCCTATAAATTGAAGATCCATAGATTTAAGACCATATCTTCGGAGAAATGCTGGACTTACATGGTAACTTAAAGTTACTTCCTGCAACCGTATATAGCGCGCATCTCCTTCCCAAAATGTGGATAACTGGGAATTATTGAGGTTGTTACCATATTGCAGGCGCGGAAAACGGGCATCAGGATTCTCCGCCAAAGACAGATCAATACCATGTTCCACGGCATAATCCCTAGGAATCCAGCGGTTTTTCGGATCGGCTACCGTCGTCAGCACGTTACCAAGCTCGCCTTCAAAAAATGGCATATAGCCCATTCCGTTCGTGATGTCTCGTTCAACACCATCCCAAGGAGCCCAGTCACTTCTATCTCTATGCTTTATAGACTGTCCTACATAGAAAAAGGATGTCTTTCCGGTCCCTTTAAACAACACCCCTAAACTTAGGTTTTTGTATCGGAATTCACCGCCGAAACCATACATCGTTAGGGGGTAGTTGCTGTGCGTCAACGGTACTTTATCCAACTGATCAATAATACCGTCCCCGTTTACATCCTTATATTTGATGTCACCAGGCATAACCACACCAAAAGTTTGCTGCGGACTGTATCGAATATCGTTTTCGTCTTTAAACAGTCCTACAGCTTGATAGCCGCGGATAGAATTGTGTGGATAACCGTTAAATTCCAAATAAGGGTATTCTAGATAAGCTTGTTCCCAGTTCTGAACTACGTTTTTGGAGTAGGTGAAGTTACCCCGCAATGTAAAACCGAAGTCGGGTGTAAGCTGCTTGTTATAGCTGATATTTCCATCAGCCCCCGAGCTTTTCATACGTCCTACATTGGCAAAGGGATTCGTGATTACCCCCACGTAACCCGGCACCTGTACCCGTTGTTGGAAGATTCCGTTTCGCTGGTCCTCAAAAAAGTCGATCACAAAATCTATCTTATCGTCAAAGAGCCTTCCCTCTATACCAATGTTCGATTTTATGGCGCGTTCCCATGCGAGATTATCCGCCCCAATACGGGTTTCCGTAATCGTTTCAATACCGCCTACACCCCAGGCGCTTCCAGTACCTTGGTCAACTTTCGTCAAGTAAGGAAACCGAACGGCGTTGGTGATTCTGTCATTACCCACCGTTCCATAAGATCCTCTGATCTTGAAATAGTTAAGCCAAGGCATTTTCTCTTGGACTGATTTATAGCTCGACGGTACCCAACCCAACGCGACCGACGGAAAGAAACCGTACTGTCTACCCGGTTGAAAGTTCTCGGAACCGGTATATCCAAAATTCACATCCAGCAAGTAGGTATCACGGAAACCATAAGTAAACCGGCTAGACACCCCTTGATAACGTAAAGGAATAGCGGATAGGTTGTTCGTAGCGTCTTTGGTATCTTTCGCATCTTGGACGTAATAATATAGCAACGCCGATGTCCGGTGATCTTCATTGAAAACCTGATCGTAGTTGACAACAGACTCCATAAAAAATTTGCGGTACTGGCGTGTTCGCTGTTCATACCATGCCGCCCGTTCCTGCACGACTTCCTGCATCATGAGATCACCGTTGTAATTTCTGCCCATGGCATAATAAAGCGCCGGTTGCACCGATCTTCGTTCTTTAAAATAACTATGGATATCATAAGCGCCCTGCACGCGGAACTTCAGTCCGTCCAGCACACTTGACAAATTCTGGTTGAGCGCAAGGGTCACTTTGCCCTTGTATATTTGTTCAGAGGCTTGCCCTGTGCGGTTGATCATCACGTAAGGCGATGATCGATCGTCTCCTCCCCGACCGGGTAACAGACCATTGGAGTATTGCGTAGGAATGGCCAACGGAGAGAGCCGTGATTGTGCTCCCCAAATATAATCCGTATTGGCGACGCCAGGCTGAGCCAACTCGGATAAAAAACCATCTGATCCCAGAAAGACATTCGTTGTAGGGGTCAGGTTGAGATCTAAGTTGACCCGATAATTGTAGGTGTTAAAGCCCACATTCGAGCTATACACGCTACTTTCGTCCACCTTGTAGGCAGCCGTTTCACTTTTACCACCCAAACTTAGAAAATAGCGGGCAATATCAGATCCCCCACGACCACTAACATAATAACTTTGGCGCCAGAAATTTTTATTGAGGATCTCGTCCTGCCAACTTACGTCTGGATACATATCCGGATCCAGACCGTCCCGGATAATCCCCATCTCGGTTTGATCGTACAGCGGTCCGGCACCTCGGACAATATTCGCCTCGTTAGCTAATTGCGCATAATCATATGCACGTAAATATTCAGGTAATCGATTGAGGTGGGATAAGGTTGAATTTGCACGTCCGGTTATCTGGATACGGTCTACGAGACCTCTCTTGGTCGTCACTAATACCACACCATTCGCACCACGCACCCCGTATACGGCGGTAGCCGACGCATCTTTCAGTATCGAGAAGCTCTCGACATCCGCCGGATCGATGGTATTCAAGTCGCCTTCCAGTCCATCGATAAGCACCAAGGCACTGCTGTTGGCACCGAATGTCCCAATACCACGCACCCAGAACTCCGCAAGATTCTGTCCCGGTTCACCGCTGCTTTGCAAGGAAATAACCCCCGCGGCCCTGCCTCCCAATAGATTGGCAATAGATGGAGCCGGAGATTGCAGATCCTTCACATCGACAGTCGTAATCGCACCCACTGAACTGATCTTCCGTTGTGCGGCACCCAAACCGACCACAACGACTTCTTCTATAGCGTCACTTTTTTGCGTAAAAGAAATGGTTAAATTGATATTCGTTTCAATGGCCAAATGTTCTACAGGTTCGTATCCTACATAACTGAATACAACCCTATCGCCATAAATTGCATTAATACTAAACTTTCCATCGTTATCGGTAGATGTACCGGCAGTAGGTTTGTCTTTGACATAAATTGATACACTGGATAAAGGTTCGCCATTTTCATTAACCGCGGTTCCGGCAATCGTCACTTCTTTCGTTTGCTGTGCAAATGCTGTCGTAAGCCATAGAAGCGGCAACATGCACAAAATCTGAATGATCTTCATTATAAATAGGTTTACTTTATTATTCAATAACTAGTTTACGTATACGTTTATTACCAAAGTCAGCGATATAGATATCGCCTTGCTCGTTGACGGCCACCCCCCAAGGTTCTCTGAACTGAGACTCTACGGGCCCGCCATCTCTGTAGCCGGCGTTGCCTGGCTGTCCCGCTACGGTCGTGACGATACCATCTGGTGATACCATACGAATACAATGGTTACCAAAGTCCGCGATAAACAGGTTTCCGTCATTGTCAAATTTGATATCTTTCGGTAAGTTAAACAGGGCTTCTGACAGCGAACCATCTCGAAAAGCGGATCCCCCAACAGCATTAACCCGTTTGAAACCTTCATTTATATGCTCCGGCCGCAGATCCAACATCATGAGACCTTGTCTATATTCATTCGGAACGGCATTTGAATGGAGTGTCATCCAAAGCTCCCACGGCCTGGCTGGATTGATCGCCTGCCCATATTGTGATCCGTACGGCCATTTTGATCCGGCATCTCTGGATCCATTATGTACAACGGACGCTTCGTATGTATCGGGATGAATTTTGACCACACTTCCATCGCGAGATCGAGTATAGAGCATACCATCATACGGAGAGAAAGAGACAAAGTTCATATATTGATCACCATTTGGAATACCATGGGGCGTTGCGAATTGTGTGTTACGCTGACGAGGATACCAAGCCTCCCGCGGATCAAAGGAGAAAAACACATCTACAACGGATTCGTGAGAAGCGGTTAGCACACCAGTCGCACGGTCTACAGTGAGACCATTGGCATATAAGACACGATCAGCCGTATTTTCTACATAATAAAGCGGCGTAACGATATTTTGCTGCTCGTTAACCCGTGCCACACCAAATGAACCACCATCCCGCCAAGACATAAAGATATTGCCTTCAGCATCCAGCTCTAAATATTTAGCACTAACCTGGGCCGCACTAAGCGTACCGGACTGAAAAGCAGGCTCACCATTTCCCGTGACTGTACTCACCTGTGCTTGGACGTGGTATGTAAACGAATTGTCGTAAATCACGGAGTCTTCTCCGATAACGACAGAAATACGCGGATCGTCTCCTGGTAAACGTGGGATAATAGCATAGATTCGTTCCCCACTGGAAGAAACGACCGAAGCCCGAGCGTTATTGAAATAAACCTTGATTTTGGAAGCATCCGTTCCAAAATTCTCTCCGTCTAGCAGAATTTTATCACGCGCGCCACCTTCCAATGGATAAAAAGAAGTTAAAGTAATTGGTCTAGACGGATCATAGTCCTTACCTACCGAAGCTTTATCTTCGTCTTTACAGGAGGAGGAAAACAGAATTAGTGGAATTAGGAAGCTTAAAATTCCTACTCTTGGTAAAGAGCATCCTTTCATAATTTTCATAACATCAATTTAATTTGTCAGTATTTATATACTCTATAATTTTCTTCCGTGCAAAAGTAGAGCGATGTTGTTAACTTAAGATTAACGCTACATCAACGATTAGTTAGCTTTTGCTTCTTTACAAGAACAAGGTAAAAATAGGAATCTTTTTCACAAAACGAAACAAAAAGAAATAAAAAATAAATTTTCGAATACATCAATCTCACAAACGAAGCCTTAAGCAGCCATTTTGCTTCGTTATATTCAAAACAACACGTTAAAGTTTTAGTATTTTTTTGTAACAGAATGTCAAAAAAAACAAAATAAAAAAGGAATATAAACGAAATTACAGTTTAAGGGACGTAAAAGGATGCTTAAGAAAGCCTCCACCCATAGAGAAGGTTAATAAAAAATTCTACGAACTTGAAGAGCTCTATCATCATATCCTCGTTTATTTTTTTAACAACGTAAGTTTTTAACGATAGATTTTCAAAACTAGATAAAGCAAAACGAAAAGAGACGCAATATGCGTCTCTTTAAAAGATTAATAAACAAAAGATAAGGAAGTCAGGATCTTTTTCACCGATCTTTCAAAATCAATAAGCCCCTCGCGCTCCTTATTAATAAAGTCGTTATCTTTCAGGTGGCCCACGACTTCTTCCATTTCCTCATAAGAATCATAGACCATCTGTTTAAATGGATTTTGATAATCCTTAGAACGTGACCCTTCAATCTCTGCAAAAATCCAACGACGGGTTTCCAACCCCTCCTCCAGGAGTTCTTTCATAAATTGCTCATCCCAAGACGACGGTATTCGACCTGTCACCTCGGCCAAAGAAGCAATTGCATGCTTAAATTTGTCATCTAAATATTGTTCGCTCCAAGTATGATAACACGTGTGTGCATCCTTCCAGGATAAAACATTACGGTCGCGAATATCTGTTAACAAGCTATCCAATTTTGCTTGTGGCACCAATTGACCTCCGATATTTTCAAATTGACTACGTGTTGTCGGAAAGGAACCAACAAGCGTGTACAAATCGGTAAACGATTTACTTTCCATGGACTCGATAAGCTGCGTCACCGCATAATAGCGAATCATCCGCTGGTACGTCGTGTACGCTTCTTTAGGCTTAGCCAACACCACCTTCCGTCTAGAAAACTCGACATTGTCTAATAAAACATCTTTTCCAGCAAGACGCTCCTCAGACAATAAAATACTTCTTCCCAAAGCTTGTATTTCCGTCTCCGTGTTTTCATCACGATAGGCTTTACCAACTGCTTTCTCGATCTCGGCTAAAGCCACGAACATCTCATTCACGGTATCTGGCGCCAATACATCATACTCAATATATTGGTTCTTGAATTTCCGTTTGTCACGCGATTGGAACTTCGATGTATTGCGCATCATGGCATACATATTATATAAAAACCAGTATGCCGGCAATACAATCAAACGATTAGTAGCCGCTTCATTGCTTACCAAACAGAAAGGAAACCGTATATTCAATTCATGCAAAAAGTCTCCTTTCACAATAAGCGTATACGATGCAAAGCGGGAATTGTGCTTAAGACTTACGCATAAACCTGGCCAAAACCCACGCCCGGCAATGATTTCGCCATCTGCTGCCCGCGAGTTATGGTTAGATCCCACCGTGGCCCCCGCCGCCATATTACTCTGCCCCTTCACAAGTGCTGCACAAAGAAAAGAATTATTATGATGTTGTTCGTGTGCGGGAAAAATCAATGAATTTAGAACCTCACAGCAGGAAATAGTGGAGTTATCTCCTAAAAACGAGTTAATCAATCTTGCGCCATATTTCAGTTGGGAATTTGAAGACAAGATAAAGCGGACGGCTTTTACTCCATAGAAAATACGACATCCATATCCTATAATCCCATTGACCAGCTCACATCCCTCTCCAATTTGTGTATACGACTCCGCCGACGAATTAATGGTTAGGTTTTTCAGCTTATTTACTCCCTTTACATAAGCATGTGAACCCATTTTTATATCTTTAATAGTATGGGTATTTTTGACTACAGAATGATGACCAATCTCACTATAAAAACCATGATGAGGTGAGAATTGTGCTTCCATCATTTCTTGAAAACGAGTTTGCAATTCCTGATCATTTCTGTAGCGAGACCATAGGTAAACATCCCCCGCCTGCATACCATCAAAAGGTAATACGGAACGGCCTCCATTTTCATTACAGAGTTCGAGGCGAATTCGACGTTCCTCGACATCATCGGTTTTAAGAATGCCGTTCCCAAATTTGGCACTGCTACTGGTTTCCATTTCATTAATATTCGCCAACATCACTTCATCACCAATAATAAAATGGGCCATATACCGCACATTGTGAATAGCCACCGTACTTCCAAAATCACTGCTGATAATGGTGGAGTTGTATATGCCACAAGGCAGACGAAGATCCCGGAAATTAAGATAAACATCGTCCATATCACCAATACGTACAAGTCCGTAAAATTTGGAATGCTGAATCTGTTCAGGAAGAAACTTATCCGTGACCAACACATCATCCCAATTATGGGAATGGTTATCATTTTTGATTAAGATCTTAATCTCTTCTTGCGTTAAATTTCTAAATTTCCTATCGAAGCAGAACTGCTGATTACGGTAAAAGTACTCGTCATCATTTTGCAGGTAGGCTGGGGGAATAAAATGATACCCCAAGTCCGCCAGCTTTTCTTTTATTATCTTTGACATGCCTTCCTATTCAACAGTTACCGATTTCGCTAAATTTCTTGGTTTATCCACATCCAATCCTCTATTTACACCGATGTGATAGGACAAGAGCTGTAATGGAATAACAGATAAAATTGGCGCAATTATTTCATGGACTTGTGGAACAAACATCACATCATCCGCTAGGTCCGCCGCAACCTCATCACCGTGCGAAACCACGGCAATGACTTTACCTTTTCTCGCCTTTATTTCCTGAATATTGCTGATAATTTTTTCATGATAACTGTCTTTCGTCGCAACGAAAACAACCGGCAGTTGATCGTCTACCAATGCAATAGGCCCGTGTTTCATTTCTGCCGCCGGGTATCCCTCAGCATGAATATAGGAGACTTCCTTCAATTTTAAAGCACCTTCCAATGCAATTGGAAAATTATAGCCCCTACCCAAATAAAGAAAATCTCTTGCATCGCTATATTTCCTTGCAATCTCCTGAATAATAGCATCCTGATCTTCCAAAATTTCCTTTACATGCTCTGGAACTTTCGCCAAATCTGCAAGTAACTTATTAAATAACGTTGCCTCGATTGTTCCTTTCAATTGCGCAACTTTCAATGCGATTAAATAAAGTACAGCCAACTGCGCCGTAAATGCTTTGGTACTCGCCACACCTATCTCTGGCCCGGCGTGGGTGTAAGCACCTGCATCAGCGATTCGAGCGATAGACGACCCAACCACATTCACTAGGCCGAAAATCGTAGCCCCTTGTTTTTTTGCATTTTCCAATGCAACTAAGGTGTCCGCTGTTTCACCACTTTGAGAAATAGCGATGATCACATCTTGATCTGTTATGATGGGATTTCTATACCGGAACTCCGAAGCATATTCCACCTCGACATTGATGCGACATAATTCTTCTATTACGTATTCGGCCAATAGACCAGCGTGCCAGCTTGTTCCACATGCGACAATTATGACGCGGTTTGCTTTCAATAACTTGTCGGCAATTTTATCCACGCCACTTAATGTAATAGATTGTTGTTCGGCATCCATACGACCGCGCAAAGAATCAAAAATAGTTTGCGGTTGTTCAAATATTTCTTTCAGCATAAAATGGTCGAAACCACCTTTTTCAATTGATGCCAATTCGATGTCCAGTTTCTGCACAAAGGGCGTTATGCGTTCGTTTCCGAGATTTTTTAGGACCAGTTCATCCGGACGTACAATCGCTAGCTCGTAATCATTAATATAGACAACCTCTTTCGTATAAGCCAACATAGGTGAAGCATCAGATCCTAGATAATGCGCATTATCACCGATACCAATAACCAGCGGACTTCCTTTTCGAGCAGCAATAATGGTATCTGGCAAATCTTTGTCCAACAATAAAATCACATACGCTCCTACGACTCTCTTCAACGCGATTCTGACGGCTTCTTCCAACGAACATTCGTTGTTAATTTTAATATCTTCAATAAAATTAACAAGTACTTCAGAATCCGTATCGCTCTTAAATGTATACCCCTTTTGAAGAAGTTCATTTTTTAGCTGCGCATAGTTTTCAATGATACCATTGTGTATCATGGCAATATCTCCTGAGTTAGAAGAATGAGGATGGGCATTTCTATCAGAGGGTTCGCCGTGCGTCGCCCACCGTGTATGTCCAATACCTATAGTCGCCTGAATATTCTTTCCGTAAACCGACCCCTCCAACGCAGATACCTTACCTTCTTTTTTATAAACTTCAATTGAATTCCCGGTATGTAACGCTACACCTGCGCTATCGTAACCTCTGTATTCCAATTTTTTTAATCCGTCAATAAGTACCGGATATGCTAGGTTGCTACCTACGTAACCAACGATTCCACACATAATTTTTTATTTTTTTAATTTCCTTTTAATGGCGATGAAGCTTGCATGGATTGTTCACATTCACAGCAGAATATAGACAACCCCATCCAGGTTTCCATAGTTTTAATTTAAATCGGTCGTAAATATAAAAAAATTAGAAACGCAATCGATTGATTAACGATTTTTTAACAGGAAAATATACAAAACGTAGCATTACCACTTCCATATTTACCGCAAAACACCCATTCCCTCACCATTCCAATCTGGGAAAAGTTCATTTTTATTTTTTATCCGAAGATGTTTATCGGCAACTTCCGAAAACACCGTTCTAAAGTCTGTCGTAACAGGTAAATCCCGTCCATCTTCCAAATTCTCTTTTGCCAAAGCGTCAACTATACCATGCACTTTACCTCCATCTACATGATTGCCTAAGATAAAATTGCAGGATGCTCTTCCATGATCTGTACCATTGGTACCATTTTGATGTACCGTCCGACCAAATTCCGTCATGGTCATCACCAATACATCATCTTGATAGGCTTCTATATCGTTCCAAAAAGCCATAATAGCATGAGACAAGTCTCCTACATTCCGGGCAAATATCCCTGTTTCCTTACCTTGATTAAAATGTGTGTCCCATCCATTAGATTCTGTGAAGGCAACTTCCAATCCGACATCCATCTTAATAAGTTGGGCTATCTGTTTCAGTGAATTTCCCAAACCACTAGTCGGATACACTGCATCATTAGCGGGTTTGTAATGCTTAGCCAGATTACTTTGCAATAGCTTCATCGCTTCAAAACTTTCTTTTCCTGTATCACGCAATAAGTCATTGGTCGCTTTGTCATACAGGTCTTCAAAACTCTTGGCATTTTGATTGACTAAGGCGGTGTTTCCTTGGATTTTAAATGTTTTTAAGTCACTGATGGCTAACGCTTCTTGTTCTCCATACAACGATCGGGGAAGTGCTGGTGTTACGCTTACGGCGGAAAACGGTGTTCTGATATTGTCGTGTCCTAGCAACCCCACCGCTCGATTTAACCAACCGCTACTTGTATTTTTCTGAAAGGGTGTACCCGATTCCATATAGTCTTGCGCATCGAAATGAGATCTTGTTGTATTGGGAGATCCAATTCCATGGACAATAGCCAATCGTTTATCTCTAAACACCGGTTCAAACGCTTTCATGCTCGGATGTAAACCGAAGCGTCCATCTAAATCTATCAATGGATTCTCCGATGCTTTTTGTACCACGTCCATAAACAACGTAGGTCGAGCTTCTCTAAAGTAGACATCTTCAAAAGGACTCACAGCCATTAAACCATCCATCGCTCCTCGTTGGAATATACAGACAATCACCCGTCTTTTGCTATAAAGTGGATTATTCTTTTCCCTTGCCACCGCCTCCGCTACAAAAGCAGGAACTCCACCCATCAGACCTATTCCCAACAAGCCTAATCCGGAAGATTTTAAAAATGCTCTGCGTGTATACATCGTTAACGTCTTTGAAACTCCGGAGACCCAATAATGAGACCAACCACCTGTGCCAGCATCGCATTGTTTGATTTACTGTTTCTGTTGTTTATTTTCCTGGTGTTGACAGCCAGCATGTCCTCGTCTTGTCCATGACGATCACCACCAGACGACTTTGCTACTTTTTTCTGCAAATTTTGCGTCGTCAAAAGCGGCGAAAGTCTATTTTTCAATGTGATAATATCTGTTGTGGGCAACAGTAGCTTTGCATAGACATCCAATGCGTGTTCCGGGCTTTCCGGTTCATGATGCCTTGTCAGTTCCAAAAGGTCTATATTTATACCTGACGCTTTATTGGAAGCAAAGGACAATCCAAAATTCATTCTGTTCAATAGCGAGCCCGTATTGATCCAATAACTTGACTTATCAGGAAAACCTGTAGGGGCGATATAATAGTATTTCTTTTCCCCCATCCTCGTAACCCAGTTAATCAAACGATTGGGATTTTCGACTTGAGCATCTAAAGCCCTAACGCTGCTAATGGCCAATTCAAAAGGGGTTTTCACCTTACTATATACATTATCCCGATGCCAAAACGCCGGGGAATAAACCATTGCCGTCAAAATTTTCTTAATATCGCCTTCAGATGCTAAAAAAGCATTCGCCATGTTCTCTATCAAAGCTTCTTGGGGTGTATCGCTGACAAAACGAACGGCTATCTTCTTGGAAACAAAACGGGCGGTCTGTGGTCTAGAAGACAGATAGAAGATCAGCTCAACGCCCTCTTCATACCCGTTGTTTTCAAAATCTTTTCCCAGCACCGTTTTCTGTCGCTTATCGTGCCTATTTGCTGCAAAGACAAAATCCTCTTCAATTAAACTTTGACGTTGTACTTCATTTCCCTTGGTGATTTGCTTAATCAAGTTTTGATTTCCATATCCATTCAAGGGATAGATGGTCCAGCCCGTCAATATACGCGCTGCTTCCGAAACATCTTTTTGTGTATAACCACCGTCTACGCCCAATGTATGTAACTCCAGAAGTTCCCGCGCATAGTTTTCATTAATCCCTATTTTATTTTTTGCATTAGGCCGTTCGGCTACACTAGAGGCATTGTCTAAGTAAAGCAGCATCGCTGGTGATTTAGCTGTTGCCAACAAAAGTTCATCAAATTTACCCAAAGCCCTCGGACGAATAACATGATTCTCATAGGAAGGGATAAAAGGGGCTGATTGCGGCTTGGTAAACGATACATTGAAATGGTTGAACCAGAAATCTGTCATGACTTCTTGCAATTGATTAGCAGAGAATGCTGCTCGAAGTACTTTTGCAGCAATAAATTTTCTATAGAGTTCTTGCTCCGGTTTAAACCCTTTTTCCGCTAGATAATTTTTATATGCTTCTTTAAAAAAGGCACTTCCATTAAGGACCGAATCTTTCGGAATATATCCCTCATTAATCATCATTCTTCTGACGCGCGTATTTCGAGGATACTTCTCAGCCAGTGTTTTATTATCCAACATCGCGTCTGCATACGGTTCCAGCATTTCAACTAATTCCTTATCCGTTGCTTTTCCCCGCAATTGCCTAAAAAACCATCTTTCCAATCCCTCCTTTTGAATTTGCCGTACGTCGTTGACATTATAGCCATAGGTAAATCTGCTTAGCAGGTGTATCGCCGCTTCCTCTTCACTTAAGCCCGCTGCCTTATATGGAAAAACCTCCGGATTTTTTTGCGCATAAGAAAAACACAATCCTAAAAAGAATAGAAAAAATACGCTTATTTTTTTTCCTTGATATAACATAACATCATTTGCCCGTTTATAGAGAAATCCACCCAACAACCTAGCATTCAACCTCCTATATTGTATTAAAGTTAGTGTTTTTTTTAAAATTAGGAATAGTAATCCGTTTTTATTTTTGACAAATTCGCTATGCTGTCGTGCCATCCCGTATACACTTTTTCACATAACGTATTACTTGTGGCCTCTACAGTATACTATTTACCTTATCACGTATACACTTGAGCGCGTAAGGTATTGGTTTTGACATGTATGGTATCCGTTTTGGTTCATCTGCTATACGAGTTGACTCAGCCAGTATACCCTTTACCGCCGAATGTATTATTTTTGACGCATTCGGTATACGGGTTGTTACATCACGTTTACATTTTAGCATATAAGGTATTCGTTTGGGCTCATCCGGTATACCGTTCGTTACGTCAGGTACACACGTTGGCTCATCAGGTATAACATTTGGCTCATTACGTATACCTTTCGGTAAGTATATACTCACCACAAAAAGAGCCTTTAGCCGCGTTAAACCAATGTTTTTATCCAATTTTAGGCAAAGGTGACTAAAACGGTCAACAAAAAGTACACCGCTGCGGAAAAATTGGCGCGGAGAGTCCCCAAATTAAGGAAGCACGTGTTGTATATTTACTTTTTATTTTCCCTAACGTTCAATCTCGAGTGTTTATACCCGTATATAAAATAGAGTACCAGCCCCACGGCCAACCATACCAAAAATATAATCCAATTGCTTGCTCCGAGCTGACTCATTAGGTAAAGATTAATTAAAATCCCTGTAACAGGCAACAAGGAAAATTTATATTTATATCCCATCACAGCGAGTATTACCCAAACCAACCAAAAAATCAAGATGAGGGATTTGTGCTCTGCTATCTCCAGCCAAGGCATCTCTCTCCATTCCTGTATCGCATCCTGCCCATAACGATATAGGAAAATCCAAGCGACAACAAATCCCAGCCCGATTAAGTATTTACCATTTATATAAGGCACTCTGAATTTAGATTTCGCCGATAACCCGGTATAATCCATGTACAGTACACCAGCACATACCAAGATGAAAGCGAAAAATGTTCCGACACTCGTCAAATCGACAAAAAAGTCCATTTTAAAAAACAACGATGGAACTGCCACTACAACGCCAGTTACAATAGTTGCAAAAGACGGTGTCTTGTATTTTGGGTGTACTCGAGCAAATTTTTTCCATAGCAAACCGTCGCGGCTCATTGTCATCCAGATTCGCGGTTGTGCCAATTGATACACGACCAAAGCACTTGTTATAGCTACAACAGAGGTAACCGACACAATACCCGCCATATGATCGAAGCCTACGTACTTAAAAACAAACGCCAAGGGATCTTTCACATTCAGCTCTGTATAGTTTACCATACCTGTCAAAACCAAGGCAATGGCGACATATAACAGGGTGCATATCACCAAACATATTATCATCGCACGAGGCAAATCACGTTGTGGATTTTTACATTCCTCTGCCGTCGTGGATATAGAATCAAAGCCAA
This sequence comes from Sphingobacterium arenae, assembly GCF_014692505.1. Classification (GTDB taxonomy): domain Bacteria; phylum Bacteroidota; class Bacteroidia; order Sphingobacteriales; family Sphingobacteriaceae; genus Sphingobacterium; species Sphingobacterium arenae. The sequence goes on along the minus strand of NZ_JACNYK010000005.1, from coordinate 284,236 downwards.
TAAAAGCAAAGAATACCGCTGCGACAGACCCCATCACACCCGGAATACCATTAGGCATAAAGGGTGTCCAATTCTCAGGTTTAACAAAGAAAACCCCTCCGGCAATAACCAATAAGATAATCCCAACTTTAACAGCAACCATAATATTACTTGCCCGCTGCGATTCTCTAATGCCAATATATACCAACCAGGTAACAAGCACCGTTATTAAACCCGCAGGTAAATCAAAAATAATCGGAATACTCCCCACCCGTGGCGCAGACATATAGGCGTGGAGCCCCACCTTATCCGACGCACTGAGCGCATTCATCCCTTGCGAAAGAAACTTTTCATACGCATCCGTGGCATATCCAGGAGCCATCGTCAACCACTTTGGAATATACACTCCAAAACCTTCTAACATGGACACAAAATATTGAGACCAAGAAATCGCGACGACCGTATTAGAAACGGCATATTCTAAAACGAGAGCCCAACCAATAATCCAAGCAAAGAGTTCTCCAAAGGTGACGTAAGCATATGTATAAGCGCTGCCAGACACCGGAACAGTACTGGCAAATTGTGCATAGGCCAGCGCGGTGAATACGCAAGCGAAGGCTACAAAAATAAAAAGTAAAGAGATAGCGGGACCTCCCTCATAACTCGCTAGACCAATGGTACTAAATATTCCAGCACCCACTATTGCCGCAATTCCCAATGACACGAGATCACGAACACCTAAAACTTTAGCAAGTCCCGTCCCCTGTTGAGCATCTGCAACGATCTGGTCGACACTCTTCTTTCGGAAAAGTTTATTTATCATATATGCAAAAGTAACCCAAACTAGACGATTTTATCTTGTATCTGCTGAAATATATCCATGTAATTCACAAGAGAATGTTCTTTGTATAATCGCAGGGAAGCTGTTAACCTTTCATAATCTTCGGCATTATTCTCAAATGTCCAAACACGCTTACATATATTGAAAAGTGCATAAGAAAGATTGCCCAGGTCTGCATAATCCAAAACATAGCGAGAAGTCACAAAGCGGTCATAAAAGGTCAGAAAACGCGCTACATCCACGTCTCCAATAGCCCGTAGATATTTTTCAATCGTTGCTGTCTGGACTTGTTCCAAATGTTCGTACAACCTGACAGGATTGATGAGCACATGTTCTATTAGCAGATGATCTAACAAAAGTTCAATCGAGATATGGGCTAAAAAAGACGCCCGTATGGGGAGATGCTCCACGACCGGATCCAATTTACGTCGCAACGCATGCGTATGGTCCAAGAAAAAACTAGAGGAATGAAAAAGCTTATCAACCTCGACATGTCTGTACCACCCTTCTGATATCCACATCGTTTTTGGGTGGGCAAAAAGCACCTCTTCAAATCGCTGAGGGTGAAAATTGTAACCCTTATCCACATTCTTAAGTAAATCTGGGAGCAGTGCACCTAGTATTCGTTCGGAATGCGGGCTATAGCGTTCAAAATAATAATGCGACAAAAAATTCACGAGCCCAAACTTCTTTATTTATCGTAAGATACGGCTTAATCTCGTATCTTTGCAATCTTATTGAAAAAAATTTAACCACAAAAAGATGAGCTTTGTAGAAGAACTGCGTTGGAGAGGGATGTTACAAGATATCATGCCCGGAACAGAAGAATTACTGAATAAAGAAAACGTTTCCGGCTATATTGGTTTCGACCCAACAGGAGATTCACTGCATGTGGGCCATTTAACACAAATCATGACCCTCATCCATTTTCAAAACGCGGGACATAAACCAGTTGCATTAGTGGGCGGAGCTACGGGGATGATTGGCGACCCCTCGTTTAAGTCTGCCGAACGAAATCTGTTAGATGAAGCCACGTTACAACACAATGTTGCTAGCTTAAAATCACAGCTTGCCAAATTTTTGCATTTCGGAGACGGTGAGACCGATGCCAAGATGGTCAATAACTACGACTGGTTCAAAGATTTTAAATTCCTGGATTTTATTCGCGACGTTGGTAAGCTGATTACCGTTAACTATATGATGGCAAAGGACTCCGTCAAAAAACGTCTGGAAGGCGACAGTGGTCTTTCCTTTACGGAATTTACCTATCAACTGATACAAGGTTACGATTTTTATTATTTGTGGAAACATCACGATTGTAAGGTTCAAATGGGGGGATCAGACCAATGGGGAAATATTGTAACAGGTAGTGAGATGATTCGTCGTCAAGACCAAGGAACAGCTTATGCGATCACGACACAATTGATCAAAAAAGCAGATGGGCAGAAGTTTGGCAAAACCGAGTCAGGAGCAGTTTGGTTAGATCCAAAGAAAACTTCTCCTTACAAATTTTATCAATTTTGGCTGAATACCACCGATGATGACGCGAAAAATTGGATTAAAATTTTCACACTAAAGACAAAAGAAGAGATCGACGCCATCATTACAGAACACGATGCTGCTCCTCATACCCGAGCGGTACAAAAAGCATTGGCAAGAGATATCACCATACGCACACACTCAGAAAGGGATTATGAAACGGCTCTAAAAACGTCAGAATTTCTATTCGGCAACGGTTCTCTTGAGTTTTTGACCGAATTAACGCACGATAGCGTGCTTGAGGTTTTCGATGGGGTCCCGCAGTTTGAAATCGATAGAGGTCAACTTACACCGGGCATCAATATACTGGATTTTCTAGCCGTAAACACATCCGTTTTTCCGTCAAAAGGCGAGGCACGAAAAATGTTGCAGGGAGGTGGCGTAGCGATCAACAAAGAGAAAATCAATAACATGGAGTTAACGATTGATACCACACACTTGATTAATGATAAATACATTGTTGCGCAACGCGGCAAGAAAAACTATTTTTTAGTTTTTGTAAAGTAAGAGGACGATAGCATTTCCTTTATTTTTCCTAAGTTTGTAGCTAGGAAAGGTAGCTGATTTTCATGTCAAACAAAGGAAATACATTTAAAAATTCCGGTAGTGCAGGCACTAAACGTGCTGCACGTACCACAGGGAAAGTATCATATAGCAAGAAAAAACGGTTTAATTCGTTTGAAAGCATTAATTTTTCGGACGGACAGCGCAAGGCTCTGAAAATATTGGGCATCTTCTTGCTATTCGCTTCATTCATCATGGCTGTTTCGTTTGTTTCCTATCTTTTTACATGGAAACAAGACCAAAGTTATATAACGGAAACAAATGGTGGGTGGTCCACGCTATTTCGAAGTACGGATGAAATGGCTGATGACGCCATCGAACTTCCCATTGTTGAAAATAAGCTGGGAAAACTGGGGGCATTGCTTGCCAATCAGTTTATTTACAAATGGTTTGGTATAGCTTCCTTCCTTTTCACCTTTATCCTTTTTATTGTAGGGTATAAATTTCTTTATCGGAAATCTCTTTTACCCGTATGGAAAACCATCATTTATTCCGCAACGGCGATCATTTATTTATCCGTAACACTTGGTTTTTTACAGGATTTTCTCACCGATTCACCTCATATATTGGAAGGGAAGTTTGGTTATTGGACAAATCAGTTGCTAAAAATTCAGATAGGTAGTACAGGAATTGCTGCCCTCCTCGCTTTTGCGTACTTAGCGATCCTCATCCTTATTTATAACTTAGATTTGAAATGGACTTGGGCGTCTAAAAAAACCGATGAAGATGAAGAGGTGGCAGACGAAGAAGATAATTTTGATACTTTCGCCAACAAATCAAACACTATTTCGAATGTTGCACGTAACACGGCTCATCGTCCCATAGAAACTGCTATAGAAGACGAATCCTTGTTAAATGAGAGCTTTGAATCGCAATCGCAGGCTCCTTTAGTACAGAATATACCGGATGAACCACAGCGGAATAATGAACATGAAATTACATTTACGGTAGATACACCGGAGATTATTGATAGACCGGTAGATAGCAAACAAGAGCCGGTTACTAACGGTCCTGTACTTAGTGTGGAGAAAGTGGTGGAAGAAAAAGCGATTACAGCCAACGACCTTGTTGCCGAGTTCGGTGAATATGATCCCAAGTTGGACTTGTCGGGCTATCAGTATCCAACGCTCGATTTGCTAAAAGAATACGGAAGCGGCAAGATCACTATCAACCAGCAGGAATTGGAAGCCAACAAAAACCGTATCGTGGAAACGTTGCGCAACTACAGTATTGAAATTGAACACATTAAAGCTACAATCGGCCCAACGGTAACATTATATGAAATCATACCCAAACCAGGTGTACGCATCTCCAAAATCAAAAATCTGGAAGATGACATTGCATTGAGCCTTGCAGCATTAGGCATACGCATCATCGCACCGATGCCTGGCAAAGGAACTATTGGTATTGAGGTACCTAATAGTTCGCCAGAAATGGTATCCATGCGTTCTGTTCTAGCAACAGAGAAGTTCCAAAAAACGGATATGGATTTACCTATTGCATTGGGTAAAACGATATCAAATGAGGTTTATATAGCGGATTTGGCTAAAATGCCTCATTTGCTGGTAGCCGGTGCCACAGGTCAGGGTAAATCAGTCGGTATCAATGCGATTCTAACATCTTTACTATACAAGAAGCATCCTGCCGAACTCAAATTCGTTATGGTTGACCCCAAAAAGGTGGAACTTTCGCTTTTCAAAACGATAGAACGTCATTTTTTGGCAAAATTGCCGAATGAAGATGAAGCCATTATTACCGACACAAAAAAAGTAATCAACACGCTAAACTCGCTCTGTATTGAAATGGATCAACGTTACGACCTGTTAAAGAATGCAGCCGTACGTAATTTAAAAGAGTATAACGTAAAATTTGTGAATCGCCGATTAAACCCTGAAGAGGGACATCGATTCTTACCTTATATCGTTCTGGTAGTGGATGAGTTTGCGGATTTAATGATGACCGCAGGAAAAGAGGTGGAAACGCCGATTGCGCGTCTCGCCCAATTGGCAAGGGCCGTGGGAATACATTTGGTTATTGCCACCCAAAGACCGTCTGTAAATATAATTACAGGTACGATCAAAGCGAACTTTCCTGCACGCTTAGCCTTCCGGGTATTGTCGAAAGTCGACTCCCGCACCATTCTGGATGCGGGGGGTGCTGACCAACTGATCGGTCGTGGGGACATGCTCTTGGCAACAGGAAGTGATTTAACACGTATCCAATGTGCTTTTGTAGACACGCCGGAAGTAGAGCAAATATCGGAGTTTATCGGAAGTCAACGTGGTTATCCATCTGCTTTTATGCTGCCCGAATACGTTGATGAAAATGGAGATGGAAGCGGCGGCCTGGAATTTGATTCGAGTGATCGCGATCAACTTTTCGAAGAGGCTGCGCGACTGATTGTCATGCATCAACAAGGTTCAACGTCATTGATTCAACGTAAATTAAAGCTAGGCTACAACAGAGCCGGACGAATCATCGATCAATTGGAGGCTGCCGGTATTGTAGGTCCTTTCGAGGGAAGTAAGGCACGCGAAGTACTTTATCCCGACGAATATTCGCTAGAACAGTATTTGGAAACGTTAAGAAACAACGAATAAGATGGAGAAGAAAATAATAGTTCTGACGGCTTTCATTTGTACGTCACTAATAGCATTCACACAAACGGATACCAAAGCAAAAAAGTTATTGGAAGAAGTATCTGCAAAATATGATGCGTATCAGACCATACAGTCGGACTTTAGTTTTTCCGTACAGCAAGCACAAGGAGGGAACCATGCGGATAAGGGCACGCTGTTCCTGAACAAACCAAAAAGTCAGTTCCGCATAGTGTTGAGCGAGCAAGATATCATAAATGACGGCAAAAGCACTTGGTCTATCCTCAAAGAAGACGAAGAGGTACAAGTAAGCGACGCAGAAAAAAATTCGGAAAGCATCGGCCCAAACAATCTCTTTACATTCTACAAAAGGGGGTTCACCTATATCCGTTCTAAGGACGAACCATTAGGCAATGACATTTTGCATGTCATCGAGTTAAAGCCTATAGATACGAAAACAAACTATGCAAAAATCACCCTACGGATAAATAAAAACAGGCATATTCATGATGTTGTGGTAGTCGACAAGTCGGGAACAAAATATACCTACACCATGAATACCTTATATGTCAATCATCAAATTCCGACTGCAACATTTACATTCAAAGCAGCAGATTATCCCCGTTATGAGATAGTCGACCTTAGATAAGATAACGATGGCGAAGATAACACTTAAAAGTTTAGCCCAGGCACTAAATATGTCTGTTTCCACGGTATCAAAAGCGTTGAATGATAGTTATGAAATTAGTGAGGTAACAAAAAAAACCGTACAGGAGTTTGCAAAAAAGCATAACTACCAACCCAACGTTCACGCGAAATTTCTGAAGACAGGAAAAACAAATACGATTGGGGTTGTTCTCCCCAAAATGACCGGATCCTTCGAAGCGCAAATTATTGCAGGCATGCAGAAAGCCGCTACGGCGCATCATTACAGAACGATCATCATGAACACCATGGAAAATGAAGATTTAGAGAAACTAGCTCTTCAGTCCATGCTAGACAAATCAGTAGACGGTATTCTTTTCTGCCCTATTCATGAAGAATCAAATACAGATCTGGCCAGGCAAATCCTTAAAACAACACCTATTGTTATCTTTGACCGAACACATTATCCGGTAGAAACTCATAAAGTAGGTGTGCTTAATGCGGAAGGGATGTATAATGCATGCAAACATCTCATTGATATCGACCGGCGGAAAATTGCTATATTTTGTGGAGCGCACCAGGGCATCACAACCAAACGACTGTCAGGATACATGGAAGCTCATCACGATTTTCAAATACCTGTCACGCCGGAATATATCGTACATTGCAATGTGAAAAGTCTAGCAGATTTACAAGATGACATGGAAAAACATGTTAAAAGTCTCTTGCAATTGCCTAAGCCTCCAAATGCCATTGTTGGCGTTGCCGATACAATCACCACACATCTATTGGGCATTTTAGCTAAATTGGAGATAAAAGTACCAGAAACCCTTGCAGTCATCGGCTTTGCAAACACCGATCTGGTTCTTTCGCTAAATCCATCCTTAAGCACCGTTAGGCAACCTACGACCGAAATAGGGGAAATCTCCGTTAATAAGTTGGTGGAGATTATGCAAAAAAAGAATCGAAGCCAAATCGAGTGGGAGGATATTAAACTCCCCACCTCTATCCAGCTTCGACGCTCTACATTAGGATAGTAACTATCAACTCCCTAGAATACCTAACTCCAACCCTCGCAACTCAGCCAGTCCTCGCAGCCGACCTATTGCAGAATATCCAGGATTCGTAACTTTATTCAAATCGTCCAACATTTGATGTCCGTGATCTGGTCTAAACGGAATGGGAATCTCCCGTTTTTGGTTTTCAGCGGCCAGCTCTTTCATAACGGCATACATGTCCACATCACCATCCAGATGGTCTGCTTCATAGAAACTTCCTAAGGCGTCTTTCTTTACGTTACGTAAATGCACAAAATTCACGCGATGCTGTACTTTCTTAAATATTTGAACCAAATCGTTATCAGGCCCAGCACCGAGTGACCCCGTGCAAAAACAAACCCCATTAAACGGTTTATCGACCGTGTTGATGATATACTCAAAATCAGCCACATTTCCGGCAATTCTCGGAAGTCCTAAAATAGGATATGGAGGATCATCCGGATGGATCGTCATTTTTATACCATTTCTTTCGCAGACATCCGCAATCGAAGAAAGAAAATAAGTCAGATTATCCCGTAAACCGTCAAATCCAATCTCCCCATAAACATCAATACTCCGTTGCAGATCTTCCAATGAAGGGTCCTTCTCACCGGGAATTCCCATTAACACATTGGATAGTAAAAATTTCTTATCCTCTTCATCAAAAGTGGCATAACGGCTCTCCGCTTGTTCCACAATTTCTTTAGCATACGATGTTCTCGCATCAGGGCGTTCCAAAATAAAGATATCAAAGATGGCCAGATCAATCCAATCAAAATAAAGTGCTTTAGACCCATCTCGCATCACCTTATCTAATTGCGTACGAGTCCAGTCGAGTACCGGCATAAAATTATAACAAACTGTTTTTATTCCGCACGCTGCCAAGTTCGTCAGTGTTTGACGATAATTCTCTAAATAAAAATCAACCTGCTCTGAACGTGTCTTTATGGCTTCGTGAACGGTTACACTTTCCACAACCGACCACACCAATCCGGCTTCTTCTATTATTCTCTTCCGCTCCAAAATATCCTCCTTCGGCCATACGTCACCATGTGGTATATGGTGTAATGCCGATACGATACCTGTCGCTCCAGCCTGCTTTACATCCTGCAAGGATACCGGGTCATTGGGTCCGTACCAACGCCACGTCTGTTCTAAAAATCGCTTATCCATATTATATAAAAAACTAAACGCCACACCAACTATTAAAACCTCCATCAACAAAGATGGTTTCCCCGGACACAAAAGCAGAGGCATCGCTTAATAGATACACCAGTGTCCCCTCCAACTCAGACGGATCTCCCAACCGAGAAAAAGGTGTTCCTTGCACAAATTTACCTGCTCGATCCGTATAACTGCCGTCAGGATTGGTTAACAAAGCACGATTTTGTTCCGTAAGAAATACACCCGGTGCTATTGCGTTTACACGTACCTTATCGCCATATCGCAAGGCCAATTCTGTTGCCATCCATTTCGTAAAGCCATCTACACCGTGCTTCGCCACGGTATATCCTAAAACACGTGTAATAGGTAAACTTGCTGCTAAGGATGATATATTGATAATAGAACCTTTTCCCTGCTTGGCAATAACCTCCCCAAAGACAAGTGTTGGTATAATCGTACCATATAGATTCAATTCGATGGCCTTAATCGTATCTCCTATTTTGTTATCAAACAAATTATCGTCCGGTCCGATAGTAGCGCCAGGAATATTTCCGCCCGCTGCATTCACCAAGCCGTCTATCGTATTCCATTTATTTAAAATCTGCTCTTTAGCAATTCTAACAGAATTTTCATCCATGACATCCGCAACAACGGCTAACGCCTCACCGCCCAATGTTTCCACCATTTTTACCCGCTCGTCTGCTTTTTCTTGGCTTCGTCCGATAATACAGATTTTAGCACCTGCTTCCGCTAATGCTTTGACAAACGCTTTTCCCAAAATACCTGTACCGCCGGTTACCACGATAACTTTTCCTTTTAATGAGAATCTCTCTAAAATATTCATGTTATTATAGTCGTAAGTTTATAACATTCAATGATAGCCATTTTTTAGTCATTCTCAAGTATTTACCATAGTTTTATTCACGATAACGATTTCGTATATGCCTACTTGCAAAATAAATATTTACTTTTTTTTTGTTTATATCATATTTATCTCTAAATTGGTCAACCAATAACTGGTTTACCAATTTAGTCAGATGTTATATGAACAACAGTATTATTGAAAGTCTTTCTGCCATACAAAGGCAATCCCCGGTGGACATTATCATTCACCAAATGAGGAATCTCATTGTTTCAGGACAATTGAAACCTGGCGATAAGCTACCTTCTGAACGCATATTGAGTGAGAGATTTCAAACGAGCAGAAGCTATGTGAGAGAAGCCATCCTAAAATTACAATTCTACGGACTACTAAAAACAAACCCACAAAGTGGAACGTATGTAGCGGGTCTGGGTATTAACATCATTGATAGTATGATAGGTGATCTCATTAACTTTAATCAAGATGATTTCTATGCCTTAATTGAAGCACGTTTTCATCTAGAAATTACCGCGGTACAATTGGCAGCTATTCGACGCACCGAAGAAGATCTAAAAGTCTTAAAGGAAACGATGCTAAGTTTCGAGATAAAAACGAAAAACAATCAATCGAGCGTCGAAGAAGACATGCTTTTTCATACCAAAATTGCACAAGCGACACAAAACAATGTTATATCGTCCATGATTCTTCATCTCATACCAGATTTAGTGAAAAACATTACCGAGAAGAAAGTGTGTGGAGAAAATCAAGTATATAAAGCGATCGACGAACATCGCGCTATATATGAAGCTATCGAACAACAGAATCCAAACCTTGCAAAAGAAGCAATGCGGAAGCACTTGAACGATATCTGGGAGCTAAGCCAACGAGAGATAAAAAACAGATAGTAATTTAATTTCATAATCCAAATAAACCATGAAAAACTACATAAAACATGTGGTCAGGATATTTTTTGCTCTATTTTTTCCGCTGATTATTTCTGCACAGGAGCACCCTAGCTTGTTGGTGACAAAAGCGAATCTCCCTGCATTAAGAGAAGGTGTGAAAGAATTCCCGTTGCTAAAAAATAGCTTTTTGGATATCCAGCAATCTGTAGATGATGAATTAATTAACGAGTTACTCGTTCCAACACCCCAAGATGCAGGTGGCGGTTATACACACGAATTACACAAAAAAAATTACCAACTACTCCTAAATAGCGCAATTTGTTTTCAGGTGACGCAGGACGTCAAATACCTTAATCTGAGCAAAAATATATTGACAGCCTACGCCGAAAAGTATCAGGACTGGCCGGAACACCCTAAAAGAAAAGAGAATCATCCCAGTGGACGTATCTTTTGGCAGAATCTAAATGACTGTGTATGGCTCGTAAATGCCATTCAAGCGTACGATCTAATTGTTTCAGAACTCTCCTCACAAGAACGGGAGATTATTGAAAAAGATCTTTTTATTCCTATGGCAGAATACCTGATGATTTCGCACAAAGCGGTATTCGATAAAATCCATAATCATGGTACGTGGAGCATTGCCGCCGTGGGCATCACAGGTCTAATATTAAATAAGCCGGAATGGGTTAACAAGTCCCTATACGGCAGTGCACTGGACAAACAGACAGGTTTTCTGAAACAGCTTGACGAATTATTCTCACCTGACGGATACTATGCGGAAGGCCCCTATTATCAACGGTATGCGCTGTCGCCCTTCGTTTTATTTGCTAAAGCATTGCATAACTATAAACCCGAACTCCACATATTCGAATATCGGAATCGTCTTCTTGCTAAAGCCATAGAAACCGTATTTCAGACCAGCTATACCAATGGTCTTCTTTTTCCATTAAATGATGCTATCAAGGATAAGTCTATAAAGAGTAACGAGTTAATATTGGCCAACAACATTGCTTATAGCGATATTGACACGAATCCTACGCTGTTAGGAATGGCTAAAAGGCAAAACAAAGTAATTATCTCCGATGCAGGATTAAAGGTAGCACGGGATATATTTTTGGGTAAATCAAAGAACTTCGATTACAAAACTACGCTTATAAGAGACGGTAAGGATGGAAAAGAGGGGGGGATAGGTATTCTCCGTCATGGAGACGAAGATACACAACAGACACTGGTTCTTAAAAACACGACACACGGAATGGGGCATGGGCATTTTGATCGCCTGAACTTCCTTCTCTATGACAATGGCTTCGAAGTATTTCCTGATTATGGCGCAGCGCGCTTCTTAAATATCGAAAGCAAATCTGGTGGTCATTATTTAAAAGAAAACAATACGTGGGCAAAACAAAGCATCGCGCATAATACGATTGTTATCAATGAGGCTTCGCAGTTTGACGGAAATGTAGATCGAGCGGAACACTTTGCCCCTACGCATATAACGTTATACGATCACGATACATTGAAATACGTTATTGCTTCTGAAAGCCATTCTTACCCACAGACGAAAATTTCACGCGCTCTTATAACGATCCAAATAAATGAATTAAAGAAACCACTTATTGTCGATGTCAGCTATATACACAGTGACAATGCACTAAAAACGGTTGATCTCCCTTATTATTATATCGGACAAGTTGTCGATCAACGTAAAAAAGATGTAGAAGCAAAGGTTTCGTTACACGCTTTTGGTGAGAAAAACGGTTACCAACATTTATGGCTTAATAGCTCGTATGCTCTTCAATCCCACGGTGATTATATTACATTACTGAGCAATTATAAATTTTATAAAGTCCATTTTGCCAGCCAAAGTCCACATAACATACTAAATCACGTGCATCTAGGTGCCGATGATCCACAGCTCAATCTCATACCGACACGGGGGATCGTATTAAGACAAGAAAATTTACATGAGGCTGTATTTGCACAATTAATAGAAACATACGGCGATATTAACCCAACAGACGAAACGATCAGTGATGCAAATCCTGCTGTAAAAAACTTCAAAATCACGCCGGCAGAAAAAAACAACTTCAATATAAGTTTTGAAGTTGGTGCGCGCGTATTTCAATTGGAAACCGATTTAACAGATAATATAATTTCCAACATAAAAATAGAACAATTATGATACAGAGCGAAAACTTTCAATTCAACGACAACATCCAGTGGGAAGACCTTGGAAATGGAATAAAACGTCAGGTGTACGGTTACGATGACACCATTATGCTTGTAAAAGCACAATTTGAGGCGGGAGCCATAGGCGAACTGCACAGTCACTTTCACGCACAAGTTACTTATGTAGAAAGTGGTCTCTTCAAAATGACCATAGACGATGAAGAAAAAATCATAAGCAAGGGAGATGGTTATTACGTACCACCACATGCCACACACGGATGTGTTTGTATCGAACCAGGAATGCTAATCGACGTATTCTCGCCATTACGGGAGGACTTTTTACCCAAGAAATAACAAGATGAAAAAGATTGCTTTTATACTATTATTCATAATTTCTTGGTCATATAGTAACGCCCAGATGGATACGGTCACTCATCCTGCAAGTTTTTCCAAGAAACTTAATGTAGAATATGCTAAAGTCAATGATTGGGTTGGATTAGTCGACATCTATTTTAATACGACAAATCCAACGCCCACACCTATCGTTATCAATATCCACGGTGGCGGTTGGAACAAAGGCTCTAAAGAAACACAACGTGGGTTTGGGTCTTGGTTCAAAAACGATATTGCCGTCGCCAATATGGGTTATCGTTTATCCCAAACTGCATCAGCGCCCGCAGCCATTGAGGATGTCCGCGCCGTCATCGCCTATGTAAAGTACCACGCCAAAGAACTGAACATCGACCCTAACAAGGTTATCATTATGGGCGGCTCAGCTGGTGGACATCTAGCACTAATGGGCGGCTTATTGGGCAATGACAAGAGATTTGACAAAAACTGTCTTCCTGTTGAGGACATGCGCGTGGCAGCTATTATAGACAAGTATGGTATCACCGAAGTGAAAGCATGGAAAAGTAAATCTGCGCAGCAATGGTTGGGCGAAAATCACCATAACAATAAATTTATCGCGTCCGTCGCTCCCGTCAGTTATGTCAGCGAAAACTCCCCTCCTACCTTTATTGTTCATGGAGACGCAGATCCCATTGTCCCGATCGAAATGTCTTACGATCTACAAAAGAAATTGGACAAAGCAAGAGTATACCATGAGCTATATATCGTTAAAGACGGCCTCCATGGTAAATTTCCGCAAGAGGAGAATCGGGAGATCAGCAAACGAATTATACTATTTATAAAGAAACTCAACATTATTTAAATCTATCCGTATGAAACAGCTCATCTTTTTGATTTTCTTAACAGGTGTTTCCTGTGGGGCAACATCGCTGGTTCCACTGCCGACAGACGAAAGTCAACCTCAAAATCCCCACGTTTATACACTCATTAAAGTAGAAAGTACTGCTCAGCTGAAAAAGGCATTGGCGGAGGCACAGCCGGGAGATTCTATTGTAATTGCTCCAGGCAGATACGAGGGTAAATTTATACTTTCAAAAAGTGGAACCGAAACACAGCCTATCGTGGTAGAGGGTGCCGGGACAGCGACTATTTTAGATGCAGGTGATACCCATACCGGATATGTATTTCATTTACAAGGTAACCATTGTAAAATTAGAAAGATGACGTTACAAAATGGGTTAAAAGGTTTCATGGCTGATAATGCTTCTTTCAATACCCTAGCCTACCTTACTGTCAAAAAAATCGGCGAGGAAGCTATACATCTACGGAAGTTCAGTAGCCATAATGTGGTACAACATTGCGATGTCTCGGCTACTGGCCTAAAAAGACCAGGCTACGGCGAAGGCATCTATATCGGAACGGCGAATAGCAATTGGGCAAGATACACGGATGGAGAACCGGACAAATGTGATCACAACACGGTTATACACAATAAAATCGGACCGGGTATCACAGCGGAATGTATCGATATAAAAGAAGGCACGTCCTATGGTTTGATTGCGCATAATGCGTTTTACGCCGATGGAATTTCTGGTGAAAACAGTGCAGATAGCTGGTTAGATGTTAAAGGAAACAGCTACCAGATAGAGAACAACCAAGGGTATCACGACGGTTCTAACACAAACTTTCTGGACGGCATACAGGTTAATTGCGCTTATGAGGGTTGGGGCAGCTATAACATATTCAGCAACAACAGCTTTCAAGTTAATGCAGCAGGTTATGCCATCAACGTACGGCTCAAAAGCAGTAAGGGCGAAGCAGTGGGTAATATTATTGACGATACAAACGAACAGGAAGGTGCCCAAAAAGGCTTAACCAACATTACCATAACGAATAAATAAACAAAATATTCAAATGAAAATAAAAGGTTTAAGATGGTATATCATCACGTTAATCGCGATTGCGACGGTTATCAACTACATCGATAGGAGTGCTATTAATATCCTTTGGCCCTATATACACGAAGATTTTGGAATTGATGCCGCTGATTCGAAAAATGCGCTAGCGGCTATTACGACATTCTTTATGATCTCCTACGCCATCGGTCAAACGGCTACTGGCAAAATGATGGACGCGATCGGTACACGTTTGGGAATGACCATTTCCATACTGGGATGGAGCTTATCCATAGCATTACATGCGTTCGCCAGATCTATCATGAGTTTTAGCATTTTCCGACTTTTTCTGGGATTTTTTGAGGCCGGTAATTGGCCGGGTGCAACAAAAAGCAATGCGGAATGGTTTCCTCCTAAAGAACGGGCAATCGCCCAAGGGATTTTTGGCGCAGGCGCAAGCTTAGGATCCGTGATTTCAGCCCCAATTATCGTTTTATTATACCTTGCTTTTGGTTGGAAAGCAACATTTGTCCTTATTGGTTTTTTAGGTATAATTTGGCTCATACCTTGGCTTTACTTCAATCGAAACGTACCCGAAAAGCATCCGTTTATTACAGAAGAAGAGAAACAGCACATTGTGCAGGTTCAAGATAATGTAGTATCACCAACAGTAGAGAAACTACATTGGAAAGCATTATTGAAAATCAAAAACACCTGGGGAATTATACTCTCACGTTTTTTTATTGATCCCGTATGGTGGCTGTTCGTCACATGGCTTCCCACATTTTTAAAGGAACAATTCCATTTTGACATCAAGCAAATCGGAGCTTTTGCATGGGTTCCCTATTTATTTGCGGCTTTGGGTTCCCTGAGCGGAGGTTATTATTCTTCTTACCGCATCCGGCAAAATTTACCGGCTGTAGAAGCAAGAAAAGAAGCGGTAACCATCGGCGCAGTCATTATGATAATTTCATTAATCATCATATTACTACGTTTGGATAATCTACGGGAGTCCCCCATCCTCGCCATGTGCCTCATCGGGATGACCTTGTTTGGCTTTCAGTTTTTAATCAACAACATCCAAACATTACCTAGTGATTATTTCAATGGAAAAAATGTAGGTACCGTATCGGGAATGGGAGGAACTGCGGCTGTATTAGGAACGCTTATTACAACCTGGGCTGTGCCCATTATCACACAGACAAGCTATATATCGTTTTTCGCATTAGCTGCCGCTCTGGTACCCCTATCATGGATTAGCATAAAATATATTTACTCAAAAAAATAAAAAACAGATATGAAATTAAAAAACAAAGTCGCCATTGTGACAGGAGGAGGAAGAGACATCGGTAGAGAAGTATCTATCAAATTAGCAAAAGAAGGCGCAAAAGTCGTTATAAACTATTTCGGTAATGAAGAAAAAGCAAAAGAAACCCTGGAACTAATTCAAGCGTTTGGTGGAGAAGCAACGTTAGTCTACGCTGATGTGACGAAACCCGAAGATATCGAAAAGATCGTGCAGACTGCTGCTGACAAATATGGCAATGAAATCAACATTTTGGTGAATGTAGCTGGCGGACTGGTCGCTAGGAAAACAACCGAAGAAATGGATGAGGAATTTTGGGACTATGTACTCAACCTAAACTTAAAGAGTGTTTTCCTTGCTGTAAAAAACGCGCTACCCTATATGCCTCAAGGAGGTGCAATAGTCAACTTTACCTCGCTTGCCGGACGAGATGGCGGTGGTCCAGGAGCAAGTGCGTATGCTACTTCAAAGGGAGCATTGATGACCTATACCCGTTCCTTAGCAAAAGAATTAGGCCCCAAAGGCATTCGCGTAAATGGCGTCGCTCCGGGCATGATTGCTACAACTTTTCATGATACGTTTACAAAACCGGAAGCACGTCAAAATACAGCGAATGCTACTCCGCTCAGACGCGAAGGGCAAGCATCGGAAGTAGCCGATCTAGTTGCATATTTGGTATCAGAAGAATCGAGCTTTGTGAGCGGAACGAACGTGGATATCAACGGAGGATTAAGTTTCTCATAAATAGACAAGCAAATGGACATCTAACCCATGTGTGTCCATTTGCTATTCAAATACATTATAAACCATATGATCATGAAAACATCGATTTACATCATGTTATTCACCTTCTTATTTTCCATATCATCTGGAAACCTTTATGGACAAACGAGGGTAAAAGTCACTGGAGAAGTAAGAGATGCGTTAGGATCTCCTATATCGGGAGCAAGCATTTCTGTACAGAACAGCAAGCAAGCAACAAAAACAGATGAACAGGGTAAATTTGAAATAAGAGTAGAAAAAGGGGGAATATTACTCATATCTGCAATAGGGTATCAGCGTTATGCAAAACAGATTAACGACACAGAAAATCTAAAAATATCTTTGGATCCTGAAGAAAAAGAAATTGAAGAAGTCGTCGTAATCGGCTATGGTATACAAAAGAAATCCTCCGTAACAGGCTCCGTCAGCAAACTGGTCAATACCAATCTCGACGAAATGCCCTCCTCTCGCCTAGATAATGCGCTAATCGGGAAAATAGCGGGTGTTTCGATCCAAAACGTTTCTTCGGAGGTCGGCGCGGAACCCGTCGTACGTGTACGAGGATTTAATTCTATCAGTTCAAACACCTCGCCTTTGGTCGTCGTAGATGGCTACCCTGTACCCGACGGTCTATCCTTTGTGAATCCACAAGATGTAGAGTCCATAGAAGTATTAAAAGATGCTGCATCTGCTGCCATTTACGGTTCGAGGGCCGCGAATGGCGTTATTTTAATTACCACAAAAGAAGGTGTGGCAGATCGTCCGCAATACTCCGTAAAAGCATACACAGGTGTACGGAATACCTTGGAGCTGCATCCCATTATGACCATGTCTGAATATGTCACCAAACTATACGATGAAGCCGCGCTGCGCGAAAACGATCCCTCCGTACCGGAAAATAGAAGAAATTTAATCAATAATAATGAGCGAGCGCAGTACGTTATCGAAAATCAAATCATTGGACAATCAACAAACTGGCAGGAACTTGCTTTACAACCGGCTACCATCAGCAATCTACAGGTTGGTCTTTCGGGAGGTAAAAAAGAAATAAAGTACTTCTTGACTGCCAACGCACAGAAAGATCAAGGGGCAATGCGTTACAATGAAAATGACCGCATGTCAATACGTGCCAAGATTAATGCGACACTTAGCCCAAAACTGAAACTAAACTTTAACATCAATCCATCTTACAATAAAACACAAAGACCAGGTGTAAATTACACAGATTATTACCGCTGGTACTCTTCCGTTCCAGCTTATCACACTGAATTTTCAGCAGCATATGTAAACCAGAATTCGCAATGGGCAAATATAAAAGCCGGAGACTATGCGCAAGCAAGACATTTTAATAGTTTACGGTATTCGGGTCATATGCCTGATGGCACTTTATGGACGAGTTCAGGCACTTTAGATCCTTGGAATACGGCCAACAACACGCCACTTTCGATTGCCGATCGCGTAGATGATTCCCGTATCCGGTATCGTTTGCTTGGAAGCATGGATCTCAATTATGAAATCATCAAAAATCTAATCTTCAAAACCTCTGTGGGTGGATATTATAACATTGACCAACACCAGGTATTTACACAGAGTGATGCCAGACAAGACGGTGCAGTTAATCAAGCGACACTTTTTACTCGCCACTACAAGGACTTGCTGTGGGAAAACACCCTAAACTATACAAAGAATATTCAAAAACACAACTTCACAGGCCTATTGGGCTTCACGACACAACAAACTTGGATCGATGATGCCAATATGGTCGGTAGAGATTTCCCAACCGAAGATTTTAAAACATTAAATCAAGCAGGACAGATCGATCAAAGTTTAACAAATACGCTGAAAGATCAAATTGGATTGATATCCTATCTCGGCCGGATTACATACGATTTTGATAATAAATATATGTTGGCAGCATCTTATCGTATTGACGGCAGCTCCTATTTTGCTAAAGGAAACAAATACGGTAGTTTTCCGTCCATCTCCGTAGGATGGATGCTTTCGGAAGAAAACTTTATGAAGGACATATCATGGCTGAGCTCATTAAAAGTTCGTTCAAGCTACGGTGCCACAGGAAATAACCGGATTAATAGTTTTGCCTTCCAAGATCTAATGTATCCCGCAAACTATGCTTTTGGTTCGGGTACAGGCAATATAAATTTAGGTCTCTCTCCCAATGGAGCATTGTTGGCAAATCCGAATATCACCTGGGAAAGAACATTTGAATCCAACACCGGTCTTGACGTCGCTTTTTTAAAGAACCGTATCGCGCTAACGGTTGAATATTACAATTCAAAAACGGATCGGCTACTTTACAATCAAGCCACTATGGCATTTAGTGGTTCAGATGAATATATTAATAATGCCGGAAAAGTTCAAAATAAAGGTATAGAGATCGAATTGACGACCAAAAATATGACAAAACCTCATTTTGAATGGACAACTAATTTAAACATCAGTCACAATAAAAATACGCTGATTGATTTAGGCGGTGAGCCTTTCCAATATAGTTTTGGGGAAAGAAATGAGGTTTATGCGGCCACTATAGGTCAACCTTCTATTCAGTTCTTCGGTTACAAAACAGATGGCGTTTGGCTTTCACAATCTCAAATAGACGAAGCGGTGGCTAATGGATTGACAACCAACATCAGTAATTATCTCATGGCCGGCGGACTTAAAATCGTGGATGTGAACAATGACAATATGATCGATCAAAATGACCGTACGGTTATCGGCTCTCCTTTCCCTGATTTCACTTGGGGCATCACAAACACGTTTAAATACAAAGATTTAGATCTGAGTTTTTTGGTACAAGGGGTACAAGGTGGCCAGCTAGTCAATGGCGATCATAACTATAATGAGTCTAAACGTTTTAACCGCAACGTAGTCGAAAACAGATGGATAAGTGAAATGTATCCCGGCGATGGCAAAACGCCTTATCTTACCAACGGCGTCAATTGGATGTTAACGGACTATGTTGTGGAAAGTGCCTCTTATGCTTCCCTACGATCCGTTATATTCGGTTACACATTCAAACAAAAAATACTAAACAAGCTCGGGGTCAAAGCGCTACGACTGTACGCCTCCGGAGAAAACCTACTTTATTTTATGGGTAACAACTACAGGGGTATTAATCCAGAAGCCCGTACCACCTCGGGTAACTATAATAATCCATTAGTAAATGGCTATCAACGTGGTGCCTTCCCCCTGATGCGTACATACACGTTTGGTCTAGATTTCAATTTTTAAACTGACAAAATCATGAAAAGAATATTGTTATACAGCATGTTAGTCGTTGCGCTAAGTTCTTGCGAACGAATAATTGATATAGACCCTATATCCAATGTCGGCGTTGGTGCATTCTATCGTGACTACAAAGAAGCTAATACGGCACTTACGGGTTGCTACAATGGGATGCATGCACCACTATATAATGAGTGGATGATGACGGAGTTACGTTCTGATCTCTCCTTACAAGGCGTGGCAAATAGCAGTGCTGCACCTAGAATAGAACAAAACGAATTGGATATGTTCACCCTAAATGCCGATCATCTCCAAGTGTATGATTACTGGATAAGTACATACCGAAACATCCGTGCAGTAAACTACCTATTAAACAATATGGGTGTTCAGTATATAGACGGCGATCACCAAATCCAACGAAATGCCAATATGACGGAAACGGAATGGCAACATATTGTGGGAGAGGCATTGTTCATTCGGGCTTATCACTATTTTAATATGGTCAGGTTATTTGGGAATATCTTTATGGTAACAGAACCCGTAAACCCCAACACATCAAAATCAAAAAATTACGATACCAAAGAAGATGTCTATAATTTAATCATCGCTGACTTACAAAGGTCCATCGAAGTTCTTCCTGCAATACAATATCAGAACATTCCGTCGGACGATTTAGGGCGCGTCACCCACTGGGCTTCTCGAGCAATGTTAGCTAAGGTATTCCTGACACTCGACAGAAAAAACGATGCCTTATCAGAATTGAATGAAATAATCAGCAAAAGCGGACATGAATTAGCAACGAGTTATAGCGATGTTTTCTCGATTGGAAATGAAACGAATGCAGAAATCCTATTCGCCGTTCGATACAAGGCCGGCGGTTTTGGTTTGGGCTCTCCATTTGCTAATCTTTTCGCTCCCACTGGCTCAGGATCGGCTGTTGTAAACAATGATGGTGATGGTCTAAATTTCCCGACCTATGAAGCCATGTCCATGTATTATACTTCACATGCAACCAACAAGGATACCCGATATGCTGCCAATCTCGCCATTTATAGCCCTACGAAGCCTTATGTAAAGAAGTACGTTTCGCCTATAATGACACGTTATGACGCGGAAAACGATTTTCCTGTTCTACGATATGCAGATATATTGCTTATGAAAGCCGAAGCACTTGGGTATGACGGGCCAAATGGAGAGTCTGTACAGCTCATCAACACCGTTCGAGAAAGAGCAGGCGCCGTAGAATACGATGGTTCTTCTGCTTTTTCCGCCCAATTCTTCACCTACCCGACCACAGGTACAAACAGTATCGATAGCGAGTCGCGATTTATCGACGCTTTGCTGAACGAACGCAAGTTAGAATTGGCATTTGAAAACCAACGTTTCTTCGATCTTGTACGATTTGGCAAAGCGATAGAAACTTTGAAACAACATTTCGAGAACGAATATCCCGAGCATTACAGCCGAATTGTTCCAGCAATTTCCCTGGAAGATTTAAAAGCAAAAGTGACGGAGCAGCGATTGCTTTTGCCTATCCCGCTTCGGGAGATTACCACAAACAATGAATTAGAACTTGAACAAAATACTGGATATTAAACCATAAACGTGATGAAAACTATAATTCATATCATAGCCATAACCGTATGTATTTTCGGCATACTGGCTTGTTCTAAAAAAAGTGAGGACGTGATTCTCAACGATAAGGGAGCAAAAGATGTTGTCGAAGCACAAGATTATACTTTTAACACCGCAACGAAAACATTTACGCCCCAGAATAATATTGAAGCACAAATTACTTCCCAAAAAGATATCAACTTTATATATACCTATCTTATCAGAGAAGGCGTGAGTGATTCATTAGTAGATATCACCTATACACAAGACCTCGACAGCAAACGAAGTATCCAATTTGTGATGGAAGCTGATTTATTTGAGCATATACCCATGCAGGATGTTTCCGGATTAAAACTGATGATTAAACGAACAGATAATAGCTCCGACGAAGCTGTTATCAACATCCAAAGCTTTACGCCCCCGCTTCCTTTTTGGGAGAACGTCCCCGAATCATTGGTGCCTGATGATGCAAACGTAATCCAAGTTACCGCCACCGCGAAATCGGAAAACGGAATTACGAAAATTGAACTGTATGATGATTATCAAGGGGCTTTTGTAAAAGTGCACGAAATGGATTTAAATGGGGAAACAACACACACTTTTGATTACGCTTATACATATAGACCAAATGCAGCAAATCTAAAACTCATCATGTACGACGCCTATGGGCTGTCATCAGAAGCCTCAATAGCCATTCCTGTCCTTCCCTACGAGATATACACCAATGTAACCATGAGCGCACAAGGTACTAATGCGGTAACCTTTAATAATAGCGCCTTACTATTACCTAGTTTTGAGTTGACAGGCCCTTGTAATTTCGTTAATAAAGAGGAAGCTATATCTTTCTTTATGTATGCTACCAGCAGCGGTGTATCCTTATATGCGCCTACCAACACCACAAATATTATTGGAAATTACCGATGCAACGGCTCACCGTACACACCTATTACATCTCCGTCGAACTGGATCGCGACACGTTTCCGCGTATTGCTGCCATCAAATTCAAGGCAACAAGAGGTATATGATGCCTACAATACCAACAGTATCCCCGATTTATCGGATGATTTCTTTGATGGTATCTCAGCTCCTTCCAGCTCTGCTCCGCGGTATTCGTCTACAGCGGAAGCATCGGCGAGTATATTCACCCAAGAGGCTTATTTGATTTGGGCAACCATACCAAATCCTCAAGGCACCATCAATGTTTTGCTACGTATCCGCGAAGTGATAGAAAATGGCAATGAATCTTCGATACGGTTTGATCTTTTGGTGCCCAAAAATTAAGTATAGACATATTAAACAAAAATAGTATGAAAACATTCATGAATAGCTTACTGATTACATTGCCTCTATTGTCATTCCACGGAGGCGTGCTTACTTCCATATCCGATGTATTTAATACAAAAGAGATAGTAGAAGAGGTGGTGCATGCCAAAGGTTATGAAATTCACCAAGATATCACGATGAATACACAAGGCAACAGTAAAACTACTTTCGACAATAATGCGCTTATATTGCCGGAGTTCCAGTTGATCGGTCCGTGTGCTTTGAACAATAATGAAAAGAAAATAGCACTGCTCGCCTACTATACAAGCAAAGGTGTATCTATTTATTCGCCCAATAACGCAACGAATATCATCAAAAATTACAGGTGCAATGGAGTTTCATACGAAGCACTAGTGGCACCTGCTGAGTGGACAGCGACCCGTTTTCGGGTGCTGCTTCCATCGAACAAAAGACAGCGCGCCATTTATGAAGCATTTAATTCCGGAGATATCACCCAGCTTTCCGACGACCTCTTCAAGGGAATCCCAGAA
This sequence comes from Sphingobacterium arenae, assembly GCF_014692505.1. Lineage (GTDB taxonomy): Bacteria > Bacteroidota > Bacteroidia > Sphingobacteriales > Sphingobacteriaceae > Sphingobacterium > Sphingobacterium arenae. The sequence goes on along the minus strand of NZ_JACNYK010000005.1, from coordinate 260,949 downwards.
CCGTCGAGTTCGGCAATACGATATTCAGCAACCGAAACACCTGCATCCAATGTTTTCAATACGATAGATACCTATCTAATTTGGGCAAAAATTCCTACAGAGCGAGGAAGTATGAACGTCTTGATACGCATGAGAGAAGTGACAGAAAACGCGAATTTGTCGGCTTTAAAGTTTGATTTGGCTGTATCAAAAGGTTAATTTATTAGGGAGTAATAAGAGAAAAACATGAAAAAAATAATTGGCAGCATCTTACTCCTGCTACCGTTAGTTATCTTCGGTAACGATATATCCGTAGCAACACCGCAGGAGCTTGAGCAGGCAGTAAAGAAAGCAAATCCTGGCGACAGGATCACCATTACGAATGCTGGTATATGGAAAGATGTCAGCTTGAAGATACGTGGACGTGGAACAGCACAGCAACCCATCGTTATCACCACCAACGATGACGCCCCTTTATTCATAGAGAATAAATCGTCGCTGTCCATAGCCGGTGAACATCTCCACCTCAAAAACTTCTACTTCCGGAAAGGGCATGCGGCTAAAAACTCCGTGATTACATTTCGAATAAGTGATGATTTGGCCAACCATTGTACGATTGAAAATTTTGTTATTGACCATTACAACAAGCCGAATCGCTTCGATAATGATAATTGGGTTGTGCTCTGGGGACGGCATAATCGTATTGCCGGCTGTACTTTTGACGGAAAAATAAATGCAGGTCCAGTACTTATTGTCGAGTTAAATGATGAAAGAAGCCAAAAGAATTTTCATCTTATCGAGAAAAATCATTTTAAAAACCGGTATCGTTTAGGATCCAATGGAGGAGAAACAATACGAATAGGCGTTTCCCGCTACTCCATGCATGATTCCAATACGCAATTGACCAACAATTTTTTTGAACATTGCTCAGGAGAAACGGAAATTGTCTCGATAAAATCTGGCACCAATTACATAGCAGGAAATTATTTTTTCGAATGCGAAGGTTCTTTGGTATTGCGTCATGGTGACAATAATGTCGTAGACGGGAATATATTTGATGGTAACTTCCAAAAGGAAACCGGAGGCGTCCGAATGGTTAATTCCGGCCATGTCATCAAAAACAACATGTTTAAAAATCTTCGTGGTAAGGGATTCAGATCACCATTAACGATTATGAATGGCGTTCCTAATTCACTGATAAACCGTTACATGCCGGTGAAGGATGTCAAGATCGATCACAATACATTCGTAAATTCTGAAAGTCTGGTATTTGGTGGGGGAAAAGACAATGAACGGACTGTCGCACCTGAAAACATCCGTTTTGAGAACAACACCTTCGCTCAATACGGCAACAAATGGTACCTGAACAACAATGAAAAAGGAATACTACTTGCAAACAACGACACATCCGATATTTTTCAGGATGTACAAGTGAACAGTGATAGCTTTGGTTCCACTTTAGTTTCCAAAAATGTACAAGCAGACGCTTATGCTTCTACGAAGCATATCATCCGAAACACAGAAGAACTATATGACGCTATTCAACATGCACATGCATACGATACGCTTTTCCTTCAATCCGACCAACTGATCTTCGGTTTGGAAAAACCACTCCTTATTACCAAACCATTGATCATTACCGGTAATCAAAAATATACCTTTGTCAGTAACGCAGACAAGACACTGCCGGCATTTATTGTTATCGCCAACAACGGCTCTCTTCATGTAGAAAATATTTATTTTTTAGGCACATATGAAAGCTACGGAAATGTTCGTTCGGGAATCAATACAGATATAGACGGTGTATTACAGCGCTACACCTTAAAAGTCAAAAACTGTACATTTACGGATTTTAACGAAAGTACCTTTGCAGGAATAAAGGCGGAGAAAGCTTCTTTTGCTGATTCACTTCAAATAGAAAACTGTGTGTTTTATAACATATCGGGTACCGGCATAGCGTATAACGCTGAACGTGAAGACAAAGGTATCTACAATGTTGAAAATGTATGGATTAAAGATTGTATATTTTCGAATATTTTAAATAGTGCTATTGATATCTATAGAGGTGGAAATGACGAAAGTACCACCGGCCCTTTTGTGGAGATATACCATTGTACATTCAATGAAGTCGATAATAAAGAACAGGGAGCAGCCATCAGGTTAATAGGCCCGCAATATATTCGCTTTCAGAACAATAACGTATACCAGTCCGGCCAAGGAGGACGAAGTATTGAATGCCGTGAATTTCGATATCATGATATTCTTATCGAAAATTCAAATTTTTTCGAATCTGGAAAAATCGAAACTTTTTATCCACAAAATAGTGGGGGAAACAGTGGAGAAAAACCAATTCTCATGGAGTTCAAAGCGTTAAACAAGCAGCTCCCAAAATCTTTTAAAATCAATCAAATAATAGGCAGCCATGAACTTATATAAAAACACCATTATATTTTTAACCTTCATTTTGTTCTATAGCAACTGTTCGGCGACCATCGATATCCCTGAAGCTGATCTTAAACTCGATCGAGCTATAAGAATCGAAGTTAAAAACGTTGATGAACTTCATGCCTTACGTCCCAGCCCCGGAGATACCGTATATCTTGTGGACAACCAATGGGAAAACAGTCAGATAACACTGAAAGGTAGCGGAACAGCAGATCAACCAATTGTTTTTCGGGTAGCTGATCCAAAAAACACACACTTTTCCGAAAAATCCAATTTGACGATAGATGGAAAATGGATTATAGCAGATGGGTTTGTATTCAAGGACGGATTTTCGACCGGTAAGGACGTAATCACATTTTCCAAAAAATCGTCACATTGTACCTTGGTAAATTCAGCTATTCTACATTACAATCCGAACAACAAGGATATCGATTACAAATGGGTTTCTCTCTACGGCACACATAATACGGTAGCAAACTGTGAATTTACAGGTAAAAACCATTCAGGAACGACCCTCGTGGTATGGTTAGCAGAAAATCCCAATCATCATATTATTACCCGAAATTATTTTGGTCATCGTCCTGAACTGGGAACAAATGGAGGGGAGACCATACGAATAGGAACAAGTCATTGGTCTATGCATACATCCAGCACACTTGTCACCAATAATATCTTCGACAATTGTGATGGTGAAATCGAGATCATTTCTGTCAAGTCATGTCATAATATCATCGAGAATAATCTTTTCTATGAATGCTCGGGAACATTAACGCTTCGTCATGGAAATGATAATATCATCCGAAATAACTTCTTTATCGGTAACGAAAAAGTCAACTCTGGCGGAATACGTGTCATCGGTGAACGTCATCTTGTAGAAGGTAATTACCTACACAAATTAAAAGGAAAATCTTTGCGAGCTGCCTTATCGATTATGAATGCTGTAGAAAGTCCCGAGCTTAATGAATATTTTCAAGTACAGGACGCACAAATCAAGAACAATATCGTTATCGGATGTACAGAAGGTATCGTTATCGGTGCTGGTGCCAATACCACCCGTACTGTCGTTCCCCAAAATATTACGATACACGATAATATTTTCCAAGATGTTTCTACCGTCATCAAATATGAAGCAAAGCCAATTGGGATAAGCATTAATAATAACCAAACAAATACTTCTATATCAGAAAACGGCTTTTTGAAACTAAATGACTTATTGAAGGTCAACGAATACGGTATATATACCAATATGCCTGTTTTTTGGCTAGACAAGAGCAATAAAATAGGTCCAGAGTGGATAAATCTAAATCAAACCAAACTAGTAGGTAAATAAATAAGTACTCCGTACAAATCTCTAAAATAAATCCCCTGTGCACGATGCACAGGGGATTTTACACCCAACTTCTCTAATAAAACGATATGATATCGTTTCGCAAAACAACTTTTATTGCGAAATACTCGCCCCCATAGCTGCAATATTTTGACGCGATTTTCCATTCTGGTCATTGGTGATAACGTCGGTTGGAATTGCAGGGGTATAGGTCGTACCCAAATTTTCCAACTGACTGGCCGACATCCCCTGTGTCGAAGCAGGTGAACCAGCCGATAGCGGTAAAGTCCGCCCATACCCTCCATAGTTAGCAAATCTGCTTAGCATCGTTTCCGCATCAAATGATTGACCGGAGATGATGTCACCGTTTCCATCCAACAATTGATTGCCGCGGACACTTGACGAAAATACCGGATTGGCACCTGAGCCAGTAAATATATCCCCACCACTAACAGCCGTATTACCTGATAAAATGGAATTATAGATACGGAGTGTGGTATTGGATGTTAGTTCAATGCCTCCTCCATTGTTATAGCCCTTATTTCCAGTAATAGATGTGCTGATCACATCTAACCGAGAGGGAGCCGCTGCTGTTCCATAGAGACTAATACCCGCTCCATGGCCACCAATATTTTCGTAGAAAGTAGAGTTTACGATCACCGTTACCGAACGTTCCCTTCCATAAAAACCGCCTCCACGACGAGTTTCACTTAAACCGGCGCCGTTGTTATTGTTATATGCGATAGTACTGTTATAAATATAAGTATAAGTGGGCTGCGAGCCGCTAAAAGCATAAATTCCCGCACCTACACCGCTGATGGTATTATTTGATATCTCGCAATCATTAAAATAAACCGTCGCTGCCTCGTTAAAGATACCTCCTCCATTACCGCCATTATGTGTTCCCTTATTCTCTTTGATTGTGCTTCGTTCAAATCGCACCGTAGCCCCCGAAAAGGCGAACACGCCCGCGGCATGAAAGCCCGTTGTATTTTCGGATATCTCACAATCAAAAATATCTACGGTCGAGCGGGCCACGATCAATCCACCTCCATAGAAACGATAATATTGGGCGCCGTTTAGCGTGATATGTCCTGTTCCGCTGTTAGCCGCCTGTCCGTGCTTAATTGAAAGACCTTGCAAAACAACTTTCTGTCCATTCTGAGGTGGCGCAGTAATAGCCACGGTGTGATAGACCTTTCCTGAAGACGTATTGCCACTCAGAATAGTTTCATACGAGGTAGGATCAGATACGGCTCCTTCCACCGCATCATTCGGATATCCACCTATTAGACCTATATTACTATGTATCTCAAATGTCCTATCAGCGGCGTTACTAGCACTCCCACCTGTAAGAACTTTTGTTGGTATATACGTACCAGCCGCAATATGGATAACATCCCCAGGCACTACCGCATCCAATGCTTTGTCTAAAGTAGTAGCCTCATTCCACGAAAGGCCCGAATTTTCTTCAGTTCCCGTAGTTTTCACATAGAAATGTGTAACTAAATCACTTGGTTCTGCAGCTGCTTGGATAACCTGTATTTTCTTTTCATTATCTTTCGTAATCCAAACGGTCAATTCCGCATTCCTTGGATTGGTACTTCTATTGCGAGCGATACTAAATGTAATCTTTCCATCTGCCAAAGCATTTTCAGAAGAAAAACTAACCCAGTCTGCATTACTTTTTACACGCCAAGGTAAATTCGATTCTACATTGATTGTAAATTCTCCACCTTCTTTACTCACTTCGATAGCATCGGTCTCCAATGAAAACGCTGGTTCTTGCGGCGTAAAACTACCTAAATCATCAATTTTCGAACAGGAAAAGCAAACACCAAGTAGTAACACGAAGAGTATGCCAGTCCACTGATTCAAATATCTGTTCATATTATTTTCTTTAAAATGTCCTTATTCAGAAGTGATTAATAAACCGTTGGCCACAGAACGCTCCTGACCGCCATTATCTGTCGGCCAGTTGCGTATTTCAAAACGATCCGCAGAAAAATCGGGCGTATTGCGGATGAAGAATGTGGTAGAACCTCCCCCATCGAGATTAATCCCATTTTCCGCTCCCAATGCCTTCAAACAATGTCCCAACTCTTCGAACAACATGCCATTGGAATACCAGAAATTTCTGCCGTCAACGGCCAATATGAATACCTTCTGACCGTCGGCAGAAACGCCGATACAGGTACGAGGCTCCACCGTAGTATCCATGTGTGTAAGCACAGCTCCATCGCGCACCAGCGTTACGCTACCGCCGACAGCTTCTTTGATCACACCGGTCGCAGCGATACTAGGATACTCATCTCGGGTAGCCACGAACGCGTTTCCGTCGTGACCAATAGCAAAAAAGCTTCGTTCCCCACTATCGAACGTTGTCCGTAGCGCAACGCCCTGCTTATAAAACACACCCCGCGGCGTACCGTTATCCATATTGTAAAAATCTCCGTTAACCCCTGCCCACACACGTTTAGCTTCGGAATCTACATGCGTTGCCTGTACGGTCATGCGTTGCATGCCAAAGGTATTCGCATCATTTGGGGAAGAAGCGACGATATCGATATCCGGATGGCTAAGATCAACTTCAAAAACAAACATCTTCATGGCTAATCCTTTCTGCGATAGATATTCTATTTCACTAGCGATAACACCATCCGTCACCGTATACAAAGTATCTGTAAATATCTGGGCAAAAAGGTCCGTTCCTTCTACCAGTTTTTTACCAAATTCCGTTTTAGGCTCGGCCTTATATTCGAAATGATACTCGTTCTTATCACAACCATATTGAACGACGACAAACGACAACGCTATCATCATCCAGCATATATTTTTAATCTTATTCATCTGCTTATATTTTATTTGATTTCCAATCAAACTTATACACATTAATAACCTGGGTTAGGCACGAGATTAGGGTTGAGCTGTAACTCTCTACCGGGAATAGGCAACACGTGCTGATGATCGAGTAACTGCAATTCCTCCTTCGCCCGTTCTGTTCTTACCAGATCGTGATACATAAAGTTTTCTCCCAACAATTCGCGTTTTCTCTCGCTTAATATAGCTGTCAGGTATTCATTATCATTAGCAGGAAAGATATCCCCTAAACCTCTGAATCGACGCAGCTCATTCAGCCGTTCAACGCCTAACGATCTTCCTTGTGCTTCTGCACTAATGAGGTACATTTCGGCTATTCTAGAAACGATAAAAGGGTCGCGGCCGGTTTGTCCACTGGGGTACTTATTGATACATTCCGTACCAGCGATATTGATCAATGAAATAGCTTTTCTCTTATCGTCATCAGCAAACAATGCGATGGTTTCCGGTGTAGGCTTATAAGCGCCCTGCCCTCTGTTCGGGTGCCCATAAGTATAGAATAGATCACTGATATTGATACTTGATTCTTCCGTACGGTTCGCGAACGCAAAAATGGTTTCTGTATCGCTGGCATCACGGAAAATACGTTCAAAGGTATCCAACCGATAGGCTCCATCGGTAATTAAGCTTTCAGCCAAGGTAGCCGCTTGTTCCATTTTCCCTTGGCTGAGCATTACCCGTGCTTTTAGGGCAATCGCCGCACCGCGGGAAACGTAGTAGTAACTTGAAGAACTACCGAGCAACGCCGCCGCTGCATCTAATTCTTCTTCGATAAACGCCCAGACATTCGCTATAGGGTCCCGATGAACACGTTCCATCGTATTGTTCCGTAAAATCGGCACATCGCCCCATCGAGTTGCTAAGCAAAAATAGATGTACGCCCGAAAATAATGAGCCTCTCCTTTAGATAAGGATGCCAATTCCGCTTCCGGGAAACGCTCCGCCACCGCAAGCATATTATTCACTTGATACAGCGCGCTAAAGTAACCGTTCCAGCTTGCCCCGACAGTAGCGTTCAACGGACTCAATGTCGCGTTAATCAAATCTCTAGAGGTGCCCGAATTAGTCTGTATCGTTCCACCGAGCATATCAAACAGGATAAATGAGCGAACAGTCGGGTCATTTTGCACGCTATTGTACATACCATTCCGTACCGCAGGGACATCGCGTATATCTACCGCATCCGGCGAAATCGCCGAGAACGAAAACTGCTCTAACTGGTCAGCACAAGATCCAAATAGTACTATTGCCATCATGGCTATGAAATATTTTTTCATCACTTTCATCTTTAAAAGTTTGCATTGAGTCCTACCGTAAATGTTCGAGGTTGGGGTACATTAAACGTATCCACACTAAAGAAACGTGGGTCCATATTGTTACTAACCTGTGGATCCCATCCCGGATAATTGGTAATCAGAAACAGATTGTCTGCTTGGAGGAAAGTCCGCAAGCCTTTGATGTGATATTTGTTCAATGTAGGTGTTGGAAAATTATAGCTTAACATAAGCGTTCTCAACCGTATAAAAGACCCGTCTTCCAACCAACGGTCGGAGTTACGTGTATTATTGATGTCGCCGTTCAATGCGCGTGGATATTTATTCGTAGAACCTGGGCCAGTCCATCGGTTTTCAGCATGTTCTGCCATAACTGCACTATTATGGCCTAATCGCGCCACCTCGCCCTGCCATTGTGCAAAGACATCATTGCCATAGACATAAGACAAAAACACATCTAAGGAAAATCCTTTATACCGGAAGGTATTATTCCATCCCCCGGAAAAATCCGGGTTAGATGATCCCATGACCACTCGATCGTTGTCATTGATAATACCATTGCCATCCACATCCTGCCACTTGACATCGCCGGCCCGTATGCCAATATCGTATTGCGATTTTGGGACCTCTCCATCATATTGATAGATTCCTTCCATTTTGAACAGGTAGTACGCACCAATCTCTTTGCCGACCTGCAATGCCCTATTACCCCCGATACTAATCGGCTCATCATCCCCAATAAGTGCGGTGATCTTATTTTTGTTCGTTGCAATATTAAATTGGGACAGCCATTGGAACTGACCGAAATTAAAATGTGTATTAACTGTGAATTCAGCACCGCGATTTCGCATCGACCCAATATTGGACGTAATGGAAGTAACACCTGTCGTTGCATGTACTGGCATAGAGTAGATCAGATCGGTTGTATTCTTCTGATACCAATCGACCATGACGTTTATTTTACCGTTCAACAGTCCGAGATCAAACCCGACATCATACTGTCCGGCCTTCTCCCATGTCAATGTTTCGTTTCCAAAAGTATTGACGGCAATACCGCTGTTACCAAGATAATTATACCCACCCTGCATTAAGGCTTGGTAAACGTAGCTGCCTAAGCCGTCTTGATTACCGGTACGACCGTAACTCATTCTGAACTTAAGATCTGTACCACTTCCCTGCATAAATTCTTCTTCCGAAATATTCCATCCCGCAGATATCGACGGAAACCAGCCCCAGCGATTGTCCCGATGAAAACGAGAAGACCCGTCGGTTCGCAACGTACCTGTCAATATATAACGATCCAAGTACGAAAGCGTCGCGCGACCAAAATAAGATTCCAGGGTATAAATACCACGTCCGGAAGAAGATATCGTCTCTGCAGCGGCACTCGCTACGACGAAAGACGGAGAAGGAAATCCTCGGGCATCGATATAGGTGGTACGCGTATCAATTTTCTGGAAAGAATGCCCCGCAATAGCATTCAGCGAAAAATCACCAAATTTATCATTGTAAGTCAAAACATTCTCAAACAAATAGTTTCGAATCAGTCTGTTACGGTCCAACAATCTTCCCACTCCCATACCATAAGGGTGGTTCTCGTTGTAATAGGTATGGTCGTAGGTCTGTGTCACATCCGCATTAAACGACGATTTCCAAGACAGCTTATCTTTCCATTTCAATGTGGTATAGAAATTCCCCAAATAGCGTAAATCTTCGATATATACTGTTTGCTCGTTAAGGATCTGCATCGGATTGTGATATACCAGCTCGTTCGTACCGCCAACGTAATAATCGCCATTTGGTTTGTAAGGTCTGTCAAACGGGCGCTGTTGTATAGATCGACCTATAATAGTCGTTCCAAGAGAAGCTCCGGGAATTTGATTATTCCGCACATAATTCGCTGAATTATTCGTTCCAATTTCCAACCAAGGTGCTACTTCATAACTCATCTTCCCTCGTAGGTTGATTTTGTCCATGGAGTTGGTCTTGATAACGCCCTCCTGTGTGGTATACGCTGCGGCGAAGTAGTTTTTCATCTTCTGTGTTCCGCCCGAAACCGCTGCATCTACTGTAAAAAAAGAACCTGTTTGCGTAATAACATCCATCCAATCCGTGTCAGGTAGGTTGCCAAATGGATTAGAAATAGGTAATTTGTATCCAGAGTTACCGATCTGTAGCCCGTACTGTTCATTGTAATTGGCAATCCCTTCATTCATACTTTTTACATACAGTTCGGAATCCGCCATTTTAATTTTATTCAAATAAGGGAATTGTGTCATACCGCCATTCACATTGAGACGTATATCTGCACGCCCCTCCTTTCCCGAACGCGTCGTAATCACCACAACCCCATTGGTTCCCCTGGAGCCGTAGATGGCGGCCGAAGCAGCATCCTTCAATATCTCGATCGACTCGATATCGGCTATGTTCAACGTAGCCAAAGAACTCATAGATTCACCAAAATCATACAGGTTACTATTCGTATTGGTAATCGGCACGCCATCAATGACATACAGCGGCTCATTACTTGCACTCAGCGAGGATATCCCTCGTATACTGACCCGCTCTCCGCTCCCTAAATTTCCTGATCCTGTTGCCGTAGAAACCCCAGCGATTCGACCATCCAACAATTGAGCAGGGCTATTTACAGGACGCATCGTAGATTCATCTACATCCATTTTACTAATAGCACTCGTAACCAATGCTCTTCGCTGTGTACCATACCCAACGACCACGACCTCCTCTACTTTTTCACTAACTTCTGACATCCGGACAAGCAAAGAATTATTATCGCCAGCCCGCACCAAAAAGTTGCGCTCGAGGTACCGCTCATATCCTATTCTATTGAACGCTACCTGGTAAGAATTTCCAGCCGTTAAACCCGCCAGAGAAAAGATACCTTTGTCGTTTGTAGAGGCTTGAAAACGCCGACTTTGTAAACTATCCACGACTTCCACCGTAACGCCCGCCAGCGGCTGCCCACTGTTATCCATAACGGTTCCCCGGATGATAGTAGACTGTTGTGCGAAAGACATCAGGGGTACCATTAACCATAGCATCACCGCATATTTCCCCATCATAAACAATACTTTGTTCTTCTGCTTCATAACATCTAGTTCATTTTTAAACATTAAAAATTGGACAAAACGGTTCTTTCCGACCTACTCCGGTCGACTCATACTTTTTATTCATATCATCATTTTTTAATTGTTTTTCTCTATTCGGATTGTACGTTCTTCTTTATGATAAATCAAATCGTTCATATTACATATAATGTTCAGTACCACTTCCAAAGAATCCGTAGGCTGAAATTCGCCTGTAAACGACAATTGGTGTACCTCCCGCGCTAAGACATCGATATTTACATCAAATTCCCTTGCAATACAACGAAATACTTCATCTAGCGGGGCTTTATCAAAACGCAGTAAATCACTTCCCTCCTCTTCGGATATCTTTTCTATCTTCTTGCTTCGTACCTTCTTTTTAGAAACAGAAATAGGTTGGTTAAGTCGATTCGAAACTGCCCAGAGACCGCTGCGTGAATTGACACGAAGCTCTTCGCCCGGTTCCAAATAAACATCAGACAATGCTACCGAACTTTGAGTTGACGACCGCACAACGACTTTACCGGAAACGAGATTTACCTTAAAGACCTCCTTGGGGCGCGCAGCAACTGAAAAAGTCGTACCTAAAGCTGTTGTAGAATAACCTGCTGCCCAAACAGTAAAAGGCCTTAACGTATCCTTCGTCACTTCAAATGTGGCTTTTCCTTCCAAAAAGACGTCCCGTTTATCTTTCTCAAAATGAGAAAGATATCGAATAGAACTTCCGGATGCCAGCGACACTTTGGAACCATCGTCCAATAGAACAATAAGATTCTCTTGGTGTATATTTTCATGTAAAATTGTGTCGGGCGCCCACAAATGGGTGGAGGCCGTCCTAGGTATCGGTTCACTATCTCTTATCAAATAAAGCGACAGCCCCCAACCTAAGAAGACTAATATCACGGCTGCAGCTACGAGTCGTGCAAAAGTCCGGATATAACTTGTCGACAAACGATGTGCAGCGTTACCCGCACCTGTAACCGATTGTATCTGCGAAAAAATATCCTCAGCACGCGCTATCTCTATGTCGTCTTCAGAAGACTCGTTTGCCCAAAACTCCTGCTCCATACGTACCTGTTGTTCAGGATGATGTCGTTCCAGATACTGAAGGACTTCTTTCTTTTCTTCTTCAGTTGCCTTCCCCTCCCAAAATTTCTCAATCAAATATGTAATCCTATCCATTGACCTCTACTTAAACACAACAATCCACTACAAAAAGTGCACGTTGCTACGAAAGAACGACGTTTATCCAGCTCTTTATTATAAATACTCCGATTTGGCTAAAAGGGGATAGTTTTTTTGAGAAAAGTTAAAATTTGTCTGAAAAAGCACCTGTAATTAAGATAGCCGTATAAAGATGTGGGTATTTCAGGGAGATATAATCTTTGATAGCACGATTGGATTGTTTGAGGTAATCCTTTACAGAGACGGGCGATATGCCCATCATGGACGCGACTTCCTCCTTCGCTTTTCCTTCAAAACGACAAAGTTTAAACACCTCCTTCTTTCGAGCAGGTAGCGCATTGATCGCCTCCTCAACAATTGTCCATTGAGAAAGATATTCGTCTTCATTAATAGTCTCTTCGGGGAATATATGTTCATAGTCCGTGTATTCTTCGACGTACTCAAGCGATTCCCTCAGCTTCTTTTTTAAGAAAGTGGTGGCCTTATTAAAGCTGACGACAAACAGCCACCCCCCCAACGATTGGTCTGGTTTGATTTTAACCCGATATTCCCATAAAGCAACAAATACTTCCTGCAGAATATCTTCTGCATATTCTGGTTGTCTTACTATTTTTAGAATATTGGCATAAACCGGCCGGTTATATCGATCGTATAGAGAACGAAACGCACCCGTTGAACCCTCCATAAGGGCATTGGCCAAATTCTTATCAGACAGCTTCGAATACATCATAAAAGTTAACTGGTGTACTAAACAAATGTACAAAATCCAACAACAGGGACAAAAGTATTTAAAAGACCGCGCGTTTCAGACAAAAATGATGTTATGAAATTATGAATTTTCACAGACAGCGTACCCTCTTATACAATCAAGGAATGGCAACGATTTCGCAAACAACACTATAAAGTTTAAAAAAATAACCCTAATTTAACGACCAAAATAAATTATTCATGGACCTTATATTATCCTTTGGCGAGATATTGATTCGGCAACAGAGTCTCGGGAACACATTCTTCGACAAAAACAACAATCGTTTAGAGATTTTTCCAGGAGGCTCAGAAGCCAACGTGGCAGCATCGTTGGCCCAAATGGGCGACAGCGTGGCGTATTGCAGTGCCTTACCACAAAATGCGCTATCCGATGAAATAGTAGAAATTCTCAATGATTTAGGCGTGCATACCAAAAAGGCACTCCGTACGGGCGACCGACTTGGTACTTATATCTTAATGTCTGCCAACGGCCTTTCTAAAGGCGAGGTTATTTATGATCGAAAATATTCTAGCTTCAGCCAGTTAACTATCGAAGATATGGATATAGACAAGTTCTTCGAAGGCGTTTCCTGGTTTCATTGGACAGCCCTTACGCCCGCCCTTAACAAAAAGATGGCCGACCTCACAGGGGTTTTGCTTCAAGAAGCTTCCAACCGAAATATTACCATTTCTGTAGACTTAAATTATAGAAATCGATTATGGCAATATGGCCAAGAACCGATAGACATCATGCCCCAATTAGTTGCTCATTGCGATGTTGTTATGGGGAATATCTGGGCTGCGAACAAGATGCTTGGCACCACGGTCGACGAGTCTTTAAATAGAGATACACTCCAAGAAACATATCTTGCTGCTGCACAGAAATCTGCTAAAGAAATTTTCGAAAAATATCCCAAGTGTAAACACGTGGCTTACACGTTCCGCTTTATGGATAGCCCAAATCACAACCTGTTTTATGGAACATATCATACGCCTACAGAAAATGTCAACTCGGAGGTTATGGAAACTAACGAAGTCATTGATCGCATCGGAAGTGGAGATGCATTTATGGCAGGATACATCCACGGCTTGGTCAAAAATATGTCTGCACAGGATATTATTGATACAGCAACGGGCGCAGGATTTCAAAAGCTATTTGTCAAAGGAGATTTTGGCAACGGAAAGATAAATTAAACGGAAAAATAAGATAATAAAAAAGGCAGCAAAAGTTAATTGCTGCCCTTTTTTATTTGGTTGTAGACCAACTAATCCTCTTCTTTCGAAGCTAGTAACTGATCATATTCCTCACGCGAACCAACAATAATATTGCTGTACTCGCGTAAACCCGTTCCTGATGGAATCAAGTGACCTACAATGACGTTTTCCTTCAAACCTAACAAATCGTCACGTTTACCTGCAATAGCAGCCTCGTTCAAGACTTTTGTCGTCTCTTGGAACGATGCCGCCGAGATGAACGATTTCGTACCCAATGATGCACGGGTAATCCCCTGCAATAAAGGACTTGAAGTTGCTGGAATAGCATCGCGAATTTCCACTGTTTTCAAATCTTGACGACGTAAGATAGAGTTCTCTTCACGAAGTCTACGCATCGTTACAATTTGACCAGCTTTCAACTCTTTCGAATCTCCCGCATCCACGACAACTTTCTTATCAAACAACGAATCGTTTTCTTCCATGAAGTCCCATTTGTTAGCGGCCTCTTTTTCCAAGAAGCGGGTATCGCCCGGATCTTCAATATTCACTTTCTGCATCATTTGATGAACGATAGTCTCGAAGTGCTTATCGTTGATTTTCACCCCTTGTAAGCGGTAAACTTCTTGGATACCATTCACGATATATTCTTGAACAGCCGCAGGACCTTTGATAGAAAGAATATCCGCCGGAGAGATAGAACCATCTGACAATGGCATACCTGCTTTTACAAAGTCATTATCCTGAACTAGAATGTGTTTAGAAAGCGGAACCAAGTATTTCTTGATCTGTCCATCTCTGGATTCAATCGAAATCTCGCGGTTACCACGTTTTACACCGCCCAATGTAACAACACCATCAATTTCCGTAACAACAGCCGGGTTCGACGGATTACGTGCTTCAAACAATTCGGTTACACGAGGAAGACCTCCCGTGATATCACGTGTCTTACCTGTCGCACGCGGGATCTTTGCTAAGATCGTCCCTTCTTTTATTTTTTGTCCATCTTGAACAGAGACGTGCGCTCCTACTGGAATGTTGTATGAACGTAACGTATCACCAGTCAAATCCGCGATCTTGATCGTCGGGTTTTTCGTTTTATCCCGTGTCTCGATAATGACCTTCTCTTTGTGTCCGGTTTGTTCATCCGACTCATCACGGAAAGTAACCCCTTCAATAATAGCTTCGAATTCAATCTTACCTGGAAATTCAGAGATGATTACAGCGTTATATGGATCCCAGTCTGCCAATACCCTACCTTTTTCTACCTTATCACCTTCATTCACGTATACATTAGCACCGTAAGGAATAATCTGGGTGTATAGTACTTTTCTATCTTCGCTTACAATGCGAAGTTCTCCCGAACGACCGATTGCTATTTGATATGGTCCTTCCTCGCCTTCTTTGGCTACAGAACGAACATTTTCAAATTCTATCTTGCCGTCGTATTTTGCAACAATACTAGATTCTGCCGCGATATTCGACGCCGTACCCCCCACGTGGAATGTACGTAGTGTCAACTGGGTACCTGGTTCACCCACAGACTGTGCCGCAATAACACCAACGGCCTCGCCCATTTGAACACGCTTACCCGATGCGAGGTTACGTCCATAACAAGCTGTACAAACACCACGTTTTGCTTCACATGTCAGTACCGAACGGATTTCAATACCCTCTATACCTGCCTCTTCTATCGCTGTTGCAACTTCCTCTGTAATATCTTCGTTTGCAGCAACTAGCAATTCTCCTGTTTCCGGATGGTAAACGTCATTTAGCGGTGTACGCCCTAGGATACGATCGTATAATGGCTCTACAATATCATCATTTTCTTTAAGTGCTGTTTTGTATAGACCACGTAATGTATTACAATCTTCTTCCACGACGATCATATCTTGCGCAACGTCGTGCAGACGACGAGTTAAGTATCCCGCATCAGCCGTTTTCAACGCCGTATCGGCAAGACCTTTACGTGCACCGTGGGTAGAAATAAAGTACTCCAATACCGATAAACCTTCCTTGAAATTCGACAGAATCGGGTTTTCAATAATCTCTCCCCCTGAAGTACCCGATTTCTGTGGTTTTGCCATCAAACCACGCATACCACACAACTGACGGATCTGTTCTTTGGAACCACGAGCACCCGAATCCAACATCATATAAACCGAGTTGAATCCTTGGTTGTCGTTCGAAAGGATATCCATCACGTATGCCGTCAACCTATTATTGATACGCGTCCAAATGTCAATAATCTGATTATAACGTTCGTTATTCGTAATGAACCCCATGTTATAGTTATTCATTACTTCGTCAACCTCATTTGTCGCTTGTTCAATCAAATCAGCTTTAGCAGCCGGAATATTCAAGTCTTGCAAGTTGAATGACAAACCACCTTTGAAAGCCGTTTGGAAACCTAACTCCTTCATATCATCCAAGAACTGTGCTGCACGGCCCATACCCGTACTCTTCACAATATCTCCAATAATATTACGTAAAGATTTCTTGGTCAATAACTCGTTGACATAGCCCATCTCATCGGGTACGATCTGGTTAAAGATAACCCGACCAACGGTAGTTTCGATAATACCTTCGGAGATCTGCCCTTCTCTATTTCTATTTTTTGTTTTTACCTTAATAAAAGCGTGCAAATCAATTTTATTCTCGTTCAAGGCAATAATAACCTCTTCGGGAGAATAAAATGTCATCCCTTCCCCTCGTACTATATGATCCTTCGTAGATTTACGTCCCTTTGTAATATAATAAAGTCCCAATACCATGTCCTGAGACGGTACTGTTACAGGAGAACCATTCGCCGGGTTAAGGATGTTATGTGAAGCCAACATTAAGATTTGGGCTTCCAAGATAGCAGCATTACCTAAAGGTAAGTGAACAGCCATTTGGTCACCGTCAAAATCCGCGTTGAATGCGGTACACACCAACGGGTGTAATTGAATGGCTTTACCCTCTACCAACGTAGGTTGAAAAGCTTGGATACCCAAACGGTGAAGCGTCGGAGCACGGTTGAGTAATACAGGGTGTCCTTTCAATACATTTTCCAGGATATCCCATACCACCGGATCCTTCCGATCAACGATTTTCTTTGCCGATTTAACCGTCTTTACAATACCTCTTTCAATCATCTTGCGAATGATGAATGGCTTATAAAGCTCCGCAGCCATATCTTTAGGCAGACCACATTCGTGTAATTTCAGATTTGGGCCTACGACGATTACCGAACGAGCCGAGTAGTCAACACGTTTACCCAACAGGTTCTGACGAAAACGACCTTGCTTACCCTTTAAAATATCAGACAAAGATTTCAATGCACGGTTACCTTCGGTTTTCACCGCATTGACTTTACGCGAGTTATCGAATAAAGAGTCCACAGCTTCCTGCAACATCCGTTTTTCGTTACGTAAAATAACCTCAGGAGCTTTGATCTCGATCAAACGTTTTAGACGGTTGTTGCGGATAATCACGCGACGGTATAAATCGTTCAAATCGGATGTTGCAAAACGACCGCCATCCAATGGTACCAATGGACGTAATTCCGGTGGAATAATCGGCACAATTTTTACAATCATCCATTCCGGACGGTTTTCGATCCGGGTATTTGCACCACGGAAAGCTTCCACAACATGAAGACGTTTCAATGCTTCATTTTTACGTTGTTGCGAAGTTTCGTTAGCTGCCTGGTGACGTAAGTCGTACGATAATTGATCTAAGTTGATACGTTTCAAAAGTTCTTCCATCGCCTCAGCTCCCATCTTGGCGATAAATTTCTGCGGATCGGTATCCTCCAAATATTGATTCTCTTTTGGTAAAGTATCTAAAATATCTAAATACTCTTCTTCCGTCAAGAAATCCATATAGGAAATACCATCATCTTCTTTGATACCTGCCTGAATAACCACATACCTTTCATAGTAGATGATCATATCCAACTTTTTGGTTGGCAGACCTAATAAATAACCAATTTTATTAGGAAGGGAACGGAAATACCAAATGTGTGCTACAGGTACAACCAAGTTGATGTGCCCCATACGCTCACGACGTACTTTTTTCTCTGTTACTTCTACACCACAACGGTCACATACGATGCCCTTATAACGAATACGTTTGTATTTACCACAGTGACATTCGTAGTCCTTTACCGGACCAAAAATACGCTCACAGAATAAACCATCACGCTCAGGTTTGTACGTACGATAGTTAATCGTCTCTGGCTTTGTAACCTCTCCGCTAGACCGCTCCAAGATCGTTTCCGGAGAAGCCAAGCTGATCGTAATCGATGTGAAGTTACTTTTAATTTTATTATCTTTTTTGTAAGACATACTTTATAAAAAGTTAAAGCTGTATGCTTGATTAATCTAATGTGATATCTAATCCTAAACCGCGTAGCTCATGTACCAGTACATTGAACGATTCCGGTACAGATGGAGTTGGTAGGTTATTCCCTTTAACGATAGCTTCGTAGGTTTTCGCACGACCGACAACATCATCTGATTTCACAGTTAAGATCTCCTGTAAGATATTTGATGCACCAAATGCTTCCAATGCCCATACCTCCATCTCACCGAAACGCTGACCACCAAATTGTGCTTTACCACCCAGTGGCTGTTGTGTAATCAGCGAGTACGGTCCGATAGAACGCGCGTGCATTTTATCATCCACCATATGACCTAATTTCAACATGTAAATAACACCTACTGTAGTCGGTTGGTCAAAACGCTCACCTGTTAGACCATTGTATAGGTATGTTCTACCAGACATCGGTAAACCGGCCTTAGCGATCCACTCTTCCACCTCATCCATTTCTGCTCCGTCAAAGATTGGCGTTGCAAATTTGGTTCCAAGCTTCTGACCTGCCCATCCCAAAACAGTTTCGTAAATCTGTCCTAAGTTCATCCGCGACGGTACCCCTAATGGGTTCAACACGATGTCTACGGGTGTACCATCTTCCAAGAACGGCATATCTTCATCACGAACGATACGGGCAACGATACCTTTGTTACCGTGACGTCCCGCCATCTTATCTCCTACTTTCAGCTTACGTTTCTTAGCCACGTACACTTTCGCCATCTGAACGATACCCGATGGGAGTTCGTCTCCGACGGAAATAGCAAACTTCTCTCTTTTAAACGCACCCAGCTCTTCGTTAATTTTAATATTATAGAAATGAAGGGCTAACTTAATCAACTCGTTCTTATCTTCATCGGTCGTCCAGCCGGTGGGATTGATGTGTGCATAGTCCAAATCCATCAGGATTTTCTGTGTGAATTTAGCACCTTTCGGTACAAGCAGTTCTCTATACACATTATATACCCCCTGACTAGTTTTACCGTTCACGACAGTAAAGAGTTTCTCCACTAAACGGTCTTTCAATACCTTCACCGCTTTATCGTGTCCGACTTCCAATTTATCTAAAGCTTTTCTTTCTACATCTTTAGACATTTTTTTCGCACGGGAGAATAGCTTCGTATCGATAACAACACCTTTCAGAGACGGTGACGCTTTCAATGAAGCATCTTTTACATCACCCGCTTTATCTCCAAAGATAGCGCGAAGTAATTTCTCTTCCGGTGACGGATCGGATTCACCTTTAGGTGTGATCTTACCTATCAATATATCACCTCCGTTCACCTCGGCGCCGACACGGATAATACCATTCTCATCTAAATCTTTAGTTGCTTCTTCCGAAACGTTCGGAATATCGGATGTCAATTCTTCCTCCCCACGTTTCGTATCGCGCACTTCCAGTTCAAACTCCTCAATATGCAAGGATGTGAATAAGTCTTGCGAAACCACACGTTCAGAAATTACGATCGCATCCTCAAAGTTATATCCTTGCCAAGGCATGAAAGCCACTTTCAAGTTACGACCTAGCGCCAACTCACCGTTTTCTGTCGCATAACCTTCACATAATACCTGCCCTTTGGTTACCTTCTGACCTTTCGTAACGATTGGTTTCAAGTTGATACAGGTATTCTGGTTGGTTTTCTTAAACTTCGTGAGTGTATATGTTTTCACATCGTTATCAAACGAAACCAAACGGTCATCATCGGTACGCTCATAACGAATTTTAATCTCGTTTGCGTCCACATACTCTACCACACCTTCACCTTCTGCATTGATCAATGTACGGGAATCGGAGGCCACACGAGCTTCCAATCCTGTACCCACAATAGGAGCTTGTGGTTTCAATAAAGGAACAGCTTGACGTTGCATATTCGATCCCATCAACGCCCGGTTGGCATCGTCATGTTCTAGAAACGGAATCAACGACGCCGCAATCGAGGTAATCTGGTTTGGCGCAACATCCATATAATCCAATTTCTCCGGCTCGATAATCGGGAAGTCACCTTCATATCTTGCCTTTACTTTCGGATCTTCAAAGTTACCCTTATCATCATATTGCGCATTAGCCTGCGCAATTGTCTTATCATCTTCATCCTCCGCAGACAGGTACACCACAGGTTCATCAACAACGACTTTACCGTCTCTTACCTGACGATAAGGCGTTTCGATAAAACCAAGATTATTGATTTTAGCGTGTACCGCTAAAGAAGAAATCAAACCAATATTTGGTCCCTCAGGTGTCTCAATAGTACATAAACGACCATAGTGCGTATAGTGAACGTCACGTACTTCAAAGCCTGCGCGCTCGCGTGAAAGCCCCCCCGGCCCTAAGGCTGATAAACGACGCTTGTGCGTAATCTCGGCCAATGGGTTAGTTTGATCCATAAATTGCGACAACTGGTTCGTTCCGAAGAACGAATTGATCACGGACGACAATGTACGTGCATTAATCAAATCCGTTGGTGTGAATACCTCGTTGTCCCGGATATTCATGCGTTCGCGGATGGTACGTGCCATACGCGAAAGACCGACTCCAAATTGCGCATACAACTGCTCACCTACCGTACGTACACGACGATTGGATAAGTGGTCGATATCATCCACTTCTGCCTTGGAGTTAATCAAATTAATGAGATACTTTACAATGGCGATAATATCTTCGCGCGTCAATACTTTCGTATCGTCGGCCGTATCCAATTTCAACTTGCGGTTGATGCGGTAACGTCCCACATCACCCAAGTCATAGCGTTTATCCGAAAAGAACAAACGATCGATAATACCACGCGCTGTTTCCTCATCTGGTGGTTCCGCGTTACGCAACTGACGATAGATGTGTTCTACAGCCTCTTTTTCAGAGTTTGAGGTATCTTTCTGTAAAGTATTATATATAATGGAGTAGTCCGCATTGTTCGCACCATCTTCCTTAGCCAAGATAATAGATTTTACCCCGGCGTCGATGATCATTTCAATGTGGTCTTCCTCTAAAACAGTTTCACGTTCTAAGATAATCTCATTACGATCGATAGACACGACCTCACCTGTATCCTCGTCAACAAAGTCTTCGATCCATTTTTTCAATACCCTGGCGGCCAATCGACGACCAACATATTTTTTAAGACCCGATTTACTTACCTTAACCTCATCTGCAAGATCAAATAACTCTAAGATATCTTTATCTGAATCGTAACCAATCGCACGCAATAAAGTAGTAACCGGGAATTTTTTCTTACGATCGATATACGCGTACATGACGTTATTCACGTCCGTCGCAAACTCGATCCAAGAACCTTTAAAAGGAATTACCCTTGCCGAATAAAGTTTCGTACCATTTGTGTGTCTACTCTGACCAAAAAACACACCAGGAGAACGGTGCAACTGGGAGACGATGACACGTTCAGCACCATTGATAACAAAGGTACCTTTTGGCGTCATATAAGGAATCGTTCCCAAATATACATCCTGTACAATAGTTTCGAAATCCTCATGCTCCTCATCATTACAAGATAACTTCAATTTTGCCTTGAGCGGAACACTATAGGTCAACCCACGCTCAATACATTCCTGTATATCATAACGAGGCGGATCGATAAAATAATCCAAAAACTCCAGTACAAAGATGTTTCTTGAATCAGAAATAGGGAAGTTTTCCGAGAAAACCTTGAACAGCCCTTCCTGATGGCGGTTGTCAGAAGTAGTTTCCAGTTGAAAAAACTCCATGAAAGATTGCAATTGCACATTTAAGAAATCGGGATAATCAATAACCTTCTTACTTATAGCAAAATTTACTCTTTCTTTTTGAATATTATTGTTTGCCAAGGGAATAAGTATTTTAGTTTAAAAAAACTGAGCCAATTATGCTGTAATCATGTTTTCACCAAATGTCAGCATCCATTTGGTACACGTAATAATATAAACAGGAATAGACTCTAGCAGTATGTTGCCAGAGTCTAAACCGTTAAGGTGCGTTTCTATGGTGAGATTACTTGACCTCAACAACAGCTCCAGCTTCTTCTAATTGTTTTTTCAACGCTTCAGCTTCGTCTTTTGAAACACCAGTTTTCAATTCCTTAGGAGCACCGTCTACTAAATCTTTAGCTTCTTTCAAGCCTAAACCAGCTAAGTCTTTAACCAATTTAACTACTGCTAATTTCTGGCCACCAGCTTCTTTCAAGATCACGTCAAATGAAGTTTTCTCTTCAGCAGCAGCAGCTTCGCCACCAGCAGCAGGTCCAGCAACTGCAACAGCTGCAGCAGCAGGTTCGATACCGTACTCGTCTTTTAAGATATCAGCTAACTCTTTAACTTCTTTTACTGTTAAGTTAACCAACTGTTCAGCAAGTTGTTTTAAATCTGCCATTTTATTTTGAATTTTTGAATGTACTTAATAAAGATTGTTAATAAAAATACACGAACGTTTCTTACGAGGTGCTCGTTAACCTCTTTCTTCTAAAGCTTTTACCAAACCTGAAATTGTATTTCCACCTGATTGAAGTGCAGAAATAACATTTTTCGCAGGAGATTGAAGCAATGCGATAACGTCTGCAATAAGTTCTTCCTTAGATTTAAGAGAAACTAAAGCATTCAATTGATCATCACCAACAAAAGCCGTTTCTTGGATGTAAGCCGCTTTTAAAACGGGCTTATCACCTTCCTTACGTAATTGTTTGATCAATTTTGCTGGCGCATTTCCTGTTTCAGAGAACATCAACGTAGAAGCACCTTTAAGTACACTACGCAATTCTTCCGAATCAATTCCCGCTTCTGTAAGAGCCTTCTCGATCAAGGAGTTTTTAGCAACCTGAATTGCTATACCTTGCTCATAACCCTTACGGCGAATGTTATTTACTTTCTCCACAGTTAAATCAGCAGTGTCAGTAATATAGAAATTACCGTAAGATTTAATCTGTTCGGCCAAAGCTTGAACAATTGCTTGTTTTTCTTCTTTTCTCATGATTAAATTCCTGCTACTGATTTAGTCTCCACATGAATACTAGGACTCATCGTTGAAGAGATGTGAATACTTCTAAAGTATGTTCCTTTAGCGGCAGTAGGTTTAAGACGCGCAATAGTTTGTAATACCTCTAATGCATTGTCATAAATCTTGTCTGCTTCGAACGACGCCTTACCCACTGAAGTATGAATGATACCGGTTTTGTCGACTTTGAAATCAATTTTACCACCTTTAACTTCCGTTACAGCCTTGCCTACTTCCGTAGTCACTGTACCAGTTTTCGGGTTAGGCATCAAGTTTCTAGGACCTAAAATACGTCCTAATTTACCCACTTTAGCCATAACACTAGGCATAGTAATAATGATATCAACATCAGTCCAACCACCTTCGATCTTGCTGATATAGTCATCAAGCCCCACGTATTCCGCACCCGCTGCCTTAGCTTCTTCCTCCTTATCAGGAGTACACAATACTAAAACACGCACGGTTTTACCGGTTCCGTGAGGTAATGTAGCGATACCGCGAACCATTTGGTTTGCCTTACGAGGATCCACGCCTAAACGAACGTCGATATCCACAGAAGCATCAAATTTCGTCGCCGTAATCTCTTTAACCAAAGCTGCTGCTTCTTGTAAAGAATACGCCTTACCAGCTTCAATTTTGGATAGTGCCGCTTTTTGATTTTTTGTTAATCTAGCCACTTTCTTAA
The DNA here is from genome assembly GCF_014692505.1 of Sphingobacterium arenae. Taxonomy (GTDB): domain Bacteria; phylum Bacteroidota; class Bacteroidia; order Sphingobacteriales; family Sphingobacteriaceae; genus Sphingobacterium; species Sphingobacterium arenae. The sequence goes on along the minus strand of NZ_JACNYK010000005.1, from coordinate 236,780 downwards.
ACTGATTTCGTTAAATTAATTGTTCCAAGGAGCGCTACCAGAAACGGTAATGCCCATACTCCGTGCTGTTCCAGCCACCATTTTCATGGCAGACTCTACAGTAAATGCATTCAAATCAGGCATTTTATCTTTGGCAATTACCTCAACCTGCTCCCACGTAATGGAAGCCACTTTTTTACGGTTAGGTTCACCTGACCCACTTTTCAGTTTAGCTGCATCTTTTAACTGAACAGCTACCGGTGGCGTCTTAATGATAAAATCGAATGATTTGTCGCTGTAAACTGTAATGACAACAGGTAGTACTTGACCTGGTTTGTCTTGCGTACGAGCGTTAAATTGCTTACAGAAGTCCATGATATTCACCCCTTTAGCACCCAATGCAGGGCCTACAGGAGGAGATGGATTCGCAGCACCGCCCTTTACTTGTAATTTTACTAACGCACTGACTTCTTTTGCCATTTTGTTTTGAATTTAATTGTTAAATGTTTGTTAGTAAGGTGGAAGCATTATAACGTAACATTTATTGTTTTTCGAAAGCCACATAAAATAATATGACCAAACGAGGTGCAAAGATAATAAGATTTTCTGAAATAAAAAAAGTAAAACACAAAATAAAAAGGGGCAACCATATGGATCCCCCTTTTCCTATACAAATTTTAATTTATTCTTTTTCTACCTGCATGTAGTTCAACTCTAATGGAGTTTTCCGCCCAAAGACTTTCACCATAACGGTCAGTTTCTTCTTGTCTTCATGCACCTCTTCGATTTCTCCAGTAAATCCGTTAAACGGTCCGTCGTTTACTTTCACTGTTTCACCAACATAATACGGAACATTCATGCTTTCGCCTTGCTCAGCCATCTCGTCCACCTTACCTAAAATGCGGTTTACTTCAGCAGGGCGTAAAGGGATAGCATTACCAGCTTTATCACCAAGAAACCCAATAACACTATTCAAGTTCTTGATTGCATGCTCAATCTCTCCGTCCAATGCTGCTTCTATCAAAACATACCCAGGGTAGTAGTTACGCTCTTTTGCCACTTTCTTCCCATCACGCATTTGATAATATTTTTCCATTGGAATCAATACTTGAGGTACCAAGTGTTGAATTCCCATACGGTTCACTTCAGCCTCGACATATTGCTTCACCTTTTTCTCTTTTCCACTAACGGCACGAACTACATACCATTTTAACGTTTGATCTGCCATAAAATTTTTAATGATAAATTTAGGAAGTAATTCCGTACAACAACTCCAACAGATTACTTGAAGCTTTATCCATCACAAATATCAACAGCGCAATAATGACAGAAGCTACAAGTACCACTACCGCCGAGTTTTGTAATTGCGCCCAAGTAGGCCAAGTTACTTTTTCTGTAACCTCGACATAGGAGCTTTTTAAAAAATCAAGTACTTTAGCCATTTTTAGTTTACCTAAATTATTTTAGCAGGGGTACCAGGATTCGAACCCAGACCAACGGTTTTGGAGACCGCTATACTAACCATTATACTATACCCCTTGGTTTTTGATGACGCAAATATAGCGTTTCAACGCTATTAGCGCAAATATTATTTACTTTTTTTCTACTTTACGAATGTTTATTTGGAAAATAGAAAAAACAAGCTAACTAGCCTAAGCCAATTAGCTTGTTTTTATGATGTTAGGATAATCTTAAAAAAAGATTACGCTACGATTTCAGTTACCTGACCAGCTCCTACGGTACGACCACCTTCACGGATAGCGAAACGTAGACCTTTTTCCATAGCGATTGCGTTAATCAATTTTACTGAAATTGTTACGTTATCACCAGGCATAACCATTTCAGTACCTTCTGGCAAGGAGATCTCTCCTGTTACGTCAGTCGTACGGAAATAGAATTGAGGGCGGTATTTGTTAAAGAATGGTGTATGACGACCACCTTCTGCTTTTGACAATACATATACCTCAGCTTTGAAGTCTGTATGAGGAGTTACTGTGCCTGGTTTACAGATTACCATACCACGACGAATATCTGTTTTTTCAATACCACGTAACAACAAACCTACGTTGTCACCAGCTTCACCGTAATCCAAAATCTTGCGGAACATCTCTACGCCTGTTACTGTAGATTTCAAGTTCTCAGCACCCATACCTAAGATATCAACTGCATCACCAGAGTTGATTACACCTCTTTCGATACGACCAGTAGCAACTGTACCACGACCTGTGATAGAGAATACATCCTCGATCGGCATCAAGAAAGGAAGCTCAGTCAAACGTGGAGGAATTGGAATGTAGTTATCTACAGCATCCATTAATTCCATGATTTTATCAACCCATTGCTCTTCACCATTCAATGCACCTAAAGCAGATCCTTTAACTACAGGAATATCATCACCTGGGAATTCGTAGAATGACAACAATTCACGAACTTCCATTTCAACAAGCTCTAACAACTCTTCGTCGTCAACTAAATCAACTTTGTTCAAAAATACTACTAACGCAGGAACACCTACCTGGCGAGCCAACAAGATGTGCTCACGAGTTTGAGGCATAGGACCATCTGTCGCAGCAACTACGATGATAGCACCATCCATTTGTGCAGCACCAGTAACCATGTTTTTTACATAGTCAGCGTGACCTGGACAGTCAACGTGCGCATAGTGACGGTTCGCTGTTTGGTATTCTACGTGTGACGTGTTAATTGTGATACCACGCTCTTTTTCTTCAGGAGCAGAGTCAATTGAATCAAATGAACGCGCTTCTGAAAAACCTTTATCAGCTAATACTTTAGTGATAGCGGCTGTAGTAGTTGTTTTACCGTGGTCAACGTGACCGATTGTACCGATATTTAAGTGCGGTTTACTCCGGTCAAATTTCTCTTTTGCCATGTTTATGCGAATTAGTAATTATAAAATGTTTCTTTATTAAATCCTTTACAAAAGTAATAAACTTTCATATTTCTCGAGCCAAAGATGGGATTTGAACCCACGACCTCTTCCTTACCAAGGAAGTGCTCTACCCCTGAGCTACTTCGGCTTATAAAAAGCTTATCTACAGATAATAGCCTCTACCTATTTGGACGTTTCATCAAAAAGACAGAGACTTAAAATCAAACTTTAAAAATGAGCGGAAGACGGGCCTCGAACCCGCAACCTATAGCTTGGAAGGCTATCGCTCTACCAATTGAGCTACTTCCGCTGAATGATTTTATATGAAAATGTCAATCTTTTTATGAAATAACATCCATCATGCTAAAATCGAAATGGTGGAGGGAGAAGGATTCGAACCTTCGAAGCCGAAGCAACGGATTTACAGTCCGTCCCATTTGACCGCTCTGGAACCCCTCCATACCTGCAAAATAATTTGCATTTAGAGCCTCTTATCGGGATCGAACCAATGACCTACTGATTACAAGTCAGTTGCTCTACCAGCTGAGCTAAAGAGGCAATATTTTAATTTTAAAAAACTCTCCAAAGAACATCTACCTTTTTAGATAGCGAGTGCAAAAATCCAACTTAATTTTGATATTTGCAAGTTTTTTAAAAACTTTTTTCTTGTGTTAAAGAACGCTAATGATCTCCTTCAAACAACTTTTAATTGTCATTCGATTTTGATGAGGCAAAGATAGCGACTACATCGAAACTACAAAAATATTTCACAAAAAAAAACGGCCGTTTGCACCATATACTTGATACGCAACGAAATAATTTACATCTTGCACCGGATTTTTCAAGACAGTTACTTATGCTCATAAAACGAAAAGGGCTTTTCGGAAATATATTGCTATTGACTTCATTGTTAATAATGTCATTTTTCTCCCCTACTTATGCTCAGGAACAAACATTTATAAAAAGAACGATTAAAAAGTTCTTTTCTTCAGAAAAAGATTCGACCCGGGGAGCCAGCCTGATTGTTTTGCCAGCTCTGGGATATGCCCAAGAGACCGGCGTAGAGTACGGCATTGCTGGAACATACAATTTCTATTTAGATAAAACCGACCCAAATAGTCGGACCTCCAATATAACGCTTATGGGGACACTCACCACGAAAAAGCAGAAAAACATAAAATTGCTAACCGATATATGGACACAAGATAACGCTTATCACATCCTATCCGAACTACGTTACCGAGACTGGCCTTTTAACTTCTATGGGCTAGGATCAAACACGTGGCTCACCGATGAAGATTTTTTAGAACAACAACTCGTACGGGCAAAAGCAGACGTAGAGAAGAAAATAGCTCCTAGATGGTATGCTGGTATAAACGCGAATTATGAATATTTCAAGTTTGAAGACCGTGAATCTGGTGGGATTTTTGAACAGCCCGACGTATTCGGAAAAACAGGTGGGCAATACTTGGCCCTGGGCGTGTCGTCTCTTTATGATACCCGAAATAATACGACCTATACAACCCGCGGTTTCTATTCCCGACTAAAATATGCCTATGCTCCTAATTTCTGGGGCGGAGATAATTTCACAGGAAGTCAATTGGAAGCTGATGTCAGAGGGTTTCATCCTCTTTCGTCACAGATAACCCTTGCCGGGCAGGCGCTTTATCGTGGCACCTTCGGGAAAAATGTTCCTTTTTATACCTATCGCGATCTGGGCGGCGACATGACGATGCGCGGTTACTACCTTGGTCGATACAAAGATAAGAATTATGCCGCGGCACAATTGGAATTGCGATATCGGTTCATCCCCCGTTTGGGCATTGTCGGCTTTGGTGGAACAGGCAGCACCTTCTCCCAACAGCATAATTTACGCTTCGTACCTAGTTTTGGCGGTGGCATCCGTTATTTCTTTAGCTTAGAGCACAACAGCACTGTCCGTTTTGACTATGCGTTTGGAGAAAAAAGACCAGGCGAGAAGAGACAATCAGGATTTTATTTAAGTATCAGCGAAGCTTTTTAACGTTCACCTCCAAAACGGATAACGTAGCTGAAAATTTTCTTTTCGTTGTTCTTTGCGGTAAATTAATATGCCAAAATGAAATAGATTGATCGATACTACAACGTCTGCACTTTGCACCAGTTGCTGCCATATCCGTTTTGTTTTGCGAGTTTGAAAAGGTTCATGTACAACAATGAGCTTCCCCTGACGCACCGCTTCGATGATGTCCCGAAGGGGTGTTTCTTTCAATTCTATCCAAAACACATTGGCATCCGTTGTTTGTTCGAAATAGGCAACCTCCTCCTTCTCCATACGTGCCAAGATGCGCAACAACAACTTTTTATAACGTGGTTTAAAACCTAAAGGGACATTGATATGGCACATATGCACACGTGAAACCGTATAAATTGCATTTACCGCCAAATCGTAAACAAACGGAGAATGCGTACCATGCCGGCTATTAGATACAAAAAAATGTTTTATCAGATCCCAGTAGTAGCGCATATCACAAAGATAATCATTAAGAATGAGCGACTATTCTTCTTTTTTGAAATCTGGATTGTAGATAAGTTTAATCGTACTATGCTGTATCGTATCCTGGTTAAAGTTCAACAAAGCAACTTCAAAATCAACTTCCTCCTCGCTTTTAAACTTCAAAATTCGATCGATATCTTTCTGTAAGAAAACTTCTTTGACGTAAAGAACGCCAGATCGTGTTGGAATATGCTCTCTTTTCCCGCCCTCATCTGTTTTTACCGACCAAGCAAGCGGGCTATTAATTGCTTTATTTCGCAAATCCAGCTTTCCTTCGCATGTACCCAATGCAAATTCAGTATATTCATATTTTAAATCAAATATATCGTCTCCCAGCTTGCCATAAAACTCGCCTTTATTGTTGAGCAAGATCGTGTCTGGCCATATTTTGTAAATATTATCCTTTTGCGGACAAGGAAATTCTACATAGACAATAGGATCAATGATCGGCTTGGGAGGTGCAGGATCTATACTACTACAGGATAGCAGGAACAAAAACGACACACTAAGAAACGGAACGATTAGTCTTTTCTTCATTATTCAAGTTTAATATAATAATTTAAACGCTTTTCAAAAAAACGATAAAAATATGATTCATGCTACATACATCAGTAAAATTCGGGTATATGTTGTGATTGGCGTTACAATTTTAGAATTAAAATTGTAACGTGAACGTACTTCCCTCCCTCTCTTCGCTTTCCACAAAGAGGTTACCTTTGTGCAAAAGCATAATTTGCTTACTAAGGGTCAGTCCTACCCCGCTGCCCGATTTCTTCGTCGTGAAAAATGGTGTAAAAATCTGTTCTTGAATATCTGGAGACATCCCCCTTCCATTATCTTGGATTTTAATAACCACATGGTCCTCTCTTTTCAACCCCGCTATACTGATATAAGGTTGAGCACAATCCTTGACAGCTTCCATTGCGTTCAGTAAAAGATTAATCAAAGCCTGCTCCACCAGATTAACGTCCGCGCGAAGAACTAGACGTGTATCTTTCAAAATAATATCCAAATCGATATTTTTCTGTAACAGTGTAGGTTCGAGTAATTGATAGACGCTTTCAAAAAGCATCCTCAATGGTATTTCTACAAAATTAGGTTGATCTACTTTATTAATCAACCGGTAACTCTTGGCGAACTGTAGAAGTCCCTCACTACGTCGCTTTATCGTATAGATGCCAACCTTAAGATCTTCTATATCTTCTTCTCCACCCTTTCCCTGTTCCAACCGCGCATGTAGCGTCTCTGCCAGTGAACTGATCGGCGCAATAGAGTTCATAATTTCGTGCGTCAGTACCCGTAGTAGCTTATGCCAAGCCTTCGTTTCCGTTTCATCTATGGCTTCGCTTATATTCTGGTAAACGACAATCCGAAATGCTCCATCTTGCGTTGAAAACGTGGAACCATGCATGAGTAATTTCATTTTCCCCATCGCTAGGCTCACCGATTCCACCTGCTGTTTACCAAGTTTCATATGAATTGTTTTTTCATACAATTCGGGATTTCGTTTCATCAAACCACGAATATTTCCGATATGCGGTGTTCGAAAAAGTCGTTTAAATGCATCATTAATCCACATTACTTTTCCCGTATCCTCTTGGTAAAAAATAATCGCGGAATCCAACATATTGAGAACCTTATTGAGGTATTGATGTTGGATTTCCTTGTCCATACTGATACGCTTATACACCTCGTTAATATCGTTGAACGCCAAAAACAATTTGCCTTCAACAGATTTCGGACGCCTAATGACAAACCGTCGCGTAAAATCCCTGTAACGTACAGCTTCCGAAAAATCGAGTACTTCTTTAACTAATTTCCGTTGCTGGCCTAACAATCGATAGGCGAGTACAAAAAGCACGATAAAAGTTAGGATTGCAGGCAAGTACCATTTTTGAAAGAATAAATAGGCTATGCCTACCGTGATTACCAGTATGAGCAATAATTTCCAGAAGAAAAAATCCAGGAGTCGCCCCATCTATCAAATATTATATTTCTCCATGCGTCTATATAGTGCAGCGCGCGTCAACCCCAATTCCCTAGCAGCTTTGCTAATATTGCCATTATAACGTTCGATCGCCGATTGAACAGCATGACGTTCCATTTCTTCTAAGCTCTGATTGGCGTGTGTAGGTTCACTTAACTTACTGCTCTCCTGGATCGCTTGTTCAATTGGAGAAAACAGGATATCGCTATCCCCTATACTTTGTTGTTCTGCCATAATAACCGCACGCTCCACACTGTATTGAAGCTCGCGAACATTACCCGGAAAATGATAGGCGTTTAACTTTTGAATAGCATCACGCTCAAATCCCTCTATACGCTTATGGTACTTCTGGTTGTAAAACGCTAAAAAATGGTTTGCCAAGAGCACAATATCCTCCCCCCTTTCTCGTAAAGGGGGCACCTGTATCTCTACGGTATTGATACGATATATCAAATCTTTACGAAATCTACTCTCATCAGCCAGCGCTTTTAACGGCACATTAGTCGCACTCAGCAATCGAATATCCACCGAGACAGGCTGATAGGAGCCTAGCGGGACGACTTGTCGGTTTTGTAGGACACTTAATAATTTGGCTTGCTGCTGCAAACCGACATTCCCTATTTCGTCTAAAAATAACGTACCTCCGTTTGCTGCCTCAAAACGCCCCTGTCTATCTTCCCTGGCGTCGGTAAACGCTCCTTTCTTGTAACCAAATAGCTCGCTTTCGAAAAGTGTTTCCGTCAATGCCCCTACGTCGACTTTGATATAAGCTTGCTTTGCTCGCAACGAACGCCGATGCAAAGCATGCGCAATCAAGTCTTTTCCTGTACCGTTCTCGCCCAGTATTAAAATATTTGCCTCCGTCGGTGCTACCTTATCTATTTTATATTGTAGATCTTCCATAATCGCCGAACGGCCGATTAAATCGTTTTCTTGACGAAGTACCGGTGCGATTGATTTATTTCGCCCTTTTGTTTGCGTGGCTTCTTCGAAAACGGTCTTCAATGTTTGCAATAAGTATTCATTCTGCCAAGGCTTTACAATAAAATCAGAAGCCCCTTGCTTAAGTGAACGTACAGCGAGATCCACCGCACCATAGGCCGTAATCATGACCACCTGAATATGTGGATATTGACTTTTGATTTCCCCCAACCAAAATAATCCTTCGTTACCTGTATTGATTGCACTCTTGAAATTCATATCCAACAGTACAATGTCGATCGTATTCCGTTCCAACGTACGAAGAATATTTTCAGGATTAGGTTCCACGATGATCTGTTTTACTTTCGGTCTCAACAGTATCCGAACAGCTGTCAACAAATCCTGGTCATCATCAACTACTAAAATAGAGGCTTTTTTCATTACAAACTAAGGTAACTTTTTTTCGCGTTAAAAATCTAATGTTCCCGCGTAATAATCATTGATATATTTTTGCATTATCCACTCGTACTGTTTGATCACCAACGCGTTTCTGGTGTTATCCAATTTATTCTTTGCCGTCAGAAATAACACAGAATTGCTGTTTCCAGCATCAAAATGCACCTGCGCAATGCGGAAAGCTTCTTGGTAGCTCTGTTCCTGTTCACGCAAGTTATTGACATTTTCCTGAAGTGTTTTCATGCTAAACACCGCTTTCGCAGTTTCTTCCCGTACCCTATTTTCCAGGATCTTCCGCTCCCAACTTACCTCATCGAGGTCTAACTTTGCCAGTTTCACTTGCGTCCTTACCTTCATTTTATTGAAAATAGGGATACGTAAGTTTAGTGAGACACCTTTTGCAGGATAGTTTTTAAACTGTTGCCAATAAGTAAACCCGGACTCATCAATACTTGAAAAACGCGATTGTATGGAAGCAGACAATGACAAAGATGGGTAATAATCAGCTTTCATCACCTTTACTTGTTGCTGGGCTTCCTCCACCCGCCAATCCAAAGCCTTAAATTGGGGCAAGACTTCCATCGCTGTATAATATAGATCCATTTCGGAATAACGATTCTGATCAATCGAGAATGGCAATGGTTCGAGTTCGGGCAACTCATTGATGGCGATATTTAATAACGCGGCTAAACGTAATCGTCGATTGTATAACACCTGTTTGTTTGTTTCCAACAGATTTTGATCGGTCCGCAATTGCCCTTTTAGATCATAGAAATCTCCCGGATCTGCCGCTCCCTCCCGCTGCATGATCTCCATCCGGCCTACATTTTCCTGCGTTACGGCCAATTGTCCTTCCATCTGTTGCAACATATCCTGTGCTGTTAATACCATTACATAAGCTTCCATCACATCCAGCTTCAATTCATTCACAGCCCCCTCGAACTCAAACTTTCCGGCTTCCCGCGCACTCGCTCTCCGCCGGATGTCATGCAAAACTTGGAATCCATTGAATATCGGTGCACTGAAATAAAGAGACTGTCCACCCGAATAGTAACTCGTATTCACAAATTGATTGGTCGTGGCATTCACGCTACGCCCTTCATTATATCCATGTTCGATATTTCCTTCCAAAGAGGGTAGCCGGTTATAGTGCGCCTGCTTATAATTTACCTGATTCCGATATACGTTCAATTCCGTTTGCTTTAAAATTGGGTTATGTTCAACCGCTAATCGCACACATTCGGTTAGAGACAAACGTGCAGAAGTTTGTCCGATCAGCGAACTTATATTACTATAACTGATTACAAATATCATCGTAACGACAACCAAATTTCTCATCCGTATAAATCTGACAACTTCATCCACAATCTTTTTATCATCCTTTCCATAGCACGTGCCAAAAATATAACAACCTATAATAGAATAAAATACAAAAGAGATAAACAGCACGCTGTCCAATATCGAACAGTTGCTGTTCATCAACGAACATGAACCGAGTCCTTCATTTTTTTGTCTTGACACAAAAAAACGAAGCAAAAAAAAGTCAAGACTTGCATGGTTACGCTACCTTTACTTGCCTATTCCTAAACAGCATGAAACTCCCTTCGGTCAAACAACATGCTGTTTTAACGGAATAGCCTGCGTAAAGCTGGCCGCGGAACAATGCTAGGTCGTTTTACCCCGCGGCATCGGTATCAATTATTGAACGCGTTCATCTACGCAATGCACTATCCCCTCCTTAACCCTAAATGTCGCATCCGGATTTTTGACAACTGTAAAAATCCTCTCCTTGCACTTTCCCTCCCTGTCAAACATCCGAAGCGACGAGCTTTTTGGTTCTTTTTTCTAAAAAAAGGACAAAAACTTCATTATTTCCAATTCTTAAACAACAATTTCCTTTTGCGTTACATTTTGTTTGGAATCTTTCTAAATAACTCTCATCTTTACATCAGTTTAAAATAATTCTAAATAGTCATTTAAAAATATACTTTTCTATTTCTCTCTCTATTTCTACTGGCTTCTGTGCTCTCCTCAATTAGCATGGGAGCCGTAGAAATTTACTTTGCTCGCATTCTTTCTATTCCTGTCCAGCAATGAACAACATACTGTCCGAATACGAACACCACCATGCAATCATTAAAAATAAAAACCTATATATAAGCAACTTACAATATTGGCATAACATTGTATAGGCAAAAGTATAGAAGCATAAACTTTTTTACTTTTTAATGGACAGACCAATACAGCAGAAGAAATGGAACAGCAGGCGGATTTTAACGCTTGCCGGTATTGTCGGAATCATCGCTCTGATAGGTGCAAGTTATTATTTTACGAGTGGGAACAGCAGTTTGAATGTCGACAATGACCGCATCAGTATTGTGGAGGTTAAAGAAGGCACCTTTCAAGAATTTATTCCAATTAATGGAACGGTCCTTCCCATTAGCAGTATCTATTTAGATGCTTCTGTCGGGGGGCGCGTAGAAGAAAAATATGTGGAAGATGGAACGGTATTAAAAAAAGGAGATGCGATCATGCGGTTGGCAAATACCGATCAGGAATTGAGCTTGGTACAACAAGAAACGCAGGTTCTTAATTTGTTAACGCAAGCACAAATCGCCCGCACCAATGCCGAGCAAATGTCCGTTAATAACCGTAACCAGATGGCGGATGTGCAACAGGCATTCCGTGAAGCGGAACGGGTATATAATTTAAATCAGAAGTTATATAAGGAGAAAGCTATCGGTTCGCAGGAATTCGAAAAATCGGTCAACGAATATAACTATCAAAAGCAACGTGTGGCGTTGACCAAGCAAATCCTCCGCCAAGATTCCATTTCCAATAATCAAAAAGCTCTTCAGGACCAAAAGACATACGAACGTACACAAAGTGCGCTAAACCTGATGCGCAAGAAAGTAGACGATCTTATTGTACGTGCACCGGTTGACGGGCAGCTAACATCTTTTGATGCAGAAATCGGCCAAAATAAAAATGTGGGGGAACGGCTTGGGCAAATTGATGTCCTGACGGGTTTTAAAGTACGTGCTGATATTGATGAACATTACATCAATCGTATATTTACCGAGCAGATCGGTGAATTCACGTTGAGTGGGAAAGTCTATAAGCTGAAAATAAAAAAAGTGTACACTCAAGTAACCAACGGCCGTTTTCAAGTCGATATGGAGTTTGAAGGCGAGACGCCTTCCAGTGTCCGTCGTGGCCAAACATTACAAATCCGTTTGGCCTTGAGCGATGAAACAAAAGCATTGCTGCTCGCAAAAGGAGGTTTCTATCAACAAACGGGCGGTAATTGGATCTTTAAATTGGACAAAAATGGAAGTACTGCCTATCGGGCAGATATACAGCTCGGGCGCCAGAATCCCGAATATTATGAAGTAATCGGAGGTTTACAGCCTGGCGATAAAGTTATCGTGTCGAGCTATGAAACATACGATAAGATACAGGAATTGAATGTTCGATAGAACTAGTATTATAAATCATGATAAAAATAACAAACCTGCAGAAATATTACCGCACCGAAGAGGTCGAAACAGTTGCATTAAACAACGTCAATATTCACGTAAAAGAAGGTGAATTTGTTGCTGTCATGGGACCCTCCGGTTGTGGCAAATCCACGTTATTAAATATCGTCGGATTATTAGACGATTTAGACGAAGGCAGCTATCTATTCAACGGTACAGAGGTGGCGAAATTCAAAGAAAGCAATCGTTCTAATCTGCGTAAACATAATATTGGTTTTGTATTCCAGAGTTTCAATCTGATCGATGAACTGACCGTATTCGAAAATGTGGAACTGCCTTTGGTGTACACAAAAGTACCCGCCGCAGAGCGCAAACGTCGTGTGGAAGAGGTATTGGAAAAGGTACAGATCATGCACCGACGCAACCACTTTCCACAACAGTTATCAGGAGGTCAACAGCAACGTGTCGCCGTTGCGCGGGCAGTTGTCAACAATCCGAAACTCATCTTAGCCGATGAACCGACTGGTAATCTTGACTCAAACAACGGTAACGAAGTCATGCAGCTATTGACCGAACTGAATGAGGCCGGCACGACTATCGTCATGGTGACACACAGTGAACATGATGCTAAATTCGCAGACCGTGTTATACGGATGCTGGACGGGCAGGTCATTATGGAGACAGAGCATGTTTGAGCAATGTTGTAGAAAATACGAAAAACATGATCAAGAACAACATTAAAACAACACTTCGATATCTTTGGCGCAACAAGCTCTTCACCGTCTTGAATATCGTCGGGCTTTCCATAGGTATTAGTGCTTGCTGGATGGTATTCAGCATCGTGCATTACGAATTTAACTTCGATAAGGATATACCGGATGCAATAGATATTTATCAAATCGTATCCGAAAATGAATTTGAGGGCAAAAAAGGTGGCTTCGCGGGCATCCCCTTGGGCATGGCACCTCTATTGGCGGATGAATCCCTGGATGGCACATTGGTCGTACCAATTTATAGCCAATATATCGAGCGTTTATCTATACAGCAAGAGGGCGAAGAAGAGCCTTTGCTACTGGAAGAGCAAACCGGAATTATAGGTACGCGGACAACTTATTTTGACCTGCTTCCTTATGAGTGGCTTGCTGGCAACACCAAAACAGCTTTTGCTGCACCCAACAATATCGTGCTGACGACCGACAGAGCAAAGCTGTATTTCCCCAAAAGCCATCCGACCGAACTTATTGGCAAGGTAATCATGCGTGATACTACACAATTGGTTGTATCTGGCGTGGTCAAAAGTCTTCCTTTTCCTAGTAGTTTTAACGCTCAGGTCTTTATGCCCATTCCCGAAAAAGAATGGAGCAACCACGACTGGTTGGGGATGAATTCCAATCATACTCTCTATGTGAAAGCGAAAAACCAAGCATCCCTCCAGCGCTTATTGGATGTGGTGCATAAACGCTATAAGGAAACGGCATACGAAGAGCATGCTACATTGGGCGTTAAAATACAATTCGGGGCATTCCCATTAGTGGACAAACACTTTGAAAGGCAATACGATCCCGAGGGAATCAGCGCCGACAAAAAGGTGATTTACGGCCTTATCGCCATTGGCGGATTCCTACTTATTCTGGCGTGTATCAATTACATCAACCTCAGCACCGCACAGGTGCCACAACGTGCCAAGGAAATCGGCATTCGCAAAACATTGGGCGCAAGACCGGTTTCGCTAACGGCAAATTTTATAGTAGAGACCCTGTGCATAACATTTTGCGCCTTGTTGCTGTCGGGACCATTAGTACTCTTTTTTCAACGGGTATTTCCGGAGCTCATGCCCAACGGAATAGAGCACTTCGACAACAGTCTTCCAGTGGGGATATTCCTTTTCGGACTGATCCTATTAATTTCATTTTTCGCCGGTCTCTACCCCGCCTATCTGATCAACAAGGTACGTTCGATAGAAACCTTAAAAGGTAGGGTAGAGACGAAAATCAAGGGAACCCGTCTTACCTTGCGCAGATCCTTGATTGTGTTTCAGTTTATCATTGCACAGTTTTTTATCGTGAGTGCGTTGATCATCGAGCAACAATTGGATTACACGTTAAGGTCGGACCTGGGATTTGTACATGATGCCATTGTGAATATCCGGATGCCTTATAAATCGTATCAAAATAACGATGTCGATCCTTTTCTGTACAAACAGGCCCTGAAGAAATATCCCGAAATAGCGGGTATCGCCATGGGACACGAACCGCAGAGCGATAATCATTGGGGCAATTTGTATTATTACACAGCAGACACTGGGCGTATCCAATTGCATATCCCACGAAAATACATCGACAACGATTACCTCAATCTTTACCAAATCGAGTTGTTGGCGGGACGCAATATCCAACAGACCGATACCATGCGCAATGTCATGGTCAACGAGACTGCTCTTAAAGTACTGGGCTTGTCATCGCCGGAACAGATCATCGGGCAGCACCTTATACAGCACGAAGGCGCCAGTCTCCGCGTGGTAGGTGTGTTCAAGGATTTCCATCAAAAATCCTTGCGCACCGAAATAGAGCCTTTGCTATTAGGTTCTTCCCAAGATCCAGGGGAACTCCAAATATTCCACATCAAAATGCCGAATGACCGAAGACAATGGAAAAAGACGCTGGCGACGATGGAAAAAGAATGGAAAACCTTTTATCCGAATGCACCGTTCGAGTACAAGTTTGCCGACGAAAAGATAAAGACCCTCTATGAAACCGAACACCGCACCGCGAAGCTGATTGATCTGGCTACCGGGGTTACGATTTTTATCAGTTGCCTCGGTTTGTTTGGTCTAGCGACACTTACCGCATTTCAACGTACCAAGGAAATCGGTATCCGTAAAGTGCTGGGCGCTTCGGTGACGGGCATTGTAGGCTTGTTGTCCAAAGACTTTGTCCAGCTGGTGGTTATCGCCATTGTTATCGCATCGCCCATCGCCTGGTATGCGATGAACAATTGGTTGGCCGATTTTGCCTACCGCATTGCTATCCAATGGTGGATGTTTGCGCTGGCAGGTCTGCTGGCCGTAATCGTTGCGTTGCTCACGGTGAGCTACCGGGCAATTAAAGCCGCAAGGGCTAACCCAGTAGACAGTTTAAGGGATGAATAAAATAGCTTGAAGGATGAATTGATAATAATGTAAGGAAACGAATAAGATGATCAAGAACCACATAAAAATAGCTTGGCGAAACCTTTTGAAAAACAAAGGAAACTCCACGATCAATATTCTCGGTTTAGCGTTGGGTATGAGCATAGCGCTCATTATAGGATTATGGATCAACTCGGAAGTAAAATACGATCGTTTTTATTCCAAAACTGACCGCATAACGCAAGTGTACACACTGGATACCTTTGAGGGAAAATCCCATACATGGGGAAGTACACCTGCAATTTTGGGTCCCATACTAAAAGAGGAACGTCCGGAAATCGAGGAAGTGGTTAGAACGGCAGATGTCAACCATCTCCTACATGACGGAGAAAAACGCTTTAAAGCCTCGGGGACCGTTAGTGATCCTGGATTTTTCAAATTATTTGATTTCGCCTTTTTAGCAGGCAATCCGGAAAATGCGCTCACCAAACCGGATGCTATCGTCTTGACCGAATCGTTCGCCAAGAAGTTGTTTGGACACACAGATGTGATAGGCCGGACATTGAAAATAGAGACATTCGCTTCCATGTCCGTCCAAGGCGTTATCCAGGACATTCCCCGTAATTCTACCTTTCATAGCAATGATTTTTTTTGTTCATGGGATTTTCTAAAAACAGCAGGCTGGACCTTCAATGATTCTTGGACCAGCTACAATCATCAAACGTATGCCTTATTGAAAGAGGGAACTTCCCTAGCTGCTGCCAATCAACATATCGCGAATCTTGTCAAGAACCACACCAACAATCAGGTAAAAGCGAGCATTTATCTTTATCCGGCAACTCGTTGGCATTTGTACAATAAATCAGAGAATGGGAAGATGGTTGCTGGCAATATTACCACCCTGCGTATGTTCGCCTTGATCGGATTCTTTATTCTCCTTATCGCGTGTATTAACTTCATCAACCTAAGTACCGCAGGAGCGGAAAGAAGAGCTAAAGAAGTCGGTGTACGTAAAGTTGTCGGCGCCCCCAAGAAAACACTAATTCAGCAATTTTTATTGGAATCGTTTCTCATAACAGGTATTGCAGGTATCATGGCATGGTTGCTCACCGTTATCGGACTTCCCTTCTTCAATAGCCTAACCAATAGCAACATCAGTATCGGCGATCAGCCCTTTGTATTTTGGGGGCTCTTGATCGCGGTTATAGCTGTCGCCACGCTTGGCGCTGGTGTATACCCTGCTTTCGTACTATCAGCTTTCGAACCAATTAGAAGTCTAAAGAGTAATCTATTATCTCCGAAAGGAAATTTCAAACCCCGGAAAGTATTAGTGACATTACAGTTTACCGTCTCTATCTGTTTAGGCATCTGCACCATTATTATCGGCCAGCAGATACATTATGGGCAGAATCGCGCAAGTGGCTATGATCAAAACAATCTCGTTTACACCGCTTTGGAGGGAGGTTTAGGACAAAATTATGAGGTTGTACGCCAGGAACTTCTACAACAGGGGATTGCCAGCAGCGTCGTTAAATCCGCAGGGCGTATTACCTCTTATAATAGCAATAGCTGGGGTTATCATTGGCCAAATGCGCGACCAGAAGACTACGATGTAACGTTCAACACCATGAGTACAGATGCCAGTTTCACACAGACAATGGGGATTAAGTTACTGGCCGGCAGGGATATTGATATTTACAAGCACCCTTCTGACTCCAATGCTGTCTTATTAAACGAAGCAGCTGTCAAGCGTATGCAACTTACCAATCCGCTGGGCATATCTATTATAGAAGGCAAAGGTACTATATACGAGACAACTTGGAACGTGGTCGGTATCATAGCCGATTTCATACTGCAATCGCCCTATCAAAATATTGAACCGATGATGGTAAAAGGTCCCGCCAGTTATTTTAATTATCTACATATCCGATTAAATACCGCGAACAGTTTATTGTCCAATATGGATCAACTCCAAACGATATTGAAAAAATATAATCCCGATTATCCAGCAGACATTCATTTTGCTGATGAAGCCTATGCATTAAAATTTGTCCAACAGAAGCGTACCGCGACCTTAACAGCTCTATTTTCGGGATTAGCTATTTTTATCGCGTGTTTGGGGCTGTTCGGATTAGTTTCTTTTGCGACGATACAAAGACAAAAAGAGATTGGTATTCGAAAAGTATTGGGCGCTTCAGTTGCCACAATTGCCGCGATGCTGTCAAAAGATTTTCTAAAATTGGTTGTCCTAGCCATTGTCGTCGCCACTCCTATTGCCTGGTGGGTTATGCACAAATGGCTGCAGGATTTTGTTTATCGGATTGATATACAGTGGTGGACATTCTTCTTCGCTGGTCTGCTCGCTATTTTAATTGCTTTGCTTACAGTAAGTGCGTTAGCGATTAAGGCCGCACGAGCGAATCCGGTAGATAGTTTAAGGGATGAGTAAAACACTAAAATTATGATCAAGAACCATTTGAAAATAGCGCGGCGTAGTTTATTGAAAAACAAGAGTTTTTCCGCCATTAATATCACAGGGCTTGCGATCGGCTTGACTGCTGTCCTTTTGATAGCAATCTGGGTGCAGAACCAATTCCTTTACGACAACTTCTATGCGAATAAAGCACATATCTATCAACTCATGAATCGTACAGATAAAGATGGAAATGTCAATATACACGGTTATACGATGCCAGCGGCAGCGCCTGCGTTGCAACAACAATACCCCGAAGTAGAATTTGCCGCACGAGTATCGTGGACGGACGAACATCTCTTTCTATATGAAGGTAAAAGCATTAAGTCTAGAGGCTTCGAGGTGGATGCCGACTTTTTGGATATCTTTGATTTCCCTGTACTATACGGCATGAAAAACAGCATGTTGGATGAGCCCAACAGTATTGTTTTGACAGCGAGCTTCGCCGCAAGTCTTTTTGGCTATGAGAACCCAATAAATAAAACCATTACGTTAGAAGACAACGTTCCGTACAAAGTAACGGGGGTTCTTAAAGATTTGCCGACGTATACTGATTTTGACTTTAAATACCTGATGCCCCTGAGTCCGGAACGCGCACAAAAATCTTTAAACAACTGGAATAACTATTCCCTGAGAACCTACGTCACGTTAAGAGAAAATGCAGAAGTACACACCTTTAATGAAAAGATAAAGCCTTTAATTAGGGAAAATGCTTCCTATTTAGAATGGACATCCATTTTCCTCTATCCTATCTCCAAAACACATCTTTATTCCCGCTTTGAAAACGGAATACCTGTTGGTGGAAAAATAGAACAAGTCCGTTTAGTAGCGGGAATCGGTTTCTTAATCTTACTGATCGCCTGCATCAATTTTATAAATCTCAGTACCGCCCGCAGCCAAAAACGAAGCAAAGAGGTTGGTGTGCGCAAGGTGATTGGTGCAACGAAGAAAACATTGGTCAGTCAGTTTTTGTCAGAATCCATTTTAATAGCCTTTATTGCCGGTCTTATTTCGGTGGTGTTGACCCTGATTTCCCTTCCTCTGTTCAATAGGCTCCTCGACAAGCCTTTAGTAGTGGATTGGGCAAACCCCATGATATGGGGTACAGGTGTCACTTTTATGCTAATCACAGGGCTGCTCGCCGGAGTCTATCCTGCATTCGTATTGTCTTCCTTTCGACCTATCAAAACTTTAAAAGGAATAGTCAGCATATCACATCGTCCATTCAACTTCCGCGCGGGACTGGTGGTCGTTCAATTCGCTATTGCTGTTTTTCTTATTGTAGCCACCTTGGTTATCCATCTACAGGTTAAATTTGCGGGAGAACGGGAAGCCGGCTATCAGACCGCCCAATTGATCGAGATAGCCGCCGAAGGAGAGATTGACAATGACTTCGATGCACTTAAAGGCGAACTGATAAGCAATCGGTTAGCCACACATGTTACACGAACAAGCGGATGGACAGTTGCAGGCGGCTATTCTTCAACGGCTATGAACTTCTCTTGGGATGGCGCTACACCTGAACAGATAGATAACAGTTTCTTCTATATGCTTCGTACAGAAAGTGATTTTGCGAAAACATTAGGTCTAACACTTTCGGATGGACGCGATATCGATTACGCCCGTGTTCCTGCTGACAGCGCTTCGGTATTGTTAAACGAGACCGCTATAAAACACATGGGGTTGGAGAATCCGGTGGGGAAATATTTGAAATGGGGTGATAACCTCTATACTATTGTAGGTGTTGTTGAAGATTATATTTTCAATTCTCCGTATGAAGACGTGGGTCCGCTACTCGTTCTAGCAGACAATCAGTATCTACATAATATAGTGATTCGTTCTAACCCGCAGCTTTCCATGTCGCAGAATATACAAGGCATCGAAAAGATCGTCAAAAAGTTTAATCCTGATTATCCATTCAGCTATAAATTTGTTGATGAGCAGTATGCGCAAAAATTCCATGATCAGAAACAAATGGGAATGTTGGCATTTATATTTTCCATGCTGGCGATTTTCATATCCGCTTTAGGATTGTTTGGACTAGCTTCATATATCGCAGAGACCCGCATCAAAGAAATCGGTATCCGTAAAGTATTGGGCGCCTCGATAATAGGCATAAGCACGATGCTATCGAGAGATTTTATCAAACTGGTCGTGATATCACTACTCCTCGCCACTCCTATTGCCTGGTGGATTATGAACAAGTGGCTTGAAAATTTTTCTTATCGAACAGCGATTTCATGGTGGGTGTTCGCCTTAGCAGGTGTGACAGCAATAGCAATTGCATTATTGACTATAAGCGGACAGGCTATACGAGCTGCTCTTGCCAATCCCGTAGATAGCTTGAGGGATGAATAACAGCTAAAACCATGATCAGGAACTATATCAAAATAGCATGGCGTAATATAATACGCCACAGATCTTTTGCTTTATTAAACATTGCAGGTCTTGCTGTTGGCCTAGCTGCCAGCATACTCATATTATCTTGGGTACAGCATGAGCGCAGTTTCGACAGCTTTCACGAAAACGGGAAACAAATATATCGTGTCCTGTCCAAACTAGACGGGGAAGATTTCACAGCGGCCATTGCGCCGCCACCGCTTCTCCCCGAACTTAAGGAAAAAATGCCAGAGGTAGTTGACTTTACCCGCATCACGCTTCCTCGAACACATTATTTCGAATACGATGAGAAGCGATTTGAGGAAAAGGCAGTATTCTATGCAGACACCAATTTTTTCGATGTATTCAGTTTCCAACTTATTGCCGGCGATTTATCAAACGTGCTACAACGTCCAGACGGTGTTGTTATTACAGAACGTGCAGCTAGAAAATATTTTGACCAGCAAGACCCTGTAGGTAAAGTATTAAAGATGGATCAGGCACGACCACTAACCGTTACCGCCGTCATGGCCGATATCCCTTCAAACTCACACCTGCAAATCGATTTTCTTATCCCCTTTGATTTTTTGAATAAAAGTGATTACCTCTATCCTGGTAATAGTCCGGACGATTGGGGGGATTTTAAACACTACAGTTATATACAATTTCAGCCGGATGTAGCCGCCGATCCAGTCAAGCGTCAAAAACTGGAAGAACATATCAATACGATTTATCGAGCACATGCCAACAGTGCCCTGCAAAAAACGTCGTTCCTCCTACAACCATTGAAGGATATCCATCTCCACTCCCAAAATCTGCAGGTTGACCTTGCCGACCATGGTAACCACCAGTACGTTGATACGATGTTCTTTGTGTCCATTTTCATCCTCTTAGTAGCCTGTATAAATTTTATGAATCTGGCAACCGCCCGATCAGCACGACGGGCAAAGGAAGTCGGTCTCCGGAAAGTCGTCGGCGCCCATCGTGCGCAGCTCGTTATTCAATTTCTAAGCGAAGCTTTGTTGATTGCTTATCTTTCGTTCTTTCTGGCAATAGGCTTGGCCTGGATCGCCTTACCCCTATTCAATCAACTCGCGAACAACAGCTTCCACACTATTTTCTTCCAGGTTGATTTTCTCTTGATGGCACTTGCCATCGCAACCTTGACAGGACTGCTAGCGGGTATATATCCAGCAATATACTTATCCGGATTCGCGCCAGTAAAGGTGTTGAAAGGCATATTCTCAACAGCGCGGAATGGAAATCTACTGTTTCGAAATACGCTTGTCGTGCTGCAGTTTGTCATTTCGATCACACTCTTAGTAGGTACTTTTGTGGCTTATCAACAACTGAACTACCTTAAAAACAGAAATCTTGGGTTCGATCAATCGGGACTGCTATACATTCCAATGGTCGGCGATATCTGGGGACAGCAACAAGCTTATCGGAATGCGCTCCGTAGTAATCCGCTGACCGCTAACTTCACTGTTACAGATGATGTCCCTACCAACCTACGTAGCGGCACCATCGATTACTATTTCGATGGTAAAACGCCTAACTCTTCCCTTATCTTACCGATGATGGATGTAGATGAGCATTTTTTCGAAGTATTCGATATGCAAATGATTGCCGGGCGTAGTTTCTCTCCTCAATTCGGAAGTGATTCGAGTAATTTTGTCGTGAACGAGACTCTGACAAAAGTCATGGGTGTATCACCCGAGGAAGCGATCGGTAAACCCTTTATCCTTTGGAGCAAAAAAGGAACCATCATCGGTGTGGTGAAAGATTTCAACTTCAAACCAGCCAGTCAAGCTATCGAACCCCTTGTCATGCAATACAATGACTGGGGCGGTATGGTGGTCGTCAAAGCGCAAATCGCTCAGTTGGACGCCACACTGCGTTTACTGGAAAAAGTTCATGCAAAGTTTAACCCCAACTTTCCCTTTTCTTATGGCTTTGTGGATCAGGATTTGGAAAAGCTCTATCATGGAGAGGAGCGTTTGAGCAACTTGTTTAATTTCTTTGCCGTTTTGGCAATTTTCGTTTCCTGCCTCGGTCTATACGGGTTATCTTCCTTTATTGCTGAAAGGCGAACCAAAGAAATAGGTATACGTAAAATATTAGGTTCTTCTACTGGTCGCATTTTCTATTTGTTGTCGAAAAGCTTTCTGATTCTAGTAGCTATAGCTATTGGTATCGCCTTACCTCTGTCCTGGTACGCCGGAAATGCCTGGCTTGCTTCTTTCGCCTACAGGATAAATATGCATTGGAGCATATTCATCCTAGCCGCGATTGTTGCGATATCGACCGCTATGGTGACCACAAGTTATCAAGCTTGGAAAGCCGCACGAGCCAATCCGGTGGATAGTTTGAGGAATGAGTGAGGGCATTGACTATGGAGTTACTAGTAACAACTATACGGCAATATAGTATGCCCCGTTCTTATGTTCTATTCTCTTAATTATGGGAGGAACTTCTTCGTGTAGTACTGTAAAGAGGTTTTTAGGTTCTATATAATGACCTAAGTCAGCACAACATTTTTCACAAATTTCATCTGGGTCTCTATTTTCCGTGAAGTACGATTCTTCGATCAACTTTCTTAACCAATCTCTTATTTCCTTTTGTTCTGATTCGGTCGATTCTTTGTATAGGTCTATGTCGTGCCTTTTGTCTACCAACTGGAATTCATCGACAAACATATTAATCTCCGAATCCCATCTTTTCATATCATAGACTACCCAACTATCAAAAGTCTTAATAGAAACCTGATAAAGGGCGGCTTCTTCAGTATCAGTTTTCACGTGGGGAAACAGAAAGCCCACATTTTCTAACCCAAATGCAGCTTTTGCCCTAAAAAAATCAGAAATATACCATTTGATCAACTTAAAACGTTCCATTTTATCCATGAAATCTAGGTGCTTTCCCATCAAAAACGATATTTCTTTTGGTGATAAATTCTGAGAAATCCTATGCAATAACATACGATAATAAATCGCAATACTGAGCGGTGAACATTTACGTGAATACACCTTTACTTTCGGTTCATTTTTCTTTTTTCTCATAATCAAAATTTATTTTTATATAGTTTATCTATACAAAAGAACAGAAAAACAATCAGTATTCAAAACATTTGTTAAACTAATAGTCACATTTACTACATTTATCTATACAAATCGACAGATAAACTAAAAAAGCATGACTAATCTTGGAGAATATTTAGCAAAAAAATCAGTAAATAAATCAATGGTAGCACGCAAGACAGGGCTCAGTAAGGCAAGAATAAATGAACTGACCATGACCACCACTTCGAAGTTACGCTTGGATGAAATGTATCTCATTGCGCTGGCTATTGATACGGATCCTTGCGAAATGATGAAAACTTTATGTCAAGACCTCCGGTTAGCGGAGGAATAGCGTATAACGTTCACAAATCAAATCGACATCACAGCAAAGCGAAGTAACATCGTTTTACGGTAATTAAGCTACTCAAAAGTTATCTCCAAATTGTTCGTCATCGAACAATCAGTGTTCGATTCCGAACACCCTTAGCCTAAAAAATTAAACATAACAACCTAATATACAGCTGTATAATTTTTCGGATCAGTAATGGATACCATGTTAAAGATTCGGTGAGCTAAAATTAGACAAGATACAGCAGACGATAGATTCGCAGATGTTCAAATAAACGACTAAGCAACAATAAGATGATCAAAAACCATATAAAAACAGCCTGGCGGAATATCCGGAAAAGAAAATTTCACGCGATCATCAATATTATCGGTTTAGTTTCGAGCATGGCTTTTGTGTTATTGATCGCTGCTTATGTATGGCAAACGTATCAAGTAAATAGCGGCCTTCGTCATCAAGATCGACAGTATCTATTGCAAAGCGAATATAAAAAAACGGGGATCGGTTTGGAACTCACGACCGTTGGTGCCCTTCCAAAGGCATTGCGGGAAGAATACCCCCACCTTGTCGCAAATTACTACCGCATCGATGGTTTAACGTGTATCATATCCAATGGAACGGTTGTACACGAGGAGTCTGTTTCTTTAGGAGATTCCACACTACTCGATATGTTCGGTTTTGAGCTTTATGCAGGAAACCCAAGTACAGCCCTCACCGCTCCATTCTCGGTTGTCCTGACAGAGCCGGCAGCGATGAAGTATTTTGGCAAGAAAGAAGTTCTCGGGGAAAACCTAACTATTCGGAATTTTGCAGGCGAAAAACAGGACTTCATTGTTACAGGCGTATTGAAGCCTACCGTACAAAATTCTGTTATGGAATTGAATGCTGCCCTGAGCAGCTCGATATTCCTTCCCATGGCGAGCGAACAGTATTTCGGCAGAAACGTGGACAATTGGAACAATCTATGGATTGCGGGTTTCATTGAACTGCAGGAAAACGTACGACCGGAACAATTAACTATCCCAATACAAGACTTATTAAAGCAACACGCCGACGAGCAAGTTGCTGCCAATCTTATGCCGCAACTCAAGCCACTCTCCTCCTACTATCTGGACGATAATAAAGGCGCTATAAGGCAACTAACACATGTGTTAGTACTCATCGCAGGATTTCTTCTCTTCATGGCTGTGGTCAATTTCATCAATTTTACGGTGAGCCAAAGCTTTACACGGCTAAAGGAAATTGGCGTTCGAAAAATGATGGGAAGCAACAGATTCCAATTGATACTACAATTGACCACCGAATACATGCTGTTGGTATGGATCGCCGGTTTGGGCGCTTTAGGCTTATATCCCGTATTAGCGCCCTTGTTCGAATCCATCATGCTCACAACGTTGCCCGGCATCTCCACGCTTCCCGCATCCTTCTTCCTCTATTTCGTGCTTGCTGTATTATTTTTAGGTATGCTCTCCGGTTTGTATCCGGCCATGAAGCTGTCCCAAAACCACCTATTGGAATCACTGAAGAACCAGCTGACGAACATACAGCAAAAGCATCTTATCCGCCGCATATTGTTATTCACACAGTTCACGGTTACTATCGTTGTTCTGATTGCCGCCGTTGTTATTTCCCGACAAGTTGATATCTTCATGAAAGGTGATTTAGGCTATGACAAGGACTTTCTCCTTACCGTACAAGCGCCACGGGACTGGTCGGAAACAGGTTTGCATAAAATGGAGATGATACGTGACGAATTACGCGGCTTACCGCACGTCGAAAATATCAGTCTTTCGTATGGTATACCCGGTGCATTTGCAGATGGCATACAACAGGTAAAAAAAATAGGTAGCCAAGACGAAGTCGACGCACTGATGATTACTTCCGACCCATACTTTTCGGATGCCTACAACATTCCTTTGTTAGCTGGTCAGTTTTTTAACGATCCGGAGGAGCCTACCACAGACAATTCGAAATTGGTCGTTAACGATAAAGCAGCAAAAGCATTGGGGTACCCAACAGCAGCAGAAGCCATAGGACAACAAGTCAGTTTATTCAACGGGCGATTTACAGGAACTATTTCCGGTGTAACCGAAGACTTTTACGCGAATTCGATGCACAGCATATCTCCGCCGGTAATATGGTTTTCAGTCAAAAACAATAATCAGTACCGTTTTCTATCCATTCGGCTTAAAGCAGGCTCTACGATTGATGCGTTAAACACGCTGGAAAGAAAATGGAAACAGCTTATGCCAGAGGCCCCTTTCGAGTTTCGATTTATGGATGATACGATTAAAAACATGTATACCGTCGAACTACAGCTGCAGCGTGCTGCGCAAGTCGCTACCGTTATTTCTGTCATTATTATCGCTTTGGGCCTTATTGGGTTAACCGCTTTAGCCATTAATCTGCGTTTAAAAGAAGTCGGCATCCGAAAGGTGCTAGGCGCCTCTTTACGGCAAATTATCATGCTATTCAGCAAGGAGTTTTATATCACATTTTTCTTCGCCGTGCTGGTGGGCTGCCCCGTGGTTTACATCGTCATGAATAAGTGGTTGGCAAACTATGCATCACGAATAGAATTGAACATGAGTATGTTTATAGTTCCGCTAATGGGATTGATATTGCTCTTGTTTTTCATCACCGGCGCGATCATAGTTAGCGCTGTAAAGGCCAATCCGGTGGATAGTTTAAGAGATGAGTAGTATGGGACACTTAGGTTAAAAAGATGATACGGAATTATATAAAAATCGCTTGGCGAAACCTCAAAAGGCACAAGTTGTTTTCATTGATTAACATTTTGGGCTTATCACTCGGTGTATCGACATGTTTCATCATGATGCTGTATGTTCAAGACGAGCTGAGCTACGACAAGTTTCATCAGAACGCGACGAATATAGTCAGGGTGGTGTTTCAGGCAAATATAAATGGCGGCAAAATAAACGAGAGTGTAACGATGGCGCCGGTCGCGCAGACCTTGAAAAATGATTTCCCGGAGGTCGAAGACGCAACACGGTTACTCGACTATGGTCATCCAAAAATATCTTACGAAAACAACGTATTCAAAGATCTTCGGTTTGCTTTCGCTGATCCCAACATCTTTGACATCTTCACGTTGTCCATGATAGCGGGAAATCCGGCAACCGCTTTACGCGAACCCCACACTGTCGTTATTACCCAATCGACTGCGAAGAAATATTTTGGAAAGGAAGATGCGCTAGGAAAAACTATTTTATTGACCGCAGACCAAGGCCAACCCTATCGAGTAACGGGTGTTATAAAAGACATACCTTCCAATTCACATTTTCATTTTGACCTATTTGGCTCCATGACGGGTTTTGCAGGCGCTACATCCGATTCGTGGATGTATGGCGGGTTTCACACCTATCTCCTTTTAAAACCAGGAAGTGAAATAGAAAAGATGGAAGCCAAGTTCCCAGAAATGGTAAAAAAGTACATGGGACCACAAATACAACAGCAGATGGGATTGAGCTTGGAACAATTCACGACGAAAGGCAATAGGCTTGGATTCACCCTGCAACCACTAACCGACATTCATCTCAACGCCTTCACAACGACCGAACTTGAGCCGGGAGGCAATAAAATGTATGTGTATATCTTTGGAGGGATCGCCCTTTTTATGGTCGTAGTCGCCTGTGTCAATTTTGTTAATCTTTCGACCGCTAATGCATCGAAAAGGGCGAAAGAGGTAGGCATCAGAAAAGTCGTCGGCTCAGGAAAATTTCAGCTCGTCAAACAATTTTTATCAGAATCTATCTTCATTACATCTTTATCGCTGTTCATTGCGTTTATCTGGATACAACTGGCTTTACCGATATTTAACAATATCGCATCAAAAGATTTAAGCTTTGACGCGAAACCTATTTTTGCCTTTATGGGTTTAGGCATGCTCGTCGGCATTGTCGCCGGTATATATCCCGCTTTTTACCTATCCTCCTTCAAACCAATCGCCGTTCTAAAAGGGAAACACACAACCCGTTTCAAAAATTTCAGTTTACGAAGCCGCTTGGTTGTTTTCCAGTTTACCATCTCTGTGGTGTTAATTATTGGTACGATTGTCGTCTATCAGCAGATGAAATATATACAAAACAAAGATCTCGGATTTGATAAGGAGCAGCTCATCACAATTCCGAATTCGTACGTATTAGGTAGGAATGAGCAAGTGTTTAAGCAGCAACTGTTGCAAGATTCAAGAATTGTCAGTGCAACGGCCTCCTGGTACAGACCTGCAGGACCAAGTCACTACAATAATGCCTTAGCCTATACACAAGGCAACGATAAAAATGTTGTAAACGGCGTGGATTACCACGTGGATGAAGATTATATACCGACCATGGGCATGCACATCGTTAGCGGCAGGAATTTTTTGAAAGATTTTGCAACGGACTCTACTGCTATTATTTTAAACGAAACGGCAGCCCAAGCGTTTGGCTGGAATGCCTCAACGGCAGTAGGCAAAGTGGTTGTAAGGCAAAACAGTGCCAAAGGTGATCATGTCCCTTTTCATGTTATTGCCGTTGTAAAGAATTTCAATTTCAAATCGTTACACGAAACGATCAGCCCTTTGTACATGACGCTACAACCCGAGGGGGGATTAATGTTTAAGATAGAAACAACAGACGTTGCGGGTCTACTATCAACCATGAAAGAACATTGGGACAGTTATCAAACGGAGGAACCCTTTACATATGCCTTTATGGATGATCTTTTCACCAAGACTTATACCTCAGAGCAAAAAACATCCGTTATCCTTCAGATTTTCAGCGCACTTACCATATTTGTTGCCTGTCTTGGCCTATTCGGCTTAGCCACCCATACTGCAGAACAACGCACCAAAGAAATCGGGATACGAAAAGTATTAGGAGCCTCTGCAATAGGCGTTATGCAAATGTTAACCAACGATTTTCTGAAACCCATCTTAATTGCCGCCGTTATTGCATTTCCTGTCGCGTGGTGGGCAACGAATAACTGGCTCGATAATTTTGCTTACCGCATCGATTTGGCGTGGTGGATGTTTGCGTTAGCAGCCGGCATCGCTTTTACTATTGCTATTCTCACCATATGTACACAAGCCTTTCGGGCGGCGAGTGCCAATCCTGTAGATAGTTTAAGGGATGAGTAAAATCTAAAAACATGATCAAGAACCATATAAAAATCGCTTGGCGAAATATTCGGAAAAGTAAAGTATTAAGCGGAATCCATATTTTTGGATTGTCCTTCGCCATCGCTACGGC
The DNA here is from genome assembly GCF_014692505.1 of Sphingobacterium arenae. GTDB lineage: Bacteria > Bacteroidota > Bacteroidia > Sphingobacteriales > Sphingobacteriaceae > Sphingobacterium > Sphingobacterium arenae. The sequence continues at coordinate 207,893 of NZ_JACNYK010000005.1, read as the reverse complement.
GACATTGCTCTATCTCACGGCCATGTTCGAACTGTCGTTTGACAATTTTTACCCCGATCGCGAGCGTATCGGTTTGGCTTATACCACAAGCGAGCCGCAAGAAGGGATAACGCATAGTGCGACCATGCCAGCCCCTTTTGCTACAGCGTTGAAATCAGAATTGCCGGGTATAGAACTTATCAGTCGCTATTACAACACCAGCGTTATCCTGCGTCACGGCGACAAACAAATTGCATCCAATAATAAATACGTCGATGCCGACTTTCTTTCCATATTCAGCTTTCCCTTACTCCAGGGGAATTCAAAAGCACTGGAAGACCTAAATGGAATCGTGCTAGACGGCACCATAGCCAATAACCTTTTCGGGACAACCGATGTAGTGGGCGAACAAGTGGAGATTTCTCGGGGAGAGAGATGGATACTCCGAACCATTACAGCGGTGGCCGAACCTCTTCCATCGAATTCTAGCCTGACTTTCACCAGTTTACAGCGTTTTGAACAAAAGACGGATTACCAAAATCACATCGACGACTGGGAACACGAGGATCATTCCGTTTTCGTTAAAATGACTAACAAAATAAACGATGCTGCTTTTACGCAGCAGACAAAATCGTTCATCGATCTGTATTATAAAGACAACAGCAATATGCTGAAACGAGACGGGGCGAAAGCCGATAAAAATGGCGCCTACATTTCCTTGCATCTGTTGCCTATGGATCAGTACAACCGGAATGATCTGGGAGTGGGACAAGCAAAATCAGCGCTATTTCCTTGGATATTGTTAATAATCGCCGCGCTGATACTGTTTATCGCCTGCTCCAATTTTATCAACCTGTCGCTGGCAAATTCCATTACCCGCACCAAGGTGATCGGTACACGGAAAACACTGGGCGGCTCTACTGCTCAACTCACCGGACAATTGTGGACAGAGTCGTTGGTACTTTGCGTCATTGCCCTGATCATTGGTCTTGGGCTAGCCGCTGTGCTCCTACCCGAATACAATGCTGCTATGCATGCTCAGCTTAGCCTATTGCAGTTGTTCTCTCCAATCAACTTGCTCTTTTTCCTACTCATGTTCGTAATGCTCACCCTTTTTGCCGGCGGATATCCAGCATGGCGTTTAGCCCGCACGAATATTATCCATAGCTTGAAAGGTACAGCCACCATCAAAGCTGGTGGTTTGCGTAATAGTTTGACCGTGGTGCAGTTTGCAATCGCCATTGTATTGATTACAGCGACCATCGTCATCAGTACGCAATTACACTATATCAGCGAACGTCCGTTAGGTTTCAACAAATCTGAAGTAATCAGTATTCCGATCGGCGACGGTGTCGATCCGGAGTCGACCTTGCAGAAAATGCGCGCCAAACTAGCGTCGCAACCTTGGGTGCAAGGCGTGAGTGCTTCGGATATGAATATGGGTATCGGTCGGGATGGCAATAAAGCGAATAGCAGGTTTGGTTTTGATTACGAAGGAAAGCAGATATCGACGAATTTCATGCGGGTGGATTACGATTATCTAAAAACGCTGCATATTAAATTAATTGCTGGTCGTGATTTCGATCGTTCATTCTCTTCAGATGATACCGCAGCTGTATTAATCAACAAACAGATGGCGGTCCAACTCGGTGATCCGGAAAAGGCACTAGGGAAAACCTTATCGATAGATGGGAACCCCCAAGTTATTGGCATCATCGATGACTTTAACTTCCAGGATCTACGCAGTAAAATAGCGCCATTGACACTATCGATCAATCCGCGTATCTTCACGCTGGAGTATATTTTTGTGCGTGTGAAGACAAGCAATTTACATGAAACACTGACACAGGTGGAAAATGCTTGGAAGGAAGTGAACCCCAAAGCAGACATCGCAGCATCGTACCTCGACGAGAATACGCAAAACATGTATAAGGATGAAAAGCGTTTTGCAAAGGTCATTATTGGCGGTGCTTCGGTAGCCATTGCCATATCCTGTTTAGGACTTTTTGCTTTAGCGCTGCTAACAATTAACCAACGTGTAAAAGAAATCGGCATCCGCAAGGTACTCGGTTCTTCCGTATCGGGTATTGTTATGCTGCTTTCGAAAGATTTCGTAAAATTAGTTGGACTGGCTTTCGTGCTCGCTGCGCCGCTCTCTTGGTGGATGATGAACGAATGGCTTCGGAATTTCGCGTACCGTATCGATTTGGCTTGGTGGATGTTTGCGTTAGCTGGCGTCGCAACAGCTATTACCGCATTGCTTACGGTTAGTTTCAAAGCTGCACAGGCCGCTCGCGCCAATCCAGTGAACAGTTTAAGGGACGAGTAGTTATTATGTTAAAGAACTATATAAAAACCGCGCTCCGTCAAATAGTGAAATATCGGTTTCATTCCATACTCAATGTAGTGGGTCTTGGTCTGGCTATTGCTACTTGTTTATTTATCTATGCGTTCAATACGTACCAACTGAGTTTCGACCGTTTTCATCCCCATGCTGAACGCACCTTCATCGTCGTAGAAGATTTACACCTCGACCAGACAGAACATAATAAGGGTGGTTCTTATGCGATGTACAACGCTATCCGACAAGAATTACCACAGGTCGAAAAAGCTGCGCTGTATATAGACAAACAGGATTTTACGCTAAAAATTGGCGATAAACTTCGAAAAACAGAAGGCAAAGCGTGTTTTACCTCATCCGATTATTTTGAAATCATGGATTTCCCATGGTTAGCCGGAAGTCCGCAGCGGTTGGACGAGCCGGCAACAGTAGCTTTAACAAAGACCATGGCAAAAAATTTCTTTGGCGACGAGGAAGCCATCGGACAAACCATATGGGTAGAAAGCAAATTTCCTGCGACGGTCGTCGGTATTATCGACGATAGCCGGAAGAACTCCGATTTTCGGTCAGAGATATATTTTTCACTCGCCTCTGCAAATGAATTCCGAGAAAGCGCCTTCTTTCATAATTGGGGTTACACCAACTCAGCCAATAATATCCTGCTGACCTTACGCCATGCCGAGGACAAAGTCGGTATAGAAGATAGTATCCGACAACTGATAGCGAAACACTGGCATAAAGATGTACTGGAATACTATACCTATAAACTACTTCCTTTGACGGCCTTCCATTTCGATATGGATTATGGCAAGGCTACGCAATTGTCACTTTTAGGGATTCTGACTGTTGTCGCTTTAGGTATCCTGTTTATGGCAGCCATAAATTATACGAATATAGTTTCTGCTCAACAACTCTATAGAAGTACAGAAATGGGGGTACGAAAGGTGCTGGGAAGTTCAAAACGACAATTGTTCCTCCAGTTTCTAATAGAGTCGTTATTGATTTCTTTCTTTGCTTTGTTATTGGCCTGGTTATTTCTATGGACAGCCATTGACTGGAGCAATTATTATCTGTTCGTCAACGAACCGTTACAGGTATTATCGATCCGGAAATTATTTTTTCTTTCCCTAGTCATTTGGTTCTCCATCTGCGTAACAACAAGCATATTTCCCGCCTATTTTCTTAACAAAACGAGGATTCAGGTTGCGTTAAAGAAACAGGTTGCTGGCAACTGGGGATTAGGGCGAAAAGCATTGATTGTCTTTCAAAATGTGCTTGCGTTAATCTTAATCGCCTCCACTATTGTTATCGTTAGCCAAGTTCGTTATCTTAAAAATACCGACATGGGCTTTGATAGAGAAACGGTGTTTGTCTTTCCCTTAAAGCATGACATGCGGGACAATGTCGAAAAGATAACTGCCTTTCTAATGCATCGTAGTGATATTTTAGCTTTCACTTTTTGTGATAATCCTCCATCATATGATAAAGTCTGGGGAGGGACTTTTAAGTTTGATAACAGAGCAGAATGGGAAACTTGGGCGCCACGTTACGCCATCGGAGATTCCGCTTACATAAAAACGTTTGGTATACAATTGCTGGCAGGTCATAATTTCAAAGACGATGAACAACATCCCGAGTTTTTGATAAACGAAAAGATGGCCAAAAACCTAGGCTACCAGAATTATCACGAGATCATCGGAAAAGATTTACATGCCGGCGGGTTAAATGACAAATATCAAGGAAAAATTGTTGGTGTAGTTCGCGATTTCACCACCAATTCTTTAAAAGAAGGTATATCACCTACTGTTATCGGATATAATAAAGTGCGCATCAAAAACCTAGCGATAAAATATCGAGGGAACCATCCAAGTCAATTGCTCAAAGATTTGGAAAAAGAATGGAAACAATGGTATCCAAACGAACTTTTCGATTATAGATTTTATGATGAACAGATTGGCAGTCTATACCAAAAAGAAGCCCTGTTGGAAAAATTGATATGGATCTCGGCGGCTATTTCCATAATAATAAGTTCTTTAGGCTTTCTAGGGTTATTATCCATTATGGTGGTTAAACGCACCAAAGAAATCGGTATCCGAAAAGTATTAGGTGCCAGCATAAGGGGTATTACCCTTTTATTATCAAAGGAATTCATCAGCTGGGTTGGCTTAGCATTTCTTTTTGCTATTCCCATAGGATGGTATCTCTTGGCTAGATGGTTGGATGATTTCGTTTACCGAATTGAATTGCGGTGGTGGATGTTTGCACTCGCTGGCTTGATCGGTCTATTCATTACGTTGATAACCATCAGTGTTCAAACCATCCGAGCGGCAAAAACCAATCCGGTGGATAGTTTAAGGGATGAGTAAATTCATACTTTTTATAAAAGTAAAAAGAGGCCGTCTCAAAAAGACAGCCTCTACACGCTAATTATATCATTGCCAGTACTCGTTAATGCTTATTTTGGCATTTCTGGTAATGAAAAACCATTTTTATAAGGCTTATTTATCCATTCTTTCGCGGCTTGCTCGGCATTCAGCGTTATGGATTGACGATTAAATTTCGGATGACCATCCGTTACGTGAAACTCATCTACAGTAACGACTTTAATTTCATCATTCGGATTGATGTTGGTAAAACGCATGTTTTCACCATCCCAAAGCAATTCTCTATTTAGACCTTGTAGCCGTACAGCAAGAACGCCCATGACAACCATTTCATTGAAAGGACCGGAGAATTGAAAGTTCGAGCTAGTTTCCGTACGGTTTTCTGTGGATTCTTTGGCGGCTCTAATCCAGTCCTGTTCGTGTGCATCGGTTTTCCAGATATCACCGTTTCCACCTTTAACACGAGGAATCCATGGGGTAGGTTTCTTGAAATCCTTCATATTTTCAACCGGGAGCAAGGTTGCATTCATGCCATAACAGCCCGTCATGATTTTGCCTTTTTTACCGATGAAGATAATGCCACCATCCGGATCCCCCATCATCGTTCCAGGAGCAAGTTCTTCCGGACGGTCTGGCAGTAACCCTCCATCATACCAATAGACATCTACTTCCGGCATTTTGACTTTGCCTGTTTCAGGACGTGCCGGGAAAGTGTATTTCACAATTTCTGCATGAGGAGGTGAGTATAGGTTACTTAATGTTGAACTGCCATTTACTTTAGTCGGGTATTTTAAGTTCAATGCCCAGTAAATCGGATCCATAATATGACAGGCCATATCACCTAAAGCGCCGGTTCCGAAATCATACCAACCTCTCCAATTCCAGGGCGTATAAACAGAGTTGTATTCGCGATGCTCAGCAGGCCCTAAGAAGAGGTTCCAATCCAAGTCTTTTGGAATTGACATGCCTTCTTTTGGCTTCATCAAACCTTGCGGCCAAATAGGACGGTTGGTCCAGCAGTGAACTTCATAGACTTCGCCAATGGCATCTGATTGGATCCATTCGGCAATTTCGCGACACCAGTCAAAAGAATTACCCTGATTACCCATCTGGGTCGCTACGCCATATTGTTTAGCCAATTTGGTTAACAATCTGGACTCATATACATTGTGGGTTAAAGGTTTCTGTGTATAGGTGTGCTTTCCCAGGGTAATAGCGTGTGCCGTTACGCCCGCATGGGTATGGTCCGGAGTCGCTACCATTACAGCGTCAATGCTGTTGCCAATTTCATCGAACATCTTCCGCCAGTCTTTGAAGCGCTGTGCCTTTGGATACGTATTGAACGTTTTGCCTGCGTATTTCCAATCAACGTCACAAAGTGCCACGATATTCTCTGTTTTCATATTGTTGAGATTTCTGCTACCGATACCTCCAACACCGATTCCAGCAATATTCAACTTGTCACTAGGGGCAATGTGCCCAAACTTTTTGCCAAGGACTGTATTCGATACAATTGTAAAGCCAGTTAGTAAGCTAGCATTTTTGATAAACTCTCTTCTTGAATTATTTTCCATGTTATTTGGTTTTAGTTTATTTCGCTTATTCGGATATTTTTAAAATACACAGGGTCTCCGTGATCTTGGATGCCGATTTTTCCTTTTGAGACTTTAGCATAGGGGAACGTCGCAAACTTACTTGTCGCAATCTGCTCTTTTAATTCATCGGAGCCCATTTGGTATTCCAGAATAAGTTTTTTATTTAACCAATGTTGTACCCTACCATTTTTAGATAAAATACGGGTTTTGTTCCACTGACCTGCTGGATTCATAGCAGATCGCGTAGGGGCGATTACATCGGACATTGATCCTGTCTTTTGTTGCTCGGTGAGTTTTTGCGGATAATTTTCATTATCAATTATCTGAAATTCCGGTCCAGTCTGATACATGTACTTGTTATCTGGATGTTCAACGACATAGATGAAAATACCGCTGTTACCTCCTTTTTCAATTTTCCATTCTATCTCTAATTCGAAATTTTCAAATTCTTGGTTTGTGACGATATCACCGTTTTTCCCAGACGTGGATAAAACACCTTCTTCGACTTTCCATCCCTTAACTCCGGTTCCATTATACTGATGCCAAGCATCTAACGAATTATTCGCTAATAGATCGATCCACTGTCCCTTTTGCTGCAAATCAATGCTGTAGGTCATCGGAATGTTATGAACGACCTGAGGGGATTCGTGTATACCAACGGAGAACAATGCGAAGATAGTGCTGCTTATTAAAATTGAGTTTGTCATGCGTGATATGTTAGGTTTAAAAAATACTAATATCCGGGGTTTTGTGTTAAGCCGGGATTGGCGTCAATGGCCGTCCGCGGGATAGGGTATATCAATCGCGTGGCGTCAATTGCCCCTCTACCAACAGGCCCAGGGATTGGATTTAAAAAAGTTCCAAACCTGATCATATCTTGACGGCTAACTAATTCCCAAGCGAACTCGAAACGCCTCTCTTTATAGATATCATCCAATGTTACCTGGTTAAGTAATTTAGAAGGATCCGTGAAAGCTCTCTTTCTTATCGCATTCACGAGTTCAGTTGCCGTAGCATTCGATAATCCTGAACGCACTAATGCTTCGGCTTTCATCAAGTAAACATCTGCTAATCGGAAAATGGCATAGTCATTCTCCATATTTCCGTTTACGCCTTTTTGAAATTCCCATTTGTAGCAACGTGCGCCGTCTTCTTGTTCTACCTGGCCCCAGCCATCAGCGTCTACGCTGTATTTGAATGTAAAATCGATGTGGTGAATCAATGGACGTCCATGAGCTGTAATTAAGAGTTCTCCAGTTGCAGGATCTCTCATTTCTCCAATAAGGAAGGAGCCTGCAAAGCGACTATCGTCGGTATCAAATTCATGAACATAGCCTGGCATGGCATTAATACCATTAAACCCCGTAGTACTTAATCCCAAAGCAGTATTACTTAGATAATGGAGCGTATGTTGTAGCATGATGTTACCACCATCGACCGTACTAAACACAATTGGGAAAATGATTTCTTTAGAATTTTGATTATTGACCGCAAAACTAGCTTTCCAATCGGATTCCAAAGTGTAACCAAGTTCAAGCACCTTGTCACAACTAGCAATAACTTCGTCCCATTTGGTCCCACCAGTAGGATTCCAAATGTTTGCATTGAGATACATCTTTGCTAATAGCGTATATGCTGCGCCTTGGGTCATCTTTCCATAGCTACTACTGGTTACATCAGCTCTTAACAGATCTTTCACCTCGTTCAGCTCAGCAAGGATGAATTCATAAACTTCTTTTCTGCTCGATGTTTTCGGCTTTTCGGTAACCGTAAAATCCGTAACGATCGGAACATTTCCGTAATTATCGATTAGATAATAATACCATAACGCCCGTACTGCCCGGATTTCGGCTAGTATTTGTTCCTTATTGATAACCGAGGGGTTTGAATTTACCATATGATAAATTTGATTACAGGTTGAAACGCCGCGCATCATTCCGTTATAGGAGTCTGTAACATATCGGTTTCCAGATGTCCAGGTTCCGAATCTAAATTCTTTAAATAAACCACCTTCCCATCCATCACCTCCCTTACGGGTTGGGGTAATAGCCATGTCGGAAGAACCGTCTACCATGCAAAAATATGCCGGACTCCAAATAGGCTTTAAAGTTCTATAAATCGGTGCTATTAAAGCATTTATTTCTTTTTCTTTCTGTCCGAATTTGTCGGCAGGGAGTTTGTCGTACAAGTCTTCGTCTAAGTTTGTACACGCACATATATGAATTGTTAACAGTGTTGCTAACCCATATTTTAATAACTTTTTCATGCTCATCAAGTGCTAGAGTGTTAGATTAAGTCCGAATGATACGGTTTTAGCTTTTGGATAATAATTTCGTCCTTCCATGCCGGGTGCTAGTCCTCCCATTTCAACTTCAGGGTCCATTCCCTTATAATTTGTAATCAAAAAGAGGTTTTGTCCATTTAGGAATAACCGTAACCCTTTTACATATTTGATAGAATTTGCTGGAAAACTATAGCCAATGGTGGCATTGTCAAGACGTAAGAATGATCCTTTTTCAATATTAAAGCTGCTGTATTTCGGATTGTCTGTTAGACCGTTGGTGAGGGCTTCCTCAAGAACATTTCCGCCCGGAAGCCAAAGTGTAGTCGCATATGCCATTCTAGAAAAGTTTAGAACATCATTTCCATAGACTCCACGAAGAAAAAAGGATAGATCGAAATTTTGATAATTAAATGAATTGTTGATTCCATATGTGAACTTCGGTTGAGCAGAGCCGATGTAAGTTCTATCATCATCCGTTAAGCCAGCCTTTCCGTCTATCATATCATCGAAGATATATTTTCCTTCAGCATCAAGCCCCAATGATTTCCAACCAAAGAAAGTACCTACTTCGCGTCCCTCTTCCAGAATGTGTGTAGTTGTATGTGCGGCACCTCTTACGGCAGCCGACCCTAATTTAATGGACGAAGTTGAAAAGTTCGCATTGGATAATTTCGTCACTTCATTTTTGTTGTGGGCAAAATTTAAAGAGACATTCCAAGTAAAATTGTCTTTCTGCACAGGTGTTCCGTTTAATAAAAATTCAACTCCACGATTCGACATTGATCCTACGTTTGCAATCATCGAAGGGTATAAAAAAGGAGGAACAGGAACTTGATACATATATAACAGGTCGTTAGTTTGTTTATCATAGTATTCTACTGTTCCGCTCAATCGACCCTTTAGCATTGCGAAATCAATTCCGACGTTAAACATCGCTGTTTCTTCCCATTTAAGATCTGGATTTGCATTCTGCCCAATTTGGTAAGCTTGATACCAACTTCCATTATCGTAGTATCTACCACTTGCGGCATATAACTCTAATGTTTGATATGGATTTAGGCCGTCCTGATTTCCAATAACCCCATAACCTGCTCTTAATTTTAGATCATCAAATACATTTTGTTGAATGAATGATTCTCTCAAAATATTCCATGCAGCCGAAACAGACGGGAAAAGTCCCCATTTGTGATTTCTACCGAATTTCGACGAACCATCGCGACGCAATGATGCACTTAAAACATACCTTTCATCGAAGGAATAATTTGCACGACCAAAAAAAGAAATTAACTTATTCATATTCGCCCCTGACCAAACATCGCCAGCACGAAGAACTTCACCAGCAGATAAATTGTTGTATTCGAAAAAGTCAGTAACAAACTGTCTTGATTGAGCCCCTGCATCTTGATAGTAATTATCTTCATATGAATAACCCGCTAGTATAGAAAGGTTGTGCAAAGACTGATCTTCTAAAATATACTCTAAGGTTGTTTCCAGTAAATTTCTATCATTCGTCCAAGATTGACGTGATGCAAAGCCACCATCATCTCTTCCACTTTCTGTCTCTGAGTGGTTATATAAACCATAATCGTTAGCCCCCCTTTCTCTAAGGAGATTCACGCGTCCAATCAAATTTGAAAAAATATTGATCTTTCCCTGTGCGTTTAGGAAATAGCGACTCTCTTTGTTATCAATACTATTGTACGTTAGATTTCTAACTGGATTCCCTTCATCGTATCCACGACTATCAAACCAGCTTCCATCTTCATTTTTTACTGGATAAACTGGAAGCATATTATATGCAAGAACAAAATTCCGATCGTTTGTAGGACTATAATCACGCTGTGTAATTCCACCGATTAAAGAAATCTCAAGCTTATTGTCCATCGCTTTTTGAGTAAATGCCAAGCGACCATTTAACATTTTTAAATCGTTTCCAATCGCTAGCCCTTGCCGATCTAGGTAATTTATCGAGCCTCTATAAACACTATTGTCATTTCCGCCTGATACAGAAAGACTATGATTTTGAGACACCCCTGTTCTTAATATTTCATCGAACCAATCTGTGTTTGCCCCTTTATCGAGACCAGAAACATTTAGGTTATTATCCTTTACGTATTGACGCCAACCATCAGCACTTAGCATTTTTGGTTTATTACTCACTTTGTCGACACCTGCATAACCTTCGTAGTTTATTATTGGATTATTTGCTTTACCTTTTTTTGTTGTGATTAAGATAACCCCACCCGCGGATCTTGATCCGTAGATTGCTGCGGCAGAAGCATCTTTTAACACGCTTATTGACTCAATATCTTGAGGAGCAACGGAATTAATATTCATCCCAGGGACTCCATCAATAACAACAAAAGGTGCGGAGCTTCCTGTAAGGGATGAAGTGCCGCGCAACCGAATGGTTTCACCTTTGCTTACATCACCCGACCCGGACGTAATCGTTAAGCCAGCGACCTTTCCTCGTAGTAAATCAACAGCATTTCGATTAACACCTTTATTAAACTCTTCTTCTTTTAAATTGCTTATTGATCCGGATATAAGTCTTTTGTTTTGCGTGCCATACCCCACAACGACAACCTCATCTAAATTATTAATTGAAGATTGAAGTTGGACGTTAATTGTCGTTTGTTGTTGTAGCATAATCTCTTGTTTCAAATATCCAACTAACGAAAATACGAGCGTAGAACTATTCGGTGGAATTTCAATTTCGAAATCACCTTGATTATCGGACAAGCTAGCAACTTGACTGTGTTTTACTGTCACTGTAACGGCTGACAACGGATTGCCAGCAGCGTCTGAAACTCGTCCTTTTATAATTCTTTGCTGTTTACCTAAATGAGCATCCGCCTCCTTTTCAACTTCTTCTTTTCGTATCACAATTACTTCATTTACCACTTTGTAAGTAAACGGGGTATTATTAAACAGCTGATTCAATGCATTTTTGACTGTTGTTGTTTTGAAATCGATATCAAACTTCTTTTGATCGACGAATAATTTCGGGTCAAATGCTAAGTCGTAGTTAACCTCTTTACTTATTCTAATAAGCACCTGGTCGAAACTCGCGTTTTTCATTCGGAAGTTTATTTGTTGACCTAAGATGTTCTTAGCATGTAAGAAGGTAAATGCACTAATTAAAAGCAAGATTTTCATCATAATAATGGTCTTTAAAAAGAACAGAAATTGTTCTCTTTTCCATGGAATTTTCATAGTTTTACTTGGTTTTTAGTAAATAAATTAGATTGCTATATTCGCTAAGGACCTAAATTTATTGTCGGGATGTTTGCAGCATTCCGACATTTTAAGCCATCGGGTTATTTTTCTACTTTTCTGACTATAATCCTCCTTTCTTCCATGCTGATATTAAGTGATCCAGTTGATTCGAGTATATCTAAGACTTCATTAAGCGGTTTACTTCGGTTTATTTTTACGGTAAGTGTATGGGGATCTTTATCAAAGCTGATAAGCTCCAAATCCATTTTATACCAACGAGCGATTTCATTCATGATATAGCTAATCGGTTGGTTTTCGAAAAAAAACTCATTTCTTTCGAATGCTATCATTTCATCCAAGTTGAATTTATCAACAGATAAACGGTTCTTTTTAATAAGGCCTTTCTGTCCAGGTTTCAAAAGTATCTGTGAATTTGGAGTTTTCATTTCTAAACTGCCCTCAATCAACGCAACAAAGGAATTTTCTTTGCTGCCGTCTGCACGAAAAACAAATGACGTTCCTTTGACTAATGCGGTGATGGTTTCTGAACTAACAGAAAATGGACGAGCCTTATCTTTGGCAACATCAAAGAATAGCTTGCCAGACGCTCCCAATTCCCGACTATTTCCCGAAAATTCACTCGGAAATATGAGCTCGCTATTTGAATCAAGCGTAATTTTTGATTTATCAGCAAGTTCAATTTGATAGCTCTCATTGGCATCTGTTGCAAATCGTATGAGGGTTTTGGAACCTATGTTTACTTTTGATAGGTAGCGAAATTGTCGTTGCGATAACCTTTCGATAGAAAATAACGATGTTTGATATATCTGACCAATTTTCATTTCGCTTATCTGTTTAAAATCACCTTCAGAGGTGCTGAGTCCAGGCGTTTTGGATGAAAATGTTAACAATCTTACAGGAATCGATCTGCTTACACGATCGACTTTAGAAATATAATATCCGACAAATCCTACTAATATAAGAGCTGCAGCAGCTTTCCAGAGCATGGAATATACTTTTCTATTTACACGGGTTTGAGGATTAATGTTATTGGTGACAACGTTTGAAATTTCTGATTTTACTTCTTCTGGATCACCATACTCATCACTCCATTTGTTTTTTTCGAATGCTTCGGCTAGATATTGATCGACCTCGTGTTGATCTTTCTTGCCCGATCTACGAGAAAGGATTTCTATGATTGTTTTTATAATTGACGGCTCCATATCGTGTCAGTGTATAGATATAGAGTGTGAATAGTTGGTTATCCCCCAAGAGCATTAAAAAAAAAAATCAAAAAAACATAAATCTACTCAACCCTGCTTTTAGTTTCTTCAGTGCTATAGTCATCTGATTCTCTACAGACTTTCTTGAAATTTGCAGCTTTTCTGCAATCTCGTTTTGAGATAAGTTTTCGTCGCGCCTCATTTGATAAATTTCTCGACATCGAGGAGGTAGTTTATTTATTAATATTTCCAGTCTATCTAAAAGATCACGATATTCCAAGGTATGTTGAGGAGTGTATGGATCCGGGATAAGTTCGTGAAATTGATTGATATCGATTTGGACAAGCTTCTTTTGTTTTACTTGCTTATATATTTGATATCGCGTACAAGCGAAGAGATATATTTTAACTGAATGGGTAATTTCGATTGATGCTCTTTTATTCCAGATATTTATAAATACTTCCTGCACAATTTCTTCACTCAAACTACGATCTTTTAGAACAGAGGCAGCCATAAGAAACATAGATCGCCAATATCGATCCATGAGCTCTTTTAAAGCTCGCTGATTGTCAGTCTTTATCGAATTAAATAAATCTTGATCAGATACTATCATTTAAGTCTATACGTTGGATCTTGAATTGCATTGTCAATGCAACCATTAAAACAAGAAGAATTATTCCGATCGATACAATTATCATATACCCTACTGCAAAATTACTTTTCCCTATTTACTTCATGAGTTTTTTTAACCTCATCCGGGATTAAATGTTTTGCTTGCAGTCTTTAACTGGCCGAGCCTTAAAAAGTCATATCTATGGCTCAACGAATTAAATCATTTGTTCTTGGTCTTCGCATTTGTTAGCATCATTGCCTCTCTATTAATTCATCTGAATACCTCATGTTGTGCTCATCGTTATCTATTCATTAACACATCATTGGTCATGCTAATATAAGAAGAATACGCCAACCATCAAAGCTCAAAGAACTGCTTTACAGCAAAATACCTATTTACCGAAAAGTATGGGTCACTGTTGAAGACAATGATCCTATATCCCACTTTTTAAACTTAACTTATAACCTAACAATGCGAAAGGGATCGTGCAGAGCATAACGATACTTGTCGTCAATAAAGGTGTTTGAGCAAAAAAAGATACCACAGCGCTTGCTAAAAAACAAATACCAAGCTGAATGGTATTCTGCAAAGCTGCTGCTTTACCGGCGTTATTCGGAAACACCTTCAATGCTTGTGCGACGACAATCGGATAGCAAGCGCCGTTACAAAATGCCATGATACAGAAAGGTATCAGTAATAAGGTCAAAGTCGGTTGTAGGGTAATCGTTATTAAAAATACCGCAACTAAACTGATAGCATACCCCGTCAATAGCAAGGGCACTAACCTACCTCCTGCAATACGGTTCGACACTAATCGATAGCCGTATCCGCCTGCCATAAAGGCTATGGTCTGCGGTACAAAGCTAAAGCCGATCTGACTTTCATTATACCCCAGTTCTTTTAAAAAGAATGGGGATCCGGTCAGCCAAGCAAAGAAAGCGCCTGAACATACGGCGTAGATCAATACATTGCCTACATATCTTTTCGACCGGAGCATATCTCTATATGATTTTTTTTCTTTAGAAAGCGGCTTTTTTTCTACACTGATCCGATTGCTTTGTTTTAAAGTGAATGTATAGATCAACAAAAGTACAGCGAGCAAAGCCAGAACAATAAATATAGCACGCCAAGAAAAATAATCAAGTAATGCCACCCCGACTAACGGCGCCAATGCAGGTGAAAGTGCTACTAAAGGCATAATACTTGCCAATACTTTATTTACATCGGCACTCGCGTAACGCTCCATCACCAAAGCTTGCCAATTCACAGCCGCCGCACAAACGCCTACCGCCTGAATCAACCTTAATGTCAACAGTGTATTGACCTCTTTCGTAAAGTAAATACCAATAGAAGCTACTATAAAAATAAGCAGCCCGGATATAATGGCCTTAGGCCTTCCAAATTTATCTGATATCGGTCCCCATACGATCTGCGCGATAGCATATCCGCCCAAAAAAAGGCTAAGCGAGGCACTGATATTGCTTTTGGATGTATCTAAATCGACACGCATAACGTCGAATGCGGGTAGATACATATCCGTAGCCAAAAAACCTATAATACTTAGCCCCGCTAAATAAGCTAAAAATAAAAAGCTATTTTTCTGTTGATCGGCTACAACAGTCTTTCCCGAATTTTTAACCTTCATGCTACTTGTTTCCCTAACATTAATAAGCCCTTCCGATTTGCATTTTAAGTGACGGAATGGAGAGACTTCTATTCTTTATCTGCTACAAGATCTCCTAAGCGCGGTCGTGCATTTCGCACCTTTGTCAGATGCCGCAAAGATAAAAAATTATTTATCCATTCTTGATACGGGCAACGATCGAAGACGATGCGGCTATACATCAGCAACGATTCACAGGTGATTCGCACATGCTTAAATAATGAGGGCATGTGAGTCCATGTTCTCTCCATCTTGAGTCCACCTTGAGTCCATGTACAGCACGTAATAAGGTGGATAGATTTCCCTAGCATGACCCGCGCACCTCCTATTATGGGTGAAGCATTGGTGACGCGTGGGTAAGGCAATGTTTTTTTTGCTTCGTTTTTTCATCAAGGGAAAAATGAAGAAGAGTAATTCCTTAAGTTTGTATAACACAAAACGATAAGGGAAACTATACGATGAAATACAACTTTGACGAATTAATCGATCGATCGAATACAGGAAGCGTTAAATGGTCGAAGCCCGATGTGCTCCCCATGTGGGTAGCCGATATGGACTTCAAAACAGTTCCTGAGGTGACGGAAGCTTTAATAAGCCGTGCCTCGCAGGGTATATTTGGCTACAGTGAAATATCAGATTCTTTTTATGATGCTATTCAACGCTGGTGGATGAAAAGGCATACCTTCCGTCTGGAAAAGGATTGGATTGTAGCCACACCCGGCGTCATGCCCGCCCTCGCAGCAGCCGTAGACGCACTAACCGCTGAAGGAGATAAAATAATCGTACAACCTCCGGTGTACAACCACTTCTTCATGACTGTAAAGCAAAGCCATTGTGAACTCGTCGAGAATAACCTGCTGTATGACAACGGAAGTTATCAAATCGATTTTGAAGATTTAGAACGAAAAGCTGCCGATCCTGCCGTAAAATTACTCTTGTTTAGTAATCCACATAATCCGGCAGGGCGGGTATGGCGTAAAGCGGAACTGCAACGGCTTGGCGAAATATGTATTCGTCATAACGTCGTCGTGTTGTCAGACGAAATCCATTCGGATTTGGTGTATGGAGATTTCAAACATGTCCCGTTTGCTTCTTTAGGGGAAGCTTACGCCAGAAACTCCATGACGTTCTCCTCCCCTTCCAAAACCTTTAACTTAGCCGGTTTACAGGTTGCCTATTTCTTTACCGAAAACGAGGCTTTCCGGAAGATGGTAAGGGAAATATTGACAAAATGGGAAATGACGGCCTTGAACGTCTTCGCTATTGACAGTCTAATTGCAGCCTACGAAAAAGGAGAGCCTTGGCTGGAAAGCTTAAAAACATATCTTTATGCTAATTATCAATACTTAGCCGACTTCTGTAGCCAGCACCTACCCGACTTCCCCGTTATTCCCTTAGAGTCTACGTATTTAGTCTGGTTAGACTGTACGGCATTAGAGATGCCTTCTTCCACCATCGCGGACAAGATGCTGGAGCATGAAAACTTATGGTTGCAGGCAGGGATAAAATATGGTTTGCCCGGTGATCAATTTCTACGCATCAATATTGCGTGTCCGAGACACCTGTTAGAGGAAGGTTTAACGCGCTTAGCCCGAGAATCTAAACGGTTATTGAATAGTTGATTCACAATTTTATCTCATTTTCTACCTGTTCAGCATTGAACAACCACTGTCCGATATCGGACAATTCAATTTCGTCAAAACAAACATAAACATCTAAAAACAAGAAATATACATTCTCGGCTCATCAATTGTTCTCGATAAAAACAGGAATGAAATATATAAGATGATCAAAAATTATTTTAAAATTGCTTTTCGTAATCTGGCAAAGAACCGAATGTTCTCGCTGCTCAACATTGTGGGACTTTCTTTCGGACTCGCCGGATTTATGTTTATTGCCACTTATGTAGTTGATGAACTTAGTTATGACCGCTTCCAGACCAATGCAGATCGTATTGTTCGCCTCAATACACATATACATATGGGCGAAAGCAAACTGGATATGGCACGAACAAGTGACATGATGGGGCCGATACTTCGGGATGAATATACAGAGGTAGAAGACTACACGCGATTATACATATCGAGCGGAGCGAAATTGGTAAAAAATGGTAATCGCTGGATTAAAGAAGCCCGTGTAGCACACACCGACTCTTCTTTTTTTCGCCTATTTTCCTACCAGAGACTACACGGGAATCTCCACCATGCATTGGCAGCACCAAATACCGTTGTATTAAGCCGATCGGCCGCCGAACGCTATTTTAACACGACGGACGTCGTGGGTAGGACGTTAGAAACGAACGATGCTGGAAACACGGTTTATCAGATTACAGCCGTAATAGAAGATATGCCGAAAAACAGCCATTTCAACTATGACTTTCTGTTTGCTATGGAAAACGCACCTTATGAAAATTGGGGTGCACTGCTTTCCCACAACTTCACCACCTACATATTACTGCGAGATCCAACGGATCGAACACTGTTAACATCCCATCTCGATGAATATGTGCACAAACACTGTCTTCCAGCGGCTAAACAGTTCATGGACATCTCTAGCATGGAAGAGTTTAGAACACAAGGAAATGTATTCTATTACGATATTACCCCTATCAGGGACATCCACCTGCACTCCAATTTGATGGGTGAACTTCAGCCTAACGGCAACATACAATATGTTTATATTTTTAGTGCTATTTCCTTGTTTATATTGCTTATCGCCTGTGTCAATTTTATCAACTTGGCAACCGCACGGTCCGCGAGCCGGGCGAAGGATGTCGGAGTACATAAACTACTAGGTTCATCGAGGAGTGGTGTCGCCGGTCATTTTCTAACGGAATCCCTCCTGTTGTCTTTCGGAGGGATTTGCCTAGCAATCGTCATTGTTATAACGGCCTTACCGCTATTTAACGATCTGTCGGGAAAAACCTTCATGATATATGATTTGATAAACAGGAAGTCACTGCCCTTCATCGGTCTTCTAACACTCTTCGTCGGACTGATAGCAGGCTATTATCCAGCCGCTTACCTTTCCTCATTCCGGCCGCTGCAGGTCATAAAATCACGGTCCGTCATCACTTCGGGGAAAAGCTTCTTTCGAAGCAGTTTGGTGATTTTTCAATTCGCGATATCCATCATATTGATTGTTGGCACCTTCATTATAACGACACAATTGCAGTATATTCAACATAAAAAAATAGGCTATGAACGGGATAATATTCTCTTAGTAAGTGATTATCATGTTCTGGGAGACCAAGCAAGGGCTTTCCGCGACGAGGTTTTGAATCTATCCGGCATCAAAATGGGCACTGTCAGCGGTTATTTACCCGTGTCGAGCTCCAGTAGAAACGACAACCCTTACTCGAAAGAAACGGTTATGTCGACTCGAAATTCCGTATCGATGCAGACTTGGTATGTCGATGATCAGTATCTGCCGACATTTGATTTGGAACTGACAGTGGGCCGCAACTTTTCTTCCAGCCGTTTGGCAGATTCGACTTCGGTCATCCTGAACGAAACCGCCGTAAAACATTTTGAGTTTGGTTCAGAAAAAGAGGCTATTGGCAAGAAAATCTATTTTCAATTGGATAAAAATATGATGGCGTATGACGTTATCGGTGTGGTCAAGGATTTTAATTTTGAGTCACTCCGCGATCCCGTTACTCCGCTGGGCTTTTTTTTAGGCAACCATCCTGTAGAGGCAGCGTTTAAGATAGAAACAGCAGACATTCCAACATTACTTGCTCGTATGGAGAATTCTTGGAATAAGTTCGCGCCGGGATACGCTTTCTCTTATCGTTTTATGGACGACGCATTTGATAACATGTACAGAGCGGAACGCCGCATAAGCAGATTAAGTTTGACTTTTGCTGCGTTAGCAACTGGTATTGCCTGTCTCGGGTTATTCGGACTTGCCGCATTTATGGCCGAACAGCGTAGCAAGGAGATCGGCGTACGAAAAGTGCTGGGCTCCTCCGTGGTAGGAATAGTCGTCATGCTTTGTAGAGATTTCGTCAAGTTGGTTCTTATCGCCCTTTTGATTGCTGCTCCGATTTCTTGGTGGGGCATGAACAAGTGGCTTGAGGATTTCACCTATCGCATAGAGATATCCTGGTGGATATTTGTACTGACCGGCTTAATTGCTACTGTTATTGCGCTGTTCACCGTCAGCACGCAAGCCATACGAGCAGCTCGTACTAATCCTGTTGATAGTTTAAGAAATGAATAATAATGATAAATAAAGAAGAAAGATGATAAAACTAGAACATATTTTTAAATGGTATAATATAGGTGGGACGCGGTCTTTTGTAATTAAAGATATCAATCTGGAGATTGAACAGGGCGATTTTATTTCCATCATGGGCCCCTCAGGTTCGGGAAAATCTACGCTTCTGAATATCATCGGTTTACTCGATGAGCCCAGCGAAGGGCATTATTATTTCATGGGCGAGGACGTACTGGCTTTAAAACCAAAGAAGCGAATAACATTATTCCAATCGCATATCGGCTATGTGTTTCAGTCTTACCATCTGATAGACGAGCTCACCGTATACGAAAATATCGAAACACCCCTGATTTACAAGAATCTATCCGGTAAGGAAAGAAAAGCCATCGTCGGTGACATGCTGGACCGCTTCGGAATTGTAGGAAAGAAAGATTTATTTCCGGCGCAGCTATCCGGCGGGCAACAGCAGATTGTTGGTATTGCACGTGCGTTGGCTGCTTCACCTAAATTATTGCTAGCAGACGAACCAACAGGCAACCTTAATTCTAAACAGGGCGAGGAAATCATGGCTCTTTTCAAGCAACTCAATGAAGAGGGCATGACCATTATACAGGTCACTCATTCGGAAAAAAATGCGGAATATGGGAAACGGGTGATTAATTTGTTGGATGGGCAAGTGAAATAGTAAAATGCCACTCAAGCCGTGACAGGGCTCATACTTTTTTTACCTCAAAAAAAGTATGCAAAAAAACTCGCCACTTTAAAATTTTGGAAAGAGGGATAATGCAACTATCAAATTTCTACATATTTCAAAATTTTACATGTGGCATTAGCGTTTAAGGATGGGACAATACAATTGTACTATCCCTTCTTTAACCAATAAAGTCGCGTACAAATTTTTGAGGTTGTAGAAACCCACCCTTAGTACTATCCCTTTCCTTAAAGATTTGAAGCGACGATTTTTTTGGTTCTTTTTTGAGGGAAAAAAGAACACAAAAATTCCGTATATTAGTACAGATGAATGAGCAGGAGTTAAAGGCATTAATTTCGCTCTTGGACGATCCAGATGCGGAAATCTATCAGGTGTTGGAGGACAAGCTGATTACTTGTGGACCGGAGGTGATACCTTTATTGGAAGAATCTTGGGAACAGTCTTTTGATGTTCTTTTACAAGAACGGGTCGAGCAAATTATCCACAAGATACAGTTCAACCAAGTAAAAAACGACCTGCAATTGTGGAAGCTAAGTAACCAAGAAGATTTACTGGAGGGTCTTCTTATCGTAAACCGCTACCAATACCCCAATTTAGGCGAAGACGAAGTATATGGAAAACTTGCTGAACTGCGTCGCAATGCTTGGTATCATCTGATGTATGACATGAGTCCGATCGAAAAAGTAAAATTACTGAATAATATTCTATTCCGTGAGTTTGGTTTATCGGGTAACACATCCGATTTTCATGCATCCCAAAATTCCTTTATCAACAAGGTACTGGAATCTAAAAAAGGAAATCCGATTTCATTAGCCTGCATTTATAGCATCGTCGCCCAACGATTAGACATTCCTATTTATGGCGTTAATTTGCCGAAACACTTTGTTTTAGCTTACATGAACGAAGAAAAACCCGACGAGGTTCTTTTCTATATCAATGTATTCAACCGCGGGCAGATTATGCGGGAAGTGGACATCACAGCCTTTCTTCAGCAATTAAACCTCCCTCCTATAGATGATTACATAAAGCCCTGCAGTAACTTGGAGATTATCAAACGCGTATTACGCAATCTTATTGCTGCTTATGAGCACGTAGACAATCTCGAAAAGCGGGAAGAAGTCCAATTGTTATTAACCCTCATCGATCCAACGTAGAATCGTCCCGCGCGTCCAATGCCAAGCCCACCGGTGTTCTGCCGTATAGCAAGCCCGAAGTATCGATTACATCCGCAGGTTCCACATTACCCTCATCCCTATATCTAAAACGAGATACTTTCTTGGCTTCACGGTCGGCCACATATAAATATACACCGCTCGCTCGCATGTCAATCGCCACATCTACGGGTGAGATTAATCCGGTGTTGGGTCCGGTAATCACACGCGATGGTTTGATAACATCCGTATTTCCCTCTATCAGACTGGAAAAATCATCAAAAATAAGGATGCGTCCGCTTCCTACCGTTGTTCCGTCCCCCATTTCGGCAATGGCCATTACGTTCTTAATGGTGTCGTAAGATAGGCCACGGAGCTTTTCCGAAGCACCTTCAATTCGAAATGTACGTACAGGATTCAATGTGGCAACAGAGTCACTTGCCCTTACCGGCATGGTGGTTAAATTCTGAAACATATAAATACCTGCCGGCGCACTTATTTTAGAGGTAAAAAGCCGATCACTTTCATAGGCAGCTCCCCACATGTTCAAATTTTCGTTTACTAACTTTTTATACGGTTGTTTCTGATTCCCTGTGGATCTGGGGTTATCCACTACATATATTCCTGCATCTGTCCCTTCACCATTCACGGCCAGAAGAGATCGCGTAGCAGCGTGATACACAAATCCCTTAACCTGACTATAGTATCTGCTTCGAATACCGTTTCCCACATTATTCAATCTTCCGGTTTGTTGCACCTCCACCGCAGAAATCACCGTATCAAGCCCGTTAGTAACCTCTTCACGGTTAGCACTTGCCTGAAAAATCGTTTTCACGTATGGATTGAAATAAATAGGTCCTCCTCCTTGCGCCTGTGACACATGGCTTTCTCTAAAGGTGAAAACAGTGGAATCCGCCGGTTGGATGATACGGATATTTGTATCCGCCCGTTCATCGGTTGTGCCGTATTCTTCAAACGAAACATAAAGACGGGAAATCTCTGAAATTTCCAGGCCTGGTCCTACATCATCATCCTCTTCACAGGCGTAAAATCCAAGGACAAGCGCCAATGCCGCGAGTACGTAGTATATAATAGGGGAGATTTTAGACATAAAAAGTATATAATATATAAATTATCAAATGACTGCGAATCTTCACGGCTCACCTTCCCGGGTATCCAAGGTCAGACTAACTGGTGTCCTGCCATCTTTTAAAGTGGAAGTATCAATCACTTTGTCCGGTTCCACGTCCCCATCGTCTGTATATCGGAAGCGCGATATTTTTCGCTCGGTGCGATCGGCAACATATAAATAGCCCCCCTCCTCCCTCGTATCGATGACGACATCAACTGGTGAGACTAACCCGGTCTTAGCGCCCGTAATCACCCGCGTCGGTGTGATAGTCTGTTCTGCTAACAGTTCAGAAAAGTTTTCGAAAATAAGGATACGTCCACTTCCGGAGGTCCCTGGCTCGCCCATTTGCGCAACAGCCATGACATTTTTGACAGTATCGTAGAATAAGCCGCGTAGATTCGATGCACCATCTATTTCTAATAGATGGGTCGGTTCCAGTCGACCGATGGAATCCTGCGGATTTACTTCTTTAGTCGCAATACCCTCAAAAACATAAATCCCCGCAGGGGAGCTTGTTGTTGAGCTCGTTTTCGTGGTAAAAAGCTTTTCATTTTGATAGGCTGCACCCCACATCGCTAAACTACTGTTCCTTAATTTCTTAACGGGTTGGCTTTCACGGTTTGCATATCTTGGGCGTTCCATAACATATACCCCCGCATCGGATCCTGCACCGTTAACAATAAAGAGCACATTTGTCCGATGGTGATATACCATACCGCGCACATTCGTGTAATACCTACTTTTCGCGAGCCCTACGTTATTCAGGGATCCCGACGAGCCCATGTTAAGCACAGCAATCGATGTATCGTTGGTACCAGCACGGTTAACACTGGCCTGAAATATAGCGTTCAGGCTAGGTTCAAAATAAATCGGTCCACCACCCTGCACTTGCGACACATGTCGCCCATTAAACGAAAAAACAGACGAATCCGCGGGATAAATAACCCGAATATTGGTGTCCGGTGGGTTTTTTGTCGGTGTATATTCCTCAAAAGAAACGTATAAACGGGTAAATTTCCTCATCTCCAAATCGGGTTCCGCATCGTCTCGTTCACAGGCATAAAATCCAAGGATAATCGCCAGCATGGCGAACATATAGTATATGGGTGAGATTTTAGACATAGAGATTTATTGTATCATCTGTTACAAAAGTAAAAAATAAACGGGTATATCGGTAAACCCGCGACAACCGTTAAGGAACTTTTGTAAAATCTGGTGGTTTTCCGTAAAATTGCATCATAATATTAAATACGCTGGTATCATGAACAACAAGGAATTTGAACGCGAGAAATTAAATCTGCCGAACGAGGGTAAGAAATTATTGTTACATTCTTGCTGCGCTCCTTGTTCGGGCGAGGTGATGGAAGCGTTGATTGCTTCGGACATTGACTTCACGATTTATTTTTACAACCCGAACATCCATCCACGCAACGAATATGATTTACGTAAAGAAGAAAATATCCGTTTCGCGGAAAAGCACGGTATTCCATTTGTTGATGCAGATTACGACGTGGATCACTGGTTCGAATTGGCAAAAGGAATGGAAAATGAACCGGAACGTGGTATTCGCTGTACGATGTGTTTCGATATGCGCTTTGAAAAAACGGCAGAATATGCAGCAAAACACGGGTTTGACGTTATATCAAGCTCCTTAGGCATTTCACGTTGGAAAAACATGGAACAAATCAATGATTGTGGACTACGGGCAGCATCTCGTCATCCAGATATGGCGTACTGGACACTCAATTGGCGAAAAAAAGGTGGCTCGGCACGTATGTTAGAGATTAGTAAACGCGAAAAATTTTATATGCAGGAGTATTGCGGTTGTGCTTATTCATTGCGTGATACCAATCGTTGGCGGATGGCAAACGGTCGACAGAAAATAGAACTGGGTAAATATTATTACGGAGACGACGAACAATAATTTTGCAAAAAGTTTCCTTTTTACTGAAAAAATAATTAATTTTGCACGCTCGAATGCAGATTGTGAAACATCTAAAATATTATAGAATTCCTTTTTCAGGATTAACGACTGGAAAGCACAATTTCGAGTTTGAGGTCGATGACAAGTTCTTTGATTGTTATGAACACTCGCTGGTAAAAATGGGGCAACTCAAAGCGGATGTAGAATTACAAAAGCAAGAAAACATGCTGATTGTCAACTTCCATATCCGGGGCACGATCCGATTGGAATGCGATGTTTGCTTATCCGAATTTGACGCACCACAAGATTTTCAAGAGAGAGTGCTGGTCAAGTTTACAGACGACGATTGGAATCAGGAAACGGAGGAAGTGCTGGTATTATCCAAAACTGATTACGAACTGGATATCGCCGGATTGCTTTATGAATACATCAATGTCCGTGTCCCTTATTACAGTAAATGTTCGGAACAGGGTACAAATACAAGTTGTGACCCGGAGATGTTGGAAAAGTTGAGCGACTCATCAGAATTAGATACAGAGACAGGGGAAAAGACAGACCCACGCTGGGATATATTAAAGAAAATTAAAAATAACTAAAACAAAAATACGAGATGGCACATCCAAAACGTAAAACTTCTAAATCAAGAAGGGACAAAAGAAGAACACACTATAAGGCGGAAAGCCCTACGTTAACTGTATGCAAGGAAACAGGTGCAGTACATACACCACATCGTGCATATACAGTAGACGGTAATTTATATTACAACGGAAAATTGATTATTGAAAACACCGCTGCCGTCTAACGAGATCATTCGACGAAATTAAACATCCCAAATAGGTGTAAAGTTCAATTTTTATACTTTAATTTGGGATGTTTTTGCGTATTATTGATGATAAATAATAACGAATGAAAATCGGTTTAGACGTTTTAGGCGGGGACTACGCCCCCGACTCCACCATAAATGGAGCTATTGAAGCCCAAAGAGTATTGCAGGAGGGACAACGTCTTGTCCTGATTGGTGATCAATATGACACCATAGAACGGTTAAAACAAGCTGGAGCGAATCCAGAAAAATTTGATTACATACATGCTCCGGAAAATATAAGCATGCATGAACACCCGACCAAAGCCATTACCCAAAAACCCAATTCAAGTATTGCCAAAGGATTTGAACTGTTAAAAAACGGCGAAATTGACTCCTTTGCTTCCGCTGGCAATACCGGCGCCATGCTTGTTGGAGCTGTATTTAGTGTAAAAGCAATACCCGGCGTTCTCCGCCCAGCGATTGCAACGAACGTGCCGAAGATTAAAAGTGGCTATGGTATTTTATTGGATGTAGGAGCAAATGCGGACTGTAAGCCCGAAATGCTATCTCAATTTGCGACGTTAGGTAGCCTATATATGGAATACATCTATGGTGTAAAAAACCCTAAAGTTGGCTTGCTAAATATTGGTGAAGAGGAGGAGAAGGGAAACAATTTAACCATATCAACTTATCCCCTGCTTCAGCAGAATAAAAAGATAAATTTTATCGGTAATACCGAAGGGCGTGATCTTTTCACGGACGCTGCCGATGTGTATGTATGTGACGGTTTTACAGGGAATGTAGTATTGAAACTTGCCGAATCTTTTTATATAGTCACCTTAAAAAAAGGAATGAAGGATGATTTTTTTGATAGGTTCAATTACGAGCGATACGGCGGAAGCCCTATTTTGGGGGTAAATGCACCCGTTATCATCGGGCATGGTATTTCAACTCCCGAAGCTATCAAGAACATGGTTTTACTATCAAAAGACATGATTGAATCGAAAATCATCGATAAAATCAGGTCTGCTTTCAATTAATGATATATGTCAAAAATACACGCTGCAATTACCGCAGTAAATGGGTATGTTCCCGACTACGTCCTCACTAATCAGGAATTGGAAAAAATCGTTGATACGAACGATGAGTGGATTGTAACAAGGACAGGGATTAAAGAAAGGAGAATCCTTAAAGGAGAAGGGAAAGCTACATCAGACTTGGCTGTTCCGGCTGTTAAGGGATTATTAGAAAAGCGTGGTATTTCCGCCGACGAAATTGAATTGATTATCTTTTGTACCAGCACACCGGATATGCTGTTCCCTGCAACAGCAAACATCTTAGCAGATAAGATTGGTGCAACGAAAGCTTGGGGATATGACCTTCAGGCAGCCTGCTCTGGTTTTTTATTTGGTTTAACGACAGGTGCTCAATTTATAGAATCGGGTAAACACAAAAAGGTCTTGGTTGTTGGGGCCGACAAGATGTCGTCCGTAGTCAATTACACAGACCGTAATACGTGTATTCTATTTGGTGATGGATGTGGATGCGTATTGTTAGAACCAAACAATGAAGATAATGGCATTATAGACGCCGTTTTGAAGACGGATGGTTCAGGAGGGCCCTATTTAAATATAAAAGGTGGTGGTTCCTTAAACCCGGCAACACATCAGACCGTGGAGGCTGGTCTTCACTACGCGTACCAAGAAGGACGTACCGTATTTAAATTTGCCGTCACCAACATGGCTGAAGTGGCCGTAGAGGTGATGGAAAGAAATCATCTGACATCAGATGACGTGGATTGGCTTGTACCCCATCAGGCAAATAAGCGGATAATCGATGCCACAGCTGAGCGGGCGGGACTTTCCGAAGATAAGGTTATGGTGAACATCCATAAATACGGTAATACCACCAGTGGCACCATCCCCCTTTGTTTATGGGAGTGGGAAAACCAGTTAAAAAAAGGGGACAACTTGATATTAGCTGCTTTTGGGGGCGGTTTTACTTGGGGAGCTGTATATCTCAAATGGGCTTATACAAAAGCATAAAAATATTAGTTAACTTTATCCCAGTTTTGGATTATCCCTAAATCTGGTTTTAAAGTTTATTATAAGAGGTTTATATATTAAAATATCTGGATTATAGCATGCAAACACGAATAAAAGATCTGGATATTCCATGGAACCTTAAAAAAGTTATTTACACATGAATTATCCACGTTGACAACATACGAACACGAAATGAAAGACCTGGATATTCCATGTGGCCTTTAAAAAAAAATATTTACACATGAAACCTACTAGAAATATGAGTATGGATATTAAACAGATTCAAGACCTGATCAAATTTGTTGCTAAATCGGGTGTAAACGAAGTCGCCATCGAAGAAAAAGACTTTAAAATCACCATCAAAACAAATCAGGAGCCAACCTATGTCACCGCGACTGTTCCTTCGGTAGCAATACCTCAGCAACCCGCGACATCAGCTCCCGTCGCTGCTCAGGCAAGTGTGACTCCTGTCGCGTCGACACCGACTACACCGGCAGCAGAGTCGTCAAACCTCATCACTGTAAAATCGCCTATGATCGGAACGTTTTACCGTGCTTCGGGACCAGACAAACCGTTGTTTGTAAACGTAGGTGATGAAATAACACCAGGTAAAGTCTTATGTATCGTAGAAGCTATGAAGCTTTTTAATGAAATTGAATCAGAGGTTTCAGGCAAGATTGTAAAAATCTTGGTGAACGATGCGGAACCTGTTGAATTTGATCAACCTTTATTTTTAGTTGATCCATCCTAGTTTAGATGTGAGGTATAATAAAAGATGTTTAAAAAAATATTAATAGCAAATAGAGGGGAGATTGCACTTCGTATCATTCGCACTTGTCGCGAAATGGGTATTAAGAGTGTCGCCGTTTATTCAACAGCAGATCGCGACAGCCTACATGTACGCTTCGCTGACGAAGCGGTTTGTATCGGCCCCCCTGCAAGTAAAGATTCTTATTTAAGTATCCCCAATATTATCGCAGCAGCCGAATTAACAAATGCTGACGCTATCCATCCCGGATATGGTTTTTTGTCTGAAAACGCGAAATTCTCGGCCATCTGTGCCGAATATGGAATTAAATTCATTGGCGCCACAGCTCTACAAATAGAGAAGATGGGTGACAAAGCCTCCGCAAAAGAAACGATGAAACAGGCAGGTGTGCCTACTGTACCCGGTTCTGATGGCTTAGTCCCTGACGTAAAAACAGGCGTTAAACTTGCCAATGAAATTGGTTACCCGGTTATCTTAAAAGCTACTGCCGGTGGAGGTGGTCGTGGAATGCGGATTGTGTGGAATGATGATGAATTTCAACCCGCGTGGGATTCTGCTCGTCAGGAAGCCGGGGCTGCATTCGGTAATGATGGAATCTATTTAGAAAAATTTGTCGAAGATCCTCGTCACATCGAAATCCAGGTGATTGGAGATCAATATGGCAAAGTTTGTCATTTGTCGGAGCGCGATTGTTCGATACAACGACGCCACCAAAAATTGGTGGAAGAAGCGCCTTCTCCATTTATTACACCGGAACTACGGTCAAAAATGGGTGCAGCAGCTATTAAAGGTGCGCAAGCAGTAAATTACGAAGGAGCCGGTACGATTGAATTTTTGGTCGATAAACACCGTAACTTCTATTTTATGGAAATGAATACACGTATCCAAGTTGAGCACCCCGTTACAGAAGAGGTTATCAATTTTGACTTGATCAAAGAACAGATTAAGGTGGCTGCAGGTATCCCAATTTCAGGAAAAAGCTACGAGCCGACGATGCACGCCATTGAGTGTCGAATCAATGCAGAAGACCCATTTAATAACTTCCGCCCCTCACCCGGTAGAATTACGAATTTTCATTCACCAGGTGGGCATGGCGTACGCGTGGACACACATGTATATGCCGGATATACGATCCCACCGAATTATGATTCAATGATCGCGAAATTAATATGTGTCGCACAAACGCGTGAAGAAGCAATCAACACCATGGAGCGCGCATTGCGTGAGTTTGTTATTGAGGGTGTAAAAACCACTATTCCACTTCATATACGCTTAATGCGCGACCCAAATTTTAGAGCAGGTAATTTTACAACAAAATTCATGGAAACGTTTGACCTTACGGAATATCCGGACGAAGAGGTTGAATAAAATTTCCTTTACATACGGTTAAAATACCATTCTTCTAAATAAGAATGGTATTTTTGTTTGTTTTATTTTAGAACATTTGGCATGTCTACATCAAAAGAGTTAATCAACGCTATAAAACAAAAAGGAAAAAATCTCGAGGGAGAAATGTCATTCTTCGAACATTTGGAGGTACTGAGGTGGCATATTATTCGTTCCGTGATCGCGATTGCGGTATTTGCAATCCTCTCCTTCACCTTTTATGACTTTGTGTTTAATCAGATTATTATGGGACCGAAAAATCTCGATTTCTGGACCTATAGGATGATGTGCAAAGTAGGCGATTTGCTCAGTTTGGATGGCTTTTGTGTAAAACGCATCCCCTTTAATATCATTAATACAGAGATGGCTGGACAATTTATGTTGCAGATAAATTCTTGTTTATTGATGGCCGTGGCACTGGGCTTCCCTTATTTACTTTTCGAAATCTGGCTTTTTATAAAACCCGCGTTAACAGAAATTGAAAAGAGTTCGGCACGTGGATTTGTTTTTTACGCAACCGTTCTATTCGTTATTGGCGCATTATTTGGCTATTACATTGTTGTTCCACTTTCTGTCAATTTTCTAGCCAATGTATCTTTAAGTGAAGAGATCACCAACCAGATCACCATCGACTCCTATTTATCGCTTATAGCGACTTTAACGTTGGGTTGTGGCGTTGTCTTTTTACTACCTATCGTGATATTTATATTGTCTAAGCTCGGTCTGATGACACCAGCCTTTATGCGGGCGAGCAGACGATATGCTATTGTTATTATTTTGATCATCGCGGCAATCATTACACCAACAGCCGATATCATTACGTTATTAACAGTCAGCGCACCGATGTTCTTACTTTATGAGTTAAGTATCATGGTCTCTGCAAATGTATACAAGCGAAAATTGGAAAAAGAAAAAGAATTTTATAATCAAAAATAAATACGATCATGTCTAAAAAAATTGCAATAGGAAGTGACCACGCTGGTTTTGAATATAAAGCTATTCTACTCGAATTCCTCAAAGAAGAGGGATACACCGTCGACGATTTCGGTCCAGCAACAGGAGATTCGGTAGATTATCCTGATTTTGCTCATCCGGTAGCGACAAGCATTGAAAATGGTCAAAATGAATTGGGTGTATTGATCTGTGGCAGTGCCAATGGCGTTGCTATTACAGCTAATAAACATCAAGGTATCCGGGCCGCTATTGCTTGGCAGAACGAAATATCAGCCTTAGCAAGGCAACATAATGATGCGAATATCGTTTGTATTCCCGCCCGATTTATTGATATCGAACTCGCAAAAAAAATTGTAAAAACATTTTTGACTACGGATTTTGAAGGGGGGAGACACGGCACCCGTGTGAATAAGATTGCTTGTACGTAGCCTGATTCTAGTACGTAAAAACAGATACTAGACACAGATTTTAAGGTTTGATTATGATAAAAAATTGGATAACAACATGCCTACTTATCCCTACACTGCATAGTTGTGCCACAGCACAACAACAAGATCCGGTACAGCTGAAATATGCGGACCTTCTGACCGAAGAAGTCGCTAGGGAACATTTGACGCTATTGGCTTCACCGGAATTCGAAGGACGGGGAACAGGTCAGCAAGGGGGCGAAAAGACAGCTCATTATCTTGCGGAACAATTTGCTTCCTACGGCTTGAAAGCACCGGTGAACGGGAGTTATTTCCAACCGGTAAACTTGGTAAAAGTTTCTTATCAGGTGCAACAGTTTTCGATTAACGGCCTTGCTTATAAAAATGGTATAGATTTCTTTATACAAGGTGATAACAAACAAACTGTCTATCGGGCTGATGATATCGTGTTTGTTGGATACGGCATTCAAGACAAAAAACATAACGATTTAGCGGATATAGATATCCAAGATAAAGTTGTTTTGGTTATTAACGAAGGGGAACCAAAAGATGCGAACGGCAATTCCATTATCACTGGAAATAAGAAAATGTCTGAATGGGCCAGTAGTCGGTTTAAGCGCGTACAGGAACTTCTCAAAAAAAATCCAAAGATGGTTTTGGCGACAGGCGACTATGTCGACCAAAATATGGAGCGATTTGGAAAACGTGTGACGGGCGGTCGATTTGCTTTGGATGACGGAAATAATAAGATTTCTGGCACGACCAAATCACCGGTAGTCAATATTTCTACAAAATTGGCAAATGAGCTCTTGGCTTCCCATCAAACTAATCTTGAACAGCAAAAAAACAATCCATCTACTTTCATCATTCCCACAAAAGTAGATGCCGAAATGGGTATTACAAAAGAGAAATTAGCAGACCCTAATGTACTCGGTTTATTGGAAGGATCAGACTTAAAAGAGGAAATTGTTGTGATCGTAGGCCATTACGATCATGATGGGATATTACCCGATGGTACATTTTTCCCAGGAGCGGATGATAATGGTTCTGGCACCGTAGGCGTGATGGAACTTGCCCGTGTCTTCGCGCAAGCGAAGAAAGAAGGTAGAGGCCCTCGCAGAAGTTTGCTATTTATTGGTTTAGCAGCGGAAGAAAAAGGGCTCTTAGGTTCGAAGTTTTATGTAGAAAACCCGGTCTTCCCACTTGAAAATACGGTTGCATGTATCAACATGGACATGATTGGGCGTATAGACGACAAGCATTTGAAAGGAAACCACAATTATATCCACGCCATCGGGTTGGATAAATTGAGCTCTGAATTAAAACAGATTACGGAAGGCGCAAACAATACGTACACCCAAATGGAATTGGACTATATGTATGATGATCCGAACGATCCGATGCGCTTATATTACCGTTCAGATCATTACAACTTTGCTGAAAAGGGTATTCCGTCCGCGTTCTTTTTCTCGGGGTTGCACCCACACTACCACACGCCGGAAGATACGGTTGACAAAATCGACTTCCCCATGATGGTAAAACGGGCAAAATTGATCTTCCATGTTGCATGGGAAATTGCCAATCGCGACAAACGATTGCCTGTGGATTCAAATAAGGAGTAGGAAAAACAAACAGACATGGAATATAGAAAATTAGGCAATAGCGAATTGGAAGTATCTGTCATTACCTTCGGTGCTTGGGCGGCAGGCGGTTGGATGTGGGGCTCCACTGATCGAAAAGAAGCTATTGAGGCTATTCAGGCTTCCTATGATGTCGGCGTAACTTCTATTGACACGGCTCCAATATATGGCCAGGGGACAAGCGAGGAAATCGTCGGTGAAGCCATACGAGGTATTTCGCGAGATAAGGTACAGCTCTTGACCAAATTTGGTATGCGTTGGGATTTAGATTCCGCAAAAGGTGATTTCGCCATGCATACAAAAGACAATAACGGAAAAGCGTTGGACGTTTACCGATATACCGGAAAGGAGAGTGTTATATACGAATGTGAGCAAAGCTTGAAACGTTTGGGAACAGACTACATCGATCTGTATCAAATCCACTGGCCGGATTCGACTAGCCCTATTTCGGAAACTTTCGAAGCTGTCTCTCGGTTAATAGAACAGGGAAAGGTTCGTTATGCTGGTGTATGCAATTATTCCAGTACACAAATGGCGGAAGCACAGCAAATAGTAAATCTCGTTTCCAATCAAGTTCCTTTTAGTATGGTTAACCGCGGTATTGAAGTGGAAACGGTCCCATACTGTATAGAACATAACAAATCCATTTTAGCGTATAGTCCGCTTCAACGCGGACTATTAACTGGTAAAATCCATTCAGGTTACACCTTTCAGGAGGGTGATCATCGCGTATCTTCACCACATTTCCAGCCTGAATTTATCGACAAAACAAATGTGCTATTAGAAAAGGTAAAACCTATCGCCGATAGCAAAAATGCTTCCTTAGGGCAATTGGTACTGCGATGGACAATCGAACGGGCGGGTATTACCATAGCGTTGGCCGGCGCTCGGAACGCCCAACAAGCAATTCAAAATGCCAAGAGTATAGACATGCAGTTGACGGCAGAAGAAATCGAAACCATAAATCAGTTGGTGGATAGTTTTTAAATAATCTTTACATTAAAAAAAGTCTCATAGCCAAACTATGAGACTTTTTTTAATTATTTCTTGTAATTTCAATTCTCTCTCTTATATTTGTAGTGTATTAATATACTAATACACTAAACTTTATGTTATGATAGCAATTAACAATCTCTCTTTCCATTACAAAAAAGATATTACCATTTTTGATAATATCAATGCGGCGCTTTCACCCGGCCACATTTACGGTCTATTAGGTCTAAACGGTGTAGGAAAAACAACATTCCTCAAACTTATCTGCGGGTTGCTGTTTCCAAAAACGGGGACAGTAAAAATAAATGATTTCACACCTTCAAATCGTGAAGTCACATTCTTGTCGGACATCTATTTCGTAACGGATGAAGTCGATTTACCACCATGGACTATCGCTAATTTTCTCGATATTTATGCTCCGTTGTACCCTAATTTCGACGCATCCTATTTCGACGATATTTTAGCTGCATTTCAGGTAGATCGGAGCGAAAAAATAAAATCATTGTCTTATGGGCAACGTAAAAAAGTCAACATTACTTTTGCCTTAGCAACCAATGCAAATTTCCTCTTAATGGACGAACCCACCAATGGGTTGGATATCCCATCCAAAACACAATTCCGAAAGTTGATGGCGCGACATGTGTCTCCCGACAAGACAATTATTATATCGACACATCAGATTCGGGATATTCATCAGCTCATTGATCATCTTCTGATTTTACAGGATTCAAAATTAGTACTGGACGAGTCTTTATATGAGCTTGGGAGAAAACTTAAATTCCAACAGGGAACGTATGCGGATGCTCTGTATTCAGAGATCGGCTTAAACGGCAATAACAATATACGCTCCAATATAGATGGAGAAGAGTCTCTCTTCAATATAGAACTGTTCTTTAACGCGATTTCCACTCATCCCGATCTATTAACAAAATTAGCTAACTCAAGTCTCCAAAACCATGAATAAATATCTGCGTATAAAACGCCTAGCTATAACTTTAAAAGAGTTTTGGATTTCCAATCGCATGCTGGTTTTTTCTTTTCCTCTGATGATACTTTTATGCATTGCTATATTCTATTTATGGCCAGGCGGTATATTCTATGAAAAGTGGGTTAATCCCGATACATTTTCTTCACAGGATGCGTGGTTAAATGCCTTATTGACTACCCATACCACACAACGGGTACTCATCTTATTTGTTATACCGATTTATTTGGTTATTTGCACGAAACCAACTCTCGATAAACTAAACAAATCCGAGCGGACAAATTTAACACCGATCACCCGTTTGGAAAGGACGTTTGGATTGACCTTATTTGCCATTGGTTTCACTTGCCTCGCCTTTGCTTGTTTTATACTTTATGATCACGTGATAGCTGCTTGGTTCAACAATCTATATTACGAGGAGGCCATTCGGTATCTGGAGGCACATGGCAACCTTTATCCCAAGATCAGTGATCGGACGGCGCTGTATCCGATCTCAACGAATATTTTGGGTGTAGCCTTCATGATGATTATACTGTTCTTACCGCTTTATTTCCTATCCTTGGTCTTTTTTAGAAAAAACAGCTTTATATTATTTCTAGGCCTGCTCGTCCTTATCATCATAACGCTTGTATTCTTTCTTCGCTGGTTATTAGTTCAAGAAACCTCCAGCATTTCTATTCCGATAAAAGGTTTTTTTCCATTAACGTTAAATATTCTCCTTGTAGTAGGCTACTGGTATTTAGCGATGGCTACTTTTTATCATAAACTCAAAGAAAAAGAAATTTAACCATGCAATTCAAAAGCGAAAAAGCTATATATATACAAATCACAGAGTTTGTAATGGAAAAAATTTTAAAAGCGGCATGGTCCGCTGACCAAAAAATCCCTTCTGTACGCGACCTGGGGGGCGAGCTAGAGGTAAACCCCAATACCGTGATGCGAGCGTATGATATACTGCAGCATCAGGATATTATTTATAACAAGCGGGGACTCGGCTTTTTTGTATCAAAAGATGCAAAAAAATCCATCACTTCTTTAAAGAAAAAACAATTTATCGAAATCGATTTACCACAATTCTTTAAAACAATCGAGTTGTTGGATATATCGATGGAAGAAATCAATTCGTATTACCAAAAACAGAAATAAATATGAAAACATCACATATATTATTTGCCTCCACGATACTAATGGCTACACTTAGTGCTATCTTTCATACCACTATTGGAAATGCAAAAATGACACACGAGAATCAACCTGTCAATACCTTATCAGCATGGTGGATGAACCAATACGATTTGAAAGTTACTCACGAACTTCCTCAGTCTGTCAAATACTTAAAAGTTATCGGTAACAATAGGGCATCCCAAACGCATCTATATATCCAAAAGACAGAACAGCCAAGTCTTTTTAGTATGAGCCCACAAAATTTTACGCATGAAATAAAAAACGACACGCTATTCATCTATGCAACGGATAGTTACAACAGCATTTACCTCAGACAACAGACTCCGATTGAACAGATAACTTTACGTGAAGGAAATGCATCCATTGTAGGTATTAATCAAGAAAACCTTACTGTAGATGTACAAAGAGGCAGTCGTTTAACCTTAGGTAATAACTGGTATAACCGCAAAAAAACAGATACTATCGCTCATCTTGATTTGCAAGCATCGGATCGTTCCAATGTCAATCTGCATAAATTAAAAATAAAAACGGCGACCGTAAAATTGAAAAATGCGGTATTAAATTATGATGCAACTGTCGAAGCAGACTCCTTCATGGTCGCTTTAACAGAAAGAAGTACCGTTATTTCTCAGAACCGAGATGTTATCAATCAGGTAAACCACCTTATCGTTTCGGGTAACGAGCAATATTTCCAGAAAAAATTCGCTGGAAAAAATGTGACTGTCACGATCCGGCCATAGCCGTAAAAAAAACAAAAAATCCCCTATCTTGTTATGGTAATGACAACATGATAAGTGTATGGCTTTTGTAGATTATTATAAAGTGTTGGGGGTAGAGAAAAATGCTTCCCAAGATGATATTAAGAAAGCGTATCGAAAGCTCGCCAGAAAATACCATCCCGATCTGAATCCAAATGATGAAGACGCAAAAAAGAGGTTTCAAGAAATTAACGAAGCCAATGAGGTATTAACCGATTCGGAAAAACGGAAAAAATATGATCAGTATGGGGAGCACTGGAAGCATGGTGACGCTTATGAACAGGCACAGCAGCAACAGCGTAGCCGTGGCGCCAATCAAGAAACTGGGGGGAATCCTTTTGAAGGTTTTGATTTCGATTATTCGGGAAATTATGATACCGGTGAGTTTTCGGACTTTTTCGAACAAATGTTTGGTAGCCGACGTGGCGGCGGCAGACAAACCAAGTTTAGAGGGAACGACTATCATTCGATATTGGAACTGACCCTACAGCAAGCCTATAATACGCATCAACAGACGTTTACAGTGAACGGCAAGAATATTCGGATTACGATTCCCGCAGGTGTAGAAAATGGTCAAAAAATCAAACTTAGTGGACAAGGGGGCGAGGGGGTAAATGGTGGTCCGAAAGGCGATCTTTATATTGAGTTCAATATTTTACCCGACCCTCGATTTCAACGTAAAGGAAATAACCTTTATATGGTACAGGATATTGACTTATATACAGCACTCTTAGGTGGAGAGACCGTCGTTGATACATTTTCGGGAAAAATCAAAGTGAAGATCAAGCCGGAAACAC
This sequence comes from Sphingobacterium arenae, assembly GCF_014692505.1. Taxonomy (GTDB): domain Bacteria; phylum Bacteroidota; class Bacteroidia; order Sphingobacteriales; family Sphingobacteriaceae; genus Sphingobacterium; species Sphingobacterium arenae. The sequence goes on along the minus strand of NZ_JACNYK010000005.1, from coordinate 170,707 downwards.
AAAATGAGACTAAAATTCGTCTCAAGGGAAAAGGTTTTCCCGTGTACAAGAAAGACGGACAGTTTGGGGATTTGCATGTAACGTTGCACGTGAAGCTCCCTACTAGTCTTAGCGATAAAGAGAAAGAACTGTTTCAACAATTGGCTAATCTAAAGAAATAAACGATGGAAAGGACTTTAATCCGCATAATAGACGTTTGCCAATCACACAAGATAGAACGACAATTTATAAGAAATCTTTCGAGTAATGGTTTGATTGAAGTGGTGGTGCAGGACGAAGAGGAATTCGTAAAAGAAGAAGAACTGAAAGCGCTGGAACAATTTGCTACGTGGCATTATGATCTAGAAATCAATCTGCAAGGCATTGAGGTCGCAAAGCATCTTTTACATAAAATAGAACAACTGCAAGACGAAATTAGGTTGTTACGCATTGAAATACGAGAATAAGTCGCCAACAATTAATGGAATTTTCGTATTTTGCACATCATAAAATCAACACCATGCAGCTTATATATCAAGGTAAAACAAAGGATGTTTATCAATTGGACAACGACCGTATTCTATTAAAATTTAAAGACGATGTAACAGGCGAAAACGGCATTTTCGATCCGGGAGCCAATACCGTAGGACTGACTATCGACGGAGCAGGAAAATCAGGGTTGAAAATGACAACATATTTTTTCGAACTATTGAACAATCTACAAGTCCCTACACATTACGTTTCTGCGGATATAGATGATGTATCTATGATTGTAAAAAATGCACAAGTTATAGGTAAAGGACTCGAAGTAATCTGTCGCTATAAAGCGGTAGGAAGTTTCTACAGACGGTACGCTGCATATTGTCAAGAGGGGCAAGATCTGGATCGCTTTGTTGAAGTGACGATTAAAGATGACGAACGGGGCGACCCAGTTATTTCGCAAGAGGCTTTAGCTATGTTGGGTATTTTGACCGCAGCACAATACGATGAACTGACGGACCTCACCCGTAAAATTTGCGATATCGTAAAAGCTGAACTGGCTAAAAAGGGATTGGACCTTTATGATATTAAATTGGAATTTGGCCATGATATTTCCAATAACCAGCTTATTCTGATTGATGAGATTTCCGGAGGGAATATGCGTGTTTATAAAAATGGCACCTATATCGTTCCTTTGGAACTCGAAAAAGCATTTTTAAGTTAAGAATTAAGGTGGCATGCCACCTTAATTCGATTTTCACTAAATTATTACTACTCCTTTATTCTACTGCTGCTCAAATAGCCCACTTCGGTAACGCCTAACGCATTTGGTGCGCTTAATTTAATTGGAAGTTCGTAGCGGTATTCTACCGCTTGTCCATCCAAGATGCCTGGCTTCCATGCACCAAACTTTGCAATTGCATCGTGTGCTCTTTTACCGGCCCCCGTAACCGGTTCTTTCAGGGTTTTCAAATCTCTAATTTCTCCAGATTTGCCTACGACAAAGCTGACGACAACCTCTCCCGAACCTTTTTCATCTGCAAACTTTTTCGGGAAGTTATACCATTTGCCAATGTATCTTCTCCATTCGTTTAGTCCACCCTTCGGTTCAGGAGCGACATCGACGCGCGTATGATTTTCAATTATCTTACTGGAAGAATCAAACTTGAAACCGACCCAACCTCTACTATCAATAGCCGCCCCATCCCGTTCAGCGGGCTTCCATTTGCTTTGGGAAATCAATCGAACAGCCTCATCAAAAAATGCTTTATTAAACTGTGTTCCCTCTCTCAATGTAAAATCACTCAGATCCCCCGTTTTGCTGACATTAAATACGATACCTATAAAAGGGTCATTATCCGTAGGATCAATGGTTTCCGGCACCTTGTAATTGTCGACAAACCATTTCATAAACATTTCCCTGCCGTCTTCCGGTTCTGGCCTAACACGTTTTCCTTGTACTGCTATTAGCGAAATATCCATGTTTTCCAGACGCTGCACTTGATTATCGACAGCATCCTTAATTGAACTATTAAAGGCTAAAGCAAATGTTGAAACTGATAGCGCTACAGGAATCATTAATATATATTTCGTTCGGTTTATTTTCTTTGATTTATTTTTGAATAACATCATAATACGCTGTTTTAAAAATGATTGATTAGAAAACTCATGCGCCAATACGTTATGCGAAACCCCCAATGCATGTGCAACCAGTAATTCCGCATATTGCACTTTGTCTTCCGAACACACCTTATCCGCAATACATTCGTGCTGAAATTTGAGTTCTTTCAAGTAGAAATAAAAAATCGGGTTAAACCAATTGAATGCACGCAAAACCTCTACAAATAGGATGTCGTAGCTATGACCTTGCTTTATATGAATCTGTTCATGCGCAGCAATTACATCGCGATGATGGATTCCTTCTGCAATCAGCACTCGATTCAGGAAAGAAAAGTTCCTTTGCCCGGTACCGGTATCTTCAAAGTTTTTAAACACACGGTATAGCCGGAGGCCTAACCAAAATAACATCAGTCCCACTACAGCGAGATAGACAAGTCGAACCCAATCCATAGCTGACCAGTAGTTGCCCGATACCGTCTGTGTCATGTGCACAGATTCCATTTCTACAAAATCGATTATAGCCAATGGCTGGTACACTTCCTTGTGTTGGCTCAAATCGATAAACTGTAATAGCGGAACGGCAAACGAAATGACAATTGAGCTGAGTAAGTAACCCCTATTCCACTGAAAAAACGTTAGAGGCTTCAACACCAGTACGTATATTACAAAGAACAGAATCAACGATATGTTTGCTAAAATCAAGTAGGTCATAGCTTCTTTATTTTTTATTCCGTTGGATAATTTGCATAATTTCATCCAATTCCTTTACGTCCATTTTCCTTTCTTCTAAGAAAAAAGATAACATACTCGACGTGGAATTATCGAAATAATTCTGCAAGAGTTTTCCGGTAATTAACTTCTTATATTCTTCTTTGCTAATCTTAGGCAAGTAGCGATGGCTTTTGCCAAAAGACTCGTGTTCTACGAAACCCTTGGTTTCTAGAATACGAATAATGGTAGATACTGTATTATAAGCCGGCTTCGGGTCGGGCAGTTGGACTATGATTTCTTTCACGAATCCTCCCCCTATGTTCCACAGTTCTTGCATGATCTGTTCCTCCGCCTTTGTAAGTTCTTTTATTTCGTCCATAACGCTATTTATTAAAAGACAATATTGCCTGCAATTGATTGTAAGAACAAATGTATAACTAATTTTTTAGTTATACAACTAAAAAATTAGTTTATTGCAATTTCCTTTACCTTTACATAAAAATTATTCCGTTATCTTTGTAAAAAAAATATAAATGGGATTTATACGTAACCGGCATCGCTATCCGTTAACGTGTTGGGTGCAACGCAGTGTGATATTCTCGCTGTGTATCGTGTCCATATCAATTATCGATGCCTTGCTATATAGAGATCAAGCAAATTTTTGGTTCAACACGTGCGCAGGATTTTTTGCGTTCTTTGGAATTATAGTTTCCAATCTCGCCCTTCATGTCCACTTTGATGTGAAGGATCCGATCAAATCTCCTATAAAAGTGAAGATGCTTAGTTTTATGTTGACATTTAGCATCAGCTTAGGCCTCCTTCTTGCCTTTTCCTATTTGGGCATCCTCACTCCTCAAGAAGATAAGATTATCACAGGTTCTATCTTTAACCTACTACTTCTAGCTGGTTTTCGAGCTGCTATTTTAAATTTTATTGTGCTTTTATGGTTGTATTTCTTAATGACCGATTATTTTAAAAACCAATTAGAATTAGAACGGTCGAAACTAGATAAATTAAAAGAACGGGCGGTGAATCAAATGTTAAGGCAGCAAGTACAACCGCATTTTCTCTTTAATGCTCTTTCGAGTTTGAAATCGCTGATAAAAAAAGATAGCATCAAAGCGGAATCGTACTTGCTTCAACTGTCTGATTATTTACGGGGGAGTTTTATGACCTCAGATGATGGGCTTGCATCGGTCAAACAAGAACTCAGACTTTGTGAAGATTATCTTTCTATGCAAAAGCTGCGGTTTAATGAAGCGATACAGTTTGAGATTCAGGTTTCTGAAAGTGTACACCAGGATTTACTCCCTATCTTCTCCTTACAACCATTGGTAGATAATGCGTTGAAACATAATTTTTATACAATTGATCATCCCCTAATCATCACCATTCGTGAACAATTAGGGTGGGTGGTAGTCAGCAATAACGTATGTTTACGCAAGCCCTCTATGGCGGACAACAACAACTATGGCCTTAATAATCTTAAAGAACGATTCAGCTACTATCTGCAGGACAGCGTAATCATCTATGAGAATGAGACGACTTTTGAGGTACGGCTTAAACTTATCCAACATGAAAATAATCATCATTGAAGACGAAGATTTAACGGCCGAAGACTTATGCTTAACACTGAAACGATTAGAGCCCAATATACAGCTCTGTGCCCGTTTAACAAGCGTACGGGAGGCTATTTCCTATTTTAGGACAGCGCAAACTGTCGATCTTATTTTTAGTGATATTCAACTGGGTGACGGCGAATCTTTCGATATTTTTAAAACAATACCGCCAAAAGCTCCGGTAGTATTTTGCACCGCCTATAACCAGTATATGATGGAAGCGTTTCAGCATTTTGGGCTTGATTACATTTTAAAGCCCTTTTCGGATGAGAGTATCCGAAAAACCTTAGAAAAATATCATCTTTTACAACAGGCTTTTAACTCCACTGCGCTGGATATGGTTCATTCGGTTAGCAATAACAATAAAATAACGGAAAGAACAAAAAAATCCTTGGTTGTAATACACGGTGATAAAATTATCCCCGTCCAAATAGCAGATATTGCTCTTTGTTATATTGAATTCGACAATGTTTTTGTAAAAACGCACACTGGGAAAGAATATCTTATTAATAAAAGTTTGGAGGAAATGGAGTATCTTCTTGGGGATGATTTCTTTCGGGTGAACCGACAACATATTCTAAATCGTAGCGCAATTGCTTTTGCAAATCTGGGTTTATCTCGTAAACTTATTCTCAATTTACGTGTTGACCATCCAGCTAAAATTTCAGTCAGTAAAGAAAAGTACCAAATTTTTATCCAGTGGTTAGAAGGATAACCTAAGACACTACCTTGAAAAGAAAACGGTTCACCGATAAAACGGACGGTTCAACCGATATTTTGTCCGCTTCAGCCGATTTCCCTTAAAGATTCATCCACTTTTCCTGCATATTTGTTTTAGGTTACCATCCTAGGTGATCTAACAAACAATAATATTTAGATAAATAGTATACCCTGATGAAAAAGTATGTACTGATCTTTAAAACCTCGATTCGAACCATTTTACAACGGTCTCATCTTATCTCAAAACTTTACCAAGTATCAAAGGACATCAAATTTGCAACGATTGATCTGGACGACGAAGACTTTATATTGCGCATTGAGTCTACGCAGCGCAATGAAGATTTTATTTCGAGATTTTTATTTTTAGAAGGACATAAAGTGGCCTTTTTAGCGGCTTTTGAAAAAGATGAACAAGGAAGGCCTTTGGTAGTTAGCCATTTTCAAGAATAGAAACTGGCTTCTATTACTATTCCCAGTTGAAATTCTTTTTACGATTCTGTTTCTTTTGGGATTGCTTTTTCTTTCGATCTAATCGATCGAGAACTTGAGACTTGGGCGTTTTTGTTGCAATTCGTTTCTTTTCTAGTTTTAATGTCTGATGGAGAAGATTAAAGAAACGTACCGTGACAATCTCCTTATTCTTGACTTGGCTTCTTTCTGTCGAAGCCTCCATTTGCAACAGACCGTCTTTATTCAATCGGTTGGCTAATTTTTGGCGAACACGTATTTTCTCATCTTCTGTCATACTTTCTGATTCATTGACATTCCAGATAAGTGTTACCTTTGATTCCACCTTGTTTACATGCTGCCCTCCTGCGCCACCGGAACGGGAGGTTTTGTACGCAAGCTCTTTTTGTAACAATTCATTGTTCATAATTTAAATTTAAGTATTTTTCTCAGTTAAATAAAAAACTCCACACAAGATCATATAGCTTATGTGGAGCAATAAAACATTGATATACTGTTTTTATCTCTTCTCTACCAACCAGGATTTTGTTCAAATTGCTGCATTAAGTCCATATCCCGTTGCGGGATAGGATACAATTCATGTTTACCTTGTGTTGTATACCCTGGTTGCCCAACTACATAATTCGGCGAATTAGCAGATTGCCACCATAATCCTAAGTTTACTGCTGTAGCCCGCACGGTTTCATAATAGATCCCCCAACGGATAAGATCAAGTTTACGGTGCCCTTCAAAGGCCAATTCAAATGCACGTTCTTTTCGAACAGCGTCCCGAAATCCACTAACATCTAAACCAGACGGTAAATCGGCCAAATTACTGCTTGCTTCCATTGGCAATCCATACCCTCTTCTACGCACCATGTTGACAGCCGAATAAGCATCTGCCGTAGGTCCTTGCTTCCATTCATTTACTGCTTCCGCGTACAATAATAGCACATCGGCATATCTTAAAACATACCAATTGATATTTGACATATCGTTATTGATGAGCGCATTACTTTGGGGTACATATTTCTCCGTATCCCATTTGCCTGGTGTGTAATTTTGTTTTTGCGGTTGTTTTCTAGTCGGATCAGCATCGTCCGCTTTTGCTTGTTCGTCGGTATCATTCGCTCCTTTTACCCATAGTACTTTTGCCGGGTTATATTGATAATTAGCAATCGCGATATCTCGACGCAAGTCTTCAGGATACGTTCGCCAATCAAGCACAAAAGTATGTACAACACGCACGTTTCCTGCGTTTCTTCCTCGTTGACCCGCTATTTCTGTTGCACGGACACCATTCCATTTTCCTATCCGGCCAATGGGATCTTGTGCCCCGTTTACTGCGGTAGGTGAATAGAAAGAAGCTTCGATCAAACTCTCTGCCGGGTTCCAGATACCGGAGCCAGCATTTTCCCACAATTGCTCGTAACCGGAGAGCAAACCATGTTTATTGGAGGTTATTAAAATTTCCGCGGTATTGGCTGCCAATTCCCATTTTGATTCATCTCTAACAGGATATCCAGCCCAAGTCGCATATACTTTTGCCAATAATCCTAGAGCTGCACCTTTCGAAAATCGGAAACTATTATCACTTCTTTTGGTGTCATCAACTGCGTAAGGCAGATTTTCTACCGCATACTGTAAGTCTTGTTCAATAAACTCGTACACTTTAACAGGCTCTTCTTGCACAAAAGTAGACGGATGTTGATTAGACATTGCCGTATTCGTTATTAATGCGATGTGGCCATATCGACGCAACAACTCAAAGTAAAACAATGCTCTCAAACTTCTAGCTTCCGCGATATATATAGTTGCCAATTCCCGATCCTCATTGGAATAGTTTTCCATCTTTTCCTCAATACCTTCCATAAAATCATTGGCATTATATATACCATTGTATAATGCGGCCCACGTCCGTTGTATTTCAGCTTGATTTGCCGAAAAGGAATTGGTTGGTATAATCCGAAAGTTCTCATTAGAATTACCTTCCACTTGGGAAATATCAGTCCCCAGCGGAAACAAAATAGATAAATGATAACCATACACTGCGTCTACAACCATGTTACGATATACTCCCAACAGTACATTTTGTGCTTCTGCCGCATTCGTCATGTAATTATTTTTGTCGATATCCGTATACGATTCTTCCGATAGATAGTCTGAACAAGCTGTATTAAACATTAATAAAACGCCTGTCAGGATATAATATATTACTCTTTTCATCTTTCTTAAAGTATTTCGTTAAAACTGCACTTCCAATCCAAATGTAAACACCTTACTCCTTGGGTAAGCTCCCCAATCAAGTCCAGGTGTCATAGGATTACTCGCGTTTACACTCACCTCCGGGTCATACCCACTATATCCCGTTAGTGTCCATAAATTTTGCCCTACCGCATACACGCGAGCACGAGACAATTTTGCCTTGCTGATCCATGTAATGGGTAAATTATAGCCAACCGCCAAATTTTTTAACCGCAGAAAGGAACCATCTTCGATAAAGCGGGAATACACATCGTTCGTCACATACCCATTCGTAGACGGTACTTTATTAGAAGCGTTTGTAGGCGTCCAACGATCGGCTACCTCCGCTAACATATTCCGGCGACCGCTGCGGGATTGTGTTGAATACAAACGGGTCGCATTATAAACATCGTTGCCATAATTAAACTGGAACAGAAAGCTTAAATCGATTCCTTTATACTGAAAGCTATTCGTAAACCCGCCAAACCATTTAGGAATAGCATTTCCGATAACCGTACGATCATCTGTCGTAATGATACCATCACCGGTTTGATCTTTATATTTTACCATACCCGGCGCCAGATTCGACATCCGCCGGTTGTCTGTAACGCCTTCTTTCAATCGTAATCGTCCGTCCGGCGTTGTATTAAAATCACTGTATTGATAGATTCCATCAAATTCATAACCATACATCAGTCCTAACGATTGCCCAACGTACGCAACATAATCGTATTCCGTAAAGTTGCTATCAAAATTCGAGCGGGAAAACATGGCTTCCACACCGTCTTGTAAAGCCCTCAATTCATTTCGGATAAAAGAGATGTTAAAACTCGACTCCCAAGTGAAGTCTTTCTTTTGGATAGGTCTGCCGACAACCGTCCACTCAAATCCCTTGTTACGAATTTTACCGATATTCTGGTACTGCGCATCAAAACCCGTTACATGCGCAAGTGATTGTGCTAGCAGTAAATCCCTGGTATCCTTTACGAACAAATCGGTAACCATTGTCAATCGATTGTTGAAAAAGCCCCAGTCAAGTCCAAGATTTATCGTAGAAGCTCCCTCCCATTTCAAGTTTTCATTTCGAAGATGTTTTGGGGTCAGTACGGTATGTGTAGTGGTGCCGATACCATATCTACTCAACTCATATAAATCCAAAGAAAGATAATTCGGTATTCTATCATTTCCAACTATCCCCCAACCTGCACGGAGTTTTAGGTTGGATAATACGCTGACATCTTTTAGGAAGGATTCTTCCGAAATACGCCAAGCCGCCGCAAAGGATGGAAAATAACCCCATTTATTCTTACTAGAAAAAACAGTAGAACCATCGGCACGCATAGTAGCTGTTAATAAATACCGATCACCATAATTGTAATTTGCACGAGCAAAAAATGATAAGAGCTTTTGGTCAAAAAAGTCTGTTGTAACTCGGCTAGGTGTAGCCCCTACACCAAGATTATTATTTCCAAGATTATCAAATGGAAAATCCATCGCTTGCCCTAATAGGTATTCTGTGCTTCGGAAAGAAGCCTCCTGTCCCACCATGACATCATAGCTGTGTTTGTCATCTATCTGCTGTTTCCATGTCAGGTTATTGTAGTTCACCCATCTTAGATTTTTTCCAGCTTGCGTTTGCTCGTATGGTTTCTGTCCGTTACGATAAGCTTGTCTGGAATCTTGCTTGTAAAAAACATCATTTCGATAATTTGTGGTATTGTATGTTCCGGCCGATCGGAATGTCAATCCTTTCAATATCTGCCAAGTAACAGAGAGATTTGTTCCCCATAACTCTTGTCTCCTGTCATTTGTAACCGACTCGGTTTGCAAGACGGGGTTCACCTGTGCTAGACTTTGACCTTCTTCCAACATCTCCGGGTCTATTGCAGATTCCAAAAGTGTTCGATCATCTACACGTAATCCACCAGTAGGACGTGCACTGAAAATTTGTGCGAGCATATTAAATCGTCCAGCATCTTCTGTCGTACCCACCCCCGCTCTATTGACCATCGCATAATTAACGCGCGCATCCAATGTAATGGAATTGGTCAGTTTCTGATTGATCCGCATATTAGCTGTTGTCCGACCAAATCCGCTGTTATTGAATATCCCATCTTCCTTGTATCGGTTGAAGGAAAAGTTATACCGTGTTGCTTCAACACCTCCATTGACCGATACATTATGGTCTTGCGACCAAGTAGGACGAAATGTTTCTGACTGCCAGTTAATACCTGGAACGCCAATGTAATCCTCTGCCGATTGGTATTTGAACGGAACACCGTCATCATCTTCTCCCTCCCTATAATAAGTCGAGGCATAACGATCGTTTACATCTGCTTGCAACTTCACAAATTCATACGGCGACAACAGTTCCAAGTGCTTATATATCTCGCGGTGGCTGGTTGCTCCGGTATAGGTTATCCTTGGTTTCCCTATTTTACCTTGCTTTGTCGTTACCAACACCACGCCATTTGCCGCTCGTGCTCCGTATATCGCGGAAGCCGAGGCATCCTTTAAGACATCAATTGATTCAATATCCGTATTAGCTAAAAAATCCAGGTTACTCACCTCGAAGCCATCTACGATATAAAGTGGCGAGGCATCTCCGGTTAATGTCCCCACTCCACGGATATTCACGCTAAAACCCGAACCTGGCTCACCGTCAGCCTGCGTAATCTGCACACCAGCTACCTGTCCACCTAAAGCACCCAAAACAGAACTTGTTCTAAACTCTTCGATATCCTTTGCTCCTACCGATGCTACTGAACCGGTCAAATCACCACGCTTTACTTCTCCATATCCGACGACAACAACTTCTTCCAACGCCGAAGCTGAAGGTGCTAGTCTAATAACTAAGTTATTCTGTCCGCTGATTCGCAGTGCCTGGTCGATGTATCCTACATAACTGATTTGTAATGTCTGTCCTTGGTTCACCCGTATAGAAAACGTACCGTTATCATCCGTTGATGTGCTTCCGGGTTGTCCAACCACCGCCACCGTCGCTCCTTTTAGAGGCGTTTCAGATTCATCAAGCACAGTTCCTTTCAGTGTGACACGTTGTGCATACAGCGCAACGGACAACAACAATGCGATAATGGACATGATGAGCCTCTTGTCCAATACTTTCCTTATTATCATATTATACATATTCTTCTTAAAATTTTGAGTCAAACCATAAAACAATCGGAAATATCTGTCCGCCACTTGCAGGGTCATTGCCATTGGTTTCAAAAGTGACCTGTCCCACCATAACACCATTAGCAGCTTCTCCGTTATACGTCCATTTATTCGGATTCACGATTACTTGAAAGGTATTGGGATCTATATACGCCAATGTCTGATGATGTGTGTTACTGCTAACATTTCCGAAATAAGACAATGGATCTCTTGACCCATAATTTGGATTTATTCCTCTATTTTGTGCGTAGGTGTTCCAAAGATTCTGTAAGAATGTATTCGCACCATTTGGTTGCCCGCTTCCGTGCGTTCCGAAGAAATTATAGTAATTGAAGTTCCGCCTGTAATCCAATGTGAACCTGCTCATATTATTCGCACCATTGATATTAGGCTGGATGGAACGTCCACCTGCACCGGGATTCACTTGGAAAACAAATGGTGAATATTCAACAACAACCATTTCAGAAGCGTTGCTCGGCGAGGCCAAGGCTTCTGAATTATGGAAGAATACTGGTGTTTGTATGGAATACTCCGATGGCGTGCCTTTTCCTGCAGTAGCCGTCACCATGAAGACACCACAATTTCTGGCAGCAATATTTCCTAGGGTAATTTTGCCGGTGTTTATATCTATTGTTGTTCCTGAGCCCTGATGAATGCCTTGAATTTCGTAAGTCACTGATACCTTTGCATCCGTTGTCGGCGTTGGGCTAACCGAAGAAAGCGGCGCGCCTACTGCAATACGAAACTGGTTTGCATAATTTTCAGCCGGCGATAGCCCTAAATTATTTCCATATCTTACATAGGTAAAGTAATTCGGGTTAGCACGCACGGTCAAGGTGAAAGAGGCAATCGTCGGATTGGCTTCTTCACTTTTCGGATTTGTTGCTTTTACCTTAATGGTATAGTTTCCGATAGGAATCGTATTCCCCTTAGGTGAACTGATATTACCCACGTGATCAAGTGTTATATTACCTTGCAGTGGAGATGGCAAATCAAGGAATTCAAAGCGCACCTCATCCCCTTTGAAATCGTCATCCAGACTTATATCAAAAGCAACCGCCTGTATGGCATCTACATTTTGGTAAGTAAAATTAGCTATTGGTTCTATATACTCTACCACGTCTAACTCAAACACATCTTCAAAATCGACCCCTTCTGTAGCATAGGCATTCTTCACATTCACAGTCACCGTGTATTTTTGCCCTGCTGTAAGACCATGGTTCTCTGCGACCGAAATGACGCCCGTTTGTGGGTTGATTATTATTTTATCTGTTGCTGGCAGGATATTTTTGATGGCATATTGCACTCCCTCAGTCGAACCTTTTAACGCAGGTGTATTACTACGAAACGTTGTTTTTCCACTCAACTCTGATTCTTCTTCTAATTTTCCCTGAGCAGGCGTATACGTTAGTGCTAAAGGTTCGGAGGTTACATCAATTTCAATTGCATTTTCAAATATCCCTTCATCCTCTTTTGACGCACCAGTTGTCAATTTTAGAGCCAGTACATATTTGCCCGGAGATAGGCTTGCATCTCCCCGCACAATGGATATCAAACCGGAAGAAGAGATCGCAAAATACTTAGAAAAATCACTTCGTGCTATTTCATATTTAGTAATAGAAACGTGGTCGTCATCTGTTGTTACCTGAGCTGTAGGCAATTCAATCGGACTGGATGCATCCACGACATCCGCCCAGCTCACTGTCAGCTTGTTCGGCGTGACAGTAATCCCATCGGGAACCGGCTTCATCATATTGATTGCTAACGCATCTTTAAACTCATATCGTGTTCCATTCGAAGAACAACTAATGGTAAGCTTATATACCCCCACGGGCATATCCGATGTCTCTTTGATGCTAATACTACCTGTTTCCGAATCGATTTCGAAGTTATTTACGGAATGTGTCACATCGTCTAGCATGACATGTGCAATCTTAAAATCTGTTGGTGCGGCTCCGATGTATGAAGGCGGATTAATAACCCCCGTCATAGACGGACCTATATCCGTCATCCCAGTATAGTATAATGTAAAATCTGTACTGTCAACAACCTCCGTTTTTTCACACGCTGTCGTCACAAACAAGGATACCCATAGTATAATAAGGTATTGTTTCCACTTCATTTTTATATTTATATGGTTCATAATAGTGTATGTTAGAGATTACAATTTAAATTATATGTTTTTCCATTCACAACAACGTCAACGCTCACTCCAGAATCTCGATAAGACGCTTTAAACGCTGCATTAATTTGTACGGAAGCTGCTTGGTTAGCGGGATATAACACGGTAATATAACGGGCGGTTTGATTTTCTCCTTTTTCCATATTGATCGTATAGGCCTTGCGGTTAGTCATGACGCCCGGAGCATAGGAAACCCGTCCTTCGAACGGAGTCGTTGTCAACGTTTCGTTTCCAAATGTTCTGGCGATGATATTATTTCCGTCAGCAAAATGAGTATGTGCACCATGCTGTGCCGTCGATAACACGACTTCATCTTCCCCTTCGCACAGGTGGAAGTTCAGGTTAACCGTTCCTGCCGCGTTCCCAATACCTTCATCCACCAATACAAAGAATTTCTTTTCTACAAAGAAGATATAACGACGATGTTTTAAGTTATTATAGCCTTGATTTTCCGTTACCACAACCTCCTGCTGGCCGTTCGAAAACACCCCGAGTGATTTACCTCTTGCATTAACAATATTTTGCTCATTAAGCGTCATGGTATTATGTACTCTCGTCTGACGGTACCATATCCTGGCGCTATTGTCGCCACCACTCATATACGCATATACACCAGCATCCGGAAAGAAATTCCGTCCATTGTGATAGAGCTCAAACGTTCCGTTATCAGGCTGGTTATGGCTCCATACCTGAATGGGTCCTTCTGCATAATTATTGCTATGAATCAACATCGTGGAAGAACGATCCCACCCGTTACGCAACATATAGTAACCAGAAGATATGAATGCTTGGGGTTCGGTAGAGGGCTGCGTTCCACGTTGACCATATGTACTCATATACAACAGTTCATTGTCTTGCGGAAACATCTCGTTATATCTTGAGAAGTTTCGATTAAGTACTGATCTCGTCCAAGAGCTCTGCCGTGTATCATTGAAGCCCGGAACAAGCTGACCTCCCGGAGGGTTCAAAAAATAATTAGGGTATGTGAAGTGCATGACCACTTGTGCTGCTTTATGCAAATATTGATTGAAATTTGCCGCTGCATCACCGACTATTTTTTTATTTGCTTCTGCCAATTTCATGATTTCATAAAAATCGGCTATGGCACTGATATGGTAACTGAAATCCAATTCATAATGCATCCCGTCTTCCAAAAACTGGTTTTTCACTTCCGTATCCAAAATCTGGAAACCTGTATTCCTCCAGCTCGCTGCTTGTTTGAATTCGGGGAACAAAACGCCAGCTGACACCAACGCGCTTGCCTGTGATATTAAGATATTACCACTATCATAAGGGTATTCCACTAGAAAATCAGCGTGCTCGGCAAAATGCACCATAAATTTGGTAAACCATTCCGGTGTGAAATTTGTCGAATTTTTATAATACTCAAATAATTGCGTTTGCCCCAATGTCCGCTCCGCTACTTGAAGTTGCCACCAAGTCGTATTGTTCGTTCCGGATGCTGGTTTTGGATTATTTTCCAACCAATCGCCATATACACTAATCCAAGACTGAATGTGCTTTTCATCCTTAGTTACACGATATACCTTAGCCTGTGGCACGAACCACTGATGCCTATGCAGTTGCCGTTGGTACTCGTTATCTGCTCCTACTGGCTCGAACGCCCAATTAATTGTACCTCCATCATTTAACGAGTAAGGCATTTTAGCATGGGCATCTTCAAAATAATTGTTCACAAAAAAGCGATAACTATCTAGTGCAAAACTCGCTTTGAGTTTATCATCTTCACTAGCCGATGGATTGATAAGTGAAATTACCGGATTCACGATACCGGTTCGCGACCGATAGTACGCTAGGATAGCTTGTGCAGCACGTCCATACGCTTCCGATTCATAGAATGTCTTCGCATTTTCCAGTCCCGGATAATCTAGATTGATTACTTCAAATATTTGAGAATCTATCGCCAAATTCCAGTTATTCTGTTCTTCATCGTCAGCTGTTGAACCTGGATTCTTGAGGTGCTCTTTCGTGCAAGCAAGAAAAACCAACGCCATAAAATATATAACGAGGTGTTTTAAGGTTATCATCATATTGGTTAAATTTTTATTCATTAATTAGGTCGAAATAATTCTTTTATTTCCACGGTTTTATTGGGTATTAGTGGTTTAGCATAATAAGCTAGAAATAAAATATAACCGATTGTTAGGTACAGAACGGTCATGGCGTACCGTAACCCAATATAATCGCCCAAAGATCCCACGATCAAAGGCATTAATGCCCCCCCGAAAATACCGGAACACAGTATTCCCGAGAATGAACCATGATGCTTTAATACGGAATTGAGTGCCAGAGAAAAGATAATGGAAAACATCACCGATATGGAGAATCCGCACGCCATAAAGGCATGGTACGATATTCCCTTCACGCCAAACAACGCGAACGTTATCATCACTAACGTAATGGCGGAGGCTATCTTAAGAATCAATCTTGAATCAGATATTCTTAGCAGTCCTAAACCTACAAAACACCCGATAGACATTAATCCCCAGAACCAAGCAATCACTCTAGCTCCTTCTGTAGTAGGATCGACCCCATGATACTGCTTTAAAAATTCAGACATCCAGTTTGCCAGTGCTTGCTCTGTACCTACGTAAGCCACAATTCCTAGAAAGAACAAAATAACTTTTTTATCTTTTAACAATTCTGCATACAGCGATAGTGTTCCAGCTTTTTCGTCTTGTTTTCGGTTCACTTTTGGTATGTTGATAAGGGCAACGGTTAAGAATACCACGATGAATATCAAACTAAACAACCAATATAGCACCGTCCAGTTCATCTCTCCTCTAATCAATGAGAACAAAAATTTTGCTATCCCATCTGCGGATGCCGGTTGTGCGATTTCTTGCATTAAATAAGTAAAGACGAATGGGCCAACAAAAGAGCCTAAACCAAAAACCAATTGCCCCAATACGGAGTAGAATGCAAAATTCTCTTCTCCTCCTGCAACCCGCATTAGCGGATTGATAATAACCTGCAACATCGCCATTCCAATGCCAATCGTAAACAAGGAACCTAACGCGATGGCATAAACTGGATAAACGGCAATGGCGATAGATCCTAAAAAGTTAAGCGTAAAAGCAATAAGCATGGATTTTTTTTCGCCTAATCGCTCCACCATCATTCCCGCCGGGATGGACATTACGCCATAAGCAAGGAAGAAAGAAAAAGGTAAAAATGCAGCCATTGTAAGACTTAATTGATAAGTCTCGATAACAATCGGAATCAACGGACCTATGATATTGGTGACAAAAGAAATCACAAACCAAATAACCAAAATGATCGCGACTAAAAACTTACTTCTTTGCATCTTTAAAAACGATTATGACTGTGAAAATTTTAGGTTTTTCTCTTTTCATGTTTAAGGTATTCATTTCCGCTGTACGAAAGCTAAATACCTTAACACTTCATCAAAATTAAACTTGATGAAGATTGACCCATTTCAATTTTGATTATTAATGTTTCAATATTGGTTAAATCGATTCATTTTCCCCTTAAAAACAGCTTAGGGCACATTTTTTTCTAAATATTCGCTAGGCATAAATCCATAATATTGCTTGAAAGCCGTAGAAAAATAGGATGGGGAATTAAAACCACACATATATGCGATCTGTGCTACGGTATATTGTTTTTGTTTCAATAAATCCACTGCTTTTTTAAAGCGGATACGTTTAATAAAATCTGTTGCAGATTCTCCTGTAATTGCTTTCAATTTGAGATACAGGTTGGAACGGCTCATCCCTATTTCTTTACTAAATTTATCTACAGAAAAGCCAGAATCACTCGTATTGGATTCGATGATGGTAATAGCCTGACGCAAGAACTCTTCATCCATAGCATTAAAAGCGATATTTTCCGGAATAATCTCGTTGCTAGAAGAATAGTATTCTTTTAGTCGTTTTCTGGTTCTTAGAATATTCTGAATTTTAGCATCCAATATGGCTACGGAAAACGGTTTAGCAATATAATCATCCGCCCCGACGGCCAATCCTTGTATTTGATCACCTGTTTCAGTTTTTGCCGTTAATAGGATAACCGGAATATGGCATGTATTGATATTCTGTTTTATTTTTTTACACAGTTGAATACCGTCAACTTCCGGCATCATCACATCGGAGATAACCAAATCGAACGCCTCTTTTGTCAATATATCTAACGCTTCCCGTCCATTATAAGCAACCCTTGTTTCGTAACGTTTTCCGAAATAATGATTTAGATATTCTACAATCTCTCGATTATCATCCACAATCAATAAGGTTTCGCGCTCCTGCATGGATGCATCAACTTCTTCAGAATGGCTGGTCAGATGAGCATCAGCGGCATCTGGTATCTCTTCTTTTCCAATAATGGCGTCATAATCCACCCGTTCCTCTGGGGCATAATATTTTTCGTCGTAAGGAATTTGGACGGTAAACACACTCCCCTTCCCTATTTCACTTTCTACATTAATACTACCGTGATGCAATTCCACTAACTTCTTGGTGAAAGCTAACCCTATTCCCGAACCTAGGTTCATTTCGCGGGAATCTACTTGATAAAACCGTTCGAAGATTTGTGATTGCTCTTCCGAAGGAATACCGATTCCGGTATCCAAAACGCTGATGACGAGTAACTCCTCTTTTTTCTGAAGACGGATACTAATCTCCCCTCCTTCTTTGGTATATTTAAAAGCATTGGATAGTAGATTGAAACATACGCGTTCTATCGCATCCCGATCAAAAAATCCGATCATCTTTTCTTCGGGACATATAAATGTATAGCCTATATTATTCTTTTCTGCCATCGTACTGAATGATTCGTAGATTTCTTTCACAAAACGTACGATATCAATCTCCGCAACCTTCAGTCTTTTCGTATCTGCTTCTACCTTCCTAAACTCCAATAGCTGATCCACCAACTGATATAATCTTTTGACATTCAATAACATCAATTCAAGATATTTTTTTATGGTCGAATCTATATCTTTATTATTTAGGAGTTCTTCCAATGGCGATATAATCAATGTCAATGGTGTCCTAAATTCGTGTGAAATATTGGTAAAAAAGTTGGTTTTCATCTTATTGATGGTGTCCACTTTTTCATGTTCTATCCTCTCTAATCGCAGCTTACTACTTGCAAACTCACGTTGCAGACGTTCCATTTTGAGTTGGTGAAGTGTCCGCATACGTTCTGTGACAACAGAATAAGCGACATAAGCAATAGCTAGCCCAAACACCGATATAATGATATAAAATAAATTGCTTTTCCACCATGGCGGCAATATTTTAATTTTTATACTACGCATGGTGCTGAATTCTCCCAAGGGACCAACAGCCTCAACTTCAAACTTATACGTACCCGCCTTTAAATTCGTATATGTGGCACTTGATACGTCCGTGCGCTCCACCCAGTCCTCATCAAAGCCTTCTAACCGGTAGCGATATCTAATCTTGCTGGGAGCGATATAATCGAATGTATTAAAATAGATAGTAAATTGCTTATGGTCATGATTCAGCTCAAATGAAGATTGTTTATCAATATGCTGGTCTAAAATCTGATGGTGATCTCCTGCAAATACAGGTCTATTCAACACTTCCAATCTGGTGAACATAATACGAAGCTGGAGTTTCTTGGGAACGGCTTCCTCGGGTTTGAAATACGTGAGACCATTGATGCCCCCAAAAAGCAATATACCATCAGACGTTTTCTCTGTAGCAGAGAGGTTAAACTGACTGATCTGTAAACCGTCTCGATTGTCAAACAATAAGTATTCGCCATTTTGTGGATCAAGCCGCAATAAATTTTTGGCGGTTGTAAGCCACAAATTTCCATCATTATCGCATAGCATCCCATAGATGATGCCTTCTATTCGCTTTCCGTTTTCAAATATTTTAAAAGATTTACTTTGTTCATCGTAGTAATTCAGACCATCTCGAGTGGCTACCCAAATTGTCTGATTTTTATCTTCTACAACAGCTGTAATAACGTCACTACTCAGATTTGATCCGGGGAAAACCTCAAAAACAAGTTGGTCGGGATATAGAATATTGATACCATTGGTCGTTCCTATCCATATCCTTCCTTTACTGTCTTCCACCATGGTTGTAATTTCATCAGCTGAAAGCCGAGTTCCTTTTTTGTCCAGATAGATATGGGAAAAATTCTGATTCGATTCATTAAATCGATCGAGACCAGATCTTGTCCCTACCCAAATACGTCCCGTTTTGTCTTTTAAAAGCGCATACACCATGTCGCCCGCAATAGACGTTCCATCCTCCGGATTATGTCGAAAAACAACCGTTTTTCCGGTTTTAGGGTTAAATATCCCCATACCTGCATTGTGTGTACCGACAAGTACATTCCCTTGATTATCAAAAGCGATAGCTTTGATATTATTAGAGGCAAGTGACGTCGCGTCTTCTTCGCTATGTGAATAGAATTGAACTATATTTTCTTTCCGATTCCAAAAATTCAACCCTTTATCATTTGTTCCTATCCAAATATTTTGGGCTGCATCTTCTTTAATAACGTTTACGACATTGTCATTTAGAGAGAGATTACCTGTATTTCTATTCAAAAAGCTAAACCGGATATCATCGTTGTGGAAGTAGGAAACACCGCCATAAAAGGTCCCCATCCACATACCATTTTGCTTATCCCGATAAATATATCGAACGGAATTTTGGCTTAATGTATGCGGAACGGACGGTTGCTGAAAGTAGTTTTGTATGACCTTGGTTTTTACATCGAGTATGCTCAATCCTTTAAATGTTCCAACCCATAAATTGCCTTCCTCATCTTTGGCGAGACTCCGCACATCATCATCCGCCAGACTGGAATAGATCGAACCAATCCTATGTTTATATTGTTTTATTCCACGAGTAACACGGGTATATTCAAAAAGCCCATCTCCTTCCGTGCCTATCCACACGTATGTACTATCTACAACAATGTAGTTTACATTTAGTCTTGCATCCAACGCAAATTTACTGACCTTCTTTTGATTGCTGTCCAATTGCAAAATACCTATATCGGTACTCAGCAAAAGCAAATGGTCCATTCTGGCAATACTCGAAATACTGTTAACTTCAGTAGCAAAATCGCCTAGATCAACCTTGTGAAAACTGTCGGCTACCACATCCAATTGATACAGGTCACCGCCATTTGTTGCCATCCATAACTTACCATCCATATCTTGACCTAAAGCAGTTACAAACCACTCTCCTGCCTTAATTTCGAGATCGTAATTATGAAAGGATTCGGTAACGTAATCAAAGGAACTAACCCCTTTATTTCCACCAACCCACAATTTTCCTTTACTATCTACATACAAACTTCGAATATAAGAGGAGGAAATGGTGGTGGTATCCGTTTTGTCCGGTCTAAATACTTGGAAAGAGTTTCCATCATAACGATTAAGGCCGTCTTGAGTACCCAACCACATAAAGCCCAAACTATCCTGCACAATGGTATAGACGGTGCTTTGCGAAAGCCCTTGTTCTATTGAAATCGTTCTGAATTGCCGTTTAGTGTCTTGTGTCCATTGTGCGCATACACACAAGGGACAGACCACATAGGCCAGAAAGAATATTTTCAATAGGTGTAATTTCATTTGAATGGCTCAAATTTACAAACCAAATATTTCTCTTTCTGTATCCGAATAGTTTTTCAAGTAATTTCGCATATCAGCGAGGGTTGTTTGATAACGCTTATCGTATACTAAATTTTTTGTTTCTCCCGGATCGGATTTTAAATCAAACAGCTGTTCTCTTCTTTCTCCTTTACTGTAAATAATATATTTATATTGCGATGTAATAACGGCTCGACCTTTGATATCCAGCAAAACGGTATTATCCGCAAAATCGGTCTCTACGACCAATGTATCTCTCCATTCGCTCTGTTTACCATGCATAATTTGACTGATATCTCTACCTTTTAGGTAAGAGGGTCCTTCAATCCCGGCATAAGAACAAGCAGTCGTCATGATATCCGTCCCGTTACAAATAAGTCGATCATTGACTTCTGGTTGAAAATCGCCAATCTTAGAAATAATAAAAGGTACTTTGATCGATTCTTGATACAATACCTGTTTTTGGTTCCATTGATGAGCAGCATATCCATCACCATGATCGCTGGTAAAGATAATAATCGTATTGTCTTCCAGACCATATTTTTTAAGCCCGTCTAAAATCATCTGCACATATCCATCAACTTGCTCTACCAATCTATTATATGCCCAACGATATTGTCTCCATCTTCCTTCCCCCCAATCTATTGACGGATAGGTGCGCAGGTTTACTTTTTGTTGTTCACGTATAATCGGAGGTTCAAGAGGTGATATCTTCCAATTGTAAGGTAACTCCGGGCATTCTTCCGGAGGCGGAGGGTTGTCTATAAAATCCATTTTTAAATAGTCGTCTCGTGCCCATTCACAAATATCATGCGGATTGAGAAACGAAGCCACTAACAAAAAAGGATGGTCTTTGTTTTCTTTCATGAACCGCGCACTGTAAGCAGGAATTGCAGCATCCATGAAATCACCTGTCCAGGTATTTTCAATATATTCGAATCCATGTTGAGCGATATTGGATGCCGGCAATGGTATGTGCCATTTGCCTACGTAACCTGTATTATAACCCGCGTCTTTAAATATTTTACCCATAAACAATAAGGAATCTGGCCATTGTCCATCTTCTTCTGGATAATTCCCAATAAAGCCGTTCTCACTGGGCATAACGCCACTAAACATCGACGAACGTGATGGCGTACACAAGGGTTGTGCACAATAGGCCTCCGTAAACCGCGTACCGTTCGACGCCAAGAAATCCATGGCTGGCGTGTGCAAATCTTGGTTTCCGGCACAACTCATCGCCTCAGCTGTTTGCTGATCGGTCATAATAATCAATATATTAGGACGATCTGAACGATCTGTCTGTGCACTTAATACAGCACACCAGAGAAATACGATAAAAAATGAAATGCATATTTTCATGTTACTTTTTTGCTTTAATCTATTTCAGATAATTGTACATCGTATCAAGATTAAATTTCTCTATGGCTTCTTTGCTTGGCACCGGCGTTTTGTCTATCTCACTAAAGTAATCGGTGCTATCCCATATAATCTCTCCACCTGTTTCTCTCGGGTCTTTTGTTTCTTTTAAATGGGCAATCATTTTAGACGACAATTCTTGCTTGATCGCTTGATAATCCGCATCGTCGGCTAAATTATGCAATTGATCTGGATCATTTACAATATGATACAGTTCTTCCGACGGACGTTTTGCAAATGCCAACTCAAACGCTTGCTTTGCTATCGGTTCATCTTTATGCTCCAACATAAAAAATTTCGCCGGTCCCGGGTAGTTTAACATATACGGGTCGACATCGCCATATAATGGCGGATCACCTGCAGGCCATCTATCCGCCTCATAATTTTTAATATATAAATATTCTTTCGTGCGAATAGCTCTCCCCGGATAACCTAATCCATGCTGCCTTACAAAAGCATGTCTTTCTCTTCCTATGACGACAAATTCTCGGGCGTCCGCTATTTCCCCATCTTTCTCCAATATCGGCAGCAAACTTTTTCCGGTCATGTAATCGGGCACCTCTGCTTTCGCCAGTGTGAGGAAAGTTGGTGCCAGATCAAGTAATGTGACTAAGTCCTCGGTAACAGCATCTGTCTTAAATTTCTCTGGCCAAGAAACAATCAACGGCACCCTTGTACCAAAATCGTAAAGATTAGCAAGACCTCTCGGCATCTGCCATCCGTTATCGCTACAAATCAATACGATTGTGTTTTCTAAATGACCGCTTTCTTCCAATTGCTGCATAATCTCTCCTACTTCTGTATCAAACGTTTGTATAGCGGCGTAGTAATCCGCAATATCTATTCGTACATCTTCGGTATCTGGTAAATAAGCCGGTACGTTGATTTTATGGATGTCAATTCCTGCCTTTTGCCCAGAACCAACTTCATAAGGTCGATGCGGATGTAAGCTATTAAACCAATAACTCCATGGCTCGCCTTTTTTTGCATTTTTAATGAAATCTGCAAAGTTCCGGTATTGGTCGCCTCCCGGGTTTCGTGTTCTACCGTTGGCCTCATAGCTACCGGGCCCCCAGCCTTTTCCATCATACCCTACGCGGTAGCCGGCTTTTTCCAATAATTCGGGGAAAACTTCGAATTTTGTTGGTAGCGTTCCCCATAGGTTCGCACCTTCTTCTATACGCCAAATATCTTGACCAGTTAGTAACGCAGCTCTCGCAGGTGTACAGGACGGTGAATTACAGAAAGCATGCGTAAAACGCACCCCTTCAGCGGCAATTTTGTCCATGTTTGGTGTCTTCACTACGGAATCACCATATACTCCTACGTGATTCCACGATTGATTGTCAGACATCAACAATAAAATATTGGGTCTATCCTGTTCTTTTTCGGAGGTACAGGATAGGCAAAAAGCTATTGCCAATAAACAACAGCATTTTATACGGGTTATCGTATTCATCATCTTTTTATTTTTCGGTTGGGTTTGTATCTTGATATTGTTCTTGTAATTGTTTCAGTTTACGATGCATCTGCTGCGCTACATCAGCATACGCTGCGGATTGATACACATTGTTCATTTCTTTTGGGTCTTTTTCAAGATCATACAGCTCCCATTCATCAATATCATTATAAAAGTGAATCAGCTTATACCTGTCTGTCCGAACGCCATAATGTCTTTTGACCATATGCCAACTCGGATACTCGTAATAATGATAATAGACGGCATCGCGCCAATTTTCTACTTCTTTCCCGCCGTTATCAATCACCGGCTTTAACGACTGACCTTGCATATCTGCGGGGATTTCGACACCTGCATAATCCAATAAGGTAGGTGCAAAATCAAGGTTCATTGCTAAAGCATCTGAAACAAGACCTTTCTTAATTCCTTTTGGATATCGTACTAACAAGGGTGTGCGCAAACACTCTTCATACATCATACGTTTATCGAAGAAACCATGTTCGCCTAAAAAGAACCCTTGATCGGAGGTATACACAATAATCGTATTGTCTAACTCCCCTTCTTGCTCCAGATAATCGAGCAATCGACCTACGTTTTCGTCCACCGCAGCCACACAAGCCAAATAATCTTTCATGTATTGTTGATACTTCCAGCGCACCAGGTCATCCCCCTTCAAGTTTAAGCGTCTATATTCTGCTACGCGTTTATCATACACATCCGTCCAGGCTTTCTTCTCTTCTTCAGTCATCCGATCAAACACTTGAAAAAAGCGTTGCTTATCTACTGATTTATTATTCGCTTGGGTAAAATCGTCTTCTTTTGTATCACCAATCGTTTCTTTTGGAATTTCAGCTAGAGAATCTAAATCTGCTGCTGATGCCAGTTTCAAATCCCATGCGTCCCACATGTCGGAGGATATATTCATCAATTGCTCTTTCGCAGCTCTTCCTCTATTACTAAAATCGTCTAACAAGTTTGCAGGTTCCTCAAAAGTGGTATTATCAAACATACCCAAGTGTCGCGGTGCAGGAAGCCAATTTCGATGAGGCGCCTTATGCTGATAAATCAATAAAAAAGGTTTCTCTTTATCTCTATCATTTAGAAAATGGATTGCTTTATCTGTAATCACATCGGTCACGTAGCCTTTCTCCGCTACTTTTTTCCCATTTTCTATAAATTCCGGTTGATAGTACTCTCCTTGATTAGGGAGAATACTATAAAAATCAAAACCCACAGGCATTGTTCCCAAATGCCACTTCCCAATCATCGCGGTTTGATAGCCCGCTTCTTTCAATAGTTGTGGATAGATAACCTGCGTACTGTCAAACACACTATGGTTATCTTTAAAACCGTTGATGTGACTATGTTTCCCTGTTAGGATAACCGCTCTAGAAGGACCGCACACCGCATTCGTGACGAAACAATTGTTAAACTTTATCCCTTCATCTGCTAACCGGTCTAGATTAGGCGTGGAGATAAAGCGCTTGTCGTAGGCACTCAGCGCTTGTGTGGTATGGTCATCGGTCATGATGAACACGATGTTCAACTTCTTCTGCTCTTCGTTCTGAGGAGATGAGCACGCCGTTGCTCCTACAAGCAATGCAAGGGCAAACAAACGGCCGATCTTATTTCTTATCGTTATCATTTTTTTATTTCGCGTAACCCCTATGTGTTAATAATTCGGATTTTGAGTAAGATTTTGATTAATGTCTCTTTCTTTTTGGGGGATAGGGTATAGCTCGTGCTTATTATCGGTAAAATAATCTCCAGCTATATACGGGAAGTTTCCATATATCGCATTTAGGTCCTCTTGCGTCGCTCGCAAGGATGTACCTAATCTATTCCATCTAATCAAATCAAATTTTCGAAACCCTTCATAACAGAGCTCTAGTGCACGTTCTTCCATGACCTTCTCAAAAAATTCTTCTTTGCTAAGCCCGCTTGGTAAATCGGCTGTAGCCGAAGGCTGATCTACAGGCATGCCAAATCCACGTCTTCTTACCATGTTCAGAGACCAATAGGCACTACCCACCGAGTTTGCTCCCGGGCCATTTATTTCGTTCTCGGCCTCGGCATACATTAACAAAACATCCGAATAGCGTAATAACACCCAGTTGATATCGGTATTATTTAAATCTTTCGGTTCGGTACCTTGCCAATCCCTTCTCCATTTTCCGGGTGTCCATAATCGCACGTTCGCTAAAATAGGGTCAGAGAGATCTACTTTCTGGCTGTTACGATCAATTTCATATCGCGCAATGGCGATATCTTTCCGTTGATCGGCGGGCTCATATTTGTCATATAGCATCGGGATAATCCGAAAGAATGCATTAGCTCTTCCATACACAGCCCCCGCCGCCGTACGTGGACTATTCCATGTACCAATATAGCCACTGTATGGACGTGCACCCGATGGATTAAAAAATGCGGTCTCAAACATACTTTCTTTAGGCTCAAGTTTCAATTCACAATAATTTTTAAATATCGCTTCATAGCTTGTATTCAATTCGTGATGCCCACCATCAATAATCTCTTTTGTGAGTCGTCGCGCCTCTTCATAGTATGTCAAATAATTGGAGGGGCGCTCCATCTGTCCGTTCTGTCTTAACGAATATCCACCTCGTCCTAGATATACTCTCGCCAAAATTCCTTTTGCTGCTCCCCTACTTATGCGTTCGTCAAGTGATTTTTCGGATGCTTCTGGAATATCGGGAATTGCCTCTGTCATATCTTGAATAATCTGATCGTAGATTTCTTCTTTATCCGTTCGCGCCGATTTCATATCATCTGTGGCTTTTGTATACTCTGTTTTTAATGGAACATCCCCATATAGCCGAACCAGATCAAAATAGTAGAGTCCACGTAAAAATTTAGCTTCTGCCAGACATCTTCTTAATTCAGCTTTCTCTGTTTCACTTCCGTTCGCAAACATATCCATTTGAGGTATGTTTGCGATCACGAGGTTCGCTCTATTGATTCCGTCATAGAGTGCCCGCCATGCTTCGGTGATATAATTATGACCTGTAGCAAAGTTATAATGTGCCAATGTTCTATTGTCGTTTGAGAAACCTGTTCCTTCCATATAAGCCAGGTCCGAATCGATATCAAATACCAAAGACATATAAAATCCGTAGGTATTTTGACTCGCCATAATTTCATATACACCCAGTACTGCTTTTTTTGCATCGTCAGTATTGTCAAAATAAGTCTCTGCCGCATATAACGAATAAGGGTCTTCTTCCAACCATTTTGAACAGGAAGTTAGCGTCCAGGTTGAAACTGCAAAAGCACACCAAACGACATACCTCGCAACATTGTTCTCTATAAAGATTAATTTCTTATTTTTCATAATTTTCATTTTTATAGTGATAAATTAATGCCTGCCACAAAGGATTTAGCGCGTGGGTAAGCTCCAAAATCAATCCCCGGTGTTAAACCGGTACTGTTTCTCGAACTCACTTCGGGATCATAGCCTGAGTAGCCTGCAATGGTTCCCAGATTATAGGCTGTTGCATACACCCTTAGTCCATTAATTTTAAATCTAGAAAGGAAACTCTTTGGAATTGTATAACCTATACTGATATTATTGATTCGTAAAAAAGAACCATTTTCAACCACATAATCATAAAAACGTAGTGCTGTATTGCTGTTATAAACCGGTACGGTTTTTCCTTCGTTCATCGCTGCCAAGGCTGCAGGGTCGGTTACTCTATTACCACTTGCATCGATAGACATCCATCTATCAGCGAAATAAGAAAGTGTACTGCGATAATCCAATTGTGTTTGACTGCTATATAACTTATTGGCATTGTACACATCATTTCCATAAGCCCAATTGAGGAAAATGCTCAAATCAATCCCCTTATACGAAAATGTGTTATTAAGCCCGCCCATACCTTTGGGTATTGCGTTTCCAATAACCGCTCTATCGTCAGGATTAATTGTTCCATTTCCATCCGTGTCAACAAACTTTAAAAAACCGGGCTGTGGTATATTGTTATTATCATATGGTATTCCATCTTTTAACGTATAGGTTTGGGTATTGGAGTCAAAATTAAAATCATCGACTTGGTATAAACCATCTGTCTTGTATCCATACATTTGTCCTAATGCCTGTCCTACTTGGATGATATAATCGCTTTCGGTCAATACTCCCCAGTCCGAAAACACATTCCTAAACGATTCTCCATCCGTTAATGCCAATACCTTATTTCTATTAAATGCCCAGTTAAAATCGGTTGTCCATTTAAAGTTTGGCGTATTGATATTGGTTGTGTTTATACTTAATTCCACACCGCTATTCTGTGTCGATCCTGCATTAATCAGCATTGTCGAGTAGCCCGAACTCATCGGTACTTCCGCTTGCAGCAAAAGGTCTTTTGTAGTATTTCGGTAAAGTTCAGCTGTCAATTGTATACGCTGATTAAAAAATGCCATATCCAATCCTAAATTCTCTGCTCTTGTAGCTTCCCATTTCAGATCCGGATTGGGCAACGTATTCGGAAATACGGTCACATTAATTCGGTCGTTTAATGGGTAAGTACCTGTAGACAATAAGGCAAGGGAAGTATAGTTTGCAATCCGGTTATTACCCGATGTACCGATAGAAAAACGAAGTTTTAAGTCGGAAAGAACACCTTGGTTTTTCATAAAATCCTCCTCAATGATTCGCCAAGCGAAAGATGCCGCAGGAAAGTATCCAAATTTATTGTTGGGGCCAAACTTTGAAGATCCATCAGATCGTAAACTCGCAGACACCAAATATTTACTTTTGTAATTGTAATTTGCTCTCGCAAAGAACGATATCATCCGCTCATCTTGGTTATTGGATTCACCTAGAAAAGTGGATGCTTCATACAGATTATCCAAGCCCAATGTCTCGTCAGGAAAACCCGTTGCTGTAACTCTGTTATACTTGGTCAAGAGGTAGTTCTGCTCTTGCCCTAGTAAAACATCAAATTTGTGGTCTTGATTGAATGTATTTTCATACATAAGTGTGTTGGAATAACTCCAACCACTTCGTACCTGATCTGCCATAGAGCCTTGTGGACCATTATTTCGTTTTGCCATCATCGAACGTCTATCGTAGAACAAATCCGTCTTTGTCGAGATGTTTCTGTAATTCACCAGACCTCGATAAGTGATATGGTCTGTTAGTTTATATTGTACGTCGGTATTTAAATAAAGAAACCTTCCCAGAATATCTCGGTGTTGCGATTCTGCATTGACTAAAGGGTTTTGCAACGTGTTACCTTGTACATCTTCCAGTGCCGGATCTTCTTCCATGTTTAGGAAATCTTCATCGGTTCCCGCCAACCCATAGAGCGGTCTATACGTTAAGATATTCTGTAGCTGATTGAGATAGGTGTTTCCTTCGTTCGTTCCTAACCCGTATACTTTCTGCTCCGAATAGTTAACACTTCCATTTAAACTCAACCGCTCATTGGCTTGATGGTTTAGAGCGAGTTTTGCCACATGCTTTTTTGCCCCACTATTCAACATGATTCCTTCATCATTATTCATCGAATAGAAAAGGCTATACCGCGTAGCTTGATTTCCACCATTTACACCTATTTTATGGTACTGACTATTCGCAGTACCTCCAAAAACCTGCTCTTGCCAGTTTATACCTGGCCGGTTCATATACAATTCTTCCAGTTGATCAAATGTACCATACGTTTGCTCAAATCTTGCCAGTCGTGACTCGTCGGCCAAACTTCTTTCATATTGCAAAACGGTATAGTCATATGGTTTCAAAACCGGCAATGTATTGTTTATACTTTTACCCCCCATGTAGGTATCATAGGTTACATTGGTCCGTCCGGCTTTATTTTTCTTCGTGGTCACTAGGATAACACCATTCGCCCCTCTGGAACCGTAAATAGCGGTCGATGCCGCATCTTTCAAGACATCGATACTCTCGATATCGGTTGGGTCTAAGAAATTTATACCTTCTGTTTGGGGAACACCATCAATCACATACAAAGGTTCGTTACTCTGGGTGATAGATCCTCCTCCACGAACTTTGATGGACATTTCCGATCCGGGAGCTCCTTCCGATGCGGATACCTGTACGCCGGCAAGCCGACCAGCCAGCGCCATCGTCACATCCGGCACAGGAACTTTGTTCAATTCCTCGCCCGAAACAGAAGCCACCGAGCCTGTTAAATCCTTTCGTTGCACGGAACCATAACCGATAACAACCACCTCATCCATACTCTTCGTCTCCTCCAATAATTGGACGCTTCGTGTGGCATTATCTCCCGCTTTTATTTCTATCGGCGTGTATCCGATATACGAATAAATTAATACCGCATCTGCGCTGCTCGTTGTCATCGCATAACCACCTTTTGCGTCTGTGGTCGTCTCTTTATTCGTTCCTTTTTCCTTAATACTAACACCCACCAGCACCTCTCCGGTTTGACTGGTCACGACTCCATTCACGGTAATTTTCTGCGCATACAATATGGTACTGTATAGCAAGGATAATATAAACAGTAGCTGTCTCATAGATTGTGATTTAAATTAGTAGTCTATTCAGAATAAACGAATGTAGTCATGACGATTTTTGGATACTTTTAAAATCGTCCAAAATACTTTCGTTTTTGATTAAACGTTATTTCATATTCTTATTTTCTAAATTTCCAAATCCGGTAGTTGATCTTTTAATACCGTTGTTTTCCCATTTTCGGTAACTGTCGTTACATCATTATATTCGAGCGAAACATCTCCTTTTTTATTTCGTACAGAAAAAGATGGAACACCTGTGCCGTTTATATTGACACGAATCACCCAATCATCCACTTCGATTGTATTTTCATCTATCCAATGAGGAGCAGATACCACCTCTTTCTTATGATGGGTACGAATGACTGTCGCATAGCGATAAACAGACTGCTTAGAGGAAGTTGCGGTAAAATGCCAGTGGTTTGGATAGGGAGCAAAATGCCCCTTATCGTCCGCTCTCAACCAATTAACTGCCGGAACAAAAAATTGGTCTGTTTGTTGAACATCCAACTTTTCAGGTGCAAAAATATAAGCATCCGACGCTCCTTGTTGATTAGTAGCTTTTACATGTATCACCTTTCCATCCGAATGAACTTGCATAGAATCTTCTACGGTATGTAGTAAATAATTCCACACTACCGGTTCACTGGCTTCTAGCTCGTCATAAACAAACAGCAAGTCCGCGCCCCCCAATTGGACAATATGCCGTCTAAATATTTTCAGCTTATTTTCATCCCAACCGTTTTCCGGAGAATAGTCAAGACCAGACACCTCACCTCTTTTTAACCAGAGTGGGGAGATTACCTTTCCGTATGCATTGGACGCGTCGCCAATGACGTACCCAATTTTACGACCGGTATAATGCCGTGGAATCCACCCATAACCTTCCGTACCTATCCGCTGCCCCATGCCATTAACCAGAATAGCATTATGCGCGCGTGTGCCTCTATGGCTATAGACAGCATGTTTATCTGTAAAACTGACATGATGACCACTACTGTAAAAAAGTGGCTTACCATCATAAAAGGTATTAAACGCATTTTGATTTGCTACGGCGTGCGAGGTAGAACCGTACGGGCTGGAACGAAACGTTGCCATAGCATTTCTTTTTAAATTTTTCCAGCTAGACATAAAGGTGGCAATGCCTGTGTTTCTAAAAACGTAGGATAATGGCAAATCTGCCAAGCCTTTTCCTATCGGTAATGGGGTATCATTTTGAAGTCGGAACCAGGATAGATCGCCCGGTTTGGCTCCAAAGCCTCTTTTCAAGACATCTGGTTCATCCGCTTGGATTGTCCGAACATAATCCGCCAAATAACTGTTATTGGTTAACTTTGCCAAAGCATCCGCATAGCCCACGCGCTGTCCGTTTGGTTTAGCGACACGTAGATGTGCACTTCCGTTACCTGCCGATTTGGAGAATGGTGGCTGCTGAAACATGACATACATCGCGGACCCCTTATACCAAGGATCTTTAAAAAAGTCGTAACCACTTAATTTGCTATAAAGCAAGGGTACTTCTATCAACGTGCGGATGTTGACATGGAAATAAGAATCACCATTATGCCATCCACCATCGTCATTTACACCGGGGAAACGTGCTATCCATACATTATAACAATAATCTGCCCATTTCTTTGCTTCCGGTAATTCACCATAGGTAGCGAAAGCCGCCATCGTAAAGATACGTAAGGTCATTTGTACAGAATGATTATCGGCTATATGTGCTTCGAAATGATTATGGAAACGGTTAAAGAAATTGCTTCCATGCTCTTTTATTTCTTCAAGCAATAAAGCCTTTTGTTCCTTCGAAAGTAAATCATAAAACGAGTCATATGCCATCGTACTCAACGAAAGCAATGTAGAGGCATTGAAATCGCCTTTAAGATAAGGGCTATTTCTCCAACTCACCATTTCTTCGATCCTATACATAGCCGCCTTAAAATAACGCTCATCTTTCGTCAAAAGGAAAGCCCGAATTAAGCCTTCGGTATTTGCTTCTTCCCTATCAACGACTCTCCGACTTTCGCGTACCAACAATGCATTACGCTTTACTTCCAAATCCAGCTCGGCTACTTTGCTTGTATCGATAACATCAGCTAAATGTTTAACTTCTTCATCGACGACTTTGTTGGCATACGCAATATACCAATCGCGTTCTTCCTTATTTTTGCTTTTTTCAATAAACGCATCCCATGCGTCTTTTTCGACCCAAATTCTGGGATGCGTAGCGGGCAGCTTCGCCATTAGGTTAGAAAATGTAGGCGGGTTAAATACGTAGCCGTCATTTATGACGGTAAACCGCAACACCGGCGACCAATCTGTCTTTTCACCATCTGCATACCCATATTGCCAAAACCACTCCCCATTTTCGTATATTTCCGCTGCATTATAGAATGCCCAGGGACAATCGGCTTCAATCACCTCTTTCCGGAACAAACTATCTTGGGAAATACGCAGTCGGTAATTTATTTGATTGGGGTCTGGTTTTTGGTCACCATGCTCTTCCTCCATCCCATCTAAAGCAGCATGCGCTTTACTTGTTGTTTCGAGAGGCCACATAAAGGCTACTTTTCTATTTTTTACAACGGCTCTGTCTAATGGATATGGCGTTGCCCGCATCTCGTGCATCAAGGTCACATCGTTAAGCCGTAGCGTCGCCTGACCGAGCACCTCATTAAAAGACAAGAATTGCACCAATATGGCAAGGATAAATATTCTTCTCATGATGTTAGATTTACATTGTGATAACTACATCAAAAGTAACGGTAATCACTTCTCAGCTATTTAAATTTTATCCAGAATACTTTTAATTTTGGTTAATCACACCAAATTATGCGTCTTTTAGGGCAGCCTGAGCAACGCTTAATCACCACCCCAACCTTCTGATATTCATCAAAATCAAAATGATTTTGTTTAAAACTGAAAGAGCATTACAAACAAGCTATCTAATTTTATGATTCAATAAAAAGCGAAGATTATTATGAGACCATCATGATTTTTCAGATCACATCGTGGGATGAATAAATCTGATAGCTTCATCAACATTAAAAAAAACAAAATTATACAGATGAAAAAAATTGCTAGCCTCCTAATGAGTTGTATTGCCTTATCATTTATAGGGAATCAAGCACAGGCACAAGACGATTTGAATTGGCTTAAAGATGCGAAACATCGTGCTGTACATCAATTAAAAAAAGCTGCTGACACGTATATCCCTGGATTCTCTCCTCGGTCTATTAATCATGATGGTTCTGTACGGTTGGCACACCAAGAAGACTGGACTTCTGGTTTCTTTCCCGGCTCCCTATGGTATGGATACGAGATATCTGGTGATAAGGCTTTAGCCAGTAGTGCACGGAAATTTACCTTGGCTATGGATTCTTTACAAGATTTCACCCATACGCACGATTTAGGATTTATGATCTACTGTTCATTCGGAAACGGATATAGAATCACTAGGGACAAGGCGTTTTTGCCTACGCTGAAGAAAGGTTCTGATAATCTCTACAAACGTTATAACAAAACAGTTGGCGCAATCCGCTCTTGGGATTTCGGCCATTGGGAATTCCCTGTTATTATAGATAATATGATGAACCTTGATTTTCTCTTTTGGGCAAGTAAAACATTTAATAAACCGGAATATGCGGATGCTTCGGTGCAGCATTCGCTCACTACGTTAAAAAATCACTACAGGCCCGACAACAGTTCATATCATGTTATTAGTTATGATACACTTTCTGGACGAGCTATTCAAAAAGAAACCCATCAAGGACTAACGCATGAGTCGGCTTGGGCAAGAGGGCAAGCTTGGGGATTATATGGTTACACGATGGCATACAAGGAAACAAATAATCCCGTCTTTTTAAAACATGCCATCGATATTGCCAAATACATTATGGAACACCCTAACGTGGACGAAGACAAAATACCTTATTGGGATTATGATATTCATAACGGTGGAGAAAGAGCGCCAAAAGATGCCTCTGCAGCTTCCGTTATCGCAGCAGGATTAATAGATCTAGCACAGTTTACGGAGAATAATGCCTACTTCGAATATGCAGAAGATATTTTACAATCATTGTCCTCTCCGGAATATTTGGCAGGAGAAGATACCAATGGATACTTTATCCTAAAACATAGTGTAGGGGCATTTTTATATAATTCAGAAATAGATACACCTTTAAACTATGCCGACTATTATTATTTAGAAGCTCTTGTACGGTATGCGAAAGCTAAAAATATAGATTTAAAAACCTTAAATTAGAACCCCATGAAATTGAAATTTCTATATCTGTTTATCCTACTTTTCCCACTGTCCGTTATCGGGCAAAAGAAATCCAGTATTTCTAAGGATGATTTTGCCATTCTTAATCTGGATCACCCGGGATTAGAAAAAGTTAAACAACTGGTTTCCAAACAAAAATACCAGGAGGCTTCCAAAACGCTGTTGAATTATTATAAAAAGCGTACAGACATTAAACATCCAGATTACAATCTTGCGGATAAAGGTCGGTTTTTGGGCAAGAAATTATCCAAAGATAATCAAGAAAAGGCCGACAAAGGGCTAGATCATCACTTTTATGTTCATAAAGGTTATGGTTACTTTGACTATGGAAAAGACATCAACTGGGAATACTGGCCTGTTAAGGACAACGAAGTAAGATGGCAACTCCATCGTCATTATTGGTGGACCCCAATGGGTTTAGCTTATTGGTCAAGTGGAGATGAAAAATATGCTAAAGAATGGATCGCACAATATGTGGACTGGGTGAAGAAAAACCCTAAAGGACTTTCCAAAGAGAATGACCGGTTTGCTTGGCGTCCATTGGAGGTATCACATCGTATTCAAGAACAGACAGGCTTATTTAATATGTTCTTGACTTCGCCTCATTTCACGCCCGAATTTCTGATGGTGTTTTTAAACAACTATAATAAGCATGCAAACCATATATTAGAAAATTACTCGGAAAAGGGTAACCATTTACTTTTCGAAGCACAACGTATGATTTATGCAGGTGCGTTTTTCCCGGAATTAAAAAATGCACCTACTTGGCGTAAAAGCGGAATCGAAATCTTAAATACAGAGATAAAAAAGCAGATCTATCCAGATGGTATGCAGTTTGAATTATCTCCCAACTACCACACCGCTGCCATTAATATCTTTTTGAAAGCACTACGAATGGCACAATTGGCTAATATTGACCATGAGTTTCCGCCATCTTATAAAGATATTATAGAAAAAATGATCATGGCACAAGTAAACTTTTCTTTTCCAGACTATTCATTTCCAATGTTTGGAGACGCGTGGGTAGCCGACAAGAAGGTCTCTATTAGAAACTTTCAGGATTGGCAGCAGGTATTTCCAGAAAACAAAACAATAACCTATTATGCTACAGACGGTAAAAAAGGAGAAATACTTCCCTTTCTTTCTCACGGGTTGAAAGATGGTGGATTTTATACCTTTCGAAACAGCTGGAAAGATAACGCCACGACTATGGTACTCAAAGCAAGCCCACCGGCTTTCTGGCATAGTCAACCGGATAACGGAACATTTGAGTTATGGGTGAAGGGTAGAAACTTTATGCCTGATGCGGGCGTATTTGTTTATGGTGGCGACGAAGAAATCCTAAAGCTACGGAATTGGTACCGTCAGACAAAAATCCACAAGACGTTGACTTTAAATAATGAAGACATAGAAATCAACGATGCGCAGCTCATTAACTGGCATACTTCTGACAAACTAGATGTTCTGGTCTATAAAAATCCAAGTTATACAGGATTGAATCATATCCGGACGGTCTTATTTATTGATCAACAATATTTTATCATCTTAGATAAAGCCGAAGGAAAAGATGTCGGTAAGGTCGGTATTCACTTCCAATTGGTTGAGAATAGTAACCCGGTATACAATAACCAAGAAAATAGTGTTACCACAAGGTTTAAAGATGGTAATAACCTATTCATTCGCAACTTTAACCAAGACCAAGCACAATTAGCAGAAGAAGAGGGAAAAGTTTCTTACTTCTACCGGACTGAGGTAGAACGTCCTGCTTTTGTATTTGAACAAAATAAAACCGATCAGAAAAGTGTTCACTTTGCTACGGTGCTTTATCCTTATCAAGGAGAAACTGCACCAAGAATAGTTTTCCAAGAAGAAGCTGGAAATACACCGGAGACCGGAAATATCCATCTCTCCATTTCAATAGATGGAAAAAAACAAACCATTCAACATCATTTTTAACGACACGGTTAGATACTTTTATTTCGTTGTTAGCCGAGTTCACATAATTTAAAATGTTAAGAAAAACGGGCCCGTTCTACTCAAACTGGCTCGTTTTTCTTTATCTAAACATCATTAAAACAGCATAACTTTCTATTTTGTATAATTATTGCAAAGCAATTATAAAACCATCCTTATCTTTGCCCCGTATCTTTTACATACAGTTAAATACAACCGCCGTGTGATGAAACTTATTTACACGACGAGATTTATTCGCATAACAATAATTATATACAGATGAAAATAGGCATCGTATGTTATCCTACTTTTGGAGGGAGTGGTGTAGTTGCAACAGAACTCGGCAAAGCGCTTGCTTCCAGCGGACATGAAATCCACTTCATCACATACTCTCAACCCGCTAGACTAGATTTTTTTTCAGAGAATCTTTATTATCACGAAGTTGCCGTTGCGCAATACCCATTATTTGACTTTTCTCCCTACGAATCTGCTTTAGCAAGTAAATTGGTCGATGTCGTCCGATTCGAAAAGCTGGATTTACTACACGTACATTATGCAATTCCGCATGCATCTGTTGCCTATTTGGCAAAACAGATATTAGCAGCATCCTACGGCATCCATATTCCCGTTGTAACAACCCTACACGGAACAGATATTACGTTGGTCGGAAAGGATAAAAGCTTCAATCCGGTAGTAACGTTTTCGATAAACCATTCTGACGGTGTCACGGCCGTCTCGGAAAATTTACGAGAACAAACATTAGAATCTTTTGAGATTACCCGCGATATACGTGTGATTCCCAATTTTATAGACTTCTCTCGCTTTCACAATAAAAACAGGGAACATTTCAAAAGGGCTATAGCTCCAGAGAATGAACGTATTGTTATCCATACATCCAATTTCCGAAAGGTTAAAAACACGCAAGATGTCGTCCGCATTTTTCAGAAAATAAATGATGTTATTCCAAGCAAGCTTTTGATGGTTGGTGATGGACCTGAACGACGAAATACAGAGGAGCTAGCTCGTCAATTGGAAGTAAGCCAAAATGTACGTTTTTTAGGGAAACAGGAAGCTATTGAGGAAATCTTGTCGGTTTCAGATTTATTCTTGATGCCCTCCTCTTCCGAAAGCTTTGGATTAGCCGCTTTAGAAGCCATGGCATGCCACGTGCCTGTTGTTTCCTCTAACGCCGATGGTCTGCCTGAGCTGAACCTGAACGGTGTGAGCGGATTCCTTAGCAATATCGGGGACATCGATGATATGGCAAAACATTCCATTCATATCCTGGAAGATTGTGAGCGGCTACGGGTATTCAAGGATGCGGCATTTGCACGAGCAAAAGAATTTGATTTAAGCAAGATTCTCCCTCTTTATGAATCCTATTATAGAGAGGTAATTGAAGGAAAATCGCGATAATGATAAAAAGGGTAATATAATCATGGGTGGCTTGGAAAAAAGTTTTATCTTTGGCTTTTGGAAATATTCCAAAAAACGATCATGAAATATAAACGTATCCTACTCAAACTCAGCGGAGAAGCCTTAATGGGCGAACAAAGTTACGGCATCGACATCAATAGGGTGATGCAATATGCAAACGACATTAAAGAGATTCACAGCCAAGGTTTAGAGATTGCCATCGTTATCGGTGGAGGCAATATCTACCGTGGTTTAAGTGCAGAAAAAGCTGGGATGGACCGGGTGCAAGCTGATTATATGGGCATGTTAGCAACCGTCATTAACAGTATGGCTCTACAGGATGCATTGGAAAAAGTTGGCTTAAAGACTCGTTTGCTGACCGCAATTAAAATGGAGCAGATATGTGAGCCATTTATTCGTAGACGGGCGGTGCGGCATCTCGAAAAAGGAAGAATTGTTATTTTTGGTGCAGGTACAGGAAATCCGTATTTTACAACAGATACGGCCGCTTCTTTACGTGCCATCGAAATTAATGCTGATGCTGTACTTAAAGGCACCCGCGTAGATGGTATCTATACAGCTGACCCCGAAAAAGACCCGTCAGCGCAACGTTATGACAAGATTTCTTTCCATGAAGTTTATGAAAAAGGACTAAATGTAATGGATATGACAGCATTTACTTTGTGCCAGGAAAATAACCTTCCAATTATTGTGTTTGACATGAACAAGCCAGGAAACCTGAAGAAGTTAGCCAACGGTGACCATATCGGGACAGTTGTTAGTTAATTTGTTACAAAAGAAACTTATAAAGATATGAATGAACTGATATCCTTAGAATTAGATGACTGCAAAGAGAACATGGGTAAGGCCGTGACTCATACAGAATCTGAACTGACAAAAATCAGAGCAGGCAAAGCCTCTCCTACCATGCTTGATGGAATCGCCATCGACTATTATGGCACCATGACCCCACTTTCCCAGGTTAGTAATATCAATACGACCGATGCTAGAACGATCGTTATCCAACCATGGGAGAAAAATTTAATCAATACAATCGAAAAAGCTATTGTCGATTCAAACATCGGATTAAATCCGCAAAATGACGGTGCTATCATTCGTTTAGCAGTACCTCCGTTGACAGAAGAACGCCGCCGCGACTTAGTAAAAAAAGTAAAAGAAGAAGCTGAGAAAGGTCGTGTTGCTATTCGGAATATTCGCAAAGATGCAAATGAGTCCATTAAGAAATTAAAAGGTGAAGGTATCTCAGAAGATGAGATCAAAGTGGGTGAGGGTGAAGTGCAGAAACTAACAGATTCTTTCATTGCGAAAGTTGATCAACTCGCCGAATTGAAAGAAAAAGATGTTATGACAGTCTAGTCATTATTCTTTTCTTCCTAGTTTAGAACTTCAAAAAAACGAGAAGACAGAAAATAAAAAAAGGATTCTATAAAAAGTAGAATCCTTTTTTTCATATCTTTCATCTCGGATTACCGCTTTTTTAAAGAAATTTCAAAGTATGCAAAATAGAAGACGATTTTTAAAGCAGGCTGGTTTAGGAATATCCAGTGCTTTTCTTAGTCCATACTTATTCTCATGTCAAGACGACAAATCGGGAAATGGTCCTTTTCATAATTTAGGTCTTCAATTGTATTCCATCCGGGATTTATTGACTGAAGATCCTTTGGAAACAATAAGTACAGTAGCTAAAATAGGATACAAACATGTTGAAACATTTGGTGTTGATGTTGTCACGGGTACGTATTGGAAACTTCCAATTGCAGAACTAAAAAAAATATTGGACGACCATAATTTGAAAACACATAGCGGACACTATGATCTATCGAAATACCTGAACAGAAGCTTAACGGAACACGAAAACATTGAAAAATACATTGAGATTGCGCATCATCTAGGTCAATCCTATATCGTTGCCCCTGTTACGCCCATGGACGATTTGAACAATTTAAAAACCGAAGATTACCAATATGCCGCAGAACAGTTAAATAAGTTTGGTGAGATGGCAAAAAAAGCGGGTATTAAAGTGGGGTATCATAACCATTTCTGGGAATTTAGACGTTTTGGAAATGGCACACGAGGATTGGATATTCTTATTGCTTTTACGGAACCTGACCTCGTAGATTTTGAGCTCGATCTTTTTTGGATCGAAAAAGCCGGTCTTAGCCCGCAATCTTATTTCGATAAATATCCGGGACGATTTCCGATGTGGCATATAAAAGATATGGACAAACGGCATACAAATCCAGTTGTGGGAGAAGACTATGACGATGTAGACTTTGAGGACATTATGAAGGAAATAAAATATACCGAAGTCGGAACCGGAGCAATAGATTTCACCCGAATTGCGGAATATGCGAATAAGTCGGGGTTAAAGTATGCATTCGTAGAACAAGATGACATTTATTTGCCCAATAAATTCGAAAGTATAAAGAGAAGTTACGATTACGTAAAAAAGCATTTAACAAAATGAGGAAAGGTAAATATGGAAACCAAATCGCTCTATATCATTCGACATGCAAAGGCTGAGCTCCCTACTTTTGAAAAGGACGACTTCGATAGGGATTTGCTCCCCAAGGGTGTTAATCGTGCCACACTTATTGCGGAGAAACTAAAAACGCTACTGCCTACAGTGGATGACAAGACACTGGTTATCTCCTCTCCAGCTAATCGCGCGAAACAAACAGCAAAAATTTTTTGTGACATTTTAGGTTACTCCGAAGATCTCATTTTGTGGACACCAAAAGTTTATGAAGCACATTATCTTTTTTTGATGAAGTGCTTAAACGACGTACCAGCATCGTATAATCACGTTTTACTGTTCGGTCACAATCCCGGCATTTCTGATCTTGTTGCATATACCACCGATCGTTTCGTCGATCTTAAAACGGCCCATACCGCTCATTTGGAATTGGAGCGAGGAATAGATTATTCGATGTTATCGGCAAATACCGCTACCTTAAAACAGATCATCACCGACTATTGAAAGGACAAATAGTGTCCGTTCGCTGTAAGACGGAATATGTATAAGATATGGCAAATCAACTTCAAAATGAAAGCTCACCGTATTTAAAACAACATGCCCACAACCCTGTCAATTGGATGCCATGGGGTGAAGAGGCATTACAAAAGGCGAAGGATGAGAACAAACTCATTATTGTGAGCATCGGTTACTCGGCTTGCCATTGGTGTCACGTCATGGAGCGTGAAAGTTTCGAAAACGACGCTATTGCGCAGACGATGAATACCCTGTATGTGTCTATTAAAATTGATCGTGAGGAACGTCCAGACATTGACCAAATCTATATGATCGCCGTACAATTAATGACGAATGCTGGAGGCTGGCCGTTGAATTGTATCTGCCTTCCCGACGGACGTCCTATATACGGTGGCACTTATTTTAAGTCTCATGATTGGCAACAAGTATTATTACAGATAGCGAAGATGTGGGAAGAGACCCCGGAGATCGCTCTCGACTATGCTGAACGTCTATCAAAAGGCATCCATCAAGCAGAAAGATTGCCTATAGCTCCTATCCCGGAAGCCTATACAGAGCGTGACTTACATCATATCGTAACCCCATGGAAAGCACAATTTGACACAATAAACGGTGGCTATAGTAGAGAACCAAAATTTCCCTTACCGAATAATTGGCTATTTTTTCTGCGCTACGC
Organism: Sphingobacterium arenae; assembly: GCF_014692505.1. GTDB lineage: Bacteria > Bacteroidota > Bacteroidia > Sphingobacteriales > Sphingobacteriaceae > Sphingobacterium > Sphingobacterium arenae. Next base: position 129,170 of record NZ_JACNYK010000005.1, on the reverse strand, counting down.
ATTTCTCGCTAAGGATCAATCGGTATTAGAACATGTACACTTTACCTTACAAAAAATAGCAAACGGAGGTATCTACGATCAAATAGGTGGAGGGTTTGCCCGCTACGCCGTAGACGGTCGATGGCATATTCCGCATTTTGAGAAAATGCTTTATGATAACGGACAGCTTATTTCTTTATTCAGTGAAGCTTATCAGCAACGCCCTATTCGGTTATATGAAAGAGTTGTTGAAGAAACTGTCGACTGGGCGTTACGGGAAATGCTTGCGAAAAATGGTGGTTTTTATTCAGCATTGGACGCAGACAGTGAAGGCATAGAAGGGAAATTCTATACGTTCCATCAGGAAGAACTAGAAAACATACTGAATGAAGACGCTTCTCTTTTTATCGATTATTTTCACGTAACGAAGGTTGGAAATTGGAGCGAAGAAGGTACGAATGTACTATATTGTGCTATTGATGGAGACAATGTGGCTTTAGAAAGTGGTTTTCTCCTCGATGAGTGGGAAAACTATCTCCGGGAAATAAAAGAAAAGCTACGCGTTTATCGCGAAAAACGAATAAGACCAAGCCTCGACAATAAGCAACTCACCTCGTGGAATGCACTCTTTTTAAAAGGATTAGTGGATGCATACCGGGTATTCGATAAACAGTTGTATCTTGATAGGGCTATCCAAACGGCAAATTTCATCAAACAGTATTGTTTTTGGGATACTAATTTACTTCACCAACCCGCCGACCATAACCGACAGATTTATGGCTTTTTAGATGATTACGCATTTACAATAGAAGGTTTTATCGCATTATATGAGGCCACGTTTGAGGAACATTGGTTGCACGATGCCCATAGTTTAGCTGAGAAGGCTATAGAAACGTTTTATGACAACAAAGAAAAAGCATTTTTCTATACCGCTCAAGACGCCGAAAAGCTAATTGCCCGCAAAAGTGAAATTATGGATAATGTTATTCCAGCGTCGTCATCTGTCATCGTACGCGTGCTCTATCGACTAGGCGAGTTACTGGACAAGCAAGGTTACATAGATGTAGCCGACCAAGTATTTGCCAATGTCTTTCCGCATATCAAACAATATGGATCAGCCTATTCCAATTGGGCTATCCAACTATTGGAACATGTGCATGGGAATAATACGATAGCACTAACCGGCAAGGACGCAGTAGCTTGGCGGAAACAACTCGACAAACATTATATCCCCAATAAAATAACACTGGGTGGAACAAAAAGTAATTTATCGTTGTTAAAAGATAAAGGGGGAATGGAATCAAAATCCTACCTTTGTAAGAATCGTGCGTGTAGTTTACCTCAAAATTCTGTGGTAGAACTGCTTGCATTAATACATGGTAACCGGGATTCGTCCCAAATAAATTAAATAAAATGGCAATAGAAAACAACAATGTCGTTGCATTGAATTACAAGCTTCAAACTCTAGAAGCAGATGGAGAAAAAGCATTTGTAGAAGAGACCACAACAGAGAATCCATTGACCTTTCTATATGGTGTAGGTATGATGCTACCCAAATTTGAAGAAAATATCGCGGGGTTGAATATCGGCGATAAGACTTCTTTTATTTTAGAGCCAAACGATGCTTATGGAGAAAAAGATGACCGTGCCGTTGCGCAGTTGCCTGCTGATATGTTTAAAGAAACAGGACTTCCTCCGGTTGGTGAAGTCTTACCTTTACAAGATAATGAGGGCAACCAATTCCGTGCTGTGGTTGTCGATGTTACTCCAGAAGCCGTTGTAGCTGATTTAAACCACCCCATGGCTGGTAAAACATTGAATTTTGATGTGGAAATTTTAGCCGTGCGCCCTGCTACTGAAGAGGAATTGGCACATGGTCATGCACATGGCATCGACGGTCAATCAGATCATTAATTAGATAAAGACTATGTGTACATCCAAAAAAGGATTGGCACATAGTCTCTTTATCACACCATTTTAACGGCTCGCAGCATTTCCCTTTTACCGGGAGCTCCCGGTGCCTTTTCAATAGCAAAACCCAAAGCTTTCATTGTCCGCTTTAAATTCCCCGTAATAGCATAGGTTACAAAAACACCCCCCACCCGTAAAAAAGAACAGAGATGTTCTAATATTTCGGTTGTCCACATCTCCGGTTGGTGTACGGCAGCAAAAGCATCAAAATAGATCACATCGAATTTTTGTGTGTCGTAGAAGTCTGATGCTTTTTGATGTGCAATAAATAGGTTGACAGTGTCTGTAAAAGCTACTTCTTGTCTTTGTGCTGTTTCATAACTACGTTTGAAATTCGTCCAAATTACCGGCTTTACAAAATTGTCATATCCAGTTTTAATGATCACACCTTCTTCCAAGGGGTATGCCTCAATACCGACATATCTCAAATTTAGATTCAGGTTATCCACATGGTCGGCTGTCAACAAAAAATTCAATCCGGTACCAAACCCTACCTCCAACACGGCCACTTCGGTACTTTTCTCTCTTTGTATGAAAAAATCCAATCCTGAATGGAGAAAGACGTGTTGACTTTCTTGTACCGCGCCATGTTTAGAATGATAATGCTCACCAACTTCAGGATGGTACAAGGTGAACGACCCATCACCCGTTACTACAAATTGCATATTAAGGTATTTTTCCACAAAAATAACACAAAAAGCGGGATATCTATATAGAATAATTCTAAATAGTGTGCAAAATTTTGCAAATTCCTATCTTGTAAAAGCATTTTGTAATTTTGTATTTCCTATATATATAATTTGTCTTTTAAAGGACACATGGAATATCTAGGTTATATTCATTTGCGTTAGTATCTTACAACAGAGATCTCTCATATAGAGATAGTGCAATGGGAAACAGAGACATAAATAATATTGGAATACGGAAATATAATATTCACGTTAAGTTCTCATTGCCATTTAAAATATAATTAGATGAAAAAAAGTTCAATTATCTTAATTGTTATCATCGCTGTGGCGATTGCGATGATTGTCGTTATTTATACGGACTCTAGCACATATTCTACGTTTACGGAAGCCAAACAGAAAGAAACAGAGCTTTATGTGGTCGGCGTGCTCAACAAAGAGAAAGATTTGTATTATGACCCGATTAAAGATGCTAATCATTTTTCTTTCTATATGTACGATAATGATAGTACGGAATGCGAAGTGGTGTTCCGAGGATCGAAGCCTCAAGATATCGAACGATCTGAACAAATTGTACTGACGGGTAAAATGGAGGGCGATGTATTCCACGCGAGTAAGATATTAATGAAATGCCCTTCTAAATATAACGAAGATGAGGTGGAAGTCATCGAAACAAGTGTAGCGCCTGTAACGGCATTTTTAGGTAGGGAATAGTGGCAGTCGTTATTTCGTTAGGCCTTTTAAACAAAACCGCCAACAAGGTGGATATCGTTAGATAATTTTATTTTGAATAATGGACGTTAATTACGTTGGAGAACATCTTTTACCCGGGAAAATTGGTCAATTTTTTGTGATTCTTTCCTTTGGTGCAGCCCTTTTTTCTCTTATCAGCTACTTCTTCGCCACACGTGAACCCGAAGTTAAGTCTTGGAAAACACTCGCCCGAATTGGCTTTTGGACAAACTTGATCTCCGTCGTTGCTATTGGAACCATTCTGTTCTATCTCATCTACAATCATTATTTTGAATACCACTATGTTTGGGCCCATTCCTCGAAATCGCTACCAACGCACTATATCATTTCTTCCTTTTGGGAAGGACAGGAAGGAAGTTTCTGGCTTTGGATGTTCTGGCAGGTGGTGTTAGGCATTGTCCTCGTGTTTAAGGCTAAGACTTGGGAAGCACCGGTTATGACATTCGTTATGCTGTGTCAGGTATTTTTGGGTTCTATGTTAATCGGCGTGGAGATATTTGGTTCGCGCATTGGTAGTTCGCCCTTTATTCTGCTACGGGACGCACTCCAAGCTCCTATTTTTAGTCGTCCTGATTATTTGAATATGATCGCTGATGGGAACGGATTAAATCCGTTATTACAAAACTACTGGATGGTTATCCACCCCCCTACTCTATTTTTAGGTTTTGCATCTATGATTGTTCCCTTTGCATATGCTGCATCGGGGCTTTGGCTCAAACGCTATAAAGAATGGATGAAACCGGGGTTACCGTGGGCACTTTTTGCTGTCATGATTTTGGGTGCGGGTATTATTATGGGATCATTTTGGGCATATGAAGCACTAAATTTTGGCGGATTCTGGGCATGGGATCCGGTGGAAAATGTATCGATCATCCCTTGGCTAACGCTCATTGCGGCGGTGCATGTCATACTCGCATACCGTAATTCTGGACATGGTTTTTTTACCGCGACGCTCCTGACAATGATAAGTTTTGTACTTGTCATTTATGCTTCTTACCTTACCAGAAGTGGTATACTGGGGGAAACCTCGGTTCACTCTTTCACAAGTTTAGGGATGTCGGGGCAACTTATCGTCTTCAACTTGGCCTATCTTATACTGATGGTCGTTATGTTGATATGGCGTAGAAAAGAAATGCCCTCTTCTAAGCAAGAAGAAGATATTTATTCGCGCGAATTTTGGATGTTTATCGGCGGTTTAGTATTAACCGTCGCTTGTATACAGATGATAGCGACGACTTCCATCCCGGTATTCAACGCATTATTTGGCACCAAGGTGGCACCTCCCGTGGACCCGATTCCACATTATAATAAATGGCAAGGAGCTTTTGCCGTAGTCATTATGCTCGTCACGGCGTTCACGCAATTTTTGAAATATAAAAGAACAGATCACAAAAAATTCTGGGTATCCACTTTGGCGTCATTTCTATTTGCTATCGTATTAAGCGCGCTTATTGTTTATTTTACGAAGACATACACCAATGTGATGTATATGTTGCTGACGCTAGCTTGTATATTTTGCTTACTGGCAAATATGCGTGTTTTGGGTGATGCATTGAAAGGTAAATGGCGATTAGCTGGATCTGCAGTTGCCCATATCGGTTTCGCCCTGCTACTACTGGGAGCACTCATTGCTGCCGCGACAAACGAGGTTATCTCCATCAACGAGAGCCGCTATATACAGGTGCAAAACTTTGGTCAGGAAGGCGATAAGTTTTCCGATCCGGGTGAAAACCTATTTTTGACTGAAGGCGAACCCAAACAGATGGGTGACTATCGGATCACTTATGTAGGCGATAGTGTAGCCCCGCCAAACGTTTATTATAAAATTCTATATGAGCGCATCGATGAGGAAACCGGAAGCGTAAAGGAATCTTTTGTTTTGAGCCCATTTGCACAAAACAATCCAGAAATGGGTGGTCTTATCGGCACACCGGACACAAAACACTACTTGACGCACGATATTTATACGCTGATCACCGCAGCGGCAGCAGAATCGCAAAAGCAAGCTGAAAACGTCCCGTCGGAAGAACAAAGCGGATATGAAGATTATGACGAACCGGCAACCTATCAAGTTAGCATTGGCGATACCCTGCGTTATAGAAATGGATTTTATACCATTGAAGAAATTAATAAGGAGGCGACGCTAAATAACATTCCTAAAGGAGCGGATGACATTATTGTTGGATTGAAAATCAAAGTCATTGCAGTGGACGAAAAGGAATACACTGTGGAGCCCATTTTCCTGATTAAGGATGGGCATTCGTATGATTTCAATAAGGATATTGAAGAACAAGGACTTCGTTTCCGTTTCACCAACATTTTGCCGAAAGAGGACAAACTCGAAATTATGTTGTATCAAAAGCCGCTACCTGAGAAAAAATGGATTGTTTTTAAAGCGATCAAGTTCCCTTATATCAATTTCTTCTGGGCCGGTACAATTATAATGACCATTGGTTTCATTATGGCTATCTATCGCCGCCTAAAAGACGCGAAGCTATCTAAACAAAATCCTGCGTAATGACTATTGTTATTTTAGGCAGTGGAAATGTCGCTACCCATTTAGGAAAAGCGTTCCACACATTTGGTCACCAAATTTTACAGGTGTATAGCAGAGATAAAGCCAATGCTGAAGCATTGGCTTCTCTTTTAAATGCCGATGCCGTGGACACCATCACAGACGTCACCGACAAAGCCGACTTCTATCTTATTGCTGTTGCCGACAAAGCCATAGAACAAGTAGTTGACCAACTTGCTGAACCTATTACAGGGATTGTCGTGCATTGCTCTGGTGCGACAAACAGCAATGTTTTAGCACGCTTCCCTTTATACGGCGTCGTTTACCCCGTGCAAAGTCTCCGTAAGGATATTCCCACTTCATTGGAGAACATCCCATTTGGAATAGAGGGTAATAATATGGAAATCTCCGATTCACTTCTTCGGCTAATGCAGCATATTGCCGTTAGATCTTTTTTATGTGATAGTAAACAACGCCTAGCGCTACATATAGCTGCCGTATTTGTCAACAATTTCAGCAATGTGCTTTTCCAAGTAGCGAATCAGATTCTGCAAGAACAAAATTTATCTTTTGATTTGCTAAAGCCCATTGTTTTGGAGACCGCACAAAATGTGCAAACACGAACGCCAAAAGACGTACAAACGGGTCCTGCCGAACGTGGAGACACAGAAACTATCAAAAAGCATTTACAGTTTCTCATCAAAAACCCACATTGGCTCAAAATATATCAACAACTAACCGAAGAAATCACTAGAAACAAGCGCTAAGGGCGGAAATATTAGTAAACTAGTAAATCTTCTTTGAACCTGCTTCTTTTTTCACTTTCATTTAATAACTTCCTAATTTTGTAAAACAACTGTGAGATCATAGTTATTAATGGCGCGCACTTTGCTAGCCATTAGGTAGTTAGCAATATAAAAACATATCATACAAAATTATGGCAGTTAGAAAACTTATTCTATTAACGATAGTTGTCATCAATCTCATTATCTTCTCTTTTGGTGTCGTGTTCACACCGCGCTGGTTTTGGTTACTTACTATTCCATTCCCATTGATGATACTCGCTTTCTACAACAGCTATCAAAGTCGACACGCGATTTTACGCAATTATCCTATCTTAGGTTATTTCAGATTTTTCTTTGAAAGTATCCGGCCGGAAATGCGTCAATATTTTTGGGAATCCGATACAGACGGTCGGCCGTTTAACCGCAGACAGCGTTCTATCGTATACCAACGTTCAAAAAATGAACGAGAAACTGTCGCTTTCGGGATGCAATCCGATCCGCAGGCTGTGGGAAATGAATGGGTCGCCCATTCTATTTTCCCTTGTCATATTGAAAATCATGATTTACGAACGACCGTTGGCAATCATTTTTGCAAACAACCTTACAGTCTCAGTGTATTTAATATTTCTGCGATGAGTTATGGCGCACTAAGCAAAACAGCAATTACCGCGCTTAACAAGGGTGCCGCTTTACAAAACTTTGCCCATAATACTGGAGAAGGTGGAATTAGCCCATATCATATCAACGGAGCAGATTTGATTTGGCAGGTAGGGACAGGGTATTTCGGTTGCCGGGATGAAATGGGTATGTTTAACGCGGAGTTATTTGCAGAAAAGGCAACACGTCCTTACGTAAAAATGATTGAGCTCAAGTTATCGCAAGGTGCAAAACCAGGCCACGGAGGAATATTACCCGCGGCAAAAAATACACCGGAAGTAGCTGCTATCCGGCATGTCATTCCGGGAACAGATGTGATGTCGCCACCGGCCCATAGTGCATTTAACTCTCCCGAAGGCATGGTAAATTTTATCCAAAAATTGCGAGAGTTATCGGGATACAAGCCCGTAGGCTTCAAGTTGTGTATTGGAGATAAACAGGAGTTTATTGATATCTGTCACGCCATGCTAACCACGCAGATATTTCCCGACTTTATTTCTGTCGACGGCTCAGAAGGAGGGACAGGTGCTGCACCTCTGGAATTCACAGACAATCTCGGCATGCCTTTATACGATGCTTTATCCTTTATCACGACGACCCTTATTAAATTTGGCCTAAAAAAACATATAAAACTGATCGTTTCTGGGCGTATTGTGACCGGTTTTGACTTATTAAAGGTCATGGCTTTGGGAGCAGACGCATGTTATAGTGCGAGAGGGATGATGTTCGCCTTAGGCTGTATCCAGGCATTAAAGTGTAACGAAGATGTTTGCCCTGTAGGCGTTGCCACGCAACGTCCTCATTTATACAAGGCCCTCGATGTAGAAGACAAATATATACGCGTGGCACAGTTTCACCGCAACACCTTACGCGCCACAGTAGAAATTATGGAAGCTTGCGGATTTAAAACAATGGACGACGTGTCAGCAGATAAGTTTTTCCGTAAAGTCGACAGTATCACCACCCTGAGCTTTCAAGAAATCTACTTTAGAGATACAGGTAAGTTAGTCAATAGTCATAGTGCATTTGAGACGCAAGAGATCTAATTTAAGACCTGAAGGGACATATCGATTTAAATCACGATAAATTGCTGTACAGAACATCCAGTGTGTTACGTGCTTTTATCATATCTTCCCGTGTTACACCCTCTAGGGCTTGATCAATAGTTTTTTTTGCTTGACGCAAACTAACCTCTTTCATTTGCCGCCCCTGTTTTGTCAAAAAAATAAGGTTTGTGCGTTTATCTTCTTTGTCTGTGACACGAATCACCAGCTTTAACTTTTCCAGGTTGTTGATTAAACGGGATACACTTGGTTTATCTCGGAAAGTTAAACAAGCGAGTTCTTGTTGAGTCCGTCCTTCCTCAATCCATAAATAATAAAGTAAGGACCACTGCTCCGAGGTAATATTTATACCCTCTTCTTTTAAGTTTCTTTGTAAACGCCTTCCTAAGGCAGCATAAGCTTTTCCTGTCAAAAAAGAAAAAAACTCGTCGGTATCTTCAAAATTGTCATTCATGTCGGATAATATTGGGTTAGAATAATTATAAAGACAAACAAACCAAAAAACTAAATATAATGCAAATAAAATCTAATATTTCATCTTTTTTCTCCAGATTTTAATTAAATTTACTTTCATGGAGAACTTTTTACCTGCGTTATTAATCATAGGTGGTGTGATTTATAAAATCTACGCTGAATATCAGAAAGAGCAAGAGAAAGCTCGTCGACGTATGCCGCAGGTACCTATACCAGCTCCTCCTCTACCATCTGAACAACCTGCACAGCGCACGGTAATCGAACCCACGATGTCGATTCCTATTCCAGTTCCTCCCAAAAAAAGACAAAGTGCACCCGTTATACCGACCGAAGTAAAAGTGACCACGAGTGAAGCGTTTACTGAAAAAGACGATAAGAAACTGCTCAAGAAGATTACACCAAAAATTGAAGGAAGAAATGATGCAGTTTCTTTTGATTTACGCGAGGCTGTTATTAACGCTGCTATATTGAACAGGCCCTACCAATAATGGTTTCTCCTTTCTAAAAAAGAGAATTTTTTACATAGAGAAATCATCTGCATCCGCCAGAAACGGAAATTGTTCCCGAGCTTTAATCAGATCCGCAGGATTTAGCGTAAATGTATACAGATCCTCATCTTCGGGCTTATAGTACACAACATCCCCATGGGGAGAGATACACATCGAACCACCTGAATAATAGATCTCATTACCGTCATATCCTACACGGTTTACACCGATTACATACGCCTGGTTTTCAATAGCACGTGCCGGAATGAGTGCACGCCAGTGGGCGGAACGTTTATCTGGCCACGAAGCAGTATAGACGAGTAAATCATAAGAATTCCCCAAGTTTCGAGACCAAACGGGGAAACGCAAATCGTAACATATCATCGGACACACTCGCCACCCTTTAAGATTTAAAATAATACGGGAATTCCCCGGGGTAAAAACTTTATTTTCTTCCGCCATCCCAAACAGATGGCGCTTATCGTAATGCACAAAACTACCATCGGGTGACATCCATATAAAGCGGTTGTAATAATGTCCATTTTCTGAAATGATTAACGTTCCAGCTACGACGCAACTGTACGTTTTTGCATGTTCATACATCCAATGCATGGTTGGACCATCCATCTTCTCCGCACATTTTTCTACATTCGTTGTAAATCCGGTATTAAACATCTCTGGCAGCAGAATTAAATCTGTTTTTTCTCTCAATGCAGATAGACGCAGTGATAGATTATTTAAATTCTTTTCCACATTTTCCCAAAACAAGTATGCTTGAAATGTTGTTATTTTGACCGGTTCCATATCTGCCATGCGCAACTTAATATTTTTATTTATGTGTTGACAAATTACTAAAAAACTAGAGTTTTATCAATTTTTACTGCAAAACCCCTACCGCACACGGTGCATTAACGCATCTGCAAGTGAAAAAAGAGCTTGCTTTTTATAGTCCTCCACGGGAATATTCTCCAGTTTTTCGTAAGCGATAGTGGTAAATTTTTCTTTTTGATATATAGCTAACGTCTGAATATCATATTTAGCATATAGATTCATCATTTTCTCAATTTTTTCCGGTTCCGTATCGATGGTCTGTCGAAGTAGATATGTTAATTCGCTTTGATCATCGGGAGAAATCAATTCTTGCAACTTTACAAAAAGTATTGTCTTTTTGTTCGATAAGATATCCCCTCCTATCTGCTTGCCAAAGCTTTCAGGGTTCCCATACACATCCAATATATCATCTTGCAATTGGAAAGCAACGCCTAGATTTACGCCAAAGTCGTAAAGTAACGTTTGCGACGGCTCCTCTGCGCCAGCGATAATTGCGCCCATCTGTAAAGCGCAACCAAGCAACACGGATGTTTTTAACCGTATCATATCAATATACTCTGCTTCACCGACGTGAGCACGCCCTTCAAAATCCATGTCGTATTGTTGTCCTTCACAGACCTCTAACGATGTCGTGTTGAAAAGCTGTAACAACGCTGGAATTTTATCTATAGGGCACTTTGCTAACTCCTGATAGGCTTTAATAAGTAGCGCATCACCCGACAATATAGCCACATTCGCGTCCCATTTTTGGTGAACCGTAGGCTTACCCCGTCGTAAAGGAGCAACATCCATAATATCGTCGTGAATGAGAGAGAAGTTATGAAAAAATTCGATAGCCGCACTTGCAGGTAAAGCATGCTCTACGGTGGATTCATCAAATAGTTCCGCTCCCATTAAGACCAATAACGGGCGTATTCGTTTCCCTGCCAACGACAATATATAACGAATCGGATCATACAAATGTTGGGGTGTTTTAGGAAAACTGGTCGTTTCTAAATAATCCTGAAAAGCTTTTGCGTGTACTAACTCTTGGAACATAGCTAAAAAATGATACGCGAAGATAAGGATAAAATGGGAAATACTATCTTTGTAGAAACCCGATAGCACATGCGTATCCTTGTTATTCATAATTTCTATCAACATGCCGGTGGAGAAGACACTGTCTTCCGACAAGAAGTCGAGGAATTGGAAAAAGAACATGATATAAAGACGCTAACCTTTCAAAACAAAAAAGGCTGGAGGGGAGCATTACAATATTTGGCTTACCCTTGGAATATCCGTGCCACTTGGAAAGTAAAAAAGATCATCAAGAGCTTTGCACCGGATATCGTACATATTCATAATCTCCATTATAGTAGTGGTCCTTTGTTAATCAGGAGCGCCTACCAATTAGGTATTCCAGTCATCATGACCTTACACAATTTTCGTTTACTTTGCCCCTCAGCTAGCTTATTTTGTCATGGGAGAATTTTCACAAACAGCATATACCAAGATTTCCCTTGGACGGCTGTTCGCTTACGGGTATTGGATAACTCACTTACAAAAACCTTTTTCACAGCTTTTACTTATTGGATACACCGAAAATGGGGCACATGGAATAAAATATCGAAGTTCATCGTTCTTTCCCAGTTTTCGAAATCGCTCTTTGTAGAATCTACCTTGCCCATTGCGGAAGAACGGTTCATTGTGCGACCAAACAGTACGGATATCATCCCTACAGTGCGGACAGCGGGAAGCGGCTTTGTTTACATTGGTAGACTTTCCCAAGAAAAGGGCATTGTTCCTTTGTTGAAGGCATTCTCTACTTTACCATTTCCATTATCTATCTATGGTTCAGGACCACAACAAAATATAGTAGAAGATTTCGCAAAACATTATAAAAACATACGGTATTTTGGGTATCAGTCTAAGGATTTATTGACGAAAGCAATAAAGCATGCCGAAGCGCTTATCGTACCATCTGTGTGCTATGAGGGTATGCCCATGACGATCATCGAAGCGTATGCGCAGGGAATTCCTGTGCTGGCGAGCAATATTGGCATTTTAAACAAAATGGTATTACCTTTGTATACAGGGATGCATTTTAATCCCTATGAGGAAGCCGACATCGGACGAGTAGTTACCCAATGGGAAAAACTTGATAAAACGACTAAACGACAAATTCGGGAAAATTGTGTCACAGAGTACAAAAAGCATTATACCGTCAAAAAGAATATGGACAAATTGATGGATATATATTACGAAGCGATTCAACAACGAAAGGAAAAACAATGAGCAACATCATCATCATAGACAAACTAAACCTCGCACCTGCAATACAGGAACAATTGGAAACAGTATATGACCCTGAACTCAAACCCGCAAACATCGTTGATTTGGGGCTGGTATACGAAATTATAACAAAAGAAGACGGCACAGCGAAAATTATTATGACGTTGACTGCGCCGGGATGTCCTGTAGCGGGTGAGATCATGGAGGAGGTACAAAGAAAAGTAGCGAATGTTTCCGGCGTTAAGGAGGCTCTTGTAGAACTTACATTCGATCCTCCTTGGACGAAAGATATGATGAGTGAAGAGGCGAAGCTCGAATTAGGTTTTCTATAATTAGCTTTACTCGCAAATTATCGCCCTATGAGCCTAGTCAATGACATAAGAAAGCTTGCTGATTTACATTTTAATGATACCGTACGAAGAAGGCAGGAGTTACATAAACATCCGGAGCTATCCTTTCAGGAATATCAAACAGCGGCCTACATTAAAGCGGTACTGGATAAGTTGGCTATTCCCTATATTTCGGTGGCAGAAACAGGTGTGGTAGCATCGGTAGAGGGAAAAAAATCTAGCTCCAACGACGTCATCGTTTTACGAGCCGATATCGATGCACTACCTATACAGGAATTAAACGAGGTACCGTATAGATCTGATTATGACGGGGTAATGCATGCATGTGGACACGACTTCCACACAAGTAATTTATTAGGTGTTGCAGCCATATTACAAGAGCTAGAGCATTTGTTTTCCGGCAAGATACTATTTCTTTTTCAACCCGCGGAAGAGCGTATTCCGGGAGGAGCGCAGGAAGTTTTACGTTCGGGTATTTTTGATGAATATGGAGATCGTATAAAAGCGGTGCTGGGATTACATGTCAGTCCACAGTTAGATGTTGGGGACGTCGGGATTTGTCCAGGAAAGTTTATGGCATCAAGCGATGAGTTTTATGTTCGTATCAAAGGGAAAGGCGGACATGCCGCGGAACCGCATCGTGCCATTGATCCAATATACATCGGTACACAATTGGTTTCGTCTTTACAACATATTGTCAGTCGGCGTTCGAATCCTGCAGTTCCGTCTGTCCTTACATTCGGTCATTTCATCGGAAACGGCGCAGTTAATGTTATTCCGGATGAAGTCTATATGGAAGGCACTTTTCGGACGATGGACGAACAGTGGCGAAAAGAAGCTCTTGAGCAAATTGAATACTTAATCCGGGAGATGCCTAAGTCGTTTGGCGCTGAAGTGGAGTTAACAGTCAAAAATGGCTATCCATTTCTATACAACAACCCATCCTTATCGCAGGATATCCGTGATTATATGACAGAAATACTGTCCGTAGAGAACGTGAAAGATGTGGGGATATGGATGGCGGCAGAAGATTTTGCCTACTATTCGCATCGCTTTCCCTCGTTGTTTTTTCTAGTAGGTATTCGGAATGAAAACCACCACCTCCAGTACGGATTACACAATGCTAGATTTAATTTAGATGAAAATTCGTTTAGAACCTCTATGCAGGCGATGGCGTATACCACTATTCGTCTGTTGGGATACGACGACGTCTAACTCGTTTTGCCGATATCTCCGACCGATTCTTCCAATTGTTCTAATGTCTTTTTCTGTTTTAGAGGAGTAGCGTCTTTTCCGAACAGCGCATTCCACAACGTACGTGACTCTTTCGTCAATAACGGTGACACAATAGATAAAATAAGTACATAAACAACGACAAAAGATTGAAGGATGGGAAGCAAGCCGCCCGCTTTTCCAATATTCGCCATAATAATGGAAAATTCTCCCCTTGCAGAAAGCGTAAATCCTATATCAAATGAAGCTTTGGGTTTTCTACCCGAAAATCTGGCAGCGAAATACCCCGACGCCACATTGCAAACGATAGTAATAGCTGCTGCCAATGTAGCCCAACCTACAGCTCCTCCTAAAGTATACATATCAATAGATAATCCGAAACTAAAAAAGAACATCGCTCCAAAGAAATCTCGGTAAGGTGCAATCACCCCTTCAATCTTTTTAATATAACGGGAATCAGCAAACACCAACCCAGCCATCAACGCTCCAATTGCTTCTGCAACATGTATCGTTTCTGAAAATCCCGCAATGATAAACAACAAACTGAATATGATTAAGATAAATAGCTCGGGCGATTTATCCTGTAAAAGCCGATCAATGGCCGGAACAAGCTTCCGTCCTAATATCAAAAACGTCAAAATAAACCCTAGAGCCAGCAGGGATGTTCCCAGAACCGACCAAAAAGAAGTTCCTCCAGTCAGAATCAATCCCGAGAGAAAAGAGATATGCATGGCAATAAAGAGGTCGTCAAACATAATCATCCCCATGATAATCTCCGTTTCGGGATTTGCTGTCCGTTTCAAATCAGTCAGCACTTTCGCAACAATTGCCGTAGATGAACTAGTCATGACGCCACATAGCACCATCATTTCCTTAAAAGGAAGATCCATGAGCCATCCTATCAGGACACCCGAGATAAAATTAAGAAATACATAAACTAGCCCCCCCGTAACAATGGATTTCCCCGATTGCATTAGTCGTCCTACCGAGAATTCCAGTCCCAAATAAAATAAAAGAAAAAGTACACCTAACCGCCCCATGAAATCGATAAAAGGTTTACTCTCGGTAAACGTAAGATCGATGTATCCGATTTGAGGGGCATGTTGTCCAACTACCATACCGATTATTATAAAAAATGGAATTACCGAAAATCGTAACTTATTAGCCAACAAGCCAACAATAGCGACTAATAATACGGCAATACCAACTTCTAATACCAAGGTAGGCGATAGCATAGGATTAAATTAGGATGTTAGAATTTCTTTCAATTGCTTAATATTCGCTTTTTTCCCGGCAACTACCAAGGTTGTTCCTGGTGTAATCAAATAGTCTGGACCCGGGTTAATAATCGTATCTTCTTCCTTAATAGCCGCAATAATCGAAGCGCCTGTGCGTTGACGAACCCCCAACTCTCCGATGCTTTTGTTAACGCCATCACTCGGAGCCCCCACTTTATACCATTCAATCCGTAAATCGTCTAACGCCAGCTCCATGGTTTCCAACGCCTTAGGCTTATAAGACAGTCCTCCGATAATACCCGCTACCTGGCGGGATTCTTCATCAGAGAGTGTCATAACACAGTGCGTCTCACTGTCGTCTCCTTCCGCACGATAAAGTTCACGTTTGCCGTCGTCGTGGATGACGACCACCATGTGGTCACCGGCTTCCGTCTCGATTTGGTACTTCTTACCGATACCAATCAAGTCGCTTTCTCTAACTATTGACATAGCAAAAAAATTAAATACAACATTCGTATTCTTAACTAGAATATCTGTTTCAAACAAAACTAATAAAAAAATCACATTTTTTATTCCATTATAACACCATAAGCCCCAATCTCTTTTATTCCTAGCAGGCGTCCCCATTAGGTAAACCCGTTTACAAAATGTATATTTACGCGTTAATACAACGGCAACGATATGCAAAAAAGATGGGTGGTTAAGCCAAAAAACGATGTTCAAAAAACCAACAAACTGCGTGAAGAGTTGGGTATAAACGCTGTAATAACAGAGCTGCTTCTTAACCGTGATATCCAAACCTATCAACAGGCCAAGATTTTTTTCCGCCCTAGTCTTGATTTATTGCACGATGCGTTTTTAATGAAAGATATGGACAAAGCCATATCGCGAATTGAAAAAGCTATCGGTAACAAGGAAAAGATATTGATATACGGCGACTATGATGTCGACGGAACTACTGCCGTTTCGGTTGTCTATAGTTTTTTTCGGGATTTTCATTCGGGTCTGGAATTTTACATTCCAGATCGATACTTAGAGGGGTATGGTGTTTCTTTTCAAGGAATTGACTACGCTTCAGAAAATGGTTTTTCCCTGATTATCGCCTTGGATTGCGGCATTAAAGCCATCGAAAAAGTCAATTATGCACGTGCTAAAGGCATTGATTTCATTATTGGGGACCATCATCTTCCTGGGAAGGAAATCCCAGATGCCATCGCCGTATTGGATCCTAAACGTAACGATTGTCCGTACCCCTATAAAGAGCTTTCTGGGTGTGGGATAGGCTTCAAAATCATACAGGCCTTTGTCCAAAAAAACAATATGGACGTGCAGCTTGCCTACCAATATCTTGATTTAGTAGCAGTCAGTATAGCTTCAGATATTGTGCCTATTACCGGAGAAAACCGGATCCTCACCCATTTTGGCCTCAAAAAGTTAAATACGAATCCAAATTGCGGTCTCCAGGCGCTCATCAATCTTTCGTCTAATAAGAGTGGTCATTTTTCTGTAGGCGATATTGTCTTTCA
This sequence comes from Sphingobacterium arenae, assembly GCF_014692505.1. Lineage (GTDB taxonomy): Bacteria > Bacteroidota > Bacteroidia > Sphingobacteriales > Sphingobacteriaceae > Sphingobacterium > Sphingobacterium arenae. The sequence goes on along the minus strand of NZ_JACNYK010000005.1, from coordinate 112,349 downwards.
AATTGGACCCCGCATTAATGCTGCTGGGCGCATCGAACATGCCAAAGACGCAGTTAAATTATTGATTTCAAAATCCTTAGCAGAAGCGGAGGCTTACTCAACAACGGTTGATGACCAAAACACCTTACGGAAAGGATTTGACCTGAAGATAACGGAAGAAGCTTTACATATCCTCGACAATGACGAGATATTAAAACAACGTAAATCCACCGTACTTTTTAAAGCCGATTGGCACAAGGGTGTGATTGGCATTGTGGCTTCCCGTTTGACCGAAAAGTATTATCGTCCTACAGTTATACTCACCCAAACCAATGGGCATATAGCTGGTTCGGCTCGGTCAGTATTGGGGTTTGACTTATATGAAGCACTGAGCGAATGTGCAGATCTGTTGGATCAGTATGGCGGACATAAGTATGCTGCGGGTCTCACCATGCGTATCGAAAATGTGCCTGCGTTTCAAGAAAAATTCGAAACCGTCGTAGAGAACAGTATTAAGCCCGAAATGCTGCAACAAGAAGTGCTCATAGAAACTGAGCTAAACCTTAAAGATATCGATAACAAGTTTTTTCGTTTATTAAAGCAGTTTGAGCCTTTTGGCCCGCAAAACGAAGCGCCTATCCTTCTCACGCGTAGTGTGTGGGGAGCAGGATACATTGTAGGAACAAACCATATAAAAATAACGATAAAACAAGAGGATTCTATGTCATTCGATTGTATCGGCTTTGGATTAGCAGACTATATAGATTATATTAATGCGGGGCATAAGTTCGATATCTGCTATACCATTGAGGAGAATAATTGGCGAGGTAAAAAGAATTTGCAATTAAATATCAAAGCAATACGATATTAGCATATATTTCCTCTTATAGCATATTTTCAATGGCAGAGGAGGGTGAATAATTCATTTTATAAGCAGATGTATCATATTGCATATAAGACCGAATTTATTTAGGTTTGTAATCAAACGGTTAGAATAGTAGATGATTTTAAAGGCAGAACATTTAGTCAAAAAATATAAGCAGCGGACGGTTGTTAATGACGTGTCTTTTCATGTTGAACAAGGCGAAATTGTCGGCTTGTTGGGTCCAAACGGGGCGGGGAAAACCACATCTTTTTACATGATTGTGGGTTTGATCAAACCAAACGACGGTCATGTTTTTTTAGACGACCAAGAAATCACACAAGATGCTATGTTCCAGCGTGCGCAAAAAGGAATCGGTTATTTAGCACAAGAAGCATCTGTATTCAGAAAGTTATCCGTAGAAAATAATATCCTTGCCGTCTTAGAAATACATTATAAAAATAAAGAAGAGCGTATCGAAAAACTGGAGGAGTTATTAACTGAATTTAGTTTACATAGAGTCCGCAAAAACCGTGGAGACCTTTTATCAGGAGGAGAAAGACGTCGTACGGAAATAGCGCGAGCATTAGCCGCGAATCCACATTTTATCTTATTGGATGAACCATTTGCTGGTGTAGACCCTATTGCAGTCGAAGAGATACAAACGATCGTCTCTAAACTTAAGCGAAAGAACATAGGCGTACTGATTACAGACCACAATGTGCAGGAGACATTATCCATTACAGATAGAGCCTACTTGTTGACAGAAGGGAAGATCATGCTTACTGGAACACCCGAAGAAATTGCGGACAACGAATTGGCTCGCAAGTTCTATTTAGGCCGCCATTTTGAACTGAGAAGAAAAAAACTATAAACCAACGACAGGACTGTTATTCATGGCATTATTAAATTCTCTCTTTACATGGATCATGAAAAAGCGCATTCACCAGATTGAGCTTTTTATGAAATATCCACATGACGTACAGGAAGAATGGTTTCAAAGTTTAATTTCGACCGCAGAGGCGACCGAGTGGGGAAAAAAATATGATTACACGAGTATCTTAACGCCAGAAGAATACAAACAACGTGTTCCAATCCAAGATTACGATGATATAAAAGGTTATGTGGACCGTATGATCAAAGGGGAACAAAATTTAGTGTGGCCTTCGGACATCAGATGGTTTGCGAAATCATCGGGTACCACTTCAGATCGATCTAAGTTCATCCCCGTCAGTATGGAAGCATTAGAAGATTGTCATTACCAAGGAGGGAAAGACATGCTTTCTATCTACTGCCATAACAAGCCGGAAAACAAAGTATTTACTGGTAAGTCCGTTGTTATTGGGGGGTCTTCTCAAATAAATAATTTTAGCCCAGACTCCTACTATGGAGACCTTTCTTCTATTCTCATTCGTAACCTTCCTTTCTGGGCGGAATTTAAACGCACGCCTAATCTTGGAGTAACTTTAAACCCAAATTTTGAAGAAAAAATAGAACAGATTGCCCAGATTACTATCAAAGAAAATGTCACGAGTTTAGCGGGCGTTCCAACGTGGAATATTGTCATGGCAAAGCGGGTTCTGGAAATTACTGGAAAAAGCAATCTCTTGGAAGTATGGCCTAACCTTGAGTTTTATGGACATGGCGGTGTGAGTTTCAAACCGTATCGAGATATGTTCCAACAACTAATCCCCTCGGATAACATGTATTATCTTGAAAACTACAATGCGTCAGAGGGGTATTTCGGATTACAGGATCAATCCAACTCGGAGGAGCTCTTGCTCATGCTAGATTATGGCATTTATTATGAATTCTTACCGATGGAACATATCCATGAAGAACATCCTAAAACATTACGCTTAGACGAAGTAGAAATAGGGAAGAACTATGCCTTAATCATCTCTACAAATGCGGGATTATGGCGATATAAAATTGGTGACACCATAAAATTCACCTCTTTATCGCCCTATCGTTTTCAAATATCTGGTCGTACAAAACATTATATCAATACCTTTGGTGAAGAGTTAATTGTCGATAATGCCGAACATGCGTTGCAAATAGCTTGTCGGACAACAGATGCTATTATCCGTGATTACACTGCGGGACCTGTTTATTTTAAAGGCAGAGAGGCTGGTGCACATGAATGGATTATTGAATTTGAAAAACATCCCGATGATTTTCAAACCTTCTGCGATGTTTTGGATAACACCTTACGGGAAATCAATTCTGACTATGATGCTAAGCGATTCAAAAACTTAGCGCTAGCCTATCCTATTGTTCATCGGGCAGAAAAGGATACCTTTTATAAGTGGATGAAAAGCCGTGGGAAGCTTGGTGGACAGAATAAAGTTCCTCGCTTGGCGAATGAAAGAACCTATCTCGACGCATTATTGAAAATAATGAATACCTAATTATATTCATACTTTTTTCCTAAATTGCACATATTAAAATTTTAATGTGATGAGCGATACGAATACCTATTCCATTCGCGTAGAGCCAACGAAAGAATCAAGACTCTCGCAAGTAGATTTCAGTAATTTGAAATTTGGTGCTATCATGTCTGACCACATGTTAGTCGCCACCTATGATGACGGTGCATGGCAAGATGTGGTTGTCGTCCCTTATGGAGACTTCACCGTCAATCCATCGATGTCTGCCTTGCATTATGGTCAAGCTATTTTTGAAGGAATTAAAGGTTACAAATTTGCCGATGGAACAGTAAGTATATTCCGTCCGGAGAAAAACTGGGAACGTTTTAATAAATCCGCAAAAAGGCTTCAAATGCCGGAAGTTCCTGAAGAAATTTTTATGGACGGTCTGAAAACACTATTGGAAGTTGATCGCAAATGGGTACCGTCACAGGAGGGTACATCCTTATATATCCGTCCGTTTATGTTTGCAACAGAAGGTGCACTGGGTGTTCATCCATCTAAATCATATACTTTTGCCATCATTACTTGTCCTGTGGGTGCTTATTATAGCAAACCTATCAGCTTAAAAGTGGAAACGTATTATACACGTGCTGCTGAAGGCGGGGTTGGATTTTCGAAAAACGCAGGAAATTATGCCCTTTCTTTGTATCCTACCCAGTTGGCGAACGATGAAGGTTATGATCAAATCATGTGGACAGATGCGAATGAACATAAATACGTAGAAGAAGCGGGTACGGCCAACTTAATTTTCCGTATCGGCGATACGATCATCACCCCCCATGGTGATACGATTTTACATGGTGTTACACGTCGTACGATCATGGAACTCGCTGAAAAATGGGGATACAAAGCGGAACAGCGTAAAGTTTCCATACAAGAATTGATCGACGGGATTGAGGCCGGCCGCGTATCAGAGGCTTTTGCAGCCGGGACTGCTGCGACAGTCACTCATATCTCCAGAATCGGCTATGAGGGCCAGGACTATGAATTACCTCCGGTAGAGGGCCGAGAGTTTTCAAATAAAGTATTGGATTATTTAAATCAGCTCCGATATGGTAAAATAGATGATCCTTTTGGATGGAACTTCATCGTATAACTATCTTTTTAAGGTAGGGGTTAAGCCTCTACCTTAAAAAAGATAAAATCCCTTCCCAATCATCCGATTCAAACCAAACCGTATTGCCGTATTTCTTAAACCAGGTAATTTGCCTTTTCGCATAACGTCGGGAATTCTGCTTAATACGGGAAATAGCTTCCTCCAGCTTGATTTTCCCATCTATAAAATCAAATATCTCTACGTAGCCGACCGTCAATAACGCCGGTTTGTTCCGATAGGCCAATAACGAGCGTACCTCATTTACCAATCCCTTTTCGATCATCTTATCTACACGCAAATTTATACGATCGTATAGTCTTTGTCGTTCCATATTCAATCCGATGGTTACGATCTCGAACGGACGCTTAACCATTTCTTGTACATGATAGGATGAAAGAGGTTGTCCTGTAGTTTCATAAACTTCTAGCGCCCGGATGACACGCTGAGGGTTGTGTATGTCGGCTTCGCCATAATAATCGGGATCGACTTCTCGCAGTTTCTGCTGCAATGGTTCCAACCCCTCCCGATCAAAAATGCCGTTCAAACGTTCCCGTACGGCTATTGGTGCTTTAGGCAAATTATCCAGCCCTTCACACACCGCACGCACAAAGAGTCCCGACCCACCGACCATAACAACAACATCATGATTTTCGAATAGCAACTTCAACAGCGACAGCGCATCTCTCTCAAAATCGCCAGCCGAGTATTCGTCCTCAATGGTATGGGAATCAATAAAGTGGTGTTTTACTTCCTTAAGCTCGTCTGTATCCGGCTTTGCTGTACCGATAGACATCTCCCTATAAAACTGCCTGGAATCAGCCGATATAATTTCGGTTTTAAAATGTTTGGCCAAAGAAATCCCCATTGCAGTCTTTCCCACTGCGGTTGGTCCGACGACAATAATTAATTTTTTATGTTCCCATCTATCATCAATATTCATCTTCCACCCCATTCGTTCCCTCTTCTCCCTCACCTTCGTCTTCACCGTCAAATAAATCGAAGTCTTCATCTTCATCAACACCGTATTCAGTTTCATCTGTCGGTAAATCTTCCTCTTCTTCATCCTCGTCTTCCGCTGTCGATAATGGGAAATTTGCAGCGGCAAGTTGTTTAGGTACAGTTCCGATCGACTTAAATACGAACGGATATGCTTTACCGTCCTCTTCTTTCAAAATTTTTATCAGCTCAACATGCAAGTCGTAAGGGCGATCAAAATTATATATGTAATAAAACTTCTGATGTGGATCATCGATAAACTTACTCAAGCGGATATCTTCCATTTTTAGCACACCACCTGTTAACTTCCGCTCTGATGGCAAGAATGCAATCTCCGTTCCTTTTTTCCATTGATCGTTACTCACATAAAAAGAAGAAGAGACATCGGGTGTGTAGCCGGTAGCTTTATGGATCGCTTGATGCAATTCTAAAAATGTCGCTTTCGAGGGCATATCTATTTCGCGATATACGTCCTCATAATCTTCAAAAGTTGCTCGAAATCTGTAAATAGCCATTCTTAATCGTATAGTTTATACAAAGGTTAAAATTACAACAATTTTTAAAAAATTAAAGGATCGTCTTCGTTTTGGGCTTTAACCCCAATTCCTCTCCTTTTTTCAAAATAAAAGACAATGCCTCCTGACGTACATTCATGATCTCTCCCTCCAAGATAGCTTCTCTCACCGCATTTTTTATCGTACCGACTAGGGGGCTCGGTTCGATTTCAAAAAGTGCCATAATATCCGCACCCGATACAGGAGGTTGCCAATTGCGTATTTTATCACGCTCTTCGACATCCTTTAATTTCTGCTCAACCAGCTCAAAATTATTACGATATTTTTTCTTCTTGTATTCATTCTTGGTGGTCACGTCAGCATGGCACAAAAGCATCAACGCATCAATATCATCACCTGCTTCATACAGCAAACGACGTACCGCAGAGTCTGTTACAATATCTTGTGCCAACACGATAGGTCGCAGATGTAGTTGCACCAACTTCTGGACAAACTTCATTTTATCATTTAGAGGAAGCTTCAGTTCGGCAAAAAGTTTCGGCACCATCCGGGCACCGCGATCTTCATGTCCATGAAAAGTCCATCCGATCCTCTTATCGTATCGTTTTGTTGCAGGCTTCGCTATATCATGCATAATGGCCGCCCACCGTAACCATAAATTGTCTGAATTAGCTGCGACATTATCCAAAACTTCCAGGGTATGATAAAAATTATCCTTATGCCCTCTTCCATCTATTATATCTACCCCGTGTAAATTATACATAGCAGGAAAAATAATCTTCAGCAACTCGGTATCAAATAAGTATCGGAAGCCAACAGATGGTTTGGCTGCCATCACAATTTTATTTAACTCATCTATAACGCGTTCCTTAGAAATAATTTTAATACGTTCCGCATTTTCCGCGATAGCTTGAACTGCTTTTACATCGATCTTAAAGTTAAGTTGTGTAGCGAAGCGAATAGCGCGCATCATGCGAAGCGGATCGTCAGAAAAGGTGATATCTGGATCAAGCGGTGTCCGAATAATGCGGTTTTGAATATCTTCTACCCCTCCAAAAGGGTCCACAAGTTCTCCAAAACGGGCGGTATTTAAACAATAGGCCATAGCATTAATCGTAAAGTCCCGACGGTTCTGATCATCTTCCAGCGTACCATCCTCGACGATGGGTTTTCTGGAATTAGAGCGATAGGATTCTTTGCGGGCACCTACGAACTCTAAGTTGATGCCATCATGCACCAACATCGCTGTTCCGAAACTCTTATATACCGAAACCTTCGTATGTAGAATTTCGCCAAGCTTGCAAGCAAAATCAATCCCACTTCCAATGACAACCAAATCAACGTCGTTTTTAAAAGGACGCTTCATGAGGCAGTCACGAACATAACCGCCGACAACATAACATTCGACCTCTTCTTTATCCGCTAAATCTCTGATGATTTGAAAAATAAGATGTTGTAAATTCTCTCGCATAACTTCTTCTCGGGGTTCAATGCCGATAGCGGGCAAAAATACAGATTATTTTGTATAATATCTTCTCCCCGCTTAGGTACTATCCCTTAATTAACACGAAATGTCGCCTTTAGAATTTTGAAATCTGTCCTTTGCACGGATCATTGTTTCAAATATCCGCAGGGATGAAGTCTATGAACAGATGTTTATTTTTTGGTGTTCATGAACTCCCCTTGACGCTAATCCCTATCTTTTGACAGGCGACGGAACGGCAGCGGATTAGCGACCAGTTCTTCTTGCTCCCGACGGCGTTTTACGATATGAACGGCAGCGAAAATCGCCTCTAGGAAAGATTCATGCGAGGCGATATTTTTCCCAGCAATGTCGTACCCGGTGCCATGATCTGGAGAAGTCCGGACGATGGGTAATCCTGCAGTATAGTTGACTCCTTTACGAGAAGCGATATGTTTAAAAGGAATCAGCCCCTGATCGTGATACATCGCCAAAATTCCATCAAATTCAGTATATGTGTCGCTAGCAAAAAAACCATCGGCCGGATAAGGGCCAAAACAAAAAATCCCTTCTTCCTTCGCTTTCTGGATACTTGGTACAATAATTTCTTCGTCTTCCGTACCGATTAGACCTTTATCTCCAGCATGTGGATTTAGACCCAATACCGCTATTTTAGGTTTCTCTATCCAAAAGTCTTTCTTAAGACTTTCGTTCATCATCCTGAGTTTTTGCAAAATAGCGTCCGTGGTTATCGCTCCCGCAATTTCCTTCACAGGTATATGCCCTGTAACCACGCCAATGCGGAGTTCATCAGCAATCATAAACATTAAAACATCCTGTGCTTCCATCTTGGCTTGTAGGTATTCTGTATGCCCAGGAAAATGAAATCCATCTTGCTGTATGTTATGTTTATTGATGGGTGCAGTGACCAACGCATCCAGCTTACCATTACGGAGATCCTCCGAAGCCCTTTCCAAAGAAAGAAACGCATACTTTCCGCCAATCTCGTTCTGTTCGCCTAATGTAATCTTCACATCTTCCTGCCAGCAGTTAATCATATTAGCGCGCTTAGGATTTGCTTGGTCGGGATGATGGACAACATTAAAGCTAAAATCCTGTACCCCAATAGCTTTACGGTGAAACGAAGCTACTTTCGTATTACCATACACAACCGGCGTAAAGTAATCTAACACCCGATTATCCATCAACGATTTGATAATCACTTCCAATCCGATGCCGTTTACATCACCTACGGTAATACCTATTTTTAGTTTTTCACTCATTATCCCAAAGCTTTGAATCAAAATTACAAAATTTAGGGTAAATAAAAAGCTTTCTACACAGTAAAACAGGCATCTGACCCGGAAAATATTATGCGTACAAGCAAAGAAGACAATCATTTTCACATCGTATACGCGTCCTTAAATACCGCGAAAATTGATTAATAATGTTTAGTTTTGCTTTTTATAATACCCCAACGACGAATGAATACCGTACGCGCAAAGAAACACTTAGGGCAACACTTTCTAAACGACAAGCATGCTGCACAGAAGATTGTAGACGCTCTTGAACCTGCTTTAGGTTTTAAACAGGTATTGGAAGTTGGCCCCGGCATGGGGGTGTTATCCGATTTTTTACTCCAAAAAGACACCTATGAGACTTGGTTGATTGATGTAGACGATGAATCCATCATATTTCTGGCCGACAAATACCCACAGCTGGACAACAGGCTTATTCACGGCGACTTTCTTGCACTAGATTTCAGTCAGTTTTTTGGCGATAAAGTGGCCGTTATTGGCAATTTCCCGTACAATATTTCTTCCCAGATTCTTTTTAAAGTTTTAGAGGAGCGCGGGCGGGTGGCACAAATGGTCGGGATGTTTCAAAAAGAGGTGGCTGAGCGTTGCGTGGCGAAACCGGGTAGTAAAGAATATGGCATCCTTAGCGTATTCTTACAAGCTTATTATGATCTGCAGTACCTTTTTACGGTCAAAGCCGGGGCATTTAGTCCGCCTCCTAAAGTTCTTTCGGGTGTCATCAAGATGACGAGGAACGACCGTGACACGCTCGATTGTGATGAAAAACTATTTTGGCGTGTCGTAAAAGCTGCTTTCAATCAACGGCGCAAAACGTTAAGAAACGCCTTGTCTGCCGTTGTTCCAAAAGATAGGATGAGCGACAACCCATTATACGAGCTTCGCGCAGAACGGCTGTCAGTCGAAGATTTTGTCATCTTAACAAATGAAATTACCCATGCCATACACCAAAACGATAAATAGTGAGTTTGCCATAGTAGGTGGTGGCGTAGCAGGACTTGCAACGGCCATAGCTTTCCAACAAATCAACAAAGACTTTATGCTTTTTGAGCAAGCGAAAGAACTAAAAGGGATAGGGGCAGGGTTTGGTCTGGCAGCAAATGCGATGCGTGCTTTAGACCTACTTGGTTTAAAAACTGACGTAGAAAAAATAGGCTATTATCTGGACAGCTACCATATTTTAGACGATAAGGGACAGCTGTTAGCAGCTCCCAACACCCACGCTATCCGTAAAAAGTATCAGCAACAAAATTTCGCCATTCATCGTGCAGATTTACACCTATTCATGCTGTCTAAAATTAACACTCAAAAACTAAAGTTAGGTAAAAAAGCTCTCCGATTAGAACAACATGTAGATGCTGTTACCTTATTTTTTGAAGACGGCACACAACATACGTCACGTTTTTTAATTATTGCTGACGGCGTAAAATCTCCACTCCGGCAACAGCTCATACCATCATCCATACCTCGTTATTCAGGATATACATGCTGGCGCGCGACTATTGACAATACCAAGATAAGATTAGATAGGGGAACAGAAACTTGGGGGAAATCAGGAAGGTTTGGGATGACACCCTTATCCAATAATCGCATCTACTGGTATGCATGTATAAATGCTACATCTGATAATCCGATATACCGAGATTATAAAGTCAAAGATTTATTAAAACATTTTCAATCGTACCATGATCCTATTCCCGCTATTTTAATACAGACGAAGGATAGCGACCTGATTTGGGGTGACATTATGGACGTCAAGCCGCTCAAACGTTTGGCTTATGACAACATTCTACTCATTGGCGACGCCGGACATGCTACAACCCCAAATATGGGACAGGGTGCCTGCCAAGCTTTAGAGGATGTAGCCGTTCTATCAGATGAACTGGGATTAGAAAACGACGTCAAGAACGCATTCTCTTCGTTTGAAAAGAGAAGGTTGTCTCGGACAACATATATTACAGATACGTCCAAACGGATTGGAGAAATCGCACAATGGGACAATAGTATGTTAATCCATATGCGTAATATACTCATGAAAATTATGCCTACCAGACTGGCTCAAAGGAACCTGGACAAATTATTATCTGTGGATTTTATGAAATATTAGCAAAAAATGAATATTCTTATTGTAGACGACATACACCATATACTATTAGACAAGCTGAATGAAGCGGGAATTTCGTACGATTACCGACCATCCTTCAACAGAGCGGATGCCGAAAACGTCATCCGACAATATACGGGGCTGGTTATCCGTTCCAAATTTCAGGTCGACGAATCCTTTCTTAATCTCGCGGCCAACTTACAGTTTATTGCCCGACCGGGCGCAGGGATGGATAACATCGATGAGGAATATGCCACCTCAAAAGGTATTCGTCTCTTCTCAGCGAACGATGGTAATAAGGATGCTGTTGGTGAGCACATGATCGGGATGCTGCTGGCACTCATGAACAACCTAAACCGTGGACATCGGGAAGTGTGCAACGGGCAATGGCTTAGAGAAGAAAACCGAGGTTACGAATTAAAAGGACGAACAGTAGCCCTCATTGGGTATGGACATAATGGGCAAGCGATGGCAAAAAAACTGTCGGGTTTTGAGGTTAATGTCATTGCGTATGACAAATACAAAACTGGATTTTCCGATGCTTACGCCAAAGAGGCTTCGATGGAAGAGGTTGTTAGACAAGCAGATATATTAAGTTTTCACATTCCGCTAACACGTGAAACCAGAGGCATGGTAGATGATGAATATTTGTTTCATTTCCGCAAACCTATCTTTTTCCTGATGGGCGCCAGAGGGGCTATAACGCATATCCCATCGGTCTTAAAATACATGGATGAAGGTAAAATTTTGGGGGCAGCATTTGATGTGTTACCGATCGAAAAGTTTCCGGCGCTCAGCGAAACAGACTGGTACGCTGACCTCATTTCAAGGGATAATGTGATGCTTAGCCCACATGTTGCAGGATGGACGTTCGAAAGCTATTATAAATTGTCGGATATTATTGCCGATAAGATTATCGGGTTTCATAAAAAGAGATAAATAACTAAAAACTGTGCTATCAACGCAAAGTCTAATAAGAATGCGTAATGGTAGCGATTTGCATTTCGGAAAACCACTCGCTTAAGCACGACTGCAATTAATAAGTTCGTTGCTAATACGCCCATCTGTACCTCTAGCTGAATAGCTGACAACAGAACGATGGCGCTATGGACAATGATAAGAACGTAGCATAATATAATCGCTCTATTTGCCCCAATCATATTCGGGATGGTTTTTAGATGATAATAGGAATCCTGTTGGATATCCCGAATATCAAAAGGTAAAGTGCAAATAAGTAAGAAAATAAACTTTAGCACGAAAAGCGTTTGGAAGAGGTGTATATTAATTGCTAGCCCATCCAAATACATTTCACAAACTGGCAAACAAACCGAACTTAGTGTCCAAACCAAGGCTATATGAAAAATCTTCGTGCCTGGCAATTGACGAAAACCAACCCATTTCCCTTTATACGGCATCATTGGAATAGAATACGCTACACTCATCATACCTATCCCTGCTAAAAAGAATAAACTATACAGGTGAATATGTGAAACTGCATACACCAATACGATGCCCCCTATTCCACTATTTAACCATAATAGCCATTCATGTTTAAATATCCAGCGTGTACGTTTATATACTGATTTCTGCGGATTCTCAGGCTTGGACAGCATCATACTAAAATTATATAAAAGCAAAGTTGCTGCCCCTTCTATCATCATAATCGGATAATCAAACGGGACATCAAAGAATAGGTAGGTAACTGCAGATTGTGCTATTGCAGCGCCTGCAATGAGCAGGTTCGTATAGATTAAGAAATAGTATAAATGCTTTAACAGCTTCATCGAAAATAAAAATAAGAATACTTAAAGATAAAAAATTGCCATTCATGGCAAAAAAAGCTAAATTAGTGCTTGCATATCCAATACGGACATTTTTTAATAAATAATTGTCTGTATTGGATAAAAAAAATAGTATAAACATAAATTTTGGTACAGAAATAAAAAAAAATGAACCTACAGATCAAAAGTTTTGAGGAGTATCAGGAGGCGTATAAACGTAGCGTCGAAAACCCGGAAGCATTTTGGGGAGAAATTGCAGAAAACTTCTTTTGGAAACGAAAATGGACGAATGTATTAAACTGGAACTTTACCGAACCGAATATCAAATGGTTTGAGGGAGGTAAACTGAATATTACAGAAAACTGCCTTGACCGCCACATCTACAAATTAGGCGATAAACCTGCCATTATATGGGAGCCTAACGATCCAAACGAGGCACACCGAATCCTCACTTACAAACAACTTTTAGAAAAAGTAGAAGGTTTTGCCAACGTGTTGAAAAATAACAACGTCGTGAAGGGAGACCGCGTATGTATATACCTTCCAATGGTACCCGAGCTAGTTATCGCCGTCTTAGCATGTGCTCGTATCGGTGCAATCCATTCTGTTGTATTTGGTGGTTTCTCCGCTCGTTCTATAGCAGACCGAATCAATGACGCGGAATGTAAATTAGTGGTTACCGCCGATGGTGGATTCCGTGCCGGAAAAGTGTTGGAATTAAAATCTATCGTTGATGATGCACTTATGCAATGTGATTCTATAGAACGTGTCATTGTGTTAACGCGTACACGCACACCGATATCGATGATAAAAGGTCGTGATGTGTGGTGGGAAGACGAAATTAAAAAAGTAGAAACACAAGGAAACCCGCCGTGTCCCGCAGAAGAAATGGACGCAGAGGACCCGTTATTTGTACTCTACACATCGGGCTCGACCGGCAAACCTAAAGGGGTAGTACACACTACTGGAGGTTATATGGTTTATACGGGTTATACCTTTTCCAATGTGTTCCAGTACCAACCTGGTGAGGTCTATTTCTGTACAGCCGATATCGGATGGATTACCGGACACAGCTATATTATATATGGTCCGCTATCACAAGGTGCAACTTCGTTAATGTTTGAAGGGACGCCGACCTACCCGGATGCGGGACGTTTATGGGATATCGTAGACAAGTACAAAGTGAATATTCTATACACAGCACCTACGGCTATTCGTTCATTAATGGCTTTCGGTGAACAGTACCTAGAAGGTAAAGATTTAAGCAGCCTCAAAAGATTAGGTTCCGTCGGAGAACCTATTAACGAAGAGGCCTGGAACTGGTATAATGAGAAGATCGGAAAAGGAAAACTTCCTATTACGGATACTTGGTGGCAAACCGAGAACGGCGGCATATTGATCGCGCCGTTGGCTGGCATTACACCTACTATTCCAAGCTATGCCATGCTTCCACTACCTGGCGTACAGCCTTGTCTGATGGATGACAATGGCAACGAGCTAGACGGAAATGATGTAACTGGAAATCTCTGCATTAAGTTTCCTTGGCCAGGTATGCTGCGCACCACGTGGGGAGATCACGAGCGATGCCGCCAAACCTATTTCTCCACCTATCCAGATAAATATTTCACGGGCGACGGTTGCTACAGAAGTCCCGAAGGATACTACAAGATTACCGGTCGTGTGGACGATGTATTGAATGTTTCCGGCCACCGTATTGGCACCGCCGAAGTGGAGAATGCTATCAACATGCACTCGGATGTCGTCGAATCTGCCATTGTCGGTTATCCACATCCGGTTAAAGGACAAGGTATCTATGCTTTTGTAATTGCAAATCACCATATTGATGAAGAGAGCACACGCAAGGATATTCTGCAGACCATTACCCGTTTGATCGGTGCTATTGCAAAACCCGATATCATCCAGTTTGTGACAGATTTGCCAAAAACACGTTCGGGAAAGATTATGCGACGTATTTTACGTAAGATTGCAGAGGGTGAAATGCATAAATTAGGTGATACATCCACACTGCAAGACCCAACCGTAGTCGAAGCGATCATCAAGGGAGCAGGCGACATGAAGAAATAGGGTGAAATAACGCACATAAAAAATGCCTCTCGCAAAAACAAGAGGCATTTTTTTTACTCATCCAGTGTAAAGATAAACTCCTGGTTCTCTTCGGTTTTATAGGCCAAACCCTGCGTCGCGGGCGAAATAGCAAATAAGGGGGAAAAAGTCTTCACCTTTACCGTATTACCGTCCGGCATAAATTCTAGATAACGCAGCCAGCCGTCTCCACCATTACCATGCCACCCCCCTCCCATCGCTTGCGCATTGAATGTCATTTGTGACACGGTGTTTCCAGCGGCATTCTTATCACGTCTAAAACCTAGGTGCGCATCAAAATTATCTGGAGCCCCAATATGTCCCGAAAAGACCAAACGGATATTCTTCGATGGCTTCACCAACTTTTCAAATAAAGCTGCCCCATAATTCACATCTATCATTTTATAACCTTCTTTTTTGATGTGTTCACTCTTGCTGTTGAGATACGTATGCGTTAATAGGATTACATCTTTCTCTACGTAGGGCTTTGCTTCCAATACTTGCTTCGCCCAACTGACCACCGTGTCACGCGGCGCAAATTCCAAGACCATGACCAGCCAATCTTTACCGTGTGGCGTATGAAATTCATATAGTGCGTTCACCGCACTGGACTGCCCGTTCAGTTGGGGTCCAATCTCTCTCAGTGCACGTTGGTTGAATCCATTTTGGTTCACATTAAAATAGTGATCATAATTGGTAGAACGATATTCTGCACTCCGGTAACCAAAATCATGGTTCCCAGTAGCCAACACATAAGGCACGCGGTTATCTAACGTAGCAAATGCATTTCTAACATTTTCCCATTGTCGCAAACTATTCGCTGTGCCATCGTTCCCTTTCAAATGAATCAAATCATTATGTTCCACCAAATCACCGGTACACAATACAAACTGCGTATTCAGTTGGTCCACGTTTTCGTATATCCATCCTGTCATCAAATTTAGTATCCCGATGTTTTTATGAAAACGTGTATAGGTTTGCGGATCCGGCATCAAGATCAAGGACCACGATTCATCATCGGTAAGTGCCGGCTTTTGGTACTGTGCGGCCACCTGGAAATAGCATAAAAAAGCTAACAGGGGGATCAATAGGCTTATTCTCTTCATGCACTAAAATAACAATATTTCAAAAAACCGCCTTACAAATTGCGGATTTTTTGTAATTTTATAACGTTTCCAACATTACTTAAACATAAAGACTGCATGCTATTTACTGTTTTAACAGGGTTAATAACATCAAGCCTTCTCGTTCCTTTTGGCAAGATTATTAAGACGAAATGGAGTATTTTACTCCCCGTTATACCTATCACCCTCTTTTTATTCTTTTTATGGCATGTCCCCGTCGTAGCGAACGGAACGAATGTTATGCAACACCTTCCGTGGGTTCCTACTCTGGGTGTTAACTTTGACTTCCGGCTGGATGGTTTGTCCCTCCTTTTTGCGCTGTTGATTACGGGTATCGGAACAGCTATTTTCTTTTACGGCCGTAGCTATTTGAAAGGACATGTTTATTTTGACCGTTTTTTTGCCTATCTGCTCCTTTTTATGAGCGCTATGTTAGGTTTAGTACTCGCAAACAATATCCTCACGCTATTCGTTTTCTGGGAACTGACTAGTATCAGTTCCTTTTTTCTCATAGGCTTCAATAATGACAGCAAAGAGTCCAGAAAAAGCGCTATTACCGCACTTAGTATTACGGGGCTAGGCGGTTTTTTCTTATTGGCAGGATTGGTATTAGCCGGAAATATCGCAAATACATTCATCATCAGCGAGCTGTTTGCACAGCATGACAAGCTCGTGAGTCATCCATTGTATCCTCTAATCGTTGGGCTTGTTTTTATAGGCGCTTTTACCAAATCGGCGCAGTTTCCGTTCCATTTTTGGCTACCTGGCGCGATGAAAGCACCTACTCCTGTATCTGCATATCTTCACTCTGCCACTATGGTCAAAGCGGGCATTTATTTATTAGCACGCTTCACGCCGGTACTAGGCAGTACCGACTTATGGAATACGACCCTTATGGTTGTTGGTGGAGTCACAATGGTATATGCGGCCATACACGCGCTGTTTCGTACCGACCTTAAAAGTATTTTAGCCTATTCTACCATTTCTGCGCTCGGTATTCTAACCTTTTTGTTAGGTGTCGGCACCCGAGAAGCTATTATTGCAACCAGCGTATTCATTCTCGTTCATGCACTATATAAAGCGACGCTTTTTATGGTGACGGGAATCATCGACCACGAAACGCATACCCGCGACATCACAAAATTGAGTGGGTTACGTAACGTACTGATGCCGGTTTTTATTGCCGCATTATTGGCCGCATTATCCAGTGCCGGACTCCCTTTAAGTTTTGGCTTTATCGGAAAGGATCTTATCTATGAGGCTACCCTGCATTACGAAGAAAATTGGGCGTTATGGTTGACCACACTGGCCGTCATAACCAACGTTGGATTGGTAGCAGCAGGATTCATGGCGGGAATAAAGCCTTTTACAGGGAAATTACCACAAAAATTCGAGCAAGTGCATCTTCCTTACAAATCCATGTGGATTCCACCACTTATCCTGGCAGCACTTGGCTTCATTTTCGGTATATTTCCAGGAATTACGGGCGATTACTTCAATCATCAGACCGCCAATGCTATCGCGGGCGAAAACACAGACATGCAACTTAAAATATGGCATGGGTTTAATACGGTGCTCATTTTAAGTTTGGCGACATTAGCAATCGGCACGGTCGTATACCTGTTCAATAAACCAAGCGAGGCTAAATTAAAAGCCATTGAGCGCCTTAACAAAATTTCACCAGAACGTATTATGATGAGCTTTGGTCAAGGTATCAAACGTTTTTCTGTACTGTATACGAACAACATCCACAACGGATACCTGCGCTCCTATCATCTAAAGATTATTCTCTTCGCGGAACTGCTGCTCGCTTATAAGCTTTGGCTCGGGGGTCCGATTCAAATTGATTATGAAAATCTCACTCCGCTATCGTGGTACGAGGTCGGTATTGTAGCAATCCTAATTGGCGCATTGTATATTGTCGTCACGACAAAATCCCGTCTTACTTCTGTCGTATCGACAAGTGTCATCGGGTATTGCATTTGTTTGCTTTTCGTTTTCTACAGTGCTCCCGATTTGGCGATGACACAGTTCACCATTGATACATTAACCACCGTATTGTTTGTATTGGTATTGTATAAACTTCCTCCTTTTATCAATTTCGTACGCCGCGAGATATTGATACGCGACGCTATTGTAGCATTACTATTTGGAATTATCATTTCACTGATAGCCCTACGTGTGCTATACGAGCCAAACAAGACAGAAATCAGTGACTTCTACGGCGAGAACGTGTACTTATTGGCAAAGGGGAAAAACGTTGTCAACACAATATTAGTTGATTTCCGCGGTATCGACACGATGTTTGAAACGGTGGTTTTAGCCATCGCGGCTTTAGGTGTGTATAGTTTGATCAAGTTACGGTTGAAATCCTCTGAGAAAGAATAAAAAGAAGTGATGCGTTACCAATGATGTGTCGTGATCACAAAAAACAAAAAATATGAAAAGTGCAATTTTACAAACAGCCACCCGGTATTTACTACCTATATTGCTGTTATTTTCATTCTTCTTACTCCTTCGTGGACATTATTATCCCGGAGGTGGTTTTGTTGGCGGATTAGTCGCTTCTATCGCATTTGTCCTACATAGCTTCGCTAATGGTACGGAAAACACCATGAAGATACTTCGATACAAACCACTATCGTTGATACCCATTGGTTTAGCAATTTTAACTGTGAGTGCTACGCTCCCGTTACTGTTCGGCCTACCGCCTATGACAGGCTTATGGCTCGAAGAACCGATCCCCGTAATTGGGATGATAGGCTCCGCATTGTTTTTCGACATTGGCGTCTATTTAGTTGTGATCGGAGTCGTTTTAACTATTCTGTTTACTATAGCCCTGAACGATTGATATGGAATTATTACTGATTTTAATATTGGGCTTATTATTTGCCGGCGGCGTTTATCTTATCCTCCGACGCAGTATGGTAAAGCTTCTACTGGGCATCATACTATGGGGCAACGGTGCAAATATTTTGATTTTTGTACTCGGAAAAATCACAAAAGGGAGTCCGCCGGTGATCGACGAAGCCTACAAGGTCTTTCAGGATATTTATGCCGATCCGATACCACAGGCGCTTATCTTGACCGCGATCGTCATTAGCTTTGGATTAACATCCTTTGCGATCGTGTTATTAAAGCGCGTATATGCATTAGTAGACTCCGATGATTTGGATGATTTAAATACCCCAGAAGAAGAAGATATATGATCGACAACCATATTTTAGCACCTATTCTTGTGCAGTTATTCACGGCCATTATGCAACTCGCATTTTGGCGAAAGACACTCACGCAGCGTTATTTAAGCGTCGGCGGGAGTTTGATCGGTTTGATGGTCGCTTTCCGTCTGTTTGGACGCGTACACGAAAGTGGTATTCTAACTATAAATGCAGCCAACTGGGACGCTCCTTTTGGGATCGTGTTTGTAGCGGATCTGCTGAGCGTCACTTTGGTGTTGCTCACATCTATCGCCTGTTTTGCCGTGTCGATTTTTTCATCTGTTGGCCTGAGCAGGCAAAGGATGCTCTATGGTTATTTTCCTATTTTCCACTTTCTTATTATGGGGCTGCACGGTGCGTTCCTAACTGGAGACATCTTTAACTTATATGTCTTTTTTGAAGTCATTATTATTTCGTCATTTGTATTGATGACTTTAGGTGGAAGAAAAGCGCAGCTGGAGGGCGCTGTCAAATATATGGCCATGAATATTTTAGCGTCCATGTTCTTTTTGACTGGAATTGGCATTCTCTACGGCATTACGGGCTCGCTCAATATGGCCGACTTATCCATTCGAATCCAAGAGGTACAAAATACGGCACTCGTCGGTATTACGGCCTGCTTTTTTATTATTGGGTTTGGCATCAAGTCTGCTGTATTTCCTTTATATTATTGGTTACCATCTTCCTATCACACACCTCCTTCTGCGGTCGCAGCCACTTTTGGAGGCTTATTAACAAAAGTTGGAATCTATGCTATGCTCCGGGTGTTCAGTTTAATTTTTGTTCCAGACGAATTTACACGCACACTTTTAATGGTCATCGCTGTGCTAACAATCTTAACAGGAGCCTTTGGTGCCCTCATCAAGACGAATATACGGCGTTTGTTCTCTTACCTCATTGTATGCCATATCGGTTTTATGGTCGGCGGTATTGCGATGTTTAGCAAGGTCGCCCTCATGGGGGCCGTTTTTTATTTAATACACGATATTATGGTCAAAACCAATATGTTTCTCGTGGCCGGCGTTATCCGTCAGCTGGGCGGCACAATGGACATGAACAAACTAGGTGGTTTGTATCGCGACTATCCAAAAATATCACTCCTCATCGCCCTCGTTTTATTCTCGTTGGTAGGGATACCACCGTTATCAGGATTTTGGCCAAAAATCTTTCTTTTTCAAGAAGCTTTCAATCAGCATCAATACTTTTACGTCGTCGCCCTGATCATCGGTAGCTTCGTAACATTATATGTTATTGCCAACATGTGGGCACAAGTTTTTTGGAAAAACCCGCCGGCTTCCGAAGACCTCGAAAATCGCTTCGCTCCCATGCCCCCCTATAAAAAAATACTGATGGTACTACCTATAGGGCTCATGACATTAGTAACGCTCTACATAGGGTTAAACGCAGAAGCAATTGTTAATGTAACAGATATAATATCGACACAGTTAATGGATCCTTCAGCATACATTGATGCTGTTTTGGGAAATAAAACGGATTAAGATATGATTAAGAATTTTTTAATGAACCTCCTACTCGCGGCCATATGGGTAGCGCTTACAGGCTCTCTTTATTACACCAATTTTTTGTTTGGATTTATGCTCGGCTTCTTCGTGTTATGGATCATGAATCGTAACGAGACGGATCAACGGTATTTTTTTAGAGATCCAAAAATCATCAGTTTTGCTTTCTACTTTCTTTATGAAATCATAAAAGCAAATGTCCAGGTGGCCTTTGACGTGATTACACCCAAATATTTTTTCAAACCTGGGATTGTCAAATATACAATGGCTGCCAAAACAGATTTTGAGATCCAATTATTGAGCACCATGATATCACTAACACCAGGCACATTAATTGTGGATATTAGTGACGATAAAAAAACAATTTATATTCACGTCATGTACTTGACAGACCCAGAGACATTCGTCAGACAGACACAAACCGGTTTGGAGAGAAGACTATTAGCGATTTTAAGATGATTACACTAGAAGCCTATTTCGACTATGTTATCCTCCCGATCTTATCCATCTCTGTGATGTTGGTATTTATCCGATTGTTCAAGGGGCCTGCAGTAG
The DNA here is from genome assembly GCF_014692505.1 of Sphingobacterium arenae. GTDB lineage: Bacteria > Bacteroidota > Bacteroidia > Sphingobacteriales > Sphingobacteriaceae > Sphingobacterium > Sphingobacterium arenae. The sequence goes on along the minus strand of NZ_JACNYK010000005.1, from coordinate 91,286 downwards.
TGGACCGGGTGGTAGCGCTGGATTTAATTATCACCATCGGTATCGGTATTATAACGGTGTATAGTATCCGATCGGATCAACAGGTATTTTTGGATGTCGCGATTATTCTCGCCCTGATTGCTTTCCTTGGCACAGTGGCCTTTGCTTACTATATAGAAAAACAAAAAGATGATTGATATCGTGTTAGCTCTTTTGAGTACAGCGGGTGCGCTTTCTATTTTATTCGCATCTATTGGTATACTGCGTATGCCTGATTTTTATTTACGTTTATCCGTAACTGTAAAGGCGTCGACGTTAGGTGTAGGTTTATTACTTATTTGCGCTGCTATTATGTTCCCCGATGTTTCGGTAACCACCAAAGCTATCGCTATTGTCTTCTTTTTGATAATTACCGCCCCGATTGGTGCACACATGATTGGTAGAGCGGCCTATTTCACGGGCACACCACTTTGGAAAGGCACCATTGCAGATGAGCTAGCCGGGATGTACGACGAAGAAACGCATACCCTAGAAAGCGAAGAAGAGGAACGAGACAAAGGTGACGCGCCTAATATCGCTGAAACGGAAGAAGAAACAAAGTAGAGGTTAAAAAACGATACAAACTGGTGTGGACACCTCAATCTGTTTCCCCGTATCTTTCAACTCTCCAGTCTCCTGGTTACGCTCGAAAACCGTGATATTATTTGTTTTCTGATTGGCTACAAGTAAAAAATGTCCATCAGGAGTTAGATTGAAGTTTCTCGGCCCCTCCCCTTCGGTAGGATATACTTTTTTACGTTCCAGATTACCCGATTTATCCACAGCAAATAGCGTAATGGTATTCGCATCGCCCCGGTTCGTTGCATACATAAATTTACCCTCCGCAGAACGCTTTATCTCCGCTGCACCATTATCTCCCTGAAATCCGTCGTCGTTGATAGAAATCGTATATTGTAAGATCCAACTTTCGTTATCTTTTTTATAGTGCGCAATCTCAGCAGTCATTTCCAACAGCACATACATATTGTTTCCTTGTTCGTCAAACACCAAATGACGCGGACCACCTCCCGGCGGCGTTGATAATTGAGTTTCTTCCACCAAGCTATAACTATCCTGCTGCCTATCTACCCGATAAATGGTAATCTTATCCGTGCCGAGGTTTTGCACATATACTTGCTTTTCATCCGGACTGAAAAAAGCGGAATGTACATGTGAGGCCTCTTGCCTATCCTTGTTAGGTCCAGATCCTTCCTGTTGGATATGTTGTATCTGCTCCGCTAACCCCCCATTCTCTTCCAATCGATATACTGTTAAAGATCCACCGCCATAATTAGAGACGATGGCAATAGGGTGCTGTTTACTAACAGCAACATGACATGGATAACTACCATTGGTGGGAATGGCATCTACAAAAGACAGTGCATCACCGTCGAAAGTAAAGGACGACAATGCAGCGGTACTATCGCCCGTTTCGTTTACCGCATATAGTGTGTTTCCCTCCGGAGATCTTGCCAAAAAAGAAGGGTTCTCGCTCACGGTCGAAGAATACATCGTCGCATCTCCGCTTTGCTTGTCAAACATATATAAATAGATTCCTTGGCTCCCGGTATGCGTGTACGTACCGATAAACAAAGGGATTTCCTGTGCCATCGTATATTGAATCAAACAACTTAAAACAACTAACATTGAAACTCTCATATTGCTGTATTTATGGATAACTGCTACGAAACTACATATTTTTGAATTCGATAAGGGAAAATCGAAGCGGACTTTTTAACATTTTTAACAGTTTTAAACGCAAAGTACCGTCGAAAATCCCGTTATTTATGGTAATTTTGTAGGGTATCGAGGCAATATTTATGATGAAGAAATATATAACTTTATTGGGAATGATGATCATGTCTATCATCTGTTTGCAATTCGCGTATAGTCAAGGGAGACTGGTAGACCGGGTAGTCGCCACCGTGGGTTCCAGTATTATCTTGCAATCCGATGTGGAAATGCAATATGCACAATACTTAGCGCAAGGGGAAAAACCAAATGAAGACATGAAGTGCTTCGTCTTACAGCAACTTCTCACCCAAAAATTATTATCACAACAGGCGGCGATCGACTCCATAGAAGTATCCGAGTCGGAGGTAGACGATAATCTGAACAGACGGATGCAAATGATGGTCAGACAAGCCGGCGGAAAGGAGCGCTTGGAAGAGTTTTTAAACCGTTCTCTCCTGCAATATAAAGAAGAAATGCGTTCCAATGTAGCAGAACAACTGAAAGCAGATAGGATGCGTCATAGTATCGTTTCCACCATTAATATTACACCAGCCGAAGTAAAACAATATTTTGAAAGTTTAGACCAAGATAGCCTCCCCTATTTTGATACGGAAGTAGAGATTGGCGAGGTTGTTATCAAACCGGAATTAACGAAAGAAGAAAAAGAACAATTTAGAACGAAAGCCGAGGGTTATAGACAACAAGTATTAAATGGTTCTGACTTTGGCACGGTAGCTCGTCTTTATTCTGAAGACGGCTCGGCCCCCTATGGTGGAGAGCTTGGCTTTGCCACGCGGGAGCATTACGTAAAAGAATTTTCCGCGATGGCTTTTAAGCTCAAAGAGGGAGAAGTTTCACCTGTATTCGAGACACAGTTTGGTTTCCACTTTTTACAAGTCTTACAACGACGAGGAGAAGAAGTCAACGTACGCCACGTGCTGATAAAAAAGAAAGCTACTTCTGCTAGTTTACAGCGTACAAAAGCAAAAATAGACAGTATCTACGAGAAAGTATCGGAAGGAAAATTGGCTTTCCATACAGCTGCATCGTTACATTCCGATGCCAATGAAACGAAATATGCCGGCGGAATGATTACAAATCCGGAGGATAATTCGCCCTTGATTCCCATCAATAGATTAGACAAGGAAACATTTACGGCGATAGACCCATTAGAGATTGGGCAATATTCTAAATCCTTCCTCTCCACCGATCAAACCGGAGAACAGGTCTATAAGTTTGTTTATCTCAAATCTCGCATAGCGCCGCACAAAGCAAACTTAGAGCAAGATTTCGCGAAAATACAAGAAGCGGCTAGTCAAGATAAGGTAAATAGAGAACTTAGTGAGTGGTTCGAACAACGCAAGGAAAATACGTTTATTGACATCAATGAAGATTTCCTAGCATGCGATGTATTGAAACCATGGGTTGATGAAACCAAAGAAATTTTAGCAAAAAAATAAAAAAAGAGGCTCAGGGGCCTCTTTTTTATCTCTCAAACATCATCTCGATAATCACCCGCCATTGATAATCATCTTTCAACTGCCAAATGCGGATATAGTTGAATTTAATCACTTTTTCTTTGGATCGCACGGTTGCTGTCCCAGATGTATATGCATATTCTCCACTATAAGCGCGACCTACGCCTGACGGGTCCGTAGTAATCTCTATTCTTTTTTTCTTCAAAAAAGCCAACACATCTTTCTTCCCCTCTATTTCTGCTTCCCAAGGATAATAATAGCGTACATCATCGGCAAGAAATTCGTTGAATGCAGCCTCATTGTTTGCTTTCAGAATGGTAGAAAAGAGTTCGTCACTTTGCGTTACGACCTCTTCGCGCTGTTGCAGACGGACTTTCGATCGGTGTTTTAAATACCAAGAATCATCGGGTTCGTAAAACACCAAATCCGATTTTGGCCCCTTTCCAAAATTTTCCACTTCAGCCCTTATATGTACTTTCCAGTTTCCTTTCCTGTCCCGACGCCACACGGTAAGATATTGTCCGTATCGTTTGATAGCTCCGACCTTTTGAAACTCCATCGGCCCCGATGTAACGCCCCAATCTAGGCTTTTAGACACCAAAGCAAAATTAGGATTCCACGACATAACGTCCGGTATGTTTGGTCGGTTATTTAGATAATTTAATGCATTTACTGGCGACGGAACATATAGTGTAGATTCTTTATCTACAATCGATATCAACGCTTCATGCGGGTTTTCTCTTTTTGCCACATTAGATGCTGTCCGATCTGCGTTGATCAAACTACCCACTTTATCGGGCAACTGTGCATATACATCAGAAAATACACCGCTATATATGGCGACGGCTAGTAACGAATAGACCTTTATTAATTTCATCCAATTATTATTTTCGTCCTATACAATCAAATCTTATTCCAAAGCGTCCCATCTTTACTATCTTTTAATTGAACACCAATAGACTGCAGATCTTCACGAATACGATCTGATGTCGTAAAATCTTTATTTTTCTTCGCCTCATTACGCAGTTTGATAATAAGTTGTATTAAGGCCTCCGCATCATCCGTATCCGCACCTAAATTGTCATTTTTTAACCCTAGTATGTCCACTACGAAAATTTTCACAAACGATTTGAGTTCGTCTAGCATTGTCTGGTCCGCCGTCGCTTTCCCATCGTACGCTGCGTTGATAAAACGAACAGCTTCAAACAATTCCGCGATAAGCACCGGCGTATTAAAATCGTCATCCATTGCTTTATAACAACGCTTTTTCAGATCGGTTAAATCAAAATCATAGGTATTTTTATTAGAAGGCTTAATTTTGTCCAACAACGTAATGGCATTCATCAACCGTTTATACCCTTTATCTGCTGCTTCTAATGCATCATTTGAAAAGTCCAAGGTACTACGGTAATGGGCTTGCATCATGAAAAACCGCACGGACATGGGCGCATATCCTTTTTCTAACAACGGATGATTACCGGTAAACAATTCATGCGGTAAAAAGCCATTTCCAGCCGATTTCGACATCCGTGCACCGTTCACGGTTAGCATATTTGTATGCATCCAGTACTTTGCAGGTTGCACATGATGACAAGCCTCCGATTGAGCAATCTCGTTGGTATGATGTGTCGCGGCGAGATCCATTCCTCCTCCATGTATATCAAATTGTGCCCCGAGGTACTTACTACTCATAGCCGAACATTCGATATGCCAACCCGGGAACCCCACACTCCACGGAGCTGGCCAGCGCATTATATGTTCCGGCTTTGCCTTTATCCAAAGAGCAAAGTCCAATCGTCCACGCTTTTCGTCCTGTCCGCCCAGTTCCCGGGTATTATTCAAAAGATCTTCCAATTTACGATTCGTTAAAATCGTATAATCATGTTCTTTTATATATTTCTCCACATCAAAATACACGGTACCATTAACCTCGTAGGCATAACCATTGTCGATGATACGTTGTATCATTTCAATTTGTTCAAGGATATGCCCTGTTGCCGTAGGTTCGATACTGGGTGGCAATGTATTGAAAAGTCGTAAAACTTCATGAAAACCGAGCGTATATTTCTGCACAATCTCCATCGGCTCCAATTGTTCTAGCTTTGCCTTTTTAGAAAATTTATCATCTCCTTCGTCCCTATCGCCCTCCAGATGTCCCGCATCCGTGATATTTCGAACATATCTTACCTTATAGCCCAAGTGCAGTAGATACCGGAAGATCATGTCGAAAGACACAAACGTCCGGCAATTTCCCAAATGCACATCACTATATACCGTTGGCCCGCATACATACATGCCTACAAACGGTGGATTAAGGGGGGCAAACTTTTCTTTTTTTCGGGTAAGGGTATTATAAAGAACAAGTTGTTTTTCCATCTATAATCAGCTTACTTTTGTCTAAAAAATATTTGAATAGGTACTCCGGTAAAATTAAAATGATCGCGCAATTTATTCTCAATAAAACGCTTATACGGATCTTTGATATATTGCGGGAGGTTACAGAAAAAAGCAAACATAGGAGAGCGCCCAGTCAGTTGTGTAATATACTTGACCTTTATATATTTTCCTTTGATAGCCGGCGGAGGATAGTTTTGAATAATCTCCAACATGGTGTCATTCAGTTTAGATGTCGGTATCTTTTTCATTTTATTAGCATACACCTCCATAGCTTTTTCTACCACTTTGTAAATACGCTGTTTTTCTGTGACCGAAGTAAAAATAATCGGAACATCCGTGAATGGCGCTATCTTCTCCCGAATACGCGTTTCGAATTCTTTGGTTGTCTTATGATCCTTTTCAATAGTATCCCATTTGTTAACGACAATCAAAACTCCTTTCTTATTCTTTTCTGCCAAATGGAAGATATTGATATCTTGTGATTCAATCCCGTCATTGGCATCCAACATCAAAATGACGACATCCGAATCCTCCAATGCTTTGATCGTACGCATAACAGAGTAGAATTCGATATCTTCGTTTACCTTGTTTTTCCGGCGGAGCCCCGCCGTGTCGATCAATAAAAACTCATTACCAAATTGATTATAATGGATACGGATAGAATCACGAGTGGTGCCAGCAATATCTGTCACGATATTTCTATCCTTCCCAAGCAGCGCATTTGTCAAAGAGGATTTTCCTACATTGGGTCGTCCGACAATAGTGATCTTCGGCAGAGATATCTCCTCTTCCTCTTTCTCTTCTGGAAAATGAGAGACCACGTCGTCCAGTAATTCGCCTGTGCCCGAACCCGTGATAGACGACACATTATACACTTCACCCAGTCCAAAAGCATAAAATTCAGCGGAGTCGTGCGTTCGTCTAGCATGATCGACTTTGTTTGCAACGACGTAAACGGGCTTCGACGTACGACGAAGTAAATCGGCGATTTCATCATCCAAATCCGTAATACCGGTAGTCACATCTACCATAAATAGAATAACAGACGCTTCCTCTATAGCAATGTGGACTTGCTCGCGAATAGCCTCTTCAAAAATATCGTCTGAGCCATGCACAAAGCCACCTGTATCAATAACCGTGAATCTCTTTCCTATCCATTCCGCCATTTCATAATGGCGATCACGCGTCACACCACTAAAATCGTCAACGATCGCTTTTCTGCTCTCTGTTAAACGGTTAAATAACGTCGATTTCCCTACATTCGGGCGACCAACAATTGCCACTATATTTGCCATATTATATTTTATACATCAATGGGGATTTCTTTGCCCGCATTCCGATCTGTTCTTATTTATGAGGTCACAAAGTTACATAAAATAGATGGCATATAAGCTAATACCAAAAAAGGGAACCTGCAAAGATTCCCTTTTTTAATGATTGTATTTTATACCTTATCCATTTGATAAAGCGGCGGCGCCGGAGACAATTTCTGTCAACTCTGTCGTAATCGCTGCTTGTCTTGCTTGATTGTAAGACAATTTTAATTGTTTTAAGAGTTCGCCTGCATTTTCAGTTGCTTTGTCCATCGCTGTCATACGTGCTCCATGCTCGGAAGCATTAGAGTCTAAAACCGCCTTATATAGCTGCGTTTTGATAGCTTTAGGAATAAGCTCTTCAATAATTCTTTCTTTAGAGGGTTCTATAATATAGTCCGTTTCTGCTGTTACTGCTGTTTCCGGCTTATCTTGAGGCACCAACGGCAACAGCTGTTCTGTTGTCAATATTTGAACCGCTGCATTGCGAAACTCATTATACACAACCTCCACCCTATCGATGTTCCCAGCTCTGAATTCGCTCATCGCATAATCCGTCACCTGGGATACGTTTAAGAAATTAAGATCACTGTACAGTTCATTATAGTTTCCTATAACGTTAAAACCGCGCTTCTGAAAGAAATCATGTCCGCGTTTACCGATAGCAATAACGCTTACGTTACCCTTGGCGTGTTGTTCTGCATATTTATCGAAAATCAAATTATTCGCCGTCTTAATGGCATTAGCATTAAATGCACCAGCCAAACCTCTGTTAGATGTCAATACGATAATTAATACCCTTCTAGGAAGACGATCTTGTGTATAGGGCGAATCATTCCCTTCGACAGAAGCAGAAACTTGCGCCAGAATATCCCTTAATTTATTGGCATAAGGGCGTAACTGTACGATAGCGTTTGTAGCACGCTTCAATTTCGCCGCAGCCACCATTTTCATGGCTTTGGTAATCTGTTGCGTTGATGTTACCGAACTAATCCTGCTTCTTACTTCTTTTAAATTTGCCATTTCTCTTTAGTAGTACGTATTGTGCGTGTTTACTAATATTTTGCTGCTAATTCGCTAGCTACTTTTTCCAATACATCTGTTAACTCATCTGTAAATTTACCGGCTTTAAAACCTGCTAAAACTTCTGGATGACGTTGCTCTAATTGTGTCAAATATTCTTCCTCAAACTGACGAACTTTATCTACAGGAACCGAACGAAGTAGTCCCTTTGTACCAGCATAGATAATCGCTACTTGTTTCTCTACAGAAACCGGTGAATACTGTCCTTGTTTCAAGATTTCCACGTTACGGATACCTTTATCCAACACCGCTTTCGTAGCCGCGTCCAAATCCGAACCGAATTTAGCAAACGCCTCCAGTTCACGGAACTGCGCTTGGTCTAGTTTCAACGTACCGGATACTTTCTTCATTGGCTTAATCTGTGCGTTACCCCCCACACGTGATACCGAGATACCAACGTTAATCGCCGGACGGATACCTGCGTTGAATAAGTTAGATTCCAAGAAAATCTGCCCATCGGTAATCGAAATTACGTTTGTCGGGATATAGGCCGATACGTCACCCGCTTGGGTTTCAATGATCGGAAGTGCTGTCAATGAACCACCACCTTTTACCAAGTGCTTGATAGACTCCGGTAAATCGTTCATGTTACGGGCGATTTCATCTGACGTGTTGATTTTCGCTGCTCTTTCCAATAGACGGGAGTGTAGATAGAATACGTCACCCGGATAAGCCTCACGGCCCGGTGGACGGCGCAACAACAAGGAAACTTCGCGATAAGCTACCGCTTGTTTAGATAAATCATCGTAAACGATCAATGCCGGACGACCGGTATCACGGAAAAATTCTCCGATAGCTGCACCCGCCATTGGCGCGTAGAATTGCATCGGAGCCGGATCAGCAGCAGAAGCCGCCACAACAACCGTATAAGCCATCGCTCCGTTCTCTTCCAGTACACGTACAATATTTGCCACGGTTGAATTTTTCTGTCCAACAGCAACATATATACAGAATACAGGCTGGCCTGCATCGTAAAACTCTTTTTGATTTAAAATGGTATCAATACACACCGCGGTTTTACCCGTTTGGCGGTCGCCGATAACCAATTCTCGCTGTCCACGACCAACTGGAATCATAGCGTCGATCGCTTTGATACCTGTTTGCAATGGCTCCGTTACAGGCTGACGGTAGATAACACCCGGCGCTTTACGCTCGATCGGCATTTCGTACGTCTCTCCTGCAATAGGTCCTTTACCATCAATCGGCTGACCCAACGTATTTACCACACGCCCTAACATACCTTCACCTACCTGAATAGATGCAATACGATTGGTACGCTTCGCGGTATCTCCTTCTTTAATTTCATCGGAAGAACCCAAAAGAACGACACCCACGTTGTCTTCTTCCAAGTTTAATACGATACCTTCTAATCCATTATCAAATTCAACCAACTCACCGGACTGAACTTTAGTTAAGCCGTATATACGAGCAATACCGTCACCAATGGTAAGTACGGTACCCACTTCCTCTAGTTCGGCTTCTGATTTAAAGCCCGACAATTGCTCTCTAAGGATTGCCGAAACTTCATCTGGTCTTACCTCTATCATTGTTATTATTATAAGGGGTTTTTGATTCTATTTCCAATTCAATACCAAGGACTATACGCCTTGTGTTGCAAAATGCTTTTCTAATTTATTCAATCTACCAGCAATACTTGCATCAATCTGTCTATCACCTACACGCACCACGAAACCACCGATTAAGGATGGATCGACGATATTTTTCAGTACAACAGCCGCTTTGATTTCTTCCGTAATGATCTTTTGAAGCTCTGCAAGATTTGCCTCTGAAAGCGCTGTCGCAGACGTCACGGACGCCTTCACAATGCCTTTTGCTTCGTTATATTCCCGGACAAACTCTTGCGCAATATCCAATAAGATGGTTGCTCGTCCTTTGTTCACCAATATATAGAAGAAAGAAAGAATGATGGGATTGGTTTTCCCCTCAAAAATGGAGGACAGGATATTCCGCTTCTTATCACCGCTGATAATCGGATTTTTAAGAACAGCCAACAGCTCGGAGTTAGACTTCAAAACCGAAATCACACCGTCGATATCCCCTTTCACGGCATCTAACTGTCCTTGTTCCTGTGCTAGATCCAATAAAGATTTAGCGTATCTGGATGCAACTGTAAAAATTGACATATTTTTAATTTAAAACCTGAACAACCCGTTAGTTTAATTTTACATCTTTCAACAAGTCGCCTACGAAAGCGTCCTGTTTAGCCTGATCTTCGAATTCTTTTGTTAAAACTTTACGGGCAATATCCAAAGATAAGGAAGAGACTTGATTTTTAACTTCTGCTAATGCTTTGTTTTTCTGCTCTTCGATCTCTCTTTTCGCCTGATCCAAAATCTTTTTACCGGATTCTTGTGCTTCTGTTTTAGCATCCGAAACAATCTTATCTTTAAGCTCTTTTGCTTCTTTCAAGATATTATCCCGCTCCACGCGTGCTTCCTTTAATAACTGCTCATTTTCATTAGTCAGACGAGCCATTTCCAATTTTGCCTTTTCTGCAGAGTCCAGCGCATTTTGGATATTTTCTTCTCTTTCTTTAATTGCTTTCAGCACCGGCTTCCAAGCAAATTTACCCAATAAAAATAACAGGATTAAGAAACTAATGGTGTGCCAAAAAATCAGACCAATTTCGGGAATTAATAAATCCATATTATTATGCTATGTATAACGTTTAAAGTTTTTCTTTTTAACTATTGTGTATGAATAAAAGAACCCGATTGGCAATCCCAAGCCGGGTTCTTTTGACCCTTTGTGTTTTTTGAGGCTATTATTAAGCGATCAAAGAAACAACTACTGCGAAAAGCGCAACCGCCTCAATAAAGGCTGCAGCGATCAACATGGCAGTTTGGATTTTTGAAGCAGCTTCAGGTTGGCGAGCGATAGATTCCATTGCAGAACCACCGATTTTACCAATTCCCAATCCAGCTCCGATAGCAGCTAAACCTGCTCCAATTGCGGCTAATGTACCTGTCATAGTTTTAAAATATATTAGTTAAAAAATTATCCCTTAATCTGTTATTATTAATGTTCGTGGTGTTCTTCGATGGCCATACCGATGAACAGTGCCGAAAGAATTGTAAAGATAAACGCTTGTATAAAAGCCACTAACAATTCAATCAAGCTGATAAAGATAGTAAATATAACCGAGCCGCCCGCGACTGCGCTTGCGTTAAAAATAAACGGCAAACACAACAAAGACAAGACTAAGATGTGACCTGCAGTAATGTTCGCAAACAAACGGATCATCAATGCGAACGGTTTGGTAAACACACCGATAATCTCGACAGGGATCATCAGCGGCTTCAACCACCAAGGTACCGGCGGATTAAAAATATGCCCCCAGTAATATTTATTCCCATTAAACAAGATAATCAATAGCGTGATAACCGCCAACACCATCGTCACGGCAATATTCCCCGTTACGTTGGCCGACCCCGGGAAGAAAGGCACCAAGCCCAACATATTCATAAACCATATAAAAAAGAACACCGTCAATAAATAAGGCATAAAGCGCTCATATCGGTGGCCTAGGTTTGGAATCGCAATCTCATCACGCACAAAGAGAATGATGGGCTCCATAAAGGACTGTATACCCTTAGGTGCTTTTCCGGCATTTTTCTTATACCCCCTTGCTACCGCAAAGAACACAAGGATCAATACGATGAATCCTAGAAAAATACTGAATACGTTTTTCGTGATGGAAAAATCTAACGGACGCTTGTTAGTAGCATGGTGTTCTTCGTCATACACAATATATGAACTATGCTCATTCGCTTGGTCTGCCGCGTAATAGATTTTACCGTGGTATTTAACGAAAGCTTGCCCTTTTTTCTCGACGATTTTGGTACCGTCGTCGTTCCTCGCAAATTCGCTGGAACAAAAAGCTACCAGCCCATTTTCTGTATATAATATAACCGGCAAATAAATACCGACCCACTTTGTTTTACCCTCTGGATCACCACCGAAAAAGGTAAATTCGTGCGAATCGCCGATGTGATGGAAAATAAACGCTGTAATGTCAAAACCTTTCTTCTCGTGTGCGTGTTCACCCGCTGTTTCGGCATGTTGTTCCGGTGCAGATGTCGTAGTTAAAGAGGAGGCAAACGAAGAGAAAGAAGCTAGAAAAACGCCCAAAATCATGAAAGTTCTGATTTTGGCTGAAGTTAAAAAGTGGCTTATTTCCATCTATACAATATTTTTAGCTATTTTATTTTGCGCCGCAAGTTACGCAACAAAACAATAACTTCAAAGCATGACATTAATAAATATATACAAAAAAAATTCAGCCCTAACAGCAACTTATTTTCGGGTTTAAACCCGTACAGAAAAACGATAAAAATACCGAGAGATACCAACATTTTTATCATAACACCACCTAGGATAGCATAGACGCCAAGTTCCGGATTACTATCTATTCCCAAACGCGATATTGCATAAGCCAATACTGTAATAATATATAGCCATATGCAGAGCGACACAAAGCTGCTATCTATAAAACGGAAGTCTACCGACTCCTGTATAAAATAAGCACCTCCGAAAACGAATACGCTTCCCAATAATAGCTTCCAAGCAAATTGCCCGCTGACTTTTAACATTTTCAATATGTTATAAATTTAGTTGTTACTTTTATTCTTCCCCATACGCTGAACCTGCACAACTAGCTGATATAACGAAATTAGCACAGCAAACAACGTCAGCCCTATCGTCCACCAACTTTTTTCTACCGCATACTTTTCGTCCAGCCAGCTTCCCAGCCAATAGCCCGCAAAGATAGTCGCTAGCATCTGAAATGGCACACCGATCCACGCAGCCATTCTTTTGCGATTTGTATTTGTTTTCATTGTTTGTGTAGCTTGTTATAACGTTAGCGAGTTAACTTTATAACCTTATCATTCATCACTCATCACTTTCTCCACTTCCAACACCTTTTGCCCCAGCTTGATATCCGGATACGAATAATCTTCACCGAGTATCATCTTGATCTCCGAAGACGATTTACCTTCGTGCCTACGCAATACATCCAATAGCACGTCTAGTTTAGCTCGATCGATGAGGTCTTCCGCTTCCACCTCATTTCCTACAAAATGGATGAGATGCCCATATATCGTGCCCACGACCATACCCCGCTTCTGCGCGATATCGTCCACGCTGAATCCATCCAAAAACAAATCTAACGAAATCGATTTGGTATCCTTTTCCACACCTTCGTCTTCTATTTCCTTGATTTCGGCATCCTTTGTTTTTTCCGGCTGGCTGAGCGTCTGCACCTGCCGGGAAAGATCGCCTTCTTGCGTCAGGATGTCGGCAATCGTGAGACAATGTGCCAACTGCTCCTTTTTCCGACGGAAGTCCAACAATATCGAGCGCAGCTCCTGTACATATTTTTTGGTTCGCTTCTTGATTTTCCAAGCTTCGATATGTTCCTGTATGGTGAGCAGTATCTCTTCGTCGAGCCGGGGCAAGAACCAAGCTACCGCAGCTTTTGTCCGTTCGCAGATTTTGCCATAATCCAAAGCTTCCTTATCACGCAACATCGTATATAATAGGGTAACGAACTTATTCGCTACTTTTTCCTGCTCTTTTAATATGATGGAAAGATTCCCCAAATACTCCAATGCCACCTCTTTGCTGTCAATATTCCGTTTTTCGAGCGATTCCTTTAGTTCGTCTACACTCTCGACCAAGGTACCCCATCGGAAACTTTGCAGCACGATTTGCCCCAGATAGTTGCGCTGACAGGTTTCCAGCACTTTTACCATCTCCGCATTGGGCATCATACGCTGCATAAAGTCTACCACCTGCGCATCCGTTCGGATGGAATGCATCGGAATTTTGGATTTTAATACTAACCCCTCCAATCCCGTTAGTCTACTCAACGCGACATACACCTGCCCTGCAGCGAAGGAAGTACCTGCATCGATGACCGCCTTATCAAAGGTAAGCCCTTGGCTCTTATGAATGGTAATAGCCCATGCTAACCGCAAGGGGAATTGGGAGAATGTCCCCATCACCTCTTCCTCGATTTTATCTTCGCCTTTGTTATACTTATACCGAATATTCTCCCAAGTCTCCCGCCGGACCACCACATCGTCGGAACCGTCATTAAAACCCACCAGCACCTGATGGCGATCCAAATTCAGCTCCTTAACCGTTCCGATCTTTCCGTTAAAAAATTTCCGATCTTCTCCACTATCGTTTTTAATAAACATGACCTGCGCACCTATTTTTAAGGGCAACATTTCATCTGCCGGAAAAGCGCCTTGCTGAAACTCGTCTTTTACGACCGCCCGTACATTATGCATGGTTCCTTTTAGCGTTGCCAGCTGTTCCTGATTGATGGCATCCGCTAATTTATTATGTGAGGTAAGAGTAATGTATTGTTCATCTTCATCCGGGGAAAACGCGGACTGATAATGCGCGTTCAGTTTCTCCAGGTCGCCTGCCGAACATTCGTTATTTCGAATATTGTTCAACAGATCGATAAATTCGTCGTCATTCTGCCGGTAAATCTTGCTCAGCTCCAAGATAACCGGTGGGTGCTCCCGCAATACTTTCGCATCAAAAAAGAACGGACTGCGATAATGATCACGCAACACCTGCCATTCGTGATCGCGGACAACAGGCGGTAACTGGTACAAGTCGCCGATAAAGAGCATCTGCACTCCGCCAAACGGCCGCATATCGCGGCGTACCGATTTTAGAATAACATCGATAGCATCCAATGTATCGGCCCGAACCATCGAAACCTCGTCAATAACCAATAATTCCAGTTCCTGTAAAATGGCGCGTCGCTGCTTGGTAAGCTTGATGGTCGAAAATAAACGGCTCTTATTATATATATGGCTATCTTGTTCGTTCCACTGCAAAGGGTAATCTTCGATAAATGTTCCAAACGGCAACCAAAAGAGCGCATGCAGGGTGGTTCCTCCTGCATTCATTGCTGCTACTCCTGTAGGGGCTGTAATGGCCATTTTTTTATGGGAATTTTCCCGAATGTATTTTAAAAAGGTGGTTTTACCGGTACCTGCTTTACCCGTTAGGAACAAATGCTGGTTGGTTTGATTCACAAAAGAAACTGCCTGCAAAAATGCGTCGTTTTGTTTATCAAATTTTAACTGTGTCATTGATTTTCTTTTTTGGATTGTTAAGCATGTTGCCGACTATCAAATGTAAGAAAAGTTCAGGAGGTTAAAAACATGTATTGTTTAATTTCCAGAAAACAGCTAACTTCACCAATTACTAACAAACAAGAAAAGACATGTCAGAAGAATACGTTAATAAAAGCGAATTATTTAGTCAAATAGCAGAGCAACTAAAGGTACAGGGCTTCATTATTGACCACATCGACCAAACTCGCCCTTGGGGAGGTTTCTTTGTTATCGCGGAAGAACAAGCACAGCAATTTGCCAATACCTATTTTGACGGAATGGATATACAAAATCTTAAAATAGCCGGTAAATTAAGCCCTAAAGTCTTGGTGGTTGCTCCCGAAAAAAGATTATCCTGGCAATATCACCACCGCCGTGCGGAAATATGGCGTGTCACACAAGGCGAGGTAGGCATTATTACCAGTGCTACGGATGAGCAAAACGAACTAAAAAAACTAAAGGAGGGCGATATTATCCGTCTCTCTCAAGGTGAACGTCACCGATTGATTGGTTTGAAAACTTACGGCGTGGTCGCAGAGATATGGCAGCACACCGATGCCGACAATCCATCTGACGAAACGGATATCGTTCGGGTAGAAGATGATTTTGGAAGATAATTGCACACCATAAATAAACCGATCCGCTGCGTAAAAGCAGGTCGGTTTATTACCTATAGCAGCCGTCCTACTTACTGCGAAACAATGCTCTAACCGAATCAAAAAAACCGGGCTTCGCCATTGCCACGCCTAATCCGAAAGCGCTTTCCTTACCTATGGCGGCGTACTTGTCGCGCAAGTCGGCAATATCTTCTATAGGCACCTCCACATTAGACAGTGGACTATATTCAATCTCTGCCCTAGCACCATACATATCGATCTTTTTCTTCAAGCTATACTTAAACAGCACATAGTGCACATCCATTTGCCGATTGGTATAGTGATCTTCTGTATCGATCGGCTTATCCGAACGGATCGTTATTGAATAGCGCTCACGATCATATGAATGCCAGAAACTCACATCTTTCAGCACGTAGTCCTTTAAGTGATTTTTCAAGATGTTGCCGTCATAGAATTTCAAGTACTTTCGGCCATTATTTCCTACGTAATAAGGTTTATTAATGGTAGCCGTGTACAGCGTCACAAAGATATTATTTACTTTATCGTCACTTAAGACCGTCAGTGAAGCGTCTTTAAACAACTCACGTTTGTCATTTCCATTTTCACTCTCGACAAAATCCATACAACTGAAAACAAAATTGTTGGTATTATCTATCACGGCTTTCTTATTGGTCGTCTTCACGTAGCGGCGCATACCGTTTGCACGACCATAGCGATAAGTCGTTTTTATAGTAATTATACCGATCTCGTCCTTTACGTCCAGCGTAATCTCATCAAAAATAGAAAAATCCGGGCTCTTATACGGCTCGCGCTGCTGCAAAGTACCATTTGGCTTGATTTCCATATAATTTAGAAAGCTGATAAACGTACGGTTCTCCAGCGTACCATTTTCGTCGCGGTAGGTAGCATCCACAAAATAATCGTTCCCATTATGATGCACTTTTACGATGACATGGTTAAAGTTGAACAATGACGGTAAATAGTATTTCAAATAATAGTCTGCATTGTAATTCACCAATGCAACCGACGAATCGACACCTAAATAATCAAGTACACATTTGAGTAGAACGGTTTTCGCTTTACAATCCCCCTGCTTAAATTCATACGTCACCCACGGGTCTTGTGGTTTATGCCCATGCATTTCTTCTTCGTTATAAATATAACGGACATGATTCTGAACAAACTCAATCGCCAACTGGATCTTCGCTTCGATATCGTCGCCCAGTGCATCCAATTTGGCAATCAGGTCGGGGGCATACTCTGGAAGAGGTTTAGCGGTCAATGCGGCTTCATAATAAGGAATCACCAAACCGAGCAATTCTTCGTATGTATATTGCGTGCTAAAATCAATAAACGGAAAAAGCTCCCGATTGACATCGACCGGATTCAGATAATCTGCATACCGCAGCGAAAAGGTTTCGCCGGGTGCGATCACACCTTCTTCTATAGGCAATAGGTTCGCTCGCTCATCCCTAAAAAACTGCTTTTTATAAGCCACTGATTTTGACCGTTTGTTAATAAAATCAAATGTGTAACTTCCATAAGCCCAATAGACATCTGGGCTGGACCAGACATACTTTATCAATTCTTTACGCAAAAAATCTTTACCAGAGAAGGTCAGCACACGCGTATCTTCCACCAAAATGATATCATAAAGACGTACATCCTTAATGTTGATATTGATTTTCTTCGAGCTATTGATGACGCCATCCAAACTTTCCCCTTCGTTATCCAACACTTTAAACGTCGTATCTGGCAATTTATCGATCAACACACCATCGCGGAGTACGGCAATGCGATGGAAAACCATGTGTTCGGATGGATAAAGGACAAACTCATTTACCGACGCAAACTCAAGTGTTCCAGGCTGTTGAGCACTATAAGCCATACAATTGTATTCTGCATTCTGTGTATCGTCGGTATATTGAATTTTACGTAGGAAATAACAATAATCCTTTCCTTCATCATATTGTTGTTGGGAAAAGTTACTTTCCACCATGTTGGAGAGCAATTCTTCTTCCGATAATGGGGTTGCCCATGCCTCCGGCGCTCCGATTTTGTATTTTTCTTCTAATTCTTGCTCCATAATAAACACTTGGTTTTGGATAAACTTAGAAAAACCTGTCTGAATTTGCAAACAAAAAAATACCCACCAACGGGTATTGGTAACAAAAAATGGTTTCCCTAACTTTGGATAGCATCCGAAAGAATTATTAACCTTTCGCAAAAGAAATGAGAAAACTATTCCTCCTGTATCTTATGGTGGTCACAGCATGGTTGTCGGGCAACGCACAAACGATGCGGGGTGACACACTTGCTGTCCTTCAAATCGCACAGGAGGAAGGGCTCTCCCAGTTGGGCGCCACATCACTGCAATTTGATAAAAATGGCTATTTGTGGATCGGCACGCAAAATGGCTTGAACCGTTTCAACGCTTACCAAATGAAAGTCTGGCTTGCCGAGGAAGAAATCAATAATTTTCCGAATGATCTTATCCGGGCGATGTATTACGAAAACGATACGCTCTGGATGACCACCCATACGAATGCACTCTGTGCCTACCTCTTGGCAGAAAGCAGGTTTATTCATTTTTCCGACCAACTTGATTTTGAAAACACACCTTCCCTCAAACAGAGTCTAGCATTACATGCCGCGTCTGGCAATCAATTGATAATTGGCACGGCCGGTCATTGTTTACTTTTTAACCGGCATACATTAACCTATGAAGCCTTACCGATTCCACAACTACTCGAACATGACTTCGTCACCTGTATCGCATCGCTTGACGAACGCCACTACTTAATAGGCACAAATGCCAGCGGCTTGTATCTACTAGACCTTCGATCAAAATCCTTGTATGCCACCGATTATTTAAAGACTTTACAGAGGAGACAGATAAACGTTCTGTATAAACAACCGAGCGGCGATATCCTCATCGGAACAGATCACGGACTATATACATGGGCACGGGATACAAAAGAACTGCAGCAAGAAAGTGAGCAGGTTATCCGCGGTATTTATCCTTGGGACGATACCTGTCTATTGATGAGCGGTTCCAGTGCAAATTTTCTCGTAACAGAAGACTGGAAATGGCAAAGATTAACATTCGTAGATCATCGAGGGAAAGAGTTGGAAGCCGTTGTTTTAGCCTATGAGCAAGATACACAGGGGGGAAAATGGTTGGGGACGGAAACACGAGGTCTATTTTATTATCACCCTTATCAAACCAAATTCAAACCGCAGCGTATCCAAGCAAGAAATGCTCCCAAGAAGGATTTTATAAGCGTATTCAATTTTTTGCGATCGGCAAACACTTTATGGATGGCAACCGAATTTGGATTTGTAAAACATCCGTTAAAATCGGTCGATTACAAACTCTACCGGACAGATTATGTAGGGTACACACTCGCTGAGGATGCCCAAGGCACACTTTGGGCAGGTGGTTATGACCAAGGTCTTTTGCGCTACAACACACAGACCGACAAATTCGATCGCATCCCCTTACCCATGGTGGATCGTGACATCATCCAGATAACCCCCCTCTCTTCAGATACGATATGGGTCCACACGTTGGCCAGCGGGATTTATGCGCTCAACATACATAATCTAAAAGCGAATCGGGTGGGTCTTTGGGACAAGCCCATTCTAGGTTCTAGAACCAGTTATGTAGACTGCAAAGGGAATATATGGATCGGGAGTGAGAACGGTCTCTATCAAATTAAAAGAAACAAAAAAGTTATTCATTACGACTCTTTATCCAACGAACGCGTGTTTGCGATCGCAGAGGACCGACAGCATTTCTGGGTCGGTACAGCAAAAGGATTAAATAAACTTCATCCCGAAACAGGAAAAATAACCCACTATACAAAACAGACGGGGCTTCCAAACGATTTCATCTACGGTGTACAGGTGGATGACAAAAACAATATCTGGGTATCGACCAATTACGGTATCTCCGTATTGGATCAGCATACCGAAACATTTAAAAATTACACAGAGGATGATGGTCTACAAAACAACGAGTTCAATGGTAAAGCGGCATATCAAGACAGTTTAGGGTATCTCTATTTCGGCGGAATGAATGGGTTTAACATTTTTCACCCGGATAGTATCCCTATCAATACACATACAGGAAAAACGCATATCGAAAATGTGCTCCTGTTCGGAAGACCTATAGCAGAGAATATTCTTTACACAGACACCTTGGTGTTTTCGCACGATCAGAACGTTATCACTTTTGACTATGTGAACTTAAATTATCTATGGAGCAAAAAAAACAGGTATCAATTTACGTTGGAAGGATTCGATAAAGGGTGGCGTCCCGTGACATCTGACCGATCTACCACATATACTAACCTTTCTCCCGGAACCTATACCTTTAAAGTACGAGGAAGCAACAACGAGTTGTTATGGGGTGATATCGATGAAATTACGGTTATTATCCGTTCTCCCTGGTATGCTACCACCGTTTTCCGGATCGGATTGGTTTTGTTTGTATTAATACTCATCGCCGGCGGATTTTCCTACAAAACCTATCAGCAACGACAAACGAACCACCGCCTGCTCCGCATGGTCCAAGAGCGTACCGAAGAACTGTCGAAGACCAATAGGGCGCTACACCAGTCGTTGGAGTTGACACAGCAACAAAAAGAAAGTATCTCGTTCTTGATGCAGGAACTCAATCATCGTGTCAAGAATAATCTACAGCTGATCACCAGCCTTATCGACATACAAAGTTTTGAAATCAGCGACCAACGTATTCAGGATAAATTGCACACTTTGCAGTCACGTATTTTTACCGTTTCTAAAATACATGATCTTCTGAATATCCGCGACTCGGAACAAGGCGCATATATCAACTCCTTTATCGATAACCTTGCGCAAGATCTGATTGTTTTTTCGGGACAGGAGATTGCCTTTCACTCCGAGATGGAACAGGTCATACTACCATCAAATAGGTTAACCTATATCGGACTTATCATCAATGAGATGATCACAAACTCCGTAAAGCATGCATTTCAGGATCAACAGGTGAATAAAACAATTTATATTCACCTGGATATAAGTGGCGATAAGATGATCTTGCGGTACCAAGATAATGGCGTCGGATTTAACAAAGACAAGATTTGGGACGCGGGCCATCAAGGGATGAACCTCATCCATTTACTCATCGTGGAACTCAAAGGAACAATCGATTTAGTGATCAATGCTGGAACGATGTTTATCATCAAACTTCCCCTCAAATAGCGAAAATCATGGAAGCCAATATATTGATATTAGAAGACGAGATTATCATTGCCAGAAGCATCAAACTTCATTTGGAAACAAATGGCTTTGCTGCCCAAATAGCGACGAACCCCGAGGAAGCTGTGAAGCTATTGGAACATCGATTGTTCGATTTAGTACTCAGCGATATCAACCTACGTCACGCTATTGATGGGATTACCTTTGCACAACAATTTGTCCCTGCACGAATACCAGTCGTGTTTCTCACCGCCTATTCTGATCTCCAGACTCTACAGAAAGCAGAGCTCGTTATGCCTTATGCCTATCTTCTCAAACCGTTTCACAAAGAACAACTGTTGCTCACTATCAATCTCTCCATTGCTCATGCACGGAAAAAGGTTCTACCGTCGTCGATCGCTCCTCAAGGCAGCAACAAGGATATCACCCTAAGTGCGAGAGAGATAGAGGTAGTACGACTAATTTCTCAAGGAAAAACCACCAGCGAAATCGCCGATATGCTCTGTATCAGTCCCCAAACTGTAGCTACTCATCGTAAAAATATCATTCAAAAGACGAAATGCAAGAACATTGTCGAGTTGATTTCCCTTGCCGTAGACAAGGGCTGGTTATAGGATATTTTATATTGTATTAGTTTAATATTTTTTTCATATATTTGAAAAACATCAAATTAAAACCATTATGACAAATTTGCTCAAAAACCACAAACTTTTCCCGAGAAAAGTAATGATCAATGTATTCACCGATCTCTTTAAAATCTTACCCGAATTAATTCAAGAGTTAACCCCTGAAGGTTGGGAAAAAAAGTGCATATCACGCGTTATTCCATCTCAATGCGAGAGAACATTTCTTTGAACAACTCTATTACAGGGTTGTAGATCATAACTTTGACTTGCAGTACGGAACAGACTCCCGTATCCGAAAAACGGGTGTTCTATCAGAGAATCCAACGGACGAAGAAATCTGGGAGGTGCTCAACACGATCGCCCCTATTAAAACTAGTTATAAAAAACAATCGTACAGCCCTGAACTGGAACTGGCTTCTCTCCTTGCGGAAACACTCTTTTATATATCCCGTTGCCTTTATTTTCAATCTAGAGATTCCGACGAATGGCTAGAAGTTCATCCGGATGTGGCTAGCAATGCTGCTGCGATCGTTGCACGTGATTTAGGAATATTTGAGGGACGATCTTATATGCAATTCCCGAATATCGATAGCCATAAAAGGATATTGCTCCATAAGATTAAATGGCTCCCTCTTATGAAAATCTTGATAAAGGCCTTTCAAAAAACAGAATATTCCTTAGTCTATATGGATCTCGATCTTTTGGAGGCTGTCGACCATTGCCTGAATGAGGATCCAGCGAATCAAATTCCTAACTACAAAGACAAAATACACTACCAATGGGGTATAACAAGTGATCCCGAGATCAATGAAGTATTCACTAACATCGCAAGAGAGTTGCCACCTGAAGCTGTAGTCGCTTATTTCGACGTGTATGGTGATTGGCCTCCGGGGTACCCACCAACCAAAGAAGAATATCTGGCTTTGTATAACAAGCTTGCGGATAAAGAGTAGCTTCACCGCATAACAAATATATTTTGATCGGTCAATAGCATAGCACAGATCGGCCATTTTCGATACAAAAAAATGATTTTGTCCGGTTTGTGCTATCATTCCCACCGAATTTTGGTTTATCAACAAAAGCTGGGCGCTCTGAAGTTACCAATCATTAGCTTAATTTTATTGATGGGTTGCTTATATGAGGTTTTTGGTCTAATATTTCGATTTCACGCGTGCAATCAACCGCAGCAAATACGAACGATTTTTGGCAGCACTCACCCATTTTGGCAGGCGACTTGCGAGACTACTATTTTTGTTTTCTATCCCATTTCGCTCCCGTAGGGGATTTGCAATATAAGCCTCAATAACCGACATATGCGCTAGATTATAAGCCCAAAGCAACCCGTGGTTAGTTTCAATTTTGTACCATACCGAAAAACCAAAGAAAGGATCGACAGGTGCATTCTGGTAGACCATCCGGCTATATTTCGGCTTACCGCGGCTGTTCACATAGACGATCATCTTCGGCGTATTTGCATATTTGATGGCGTAACCACAACGCACACAGGCGAAGCGTACTTTTTCTTCATGCTCAACCATAGGTACATAAAGACTTGTCCCGATGACGATCGCTTTCTTCTCGCAACGCGGACAAATTACATCAATATGATGCGTAAAGTCACTGTTGCTAACAGTGTATGGATTGATACACTCTTTGCTCATCTCTAATTTATTTTGTTCACAACTTTATCAAAGATATATACTCTTCTAAGCCACATAAATACCTAAGGTTAGGTATTTTAGCACTCCAAAATTTGGAAAAACCATAAATACTATTTAATTTCAACTGACTGACTTACAATTGCCATTATTGTCTCATTTATGGAAACATTTGATACCCAGCTATTCGGTATTGCGAAAGGCATTAAACAGGGGGATTTCAGCATCCCTGATATCGGAGATGTCGTACCAGCAGCCCTGATGCTTCAAGAATTGAAAGGACTTCAGCCTATTGGCTGCAGCTATATGAACAAATGGGGTTGTGAACGTTTAGGTACTTGCGTTGAAGAGATAAATGAGCTCGGCGATACATACTACGACCAATACTTCGTAACAGAAGAGAAAGTGGCCAGTTTTGAGGGCATCGGAAATTATCTAGCAGCAGGCGATTTTGACAAGCAATACAATTTCTTCCAGCGGGTTAGACTCTATAGTCACACGAACTACACTTGGTTTTATACCGTTTGCAAATTACTGAAGATAAAAACGGATTCAGGGTTTGTCGAGAAATTGGTATTGCTCTCTTCTCCTGTGATGGGCTTGGATAATTTGGTTGCCCGCGTAAATAAAACGCTGGATCAAGATAATTATATTCGTACGCATTACCGAAAATTCGCCCTGCTGACTAATCGGGAGAAAGAAATTATCTCCTTACTCGCAAACGGACGGTCTACCAAAGACATTGCCGAACAACTTTTTTTATCTCCCCATACCGTATCCACACATCGTAAAAACCTCATACAGAAAATAGAATGCCATTCTTTCGCCGAATTATTACGGTTCGCTATGGCATTTGATTTGGTTAGATAGAATCTAAATAACAAATACAAATTCCATAATAAAAACACATTAAATTACAAATAACACAACACTAAATCATTTTTATTAAAAAAAATTCAATAAAAACAATTTTTCCTTCATATATTTGTAACCTAATATTTTAGGAGAGAAATGATAAACGAAAGATTACCGGAACAAGGACTGTATAGCCCTGACTTTGAGCACGATGCGTGTGGCGTTGGTTTCGTCGCGCACATCAAAGGTAAGAAGTCGCATCAGCAAGTACAGGATGCTTTGACGATGTTGGAGAACATGGAACACCGAGGAGCATGTGGCTGTGACCCGGAAAGTGGAGATGGAGCTGGGATTATGATTCAGGTACCTCACGAATTTTTGTGGGAAGAATGTATAAACCTCGGTATCCAATTAGAAGAGCCAGGTTATTATGGCACAGGCATGGTCTTTCTTCCAAAAGAGGAGGAGTTAAACCAAATTTGTCGCGATACGGTCATCGAAGCAACAGAAGAGCGCGGTATGAAGTTTTTAGGCTTTCGCGACGTTCCCGTCAATCGAGAAGGCATCGGGCCCACTGCACTAGGCGCAGAACCCGAGATTATTCAGTTTTTTGTTTCCCGTCCTGATGGCGTATCCACGACAGCAGACTTCGAACGGAAGCTTTTCGTCTTGAGACGTCTAATCATCCAAAAAATCAAGGAACATCAGGCATATCCATTGCCTTTATACATTGCTTCGTTGTCTTGCAAAACCATCATATATAAAGGACAATTAACGACCTATCAAGTCGGCTCGTATTTCGAAGATCTGAAAGACCCGCGTGTCGTATCAGCATTCGGACTGGTGCATTCTCGTTTTTCCACCAATACGTTCCCTTCTTGGTCTTTGGCACAACCGTTCCGTAATATCGCGCACAATGGTGAGATTAATACCTTGACTGGAAACCTAAATTGGTTCTATGCTGGAGCGCGAGCACTTTCTTCACCTTATTTTACTGAAGAAGAGATGCAGATCCTCCTTCCAGTAGTGGATCGCGGACAATCGGATTCGGCCTGCTTAGATAATGTGGTAGAACTACTTTTACATAGTGGAAGAAGCTTGCCACATGTTATGCTGATGCTCGTGCCGGAGGCTTGGGATGGTAATACACAAATGGATCCGCTCAAACAAGCATTCTATGAATACCACGCGACGTTAATGGAACCATGGGATGGCCCGGCTGCCTTATGCTTTACCGACGGTAATACCATTGGTGCGACATTAGACCGCAATGGTTTGAGACCGTTACGTTTTGCTGTTACATCGGACGATCGTGTGGTCGTGGCTTCAGAAGCAGGTGCATTACCGGTACCTGAAAACCTCATCATTAAGAAAGGTCGTCAGCAACCGGGTAAAATTTTTGTCGTGGATATGGAAAAAGGGTGTATTCGCTCCGACGATGAAGTCAAAGGCGAGCTTATCCGTCAGCAGCCATACGGCGAATGGTTGGATAACTACAAAATCCGGATGGCGGAATTGGAGGCGCCTCGGGTTACCTATACTTATCTTAAAAAAGAATCTGTTTTCAAATATCAACAAGCTTTTGGCTACTCACGAGAAGATTTAGAAAGCATTATTACACCAATGGCGTTAACAGGATATGAGCCGATTGGTTCGATGGGTACGGATGTTCCATTGGCTATTCTTTCTGACCAACCACAGCATCTATCCAGCTATTTCAAACAGTTCTTCGCCCAAGTCACCAACCCACCTATCGATCCGATTCGGGAACGTTTGGTGATGAGCTTAGCAACATTCATTGGCAATGCGGGCAATATTTTAGTAGAAGACAAAAAATTCTGCCATAGTGTTAAATTAGAACATCCTATTCTGACCTCGAGTGAACTCGAGAAACTTCGATCCATTGATACAGGGATATTCCAAGCAAAAACGTTACAAACGTACTTCAAAGCTGATGGCAAATCTGGTTCACTGCAAGCAGGGTTGGAAAGGCTATGCCGATATGCTGATGATGCAGTTCGTGACGGTTTTGAGGTCATCATTCTTTCTGATCGCGCCATCGATTCACAACATTGTGCAATTCCGTCTATCTTGGCCATATCTGCTGTGCACCATCATTTGATAAAAACAGGAAACAGGGGTGCAGTAGGGTTAGTGATAGAGGCAGGTGATGTTTGGGAAGTCCATCATTTTGCCTGTTTGTTAGCTTTTGGAGCCACAGCTGTCAACCCATATATGGCATTGGCGTCGATTCGTACAATGAAAGAACTGGGGCAGATCGAGACGGAACTTGCGTGGGAGGATTTACGTAAAAATTACGTAAAAGCGATCTGTGCTGGGTTATTAAAGATATTCTCCAAAATGGGTATATCGACCCTACAGTCTTATCATGGCGCCCAGATTTTTGAGGTGCTCGGTATTGACAAATCGGTCGTAGACACGTATTTCTGCGGGTCAGTTTCCCGAATCGGTGGATTGACATTAGACGATATCGCAACAGAAGCGCTATCCAAACATTGGCGAGCTTTTGGTCGGGCGCGTGTAGAACAGAAACTCCTACCGGAAGGTGGTATTTATCAATGGAAGCGACGTGGTGAGCGCCATTTGTGGAGCCCCGAAACGGTACACCTTCTACAAAAAGCTTGTCGTACGGCTGATTTCGAATCGTACAAACAATACGCAGCCATAATTAACAACCAAAAAGAACGGATGTATACGTTGCGGGGATTACTTGATTTTGCGAAACATAGAACATCGGTTCCACTAGAAGAGGTCGAGCCTGCCGAAAATATCATGAAACGTTTCGCCACGGGCGCGATGTCTATGGGTTCTATTTCTACGGAAGCACATAGTACACTCGCTATTGCGATGAACCGTATCGGCGCAAAAAGCAATACAGGAGAGGGTGGTGAGGATGCTGTTCGTTTTAAAAGATTGCCTAATGGCGACTCCATGCGTTCTGCTATCAAACAGGTGGCTTCGGCCCGATTTGGCGTAACCTCGCATTACCTAACAGAGGCAGACGAGATTCAGATCAAGATGGCCCAAGGGGCAAAACCAGGCGAGGGTGGCCAGTTACCCGGACATAAGGTGGATGATTTTATTGCTCGTTTACGCCACGCAACACCAGGTGTCGGATTGATTTCTCCACCGCCACATCACGATATTTACTCTATCGAAGATCTTGCTCAATTGATTTTCGATTTAAAAAATGCCAATCGCCAAGCGAGAATCAATGTAAAACTGGTTTCAAAAGCTGGGGTAGGTACCATAGCCGCCGGCGTAGCAAAAGCACATGCTGATGTCATTCTAATCGCCGGATTCGATGGGGGTACAGGCGCCTCACCGTTAAGTTCCGTTAAGCATGCGGGCTTACCATGGGAGTTAGGGTTAGCCGAGGCACACCAAACCCTCGTACAGAACAAATTGCGTAGTCGTGTGGTCTTGCAGGCCGACGGACAGATGAAAACTGGACGCGATATCGTTATTGCGACTTTATTAGGTGCCGAAGAGTGGGGCGTTGCCACCGCCGCACTGATTGCAGGCGGTTGTATCATGATGCGTAAATGCCATCTGAACACATGCCCTGTAGGCGTCGCTACACAAGATCCCGAATTACGGAAGCTATTCTCTGGAAAACCAGAAGACATCGTCAACTTATTCCGCTTCCTCGCAGAGGAAATACGGGAAACGATGGCTCAGCTAGGTTTCCGCACCATAAACGAAATGGTTGGTCGTGCACAGTTCCTGAAGAAACGGGAAAACATCGATCACTGGAAAGCGGAAAAGATAGACTTCTCCCAGATATTACACGTTGCACGCAATGCTCCATCGGAGAGTTTATACAACACCCAAGAGCAGGATCACGGTATGAGTATGATTTTAGATTGGGGATTGTTGAATCAAGCGAAATCGGCTATCGATACAAAAACACCGGTCTTTGGCACATTCAAAGTGAAAAATACAGACCGTACCATTGGTACACTTTTATCAAATGAAGTTTCCAAAATACATGGTGCAGATGGCTTGCCGGACAACACGATTAACTTCAAGTTTGAGGGTTCGGCAGGTCAGTCGTTCGGCGCGTTTGCTGTTAAAGGGCTTTCGTTCGAATTGGAAGGTGAAGCCAATGACTATGTAGGCAAAGGGCTTTCGGGTGCACAATTGGCTATTTATCCAACAGATGATAGCCCGTTAGTAGCCCATGAGAACATTATCATTGGGAATGTTGCCTTATATGGCGCGACGTCGGGCCACCTCTTTATTAATGGCATGGCAGGCGAACGTTTTGGAGTAAGAAACTCGGGAGCTACTGCCGTTGTAGAGGGTATAGGCGACCACGGTTGTGAATACATGACCGGAGGACGTGCACTGATCCTAGGCGAAACAGGGCGTAACTTTGCTGCGGGGATGAGTGGTGGTATCGCTTGGATTTACGATATAGCGGGCAACTTCCGCGACAATTGCAATCAGGAAATGGTAGACCTTGATCCGCTAGACACGGAAGATGAAAACGAGATTATCGCTTTATTGAAGCGCCATGTACACCTCACGAACAGCGAGCGCGCCAACTTCATCTTGCAAAACTGGGCGAACGAAAAAGGTAAATTTATCAAAGTATTCCCACGTGAATACAAAAATGTGTTACGTAAAAAATTAGTGGAAGCTTAATTAGCGGAGGAAAAGTAGTCATGGGAAAACCAACAGGATTTTTAGAATTTGAAAGAGTGCTTCCGCAGAAAGAGTCTGTAGAAAGCAGAAAACAAAATTATCAGGAATTTGTACACAGCTATACAGACGATCAGCTGAATCATCAAGCGGCGCGCTGTATGAATTGCGGCATTCCTTTTTGCCACTCGGGATGTCCATTGGGAAATGTAATCCCCGAATTTAACGATGCCGTTTACGATGCCCGCTGGGAGGAAGCGTATAACATCTTGGTGTCCACCAATAACTTTCCGGAATTTACGGGAAGAATTTGCCCCGCACCCTGCGAAGCCGCGTGTGTGCTAGGTATCAACAAACCACCGGTAGCTATCGAAGAAATCGAAAAACATATTATTGAAATTGCTTATAAGAAAAACTACGTACAGCCAAATAAAAACTATATCAAGACCGGCAAGCGTGTGGCAGTAGTCGGCTCCGGCCCTGCTGGGTTGGCTGCGGCTGCACAATTAAACAAAGCGGGACACGATATCGTGGTATACGAACGTGATGATAAAGTGGGTGGGTTGCTTCGTTACGGCATTCCGGATTTCAAACTGGATAAATCCGTGATCGACCGTCGGGTGGAAGTGATGGAACAATCGGGTGTCGTATTTAAAACAAATGCGGAGGTAGGTGTAAATGTTCCTGCCAGCGAATTACAGGATTACGATGCAGTGGTATTGGCTGGAGGATCAACGATTCCACGTAACTTGCCGATTCCGGGACGTGAACTGAAAGGTGTTCACTACGCGATGGAATTTTTGAAACAGCAAAACAAACGGGTAGGCAACTCCCCTGTTGAGGTGGAAGAAATTTTAGCAACTGATAAAAACGTATTGGTTATCGGTGGTGGAGATACCGGTTCCGACTGTGTGGGAACATCCAATCGTCACGGAGCAAAAAGTGTTACACAATTTGAATTGATGCCACAACCACCGCAGGAGCGCACAGCTGCAATGCCGTGGCCGACCTACCCGATGTTGCTCAAAACAACCACATCGCACGAAGAAGGTTGTCAACGTAATTGGGGCGTAAGCACGAAAGCATTCTTGGGAGACGACAAAGGACATCTGCGTGCGGCGTTGATTGTTGATTTAGAATGGGAAACTGATGCGCTGGGCAGACCCACCAAATTTAAGGAAATAGAAGGTTCCGAGCGGGAGATTCCTTGTGAATTGGTCACATTAGCGATGGGCTTCTTGCATCCACAACACGAAGGTCTATTACAACAGCTCGGTGTAAAGCTTGACGGACGCGGTAATGTGGAAGCTCGGGAAGGCGAATTTAAAGCGTCTGCTGACAAGGTATTTGTAGCAGGTGATATGCGCAGAGGTCAATCTCTTGTTGTTTGGGCGATCTCCGAAGGTCGTGAATGCGCTCGAAAAGTAGATGAGTTCCTGATGGGGTACTCGGAACTGGAATGTAAAGATCAAGCAGTTTCATACGCTTAGGTGTTATAACACAAAGAAACGGGGCTGTATCATAAATACGTGTTACAGCCCCTTTTTAGTGCAACTTCCGGTTAATTAACCTTTTCTCTCTGTTTTCTATTTTTACTTTTACGTAAGGATACAAGAATACCGCTCCCAAAATAATAACTGCTCCGATATAAAAACCCAAACTCATTGTTTCCTGTTTCCCAAAAATGAGCATCGCCAAAAGAATACCGTATATAGGCTCCATATTCGTCGTCAACGCAACCGTAAAAGCGCTCAATTCTTTCATCACCGCTACGCCCAATACGTAAGCTATTGCGGTACAGACAACGCCCAATAACAAAATATATGCCCAATCTGCATCTTGCAGCCACATTTCCGCATTGAAATCACCCATAAACACCATGATCAGGGATACCGCGAAAAACGCCCCTAACATTTCGTAAAACGTAATGACTGTGGGACTGGTTTTTTTCACCATCCGCGCATTAAAGATAGAAAAAACACTAGCACAGAAAGCTGCTGCAAGGCCAAATATTATTCCCCAGACATATTGAAACTCAAATTTAAAGATGAGGTAGATCCCGAAGATAATAATCAGGCCTATGGCGACATCGGCTTTCGATATTTTGGTTTTATTGATAATGGGTTCCAAAATAGAGGTAAACAGTGTCAGCGAGGACAAGGTCACCAATGTAACGGACACGGTTGAAATCTTAATGGAATGGAAAAACAGTACCCAATGTACACCAACAATCCCCCCTACAAGAAAAAACTGGATTAGCTTTTCTTTAGAGACGTGTATCGATTTACCCATAAAGATAAAATAAATAAAAAGAGAAAGTGCAGCGATCAAAACACGATACCAGACCAGATGGACCGCCGATATCGACAACAAACCGCCTAACACCCCTGTAAATCCCCAAATCAACACCGTGAAATGCAGGATAAGGACATTTTTATTGTTCACTATTTCGGTGCTTTATATTTTAGCCAGAGTGCCAGAATCAAGAACAAGATATTGGGAATCAGGATCGCAATTAAGGGCGGCAGTCCTCCTTTTAAAGAGAACATGGTCGAAAACTGGACCAAGACGAGAAAAGTAAAACTCAATGCGATACCGATTCCAAGACTCAAACCAATACCGCCCCGAACTTTTTTAGACGATAGTGACACCCCCATTAAAGTCAGAATGTAGGCAGAAAATGGACCGATATAGCGTTTATATTTTTCCAGTAGCAAATCAGTCATCATACCTGTTCCACGGGTTTCTTCTTTTGCTATACGCTGGTTCAGTTCTTTGGTATCCATGGCGGTAAAGACATTGTCGTAGGTTTCGAAGTCTCTAGGCAACATATCTAATGTCGTGTCCCTATCCACTCCCTTTTCCATGGTTTCGGTCAAACCATCAATCATCCGAACGGTATAGTCTTTTATTTTCCATTTCGTGGCAACGGAATCCCAGGTAATACTTTGCGCCATTAGCTTCTCGATCAGCTGGTCACCATCAAATTTTTCCAGAGAAAAATTATAACCTATATTACGTTTCGTATCAAAATTATCGATGTACACATAGGTATTGGAGTCAATCTGCATGTGTGTAGACATCGTTGAAGTACTGATCTTATGTGGTTTTACATAGACATTCTCGAAATTTACTTTGATCTTATTGGTATAGGGAATAATCCAGATATTGGAGACCAGTGTAAATAAAAAGATGATACTCGCCGCAATCATATAAGGTCGCAGAAAACGGTTGAAACTCATCCCGCCACTCAAAATAGGGACTACTTCCGTTTGGTCGGCCATCTTGGAGGTAAAGAAAATCACGGCGATGAAATTGATCAGCGGCGTCAACATATTCAAGAAAAAAGGGATGCTACCCAATGCGTAGTATTCCAGAAATACCTTCGACATAGGTGCTTTATACTTAAGGAAGTCATCCAGTTTTTCAGAAACATCAAAAACAACAATCACCACAACAAAAATACCCACCGTGAACAAGAATGTGCTCAGGTATTTTTTAATGATATAACGGTCAATGATGTTCATCTTCTTATAACCTTTGGCCTAAAACTTTTACCATCTTCTCTTTCCAGATATAGAACGTCCCTTCGACAATTTTCTCTCTAGCTTGTTTTACCAACCATAGATAAAAATGAAGGTTATGCAGTGATGCGATCTGTGCACCTAAAATCTCTTGTGATCTGATTAAATGACGAAGATAAGCTTTTGTATGTATCTGATCGACCAACAAATCGCTTTCTGCTTCAATAGGCGAAAAGTCGGCCTTCCATTTTTCATTCTTAATATTGATAATACCATGCTGCGTGAACAACATACCGTTACGCGCATTCCTTGTAGGCATAACGCAGTCGAACATATCGATACCCAACGCAATATTTTCGAGAATATTAATCGGTGTACCGACCCCCATGAGGTAGCGGGGTCTATCTTGCGGCAGGATATTGGTTACAACTTCCGTCATAGCGTACATTTCCTCTGCAGGTTCGCCGACGGAAAGCCCGCCAATAGCGTTACCATCCCGATTGAAAGATGCTATCACCTCCGCCGATTTCTCCCGTAAATCCTTATATACCGACCCTTGAACGATGGGAAAAAGTGTTTGTTCATAACCATATAACGGTTCGGTGCTGTCAAATCGGTCTACACAGCGCTTTAACCAGCGATGGGTCATGTCCAACGATTTTCGGGCATAGCTGTATTCACAGGGATACGGGGTACATTCATCAAAAGCCATGATAATGTCTGCGCCGATTATACGTTGCGTATCCATCACATTTTCCGGTGTAAAGAGATGCTTCGAACCATCAATATGGGAACGGAAGGTAACGCCTTCTTCTCGGATCTTGCGTACCTCTGTCAAGGAATATACTTGATAACCGCCGGAATCTGTCAAAATAGGCCCATTCCAATGATTAAACTTATGTAACCCGCCGGCTTTATGCAAAACATCCAAACCAGGACGTAAGTATAAGTGGTATGTATTGCCCAAAATAATCTGCGCCTGGATATCCTGCACCAATTCGTGCTGGTGTACAGCCTTAACAGTCCCGGCTGTACCAACAGGCATGAAAATAGGTGTCTGAATCTCTCCGTGTGCAGTTTCCAAGACGCCGGCACGCGCCTTAGATGCTGTATCCTTTGCCTGAAGCGTAAATTTCATATACGTAATATCCCTCTTATCCGTTTGAATAAAATCAATGCAAAAATAGGATAAAAATTGAGAGGAAACGAGTGCGTACCAAAATCTTAATAAAACTTAACTTTTTCGCCATTTATCTTGGTGGACAACGTATCTTTGCTGCACGGTATGACACTTTTAGAACAACTCTTAGCTTATATTTCGTATACACCCATAGGCGTGCTGGGTATTTTGTTGCTTATCCAGCTTTACTACATCTACTTTGTCTACGGAAAATTAGCGTTCTATCCCGTGAAATCGTTCCGAGAATCCGCTCACCTTCCCCCGATTAGCGTTGTCATCTGTGCACATAATGAAGAAGAGAATCTGAAAGCGTTCCTCCCCCATATATTGGAACAGGAATATCCTTTATTTGAAGTGGTGTTGGTCGATGATTGTTCGGACGATGAGAGCAAATGGATACTCAAAGAGTTTTCTACTCAATATCCGGACCGGTTAAAGGTGGTGGAAATCAAAGAGCATATCCGTCTCAAACACAGCAAAAAGTTTGCGCTCACTATGGGCGTCAAGGCCGCCAAGCATGAGCATCTTGTTTTCACGGATGCCGACTGCCAGCCAGCGAGTCCTTTCTGGCTTGCGGAAACGGCAGGAGCTTTCTCGTCCCAAAAAGAAATTGTCTTGGGCTATTCCCCTTATTTCAAACAAAGAGGACTACTAAATAAATTGATTCGCTTTGAAACAACGCATACCGCAATGAGCTATTTGTCTTACGCGTTAAAACGGAATGCCTACATGGGAGTCGGCCGTAATTTAGCATATACCAAGTCTCTTTTTTACAAGGGCAAAGGTTTTAACAAGCACATGCATATCAAATCTGGCGATGATGATTTGTTTGTCAATCACAATGCAACGCGCACAAACGTAAACATCGCCATACATCCGGATGCCCATGTCCACTCCGTTCCAAAAGAAACCTGGAGAAGCTACTATAAACAAAAAGCACGTCATTCGGGCGCGTCTACCCTATACAAAGGAAGCCACAAGCGCATGCTCGCGATACAATTGATATCGGCGTTATTGTTTTATTTTATGCTGGCGGCGTGCTTCGTGCTATATCCTAACTTATGGTACATTCCATTGAGTATGTATAGTGTTCGTTTGCTCAGTCAGTTCTTGGTTTTCAATCGTATTTATACAAAACTGGTTGTCCGCGACCTGCTTATTTGGTTTCCGTTACTGGATATTTTGTATTATTTTTACATTTGCTTCAATGGCCTGTTTAACCGCCGCAAAAAACAAACATCATGGTGATGAATAATATGGATCCAACTGTTGATATCATCTATAAATATTTTCCAACGTTAACGGAAAAACAAAGACAACAATTTGCGCAACTAGCGGAGGTATATCCCTTCTGGAATAATCAGATTAATGTGATTTCTAGAAAAGACATTGATAGTCTCTATTTGCGTCATGTATTACACGCACTCGGTATCGCCAAGTTTATTACAGCATTTACACCTGGCACACGAATCTTGGACGTGGGGACAGGGGGCGGATTCCCAGGTATACCGTTGGCGATTCTCTTTCCAGAGGTCCAATTCCACTTGGTTGATTCTATCGGAAAGAAAATCAAGGTAGTGCGAGAAGTGGCCAAGGCACTTGGTTTAGAAAATGTAGAAGCTGACCATATCCGTGCAGAACAATTGGATTACAAATATGATTTTGTGGTATCACGCGCGGTAACGCGTTTGGCCGAATTTACGTCTTGGGTCCGAAACAAATTTGAGAAACAGGATCGAAACGGTATTCCCAACGGAATCCTCTATCTGAAGGGGGGCGATCTTCGCCAGGAAATTAAAGAATCACGCCTCAAAGCGGAATTGCATCCATTATCCTCTTATTTTAGAGAAGATTTCTTTGACACAAAATACCTGGTGTATGTGCCGATGTGATCGCTTTCTACGATTATCGACGTAATTCTTCATCTATCTTTTGCCCTATAAAATGTACTTCCTCATCCATTCCAAACATGGGTAATTCTGTCTCCGGATTCAATTTTAGCCAGGCGGTATCAGTATCTTTTATGATCTTAACGTATTCCTGACCATCCTTAAAAACAAGAAAAACGTCTTTCTCTTCTGGAAAAACGGAATAGACTATGTTTCCGATCTCAATATCAAATGGCTCTTGGGCACCTTGTAATTCCATGGCTTTTTTCTGAATTTTATATGTTTTAAGTTATCAGCAAGAATCTTCCGGAGTTGTTTCTATTGCTCCACGAGGATTCATTAGGGTTTTTAATTTCAGTCAAAGTTAGGATTTTTATATAAAGTTCTTATCTTTAAGTTTCCAACTTATAAACATGCTCAAACAAATTGCACTTACAAAGATAAAAGGTGTTGGCTCCAAGACGGCACGTACTTTACTCGCTCATTTTGGCTCCGTTAATAATATTTTCGACGCCAGTAAACAATAGTTATTATCTATTCCGCGTATTGGGAATACGCTGGTAGAATCGATCCTTTCCAAAAAATATCTGGATGATGCAGAACGAGAAACAGCCTTTGTCGAAAAGCACCGCATCCAAACACTTTGGATCGAAGACAGCAATTACCCACACCGTTTAAAGCAATGCGAAGATGCTCCAGTACTACTTTATTATAAGGGAGCTGCGGATATAAGCCCACAGCGCTGTGTCAGTATCGTGGGGACCAGAAACGCAACGTCATACGGAAAACGTCTTTGTGAAGAGCTAATCTCAAGCTTACAGGAGTACGATATACAGATTGTAAGTGGGCTTGCTTATGGTATCGATGTACAGGCGCATCGCTTAGCTCTTCGGCACCGGATTCCTACTATCGGCGTTTTAGGTCATGGACTAGATAGGATGTATCCGTCCGCGCATCGGGATGTTGCCTCTCGTATGCTCGAAAATGGGGGTTTACTGACCGAATACCCCTCAGAAACTATCCCTGACCGGAACAACTTTCCAGCAAGAAACCGCATTATCGCCGGTCTAGCGGACGTGACCATTGTTATAGAGGCAGCGAAAAAAGGCGGAGCACTCATCACCGCGGAAATTGCAAACAGTTATAACAGGGATGTATGTGCTTATCCGGGAGGGATAGATCAAGAATATTCTGCTGGCTGCAACTATTTGATTAAAACACACCGGGCGCATCTCATTCGTCATGCGGACGACTTGGTCTATTTGATGGGATGGGAGCGTCCCAAACCTAAGCAAGAGGGATCGCAACTTCGGTTATTAACAGATAGCCTAGGTAAAGATGAACAACAGGTGTGCAATTTTTTACTTGAACGGGAGCAAGCCGGAGTTGATGAAATTGCTCTCCACTTCGGATGGCCCACAAGCAAATTAGCGATGATACTTTTAGAAATGGAAATGAACGGCCTACTACTCTCTTTACCGGGTAAAGTCTACAAGATGTTGGGAAGCCCCTGACGACCAAACAGGATTATTTTCAACTGACAATCAAGCCGCTAAACAAAGTAGTACAAAAAATTTTCCAAAGAACTATTTTTTTGCTACTTTTGTGGCAGGCAAGTCTCCTACGACCAGCTCCCTTTGACTCCCCCAGGTTGGGAACAAAGCAAGGGTATTAGGTTGAGCGGTGCGATAGGAGTAGCTTGCCTATTTTTATTTTCCTTTACTCGATATTACTTTCTCCCTTTTTACCATAGTTTTCATTAACACAGATTATATCTTGGTGTGAAATCCCTATTGTATAGATAAGCTCATACATTCGGTTTATTCTTCCCGCTATAGCGTTTGCATACATCTCATGGGGGTTCGTTTATTTCCTCTATTAAATAGCGCTTGATGGTCGAGGAGAACCGAACCTGTGAGCTCACCCAAGGTAGAATAAATTCATTTTATCTGCCTGATATAGTTATATTGCATATAAAGATGAATTTATCTAAGTTTGTAGTCCGAATTATCGTGAACTTATGAGTTGGTTTAAAAGAAACAAGGCAGGTATTAATACTGCAACCGAGAATAAAAAGGAAGCCCCTGACGGCATGTGGAATAAATGCCCAAATTGCAAAAAGCCGCTATTAAATAGTGAACAAATTGAAAATCAATATGTTTGCCAATACTGCGATTATCACATCCGCATCGGTTCTGCTGCTTATTTTTCCATTCTTTTTGATGACAACAATTACACAGAACTATTTGAAAACCTAACATCGGGTGATCCGCTTCAATTTTCCGACACCAAACCTTATCCTGTTCGATTAGCGGACAGCCAAGCAAAAACTGGACTAAAAGATGCTATTCGCTGTGCGCATGGAAAAATGGAAGGGGAAGATATCGTGATTGCCTGCATGGACTTTACTTTTATCGGAGGCTCCATGGGATCTGTTGTCGGCGAAAAAATTGCCCGCTCTATCGATTATGCTATTGCGAACAAAATTCCTTTCATGTTAATTTCCAAGTCTGGTGGAGCACGAATGATGGAAGCTGCCTTTTCGTTGATGCAAATGGCGAAAACATCCGCGAAACTGGCGCTTCTGGCGCAAGCTAAAATACCATATATTTGTTTACTGACTGATCCAACGACAGGCGGTGTGACCGCTTCTTATGCCATGTTGGGAGACATTAATATTGCCGAACCTGGTGCATTGATCGGATTCGCAGGCCCCCGCGTAATTAAAGAAACGATCAAGAAAGATTTACCAAAAGGCTTCCAAACATCAGAATTTGTTTTGGAACATGGTTTCTTGGATTTTATTGTGGACAGAAGGAACCTTAAAAATAAAGTAGCAAGCTATTTACGGTTAGTAAAATAACGTACAGCTAAATATATTTTCTAAAAGCCCACAATTTACGACTGTTTAGGTAGTGTAGATTTTGTTCATTTCGGTACGCTTCCCGCTCAAAGGAGACATTAAGGTAAGCCTTCCGAAATTTTTTATATCGCAAGTAGCGTATCAAAAATTCTACACCATACCATACATAGAAAGGAATAACCAACATTTCCGCTGCCTGTTTGATGTGTATATTTTCATGGTTTAGCAAATATTTATCTTGCTCGTAACGTCGGTCCAACAAAAAGATAAAAGGAAAAATAACAATCGCAATTGCTTTTCTTCCCGAAAAAACATTTGTCCAAAATTTACTTATAACAACTTTTCCTTTCATAGCTTGTTCTAAATAGGATTAGGCAAAGAGCCTGCCGAAATTGTCTAATCTTTTCCCTATTTTTGTTAGCAAAGAAAACTTAAACAAACCGTATGACGACATATAATGAAGACAGTATACGTTCCTTGGATTGGAAAGAGCACATCCGTCTGCGCCCCGGCATGTATATCGGGAAACTCGGAGACGGCTCTGCTTATGATGATGGGATCTACGTGTTGTTAAAGGAGATTGT
Organism: Sphingobacterium arenae; assembly: GCF_014692505.1. Classification (GTDB taxonomy): domain Bacteria; phylum Bacteroidota; class Bacteroidia; order Sphingobacteriales; family Sphingobacteriaceae; genus Sphingobacterium; species Sphingobacterium arenae. Next base: position 52,389 of record NZ_JACNYK010000005.1, on the reverse strand, counting down.
CGACAACTCCATAGACGAATTCGTGATGGGCGCTGGAAAAACAATTGACATCACTGTACACGACAATAAAGTAGCCGTACGTGATTACGGTCGTGGGATCCCTATAGGTTCTGTCGTAGATGTAGTTTCTAAAATCAACACGGGTGGGAAATATGACAGTAAGGCGTTTCAAAAGTCTGTTGGTCTAAACGGTGTGGGTACGAAAGCTGTCAATGCGCTATCCGATCAATTTACCGTACAATCGTATCGTCAAGGGGTAACCCGTATCGCCCAGTTCCAACGAGGCGAATTAGTGAATGATGAGCAAAAAGAAACCACACAGCGTAACGGTACTGCGACGAGTTTTTATCCAGACGAAACAATTTTCCGGAATTATAAATTCCGCATGGAGTTTGTTGAAAACATGATTTGGAACTATGTGTTCCTTAACGCCGGGCTGACCATCAGTTTCAATGGACAAAAATTTATTTCCGAACATGGCCTGAAAGACTTACTTGAGCGTAATATCGATGCCGAATCCATGCGTTACCCGATTATCCATTTAAGGGGGGATGATATCGAAATAGCGCTGACCCATGGTCAGCAATATGGAGAGGAATACTATTCATTTGTAAATGGGCAACATACGACACAAGGTGGTACACATCAGGCTGCATTCCGCGAGGCGGTTGTAAAAACCATTCGGGAGTTCTATAAAAAGGAGTTTGATGCGGCAGACATACGCTCGTCCATCATCGCGGCAATCGCAATCAAGGTACAAGAACCGGTATTTGAGTCACAAACAAAAACAAAACTTGGTTCGCAGAGCATCGGTCCTGATGGACCTACCGTACGTACTTTTATCAACGATTTCGTCAAAAAGGCGTTAGATGATTATTTACATAAAAATCCGGCCGCTGCAGATGCTTTACTCAAACGCATCCTGCAATCGGAACGGGAACGTAAAGATATTGCGGGCATTAAGAAATTGGCGAATGAACGCGCTAAGAAAGCTTCTTTACACAACCGGAAACTGCGTGACTGTAAAATTCATTTCAACGATAAAAATGAGCGTAACCTCGAAACGACACTATTTATCACAGAGGGAGACTCAGCGAGTGGCTCGATCACAAAATCGCGAGATGTGCAGACCCAAGCCGTATTCAGCTTGAAAGGTAAGCCCCTGAACTCCTATGGCATGTCAAAGAAGATCGTCTACGAGAACGAGGAGTTTAATTTACTGCAACATGCCTTGAATATTGAAGATGGGCTTGACGGCCTGCGCTATAACAATATCGTCATCGCGACGGACGCAGATGTGGATGGTATGCACATCCGTTTGCTATTGCTTACGTTCTTTTTACAATTCTTTCCCGATTTGGTGAAAGCCGGACACGTATCCATTTTGCAAACACCACTGTTCCGTGTGCGGAATAAAAAGGAAACTATTTACTGCTATTCAGATGAGGAACGCCAACGTGCTATCACGAAATTAGGCGCAAAACCGGAAATCACCCGCTTTAAAGGTCTGGGTGAAATCTCGCCTTCTGAGTTTGGGCTCTTCATCGGAAAAGATATGCGGTTAGACCCCGTTATTCTATCCAAAGAGAACAAACTACCGCAACTATTGGAATACTATATGGGTAAAAATACGCCAGACAGACAAAAACATATTGTGGAAAACCTACGTATTGAAATCGATCTGGAAGAAGAACTTGCTAAAGCCGCCGTTGCTTCTTAAAAAAGTAACAGCTTTTATCACAAAAAAAGTAATGAATAACCAAACCTTAATACTAATCCAATGCCAAGATGCAGTGGGCCTCGTTGCTAGTGTAGCCCATGTCATCGCGAGGCATCATTTAAACATCGTCACCATGCGGGAATTTGTAGACGAGGAAAATCACAAATTCTTTGTCCGCGTGGTATGCAGTGGTGTGCCGGCCACAACTTCGCTTTTACAACAGGATCTGGAAAATAACCTACCCGCCAAAGCACAGGTAGCTATCAACCCTGCCCGGGAAAAAAAAATCGTCATTTTGGTTACAAAAGAACATCATTGTCTAGCGGATATACTCGTTCGTCATTTCTTCAAAACGTTGAACGCATCGATAAAAGCAGTAGTTGGGAACTACGACACACTGAAAGAATTTACCGAAAAATTTGACATTCCTTATCACTGCGTATCTCATGAAAACAAAAGCAGGGAAGCTTTTGAGAAGGAACTAGCCGAAACCATTACATCTTATCAACCGGATTATATCGTGCTAGCGAAGTTTATGCGTATCCTCTCTCCTGCTTTCGTCGCAAAGTTTGAGAATAAACTTATTAATATTCATCACTCTTTTCTTCCTGCATTTATCGGTGCAAACCCCTATCGGCAGGCCTATAAACGTGGCGTAAAAATTATCGGTGCAACGGCACATTACGTCACCAACGACCTGGATGAAGGACCGATTATTGTACAACGAACCAAATCGATCAACCATAGCCACGATGTTCCTGACCTAGTGACCGCGGGAAAGGAAATTGAAAAAGCGGTATTAAGCCAAGCTATTCAACTGCTAACAGAAGACCGGGTTATGTTACAAGGAAATAAGACGATTGTTTTTGAGTAACTATATTTTAGTTTGGCATTTGTTTTGTTTCCTGTCTACATAATAAGTTAATTGAATATGAAAGCAATATTCTGTATCGGGTTAGCGGCGCTACTTTTTTTAAACGCCTGCGAAAGCGACAACGATTCTACACAAAACAAAACACCGATATCTATCAAGATAACGGATGCGCCGGGACGATATGATGCCGTACTGCTCAATATCGATGAGATTGAAATATTGACAAGTAATGGTCGCACTATACTTGACGTGGATGATAATGAACCTTTCGATATCCTGGAATTTTCTATGGGTAAAGACACCTTGTTGGCTACGGAAACGGTGGCTTCAGGACGCTTACAAGAAGTGCGGTTGATATTAGATGATGAAGGCAACGAGATCATTGTTGATGGTGAACGCCACCCACTCGCTACGCCAAGTGGACAGAGTTCTGGTGTTAAAATTAAAGTACATGATGAGTTGATTCCAAATGTAGCATATACTCTTTTATTGGACTTTGACGTCGCCAGTTCAATTGTACAGCAAGGCAACGGTGGGTACAGTTTAAAACCTGTTATTCGCGCCATACCAGAAGCTGTCTCTGGTGTTATCTATGGGGTGGTGGTACCACTGGACGCTGCACCAAAAATTTATATTGAAATAGGTGACGAACGTATCGGCGCCGTAACAAATGCCGAAGGTAAGTTCTATTTTCCGGGTATTGAAGACGGAACGTACACCATTGTCATCGAACCGGAAAACGAAGCGTTCGCAAACGACATAATGGAAAACGTTGTCGTAGAAACTGGTGTTGCCAAGGACATCGGTACGATTACCTTAGATTCGGCTTCGCTATAAAGCCGCAAAAGATAACATTTGAAAATTTATCTCCTGAGAAAAGGATTCAAATGTTATCTTTTTTAAAAATGACCTAAATCATTTTTATATAACACACCTGTTATTTTATCCCCGTCTCGAATTCGCGTATTTTGTAGGAATATACAATAAATATGAAACACGCGTTCCACATCCCCGTATTAGGATTAGCTTTTTCTATAGATTCTCCGCTAAAAGTAGCGAAATTCGGAATTTCTTCTGTTATGTCTATCGTAGACGACGAGCTTATCGAGCGCATGCGCGCGTTTTATACCCAACAAAACCAGCTTTATTATGACCCCATAAAAAAAACGGAAGATGATTATCGAGCAAAACGGATTACCGCATACCTTAACCTCGTACAACAAGTTGTTGATACGCAAATCTTCCAGATGAAACAAGAAGATTTTTCGCTCACTTCTGATCTAACAAAGTATTTTGAACTGTTGCCCGATACGGATAGGAGCAAACAACACTATAAGAAGATGTTAGAGATGGAAGATGGGGCTAAAAAAACCACTTTGCAGAAAGAATTAAAGGCTATGGTTATTCCCGGCGATATCGATATCAATATTATGGCAAAAGTTGACAAACTAAATACGGACGCGCAAGGAAATATATTAAGCGAAAAATATTCGGATGCGCTAGCGGCGTTACGAGGGTTTGCGCAATCTAATTTGCGTTCGTCTGTTGTGCTATCGGCCGGGATGAATCCCCGTCTGTATAATTACCTCGCCGAACTACGTTCTTTCCTTCCAAATCGTTATGGGGTATTGGAAAAGAAAATTATCTTGAAGGTGTCAGATTATCGCTCGGCCTACATTCAGGCAAAATATCTTGCAAAAAAAGGATTATGGGTCTCGGAGTTCCGTATCGAGTCCGGTTTAAATTGTGGAGGACATGCATTCGCAACAGAAGGGTACTTACTTGGTCCTATTCTGGAAGAGTTTAAACAAAAAAGAGAGGAGCTTCTTCGTGAGCTCTCCAGTATTTATAAAACTACGCTTCTTGAAAAAGGGATATCAAACGTACACATTCTGCCGACTAAATTCGCAGTACAAGGTGGTATAGGAACAGCACAGGAACAAGTATTTCTCTTAACTTACTATGGTTTTGATAGCGCAGGATGGGGTTCTCCCTTTTTATTAGTCCCAGAAGCTACAACAGTAGACGACGATACTTTGGCACTATTGGCACAAGCGGACAAAACAGATTTTTATCTCAGTGATTCTTCTCCGTTGGGCGTTCCTTTCCATAATTTTAGAGGCAGCACGGCAGAGCAAAGACGGATAGAACGTATCATAAAGGGCATCCCGGGAAGCCCTTGTACAAAGAGGTACTTGGTTAACAATACGGAATTTTCAAAAGAGCCCATATGTTTGGCTTCTCGTGTTTATCAACATGCTAAGATCAAAGAATTGAAAAGGCTGGAACTGCCGAAAGCAGCGTTTCAGAAACAGTTTGACCAGATTACGGCAAAAACCTGCTTATGTGAGGGGCTTGCCATATCTGCCTATTTAAAATATAACATAAAAAGACCAAAGGAAAGCGCCGCGGTATCTATCTGCCCGGGTCCAAATACAGCTTATTTTAAAGGCTCGTACACGTTAAAGGAAATGGTGGATCATATATATGGCCGCCGTGTATTAGCATTAAAAAATAGACCGCATATTTTTCTAAACGAATTGCAGCTCTATATAGATTACCTAAAAAGCTTGATAAAAAATGGTGTTGGCGATGTAAAGAGACAAAAAGTTACCTCGAGATTTAAGGAGCAGCTACTGCAGGGTATAACCTACTATCGTACAATCACCAAGGAAATGGAGAATTTTGGTTTTAAAGAAACACAAAGTTTTTTATCGATTCTAAGCAATCACGAGGAAGAATTGAAAGGGCAGGCATAAGAAAAACCTTCTATTTTATCTTTCTAAATTTTCCAAAAACTCCTAACGGGAGTTTGGAACCTGCAGTTGCTTGCAAATAAAGTTCTCCTATCTCGAGGTTTTCTACCTGTGGGAAAGCCATGCGTATTAGATTTTCTACGATAACAGAAGAAAATCCTAAGGAATAGGTGTTCAAAATAAGGAAATGTTCCTGAGGATCTAAAAGTTGCACAACGTCTCGCATCATCTCGGTAATATGATCTTCGAGCTTCCACTTCTCTCCTTTAGGCCCGTGTCCGTATGCCGGTGGATCCAAGATAATACCTTGGTATTTATTGCCCCGCTTCAATTCTCTTTTTACAAATTTAAGCGCATCCTCCACCACCCAACGAATATTATCCAATCCAGATAATTCCTGATTTTCGTTCGCCCAAGTAACAACTTGCTTAATAGAGTCCACGTGTGTCGTGTCTGCTCCTGCAGCTTTTGCTATTAAGGATGCTCCACCGGTATATGCAAATAAGTTAAGTATCTTAGGTCGAGGGGTATGAAAGGATTTTACAGATTCAGAAATATAGTCCCAGTTCACCGCTTGCTCAGGAAATATACCTACATGTTTAAAGGAAGTCAACCCGAGTCGAAATTTAATGGCGAAATCGTTATTTTTGTATTCGATATGCCAACGATCCCGGATGTTAGGGTTCTTCTTTAGCCAATCTCCCGACGTAGCAGAGCGCCCCTTAAATCGGATATGATGCCTTTTCGTCCATTCCGTCTCGGGTAGTGTTTTCGGCCAAACCGCCTGTGGTTCAGGACGGACCAATACTACATCACCGAAACGTTCCAGCTTTTCAAAATCACCGCAATCAATCAGTTCATAGTCTTTCCAATATTGTGGTGTAAGCAGTTGTATATTTGTCGTAGAAGTCACTTTCAGCTATTTAGATGTCAATTATTAGACGCGGCAAAGATAGACATTAGCTTGGAGATGTTATACTATTTTATGGAATCTCTCGCGGCCTTCATTAACGGACTTGCGAAGACAAAATCATTCAATTCCTGTACATCCGAGCGCAGCATCTCCTCATTCGATCCTTCCCAAAACTTCTGTCCGTTATATAAAAACAAGATATAATCGCCTATACCCATTACAGAATTCATATCGTGGGTTACGACTAGAGTCGTACATTGATATTCTTCTGTCAATTCTTGAATCAACTCGTCAATTAATATGGAAGTGGCAGGATCAAGACCGGAATTCGGTTCGTCACAAAATAGATATTTCGGACTCATACTGATAGCACGCGCAATACCGACCCGTTTTTTCATCCCTCCCGACAGCTCGGATGGATATAATTTATTAACGTTTTTCAAATTCACGCGATCTAAGCAAAAATTGGCGCGCTCTATTTTCTCGGCCTGGCTCATATCGGTAAACATACTTAATGCGAAAATAATATTCTGTTCCACGGTCATGGAGTCAAACAGGGCAGAGTTCTGAAATAACATCCCTAGATTCCGTCGAATGGGTATACGCTCTTCAAAGTCCATTCCCGTAAACTCCTGCTGGTCGAAAAAGACCTTCCCTTGGTCGGGATCGTGAAGTCCGACAATGCACTTTAACAATGTACTTTTGCCTGAGCCGGACCCGCCGATAATCAAATTCACTTTGCCGGGTTCAAAAATGGCATCGATCCCTTTCAAAACCTCATTATCTCCAAATGATTTGTATATATTTTGAACTTCAATCATAAATTTTTACTACAACATTAATGCGGTAATGATATAATCACAGGCTAAGATCGAAATACAACCAATGACGACTGCTTGGGTACCCGCCTGTCCCACTTCCAATGCGCCACCTCGGACATAAAATCCTTTATATGCTGGAACCGACGTTATAATAAACCCGTAAATAATGGCTTTCACGATAGCAACCGTCACCGTAAAGCCATTGAAACCTTCTTGTATGCCCTGTATATAATCCGATGGGGCAACTGCACCTGACAAACTACCGCCTATTAAGCCACCCGTAATCGCACAGAAAATCGCAATAATAACTAATACAGGCACCATAATAACCCCCGCAATAATCTTGGGCAAGATTAAGAAACCCGGCGCATTGATCCCCATGATCTCCAAGGCATCAATTTGCTCTGTCACACGCATCGAACCGATCTGAGAGGAAATAGCAGATCCTACCTTACCCATCAACACCAAACCTGAGATGGTAGGCCCGAGTTCTAATATATTAGAATCACGATTGATTTGTCCGATAACTGCTGTTGGAATAAGATCTGACACTAACTGAAAGGCGATCTGCAATGTCATAACTGCTCCAATGAATGTAGAAATTATCAAAATTAAGCTCAGGGAGCCTATTCCTATTTCATTCATCTCATGAAAAATTTCTTTTAAATATATTTTCCATTTTTCCGGTTTTTTGAAGACTTTCTTCAACAATAAAATATAGGAACCAAAATGATGAAATATCATAGAATTATCGACCTTTCGTTAAATACAATTGCAATATACACATTTGCGTGGAAGATATTTCACCGATAGAATGGATTATTTCACCGAAAGTATTCTTTCTATAACCTAAAAAGGATTTTATAAAAAAATCTTAACTTGTAGTTTTGTGAAGCATTTTATTTAGGTTTACGAGGAAATAGCGAGTATGGAGAATAAGATAACATCCGGCATTTGGTTTGTCTTTATAGGACTGATTCTTTTATTGCACAACTTGGACATTATACATTTTAATTTTTGGGCCGTAATTAAATACTGGCCGTTACTTATTATAATTGCGGGAGTTAATTTAATTGTCCAAAACAAAGCCTATGGTAGTTATATCAAGATTGGCTGTAATGTTCTATTTTTAGGGTGGATATTGTATGTAGGGACAACAGCTTCCAATACCGATTGGACTGAACAGCTTTATAACAGCAAATATATCCATGTGGAACACACTGACAACGGCGCCCCGTTATCTGATGCTGTGCAGATCCCGTTTGATTCGACCATGAAAGCATCTACTTTGGAGTTTAACGGTGGAGCTGGAAAATTTGAAATGAGGGTTAATGAAAATATCAATCTCGTATCTGCTCGGTCTAAGACGGACGATATGGGCATGAACATGAAAACAGTACACGAGGAAGGTAGGCAAAAAGTCGTTATCAATGCGCAACCAACCTCAAAAAGTAAAAAGTCAGACGCAGTTCTAATAGATCTTCATCCCGATGTACTTTGGAACCTAAATTTAAACTATGGTGCAGCTAATATTAGCGGCGATTTGTCCATGTTAAAATTCGATAAACTGGAAATCAACACAGGGGCAAGCAACATGAGCTTAACGTTGGGACTCCCGCAGATACGTCATTCCAAAATTGAAATTGCTACCGCCGCGTCAAAAATTCATCTACGCGTTCCAAAAGATGCAGCTATCAAAGTGGAATATACATCTATATTATCAAAAAATTCATTTGAAGGTTTTGAGACGAACGAAAGCGGCGTTGCAAAAACAGCTCATTATGACGAAGCGGAGAACAAGTTTGATATCGAGTTGGAAGGAGCTGCCAATAATTTCACCATATCTAGATATTAACTCCTTTCTTTTTTTCTTAGCAAAAAAGGAAACAAAAAAGCCAAGGCTTGCATTACCTCCGATGCCAAAGCTTTTCAGCGACGAGGTTTTTGGTTCTTTTTCACGGGGAAAAAGAACATAAAAAACGTTAACTTTGTACCTAGTCATGGACACAAAGAACACAATCATTTTACCCGGAGGATATTGTAATTCCAAAACATCTTATAGTCGGTTTTTGACGCGGGAAGTAACCGTAGGCGATGTTCCTATGGGCGGGAATTTCCCTATTCGCATCCAAAGTATGACGACCGTCGACACCATGGATACATTAGGGTCTGTTGAACAAACCATCCGGATGGTAGATGCTGGGTGTGAATATGTACGGATTACCGCCCCTAGTATCAAAGAGGCTGAAAACTTAGCCAATATTAAGAAAGAACTGAAAATACGCGGCTATAATGTTCCTTTAGTAGCCGATATACATTTTACACCTAACGCGGCTGAAGTGGCAGCCCGCATTGTAGAAAAAGTACGTATTAACCCTGGTAACTATGCCGACAAAAAGAAATTTGACGAAATAGAATATACAGATAGCGCTTATCAAGGTGAATTGGAGCGCATCTATAAAAAATTTGCTCCTTTAGTGAAAATATGCCAAGAGTACGGTACGGCCATGCGAATTGGTACGAATCACGGTTCTCTTTCCGATCGTATTATGAGTCGATACGGTGATACCCCCGAGGGTATGGTAGAATCTGCACTTGAATTTATTCGGATTTGTGAGGATTTGCGATACTATAACCTTGTTGTATCCATGAAATCTTCGAATCCGCAGGTAATGGTACGTGCCTATCGTTTGTTAGTCGAAAAAATGGTTACGGAAAACATGAACTACCCGCTTCACTTAGGCGTTACGGAAGCTGGAGACGGTGAGGATGGACGGATAAAATCTGCTGTAGGTATTGGTACCTTATTAGAAGACGGACTGGGTGATACTATTCGGGTTTCGCTAACGGAAGAACCTGAATATGAAATTCCTGTCGCCCGAGCTTTAGTTAATCGTTACTCAGACCGAAAGAAACAACAGAAATATGTTTCTGAACCAGAAATTATCAACATCTCGGGACAGACAAATACCGTTCCTTATGAAGCGGCGGAAGTTAATGCATTTGTTGGAGGTTCTTTGGTTCCGCGTGTGGTTGCAGATATCTCACGTGAAAATCTAAAAGACCCCTTTGTACTGGCCGCTGTAGGCTATCGATATGATTTGCTCAACGATAAATATCATATGGGCGACCAGTCGGTAGATTTTGTTTATCTCGGCTCGCAATTACCCTCTTTCACATTGCCGGGTAACCTTAAAGTTCTGTATGATTATTATACTTGGAAAAACTTAGAAGATAAGGCTAACAAACACCCGGTTTACTCATTGACGAGCTTTCAGGAGGCCGTGACACACGATCCTTCATTAAATTTGATAACCATTTCAAACGATGAGCTTAACGAGGAATACTTTGCAAATCTACAACTCAACAATACAGTTGTTTTTATTTTGGAGACCAATCGAGCACACGGTATGGCAGACCAACGGCAGTTTTTCAACAACTTGCAGGCCATAGGCGTGAATAGTCCGGCGATTATTAAACGAAGTTATCCTGTAACAGAATTTTCAGGCCCTGTTGGCAATATTATGCATCCCGAAGAACCAATTTCAAAAATCCAGCTGTACGCTGCTACGGACATGGGAGCGCTATTGGTTGACGGATTGGGCTCTGGAATATGGATAGACTCGCCTGCTACACCTATAGATAAGCTAGCCTCATTATCCTTTGGAATCTTACAGGCAACACGATCTCGTATCTCGAAAACAGAATATATATCCTGCCCCAGCTGCGGTAGAACACTCTTTGATTTACAGGAAACCACGCAAATGATCAGAAGTCGTACCAACCATTTAAAGGGGTTAAAGATCGGCATAATGGGATGTATAGTAAACGGGCCCGGTGAAATGGCCGATGCAGATTATGGGTATGTGGGCGCCGGACCCGACAAAATAACACTCTATAGGGGTAAAGAAATTGTAAAAAGGAATGTGAGCTCTGCCAATGCATTAGATGAGTTGATCGAAATTATAAAACAGGACGGTTTATGGATAGATCCGAGCGAGAATCTCTAGCGTTATCTTACGGAAATACGCTTTACAACCGTTTCAGTACCAGATGACACGCGTACAAAATAGAAACCGGTGGACAGCTTTCCGTCTGTATCAAAAGATAGGCTTTGTAGACCAGCATCCAAACGCCCGTTCATTAAGTTTAAAACTTCATTTCCCAAAGCATCCATTACTTTGATGACTACTGTATTTTGTTGACCTAAGGTAAAATTTAAGGTAATCTGCTCCGCGACGGGATTATAAAATACCTTTACATTATTAATCAACTTTTCGCTTTCCTGATCGGTAATAGCTTTATAAAAAGTATGAGGCACTAAGTACACTTTCTCAGAGACGGCGCGGACATGCATAGCTTTCCCTACGCTTAGCATCGCTATGCTTGCGAGCGTAAATAGTGCTATTTTTTTCCTTAATCCTATCATCTTAAAAGTTACTCAGCAAAAGTAGATTATCGTAATTGATACTAAAACAAAGTTACTTGTTTTGATTCATGATTGGATACTTTATTTATTTTTTTTTTGGTCTTTAACAATTTTTAACAAGATTATTCGTTGTCTTTTTCATTGTTCTAAAAATACAGATGTTTTTAATGTAAGTTTGCATACATAATTTTTAAAGAATGAAACTCCATAAGCGTTCTGACACGAATAAGCTTAGCCTGGCAGGCTTACTAATTAGTTTAGGCATCATTTTCGGGGATATTGGCACCTCTCCCCTATACGTAATGAAGGCGATTTTCAACCAAGGTATAATACAAGAAAGCCTTATCTTAGGTAGCCTATCCTGTGTTTTTTGGACGCTGACCTTACAGACTACCATAAAATATGTCTGGATTACGCTACAAGCAGACAATAAAGGCGAGGGAGGGATTTTATCGCTTTATTCTTTAGTCCGCAAAAAAGCCAAATGGCTCATTATCCCTGCTATTATCGGTGCCAGCGCGTTGTTAGCGGATGGTATGATTACCCCAGCTATCACTATTTCATCCGCCATCGAGGGCCTTGCGATACGAAACCCGGATATACCGACCGTACCCATCGTCATCACCATTATAAGTTTATTATTTTTTATACAGCGATTCGGAACTTCGATCGTAGGGCGTATTTTCGGCCCCTTGATGTTCATCTGGTTTAGCATGATCGGCATTTTAGGATTACTATATATTGTACAGACTCCAGAAGTATTTTATGCTTTAAATCCTTACTACGCTATAACAACGATTATTAACCATCCCAACTCTCTTTTCTTGATCGGCGCTATATTTCTGTGTACAACAGGAGCAGAAGCTTTATATTCTGATATGGGACACTGTGGGAAGTCTAACATTCGCATAAGCTGGATATTTGTTAAGCTCATGCTCATCTTCAATTATTTCGGACAGGGCGGATGGCTGATGGAGCATGCGGGTAAGCAAATTGGAGATACGAACCCCTTTTATGCGATCATGCCCAGTGCGTTCGTCGCTTATGGTGTCGTTATCGCCACGGTAGCCGCCATCATCGCTAGTCAAGCCATGATATCCGGATCGTTCACCTTAATCTCTGAAGCGGTACGTTTAAATATCTGGCCAAAAGTTTCTATCCGTTATCCCAGTGAACATAAAGGCCAGCTATATGTACCCTCCATAAATTTGATTCTGTATATCGGCTGTATGTTGATAATAGCTATATTTCAACATTCCTCTCAGATGGAGGCTGCCTATGGGTTGGCCATTAACTTAACGTTCATTGCTACGACAATTTTAATGTGTGTTTTTCTCTCAAGAGTGCATGTCCCAAAAGGCTGGATCGTGATTTTTGCTGTATTCTATTTTACCATAGAAATGGTATTTCTAACAGGAAATCTCGTGAAGCTAACACACGGCGGATGGTTAACGCTGTTACTGGCAAGTAGTCTGTTTGTAGTGATGTTTACGTGGTATGGGGCACGCAAAATTAAGAACAGCTTCGTTCGTTTCGCCGACATTCGGCCGTATTTTCCTATTATTGCTGAACTAAGCGAAGATAAATCGGTTCCCGTATTCGCATCCCATCTTGTGTATTTAACGAGTGCGAACAATAAAAATGAAATCGAGTCCAAAATCATGTACTCTATCCTGAACAAAAAACCAAAACGGGCAGACGTATATTGGCTTGTTCATGTGGATGTCATGGATAATCCGCACACAAAGGAATACATCGTGGAGCAGCTCATACCGCAAAAATTGATTCGTATCGACTTTAAACTAGGGTTTAGAGAAGAACAGCGCATTAGCTTATTATTCCGAAAAGTCGTCGAAGATATGGTAGAGAAAGGCGAGATTGACATAACAAGTAACTATAATACTTTAAGGAAACATGGTATAGCCGGGGATTTCAATTTTGTAGTCTTGGAGAAAATAATATCCAAAACGCATGCGCTGAAATGGCATGAAAAAATAATCTTGGAAATATATAAGACTTTGAAAAAATTCAGTCTATCGGAGGAGAAAGGTTTCGGCTTGGACAGTAGCTTTGTTACACTTGAACGTGTGCCATTAAACATTCCCAATACAAAAGAAGTTTCACTTCGGAGACTCCCGTAGTGCGTATCTTTCTAAATTTCGTATCTTTACCGATCAAATAAAAACAACATTTCATGTCGCATAAAGCAGGATTCGTCAGTATCATCGGAAAACCTAATGCAGGAAAATCTACCTTAATGAACGCATTGGTAGGTGAGAAAATGTCCATCATTACACCGAAAGCCCAGACAACCCGACATCGAATCATGGGGATTGTAAACGATGATGATCATCAGATCATATTCTCGGATACACCAGGTGTCATAAAACCGAACTATTCTTTACAAGAATCCATGATGAATTTTGTACAGGGGTCGCTGATTGATGCTGATCTCATTTTATTTGTGACAGATATCCACGAGAAGTTTGATGAGAGTGACGTTATCGAAAGACTACGCAAGACCGATTCTCAGGTAGCTGTTCTTATTAATAAGATAGATAAATCGTCAGAAGAAGAAGTGAAGAACAAAATAGCATTCTGGGAGGAGAAACTGAACCCTGATGTTGTTTTTGCTATTTCAGCATTGCTGAATCATGGTGTGGCGGGGATTATGGGATATATTAAAGAGAAACTCCCCATCCATCCACCTTACTACGAAAAAGACGAATTAACGGACAAAAGTATGCGCTTCTTTGTGTCAGAAATGATTCGGGAGAAAATCTTTAAACTGTATGACAAAGAAATTCCATACAGTACGGAAGTGATCGTTACATCTTATAAAGAGGAAGAAGCCATTACACGGATAGCCGCAGAAATTATAGTCGAGCGTGATTCCCAAAAAAATATTTTGATCGGCAAAGCAGGAGCAATGATTAAAAAAGTGGGCACATATGCTCGACAGGATATGGAAGAATTTATTGGAGGAAAAGTGTTTTTGGAACTTTTTGTCAAGGTAATTCCTGATTGGCGACGCAAAAAGAATTACCTTAAAAAGTTCGGGTATGATGATTAAGTGTGAAAATATTCCTTTAATGCTTTAATTTGTTTTTGGGTAAGCACTTTACTCAATTCTTCATCGGATGCTTCTTTTACTTTTTTAGCTGATTTAAAGGTTTTCAATAATTTTTCTACGGATACTTTTCCGATCCCGGGAATATTTTCTAGTTCAGAAACGAATGTTTTTTTACTACGCTGATTACGGTGAAAAGTAATTCCAAAACGGTGTGCTTCGTCACGTAGATGCTGTATAATTTTTAATGTCTCTGATTTCTTATCAAGATACAGTGGATATTGGTCGCCGGGGTAATATAATTCTTCTAAACGTTTTGCAATACCGATGACGGTCACTTTCTTTTCTATTCCCAATAACTTGAGACTTTTCATAGCGGCCCCCAACTGTCCCTTACCACCATCGATGACGATTAGCTGTGGGAGCTGTTGGTCTTCGTCCAATAATCTTCGATAACGCCGAAAAACGGCTTCCTCCATTGTAGCAAAATCATTTGGCCCAACTACTGTCTTTACATTGAAATGTCTATAATCCTTTTTTGAGGGCTTTGCATCCTTGAAAACAACAATCGCCGAAACCGGATAGTTCCCCTGTATATTGGAGTTATCAAAGCATTCTATATGTCGTGGAAGCACATTCAAACGTAAATCTTTTTGCATCTGCTTCAGAACACGTTCTGTTTTCACCTCGGGATTTAATCTCTCATACTGCAACATTCGCTCCTTCTTAAAGTAAGCAACATTTTTTCTAGATAATTCCAATAGGTTTTTCTTCTCTCCTGCTTTGGGTACAGTAAATTTTATAGTTGTATCTCCTTGGATATGTATATCGAAGGGAACAATGATTTCTTTAGATGTGCTTTTGAAACGTTCTCTAAACTCCGGAATCGCCAAAGTCAACAGTTCTTCCTCGGACTCGTCTAAACGCTTTTTCATTTCAAGCGTTTGCGTCTGGATAACAACGCCATGGGCGACTTTTAAGTAGTTTACAAAAGCATAGTTATCCTCTGATGCTATATTAAATACATCCACATTCGTAATAGACGAACTGACAACAGTAGATTTACTTTGATAATTGGCAAGCTTTTCTAGTTTTGCTTTTACTTTATGTGCACCTTCGAAATCTAAAGCCGTCACAGCATCGTTCATTTGATTTTTTAGACGGCTGGTGACGACGGATATCTTTCCGTTCAGTATATCTTTTATATCTACGAGATTCTGGTTGTAATCTTCTTCAGATTGATACCCCTCACACGGGCCTTTGCAATTGCCAATCTGATATTCCAAACAAATTCTATATTTGCCTTTCGCTATATTTTCAGGAGACAGATTCAGGTTACAAGTACGTAAGGGGAAAAGTTCTCGAATCATATCCAAAATAATGTGCATCATGCCGACAGATGCATAAGGTCCATAATAGCGAGATCCATCCCGGATGTATTTCCTTGTCCAGAAAACACGTGGAAAATATTCGTTCTTAATCACAATCCAAGGGTAGGTTTTGTCATCTTTCAACATGACATTATACCGAGGCTTATGTTTCTTAATCAAATTGTTTTCTAGCAACCAGGCATCTATTTCTGTATCAACGATCGTGAATGCTATACGATTTATTTTTCGCACCAGTACACGGGTCTTACTGTTGAGCTGATACTCATTCACGAAATACGAGCTTACACGATTGCGCAAATCCTTCGCTTTACCCACATAAATGAGTTCATTATTTTTATCAAAATATTGATAAACTCCCGGTTTACGGGGAATCTTTTTTAATTCCTCTCTGTAATCAAATAAGTTCATATCATAACAGTGCCGAACAGCGAATTTCGTTAAAATCTGCTGTTCGGCGTTGATAAATTCTATCTAAATTAAGTATATAAGAAAATTAGAACCCTAACCGATCATCGTTTAACGAACCTTCACTCGATGGTGCACCTAAAAATTCCTGATATTGACTACAATCTATTTCACGCGTTAATCCACCCGGCGGGAGTGGGAAATCTTCCTGTGTATAATGTAGTTCTTTATCGGCATACACCTTTTTCATATACAGTCCAAAGATGGGAAGAGCGGCTTGTGCCCCCTGACCAGATGCCATACTATGGAAACGAATACCACGGTCCTCCGCTCCGGTCCACACACCCGTGACCAACTCTGGGGTAATACCAATAAACCAAGCATCGGAGTTATCATTCGTCGTACCAGTTTTACCTCCCATTGGATTTTTAAACCCACCATACTGTGCACGCCGCAAACGAGAACCCGTACCACCGTCTACAACCCCTTTTAACATGTCAACCATAATATAGGCAGACTCGCTGTTTAAGGCTTTGACGACCGTCGGAGTTTTCTCATAAATTGGTGTTCCGTTTTTATCCTCGACGCGCAGAATCAATGTCGGCTCAATCCATGTACCGTGGTTGACAAACGCCGAGTAGGCGCCTACCATATCGTATACAGAAGCCTCATACGCGCCCAATGCTATAGATGGATAGTTTGGCACATTAGAGGTAATCCCCATACGCTTGGTCAATGAAGCAACCGTTGCTGCTCCTATCTCGTTGATAACATAGGCAGAAGCAAAGTTTTGGGAATATTTTACCGCATTTTTCAATGTAATAGGATCCCCCCCTTGAATTGTTCCACGAGGCGTCCAGTTGCCATACGTACGAGAATGGTTGGGTACAGGAAAACAGGGCGAATACCCATTATCAATTGCTGCAGCATATGTAAAGGGCTTCGCTGTCGAGCCTACCTGTCTTTCAGCCAACTTGACGTGATCGAATTTAAAATGCTCAAAACTAATCCCCCCGACCCAAGCCTTGATATGGCCTGTTTTGGGTTCCATGGACATTACCGCATTTTGAAGAAAAAGCTTATTATAACGAATAGAGTCCATTGGTGTCATGACGGTATCTACATTCCCTTTATATGTAAATAGTGTCATCGGTGCTTTCTTATTAAACGCTTGCTTTATTTCCTCTTCTGACATACCAGCGTCTTTCAATACCCGATAACGGTCAGAGCGACGCATCCCCGTTACCAACAAATTAGCATTGGCACCTTTAAATGGGTCTGCATTCCGGTACTGCCTATCAAAATCTCGTTGTAGTTTTTCCATCCATTCTCGCTGCGCCTCTTCCGCATATTGCTGCATGGAAAAGTTGATAGGCGTATATACTTTCAGCCCATCACGATCCAAATCATAAGGCGTACCGTCGGACTTTGTAATGGATAAGCGTTTAAACTCCTTTTTTAATTCCTCTTTCAATACCGCTCGAAAATAAGGCGCCATACCTTCTCCATAATTCGCTATTCGTAACTTCAGACCCAGTTCCTGTTCTTTAGCTTTCTGTCCTTCTTCCTTCGTCAGAAAATTCTGATCGATCATGTTATTTAATACCGTGTTTCGACGTTTCATTGAATTTTCGGGAAATCTCACCGGCGAATAGATATAGGTACCTTTCAACATACCTACAAGCATAGCTGCTTGCGCAGGAGTCAGCTGATCAGGGGTTGTATCAAAATAAGTTCGGGCAGCCGATTTAATGCCGAAAGTATTATAGGCTCCAAAATCAACTGTATTGAAATACATCATGATGATTTCTTCCTTGGTATAACTTCTTTCCAAACGAACCGCTGTAATCCATTCCTGGAATTTCTGCATCATACGCTTAAATGTATTACGCTCCCTACGCTCGGAGAAGAGGTTTAATGCCAATTGCTGCGTGATCGTACTTCCCCCTTGTTTTCTATTCAGTAACGTGGTGTAGATAGCGGAAGTTATCGTCCGAGAATAATCGATGCCTGCATGATCATAGAAGCGCTTATCTTCTGTTGAAACTAAGGCATGCACCAAATGCGGCGATAATTCGCTGTATTTCACATTGGAACGATTATGTTTGTAATACCTCCCCAACACCTGAAGGTCATCTGTTAATATCTCGGAAGCTAAATTACTCTTCGGGTTCTCCAGCTCTTCGAAAGATGGCAATTTACCAAATACCCCCAAACGGACACTGGCAAGGAAAAGTACACCAAGAATAATGATACTACACAATATAGTCCAAAAATTTCGGGTATATCGCTTGATATCGATGTCTGTCAATTTCTGCTTTGATTCTCTCTTCATAGCATCTATGATACGATTTTAGTACAAAGTTAACATTCTCGCTGTAATAAGTTTTAAAAAGTTTAGAACGATCCCGTATTAAAATTCTACTTTAGACAAATTATTTGATCCGTTAGAATGACATTTGATGCCTAAAAAAAACAATGCAGGGTTATTTTTTATCTTTCTTACCGTCGTTATCGATACCATCGGCCTAGGTATCATCATACCTGTAATACCCTCTCTCATCAAGGAATTAATACATGGCAATCTCAGCGAAGCTTCCCATTATGGAGGATGGCTCATGTTCTGTTATGCGTTCACACAGTTTATATTTGCATCTATACTGGGGAATTTAAGTGACTGCTATGGAAGACGGCCTATATTGTTGTCCTCCTTATTGGGGTTTTGCATCAATTATATATTAATGGGCTTTGCTCCGAGTATTCTGTGGTTATTTATGGGGCGTCTCATCGCCGGCGTTACGGGAGCTAGTCACACTGTTGCAGCAGCTTATATTGCTGATATCAGCTCTCCCGAAAAGAAAGCGCAAAATTTTGGATTGTTAGGAGCGGCGTTTGGACTGGGTTTTATTATCGGCCCTGTTATCGGCGGGCTTTTAGGTCATTACGGCCCACGCATTCCTTTTTTTGCTGCAGGAGCACTAAGCTTCTTTAATTTTGTATACGGTTACTTTATTGTGCCGGAGTCATTGACAAGAGAGAACAGACGTCCTTTCTCTTGGCGAAAGGCGAATCCGATCGGTGCATTCGAGCACATGAAAAAATATCCCCAGGTATATGCACTTATTATCTGTATCTTCTTAATTAACCTCGCCGCTCACGCCGTTCAAAGTACTTGGTCTTACTACACCATGGAAAAATTCTCTTGGGATGAAAAAATGGTCGGTATATCGCTTGGCTTCATAGGAATCTTACTCACCGTCGTACAGGCAGGGTTATTGCGTATCGTTATTCCTAAACTTGGCTTATCTAGATCCATTTTGACCGGATTATTATTTTTAACATTGGCACTGCCATTAATCGGTTTAGTATCTTCGAGCGGAATGCTTTTTGCAGCAAGTGTGCTCTATGTGTGTGGAGGGATTGGTGGCCCCGCCCTTCAAAGTCTTATTTCGAACCTGACGCCTCATAACGAGCAAGGGCAGATTCAAGGCGGAATCGCATCCGTTATCAGCTTGACCGCTATATTTGGACCTTTAATGATGACTAACTTATTCTCTTTTTTCACGCAAGAAAACACATCTGTTTATTTTCCCGGAGCGCCTTTTATTATGGGAGGTTTATTGACGCTCGGGGCATTCTTTACCGCTTATATTTATTTTCAACGAAAACCTAGAACTTCTCTATAAGGCATACCGCATAGGCGACCACACCTTCTTCCCTACCTATAAACCCCATGGTTTCATTAGTCGTCGCTTTAATAGAAATATCGGCAATATCAATCCCCGCGGCTTTCGCAATATTCTCTTTCATGCTGGGAATATATGGTTTAATCTTCGGAGCTTCTAAACACAGCATACCGTCGATATTCCCTAAAGAAAATCCGCTCGCCTTTAACAGTTTCACACATTCTTCTAGCAAAAGAAGACTGCTTATTCCCTTCCATTTAGGATCTGTATTTGGGAAGTGATACCCAATATCTTCTAAATTTGCTGCTCCTAAAATAGCATCACAAATGGCATGAACGAGAACATCCGCATCCGAATGTCCAAATGCACCTGCATGATGTTCTAGTTGCACCCCCCCTATTACAAATGGATGTCCTTCTGTTATTTGATGGACATCGAAACCAAAACCTACTTTTATCTTCATAACAACGCGAACATACAAAAATTTATTTGCTACTTTTGGTTTGTCATCTACTTGATGAAAAAAATAAAAATTAATGCGATATAAATAGGTTACTATTTGACTAAAAAGGTATTAATAAGTGAGTAAGGGAAAAAGCGACATACAGATTGATTCCAAAATCATTGACGGCATCAGAGAGGGAAACAACCTTGCTATTGAGCAATTATATCAAATACATTTTCCTCCTATTGCCCAAATGATTGTCAACAATCGTGGCAGCAGAGAGGAAGCGCAGGATATTTTCCAAGAAACTGTGATGGTGCTTTATACTAAAATCAATGAAGGCGATTTTGTTCTGAGCAGCAAGTTACAAACATTTTTGTACGCGGTTTCCAAACGTTTGTGGCTTAAGCATCTTACTCGTGGCGAAGCGAGATATCATAAGGATTCAATAGATGATTACGGTGAGTCGCTAGCTGCTGAGGAAGCTATAGTAGAGCATGAGGTTATCGAAGAACGGCTTTTGTTAATGGAAAGTTCATTAAACGGACTGGGAGAGCCCTGTAGAACCATTTTATATGATTTCTATATACAAGGAAAATCCATGACCGATATTTGCGAGAAGTTTGGTTATACAAATGCCGATAACGCGAAAACCCAAAAATACAAATGTCTTCAGCGCCTTAAAAAGGTATTTTTTAAAGTAGTCAATAGTTATTAAATAGTGATGAAAGACTTAAACGAGCAGGATTTTTTAGAGTGGGCAGATGCTTATCTTCGCGAAGAACTTTCCGAAGAGGAGAAACGACAGTTTGAGGCATATTGTGAGGCAAACCCCGTGCAAAAAGAATTATTGGAATGGCATCAAACTTTTGTCGGGGACTTAAAAAAGGCAGACGCACGGGTAAACTTCCAACGTGACTTAATACGTATCGCACAAGGTTACGGTAAAAGTTACCAACCAAAATCGACGACAAAAGTCATCAGCTTATGGGATAGATTGAAATTGAATGCAGCAGTAGCTGCTGCTATTGCTATTGTGTCTGTGTTCTCCACTTTATGGTTGACTGGATATTATAAAAACCTCAAAAAAACTACATCGGATTACAGTGCGCTGCGCCGAGATATGAATACGGTAAAACGTAATGTCAATGCACAAAATGCGGCTATCCAAAATATCCACAATACGAAAGATAACGCCAAGGAGACTATGCATTACGGTGCAACAGGGTTTATGATTACAAAAAACGGCTATGTCGTCACGAACTATCATGTGATTACTGGGGCTGATTCAGTACATTTACAGAACCATAAAGGTGAGTCCTTTAAAGCAAATATCGTCTTTACGAATCCAGAAAAAGATCTGGCTATCTTACATATCAATGACTCTACTTTTAAATCTATAAAGAGTATACCGTATACCTTTAAAAAACAAGATTCTGACATGGGTGAAGATGTTTATACTATTGGTTTCCCTAGAGATGAAGCAGTTTATGGACAAGGTTACCTGAGTTCCTCCACCGGCTATGCCGGCGATACACTTGCCTATCAAATATCAATTCCAGTAAATCCCGGTAACAGCGGAGGACCGTTATTGGACAAAGAAGGAAATGTTATAGGGATTATCAGCGGAAAGCAAAAGGGATTAGATGGTGCAGCATTTGCAATCAAGACCAAAGCGTTAATGGAAACATTGAACAGCATCCCGGCTGACTCGTTAAATGGTAAAAATGTAGTCCTAAACAACAAGAACTTATTACATAATCTATCCCGCACAGATCAGATAAAAAAACTACAGGATTATATTTACATCGTGAAAGTTTACTAAAAAAAGAAACGGGTAAATAATTATTTACCCGTTTCTTTTTTTACTTATTTGGTTGGGGGGTGGTACGCAAGTACGATTTTACTTCTGTATAGCCTTTTGGAAATTTAGCTGGAATATCTTCTGTCTTTATCGCCGGAACGACAATTACGTCTTCACCATCTTTCCAGTCGGCAGGTGTCGCAACGGAATATTCATCTGTCAATTGAAGCGAGTCGATCACCCGCAAAATCTCAAAGAAATTTCGGCCAGTAGAAGCTGGATAAGTTAACGTCAATTTAACCTTCTTATCCGGACCAATAACAAATACGGAACGTACTGTTGCTGTAGCCGAAGCATTGGGATGAATCATATCATACAATTCGGAAACCTTCCGATCCTTATCTGCAATAATCGGGAAATCGACATCGCAGTTCTGCGTCTCATTAATATCCTTAATCCAACCTAAATGATCTTCTACGGAATCCACACTTAGTGCTAACACTTTTGTATTTCTTTTTTCAAACTCTGATTTCAACTGCGCGGTACGTCCAAGCTCTGTTGTACATACTGGTGTGTAATCTGAAGGATGCGAATACAAAACTGCCCATTGGCCATCTATATATTCGTAAAAGTCAATTTTTCCTATGGATGTCTCCGCCTGGAAGTTTGGAGCAACATCGCCTAATCGTAAACTCATATCTTTAAAATTTTAATAAACATTTTTATTCTCTACAAATTTAGTAGATTATTTAAGTTTTCAAAACCGATGCCATCTCATTTCTGCAATCTTTGCTCAATAAGTGTCAGATTTCCGTAATCTTCAAAGGAGAAACTCCCCAACTTCTGCGACACATGCTCCAAGAGAAATTTCGAATTTCGTAGGAGTTGCTGTTGTGTTTCATCCGCAGGAGACAACAAAGCATCGCGCAAGAAAAGTAGCGCTAATGGACGAATTTGCTCCGTCTGCAACTCCTGCTCCACATAAGTCAAAAGTTCATTCTGGGGAAGCCCTAATAACCAGTCTCTATCTTTTCCAAAAAAGTTACGATAGCCTTCCTCTACAACCGCCGGCTCAGCAGGTTCATCAAAAGCCTCATATTTGTTGACAAGCAATCGTAAAAACTTACCCATCTCATTGATCCAATTCAGAATCGTATCCTTCTCGTATCTAATTGCCATTACCTTGTTTGTCCATCACCGGTAATATACCATTTCTCTGTCACCAATTTCTCTAAGGCGAAAGGCCCTCTGGCATGAAGTTTTTGGGTAGAAATACCTATCTCAGCTCCCAGCCCGAAAGCGCCACCATCCGTAAAGCGCGTAGAGGCATTTGTGTAAACGGCAGCGGCATCCACCATATCCATATAGGTATCGATGCGATCAGCATTTGTTGAAACAATGCATTCCGAGTGTTTAGAAGAATGTTCCGCGATGTGCGTTAAGGCTTCCTCAAAACCCTCAACAACCTTAATCGAACACTGCAACGACAGGAACTCTCGTCCAAAGTCTTCTTCCTGTGCTAATTCCAACAACGGATAACCGAGTGCTTTTAAAATAGAAAAAGCGGCTTCATCTGCATAAATTTTCACACTACTTTCTTGAAAATAAGGTACAACCTTAGCTAGGAGATCTTTCGCCACTTTCCGGTCAACCAAAACTGTATCCAACGCATTACATACTGATGGTCGCTGTATTTTAGCATTCGCTATAATTTTTGCAGCCTTATCCAAGTCGCCTGTCTGTTCTACATAGGTATGACATACCCCTGCTCCCGTTTCAATAATGGGAACTTTTGCCTGTTCACGCACTAAATCGATAAGCGCCTGTGAGCCTCTTGGGATAATGATATCCACATATTGTGTGGCTGAAAGAAGTTCGCTCACAAACGCCCTATCCGTTGGCAATAGCTGTACGATATGTACGTTTAATTGATGATGTTGCAACACTTCCTGAATAATCTCTACCAAGATGCTATTTGTATACCAAGCATCCGACCCTCCACGTAATACACAAACATTCCCAGACCGTATACATAATGCCGCCACATCTACCGTAACGTTAGGCCTAGATTCGTAAATAACACCAACCACGCCGAGAGGAACAGTTTTCTTCTCGACTAGTAAGCCATTTTCTAATTCTTTACGCGAAATCAACGTCCCAGTTGGATCAGGTAGGCCTGCAACATCGATTAGACTAGTTGACAACGCTAGTATCCTATCTTCATCCAACAGCAATCTATCATACCGAGGGTCTTCACTATCCATACGCTCTAAATCCTTCTTGTTTTCCCGAATAATGTCATCTACCCGTTGTTCAAGTGCACTGGCAATATCTCTTAACAATTCTTGTTTGGCGTTATCGGTCAACCGTTTGACTGCCGAGGTAGCTTCATGAGCTGCCTTTAATTCTTCCTGTATACTTTCCTTCATCATCTAAAAATCCCTTTCCTTTTTTATATTATAAACAAATACGAGTCACAATAACACAATATCATCAGCGTGTGCTATTGCAACGTTCTTTTTTTTACGGATCGATTCTACGTCCGTGACATCAATTTTTGATTTTGCCACGGCGAATACTTCTCCGCTTTCATTGGCTATTTGGAAAACCTCGCCCGTTTCCAGGGCTTGATTTATGGTTACTACACCGACAGCCAACAGGCTTTTACGTCTTTGAATGGCGTTCGCTGCACCTTCATCCACATACACCAAGGCTTTGATAAGACTGCCAGTCGCGAGCCATTTGTTTCTCGAAGATACTTTTTTTTTCTGGGGTAAACAAACGGTTCCTGTCTCTCCTGTTATCGCTTTTAAGATTCCATCGGTGGTTTGCATACTAAAAATAACGGTCTGTATCCCCATTTGATTCGCTAGCCGAGCGAAAT
This sequence comes from Sphingobacterium arenae, assembly GCF_014692505.1. Taxonomy (GTDB): domain Bacteria; phylum Bacteroidota; class Bacteroidia; order Sphingobacteriales; family Sphingobacteriaceae; genus Sphingobacterium; species Sphingobacterium arenae. Next base: position 27,191 of record NZ_JACNYK010000005.1, on the reverse strand, counting down.
TGAGTTTAGATGTCATCCCTCCTAAACCAACTGCTGATTTCTCTTTCTTCACCACGGAAAACACGTCTTTATCAATCATCGATATTTGTGATATAACCTTTCCTTTGCTATCTAACACTCCGGGGACAGATGTGCTAAACAACAATTGTTCTGCACCAAACCCCACAGCTATTAAGGTTGCCAATTCATCATTATCTGAGAATTTGAGTTCTTTATTACTCACCACATCGTTTTCGTTGGCGATAGGAATAATGTTATTCTTCCAAAGTTCCCGATATGTATCTTTTAACTGAAGAAACTGTGCCCTATTTGCAAAATGTTGCCGTTCACATAAACTTTGTGCTAACGCAATATTAAACGGTTTAAAGTAGGTACTATATGTGCGAACGAGTAACGGATTTCCTATAGCAGCCGCGGCCTTTCTGGCGGATAAACTGCCATCGTAATTTTTTAGGTATTTTTTCCCTGCTGCGACAGCTCCAGATGACACCAAAACGATGTTATATTTCGACTGCAACTGGGCGGTTTGCCTCGCAATCTCCAATACAATGCGCTCATCTACATCTCCCTCTTTAGTTGTAATCGCAGCGGATCCAAATTTTATAACCAATACAGGCTTCTTCATCTATTTTAGCAATTTGAAAAACAAAATAACTTGTTTAATGAAATGTAAATGTAGTAAATATCCATTTATTTAAAACAGACTTTGGTATGGTTTATGAACATCTATTTTTAAAACAGATATAATGAAGTACGTCGCGATAACATTAATTTCATTTTTGCTTTTTTCTTGCCAGCCTGCGGGGCAGAAAGACACGTCTAAAGACAATTCCTCCTCCCTCCCCCCGATCGGTGGATCGAAAGATAAACACGGCTGTTTAGTCTCGGCTGGTTACACTTGGTCAAAATTGAAAGAGGAATGTGTCCGTCCTTGGGAAGGTACCATTACGATGAACATCACAGACACGTCTACCAATTTTGAAACCGCTGCTTTTGTTTTGATAGATTCCATTAAGCAAAAGGCCGAACTTTTCATAAAAGAAGAAGATGAAAGCGTATTATTGGACAGCCTCGCTCCCCATTTATACGCTAACAAAGATTATCAATTAATTGAAAAAGATCATTGTTGGTCGCTAATTCATGAAGAAGACATTCTATATGAAGAAAAGAAATAAAACAGGCTTTTTACATTATTCTTTTCCAAAACGTTTTTCATAAAGTTTCTCCATAGCGAACATTTCGTCCCGTAGCTTTGCTGCTTCCAGAAAATCGAGATCTTTTGCCGCTTTTTCCATTTTTTTCCGTACGTTGTCAATCGCTTTTTTCATCTCTTTAACCCCTAAATATTCCATTACGGGGTCTGCCGCTAGGAGTGTTGCTGGGTCTGGCTCTACATACGCTTTAGCCTCACCTGGTTTAAAGTCCGCTACCGACGTTTGTTCCAAAATTTCCTCTCTAGTCTTACCCACTGTCCGCGGCACTATCCCGTGTTCCTCGTTATAAGCAATTTGCTTTTCCCTTCGTCTATTCGTTTCTTCAATAGTTACGCGCATGCTCTCTGTCATTTGATCGGCGTACATGATAACGCGCCCCTTATCGTTACGGGCTGCACGGCCGATCGTTTGGATCAATGACCGTTCCGACCGTAGAAATCCTTCCTTATCCGCATCTAAAATCGCTACTAAGGTGACCTCTGGCAAATCCAGTCCTTCACGCAGAAGATTCACTCCCACCAATACGTCAAATTCCCCTAGTCGTAAGCCACGCAATATTTCTACACGTTCTAGCGTTTTTATTTCCGAGTGGATATAACGTACTTTAATATTTAGCCGGCTCATATACTTCGTCAATTCCTCTGCCATGCGCTTTGTCAACGTGGTCGCTAACACACGTCCCCCCTCCTTGATAGCCTTATCCACCTCTTCCAAAAAATCGTCGACCTGATTAATGGCGGGATGCACTTCAATAATTGGATCTAACAAACCGGTAGGGCGAATGACTTGTTCTACGACCACACCCTCCGTCTGTTGTAATTCGTAATCACCTGGAGTTGCTGAAACATAAATCGTTTGATTCGTCATTGACTCAAACTCTGGAAAGTTAAGCGGACGATTATCAAGCGCCGCAGGTAATCGAAACCCATGCTCGACCAACGAAATTTTACGCGAACGGTCTCCCCCATACATCGCCCGTAATTGAGGCAAGGTAACATGGCTTTCATCGATAACCAAAAGATAATCGTCGGGAAAATAATCTAACAAACAGAATGGTCGCATGCCGGCTTGACGTCCGTCAAAAAAACGGGAATAGTTTTCAATCCCCGAACAGTATCCTAATTCCCGCATCATCTCAAGATCATAATTCACGCGCTCTTCCAATCGCTTGGCCTCCAGTAATTTTCCATCTTCCTCTAATTGTGTCTTACGTTGTTCGAGCTCTTCTTGTATAGCCCAGATAGACTGCGTAAATTTCTCTTTCGGAGTTACAAATAGGTTTGCCGGAAACAAGGCGATATCTTCCATTCGAGAAATAGTTTGCCCCGAAACGGGATCAATTTCACTTAGCTCGTCAATTTCGTCACCAAAAAACGATATTCGGAAAGCATGATCTAGGTAAGCTGGATAAACATCAACGATATCTCCCTTCACTCGAAAAGTTCCACGTTTAAAATCGCTTGTCGTCCGAGCATAAAGTATTTCCACCAATCGATGTAGAAATGCGTTTCTACTAATGGTAACTCCTACCGAAAAACGAAATATAGAACGCGAAAAATCATCCGGGTTTCCCATACCATATATACATGACACTGAAGATACGACAATGATATCTCGACGCCCAGACATCAGTGCGGAAGTCGTTGCTAGCCGTAATTTTTCGATTTCCTCATTAATCGCTAAGTCTTTCTCAATATAAGTATTCGAAGAGGCAATAAAAGCTTCCGGTTGATAGTAATCATAATACGACACAAAATAGTTAACCGAATTTTCCGGAAAAAACTGCTTAAACTCTCCATAAAGTTGCGCCGCCAACGTTTTATTATGACTTAAAATAAGTGTAGGGCGCTGTGTCTCCTGTATAACGTTAGCAACCGTAAAGGTCTTCCCTGAGCCCGTCACTCCCAGTAAGGTCTGATATTGATCGTGTTGCATTAGCCCTAAGACTAATTCCTTGATGGCTTCTGGCTGGTCTCCTGTAGGACTATATTCCGATGTTAATTTGAATTTCATTAAAGATCTTCCATTTATGGAGTATAAAGTTAGGAAAAAGGGACTTAATTTACTAAATTGCTGCTATCAAATATAGCGCTATGGTAACAATCTTAACCAAAGAAAATAGCATTGCTAACCACTATCTAGCGGAATTGCGGGATATCAGTATACAGCAAGACAGAATGCGCTTTAGAAGAAACCTAGAGCGTTTAGGAGAAATCATTGCCTATGAAATAAGCAAGACGTTGGATTTTGAACCGATAGCTGTACAAACACCGTTGGGAACGGCATCCCACCAAGTTTTGCAAGAACAACCCGTATTGGCTACCATTATAAGGGCCGGCTTACCTCTTCATCAAGGCATGCTAAATGTGTTTGATCATGCTGATAGTGCATTTTTTGCTGCCTATCGACATACTAAAAAAAGTGGCGAAATGGAGGTACACAAAAAATATGTTAACACGCCCAATCTCGATGATAGGATCCTAATTATGGCAGATCCTATGCTTGCTACGGGGCAAAGTTTGGTGCTTTGTTGTAAAGACTTACTCGCTGAGTACAGCATCAAAGAACTCCATATTGCGGTTGCCATCGCCTCAGAAGAGGGAATTCAACATGTACGTGCTTTTCTTCCGGAAGCACGTCTTTGGATAGGTGATGTGGATAACGAACTAACGTCCAAATCCTACATTGTTCCGGGACTAGGTGACGCAGGCGATTTAGCCTATGGAAATAAAGAATAAAATTGATAACAAAAAAGTAAAACGCAATTAACGCACAATGAACAACATAACATTAGATTTATTCAAAAATATCATCAACTATGGTTTGGCAAAAATACAACGGGGAGAAAATCCGCACGTGCATCAACGATGCTGTTGAAGACATCATCCAAAGAGAAACCTACCTCGGAAATAAACTAAAGGTATACATAGGTACAGATTCGCAAGTGAAGCGAGGAATAGTTGAATTTGCCACAGTCATCGTTTTCCTGCGAGAACACAAAGGTGGGTTTATGTTCATTAACCGCGACAAAATCGTCCGTCGATTAAGCATTAAAGAGCGGATGCTTACCGAAGTCCAGAAATCTATCGATATCGCTTACCAATTATGCCCTCTTCTTGACCAATATCATATCGATCTTGAAGTGCACGCAGACATTAATACCAACCCCAGTTTCGAGTCCAATATCGCGTTAAAAGAAGCAATGGGATATATCATGGGCATGGGGTTTCAATTCCGTGCCAAACCAGAGTCATTCGCCAGTACAAATTGTGCCAATAAAATGGTACAATAATCGATTTTTATAATCGAATGGTATTGTTTCGGTAGGTTTTAGTATAATTGTAAAAACGATTATACTTTGGTTGATATTAAGAAAATTGCAATTGTCGGTCCAGAATCTACCGGAAAATCAACAATGGCGCAGCATCTTGCACAAACACTTAATACCATATGTGTGCCAGAGTACGCTCGGTATTATTGCAAGAACCTCAATAGACAATATACGCTACAGGACGAAGTAAATATATTCTATGGGCAGGTCGCGTTGGAAGAAACATTGATTCCGTTAGCCCAAAATAATGTGTTGGTCTGCGACACCACGATACTGACCGTAAAAATTTGGTGTGACCACCTTTTTGGAGATACCCCCAAAGAGGTAACCGACGAAATCAAATCTAGAAAATACGATTTTTATTTACTCATGGATATCGATCTGCCATGGGAAGATGACCCGTTACGGGATTTCCCAAGTCAACGGAAACATTTTATGCATGTTTGGAAAAAAGAATTGGAAGCATTGGATGCTTCGTATAGAATTATTTCGGGAATCGGTGATGAACGGTTAAAAAACGGTATAGATGCTGTCGAGAAATAAAAAAACCTGTCGGATGTTCGACAGGTTTTTATTTCAGCCCCTTTATTAATAGCGGTATGCTTCAGGTTTATACGGCCCTTCCACCGTCACGCCTATATAATCGGCTTGTTCTTCTGTTAATGTATCAAGCTCCACGCCGATATGTGCCAAGTGCAAGCGCGCTACTTTTTCATCCAAATGTTTCGGAAGCGTATATACTTTATTTTCGTACTGACCGGTATTCGTCCACAGCTCAATTTGTGCTAATGTCTGGTTGGTAAATGAATTTGACATCACGAAAGACGGATGGCCGGTTGCACATCCCAAATTCACCAAACGACCTTCCGCCAGCAAGATAATATCTTTTCCATCCACTGTATACTTGTCCACTTGTGGCTTTATCTCTACTTTTGTATTGCCATAGTTATCATTTAACCAAGCGACATCAATTTCATTATCAAAGTGTCCGATATTACAAACAACTATTTTGTCTTTCATCGCTTTGAAATGTTCGGAACGGATGATGTCTTTATTACCAGTTGTTGTCACAACAATATTAGCTTCTTTCACCGCATCCGCCATTTTCTTCACTTCATAACCTTCCATTGCTGCTTGTAATGCACAAATCGGATCAATTTCCGTCACGATAACACGCACTCCTGCTGAACGCAACGATTCCGCTGATCCTTTCCCCACGTCTCCATAGCCCGCTACAACCGCAACTTTCCCGGCCAACATAAGGTCAGTCGCGCGACGGATAGCATCCACCAATGATTCACGACAGCCGTATTTATTATCAAACTTAGATTTTGTCACAGAGTCGTTTACATTAATAGCAGGTAAATGTAACGTACCTTTTTTATATCGCTCATAAAGTCGGTGAACGCCAGTAGTTGTCTCTTCAGATAGCCCTTTGATTTCGTCGATAAGTTCGGGGAATTTATCGAATACCATATTCGTCAAATCTCCACCATCGTCTAAGATCATATTCAATGGTCTACGCTCTTCTCCGAAGAATAACGTTTGTTCTATACACCAATTAAATTCGTCTTCTGTCAATCCTTTCCATGCATATACTGGGATGCCCGCAGCAGCAATAGCAGCGGCAGCATGATCCTGCGTAGAAAAGATATTGCATGACGACCAACTCACGTCCGCACCTAATTCTACTAAAGTCTCTATTAACACAGCTGTCTGTATCGTCATGTGCAAACAACCGGCAATTCGAGCACCTTTTAATGGCTTAGAAGCCCCGTACTCTCGACGCAAGCTCATTAATCCCGGCATTTCTGCTTCCGCCAATTCTATTTCTTTTCTTCCCCACTCCGCCAAAGAAATATCTTTTACTTTGTAAGGAACATACACTGTTTCAGTTGTTGACATATTATTCTAATTTTTAAGGAAATACAAAAATAACTGATACCCAACTCAAATCAAAAACATCGGCATATTATTATCTTAAATCTGACATTATCTTGAGGATAAGATCTTGATTGGCGATGGAGAATCCACTATCTTTGTTAAACCGCAAAAGATTATATTTTTATCTTTTGCTCTGTATTTTTTAACCGAGCTCTTAATGAGCTCATCTTTGATAACTTTTACATAAGAGAGAATGTATCCGGAATATTTAGTAGCTCCGATGCGCCAAGAGTTGGTAGACGCGGGATTTCAAGAATTAAAAACAAGGGAAGAAGTAGATACGGCCATTCCGGCAGAAGGAACCGTATTTGTAGTCGTTAACTCCGTCTGTGGGTGCGCCGCAGCAAATGCACGTCCTGCCGCTCGCTACGCTGTAGAAAACGGTAAGAAACCGAGCAAATTAGTCACTGTTTTTGCTGGAATGGAAAAAGATGCTGTAGATAAAGCACGGGAGTATATGCTTCCATACCCCCCTTCTTCGCCTGCTATGGCATTGTTCAAAGACGGTAAATTGGTACACATGATCGAAAGGCACATGATCGAAGGTCGACCTGCCCAGATGATTGCAGACAATCTAATAGCAGCTTTCGACGAGTATTGCTAGTCATTACATTTTGATTTTTGAATGAAAAGGCTCTCCTATATTCTATCGGAGGGCTTTTTCTTTCCCAACATAAATAAACCCGAAAATCGCCCCAATGAAACTGTTTCATGTCATCATATTGCTTTCGTTAGCTTTCTTTACAGTTCAATGTACGACTAATAAAGAAGTTGATCTTATTGTTTATAACGCAAAAGTGTATACAGTAGATTCTCTATTTTCTAAAAAAGAAGCATTTGCGGTAAAAGGAGGAATATTTGTAGATATGGGTACTTCGGAAGAAATTCAAAGTAAATATCTGGCCAAGAAAGTTATTGATGCGGAAGGCAAAGCGATATATCCTGGCTTTTACGATGCCCACGCACATTTTTTAATGTTGGCAGATATGTTGGAACAGGTCAATCTTAACGGCACAAAATCTTATGACGAAGTCATCAAAAAACTCATCGCCTACCAGCAACAAAACCCAGATAAAAGATGGATTATTGGAAGTGGATGGGATCAGAATCTATGGGAAGACAAAAGCTTTCCTACAAAAGACAGTCTAGATCGGTATTTTCCAGAAACACCTGTTTTTCTTTCACGTGTCGACTATCATACTGCACTGGTGAATAGCCAAGCATTGCATATCGCGCAATTGGATACTACCCGACCCGTTCCTGGAGGACTCATGGCTGTGGACAGCTTGGGCAATTTTACAGGCATATTAATAGATAATGCCATGGAGCTAGTTTCCCGTCACATCCCAGTATTGGATGAACACCATTTATTATGGGGGCTACGCAAAGCACAAGACTCGTTGTTTTCTGTCGGGCTTACTTCTATCGTGGAAGCGGGACTTTCCATGGAAGAGTTAGAACACCTTAAAAAATTCTACCAACAAGATTCTTTGAAAATAAGAAACTACGCGATGATCGCAGGAAGCGCCCGCGATATTGAACGGTATACCCGCGAGGGTATTTATGAGTCCGAACGTTTAACCATTCGTTCTGTGAAGCTAATGGCTGATGGTGCATTGGGTTCACGTGGTGCGTGTCTGCTAGAACCATATAGCGATGATTCTCTTTCACAAGGATTTCTTTTGCAAAGTCAGAAAGAGTTGGATGACATTGTTAGAAAAATCGCTAGAACGTCTTTCCAAATCAGCATACACGCTATCGGAGATTCTGCAAATAGACTCGTACTTAACACGTATGGTAAATACATAAAGGATGGAAAAAAAAGACGATGGAGAATAGAGCATGCCCAAGTCGTCTCTCCTGCAGATTTTTCGAAATTTGCCCAATTTCATATTATCCCATCTATTCAACCCACACACGCGACTTCCGACATGTATTGGGCAGAAAGCCGTCTAGGAACTGACCGCGTAAAAAGCGCTTATGCCTATAATTCATTGCTGGAACAATATGGTAAACTGGCGTTAGGTAGTGATTTTCCTGTAGAGCATTTCAACCCACTATTTGGCTTTCACGCCGCTGTAGCCCGGGTCGACAAAAACGGACTTCCAGCAGGTGGCTTTCAAATGGAAAACGCCATAACAAGAGAACAAGCGCTTCGGGGGATGACTATATGGGCAGCCTTTTCCTGTTTTCAAGAAAAAAAACGCGGTAGTATTGAACGTGGAAAAGATGCGGATTTTGTTATATTAGACGAAGACATCATGACGGCTCCCGACAATCAGTTACGTGATATAAAAACGCTTCGTACAGTCATTGCGGGAGAAACCGTTTTTTTAAGACAATAATCACCACGAAGACTACTGCATGTCAAATAAATGCTTTTCAGCATGATAGGAAGAACGCACTAAAGGCCCTGACTCGACATATTTAAAGCCCATATCCAAGCCTACCTGTTTATATTTTTCAAATTGGGCGGGTGTAATCCATTCTACTACTGGATGATGCGCTTTTGTGGGTTGTAGATATTGACCCAATGTAAGAATATGTACCCCTACGTTGTACAAATCTTGCATCGCTTCGATAACATCTTCCTCTGTTTCTCCAAAACCTAACATGATCCCAGACTTTGTACGCAAACCTGCTTCGGATATACGGCGTAGACATTCCAACGAACGATCATATTTTGCCTGGATACGTACTTCACGTGTTAATCTCCGTACGGTTTCCAAATTATGGGAAACAACCTCCGGACGTACGGCTAAAACACGATCAAGATTATCCCATTGTCCCTTAAAATCCGGAATCAACGTCTCCAAGGTAGTTTCAGGACTTTCCCTACGAATGGCATTAACCGTTTCTGCCCATATTGTCGAACCTCCATCTTTTAAATCATCACGATCCACCGATGTAATTACACAATGTTTTACCTGCATCAGCTTTACGGAGTTTGCAACGCGATTCGGCTCGTCTGTATCTACCACCAGAGGACGGCCGGTTGCCACCGCACAGAACGAACAAGAACGTGTACAAATATTACCTAATATCATGAAGGTAGCTGTACCCGCACCCCAACATTCTCCCATATTTGGGCAATTACCACTCTCACATATGGTGTGCAATCGGTGTTCATCTACAAGGCTTCGTACATGACGGTATTCTTTACCCACAGGTAACTTCACACGCAACCAATCTGGTTTACGTTGTGTTTCAGCCGCCGAAATTACAGGTAGTTCAATCATGTCACAAAGTTACACATTATTCTCCTAAAAAAGGGAGGAGTGGATTGTCAGTCTTTTCCCATGTTTTTGCTTTTAAAGTCAGATTTTCCGAAAATTAAAACAGGCTTTACAATTTTGCAAAGCCTATTTCATCATATCTATCGATATCACCTCACACCTTCCTTCGCTAGTTTGAACTCGGGTTCTGTGTTAATTTACCTGGATATGCATTGACTGCATCTTCAGGAATATAATAAACTACACGATAATCTGTTGGTTCCACTTCCAAGCGTTGATCGTGAGCACCAGGATAATGACGCGTTAGCGTACCTCCATTACGATATACATCGTAACTACGCTCCGCTTGAAAGGCTAGTTCCAGCTGACGCTCCTTATCTATCAAAGTACCCGCATTAGCAGCACTCAATGAGTGGTATGCCCCATCCAGGATAGATCTCGTACGGATTTCGTTCAGATCAGCCAAAGCTGCGCTATAATTACCTAATTTAGCGTATGCTTCCGCACGGTTCAGATAGACTTCTCCCAATCTACTGATTACCGGAGAGTGCAGGTGCGATTCTTCTCCTTCTCGAGATGCTTTTGTAATATAGAACTGTGGCAGTCCGTTGTTTACGGTAATAAAGTTGTCTATCATTCCAGTATAGGTGTTCCCATCCGCATGCTTGATACTATAAATTTCTTGCTCAGTATTCACAGGTGTTAACGTATATGTATTATCACCGTCTCTACATGTAATTGCCGCTCCACTTCGCGTTACTGTTGCCTGCGCATAAGTCAAGGTATTTCCTTTCCGGATAAAACGGAATACCTCTGTATAGGCGTCTGTACTGGCGTCTTGCGAGTAGGTTGGTTCGATGAATGCCGCGCGCGCATCCACTATATTATACTTTTCTTCCCGCCAGTCGTTTCGCCCGGTTTCATTCAGCAGATCTATATATTTAGCGCTTACATACATTTCTCCCCACCCTAGACCACCGATATTGGCATACATACCACCTACTCCGTAAGCGTAATCATCACCGGAAAACTCTGATGCCACCCGTTTGATTGCAAAAATAGTTTCCGGGTTATTTTCTGGCGTATAGGTATTGTATTGCATAAATCGCTCTCGAGGCAACAACGAATATTCGCCCGAATTGATAACCTTATCCGCGTAATCTACGGCCAACTGCGCGTATTGCGCATTCGGTGCATCATAAGTTCCGCTCATGTACAAATAAACACGAGATAACAAGGCATGCACAGCTCCTCTGGACGCATAGACAGGGCCATTATTGACAGCCAGCAATTCTTCTGCTTTCTCTAAGTCAGCGATAATATGTTCGTAGGTATCCGCGACACTTACACGGTCGTTCAGTTCTAGACCGGGGATATCTTCCGGGGTACCATTTACGATAGGCATCCCCAAATTGATTGTCGGATTATCGTAATAAGGACGTCCATAAGCTCTTACAAAGTAAAAATACATTAGTCCACGTATATAATAACATTCGCCCAAACGGCTATTACGTTCTTCGTTCTCCCCCTCAGCAAACATATTAATCACGTTAGATGTTTGTGCGATTGCCTTATAACCTGCATTCCAAAACTGGTTCAAGCGTCCGTTATTTGGCGTACGATTGTAGCTGATAAATTCAAAAAATGCATCGGTAGACGTACCTCGGATTGCGATGTTATCACCAGCATATTCGCCCGCACGATGCATCGGGTCAGACCAGGCTTTTAATTGCGCGTAAGCGCCGTTCATCATGGATTCCAAATAGGTATCTGGATCATTCATAATATCGTCCGCATCCATGGAGCCATAGGGTGCGCGATCAATATCACAAGATGCAAAGCTAGCTACTGTCAGCAAGGCTATAAATATCTTCTTTTTCATGTTAATTGTGAGTTTTTAAAATGAGACATTGAGACCGAACATAAATCTACGAACTGCGGGATAAACGGACGGCCCTGCCGATTGTGTTACCCTTCCTCCTTCACGTCTGCCATCTACAGGTGTTAACGGCACCTCCGGGTCTACACCTGAATAGCTCGTTATCGTGAACAAGTTTTCTCCAGTAAAGAATATCCGTAAGTTGCGCATGTTATATTGCGCTAGATTAATATTGTATCCTAATGTCAGAGACCGTAAGCGAAGGAAATCGCTGTCCTCTAGATAACGTGATGAAACTTTATTTCCATTGTCTCGATTACCATATTTCACAACGGGATGGGTTGCATTGTCTCCCGGTTTTTCCCAGCGGCTCCATCCCGGCATCAGTTTCATTTGATTACGGTCCGTATATGCTCCGTCAGAATCATATTCCTGACGAGAGTAATTATAGATTTTACCACCGATAGAATAACCGAAAACTGCACCTAAATCAAACTGTTTGTACTTTAACGCGGTAGAGAGCCCTCCATATAAATCCGGTGCGGCTTTTTCCAATGCTGTCGGTGTCGCCTGGGCATAATCAGAGGTTGTCGTGCGCACCTCATTACCTTCATTATCCGTCTCAGTTTTATACCACATCGGAGCTCCGTTTTCTGGATTCACACCAGCCCACTCCCGCATGTAGTAAGTATCAACAGGAAGACCGGGATCCAAAACGCGTTGAGCAGATCCGGCTATATTTGATCCGTCACCAACAAAAACCGGTCTTACCGCAAAAATCCCGTCAGACCCTCTAGTTTCAAAAAGCTGCGTTAGTTTATTCTTATTATACCCTACGTTCAAATCTATCCCCCAGTTCCAATCATCGCGCTGAATAATATCGCCGCCAATAGCTAGCTCAAAACCAGTGTTACGCATTGCTCCAATATTCCGCCACATGCTGGTAATCCCCACTGTACCGGTAACCGGAACCTCATACAGTACATTATCGGTGTCTTTGATATAAAAATCAAGAGATGTCCGTAACCGGTTATTCAAAAAAGTTGCATCTACCCCTCCACCTGTCGTATAGGTTTTCTCCCAAGTTAGGTCTCTATTTCCTTTTTGACTAATCAACGCTCCAGGTTTGCCGTTATATCCCGAGCCTTGTTCTACAGAGTAAAGATCATATTGTGGATATAGGTCACTAGGACGATTTCCTACAGAACCATAAGCGGCTCTAACTTTCAAAGCATTTACCCAATCTGCTTCGAACCAGTCTTCGTAGTGTATATTCCAAGCTCCACTAATCGAGAAAAAGTTTCCATACTTCGCATTATCACCAAAATTGGAAGCACCATCCCGGCGGAAAGAAAGCTGGGCCATATATTTGTTATCATAAGAATAATGTACGTCTGACAAAAACGATTGAACCGCCCATTCATTGCGCACACCACGTGTCCGTTCTGGGGAAGTAACAGCATCCATCACTTCAAAACCGGGAATAATACCGATTCCGTAAACATCTAATGTTTTAGAACTATAATCATTAAACTCATAAGCTATTAAACCATTTATGGTATGTTTGTTCCAGGTTTTATTGACACGGAGGATTTGGTTTGTATAACGTCGCGCATACTCGAATCTAAAATCAGTTAAACGCCCGACTACCCCCATACCGGCATTTGAACGTGGATCCTCATAACCTGCATTAGCGTATGTATTATAACGATAGTTATTTACAGAGGAGAACGTCAACCAATCGGTTAGTTTGATGTCAAAATCAAAGTTTCCCATGAATTCATAGTTTGTGTTTGCGGAGTGGTTCCATTGCAGATCATACAAATAGTTGGTCTCCGAGTTGTTGACCCAACCGCTGTAACGATGAGGAACTAAATTGCCGTTCTCGTCAAAGGGACTATCCCAAGGGAAACGGCTATACATAGCACCCACCGAATATTGACGGTTTTCTACACCACGACGAGCACCGACAATCGAAGGTTTAATGGTGAGCCATTCGACTGGCTTGTATACCTGCCTGAAACGAACATTATACCGATCGAAATCATATCCTTTCACAGAACCTTGTTCATCATAATATCCCAAGGATAAAAAAGATTGCAATGTTTCGGTTCCGCCTTGCAAGGTTAGATTATGATTTTGGGTAAATCCGGTTTTTGTTGCCAAATTCCACCAATCAAAATTACTATTGCGCAATTCGTTATTCCAGCGAGGAAAAGATATGTCGCTTGCATTCTCAAAAGAACTGTAATAATCATATAGTTCCGCTCCGTTCATCATTCTCAAGTTGCCGTTATTCAGCTTATTGAATCCCATACGTGTAGCATAGTTTACCGTCGTTTTTCCAACTTTCGGGCTTTTGGTGGTTATCACGATAACACCATTTGCTCCCTGCGAACCATAGATCGCTGTAGAGGCAGCATCTTTCAATACGGTCATCGATTCAATATCATCGGGGTTTATATCCCCAGGTTCCGATCCAACAATTACACCATCGATAACCCACAAGGGCTCTGTAGTTCCACTTAAGGTGGCTTGTCCACGAATAACGACAGCTCCTCTTTGTCCGGGTTGTGCTGAACCTGGAGTTACCTGCACACCTGGTGCTTTCGCACTCAACATATTTTCGACTGAAGGCGTAGTAATGTCGCGCAACTCGTCACCAGTTACTACTTGCAGGGATCCCGTAAGACTTTCTCTTTTTTGTACAGAATATCCTGTCACAACGACTTCTTCGAGCGCTTGGTCACTTTCCTGTAATACCGCGTGCAACGTACTCCCCTCAACGACTGCCGTGTAGGGTTCAAACCCTACTGCGGTAAACACCAGTACATCACCATTTTTTGCAGGCAGAGAAAAATTACCATTTTCGTCTGTCTGTGTCGAAACTGCTGGTTTCCCCGATAAGGATACCGTAACAGCCACAACTGGACCACTTGCCGAAGTAACACTCCCTGTCACTGTCTGTTGATACGAAGTGTGCACACGGAGGGCAGATTCATTTGCTAAAACGATCTCCGTTGGCACAAACACGCCTATTATCAGGACTGATGCTAAACGTAAGATTTTACCCCAAAAAAGGGGATGTCTAAATCTCTTTACCATAAAATATTCTTCAATGTTTTGTTTATGTGTTCAGTATGTAACGTCAGATTAAGACAATACAACGGTTGCAATTTAAACTAAACAAAATAAAAGACAACAACAAACACAACGAAAACGATTGCATAAAAGACACAAACGATTGCGGTGGGATAAAATGTAACAACAACCTTTAAAATAAATATTCTTTTTAAAAAAGTAAACATAAAAAAAGAGACCTTATTCGGTCTCTTTTTTTATGTTCGAGTTCTATTTTTTTAGAACGTATAACGCGCTGTTAAGCCTCCGTTAGCGTAAAAACCGTTATAATATCCAGCTCCATTTACGATATGAATCGTTGGTCGAATATCTGCCGAAAAAGCAAAAGGTGCATTTTTTAATTTGTAATCAACGCCGCCTGTCGGGAAAATACCCACATTAAACCCCTTTACTTCGTCATAGTCAGCAAAAGTATTGGACAACACTGCGCCACCACCTACAAACCATTTGAAACCTTGAATATCCCCAATTGGAAAATGGTGTTGGTATGCTCCAGAAAAAGAAAGGTTTGTAAAATTATCACCACCAAATTTGTCGGTATCAAAACCTAAATCAAATTCCAATGCTCCTGGCCCACCGTTTAAAAACGTTTTGAATGCCACAGCAGCCACGTCATAATACCCGCTCCCTAAACGGATACCAATTGAATTTTTGTAATCTTGTGCAAAAGCACTGGCAGCAAATAGTACCGCTAAAAAAGCTAACGTAATTTTCTTCATAATCTTTTTTTTAATTTAAATACTAATTCTTTTATCGATTCCCAATATCAAAAACCGTTCCATTAATAATTTTTAGATCAATATTAATGATCGCCAAAGCTAGAAAACGATGAAGTAAAAAAAAATACCGGTAAACAGGTAATTTTACAGTGGCAAAGAATATCGTAACACATTAAAAAGAAAAACATTAGTAAAAAAACATTTTTTTATCAAAAAAAATGTAACTTTGCACTCCGACAAAGCAGTCGGAATACTCCCCTCTGAAAGGCATTTTCGAACCCCTTTGTCAACACAACAAATTGATAATTAATTTTTTGAACAAGAGAAATAATGCCTAGAAACACCTCCATTAACTCCGTTTTAATTATTGGTTCGGGTCCTATCGTTATCGGTCAAGCCTGTGAATTTGATTACTCTGGATCACAAGCTGCTCTTTCTTTGAAGGAAGAAGGTATCGAAGTGTCCATTATCAATTCCAATCCTGCTACAATCATGACCGACAAGGTTATTGCAGATCACGTTTACTTATTACCGCTTACCTGTGAAAGCATCGAAAAGATTCTTCAGGAACAACAGATCGATGCGGTCCTCCCTACTATGGGCGGACAAACAGCGCTCAACCTGTGCATAGAAGCTTCCAATATCGGTCTATGGGACAAGTATAACGTTGAAGTCATCGGAGTTGACGTAGCTGCTATCGAAAAAACAGAAAACCGTGAAGAATTTCGTCAACTGATGGTAGATATCGGTGTAGGCGTTGCAAAATCTAAAATTGCGAATTCTTTTCTGGAAGGAAAAGAAGCCGCCCAGGAAATAGGTTATCCACTTGTTATCCGTCCATCCTATACATTAGCAGGTACTGGAGGAGGGTTTGTCCACAAAAAAGAAGAATTTGATGCTGCATTAAATAGAGGATTGCATGCCTCTCCTACACACGAGGTACTGGTAGAACAGGCTGTACTAGGCTGGAAAGAATTTGAGTTAGAGTTATTGCGTGACAGTAATGATAATGTGATCATTATTTGTACGATTGAAAACTTTGACCCAATGGGTATTCATACAGGCGACTCTATTACCGTAGCTCCAGGTATGACATTAAGCGATAAGTGTTACCAAGACATGCGTAATCAAGCCATCCGTATGATGCGTTCCATTGGAAATTTTGCTGGCGGATGTAATGTACAATTCTCCGTAAACCCAGAAAATGAAGATATTATCGCCATCGAAATTAATCCTCGTGTATCACGATCTTCTGCATTAGCATCGAAAGCGACTGGTTATCCGATCGCAAAAATTGCAGCCAAGCTTGCAATTGGATATAATTTGGATGAACTACAAAACCAAATCACAAAAACAACATCCGCTTACTTTGAACCTACATTAGATTATGTTATTGTTAAAATTCCGCGTTTTAACTTTGATAAGTTTAAAGGGGCTAATAAAGAGTTGGGCTTGCAAATGAAAGCCGTAGGTGAAGTCATGGCGATTGGACGCACTTTTATAGAAGCGTTACAAAAAGCATGTCAATCCTTGGAAACAAATCGCGGGGGGCTGGGAGCCGACGGCCGTCAGTTACGCAATTTAGAAGAAATCATGGATAGCTTAGAACATCCGAGCTCCGATCGAGTATTCCATATCAAAGACGCTTTTGAAC
Organism: Sphingobacterium arenae; assembly: GCF_014692505.1. GTDB lineage: Bacteria > Bacteroidota > Bacteroidia > Sphingobacteriales > Sphingobacteriaceae > Sphingobacterium > Sphingobacterium arenae. Next base: position 10,073 of record NZ_JACNYK010000005.1, on the reverse strand, counting down.
TTGGGGTTCCTCTAGAATCCATTCGGAAAGCAACGCGCATTGACAAATGGTTTTTAATACAAATTCAAGAACTGGTACAGCTCGAAACAGAACTACGCAGATATCAGCTGAACAATATTCCTCGTGATTTCTTCCTTACATTAAAACAAAAAGGTTATTCTGACCTACAAATTTCCTGGTTATTGGGGAATGTTAATGAAGATGATGTTTATACCCGCCGAAAAGAATTAGGAATTAATCGTGTGTACAAAATGGTAGATACTTGTGCGGCGGAGTTTCCAGCGCACACGCCTTATTATTATTCTACTTTTGAGGACGAAAATGAATCAATTTCATCCAATAAAAAGAAAATCATTGTGTTAGGTTCTGGTCCGAACCGTATCGGACAGGGAATCGAATTCGATTACTCTTGCGTACATGGTTTAATTGCCGCTAAAGAAGCGGGATATGAATCAATCATGATAAACTGCAACCCGGAAACGGTATCGACGGACTTTAACATGGCAGATAAACTATATTTCGAACCCGTATTTTGGGAGCATGTCCGGGAAATTATCGAGTTGGAGAAACCAGAAGGTGTCATTGTACAATTAGGCGGGCAAACGGCACTAAAGATGGCCGAGCGCTTAGAGGCACTTGGAGTGAAAATTATCGGCACTTCATTTGCCGACATGGACTTGGCAGAAGATCGCGGTCGTTTTTCAGATCTTTTGAAAGAATTAGATATTCCTTATCCAAAATATGGCGTTGCTACGTCCGCAGAGGAAGCATTAAAGGTGGCAAGTGAAGTAGGATATCCCGTATTAGTACGCCCTTCTTATGTATTGGGAGGACAAGGGATGAGCATTGTCATCAATGACGAGGATCTGGAAAAAGCGGTGGTGAATTTATTGAAAAACTTACCCGGCAATCAAATCTTAATTGACCATTTCCTTGACCGCGCTGAAGAATCAGAGTCGGATTCAATCTGTGATGGTGAGGATGTTCATATAATCGGTATGATGGAGCATATTGAACCTGCTGGTATTCATTCGGGAGACTCTTCAGCGGTACTCCCTCCATTTAGTTTATCTGCAAGTGTGCAGAAAAAAATGGAAGAATACTCCATTCGTTTAGCGAAAGCCTTAAATGTACGGGGCTTGTTAAATATTCAATTTGCAGTAAAAGGCGAAGACGTATACGTAATCGAGGCAAATCCACGCGCATCCCGCACTGTTCCTTTCATCGCTAAAGCTTATGATGTTCCTTATATCAATATCGCCACAAAAGTTATGTTAGGTGTTAATAAACTGAAAGACTTTCAAATCGAACGTAAACTAAAAGGATATGCTATTAAGGAGCCTGTATTTTCATTTAGCAAGTTCCCTGAAGTTGATAAGCAATTAGGGCCAGAAATGAAATCTACTGGAGAGGCTATACGGTTTATTAAAGATCTGCAAGATCCATATTTTAGAGAGCTCAATAATAAAAAATCGATGTTCTTGAACGCACAGTAAAAAATAATCCCGTCCAATGGACGGGATTATTTTTTATATATCCTTCACACAACGAAAACCAACATTATTCGTCGGACTGTTTATCTCCCCTTTTCCGCGACTACCCGCTTTATAACGTTCGCAATATTGATCATTACATAAAAATGATCCTCCACGTTGCACGCGTTTTATTAAGCCAGGTTCTTGTGGATCATGCGAGTCTGCTGGCCCCGTCGGATTCAATTTTGGGCTATGCGCATAATAATCTGGTCGATAAAAATCCGCACACCATTCCCAAACGTTCCCTTCCATATCGTATAAACCATATGTATTCGGTGGAAAAGATTTTACAGGAGCAGTCGTTTCGAAACCATCTTCTTTGGTATTGTTGGATGGAAAATCACCTTGATATATATTCGCCAACCATTTTCCATTTTCCCTCTTCTCACTTCCCCAGTAATAAGTTTCATCCGTGTGTTTTCCTGCTTTAGCTGCATACTCCCATTCTGCTTCGGTAGGAAGTCGTTTACCTACCCATTTAGCATAGGCCTCTGCATCTTGATATGCCAATTGCGTAACAGGATATTTTTCTTTTCCTTCGATCGAACTATTCGGACCTTCCGGATGTTTCCAACTCGCGCCAGGCACATATTGCCACCACTGCATATAATTATCTAAACCTTTCACCTCCTCTGGTGCAGCAAAAACTGCTGATCCAGGAACAAGCATATTGGGATCCACACCCGGAAACTCATTTGGGTCTAACGGTCGTTCGGCAACCGTTAGATATCCGGTCGCATCTACAAAGGTCTTAAACTGAGCATTGGTAACCTCATGTTCATCCATATAGAAAGAAGAAACTTCGACCGCATGTATCGGCTGCGCATCAGGAAAATTAGAAGATCCCATCTGAAATACCCCTCCTTCAATCAATACCATACGAATATTGTCCTTACCCTGTGCATGAGATAAAGAATCTGTCCTTTGAACAAAACGTGATGGAATTGCACCCACGTGGCATAATGCTACCGAATCTTCGATAACCGCATTTTGCATGGTTTTTGTCCCTGACTGACAAGCTACCATAACGCAAGCAGAAACAGCTAATAAAAAAGATCTTGAAAACATAGACTCTAATATACAGATAATCAGCTTAAAAATAGAAGATGCCCACTTTTGATTTCGGGGCATCTTCTCTCTTTTATGGAACTAAATGCTTAATAACGTGGCAAGTATCATCATTTATTCTACATTCAACTGATTATTCGAGTTTCTAGTTACTTTCGGACGAATCCCTGTATTTCCCCCGTCTTTCAAACTTAGATCATGTGGTTTATTAGTTTTCCAAGCCCCCTTTGTAAAATCAGGGATATTCACAGTCTTACTATTTTTAGCGACCGATTCACAACTCAATGGTACGATGGCACTCCACGACGCCCCCTCATATACAGGCTGTTCGATCGGCAATCCATTGCGCAAACAATCGATTAATCGCCAATCCATCATAAAATCCATACCGCCGTGTCCTCCGACTTGCTTTGCTTGCTCACCGATAAATTTCACCAATTCCGGTGTATATTTTTCTTTAAGGTTCTTTAATTCATCTTCCTTTACAAAGCTATGCCCGAATGCAATTCCTTCTTTGGGATATTTCTGCGCAAAACCTTTGGTTCCGCTCAATAAATGAAGACGAGAATAAGGCCGAGGTGAGGTAACATCGTGTTGCACCATTAATGTCTTCCCTTTCTCCGTTTTAATTAATGTAGTATCCATATTTCCACGATATTTCTTACCTACAAATTCTTGGAAAAAAGAATCTTCAGTTGCTAATTCGCTCGCTTTTTCTCCCATTTGAAAATCAGCAGTCTGCATAGCGACCAAATGGGTCATCCGATCTCCACTATTGATATTCATACACTGTGCGATTGGACCGATTCCATGTGTTGGATAAAGATTGCCATTCATTTTAATATTCTCTCGCAAACGCCACATTTTATCATAACCTTTTTTACTAAAGTTTAAATCTAACAAATCATGAATATAAGCGCCTTCTGCATGTACAAGTTCGCCAAACATTCCTTGACGAACCATGTTTAACGTTAGCATTTCGAAAAAATCATAGCAGCAATTCTCCAACATCATACAATGTTTTTTTGTCTCTTCCGAAGTTTTAACAACATCCCAACATTCTTTCACCGTTAAACCAATAGGCACTTCGCACGCGGCATGTGCTCCTGCTTTCATTGCAGCAATACACATCGGTGCGTGAAACTCCCAAGGGGTACAGATGTACACCAAGTCTACCTCCTGTTCTTTCAGCAACTGTTCCCAACCCTCATCACCGGAATAAGATTTAGCTTCTTTTATTCCTTTATTGGTCAATATCTTCTGTGCTTTTTCCACTCTGTCTGCATGACGGTCGCACAATGCTACAATTTCTGTTCCTTCTATATAAGACAGCCTGTCCACAGCACCTGGACCACGCATACCTAAACCGATGACTGCAATACGCACAGTATCTATCTTGGGGGCAGCATATCCCCACATATTGAAAGCTGGAGCAACGGCAAACGCTTCAGTACTTAATGCTGGCAATGTAATTGCTGCACCAGACAACAGCGATGCCTTCTTTATAAAATCTCTTCGATTAGTATCCATAAATTTAATAAATTTCTGTTTTATATTAAAGGGGACAACAATGCGTCCCCTCTAAAATCACCTATTTTAAAACAAACTAACAGTCTACTTGCCATAACCATTATATCGTGATGAGACAGTATACAAATGGTTATCCAAAAAGGTTTTCTATAACCTTTCCTAACACAAGTATAATAGTATTCTCAACTAAAAAAAAGCAAAAACGGAAAGCAAACGTTTGCTCAATTTTTCGTGCCTATATAATTCATTCCTCAATATAAGTTAAAAGTCAATCTGTCCAACAAGTTCTTTTAATTGTATTTCGGATAGTTTAGCTTGTAATTGGGCCGCGTTAAACCGGGAAATCGCATTGATAAAATTTTCTTGTGCATCTCGAAATTCCACGGCACTTATGGAGCCAATCGTATATTTAGCCAGTGTAATATCCAGATTTTGACGCGCAATATCTTCATTCTTCCTCTCTAATTTAACTAACTCAATATTAGTTAAATAAGTCTCATAAGCTGTTTTCAAACCTGTCTTCACAGCTAATCGCTGTTGTTCAATTTGTAACGAAGCATTGTCAATCTGAAGTTTTGCGACACGCTCGTTTCGGCGTTGATTCAAGCCATCAAAGATATTAACAGAAGCGGTAAGGCCATAGGTTAGTCCTTTAGAATTGGACTGCGCAACAAATCCTAGGCTTGATTCCGTCCGAGAGAAGTTATATCCTCCATTTAAGCGAACGGTCGGATAACGTGCTGATTTGATTTCCTGCATATCCAATTCTGCAAGTTTTCTATTAAGGATAATGATCTGCAAATCGGGATTAAAACGATCTGCTCTTTCAAACAGATCTCCATATACCAAACTCCTGTCGATACTTACTTTCGTATCGATAGTGAAGTCTATATCCAGATCCCTGACCAATATTCCGTTTAACATAGTCTTCAAATTCTTAACCGTTTCTATCTGTCGAAGTCGCGCGGAAATATCCTCGTTTAAATTGACCTGCACGTTCAAAACTTCCAATTTTGCCGCTTTACCGATAGAAAATCTATTTTCCGCCGTCCGAAGCCGCTCTCTGGAGATAAGAATACTAGAATCTAACGCCGAGAGCAAATTTTGTTGCTCTACAATCGTATAATATACAGTAATAACATCTCCCACCGTGGCAAGAATAGTTCTTTTTAATTCTAATTCACCTTGTTTCTCTAGTTCTTGTAGCTTTTCAAAACGCGCAAACATCCCTAAGCCATCAAAAATCGTCCATCCTATATTTATGCCGTAAGTTAAATTATTATTTCTAGCATTATCCAACGAACGTTCTACACCGCTATTCTGAAGTTGAGTTGCATTTTGTATACTATTATTCTGCGTCAGATCTGCCGTTGCGTTAGGGAGCATTCCCGCACTACCATAGGTTTTATTTTCCTTGGCCGCGAGTAACAAATTTTGAGATAATCGTATATCATAATTATTTTCTAATGCAATTTCTACAGCATGTTGAACAGTCAATAATTCTTGTCCAACCGCTATGGCAAAGATGCTTACCCCAAAATACAAAGAAATCAATATTCTCTTCATAAGCCTATCCGTCGATATTGTCAAAATCTGTTCGCTTTTTTCTAGATTTCGACATCATTAAATAAAAAGCAGGAATAACATATAGCGTCAAAATCAAAGAAAACATCGTCCCCCCCACAATCACAACTCCCATACCTATACGACTTGTTGAGGCTGCACCGAGCGAAAGCGCGATTGGCAAAGCACCTAAAGCGATTGCCAGAGAGGTCATCAATATAGGCCGTAAACGTGCTTCAGACGCCTTAACTACAGCTTGATATTTTTCGTAGCCTTGATCTCGAAGCTGATTGGCAAACTCTACGATCAATATTCCATTTTTAGTTACCAAACCAATCAACATAATCGTTCCAATCTGACTAAAGATATTCCAACTTTGCCCAAATAACCATAATGAAAATAAAGCACCTCCAACAGCCATAGGCACCGTAAGTAAGATTATAATAGGGTCGATAAAACTCTCAAATTGTGCAGCAAGAATAAGGAAGATAAGCACAACGGCTAGTCCAAATGCGAACATGGTATTCGAACTACTTTCTACAAAGTCTCGAGCTTCTCCTCCCAAATCTGTCGTAAAAGTGGCATCTAACACACGCTCCTTTATAACATCCATGGCAGCGATACCGTCTCCCATACTATACCCTGGAGCCAAACCCGCCGATACAGTTGCCGACATATATCGGTTATTATGATATAACTGAGGTGGGCTGCTTCGTTCCTCTATCTCCACGATGTTATCCAATTGAATAAGGAAGCCATCGTTATTTTTCACGTAAATAGCTGCCAAATCCATCGGAGTCGCTCTATCCTTTCTATCGAATTGTCCCATCACTTGATATTGTTTCCCATTCATCATAAAATAGCCAAAACGTTGTCCCGACAAAGACATTTGCAAGGTCTGAGCTACATCCAAGACGGAAACGCCCATCGATTGTGCTCGATCCCGATCAATCGTTACATACACTTCCGGCTTATTAAACTTCAAATTGACGTCAACGACAGAAAATGTTCTATCTCTCGACAATTCCTCCATAAATACTGGAATCTTCTCTTCCAATTTTTCAAAATTAGGTGCTTGAATGATATATTGAACAGGTAAGCCACCGCGCCTATTAACAGATATAGTAGGTTCTTGAGATACAGCGACTCTTGCTTCCGAATATGATCGAGTCATTCGGGCAAGGTCAGCCGCTATTTCCTGTTGTGTCCTTGTCCGCTCTTCGGGCTGTACCAATCCCAACCTAACAAAACCACTATTAGCAGATGCGGTACCAAATCCAGGAGAGGTAACTACGAGACTTACTTTTTTCTCGGAAATAGAATCGTTTATGAGCGCTGTAAGCTCGGTCATAAAGCGGTCCATGTAATCATATGACACCCCTTCGGGTGCAGTAGCGCTTAATCTAATATAACTTCTATCATCATACGGTGCGGTTTCTTTAGGAAGTACGGAGTAAAAAAAGTAAATAAGTCCAAAGCATCCCGCAATAACGACAAAACCCAACCATTTCATTTTTAGGAATCCTCTCAAGGAACTTTCGTACTCCCTGTTCATCGTCTGAAAGTAATGCTCCGTTCTGTTGTATAATTTCGATTTACGTTGCTCCCCACCCTTCATTAAGTAAGCATTAAGCATAGGCGTCAATGATAGGGACACAAATGCGGAAATTAAGACCGCTGCTCCAATAACGACACCAAATTCTCGAAATAAACGTCCGACAAACCCTTCTAGAAAAATTACAGGCAAAAATACGGCGGCCAATGTAATCGAGATCGAAATAACCGCAAAGAAAATTTCATTGGAACCTTTTATAGCCGCTTCGATAGGCGACATACCTTCTTCTACTTTCTTAAATATATTCTCGGTCACCACAATACCGTCATCTACCACCAGCCCGGTAGCAAGCACAATCGCTAACAACGTTAATACATTGATCGAAAAACCACAAAGGTACATAATGAAAAAAGTCGCAATCAAGGAGACCGGAATATCGATCAATGGTCGAAAAGCTATCGACCAATCGCGAAAGAAAATATAAATAATCAATACAACCAGTACGATCGCAATCATTAAAGTCTCAGCCACTTCAAAAACGGACTTTCGGACAAACTGGGTATTGTCCATAGCAATATTCAATTCAAACCCCGGTGGCAAGTCACCTTCCAGTCTATCATATTCTTCGTAAAACTGCTCTGCAATCTCAATATAATTAGTACCTGGCTGGGGAATAATCGCAAGGGCAACCATAGGATATCCGGAATCGGACATCTTGGTTTCGAAATTTTCAGCCTCCAATGCGGCGGTCCCAACATCCGCCATCCGTACTACCCGGTTATTTTCAGCTCGAATAATAATGTTATTAAATTCCTCCTCGGTAGCTAAATTCCCCAATGTCTTGACGGCTAGTTCTGTATTTGCGCCAGTCAATACACCTGACGGTAATTCTACATTTTGATTGTTTAAAGCCGTCCGAACATCTAGTACCGTTAGCCCATACGATGCCAAACGGATGGGATCTATCCATAATCGCATCGCGTATTTACGCTGTCCCCAGATACGTACCGAACTGACGCCCGGGATCGTCTGTAGTCTTTGTGCAATCACATTATCTGCAAAGTCTGACAACTCCAGCACATTTCTCGTAGTACTTTGAACCGTCATGGTAATAATCGGTTCCGAATCAGCATCTGCTTTGGAAACGACAGGCGGAGCATCAATATCTTGTGGCAAACTTCGCATAGCTTGTGACACCTTATCACGTACGTCATTTGCGGCTGCCTCCAGATCCTTATCCAAATTGAACTCGATGGTAATATTACTAGCTCCTTGACTACTAGATGACGAGATATTACGAATACCGTCAATCGAATTAATCGATTTTTCTAGTGGTTCCGTAATTTGAGACTCAATAATATCCGCGTTTGCACCCGCGTAATTTGTCCGGACTGAAATCTGAGCAGGATCGATAGAAGGATACTCCCTCACCCCCAAAAATGTATAGCCGATAATCCCAAAAAGGACTAGTAGCAAATTCATAACAATAGCGAGGACGGGGCGCTTGATACTTAATGTAGATAAACTCATTACTATACTCTATTTAACGTAATGTCACATTAACCCTGTTGCCATCTCGCAACGACATCACACCGGAAGTCAGTACAGTATCTCCTTCATTAATACCTTCTACGATCAACACATCTACCTCTGTACGCGCACCGGTTTCAACTAAAATTTCCTTCGCAAGACCATCTTTCTTAATGAATATTTTTTTTCCATTTTGAATGGGGATTAATGCCTCAGCCGGCACCAACAGTCCTTTTTCCAATGTTTCTAATGGAAAAATTACATTCGCGAAAGTTCCCGGAATAAGCCGACTATCTTTATTATCTGCCACGGCGCGAACACGCAAAGTCCGCGTTGCTGTTTCTACAAGAGGTTCCATTGCATATACCTTTGCTGTAAATTCTTCACTCGTACCCTGTACTCTAAAACGCACCGTAGCCCCTATCTCAACTTTCGTTGCATAACGCTCGGGAATAGAAAACTCTAGTTTCACTTTACTCACGTCCACGAGCTGTGCGATATCGGTAGTGGGTGTAATATAACTTCCCTTAGAAATATGCCGCAGACCTATTGTTCCAGAAAATGGTGCACGAATAGCTGTTTTGATTAATTGTGCTTCTATAAGTTGTATTTGTGCTTCGGCGGTTCTATGGTCTGCACTGGCAATATCGTACTCCTCCTGACTTATTGCCTCTTTTTCCAGAAGCAGCATGGCTCTGCGTTCATTTTCTGCTGCTAAACTATTTCTCGTTTTAGCTTGTGCAAGCTGTGCTTTCAACTCAGCGTCGTTTATTTTAATCAATACCTGTCCATTAGACACTCTTCCACCCTCAGAAAAGTTCAATTGCTCCGCAATTCCCGAAATCTCTGAACGCAGGTTAATAACTTCGTTGGGCTCGATAGAACCAGAAAGTGATAAAAAATCGGAAAAAGGTTTCCCAGAAACTACGATACCATATACTTTTGACTCTGCTCGCTGCCGTCCAGTCACATTTTCAGCAGCCTTTTCTTTATTAGCCATCAAGCGATAGGCCACCAACCCTGCAATTACTAATAGGAGAATAATAAAAACGGTCACAGATTTCTTACTCATAATTATCTTAAAACTTCATATTAAAGGAGATATATTATCGCAAGGTACTTCTATTTTACCGGACTCACTTGTAAAAATCTTATTATAAAAAACAAAAAGCCCCTGCATATGCTGCAGGGGCTCTGTATAAAGATCGGCACCGACCTACTCTCCCACCTGTTACGGCAGTACCATCGGCTCTGGCGGGCTTGACTGCTCTGTTCGGAATGGGAAGAGGTAG
>NZ_JACNYK010000004.1 GCF_014692505.1 Sphingobacterium arenae | reverse complement strand
AATGTCTTTTACAAATGATTCCGTGCTCTTCTTCTTTGATGTTCCCATAATTAAATCTAACGTTTTTGATGAAAACACTCCTTAAGTTTTTAAATTATCGTGTCCACTTTTTGCTGACGATTTACAATAATAACCTTAAACCTTAATTATGTATAATATTAATAAGAAGAACATAAGAATACTCTGTTTGGGATTCTTATGTGTTTCGTTGAAGAATTTGTTTTTTAAGGCAACGAAGAACAAAGGAGTCCTTCCTTATGGACTGCTTTGTGTTTCAATAAGTTCATTTTTTTTTATGGCATTGAAGAACATAAGAATCCTTTGTCTGGGATTCTTATGTTTCATGTTGTTTAATCTATCAGACGCCTGGGCGCAGTCCGCGGAAACGCGGGCTGCCGAAAGGCAAAAACGAATTTTGGTAGGCGAGGTGCGGTCTGCTACTGATGGCAAAGCAGTTGAAGGGGTTTCATTGCGTATAGGTGGAACCTCTGCCCATACGGATGAAGAAGGGAAATTTAAGATACAGGTAACTGTTTATATAGGAGAGCTAGACGTCAGGCATATCGGCTTTCATACGCAGTCTATTAACTTCAATGCGGATACGAAATATTTAGAAATTCTTCTACATCCGTTAGAAAACCAGATCGAGGAAGTTGAAGTAGTAAGTACGGGATATCAGCAGTTACCCAAGGAGCGCGCTACAGGCAGTTTTGTACAGGTTGATAATGAACTGCTGAATAGGAGGGTAAGTACTAATCTGCTGGACCGATTGGATGGGGTGGCTTCGGGACTGCAGTTCCGTACCTCTGGCGCAGGTTCCGATCGTTTCAATCCGAGTTTTATACAGATTCGTGGGCGTAGTACACTCAACGCAAACCATCAGCCGTTGATTGTTGTCGATAATTTTGCTTATGATGGCGACATTTCCAGTATCAACCCTAATGATGTAGAAAATATCACCATCTTAAAGGATGCAGCAGCGGCATCCGCTTGGGGTGCCAGATCGGGAAATGGCGTTATTGTTATAAAGACAAAGGAGGGGGCCAAAGGCCGCCCAACGAAGATTGCGTTGACAAGCAATTTTACCGTTGGCGCCAAGCCTGATCTATATGCACCTTCGATGCCGCAGTTGTCTTCGGCACAATATATAGAAGTAGAGCAGTTTCTTTTTGATCAAGGGGCTTACAATACCAGGATACGGAATGGATGGCAGGGCATCAGTCCGGCAGTCGATATTTTTCGAGATACACGTGATAATGTCATCACATCTTCAGATTCTCTGGCGATGATCAATGAACTGAAAAAGATGGATGCACGCTCGGAACTGTTGTCCCATTACTACCGACAAAGCTTGCAGCAACAGTACAATATTAATTTCAGCGGCGGAGGAACCAATAACCAGTTTTTTATTTCGGGCGGATACGACGACAATAGAAATAATGTCGTCAATTCCTATGCGAAGCGATACTCTGTGAATGCGAACCACGCCTACTTTTTCTTTGACGAGAGAATGAAGGTTACGACTAATTTGGTGATGACTTCTTCCAAATCAGGTGCCGGCGCACAAGTTGCTAACCTCTACCCGTACGATAGGCTAACGAATGATCAGGGAGAAGCCATGGCCATAACGAATGCAAATGGATTATCACACAGCTTTACGGATACGTTTGGTGATGGTAAGCTTCTGGACTGGAAACATCGTCCGCTTGATGAATTAAAGCGGGGGAGCACATTGTTGGGAGACCGTACGGAATACCGCTTGAATACGGCTATCGATTATCGGTTTACCGACTACCTAAAAGCCTCCGTGCGTTATGGCTTCGAAAAAGGTGTTAGCGAATCGGTAAATTATAATGGCGTGGAATCCTTTTATGCCCGGGATATGATCAACCGGTTTGCGTCAGTTGATGCCACCAGCGGAGAGGTAACCTTCAATTTGCCGGTAGGTGGTATATCCAATAATACCACCAATGCGTTTACCTCCTCGAACGGGCGCGTGCAGTTAGATTTTGCAAAGAACTGGGGCAAGCACGAGCTCAATGCTATTGCAGGCTCGGAAGTGAAAGACGTGCAGACAAATAGGAGCGGTGTAATCTACTACGGACACGATCCTTTGTCTTTGGCCAACCAAAATGCATCCATTGATTTTAGCCGGATATATAATTATTCCTATGGTAGCGGTTCAGGCCGTATCAGTACGGGCGCATCACAGTACAACAGTGTCGACCGGTTTTTCTCCTATTTTACCAATGCTTCTTATACATTCGACCGTCGGTATACCATTTCCGGAAGTGCCCGGAGGGATGAGTCGAATCTTTTTGGTGTCGCTACGAACCAAAAGGGTGTACCCTTATGGTCAGCGGGGCTAGCTTGGACGCTATCTAACGAGAAATTCTTTCGCGTTCCATTTATAGATCATTTCCGGGTCCGAACCACTTATGGCTATACGGGAAATGTGGACAGAAGCCTATCGGCCTATCTGACGGCAAACAGTGCTTCCCATCTTATTACTTCGTATAATCAGCTCTATGCGGACATCGTGAATCCGCCTAATCCGTCCTTGCGTTGGGAGCGTGTCGGTAACTTGAACATGGGGGTTGATCTAAGTTTGCTCTCGGGCAGGCTTTCGCTGACCGCTGATTACTGGCGAAAAAGAGGAACAGATCTCATAGGGCAAGCCCCCATTGCCCCGCAAACAGGGGTGTCTACGTTTACAGGCAATACCGCGAGTACCTCTTCAAGGGGGCTGGATATCGAACTGACTTCGGTGAACCTTGACGGGAAAATCAAATGGTCGTCTACGGTATTGTTCAATATAGCACGGGATAAGGTAACGGAATACCTAATGGAAACGGGGAGTAATTACACCGTTGTTTCCAATCCAAGTGCCAATCCACTAGAGGGTTATCCCTATTGGGCATTGTTCAGCTACAAATACAAAGGCTTAGACACCGAGGGGAATCCGATAGGCTATCTGGACGGACAGGAAAGCATGGATTATAATAGCATTGTAAATAGTCTTAATAGGGAGGATATGGTCTACAGCGGGTCACGGGTTCCGACACATTTCGGAAGCTTCCGCAATACGCTTTCCTACGGCGTTTTTGACCTCTCTTTTAATATCATCTACAAGTTTGGCGTGGTCTTCCGGCGGGCTTCGCTCGATAACAGTTCCCTTTACGGAAGTGGGGGGACGGTCACGCCAACCCAAGCAGATTATGAACAGCGTTGGCAGCACCCCGGTGACGAATTGCACACCATGGTACCTGCCATGATCTATCCGGCAAACGGTTTTCGTTCACGGCTGTATGCCTTTTCGGAGTCATTGGTGGAGTCTGCAGCAAATATCCGATTACAGGACATCCGCCTCGGCTATACGTTAAAAAATATAGGCGGGCTATCATTTAATCACCTGAATATATTTACCTATGTGAATAATCTCGGTATCCTGTGGCGAAAAAACAATTACGGGATCGATCCAGATTATCCGACTTCTTTCCCGCAACCAAGGACATATGCTTTCGGTATACAGGCGCAATTCTAAAAACCAGCATCATGAAAACAAAAATACATTTCTTTACCACGTTGGCGTTTACGCTGTTTACCGTTTATGCCTGTACCAATTCTGATTTTCTAAACGTAAAACCGAACTCAACGATATTGACGCCTTCAACGCTTGAAGATGTGCAAAAGTTACTGAATAACAACGTTTATTTATCTAGTGGACTGGCAGTGATGTCATCAGACGAATATACCGTCAATGAAGAAGATTGGAACGTGGCACGTGCCATTGAACGCAATGCCCACATCTGGGCAAAAGATCTCTACGAGGGGACACGTGGCGTGTTGGACTGGGACAGGCCCTTTCGGGCGGTGTTCTACGCAAACAATGCGTTAGCGGTATTGCAGACGTTGGAGCCGAATGACTCGGAACAAGCCGTGCACAACGATCTAAAAGGTCAGGCCTTGTTCAAACGTGCCTTTGCCAGTTACGAACTGATTCGAAATTTTTGTAAAAGCTACGAGGAGACTTCGGCCGAAACTGATTTAGGCATCCCAATACGAAAGGAACCTGCAATAGACAGGTTTGCGCAACGATCGAGCCTAGCGGACAGCTATCAGTTCGTGCTCGATGACCTAAAACTGGCGACTCAGCTACTCGGTCCGCGTTTGGGATCAAACTTGTTTCGTCCAAATGATGCCGCGGCACATGCACTGCTTGCCCGTATTTATTTAGACATGGGGCGTTACGCAGAAGCCGAATTGCACGCGGATAGTACGTTGTTTTTGTATGATAGGCTCATTGATTACAATACCGTAAGTACGACATCCGCAACGCCTTTTCCGAACACACATGACGAGCTTCTCTTCAACGCCATGACAGTAGGTCTATATAGTTTCACGACTTCGGGATCTCTACCCAGACGATACAGAATGTCGGAAGATTTGATGGATTCATATGCGGCTAACGACCTGCGTTTACAACTTTATTTTATCAGTGACAATGAGGGACGTTATATTATGAAGCGCGGGTATTTGGGTGAAGGTTTATATCCGTTTACGGGTTTGGCTACAGATGAAATTTATCTCATAAAATCAGAATGCCTTGCACGATCAGGTAAAGAAGACCAAGCTTTGACCGTTTTACTAAGGCTGCTCATTAACAGATATGTTTCTGATAAGATGCCTTCGGCTAACGAAATCGTTGACGGGAAAACAGTGTTAGAGGCCGTGTTGGAAGAACGTCGTAAAGAACTCGTATGGCGTGGGATTCGTTGGCACGATATCAAAAGGTACAACCGGGACGGTCACAACATCACGTTGACCAGATCGCTCGGAGGCCAGACCTATACGCTCCCTGCAAACGATCCTCGATTTGTATTCCCTATACCGGACGATGAAATTGAATACAGTGGTGTAACACAGAATGATAGATAAAATATATAAGGTCTAGAATCTAATTTAAACGAAAACAAGATGAAAAAGATGATAAAAAATTGTTGGTTAATAATAAGTTGCTATGTCTTTTTAATAGGAGTAAAGTGTAAGGCGGGCACGGACAGCCTAACAGCTGTGATCGATATCGTGGTACATGATCAGGCATTGTTAAAAGATGCTGTTTTGGAATTTGAATTATACAAAGACGGAATCAGCTCGAAATATATCAAGAGTAGACAGTATTCACGGACAGAACTTGTAGACAGTATGACGAGGTTTAATGTTCCTCTGTCCACAACAATAAATTATGGACGTATTGTTTTCACGAGTGGCAAGTTGCGAGGGATTAGTAGCCCAGTGAACTTAAATTATAGTAATAACTTATTTCTATTTGAGCACGGGGATACGATTCAGGTTCATCTTTACCCGAAAAAGATAAAAGATGTGGTTTTTACAGGTAATCGGGCAAGTAAATATGCGGCCCTATACGAGGTCAATAATAGTAAGAAAATCGATATCCCGATTAATAACCTGCTTAATGACCTGTTCGAACGCAACGAAATTACGGCAGCCTTTGACGTCATGCAGAAATGGGCTGATTCTCTTAATCGCGCGTTAGCCCTTATCTTAAGCGGAGAGGACCATATAATAAATCCCTATGTTAAAGAACGGATACTGTTTGACAATACATCTTACACTTATAATGTGATGAGAACGAAGTTGGATCAATTAGTTAGGAAGAAAGAAAGCGATGTGGCAGTTCTTCAATTGGTTTACGACTTTTTATCGCAACGAATATTCGAACAGCGGTCTTTGGTGAGCGATACTTTGGCAGCTTCATCGCATGATTGGTGCGATATGTTACTATTTAATGAAAGGTTAAGAAGCAGAGTGAAGTATATTTTAGCGGGCGAATCACCTCGTCAGGGAGAGAGTATGGGGCAAGCATTATCAGAAAGGTATACAGGTCAGGTACGAAGCAAACTAGACTATCTAGCGTTATTACGAAATTTAGACGAAGATGGCTATATACGGCGGACTCTTCGGGAGAGCGAGACGGATAATAGCGAGCTCTCTGAATATCAATTGGCGGCTGTACAGTTTTTAGCTAGATCGGAGGGGGCACCCGCCTTCAATTTTGAAATGGTAGATGCAAATGATTCTATGCATCGTATGAGTGATTATAAGGGTAAGGTTTTAGTACTCGACTTTTGGTTTTCTGGCTGTATGGCATGCATGTACCTCACTAAGGAAATGCATGAGGCGGTCAAGTACTATGAAAGCGCCGATGACGTGGTTTTTGTTTCACTGAATTTCGATCGTTATCGGGATTTCTGGAAGAGAAGTCTGGCATCCGGGAAATATACCCATGAGTCCGGGTTGAATCTCTGGGCCGGCGAAACAGGTACTAAGCATCCTATCGTAGGATATTACGAGATTCAAAGTTATCCTACTTTGTTGATCGTAAACAAGGACGGAATATTGGTAGAGAAACATGTTAATCGGTTATTTACCAAAGAAGACCGCACAGCGACCGATAAATTCAAGGCAATAGTTGATCAATATCGTTAAAAAGAAGAAGCCATACTATAGAAGTATGGCTTCCTTTTCAAGCACACCTAATAACTAGTTCTGATATATTGCCAAATCAGAATCTGGATGTGGTTCGATCCACCCGTCAGCTAGAAATTGGTCAATTTCAGCTGGAGTATAGCTTGATTGCTCTGGAATGTTCGACATGCCTTCCGACGTGAGTTCGTAGACACAGTGCCTTGTGTCCTCCGTATCACAATTTAAGCTAGGATTAGCCGTTTCGCGCGGCTCGAATGCGCTTTCTTTGTTGACCAAGAAGCTGGACTGTAAAGTGGTGATTTCCTTCACCTCTTTCTTCGCCTCCTTCTCATCTCCATTTCCGTTCGGAGCAGCAGAAGCTGTTCCGATTACACATACTGCAAATAGTGTAACTACACCTTTTGCATATTTTATTATTGAATTTGCCATCGCAAATAATTTAAATTTTAAATTTAGTTGTATAATCCGTTAGAGGGCATGCCCGTACCACTAAAATAGACACCTGCAAGTGCCTTGGGCATTCATTACTGCACCCCGCAGGGGAAAGGCGCGTACTTACGCCACCGCCAGATGGCAGGGCCGTCGAACAAAAAGCCTACAAGCGCCGTCCAGAAACCAATCGGCCCCACGGATCGCTTGGCGATCAGGTGCAGGGAGACGTATAACGTGACCCTCAGCTTAGTTGGTGGCGCGGTGAGAGGAACCCTTTCGGTCGTATGTCTGCTTCTGTTCTTCATTTTCTATTCCGTTTATGTGATCCTTAATCGTTACGCATGCGCGAGAGAGGGTGCGCGTTTTGTGACGTGTAAGTCTCACCATGCTAATATCGGGTCATAACAAGCCGTTTGAACCTCAGAAATCTGTGGTTTTTAATTTTTTTAGATCGACCCAAAATAATTTGGGTTGCTGCCGAGATAGGAAGCGATCTCGTACATGGGGCGGCGCTGAACCACCTCGGGAAACATACGATAAAAAAGTTCCTTCCGTTGCCGCACAGGTTTGGCCAATAGTTTCGATCTGATTTGCCGCTTCGCTAACACGGTATGAACAATTATGTTCATATAAAGCTGAAAAATGACGTGCTCTTTCAGGATAGCCAAAATACCGTCTTGATTTAGTGTGGCGATGGTACTGTCGGTCTTGCAAATAAAACCAGTCCCATCATTATGTGCCGTTCCGAACATGAATTCGCCTTCTGGAAGGAACTCCAAAATACTGTCATCTTCGTCTGTTTTTATCACGAAGCCGCTAAGGACAAAGTGCACATCGCCCAGCGCGCTTGAAATCGCCCGGTCTTCGCGAAAATGACGTATGGCCAGCACCTCGGCTATAGTTAGCCGAAGTGCTGGTGCCACACTGATGTGCTCATCCAACCGATCAAAAAAGAAGTGAAGTAATTGATCGTTTTTCATAGGGTAATCTTTTCATATACGGTAGATTAAAATTGGCCATCTAAATAATAGAGTGAGAAAATAAGTTCGCGCTTTTGCTCGGTGTCCGCTGTGCTTCTAATGGTATCATTATCCGAACTGCTCGTGATCTGATAGCGCATCTGCGAGAATTTAGGGTGCTCGTAATCATCCTTCTTCGATTTATCCCCGTCTTCCTTTTTCAAAACAATAGGAGTCTGTTCTTCGAGCGCGTTGCTGATAGCGACAGCGTAGATCTGATGAGTCGGAGTGCCCAGGTCTTGGGCGAAAATCTGCTGATCGGCATCAAGCGTAAAACGAGCAAAAAGCCAAGTAATAAAATCGGCTTCAATGAGCGTGCGCTCATTTTGTACCGCTGTTGTTCCCTGTTGATAAAGTTCTGTTTGCCATTGTTGTACACCCGTTGATGTGAATGAAAATTGCTTGTTCATGTTATTTGTTTTTTTAATTAAAAGATATGACCGAGATGGTCGTTGTTACTGCCTGTAAAATTATTGGATGATGTTTGGAAATAACGACCGATTTGGGTTCAAATGTCATGAACTTAGTTCGTGCAGAATGAACTTTGTTGCATTTTTCGCTTACTTTTTTATGCAATCGGTTGATTTACGGCAAAAAAAGAATATCTTAGGGGTGTAGTTATAACCGACGGAGTATACACCATGACCTTTGAAAAATTCTTGAACTTCTTCAAATCCCCCTATTTCCATATCGGAAAAATGCTCATACTATGTTTTTTTGGAGCCACATTGACGACTCTTTTCCCGTTTCACGATCTTTCACTAGGCTATGTTTTCAGGTGGAAAATGGCGGCAATCTGGGGTGTGAGTTTTGTGATGGCTGCCGTTTGTATTGCTATAGTATCCCTTACCTGGTATTGGTTTCATCAACCTAATCATGATATGGAAGATAACGTTTGGTCTGTCGCTAGATATGCGCTTTATGGAGGGGCATTGCCCATCATATTGGTCATAACGGAGATATCCTTGGTCCAGGGTGTCGATATGCTGTTTCAGCATAATATGCAATACCACCTCTGGTTCTACGCTGCATTGATATTCGTGCTCAATATGTATTACCGGTCGGTACGCCTCAAATTACGCCTGAATGATATGAAGTTGGACGTGGCTGCGTTGCAGGAGGAAAATACAGACCAACAATCGGAACTTCATATAAAAGAAGAACAAACGACCGAACTAAGGGCATCGCTCCGCGAAAAAGAGGATGAGCTCGAAGTATGGCAAAATGAAAACACGGAGCTACGGCGAAAGGCGGCAGATTACGAGAAGCTGTATATAATAGAAATAGGGAACGAGAGAAAGGCGTTCCTGAAAAGCGAAATTGGTGGTTTTTTGATCAATGCGGCAACCCGAGTGGAAGGCGGCAGGTCGATTATCGAGATGTATCTGCTATCTGGAGAATCGTATATTGATGACAGCGAAAGCCTCAAGGGGATCAATCTTATGCTCCCGGAATTTAGGTTGGTTACACGTCAATTATTGATCTCTCCGGAAAGTATTACGGGGTATATAGAACAGGGAGGCGTAGTGGCACTGCATTTAAAGTTTTTGGACGAGCCATACATGATACCGGGATATTCATGGCGAAGCCAAAAGGACTGGATAAAAGAAATCGTAGATGATGAAAAAGCATCCTAAACCCTCTCTGGATGCCTTTATCTTACCCTTGGCAGGCTTTGCGGACTTCTTCTTCGTTCAACCCGGTATAGGTAGCAAATTCGTGAATGCTGACGTACTGGTGTTGTTTTTTTCCGAGACTATCCTTAATCAAGGATAGAATCCGGCGTGCTTGTTGGGGGCTTTTTCCTAAAAGAGTGCCAACTTCTTTGGCATAGATACACATGCGCTGATTTTTCATGAGCAAGTTCTATTAACTGGTTAAACCATAATTCATTCCACCAAGCGCTCCACCTTGTTATGGATATGATAACATCGGGTGCCCTCTCTTGATTGCCTGGTTTTACAAAAGCTAAAGTAAAAGTAAAAAAACAAGGATGCAAGGGTAAAATGTGACCATTTTGCTCATATGTGACCAAAACTGATCATAATCATCCAAAAGTGTAGATAGATGCACGAAGAATAGCTTGTGAACTTATGGGTAATTGCCTACGAAAGTATGGAAGATATACATAGCGTTTAGTGGATCTCCAGTAGCTTCTCAGTAGATCTCCAGTACCTCTTCAGTACACTCTTAGTACCTTTTCGGTACACTCGCCGTAGATAAACCGTACACTATCCACTACTTTTTTTGCTCAGGCAGATTTCCTTTTCGCTCAAAAACTACTTTATGATACCAAAGTAATCCGATACGACCATATTGATCTGGTCTTTGGTTTAACTGCTACACCTTTGTCCTGTTACCAAAAAATAAATATTATGGCAAAACAAGAAAGTTTAGTAAAGTTTAGAGGAAAGGTCGGGGATCTTTCCTTTACGAAACACCGCACCAGAGGCTATGAAGTCCGTATGCGGGGCGGCGTCGACAAGGCGCGCATCATGAGCGACCCCAATTTTGAACGTACCCGCGAAAACATGTCGGAATTCGGTACGGCAGCAAAAACGGCCAAGTTGATCCGTATCCAGCTCAACAACCTCATATGGGGCACGGCGGATAAGACGTTCCGCAACAGATTGACATCGGTCGTTAACCGTATTATCAAACTGGATTCGGAGAATGTGCGTGGCCAACGGGTTTTTCTGCCCGAAAATTCGCATCGCCTGAAGGGGTTTGAATTTAATGCGAACAGCAGTTTGGAGTTTATGTTCAGCGGTATCCTCGCAACGGGTTTCGACCGGGCAACAGGAGAGGTATCCCTGGTTATTCCCGATTTCGAGCCTCGAAGGGAGGTAACATTGGTTCCCGAAGCGACGCATGTACGCTTTACGCTGGCGGCAGTAGAACAGACGTTGGATCCCGAACTGGTTCCCAGGCCGCAGGTAGCGGAATCAGATTATATACCCCTCATTGGTCAGCATCCATCGGAGACGATCCAGATAAATCTTCCGGCAGGGTCGGACAAAGTTGTCTATATCGTGGTAGGTATCGAAACGTTCCTGGAAAGTAATGGAGTCTATTATCCCTTAAAGAACAATCCGTATAACGCTATGACCATCGTCGATGTAGACATTCCGTAATGAAAACAAAGCACACCCTCGTTCTCCGACGGATTTACGGAGAACAGGGCACCAATGGCACGATCTATTTCCAAGGCGAGAAGATCTGTCATACGATTGAGCTTCCGGATCGGAACAACATTCCAAGGATCAGCTGCATCCCCGAAGGGCGTTATAAACTCGAAAAGCGAAAATACACCAAGCACGGCGAACAGATCGGTATCCCGGCTGTCCTCGGGCGTGAAGCGATCTTGATCCACGCCGCCAACAATGCCCTGAAGGAGCTGCTGGGCTGCATTGCACCGGTCACCACCCTCACGGGCGAAGGCACCGGTACGGAAAGTGGCAAAGCGTTGGCGAAGCTGAAAGCGCTGGTGTATAGCTTGTGGGATATGGGCGATGAGGTTTTTCTCTTAATTCGGGAGGGGCGATGAAGAAGATCATCCGAAAAATAAGTCAAGCGGTACAGGTGGTGCTGCTGGCACCGATCAAGCTCCCCGCCAAGGCCATGAGCGTATTGAAATACATTGCAGTGGGACTGGGTATCATCGAACAGGTGATGGATAACGGGAAAGATAATCCCGAGGCCGACAGAAAGGAGGGAAGTGATGCGGATGATGAGTAATGTGCAGTTTGGTACCCTGGGCGGTACCATCTGCTCCGTCTGGAACAGCTTCGACTGGAGCAACCTCTTGCACACGGCATTGGTTGCAGTGATCGGTGCTGCGGTCAGCTATCTTACCAGTCGTTTGCTGGAAGGTAGACGGCGAAGGCGACGGCGCGGTTGGTAATCTGTTTGTTTAATATTGCTGTGAACTCCCGGGGCGAAAGCCTCGGGAGTTTTTTGTTTTTAATAAGGGATATTACCTTTTCTTAATCTCAAAACAACGTGTTGAATTTGTGGTAAGAGGAGTAAAACAACAATTACGAAAATCACACCTGTCAGCATCCAATCGTAATAATCTCTGGTAGCACGAGCCAAAATTTGATGACCTACCATTTGATTAAAATAGCCTGTGGATATTGCTTTTGAGGTATATATATCGTTTCCTACATTCATATATTGATTTTGAATATCCAGTAAGGTAGCTGGTAATTGAGGGTTGGTTTCCGTAAGTGCTTCCCGAACCTTTTCCCGAACTCCTGATTTCGCAAATAATTGAAGTTCGTTATTCAGTGCCAGACTTGATGTAAACCCAGTAAACCTAGCCAATATACCAACAAGCGATGCATTGATAGCAATTGCTGGAGGTGCTGAGGAAGCGGTGAACGAAACAATAGGAACAAATAAGACTCCTGTTGCTACACCATAAATAAACATCGGTAGAATGAAATCAATTGTTTCGCCCTGTACAGAAACAAATAATATCATATAAGCATAATAAATCGCCATTATGCCCAAACCGGCTATAATCATTCTTATCAGGTTATACCCCATCAAAACAAATCTGGAAGTAACGAACATACTCATTGTTGTTCCTAAAATTACAGACGTCCATATAGGAATGGTGCTCAGTGGGTCATTCCCTAAAATGACTTCAAGATAGCCGTAGGCAAGTCCTGTACTCCCTTTAAAAATATAAAATGTAAAAAGTAGTAATAACCCAATGACAAAATTCTTTGTCTTGAAAATCTGTAAGTTGATTAATGGTCGTTTAAGCTTCAATTCTCTAATGATGAAAAGTGAAAGAATAAGTACATTGATTACACTAAGCGTAGCGATTAATGAACTACCGAACCATTCCAATTGTCGTCCGTAAACTAGAATGTATCCCAAGATTAAGATAAAAGACACGTAAAACAGATAACCTATCCAATCCACCTGATAAAGTGGAATCTTTTTGGTAAATCGTGCTTTATTGTTCATCGTAAGCAATACCGTAATTGTTAGAATGATAAGTATGATAACAAATCCATAGAATAGCCAGTTAAAATCGAAAAAATGAATGACTACACTCGTATAGATAGAGTAAAACGGCACAGCGATTTGTATGCTACCGTATAGAATACTATATGCAATCACACGGGCTCGTACAGACTGTAACCGTGGAAAAATAAGTTGTAAAACGATTCCTGACATCAACGCACAGGTAATCCCTTGCAAAAACTGACAAATAACAAACAATGTCCAATCTTTGAAATGAAAACAGATCACAGAACATATTGCATTTACAGCAAGGGCAATCAGCAAATATTTCCTAGGTGCAAAATATTTTACGATCCGAAGGTCAAGTGCCAAGAAAGCTACGGTAGAACCATAGATTACGACCATGCCATATTGTACATCGGTAGGTTGTATACCGTAAAATCCCATCGTTGCAACCGGACTGCTGTAAAAAGCGAAGCTAAACAGACAGGTCATCAGAATAGCAAATATGACGGATCTCGCCAGCCATTCAGATACCCACGGTTTGAAAATCGGTATTTTATGTGCTTGCATCATTAATCTTTTAAAACATAAACATTGGCATTCATTCCTGCGGATAGTTTCCCTAATTTTTCAGGCGTATCGGTCAGTTTAATTCTTACGGGAATACGTTGGATGATTTTGACAAAATTACCCGTAGCATTATCGGGTGGAAGCAATGAATAGCGGGAACCTGTGGTTGGCGAAAGTGATTCGATGGTACCATTGAATTTTTCATTCGGAAAAGCATCAACTTCTATGGAAACCGCTTGTCCGATCTTGAAGTTGCCAATCTGTGTTTCTTTAAAATTAGCAATCACCCATTTTTCCTCGGCTTTGTTCACCAAAAAAGCCAATGTTTGCCCAGCTTGTATCAGTTGACCTTCCTGAATGGTCTTTTTACCAATTTGTCCATCAAAAGGTGCAGTGATAACCGTATATCGAATGTCCAATTCCTGTCTTTGAACAAGTGTTTCTTTAATTTTTATCTCTGCCTGTATAGCATGATGTTGAGCTCTAAAATCATTCAATTTGGATTCCGCTACTTGTAAAGAAGCTTTAGCCTGATCATAATCTGACTGTGCAATGGATAAAGAAGCACTGATGTTATCGAATTTTTGTTGTGTGGTAGATTCATCCGCCAGCAGATTTTTATAACGGTCAAATTCTTTTTGCTGTTGGTTCAATCTCGCTTTAGCTCCTGCCAATTGTGCTTTTATAACCTCAATAGTTTTAAGTTGCGTTTCTTCGTTCGCCGTCAAAATCGGTAATTTGGCGTGTGAACTCATGAGTTCTGCTGATGCAGCATCTTTTTTCAGTCCATACTCGTCCAACTCAATGACAACAAGTGTATCACCTTTTTTGACAAGCTGATTGTCCTTATAATATATTTTGCTGATATAGCCACCCACTTTTGCGTTTATCGGTGAGAGATAAGCATCTACCTGTGCATCATTAGTTTGTTCATAGCGATATCCTTTTAAGAAATAGGTAGCTCCCCAAATAATAATTCCTACGAATAAGGCAATTCCCAGCCATTTGGTTAGGCTTACAATAATTTTATCTGTTTTATTTTTATTCATCATATTTGTATTAAAGAATTCCTACGATTGCCAATAGCCTGATATGGGTTACTTTTACGTTTGTTTGTGCTGTTGTCAGATTGAATTTTGCTTCCAATAAAGCATTTTCTGCTTCCAAAAGATCGGTTAGTAGTGATTCTTGATTTAGGTAGCTACTTCTGATAACACGAACGGTTTCGGTGGTTTTAATAATATTTTGTTCTGCCGTTTTTACGCTCTCCAAAGCCTGTTTTTGCTGTAAATAAGCTTCTTTTACCTGAAGAGAGATTTCGTCCTTCTTCATTTCTGCTTTTTCTTTAGCTTGATTGCTAACAACTTGGGCACGAACAATGGTGTGTTTACTTTTGTACAAATTATCAATAGAATATTGTACTTTAATTCCTGTCTGACCAAATCCCCACAAGTCGTTTGAATACGGATAAAAGGAAATCTGCGGATAGTTGTAATTGTAATTAGAGTACAAAGAAACTTTGGGCAATAGCGTAGCTTTTACTTGTTTTACGTTCATTTCGCTCCATTTGATGTCACTGCCAGCAATTTTGTATTCAGAAGATTTGTTGAAAGCAATGTCTACATAATCATTGTAGTCACCGTCTGTGATAGCGTTTAATTCAATTGCATCTTCGTATTTGATCGCTAGCTCCATATCATTTTCACGTCCCATCTGAATATTGAGCCTTTGTTTGGCTATTTCAATCTTCTTAGTTACGTCAGAAAGATTAAGTTCCAGTTGGGATAATTTTACGGAGGTTCTCAGCACATCACTCTTTAATATGGTGCCGTTTTTATGCAGGCTTTCTATCAATCTCAATTGCTTTTTTTCTGCTTCAATCTCTGCATTAAGAAAGTCATAGAAATGCAAAAACTTATACAAATCAAAATAAGCAACTGCGACA
Source organism: Sphingobacterium arenae (assembly GCF_014692505.1). Lineage (GTDB taxonomy): Bacteria > Bacteroidota > Bacteroidia > Sphingobacteriales > Sphingobacteriaceae > Sphingobacterium > Sphingobacterium arenae. Next base: position 372,732 of record NZ_JACNYK010000004.1, on the reverse strand, counting down.
TTATATTTTACGCTATGCTTTTGCAGATCCACTTCATATTGTTTTCGTGTATCCTCTTCCTTTTTCATGGCGATGTTTCTTTTGTCTTTACCACCGTTGTAGAGGTTAAAGTTTAAGTTATAGCCAACTCCGTACCCATAGCCTTTTACAGGCACATCCTGTGGAGAGGAGAATAATCCATTGTCGTAAATCAGAAACTTGGAATTAAGTTTTACCTCTCCACCTAACGAAAGCTCCGGTAACAAACGGTCTTTGGCTTCCAATATTTCTATTTTACTTTGCTGAAGAGTAAGATCGGATAGTTTCAGTTGTCGATTATTCATTTCCGCAACTTTCCATATTTCTTCCAAACTTAAAGGTTGGTCGTTTTCTGTATGCTGAGCATACGTGGGTTGTACAAATACCAGCAACAATACGCCGAAAATTGGGACTGTTTTATAGTGTTTCATCAGTTTTCTTTATTTGCGATGTATATATGTCAATGATTTTCTTATCATTGACTCTGCAAAGGTACCGTAAGCACCAGGGTATAGTTTTATATAATTAGCCTAATATTTGCTATATTTGGCCATATGGGAATTCTTAGGCAATTAATAACTATTGTGGATCAAAATCCCGATTCCATCCTCGTGATGCGACAGCAGACGGAACAGCGTTTGCCTGCTCATCAGCACGATAAAGCTCAGTTATTATTGGTTTATGGTGGAATTGCTTATTTACAAACAGACGAAAAGGATTTGTATATTCCAGCTAATCATTATATCTGGATACCAAAAAATTATCCGCACAACCTGATGTTTAATACACAAGATTTGTACATTATCAATATTTACTTTCCAGATGAAAAAGCGGATAGTTTTTATGATGAACTAGGTATTTATCCTGTGAGTAAGCTTCTGGCAGTGATGCTCTCCTTTAGCGAGAAATGGCAAGGTGATTATGACAAAGGTTCATGGGAATTTGAGTTTTTAACTACGCTTAAAGGCGTGTTATCAAAGGAAAACCTCAAAAAATTCTCCATTCAACTTCCTACAACGGATGATCAAAGGCTCAATGCCATAATCGACGGTTTTAGAAATCGATTAAATGAAAATCTAAGTTTAGATAGTATTGCTCAGCAATCGGGAATGAGTGTCCGTAGTTTGACCAGATTATTCCAAACGAAATTGCATATCACTTTTGTTCAATATCTAAAGATGCTACGTATCATCAGAGCGATGGAATTGATAAAAGATACAGATTTGAACATGACCGAGATAGCCTATGAAATTGGGTATTCGAATATATCTGCGTTTAGCAATAATTTTCAGCAACTGACTAATATGAGACCTACAGAATTTAAGGTGAAATAAGAAGTACGGCTAGTCCTAGCTATAATCTTTCCCAAAAAATAGCTAATAGTAATGTTTGACACGCAGTATCTAAATGTTATCAACACTTATTTTTTAAGAGAACGTTTTTAAACAAATTTTCTAATACCCATCATATATCCCAAATGCAGCCCCTCGTGATAATTATTGCATGCAAATGCATCTTGTATAGAAATTAGATGAAAGCCAATACCAGTGGTGCGCTCGTTGTAAGTGCCAAAGATGCCGTTGTCGAAATCATTTATTGTAAGTTCAATTTGTGAAGTTAACAGGAATTTAAGTTCATCCGCTTCTTGTTGAGAAACAGATTCTGTTGGTTTTGTTCCCGATTGGTATTTGTTGAATAACTCATCAGTAATATAACCTCGCAAATTTGCTCCTTTGTAAATTAGTTTGTGCTGTGTGGCAATAATATGGCCGATGTTCCAAATCATATTGTTGTTAAAACCGACTGGAATTTTATTGAGTTGGTCTAACGAATACTTGTCAAAAAAATCCAGATATAATTTTCGGCTTGTTTTCCATGTTTTAAATACGGTTTCCATCTTTTTTATTGAATTTGTGAATATTCTTTGTTAATGTCGCTGTTCTTGTATCTATTCATATTATTCTGAGTCCATTTCTTCGGTTTGCATCCAAAATGTCTCTCAAATAATCTTCCAAAATAGCTTAAATTGCTAAAACCCAACTGGTAACCGACTTCAGAAACCGAGAGATGTTCTTCACGTAAAAGTCTTGCCGCCTCTTGCATACGCACATGCTGGTAATAAGGATACATGCCTTTACCAAATACTTGCGTGAAAAGTTTCCGAAGTTTAATGACATTCATACCACTTAACTTCACTAACTCTTCCTGGATAAACGGTTTGTCTATCGAAGCTGCGATTTTATCCCGTACGTTGTAAACTGATTCCTGTTCATATTTTGACAGATGCTGATGCGTAACATTTGTTCTTCTTGATAGGTTTTTAAACAAATAAAATAGTAGTTCAAGCGATTTTAGCTTATAGTAAGCATCTGATAGCGTATCCGGTATTTTTGTAATCGAAATATCATTGGCCACTTCTGCTATTTCCGGAGACATGAATTCTTCAATCCAAAGCGTTTTCTCGTTATTAAAAAGATAATCGAATTTTATATGGTCTTTTCCGATAAAGCTTTTTAAATAATCAAGACTTACAATTATGGTTACCTGTTGAATATTTATATCTTTTGGAAAGCTCACGTCACTTTCAACGTGCAGCGGGATAATGCGAACGTGTGGCTGTGTTTGTTGTAATACTTGTTTTTCTTTGACAGCTATTTTTGATGGCGAATTGATGATATTTTGGAATGAAATGGATATTCCATTTTCAAAAGCTGTTATCGGTTTTCGCCGAATAGAAAATGTTTCCTTTGCCACGACAGAGCGGACCATAACCAGCATTTCGGGCATTAAATCTATGATTTTAAGCTGATTGAGATAAAGCATATCCAATTCAGATCTGGTTGGTGTAAGCGAAACCCCTAAACGCTCTACCCAATAGTACATCTCCTGCTTTTTTATATTATCACTCATCTTATCAGACTATTTTTGTTTTTTACTGGGCTATTTTAGCCTTAAAAGTATAAATATATTTGCAAAATCAATTTAAAAATATAAGAAAATGAAAAAACACATTTTAATATCTGGAGCAGGAATAGCTGGTTTAACAGTAGCTAATTTTTTGGCAAAACAAGGTCATAACGTTACTGTAATTGACAGATCGCCTTCATTCAGTAAAGCGGGATTTCTTATCTCCCTCAAGAGTTTCGGTGTAAAAATTATAGACGAATTGGGACTAACTCAAAATCTACAAGCAGAATCATCCCCCTCTGAAACGGTTCATTTTGTAGAAACGAATGAGGAAATCATTCAAAGCATTGAATACGATAAAATGCATGAGAGTATTGAACGTTCCGTTCTTATAAGTCGTGGTGGATTGCATCACGTTTTGTACGAAGCGGTCAAAAACGATGTAAATGTACTTTTTGATACAACGATTGCACAACTGGAAGAGAAATCAGATAAGACAAAAGTCACGCTTTCAAACGGAAGTAGGATAGTAGTTGATTTAGTCGTTGTTTCGGAAGGATTGCGTTCTTCGACAAGAGAACGGTATTTTACCAATTACCAATTAGAAGATTTCAATACGCTTTATGTAGGAGGAAAATTAAAACAAAACCACGAAAAGCGAGTTGGTGTATTTAATGTCTATATAGATGTCAACAGATCACTACATATCTACCCTATAGCAGAGGACGAATTAGCCATTCAGTGTTATATCCGTAGCTCTGAAGACATTGACTTTATCAAAAATAACGCTTCATCTATTCTTAAAGATTCTTTTGGTGATTATAATCCAGAAGTAAAGCATTTACTGCAAAGTCTTCAGGACAATGGTTTGTTTTTCATGGACAAAATGGGCATGGTAAATGCTCCAAAACTGCATAATGGTCGTTTGGTTTTGTTGGGAGACGCAGGTTTTTGTCCGACTGCTTTATCAGGAATGGGAGCTTCCCTGTCTATTTATGGGGCAAAGGCATTGGCACACTATATTGCGGAATATCCGGATGACATCTTAACCGCCTGTGATAGTTATAATACGTTGATGCAGCCTATTGTAGAAAAATTTCAAACCAATGCAAAGAATAATGCGGCATCTTTTCTGCCTAAGAGCGAAGCAGAATTAGAGAAATTTGTTAATGGATTCCGGGCTGCTGATGATAAAGCCGTTCAAAAAATAATGACAGAACCAATTGTACTTACAAAAGATCAGGAAAATTTTATACTCAACTAAAGAAGCTATGAAATACTTTCCATTGGATTTAGAGCAATATATGAGCTGGTTGGTCGTTACCAGAGCGACAAATATCATAAGGGCATTAATAGCTGGACACATCTAATTAGTATGCTATTCTGCCATTTGCCGTATCATAATAATTAACTTTTGAACGAAAATATACATCTTTTAAATGAAACGGAAGATATCTTTCATTACAAACGGAAGATATCTTGTTTTTGTGTTGAAAGATAATACGTGAGGCGTTTAAAAGGCTTGCTTGAGTGCAAAGAAGCTTTCAATCTGTTTTCAAATAAAAAGTGTCATTTTTTATAAGCCTTTTATCATCTAGCGCCGGCGTCTTTTTTTTGAACCGCGACCCCTGTTATACCAAATAACTGTACCGGTGACTGGAAGTGATGCGCATACTAAACAAGTGATGGAAGCTATAATTTTTGTACTTAAGCCACCAATTGTGCCTACATGCAGATCACTGTTAAGCCGAATTATTTTTTGCCCCGGGGTAAGTTTTTAGCACGGCAGGGTACCGTTGCGCACACTGAATCCTGTGTATACTGTCGTACGGAAAGGTGAGGTTAATTTCTGTCCACAAAAAACCGGTATTTTACAGCTAAATCACGGAAGTGAAGCCTATTTCACCTCGATATATGGCTCAACCATCTATAGCCTATGCCAATTTTATGCTCACTTTTTCAATTTTTGAAGTTTTTTTTCTCTACCCGGATGTTAAGAAACTCCACCAGAACCGAGAAAGTCATCGCGAAGTAAATATACCCTTTCGGAATATGCTGGTCAAACGCCTCAGCTGTTAACGAAACGCCGATAAGTAGTAGGAAGGCTAATGCCGGCATTCTGACGGAAGGGTAATCGTTCACAAACTTGGAAATGGTCCGATATCAACAAATTTAACGTTCCGTAAAAAAGATGGCGTGAGCAATCCACGAAAACAGGGGTTTTACGGATAAGATTTACGGTGTCGACCACATCCAAAATGATTGCGTAACAATTCAATTAGATTGGTATAAATATTGGGGTGTACATATCGGATTCATTAAAAGAAATACAAATGGAAAAGACTTTTTTACTCGCTTTGTTTTCTATTATCTTATCTACTACGCTATATGCACAAGCAAATAATACCTAATGCGGATGCCCTGTAAATCAATTCACGGACGTAAATGCAGAAGCTGTGTTCAGTTTTTCCAACGATCGAGCGATAGCGGTATGTGGATATAAAAATACAGATGACACTCATCCCACTTATTCGGAATTTGTACTTGCGGTGTGCGGGGAAAATAAGGTTATTGATTTCTGGGATGCCACTACCGTATGTCGTTTAACGTCCCACAACGACACGCTGTTTGTACAGGAGCTTTATCCACTGCCCATAGCGGATAATTTTGAATTTGAAGAAACGGTTTGGACAACAGAAAAGATTTATTTTACGGATAATAAAGTTAACCGTAAAAAGTCGGTTAACACCGGTATAAGAAAATATAGCGCAGCGGAAATTAAAGAAGTTCTTGAAACTTATAGAGATGCGGGTTCTGGTTTTGATGAAAGCAAGATGAAAATTGCCAACCAGTTATTTGTTGCAGCCCTATCTGGCAGCAAACAGGCATGGAGGAGCTTTACAGAGTTCAAAGATAGATTCGATGTTCCTGATGGCGCATATTCGCAGGAATATCGGGTTCTTAAGGAAATGTTAGCGCAATGGGAGGCACAAGAGGGTAATGTGCCAGTTCCAATCGTTTTTGTGTGAGCCACCGTTGCGGTCTACTTGTTCTTAACGAGGTATTCGTAGCTGTTATCGTACTGCAAGATTTGGCCATAAGCATCTTTCATTAAGTAATAATATAGCGGATAATCGTATTGGGTATCTTTATCATCCCATTCTTGATGGAATTTATTGATCAACGTTAGAATATCTTCTTTACCCTCGGCTTTTGCTACCAAGCTTTCCTTCTTACCTCCGCGATAGTACAGCAGCATCTTACTGGCCGCTACTGTTTCTTCATCAGTCTTGTCTAAGCTTTCACGTGCAATCAATTTGCGAAATGCCGAATTGATACTGCCTCGTACCGAGTCGCTTTCTACCATGATGACGTACTTTTTACCGTATGCTACGGATGAAACCATATAGAGTGATTTATTCATGTCCTTCATCGCTTTGCGATCGTCATCACTCATCTTATAGGACATATCTGCGAAATCGATATTCATGTGGGTAGCTATCTCGCCGTTAAAAGAAGAGGAATGTGGTTTACGGATTACGGTAGAATCGTTGACGGTGGCTAGCGCAAGGAACTTCTGGCGATCCACATTGTCGGGTAACATGCCTTTTATCTGTGCATAGTCGTCAAAGCTGCTCCCAGATCCTGCTGACGCCTGCGATCCTATAGCGGGTTTCGTCGTAACGACATAATCCCGTATCGCTTGGAAACTGGGAATGGTGGTTGTCTGCGGTATGTTTACGTTATCAAAGAAAAGGACGCATTCAAAAAGCGGGAATGGGAATTTTTGTTTTTCTATTATTACTTTATCTGTTGTATCCTGCAAATGCCACAAACTGCCAAGGTATAAGTCTTGCTTAATATCACTCGCTGTATAATGTTGGTTAACGGGGTTTCTCCATGTCTTTGTCGTGTAGGATTCTTTAGGGGGTTCATCGTCATCGTTTTCTTCTTTTCCTGGTTCTTCTTTCTCGGTTGGTGGTGGGGTGAGCGGAGATTTGCTACACGCGGTAAAGCATAATGTGATGGCAAATACGTAATATATGAACTTCATAAAGGATTGTTTTTGCGAGTTGCGTGCCAAATATACTTTTTTTCAAGTATAAATGAAATTAAATGCGAACATCGTATCAGTTAACGCAATTTTCTGAATTCCTTAGGTGTAACCTTATTTCGTTTCACGAATTCACGGTAGAAATAAGACTTGTTAGACATGCCGCTCTTATACATAATTTCTTGTACCGATAGGTTGGTAGATACCAACAGCCGTTCGGCCGTTAGGAACCTATAGTCTTTAATAAAATCCATCAAGGATAGTGAAGTAATATTTTTCACTTTTCGATATAGACTGCGCGGGCTTGTATTCATTATTTCAGCAATAAATCCCGGACTCAGTGCCGGATTTTCAATGTGTTCATCTATAATCGCAATAAGTGTTGATATGAGTTTCTTATCATCGCGGTGCACGATATTGTTCATGGTGGTCTCATATGCGCTTTCGGGAGAGTGGAAATAATCACGCATGACTTCGTTCTTTTTGACTAGCCGATCGATGTGCGAGCGCAACAAGGAGAGCGAAAAGGGCTTGGTTAAGTAAACATCTGCACCCGATTGTATACCAGCCTCTTGTTGCTTCTCCGTGGTCTTAGCGGATAAAACAATAATGGGAATATGTTTATAAGACTTTGTATTCCTTATTTCTTCAATGAGCTGTATGCCGTCTTTATCCGGCATCATAATATCCGTGACGATCAATGACACACTTTCTGCAGCTAGTATCTCAAGGGCCTGCTGTGCACCGTGGGCAGTTAGAATAGCAAACTCAGTAGCCAGATAACTGGATATCATGGATATAATATCCGGATTGTCGTCTACCAGCAAAAGGGTTGGATGTACTTTTTCTGCGCTTACGATCCGCGTGGTGTTTGGCTGTTCACTTGGGATTGTGTCTTCGGCATCCGCTACTGCGATATAGGGAAGTACTACGCGGAAAAGGGTGTACTGATCGACCTCGCTTTCCACGACAATGTGGCCTTCCAATAGCTCGACCATCGAACGGCAGATAGACAAGCCTAAACCGGTGCGACCTGTTAATTGCATATACCCGTTGGCGTCGTCGTTGTCGAGAATGTGATAAGGCTCGAAGATGTTCGAAAGCTCAGACGCTGCAATTCCTTTACCGCTGTTGTACACGGATAGCTCCAATATATCCCCTTTTCGGTTGAGATCAATGCTGACGGTACCGTTTTCACCTACATATTTAAAAGCATTCGAGACCAAATTATTTAGTATCCGCTGGAAGAAGGCGGTATCTGTATTCCATATGAGATCTGGCTCAATAGACTCGACATAGTTTATATGGGCTTTTTCAGCAATTAAACGAAAGGACTTGAGGTATTGCATCGCTAAAGGCGTAAGTTGTACATCTTTTTGGATGTGATAGGTAGGGGTTGCCTTTTCAGGGTCGTGTATATCCAGCAATTCCCGAATCAAACCCTCCAACGCAACAGTATTCGATGTCAGTGTGTTCAGATGCTCCTGGTATGCTGATTCGGAACGCGGAACGCCTCCTTTCAGGACTTCGCAGATCCCCTTGATGAGTGTTAGGGGCGTATAAAACTCATGCGTCATATTGGTGAAAAATGCGAGCTTCGACTCTAAGAGTTCTTTGCGTTGATTCTTCTCCATCTCCCGCTGTGCCTTTTCTCGCTTTTTTAATGCGATGCGCCTTGAAAGCGTATAAAGATAGAGACCTATGGCTGCAAGTAAAATAATATATATAATAATGGCACTGGTCGACAGATACCAAGGGGGCAACTTAACGATAAACAGGCTTTCAATGCGTTCGCTGCCCGGGGTAACATCATTTTTGTAACGTACTTTTAATGTGTACCGGCCAGCTGGTAAATTCGTGAAATCGATCTGATTGCTGTTGGTGATAGCGATCCAATCGTCGTGATAATTATCTAATATATAACTATATGCATAGTCTTTATTCAAGTAGTCGAGCACGGTGAATGAAAGGCTAAAGGAGGGAACGGAAGCCGGGATTTCAATGCCCTTGCCTGCGCTGCGTGCAAAGGCAGACAGCGGATGGCTTTCGCCTTTAATCTTGATATCAAAGAATTGAAATTTACTAGGATGGGCAGATTCCTGCTGCAGCAACTGCTTGGGGTTTACCCATGTAAAGCCATTTACAGCGCCAAAGTATAACGTGCCGGTGTACGGGCATTTCCAATAGGCATCATCCGAGAATTCATTAATTTCGAGTGTAGGGGCGATATAATTATGAAACAGCTCATTATGCGGGTTGTACTTGATTAAACCTCTGCTAGAACTTAGCCATAAATACCCCATCTCATCGCCAAGTATACCGTGTATCATATCATTTACAAGACCATTTTTCTTATTGTAATGCTTAATATCTGAAACGGCAGCACGATGCAGATTAAATGCTGTCATTCCGGAGCTTGATCCCAGGTAATACGAATGGTTTGGGTCGCGCCACACGGTTAACACATCGGTGATGGCCAGGCCATTTTGGGGGTCAATAACCGGTAAGAAATTGTACGTATGTGTATCCATGTCGAATTCGGCGACGCCTTGGCCACCTCGCAGGCCAACAACAAGCTTCGACGGATCGCCGTATACCATGGACTGGATTTCGTTTCCGGCAAAGCTTGCTCCTCGAAGGAGGTGATTTTGGGCTGATCGAACCTGTATTTCGCCGCCGACCTCCGTTATGTCTACTTCGACCAGACCGAAACGGGTAGAGGTGAGCCATAATTTCCGATCACTGGTCTCCAATATAGTGTGTATGCTCTCCAATAACCGCTTACTGTTGGGAAGTACGGCCTCCCGTATGGTACGGTCTCGGTAACTGTAGTAAAATAAGCCCCTCTCGGTCCCGATCCAAAACAGATCGTGGTACTTACTTTTGGCCATACCGAAGATCTGCGATGATAGCAGACCCTCGCGTTTGTTAAAGCGGGCAACAGGCTGTTCGCCTACGGTCGTACTATTGCTTGCATGCGTGTATTTAAACTGTATCAAGCCGTCCCCATTGGTGCCGACCCATATATTGCCAAGTGAATCCGTTAATATGGCTCTGACGGGTTTGTTGGTAATGTTGGTGATGGATAAGTTCAATTGTCCGAATAACGGCGCCGAAGCACTGTGCTGCTGTACACCCTGCCCATCTGTACCAATCCATAAGAGGTCCTGATACCGATCTGTAAGAAGACAGAAAACCGAAACGCCCGGCCGTATCCAGACACTTTGATCTCCATTGCCGCGGCCAACCTTCAATACGCCAGAGTTTTTTAACGCGACATAAACGGATTTATCATAGTATTCAATTTGTGCAATAAAGCCATAATCGTCATGGATCAGGGATTTGATATTATTCAGATGATGTGTGCGGGAGGTGAGCAAATCGTACTGAAACACATCAAATTGGTCGTCTACGAAGTAAAGATCGTTACCGGATAGGCATGCTTTCGCAATTCGGCGCTTGTGTATTTGTACTTCCTGACCACTAATTTTTTTCTTTCCTCTGATCTCTGCGATATTTTTGGAAAGTAGATGGCCATCGGTTTTTAATATCAATAGGGCAGAGTCGACGATAAATAATCTATTGATATTGAGTAAACTCAGGTCTTTATTAGCGAGTATGATGCTATCGACGCTGCCATCTCCTGATTTATAGTGAAGTAATAGTTGATCACTTGGTATCATCCAGGTGTCGCCACCAGCGTCTGATTCAATATGTACAAGTTTAGATAATGCGGGATAAGAAGCTGTTATTTTGCGGGTTAACAAGGATAGTTTATTTAGTCCCATCGTCGTGGAAATCCAGATGTGATCTTTGTCGGCCGCGGTAATCTTATAGATGATATTGCTACACAAAGACAGCGGATTGGACGGCTCATGCCTATACGTAATAATTTCTGTACCATTATAGAACGATAAACCATCATAGGTACCGAACCACATATATCCCAGATGATCCTGATAGGTATATAATACCGCATTATTGGGTAGATAAATGTTCGGTCTATTCTGCTGCTGTGCGACAGCAGCCGACCCTACCAGTAGGAAAATAAGCGAAATCGAAAAGTATCTTAATTGACCAATAATCTTCATTATAATAACTCGTAGCGGTTTATATGTGTTACCCTAAAGATACAACTTTCACCGATGCGATGATAGATGACACGGAAGGGAATGGTGTCTTATTCCGTCAAAAAGGTATACTATTTTGCATCTGGTTATTCAGTGTACCTTTTTGGCATAAATAGGGCCTGCGTTTCGATAGCCGACGATTACTTTTGTGAAGTTATAAATCTGTAGTTAAATAGGATACCAATTGATCTGCCCTTAACTATTTACGTACGAAGCGCAAATATATCTTTCCGAGCGATAGCGATACGCACCGCTAGGAAAGATAAGCCGATGAATACACATTGAACGAAAACATTTTAAAATAGAAAATAATAACTTAATGAAGAAGATTGCTAGTGTATTCCTGCTAGTTGCGACCATGACGACCGCAAACGCGCAGAAAGGGATTAAACTGACCTCTCCTAATGGTGATATGACCACGGAGATTAAACTGACGGATAAGATTTATTATTCTGTACTATGTAAGAACGATACCCTGTTGCGTGACAACTCGCTCCGGCTAGAGCTCGATAATAGGGTACTCGGAGATAGACCAAAATTAATAGGTAAAAAGGAGCAACAGATCAAAGAGCAATTGAAGCCTATCGTTCCGTTAAAGTTTTCTACTATTGATAACGTATATAATCAACTTGTACTTCGTTTTAAGGATCAGTATGCCGTCGAGTTCCGCGCTTACGACGATGGTATTGCTTATCGGATCATGACCGATATTAGGGACAGCATCAATGTCGTATCGGAGGAGATGAATATCAACTTCACATCCGAAAATCTATTACATGTACAGCAACCAGGTGGTTTCAAAACAGCCTACGAAGAAATCTATACGCACATCAATAGCACGGAATGGAAACCTAATGGCAAGATGGCCGTGCTCCCTATGCTTATCGACACAAAGAAGCCGTATAAAATATTGGTTTCAGAATCAGATCTCCGTGATTATCCCTGCATGTTTGTGAAAGGCAGCGGGGGGAATGGAATCACCGCGACTTTTCCTAAAGTACCGGTGAGGTTCGGCGAGGATGGCGATCGTAGCGTGAAGATCCTGGCAGAAGCGGATTACATTGCAAGAACGACGGGCCAGCGCAGCTTCCCATGGCGTTACTTTGTAGTCTCGAAGCAGGACACCGAGATACTTACCAACACCATGACGTATAGGTTAGCGACGAAAAATGCACTTGCTGACGCTTCATGGATTAAACCGGGCCAGGCTAGCTGGGAATGGTGGAACGGCGCAAAACCTTACGGGCCGGATGTGGACTTCGTATCGGGTTATAATTTGGATACGTATAAATATTTTATCGATTTCGCGCATAAATTTGGTATGCAGTACATTATCATGGACGAAGGATGGGCGAAAAGCACAAGAGATCCCTATACGCCGAATCCAGATGTAGATGTACATGAGATCATCAAATATGGTAAGGAAAGAAATGTGGGTGTATTTCTGTGGTTAACTTGGTTGACCGTTGAGAAGAACCTGGGCCTGTTTGAACACTTTGCTTCATGGGGTGTGAAGGGCGTAAAAATCGATTTTATGGACCGGAGCGATCAATGGATGGTTAACTATTACGAGCGTATCGCGAAAGAAGCGGCCAAACACAACCTGCTGGTAGATTTCCACGGCTCCTTTAAGCCTGCGGGACTGGAATATAAATACCCCAATGTCATCTCTTACGAAGGGGTGCGTGGTATGGAGCAAATGGGAGGCTGTTATCCCGACAATAGTGTGTACTTGCCTTTCATTCGTAATGCGGTCGGCCCAATGGATTATACGCCAGGCGCCATGATCAGTATGCAGCCCAATGTATATAGAAGTGAGCGGCCGAACTCGGCAAGCATCGGCACCCGCGCATATCAAATGAGCCTGTTTGTAATTTTCGAAAGCGGGATACAAATGCTAGCTGATAATCCTACGCAGTATTATCGTAACGAGGAATGTACGGATTTCATCACCAATGTACCTACAACTTGGGACGAGACGATTGCATTGAATGCGAAAGTAGGCGAATATGTTATCGTCGCAAAGCGTAAAGGGGAGAAGTGGTATATCGGTGGCATGACAAACAGTGAAGAGGACTGGCGTAATTTTCAACAAAAACTTACTTTCCTGACTGCTGGGAAAACATATAAGATGACCAGCTTCAAAGACGGGATTAATGCAGTTGAACAGGCAATGGATTATAGAAAAGAAGTGGCTGAGGTGACTGCCCATTCATCGATCGAAATAAAGCTGGCTAAAAGCGGTGGCTTTGCTGCCGTTATAGAACCCTTAACCGAGTAGATTAAACAAATTATAACCCTATAAAACTAAAAATATGTAATCACAAAGAAAATTATGATAACGCTATTTATGATCAGCAAGTTAGTGCTGTTCGATGTAAACCTGTTACATACAGGAGAATAATTACCAATTAACGAATAAACTATAAGCAATGAAGAAAAAGGAATTTACCAAAATTCGAAGCATCAAACGGGGTATGCAGGTCAGTACGCCTCTATGTGCGATGTTACTGCTGTCGGCTATAAACCTGAGTCCGACCGTGGCTGGAACTTCTCCCTTATCAGCTGCAAAAGGCGATATTATAGGGATTCCGGCGCAACAACGTACCCTGTCAGGTAAGGTGACAGGCCCAGATGGTACACCTCTGGTAGGTGTTACGGTTTCCATCGCCGATTTTTCCATATCGACACAAACGGATAGAAACGGCGAATATGACTTTCGTATTCCCGAAGAGGCTAAAGCCGTTCGATTTACTTTTGTGGGATTTAAGGAAGTCGAACAGCCGCTGCAAAATAAGACGCGCATTGACGTACAGCTTGAAGAGGCTTCTGACGACCTGGAAGAGGTAGTGGTCGTGGGGTATGGTACACAGAAAAAAATACAGACCTTAGGTGCCCAATCAAACCTAAATGTAACCGAGCTGAAACAACCTGTTGCCAACATCAGTACGGTGCTCGCCGGGCGGGTATCTGGTGTGGTTGGGATGCAGCGTAGTGCCGAGCCTGGTCTGGATGGTGCCCAGTTATGGATCAGGGGGTTCAATACCTTGAATAACTCCAGTCCGCTTGTATTGGTTGATGGGGTAGAACGGAGCTTTAGTAACATTGATCCCAACGATATTGAATCATTTAATATTCTAAAGGACGCTTCTTCAACATCGGTATATGGTGTACGCGGTGCTAATGGGGTAATATTGATTACCACAAAGAAGGGACTGGCGCTGGATAAACCGCGGATAGAAGTAGATTATTATCAGGGTATAACCGAATTTACGCGTGTGCCCGATATGGTCGATGGCGTGACCTATATGCAGATGGCCAACGAGGCTAACGTGACGAGAGGCAATTCGCCGATCTACTCGGAAGACCGTATACGCAAAACACTTTCCCAGGAGGATCCGATGCTCTACCCGGATGTAGACTGGTTTAAGGAAATATTTAACCGTTTTGGGAACAACCGCAAGGCCAACCTCAGTATCCGGGGCGGTGCACCGCGCATGAACTATTATGTATCGGCAGGCTACTACGATGAAAAAGGCCTGTTTAAAACCGACGGCTTATCGCAGTATAATTCAGAGATTGCTTTTAAACGGTATAACTTTACTTCGGCTTTAACCGTACATGCAACCAAAACGACCACGGTTGATCTGGGGATAAAAGGCTGGATATCGAACGGAAATTATCCAGGTACAGGGACAAATACCATCTTCTCATCGGTCTTTAACTTATATCCGATCTTATATCCGGTAAAATACCCGGATGGTTCAGAACCTTTTGTATCTACCGGTGGTGGTTTGAGCAACCCGTATGGATTATTGACCAATCGCGGATACGTGACGACTTATGAGAATCAAATGATGTCGGACATCCATGTCAAACAGAAACTGGATTTTGTGACGGAAGGACTTTCGGCTCGTGTCCTATATTCTTTTGATGCACAGAATACAAATCGATTAAATCGATCCAAAATACCTTATACGTACTATGCGCAGACGCGCGATGAGAATGGTGAACTCGTCTATGAACGGACAGATGGTGGATCCGGTAAAGATTACCTTGATTTTAGTCGTGATAACGGCGGACGAAGACAATTTTACCTGGAATCGGCTATCAATTATAGCCGCGACTTTGGGGGGCACTCGGTCAACGGATTATTTTTGTACAACCAATCAGACCGGATCAGTGCCACAGCTGGCGATCTGATTGGATCAATTCCATACCGTAGCCGTGGGATTGTGGGTAGGGGCAGTTATGCTTATCAGGATAAATACCTCGCGGAAGTAAGCTTCGGATATAACGGATCGGAAAATTTTGCGCCCGAAACCAGGTATGGTATTTTTCCATCGTATGCGGTGGGATGGGTGCCTTCGAACGAAAAGTTCTGGGGTAATATGGATCAGGTGATTCAGTTGTTGAAGATTAGGGCATCGTATGGTATCGTGGGTAGTGGTGATATCAGTGGAAGGCGATTTGCCTATATTGCCACGGTAGCCAATACGGGTGGATACAGTTACGGCCAAAACAGAGACAATAACATTGGCGGATTAGATATTGGCGATTATGCCTCGACAGTAACTTGGGAAACGGAGAAGAATACCAATATTGGTCTTGAACTTAAAACCTTTGATAATGCGTTGGAAGTGATGGTGGATGTGTTCAAGCGTCGTAGGGAAAATATTTTCCTGACCCGCGCATCAGTCCCGGCCTCCGTAGGTTTACGTTCGAACCCGCTGGGTAACCTGGGAATCGCAGAAAACAAAGGTATAGACATCACCGCCAACTTCAGTAAGCAATGGGGCGAGTGGGGCGCTACCTTCCGAGGTACATTTACGTACAACTCGAACAAGCTTATCGAAAACGACGAACCCGCTAAACCGTATCCATGGATGGAAAAACGTGGACATCGTCTTTTTCAGCGCTTTGGCTACATTGCGGATGGTTTCTATACGCAGGAAGAGATTGAGGATCCGACGGTTGCACGTACCGCAGGCATCATACAGGCGGGCGACTTAAAATTCAGGGATCTTAATGGCGATGGCGTAATTGATGCGAATGATCAGACCGCCATCGGACTGGATCATGTACCCCAAATGTTATATGGCTTTGGGTTTACGGCAGCCTACAAGGGATTCTCCTTAGGCGCATTCTTTCAAGGGGTAGATCGTGTTGAATTTTCCCTTTCGACCACTTTCATGCCTTTCCGTGCTGGATCTGCTCGTGGAAGTTTATTTAACAATATTCACGACCGCTGGACAGAAGACAACCAACGGCAGGATGCATTCTATCCCCGTCTTTCTTATGGTGATATTAACCAGAACTACACGGCCTCAAGCAGCCACTGGATTCAAAATGGTCGCTTTTTACGGATGAAGACGCTGGACTTTGGCTATACGATACCGAAGGACTCTTTTAGAGGCTGGGGCGTGGAGAACGCACGCATATACTTTATCGGATACAACTTGCTGACATTTAGTCCGTTTAAAATGTTTGATCCGGAGTTGGGTAATGGCGCAGGCGATCGATATCCAAATATTAAGACGTATAGCTTAGGTCTGAACATCACTTTTTAATTCTGCTAATTATGAACACAAAAATAAAAACATATATAGGGCTGTTGTTGATACTGATAAGCAGTTCATGCGATAAGGATTTCTTTGATCAGGTGCCCGATGACCGCCTGCAGATTGGGGATATTTTTAAACGCCGAACGACAACCGAGCAATATTTAGCGAATATATACAACCGGATTCGCACACAGATGGACTGGCGCTTTGACAACAGTTTCGAAAGCTTGTCGGACGACATTGATGTGACTTACAACGATATGGCACCCTTCCAGCTGAATATTGGAAACTGGGATCGTAATACCAGCGCCTTCAATCGGTGGGGCCATTATTATCAGGGCATTCGCTCGGCTACATTTTTTATTCAGAATGTAGACTTAAATCCAGAGGTTCCAGACGCTGAAAAGACGAAATGGAAGGCCGAAGCCCGCTTCCTCCGTGCTTATTTTTACGCCAATCTAATGATGCAGTACGGTCCGGTGATCCTTATGCCAGAAGAATTGCTTGCACCCGATGCAACCATTGAGGAAATCAGCCTCCCGCGAAATACGTACGATGAATGCGTCGAGTATGTCGTCAGCGAGATTAATACGGCTATCCCTGACTTGCCAATGACCCCGGTAAACACACGGGAATGGGGCCGAATAAACCGCGGAATGGCATTGGCTTTTAAATCGCGTGTATTATTATACGCTGCCAGCCCGCTATTTAATGGAAATACCGATTATGCAGACTTTAAAAACCTGGATGGTACGGTACTGGTAAACCAGCAGTATGATGCCAATAAGTGGAAACTGGCAGCTGATGCTGCTAAAGATATGATCGATTTCGGTCAGTACAGTCTTTATATGGAACGGGATGCAGGCGGTGCCATTATGCCTTATGAATCCCTAAAGAACGTGCATCTGACGGATTGGAATTCGGAAGTAATCATGGCCCGTGTATCGGATAATTTCGGACCCGACAAAATGGGCTCGCCGCGAAATGTGGGTGGATGGTCGGCCTTCGGACCAACGCAGCAACTCGTAGATGCCTTTTTTATGTCCAACGGACGACCGATAACGGATCCAGCTTCGGGATACAGCGAGACGGGCACAACGGCGCAGGATACGAGATATTACGCACCTGGCACCTCGAATATGTATGTGGGACGCGAACCGCGCTTTTACGTGGCCATTACCTTTAACCTCAGCAAGTGGATAAATAACGACAGGGGAAGTAACAACCAGCCCGTAACCATACAGATGTATAGTGGCGGAAATAGCGGTCTGTATAACGGTCGTAATTATTCCAGGACAGGATACGGCGCCCGTAAACTGGTGCATCCGAGTTCGACACTGGAGCCCGATCGTATCCAGGGGCGTTTGGAAGTACAGCTCAGATTGGCTGAAGTTTACCTGAATTATGTAGAGGCTTTGAACGAATATGATTCAGAACATCCGGACATTGTAAAATACTTGAACATGATCCGCGAGAGAGCGGGAATCCCACAGTACGGTTCAGAAGATGGAATGGTGCCGGTACCGGGGGATAGGGATGCCATGCGACGGGCCATACAGCAAGAGCGCCGTGTTGAACTGTGCTTCGAAAATTTACGGTACTTTGATACACACCGCTGGAAGATAGCTGCTCAAACCGATGGTGGCGATTTTTATGGAATGAATATCGAAGCGACAACATCTGCCGGATTCCATCAGCGTACTGTTTTTGAAACCCGTCAGTGGAAAGACAAGCAATACCTGTGGAATATTGTACAGGACGAACTGAATAAAAATAGAAATCTCGTTGAAAATCCAGGGTGGTAATCACATAAGACTATAGCAGATAAAGAACGCAACTATAATGAAAAATATAATAGTTATATATACGCTCGCCATGGCATCCGCAGTATGTTTTATGGCCTGCGAGAAAAAAGAAAAAGGTGGACTCGGAGAAGGCCGGGTACAGGGGGTAGATTTGCGTGCCCCGATAAACGGGAGTACGGTAACACTCGCCGAGAACGGTGATGGGCTTCAATTCAAGTGGTCTGAAGCCACCGTCTCGAATGGCACATTAGCCTTTTATACCGTTGTATTTGATAAGGCTTCGGGCGATTTTTCGCAGCCAATCATGAGCCGCAGACCCGATAAACTGGGATCCGCGACTGTACTAACCGTACCTCGTATGACGTTGGACTCGCTGGCAAGGGCGGTGGGCGCTACGGTAGGCAACCCGGTCGATATCAAATGGACCGTGCATGCGAGTACAGGCATCAATGGCGACGTCGCAACGCAGCCGTTTACCTTAAAACTCGAAGTAACCCAGGGCCAACAGGAGGATATGCTGATGACGGCTGCGGATCAGATGATGGATGCGTTGATTACGCATTTTCTGGACGGCATGCCACTGGATATCTGGGGCGAATACTATCCACGGCGAAATACATACTGGGACGGAGCCACTACGGTGTGGGGTCAGGGAGCGGCATTTTCGGGATATACGGCACTGAAAGTAATGGGCGAGCACGACCCGGCGCTCAAGGCGAAATATGCGACGCTGTACGACAATAGGCTGCTCACATCGATTGATAAATTTAGAAATCAAAGACAGGGCGGCCCTGAGGGATATGCTGTATTTCCCGGTGGCGGCGATGAGCGATTCTACGACGATAATGTGTGGATCGGATTAGATATGGTCGATCTGTACATGCTTACCGAGGATACTAAATACCTCGAGCGTGCAAAACTCGTCTGGAATTTTGTGTTGTCGGGAACCAACGATTTGATGGGCGGAGGGGTGCACTGGAAGGAAGGCGACAAAGGAAAAAATACCTGTTCGACCGCACCTGCGGCAGTTCTGGGAGCAAAGCTCTATCAGGCAACCAACGAGCAGGTATACCTCGATCGTGCAAAGGAATTCTACCATTGGGTGAAAGATCGGCTTCGAGATCCGGAAGATAAGTTGTATTGGGACAACATCAAGCTGTCCGATCCGAACAATCCGGGATCAGCGGTAATCACAGACAAAACGAAATTCACCTACAACGCAGGGCAGCCTGTACAGGCCGCTGTATTGTTATATGAGATTACGGGCGACAGCCAATACCTGACGGATGCCCGCGAAACGGCCGAAGCAGCTTACAAACGTTGGTTCAAACCTTACCATTCCAGTGCACTTGGTGAAGAAATCGTGATGTGGACGGATAACAATGTGTGGTTCAATGCAATTCTGTTGAGGGGTTACATCGAATTGTGCCGCGTAGACAAGGATGAAAAGTACGTACAGGCTTACCGAAAAATAATGCAACATGCCTGGATGTCTCCAGTAAGGGATGCGCAGACAAATTTACTAAACAATGATTTTAAAGCCACCGCTCCGCGACCGGAATCGGGAATCCTGTATCAGGGTGCCTGCGTCGAGATGCTGGCGAGGCTTGGAGATTTTGAAGCAAAAAAATGATAAAATTGTTGAATAACTATACCAAATTATGATACATCTGATCAAAAAAAATGTGGCCGTAATAACGCTACTATGCATCTTTTGGAGTTGCTCCAAGGAGGATGAAATAAAAGTAAACGATATCCTGATCCAGAATATCGACAACGACGGCTTAAGTATCCCATTGAACGAGACGTTTCAAGTAGAAGCTGCAGTGGCTCCTGGAAATGCGGAAAGAGGTGGGATTACCTACAAATCGAGCGATGAGGAAATATTTACCGTGTCGGCAAAAGGATTAATCTCTCCTAAGAAAATGGGCGAAGCAGATTTGATCGTGAAGACCCAGGACGGTAGTAGGTTAAGTGATCAGCGGACAATTACGATCGAAAGACCATCCATTGAAACTATTGAAGTAGACGGAATGGTAGACGGCTATCTTATCGTAGGGTATGACCTGGAACAGAAGGTGATGATCAATTTACTACCCGAAAATAGCACGCCATTGGTAACATTTCACACAGATGACGCCAGTGTATTTACGATAAATGAAGCTGGCAGGGCGTTGGGGCATCGTTTAAATGGTGAGGCTAATTTAACCGTTCGGGCAGTACATAATCCAGAGATTCACACGACCGTTAAAGTAAAAGTGCTGGATCTGACGGTATCCGAGATTGTAACACCTACTAATCAGTTAAACATCATACCAATGGGAGGTACGTATCAATTAAGAAGAGAACTAACCATATTACCAGCTATCGCAGCCGGGGTCGAACTCCGTTATGAAAGTAACCGCCCAGATATTGCGACGGTAGACGAGGAGGGTGTCGTCACGGCAAAAGGCCGGGGTGAGGTGGAGATTACTATTTCATCCAAAGATGCCAATCCAGTACAGTCTACCGTGAACTTCTTCATCGAAGCGGAACTTAGTTACACGGGATGGACCGTTACTGCATCTTCTTTCAATCAATCACAGGGCACACCGGGAGCAATCTTGGTTGATGGAGCTTCACCTTTCTGGCACAGCAAATGGGAGGGTGGCTCAGAAAAGCTACCACACTGGATCCTGGTGGATATGAAAGCAGAACAAATGATTACCGAAATCATGGTTAACAGGAGATCAACAAATACGGATCTGCGCAAAGGATTCATCGAAGTGAGCCAAAATGGCGGTAGCTTTACATCAGTAGGGGAACTAAATTGGGGTTCTGCACCGTCATCGGATGATAAGCGTTTTGTATCATTTGGCAAGCAAAAAGTTCGTTATATTCGTATTACAGTAACTGAAAGCAATAGAGGTGATAACGCAAGTATTAATCGAATACGGGTATACGGCGCAAGTGAATAATATTGACAGCTTGTTAAAATAATGAGTTATATAAGCCATTGGCATTTTTTGCCGATGGCTTTAACATGTAGCGAATAAATAGTATGAAAAAGACAATTCTAAAAATATGTATACTGTTTTTGAGTATACAGACTTATGCACAAAACGGCGTGGTGGGCGATCTACCCGGTTATGCAGACCCCGTGTTGATAGGCGAGAAGCTTGTAAAAAATTATTTGGCCAGCGACTACAGACATTTTGACGAGATTCCCGGCGACCCACCTTACATTGTATATCCAGAAACCTGCACCTGGTTAGGAGCGCTGGTGTTCAGTGAAAAAACGAATAATACAGCGTTGCTGATGGATCTGGAAAAACGGTTCTTTCCACTTTTGGGAAAGAGAAAGGAACTGATGCAGAAGCCCAATCACGTTGATAATACGGTTTTTGGTGTTATTCCATTGCGACTTTATATGCTAACCGATAATCCGCTTTATTACCATATTGGAATCGATTTCGCTGATCGGCAGTGGCAGCTTCCCAAATCGTCTGCAAGCGATAGTATTAAACACGCCGCATTTTTGGACAGGGGACTCAGCTGGCAGACCAGATTCTGGATAGACGATATGTATATGATCACTGCAATTCAAAGCCATGCATACCTTGCAACAAAGGATAGGAAGTACATCGATCGTGCGGCCTATGAAATGACGGTATACTTGGATTCTATCCAAAAACCGAACGGTCTATTTTACCATGCCCAACAGGCACCATTTTTTTGGGGAAGAGGCAACGGCTGGATGGCTGCAGGTATGACCGAATTACTTAGGAATTTACCTAAAGATAGTGAATACTATTCGCGGATTTTGACGAGTTATCAACGGATGATGCACACCTTAAAATTAAATACCAATAAAGAAGGGCTTTGGGGGCAACTCGTTGATGAACCGACGGAATCGTGGACAGAAACCTCGGGATCGGCTATGTTTACGTATGCTATGATTGCTGGTGTAAAAGAAGGTTGGCTTGACAGGCATGAATATGTACCTGTGGTGCGCAAGGCTTGGCTGGCGCTCATGCCGTATATTAACGACAATGGCGATCTAAGAGATGTTTGTATCGGCACGAATATCGGCTCTACAAAGGAACATTATCTTAATCGTAGAAGGTTGGTCGGTGATTTTCATGGACAGGCGGCGCTGCTGTGGTGCGCAAGTGCACTGCTGCCGGAGGAAAAGCAATAGGACGACTGGACGGGCGAACGATTTTTTAACAAAGACTCATACCAATTCCCGGCGTTGGAAGATATGAAGTTAGAATCGGACACCGTCCTTTATTGTAACATAAAAAGCATACGCACTTCGGCCGGATCGGCAAAAAAAATGTACTTTGTGGGAAATATAGCAAGTTCCATGAATAACTCTTCTTATTTCATTGTCGCCGGCCTCGTGCTTTTTGCCATTGTGCTTATTGTGTACATTTTTAGGTATGGAGGCACGAAGAAAATTGTCGTACCTGCTACCTTCACGGACGAGATGATGAGAGAAATCCTCGAGAAGCAGGTTCGGTTTTATCGTCATCTACCACCGGATGAACAGCAGACTTTCTTGAAACGAGTACGCTACTTTTTGGAGCATACCAAGATATCGGCAGAAAAAGGCGCTGTGGTTACCGACGAGGATAAAGTACTCATTGCGGCGAGTGCCACCATTCCGCTTTTTCATTTCAAATTATGGGTGTATCGGAACCTCACCGAAGTACTGGTGTATCCTGATTATTTTGATGAGCGTTTCAGTACAGCCAGCGAACAGAGAAATGTCGCTGGGATGGTTGGTTCAGGTGCCCTCAGCAGTAAGATGATCCTATCACAGCAGGCGTTAAGAAATGGTTTTTTGAATATGTCTGCTGGCAATACCGCCATTCACGAGTTTGTACACCTCATCGACAAGGCCGATGGCGAGGTGGATGGTATTCCGGAATATCTTATCCCTAAGTCGTTGATCGAGCCTTGGATCAAAGAGATGCATAAAACCATAAGCGAGATCCGATCGGGCGAATCCGATATTCGAGCATACGCAGGTACCAATGAAGCGGAATTTTTTGCCGTTGTATCCGAGTATTTCTTCAAAAAGCCTGCCTTGCTAAAAGAGGATCATCCGAAGTTATACCATATGTTGGACCAAATCTATGGTGTATCCGAATTGCCATAACGGAATTTCGCGGATATTGACGAACTTTGCTGGGAGGTACAATGACGCAACACGGTGAGACATATGAAGATTTCCGAATAGCTGTTCCGACAGGCTATGAAAATGTATTTTCTCATTTTTATTTTGCCCAAAATCGAACCAAAGAGACGATAACGAAAACGCTACTGCCTTCTTATCAAACGATGTTGATTTTTAGTTTTGGAAAAAAAGCACTGCTTAAATCCACAAATAATAGGCAAGTAGAGGTTGACAAGTGTCTTGTATTGGGAACAATTAGAAGGGCTTTTGATTATTCGATGCCGCCGCAATCGACAATTTTAGTCGCCAACTTTAAAGATGATGCGTTTTATCGGTTCTTCGGTAGCAGCGCTTATGCTAAAAATTTACGAATAAATCCGGATGAACTGGTGGATGAAAATTGCTTCACGGCATGGTGGTATGAACTTAGCAAAATGGATGATGTACACCAACAGGTAAGCTATATGCTTCATTTTTGTACGCCCTATCTACGAGAACAAGACGCGATTGCAAAACAATTGGCAGATTTTAAGGAACAATCATTAAACCCGGTCAAAGCAATTGCCAGCAACAACAATCAAACGGAGCGCAATATCCAAATCATACATAAAAAGCACTTTGGATATTCTGCGAAAGAAATTAACCGATACCAGCGGTTTTTAAGAGCGGTTGAATACATAGAGAACATGCCTTCAAAGATGACAAAAGAAGATTGGTTTACCATCGTCAATTATTGTGGTTACCACGATCAAAGTCACCTGATCAAAGACTTTAAACATTATCTTAGCCTCAGCCCAACAAAGTACCTGAAAATCCAGCAAGACATATGTAATCCTATAATCTAATTTTCGTTTTCTTACAATTTTGGCAACGTGCGACGTGTTATTTTTGTGATATAAAATAACAGAAAATGAAACACTTAATTATTTACGCGCATCCAGATCAACAAAGTTTGAATGGATATTTAAAACAAGTGGTTGTAGAGCATCTTACGAATAACGGAAACGAAGTAAAGGTTCGGGATTTATACCAGCTGGATTTTAATCCTGTACTTTCATCGCAAGATATAGCAGGACAGCGCGTGGGAAAGGTTGACGAAGATGTAAAAACGGAACAGAATTACATTGCCTGGGCCGATTGTATAACATTTATACATCCAATCTGGTGGACAGGGCTGCCGGCTATACTGAAAGGTTACGTTGATCGGGTTTTCAGCTATGGTTTTGCTTATCGGTATGAGCAAGGCGTTCAGAAAGGCCTGCTTGAGGGCAAACAAGCCATCATTATCAATACGCACGGAAAATCACACGCCGAATACAGCGATATGGGAATGGATAAAGCACTTTCGCTTACGTCGGACAAAGGTATTTACACCTATTGTGGTTTAGCGGTAAAACAACATTTTTTCTTCGATAAAGCAGATAGAGTCGATGTCAAAACGATTAAACATTGGACAGAACAAATCACTTCAAAGATGAAGTAGCAACCCTAGGAGCTCTTGGTGTTATTGATGCTGACGGAAGCTACTGAATGATCTTTTTTCTATGGAGAACTCCCCAGTTATGCATTTCTAAAATCAGCTTCTGTAAAGTCTTTCCGTGTTCCGTTAGGGTATACGCTGTCCTAACTGGGAAACCATTTGAAACGCTTCGGCTAATTAGCTGATTTGTTTCCAAATCTTTCAATTGATCAGATAACACTTTGGTGCTCAAGTTTGGTATGCTCCGCTCTATTTCACGAAAGTGATGGTTGCCTTCCATAATGGATATCAATATCAAGATTTTCCATTTTCCACCGATCACATCTAATGTGTCTCGTACAGGTAAAATAGACAACATACAGTTTTTATGCTCTAATTTTTTCATGCTTACGCGTCCGCTAATTACTTAAATGTAACCACTTACCTTGAAGTAACTGATTACATAAGGTAATCAAATATAGTTAAATTTGTGTCATTCGTATTTTGTGGATCAAAAACAATCGTGATGAATCAAGAAAATGACCGAAAAAAAGCCATCATAACGGGTGCAACCGGTGTGCTAAATGGTGCAACGATGGCGAACTTGTTAAAAATTATACCTGCCGAGCAGCTTGCAGTGAGCGCACGTAATATAGAAAAAGCAAAACATTATGCAGACCGTGGGATCAGCGTAAGATATGGAAGTTATGACGACCCAAACGCACTTCGCCGTTCTTTCGAAAATGGGGACCAGATTTTATTGGTGTCATCCAACGACATCGGTGGAGATGTACTGGCTCAACACAAACGAGCCATCCAAGCAGCTGTGGAGGCAGGGGCCAAACGTATCCTATACACTAGTGCACAAGGTTGTGCAGCAGATACGCATTATCCACCTATGAAAATTCATCAAGCAACAGAAGAGTACCTCGCTAATTCTGGAGTAAAATGGACGTCGTTACGTCATGGATTTTATGGCGATATGAACGCCTTGCTCGGCTCTTGGCGGGAAACTGGTATTATTGAAATGCCCGAGGATGGTCCCATCCCGTGGGTTGACCGTGCAGATGCTGGCGAAGCAATAGCTAAGATAATGGTGAGTGAAATCGATTACGAAGGCTTCGTAAATTTGGCACCTGCAAAAGCTGTGACATTAGAAGACTTTGCGCGATATGCGTCTGATCTTACTGGAAAGAGGGTAAAACGAATCGTATTGGATGATGAAACGTGGGTGAAAAAACAGATTGCAAAGGGACTTCCGGAGCATGTCGCCAGATTTACCCTAACCCTGTTTCAAGCTTCTAGAACGGGCAAATTAGATAACGGCAGTGGTCTATTGGCAGAAATCTTAGGCCGTGAACCGAAAAGTGCTGCTGAATTATTAGATGATTCCATTGCATAAAAAATAGTTAGCGAATAGAATGCCCCATGTAGGGCTTTGTCTTCGCTCAGTGCAGCTTGAAATTCCTCGGGGATAGGGTAGTCTGTTACTGAAAACCGATAAGCAACGGAAGTACCAAAGTAAATAATTCAAATACCCATTTGGATGCCCACACTTATATTTCTCCCCGGCAGCGGGGATAGGTATTTTAATATCGATTGCTGTGGGCGCGCTTCACTATCGAGGAGGTTGCTTCCTTGGATATACGCTTCTAGCTGGTATTTTGCCCAGGGCAACCGATGACTTATTTTTGCATGCAGTGGCGTGAACGCTGGCATCGGTGGTTCGGGGTTGATGTTTTTCCCCAGCAATTTTTGCTTTAGATAATGATCGGCAGCGATGTACAGCGACCAGCGTTTGGCCTGTAGTTCGGAAGAGAGACCAAAACGGCTGGTAGGCATATTGGGCATGAAATCGCCTTCAGCCCATTGACGTAACGGGTCGCTGGAAGTGTTCCGGTTTTTCACGAGATCGAAATATCCTTGATGAAGTAGCCGCATCCCGCTGGGAAGGGTCGTCTGTTGTTGGAGTTCGACTTCCCAGCCTGAAATTTCCGTATCTGCCGAGCGCCATTCTTTGACAAGGAAACCGCCTGACCGGGAGATGCCGGTATGGGCCAGATAGAGATAATTTTTGAATGTATTATGATAGTAGGTTGATCGGAGACTCCAGCCACGTATCTCGGTGATTTCCAAGCCAAATTCAATCCCATCGTTGATTTCGGCTGGTAGTCGGTCGTCACCGTTTTCTTCGATCATAATGGCAAAGTGGTTGTTGCCGGCATAGAGTTCATTTACTTCGGGTGCGCGCTCGTCATGCTGATAGCTCCCCATCATCCGCAGAAAAGGAAAAGGTTTCCAGATCAGTTCGGTGTTGTATTGTTGGAGTTTGAAATCTCTGGGAGCAAGGTTGCCACCCGATAAGCCCCGACTGCGCTGATAGTTTGCATCTGGCAGCGCTTGCCGATCCGCGTGCTCGACACGGTATCCTGCACGAAGGCTTATGGTCTTTACGGTCAATTGTTGTTGGGTAAAAGCAGCCCATTCTTGGCTGAGGGTGTGCGGCATGTAGCGCATAATACCGGTGCCGGTGATCTTTCTGGAGGAAAGGTCCAGCCCGGATATACCTTTCCAGAAGGGGTAGTGCGTATGATGCAATTCGAGCCGGTTGCTGTGCTGCCGGCTGTTGAACTTGTTCATTTGATAGATACCCAAAAGCTCCCGGTCATCGGAAAGCTGTAAACTGTAGCTGTTTTGTAAGCTTGACAGCCAAGAAGAGTTTACTTCCACCGTGAGGTCACTTACAAAATGGTTGGACAGTGAGCGGGTGTTGATCGGTGAATACTCGAAATCCTGCGCAGTGTGTTGATGCTCGTCTCCATGGCTGTGTGAATGGCTACGCTTTCTGATTTGTGCGAATCCCGGAATACCAAAATAGCCTTCGTTGCTGCGATAACCTATACCTATGTGAACATGCGGCGTACGCCATGCGTAACCTATGTTAATGGCTTTATGGTCGGCATGGCTGTTAGGGATATACCCTTCCTGTACCGGAGCGTAGTCATGTATCCCGTGGATAATGGTGGTAAACAGGGGTGTGCCGGGATCCTGATCGGGGACATAGTGGGGGTTGGCCGGATTGGATACTTGGTAGCCACCGATAACCGAATGGGGTCTAAAAGTATATAGTTCGCTCTCCGACAGGCCGAGATCGGGATTGTCAATGTTATCGAGGGTGTACTGGCTGAGGTAGGGGTAGAGGGTTATATTTTGTCGAGTCTCTTTGTCAACAAAGACTTGAGCCATCGATGCTTGCAAATCGTCGATGGTATGGCTATACGCCCAGTCTATTTTTGGGTGGCCTGGTATCCGGATATCGCCATTTCGGCGCCACATCCCATCGATATGCCAGAGTGATTGCTTGCCTGTTTTGCCGTCCAGATCGAAAGCCAGGCGGTGTCCTGCATTGCTTTGCCATGCTGTCTTGACGGATCCGGTGATCGGTTTCGCCGGTACATCTTTGGGTATGCTATTATCCATGATATTGATCGCTCCGCCGATAGCTCGACCACCATAAAGCACGCTAGATTGCGATTTATAGATCTGTATGTCGGCGATGTTGTCTGGGTCGAAACTGATGGCGAAATTGGGGCTGATGCCCGAGAGATCGGAGATGCTGTTGTTGTTTCGGAGAATCTTTACCCGGTTGCCTGACATGCTGCGGATCATAGGCGCACCGGCGTGTGGGCCATGGTAACTGTTTTGGACCCCGGTGGTGCTACTGAGTAGTTCACCGAAAGAGGTAGCGTTTCGCTGGGTCAGGTCGTGCTTGTTGAGCACAGTTCGATTCCACCATGTATTGACGGGAGCTTCTACTACAACGGAATCGATGCGAAATACGGTATCCAATTGCGCCATACAGCTCGTCGATAAAAATATGAAGGAGAGAATGCCGGTTAGGCTTTTTTTGATAGAGTTGGATGTATTACCGCTGTTCATGGCGGGCAAAAGTAGGTATAAAATATAAAAGCAACAATATTGCTTTTTATAAAAAAATGCCTTTACTTTGCCGCAAAGTAATTAGAGAACGATGAATGTGAATAACAGTAGAAAAGCATGGATTGGATTATCCGTGTGCTTTGTTTTATTAGCGGCTTGCCAAAAAGACAATTTTGATCCGCGTAAGCCTGAAACAGTTTCGTTTCCGGAGAACAGCTCGATGACCTATGGCGAGCAGCTACGTGTTCCGCTTCCGGAAGGGTATGGTCATGACGACAATGTTCAGGTCGATTTTTCCGTTGAAGAAACAGAGGATTATGTTTTTGCTGACGGGAGTACGCTAGAGCAAAAATTAATAAAAGCGGTTCGCTACGATGTGGAAGAGGGGGTTATTTTTGTCGATAGTCGACTTTTATACCCAACGGGAGCCTCTTCCGTAACGTCTGGAGAGGTGCTGCCGTCGCAGTTTATCTGGACGATCAACTTATCCACAAGCGCACGGCAGGATGCCGGATTAGGCTATTTACATGTAACGATCGATCCTGCTAATGTTGCTATCGAAGGGACGGAGCAAGATGCTGGAATGGCATTTGCCTATGGTTTGCACGGTGAAGAGGCAAGCACTTTTTCTTTGTCGGCTGCGGAAGAAGTAAAAAAGGGTGCAGATTGGCACTTGCCCGCTACAGAATTTGTAGAGGTTCGTGAGGGGAAAGTAGTATTTGACCCCAGCGTCTCGGAAGGTAAAGGGGAGGAAGAGACGGTTGTCAATAGCCAGCCTTCCTTAGTCAAAGATGGATTTGTGGTGGCAAGTACGCCTTTTCGTATGATTTTTATACCGGAGATTAAATATCTTTTTGGACAGTATTATCCGGATCTGGATATCACGATCGATTATAGTACCGTGCACATTGGGTTGAGCAACGGGTATCTATCAGCTGCTCCCGTGTTTTATCCAGAGAAATATAAATCGACGTTTCGTTTAAAGACGGTCGAGAAAGACGGGGCCTCCTTTGACAACGCTAGCAACATCTTCGAGGTGGAGGAATCTTCTGGGAAAGTCCGGGTTAAACCGTCGGAAAGCTTAACAGCGGGTTCTTACAAAGTATATGTGGAGGCCATAAGCTCGACGGGATTGGTCTTTGTGACAACCCTTACGTTGGGGATGAGTTAACCGATTTTGCGCTGAAGCTCCCGGGGCGTCTGCCTCGGGAGTTTTTTTTGGATTTTATGGGATATCGTTCTGCGGATGTGTTTTTGAGTTTCTTCTATAACCATATTGTTTGTTTGATAGTGTTCATTACAAATGGATAAAAGCTTCCATTAGTAATGGAAACTTTTTTTTGATACTGATTACGAATTATATTAACCGTCCAGCCTCGCAGTGATATTGCTGTGTTAAGAGCGTATTAATGTAATATCAACAGGATATTAAATTATACCGAAGTAACATTTTTACCCTATTTATGTAACGATTTTCCGCGTCATTTCACGAGCCCCTGTATACTTTTGTACCCAACTTATACTGTAAAGGAGGACAAAAAACGTGAAGAAATCCACCCTCATTAACTTAATTTTACATTACTGCCTATTACTGTTTTTGCCCGCATCGTTACACGCGCAGCAGGATTTCCGTGTCCGTGGCTTCGTTGTTGATGCGGGGACAGGAAACCCATTACCGGGAGCCTCTGTTCAGATCGAATCTACGCCGTTGGAAGTTACAACAGATTTAAACGGTCAATTTGTTTTTGGGCGAGTTCAGGGTAGAACAATCAGACTGAAAATCTCTTACATGGGATATCAGGAAGAGCGTGTGGTCTTGACGCCTGAACGGATAGCAAATGGTATCCGTATAAGTCTACAACCGATGGCTAACACCATAGACGAGGTATTGGTTTCGGCAAACCTAGAAGGACAACAAAAAGCCTTGAACCAGCAACGAAATGCAGATAATATCAAGAATATTATTTCCGCCGATGTGATCGGCCGTTTCCCGGATTTGAATGTGGCCGAGGCATTACAGCGGGTTCCAGGGATCAACATCCAGCGCGATAAAGGTGAAGGGGCTACGATTTCCCTGAGAGGAACGCCTGCACATTTTACGACGGTGCAGATCAATGGTGAACAACTGCCCAGCGTGCAGCAAAGTGGTTCGCGGAACGAAGCGCTTGACCTAATTCCGGCAGATCAGCTGGCATCCATTGAGATTATTAAAGCACCTACGCCTGATCTGGACGGCGATGCCGTGGGCGGGATTGTCAACCTGCGGACACCCACGGCAAATAAATTGAGATGGACCGGTAAGGCTGAAGGCGCGATGGGATATAACGATATTTCCGGCGGGCTTAACGGCATCGGGAAATTACGTGTCGATAGACGCTTTTTAGCGACAGATAAAGTTCCCGAAGGGAAGATCGGCGTCATGCTGAGCGGTTCTTACTTTAGTTCCAACAATTCGGAAGACCGCTTGGATGCGGTGTGGCGTGAGACGGAAATCCTTGGCCAGGAGGGAACTTGGAACCTTCCTCAAAATTATGGCTTTCGGAAGACCGAAAATGAGCGGAAACGTACGGGGGTGACGGCCACTTTCGATTATAAACCGAACGGTTTTAACCACCTTGTATTTAACTATATGTTCAACCAGCGGATCGACCACGATGTACAAAACCGTCAGCGTTACGATTTCGACCGGAGTGGCACGGAATGGATCTCCTTCAATGAAGCGGCAGGTGCACGCGTGCGTAGAGATATCAACCTTTGGGACGAGGATAAAACCAACCACAACTTCAGTGTACAAGGTTATCATACCATACGGTCGTGGCAGCTCGATTGGGCTGGATCCTATACGCGTTCCTCCCGGGAATTTGCGTCAACCCGGGGTGATTTTTCCTATGACGATATCGACCTGCGTGTGGCGGGCGAAAATGATATCTATAGTGCGTATCCCGTCTTTGAAGCGACCCAGCCGCAGTTGGACCTCTATAACCCGCTATTGTATAATGACTTTAGACGTTACGAGGAAGATGCTGAAAATACAACCGCGGACAATCTTGTTTTGCGTGCAGACCTGACGAAGCAGACTTGGTTATGGGGCTTTCCGCTAAGCGTAAAGGTGGGTGGGAAATACCGCACGCAGTCGAATAGCAAATTGCGCAACAATCAGGTGCTGGCGTTCTGGGATCCAAACGAGGTGTTGAATCTAAATGAAGCCTTTACACGTGTAATAGGAAATAAAGAACCTGCAAATTTTCTGTTCCGTGATTATCGTTTCGGCCCGCTTATCAACGAGGAGAAGTTCACCGGTTATATACACGACAATAGATACCTATTGACGCAGGGAAGTGATGCTTGGGATGCCGAACGGTTGTCTCTGAATGACACCTATGATGCCTATGAAGATATCTACGCAGGATATGCGATGGGGCGTTGGCAAATGGATAAACTCATGGTGCTCGCTGGATTACGCCTGGAGTCGAATAGTGTCCGGTACGATGCATTTGATGTGTTCCGTACCGGAACGGTTGTGGAGTCCTCGCCCATATCGGGAGGCAGAGACTATGTTTTCTTTCTGCCGCATCTGCACCTAAAGTATGGGCTGGACGAATGGTCGAACCTGCGCTTTTCTGTACTGCGTAATTACGCACGGCCAAATTTTGTGGATGTGGTACCTTATGTCAATTACGATGTGGATGCACTGCGCCTACAGTTGGGAAATCCAGGCCTGCAGCCGTCCACGGCATGGAACGTGGACGCTATGTTTGAACGTTATTTTCCAAATACCGGTCTATTATCGGTCGGCGTGTTCTACAAAAATATGGACCGGTTCCAGTTTACCAGTATCATTAACTCCCTGCCGGAGCCATTTCCGGGATACCCCGAAACACAAGGATTCGAATTTCGGCAAGTGCAGAATGGTAAGCAGGCAACGGTGGCTGGTGCGGAGGTCAACCTGTCGCGTTCGCTCGATTTCCTTCCCGGTATAGCCAAAGGCCTTTCCGTCAATGCAAATTATACGTTCGCCAGCTCTAATGCGTATACCCAGGACCGGTCGGATATACGTTTACCGGGACAGGCGGCACATACGTTCAATACCATGCTGGCATTCGATTACAAGCGGTTTACGATTCGTGGTTCGGTGAACTATAATGGTTCCTACGCGAATTCGATCGCCAGCGACGCCGCAGGAGATATTATACAGCGGCATCGGACACAGCTGGATATGAATGCCTCCTATAGCTGGAAAAACTTCCGGTTATTTACCGAATGGATCAACTTGCTGAATGAACCAAGTATACGCTATCAAGGTACATCTGATTACGTTTCGCGTATTGCGTACTTCGGTTATTCCGCCCGTGCGGGAATTGGCTATGTCATTCGATAAATGGAGATATAGTAGTAAGATTAAGTAAAATAAAGAACATGAAAAACAAATCGTTGAACTTCCTGGTCGTGATACTCCATGTATTGCTGGCGGGTTGTGCGGATAAGGAAATGGATTTTGTCTTTCCTGAACCACTGATTTTGAGTATGACAGATGAAACGGCGCTAACGCTGGTGCAGGAACCTGGAAAGATTATTAACGTACCGTTGAATGTGCAAGCGGCCTCTGGCTTGGCGTCGCTTGTAGTTTCCCTGGGGGCAGAGCAATACGATGAAATCAGGTACACAAGCAATGAACTATCGGCCTCCTATGATTTCAAATTTAATGTGGCAGCAGACGCATCCTTAGGGACAGTGTATGAGTTTGTGGCAACCTTAACCGATAAGGTAGGTCGTTCGACGAGCTTTCCGATTACTGTTTCGGTCGACGCGACATATACCATAACAGAGGAAACAGTTGCTGGAAAGCAAGTGTCTGTAATCCAGGGTAAAGTCAATGGAGACTTTCACTTCGAAAGAGAAAAAATATATGTGGTGTCGGGAACGCTCGCTGTCGAAGATGGGGGAACTTTAACGATCGATGCTGGGAGTACGGTTTATTTCCGGACGAGTGCGGATAACACTGTTAATTCCCGTTTGGTGATCGCTCGCGGTAGTAGGATACAGGCGACCGGTACCGCGGAAGCACCGATTGTCTTTACGTCAGAAAAAGTGCTTCGAGGGGAGAATCCTTCCTTCGATGATTGGGGTGGCTTGTTTTTATTTGGGTCGGCGCCGACGAATCGTGGGAGCAACGTTGTTGAAGATGGTTTTGTTTACGGCGGGTCGGTAGCGACGGAAAATTCGGGCCGTCTGCGCTATGTACGGATAGAGTACGCTGGTAAAGATGATTATCACGCCTTGAATTTGTTTGGTGTGGGTTCTGCTACGGGGATAGAACGTGTGCAGGTATTTCAATGTCAGAACAATGCCTTTCGTATCCGTGGCGGACGCGTAAACCTACGGTATATTGCAGCTATTGATCATGGCGGCTATGGTTTATGGGCAGATGAGGGTTGGCAAGGAAAGGGACAGTTTTGGTTGTTCCAGACAGCTATCTCTGCCACCTTGGTTCCAAGAAACTTTTGGAATCAGGCTCGGTCGCTCGAACTACGTAACCATGATAGTTTCTATGATTCCAGTCCGCGAACGACCTTCCAGATAGCCAACGTGACGCTCATTGGCAATGGCGAAGGAACCTCCGACGGCACTCGGAGGGGAGCACGAATCAGACGGGGAGCGATTGGGCAGCTGCGGAATCTGATTGTAGCACATTTTCCCAGCGATGCGGTTCGTGTTGAAGATTTACCGGTAGAAGTGCTTGGCGGAGAGATGGTGCTGGACAATGTAAGAGCATTCCGTTCGGCCACCAATTATGCGCAAGAAGCGGAATCTGTCTTTTTCCAATCAGGCTTATACGATGTGACAGAAGACGTGGTGAGCGGTATCGCGCGGGATAACTATGTAGGTTCGGTCGCTTCTGCTTTCAATCCACAGGAACTGGACCCCTGGTTTATCGCTGCAGACTACATTGGTGCTGTGCAGCATACCAACAACGATTGGACACGACAGGGAGTATGGTTTAAGAATCGGGATGGCAGTATTAGAGAATAATTTAACTTAAGTAATATGAAAATGAAAAAAAGAAACGGCGTATTCGCCGTTGTATTGGCCGGCATGCTCTCGACCTTTGTCTCCTGTTCAAAAGACGACAAGGGTACTCCGGCGAACATTGAAGGAAATGCGATAGAGGTTGCGCAAGCGAGTACAATAGCAAAGCCAGGAACCACGGTATCGGTTGCGCTCTCGTTTGCTAACCCAGGAAACGGGACGATGCTCGTCATCCACCGTGATGAAGCTCCGCTTCGTAGCGTGCCGCTTCAGGACGGACAGGAGAGCTATACCTTTGAGGACACGTTACCGGCAAATCTTGAAGAAGGTGATGTTGTTCCCTATGCTTTCTTTATAGCAGATGAAAAGAACACCATTACATCGGATGCATCGGCATTCGAAGTATCTGTGGCGCTTTACGACGAGATAACGATTGGATCCGCTCCTGTATACCAGATCGAGCTTCCGGAGGACGGTATTATCGAAACCGGAAAGGTAAAATTAGCAGCCGGCCGTAAATATTGGTTGCCGCATACAATACACTTTATGAGTGGAACGGAACTGCAAATGGAGGCTGGCGTGGAGCTGTACATGAATACCGAAACAGGAGAAACATACGATGTGGTCATTGATGAGGGAGCACAAGTGGATGTAGCCGGTACGGCGACCGCTCCCGTAGTGGTGACCAGTGACAAATTGTTGCGCGATCAGGAGGCGGAACCTGGTGATTGGGGGCAGTTCAATATTAAAGGTGCGGGCAATGGTAGTTCAAGTGGCACGGTTGAATATCTTCGTGTGGAATATGCGGGGGATCGTGGTTTCCGCTTGCAGGGTGTAGGCAGTGGGACAACGATCAACTATGTGCAGGCATATCGGGCGCTTGGCGAAGGTATTATGCCAACGGACGGCGATGTGCGCATGAAGTATCTTGTGGCTACCAATTGTGAAGGTGGTGGTTTTCGCTTTGGTGATGCGTATGCGGGCTATGTGCAATTTGCGATTTCACAGACCACCAGTTTTTACGATGAGGTGGAGGCGTTCACGATCCGGGAAACAGCGTCTCCTGTTATCTCAAATGTTACGATAGTCGGTCCCGGAGAAGATGTTGATGATACTCATGGTATGCGTATGCGCGCGAACAGTAGCGGAAAAGTGTATAACAGCATTGTAGCAGACTTCCCTAGACGCGGCTTGCGCCTCAACGATGAGGTTACCGTGACGGATTTACAAGGACCCACCGTTTTTGCCTACTCGTATATCTTCCATGTGCCTCGCGATCCCTACCGTGATGATACTGATAACGGCAATCCATTCCAAGGAGACTTAGATGCGGAGAATGCTTTCCAGAATCCGTTTTTCAATAATGTGACAGGTTTTGAAGATAATGATGAGGATGAGCCGATTCTGGCAACGATCGATGGTATCGGCACGACAAGCTATATACCACAGGCAATCACCAACAGTGCGTTTAATCCTGTCTCTGTCGATGCGTTTTTCTCGGAAGCAAATTATGTAGGCGCTGTAAGCGAGGCCTCTGCGGATTGGACGAAGGGCTGGGTTCGGAATTATGAGGGGAATATCCATCAATAAAATGCATAGATTATTTTTTGTCATATTTTTATTTTTCATGGGGACTGTGGGCTATGCACAGCCCCATGAAAAACAATTACCTCCAGACCAGCCGTCCATACCTTACAAGGCCAGTGAAATGCCGGATCGGATCTTGATGTCGATCACGGATTCGCTTGCGCAGACCAGAACGATCACCTGGCGGACGAGCAAGGTGGTTCAAACAGGAACGCTGGAATGGTCGGACAAGATAACCCAGATCGATTTCTACCGAGATGCTAACCGCGCGAACGCCCGCAGTGAGCGGTTTGTAACGTATACGGGCGATACAGTGTATTACCATACGGCTACGCTGCGGATGCTAAAGCCTGGAGAAAACTACGTGTACAGAGTAGGTGAAGGGGATATGTGGAGCGAATGGATCGATTTTTCGATGCCAACAGACAATGATGCGTTTCGGTTTATTTACATGGGCGACGCGCAAAACGATATTCGCTCGCTCTGGTCCCGTGTATTTAGGAAAGCGTATGCTGCATTGCCAACAGCTGAGTTTGTGGTACACGTGGGGGATTTGATCAACCATTCGCAAAACGAATATGAATGGGCAGAATGGTTTCATGCAGGCGGTTTTATGTTTGCCGCGAAACCGCAGCTCGCCGTACGTGGTAACCATGAGTATGTGAAGGACGAAAATGGCGTGAAGCAATATAGCACGC
Organism: Sphingobacterium arenae; assembly: GCF_014692505.1. GTDB lineage: Bacteria > Bacteroidota > Bacteroidia > Sphingobacteriales > Sphingobacteriaceae > Sphingobacterium > Sphingobacterium arenae. The sequence continues at coordinate 335,380 of NZ_JACNYK010000004.1, read as the reverse complement.
CTAGCTGGAGACATCAGTTTCGATATCCGTCTAATGGTCCGTCGTCTTTGGCAAACGGTGCTTACTTTATCGATATCAAAAACTGTCGGTTTGTCTTCATGGATTCCAATGATGCATTGGATGTGCAGGGGCATTGGTTGGAGCAGGTGTTAAAGCGTAATACAAAGAAATGGATTATCGTAGTTTGCCATCATCCGGTAGTATCGGCCACAGAAGGAAGAATCAACAGCGGTGTGATGGCGCATTGGAAGCCGTTATTTGACAAGTACAACGTTGACCTCGTCTTGCAAGGGCATGACCATGTGTATGCCCGAGGCCGAATCCCTGATGCGGAGGGTAATCGTAGAGGACCGACCCACGTGATTTCTGTTGCAGGAAGAAAGGCATACGCCGTCGGAAATCATCCGTGGATGGAGGTAAAGATGGGCAGCACACAGACTTATCAACTGGTCGAGATGTCTCATGAAGCGATCATTTTTAAAACATATGCGTTGGACGGTCAGGTATATGATACTTTTCGCATTGTGAAGCGGGGAGGCAAGCCCGTGGTTGAAAGTAACTGAAAAAATCACGATAGCGTAACATAAAAGTAATAGTGGGTTAATTTGTTGTTTACAATTTTGTAACACGCTTATTTGCGTGCTATTATCCTGCTTACTATGATGAGCTGTATTTTTCGAAAAAAATGTGTTCGCTACGTCTTCATTCTTATAAAGACTTTCTTTTTTTGTTGTTCTTATGCGCAGGATCTAAATTTTCAGACGATATCGCATAAAGACGGATTGCCACAACGTTCTGTATTAAGCGTCTATCAGGATGTATTTGGTTTTATGTGGTTTGGCACACGCGACGGGTTGTGCCGCTATGATGGTTATGAATTTGTCGTGTATCGACATCAAACGGGTAATCCGACGAGTATCGGAGGCAATACTATTTTTTCTATTTCTGGAGACAACGATGGCAATATATGGATAGCAACGGACAAGGGATTAAGCTGTTATCACCGCAATCATGATAAATTCACCACCTATACATTACCATCCAGCATCTATGAGTCTTCTTCGATCCATGAAGTCTTTGTGGGACGCGACGGACGTGTATGGATGGGATGCCGTTATGGTCTGTTTGAGTGGAACCGTCTCTCTGGCTTGCTGACCAAACATAGTTTTGTCGGGGATGGTATGTATTATTTAGCACATGGGACAGTAAGTTCCATCGCCGAAGATCGTACGGGAACGCTGTGGGTCGGAACTTCAAAGCTCGGCTTGTTTACCTATAACCCAACAACGCGACAGGGATGTTCCATAACGAGTGAGAGCGATAGGAAGCGGTTTCCTTCGCGTATCGAATCGTTGGTGGTTACAGATTATGTTATTTGGGCAGCAACCTATGGTTCGGGGTTATTTTTACTGGAAAAGAATGGAGAGATTATCCGACATTGGCATACCCAGGCTGTGGACGAACGGACTAGATTGCAGTCTGATCTTATTCGCGACCTGAGGCTGGATCAGCAGCAAAGGCTATGGGTAGGCACCTTTGAAGGTCTTTACCAGCTGGCGGAAAAAGGGATGCCGACAAGGGTGGCTTTAGGACGCTTTATAGACGGTACTATTCAAGATCAGGAAAGTATACGTGCTATACATATGGATAAGCTCGGCAATATCTGGGTAGGAACGTATACGGATGGTATCAAATTATACCGGCGAGGTGATCGTCGTTTTCGACTCAACCGCCTTTATGGCGCCGGCAGCAGCACTTCTTCCACCAGTGTCTCGGCTTTACTGACATCCAGAGCGGATACGGTGCTGGTGGGAACAGAGGATGGCGTGTTATATCATGTCACAGGCGACGATAATACCCGCTATGAGCTACCCGAAAACGGAGCAATAAAAGCGATATACGAAGATAGGAACGGACAGGTGTGGCTCGGCGTATTTGGAAAGGGGCTGTACAGCTTCTCGGCGGCGACAGGGGGCTTTCAAAAATATGAGCTGCCCGAATCAGTCCTCGTGAACCGTACAAAAGGATGGATTATAAATTCCATAGCGGGAGATACGAGCGGGTTGTGGATTGGAACGGACGGAGCTGGGGGGCTGCATCGTTTTGATCTGGCAACAAAGAGATTTGTGCCGTTTGAAGGCGATAAGGAGCTACAGGAGTTGTTGAACCATCGGGCCGTGAAACATGTATCCATCGGAAGAGATGATCAGATTTTTTTGGCGACATACGGCCACGGCGTCGTGATATATAATAGCAGGACGGGCGCAATCAGTCATAAAAATAGGTTTAGAATGGGTGCGGTCGAGCTTAGGGTGGACCAGATAAACCATGTGCTAGAGGAAGCGGATGGTACCTTATGGCTGTCGAGCAATGGCCAAGGGGTGCTGGGCTGGAATCCGCAGTCGGGCGACTGTAAACATTTTCACGCTAGCAACGGCATGCTGGACAACTTGGTGTACGGCACGATCGTAGATCGATCGGCCGGGAAATGGTTTGTATCGCTACATGGAGTGAGTCGGCTGGACAAAAACGACCGATTGCGGCCATTTGGTTACGAGGAGGGCATCCTGCTGGAGGAAATTAATGAAGGCGCTTTCGCACAGGGTGTATCCAATAGCCTGCTGCTCGGTGGTCGTGAAGGGTGGTTACAAATGGATATGACGACGCCGTATCGCTTAGCCGGACGAAACCAACCTGTGCGGTTTACGGCTTTGCGGACCGGGAACGATCGTGTAGAGCCTGGCAATAGCACCGGCATACTGCACAAAAGTTTACAACGCACACAGGCTATTCAGCTGAGCCATCGTCATACGAATTTCGAACTGGAGTTTTCGGATTTTGGCTACTCGCCGGCGAACAGGCATTCGTTTTACTATAAACTGGAGGGTATTCACGAGGAGTGGATCCGGCTAAACGGGAACCGGGTGGCATTTACAAATCTCAAAGCGGGCGATTATAAGCTCCAGGTCCGTTCGACGGGTGTTCTGTCTTCGGCGGGAGAAGCGCAGATGTTGATAGAGGTGCTGGATGCACCGTGGATGAGCTGGTGGGCGAAATGTCTTTATCTGCTGTCTATAGGGCTCATCGTAGCGCTTTTTTGGAATCGTTATCTGCAAGGTTTGAGACTGAAGCATTCCTATCGTATTGAGCAGCTGGAGAAAGAGAAGTGGAAGGAAATTCACGATGTAAAACTGAGTTATTTCATGGATGTATCGCATGAATTTCGTACGCCTCTTTCCCTGATATTGGCGCCATTGGAAGAACTGTTAGCCGCGGAAGAACAATCCATATGGAAGAAAAACCGGATGGAAATTATGCACTTTAACGTGCAGCGGTTACGGTTGTTGACAGAACAGATTATGCAGATCCGAGAAATTGATACCGGGCAATATGCTATTCATAAGGAGCCGGTACAACTGAGAAAGCATTTGGAGGAAATATTGATGAGCTTCTGGCCAATGGCGGAAAAACAGCATATCCAGCTGTTGGTCGATCTTGAAGGACTTGATAAGCTGATACTGTTGATCGATAAGGATAAGGTCGAGAAAATCATTTTTAACCTGCTGCAAAACGCGTTTAAATTTACACCACCTAAAGGAGAAATTGGAATCCGTGCTTCCTTTACGGATAACGCCCTGGTGTTGAAAGTTTGGGATACCGGCGTTGGTATCCATGAACAGGATGTACCTCATATTTTTGAGCGTTTCTACACGAAGGGAAGTTCGGGGCATGGCGTAGGAATAGGCTTGTCGTTGTCCAAATCGTTGCTGGAGATGATGGACGGCTGTATAACGGTGCACAGCGAGGTCGCGAGGGGTACATCGTTCATGTTGACCATACCCTGCGAGATGTTGGATACGGCCACACAACAAGAGGAAGATCAAAATCTACCATCTAATAAATTAACCTGGAACGAGCCTGTCGAAATCGTGGTTCATAAGGACGAAACTAACAATGACGTGAAGCCTGATCTAGGGACTATACTGTTGGTGGACGACAATGCCGTAATAGTACATTACCTGGAAGCACAGCTCAAAACGACATATAAGATCTTCACAGCCTATGACGGCCTGCAAGGTCTTCAAAAGGCAGAAGAACTGGTTCCCGACCTGATCATCAGCGATCTGGTCATGCCGGGCCTGAATGGGTACGAGTTATGTGCCAGCATCAAAAGTAAACCGGAGATCTGTCATATCCCTTTGGTTCTCTTAACCGCCATGGACACACATGCGGCCAAGATGGAAGGACTTGGTCATGGCGCAGACGCATACCTCCCCAAACCTTTTCATATACTGGAGTTGAAGCTGCGAATAAAGAATATAATCGACCATCAAAAACGGATTCATACGCGTTACCGAGCAGCAACTTATCTGCCTAATTATGAGGATGTTACCGGCAACGATCATGATCGGAAGCTTTTAGACCGGGTTAACACGATCATTTCGGAAAATCTGGAAAGTGCGGACCTGAGTGTAGAATGGCTAGGTGCCGAGGTTGGCCTGAGTAGGGTGCACCTGTTTAGGAAGATCAAATCCCTCACGGGGCTGTCTCCTTCGGAATATATCAAAAACTATAAGATGAAATATGCTTGTCAGCTTTTGACGCAGACGGATCTTCGGGTTTCTGAAGTTGCTTTTAGGGTGGGATTTCAAGATAGCCAATACTTTGCTAAGGTGTTTAAAAAGGAGATAGGGAAGAGCCCGACAGCATTTATGAATACGTAACGTCGTAGACGCGGGAAATTACGTACTTCAAAAGTTGCATTAACGGTGATCCGAAAAATAGAACAGGGAAAAGAGAACCTGAATCTCGAAAAAGTAAACCAAGTACTTAAAATGTTCGGGCATACTTTGGCTCCCGTAAATGCAAGAGAATTAGCAAACTTCAAAAATTTAAAGTAAGCAATTCTGCCTCCTTGATACATAGAGCAACCGAATTGAAATTTATCTGAAAGCCCCTTTATTGTAATCTACCAATACTTGTTTGGCACCTCTGGTAGCAAACTCCTGGGCAGCAGCAAGACCTAGTCCCACAGCTGCTCCCGTGATAATAATTACTTTTTTATGCATCTCTTTAATATTTAAACCAGACTACAAAGGGTGTAGTTGCTGGATGTCATATCAAATATACCGCTTCTGTTTTAGTGTTTTGTTAATGTAGGGTAAATAATAATATAGAGAATACAAGTCAATTCAAGTGTTATATAGATTTAATTTACAGAAGCACAGGGCGGTAAAATAGGGGTACAAAGCGAGTATGGTGCGGGAAGCACATTTTCTTTTGTATTGAATAATGTATAATAAAGGCGGTTGCCTTGTTTGGTGTAAAGCTAACGAGTACTTTTGTGTAAACAAGATTTTAGCAAAAAGCAATGCAAATGGTTTTTATATTTATGAATGTGTGGAGCTAAGATAGTAAGCCGATGAATAAAAACAAGCGCTTTAAAATAGTCAAAAAGGCAATGATAGCAATACTCATTCTAGCAGGCGCGCTACTTGTAGGTGCAATCCTGTATATGCAGCATCCGAAATTCGGAAAAGCCCCCAACGGGCAACGGCTTGAACGGATAAAGCAATCACCGAATTATAAAGACGGCAAGTTTCAGAATAAACACTTCACACCTATGGTAAGCGAGGGCTATTCCATGACGAGGGCGGTCTACGACTTTGCTTTTACCAAATTTCCGCGAACAGTGCCTACGGACGCTATTCCCTCTTTAAAAACGGATCTTAGAAGCTTGCCCATAACCGAAAATGTACTGGTGTGGTTTGGCCATTCATCTTATTTTATCCAGTTGAACGGTAAGCGATTTTTAATGGATCCTGTTTTCTCCGGCAATGCATCGCCTATCCCCAACTCCAGCAAAGCATTTAAGGGAACAGATATCTATACGGCTGAGGATATGCCCGAGATTGATTATTTGCTTATCTCGCATGATCATTATGACCATCTGGATTATCCAACGATCGTCGCGTTAAGGCCAAAAGTGAAACAGGTTGTATGTGGTTTAGGTGTGGGCGCACATTTTGAATATTGGAAGTACGACCGCGCAAAAATCATCGAGAAAGATTGGAACGAAAGCGTTACGATCGATGATGATATGACCTTGTATACCACCACCGCACGACATTTTTCGGGTCGCGGGCTCAAGCGAGACAATACGCTTTGGCTGTCCTATGTTCTGCAAACGCCCGATCTGAAACTGTACCTGGGCGGAGATAGCGGATACGACACGCATTTTGCAGAAATAGGCGAGCGTTTTGGTGGATTTGATCTGGCGATTCTGGACAACGGTCAATACAATGAAGGTTGGCGCGAAATACATCTGTTGCCCGAAGAGGTGCTACAAGCTGCACAGGACCTTAAAGCAAAACGCGTCCTCCCGGTACATTCTGCGAAGTTTAAATTAGGATTCCACGCTTGGGACGAACCCCTGATCCGGATCACGGAAAACAATAAAGCGCTTCATATCCCTTTGGTAACACCGATCGTGGGAGAACTGGTGAATTTGAACGATTCTAGCCAGCAATTCAAACGATGGTGGGAAGAACTTCGATAGTAAAGTCCAGAATAAATCCCGACGAACTGGTGAAGCGGATAGAGCCGATGTCAAAATAATTAAACATTGGACCGAACAAATCACATCGAAGATGAAGTAGCAAGACCTTCCATTACAAATGGATAAAAGTTTCCATTGTAAATGGACACCTAACTTGAGCTAATAGAAGATTACCTTTAGTAGGATAAGAAAGCGAGGTTTACACAAAATACAGCGTGAGTAAGATCACACCTATTTTACCGACTTGTTCGGGGTACTTGTCCCAAAGATAATCCTTGACCATCCGGTTGGCGTCCTTGAGGTAATTTTCAACCGTGCGGACACTCAATCCCAGCAGGTCAGCAACGTCTTTTTTACTTTTTCCTTCGTAACGGCACATATGAAAAACCTGTTGCTTTCTCCGCGGAAGTCCTGAAACGGCTTCATCCAATAGTTGCAGTTGAACTGCGATCGGTTCGTCTTCAGCGGCACTGGTTTCGGCAGTTCGTAAATCCAAGGGATATTCTTCCACAAAGACGAGCGACTCCTTTACTTTTTTGCGGATAAAGTTTAGCGACATATTGTAGCTTACGACGAAAAGCCAGCCGCCCACCGACTGGTCTTGCTGGATGCGGTCGCGATTTTGCCAAAGGGAAACAAAGACGTCCTGTAACAGCTCTACGGACGCTTCCGGACACTTAACTAATTTTAGAATGTTCGCGTGAACGGATTTGTGATACCGTTGGTATAGCCGGTTAAACGCGAGTGTGTCGTCGCGACCGAACGCGATGATATCTGCTATTTCTTCATCAAAATCTTTCATAGATATGTCAAGCTACTGCACTTTTTTTCGTTCGACAAAATCAAAGCGCAACAAAACTAGAAAATAAAAATAGGTTGCTCTGCTTATCTTATATTAACAAATTATCAATAAAATAATACCGATTGGTAATGATTTCTTGATAATTACTTAACCTAAAAAGTAGGGCGATTCGTCCAGCCTTGGTGTATTTACTTGTAATGAACGAGAAGATAAAGTCAATGATCCGGCTATTTTGGCAAGGTATGTTATCAAGGGAAGATCGTGAGAAATTGCTTGCTAAATTGACCGATGGCGAGGAAGAACTGCGCAAGGGTATGGCCAACGAATTTGATACGACTCCGGACGATGAACAGCTGCATCGCGAGGAGGATTATCAGCTATACTTGCGTCGGGTTATAGAAAAAGTGGGTTGCGCAGATGTGCCCAAGCGGCGGGTGCGGCCGATGTGGTACCGACGAGGCTTTGCTGCTTCTCTTTTGCTCATCTCCGGTTTAGTGTACCTGCTTTGGCAACAGGGAACGCCTGAACCGGATGTAGAGGTAAGGCAGCTCACCCGCGAAACAACCGTGTATGCGCGCGATAAGGGCCAGATGAAGGTGTTTACCCTGAACGATGGCTCAGAAGTGAAGCTCTATCCTGGAAGTAGCCTGACCTATGATGCGGATTATGGAAAGGCTGACCGATTCTTGAAATTAACCGGAGAAGCTCGTTTTGTGGTCGCTAAAGATACCCTGCGACCTTTTATCGTCGAAGCAAAAGGGTATACGACGACGGCCTTAGGGACCATCTTTACGGTGGACGCCCGAGATAGGGGGCGGATGCGGGTGCGGCTGTTGAGCGGCAAGGTCGTCGTGAAATCTACGCCGCAGACACCGTTTATGATAGCCGATCAGTACTTGCTTCCGGGAGAAGAACTCGCTATTCAGGTTGACCGCTCGGCGATGGAAAGGCGTTCCTTTGTAGAGGAACCAAAATCGCCTGTTCGCGTCGCGCCGGCTACATCGCCTTCGCCCAAAAAGGGGAACGGAGGCACCGATCTACATTTCGAGGAAACGCCATTGCTGGAGGTATTGGAACGGATTGGAGCGGCTAAAAATCTACGCTTTGATTTACGGGAGGCCGACGTACGGGACTTCCACTTTACCGGCAATTTTTCGGAAAAAGACGATGTGGAAATGATGTTGGATATCATCTGCACGACCAACGATCTGACGTACGAACGGCAAGGCGACAGCTCGGTTAAACTCCGTCATCTCGCAAATGGAATAAACAAATGACAAATTAGATGGAAAACGTTTTAAACTGATTTTTTTAGATGGTAATGAATACAAGGATGATGTGGAAGCAAGGGCGTTTAATCGCCATGCTTTTGGTTCCGTTACTGCTTTCGTTGCAAACATGGGCACAGGATAACGGACAGCTTAGAGGAGTGGTGATGAGTGATGAAGGAGAGAAACTTCAAGGAACGACGGTGGGGTTATATTCCCTCACCGATAGCCTGATCGATACAAGGTCGTCGGACGATCAGGGGGTATTCCATTTTACAAAACTGCCACGGGGAGTTACATACAAAGTCACGGTATCGATGATGGGCTACCAGCGGTCTACGCAGGAAATTACGATAAATGCCACGGGTACAAATTCGGCTTTAATCCGGTTGTCACCGGCTGCTGAAGGATTGGACGAGGTTGTGGTGGTAGGTTACGGGCAGGTGAAGAAGCGGGATCTGACGGGAGCTGTGTCTTCGATTAGCAGTGAAGAATTACAACGTACGCCTGTTCAGCGGGTCGATCAAATGTTACAAGGCCGTGCAGCTGGTGTCCAGGTGACCTCCACGACCGGGGCTCCGGGAGCCGGAACAACCATCCGGATTCGGGGAAGCCGTTCGGTGAGCGCTTCGAACGAGCCGCTTTATGTGATTGATGGTATTGTCGGTGCCGGCGATTTAAATACGATTAACCCGGCAGATATTGCGAGCATCGACGTATTGAAAGATGCTTCCGCTGCGGCAATTTACGGTTCGCGTGCATCCAACGGTGTGATCATTATTACCACGAAAAAGGGTACGCCGGGCCGGGATAAAATTTCGTTTTCAGCAACACATGGTATATCGAATGTGCCGAAACTGGTCGATATGATGGGCGCGGAAGATTTTGTATCCTTTGTGAATGAAGCTTATATCGATGAGGGTCAGGCGCCACTTTATCCTGACGTGGATTCCATCTTAGCGATTACCGGACCGGTGGGAACAAACTGGCAAGAGGAAATCTTCCAGACGGGAGCCTATACGGATTTCAACCTCGCGTTGGCTGGCGGCAGTAACGGCTTTACGTACCGCATTTCGGGAAATGTGGTTGATCAGAAAGGTGTCGTGCTGAATTCGTCTTATAGACGGTACCAAACGAATGTGAACTTAGCAAAGGATATTGGTACGCGTTTGAAAATAGGGCTGAATATGAATATAGCCCGATATAAGCGTGAACCCAGCTCGCGGGTAGATCTGGGGACGACAGCGGGCTGGAAAAGTTCGATGTTGACCCTACCGCCGACGATGCTTCCACGAAACCCCGATGGCTCGCCGGCCAGTTTTAATCCTATCGCTTATTTTGGCGGAGGGACGGTTAACACCTCGCTCGCTTCGGCAGAGTTGATTACCGCCCATACAACGCACAATGACCTATTAGGAAGTGTATATGCGCAATATGAGATTCTCGACGGGCTGACGTTCAGATCTTCTTTGGGCGCAAATATCAGTAACAGCCGATACCATGATTATGTGCCCTCTTACATGCCTTCCTATGTGGCAAGTGGAGCGGAATTTGGGAATGCCAGTACAGACATCGGGTTTAAAGATTACCTGCTGAATGAAAATACGCTTACCTATGACAAAAGCTTTGGCGAACACCATCTAAATCTCTTGGGCGGATTTACTTATCAACATTCGGAGAGCAACACGCTCGACGTCAATGGCGGCGGACTGACCAATGATATCATCCGTTGGAACGATTTTGCAAGTGTGCCTCAGGAACAGCGTACTATTGGCTCTGCCAATAGCTTGAATGAACAGGTTTCGTTTATTGGGCGGGTGCAGTATAACTACGCCAATAAGTATTACCTCACCGTCACGAACCGCTATGACGGAGCTTCTAACTTTGCAGCGAATAAAAAATGGGGCTATTTCCCGTCGTCCGCCATCAAATGGCGTATTGCGGAAGAGGAGTTCTTCCAGGATATGGCGCTATCGGAAAATGTGCTTAATGACCTTTCTGTACGCCTAAGCTACGGCTTGTCTGGTAATCAGGGGATCAACAATTACCAGTCGCTCCCGACGTTGTCGCCGCGCCCCAACGGTTATGTCTTTGGTGGCGTACCGCAGTTAGGGTACAGGCAGGGAAATATAACCAACGATGACCTGACATGGGAAACATCGACACAATTAAACGCCGGCTTGGATTTCCAGTTGTTCAACGGCAGAGTTGATGTGACGACCAACTATTACAATATGCATACGAAGAATCTCCTCTTGACGGTGCAGACGCCTACGCAGACGGGCTATGCGAACCGGCTGGTCAATATTGGAAAAACGGTGTCGTCTGGTTTTGAAGTGGGTATTCGTAGCGACATCATCAATAACAAGGATTTTGGTTGGTCAACTTCCCTGAACTTCAGTACAAACGATCAAGAGGTGACAGACTTGGGGCCGTTGGTGTTGGTGGCCTTGGACAATACGGGTTATGGTGCGACGACGAATTACCTGCAGGAGGGTGTGCCGATAGGGGCAAACTTCGGACTGGAATATGCGGGCGTATGGCATAGTCAGGAAGAAATCGATGCCGAACTTGCCAAACCGTTGGAAGACCGCACCTATGTTTCCATCTCGAATTTCTATAAACCAGGGAAGCAGAAGTATTATGATTATCAAAAGGATGGGGAACTCAACATTGACGATTACCATTATCTGGGTACGCCGAATCCCCCACGCTTTGGTGGTTGGGGAAATACCTTGCGGTATAAACAACTGACGTTGGATGCGTTCTTGCAGTTTCAGCATGGAAGCACGATGTGGAATACCATGCAATATTTTACGGGGGTTGGACTGTATCTAACCAATCAAATGAGCTATATGAAAGACCGTTGGACGCCGGAGAACCCGGATTCTGATATTCCAGCGGTGAACTCCAGGGATAATATTCCAAGTACTTATTTTCTACAGAACTCCTCATTTCTCCGGTTGAAATCCCTGACCTTGAATTATGACCTGAGTTCTGCCGTGTTTAAACAAGCTGATCGGCAGCTGAACGTATTTCTGACCGGTACAAACTTGTTTCTGCTAACGGATTATAACGGTTATGATCCGGAGGTCAATTCGGCAGGCACAAGTTCGACAGTGCGGGCAAAGGATAATGGTGCTTATCCCAATAGCCGCACGTTCGCAATCGGGGCGAGCCTTACCTTTTAATTTTTAAAAACGATGATCATGTTAAATAGCAAATTCAAATTCTTTAGTATATCAACCCTTGGCCTGATGCTGTTGTTCGGAAGTTGCGAACAGACGCTTACCGAAGAACCGCAGAGCATTATATCACCGGATGCTTTTTTTAAAACGACGGATCAATGTCGTCAAGCGACGAACGGTGTGTATAGTCATTTGCCCGGTATTTTTAATCAAACGGGTTTTTGGAGCGTGACCATGGCCGGAACGGATTTGTTTATGAACCAGGGCGGGAGTGCGGCGATCGAAGCTATCCAGGATTATAATTTTTCAGCAGCTACCGAGACAAACAGCCATGCCGTATGGCGTGTGTGTTATGCGGCGATCAAAGATGCGAATTTTGTCATCAATAGAATATCGGCTTCCGAGATCGACGAGGAAGATAAGAATTCGTTGATCGCTGAAAATAAGTTTCTGCGGGCCATGTATTATTATATACTGACGAACGTATTTGGAGACGTGCCGCTCTGGACGGACGAACTGCGTATGGAAGAGGTGGCGCAGCTTCCACGAAGCCCTTTAGCGGATGTGCGTGCGCAGATGATTCTTGACCTGGAACAGGCTGCAGCTAGTCTGCCGCTGAATTATGACAGCAATAATGTGGGACGGGTGACAAAGGGGGCAGCGTTGACCTTGCTAGCGAAGGTGTATTTGTATGCTAAAGAATGGCAGAAAGCCTATGATACGGCGCATCAGGTAGAAGATAGTGAGTATATTTTATTGCCCCGGTATGCCGACCTGTTTGATCCTTATAATAAGAGTAAGAACAATAAGGAATCCATTTTCGAAATCCAGTACATGCGGAGTGCGGAAACGAATCAGAATTTTGTTGTGAACTCCTATTATACGTACTTTTTTCCAACAGGCGATGCAGCAGGTGGAACTTATGCGGGAGTCGATTTCGGTACGGTAATCTTACAGTCTTACCCGCAGTTTTACCCAACGCAGTATATGATGGATTTATACGCGCCTGAAGATGAGCGCCGGGAGGTTTCTTTGGCATGGGGATTCAACGGAAAACCATTTAACAGGGGTTCAAAAGATGACCGGCCTTGGTTCGGTCCAAAGTTTTGGGATCTCACGGCGAACCGGACGGCTAGTGAGAAGAATTTCTACTTTCTGCGCTATGCAGATGTTATTATGGTCTTGGCGGAGGCCGCTAATGAGTTGGGGAATGTTCCGGATGCGATAGGTTATACCAACTTGATCAGGGCGAGAGCAAAAGCACCGCTTCTGGATCCCGCCGACCACCTGACGCAAGCTGACCTGAGAGCGTTTATTATGGAAGAGCGGGCAAGGGAATTTGTTGGGGAATTCCAACGGAAATGGGACTTAAGCCGTTGGGGGGAACTGGTTGATGCGATACAGTCGATCCGTCAGGATAGTGAAGATGGTGCAAAAAATGTGAAGCCGCATCATGCACTGTTCCCGATTCCGTACGAGGAGATCGTGAAGAATAGAAACTTGGTACAGACGCCAGAATATCAATAGCGTTGCGCACTGGTCTGCCCCCGCGACTCGCGGGGGCAGTCTTGTCATTTTTACTTAACAAAAGCTATCACCCATTTATTAATCATCAATTCCTTTCCCATCCAGTATATGCTGATAGTACTTTTCAATTCGTGCTTCTCTTGTTTTGGCTTGTTTGGCTTGATTGAAATAGTACAAATATGCTTTTTGACGTCCCGGTGTTAGCGAATAGAATGCTTCATGTAGGGCTTTGTCTTCGCTCAGTGCAGCTTGAAATTCCTCGGGGATAGGGTAGTCGGTTACTTTTTTCAGCACGACTTTCTTACCCGATTTTTCAATTTCGATCGCTTCATTGATGTAGTCTTTGATAACGGATTCGAGCTTCATGATCTGTCCGACATCCGTAAACCGCATTTGTCTTGCCGACTGTACATTTTCCGTCTGTTGGATTAAAACGCCCTTTGTATCTTTTATTAAAGCGCCTTTATGAAAAAGTAATGCGCAATATTCCTTAAATCCGTGAATGAGTACGATGTTTTTTCCCTGAAACGTGTAACAGGGGTGCATCCATTTATAATCTTCTTCAAGTGATTCGTTTTCACGGACAATGGTCCGTAACAAATCAAATTCTTCTTTCCATTTCTTTGCGTTATCGAAAAATTGTTCGGCTTGTGTGTTCATTATCGTCCATTTATTTCAAAAGTAAGCAATTGATACGTCTTTGAAGCGCGACAATGTGAGAAAATAGGGAGATAGTATGTAAGCTCCCAAGAAGCATACACTTCTTGGGAGCTTTATATAAAGGGTGAATTACGGCGTGAATATTTTTGCCAGCTCTTCTTCTACTTTATCGCCGCGAAGGTTGACAGCGACGATGGTTCCCGTGGGATCAATCAAATAGTTTTGTGGGATGCCGCGTACACCGTATAACACAGCAGCTTCGTTGCTCCAACCTTTTAGATCGGCCACGTGTATCCAGGGTAGCCCGTCCTGTTCGATGGCCTTTAACCAAGCAGCCTTGCCTTTGTTGTCGTCTAATGAAACGCCCATGATCTCCAATCCTTTTGGATGATATTTTTCGTAAGCTTTCACCAGGTGCGGGTTTTCCGCGCGACAAGGGGCGCACCAACTTGCCCAGAAGTCAATTAGCACATATTGGCCTTGAAAATCGGAAACCTTGATGATCTTACCGTCGACGTCGGGCTGGGCGAAATCAGGCGCTTTCGCACCAATCTTAATGGTTTTATCGGCTAATATCCTGGCTTCTAGTTCCCGTGCAGCGCTCAATTGTCTTACTTCTTTTGACAGCTGTTGGAAGACGGGTTCTATCTCCGAGAGTTTTCTTTTGTTGGCCACGTCCTTCAACGCGTCGATCGAAAAGATAGACTGGGGATTGTTTTTGGCAAACGTAAATTCTTTTTCGCGCCGCTCATCAAACTTGGCGTCGTATTTTTTTCGTATCGCCAAATACTGCGCGTCTTTATCGGGTGCATTTTGGTCTACACCGGAAAACTCTCTATTGGCCGCGTCGATGATATCCATAAACCCACCGCCGATTTCTTTTTCATAGGCCGTGTACGCCTCGTGTGTGGCGGAGCCTGTAATGTTGGCTGTCCGCAACGAATCTGTAATCGCCATCGTATAGGTTTCGTTTGCGAGATAGAAGTAAAGCCGATCACCATTGTTCTGGACCATCATCTTTCCTTTACCTTCGGGGTCGAATACCATGCGCGAATAATTGGGTTCATTTACTGTGCCACTAAAGGAAAACGTACCGTTTTGGATGGTTGCCGAATCTGCCATGCTAAGGCCGTCCTGCGTGTAGTCGAGGTAGATTTTTTTTCCGTCGAAGTTTTGTGGTGCGGTACCTTTCAGTTGAAATCCGTTCTCTTGCGCCTGTATGGCAAGCGGAGAGAGGAGTACGAATGCTGCTGTTAATTTTGAAATGTTCATATACTATTGTTCTATTGTTGTTCATTTATTTTCGCCAGACCATGTCTATCGGCTGCCCGGGTATACCGTTTATTTCTCCGGTGATATTGCCATTTCTTCCTGTTCGGATATCCAGGTAGTATATACTGTTGCCTGATCCGGCAATAAGGGTGTTTTGATCGTCATCCAGCTTAAGCATGGTGACCGGGTGGGTAAAATTCGCTTCCAGTTCGAGAATCTGTTGATTTAGGGGATTGTAGCGAAATATCTTGTTTTCGGCGGCTATATAGATATAACCGTTTTGGGTAGCCAGCATTTTAGTGTCGGCATGTATCCATTCCTGACGGGCGAAAAGTCGCTTATGCAATGGGCTGAATGTAAATGGGTTTTCAGTAAATGCAGCGGTGAATTTCAGTTCAAATATTTGACCGTTAGCGTCTTGCATATAGGCATAGGTGTCTGCACTGTTGATCTGCACGATCTGGACCAACTCTAATCCGACGGCTCTTGGATCAAAAGCGACCGTGTCCTTCACGGTATATTGTGTGCCGAAGTAGGTCGGGCCTAATTGGACGAGCAGGCGCACAAATTGCTTTTTATCTTGTTCATAGGCAATCATGCTGGCGTTGCCGCCAATGGTCGTGAGTACAAATTGGGGGGCGAGTGTATAGTTGCCCACAGCATATGCACCAAACATCCCGTAATAATCATTTTGATCCCAGGTGCTGGTCGTGCCCCCGTAAAATTTACCGTTTATCGTTCCCATAAGTACACCTTGTCGATGATTTTGAAGGGAACCAACCGTTATCGTTTCTGGCGGAAGAAAGAAGTTTTCCAGCAAAGTACCCGGTTTGATTGTTTCTTTTTGCAGATCATTGACATTAAGTCGCACACCACCCTGTTTGGTAATAATCCAATAAGCTAAAGGAAGGTTGCCGGTGTTTGCATTTCGCAGAAAGTGGAGATGCCGTGGGTCAGGGGGCAGTTCTTCGTTGTTAATGGCTTCATATATATTGGGTTGTACGGTATTGTCCGGTTTTACAAAGGAGAGCTTTGTTACGCCGTCATCTTGGCTCAGTACGAGTGATCCGACCGAAAATTCCGTAATACCTTGGATATAAGAGCTATGAAAATATTGCATGCCGTTATCGGTATTGGTGATGGTCAGGCGTACACGGTATCGTTTGGCTTGGAGACCGAAGATAATACGTAGGCTGTTCCCTTCGTAGCGGTTGTGTTCGGGTGATATTTCTTCCGGAACGTAAATGCGCCACGAACAGGATAGATGCTCCGCCGGGATACCGGTAATTTGGGGTTCTATAATCAAGCTGTCGCCCGCCACGGCGTGATATAAGGTGTCCAAGCCTGTCACTACGGGCTCGGTCGGCATGTCTATATCATAGTTCCCTTTGTCTTTATAACAGCTAGACATAAAGGCCATAGGTAGTGCTATGCAAAGAATAGCACATAGTTTTAGAGTCGTAATTTTATGCATTTTATCTAACCTCCATTCCTTTTTCATCTATAAATGTGTACTGACCGGTGCCGCTATTTCGTCTTAACAACGTTATTCGGTTGGGATTATCGGGATGATAAAAATGGTATGTAGCGCCATTATCCGGACTGGTCAATACGTACCCCTTTTCTGGATTGTTATCCACCCAGGTAAACGGATCGCTGAGCATCGTGGTCAGCATATCTCGGAAGTAGAGGTTGCGTGGAGCATCTGTACCTTCCATCGTTAAGCTGCGCTGCTCGGTGACCAAATAAAAAAGCTCATGTTTTACACGGGAGTAGTTGTCGAGCCACATCGTCCACCATATGGGCTGCTCCAACTGGGCAGATAGGATGACTTTAGCTCGGATGCGCTGTACATTTTCGATGCCCAGATCTGTTGTGCCTTGTAATTTGATAATGAGCGACACTGGTTTTTCCTCGAGATCGGGTGTATTGTAAACGATCAGTGGCAGACTATCCTGTCCCGCATGAGCGAATATCGGATATCGAGAAACCAACGGCTCGTAGTGAACGGATGCTACTGCTGTCGAGGAATCCTGTTCGACATAGGCGCTATAGTATCTTTCCGACGCGGTACGATGGCCGATAATACGCGTAGGGATGTAAACGGTATCGGTCATCTTGCTCATATCGTAGGCAAAAGTGAAGACTATGCTATCACGTAAGGTAGAGTCTAGATTAAAGTAGATATTCGCTGGATGATCGTATGTTTCCAGTGTTTTTTTCTGGCAGGCTGACATCAGGATCAAGCTGCACCAGAGCATAAATAAAGCTTTCGAATAGTTCATGTCTTTTGATGTTTAACGCTGTCCATAAATAATTTCATCACTGGGTAGAGGCCATACAAATAGCTGTTGGTTTACCGGAATAACTTCTCCGCGCAGGCCGATAATGGGCGCGTTGAGTCTCTTGTAAGCATAAAAAAGCTGTCCTTCGGCATACATTTCTTTGCGGTATTCCTTTAATAGCTCGGTTTGAAATTGACCTAGGTTATCCGCTTGTAATTTATCGCCGATTCCGCGGTGCTGCCGTACTTCATCGAAGTATGCCAAGGCACGTGTTGGGTCGCTTGGAAACACGCTTTCGGCTGCGATGTAGTAGATCTCGCTCAATCGGATGGCGGGGGCCATCATGTAGTGTAGATTGGCAGCGAATGTATCGCCCAGCGGATTCCGTCTATACTTGATGACGGTAGAATAAAAATCGCCGCTGGCACTTGCGGTGGAAAACCACTGGGTATACCGCATGTCTCCGTTGACATCAGAGGTTTCGTAAATGGTTTGGGTATCCGTATCATCGAGATACATACCATACTGCGATTCGGTGAACCAGTTGCTGTTCAGGCTATTGTTTAACGTGGGGATGTACCATCCGAAAAGTAATTCCTTATACAGTATACGATCTTTTTTATCATCAGCCACAGCGAGGAAATCGGTGGCATTGGTCCAAGGGAATTTTTGTTCGTTGATGATAATAAGGGCATTTTCTAATGCTTTCACTTTATCATCTTTATACAAATAGACCCGCGCTAATGCGCCACACACGGCGTAGTAGTTGAGGCGATGCCGTCTGTTCTGCAAAAAAAGATTCGAATGATGGAGCTCTGTATGAAGTAGTGTATCGGTGATGGTCGGGTAATTGATGATATAAGCCGATGAACGTATAGGATCCTCGACGAGCAATTCTTTTGCTTGCTCCAGATCTTTAATGACGGAGTCCAGAGCTCCGCTGACGGTAGCCATCTCGGTGGTTCTATTAGAATAGGAGGTGACATATGGAATGGCTTTTGCCTCCGGCGACACATGGTGTGCGGGGGCAAACATACGCAGGAGATCAAAATGCAGATAACCACGTAGGGCTAAAGATTCGCCTTTGACTAGGCGGTAGTTATCGCCTGTGAATAGGTTTTCTTTGCTGTCAATTTCTTCTAATATCAGATTGGCATTAACGATACCATTGTACAGACCGACCCAGATGGAATCTTTTCTTCGTATAAAATCGGCATCGTTGTACCGGTAATTTTTCGTCTGTTGGTACCGATAATTGTCTGCGGTTGATATCTGATAATTCTGTACCAATACTTCTGGGGTGCCCACCGTGAGTTCGCGACCGTATAGATCGATTTTTGAACAACGTATATAGATGCCGAGTAAGGCTTCTTTGAACCCTGCTTCGGTGGTAAAGAGGAGCGACCGGTCAATTTCACTTTCGGGTTGTATATCGAGCCACTTGGAGCAAGAGGCTAAACCGATCGTGAATAACGCTAGTGTGTATATAATTGTTTTTTTCATTTTCTATAGTCTACTAAAGAGAAAACCATCATGTTATAGGGATGCTTGCAAGCTGAAGCTAAAGCTCCGTGCAAATGGATAATTGATCCCGCGTTCTACGTCAACGGACGAGAAGCGAAGTAGATCGTTGGCCGTAAGTCCTAAACGCAGATGGCTAAGGGCCATCTTTTTGACTAACGTAGACGGTAGTTCGTAGGATAAAAACACGGATTGTAGTGTCAACAAATTGTCGGGCATGACGAAACGGGAAGATACTTCCGTTTGACCGTGGTCCCGAATGCTCTTGAAAAAAGTGACGTCTCCAGGTTCCTTCCATTTTTCTTCGAGTACACGTCTATCTACATTGTACCGTGGATCTGCATTTTCTACCCGGTCTATGAGCGTTTGGTTGTACATATCACCTCCCCATCGTGTCTGGAAATAGATAACAGCCATAAATTGTTTATAACGAAATGTTCCGCCAAATGATCCTTCGAGCTTGGGAGTAGCAACACCAACAACAGTGATGTCGCGTGGATCCCAGACATACGATAACGTGCCGTCTTGCTTGACGAAAACCTCCCGGCCGCTCTCGGGATCGATGCCTAAGGATGGAGCGGCGTATATGGCATCAACAGATTGCCCTTCTTTAAAGCGCAGAAGTGGAACACCTTTGAGGTCATCGGTTTGTTGAGCCTCATCCACGCGATTGTTATAACTATTCAACGCATTGGAAATACGGACAATTTTATTTTTGTTCTGTATCAGGTTCGCCATAAAACTGACCGTCCAATTGGTGGTCTTGACGGGGGTCAGGTTCATATTGACTTCGATCCCGCGGTTTTCGATATCGCCTAAGTTTTCTTTGTAGGATACGAATCCTGTCGAGGGGGGTAGGTTGATATCGGACAGCAGGTCTTTGGTTTTACGGTAATAGAACCGTGGAGAAAGCATGATGCGGTCATTAAATAGTGCGATATCAAAGCCAATATCGGTATTTTGTGTTTTCTGCCACGACAAGTTTTCGTTGCCGTAGTTTGCAACAATGGCGCCGACTCCAGAAGAATACCAGTTGCCTTGTTCGTATACGAAGGTGGTTCTAGACATGTATGGGGCGAACTGTACGGAACCGGTTAGTCCGCTCGTTGCGCGCAAGCGCAGCTGGTTGATGACGGGATTTTGGAACCAGTCTTCCTGGTGTATGTTCCAACCGGCGCCGAATGACCAAAACGGTGCCACGCGGTTGTTGCTGCCAAATTTTGACGAACCATCTGCCCGTATAGTGGCATCCAGCAAGTACTTGTTGGCGAAAGAGTAGTTGGCACTCATAAATGCACCGAAGAGTCGCGAGGCACTGAAGGTGCTGGAAGGGCTGGCATTTTCGGCATAACCGCGCGCAAACCCAATACTGGTGAACCGATCATTCGGAAAACCAATGGCGGTAAAGGACCGTTCATCCAAGTTTTCGGTGCGTATATTGGTTCCTCCAACGACATTAAAGTCGTGTTGGCCTATTCGTTTTAGCCAGTTAAGCCGTATGTTGGCATCCCAAAATAGCTCGTTGTTACTGTAACTTGTGTAGCTTCCTTTTTCATTCGTCCGATCTGTCGAGTAATTGAAAAACTGATTGGCCAAGGGCGACCGGAAATCATCGCCGGTATGCATACGCTTTAACAAACTAACCTGTCCACGTAGGCGCAGACCGTTGCCAAGATCAAAATCTCCGGATAGGTTGTTCATCACTTCGGTATACCTCAGTTGTTCAAAGCTATTCAGGGTAGCGTTGTAAAGTGGGTTGAGCACGAACTCGTTGGTGCCTGCGCCTGTTGCCGCAACCCGCCGCCAGGTATCGACTTGTTGGATGATATTGCCGTTGTCATCGGTCATCCGGTAGTAGGGGTTCATGCGGGCGTATTGCGAGAAACTACCATAGGGGGACTCGGTTCCATTCACGACGGTAATGGCTAATTCGTTTTGGAACCGTATTTTGTCTTTTAGGTTATAGGTGAAATTTAACCCGCCAGAGTATTGGTCTCTGCTGGATTCTTTCATGACACCGGGCCTTGTTTGGTAACGCATATCCACACCGTAGCGAAACACCGGGGAACCGCCTTCTAAAAAGAGTCCGTGCCGTTGCCCGACAGCCGTTCGAACAGGTTGTGATAGCCAGTAAGTATCAACGCCACCTAATACATTGGCGCGTTTTTGATAATAGAGTTCGTCCAGTGTTTCTTGGGGTTGGCGTTGTAAGGTGCCATCAAATAAACCGGCCAATCGTTCATACTCCAGTTTTTCAGCGGCGTTCAGGAGATTGTATTCGGATAGATCGGGCAAATTGACATTGGTTTCGTGGGTATAGGAAACACGTAATTTACCTTCTTTGGGTGTTTTGGTTGTGATAACCATCACGCCATTAGCAGCTCTTGAACCGTAAATAGCCGTTGCAGCAGCGTCTTTTAGTAATGTTACGGTTTCGATTCTGGTCATGTCCAGATCGAGTACTTTTTGTACGGTGACCTCGTACCCATCTAAGATGAAGGCGGGCATATTGGTGGTTCCAGTGACATTATCGCGCCGTAATATTTCTCCGCTGCCGCTTGGAAGTGACGAAGCACCCCGGACATTGATATTGGGCAATGCATTGGGATTAGAACCTGCTAGATTATTATCCAACAACTTGAAAGAGGGGTCAAAGACTTGCACGGCCTGTAAGAGGTTTTGTGGGCTTACCTGCCGAAGTTCTTCGCCGGTTTTGGTAATGGCCGTACCTGTATAGGAATCCCGCTTGATGACTTGGTATCCCGTGACGACGATTTCATCGACATGGGCCACTTCTTCTTCCAGTTGGATGGTATACGAAAACTCATTTTCTTGTATGGATATCGTCTTGGGTATGTAGCCCACCATGGTCACAGTAAAGGATTGCCCGGGTACCACAGTCGGTAAAGTAAACCGGCCATTTGCATCGGCAACGGTCGCTGTTTTGCCGTTTATGGAGATGCTTGCCCCACTCAGCGATGTTCCGTCGCTCCGCAGTACGCGACCACTCCGCGTTCGTTGTGTGTGCGTTTCAGCCCGTTGCGGCAGGGTTGTGGCGGGGTTCGTCCGCATCTGCTCCAAGATAATCGTACGGTCTACAATGCGATATGTTATCTTTCTGGGGGATAAGATCTTGTCAAGAAATGCCGGGAGTGGCATGTTTTTTACCACAATGCTTACGGGATCCTTATTTATCAAGATATCCGTTGTCCCAAGTACTTCGTAGGAAACTTGTTTCTTTATAGCCTGTAAGACGGCTTCAAGAGATTCGTTTTTGGCAGTATAGGTAATAGTTTGTGTGTATGCTGCATATCCGAACTGCAGACATGCGATAAAATACATAATTGCACTTAGCTTGATCACGCTGATAGAGTAACTTAAATTCATTAATTTTGTTAAGGTCAGTCATTAGACAGTATTCGATTCAATTTATATTGGGGTACTTTTGTGTTATTATATTCCGATAAACTCCTTTCTTTTTACTTTCCAGAAATAATTAATTTATTGTCTTCAGTCATTCGATATTGTACTTCTTTGCTTTCCAATATACTGAGGATGGTGGATAGCTTACTGGAACGAAAGGTCCCGCCGAAGAATTGGATATCCGGCACTTTGCCTTTGTAAACGACATCCACATTATACCACCGAGATAGATCGTCCATGACCTCTCTTAAGGATTTTCTATCAAAATTAAACTTCCCCTGTATCCAAGCAAGTTCCTGATCTATGTTGACCTCTCTTTTGGATAACCTGCCTTCCTGTAGTAGTGCTTGTTGCCCCGGTTCGAGGATGAGCTCAGCCTGATTGATGGTTTCTTTTACGCGCACTTTTCCTTCTGTAAGGGTCGTTTTTGTAGGGGACGGACCGACATATGCTGCTACATTAAAGTGCGTGCCTAAAACGGTAATGATCTGATCCGAAGTTCTTACAGTAAACGGTCGTTCGTGTTGTTGGGCAACTTCAAAGTAAGCTTCCCCGTTTAGTTGTACTTCTCTGCTATGTTCTTTAAACTTTGTGGGATAGTTTAATGTACTTCCCGCATTCAGTTTGACGCGGGTTCCGTCGGGAAGTGTTAGGTTGTATAGTCCTCCTCTTGGAGTCGTGACCTCCATAGAGGTGACCGATTTTGTCTCTGCAACAATTGATCCGTCACGGTAGTTGATCCCGCTATCGTCCATGTAAATTTCATTTTGTACTTCATCGAGATTGAACACGCGGCCGTCAGACAGGGTTACCGTGGCTTTGTTACGGGCTGGCGCATAGTCTACACGGGCTACTGTCTTTTCGATCGGTGCCTCTTCGGAGCTATTGAAATATAGTGTGTAGAGACCAAACAGGCCAACAAGAAGGACGCTGGCTGCAAGTAGGTAAGCGGCTAACCTTGCCTGCATTGGCGTTTTCTTGATGCTTTTGCCGGCGAGTCTATTTTTCTCAAAACGTGCAAACGCTGCTGGAACGTCTATGGAGGAGAGGTAGGTATAGCTCGCAGCCTGTTCTTGCTTGTCAGTACATCGTTCATACATTTCTCGATTTTCAGGGGATTCAGCGAGCCAATTTTTGATGGATTCCGCTTCGGAACCGCTAAGCTGGAGACCTTGGATTCGTTTCGCAATAATATGACCTATGATAATACCTTCGTTTTCTTCTTTATCGTACATATTTGTAGACTATTCATTAAGTAATACCGCACGAAATTGAAAAAGTACTAAAGAAAAATAAATTTTATTGAAAATTTTTTACAATAAATGCGCCAAGTAGTAATAAATTAAAGGTATCCCGCCTTAATCGCGCACGTAAGAGCGTCAAGGCGCGCAACTTTTGGTTCTTTACCGTCTGTATACTTATTTGCATTTCTATTGCTACTTCTTCATTACTTTTGCCTTCCAGATAGGTAGCGCTAATAATTTTCTGGGCCTTGGGAGGTAAGCTTCGAATGGCATGGTAAAGTTCACCCATCGCTTCGGCATATACAATCTGTTGGAGTTGGCTCTGCTGGGTCTGCTCTTGTGAGGAGACATAGTGGTCGGTACGTATGCTCCGACGAAGATTCGATGTGCGCTTATTTAAGGCGATATGGCGCGTAGACTGGTATAACGAGCTTTTAAAATGATCGAAGGATGCAAAGGACCGGTTGCCTTGCCATATTTTCATAAACGCTTCGTCTACAATGTCTTCTGATTCACCTGGATCGTCGGTAAATTGCGAGGCAAAGAGGCAAAGTCTACTATAATACCGATGGAAAACGAAAGAAAAGGCTTCTTCCTTCCGGATATTCAGATCGTCGAGTAGTTGCTTCTTATCTTCGTAATGCATGATGTGCGCTTTATTGATCCACGTAGTCTTAGGCTTTGATGCTGCAAATATAGCTATATTTTGGTAGGTAATTCTATTAGGATTTGGCATCTAATCATATACTCTTGTACGCTTTATGGTAAGCCAAATACCCTCGGGCGTTTTTTTGGTATCTTTACAGATGCATTAGATTTTGGATGGTGGAAAATTTTAAGAAAACGATAAAACAGCATTTTGGAGCGCTGACAGATCAGGAATGTGAATTGGTCATCTCTTTTTTTAAGGAGGAGAAACTTGAGAAAAACGATTTTTTTACGACTACCGGAAAAGCCTGTGACAAATTGAGCATCATCCGCTCGGGAATTATCAGGGTGTATGCCTATGCGGATGGTAAGGATGTTACGCAGTGGATCGCGACAGACGGCTCGTTTATGACGGAGGTGTTAGGCTTCTTTTTCGATCAGCCCAACCGATATAACATTCAGGCATACACAGATACCACATTATGGAGTATTACCAAAGCAGATTACCAAAAACTGGCTGAGGTCTTCCCGAAATGGAAAGAGATCGAAAGGCAATTTATGATGAAGTGTTTTGCTATGATAGAGAACAGAGTGTTCGCGCATTTATCGCTGAATGCAGAAGAACGGTACAATGTTTATTTTGAGCAAAATAAGGACCTGTTCAACAAAATTCCGCTGCACTATATCGCTTCTGTGCTGGGAATGTCTGCCGAGACCTTTAGCCGGATCAGAAAGCGCCAAATGGAAAAATCTTGACTTTTGTCAAGGTCGTCCGAGAGAAGATTGACGATCTTTGCTATATCAAAAAATAAGACACGATGACAAAACAAATGGATACCCTTGTAAAACTAGAAGAAGCAGGTCAGTTTTTACTGTCCATTTTCCTGTTCGCGCAATTGGATTATGCCTGGTGGGTTTTTCCTGCTTGCCTTTTATTGCCGGACATCGCCATGCTGGCCTACGCTATTAATCCTAGGGTGGGGGCTTTTTGGTATAATCTATTCCATCATAAATTGATCGC
The DNA here is from genome assembly GCF_014692505.1 of Sphingobacterium arenae. Lineage (GTDB taxonomy): Bacteria > Bacteroidota > Bacteroidia > Sphingobacteriales > Sphingobacteriaceae > Sphingobacterium > Sphingobacterium arenae. The sequence goes on along the minus strand of NZ_JACNYK010000004.1, from coordinate 309,962 downwards.
ACTGGCTGTTTTTGGCGTCGGGTTTATGCTCAATTTCCCGCTATTGTCATTAGCTGGCATCATCCTTTTTGGCCATTCGGCCATGGACCGGATTTTCGGTTACGGATTAAAGTACGGCGATGATTTCAAACATACCCACCTCGGCTGGATTGGAAGAAAAAAATAGAAATATAAACACCATGAATGACTCTTCTTATTTCATTGTCGCAGGCATCGTTTTTTTCGCCAGTGTGCTTATTATTTACATCTTTAGATACGGTGGCAAAAAGAAAATTGCCATACCTTCTGCCCTGACTGACGAGTTAATGGGAGAGGTTCTCGAGCAGCGTGTTGGTTTTTATCGCCATCTGCCGGCCGATGAACAGCAGACTTTCCTGAAAAGAGTACGCTACTTTCTGGAGCATACTAAGATATCGGCAGAAAAAGGTGCCGTGGTAACCGACGAGGACAAAATACTTATTGCGGCGAGTGCTACTATCCCGCTTTTTCATTTCAAGCTATGGGTCTATCGCAATCTTACGGAAGTATTGGTGTACCCTGATTATTTTGACCAGCGGTTTAGCACAGCGAACGAAGAGCGAAATGTTGCGGGAATGGTTGGCTCGGGAGCCCTCAACAGCAAGATGATCCTGTCACAGCAGGCTTTGCGAAACGGTTTTTTGAATCTATCGGCGGGAAATACGGCCATTCATGAGTTTGTCCATCTCATCGACAAGGCGGATGGCGAGGTGGATGGTGTTCCGGAGTATCTGATTCCCAAGTCCTTGATCGAACCTTGGATCAAAGAGATGCATAAAACTATCCGCGAGATCAGATCGGGTGAATCCGATATTAGAGAATATGCGGGCACCAATGAAGCGGAATTTTTTGCTGTTGTATCTGAATATTTCTTCAAAAAACCTGCTTTGCTAAAAGAAGATCATCCGAAGTTATACCGTATGTTGGATCACATTTATGGCGTATCCGACAAACCCTAAAAAATATGTTCTAAAGTATCCATCACCGATGGATACTTTTTTGGAAGATGGTCACCGGATGGTAACGGGTTACTGACCGGAGCTTTCGTTGCGGATATAGATATCTCGTTTCGGAACAGCTATATCAATTCCGGCGTTATCCAAGGCCGTTTTGCAGTCGATAAGCAATTGTTCGTTCATTGTCCAGAAATGTTCGTTGGAAGTAGTCACCCGTACCGATAAATTTACTGCACTGTCGCCCAGGTCTGTAACTACAACTTGCGGTGCGGGTTCCTTAAATGCCAGGACATTACTTTCTGCTACGCCTAGTAAGACCTGTTGTGCTTGTTTCAGATTGGTATTGTAGGGCACGCGGATGTCAAACCATGTTCTGCGGGTGCCCAGCTGTGTATAATTTGTGATACTACTGTTGGACATAGGGCCATTGGGTACCACTACCAATTGATTTTGCGGGGTGGTGAGTTTTGTGTTAAAAATGTCGATTTCCTCCACTGTTCCTGATACTCCTGTATCGGAGGAAATGTAGTCGCCAACTTTGAAGGGCTTGAGGAGAAGAATCAATATTCCTCCTGCAAAATTGGCCAATGACCCCTGTAAGGCTAAACCGATGGCCAGCCCAGCAGCACCGATCATGGCGACAAAAGCGGAGGTTTGTACGCCGAGCTGGGAAACTACGACAATGAATAACAGAATATGAAGTGTCCAATGGATGAGGTTCAGGAGAAATCGTTGAAGGGATATATCCATTTTCCTTCGTTGAAACGCTTTTTCAGCGATACGTTTTGTAATTTTAATCAGCCAAGAGCCGATCAGGTATATGAGTAAGGCTGAAATAAGTCCTATAAGGATTTTCGGAGCCCACGCAACGGCCGCGGTGATGAAGTTGTCCCAATGTTGTTGTACATTATCAAATTCTAGATTATCCATAGTAGACATTTTTATGAAGTTTATACTGTTCTGTTTGTTTCGTATTCAATTATCTCTAATATAAAAAAATAAAATTTTCGAGCAAAATATTTCCGCGCAAACGCGTCGCGGGAATTGGGAATGCTACGATAAATTCCGTTATTTTGTGCCGTGATACCGCGGATTACGGGCTTGTCGTTTTCGAAAATCAAGCCCATATATGTTTTTATGTTGATTTTTCTATTGCTCTTGATCATAGGTGTGGTAGTCGTTAGCATTATATACGAAAAGATCGACCAGCTCAAATACCAGAACGAAACGGCAACAGCGGTGGAGCAGTCTTTGTTAATGCAGCGTGACTTTGACCTGCTCGAGCAGCGCCTAGCCCTGTTTATGAACATGCAGACCAATACGGAACACACCTATAACACGGAAACGGATGCACGCCTTCACCGCCTCTTTCTTTTTGGGGATTTGGATTCGTCTGCAGTGAGGTCTGATGATTATTACCCAATTCCGTTTCCACAGGTGGAGCGTACAGCAGGAACGCCCGTGTATGTAGATCTGTATGAACTCAATAACTATTTTCGAAATGTGAACCGATATGCGCGGGCATATGCAGCTGTGTATACAGCTGAAGGGTACTGCTTGGTACACCCGGATTCTTCGAATGTAGGTACGCTACGGGACGACGGAAGGTCTTGGCTGGAAAAGGCGCGGGGTGCCGTACAGCACTCTGCATATTTAAATTTGCCGGTAAGGAGGTTTGTTTATCCGTTGCAGCATTTTTTCTCGGATGCGTATATCGTCATATCGGTGCCCAAGATCCGCCAGGAAGAGATTACGGATATTCTATTTCTTAGTCTGCTATTAGGAGGGGTGTTGTTGGTTGCTGTAATGGCGTTTTCTGTGAGTTTATATATACAGCGAAAAAAAGAGCATGTGCTGGCTTTGGAGCGTGTAAATATACAAAAGGGACAAGCCTTGGCGCGCTTTGAAAGACTTCGGGAGCAAATGAATCCACACTTTCTCTTTAATGCGCTTGGCTCACTTCAACAGTTGGTAAAGCAAGATCAAGATCGTGCCCAACTGTTTGTTGGTAAAATGGCCAAGATGTACCGCACCATGCTTCGGCAGGATCACGCCGTATATGCGTCATTGGAGGAAGAGCTATCGCTTGCTTCGGCTTATCTTTTTCTTCAGGAAATCCGATTTAAGAATGCGCTCGCACCTATCGATATCCAAGTTGACAAGGTATATCTTCAGCGCCTACTTCCGAGGTGGTGTTTGCAGATCGTTGTAGAAAATGCGATCAAGCATAACGAATTTACGGCGTTGGCTCCATTGTCGATTCAGATTGCCGTAGACGGAGAACGATTGGTCGTTCGCAATAATTATCGGCCCAGGAAAAATGCGGATATGGAGAGTGGGGGGTATGGACTACAATACATCTATTCGGTCTATCAAGCGGCAGGAACGGAGGGGTTTCATTTTGGTACGGATGCGGAATATTTTGCCGTATACCTGCCTTTGCTCTAAGGTGAAGGACAGTTCCGTCGGTTAAATATGTGGGTTCGCTCCGTTAATCTTCGGGTTCACGTAATGACGATTGCGTTTGTAATTATTTGTAGGCACTTTTAGCCCCTGATTATCTATTAACCGTAGCAGCATACCATGCAGATGGAAGACAAAAAAAAGATTTACAACCGCTTAGGGCTGGCGTTGTGTGCAATCGCCCTTATGCAATCTTGTGCTATTTTACCTGATTTTCGGGGATATAGCAAGAAGGATGACAAGATGAGCCGAATAGATACGGCTGTATCCACCACCTCCTATCAAAAGTTGGCCGAAGGAGCACGTATCGATAGTGGAATGTTTACCGTCCTGACGAAGGATGACGACTATTACTTTGGGATTCCCAAAACGGCACTGGACAAAGATTTTCTGCTGATACACAAAGTATCCTCGGTACCGTTGGCCATTAATGAGGCTGGTGTAAATAAGGGGATGAATTTCGAGAACAAGGTGATTCGCTTCGTGCCTAAGAGAAATGGAAAGGAAATTTGGGTAGGGGAGTATGATCCGAAAGTCGATGTAAAGGATCAGGATGCGATTGCACAATCTGTTGCAGATAATTATCGGGCTTCGTTTATCGAGTCATTTAAAGTAGTGTGCTACGATGCAGACTCGACGATGGCTTTTATTAAAGTCAATAAGGTATTTGATGGATCGGAAAAAAGCTTTTTGGATGTGTTTGCTAATTTGGGACTCGGCACTTCACCAAATAAGGCCATCTCTTCGATAGAACAGATGAAAGCGTTTGATAATAATATTGTCATCAAATCTATCTATTCGACTAAGGTGACGGAAGGTAATGCGTCAATCCCGATTTCAATCTCGGTAACAAGTAATCTTTACGGACTGCCGGAGCAGCCCATGCTTCCGCGGTTTGCCGATCCCAGAGTGGGTTTCTTTACAACACCACGTTGGTACTTCTCGGATGAACAGCAGGAACTGGATAAACGTAAATTAGTGACAAGGTGGCGATTAGAGCCCAAGGAAGAGGATCGGGAACGCTATAGCCGGGGTGAATTGGTGGAACCTAAGAAACCGATTGTTTTCTATATAGATCCTGCTACGCCCAAGCAATGGCGTCAACAGATTATTGCCGGGGTATACGATTGGCAGGTAGCTTTTGAAGCGGCGGGCTTTAAGAATGCAATCGTGGCAAAGGAACTGCCCGATACGGTGTCCTTTGATCCTGATGACGCAAATGTATCATCTATTGTATATGCGGCTTCTTCTCAAGCCAATGCCATGGGACCATCGGTTGTAGATCCACGGTCGGGAGAGATTTTGGAAGCGGATGTCATCTGGTGGCACAACGTGATGACGGTGCTCAATAGCTGGATGCGTATACAGACGGGTATCATCGATACGGCAGCCCGCGGAAATACATTCTCGGACGAAAAAATGGCCCACGCGATACGGTTTGTTTCTTCGCATGAAATCGGGCACACACTTGGACTAATGCATAATATGGGGTCTTCTCATGCTTTCCCAGTGGATTCTTTGCGTTCGCCGTCGTTTACCAAAAAGATGGGAGGGACAGCGACATCGATTATGGACTATGCCCGTTTTAATTACGTGGCACAGCCGGAGGATGGTGTACAGGCGATTACACCTGTAATCGGCTTGTACGATAAGTACGCTATTGAATGGGCTTATCGTTGGTACGATGTGAACACGCCTTGGGAGGAATTACCCACGTTGCGCCAAGCGATCGAGAAGTACCAACACGATCCGAATTATTGGTACGGCGAACAACAGGATAGTAAAAATGTGGTAGACCCGCGGGCGCAATCGGAAGATTTGGGCGACAACGCCATGCTAGCGGGTCGTTATGGTTTGCGAAATCTGAAACGTATGATGCCGCAGATCATCCAATGGACCACGGCGGCCGGAGAAAACTACTACAAAGCGGGTAAGCTTTATATGGGGGGTATTGGACAGTGGTATACGTATGCGGACCATGTTGTTAATAATATAGGCGGTATTTATCTGGAAAATCCGGTATTGGGCGACGGCAAAAGTGCTTACAGTCCGGTCTCCCGGGCAACGCAGGAGGAGGCTTTTGCTTACTTGGAAGAACAGGTTCTTCGGATACCTTCTTGGTTGTTTGTACCGGAGCTGATGACCAAGACGTTTCCACTACGCGATAGCCCTGTCGGTGTATTTGAATATGCGCCTTACAATCTTCAACGGGAATTTCAGTACAGCTTGTTGTATAATTTGGTTAAGGATGAGCGGCTGTTGCGTATGATTGAGATGGAAAACTTATTCGGGCCGGAAATGACCTGGACAGCGGAGGAGCTCTTCCAGGCATTGCGTAAAGTAGTTTTTGATAAAACCATGCAGAAAGAAAATTTGGATTTGGATACGCGTATGCTACAGCAAAATTATATCGATGTGCTCATGGTGTCGAGCAATAAAGCCATGGAAAAAATTAACGAGAAAAAAATACAGCAGGTGAATACCTTATTGGAGGCGTTAAATCCACCGCTCTGCCCGTGGCACGAGCACGGCCACTCCGATACGAAACTACGGAACGTACATGTAACAGGGATGGCCAGAACATCGGATATGCTGACCTTGAAAAGGGGGGAACTTCTTCGCATCTATGAGTTGCTGAAGAAAGCGAGAAACACAGACGATGCAGCTACGAAAGCGCATTATGAAGATCTTCTCTTGCGTATAGGTGTGACTTTAAATATGAATAACTAACAAATATTTTTAATGTATAGAATAGTAATTATCTTGATGATATGCTGTGTGCATATAAGCTGGGCACAGGATATGAAGTCCCTGAAAGGACGTGTGTTGGACGCTGTGACAAACACGGCGATTGCCGGGGCGGCTGTTACGGTAGACCGTTCTGCTGTAGCGGAACAAACCGGTGTAGCGGGACAGGTACAGCAGTCTGTCTTAGGGACAATCACCGATGCGAACGGCGATTTTTCGTTCGATCTACCGCGTGATGTCAACACGGTTACGGTGTCTTTTATGGGGTACGAGCCTTTACGGGTTACGGTTTATCAAGGGCATAAAACGTTGTTGCTCCAACCAGACGATACCGCTTTGGAAGAGGTGATCGTGACGGGTTATAGCGACATTAAGAAGCGCAAGAATACCACGGCGTATACAAAAATCGATGCTGAAAAAATCAAGCAGTCGGGTGTGGCGAGTATCGAACAGATGCTGGAAGGACAGGTACCGGGTATGCAGTTTTCCAATTTAAGCGGTGGACCAAACGGCGTATCGCAGATCCGTATCCGGGGTACGGTTTCGATGAATGGTACGCAGGACCCGTTATGGGTAGTGGATGGTATGCCTATAGAGGGTACGGAGTTGCCCAATCGCTTGGACAAAGATGATATAAACACGTTAAGAAATTTGCCGATTGCCGGATTGAACCCTGAAGATATCAAAGACATCTCTGTTTTAAGGGATGCGGCTGCGACAGCGATTTACGGGGCACGTGCGGCAAATGGGGTTATCGTGATTACCACCAAAAGGGGACAAGCAGGACCGGCAAAGGTCAGCGTTTCTGCGAATACATTTGTGACGCAACGGCCGGACTTTGATCGTCTGAACTTGATGAATGCTTCCCAGAAGGTCGATTTTGAACTGGAGATGGCGAAGCGTGCTGATTTGACGTATCGATCGGGTAAGGGGGCCATTGCGCGGTTGCTGACGGCGTCCAATGAATGGGATAGCTTTCGTGCAGGTGGATTAACAGCCCTTTCTCCTGAAACCCGAAATGCAATTGATGCGCTGCGTGGCCATGAATATGATTGGGCGGATAATTTGTTCCGCAATGCGATCAACCAGCAATACAATGCATCGGTTTCGGGCGGAACGGAAAACCATCGTTACTACGTTTCGGCAGGCTACTTTGACGAGAAGGGAAGCATGCACAATGTCGATATGAATCGTTATAACTTAACGTTGAATAATGATTTCCGTATCAGTAGCCGATTGAAAGCAGGGATAAACCTCTTGGGATCTGTGAGTAACCGGCGCAACCCCATACAGGATAGGGATGCTTTTACCAATCCAAGTTATTATGTGCGCACGGTCAATCCGTATTTGGCGATTCGAAATGAGGATGGCTCGTATGTAAATGATCCGGATATTGAAGGCTTTGAGAATGATACATACATTCCGTTTAATGCTCTTGAAGAAAGGGAGAATACCAGATATAGCTTATCTAACAAGGCGCTCAAGGCAATCTCCTACTTACAGTACGATATCTTACATAATCTAAATATCCGATCGGAGCTGGGGTTACAGTTTGACGAGACCGGTACGGAGAGGTTTATGGATGAGGAAAGCTATTACCGGCGCAAGCTGTATCATAGCACGCGATATTTTAGCGATGGGGAAAAGTACTTTTTGCCAGCGGGTGGTCTGATCGAAAATACGGCTAACAGTAGTTTCCAATACAATTGGAAATCGTTCTTGAGTTATAATACGAGCTTTGCGGAGCGCCATGAACTGGAAGTCATGGGCGGAACGGAATTGCGCCGTAGCAAAAACACCTTGATATCCACCAAAGGTTTTGGGTTTAATCCGACAACGCTGACGACGAAGCCTATCGTTTTTCCAAATTCGGGATATGAAAACGATGAACGTTTCCGTCAATACGCCAAAAGTATTGGTGAAACGTCGTATGCTTCCTTCTTTGCGAATGCGACCTATACGCTAGATCGTAAATATAACCTCTTCGGAAGCATTCGTTACGACGGATCGAATATGTTTGGTGTCGATCCCAAATACCGCTTCCTACCGATTTGGTCGCTCGCGGGATCTTGGGTCGTATCCGAAGAATCTTTTATGAGGACTGTACCGGTGATCTCCAATTTGCGCTTGCGTGCGTCTTATGGAATACAGGGAAACGTAGACCGGAATACCTATCCATTTTTCATTGGGCAATATAACAATAGTACGATCTTACCGGGCTCCAATGAACAGACGATAGTCGTCGATATGCCCGCAAATGATAAACTCCGCTGGGAGCGTACGCAGACCTGGAACGCAGGACTTGATATCGGACTTTGGGCAGATAGGGTAAACGTCACGCTGGATTATTACAACCGCAATAGTACCGATGTGATCGGTGTGAGCCAACTTGCGCTCGAAAATGGTTTTCAAGATATACAGCGGAACTGGGCGTCTGTGAAAAATGAAGGTATCGAACTTATGATTTCCAGCAGAAATATCGTACGCGATCGTTTTGAATGGGGAACGGATTTTAATATCGCCCATAATAACAATAAGCTAACGAAAGTACTGGCCGATCCAAAATCTTATGTACTCGACAACCAGGAAGGTTACCCGCTCAATTCCATATTCGTGTTACCGACAGCGGGACTGGATGCTGACGGCCTGATGCAGTTTCAGGGAGCAACCGGAGAAACGGTTGCGTTCGAAGATTTTTATGGTCTCTATGACCCCTGGGCGGATTTCCTGCCGGGATATATGGTTGCTACAGAACTTACACCGGATACGTACCGTAGCAAATTCCGCTACTTAGGGAATGCGGATCCGAAGTTTGTGGGCGGTATGACCAATAGATTCCGTTTTGATCACTTCGACTTAGCGGTATCTGCGGCATTTAATCTGGACAGATGGATGCGCGGCACACCACCATACAATCCGGCAAGTGTGGACCGTGGTATGAACCAATCCAATAGGGTAATGGATGCGCTCCAAGGAAACGGCTTGCCAGCCTTGGGCAGTACGAATATCGAAGACAATGCGCGCTGGATTGCGTACAGTTGGATGATGGACAATGACCCGGTACGATCTTTTGGTTATTACGATATTTGGGCGAAAAATATGAGCTATGTGCGCATCAACAGTATACGCCTGGGGTATAGCATGCCAGCCAAAATCGCTAAACGTATAGGTGCGGGTAGCGTTCGATTTAATGTGGAAGGCAGAAACTTATTCGTTTTCGGTGATTCGTATGACGATTATTTCGATCCTGAAACGTATGGTAATTTCTATGCGCAGCCGATTACCAAATCGTTTACGTTTGGTTTATCTGCCCAGTTTTAACGCTTTTTTAATTCTATTGATATGAGACAAAAATTTATTTATATATGCATAGCCATCGCAGGGGTATTTATGCATTCCTGCGATAGATACTTGGATATACAGCCTGTGGGAACGGTTGTACCCTCGACCGAATCCGACTTTCGGGCGTTGCTGACCAGTGGATATTCGGTTTTTCCGACACATAAATCTTTATTATCCTTACGGACCGACGAATTGCTATTGGATGAATTTTCCACGGACATGGCGGTTCTGAAAGATATTTATATCTGGAATGACCAAGCGCCCGATCCGACAACACTGTCTTATCCTTGGGCGACGTTCTACAAGAGTATATTTTATGCGAATTTGCTGTTGACAGAAATCGATGATAAATTGGGTGATAATGAGGTAACGAAGCAGCTAAAGGCGGAAGCCTACCTATTGCGGGCGTACAGCCATTTTGAACTGCTCAACTGTTATGCGCCTGTATATAGTGATGCTAACAAACAGCACAGGGGAGTACCTATCGCAGAGACGATAGATCTGGAGCAGAAGTTTCCTGTTCGCACAGTAGAGGAGGTATATACGTTTATTGCGAATGATATGGCGCGTGCAACGGAACTGATGCAGATCGGTAATCAACCTTCGGAGCACCGGTACCGGTTTAGTAAACGGGCGCTGCATGCTTTCGCGGCACGTTTACATCTCTATCGTTCAGAATGGAAACAGGCGCTATCGGAAGCGCAGACGGCCTTGGCGATAGAAGGCGGGCTGGTAGATTTAAATGACGGAGAGGCACTCTTGCCCAATGATTTTGAATCGGTCGAATCTATCCAGGCTTGGGACAATCCGTCTACAGCGCAATTACAATCTAGTACGAACGTTTCGGAGCATATCATCTCGCTGTATGATCAGGTTAACGATCAACGTTTTGCATACTATTTTAAAAAATCCGGCAATGAATACAGATCGCTTAAAGGAGGGGATAACCGATTTAAGGTCAGTTTTAGAAATGGCGAGCTTTATTTGATTGTCGCGGAAGCAGCGTTGCATCTAGACAACAAAACGGTAGCCTTGGAAGCATTTCGTACGTTAGCGCAACATCGATTGTCGGCATCGGCTGCTTCGGAACAGGAAAATAAGTTGGATGCACTATCGAACGAAGAACTGTTGGAATTCCTGCAGGAGGAGCGGACTCGTGAATTGGCTTTAGAGGGCTTGCGCTGGTATGACTTAAAACGCTGGGGACGTCCCGAAATCCAACATCTTTTCTTGGGTGAAACGTATACGCTACAGAAGGAAGATCCACGGTATACGATCCGCTATCCGAGAGAGGCGATCGAGAATAACCCCGAACTGCTTTAGTTTAGTTTCTGGCCCACACTGTTTGAAAAATCCCTTATGCTATGGTCGTAGCATAAGGGATTTTTTCTATTTTTACCGTATGGCTTGGCAAATACTTGTGGTAGAGGATGAAGAATGGGCTTGGAATAGCCTTCGGGATATGCTGGCGACGTCGCTGCTTGCTGAAAACCCTAACTTGGTTAGGTTGGATACGATTCGGGATGCGGTGGAATGGCTTAGAAAAAATAAGCCGGATTTGATCTTTATGGATATTCATCTGGCAGACGGAATTAGTCTTGAGGTGTTTAAACAAGTGCCGGTATCGGCGCCAGTTATTTTTACAACGGCGTACGACGATTATGCGCTGGATGCTTTTCAGAACCAAGGTTATGCATACCTGTTGAAACCTTTCGATGCAGAGGATCTGGAGCGCGCTATAGCCAAGGTGAGAAAACTACTGCCTTCGGACGAACCGCGTTACAAAAATCGCTTTCTGGTCAAATATGGGATCCATCTCAAATCGCTCCCGGTGAGTGATATCGCCTACTTTATGGCGGAAGACAAGATTTTATTTGTTATCGAAAAATCGGGTGGACGTTACATCATGGAGGATACCTTGATGGGGATAGCCGCAAAACTGGATCCGACCTTTTTCTTTCAAGTGAACCGCAAATTTATGGTGCATATCGATGCCATTGTATCCATGGTGAAAATAAGCCGTGGTCGTGTTAAGATAAAACTGCTTCCTGAAAATGATACAGATGTAATTGTAAGTCAGGAACGTTCAATTCTCTTCCAGGAGTGGCTAGGGCGATAGATTAATTTCGTATTAATCTTCTTGGGCGTTATCAACCAGATGCCCATTTGAATTCCAACGCGGATATTTCTATGTTGTGGGCATCACAAAGCGTTAGCGCCCGATGTCGCAACCGCATGATCGTCTTCGACGGTACTACCACTTACACCAATAGCACCTAGGATTGTACCGTTTCCGTCTTTTATCAAAACGCCACCAGGAAAGGTGATGAGACCATTGTTGGAGTGCTCGATGTTGTAAAGTGAGCCACCCGGTTGCGATAGTTTACCGATTTCGCCAGTATTCATATTAAAATACCGAGCCGTACGTGCCTTTTTCTGTGAGATATCAATCGAACCCAACCAAGCATCGTCCATTTTGTTGAATGCAACTAAATTAGTTCCTGAGTCGACGACTGCAATATTCATTTTTACGCCTAATTCTTCTGATTTTTTAAGGGCAGCGTCTATTACTTTGCGCGCCTGTTCTAATGTGATGTTACCCATGATTGTATGATTTATCTAACTGATGAACAGTAAAGTTATCGTTTATAAAATACAATACCAAAACGGTAATCTAGGAGAAGAATAGTAATACAGCAATTGTAGTATAATAGGGAAATACAGGATTAAAAAAAAAGTCTACCTTTTTAGTAGTTTTTTATATGGGTATTTATATCTTTGTCCCATCGTTCATCAATTGGCGTTGGCAACGAGTATAATTTTTACTAATAAACAATTATCGTAATGAAAAAGTATGACATTGACTCTTTAAAGAGATTCTTATCTAACCTTCCCTTCCACATTTTATTTTGTGGTTCTTGTCGAATGTGCCGTTAATACCGTGCTATCTTAAAGCAACAAAACGAAGAAATTAAATTCATTCGTAGGGCTACTTATTCACTATAAAAGTCAATTACTATTGACTTTTGCATCATTCAACATTAGCTATTTTTTATGAAATATATAAGAGTACTTCGGTATTCATCTTTGTCGGCTATGGTATTATTCTTTTGTATAGTACATACTTACGGACAAGTGTCGCCGATACCAATCATCAATGCTACATTGACAGGGTCTGTTATAGATGGGGTTTCTAAGGGTCCGCTTGAGGGTGTAACTATTCAATTAGATGCGGTTACGCATAGTGTTAAGACAGATCGGGATGGAAGATTTCAATTTGTAACTGGCCAGAAATTGCCGTTCACATTGTCGATCTCCTATATAGGTTATGAGTCGAAAACAGTAGTAGTAAACACATCTCCAACAATAATAGAATTATTTCCGGTTTCAGAAGATATCGACGAAGTTATTGTGGTCGGATATGGTGTGCAGAAAAAAAGAGATGTAACGGGTTCGGTTTCCAGTTTGAAGGAGACTGATTTTAATAGGGGAGGCGCAGTAACATCTGTAGATCAGCTTTTACAGGGAGGTGCAGCTGGCGTTAATATACAGCAGTCTAGTTCGGAACCGGGAGGGGGTGTTAACGTTCGTATTAGAGGTAATAATTCGATTAACGCCGGATCCAGCCCGCTCTATGTGATAGATGGGTTGCCTATTGATAATTCAGCCAACCTCACTTCTTCTTCTGGAGAAGGGGGAATAGCAAATAACCTCGTCGCGAAAAATCCAATAAATTCAATTAATCCCAGTGATATCGCATCAATTGAAGTATTGAAAGATGCTTCGGCTACCGCTATTTATGGATCAAGGGCCGCCAATGGTGTTATTTTGATAACAACCAAAAGAGGTACTGCGGGTCAGAAGAGATTAAACTATGGGCTTAATGTCGGTGTACAATCGTTAGCGAATAGGATAGATATCTTGAATACTGCGGAATATATTGATGTGGTTAATCAACTATCAGTTGAGCGTGGGAGCGATCCCGTTTTTGATTATGAAGCGATCGCGGCAATTGGTTCAGGAACCGATTGGCAAAATGCAATTTTACGGAAAGCAGCTGTACATGATCACAATCTATCCCTATCGGGAGGATCGGAATCGTTATCTTATTTTACATCCTTAAATGTTACTTCTCAAGATGGTATCGTACGTAACACCGGAATGGATAGATATGCTGGTCGGGTGAATCTGGATGGTACTTTTGCTGCAAAAGGTAAGTTTGGTATCAACATAACAACCAGTAGGATAATAGATAATAATGCGGTTGACGGCAATAGCATCAATGAATCTGCAGGACCTATCAATGCGGCATTATTATATGATCCAACCGAATCTATCTACCATCCGGATGGCTCATTTACTCGTTCATCGTTTTTGACGATTAACAATCCCTTAAGCCTTGTCAACGGTATCCAGAACGAAAGTACTCTAAACCGAACGCTTGGAAATGTTTTCTTTGAATATGAAATCGCAAATGGACTTAAGGCTAAGGTTAATCTGGGAACGGATCTTTTTTCACAGCGTAGGGATATTTTTAATAGTACGCTCACGATTCGGGGCGCGGCACAAAACGGGATAGCCAACATAGCAACGCTTGAAAAACAAGATATTCTGGGGGAATATACGATGCATTACAATAAACAATTTGCGGGAGGGAATACACTCGATGTGCTCGGCGGGATCACTTATCAGAATTTTCAAATTAAACGTTTTGGTGGCTCGATAGGAAATTTCCCATCAGACAACCTCGCTACAAATAACCTGAACTTAGGTGATATCGCAACGGCTTCGCTCAATAGCGGAAAAGCAGAAAATACGCTGTTATCGTATCTAGGTAGGGTTAACTATACCCATAATGATAAGTATATCCTGACAGGGACGCTTCGGGCGGACGGATCTTCGCGTTTTGGGACCGATAATAAATTTGGTTATTTTCCGTCAGTAGCAGCAGGTTGGCTACTTTCAAATGAGCCATTTATTCCTCAATTCTTTAATAACTTAAAGTTAAGAGGAAGCTATGGTGTTACGGGCAACCAAGATATCGGAAACTACAATTCGTTACAAACCTTCACAACAGGAGGAACCTTTGTATCAGGAAATACGTTAGTGGTAGGAACCTCGCCATCTAGAATCGGTAACCGTGATCTAAAATGGGAGTCTACTGCACAGTCAAATATAGGAGTAGACGCCTCTTTCTTTCAAAACAGATTAAGCCTTACCGCCGATTATTTCGTGAAATCGACAAAGGATATGCTGATTGAACTACCATTGCCATCAGGAACAGGATATCGCTCGATTCTTTCGAATATCGGAAGCATGAGGAACAGCGGTATAGAATTTTATCTGTCTGGTGATATCATACAAAAAAACAAATTTAGATGGACCTCGTCACTAAATTTCACGCTCATAAAGAATAAGGTAACAGATTTGGGAGATGCTAAGCGGATACTCACGGGAAGTGCGGCAAATATTGGGAATGTAGCGATCATCACGGAAGGTGAACCTGCATTTTCTTATTACGGCTACAAGGTGATAGGTATCTTTAACGATGTGGACCAAATTGCAAATAGTGCGCAGCCATCTTCCCGGCCGGGATATCCAATTTTTGAAGATGTGAATAACGACGGGAGAATAAATGCTGACGATCAGCAAATAATAGGTAATCCTTATCCAGATTTCACCTATGGGTGGCGTAATGAGGTAGCTTATGGAGATTTTAGTTTAAATTTCTTGTTTCAAGGGCAGTATGGCGGGGATATCTTAAATGGTAATATTCTGGAAAGCCTTTATCCAAGCAATTACCGGCGAAACATGTTGAGCATTACTGTTGAAGATCGTTGGACGATAGATAATCCTGATGCGAAATGGCCATCAGCGACCGAACCAACCTCGTATGGTGGGGGGAAATCCAACACGTTAGCGCTGCAAGATGCTTCTTATCTGCGGTTAAAGTATATTCAATTGAATTATAATCTTCCATTACGCTCGACAAAGTCTGTCAGGGGAATTCAGGTATTTTTGTCTGCACAAAACCTATTTACCATTAGTAACTACGTTGGGTATGATCCGGAAGCCAATGCGTTAGGGGGAAGTAGTGCCCGAATAGATTTAAATACATATCCGTTGGCGAGGGTGTGGTCTGCTGGTTTAAATGTATCATTTTAATTCGTAATATTTAATCAGATGAAAATTTCAAAATATATACCGCTTGTATTATTAATCTTTGCGACGTCCTCCTGTGATTCTTTACTCCAGGAAGACCTTTATTCTGAATTGGACGATAACTATGCAAATTCTCCAGAGGGTCTGCAGTCACTGCTCACCTCCGCTTATGGCAATGCACAGCTCAGAAACTATGAATACTTTTTCACATCGGGTATGACTTCTGGTGAAAACTGGAATGAGTACGGTGCAATTGAAGCAAACTTTACGCCTTTGTGCAATTTTACATGGGATAGCAACCATCCGTATTTTAGCGGAATATGGACACGATTGTATAGTGTGATACGCGACGTCAACATTATTTTAAAAAATGCTGACCCGGCTAATGATACGCAACTAATTGCGGAAGCCAAATTTTTAAGGGGAATTAGCTATTATTGGTTACACGATTGGTTCGGACGGCTCCCCTTGTACAAGAGTCCGGACGATGACTACCTTCAATCACGTGTTACGGAAGAGCAGACCGTAGCTTTTATTGAGCAAGATTTGCTGGAAGCAGCTGATATTTTGCCGGTTAAGCAGTCTGTATATGGAAAAGCAACGAAGGGAGCGGCGTTAAGCTTCCTCGCAAAATTGTATTTAAATACAAAGAGATGGCAAGAATGTGCTGATATCACTGGTGAAATTATCGAATTGCAGGAATATAGCTTGTTTAGTGATTATGCCAAGTTGTTTTTGATTGAAAATGAGGGTAATGCAGAACTTATCTGGACAATACAGTCTACTCCGCAGCTGGGAAATCCGTTTGTGGCGAATACCTTTCCTACAGACTACCCACATCTTCCAAACCAAACGATCTATGCCTCACAGGTATATCTTTTTGATGATTTTGTCAACTCATTTGCTGCTAATGATAAAAGACGTGAATTGATTATTACCTCATATACCAATACGAATGGTGTTTTTGTACAACTTTTAGGGAATAACCGATCTTATCCTGGAAAATATGAATTTGATAAGGATGCGATTGGTGCTTCTTATGGAAATGATGTGCCAGTCTTACGTTATGCAGATGTGCTGATCAGTAGGGCGGAAGCGCTAAATGAATTGAATGGACCCAATGCGGAATCGATAGATCTATTGAATCAGGTACGGCAGCGAGCACTACCAGCATCGTTGCAACTTGGAGACTTCAGCAAGGAAACACTTAGAGAACAAATTTTTAAGGAACGGACATGGGAGTTTTGGTACGAACAGGCGCGAAGGAGTGATCAGGTGCGTCAGGGAATTTTCATCTCTGAGGCAAACAGACGAGGTAAAACTGCTGCAAAAGCGCATCACGTCCTTTTTCCTATTCCGCAAACAGAAATTGATGCTAACCCTAACCTGGAACAAAACGATGGATATTAATAATCACAAAATTAAAATCATGAAAAACTTTTTAGTAAAATCAGCAGGAGTATTTATTGCAGTATACGGACTGCTTCTAAATGGATACGCCCAGCAGAGCCAATCGGCATCACAGCCAAATTTTATCTTGATATTTACGGACGATCAAGGGTATGGAGACTTGGGTACGTATGGTAACCCTACGATAAAGACACCTCATATTGATCAATTGGCCGCCGAAGGACAGAAATGGACAAATTTCTATGTGGCAGCCAACGTGTGTACACCGTCACGAGCAGCGTTGATGACGGGGCGTTTACCGATTAGAAGTGGGATGCAAGGAGAGAAAAGAAGGGTGCTCTTTCCGGATTCTAAAGGCGGTCTTCCTGCATCAGAGATAACGATCGCACGTTTATTAAAACAAAAAGGTTATCACACGGGAATTATAGGTAAATGGCACTTAGGAAGTCTACCGGAGTTTTTACCAACGCGGCATGGATTTGATTATTATTATGGAATTCCATATAGTAATGATATGGATCGGGTCGATTCTATTCCGTATCTCCAAGCTATTACGCAACCTAAGAATGAATATTTTCAAGTTCCGCTACTTCGCAATGAGGAGATAATTGAACGTCCGGCTGTCCAAAATACCTTGACGGAGCGGTACACAGATGAAGCGATTGAGTTTATTTCGAAAAATCAAGGTGAACCGTTTTTTCTTTATCTAGCGCATTCCATGCCGCATGTCCCACTGTTTGCAAACGAAAAGTTTAAAGGTAAAAGTGCGCGGGGCCTATATGGTGATGTTATCGAAGAAATAGATTGGAGTGTGGGGAAGATTGTCGAAGCCTTGAAGAAAAACGGTTTGGATAAAAATACGTATGTGGTGTTTGTAACGGACAATGGTCCTTGGAAAATATTTAAAGAATTGGGTGGTTCGTCAGGACCATTGTATGGCGCTAAGGGGAATAGTTACGAAGGTGGGGTACGCGTCCCCGCAATTTTTTGGGGGCCAGATCATGTAACACCAGGACAGGTTACAGAAATAGGAAGTACATTGGACGTGTTGGTAACCTTTGCCAATCTTGCTGGGGCAGATTTGCCAAACGACCGGGTTTTTGATGGATACGATTTGACGAAGGTCCTAAATGGAAGTACGGAAAAAAGCCCAAGGAATGAAATGTTCTATTATCATGCTTCAACACTCGTGGCTGTACGTCAGGGACCATATAAATTAAGCTTTTATGAAAATAGTGAAAAAGGCTACCCTGACCAACTGAAAAAATTGGAAAAACCGAAATTGCATAATCTGAATGAAGATATCGGTGAAGCTGAAGATATTGCAGATCAGCACGAAGATATCGTAGAGGCTTTGTCTTCACTTGCAGAAGGACACAGTAAAACGATTGTGCCCGTCGTAAGTCAATTGGATATTTTATAAAAATGTGAAATGATGTGAGCCATTCTGCATCGTGGTAAATAAATCTATTAAAAATGAAAATAACAAATAACACACCGAAGATCTTTTTTGTCTTTTTAGTTCTGCCTTTGTTGAGTGGAAGTTATCCTATTCCACAATCGTCAAATACCGAAACAAATGCAATGGAAAGCTGTGCGATTACTTGTGCTGGTAAGTCAACGATTAGCCGTGCCGCTTTGATAATGCAAGTAGCCGCCCCAAGAATAGAAAATGAACAGGGTACAGACACAACCCGACTTATTCGGTCAAATAGGGATAAAGTACCGGGCAAAAAATAATAAAACAAGTATTCAATTGGCGTTGGCACTTGTGTTTTTCACTACTAAACATATTTATACTAATGAAAAAAAATGCAGTACGGATGTGCGCAGTCTGTCTTTTATTGCTTTATGCAAATCTAATTGCCACGAAAGCGTATTCCCAAATAGACCCTAAACCCATTATTAATGCATCGTTGACGGGACAGGTCATTGATGCTGTAACAAAAGATCCTATAGCAGGCGTGACCGTACGGTTGGATGCCGTAACACACAGTGTACAGACCGACCGTGCCGGTCAGTTTGCTTTTGTGACGGGTCAAAAGTTGCCCTTTACGCTTATTGTGAGCTATCTGGGATACGAAACGAAAACGGTGGTCGTCCAATCCTCACCAACCGTTATAGAGCTGAGCCCGTCTTCCAAAGACCTTGATGAGGTGGTAGTAGTCGGGTATGGTACTCAGAAAAAAAGGGATCTTACCGGTTCGGTAACTTCCTTGGAAGCGGCAGATTTTAATAAAGGTTTTCAACAGTCCGTGGATCAATTGATTGCGGGTAGAGCGCCGGGTGTACAGGTAACGCAGTCGAGCAGTGAACCGGGGGGAGGTGTCTCTATCCGGATACGAGGAGCGAATTCGATCAATGCGAGTAATGAGCCGCTGTATGTCATAGATGGCTTGCCCATTAACAACACACCTATATCACCGAGTTCATCCGTGGTAGGCGATCCTTCTCCCCGAAATCCACTCAATGCATTAAACCCGAACGATATCAAATCTGTAGAAATATTGAAGGATGCATCGGCCACTGCTATCTATGGATCGAGGGCGGCAAACGGTGTAATCCTGATAACAACTAAAAAAGGTGAGGGGAATAGATTTGCGCTCGGTTATAACGTTTCTACAGGTATACAATCTGTTGCCAATCGAATAGAAATGTTGAACGCGCAGGAATACATGTCTTTTCTGAATGATATTAAATCTGATCTTGGCGAGGCTCCCGAGTTTACGGAAGAGCAGATTCGACAAGTGGGGGCAGGTACGGACTGGCAGAACGAAATCTATAGAAATGCAGCTTTGCAAGATCATCACGTGACGTTTTCTGGCGGTGCGGATAAGTTAAGTGTACACGCGTCATTGAACTATGCTAACCAACAGGGCGTAATATTAAATTCCGGCTTAAAGAAATATATTGGTAGAGCGAACCTGGATTACCAATCTGATCGGATTAAGTTTGGGATTAACTTAAACGGTAGTTCCATTGATGACCAATATGCGCCGAGTGGCGTAAGTATTAATGAAAGTGCCGGTATTATCTATTCTTCCTTGTTTCAGGACCCTACCTTGCCGGTTTTTCAAGAAGATGGATCGTACGGCGTGACGCGTATCGTCAATCTGGAAAATCCGTATGCATTGAGTCAGGAGATAAGGGATGACGGAAAAACAAACCGGACGTTTGGAAATGTGTATGCCGAATATGCAGTTCTTCCCGAGCTTTCCGTACGTGCCAATGTGGGCTTTGATCGCCAGAATGCTAGAAGGGATAGCTACATCAGTAGGTTATTAAAGCGAGGTGAAGGAACTAAGGGGATCGCGAATATAAGATCTAATGAGGCACAAAATAATCTATTGGAATTGACGGCAACCTATAAAAAGCAAACTGGAGTGCATGGCATAGAGGCTTTATTGGGGTATACTTTTCAAGAATTTGAATTCCGCGGACTTTCGGCCAATGCACAAGGATTTCCTTTGGATGCATTATACACCGATAATATAGGTGCGGGATTGCAACCTACTTACGGCGTGGGTAGCGAACGGACGCGAAATCAATTGCAATCGTATCTAGGCCGTGTAAACTATAATCTATTGCAAAAGTACTTGTTGACATTTACGTTCCGGGCAGATGGTTCTTCTCGGTTTGGGGAGTCGAATAAGTTTGGTTTTTTCCCCTCGGCAGCGATTGGCTGGCACATAAAGGATGAGGCTTTTTTGAAAGATGTTTCTTTTCTGTCGGATCTGAAAATCCGTACGAGTTACGGGCTTACGGGCAATCAGGAAATTGGAAATTACAACTCCTTGGTGTTGTTCGGGCCTTCTGGCGAGGCGGTACTGGGCGGGACGTCGAAAGTCGGGGTATCGGCCGTTCAGCTGCCTAACCCCAATCTGAAATGGGAAACAACAAGGCAATTTGATATCGGTGTTGATTTCGGATTCTTAGACCACCGCATAACAGGTAGTGTTGATTTTTTTCATAAGAACACCCAAGATTTACTGTTACTATTGCCTGTTCCCAGAACAACGGGTTTTAATACGACACTTAGAAACGTGGGAGGCGTAAAAAATTATGGTTTTGAGTTCGGGTTGAACACCGTGAATATCGATCGGGCATTTAAATGGAAATCGAATATAAACGTGTCGGCAATTAGAAATGAAGTGACCGATCTGGGCGGGTTGCCATTCATTCTTGGGGGATCGGCGGGATTTATTAACGATTTTACGATCATACAGGAGGGGCAACCATTGAATGCGTATTATGGCTATCAGATAGCGGGAGTATTCCAGTTGGACGATGATATAGAGAACTCATCACAGCCTTTATCACGCCCGGGTGAATACCGCTATAAGGACGTAGACGGTAATGGACGCATAGATGCCAATGACCGCACTATTTTGGGTTCCCCATTTCCAGATTTTACGTATGGTGTAAACAACGACTTTAGCTATAAATCGTTTGGACTTTCATTTTTTATCCAAGGGGTTTCTGGAAGTTCGTTGTTCTATATGAACCGCGCGGATTCGGAAAACCCTATTTCGTTTCGCAGAAACCGACTGCGCGACGCGTACTTGGACCGTTGGACACCTGAGAATCCCAGCAATACGAATTCTTCTTCCGTGCCGGTTGCTGTTTCGTACGCGAGCAACGTCAATAGCCGGGCGGTCGAAAATGCATCGTATATACGGTTAAAAAATGTACAGTTGCGCTATCAGCTACCGTTAAAGAACAATGCTTTTTTTGACGCGTTGAGTTTTCATTTTACGGCACAGAACCTGTTTACGATCACGGATTATGCAGGCTCCGATCCGGAGGTTAGCGCATTTGGAACCTCGAACGTAAGGGCAGATTTTAACGCCTATCCGTTGACGAGATCTTATATTTTCGGTATCAATGCCAGCCTTAAAACGGGTAAATAGCGAGATGGAAGTGTATAAAAAATTAGATAAAGATGAAGGTAAAAATAAAAATGAAAAATAGTATTGGGTTATTGCTCGTGTTCTTGTTGTTTTCCTGCCAGCATGCGCTGGACGAAACGGTGTATTCGTCTTTTGGCCCGGATAATTTTTTTAACAGCCAAGAAGATGCCGAATCACTGTTGTTGGCCGCATACGCAGCCGAACAGAAGCAAGGCACGGATGGCTTTCGGAATATTTTGGTCATGGCCGAAGTGAATACGGATTTGCTCATTATACGCGAGGGCGGATTACGGGGTTTGGCACAGCCGTTAGAGGATTTCACATGGAATCCTGCGCATGAGTTTTTTGAGACGGCTTGGTCAAGGTATTACAGTGCCATTTATAAAGCAAATTTAGTAATAGATCATGTTCCAAATATAGACTTCGACGAAAATAGGAAAAACGAGATCATTGCCGAAGCGCGTTTTCTAAGGGCGAGCAATTATATGTACCTGTACGATTTATTTGGACCGGTTCCGTTGATTATCAGTAGCGAGGTGAATGCTGACGATAGACCGTCTAGAGCTGAACAAGAAGAATTTGTTCGATTCGTAGAAAATGAGTTATTGGAAGTGAGTGCCGTTCTGCCTGTTGAACAAGCCGAATACGGACGGGCAACAAAGGGCGCCGCATGGGCATTTTTGACCAAGTTCTATTTGAATAATAGAAAATGGGATAAAGTGGTCGAGCGAGCAGATGAGCTGATTGATTTGGGAGTATATGGCTTGTTTGATAGTCAAAAGCGAACAGATTTATTCTTGATTGAAAACGAAGAGAACAGGGAATTTATTTATGTAAGACCGCATATAGCACAACCGGGGCTCGGTACGAACTATCTGCCGCATGCTGCGCCTCCAAATTATAAGTATAGAGGTGCCGTAAAAACAAACTATGCGACGCAGTTGAAGACACTTTCGTCTTTTTTAGATTCTTTTCATCCGGCGGATGAAAGAAAGGAAGTGATTATCACTTCGTATGAGGATTTAAATGGGAACATAATTTCGTTGGGTAAAGACGATGCACGGAGTTTTAAGTTTCAGGAAGATTTGCCGGCGACAGGGGCTGACTTAGGCAACGATTTTCCCGTCGTACGCTATGCTGATATCTTACTATCAAAGGCGGAAGCGCTCAACGAGTTAAACGGACCTAACCAAGAATCAATAAATTTGATCAACCAGGTGCGGGAGAAAGCAAATGTTCCGCCGTTATCCTTATCTTCGTTTGGAGATAAGACGGCCTTACGAGACCATATCCTAAAAGAACGTGGTTGGGAATTTTTTACGGAAGAGTTGCGTAGACAGGACTTGATCAGACATCGCCGTTTTATTGAGTATGCAAAAGCAAGGGGAAAGGTGGCGTTTGATTATCAAATACGATACCCAATCCCGCAAAGTGAGATTGATAGAAACCCAAATCTTATACAAAATGATGGATATTAAATTTTTGCTTTTTACCATGCTGTTTGTACATGGCCTATGTAGTGCCGGTACACTTTATGAAAAAGAAGACCCCAAACCCAACATCATCGTATTCCTCGTGGACGATTTAGGATGGCAGGATATCTCGGCTTTCCCCAATTTTAAAAAATTGGCGCGAAGCGGTGTCCAGTTTTCGGACGCGTATGCAACCCCGCTCTGTACACCGACACGGGTAAGCCTCCTTACAGGTACAAATGCGGCAAGGCACCGCGTGACTAATTGGACACATCCTGATAAGGATAGAAGTACGGATCATCCAGATACAATATTTCACGCGGTGGACTGGAATATAAATGGTCTGGGAACGGATAAAAGCGAAAACAAGACGTTTTTGGCAACACCACTACCACGTTTACTTAAAGAAAACGGCTACAGAACTATTTTAGCGGGGAAGGCACACTTTGGGAGTAAGGGGATTGCGGCTGCCGATCCTAAAAATATAGGTTTCGATGTCAATATTGCGGGGAGTGAAATCGGACATCCTGCTTCGTATTTTGGTTTGGAAAATTTTGACCGACGTCGAAACGGCTCTCCCGACCGTAATGCAGTTCCAGGACTCGAACAATTTCACGGACAAGATATTTTTTTGACGGAGGCACTTACCCAATCGGCCTTGGCGGCGGTAGGAGCTGTTGAGAAGCAAACACAGCCGTTTTTTCTATACTTGAGCCATTATGCCGTACATACACCAATAATGGCTGATCCACGGTACGTAGATTCGTTTTATGGGACGTCGGTAGACAGCATTGAAGCGGCTTATCAATCGTTGGTAAAAGGTGTGGATAAGAGCTTAGGGGATGTGCTGGATTATCTGGAGGAGAATAACTTGTCGGAAAATACAGTCCTATTCTTCTTGTCGGATAACGGCGGATTATCGCGTGTTCCACCGAGAGGGGGAGCGTCTGACATGCATAATATGCCGCTGCGATCGGGTAAAGGATCGGTGTATGAAGGCGGGATTCGTATTCCTTTTGTGGTGAAGTGGCCGAAGGTGGTCCAACCACAGGCTGTTTCCAAAAATCCCGTAATCGTGGAGGATTTATTTTCTACTATTCGCGCTATTGCTGGTGTGGACGATAAAGAGGTGGTGCAGACGGTAGACGGAATTAATCTGCTACCGTACCTGCAGGATGCCGATTTGATCGATGCTACGCGAGCATTGGTATGGCATCATCCCAATCGATGGATCAAGGAAGATTTTTCTGTTTCTTCATGGGCTAGTGCCATGCGAATAGGGAATTGGAAGCTTATCTATGATTATACGAAACAAACACTGGCATTGTATAATCTGGATAATGACATAGGGGAGAAGCATAACCTGGCTCATACACATCCTGAAAAAACAATGGAACTGGCGGAGCTGTTGACGCAAAAACTCAAAGAACGGCAAGCACAGTTGCCTCGTTTGAAGAGAACAGAGCGGTTCATTCCCTGGCCTAATGAAATTGAAATAGACAATGCAAAATAAATGATCATGAACAGAAAAATATATAGTTACGTGCTCGCTGGATTATTATCCGGTGTGGCATTCAGTACATTCGGACAACATCTGGATTCCTTTAAACGTAAACGTCCAAATATCGTATTCATCTTTTCAGATGACCATGCTTATCAAGCAATCAGTGCGTATGGAAATACGTTGGCTCAAACGCCAAATATTGATCGGATTGCAAATGAAGGGGTGATTCTTAAAAATCAACTGGTGACAAACAGTATCTGTGGACCTAGTCGGGCAACTTTATTAACCGGTAAATACAGTCATAAGAATGGCTTTAAGACAAATGAAAACCCTAATTTTGATCTTAACCAAGCAATTTTTACAAAGGAGTTGCAAAAAGCCGGCTATAATACGGCTTGGGTCGGAAAGTGGCATTTGGGCACGCTTCCTACGGAGGCTTTGAATTATTTTAAGATACTGCCTGGTCAAGGACATTATTATAATCCGGATTTTATCCATAACAACGGCGATACCGTGAGACACGAGGGTTATGTAACGGATGTCATCACGACTTTCGCTAAGGAGTTTATAGAACAGCAAGAGACGGATAAGCCTTTCTTTTTGGTGGTAGGACACAAAGCTACCCATCGGGAATGGATGCCTGATATTCAGGATCTCGGCGCTTTTGATAGTGTGAATTTTCCTATTCCCGAGACGTTTTACGACGATTATGAAGGAAGGGAAGCTGCTAAGGATCAGGATATGACCATCGACAAAACCATGGTGTTAAGACAGGATTTGAAAGTAGGACAGGTGTTCAAAGGTCGCTACACGCCGGCACAAGAAAAAGCACTGTCGGACTACTATAGCAAGATATCGAAAGAATTTGCGGAAAAGAAATTGGAAGGAAAGGAATTGGTGGAATGGAAGTATCAGCGCTATCTAAGAGATTATCTTTCTACTGCAAAATCGTTGGATCGAAATGTAGGCGAATTATTGGACTATTTGGATGAAAGCGGTTTGGCAGAGAATACGGTGGTGATATACGCTTCGGATCAGGGTTTTTATTTGGGAGAGCATGGATGGTTTGACAAACGGTTTATTTATGAGGAATCGTTAAAGACACCTTTTGTGCTCCGATATCCCGGCGTCGTAAAACCGGGCTCTGATCTTCAAAACCTGATCCTAAATATTGATTGGGCACCGACAGTGTTGGATTTAGCGGGTGCAACTATTCCAAGTGATATTCAAGGTAGCTCATTTTTACCGTTGCTGGTGAACAATGAAGATAGTGTGCAATGGCGGGATGCCGGATATTACCACTATTATGAATTTCCGCAGCCGCATCGCGTTCATCCACATTTTGGGATCCGTACCGACCGATATAAACTGGTTCGGTTTTATGGTGAGTTGAACAATTGGGAGCTTTTTGATCTACAGAAAGATCCAAACGAGTTATCGAATGTTATTGACCATCCGGATTATCGTGCTGTACGGGAATCCTTGCGTGGCAAAGTGCGGGAGCTGATCCTAAAATATGAGGATAAAGAAGCAGAGGAGGTTCTTCGTGCTGCTGGGGAGATTTAAAGAAACAGGGCATATGTTGTAAAAGCTCTCGGAATTCGAGAGCTTTTATGAAGACAATTGGAAGAATTATATAGAGGTACAGCCGTCCAGCTTAATGCGGACGTGCATATAAGATATTATCCCCAGTCATCCAGTGGTTTTTATCTGGGGCTGGAACGATTATCTGGAAACCCATCCAATCTCCTGCGGCTGGCGAGGTGGCGGTACCATCTCCGTTGCTGTCACCACCATGTGTGTCGTCTTTATAGGAGGTGAGAATGGCGGTGGGATGTAAATTCACCACGCGGATATTGGGGTAGACTGAAATACCACTAGCCGGACCGGGAAATTTTACAACGACATTGGGACCGATCGTAATGGTATGTTTTTCCCGTGGACCGTGGAAGATACCTCCGGTGATAACATAAGGTACTTCTGTATGGCCATAAGTAACATTTCCATATTGATGATTGTTTGCAAACATATGTATAAAATTTCGGGCGTTCCCTTGGCTTGGATCCGCCGGATTGTGAAATTTATTGCTCGCGTCGACAGGAAGGAATGGATTGATATTTATAGGTTTGTCGTTGTCATAAAACACGTTGTTGGTAAACTGACTGTTCTTGGGGTTGGGGGTGGCATCGATGAAACCGGCACTGAATGCATAATGAGACACATCGGCACCGCCACGGGAGGAGTACGTGTGCGCAAATGTGCAGTGATCAACCGTAAACGCGTCGCCCGCCTTCGTATTGATGTTGACCGCCGTGGAGTGTGACTCGGAGAAATGCCCACCGGCATATAAGAAGTCGCAGTAGGTAAAGCTATGGTTGTTCCCGCCGTTAATGTAAAGCCCGCCCCAATCTCCCTTTTCAGGTTGAGCGGATTCATCTTGTTGGGTGTTCCCACAATGGGAGCGATCGGCATAGGACGTGAACACGATTCGTTTTTCGGCGGTACCTTTGGCTATGATTTTACCCGCCGTACTCGGCCGGACATTGATCGATGATTTCGAAAACTTCATCACGGTGCCGGGTTCGATGGTTAATTCTGACTTGACGTCCACGACTGTCCCCTCAAAGAGGTAAACCTTATCTGCTGTCCACGTTGTGGGTGATTCGATAACGACAGTGGTGTTTACATATGCCTCGACCAATGCGCAGCCAGGCGATTCGTCTGTGTAGCAGGAGCTATTGGGGTCGTCGGGATCGCAATCATCACCTTGTTTCGAACAGCTCACCAGCGCCAGGGCTACAGCTACAAGACATAACCCGGCTATTTTTGTGTGTTTTTTCATTTTTCAATTATTTTAGTTTATAATCTTTTCCTTTTTTGATGGTAAAGGTAGGGTGCCGAAAATTGTTGGGATACCCCCAAAAGGGGGTTTTTATGACTTACGTTCCACATATTTCCCTTGATAAAGAACCTGTTTGTCAGTAACTTCGAGTACGCTGGAATAGCGCATTGGTAAGGAAATAAAATTAAAAGATAGAAGAGATGAAAATAGAAATTTGGAGTGATGTGATGTGTCCGTTTTGTTATATCGGGAAAAGAAATTTTGAAACGGCATTGGCACAATTTCCCGATAAAGAACATATTGAGGTCGTTTGGAAAAGCTTCCAATTGGATCCTACAATTCCCGAAGTAGCCAACGAAACCCAAGAAGAATATTTGGTGAAAAGAAAGGGAATGAGCGTAGAACAAGTCAAAGGAATGCTGGAAAATGTAACCCAATCAGCCAAACAAGTAGGCTTGGATTACCACCTTGACAGGTCGGTCGTGGTTAATTCGCAAAAGGCGCATCAGTTGATCCAATTTGCTAAAACCAAGGGCTTGGGTGATGAAGTAGAAGAACGCTTGTTCAAAGCTTTTTTTACGGAGGGTAAAAGTATTGCAGATATCGAAACGTTAACCCAATTAGGAAAAGAAATCGGATTGGATGAAACAGAGCTGCAAACGGCGTTTACGGACGATAAATATGCTTATTTAGTAAAGCAGGACATCCAGGAAGCAAGGCAGATCGGTGTAAGGGGAGTGCCGTTTTTTGTCATCGACAGAAAATATGCAATATCCGGAGCACAGCCGGCAGAAGCTTTTCTTCAAAACCTCGAAAAAGCCTTTCCCGAGTGGCGTAAGCTAAATCCTGAAAGTCAATTTGAGATTACGGAAGGACAAAGCTGTACGACGGACGGGAAATGTGAGTGATTTCCATGGTTCGCTGGGGGTGCGTATGCTATTATTAAAGTATCAAATTATTTTTTATGTTTGCGTGAATAACATGGCATACAACTTATGGCCGATTGTAAATCTCACACGACGTCAAATTTATTATCTCGTTCGCAAACACAGGATGAGCAGGCTTTTACGATGCTGTATGAAGCGCATTGGGAGTACGTCTTTGAGCAAGCGTTTATACGGTGCCGTCAGTACGATATAGCGGAAAACATTACGCAGGATATTTTTGTCGCCTTATGGGATCAAATGGACGAATTATGTATCGAAAATATTCGTGGATATCTCTATATAGCGGTTAAGAATAGGGTACTCAACTGGTTTGAAAAGGAAAAGCGTTATGTCCCCATTGCGGAGCTTTTGGTAGAATACCGGGCAGCCGCTGAATCGAGCGATACCCCGTTGTTGGATAAGGAATTGGTTGCTGTGGCGGAAGCACTCGTTAACTCCTTGAATGCGAAACAGCAAATAATTTATAAGATGCGGTTTGAACAGGAATTGGATACTGCAGAAATCGCCAAACAGTTAAAAATGAACAGGAAAACTGTTCAAAACCAATTAAGTTTAGCCTTGGCGCAACTGCGGGCGTCCTTAGCTTTGTTAATACTCCTGACCAAGTTTTTCTGATTTAGCGGGCACTTTTTTTCTCGTCGTTGATTTTTTTGTTTTTTTTTTCGGGAAAATGCCAAGGTACCTTGTCTTATTAGTGTAACCTCGCTAATCATGGATAGGAAAACTTTTTTAGAACTTCTGGAAAAATATCGAAACGGTACGGCCTCTAAAGAGGAGCAACAGTTAGTGGATGTTTATTACAGATTATTTGAAAAGGATAGCGATATCCTGAGACAGCTGAACGTAGCTGACCGGGAGAGGCTAAAGGATAGGATCAAACAGGGTGTAGATAGTCAGATTGTGAAAAATAGACCGTCACGTCAAATCAAACCATTCTGGTATTACGCGGCTGCCGCCGCCGTAATTGTGGGTTTATTTATCTTTCTTTATAAGCCAGTTTCTGTTGAGCAGACTCGTATAGCAGTACATCAGGATTCTATTGTGCCGGGCAAAAATACGGCGACTCTTTTGTTAGAAACGGGAGAGGAAATAGCATTGAGTGGCCTGCATAAAGGTATTGTGATAGGCGATTCGATTAAATATGAAGACGGACAAATAGTTAGTGCCGAAATCGCTGGACAAATGCTGACTTTAAAGACACCTCGTGGCGGACAGTATGCACTTACACTCCCAGATAGTACGCGTGTATGGTTGAATGCGGAATCATCACTACGTTATCCTGCGCATTTCGGAACGAACGAACGTTATGTAGTCTTAGAAGGCGAAGCTTATTTTGATGTAGCCAAAGTGGTGTCACTGGACCAAAACGGCCTTTCACATAAGGTGCCATTTCGCGTTCAGACAGGCGTGCAGACGGTGGATGTACTGGGAACTCAATTTAATATTTCTGCTTATGCGGAAGACAATAAGATTCTGACCACACTTATCGAAGGAAACGTTAAGGTGTCCCTAGGTGATACGGAAGGTGAAAAGGAACGGATGTATCATCCGCTCAAACCGGGGCAACAGACTATTTTACAAGGACATAATTTGACGATAAATAAGGTTGACGTAAGCCTCTTTACGGCATGGAAAGAGGGCAAGTTTGTATTCGAGCAGGAACCTTTGGAAAATATCTTAAAAATGTTGGCACGTTGGTATGACGTAGAGATTGTTTACCAGGGCGATAAGCCTGCCATTACCTTTACCGGTTCAATGAGCCGGTACGCACATATATCCGAAATTTTGGATAAGATTAGTTATACACAGGCCGTTCAGTTTGAGATGGAAGGAAGGAGGGTGAAAGTGATGTAAAAGTGAGTTTGTTGTAGGACTCCAAAAAAAAGACGGAAGTGCTTGAGACCCCTTCCGTCCGGATATTTGGCTGTTCCTTTTTATCGTCTAAACAATTGAAGAATAACCAAACATACAAAGTTAATGATTATAAACTATACGAAGGTATTCCCCTGTAATAGGCAGGATTATCGAACAATATCGAAAGCGATGCGCATAACCGTATTCTTTTTAACTGTGCTTATTCTACAGGTTTCTGCAGAATCCCGTGCACAAATCAATATAACCAAGAAAAATGCTCCCTTAAGGGAGATCGTAAAAGTATTGAGTGAACAAAGTGGTGTCGATTTTATCTATGCGGACCGCGATCTAAAAAGGGCACATCCGGTGACGGTCAAATTGCATAATGCTAGTCTAGAAAAGGCCTTAGCGATATGTTTCGATGGGCAGCCACTCGACTATTCCATCCGTGACCGGACAGTACTCGTACGTCGAAAAGTAGCTACGAATATTACCCGCAAACGGAGCCCGGATCTGCCGGAATCTCCAGAACAGGCAGTACAAAGCGGTATGACAGGAAAGGTGACCGATGAAAATGGATTACCGTTGGAGGGCACGACAATATTGGTAAAGAATTTTTCTGCGGCAACAAAAACCGATGCCGATGGAAATTTCCGCCTCGACCTGCCAGACCAGGCAAGGGTTTTAGTGTTTACACGCCTAGGATACGAAACTCAAGAAGTGGAGCTGAAAGGTCGCTCTAGTCTGGAAATTAGTCTGCGAGCCGCCATGAACGACCTAGAAGAAGCTGTGGTGATTGGATACGGCACGCAGAAAAGAAGCGACCTAACGGGTGCCATTTCTCGCGTGGATGCGCGTGATTTCGAAAGCCAGTCGGCTACCAATCTGAGCGAATTTTTAAGTGGAACGGTGGCCGGTATTGCCAGTAGCCAGGCAACAGGCGCCGGGGGAGGTGGATCGTTGGAGGTGAGGGGTGCCAATTCCATTACTGCGGGTACGAGTCCGCTGATCGTATTAGACGGTGTGATCTACAACGGAGCCTTACAGGATATCAATCCCTTCGATATTGCCACGATAGATGTACTGCAAGATGCTAGTTCCGCGGCCGTTTACGGGGCGCGTGCTGCTTCTGGGGTGATCATCGTGACGACGAAACGTGGTAATAGCGAAGTGCCTACCGTGACGCTTTCCTCCATGTGGGGGCTGGCATCCGTATCCAACGATTATAAACCTTTTGATGCCGAAGGTTACTTAAGGTTTAGGCAGGATCTTATGCAGCAAATGGCACCACGGGATGGGGAAGGTTATTATTCGAATCCGGGGCAGCTGCCGGAAAATGTTTCGCTGGAGCAGTGGCGGAATTACAGCAATAATGCTGATGCGGATAATACTGTGGAATGGCTAAAACGATTACGCTTGAACAATCTCGAAATCGAAGGTTTCCAACAAGGACGGATCATCGACTGGTATGATAAACGGATGCAGCAGGGGCTCCGCCACAACAATGACATCGCATTGTCTGGAAAAGCATCTCGCCTAAACTATTACCTCTCAACTGGATATACAGATAATGAAGGGATCATCTATGGTGATCGGCTAAAGACCTGGCGGACGCGTTTAAATCTGGAAGGGGCTGTTGCTGAATTTTTGAAAATCGGAGTAAATACGCAGTTTGCAACTTCCGACAACAGTTCTGTGCCTGCTGGAGGGATAAACAGACTTAGTCCCTATGGTAAGTTTATGGAGGATGATGGCATGCTGGTGAGGTTTCCGCAGGAAGATCCTTCATTTTCTAATGCTTTCTTAGAGCCCTACTATAAGGATCAGTATCGAAAAAATAACCGCTTGTTTGCAACGTTCTATGCAGAATTGAAACTGCCTTTCGGTATTAAATATCGTGCATCTTTCCAAAATCGCTTGGTGACGGAAAAAGACTATAATTTTTGGCCTTCTACAACGATGATGGGGGGCGTGACGCGCCGTAATGGATATGGTACGCGGTCTGACGAACACTCCTATGAATGGATGGTCGATAATATCTTAACTTGGTCGCAACGTTTCGATAAGCATGCATTCGACTTTACTTTTTTGGTTAATGCGGAAAAATTACAGATACAGCAGTCTTTTCAGGAAAATGAAAATTTTGGTCCCAATGAAAATCTTTCTTGGCATGGTTTGCAATATGGGGCGAATCCTTCTATCAATAACAATGATAGGGTGCGTACGGGAGATGCTTTGATGGCACGTATGAATTACAATTACGATGAACGTTATCTGTTTACCTTGTCTTGGCGTAGGGATGGGTTTTCTGCGTTTGGCCAAAATAACCCGAGAGGGTTCTTTCCGTCCGCAGCTTTTGCGTGGAGATTGTCTCAGGAGCGTTTTTTTGACGTGGCTTGGATAAATGACCTCAAGATGCGTGTCTCTTGGGGGGTGAACGGAAACAGAGATGTGCCCGGATACGCTGCGCTTTCTAACCTCGCGCGCAACGCATATTTTGATGGTTCGAACGTGGTGGTGGGGCTAACAAATAGCTCGATGGCCAATCCCAACCTGAAATGGGAGGGAACGGAGGCCTACAACATCGGATTCGACCTCACCGCTTTTGACAGCAGACTTACCGCGACAATAGATGCATACAAGGGAACGACCTACGATCTTTTATTGGACCGGAGGTTACCACGGATTATCGGCTATGAATCGGTCACGACAAATCTTGGCGAACTTTCCAACAGGGGTATAAATGCAACGGTACAGGGGCAGATCATAAAGAAGGAAAATCTAAATTGGCGGAGTAGCTTTGTGTTTTCGTTAAACCGTAATCGTATCGATCGCCTCTGGGGGGATATGATGGAAGAAGAGGTCAATGGACAGCTTGTGCAGCGGGAGGTTCCGGATTATGCAAATGGTTATTTTCCGGGGGAGGCCTTGGACAGGATCTGGGATTACCGGATACAGGGAATATGGCAGGTTGAGGAGGCTGAAGCAGCAGCACAATACGGCTTGCGCCCAGGTGAATACCGCGTAGAAGATGTTAACGCAGATGGTGCTTACCGGCAATTTGACGATAAACAATTTATCGGTTGGCATCAGCCACGGTATACACTGGGCTGGCGGAACGACTTCAGTTTCTGGAAACATTTTGATGCCAACATCTTCATCAGGGCTGACCTTGGCCACATGGGGTCGCGCGATGATTTTAACCACTCAAGTTCGAATATCTATGACCGGGCAAATACATTGGATATCCCGTATTGGACGCCCGAAAATAGATCGAATACACACCCTCGACTTAATGTAAATTACCGATTGTTTGAGGGGGGGATCAATATGTATGAGTCACGTAGTTTTTTGAGATTGCAGGATGTCGCGATCGGTTACCGTTTACCGAAAGAGGTGCTGGACAAAGTTTCCATGAATAATCTTCGGTTTTTCTTGAGTGCACGCAATCTGCTCACCCTGACAAAATGGACGGGTTGGGATCCAGAATCACAGAATAGCCCAATGCCGCGGATTTTTACCCTCGGATTCAATGCATCGTTTTAGTTTATTTTAATAGTTGATGAAATGAGAATAAGAATTTTATATAGTTTAATCGTAGTTGTAAGCATGTTGGCTGTTTCTTCCTGCTCTAAAGGATGGTTGAAACCAGAGCCGCTTTCATTTTATGCGCCGGAAAACCTATTGATCAATAAGGCTGGATATGAGTCGATGTTGGTTACCGCACGCAAGAACCTACGAAATTCGTTTTATGGAGAGCTCAATACCGTGGTGTCGGAATCTATCTTCACGGAGCTAGGGGTGGCTGGGCCGCTCAATGACAACGGTATACGGAATATGAACCTGCAGCTGACGCCAAATGCCGATGGAAATTATTACGTCCTGGATAATTTCCAGTGGGCATATCGGCCGGTACGTGTGGTGAATGCGCTTATCTCCCGCATAGATGATATTACTTGGGAAAATGAAACGGACCGGAATGAAATACTGGCCGAGGCTTACTTCCATCGTGCTTACTGGTACTATCTACTGGTCAATCAGTTTGGAGATGTACCTTTTCTCGATAAGGAATTGCTGGAAGCCAAATTGGATTTCTATACCCATTCGCGCTGGACGATTCTGGATCGTATACAAAGTGATTTGGAATTTGCCGTAACGTGGTTGCCGGAACAGATGCGACCCGGCGTACCAAGCCGGTCGGCAGGCAAACATTTGTTATCGAAAGTATGCTTGGCTAATCGAGCGTATGAAAAGACTGTTGAAATGGCTACGGATGTCATTGAGCGGCACCCCTTAATGCAGGAGCGGTTTGGACCGGAGGTAGAGATTGCACCTCATCGAAATCTGTTCTGGGACTTGCACCGTCCGGCAAACGTGCATAATGCAGCCAATTCAGAGACGATTCTTGGTGTGCTAGACAGAAACGATCTGCCGGAAGAAGTACGTACAGGGGGGCTGCACACCATGCGCAAC
The DNA here is from genome assembly GCF_014692505.1 of Sphingobacterium arenae. Lineage (GTDB taxonomy): Bacteria > Bacteroidota > Bacteroidia > Sphingobacteriales > Sphingobacteriaceae > Sphingobacterium > Sphingobacterium arenae. The sequence goes on along the minus strand of NZ_JACNYK010000004.1, from coordinate 274,861 downwards.
TATCACCCGGCTTGGTGGAATGCTCGTGTGTTGGATAGTAAAGCGGCTAGAGGCACGTTAGATAGAGGTGATACCTATGACTCGCTCGGTCGCGGCAATTCGAACCTCAGGCCTTCAAATTATTACCTCTATGCGCTGTGGAAAGATGAAAATGACTTGAGGCGAAAGGATGGCAACTGGGTACTACAGGAGGAGTTGTTGTATAATAATCCGGCATCGGTCGATTTTGGAAAACCTATAGACCCGACCAACTTTTCGGCTGTGGTAGATACTTTCCAACATTACCATTCTTTCCCGTTTTATAAAACCTTTGTACCGCAAGCCACAACAGACCAGGTGCCGAATGGTGGGCAGGGCGACTATTATGTGTTTCGTTCGGCAGAAACCTATTTGCTGCGTGCAGAAGCTTATTATTGGCTGGGCAGGATGGAATCGGCGGCGGCAGATATCAACCAAGTAAGGAGACGGGCTGATGCAGCAGAAGTTGCTGCCGACGACATGACCATAGAAACCATCCTCGATGAACGGGCGCGGGAACTTTTCGCAGAGGAACACCGTAAATCGGAGTTGGTACGGATTTCGTATATCATGGCAGCTGAAGGCCGCAACGGTTATTCGTTGACGGATTTCAGCAAGAAGAATTTTTGGTACGACCGGGTTATGGCGACGAATAACTTTTACAAGACCCATTTAAAGTGGGGTTCTTCTGAATGTCGGATTAGCCCCTACCATGTGCTTTTCCCCATACCGGCTGATGCGATTAATACGAATACCTTGGGTGTTATTAATCAGAATGAGGGATATCAGGGAACCGAACGAAATTTGCCACCGTTGACCACGATTGACGATTAAACGAACGACGATATGAGATTTACTTTTTGGATACTCGCTACCGGAATGCTATTTTCTGCGTATGCGGCAGTCGGACAGGTTGTACCAGCTGATCGCCCCAATATTATTTTGATAATGGCTGACGATATGGGGTATGCTGATTTGGGTTGTTATGGAAGTGAAATTCATACACCAAACCTCGACCAATTGGCCGGGGATGGTCTTCAGTTCCGCTCTTTTTATAATGCGACACGGTGCTGCCCTTCCCGGGCGGCGCTGTTGACGGGATTATATCCGCACGAAGCCGGGATGGGAAAGATGGTGAGTAATGCCGGAAGCACACCGAAGCCGGGGCCCTATCAGGGATTCTTGAACGAACAAAGTGTGACGTTGGCAGAGGTGTTGAAAGAAGCGGGTTACAAAACCTATATGGCCGGGAAATGGCATGTGGGTGAACGTCCGGAACACTGGCCGCGGCAACGTGGATTTGATCATTATTTTGGGCTGATCAGCGGAGCAAGTAGCTATTTCGAACTGGTGGAAGAGCCGCGTAAACGGCAGATGGTACACGAAGATGAGTTATGGTTTCCGCCAATGGAGAATTTTTATATGACAGATGCCTTTACCGATACGGCGCTATCTTTTCTCGAAAAGCACAACCGGAAGGAACAGGATAAGCCTTTCTTTTTGTATCTGGCCTATACAGCTCCACACTGGCCACTACATGCACTGGAGGAAGATATAGAACGCTACGACGGGATGTATGATAAAGGCTGGGAACACATTCGTAGGCAGCGCTACGAGCGGATGCAAAAGCTCGGAATAATCGATGGACGGCATAAACTTTCTGCTAGCCCCACAGAAATACCGAGATGGGAATCGTTGGATAATCCCGTAGCATGGGCGGATAGGATGGAGGTGTATGCGGCGATGGTAGACCGCATGGATCAAGGGATCGGTCGGATTGTAGCGACATTGAAAAAACAAGGCAAACTCAATAATACCCTGATTGTTTTTCTGTCCGACAATGGCGCAAGTGCAGAAAATATTGATGGACGAAAATTGCACGACCCGTGTGCAAAAGTTGGCCGACCAGGATCTTATTTGGCCTACGATGAACCGTGGGCCAAGGTGTCCAATACACCTTATAGGAAGTACAAATCATGGACGGAGGAAGGTGGGATCATTACCCCCTTTATTGTGCACTGGCCTGATGGTACTCACAAAAGACAACATCATCAAACGAATGCGGTAGGGCATATTACGGATATCATGCCGACCTGTATCGATATTGCAGGAGCCAACTATCCTGAAAAATTCAAAGGTCATGCCATTAAGAACATACGGGGGGAGTCTTTATTGCCTGTTTTTAAAGGTGACACTGGAGCGGAACGCACATTATACTGGGAGCATTTTGGTAAGTGGGCAATGCGAGACGGGGATTGGAAGTTGGTAGGAGGAGATGCAGACGGAAACGTCAGGTTATTTAATATGCAGGATGATCCGGTCGAGCAGCACGACCTGAGCCAACAGAAGCCAGCTATGGTGGATAAGATGAAGAAGGCGTACGACAACTGGGCGATGGGGGTTGGTGTAGAACGGTGATGGGTACACCTTGCTGCGCAATTGACAGCTGTGTATGCCATAAGCATATCGCGGATTGGAAAGATAAAATTAAAGGCCGTTTCATTTAGGAACGGCCTTTTCTTATTGTATGTTCTTAAACCAATGCGGCTTTAACCGATTCGGCTAACGATGTTGTTGGGCGACCAATCAGATTGGACAATACGTTCTTATCATCGAATAGGTCGCCTTTCGAAGCACCTACGTCCCAGCTGGCGATGGCTTCTGCGACCGGCTGAGGTAGGCCCACCGACGCAAGCACGCCTGCGTATTCTGCTTCGGGTAGGTTGTTGTAAGGGATGTTTTTACCTGTTTGCTTGCTAATTTCGGCAGCAAGATCTTGTAAGGTATGAGCTTCGTCTCCGGCTAATTCGTACACGTTGCCGATATGGCCTGCGCTGCTCAGTACGACTGCTGCTGCCTCTGCATAATCTGCACGGGCGGCAGAAGAAATCTTTCCATCTGCTGCGCTACCGACAAAAGCACCCGCTTGTAATGCACCCGGAATGGAACCTGTATAATTTTCGGTATACCAACCGTTTCTTAAAATGGTGTAGGGGATACCGGAAGCCTGAAGTAATGCCTCGGTTTCGACATGCTCTGCTGCTAAACTCAATGTCGATGTATCGGCATGGAGCAAGCTTGTATATACAATCCATTTGACACCCGCTTGACGCGCAGCATCGATAATTCGTTGATGTTGTACTTTGCGTTGGCCGACTTCGTTTCCAGAGATAAGTAGGAGATGCTCGATGCCGTTTAACCCTTCGGTTAATGTCTCGGGCTTGTCGTAGTCAAACACGGTAGTTGCAATGCCCAGATCCGCTGCTTTCTCGGGCGAGCGTACCAAGGCAACGAGGTTTTCAGCGGCTAAGCGCTGTTTTAATTGTTGTACTACCAAACGACCTAGTTGTCCGGTAGCGCCTGTAATTCCTGTTTTCATATTGTATTATCGTAAAGTTATTGTAATAAAAATTGTTACATTAATATTGAAAAAAATTATTTAAACTGCTCTACAAAATTTTCGAGTGTTCGATGGGAAAGAGCGGCGTATAAAAGTTCGTCTGTTTCTACAAAGAGCTGCTCTAACTTGGTGTTGACAAGTTTCCCTACAGGGCATTTTGGATTGGGATTCAGATTTTTTTTCCCTAGCACATGCGTGCTTTGTACAGCTTTGTATACATCTGCCAAGCTTATTTCGCTGCTCGGTACGCCCAGCATGGATCCTCCTTCTTTACCTTTCTTGCTGATAACCCAGCCTCGATCCTGTAGAATCCCTAACTCTTTACGGACAATCACGGGGTTTATCTGAATGCTGCCCGCAATCCAGTCGGAACTGAGCCATTCGCCCGGCGTTTTGGCCAAGAGCGTCAGAATATGGAGAAACGTTGCAAACCGCGTGTTGTTCATGAGGCAAAGATAGTCATAAATTTATAAATGTAATAATAGTTGTTACATTTTACATTTAGTCTACATATTTTCATCTTATTTTCCCCCTTATTTACACCGCTGTATAACCACCGTCGATATTGTAATAGCTGCCATTGATGAATGTAGCCTCGTCTGTACTCAAAAACAGCGCTAGCTTAGCTACTTCTTCTGCTTTACCGAGCCGACCGATCGGATGCTTGGCGATCAAGGCTTCTTTTTGTTCTGTGGGAAGCATATCTAACAGCGGTGTATCGATATAGCCGGGACCGATGGCATTAACCCTGATGTTCTGACTGGCATATTCTACCCCAAAGTTACGTGTCAATCCAAGCACGGCATGTTTTGCAGCAGCGTAGCCCACCGAACCCGGAACAGCGGTGATACTATGTATAGAGCCCATATTGATAATAGCACCACCACCATTTTTCAGCATTTGTTGTGTGGCGTATTTACAGCCATAGAATACACCGTTAAGGTTGATGTCGATAATGTTTTTCCAATCTTCGATGCTTAGATCGGCACCCATAGCCTGCTTGCCGCCAATACCCGCATTATTACACGCAATGTCCAACTGGCCGTACTGTTCGACGGTCTTAGCGACTAGACGCTCTACATCTTCTGGCGATGCGGTATTTGCTTTTACAAAGAAAGCTCTACCGCCTTCTTTTTTGATAAGTTCAACCACGTCGTTTCCGTGGGCTTCGTTAATATCTGAAACAACTACTTTCGCTCCCTCTTGTGCATATAGCAGGGCAATGGCTTTACCAATGCCGGAACCGGCGCCAGTGATATAGGCTACTTTGTTTTGTAATTTGCTCATAATGAATAATTTTATTGATTTAAATGTACGAAAATAAAATAATGATTTAATACACCTGTTTTGTCAACGCAAACGAACACCAGTATCCATATGCCTTTAAAGACCAGGATGAAGCTTAAATGCTACCTAATTCATGGCCAAAATACATTTTTAGCAAGTTCAAACAGGTGGGCTTCTGATTCGTAGAAATGCATCATGTAACCTGCGGTGTTTGGAAACAGAATGAGATCACCGATTTCAGGATAGGAATTTAGTTGAATTTTTCTTTTCAATATAAGCTCCTGCTCTAAACAATAGCTACCTACAAGATAGGCGTAACAGGCCTCGTTCTTCTCTTTGCTATCCCGCTGTGGAAGGTGTATCGGATCGACCAAAAAATCTGCACTGGAACTTCGAAGTTGTGTTCTATTCATTTCTAGCCCCACCAATAAGCGCCCGTGGCTGTCCTTTTTGCGAAAGGCAACTTTAGCCACCGTACAACCCACTTGGTCGAGTAGCGACCGGCCGGGTTCCATTCGGAATTCTAGTTTTCTTTCTGTGAATAATTGGTGGATGGGCACGTTGAAGATGCTCGACTTCGTGGTCAGAATCTGTTCCAACACGATTTCTTTATGTGTCCGATTATAGTAGGGATAGACGGTGGCTTCTCCAAAAAGACGGTCGGCTATTTTTACGATACCCAATGTGTCGTTTTGATAAGTCAGTTCGGTCCTTGTCCCCAAGATAGCGGCGCGCAAGCCTTCATGAAACGCAAGCCATTCTTTTTCCGACTGAAGATAATTGATCAATATACCTCCTCCAATGTCTAAGGAATGGGTGTGGACGCCATGTTTTGCCAATTTATCAATCAATTGTACTGATTGTTCAATTGCAGCTACTCGTTCGCCAACGGAATATCCGTTGAGATGGAAATGGACTCCCGTATATTGAAGGTTGGGGTAGTTGTTTGATAAGGCCAAAATGGTTTCAAAAGCGCTGCTCAAATCGAACCCAAACCGTGTTGGCAGTTTTCTTCCCTCAACCGAGAAGCCACCCAGACGGATATTAACTTCTATGGTGCTTCCGCTTTCTTCTGCTACTTCTTGTGCCAGTTGTAATTCATCGTTGTTATCCAATACGACAGTGACCTGATGTGCTTGTGCAAGCTGAAAGAGTTTTTTGTTTTTAACGGCAGCCGTCAGTACGAGTTGGCGGCTGTCGATTCCGGCCGCGATACATTGCTGCAGCTCACGGTAACTTGCGGTATCCACACCTTGCCCCATCCGCGCAACAGCCTGGGGTATTTCCAGACATTTGTTGGCTTTGCGTGCGAAGAATATTTGGTGCGCTACTTGGTATTTGGTCAGCACTTTTTGGTAGGCCGCTATGTTTTCTTTTAATGGTTCGAGATGATGTATATTGATGGGAGATCCGTATTGTTCGATTTGCTGAAATAGGGGCGCAGGATGGGTTGTAATGTTTTTTACCCAGTTGTGTAGGATGGGGGTTAATGGTAAAAAGATTTCCTTCATGTTTTTTTATGGTGCTAACGATCTTTAAGTGTTTCCTCTACCCAATAACATGCGGTATTGTTTTTTGTTCGCGATAAGGTGTCGTTATCGAAAAAAACACCTTCGGTATTTGAGCCATAACAGTAAACGGGTACGTTATTGATCGTCGTACATTTCCCATGTTTATCCATGGATAGGGTACCCGGGGAATACCCCTCATTTTCATGTTGCTTGATCAGACCTTGCTGCAGAAGGTTATCATAAAAAAAAGCATTCTTTTTTTGCAGCGCCGGCCGGCCGATTCGTGCATCTATTAGCGTAGCAACTTGTATCTCTAGTCCACTTGGATCTTGGATTAAAAACGTTTGTTGTCTGGTTTGCCAACGAACCTTCGGGTTTTGGAATGCACAAAAGCGGATGATACCGGCTTTGGCTAACGCGTATATCTTTTCCATATTGGCTATGGGTGGACCGTAGCTTACCCGATTGAATGCGCCGAAGTAATAGCTGTCTAGTTGCTGCTGCGAAGCACCGGTATAGCCCACCGTTCTATAAAGGTCGGCGATCCACGGGCATATTTTACCCCACACGGCAGCTGCGGCCATGCGTGGGCTTTTATCTTCTCCTTTATGGGCTTCTTCGATATTCATCTGGATATAACTCACTATTTCTTCTTCGGAACCAAGGGAGGGTTGAAGTAAATCTTTCAGGGTAAAGCGCTCTTCTTTTGGTACGCACTTTATTTTCTTTAAAATAGCTTGCAGGTCTGTGGATCCAATTAACACAGAATAATAGGCTAACTGTACTTCTTTTTCAATCGATGGAAGTACTTCGGTAAGAAAATCTATTTTTGCTGATCGATCCATTAAGGTTCTAAACCAAGCGTCTGTCATGAGAAATAGCGGACGTTGGGCGTGGTATTGTGGGCCGCGGCAACATATGGGTAGACTGGTTCTTGAAAAGGGATAAATCACCGGTTCTTTTCCGGTGGGCTTGTATTGACCGTGGGAAAATACACCACCTCGGCCCTCGGTAAGTGCCAAAGCGATATCGATGAAGGTTAGACCTAACCCGACAACACCGACGTGCTCTTGTGGCGGAATTGCTGCAAATTGAGATACGGGATAGGCCGCGCGTATATAGTGGGCCGCGGGTATTTCTGGATGATGGACAAGCGGACTGTTTTGGTAACAATGACCTGTGGCTAACAGGAGGCTATCGACCTCCCAAGCCCCGGTTTGGGTTTCGACCATTACCTTGATATCCTGGTAGGTTATCGTGGTGACGGGCTGTGAAATAAGTTCTAATTGAACATTGGTAGGTAGATTACGGGTCGTCTCGGTGGCGACCCATTGTAAGTAACGACCAACCAAAGCACGCGACGCAAAGTCGGTTGGCGCCACGGGCGTGTCGATCGTTTTTACTGCGGTTAACCAATCTACAAAGCTTTTTTGGTTTTCGTAATCCCGATAATCTGGGTGAAATGCCTGCACATGCCCAATGCAATAATTGATCAGCAGGTAATCTGGCTGATGTATATCGTAATTTGGCCCGCAGCCAAATAGTTTGTCCTGATTAAACCATAAAATCTTGAAATATTTGGAGGTGGGGTACAGCTTTAGTTGATTGATAAAGTGATTCAATGCATACAGACCTTTTGGCCCGCCACCGACTATAGCGACAGTGTTACTGTAATGTAGTGACTGGTTCTCTCGCTCTCTAGCCTGTACATAGGTGTAAAAGTTTGTTTCCTGTACAATGTGCTCAGTTCTCCAGATCATCATCTAATATTTTCGAACGTTTGCTGAATCCATTCTTCATTGTAAATAGTATCTAGGTATCGCTCCCCACTGTCGGGGAAGAGCAACGCGACTGTGGCTTGGGTAGGAATGATATTTTTTATTTTATGAAGTGCTGCAACGAGTGCGCCCGACGAGCCGCCGATGAGCATGCCTTCTTCATCCCGAAGTAAGTGGCATCCTTGAATAGCTTGGTGATCGGATATAAGCACATACTGGTCGACCTGGTGTTTCTGAAGAAACACGGAGGATTGGCTGGCGCCCATGCCTGGAATGTAACGGGCTTTGGGATTACTTTCAAACAGCATACTGCCCTCGGCATCAACCGCAATAAGCTTTGTGTGTGATTTTGATTTTTCAAGCGCGTCTGCTATACCTCGAATTGTACCACAGGTGCTTGTAGCGACAAGCATATAGTCTGGAGCTTTGCCTAACTGTCCGATAATTTCTCTAAATATACTTTCGTGTGCTATACGCACATTCGGATTTCCATATTGGTTGGTCCAATAGCTATTCGGCACTTCTTGTAACAGATCTTGTACTTTCTTTAACCGATTACGGAGGTAACCTTCATTTTCATCTTTTTCGGTAACCTCTACGAGGTTTGCTCCATAACTGCGTAGTAATTTTTTTGCGTGATCGTTAATATGTGGATCCACGACTATGTAAGAGCGTAAGCTTAACAACTTACAAAGGCGCGCTAAAGAAATCCCCATATTGCCCGAAGACGACTCGACAAGTGTGGTTCCTGCGTTTATCTCTCTCTTTCGTATGGCATCCACCAATATGTTTGTGGCAGACCGGTCTTTTACACTACCACTTGGGTTTCCCATTTCCAGCTTTGCATAGACGAACATGTCCAGAGCCGTGGACAAGGATTCCAGTTTACGCAAGGGGGTGTTGCCAATACCCTTTTCTAAGGTGGACGTTATGTTTTTCAAGCTTAGTACGCTCATAACCTGAATTCCTTAAGTTTACTTGAATTGTTATATTGTATTTTAACATAATTCAAAAAAGATGCCGTAATAGAGGAAGGTGGGATCTTATAAGTAGTAACTTAGAGAAATTAGGGATTAATACGGTGTATGGGTACGTAATTAACGTATGAGATGCGTTGAACTAAAATTAAATAATATTGCTTAAAACCCGTAAATGCGCAGATTGCTAATAAGAGCGACGGCATTTTGACGATAATTTTCCGTGGATAAGAAGAAATGTTTGGGTGCGCGAGGATCCAGAACGGTTGCATCTAGAACCTTATGTTCGTCGATATAAACCTGCATCCGACTACCATCTACGGACACCGATACATGCATGATGGCGTTGGCATAGTTGCTCAATGGGAATTCAATCCTGCTTTGGTTATTGTTGTAATTACTGGTGGTGTTGATGGTTTCGTAGTAATATTGCAAGCTCGTATACACATTGGTTTCGTTTGCAACGCCATAGATATATTTCCGGGTGCTGTTATTCTTGGAGAAACCAAAATCTATAGATCGTAAATCTTTGGCTTCGTTGGCGCGTGTGAGAAGATCAAACTCCAACGTGAATTTTTGTGGCAGATGAAGCAAGGTATCTAATTGATAGGAAGCTTGGTCGGCCAATTTTAACCATTTTCCCGGAGCGCCACTTATTTCTACTACGGTACCCGTACTATTTGTCTGCCAATATTTTGCCATACGACCCGGCGTGTCGTAGTTTAAACTATCTTCAAACAAGAGGACATGACCGGCCTTAAAAGGCTCTGATTTCGTTAGAATTTCAAACTTTCCTGCGGTTTTAGGGCCAGCGGTTTCGGGCATATTAGTCGTTGACTGTGGGTTCTTTTCGGTCGTTTCCCCATTCAGCAGGTCCTCAACAGACTTTTCAACCTTTCCTTCTACTTTACGTTGTATCTTTTTTAAAATTTGGGCGTGGCTATGGAAGGCTATGCCGAGTACGGAAATTAAAATAATAATCCTTTTCATAATTTGCTCTTCTTTCGATAGCTAAAAGTAGGGATATAGCGGAACAAAAAAGAGTGGAGCGGGGCATGCTTGAGTATTTGCCCTTAAAATTTGAGGATTCCGGCTGTCGTCAGAGCTGACCTAGATAGGCGATAATCTCCGTACGACGGCTTTGTGCTACGGGAAGGCTTTCTTTATTAGACATGATAAGTTGGTTCGACTTCTTTTTTAGGGAGGTAATGTATTGCTGGTTGACGAGATAGCTTTGGTGTATGCGTAGGAAACCGAAACCGTTTAACTTATCGTGATAATGTTTCAAAGGCTGTGAGACTAAAAATATCCGTCCGTCGGTTAAATGGAAGTTGCAATAATTATTGTCGGCAGCGAGATATAAAATTTCGCCAAGCCGTACGATGTGAACAGCCTTTTGGCTTTTGAGCACCAATCGTTGTTCTGCTTCTTCTTTCTGGCTTAGATTTCGTAAAGCTTGCTCCAGTTCGATTTTTCGGAACTCATCGTTGACCGATTGCAATACGCGTTCGATAGCTGTATAGAGGTCTGCCGGAGAAAAGGGTTTCACGACAAAGTCGAACGCATTGAAGCGGAAGGCCTTGGCTGCGTATGTGGAATAGGCGGTGATGAAAATGATCCGCAAAGGATAGCTTATTTCTTTCGAAATACGGCCGAGCCAATCGAAAGAATTTCCATCGGGAAGATTGATGTCGAGGATGCAAAAATCGACTTTGCCAGAAGCAAGGGATTGTTCTGCTTCCGCTATCTGATAACAAGGGATAATCTTGATCTGGGGGTATACTTCGGCAATGATATCTGCTATCATGGCCATGGTGAAATGGTCATCTTCGAGAAGCAGACAGGTCATTTTTTGTGTCATGATAAACTTTTTGAAATTTTTGTCAGATCAAATGAAAATCGGACCCGAGTACCGGGATAGACACTATGGGGCTCCACTTTTTCGATCGTTAAACTAGCGAAATTAGGGTATTGTTTATTGATTTCGTCGATTCTTTTGCTAACTAGTTTTGATCCCATGGATTTGTGTAGATTATTGGACCGGTCTGGAGCGGTCTTGGATATACCGCTCCCATTATCGGAAATATTGATCATTAGTTTTTGACCTGCTAAACGGATATCTACCGCGATGTGCGCATCCGTTTGCTCCACAATACCATGCTTAATAGCATTTTCAACAAATGGTTGAAGGAGCATCGGTGGCAGTTGTATAAGGGACGTATCTGCTTCGGGATCGACGTGTATGCTATAATGAAAAGGCTTATGTGAAGCCAGGCGTTGTAGGTAAAGGTAATGATGTAATAATTCGACCTCCTCTTCTAATGAAACCCAATCTGTATCTGAATGTGTTAAAGTGGATCGTATAAGACGCGCGAAGTTGCTTAAATACGTCATGGACGTTTCTTTATCGTTCTTGTAAAGGTAGTGCTGTACATGCTGTAGCGAATTGAATATAAAATGGGGATTCAACTGTGCGAGCAATAATTGATTTCTTGTCTTGGAATGGCTAAGCTCTCGTTTTACGCGTTCGTTTTTCAGATACAGATACGTCGCTAAGCAGATCAACAAAGTAAGAAGCGCACTTCCAATAATCACCATCGTAAGCTGTTGGCTTCGGTGTTTGTTTTCCAACTGTAGCGACTGAATTTGTCGCGATTTTTCCGCATTTTCATAGGCTTCCGTTATTTCGGCGATCCGTTCTTTTAATTCTTGCTGTTGTATCGAGTCCTTGAGCTGATCATATTCCGCAAAATATTGTAAGGCTGTCGCGTGATCATTTTGTAAGAGGGAAAGATCCTTTAGATTTTTAAGAATTTGTTGCCGTTGTGTGCCCTGAGCAAAGGGGAGTACATAGAGATACGATCGTTTTCCTTCGTTCAGCTCACCAGACTGTGTTAACGCGTAGCCGAGGTTATTATATGTCACGACAGATGGTGGTTGATTTAATTGTGCTCTGATCCAGAGACTTTCCCTACTGTGGGTGATGGCTGCTTTCCAATTTTTCGCTTTGATAAATAGATTACTGAGGTTGGTATGAATAATGGCTTGCATCGCCTTTTGATCCAAAACCCGAGCCGTCTGTAACGAAGTCTTTAGATACCGGAGTGCCTCGTCATCCCGATTGGCATCCATTAGCGTGTTGGCGAGGTTGATCCTGATCTGTAGTTTTTTAAGGGAGGTTTTTGTTGCGAGACTGTCCGCCTGTTCAAGATAGCGTATCGCCTCTGTGAAATTTTTAGCTTGTGCGTGGAGTACGCCTATTCCCATGTACACATCCGTCAGGAAAGAAGGTTGTTTGACAGATTTGGCCAGTTGTAATGCTGTTAGGTACGATTGTAGCGAACTATCCAGTTGGTGGTTCATATGCCAAGCACGCGCCATGCCAAGCTGGGCTCGCAACTGTACGGTGTCCGGGACGCTATTGCGTTCAACTTCTAATATAATTCTTTTATATAGTGACCTACTTTCTTCAACGAAGCCTTTCTTAAGCAATAGATCTGCACTATCGATCAATGTTTTCGTTTTTTGAGGTTGGCCGATAACGATCTGCATATGCACACAGCAGATCAATAGCAAACTGCCTAATTTTAGGAAAAATAAACGAGGACGTTGGATAGGCATGTGTTGAAAAAAATAATTCAAAATGTATTTAGTGTTATTAACAAAAGTAATAAGATTGTGGAGACTACGGAAATCCTAGATGTATCTTTCTTGTCCTAAGGCAAGATAGATTGCTGATGGGAAATATAACTTTGTTTGTGGTAATACGCCGTGCTGCTACAAATAATCTATAGGAATGAATAAGATAATGGCATCTATAGCACTGACAACTTTGGGACTGATTTCAAATAGTGCGAGCAAAGCTGAATATACCGTTACCGAGGTATCCGAAGAGGAGGGGCTCACTTTAGATAGTGCTTCGTTTCAGGGATATGTGGAGGTCAACGGATTAAATATGTATTATGAGATATATGGTGAGGGAAAACCGCTCGTTTTGATTCATGGCGGTGGATCTACTATTCAGACGACTTTCGGAAAAGCCATTCCTTTATTGGCGAAAAATAGAAAAATAATAGCTGTTGAATTGCAAGCGCATGGACGTACCGGTGACAGAAACACGGAATTGTCGTTTCAACAGGATGCGGATGATGTGGTCACACTCTTGAAAAAAATAGGAGTCGATAAAGCGGATTTTCTAGGATTTAGTAATGGTGGTACAACGACGCTATATATTGCTACGGAATACCCTATCGTAGTGGATAAGATTATTTTAGCTTCGGCATTGGCTAAGCGTAATGGGGTACCCCAATGGTTTTGGGAGTTCATGGAAGATGCTAAACTCGATAATATGCCCCAACAGTTGAAAGACGCCTATTTGGATGTTACTCCCGATGTGAAGCGTCTGCGTGTAATGCATGATAAAGATGCCCGAAGGATGCTCCACTTTGTGGATATTCCTGATGAAAAAATACGGGATATAGAAGCGCCGACATTGGTGCTGATAGGGGATAAGGATGTCATCACGTTGGAACATGCGCTGGAGTTGCATCAATTGATCACCAATTCAGAACTCGCAATTATTCCGGGGGGACATGGGGAGTATATCGGTGAAGTAACCACCTTGAAACCTGATTTTAAAGAAACGGACTTGGTCGTTCCACTACTGGAAAAATTCCTGGATAAGGCTTGGTAGACTATGCCTTGTAAACTGATCTTATCGAATTAACAATAATATAATATGGTTTAGCCACTATCGAAATACGAAAAGGATATTTTTGTCGTGCGGAATCTTCTGGAAGATCCCACATGGAGAAAAAAGAAATGGAACGTTACGTAAAGCTTGGTGATGAGGCCGAAACCACAGAAATTACACAACTAAACCACGGAAGTGAATCCTCTTTCACTTCGATATATCATCGCCACCATCAAAAGATCTACGCAAATATTCTCAAAGTCGTCCACTCGCCTGAATATGCACAGGAAATCTTGCAGGATGTTTTTCTTAGTCTTTGGCAGAACAGGTACAAGATCGATAAAGATAAATCTTTAGCAAATTGGCTGTTTGTGGTCAGTTTCAATAAGTCTATGGACTTTCTCAAGAAAAAACTACGGGATCATATCGACTTTGTGGCAGACTATGACACGCTATACGTGGATACCGAAGACATACAGGAGCAAGAAGAGATTATTGCGGAACAATTAAGGATGCTGGAAGAGGCTATCGGGCAGCTATCCCCCCGTAAAAAAGAGGTCTTTAGGCTGTGCCGTTATGAAGGTCATTCCAAGGAACGGGTGGCGGAGATGTTGGGTTTAACTGTAAACTCGGTTTCGGAATACCTGAAACAGGCGAATAAATGTATTAGGCAATATGTTGCCACAAGTGATCCGTATGCGTATGGAAATGGTGTACTACTCTTATTGTCTGCCAATATGTATATGTTTACGTTTTAGTAATAATTTGTTAACCAATTAGACCATTGCCTCGTGGCATAGCCCATCGTATTTATATATGATGGGAAACAAAATAAGAAACAGCATCCGCGCATTTTGGAAAGGTGGCTTAACAGAACCGCAAACGAAGGATCTGCTCGATAATTTGGAGAGGCAACAGCCTGATCTGCAAGAACGGCTGAAAACAGAATTTGTGGAGGAGGTTGATAGCCACCGGTTACTCAGCCCCGAACAGTCGGATGAATTGTTGCAGGCAATCCGAAGCCGTGCAGGTATGCAAACACCGGTTCGGACACTTTCTCCTTATAGGTGGATTGGCGTAGCGGCGGTGCTTCTGGTCTTTTTTATGTTCGGATTTTACTATATGCTTGACCACAGGGAAAATACACTAGCGGAAACACTGTATACTGCGGTGACGCCCTCCCAGACATTGGTGGTTTCATCAAAGGACGATTCGTTGCTGCACGTATTCGACGATGGATCCGTGGTTCTGCTTTCGCCCTATAGTACAATCCATTTTGATGAAGATTACGGTACCGGTAACCGAAGTTTGCTGCTAAAAGGCGAGGGGAAATTTGCTGTGAAGCGTGACAGTATTTTACCGTTTGAAGTCGTGGCGAATGGATTTACCACGACAGCCCTCGGAACGGAGTTTATTGTAGACGGTCGGAATACGGATAACACGACGGTACATCTACTCTCGGGTAAGGTGATGGTTCACGCTACGAAGGAGGCGAGGATGCGAATTCAAGACACCTATCTGGTGGCTGGAGAGATATTGGCCATAGACGAAATTCACAAAACTGCAATAACGAGCCGGACGGTTAAATCTAAACCCACCGTACAATTAACGGACTCCAGATGGGAAAATGCCTCGCTTCGTCAACGGCAGCATCTTCGATTTGATAAAAGCGATTTGGCCGAGGTCATCCGGCAGATTGCTATAAAATTTGATACGCCTATAACTATTGATGCTGAAGTGCCGAGAAACTTGACATTCACAGGTGAATTTTCCTTAAACGATAGTCTGGAAACGATACTACACACCATCTGCTTGGTTAACGATTTACAACAGGAGAGCGGGCCGGCTAACAGCGTGCTTATTCGATTAAGGGATGACATCCACAAACAGGGTGTAGACACAACCGAAATAAATTCATTACCTAATAACTAGAATCTAAACAATATCAATAAAAATGAAAACAAACAGATTTTTTCTTTATTTATCTTGGCTATGCATAGCTTTCCTATCCTTTGGAATAGAGGAGGTACTGGCGCAGCAAACCGGACAGATTAAAGGCCGTGTGCTCGATGAGGGAGGGAATCCACTGAGCGGAGTTTCCGTGTCTAGTAAAGGGCATGGAGATACGAAAGCCACAGCTTCCGATCAAAGCGGCGTCTTCGTTCTGAATAATTTACAGGTGGGTAAACGATATAGGATTATTTTTTCGCTTGTTGGTTATAAAAATCATGAGGAGGCAGATTTCCTGGTCAGCGCAGAGGATAAGAATTCGTTGTTGGTTCGGTTGGCAGCGCAGTCGTCGGAGCTAGAGGAGGTGGTGGTAACGGCACTAGGGATTACCCGTGCTTCTAAATCTGTGGGCTTTTCTGTACAGCAGGTCGATGGCGATATGATACAGGAGGCGCACGAGACCAATCTAGTGAATACGTTGAGCGGTCGCGTGGCGGGGGTGCAGATCACAAACTCGTCAGGTGGTATCGGTGCTTCGTCAAACATACAGATCAGGGGGCAGAATTTCGTGAGTGGTTATAACTATAATAATTCGCCGCTGTTTGTGGTAGATGGCATCCCAATCAGTAACAACAACGAACAATCTACCCGCGCGTTTACCGGACGACAAGACTTCAATAATCCAAATTTTACGGGAGGGGAGGGTGAAGTGGATTACGGAAATGCTGCGGGTGAAATCGATCCGAATGATATTGAAAGTATTTCGGTACTGAAAGGGCCTAATGCAGCTGCTTTGTACGGATCTCGCGCGTCTAATGGGGTTGTATTAATTACCACCAAGTCTGGCAAGGGTGTCAAAGGGGTGGGAATAAATTTTAATTCGCATGTCGATTTTGGGACACCATTGAAGCTTCCGGATTACCAATACGCATACGGACAAGGGCGTTATGGTGTTTATGAATACGTAGATGGTATGGGGACGGAAGCAAATAAGTTTGATAACGTCATGGAAAATTGGGGACCTGCTTTGAATGGACAGCTGATCAAACAATGGGATTCGCCGATTGACCCACAAACCGGCGAACGTATCGCAACGCCTTTTGTGGCGCATCGCAACCAGTTGAAAGATTTTCTGGAGACCAGCAAGACCTTTACAAACAGTCTTTCTATATCCAATAGTAATGATAAGCTAAATTATCGATTTTCGTACTCCAATCTGTCTCAATCGGGCATGGTGCCGAATACGGATTTGAGCCGAAATTCGCTGGGCGTGAATGCGGGATATCAGATTATTCCGAATTTGCGATTGGATGTGGCGATGAACTGGGTGAATAGTGGAAGCGACAACAGGGCAAGCTATGGCGCAAAGAATGACGAATCGATTATGCGGATGTTTCTATATATGCCCCGCAACTTGGACGTTCGTTCGTTACGGGATTACTGGAGGCCGGAAAGTAATCAGACAGAACAACATTCTCCTATTTTTAACATGAATGGTACCATCTGGAATAATCCCTATTTCGTTGCTTACGAAAACTTAAACGGTAACAACAGAGATCGTGTATATGGTAATGTGAAAGCGACATATGACATTCGTCCTGATTTGAAGTTCATGTTACGGTCGGGCCGCGATTTTTATAATGATAAACGGACCATGCGACATGCCCACTCGTCTAGTCAGTATAAAAACGGATACTATCAGGAGGATGACGTCTATTTTATAGAAACCAATCATGATATGCTACTAAGCTACAGTCCAAGGCTTAACTCGGATTTTTCTTTCGATGCATCGCTCGGGGGCAACTTGATGTCACAGGTTTCGAAGCGTTTAGGAGCTATTGCTCCTCGTTTGGCCATACCGAATGTATATAACCTTACCAATAATGGTGAACCTCTACTGGCCGGGAATACGTACCAGGAGAAGCAGATCAACTCGATCTACGGAACGGCTCAAATAGGATTCAGGGAAATGGTTTATCTCGATTTAACCGGACGTAACGACTGGTCGAGCGCTTTACCCAAGGCCAATAATTCATACTTTTATCCGTCAGCTTCGTTGAGCATCATTGCGTCTGATTTGTTCGGCTGGACGAGCGAAAAATTCAATATGTTGAAATTGCGAGGTGCTGCGTCTTCAGTAAGAAGGGATCTAGAACCATATCGTACGTTACCTAATTTCTTGGTGACACAAGGTTGGGGAGGAGAGACGGTAGCCATCCATAATAACAACTATCCGAACGAAAACATTCGTCCGGAGAAAGTGGTCTCTTACGAATTCGGATTTGATTCTCGATTATTTAATAACCGTCTCGGACTGGATCTGACCTACTATAATAGTAGAACAACGGATTTGATTATTCCGGTAACACTAAACCCGTCGGCAGGTTACGATACGAAGCTGATGAACGTGGGCGAGATGACGAATCATGGAATGGAAATCATGTTGAGTGGTACACCGATACGAAATGATAATTTTTCATGGAATGTCTTTGTAAATTATTCTTTCAATAGAAATCGGGTGGTTTCGCTTGCCGAAGATAGGGGTATCTCCCGCATACGCCAACTGGAACGATGGGCATCGCTGGAACTCCGTACGGAAAATACGAAAGGTGATGGTTCTTCTGGGTCGCTTTACGGAGATTACTTGATTTATGATGATAATGGCCAACTGACACACCGTAATGGTCTCCCACAGGAAGAGAATGGTGATTGGGGTTATCTAGGCAACGTCAATCCGAAATGGATCGGCAGCATAGCCAATGACTTTCGATATAAAAACTGGAACCTCAGTTTCTTGTTTGCTGGTCAAAAAGGTGGTGTAGTTCATTCCCGGACGTATATTGAGGGCGTCCGTGCAGGAAGTCTTCCCGAGTCGTTACCGTTTCGGGATGAAAATGGTGCAGGAACGATTATCGGGGAGGGAATAGACATCGATACCGGACAGCCCAATAATGTAGGTATTCCGGTACGCGATTATTGGCGAGAATATTATAACAACGACCGTATCGCGACTTTTGATGCGTCGTACCTTAAATTAAGGGAATTGAAGGTCAGTTATCGGTTACCACAGCGCATGTTGCAGCGAACAGCGATAAAGGGGGCTTCTATATCCTTTATCGGCAGAAACTTAATGCTATGGTCAGATGTACCGCATATTGACCCGGAGGTATCGGCGTACGATGGCCAATTTGTAGGGGTAGAAGCGATGTCGTTGCCGTCCATGCGGAATTTCGGAATGTCCGTGAATGTGGCTTTTTAACGGAGTGTAGTGTATAAAAAAATGATAATACAGATGAAACAATATTTAGCGTATATAGCTGTTGCGGTATTGGCTTTTCAGTCCTGCAACGATTTTGAGAAAATGAATATCGATCCCAATAATCCGGCTGTTGTGCCGGTGGAAATGTTGCTTCCGCCCGTCATCAGCGGTGGAGTGAATACGATGGTGGGAAGTGGTCGTAGAGCTGGACAGTATGTACAGCATCTGGCGTATCCGGGTGGTACAAGTGAAAGTGACGGTCGTTTTAACCTCACGGGTGCTAATTGGCGAGAGGAATGGAACGGCGCGGTACGTTTGATCAAGGACGTCAATCAGATGAAACTGCTGGCAGAGCAGAACAACCAACCGGAATACCTTGCACTCGCACATATCAATAAGGTGTATATCCTTTCCTTGGTTACAGACGCATTTGGGGATATTCCTTACGATGAGGCAGGAATGGGAAATGTGGACGGACTGGAATTCCCGAAGTTTCAAGCGCAGGAAGAGGTTTATCAACGGATGTTGGAAGATTTGGAAGCCGCGAATACGCTTCTAGCTGAACTCCCCGCAGGAGTTTCCGTTAGCCGTGATATTCTGTACAACGGCGATCTACAGAAATGGCGAAAATTTGCAAATACATTAATGATTCGGATATTGATGAGACAGTCGGCCAAAAAAGATGTTTCGCAGCAAGTGGCCGAAATATTCAATAACCCGGATCGTTATCCGGTATTTTCGAGCGTGGATGATGGTGCTACGTTGGTATACAACAATTCGAGTGACTATTACGCTTGGTTTATTCAAAATCCTTCCTCCGATGGCAGTGGAGTCGATTTTTCGGACAATGCCCGGATAAGTGATGTGATGGTCGGATTATTGAAGAGCGGTTCGGATCCGCGATTGCCTGTCTATGCCGCTCCGACCCGAAATTCGTTTTTGGCAAATGCCAGCAATCCTAACAAGGGGTTGGAATACCGTGGGCAGACCGCAGGATTGAGTTCAGCGGAACAGGATGCGCTTTACGAAAGAACGAAATATGATGATGGCGACTTTTCCGTAGTGGGTCGCCGCATCAGAAGAGGTGACCGGGCTTTTCTAATGACTTATAGCGAACTGCTACTGTTAAAAGCTGAAGCGATCCAACGAAATATGGGGGTGACCGGGCAGGTGGAGGAGGTTTACCAAAATGCGGTTGATGCGTCGTTTGATAAATGGAGACAGGTGGGAAGTCAATCACAATCACAGAATCCGTATATTAGTGATAGCCAAAGAGAGGCGTATTGGGCACTAGAGACGAACCAGTATCAACCGGAAAAAGGACTGACCATGATTGCTGAACAGTATTTTATAGACAGTTTTTTGAACGGCTTTGAGGGTTGGGCATCGTGGCGGCGTACGGGGATTCCTGAAATCAAACCAGGTCCCTCGGTATTAGCACCGATTCCGGTACGGTACGTCTATTCGGATAACGAACAGAATAATCCGAGCTTAATCAAATGGGTGGAACAGCATATGGACGGAAAGATGCCGAATCATAATGTGAAGGTTTGGTTTCAGCCATAGCTAGCGCGTGTGTGGAAAAAAGTAAGATAATAAATAAAATGAATACGATTTTAATATGAAGAGAATTTTTGTCTCGATAATGGTTGGAGCAGCGATTTGGATTGCCGCTCCGGCTTTCGCTCAGGTTAAGCCAGCGGCATATCTGCACAACTTACATTCGCATAATGATTATACCCGAAACCATCCTTTTGCCATGGCGTATGGACTGGGCTTCGGATCTATTGAAGTGGATTTGTTTTTAAAGGACGGTGAGCTGTTTGTGGCACATGAATACGAAGAGATTGCAGCTGACAAGACTTTTGACCGGTTGTATCTAAAGCCGATCCTGGAAGCGTTTGCGAATAGCTCGGATGGGTTTCTTTACCCACAAAACGGCCAGCTACAGCTCCTGGTCGATCCGAAAGCTGACGGGGATGGCGTATTGAAAGTGTTAACAGAGAAAATCAAGCCGTATCGTGATCTGTTTGACAGTAAAAATAATCCCAAAGCGGTAAAAATTGTTGTTAGTGGAAACCGTCCGCAACCGGATGAGTTTCGTTCGTATGATGAAATATTCTTTTTTGATGGGGAGTTGAATAAAATGTATACGGATGCACAGCTAGAAAGGATTGGGCTTTTTAGCGCACCGTTTCCAAGGTTCTCTGAATGGAACGGTTTAGGAAGATTGACCTATCAGGATTCTATAAAAGTAAAAACAACGGTAGACTCCGTACACCGATTGGGAAAAAAAATTCGGTTTTGGGCGGCTCCGGATACCAAAACAACATGGTATGAATGGCTGAAAATAGGGGTTGATTACATCAATACGGATCAGCCTATGGCGGCCGCGGAATTTATGCGGGCGTACACCAAGAACAGTTATCACAACGAAGTTTTTTACCAACCATACATGCCGCGTCGAACAGAAAAAACTGCCGAACGCCCGAAAAATATTATACTGCTGATCAGTGATGGTGCTGGTCTGTCGCAGCTTTGGGCCGCGGCTATGGCCAATAGAGGGCAGCTGAACGTATTAAATATGCCCTATACGGGGTATCTTTTTACAGGATCTACGGATAATTATCACACGGATTCCGCAGCTGGAGGAAGTGCTTTGGCTACCGGGGTCAAGACCCGGAACCGCTACATCGGTGTGGATACGACAGGTCATCCGGTAAGCAATATTCCAGACCAAATAGCACAGCAAGGTATGGTAAGTGGGATCGTATCGAACGACCGGATTACAGGAGCTACCCCGTCTGCTTTTTATGCACATGTGCGTGAACGAGGTATGACCGATAGCATTGCTGAACAATTGTTGGATTCAAAATTATCGTTAATGGTCGGGGGAGAGCATAGGGTATTTGCCGAGGCAGATAGTTCCCTTATGAAGGGACTTCGGGCAAAAAATGTGGAGGTGGTTCGTGGTGTTGAGCATATAATGCGCTCACAAAGTGATCGCCTGCTGGTGTTTGCCCAGGATCAAGTTGACCGCGAATGGGATAAACTCAGAGACAATCAAAACGGTACGCAGACGGGATATCGATTGATTGAGAATGCGTTTCAACCGGCAGTGTCTTTTTTGGAAGAAAAAGGTGCAGATAAGGGTTTCTTTTTAATGGTGGAAGGAGCAAAGATCGACGGTGGGGGACATAGTAACTCGCTGCCGTTTACCATCACTGAATACTTGAGTTTTGATCGTATGGTCGGGCAGGCTTTACAGTATGCGGATATCAACGGAGAGACGTTGGTTATCGTTACGTCGGATCACGAAACAGGTGGTTTGGTCCTTTTAGATGCGGATAAACATAATGGTCATGTTGTCGGTAATTTTGCCACGACGGATCATACAGGCATCCCTGTGCCGTTAATGGCATATGGACCCGGGGCGGATCTTTTTCAGGGTTTTTTAGATAATACGGATATCGCTAAACGGATTTATCAGGTACTTAATTTATCTGTCGAATAACGACTTCGTTGAAGAGAGAAAAAGCAGGTGTCGTTAGCCTGCTTTTTTTGATGTGTATCATCTAATTACGGATTTATCTTTTTACATTCGACAAACAGAAAGTGGATTTATATGTTTAGTTAAAAAAAATAATATGATTTTACGATTCTACGTTCTTCTTTTTTTACATATGGTCATGTTGGTTTCTTGTGACTCAAATCGTGGAGATCAGGACATTGCCCAGCGGGAAAGGGCGGTAGAGCTCCGAGAGCAACGTGTGGCGTTACTGGAAAATGAATATCGCGCATTGTTAAAAATGAGAGATAGTTTAAATAGTCGTGTGTTGGCAAAGTCAGACTCGACGACGACAGATCGTTATAACAAATGGCCAGAACGTGTAGAGGGCGATTGGAATAGCCGGATGGTATGTCGTGCGTCCCGTTGTGCAAACTATGTGATCGGCGATCAGCGAAACGAACGTTGGCGGTTTTATGCGGATTCGACTGGAATGCATGTTCAGGTTGTCAACAACGATAAATATGTTCGTGTGTTTGAGGGGAACTATGAGGGAGAAAAAATTATACTTCGTATTTTAAACGATAGCGATTTGAATACAAAGATAATTCGATATGTACAGATCGACGATATAACGCCAAATGTAATGAAAGGCACGTTGGTCTTGACGGGTAAGAATAATTGTGAAGCGGTATTTTCCGTGGAATTAACACCTAGTCCAAAATAACCTCTATGATACTTGCTATTCATCCAATCACGCTACCGATCGAGGACCCGTTAATCAAATTTCTTATCGAATTGGTGATCATCCTGTTTATACCGCTCTTGCTAAATAAAATTAAAGTACCACACATCTTGGGTCTGATTATCGCGGGTGCGGTAATTGGTCCTAATGGTTTTCATGTTTTGGAGCGCGACAGCAGTGTAATCGTTATCGGTACCACGGGTCTGCTTTATATTATGTTTCTAGCAGGTCTGGAAATCGATATGGGTGATTTTAAGCGGAATAAGTGGAAGAGCATAACATTTGCGTTATACACCTTTATATTCCCTTTTGTCTTGGGATTTATGGGGGGCTTTTATTTGCTAGATTTCGCTATTCCGACTGCTATTTTATTTGCTAGCTTATTTTCTTCGCATACGCTTATTGTCTATCCGCTGATCAGTGGTATGGGAATTACAAAAAATCTATCGGTGAATATTACGGTTGGTGGAACGATGATTACCGATGTACTTTCGCTTTTAGTACTTGCTGTTATTGTTGGGATGTCGCAGGGTGAGGTTGGAACGGCTTTTTGGGTCAGGCTGGGGATTGCTATGGTGCTATTCTCGGCGATCGTGTTAATGTTGTTCCCTATTATTGCGAGATGGTTTTTCAAACGGGTAGAAGATAAGATTTCACAGTATATCTTCGTGGTCGTGATGATATATCTGGGAGCGCTTCTTGCTGAAATTGCGGGCATAGAGGCGATTATAGGAGCCTTTTTTGCCGGTCTGGCGCTCAATAGGCTCATCCCACATACCTCGTCGTTGATGAACCGGGTGGAATTCGTGGGCAATGCGATTTTTATACCCTTTTTTCTGATCAGTGTTGGCATGCTGATTGACTTTAAGGCATTTATAAGAAGCTGGGAAACTCTTGGTGTCGCGGCGATCATGCTGGTGGCTTCGATCGGTGGGAAATATATTGCGGCCTATTTAACACAGCGTACCTTTAAGCTCACGGCTAATGAAGGGCGCTTGATCTTCGGTATGAGCGCGGCTTCTGCTGCGGCTACGTTGGCATCTGTAATGGTAGGATACAATATTATTATTGGTGAAACGCCATCAGGCGAACCAATCAGGTTGTTAAATGATCATGTATTGAATGGTAGTATCCTCTTGATTTTAATATCTTGTACGGTGTCGTCGTTTGTATCGATGTCGGCTGGACAGAAGATAGCGGACGCGGACAAGGAAGACACGGTTTCTGGTAAGGGTTTGGAAAGTGAACGGATTTTACTGCCGATCAACAACGAGCAGATGACGGAGAAAATGGTAAATCTGGGGCTGTTGGTTAAAACAAAATCTAATAAAGAAGGAATATTCGCCTTAAATATTATCAATGAGGATAAAAATGAATCATCGGCTAAAAATGCGGAACGCATTCTAGATGGTGCCGTAAAAATGGGGGCTGCCGCAGATGTTGTCATCACACCTATAACCCGTCATGATGAGGAAGTTGTAGCGGGTGTTAATAATGTGATCAAGGAGAAAAATATTACCGATTTAATTATCGGATTGGAACGTGAAAAGGGGTTCTCAACTTCATTTATTTACAACCTCTATAATGGTTATCTGACAAATGAACATGTGAATTTACTGATATATCACGCGGTGCAGCCTATTTCTACTGTGAAGAGTTATGTCGTGATCATTCCGCGTGATGCGGAGGACGAACCTGGTTTCTTTTATGCACTGTTAAAAATCTGGAACATCGCACGCAATTCGGGTGCAACCGTGATATTTCATGCCAGTAGGCCGATGTTGGATGTGCTTGAACGCATCTTAAAGAAATCTGCAATCGAGGCGGAAATGCACGAAACAGCATCTTGGAACGATGCTGAACAGGTGGTACTTGGCTTGGAAACTGATCAGGGCTTAATTGTGATGATGGCGGATCGTAACAGATTTTCCTACACTTCGCAAATGCACGCGGTACCAGAGTTTTTAAATAACAACTCGCTCCACAATAATTATATTTTGATTTATCCTTACTCGAAAACAAAGGAAAATCTGATAGAAAGGAGAGCCGTAAATAACCTAGATGATTTTGCAGCTATAGGTAAAGTTATCGGGAAGGTGTTTGGATAGACTTATACTTCCAGACACATCGACCGTCGCAACGGAATTTCAAAGCGGTCGTACAATTCGGCTTTGGTATCATCGGGTTGGCTTAGGGTGTAGTAGCCACCCGTTAGCTTCAATCCTTCGTCCGTCCGGACGAGCCCCATTTTGAGAAACCCATAAAGATCTTCACAATAGGCAACTAATTCGACGCTACTGTCTTCGAATTGCAAAGGTGCAACGGTATCGTCACCATGGGTGGCAATGTTATGAAGAAGCGCATACCCACCGGCACCTGCTACGATATATGGTACCACACTGCCATCCGGATATGTTTTATGAAATCGTTGGTAATTATGTACATGGCCACTGAACACGGCATCTGGTAGCACGGATGCTTCGGCGAAGGCACGCTCGAGAAAATCGATCATGGCGGTACTAGATCCGTGGTTGGTATCGGCGGAGTAAGGCGCGTGATGTATACATACGATAATGGCCTGCTCATCACGTTGAATGGAGGCATCGCGTAATTCTTCTATAAACCATTCGCGTTGCTCATCGGTTATGCAGCCGTGCTTCGTGACGTTGGCATATAAACCAATAAAGCGTGCGAGGGGTGTCTCTAATGTCCAGTATACGTTGGGTTGGGTCATGCTTTTCCGTTTACTTGCACCATACGTAATAGGCCTGCTATGTGTATCGCAGAAGACGTCCATGAAAGCGTCCAGACTTTGATATGGACTGGATGCACCAGGGTTGATATCGCCGTCGTGGTTACCGGCAATAGCAAAGATTGGTGCTGGATAATCTTGATAAGGTTTTAGAAACTGGGCCGGATATTCAGATGCTTCCCCATGGTTATAGACGATATCCCCTAAATGGAAAAGGAAGGCCGGTTGCGTGTCCGGATGTCCTTCAATTTGTTGCGCTAATGTTTGAGCAACTGTAGCCTGAAAATCAGAATGACGGACGCTGCCAGTATCGCCCACCATATGAAAAAACATACGGTCTTGCAATTTATCGGTCGCTGTCCCGATGATATCCTTTATATGCAGGCGATAGGGATATTTTCCTGTTGGAGTGGGTAATGGTTTAAAGTTGTGCGAATCATCATTGATATGGGTCAACACAACGGGAGCATTGTATTTTGTATTTTCCATAAACAAACATAATAAACTAATATTAACTGCATGTTAAGTCATGGTGATTTAATATAATAAAACGGTGTTATGACATATAAATGAAGATGGTACCGTCATAACAAAATGTTCATTTGTTTTTAACAAATCGTTGATAGTTGTTGCTTAATCTTGCAAGGTGATTATTCTAATATGACGCAACATCCTAAAAATATTTCTGATGAAGAGTTTGTTGCATTTCAAAACGGTGATTCTCGAGTTTTTCGGATAATTTTTGATAATTATCAAGCTACTCTTTGTCGGTTTGCTTATTCGATTTGTAAAGACGAAGGCATTGCACAGGATGCCGTGCAGGAGAGTTTTGTTAAATTGCACCAAAACAGATCGAAGATAGGTGGTCCGGAAGCAATTTATCCGATGCTGTTTGTAATAACCAAGCGATACCTGTTGCGTGTTTTTCGGAGATCGGTTGTCGAAGCAAAATATAGGGATGAGCTTCGCAATAACTGGAACGAGGGATGCACATCTACTCTAGATGAGCTGAAAGCTAATGATTTGCGATCAGTACTAGAAGAACTGGTGGACCAATTGCCAGACAAACAAAAAGAAATATTTCAACTCAATAAGTTGGCAGGATACTCCTACGAAGAGATTTCCGATCAAATGGGGACTTCTAAAAATACGGTTAAAAACCAGGTGATAACAGCTTCCAAAAAGATCAGGTTACACCTACATCGGTTATATCACTTTGTTTTTTTAATTTTTTTTCTCGGTCAATAGTCCTTTTTCCGAAGCAAGGTAATTATAGGAGTAAAGAGCACTATAATATTGGAAAAGGAAGAACTCTATTTCTTGGTCAAGCAATATCGGGACGGTACCATTTCTGATCCTGATCTAAAAAAACTGAAAGACTACTTTCGTATGGAAAAATCGGATAGTCTTTTGAGCTCGGTCTTAACGGAGCTTGCCGAAAAAGATTCGTTATCATGGGGAAAAAAAGAAGAAAATGACGGGCTTTTTGAATCGGTTCAGTTCAAGATATTAGCGGAAGAGCACAGACTGCGTCAAGCGAAAGTTAGAACATTAAATTTTCTTCGGGTTGCAGCTGCGCTGTTTGTGCTGGTAGGGACCGCCTTCCTATTTTTTAAGACAAACTGGCTAAAGGGGACTCCAAATGAACCGAATTCGGCTTCACAAGAATGGTCGGCCATTGTTCCTGGAAAGAGCAAAGCAAAAATTGTTCTGGAGAATGGCAAAGAGATCGATCTAGAGGCGCTGGCAAATAACGAATCTTTGACGATGGATGGATATGCGCTTGTTAAAAATAATAAGGGAGAGATCTCTTATGTGCTAGCTGACAGAAATAGTCTTCGTAATGATTTTTACAATACGATTATCGTACCTAAAGGTGGAGAGTATAAATTGAACTTACCGGATGGAAGCCAGGTCTGGTTAAATGCATCGAGCAGCCTGCGGTATCCAATCAATTTCGGAAAGGAAAGCCGAAAAGTTGAACTGACAGGAGAGGCTTATTTCCATGTGGTCAAAAAATCAGATGGAACCCGAAAACTGCCATTTATTGTACAGACAGGGGAACAGGAACTTGAAGTGCTTGGTACACAATTTAATTTGAATAGCTACGCAAGTAAGATTAAGACGACCTTGGTGGAAGGCGCTGTACAGTTACGCTTCCCAAATGGCCGAAGAGAAGACCTTTCGCCTAATCAACAAGCTATATTTAGCACATATTCAGGAAAAGTAGATGTAGAAAAGGTAAATACTTACTATACAATAGCTTGGAAAGATGGTGCTTTTGCATTTGATAATGCTACACTGGAAGAGGTTTTAGATTGCCTATCGAGGTGGTACGATGTCTCTTTTGAATATGAAAAAGAGAGAAAATCTCTTCACTTTACGGGATCCATATCCCGTTATGAAAAAATTGAAAAGCTATTAGACTTAATCGAAATGACGAACAGCGTGAAATTTGAAATAAAAGGAAGGAGGATTATGGTTACTGGATAATGTACATATTTTTAGAATAATAATAGAGACAATTATCAGGAGCGGTGCGAACGCTCCCGATAAGAGTAATAAATAGTGAATAACGATTGTAAAAAGTATATAAACAACCGAAAGGACAAATGTATAAAAAAAATAATGTTTCGATACGTAGAGGTGTTCCATTTCCTCAAATTAACAGGTTCTTAATCATGAAACTAGCACTTGTGTTAATGTGTGCGAGTACACTACAGGTTGGCGCGATGACTTTCGGCCAAACCATTACCATTAAAAGGAAAAATGTGAAGATGGCCGAGGTTTTACAAGAAATCCAGAAACAAACCGGTTACCATATTTTTTATGATACGGCGCTTGTACCGTCGGATTTAAAATTGACTGTCGATATGGACGGATTATCTCTTCGAACGGCTCTCTCCAAAATTCTTCCAATTTATAATATAGACTACAACGTGGTCGATAAAAATGTGATCCTCACGGGACGTAAAAAGGGTCCGAGTGCTGTTGCTGAAAGGGATATGTCTTCCGAAGTACAACAGCAGACTGTTAGAGGTCTTGTGAAGGATATCAGTGGATTAGTGTTGCCGAATGTGTCCGTTACGGAAATAGGAACGAGCAACAGTACAATTACAGATGAATCTGGGCGTTTCCAACTACCCGTTTCGAAAGATCCTACGGTGCTTGTTTTTTCCTCTGTAGGTTATCAGCGAAATGAAGTTCGTGTAGATTCCAGGAATAGTCTTGTTGTGGAAATGAAACCTGTCATCACGGAGATGGACGAAGTTGTTGTAGTGGGGTATGGTACACAACGCAGAAGCGATCTTACAGGTTCTGTTGCGAGTGTCAAAGCAGAGCAGTTGAATACCGCGCCAATAGGGCAGTTATCTAACGCGCTGCAAGGGTTGGCTTCGGGATTGGAGATTGTTGCGGGGGGTGGATCTCCAGCGGAAGAACCGAGTATACAAATTCGCGGAACGGGTAGTATAAATTCGTCCAATCCCTTAATTGTCATTGATGGTGTTCCTTCGGGCAAATTATCGGACATAAATCCAAACGATATTGAGCAAATTGAGGTGCTAAAAGATGCTTCCTCTGCCGCGATTTATGGTACACGGGCGGCCAACGGTGTTATTTTGGTAACTACAAAACGTGGTAAGCTAGGACAACCGGCTCAATACAATGTTAATGTGTATTCCGGTATTACAAATGTAAACAACAAATTAGATCTATTGGGTGCGGATGATCTGGTCATGCTTAAAAAGGAACGATATGGTAATGACGGCATCGCAGAAAATGCTTTTTGGAACGATCCGTATTATACGGTAAATCGTACCGATTGGCAAGATGAACTTTTTCAAGCAGGTCGTTTGGAAAATTTCGATCTGAGCATCCGCAGCGGTGGGGAAAAATCATCTTACCTGACAAGTTTAGGTTATTACAACGAAAAGGGTATCATGTTGAGTTCTAAATTTCAGCGAATTTCTGCGCGAGTTAACTCCAACCATGTTATTTCCGATAGACTTAAATTGGTGCAAAACTTTCAGTACAACTACAGAAATTGGTATAGCCCATCAACACAATCGGTATATAGTGGGGTATTATGGCAAGCTCTTCGTTTCAACCCGGCTGTCCCGGTAATGGACGACAGCGGAGAATGGGGAAGCGCTTCTGCAAACAATGAATTGGGAGATATCAATAACCCGGTATACGAGCTGTCAACAGAAGATCGCAACAAGCATAATCACAACATGCTTGCTTCCCTAGCATTGGAGTATCAGATTATAGATGGTTTAAAGTTGAAAGGTAACGTTGGGTTTGAAGGTAATATATATCAGGCTAGAGATTTCTTTCCAAGCGTGACCCAGCAAATGCGGAGACGGAACGACGCGGAACTGGGGATTACAGATCAGAAAAGCTATACGATTTTGGGAGAAACCTACCTCGACTTTCAGCGTACTTTCGGTAGCCACCACTTGAATGCAGTTGCTGGTGTTTCCATGCAATCGAAAAACGGAAGTTTCCAAACGGTAAAAAAGATTGCCTTTGCTGATGAAAGCCTAGATCAGATTGTATTCGATAACGGTGCGACTATGAATACCATTATTGGCAATTATGATGTTCCCCAAAAATTGGCTTCCGCTTTTGCCCGTGTCAATTATAGCTTTGCCAACAAATATCTTTTGACGATGACCATGCGTAGTGATGGTTCTTCGAAGTTTATTGCCGGAAACCGATGGGGATATTTCCCGGGTATATCCGCAGGATGGCGTCTTTCGGAAGAAGATTTTATGAGCGATATTTCTTTTCTGGACGACCTGAAGATTAAAGGTGGATGGGGTATGCTAGGTAATCAGGAAGTAGCGGATTTGCAATACATGACGATCATGAAAAGAAATATTGATTATGGTAACAAATATACTTTTGGTTCCGATCAGGTAGGGGGGGCTCGGATTACGAGCTTAGCGAATCCGTTTATCACTTGGGAAAAAACAGCCATGACCAATGTGGGAATAGATGCTGTTTTGTTCCATGGAAGTTTGACTGCGAATGTCACTTGGTTTGACAAAAAAACGACCGATATGCTTATCCCGGCAGTTGTTATGGGAACTGTTGGACGGGCTACTATACCAGATTCTAATATCGGCGAAATGCGTAACCATGGATGGGAAATTGAACTCGGACACCGGAAGCAGACAGCCAGTGGTTTTGACTACAACGTGGGTTTAAATGTAACACTCCTGAAAAATAAGGTAACTCGGTTATACGGAAATAATAATTACATGGGATCCGTATTTTATGGACGTCAATCACAGGAGATATCCCGTACGTATGAGAATATGCCACTTGCCTCGTTCTTTGGTTGGCAAACGGATGGACTTTATCAAAATCAAACGGAAATCGATAATGATCCCAATATAACGAATGACGGACGCAAGGGGGATATAAGACCGGGTGACGTGCGATTTGTGGACATGAACGGCGACGGACAGATCGACGAACAAGATAGAGGATATCTAGGAGATCCAAATCCCGATGCTATTCTTGGATTACAGCTTGGACTTGGTTATAAAGGGTTTGCCCTGCACGCAAATCTAACGGGTAATTTTGGAGGACAGCTTTACAATGCCGACCGGATGCAGGGGCTTGATCCAACTTATTCTTATAACATGTATGCCGAAGCATTAGATCGTTGGCATGGAGAAGGAACGAGCAACGCCATCCCGCGGATGAGTACCCAACGTGCCAACCTAAATCACCGCACGTCTGATCTATTTATTGAAAACGGAAATTTTGTGAAGTTGAAAACGCTTACCTTATCGTATAAGATACCGGTGTCGGAAAGCAGTTTTATCCGTGATATGAGTGTATATGTGATGGGCGAAAATCTGTTGGTCATCACACCGTACAAGGGGTATAATCCGGAAATTGGTTACTCTGACGGAAATTTGCAGCGTGGGGTAGATTATGCCAATTTCCCATTCAGTAGAAAAATGAATTTAGGCTTTAGATTTGATTTTTAAATTTATTCGAATGAAACATAAAAATATTTTAATTCTCATCCTATTAAGTGTAACGCTTGGTGTTTCATCCTGTGATGATCTTTTGGATGTTGAGGTAAAAGGACAGTATACCGAAGAGAACTATTTCAAAAATGAACAGTCTGTTGTCGACGCAGTCACAGGTCTTTATGGTATTTTGATTGCCGAAGATTTCGTGGCCCATGGTGACTATACGTGGGATATCGCATCGGACGATGTGTACCGCGCCGGAGACCATTCGGAAGATGAAGCGATAGAAACCTTTACTTTTGATGCATCAAACCCACAGTTAAGTGCCGGCTGGACTTGGAAATACGAAATGGTTTCGCGATCCAATATTATCCTTACACATGTACCGGAATTGGACGATATTTCGCAGGAGATTAAGGATAGAAGTGTTGGTGAGGCCTATTTCTTTCGGGCTTTCGCGAACTGGTGGCTCTATTTGCCTTATGGTGAATTTCCGCTGATCACGCAGGAAGATGCAGCTACGGCCAACTATAATAAACCGAAAGCGACGATAGAGGAGGTTTTGCAGTCTATCGAGAACGATCTTCAGGCTGCGGAGAAACTCTTGCCGGTTACATCCACAGCTGGACGCATCAATAAGGGCACGGCCTGGGCATATTTGACGCAATTGTACATGCATTGGTCGAGCTACCCTCAAAAAGAGGATAAACTTGATCTGGCCATTACGGTGGGTGAAAAAATTACGACAAACAGTACGTATAAACTATCGGATAATTTTCAAGATAATTTTCGCCAGAAGACTACCGCACTCCCAGAAATGTTGTTATATGTCACCTCTTCACAAGCGTGGCGGAATACATCAACAATTTATTATTTCAGTCCGCGTACACAAGGTGGATGGAATTTCTTTCATCCGATGAAGAGCCTCTTTGATGCTTTTGGAAATGATAAAAGACGGTTGGCTACGATGTGGGCAGAGGGCGACCAAATCAATATTGGAAATGCTGTTATTCCCTATGATGCCGCTAGTTCTGAGACGGGGTTTCATTTCAATAAATACACCACGTTTACACCTGAAGGGCGATTGAGCTTTGATTTATTGATCCCGATTATGCGGTCCAGCGATGTATATCTGTTGGTCGCTGAAGCAAAAATCCGGAAGTCAGGTGCCGGTGCTGGGGATGCTGAAATTAACGCTGTGCGGGCTCGTGCAGGAGCAACAGCACTTGATGGAGCTGATAAAGATGATCTGATTTTGGAAAGACGATTAGAACTTGCTGGTGAGAATAGACGTTTCTTCGATTTGGTTCGTTGGGACAGGACAGGATGGGTGGATATTGCCACCATACTGAAAAATCCGGATGCAGTTTATCATACTGACCTGAATCGTGTTAATTTTTCCGCTCCAAAAAATTATTTCTTTCCCTTGCCACAGGTAGAGATTGATAAGAGCGGGGGTATTCTTGTCCAAAATTCGAATTACTGATGAAACGATATATATTATGGCTGCTCTTTATTTTGGGAGCAGCTCCCTATGTCCAAGCCCAATTTGGTGATATTAAATTAATTGCGCATCGTGGAGGTGTGGTTGATGAACACACCGATGAGAATAGTATCGCGTCCGTAAAAAAGGCGGCGGCAGCAGGATATTATATGGTGGAGTTGGATGTCCGCATGACTCGGGATTCTGTCTTAATCGTGCACCACGATCGAAATTTAAGACGCTTTTTCGAAATCGATAAACTGGTCGATGAACTTGATTGGAACGAATTACGGACGTTTAAATCGGCAAACGGGCATGTTGTGGAAAAGTTCAGTGATATGCTTTCTTTGGCAAAAGCTGAAGGCTTACAGGTCATGATCGACCTGAAAATCCAAGGTAATCACCAAAAGCAATTTAGCGAGATTTATGACCAGCTCGTTGATCTTGATTTGGCAGAAAAAGCACTTATCATTCCTACGGAAGAAGCAACGGATTACTTTCGCGGTAAGATAAAAGTAAGTTGTACCAGAAAACAGATTGAAGCTTACCAGCAGCGAGGCGATTATTCCCCACAGCATTATTATCTTTTTGCCAATCCAAGCAAGGAAGACTACCTTTGGGCTACGGCTAATGGAATTCAAGTGGTCGGGGTGCTCAACTACCGTCCGTCCAATCCAGACAATTACAGGCAAACAGCAGCATACCTGAGCAGCCTGGGTGTGGAATATATCCAGCTGGATAGCCAGTTCGCTGATTTTTTTAAAAAGGAAGATCTGACGGCAACACGTGATTCCCTTTTTTTTAAAGATGGACAGTTTAAAATTACGCAATTTACCGATCTGCATTGGGATGAACGTTCTGCGGGTACCAAACAAACTACTGCTACCATCCGCGCTGTTTTAGATCGAGAAAAGCCTGATTTCGCGATGTTAACGGGTGACCTTCCAGCTTCCAGACCCGCTTCGGAAGCTTGGGATGCCATCGCTCGCATCTTTGAAGACTATCGTATACCCTGGGCGGTCACCTTGGGTAACCACGACGATGAGGTCGGGATGAGTAGGTCGGACAATTTTGATTTTTTGAAGGGTAAACCTTACTTCATAGGTGAAAAGGGACCTGCTATTAGTGGTGCCGGCAATTATGTTTTGCCACTTTATTCGACAGAAGATAAAGAAGTGAAAGCCCTGTTGTATGCATTGGATACCCACAACAAACCCGCTAACCCGTTGCATGGCCATTACAACTGGATTCAGTTTGACCAGATTAAGTGGTATCGAGAAATAAGTGACTATTATACTTCCCTGAATGAAGGAAATCCGGTTCCGGCACTAGCATTTTTACATATTCCGCTACCGGAATATGGTCAAGTTCACAAGGATGAAAAATGGCGATTAGGGAATGCGAGTGGTGGGGACGGCCCTGGCGGGCTGAACAGCGGCATGTTTGTGAACTTTTTAGCGAAGCAGGATGTAATGGGTGTATTTGCGGGACATAACCATAGCAACGACGCCATTGGTAAATACATGGATGTGGCTTTGGCCTATGGTCGTACTACCGGCGCAGATGCCTACGGTTCTTTGGAACGTGGTGCACGTATCATCCTGCTTTATGAAGGCAAACGGGCTTTCGATACTTGGATCCGTACGCCGACCCAGGTCGAATTTAAATATTACTATCCTTCTGGAATTTCGGAATTAGAAGAGCAGCAAATGACCTACTGGGATGCAGTGCATGACGAAAATTTCGAACAGGGTGTCGCTTATCGCTATTTTGAAGGTGGACGATTGGAAAAGATCGCCGATATATCGGCTAATACCAGACTAATAAAATCCGGTAAAACCGACAATATTACGATTGATATCGCTACAGCACGGGATTCGTTTGCCTTTGAATTTAGCGGTTATATTAAAATTCCAAGGGATGGTGTCTATAACTTCTATACCTATTCTGATGACGGTTCGCAACTTTGGGTGGCTGATCAGCTTGTGGTCGATAATGACGGATCGCATAATGAACGAAGACGAGATGGAAAAATTGCGTTAAAGAAAGGTTACCATCGTTTTTTGATCCAATACTTTGACGATTATATGGGCGAGGTGCTGCAGGTTGGTATCTCCTCCCGAGACCTAACCGAAATGCTTATTCCTGACAAAATGCTTTTTCGATGATATTTTTCGATATCTAACACAGTAATGACAAATGCAGCTCGTTAATTCAAACATTTTGGCTAAGTTCGCAGCTTTTGGATTTTGAAATCATGACTATAATTTTTATATGATCGCAGAACTAGAAGATAAGGAAATCAAGCAGGTTTATAAAACCTCTATTATCCAACAAACGGCTTATTGGTCAGAAGTTAAAAAATTACAGGGGCTGCATACCAAAGCATTCAATTTCAGGACGAAGCAGTCTGATTTATACACCGATAGTCCAAGTGATGCATACTTCATCGGAGATTTATTGATCGTTATCCAACCGATTGATAAAGAGCATAGTATTGCTTATGTGCCTTATGGCCCCGAAGTAGAGCCATCGGAAGAAAATCAGGGTTATTTTTTGGAACAGTTATCGGAAAGTTTACGCACGTTTCTGCCTCCGAAATGCATCATGATCCGGTATGATTTGCCTTGGCAATCCCTGTGGGCAAAAGACGAAAGTTGCTATGATCTGCACGGCAACTGGCTGGGTGTACCCGAGAAAAATATACAGGAGATCCGACTCAATTACAGCACAAACCATTGGCGACTGCGAAAAGCCAATACCGATATTCTTCCTTCCAATACGATGTTTATGGATCTGCGGAAAGATAGGGATAAGCTTTTGGGAGGGATGAAACCGAAAACGCGCTATAATATCAATCTGTCTAAGAAAAAGGGGGTAGAGGTACGTTCGTTGGGAATTGAGAGCTTGGAAATATGGTATGATTTATATCGGCAGACAGCCACCCGGAATAATTTTTTTTTGCATGACATCCATTATTTTCGAATCGTACTTACGGCCAGAGCAAACGATACCTCTTCACCTGCCGACGTATATCTACTTGTTGCGGAAGTAGAAGATAAACCGTTAGCGGCCATGTTTTTGGTGATCTCGGCTAAACGGGGGACGTATCTGTACGGGGCTTCGGCATCCGAAAATAGAAATTATATGGCTACCTACGCGTTACAATGGCGCGCAATGGAAATGGCCAAAGAGCGAGGTTGTACGGAATATGATTTTTTTGGAACGGCTCCTAACCCGGATCCGTCTCATCCGATGTACGGACTTTATCGATTCAAGAAAGGATTTGGTGGCAAGCTGTACCACCGCATGGGTTGCTGGGATTATCCGTTAAATATGGAAAAATATAGCTATTACACTTCGATGGAATTTCAAAACCAACGTTATCATCTAAGTTAATGCTGACTTTATTATATCACTACCCCTCCCTTAACATTTAAAATGCCGCATCCGAATGTTTTACAGCTGTACAAACTCATTCTTAGTAGTTCCCCAAATGTAAAACATTCGACGCGGCGAGCTTTTTGGTTCTTTTTCGCGGAGAAAAAGAACAAATTTACCCTTCCAATTCCATGATCTCTTCGGCGAGCTTTTCCCAGTTTTGTTGAAGCTGTTGTAAGGATGCTTTAGCCGAATTATATGTTCGGGTGGCTTCTTGAAGTTTCTGCGCATCGGAATAAATTTCTTCTTTTGCCAAATTAACTTCAAGTCTCTTTACCGATTTTTCGCTTTCCTCTATTTGTTGCTCGAAGCCTGCCAACTCTTTATTTTTAAGCTGAATGAGCTTGTTTTTGTCCTCCGATGGCGGTGCTTTTTCCTTTTTAGGTTGCTCTTTCTCCTTTGCTACTTTTTTATCACCCGACGTGTCCTTCTTCACCACACGTTTTGCACTCCATTCTTCATATTCTTGGTAGGTTCCTGGATATTCTTTAATTTCTTTATCTTCGATAAACCAAATTTTATTAGCGACGTGATCTAGGAAGTAACGGTCGTGCGAAACAACGATAAACGTTCCTTCATATTGTTGTAAAGCTTGGATAAGGATATTCACGGAAGCCATATCCAGGTGGTTGGTAGGTTCATCAAGCACGAGGAAGTTGGCGTCTGCAGTCAATGCCTTTGCCAATGCCACCCTTGACTTCTCTCCGCCGGAAAGGACTTTAATCTTTTTAAATACGTCGTCGCCTGTAAACAAGAAACATCCTAAGATAGAACGTAATTCTGTTTCGGTATGTTTGGGGGCGAAATTTACCAGCTCCTGTATAATCGTGTTTTCAAGATGTAACGCTTCCAATTGATGCTGGGCAAAGAAGGTCTGCGAGACATTATGCCCTTTGATACTTTTACCCTCGTAATCGTTATCAGCATCAGCCACGATGCGAAGTAACGTCGATTTACCTTTACCGTTTGCGCCGATGAGCGCTATTTTATCTCCTTTTTCGATAATGGCGCTTGTATCACGTAGAATTTCCAGATTAGGATATGATTTAGAAATATTTTCCACCGTAACAACATGGCGACCAGAAGGTTTGGAGAATTTAAAGCTGAAATTCACCTCGGGATTATCATCATCCACCGCATCCACTTTTTCCATGCGATCGAGGGCTTTGATGCGAGATTGTACCATTTTAGCTTTGCTCGCTTTGGCTCGGAAACGTTCTATCAGCCGTTCTTCTTGCTTGATTTTGGCTTGCTGATTCTTGAATTGATTGCCCTGTATTTCCTCCCGCAAGGATTTCTCTTCCAGATAAAAAGAATAATTGCCTGCGTAAACGGTAAGCTTACTTCTACGGGATTCGACCGTTTTATTGATAATCCGATCGAGAAAATAACGGTCATGGGAAACGATGACGATAGCACCTTCAAATGCCTGTAGGTAATTTTCCAACCATTTAATAGAAGGTAAGTCCAAGTGGTTGGTCGGCTCATCCAATAGCAGAATATCCGGTGCCTGTAGAAGTATCCGGGCAAGCATAACACGCATACGCCAGCCGCCTGAAAATGTTGCTAGAGGCCGTTGTTGCTCTTCTTCGGAAAACCCCAATCCGGCTAAAATTTCGTGTGCTCGAAACTCAATGTTATAGCCATCGAGGGCCTCAAATTCCATCTGCTTATCGCTCAATTTATTCAAAACCTCATCGGAATAATCTGTTTCCAGCTTTTTGAGCAATACCTCGATTTCAGCATGCAGTTGATTCTGTCGTTCAAAAGCTTCCATAGCGACATATAAGATGCTTTTTTCAGAATGGTAAGATAGTAAATCTTGATTTAGGTAACCGATTTTCAAATCTTTTGCCATGGAAATCGTACCCGAAGTGGGGGCATAATCGCCTACGATTAATTTTAGCAAAGTGGATTTTCCGGCGCCATTTGCCCCAATTAATCCGGCCTTATCGCCAGGTTTTATATGCCAATTGGCCTCGTCATACAAAGCACGCGAGCCAATCTCGAATGTTAAATTATTAATTGATATCATTTGCTGCAAAAGTAATGAATATTTCTGCTTCTTTGGCTACCTTTGCACATATGTATAAAATTGTTAAGCCCTTATTCTTCACGATGGATCCCGAAACTGCACACCACAGGGTTACGGGAGGGTTGCGCTCGTTTACGAAAATTTGGGGTGCAAAATCAGTGCTTAAATCGCTCTATGCGGTGAATAACCCTCGTTTGGAGCGTAAAGTGTTCGGATTGAAATTCAAAAATCCAGTAGGGCTCGCTGCGGGGTTTGATAAGAATGCGGAGTATATCGAGGAGATGGCAGGTTTGGGCTTTGGTTTTATCGAAATCGGTACGGTGACACCTCGTCCACAGCCCGGAAACGATAAGCCACGGATGTTTCGCCTGGTGGAAGATGAAGCTTTGATAAATCGGATGGGTTTTAACAATCAGGGGGCTGATGTGGCTGCAGGACGTTTGAGGCAATTGAAAGACCGGGATAAGTTGATTATCGGGGGAAATATCGGCAAGAATAAGACGACGCCTAATGAAGAGGCCGTGAACGATTATACATACTGTTTCAATGCTCTTTTTGAATATGTAGATTATTTTGTAGTCAATGTGAGCTCACCCAATACACCCGGTCTACGTGATTTGCAGGAGAAGGAGCCTTTAAAGAATATCTTGAATACCTTACAAGATCTGAATTATACCAAATATATTCAACGCCCGATTTTACTCAAAATAGCACCGGATTTAACAGATTCTCAATTAGATGATATTGTGGAAATCGTGACGGAAACAAAAATCGCCGGTGTGATTGCGACGAATACAACGATTTCCAGAGAAGGGTTACATAGCGACCCTGTCTTGATAAAGGAGGGAGGAGGGGTAAGCGGAAAACCACTTGCAAAACGTTCTACGGAGGTTATCCGATATTTAGCGGAACGTTCCAACCGTTCATTCCCGATTATCGGCGTAGGAGGTATTCACTCGGCGGAAGATGCTATCGAAAAAATCGAAGCAGGAGCGAGCTTGATTCAGGTCTATACCGGTTTTATCTATGAAGGACCAACCTTGATTAGTAGAATCTGTAAAGGGCTCTTAAAATAAAAGTACGGAAAGGCTCTATGAAGTTAATCTCGATCCAAGAACTTCCGGTCTTCTTCTGATAAATTGGAATGGGGGGCAGGGTTATCCGCATCTGCACTATTAGCGGCTGTTGTATTATTAATACTGTATTCTTTTGGATGGCTCTTTTTGCGTCGAAACATGATACCACCCGTAATAACCCCCAAAATAAAAAACACACCCAAAATGAATAATTTTGAGGTGCGTATTTCGCCAAATAACCAAAAACTTGCTTCTTCTTTGTTATTAAAAAGAATGACCAGCACCAAGGCTGTGATAATACCGAATATGACCGTTTTGGGCTTCATCTATTGATTTTTTTTCTGCAAATTAACAAAAAATACCTACTTCACGAATTTCTAAGAACTTACAAAGTTAATATTCATTTAATATTGGGACGGTATCTTTGAATACATCAAATAACGCATGACCCAAGAAAACCTGTTATATGAAGATTGGCTAATAGCTATTCGGGAAAGAGATGATAAAGATGTCTTTGGAAAGCTTTATCATCATTTCTGGGATGGGCTTTATGGTCATGCTTTGCTCCGCACCCGCGACGCACAGCAAGCGGAGGATATCGTGCAGGAACTTTTTATACAGTTTTGGGAAAAGCGGGACCGGCTGGATTCTCAAATGCACCTACCCGCGTATCTTTATGGCATGTTGAAATATAAGATCGTGGATTTCTTCAATTCCACCAAGATCAAACCACAGTTGCTTGATTTCTGGGCAGAGGATCTTCATAATTTTGCACAGCAAAACTCCGAAGAACTGGAGACCTATCACGCGCTGGAACAACTGCTGGCACAAGAGCTGGACCGCATGCCAGCTAACATGAAGCAGTCCCTTTTGCTCAAATGGGATGAATTCAGCATCCGGGATATAGCGATACGTTTAGGGCTGTCCGAACAGACCGTAAAAAACAATATCAGTGAAGGCAGCAAGCGCCTGAAATATGCTTTGTTATCTCGGGGTATAGATCGTTACAGCGCCACGATGGTGTTGTTCTTCTTCATTTTTTCCTAGATGAAAAAACGAAGCAAAAAAATCACGACTTGTCTTTTTAATCCGCATAACCGCTAATCCATTATTGGCCGCGTTTATTTAACGCAATTGTAATATCCCCAATTAACACAAAAGGTCGCATCCGGATTTACCTATGGTGAGCTCGCCGTAGGCTCGGTTTGCCCCATTTTTGCGGTCAAAAGTGGAGAGAAACAATCATTAACAATAACTTAATAAAACATTAACGATTAATCAAAGTACTTTTTTCGCTTTTTTCCGACATACCATAAAACGACGAACAACAAGTGAAAAGAAAAGTATTCCGGTTTTTAACCGATCGGTACCGACAGAGAGAGGCAGGCAAACGTGAGAAAGACCTCTTCGACTCTTGGTACAACAGCATAGACGGCCGAAGGCATTTTGAGCCGGTGGACAAGGATATGCGACGCAACCGTTCCTGGCAGAACATACAAGATGCGATTGGAGAAGAAGAGGAGCTCGTCGACATCAAACAGAAACGACTTATCGATTTCCGGCCATGGATGGGCGCTGCTGCGCTTTTACTTGCCTCGCTTGGTTTTTTCTATTGGAGTATGCAGCAGGAGATGCAGCAGCAGGAAATGGTGTCCATGCCGGCTTACCGTATTTTCACCACGGGGGTAGGCGAACGTAAAGTGGTCAGTCTTCCCGACGGATCGGAGGTGACGCTAAATGCACGGACGAGTCTGCGTGTCGACGAAAATGCCTACGGACAATCCACGCGGGAGGTCGAACTCCTTGTTGGAGAAGCCTTTTTCGAAGTCGCGAAGGATAGTAGCCGGGCGTTCATCGTGCAGGCAGGCCGTTTGCAGACCACCGTTTTGGGAACTTCTTTTAATATACAGACTTATGCAGAGATGGAAGAGCAGGTGATTTCGGTATATACCGGTCGTGTGAAGGTACAGCGTGGGAACAGTAATCTCGGGACGCTCGAAAAGGGACAGCGTATCCGCTTTGAAAAACAATATGCCAATAGTACAACGGAAGAATTTGATACGCAACAGGTTTACAGCTGGACAAGCGGAAAATTGGTGTTACAAGACGCTGGTTTTGAAGAACTGGCACTTGCCATCAAAAATACCTATGGCATAAAACTCGAGGCCGATAACGACCGTATTGCCCGCCAGCAATACAGTCTGCCGATCCGCAAGTCGGTTCCGCTGGACGAGTTCTTAGAGGCTATTCAATCCATTCACCACAACAAGATCAGAAAGGAGGGCGAGCGCGTGATTCTTTATTAACCTAATCTATACAACAAAGGAGTTAACGACCGCCATCGTTAACTCCCTATCATCGTTATAACATCGTATTATAAAATCATATCCATACAACATTATACATAAACAAATTTATGCAATTTAATCTGTACTATTTCCATTTCATTATGCGAATATTCATGCTCAGTGTCATCAGCATCCTGTGTTTGACGGAGGTACTACTTGCCTCGGGGGCCAACGCCCAGCTTTTACAGAAGAAAGTAACCTTGGAAATTCACGAAGGCAGTATTGCCGATGCTGTAAAAAATCTGGAATCCAAGAATGTACTGATCGCCTATGACGCGGCGAAGTACAATCTGAATAACCGGAAAGTTGTTTCTGGCCGCTTTAGAAATACCCCCGTAAAAGATGTCCTGAACCATATTTTTCGGGGTACCGATATGGCCTTTCGTGAAACAGGGTCGTATATTATTTTAGAGAAAAAGCCGCCTCAGCGCCCGGGCCGTATCAGCGGTACGGTCTACGACGAGCGCGGTCTTCCGTTGATAGGTGCCAATGTCCGCGTCATCGGTAATAAGTCCGCGCAGACAAGTGTAGATGGTACCTATAATATGGAGCTGCCCGCCGGTACTTACGTCGTGGAGATTAGTTATATCTCCTACAAGACACAACGCATACAAGAGGTCAAGGTAGAAGCAGGGCAACGTACGGCGCTGGACATTGCCATGCAGGTCAGCAACCAGCAGATCGAAGATGTGGTCGTGACCAGTACCTTCAAGAGGTCGTCGGTAGCCGGACTCTATGCCGCGCAGAAGAACGCAGCCAGTGTAACCGATGGTATTTCTGCCGAACAGATTGCCCGGACGCCGGACAACGATATGGGCGCCGCGTTGAAGCGTATCACGGGGCTAACCACGGTGAACAACCGGAACGTGATTGTGCGCGGAATGTCCGACCGGTACAATCAGGCCATGCTCGATGGGGTGAGCATCCCGAGTACGTCGATGAACCGCCGGGATTTCTCCTTCGATATCATTCCTACGGAGATGGTCAGTTCGGTGGTGGTCAATAAAACGGCTACGCCGGATGTTTCTTCGGAGTTTTCGGGCGGGCAGGTGTCGGTGAATACGCTGGATATCCCGGACGAAAACTTTACGAGTATCCAGATCGGTTCGGGCATCAATAGCCAGGCGATCGGCAAAGATTTCTACCGATTGGGCGAGCGGAAAAATGCAGAGTACTTCGGTTTCTTTGATAAATCAGCGAAATTACCGGAGGGTATGCTGTCGTGGCAGTTCCCCAGCAATATTGAAGTTCCGCCTCCGGGCAATGATCAGACGGAGGATTTTGACTTGATTCCGGGAAACGGTATCCCCTACAGTAGCCTGGACGCGGTAGCACAATCGAAAAGGCTGTCTGCCGAGCCGCTGCAGATGCGTCGTTATAACGGACAACCGAACCAAAACTACCGCTTTTCGTTAGGACGCGTGTACGAACTGAAGAACGGCATGCGCTTCGGTTTTTCAGCGGCGGCCAGTCTGCGTAACGAGCAACAGGTATGGGAATTTAACAACGTGCGCGGCTCCAATTACGGAAATGCAAATAATAATCCGAACTATATCGATAGCACCAAAATAGGACAGAACGGTGCCGGGATGTCCTATCGTTTCAATAGCAACAGTGGGCTGGCGGCGAACCTCGGGCTACAGGGAGACAAGTTTAAGGTAACTTTAAAAAATATGTATGCCCGTACGTATAGTAATAATTATAACGAGGCGATCCGCTTGAACTATTTCGATCCGAATTCACAACCTCCGAGCAAAGAACAGTACCAGTTGCCCGAGGCCATGTCCTTGCTGCAGCATCAGCTGAGCGGCGAGTACGAACTCCCTTGGGCGATCAAGGCGACGGGTATGGTTGCCTACAACAAGATAACGCAACGCATCCTGGACGAGCGCAAGTTTAAATACCGGTTGACGACCCAGATCGGCGATGACTATTATTTCCAGACCCCCAATGTTAGAAATCCTTCCGAAACAGGCGGTGATGCAATTTCCGAAGATTCCCGTATGTGGACGCAGGTGAACGAGGAAGATTTCCATTGGGCGGCAAGCTTTGCGAAATCCTTCGATACGGGGGAAACGCTCAGCACACTGATAAAGCTGGGTTACCAAGGCTTTGATAAGCAGCGTGACCTGTCGGTATTCCGAATGATCCCCTATTCGGCAAGGGGAAGCCAGTTCGAAAAGCCCTATGAAGTGATTTTGGATCCGGCGAATATTGGCAACGGTGTCAACGAGGCGTATTATTGGGCAACATTTATCAATGGCCC
Source organism: Sphingobacterium arenae (assembly GCF_014692505.1). Lineage (GTDB taxonomy): Bacteria > Bacteroidota > Bacteroidia > Sphingobacteriales > Sphingobacteriaceae > Sphingobacterium > Sphingobacterium arenae. The sequence continues at coordinate 230,338 of NZ_JACNYK010000004.1, read as the reverse complement.
GGTATTCGACGGGCACATGAAAATGCATGCGGTGTATGTGATGGCAGACCAGAAGCTGTGGAACAGGCTGCGCCTGGTGTATGGTGTGCGTGGGGAATCTTTTGACTTGAATAACAGCCAAGAAGAAATATTGAACCGGCGATATACGGATCCCAGCGAGTTTATTTTGTTTCGAAGAGGTGTCGCCGAAAGCGGCTGGCGCTGGTTGCCGTCCATCAATGCTACTTATGAGATTACTTCTACCTTTAATGTACGCTCTTCCTACTCGCGCACGGTCATCCGGCCAGATTTCCGGGAAAGCTCTTTCTTTGGTTTCTACGATTACGAGCTGGAGGGAAATGTGTCCGGCGATCGCGTGGAGTCCACGGTAGTGGATAATGTGGACCTACGTTTAGAATTGTATCCGGGAGCAGGGGAGATTGTTTCCTTGACAGGGTATTATAAATACCTGGACAGACCCATTGAGCTAGTCAGGAACAGTTCGTTGAGTCAGGGTAATTATTACGTGTTTACTAATATGGAGTCCGCGACCAACTTGGGGCTGGAGCTGGAAGTAAGGAAGAACCTAGGCTTTTTGGGCGAACAGGACTGGTTGGAGGATATTTTTGTCTACGGCAATGGAACTTTATTAAAATCAAATGTGAAGGTAATGACACCTTGGGGTTCATATCCTGCAGAAGGCGGAGGCTCGGAATGGCGGCAGGAAAGACAGGACAGTCAAGATCGTCCATTGATTGGGCAGTCCCCTTGGCTGCTGAATCTAGGTTTGGGCTATTGGGGAGAGTCTTTTGGACTGACAGCAAGCTATAACCAGCGCAGTTACCGCACCAACCTGACTGCTTTCACTCCACATGAGGTGGAATATGAAAAGGTACCGGGGCAACTGGACGGGCAGCTCTATGCCCGGGTACTAAAGAAGCGGATGGAAATCAAATTCAATATGGCAAACCTGCTGAACGACTGGTCTATTTTTTATGCCAATACAGAGGGTTTTGTACCGGATCCCAATGAGGGAAGTAAATGGATAGCAAACAAAGGTGATAATAAGTATAACAAGGAAGACAACGATACGATACTCTACCGCCGGAAAGAAGGAAGCCGTTTTAGCCTGTCGCTGACGTATAGTTTTTAATAGTGATAAGTTATCAGTGAAAAAAAGTATTTCATGATTATTTAATGGAGTAGTAATAATTAATCAAAGTACTTTTTAGCTTTTTTTCAGACATATATATAAAAAGTGATGAGTTATAAGTGATGAATGATGAGTGAAGGAGCGAAATAAAGATAGTAATTACCGGGCTTGGTTCTTGGTTATTCTGAAGAGATGGGAAACGAAAAAACAATTCCATGCATTGTCCGAAAAGCACAATCCGGAAAAAAGAAAAAAATAGAAAACGTTTGTCTCGGAGGAAAATCAGAAAACGAAGAAAGTAATTAAAAAACTATACCGCCTTTCGAGAATTGCCGTGCGAAAAGCAGTATAGTCAAGCTAAAGATAATGGCGGCAAATTTATAAATTATTTAAAACTTACCGAAATGAAAAAAGTTTTAAGTTTAGCAGCATGTGCTGTGGCTCTATTCAGCTCATGCAACAAAGATGTAGCAACGCCTGAGGGCGATTTTAATGCCGGTTTGCCGACTGGCGTGGTACAGGCGCCCATTCCTACGGATGCCGATGGTCTGATTACCAAGACGTTTCTGCCGAATGATACCATTTGGAAAATCGATGGTGTATCTTATGTTGAACCCGGTCAGACATTGACCATTGAGGCGGGTACCTTCCTGACTTCGGGAGATTTCAAGAGCTATGACGATCCGGAGTTTGGTCCTCAGGAATTACGTGGTGTATTAGTAGTACCTAAAACAGCAACTCTAATTGCAGAAGGTACAGCGAACGCGCCGATTGTATTTACGTCGCCGAACGCAACGAACCGTCAGGCGGGTGACTTCGGTGGGGTCGTTATTTTAGGACGCGCACGTATAAATCAACCGACTGCGCAGCGTATTGAAGGTATTCCGCAGCCCGACGATACCGATGTAACGTATGGTTCAACAAACGATACGTATAATACCGAGAGTTCAGGTATCTTAAAATACGTGCGTATTGAATTTGCTGGATTTGAACTTTCAGAAGCGAATGAAATCAATGGTTTAACGTTAGGCGGTGTGGGTAGTGGTACAACCCTATCACATATCTAGGTTTCCTGGGGCCGGGACGATGCGTTCGAGTTTTTCGGAGGTACGGTAAATGCGGATCACCTAGTAGCGTTGTCTACAGATGATGATGATTTCGATTTTGATTTCGGTTATTCGGGTACTATTCAGTATGCGCTTTCGTTGAAAGATCCACAGTCTACCAATAGTACTTCTGGCGGCAACTCGGATTCCAATGGTATCGAGTCTGATAATGACGGTTCTGGTTCTAATGCTTCTCCTAAAACTAAACCAAACTTGCAAAACTTTACCTTCCTAGGTATTAACAATTCCGGTACGGCTGGCACGAAGTTGGAAAATGGTAACCACTGGAGAAGAGCGTCTGCGTTGAACATCACGCGTTCGATTATCGCAGGCTACGGCACAGGTGTAGGTTTCGAAAACATCACTACTACAGGAAGTACGTTCAGCAATAATGTGGTACATGGTTATACAAACGCGATTTCTGTAATAAGCGGTTCAACGCCGGCAAACTATACAGGTAATAGTACCAGTACAGCTGCAACTGCGAATAGCTATTTGTTGTTAGGTGGCGTTGCTTCTATTAATCCGTTTTATTCGACTGCCACTGCATCTACGTTTGATCCTTGGAACTTAGTTCCTTTTGCTGGTCCTGCTTACGGAACATCAAGTACTTACAAAGGTGCTTTTGATCCAGAAGCTGAAACCTTATGGACAGACGGCTGGACAGAGTTTCAACCCAAGACTTACTAGTCTAGGCTGATCGAGTTTTCTTGAAAATAAATATTAGACCTGTCGGTGATGAGCCGACAGGCTATTTTAAAATCATTTTAGATATCAATAATTATTAACAACTTATAATATGCGTATATTTTTATATACTTTTTTTGTTGCACTAGCCATTTGTATATCCTGCGAAAAAGGTGAACTGGTAGACAATTATACCCCTTTTACGACACTTTCTATAGAAAACTATGTAAACGGCTACAAGATTGAAATTGACGGGCATAAATACGCTACGCAGTCGATTAAAGTACCGATTGCTGATAACGAAAACTCTTTTGTGTTATATAATGCAGCTGATGAAGTTGAATTTGAGGGAAGTTTTCAGCTTAAACCGGATAAGGATACGCTGGTGCTTTTTAAAATCAACGATGATATCCCTTCAGCGTTGATGCGTAAAGAGAATTTAAATGAACCCAAGGAGGAGGGAAAGTTGAAATTTAGAATTGTCAATAGCAACAGTGAAATAACAGAATTGACGAACGGAGAACCTTTTCATCTGGTGTTTTATCAGATTCTTGAACGATTGTCGGGACCTCCCGCCCGTAGAAAGGTTGTTTATCACGAACAGGGAGATACCGTTTTTAATATTACCAATCAACTTCCAGATACTTATCAAATCATTGATATTACAGACAATATGGAGTCTGTTTTCGGATTTGATGGGAGAGCACAAATATTGAAAGAGGATTTTAGTCCTGTTACAGTGGAAGGCGTAGAAATTTTTGTTTCGTACAGTTCAATAGATATCAATAAAGGAGCACATATTCTTTACCTGCAAGAATCTACAGGAAGTCTTTTTTCTTTCTATCCTAATATAGATCCTTGGTGGAACTTCGATACAACTTTGCTCTCAGCTTACTCCAATTAACTAAGTTATTTACCATGAAAGCCATCGATAAAAGAAAACATGAGTGGTTGCGGATCAAGCTCTTCCGGCTAGCGCAGGATGCGGCTGATTCCGAAACGCGCGAAGCTGCGGCGGATGCTTTGCGGGCTTTGCTGCAGCAGTACGAGACCTACCAAGAGATGATCGAACAGTTGAAGGATTGCATATCAGCCTATGAAGAGATGCAGAAAAATTTTCGTTCCGATTTGTTGGCGCCAGCCCTGCGGGAAGAACATAAGGAACGCAAAGCTACAAAATATAGTGTTCGTGATTTTCAGTTGATGGTGATAAAATAAAGAACAATACAACCAAAAGAATATTTCTTTTTCGGATGATAGGGCGGGGTTTGTATGTAGGCGGTACCAGTGGGTGCCGCCTTTTTAGCAGTTTGCGGTGAGTGTGTACTTACCGTTTTGCATGCATAATTTAGCAAAATGCATGCGTTTAGAGATAAAAGATATACGTGATGCGCGAAACAGTATACTTGATGAGTCATTATGCATACGTTTAGAGACAAAAGGTGTACTTGATGCGCGGAACAGTATACTTGATGAGTCATTATGCATACGTTTAGAGACAAAAGGTATACTTGATGCGCGAAACAGTATACTTGATGAGTCATTATGCATGCGTTTAGAGACAAAAGGTATACTTGGTGTGCGAAACAGTATACTTGATGAGTCATTATACATGCGTTTAGAGATAAAAGGTACGTTTAGAAACAAAATGCATATACCTGATGAGTGAAAAAGTAAAAGTATTTTATAAAATTTCTATATCAATAGGATGGGCGATACGCGGTGTTGAATGGAATAGTATCTGCGGTTCTGCTGAAGTGTTTATAGAAACACTGGCCCTTGGTCTTACCTGCTTTTGTTCATAACCCAGCTGTGTAATCGCTTCGGCAACCAAAGCATCGCGTTTATCACCGAAAGGGTAGAGGGGCAGTACGCTATATTCGGCTATTGTCTGCTGCGGTTGCAGTCCTGCGTTATATTCTCCTTGATCGTGGGCATTATAGATTTTATAAACCATTGGCTGGATAAGCCAGCTAGGCTCCGATCCGATTACGGAGGCTGGTATGGTCAGTGTGGTGCTGGCCATATCCTTGCCATAACTAACACTACCGATATGAACCACGTCGATGTAAGGACGGAGGTTGTTGATGAGCATTTCTGACGCCGAAGCGGTGTAACCGGTGCCCAAGACGAATAGCCGTTTCAGCCCGAGGCCCTTTTCCCTTATTTCGCTGGCAGAAAAGCTGTATCCATCGGGTTGCCTGGACAATGTCTGTGCAAAAGTTTCCTGCAGGTTTTGAAGGCGCCCATTCCCCCTATACTGTACAAACACATCGTTTGGCTGTACATCGGCTATTGCCAACGCCGTAAAGGCCGCAAAAGCGACGCTGCCGCCGCTATTGTAACGTAGGTCAAGGATGAGGTCTTCTGTGCCATAAGCCTGCAATTTCGCCACAGCTTTCAGCAGGTCGTAGCCACCGGAGAAGTCGAAATGGCTTAGAAACAAATAGCCAACCTTGTTATCCGTATCAACCATGAAGGTTTCCGATGGGTATATCACCGGCTGGGAAATATAGGAAGCAGGAAGGGTATAGGGTTTCCCGTTAGCCAGGCTGAGTGCAATGCTCGACTGTTGGGTTAATTGCGCTATCCACATGGACAAGTTACTTTCTGTAGGCAATTGGCCGTTTATGCTTTGTAGCGTATCCCCACGCTGTAGACCGAGTTTGTAGCCTGCACTGCCCGGTACGACGTGACTGATAAGAGAAACGGTCTGTGAACCTTGTTTAAACTGCATAAAATCAAACCCGAAGGTATTCAACAACGTATGACCCCCGGCGTCTGTCCGTCCGGCTTGCATGATACTGGAAAATCGGTCTTCCGGAACGAGCAGCGACTGAAAGTAATCTGTAGGTGTTAAGCCGAAATCCTGTTTGGAAGGAAGCGTGGACGACCAATAATAGTATTGGTCCATCTGTTCGCTAATCCAAACATTGATCGCACCTGATGATCCTTGCGGAAAATCGGGATTGTCTTTTTTACAGGATGTAAAAAATAGGCAAATTAAAAGAAAGACAACGTGTTTTGATGGCTTGCTTAACATAGGTAAAAGATCAAAAATAGATATGACTATACCGTTAAGCTTATATGAAGTTTTTGGGCGATCATGATACTCGCCCAAAAACTATATGCTTATTATTATTTAGAACTTAGCGCCTAATGTTAACACCACATTGGTACGCTGATGTTTGATGTCTGCGACCGGGCTAGGGCTGTTCCAAAACGCCTCGTCGATAACGTAGGGACTTACTTTATAATCATTGATCAGATGAACGACCGCCAAATCCATATAGAGTGTATTGGTAAGCTTTGTGCCTAAACCCAAGCTGCCGCTATATTGTTTATTATCAGCGTTCTTGTACGGGTTACCGAAATAATTGATACCTGCGCGTCCACTGATGGTATTGGTAATTAAATATTCACCGCCTACACGTAGATTGACAGCACCTTGATAAGTATCTTTAAAATCTTGGTCCCAAAGTGCATCTTCTGAAGAATTTGGTCCTCTGGTGTCCCGAATTTTAATACTACCGTAGTTAACATATTCTGCGTCTGCCGATATTAATCCACGACTGAAAAACTTCGATACACCCAAGCCAAATTTCCAAGGGGTAATCAAACGATAGGTAAAATCGTCCGTAAATTCGGTTTCGCCGAAATTAAAAGCTTCTCCAGCATCCTCACTATCGTAATAATCGACACCGATATAACTTTCCGTATATTGATCTATGGTATACCACGTAGGAGAGGTAATGGTAGCTCCGATGTTCCAATCTACTGTGGGTTTATACATAGCACCGATTTTGAAATCAATTCCGGTCCCCTCTGAGCGTTGGTAGTAATCATCCAACATTTCATAATTTGCTTCCAGAAAGTCGTAATCTTCATGGTCTGGATCAACAAAAGATGAATTTGGATTGTCTCTGGTTATCGTCGCCGCATCTTTTGTCCAGCCATATTCAGAGAACTGCGCGGAGTTTTCATGTATAAAAGAGGAAAAGCCAATATTACCACCAATGTAGAAAACATTGTTATAATTACCGCCGAAAGCTAAGGATGTTTTGAAACTATTGCCCGTTGTCAGGATATCACTGATTTGGTCTTTATTGCCGACCTCGTTGGTGATAGGGAAATAACCTTTGTCGGTATCGGCGAATTGTTCAATAAGCCGGATATCGTATAAATTGTTGGCAAGCGTTTGATCGCCAAAGACAGCGATATCATCAGCATAGGCACTAACGATGGTATTGTTGGGGTTTACACCTTCATAGCGTACATGATTCGAAAATCTATTCGTATTTTCATAGCCTATCCCAATATTGAAGTTTTGCCAGCCGTGGTAACCTTCATTCTTAGGGAAATGGAAAACAACCCCAGCATGGTCGACACCAAACCGACCTTTGTTCTTGCTGATACTGTTCCCAAAATACGAGCCTTTATTGGCTGCATTGTCGTAGTTGAACGTAATGGATATATCGGATTGACCGAAGAATCCCAATCCGGCTGGATTTCCGGTGATCGAACTGATATCGCCGCCCAAAGCCGTTTTTGCGTTCCCTAATCCTTTGAAGCGGGCGGTACCGCCGTTGGTTTCTTGCGAAAAAATTAACCCGTTGCCTACAGATTGGCTATGGGCGGAAAAACCTATTCCCGAAAGTAATAAAGATGTAAGTAGTATATTTTTTATGCGCATAATTTACTTTAAATAGTAGAGACGCAAAGGGTTGCGTCTCTACATCATGTCCATGATATATATCTGTTAAAAAATTATCTTGTTCTTCCTCCTCTGGAGCTACCTCCACCACCAGAACTTCTAGATGTTCCGCCACCGCTACTACCTCTTGACATCGAACTTCCTGAAGAGCCTCTAGAAGGCGAGTAGGAAGGTGTGCTTCGTGTCGTCGGTCTAGATGGTTGGGTCGTAGTAGGTCTAGATCGTTGCGTTGTCGGACGAGTGGTTGTCCTTGACGTTCCTGAACGTGATACTCCGCTACTTGGTCTAGTGGTTGTCCTCGTTCTATTTCCTACAGCTTCTCTATTGGTTGTACCACGTGTACGGGTGCCAACACGAGAAGGGTTTGTCGTCCTGTTAGAAGAACCTCGCGTAACCCTGCCGTTTTCAGACCGTACGCGGCTTGTATTACCGACGGCTGTACGTGTGCCGTTAGCCGTAGCACGGGTTGACCGGCTGGTTACAATACGGCCGTTTCTGTCACGCGTAACACGGGAGTTGGAAACACGAGATGTATTACCTGTACGTGTATTATATCCATTGCGAGCTGCAATCCGTGTAGGCGCATTACGAGGCCTTACACTATACCGATTTCCACCATAGTAATGATTGCCGTATCCATAATGCGGGTGTCCCCATGAATTATAACCCCAGCCAGCGTAGGGATAACCACCCCATCCCCAGCTTCCATATCCGTAATAAGGATTACCCCATCCCCAGCCAAAACCAAAGGAAGGGCGACCCCATCCAAAGCCTAAGGACCAACCTGATCCCCAACCCCAGCTAGACCATCCGAGACCAAAACCTCCGTATCCATACCAAGGGTCAAACCAAGGGTCGTAATAAGGTATGCCCGGTGCACCATAATAAAACCGATTGATGCGGTTGGCATATTCCAAATTGTTGTCATACTCGAATCCTTCTACGTATTCTTCGTCCGTATATTCGTCGGCATAGTAGTCGTTTTGAGCGTATTGCTCCTCCTGTGCCTGTCCATCAGTATAATAATAATCCGGACTCATATAATCTTGGGGAGCTTGGGATTGATTATTATACACATCGTCTCGGTGCGCGATCTGCCTACTTGTTGAACACGAACTCAGCGCAAAAATGGCTGTAAGTGTCAAACTACCGAATAATAATCTATTTGTTTTCATGATATCCTCTACTGTTAAACTTCGCTAATACAGTCTTTATTTATTATCTTAGACCCGTTTTTTAGACAGGGGTTTAATCCCTTCTGCCAAAAATATAAATAAAACTTTAGGCCTTCCCGAAGTTTTGTATAATAATACGAGCAAGTTACAATAATTGTTACAGAAATAATAATCGAAATAAATAATGGGAAAAGGAATTACAAGTCGTGGTGAAGATTATTCACAATGGTATAACGACTTAGTCGTCAAAGCCGATTTGGCAGAACATTCTGCCGTTCGGGGTTGTATGGTTATCAAGCCTTATGGATATGCGATATGGGAGCGTATGCAGGCAATTTTAGATAAAAGATTTAAAGAAACCGGGCACTCCAACGCTTATTTTCCGCTTTTTATACCCAAATCCTTTTTCTCGAAAGAAGCATCGCACGTGGAGGGATTTGCGACAGAATGTGCTGTTGTAACGCATTACCGGCTGAAGAACGACGGGAAAGGAAATATCGTTGTAGATGAGACGGCGAAACTGGAAGAAGAGCTTATTGTACGGCCCACCTCGGAAACCATTATCTGGAATACGTACAAAGGTTGGATTGAGTCTTATCGTGATTTACCTATTTTGGTAAATCAATGGGCAAACGTGGTGCGGTGGGAAATGCGTACACGCTTATTTTTACGCACAGCGGAGTTTTTGTGGCAGGAGGGGCATACGGCACATGCGACGCGTGAAGAGGCGGTTGAAGAAGCGGAACGTATGTTGGAGGTATATGCGGACTTTGCCGAGCATACGCTTGCCGTGCCGGTTATCCGAGGTGTTAAAACAGAAAATGAGCGCTTTGCGGGGGCATTGGAGACGTATTGTATAGAAGCACTTATGCAAGATGGTAAAGCACTACAAGCGGGCACTTCGCACTTCCTAGGACAAAATTTTGCGAAAGCTTTTGATGTCAAGTTTACATCGAAAGAGGGAAAACTGGAACACGTTTGGGCCACTTCTTGGGGAGTGTCTACGCGCTTGATGGGTGCATTGATTATGGCGCACTCGGATGATCAGGGTCTGGTGCTGCCACCAAAATTGGCACCCATTCAAGTGGTTATTGTACCGATATATAAAACAGAAGAAGAGAAAGCAAATATTGATGGTTTTGTGCATACGTTGACAAGCGAATTGCAGGACATGGACATATCGGTAAAATACGACGATCGGGATACGCAACGCCCTGGTTTTAAATTCGCAGAATGGGAAATGAAAGGCGTACCACTACGTGTAGCTGTGGGTGCCCGTGATCTGCAAAATGGGACGGTGGAATTGGCGCGGCGCGATACGCAGACAAAAGAAACAGTATCGCAAGAGGGGCTGGCCGTAACCATAGAAAATCTATTGGGTATTATTCAAGAGAATATTTATCATAAGGCGCTATCATTCCGTGATGAGCATATCACCGAAGTTAATTCTTACGAAGAATTCAAAGAGGTTCTGGAAACGAAGGGTGGATTTGTATCTTGTCATTGGGACGGTACAGTAGAGACTGAGAAACGGGTGAAAGACGAAACAAAGGCTACAATACGTTGTATTCCGTTGGACGCGAAAGAAGAGGAAGGCATTTGTATCTTTACGGGTAAGCCATCCGTTAGCCGCGTATTATTTGCGAAAGCGTATTAGGGCATTTAATTTATCTATATAATTTTATAACATGTTTAAAAAAATAGTTGCTGTTGAACCGCTCAACTTAATCCCCTCGGCAGAGAAAGCCTTGTTCGATTATGCGGAAGAAGTGATCTTTTATCCGGATAGTCCGCAATCTGCGGAAGAGATGGCCCTGCGGATCGGTGATGCGGATGCTGTTTTGATCAGCTATATTTCTCGTTTGGGTGAGGATGCATTGGAAAAATGTCCAAATGTGAAATATATTGGCATGTGTTGTTCTTTGTACAGCCCGGAGAGTGCCAATGTAGATATTCGGTATGCGAACGCTAGAGGTATTACCGTGTTAGGTGTTCGCGATTATGGTGACGAAGGTGTGGTGGAGTATGTGGTGAGCGAACTAGTGCGTTGTTTACATGGGTTTGGTACAGAAAATGATGGCGTACCGCGCGCTCCTTGGGACGGTGTGCCACGAGAAATCACCGGCACAAAGGTGGGTATTGTGGGATTAGGCAAATCTGGGGGAATGATAGCGGATGCGCTCCGGTTCTTTGGTGCTGAAATTTCTTATTTCGCACGTTCAGAAAAAGAGGATGCCAAGCAAAAAGGTTATCGGTTTTTACCGGTTCGCGAGCTGGTTCGCGAAAGTGAAGTTATCGTTACTTGTTTAAACCGTGGTGTTGTTTTGTTGCACGAGGAAGAGTTTGCTGCTATGGGCGATAGGAAAATCCTAATTAATACCGGACTTTCGCCGGCTTGGGATGAAGAACCTTTTGAGAAATGGATCGCACAAGATAACCGCTGTTATTGCGACACACTGATTGCATTGGGAAATGAGCGGTTTTTAAACCACCCCCATGTGAACTGTATGCAGGTTTCGGTCGGCCGGACTCGTCAGGCGTTTGTACGCCTGAGCGAGAAAGTATTGGCCAATATCGAAAACTATTTTAAAACACAATAGGGGAGACAATATTTCGTAGCGTATTTACAATGCTCCAACCCGCGATCTGCGCCGTAGCACTGTATACATCAACCACCGCATGGACTTGTTCATTTTTGATCTCTATGCGGTGGTTATCGCCTATAAAATCAGGCGTGGAGGTTATAGAGACACGCATGTTCTCCGGGCCTACCGATGCAATTGATGCGGCGACGGATACGTTGACACTCGTAGGAAAAAGCGCAATCGCTTCGATGGCGTTCCCCTCGAATACCTTCTTTTTCTCATGTTGCAACGATTCTTCATATACGGAGGATTTCCGGAGCGAGTTGGGGCTTTTTTCGGTTTGAAAAGTTGCTTCACATTTACCCATCAGGGAAGCGGTCCGCAACACATCCAATCCGCCAATAGCACCAGAGGCAATATGCACTTTTGTACCGTGTTCTTTTGCTGTTTTAGCGACATTATCATAAAATACTTGATCTGCAAAAGCGCCCATCGAGAGCGTCACAATAGATGAACCATTTTTTAGGGCGTCAAGTGCAAATTCCTTTAACGCATTTGGCGAGGCTGTTTCAATTATATACGCTGGCTTCAAAGCTAATACCTCCTGCAAAGACTGCATAGGTTTACACGATGCCGCCGTGTTTTTCTCATTCACTTTATCGGCAATCTGCTGTGCCTTTTCTTTGCTCCGGGAGTACGTAGCGATCAATTCGTATTCGGGGAGTAAATTATTGTTATACGCGTCCGCAATAAGGGCGGCCAATTTGCCGCAACCGACGATTGCTAAAGTCTTTTTTTCCATGTTATCCAACATAATGTTTTTTTAACCGAAAGCAAAATTGTTTTTGTATTAGTCGTGTTTTTCGAGCAGGGCTTCTTTGATAATACGGAATGATTCCAGACGTTTGGCGTTATCGTAGATATAGTTTGTCGTCATAATTTCGTCGACCTGATAACGGGTAGCAAAATCATCGATGCTTTGTGTAAGCGTTTCCTTATCTCCTGTGAAAGTACAGGCTGTCATGCTATAAACGGCTTTTTCGATTTCGGGAATCCCATGATAGATAACCTGCTCTGTAGGAGGGGATAATGGACGACGATAATTCGTAATAATTCCGGCAAACATATTATGTAAACTTGTGGCAAGAAAATCTGCTTCGTCCGTCGTTTCTGCGCCGATGATATTAACACACGCAATGAAATAAGGTTCCTGCAAATAACGGGACGGTTTGAAATTGTTTCTATAAATATCCGAGGCCTGCGCGAGCATCGCTGGCGCAAAATGTGCCGCAAAAGCGTAAGGTAATCCAAGTTCAGCCGCCAAATGTGCAGAATCTGTACTGGAACCTAAAATATAGATGGGGATAGCCAGCCCTTCGCCGGGAAAGGCGCGTACTTTTTCTGACGGATTGTCATTTTCAAAATATTGGTGTAAGGCAAGTACATCATCTTTGAAATAAAAGGCGGTATTCAGATTGTTTCGACGAAGTGCCATCGCTGTTACTTGATCTGTGCCTGGAGCGCGACCCAGTCCCAAATCAATTCTGCCAGGGTATAAGGTTTCTAGCGTACCAAACTGTTCGGCAACAACCAGAGGAGAGTGGTTGGGTAGCATAATCCCCCCAGAACCAATCCGAATGTGGTTGGTCTTGCCCGCGACATGGCCGATCAGAACCGCTGTAGCCGAACTGGCAATGTGCTCCATGTTATGATGTTCTGCGAACCATATCCGCTGGTATCCTAATTTCTCTATGTGTTGCGCTGCTTCCACACTTCTAGCAATGGCCTGCTGGGCATTTTGTCCTTTGCAGACGGTCGCTAAATCCAAAGCCGAAAGTTTTATTTTTCTCATAGCACAAAATTACTATGTTCATTATGAAATATGGTAATCCTTATGTAATACCTACCCTCGCTATCGCACGTAGTATTTTAGGATAATATATACCCAACATAACAGCTCGGGCAACGACATAGATAATAAAGCTCATCCATAAGCCTGCGTTGTTATAGGTATCCGTTAAGAATAGAGCAAAACCAACGAAAATAAATAAAGCCATCAACGTTGCGTTTCGCATTTCCATACTTTTTGTTACACCGATGAAAATACCGTCTAGCTGGAAAGCGGCAAAGGAAAGTGCGATGTAAATAGCGGCGTATGGACTGTGCGTGATAGCAATAGCTTGTACTTGTATGTCTTTTGTAAGCAGCGGAATGAGCAAATCACTTAGCGTATATATACTACTCGCCAATACAAGGGCGGTGAGACCTGCCAAGATGGTTGAATGGCGCACCTGCTCGATAAAATAAGCTTTATCTTTTGCTCCGTAAGCTTTGCCCGTCAACATTTCTGCGACATGGGCATAGCCGTCCAGAAAGAAGGCAGAAAGGGATACAAATTGTAGTAAAACATGGTTGGCTGCTAAAATTTGATCACCGAAAACGGCCCCTTGATTAGCGAACCAGGCAAAGCCGCTAAGAAGGGCCAAGGTACGGACCATGATGTCACCGTTTACTTTAAACAGCGAAATAAGTTTTTCTTTGTCGAAGACACGGGACCGTAATTGCTGTAAACGATGGAAGAGAGTCTGTAATTGCATCTTTTTGATGAGCAGATAGGAGGCGAAAAATAACGCAGACCATTCCGCTATAACCGTACCGAATGCAATACCGCGGACGCCTAGGTCGTACCCAACGACAAACAGTATGTTTAGCAGAATATTAAGTCCGTTGAGAAATAATTGAACAAATAGCAGGTGCTTTGTCCAGCCCATTCCGATAAATGTTCCTAGTAAAGTGAAGGTAATTAAGGTCGCAGGTGCTCCCCATATGCGGATATAGAAATAATCTCCTACAAGGGTTTTAATTTCCGCGCTCGCTTTTAGTAAGCTGATGGCCGTTTCTCCAATTAACCGCTGGAGTATGATAAGAAGTATGCCGATGCCCGCCCCTAATAACACGGCACGAAACAATAGAGCATGTGTTTCATCGACGTCATTTGCGCCGGCGGCTTGCGAAATAAAACCGGTGGTGCCCATCCGAAGAAATCCGAAGCCCCAGTATACAAAATTAAAAATCAATGATGCCAAGGCGATAGCACCTAAATCTACGGCAGCCCCTGTTTGACCGATGGCTGCGGTATCCGCCAATCCCAGCAGAGGGACAGCGGCATTTGCCAAAATAACCGGAAATGCAAGTTTGATAATCCGGATGTAGTTCTTATGAATCATAACCCACCCAAACTTACATATTATCTTTCTTTAATTAGATTCGTCTCTTGTATTGAACTCGTTAAATATGGTGGTGAATTCTGCTTTTTCTCGATCAGCAATCTGCGGATCAAAGGATAACGTGACCTCGTAATCATTCAGCACGTTCCCTTCGGGAAGTGTGGCGGCTATATGGTCCATGTGCGCTTCAAGCGCTTCTCTCATATCGCTTTTGTCCGTTATGGACGTTTCTTCCAGCGCGATTACCTTATCGTTTTTTGTTTGATCGTTCAATGTCCATTTCAATCGTTTAAATTGTGTTTGATAAAAGGATGTGACATCAATATTTAGCGTACTTTTCATCTATTTGTTTTTTTAATGGTCGATGAACGCGCGGTGTAAATCATGTTTTTACGTAAAGCAACATGATTTACATCGCGGTTTCATATCTATATGAACAAAACCCGATGCAAATAGTTTCTTTTTTTATAACGTACGGTGCTTACGCTTGTCAACGAAGAAATATATCAGAAAGGCGATTGAGGCACTGACGCACATAACGGCAACCATGGGCACCATGGAGCCGTTATGGAAATAACTCACGGAAGCAGATGTCAGCGCACCTAAGGCCATTTGGATACACCCTAAAAGGGCAGACGCAATACCTGCAAGTCTTCCAAACGGTGCTAAGGCTAAAGCAGAGGTATTTGGAAATATAAAGCCTTGACTACAGAGGAAAAGGCAGATGAGACCGAGTAGCACATAAAGATTCATCCCACCGGTTAAGGTGATCACGACGAGCAATATTCCTGCTGATGCTTGTAGGAAACTGGCTTTTTTAGAAATTTCTTCGCTGTCCCATCTATTGAGTAAAACGCGGTTAAGTTGTGTCGCTATAATCAATGAGGACGCGACGAATGCAAATGCAAGGCCATATTCTGTCTCGGATAATCCAAACAATCGTTGTAATACAAATGGTGAGCCAGAGAGATAGGCGTAAAGACCACTCGAAGCAAAACCACCAACAGCAGCATATAAAAGGAATGTTGGATTTTGAAAGACCTCCCAAAAGTCGGCTATAATAGCTCGAGGTCGCAAAGACATTTCCTTGTTGCCTTGATACGACTCTGGCAAAATGAAAATAACACTTAATAAGATAAGAAACGCAAGTACGGCAAGTATGACAAAGATAATATGCCAATCAAAATGGATAAGTACAAAAGCCCCGACACTTGGCGCGACAATGGGTGAAATACCTATGACCAGCATCAGTATACTGAATACTTTGGCCGCCTCCCGCGGTTCAAAGATGTCTCTTACCATGGCCCGACTGGCCACCATACCGGAGCAACTGCCCAGTGCTTGTAGAAACCGAAGAAAAATAAGGTGATTAGGCTCATTTGTATAAGCACACAAGATGGAGGCAACGATATAGATCACGAGACCAAAAAGAAGTGGTTTTTTTCGCCCGAATTTGTCCAACAGCGGTCCATAGATCAATTGACCAAAAGCAATGCCGATGAAGAATGAAGTTAACGAAAGCTGTATATGTTCAATGGTTGTTTCGAAATCTAGAGCAATAGTTTCGAAAGCAGGAAGATACATATCGATCGAAAATGGACCAATTGCAGATAGTAAACCGAGTGTTAACAGTATCGAAAAACGCTTTTTTCGGGAAACGGCATCTATATTCATGTTTGGAACGTCTGTTTGTTGTGGGGTAATGTCGGTACAAAATTACGATAATATCCTAACATTACTAATAACAAGATTCGATGGTTTTTTTAATCTATGAGCAGTTATCTCTTTTGTGGAAATTTGCTAACTTATTCAAAATATAGTTCATTTGTATTTCCATGGCAGAATCACCAAAAGCGTATACATTAGTTCATACAAACATCGAAAGTCTTTCTGTGTTTGAACTGCTCAACCATACTCCAAATGGGAATTTTATAGATCAGCGGGATTTTCAAGATATATCTGTGATATCCCTGGAGTTAGATGCAGGTGTATTCACGAAAATTACTGCTATAGGATTTCCGGAGGTGGTGGTGAGCCAGGTTGGGAGTGCTATTGTTTCTTCCTGCGGGTGTGGACATGCGCATGTTATGTTTTGCGAGCATCAGGCCGAAATTATCTATGGTATTCTGGAACGAAAAGACTACCGTATTTTTTTTGATAAGACACTTCGATACAAAACCCTATTAGCGCAGGCAAAGCGTTATGGGCTAGAAAATGAACCTCATCTTGATAGCTATTTTCAGGTTATCCACAGGGAAGGAAAGCTGCGCATCGAAACCCGGATTAAAGAGTTACTTCCTATGGATGATCAGCTTCTCACAAAAAATCTGATACCGGGGCGGCTATCTGTTTTGGAAAAATTGAAGGAAAAGGTAGTCCTTAAAAAGCCGATATTAGTAATTGCTCGGCATCGTTATTACCAACAGCTGAACTTTTTATTGATGGAAGCTGATCGTACAAAAGTGGGTAAAGTTAAAAACCCAATAACGAATATCGATCCGGTAAAGCTTGTTTGGAAAGCGGATGATCCCGAGGAAATCAAATTCTACACTGCTCTTATGCGTTTTCAACAAACTTACGATGAAGATCATACGGCAGCTGAACTGGAAGCATTAAAACGGATTGTCAAAAATCCTTTGGATTTGGAGGTTTATTACCACGATCGGGCGATTTCGGAAACGGTCACGGCGAAATCTTTATTGCTTATCGAATTGGAGGTGCTGAAAGCGGAAATACGGTTGAGGGTATTAAAGAAGGAACCGTTTTATGAGGTCACAGGGGAATTACAATTTAATGACGCATCACTTCCGTTTCAGGATATGGTTATTCGGCATAACTATTTTGTTTACCATCATCAGGTTTTCTATTTCGTAGACCATCCGGACACGCTTCGGGTAATGAAGTTCTTTAAATCAAATAACGAGACGCTGCTGGTACATGCCTCGAAATATGACGAATTCTTTCAAACGGTACTTGCTCCACTGGAGGAATTACTCCATGTTGATTATAGTTATATCCATGTCGCGACGCCGATACAATTGGCAGAAAGAAACTTTCAGATGGAACCTATCCTATATCTACAGCAGGAAGGTAGTTACATATCGATTACACCGGTGATGAAATACGGTTCTACAGAGATTCCGATATATTCTAGGAAACAGCTGCTTGACATTGATCAAAATGGTAACCCATTTAAAATCGACCGCAATAAGAATGCGGAAGAACGTCTCACTTCGCTGGTTGTGCGCCAACATCCTCATTTCCGCGAGCAAATGAAAGAGCATGAATATTTCTATTTACATAAAGATGAGTTTCTGGATGAAGCTTGGTTTTTGAAAGCCTTTGAAGTGTGGCGTAGAGAGGGTGTTAAAATATTGGGATTTAATGAACTTCAACATAATAAATTAAATTCCCATCGGGCAAAGATAACCATAGAGTTGATTAGTGGTATAGATTGGTTTAATGCTAAATTAAAGGTGCGTTTCGGGAAAAATAGCGCCAGTTTAAAACAAGTACACCGCGCTATCCGCAACAAAAGTAAATTTGTGCAGTTGGATGATGGTACGTTGGGCATATTGCCGGACGAATGGATGACCAAAATTTCGCGTTATTTTCAATGGGGAGAGATCGATAACGAGCTGTTGAAAATTCCTAAAATAAACTTTTCAGAAATAACAAACCTATTTGAAAAAGAGGTGTTGAGCACGGAAGTTCAGACGGAAATTAACGCTTTTCAAGAACAGTTTGCAGCGTACAAAGGCGTTCCAGATGTTTCGATACCGGCTACGTTGCATGCGAAATTACGAGACTATCAGAAGGAGGGATTGAAATGGCTAAACTTTTTGGATAACTTTAATTTTGGGGGATGCTTAGCGGACGATATGGGGTTGGGAAAAACCTTGCAAATTATCGCTTTTATCTTAACGCAACGGGAAAAATATGGCCATAAGACGAATTTGATTATTGTACCGACCTCCTTGCTATTCAACTGGCAGCAAGAATTGTCTAAATTTGCGCCCTCTATAAAAACACTATTGCATTACGGCATAGAACGAGATAGAACGGGGGAGACGATGCACCAATATGAGGTCGTGTTGACGAGTTACGGTATGCTGCTGTCTGATATCCGTTTTCTGAAAGACTTTTATTTTAATTATGTCTTTTTGGATGAATCTCAGGCTATTAAGAATCCCCATTCGGAGCGGTATAAGGCTGCCCGATTGTTGCAGTCGCGCAATAAAATCGTTGTGACAGGAACGCCTGTTGAAAATAATACCTTTGATCTTTATGGGCAGCTTTCTTTTGCTTGTCCGGGATTATTGGGAAATAAGCAATATTTTAGAGATACGTATGCCCGCCCGATTGATCAGTTTGAATACGGTAAACGCGCTATAGAGCTACAGGAGAAAATAAAGCCCTTTATATTACGCCGAACGAAAAGGCAAGTTGCAAAGGAACTGCCAGATAAAACGGAGATGATTATTTATTGCGAAATGAACGCAGAACAACGTCGGGTTTACGATGTCTATGAACGGGAGTTACGCGAGTTTATCTCGGCAACGGATGAAGCCGAAATTCGTAAAAATAGCATGCATGTATTGACGGGATTAACGAAGTTACGGCAGATTTGTAACTCACCTATATTGCTTAAGGAAGGGCATTCGGGCGAGAATGCTGTGAAAATTGAAGTGCTGATGAAGCAAATCGAAAACCAATCGAAAGAGCATAAAATTTTGATTTTCTCTCAGTTCGTGGGAATGCTCGATTTGATCAAGGTAGAACTTGAACATAAAGCTATGCCGTTTGCTTACTTGACCGGACAAACCAAAGATAGAGAAACACAGGTACATCATTTTCAGACAGACGAAAATATTCGTGTTTTTCTCATTAGCTTGAAAGCTGGCGGCGTGGGGCTTAATCTGACCGAAGCGGATTATGTTTATCTAATTGACCCATGGTGGAATCCAGCCATAGAAAATCAAGCAATTGACCGTAGCCATCGTATTGGTCAGCAGAAAAATGTAGTGGCTGTTCGACTAATTTGCAGGGATACGGTTGAGGAAAAAATGATGCACTTGCAAAAGAAAAAGAATAAGCTAGCGCAAACGTTAATTAAGACAGATAAGCTATTTTTAGATCGTGTATCAAAACACGACTTGCTGGGTATATTAGGTTTCGAATAAAAAAAATACTATCTTAGTCGCACACTTTAGGGGTGTCTGCGTGTTTTGCAGACTGAGATTTCACCCTTTGAACCTGATCCGGATCATACTGGCGTAGGGAAAAGTAAGATGTCTTCACTGATGCGTTCCGCATTGACGTAGCCATTCCTAAAGTTTTATTTATCACATAAAATCTTTCATAGGAATGGAACTTATCATCAATCATCAACAGAAGTTTTTCGAAGAAGCTCCTGCTTCGCTCGCAGAGTTAATGTATTTGGAAACCTCGAGGAAATCCAAAGGTATTGCTGTAGCAGTTAATAACCAGGTTGTGCCCAAAACGCAATGGGCCTCTACTGTATTACAAGACAGAGACTCTATTCTTATCATTACCGCTACACAAGGCGGTTAATTCATCCATCTATCAAATCAACATAGTATGATTAAGCAAATAATTACACAGAAACCGTTCCCGAATTCCAAAAAAGTGTACGTTGAGGGACAACTCTTTCCAATCAAGGTTGCGATGCGCGAGATCGAGCAACACCCGACGAAATTAAGTTCAGGAGAGATCGAAATAAATCCGCCGATTACCCTATATGATACTTCGGGGCCATATACAGATGAACGTGTGGAAATCGATGTTCGTAAAGGTCTTTCGAGGATCCGTGAGCAATGGATATTGGACAGGGGAGATGTGCAGGTTCTGGACAATATTAGTTCGGAATATGGAAAAGTGAGACTAGCCGACCAAAGCCTGGACGACTTACGTTTTGAATATAGCCATAAACCGAAGATTGCTAAGGTAGGAAGTAATGTGACGCAACTGCATTATGCTAGAAAAGGGATTATTACACCTGAAATGGAATATATCGCTATTCGTGAAAACCAACGTATAGAACAATTAGAAAAGGCAAGTACAGCGATGCGTCAGCAACATAACGGTCATAGTTTTGGTGCTCGTACGCCAAAACAAAAAATCACACCGGAGTTTGTACGCGATGAAGTTGCCGCGGGCAGGGCCATTATTCCTAATAATATTAATCACCCTGAAAGTGAACCGATGATCATTGGTCGTAATTTTCTGGTGAAGATAAATGCAAATATTGGTAATAGTGCGGTGTCGTCTAGTATTGAAGAGGAGGTGGAAAAAGCTGTGTGGGCCTGTCGGTGGGGAGCGGATACCATTATGGACTTATCTACAGGAAAGAATATTCATGAAACCAGGGAATGGATTATCCGTAATTCGCCGGTACCAATTGGCACGGTGCCGATTTATCAAGCGTTAGAGAAAGTAAATGGTATTGCGGAGGATTTAAGTTGGGAAATCTTTAAAGATACGCTGATAGAACAGGCGGAACAGGGCGTGTCTTATTTCACTATTCATGCCGGCGTACTGCTAAGATACATCCATCTGACGGCCGACCGCGTGACCGGCATTGTGTCTCGTGGGGGATCTATTATGGCAAAATGGTGCCTGTTCCATCATAAGGAGAGTTTTTTGTATACTCATTTTGAGGAAATTTGCGAAATTATGAAACGCTATGACGTGGCGTTTTCGCTGGGCGATGGCTTACGTCCGGGCTCCATCGCGGATGCCAACGATGCGGCACAATTTGCGGAGCTCGAGACCTTGGGCGAACTGACTAAAATTGCTTGGAAACATGACGTACAAGTGATGATCGAGGGACCAGGACACGTGCCTATGCATATGATTAAAGAAAATATGGAGAAGCAGTTGGCCGAATGTGATGAAGCGCCTTTCTACACGTTGGGACCATTGACAACGGATATCGCTCCGGGATACGATCACATCACATCGGCCATCGGGGCTGCCATGATTGGCTGGTATGGCTGTGCAATGTTATGTTATGTGACACCAAAAGAACATCTGGGGCTGCCTAATAAAAAGGATGTGAAAGATGGTGTCATTACTTATAAGCTGGCGGCCCACGCGGCTGATTTGGCAAAAGGGCATCCGGGAGCGCAGTATCGAGATAACGCCTTGAGCAAAGCGAGATTTGAGTTCCGCTGGGAAGACCAGTTCAACCTATCATTGGATCCTGACACCGCGCGTGAATTTCATGATGAAACACTGCCGGCAGATGCTGCTAAAGTTGCTCATTTCTGCTCGATGTGCGGGCCAAAATTCTGTTCGATGAAAATCACACAGGAGATAAGGGATGTAGCGAAACTTGGAATGGCAGAAAAATCTAAAGAATTTATAGAACAAGGTAAAGAAATTTACCTATGATCATACTGCTATCTCCGGAGCAACTTGTTGCACATGAATCCGTGGTGGTAAATGGCCTTTTCGAAAAAGGCCTATCCCTCTTCCATATCCGCAAACAGCAGTTTACGGATATGGAGATGGTGGCGTATGTTGGTAATATAGATGGTGGTTATAGGAAGCAACTGGTATTACATTCGCATTTTCATTTAGCAAACGAACTTGGGATTGAGCGCCTACATGTTCGGGAGGAAGACAGGAAACAGAATAAGCAACATGCATTTATGGATGGATTTACGTTGTCAACTTCTGTTCACGCTATAACCACTTTCAATAGCTTGGACGCGGTATGGAAGTATGCCTTTTTATCACCTGTTTTTCCCAGCATTTCGAAAAAAGGATATGGCATAACCCATACGGTTTTGGAGGATCTACGCCGGCGGAACAATCCACATGTGCGACTAGTGGGATTAGGAGGTGTAAATGAACAGAACTGCCGACAGGTTTTTGATGCCGGTGCAGATGATATAGCCGTATTGGGTGCTGTATGGAACAATACAAGACCTATACAGGCTTTTAACAGTATGTACAAGACGATTAATGGATAAGCAAAAAGAGAAACCCATCGTATTAAGTATTGCCGGTTTTGATCCTTGCGGAGGCGCGGGTGTCTTAGCCGATATAAAGACTTTCGAACAACTTCATGTGCGCGGAATGGCTGTGCTTACGGCAAATACGGTGCAGACGGAAGACACATTTTCTACGATCATTTGGGCAGACATCGATGTGGTTCAAAAAGGTATCAAAGAACTGATGCAACGTTATATGATCTCCGTTGTGAAGATAGGCATTGTAAGAGATACGACATTTTTAGCCGCTATTTTGACATCGGTGTATGCGTGTAACCCAGAGGTTTTTGTTATCTGGGATCCCGTTCTCAAAAGCTCATCGGGCTTCACATTTTTTAAAGCAGATGAGATGGAATTACTCAAAGGGATCATTCATAAAATTGATCTCCTTACACCCAATTTTGAGGAGTACCAAATTTTAGAACAGTTGTTGAAAGACTATTTTCCAAATGCACTCCTTATTAAAGGTGGACATCGGAAAGACCAGAAGGGGGTGGACTGTTTAATACAGATGGGGCGCGCTACGGATTTTCATCCGCAAGTGGACAGGATTTATCCAAAGCACGGCTCCGGTTGTGTGTTTTCCTCGGCTATTGCTGCTCACATCGCATGTGGCAGCGGGCTCGAAGAGGCTTGTCGTCAAGCTAAAACTTATATAGAACAATTTTTAAACAGCCATCCCTCCTTATTGGGATTTCATTATCATGCGGAGTAAACTACAATATATATCACAAGGTGCGACAGACGCGGACCAATATGACCATATCCGCCGGGCGTTGGACTATGGTGCTGATTGGATTCAGCTTCGTTGGAAAAATGTAACCGATAGACAGCGCCTTAGGCTTGCAGAAAGGGTAAAACAGCAATGTGAGAAGTATCAAGCTATTTGTATTATTAATGATAGCATTGCCATTGCCAAAGAGGTCGATGCGGATGGTGTGCATCTTGGTTTGGACGACGAAAAGATCGAAAAAGCAAGGAGGACATTAGGGCAAGGCAAAATTATCGGTGGTACCGCAAATACGATTGCGGATGTCATACAAAGGATTGACGAAGGTTGTGATTATATTGGTTTAGGGCCCTACCGCATAACAGATACGAAGGAGAAATTGAGTCCAGTTTTAGGTATAGAAGGTTACAGGAAGATCCTCCTCCATCTAAATGAACATCGTATCGTTATTCCGGCGATCTATGCCATTGGAGGAGTTGGACTGGATGATATCCCCCTATTGCTTGAGGAAGGACTTTATGGTGTCGCGGTTTCTAAAACGATCACCGATACCCCCGCGATTATTTCGGAATTTAAAAAATTATTATCATGCGCGAACTTATCATAGCAGACAAAATATTTAAATCCAGACTTTTTTTGGGAACAGGAAAATTTGGCAAGTTAGAAGAAATGACGGAAGCGATCCGTAGCTCTGAATCGGAATTAGTAACAATGGCTTTGAAACGGGTGGATTTACAATCAAATTCGGATGATTTGCTACAGGCATTGCACATTCCTGGTGTTAATCTCCTGCCAAATACATCCGGTGCGAGAAATGCGGAAGAAGCTGTCCTAGCAGCACAATTGGCCAGAGAAGCTTTAGAAACCAACTGGGTGAAACTGGAAATTCACCCTGATCCCCGGTATCTACTGCCTGATCCAATAGAGACGCTCCGGGCTACAGAACTATTGGCAAAAGATGGTTTTGTGGTGATGCCTTATATTCACGCCGATCCTGTATTGTGCAAACGATTGGAAGAGGCGGGTACAGCTGTCGTGATGCCATTGGGTGCTCCTATTGGCAGTAACAAAGGCTTGTTAACCTTGGATTTTTTGGGAATTATCATTGAACAGAGCAATGTTCCTGTCATCGTCGACGCAGGTATCGGCGCACCGTCGGATGCGGCAAAAGCAATGGAAATAGGGGCGGACGCGGTTCTGGTCAATACCGCCATTGCGGTTGCAAATGATCCGACTGCGATGGCTGTTGCATTTAAAGAAGCGGTCGTTGCTGGACGAAGGGCTTATGAAGCGGGTTTGGCAAGCTCCAGTTCGACTGCGGTAGCGTCAAGTCCTCTGACGGACTTTTTATTGGATTAAATTACGAAAACATGAAATCATTCGAGAATACCTTTCTTCATTATAATTGGCATTCGGTTCAGGATCGGATCTATGGTGTTAGCGAGGCTGATGTAAAGCGGAGTCTCTATAAGACTAAAAAGACGATAGATGATTTTTTGGTGCTGTTATCACCTGCTGCGAGCGATTTGTTGGAAGAGATGGCCAAGCTTACACAGCAGCTTACCCAAAAGAGATTTGGAAAAACCATACAGCTGTATGCACCTTTATACCTGAGTAATGAATGTCAGAATATCTGTACGTATTGCGGCTTTAGCATGGATAACCAAATCAAGCGCAGAACATTGAGCGCTATGGAGATTATGCAAGAGGCTGCTGTGCTGAAAGCCATGGGAGTAAATCATGTCCTTTTAGTTAGTGGCGAAGCCAATAAAACAGTGGGTATAGATTATTTTCTCAAAGCGATAAAGCTATTACGTCCTCATTTTGCAAATATCTCCATCGAAGTACAACCCTTATCGTTAGAAGAATACGAAGCGGTACACCAGGCTGGTGTGCACGCTGTGCTGGTATATCAGGAAACTTACCATGAAGAGGTATATAAGCGTTATCATCCGAAAGGTAAAAAATCAAACTTTGCATTCCGTATGGATACACCCGATAGGATAGGGCAGGCGGGGTTGCATAAAATAGGTCTGGGTGTTTTATTGGGTTTAGAAGATTGGCGGGTAGATAGTTTCTTCAATGCGCTGCATATCGATTACCTACAGAAAACGTATTGGCAGACGAAATATTCTGTTTCTTTTCCGCGTTTGCGCCCGGCAGAAGGTATTATAGAACCCAACTTTATCATGGAAGATCGGGAGTTGTTACAGCTGATCTGTGCCTATAGGATCTGGAACGCAGATTTAGAGATTTCCATTTCGACCCGGGAGAATGAAAAATTCCGAAATCATATCATTTCACTGGGTGCTACGACAATGAGTGCGGCATCGAAAACCAATCCAGGAGGATATGTGGTGGATCCGCAATCTTTGGAACAGTTCGAAACGAGCGACGAGCGTAGTATGGAGGAAGTGCGAAAGGTTATTTATCAGGCAGGATACGAACCCGTTATGAAGGATTGGGATACGTATTGGTAAAACGACAAAAATGATGCAAGCGAACGATGTGTTTAAGCGTTACAGCAGACAGATATTTATTGAGGAGATAGGCGTAGAGGGGCAACGGGATATCGGCAATGCCAAAGTGCTTGTGGTCGGAGCAGGTGGACTGGGTAGCCCGGTTATTCAGTATTTAGCTGCGGCTGGTGTGGGTACGTTGGCCGTAGTTGATTTTGATGATGTGGAAATACATAACCTCAACAGGCAGGTGATTCATCGCGAAAGTACGGTTGGGCAACCCAAGACGGAGAGCGCTGCTGATTTTATAAGAGATTTTAATAGCCACATTACCTTCATTCCGATCTGTCAAAAAATAGACAGAGAAAATGTCCAAGATTTAATCCGTGATTATGATATCGTGGTGGACGGTTCCGATAATTTTACGACGCGTTATATCGTTAACGACGCCTGTGTAGTGTTAAATAAACCATTGGTTTACGGGAGTATTTTTGCTTTTGAAGGACAAGTTACGGTTTTTAATTTTAGAGGTAGCAAAAATCTCCGCGATCTGTTTCCAGAGGCTCCTAATCCCGAAGACGTGCCTAATTGTGATCGTCATGGTGTATTAGGCCCACTGCCGGGCATTGTGGGTACAATGATGGCCATGCAGGTACTTAAAATGATTACGGGCTTACCCATAGTAATCAACCAGCTTACTATTGTCGATACATTAAACTGGAAATTTATGACAATTACATTTTAATATTTGCGGATTTTGACTTTTAGATGAGACATATTCCCGCTAATTTTGACTGCATCAATGAAAAAAGTTTTAATTCGAAGTATGCAGATAATACTTGTCCTCATCATACTGATCGTTATCGGTGGACTTATATACTTACGACATGATCGCTTCGGTGCAGATGCTACCGGGGATCGTCTTGCGCTGATGGAAAGCAAGCCCAATTATAAAAATGGTGCGTTTGATAACCTAGAACATACACCAGCTTTGGCGGAGGGTACTACCTACATGGATATGTTTAGGGGCTTTTTTCTGGCAAAAAAGGTGCGGAATATCCCTCAGGATTCCATCCCTGTCGTCAAAAGTGACTTACACACGCTTCCTGTAGACAGTAATGTTTACGTTTGGTTCGGGCATTCCTCGTATTTTATCCAATTGGATGGAAAGAAAATTTTAGTAGACCCTGTATTTAGCAAATACGCGACACCGGTACGTGTCAGCGTGCGTGCTTTTAATAGCACGTATGAATACACTGTTCAGGACATGCCTGAAATAGATATACTTTTTATTACGCATGATCATTGGGATCACCTAGATTATAATACATTCATCAAACTTAAACATAAAGTTAAACATATCGTCACAGGGCTTGGCGTAGGAGCACATCTAGAAAAATGGGGATACCCTGCTGACCAGATTACGGAATTGTATTGGGGCGATAGTGTGAAACTTGATGGTATGCAAATTACTTCTACTACAGCAAGACACTTTTCGGGACGCACTTTTAAACGGAATACGACGCTTTGGTCGTCATTCGTTTTGGAGGGGTCTAAAAAATTGTTTTTGGGAGGTGATAGTGGATATGGTAAGCACTTTAAAGAAATTGGACAACAATATGGCCCCTTTGATTTCGTGATTCTAGAAAACGGGCAGTATAACGAGATGTGGCATTACATACACATGATGCCTGAAGAAGTTATTAAAGCTGCACAGGATTTGCAAGCAACACAGCTTATACCTGTTCATTCTGGAAAATTTCCGTTAGCGAACCACCCATGGGATGAACCGCTGATTAGGGTTACCCAAGCCGCTCAGGAAAACCATGTTGAGCTCATTACCCCTCAGATAGGCCAGTTGGTATTTATGGACCGCATTGCACCAAATACAGCTTGGTGGAAAGGATTGCGGTAATTGCTTCGATGGTATCACTAATAGGAATAGCCACAGCATAAATCGTGGCTATTCCGTAAAATTTATTTCTTCTTTTTCTTTCCTTTTGTCGCTTTCTTTTCTTTTTTATCTAATACGTCTTCAATCAATTTTTTTAGTTTCTTTTTGATTCCTGCCAGTGGCTTTTCAACTTTTGCCTTTGTTTTCTTGTCTGCCGTTTTTTTAGATTTTGGTTTGGTCTTTTTATTATCTTTTTTCTTTTCCTTTTTATCGTTTTCCTTCTTTTTACCGGGCTTCATTTGCTCTTTTACTTCACTTTTATAAGAGGCCTCTTTTATCGTTTTTTTGGCGTCAGACGATTTTGCTTCTTTTTCTTTATTTTTTTTAGTGGATGAAGTCTTAGAACCCTTTTTTATCTCTTTAGTTGCACTATCGTTTTTTGGCGCTGCAGTTTTTGTTGTAGAAGCTACTTTTGGTTTGCTAGCGGTAGCTGGCTTAGTAGGCGCCGTCTTGCTTACTCCAGTAGCTGTAGGCTTCGCTGTGCTATCGTTTTTTGGCGCTGCAGTTTTCGTTGCAGAAGCTACTTTTGGTTTGCTAGCAGTAACAGGCTTAGCAGGTGCCGTCTTGCTTGCTGATGTAGGCGTAGGTTTCGCTGTGCTATTGGTTTTTGGTGCTGCGGTTTTCGTTGGAGAAGCTGCTTTTGTTTTGTTAGCAGCGGTAGTCTTGGTTGTAGGCGTTTTGGCAGCTGGGGTCTTGCTCGGTGTAGGAGAGGCGGCGGCTGTGTTACTATTCGTTTTTGGTGTTGTCGTCTTCGCTGCCGAAGCTATTTTTGTTTTGTTAGCAGAACTAGGTTTGGCTGCAGCTGACTTAACCGGTGCAGCACTCTTATCTGAAGTAGATTTAGTCGTCGTTGCCTTTGGCTTGGCTGGCGGCGTCTTGACTGCTGCGGAAGAAACGGCCTTCGTTGTACTAGTTTTTGTCGCAGTGGCTGTTTTCGGTTTTGCTGTGGTGGCAGGTTTTGTCGATACTGCTGTCTTTGAGGGCGTTTCTTTTGGCGCCGCCTTCTCTTGATTTTGGTTTTTTTCTGTCGTCATGGGATAAATTGTTTGCTTTCTTTAACCTAAATAATCTGTTTTTGTTTAAATATAACCAAAACAAATAATTTTTTGTAAATTTGTAAGCTATAAAGTAGCATAATCATGGGGTCGACCGGAATTGACAGGATAGCGATGGTTATGTAAGCATGCAGTGCATTGTTAGTCTAGCACTTTAATCTGAACTTTCAACTTTATAACTGGCGAAGAAAACTACGCCTTAGCTGCTTAAGTTAGACTTAACATAGCTATTTGTCCCGTTAGGTCCTGTTCTTTGGTCTAACATCAGGGGCATCGAACTATAGAACTGGCAGGTGTGATGTTGCTAAGCACTTGTGAGACACAGTAACTACGGAGAACAGTATAGGTAAGTTTTTCACCTTCTCTCTCCTGACAACCAAAGAGAAACTAAGCATGTAGAAAGCGTAAATCATACTATGTTTGGACGAGGGTTCGAATCCCTCCGACTCCACAAAAAAGACATCCTAACAAGGATGTTTTTTTGTTAGTAGGGATGAGGACCCGATAAGAGGGTTCGAAATATATTCGCTGCTGCCCTGAGTGCGGGGCTGTGGGACGCAAGCAATCCCTCCGACTCCACAAAACAAAAGCTCAACGGAAGTTGGGCTTTTGTTTTTTAATTATTTGCAAGATTTATATCCAAAACTACATCTAGTTTTGGGTGTTTTTATTACTTTTTACTCTATCTGCTTCGCCCCTCCTTTATACCTGCTTCGCCCATTTACCGTGTTTCTTACGAGAGTTTACCGTGTAATTACCGAGGTAAACACGGTAATTACACGTTGGTTACACGGTAAATTTCCGGTAAATGGGCGAACAGTGTCCGAATAGATGGCGAAGGATCTCCGAATCGGAAATGAACCGGAAAGCACGCTCCCGCCGGCGTATCTTCGGGTAGTAATTTATTTTTGTTTAAATGAAAAAAAGCTCAACTATTGTTGAGCTTCCATTCGTTATTAACACGTATTTTTAGTCTTTTTTATGACCAAATTCACCATCCGCTTTGATCTGTACTTCGTCACTGATCATTGGTGCAGGAAAGCCGGCACCTAAGCCAAAATCAGAGCGTTTGATTTGTCCCGTAATTTGGATACCTGCTACAGGAGCACCGTCAGCATTGGGGTTTTTCGTAGTTCCGCGATGTTTCAATGTTAAGCTAACCGGTTTTGTTACACCCAATAGGGTTAGATTCCCTTGCAAATTATAGGTGTCTTTTCCTGCTTTTTTGATAGAGGTGCTTTTAAATGTCATTGTGGGGTGCTTTTCAACATCAAAGAAGTCGGCACTTTTTAAATGGTTATCCCTAGGTTTTACTCGCGTGTCGATTGAATTTGTCTGTACTGTTAATTGGATACGGGCATCACTAAAATCTTCTTTAGCCGAAACGATGGAAACATCATATGCGTTAAAATGACCAGGAACGTCAGCTATGCCTAAGTGCGTAACGGTAAATCCTAGTTTAGAATGATACGGGTCTGCTGTCCAAGTTGTTTGAGCAAACAATCCTATTGAAACAAATAGGAAAGAAAAAAATAACATTAACTTTTTCATAATATTTTCTATTTTTTTGATAAGACAAAGTTACTATAAGTTGTTTTCTCGTCCGTTGATGTATGTTAAGAAATCAATTAACCGTGTATATTCGTTCTTACTTCATTATTATCTCGTTTGCGTTCGCTCCGTACAATTAAACGAAGGCCTGAGTTTGCGGAATAGAAAGACCATACCCAGTTGCCTAACAACTTCCATCTGTTCCGGAAACCCGCAATAGGGAAAAGGTGGATAAGCAGCCAAGTAAGCCAAGCAAAAAAACCGGTAAAGGAAAATTTCGGTAAATCAGCCACGGCATGATACCGGGCGATAATAGCCATACTTCCCTTGTCGACGTATGAAAAGCCTTTTAATTTCCGCCCTTGATCTTTAGCTGTAATATTCTTTGCTAATAATGTACCTTGTTGAATCGCTACCTGTGCAAGTTGGGGATGACCGTTGGGGGATTTGGAATCGGTATCCTGAAAACAGGTGTCCCCAATAGCAAAAATGTTGTCATAACCCTGCACAGCATTGAACTGATCCACCAAAACCCGACGTCCTCTTCCAAACTTTTCAGTAGGAAGACCTGGTAATTCCCGAGCAATGACACCGGAAGTCCAAATTAAGGTTTTGGTTTTTATTTCAGCACCGTTAGCTAAAATCACCGTATCATCTACATAGTCTTTAACTGCAGTATTCAAGGTAATGTCTACGCCGAGCTTTTCTAAAACTTCCTGTGCTTCTTTTTGAGCAGTGGCACTCATGGGCCCCAATAAGGCTGGTCCTGCATCTACCAGATGGATAGTTGGTTTTAATCCCGCCAATTCTGGGTATTCTTTTTTAACAATACGCTCACTCAGCTCTGCAATCATACCTGATACCTCCACGCCAGAAGGTCCGCCACCGGCAACAACGATATTTATGTATGCTTCACGGTCCGGGTCATCCTTTCGTTGGATGTAGTCTTCCAAATTAAGTAACAACTTATTACGAATTGCCAAAGCGTCCGTGATATTCTTCATCGGAAAAGCTTTCTTCTTGACATTTTCCATCCCAAAGAAGTTGGTTTCTGTTCCGGTGGCTAATATGAGGTAATCATATGTGATATCGCCCGTGTCTGTTTCGATAAGGCTACTTTCCGGACGAATACTCAATAGCTTTCCGAGATGGAAAGAGAAGTTTCGGTATTTTTTAAACATTTTACGGAAAGGCATACTGATATTCGACGCCTCAATAAAAGCCGTAGCTGCTTGGTAAATTAATGGTGGGAAAAAATTATAATTATTGATATCCACTAAGGTCACTCTGTAGTCTGGATTTTTTCCTAAAGATTTGATGAAATTTATACCAGCAAATCCGCCACCTACAACGACAATGTGTTTTTTATTATCTGCCATAATAAGCTGTTCGTTTGTTTAAGTATTTACCTAACAGAGATAGAACAAAGCTTTCTTCTCTTTTGTTTGGTAATGTCCCAGCAAAGATAGGAAAACCGATAGCAATTGAGCGCGCTATTTTCGGATACTTATAGCATTCTTATGCGCATGTAATCCTTCCAGTTCTGCCAAAGTTTCTACGACAGATCCGATATGCGTCAACCCTTCTTGGGAGATATGCTGAAAAGTAATTTTCTTGACAAAAGAATCTACCGAAACGCCCGAATAAGAACGAGCGTAGCCTGATGTAGGCAGCGTGTGGTTTGTTCCTGATGCGTAATCACCGGCACTTTCAGGGGTAAGATGCCCTAAAAAAACCGAACCTGCATTGATAATGCTTGGAAGTAATTTTTTCCATTCATCCGTTTCTAAGATCAAATGTTCGGGAGCATACCGATTGGAAAAATCGAGCGCCTCCTGCAAGCTATTTACCTCAACGGCAAACGAATTTTGAAGCGCCATGTTTGCTATTTCTGCGCGGGGTAACACGTCTAGTTGTTTCTGAAGCTCGTCGTTGACCCGCTGGATCATATCTGCTGATGTAGCGACCAGAACAGCTTGGCTATCGGGTCCGTGTTCTGCTTGAGCCAGTAAGTCTGCGGCAACGAATGCAGGTTGAGCGGTGTGATCGGCCACGACCAGAACTTCCGAGGGGCCGGCGGGCATATCGATGCTGACGTTTGTCATGCTCTGGACCATACTTTTTGCTTTGGTGACAAACTGATTCCCTGGACCAAATATCTTATCCACTTTGGGGAGGCTTTCGCTGCCATACGCCATCGCAGCAACGGCTTGTGCTCCACCTACGAGGTATATCTTCTCTATTTTTAAAAGTTGCAGACAATAGGCGACAAATCCGTTTATCTTTCCCGTTTGTTGTGGGGGTGAACACACCACGATTTCTTTACATCCTGCGATACGAGCCGGAACGCCGAGCATCAGCAAAGTACTAGGCAAAACTGCTGATCCACCGGGAATATACAAGCCTACTTTTTCAATGGGTCGTACCTCTCGCCAGCATTCTACACCAGGCATCGTTTCAACGACCCGCTCCCTGCGGAGTTGGCTGCTGTGAAATTTATGAATGTTTTGAAAGGCTATCTCCAATGCACGCTGTTGGTCGCGTGTGATGGTTTTTGCCAAGGCTTCAATATCTTCTTTTCCTAAATAAAGCGTTTCGAGGTCTACTTTGTCGAACTTTAAAGTAAGTTCGCGGAGCGATTGATCGCCACGGTGGCGAACATCTTCAATTATTTGTGATACAGCATCTTGAATGGCATGCGTAGCATCGGTGTTGCGTGCTATTAGCTGTTCGATATCCGATGCGGTTAAGCTGTTAAATGAATACTGTTTTAACATTATAATATTATTTTTTCGATGGGCATGACAACAATACCTTGTGCGCCTGCTGCTTTCAGTTTATTGATTTTATCCCAAAAATCATCTTCGGGAATAACCGTGTGAACGGCAACCCAACCTTCTTCTGCAAGAGGTACTACTGTTGGGCTTTTTACACCTGGTAGAAGAGCGGTTATTTGCGGTAGATTGTTTTTTTCCACGTTTAATACAACGTATTTCGTTTCTTTCGCACGTAATACAGATTGTACTCGCTGTAATAGCTCGCATAGAATAGGATTCTCCGCCAATCCCTCGCGACCGATAAGAATAGCCTCCGAACGGCGCACATCTGCAAATGGTTTAAGTCCGTTGCTTTTTAATGTGCCTCCTGTTGAAACAATATCGCAAATGGCGTCACTTAAACCTAAACCGGGTGCGATTTCTACGGATCCCGAAATTTGTTGTATTTCGGCTGATAGATTGTGCTCTGCTAAAAATTCCTGCAGGATGTTGGGGTAGGTGGTCGCTATCGCTTTACCTTGTAGATCTTGAAGATCTTTTATATCGGAGTCTTTGGGAATGCCAATTTTTAAAGTACAGCGACCAAAACCAAGCCGTTGTAAATAGATGACTTTTTCTTGCGACTCATCGATAACGTTTTCTCCTACGATACCTAAATCGGCAATACCTTGGGCCACGTAGCCGGGAATATCATCGTCCCGTAGAAACAGTATTTCCAGATTGAAATTATTAACTGTGGTAATAAGGGAACTTTTATAGTTTTCAAAATCAAGGCCACAGTTTTTAAGCAACTGAACTGATTTTTCATTTAACCTACCCGATTTTTGGATAGCGATTTTAAGATTTTTCAAAATGTGGGGTTTTTAATGTTTACTATTATTAATAAAAGAAAGATAACTCGGGGTCTTTGCTTCACGTAGAAACACATTGTATTACATATCGCCAAAATGGCGATGATGAAAATGCATGTGATGTGTAAACAAATAAGTCATTTTTACTAATAATGCAACAAAAGTATACTATTGTTGTGTGCTTTGCAAATTTATAGTGAAATTACCTGATGATACGTTTAATTTTGTTCGATTTCTTGATTAGCTTATGTAACCCTTCATAATCTTCTTTATCTAATTTCGTGTATAGATTCTGCAGTTGTTTGATATGCTCTTCCAATACTTCCAACACGTTACCGCGATTCTGTTTAAAGATAGGGGTCCACATGTCTGGAGAAGATTTAGCGAGACGGACGGTCGATTCAAATCCCGAACCAGCCAACTCGAATATACGTCCCTGTGATTTTTCTTTTTCCAAAACAGTTAGCGCGAGGGCAAAGGAAGTAAGATGGGAGATATGTGACACATAAGCTGTATGCATATCGTGTTCCTCAGCGGTCATGAACGTTGTTTTCATTTCCAGTTGTTCCGTCAGGGAATCGGCCAGCTCAAAAGCATCTTCATCCGTTTTGAATGCTTCCACATACACCATTACTTTATCTTTATATAAATTGGAAATGGCAGCTTCAGGTCCTGAATATTCTGTACCAGCCATCGGATGGGCAGCGATATATCGCCCTCGATTTGGATGATCTGCTATCAAACGTAAGATGTTTGATTTTGTAGATCCCATGTCAATGACGACCTGATTGGTCACCTTGTCCAAAATGCTTGGTAGTAAATGCATGATTGCATCTACAGGTACAGTTAAGATAATAATCCGGCTGGACGTAATCGCGTCATCCAACGATTGAATTTCGTCAACGAGTCCCAGATGCAAAGCTTTTTTTGCATTGGCTTCGTTTTTTTCTACACCAATTATCTTGTTGCCAAATTGGGCTTCTTTCAGGCGGATACCGATAGACCCCCCAATTAATCCGACGCCGACAATAGTTATGTTCATCTTTTAAAATAAGTCGTGTTCTTCTTTTTATTCCTTGATTCTTTCAATTGCTTGATCCAGTACTTCCTCTTTGGCACAGAGGCTAATACGGATATACTGTTCGCCTGCGGTACCGAATATTCCGCCAGGTGTAATGAATACATGTGCTCGATGCAGAATATCATCGCTTAATGCATACCCGTCCGTGTATTTGTTGGGAACCTTTGCCCAGACAAAAAGCCCGACCTGCGCACGGTCATAGTCACATTCCAATATATCCATGATGTGGAATACTTTTTCCCGTCTTTTCGCATATACGGCATTTAGTTCGGAATACCAGGATGAATCTAGTCGAAGTGCCGCTGCCGCAGCCAATTGCAGTGGTAGGAACATGCCTGAATCCATATTGCTTTTAAAACGCAAAATTTCGTTTACCCGGTCTTCGTTTGCTATCAACATACCAATACGCCACCCTGCCATATTAGATGATTTGCTCAATGAGTTGAGTTCAATAGCCACTTCTTTCGCATCAGGCAGCGTCATTAGGCTGAGGGGTTCCTCATTTAATATAAAACTATAAGGATTATCGTGGCAAATCATTATATTGTGTTTCTTTCCGAAAGCTACAACCTGTTCAAACAATTCCATTGTTGCAGGTGTGCCTGTGGGCATGTGCGGATAGTTAATCCACATCATTTTCACGTCGTTTAAATCGCTGTTTTCCAGCGCTTCAAAATCGGGATGCCAGTTGTTCTCGGCTTTTAATTCATATGAAATAGCAGTTGCACCACTTACGCGTACGGCACTTGTATAAGCGGGGTAGCCGGGATTGGGTATCAATACCTTGTCACCTTCTTGTAAATAGGTCATGCAGATATGCACGATACCTTCTTTAGATCCGATGAGAGGAAGAATTTCTGTTTGAGGATTTAAATGTACATTATAATAGTGGGTATACCAATCTGCCATAGCTTCTCGAAGAACGGTCGCTCCTCGATAACTTTGATAACCGTGTGTATTGTTTTTACTAGCTTCTTCATTTAAAACACGCAGTACATCTGGATGTGGTGGCAAATCGGGACTCCCGATCCCTAAGTTAATCACCTGTGCCCCGCGCTTATTCATCTCTTCGATCTCCCGCAACTTCTTAGAGAAGTAATATTCCTCGGTATGTTGGAGTCTATGGGCAACTTCTATGTGCATATTAATAATTTTGTATTTTAGCGCCTAAATTACAGATTTAATGCAATAAAGAATGGTATTTAATAGGAAAATATCAAAAGAGTGCAACAATAGGACGCTCTTGGTGTTTTTAGATTAGGTAAAACGCTTTAGTTTGTTACTTTTGTAGTCTTAATATAGTACATGAAGACATACTTTAGACTATTATCTTTTGCAAAGCCTATCGGGAAATATGCCATTCCCTATATTATCTGTACCATTATTACGGTAGTTTTCGGTACGCTTAATCTTGCCCTGTTAGCCCCTTTATTGCAGGTATTGTTCAAAGGGACCGGTGATGTGGAAGTGAATGTTACAGATTCGCTTACCAAGCCGGAGGGATATAATATGGGGGATTGGTTTATGTATCTGGCAGATAAATTATATTATGATATTGGTCCATACGAAGCTTTAAAATACGTCTGCATTGTTATTGTTGCATCGGTTTTCATCAGTAATCTATTTCGTTACTTGTCGCAACGGGTAATGGAAAATTTGCGTATACATACGCTTTTAAATTTACGGAAAGCGGTTTTTAATAATGTAATGGATCTCCATTTAGGATATTTTACCAATAGCAGAAAAGGGGATGTGATCTCCAAAATTGCGTCAGATGTACAAGTGGTGCAGTTTTCCGTTACGTCGACTTTACAGGTGGCATTTAAAGAACCATTACAGTTGATTGCGTATGTAATCGTACTTTTTGCACTTTCTACCAAGTTGACCTTATTTTCGCTCGCCGTAATTCCGGTCTCGGCATTTCTAATCTCGTTAATCGTAAAAAAATTGCGCGAACAAGCTCGGGAGGGACAACAGTCGTATGCGAATATGATTTCGTATCTGGACGAAGCGCTTTCCGGGGTTAAGATTATCAAAGCTTTTAATGCTATTTCGTTTGTGAAAGACCGATTCAATGGGGAAAGTGAGCGTTATTCGAAGATACTGCGGCGGATGGTGCGTCGGCAACAAATGAGTTCGCCTGTTTCCGAGTTACTCGGTGTGGTCATGGTTGCGATTATCTTGCTATATGGGGGGAACTTAGTTTTGGCTGGAGAAGGTGAACTTGCAGCGTCTGAATTTATCACCTACATCGCTATTTTTTCGCAGGTGATGCGCCCGGCGAAAGCCTTGACAGATGCGTTCTCTAGTATTCATAATGGTATCGCTGCGGGAGAACGTGTGCTGGAACTTATCGACGAACGCAGTTTAGTAACGGATAAGCCAAATGCGAAGCCTGTACAGGATTTTAATCATGCGATAGAATTTAAAGATGTGAATTTTGCATATGGTGAGAAGCAGGTACTTCAGGATATCAATATCGCCGTTCTCAAGGGAAAGACTGTGGCCTTGGTCGGCCCCTCGGGAGGAGGAAAGTCAACTCTTGTTGATTTGATTCCGAGATTTATGGACGTGACTGGAGGTGCAATTTTACTAGATGGCGTCGATGTACGTGAACTTCAACAGGAATCGTTGAGGAAACTGATCGGTACGGTTAATCAGGAAACCGTGTTGTTTAATGATACCATATTTAATAACATTGCTTTTGCTCAACCAAACGCAACAATGGAAGAAGTGGAGCGCGCAGCACGTATCGCTAACGCGCACGAATTTATCTTGAAAACAGAACATGGATATGATACCAATATCGGCGATCGCGGTGCCAAATTATCAGGCGGGCAGCGGCAACGTATATGTATTGCCCGTGCAGTGTTGCGAAATCCACCGATCATGTTGCTGGATGAAGCAACCTCGGCTTTGGATACAGAATCAGAAAAGTTGGTGCAAGATTCCCTCTATAAATTGATGGAGAATCGAACCACCGTGGTTATTGCCCATCGTTTAAGTACGATTCAAAGTGCAGATCAAATTGTGGTGATTGAAAATGGCCAAGTTGTAGAGCAAGGTAACCATTACGATTTGATAGAGAAAGGTGGTTTATATAAGCGATTGATTGATATGCAGCAGTTTATTGATTAGTCTTCTTCTTCATTTTTTTCTTGATAAAAAAACGAAGCAAAAAAATCAAGACTGAGCATGTTTTCGCTATCTTTATTTGTCTATTCCTAAACAGAATGGAACTCGCTATTGCTCAAACAACATTCTGTTTTTAACGGAATAGCCTGCATAAAGATGAACGCGAAAAAACGCAAGGTCGTTTTACACCGGGGACGTAATCTATTATTGATCGCATCTCTTTCGCTCTGAAGAGGTGCCAATGAGATGGAATAATATAATTGTATTATCCCTAATTAACATTAAAGGTCGCATCCGGATGTTTGAGGTTTGTAGAAACGCATCTTTAGTACTATCCACTATCTCAAATATCCGAAGCGACGATTTTTTCGTTCTTTTTTCTAAAAAAAGAACATAAATTTGTTTAGGAGACTGAAATGAACGCAACGGAGAAACTTAATTTTTTAATTCAAGACAAAAGTCTAGACACCGGATTAAAACAGATTGCCCAAAAAGTTCTGCAAGGAGAACGGGTGAGTTTTGAAGATGGGGTTGTACTTTATGAACGCGGAGAGTTGGGCTACCTAGGTGTGTTAGCAAACTATATCCGGGAAAAAAGACATGGCGATTATACTTATTTCAATAGAAATTTTCATATCGAACCGACCAATGTCTGTGTGTACGATTGTAAGTTCTGTGCTTATTCCCGTTTGATCAAGGAAAGAGATCAAGGATGGGAAATGGACGTTGCAGGTATGATGGACATTATCAGGAAGTATGATGATGAGCCTGTAACGGAGGTGCACATTACGGGGGGGGTTGTACCCAAACAGAACCTGGATTTCTATGCTGACTTTTTTAAGCAGTGTAAATCGCATCGTCCTGATTTACATATAAAAGGACTTACTCCGGTAGAGTATTACTATATATTCAAAAAAGCAAAAATGAGCCATTATGATGGCTTGAAATATCTGCAGGAGTGTGGACTTGACTCCATGCCAGGGGGTGGGGCAGAGATCTTTCATCCGGAAGTCCGCGAAAAAATAGCGGGTGATAAGTGTACTGCCGAGCAATGGTTAGATATTCACGAACAAGCGCACACCTTGGGGATGCGTACCAATGCGACGATGTTGTATGGACATGTCGAAGCATTTTGGCACCGTGTAGATCACATGGAGCGATTAAGGCAATTACAGGATAATACAGGAGGGTTTCAGGCATTTATACCTTTGAAATTCCGTAATCAAGGGCATCAGATGTCTCACGTTCCAGAGGTATCTGTTGTGGAGGATCTACGAAATTATGCCATCGCCAGGATCTATATGGATAATTTCGATCATATCAAAGCTTATTGGGCAATGATTTCCAGAGATACGGCGCAACTTTCTTTGGCGTTTGGTGTAGACGATATAGATGGCACATTAGACGATACGACGAAGATATACTCGATGGCAGGGGCAGAAGAACAGCATCCTGCAATGAGCACACGCCAACTCGTCGAGCTGATCAAGCAGGTAGATAGACATCCTATTGAACGCGATACACTCTATAAAGTAGTGACGGATTACAACGATATCGTGTTTGACGACGCGAACAAGCCAAATTATTATTCATTACCCGTTATAAAATAAACGTTAGACATTGAGAAAGACATTTTATTTTATCCGACACGGACAAACAGATTTAAATTTAAGAGGGATTGTTCAGGGGAGAGGCATAGATTCCCCGCTTAATAAAACGGGACATAAACAAGCACAGGCTTTTTATGAAGCTTTTGGTCAGGTATCCTTTGATAAGATATATACATCCACGCTGTTGCGTACCAAGCAGACGGTACGCCCCTTTTTGGATTTAGGTATACCGAGTGAAGAACTAAGCGGTCTTGACGAAATTTCTTGGGGCATATACGAAGGGAAGGAGCAGAATGAAACGATTATAACAGGTTTTGAGGATATCGTCAGTTCTTGGAGAAATGGTAACCTAGATTTGGGTGTTGAGCAGGGAGAGTCTCCAAATCAATTGGTGGCTCGTCAACAACAAGCCATATCTTACATGTTACAACAAAAAGACGAAGATACCATATTGGTGTGCATGCACGGTAGGGCAATGCGTATCATGCTTTGTCATTTGACGGGAGTACCGGTATGTCTTATGGATGATTTTCCGCATACCAATACAGCACTTTATGTATTGGAGTATAATGATGATGGTTTTAAGATCGTTGACCATTATAATATAAAACATTTAGAAAATATATAAGGAAACCGAGAGACAAATAATGCAATAATCATCATTTGCACCAAGCTCTCATCAACCTTTAAAAAGAAAAAAAATAGATGAAAAAAATAGCCGTATCTGCTGTTTCTTATACGAATACATTGCCGTTTTTAAACGGTATAAGAAACTCAGATGTGAAGGATGTGATAGACCTTTCGGTAGACTATCCGAGTGAATGCGCAAGAAAGGTTATTGACAACGAAGTGGATATGGGGATTATTCCGATCGCTGCCCTGACGAGCCTCCCCAATTACTATATTATTGGTGATTATTGCATAGGCAGTAATGGTGCTGTAGATTCGGTTTTTATTTTTTCAGAAAAGCCAATTGAAGAAATAAAGACGCTTTTGTTGGATAAGCAATCTAGAACGTCCAATGGTCTAGCGCAAATTCTTTTAAAACATTATTGGAAAAAAGATGTGCAAGTGCTAACGGAAGGACGGGCAGACGCTTATGTGTTGATTGGTGACCGTACTTTTGGTAAAAAGAACCAAGTGCCGTTTGCCTACGATTTGGGTCATTATTGGAAAGAGATGACGGGTTTGCCCTTTGCCTTCGCTGTATGGGTAGCGAACAAAGAATTACCGGACAATTTCAAAAAATCGTTTAATAAGGCGTTGGCAAAGGGAATTGCGCGTATAGAAGAAGTTATACCGGGATTACCTGTGTATGCAGGACTGGATTATCATACCTATTTGACAAAGTATCTTGATTTTCGGCTGACTGCAGAGAAGAGGAAAGCGATAGCATTATACTTGGAACTGTATGTTAAGTTGTAGCAACAGGCTGTGTCTGTTTTGTACTATGTATGTACTATAAAAACCGGAAATTTCGTACGCGTTGTGCACTGTAAATGCCTCTTTTTCCGGAGACTACGAAGCTAATAAAACAGGTGATAAGGAAAAATATACCATACTGCCAGCCAAATAGCTCCATCGCCATCACTGTACAAGCTATTGGTGTTTTGGTGCATCCTGCAAATACCGAAACAAAGCCCGCCGCTGCAAGTAGGGCTAGCGGAAGAGGGACGAATGGTGCCAACGCATTGCCCAAAGTCGCGCCGATAAAAAATAAAGGAGTTACTTCTCCGCCTTTAAAACCGGCGCTCAAAGTCAATGCAGTTAATCCTATTTTGATCAGGAAATCGGTTGGAGGAAGTGGTTGTTGAAAAGCGTCGATAATGGTCGGGATGCCAAGACCAATGTGCTTCGTTGTTTGTAATAAGTAAATAACGAAGATAACCAATAGACCACCAATGAAAGGGCGGAGCAGGGGTTGTTTTATTTTTTCGAATTGTGTACTAAATACTTCTGTGGTATAACGAAACAATATCGCAGTTAACCCAAATAATGTTCCGACCAACAGCAGGTAGGAAATAGTAGAAAATGATAGCGAAGGAAGCTCATCAATTGGAGGATAATGGGTGTGGAAATCGCCGTATAAATTGCATACGCCATTAGAAACTAAGGCGGTAACGAATATCGGTAGAACGCCTCGCCACCTTATTTTACCAAGCTGAACCATCTCTATGGCGAAAATAGCGCCGGCCCAAGGTGTGCCAAATAAGGATGAAAACCCAGCGGCAATCCCGCATAATAAGAGAATACGTCTTGCTTGCTTTCCCAGAGGAAAGAATGCACTGAATCGGGCAGCCACTGTGCCACCATATTGTACAGCTGTTCCCTCACGACCAGCAGAGCCACCAAAAAGATGCGTAATTAACGTCGCAAAAATTACCATAGGAGCCATTTTCCAGGGGATGCTTGATGATGTAGGGTAATAGTATTCTTCTAATAGGAGGTTATTTCCTTTTTGAGCATTCTCGCCATGTCGGTGATACCACCAGACGATAAACATTCCTGCAAAAGGTAATATGTAAATAATCCTAAGATGTGCTTCCCGAAGCAGGGTAACTTTATCTAAGGCGTAGAGGAACATAGCGGAGAGTGAACCTATGGACACAGAAATCGCGAATATTAACAATAACCAAGTAGAAAAAAGACGTAATAGGGGAGTAACTGACTTCATCATGTGCTTTATCAATAACTATCTTATATTGAAAGATTATTCAAATAAAGTAGACGTCATCAGCTTTCTAAGCGGTTTAGGGCAGACATCATTGCCATGGACAAAGGTAGATATTTCTAGCGTAAACTGCAATACATGGAGATGCCTACTTTAAGAAGCGGCTTCCCGATAAGCTGACGGTGTATGCCTTGTGATGGACTTAAATATTTTATGAAAGCTGACGAAGTTATGAAACCCGCATTCGAAACAGATTTCTTTAATAGGCGCTTTGCTTTCGGTTAAGAGTTTACAAGCCTGTCCTATTCGAAGCTCGTTGATAAATTCAATCAGTGTTTTACCTGTTCGTTGCTTAAAATAGCGACAAAAGGAGTTTGGTGTCATACCTGCTATATGGGCAATTTCGTCCAATTGGATTTTAGATTTATAATGTAACCGGATATAGTCTAAAATTTTGTTCATACGAAGATAGTCACCCTGTTGCTGCGGATTAGTGTAGTTGGCACTTACTAACGTAATGAGCATGGACTGGGTTGCCGTGTATTCGAGTATATCAAGAAGCATGGTGAGCCTTTTGATTGGCGTTTGAGCGGATACGTTTTCAAAGAAATATATCAGTCGCGTATCATCTGATGGAAATAAAATGGCTTTCTTGGCAAATCGATAGACCTGTTTTATCGCTACGGACTCCGGTATATCTAAAAAATCAGAACCGACAAAATCAGGTTTGAAATGGATAACCTGAATGTCTGCTGTTGATGTATCCGATTTTATGTATTCCTCATCGAATAACCAGTAATGTGGCGTGTTGGAGCCAATTAAAATTATAAAATTATCGGAAAACTGCTGTATGCAATCGCCGACAAAAAACGTCCCCTTTCCACGCTTGATATAGATGAATTCCAATTCTTCGTGGTAATGCCATATATTATGATTTTGAGGTCTATTATCGTGTCGAACCGCGATCGAGCGGAGCGTGGACGACATATGATCTAACCGTTGCATGGCGAAAACGTAATTTATTTATTCGTGTGAAAACCATAAATATACATAACTTGTGTTAATATTGATTAATAAATCGGTAAAATAGTTCAATAATCTTGTGTGTATTTGCACTAGTTTTACTTTCCAATATAAGTCTTATGGTGTTAGAAAAAAAATATACGTTTGCCATTGCATTGATAACCTC
Organism: Sphingobacterium arenae; assembly: GCF_014692505.1. GTDB lineage: Bacteria > Bacteroidota > Bacteroidia > Sphingobacteriales > Sphingobacteriaceae > Sphingobacterium > Sphingobacterium arenae. The sequence continues at coordinate 186,628 of NZ_JACNYK010000004.1, read as the reverse complement.
TTTGTTTTTCTTTTGGGGGTTTATCCACAATCTTGATCCTATTCTGATTCCGCATTTGCGTAATGCGTTCAGCTTGACACATTTTCAAGCATCGCTGGTAGACTCGGCTGTTTTTATTGCGTACTTTTTGTTAGCTATTCCTGCAGGTTATATCATGAAAAGATTCGGGTATAAGACCGGTATCACAGTGGGTTTGCTTATTTTCGCGTTAGGGTGTTTTCTTTTTGTACCGGCAGCTAATAAAATTAATTATTATTTTTTTTTAGGCGCGTTGTTTGTTGTGTCCTGCGGACTTGCTATTTTGGAAACGGCAGCAAATCCTTATATCACCGTATTAGGCGATCCTGCAAAAGCTACTCAACGACTGAATTTCGCGCAATCTTTTAATGGCTTAGCTGCATTCATAGCCCCTATTGTAGGGGGGAGATTTATCTTAACGGAAGAACCAAAATCAGCGGATGAGATTGCGGCACTGAGCGAGCAGGCAAAGAATGCCTACATCCAGGCAGAGACTTCTTCCGTAAAGGGGCCTTACCTCATATTGGGGTTGATTTTGCTTTTAGTAACTGCCTTTTTTATTTTTACGAAATTACCTGATATCAAAGAAGAGGAGGGAGGAGGTAGCTCTAAGGGTGTGTTTGGGTCTTTACGCCATAAAAATGTCTCTTGGGCGGTAATAGCGCAATTCTTCTATATCGGAGCTCAGGTGTGTGTGTTGAGCTTTTTAGTGATGTACGCCACAGAGGTCTCTGGTGTTGCGCCGACACAGGCAAGTTACTATGCAGGTGTTGCAGGACTTGCTTTTATGCTAGGTAGGTTTATAGGAACTTTCTTTATGCGATATGTAGCTCCACTTAAGTTACTTTTGATATATGCCCTGATTTCGATGTGTTTAACATTATATGTGATCTATGGTGAAGGGATAGGTACATTATATGCGATGATTGGAATTGCCTTTTTTATGTCTATTATGTTCCCGACCATTTTTGCGGTGGGGGTGGAAGGTATAGGCGCAGACACGAAATCTGCTTCAAGCTTAATTATCATGTCGATTGTGGGGGGGGCTGCATTACCACCGGTATTAGGATTAGTATCCGATTGGACCGGTAATTTCCAATTGGCGTACTACGTGGTTTTCATTTGCTTCGTCGTGGTGGCTTTATTTGCCTGGAATAATAGAAATGTTTCAGCAACAGACCTTGGTTCACAGAAATAATAATGAATATGAAACAATATGCGTTTGCATTAGACCTTGTAAATGATCCGAAATTAATAGCGGAATATGAAGCATACCACCAAGCTGTATGGCCGGAAATCTGTGCTTCGATAAGAGATACAGGTGTAGCAGATATGGTGATATATCGTTTTGGAAATAGGTTGTTTATGATCATGAATGTATATGATACATTTAGTTTTGATAAGAAAAATGAGATGGATTTAGCCAACGCTAAGGTTCAGGAGTGGGAAGCGCTGATGTGGAAATATCAGCGAGCAATACCGGGGGCGAACCCCGGAGAGAAGTGGGTGTTAATGGATAAAATATTTGAGTTATAAAATGGATAAGGAGAGATTGTCATACCTGCAAATACATCCGAAAGATAACGTACTGGTAGCATTACGGGATTTACCGCAGGGCTTTGATGTGGAGTTCGGTGGGCACACATTTATATTGAGAGAAGCTATCCGTGCGAAACATAAATTCACCATCATCCCATTGGAAAAGGATGCTGATGTTTTGATGTATGGTGTTTTGGTTGGAAAAATGAACCATGCTGTCGCGGAAGGGGTACATATTAACACAGAAAATTTGCGACATGCTTCGGATGATTTTAGACTGGGGCAGCGAAAGTTAGACTGGGAAAAGCCAGATGTATCCGTCTTTATGGGACGTACGTTTAATGGATTCCACCGTACTAATGGAAGTGTGGGCACGGCAAATTATTGGTTGGTTATTCCTCTGGTATTCTGTGAGAATAGGAATGTGTCGACGCTAAAATCTGCCTTGGAGGAAAAGTTGGGGTATCAGATACAATCAAAAGATTATGCAGATGAGGTAGAAGAATTAATTGTGCGATATCAGTCGGGTGCTTCCGCGGACGAGTTGCTCGCTGTAGACCTTTCGCCAACGAAGGTAAGGAAAGAAAAAACTCGTTTGTTCCCCAATGTAGATGGTGTTAAGTTTCTGAATCATGAGATGGGGTGTGGCGGTACCCGAATAGACTCCGATGCGCTATGCGGATTGCTGGCGGGTTATATTACGCATCCTAATGTGGCAGGTGCCACGGTTTTGAGTTTAGGTTGTCAACATGCACAGGCTTCTATACTGCGAGGAGAAATAAAAAAACGTGACGCGGCATTCGATAAACCATTGTATATTTTCGAACAACAATTGGAAGGAACAGAACAAGAGCTGATGCAGAAAGCTATTAAAGCAACTTTTGCAGGGTTAACTCAGGCAAATAAGCTAACTCGCAAACCCGCTACCCTTGATAAATTATGTATCGGTTTGGAGTGTGGGGGATCGGATGGATTTTCAGGCATTTCAGCTAATCCAGCCTTAGGCTACGTATCGGATATGCTTGTGACCATGGGAGGGTCGGTAATTTTAGCGGAATTTCCAGAACTGTGTGGGGTGGAACAGGAATTAAGTGATAGGTGTATAGATGAAGCTAAAGCTGAAAAATTTATGCATTTAATGACGACCTACAATGCAAAAGCGGAAGCAGACGGCTCAGGTTTCTATATGAATCCTTCCCCTGGAAATATTCGTGACGGATTGATTACGGACGCTATAAAATCTGCGGGTGCAGCCAAAAAAGGGGGGAATTCTCCGGTGATAGCCGTTGTAGATTATCCCGAAGTAGCAAATGCGCCGGGGTTGAACCTTTTGTGCACACCAGGTAATGACGTAGAAAGTACAACAGCGGAGGTCGCGGCCGGAGCGAATATCGTGCTTTTTACAACTGGATTGGGAACTCCGACAGGGAACCCTATCACACCGGTTATTAAACTATCGACGAATACAAAAACATTTGAAAAGATGCCAGATATTATCGATATCAATTGCGGAACGGTTATAGACGGCAAGGAAACGATACAGGAAACAGCACATCGGATATTGGAATATGTCATTCAGGTAGCGAGCGGCGAAGAAAAGCCGAAAGCGGTGCAGCTGGGACAGGATGATTTTATTCCTTGGCGAAGGGGTGTGTCGTTGTAATTTATATTAAAATTAATATTTAAATAATATGTCAAAGCTAAATAATAAAGTAGCGATCATTACGGGGGGCGGTAGTGGTATAGGAAGAGCTATATCCGAACTTTTTGCCCAAGAAGGGGCGCAAGTACATATTGTTGACTTAAATGCAGATGTTGCTCAACCTGTTGTTGATCACATCACATCGGGTGGTGGACAAGCGAAGTTGCATACATGCAATGTCGCCGAACAGACGGAGGTGAACCGCGTAGTAGAGCGTATTGGGCGGGTAGATATTTTAGTCAATAATGCAGGGATCGCGCACGTGGGTAATTTGGAAAAATGCTCATCGGAAGATTTCGAACGCGTGTTTAACGTGAATGTCAAAGGAGCATACAACGCGCTTCACGCGGTAGTTCCTGTCATGAAAATTAATGGAGGTGGGGCGATTTTAAACTTAGCTTCTATTGCTGCGGTGGTCGGTATTAGTGATCGATTCGCGTACTCCATGAGCAAGGGGGCGATCTATGCAATGAGTATGTCGGTAGCTCGGGATTACATGACCGATAATATACGTTCAAACTCTATTTCTCCGGCAAGGGTGCATACACCATTCGTGGACGGTTTTATTGCCAAAAACTATCCGGGGCAGGAAGCGGAAATGTTTGAGAAGCTTTCGAGATCGCAACCGATAGGCAGAATGGCAAAACCGGAGGAAATTGCTAAATTAGCATTGTTTCTGTGTTCTGACGACGCCGGATTTATTACGGGTAATGATTATCCGATCGATGGGGGATTTATTAAATTGAACAATTAAAGACAACAACAAGCATAGATTTGTCTATATACAGTCAGTATTTAAAATATACAAAAATAAAAAAATGAAATTAATACGATTCGGAGAATTTGGAAAGGAAAAAATCGGTGTACAAATCGATGGTGTAAATTACGACGTTTCAGCCTTTGGCGGGGATTATAATGAGCAGTTCTTTGCTGAAAATGGTTTAGCGAGGTTAGACGAGTTTGTAAAAGCGAATACAGGTCAATTGCCCGAAATCCCAACGGGTACCCGCCTAGGGGCGCCGTTTGCCCGTCCTTCCAAAATTGTTTGTATAGGGCTGAATTATAAAGACCATGCAGAGGAAACAGGAGCAGCTATACCAAGCGAGCCAATTATCTTTATGAAATCTACTACATCGTTGGTGGGGCCACACGATGAGATCATAATCCCTAAGAATTCCACGAAAACAGATTGGGAAGTGGAATTTGGTATCGTCATAGGGAAGAAGGCTTCTTATGTAGACGAGGAAGAAGCGCTGAGTCATGTGGCAGGATACGTGCTTCATAATGATGTTTCAGAGCGCGCGTATCAATTGGAGCGAGGAGGTACTTGGGATAAAGGGAAGGGCTGTGACACATTTGCGCCGATGGGTCCTTATATGACCACTGTTGATGAGATCCCGGATATTAATAACGTCCGTCTTTGGTTGAAAGTGAATGGTAAAACATGTCAAGATGGTAATACAGCTAATCTGATTTTTTCCGTGCAGCATGTTGTATCTTATGTCTCTCAGTTTATGACGTTGCTACCAGGAGATGTTATTTCAACTGGCACACCCGCGGGTGTGGGACTTGGATTTAACCCTCCAATTTACCTTAAAGCCGGAGATGTTGTTGAATTGGGAGCAGATTATTTAGGTGAATCACGTCAAGAAGTTGTTGCATATGCGTATTGACTCACACCAGCACTTTTGGGTATTCAACGCCGAACGGGATGCTTGGATCACGGATGATATGGAGGCTATCCGTCGGGATTTTTTACCGACGGATTTGGCTTCGGTATTGAAATCGAATGGAATAGATGGTACGATCGCTGTACAGGCATCCCAATCGCACGCAGAAACACAATTCCTGGTCGATTTATCGAGCATGTACGCGATGATTAAAGGTGTCGTAGGTTGGGTCGATTTACAGTCTGACGATATAGCAAAATATTTAGCGGATTTTAGTCAATACCCTATAATAAAAGGGTTTAGGCATGTGGTTGAAGCTGAAGATGATCCTGATTTTCTCATTCGACCGGCATTTTTAAGGGGGATTCAAGCATTGACGACGTATCAATACACTTACGACTTGTTGATACGGCCACAGCACTATTCCAGTACACTGGCCTGTGTTTTGGGAAACCCAGAACAACAGTTTGTGTTGGATCATATGGCTAAACCATCCATAAAGACGAAAGAATTTGATGCATGGGCAACGTTCATTGAAACGCTGGCAGGATTTCCAAATGTACATTGTAAAGTTTCGGGATTGGTGACAGAAGCTGACTGGAATAATTGGACGGTCGAGGATTTTAAACCTTATATACAACACGTTATAGGTAGCTTTGGAAAGGAGCGTATCATGTTTGGAACGGATTGGCCGGTTTGTCTTGTTGCGGCTCGTTACGAGGATGTTATGAAGATAACGGAATCTGCATTGATTGGTTTTTCTGATGAGGAGATTCAGGCTTTTTGGGGCGGAAATGCTGCCCGATTTTATGGCTTGAAGTAAAAGCGTAGAAAATGGATTTAAATTTAAAAAATAAAGTCATCGTCGTAACGGGTGGTGCAAAAGGTATCGGTAAGGCCGTTGTCTTAGCGCTGGCAAAAGAAGGAGCATTACCGGTTATCGTCGGACGGAAACAAGTTGACAACAATATTGTTAAAGCAGAAGTGGAGGCTATGGGTGGGAAAGCCTTTGCGGTTGAAGCCGAACTTTCCAAGCCAGAAGAGTGTGAAAAAGCAGTAGGGGAGGTATTAAATGTTTTCGGGCGTATGGATGGTTTAGTCAATAATGCCGGTCATAACGATGGGGTGGGACTTCTTTCAGGTGACTATGTACGTTTTTTAGATTCTTTGCATAAGAACTTGATTCATTATTACTTAATGGCTCATTATAGCATTGATGCTTTATGTGCTTCTAGGGGGAGTATCGTCAATATTAGTTCGAAAACAGCGGAGACTGGGCAAGGAAATACCTCGGGCTATGCCGCTTCAAATGGAGGACGGAATGCGCTCACACGCGAGTGGGCAGTAGAGCTGTTGCCGTACAGCATTCGGGTGAATGCTATTGTCGTGGCTGAATGTGCAACACCGCAGTACGATTCTTGGATTCAGACCTTAGCGAATCCTGAAGAGACCTTGAAAAAAATAACAGACCGCATACCACTGGAACACCGTATGACTACTCCGGAAGAAATAGCCGATACGACGGTATTTTTACTGTCTGATAAATCAAGTCATACCACCGGACAGCTTATCCATGTAGACGGCGGATATGTTCATTTGGATAGATCCCTGATAAAAGAGGATTAATCCCCTTCAAATGGCTCAATATGTACCAGGACATTGCCAATGCTGTCTAAATTTTCGATGAGATAGTCTTTAAGATCGTGGGCTATCGCGTGTCCCTCGCGTACAGACAGGTTAGGATTTACAACGGCATGCAAATCTATTTGGAATAGCATGCCGATTTTTCGTATATAACATTTTTCAATGAATTCCACTCCGGATACTTTCAGAGAATGTTGACGGACTTCTTCCTCTAACTCTTCATAGCGGTTCTCATCCATTATTTCTGCCAACGCAGGTCGAAATATACCGTAACAGTTATAAATAATTAATCCCGAAGCAAATAAAGCCGCCCAATCATCTGCACTTTCATATCCTTCACCAAAGATTAAAGCAACCGATATACCAATAAAGGCGGCAACAGAGGTAATAGCATCGCTACGGTGGTGCCATGCGTCAGCTTTCAGCGAACTGCTATGAAGTTTTTTACTCCTTCGGATGATTACGCGAAAAGAAATTTCTTTCCATAGAATAATAGCTCCTAATACATATAATGTCCATGATTTAGGGCCTTCGTGTGGGGTTTGAATGTTATAGATACTTTCTTTAGCGATAATAAAGGCTGAAACGATAAGGAAAATAACTACAATAAAGGTAATCAAAGGCTCTATACGACCATGCCCATATGGATGGGTATGGTCGGCCGGCCGCTTAGAATATTTTAAACCTAATAATACTAAAAAGGAAGAGAAAATATCTGTGGTAGATTCAATTGCGTCGGCTATCAAGGCATGCGAATGTCCAAAGAAACCAGCGAACCACTTTACCAATGCCAACAAGAAGTTAGTTAATATACTAAAGTAAATCGTTCTAATTGCTTTATCCGAATTCGACATCTTTTCGTCCTGTTATCCCTCAAATATAAAGGATTTTCTGTAACTACTCGTCCTTTTTGAGAAAAGTAGTCGAAGAGATTATATGAAAAAAAATATATCTTTTTACAAAAAAAACCTTTTCTTTAGGGGCTGGAAATACCGTACACAACCAAATGAATCAAAAAAGTATATGGAAAGTATTGTAAAAGTAGTGTCCAATCTCGTATGGAGTGATTTTCTTATTTACCTTTGTTTGTTTACCGGATTGTATTTTTCATTTCGTACCCGGTTTCTACAGGTAGGTTACGTTAAGGAAATGACACGCCTGCTATTTTTAAAACAGGATTCCAACAAAGGTATTTCTTCTTTTCAGGCATTTACGTTAGCCATTTCCGGTAGGGTAGGCACGGGAAATATTGTCGGAGTAGCTACGGCGATTTTTATGGGCGGGCCTGGTGCTGTATTCTGGATGTGGGTAATCGCTTTCCTGGGCTCTGCTTCTGCTTTTGTTGAGGCAACGTTAGGACAGGTTTATAAACAGGAGCAGGATGGAGAATATCGGGGAGGACCGGCTTATTATATTGAGAAAGGTTTAGGCGTTAGGTGGTACGCGGTCCTTTTTGCCCTCGTAACCATTGTTAGCACCGGCTTCCTATTACCTGGCGTGCAGAGTAATGCCATTAATGGTACCGTTTCGAATGCTTTTAATCTACAATTGACAACGTTGTCCGTTTTAGGAATCGATTTTCCCATCAGTTGGGTGGGGGTAGGTGTTGTTGTATTACTGGGCGTCATTATTATTGGGGGTGTTAAACGCTTGGGTTTAGCAGCAGAATATATCGTTCCTTTTATGGCAGGTGCTTATATTTTAATGGCGTTAGTAATTATTGCTTTAAATTTTTCACAAATTCCGATGGTGTTAAACCTCATTATTACGTCTGCCTTTAGTATGGATGCTACATTTGGAGGGATTATAGGAATGGCCATTGCCTGGGGTATAAAACGAGGCATATATTCCAATGAGGCGGGGCAGGGAACTGCACCACATGCAGCGGCTGCGGCAGATGTTAAACATCCAGCACAGCAAGGACTGGTACAGGCTTTTTCAGTATACGTGGATACTTTATTTGTTTGTACAGCAACTGCCTTTATGATTTTATTTACCGGGATGTTTAACACGGGAGAGACATTTGATGCAACGGGCAAAGCATTAAGCTTTGTTGCGGAGCACGTGCCCGGCGTAGCGGCAGACGGTTTTACACAAGCTGCGGTAGCACATCATTTTCCCTCTATAGGGAATCAGTTTGTAGCCATAGCCTTATTCTTTTTTGCCTTTACCACGATTATGGCTTATTATTATTATGCTGAAACGAATGTCGCCTACATTTTTAACAAAAGGAATACGCGAGGGGTGATTTGGCTGTTGCGTATTGGTTTTCTGGCGGCAACCTATTTTGGTACCGTTCGAACCGCCGGCCTAGCTTGGGATTTGGGGGACATAGGGGTAGGCTTAATGGCTTGGGTAAACTTAATTGCTATTCTGTTGCTCAGTAAACCTGCATTGAAGGTGTGGAACGATTATACGAAGAAACGCAAAGCGGGCATTAAAAACCCTCTTTTTAATCCAAAAGAACTGGGGATTAAAAATGCAGAATTTTGGGAAAAAGAGTGAATGACATTATGCCGCGCCCGCGCAAGTGGTAACAAATATCATTATCAACACGACGATTACGACGATTGTTATGGTGGTGTATGGTGTTCTTCTCATGACTTTATCCTTTCAGTTTTCTATTACTAGAAAATTAACAAAAGACATGCCTACTTATACCGTAGGAAATAGATAAATATGATTTTGTGGATAATCGTTGACTTTATGGCTTAGTCCAAACCCGCGCATGTGGTAGCAAATAACAATACTAGCGCAATAACGGCCAGTATAATGAATGTAGTTGCAGGTGTTCTTTTCATTATTTCTTACTGTTAGTATATATTCAAGACAGCAAAAGCTATGCCTTAAACATAGATAACGGTACAAATCGTTAAAAAGTAACAGGTTGGTGAAATTTTTATACTATTTCGCTACGATAGCTGTGCCATTAAATCGTCAAATTCTTTCTTTAACGCAGCCAGTTGCTCTTCCAATGTGCTTACCCGTTCTTCCAGTTCCTGTATGCGACCTGATGAGCTGCTATCCGAAGCACTGGAAAAGTTTTCATAATCTTCTTCGTTTATTTCACCAAGCAAATGTACATAACGCACTTCCTTTTGACCGGGGCGTTTAGCCAATTGCTTTACAAACGGAGGCTCCTGTTCTTGCAAACGATTCAACACCTCCTGTACTTCATCTATACTTTCAAAATTAAACAATCTACCGGCATTGGAATTGATTTCTCCCGGCGTTAAAGGGCCCCGGAGGATAAGTAAGCATAATGCTGCCAATTCCTGTGGAATTAACGGGTACTGTATAGCCAGGTTGTGTTTATATTTTGTCACACGGCTACCGCCACCGACTGCCGTAGATACCAATCCCCTTTTTCTTAGCGTATCCAATGCTTCTATAATCGTGTTTTCGTCATAGGAAACAACGGGTTTCCGGGACGTCTTCTGGTTGCATGCCGTCTGTAAACCGTTTAAAGTCATCGGATAATATTCTGGTGTCGTTTTGGATTTTTCCAAAAGCGAACCTAGAACGCGCAACTCTTCTGCATTTAAAATAGGTAAATTGTTTGTTTCTTCCATTTTTTCTGATGAATTGATTCGGTCTGTAGTCTTCGAAGATAAAAAATATCCGTTAACTTCGCGAGGAATAAAACAAGAAACATCGTGTTACGAATAGCATACCATCCGGCTTACGTACATCCCTTGCGGACGGGACACCGTTTTCCCATGGTCAAATATGAGCTTATTCCGGCGCAGCTGTTATACGAAGGGGTAGTCTCTGCAGATTGCTTTTTTGAACCAAAACTTGTCGAGATTCCGACCATTGTATTGGCACACGAGGCGCATTATGTCAACCAGCTGATGGATTTATCATTGGATGCTAAAATGGTGCGTAGAATAGGATTTCCGTTATCGCAATCGCTGGTAGACCGCGAACGGTATATCTTGGACGGGACAATCCAAGCATCTTTATATGCCTGTGAACATGGTGTCGCTTTTAATGTTGCTGGTGGAACACATCATGCTGGACATGATTTTGGAGAAGGTTTTTGTTTGTTCAATGACCAGGCAGTGGCGGCCGCTTATTTATTGGGTAGGAAATTAGCGAGGAAGATATTAATCATCGACTTGGACGTACATCAGGGCAATGGTACCGCTCATATTTTTGGGAAAAATCCAAATGTATTTACATTCTCTATGCATGGCGATAAAAATTTTCCCTTTATAAAGGAGTGTTCGGATTTGGATATACCGCTGCCGGATGGTATGGATGATGAAGCTTATCTGACCTTATTAAAGGAGAATCTTGACAAAATATTTACGATTTTTGATCCTGATTTTGTGTTTTATCAAGCCGGAGTTGATATTTTAGCTACCGATAAATTGGGAAAGCTTAAATTAACGACAGATGGATGCCTACGCCGGGATGAAATGGTATTGCAAAAATGCCGACAGAACGGACTTCCCGTACAAATCAGTATGGGTGGAGGCTATTCCGAGCACATCAAGGATATCGTGAATGCACATGTGAACACATATAAAATAGCCATGGATATGTTTGGCTTTTAAATAAAGGAATAGGAATTTTAACACGCCATATTTTTTACACAATACTAGATATTAAACAATGTTCTTTCACCAAGACGCAACTTTTGAACAACTTTCCATACACCGTGTAGGCAACAAGGCGCAGGATGAGTTTTACGTATTATCCGATACGCCCATTGATATTTCCCAGGACGAAGTACTACCTGATCTGCTGATGCAGTATTTTATGAAGCCTTTTAGCAAAGCGAACGAGGTATATCGCTTATATCATCCAAACGACGATTTGCAACTCAACGAAGTCTATTATTTTGCAAAGCAATATTTTGAAGGGAAGATCGCTTTCCACGATATGTCCCAGCAATTGGCGAAACACTTGTACGAAGTTTCGGAGCATCCGAAAATAAAAGCGGGTGAGGTATATGTAGTTGCTTTGAAGAATGTGCAACTGGAGGGGGAGGAACACGATGCCATTGGTATCTTTAAGTCCGAGAATAAGGAAGCTTATTTAAAGGTGTATCCAAATGCGGGTGGTTTCGATCTGGATTATGAACAAGAGGCGATCAATATCAATAAATTGGATAAAGGAGTGGTTATCGTGAAGACAGAGGCGGAGGAAGGATACAAAGTGTTGGTTGTAGATCAAACGAATCAATCGGAAGCTGTGTATTGGAAAGATGATTTTCTGAAAATCAAAGCGCGTAACGATAATTTTCAGCAAACCGGAAATTTGCTGAAAGTGTATAAGAATTTTGTGAACGATAAATTGGACGAGGCGTTTGAACTAGAAAATGCGGACAAAATTGATCTCTTAAACCGTTCGATGAATTATTTTAAAACAAAAGAGACGTTTGATCAGGGGGAATTTGAAGAGGAAGTCATCGGAAATCCACAAGCGGCGTCGTTATTTAAGGAATATCAAGAAAATTTCGCTGAAGAGTTCGATACCCCGTTTCAATCAAATTTTGAAATCGCATCCCCAGCGGTAAAGAAAATGGCTGCTTCTTATAAGTCCGTCATTAAACTGGATAAAAATTTTCATATTTATGTGCATGGGAAGCGAGACTATATTGAAGCTGGTTTTGATGAAGAGCGGGGTTTAAATTATTACAAACTATATTTTGAAGCCGAAAGTTAACCTAACAAACGGAAATAAAGGCAATTTCATGGCGATAGTGGTATGCCTTGTCGTGATGTTCGCCTTATCCTGGATAAAGCAATCACCTGCATTTATTGAACAATATTATAGCCGACAGTTTTATCCCTTGTTTTCCTATTTGCCGAAATTCCTATTCGGTTGGCTACCATTTAGCGCAGGAGATGTATGCTACATACTCCTATCGGGCAGTGTGCTGTGGCTAGCGATATTGTTGGTCATAGCACTAGTTAAACGCAAGTGGGGAATAGCGCAGAAACGATTGATGCGGCTTGTTCTCGTTTTGCTCGGCACTTATATTTACTTCTACGTGAGTTGGGGATTACATTATTATCGGATACCGTTGCAGCAGCAGCTAGGACTGCAAATTGATACCATTGTTCAAGAAGATTATATCGAAATATTAGATCGTTATATAATAGAAATCAATCAGCTCCGGGAGCAACTGGATACGTCCATAATGGATAAGCCGCAGGCACGACAGGCGTTGCAACAGCTGATGAATGAAAGCAACGATCGGTTACCCATGTTGTCCCGTACGCAGGTAAGAGCAAAGCAACCTTTATCCAGTGAGCTGGTTTCTTACTTTACGGTTACGGGTTATTTTAATCCCTTTACGCAAGAAGTACAGGTGAATGGTGTCATGCCCAAAACCTCTTATCCTTTTACGGTGGTGCACGAGTTGGCGCATCAAATGGGAATCGGATTTGAAGACGAATGTAATTTTATCGCTTTTCTGATGCTTCGAGACCATTCGAATATATGGTATCGTTATGCCGCCTACTACGAGACTGTTCAATATCTGCTTCGGCCGCTGTACTTTGAAAATAAAATGCTTTATGAATCTTATGTTGCAAAACTATCGGCCGACGTCCGTCGCGATTACGCGGAAGAACGCCTCTTTTGGCAACAATATTACGGTACATTTAATCGTTTGACGAACGTATTTTATGGTAGCTATTTGCGCCATAACAACCAACCGGAGGGCATGGCGCGTTATTCACTGATGAATCGTTTGGTCATTGCTTGGGAGAAACAGCGTTCCTCCTAAACATTCATTTTTACTCTGACCACTTTTCTCCAGAAAACATACGCGAGCATAGCACCCATACTAGCCATACTTACACCTATGAGTGATGGATAGTTATACGCATATCCGAGTGTAATGGGGACGGCACCGAGATAAGCTCCAAGCGTGTTGCCGATATTAAAGCTTGCTTGTCCGGCTGCCGCAGCGAATGTTTCCGCACCTTTGGCATTGTTGATCAGCATCATCTGTAACGGCGAACCGATAGAAAAGGATATCATTCCCGTAATGAATGCCATAGGATAGGCTAAATAGGTGATGTGCGCAATGAAAAACACAACCAATAAACACACTGCCATCGCAATAAAGCCGATAATGACTGCTTTTGAAGGTGTAATGCTGTCGGCAAGCTTACCACCGATGATATTCCCAAAAAACATACCCAATCCCACCAATACCATGATAACAGGTACACGGTTTTCAGGAAGATTGGATACATCTGTTACTAACGGGGCGATATAGGATATCCAGGCGAACAGACCACCTGTCCCGATAGCAATAACAGCGACCATTAACCAGGCATCCCAACGGGTAAAATAGCGGATTTGTTTCAATACGTTGTTTGTTTTGCTGGCTTCCATTTTCGGCATCCAAAAATAGATGGCCAAAAAGGTGATAAGGCCTAATAAACTAATGACAGCGTACGTTATCCGCCAAGAATAATGATGACCTATATATGTTCCCAAAGGTACGCCTGCTAAGTTGGCGATGGTCATTCCCGTAAACATGATAGATATCGCCTGTGCTTCTTTACCCGGCTTCGCTAGTCGCGCAGCAACCACCGAACCGACACCAAAAAAAGCCCCATGTGGAAAACCGGAGATGAAGCGCGAGGTGAGAAGCAATATTTTGTTGGGCGCAATAGCAAAAATGCCATTAAACACAAAAAACAAAAGCATCAGAAAAAGCAAAATATTGCGTGGAGAATACTTGCCACTGAACGCGACCAAGGTAGGAGCACCCACGACCACACCTAATGCGTAAAGTGCGATTAAGTTGCTGGCTTCCGGAATTTCAATTTGTAAATCTTTGGCGATGTCTGGAAGGATGCCCATCATAGTAAATTCTGTCATCCCGATTGCTAATCCGCCAAATGCTAACGCAATAAGTGCTTTGTTCATTTGCCTATACTAAATAGAGAGCGCAAAGGTATATTTTCTTTTGCAGTGCAACGAATTAAATTTCTATTAATAAGCGTGGTAAGTAATTTTCTTTTTTGTATCGTTTGATTTTTAGTTATTGGCGTAAAATCTTTTCCATTTTCCGTCCTTTCGCTAATTCGTCTACCAACTTGTCGAGGTATCTGGCTTGTTTTGTTAATGTGTTTTCAATTTCTTCTATTCGATAGCCGCAAATAATACCTGTTATGAGAGATGCATTTGGATTCAGATGGGCTTTTCCAAAAAATGTTTCAAAAGTTACTTTCTCATCAATGAGTTCCTGTAGTTTGTCATTGTCAAATCCTGTCAGCCATTCTATAACTTGATGTAACTCTTGCACTGTTCTGCCTTTGCTTTCTATTTTGGTCACATAATGGGGATAAACGGAAGCAAATGTCATTTTTGCAATTCGTTCGTTGTGTTTAGGGGTCGTTTTCATTTTTATGGTTTTTATAAGCTATTAAAGTTAAATATAAAAAAACCTGTATACGACAATAAAAAACCTCGTCTAATAAAAGGCGAGGTTTTTCTTATTTTAAGGAGGTGGAGAATATCGGAGTCGAACCGATGACCTTTTGGCTGCCAGCCAAACGCTCTAGCCAGCTGAGCTAATCCCCCTTTTTGAAAAATCATCCAAACTTAGATAAAATGATTTGCATTCACAAGCCGAATTTTAAATGAGTTCAGGCACGCCTTAAAAATAAGCAAAAATACATTTGTTCACTTGCCTCGTTACGGAGAAAAGATTGGATTCAAAATCGAATAATCAATGGTCGTATCTGAAATGATGAGATCGGCAATTTCATTAATATCCTCTGGGGTAATGCGATTACCCATGCCCGCATTAAAAGAGCTACTGAGAAGCAATGCGGTTTCTCTTCTTTCCATTGTCGAAATCAAATTACTACCTTTGTAAAAGTTAACCAAAGAAGTTGCGAATGCAGCAAAATTCTCCAATGTGAAAGGTATATTGTGCTGCAGCGTATATTGCATATATTTTTCGAAATCCTGAACGATCATTTCTTTCTGTTGTCGTGTCATATTTTACAAAAGTAATGTTTTCTTAAACTGATGTAACTTGTTGAATAGGATTTGGTGTTATTTGAATATTGTTTTAACTTCATCAGCTACTTAATTTAATATATACTTTACAATAGTATATTATTTTTGTCAACATAAACATATCCAAAAAAATGAAGAAAAACTTTTTAATTCTTTACTTCTTATTATTTATTGTATCCGGTGTCTTTGCACAGCAGAAACCTAAATACGTGTTTTTTATGATTGGCGACGGAATGGGGTTAAATCAAATTAACCTGACCGAAGTTTTTCTGGCAGCTCAGGAAGATCGCAACACTGTATTCCCACTAATATTCTCCACATTTCCCTATGCTACATTTGCTACATCTTATTCTCTATCTCATGGTGTGACGGATTCTGCAGCGGGTGGAACGGCATTGGCCGTAGGTAAAAAGACTAAAAATGGTGTTGTAGGAATGGACAGTTCGGCTACAACAACCTATAAAAGTATCGCTTACGCTGCAAAAGAGGCGGGCCTAAAAGTCGGTGTTACCACTTCTGTGAGTATAGATCATGCCACGCCTGCATCATTTTATGCTCATCAATCTAGTCGTAGTCGGTATTATGAAATAGGACAAGATTTGATAAAATCAAATTTTGATTTTTTTGCAGGATCAGGTTTTCTAAGCCCAAACAAAAATTCCGAAAAGAAAGAGGCCCCTTCGTTGTTTCCACAGTTTCAAAAAGCAGGATATACTTTAGCCTATGGTTTAGCAGACTATAACAAGAAGAAGCAAACTACTGATAAAATGATTTTGATGAATGTGAAAGACGAAGACCCCTCCTCGTTGAAGTTTGCAATTGATCAGGGTGTCGGCGATTTAAATTTGGCACAGATAACTGATGCAGCTATCGAATCGTTAACGAAAGATAATGATCATGGTTTCTTTTTAATGGTAGAAGGTGGTAAAATTGACTGGTCGTCACATGCCAATGATGGGACAACAACTATTCATGAAGTGTTGGATTTTAACGAAGCGGTTAAGCGGGCTTATGCATTTTATGAAAAGTATCCAGAGGAAACCTTGATTATTGTCACGGCTGATCATGAAACCGGTGGTGTCGCAGTAGGCAACGGCGGAAGTCGTCTAAATACGAAGCTATTAGCAAACCAGAAGGTGTCCCAAGGTACACTATCTAAATTGTTGTCTGATTTAAGAATCGCCAAAAAAGAAGCGAGCTGGAATGAAGTGAAAGATCTATTAATGGAAAATACCGGACTTTTCGCGGATGTAGTAGTAAGCAAAGAAGAAGAAGAAAACCTGGTTTCTATTTACAACAAGAGTTTCGTGAGACATGAAGAGGAAACTTCGAAAAGTCTATATGCAAACGATGATAAATTAGCAAGTGAAAGTATTAAAATATTGAATAAAAAAGGTTCGGTGAGTTGGGCGTCGGGCGGTCATTCTGCAGCCTATATTCCTGTTTTTGCGATTGGGGCAGGGGCGGAAAAGTTTACGCATAAGATGGAGAATACGGATATTCCTAAAAAGATTGCCGAGATCGCAGGTTGGAATTTCTAACGAGATTACTTTTTTACAAAAAATAGGGCGTCTTTCAAACAGAGAGACGCCCTTTCCATTTATTGAGGGAGATGATCAGGCTCACTTTCATCGCTATCGGACGACATCTCCAATATCGATGCATGGTTAGTCTGGCTATCTAATACGACAAATTGTTGAACCCGTATATCAGTAACTTCTCTTTTGATGTTGTTGATATCCGTATAATCACGATAAATCAATGAACCTTGGACCAAAAGGCGCGTACCCTTTTTGCCTTTCTTTTCTAATCTCTCGGCCAGTTTTCCCCAAAACACCAAGCTATGCCAATACGTAATTTCGACCCATTCTCCTTGACTGTTTCTGGCGTATTCGTTGGTCGCGAAACGGACATTAGAAACTTTGGTTCCATTTGTTGTTGTTTTTACTTCGGTATCGGCACCTAAACGTCCGATTAGCTGTACTGCATTAATTAAAGTGCTCATAATATTGAAATTTTAGTTGTAAATCCACTTTCGATATTTTACTTTTATAGTGTCAATGGCATTTGCCTTAGACATTTCAAAGTTGCGAAAGCTGGTTTCGACTAGCCGGTAGTTAACCAATTATAAACGTTTATAGCCGTTTATAAACGATTACAAACGTTTGTACAGTAAAAGAATTATGTGAAATATGGAAAAACGTACGTGTTTGGCTTGTAGAGAGCCTATTACCGGCCGATCGGATAAGCGTTATTGCGATGACGGTTGTCGGAGTGCTTACAACAATAATCGGAATAGTGTTCCAAATCGTTTTGTTCGAAAAACCAATGATGTACTGAAACGGAATCGGCGGGTTCTGAGTAACATATTAGGCAAAGAAAAGATAAAGAAAGTATCGAGAGAAAAACTACTTTCTAAAGGACTTGATTTTGATTTTTTCACCAGCCAACTTAAAACAGCTAAAGGACAAATTTATTTTTTTGTATACGAATATGGATACTTATCATTGGAAGATGAGCGATTTTTGATCGTCCGACAGGAAATGACAGAGAAGGTCTAAACGAGAAGGTTTAAAGAGGTGATTTTACGAGGTGAATTAGATTTTATCTTGTGAATTAAGAGAAGTAAAATAGATTCGTAATTATTTTGCATAATTGGATTTTATTAATATCTTAGCGTTTCATAATTCAGTCCGCTAGAGCATGGCGGCAAGTTATAATTGGTTAGTGAGGCCTCTGTCCGCCCGGATAGAGGCCTTCTTTTTTACTTGTGAATGATCTGTTTTGTGCCTGGATCGGTTTTTACAGCAGAGAAATAATAAAAATGAAAAATCCCGAAGCGGGGAGCCTCAGGATTTTACCAAACCAATTATTAACCTAAATTATGAAATTATACTCTTATAACGCGAGTGAATAAAAACTATTATCTTTTATCTGTTATTTAACAACTTTTAACAATTAATGCGCGTGTTTGCGTTTATTCAAAATATACGTTTACCTTTGAAAAACCCAATCCTTCCAGTAACGGTTTGAACACGTGTATCGCATTTTCTTTTGTTTGACGTAAGATATCCGAATTTCGGACCTCTTTGTAAACCTCTTTTTCAGCGCTTTTAAAAGCCTCATCCACTAAGGTGGCTTCGCGGAAGAAAGCCATTTTCGTATCATATACTTTCGACGCTTCGTGATCTATTTTGACATAGCATATTTCGGGCGTCGGTAGCTGTATAGATACGGAATCGCCTATTACTTCTATATTGTGTGGGGATAGCTTTGTCAGATCTACACAGCCTACGGCATCAGCCTTAACGATAAGCAGAACACTTGCATCTGGAAGGTAGGCACTCACGTTCTTATGCTCCAACACATCGCTGAACCGATATTTTACCAGTTCTAATTTGCCCATTGCTTCTATGCGTTCAATCAGTAATTGATGTTTACTTTCTGATGTTGGTCTATTGCCATATCGCACCAGCAAAAACCAACCGATAACGACCACGACACCGATAAAAAGAATTGTTTTCAAAAATTTCATCATCATCTGTTTTTGTCAAATAATATTCCAATACAAAATAAGGAAAATGTTTTTAAACTCACTTTTCCTTTTGTGGATAATTTGACGTCCAGCCAATGTAATTCCCTATCTTTATTTTTTAATTTTGTTGAGAAGAGAAAGGGAATTTGATGTATATAATTTTTGATACCGAGACTACAGGTTTACCGAAGCGTTGGGATGCACCCATTACAGACACGGATAACTGGCCGCGCTGTATACAAATAGCATGGCAGCTGCATGATGAAATGGGGAATCTGATTGAGCATCAAGATTATTTGATTAAACCGGACGGTTTTAATATTCCGTACGATTCCGAAAAAATTCACGGTATATCTACGGAGTTAGCCGAGAAAGAAGGTGTCCCACTAATCGACGTACTGGACAAATTCAATGCTGCGTTAGCAAAGGCGAAGTTTGTCGTCGGGCAGAATATTGGATTTGATATCAACATTATGGGAAGCGAGCTTTATCGTTACGAAGTCAACTCGCCTTTAGCAGATATGCCCGTCTTGGATACCTGTACAGAGATTACAGCCGAACTGTTGAAACTCCCCGGAGGTCGTGGTGGACGTTATAAACTCCCCAACCTTACCGAGCTTCATAATTATCTGTTCGGTGTCCCGTTCGCTGAAGCCCATAATGCAACGGCCGATGTAGAAGCAACGACGCGATGCTTTTTCGAGCTCGTCAGACAGGAGGTATTTACACCTGAAGAATTGCAGGTAGATACGGGATACTTTGTTGAATTTAAGCAACAGCATCCGGATACCATTTCTTCGGTAGGCTTAAAGCATATTAATCTAAAAGCGGCCTCGGATGCTATTCGCGCTAGTCAAAAGACCGCTGAACCTACCACCGTTATCGACGGGGAGCTGAAAAAAGCATTAGACGACGCGGAGTTTGCCCATCTGCATAATCACTCACAGTTTTCTGTATTACAGTCGACCATTTCTATCCCG
The DNA here is from genome assembly GCF_014692505.1 of Sphingobacterium arenae. GTDB lineage: Bacteria > Bacteroidota > Bacteroidia > Sphingobacteriales > Sphingobacteriaceae > Sphingobacterium > Sphingobacterium arenae. The sequence goes on along the minus strand of NZ_JACNYK010000004.1, from coordinate 166,537 downwards.
GCATTAGTGAACGCGGCGGCGAAAGCAAATATGCCAGCGGTGGCGCTTACCGACAATGGTAATATGATGGGTGCCTTTCATTTTGTTAATACAGCACTGGGATATAATAAGGAAATTGAGGCAAAAAATGCAGAAGCATTAGAACGAGGAGAGCCACCTGTAGGCCGAACGATTAAACCCATCGTGGGCTGCGAGTTTTATGTATGCGAAGATCGAACAGATAAATCAAGGAAAGACAACGGTTATCAAATTGTCGTTTTAGCAAAGAATTTAAAAGGCTATCATAACTTAGCAAAAATGGCATCGATTGCTTATACAGAAGGATTCTATTATGTTCCTCGTATAGACCGATCGGTGATTGAACAGTATAAAGAAGATGTGATGGTTCTTTCGGGTAACTTGTATGGCGAGATACCAAGCAAAGTACTGAATATCGGTGAAACGCAGGCAGAGGAGGCTTTGGTATGGTGGAAGGAACAGTTTGGTGAAGATTTCTATATCGAATTGATGCGGCATGGGCAGGAAGATGAAGACCGGGTGAATCAAACACTTATTCAACTTGCTCGGAAACATGATGTCAAGCTTATTGCGACAAACAATACCTACTACGTTAGTAAAGACAATGCACATGCCCATGATATTTTACTTTGCGTGAAGGATGGGGAAAAATTATCTACCCCTAAAGGTAGAGGTCGTGGCTTTCGCTTCGGGTTGCCCAACCAAGAATATTACTTTAAGTCGGCAGGGGAAATGAAGAAAGTTTTTGCAGACGTACCTGAGGCTATCATCAATATACAGGAAATCCTAGATAAGATTGAAGTTTATTCTTTAAATAGAGATGTTCTCTTACCCAAATTTATTATCCCGGAGAAGTTTCAACATGTTGAGGATGAATCGGATGGTGGTAAACGTGGTGAAAATGCATACTTGCGTCATTTGACGTACGAAGGTGCAAAAGAGCGTTATGGAGAAATAACCGATAGCATTCGGGAACGTTTGGATTTTGAATTAGAGACCATTGAAAGGACAGGTTATCCTGGTTATTTCCTTATTGTACATGATTTTATTGATGCGGCCAGAAAAATGGGCGTTTCGGTGGGACCGGGTCGTGGTTCGGCCGCTGGTTCTGCTGTTGCCTATTGTCTGAAAATTACAAATTTAGACCCTATCGAATACGACTTACTTTTCGAGCGTTTCCTGAATCCAGACCGTGTTTCCATGCCCGATATTGATATCGATTTTGACGATGAAGGCAGAAGTCGTGTCATGCAATACGTTATCGACAAATACGGTGCTTCGCAAGTAGCCCAAATCATCACATACGGTACGATGGCAGCAAAATCATCTATTCGAGATACGGCACGGGTGCTTGATTTACCGCTGCAAGATGCCAACGAGATTGCAAAACTTATTCCCAACCTCAAGTTGAATAAGATTTTCTCCATGGATGAGAAAGCGATGAAAGAAGTTTTACGCTCGGAAGAACTCGAAGCGGTCAACCGTTTAAAATCGTTGGCGGATGGCGCAGGGTTAGAAGCGGAAACCATCCGGCAAGCTCGTGTTTTAGAAGGTTCTATGCGAAATACGGGGATCCATGCCTGTGGTGTGATCATCACACCGGATGATATTACCAAGTTTGTGCCGGTATCTCTGGCAAAAGACTCGGACTTGTATGTTACGCAGTTTGATAACTCTGTCGTAGAGAGTGCGGGTCTATTGAAGATGGACTTTTTGGGTCTAAAAACCCTTACACTGATCAAGGATACCGTCGCTAATGTGAAATTACGACATGGTATAGAGCTGGATCCTGATAAATTTCCAATCGACGATTTGCTGACGTATGAGCTGTTCCAACGTGGAGAAACAGTTGGTGTGTTCCAATATGAATCTCCAGGGATGCAGAAGTACATGAAAGAGTTGAAGCCCACGGTATTTGCAGACTTGATTGCCATGAATGCTTTATATCGTCCGGGACCGATGGAATATATCCCATCTTTCGTGAAGCGAAAACACGGAATAGAACCTATTACCTATGATTTGGAAGCTTGTGAAGAATACCTAAAGGAAACATATGGTATTACCGTTTACCAAGAACAGGTGATGCTTTTGTCGCAAAAGCTAGCGGGTTTCTCTAAGGGAGACGCCGACGTGTTGCGTAAGGCAATGGGTAAGAAACAAAAAGCCGTGTTGGACAAAATGAAGCCCAAGTTTGTTGAGCAGGCGGCTGCAAATGGGCACAATGCTAAAACACTGGAAAAAATATGGACAGACTGGGAAGCTTTTGCTTCTTATGCATTCAATAAATCGCACTCTACTTGTTACGCGTGGGTAGCGTATCAAACGGCTTATCTGAAAGCCCACTATCCGGCAGAATATATGGCCGCGGTATTGTCTAATAACATGAATGATATTAAGACGGTGACATTCTTTATGGAGGAATGCCGACGGATGGGGCTCCAGGTTCTCGGCCCCGATGTGAACGAATCCTACTATAAATTTACGGTGAATGACCAAGGTGCAATTCGTTTCGGGATGGGTGCAGTAAAAGGTGTAGGAGCTGGAGCGGTTGACACGATCGTGCAAACACGTGAAAAAGAGGGGAAATACAAATCCGTATTCGATCTTGCCAAGCGCGTAGATCTACGTGCTGCCAATAAGAAAGCGTTTGAAAGCCTCGCGTATGCCGGTGGATTTGATAGTTTTACCAATACCCATCGAGCGCAGTATTTCTTTATGGATGGAGATAACTCCACGGGCTTAGAGAAAGCCATCAAGTACGGACATCGGATAAAAGAAAACGAAAACTCTGCGCAGGCGAGTCTCTTTGGTGGATCGGCTGCTACGGAATTGCCAGAGCCGGTGTTGGCACCTTGTCCGGCATGGGGGCTTATCGAAAAACTTAAATACGAAAAAGACGTTATCGGAATATATTTAACGAGTCATCCTCTAGATAACTATAAATTTGAGATCAAGCATTTTTGTCAGAATAGGGTGGTAGACCTCCAATTGATCAACAAGGTAAAAGCGAGCGAAGTAGAGGAGGAGGTATTGTTGGAGTTCAATCGGATAAAAAATAGAGAAGTCGTTGTTGGTGGAATTATCGCCGTGGCAAATCATCGCGTGGCAAAATCTGGTAAACCGTTTGGTTCTTTTATAATAGAGGATTATAGTGAATCTTTTGAAATTATGGTTTTTGGAGAAGACTATGTTAAGTTTCGCGGATATCTACAAGAAGGTTTTTTCGTACAGATTAGGGGATTGGTACAGGAACGTTTTAGGCAGGCGGGTAATTGGGGGTTTGAGTTGAAAAACATGCAGTTACTTTCGGAATTACGGGATAAAATGGCCAAATCGTTTACCATAAATTGTCCTCTTCATCTCTTGGATGATCAATTTGTGCATCAGATATACACCCTGGTTGAGACGACAAAAGAGGAGGGGGTGGAATGCAATTGTCAGTTAAAATTTAAAATTTTGGATATGCAGGATGAACTGGCGATCGAAATGCCTGCAAAATCATTAAAGATCAATCTAACAAATGACTTTCTGGATGGCTTGGAGAAATTTGAAGGAATACATTATAAATTAAATTGATAGGCTATAAAAATTTGTGAAGAGCACATGACGATTATCTAAAGGCAAATTTGCTATCTTTGCTTAATACGTAAGAAAATCAGAAAAATTAAATATTATGGCATTAGAAATTACAGACAGCAATTTTGAAGAGCTAGTTCTTAAATCAGACAAACCTGTTTTAATTGATTTTTGGGCAGAATGGTGTGGTCCTTGCCGTATGGTGGGTCCAATAGTAGACGAAATAGCCACAGAATATGATGGGAAAGCGGTAGTTGGAAAGGTGAATGTAGATAATAATCCAGACATTTCTGTTAAATATGGGATACGCAATATTCCTGCGTTATTGTTCTTCAAAAACGGTGAAATTGTTGATAAGCAGATCGGTGCAGTACCAAAATCTGTTTTAGTAGAGAAGTTGAGCAAACAGCTTTAGGAGAGATTCTAAAGAAAATGGAGAAACCGGCTTTATGAGAAGACCGGTTTTTTCTTTTCGCGTAAACTAGATTTATTGTATATTCGTTTTCCTCATTAAATAACATCATATTATGAGTAACAAAACAAGACAGTCTCAAGAACAAATAGACGAACTTCTCGATATCTTGAAAATGCGGTTTGAAAAAAATAAAAGCCGCCATCTAGATTTGGATTGGGCGAAAATACAGGAAAAACTCGTTGCAAGCCCTAAAAAGCTTTGGTCGCTGCGTCAAATGGAGGAAACGGGGGGTGAACCCGATGTGATAGATTACATGAATGAAACGGATGAATATGTTTTTTGTGACTGTGCAGCGGAGAGCCCTAAAGGGCGACGGAGTGTTTGTTATGATCCGGAAGCACTGGAGTCTAGAAAAGAACATAAACCCAAACATAGTGCGGTAGGGATGGCTGCTGAAATGGGTATCGACCTCTTAACAGAAGAGCGTTACCGCTCATTACAAACGCTTGGAAAGTTTGATACGAAAACTTCCAGTTGGCTATGGACGTCATCGGCTATTCGGGGAAACGGCGGTGCTATTTTCGGGGACTGGCGCTACGGTCAGGTGTTTATTTACCATAACGGAGCAGAATCGTATTATGCTGCCCGTGGTTTTCGAGGCATGTTATACGTTTGATATCATTTTTTAAGTATCTTGATGGTTTACTAATATATAGAGCTATGAATTTAAGTAGAGAATTTACACAAGAAGTTAACGGCACGACCATCAGCTTCCAAGTTACATACAATCCTCGCACGCATTTTTTTGCTGTAGTCGAAAACCAGGAAATTCATTATACTTTGGTGTTTGATCCTGCTACAAAAGAGTGGATGACCAAGGATGGCCCTCAACCTGCTATCCCCGTTGATCAACTGGCCCAGTTGGTGCAAAAAAGTTTCGGCGTTTTTGTCTAACGTGTTTAATATTTCAACTTCACACGTAAAATCTTATTACTATTTGTAATGTACAACGTTTTCTCATCGGTAGATAATGCTACGTTGGATGCCGCGTCATCTAGCGCTATTTTACCAAGTACTTTGCCTGTGCTGTCGAATATCCATACACCACCTGGACCGCTTGCATAAACAGTCCCTTTGCTGTCTATTTTAAGCCCATCGGGTAATCCCTTTAATCCGGCCTGTTCATTCGTCGCGCTGTAAAATAATTTTGGAGTCACAACGGTATCAGTTTCAGTCAAATCCAGTACATACCAATCCGCCGCGTTAGGATCGGAATTGCCAATCAACAGCTTTTTTCCGTCTGGGAAGAACGCGATACCATTCGGTTTACTAATCTGATCGGTCAACAATATGACCTTACTATTTTGCTTTATTTTATATACACCGTTAAAAGGTATCTCCTTTTCAGGGTCGTTATCTCCCTGTGTAGGCAATCCGTATGGCGGATCGGTGAAAAATAATTCACCAGCCTTATTATAAACTGCGTCATTCGGACTATTTAGACGTTTATTATCATATCTATCGCCTAGTGTCTCAAACGTAGCCTGAGGTTGCCGCAATGATGCACCCATTCGGGCAACTTGACGGTTGCCGTGTTGGCATAACACCAAATTTTCCGCATTATCCAACAATAAACCGTTGCTGCCTGGCTCTTTCCGTCGGTTGGGATTGTCACCCGTATCGCCACTTGGCTTTAGATAAACTTCACTTCCAGTTTCTGCTGTCCATTTGTAAATTGTATTCGTGGGTACATCCGAAAACAATAACATTTGCTCACTTTCCACCCATAATGGTCCTTCACTCCATTCGAAGCCTTCGGCAATAATTTCTGCTGTTGCGGAGCTATCGATAATGGCATCTAAAGCTGGATCATAGCGTATTACGCTGCCGATTGTTTCGTATCTCATCTGTTCAGATTGGTGTGGGGTATTACAGGCGAATATTGTTGTCAAAATATAAGCAATAAAGGTAGGTTTCATCATAGGTATATCTTTTACGAATTGTTTTTCCATTTTTACGATTCATGCCTGTCTAAATTACATTTTTTCTTTCGATAACTGTCATCCTGTCCTAAAAAAGACAAATGGAATACTCCTTGATAAAGCTATTACTGATTTTTTATAGACAAAAACTAAAAGATATATGCAAGAAAAAGGTAGTATTTCGATCCATACCGAGAATATTTTTCCGGTGATCAAAAAGTTTCTTTATTCGGATAACGAAATCTTTTTACGTGAGTTGGTCTCCAACGCTGTTGATGCTTCTCAAAAAATAAGGAGGTTGTCCTCTTTAGGAAAGTTTCAAGGTGAGTTGGGCGATCTGACCATCGACGTGAAGTTTGATGAAAACGCCAAAACGATTACCATCTCCGATCGTGGTATCGGTATGACGGCAGAAGAGATTAAAAAATACATTAACCAAATAGCATTTTCGGGTGCTACAGAGTTTATGGAAAAATTTAAAGAAGCAAACGATGCCAACGAGATTATCGGTAGGTTTGGTCTTGGCTTCTATTCTGCTTTTATGGTAGCCGACAAAGTGGAAATTCAATCGCTATCCCATCAAGAAGGTGCGGAGCCAGCTCACTGGACCTGTGATGGTAGTACCTCTTACGAGATCAGTGAAGGTACACGTACAGAACGGGGTACCGATGTCATTCTCCATATCAACGAAGAATCGCAAGAGTTCTTGAATGAAGGCCGTCTGAGCGAGATTTTGAATAAATATGCTCGTTTCTTACCTGTTCCTGTACGGTTTGGAACAAAAACAGAATCGGAACCCGACGGAGAAGATGAAGAAGGTAAACCAAAATATAAGTCTGTAGAAGTTGATAACATCATCAACAATACAACACCGGCATGGACGAAAGCACCATCTGAGCTAAAAGATGAAGATTATTTAGCATTCTATCGCGAACTGTATCCGTATTCGATGGACGAACCTTTGTTCTGGATTCACCTCAATGTTGATTATCCATTTAACTTAACGGGTATTCTGTATTTCCCGAAAGTGAAGAACGAAATGGACATTCAGCGGAATAAAATTCAGTTGTATTCCCGCCAGGTATTCATTACCGACGAGGTGAAAGACATCGTGCCGGAATTTTTGATGTTGCTACAAGGTGTCATCGACTCACCGGATATTCCATTGAACGTATCCCGTTCGTTCTTACAGGCGGACAGCAACGTGAAGAAGATTAACAACTATATCACGAAGAAAGTGGCCGACAAGCTGAACGAGATATTCAAAGCCGACCGTAAAAACTTTGAACAAAAATGGAACGATATAGCGCTCTTTATCAAATATGGTATGCTGAGCGATGAGAAGTTTGCGGAAAAAGCGAATGATTTCTGTTTGTTGTCTAATATGGACAAAGAGAGCTTTACGCTGAAAGAATACTACGAAAAAGTAAAAGATATTCAAGTCGATAAAGATGGTAATATTGTGTACTTATATACCAACGACCCATTACAACAGGATGGCTTTATTGCGTCGGTGAAAGAGAAGGGCTACGATGTATTGGTCCTAGATGGCCAATTGGATAACCATTTCGTGGGTTATTTGGAACAAAAAGGTGGCGAGAAAGTCCAGGCAAAGCGTGTGGATGCGGATGTTGTTGACAAATTGATCCAGAAAGAAGAAACGCAAACGCTAAGCTTATCGGAAGAAGAATCCAAGAAAGCATCTGAAATCTTTGAGAAAGCGATTTCTAGAGCTGATATGAAAGTGGAAGTTGACGCGTTAAACACGGATGGTCTCCCTGTTTCGGTTACAGAAGACGAGTTTATGCGCCGGATGAAAGATATGGCGAAAACAGGTGGAGGAATGGGCTTCTACGGCACTTTGCCTGATAATTATAAGGTAACTGTCAATGGGAACCATCCCTTGATCAAACGCATTTTGGAAAGCTCCGAAGAGGAAGGAACGCAACTAGCGAAACAGGCTTTTGATTTAGCCTTGTTATCTCGTGGTCTGTTAAAAGGTGGGGATTTGACTTCGTTTATTAAGCGTAGTGTAGGGATGATTTAAGAATAATATGGGTTGGCCAACGGCCAACCCATTATTATTTTGCAACTTCGTTTATATACAAATTATAAACGTAAAATGATAATCCCCATAAGCAAAAAAAGGACGTACACAATCTTGTTCTTGATGACGATGTTATTCACATCAATTACACCGTCATCCGCCGCAGAAATATCGATCAAGATAGAGAAGCAGTATCTCAATTTTCCAATAGCACAAGAAACAGAGCGTTCTAAAATGACTTTCGCTACCGGTCAAGGCTCCACATGGTCTGTGGTAGTACGTTTGACTGCGGGGCAACCAGACTATTGGGTTTTTTATGACGTAACGCACCTAAAAGGACAAACCTTAAAAATAACGTATGAGGGCGATCCAAATGGTTTGTCGCAAATCTATCAGTCCGATCAAATTCATGGACAAGAAAACCTATATAAAGAAGTCAACAGACCCCAATTTCATTTTACGACAAAACGAGGATGGATCAACGACCCAAATGGGTTAATCTTTCACGATGACGAATATCATCTTTTTTATCAACACAACCCAATGGAGCGCGAATGGGAGAATATGCATTGGGGGCATGCCGTTAGTAAAGATTTGATCCATTGGGAAGAGTTACCGACCGCTTTGTATCCAGATGAGCTTGGAACCATGTTTTCTGGATCGGCGGTGATCGATCACGACAATACTGCTGGTTTTAACTGCGGGGATACCGCTGCAATGATCGCATTTTATACAGTAGCTAGTCCGGATCGACAAGTACAATGCATGGCTTATAGCTTAGATAACGGTAGATCATGGACGAAATATGGAAACAACCCTCTCATTGATTCTAAAGAAAAATGGAATAGCGTAGACACGCGCGACCCCAAAGTGTTTTGGCATGCGCCGTCCATGCGTTGGGTTATGGTGTTGAACGAGCGTGATGGACATTCGATCTATACTTCTCAAAATTTGAAGGATTGGCAGTACCAAAGTCATGTTACCGGATTCTGGGAATGTCCCGAACTTTTCGAGTTACCGGTTGATGGCGATGAGAATAATAAGAAGTGGATTATGTATGGCGCCACGGGAACTTACATGATCGGTTCTTTTGATGGTCGGGTATTTACACCTGAGGCGGGGAAATATTATTATTGTTCTGGTGCACAATATGCGGCACAGACATTTAACAATATTCCACAAACGGACGGTAGACGTATCCAGATAGGTTGGGGACGCATATCACAGGGCGAGGAAGCTTTTAACGGCATGATGATGCTCCCCACAAGCCTTAGTTTGCGTACGACCAAAGAGGGGCCACGCCTTATCGTTAAACCTGTAACGGAAGTAGAGCAATTGTTTACACAAAACGGTTCGTGGAAAAATCTGACTGCTGAACAAGCTAATAAACATTTAGAACAATACCACGACACCGATCGAATCCGTATAAAAGCGCGCATTAAACTCTCCCATGCAACGGATGCCGGCCTTAGCTTGAATGGACAGCGAATCGTGAACTATGATATGAATGGTAACATGTTAAATGGGATGTTCTATTCGCCCGAAGAGCGTACCAGCATGACGCTTTCTGCTGATATTTTTATCGACAGAACGTCTGTGGAGGTATTCTTTGACGACGGTGTCTATACGTCGTATCAAGAACGTAAGGCTAATACGAACGACAAACAAGGGTTTCATTTCTTCGGCAATAATATACAAGTGGAAGAATTGGAAATTTACGAAGTAAAATCAATCTGGACACCATAGCATAAAAAAAGCAACAAATGATATCTAAAGAAGAACATATAGTTTTAGGTGTAGGCGAATTATTATGGGATTTGCTACCTTCTGGTAAACAAGTTGGCGGTGCGCCGGCCAACTTTGCGTTTCACGCCAATCAGGCGGGAGTGAGGGCATTCGCTTTAAGTGCTGTTGGCAACGATGGCTTAGGTAACGAGTTGATGGAGCAGTTGCGGCAACACCAGATCGATCATCTATTACCTGTCGTGGATTTCCCTACCGGGACTGTTCAGGTGGTGTTGCAGAATGGTATCCCAAATTATTTTATTCAAGAGAATGTAGCTTGGGATCATATTCCCTTCACGCCGGAAATGCGGAGTCTTGCTGTAGAGGCAGATGCTATTTGTTTTGGAACTTTAGCATTACGAAATACGATGTCAAGAGATACCATTCAGCGATTACTCCGCGTTGCACGATCTCCAGCTATCTTGCTGTTCGATATCAATTTGAGACAAAACTTTTATGACAAGCCGTTGATTGAAGATATGTTGAATAGGGCGAATGCGCTAAAACTGAATGATGATGAGGTCGAAGTACTGATTCGTATGTTTTCACTACCAGAAGATGCTGATGAGGCCTGCCAAGTATTGATCGCCCGGTTTAATCTTCGTTTATTGATTTTTACTGCCGGTGCAAAATACAGCACCGTCTATTATCAAGGCGAGCGATCGCATCAATCCACACCACAGGCAAATGTGCAGGATACTATAGGAGCCGGCGATTGTTTTGCAGGTTCTTTAATAGCTTGTCTATTGCGTGGTATGTCTTTGTCATCAGCCCATGCCTATGCGGTTGATGCTGCTGCTATGGTGTGTCAACATGCTGGCGCGTGGATTGTGCATAATACTCATTAATAAAAAACTAGAACCTTTACACCATCTATAGCGATATTCTATAAAAAAGGCGCGATTGACAAAGGATGTATAGTGTGATCAGAAAACAAAAAAAGCCTCTCTTTTCAGAGAAGCTTTTCGGGTGAGTAATGGGGCTCGAACCCACGACCCCTAGAACCACAATCTAGTGCTCTAACCAACTGAGCTATACCCACCGTGATTTTGATGACACAAAAGTAGGACAATTCCCCATATACTCCAAATATTTTTAAACAAAAAACATAGGCGTAGGGCGAATAAGTTCATTTATAATGAGATAATTTTTATTAATCAAAAATAGACAGGAATTACTTCATATTAATGACCTCGTCTACGATATACCGCGTGTTACCACGCCAAGGTAGAACCCCATGATATTCTCTGTAATGAAGGTCAAAATATTTGCCACTATTTAGTTCAAGTATCTTGAATATGGAATCATTTTCTATCGAAAATTCAAATTCATTGCTCGATACACCACTGCCCGTTTGTGTCCGTAATCCTTCTTGAATCAGTTTACCTTCATACGTTTTAAAAAGGTTTCCCTTTTTCACGGCAAAATTGAGATAGCCCGATTTCACTCCCTCACCAAATACGAAATAGTATCTATAGTAGACCCAGCCACTGGCGGCAAGAAATACAATGATAAGTAACCAGGTCAGGATTTTCCCGAAAACGCCCGACCTTTTCTTTTCTGTGTTCTGAGATGCTGTCATGATGTTTTTTATTCTATTCGATGTATTATTTCTTATAACTAAACCATTTTAGAAGTTCTTTTAAGCTTGCTTTTTTTCCGTACATCAGGATTCCCACGCGGTATATACGTGCGGCAAACCAAGTCGTGACAATAAATCCGCCAACCAACAACGCCGCCGATAGCACGATTTGCCAGGTAGGTACACCAAAGGGAATACGCACCAACATCGCAACAGGGGATGTAAATGGGATCATACTTAACCAAGTAGCGATACTTCCATGCGGATCGTTGACGAGTACGCCAAATGATAAAACATAGGGTATCAATAACGGCATGGTTATCGGCATGGTAAATTGTCCCGCTTCCGTTTCACTATCCACGGCAGACCCAACAGCAGCGAATAAAGCACTATACAGAAGATACCCCCCAAGAAAGAAAACAAAAAAGCAGATCGTAAGTTCTGTAAAATTCACGGAATCGAGCGCCGCCACCCAATCAAAGTCCGCATTTGCTGTAGTGGCCTGTTCGCCGGGCAGTTCTGTCATATTACGTCCCATCGCCTCTCGTGCTACCTCCTTATTATCAAACAAAGCGGTAGAAAGGATGGTTATCAGGATCAGAGAGAGAAAGATCCAAAGTATAAATTGCGTTATACCGACCATACCGATTCCAATGATTTTTCCCATCATCAACTGAAACGGTTTTACCGACGATATGACAACTTCCACAATACGATTTGCTTTTTCTTCGATGACACCCCGCATCACTTGGGTGCCAAAGAGAACAAGGGAAAGATAGATCAGAAAACATAATCCCATAGCTATACCCATCGCAACTTCCGTATGACTATCTTTGGCGTCTCCTGTTTCCGTGATCTCTTTAGCAGCAATCTGTATGTTGTCGTCAATATGACGAATACTATCCACATTCAATCCCATTTTACGATACTGTTCGTTGCGTATAATTTCCCGGAGCTGCGATCTAACTTCATTTTGTGTACCTATATTCGGTTTCCCAGAAGATAACAATTCGATTTTCCTGGCGGTATAAAAGTCAGCAGGTATGATAAGCAAGTTCGTATTCTTGGCGCCGTTCTTTAAGTTCTTGATCTGCTCCTGTAAATCAGTATTCGATAAAGAATAGGTAATGTTCTTGTTATTTTTTAATTGCTCCGATACAGAGCCTTCTTCGTCGATGATATGTACAATTGCGTGTGTATCTTCATAACTCTGTTTGGTGAGAAAAAATATAGCCGCATACATGCCAATAAATAGCATAGGAACAAGAAAAGTCACAAGTAAAAAAGACTTTTTCTTTACACGGCTCACATATTCCCGATTGATGATTAATATTATCTTATTCATAATGGGGAAACTTACTAGTGGATGATTCTGTAACGTGGTCGATGAAAATATCATGCATAGAGGGAACAACTTCCCTTATCTGTCGAATGTCAACTTGATTTATTAGAAATAATAATATGTTGTTTAGTGTGCTGTCATTTTTTAAGCGAATCGTAACTTCATGGTTGTCGATTGCTGTTTTCTCTTCTATCACGTCAAATAACGATGTTTCTGAAAAGTTAGGAACTTGTCCATCGTGTTGTACGCTGAACTCGATCACGTATACTTGTTGTTGGTAAGAACGTTTTATTTCTCTGACGGGGCCATCCAATACTTTTTTTGCTTTGTTGATCAATGCAATATAATCACAAAGCTGTTCGACAGATTCCATTCGGTGTGTCGAGTAAATAATAGTCGCACCTTTTCTGTTCAGTTCAAGAATCTCCTCCTGTATTACCTGTGCGTTAACGGGATCAAAACCGGAAAAAGGTTCGTCGAGGATAATAAGATCTGGCTCATGTACCACTGTAGCTACAAACTGTACCTTTTGTTGCATACCTTTGCTGAGATCTTCCACTTTTTTGTTCCACCAATTTTCGATCTGTAACTTTTCAAACCATTTCCGAATTCGCAGCGTCGCGTCACCCTTGGAGAGCCCTTTGAGCTGCGCTAGATAAAGCATTTGTTCGCCGATTTTCATTTTTTTATATAAACCGCGTTCTTCAGGTAGATAGCCGATGCGTTCGATATGTTTGGGGTGAAGAAGTTGACCGTCAAAATAAATTTCTCCGCTATCAGGGGCAGTAATCTGGTTTATAATACGGATAAGGGAAGTTTTTCCCGCGCCATTGGGGCCTAGTAGACCAAAAATACTGCCTTTCGGTACGTGCAACGATATGTCATCTAGCGCACGGTGATGGCTATATTGCTTAACGATGTGACGAATGTCTAGCATACAATGTATAATTTGTTGTTAAACCTAAATAAAATGCTTTACATTCGCTAGCCGAATGTTAAAAATGTTAAATGAGTTTATGCATGCTTTTAAAAATACACAAAAATGGCATAATGCTAACGTTAAAATATTATTTATGAGTGTATACCTTCAACGGCATTAATCATATGTTTTTTAATTGTGCTCCTGAATCGAATGGAACGAAGTCATCAGCGTTATGGGGTTTATTCGATCACGACAGCCATAAAAGATAATTTATAGAGAAAATAAACATATGATTCCAGAAATTAAGGAAGAGTTTAGGGATAACGCGTACTTCCAATTTTGCATTCAAATACGTATCTTTAGGCGAATTTTTATTTCAATAGAAAATTATGTCATCCAAAATTATTTACACAAAGACAGATGAAGCGCCGTTATTGGCAACCTATTCGTTTTTACCCATTGTACAAGCGTTTGCTAAAACAGCCGGTATAGAAGTAGAATTAAGAGATATCTCGTTGGCCGGACGTATATTGGCTAACTTTTCCGATTACTTAGCCCCAGACCAAAAGGTATCTGACGCGCTCGCGGAGTTGGGGCGGTTGGCAAGCACACCAGAAGCTAATATTATCAAATTACCAAATATTTCGGCTTCCATCCCGCAATTAAAAGGGGCAATTACGGAATTGCAAAAAGCAGGTTATAATGTGCCTAACTATCCGGACACACCGGAGAATGCAGATGAAGAAACAATAAAAGCAACTTATGCGAAAGTGTTGGGTTCCGCGGTCAATCCCGTATTGCGGGAAGGAAACTCAGATCGTAGAGCGCCGAAAGCCGTGAAAAATTATGCCAAAGCAAATCCGCATAGTATGGGAACGTGGTCTGCAGATAGCAAAACTAAAGTGGCCTCTATGTCGGACGGTGATTTCTATGCGACAGAAAAATCAGTTACCGTAGACAATGAAACGCAATTCAAAATTGAGTTTGTAGGCGAAGACGGAAGCGTAAAAGAATTGAAAGGTTTAGCGAGTTTGAAAGCAGGAGAGGTTATTGACTCCTCCGTAATGAATTTGGCAAAACTCAAAGCATTCGTAGCGGAAACCATTGCAGAGGCAAAAGCTGCAGGAGTATTATTCTCAGCGCACTTAAAAGCCACCATGATGAAGGTATCGGATCCGATCATATTCGGTGCGATAGTCGACGTCTATTTTAGAGACGTATTTGCAAAATATGCGGATTTATTTGCTGATCTTGGGATCAACAAAAACAACGGTCTAGGTGAAGTATATGCCAAGATTGCCGGACAACCGCAAGAAGCAGAAGTGAAAGCCGCTATCGAAATGGCGATTAAGAATGGTCCTGATTTAGCTATGGTTAATTCAGATAAAGGCATTACCAATTTACATGTACCGTCAGATGTAATTGTCGATGCCTCTATGCCAGCAATGATTCGTACCTCTGGTCAGATGTGGAATAAAGAAGGTAAGCAACAAGACACTATTGCCGTTATTCCAGACCGTTCGTATGCGGGTGTATATGCCGCGGTAATTGAAGATTGTAAAGTGAATGGCGCTTATGATCCGAAAACAATGGGTTCTGTTCCGAACGTAGGATTAATGGCGCAGAAAGCCGAGGAATATGGTTCACATGACAAAACTTTCCAGGCCACTGCTAAAGGAACAATTCGCGTAGTTGACGCATCCGGCAATGTATTTATGGAACAGCCAGTAGAAGAAGGAGATATATTCCGTATGTGCCAAACGAAAGATGCTCCTATTCAGGATTGGGTGAAATTAGCTGTAAATCGTGCGCGTCTATCAGATACCCCCGCGGTGTTTTGGTTAGATGAAAATCGAGCGCATGACCGTGAAATCATTGAAAAAGTAAAAAAATATTTGGCTGATTTTGACACAACAGGTCTAGATCTTCGTATATTATCACCAATCGAAGCGGCTAAATTCTCGGTAGAACGTATTCGCAAGGGGCTAGACACAATTTCCGTAACCGGAAATGTGCTGCGTGACTATTTAACAGATTTATTCCCCATCCTAGAACTAGGAACTTCAGCAAAAATGTTGTCTATTGTTCCGTTGATGAATGGTGGCGGTTTGTTTGAGACAGGCGCAGGTGGATCTGCACCTAAGCATGTGGAGCAATTTGTTGGAGAAGGTTATCTCCGCTGGGACTCATTGGGTGAATTTTTAGCCTTAGGTGCATCACTTGAACATTTGTCGCAAACGCAGGAAAATGCCAAAGCACAGGTATTGGCTGATGCGTTAGATCTGGCTACGGAAAAGTTCCTTGCTAACGATAAGTCGCCTGCGCGTAAAGTAGGACAAATTGATAACAGAGGTTCGCATTTCTATTTAGCGTTATATTGGGCGGAAGCATTGGCTTCACAATCTGAGGATGCTGATCTAGCGTCTAAATTTGGTGATTTGAAGAAAGTGCTGGAAGGAAATGAGGCAAAAATCAATGAGGAATTGATCGGAGCACAAGGTAAGCCACAAAATATTGGCGGATATTATTTCCCGAATGATACATTGGCCTCCAAAGCCATGCGTCCTTCCGCGACATTTAACGCGGAGATAGACGCATTTTAGATATAAAAAAAGAGCCGGTCGTAAAGACTGGCTCTTTCCATATATGTGTTGTTACAATTTTATTTATTAGAAATAAAATTGTACACCTACTGTTGGAGCTAATGAGTTCGCATTTAAACCGAAAGTGTTCACTGTAGTTTTTGTTCCACCTGTCGGCTCCACATTGCTAGAGTTATAATATAAACCTCTTACTTTAAACTCTAATCCAATTTTTGATGTAGGGAAATACGCGATGCCTGGAGCTAATTCTACACCATAGCTAGAAACATCAGCTACTTTGTCACCATTTTCTTTCATATTACCCCATCCCATAGGCACAGAAAGCTGTCCGAAGAATCTTACCGGACCATTTGCTGAATACCATCTACCAAAAGGAGCAACAGCAAACAATCCTGTTGTAGCGTCATCTGTTCCGTCTTCAACCTTATTCCATTGATAACCTAGACCCAAGCCTACTGCAATATTGTCGGCAACGAAATAGCCTGCTGAAGGCATGATGTTGAAACTAGTAGACTTATCGTCGGCATCTTTGACAGATTCAGTATCGAATCCCAATCCTCCTCCAACAACAAATTTACCTTTTTCAGTCTGTGCTTGTGAAGCAAATGTTAAGGCTGCTACCGCCGCCAATGTTAGATAAAACTTTTTCATGTTATTTAATTTAATTTGTTTTTTTAATTTGACTTTTCGTCAATTTAATTCAGTTTATTCAATAGATGTGCCAGTCGATCACCAAAAATGTCACCGAATTGTTTGTTTGTACAACCAGTTGATTTTAATGAAGTTAGTTTTAATTAAATATTAAATTATTGTTAATAGAATATTTTTAGAGCGTGTGACACAGCGTGTCGTAGGGCGATTTGGCAGAAAGAAGCTATATTGGCAGTGTAATAATGGCAGAAGTTACGTCTGCAAGCCTATACCTCGACAAGCAAATATGAAGCGTCCAGGTGTTCTTTTCTTAAGACGGGGAGTGCTACGTTATATACAGGTATCTTGGTCGTCGTAGATCCGTATAATTTGCCTGAATGGGCATGTCCATGAAAAGCCGCAGAAACCTGACGTCGGATAAGTGGTTCTACAAGGTGAGTGGATCCTAAAAAAGGAAACAATTGCTCCGGTTCTCCTTCGATCGTCTCTTTAATAGGAGCGTAATGTAAAATCGCGACTTTGGGCAACTCAGGATGCTCTTGTTCCAGTCGCGTAAGAGCACGATCTAATTGTAGCGATTCATGGACGACCTCGTGTACGTATTGCTTCATCATATCCTCTCCAAATATGGAAAGCATATATTGGTCAAATCCTCCACCAAATCCTTTTACACCCGCAAACCCCACGTTCTCGGCCACAGTAGATTCACCGTCTAAAATTATCATATTATGTTCCGAGAGAATTTGCTTAATAATTTTTTGCCGTCCCTTTTCATAATCATGGTTTCCTAAAACGCCGATTACCGGAATTCTTAAGATATCCAATTGTTCGCCGAGAATCTTTGCTTCGTCCTCATCGCCGGTATCTGTCAGGTCACCACATATAAGCAAAACATCTGCTTCTTCGGATGCTTTTTCAAAGGTTGCTCGCAAACTGCCATGGTCGGTTATTTTAGTATGAATATCAGCCATAGCAGCAATTGTTGTTTTTTTATCCCTCATGCTATTAAATTGTCGTTATCGTATAAGATTTATAATCCCATTCCTTGATATCTACTTGATACTGTGTTTGATCAATTAGTGGACCTCGGCACACCTTTTCTAATGGAGGCGGAAGATCATATTGTTCAGCTGCGCGAGCCATAAGCTCGTCGAAAAGCCATTTGGGGATGATATCGCGATAATCTGCTGGATATACAAACTGAAAAATCAGAAGCTGCGCTAACAATAAGTGCCAGTGCGGACTCAAACGTTGTAATAACAGTTCCCAATCTACGTTTTTACCGTATTTTAAAAGGATGTGGTTGATGTCTGCATTGTCATTCCTTTCCCGATTCTGTACGTATATTTTACACCAAATTAGTTCTTCTACCGGTATAAATTGTACAGGTACATCTGCAAATGTACCTGTCGACGCTCTTTCATGCCAAGAATCATCTACTGTGCAAATATTACTGGCAGTATCAAAAATGATGTCGATGAAATATTCACCATGAAAAACTTTTGCGAGCCAGCGGGCGTCGGTTAATTGGGTCTCATAACCTTGCGCGGCGAAATATTTCAATATTTTAGGGTATTCGCTACTCTTACAAAAGATATCTAAATCTTTCGTGTCGCGGAATATGCCCGTATAGTGGAACATCGCAAAAGCTCCGCCCAACATAAATTGGCATTCGCTGTCACGAAGTAATTGGAGGGCATCTCGATAAAATGCTTCCGATGCTTGCTTTTGTTCCGGTGTTGTTATCATATGTAATACTTTGTATTTTGAACAATCTACATACGTTTTTGTTCCATTTCATAACAAACCCTATTCGATCCCTTACTATAATATAAAGAAAAACCCCGGAATTCATCCGAGGTTCTACTTAAAAAAAGAAAATTTATTTATTCAAAATATTCTTTGATTCGCTCGAAGAACGACTTTTCACTTTTACCCGGTTGGGGCTTAAAGTTTGCCGACGCTTTTAGTTTTTCCAGTACAGAGCGCTCCTCTGGAGAAACGGCCTTAGGCGTCCAAACATTAACATATACCAATTGATCTCCTTTATGGTAAGAGTTTACTTCCGGCACACCTTTACCTTTTAAACGCAGAATTTTTCCGCCTTGTGTTCCAGGGTCAATCTTTATTTTCGCTTTTCCATCAATAGTTGGTATTTCAACACTAGTACCAAGCGCCGCATCTGCAAAGTTAATGTATAAATCATAAATTACATTGATGCCATCGCGTTTCAACGTTTCGTGTGGTATCTCTTCGATAAGGATGATCAAATCTCCCGGAATACCACCCCTTGGGGCTGCGTTCCCTTTTCCACTCATAGACAATTGCATGCCTTCGCTTACCCCAGCGGGGATGTTGATCGCGATTGTTTCTTCTCCTCTTTCTAAACCCTCACCGCGGCAAGTAGTGCACTTAGATGTGATTTCAACACCTTCACCATTACAAGTAGGGCAGGTGCTTGTTGTTTGCATTTGCCCCAAGATTGTGTTGGTCACACGTCTAACAGATCCCGCACCACCACAAGTCTTACACGTGTGGTAAGATGACTTATCTTTCGCTCCCGTACCACCACAGGTATGACATTGTACTTGTTTGTTTACCTTAACTTTCTTTTCTACACCTTTGGCAACTTCTTCTAAAGTAAGTTTCACCTTAATACGAAGATTGGTTCCCCGCTGCACACGTCGGCCTCCTCCACTGCGGCTTCCGCCGCCAAAGAAACTCTCGAAAGGATGTCCTCCACCGAAGATATCGCCAAACTGACTGAAGATATCTTCCATATTCATGCCTCCGCCACCAAAGCCGGAAGCTGCATTCCCCGCATGACCAAATTGATCATACCGCTGTCGTTTTTCCGTATTGCTTAGTACTTCATAGGCTTCTGCGGCTTCTTTAAATTTCTCTTCTGCCTCCTTGTCATCCGGATTTTTATCGGGGTGGTATTTTATCGCCAGTTTGCGATATGCAGACTTGATTTCAGCCGCATCCGCAGACTTTGAAACCCCTAATATATCGTAATAATCTCTCTTAGCCATCTTCTTATTGACCTATTACCACCTTTGCGAAACGAATTACTTTATCGTTGAGAAAGTAACCTTTTTCCACTACATCTATAACCTTATTTTTTAATTCTTCTGACGGTGCAGGGATGGCGGTAATAGCTTCTTGATATTCCGCATCAAAAGGCTGACCGATGAGATTTTCCATTTCTTTTAACCCTTCATTTACCAACGTCTTTCTAAACTTGTGACTTACCAGTTCGATACCTTCTTTCACCGAGACGATATCTTGGGCCGTTTCCATGGCTGCCAAAGCTCGGTCTAAATCATCTAAAATGGGTAAAAGTTTAGCGAGAACATCTTTGCTGGCAGACTGTATAAGCTCTACTCGTTCTTTAGATGTCCTTTTCTTATAATTGTCGAATTCAGCAAACAGGCGCGTATATTTGTCGTTCGCAGTCGCTAATTCTTGTTGTAAACGTTCTTCTGTTGTTTCTTCAGATGGGGCAGCATTTTCCTCCAAAGTGGGGTCAACGGACGCCAAATTTTCGTCTTGAATATTGTTTTCCTGTTCGTTCATCATATCTATATTATAGCCTACATTAATATCCTTTTGCTGATGCTCAATAATATTGCCAACACAAAGAAAACCGACACCCTGTCAGTCTATTTGAAAATAAACTATCAAAATGTCGGTTTCGTGATGTTCTGTCAGTGCGGCAGTTTATAACGCTACATTATCATATAAAGCCGTATCCGCAGTCTTGATAATGCGCGCCGGCATATTTTTAATAATTTGGTAATCGTGGGTTGCCATCAGTACAGCAGTTCCCGAGGCAGCAATATCTCTTAATAAAAGCACGATTTCTTCCGATGTGGCCGGGTCAAGATTGCCTGTTGGTTCATCAGCCAAGATAATTTCTGGATTGTTCAACAAGGCCCGGGCGATGACCACCCGTTGTTGCTCGCCCCCCGATAGTTCGTGGGGCATTTTACGTAATTTCGATCGTAAACCTACTTTTTCAAGAACATCCAACATCCGGTTTTCTATCAAGCCCCTGTCCGTCCATCCTGTGGCTTTCAGCGCAAATTCTAGATTTTTTTCTACCGTTCGATCATTTAATAAATGGAAATCCTGAAAGACAATACCCAGTTTTCGTCGAAGATAAGGAACGTCGTTTTCATGGAGCTTTTTAAGATCAAAACCTGCCACCATTCCTTCACCGCTGGTAATGTAAAGGTCGCCATATATTATTTTCAACAAACTGCTTTTCCCTGTTCCTGATTGACCAATTAAATAGATGAATTCTCCTTGGTTAATATCGAGATTGACATGGGATAACACCAAATGTTTTTGTTGATATATATCTACGTTTTTTAACTTAATAACTGTATTGTTTGCTGTTGTCATACTGTTTATACGTCTATTTTTTTTATTTGGCCGAAAGGCATTTCCGCAACAATTTGCATAATATAGTCGGTTTTGTCACCTAACCCTATCTTTTCTAGAGATTTGTCTGGTCTATCTACTCGGAAATATGCCAACAAGGTAAAAGTCTCGTCCCGCAATTGGACATAATCGGGAATTTTAGCTACACCTCTTACTTTTATAACATACATCATAACAAAGTTATCATTTTTTTTCTGAAAGAAACGCCATTACATCCACGCTGTCAGCATAGTCCGTTAAAGCAGGGCATTGACTATCCCCTAAAGGAAACGTAGGAATGTTGGTTTCTATTGTGGATTCGGTAACAATACATTGTATTTTGTCTGTTTGCATTTTCAACTGGGCAACGGTTTGAGAGAGCTGCTCATATTCTTCATAAAACACCGTAGCCAATGGAGATGCTAATCTTACATCTTCTTTGAGCAACAGAAAACCATTGTCAAGATGTTTGTCACCATTAATTAAATAAATAGATTTGTTATAGTCATAATTATTAGCATATTTATTATGCTCTTTAACGGCGTTAAAGTCCTCGATTGCTTCAAAGAATAAATTGAAATCATAACCACGAGGGATATATAGTTTTGAAACGGAGCGGCACCCGAGTCCAAAATAATCAAAAATATCAGCTCCCAATGCTTTTAATTGTTCGGGAGATTCCGTGCCTGTGAGAATGGCAATGGAATTTCGATTTTTACGAATAATGTGAGGCTTTTTTCCAAAGTAATAATCGAAATAGCGCGAGCTGTTGTCGCTGCCGGTGGCAATAATCAAATCATATTGTTGCAATCGATCTACGATCTGTATTTTCTCTGCAAATGCAGGCTCTATTGTAATAAGCTCATCAAGTACAAACGTCGTTAGTCCGGCATCGTCTGAAGATAATTTAATCTGTGCATGAAACCCCCCAATAAGTACGCAAAGAATGTCATGGAAACCGACTAAGGGTATATTCCCCGCCAATATAAGACCGACAGTTTTATTGGATTGTACGATCGGGTAAGACGTTACCCAATTCGTGAGTTGTTCTGTTGTTAAATTCAACGACAACGCCTGAAGCTGTTTTCGGGTGTTGTCTAGGGTATACCAGGGATTTTTGATGGATGCTTGCCGTAATACCCGCTCTATCTTTTCTCCATCTGAAGTAAGTAACTTACCTAGCGCTACGAAGGCATCTATTCGTTGTTTCTGTGTCAAAATCTTTTAATTTAGAATCTTTCTGATTTTTTTTTGAAGTATCTTTGCGTGTCTTTCGAAATAACTACTAACTTTGTAGTATTATTTTAGGACGAGACAAAATTAGTTTATTTATTATAATTGTGAGGTGATAAATGGCAATTAAAATTACAGACGAGTGTATAAATTGCGGAGCATGCGAACCAGAATGCCCGAACAACGCTATATATGATGCAGGGGTAACTTGGAAATTTTCAGAAGGAACTGCTTTGGATGGTGTGATTGATTTTGGAGATGGGGTAACATTGGATGCTAATGAATCCCAAGAAGCCATTTCCAATGAAGTATATTACATCGTTTCTGACAAGTGTACGGAATGTAAAGGTTTTCATGACGAACCACAATGTGCGGCGGTTTGTCCGGTAGACTGTTGTGTGGAAGATGAAGAAGTCGTAGAAACGGAAGAAGAGCTTTTGGCTAAGAAGGCATGGCTTCACGCTGAGTAAAAGAAAGAATTATTTGTAATAATATTAAAAAGCATTGCCTAGAAGGCAATGCTTTTTTTGTTTGGTATACAGTGCAATTTTTATACTTTTGCTTCTGTCAAAGACAAAATTTTAAACCAAATGCTAAAAAAACAAGTCGCTGTTATTGCTCTATTTACTGTTTCGATTGCTCTTATTTTAACCTTGATTTATGAGTTTGAGTGGTTTGCTATCCATCCCAATGTGATGATGGGAGTTCGGTGGATAGTAGCCTCTGTTTTGACGCTAAATGCAATCGTCCGTAAAAATTTAACGACTTGGATATTAACTTGCTTGATCCTTGGTGTATTTGTTGGTTTGGATTTTCCAAATTTTGCCCGTGCTTTACAACCTTTATCACAAGCTTTTATAAAGTTAGTGAAAACCATTGTTGGCCCCATTCTGTTTGCCACTTTGGTTTTTGGTATTGCTGGTCATTCCGATTTAAAATCGGTAGGACGAATGGCATGGAAATCTATGCTATACTTTGTATCGGCAACTACTTGCGCTATATTTATTGGTTTGATTGTAATCAATATTACCCAAGCAGGTGTAGGTGTCGATGTGGAAAATATGCCTCATGAAGAACTTCCTAAAACCGCTGCTTTGAATATGGCCGATAGTACAGCGATGTCTCATATATCGAATAATGTTCACGGCGTTTATAAATTTAATGCGTTTATACGGGATACCTTTCCTGAAAATATTGTGAAGGCTGTTTACGACAATCAGGTTTTGCAAATTGTCGTATTTGGAGTGATATTTGGTATTGCGCTGGCATTAGTAGAAGAGAAGAAAAGGAAACCACTAGTCAATTTTACAGAGAGTCTTTCGGAAGCCATGTTTAAATTTACCAATCTC
Organism: Sphingobacterium arenae; assembly: GCF_014692505.1. GTDB lineage: Bacteria > Bacteroidota > Bacteroidia > Sphingobacteriales > Sphingobacteriaceae > Sphingobacterium > Sphingobacterium arenae. The sequence goes on along the minus strand of NZ_JACNYK010000004.1, from coordinate 142,604 downwards.
GTCATGTTGTTTGCGCCCGTCGGTGTGGGGGCGGCTATGGCATATACGGTGGGACATCTTGGGGTAGACATTCTGAAAAATCTCTTTATGCTTCTTGGTAGTCTGTATTTAGCGTTATTACTCTTCTTGGGAGGAGTTTTGCTTCCGATTGCCCTATTTTTAAAGATACCGGTAAAACGTTTTATGAATGCGGTTAAAGAGCCTGTTTCTATTGCGTTTGCCACGACCAGTTCTGATGCTGCTTTACCGAAGGCGATGAACGCTATGGAAAAATTTGGAGTACCGCGTAAGATTGTTTCTTTTGTTATCCCGACGGGTTATAGTTTTAATCTGGATGGAACATCTCTTTATCTTTCTCTAGCCTCTATTTTTGTCGCCCAGGCCGCAGGTATACCACTTACTATTGGCCAACAGCTGCTAATTGCCTTTACCTTGATGATAACCTCCAAGGGCGTGGCTGCCGTACCGCGAGCTTCTTTGATTGTACTCATAGCGACAGCCGATCAGTTTGGGTTACCAACTTTTGTCATAGCTGCCATTCTGGGTATCGATGAGTTAATGGATATGGCACGTACTTCAGTCAATGTAATTGGTAACTGTTTGGCAACAGTTGTCGTAGCGAAATGGGAAGGCGAATTTGATGAGGAGGCTCCTTTTCGAGAGGATGTAGCAGACGAAGTGCTTTAATCTCTTTTCTATTTAGACACTTCCGCAAATTATAGATGAATAAAAGGCAGGCCATTTTTGGATGCCTTTTTTGTTATCCAATAAAGGCCTAAATTTTCTTTATTAGAATACTAAAAATATTAGTATTATCTTTGTTTTGGAGAAAAGGAAATAGCTATGGGCACATCTATGGAAAAATCGATGTTAATAGTTGATTTGCAGCAGCAAATATTGCAATGGCAAGGCTTTAAACAGATTGAAAAAAAGGATTATGGTGTAGGTTTGGGAGAATTGGAGAAAGCTTTCCCTGGTCATGTTTTCCCAGTAGGTACGCTACACGAATTTATGATGGAAAGCAACGAAGAAGAAGCGGCATCAAGCGGCTTCATAGGCGGCCTCTTATCTTTTTTAATGCAGAAAGACGGTGTAGGCTTATGGATAAGTAGTTCTAGTCAATTGTTTGCACCTTCCATCAAATCGTTCGGCGTAGATCCAGATCGTATCATCTTTGTAAAGATGGAAAAGCAAAAGGACATCCTTTGGGCATTGGAAGAAGGTCTAAAATGCGAGGGAATACGTGTGGTTATTGCAGAAATACAAGATATTGATTTTGTACAGTCCAGACGTTTGCAGCTCGCTGTAGAGAAAAGCAAGGTTACGGGATTTGTATTACGGCTAAAATCTCGATTTCGTGGCACAACTGCTTGTGCAGCACGATGGCATATCAGCCCGTTGCCAAGCCATGTGCAGGGAGATATGCCGGGTGTGGGGTCTCCAGAGTGGGAAGTAGAGCTTTTAAAAGTCAAGAATGGAAACCCTAGCCGGTGGCAAGTGGGGTGGAGACAGAACCAGTTTCAGGCTAAGCGGCTTGTGTTATCTTCAAATCCTATATATCATGCTAAAAGAAAGGTGGGGTAATCATGGTAAAACGATATGCTGTATTATGGTTCCCTTTTTTATTGACGGATTGGTATACAAAACATAATCCTCAACTAACCGATACCCCTTTTGTATTTGCTATGCCCGAACGAGGTAAAATGTGCGTTTCGGCGGTTAGCCCCTTGGCAGCAGAGCTTGGAGTTATACCAAACATGGTCGTTGCCGACGCCCGCGCAGCAATCCCAAAATTAGAAGTATTACAAGACAAACCGCTACGCAAAGAGAGGCTGCTCAAAAGTATAGGATTATGGTGTATGCGCTATACACCTATGATAAGTGTGGATACAACAGGCTTTTTAATATTAGATATAACAGGTTGTGCTCATCTATGGGGAGGGGAAGAAGCTTACCTGCAAGAAATTTACTTGCAATTAAAACAAAAAGGATATGAAGTTCGGATAAGCATAGCCTCAACTATAGGAGCTGCTTGGGCAATAGCCCGATATGGGCAGCATGGTATCATTATTCCTGATAATATGCAGCAAGAAATCTTATCTACCATGCCTATAGCTTGTTTACGTTTGGAATCTAATCTCCTTGAACGGCTGAAAAAATTAGGATTTAGAACGGTAGTTAGTGTCACACAGATACCTCCGCAGGTATTGAAGAGACGTTTTGGAGAAGATTTGGGAAAACGTGTGAGACAAGCTTTAGGCGAAGAAGAAGAATTTATCCCCCTCTTAAAACCCGTCATTCCTTATGCGGAACGGCTTCCTTGCCTAGAGCCTATCAGGACAGCAAAAGGCATTGAAATAGCAATAGAAAAACTGTTAGGTATGTTGTGTAAACGTTTGATGGGCGAGGGGAAGGGATTGCGGAAGGCAAAGCTATCTTGTTATCGTGTGGATGGAAAAGTAAAGTATATAGAGATTGGTACCAGCCGTGCGTCTGCTCATATAGCACATCTTTTAGATTTATTTAAACAACAAATACCTACGATAGCACCAGGCTGGGGAATTGAAGTTTTTGTGTTGGAGGCAATTAAAGTAGAGGAAACGACACCCGTTCAAGAGTTACTATGGAATGGAGAAGGGAATTTAGACAATGATGCATTAGCAGAATTACTGGATAGAGTTAAGGGAAGGGATGCTCAGTGCCGTATACAGCGTTTTTTACCGGATGAACATTATTGGCCAGAACGATCTATAAGGCTAGCGACCTCCTTAACAGAGAAACGAACCACAGTCTGGCGTACAGATCGCCCTCGTCCAACACGTTTATTGAATCCGCCGCATCCTATTGAGGTGACGGCACCTATTCCGGATTACCCGCCGATGTTATTCCGTTACAAAGGAGAAGTGCATCTTATCAAAAAGGCAGATGGCCCCGAGCGGATAGAACGTGCATGGTGGATTGAGCAGGGGGAGCACCGGGATTATTACTATGTAGAGGATGATCAAGGAAGAAGATATTGGTTATTTCGTTTGGGACATTATCAAGGGGATCGCTCCGCCAATTGGTATTTACATGGATTTTTTGCGTAGGAGGAGAAATGGGATATATCGAGCTACAGGTAACCAGTAATTTTAGTTTTCTTCGAGGTGCTTCGCATCCAGAAGAGCTCGTGGAACAAGCTGCATCTTTAGGTTATGAAGCTATAGGCATTGCAGACAGAAACAGCTTGGCAGGTGTCGTGCGTGCGCATGTGGCCGCACGGAAACATCGGATACGTTTTATTCTAGGCTGCCGCTTGGATTTATTGGATGGCTCCAGCTTATTGGCGTATCCGAAAAACAAGAAAGGTTACAGTCAATTGTGCAGTTTGCTCAGTACTGGAAATTTGCGGGCAGAAAAGGGAAAATGTCATCTTTACAAAAAAGATGTATATACTTATAAACAAGACATCATATTTGTGGTAGTACCGCCGGCCACACTTTCGGCAGGTTTTGAGTTGGATGTCCTTTTTATAGAAAATGCTACAGCGTATGCCGCACATTTGGGTGGACAAGTTTATTTAGGGTTATCCCGCATCTACCAAGGGGATGATACTAAACGGTTGTTTCGTCTTTATGATTTAGCGGAACAACTTCATATCCCTGTGGTTGCATTAGGCGATGTACATTACCACATCCCAGAGCGTCGTGCTTTACAGGATATCCTGACTTGTGTTCGGGAGAAATGTACGATTTATACGGCAGGATTTCGTTTGCATCCAAATGCTGAACGCTATCTGAAACCACAGGAAGAGATGGAGCGCTTGTTTGCTTCCTATTCGGAGGCCTTGGAACAGACCATCCGAATAGCCGATGCGTGCCGTTTTTCGTTAGATGAACTGGAATATGTGTATCCCGAAGAACTTACCCAAGAGGGACGTTCCCCGCAGGAAGAATTAGAAATGTGGGTATGGCAAGGTGCAAAAAAGCGCTTTAATGAAGAAGAGTTAGAGAGGCATACCCCTACCATCCAGATGGAACTTGATTTCATTCGGCGGAAAAACTACGCATCCTATTTCTTGACCGTATATGATTATGTACGTTTTGCCCGTGAGCGCGGAATTTTGTGCCAGGGACGGGGGTCGGCGGCAAATTCTATTGTGTGTTACTGTCTGGAAATCACATCGGTTAATCCTACCGATATAAAGCTGTTGTTTGCCCGATTTATGTCGGACGCACGAGATGAACCACCCGATATTGATGTCGATTTTGAGCATGAACGTCGCGAGGAAGTTATTCAATATATCTACGAAAAATACGGCCGGGATAGAGCGGCTATTGTTGCAACTGTAACCCAGGAAAGGGTGAAAGGGGCTTTGCGGGATGTGGGAAAAGCCATGGGCTTGTCCATGGATGCACTTAATCGGTTATCCCAAACGATTGGTTCACATTGGGATAGCACGTTGGAACCTGATCGGTTTAAAGAGCATGGTTTTCATGTCGAAGATCCGCACTTCCGCAAAATATTGGAATTGGCGGAGCAACTGATTGGATTTCCACGTCAACTGGGCCAACATACTGGTGGTTTTGTGATTACACAAGGCAAAATTCATGAGCTATGTCCTATTATTCCCGCTCGTATGGAGGATCGCACCAATTTGGAATGGAATAAAGACGATTTGGAAGCGTTGGGATTCCTTAAAGTGGATGTGTTGGGATTAGGCATGCTCACCTGTATCCGCAAAGGGTTCGACTTGATTAAAAAACATTATGGTCGGGAACTCGAGCTAACGAGCATGAAAACCGATGATCCCCAGGTGTATGCTATGATCAGTTTAGCAGATACCTTAGGTGTGTTCCAAATCGAAAGCCGGGCACAGATGTCCATGCTGCCCCGTTTGAAACCGAAAACATTTTATGATCTGGTTATCGAGGTGGCCATTGTCCGTCCGGGTCCTATACAGGGCGATATGGTACACCCTTATCTGCGAAGACGGAATGAGGAAGAAGCAATAGATTATCCGTCACCAGAAATTAAAGATATTTTAAAGCGAACATTAGGCGTTCCGTTGTTTCAGGAGCAAGCGATGGAAATTGCCATTGTAGCGGCAGGTTTTACACCCGCTGAAGCCGATGCCCTCCGACGTAGTATGGCAACTTTTAAGTCAAAGGGAGAGGTTAGCCACTTCCGTGATAAAATGGTGAATGGCATGGTAACAAAAGGCTACGACGAGGAATTTGCCCATCGCGTATTCAGGCAATTGGAAGGTTTCGGTAGTTATGGTTTCCCCGAAAGTCATGCAGCTTCTTTTGCTTTATTGGTGTATGTGTCCAGTTGGATAAAATGCCACTATCCCGATGTGTTTGCTGCTGCTTTGTTAAACAGCCAACCAATGGGTTTTTACCAGCCAGCCCAAATTATCATCGATGCACGTAGGCATGGTGTTGAAGTATTACCCGTGGATATCAATTATTCTGTATGGGACAATATCTTGGAAGGGGAATTTGAGGTGAAACCACATAAACTGCGGTTAGGTTTCCGGCAAGTTAAAGGATTGAAAGAAGAAAATATCGAGAAATTAATGCAGCGCCGTCATAAGCATTATAAGCGTGTAGATGAACTGGCGGACGTATTGTCTGTTTTTACGTTGGAAAGATTGGCGGATGCCGATGCTTTTCGGTCTATCGGCTTGGATCGGCGGCAAGCGTTATGGGAAGTTGCCGCTATACAAGATAGGCAAGTTGCGCTGTTTAAGGGGCAGGATACAGCAAGCCCGCAAGAAAAGCAGATTTGTCTGCCATTTATGAGCGACAGTGAACATGTGGTGCAAGATTATGCAACAACCGGATTGTCTATTAAGGCGCATCCGGTATCCTTTTTAAGAAAGAAGTTGGATTTGTTGCACGTACTACCTACCGATAAATTATCGCTTGTCAAAAATGGAATGCCGGTTAAAGTATGTGGTCTCATTACCGTACGGCAGCGGCCGGGTACAGCTAAAGGGGTATTGTTTGTAACGATTGAAGACGAGACAGGGTTTGCCAATCTGGTACTTTGGGGTAAGGTGTTTGAAAAATACCGTCGAGAGATATTACAAGCGAAGCTGCTGATGGTAACTGGCCATATACAAGTAGAAGAACGCGTCATTCATGTTGTAGTGCAACAGTGTTTTAATCTAAATAGTTGGTTGTTAGAACTCGAAAATACACCGGAAGGAACAGCTGAGGGTGTTTTTTATAAAGGAAGAAATTTTAAATAGCCGCAGGAGAAGTAATCCAGATTGGTAATGAAATTATTTTACTATATTTAAACTGAACTTAATATTTTGATAACAGCTCTATAATAACGTCTTTATTTATTTTACATATGTTTGCGACATCAAAAGTATGAAGCGGTTATGAATTTAACGTATGAATAAGGTTTTGACAGAGGCGCAGATAAAAATGCTTTTTGAGCAATATTATATTGCACTTGTAGAATTTTCATGGCATATTGTAAAATGCCGAGAAGTTGCATTAGACATTGTTCAGGATACTTTTGTGAAAATTTTGGAGAAGGCTGAAGAACTTCCTTTTCATGAAAAAGCCATAAAAAGCTACCTCTACACAGCTGTTCGAAATATGGCTCTCAATTATATCAGACATCAGAAAGTTCAACATGAATACCACCAAATCAATCCATGGAATGAGATAGACGATACTCGTATTTTAGATGCCATGATTTATGCCGAAACCATTCATAACTTATATAAAGCCATCGAATCTCTTCCGAAATCTTGTCAGGAAGTCTGTAGACTGACTTGGTTGGAGGACAAATCAAATAGGGAAGCAGCCGAATTATGTGGTGTTTCAATAAATACGATAAAAACGCAAAAAAGACGTTCGGTAGAACTTCTTCGACATAGGCTCGCTCCGGTCATGTCCGTACTGAAAAGTTTTGTTTTTATCTTTTTTTAGAAAAATTCCTACCACCTTTTCATCCTTTTTTCATTCATGAGTGTCTTAGTGTTATATCCCAAGGGATTGGTAGCATAAAGATAAAAAACGATACATAAGAGAACCGATGGATGAAGAATATGTAAAAGCTGCAGAGCTTATTTCCAAATATATACAAGGTAATATTTCTGCAGTGGAATACAATGAACTAATGGATATGGTGAAAAAATATCCAACATTGCGTTCGTGGATAGCTAACCAAGATTTTCCCTTAGAAGAAGTCAGTAAAAGACTTACAGATTATCAAACGATTGATGTTGAAAAAGAGTGGGGTGACGTACTTGAAAAATATCACCACAATACAAATAGAAAAATATGGGGTAAGGCATGGTGGGCTGTCGCAGCTTCCATAATTATCATTTGCGGAGTAGCTGGAAGTTTCTTTCTAAAAAAACAAGAGGAGAATAGGTTGACGGAAAACGTCGGAAAGACGATGGATGTTGTTCCCGGGCGTACCGTAGCTACGTTGACCTTGTCCGATGGTACGATAACGGTACTGGAAGAGCAGGAAGACCGTACTGTGGTGGATGGCAAGATGATCCTGCCGATCTCCGGTTCAACATTAGATTATCGCGCAGCAGAAAATCCAACTGTGTACCAACACAAATTGCAGGTGCCTTTGGGAGGTACTTATCACATCCAATTGGCGGACGGAACGAAGGTATGGTTGAATGCCGATTCTGAATTGGAATTTCCATCAGCATTTACAGGAGACGAACGAAAAGTAACCGTACGCGGCGAGGCTTATTTTGAAATCGCCAAAGATGCCACCAAGCCTTTTAAGGTTTTGGTAGGAGAAACAGAGGTAGAGGCTTTAGGAACAGCCTTCAATATCAATACGCACCTCTATAAAGAAAAAATTAAAACGATTTTAACGGAGGGTACAATTAAAGTCAGCACACCGGAAGATAGTAAAATTATCGAACCAGGCTATGCGACTATAAGTGGACGTGGAAATGTTGAAGTTGGGAAAGCTGATCTAGAGGAAGCGTTAGCATGGAAAGAGGGCTATTTCTATTTTGATAGTAAACGATTGAAGGAAGTATTGGATGATATCGCCCGTTGGTATAACATAAAATTGGATATTCAGGTACCACTTGCTAATAAACGGTATGTAGGAGGAATTAAGAAAAGTGAATCCATCGAGGCGGTTTGTGCTGTATTGAGCGATCTGACACCGTACAATATTACGGTGAAGGGGAAGAAGATCCGGGTTCGATAATAGAGAATGTTAAACTAAAAGACAATATAATGATGAGAGAAAAAGAACGATGAAATCAAAAGAAAAGTCGATAAACTGAGGGTACGGCCATACCCCCAGTAAAAAAGACCAAGGATACACTAACTGTATGAATTGTTTTATTTATAAACCTTAATCCATAACAAAGGTATGCATAATATCCGTATGAGACAACGGCGTAGAGACCGTTGTATCTACCTGTCTAAAAAAATTATCCTAGCAATGAAACTAACAATTGCTTTTATGCTAATTGCGACATTACACGCTATGTCGACGGGGCTTGCACAGACTGTCACATTGCATTTAAACAACACGTCGCTGGAGACTGCTTTTTCTACTATCAGGCAGCAAACTGGCTACCGGTTTATCTATGCAGAGGAAGCACTCCAAAATACGAAAAAGGTGCGTGTAAACCTACATAACGTACCGCTCAAAAATGCGTTGGATAAGCTCATAGAAAACCAACCCCTGACCTATCAGTTGCATGATGGGACCATCGTGCTGAAGACGATATCTAAAACTGTAATCAAAAAGGAACCTGTACGTACAATACAACAAGCGTCTACTACGGTAAACGGTTTAGTAACTGATTCCTTAGGAATGCCCCTTTCCGGTGTATCGGTAGGAGTGAAAGACAACAATAGAATCGGTACAACCACCGATCTGAACGGGCGGTATGTGCTGGAAGTACCTATAAATGCCATATTGATCTTTAGTATGGTCGGATACGACAAGCAGGAAATTCCGGTTCAGGACAGATCTGTGGTAAATGTGAAGATGCACTACGCCGACAGTGATATAGATGAAGTTGTTGTTGTAGCCTTTGGTACACAGAAGAAATCGGAGGTAGTGGGAGCGATGACAACGATCAATCCAAGCGAACTTCGGATACCTTCAAGTAACTTGACAACAGCGTTAGCGGGGCGAATTGCTGGAATAATTGCCTACCAACGAAGCGGGGAACCCGGGCAGGACAATGCTGATTTTTTTATTCGCGGTGTAACTTCTTTCGGAACTGGAAAAGTAGATCCGCTCATTCTAATTGATGGAGTGGAATTCTCGACCACGGATTTACGAAATCTACAACCCGATGATATTGCTAGTTTTTCGATCATGAAAGATGCGGCATCAACAGCATTATATGGTGCTCGGGGAGCAAATGGTGTCATATTGGTCACCACGAAAGAAGGAAAAGAGGGACCGGCCAAAGTCTCCTTCCGTATAGAAAATTCTATTTCTACACCCACCCAGAATGTGGAGCTTGCTGATCCAATCACCTACATGCGTTTACATACTGAGGCGGTGCGAACCCGAGATCCATTGGGCTCGATACTTTATCCCCAAAGCAAAATAGACAACACGGTAGCGGGAACAAATCCTTATATGTATCCGGCTACGGATTGGCGGAAAGAACTCTTTCGGGATTATACGATGAACCAGCGTGCCAACTTGAGCGTTAGCGGAGGAGGGAAAGTCGCCCGTTATTATTTTGCGGGGGGATTTACGCAGGACAATGGTGTGTTGAAAGTCGGCGGACAAAATAATTTTAATAACAACATCGATCTCAAAAAGTACATTCTACGATCGAATGTCAATGTTAACTTAACTAAAACAACGGAGGTGGGTGTGCGCATGTATGGCACATTTGATGAATATACGGGGCCACTGGACGGTGGTAAAGAAATGTACCAAAATGTCATGCGCAGTAATCCCGTCATGTTTCCCGCTTACTATCCAAAAACGGAACAATATAGCCACTTAGAACATATCATGTTTGGTGGATCTAATTTGGGACGCTATATCAATCCTTATGCAGACATGGTAAAAGGGTACCGCGACTATTCCCGTTCGGTGATGATGGCTCAATTTGAATTGAAACAAAACCTTTCCTTTCTAACAGAAGGACTTTCTTTTCGTGCCATGGCCAATACAAACCGTCAGTCTTACTTTAGTCTTTCACGTGCTTATTCACCGTTTTATTACCAGCCCTCTTTCTATGATCGCCAAACAGGAGACTTGACACTACAGGTACTCAACGAACGGGGAGGTAGTCCCTATCCTGTAGGGGAAGAATATTTAAGCTTTGATCCAGGATCAAAAACAATAAAATCTATTTTTTATCTGGAATCCGCATTGAATTATAATCGTACATTTCGTGAGAAGCATGGGGTAAGCGCGATGATGGTGTATATTATGCGTCAGGCGCTCGATGCGAACGCGGGTAGTTTACAGCTATCGCTCCCTGCCCGTAATTTAGGGCTATCAGGAAGATTTACCTATAATTACGATAGCCGTTACTCTGCAGAATTCAATTTTGGATATAACGGCTCAGAGCGATTTTATAGGAACAATCGGTTTGGCTTTTTCCCATCCGGAGGAATAGCTTGGCAGGTATCGAACGAAAAATTCTGGGAACCTTTCTCGTCCGTTGCACCGTTGTTTAAACTAAGAGCTACGTATGGATTGGTGGGGAATGATGAAATTGGTAGTGCAGCAGACCGTTTTTTTTACCTTTCCAACGTTAATTTGGATGTGTCCGGGCGAGGAGCAGTCTTTGGAACGGATTGGAATTACTCCAATAGCGGTGTTTCCGTCAGCCGTTATGAGAATACGAATATTACCTGGGAAATCGCAAAAAAGGCAAACCTAGGCGTTGAACTGAAACTCTTTAATAAGGTTGGTATACAAGCTGACTTTTTTTCAGAGCATAGGAAGAATATCTTGATGACACGGGCTTTTATTCCTGCGTATATGGGGTTCTCTGCAGATATAAGAGCCAATGTAGGTGAGGCTTTAGGCCGTGGGATGGATATGTCGGTAGATTACCAACATAGCTTTTCTCCCCATTTTTGGATTACGGCACGTGGTAATTTTACCTATGCTACGAGTGAATATAAAATAAATGAGGAACCGGAATATGACAGAGAATGGTGGAAGTCAAAAATTGGCTATCCATTAACGCAGCAATGGGGATATATCGCCGAACGGCTATTTGTCGATGACGAAGAAGTAGCCAATTCGCCTACGCAGAACTTCGGTACGGGCATGCCCACTCGCGGCGGAGATATTAAGTATCGAGACGTGAATGGCGATGGACAAATTACCGCATTGGATCAAGTACCAATTGGAAATCCGACCCGACCAGAAATTGTATACGGTTTTGGAATTTCGACAGGCTTCAAAAACTTCGATTTATCCTGTTTCTTTCAGGGTCTAGCACAAGAATCTTTCTGGATTGATCCAGAGGCTACCGCTCCGTTTATGCCCTATTATTATACTGATGCTGAACGAAGTTCAGGAATTACTTATACAAACCAATTGTTAAAGGCCTATGCCGATAATCATTGGTCAGAAGATAACGCAAATGTCATGGCACTTTGGCCTAGATTAACAACGTTAGAACATGCTAATAATATGCAACGAAGTACTTGGTTTATGCGGAACGGCTCCTTCTTACGGTTGAAAAATGCCGAATTTGGCTATACCATCCCTCGTTCCAAACTAGAACGCATCGGATTGGAAAGCATTCGTGTTTACGCTAGTGGCATCAACTTGCTGACGTTAAGCAGCTTTAAGCTGTGGGATGTCGAAATGGCGGGAAATGGGCTGGGTTACCCTGTGCAGCGGGTATATAATTTAGGTGTTCATGTATCTTTTTAAAATTTGTCGAAAATGAAATTTAAGAAACATATCTTTTATCTTTTTTTTGCAGGAATATTAACTTCCTGTAATTACCTGGATGTGACTCCGGATAATATACCGACGCTCGATTATGCATTTCGTACGCCTTTGACGGCCGAAAAATATCTATTTACCTGTTATTCCTGGCTTCCCAGTTTTGCGGATCCCTACAGTGGAAATCCGGGAATTGCAGGGGCAGATGAGATATGGTTTAATTCCTACTATGAATACAATTCTTTTGCCATCGCCAGAGGCTTGCAAAATGTGCAAGGTCCCATTATTGACTATTGGCAAGGTGGTAACGGTGGGCATAACATGTTTATGGGAATCCGGGATTGTAATATCTTTCTCGACAATATCCATTTGGTTCCAAGCATGTCGGATTACGATAAGGCAAAAATGAGTGCCGAAGCTAAATTTCTGAAAGCTTATTATCACTTTTGGTTGATGCGCATGTATGGTCCGATTCCGATTATGCACGAAAGTCCGCCGATTACGGTCACTGTCGAGGAGGTCAAAGCGATAACGCGTGAACCCGTAGATCAAGTAGTGGATTATATCGTCGGTTTATTGGATGAAGCCATTGCTGATTTACCGGACAGGGTTCAATTTGAGGTGGAAGAGCTCGGACGGATTACTAAGCCGATTGCCATGGCCATTAAGGCGCAAGTTTTGGTCACGGCGGCTAGTCCGTTGTTTAACGGGAATATGGATTTTCCACAATATCGGAATTCGCGTGGAGAAATTCTTTTTAACAGCCAGTATGATGAACAAAAATGGGTGAAAGCTGCGGATGCCTGTAGGGAGGCGATTGACCTCTGTCACTCGTTAGATATGCAGCTGCACTATATCGGCAATACGGGATACGCTATTTCCGACACGACGCAGACGGAGTTGGATCTCCGGACAGCGATGACCGAACGATGGAATTCGGAAATTATCTGGGGGAGTACCAATAGTACAGCAGGCGGTATACAGACAGCAGCGTACCCACGTTTGTTTCCTGGAAATGCTACGTATTACGGGGGGTATTTATCCGTTCCTTTCTCCATTGTGGAGTTATTTTATTCGGAAAATGGTGTCCCCATAGAAGAAGATACTTCTTGGGATTACGCCAATCGCTATACCTTAAAAACGGCAGAAGATATAGATAAAAATTATATTAAAGAGGGCTATACGACTGCGTCGCTCAATTTCGACCGTGAACCGCGGTTTTATGCTTATTTGGGGTTTGACGGTGGAAGATGGTACGGACACGGGCGATTGGAGGATAATGATAACTTTTATGTAGAAAGTCGACTTGGAGGAGCCGCATCGGGACATGCATACGCTTATTCCGCTACAGGATACCTCCCTAAAAAAGTAGTGAATTACTTGAACGCGGCTCAGCCCGCACAATGGACAGTGCAACGGTATCCATGGCCGATTATGCGTTTAGCGGATTTATATTTATTATATGCCGAAGCATCTAATGAAGTGTTTGGCCCCTCGCCTGAAATATTTTACTATTTAGATTTAATACGGACGAGAGCCGGTCTCCAATCGATCGCAGAATCGTGGCGTAATTATTCCAATCAACCAAATAAGTACAATACAAAACAAGGATTGCGCGACATTATTCGCCGGGAGCGAAGTATAGAACTTGCTTTTGAAGGAAGCCGTTTTTGGGATTTAAGGAGGTGGAGAACCGCTCCACAGGTACTCAGTAATCCGATTGTCGGTTGGGACACGCAGCAAGAAGCGCCGGAAACATATTATAGACCCGTTGTTATTTTTAACCAGACCTTTGGGTTGAAAGATTATTTCTGGCCTATTCAAGAATCGGAAATGTTACGGAATAAGGGTTTGATACAAAGCCCGGGATGGTGATTTATATTTTTTGTATATAATTAAATGAGATGAAAACGATAAAATCGATTATTATACCCTTACTCACGATATTATTAGCCTCTTCATGCAAGGAAGAAGTTACTAAAATAATGTATGATAGTGATGTTATTCCTGCAGTAGTAAAGGATCCGAAAGTAGAAAACAAACCTGGAAAGGTCGAGATTTCTTACACGCTTCCCCGTGAGACTTCGCTATTATATGTGGAAGCAGAAGTGGATATGGGACAAGGGAGGATAGTAAGCTCCAAATCTTCTAACTACAATAACTCTTTGGAAATCGCCGGATTTGGAGTGTCACGAGAATATGAGGTAAAACTGTATTCTGTTGGTAGAAATATGAAAAGATCGGAACCTATTGCGGTAAAAGTAAATCCGTTGGAACCTCCTGTTTCTACAATTTTTAGATCATTAAAGGTCGATGAAGCCTTTGGTGGAATGGCCATTGAATTTGAGAATGATGAAGAAGCAGAAGTTTCCGTGGTGGTAGAAAGTATAAATGAAAACAGCGAATGGTATACCGTCGAAACGTTTTATACGAATAAAAAAACAGATGTCTTGAAGGTCAGAGGTTTGGAATCGAGACTGCAATCTTTTAGAATTTTTGTAAATGATCGGTGGGGTAATAGATCGGACATATTGAATACAGAATTAACTCCTATATATGAAGTTGAGCTGGATCGTTCTTTGTTCACAGCGATGAAAATGCCCAATGATCCGAACCATTGGAATAACGCCGTATTGACTTTTCTATTGAACAATAACCTATCTGGGGCTGGATCGTATTTCCGTACGGATAATGGCACGCCTATGCCGACCCAGGTTACCTTTGATATGAAGCAAAAAGTAAGGTTGAGCCGCTTTAAATTTTGGCAGCGAGGAACAGTGGCGGAGCTCGATTTGCTGTACACAGCGGGAAGTCCACGTAATTTTGAACTATGGGGAAGTAACGACCCAAATCCGGATGGATCCTTTGACAGTTGGACGAAAATTGCCGATTGTGAATTGATTAAACCATCGGGGCTCCCGATTCCTAACAATTCGCCGGAAGATATTGCGGCTGCCGTAGAAGGACACGAATACGATATATACTCCGCCGATATAGAGCCTATGCGTTACTTCCGTATAAGAGTTCTCCGTACATATGGTGTTACGGATTATTTCTGGATGAGTTTGTTTCGATTATATGGTCAACCTGTTAACTGATATACCATGAAAATAATAATGAAATGCGTGGTCGCATATATGTGTATAAGCTGTCTGCTTTTTAGCTGTAGAAAGCAAGACCATTTCTATAAAGAGTTTATTGAAGGAGGTGAAATTATTTATGCCGGAAAAGCCGATTCCGTTTTGTTCCATCCCGGTAAAAACCGAGCACAGCTTTCTTGGAGAATAAAAGATCCAAATATTACACAAATGAAAGTTTATTGGAATAGCAGTTTGGATTCCTTGACAATTGATGTCAATAAAACCGATGGAGTTGATAGTATCGGGATCATTATTGAAGATCTGGAGGAGCGTTTCTATTCTTTTGATATTTATTCCATTAATGCAGAAGGAGGCAGGTCGGTAAAGTCAACAGTAGAAGGACAGGTATATGGTGATGAATATCAGGAAAATCGCTTTCATCGAGCAATAGAAAGTATCAGTTTTTTTGATGATCAAGCTATTATCCTCTGGTTTAATCCCGAAAGTAACGAAGTCGGTTCCGAAATTCGTTATACCGATATAGATGGCGTGGAAGCAACGGTTTTCGTACCGACAACCGAAACAAGTACCACATTGGATAATGTGGAGTTAGGCGATACTTTCGATTACCGTACCTGGCACCGTCCAGATTCGTTAGCGATAGATACCTTTTATACCGATTTTAAAACAGAAGAGATACTGTTGATCGAAAGGGAATTAGACTATACTAGGTTTGCTGCACACAAGCTAGACAATGACCCTGGAGATTTTAGTTCGAGCCGAGTGCCATTTCTGTGGAATGGCAACATGGAGGGAACCTCGGCAGGCTCTGGCGGCTGGTACCGTACAGCAACCGGATCTGGAATACCAAATCAGGTTACAATCGATATGGGAGTATCCGCTAAGTTGACCCGTTTTAAGTTTTGGCAACGGGGAACTGTATCGGAACATACACTGCTCTATGCTAATGCCAACCCGAAGAAGATAGAGCTTTGGGGAACAGACAACCCTGATCCTAACGGCGATTACGCCAATTGGAATAAGCTAGGAGAGTATGAAGTCGTCCGACCCTCTGGTTTGTCTCCGGGACAGCCAGTGACGGCGGAAGATATCGCAGCAGCGCAGGAAGGTCATGAAATTACTATTTCTATGGATGCGCCCGTTGCGAGATTTATCCGAATCAGGGCCATGGAAACCTTTGAAAATCAACCGCACTTTTTTCTCAGTAATATAAGTGTCTTTGGTCAAGTTGTGAGCGTCGAGTAATTTTTCATCCCCCCCTGTATGGAAGCAGGAGGAATGATATATTAAATAGAAAATTATATATAATGAATATTGCTTTTATTAATGTCGGCAAGACGGAGATGTTAATTATTTCTGTTTTATTTTTAGCTATGTTATTTTTTATTATACGAAAATTATTACTAGTCTACAATAAAAAAGAAACAAAAAAGGATAAATAAATCAAAAAAAATGAGAAAGGTTATGATAAAATATACACTCCTGCTGTTGATCGTATTAACGAGCATCGCAACAACATATGCTAACGAAAAATATGATGTCTGTATTTACGGTAGTACATCTGCAGGAATAGTTGCTGCCTATACGGCAAAAAACATGGGAAAATCGGTGGTGGTGATATCGCCGGACGGCCATATTGGTGGATTGTCATCCGGAGGCTTAGGCCAGACGGATATTGGAAATAAAAATGCCATTGGTGGATTATCACGGGAATTCTACAAGCAATTAGGTGAAGTATATGGCCAGGATGAATCCTGGAAATTTGAACCGAAAGAAGCGAAGAGAATTTTTGAAACTTACATCCAAACAGCGGATATCCCGGTTATTTATAACCAGCGTATAAAAAAGGTAAATAAGAAAAAAGCACAAATTAGATCGGTTGATTTAGCCGATACCTATGGTTCCGATAAAACAACACAACGAATTGAAGCACAGGTTTTTTTGGACTGTACATACGAAGGTGATCTTTTCGCTATGGCAGGGGTGTCATATGCGGTGGGAAGAGAAGACAATAGTGTTTATGAGGAGACATTAAATGGATATCAATTAGCAGCATACCGGAAGCAATCCGGTTATCATCAGTTTCCCAACGGCGTAAGTCCGTATATTGTTCCTGAGAATCCATCGAGCGGGCTCTTGCCGGGAATAAGCAGCGGACAACCGAATCCCACCGGTACAGGAGATAAGCTGGTTCAGGCTTATAATTTTCGGATCTGTTTGACCGATAGTGCTGAGAATATGATTCCGATAACGAAACCGGAAGGATATGACCCCAAGAAATACGAGCTTTTGGTACGCCTATTCGAAGCACAGCCTAGGGATCGCAAAATCAATAATTATTTTATTTGGAGCCGGATGCCGAACCGCAAAACGGATATTAACAACCGTGGAGCATTTTCGACTAATCTAATTGGTGCGAACCATAACTGGCCCGAGGCAAGCTTCGAAGAACGAAAGAGAATATTCGATGAACACGTGGCGCATGTAAAAGGTTTGCTTTATTTCTATCAAACGGACGAACGCGTCCCAAAAGAGCTGCAGGACTTTGTGAAAAACTGGGGGTATCCGAAAGACGAATATGTCGAGCACGGACATTTTACGCCACAATTGTATGTGCGTGAGGGCAGACGGATGATCGGAGAATATATTATGACAGAGCACAATTGTAGAGGAAAAGAAGTAATCACCGATCCGATCGGTATGGCGGCTTATACGATGGACAGTCATAACGTACAGCGTATTGTTGTAAACGGAATGGTGAAAAATGAAGGAAATGTGGAAGTGGGTAAATTTCCACCTTACCCGATATCTTATCGAGCCATATTGCCCAAATCGAAAGAATGTACAAATTTATTGGTGCCGGTTTCGTTGTCGGCATCCCATATCGCCTTTGGATCTATTAGAATGGAGCCTGTGTTTATGATTTTAGGGCAAAGTGCTGCCGTGGCAGCTGTCCATGCTATTGATCAAAAAGCAACTGTTCAAAACATTGATTACGATAAACTGAGAAGCGAGCTGATAAAACAGGAACAAGTATTAGGAATATCTAAATAAGCTGACGTTGCAGCCAATATCCTATACTACAACAAATAAATATGTTATTAATATGAAATATCTTCATTTTGTCTTTCTTTTATTGATTATGACTTCTTTTCATCCTTCCAATTCGTTTGCGCAACAAAAAGAAGTTAAAATTTTTGCGCATAGGGGCGGTGCTTACGAATACGATGAAAACACCATGTACGCCTTTCAAGAATCTTATAAGCAGGGAGCGAGAGGTTTCGAACTGGATATCCGGCTTACCAAAGATAAACATCTTGTGCTTATACATGATCCGAGCATGAAGAGGACCGTGGGTATCGATAGGCCTATAGAGGACTTGACACTGAAGGAGGTTAAGGAACGGCGGACATTAAAAGGTAATCCTATTCCTACATTGGAGGAAGCAGTAGCTTTCTTTAAGGACAAACCAGGGCTGTATATCGAGTTTGAAATGAAGACCCAAAAGCCGGAGTATGACGAGGAAACGCTAAAATATTACTGTGACCAAGTGTATAGTAAAGTATATAAGTCCATTCCGCAGGGATCTGATTATGTGCTGACATCATTTGATAAAAGACCATTGCGCTATCTCAAGACGAACCACGCAGAAGCTAACTTAGTATTGCTTAAATCGGAAGG
Organism: Sphingobacterium arenae; assembly: GCF_014692505.1. GTDB lineage: Bacteria > Bacteroidota > Bacteroidia > Sphingobacteriales > Sphingobacteriaceae > Sphingobacterium > Sphingobacterium arenae. The sequence continues at coordinate 123,933 of NZ_JACNYK010000004.1, read as the reverse complement.
TCTGTCTGAAGATCTTATGGCGGAAGCCAACAAACTGGACATTAGCCGGATAGGTTGTCGGCTGGAAGGCACGACGAGGGATATGGTAAAAAAGGCCAGAAAAGAGGGGTTCAAGATAACCTTATGGCCAGGCCGTAATGTGGAAGACTTCCTTCTTGGTGTGATGCTTGAACCTGATGGTCTGTGTACGGATGTTCCCGTGGAGGTGATGACATGGGTGAAAGAGAATGCTCCCTGGATTACTATAAAATAGGGTGGCGAAGCATCAATCCGTAAGTCCTTTTTCCGATAGGGGAAAAAATCAACCAAAAGTGTTGCAGCTTACCGTTTTATATGGTAACTTGTTAAGCCAATCGGAAGGGAGATTGGCTTATTTTTTGTAAAGATATACAGTATAACCAATGCGTAAGGCTTATGATGAGAAAATGTTTTTACGTCGTGCTGTTTCAAATGTTGGTAACGACGACGTTATTCGGACAAAAACTTTCCCTGAAAGAAATCAGAAAAGATTTTAAAATTGGTCATAAGGACGAATCGACATGTACAAAGCATCTCGAAATGTTAGAGGAATATGCAGATTGCCCAGTAGAGCGAGGTTATGAAGCAGCCTACCACATGTTCATGGCAAAACACACAGGGAATCCGTTTAAAAAAATGGGCTATTTCAAAAGCGGTAAGAAAATGCTAGAGGAAGAAATAGCCGACAATCCAAACGAAATAGAATTACGATATATCCGCTTATGTATCCAGTATTACATTCCAGCTTATTTAGGATATAAAGCTAACATAGAAGAAGATAAAGATTTTTTAGTGGACAATTTGTATAAATTAAAAGACCAAGAAACCAAACAACTTATCTATACCTATTTGAAAGGGGCGAAGATGTATTCCGATGCCGAATTAGTGTTATTAGGCCGTTAAAGGAAATCAATTAAAATCGTTAAAAATACAAGGCGAATATGTAACTTTGCGCCATGTCCGAAAAAATTATCATTCTTGATTTTGGCTCGCAATATACACAGCTAATAGCACGCCGTGTTCGTGAGCTTAACGTTTATTGCGAAATTCATCCTTATAACAACCTACCTGAATTCGATGAGGAAGTAAAAGGAGTTATCTTTTCCGGCAGTCCGTATTCTGTTAGGCAAGAGGATGCACCTCAAGTCGACTATATCGACATTCAAGACCGGTTTCCGTTATTAGCGGTATGTTATGGCGCACAATATTTAGCACAGCAATCGGGAGGAGACGTGTTACCCTCTGAAATCCGGGAATACGGTCGGGCAAATCTGCAATTCGTGGATCAGGAAAATGCCCTCTTGAAAGGAGTCCCGGTGCAATCACAGGTGTGGATGTCCCATGGAGATACTATTAAAGAAATCCCTTCCAATTTTAAAATTATTGCCAGTACGGACAAAGTACGTGTGGCTGCGTACGAAATCGAAGGCACGCGTACATTTGGAATCCAGTTTCATCCAGAGGTAACGCATAGTACCGATGGACAAGTCTTGTTAAAGAATTTTGTGGTCGATATATGTGGATGTTCACAAGATTGGACTCCAGATACCTTCGTAGAAACAACAGTAGCCGAACTAAAAGCGCAATTAGGAGACGATCACGTCATCATGGCGTTGTCAGGAGGGGTAGATTCGACGGTGGCAGCCGTATTGTTACACCAAGCTATTGGAAAAAACTTACATTGTATTTTCGTGGATCATGGCTTACTTCGTAAAAATGAATACGAACAAGTATTGGACTCCTACAAAAATATGGGGCTGAATATCAAAGGTATCAACGCCAAGGAATTATTTTTTGGACGTTTAGCAGGCGTTTCAGAACCAGAACAAAAAAGGAAAATAATAGGTGCATCTTTTATTGACGTGTTCGATCAGGCCTCTAAAGATATTCAACATGAATTACCCGAGGGCATAGAAGCAAAATGGTTGGGTCAAGGAACCATTTATCCCGATGTTATCGAATCGATTTCAGTGAAGGGGCCATCGGCAACGATTAAATCACACCATAACGTCGGTGGTTTACCTGATTTTATGAAGCTGAAGGTGGTAGAGCCGCTGAAGGCCCTATTCAAAGATGAGGTGCGTCGCGTGGGAAAGACCCTGGATATTGATCCGAATATCTTAGGGCGCCACCCATTTCCAGGCCCCGGGCTTGCCATTCGGGTGTTGGGCGACATTACGGAAGAAAAGGTACGAATTTTGCAGGAAGCTGATGACATCTATATCCGTAACCTAAAGGAAGCGGGATGGTATGATAGGGTATGGCAGGCAGGAACGATTTTTCTACCCGTGCAGTCTGTAGGCGTCATGGGCGATGAACGTACCTATGAGCATGTGGTAGCTTTACGTGCGGTGGGTTCATTGGACGGAATGACGGCCGATTGGATTCACTTGCCATACGATTTGTTAGCAAAAATTTCAAATGAAATCATCAATCATGTTAAAGGAATCAATCGAGTTGTCTATGATATCAGTTCAAAGCCACCAGCTACCATCGAGTGGGAATAGACTATTATTTGTATTAATTTTAGGGTTATTCCTCTTTCTGGGAGCTTGTTCGCCTAAAACTAGAGTCTTAAAATCACCAGATCACAGCGGAGGAAATATAGGAAGCACGCTTCCAAAAAAAGAGAGGCCAGAAATTGAGGATAAGGAAGAAAAAGTAGAAGATGCGCGCCGAGCAGAAGCAGCAAGAAACAGTGTAGCGCTGGTATTACCTTTTCAGTTAAATAAGATATCTCCAAATGCGTTATCCAAAGAAGATGTTAATCGTTCGGCTATAGCGTTGGATTTCTACCAAGGTTTTCAATTGGGGCTAGATGAGTTGGCGCAGAAAGGAAGATCTTTTTCCCTTCATGTAGTGGATTCGCGAGACAACGAAATACATAACCAATCTATCGCAAAATCGGAGGAAATAGCAAACGCTGCACTTATTATTGGGCCCGTGTTCCCGAAAGAAATTACTACCTTTGGAACACATCGGTTGAATAAGAGCGTGTTGCAAGTAAATCCCCTTGCTGCCACAAAAGCACAGGAATTTAATTTACCAAATTTGGTTTCCTTAACACCCTCTATAGATGTGCATACGAAAGCTATGGCAGTGCGCGTGGCAAGAGATTACAAAACGGGCGATGTAGTCATCATCTATAATACATCCGACAATGACGGAAGACAGTTTCTAAACGGCTTCTTGTCAGAGCTGAAAAAAGCAAATTCGTCTGTTCAGGTTCGTTCCGTATCGTCGATCCCCCAATTAAATCAGGAGATTAGTTTAACAGGTACTAACTTGGTAGTCGCCGGTACGACCGATAGATTTCAATTACGATCCTTTTTAAGCAATTTAGAAATAAAATCTTCAGAAGAATTTTATATGTTTCGCGTATACGGACACCCTTTGTGGGATCGTATAGATTTTAGCATTTATGAGCGTTTTGGAGATTTTCAACCTGTTATTACCACAGAGAGCCATATGAAAACGTGGGCAAGAGGAGCGAAAGAATTTAAAGATCAATACTATTCTTTATACGGTGTTAACCCTTCGGATTATTCCTATAAGGGGTACGATGCCGCAAAGTATTTTGGAAATTTACTTGCGAAATATGGCGACGATTATCCAGAATACATCACAAAAGAAAAATTCGAGGGTTTATTTAGCACCTATTCATTCGATTATAACGAAAGTTGGGGTTTTGTAAATCAGGCTGTTTCGTTTAAAAGTTATCAAGGCTCGTCTTTTCAGTTAAAGTGATATGGAAGTTAATCCGCGTCGAGTCGAGCAGCAGTTGAGGAATTTTCAGCGTGCCATAGATGCTTATAGTAACACGGAGCCCTTTGCTCGATTCCTAACCCGATTTTTTAAAGAAAACAAACAGATGGGATCATCCGATAGACGGATGACTTCTCGCTTATGCTATAATGTATTCCGGCTCGGACGTTCCCTGCCAGATTTGTCCAGTACCGACCGGCTTATTGTTGCTGAATTTTTATCTGAACAGCAGAGTCCTATTGTAGAACTTTATCAACCCGATTGGGTTTCCTATATGACCACATCTTTAGCCGAAAAACTGCTTCTCTTAGAAAAGGAGGGTTACGATGTTGTCAACCATCTTTTTCCATTTAGTTCTCCTTTATCGCCAGCTATTGATAAGGAACAGTTTGTATTAAGCCATTTAGTGCAACCCGATTTATTTATTCGGGTACCAGAAAAGAATAAAACAATCGTTGAACGGGAACTTGCGGAAAACAATATTCCTTTTGAACAGGTTTTTGAAGGTGCCTATCGTTTGCCAAATGGAAGTAAACTGCAGCAAATAAGGAAGATAGAAGGGTTATTTGAAGTGCAAGATCTGTCTTCGCAACAAAGTTTGGCAGAGCTTGTTCCAAAACCAAGAGAAAAATGGTGGGATACATGTGCCGGAGCCGGTGGAAAATCGCTACTATTGTTGAATCGCTGTCCTACGATCGATCTATTAGTCTCTGATATAAGATTAAGTATCCTACGTAATCTCGACGTTCGCTTTTCCAAAGCGAAAATTAAAACACGCTATCGGAAAAAGGTGTTGGACTTAACGCAGGAAATAGACCAGCTGATGGACGGAGAAACCTTCGACGGTATCGTCGTCGATGCGCCTTGCTCTGGCTCAGGAACCTGGGGCCGGACACCAGAAATGCTTACCCAATTTGAAGAGAGCCGAATACACTTTTTTGTTACGTTGCAACGTCGTATTCTGGATACTGTCGTTCGTTATCTTAAACCACACGGAACACTCATGTACATTACCTGTTCGGTATTTGAAGCCGAAAACGAACAAATCGTGCGTTATCTGGAAGACAAGCATGGGCTGGTATTGGAAGAAGGCGGCATCATTAAAGGGTACGATAGAAAGTCGGACAGCATGTTTGCTGCCCGTATGCGAAAAGTTTAGTCGCACTTCCCTGGGATAACCAATACAGGGCAACTTGCTTTTCGTATAACCGATTCGGATACACTACCTGATATAAAATGCTCAAAACCCGTCCGTCCGTTAGATCCCATAACGATAAGGTCTGCTGTCCATTCGGTAGCGGTATTTAGAATTTCGTCTCGAACATTACCCACTTCGTTAAATAGAAAAACTTCCTGGGCACCCTCAAAGTCGGCCGCTATACTTTCCAAAAATCGTTGAGCAGATTCCTGTTGTATTTCAGAAACTTCCGGTACCACGATGGGCTGTTGTCCTAACAATGGATCTGCACCATAATTGGCAGGAGAGGTCGGCGGAACGACAGTGACTAACGCCAGAGATGAACGAAACTCTCGAACTAAATCTTTCGCGTAATCAATTGCTTTAGCGGTACACGGAGTATCATCTACGGCTAAAAGTATGCGATTAAATCTATGGGTGCTCATTTTTTGTAGCTCTATAAAAAGTGATATATTCGTACCTATAAAACAGCGTTATTGTATTATTTGTTTTATAAAAATCAACTCATATGAACATAGGTATCTGTAATTTATCCGTAATCCCGTTAAGGGCTACCCATACACACCGTAGCGAAATGGTGAATCAAGTACTTTTTGCGGAGAAATTTGAAATACTTTTAGAAGAAAAAGATTGGGTTCACGTTCGTTTGTTCGATACGAATTATGAAGGATGGTTACAACGCGGACAATTTATATCGCTATCCGAAAATCAGTGGAAGAATATTTCGGAAGATCATCATTTCGTAGTAGACATGACAGGCGGAACGGCTTTCTCATACGATCGGAAAGTCGATTTAATTCCCGGGACTAAAATTCCTAACCAACTTTTACAACAACAATATTCCGATTTTCCATATCGGATTGAAGGAAATTTGCGACAACCCAATGTGGCAGACTTTGAATCGGAATTCCCGCAACTGATAGACTATTATCATAACAGTCCGTATCTTTGGGGCGGACGTACGCAGGTAGGAATAGATTGTTCAGGACTCAGCCAAACGATATATAACCATTTTGGATTACAGTTGCCACGTGATGCATATCAACAAGCTGAACAAGGAAAAGTCGTCGATTTCCTATCTGAAATTAAACCTGGAGATCTTGCTTTCTTTGATAATGATGAAGGACGGATTACCCACGTGGGCGTTATGATGGATACCGAAACGATTTTTCATGCATCTGCAAATGTGCGGATAGACAAGATGGATCTAGAAGGTATCTATAACAAGGACCAAAACCGGTATACCCATAAGCTTCGCATTGTGAAAAGATTCTGGTAATTACTATTTTTGATTATGTCTTTAACAAACAACAGATACTTTCTTCTGGCGAGTGCCCAGCTTTTTCCTTTACCCTTTCTAGATCCCATAGACACAACGATCGATGATCCAGCATTAGCCAGCGCTCAAGAGGCTTATTCCTCCTTTCGGAATGGCCGGACGGAAGTAGCTTTGGAGCAATATACCGAAGCCATTCAACGATTTCCTGATCAACCCTTTTTCTATGCTTGCCGATCAATTTTAAATATGGTTTTGGGCGACGAAGAAGGCGCTTTCTACGACTATCAAGTAGCCAAAAACTTAGATTTTAATTATCAAGCCTTTTTAGAATGGGTAGAAAACAGACCAGCAGAACAGGTGCCTTTATCTCCAGATACGGAATTGAAGCAGCTATTGAGTGATGCTTTGGAAGCTACGCAACAATTTGATTATGAGCGGGCGTTAAAATGGTATGCATTCGTCCAGCAAAACCATCCGGACGATGCGGATGTGCTCGTATACCAGAGCGCGTTACATATACGCCTACTTCGATACGACAAAGCACTGTCTGATTTGAACCAGGCTATAACCATGAATCCTACACATTTTCAAGCACATCTGTTTCGGGCTAAATTATTCAAAGCTATCCAGGAACCCGGAAAAGCCAAAGAAGATTTTGATAAAGCCATAGCGATTCAACCAGAAGCCGGCATTATTTACGAAGAACGAGGAGGCTTTTTAGTTGATTTAAAGTTCTATAAAGAGGCGTTGTTCGATTTCAATAAATTGGTAAGCTTGCTTCCCAAAGATTTTTACGTGTACGCATTACGTGCCGACCTTTTTGAGAAAATGGGAAACTGGGAAGCTGCCCTGCAGGATTACTCAAAGGCAATAGCATTAAACCCTTATTACTCTGATTTATATGCTTATCGTGCGGATATGAAAGACCGACTAGGCGATACAACAGGTGCTGCGGAAGACCGCCAGATGTTTGAAGAATTGGAAAAGGACGATTAGCACAGCACGTATTAAAAAAATAAATGATTTGTAACTACACGACGGTTATTTATATTTTGTTTCGATTGTAATACAAAAAGCTATCTTTGTCTGGCAAAATAAGATCTCATAAATTTATGCAGACAAAAACAAACCTTCCTTTTACAGGATATGAAAAATTTGTAATCTTCATCTTAGCCATTAGTCAGTTTACCGTTATTCTGGATTTTATGGTAATGTCACCTTTGGGCGACCTGCTTATTAAATCGATGGATATGCATGCTTCATCTTTCGGTATGGTAGTATCCGCCTACGCTTTTAGTGCTGGTCTTTCGGGACTTTTAACGGCTGGTTTTGCAGACAAGTATGATCGAAAAAAACTCTTATTGTTTTTTTATACCGGCTTTATAATCGGTACCATTTTTTGCGGGCTTGCGCATACATTTTACGCGCTTGTTGCAGCGAGAATTATAACCGGGTTGTTCGGTGGTGTTATCGGTTCTATCTCCATGGCGATTATCACGGATCTATTTGCTTTGGAAAAGAGAGGTCGGGTAATGGGATTTGTTCAGATGGGGTTTGGTGCCAGTCAGGTTTTAGGCATTCCTATCGGACTTTACATTGCGAATAAAATGGGTTGGGAAGCTCCTTTCTTATTTATAGCGGCGTTAGCAGTGCTCATAGCAGTTCTTATCGCTTTGCGCTTAAAGCCAGTGGATGCTCATTTAGGAATGGACGTACAGAAAAAGGCCATTAGTCATTTAGTACAAACGTTGAAGAAGAGACCGTATCGTGTCGGCTTTTTCGCCACGGCTGTATTGTCTGTTGGTGGTTTTATGATGATGCCTTACGGAACCGTATTTGCGGTCAATAATCTGGGAATAAGCAATGAACAATTACCCTTTCTATTTATGGCATCGGGTATAAGTTCACTTCTTATTATGCCATTTATCGGTAAAATGAGTGATAGAGTGAATAAATATAAACTGTTTGCCGGGGCAACGATTTGGCTGATGGTCATTTGCGTTATCTATACCAATCTCTCTACAACTCCCTTTATCTGGGTATTGGTCGTCAATATCTGTATGATGATGGGGATTATGAGCCGAATGGTTCCGTCGTCTGCCCTTATATCCGCCGTTCCAGATATGCAAGATCGTGGAGCGTTTATGAGTATCAACGCCTCTTTACAACAAATAGCTGGAGGAATTGCAGCAACAATTGCCGGGCTTATTGTCTACCAGGAAAATAAATTCAGCCCGCTGGAACATTACGATATCGTTGGTTACGCGGTTGTTGCCATATCATTGGTATCCATATTGCTCATGTATAACGTGGATAAGCTTATAAAAACGAAAATGAGAAACATCCCCTTATCCGTATTAGATAAGCCAACCGAGGTGTCCGCCACCCATAGAGAGTCTTAAAATAACGTATTCTCCTTGTTTGGTATGCGGAGGTTCGAGCCTATTTCCTTGTTAAGGTGTTCGATAAAATGCGCCGCCAATAGCGGTGATTCCAATTCTATGTTTTGATGGATAAAGAAATACAATTGTTGCAAACCAGCCTCTTTCCACTTCTTAATCACCTTTACCCATTCCACCAGCCGATCGTAGTCCGAAGGATGATTAGCACCCACATAGCGTATAAACGCTGTTGGAGTCGTTAGCCGCATGTGAACCATATCACGACGCCCCGCAGTATCAACCAGTACATTAGTCGTGTGGGTATCTTCCAATAATCTGTATAGCTTCTCGCTGCTGTCTTTGCCCGAGAACCACTCTTGATTACGGACCTCTACAGCCAGCGGATAACCTTTCGGAAAACGATGTAGAAATTTTTCTAAACGGTCAAAATCCTTTGGTTTGTAATTATCGTGCAGCTGTAGGAATGCCATTCCAAGTTTTTCTTCGAATAACACGGTGGCATCCACAAAATCTTTAATTTTTTCATCGGTGTTGAGGAGCCTGGAATAATGACTGACCGATTGCGGTATTTTAGGAAAGAATTTAAAACCCTCGGGCGTTTTATCTTTCCAGGTTTTTACTTGCTCTTTCGAAGGCGAATTATAGAAGGTAGCGTTTAACTCAATGGAATTAAACTGTTGAGCGTAATACACCAGTTCGTCCTTCGTACCGCGAGGGTAGAAGCCTTTTAAATCCGCCTTATTCCATTTTGCACAACCTACAGCGATTTGTAGTGGTTCCTTTTGTTTGTGTGCTTCTAGCAACTGAAATGTCTCCGATGGCGTCGGTGGAAGCGAAAAATCAATTTCTTCCGGATTGCTTACTTGTCCAAATTTCATACTCGAAGATAAAAAAAATAGAATAATTTGTTTACTAAAGGAGTAATAAAATACCGATCAAAGCCAACCCTATATAAACATACTTCAAAAAAGTATCCCCCTTTAATTGGTGGTTTAGATACCTTCCCAAAAAAATAGCCGGAATTACCACCGGGATGGATAGTAAAAAGTATTCCGTTACGACAGGCGTCCACAAACCTTTATACCAGTATCCGATTAACCCTATAATACTCGCGGGAAGAAAGTAAGCCTGTAAGGTGGCCCGGAAATGTTTTGGAGACCATCTGCGCATATTACCATATATCACAAGAGGAGGGCCATTTATACCATAAGCGCCGCCGAAGATACCCGAAAGAAAACCGCAGATAAAAAGCCAAATTTTGTTGTCCGATTGGAGTTTAAAACTATTCGTCGAGAACAGACTATATATTGCGTATAAAATAATGAACCCTCCCAACACCGATTTCACGAATTTTTCGTTACCGTAGACTAAAAGAAATAATCCAATTGGAATACCTAGAAAAGCAAATAGAATAAGCCATTTTGCACTATTAAAATGTATTTCTTTTCGATCCTGTACGACAACGATACCAGCAATAACAATCGAAATCAAAACAGAAAGAGGGACGGCCACATCTATAGGAATAAAGAAAAGAAGCAATGGAACAGCGATTAAAGATTCACCGAATCCAAAAGTAGAACGAACTAATGTTGCAATAAAAATTATGGTTAGAATGCTCAACGTTACGAATTCCATCGTGTTTTTATAAAAAACGCCCAACAATAGCCGGGCGTTTGTTTTATTATTTGATTGTATTTTTACACATTAAACCGAAAGTGCATGATATCACCGTCTTCAACGATGTATGTCTTTCCCTCTACGCTCAGTTTACCGGCCTCTTTAACCGCATTTTCTGAGCCGTATTTGATGAAATCATTATATTTAATGACCTCGGCCCGGATAAAGCCTTTTTCAAAGTCTGTATGGATCACACCTGCCGCCTGGGGTGCTGTAAAACCATTTTCGATTGTCCATGCACGTACTTCTTGTACACCGGCCGTAAAATACGTAGCCAGGTTCAAAAGCGAATAAGCTGCCCGAATTAACTTATATACACCCGACTCATCTAATCCCAAATCATCCAAGAACATTTTACGCTCTTCATAAGATTCGAGCTGGGCAATTTCCGATTCAATTTGGGCCGAGATAACAAGTACTTCCGCATTCTCATCCTTTACTGCTTCTTTTACACGATCTACATAGGCATTTCCTTTTGTAACCGATGCCTCGTCCACATTACATACATATAAAACCGGTTTTATCGTCAGTAAGGCAAGGTCACTGATAAAATCGAAATCTTCCGGTTGGATAGGAGCTGTCCGAGCAGATTTACCACTTTCCAAGTGCTCCTTAACAACAGATAAGATTTCAAACGTTCTCTTGGCATCTTTATCACCACCTGTTTTTGCCATCTTCTCCACTTTCTGAATACGTTTCACAACCGTATCCAAATCCTTCAATTGCAGCTCGGTGTCGATAATTTCTTTATCACGAATAGGATCTACAGAGCCATCTACGTGAATCACATTACCATCATCAAAGCAACGCAAAACGTGAATAATCGCATCTGTCGTGCGAATGTTCCCTAAAAATTGATTTCCCAATCCCTCTCCTTTGGAGGCACCTTTTACTAACCCTGCTATATCGACAATTTCGATGGTGTTGGGAACGATACGCTGTGGCTTGACAATTTCTGCCAATTTATTTATTCTATCGTCAGGGACTGTAATCACACCGACGTTAGGTTCTATTGTGCAAAAAGGAAAATTTGCTGCCTGTGCTTTTGCATTGGACAGACAGTTGAATAATGTTGATTTACCCACATTTGGTAAACCTACTATACCACATTGTAAAGCCATGAAAATCTCAATTTTTTTAAATTGTACAAAGATAACGAAATCAACTGATTTTTGAGTCGTCCAACCTATTTTACATTATTTAACAACTTAGGATTTAATCTTTCCCTATTGTTATGCTGTCATAGTAATAATGACATCCAAATGATATAAATTGAAAAGGGGAGGAGACATGAAAAAGTTTATTTATGCAGCTTGTTTATTCGGATTGTGTAGCTTCACGAAATCAGCGGAAGCACAGGTTAATGTGAGCATCAATATTGGCACCCAGCCGTTATGGGGTCCGGTAGGGTATGATTATGTCCGTTACTATTACCTTCCGGAAATTGATGCCTACTACGATGTATCACACCGTCGATATACCTATTATCAAGGTAACCGGTGGGTAACGCGCGCCTCACTTCCTGGTCGATACCGTCATGTTGACGTATACAGGACGTATAAGGTCGTAATTAATCACGACCGTCCCTGGAACGACCATCGGAAAATCAAAAGAAAATACGTGCATTATGCGAACCACCGTTCACAACCCGTTTTACGGGATTATCGACACGCACGAGGGTACGATCGATATGAAAAAAAATACCATAAAAAGCATTACAAAAGATACGACAAGAAAAGAAATAGCAAATACCATAAAAAGGGAAGAAAACATCGTTAGCAGGGATAAGTTTTAATAGTAGCTAAAATCCGGTATTTTGTACGTTCTTTTCATCCTATTCAATTTTTGTCAATTAGATTTTTTAAGTTTGAGTCAAATTTAGAAAAGTTCTCCGCCACCGCGGAGAACCCTATTTAGTAGAGGAATTGATAATTGAAATAACGTATGTGGAAAGCGATAAGGCCCATTTTTAATCTGGGTGCTGTCTTGGTTACAACCATCTCTTTTGTGAGTTGTCAAGGAAATATCAATACAAGTGCTGCAAGTTTACATCCAGACACGACAGAAGTCGATAGCATCGTGGGATTATCGGATATCGAATCCAAAGATACCGTAAAACATCAAAAGGGATATTTAACAAAACGCTGGCGAACCCCTGTTCACATCCAGCTAGATACGTTAAATCCAATTAGTAGAGATTCCTTAGCGAGATATGAAAAAGCAGAGCGTCGTCGGGTGCGGGATTCTGTACGACAAGAATTAGATAAGCTTCCAAAACATGTTTATTTCACCTTTGATGATGGACCTTTGATTGGGAGCTCCGCAATTGATTCCATTTCGAAAGCAAGGAATATCAAGATCAACGCTTTTCTAGTGGGGAGACATGCGAATATGTCGAAGCGTCTGAAAAGAGATCTTCAACGCTATAAAGATAACCCCTTGGTAGAATGTTATAATCATAGCTATACACATGGGAAAAATAGATTCACTATGTTTTATAGTAACCCAGTCAGTGCGTATGAAGACTTTGAGAAAAATGAACTGGACCTGGAGCTGAAGCATAAAATAGCGCGTTTACCGGGGCGTAATATTTGGATTTACGATGACGTCAGACGAATCGACCTGAAAAGTGGAGCAAGCACAGCCGACATGCTCTATACAAACGGCTATAAAATATATGGTTGGGATGTGGAATGGAGAATATATGCAGCGTCCGGTAAACCAATACAATCCGTTAACGAGATATATACCCGGATTCGTAACTATATGGCTAACAAGTCGTCGATGGAGCCCAATAATGTCGTATTATTGATGCACGATGATATGTTTCAGACCAAAAAAGGACAACAATTGCTGTCCTCATTGATCGATACGATTCAAACCACAACGGATTATAAGTTTGAATTTATAAGGGATTATCCGTTTCGGTATTAATCTTTTTATTCCATTACGACGCCCATTTTACTAAACTTATCAATACGTTCCGCAACAAGGCTTTCCGCATCTTTTTTTGTGAGGTTAGTAAGGTCGTTCAAAATCTTTTCCTTTAGGTTCTCTGCGGCTACCGCGGGATCTTGATGGGCACCGCCAATGGGTTCACCAATAATACCATCAATTAATCCATTTTTCAACATGTCCTCTGCGGTAAGCTTTAGCGATTCTGCCGCTTTTTCCTTCTGATCCCAACTTCTGTAAAGAATAGAAGAACAAGACTCCGGGGAGATAACCGAGTACCAGGTGTTTTGCATCATATATACCCGATCTCCTACACCGATTCCCAAAGCACCACCCGAAGCGCCCTCTCCGATAACGATACAGATCACCGGCACTTTAAGTACCGACATTTCTAAAAGATTGCGCGCAATCGCTTCTCCCTGTCCGCGTTCCTCTGCTTCTAAACCAGGGTAAGCCCCCATCGTATCGATCAACGTAACGACTGGCTTATTGAACTTTTCTGCCATTTTCATCAGTCGCAAGGCTTTCCGATATCCCTCTGGATTGGCCATCCCAAAATTTCGATACTGACGCTCTTTTGTGTTTTTTCCTTTCTGGTGACCAATTACCATCACCGAGTGCCCACCGATAGAAGCAAATCCGCCGATAATAGCTTTGTCATCCCTCACTGTGCGGTCGCCGTGTAGCTCAATAAATTCATCACAAATCATGGAGATATAATCAAATGTCTGCGGACGGTCTGGATGGCGAGACATTTGAACTTTTTGCCAACCAGTCAAATTTGAATAAATATCCTGTTTGGTTTGTTCAAGCTTTTCCGCTAGCTCATTAACCGTAGCACTCATGTCTACTTTGGTCTTTTCCTGCACCTGTAAGACCTTTTCTATTTGGGTTTGCAAGTCTGCAATAGGCTTTTCAAAATCAAATGTTGTTTGCATAATTATATGTGTCTAGCGCATTTTAGCTCGCTAAGTTAGCTTATTTTATGCTTTTTCAGAAAAAAGAACGAAAAAAGCTCTACTTAGAGACCAATCCGAACACGCCTTGCCCTGCCAAAATATTATTGTAATATCAGTAGAAAAATGATAATTTAGGACGTTTTATTATTATGGGAGAAGAAAAGAAAGATACCAATCCGTTGCAGTTTATAATCAAGCTAGCGTCGTGGATTTTGCTATATACCTCATTTTGGTATTTTGATGCTTTTTATAAGCAACATCCTTGGTTAGATCGCCTGTCCAACGGAATCAACTTGTTTCTATCCGCCAGTATTATATTTTCGATTGGCCGGTACATGATCATTACCATTTACAACAAACGACATGAAAAACGTATCGTCCGTGGAAACTTCGTGCTCGGCATTAACCGGCTTACCGTCGTTTTAAATACCACAATGGCAGTTATCTGCATCATGATAGCACTAGGAATAGACCCTCGGGAATTTGTAACGAGTATGACCATCGTGGCTATGGCTGTGGCGGTGACCTTCAGAGAATACATCACCAATCTTCTTTCGGGCCTGTTTATTATGTTTTCCGATCAACTATCGGTCGGAGATCGCGTGAGGATAGGCGAACACAAAGGACGTATCATCGATATCAACTTCTCTAGCCTGGTTATACAAAATGAAGACGATGATATGGTTATGGTACCAAACAATATGGTGTTCACTTCCCCCATGGTAAACCTTTCATCACATCGATCGACTTTTTTTCTGGTCAAGTTTGACCTGCCACTAGAAATAGGCGTTGAAGTGAAGAAGCTAGAAGAAAACATTAGAGCGCTTTTAGTGAACCATCCTTATTTAACAAATGAAGATGAATTGGATCTGAAAATCATCAAGATTGGAAAAGACCACATAAAATATAAGATCGAGCTGCATGCAACCAGCAGCAGCAGTAAAGTGCATAAGCAAGTTGAAAACGAAGTCTTCAGAGAAATACTAAAGTTCAAGCAAAATTTTGAAGTCGATGCCTAACTTATATTTTGCGTACTTTAATTTGCTTTACAAAGTGGTGGGATCCTTTTTTTAGAATTAAATCTGCGCGAAAACGAGTTGGTAATATATTCTCATGTAGATTTGGACGGTTGATGGTATTCCAAATAGTTGTGGCCATATCTATACTCTCTTCCTTACCAAGGTTGGCATAGCGATGAAAATAAGACGCTGGATTCTGGAATGACGTAGCGCGTAAAGACTCGAATCTGTTGATATACCAATGTATCAAATCCTTTTCATCCGCATCTACATAAATCGCGTAATCAAAATAATCCGAAACGAATACACTGCTACCCATAGACGAGTTTACCTGCAACACATTAATTCCCTCGACAATAAGAATATCTGGTTGATTGATAATTTGACTTTCGTGGGGGATAATGTCATACTCTAAATGGGAGTAAACCGGTACTTCAAATTGCGCCACGCCCGATTTCATAGCGGAAAGAAAATTCAGCAACAGCTTCGTATCATAACTTTCCGGAAAGCCCTTACGTATATTTCGGTCCGCTAAAACTTCGTTCGGATATAAAAAACCATCTGTTGTCACCAACTCCACTTGGGGTTTATTTGGAAGCATGGAAAGCACTTTTTGGAGAACCCGGGCGGTTGTACTCTTTCCCGCGGCAACAGATCCCGCTATACCGATGATAAACGGAAGACTATTGGTACTCTTGTTTAGAAAATTATTTACCGCCGCATGCTGATCTTTCGTGCGTTTAATCAAAATTCCCAAGAGATGTGCTAAGGGAAAATATATTTCTTCGATTTCAGTAACATTGAGCGGTTCATTTAACGCACGCAGATTTTTTATATCATCCGGTGCTAGATGATGGGAAAAATGACCATTTAAACTTTTCCATTCCGCTCTGTCAAATAGCTGAAATGGTGTATCAACCTCGCTGTTGTTAGTTGAAGACATATATTAAAATTTGAATGTCGGCAAACATAAGAAAAAATGCGCCGTATTCACGCATACATTTTAAAAAATATTTATCCGTAATTCATTTTATATCAAGTTGCTTTCTATGACAATAGGGTTGCTTAAAATTTTATGTATGGGGCATTTGTTGCCGATTTTTAACAAACGTTGTCTCTGCGTTTCGTCTAAATTGCCATCTAAGCGAATATGGCATTTGATAAAGTTGGTTTCCTGTAATTCACCCCGTTGTTTACTGATGGATAACGAAATTTCCACAGCCTCTAAATCCCATTGTTTCCGATCAGCATACATACGCATTGTAATTGCTTTACAAGCTCCTAAAGATGACAAAAGCAATTCGCCCGGAGCCGGTCCAAGGTCTTGACCACCTATCTCTTTGGGTTCATCAGCGAGAAGTACATGTGGTTGAATATGGATTTCTGTCCTGTATGGATCTTTGCCAATTCTCGTAATTACACTTTTTGTCATATCATTTCCGTTTTAGGTAAACAACCCTTCAATAATCAAACTCCCAGTCGCAGGGTTGGTAGCTAATGGTACATTATATAAATCCGAGATCCGCATCAGCATTTGTATATCAGGCTCATGTACATGTTTACCTAGCGGATCCCGGAAAAATATGATGCCGTCTACCTTTCCCTCCGCCGTTAGTGCCGCAATCTGCGCGTCACCTCCTTTCGGCCCGCTCAGTTTAAGCTCTACTTCCAGCCCCGTTTTTTCTATATAGGATCCGGTGGTGCCGGTCGCGATAATATGGGCATTTTGCAGGAATTCGATATGATCCTTAACGAAGGCTACCATGTCCGCTTTCTTTCCATCGTGTGCAATTAGTGCAATTGTTTTTTTCATTGAATTTTTTTATATCGGATTATGTTTCTTGTTAGATACAGCACTTTAAGATAGGAAATAATATCGCACTATCCAAAGAAAATATAGGCCACTATAATGGCGGCAATAACGCCAACAAGCTCGGCTATAAGGGCACATGGCAATGCATGCCGCGTATTTTTGATGGCTACCGATCCAAAATAAACCGCTAACACATAAAATGTAGTCTCCGTTGAACCTTGGATTACACAGGCTACACGCGCTGCAAAATCGTCTGCACCATTCGTAGCCATGAGTTCTACCATTAGTCCGCGGGCACCCGAACCACTCAATGGTTTCATGAATGCGACCGGTAACGCTTCGACAAACGACGTGTCCATTCCCACATATGCAATGAGCGAAGCGATGCCCTCCACCAAATAATCCATGGTTCCAGAAGCGCGGAACACCGCGATGCCCACCAAAATAGCGACCAGATAGGGGATAATTTTTACCGCGACATCGAATCCCTCTTTTGCACCTTCGATAAAGGCATCATAAACATTGACACGTTTAAATAGAGCAAGTGCAATAAAGGAAACAAAGAGACCAAATAAGACGAGGTTACCAAATACGCGAGATATCACATCAATTTCTGCCGGTGCCAGTGTGCTGAAATAGTATAACGCACCCCCCACCAAGGCAAGTAATCCACCTAAATAAAGGATGATTGTCTTATGAAAAAGATTGATCTTTTGGTAAATAGCAACCAAAATCAGCGCCGCGAGTGTAGAAAAGAATGTGGCGATAAGGATAGGTAAAAACACATCAGAAGGTTGCGCCGCCCCAGCTTCTTGTCGATAAGCCATAATAGAAATAGGCAGTAATGTTAAGCTGGAAGCGTTTAGCACGATAAACATAATTTGCGCATTGCTTGCCGTATCTTTCTGCGGGTTAAGCTCTTGTAGCTCCTTCATAGCCTTTAAGCCCAGGGGAGTCGCCGCATTATCCAATCCTAACGCATTCGCAGAAAAGTTCATGAGCACTGAACCCAATGCAGGGTGGTTTTTGGGGATTTCTGGAAAAAGCCGGTTAAAAAATGGACCCACCACTTTAGCAAAAATAGCAATCATGCCCCCCTTTTCGCCAATTTTCATAATCCCCAGTGCAAAAGTCATCATGCCAATCAAACCGAGAGATATCGTCGCACCATTAGCCGCACTTTCAAAAAGGGAATTGACAATATTTTGAAAAACTTCTGTGTCGCCACCAATAAGTTTAATAATAGCGACTATAAATGTTATCAAGAAAAACGAGACCCAAATGTAATTTAGCGCCATACTTATTTTAATTTTTTAAAAAATTCCACACCGATCGCTCCGAATTACTTTTTTTGTCCTGTATAATTTCAGCGACTATTTGATTCATTAATTCTTCATGCTCGCTGATTAACTTATCTCCTAAAGAAATGAGTTTTTGAATGTTAGACGGCGAAGCCGAATCCATAGAGGGATTGATAGAAGAGAGGTTACTGGGTTCAACACGTATATAATTTGCCGATTTATTAACCGATCGGAATAATTGCTTGAGGTAATAATCTGTGCTCTCTGCAGAACTACTGCTCATAATATCGACGAGTGCGGGCCCGATGGAAATAGCCCATTTCTTCTTAAAATCTTCATAATTATACGATATCTTAGACAATCCGGTTCCTAGAGAAAGGATCCAGATATCGTGTATTTTGTACGTATTGTAGCTTTTAATGACTTCCAGAAGAGCAGATAACGAAGGGTTGTGTGCGAAAACACCACCGTCTACTAAAGGGTAGCGCGTCTTCGCAAGCGAGAATATCTCTGCCACCGCAAAATAGGTAGGTGCAGCAGATGTTGCCCGACAGACATCCCGTATATAAAAGTCGCGCGAGTCGCCATGCGATATGGCCTTCTGCTGTCGGAAAAGGTGGTTTTTACGTAATTCGATGTTATATGCCGTAACAATACAAGGCTTGAGAAGCTCACTAAGTTTCTTATCTCCAAAATAGCTCTTCAGTACATTTTCCAAAATAGTTTCATCGTAAAGCTCACTTAATAAACCGAATTTGCTCAGGAAACGACGCCAAGTGGACGCAGAAAATATTTCTGTGCCGTGATCCAGATAGATATCCAATGCATCTTTTGCCGTGTACTTTTGTTTTTTCGGATCGCTATCATCTGGGCATAATAAGATGGATAAAAGAATTCCACCCGTACTTGTACCCGCAAAAAAATCAAAATAGTCGGTTAAGTGTGCATCCGGATTATTTGTAGCCTGTTGGATTTTTTCCTCCAGCGCTACCAAAAACATCCCTGGAATAATACCTCGGATGCCGCCGCCGTCTATTGAAAGTATTCTCTTCATACACCATTCGGTTTAGCGTTTAAATCTAGCTAAAAAAGGTCAAAACAGCGAATTTTTTATATCTTGCTCCCCATAAATACAAGATACTGCCATAAGGCATTAATATTTTCAGTGGTATACATCATAGTAGCAATAAAAAAAATAAAAAATGGCAATCAAATTTCGGCTAACGAAACTTATTCCAGCGGATTTTCCTTTATATTTTGAATTGGTTAATAATGAAGCGGTGATGGCGATGATTACGGAGCGCGCCATTTTACTAGATGAGGCTAAATCGGATTTTGAGAAACGGATGTGGGAAAACCAGCTCCACCCTGACTTTGGGCATTTTAAAATTGTAGAGAATGCATCCGGTAATTTCATAGGGGTGGGGAAATTGGAGATAGAGACTCGCCATAGCGACAAAGCGGAATTGGGGTATATGCTGTTACCCGATTATTGGGGAAAAGGAATAGCCAGTGATGTTGCTCATCAACTGATTGAAACAGCAAGAACGCATGATTTTATTACCAAGCTGTTTGCGATTATAGACCCGAAGAATATTCCATCTCGAAAAATCCTCATCAATAACGGTTTCGTTTCTAAAGAATTTGCGGATTTCGATGGTTTACCTGGAGAGGTCTTGGAGTTAACGGTGCGAGAAGATTAGACAAATTATTGTTTTTTGTCGAGGTATTCTATTTTATAATCACCGATATGATGATTACTTTCAACGATTTTCTTTTTGTGGACAACATAGTTGAATACACCGATAGCAATCAACATGACCGAAATACCGATGAATATCATTTCAATCGTTCCGCCGTATTCTACTGTCGTGAGATTATTGATGCTTATACCGGCCACCAAAAAATACATAGATGTACGTATAAAAGCCAATAAAGTAGATTGGTTCGCTAAAATAGTGCGTTGCAAAGCCAATTTTTCCCTTAAAATCAAGTCCTTGTTCATTTCGTCTATCGTAGATTATAGTGTTGTTAAATTTTCGGTATGGAGTTTCAATAACTTGCCAAATGCAGCGGCGGTTTTATGAACCTGCAGTTCCCAATCTTCTGCCGCATCACCGTCGGCACCATCCGAGATGTATTTAAGACTGAGGAAAGGAATGTTTTCTTTCATGGCCACCAAAGCCAATGCGTATGCTTCCATATCCACAACGTGGTATGGGGTCGCGGATTGTGCCATTTCAAAACTATCGCCTGTTCCGCAAACTGCTTTCGGTAATCCCGTCATTTGCAAACCGTATTCCAGCGCGGTGGGCAACCCCGATAGCGGCGTTTCGTATTGCTCATATCCCAAGCCCCTCACATCCATATCCCGTTGAATGAATTGGGTACAACAAACTATTTCACCTTTCTTGTAGTAGTTGCTTCCAGCAGAACCGAGGTTTACAATTAATTTAGGTTTCTCCGTTTGTATTGCTTTTAACAGATTATACGCGGCATTAACTTTGCCGATTCCGCAGATTAAATGGTTATATTCCGTGAATATAGTAGATGCTTCCGATGCCAATGCAAAGGTAAATAGTACATCCTTAATAGGAAAAGTGTGTTTGGTGTCTATGGTGATCATCAGGTATATAAAATACAAAAAAGCCTGAACCTTCTTCGAATCGAACCCTGCGTGTTCTCATCCCTCAGCAAGCAGTGTCTAAGAAACTCAGAAATAAAAAAAGCTTCAACCTTTCGATAGAAGCTCTGCGGAGAGAGCGGGATTGGTTTAGTCCCATTACCCCAAACTCAACCTTAAACCTTCTTCGAATCGAACCCTGCGTGTTCTCATCCCTCAGCAAGCAGTGTCTAAGAAACTCAGAAATAAAAAAAGCTTCAACCTTTCGATAGAAGCTCTGCGGAGAGAGCGGGATTCGAACCCGCGGTACCGTTTCCAGTACGACAGTTTAGCAAACTGTTCCTTTCGGCCTCTCAGGCACCTCTCCTTTATTTAAGTAGTGCAAACATAAAGCAAATATTTCAATCTGCAAAGCTTTAAAACCGTTTTTTTCCTAAAAACGAATAAACATCTGACACTCAATTTAGTTTTTTATATTGCCTGTCGAAAGAGCCGTTTTCTTGTCGACATCATAATCTATCCGTACATGATAAATACTCTTTAACATCGACTTAAAAATGTCAGAAACCTCCATGATATCCCGCATCGTTATATCCGAATTGATGAATTGACGCTGCGTAATTTTATACTCTACAATTTTATCCACCAGATTATTGATCGATT
This sequence comes from Sphingobacterium arenae, assembly GCF_014692505.1. GTDB lineage: Bacteria > Bacteroidota > Bacteroidia > Sphingobacteriales > Sphingobacteriaceae > Sphingobacterium > Sphingobacterium arenae. The sequence goes on along the minus strand of NZ_JACNYK010000004.1, from coordinate 102,261 downwards.
CTTCTGTCGGTTCTTTCAGCGCCCTGGAAGCCGCCTCTACCGAGTCCGCGATCATAAGTACCGCCGTCTCCTTGGAGAAAGGCACCGGTCCCGGATACCGGAAAATGCTTTCGTCCACCAATTTATCGGGATTATTCTTGAGCGCCATATTGTAGAAATAATCAACTTTCGTGGTACCGTGATGCGTACGTATAAAATCGATAATTACCTCAGGAAGTTGGTTTTTCTTGGCCATCTCCATACCCTTGTGTACATGCGATATGATGATCTGTGCCGATTGTTCGGGCGTAAGCTCGGCATGCGGGTTAATATCCGTTTTTTGGTTTTCGATAAAAAACAACGGGTTTGACATTTTTCCGATATCGTGGTATAGTGCCCCTGCACGTATCAACAGCGGGTTTCCACCAATCTTATAGATCGCCGCTTCCGCAAGGTTGGCCACCTGTAAAGAGTGTTGAAAAGTTCCAGGAGCCTTTAGCGAAAGTTCCCGCAGCAAACGGGAGTTGCTGTTGGTTAATTCCATTAGCGTCAGGTCAGAAACGATACCAAATAAACGTTCAAAAGCATAGATCAATGGGTAGGCGAGGAGCGTTAACCCGACACTAACAACAAAAGGTACAATATCTGTCCAGTAAATAGAGCTTATCGAACCATTCCGCGTTAACACTAAACCAACGTAAGCAATGATATACGTCGCTAATATGATCAGTGAGGAAACCAAAAATTGCTCTCGTTTAACCAATGTTCTGATGCTGTAAATGGCTACCATGCCCGTCATGAACTGTAAGAATACAAACTCAAAGCTATTCGGTACAAAAAGAGCGGCGAGCAAAACCATAAGGAGGTGAATATTCAAGGCCACACGGGTATCGAATAATACCCTAAAAATAATAGGGACACTACAATACGGGATATAATACATATTAGGGATTTTCATGTTGATGGCCCAGGATAGGACACCAAGCATAGATATAATGACGATTAAAATAATAAATAATAACCTATTGCTGTCAAAAATGGTCGGTCGGAAAAAATACAGGAACACCATCAAGAGGGATACGCACATCGAAATGACCACAAAATGGCCGAGCATCACATACCCCTGGTTGCCGCTAATTCGAGCCTCGTCTTCAAAAACTTTACGTAAGGATGCTAACTTCTGATAGGTTTCATTGCTGATAATCTTATCCTTTTCCGCGATAAGTTCCCCTTTTTGCACCATGCCACGTGTACTCGAAATATTGGCCAAAGCGTTTTGTTCCGCTTTGTTGGTGAGGTTTTCATTAAAGATATAGTTAATCGTGACGTAATTCTTCAGTGTCTCGGTCAACCATGTTTTCTGATCTATTTTGTTATTTCTGGAAAGATTATTTTCCATATACTGGTTGGCCGACTCAATCGTAAAGATATCTGCTGTATTTTTTTGTTGCGCGACATTATCCTGCAGCAATGTGAAATTGTACTGGCTTTGCGCCTGGTCTACCTCTTCGGCGTTTAACCCTTTGTTTTGGTACCGATTATTCAGGGAAATAATGCCCCTATTGTAAACATAATTAAGCAGTGCATTTCCCACGGATTGATAGGTTTCCCTATCTTGGATAGACAGCGAATCCATATTGGCAATCTGCCATTTCTCCGCCACATCCGTATTGAATTGATCAATCTGTTCTTTGCTGGCGGTCGCATTCAAGTTATAGATAGGCTGTACCGTTTTCAGCACCTGTTCCCGGTCTCTATTTAGTTCCTCCTGCGTTTTTAAAATGGCAAAATTGTATGGAGATACAAGATTTTCATGGTTCCATACTTTCCCTCTTTCAAATTCGTAACGAAAACGCGGTTGTTTCGGTAAGAAAATACAAATCAACACGATTGCCAAAGTGATCATGGCAAATTTCACGATGAAGGAATTATTTTGATTCTTGTCCCGAAGATAGTTGATCTTTAGTTTAGCCACTTGCTTATTTTTATTTTATCCTATCAGTACAATTTTACAACAAATGTACCATTTATCCGCACACAATAGCCGTAAACTTCCGTATCTTTACAAAAAACACGTAACAACATGCCTACAACAAAACATCTGATAGCCCCATCTGTGTTAGCGGCTAATTTTGCGAAGCTTTACGACGACATCCAGGTCATAAATCAGAGCGAAGCAGATTGGTTTCACGTTGATATTATGGACGGCGTCTTCGTTCCGAATATTTCTTTTGGTTTTCCGGTTATGCAGGCTATCGCGAAACATGCCGTCAAACCATTAGATGTGCATTTGATGATCGTAGACCCCGATCGGTATCTAAAAATATGTAAAGATTCTGGCGCATCCAATATTACGGTACACTACGAAGCGTGTACACACTTGCACCGTACATTAGCCGCTATTAAAGAGTTAGGCTGTAAAGCCGGGGTGGCACTAAATCCACATACACCAGTGAGTTTACTGAAAGATGTCCTTACCGATATTGATTTGGTGTGCATCATGTCGGTTAACCCCGGGTTTGGAGGGCAAAAATTTATTGAACAAACGTATGCAAAAATACAGGAACTCCGAGCCTTATCGAGCGGTGTGAATGATTCCTTACTTATCGAAATTGATGGTGGAGTCGATATCCGCAATGCCGCAAAACTCATAGAAGCAGGGGCCGATGTCCTGGTTGCCGGAAGCAGTATTTTTTCTGCGGAGGATCCGACGGATGCTATCCGACAGTTGAAAAATACACCACCGTTAATGAAACAAATATAAGTTGTTTGGATTTATTCCAAATTAGGGTTTGCAACGGGCTAAAACTGTTTAAAACCTATTCTTTTTTGTATTTTTGCTCTGGTTTGAAAAATCAGGAAACTGATTTTGTTATAATGAAGTACATCAAATAATTAATTAAATAAATGGCTTTTGATATAGAAATGATCAAAAAGGTCTATAGCCAATATGACGAGCGCATTACTGCAGCGCGTCAGGTGGTTAATAAACCTTTGACTCTCTCTGAGAAAATTTTGTATGCCCACTTATGGGCAGGAAACGCAACCGAAGCTTATGAGCGCGGTAACTCTTATGTAGACTTCGCTCCGGATCGTGTTGCCATGCAAGATGCGACAGCGCAAATGGCTTTATTGCAATTTATGCAAGCTGGCCGTCCTAAGGTTGCTGTACCTTCCACTGTTCACTGTGACCACTTGATCCAAGCAAGGGATGGCGCGGAGCAAGATTTAACACGTGCAAAAAACGAAAGTTCAGAAGTATTTAATTTCTTATCTTCTGTATCCAACAAATATGGAATAGGGTTTTGGAAACCGGGCGCCGGTATTATTCACCAGGTCGTATTAGAAAATTATGCATTCCCAGGTGGCATGATGATCGGAACAGACTCCCACACGGTGAATGCCGGAGGTTTGGGTATGGTGGCTATTGGTGTTGGTGGAGCCGATGCATGCGATGTCATGGCTGGCTTACCATGGGAACTTAAATTTCCGAAGCTGATCGGTGTTAAGTTGACAGGTAAACTATCCGGATGGACCGCACCAAAAGATGTGATCTTGAAAGTAGCGGGTATCTTAACCGTAAAAGGTGGTACCGGTGCTATTGTCGAATATTTTGGTGAAGGAGCAGAATCGTTGTCATGTACAGGTAAAGGTACAATCTGTAACATGGGAGCGGAAATTGGTGCAACAACGTCGACGTTCGGATACGATGAATCCATGGAGCGTTATTTACGAGCGACAGACCGTGCCGAAGTGGCGGATGCAGCAAATGTTGTTAAACAACATCTGACAGCGGATCCCGAAGTGTATGCTAACCCGGAGCAATATTTTGATCAATTAATTGAAATCAACCTGTCTGAATTGGAACCCTCTTTAAATGGTCCATTCACCCCCGATTTATATACGCCGGTTTCGCGTATGCGCGAAGAAGCTGAAAAGAACGGCTGGCCATTAAAAGTAGAGTGGGGCTTGATCGGTTCATGTACAAACTCATCTTATGAAGATTTGTCCCGCGCGGCATCTATCGCTAAACAAGCGATCGACAAAGGTCTGGTGACAAAAGCGGAGTTTGGAATTAATCCAGGCTCGGAACTCGTACGTTATACGGCTGATCGTGACGGGTATGTTAAAACTTTCGAAGATTTGAATGCGACTATCTTTACCAACGCATGCGGCCCATGTATTGGTATGTGGGATCGTGCAGGAGCAGATAAACAAGAGAAAAACACCATCGTTCACTCGTTTAACAGAAACTTTGCGAAACGTGCAGACGGTAACCCGAACACATACGCCTTTGTAACTTCTCCAGAAATGGTGGCAGCAATAGCTATTTCGGGTAATTTAGGGTTTAATCCGGTTACCGACACCCTGATTAACAAGAATGGTGAGCAGGTGAAATTGGATCCACCAACAGGTGATGAATTGCCATCAAAAGGTTTTGATGTGGAAGATCCAGGATACCAAGCGCCAGCAGCAGATGGTTCTGCAGTAACTGTAGAAGTATCGCCTACCTCTGATCGTCTTCAATTATTAGAACCATTCCCTGCATGGGAAGGTACCGATCTTAAAGGATTGAAGCTGCTCATAAAAGCGAAAGGTAAGTGTACAACAGACCATATTTCCATGGCTGGTCCTTGGTTGAAATATAGAGGTCATTTGGATAATATTTCTAATAATATGCTTATTGGTGCCGTCAACTTCTTTAACGATAAAACCGACTTTGTCAAAAATCAATTGACCGGCGAATATGCGGCGGTACCAGCTACACAACGCGCTTACAAAGCAGCAGGTATCGGCTCTATCGTGGTGGGCGATGAAAATTACGGTGAGGGATCTTCCCGTGAACATGCAGCCATGGAGCCTCGTCACCTCGGCGTTCGCGCGGTGTTGGTTAAATCTTTCGCCCGTATTCACGAAACCAACTTGAAGAAACAAGGCATGTTGGGTTTAACGTTCGATAATAAGGACGATTACGATAAAATTAAAGAAGACGATACAGTCGATATTATTGGTTTAACGGAGTTTGCTCCAGGAAAACCATTGACTATTGTCTTGCATCATGCCGATGGTACACAAGATAGTATTTTGGTTAACCATACCTACAATGCACAGCAGATCGAATGGTTTAAAGCTGGTGGAGCATTGAATATTATCCGTGCAAATCAAGCATCATAAATTTAAGTAAGTAAACAAATCAAAAAGCCGCGGTTCTTAAACAAACTGCGGCTTTTTTATGTATCGACACTTCCATTCTCTCTTCCCTGTTGTTCCTACCAGCCCAGCCAATAATTCGCCTTCAGCATAAATGTATTCGTTGGGGCAATTCCCCATATCTGGTCGATATTTGAACCCCAGCCGGGTTGATAGACTGGCATTCTGCCCGAACGGTTGTGTTCCCAAACTAGATAGAGTGTTGATCCGGGTTTGTATTCCCAGCGTGCGACAAGATTGGACCTGAACTCATTAAAGCTGAAGTTCGGGTCAGTGAAGCTACCCGAAGCTTTGGGGTTTGATATATTGTATAGACCATCTGAAGCGCTGATTTCCTCCGATGTAAATTCTTGGAAACGGTCTGCATATTTACTTGCTAAAGTGTTTGTGGCGAATTTAAAGCGATCGTATTGGGCTACCGATGTAAACGGTGAGCCGTAGTATTGGATGGATAGGTCTGGGGTGATATTGCCCTGAAGCCTAAAGGTAAAACCATAAGTTTCTTGGCGCATTCTTGCCATGATATAGGATTCGGCCTCGGCGTTTTGGTCCGGATCAATAACGGTTGCTACATATTGCAGGTTATCTTTGTTCCAAGCGTAATTGAACTGGGTTACGAGGTGGAGATGATTACCTATCCTAAAGGTCAGGGAAGGTCTGATTTCATTGTACCTTGTTTCTCCATCCAGGAAGTGCTTGCCATCATAGTCGATTTTTAGGTAGACTCTCTTTGCACGATCTGAGTTCATGGAGAAGGTATGGGTAAAGTGTGGGTTATAACGCAGATCATAGCCGCCACGTAACATACGACTATCGATCGTATTCCAGCTGAAAGCCTCTTTCAGATCCATTTCGATACGCCTTTTTATAGTCAAGCTACGGAATCTAACACCCAGGTTGTTATCCATTGATTTCCCACCATAGTTCCAGACGTTTCGCTGGGTAAGGGTAATACCGGCAGCCCTAAATGGTCCCCAAGGATCCGTTTTACGGAAGGCGAATTCTGTTTCGTTGAGTTTATAATCGGTCTGTTTGAGGTAACCGACCTCATTCAGGTCAAATCCCGGTGATGACCAGCTGAATGTTTCCGCGTATGTCCATTGGGCATTTCCTTTTTTGCCGGCTTTGATGTAACCCCCGGTTCCGCTTAGCGAGGTTTCCTCTGGATTCATATTCAGGTACCCAACAGCCGATTTTCTTTGGTAGAAATGCGTTGCATTGTTTTTGATCGCCATAATGGCCTCAGAAGTACCTGATAGCGTACTGTACATGGCTTTGGTCTCTACATAATACAATCTATTGGAGAAGTATTGGGTAAAATCTATCCCTGTAGAGAATGCATCCTTAACGAGAAAGTTCTGTAGATGGGTTTCGTTTATTTTCCGGTTCACAGAAGTAATCATACCGCCCAGTAGCGTATTACCGTTCCAATTCTTCTGCACACGTGCTACGGTGTAGTTTGTCAGGGGTTCGGTTTGGATTTTTTCTTCGCCAGATCCCAAGTTGGAGACTTTTTGGGAAGTTTGGGCTGTGATACTTTCAAGAATACCAATTGTCAAGCCTTTTCTATTTGTCCCGGTCAGTTTCATGGCACCAAGAATAGGAACGAAGTCCGTTGTACTGGCAAAAATATGCTGATTATCTACATTTGGCACCTGATAGCGAGGTCTAGATCCAATCCTGCGGGAATAAAACATCATCCCACCCTCGTTGTTGTCAAATTCCAAAATATGCTTGCCTTCAAGAAAGAAAGGCCTTTTCTCTTCATAGAAAACCTCATAGGCCGTTAGGTTCATTACCGAAGGATCCAGTTCTACCTGACCATAATCAGGATTGATGGAAAGGTCCAAGGTATAATCTGAGATAGCGAATTTGGCATCCAGGCCAGCATTAGGTTTCCATCGGCTACCGTCCTGATAGGCGCTATTGTTTATTTTGGGTTCTCTGATCAGTTTAGTCATTACATAGGGCAGAAACTCGATTCCTTTGGGTTTTGGAAGATCCTGCATGCCGTGCATAGTCCCAAAGGAAAACACATGACCATTATTTTTGATCGGAATCATACTCCAGTTCTGCACCTCGTTGTTTTTACGGATAATCCTTCGCACATGTAGGCCCCAGATTCCGTCGTCGTTCTTTTGGGTATATCTGATCTGGTTGAAAGGGATTCGCAGTTCGGCTGTCCAACTGGAATCAGCTACGTCCTGATGGGTTTTTCCTTCCCAGACTGCATTCCAGCTCAGGTTTACCGATAACTTATCGGTTACAGTCAAGTCTGTTTTATTTCCACCCAAGTTGATGTTAAACTCCACGGCCGCCCTATAATCATGATAAGGGTCGAAAGCAATTGAAATCAGGTCACCATTACTGTTATCATCTCTATTTCCGATAAAGGCATTCATAGTTTCAGGATGAATATCCTTACAATAGACCCCTACATAGATATTTTTGTCGTCGTAGAAAATCTTCATCCTAGTCCAGGAACCTGTATAGGCCCTTTCAAAAGGAATCACCTGTGCGAATTTCTCGGACCATTCACCTTGGTCCGTCCAGATACCTTCGTCTAGTTTGCCGTCGATCTTAGGTTGGCCAGATGCTATTTTAGTGGCTTTATAGTCGCGTTTATAAGAATCTTCAAAAGAAACGACCGGTTTTCGGTCATCTTGGGAGTAGCTAAAGAAAAATGATACAATCAGTATAAAAGACAAAAAGTATTTCATTGGCAGCGTGCAGCGTTGAGATTGATTGGGGCCAAATATAGGGATTTTTTAAATCTCTTCAAGATTGAAGAGTTGTTACTGAAGCTCCGTTAGTAATAAGCAGAATTCGAGTTTAAGGGAGATTGTACATTGTTATATTTTTTGATCTTCAGGGATTAGCACATGCATCATAAAAAACAATTCAGCCTAAGCCAACATATGTTTTATCCCATACAAAACCACATGCCGATCATCAAATAGCGTCGTAAAGTACAAATACGCCTCGCCGCCATCTTTAATTTTAAACTTCTTTCGAATATCGTCCACTTTCAGCGGAAAGTTTTTGGCGATGATATTGGCTTTTGCAATAGCAACATTCTTTTTAAAGACGGAAAACGGTATCACCTGTTGTACCTGAAAGACACGTCCGGGAAATTCCGACACAAAATTGTCACTGGTATACAGATGGCTGTGCGGATGCAGTTTTTGTAAGCCGAAAGCGGTAGCAACAGATTTAAAGGCGCCGGCTTTGGTTATTGCCACATCCGGATCGTATAAAAAACTCCTAGGTTCGCCCATTACCGGCACAGATTCCTTTTCCTGTGTGTAGGTAAAGGAAAAGATTTGTGGTTCATCCGTCGATAGACGTACCGCATGAATGGTAGGTATACCTTGAAACGATTTTTCTTGGACAAATAGCAATTCCTTACAGTCGTTGTCTATGCTGATTACATACACATCTTTGACCTGCGGCAATACATTTAGCGCTCCCGAAATATCGAGCAGGGGCGCTAATTTGGTTAAGAGGATATCCGAATGTTCAAAAAATAGCGATTGATAGGCCAGAATATTCGGCTCGCAATCTTCCAGTCGGAATACTTTTTGGTTTTTTACCCTTCGCGAGGGGTCGGTATAAATGTAGTCGTATCGCTCGTTCGACGATGTCAGGAAAGTAAGCCCATCGCCGGTGTGGAATTGTACGTTATCTACCTCTAATTCCTGGAAGTTATGTGCCACGATTTGCGACAATTCGGCGTTGATCTCACAGTGTATCACGCCTTTTGCCCGTTGTGCAAAATAATAGCTGTCTACGCCGAATCCGCCCGTCACGTCCAACAGTCTACGGCTCGGTGATAGCAGGGAAGCTTTGAACTTTCCCGTTTTGGCGGAAGAGCATTGCTCCAGATTCAGCTTTTCGGGAAAATACAGGGGCTTGCCTTGTTCCAACCATGTGGGTATTTTGATACTTACTTTTTGCCGGCCGCTTATTTGCTGCGCAAGTTCTGACGACGATACCGCTGTAAATGGACTCTTTTTCAAAGCGATGCTACTCGCATTTTCCTGTGCGTGCCGACGGATAAAAGACTGAACTGTTGATGATAAAATGTTCCTATTCATCATTAATCAGGGGTTACCGCTCTTTAACCAGAAGTTGGCAGGTGTAGCTGTCTTTAAGTTCCTGGATAATTTTTTTATTTACCAACACGCGGTTGATAGTTTCTTGATTATAATAGCGTATCGTGATAAGCTCCAAGCCCTTTTCTACACTTACTTTATACCGTTTTTCCAAATCTCCCAGCAAAGCTTCTACGTTTGTTCCGGTGTCGTCAACGCTCACAAAGAAGCTAATGGCACTGTTGTGCATCATGTTGATCTTGATTCGATGGCTATGGAACAGGTTAAATATATGGCTGAGGTTGTCTTCCACGATAAACGAAAAATCGCGGGGTTGTATACTTACCAGAACCTGATTGACCTTAAAAATAAAAGAGGGGATAGGCAGCCCGTTGTTGGTGGTGCGGATAAGCGTTCCCGGTTCGTCTGGATGTAGGAAAGAGCGTACGTTTAAGGATATCTTCTTATTTTGTAGTGGTTTGATTGTTTTCGGGTGGATAACCGTTGCACCGTAATAGGTGAGTTCAATGGCATCGGTATACGATAATTCGGGAATGAGTTCCGTCGGATCAAACCATTTCGGGTCTGCATTGAGTACCCCGGGGACATCTTTCCATATCGTGACGTCATCGGCCTGTAGGCAGGCTGCGAATATAGCGGCGGAATAGTCGGAGCCTTCGCGACCTAATGTGGTCGTAAAGTTTTCCGAGGTAGAGCCAATGAAACCTTGGGTGATGATGATTTGTTCATCCAGGATGGTGGGTAGTTCTCGGCGGATTTTGTCTTCCGTTTTTTGCCAGTCTACTTCTGCTTCCTGGTAGGTGTTGTCTGTAAAGATATAGTCACGGGCGTCTATCCATTGGATGGGTAAACCGGTATGCGCACAATAGGCGGCAAGGATTTTAGACGAAACAATTTCGCCGGTAGAAACAATCTGGTCGTGCAGGTAATCATACGAATCTTGTGGTTCTTCCTCGAGGATCCATTCGATTTCGACGAAGCAATTTGCAATTTCGTCAAATATAGGATGATGTGACACACCAAAAAGTTCGGTCAGAATCTGTTGATGCGCCATTTTTACGTTTTCCAGCAGATCAAATGCTTGCCCTGTTTGGTCGATAAAATGCTGGGTAACTTCGGTCAGTGCGTTGGTGGTTTTACCAAGTGCGGAAACGACGACAAGCAATTCGCCGTTTTTACATTTTGTAATAATATGTGCAACATTACGGATGCTTTCGGCATCTTTTACGGATGCTCCGCCAAATTTAAATACTTGCATGAAAACGTATTAATTTTATCACTTATAACTTCTCACTGACGACTTTCAATAAACGCTTGCCTTTCGCTGTCATTACTTCCTCTAGCGCCTTATAGGGAATGATTAGCGTTGTTGGTCCCTCGGCATACGATTTAATTTCGTAGGGGTTGTAGTGAAATAGAAGTCCGCTGGGGATCAGGCCAAAGTTGTCTGCCAAGGTAAAAGTTTCGTCTTCAAAAAAATAATTGCTTCCGTAAGAACTCGTATCGCTCAACGCTTCCTGCTTCCTGAAATAAACTTCTACAATTTGGCTTAAAGCCAGTGTATCTTGAAAAAGATCGGCCAGCGAAAGTTTTCTTTTATTTTGTGTATCGTAGTTAGACCAGATTTCGATTTCTATGCCATGTGCTCCACCAGTATATTCACTTATGGCGTTCCTTAGGGTAAGAAAGCCCGGTACATTCAAAGCGACTTCACAATCCTGGCTTCTGAACCAGGCATGAAAAGCCCGATTCTCGCTTTCTATTTGCTCTTCGGCATATTCGTTAAATCCAGCTAAAAAGCTTTGTGCCACTTGCTTTGCATTGTGTTCGCCGTCAACAAAGATGGCTTCTTGAACCAAAGAGTCTGTTTCCGATGCAAAAACGGGATAACGTGCCAAATAAAATGTTGTATCCAACGTTGTTTCATCACCGGAAAAATAAGGACTGGTTTCTTTGAAAACCGCGATTTGATAAGCTAACGTATCGTTTACGTTTATAAGTGTATCTGCTGTGGTGCTGTTTTCGGGAGATTTATTCCCATTGATACAGCTTGAGGCAAATAACAATAGCCCCAGTCCGGTACTATATATTAATTTTCTTTTCATCAGTTGCTAAATGCTGTTCGACGCGCTGTCGTCGTTTCTTAATCGTTGTTTTTATAATGTTTGACCACCCGTTTGCCGAAAATAGTGCTTCCGAGCCGAATCATATTCGCTCCTTTTTCTATAGCCAGGTTGTAATCGGACGACATGCCCATAGACAAGGTATCAAAGCTGTCCTCCCGACGGAAAAAGCTGGCTTTAACGCCGTCGAACAACATTTTTAGTTCATAAAACTCTTCTTTGATCACCTTTTCGTTTTCTGTATTGGTAGCGATTCCCATCAAACCCCGGACGCGGACATGTTTTAGACTTTGAAAATCTTCACTCCGTAGCATTTCGATCAATTCTGCATGATCGAATCCAAACTTGCTTTCTTCATCTGCAATATGTATTTGCAGAAGATAATCGATGACCCGGTGGTTTTTGGCCGCATGTTTATCGATCTCTTTCAACACCTTTATCGAATCAACAGATTGTATCATCGATACAAAAGGAGCAATATATTTAACTTTATTCGTTTGTAAGTGACCGATTTGATGCCATGCTATATCTTTGGGGAGAGCTTCATACTTCTCGACCATCTCCTGTACCATATTTTCACCAAATACGCGCTGACCTGCCTCATAGGCTTCCATAATCTCTTCATTAGATTTTGTTTTGGAAACAGCGACAAGGGTAACGCCGATGGGTGCGAGGTCGGTTTGTAAAGATTCAATATTTGTTGCAATACTCATTTTGGAAGCGGTTATTATAATGCCTTTTTGTAATTTTGTACAAACTTACGAAATGCAGCGCTTAATACTTATTATATTGTCGTCGTTTTTTTTGATGATTTCTTGTCATCAATCGAAGCCAAAGGGCATTCTTTCGGAAAAGACAATGGTGGACTTGATGACAGATGTACACTTGGTCGATGGCTATTTGAATACGTTGCCTGTGGATAGTACACGGAAAGTTATAGAGGGGGTGTACGGAGAGGTATTTGAAAAGTACGGTATCGATTCGGCTAAATTTAAGAAAAATATCGCTTATTATTTAGGCAACCCGATCGTTTCGAGGGATTTATATACAGAGATAACAAAAAAAATAAATGGCTATGAGGCAGATTATCGCCGCGCCGATTCGTTGAGAAGTGCACAGGTATCAGATAGTATACGTGTTGTTCAACGATACGAACGTTTAAAAGAAGATGCTCGTAGATTGATTTTGGAGGTAAAACTAGACACGGTACCACTGACATATCGGGTACATCAAAAGGATTTTATGGATGGTGCCGGTTTGTATGCTGTTAAAACTTATCAACCAGCGATTAAACCTGCCGAAGTTAAAGAAACAGATCAATCGGATTTAGAAGCATCGGAGCATCTGAAAGTGGACTCCAACAAGGTATCTGTCGAACAGAAACCGGCTACGGCACCCAAACAGGCCCGACCGACCCCGATTCGAAACCCGACACTGCAAAAAGTAGAGGCGAAGCCTCTCGAGAATTAAGAATTTTATGATTTTTCCCAATAATACAATAGATAAATTAGGTTTTTCTGAAATTAAAGGCCTCATAAAAAGTAAGTGTTTGAGCGAACCGGGCCGGGAGATGGTGGAGAAAATACAACCTCAAGTGAAACTTGATCAGATTGATAGGTTCCTCCGTCAAACACAGGAGTTTAGGGATTTGCTGGTGAACGATGCGCCACTACCTGTAGATCATCTTTATCCCATCAAACCATTAGCAGAAAAGGCGCGTATAGAGGGTTCTTTTTTAGCAGAAGAAGAGTTCCATCGTATGCTGCTCTCCTTGCGTACCGTATATGCTATTATTCATTATTTTAGTGAACGGGAAGGACAGTATACCCATTTGGAATTGCTGTTTGAACACCTGCCGATCGAAAAGCAAATTATCCGCCAGATTGAAGTGGTGATAGACGACCGCGGAAAAATGAAGGACAACGCTTCTCGCTTATTGCTGGATCTTACGCAGCAGATACTGAAAAGTGAACAAGAAGCTCGTAAGCGTATTGATCAGGTCTTTAAACAAGCGCAGAGTCATGGATGGACGGCAGACGGGAACTTGACGATCAGGGATGGTCGTTTGTGTATTCCTATACTTGCCGAAAATAAACGCAAATTGAAGGGCTTTATACACGACGAATCGTCGACTGGGCAAACAGCTTATATAGAGCCAGAAGAAGTGTTTCACCTTAATAATAAGGTTAGGGATCTGGCATTTGAGCATAGACGGGAAGTGATTCGTATATTAACGGAACTGACAACAGCATTGCGCCCACACGTTCCGTTATTATTGGCTTATCATGGTTTGTTGACAAAGCTTGACTTTGTTCGGGCCAAAGCACTGTTTGCTATTGATATGGAAGCCGAGATGCCTGAGTTATCAAAAGAGGCCGAGATCAATTTGGTTAATGCACGACATCCATTATTGTTGATCAATGCGCATAAAGATAATCATCCGCCTGTTGTTCCTTTAAATATTAAAATAGATCAGGAAGACCGTGTGATTCTAGTGTCTGGGCCAAATGCTGGTGGAAAGTCGGTTTGTATGAAAACGGTTGGGTTGCTACAGCTTATGGCGCAATCGGGGCTGCTTATCCCGGCAGAAGCGACCTCAAAAGTTGGTGTTTTTCGACAGATATTTGCGGATATTGGCGATGATCAATCTATCGAAAGTGATCTGAGTACGTACAGTGCGCATTTGTCTAAAATGAAGCATTTTACTGAGTTTGCAAATGCGAGAACTTTGGTGCTGATCGATGAATTTGGTACGGGAACGGATCCTTTATTTGGTGGGCCCATTGCGGAAGCGGTTTTGGAAGCTTTGAACAAGAAGGAGGTGCGTGGTGTGATAACAACGCATTATTCTAACCTTAAAGTATTTGCGAGCAATACGGCTGGTTTGGAAAATGCGTCGATGCTGTTTGATAATGTGGCCATGCGCCCGTTATATATCTTGCAGGTAGGAAAGCCGGGGAGTTCTTATGCTTTTGAAATTGCTCAGAAAATAGGTTTGAATAAGGATATTCTGCATGCAGCCAAGGATAAAATAGGTGCTCGTCAGAAAAAAATGGATACCTTGTTGGTGGATCTGGAACGCGATAAAAAGGAAGTCTACGATACGAAGAAGGCAATCGCTATGCGGGAGCGGGAGTTAGTCGAATTAAAGAATGAGTATGAAAGCTTACAAGGGTATCTGGAAGAAAACAAGAAGCAGATTATTCGGGAAGCGAAAGAAGAGGCGCGCCAGATTTTAAAGCGTGCTAACAAGCTGGTGGAGAACACGGTCGCCGAGATTAAATCGGTACAAGCGGATAAGGAAAAGACGAGAGAGATACGACGTAGGCTACATGCGGAAGTCGAAAAACACACGGAGAAGAAACCAGCGGCTAAACAAGTGCCTATTGCGGAGGCGGATGCGTCTATCAAGGTAGGGGATTGGGTGAAAATTTTGGAGACAAATACCGAGGCACAGGTAATTGAAGTTTCAAAAGGTAATAACCTGATTCTGGCGCTTGGTGAGTTGCGCACGGTGGTGAAGAAGAATAAGGTAGCTAAATTGCAGGGAAAGGAAAAAGCGAAGGTTATAAAGAAACATAAAACAATATTGACGGAATCTGCAGCTGATTTTCAACCTGAACTCGACGTAAGAGGTGTCCGAACTGAAGAAGCATTGCGCCAATTGGAGACGGTGTTGGATCGTGCGGTGATGATAGGCTACCCTTCGCTGAAAATTTTGCATGGCAAAGGGGATGGCATACTCCGAAAATTTATTCGGGATTATTTACGTAAATACAGTCATGTATCCCATTTTGAAGATGAACATGCGGATCGTGGCGGCGATGGTATTACGTATGCTTATATCGAGTAATCGTGTGCCGGTTTAGCCCAAATTATTAAACGAATAAACATAGTCCAACGCAATGATGGCATCATTGGCACGACGAATGTTTTTTTGTGACCCTGTTATCTCATAGACGACGGTTAGGTGTTCTCCTTTTTTCTCTACACCTTTGCGTTGAGGCTTTATTTTATATTCTTTCATAAAATTTTCAAATGTGCCCAAATGGGATACTTCGATATGTTGAAAGGTGACGTGGATAGTACGTACGAAATAGATGTCTGAAATTAAATTCTCTATTTTTTGGAATAAAGATAAGACAATCACCATACAAAAAGTGAGTAAAACACCCAAGGTATAGCTCTCAAAGCCGATCATCATACCGATTCCGGCCATCGACCAAATTACCGCGGCTGTGGTTAATCCCTGTACGGTGAATTTACCTTGATAGATCACACCGGCGCCGATGAAACCAATTCCAGTGACAATATTGGCGGCTATCCGATCGTCGGAGATATTTCCCATACGCGAGGTCAGCGTAAAAATGGTAGAACCCAAACAAATAAGGATAATGGTACGAAACCCCGCTGATTTGTTTTTAAATTCCCGTTCAAAACCGACAATCGAGCCACATAATATAGACATTAAGACGCTTAATATGGGAAGATCTTCTAGCCACTCCAACATGTCTCTTGATATTAAATTAGAAATTGGGTTTCATTAAATACTTGTCATAGAAGCGGAAGATATGATCGGCAGCTTCTTCGGCGGTATCTACGAAGCGGTATAGTTTCAAGTCTTCTTCGGAAATATATGCGTTTCCTAACATCGAATTGGCAATCCAATCGAATAATCCCTTCCAATATTCGGTTCCGACCAAAACGATGGGAAAGCGGGCAATCTTTCCGGTTTGGATCAAGGTGATGGCTTCAAAGAGTTCGTCCATCGTACCAAAACCTCCCGGCATCACAATATACCCTTGCGAATATTTGGTAAACATCACTTTGCGGACGAAAAAATAATTGAATTCCATGAGTTTGTCGCGATCGATGTATTTGTTGTGAAACTGCTCAAATGGCAACTCGATATTAAGTCCGACCGATTTACCGCCAGCTTCGTGGGCTCCTTTATTGGCGGCTTCCATGATACCTGGTCCGCCGCCTGATATAACGCCATAACCTTTATCGGCAAGCAATCGGGCTATTTCGACCGTGATTTCATAATATTTATGGTCGGATTTTGTCCGCGCAGAGCCAAATATGGATACGCAGGGGCCTATTTTAGCTAATTTTTCGAAGCCGTCGACAAACTCTGCCATGATTTTAAAAATTTGCCAGGAATCTTTTACTTTTATTTCTTGCCAAGTTTTATTCGCAAATGAACTTCTTATTTTGTCGTCTTTAGCCATATACATGATTCTACTTATTGAGGTTTCCAAGATAGGGATTTTTTTGTTTATTTTTGTGCATGCATTTTTCGTCGCGACTTTTAGAACAAGCAGTAGAAGAATTTGGACGTTTGCCTGGAATAGGTAAAAAAACCGCTTTGAGGCTTGTGCTACATTTATTGAAACAGCCCAACAGTGACGTGAGCCGTTTTACGCATTCCATAGATCAGCTTAAGGAACAGATACGTTATTGTAAGACGTGTTTTAATATTTCCGATCATGATGTATGTGAAATCTGTGCGGCTGTAAAACGGGATCATGCCATGGTGTGTGTAGTAGAGGATACACGAGACGTGATGGCCATCGAGAATACCAATCAATATCAAGGGGTTTATCATGTGCTGGGCGGACTTATCTCGCCAATGGACGGGGTAGGGCCCTCAGACTTAAAGATAGATGCGCTGATCGAACGATTGAAGAAAGATGATGTTCGGGAAGTTATTCTCGCACTGAGTGCGACAATGGAGGGGGATACGACCATTTTCTATTTGTACCGAAAGCTGAAAGATTTTAATGTGCAGATTAGTACAATTGCCCGGGGTATAGCTTTTGGAGGGGAACTGGAGTACGTGGATGAAGTAACACTGGGACGATCTATAGCTACACGTGTGCCTTATGAAAGAAATATAGGGTAGGCTTGGTGATGCACCTTACATTTTTTTTAATATCCATGAAAAGCCAATACTCGTAAAAATTAATAGCCCGGCTGTGCCAAGCCACAGGGTTTGATAGCCGAAATGTTCTGCAACGTATGTGCCCAGATAGGGCGAGAAAATATTGGCGGCTGCGAAGGCCAATGAATTGAATCCCATATAGGCGCCTTGTGTATTCACTGTGGCGCGGGATGCACTGATCGTTGCTGTAAAGGGAAGGGTGAGCATTTCCCCAATACAAAGGATGAACATGGTGCAATATAGCCAGGCGATGCCTAATGGAACAGATAACATGAAGTAGGAAGCGCTCGCCATAGCTGTTCCGAAAATCATGACTTGCCGGGGGCTAAACCGGCGTTCTACACCATGAACTAACAACATCTCAAATAAAACGATCGTGAAGCCATTGAAACCTAAAAGGATCCCAATTTGTACTTCCGTGAGCTGAATGACTTCTTTGTAATACAGTGGAACCGTACTTAATAATTGGAAGAATGCCATCGAAAATAAACAGCAAAAGATGTTGAAGATGATGAAAGGTAAATCTAAATAAGCATTTCTGTCTTTTTTTGTGAATGTTTTTTCTTGTTTCCGTCGTGTACGTATAGTGGATCGTGGCTTACGGTTTCGGAAAAAGATAAGAAAAACCACGGCTGCTGATAAGGCGGCAATAGCATTTCCATAAAAGATCCAGCTGTATGAAATCATGGCCAGAAAACCGCCCAATGCGGGCCCCACGGAAAACCCGAGATTGACCGCCATGCGATTCAGGGAGTATGCTTTTGTTAAATTTTCCGGCTTGGCATAGCGAGCTACAGCAACGGAATTGGCCGGACGAAAGGTATCGGCGATGAGGGTCAATAGGAAGATCATCCCGGCTAAGCTTTCAAAGGTTCTGAACTGCGGTAGTATGATAAATATGGGGACGGTAAGTAATAAGCTGATGGCTTGTACGCGAAAATTACCAAACCGGTCTGTCAGCCAGCCCCCTAGCCAGGAACCGCATACAGAACCTAAGCCAAAACAACCTAATACGATCCCGACCTGCGCTTTACTGAAGTGCAGTTCTGAGGCCATGTACATGCTCAAAAATGGAATGACCATCGAACCGGTACGATTGATAAGCATTACGAGTGCCAAAAGCCAGGCTTCGGTGGATAAACCTCGATACGAGTCAATATAGAGTTGTCCTAGTTTTTTCAAGACGGAAAAAGATGTGTAAAAACAAGACGGACACCTTTTTAAAGCGTCCGTCTGTAATTATTGAGTAAAGACTGACTAGCTTTTTTTACGTATTACGTAGAGCCTACCAGCATCTGTAACGGCAAATACTTCGCCATTTTTACCTTGTGCTACATCGCGGAAGCGCTGCCCTTCTTTGTCCAGCAGGCGTTCTTCGCCCACGACTTTATTGTCTTTAATAATAAGCCGCGCTATATGGGTGCTGCTAAGGCCACCACTAAACAGGTTATTCTTCCATTCAGGAATTGCATCACTTGTGTAAAATACGAGACCACTTGGTGATAATACCGGATCCCAATAATAAACAGGTTGTTCTAATCCTTCCTGCTGCTGGATAGGAGGGTTCCCAATTTCTTTTCCGCTGTATTCCAAACCGTAAGTAATAATCGGCCATCCGTAATTTTTTCCGCCTTCGATATGATTGAGTTCATCACCGCCTCGTGGACCAAATTCTGTAGACCATAAGTCTCCGGTTTCTGGATGCAGGGCCAAGCCCTGCACATTTCTATTTCCGTAGCTATAAATTTCCGGCCGAGCATCACTGTTTGAAGCAAAGGGATTGCCTGGTGCTGGCTGCCCGTCTTTTGTGATGCGAACAATTTTTCCCAAAGCGGATTGGAGGTCTTGTGCCTGCGGTCTTGTTTCTAAATCGGAGCGTTCGCCGGTACCCACGAATAGGTTACCGTCTCTATCAAAGATGATACGCCCACCGTAATGTTGTCTCCCATCATAAGTTGGGAGGGCTTGGTAAATGACTTGCGCACCCTCAATAGATTTTTCGTCATCTGCCAGACGTCCTTTGGCAACCGCGGTATGGTTTCCTCCGGTAACAGGTTCGGAAAATACCCAGTATACCATTCGGTTAGAAGCAAAATCAGGATCGAGCGTAATTCCAAGAAGTCCGCCTTGTCCACGTGCATCCACTTTTGGAATGCCACCAATCGCTTCGCTAAGCTCGCCATTATCCGAAACGATACGCATATTACCTTCATTTTCGGTAATGAGTAATCGACCATCGGGAAGTACGGCAATGCCCCAAGGCGATTTGAGTTTGTCTGTTACAACTTGGCTTTCATATGGAGTCTGTGTTTTCGCGCCCGGTGCCCGTGTCTGCCCTTCAAAGGCAGGTTTATAGTCTGTGTTGGGGTTGTTTTTTTCTACGGGAGGATATGTGCTGTCTGCAACAGCCTCGTCGTCTGACGACGTAGAAGCGCCGTTACTATTGCAGGAAGCGACGATCAACGAAGCTGTCGATAACAATAAAAAAGCTGGAAAAGTACGTTTCATCTTTCAAATATTATTTTTTAGTAAGTCTTTTTTATTTAAGTGCTAAATGTAGGAAAATGTTTTGATAAAGGCATAAAAAAAGGTTTTCAAACGGGGAGAATGAAAACCTTTAGCTAACCAATTATAAACCTAAATTATGATACTGCAAAGGTAAGGTTATTCTTTTATATAAGCAAATATTTTTTTAAAAAATTTTTCGGTCCCATACCCAGGGTCATCATTCAAAAAAAACAGTACCTTTGGTGCGATTAAATATACCCCTTTGTTATCTTGAAATTATTGGAAAATATTAATTTAAGAAATGAAATTCTCGCGGGTTTAACAGTCGCGATGACAATGATTCCCGAATCCCTTTCTTTTGCTATTCTAGCTGGTCTTTCACCATTGACCGGGTTATATGCTGCTTTTTTAATGGGGCTTGTGACATCGATTTTAGGTGGGCGTCCGGGTATGGTATCTGGTGGTGCTGGTGCTACGGTAGTCGTACTAATAGCGTTGGCGGCAGGGCATGGAGTTCAATATCTTTTTGCCGCAGTGGTATTGGCGGGTGTCTTGCAATTATTGGTCGGTTTATTTAAGTTAGGCAAATTTGTCCGTTTAATTCCGCAACCAGTGATGTATGGATTTTTGAACGGTCTGGCAATTATCATCTTCATGGCGCAGGTTCAGCAATTCAAGTTACCTGCGGATACATCTGCTTGGATGACGGGTACAGCGCTCTACACGATGTTGGGGTTAACAGCTGTGACAATCTTGATCGTTTGGGGATTCCCAAAAATAACAAAGAAAATTCCGGCTTCATTGATCGCCATATTAGCGGTATTTGCCTTAGTGACCCTGCTTGGCATCGATACTAAAAAAGTAGTGGATATTGCATCGGTAAGTGGATCGTTTCCAGCTTTTCATATTCCCAATATTTCATGGACATGGGATACGTTGATGTTGATCTTTCCTTATTCGTTGGTTATGGCAGGGGTAGGGCTTGTCGAATCACTGTTAACCCTGAATATGGTGGATGAGATAACGAATTCGAAGGGGAAGTCAAATAAGGAAGCGATGGCACAAGGCGTAGCGAACATGGTAAACGGTTTTTTTGGCGGTATGGGGGGATGTGCTATGGTCGCACAAACATTGGTTAACCTTGATGCAGGCGCCCGTACCCGAATTTCATCTTTTGTCGGTGCGATCGCCATTTTGGTTATTATTTTAGTCGGTGCGCCGTTCATCGAACAGATTCCAATGGCGGCGTTAGTTGGTGTAATGATGATGGTTGCGGTTGGTACCTTTCAGTGGGTAAGTTTACGTATTATTAACAAATTTCCGCGGTCAGATATTTTTGTAGGCATGTTGGTCGCTGCGATTACGGTTGTCCTGCATAATCTAGCTTTAGCGGTGTTAGCTGGTGTGGTTGTTTCAGCGTTGGTTTTTGCATGGGATAACGCCAAACGTATTCGTGCTCGAAAATATGTTGATGAAGACGGTGCGAAACATTATGAAATATATGGTCCGTTATTTTTTGGGTCTACAACGGCCTTTTTAGAAAAATTCGATGTATTGAACGACCCGAAATATATTGTTATTGATTTCAAAGAGAGTAGGGTGGTGGATATGTCGGCAATAGATGCGCTAAGCAAAATTACAGAACGCTATGCGAAGCAAGATAAGCACGTACAGTTGAGACATCTTAGTCCTGATTGCCGTTCCTTATTAAAAAATGCGCAAGGTGTTGTTCAGATTGATATATCGGAAGATCCCACATATAAGGTGATGCCGAGTGATTGAAAAATGATCAAAGCTTTTCTAAAGCCAACGATAACGACTTTAAATCTTGCTTCATTAAAGTGATATGAGATTCGAGCTGATCGTACATATCTGCCCGGTTGACGAGTTGTTCAGTCGTGTATTTACCGCCGTTACCGAAGTATATTTGTTCGACGGATAGATCGTCTTCTTCCACAATTTGTCCGAAGTTTTTCCATTTGTCGATGATCTGCATCCTAACCGATTCGGTATCTTTACTGGGATCATGATAATTGAGATAATACCATACGGATGGTGGAAAGTTGGATGAAATCTTTTTTCCTTTCCAAACTTCCCGAAGCGCATTTCGTTCATGGTAGAAATCAATTTTCCGATTGTTGAATAGCATAATGAGACCTAACGAGGCTTCGGTAATACCGGTTGCAATCCCTACCGTATTGCTTGCGGTTTCGTTCTTTATAACACCGCCTGTTGCTATGGCACCTGTTGCTCCTACCACAATTGCAGCGACCGTAAGTTTAGATTCGAGTTCACTTTCTCCAGCTTTTAAATAATTAGCTACTTGGCTGGTACGTTCTTCTTCACAATCCATTTCGGAGGCTATAGCAGAAACCTCCAGAGAGGCCATATTAATCTTATGGTCTATGCGTTGCTTCAATTCCAAAAGGCTGATTCGTTTTTCTAGGCTTGGGGGGGTATTATCGTTTTTTAAACGGACGTATGACGTGAGATCAGTTAAAATGCCAATCGCGTTTGCCATATTCAGGTTTTCATAACTTAGATACGCAGACAACGTTTTATCAATAGCGAGTGTATGAAGTGGTATTGGCATATCATCTTCGGTATAATCGTAGATATTTTGCTGGTTGCAATTACTTGCTGCCATTTGTTGCTGTATATGTGTGTCTTTTACAGCTCTACACGCTCCTAGACTCAATAGCATGAAAACCAGAAATAATTGCAAGGCAGGTGATTCTATTCGCATAACCGTGAATATTAAAGCAGATGTGAATATAAGTATATATTTTGATATCGTTATATCATCCAGCGCAATAAACTGGCTCCCCAGGAGAATCCTGCACCAAATGCGGTTAACATGAGCAGATCCCCTTTTTGTATCATTTTAATATTTTCCCAGATACATAGCGGGATAGTCGCTGCAATCGTATTACCCCGATAGGCTATGTTGGTCAGTGTCTTGTCTCCTTGGATATTAATTTCTTTTCCTACGGCATCAATAATACGTTTGTTGGCTTGGTGTGGCACGAGCCAATCAACTTGTTCTATTTCGAGTTGGTTTCGTTCGAGTATATTTTTGCAGGCATTGCTCATCGACTGTACAGCTTGTTTAAATACGACCTTGCCGTCTTGTCGCAAATACCTGCGGTTATCTGTAAATGTATTGTCGTTGGAAGGATATAACGAGCCACCGCCTTCAATATTTAAGAACTCACGTCCGTCGCCATTACTTTGCATAAAGGCATCGATGACACCCGCTTCTGCTGACGGCTCTAGCCAGACAACTCCCGCTCCATCACCAAAAAGAATATTGGTGGAGCGGTCGTGGATATTAACAAATGCACTGATATTATCTGCTCCAACAACCAATACATTTTTATATCGCTCTGTTTCCACTAATGACGCTCCCATATCCAGTGCATATAGAAAACCTGAACAAGCGGCATTCATATCGAAAGCCCATACGTTTTTTATATCCAATTTCTGAGCAATGATATTGGCTGTGGCAGGCATCAAAACGTCGGGCGTTGAGGTCGCGACGATGATAGCGTCTACGTCGGCTATATCTTTATGGTAACGTGTACATAAATCCTGAATGGCCATAACGGCCATGTCTGAAGTGGCTAACCCTTGTTCTAGAATACGACGTTCTTTAATTCCCGTACGTTTTACAATCCATTCGTCCGATGTGTCGCATACCTGTTCTAAATCGAAGTTGGTTCTTCGTCCTTGTGGGAGATAACCACCTACGGCGGTAATAGCGGCATAAGGTCTGGATGAATAATTATTTCGCATAATTTTAGTTTCTCAAAATAAAAACAGGGCAAATGTACGGAATTTTATGATTAGTTTGGAGGTAAGAAGTCTCAGAGAATGGTTGCTTTTCGTAAGCTGAGCGTAAAAAAATAGAAACATAGGAAAAAAAGAAACCGAGGGGTGCCTCTCCATAAGGTCTAAAATGTATATTTACCTCTCAAAATGATTATATAAAGAGTCGCAAAAAGGGTATGTTCTAACATTTTATGTCAACATATAGCGCCGATCAATTTTTATTTTATTTAAAGGAGGAGGAGTTTGGAAATACTTCTGATAGAGGATGAGCCATCTGTAATATCGTTGATTGAAAGGGGATTAAAAGGTGAGGGACATCACATTCATGTCGCTATGGATGGTTTTACGGGACTCAAAATGGCTGGGCGTCATACGTATGATTTAATTATATTGGATGTGATGCTACCCGGAATGAATGGACTGGATGTATGTAAGAATATCCGTATGGCCAACGAAGACGTTCCTATACTTATGCTAAGTGCACTGAATCAGACGGAGGATATTGTGGAGGCGTTTAATCGTGATGTGGACGATTATCTGACAAAGCCATTTAAACTCGATGAGCTTCGGGCAAGAGTAAATAGGTTCTCC
Source organism: Sphingobacterium arenae (assembly GCF_014692505.1). Taxonomy (GTDB): domain Bacteria; phylum Bacteroidota; class Bacteroidia; order Sphingobacteriales; family Sphingobacteriaceae; genus Sphingobacterium; species Sphingobacterium arenae. The sequence goes on along the minus strand of NZ_JACNYK010000004.1, from coordinate 77,959 downwards.
CGAAGGGCAACTAACCGACATGTTGCTGCTAATACTATTTCCATAGATAATTTGGTCATTGATAGGGACAGCAAAAGTGTTTGCCGTGGCGAAATAGCTATTGTACTGACTGCTACAGAATATCGTTTGCTGGAATATCTGCTTGTCAACAAAAATAAAGTATTGTCTCGCGTGGATATTTTGGAGAAGGTATGGAGTATGGACTTCAACATGGGTACAAACGTTGTCGACGTGTATGTAAATTATTTGCGAAAAAAAATTGACCATCCATTTGAAAAAAAACTGATCCATACGGTAATCGGTATGGGGTATGTGTTGAGAAATGAAAATTAAGACGCGAATTATCTTATTGTTTACAACTATCTCGATATTTTATATTGTGTCGTTTGCTATCTATGTGTCTTATTTCACGCGTGATAGTTTGCAGACCAAGTTTTACCATCGGTTGGAAGAGAATGCCACCATCGTGGGAAATCATATCGTCCAAAATGATGAGTACAATAATCAGATATATTATGAAGTAAGACGGAAATATCTAGCGCAGTTGTCGGAAGGAAAGGATTATCTCCTGCGGATTGTAAAGGACAGTACAAATCTGCGGTTTAGACCAGATCTTCCTCTGCCGGCTTCCTTTTATACGGAAGCGATTATCAATGGTAAAGCACAATATCTTCATGGAAAAACATCGTATGTGGCGGTGTTCTTCGTTGATACCCAGCATAAGGAGGATTTGTTGGTCATTTCGGAGGGTGTAGATGATTATGGGCATGATGAGCAGCGTACGTTAGATCGGACGGTCGTATCAGGCGCATTGATTGCGGTTGCACTTGTGTTTTTATTGTCTTTTTACTTTGCGAATAAATTATTGGTGCCTATCCAAGCGATCAACAATGACCTTACTCAAATCGATATTTCCCATTTGGATATGCGTTTGCAAAATAAGTTTAATAGTGAAAACGACGAGATAGGAACATTAATAGGTAATTTTAACTCCATGATGAACCGTCTGGATATTTCGGTAAAATCGCAGCAGAGTTTTATTGGGAATGCTTCGCATTCTCTGCGTACGCCCCTTACTATTATCGGAGGGGAGGCGGAGTTGGCATTGCAGGGTTTGGATAAACAGCACGAAGCTTATTATTCTGTAGAAACGATCTCGAAGCAGGTTAATAAAATGGAATTGATTGTCAATAATCTTTTATTGCTTTCGCGTTCCGGATTTGATAGGAAGATAGAAAACAAGCAGCTTGTTCGGATAGATGAATTGCTCTATGAGGTACAACGTAATGAAAAGGCGGTCAGTCCGGAATCTCGTATTCGTTTGGATTTTTCTAATATTCCCGAAGAAAGCCATCGATTGAATGTATTTGTTAATCCGGATCTGTTCTATATTGCATTTAGTAATATCTTATCGAATGCCTGTAAATATGGCGAAGACAATACAGTTACTGTCTCATTGGAATGTCATTTAAAAAATGTGATGGTAAAAATTACCGATGACGGTATTGGTATTCCGCAACATGATCAACCGCATATTTTCGACTCATTTTTCAGAGCTTCGAATGTAGGACAGATTTATGGGAATGGCTTAGGCCTCGTTTTAGCAAAAAATATTTTTGATTTACATGGTGCTAAGCTTATGATTTTTTCTATTGAAAACCAAGGCACGAATGTGACCGTTGAGATACCTGTTTAATTTTCTAATTTCGTTCTAATCTCACATTAATCTGATTCTCATGTGACTGTGATATACTTGTGAAAAGTAAGTTTAATCACAGTTCATGAAAAAAATTTTTCTGTTTTTTGCTTTAGGCTTTTTAGTAAAAGCCGGTTACACAAAGGAGGGTGATAGAAATATAGAAATCGTTGGCGTGGAACCGACGGCGGTTCAGGATACATCGGAAAATGAGCCTGACCAATCCAAATTATTTAATTTTGATGTATTGTTTAGAGGTGCGCTTCTTGGCGATAACCTAGGTAAGGATGATGCTACTACTCGGGCAAAAATGGAGGAAATTCGTCTCCACTTACACGGAAACTATAACGATGATTTGTCGTATAAAGTTCGGTTACGTTTAAATCGTCCGTTTACACCGAGCTCCCTAGATAACGGATCCGGGGCATTAGATTTCGCGTTGATCGAATATAAATTCGGTAAGAACCGAAATTGGGATGTTACCGTAGGTAAGCAAAGCGCGATGGTAGGTTCGTATGAGTTTGAAAATAACCCGATTTATGAATTTATGTTCACAGATTATGTGGATCGCATTTTGAATTTATTCGTGACCGGGACGAAATTAGGCTATCATGTAAACCCAGATCACTCCTTTCATGTACAGGTGCATAATACGGTAAACAATAACTTTAATGACCATATTCTCAATAATGGCTTCGCTATAGGTGACTTGCAACGTTCGAAAGTGCCGATGGGTGCTTACTTTACATGGGTTGGCGCTTTCGCCGATCGAAAAATACATACGAAATGGTCTTATCACGTTTCGCAATTTGCAGATAAACATACCAATCACGCGATTTCTTTAGCGAATAAGTATAAAACCGATAAGCAAATGGTTTACTTGGATCTGCAATATTCACACATGGGCGTAGACCACGCATTAATTGCCTCCAATGGTATCAATGATTTTTACAACCATACGGGCGCAGATAGAGTATTAGCAAAGGGTATTGTGTATAAATCTGCCGTGTTGCGTTATGACCAATTTCTAACAGACAAATGGGAAATCGCTTTAAAGGGGGCGGTGGAGACTGCCGGAAGTACAAAAGATGAGGAGCTGGGTAAAGATTTCCGACAAAATTATACCTACTTTGCGGCACTACAGCACAAACCTTTCCGAAATCAAGATATGCGTTTCTATCTAGGATATATTGGTAACAGTATATCCTATGCGGATAAAATGAATGTGGACAACCAGCAACTGAATAGATTGGCGTTGGGGGCATACTTCACAATCCCATTATTATAACAGTTTCATAGATTACTAATAAAATAAAATAAATCGATAAAACTATGCGTTTAACACCACGTGAAATCGAAAAATTAATGCTTCACTTAGCTGGCGAACTCGCGGCTAAGAGGCTGAAAAGAGGGGTAAAACTCAATTATCCCGAATGTATTGCTTATATCAGTATGGAATTGATGGAACGCGCACGCGATGGAAAATCCGTTGCCGAGTTGATGGAATACGGTACTACACTTCTAAAACGAAAACAAGTCATGGAAGGTGTTCCTGAGATGATACATGACGTACAGATTGAGGTTACTTTCCCCGACGGTACGAAATTAGTAACCGTACATAACCCTATTCGTTAACCCTTAAAATCTAAAAAAATGGTTCCAGGAGAATACTTTTTGAAGAATGACGATATCAAAGCCAACGTTGGTTACAAAACCAAGACGATATCGGTCGCTAATACAGGTGACAGACCTATTCAGGTAGGATCGCACTATCACTTTTTTGAAGTGAATAAAGACTTAGAGTTTGATAGAGAAGAAGCATTTGGGATGCGTTTGAATATTCCGGCAAGTACAGCGGTTCGTTTCGAACCAGGTGAGAAGAAAAATGTCATCCTGGTGGAAATCGGTGGAAACAAAGAAATCTATGGGTTTAACGGATTGACCAATGGAAAATACACCAACGCGAAAGTGAAAGCGTCGGCTATCGAGAAAATAAAGAAACAAAACTTTAAATCTTCTAAATAATTAAAAAGAACATATTATGGGAGAATGGAACAGAAGAGACTGGATTAAAATTGTTGGATTGGCAACTGCTGGTGTTGCTACAACAAAATTAAATGCCTTAGGTCTCGAAAAGCTAGGATTAGATAAATCGTCGATACACTATGATGACGACGGTGCATTGTATATACCACGGGATAAATATGCTTCTTTATTTGGTCCGACAACGGGCGATCGTGTACGTCTGGCAGATACCGAACTGTTGATCGAAATTGAAAAGGATTACGCGGTGTATGGTGAAGAAAATAAATTTGGTGGTGGTAAGACGATTCGCGACGGTATGGGGCAATCCGCACGTGCTCTGCGAGACGACGAAGTACTTGATTTCTGTATAAATAATGTGATTATCATTGATCATTGGGGAATTGTGAAAGCGGACATCGGTATTAAAGATGGTAAAATCGTTGGGATTGGTAAAGCGGGTAATCCGGATATACAGGACGGTGTGACACCGGGCATGGTTATCGGTGCCTCAACAGAAGTACACGGTGGCGCGGGGTATATCCTCACGGCTGGTGGTGTGGATACGCATATTCACTTTATCAGTCCGACACAAGTAGAAACAGCATTATATAGCGGTGTAACGACATTTATCGGTGGCGGTACAGGTCCTGCTGACGGAACGAATGCGACAACGGTTACGTCGGGTAAATGGTTTATCCATAAGATGCTCGAAGCATTCGAAGATTTGCCGATCAACGTTGGTTTCTTTGGTAAAGGAAATGTTTCCACAACGAAACCTATCGAGGAGCAGATTGAGGCAGGTGCATTGGGGGTGAAAATCCACGAAGACTGGGGTGCTACACCGGCAACTATTGATGCAGCTTTGAAAGTAGCCGACAAATATGATGTACAGGTCGCTATCCATACCGATACGCTGAACGAAGCCGGATTCTTGGAAGATACGGTTGCAGCTATCGACGGTCGCGTTATCCATACGTTCCACACGGAAGGTGCAGGTGGTGGCCACGCGCCGGACATTATCAAGATTTCGATGTATCCGAATATTCTTCCCGCATCGACAAATCCGACAAAACCCTTCACGGTTAACACCGCTGAAGAGCATTTAGATATGTTGATGGTTTGTCACCACTTGGATAAAAACGTAAAAGAAGATGTGGCCTTTGCCGACTCGCGTATCCGCCCGCAAACTATTGCAGCTGAAGATATATTGCAAGATATGGGTGTTTTCTCGATTATGAGTTCGGATAGCCAAGCGATGGGACGAGTAGGAGAGGTGATTTCCAGAACATTCCAAACGGCACACAAAATGAAGGTACAGCGCGGACCGTTAGAGCAAGATAAAGCCAACAATAACGATAATTTCCGTGTAAAACGTTATATCTCTAAATTTACGATCAATCCGGCAAAAGCACATGGTATTGACAAATATATCGGTTCCGTAGAGGTAGGTAAATTTGCTGACCTCGTGCTGTGGAAACCAGAAATGTTTGGTGTAAAGCCGGAAATGATTATCAAAGGCGGTATGATCCTTAGTTCAAAAATGGGGGACGCCAACGCATCTATTCCAACACCGCAACCTATTATCTATCGTCAGATGTTTGGTAACTACGGTAAGGCCAAAACCAAAACATCGTTCAATTTTGTGTCGAAAGTTTCTATCGATAATGGTACAATCAAGTCTTTGGGATTATCTAGGGAAAGTTTGCCGGTAGAAGGTTGTCGAAACGTCATGAAGAAGGACATGGTACATAATGATGCAACACCGAATATTGAGGTGAATCCAGAAACCTATGATGTAACAGTAGATGGCGTGTTAGCGACTTGTGAACCGTTGGCGGAGCTTCCAATGGCGCAACGTTACTTCTTATTTTAATGATTATATCTAAAGGCATAGCGGGTAATATACGGATAGGTGATATACGGAAAGAAAAACCTACTGATCTTGTCGAACTCGAATGGTTTGATACCGAAAAACGTATTTTAAGACTACGTACGGTCGGAGGTCAGGAAATTGGCTTTCGTAATCTGAATGGCGAACCGTTAAAAGACGGCGACATTTTGTATGAAAGTGAGCAACAACGTATCACTGTTAGGATATTACCCTGCCTTTGTTTAATATTTCATCCTAGAGATAAGATGGAAATGGCGAAAGTCTGCTTCGAGATAGGCAACCGTCATTTACCAATCTACATAAACGAAAAGGCGGAAGTTGTCTTAGCGTATGAATGGCCTGTGCATCAACTCTTGAAAAACCGCGACTATGATGTTGCGGTAAGTGTGCGCGTAATCCCACAAACGCAAACACTGAAGATGCATGAGTGGTCAAGAAAAACAAAATTCAAAATAACACTAGCAAAATAAGGCACATGAACCCATTACTGACGTTACTGCAAATCAATGACTCCGTTTTCCCTATAGGAAGTTTTACGCATTCGTACGGTTTGGAAACCTATATCCACAAAGGGATAGTAAACGATAGTAACTCTACCGAAGCGTATGCCGAAAAGATGTTGCGCTACAACTTCTTCTACAATGATGCTGCATTTTTCCATGAAACCTGGAAGATCTGTGAGAAGAAAGCCTTAAAACAGAAATTGATAGAACTCGATCACTTGATTACATCGCTTAAATCACCTTATGAAATCAGGGATGCCAGTAAAAAGTTGGCTATTCGGTTCTTAAAAGTAGTCGAAAGTTTTCAATCCGTAAGACGTTGTAAAGCCTATTTGAAAGCGATTCAAGAAGGTGAAGCACATGGGCATTACGCGATGGCATTTGCCATGTACGCGCACGCACAAAATATCAGCTTGGACGACGCCTTAAGTGCATTTTATTACAACTCGTTAAACGGAATAGTAACAAATTGTGCGAAGCTTGTTCCCATTAGTCAAATGGACGGACAAAAGATTCTCTTCAAATTACAGCCGTTAATAAGAGAGCTGGTCGACAAACAGGCAGATATGGATCCCGACATGATAGGAAATTGTTGTATTGTGCAAGATATCCGATGCATGCAGCACGAAAAACTTTATACAAGAATTTACATCTCTTAACGAGCTATTTATTGTCAGGTTGACAATAGGAAATATGTATTGTGGAGAGATTTAAAAGGATTGCTCAAAAAGATAAAATGGAAAGAAACTATGTGAAAATAGGCGTAGCAGGCCCAGTGGGCTCTGGAAAAACAGCCTTGATTGAAAGACTGACAAGAGAGATGTCTGCAGATTACAGCATCTGTGTTGTTACAAATGATATATATACCCGCGAAGATGCGCAGTTTTTACAGAAGAATTCTGCATTACCAGCAGAACGTATTGCCGGTGTAGAAACTGGAGGATGCCCCCATACGGCTATCCGGGAGGATGCATCTATGAATATTGAAGCTGTGGAAGATCTAGTACAACGGTTTCCAGACACACAAATCGTCTTCATTGAGAGTGGAGGAGATAACCTTACGGCTACGTTTAGTCCTGATTTGGCAGACGTAACCATCTTTGTGATTGATGTGGCTGAGGGCGAAAAAATTCCACGTAAGGGCGGACCGGGCATTACACGTTCGGATTTATTATTGATTAATAAGATAGATTTAGCTCCCTACGTAAACGCCGATTTGCGCATTATGGAAAGTGACTCGAAAAGGATGAGAGGAGAAAGACCGTTCATCTTTACCAACCTGATGACCTTGCAGGGTTTGGATAAGGTCAAGGATTGGATCAAGAAATATGCTTTATTAGAAGAATAATAACCGGAATAAATGGATAGTATAATCAAGATTAATGTAGAGCGAGACGGGCATCAGAGTCGGTTAAAGGAGAGCTATCATAACGCACCTTATAAATTAACGCATTATGGTTCGCCCCGGGCACAGGATCATTTAGAGATGATTATTATGAGTGCCTCTCCGGGGATTATGGACAAAGATTCCTTAGTGATCGATGTACACGTGAAGGAAAATGCACAGTTAAAGCTTTTTACGCAGTCTTTTAATAAGTTACATCCTATGAAAGAGGGCGCGTCTCAAGAGACCAATGTGTTATTAGATAAAGACAGTGTGTTCAACTATGTACCACACCCCGTCACACCTTTTAAGGATTCTATTTTTAAAACAGTGAATACTATCCATGTTAATGATGGTGCTACCTTGATATGGGGCGATATTATTAGCGCGGGAAGAGTGCATCGAGACGAGGTCTTTGCTTTTCGAAAGCTGCATAGTATTACACGCATTTATCAAAATGGTAAATTGCTCGTGACTGACAATCAATGTTTATTGCCACAGGAGCAACCCGTATCCGATTTGTTGTTTTTTGAAGGATATACACACCAAGCTACCCTTATTTATTGTGGCCCGTTCGCGAAGCTGATGAAGGGGGAGATGGACGAGATTCTAACAATGGAGTATGAGGATGTCTCATTTGGGTTTACCGAATGTGCGGAAAACACACTCTTGCTTCGTGCAGTGGGCACGGATGGAGAATTGTTGTATAGTTTTTTGACGATGTTGGCACAGATGTGCTGGGTATTTACGCAAGATCAATTAGTTACCAAAGCTGAAGAAACCGCTGGTATCGTAGCTGAAACCGCGCCAAAAGAAGCTGTGAGCACGGGTACAGAGAAAAAAGTAGTGAAAAGGGTCGCCGCGAAAAAAACGACAGCACGAAAAAAAGCAACGCCAAAAGAAACGGCCTCTAACATGATAGATGCTAAAGAAGCCGTGAAGAAGAAAACTATAGCAAAAGGAAAGAAAGCAGTAAAAAAGACCGTTGAACAGAGAACGGTAAGTAAGAAAGCCGTTTAATATAGAATAATATGCACGAATTAGGTATTGTAAAAGATATTTTTAGAACCTTGGAAGAGGCTTATCCAGATAAATACGAAACGATTATCAAAATTAATCTGGAGGCGGGTTTATTAAGTAGCTTGCAGCCAATACTTATCCAAAATGCATTTGAAGCCTATGTACTGGACGATACAAGGTTTAAAAATACGGAATTGGAAGTGTCCATATTGCCCATTATAGCATATTGTAAAAGCTGTAATAAGCAGTTTGAAGTTCAATATCATCGCTTTGTATGCGATTGTGGCCAAACATCCGATTCCATCATACAAGGTGAAGAATTAAGAATTAGTCAAGTAACATTTAAGGAGGATAAAAAATGAGTAATCCAACAACCCCAAAAAGCAACCAAATGCCTGTAGGATCTGTTCAATGTGATAATACCACACTGAACCTATTAAAAGCCAACGATTTTGTTGCGAAAGCCATCCGGGAGCGTTTGAAAGATATATGCGTGATCAATGTATGCTCATCGCCAGGAAGTGGTAAGACGACATTGATGCAAGAAACAGGTAAGCGCTTGAGTAGTGAATTGAATATTGCCGTTTTGGTAGGTGACCCCGAAACCGAACGCGATGCTGTGCGTATGCGCGAAGTTGGAATCAATGCTTTGCAAATCGTGACCGGCGGTATGTGTCATATTGAAGCACAGATGGTTTTGCAAGCATTGGATCATATTAATTTAAACGGTGTCGATTTATTGTTTATCGAAAACGTAGGCAACTTGCTTTGCCCGGCAGCATTCGACTTGGGTGAAGATTACCGTGTTACGCTATTGGCATCAACGGAAGGAGATGATAAACCAAAAAAATATCCACGTATGTTTTTGACCAGCGAATTGATGCTTGTTTCGAAAGCTGACTTGCTGCCGTATGTGCCGTTTTCCGTGGAAGCCGTGACGAAGGATGCGCGTGAAGTCAACCCCAACCTGGACGTGATATCGATCAGTACGCTGAACGGTGATGGTGTTGACGATTGGTGTAATTGGTTGACGGAAAAAGTGAACGCAAAAAAAAGAATCGCAGGATAAAGCACAGCAAGACATGACAGATTCCAATCGGGAAATAGATTTTTTATCACTTCAATGGTATGAAGCCAATAGAACAGTAATAAAACGGAAGACGGAGGGAGGCAGAGATGTTTCCCTCTCCCGGTCGTCGGAAACACCTATTCATGATGGAGAAACTGTATATACGGAAGACGGTGTGATCGTGAAAGCCCGTATCGAACCTTGCATTTGTATTGTGCTGCATGCTGACGATATGACCATTATCGGAAGTTTTTGTTTTGACGTAGGTAATCGTCATCTACCGATATTCTTAATTGACGATAAAATCGTCGTCTCTTACGACGGACGTCTGTTTCAAGCCTTATCAGGGAAGTATGGCGATAAAGTACAGATGGAAACAAAAGTCCTTGATGTGAAATATGCTATCAAGGCTTTTGGAAATTATCTGTAAAATATCCCTCCTCCTACATCAACAATCGTTCATAAATGAGATCGAGCATGGTCACCAATAGGAAATGCGTATTCCCATTTACGCAGGTTTCTATAAATAGCGTATTGATAACGAATGATCCTGGAGTTTCTATACATAAGCAACAGATAGGTTTTCGGAATTTATTTTAATCGCATTCAAATAAAAATATTTTCGATTTATAGCAGGTTAAAATACTTCATCTAATTGTTTGTAAATAAGATGCTAATGCGACTGTTGAGCATCCAATTCGGTTTTCTAATCTCGTTCTAATATATTATTAACCGGATTATTATGTCTTTGTTATATACTTGTAAAAAGTAGGGTTACGATCATCTCGTAAATAAAAATTATGAAAACATATATAGATATAGACGTTAAGTATATATTGTTATTCTTTTGCGCTATGCTCTTTATGGCGAGCTGTCAGCAAGCGGCTAAGCAGGGAGATAGGCATAGTGGGAAGTACTATGCAGAAGATAGCCGAGGTCAAGAAACAGCACTCAGCAAACCCGCAGAGCGTATTTTGGTGTTATTTGAGCCGATGGTGGACGAACTGTTTATGTTAGGTGTCCATGACCGTATTGTCGGTATTCCAGAACAGGTTTATCAAAATGAATCTTCTTTTCGTTTCTTTTCCCAATTAGACGAACGTATAGCGCGTAAGGAAATTGCGACACCTACATACGGTGGCCGGGCAAACAATGTCGAATCCATTGTCGGGTTGAGACCAGATCTGGCAATTGCATATGAGCAGGATAAGGAGACGATTGCCCAGTTGGAAAAATTGAATATTCCGGTTTTCGCTGTTTCCAGTAAAAACAAAGAAAGTATTTATAAAGAATTACGAGGTGTTGCCGCCTTGCTGGATAAGGCAGATCGAGCAGAGGAACTGATCTCCTATGTTGACGGAGAATTGAAAGCAATGGAAAGGCCAGCGAATAGTCGGCGGAAAAAAGTATACTACGCCTGGTCAAAAGGACGTATTTTATCTACTTCAGGTAAAGGTTCGTTGATGGATTTATCTATTCAAGCAGCAGGCGCGGAAAATGCCTGTCCACTCGAAATGGAAGCGCCTAATATCGGTGCAGAACAGCTTTACAGTTGGAATCCCGATATTATCGTGCTGTGGAATTCACAGCTGGAAGATGTTTATGATTTAAAAGAACTGGCGGCACTTCCGGCTGTAAAAAATAAAGCAGTATATGTGTTGGCGCCTACATTCAATTATGATCCACATACGATTAAATTCATGTTGTTTGCAAAACAGTTGCGGCATTGGTGTTATCCGGAGAAAAATGCTGAAGCATTGGAATATGAAATTCAGGAAGCACTGGATAAGCTGTATCAGCTCAAAAATAACAAGATTTAAGGGATGGGGCGACGTGTAAAGGTACTTTTGCTCATCTTGACGCCATTTGTGGTTTTGTTTTTTTCCCTGTCATTGGGAAGCACAGGATATGTAGGTATATTGGATTTAGCCCATTATATGTGGATGGGAATTCAGCGCCTATTTGGCCATGAATTGGCCCGAGCAACGACGGATATAGAGACTATCCTTTGGCAAGTGCGCTTACCGCGTATTTTATTAACGTTTATGGTAGGAGCGGCATTAGCAGTATCGGGTGGGGTCTTACAGGCCATTTTTAGAAATCCCATTGTTGATCCGTTTTCCTTGGGTATTTCTTCCGGCGCTGCATTTGGGGCGGCACTGTCTATGTTGATACCCTTCATTCCGATTAATCTATCGGCTTTCTTATTTGGCATAGTAGCGGTAACAATTACTTATTTCGTGTCTTATGCGGGTGCCAGAACCTCGATGATTACCATGGTTTTGGCAGGGATGATTATCACGGGCGTTTTTACGGCATTCCTAACGGTATTACAATATTTAAGCGACCCCTATAAATTACAGGCGATCGTACAGTGGACAATGGGTAATCTACATACAGCCTCTTGGGACAAGGTGCAAACAACATTTATACCGATAATAGGTGGTTTGTTCGCTATAGCCACATTCCGTTGGAAGCTTAATCTATTGGCATTGGGTGATCAGGAAGCGATGGCAGTAGGTGTAAATCCGCGGAATATTAAGTTTATCATCGTGGGGTTGGCGACAATGATTACAGCATCAGCAGTAGCTTCAGTCGGTATGATTAGCTTATTCGGGTTGATTGTACCTCATATCAGTCGTATTTTTTTTGGTCCAAACAACCAAATAGGCGTTTTTGCCAATATGAGTATCGGTGGTACATTTCTGTTGCTGATTGATGATTTTTCACGTGCCGTTATGCCATTTGAAATTCCAGTAGGTGTATTTACGATGATATTGGGAGCGCCACTGTTTATTTATCTGATGCGTAAAAACGCTGTAAACTGGAACGCATGAAGAAATTAATACAGATTCATCATTTGTCCTTTTCGTTTGGTAAGCAACAAGTGCTTGCTGAATTGACGGCAGATTTCTATGGGGAAGAGTTGACGGTGATTCTTGGAAGGAACGGTAGTGGAAAATCAACGCTTTTCAACATTCTTTCCGGTATGGAACGCCATTACAAAGGCGAAGTGCTGTTTGCTGATCAAAATCGGAAAGATATTCATGCGGGAAAGAAAAATACGCTCCGGATAGGCTTCATGACCCAATTTCATCAAACAACTTTTCCCTTTACGGTGTTTGATGTGGTGTTAACAGGATGCGCTGCCTTTTCCAGATTTGCACCACGTCAGGTAGATTTTGATCTGGTTGAGGAAAATCTACGGGCTTTTCAGTTATGGCACTTAAAAGATAAACCATATACTGCTCTTTCGGGAGGAGAGAGGCAGTTAGTTTTACTATGTCGGATTTTGGTGCAACAACCTAATGTGTTGTTGCTCGATGAGCCGACAAACCATTTGGATTTACACTATCAGGTTGCCGTAATGGAACACCTCAAACGTCTGGTGCAATCGGGCACGACAATCGTCTGTGTGATGCACGATCCTAATCTTGCGCTGCTATACGGAAATCGATTTTACGTCATGCAGGATAAAAAGTTACATTTATTAGAAGAAAAAGATCCAGTAGCATTACTGTCGACCTTAGAAAAGACATATCACGTCGCTTTAACTAACGTCCAGCATGACGGACGAACATTGATCATCCCTAAACGAAAGCATTTATGACAAACGATATACATATATTGCCTGTAGGCCTAAAAGACCAAGAGGAGGTCATCGCTTATGTATTGAAAACACGGGAACAGTTATTTCCCATGTTGAATCATAAGGTTATACCCAGAGATCTGCAAGAATTTTCCGCAACGTATGTAGAGACTGATCTAGGTGTTTTTTTGCAAGCACGTACGGGACAAGGAAAGCTCATCGCTACCATCGGGATGATGGCGTACGATGATCGTTTTCCGTATTTTTCTTTTACAGCAACAAAAATTGTGGAGGTAGTTAAGCTCTTTATCGAACCTGCTTATCGGAGATCGGGTTTGGCGACAAGATTAGTGCACGAATTAAAAAAGATGGGTCAGAAACAGGGTGTTGAGTTACTCTATTTACACACACATCCCTTTTTAACAGGTGCTTATGAATTCTGGTTAAAGCAAGGGTTTGATTTGATGTTGTCGTGTGAAGAAGCTGGTTTTGAGACCTTGCATATGACATTAGATAAAACGAAAGTGATAAAAACAAACACTTTTAATTCTTTTATGGAGAACAGCTAATGATAAAAGTTTTTTATACTTCTGTTTTGATATGTTGTGCCGTAACGGGTTATGCACAAGTCGATACAACCGCGATAGCTTTAGAAGAGGTACTAATTACGGGTAGACGGAATAACTCGTATTTGATTAATAAAACGGAACTAGGTGGTAAGTTTTCGGGTATATTGAAAGATCTCCCGCAATCGGTATCGGTGGTAAGTCGTGAGTTTATGGAGGATCGGCAAGCTTTTCAGATTACGGATATGGTACAGGATCTGGCGGGTGTCAGCCAAGCTTCTGTTTATGACGATTTAACCATACGTGGTTTCAATAGCGGTTATGCCAGCGGTCTCCGTCTGGTTAATGGGATGCGCTCGGCTTATGGTTATGGTACAAGCTTTTGGCGTGCGCCGCTCACCGCAAATTTGGAAAGTATCGAAGTGCTGAAAGGACCCGGCGCTTCACTTTTTGGTGATATTGTGCCAGGAGGTACAATTAATCTCGTGACGAAAAAGCCACTTGAAGAGCAAAAAACAAGTATTAATTTCAGTGTGGGAAGCTTTCAGACGCTCCGGTCCACACTGGATATGGGCGGCCCGTTGGATAAAGACAAGCGATTTCTGTACCGTATTAATGTAGCCTATGAAACTTCACGTACATTTCGGGATAACAATCAAAGGCGGAATATATTGGTCGCACCTTCGTTTACGTTTCGTCCCACAGAAGGAACGCAAATTGATGTCGACCTGACATACGATGATTTCGATGGTGCTTTAGATAGAGGCATAGGTATTCGGAATAAAGATTTTTATGGGCTAGATAGAGCGTTTAATGTGAACCAGCCGACGGATTTTTACCGTTCGAAGTTCTTGACTTTTGCGACGCGGTTTTCGCAGGACATTACACAGAACTTGTCTTTTCATATGAATTACATGAAATCGATATATGGTGAAGACTTGAATGAGTTCCGCACATTAAACACTTTTGCCGATCCACCGGCAAACACAATCATGAACATGCGTTTTCTGTCGAAGAATGTAAAAGATTACACCGACAATCTGGTGAGCTACCTGAGCTATAATCTGAACAGGCCGGGACATACACATCGTCTCGTGTTGGGGGTAGATTATGCCCAGTATGGTGGGGACAAAAACAATGTGCAGCGAGAAGCGAGACGACGTATGCTGGATGGGGAAGAGGTGCCCCTGACGATCAATTTGGAAAATCCTGTACGGGATGTGATCGATGTAGGTTCTTATATTTGGCTAGCACAGGCTGAATTTCCTTTTTTGAACCCTTATAGAAGTATGGGGTTCTATATACAAGATCAAATAACAATAGGCCAACGTTTGAATGTAGTGATGGGATTGCGCCATGAATATTACCGTTCAAGCAGCGCGGATCTCGCGGAGTCTTACAAAACGAGCCAACATGCCTGGTTACCACGTTTTGGATTGACGTACCATATCAACGATCAAATGAATTATTTTGCGAGCTATTCGCAGGGATATGTTCCGGTGGGAGCAGATTTTATGCATAACCACGAGCAATATGGTTCCGATAGTCCCTTTCGCCCCGAACGTAGCTTTCAAGTGGAAACAGGTTTAAAAACAGGCTTCTTTAATAACCAACTGCAAACAGAACTTTCCCTGTTTCATATCGGCAGAGAGAACATGATGATTGCTACTGGCGAAATGGGTGATAGCGGGTTTCCCGTATATAGGCAGTCGGGTGAAGTGATATCGCAAGGAGTAGAATTGGATTTTAGGGGGCAGGTAACCAAAGAGTTTCAAGTGATGGCTAATTACAGCTTTAACCATACGGAAGTGAAAAGATCCTCGATGGAGATCGAAGTGGGAATGCCTTTGGCAAATGCACCCAAGCACATGGGGAGTGTGTGGATGAAATATGTAATCCCAGAGGCCACTTTCAAGGGACTAGGTTTTGGTGCTGGTATGAATTTTATGAACAGCAGACGTATGGAAAATCCTATGGCTATCGATGAAGAAGGGGCTATGGCATGGGACAGATGGCCGGGTTATGAAGTGTGGAATGCAGCGCTTTATTACCATATAAAGGGGGTACGGTTGAGCCTCAATGTGAATAATATATTAGATAGGTATTATTATCTAGGCGGTTTTGATTACACAAGAGGTTTTGTTGGAATGCCGAGATCGGTGATGTTATCTTTAGGTTTTTTATTGTAGTTGCAGTCGTTACTGTGGCTATCTTCATCTGTATGAAGGGAATGACAAACAAATTCGATAGTTGTTTGTATTATTATATGAGCAAAAATACATCGATCCTATAAAAGGAAAGCGCGCATGAAAGACACGCAGAGCCTGAAAGTCAGCACCGAAACATCCGTAAAAACCAGTCGTAATGGTGTTGTCATTCACACCACTAAATCAGACCGACCAAAACAAGTTTTAAGCATAATTGACGCTGTTGTCGTCATCGTTGGTATTGTCGTTGGAGCCGGTATTTTTCGAACTCCATCTATAGTTGCTGAGCAGACAGGCAGCCCAGAATTATTTTTCGGTGTGTGGGTGTTAGGAGGGGTGATTTCTCTTATTGGTGCCATGTGTTACGCAGAGCTGAGTAGTGCCTTTCCTAACACCGGTGGCGACTATCATTTTTTACATCGTGCTTTCGGCAAGCGTTTTGCTTTCTTGTTTGCCTGGGCAAGGATGAGTGTTATTCAAACAGGTTCTATCGCACTACTGGCATTTATTGTGGGCGACTACATGAGTGAATTATACAGTTTAGGTGCATTTTCTTCCTCCATTTACGCTGCAATAGTCGTTATCGGGCTAACGCTTATCAATGTAGTGGGAATTCACGTCGGTACTGGTGTTCAAAAAATGTTGGTTAGTTTGCAGTTCATTGGGTTACTTGCGTTGATTGCTGCCGGTCTTTTCTTTCATGCTGACGGACACGACCAACCGGCCGTCGCGACCGTGAGTTCGGGTATCACGCCAGCAATAGGTGGAGCCATGGTGATGGTATTATTAACATTCGGCGGCTGGAACGAGGCAGGGTATATATCTTCGGAAATGCGCGGTGGTAGTAAAAAGATGGCAATGGTAATGATTATCAGTATTCTCCTGATTACGATCCTGTATCTTTTGATAAATCTAGCCTATCTGAATGTTTTGGGGATTGATGGACTGGCTTCTTCAGACGCAGTGGGGGTAGAAACGATGCGTGTCATTATGGGAGACACCGGCGTGTTCTTTATTGGCTTATTAGTTATACTGGCCGCATTGACATCGACCAATGCGACTATTTTTACGGGAGCGCGTACCAATCATGCGTTAGGACGAGACTTTTCTGTTTTTTCGTTTATGCGTACCTGGAAATCGGAAACATCTACACCTGTTAATGCACTTTTAGTGCAAGGAGCGATTGCGATCATCCTAATCATTGTTGGTTCCTTCGCCCGCAGTGGGTTTGAATCTATGGTAGATTTTACCGCGCCAATTTTTTGGTTTTTTATTTTGTGTACGGGGATTTCTCTTTTTATTTTACGTTATAAAGAGCCCCATGCGCCCCGTCCATTCAAAGTACCGTTGTATCCAGTGCTGCCGATTATATTTTGCTTGACTTCCTCGTACTTGCTTTATTCCAGTTTGATGTTTGCCGGAAGAGGGGCGTGGCTTGGTGTAGGTGTGCTGTTACTCGGTACAGTTTTTTTCTTCTTTATGCCAAAATTGAAACGATAAAATAAACATGTTTTTTGAACCCTTAAATTAAACAAAATGAATGCATTGAAAAATTATTTACTGATTTTTTGTCTATTGACAGGCTTTCAGGTATTCGCACAAACACCTAATTTGGATGTACCTTATGTGCCGACAAAACAACCTGTCGTAGATGCTATGTTGGATTTGGCCGACATTAAAGCGGGGGATGTTCATTACGATTTAGGTTGTGGTGATGGGCGTATTGCTATTTCTGCTGCTAAGCGCGGAGCGACATCCACCGGTGTCGACCTCGACCCACAACGTATTAAGGAAGCAAACGAAAATGCAAAAGAAGCTGGTGTAACCGACAAAGTGACTTTTGTACAGGGAAATTTGTTTGATTTTGACTTTAGCAAAGCAGATGTATTGACGCTTTATTTGCTTCCTGAAGTCAATTTAAAATTACGTTCAAAAATTTTGAAAGAATTGAAACCTGGAACACGTATTGTGTCGCATGCTTTTGATATGGGAGACTGGGAGCCGGAAAAAACCATCACGGTAGATGGAAGTACTATATTCTTATGGACGGTTCCTAATCGTTAATAGTTTTTTATGTTCTTTTTTCCGTAAAAAGAACCAAACCGAACGAAGAGAGCTCATGGACACCAAAATGAACACTTGTCCATAAAACTCGCCGCTTCGAATATTTTACATTTGGGATAATACTAAGAATGTGTCTGTACAGATGTAAAACATTCGGATGCGGCATTTTAATGTTAAGAGAGGGGCTATGCAATTGTATTATCCCTCCATTAAACCCTTAATGCCACATGTAAAATTTTGATAACTGTAGAAATATCATTTTTGTAGTACCCCATTCTATCAAAATTTTAAAGTGGCGACTTTTTTTGTTTCTTTTTTTGAGAGAAAAAAAGAAAAGAAACTACCAACCTTTTATGGCTCCGCCTTTGAACTCTTTGTTCGCGACAGCTTCTACTTCTTCCGATTGATAGGCTCTCGCAAAATGTACTACTTTTTCGTCTTCCTTGTTGTCTTCTCGACTTACAATAATATTCACGTAGGGAGATTTCCCATTTTCTACAAAAACACCGTCATTTTTTGCCGTAAGACCATTGCTTGCGGCAAAATTATTGTTGATAATTGCGATAGTAACTTGCGCGTCATCCAACGTGCGAGGCAGTTGTGGAGCTTCCAGTTCCAAAATCTTAAGGTTTAGGTCATTCTGGTTAATGTCTTGTATACGAGGGAGTAATCCTACATTTTCCTTAAGCCGAATAAGACCGACTTCTTGCATGAGCAAAAGTGCCCTGCCCAAGTTTGTGGGGTCATTCGGAATAACGACCGTATCACCGGATCGGAGCTCACGCACGTTTTTTATTTTCTTGGAGTAACCCGCCATAGGGTAAACAAAGGTGTTTCCGACAATAGCAAGTTTATAGCCACGCCGTTCCATTTGATCCTCTAAATAGGGGGCTGTCTGAAAGACATTTACATCGATATCACCCTGATGTAGGGCTTCATTCGGCATAACATAATCGTTGAATGAAACCAGTTCAACTTCGAGATTGTATGTTTCTTTCGCAACTCTTTTGGCCTCTTCGGCCAAACGGTATTCTGGACCAGCTTGTACACCTACCCGAAGGATATCGGACGAGCGGTTTGTATCTCCACAAGACCATAATACGGTCAAGATGATGGCCGCACTAAGTAAAGATCTAATCGTATTACACATATATTTATAACTTATCATTTAATTTTATAACGCCTACTTCCTATGCTCCACATATTTTGATAACCGATCGCCGATAAATTGTATGCCAAACACAATGGCAATCAATAAAACCAGCACCACATTCATAATTAACGCGTCATAACCTACATAGCCATATTGATACCCGATGTGTCCTAAGCCTCCTGCACCGACAGCACCTCCCATGGCAGAATATCCCACGAGGGTGATAAGGGTAAGAGAAGCACTGTTTATTAAAGCGGGAAGGGCTTCAGGAATAAGTACCTTGCGCACAATTTGCGTCGTCGTGGCACCCATGGAGCGTGCTGCTTCGATAATCCCGAATGGGATTTCTAGTAAACAGTTTTCCACCAACCGCGCAACAAACGGTGCGGCACCGATACTTAACGGTACGATGGCGGCGTTCATACCGATTGATGTACCCACTAAGGTCCGTGTGAATGGAATCATCCAAACGATGAGTATGATGAAGGGGATGGAACGGAAAATGTTTACAAAAAAAGCAATCGTACTGTTAAGCGGCCTGTTTGCAAGTAATTGCCGTTCGCGTGTTAAGAATAATAATATGCCTAAAGGAAGCCCAAGTATAAAGCTGAAAAAACCTGCAGCAAACGTCATCGCGATCGTTTCCCAAGTACCCTTGGCTAATAACCAAAATGTTGCTTCTGACATAACTGTTGTTTAATCAATGATCCACGCTGGATTCAGTAATTCTCGCGTGATATATGATTTTGGTGATTTAAATAGTTCATTTACGTCATTCTGTTCAACGACTTGACCTTGAGACATAACGGCCACTTGGTTACATATCGCTCGTATTACTTCCATTTGGTGGGTAATCAAGACAATAGTGATCCCCATTTCTCGGTTGATACGCTTCAGAAGCGAGAGGATGGCCCGGGTTGTTTGCGGATCTAATGCACTGGTTGCTTCGTCACAGAGCAAAATTTCTGGATCCGAGGCTAACGCTCTCGCAATCGCTACGCGCTGTTTTTGTCCGCCGGATAGCGCAGCCGGATATTCATCTCGTTTTTCCGATAAATCTACCATACGAAGAAGGTTGTCTACTTTCTTGTTTATTTCTGCTTTAGCCATTCCTGTTAACTCCAATGGAAAAGCAATATTGTTAAAAACGGTACGGGAAGAAAGTAGGTTGAAGTGTTGGAAAATCATTCCTATCTTCCGACGAAGTGGAATTAACTCTCTATCTGAAAACGATACAATATTCTGACCGGAAAGGTATATGTTCCCGGAGGTGGGGCGTTCCAATAGATTAATAGTACGCACAAGCGTGCTCTTTCCGGAACCGGAATAACCGATAATACCGAAGATATCCCCTTTATTAATGTGGAGCGTAATGTTTTGGAGGGCCTGAATCTCCCTTTTTTGCTTGTAGAATATCTTGCTGACTTGCTCTAGCTTAATCATATAATCTAGTGCAAAGGTAGTATTTGTTCGGCTTTTAAAAAAATATCGGTATACTAAAGTTCGTATACCGATATGCTACTTTTTTACGCGTCGTAACCTATTTGAGCGTGAATTTAAATCCTAATGTAAAGCGTGCCGGCTCAAAATTGCTGTTATGGGTAAGATTCCACCACGGTTTCCAATCGAAATGGAAAGCTAATGGTGCAGACGGGATTTTAAACTCCAAACCGGCTGCGGGGCGTAAGGCGAAATATGTGCGATCGCCATCCCGATCGTCATACCACCAGCGTCCACCATCGATAAAGGCAAGTTGCGGTCCCACACCTACGTACCAATTCAACCCGTTGGTTCCGGCAATAGCTTGGTTGTGAGAGTAATCGACTCCTAAAACTGTTACATCATCTCCGAATAATACTTGGGCGTTTCCGGCATTTGCACCGTCAAAAAAATGCTTTATCTGTGGGCCCACTAATGTCGGTCCGTCACCCACATCAATACCTAAACCTAGGGCGGTTCGATAGCGGGCTTGCGCGTTCGCTTCTTGTATGCCTACAGCGACGAAGGAGGCTGCTAATAAGGATAGAAATACTTTTTTCATGATAACTCTTCTACTAAATATAATTTCAAAAACTTACCGATTACCGATAAGAGGTTTTTTTTAGACTTACACTAGTGCAAATAGTTTGCCAAAATACAAAAATGGTAGTGATTCAAATTTAATCTAATGAAGTGTAAGCCCATTGTAAAAAGGAAATATCACTCGTATAAAAAAGTTGTTTTTTTTGATAATATCGAAAAAAAACGTAATTTTGCCTGGCAAATAGAAACTCCAAAGATATTTGCCATATGCAATTAGATCCACAAAAATTTGTAGCAGAAGGTCTTACATACGACGATGTTTTATTGATCCCTGCCTACTCAGAAATTTTGCCTCGTGACGTCGATACGAGCACGCAGCTTACAAAAAAGATCCGTCTAAATATTCCGCTCGTGTCTGCCGCAATGGATACGGTAACAGAAGCTGATTTAGCTATTGCTATCGCACAGGCGGGGGGTATAGGAATGTTGCATAAAAACATGTCTATAGACGAACAAGCTGCAGAAGTGCGTAAAGTAAAACGCTCGGAGAGCGGAATGATACAAGATCCGGTAACATTGTTGGAAGGATCGACTGTGGGGGATGCTTTTAAAATAATGAAAGAGCATAAGATAGGGGGTATTCCAATTGTCAATAACCAAAGAAAACTTGTCGGTATTGTTACCAATCGTGATCTACGCTTTCAGAAAGATATGACGAAGCCGATTAACGAATTAATGACAAAAACGAACTTAGTAGTGGCGCCTGAGGGAACGGATCTGATTCGCGCGGAGGAAATTCTACAGAATCACAAAATAGAGAAGTTGCCTGTGGTAGACACGGAGGGAAACTTAAAAGGTCTTATCACCTTTAAAGATATTCAGAAATATAGACATTATCCAAATGCGGCTAAAGATAGTCATGGTCGTTTAATGGTTGGTGCGGCAGTGGGTGTAACGGTCGATACGTTAGAACGTGTTACTGCCTTAGTAAAAGCAGGCGTGGACGTGGTGACTATCGATACAGCGCATGGCCACTCAAAAGGAGTGATTGAAAAACTAAAAGAAGTTAAAGGAGCTTTTCCGGAACTACAGGTTATTGTAGGAAATATTGCAACTGGTGCAGCGGCAAAAGCCCTGGCCGAAGCAGGGGCAGATGCTGTAAAAGTTGGAATCGGTCCTGGCTCTATCTGTACAACGCGTATTATTGCCGGTGTTGGAGTTCCCCAGCTATATGCAGTGTATGAAGTGGCCAAAGCCTTAAAAGGTACAGGTGTTCCATTAATTGCCGATGGAGGGATTAAACAAACAGGAGACATTGCGAAAGCTATTGCCGCTGGGGCCGATACTATTATGGCAGGATCATTATTTGCTGGGGTAGAAGAAGCTCCCGGCGAAACAATTATCTACGAAGGGCGTAAGTTTAAGTCGTATCGCGGCATGGGATCGGTAGAGGCTATGGAGAAAGGTTCTAAAGACCGTTATTTTCAGGACGTCGAAGAGGATATTAAAAAACTAGTACCAGAAGGTATTGTGGGGCGTGTTCCCTATAAAGGAACACTTGCGGAAGTGGTATATCAATATATAGGTGGGTTAAGGGCGTCTATGGGGTACTGCGGTGCAGGTAGTATCGAGAAATTGAAAGAAGCGCAATTTGTTCGGATTACTGGTGCGGGGCTAAGAGAATCTCATCCACATAATATTTCGATCACGAAAGAAGCCCCTAACTATAGTAGAGGTTAAAGATCGGAGAAATCCCGGTAGGTTTTTGGATTTAAGCACGGTAATTGGTAAATTGCTTCCAAGCAATCTATAATTGTAATACTTAAATACAAAAAACTATGGGTAAAGGAGATAAAAAAACACGAAGAGGAAAAATTATTGCGGGATCATACGGAAAGAAAAGACCAAAAAAACATCCAAAGGAAAAAGTACAAAATAAAAAAGAAGCTGTCTAACTTTTTGGGGCCTGCCAAAAGACGGCTTCTTTCGTTATCAAAGATAGCTAAAGTACGGGATCGTATGCTTTAAACTTTCCGTTCGGCTCGAAGTAATTCCATAATATACGTGTTATTTTTCTGATTAAGACTTCCGCTTCATTATCAACAACCCAACGTTGATCTTTATTGTTTTTTGTTAAAACAGTAAAAACAAAATCACCCGAAGGAGCATGCACAAATACCACTTCGTTACGCGTTTGGTTTAATGCACCGGTTTTGGAGGCTGTTGCGATATGAGCCGGAAGCTGGGATAGGGCTTCACCGTTATAATATTGGTTTTTTAAGTAGCGATACATTTTGTCGGAAAGGCGAGGAGTAATGACTTTGCCCTGTCTTATTAACGTCATTAACTGGGCAATTTCGCGTGGTGTAGTTTGTCCCCAGCCGTACTGCTCCCAAATCTGTTGACGGCCCTCCGTACGCGAATTGACTTTAGTATTTGGAAGATCTAGACTATCCATCAGTTGATTGATTTCCTTGCCGCCCCCGGCAAGTTCCTGACACCAGATCGAAGTTACGTTGTCGCTATAGGTCAGCATTAAAGAAATCATTGTGGATAGGTTCGTCTGCGTACTATCTTTATAAAACTGCATCAGTCCTGAACCGCCGTAAACACGTTTGGCGTCATAGATATAAGGGGTATTTAGCTTTAGTTTCCCGAGATTTATTTTGTTGAAAACTCCAACAAGAATAGGTACCTTCACTAAACTAGCGGTAGGGAAGATGGTATCCGCCTGTATGCTTACCGTTCTGTTTTTCTTGAAGTGCTGTACGAATATCCCCACATCCCCTTGGAAAGCTTTGATTTCGTTCTGTAGTATATGCTCCAATTTAGTGTCATTTTTTTGTGCATAACTAATCGATGTTATCGAAAATAAAAGAACCGTTAACAATCCGTATTTCATAGCGCTATATCGTTATAATTTACGATGAGATTGCCTTACTCTACTGTGCTTTCTGCTATAGAACCAATAAATTGCAATGCCGATAATTAACCAAATTGCTAAACGTTCCCAGCTTTCTATCGGTAAAGACGCCATCAAAATCAAACAGACAATAATACCTAGTATGGGTACCAGCGGAACCAATGGCGTTCGGAATGGTCTTTCGATTTCAGGATTTGTTTTCCGAAGTACCAACACCCCAATGCAAACCAACGTAAAGGCAAATAGTGTACCGATACTAACCATGTGCCCCAAATCGGAAATGGGTACAAAGCCGGCAAAAAGAGATACGAATACCATGAATATGAGGTTCGTTTTCCAGGGTGTTTGGTTTTTAGAAAGGTCGGAGAATATTTTGGGCAGCAATCCGTCTTTGCTCATGGAATAAAACACGCGGCTTTGTCCCAGTAGCATTACTAGGATAACGGAAGTATAACCGGCGATGATTGTGACGATAAGCGCCGTATTGAGGAATGTATAGCCTGTATTTGCAAATGCTGTGGCTACGGGCTTGGCATCCCCCTCAAAAGATTTGTAGTTTTCTAAACCGGTCATCACATAAGAGAAAAGGACATATAGAAGTGTACAGATAATGAGTGATCCGATAATCCCGATTGGCATACCACGTTTAGGATTTTTAGCTTCCTGCGCTGCTGTACTCACGGCATCAAACCCGATGAAAGCAAAAAATAAGACGCCGGCAGCTCTCAGGATACCACTAATCCCAAACTCTCCGAAATGCTCACTGTGTAGAAAAGACCATAAACTCATATCACCATTTTTCACCATTTCTTCCCCTTCATTTGTGGGGACAAAGGGAACGTGATTTGACGAATCGATAAAGCTCCACCCCAAAACAATAAATATCAAAACCACGCCAACCTTTAAAATAACCAGTAGATTGTTAACCGTCGATGATTCCTTTGTGCCTCGGATGAGTAATAAAGATAAAAGACAAACGATGGTAATAGCGGGAATATTGACATATCCGCCTTCCCAAGGACCTCTTAAGAATTCCGGGGAGATAGATAGCCCGAAAGTCATCAAAAGCTCATTGAAGTACTGCGACCAACTAACAGCCACTGTGGCACTGGCTAGGGCATATTCTAAAACCAGATCCCAACCGATAATCCAAGCCATAAATTCACCCATGGTCGCGTAAGAATAGGTGTACGCACTACCTGCTACGGGAATCATAGAAGCAAATTCAGCATAACAAAGCCCGGCAAAAGAACATGCTAACGCCGCTATGATGAAAGAGAGAATAACGGCAGGGCCTGCATTTTCTGCTGCCGCAATCCCCGTAAGGGAAAAAAGGCCTGCTCCGATAATAGCTCCTACCCCTAAAGAGACCAATCCGCTACTAGTAAGTGTCCGTTTTAGTGTATGCTTTCCACTTTCTCTCGCTTCTTGGATAATTTGTGGTATAGACTTTTTATATAGCATGATGTTATTTTTATAGTCTCAGAAAGTTTTATTTTGCCGATTTAAATTTACCATAGGAGTCGAGAATATACGCTCGTACGTCTTCGGGCGATGCTGTTTCGATAAAATCCAGCGGTGGGCGAAATTGCTCCCTAAAAAGGGCCATATCGGTTTCTGTAAGTGGTACGATTGCCCGGATCATCTGGGGTGTAAAAAGCCGGTCTATTTTTCGGTTATTCTGCTCTTCCAATAGGAGATCAAGGTTCTTACGAGCCATCTTACTTTGCCCTCCGAATAAACGGGAAAGAGAAAGGCGTATGCCGCCACGATTTTGGGATACTTCGGTAACCTGTCCTGCACTTTTGGCTTTTTCTATTTCGTATGCCAAACGACTGTCGGTAAGGCGGCTTACGACGACCTCATCAATTGCAATCGTTTTGCTGTCGCGAATTAGATAGACGCGCTGTACCCCTTCTTGGTAGACAAAAGCGGTGTCCACCTCATATCCGGGTTGGGTAAAAGTAAGTAAATCGTTGATGGCCCCACTTATCCTAAAATTTCCCTCGACATCCGTCTGTGTGGCCTTACCCGTCCGAAGGTTCTTGACGACCACATTTGGTAGTTGCTGGCTGCTTTCCAATTCATATACGATACCCTTAATTTCTTGTGCTTTCATTGAAAGGCTCAGGCCAATCCCCGAAAGAAACAATAAAAGGAAGTGCGCGCGATATAGTATGTTTTTATTCATGCTCATATTTATTTAATTACGGGGCCATACGTTATTATATGGATCCATATCGGGGTAAACATTGTCCGGATCGATGACAACCTTCGTTAGTTTTTCGGTCGTGTTAATTTTGAAGCGCCACGACGTATTACGTTGCCATATTTCCACGGGAAGCTTTTTTCTTAGCTTTTGTCCAGATGCTGTTGTCACTTCGATAACGACAGGCATAGCCAACTTTTGGAGGTTGTCGATTGTGATGATAGCCCCGTTTTTTGGATCTAAAGCCTCATATTCGACCGAACGGATCGCTTGGTCTAATGCCCAGTTATTTTTAAACCATCCGCGCCAAAACCAACTTAGATTTTCACCGGTTTCATTTTCTATGGTACGGAAAAAATCATCAGGTGTGGGGTGTTTATAGGCCCAGTACGCTATATACTTTCGAAAAGCGTTATCAAAACGCGCGGCACCGATAATTTCATCACGCAACAAACGAAGACCATAAGCCGGTTTGTAATAGGCAAGAATTCCGATGTTTTTTTCTTTCATATTCTGTGGTGAGGACATAATCGGTTCCAAATCAGATCGTGAAAACGCCGGTGCCATACTATTCCGGTTTCCAAATTTTTTATGATATTCTCCTTTATTAAACTCCTCTGTGGACAATCCGTTGATAAACGTATTAAAACCTTCATCCATCCAGGCGTGAAGCCGCTCGTTGCTTCCGACAATCATGGGAAACCAATTGTGTCCAAATTCGTGGTCGGTTACGCCCCATAAGTTGCCAGCTTTCGCTGTGGCACCACAAAAAGAAATCGCAGGGTATTCCATGCCACCAACATTCGATGCCACATTAATAGCTACAGGGTAGGGGTATTCAAGCCATTTTTTACTATAGTGCTCGATCGACGCCTTTGTATATTCCGTAGAACGCTCCCAGGCATTCCCACCGTTGCTTTCTGCTGGATAAGCGGAGAGCGCTAGAGCACTTTTTCCACTTGGATTGTTGATTTTTGCACCATCCACAATAAAAGCTTTAGAAGAGGCCCAAGCGAAATCATGGGCGTTATCCAATTTATATTTCCAAGTGAGACGCTTTTTGTTCGGACGTGAGGCTGGGTCAGTCACTTCTTTGGCCGATCGAATCAGCACAGTTTTTTCACTTTCGGATGCTCGTTTATAACGTCCAAGTTGTTCAGAGGTCCAAACCTCGTTTGGGTTGAGAAGTTCCCCGCCGGCAACAACGATATGATCTGCGGGAGCATCGATCTCCACATGAAAATCACCAAACTCTAGATAAAATTCACCTGGTCCCGTATAAGGATCTGTATTCCATCCTAATATGTCATCATAAACGCATACCCGAGGGTACCACTGTGCAATCGTATATATCTTTCCATTCTTGGTATCCAATATACCTGTTCTGTCTGCTCCATATTCCGGCACTATATATGAAAATTCGATTTCTAAGCTAATAGAATTACCCCCAGCTTTTAACGCTTGAGGTAATTCCAGCCGCATCCGCGTATCGATTACGTCGTACGACGCTTTTGATCCGTCTGAAAATCGAAGATTTGCTAACTGAAAGCCGCCATTGAAGCCCGATTCGGCCGAACCATAGCGACTATCTTGTAAGGGAATAGTGGCCTGCCCGCGGGAATCTTCACGGAATAGATTTTGATCCAATTGAAACCAGATGTGTTGTAGATCATCTGGACTGTTATTGGTATAAAGAATGGTTAAATGTCCCGAAACGTTATTGGTCCGTTCATCTAGAGATACGCTGATCTTGTAATCAGCTCGGTTTTGCCAGTAAGCATGTCCTGGTTTCCCGCTAGCGGAACGGTATGGAGAACCGTTCTGTGTATAAAAAATGGGATCGAAAGCTTCTGTATAATTGTATACACTGTTGGTTTGCGCATTCCCTGAACTTAAGGCAAGCCACACCACGCTAAGCGAAGTACAAATTAAGTTCTTAATCATTCGTATTATTTTAGTTTAGCCTGATATTCGTTTTCATCGAAACCCAGTATAATACCTTTAGTTGATTCAATTAAAGGTCTTTTAATCATGCTGTTATTGCTTAAAAGAACCTTATTTGCCGATTCAGTATCTATTACTTCTGCCTGTTCCGCTGGGCTAAGCTTTCGCCACGTCGTTCCTTTTTTATTTACTAAGGATTCCCAAGGGACTTTCTTTTCCCACGCTTTGAGTTGCTGTAATGTAGCAGGTTCTTTTTTATAATCATGAAAAGTGTAAGGAAGGTTGTTTTCTTCCAGCCAAGTCAAAGCTTTTTTTACCGTGTTGCAATTCTTAATTCCGTATACCCGTAGTCCCATTCGTGATATCGTTTATGTTGTATAATCTGATAAAGATATCAATATTATTAAAAATTAGCGGTGTTCTTTTTGAAATCATCGTTCTCTTTATTTCCTTTATAGGGCTTCTTTTTGAAATGATACCCTTCTAGCATAACAGGAAAATAGAAGAACAAATAGGTTACCAAGCACATGTTCTTCCGCTAATTCACCACCTGAATTCATCGGGATCAATTCTTGTCTCTTTCAGGAACTCATTATGGATATTTGATACTTTTGAATTTCCGCAATTCTAGTCTCTATTTTTCTATGTGTAATCTTTTGGTGTGTATTTTTAACACTAAGTGTTGCGTGGTATGAAAAAACTCCATACCTTTAGTCTCAAATAACACAAAATAATAGAAAAAATATGAGCCTAAAAGATTTTAAGGGTGTTTTAACTGGCGATCAGGTGCAGGAGCTTTTTGAGATTGCCAAAAAACATAAATTTGCTTTACCTGCAGTCAATGTGATTGGAACAAATTCGATCAATGCAGTTATGGAAACAGCAAAAGCGGTAAATTCGCCTGTCATTATTCAGTTATCTAATGGCGGTGCGCAGTTTTATGCCGGCAAATCCTTGAACAATGATGGGCTAAAAGCCTGTATTTTGGGAGCCGTATCAGCCGCTCAGCATGTTCACCTGCTTGCGGAGCATTATGGTGTAGCTGTTATATTGCATACTGACCACGCTGCTAAAAAATTATTGCCTTGGATTGATGGTCTTTTGGACGCTGGCGAAAAATTCTTTGCGCAGCATGGCAAACCGTTGTTCTCTTCCCACATGCTAGATCTATCGGAAGAATCAATTGAAGAAAATATTGAGATTTCCAGAAAATATTTAGAACGTATGAAACCACTTGGTATGACGGTCGAAATCGAACTGGGTGTTACAGGTGGCGAGGAAGATGGTGTAGATAATACTGATGTGGACAGCTCGAAGTTGTATACGCAGCCTGAAGAAGTAGCCTATGCTTATGAAGAACTGTCTAAAGTTTCCGATAAATTTACAGTTGCTGCGGCATTTGGAAATGTCCATGGTGTATATAAACCAGGAAATGTGAAGTTGCAACCTGTTATATTGCATAACTCACAAACCTATATCCGCGATAAGTTTAACATTTCTGCAGAGAAACCGGTAAACTTTGTTTTCCACGGCGGTTCAGGTTCTTCACCGGAAGAAATCGCAGAAGCGATTTCATATGGCGCTATCAAGATGAATATCGATACAGACATGCAATGGGCTTTTTGGGATGGTGTTCGTGCTTACGAAGCTGCGAACAGGGATTATCTGCAAGCCCAGATCGGTAATCCCGAAGGTACGGATTCACCAAATAAAAAATACTACGATCCTCGCGTGTGGTTACGTAAAGGGGAGGAGACGTTTGTAGAACGATTAAAACAAGCCTTTAACGAGTTGAACGCTGTTGATGTAAATTCAAAATTATAAGAATCTAATTAACGGGTTCTTTTAAACTTAGCCGACGGAGACCGTCGGCTAAGTTTTTTTAATGCCATCTTTTTGCGGAAATTTTCCAATTAATTTTTTCATACTACTCTTTTTGCTATATTTATAGGAGAACGATGTAGATAATGAATAAACAACGATTTTTAAGTTTTTTGGAGTTTGAGAAACGTTATTCTACTCATACCATTTTGGCCTATGCGTTGGAAATAGACCGTTTCTTAGAATTTTTATCAGCTGAAGAAATCGCTTTCGAGGAGGTAGACTATCGCGTTGTCCGACATTATCTAGCTTTAATGAAGGAGAATGGTAGGCAAGCCTCGAGTATTAACCGCTCTATATCGTCTTTACGTTCTTTTTATAAGTTTCTACTAAGAGAGGGTGTTATTACTTCAAGCCCTATGCAGCTGGTCCAAGCACTAAAAACGCCCCGAAAATTGCCTGTGGTGGTCGAGCAGGATAAAATGGTAGACTTATTGGATAGGGGCGCGACGAATCCGGAAAGTTTTGAGGAAGTACGCGACTTTGTGATTTTAGAAATATTATTCGGGACAGGGATTCGGCTCGCGGAGCTTCTGGCAATTCAAGAACGCGATATTGATACCTATAACAGGAGGATACGCGTATTGGGCAAGCGGGGCAAAGAAAGACTGGTACCTGTACACCGGACATTATTGGAAGAAATCCGTCGTTATTTGATGTTGAAATATGCGCAGGATTTTAAAAACAAATCAACCTATTTAATCGTTACCAAAGAAGGGAAGCAAGCCTATCGCTCATTGATTTATCGGACGGTGCGACAGTATTTGAGTCAGATTACTTCCCAAGAGAAAAAAAGTCCGCATGTGTTGCGACACACTTTTGCCACCACACTTTTGAATAATGGAGCGGATTTGAATGCAATTAAGGAATTACTAGGTCATGCTGGTTTAGCGGCAACACAAGTTTATACGCACAACTCTGTAGAAAGATTGAAATCTATTTATAAACAAGCCCATCCAAAGGCTTAAAAAAAAGGAGGAAAAATGAACATTACTGTGCAATCAATCAAGTTTGATGCTGATCAAAAATTAGTTGAGTTTATCAAAAGGAAAACAGCTAAACTTGAACAGTTTTTGGACAACATCATCGAAAGCGTATGTTATCTCCGTCTAGAAAATGTAGACGACGAGGCCAACAAAGTGGTGGAATTGAAAATGAACATACCAGGTAATCAATTATTTGCCAAAGCACAGGCGAAAAGTTTCGAAGAAGCAACCGATCTTGCTGTAGAATCGCTACGACGACAGATCAATAAACATAAAACAAAAACCAGAACGGCAGTAAGTAATCACAAAGAGCTGTTGAGTAATCCAGAAGAGGAAATTTAGAAAAATAAGAACAAAAAGAGAAGGCTGATCGAGAGATCAGCTTTTTTTATATACTTTCTTGTAATTTATTTGGATTGAATCTGAATAAGATATATATTTGCTCAGCGAATTTGAAAACGATGATTTGTCCATTAGCACAAGTAGAAGAAGTATTTAAGACGGCACATGGAGCCGTGTATCAATGTAGTCGTAAAAACTGTTACTGGTTAGAGTTTCAACAAACGACTACTGCATTTAAAATTTCAGATTTTTTTCTTTTTAAGAAACGTATAGATGCTATGGATATTGCTCGTATGTTGGCCGACACCTCTCGTGCTGCAGATTTTGAAATGATAATGCCACACCGTACTGAAAGGTGTTTTATTCTTTCCGTTCAGGACATTCTAAGTTTAAAGGATATTTTAGCTGGTGCGAAGTTTATGATAGAGCTGAATAGCGAAATAAAAAGAATTCTTCGTAAGGACGCATTGCTCATTATCTAACCCTTTTAATTGTACTGACTCTAAATAAGTTAAGTCTAATGAGCTGTAATTTAGACTGAATTCGTATTGTATTTTTTTGCCTGTTTTTTGTCTTTATTGGTCTACCTTTGTATAAACAATGTGGGGAATACATTGTTATTTATTAAGGTATAAGAGTAAAATAAAATAAATATGAAAGATCTACTGAAATTGAAATCTTCATTATCGGAAGAAATAGAAAATATATTGAATGCACAGGTAAAAGTAGAAGCACATGCGTCAGCGCTTTATTTGGCTATGTCGTCGTGGTGCGATGATCAGGGGCTGGATAATTCGGCGACGTTTTTTGCCAAACAAGCGGACGAAGAACGTGAGCACATGTTAAAGTTGTTTAATTATATAAATAACCGTGGAGGACGCGCTGTTTCTCCGGAGATCACGAACATACCTGTTGACTTCGAATCTTTCCGTGGTGTATTTGAACAAACATTGGAACAGGAAATGCACGTTACCGAACAATTTAATAATATCGCAGACAGATGTATGAAAGCGAAAGACTATGTAACGTTCAATTTCTTACAATGGTTTTTAGAAGAACAAGTGGAAGAAGAATATGTTGCTCGTCGTATATTAGAATTGTTTGATGTGATCGGTGAAGAGGGAACAGGCCGCTGGGAAATTGATAAACATCTGGTGAAGGTAACATTTGACGGAGAGTAATTCCGAAAAAAATGAAGTAAGCGGGTCATTTCTAAAGGAGATGGCCCGCTTTTCTTTTATTGAATTTCATTTTTTTGTATATTGACGAAATTGCGTAAACGTTAGTTTTTGTGGAACAGCACCGGTATCTTATATGTATGATTGCAACGCTCTTTTTTATGGGACTGGGTTCGGTTGGAGCAAAAGCTCAGACGGAGCCGCGACAGATTCAGGGGTTTGTGGTAGATAGTATAGGAACGAGATTAAAGGGTGTGACGATACGACTGACGAGTACGAGCGACACGATTACGGCGATAAGTTCGAATGCAGGGTATTACCGTTTTAAAGACGTAAAAGGGACGGATATTCGGGTTTTTTACAGTATGTTGGGCTATCAGAGTGTCAATAGGGCATTGTCCTCTCCAAAGTCATCCAGTTTTATCGTCATGCCCAATGTGGTGCTGCGGTCGCAAAGTTCCTTGCTAGAAGGTGTATATGTAGTAAAAACTATTCCTGTAGTTTATGCTGGTGATACCATTCAATATAATATGGATGCTTTTACTTTTCGAGCGAACTCACTTTTGGAAGAGGCTTTGAAGCAGCTGCCGGGCATCCAGGTTTCTCGTGATGGTACGGTGTATGCGCAGGGAAAGCCGATTTCATCCGTGCAGGTAGACGGCAGAAAGTTCTTTGGAGGTGATGTGTTGACGGCCACGCGGAATTTACCCGCTGATTTTATTAAAAGCATACAGATATTAAACCATCGTGATGCGTACATAACAGATAGGAGTTTCACGACAGAAGAACCTGAGAAAATTCTGAATATCGTTCTAAAGGAGGATAGCAAACGTATTTCTTTTGGGCAATTGACCGCTGGGGGAGGCACCAGAGAGCGGTATATCGGTAGCGCGGGGCTTAATCGTTTTAATGACGGTCAGGAGTTCTCAGTGGTAGGTTCTATGAACAACACTAATACGAGTTTATTTTCTTTTGGTTCACCGACAGGGGTGGGCGAACGAGAAAAGTCGCTTTTGGACATTAATGATTTTGCTGATCCCACAGACGGTCTGAATAATATAAAATCATTGGGGTTTAGTTTTTCTGACAATCTAGCGGACCAAACACAGTTCAATGCTAGCTATAGCTTTACGCGGAAGAAAAATTTCACCGAAGGAAATTCGATTCTACAGTCGGATTATTTCAGAAACCGGATCTCCAACGAGGAAAAATATGATGTAACAAACGACGATAATTTTCATAGATTCACGGCGGAACTTAAACATCGGTTCAAAAATCATGATGTGCTCGAGATAAAACCGGTGTTTTCCTACAGTAGGGTGTACGTTTGGAATAACCGCAAGCGACATGTTAACAACAATAGAGTAACCAATCGAGGAACTTACCAAGATTCTTCTTATCAAAAGAACCCTAACTTGGATGTAAACATCCAATATGCTAAAGCATTCCAGAAACCCGGCAGAAAATTGTTAGGAAATGTTTCCCTTAACTTCAATAGTCAGCGTAAACTGGAAGATGTATTTGATCGTTACATATCTGTAGATTCAATGCCCGTAGATCCTATACAAAGTCTATATGAGCAGCGGTATTTTATTCAACAGCGCAATGGAACAGATGGCATCAGGGCTGCTATGTCTTTTGTAGAGCCTTTTTCAGAACGCAGCACGCTGGAATTTTCATACAATTATGAGCTAACCGATATGACTACGCAAAGAATAGTAGAAGATAAACTGAAGTCCGAGGAACTCGGTTATTTTTTCTATGTTGATTCATTGGGCGTGAATTACAATTATCGCTTTCGAAACAGTCGTATGGGGCTGAATTACCAATATACCCCAAATAAAGCTTTTAAAGCCAATATTGGGTTTGGGGTACAGCCTGTTAGATTGACGGGCTTCCTCCCGAGGGAAGATATGCAATACACGTATGAAAATGTTAATTTGGTACCCACAGCAGGTTTTAAATGGCGATTGAATGAAGAAACTGATTGGAGTGTTGATTACATGGGCAAAAACAACCAACCTAATCTTTTGCATATTATCCCGGT
Source organism: Sphingobacterium arenae (assembly GCF_014692505.1). Classification (GTDB taxonomy): domain Bacteria; phylum Bacteroidota; class Bacteroidia; order Sphingobacteriales; family Sphingobacteriaceae; genus Sphingobacterium; species Sphingobacterium arenae. Next base: position 43,260 of record NZ_JACNYK010000004.1, on the reverse strand, counting down.
AAGGGATAATAGTAATTCCCAAAATATTATTGTTGGAAACCCGGAGCTAAAGGCAGAATTTTCGAACCGAATTAGTACTACACTTCGGAAATTTGTGACATCGAAAGGACAATACCTGGAAACTAATTTTGCATATAACTATGTGGCTAATAAAATTGTATCTGATAAAAATGCAGTTTCAGGATCTACAATCCAAGAAACGACATTTAAAAATACGGATGGCTATTATGATATTAAATGGTATTATCTCTTCAATACACCGTTATTTAATGAGAACGTACAATTGGATATTAGTGGAAACACAGACTATTATAACAATCTATCTTACGTGAATGATCAACGAAATACTACGCAACAATTCATATATTCCCAATCGGCCCAACTACGTTACACATGGAGCGATTATTTTGAATCCATGTTTAACGCAAACTATCTTTTAAATAAAGCGAGCTATACATGGCCCTATCCCACGAAAATTACGGGCCAAAGTTTATTGGCAAGTGTCGCCACAAAAGGCTATCTAGGAGACCATATCACATTAGGTGCTGAGATGTCGCAACGCTTTAATTCTGGTTACGCCAGTAGTTTTATGAATATTAATCCGACGATCATCAACGCTTATTTAGAGTTTTCTTTTTTGCATAATAAGCGTGCGTTGTTACGTCTACAGGGGTTTGATTTATTAGATCAAAATAAAAATATGGGTACCTATAGTGAATATATAGGTAATGATGTTTATGAGGCAAGAAACAATCGGCTTGGACGTTATTTTATGGTCACGTTAAACCTACGTTTGCAGAAATATCCAAAAAATAAAAAATAAAATGCGAGCAATTGTCATTACAAAAGCGGGTGGTCCGGATGTTCTACAGGTGGAAGAACGCATTATACCGGCAATAGCGGAGTATGAGGTGCTGATACAGATCAAAGCTGCCGGAATAAACCGCCCAGATATTTTTCAGCGTAAAGGGAGTTATCCCGCTCCCGCCGGAGTGGTGAAAGACGTTCCAGGATTGGAGGTGGCTGGCGTTATTGTCGAAATAGGTAAGGCTGTAACAGAATGGAAAATAGGAGAGCCTGTATGTTGTCTCGTGGCAGGGGGTGGTTATGCAGAATATGTAGCGGCTCATCAGGATATGTGTCTTCCTATACCTGGAGGAATAAGCTTTGTACAGGCTGCCGTTTTACCAGAAACGGTATATACAGTCTGGGATAACGTATTTCGACGGGGAGCTTTGCAAGAAGGAGAAACTATTTTGATTCATGGTGGGGCAGGAGGCATCGGAAGCACGGCTATTCAGCTCGCAAAAGCTTTTGGGGCAAGGGTGCTGACAACCGTTAGTACGACAGAAAAAGAGGCCTACTGTCGACAATTAGGGGCTGACAAAGTCGTCAACTATAAAACAAATGATTTTTGTGAGGTTTTATATGATGAGAAAGTAGATGTTGTGTTAGACAGCATCGGGGGCGAATATTTCAAGAAGAATATCGATGTGTTGAGCACCGATAGTCGCTTGGTGTATATTAATGCGATGAAAGGACATCAGGTAGAACTTAATATTTTAACATTGATGCAAAAACGTATTTTAATAACGGGAAGTACACTCCGTGCTAGAGATCTATCTTTTAAAATACCTTTGACACGGGACATATATCGTCATGTTTGGCCGCTGATTGGAAAGTCTTTTCAGCCTCAGCTATTTAAAGTATTTCCACTGGAAGATGCTGCGGCAGCACATGAGTGGATGGAAAAAAGTATGTTTTTGGGCAAACTTGCCCTCGTGGTATGAAAAAGCGGACGTTACTATTCGTCCGCTTTTTCATTAATAGGGGAATGCTCATAAGCATGGTCAAAATACTTAGCTAACGTTATAGTCCGCTGTATATCCATCTGGTTGATATAATTATGGAACATGCTTTCTGAACCATGGCCTGTAGCCTCCATTAATAATGCAGTAGGTATCTTTCCATAGAAATTGGATGCAAAACTGCGTCGACCTATATGGCTGGATATGGCTTGCCATTTTGGTATTTGGAGTGCTTTGCTACGATGACCCGATCGTTTATTATAGTATACCAAGGCATGTATATCGGCAAATTTGGCAATTTCCTTAATTTGTCTATTGTATAGTTGTTCCGACAGCTTTGGAGGGAATTTGTTCTGATATTTTTTTATAATATGGAGCACTTCTGGATGGAGGGGCAATAAAATATCTTTTCCTGTTTTTTGTTGTTGGAATGTGAGACAATTTTTGCCTTTAATTGTTCGTAACATATCCGATCGAAAATTCATAAAATCAGATATACGTTGGCCTGTATAACAGCTAATGAGGAGCCAATCTCTTGCATGTTGCAGTTCTGCGGGAATAGAAGTATGTTTGATACGGTTTAATTCTTCCTCTGTCAGTGTAACAAAAGGTGTCTTCTTTTTTATTTTCGGTAATTCTAATTCGTACGCGAAAGTTCTTACTCCTCGTTTTTCTAGAAAATTGAGCACTGTCTGGACAAACGAAACCGTACGGTAAAGCGTGCTTGGGGAGTAGTCTTCGGACGTTCCATAAAGGAAAAACTGTTTTACAAAGGAAGCGTTGACTTCCTTGATCTTGAAATGTTTCATCGCATAGCCCTCAAATCGTTGAACCAGACGTAAGAATACATAGTATCGTTTTAATGTGTTTGGCTCAATAACATGTTTTCGACTATCTATATACGCATTGATTTGATGAACAAGGTAATCTCCTTTTATAATGGGCTTCTGTTTATAAGCTTCTATCAAGCAATCTTGTATGCCTTGTTGTATATCAACTTTGTTTACCTTCTCGTCTCTCAACCAATTTGCTATTTTTATTTTGATCCTGTTCAAACCGTCATAAATAGTCTTTGCGTTTTTTGTGTAAGGGTTTTTCGGACGTTGCTCGGCATAATTCCATTCTTTCTCTGTGATTTGATAAGGGGTGTCAAATCTATAAATACCCTTTTTTAGATGTAATTGTAGATAGACCGTATTTTTCTCCACAGAGAATCTTATATCAAATGTTTTCATAAGGATGTGGATTGTTGTTACAAGTAGTGCCGCGAAGTTAGGTAAAAAATGTAGTCCTACCGAGACTACTTATGACCAACACAAATATAATAAAAATACGAGTTTTGTTATATTTTTCGAATGAGTGATTAACAGATGAATTATTTCATCTTTTAGATATTCTATTGTTTTCGCCACCCCAGGGCTTATAAAGGAAAAAAATATATTCCATTATAGTCTCGGTAGGACTACGAATATAAAATGTGTCATAATCTACCCGTATTTTTAAATGAAGAAGTCTAAAAAAGAAATACAAATAGAAGCGGTAAAAGCGATTACGTCAGGGGAGTTACTTTTAGAGGAGGCTATGGATCGATATAACATTAAGGATAAACGGACGATGTTGGCTTGGGTGAAAAAAATAGTACCGCTTCTAAATACGTCAAAACCCATGTCTAGTCAAAGAACCAAAACGCTGTTTGACATGCCTAGGGAAACCCCGATATTGCGTGAGATCAAATCGGATCTACATCATCAAGATTTATTGGAAGAGAATGCACTGTTGAAGAGACTAATAAGCCTACAAGACAAAGTTCGTGAACTGGAAGAAACGAACGGACAATTAATAAAGCACAGAAATATACTGATGGAAAGAGTGACCACGTTGGAATTAAAGGTCGGACTAAAAAACAAAGAAATCCGATAGCACTTTTATAGCTTCGCTTCCAATTCTTTTCCTATATTTAGGTTTTAAATAGCTGCCGTTTAAAGAATAATAAATATGGAAACTATAAAATGGGGAATGATCGGCGTTGGCGATGTTACGGAAGTAAAGAGTGGTCCAGCTTTTTATAAAACACCTCATTCTATATTATTGGCTGTCACTGCACGAACAAGAGAGAAAGTAGAAGATTATGCGCTTCGACATGGGATTCCAAAAGTATATCAAGACGTGACAACATTATTGGCCGATCCAAATATCGACATTGTCTACATTGCAACACCTCCAAGTACCCATAAAGAATATGCGTTACAAGTGATACGAGCTGGAAAAGCGGTATATGTGGAGAAACCAATGGCCATGTCATATAGGGAAGCGAAGGAGATGTATGAGCTGGCAAAGCAGAAGGGTGTTGCCTTGTTTGTTGCTTTTTATCGCCGAGCATTGCCCTATTTCTTTCAAGTTAAGCAATGGATCGATGAGGGGAAGATCGGAAGATTGTTGACTGTATCTGTCCGACTGATACGTCCGCCCTATCTTTCCGACTTAGACCCCAATACACATACTTGGCGGATTAAAAAAGAAATTGGAGGAGAAGGATATTTTGTTGATATGGCGCCTCATACACTTGATATATTAGACTATATTATAGGACCAATAGCAGAGGTGAGGGGATATGCTAACAATCTCGCGGGAAATTATAAGGTATCGGATAGCGTGTGTGCAAGTTGGCTGCACAACAATGGCGTCTTGGGAAACGGAACATGGACTTTTTCAAGTATCAGCGAAGCAGAACAGGACCAAATCATTATCACAGGCACAAATGGAGAGATACGCTTTAGCACCTTCGATTTTTCACCGATAGCCTGGATAACGCCGTCGGGCACACAGTTTTTTGATTTTAAAAAGCCACAACATATCCAACAGCCTTTAATAGAATCTATCGTCAAAGAATTGCGGGGAGAAGGGTATTGTCCTTCGACTGGAGAAAGTGCGTTACGTACAACAGCAGTAATAGAGAAAATTTTGCCTACAGTTTAAAGTTTAAACGCCTGCCGACCAAAAAGCTGCCAGCCGTCATTCGATTTCACCCATATTAACATAATACCTAAACGGATGTTGGCCGGGCCTTTCCCCGGATCGTTTGTTTTGGCATTTAAGGTGTGACGAACAATTGCGGTGTTACCCTGCACAGCCACTGTTTGCTCCGTAGTTTGAATTTCGTCAAAGACGGAAGCTCTAGAAATAAGCGTTTGCACAAACTGCTTTTTTGTTTCTACAGTACCGCTAGAATGTCCATAGCTAAGCTTATCCGATGTAAGTTTATTTAACACCTGTTCATTCGGTTTTAACATGGCTTCGATAAGTGATTTTGTGGCCGTTTCAACAGCTTGGGAAGCATCTTTATCTTGTGCAGATCCCTCGGAAAGAACAGTTGTCATCAAAATTGTCAGCATAACTAACGATATTCTATTATATAACATCATAAAGTGATCGTTTTTCGATTATTTAAAAACCGAATTTAGTGACTATGGTTCGATTTTCCAAGAAATATGTTTACATTAAAGCCTAAAATAATAAATACATTGTTATGGAGACCAAGGGCTATAAAACACCGAAGAAGACAGCAGGTTATATCCAAGTAGAAGAAGAATTTGGAGCTCATAATTATCATCCCTTGCCGGTAGTGCTCAGTAAAGGATTGGGCGCATTCGTATGGGATGTAGAGGGCAAGCGTTATTTTGATTTTCTTTCGGGGTATTCTGCCGTAAATCAGGGCCATTGCCATCCGAAGATTATCAATGCTTTAACGGAGCAAGCGAAAAAACTGACATTGACGTCGAGAGCTTTTCATAGTGATAAGATGGCGGAATACACCCAATATATTACGCAATACTTCGGGTATGATAAAGTGTTACCCATGAATACTGGGGTGGAAGCCGTGGAAACCGCTTTAAAATTAGCACGCAAGTGGGGATATTCTGTGAAGGGCGTGCCAGATGGTCAAGCCAAAATTATCACGATAGAAGATAACTTTCATGGTCGTACCATCAATGTTATTTCCTTCAGTACGGATCGTTCCGCGAAAGCAGGGTTTGGTCCTTTTGTGCCTGGATATGTCACCATTCCTTATAACGATCTGCAAGCACTTCACGACGCATTGAAGGACGAAAATGTTGTAGGCTTTCTGGTTGAACCCATTCAAGGCGAAGCCGGCGTATATGTTCCGGATGACGGCTATCTGGCAGCTGCTAAGATGCTTTGCAAAGAGCACCACGTACTCTTTATAGGTGATGAGATCCAGACAGGGCTGTCGAGAACTGGAAAATTGTTGGCATGTGACCACGAAAATGTTCGTCCGGATATTCTTATTTTGGGAAAAGCTTTAAGTGGAGGTGTTATGCCAATTTCTGCAGTACTTGCTGATGACGAAATCATGTTGACGATCGCTCCTGGAGAACATGGCTCCACGTATGGGGGAAATCCGTTGGCTTGTGCGGTCGCTATCGCTTCTTTGGAATTACTGAAAGAAGAGAAACTGGCAGATCGTGCTGCTGAACTGGGCGCCTATTTCCGGGCTGCGTTGACCGCTTTTGCGCACCCGTTTATTAAAGAGATAAGAGGAAAGGGATTGCTGAATGCCATCGTTATCAACCATCCCGATAAGCAGGCAGCGCATACGCTCTGTTTGGAACTGTTAAAAAACGGCCTACTAGCTAAACCTACACATGAAGATAAAATTCGTTTTGCGCCACCTTTAGTTATTTCCAAAGAGGAAATAGAGGAAGCTATAGATATTATAGGAAAATCGCTAAATATTCTACATTAATCCAGACAAAGGTAAACGCTACAACCTTTGATCGAAGCTAAATGAGTGCCGTAATAGGTGTTGTGAACGTCAAAAAAGATAGGTATTTTGGTAGCAGTTTTATTTTGACAAAAAACATATTTATGAAAAAGATTTTTTTATCGACGATGGTAGGTGTTGCCATCCTATTTGCATCTTGTGGGGGAAATCCTACGAATACCCAGACTTCCGAGAAGCAGGAAGTTGCAGAAAAACAAGGTGAGATGTTTGTTGCAGATACTACGATTTCCGAGGTTACCTGGACAGCGACACATAAAGGCGGTCTCGCGCCTCGGTGGGGCAATATTGCAGTAACATCCGGTGAGCTGTCGGTGACAGAAGGAAATGTAACCGCAGGCGACTTCACGGTAGACATGCAGGCAATTACAGTTGACAATGCTTCTGTAACCGAAGCGGACAAAAAGGCGATTGATTTGCAAAATCATTTGAAAAGTGCAGACTTTTTTGAAGTTGAAAAATATCCTACCGCGACGTTTCACATTACGCAGGTATCCGATTTAGACCCTGCTACAGAAAATGCAATTGCCGGTGCTAATAAGTTGGTTAGCGGAAACCTTACTTTGCAGGATAGTACGTTGAACGTAACTTTCCCAGCTAAAATTGATGTACAAGAAGATAAGGTCGCTGTGAATGCTAAATTTACAGTGAATCGCATCGATTGGGGGATTAAGTTTGGAGCGTCTGAATTGGATCCGGCCGAATGGGGTATCAGTAGAGATATTGAAATTGGGGTTAACTTAGAAGCGACAAAACAACAACAGTCTCTTTAACACCTGCCTCTTTAAAAAAAAGCCTCCTAAGATAAAATAGGTGGCTTTTTTTATTTCTTTATATAAAAAAGGGCTTTCAAACGGGGAGAATGAAAGCCCTTAACTAACCAATTATAAACCTAAATTATGAAAGCACAAATATAGTGTATTTTAGACACTAAGTCAAGTGATTTTTCGTTTTTGCCGGCTTTTAGTATGTAACATTTCTATGCTCACCCCAATATGTTATTCGTAAATCGCATTTTTATTCCCATTTGAAAGTTGCTAATGGTTTTAAAAATCTCTTTTAGAGTGGCCTTCTCAATTTTGGTTAAAGCATCGATACGGACGTAGTTATTGGGATCAGACTTCTCGACCAAGATCTGATTAGCTTGATTTTCTAATCTCATGGCCATTAAATAATAATAGGATTGATAAAGTTCATGGTATTGCTGTGGTGTGAAAACGCCACGCTCCAATAGTTTTTTGAGCCGTTCCCCCGTGTTCTCCTGATATATCCTTTTTTGAAGAGCGTACACCCTAACCAGATCCACGATTGGGGTCATAGCGTTCTTAATATTGAAAACCTCTGCTTTACCAATGGTTTGCGTTTTGATATTTCTAAAGAAGGTGAGGGGAGGCTCATATTGCAAAGCGTTTTTTGCGGTAAAAGCAAAAAAGCGATCATTGGGTTTTTGGAGTTCTTCCTCTAGAAATTGCTTGAGTTCCTCAATAATATTTTTATCTCCATACAAAAAGCGACAATCAAAAAATGTTGAAAATTTGATGACATTTTCCGGTACACTTTCCTCAATCCATTTCTTATAATTGCGTTTCCAGTGGGATAATGAATGTGTCCATTCTGGATTGCTTGCCATATATCCTCCTTCACAATAGCTGAAGCCAATTTCATTCAAATAATCGGAGACCTTAGTGGCAAACGTGAGAAAATATTGTCTAACCATCTCCCGTTGTTCATTGGCTTTATCTTCATAGATAATTGCATTATCCTGATCGGTCTTTAAAGTCTGCTCTTTTCTTCCCTCACTACCGGTCACCATAAAAACAAACTTAGCTGGCGGTTCGCCCATCTCGCGAATTACCCATCCGATAACCTTAATAGCGATCGCATCCGCAATCGTAGTAATGACCTGGTTGGTAATATCTGCGTTGATACCTCTACCCAGGAGTTGCTTAATAATTTGCGGCACATAATCCCATTTTTGACGTAATTCATCTATCGTTTCCGCTAATCTTACGGACTGAATAAAAACTAAAGGAGATTGGCCCTGCTCACTTAATATACGGTTCCGACTCAAAAAACCTACGTATCGACCATCTTTTTCGACTAGGAGGTAGCGCGTTTTTGTACTGAACATCATCAATACGGCTTCGTAAAGGTAGGCGTTATGGGCTATGGATACGATCGGATTATCCATAACTTCCCCAACCGGTGTATCAGCATCAACACGCTTAGCAATAACGTTGTCGCGGAGCGTCATGTCTGTCGCGTAACCGATGATATGTTGGCTTTCATTTTGAATGAAAATACAGCTTACCCGATTGTCGGCCATCTGTTTTGCGGCGATATAAATAGGTGTATCTGCAGGGCAAGCGACAATATCCTTGTACGTGATGCCGTCTATTCTTCGAGAATATAACTGTTCTGCCGCAATATAGCTTTCTTCAAAAGAAGCAGGTGTCTTGACAAAATGCGAAAATTCGTCATCCAACATTCTCTTGCCGAAGTCGGTTGTATAGTACTGGAAAAAATCTTCGTACGCTTGGCATATTTTAAGAAACTCCTTACGAGGCAGATTATAAACCACCGTCCCTTTTTTCGCCATGACCGATTTTAGCGCTTTTTTCCGGTTAAGAAGAATAGAGATGCCGCCAAAGCAGTAAAGCGGGTGATGGACTTCTATAGAACGTCTGTTTTCCGAAGAGTCGTAAAAGAAAGTTTCGTACTCTCCTTTGACAATGATATCAACGCCCTTTAATTCCGTTATCCCTTGTCTATACGCCAAAGTATCCCGAGTATATGAAGTTGGTACCAACGATTCGGAAATCCCACGGAGGATATTCTCGGGGAGGATATCAAAAGGGGTTGTTTTTTTTAAAACTTCAATCAAATTCAGCATAATTTGCTTTTTAGTGCAATGTTAACTATTCTGTTTATCTAAAAAGTTAAGTTTCTGTGAAAACATCTTTTGCTGCCGTTCCATATCCAATGGTGTTATTTCATGACGATTCCGTAATTCGAAAAAACACTTGGCTGTGGCACTGGCATCTTGCTCTGCCTCGTGAATTTCCGTTAATAATTTGTCAAACAGGTATTCATGAAGCTGTGGCAACCGAAGATAGTTTATCGATGGGTTGGCAGCATATTTTTCGCTGTCCAACATCGTACAAAAAAAAGAATGACCAATGAATGGATTGGGGAGGTTTGCTCGATAATAGTCTGCACTTAGCACTTGCACATCCAACTCCACAAAATGTCCGATAATGAGTGGCTTATATTTCTGTATATCGTGTGCCAACTTACGGAGTACGACCTTCCTTTTATCTCCATGTTGTTTCAGAAAGGTACGCGTGATGCCATGTACCTGATAAGAGGCGGATGTTATATCTATATCCTCCTCATAGATGTATTTACTAGTACGTTTGATTTCAGTTCCGTTGGCGCTATAAACAATCCATGCAACTTGTATAACATGTGGCCAATTTTTTTTATCTGAATAGGGGCGCTTCCAACGTTGTGGAATCCCGGAAGTTTCTGTGTCGATAAATAGTAGATAATCTTTCAAAAACGTGATGATTTACTCGGAATAAATAGTATGACTTAATATGATATCGTTGCGCTATACGAAGATAAGGACTGTTTCCTTATGAAGCAAAAAAGTCTGAACAAAGTCAGACTTTTTGTCGGGTTGGCGGGATTCGAACCCACGACCTCCAGCACCCCATGCTGGCGCGATACCTGGCTACGCTACAACCCGAAAAGGAGAGGCAAATATAGCAAAAAAACAGTATTTCGGAAACCTATTATGTAAAGTCTGTAATTAAAAAATTTCCGCGATAAAGTTTCCAGTTTGGTTGATGATATCTCTTTTTGCGATGATTTCCTGTAGGTTAATTTCGCCGATGATGTATTTGAAATCCTGACCATGGAAGCGTTCAACCACAGCCTGAAATTGCAACTGATTTAAAGTATCTTCCTCGGTATAACGAAAATATACTTTTAGTTTGTAGTCACTGCTATATTGGATTTGAGATGCCTCCAAATGCTTCTTGTATTCGTAGCGATAACCATAGCGCAATGCAGCGATATCAGAAAGTACGGCGGAACCTGTTGGATGCCCCCCGGCACCTTTTCCATAGAAAAATTGTTCGTCGGCAAAAGCTGCTTTCACCAATACACCATTATTTTCGTTTTCTACATTGAATAAAATATTGTCCGACGTGATAAACCGAGGCAATACATACAAAACTACTTGATGATGATTGATTTTTTTTGCAAAAGGAAGGAGTTTAATTTTGAATCCTTTTTCTTTAGCAAACCGGATGTCTTGGTTGCCCAATTTATCGATTCCTATATTAAGAATATCATCCGGGTTTACGTAAATCCCGTAAGCGTGAGAGGCAACGATAGCAAGTTTGTATTTTGGATCAAAACCGCCTACATCTAATGTAGGGTCAGTCTCTGCAAACCCAAGATCCTGTGCTTGTTTCAATGCCACATCGTAAGTCTGGTTATCATTGAAAATCTTCGATAAGATATAATTAGAAGAACCATTAAAGATACCACTCACCGAGTGAAGCAATTCGTTGTCATAGTATTCTTCCAAATTACGGATAATGGGGATGCTTCCACATACCGCACCTTCGTACAAAAGTGACGTGCCGTATTCGTGTTGAATATGTGTGAGCTCCTCCAAGTGGGACGCAATCATTTTTTTATTGGCTGACACGACATTTTTACCCGATTTCAGCGCCTGTTTCGTGATTTCAAAGGCTACATCGGCATCATCGATCAGCTCAACTACCATGTTTATCTCTTTATCTTCTAAAATAGCCGATGCATCCGTGGTGAACAGTGCTGCTGGCAATGTTCTTTTTTTGTCTGCATTTTTAATAACAAATTTCTTTATTTCTAAATTTAGCTTTTTTGTTTTTATAATGTCATATAATCCCTGTCCAACCACGCCAAACCCAAACATTCCAATGATTAATCTTTCGCCCATTATTGTTGTTTAAATATTATTGATTTGTGCCAACCAGTAAACTTATTTGGTTAGACTATTTTTTCCTTAATCTTAAAAAATCGTCTTCGGATATTTGTAGAAATAGCTTTTCAAATATCCGAAGAAACGAGTTTGATATTTTTATACAGAGCTATATAGGTTATTTTATTTTATCAAAAGCCTGTTGTAAATCAGCTTTAATATCATCAACGTGTTCTATACCGACAGAAAGACGCAGCTGTCCTGGAAACACGCCAGCACTTCTTTGCGCTTCTTCTGAAAGCTGTTGATGTGTCGTCGCAGCCGGGTGTATAATCAACGTTTTGGCATCGCCAACATTAGCTAGGTGACTGATCATTTCCAATGCATCAATAAATTCATTCGCCTTTTCAGCGCCGCCTTTAATTCTAAAAGATAATACTGCTCCATAACCATTTTTCAAATATTTTTGTGCAGCCAAATGGTTAGGATCGCTTTTCAGTCCAGGGAAGTTTACTTTTTCAACTTGAGAATGGGCTTCCAGCCATTGTGCGATTTCTAGAGCGTTATCGACATGACGCTGTACGCGTAAGGAGAGTGTTTCCAATCCTTGTACTAATAAAAATGAGTTGAAAGGAGATAAAGCTGGCCCAAAATCACGTAATCCCTCAACGCGAGCGCGGATTGCAAACTGAATGTTGCCAAACGGTCCTTCGGGGCCAAAGACGTCGGCAAACACTAACCCATGATAACCTTCGGATGGCTCGGAGAACTGTTTGAACTTGCCATTTCCCCAATTATAATTACCGCCATCGATAATGACGCCGCCTATGCTGTTACCGTGACCGCCAATCCATTTTGTTGCTGCTTCAACGACTACGTGTGCACCGTGTTCTAACGGTTTGAAAAGATACCCCCCAGCTCCAAATGTATTATCTACAATCAAGGGTAAATCATATTTCTGTGCCAAAGCTGAAATTTTTTCAAAATCCGGGATGTTGTAACTTGGGTTGCCAATGGTTTCGACATAAAGTGCCTTTGTCTTGTCATCAATCAACGGTTCCATATTCTCTGCCGTACTATTTTCAGCAAACCGCGCTTCGATTCCGAGTCGTTTAAATGATACCTTAAACTGATTGTACGTACCGCCGTATAAATCGGAACCAGTAACAAAATTTTCACCGCTTTCGATGATATTCGTCAAGGCTAAAAACTGAGCGGCCATACCCGAAGCAACTGCGACAGCGGCCACACCACCTTCTAACGCAGCCATACGCTTTTCAAAGGCGTCTGTCGTCGGGTTCATGATGCGGGTATAGATATTTCCGAATTGTTTCAGTGCAAAAAGGTTGGCACCGTGTTCAGCATTTTCAAAAACATACGAGGTAGTTTGATAAATCGGCAATGCTCTAGATCCCGTCGTTGGATCTACTTCCTGTCCTGCATGGACTTGTAACGTTTCGAATTTTAGGTTTTTATTTGTTGACATAGTATAAAATATTTTAATGTAATAAATATAGCGAATTAAGCAGACATCCTATTGACCATTAAGAGCGGTCGTTTTAAAGATGGAAATGTGGGGGTAGGAGAAGCTAGCACATTCGTGCAGCCATACTGGTACAACAAATGAATGCTGTTGAGTAAAAACTGTAATCTGTAATGTTTAATTTAAATGTTCCCATTGTCTTATTGTATTTATATGTTCCAAAACGGTACTGCTTGGACAGGATTTGGCACCTTTTCAATTTCTCTTGCTGGTTGCCAGTGGGTCATCGAGCCAGTCTCTCGCCACTTCTTTATAAACCAAGACCTAAAACGATGTAAGGTGTTGATTAGAAACGTCCGTTAGACGAACACTACAAATATAGTGGATTATATTTAAAAAATGAAAATAATAAACAAAAAAGCCTTTCCGATTCAGAAAGACTTTCTTGTGGTGCCAGCTGGATTCGAACCAGCGACACAAGGATTTTCAGTCCTTTGCTCTACCAACTGAGCTATGGCACCTCTAAGTTTTTGTTTAGAATCTGTTACTTTCAGATTTTGTGGTGCCAGCTGGGTTCGAACCAGCGACACAAGGATTTTCAGTCCTTTGCTCTACCAACTGAGCTATGGCACCTTCCACAATCACGTTTTTCCCTTGATTGCGTTGCAAATCTATATTCTTTTTTTGAAATCTGAAACTTTTGTCTGCATTATTTTTAAAGTATTTTTCAACTGATTGATTCCTATGTAAATAAAATTGATGTTTATTCGTCATATGAAATGTACAGGTTATTCTGTTCATCAATAACATTCTTGTTCGCTCTTCTTGATTAGCTCTTGAAGCTTTGCAGCATTCTTCTGTGCATATCTGATGAAGATAAAATTACACGAAATAAACACAGCAATGTTTCAAATAGCCTATCTTTGCATCTCACAAAATTAATATGAGTAAAAAAGGCAGGGTGTTGGTCGCGATGAGTGGTGGAGTAGATAGTTCCGTGGCGGCCATTATGTTACATGAGCAGGGCTATGAAGTTATCGGCATCACTATGAAAACGTGGGATTACGCTTCAGCCGGTGGATCGTCCAAGGAAACAGGGTGCTGTAGCTTAGATAGTATAAACGATGCTAGGGCATTAGCTGTAGGGCTTGGGTTCCCGCACTATATATTGGATATACGGGATGAATTTGGCGATTTTGTTATCGATAATTTCGTTGATGAGTATATCGCCGGACGGACGCCTAATCCTTGTGTCCTTTGTAACACCCACATCAAATGGTCTGCATTGATGAAGCGAGCAGACAAGCTTGACTGCGAATTTATCGCAACCGGACACTATGCGAACATCCGTTTACATGATAATGGAAGATACGTTATTTCCAAAGGGCAAGATGAAAATAAAGATCAATCTTATGTGCTATGGGGGGTATCGCAAGAAAACCTCGCACGGACACAGTTTCCGTTAGGCGGTTTTACTAAACAGGAGATCCGTCAAATGGCTTTGGAAATGGGGCAGGAGGAACTGGCCAAGAAATCAGAAAGCTATGAGATTTGTTTTGTGCCAGACAACGATTATCGGGCATTTTTACGTCATAAACGTCCTACACTAGACGATGAAATCGGACCAGGAAATTTTGTGTTATCTGATGGTACAGTGGTAGGGCAACATATTGGTTATCCTTATTTCACCATCGGTCAACGTAAAGGATTGGGTATAGCATTGGGCAAACCTATGTTTGTGATCGAAATACTACCGGAGAGCAATACGGTAATGCTAGGCGAGGAACATGAATTGGAAAAATCACATGCTCTTGTACGCGACATTAACTTAATCAAGTACGCCTCTATAGAGCAATCGATTGAAGCGATAACAAAAATAAGGTATAAGGACGCTGGTGCGCAATCTACTATAACACAAAAAGGAAACGTAATGCAGGTGGATTTCGCTCATCGGGTTAAAGGCATCGCCCCCGGGCAATCGGCTGTTTTCTATGAAGGTAATGATTTATTGGGAGGTGGTTTTCTAATGAAATAGAAAAAAGGCTCTCGAGCCTTTTTTCTATTCTATTTGGTGTTTATAACTTACCAATTTCTTGCGCTAAATCGATAATTTTGTTGGAGTAACCCCATTCATTATCGTACCATGATACGACCTTAACAAAGTTGTCATTCAACGAAATTCCAGCTTTCGCGTCAAAAATAGACGTGCGTGCGTCACCGATGAAGTCAGAAGATACCACATCATCTTCTGTGTAACCTAGAATACCTTTCAACTCACCTTCTGAAGCTTCTTTCATAACTTTTTTGATATCTTCATAAGAAGCACCTTTTTCCAAACGAACAGTTAAATCTACTACCGAAACGTCTGCTGTAGGGACGCGCATTGACATGCCGGTTAATTTTCCTTTTAATTCAGGAAGAACCAATCCTACTGCTTTAGCTGCACCGGTAGAAGAAGGGATGATGTTTTGGTAAGCACCCCGGCCACCTCTCCAATCTTTCACAGAAGGACCGTCAACCGTTTTTTGTGTGGCTGTTACCGCGTGTATCGTGGTCATCAATCCTTCTAAGATACCAAAGTTATCATTTAACACTTTTGCAAGAGGTGCTAAACAGTTGGTCGTACAAGAAGCGTTTGATACAATCGTGTATTCTGCCTTTAATTCTTTATGGTTTACACCCATTACAAATGTTGGTGTATCGTCTTTAGCCGGTGCAGACATCACTACTTTTTTTGCTCCCGCGTCGATATGTTTCTGTGCTGTTTCCTGCGTCAAGAAGAAACCTGTTGACTCGATAATCACTTCAGCTCCTATTTCATTCCATTTTAAGTTAGCGGGATCTTTCTCAGCCGTTACGCGAATTGTTTTGCCGTTAACAACTAGATGTCCGTCTTTAACTTCTACCGTACCATCGAATTTACCATGCGTAGAATCATATTTTAGCATATAAGCCAAATAATCAGGTTCTACCAGGTCGTTAATACCTACAACTTCAATATCACTGCGGTTAATAGCAGCTCTAAAAGCTAAACGGCCAATACGACCGAATCCGTTAATTCCAATTTTCATTTTCTCTACTAGTTTTTATTAATGTAATATTTTATTAAATTCTGAACAGGCTCTTTAATAATAGAGCCAATATGTAACCCCTGTTCTGCACCTAATTCCCGTAACCAATCAGCGTAATTGTTAGCTACAGATCCCGTAAAATTAAATTGACTGTCGGGATAACTTTCGGATAAAGGTATCAAATAGGTTTTGATATATATGTCTAACCCTTTTTTTATATACTGCGTAAAATAAGGCTCGTCTCGATGTTCATAGATAAAATCGGCAAAACTTGTTAAAAACAAGTTTGGGTTGGGATTATAATATACCCGCTCCAATATGGAACGCCTGTCAATATTATATTTATGCAGTAGTTTTTCGCGGATACTGCTGGGCATCGTTTCCGTTAAAAAATCCTTCAATAATTGTTTACCCAACCAATTCGTTGATCCTTCGTCGGCTAAGATATACCCCATCCCGTAATTATTAGGTAAAACCTTTCTACCATTATAGTACGCCGCATTCGATCCGCTACCGATAATACCAATAATACCCTTTTCATCTCCAAACGTTGATTTTGCAGAAGCCTCCATGTCATGCCCTGCTTTTACTTTGGCATTTTTAAAGAATTGGGCAAATGTATGTTCTATTTTTTGCTGACGCTCAGGTGAAGAGACGCCCGCGCCAAAAAAGAAAATTTTACGAATCTTTTCTGCGTTGTTTATGAGATGATTGCTTTTGTTTAGAAGTTGTGTAATATATCGTTCATCTTGTATATAGGAGTTGATGCCCGGTGTGCGGAAACCGTGAAGTACACGTTTTTTATCCGCAATACGCCAGTCTGCATATCTTGACCCACTAAAAACAACTACAATCATTATACAAAATATCTAAAGATGAATGGACTAAAACCCATTTAAAAACCAAAAATAAAAAATGAATTCTTATAAGGCCATTATTTTTGCAATTTCCACAAGGTCTTCGTTAAGTTTTAGTTCTTTTTTACTTAGTGCTTCTTCCAAAGGTGTGGTAACCATTTCCGAACCTCGGATCCCAATAGTAGCCCTTGTATTACCTTTTAAAAGTTCATTAACAGCCGAATAGCCCATACGAGTGGCCAATACCCTGTCGGCACTACTGGGTGCCCCCCCTCGTTGTAAATGTCCTAATATACTAACTTTTGTGTCATAATAACCAAATTTTTCATGAACACGTTTTGCTACGTTATTTGCCCCTCCGTTTTTATCACCTTCTGCAACAATCACAATCATAGACGATTTTTTTCGGTCCGCAGCATGAGCTAGCATCTCAATGAGTTCGTCAATGGCTGTATCCTTTTCTGGAAGAAGGATAGCTTCTGCACCGCCTGCCACGCCCGCATTCAGCGCAATGCACCCTGAATCACGTCCCATGACCTCAATAAAAAACAAGCGATTATGAGAAGCTGCCGTATCGCGGATTTTATCAATCGCTTCAATAACGGTATTATTTGCGGTGTCATAACCAATGGTTAGGTCCGTACCATTCAAATCATTATCGATAGTTCCCGGGATACACATCACGGGAATGTCAAATTCACGCGAAAATATCTCTGCACCGGTAAAGGTACCGTCGCCACCGATCGCTACCAAAGCATCAATACCGGCGGTCCGAACATTTTCATACGCTTTTGCACGTCCTTCAGGTGTTTTAAATTCCATGCAACGGGCTGTTTTTAGAACAGTACCTCCCATCTGTATAATAGAGCTAACCGTTCGGCTGTCCATATCAAACATCGTATTGTCAATCATGCCTTGATAGCCATGATAAATACCGGTAACTTTTTTATCATTGTATAGCGCTGTTCTCACAACAGCGCGGATAGCAGCGTTCATTCCTGGGGCATCTCCCCCAGATGTAAAAACGCCTACTCTAGTTATTTTTCTCACTCGATTACTCATTTTAGGTTCTACGAATATAGTGTGTATTTTTTACACTATTAAATTTTTTTTTGTTTTTTTTGGATTATTGTGATAATATTGATGAATATTGATTAAAAAATCAGATTATTTTGCAAACTCATTTCACTATAGACTGCGTAATATATAGTTTTAACGAAGGTAAGCTTCAGTTATTGTTAACCGAAAGAAGTGTATACCCCTATAAAGATTGGTGGGCTCTGCCGGGTTTCTTTGTCGAAAAAGACGAAGAAATGGAAGATGCAGTAAAACGTATCCTATATGAACACACGGGGCTAAAGGA
Source organism: Sphingobacterium arenae (assembly GCF_014692505.1). Taxonomy (GTDB): domain Bacteria; phylum Bacteroidota; class Bacteroidia; order Sphingobacteriales; family Sphingobacteriaceae; genus Sphingobacterium; species Sphingobacterium arenae. The sequence continues at coordinate 24,899 of NZ_JACNYK010000004.1, read as the reverse complement.
CATTTTCATGGAACAACTGGGCGCATTTGCCGATGCCAAACGTCATCCAGAAGGACGTATATTGACGGTTGCTTTCTCCACTATTGTAAAATACGAAGATGTAAAATCCAAAATTAAACCAAGGACTTCCTATATGCGACAGGCGAAGTGGTTTGCGATAAATCAACTACCTGAATTAGCTTTTGACCATGCTAAAATTGTACAGCAAAGTCTTCAAAAACTAAAACATACCATTAATTACTCCAGTGCAGTGTATGAGCTTCTTCCCGAAAAATTTACGTTGACGCAATTACAACAGGTATATGAAGCTATTTTAGGAAAAACCCTTGATAAGCGTAATTTTCGAAAAAAAATCGCTAATGCCGGATTCCTTAAAGAATTGCCTGAGGTTCAAAAAGGAGTTTCATATCGCGCCGCCAGACTGTACAAATTCGATAAACGTAAATTCCAGAAGCAAGTTAATATTATGTAACGTTATTCATAGCTATAACTTAATTTACAGTAAGATTACAATTTCTTGATAAATTGTTTCTTGCCGTTTCATTTTGTTTTTTTACTTTTGAACGTTTTTAGAGAAAAGTCAAAAAGTATAAAGGTTAAGAATGGATCGTAAAAAGGAACAGATTGTTCAGGCAGCGCTCAAGCGATTTTCACATTATGGTTTTAATAAAACGACGATGAGCGAGATTGCTATTGACTTGAATATCACTAAAGCCAACTTGTATTACTACTATCCTGACAAAAATGCGCTCATAAAAGACGTCCTTGCTTACATATCGGACGAGATTTTTACACAGCAACATGAGGTGCTTATTCAATATAATGGCGATATAGTGGACATCCTATGTAAGCTATTGGAGGTAAGGGCAAACTTTTTAAAGGACTATTATGTTCTCCATATCAACGAAAACCTCGAATGGATTAAAGGACAGGGGATCGGTACACTTTTGGAACGATTTCATTATAAGAACATAGAAATAGTAGGCGATTTACTGGCGCGCGCCGCAGAAAATGGTGAAATAGATGTGTATGCTATTGACGAAGCGGCAACTTCTTACACAGAAATTATGGCAGGATTGAGTCTGCTCCGCAGTGTGTCCGATACGATTTCCGGGATGCCCAATGCAGGGAATGTGGATGATATTTTAGAGAGTCAAAAGAAAGCGACAAAATTTATATTCAGTAATAAAATAAAAGAGAAAAATTAGTTTTACAAATCATGTTTTCAAAAATGAGATTTAAATATTTAGGTGTTCTAGCTGTCGGTTTATTGCTGCATATAAACCCTCTTCAGGCACAACAGACACTTACGCTACAAGAAGCGATAAAATATGCGCTCGAAAATAAAGCAGAAGCTAAAACAGCTAAGCTGGAAGTTGAAAATGCGCAATATCAGATTGATGAAGTCCGTGCAGGAGCGTTACCGCAAATTAATGCATCGGGGACCTTAAAATACAATATTCTTATTCCTGAGATGGTAATCGATATGGGAGGAGAAGTGCTCACCGCAAAGATGGGGCTTCCATGGAACTCATCCGCAGTCGTTTCATTAAACCAACAATTGTTTAATCAATCTCTTTTCACGGGGTTGAAAGCAGCTAAGACCACGCGAGAATTTTATCAGCTGAACGCCCAATTAACAGATGAGCAACTGATTGAAAATGTATCCAACGCGTATTACGACATTTTCCAAACGCAATTGCAATTACAAACTATTCAGAATAATTTAGATAACACCAGTAAAACGCAAAAAATCATTGACGGTATGGTCGCTGCCGGTCTCGCCAAAAAGATTGATTTGGATCGATTATCGGTGGCAGTAAATAATCTGGAATCGCAAAAAAAACAAATACAAAGCGCGTTACAGCTCAAAGAAAATGCGTTGAAATTTGCGATTGGTATGCCAATGGAGATGGGTATTGAACTGCCTGAAGAAACATTTGAAATCAATCCAGCTATTTCATTAGAAACCAATAATATTGAAAACAGATCAGAAGTTCTTTTGAGCGAGAAGCAAATCGCGTTATACGAATTGAATAAAAAGGCGGAAAAGGCAAGTTTGTACCCCACGCTGTCGTTGGGAACCGACTTTGGATTTAATGGTTTTGGTCAGGGATTTCCGATTGGAGGAGATTTTATGTGGCCAAAAACATCCAGTATTGGTTTGAACTTATCGATTCCAATTTTTACAGGAGGAGCAACAAAAGCTCGGATTAATCAAGCGGATATTGATATTCGGAAAGCGCGAGTTACATTAGAAGATACGAAACTAGGTATTTCCCTTGCGAATGAAAATGCGAAAACCCAAATAAGGAACAGCTTACTAACGGTAGATGCTAATCGCAGAAACGTGACACTTGCCGAAGAGGTCTTGAGCGACACCCAAAACAATTACAATAACGGTTTGGCTACATTAACAGATTTGTTAGATGCAGAAAAAGCCTTGGCTGATGCAGAAACAAACCTGAATACCTCCTTGTTGGATTATAAATTAGCAGAGGTGCAGCTTATCAAAGCAAACGGAAATTTAAGAACATTAATCAACGAATAATCAACTTACTTTATACAGATCAAATATGAAACGGGTAATTATAACGGTAATCATCATTGCTGCAGCGTTAGCAGGAATAGTGTTTATTTTGAATCAAAACAAAGCCAAGAACGAAGCCGATACGGCTACAGTAGCTATTCAAAACGCAGCGGTGGCCGTTCGTGCCGATACAGCAGATTTTAAAGACGTAAATACACAATATATAACAAACGGCGTATTCGCGCCGCAGCAAGAAGTCATGTTATCCGCAGAAGCTTCTGGTAAAGTCGTGCGTGTACTCGTAAAAGAGGGCGCCTATGTAAAAGCGGGCCAGACTCTTGCGGTCATTGATGGAGATAAGCAAAATGTTAACGTGACCAATGCACAAGCTACTTTTAATAACGCCGAAGCGGAAGTTGCTCGTTTCGAAAGCGCATTTGCAACGGGAGGCGTCACGCAGCAACAGCTGGATCAAGTGAAGCTGCAGTTAGAAAACGCCAAAAACAATTTGAAATCCGCACAATTATCTGCGTCTGATGTTAACATCACCGCTTCTTTTGCAGGTGTGATCAACAAAAGAAATATTGAACCAGGCTCTTACGTGAACCCTGGTGCGGAACTCTTTGAAGTGGTAAATGTTTCAACGTTAAAATTGAAAATAAATGTTGACGAAAAAAATATAGGACAGACGAAATTAGGACAACGTGTTAAGGTAGAATCGCCGGTACTGCCAAATCAAACCTTTTATGGCACCGTTACTTTTATTGCTCCAAAAGCCGATGGTAGTTTGAACTTTCCCGTCGAGTTGGAAATTAAAAATAATGCCAATAATGATTTGAAAGCCGGGATGTACGGCACAGCTTATTTCGGGAGCGAACAAGCTGTCAATGCATTGGTTGTACCACGTAATGCGTTTGTAGGAAGTGTGAGTTCTAATCAAATATTTGCCATAGAAGATGGAAAAGCAATATTGAAAAATGTCGTGTCCGGAAGGAGTTTCGGAGACTATATTGAAGTGGTGTCGGGATTGGAAAAAGGTACAGTGGTTGTAACTTCTGGACAAATCAACCTCTTAGAGGGGACACCGGTGGAAATTATTAAGTAAAAAAACCTCTCCATGAAGATTTCTGAAATATCTATAAAAAGACCCAGTATAATAATCGTATTGTTTATTATACTAACGCTTGGTGGTATATTCTCCTATAGCCAAATGGGGTACGAGCTCGTCCCAAAATTTGAGGTGAATGTTATCACAGTACAAACTATATATCCCGGAGCGGCCCCGTCGGAAGTAGAAACTTCGGTAACAAAAGTCGTCGAAGATGCTGTAGCCTCGCTGGAAAACGTAAAGAAGATCGAGTCAAAGTCGATGGAATCTGTGTCTGTTGTTATGATTCAGCTCAATACGGGGGCAGATGTCAATTTCCTGCTCACGGATGCGCAGCGTAAAATAAACGCGGTCATCAACGAATTTCCAGACGATGTTGAAACACCGGCTTTATCTAAGTTTTCATTGGATGATGTGCCAATCATGAACTTATCGGTGACATCCAATTTATCAGAGAAAGATTTATACGATCTGTTAGATCAGAAAATTCAACCTGTTTTTGCCCGTATAAATGGGGTGGCCAAAGTGGATATGATCGGAGGAGAAGAACGTGAAATTCAAGTCAGTGTGGACCCCAAGAAACTGGAAGGTTACGGCCTTTCTGTTTCGCAGGTACAACAAGCTATTGCTTCAGCTAACCTCGATTTTCCGACGGGTAATGTGCGTACGCGAGACAATCAGACCACATTGCGTTTGGCAGGTAAATTTACAAGTATTGAAGAGCTGCGAGACTTGCCTATCACCACACCTGATGAAGTTGCTATCCGCTTACGGGATATTGCGGATGTACAAGATGGTATCAAAGATATCGAAAAGATATCTCGTATTGATCGACAAAATACGATCTTGATGCAGGTATTTAAGCAATCAGATGCCAATGCTGTAGCCGTTTCGGAATTAGTGAAAGAGGAAATTGCCATTGTAAATGCAGATTATCAAGCACAGGGTGTCAATATTCTCATAGCAAACGATACGACCGACTATACGTTGACCGCTGCAAACAACGTGATACATGACCTGATGATTGCCATTGCATTAGTAGCGTTCATCATGTTATTCTTCCTGCATAGTTTGCGTGACGCATTTATCGCGGTGATAGCTATTCCATTATCGTTGATTGCCACTTTTATCTTCTTAAATATGTTAGGGTACACACTGAACCTGATGTCGCTTTTGGGACTATCGTTGGTAGTGGGTATCTTGGTGGATGACGCGATTGTAGTAATCGAAAATATCCACCGCCATATGGAGATGGGTAAAAATAAAGTTCGCGCATCTTTTGATGGTGCCAAAGAAATTGGGTTTACAGTATCAGCAATTACGTTAGTTATTGTCGTCGTATTCTTACCTATCGCTATGTCCTCCGGTTTAGTCTCCGATATTTTACGCCAGTTCTGTGTTACTGTAATGGTTTCCACATTGCTTTCGTTTCTGGTATCATTTACGATTGTACCTTGGCTGTATTCGCGTTTAGGTAAGCTATCGCATATCGATAAGAAATCATTTTTTGGTGGAATACTGCATGGTTTTGAAAATGGTTTAACTGCATTAACACACTGGATTTCTGGTATATTGAAATGGTCCTTGAAACGTCGGTTGAATAAAGTAATCGTATTGCTTATTTCCATCGGATTATTATTTGCATCGTTTGCGTTAGTTGGTATGGGGTATATCGGATCCGATTTTTTTCCAGGAAATGATAAAGGAGAGTTTTACCTCCAGATGGAGATCAATAAAGACGCCTCTTTAGAGCAGACAAACTTTATGGTTCAAAAGGCCGAAAACTATCTAGCACAGAAGTCGGAAATTGACCGAATGATTACAACCGTAGGGCAGGCATCTGACGGTATGATGAATGTAGGTGGTACTAAGTATAAAGCAGAGATTCATATTATTTTAGAACCCGGATATAATAAAACAGAATCCACGAAGGTTTACTCTGCAAAGTTGAAACGGGAGATGGAAAACGTGTTAGTAGGCGCTAAATTAAAAACCGTTAATATGGGTATTATGGGAGCCGAACAAGCACCATTGATGATGACTGTCGTAGGCGCTTCTCCAGAAGACGCATTGGAAACAGCGCGTACTTTTGCTGATATTCTCCGAGGGATACCTGGTGCATCAGAAGTCGAATTGACCTCCGAAGACGGTAACCCGGAAATCAGCGTTGAGGTAGATCGGGATAAAATGAACAGGTTAGGGCTAGACGTAGCAACAGTTGGTATGACGATGCAAACCGCGTTTTCCGGAAATACGGACACGAAATATCGTGCAGGTGATACAGAATATGATATCAACATACGTTATGACGAATTTGGACGGGGCAATATTGATGATGTCCGAAACTTAAATTTTATTAATCAAGACGGTGAAAACATCAAATTGGAACAGTTTGCAGATGTTAACTACGCTTCCGGACCGAGTTTGTTAGAGCGACGAGATAAGTCACCGTCGGTGTCTGTACAAGCGCAAGTAGTCGGTCGCCCGGTGGGGACGGTGGCAACCGAATGGGAAACCAAAATCCAGGATCAGATAGACGGCAATACCCTTACTTTAAAACCCGGCGTTTCGTATATGTGGGGTGGTAATATGGAAAACCAAGAAGAAGGTTTTGGTACATTAGGTGTCGCATTAATTGCTGCTATCCTTTTAGTATATTTGGTTATGGTGGCATTATACGACAGCTTTATGACGCCTTTCGTCGTATTATTCTCCATTCCATTGTCTTTCATCGGTGCTCTGCTAGCGTTAGCGATAGCCAATCAAACCTTAAATATTTTTACCATTCTAGGTATTATCATGTTGATTGGGCTAGTAGCAAAAAATGCTATTCTCTTGGTAGATTTTGCCAACCACCGGAAAGACGCTGGGGCCAACACCTATGATGCTCTTGTAGCCGCAAACCATGCGCGGTTTCGTCCGATCCTAATGACTACCATTGCGATGGTAGTCGGTATGATACCTATTGCATTGGCAACAGGTGATGGCGCGGATATGAACAGAGGGCTTGCAATCGTAATTATCGGTGGACTTTTATCGTCTCTTTTCTTGACACTAGTCGTCGTACCTGTCGTGTATTCTATATTCGACAGTATCAGTAGAAGATTTGGAAAAAAAGAGAAGTTAGATTACGCAGAATTAATGCTAGCTGACTATGAGGAAAACGAGGATTATGTAGACGAGATGGAAATGAAATACTAATTTTCGAATCGCGCAGCAGATTTAGTAAGAGGTCAACAGCTCGTATGTTGACCTCTTTTTTTTAACCTCATTTAATTAAGCACGATTTTTGTAGTAAATTATATAACTATAAACCACATCTTAAAGCTGTACGATGGCATTACACGTTCAAAAAAGGAGGTTATATGAATCTGGTACAAAAAATAGGTCGGTGGGGCGATACGCATCACCCACGCTGGCTGGACATTTTAAGAATCTTTCTTGGGATCGTTATTTTTGCCAAGGGAATAAGTTTCGTAAACGATCGAGACGCTGTCGCTGACCTAATTCGGCAAACGAACTTTCAACTTTCGATCTGGTCGGCTGTTCATTACGTGGTATTCGCTCACCTCGTTGGCGGATTATTTATCATTTTTGGTTTCCAGACACGTTTGGCAGTTATCTTTCAAATACCCATATTAATCGGCGCGGTATTTTTCGTAAATATTACAAACGGGTTCGATTTTCTAAATTCCGAATTTTGGATTTCTCTAATCGTTTTAATCTTACTGTTCGTATTTCTAATTGCTGGTTCCGGAAAATACTCACTAGACAATTTAATGGACAAGCCGGGATATAGACGTTCGATTTAAAGCAAGAGAGACGTAATTTATATTACGTCTCTCTTCTTATTATCGCATTTTATATATAGATAGCTCTTTCTGGAGAAACTTCCGCGTATGGTGAATGCGGGTTTTTACCGTTCCTTCAGGTAGGCCAAAGTGATCGGAAAGCTCACGATATTTGTATCCTTCCATATATTGCACAAAGAGCTCGTAATGATCTTGTGGAAGTTTTTTTAATGCATCCTGTATGTCCTTCATCACAAATCTTCCCTCTACAGTATTGATAGTGAAAGGTTCTGAACAGCCGTCTTCCTTGTACCTTGAATTTTTGAAGATTTCATATTCCGTATGTCGCTGGTTGCGTCGGTAATGATTAATATAGACATTCTTCATAATGACGTATAGCCACGAAACTAGCTTCGGATTATTAAAAAAGTTATCCAGATATTTAATAGAACGAACCAAAGTTTCCTGCACAAGCTCATTGATTTCCTCTGGGTCCTTCGTAAATTTAAACGCTATATTTTTTAAGATATTTTGGTTTTCTAATAATGCTAGATTTATCTTTTTGCTTTCCATCGTTTTCATATTTTTATCTAGTTTACGTTCAATTGTGTGGAGAATATGGAAACAAAAACAATGCAAACAAGTCCTTAGTTGGCCGTTAAGTAAATAGTATCCTTGAAATACGATAAAAATACGTATACGGAAAGGTTGTCAATAGAAAGAGATAATAGTGGCTAGGAGCTAACCAACCTGTGTTTGTTAAAATAGATTTCATTTCTTGAAAATAATAAAACAGGTGTTTTACTTTCCTACACGTATAAATAGCAGATCGGCGGATTAAAGCGATAGCCAATACACTATAATTACGTATTTATCGCAAAATATTGTCTTTTACTTGTGTTTAAACTGACTTATTATCTAATTCAGACTTGACTTGTCTCTGAGACAGAAAACATATGGTGTAGCTATTTTAGGACTGTCATATTTGATATTCTATATGTATTTAATTGCAGTATACTAAAACAAATTTTTTAAAGAATTGTTATGTTGACGGTAATACTACCCCGTTTATCCGTATACATGAAGCGATATGAAAATTTCATTTTAGAGATCCTCCGTCAGTCTAGGGGGGCAACGGCTATCTATGATACCGCAGGTATACGAATCGCCTTTGCCAACAATGCGATGCGGGAAATCTGGGGATGTGGTGAGGAAGTTATAGGGCAATGCGTCGACTCGGTTTTTCCGGAATTCATAGAGCAGGGATTTTCGGAAATATTGAAAAGCGTATGGACGACAGGTCAGACGTATGAAGTAAAAGCATATCCCACAAATGTCATGATCAATGGAGATGTCGAAGTAAAATATTTTGATTTCATTTATCAAGCTATAGTAAACGAAGAAGGAAGTACGACTGCTATCGTTCAGACAGCAACTGACGTATCTTTACGTTTGCACGCTTTAGAAAAAGTGGAAGAACAGGATGCCATTCTAACGTTCAATAAAGAACTAGAGGTGCTGACGCGAACATTGTCACATGATTTAAAAAATCCTCTTTCCATAGCTAAAATGGGAGCGCAATATCTGCAAACGAAACATGTTGTTAACGAACTAGAGCTACAAAAATGGACGACTATTATTCTGGACGCACTGACCAGTATCGAGCATATTATCGCACATAAAATACAATTGAATCAAACACGTATGCTACAATACGATAACGCCGTGATTTTGTTGGAGAAGATTATTCAGAAAATATGTGCTGAAAGTCAAACATTGTACCACAGTGAGAACTGCGTGTTCAAAATCGGTCAGTTAGAATCTTTGTATGGGAATGAGGACGTATTCTATCAGATCTTTTTTAATGTCATTGGTAATGCGGTAAAGTATTCTTCCCAGCGGAATAAACCAATGGTTGAAATTAACAGTTCAAGGCGACAAGGCTTTATTGTTTATACGGTACAAGATAATGGAATTGGCATTCCGGAAATGGAGCAAACTGCTGTCTTTCAGCAATTCCATCGTGCGGAAAATACGGGCGGTTTTCCTGGTACGGGTGTTGGCTTATGTGTCGTAAAGAAAATTATGGAGCGCCTCAAAGGCAAGATTACCCTTTCCAGCGAGGTAAATAAAGGAACAACGGTTGAGTTGATTTTTCCCGACCCCTGAGTGCTGATCTATAAGTAAAGTCATAAACAATCCCGTATCGTCTGATACGGGATTGCTATAGATAATCCGTTACCAGATTTTGATACGTTGTTCTTTTGGTTTATACATCTTATCACCCTCTTTCGTATCGAATGCTTCGTGAAATGCATCTAAGTTCACAATAGGAGCAAAAGCACGATATTGCGCCGGAGAATGCGGGTCTGTTTTCACTTGATTAACCACAAATTCGTCCGTTGTTTTTGTTCTCCAGATCGTAGCCCACGACATAAAGAACCGTTGCTCTGGTGTATATCCATCAATCAACCCCGGATTTCCTTTGTCTTTTAAATACATTTGTAAAGCATCAAAAGCCACCGATGAACCACCAAGATCACCAATGTTTTCACCCAATGTGAAGCGACCGTTGACAAAAACACCAGGTATAGGTTCATATGCTTCAAATTGGGCAACCAATGCATCAGCAGCGGCATCAAACTTTTCCTTATCTTCGGGTGTCCACCAGTTATTTAGATTTCCATCGCCATCGTATTGCGAACCAGAATCATCAAACCCGTGCGACAATTCGTGTCCGATCACAGCGCCAATACCTCCAAAGTTTACCGCGGCATCCGCGCGATAATCATAAAATGGCGATTGTAAAATTGCCGCGGGGAAAACAATCTCATTGAATAATGGGCTATAATAAGCATTTACCGTCTGTGGTGTCATACTCCATTCGGTTTTATCTACAGGCTTATCTTGTTTGGCAAGATTATCCTCAAAAGACCACCTGTTCAGGGCATGAATATTCTCAAAAAGAGAAGTCCCTACGGCTAACTGTGAATAATCTTTCCATTTATCAGGATATCCGATTTTGACATTGAATTTAGCTAATTTTTCGAGCGCTTTCTCTTTGGTTTGAGCAGACATCCAATCCAATCCATTAATATGTACTTCAAAAGACTTAATTAGATACTGCACCAACTCTTCACAGGTCGCTTTCGCTTCTGGTGGAAAATTGTCTTTAACATAAAGCTTACCCAACAATTCACCTGCCGAGCCATTTACGAAATCGAGTCCTCTTTTCTCCATGGCACGCTGCTCTTTTTGACCCTTTAATTGACGCCCATAAAACTCGAAAGCCAGCTCGTCCAATTCACTGGATAAATAATTAGCCGCGTCATTCATAACATTGAATTTTAGATACTCTTTAATCTGCGGTAGATTTTGTGAGGTGATAATTTTATCCAAGTTTTTGTAATACTCAATTTCGCTGATAATGACTGTATCAGCCTTAAAACCGAGCGTCTTAATATAGTTCGCTACATCAATGTTTTTGACCATTTTCCCTAGATCTGCAACGGCAACCGGATTGTACCTTTTTTGCGCATCCCGTGACTCTTCAATCGTTTTAAGGTAAGAAGCAATTTCCTTTTCAAAAGCAACGATCTTCGGACCTTTAAGATCTTTCGTGCGTGGATCTATTTTACTGTAGAGTGTAGAAGCAAACGTCGCATATTGTCCTAAAGTCTCGACGTTTTTATCGTCCACCTTTTGGTAATATGAACGACCCAGTCCTAAACTTCCTCCGCTTAGGTAAACTGCATTCACATCACTATTTTTCATGTGCGCATAGACATATCCTCCGAAGAAAGGATTGCCGCCTTCTGGTCCCACTTCCACCAAATAATGGTAGAGATCGTCTAATGTCTCAATGTCGTCAATTTTGGAGAGATACGGTTTTATGGGATCAAATCCTAATTTATTTCGGTTTTCGATATCAATGTACGATTTATACAAATCCGCGATTTTTTGACCGTCTGTACCCTTCTCATAAGACTCCTTTAACGATTCTTTTAATATCTTTAATACCGCGTCGTCGGTGTTTTCCCGTAGTTCATCAAAAGAACCCCAACGAGCCTTGTCTGCAGGGATTTCGGCCGTTTTCATCCAATTTCCGTTGACATAATGGTAGAAATCATCTTGCGGGCGGACAGTCGTATCCATGTGTGATAAATCAATGGCTTGATGTGGTTCTTGTGTACCGGTACAGCCGGCAGTCAGCACCACAACAGTGGCTAATCCAAGAAATTTTTTCATCATACGTTGTGTTTTAATTCGGAAACATTTAAAGTTTCCCATTTTGTTGTTTAGTATGCAAACATAATAAAACTTAAGAAAATGAAACGTAACGATTGCGTAGAAAAAACTGTATTTTTCCGTATCTTGCTCTCATGATATGGGTAGTGGATGATCAAGAGATCGAGATTCGTTTCAGTGCAAACGACGAAGTTGAAGTACGTCAGTGGAACGAGCAAAAAAAAACCATACAAGTGCCGGTTAATATGCCCAAGGCTGAAGCTGTATGGACAATACGTACCTTTTTACAAACAAGAATTCCAGATCCCATATTTCTTGTAGAGGAGAGATTGGAGGTATTTGATAGATATTGGCCCATAAAACCCTTGCTAAAAAAAAGAGTCTCCTTTATAACAAAAGGTGCGATCCATTGTTACATTAGCGGCCGATATATTTCCACTATAAGAAAGATCAAAATAAAAGAAGAGCTCCTAGAGCAGGCCGTCTTACAACAAATAGGGCAATGGGAAGAAAAGTTGAATTTGCTTATCCCTTCCGTTATTTTTAGAAAGAGCAAAAATAAACCCTATACTGTACATCGAATGCAGGAACGAATTTGTTTCGATAAAGGACTATCTAACCTGTCGTTAGAAGCTATTGGTTATTGTGTATTTAAGGCTGTAGCCAGTTATAGCGCAATAGAAGAGGAAAGGGGGCGAAGATTGATTGAAAAGCATTTTCCGACTTGGAAAACGTTAGAGAAAATTATCACGTATGGTTATAAAATCAACCCATTATAGATAGAAATTTTTTAAAAGATTATTTTAATAAAATTTCAGGTACAGATAAAGCTTTACGCAGAACATATGAAGACGATCCAGTCAAATTTAAATAACTTAAAAGTAGGTATTATCGGTTGCGGATGGCTAGGTATAAGAATAGCTGAAAAATGGCAGAAAAAGAATCATATCTATACCAGCACCACATCAAAAGAAAAAGTAGACCTATTGCGTTTACAGGGTTTAAATCCGATCCTAGTCGATTTCAATTCAGACAACCCCACCGTTGACATCTCCCTCTGGGAAGCCGTGTCTTCGTTGGATGTCTTAATTATCACGGCACCCATTTCTTCCCGCAAAGATCACGATATAGATCATATTAAAAATCGGATTCGAAATCTATCTTCTTTTATAGGAAACTATGACGGCCAATTATTTTTTATGAATTCTACGAGCATTTATCCACATTTACAAAAAGAATTCACGGAAGAAGATGTTCCTGTCGATAAAGTGCTAGCGGAGCAGTTGTTGAGAGCAGCATATCCCCAGGTTAATATATTAAGGCTGGGCGGACTGATGGGAGACGATCGCCAACTAAGTAAATATCCGGTATCCAACCTGCAGGCACCCGTTAATCATATTCATTTTTATGATATTGCTACTATCATCGAGCGCATGATCGAAAACAGATCGTATGCTAAAGTATACAATGTTGTTGCACCTAAACACCCGACTAAACAAGAGGTTATCGCGATGCAGAAGAATCAACCTCCTACGGAAGGTCGATCAGCAATTGGTAGGGTGATTTCTTCCAACAAGTTAATGGAAGAATTGAACTACCAATTTATATATCCCGACCCCCGTTATTTTCATTTACAATGAAGTTTAAAAGGCCATGTTTTTTTATCGGCGGACAAATAATCTAGTTTAAAGGCGTTTCAAATTCTAAAAAATACTGTTGTCCAAACCTTACCATGTTTAATATGTTAATAATATTTAGTTAACAATTACTTAATGTAAAGTAGGTGTTAAATTAATCTAAAATTTACATGTTTGTAACTTAATCTGATAATATGGATTGGTTTTTATTTTTGGTGGTTGTCTTACTCATTTTGGCAGTTGGTGATTTGATCGTCGGGGTCAGTAACGATGCCGTGAATTTTCTAAATTCGGCAATTGGTAGCCGGGTAGCCTCCTTCCGGACAATTATTACATTAGCTGCTATTGGTATCATGATTGGAGCATTTTTCTCCAGTGGAATGATGGAGATTGCGCGAAAAGGAATTTTTCATCCCGAATATTTTACCTTCGATAAGGTGTTATGGATTTTTTTGGCGGTCATGCTAACGGACATTGTACTGCTTGATGTTTTCAACACCCTTGGGTTGCCCACGTCGACCACCGTATCTATCGTATTCGAATTGCTCGGTGCGGCTTGGATGGTCGGTTTGTTGTTTACCATAGAAAAAAATGACCCCGTCTCCGAGAGTCTACAATACATTAATATAGAGAGTACGTTTTCGATTATTTCGGGTATTTTTCTGTCCATTTTTATTGCTTTCACCTCGGGTATTCTCGTTCAATACCTATGTCGGATGGTGTTTTCTTTTCAATATGAAACTCGCTTGGCTCGTTTCGGTGCGCTATTTTCGGGATTAGGGATTACGTCAATCGTATATTTCTTACTGATTAAAGGAATGTCAGGAACAACCCTTTTCAACGCCGGTTTCATCGATTGGGTCCACCATCATACACTTGTTGTACTGGTATGCATTTTTGTGTTTTTTACGCTTTTATGCCTTGCATTGCAACGTCTCTATAAGGTTAATCCGTTGAAGATAGTTGTTTTGGCAGGAACGTTTTCTTTAGCAATGGCATTTGCAGGCAACGATCTGGTCAATTTTATTGGCGTCCCGATCTCCGGACTGGTAGCCTATCAAAACTGGCTCGAAAGTGGTGTAGCGGCAGATCAATTATACCAGACGTTTTTAGCCAGTAGCGATGTCGTTGTTCCTCCCTATATGTTATTTATCGCCGGTTTACTGATGGCGGGGACCATCTGGCTGAGTTCCAAGGCGCGAAAAGTCACGGAAACCGAAGTCAGTCTCGGTAGTCAAAACGATGACGATGATGATAAATTCACACCCAATGCGGTCTCACGGAGTGTGGTCCGTACATCATTTTTATTGGGAAATATATTTTCTGCATTTGTACCTATCAATCTTAAACGTCGCTACAACATCAGTTTTGAGAAAGAAAAACTCCGCCAGGCGACACAAGTTACCAACAACGCACCAGCATTTGACCTCGTCCGCGCTTCCACTAATCTAGTTCTGGCCAGTTTACTTATTGCTTGGGCAACCTCTAAAAAGCTACCGCTTTCTACTACCTATGTAACTTTTATGGTAGCGATGGGAGCCTCGTTAGCCGACAGAGCCTGGGGACGTGAATCAGCCGTATATAGAGTGACGGGGGTGCTTAGCGTGATCGGTGGATGGTTTATCACGGCACTCATTGCCTTCAGCGTTTCCGCAATTTTTGCCTTGATTATCTACAAGGGGGGGATAATCGGGGCGTTGGTACTTATGGGGCTGGTCGTTGTCTACGTTATCGTATCCCACATTAGTTTTGCGAAGAAAGAAAAAAAAGCACAGACAGAGAAGAGTAAGCTTAGTTTGCTTGATGGTGACGATTTGGACGTGTATGTACGCAGCAAGAAAATGACGTTGACCTTCTTGATCGATCTGGCTCAGCAATACAACCAGATTCTCCGGGGTATCAGTGATAATGATGCACATATGTTGAAGAAAACTAGCAAGGAGCTTCAGGCATTGAACCAGTATACAACTAAACTGAAGCGAAAGAGCCTCCGGGCGATTCGCGAGCTCAATACCACCGATCAAAAAACTTCGGAGGTTGTGGTTCATAGCACGGATCTGTTGCAGGATTTGATACAGTCGGCGAATTCTTTGAGTACAGAAAGCCTTCAATATTTTGAGAATCTACATCAGCCGCTGCATCCGAAGTTTACCACGATTGTAGATACATTGAACGTCATGATGCACAATTTTTTTGCACATACAGTAGAAGAATTGAGAAAAGACCAGGGACTGGATATAGATAGCCTGCGCACCAAACGTAATCAGATCCGCGACTATATTAATGTGAATTTTGAGAGGCAGTTGAATATCATCCGGCGAGATAACACAGGAAGCAAGCAGGCACTATTGCAAACTGGGATGTTCTTGCAAAGTCGCGATATCCAAGCCGTATTGTTCCGGATCAGTAAACTTTATGGTCGGTTTGAAAATAATTAAGCTGGCGTGGCGACATATTGCTTCGTTTTTGTCTATTAAAAAGTGACGATAGAGTTATCTAGCGAAATTAACTATTGGGATTCAGCATTGACTAGAGATTTTGTGGATTCAAGCAGAAAAGTATTTCCGAACAAGAAAAATAACATAGTATTTTGCAATAAACCGAAAATTTTACTAAAAATATACGTTGCTATTGGTAATAATTTAGAAAATGAAGAGTTTTGATGAAATTAATATACTCTTTCCGTGATATTTGGAGAGTTCATAAATAACTATCAAACACAAACGTTGTATGAAAAGGTTAACAATTATAACCCTAGCCCTGTTTGCAATAAATACAATTCAGGCGCAGATTTACGATCCAGTTAAATGGGCATTTGCTGCCAAGAAGACCGGAAAAGACGAGGCAGTACTCTTTCTCAAGGCCACGATCGATAATGGATGGAGTATCTATTCGCAACATATCGATGAAGGTGGCCCTGTTCCAACTTCGTTCAGCTTCACACCGTCGGGCGATTTTCAACTTGTTGGAAAAGTACTGGAACCAACACCGAACAAAAAGTTTGAAAAAACTTTTAGCATGCAGGTCTTGTATTTCAGCAAGGAGGTTGTTTTCCAGCAAAAAATAAAATTGAAAAAGGGCCAAACGGTCGTCAAAGGTGCAATCGAATTTATGGTCTGCAACGATCAGCAATGCCTTCCCCCTGATGAAAAGACTTTTGCCATTACTGTAAAATAATTTCCATATCAGAAATTAAAAAAATCCAATGAATATCAAACTTAGTTTTTTTCGCATTTTCGTCCTTTTCATCGGGCTTAGTGTTGTCTTACCTTCTGCTGCACAGAAAAATCACAGCTGGAAAGAGGCAGAAGCCGCGGGGTATACATATCGTTACGTCAGTAATGACCCGATGAATACCCGTTTCTACACATTGAAAAATGGATTTACCGTTATCCTTACAGAAAATACAATTGAGCCTCGTGTAACCGCTCAGATTGCTGTACGTGCGGGTAGTAATAACGATCCGGCAACACATACCGGATTAGCCCATTATCTGGAGCACCTTTTGTTCAAAGGCACCGATAAAATCGGAACATCCGATTGGGTGTCAGAAAAAGTATTATTAGATCAGATCGAAGAGCTGTATGAAACATATACCCGAGAAACCGATGTAGCTAAACGTCGATCAATTTACAAAGAGATTGACCGCCTATCTGTAGAGGCCTCTCGTTACTCGATTGCAAACGAGTATGATAAGCTGATGTCGACGATCGGCTCACAGGGCACGAACGCGCATACTTGGTTTAATGAAACCGTCTACAAAGAAGATATCCCCTCGAGTTCCATCGATAAATTTTTGATGATACAGGCAGAACGTTTCCGATACCCTGTTTTTAGACTGTTCCATACCGAACTCGAGACCGTCTATGAGGAAAAGAATATGAGCATAGACAATGATGGAAGACGTGCCTTTGAAGTACTATTGGCTAAACTTTTTCCAAAAACAAACTATGGACAGCAGACCACATTGGGAACAGTAGAACATCTTAAAAATCCTTCTTTAAAAGTAATTCGTTCATTTTACGATACCTATTATGTCGCCAACAATATGGCGATTGTGCTAGCAGGAGATTTCAATTCAGATGATATGATTAAGAAGGTGGATCACTATTTTGGCTCGTTTCCATCCGGTACGCCCGTATCCGATAGTGATGTTTTAGAGGAGCCAATTCAGGAATCCGCCGTTCTCGATGTTTTCGGACCAAGTGCGCAGTACATGATGATGGGTTACCGTGTAGGTAAAAGTAGCAGCCGGGAGGCTTTGTTGGCCGATGTAGCTTCTTCATTGCTATCCAACGGGAAGGCCGGTTTGATCGATCTAAATTTATCCCAAAAGCAGCTTGTATTGGGTGCGGGGGCGAATGTGAATCAACAGAAAGACTATGGATTCTTTACACTTTATGGTTATCCGAAACAAGGCCAATCATTGGAAGAAGTGCGCTCGCTATTGCTAGAACAGATAGCGCTTTTGAAGAGCGGAGAGTTCGATGCATCATTGATAGATGCCATACGGGCGAATAGTACGCTCTCCTTTTTACAGGGCTTGGATAACAACACGGCACGTACGCAGCATCTGATCACTGATTTTATACGTACAAAAAGTGCAGGTTGGGACAAAGAGGTAGGTTATCTTGATGCACTAGCAAAAATCACCAAAGAAGACATTGTTGATTTCGCTAAGGTCTTTTTTAACGATAACTATGTTGTCATCAATAAAAAGCAAGGAGAGGCCGGTGATATCGTTAAAGTAGAAAAGCCGTCGATAACCTCCGTTAATACCAATGCAGACAAGCAGTCCGCGTATTTAAACGAGATAGCCGCAATGCCATCATTACCCGTCCAACCAGAATGGTTAGATTACAAACACGATATCCAACGGGAAAAAGCGGGCAAAGCAGAAGTATACTACGTTCAGAATAAGGATAATCAGCTTTTCCGACAAACATTTCTTTTTGAAATGGGAAGCTGGAACGACAAATTGCTACCCTTAGCAGGAAATTATCTTTCCTATCTCGGTACTGATAAAATGACAGCAGCGCAGGTACAAGAGGCTTTCTACAAATTGGCCAGTAACTATAGTATAAATATCGGCACCGAAGAAACACGTATTACGCTGACCGGCCTGCAGGAAAATTATAGCGAAGCGATGTTGTTGTTTACCGATTTGCTACAGAACTGTAAAGTTGACCCAGTAGCCTTGGATAATCTCAAAAAAGACATATTGCAGCAGCGGCAAAATAATAAAACCAATAAACGCAATATTATGCAAGGTTTGATGAGTTACGCAGCGTATGGCGCTGAAAATCCATTCAACGACCAACTCTCTACGGCGGAATTAACCGCTATAACAGGGGGCGATCTGGTCGCGCTGCTACATAATCTATTGAATTACGAGCACAAAGTTGTCGCTTACAGCCCCCTGAATTTAACACAGTATACGGCGGAACTTAGCCGGTATCACCGATCCCCAGAATCTTATAACAGCATACCTGCAAAACGACAGTATACGCGCTTAGATCAAACAGAGAATATAGTACTCTTCGCTGATTATGATATGGTACAGGCAGATATCAGTTGGTATAGAAAAGGAAGCGATTATCAGGCCGACAAAGAGGCTAGCGTAGCACTTTTCAATAGTTACTTCGGGGGCGGAATGGGCTCCATTGTTTTCCAGAATCTACGTGAAGCGAAAGGGTTAGCCTATACAACCTATGCAAGATATTCATCTCCAGCGAAGAAGGAAGATCCTTTCGCAGTATCTGCGTTCATCGGCACGCAATCAGACAAAATAAGTGAGGCCGTAGCGGGGATGAATGCACTATTGAATACATTGCCCCGTTCAGAAAAAGCATTTGATACCGCCAAGAAGAGCTTCCTCAGCGATATCGAAACGCAACGGATCAAAAAGGATGTAATCATCTTTAGTTACCTGCAGAATCTTAAAAAAGGGATCGACTATGATCGGCGTAAAGATTGGTATAGCCAAGTGAAAACGATGTCGTTTACCGATATCGAAAAAGTTCACCAAACGGAGTTGGCTAATAAACCGTATACATATTGTATTGTCGCTTCCGAGAAAAATATTACAGATGAGCAGCTTGATCATATCGGAAAGCTTAGAAAGTTAAGCCTCGAAGAAATATTCGGATACTAAAGCTTGTCCACCGATTTTAAACAAAAGAGAGTGTCATTAATAAAAAGGCACTCTCTTTTTAAGTTATATCGGATAAGCCGTTTCACTTTTCGTTTCAGACAGCACAAAATAAGTCTGTACCGTATTGACCTGCGGTAATACTGCCAGCTTATACCGTAAGAATTGATGATATGCTTCCATATCCCTCGTCGCGATGCGCAACATGAAATCATATGAGCCTGCCATCTGATAGCACTCCATCACTTCCGGAAATTTCGCAACTTCCTTTTCAAATTCGTTTAGTACTTCGGCGGTATGTGCTTTCAAAAATACTTGAGAGAAAGAAATGAGGTCGATTCCTACCTTTGTGCGATCCACTATAGCTACCGTACGTTTTATATATCCATTTGCCTTTAATTTTTTCACTCTTTCATGTACTGCTGCAATCGATTTATTAAGGTGATAGGATAGTTCTTTGTTGCTGAGCGAAGCATCTTTTTGCAATAGACGTAACAGCTTAATGTCCACATTGTCAAGTTCCATTATATGTTTTTCTTGATTTAATGTTTCAAATATATGAAAAAATGAAATAATTATTGTTTAATTATTATTTTCAGTTTTTTTTCTTAAAATATACGTTGAGTGTTGAATATTATTTTGTTTAATGCAAATTTTGTAAGATAATTATTTGAATACGATGGAAGAGTTAATCAGTGAATGTCTGTCTCCGAAACTGGATAGTAAATTTAAACACCTATGGTGTCTGGTAGGTAATACGCCGATGCTAGCGTTACAATATATTTACCAAGGTCGGCCAGGAACCATTTATGTGAAGTGCGAAAATTATAATTTAACAGGCAGTATCAAGGATAGAATGGCTTTGTATATTTTGTATAAAGCCTATATGAATTGTGCAATACGTCCAGAGGATATGATTGTCGAAGCCACAAGTGGAAACACCGGGATAGCTTTTTCTGCTATTGGTAAGGCCCTAGGTCACCCTGTTAAGATCATTATGCCCAATTGGCTGAGTAAGGAGCGTATTGATATCATCAAGAGTATGGGCGCAGACATACAGCTGGTCAGTAAAGAGGAGGGAGGTTTTCTCGGTAGTATCCGGTTGAGTGAGGAATTGGCAGCAAAAGGGGGGGTATTTCTTCCGCGCCAGTTTGAAAATCAGTACAACGCTGAAGCACACGAGTTAACTACCGGCCGAGAAATTGCATCGCAATTGGAATCGGTCGGTAAAATAGCAGATGCTTTTGTGGCGGGCGTGGGAACAGGTGGTACGGTAATGGGCGTTGGAAATTATCTTCGCCAAATAAACCCCGCTGTGAAGGTACATCCTCTAGAGCCAGCCGAAAGTCCAACCTTGACGACAGGATATAAAGTAGGATCCCATCGTATACAGGGGATTTCGGATGAATTTATTCCCGCTATTGTCAAGCTTGATCAATTGGACCAAGTCATTCAAGCTTCGGACGGTGATTCAATTCTCATGGCGCAAAAACTGGCAAAACAGCTGGGACTTGCAGTGGGTATATCATCTGGAGCAAATGTGATCGGCGCAATTAAATTGAAAGAACAGCTGGGGCCGGATGCAACAGTTGTAACGCTCCTATGTGATGACAATAAAAAATATCTAAGTACAGATTTGGTTAAAGAAGAGCCTGTTCGGGATAGCTTTATCACGGCAGACGTAGATTTTGATGGATTCCATCCCATCAGCCGGCTTACACAGTCTACAATTTCACTTCCGACATCTGCTTCACTTTCATAACTTTTTCAAAAAAACCTAAAGCGTATGTATAGCATAAGTAAGCTTCTTATAAGTTTAGTCCTGATGATTCCGCTGATCATATTGGGTCAAGAAACGGACACGCTGATCTCATCCGAAGGGATTGAATTTACGGAGAGCACGGCTGATAATGAGCCGGCTTATATGGGAAGCGACAGCCTGTTGGAAGTTCCGGAAGACCTGATCTTCGAGGAAGGAACATCGAGCAATGATACCGCGGTCAGCTTGCCAGCTGGTGCTCCGATGCAGTCCGTAGATGTCGGTACAGAGGCTGGACAGTCCCTATGGGGTATCTTCATTGCCGGGTTGCTCGGTGGGTTCGCAGCCTTTATTATGCCCTGCATTTTCCCTATGGTGCCACTTACGGTCAGTTTCTTCACCAAGAAAGGGGGCTCCCGTGCCAAAGGCGTATCACAGGCACTCCTATATGGTCTGTTTATCATCGTCATCTACGTGGCCCTCGGTATGCTCATCACCATAGCCTTTGGCTCCGATGCGCTCAACGCCCTTTCTACGAATGGTATATTCAACTTCCTGTTCTTCTTGATACTGGTTATCTTCGCGGCTTCTTTCTTCGGGGCGTTCGAGCTCACCCTGCCAAGCTCCTTTGTGAATAAGATCGATGCACAGTCCGATAAGGGAGGATTACTAGGGTTGTTCTTCATGGCCTTCAGCCTTGCCTTGGTATCCTTTTCCTGTACTGGGCCGATTATCGGTACGTTGCTCGTAGAGGCAGCCTCCAAGGGAGCGCGACTAGGACCAGCCATTGGTATGCTAGGTTTCTCCATCGCCCTAGCGATTCCGTTCGTGCTCTTCGCTGTCTTCCCCTCCATGCTGAAATCCCTGCCCAAGTCGGGGGGATGGCTGAATAGTGTTAAAGTAGTATTGGGTTTCCTAGAGCTCGCATTGGCACTTAAATTTCTTTCCAACGTGGATTTAGCTTACCATTGGAACTGGTTGGATAGAGAAGTTTTCCTTGCACTGTGGATAGCGATCTTTGGGCTCATGGGGCTCTACTTGATCGGCAAGATAGGCTTTGCGCATGATAGTCCACTAGCTCACCTTTCTGTACCACGTACGATCCTGTCGGTCATCGTATTTGCTTTTGTAATCTATATGGTACCCGGCTTATGGGGGGCACCATTGAAGTCGATATCTGCATTCCTGCCACCATCGGCAACACAAGATTTTGATTTGTCTACAGTGGGCTACGGAACCCCGAGCACTACAAGTTCCACTACTACCGGTAAGCAAAAGAAATACTATGAAATCTTTCATGAGCGGGGTACCCCCAAGGGCTTTGACCCGTACTACGATTACCAAGAAGGACTGGCCGCGGCAAAAGAACTGAACAAACCCGTATTGATCGACTTCACAGGCTGGAACTGTGTGAACTGCCGGAAGATGGAAGCTAACGTATGGACCGATCCAAAAGTGGCAATGCTGCTTCGTGAAGAATTCGTTATGGTGGAACTGTTCGTGGACGACAGAACAGAGCTATCGTCAGACGAGCAATACGTCTCATCGTATTCAGGCAAGCATATCCGTACGATCGGCAACAAGAATAGCGATTTTCAGGCTTCTTCGTTCAATAACAACTCGCAACCACTATATGTAATTGTAGATACCGACGGTAATGTGCTGATACCGCCCAGCGGGGCAGATTATGACGTGAACAGTTATGCCGCTTATTTGCAGAAGGGTATTGCTATTTTTAAAGATGATTTGTGATCATTGTAAATGTACTTCATCAACCCTTTTGCATTTTATGGGAGAATCAGGTAAATTTACATTTCAGATAGAAATGAACAATCCGTATAAATATGTTGAAGATGGAGAACTGGCGAGGCAGATAAGCTCGGGAAATCATTGCGCTTTCGAAGAATTATTTCATCGATACAAAGAACGGCTGTACGGTCATGCATACCGTATGATTCCGGATACTGAAATTTGTAATGATATCATACAGGATATATTTATTGCTGTCTGGACGAAACGCAGATCTTTTATTATAAAAACATCTGTTGTCGCTTACCTGACACAGGCTGTAAAGAATCGCGTTTTAGATCATATAAGCCATCAAAAAGTGGTCGAACATTATTTAGAAGAAATCTATGATTTCGAGAAAAATGGAAGATGTTATACGGAGGAATCAGTATTGGAACGCGAATTGATAGCCTTGATTGATAGTGAAAAATCGGAATTACCACCGCGAACCAAAGAGATTTTTGAATTGAACCGCGAGCAGCAGCTTAGTTACAAAGAAATCGGCCAGCTACTAGATATTTCCGAAAAAACAGCCAAGAAGCAAGTACATAATGCACTCCGATATTTACGTGCAAAATTAACCACCCTACTTTTTTCTTTTTTAATTTTATTTTTTTAGTACTCCCTTTTCCTTCTTTAGCCGTCTACTTTATATAGCCGCTGAAATGGCGGATTAGACCTAATTAAAGATGGACAAAAAAGAAATTTTAAATCTATTCGCGCGATACCGCGCAGGGGAGACATTAAGCAAAGAAGAGCAACTCTGGTTAGACAGTTTTTATTTGCATCGGGGAAAAGAATCCATCCACGAATTAATTGATTCCGATCTCCAAAAGCATCTGGTTGAAGTTGAATCTGTAATTCGAGAAAAAACTTCCAGACCGAGATCAATTAGGCTTCTAAAGGCGCGATACGGTATAGCGGCCGCTGTTGTGCTATTTGTCTTGTCTGCATCGCTGTATCTCTATCGTACAAATACTTTTGCAGATACCCCAGCTGAACAGCGTGTACTATTTGAAAATATTACGGCAGGAACGGATAAAGCCATTCTCGAGTTAGCAAATGGAGAACAATTCATACTGGATGGCAGCGAGAGCTTATCCGTCCACAATGGCGGTATTCTTCTCGGAGACCGCCGAATAAATTTGCGTAATCAGGGATTGGTATCGACAACATGGAATACCCTTCGTACACCAATAGGAGGACAGTTTAAAGTCGTATTAGAAGATGGTTCAACTGTATGGCTTAATGCCGGATCTCAACTTCGTTATCCTACACAATTTGAGGAGGATAACCGAGAAGTCGAGCTAATAGGAGAAGCGTATTTCGAAGTAAGTCCGAACCCCAGAAAACCATTCCTCGTCCATACAAAAGACCAGCAGATTGAAGTATTAGGAACCGGCTTCAATGTCAGTGCATATCCAAATAATCCGGCCGAAACAACATTGGCGCATGGTAAGGTCAGGGTTGACCAAAAAAATGCCAGTAGCGGACATTCGGTAACACTGAAACCAGGGGAGCAGGTTATTTCTGCTCAAGACGGTTTACAACATAAAATTGCAGATGTCGAGCAGATTATTTCTTGGAAGAATGGGATCTTCAGTTTTAAGAGGAGTAATCTGCAGGAAATTACGACTGAACTTGAACGTTGGTACGATGTCAAATTTATTTTTGAAAATAGATCTATACCCACTAAGCAGATCACCGGAGAAATTTCCAGAAACGTCAATTTGTATGATATTGTAGAGATACTCGCTTACTGTAAATCGTCAGCAAAAAGTGGACACGATAATTTAAAAACTTAAGGAGTGTTTTCATCAAAAACGTTAGATTTAATTATGGGAACATCAAAGAAGAAGAGCACGGAATCATTTGTAAAAGACATTC
>NZ_JACNYK010000003.1 GCF_014692505.1 Sphingobacterium arenae | reverse complement strand
AGGTAAAAATCGATTCTCTGAATAAAAGAAGACAATTGTATAATCAACAAAAATTAATAAATTTATAACTCGAAAGTCTCCTTAAGGTTCCATCCTAATGTGTCTAATTTAGTTTGAAGACGTACAATCAAACTAAAATGGCATCTTTTGAACCGTAACAGCTGGCATCATCTGACCGAAATGACTGGCACAAATCGAACCGTAGTATCCAACTTGGGATGGAGAAACCAAAATAATTGGTATGGGCTTATTCGGTAATGTATTCCTATTTAAAGATTTAGATAAATTTAAGATTAGAGTATAGCTAACAAGTATAACAGACAAAAGATAGATAAGCAGAGACTATTTGTTTAAAGTGAGTCCCAAAGAAATAAGTAAAAGATGGAAACAGATAAACCCTATATAGAATTACTGACCGAGCTAAAAACGAAAATTCGGCAGGCTCAGCACCGTGCTGCATTATCCCTCAATACGGAGATGCTCGTGTTGTACTGGTCTATGGGAAATGATATCTCTACTAAGATCAAGGAAGCTGGATGGGGGGCAAAGGTTATTGACCAACTTTCTAAGGACCTAAGAAGTGAATTCCCGGATAGTAAGGGGTTTTCTATTCGTAACCTAAAGTATATGCGGGCATTCGCAGATGCCTATCCTGATTTTTTGCATGAAGACCTTTCAAAATCTGAAAAAGCAATTGTGCAACCGGCGGTTGAACAATTAGAAAACACAGATAATCAGAAAGATAACTTTGTGCAAGAGGGGCTTGCACAAATTAAAAAAGATAGTTCTCCAATTGTGCAAGGCAAGCTTGCACAATTAAGTTGGTATCATCACATTACTCTATTGGATAAAGTTAAGGACAAGGAAACGAGATTTTTCTACATCCAAAAAACCATAGAAAATAGTTGGACAAGAGACGTGATGGTATTCCAAATAGAAAGCCGCCTCCACAAACGTCAAGGGCAGGCGATCACCAACTTTGAACATACACTCCCAAAATCGCAATCCGATCTCGCCAAGCAAATGCTAAAGAACCCATACGTATTCGATATCATGGGTATAGCGGAAGATATAAAGGAGCTTGAACTGGAGAAAGCTTTGATCAAAGAGATCCGAAAACTCATGTTGGAACTGGGAAAGGGCTTTGCTTATGTTGGTAACCAATATCATCTACAGGTTGGTAACGAGGACTTCTATCTGGACTTGCTATTCTACAATTTCCATCTGCATAGCTTTGTGGTATTTGAGCTCAAAATTGGGGATTTCAAACCTGAATATGCCGGAAAACTCAATTTCTACGTCAATGCCATAGACGAGCAGATAAAAAGTGAACGGGATAATCCCACTATCGGTGTATTGCTATGCAAAACACCAAATGAAACGGTAATCAAATACTCACTCAAAGGGATAAATTCCCCTCTGGGCGTAGCGGATTATCAACTGCCGAAGAAGCTCAAAAGCGATATGCCTACCATTGAGGAATTGGAATCGGCGATAGAGAAATCGAAGGATGCGAATTCAGATGCTTAAACAAAAAAAATACCTCTAGTGCTCGTACATTACTAAAACGCTCAAAAGAACTTAAGTTATATGAACCTGCGACAAAACACGAAATTTTGATATAGCTAAACAATAATAAGAATTAGAAAATTGGAAAAACAGGATATAATAAGATTTTGGAGAGATATTGAAATATTCGACCTCCCAGACTTAAATAAAGACGCTGTACTCATCGATTTAAGTGTTCCTTTGCCTTGGGAACAGAAAGTAAAAGAGCCCAAAAAGAATTATAAATGGCGCTATACCATACTTTTTGGTAAAACCGAGAAAAAACACATAATAGACTATCTAAACACTTTGCTTAAAGCGGACGCACCAAATGATTGGGAAGAAACTCTACAAGGTTTCAGCTGTTTCTCTGCTCTTATTTTAGATGAAGAAGGTCGGTATCAACAAGATAGTTATATAATTGCAAGTTACATTTTCGGTATAAATGCATTAGAGAAAAAGAAAAGTCTCGCATCTGTCTCTGTCGAATTGGATAAAGCTATGGCAGCGTTCTATGAGAGATATAACATTTTCCAAAATTACGACAATGATGATGATGACAAGATTTCTGGCAAGGGGGATATCGTAAACTTCAATCATTTAAATAAAGAAATAGCCTACCTAAAAACACTCACTCCTTGGAGCAAAAAAGAAATCAGGACATTTCTATTAGTTGAAGAAGTACCTAAAGACAGTGAGCCCAATCCAAGCTTTATGAATAGCTTTTATTTGAATGATCTCAATCATTTGTCTACTAAAAAAGAAAAAAACCTTAGCACGTCACTTCAGCGATACCTCCAATTAGAGCCGAACGTAAAAACTAGGAAGGACATTATTAAAGATAAGCAAAGTCTTTTTGACGCAATCAATCCAATTCAGATGACGGCTGGACGTTGGCCATCAAACGTTGAGCATGGTCTATATGCCGCACAAGCTGGAGCGTTGAACACTATCTTTTCAAATTTAAGAAATCAGGAAGGTATACAAGGTGTGAATGGGCCTCCAGGCACTGGAAAAACAACATTATTATTGGACGTGATTGCTGAGATCATAGTAGAGAGAGCCAAAGTCATTTCAGGATTAGGCTGTGATGGAATATTTCAAAAAGGGTACAAAAAGATTGAAAAAGAAGAAGGCTACGATTTATATACTTACAACCTTCACTCTTCACTTCAAAATAATTTTGGTATAGTTGTCGCCAGCAATAACAATGCGGCTGTGGAAAACATAAGTAAAGAACTCCCTCTTAAAAGAAAAATAGATGCAGAACATTTTCCTGATGCCGAATACTTTTCCGAATGTTCTTCTAAACTTATAGATGATGAAAGTTGGGGTGTATTAGCGGCTGCTTTGGGTAAAGCAAAGAATCGCAGTAAGTTCAAGAAAGCTTTCTGGAAATCAAAAAAAGATGAACGAGATTTTATTGGATTTGAAGATTTATTGTACGACGTGTATAAAGATGAAAATAATGATTCTACAAACATCCACCGAAAATCATTCAATAATTTAAATAACCAATTCAAAACGTTATTGAAGGATTTTGAATTCTTTATAGCCAGAGCAAGCTCTTTTCATAACCAGTTACCTACATTTATCGAAAACAAAAAGCAGGAGAAAAGCTTAAAAGCTGAACTGACAAGGATAGACAATGACCTATTAAAACTAGAGAAAGAAAAACTATCTATACAAAACAAGGAACTTGACACAAAAAAAGAAGTCGAAGGACTACAAATTGTCTCAAAACTACATGTACAACGTAAGCCCTCTTTTTTCTTTTTCCAAAAACTATTTAATACTAACAGTTTCAAAAAGTGGGATTCTGAAGCTACAAAAATTTTCAAAAACCTTTCCAATAAGCTATCGGAAGTAGAGGATTTGAAAAAAAGCCTACAAGCAAACGAAAATAAAAATGAGTCTTTAGTATCCATAAAAAGTGAACACACGATCGCATTATCACAATTGGAGTCATTTTTCAACAATTATAAAAATTTAGAAAATGTTCTAATACAAGAGTACGGAATAAGCGATCGTAATTTGTTCAATATGTGTTTCTGTGAAAAAGATGTATCAAACATTCATTTATTGAATCCTTATCACTCTCCGAAAATAGCCAAACTCAGAAGCGATATCTTTTTGACTGCCCTACAATTACACCGAAGTGTCATTTTAGCAAATGCTAAAAAAATAAGAAACAACTTAAATGCGTATTTTGAAATGACAGCTGGCTGGATTAAAGTTGACTCGGGTATATCTCAAAATTTATGGGATGTATTTTTTCTTTGTGTTCCTGTAGTTTCTACCACTTTGGCTTCGGCAAGTAGACTTTTTCCCAATTTAAAAATGCAACAAATTGGATGGTTGTTGATTGATGAAGCTGGTCAAGCTACTCCACAATCTGCTGTAGGAATAATTTATCGATCAAAAAGATGTGTGATAGTGGGTGATCCATTGCAAGTTGAACCCGTTGTTACTATACCTGAGAAGTTAGTTACAAAACTAAGAAGCGAGCACCGAGTTTCTGTCGATTGGTCTCCTTATAAAACTTCCGTACAACAATTATCAGATAGAATTTCTTTTTCAGGAACGTATATGGCCGTCGGCGATATGCAAGAAAAAATTTGGACCGGTTTTCCTTTACGAACTCATAGACGTTGCGATGACCCAATGTTTTCAATCGCTAACGAAATAGCCTATAGTGACCAAATGGTAAAAGCGGTAAAGGACAATTCAGAGGAAGTATTTATAGGAGATTCAACTTGGTTTAACGTAAATTCAGATACTGTAACACTAATAAATAAGCATGTCATCAAGGAAGAAATCTCGTTATTAACTCAAAAAATAGCAGAGTTAAGAAACGGAAAATATGACGGAGATATTTATATCATCTCGCCATTTAAATCTGTTGCCTCGTATTGTGATACAGCTTTCAAACATGATAGAAAAATATCTTGTGGCACTATCCATAAATTTCAAGGAAAAGAGGCTGACATCGTATTTCTAGTTCTCGGTAGTGACCCTAAATCATCGGGTGCAAGGAATTGGGCATCAAAAAAACCTAATATGCTTAATGTAGCATTGACCAGAGCAAAAAAACGATTCTATGTAATTGGATGTAAAAAGAATTGGGGTGCCTGCAACTATTACAGTACTATGCTTCACGCCTTAAGCTAATAGTAGACCAAAAGTACATAGCGTCAAAACCAATGAAAGAGGTGAATACCATATGTTTAAAATAAAGATGTTGATTTGTTATTGTATCCACATTCTTTTTAAATTCGTCTAATGAACATCTTTCCATCAAATTCACAACTTCCCATCCACCACCTAGCCGCGTGCTTCAACAGTACCTCGGCTACCTATAAATTCTATTGGTTGTTAGCTATACTGGATGCTGTACAGCAGCAACAGCGTGAGGTGGAGAAAAAGCAGCTCTTTGCCAGCATGCTATCGAACGCGTGGTATACGGTTAATTATTTCCAGGTGTCCTTCGGACAGCAGGACCTGATACAGAGCACCGTGCGGCAACTCAAGGATATCGAAGGCATAACAATAGATGAACAAAGAACACAAATACAAAATCGATTAGTACAATCAGAAAACCGGGATACGCTGAAGCTTTTGCGTCACTTTGACAATCAAGTACCGCATTGGTTCCTGAGCCCTTGGTATCCGGGAAAAGGCAAGAGAGAAATCTATCAGCTTTCCCAGAGTGGGGAAAACCAGCCGATCTACCAGCTCCATAAAGACCGGATTATCATACCAGATGATTGGTTTAATTACTTAACAAAGCATATACGCATCATTCGGGACTTCGTTTACTGGAACCTTTCACTATTCTTGCAGGCAAGAAACCCCAACGTGCCGGATATCCCCAATAAGCTAATAAAACCCGCCATGCGAAATTCGTTGGTAAAACAGCGGAAGTTTTGGGATTATGTCATCGATAAGAATCGTCCGCTCTATTGCATCTATACCGGCAAGGAATTATACAAAGGGCGCTATCATGTGGAGCACTTTGTACCTTACAGTTTTGTATCGCACGACCAGATCTGGAATTTGATCCCCTCAGATAATACCTTCAACGTGAGTAAAAGCAATAAGCTCCCTCCACTGGAAAAATACTTTGATGCATTTTATAATATGCAGGAACTGGCGCTGCAAACCTATTTGTTAGACAAACCGAATGAAAAACTCTTAGAAGACTACTTTTATATAGGCACGGATTTACGGTATGGACTATCCAAGGAGAAATTTTACGATGTGATCAATCCGTTGGTGACCATCGCTTCTAATAATGGGTTTGAGTTTTTATATTGATCTAAACGATGAGCATCCATAACTTTTTCGAAATTCCGGCAGACAGGCATATAGGGCAGACAGCGCATTTCTTCCTCATTTATGATGGCTATCCGGTATCGCCTGGTCATATCCTAATAATATCAAAGGTGCTGCGCAAAGATTACTTTGAACTATCTATTGATGAAAGGGCCGATTTGGATACAGCCATTTTTCTAGCAAAAGAACTTATCGAAGAAAATCATCATCCGGATGGCTTCAACATAGGCATGAACTGCGGTGAGCCCGCTGGTCAAACGGTTTTTCACTTTCATTGCCATGTGATACCAAGATACATAGGCGATATGGAAGATCCATTGGGCGGTGTGAGACATTGTGTAGACGGGAAAGGTTATTATTGAAATTAGAGAATAAATATAGTAGAAAACAGATAAGTTGATAAGATGAGTAATTGGTTCGAAAATAATCCCACAAAATCCATAATAGCATATACGCTTACAATACTTGTGGCGGCATATGCTTCAGCATATTTCATATTACACGAAAACAAAGAAAGACGACATAATGCCGAAAAAGAAAATTTAAATATAATAATTCAAACCCAACGCGAACGTATAAATCTTTTGGAATATGAAAACGATAATTTAAGAAACGAAATCAAAGCTCAGACAGAAATTCTCCAATCGATACCAGGAACTACAAAATATTACGAAGAAAAAATTGCTACTTTAAAGAAATCTATAGTGGACAAAGATACATCTTACCAAAATATAGGAAACTCCATAAACACTAAATACATTATTGAAAGCGACTTGATCGACATCGGGCATGCTTTTGTTGACAATCTTACAGGAACATCAATTGGGATAAATAGTATTAGTATAGATAGGGATGCCTCTGGAGTCATCAATTTGCCAAATCGTCCTGAAATTAAATTCTCTAAAATATTGGCAGGACAACGGTGGCAATTCAACTTTGAAAAAAGAAATTTCGAAATCATTATATTAGAGCTAAATTGGGTCGGAAACAAATACAGAGTAAAGATAATCGAACGGTAGGTTACGGTATCGTTTCAAAAGCTTTCAGAATTCAATCTAGAAAGCTTTATATTCTTTTCCTTAGACCGTTTAAAACGAAGTCAGTGACAATATCGGGTACAAAGAGTACGGATATCATCATTTTCCAATTTCACAAGAGTTTTACCCAACCCATCAAATCGACACATAATATCCACACCAAATTTTACTATATTTAATGCATTATGCTTCACGTAACCTGTGCCATCATAGAAAACGATAAAAAAATCTTAATATGCCAACGCTCCAAGCAGATGAAACTTCCACTGAAATGGGAATTCCCTGGCGGCAAAGTTGAAATTGGAGAAAGCAAAGAAAATTGCTTGGAAAGAGAAATCCACGAAGAGCTAGGCTTGGAGATTGAAATAGAATCGACGCTCACTCCGGTGGTCCACCACTACCCTGAATTTTCGCTCCGCCTCTACCCTTTTCTTTGCAAATGGACAGGCGGTTCGCTGGCTATTGCCGAGCATGCGCAGGCCATCTGGGTTGATAAAAACGAATTACAAAATTACGACTGGGCAGAAGCGGATGTGCCTATTATGAATGAACTCATGCAATTATGGAGTTAGGAATATACGAAAGCTTAATCACTGAACAGATTAAGTTGCGTCTGGCTGAACTGGACCGCAAGCAATATTTTATTGCGGACGATAAAAAGCTGGATAGCGAAGAAGCAGTCTTTTATTTAAGTGCACATTTGAATAAGGCCATTTCCAATGCTTTAAAAGCTATTAAAGTGGAGAAGAAAGATCTATTGGTTACCAAACAAATAGAGATATCGAATAACCTGCTGAGATACCTGACACAACAGATTAGTCAATATAACTTTGAAGAGGATTTGCTTAATGCAGAAGGGTGTATCTTACAGGGTGTATTAGATCAATTGCACTCAGATTATACCGACATCAGTTTACATCTGAAAGAAATTACACCATTATCTCGCCTTACACAAAGCGAATTATTCACGGGCGGGAATGTCGGTCTTTCCCTAGATGGCGAGCTTAAAAAGGAAATCCGATCTGCCGACCGGGTGGATCTATTGGTTTCTTTTATCAAATGGAAAGCGATCGTAATCCTGAAAGATGCATTGGAGGAATTTACCAACCGTGGAGGTGTGCTCCGCGTGATCACGACCACCTACATGGGTGCCACGGATGCAAAAGCCATTGAAGAGCTTTCAAAACTTAAAAACACAACGATAAAGGTATCATACAACACGGCAAATGAGCGCTTGCATGCAAAAGCTTATCTTTTTTATCGTAACACCGGATTCCACACGGGATATATTGGTTCGTCCAACTTTTCACGCTCGGCTTTGACAGATGGACTAGAATGGAACGTGAAGGTAACAACAGCGGAGATACCGCATATTATTGATAAGTTTCAGAAAACGTTTGAGTCGTACTGGAACAATGCAGAGTTTGAACTATATACACCGGAGAAACTTATCCGACTGGACGAAGCATTGAAACAAAATAAACTGGGAAAAAGTACAGATGAAATCGTTCAGTTTTTTGATATAAAACCGTACCATTACCAAGCGGAAATTCTAGAAAAACTGAAGGTGGAAAGGGATGTGCATGGCTCCTACCGCAACCTCGTAGTGGCCGCGACAGGTACGGGAAAGACGATGATCTCTGCATTTGATTTTAAGAATTTTCTTAAAAAGAATCCAAAAGCCAAACTGCTGTTCGTAGCGCACCGTATTGAGATTTTAAGACAGTCGCTGCATACCTTTCGTAATGTATTGAAGGATACGAACTTTGGTGAACTTTACGGTGATGGGCATGAGCCTAGAAGCAAAAACAATGTATTCGCGACTATTCAGACGTTGAGCAAATTGGATTTTGCTTCCTTCTGCCCTGCTGACTATTATGATTATATCGTTATTGATGAAGTACATCACGCCGAGGCTAGTACGTACAAAAAGGTCACGGAATATTTTAAACCAAAGGTGCTTTTAGGTTTGACCGCTACGCCTGAGCGTATGGACGGCAAGAGTATTTTGCCTGACTTTAACCACCGCATCGCAGCGGAGATTAGATTGCCGGATGCGCTGAATAACAAATTACTGTGTCCATTTCAATATTTTGGTATCTCGGATAATGTGGACTACAGCAGCGTTGCCTGGAGAAATGGCCGATATGATACGGAGCAGCTGAGTAATATCTATACGTCGAACGATACGCGTGTGGCTAATATTATCGAAAACCTCGTGACATACTCGAAAGATTACCGCGACGTTTGTGCTGTTGGATTCTGCGTAA
The DNA here is from genome assembly GCF_014692505.1 of Sphingobacterium arenae. GTDB lineage: Bacteria > Bacteroidota > Bacteroidia > Sphingobacteriales > Sphingobacteriaceae > Sphingobacterium > Sphingobacterium arenae. The sequence goes on along the minus strand of NZ_JACNYK010000003.1, from coordinate 432,161 downwards.
GCCAGGATCATGCAAAGTTTATGGCGCGTAAGTTTAACGACGCGGGGTTGCAAGCGGACTATCTGATTGCTGAGAATGCAAATAGACGAACGGATGTATTAAATGCACTCCGACGAAAAGATATCCATTATTTGTTTGTGGTAGATATCGTAAACGAAGGTATAGATATTCCGGAGATCGATACGGTATTATTTCTAAGGCCAACCGAGAGTTTGACCATATTTCTGCAACAGCTCGGTCGCGGTCTTCGTCTCCATGATAACAAAGATATATTGACCGTATTGGATTTCGTAGGGAATGCGCGGGATGAGTATGATTTCGAAAACAAGTTTAGAGCGCTGATAGGAAAAACAAATACAACGGTCTTATCGGAAATTGAGCGGGATTTTCCGCACCTTCCATTAGGTTGTTCGATAGTGTTGGAGAAAAAGGCGAAAGAGTATATCCTCGATAATATCAGGAAAGCTACCCAGTTAGGTAAACGACAGCTTATAGCGCGAATCCAGGGATTTCGCAATCATACGGACAAGCCATTTACATTGGCAAACTTCTTAAAGTTTTATAATCTGGAGCTCAAGCACATTTATAAACACCACCTATTCTCCACGCTTCGTGCGGAGGCTTTTGGTACTGGTTTGGATAGTGCAAATCTGGATCGTTATAAGGCGATGTTAACGAAAAAATGGATTGTGACGGAATCGCTTAGTTACTTCCGGTTTCTCCTCGCTTTGATCGATGTTGATTTTGATTTAACCCAGCTTGCACCCACAGAGGAAAATCGCTTGATGGCGCTTATGCTACACTATGATTTTTGTCAGACGGCTACTCATGAAATGACTTTGGAAGAGTCGATAAAAACCATCGGCTTGAATAAAGACTTGGTGGCTGAGATGAAAGATTTTCTGGAAGTGAAAATTGATAAGATTGGATTTGAAGAGATTCCCTGTGTGGACTTGGGATATGCTTCCCCGTTGCAGATCCACGCATGTTATACTAGGGAACAGATATTGGTCGCGATGCGCCTAAGTACACTGGGCAAGAAAAGTTCGAATCGAGAAGGCGTAGCGTTGAATAAAGCGCTAAACACAGAAGCATTATTTATCAATCTGAAGAAAAGTGAGGAGGACTTCTCTCCTACCACGTTATATGATGACTACGCCATCAATGAGCTGTTGTTCCACTGGCAGTCGCAAAATCAAACGGCTGATTATTCGGAAAAAGGTTTGTCTTACATCACGCAAAATGAAACTGGGAAAAAAATTCTTCTTTTTGTAAGGGAAGCTATCCACGATGCGGACGGTTTTACGCAAGGTTATGTGTTTATAGGCCCTGCTCACTACGTAAGCCATACGGGATCGAAACCGATGTCTATTCAGTGGAAGCTGGAGGAACCTATTCCGGAGTACCTTTGGACGGCATCGGCGAAGATGGTGGTGGGGTAGTCTGGCTCTTCCGTTACGCTTTAACTTATGATTTTAAGTACCGATAAATATCTATGACCAGGCTAATCAGCCCACCTATAAAAATATAACTCCAGTACTTACGTAAAGGTAACCAACCGTCTTGACTGGCATATTTTGCCATCAATCCAAGTGCGATAACTGCTATAGAAGTGATTACGGATACCATATTATACAAAAAAATAAAGATAACGATTAATATAAATATGCGAGCATACTTACAACAGCGGAGATATTTATTCACAATGAAATACTGCATTATACTGTTAGAATTATATTTCGTTAAAATTTGTTAAAAGGGCTTTACAAAAATAAGAAGGCATAGGAATTGATAGTATTTCAGTAATTCATAATTTAGGTTAATAATTGGTTAGTTAGTAAAAATCCTGAAGCTCCCCGCTTCAGGATTTTTTTGTTATTATTTTAGTTCTTCTATTTCTTCAGCCGATAAACCGGTAGCTTGGACGATATCTTCCACAGCCATATCCATGTTTTTCAGTTTTAGAGCAATAGCAAGAGCGCCTTCTTTCCGACCTTCTTCAAGGCCCTTTGCTCTCGCCTTTTCCTGTTCTAAAATAGCCGTCTGGCGGATCGACTCCGCATCCCACTTATTCTTTAAACTTGCATTGTACATATCGCGTTCCTCCTTATTTAACTTAGTATATGCCGCAATGGCGAACAGCTTCTCAAAAACTGGCTTACGGAGATAGGTCGGCAGCTTATCCATTTTGGACATGTTTTTCAAAACATGCAGCCACCTGTCCAGATCAACCGTCAGTTCCTGTTCGCCTTTGGTAAAATTAACCAATTCTATGTAAATAAACCCAAGATGGTCGTAAAAAACTTCGCCGGAATCTCTGTTGCACAGACAGATGTCATGGAGATATTCCGTGCTACTGTTGCCATCAGGCATGGGAAAGCCATCCATTAGCACAATCACATAAACCTCGCTGATCGTATAGCCCCATCCACGCCGGTTACCTTTGGGCGCCTGGTCTGCAATCAGTTTGCTGCCGTAGTAAAGCATACGTTTTTTTAGATTCGTCTGCGGGGTCCGCTGTACCTCGATAATGAACTGTTCACCGTCGCTTGCCGTGCACGTCAGGTCAAAAATGACCGTACCGACTTCTTCGGTGTCACCTACGTGTTCATTCTTGTTGTAATAGAGGTTCTCGATAAGCTTCCGCCCCCGGAACAGCTCGTTGAGAAAGGAGATCAATAGATCCTTGTTCGTCTCGGTTCCGAATATACGCTTAAAACCGAAGTCGGTCGTCGGATCGATAAATACAGGTGTTGCCTGTTGCTTCATAATAAGTAAATTTTGATGTACATAATTCTGATAATTGCGAAGCAAACTTAGGCAGTAGCACCTCTAAAAGCCGGTAAACAAACGCTTATAGTCGTTTATAAACGTTTAAAAACGGCTGCTGACTATTTTTAAAACAACGTTCACCGATTTTTTTAATGCAATTACCGAGAAATGCCGGAGCTTGGTCTAATCGTTATTCGGTAAATCTTCATCTCGCAATACCTTTGAGATATCAAATAAGAAATAGAAAAAATATTATACATAACACATTAAAAACTACAGATATGAGAACGACATTGAAAACGACATGGAGAACTATCCCAGCAGCATTGATCATGGTAACATCCCTAAGCTCCTTTGCTTCGGAAAAAGCCAATCCTCTGAAAAATGTAGAATCGGACATCGTAATTGGTTCCTATATGGATGCTGTTACCGTGGGTAGCATCGACCTGAACAAGTTTCTTTTCGCAGATGATTTCCAGTACAGCAACGTGAACAATAATGACAGCGCGGGCAAAAAGGAATACATCAAATACCTGAAGGCCAACAAGGGTAACAAATATGACTGCAAGAGCAGCTACGAGATACTATCGCAGGACGGAAAGGTATGCGTAGCCAAAGCAACGATAGCATTCGACAATTTCACCCGCGTAGACTACATCACGCTGAACCAGGGAAAGGACGGCTGGAAAGTAAGCAAGGTGGAAACGACTTATCCATAGAAGACTTTTGTTTAGTGGGGGTAGCATGTGATACCTCCCGACGTTTAGTTTAGTTAGCAAAGCCTGCAAATGCAGGCTTTCTTTGTTTGCTATAATAGCAGGAACTCCTGCAAACTATGTATTAATGCTTCAATACATAGATAGAACTATCCTTTATTCTAAAACCAAGATTTTCATAAAGTTTGCGTGCAGCAGTACGGTGGCTTTCGGTAAATAAAAGCACTTCCGTCAAATTCATTTTACTAGAATAGTCGAGCAGATGTTCTATCAATTTCCTACCGATTCCTTTACCTCGATATGCATTATCAACGACAACATCTTCTATCCAGCCTTTATGTCCGGATATAACACAGTAGACAGCCATTGACGCAATACCAACTAGATTCCCGTCTTGAAAACCTCCTATCAGATAAACGCCATTGTCCACCCGCAAGACTTGAGAAAGATCCTGATATTTTTTACCGGGACTTAGCTGCCTATATAATGCTATAATTTTTTCTCGAATAGTACTGTCAATATTAGAAAGATCTAGTTCTTTAATGTCCATCGTTCAACGTTTGTTAATAAATACACAAACATAAACATAAAATTCACTACATTGTGATTCATCGTTTAAAACATGAGTAGAAAATGCAATCAAACACGACAGCTATAAAAAGAAAAAATATTATAACTATTCAACATCCCGAATCTGTGCATCATACCAATGGAATGGTTGGTTCATGGACAGATTGGGAACTTTCTGAAAAAGGGAAGCGCTTAGCGGAAAATATTTCTAGTCATTTGAAGCAAACGATTCACCATGAAAACTTCGTTATCTATTCTTCTACTCTGAAGAGAGGGGTACAAACAGCTGAAATTGTAGGAAAAAAATTAGGGCTGTTTCCTAAATTAACAGCATCGCTAAAAGAACGAGGGCTTGGAGCAGCTATCGGCAAATCTGTACAATGGCTCAAGGACAATATAGAACAAGAAGAATTGATGGTTTATGATAAGTGCTTCGCTGATGCGGAATCGAGATATGATGTTTGGAAAAGATTACTACCGTTCTATGAAGAGATCATCACTAATGAGGAAGAAAATATAATCATCGTATCTCATGGCGATACACTAAGTATATTTAATGCGATGTGGCTTGGATTGGATATAGAATTGCTCAACAAAATTGACCTCTATGGAACAAGCGGGGGTGTTTCTTTTTTGTATCAAGATAATAGGGGTAAACGAATAATCAAAAGATTAAGTGATACATCATTTATGTATCCTAGTGCAAATCCTTAAAAAATCCTGAGGCTCCCCGCTTCAGAATTTTTTTTATGGCAGCTCCGCTCCTCGCCTCTTTCCCAGAAGGATATAAAACTAAAAAGATTTCGATGCCACTGCATAATTGGGCAGAAGTCTTTCTTCCTGAGTTTGGTTGGCTTATACATTGATCTACGTAGGTGTTTTTTCTTCTGGAGCGGAGCGATACAATGAGGTCATGAAGGATTATCTAAAACGGAAGAATGGTCCGGGATGGGAGGAATGAATACCATAAAAAAGACGGTTTAATCCGTAACACTGTAAAACACTAAGCCGGCTCATCAGCTACTGGCGATTCTAGTGCAAGGCTTCTCGCTTTATTAAGCAATAATGCACAATCACGACGACTCGAAAAATTTTGAAAAATGATATTTTAAGATTAATATTGATATCACTGTTGCTAAAACATGAAAATAATGACTTCAAATATTTATGCTACACAAGGATATGTTGTCTTCAAAAACTTCTTTAAAGAAAATGAATTGCTCAAATTAGAATATATATTAGAAAAATTTCACAACATATGGTTAAGTAATAATCAAAAGGATTACAAAAATGGGCTCATAAATAGTCACAGCATTACCTCGAGCAGCTATATAAATGAGGAAGAAAGACTTTTCATTTTTAAATTTATCTCAAAAAGAAATATTGAAAAAATTGTCGGTGAAATTTTTCCGGATGAAGCATTATTTTTAAACACGCAATTATTTTTTGAACCTTTTAATCAAAATCAGCATAATTATTGGCATCGGGATATCCAATATACGGGAAGGTCTATCAACGAGCAGAAGCAAAAAATCAAAACAGAAAATATTGTTCATTTTAGAATTCCATTAAGACGGGAATTAGGGATAGAATTAATTCCTTCTACTCATAAGGAATGGGATACAGATGAAGAATTCGAAACGAGGCTTTCTTTGAACGGAAGAAAACCGAGTGATAATTTACAACGCGGTAAAATTATACAAATGGACCGAGGCGATTTACTCGTTTTTTCAGCTAATATGATTCATAGGGGATTGTACGGAAATAATCGCCTAACTTTTGACATCATCTTTTGCGATAACACGCAAGACTTTAAATCATTCCTAAACATAAATGATTGTCCAAATACCGAAGAGATGGAGTCATTAAAAGAATCAAAAATATTTAAGAAATATATTATATGACAAAAAACCAATACAATCACTGAACAGCTCAAGCAACGTATGGCTGAACTGGGCCGCAAACAATATTTTATCGACAATAATTAACAACCATTCCATTCTAACATGCGCGAAAACTGAACTATCAATTTATGGAAAACTCCCCTTCTAATCATCTTTATACTAGTACCACAAGATAAACAGATGACTGAACGCTTTAAACTTTATACCAAAATCTTATTAGCTGTCCTCTACTGCTGTCTCACGGATAATATCCGTGCGCAAGATTCGATGGCTCAATGGGTAAACAAAAACGCAATTGATTTACAAGACGATACATCCGATCAGGTAAATGATTTCCGGTTTTTAGATGAATTGGTAAGCTGTAAGTGTTTGGTAGGACTCGGAGAAGCATCTCACGGAACCGAAGAATTCTTTAACATAAAGAGCCGCATTTCTAAACACCTTATATCTAGCATTGGCTTCAAAGTACTTGCGTTTGAAATGGATGAAGAAGTGGCTATGTTATTGGATAGGTTTGTCCGTACAGGCAATGGTGATATCCGCAAGGAGCTCCTCGCCTACGGTCTATATAATTCGGCCGAGCTTTATGAACTATTTCAGTGGATATACAGATTCAATTCGTCTCTTCCGGATGAAGATATGGTTCGGATAATGGGGTTTGACAGCGAAAGTTACTGGTCTAATCCTCTGGCAAGAGATAGCTTGATGGCAGACAATTTTAATAGGCAATATGATGTATTGACTGAGAAAGCTATTTTATGGGGACATAATATCCATCTGGCGAAAGACACAACCATGGCAGCATATCGAACCATGGGATATCATCTGGCGAGTCGATATAATGATCAATACTACCTGATATTGACAGATACATATAAAGGAACTTACCACGTACTCGAAAATGGAAAACTAAAAAGCTATCCTTTCTCCGGCCAAGCGAACGCCACGGCAGCTGCTTTAGGGGAAGTTAAATATCCTGCATTTTTTATAAATATGAATAATCGGTGTAACCCCTGGAAGGATAAACAGTATATGATCACTAATCTCTATGCTAATTGGCAGGGTGACCCTACACCGTTGCCGGTTTTGCCGCGAGCAAGTTTTGATGCACTGATCTATATCAGGGAAACCACACCATCTATACCACTGGACGACGAGCGATAGTATCACGAAGTTATAACTGGGCAGAGACGGATGGGCCGATAGTAAAGGAGATACTACATATATAATGAGGTTCTTGTTAATATGTGTTAAATATACACTTACAAGAAACGAAATGCACGCAATTGTCGTTATATTTGTACTTCATAATTTAGGTTTATAATTGGTTAGTTAGTTAAAAATCCTGAGGCTCCCCGCTTCAGGATTTTTTTTATGGCAGCTCCACTCCTCGCCTCTTGGACGTGTCCCGGAAGGATATAAAACTAGAAATATTTCGATGCCGCGGCGTAATTGGGCAGAAGTCTTTCTTCCTGAGTTTGGTTGGCTGATAGTTGATATACTATTGTATCAAAACAATGATGAAAATTTCATTTCTCTTACTGATATCGCAAGACATAAAGACGCTTTACATACGGACTCTATCATTCAAAATTGGATGAGAAATCGTAATACCATTGAGTTGTTGGGTTTTTGGGAAACGATTTACAATACAGATTTTAAACCCCTCGAATTCGAGGGGTTTAGAAAACAAGCCGGATTGAATAGCTTTGTGATGACTCCTAAACGATGGATTGAAAGCACAAATGCCATAGGCATAGTTTCAAAATCTGGTAGATACGGAGGAACATTTGCTCACAAGGATATTGCCCTAGAATTCGCAGCATGGATTTCCATCGAGTTTAAATTGTATGTCATCAAAGAGTTCCAACGCCTTAAAGACGAGGAAAACGACCGATTAAAACTAGACTGGAATCTACAACGGACATTGGCTAAAGTCAATTATCACATCCATACCGATGCTATCAAAGAAAACTTGATACCAAAGGAAATCACAAAACAACAGGCTGGATTTGTCTATGCTACCGAAGCGGATATACTTAATGTAGCTCTTTTTGGCATTACAGCTAAAGAATGGCGAGAAAGGAATACAGATAAAAAAGGGAATGTGCGGGATCATTCATGCTACCCTAGAACAGCTCGTCGTCCTAAGCAACTTAGAAAGTATCAATGCATTACTAATCCAACAAGGGTTGTTGCAAAGTGAGCGGCTTATTGAACTGAATAAAGTGGCTATTACGCAGATGAGGTCGCTGTTGGAGAATAAAGCGATTAAACGGCTGAAATAAGGATATCCGAAAAATTAATCATAGAACACAACAACGAAATCTTGATCTGCCAACAATCCGAGCGGATGAAGTTGCCCCTGAAATGGGAATTAATAGTTGAAATTGCAACATTTACATCTTAACTTTACTGCACCAGCGTACAAATAAGCCGAAATATATGCAAGAATTTATTCAACGAATTATACGGTACTGGAAGGGCACCGAATTAAACCTAAAAGAAGAAAGGAACGTTAGTAGTCGTGAAACTTGCCCTGAGAAAAAGGAAGAGATGATCAGATCTGCTGCTACTTTTTTACCAGAAAATTATCCAATTGATGAATCATTGCTGGTAGAGGCGATGAATGAGCCGATGTTTGCATCTGTCGCTAGCGCACACGAGTATCTGCTCTCTAGAGCTAAAAAAATAAAGTCTATACGAAGACCTCTACCTATAAAAGAGAAATACAGTTATTTTTTATGGCAGACCTTTTGTGACGACAAGAAAGAATTGATCGAGGTATTCTCGAAAGACAAGCGTTTGACTGAGATAACAGAAGAAACAATGGAATTATCCGCCGCAAAAGCAGATATACTGATATTGTCCAGTGGAGGGGACCATTTCGATGTAAACGATCTACTTTCCAAAATCGATTTGACGGATAAATATGTTATTATCTGCTCGATATTTTCAGAGAGCAAGATTAGGGAACATGTACTTTATCGAGTAGATAAAACAATCAACCCGTATAAAATTAAACGCGAACTAGCTCACTTTGATTTTATTGAAGAGATAATCAAAGAAGCAAGCAAGGCCTAACCAGCGCCGTCACAGAACGGGATGTTAAAATCTTAATCTGCTGAGGCTCGGCGTAGATAATTTATCTAATCGCCGCTGAAAATCTAGGATTAACTACGACCAGGTATTAGCGGATACACGCAGTACAACTGTAAATAAAATAAATGGAGATTGATTTTAAAGATATAAGCTATTTACAAAGAGGGAATGCAAGACAACGTAGCGCCTACGACGTCATAACGAAATATCAAATTCTCGAAAAACTGAAGGGCTACCGCCCCCTTGTTGTTGGAACGATTCCTATCAATATTGATATTGAAAGAAGTGATCTGGATATTATCTTACAAACAGAAAATTTTGAGTCGTTGGAAAAGCTATTGATCCGACTGTTTGCAACGCATACAAAGTTCGCCATAAGACATACTGACAAAAATCTGGTTTGCAACTTCGAAATCGAAAACCTTCCTCTGGAGATCTATGCTTCAACTACGGAGACAGAGAAACAGACAGGATATCTACATATGGTTAAGGAGCATCAAATTATCAAGTCAAAAGATGAAAAATTCATCGAGAAAATAAGAGATCTGAAAAGAAGGGGTAGAAAAACCGAACCCGCCTTTTGTGAATTGTTGGGGATAAGCGGAAATCCATACGTCGAGATATTCAACTATAAAATTATATAGGTTAATAATTGGTTAGTTAGTTAAAAATCCTGAAGCTCCCCGCTTCAGGATTTTTTGTTATTATTTTAGTTCTTCTATTTCTTCAACTGATAAACCGGTAGCTTGGACGATATCTTCCACAGCCATATCCATGCTTTTCAATTTTAAAGCAATAGCAAGAGCGCCTTCTTTCCGACCTTCTTTCCGGCCTTCTTCCCGACCCTCGTCAAGGCCTTGCTTTCTCGCCTTTTTCTGCTCCAAGATGGCTGTCTGGCGGATCGACTCCGCATCCCACTTATTCTTTAAACTTGCATTATACATATCGCGTTCCTCCTTATTTAACTTGGTATATGCTGCAATAGCAAAGAGCTTTTCGAATACCGGCTTACGGAGATAGGTAGGCAGCTTATCCATTTTGGACATGTTCTTCAGAACATGCAGCCACCTGTCCAGATCAACGGCCAGTTCCTGTTCGCCTTTGGTAAAATTAATCAATTCGATATAAATAAACCCAAGATGTTCGTAAAAAACTTCGCGTGAATCTCTGTTACATAGACAGATGTCATGGAGATAATTGGTGCCTGGTCTGCAATCAGTTTGCTGCCGTAGTACAGCATCCGCTTTTTTAGATTCGTCTGCGGGGTCCGCTGATCGAGCTATTTCTAGAGACGAGGAAGATGTATAGGTAGGAAGTGCTACACGTGATAGCGCTCCGAGTACATAATTTACCTAATCGCCGCTGAAAATATAAGCTTAACTGTGCGGAAAGTATTAGCGGAATACACGCATAGCTTCTTGACCAATCTAAACTAAAGCTATTGCCTGTTATTGAAATAGGGGCTTGATTCCCTATTCTTATATTCTTATCATAGGTATTGGACCCCACAACCGACTTTAAAAACACGTTTCCAGCGGTGTTATTTATTCTTTCAACCTTCCATTAGTTATTGCCAAGACTTGTCAAGTTAGCTACTCCTGTAGCATTCTCCAATGATACTGTGCCAGGGTTTGTTATTGTATAGATTCCCTCGTCGCATATTTGGTCGGGGCCAATTATTGTAGATGGCAGCGAAGGACGCTCAAACGTTGTACCAATCGTATTTATAGGCCTAAGTATTTAATTGGATCTACTTCCAGATTGAACCCTAGAATATAAAAGGTTTTCTCTGCATCATTATAAATTAAACTATCTACTGGAATATTTGAATAAAGAGATAGTTTGGTAATGACAGAGTCTCTAGGGTATTCGATGCCATTTTTCAAAAGAATTTTGTCCTCAGAAATACCGGATTGGTTTGAGTCATCCTTTTTACAGGCAGCGAACGCGATGCAACCTAGCGCGATAAATGATAAGAGTTTTGTTTTCATGTTTATATGATTAATTGATTATCTAAAGATTACACTAGAATTCGCGCCGTGATATTTTCTGCTAATCGTTATTTCAGCTTTTCTATGTTTCAATAGACAAACCAATATCTTATCTTAGCCGAATGACAATCGATGCGTTAAAGAGCGCGCTGCTCGAACGGGAGTTCCCGGAGCGTATTGAACTTGGACACATAATAGTAACCAATACTTCTTTGAACCACGATTTTTGGTATAAATGTTGGCTATACGCTAAAAACATCGGAAATAATGAAAAATAAATTATGCCTACTAATATTTCTTGTCGTCCAACAATTCGCGTTTGGCCAAAATACGATTTTATGGAAAATATCGGATACTATAAATAATAAGGAATCATACATTGTGGGAACTTTTCATCAATTTGGAAGCTCCTTTGTAGATTCAATTCCAGAAATTAAAAAAGTGCTTCTGAATGCTGAACTTGCTGTTTTTGAATCAATTGATCATATAGACAGTACAAGAAAAATGATTGATCGCAGAAAATCATCACTTGAAATTGAGAAGAGACTCAAGAAAAAAGACTTCATAAAACTTAAAGAAATTGCGAAAGATTGGCGTGTTGATTTGTACAAACTAAAGCCGTTAGAAATCAGTTGGAAACTACAACAAGAATTTCAAAAAATTAAATGTAGAACGACGCAACCCACCGATAAGTTCAAACATTTCGACAATTATTTAATTTATACGGCGAAAAAACATAAAATTGAGATTTATGGACTGGAAACAGATAGTCTACAGTTAGCTTTAATCGACGAAGAAAATAAAAGCCCAAATTGGAGAAAGGAACGAAAGAATATTCGTTATTGGATTAAGCAAATGACAAGTGACAAGCCAAATTTGAACGCTTGTAGACTTGCAGATAAGTATAGAAAATTTGATATAGATTATGAGTTTGAAAAGGAATGTGAATCGGATATCCTACTTGCTCAGCGAAATAAGGAATGGATGAAAATTCTTCCCGATATGTTGAGAAAACAAAATATATTTATTGCGGTCGGATATTCTCATTTAAAAAGAAAATGCGGGATTCTCGAGCAATTAAAAAATATGGGCTTTGCAGTTGAACAAGTCGCCCTAAAGCCAGTTGCCAATATCTCTTAAAGACACAGTAACCTCCGTTATAGACATGGAGCACGCAAAGGCGGGATAAAACCAATAGTAATATGTAGTATAAACTTATTTGGCTGATCCCGTTTGACGTGCAGGAGCACCTGGAGAATCCAAATGCTGCCATCATCGTGCCGAACATAGAACTGAACGTTATACAGGATCGGAAGACCAAAACAACCATTCAACTTGTGGGATTGGATAGGGAAGCCTACACATCGATCTGTCAAAAAAGCACGCAGCCATCTGCACCTTTGTCCTGGTGATGCGCAATCGTGACAGTTGGAATGGCCATATCGAAGATAAATAGGTCATGGAAATGCCATTGGCGGTAAGTATTGAGGTTTACTGCGCAGTTTATTTGTTAATAGGTGTTAAATGCACATTTCTGATTATTCTGAATCATGTCGTTTTAAAGATTGTAAACACATAGACGAACCGGGATGTGCTGTTTTGGAAGCAATAAACAACAATACATTAGACCGTAAAGTCTACGAAAGCTATTTGAAACTTCGTAAAGAAGCTTGGCACTTCTCTACTTCGGAACATGAAAAGCGGAAGAGGGGAAAATCTTTCTCGAAAATTTTGGAAGAAGTAAAGAAGCGCAAATCAAATTTCTAGTTTCTATTTAAACAGTGGGGATATTCCTAGATTGGAGTATTTCCACTGTTTTATCAAAGTACTACTTCTCTATCATTCAGAATCATCGAATAGATAGATATTTTAACCCCTTGTTCGGTTTCTTATGTTGACGTAAGCCATACGGGATCGAAACCGATGTCTATTCAGTGGAAGCTGGAAGAATCTATCCCGGAGTATCTTTGGACGGCATCGGCGAGGATGGTGGTTGGGTAGTCTTGAGTATATTGACCATCTGCTTATAGATAGGCCATTTCCCGGTATCTTGATTACGAAATAGTAATAATAATTTATAGACTGGAATTATCAAAGCTGACACGAATAAAATATACATCCATGATTGCAGAGGCGCATCTCCAATATTTCCTACCAAGAGATTTCTGATATCGTCATTAAGCAGCCCCAGTGCTCCACCGATTAGGGCCATTAAAAATAGTATTTCTTCTAAGGATTTCTTACGGTGTTTTTCCAACTCTTCAATAGTGTGTTGCCATTGTTCGGGTGTACTTACACCATGTTTCATAAGATATTCTTTAAGCGCTAGATGGCGATGTTTATAGACAAACTCTGGAAAGGGAAGCTGCTCCGGATTTTTCTGCGAATTAAGCCATTTCCCCTTCTTTTTGTCGATGAACTTGAAATAATATTGTATTCCGATAAGGTAGATGATATACAATCCAATAAAAATAATCATATTGATCATTCTTTCACTGCCAAGTATCGGATAGTTATAAGTTCTTAGCCCGAATACAAACACAATAATTAGGGGAAGAATCAAAACACACAGTATCCGGTTTCTGTGCTTCTTATAGCCTCCACCATTTATCAGTGCTTGATAAGACAATTGATCGCGATAAAACTTGTAAAGGTCGGGGATAGATAAATCAGTCATAGCACAAACATAAAAAATTGTTCGTAAAACATTATATTTCGTTAAGATTTGTTAAAAAGGCATTACAAAAATAATAAAGGCACACGAATTGACGTTATTTTAGTAATTCATAATTTAGGTTAATAATTGGTTAGTTAGTTAAAAATCCTGAGGCTCCCCGCTTCAGGATTTTTTGTTTTGTGCGTGGCGAATGATTCTTATTGCACCCAAATTAACTAACGATATCGTTACCTAAATAACCCTGCTACCCTACTTTTGGGATATCAAATAAGAAATAGAAAACATGTAGATACAATACATGAAAAACTACCTTTGAAAATAAACAGGGTGCCGAAAAATTGTTTTATATTTGTCAGATGAGAATGACTGTAATGTTATAATATCCTTTTCTAGCTTAGTTCTTAAGCAATGCGCTGTGTACTTTACACGTAGCGTGTTTTTCTATTTTTAAAATTTCATTAATAATCTAAACTAATTCGGTCAACAAACAATTGTTGCTCCAAGTATTAGTTTTTATCTCGAAAAATTATGTCAGAAATACTAAGTAAAAAGGAAATAGAGCAGTTTGTTCTTAACGGTTTTGTTCGCATTGAAAATGCTTTTTCCCAAGAAATTGCAGATGCAGCTTTAGATGTTTTATGGGATGACCTTCCTTGTGATAGATCCAATCCCTTCACTTGGACTGAGCCTGTTATACGGTTGGGCATGTATACGCAACAACCATTTGTGGAGTCGCTAAACAGCAAAAAATTGCATTTAATTTTTGACCAGCTGATTGGTAAAGATAGATGGATACCTTGTCGAAGTGTTGGGACATTTCCAGTCAGGTTTCCGTCTGTTCGGAAACCTAATGATACAGGTAAACACGTAGATGTAAGTTTTCCTGGAAATGATCCTAATAATTATTTTGAATGGCGTGCCAATGTAAAATCAAAAGGGCGGGCTTTGTTAATGCTCGTATTGTATTCGGACGTCAGTGATAATGATGCACCTACGGTCATTTATGAGGGTTCTCACATTGATGTTGCGAAGCTTTTAGCTAAAGAAGATGATTTGGGCCTTTCTTTTATGGAACTTGCCAGTAAATTAAACGACCTGCCCGAAAGAAAAGAAGTATATGCAACGGGCAAAGCCGGTACAGTTTATTTATGTCATCCGTTTCTGGTTCATTCAGCTCAACCACACAGTGGAACCATTCCTAAATTTATGGCACAACCGCCATTACTGTTGAGAGGTGAATTATCTATTTCAGATTCTACTGATGATTATGCTCCGGTTGAACAGGCTATTCGGTTGGCTTTAGAATAGTCGGAAGTGAATTGCGTATAAAGAGGTTGCATTGTGCAACCTCTAACACTTCTTATCAAGGTTGATTGAGGTTGATTTCCATAATCATTTCGGGATTTTCAAATTCTGTATTACGTGATGACAGTAGGTTTATGATGAACAGGGAAGTTGCATGATTTTGCGATGTAACACATTTCATTTGCCTTTTTATGCAAATCTATAGCTGTCTCTATCATCGCTTTCTCGCTCACCGTTATAACTGGATTTAAAGTAACTTCTTTGAAAAAGCCACTTCCATCCTCAGTTTCCTGCATTACTCCGCTTGCATTCTCATTATATTTTAAAACTACGATCCCGGCCTCGGCGCACAGGTGAAGATACCAAAGCATATGACATGCGGAAAGCGAAGCCACCAAAAGCTCTTCAGGGTTATAGCGCATTTTATTGCCCCTGAATGCTGGGTCAGATGATCCTGGTATTGGAGGTTTATCTGTTCCTGATATTTCAAAATCTCTGTTGTAAGCAGCGTAGCTACTCGTACCGGTTCCATTGTTACCAATCCAGTTTATTCTCACATCGTAGAAGTGTTGTTTTTTCATCAGTTAGTTTTTTATATACAAAGATGGCAAAAAAACCTTGATCGAGTCATCATCAATTTTTAATGTGTGATCTAATGCCACCTGATCCCATAATAGTTTGTCCGCCACACATTCCTCCAGCTCCATGCCCTTACCACATAGCTTAACCACTGGATTGTTTTAATCCATTATCCTGAATTTCGCTCCGCCTCTACCCTTTTGTGCAGATGGACTGCCGGTTCACTAGCTATTGCCGAACACGCGCAAGCTATATGGTTTTCTTACAATAGCATGAAAAACTATGATTGGGCAGAGGCGGATGTGCCGGTAGTAAAGGAAATACGGCATATACGACGAGGCACTTGTTAATATGTGTTAAATATACACTTACAAGAAACGAAATGCACACCATTGTCGTTATATTTGTACTTCATAATTTAGGTTTATAATTGGTTAGTTAGTTAAAAATCCTGAGGCTCCCCGCTTCAGGATTTTTTTGTTCAGTACCGGACACCACCTGTCGGGTACTGAACAGCCGGAAATCTCTTCAAAAAACACAAACACCTTCAAAACAGCAAATTGAACACTTTGGCAGTTGGCTTGCAATCCTTTTGGCATGAACAAACAAATAGATAAATGCATTCACCGATTTTTTTACCGCCGTTACCGAGAAATGCGGGAGCTTGGTCTAATCGTTATTCGGTAAATCTGTCCACCACACTACCTTTGAGATATCAAATAAGAAATAGAAAAAATAATATACACATCACATTAAAAACTACAGATATGAGAACGACATTGAAAACTATCGCAGCAGCATTAATTATGGTAACATCACTAAGCTCCTTTGCTTCGGAAAAAGCCAATCCTTTGAAAAACGTGGAATCGGACATGGTAATTGGCTCCTATGTGGATGCTGTTACCGTGGGTAGCATCGACCTGAACAAGTTCCTTTTTGCAGATGATTTCCAGTACAGCAACGTGAACAACAACGACCGTGCGGGCAAAAAGGAATATATCAAATATCTGAAAGCCAACAAGGGCATGCAATATGACTGCAAGAGCAGCTACCAGATACTATCGCAGGATGGCAAGGTATGCGTAGCCAAGGCAATAATGGCATTCGACAATTTTACCCGCGTAGATTATATTACCCTGAACCAGGGAAAGGACGGCTGGAAAGTAAGCAAAGTGGAAACCACATATCCGTAGCAGAATTTTAGATTTTTGTTTCAATAGTGGGACATGTCGTGAGATAATTCCAGATGTTTAGTTTAGTTAGCAAAGCCTGCATCCGCAGGCTTTGATTTTTTTGAGGTATCAATTTAATACATAAAACCAAAAAGCCAAACGGGAATAATATTACCAAAACCTATTTCTATCCCGTCTTTCGCTACGAACGCATTTTCTGTACTAAGAATTTGCTTTTTGGCTTTGTTTTTACCTCCGATTTCAAATGTATAACTTTTGTCAATCACAAAATCGGCAGCTTCAGAAAGATTTATTTCGTGTAAGCCCTTGGACCGATTGAGGAAAAATGTTTCTCTTACATTCCCTATATTGGTATTATCTTTTGCGAGGGCAAACATCAAGTTGCTATTGTTTAGGTATAGCTTTTTGGGTTTCGTAAGTACGCCGATGCCGGAATTATCTCTGTATAGTTCATTTACTAATCCGGCACGTTCTAATATTTTTATGCTTTGCACCAACATATTTCGGGATACGCCTATTTTTTCACTCAATTTTGTGATATTTGGTGTAAATGGAACACTTGAAGCTATGGTTATTAGAAGTTTTTTCAGCTTTAGCAACGTCTCGTATTGAAGCTCCTCAACTGCATTGATGTCGATCTCAATAATAAGATTAATGGTATTTTGTAATTTTTGGATGTATAGATTTTCGTTTTCAATGTGGTTTTTCCAGAACCTCTCGCACCTTTTATTGCAATCAGTCGGTTATTCAAATCTATTTGATGTACAAGATAACGTTGTATCTCGAGCGATATTTGGGATATTTTCAATTGAAATTCCAACAATAAACTTTCCATATTTGCTGTTTATAAAAAGCAAATACATTTGCTTTATGTTAATTTTAAAAAGCAATTTTACATAATTTATGCTTTATTTATGAAGTGCTTTATTTATGAAGCAATCGCTATTTTGAAGTTCGACCGTTCATAAGATGGTGTAGTGTAAGATCATTCCCGTCATCAAATGGGTGACCCCGTCCTAAAATAGCTATACAGTTTATTCCAGAAATGGCAAAAAGTATAAACTTTATTGAAAGGGGAATTGAAAAAAATATTCAAAGATTAAAGGAGCGCAATCTTATGCTCGAAAAGAAGGAGAACGGTCAGGATCAAAAAAAATCTACAAAGGCATACTGTTTACCGTCTTTCATTTTCATTATACCGTTCACGGCATCTTCCTTGCCGTGTGTTATCACTTTCTCTATGGTTAGTGCAGCGGTGCAAAAGAATTTATAACAACAGAACTTGGAATTTAGATGATTAAACGCGAAAAAATATCCGCTTCTTTTAAAAATAGCTTTTCAGTTATTATTGTTTCGGCTTTTTCGCCTCCATACCCTTGCTCTCCTCAAATGAATCGCAGCTTTATAGTGCATCCTTTCCTGAAATAATACCCAGCCGCCCAAGGCCCCAATTGTGCTACCGATCGTAATGTCTACCAATCTTGCAAAGAAAACCTGATTGGTATTTTGGGAGAGTACACCGTGCGATTCTGCCAAAAAAATGGTAAGAATAGTAATAAATACCACAGCAATGGCGTATTTTCTCACCACTAAATATTCTACAATAATTTGTAAAATAGTAATGCCGATCACCATAAACAAAGGTGTTGGATTGCCAAAAGCGATTAACCAGGTAATACCCAAGCCCAATAAGGTGCCCAAAACGCGTTGTGATGCTCTTAACCAAATATGTTTCGTAGTCTGTCCCTGCATAACGGCAAGGCAAGAAATAGGTATCCAGTAAGGATTATCAAAATCAAGCAAAAAAGCTATCATCAAAGATAGGCCAACAAACAGTCCGAATATCAAAGATTCCACAATATTAATATAAGGTTTCTTCTGTGGCCATTCTGCCTCCGTGTTATCAGCTGGTTTTAGGGTGAGCAGACTATAGATGAGCCCGATGCCGCAGGTAAGGATGGTTCCTAATGCTACATAGCCAATTTTTTCGGGAATGCGTTCCCAGTCAAAAGGAGTGCTTATCGCCATGGAAGCCACCATGATAAAAAAGAAATTTCCGGGAGGTCGGTTAAGCTTTAGCTTATGCAATGAATAGTGTATGCCAAATGAAAGAACACCTAATGCCAATGGGGCAAATACGGGGCTGAAAGAAAATAACAAACCAACCGTATAGGAAATCATGATTCCAAAACAACAGGTCATCAGCAGGATCATCCGCTTTTCCAAATTATTTGATTGGATGTACAGAATGGATAATCCGGCTAAAGACCCCAGTTTTCCGGCTTCAATATTATCTATAAGCCAACCTATAATCATGGGGGTACCTACGCACAAGCCCGCAATAAAAGGTAAATGCCATTGCCTGTTTGACTTATTAAATGAAAATATTTGTTCCAACTTCTCTTGCAATCGATAATAGTTTTATAAATTCAATTCGTTTCGTAAAGAAACCAGATCCAAAGGTCTCGTGTACATTTCCAAGGTTCCATCTGCCTTTTTAGGCCACAATTCCTTAGGGCGATCCCAATACAGTTCAACACCGTGGCCATCCGGATCGTCAAGATACAATGCTTCCGATACACCATGGTCGCTGGCTCCGGTAAGCGGATAATTTGCTGCGCGTATCCGCTCGAATATTTCGGCCAGATCTTTTCTGTCAGGATAAAGAATAGCTGTATGATAGAGACCGACACCATTGACTGATGCTGGTGGAGCGCCTTGGCTGTGCCAGGTATTCAAACCGATATGGTGATGATAGCCTCCGGCTGAAATAAAAGCAGCCTGATCGCCATACATCGTGGTTATTTCAAATCCCAAAAGACCTGAATAAAAGGATAAAGACTTTTCTAAATCGGATACTTTGAGATGAACATGACCTATTCTTGTTTGAGCGGGTATTTTATATGCTTCCATTTGTTATAGTGTTTAATTAAAATTACATGATTTATTCTTTGCTCTTCAATTTTTTCATAAACTCAACAAAAGCCGGTTGTAATTCAGAGAACAATTCTTTGTCCTTGTTCTTCATAACTACATCACCTAACAGCTTTAAGCCAATGGCAAATTGAACTGTTTGGTTATCGTCTTCAAAGAGTTTCTTTTCTGTAAGAACGTCTAAGATTTTATAGATATTATCGTGGTTATTAAAGGGAAAACGAATGGGTTCCTTATCCACAACTTCACCTTTATTGTCTTTTAAATAGTTAAAAGTTACTTCGTATTCGTGTGCTCTTTTATTCATTATTTCCTGTTCTGGGTTATTATTTCAATAATTGCTGCAACCAATCTGCATATGCGTTAATTACTTGTTTAAAAAAGTCTGGTGTTTGCGCTCGTAATTAAGAATCAGTTTTTAATCCCATTTGTGCTTTGATGAAACAGCATATTTTCCACCACCTGTAAAAATCAATCCCAATCCGCCAAAGAGGAATAAAGCGATTCCTTCATGTAACCAGGCTCCTGATTTACCTAAAGCGAAAAGCGGTTCTATGTGTGCCATCAAAAAGGCTACCACCATCACCGCAGTAAACACCACAGCTGCTAATCGGGTTCTGTAACCAATAATCAGCATCAATGCCGCAATGGTTTCGCCTGAATGAACGCCGTACGCCAGAAACTCAGGCATTCCGATATTTGCCAACATGCCTTTGATGCCATCTACACCATTAATTACTTTGTGAAATCCGTGCATAAACATCAAGATCCCCAACGTTAATCGAAAGATTAATAATCCTAAATCAATGTTTTTTTTCATTTTAAAATTGCTTTAAATTTGTAACATCTTTTGTTACACTTATGGTTAAAAAAAATTATTTAAATTGATCAACAAAAGATTTCAATGATTTCTTTTCCAAGGCATGGATTACAATATCATCAGTCTCATTAAATAATTTTTCTAATTCGATATTGATTTCCTTTCCGATCGGACAATTCGTATCATCGCAGGTATTTTTCTTTCCAAGAACATTGGAATTTTTCACTGCATTGAATATATCTGCCATCGAAATCTCACAACTTGACTGACTTAACATCGAGCCGCCGTCTTTTCCTTTTTTACTCATCACCCAACCTTGTTTATGCAAAACAGAAAGCTCTTTTCGCACGATTACGGGATTGATCTTGATGCTTTCTGCAATCCACTCAGAACTTAACCATTGGTCGGGATATTTCGCCAATAGCGTCAAGATATGAATGATGGTTGCAAATCTTGTATTGTTCATAATGACGCAAAGTTAAGACAAATTTATAACTGTAATAAGTTTAATTACAGTTAATTTGTACAGTGCATAATATCGCGATAGTTCATGATGTTGATTTTATAGGTTAGAATATCTGGAATTATTTACATGGTGAAGCTGGATTGTCTTCCACGATTTCAAACAAGTATCTTTCTGCATTCGTTCTGAAAATTTTATCGCGAAGATTGGGATTACTTTCAAACAGCTGTATAAATGCTGTTTGGTGTGTAACGAAACGTTCGCCTTTGGCAAATAAGGCCACCCAGAAATCGGTACCAAACAGGATTCTATCTTGCACGCCGGACGTGTTCTCATTCAATGTTTTCATGA
This sequence comes from Sphingobacterium arenae, assembly GCF_014692505.1. Taxonomy (GTDB): domain Bacteria; phylum Bacteroidota; class Bacteroidia; order Sphingobacteriales; family Sphingobacteriaceae; genus Sphingobacterium; species Sphingobacterium arenae. The sequence goes on along the minus strand of NZ_JACNYK010000003.1, from coordinate 410,784 downwards.
AGGAGCCATATACATGTGGACTTGTAAATGCGTACGAAAAATCGGCAAAAACACCGCTATAGCATTTCATTAGATTCAAAATAGTACGTTTTCGTGCTAGATAATCTCTGCTGCTATGTATATTCTCGTCGAAAAAGGCTTCGTCATTTCCGAAATGGGCAAAGTTGATTTTGAGGTTGGGATATTTTCTGAGGACACTCTCCCACCGTTTGGGGTCATTGAGATAGAATACGCGGTCTTTTCTTGTATCACCAGGGACAACACTTTTTTCCTGTTTAAAATCTTCGTAAACCCAGATATCTTTGCTAAAAGTACTGACGATCTCCCCTCCACAGTGCGTTACTATTGGAATCTGAAATTCCTGGCATATTTCGTAAATTGGCTCCAAACGATAATCACTCGGGGAGTATCCTAGTGCGGGATAGAATTTAACTCCAAAAAACAATCCGGCTTTTTTCCGGTCAAAAGCCTTCAAAAATAAATTAAAGAGATGTTCTTCACTATCTTCGTCCTCGTCCATTCTACGCGGGTCTATCGCTAAAAAAGGCAAGACGGGGTAAGCGCGGGCTAAGGTATTATAATCTTCTATCTGTTTACTAAGAGAACGCTTTACCGGCCCCTTAAATTCATTATAAAAATCCATCATGAGGGCACAGGTGATTAATGATTTTCCCTTAAACCCATTTATATTGGTGACGGCAAAATTTTTAAAGAAGTCTTTTAAAATCTCTTCTTGGCTGTTTTTTCGCAAGAACCGACTAAAAACGTAATATGCCGCTTCACGCCCGCTGTCTATATGCTCGATAAGCGGAGCTCGACTATGCGCCTTCTCGAAGGTGTCTTCTATATCTTTCCAAGTGATATCTGTTGGCGGATTTTCATAAATATCCTCTTCTGTAGAATAATGATAGGTATTTCTAAATTCTTCAACTGCATAGTCTATTTCTTCGGTTTTTCGCGGAGTAAATGGTGCCACATCTCCATCATGCAGACTTTGAATTCCACGTGTCCGCTCGCCGAGCATTTTCAATAGAAAGTAGAACTCATTGATACAATCTTTGTGAAAGGTATGTACATGGACATCATAGATATGTCCATCTTGTGATTTTGCATGCTGTACCTTTTCACTGATGCGGAGCAAGGGTTGCGGAGAAATAACATTGTACTCCCTGCATTTGGTTTTAAACTGATCGGGGGTCATAATTGTAAGTTTGTTTATAAATTATAAGTATCTCGTTAGTTAGAAGTTATGCATAAAACTAACCATTATTTTTAATTTTTACAACTAATGGAATCATGTCGCCCATCAAGGGAAAGAATTCGAAGCCTGACCTATAATCATTTCAGCAGTATGATTCATTACTTCTTTCCTTCTGTCTCTGTTTTAAGTCTCCACTCTTCCTTAAACCAGAGGTTTCCTTTTAACTTCTCTATATATTCCCTCTCCTTCTCTTTTCCCTTTTCGGTGAAGTACCATTTGAAATAGAGACTCGCCCGGTCAGCTTTCGTTATCACCATTTCCGTACAGTATATATATTTTTCTTCAAAGGCTTCTTCCAAAGGAATATTATAAAAATGGATGCTATCCGCATTGAACATATCCCGAACAAATTTTCCGGTGACCGTAGTGACATGTTCGTCGAAAATGAACGAGGAGTCCGTTGACGATAGCCCTAAAGCTTTTGTTAAACGAGTTGTTATGCGATGATAAGGAAGGCGGGTTTCCTTATAAAAATAAGGATATGGCATAATAGGATATAGCAGGAGGCATTCTCCATCTACAGACTGTAAGTAATGGAAATCATACAGTCCTTTAGCTTGATCCTCTGCATTTCGATTCTTCCAAAACGGAATATTGATGGGGTCAGTCGCCCTAAGTACGGTAAACCCATTGGGCAGCTTCCCTTTAATAGAAAAGAAGCGGTTCATAACCGTGTCGATATAGCGATTAAACAAAGTGTCACCTTGTGCATACACAGGCGTGTCTATTGAAAACATCAACACAAATAAACAAACGTAAAATAAATTCTTCATAATTTTAAAATTCTAGGGCGCCGTTGCTATAGAAGTGATTACGGACAACATATCATATAAAGATAATAGATTATAATTTAAGTATATGCGCATATATACAACAGCGGAGATACTTATTGGTAATGAAATATTGCATTATGCTGTTAGGATTATATTTCGTTAATATTTGTTAAAAAGGCATTGCAAAAATAATAAAGGCACACAAATTGACGTTATTTTAGTAATTCATAATTTAGGTTAATAATTGGTTAGTTAGTAAAAATCCTGAGGCTCCCCGCTTCAGGATTTTTTTATTATTATTTTAGTTTTTCTATTTCTTCAGCCGATAAACCGGTAGCTCTTGCATCGTACATATCGCGTTCCTCCTTGTTTAGTTTACTATTCGCCTTTTGTAAAATTAATCAATTTATCATAAATATATCTATTTTTTGTGGCATGATAGAGCCCTTCGGGGTTCGATATAAATAACCCCAAGATGTTCGTTAAAATTCCCCCTGAATCCCTGTTGCATAGGCAGATGTCATGGAGGTAATTGCTGTTACCCTTCTATTTATAGTCGTTTATAAACGTTTAAAAACGGCTATGGATCGCCGAGGCATGGACAGAAAGGAATTGAAAATGCATTCACCGATTTTTTTACCGCAGTTACCGAGAAATGCGGGAGCTTGGTCTAATCGTTATTCGGTAAATCTGCGATCCACCCTACCTTTGAGATATCAAATAAGAAATAGAAAAAACATTATACATAACACATAAAAACTACAGATATGAAAACGACATTAAAAACTATCGCAGCAGCTTTGATCATGGTTACATCACTAAGCTCGTTTGCTTCGGAAAAAGCCAATCCTTTGAAAGACGTGGAATCAAGCATGATTCTGAATACATACCTAGAAGCGGTTACCGTGGGTAGCATCGACCTGAATAAGTTTCTTTTTGCAGATGATTTCCAGTACAGCAACGTGAACAACAATGATCGCGCAGGCAAAAAGGAATACATCAAATACCTAAAGGCCAACAAAGGCATGCAATATGACTGCGAAAGCAGCTACCAGATCCTATCGCAGGACGGCAAAGTATGCGTAGCCAAGGCAATAATGGCATTCGACAATTTTACCCGCGTAGATTATATTACCTTGAACCAGGGAAAGGACGGCTGGAAAGTGAGCAAAGTGGAAACGACTTATCCGTAGAAGAGTTTTAGATTTTTGTTTCAATAGGGACATGTCGTGAGATAATTCCCGATGTTTAGTTTAGTGAGCAAAGCCTGCGGATGCAGGCTTTGGTTTTTTTTGTATTCGTAAATACTGCATATACGACGAAGGAATTGTTAATATGTGTTAATTATACACTAAGGTGACACTATATTACCGCACTTATCGTTATATTTGTACTTCATAATTAGGTTTATAATTGGTTAGTTAGTTAAAAATCCTGGAGCTCCCCGCTTCAGGATTTTTTATTTGTTTATTACTGAACTACTGTCATTGATTAACCTTTGCTCCGGTGAAGGCTAATCTAGAGCAGCTACGAGATCCCTTGGAGATGCCGAACCTCACTTAATAGATTGAGTATCTTTTCATCTTCCCACTGGAAATCTACCCTGTTATGTCGTTCGTGTATATAGACTGCCATGATCTCAAAATTATATGCGGTAAATACAAGTATTATTTACCGCAAAAAAAGCGGAGAATAAGTTAGTTATTCTCCGCAGGCTACAATGCAGATTTTAAGATTCGGGTACCTAACAAGCTCGAGGAACTCAGTGAAGAAATTTGCGCTTTTACAAATGCAGCCGGAGGTACTGGTATACAATAATCAGCATGTTACCATTCCAGAAATGGCAAAAAGTATAAATATTACCTGACTGACATATTTTGCCATCAATACGAGTCCAATATAAACATACAAATTAAATGATATGATATAGTAGTATTGGGTATCGATAATCCCAATCGATTACCTAATTCCTTCAATTGAATAGTATATTAGCAAGCTGAATACTGATTTGTATGAACTTGACAGAACTTTATAATAACCTCTATACAAGATCGATTGACAACATTCGAAATGGGACCAATAAAATCGATCGGTTAATAGACGACAAAAATGATAAAAGACGAGGCTTAACAGTCGTGATCAGACCCAACGATAATATTCAGGAAGCGATTGCTCGCTTTCAACAGGAGTTGATGGTTATCGACAAAGAGCAGTATTATCAACCGCGCCCAGATATGCACGTAACGGTATTATCCATTATTTCGTGTTATGACGGTTTTAATCTCGGGCAGATAGAGCCTTCAAAATATATCCGCCTTTTTGAGCAAAGTGCCAAAGATATAATGGATATTGGTCTTTACTTTCAGGGGATATCTGCCTCTCCTGAGGCCGTGATGATCCAAGGGTTTCCGCTGAACGAAGGACTTGAAAGATTCAGGGATCAGTTGAGAGATAACTTTAAAGCTGCTGCATTACAGCAGACAATCGACGCCAGATACCGGTTAACTACCGCGCATATTACGGCTGTTCGGTTCCGGGAGCAAATAAAGACACCTCTGAAGTTTGCAGAACGGTTGGAAAATTACAGAGATGTCGATTTTGGTTCTTTTAAACCGAAGGAGATCGAACTGGTGTACAACGACTGGTATCAAAAACGCCATATCGTAAAAACACTTCATAAAATCTCTCTAAAATAAAGTTTACAATTGGTTAGTTAGTTAAGAGATCCTGGAGCTCCCCACTTCAGGATTTTTTTGTTCATTACCGGACACAAGCTGTTCGCCGGTGAACAACTGGAAATCCCCCTAGAAACACAAATATCTCTAAAACAACGTTTTGAACACTTGGCAATGGGCTTGCAATCCTTTTGGCATGAACAAACAGGTAGATATTTGCATTCACCGATTTTTTTACCGCAGTTACCGAGAAATGCGGGAGCTTGGTCTAATCGTTATTCGGTAAATAAGTCTGCTGCCCTACTTTTGAGATATCAAATAAGAAATAGAAAAAATAATATACCTCACATTAAAAACTACAGATATGAAAACGACATTGAAAACTATCGCAGCTGCATTGATCATGGTAACATCCTTAAGCTCCTTTGCTTCGGAGAGGCCCAATCCTTTGAAAGATGTGGAATCAAGCATGATTCTGAATACATACCTAGAAGCTGTTACCCTAGGCAGCATCGAGCTGAACAAGTTCCTTTTTACGGATGATTTCCAGTACCGCAACGTGAACAACAACGACCGTGCGGGCAAAAAGGAATACATTAAATATCTGAATGCCAACAAGGGTAACAAATATGACTGTAAGAGCAGCTACCAAATCCTGTCGCAGGACGGCAAGGTATGCGTAGCTAAAGCAACCATGACATTCGACAACTTCACCCGCGTAGATTATATTACCTTAAATCAGAGCAAAGACGGTTGGAAGGTGAGCAAGGTGGAAACGACTTATCCAGAAAAGATTTAGTTTTTGTTTCAATATGGGACATGTCGTGAGATATCTCCCTGTGTTTAGTTTAGTTAGCAAAGCCTGCGGATGCAGGCTTTGAATTTTTGTTATATTCGAATCCAATTACGAATATGTTTTCATTATTGCATATAAGTCGAGATACTTGTTAATATGTGTTAATTATACACTAAGGTGACACTATATTGCTATACTTATCGTTATATTTGTACTTCATAATTTAGGTTTATAATTGGTTAGTTAGTTAAAAATCCTGGAGCTCCCCGCTTCAGGATTTTTTTTATTATTTCAGCTCTTCTATTTCTCTAACGGTAAGTTTTGTAAATAGCGCCATCGCCTACGTGTTCGTTCTTGTTGTAATAATAAATACCTACCACTAGGTATTGTAGAATATCATAACGCTATCTAAATTAACATCCTACAAACTAAATCTTTAAATATTCTATGAAGCTAACACTTCGAAAACAAAAGCAACTCTACAAAAAGGCAGCAAAGGCCATCAAAGGTTATGCCTACAGACCAGATATCACAGATATAGAATTTGGCGTCAGGCTCACTGATGGAATTATTACGGATGAATTATGTATACGGTTTAATGTCAAAAAGAAAGAACCTCTAGAAAAATTAAAGAGCAACCTTGTCTTGCCGAAGGAAATTGCTGGATTTAAGACGGATGTAGTAGCTGTTGACAATAAACTACAGGGAGCATCATGGCCGCCACGAACTAGAATTCGTCCTCTAATCGGTGGATTGCAAATTCTGAGCGAACTTTTTGTGAGTGATCCATACGCTTATGGAACATTGGGAGCAATATTGACCATGGATGGCAGCTATGTAGGGATTACAAACTATCATGTACTATTTGGATCAGTCCCTCCGGAGATCGTTAGACAAGATTATGCGGGCAAATACAAAGTATATCAGCATTTGCCAAACCCTTCATCGGATAACAGTATTGGGATTGCCTCAACAATATTTGATCAAGCACTTGATTACGCGCTTTTTAGAATAGAAGCAGCAGTTAACCAAACCCAATCTCTGAACGGTCTTCCAGGAATAATCAATCAGATCGTATTCGTAAATCCTATTTATGGGCAAACCAAAGTAAAAAAGACGGGGACAACTACAGGTCTTACATATGGTACTGTAATAGGGCAATCGTTGATAAATCCCCCTAGGCTTAGCATTATGTTAGACCCCGAATTTCAAGACAAAAGTCGGCCGATATCATTAGATGGTGATTCTGGATCGTTGTGGATCGTAAACGATAATTCTTCTGAAATAAAAATAGTAGGTCTCCACTGTCAGGGCGATGGTGCGAATAATGCTGTTGCAATTTCATTTGACTATATATTAAACTCTGTAAAAAAACAAACTTCTTAAATTCATGAAAACTAACATTTTACTTTTTGCCACCCTCATTTTGGGAAGTAGCTGTAGTAGCTTAAGAAATTATAGCGGTACAGCAGATGCTAAGATAGTGTCTGAAAAAACAACACTAACGATTAGGCCTGTATCAACCAAAACAAATAAAAATCAGATGGCTGGTATTGCTGGAATTGCTGCGACAATCGGTCCCACTTTAATTGACTTTGGGGTTAAAAGTGTTCAGCAAAAACTGAAATCAGACGCGCTCAAATATACGGGCTCGTATAAAGCATTTAATTCAGCAGAGAATTTTCGAATTACATCACAGGAAATCGCTTTGCCAGGACTTGAGCTCACAAGGGACATTGTATTAGGTACCCAATCGTTAGAAGAAAAACCCATCACAGCGGTTTCATTTAAACTAATCCCTATTCAATCTGCGGATCAAACGGCGTTCAGATATCGTCTTGATAGTACTTCCTTCAATTACAATTACTCCATTGCCAAATTAAAAGGAAATTCACGTTTTGTAGATCTCACAGTAGAGATTAAGGTCAAAAGCCTTTCTATTGCTTCAGGGGAATACAAACTAAATGATATCAGGACGGTATCTATGAATATTCCTATGGTGAGAGTTGGGAAGCCAACGGTAGCAAATAATATATATAGTGGATGGATTCCTATACTCCCTAAATCGGTGATTACCAAGACAGATACGACCGATGTAACAGATACCAAAATCACCACAAAGAGTGAAGGAACAAAACCTTCAATAACAACTACGGAAAAAGTGGTTACGAAAGATGTCGTAAAACAAAAGGTACAACCAATCAACATCAATACGGGCTTGTACGAAGTAGAGGTGGTGGTAACTGAGGTCAACCCTGCTAAAATAAAGGCTGAACAACGTGCTGCATTTGTAGAAGCAACTAGTGAATCAGGAACAGCTGTTCTTAAATCTATACTTGAGGTATTGACTAAAGAAAAGGAAACGGAGGGAGAAGAATAGAAATCAGAGTAATGTTTGAATCGCTGTATCAGCTAACGCAGCAAGTACGGAGGCACAAACGTCATCCATTTGTCAATATGTGTCCTATATACACCAATGAGATACAAAAGCTACAGCTTTTGTCGTTATATCTGTACTTCATAATTTAGGTTTATAATTGGTTAGTTAGTTAAAAATCCTGGAGTTCCCCGCTTCAGGATTTTTTTGTTTACCGATTTTTTTGCCGCATTTATCAAGAAATGTGGGAGTTCGTTGTCGAATATTGCGTGCCACGTAATAATAATTGCATATAAAAGCAAATATATATAAGTTTGTAAGGCAAGCAGATACATACTAAATGGTGGATTACAAGGTTTACGACGACCAGGACTTGGTGCAGTTTATGCGTAGTGGAGATGAGCGTGTCTTAGTGGAGATATACGACCGCTATTGGGAAAAAATGTTGGCTGTTGCGTTTAATCGATTAGGTAATCTAGAAGAAGCGGAGGAATGCGTTCAGGACGTATTATGCAAATTATGGAAGTTGCGCAATGATTTCTCCTTAGCCAAAGATGAACTTGCATACTATTTAGCTCGCGCAGTACGTAATCAATCATTTAATATTTTAGATCGCCGCTACCGCGAACGTCAAAAGGCAGAAGGTTATACTCCTATTGAAATGATAAACCTACACACGCCGGAACGCGAGCTGATTGTGCGTGAGTTAGCACAACAAATAGACAAGGCGATTCATTCTTTGCCTGCACAATGCAAATTGGTATTCACCTTAAGCCGACACGAGGGTCTTTCTACAAAGCAAATTGCCGAAAAACTTCAACTTTCTGAAAATACTGTTAAGTCTCATTTGAAAAAAGCGAATAAAGACATCCGTAATAACACGGAATTATTAACCACGATCATATTTATCCCTATTTTTTTTCAATAATCTATCCTTTAAAAACCAATTTTTTAAAAAAAATGTAGTTCCGACTCACCCGGATCACGTATTTTTCTGTCTATATAGATAAACAGGCAGAATAAAGATGATCCACGATCCTAAATATATTGAGCAATTAGTTTATAAGTTCAAAAACGGCAGCATTGACTCTTATGAGCTACAAGTTTTAATCGATTGGTATAATAGCCATGATGACACCTTGGTTACTATACCTTTATCTGATGATGAAAAAAGTCACCATCAGATAAAGACCCGGATGCTTGATGGCCTGCTTTCAAAAATTCAAGAAGATAAACCTACACCCTACCCTCGTTCTAATATTCGAAAGCTTTATTGGGCTGCTGCTGTGGCAATATTAATTATATTTATAGGCATTTGGACCAACCATGTTTATGTAAACAAAGGGGTAGAACCTGCTACATTGGTTCGTACGACAATTGAGCCGGGAGGCAACAAGGCTACACTTACCTTGACCGACGGCAGACAGATTAATCTTAGTACTTCACAGGATGGCATTATTGTCAACAACGGTATCACCTACGGCGATGGTACAACTTTGCAAGAAAACGGATTATTAGATGATGCCAACGACAAGGTCGCAAAGTTGGTATTACAGACTCCACGGGGTGGCACTTATCGGGTTACCTTGCCTGATGGCACCCTGGTGTGGTTAAATGCAGCTTCTAAGTTAACCTACCCTACCCATTTTACGAATGAACAACGTGTTGTCGAGCTAGAAGGCGAAGCCTACTTTGATGTGCAGTCGGCATATCGAAATGATGGATCAAAAAAACCTTTTAAGGTGATCAGCAGCCAGCAAGAGATTGACGTATTGGGTACACAATTCAATATCTCCGCCTACCCTGATCAAACGTCGAGCAAAACCACGCTCATCGAAGGTAAAATAGCGTTGACAGACCAACACAAGCAGATGTTATTGTCACCAGGCGATCAGGCTGTAACAACGCATCTAGGCACACGTGTTCAACAGGTTGATGCAGGTAATTACGTCGCCTGGCGCGACGGAAAGTTTAGCTTTGATGGTAAATCTTTTTCCGACGTAATGACTGAAATTGGGCATTGGTATGATCTGACCATTGTCTATGAAGGACAAGTGCCAGCCGTCGAGTTAGCAGGCGATGCCTTCCGTAACCAGAACATAAGTCTTGTGCTGCGCGTACTCGACGTCGCCGACATTAATTATAGCCTAGATCCTGTCCAGCGCAAACTTATCATTAAAGGAAAGAAAATATAACACTTAAAAATCTAAATGCCTATGAAATAATACGAATAATCAATCCGAACAGATTGTACGTAAAATCAAAAAAGAAGGAAAGGACGGCGATCCTTTCCTCTGCGATCTGATTTACGACAATTACCTAAACAAGCAATATAGCACCAACCAAAATCAACGGTAAAATTAATGAATATAAATTACTTAACACGAGTGATGAAGATCGCCATGTTCTTAACCATAGCTGGGCTGTTAACAGTAAGTGCGTCTAGCTATTCTCAGCAGATTACGCTAAAAGGAAAAAACATTCCCTTTGCACGTATTGTAGAGGCTATTCGGCAGCAAACAGGCTATACTGTATTTAGTTCTAAAAGTTTGTTGGAAGAAGCCAAACCCGTCACTGTTGATGTGCGGGGCATGCAATTAGTGGATTTTTTGGGGGAAATTACAGCCGATCAATCTATCGCTTATCAGCTGGAAGACAAAACCATTTCCTTTTCCCAGAAAGCGAAATCCAGGCCCGCCCCCCAGATCCCTAAAGCGAACGTTCAGCAGTTCTTTATTGTAGGAACTGTACAGCACTCGGAAACCAAAGCGTATCTGGAAGGTGTTACCGTACAGATCAAAGGGACTCAGCTGAGCAGCAGTACCGATAGCAAGGGACGCTTTAGACTCATCCTGCCAAACGGAACTGGGAAAACATATTTAGTTTTCACCTGCATTGGAATGAAAACCTTGGAAATGGAGTATAAAGGGCAAGAAAGCTTGTCCGCCCAATTGGAACCTGCTGCCAGTGCGATCAAAGATGTGGTGATTACAGGGATCTATGAACGTAAAAAAGAAAGTTTTACGGGGTCATCGACTACGTATACGGCAAAAGAGCTGCAGGTGGTAGGCAATCAAAATGTTCTTCAAAGTTTAAAAACATTAGACCCCTCCTTTGCTGTCATCGATAACAATCAATTTGGATCGGATCCCAACCGTATGGCCAACATCGAAATACGCGGCAAAAGCAGTGTTATTGGTTTAACCGACGAATTTAGCTCGGATCCAAATCAGCCGTTGTTTATTCTTGATGGTTTCGAGAGTACGTTACAGATCATCAGCGATCTGAGTATGGATCGCGTCGAAAGCATCACTTTATTAAAAGATGCTTCTGCTACGGCTATCTATGGTTCAAAGGCTGCAAACGGTGTGGTTGTTGTCGAGACGAAACGACCGGAACCTGGGCAACTACGCATCAATTACAACTTAAATGGCTCGGTCAATTTCGCAGATTTAACGGACTATAATTTAATGAATGCGGAAGAAAAGCTGCAATTCGAACTTTTATCGGGCTTCTACGGTTTGTTGAATGAAGACGGTAATCTCATAGTGGGTGCCAACTCCGCCAGTGAGGCGAATTATAATAACCGTTTAAAGGAAGTTCGTCGGGGTGTGAATACCTACTGGCCCAATGAGCCGTTGCGCACCACGCTGAACCAGCGACACACGCTGTTTGCTGAAGGAGGTGATGCCAATCTAAGATATAGCGCATCGATCAATCATGGTCTTAACAAAGGTGTGATGAAGGGGTCTGATCGACAAGCGACTAATGGTAATATACGCCTGCTCTATCGTAAAGGAAACATTTCTGTTAATAACTCGCTGAGCATAGATAATATACGCGCAAACCGCGAGAGCGTAAGTTTCGCTAGCTTCTCTCGAGCCAACCCCTATTATCGTAAATACGATGCAGATGGCCGTCCCAATATGCTTCTGGAAAGCTACATTTATAATAATGCTAATTTCCAACCGCAAACGGTCAATGTTTATAGTCCCTTGTATGATCAAGAAAATCTAAATATAGACCTAGAGGAAACACAGGGTTTTACCAATAACTTCGAAATAGAATGGCGGATAATGGAATCGTTACGAGCACGTGGTCGCTTCGGTATTCGTAGTATGAGTATCAATCGGGAGCAATTCCGCTCCCCTTTCAATACGGAATTTATAGAAATAGATGTTCTGGAGAGAGGACGCTATAATGAATCGAATGGAAAAAACGTGAATTATGATGGTGATTTCAGTTTGACCTACGGAAAGCTATTAGCAGATAAGCACATGGTAAATGCAGTTGCCGGTGCGCGGATGGAGCAAAATAAACGTCACCAAAGTTCCTTCGGTGCAGCGGGTTTTATCGATGATGAATTTTCTAATCCCAGTTTTGCATTAGGGTATTATATACAGCAGCAACCTCATTATGAGGAAGCGGTACGGAGAGGTGCAAGTTTTTTCCTGAATACAGGATACGCCTACGATCAGCGCTATTTGTTTGATGCGACCTTACGATCTGACGGATCATCTGTTTTTGGATCTGAAAGACAGTTTTCTACCATCTGGTCTACGGGAGTAGCTTGGAATGCACATAATGAACATTTCATCAAAGATGGTGCCTTGAGCTGGATTAACCAACTCCGTATTCGTGGATCGATTGGTAATCCGGGTAATCAAAATTTTGACAATTATATCTCGATGCGGCTCTACCGCTATAACAACGAGAATCGCAATCCTTTTGGTGCCAGCACGATAATTAGCAACATGGGAAATAGGAGTCTGCGATGGCAAACTACCTTAGATCGTAACGTCGGTCTTGATCTAACGGTATTGGATAACCGGTTAAGGATCAATGCGGATTACTTTGTTAAAAATACCGATCCGCTACTCGTTTTTGTATCCCTGCCATCGTCGACTGGAGTAAGTAAAGTGGCACAAAACATCGGCGAACAAGTAACACATGGTTTCACTTTAATAACGGATTATACGGTACTAAAACGAAGTCAACTAAATTGGCGGATTAATCTTAACCTACGTCAGCTAAAGGCTCAATACCGTAATATGGGGAATCAATTGGCTAACTTTAATGAAGCCAATAAGAGCCGAAATCTTGTCCGCTATTACGATGGCGGAAGCCCTTCGGATCTTTGGGCCGTCCGTTCGGCGGGTATAGACCCGGCTACAGGGAGAGAAATATTCCTGAATCGCAATAATGAACAGACCTTTGTACATAACTATCAGGATGAGGTCATCGTCGGAAACAGCGACCCAGATCTTGAAGGTGTAATCGGGACAAATTTTTTCTACAAAGGTTTTACAGCTTCTGCCTACTTAAGGTACCGTATCGGCGGGCAAGCTTTTATGCAAACGCTTTATGAGAAGGTGGAGAACATATCTCGGGCTAATGTAACCCTAAATCAAGATAAACGTGCGCTTTATGAACGCTGGCAGAAGCCGGGAGATGTAGCTCGTTTCAAAAGCATTGCTCTTACTGAGACGACACCGATGTCATCTCGTTTTGTGGAAGATAACAATCAACTCATTGGGGAATCATTTTCGTTGGGTTATGAAAATACCAATGCCGCTTGGTTACAATCTATACGTGCGTCGTCCGTGACGTTTAGGGCGTATATGAATGATATTTTCCATCTATCGACCATAAAGAATGAACGTGGTATTGATTACCCATTTGCGCGATCGGTAGCCTTTTCGGCAGCAGTTCGATTTTAATTGATAAGTATAATATGAAAACAATACACACAATATATATTTTCCTGGTATTAAGCTTGTTGACCCATTCGTGTAGTAAATGGATAGATGTAAAGCCTACCGATCGGCTGGATGAAGATCAACTGTTTATAAACCGGGAAGGCTACCTGAAAGCATTAAATGGCGTATATGTTGAAATGGCTCATACGGCACTTTACGGGCAGGCCATGACGACCGGAGCAATAGACGTACTTGGGCAGTATTATTTTATGAGTAGTTCTACGCATAACTATTACAGATATGCTACGTTCGCCTATACGGAAAGCGACGTAAAAACTACGTTTGATAAAGCCTGGCAAAAGGCTTATGAATTAATTGCTAACTGCAATGTTATTTTAGAGAAGTGCGGTAATGAGCCTAGTGATATCCTCCCTCAGCCGTATTACGGCATTATTAAGGGGGAGACTTTGGCCTTGCGCGCCATGCTGCATTTGGATATGTTGCGCTTGTTCGGACCGATCTATACGGACGAAAACAAGGCAACTTTGGCTATCCCTTACGTTAATAAAACCGGATACGATATAACGCCTTTACTTGGATCTGAAGAGATAATGACACATGTCGTGGCTGATCTTGAAGCTGCTATATTACTAATGGAAGATACCGATCCTATACGCACAGAAGGTGTCCGCAATGGGGCTAATCCTTCGGGTTCTAATGACCTCTATTATCGCCAATATCGTCTAAATTACTATGCCACCAAGGCGCTACTGGCACGCGCATACTTATGGCAAAACAATAAAGTAGATGCGCTGAGGCAAGCTGCAGAGGTACTGGATGAGGTATTTGCTGCCGACCAGACGGTTTTTCCTTTCGTTACATTCGCACAAGCGACCGATCCGACGACGCCAGATCGCGTGTTTAGTTCGGAGGTAATGTTTGCATTGTATGACATCAATCGGAAACTGATGTATGACAGGCTCTTCAGTGTAAACCTAACGCCGGCGAACAAGTTATCGTTTAGTGCTGGCGACGAGGACGAGCGGCGCGTCGACGACATGTACGATGATGGGAACGACTACCGCAAGCGAATTTGGCAAACGGCATCTAACGCGACGGAATCTGCTACAACCAATATGAAATATGCTGATATCGTGGACGGTCCGGGAAGGTATATGATTCCGCTGATCCGGGTTTCCGAATTACTACTGATTGCCGCAGAATGCCACCCCGACTTAACGATCGCAACGGAGTACCTTAACGTATTAAGAACTGCTCGAAATACAGTCGACCTCGTACCTGCGACGGAAGCAGCCCTAAAGTTAGAAATCGGTAAAGAATACCGAAGGGAAATGATCGGCGAAGGGCAACAGTTCTTTTTTTACAAACGAAATGCCTACCAGTCGATACCTAATCACGCGACAATAACGGGTGTCAAAACAATGGTTTTGAATAATTACACCGTTCCGCTACCCGATAGTGAAACCTCTCAACGAAACTAATCTCACGAAATATTGCGATATGAAAAAAATATTAATGTATATCCTACTTTTTCAAACGGCAGCATTCCTGAGTTGCGAAAAAGAATTAATGGATTATGAAGGACGTGAAGGCGTCTATTTTGCTGTGCAACATGGCGACAGCAATCGGTCTCCGGAATCTTGGCCTTATCAGCCTTACTCCAATGTAGATTTTGTAAGGATTGGACTCGATGAGGTTGAGATTCCAATAAAAATTGGTATTACAGGACCTGTAAAAGAATATGATCGCGTCTTTTATATAGATGTAAATCCTGATTCGACAACGGCTATCCTGAATCAGCATTATGAAGCAATTGCACGTGACTGGGTTATTCCTGCAGGGGCAATATCCACGACAGTTAAGGTGCACTTAAAGCGCACACCGGATCTGGAAGAAGAGCCGAAAACGTTGGGCCTTCGTTTAACTGGCAGTAATGACCTTGCATTGTCTTTCCCCGAATGGGACGCCATCCCCTCTCTTGACGGCGGTGCTACTGTTGAAGAGTTTGACGCCAGCTTACATACGTTGAGGATAAATGACATTATGGTCGAACCGGAGATCTGGCGAGGTTCGATACAAAGTGGAAACCGTGAAAGCGGACTATTTGGTGCCTTCACTCGGAAAAAAATGGAGTTTTTGATTGATAATCTGGGGTTAACCTACGAAGACTTTGCGAGCGAGGAAACCATGCCACTAGCACGCTCGCTGCTTATTGGAAGCGATGCTTCAAAGATCTTAATCGAACGCTACAATGCAGGCGATCCGATATTAGAAGATGATGGTCGGCTCATGTTTATTGGTAGTGTTCCTTGGACCTCTTATATCGGCGTTCCATGGGTTCCTGGCCCATAATCATAACGATAGGAGACGTACATATTTTAGCATTTTCATATTAACAATAATTGAAATTTAATGAAATTACTTTTTTACTTCATAGCAGTTTTGTCTTTCCTGACAATAGCGTCTTGTAGCAAAGATTTGGGGAATTACGAATATTCAGCTATTAATGAGTTGACAATCCTGGATGTGGAAAGCGAATACATACTGCGTACGGGTATAGACACATTACATATTCACCCCGATATCGAAGCAACTAAACATGACGAAGATACAGGAGACTACAGCTATTTGTGGATACTGAAAAGGGAAGGAAAAACAGTTCGTGATACGATCGGTCGCGGACGTGATCTCGATTATGCCGTACGACTGGAGCCGGGGGAATTCGATCTGTATTACAGGGCGTTTGATAAGAAGACAGGCGTCACTTGGATTGCGAATACACGTCTTATCGTTAGCACCGCTTATTCCAGAGGTTTACTCATTATCGGAGAAGACGAACAAGGTTTTGCCGAGGCAGAAATGCTCACCATGCTACCAGATACGGTTCATATCAGGCGAATTCTTTCTACAAGCGGGCTTCCTCCCCTAAAAGATCCGATCAGCCTAGTACACACGGGTGGGAGCGCAAATTATAGAAAGCTATGGGCTTTTACCAAATCCGGTTCCTACTATCTTGATCGCTCGACACTAACTGCTACGACGAGCAATAATTTCAGTCGGATGTTATATATATCAGAAAACATAGACCCGGAGACATTACATCCCGTCGTCGTAGCACCTCAAATACGGACAGCGGCCGGCGCTATTGGAAGTAGCTTGTATCGGGCAATGGTAACCTCAGGCGGTGATGTATTTGCTGGCGCACCAATTATATCTGGAGGAGATTTTTTCAACAATCCGATTAATCGATTGGCATCCGCACCCGAGGTACGAATTCCAGCCGCTCCCTATTTACTCTACCCTATTGGCAGCATGAGCTCGATAATGTGGTACGACACGCAAAACCAACGCTTTCTTAACTATACCGGTATAGCGGTAGCTACATCTTCAACGATTTTACCGGATGACGGTGGACCGTTCCCCTGGAACCAACCGGCAGGACGAACGTTAGTGTATGCCGAAAATACGCGAAATAACGACGGGTCATCTACCAATGGAAACTCGTTTGCGATTATGAAGGATGCAGATAATACACATCTTGTCTATAAGTTTTATGCGAACGGGACCAACCCTGGTAAGCGTGCTGCATATATGATAAAAGCGCTTGCTACAGATTTTGATAAGGCTGAATTTTATGCTTTTTCTTCCAACCGCAGTGTGATCTTCTACTCGGTAAAAAATAAGTTATATGCATATGACTATAATCCTGGTTTCGAAAAAATTTATACTTATCCTGACCTTAGTACAGATGAAATCACCATGTTGAAGTTCGACACACAGATTGACCATTTATCGAACAGCTTATATATCGCTACCTATAACAGCGAAACAAAAGGTACGTTACGTCGCTTCCTTGTGGGGACTAATCCGAATGTCGTGGAACTATTACCTCAAGAAAACAGCACTTGGACAGATATGATTAAGGTAAAAGACATCAATTGGCGAGCAGTAAATTAATTAAAAACATTATAAAAAAAATAAACATGAAACGAACACAAATTTGGGTATTTATCGCAATTTTATGCGGGCCGGTAGCGTCCTTTTCTCAAAGTGGCGATTTTACTATTAAAGGCAAAGCCAATCCAAGGCACAATGATAAGTTCATCAAGTTGTACTACGTTAACGATACGACCAAAATCACAGATAGCGTGATGGTAAAGAACGGTCGTTTCAAAATACAAGGGCACGTAATTTCGCCTACCGTTGGCAAGCTAGGTATTCAGGAGGGACAAACTGTCGATTTCATTGATCTGTTTCTGTCAAAAGGAACCATTCGTGTATCTGCAAAAGATTCTATTCGTTATGCTCAGGTTAGTGGCACAAAAATGGCAGAAGCACACGAGCGATTGGCGAAACAAATAAGGCCTTCAGAAACCAAGCTCTTCGATGGGTTGAACACGTTTAAAATGATGCCAGAGGGTGAAGAAAAGAAAGCATATTTAGCAAAATTGATACCGGAGATCAGTAAGCAACACAGCGCTAAGCAGAAAATAGTTCATGAATTTGTATCGGAAAACCCCACTTCTTACGTCGCTCTTTATTATCTCGATAAAACGGCACAGGGCAGATTGGCCAACTATGAGACCACCTATCCGTATTTTGAAAAATTGAGTACCGAATTGAAGGAGACTGTACTTGGGAAGCAATTAGAAGAACGATTACTTGCCGCCAAAGGTCAGTTGACAGGAACAATCTATAAAGACTTTTCTTCTACTACGCCACAGGGCAATGCCCTTAGTCTAAAGGAAATCGTTACTAAAAATAAATTTACGTTGGTCGATTTCTGGGCCAGCTGGTGCGGCCCGTGTCGCAAAGAAAATCCACATGTAGTGGAAGCATATAACGCGTTTAAAGACAAAGGATTTACGGTGCTCAGTGTTTCGCTAGACGATGACGAAAGTCGGTGGAAAGCTGCCATTGAGCAGGATGGGATGCCTTGGTATCATGTATCAAGCCTTAAAGGATGGAAGGAACCCGCGGCTGCACTATATGGTGTGCGGGCCATTCCACAAAACATATTGATTGATGGCAAGGGAAAGATTGTTGCATCTAATCTTCGTGGCGAAGCCTTGTTTAATAAGATTCAGGAACTGCTAAAATAAGTAAGATGCGTAGATTTAAAAACTTAAAATCACTATCTGTGCTGTGGTTCGGCTTATTCGTGCTAAATACGGGGATTGCACAGGAAACTTTCCAGCTTAAAGGAAATTTATCAAGTCCTGTGACGGAAGGTAGCGTAGTTTTGTTGGCGTACCATAACGGAAAATCGTTTAAAAATGATACGACACGTATCCGTCAAGGTCACTTCGAACTGAAAGGAACTGTCGGAAAACCTGTGAAGGCCCTTCTTTTCATCGGTTATTCTAAAGAAGAAGAAGCAAAAACAAAGAAAAGAGGTGAAACCATTCATCTTTATCTAGATTCAGGAATAACAACTATAAAAGGAGAACGTTTAGCAACTGCCACTATAACAGGAAGCGCTGCACAACGTGATTTCGCTATGCTTCAGCAGAGCCTTGAATCTATCGGTTGGACGGTTATGGGCAAAAAAGAAGATCTCATCCTCGCAAAAAGAGATAGTGTTCACCTAGCCTTCTTAAAGTCCTATCCTGCTTCTCAGGTTTCGTTCGACTTAATGAAAGAAATAGGCAGACCCAATCTCTTAGCGGAACGATACAATGAGATGTCTGAAATATACAACAATCTATCAGAGGAATGGCGCGATTCCCAAGATGGACAGCGGGTTGGCAGATTGTTACTTGGTGCTAAAAAATTAGGCATAGGAAAGGATGCTATTGATTTTACGATGAACGACGTGTCGGGCAATCCGATCAGCCTGTCTGATTTTCGTGGTCAATATGTACTTCTAGACTTCTGGGCTTCTTGGTGTATACCCTGTCGTGCCGAAAATCCACAACTTGTCAAAGCATATGAGAAATTTAAAGACAAAAACTTTACGATACTCGGCGTCTCCCTCGATAAAGAAAGTGGTAAACAAAAATGGCTTGACGCGATCGAAAAGGATGGTCTTCCCTGGATTCACGTATCTGATTTAAAAGGCTTTGATAATGCCGCTGCCAAAAGCTATGGCGTACAGTCCATTCCTATAAATTATCTTATCGATCCTGAGGGTAAGATTGTTGCAGTCGGTCTACGGGGGGAACAATTAATCCGCCACTTGGAAAAAACACTGTAAAAATCTGTCTTATTGCATACAAGAAGGTGTCCCAAAAGGTCACCTTCTTTTTTATGGTATTAATTTTTTGGTTTCGGTTCTTGACGTCTTTTTATGCTATCAGATTTTTCTGCTATCGATCACGTAAGATTCGATTTTAACGATCTTGTTATTTCTAAAATGATACACATCACAGAAATGTCCATTATATTCCGTTCCGTCTTTTAGCTTACCGGTGCTTTTGCCTTGCACAGACGCCGTTTCACCTTCGACTACAATAGTACCAAATTCGAATCCGGTATGTTCGGGCATACCGCTATCGTCCATGTCAAACACTTCCTTTTTACCATTCATTGTGGTATGTCCAGAAGAGGAGGTAAACATCTCCCAAACGACGTCGTCCGCTAAATAGTCCATGAAGCTTTCCATATTTCCCTCTTCAAAAAGCGTGTTGATTTTTTCGACCAATTTTCTTGTATTTTCCATAATCGATAAACAGCTTATTAAAATAATTGTTCTGATGGACTGTTCAAGTTACGTAGAGAATGGTATTGTAATGTTAATATTTGTTAAATTGATGTTATGAAAATAAAAACGGCACATGAATTGAAGGTTTTCTAGTAATTCATAATTTAGGTTAATAATTGGTTAGTTAGTAAAATCCTGAGGCGCCCGCTTCGGGATTTTTTTTACATTATTAGTGTCAAGACAATTGCAATATAAATGAACGTATATCGAAAAAAGTTATTAGATTAGTGTACATTTTACGACTAACCTGATCATTGTGAAACGATTACTTTTATTACTAACCGGCATCTTTGCGCTGAGTAATACAAAAGCGCAGCAATTCCTACCGTCAACGACATTGATGGGGCAGCCACATAATAACGTACTGTACGGAGAACGAGTCATCGCTGCAGACACAGCGGGCATATATCTTGACAAAAATGGAATCATTTATCCGAACGTAAGAATTCCGAACGATGAGCTGCGGGAAGCAAATAGTAGTTTACAGGAATGGTATAAAAAAAACGAAAAAGAGTTTGTGGAAATAGCTCGGGGCTACAACTGTGATTTCGCGAGCTATAGTGATATTAACGCAGCGGTCTTGAACGACTCGATTGTGGAAACATTGAGTAGGCGGCTAAATATGGCGCCGACCAATACGATGACATTTCTCATCCATGGATTTAGAAAGCCTTTTGCGCCACAAAATGGTGACTCCAGTTCGCCCGAAGATTTTGAAACGTTAGCGGCAACTTTCCAAAGATTTAATTCCACACAAACGAAAATAGTGTCTGTATATTGGGATGCGCTGTATGAATGTTGTTTTTCAGCGAGCAGCAAAAAGAACAGGCCTTTATTTGAACTTTTCGAACTGGCACAGACACATGCCGAGAAAGCGGGGAATACGCTTCGAAAAATAGCTAGCAAAATTTCGAAGGATACATTAGACGTTGTTTCACATAGCTTGGGCGCCAAAGTTGCATTGCACTCTCTTCTGGATATATCGCAAATTCCGAGTGATACGCCGACAAACACTCGAGTAAATATATGCCTTATCGCTCCAGCGGTTTCTGGTGATATGATCGTAGAGAATTATATGAAACGGAGACCAACCAATGATATTTCCTCCACAGATAATTATCATTTGTACATCGTGTATAATGAGGATGATTTTGTCCTGCGAAAGAAAGACAACAGAATTGGGATATTTGGTCCTGGTCCATACAAGTATGGCAACACTACATTGGGATGTAATTATAAAGGGGCGGCCTTAAAATTGCAATCGAAGTTTAATTCTTTGTTTAAGTTTTCTGAAATAAAACTTTATGATCTCTCGAGGGTGGGCAAATGTCATCTGGTAAGCTGTTACTGTTATGGAAATAATCTTGAAAGGGTGCTCGCCGATATGAAATGAAGTATAGCGTATATTCAGTATAATTTCCTGTCTTATGCGAAGTCGGTTAAAAATGAATACGTGTAAAATTGTATTATTAAATAAACGAGGTATGATAACAAGAGCAACTCAAATAACAATTTTGGTCAAGGACGTAGAAGAAGCGAAAAGATTTTATACGGAAAAGCTGGGGTTTACGGTATGTGTTGACCAAATGTTTTCTCCGGATTGGCGATACTTGGCAGTGGCTCCGCAAAGAGACAATGCTACGATTTTTGAACTTGTTAATGCTGAAACTCCCGAACAACACAAGCTAGTCGGTAATCAAGCTGGGGGACAGGTTTTTATCATGTTTCATTCTAGCGATATCGAGGGCGATTATATAGCGATGAAAGAGAAAGGTGTCATCTTTCATGGGGCTCCGGCGGCGGTGCCGGGAGGCAGGGGTGTTGGTTTTGAAGACTTATATGGAAATCAATTTGATTTATATCAGCCGGATTAGATGAATAGAGATTGCTCTGTGGGGAAGATTGGGCAAAAGAGGCGGTCTCTTTTTGGACTGCCCCCAGAAAGTGTTTAACTCTTTGGGGGCACCGCATTGAGACGGCCTCTTTTTATTTGTGTATTAATTACTCCCCTCCGCCTTGATAAATTCGAATTTCTCGATAATCATTTCCTGTTCCTCTCCATTGGAAGGAGCTTCTCCCCGAAATAGCCACAGGTTCATTCTCAATCGTTCAGTCCCTCGATGAGGCGGAACATGGTTACCTTGATAGGTCCATTCGCGGATAAGATTTTCATCATCGACGGTCAAGCCGTGCCCTTGTCTGCTGAAGAAATCAATCCTATCTGCACGCCAATCGAACGCATGCGTCGAGCGATCCGTTAGTAAATGGAGATCATATCGTACTTTATTTCCAGGCAGATGCGACGGTTGTACCGCAAATTGAGAATCCTCGCTGTTCGGATTGGACCATCTAGAAAACTCTATATCGATCTCTTCCTCGTCATTTAGATAGGTAAATAAGCCTCCGACGACATTTTCATCTAGTTTAGTTACGTCACTGCCGACATGAAAAATATATTTCCCGTACCCTAGGGATCGTCTCAGAATAACACCCGCGCAATACCATCCGTTACCTTTATGTACGATTTTTAAATGCATGTGTCCGTTATCGTCTACCCAAACATTGTCTTCCGAATCCGAGAACAAATTAGGTCCGGGTCCCAACCGGACATCGTTAGAGGTACGCACCAGCCAGTCATACCCCGAAAACTTTATGATTCTTTCCGTTTGCACAATCGGCAACTCGTCGAGGTCGCTGGAAGAAGAACAGGAAAGCAATAGCAGGGTAGCAATGAACAATATCTTGAAACTATTAAAAAGCAATTTCATAACAATTATTGAATATTTATCTTCACTTCTATATCTTCTAATACCGCACCTGTTCTATCCTTAGCAGATAAGACAATCGTGTCTTCTCCACTGCTTTTCCCATTATGGATATAGATCAAGCTAAGGGATTGGAGATCGGTCTGCAAAAATTCGTCATCTTGTACCATAACGTCGGCCCCTCTGATCAGCCAACCTTTCGCGGGTGCCGTATCGATGGTATAAATGATATCAGATGGTTCGGCACCGGAAATCTTTAAGATATCTTCATTTAAAACTTCAGAACCACCTTCTGAAACGATAACAGGCTCATTTATATCCAAGACTAAGTTATTTTGACCCGTGGCCAGTGTTGCGACCAACATCGGGCGTAACATAGGGTCTGGGGTCTCTCTTGTATAGTATTCATCGACTCCATTCGCCCAGGGTTGCGTATCCAACATAAAGGATATTCTTCCAGTTGGAGAGGCATTTCGGTAGTAATTTGTAATATCAAGAGACAAAGTTCCTGGTCTGTTATCTCCTCCCACGGCTGGCGAAAAAACGGAACTAATCATAGGCTGTGTGGGGGTGGGCGCATTACGCCCCGTGATGGTAGACTCTGTCCAGTTACTATTCGCGATTTCAAAAAGGTGTATATCGTAGCCGCCACGAGCAAAGTAGACCTTGAGGCTAAGACTCATATCTACTACTATTCCTGGCTTGTCGAAATCTTCCAGGTTAAACATGAGATAGCCTTTCCGATCATCGGCACTATTCCCATCCGTTGTTAACATTCTCTTTGGTCTGATATATTGATTTGAGTTATAATTCGTGTTTTCATTGGCTCCGCCTGCAACAAACGAATCGTGTATTGCATATATCGTATCTTTCTCCATTGTTGTTTCCGAGCTATTATCAACTGCTGGAGCTGAAAAATATACAATATCGTTCACCGCGTGCATGACGCCGTTTGTTGGCTCCAGATTGGAAGTACGGATTTCCCATTGCCGCGTGGTTCCCTGATTGATCTGCCCTATATAGTTGTTATTGCGAGAAAGAAACATGGTTTGTCCGTTTTCTGTCTCATAGGCTACTGGAAGATCACGATCCATGCTTGGATCCGTAAAAATAACATGGTCTTTGACGATATGATACCGCAACATATTCCGTAAGATAGGCTCAGGTATATCTTCTATGGAATTATAGGTACTGTTTTTAAGATAGGTGTTAAATGCGTTATTATTTGGGATGATAAAAGTCCTTTCTTCATCTTGATACAGGCTTTGAAGCCCTGTGCGGCTGATGGCTTCGCGCAACACCTCAAAGTCCGGGTTATTCTGAATAAACTCCCATGCGGTTACCCCCAATACACCATCGATATTAGCAGGCTCGTATTTGAAATCTTCCTGAATTTCACAACTGGTCGCTAAAAGCACCAAAGTAACGCAGCTCATCAAAAATCGGTTTAAAATTCTTTTCGTTTGCATAACTAATGATTTTTTGTCAATCTTTCGTTCTATAAAACTCGTTCTGGTCTAAATTGGGGTTGCGATTGAGCGCATCTTCATGGATCGGCCACACAATATTACCGGGCTCATCCAGCCCGTTTATGGGTTCCATTACCGCGATGGCTTTATCCGTCCGGACGAGGTCAAACCAACGATGTCCCTCGAAACAAAGTTCGATTGATCGTTCATGCATGATAGCCGAAACGACATCTCCGAATTTCTCCTCGGCAGTAGCTTCGGTAAGGGCATCCAGTCCTGCACGTTTGCGTATGGTGTTCAATAGGGGCAATGCCTCGCTATACTGACTCAAACGGGCATGTGCCTCTGCCTTTAACAACATCACGTCAGCGAGTCGAACTAAAATAATATTGTTTTGAGAGGGGTCTGGGCTTTCGTCGCTAAAGCCTTCCCCGAAAAATTTCCAGATCATTCGGGGTGTCGTCTGTGTGTTATTCCATATTTTGGGTTTACGTAAATCTCCTTCTTCGAACGATTCCCTGAATTTCTCGCTTGGAAAATATTGCGCATCATTACCTTGTGCAAAAAGGTTTCGCATACCATTGGTCTGGATTTCATTATACCCGACCTCAAACACGCTTTCATTGCTTAGCCCCGTGGAAAACATATTATTCCAATTGCCTATGGATACTAAGGTATATAACGGATTGTCTATCACCCGCTGTGCGGTGATAACGGCTTCCGCATATTGCTTACGCCACATATATACTTGCGTCAGGATGCCATCGGCACTTCCCTGCGTAACTAGCACGCGATCGCGCTCCCCGCCATAACTGGGTGCGCAAAACTCGGATGCATACAGCAGATCGTCCACAATTTGATCTAGAATGACGTCCTTGTCAGTTACCGAAAAAAACACGTCCTGTTCTGCGCTTTCAAAGGGTTCTAAGGTAAAAGGGACATCTCCCCAAACCCGCACCAGATAGAAATAGGCGATAGCGCGTAAGGCTCTTGATTGCCCAATTAATTGGTTTCTTAGTGCATTATTCTCATCTTCAAAAATCTCGGGAATATACTTGATCGCATAATTGGCCCGACTGATAATGGTATATAGACTTGTCCAATTCGCTGATGTAGCGGTATTGGATGTTGTAATCAAACTTGTCAACGTATTTCGACTAAGCGCAAAAGGATCTCCAGCATGATTGGTTCCAACATTATCCGCGCGGCCCTCGCCCCAATAGGCAAAGTTTAATCGAAATGCGGACTGCATGCCATTATATATTCCGTAAACGCCAGCTTGTGCGTCACTTACTGTTTTATAGAAACCTTGTGCTGAGAAACTACTAACGGGTTCTTTGTCCAAAAATGAACACGATCCCATGAGCAATACGGATAACAGAACTATCGATTGTATTGTAATTTTTTTCATTTCCTCTATCTTAAAGACCTATATTCAAACCAAAAATAAATGTACGGCTCTGTGGATAGGATCCTTCATCCACGCCTACTCGCAACCCGGAATAGGAATTAACATCTGGGTCAAATCCTGTATACTTTGTCCACGTGATCAAATTGGTTCCCGTTACAAACGCGTCTAAGCTCCTGATCCCGATCCGGCTCACCCAGGTGGATGGGAAACGGTAACGAAGATTAAGATTTTTCAACCGGATATAGGATCCGTCTTCTACCCAACGGCTTTGTACACGGCTTTCGCTCTGCATAGGGTCATCACGCACGGGTCGTGGATAATCGGTGAGGTCTCCTTGTTCGCGCCACCTTCTTAAGGCATCTGTCGACAAGTTGTTATACCGTACGATCGCATTACGTTGGTGGTTGATCTCGCTATAAATGTCATTACCATAGGAAAACTGAAATAATACATTCAATGAAAAATTCTTGTAAGTAAAATCATTAGAAATCCCTCCAAAAAATGTAGGTTCTGCGTTTCCGATAATCTGCCGATCGTCGTCATTGATCACGCCATCTCCATTGAGATCGTGCCAGATCGGATCTCCTCCCTGGAATGCGCGTCCTGAGGCGCTCCCCTGCGTCACTCCATTTACGTTGTCTTCATCACGTGCATAAACACCATCGAACCGCCATCCATAGAAAGTACCGATAGGCTGCCCCTCCCGCAGAATATGAAAAGTGCCATTCTGGATATAACCATTGGTCAGTAGACTCTCGGGTAGCGATATGATGTGATTTCTATTTGCACTAATGTTAAAATTAGTCGACCAACCGAAATTCCCTACAAGATTTTTAGTCGACAGTAAAAACTCTACTCCTTTATTCTGGATATCGCCTATATTTTGGGTGATTACCCCAAATCCTGTCGTGGTAGGGATAGGCACGGCGTACAAGAGATCATGTGTGTTTTTTACGTAATAATCTGCGTTTAGCGTGATTCTGTTCGCTAAGAACGACAGATCCAGACCGGCATTGTATTGTACAGTCGTTTCCCAAGTCAGGCCGGAATTGGGCATCACTGACGGTGCTGCGCCAGAAAAATCTAAGTAATTGAGTCCAACTAAAAATTCACCTTGGGAGGTATAGTTTCCAATAGCATGGTTCCCTGTACTTCCCATACTGAAGCGAACTTTACCGTCGTTCATCACGCTTCGGATACCTTCCATGAATGGCTCGTCAGTAAAACGCCAACCGGCCGATGCTGAGGGAAAGAAACCGAATCTCTTATCACGGCCGAATCTGGAAGAACCATCAACACGTAGGTTGACTTCTGCCAAATATTTTCCTTTATAATCGTACGAAGTTCTGCCAAAATACGAAAGCATGGCACTTTCGCCAACGGTATTGATATCTGCCCCGTCTGAATCTTTATTGGAAATAACGCTCGCCGCATTCAAAGTCCGAATGTCGTCACTCGGGAAAAACATACCGTTCAACCCGGTGCGCTCGAATCTCCAATCTTGCAAACTGAAACCAAGCAGGGCGCCAAAATTATGATCCTTAGCGAATACCTTGTTGTAACGTAAGATATTTTCGTTTGACCATGTGATGTTGTTTGTGCTCCGTACTGCCCCCGTATTATATCCTTCGCGATAATCTAATATAGAGGGCATAAATTCATCCTCCTTCATCGTGATCAGATCAAAATGGAGATTACTGCGAAAACTCAAGCCGTCCAAAATTTCATACTCTAGATATTCACTCCCAATAAGACGGTGGCTTTTATTATAATGTGTTGCATGCATCGCTATACCTACTGGATTGCGACGCCCAAGCTGGTACCCATTCAGCGATCCGTCTGGGAAGTACATGGACATTACAGGTGGTCGGACCAACAGTTCGCGAATCACGCTTAGGTTTCCTGTTCCTCCAGCATTGATCCGGTTGTTGGTGCCATTCGTATATGCGAGGCTTTGTCCAATCTTCAACCGGTCGGATATTTTAAAATCTACATTTAGACGGGAAGTAATCCGCTTATAATTGTTGTTGATGATAATACCGTCCTGATCTAGATATGAATTGCTCCAAGCATATTGTACCTTGTCGCTTCCACCACGGACTGCCAAATCTACTTTATATTGCCCTGCGCTACGCAATAACTCTCTCTGCCAGTCGATATCGCCATTATTGGAAGGGTTTAAAGAATCTAGAACCGTCCAAAAGGGCTCTTCTGGGTTATCCATATTGCGATAGGAGTCGATAACTGCTGAACGGTATTGGGCTGCATTCAAAACACTCAAATGACGGGTAATGCTACTCACACCGCTCATAAAATTGGCTGTTATCTGTGCTTTCCCTTCGGCGCCACGCTTGGTGGTAATCAAGACTACCCCATTTGCGGCCCGAGAGCCGTAAATTGCCGTAGAGGCTGCATCTTTTAGTATCTCTATGGAAGCAATGTCACTTGGATTAATGTCTGCCAATGGGTTTAATCCAAAGTTTTCTGTTCCATTTAGTGACGATAGTGAATTGGATTCGATAGGTACGCCATCCACAACAAATAAAGGGTTGTTACCAGAATTGAGAGAAGAATTTCCCCGAACTCTGATGGTCATTTCTCCGCCTGGAGCACCGGAATTAGAAGTGATCTGCACCCCGGGGGCACGCCCCTGCAAAATGGAAATCGGGTCTTGAAGGGTTGTTTTTTCGATTTCTTCGCTGCCAACGGAAGCAACAGATCCGGTTAGATTTCTTTTTTTCTGTTGGCCATATGCAACAACAACCATCTCATCCATCATCACCATTTGATCCTTCAAAACGATAGACAGCTCTCTTTCATTTCCTACTGTAATCGTTACCGGCTCTTTACCAACATAGGTGAATGTAAGCCTATCTTGGGATTGGGCTGAGATCGAAAACGTACCGTTTTGAGCGGTCTGCACGTCGTCGCCACCTCCATCATTCAGACTCACGGTAACACCTGAAATAGGCGACCCCGTGGCATCTCTTACTGTTCCTCGAATAGGGGTTTGCTGCTTATTAATATATACAGCCTTGGGGATAGGCTTGACTTCTTTATTTAAAACTATGTTTTTCCCCGTTTGCTTATATTTAATACCAAAGGGCACAAGTATCTCGTCGAGTACCTTATTCAGTTGTACGTTTTCGTAATTGACGTTAATCGTTGCTGACTCTGGAATAATCCTTTGATCAAAGAGGATATTATATCCACTTTGTTTCTGAAGTTCTCTCAGGACATAATCTAATTTGACACCCCGCTTTTTAAGTGTTACTTCTTGGGCAATAGCAGATGCGTTGACCTGCAATGTCGCCATCAATAGAAGGGGTATAGCTAGAGATAACTTCATGAATGCGGAATTTATCTTTATGTGGCATATTTCCCATAGTAATATGTCCAACCAGTTTTTTTCATACATTTGTATTCGGTTGATTTATAATTTAACACATTAGTTTTCAATCGTTAGTCTATCAGACTAAATCTTTAGGGGGTGCTGGTAACACCTCCTATTTTTTGATATTTGTCTTATTTCATTACAGTTATCCTCCTTCCATCAAGTTTTAGTTTCACCGAACCGGTCCATTCTATTGTTTGGAGTAAAGTTTCAATACTTTCGAATTTGGATACTTTACCTGAAAATCTTATATCATTTACGCCGGTCTTATATTCTATCTCGACATCGTACCATCTTGAGATATCTTCCATGACATTTTTTAGTGGCGCATTGTCAAAGGCAAAATCACCATTTTTCCATGCGGTGACATAATAGGGATCTATCTGTACGATGTTGGTTTGTTTTGATCGACTGTCGTAAATGGCCTGATCATTGGGCTTTAGAACGTAGGGCTGCTCCCTTTTCATGCCGTCAAACGACACTTGGACGCTACCTTCAACCAATGTAGTGGTTACTTTATCTCTGAATGTATTGATATTAAATTCGGTTCCCAGTACTTTCAATATCTGCCCTTGCGATTTGACGACAAACGGTATACGTTTGCCGTGAATTTCTAATTTTGCGACATCGAAGTATGCCTCTCCTTCCAATTCCACCTCTCTAATGTCAACGTCGCTAAAGGAAACTGGATATTTAAGAGAGGAGTTTGCATTCAGCCACACCTTGGTTCCGTCATTCAAACGAACAACATACTCTCCACCTACAGGCGTGATAAGCGTATGGATTGTAGCTTTCTCGTGAGCTCCAAATGATTCGACATAAGAGACGCCATCTTCTTTTCCTACACGAAACATATGGTTACTATTTGGCGCTGCCCCGTTTCCTAATTCTTGGTAGGTACCATCTTCAAAAACGATTCGTGCTTTTTTACTGCCGGGTGTTACTTCTGCGTGCAGTTCCGAGTCCTCCGCAATCACTTCGTCTTCTGAAATGGGGTGGAACGTCACCATGTAAGCGACAAAAAATATCGTCAATAAGGCGGCTACCGAGATGACTTTCTGAAAGAAAGGCGGTATACGCCGTTGCAATTTATCGTTCGATCTGAGAGGTCCATTTGCTTCTGTTTGTACACGTATCTTATCGTACAGTCTATTGCTGTCGTCTTCTGAAACATCAAGGGGCTTCTCGTCTTGTAATTGATCCCAAAGTGTCAACATTTCCTGCTCAACAGAGGGGTTTTGCATCAATTCATAAAGTTCGGCCTTTTCCGAAATGGAACATTTTCCTTGTCGACTTCTTTTTATAAGGTATATTAACCGTTGCCTATCCAATTTACTGTGCTTTTATACAACTATATCGCACCGTATTCCAAATAGTACTAGGTGGATAGAAAAAAAATCAAAATAAAATGATCATCAGCCTCTGTAACTTAATCCGAACAGTTTTGGTGGCTACGGCCAAATGGTTTTTTACGGTATGCTTGGAAACAGCCAACTGCTCTGCAATCTCCTGATAAGACAAATCATCCAGCTTACTTAATACAAACACTTTCTTTTGTTGTTGGGGCAACTCGTCTAAAATGTTGTCTAAACTGGTACGCAATTCATTGGCCAAAACAGTGGCCTGTGTATCAAACGAATTTCTATCCGAACGGCTTCTGATTTGTTCTAAAGCTTCTTCTCGGACTATTTTCTTACGAAAGTGGGAGATCGCGATCCTTTTAGAGACAGCATACAAAAACGGTAATATACTTTCTTCATACGGGATTCTGTCTTTATAAATAAAAAGTTGAGTGAAGGTATCCTGCGCAATTTCTTCCGCCTCTTCCCTATTGTGACAAAACCCATAAGCGTGCTGTAGAATAATTCGATGATACAGATCAAATATTATTCTAAATGCTTTTGAATATCCTGCTTTAAAATCAACAAATACTGCTTCAGACACCATTTTCGTTAAGTTTATATTTTACGGTCACTGGTCGCATTATCCCACCTTGCAATCGAATTAACAAGTCGCTATTTCAAAAATAGCAAATACTAGCTATCCTTACAATATATTAATTGCACACGAAGTAATTTTATTCCGAATACCGCTATTTTCTTTATTTCTATAGCACCGAAACTTTTCTTTATTAATCTAATTGATAATTTCTAATCCACTCGATTTCTAGATAAGCGTTGGTGTAAAAGCCGTATTTTGCTGTTTCGGTATTCGTTCTCTTGTTTTAGCTCTCCTTCGTAAAAAGCGCCATGATTCAATTTCATAAAACGTTTATCCAATCCAGAGGTGTCCAAAGCTTCCAACGCAGCTAGTACCTCCGGTATATCTTCTTCTCGGAATTCTGCGGAATTGACCCTTTTCTCGATCTCCATATACTTCAGATATTGGAGGCGGATATCCGACATCAGACGATAATGTTCAAACGCCCGTAGGTTGCGAACGGGTTGCAAACGATGCATAGTAGATGCCACCATTTCTGCGCTATCTAAAAAGGTGGACATAGGAAGGTCCGCTTTACTGATTCGACCCTGGACTATTTCATAGGGAATAGCTTTTAAGGCCGACCAAAATTGATCTGCTTGAACTCGGTCAAAGCCGTATTGCTCTTGCGCATATTGTAACACAAACGCCTCGACCTCCAAAGGCTTTTCATTGTTCACTCCTTCAAAAAAGGCATCGATCAATATATTAAAGCCTGTAATTGGATACACACGCCGAATAGCATACAGATCGGTTATATCTCTGGTAGACTCCCACAGCGCGGAGTATAATCCCGAAGTGGACCAAGATGTCATAACCAGACCGTTGTAACCGAATTCCCGCGCCAATGGTATAAAATCCCGAATATTATGGAAATGTTCTTCCCATTGGGTTAGGAAGTAATTGTCAGGATGGCTCCTCAGAGCCGGTGCTCCCCATATTTCAAAACCGCTGTTCAATAAGTTATTGTGGTCGCCAAACATATTTATATCCCAACCGTAATTCCAATCGACAAAAACGGTCTCTTTCGGTAACCCTTCCAATGCATCGGGATATTTCAGCGCAATGTCGGCCCAAAGCACCGGGCGT
Source organism: Sphingobacterium arenae (assembly GCF_014692505.1). GTDB lineage: Bacteria > Bacteroidota > Bacteroidia > Sphingobacteriales > Sphingobacteriaceae > Sphingobacterium > Sphingobacterium arenae. The sequence goes on along the minus strand of NZ_JACNYK010000003.1, from coordinate 378,371 downwards.
TTGCCCAGGCTTACCACAATGTCGCAGAGTAATTTGATAAAGTCACCGTACAATCTTCCTTTGCCCAGCTCGGCGACCTTTTTCTTTGACGCTGGGGAATGCCCCAATAAGTATGTCTCGTCTCCGCCGATATGAATGTATTCGGACGTGTGGGTAGAAATTAGATCCTGATAAAGTTCCGTAAACAGTTCTCGATTCAACTCTTCCTTAAGTGGATTCACTTGCGAATAGTCTTTTGAGTCTTCGCGTAATTCCTTATAACGTGGGTGCCGCAGGATATATTCTACGTGCCCGAAACTTTGTTGCAGCGGGATCACGTCAATTTTCAATTGATTGCAATATGATATAAAATCAATCACTTCTTCTCGGGAGTAAACGAATCTATTGGCGATCAGTGGGTGCTTCTCAAAAGGATATGTACCCTCCCACTCCATAATCAAGGTGTTAATCCCATTTTCACTTAGTTTTTTGGCAAATGACTTTAACGCCGGCATGGTCATCACCTGTATTCTCAGGTCTAGATGAAATCCCTTAACTTGAAAATCAGAAAAATTGTTTCTCGAGGGCTGTGCGTAAAGAGATAAGCACGTGAGCGTGCTGAGAAACACAATGAAAACAAAAGAATATTTCAAATTCATATTTTAAAAGAAATGTAAATCGCTATGCTTAGATCGCACCGCGTTCAAAATAGTACTAGTGATGTGAAGAAAAAGATTAGTTACAATATAATGGTAATGGACTGAACTGTTTGGAATTATTGACCGAAGTCTTTAATTTAAAGAATTAATCGAGGAAGAGTATGAAAGCAATCGTGATTGGTGGCACAGGAGCCACGGGAAAGGAGTTGGTCGCACAACTTTTGGAAGACAGTCGATTCGTTGCGGTGACCGTATTGGTTCGTCGGCCGTTTTTCGGTCAGCAAGCTAAACTGACCGAAATCGTTGTTGATTTTGAAAGACTAAATGAATATAAAGTGCACATTCAGGGCGATGTCGCCTTTTCGTGCCTCGGTACTACCCTGAAGGATGCCGGGGGTAAAGATGCGCAGTGGCGTGTGGATCATGATTACCAATTAGAATTTGCGGCTATTGCCAGAGCGAGTGGAGTGGAAAGTTTTGTGCTGCTTTCGGCCTTCGGAGCCAATGCTAATTCTTATTTTTTTTATAATAAAATGAAAGGCAAGTTAGAGGATAATATTAAAAAATTGAATTTCAAACAATTGGTTATTCTTCATCCTGGTGGTATTGAAAGACCCGGTTCCAACCGAAAAGGAGAGAGAGTTATGATGAAACTCTTAAACGCATGCAATGCCATCGGTTTGTTCAAGGGCTATGAACCTATATCAACAAACCGACTGGCAAAAGCCATGATCGCTTCCTATTTTAAATTTAAGGAAACGCTTAAAGTCGTTATTCTAAAGGAAATAAAAGAGATTTCAGCATACCAACACTAAAATAAATAGCTAATCTCAGCGATTCGACAGCGCCAATAGCGCGAATGAACCCAACCAATGACTTCCCATATAGTCGTCATCGGAAATATTCTTCAGCGAGAAATCGATATGCGCATTGGCCAGTGGCACCAAGGTATGCTCTAACTCTGGCAATAAATAGGCGATGCCATACAGACAATTCGCCCGGCTGAAATTCAAACCGTCTAGGTGAACCAGTTTGCCGTCCGTGCGATCGCTTACCAGAGCCGGTTGCAGGCTTTCTATTTTCTCCTCAAACAAGATGGGTAAAAAATTCAGCAACCATTTTTTATATTCTTCTTTCTGCATGATCTTGCTCATGAGGTATGCTTCCTCTAGGCAAGGCGAAAGGAAATCGTAGCCGCTAGGTTCATAAGCCAGATTACAGTTTTGATCCGCTTCGAAGAAGCGTATACTGTTTGTCTTTATGGCATGAAGCAATGCCGTATCCCCAGCCGCTTCGGCATATTCGTACATTAGTGTAAGGCTAAAGGCGGTATTGTCGTGTTGCCCAGTGCGGATAGGGTAAACGAGTTTAGATAAATATTGCTGCGTGCGTTCGGATAGCAGATCGACCAACGGTTGCAGTATCTTCGCCCACTCTTGCGCATCGGTATTTCGCCAAGATATTAATTCCTCCTGTAACTTGAACAGCCAAGCCCAGCCGTATGTACGCTCAAAGCTTAAGTTGTTTTTATCTGCGAAAAATGCTAATTCAACGGCAAGGTTTTCCTTCGTGATATGATCTTTTAAAAGTTGTCGTACATTCCCGTCTGCATCTAGTTCTGGATATTGTTTCAACAACCGTACAATAGTCCAATAGCCGTGTACAGAAGAATGCCAGTCAAAACAGCCGAAGAAAATGGGGCGTAGTGCTTTAGGAGATTTTAGGTCGGCTTCGCTCCCCAGAACTTGTCCGAGCTTATTGGGGTACTCGATTGTTAAACAGTGTGTAGGCAGCTTAAAAATACGTTTCGCTACTGCTTCATCCAAAGACCTTTGCGTTACTTTGACAACATCCGGCTGACTTTCTTCTTCCTGTTGCTTTCCCGATGGTTCACAGGAAATAAATAACAGGACAAGACATAGGAAAAATGGTATGGCGAACGGTCTGTTTTGCATAAGATCTCCTTTCTAATGATTATTTTTATGAGCAGCTATCGGTAAATTTAGGAATATAAACGTTTTAAAAAAACGGAACTTATTAAGTAATTTGCCAAAAATTGATTCTTGACATTAAATGAACCTGCTTATTGAACAATTGCAAAGATATGGCCGGCTTAGTATGGAAGCTCAGCGTGATATCGCATCCTGTACAAAACAGATCGTTAAAAAGAAACATGATTATTTTCTGAAGGCAGGACAGAAGGTATCTAGCTACTTTGTGATCAAAAAGGGATTGATACGTGCCTTTTTCTACCGAAATGGCAAGGAAGTGAATACGTGGTTTGGTGAGGAAAACCAGATATTCTGCTCCATACTACAGGTTTACACGGACAGACCTGCGCTTGAATATATCCAGTTTTTAGAAGATTCAGAGATCTATGCCATATCTGCGAGTGATTTGAATGCGTTGTACTTACAATATCCCGAGTTAAATCTTATAGGCAGAAAGATAGCTGAAGAAGTGTGTGTGATATTGGAAGAACGAACGATATCACTGCATACGCAGAGTGCTTTTGAACGTTACGATTTACTGATAAAACTGCAACCTAACGTATTGAAAAGGGTCAACCTCGGACATATTGCCTCTTATTTAGGGATCACGCAGGAAACATTGAGTAGAATAAGAAGATTTTGATGTAGATCAAAAAATTGGAATAGATGATGGATTACCTTTGCAAGGGTAATTTAAATCGTTATATATGAACTGGGTAGCACTTATTGTAGCTGGAGTTTTCGAAATTGGCTGGCCGCTAGGATTAAAAATGGCACAGCAACCGCAGGGTAGTAAAGTTGGATGGATCGTAGTCGCGCTGATGTCTATGGCCATCAGTGGGAGCCTCTTGTTTTACGCACAAAAGACAATCCCGATGGGAACGGCGTATGCAGTATGGACGGGGCTGGGTGCAGTAGGCACACTGTTGGTAGGGATACTTTTCTTTGGTGATTCGGCCACGATCATGCGTTTATTGTCGGCATGTCTTATTGTAGCGGGCATCATAGGTCTGAAGATATTTTGATGTTTCGCAACGATGCTGAAAATTTACTACATTGCCATTCATCGTTATGTATAGCGATAAAAATGGAAATGGATAAATTAACGGTATTCCGTTGTTAGGAATTATTAAACACCATGAGCGAAACCTTTAAAGCATTAAGTCGGATAAAAATTTATTTTGTTTATCTGTCCTGTGTATTATATCTATCTGCCTGTTCGACGACCAGACATTTAACACATGCAGACCTAACAGGCAGTAAAACTTCAGCGATAAGTATCCTGGATAAGCAGGTCGATGAGTTTAACAGTTATATTGACCGACCTGCTTCTGATGGACATATCGACAAGCGAAATAACAAGGCGTTTCTTCGTGATAACATCCCGCTGTTTTTATGCTCGGACAGCAACATCACAAAAGTCTACAATTACCGTTGGTGGATGATCTCCAAACATCTCAAGGCATATGTTGATCCTTATGATGAACAGACGTATGGGTATTTACGGAGTTCTTCGGCGACAAACCTTGGGCCACGCTTAGTGGTGCTATACCTTGCCCGGCGGGGCATCAGTTTTACGACGTACGTTGGCTTCGGAACCCGGAATTCTTACGATCTTACGCTGATTACTATATGCGTGGGTCGGCCTCCCGTCTTAATCAGCGGGAAAATGCGAACTTCTTGACCTATACGTCCCGTCCGGAAAGTCATCATTTCTCTAGTTGGATGATCGATGGTATTGAGGCTTTCCTTAAAGTGCACCCCGACAGGGAGTGGCTACAGAGCATCCTCCCCCACTTGGCTGCTCACCAACAGGTTTGGGATACCCTGTTTACCGTAACGGACTTGCAGGCAAAAACAGCACGTATGTATAAATTTCTGGATCTCTACGATGGAATGGAATTCAGTCTATCTACGGTACTTGGACTTATAGAAAGTGACGACGCTTATGGCCTTTATACAGTTGACAATTGGCGTAACTATTATTTAGGTTGGGAAACGACCGACAATGCCGCTCAGTCTCCACATGCCAAACGGTATCCTAAGGCTTATCGGAACGGATATCCCGATTTCTACATAGTGAGACCTACCTTAAACGCTTATGCCTATGCCAACCTACGTTCGCTATCTAACCTATACAACTTAATGCATAGTAATTTTGCTGATCTAGAAGCTAAAACACAGGCGACGAAATATAAAATAAAAGCAGAGGAAATTCAAAGAAAGATACTCGACGTGCTGTGGAATGAAGAAGATCAGTTTTTCTATAGTTACACCGCTGGCGATAATAAATTTGGTGCCCGCGATTTTGAATCACGCGTTCGCGAATCCGTGGGTTATACGCCTTGGTATTTCAATATGATCCCCTTTTCGGATAATGAGAAATACGAAAAAGCTTGGGAGATGTTTGCATCCGAAAAAGGCTTTTTCAATACTGGAGGTATGACGACCGCCGAACAGCAACACCCTTATTATAACGAACAGGCTTATGCCTGGAATGGACGTGGTTGGCCGTTTCAGAATTCGGTCGTGTATAAAGCGTATGCCAACTATTTGAGAAATTATAAAACGCCGGTTACGGAGCATGACAGACAATTACTTTACAACTATGTACGGAAATTAGTCGCTACACATGGCGAAAAACCGAATATAGGGGAATGGTATATTCCGAGTGAACGGGGAACTTTCGGTGGTGAGAAAGACTACTTCCACTCGACATTTCCGGATATTATTATCGAAGATCTATTAGGGTTTAAAGCCTTACACCAAGACCTGTTTATTCTGCAGCCACTATTGCCTGAAAATACTTGGTCGCATTTTTATCTGGGAAATATTGCCTACCACGGAAGGACAATCGACATCATCTGGAAAAAAGATTGGGATCTGCAAAAAGAGGGAAATCAAAGTGAATTGCGCATATGGGTAGATGGTCGCTTAGCTAAAACTAGTGATCGCCTGACCGATGAAATTGTTGTAGAAATGCCTCCGGACAAAGGTTTGCCGACTCGAAATTCTTCAGTGCGAAAGTGAGTATTATACGTTATATTTCGATAACGTAAGAAGTCATGGCTTTTATACTTGTACTCGTCGTATTTTTAAATTCATAAAAATCTGAAAAGGCGTACTGTTTACCATCTTTCATTCTCATGATACCGTTTACGGCACCTTCCTTACCGTGTGTTACCACTTTCTCTATGCTTATTTCGGCAACCTCTTTCTTCTTCATTTCGTTGATTGCTTTGGAGAAGCTGTCTTTTCCTTCAATTGTTTGTTCGCCAATCATCTCCCAAACAATCTCATCCGTCACTTGGGCAATAATAAATTTAGCATCGCCCTTTCCAAAAGCTATATTAAAATCTTTTAGAAATTCACGTTTGGGTGAGTTGCCACAATCTGCTTTTACTTTTATTTTAAGCATCGTCGTATAGTATAAAATATGTTAAGATTGACTGCAAATTAACAAATTATACGGCTTCATAACTTTTCTTAGGTCAAGAAATAAATATATAGACATATACGGTGTTTCCTCTCTGGCACAGGTAACGGGCTGATCACTTATGAGTGTGATATCTTTCTGCATTACAATGACCTGACGCGTTCCTACTCAAAAGGCTTCCAAAAATTCTTTGTAAAGTGGCACACTCTTGTCAATTCGTTCAGCCGTTGCTCTGTATTCCATACCGTAATAGACAAAAAAAGGTCTGTAGTCTGCACGAACGTATTCCCAGGTCAGTTCAAATGGACGAGTCAGCTCCTTGAGGGTGTATTTGTATTTTTCGTCTGACGAATATTCGTATTCCTCGAGACCAGCCGACATGGCCAAGGCTATCTTTTTTCTCGAAACTTGATAACCGCTTTTGCTACCATATGCCCATCCATAAATCAGGACCTCATCAATCCATTTCTTCAAAAGCGGCGGACAACTATGCCAATAGACTGGAAACTGGAAAATGATTTCCTCATATTGTTGTAGTAGCTTTTGCTCGGCTAATACATCAATCTTCTCATCTGGATATCGTTTGTAAAGTTGGTGTACGGTATATTTTTCTGGTGTTTTTTCCAGCTCCTCAACCCATCTTTTATTAATTTTAGAATTTTCTATTTCGGGGTGTGTAACAACGATCAATTTCTTCATTTCGCTAAAATTTTGGATCTAACAAAACAAAATTAGGGTTAATACATTTACTTTTGTATTGTAGCAACGAATTGTATGGTACTATAAAAAATGTAAGTAATGTCTGGAATCAAAGAAACATCTACCAATTATGCAAATAAACAAGCTTTGGCAGACGAGTGTGCGGAGGCATATGCTGCAAACATAATCGGTGGCCAATGGGCTTTGGTTATCTGTTCTTGGTTATTGCATGGCAAACTTCGCTTCGGCGAACTGAAGAAGTTATTACCTAATATAACAGAACGTATGCTTACGTTGCAGTTACGCAAACTCGAAGCTAGCCATATCGTGAAAAGAACGGTTTACGCAGAGGTTCCTCCGCGAGTTGAATACGAGCTAACAGCCATCGGCTATGAGCTCAAACCAATCATTAAGGGCCTCGAAGAGTGGGGTGAAAAACATAAATTGATAGCTTTCTAATTGGAATCAAATAGGCAGTCTGTCGGATCCTAACCCCGTAAACACAAACATGGGTTAGAAGCCACTTGCAAGCTTTCTTTGTTAACGGGCGCGACCAATTTCTATCAGGATACTACAGGATGGATCTCCATTAAGGATAATATAACTTAGCTCGCTATTTAGGCACTCTTCTATTATGAAAATCAAACATTACAGTATCTTCAAGGCAAAGGTTGATTTAGACAAACCAATAGCCGACGCTACGCATAAATTGACAGAAATTTCTTTCATCGTGTTGCGCATAGAGACTGTTTCAGCAATCATTGGAGAATCTTATCTTCTAAGTTTCCAATATAGTCCAGGGGCTATTGTTGGGGCTTTAAAAGATGTTGGTGAAATGCTGATCGGAGAAGATGTATCCGATACAGTGGGTTCTTTTGAGAGAGTAAACGCACAAAATGAATATTTTGGGGTAGAGGGTGTTAATAGATGGGCACAAGCTGCCTTTAACATCGCTATGTGGGATGCGTGGAGCAAAACCTTGCAACAGCCGATTTGGAAAGTTTTGGGCGGATCGGCCCTTCGTATCCCCATATATGGGAGCGGAGGATGGAGTTCTTACACAAAGGACGAACTTATTGCCGAGGTCAGCGATTACAAAAAACGAGGTTTTAAAGCCGTAAAGATTAAAGTGGGAAAACCAGACTGGAGGGAAGATCTAGAGCGGTTGAGATATGTTCGGGAAGCGGTAGGAAATGATATAGCAATTATGATGGATGCAAACCAAGGTATGAACGTACCTGAGGCGCTATCCTTAGCAAGGGCCGCACGACAATTAGACATTAACTGGTTCGAAGAACCAATTGATCACCACGATTTCCAGGGATATCAATTGCTCCGTAATCAAGCTGGGATATCAATCGCAATGGGCGAGCGCGAATACAATACGTTGTCTCTTCGGGAACTTATAAGACTCCATGCTATAGATATATGGCAGCCCGATATCCTGCGTCTAGGTGGTGTAGATGCCTGGCGTGATAGTGCAGCACTTGCGAAATGTAACCATATTCCGGTACTACCACATTATTATAAGGACTACGATGTTCCGTTATTGTGCACCATCAGTAACGGAAAGGGTGCGGAATCATTTGACTGGATAGATCCGCTAATCGACCATCCGCTGAAAATCGAAAACGGAATGGCACTTCCCCATAACCGACCAGGTTGGGGCTTCTCTTTTAAAGACAGCTTTTTAAACGAATTGTAGCAATTGAAAACACATGAGTTATCTTGAAAAATTTTACTCTTTAAAAGGACTTCGAGTAGTAATCACAGGTGCTTCCAGTGGTCTGGGTCTACATCAGGCAATCGCATTGGCTCATTGTGGTGCGACTGTCTTTGCATTAAGCAGGACGGGAATGCCAAAAATAGAAGTAGATACACAAATACCTGAAAACATCTTTTTTGATAGTCTTGACGTTTCTTCTTTATCGGAAATACGGCGCAAGTTTGGCGATATTGGAGCTTCTGGTGGAATAGACGTGCTGGTAAATAATGCAGGTATAACGCAACGCGTAAGAGCAGAGGTTCTTAGCGAAGAACAATGGCAATCTATACACGATGTAAATGTGGATGGTGTTTTTTGGTGTTCGCAGGCGGCCTACCCTTTTTTAAAAAAATCTGACCATGTAGGAAGGATTATAAATATTGCTTCCATGGCTTCATATCTTGGATTTTCCGAGGTGGTTCCATATTCATCTTCGAAATCCGCGGTGCTTGGAATCACAAGGGGTTTAGCGGTAGAATGGAGTAACGATAATATTCTCGTAAATTCCATATCTCCGGGTTGGTTTCCGTCTCTTATGAATCAACAGGTAATGGACGCAGACCGAAAAGCAAAAATATTAAACAGAATGCCGTTACGTCGTTTCGGTCGTCCGGAAGAATTGTCGGCAATGACATGCTTCTTGGCTTCGCCGGCTGCAACTTATATTACGGGGCAAGATTTTAGTGTGGACGGCGGTGCACTTGCCTTCGGATTCTAAAGTCTATGTTTCTAAAAACGGAATTTGCCATCTTCATAGATGGAAAATTCTGCCATAGCTTCAAAAGAGATGGGGAATGTCACTAAGTTACCTAGATGTTACTATTCCCTTTTGCAGCTTATCTACAATAAATAATGATCTTCGTAGAGATTAAAAATTTACGACTATGTCATTATTAGAAAATCTAGAATGGCGATATGCCGCCAAAGCGTACGATTCTACAAAAAAAGTCAGCCGCGAAAATATTTTTAAAATAATTGAGGCTGCTCGAATGGCTCCTACATCATCCGGGCTTCAGCCATTTCGTATCATATTAGTGGAGGATCAATCGTTAAAAGAGCAAATGGTTAAGGGTGCGTTAAATCCTGAGGTCATGCGAGATTGTTCTCATGTTTTAGTTTTTGCTGCATGGGACCGTTATACGACGGCGCGAATTGATACGGTGTATAATCGCATTACGGACGACCGAGAACTTCCGCGAGGTCGTTTTAGCAGTTATACTAATCAACTTAAGGATATATACATCAATCAGGAAGCAGAAGAAAATTTTGCGCATACAGCGCGACAAAGCTATATAGGCTTAGGCCTTGCACTAGCACAGGCTGCGGAGCTACGTATAGACAGCACCCCTGCAGAAGGCTTTGATAATACTGTCGTGGATGAAGTATTAGGTTTGAGCGAACACGGACTTCGGAGTGTAACATTACTATATATTGGATACGCCGATAAGGGGCGAGATTGGCTTGCACCGATGAAAAAAGTGCGTGTTCCCTTAGATGAATTCGTTATCGAACACAAGTAATTCCACTCTCTATATGTACCTTATAGCTAAAACTCAATAACGCAGAGTGGGCATTGCAGTTTTTTATATTTAGGAGAATTCTAATTGCTATGCCCACTCCTATATTTCCAGCTTATTTTGGCAGAGTTTCCATAAAATTTAAAATGTCTTCTCCGATTTCGTTCACGTGGGTTTCCAAGGCAAAATGACCGGTGTCATAAAATTTAACAATTGCTCCTGGAATATCTTTACGGTAGGCTTCAGCGCCTGCCGGGAGAAAATACGGATCTCTATTGCCCCATACGATCAGCGCTTGGGGTTGCTGTGATCTAAAGTATTCCTGAAATTGGGGATACATGGATACGTTATTTTTATAATCTTTTAATAAATCGAGCTGCTTCTCGTCGGCTTCTGGACGATCAAGAAAAAACTGGTCTAGCGTATATGTTTCGGGTGCAATGCGTTCAGAATCAGAAACACCTGTAAAATATTGAAACCTTAACTCCTCTTCCTTAACAAATCCTCTTAACGCGTTTCTATCCTCGATAGCGTTACTATCCCAATACTTTTTAACTTCTTTCCATGCTGGCCCCAAACCCTCGACGTAAGCATTACCGTTTTGTGAGATAAAACCGGTTACTTTTTCGGGGTTATTCAGCATCAAACGGTAACCGGTAGGAGCGCCGTAATCGAATACATATACAGCAAATCTTTTGAGGTTAAGCTCATCGATAAATGCTTGTAGTACTGCGGTTAGATTTTCAAAGGTATATTCAAATTCATCTCTTGCAGGTGAAGCTGAATAACCAAAACCTAGAAGATCAGGTGCAATCACATGATACTCTTTATTTAAAATTGGTATAAGGTTTCGGAACATGTGCGATGAGGTTGGATAGCCGTGTAACAACAAAATAACTGGAGCATTCTGAGATCCTGATTCGCGATAGAAAATGTTATGTCCGTTAGCCTTTACTGTACGGTAGTAGATGGTTTCTGATGAACGTAGTGTACGTGGTATTGTGTGTTTTTGCGATTGCGCCATAATAGGGAAGTTTAATAATACGATCCCTACAAAAGTTATAAGGACAGTATATGATTTATAATTTATCTGTTTCATAATACAAATTTAAAGCATATATTTGATCATTATAAATAATATAAAATTATTTAAACTATCATAAATTATGATTAATGAACACGAATGATTTAAAATTATTTGAGGCAGTAGCCCTCCACGGCAACTTTACGAAAGCAGCAGAAGCTATGTATACCGTCCAGTCAAATGTAACTGCGAGAATAAAAAATTTAGAAGAGGAGTTTGGCGCTACACTTTTTCTTCGTACATCTCGAAAAGTTGAACTTACTTCAGCCGGGAAAAAAGTTTTGCTTTGTTGCAAGCAAATTAATAATCTCATTGAAAACACGAAATTCGCTGTAGGAAAAGACGACAAAATTAAAGGTCAGCTTAAAGTAGGTTTTTTAGAAACAACAATGGCACTTAAGGGTCCTGATCTAATAAATGAACTCGCAGAAAAATTTCCATTGATTGATATTGATTTTACCTCCGCTATGCGCGATAAGCTAATAGAAGATGTTCTAAATTTCAAACTCGACGCAGCGTTTATCCCAATGCCCATTTTTGCCGAAGAATTGGAAAAGGTTGTGATCAACGAAGAACGTATTGTGATTGTAGCGCCTGAACGGTTCAACAATGTCGACGAGCTGTTAAAGCAGCCGCGACCACGAGCAATCGTTTTTGATCAGGGATGTTTTTTCCGTACGCGCTTGGAAGCGTGGCTCGTCAATAAGAACATTACTAATTATAATAAAACCGTGATGAATTCTATGGAGGGAGTTATCAATTTCATTGAATCTGGTATAGGTTTTAGCTTATTGCCGTCAGAAATCATTTCCGCCTTTTATAAAGACAGAAAAATTAAAACATTTCCTCTCCCCGCCGAAATTGGAAAGATCAAAAACGTTTTGGTTTATCGTAAGGATAATTTATCCTCTCCAGTTCTGAATGCATTTATAGGCTTATTTTAGTGACGCTTTTCATCACGCGGTCAATGATATTATTAAATGATATATATTGGTACACATACATGCGTTAGCAATATAACACTCTTATCACACAGCTCGTATTTAAGGGAGCGTGCTTTTATTGTCTTCACCCCACGTCGACATTAAATTTAATATCGTTTCCAATGATTTTCCTTTTTTTGAAAGTTTGTATTCCACTCTCGGTGGAATCTCGGGGTATGCTTTCCGCTCAATCAGTCCATCAGCCTCCAAGTCTTTTAGCTGGGCAATTAGCATTCGTTCGGATATTCCAGCTGCTTTTCTTTTCAGTTCGTTGTATCTTAACGTTCCTCCATCTAATAAAAAACCAAGAATACTTAATTTCCATCGACCGCTTAATACGGATACGGTATAAGCCATTCCGCATGTAGATTCAATCTTCTCTTTATTGAATGTATTTGTTGAAGTTTCCTTTCTCATTTCTCACATTTCTGTTAGTACCATACAATTTTGTATGTACTTGCATCATGCTAATATAGCAGTTAGTTTTGTTGAAAAATAATTGATATGAAAATAAAACTGACAACAATCATCCATTGGATAACGTATACTTATTTTGTCTATTTATTTGGCTATGCTAGTCTGTTTAAAGTTTTTCAAAAGAAAGCGATGATGGAAGGAATGATGGCTTTTGGTTTTAATAAAACTTGGACTCTATTTATCGGTTACGGTGAATTAATTGGACTATCAGCGCTAATTGCGGGCCTTTGGTTTCGTCCTATCAAAAATATCGCTATTATCTATTTATTGTTTTTCGCAGTGGGGGCTTTAATGGTTCATTTTGCACATAAAGAATATCATGAATTTTATAGCGCACTATTTGGTTGTATGGCGGCGATCGTACTTTTAGCAACCGACAAACATTTCAAACTTATTTTATAACTGGACAGACGATCCTAGCCGGTGATCTTTTCGGCAGTCCAAAATCGACAATCCGTTCTGCGATTTTTTAACGCAAATAGATAATATTCAGATACAAAATCTCCGTTATCAAAGCCGGCAAATGCAGGCTTTGACTTTTTATTTGAGGTGCTATAAACAACACAGGTATAAAATCGGTAATTTCGAACAATTTAGCGAAACTGGTCGAGAATGAACCGGAATGGTTAAGACACTACGAAGGGGAAGAAAAAGGATACGATCCTGAGCGCTAGAACTTCCAGATTTTCTAATATGTACTATAGAATTAAGACCAAATGAAAGTAACGATAAGACAAGAAAAATATTATCCAAAATTTGGTTACAAACAAGCTGACTTTTTTGGAATTGAATTGTCTTTTGACGTACCAAAAGAGAATTGTATGGCCATCGAACTAACCGAAAATGGGCTTGCTGGAGTTGGTGGAATAGTTGAATATCCAAAGGAGTTTAATGAATAGAAAGCTAAAATTCGTATTATTCTTGTCATACGCCGAAGAAATTTATGTATAGCGGTGTACTCTTTTCACTTCGTTCGACCGTTATAGAAGAAAGAACTTCTACATGTCTGCGGCTTTACAATCATTAAACGATTCAATTTGCAAATTCAATTTTTAAATGGTAAGTTCTCAACTTATGATTTAATGGAAAGAAAGGAGGTATATTAATAATATGATCATAATTAATGTTAAAGAAGGAGAACCATTAGACCGAGCTCTTAGACGATTTAAAAGAAAATTTGAAAGAACCGGAGTGTTAAAAGAATTGCGTTCGCGTCAGGCTTATGAAAAGAAATCTGTAACCAAGAGAATGCAACGAAAAAAAGCTATTTATAAACAAGCTCTTAACCAGGAGAAGTTATAAAGATATAAAGCGCGAGAGAGTCTGATTATAGACTCTCTTTTTTATTTATCTTCTCCTGCTCCCGTCAGATCCGTTCTTTTATGATTCTAAGGATTCCCTAAATTAAATATCGGGATAGATGTTTCGAGCACAACAGGCAATCGGCTTACGACTATATATGGAGGTAGAAGTATCCTGCCAAAAAATATCATCCTCTGCTATTTTGTCGTGATGAAAAGTAATATTGACAGCCCATAACGATGTATAGGAAATAATATGTCAAAGGAATGTCGATATCGGAAGATACGACCGTACAAATGCGGTAAGTCTGTTAAAATATTGTTAAAACAAAGCTGCCACAGATACCTCAGGCATGGAGATTGACTATGTAATAATACTTTTCATAATTTAGGTTTATAATTGGTTAGTTAGTTAAAATCCCGAAGCTCCCCGCTTCGGGATTTTTTGACTTTGTTACTTTCTCCGAAGATCTTATTAGTGATAGCAATTATCTATTTTTATAAAATAAAACATGCTACTATGACTGAAATTAATTTGCAAAAACTAAAGCACGAGCAAGTATGATATTAGAGATAATCCTGCTATTACTATATATTGAAGAAGAGCAACAAAAATAGATAATGAAGCGAAAGTTTCTTCTGTTCCAGTATCCTCCGTAATGTGGCAACGGCTTTGGATCGTGCAAAATAGACATTATTGGCTGTGGTTCCCAATTCGTCACAGATCTCCTGGACATTTTTACCCTCCATTACAGATAATTGCAACACTTGAGCCTGTTGTCGAGGAAGTTTTTTGATTTCCTCGACAATTAATTCGACAAGTTCGGTGTAGATGATCTTTCGTAGGATATCCTGATCTGTCGCCTCCAACTCGATAAGGGCGACTTCTTCATACCTACATTTATTTCGGCTGTGCTTGAGATGGTCTAGACACGCATTCTTAACGACCAGATAAAGAAAGGATTTAATCGGCTCGATGGCTTCAAAATGTTTTCTTCTTTCCCAAAGCTTTATAAAGGCATCGGACACAATTTCTGAAGATGTCTGACTGTCCTTGATCAACTTATAGGCGAAAAAATGCAGTGCGCGCGCATACTGATCCATCATAAAGCTCAGGGCTGTTTCTTTTCCCATGCGTAAATCAGAAATCTGCTTGTTGCGTTCGTCCATGACTGACAGGCTTATACTATGTGGTTACCTACAAATTTAATGTAATTTATGTGAAATTAAAAGTGTACCAGAACAAAAAGGGACATCCCCGCCGATGGACGGAGGATGCACCTTGCTGTCCCAAATGGTTATTTATTCTGACCGGAACACCCAAAACCAAGCTGCTCCTTCTTCACTTGGATCAGGAAAAGCGAGTACCATCTCCTTTCCGTCTAGCAAGAGGATGTCATACTCATACACGGCTGCATTTCCTTCATTTGGTGAAATTCCACACAAAACCGTCACATTGGTAGTGGTTAGCTTGCCCTTGGCCCAAACGGTGCCGTCTTCCATCGTGACTTTTTTTGTCATATCAAAAGAAAAACTCCCGGTTATGTTTTCGCCATTGGATTTTATTTTTGTCAGCTTAGCACCCCGTAAGGAAAAGACCATCTTGGCTCCCGTGCCTTCTCCTGGCGCCTGCCCATCGATAGCAGATTCCTGTAATTTCCACCACGCGGGGGCAAAATTCGCCAGATACCCGCCATTCCCCCAAACGTCGGGCTTGCTGGTATCCCATACCCAGTCTTTTTCGCTCCCACCGGTCAGAAATCCCCATTCGGGTGGTACTGGAAAGGATAACTCATCTACAGAAACCTGCAGTGTCTTACTGATTTTGCTTCCGTCAGGATTTAGTCCAGTAAAAATAACCTCGTTCTCACCGGTAGTAACTAGCAGGACAGTATCGGTTTTCCGTTGTGTTACGCCAACGCCATAGTCCCATGATGAAAGCACCGGACTTTTATTTTCCAAAATTACTTTATTGCTTTTTTTGCCGTCTACTATAACGGGAGTTGCTGTGACAGCTAATTGATCGGCCCTAATGGCGGATCCTAAATTCATTCGGTCTTCAAGGGGGTCACATCCTATCAATAGGAAACTGAGGATGGAGCAGAAGATATAAAGTATATTTTTCATTGTATATCAATTTAAAAATTACCAACCCGGAAATTCATGGGTAGACTCACCCCATCCTTTGTTTTGTGTTAATACTCCGTCGGAAAGTGCAATCTGTGATAATGGAATGGGCCAAAATCCACCGGTAGCTTCGAATCGACTGCGGTACCCGCCACCAAATGCGCGCATTTGTGTATCAACGGCTTTGTTTTTTATAGCGACACCTTCTTGCTGAGCTAGCGCTTCTGCCGCATCATGCCAACGCATCAAGTCAAAATAACGTAACCCTTCAAAGGCTAATTCCCATCGCCGTTCACGCTTCAGGGCGGCCAAAGAATAGGAAATCGTAGGCAAATTAACTCGGGCTCGAACACGGTTAAGATTGGTGTTCGTTTCTGTTAACTCGGCATGCATCAGCAATACATCCGCAAAACGGATAAGGACCAGATCCTGCGTATGCGCCAACTGATAATCTGCTTGAGCTGCGTCGGCCAAAATAGCATAGGACGGAATAAACGTACCTTCGTCGTAAGCTGTAACAGCAATATATTTTTTCTGCCAAAAACCCGTTTCTTCCATCTGATTGTCTGCGCCGTAGATGTAACTGTCTAGGTCGGCCTCGACATTAATGATGGATCCCGTTCTACGGATATCAGTTGGTTCTGCTTGGCGCCATGCATTCCACAAGTTGCTATTTACGGGGCCTGCCCCCCAGCCTTGTCCAAATGGAAATGTCCCTTCCTGCCCATTATTTGATCGTAAGCCGGAGTGGAGGTTCATTTGGTTGGTATAACCAAGTTTATACGTGTCCCCCCAGTCCGCTAGAGTGCCAAATTTAACCGCAAATATGGTTTCTTTATTCCCGTCGCCTGCATATTTCAGATTATTTTCTTGTGCGTAGGGATAGTCTGCTTTGGTAAACTCGTTGGAATAAGGCCAAAGGTTTCTAAAATCTTCTACCAAGCTGTGTCCGCTATCGTCAATGCAATCTTCTAGCCATTGTATAACTTGCTCTTTGGTTACTGTGCCGCCGGATACCAATGGGAGATCTGTTTTTTGATAGTAGCCCGTGTAGAAAAGGAATACTCGGGCCATCAACGCTTGTGCCGACCACTTCGTGGCATGGCCGGAGGCCACACTAGTATAAGGACTGGAAGGCATTATTTCAATGGCCGTTTTTAAGTCTTCGGCAATAACGGCATAAGTCTCTTCGGCTGGCGTCTTGGGTATATTCGTGACAAGCGTTGACGTAAGCAATGGAACCTCCCCAAATAGCTGGGACAGTTCAAAGTAATAAAGTGCCCGTAGAAAGTATACCTCCCCCATGAGTTGTTGCTTTTGCGCTTCGTTGGTCCAACCAGTGACATTGTCGATCGTTTCGATAGCCATATTGGCTCTAAAAATCCCTTGATACCTAGCACTCCAAAATGACAGGAAGCGATCGGGCTGGGTATTCATCAAATGATCCAGGCCCTGCATATCGCGATCATTTTCGCCACCACCTCCAAAACGATCGTCGGAGGCGAGCTCGGCCATATAAAAATGAGAATGCTGGGGATCGGACATCGCCGTATTGAGGCTAGTATATATCCCGGTCAACATTGTATTGGCGTCAGCCACCGTAACCGGAAAGTTTCCGGTATTTTTTTTATCGAAGCTCTCGGTATCCAGAAATTTTTCGCAGGAACTTAGGCTTCCTATGACGAGTATAAACAAAATTATCTTTTTCATGTCTTTACTTTAAAATTTGAGATTTAAACCAAACATCACCGTCCGTGGTTGCGGATAGAAGCCCAAGTCGATTCCCGAAACCCAGGGCGCATCATAACCGTATCCAATCTCAGGATCCATTCCACTATATTTCGTAAAGGTGAACGGATTTTGGACAGTGGCATAGAACCGGGTCTGACTAAAAGGTGATGTCTTCCATATCTGCTGCAAATCGTAACCCAAAGTGATATTTTGTATTTTGACAAAGTCGCCGTTCTCGATGTATATATCGGATATGTACTGGTTATTGGTATGGCTGCCACTGGTGAGCCGAGGTAATTTATTCGAGGTTCCTTCGCCATGCCACCGCTCGAAAATATCCGTCGTATAATTCTGCAAAGGGCTATCCGCAAAGGAACGATAGGATTTTGCAATTTGATGTCCAAAAGAACCGATAGCGGTAACAGCAAGGTCGATGCCTTTATATCCCAAATTGATATTTAAACCACCACTGAAGTCGGGGTGTGGATTACCGATTATCGTTTTGTCTTCGTCGGTTATAGAGCCGTCCCGGTTGTTGTCCACGAAGATAACATCGCCGGGTTGGGCATTTGGCAAAATGCCGTGACCAGTTGCCCGGAGTGCTTCAATCTGTTCCTGGGTCTGAAAGATACCGTCGGTTCGAAAACCATAGAAATAACCAATAGGATAATTCACTTGAGCACGGTACATCGGCTGCGTAGATTGACTCAGCACATCACTCTCGCCGTGAATAATTCCTTCTTCGTTAGCGATACGCACCACTTTATTTTTGTTGTAGGCGCCATTAATACCGATGCTGTAGCGAAAATCGCCTTTGGTGTCGTTCCAGTTCAATCCAATTTCAATCCCTGTATTATTGACATCTCCCCCGTTGATAAAACGCCCCGATGTACCGTATGTAGCCAAAACCGGTACGAAAACAAGCCAGTCTTTGGTAGATTTTTTATACCAATCGAAAACAAAAGCAAGTCTGTTATTGAGGAACCGGGAGTCAAAACCTATATTGAGTTGCTCTGAAGTCTCCCAAGAGATGTCAGGACTAGGCGAGACGTCTGGATATGCTCCTCGGATAAGTGTGTTCTTATTATTTCCGAAATAATATCCATTTCTAACGTCTATCGCGATGGTCGGTAGATATTGGAAAGGAGGAATGTCTGCATTTCCATTTTGCCCCCAACTGGCACGAAGTTTCATAAAATCCATAAACCCATTGTCTTCCAAGAACTCTTCATTAGTCATGATCCAACCGGCCGAGGCCGAAGGAAAGTATCCCCATCGGTGGCCTCTTGCAAAATTGGATGAAGCATCTGACCGTAGAATCAAGGATGCCATATACGTTTCGTTGATATTGTAGTTGACCCGTCCGAAATAAGAAGAAATCCTAAATTCGGGTAGATGCATTCCTCCCACCGTTGGAATAAAACCGTCATAGCCTTGCCCATTGCCTACCCAAGCTTTGTCCCATTGCCCTGGAAAAGAGGAATTGGCAGTGACAACACTCAGGGTCTCACCGATACCGTTTTTTTCTATCGATTGGCCGACAACCATATCCATTTGATGTCCGTCGAGTGGTTGGAGTTTGTAACTTAATGTATTTTCCAACAAAATCTTATAGCCCAGTTCCTGGTTTTGATTAATGTCATCAATTGGATTGGTCAAGGTGGTGGAAAGTGCATACGCAGGTGTGTACTGTCGATAGGAAGAGGCGTTTAAGCGGTATCCAAAGTTGGATCTGAAAACTAAATCTTTTATTGGCTGGATTTCTAGATAAGCATTTGCTGAAAGACTATGGCTCTTGCTTAAATTCTGTCCGCGACGGTAGTCCATCTCAGCTACTGGATTTGCTGTAGCACCATCCAAGTTCCACTGGTCGGCGACTTTACTAGCATGATCATAATAACCACCGCTTGCGTTGCGAGCAGGTAACAGGGGATTGCCAACTAACATGTTGTGTATATCATTCCAGTAAATATTTCCAATCCCGATTCCAGAACGGTTGTTGAATCCGTAATTCACATTTTCTCCAAATTTAAGGATCGTAAATTCGTCGTTCTTGAGCAAGATATGTTCGGAGTTGATACGTGCGGTATGTCGTTGGAAATTGGGTTCTACCGGAACGCCCATTATACCCGTTCGGTCAGTTATGGAATATCCGATCGAAAAACGTGATTGTTCGTTCCCTCCTATCATATTGATGGATGTATTGTGCAGGAGGGCATTGTCATTATGTATTTCTTTAAACCAGTTGGTGCCGTTCCAGGTGCCGTTCATAATCTGCTCATATTGCTTAGGAATGAGTGTCGCCCAATCGTAGGGACTCCCCCCCTCGTTGAACCGTCGTTCATCTTGTATAGCCATATATTCTTTGGCGTTTAAAAGCGGGGGAAGTTTATAGGCATTTTGGAAGCCGACATAGCTATCTAAATGTATAGCCGTGCGTCCTTCCCTGCCCTGCTTGGTCGTGATCAGCACGACACCGTTTGCTGCACGGGAACCATAAATGGCGGCGGAAGCAGCGTCTTTTAACACGTCGATCGTTTCAATATCGGATGGATTGAGCATATTGATATCGCCACCGGGTACACCGTCAATGACGTACAGTGGGGCAGAATTGCCTGTAGTCCCTATTCCCCGTATATTAACTTTAAAACTCTCGCCGGGCATACCTGAACTTTGTGTAATCTGAACGCCGGGGGATTGACTCTGTAATGCTTCCAATATGCTCGGTGTACTCAGTTTCTGAAGGTCGTCACCTTTCACATGGACACTCGCACCGGTCGTCAATTTTTTCTTTTGCGTGCCGTAGCCGACGACAACCACTTCATCTAAATCGCCGAAGCTGGCTTTCAGGGTTATGCGGATTGCTTCCTGATTGTCGATGGTCACTTCTGTCGGGAGGAAACCAACGGAAGATACGCGAAGAATGCTGTTCGTAGTCACCATAACAGAAAAATTCCCCTGCTCATCGGTGATCGTACCCTCGGAGGTATCTTTGACCTGCACAGAAGCCCCTTGGATCGGCATACCCTGCTCGTCGGTAATACGCCCCGTTACGACCTGCTCTTGCTGTGCAATTATGGAAGATGAAGGATTGTTCTTTGTTTTGGAATTTCGAAGAATTATAGTACCATCAGATATTTCCCACGTAATGGGTCGTTCTCTGAATATCGTTATCAGTCCTTTTTCTAGGGGGACATTCTTAAGATCGACAGTAACTTTGGTACGTGCAAGATCCTTACCGTTTAGTAAAAATGGTATGCCACTTTGTTTTTGTATTGACTGCATGATCTCGATCAACGGGACATCTATCGCTTTTAAGGAAATATGCTGTGCGAATCCGCTTGCCGTGAGTTTAAAAACACTCAATACTGTAAGGAAAATAGTTAGTTTCATAAGGATTATCCAGTATCTGATTTTAGAAAAGGCAGGCCTCCTGCCATAATCATTATGTTGTAAAAAAATCATATTTTTGTACAATTAGGATTTGGTAATGAATAAGAGTTTATAATCTGTATTGACGCTTTTCAGCAAATCGTAATGGCCGAACTCGGGTGTGCGATACCCGATTCGGCTTTTATTTATCGAGGATATTTGATATCTGTTCTTTCCATTGTTTGTTCGTGTTTATTGTTCCATAATTATTAATTTTGACGTACCGTCTCTTTTTTGGAGCTTAAATTTCACTCCACTTTTTTCGATGATCCGCATGACCTCGGCGAGGTTTTTATCCCTGTCTATTTCTCCATAGAAATAGGTGGGTGAAACCTGATCTTGGTAGCTGACTTCAATGGCATACCAACGGCTGATTGATCTCATTAAATCACGCAATTCTGTTTCGTAAAACAGAAATTTATTATCCTTCCAAGCAACAAAAGGTTGTACATCTACTTCTTTTGTTATCATATTTCCAATGCTACTTATCGCTTGTTGATTAGGCGTCAAATGAACCTTTTGTTGTGCGGACTCTATACTGACTGCCCCTTCAACGAGCGTCGTTACGGTTTGAGTTTCATCCGCATAAGCAGATACGTTAAACGCGGTTCCGGTGACGAGAATTTTCTGATCTCGACAAACGACTTCAAAAGGTATGCGCTGATTCTCTTCAACAACTGTTGCGACTTCGAAATAGGCTTCACCTTCCAAGGTCACTGTGCGATGGCTCTCATTGAATACAAGTGGATAGATTAATTTTGACTGGGCATTCAGCCATACTTTACTTCCATCTGATAAAGTGACTTTATATTTGCCCCCTTTAGGAACATGGATGGTGGCTTCAATACTGGAAACTTTATGGTTATCGACAGCTAATAGCGGGGTGCCGTCAGCGTATGTTAACTGATCGTCGAGGATAATACCGTCTTTATCACTTCTCAAGTCTATCTCCTTACCATCGGACAGGACGAGCTTTGCTTTATTAGTTCCGGCCAGTATACTAGACAGACTTATTTCTTTTTCTTCGATTAGGGGGGACTTAAGTTGAAAATAGCCGAAGAGACTTGCGATCAACAGCACAGCGGCAGCGGCAAAATAAAAAAGGTAAGTCTTTGCGGACCGACCTGTCACGCCTTTACTGGTCCTTTTCAGCGTTCGTTCCTTTAGTTCCCGAAGCCAATCCTCACCCTGCTCTTGCTCTATTTGTATCCACGATAACCCGTCTTCAAAGATTGCATCACCTTCGGTGAGCATTTTAAAAAACGCATCATTTTCTGGTGTTTCACCACGCCATTGTTCAAGTGCTTCGCGTTCGTCCGCAGTGATTTCACCGTCCATGTGTCGTTTAATAAGCTGGGCTATTTTTGATGTCGCTTTCATGTTTATGGTGGTTATACATTTCTAATAACGACATATGTGCTTAGATCTTAGTAAAAATTTAACTTTTTTTGTTAAAGGGGTCTAAGCCTGAGATTGTTGCTTTGCAAGGGATAATCGGGAGGTGTTTTGTAGTAAGGGGATTCGATCTGCTATGTGCGATCGTACCTTTTGTTAATATGTGTTAAAAACACACTAAGCATATCGGAATATGGTCAATATACACTATATTTGTAGTTCATAATTAGGTTTATAATTGGTTAGTTAGTTAAAATCCTGAAGCTCCCCGCTTCAGGATTTTTATTTTTCACGACAGGTAACTAGCTTAACGGCTTATTGGTGCTGATAGCAACTCTGTTCCAAGCATTTATCGTAACGACGGCCATGATTATCTGAGCGACATAATTCTCATCAAAAAGCTCTAGAGCTCTTCTGTAGGTTGCGTCCGTTAACCCTCTTTGGCTGATTAACGTCACTTCTTCGGT
This sequence comes from Sphingobacterium arenae, assembly GCF_014692505.1. Classification (GTDB taxonomy): domain Bacteria; phylum Bacteroidota; class Bacteroidia; order Sphingobacteriales; family Sphingobacteriaceae; genus Sphingobacterium; species Sphingobacterium arenae. The sequence continues at coordinate 355,328 of NZ_JACNYK010000003.1, read as the reverse complement.
TATAGCCAAAATGCTCCTCTCTTCTTCAGAAAACAAATCTGTTTCTCTCCAAGCATTAAGCAAGAAAATTCGTTGCGAACTTTCTCCTCGTTTCATCGCATCCGAGGTATGCATATTGATACAAAATGCACAACCGTTAATTTGTGAAGCGCGAATTTTGATCAATTCTAAATGAATTTTTACGAGTTTCGTGTTTGCTAAATAATTTTCTAGTGCTAACATTCCTTTGTAAGCATTTGGCTCTACCTTCTGTATATCTATACGATTTTCCATTGATTTTGTTTTTTAACAAAAATACGGCATATAGTTAAGTAAAATCTTAAACTGGTTTAAGACCTGGATTTCTTTTTTATTTCACTTAAATACTCGGGCGTCATATTCAAATAAGATGCTAATAAATGCTGTGGTATCCTGTGTGTAAATTCTGGAAAACTGTCGTTAAAATGATGATAGAGCTGTTCTCTTGAAAAGTCGTATATATATTTTGTTCGGAGTTGTAGAGCTGAATATGCCCGTTGGTATATCAATCTATAGTAGCGCTCTAGTTGGGGAAATTGGTGTAGTAACTTTTCCTGATTTTCGTAATCTATCTGAATAACATCGCTGGGCTCAACTGCTTGTATTATAAAGTTCGTATTCGTCTGGCGGTCAAATGCCATATAGTCGGTTATCCACCAATCCTTTATAGCAAATTGTATAGTTTGCTCTACTCCTTTCTCATTGAGAAAAAACATCCTTAAGCATCCTTTAATTACAAAAAAATGGAATCTACATCTTGTATTCTGTTCGACTAGGATATCTTTTTTGTCATAAGCTTTTTCTTGAAAAAAATGGGAAATATCGGACTCATCCTTTGTATCAATCTTTACGTATTTTCTAAGGTGTTGGAGTAATTCAGATGCCATGTTTTTGATAGTTTATATTTTTTGTTAATCGCAAACGATGTAGATGTATGTTGAATAAAAATCTATAGCAAACAGGTGCAAAGTTTTTTGGCGCGCTGTCTAGCGGAACTTGAAAAAAAGTTGCATAAGGTTTGTCTTTTAAAAATACCAATATAGCATTTGAGTTTAATATGTTGAAATCTTATTTAATTCCGAATTCGGCTTTTATTGGAAAAAAAGTAAATTTACATGATACACTATATAGGAACTATGATAGATCATAAACTGGCTGTTTTAATTGATGCAGACAACGTGCCTTATGCCAATGTAAAGGAAATGCTCGAAGAGATTTCTAAAAGTGGTACTCCCACGGTAAAACGCATATACGGAGACTGGACAAAGGCGCATCTCTCCGGATGGAAAAATGTATTGTTGGAAAATGCTATCACGCCTGTTCAGCAATATAGTTATACGACCGGTAAAAATTCATCCGACAGCGCATTGATTATTGATGCGATGGATATTTTATATTCAGAAAAAGTCACGGGATTTTGTATCGTATCCAGTGACAGTGATTTTACCAGGTTAGCCACCAGGCTACGGGAAGCAGGCATGATGGTAATTGGTATAGGTGAAAAGAAAACTCCTCACCCATTTATCGCCGCCTGTAATAAGTTTATTTATATTGAGATTCTGAAATCAGTTGAAAAAGAAGCGGAGACTAAAGTTGCCCTTAAATCTATAACTAAAGTAAAGCCGAAACCTGCCGAAGAAGCTCTTGACAAGGTGGATAAACGAACAATTAATATGATTATAAATAGTGTGGATGATTTAGCCGACGAGACAGGATGGACCTTTCTTGGGTCTTTGGGAAACTTCATTTCGAAGAAGAAACCAGACTTTGACCCTCGTAATTACGGATTTAATAAATTGTATGATTTGGTCAAATACATCAATAAGTTTGAAATTGACGAGAGAGATGCAGGTGGTCATAAACACGTAAAACATATCTACCTACGGCTAAAATAAGGTATAGGAAACAAAAGAAAACATATTGGTTAAGTTTGGGGAGGAGCCTCCAAGATGGAGGGCGCAAATAGACTTTTTTTCATGGCAAAGAATATTCGTTATAAAACAAAAATAGCAGTGATTGGTGCGGGTCAGGCGGGTCTTTCAACTGCTTACCATTTAAAAAAGCTGGGACTAGAAATCGGGCGAGATTTCATCATTATAGATGAAGCTCCACGCTCAGGCGGTGCTTGGCAATTTCGCTGGCCTTCTCTCACATTAAGCACCGTCAACAAAATACATGATTTGCCGGGAATGCCTTTTGACGAAACAATAGATCATAAGGCAACAGAAGTACAGGCCAATAGAGCAGTTCCGCGTTATTTTGATCTCTTTGAAAAAAAATTTGGACTTCAGGTGCATCGCCCTTTAAAGGTGAAAAAGGTCGTTTTGAATCAAGGACGTTTTTTTATAGATACCTCCAACGTATTATTCTCTTCCTTAGGTATCATCAATGCAACAGGTACTTGGGGGAATCCTTATATTCCCGAATATCCAGGATCAAATCTATTTCAGGGAAAACAACTACATACCAAAGATTTTAAACATGCGGATGACTTTCGGAATAAACATGTAATCATTGTGGGTGGCGGCATTTCGGCAATTCAGTTATTGGATCAGATATCAAAAATAACGAGTACAACTTGGGTTACACGACACCCTCCGTTATTTAGAGAAGGACCGTTCGACGATGTAGCTGGAACGGAAGCTGTTGCCATGGTAGAAAACCGCGTAAGGCAAGGTCTCCCCCCGTTATCGGTCGTGTCCGTAACTGGCTTACCTGTATCCCCGGAGGTAATAGATATGGAAAAGCGCGGCGCGTTGAAACGCTTGCCGATGTTTAGTGAGATTACCCAACAAGGTGTGAGATGGGAAGACGGGACGGAAGAGAAAGCAGACGTTATTCTTTGGAATACAGGCTTCAGAGGCGACTTAGAACATCTGAACGGAGTACTCCCTAGAGAGGAGGGCGGCGGGATCCTGATGACAGGAAGGCTCGCTACCATGGTAAGTAAAGAACCTAGGATTCACTTGGTGGGATACGGTCCGTCGGCATCCACCATTGGAGCAAACCGTGCTGGACGTTCGGCGGCTAGAGAATTGATCGAAACCATTGGTATTGAAATAAAAATATAAAATCATGAAAAAAATAGGTTTTTTGTCCTTTGGTCACTGGGACGACCACCCGACATATGCTACTCGTACGGCGAGCGACACGTTACTTCAATCTATTGATTTAGCGGTAGCAGCAGAGGAAATAGGCCTGGATGGGGCGTATTTCCGTGTACATCATTTTGCAAAGCAGCTAGCCTCCCCTTTTCCTTTATTAGCAGCCATAGGTGCCAGAACACATAAAATCGAAATCGGCACCGGCGTAATTGATATGCGCTACGAAAACCCTTTATACATGATTGAAGATGCTGGAGCTGCGGATTTAATTTCCGGAGGACGATTACAATTGGGAATCAGTCGAGGCTCACCAGAACAGGTAATTGACGGGTGGCGGCATTTCGGATATAAACCTGCCGAGGGGGAAACAGATGCAGAGATGGGACGGCAGAAGGGGTTAGCTTTCTTGGAAAAATTGGACGGGGTAGGGTTTGCACAGCCTAATCCAAATCCCATGTTTCCAAACCCTCCTGGCCTTTTACGGTTAGAACCCCATTCAGTGGGTTTACGCGACCGTATTTGGTGGGGAGCGGCATCGAATGCTACGGCTATTTGGGCCGCACAAAAGGGTATGAATCTTCAAAGTTCTACACTGAAAGACGACGAAAGTGGAAAACCCTTTCATATACAACAGGCGGAACAAATCAGGCTGTTTAAAAGTGCATGGAAAAAAGCCGGACATAAACGGGAACCCCGCATCTCGGTAAGTCGTTCAATCTTTGCTTTGATGAATGATCAAGATCGATATTACTTTGGACATGAAGCAAACAGAGAAGACAAGATAGGGATGATTGAGCCTGATAAACGTGCTATCTTCGGGCGGAGTTATGCTGCAGAACCGGATCAATTGATTAAAGATTTGGCTGGTGACGAAGCTATTCAGGAGGCGGACACCTTGCTCTTGACCATTCCCAATACACTCGGTACGGATTACAACGTACATGTGCTTTCGTCTATTTTGGAACATGTGGCCCCGGGACTGGGATGGAGGTGATGCCAAAACGGGGCAATGCCTTGTCATCCGCATCTGTTTTTGAGTAAAAGTTGTAGAAACGGTCCAATTGTAATTTTTGTTTGTATAAGTGTTAGAATATATTTTCTTTCTACAAAATTTTTATACCTTTGCGAATCTTGGTTAAGTATTATTAAGCTAAATCGCAAGTAAGATTATATAAACTACAAACAAATACACGAAGACAGACAATGCAGAGTAAAGGGCTGATTAAATTTTTGGTAGTAGTGGTGTCAATAGCATGCCTCTATTCCCTATCATTCACATTTGTTACACGAAAAGTAGAACGAGACGCTGCGGAATATGCCAAAGGCGACATGACCAAAGAAAAGGCGTATTTGGATTCCGTAGCTGGTGAAGAGGTTTACAATTTAGGAATAGCGAAATTCACCTATAGGGAGGCGAAAGCGCATGAATTGGCATTAGGACTAGACCTTAAAGGGGGAATGAACGTTACCATGGAAATATCCTTGGACGAACTCATTAGAAACTTGGCAAATAGTCCCGACGATGAAAACTTTAACAAAGCGCTCGAATCCGCTCTTCAAAAGAGTAAGTCCGTAAATAGAGGTGTCGTCGAAATTTTCGTCGATGAATATAAATCTTTAGGAGCAGGAACGCCTTTAGCTACTTTCTTTGCAACAACAGATAATGCTGCATTTATAAAGGGGACTAGTTCCGATAACGAGGTGCGTAGCTTCTTAAATAAGGAAGCCGATAATGCCATCGAAAATTCGTTCAAAGTATTACGTACGCGTATTGATAAATTTGGTGTAGCTTCACCGAACATTCAGATTCAACAAGGAACAAACCGTATTTTAATAGAGCTTCCGGGTGTCAATGATGAACAGCGTGTTCGTAATCTTCTGCAGGGTTCAGCGAAATTAGAGTTCTACGAAACACATGATAATTATCAGGTCTATCCGTTATTGGAAAACCTTAACAATATTTTAGCTAGCTCATTGAAATCGACATCCCCCTCGACTTCTACTCCGGTTTTGGCTGGGGCAGATTCAACGGTGAAGGACAGCGTTTCTGATGATGACAATCTATTAGCTAATCTAGGAGCGGCTCCCAAGGATAGTACAGACACGGCAGGAATCTCTGCGGAACTAGCGGCAAGTAATCCTTTGTTCGCCGTTTTGAATCCGGCTACTTACATGGAGCAAAATGGTCAACCAAACCTAACTCCGGGCGCGATGGTCGGTATTGCTAATCTGAAAGATACTGCTCGTGTTAATGAATACTTAAATCGTCCGGAAGTAAAATCCAACATCCCTGGGAATTTAAAATTCTTATGGGCAGTAAAACCAGAACAAAGAACGCCTAATTTCCTCTCCTTATACGCCATTAAAACCTCAGGACCTGAAAATGGCGCTGTATTAACGGGTGATGTCGTTACCGACGCACGCGATGATTTCGATCAAAACAATCGTCCTGTTGTATCGATGAGCATGAACACCGAGGGTGCTCGGCAGTGGCGTAAGATTACAGCACAAGCGGCACAGAACAATAATGCTGCCATCGCCATTGTATTAGACGGTGTTGTATACTCTGCTCCTGGTGTAAACGAGGAAATCCCGAACGGAAATTCTTCCATATCTGGTAATTTCACTATTGAAGACACAAAAGACTTAGCTAACGTGTTAAAAGCAGGTCGTCTTCCAACGACGGCAAAAATTGTAGAAGAAGCAATTGTAGGCCCATCATTAGGACAGGCAGCTATTGATGCTGGTGTCAACTCTTCTGTTATCGCCCTTATCGTAGTGATGATATTTATGGTTGCTTACTACAACCGCGCGGGTATAGCGGCTAACATTGCGGTATTATTTAACGTGTTTTTCCTGATGGGAATTTTGGCTTCCTTAAATGCCGTACTCACCTTACCGGGTATTGCGGGTATCGTATTGACGATGGGAACCGCAGTAGACGCCAACGTACTGATATACGAACGTATCCGAGAAGAATTAGGATTAGGAAAATCTATCCGACAAGCTATTGCCGATGGTTATAAGAATGCCATGCCCTCTATCTTGGACTCGCAGATAACTACATTTTTAGTAGGTCTTGTCTTATTTTTCTTCGGGAGTGGTCCTATCTTAGGATTTGCTACTACGTTGATGATTGGTATCGTTACGTCGTTATTCACGTCTATTTTTATTTCACGTTTGATTTTCGAATACATGCTCTCGAAAGATTGGAAAGTCTCTGTATCGTTTCCTTGGTCTGCAAATACCTTGAAAAATGCAAATTTCCAATTTATCAAAAAACGGAAAATATTTTACGGTATTTCTATCGTTGCTTCTATCTTAGCACTGATCGCAATATTCACGAAAGGCTTCACATTAGGAGTTGATTTTAGCGGAGGACGTACCTATACAGTGGCTTATGACGCGGCTGTCAATTTGGAAGAAGTACGCGAAAACCTAGACCAAACTTTTGGTTTGACAACCGAAGTAAAAACATTCGGCAGTGAAAACCAAGTACGTGTTACAACTACGTATCATGTATCAGAGACAAGTGATGAGGCTGACGCGGAGGTATTAGCTAAATTGAACGAGGGACTTTCAAAAATAGAGGGGAATAGTTATGAAATTCTTTCTTCGCAAAAAGTTGGTCCTAGTATCGCTACGGATATAAAAGACAGGGCTATATGGTCAGGTATATTTTCGGTATTGATTATTGCTGGTTATATTTTGGTACGTTTTCACAAATGGCAATATTCTATTGGTGCAGCTATATCGACTATCCACGATGCGATTATTCTATTGGGTCTATTCTCGATTTTGGATGGTATTGTTCCTTTTTCTTTAGATATCGATCAACATTTTGTAGCAGCAATTTTGACCGTTGTTGCTTATTCCGTAAATGATACGGTAGTTGTATTTGACCGACTAAGAGAGTATTTAAACAAACCAAATGCACACAAAGAATACTTTGGGCAGACGGTTAACAGTGCCATTAACTCGACTTTGAGTCGTACAATTATTACCTCGTTAACGATTATTTTCGTGTTGGCGGTGTTGTTCTTTTTCGGCGGAGAGGTCATTAGAGGATTTTCTTTCGCGATATTGATCGGTATTATTGTAGGTACTTATTCTTCGATTTTCCTTGCCGCACCGTCGGTTTACGATCTTAGAAAAGGTAAAAGTATTACCGAAGAAAAACCGGAAAAAGTAAAAGTTGTTACACCATAACATACTCTAACTAGTTAACGCATAATCGAAAGGTCTCTGAGCAATTAGAGACCTTTTCTTTTCATCATCATTTTTTTATCATTTAATTGATAGGACTAGCTGATTGTTATTATTTTTCCTAGTTTTGAGGTTCTAAAAGGTATATTTCATGAAATACATATCCATAAGTCTTGTTATCGGCTCACTGGCTTTGATTAGTGCTTGTCAACAAAACAACAACACGACAAATGCACAACATTCACCAAAGCAACAAACAAGTCAACAACAAGTTGCTACGACTCCCCAACCGGCCGTACCAATGGCTAAAGAGGCTGCCCCCCAATTGCCAGACTTTAAATTTTATAGGGTTAAATCAGGCATCGGTTTCACAAATGCAGATATACCCGCCAACCGAAACACTGTATTTATCCTTTTTGATCCTAGCTGTGGTCATTGTCAGCAAGAAACGGAGCTTTTAGCGAAAAATTATGAAAAACTGAAAAATGTCAACCTGTATTTTATATCGATGAATGACCCGGCGTTGATGGCTTCTTTTTTAGAAACGTTTGGTAAAGAGCTCGTTGACAAACCAAACGTAGAGGTACTTTACGACCGAAATCAAGAATTTATCCAAAAAATCCACGTACCCGCACAATTTCCAGCAAATTATGTATATGGATCCAACGGTGTATTGAAAAATAATTGGGACGGAGAAAAAGATATTAATTTTGTCATTGCTGAGTTTACAAAATAATGAATGTCGCAATCAATGGTTTTGGAAGAATTGGGCGCAATACTTTACGTAATATTTATCAGCGAGGTCTCCAAAATGAAATCAAGGTTGTTGCTATCAACGACTTAACGGATCCGACAACCTTAGCGCATTTGCTGAAATACGACTCTGTCCACGGACCATTTCCATTTGCGGTATCTCATGATGCAGCGCATCTTTTTATCGAGGGACAATCTATTCGGATATTAAAAGAAAAAGAGCCTTTAAAACTTCCTTGGGATCGGCTGAATATAGATGTAGTTATCGAATCAACGGGTGTATTCACGACGAAAGAAAAAGCTTCTTTCCATCTTGAAGCTGGAGCAAAACAGACCATCATCTCCGCACCATCATCTGACAGAGAAGTTCCAACAGTCGTTTTAGGTGTAAACGACACAACATTCAATTGGCATACTCCGCTATTTTCGAATGCTTCTTGTACGACGAACAATGTTGCCCCTCTGGTTAAGATCTTAGACGAAAATTGGGGGATTGAGGATGGTTATATCACGACGGTACATTCTATGACGGGGGACCAGAACCTGCATGACGCACCTCATCGGGATTTGCGCAGAGCGCGGGCAGCATCTTCTTCCATTATACCGACGACAACAGGCGCTGCAAAGGCGGTTACCAATGTGTTCCCACATCTCGATGGTAAGCTCGGAGGAGCAGGTATACGTGTCCCTGTACTTAATGGCTCCTTAACTGATTTTACCTGTACGCTAAAGAACCAGACAACGGTAAAAGAAATCAATGCTAAATTTAGGGATGCAGCCCGGTGTGCTCTAAAGGACATTCTTTATTACACAGAAGATCCGATCGTCTCTGTCGACATTATCAACAACCCCTTTTCTTGCATTTTTGATGCGCAGCTGACCTCCATTGTTGGTGGTTTGGTAAAAGTGGTAGGATGGTACGACAACGAATTTGGTTACTCGAACAGATTGGTCGATATACTGGTTAAAGTTCGCCTATCACACCAAGACCAAACAGTGCAAAATCATACTTAACAGGGTCATGGGGATCAAAGCGTTTTAAATTTTCCGTCAGTTCCACTGCGGTTTTCCAATTAACTTTATCCGAAGTGATCAATCCAAATTTACGGGCTACGCGTTCGACATGCACATCACACGGACAGATAAGGTCCCGCGGCTTTATTCGGTGCCATATACCAAAGTCCACTCCCTTATCGTCTTTACGAACCATCCAACGCAGAAACATGTTTAAACGTTTGCAACTGGATTTCTGTATGGGGGAACTGACATGTTTTCTAGTGCGGATAGGGTAATCGGGCAAAGAAAAGAAATATGCTTTAAATTCATTCAGGCTTCGTTCTATTGTAAAGCTCGTACTTTCCTGATTACCAATCAAAAAAGCATCCTCTAATGAATTGAAATGTCTATAATGGAAACGTAAAAAAGAAACAAAATATAGAAGATCGGTGTCGTTAAAAGTGCGATGCTTAAAGCCTAAAAGACTCTTTAAATCTCGCTCCTCATGCCCTATAATGAAATTCGCAGGTTCACCGTTAAAGCGATCGATGAGTTCGTTGCATTTGTTAATGATTGTCTTCCGCTGCCCCCAAGCCAAAATAGCCGCGAAAAAACCCATAATCTCTATGTCTTCCTTTTTGGTAAACAAATGAGGAATACATATAGGATCATTTTCAATAAATGTGGGTTGGTTAAACGCTTTTACTTTGTCGTCTAAAAATTGCTTCAGGTCGAAGTCTGCCATGTGCTTGAATATTTATGCTTTAATTTGCTGATAAAGATACCCTTTTCCGGGTTTATTATCTGACCAACGACCGGATTAAATAATGGCCATGCGCTTAATGCACCAATCTCCCTTTTATCATTAAAGGTCGCATCAAAAATTTTGAAACATGTAGGAATATTCTTCTAGCATTACCCATCCCTTTAAAATTTTTAAGCGACGATTTTTTTGATTCTTTTTTGAAGGAAAAAAGAATATATAAAAGCACTACCTTTGCATTAAATTACACGTATATGGATTCTAAGAAGAAGAAGAATATATTGCATCCCAGAAATATACATCATGCTGGTTATGACTTTTCCAGGCTAGAGGCGGCAAACCCGGCATTGAAAGATCATATTATCCAAACCGCGTTTGACAAGATATCTATCGATTTTGCTAATCCTAAAGCTGTAGTTGAGCTCAACAGAGCACTTCTGAAAGCTTACTATAACGTTCAAAATTGGTCTATTTTGAAACATAGCCTTTGCCCTCCTATTCCAGGAAGGGCAGACTACATACATTATGTTGCGGATCTGCTTGCCGCTGATAATAGCGGTACGATACCCATTGGTCCGCAAATCAATGTTTTGGATATTGGAACAGGTTCTTCACTCATATATCCGATCTTAGGGGAACGGATATATGGTTGGAGCTTCCTTGCCACAGATATCGATATCACGGTATTAAATCACGGTAAATCACTGATTAAAACAAACAGCGGGCTATCTAAAAAGATCACCCTGCAATTACAGGAAAATAAAACGCATATTTTTGAGGGGATTCTGCGTAAAGACGATTACTTTGACTTGGTTGTATGCAACCCTCCTTTTTATAAATCGAGAGAAGAAAATTGGCAAAAGACCAGTAAAAAATTCCACAACCTGCACAAAAATAAGGGAATTCTTCCCATACAGAACTTCGGTGGATATCCTAATGAATTATGGTGCGAAGGTGGAGAAAGAAAATTCGTTCGCGATATGATTAATGAGAGCATGCATTTCAAAAAACAATTGGGTTGGATAACAAGTTTGATTTCCAATAAAGAAAACCTAAAACCCCTCATCGCTGTATTGGAATACAACAAAGCGTCTAAAATTGAAATCATCAACACGACACAAGGACAAAAGGCAATTCGTATCTTAGCGTGGAAATGGTAGTGTAAGGGGGATTTTCACCCCTCACACATCACGCTGTCCCGGTTTGTCTTTTAGTCTACGTACGAAAAGATTGTAATTTTCATGTTTTTCAACATAAATCTCCTCTCCCGCATCGACAAACCCATCAAGCGCAACAGCATCGTACCATACCCCATCAATCTCTATTTTACCTGCTGGTCTTAGAACCGTTCTGGCCACACCATTTTTATAAAGCAGATTTGCTTTGTGTGGAGATGAGGTATACCCTACATCGGCCTTCTGCTCGTCGTGGAGCACTAATCGCCTAAAGGCAGACGATTTCAGGATATTTTTTCCAAAAATAACCATTAAGATAATAGAGAGCACCATGGCACCCGTTACAATTAAAAATGATTCCATCAATAATCCTGGTTTGGCTAATTTAAAATCAAAAAAGTTGTTGTCCACCATCGAAAAAGCAAGACCGCAAAGTACACAGATAATTCCCAATATACCTGCTATACCAAATCCAGGTATAACAAATACTTCTAACAGCAGTAGTGCGACTCCTACGATAAATATCGCGATTTCCCAATGGTCTGCAAGCCCCTGCAAATATAGCGGTGCGAAAAATAGCACACCACATATTACGGCGACTACTAACGCGAAGCCAATTCCGGGTGTTTGTAGTTCAAAATAAATACCACCGATAAGACCCAATATTAAGAAACCACTGACCATCGGATTAATTAAAAAAGCAATGATGCGATCCACTACACTGATATGATGCTGCACCACCTCAAGATCGCCTTTTTCAACCTGTTTGTACACTTCTCCTACACCTGTCACCACGGCTTGAACGACTCCAGCTTTCACTCCTTCTGAGGCAGTTAACGTTAACAGCTTCCCGTCAGGCTTCAATTGCGGAACGGAGACTTCCGGATCTACAAAAGCTTCTGCTATTTTAGGATCCCGTCCTTTGGCTTCGGCTGTTGCGCGCATCAACCCCCGCATATAAGACTGGTATTTTTCCGGCATAATCTCTCCACTTTGATTTACGACGCTCGCCGCGCCCATACTGCCACCCTTTTGCATAAAAATTTTATCCGAGGCCAGTGATATCAATGTTCCGGCGGAAGCTGCGTTGTTGTTAATATACACGATGGTTTGCATACTCGATCCTAAAAGCTTAGAACGTATAGAATCCGCAAAATTTACAGCTCCTCCGAATGTATTTAATTCTATCAAGAACATTTCAGCACTTAATTCGGTTGCTTTCTGATGTGCCAAATTCACCGTTCGCCATGCGTTTGGACCAATATCTTCCTTGATGTCGACCTTATATATTTTTTGTGCAGATGCCGACGATAGCATAGCAAAAAAAGTAAGAAGAAAAGCAAAGAAGGATTTCGTAAATTTGTTCTTCATGAATTAATATTCTTGCTCTAGTAATGACTAAATATACAACATTTAAAACATTTGAAAAAGACTTTCCTTATCAAATTTGGAAAATTGTAGCCGATGCGGCCACACAACAAATCGCCATAGAACTTCGAGATACGGAATCTACGTGTGCTATACTTTATATTTTTGATTTCGAAGGCAATGAAGTGTTAAAACATAAACAAATTGATGAGAAGGAATGGACATTGGAGGCGATCCAACATCATACGCTGATTCTAAAACGCGTAGGCGATACGCAGCCAGTGAAAGAGGGTATATTATTTATAGATAGCGGCGGTACCCCCCGTTGTCTTTGGCAAGAATATACTTGGATAGATACATATCGTGATACGATAAAGGTTAGACATCGTAATTTCCAAAGCGGCTTTGAGGAATATATTGATATAAAAACACTAAAAAAGACCCCCGATACGGGAATAATAAAAGAATATTGCGGAGCTATCAAAATGCCAGTTCCTTATAGTGGTGTTCTCCCCACCTACCTCCAACATATAGCGATAGAAGATCGACCCTGGATTAGCCGCGCAGAAAATAATATACTGTGGTCATACCATATCAAAGAAAATGAACGGTATAATTTAAACCTTTCGATCTCCAATAACTCCAAATTATTGATGACAGTATGTTTATTATCAGATATGCCGAAAATGATTCCACAACCGTATTTTCAGATAGAAAATCAAATATTTTTAATGTCGTATAATAAACGAAGAATTGTTTCGTATTTAGTATAATTGTAAATATATGAGAAAAACAAAAGCTTTTTCGACCACCATAAAATTAGGTGTCGTGGGAATAATATGTTCCCCTTTTTTCTTGACAGCAAAACCCATTGATTACCATATAATTAAAACTGCAACCACATTTCTTTCGCCAGACTCCATCGGAGTGGAAATCATAAATGACGAAATAAATATTATCCATCGCGTAGAGCAAAAAGAAACCTATTATGCACTGAGTCGTCACTACAAAATCCCTGTAAATCGTATCATGGAGGTGAACAACAAAAAGAATCTTAGGCCCGGCGATACAATAAAAATTCCTACCGGCCGACAGGGAAAATTGACGACAACTGTTTCTCCCAAACCAGTCCCCTCATCCCGCCAGCAAGAACAAAAACAAAACAAGGTATTGACGGAATATAAAGTAGGTAAAAAGGAAACTTTATATGCAATTTCTAGAAGATTTGGGACAACGGTAGAGGCGATCAAGAAAATGAACGATCTCCAATCAGATTCCCTCCGAGAAGGTATTACCTTAAAAATTCCGAATGCAGATTATCGCGAGCCTGCTCCGGAAGTTCCCCAACAACCCATTGCTATTGATACATCATCCACAACGGAGTTAACACCGGAACAAATTATTGCTGCGAATCGATATGGTATTCGCGAAAAGCAAGAAAAGGGCATCGGCGTATGGATTAATGACCTAGAAACGGATGGTAAAAGTAATCTAGCACTTCACAAAACCGCTCCTATCGGCACCATTTTAAAAATAACGAATCCGATGACGAGAAATGTTACATACGCCAAAGTAGTCGGAAAATTCACCGATACGGCCGAAACAAAAGATGCCATCGTCGTACTCTCAAAATCAGCTGCCGCTTATATCGGTGCACTTGATAGAAGGTTCTTGATTGAAATAGCTTATGGGGTACCTTTACAATAGGTATATTTAAGAAGTTAGAAATATGAATAAGCCATACGTTATTGGTATTGCGGGTAGCAGCGGGTCGGGTAAAACATTTTTTCTAAAACGCTTTCTCGACCACTTCCGCCCAGATCAGATTACACTTATATCGCAAGACGACTACTATATTCCCGCGAACACGAAAACAAAAGAAGAAAATCGCTTATATAATTTCGACTTACCCTCCGCTATTAACCGGAAATCTTTCTTTCACGATATAAAACAGCTTTTCAGTGGACATACGGTGTATCGAAAGGAATATACCTTCAATAACCCACGCACTATCCCTAAAATGCTCGAAATCAAACCGGCGCCGATCCTGGTTGTAGAGGGACTGTTTATTTTTCATTATGAAGAAGTGAATGAACTATTGGATTATCGAATTTTCCTCGACGCAGCAGAATCAGTCGCATTGGAAAGAAGATTGCGACGAGATCTCATCGAAAGAGGATACGATCACGATGATGTCATATATAAATGGGTAAATCATGTCATCCCAGCTTATGAGCAATATTTGGTTCCATTTAAATCAAAATGCGATTTGGTTATTATCAATAATGCCAATGACCCGAAAATCATTGATGATGCAGCCCGGGAAATTTCGACTGGACTTAAACCTGCATAATTGGCAGTAACTTGAACTAAGCAAGCTCTTAAACGCCTTTAGAAACAAAAAACAGTGAAATGTAATTTATGCTGGGTTCATTTCGGTTAAAGAACATTGTTCTAACGAAAACTATTTAAATTCAATCTAAACAACTATCTTTGTATTCGCAATGGAAAAGATAATGAACCCACAATTTTACACGGAAGATGGGAACCACTTTCTTGATGAAATAAAAAAGGGAATAAACTGCAATCCCGATTTAGGTTGTTGTGTCTTTAAAAAATGTTGTAAAAAATATAAACGGGGCAAACGCTGTAAGAAGTGTCCCAAAGGATAGTTTTACGTGCTATTCTTCCATATAGTTTAGATCTTTATCAAAACTCTCTTCCAGTCTAGTCAATGCGAAAATTGCAATAACAGATAATAAAACCGTAACTGCAATAGCTGCGTAAAGTATCCCCATTTTTGTCACCAACCAGCCATACAAAAGTGTCGATGGAATGAGAGCGCCCCTTACGAAGTTTGGTGCTGTGGTCGCCACCGTTGCACGCAGATTTGTACCAAACTGTTCGGCAGAAATCGTAACAAACGTAGCCCAATAGCCTACTCCAATCCCCAATAGAAACGCCAGTAACAAAAACTTACTTTCCGACAATCCCGTGCTGGATAAATACCACACGGAGAATAAGACAATTAATATCTGATACATGAAGACGACTTTCTTTCTGGACTTGAACCATTGCGCCAACAAACCAGCAAGTACGTCACCTAATGAAATACCTAAGTAAGTAAACATCACTCCTTTCCCCGCGCTTAACGGTGTTTCGCTCTGCAAAGCGAGACCGATTTCAGGAGCTTGCGTAACCAAAACACCAACAACAAACCAAATAGGCAACCCTATACAAAGACAATATAAATACCGAAGAAAACGCTCTTTCTTGTTAAATAACATCAGCAGACTTCCCTTTACAGCTTTCTGGTTGTCTTTCTTTTTAAACAACCCCGACTCAAACGTTCCGACACGCAATAACAAAAGACAAAGTCCCATTCCACCACCGACATAATAGGCTGTCCGCCAGTCAAACCATTCGGAAACATAATAGGCTAAAATTGCTCCCAACACACCTAATGCCGCCACAATCATGGTACCGTACCCACGTTTTTCTTTATCCATACTTTCGCTTACCAATGTAATACCTGCACCTAACTCTCCCGCCAGACCTATACCTGCAACAAAACGAACCCATGCATACGTGTTTACATCTTGAACAAAGCCGTTATATATGTTAGCCAATGAATACAGTAAAATAGATCCGAACAGCACTTTCAATCGTCCAAATTTATCCGCTATGACACCCCATACTATTCCGCCAAGCAGTAATCCTGCCATTTGCATGTTCAATACAAACTCCCCATCCGATCGCATTTGCCCTTTCGGAATACCAATATCTTTGAACGATTGTACGCGGACGATAGAAAAAATAATTAAATCATAAATATCTACAAAATAGCCAAGCGATGCCACCAAGACCAGTAGCCAAACTTTACCAGGTTTAGGTTTACTTTCCATAATAGTTTAGTGTTGAAGCGTACAATTTACAATCTTTTCCATTTATTACAAGAAATAAACAATCATAATCTATTCTAAATATAGATGGAGTCCTATATTTGCAGTGTAGAACATCACTAAAATAAAACGAACATGATGAAAAAGCTTACTTTAGGTACCTTAGCACTCAGCTTATTCCTTGCTGGTGCTTGCCAGAATACAAACGAAAAAAACGAAGAAGCAGAAAAACTAGGAGAAAACGCTATTGGAATACATGATGAGATAATGCCTCAAATCTCCGTCTTCAGCAAGCACGAGATTCTGATAGATTCTTTACTAGAAAACCTTTCCGTACTAAAAAGTATGGATCCAGATCTCGATACAGCAGACACGCGGGAAAAACTCCATACTTTAAAAACGAATCTGGAATCAGCTACGGATAAAATGATGGTGTGGATGAAAGAATATGCGATGGACAGCACAGATGTGGATTATCAAAAAACGGAGGTGAAACGTATCTCCGAATTGAAAACAGAATTTGAACAAGTAAAGTATGAAGCGGAAAGCCTATTAGCCCCTTTCAAAAAGTAATTATGAGACGTCAACTTATAACATATCTTAGCATTCTCGCACTTTCTTCCTTTTTTGTCGCGTGTTCGGGAAAAAGCGAAAAGAAATTGCCCATCATTGGCGAAAGGACCACAGAAGAACGCGTAGTAGACGGCAAAACAGTCGTAGATACTATTTATCACCAGATTCCGTCGTTTTCTTTTATCAATCAAGATAGCGTTGAAATTACAGATAAAGACTTCGATAATAAAGTGTATGTAGCCAATTTCTTCTTTACACACTGTCCAAGTATATGTCCAACCATGCAACGGAACCTGTTAAAGGTTTATGAAAAATATAAAGATGATGAACAGGTTTCTTTTTTATCCCACAGCATAGATTTTAAATACGATTCGCCGAGTGTACTCAAGTCGTATGCAGAGAAATTAGGTGTTACGAACAAACAATGGCAATTTGTAACAGGCGAAAAAAGGGATATCTATGGCATCGCGGATAAATACTTGGTTTATACGAAAGAAGATGAAAGTGCACCAGGTGGTTATGACCACCAAAGTTATCTCGTACTAATTGATTCGCAAAAACGCATCCGTGGTGCGTATGACGGGACAAGCGATGAGCAAGTCGCTCAGCTTTTCGAAGATTTAGAGATCTTATTAAAAGAACAATAAGTAGAAATGCGAAATACGATATGCTCATTAACAGCTATAAGCATACTTATCGGTATGCTTATTTTTTCCTGCCAACCCAACGTAAGTATCAAAACCGCACAGTACGCTGTAAATGGCCAGAAACTTTACGTCACGCACTGTCAAAGTTGTCATGGATTGAAAGGCGAGGGGTTGGGTATGCTTTACCCTCCGTTAACTGATTCTGCATATTTAGCAGAAAACAGAGAAAAACTTGCATGTATCGTAAAGAACGGCATGACAGGATCTGTAAAGATTCACGGGAAGATCTATAAAGGTGAAATGCCTGGGAATAACGAATTGACCAATATAGACATTGCATATATATTAACCTATATCACCACTACATTTGGTAATGACGTCGAAACGTATACGCAGGAAAAAGTTAAAAATAGTTTAGCAAATTGTCGGATGTGAAAATCCATTTTACATACTTAGAAAAAAAGAAGGTTTCCAAACGGGGAGAATGGAAACCTTTCTAAACTAACCAATTATAAACCTAAATTATGATACTACAAAGATAAGGAAGATTAGTTGATTATGCAAATAAAGCACTCTTAAAAAGGTGTATTTAACAAAAACTTAACATTAGTGTCGAGAAGACACTAACTCCCCTCTTCATTTATAACAAATATTTGACATTTAAACCCTGATTTTTTTCCTACTTTTGCACCCGAATGAACGTTCAATTGTTAAATAAAAAAGAGGCTATTTTTGAAAGCACACTCAAACTTATTAATGAGTATGGGTTTCATGGTACGCCTATGAGTCAGATAGCAGCGCATGCCAATGTAGCTACGGGTACGATATACCATTATTTCAGTTCCAAAGATGAATTGATTTTAGAACTTTTTAAGTATTGTCGGGAAAAGACAAATGAGCATATTTTTGATTTTAAAGAAGATCTCCCTTATAAGGAGAGGTTCTTTTACATTTGGAATCGGCTGGTAGATTACTATATAGCGCATAAAGAGACGTTCTGGTTTATAGAACAATTTTACTCATCGCCCTATTATGAGCTCATAAAACAAAAAAAGACAACGTATTACGGCGTCGATAAAATGCATTTATTTTTTGAAGAAGGCATAAAATCTGGTATTCTCCGAAATGTCAGTTTCTATACCTTAATATCAATTTATATAGGGTCGGCAACGTCCCATGTTAAAATGGTTACTTATGGCTTTTGTAAAATGCAGGCCAAAGGCCGCGCGGAATTAATTGAAATTATTTGGAATGGTGTTAAAAATCAATATCAGTAATATGAAGTTTAGAAAGGTTGCTTTATCGTTGTTTCTGGCGTCCTGTGTTATGGGACTGGGATACGCACAAGCACAGACAGTTAATCACGAAGAGACTGAAAAACTCAACAGCAACGCAACGTTGGATGAGCTTATCGAGTATGCCCTACGCAATAAAATTGAATTAAAACAAGCAAATATAGACCAAGAAATAGGCGAAAGGCAAATTGCATCGGCATTATCCGGTTGGTTTCCACAAATCAATGCTTCTGCTTCCTTGGTACACAATCTCAAAATACAAACGATGGTTGTTAATGGTCAGGCGATGCAAATGGGCCAGAAAAACAATAGTGTGATTGGTTTCCAAGCTGATCAAGCTATCCTTAGTCCTGAATTGTTCCAAGCTTCCCGTGCGGCCAAATACATACGTCAGCAAAACAATTTAAATATAGAGGACACCAGAATCAATACGGTGGTGGATGTAAGTAAAGCCTATTACGATATACTGACCTCAGAGGAGACTATTAAAATCATTAATGAGAACATTGTCCGTCTAAAACGTCAGTATACAGAAGCCAATGCCCGCTATGAAACTGGATTGGTAGACAAAATAGATTATAAACGGGCGCAAATATCGTTGAACAATGTCACTGCACAATTAAAATCAGCTAATGAAGCGCGCAAATACAAATATGATTATCTGAAATCCCTTATAAATATTCCTGCAACACAAGAGATTTCTCTATCCTTTATCAATCAGTCCTTGGAATCCAATATTTTACTGGACACCACGGAATTACTTCATATTGCCAACCGGGTAGAATTCCAACAACTGGAAACATTGCGCGAGGTTCAGAAATTGAATACACAATACCAAAAATGGAGCTTTATGCCTCGATTGGGCGCTTACGCAAATTATAACCTCAACTACTTGAACAGTCAGTTTAGCCAGTTATATGCGCACAACTACCCTAGTTCTGCTGTTGGGCTATCATTAAGCTTCCCTATTTTCACTGGAACCAAGCGTATTCAGGAAATCCGCAAATCAGAACTAGAAGAAGAAAGAATAGAGTGGGATCTGAAGAATCTGGAGAATATGATCAGTGCAGAGTATTCGGCAGCTATGGCGAGCTATCGTTCGAATATGAACGAGTGGCGAAATGCGAAAGAAAATATGGAATTGTCCGAAGAGGTTTATAATACCATCAAGCTACAATACGATGCTGGGGTGAAAACTTATTTAGAGTTAATGACATCTGAAAGTGACCTTCGAACGACTCAATTAAATTATCTTAATGCTTTGTATGCTGTTCTTTCCAGCAAGCTAGATATTCAAAAAGCGTTGGGCACAGTAGAAACAACGCGATAAAAAAATCCTTATCAATCAACCACGAAATACACGAAAACATGAATAAGAATTATTTATTTTCTGCACTAATTATAAGTTCCGCTTTGTTATGGCAGTCTTGCGGTTCCAAAGATGGGGCAAAACAGCAGCAAGCGGCTGCCCCCGGACAAATGGCTATTCCGGTGACAACATCAACTGTAGAGAAACAGATTGTTTCCGGCCTTAAAAGTTATGCAGCGAGTGTCGTTCCTCTTCAAGAAGCTGATCTATTAGCGGAAGTATCTGGTTATGTAACTAAAATATATGTTGCAGATGGTGCCGCTGTAAAAAAGGGACAACCCTTATATGAAATTGACCGTATCCGTTATCAAGCAGCTGTTGATCAAGCTAAGGCCAATTTAGAAATCGCTAAAGCTAATCTACAACGAGTAGAAAAAGATCTAACACGTTATCAAACGCTCGCGGAACAAGATGCAATTGCAAAACAGACGTTGGATTACGCTATAACAGATGTCAATAATCAGAAAGCTCAAATCCAAGCTGCACAGGCGGCATTAACTACTGCGGAGACTAATTTGGAGCGTTCTATTATACGCGCACCATTTAGCGGGGCTGTGGGAATTTCGAAAGTACGCACGGGTGCATTGGTATCTCCGGGTACTACACTGCTGAATACCATCAGTGCAATCGATCCGATTGCCGTTGAGTTTCAAATCAGTGAAAAAGAAATTATGGAGTTCGCTGGTTATCAATCCGGCCAATTGTCTACTGACGTTACGGTGTCGTTACCGAACAATACCGTTTACTCACATGACGGAAAGATTGCGACGATGGACCGCGCAGTCGATCCCACTACCGGAAGACTGACTATCCGGGCTTCGTTCAGCAACCCCCAAAATGAATTGCGAGCAGGTATGAACGTGACCATGCATGTTAAGAGTACGACGGCTACAGAACAGTTAATGATTCCGTTTAAAGCGGTACAAGACCAATTGGGCGTTTACAATGTATATGTCGTCAACGATAGTAGTCTAGCCGAGCTCCGCCCTGTAGAACTTGGATTAAAGGTGGAAGATAAAGTCGTCGTAAACAATGGAATAGAAGCTGGCGATCGGATTGTGGTCGACGGCATAATGAATGTACGAAATGGTGCGAAAGTGACGGAGAAAACTGCGGAACAGAGCACACCTCAGAAATAGTTGTTGTAGGCCCCTAAATAAGTATAATAGAAAAATATGATATCAGAAGTTTTTATAAGAAGGCCCGTCACGGCAATCGTTATCTCGATATTGATTATGATTATCGGTACGATTTCTATCATGACGCTGCCTATCAGCCAATATCCCTCCATTGCCCCACCCACCGTTACGGTAACAGCGAACTACACAGGTGCGGATGCACAAACCGTCGAGCAGACAGTAACCACTCCCATTGAGAGCCAAATTAATGGTACGCCGGGAATGATATATATGTCGTCTAATAGTACTTCTAACGGACAGTCGAGCATAACCGTCACATTTGAAGTGGGTACAGATATTGATATAGCGACCCTTGACGTGCAGAACCGCGTGGGTATTGCCGAACCTGTTTTGCCAGAAGCCGTACGTCGCCTAGGAGTAACCACCCGTAAAGCTAATACCGATATTTTGATGCTTGTGTCTTTGGTGTCGCCTAATGGTACACGAGACGATAAATTCTTAGCAAACTACGCCAATTTATATATTAAAGATGCGATTATGCGGGTGAAGGGAGTTGGGGATGTAACAGCCTTTGGACAACCATTCGCAATGCGAGTTTGGTTAGATGCAAATAAATTGACGGCGTTAAACCTGACGCCTACTGATGTATCTAATGCCATTTCCGAGCAAAACCTTCGTATGCCTGGCGGTTCCGTCGGAGCGCCTCCACAGTACAATTCCCAAGTTTTTGAATATCCAGTCATTACCGACTCGGACTTATCCGAAATAGAGGATTTTGAAGAGATCATCGTAAAGACAAATCCTACAGATGGATCTATCGTTCAGTTAAAGGATGTTGCCCGGGTCGAATTGGGACAGTTCAATTACGCTACTACAACACGCGTTAATGGCATGCGTTCGACGGGTATGATGGTTGCCCAAACACCTGGTGGGAATGCGGTGGAAACCGCAGACGGTATTTACGCGGCTTTAGAAGAACTAAAACAGTCCTTTCCGCCTGATGTCGACTATGTTGTGGGTTACGAAACGGTATCTGTTGTAAATGCGTCGATCGAATCCGTAATACATACCCTCGTCGAAGCATTGTTGTTAGTAACCGTCGTTGTTTTCTTCTTCCTACAGTCGTGGAGGGCTACCTTAATCCCGGTTTTGGCAATTCCAGTGTCAATCGTCGGTACCTTTATTTTCTTTACACTTTTTGGGTTTTCCATAAACAACCTTACTTTATTGGCTTTTGTACTTGCCATTGGAATTGTTGTGGACGACGCCATTGTAGTCGTGGAGGCTGTACAACACTATATCGATCATTATAAAATGGATGCTAAGGAAGCAACCCGTCACGCCATGAAAGATATTACAGCGCCAGTTATCGCAATTGGATTTATTTTGGCCGCGGTTTTTGTGCCCGTAGGTTTTATTCCAGGCATGGTCGGACAACTTTACCAACAGTTTGCGATTACGATAGCTGTGTCGGTATTAATATCAGCCTTCGTCGCGCTTTCTCTAACACCAGCTTTATGTTCCATCATGTTAAAGCCAACTGCTGTAAACAAAGATGCTAAAGGCTTGAATAAATTCTTTTATAAATTCAATTTATGGTTCGAACGAGTAACCTTTAAATACTCGAGGGGAGTCAAAAATATGATTCGCAGAGCACCTCTTGCGCTTATTATTTTGTTGTGTTTATACGTTGGAACGGGATATATGTTCCAAATCAAACCCACCGGCTTTATTCCTACCGAAGATAACGGGATGTTCTTCGCGGGAGTAACACTGCCCGAAGGCTCCTCCGCGAGTCGTACGGGGGAGGTATTGGACGAATTAGAAGCAGATCTTCGAAAGGACTACCCTGAAATACAACACATTACACTTATATCAGGCATCAATATATTGAATAGATCGTTCAAATCAAACGGGGCAACATTATTTGTATCCTTGAAACCCTGGTCAGAACGTAAGCGCACGGCAGCGGAAGTTGCAGGCGGAATCATGGGAAAATACGCACATTATGATAAAGCAAATGTACTTGCTGTAACTCCTCCAGCCATACCTGGTTTAGGTACTTCCGGCGGGTTCTCCCTGATGATCCAAGACCATCAGACGGTCGATATCAAACAGTTTGAAAGCGTTGTAGGCCAATTCTTAGCTGCAGCAAATCAACGACCGGAAATAGGTATGGCGTATACGTTGTTTAACTCAAACTCGCCCAATTTTAAAATTTCTGTTAATAGAGAACAAGCGAAAAGAATGTCTGTTCCGGTTTCGTCTATTTACAGTACGATTTCGGCGTACCTAGGTTCGGCTTATGTCAATGACTTCACTCGATACGGACGTAACTTCCGCGTCGTAACACAAGCAGATCAGGATTTCCGAATGAACATTGAAGATCTCAATAAGTTATTTGTAAATAACATCAGTGGAAATCCGGTCCCCTTGAGCACGCTTATTTCTTGGGAATTGGTACAAAACCCCTCTATCATCAATCATTACAATATTTTTAGAAGTATTGAAGTAAGTGGTTCTGCAGCACCGGGATACAGTTCTGGAGATGCATTACGGGCTCTAGAAGAAGTAGCCGCACAAACATTACCTAACGGATATGGGTACGACTTTTCAGGATTATCGTTACAAGAAAAACAGTCAGGTAATATGACCGTGATGATCTTTGCTTTATGTATTGTATTCGTATTCCTCTTGCTTGCCTCACTATATGAAAGCTGGTCTGTTCCGTTTTCAATTTTGTTATCCGTACCTTTGGGTGTATTTGGAGCAATCTTGACATTATTGTTCATCCCCGCATTGGACAACAACATATACGCACAGATTGGTTTGGTGACGATTATTGGTTTAGCTTGTAAAAATGCGATCTTGATTGTAGAGTTTGCGAAAGAGCGTGTGGACATTGGGATGCCACTATTGGATGCGACATTGGATGCTGTGAAATTGCGGCTGAGGCCCATCATTATGACCTCTTTCGCATTTATTTTGGGTATTATTCCCTTAATGATATCTACTGGTGCAGGTGCATTCTCTCGTCAGACTATCGGCTGGACGGTATTCGGCGGAATGGGTGCAGCTACCTTAATTGGTATCTTTATTATTCCGGTATTATTTTATGTCATTACGAAACTTGCCTACGGAAAGAAAAAGCTTGCTGAATTGGAAGCTAATTTTGACCCCGAACGGGCGAAGAACTTAAGCTCACATTAAGCGTATAATTGACAAAAAGAAAAGGGCGCCCATGGTGGGCGTCCTTTTCTTTTATATAAGTCGTACTTTGTTTATTTGAACCCTACAAAAGAGGCAAAGCATAAATGTTTGTGTAATATATCAACTTTTTTAAATCCAACCTTTTCCAATAGCTGTAGTTGGTACATCAAACTACGGGGAGAGTCTTCTTTCTCGATGTAAGCAAATACGTGATCTCTATAATCCCGATCTTTTAACTGCTCCAAATACTTACCATACAAATCATGATAGATATATTGTTGTAATATGGTGTCTGTCTGATGTACTAAATCAAAGATCCATACACTACCACCGTCATTGAGCAAATTAAATAACTTTTTAAATGTTGTTTCCCAATCGACATCGTCTCTTAGATGGTGCAGCACAGCTGTCGCGATAATCACATCATACTTATCTGTACCAAAATCAACTGTTCTAAAATCGCCTTTGAGTGCATTCACTTTTCCTAATGTTGCCTCACCAACCCTTTCTAACGCCTTATCTAACATCGGCTGACTTAAATCCAGCAATGTAATATCGATATCGACGACTTTTTGTGCTAATTTTACCATATAATTTCCGGCACCACACCCTATATCCAGTACAGCTTTTAGCTTGGGGGAGCAACGGACGATTGACTCTGTTATAAGTTCCATGTTGAACGCTGCATCGAGCGTTGTTTGCTGTCCAGTTTCCAATTTAGAGAACCGCGCTACATCTTTATCAAACCGTTCTTCGATTTCTTGAATTGTTGATTTCATCCTTTTAATTATTTTCCATAAAAAAAATTATCGCCAATAAGAGCCTGTTTCAAATTTAACTAATCATTTTTTTTACGCCTCTTTTTGGCTGCAACTTCGTTAAATTTTATCGAGATAGCTTCCAATAAACCACATAACACTTATGAATACAGATAAGAACAAACACCTATTAATAATTCATTTTTATATTATGCGCAATTAAATTGCATATAAAGATAAATTTATTTAGGTTTATAGTGTAATAAAATCAAAAAGGTGATGGACAAATTTCAAGAAATAATACAAAAAGCTACTAGACAAGAGGTTAGCAATAACACTAACATCAACGATAGCCTAGAAAGCGATGTCGTTCAAGCTACGGGCTCTTCCTTGATGGACGGATTAAAATCCGCTGTTTCAGGTGGAAATTTAGGCGATTTAACCAGTATGTTCGGTCATACAGATAAAAATACTTTGACGTCAAATCCAATAGTGCAAAATATTATTTCGTCTCTAAGCGCTAAATTGGGCAATGCCGGTTTAGACGGTGGTACTGCTGGAGGTTTTGCGAGTAGCATTATACCGCAGATTATTAGCATGATCTCTAATAAAGTGCAAAGTGGGGACTTCAACGTCAGTGAAATCATAGGCTCCCTTACGGGAGGTGATGCGGGTTCGGCTTTAGACCAAAATGGTGATGGTAAGGTGGGTATTGACGATGCAATAAGCGCCGTTACAAAAGGAAAATTAGGCGATGCGTTAGGCGGGCTATTTAAAAAGTAGATACTCTACGCGTGACATGAAGCTATACACTATTGAAACTGGATTTTTTAAGCTAGATGGCGGAGCCATGTTCGGTGTGGTGCCTAAATCTTTATGGCAACGTACCAACCCTGCTGACGAGCGGAATCTATGTACTTGGACGAATAGATTATTGCTTATTGAAGACAATAAACAACTCATTTTAGTGGACACCGCGATAGGTGATAAACAAGATGAAAAGTTCTTCAGCCATTATTTTCTCCACGGTGATGCCACATTGGATAATTCGTTAAGGAAATATGGCTTTCATCGGGATGATATTACAGATATAATCTTGACACATCTCCACTTCGACCATTGTGGAGGTGCCGTCAAAAGGGACGGGGACCACTTCGTACCCGCGTTTAAAAACGCACGTTTCTGGAGCAATGAAAAACATTGGAATTGGGCGGTACATCCCAATCCTAGAGAAAGAGCATCCTTTCTCAGCGAGAATATTCTTCCGATTCAGGAAAGTGGTCAATTAAATTTTATAAAAGAAGAGGTGCCCTTCTCTCCTAACATTGACATTCGCTATACAAATGGGCATACGGAAGCAATGATGCTACCACAAATTCGCTATCAAGGGAAAACTATCCTGTATATGGCGGACTTACTGCCTTCTGTCGGCCACATCCCCCTCCCCTATGTTATGGGATACGATGTACGTCCGTTGGTTACTATGGAAGAACGGCAAGATTATTGGCAAGAAATTGTCGATAATGAATATATTCTATTTCTAGAACACGATCCCGTTAATGCCTGTTGTACATTGCAGCAAACAGAAAAAGGAATTCGATTGAAAGAAACGTTCCGACTAGAGGAAATCTTTGACTAATTTTCTTCACTTCCAGGGATCCCCATCTACACAAGTTCAATATTCTGCGCGTAGCAATATCCCTCACTGTTGTTCGTGCGCACAAGCCACCAATACACATTGGTCCGGCTAAGGATAATTACTATTTCTTGTCTTTGGACTTTGTCGATGATAGGCGACTCTACTCCAGGCCCTTTGTGAATATTTAGGATAGGTTCTTCTACGATCATGTATGCTTTACAACCTTTTACAGTAGCCAAAACTTCTATATCTAGTGACACTTCCCGTGATATAAAATTAGGATCAATTTGGCTATAGATATCCCACAACTTATCTTTTACTTCCGCACTGGGAGCTGCTCCTTTAATAATTAAAATGCTGTCTTGCTCCATGAACTGAACTCCTCCGGTTACCAAGTTCTCGGCAGCAGTAATAAGAGATTTATATTTATTCAGAAGTGCCATATCCATACCGTTATCTTACAAGAATTCTATAAACTCAACAAAGCGATCAGCAATTTACTAGTGGAACAACAAATAGGGCGCTATTGTTTTCCATGATGGCGTGATTGCCGCCATTCTTCAGTAGACTCCTGTTATAAGTTGCTTCGTTCCATTCAAGGAAATATATTCACCGGTGGCAGCTCCCACCAATAACTTCCCTATGGGTGAGGCAGGAGAAATCACCACAATCTTTTTTCCACCAATCTCTTGTTGCCCTAAACTCACGGCAATAAAGTAGGTTAAATAATCGGTCGTCACTATAGCACCAATTTCGACGTTTTTTTTAATTCCTACCTCTATTTTCTGCAGTAAAATATGATCTTTTCTCGCTTGTGATAGTTGTATATGGAAACGGTTTAAATCTTGTTGTAACATCTCACGCGAGGTTTCATATTTGTCACCAGCACTGCTTTTCGTTTCATTTTCTGTCGCTTCCTGTGCCTGTTGAATAGCAATCGAAATTTCACCTAACCTTTCTTCAATCTTTTTAAAACAACGTCTTAATAACTCTTTTTTAACTCCAATATCCATATAGTGTGTAGAATGCTTATAAAAAAACCTCCCAATAATTCGGGAGGCCTAAAGATATATTTTAATCATAGGATCTACTCGTCACTTAGTAGTCATATCAAACTTTTAGCGATTTTTTAAATCTTCTAACTTCTTATCAGCGTCATCCGCGACCTCATTTGCTTTCTTTCCAGTTTTTTCTATCGCCTTATCGATTGCTTTTCCTGTAGCATCTGCCGCATTTTTGGTAGCATCGACCGTTTTATCATATGCTCTATCTAATGCGTTTCCGGTAGCTTTAGCGGCATCTTTGGTAGCGTCTACAGCTTTGTCTGCGCCTTCTTGTACCTTCACTCCCGCTTCACGAGCCGTTACTTTCGTTTTTTCCCATAAAGTATTTGCCTCGTCATATGTTTTTCGTGCGCTCTTTTCCGCTTCTTTATCTCCTCTCTCGATGGCGTCATCCAAATCGGCCTTGGCTTTATTTACTCTTTCTTCTGCTTTTGCTAACTCCTCCTGCAGATTCGCATGCGCATGATCTTGATGCTCTTCCAGTTTTTCCAGTGTCTGATCCAGTTTCTCGCCTGTCGTCATGTCGCTGTCGGTATCTTTAGGACTATTATTGCAGGACGCAACAACGATAGTACTTACAACAGCCGCTATTAACATTAATTTTTTCATCTTAATAATTTTTAATTATAACAGAGTTAATTATAGCTTGATATACAATTACTATACCAAAAACGAGATACCTTATTTAGGATAGATCGTACCTTTTGCCGCCTCTAGCGTATTCTTCAACAAACCGACGATAGTCATCAGCCCCACCCCCCCGGGAACAGGTGTAATCCAAGATGATTTTTTAGACACCTCATCGAAATCTACATCTCCGTAAAGTTTAAAACCAGATTTTGTCTCCTTAGATTCCTCTCGGTTAATACCTACATCGACCACTACTGCTCCTTCTTTCACCATATCTGCAGTAACAAAATGCTTCCGACCAATGGCTGCAATCACAATGTCGCCAGCAAGCACCTCGTCTTTTAAATTCACTGTTCGACTATGGGTTAACGTCACGGTGCAATTTCCGGGATGGCTATTACGAGCCAATAGTATACTCATCGGTCCCCCAACAATGTTACTACGACCAACCACAACAGCTTTCTTGCCTTCGGTATCGATATTATAGTATTCAAGCATGAGCATAATACCATAGGGGGTAGCCGGCATAAAACAAGGCAGATTACGTTGCATCCGTCCTAAATTAATAGGATGAAAACCGTCCACATCTTTCCGATAATCGATCGTCTCCGTAATCTTTTCCGGATCAATATGCTTTGGCAAAGGCAGTTGGACAATCAGTCCATCGATGTTCGGATCTTTGTTAATCTCCTTTATCTTTGCAATTAACTCTTCCTCTGAAACATCCACATTATAACGGACATTTGTCGACTCAAAACCTACAAGCTCGCAATTGCGCATTTTACTAGCCACATACGTTTCACTTCCGCCATCATTTCCGACTAAAATCGCAACCAAATGCGGCTTTCGTCCGGACTGTGCCGTAAATGCAGCGGCTTCTTTTTTTATATCTTCTTTAATTTTTGCTGACACCAGCTTTCCATCTAATATATTCATCTTGTATTCGTTATTCGATACGCCCTAATCCAATTTTAAAACAGCCATGAATGCAGATTGGGGAATTTCCACATTTCCTACTTGCCGCATTCTCTTTTTCCCTTTCTTCTGTTTTTCCAATAATTTACGTTTTCGGGAGATATCACCTCCGTAGCATTTCGCAGTTACGTCTTTTCGCAAAGCCGAAATGGTTTCTCGTGCAATAATTTTTGCACCAATAGATGCTTGTATACGTATTTCAAATTGCTGCCGCGGTAACAGCTCTTTTAATTTCTCACAAATCCTTTTCCCAAAATCATAGGCGTTACTTCGATGGATAAGAGAGGATAGAGCATCCACAGGTTCGTCGTTCAGACGAATATCCAATCTTACTAAGTCCGATTGACGGTATCCGATTTGGTGATAATCAAACGAGGCGTACCCCTTAGAAATTGTTTTCAATTTATCATAAAAATCAAAAACAATTTCGCCCATCGGCATTTCAAAAGTCAGCTCTACTCGGTCAGACGTTAGATAGGATTGATTGATAATCGTTCCTCTTTTTTGAATACATAAAGACATCACCGGACCGACAAAGTCGGCCTTAGTAATAATATTCGCTTTAATATAAGGCTCTTCGATAAAATCCAGCTTACTCGGATCGGGCAAATCCGATGGATTATGTACAACGACTTCCTCTTTGTTTTTTGTAAGAAAAGCTCGATAAGATACGTTTGGTACCGTGGTAATAACGGTCATGTCAAATTCCCGTTCTAAACGTTCCTGAATTATCTCCATGTGAAGCATTCCCAAAAAGCCACATCGGAAACCGA
This sequence comes from Sphingobacterium arenae, assembly GCF_014692505.1. GTDB lineage: Bacteria > Bacteroidota > Bacteroidia > Sphingobacteriales > Sphingobacteriaceae > Sphingobacterium > Sphingobacterium arenae. The sequence continues at coordinate 324,971 of NZ_JACNYK010000003.1, read as the reverse complement.
ATCCCAAGGCCGCGGAAGATTCCGGTTCAAAAACCAGCGAAGCATCATTCAATTGCAAACGGTGCATAGATTCACGAAGCTCTTCATAATCTTCCGTATCCACCGGATAAATACCGGCAAAAACCATCGGTTTAACCTCTTCAAAGCCTTTGATTGCTGTTATACAAGGCCTATCACGATGCGTAATGGTATCCCCCACTTTCACCTCACGTGCCTCTTTAATACCAGAGATAATATAGCCTACGTCACCTGTTTTGACAACATCCTTAGCGACCTGATTAAGTTTAAGTGTACCGATTTCATCCGCAAAATATTCCTTCCCTGTCGCCACAAATTTTACTCGGTCTCCTTTTCGAATTTCTCCATTTTCAACTTTAAAGTAAGCCATAATTCCTCTAAAAGAGTTAAAGACAGAGTCAAAAATTAAAGCTTGTAAAGGAGCTTGCGGATCACCAACCGGCGGTGGGACGCGTTCCACAATGGCACTTAAAATATCAGGCACGCCCATTCCGGTTTTACCAGAAGCCGGTATAATTTCTTCACGCTTACCTCCGATCAATTCGATAATCTGGTCTTTGACTTCTTCCGGCATTGCCCCGGGCAAATCCATTTTATTAAGTACGGGAATGATTTCCAAATCGTGCTCCAATGCGAGATATAGATTCGATATAGTTTGCGCCTGAATACCTTGAGAAGCATCCACAATTAACAACGCCCCCTCACATGCTGCTATCGAACGCGATACCTCATAAGAAAAGTCAACGTGTCCCGGCGTATCGATCAAGTTCAAAATATATTGCTCGCCATCTTTGGTGTATTCCATTTGAATGGCATGCGATTTAATCGTTATCCCACGTTCACGCTCTAAATCCATACTGTCCAACAGTTGCGCTTGCGCTTCCCGTTGCGAAATGGTGTTCGTAAACTCCAACAGACGGTCTGCCAATGTGCTTTTCCCGTGGTCGATATGTGCGATAATACAAAAATTACGTATATGCTTCATACAGGTCTTTATCCAATATTCTAATTGGCAAATATAAATTTTTTAAAGGAGATATTGGTGGTAAAAATCATACACTAAAAAAGAAAAGCCGATAAAATCGGCTATTCCTATTGTTTAGTTATTGATCGCTTCTTTATATCCATTAGTTATTAGCGTCGTATGAAAGTCTTTCGCCATGCTGCGACAAATCCAGACCTTCTTCTTCTTCTTGATCACTGACACGCAATGGTGTTATCATATCTGTTACTTTTAGAAGAATGAATGCGACCACGAGAATAAATACGGAGGCTCCGATAAGACCGATAAGATGCGCGAAAAACAGATCCGTCTCTCCATAATATAGACCATTTGCCTCAACTGCCCCATTGATAGCAGAATGTGCAAACACACCTGTTAATAACATACCGACCATTCCCCCAACACCGTGACTAGGGAATACATCTAACGTATCATCTATATTTGATTTTGTACGCCAATCGATCAATAATCGGCTTATAATAGCAGCTACTGCCCCAATAACAATGGAATGTGGAATACTTACAAATCCAGCAGCCGGTGTGATGGCCACCAAACCAACGACGACCCCAATACAAGTACCCATAGCCGAAGGTTTAATGCCTCTTGCAGCGTCAAACAAGATATACATAATAGCTGCCGCTCCAGATGCTGCCGTTGTCGTAGCCATCGCAGTTGCCGCCAGAGCATCCGCAGCGAACGCTGAACCCGCATTAAAACCAAACCAGCCAAACCATAATAGCCCCGTACCTAAAAGTACGTAAGTTATTCTAGCTGGTGTGTGCTCTTTAGCCGTTTTGCCCTGCTTTAAGTAGATAGCGGACGCGAGAGCCGTTAATCCGGCAGACATATGTACTACTGTTCCTCCTGCAAAGTCTAAAACACCCATTTGGAGTAAAACACCGTCTGGATGCCAAGTGGCGTGTGCCAACGGTGCATATATAAAAATAAAGAATAAACAGATAAAAAGAATATAAGAGGTAAAACGAATACGTTCTGCGAAAGCTCCTGTAATAAGCGCCGGTGTAATAATGGCAAACTTGAGTTGAAACATAGCAAATAGTACGAATGGTACGGTAGGAGCTCCATCCCAAGGCTGATGATCTAAAACACCATTAAACATAAAGAATGTCATAGGATTTCCGATAATTCCGCCAAGGGAGTCACCAAACACTAAACTGAACCCAAATGCAAACCATATAACAGCTACGACTGCCATGCATATAAAACTTTGGAGCATAGTAGAAATGACATTTCTTTTTTTCACCATTCCACCATAAAAATAGGCCAGACCAGGAGTCATAATTAAAACCAATGCTGTTGACGTCAACATCCACGCGACATCTGCGGAACTGTATTCATACTCGACCGATCCCGTCGGTAAAGCGGGGTTAAAAAACGCAATAACCACCAAAACAACCATCAATAAGAATGGTAAAAATGATTTTTTCTGATATATAGACATGTTCTTTATGTTTTTACGACACAATAATATGAAAAAACAATAAAATAATCATATAATTTTTAAAAAACATATAATTTTTAATAAAAAAAACAACAAAATAACAAAACAACAACAAAATAACCACGAAAAACAACACAAAAAATATTAAAAACAAAAACACCACAACAAAATAGATAAAATAACAAAAAAATAACCTTTCCGATTGCTGTAATATAAAACAAAATGTCCAGGTATCTGGAAACACCTGGACATTTTTCAAAAAGGTTAAAAGCTGATAAAATATTTTTACACCATCAATTTATAAATGAGGCACCTCCTCTATTCGTCGAATATCAGCTCCCAAAGCTCGTAATCTCTCTTCAATATCTTGGTAGCCACGCTCTATCTGATCAATATTATAGATGGTAGATCTTCCTTGTGCCGATAGCGCAGCAATCAAGAGAGAAACGCCCGCTCGAATATCCGGCGAAGTCATTTCAATACCTCTTAATTTAACTTGTTTATTCAACCCAATGACTGTTGCGCGGTGCGGATCACAAAGAATAATCTGTGCACCCATATCAATTAGTTTATCCACAAAGAACAAACGACTTTCAAACATCTTTTGATGAATCAATACATTTCCTTTTGCCTGGATAGCCGTCACTAAGACAATACTCAATAGATCGGGCGTGAAGCCTGGCCACGGTGCATCCGAAACTGTCAATATAGAGCCATCAATAAAGGTTTCGATTTCATAAGAGTCTTGTGCCGGAATAAAAATATCGTCATTGCGCAATTCAAATTGTATTCCCAACTTCGCAAATACGGTAGGGATAATTCCCAGTTCTGAAAAGCAAACATCTTTAATTGTGATTTCCGATCCGGTCATCGCTGCCAAACCAATAAAAGATCCGATTTCAATCATATCCGGCAACATACGATGGCTTGTTCCTTGCAAGCGATCAACCCCTTCTATCGTCAATAGATTTGACCCGATACCCGATATCTTAGCTCCCATACGGTTTAGCATTTTACATAGCTGTTGCAAATAAGGCTCGCAAGCAGCGTTATAGACGGTTGTAACTCCCTTCGCCAAAACAGCTGCCATCACGATGTTTGCCGTACCGGTTACCGAAGCTTCATCCATCAAGATATACGCTCCTTTTAATTCCGACGCATCCACATTAAAGAAGCTCTTCTCGGCATCGTAGACAAATTTCGCACCTAATTTCTCAAATCCCAAAAAATGCGTATCTAATCTACGCCGACCTATTTTATCTCCCCCAGGTTTCGGAATGGCTGCCTTTCCGAAACGGGCAAGCAGAGGGCCCACAATCATAATAGAACCGCGCAACCCCCCTCCTTTATGCTTAAATTCTTCCGACTGAAAATAATCAATATCAATATTTTTTGCTTCAAATGAATAAGTATCTTTATTGATCCGTTCAACAGAAACACCCAATGCTATCAAAAGGTCAATCAACTTATTTACGTCCTTGATATCGGGAATATTGCTTACAACCACTTTTTCTTCCGTAAGTAATACAGCAGATAATATCTGTAATGCTTCGTTTTTTGCTCCCTGAGGAATAATCTCTCCTTTTAATTTCTTTCCACCGATTATTTCAAATGCGCTCATACTTTATTATAGTGTTTATCTAATATAAAAAAACAAAGAGCAACTGATTAACGATTTTCGCTATACAATTGCCCTCTTATGCAAACAGTCAAAACTACTTATCTTCTATACGAAACCTTTTTAGGTCCGTTTTTTTTCTTGACCATATTTTTTTTCCCACTACTTTTCTGATTATTTTTTTGGTTGTTGTTATTATTAGTAGTAGCTCCACTTTTTGTCCGACTACCTGGAGGCGGTGTTTTAAAATCAAGTTTGGTCAATACGGTATCGGCAGGCAATGTCAATTGTCCGTTAGAAAGTTCAGCTAAATTTTGGATTATATGTTCGTCCTGCACAGTATCCTTATTCCAGGTCATATAGGCCATTTTCATAAAATTAGCAATAGATAAAGCCATACGCTCTCTATTTTCCGGAGCAGATGTAGATAACGCCTTCTCGATCATCCGCTCGACGGTATGTCCATAATGTTTATAGCGGATAGTGTGCTGCGGATAATCCAATAGATCCGGCTTCTTGTGGATAGCATCTCGAGACGGAATAGGATATGGAGAATCTACATCAATCTTAAAATCAGAGATGATATGTAAATGGTCCCATAACTTATGTTTAAAATCCGAAACATCACGTAGATGCGGATTCAACACGCCCATCATGTCGATCACGGTCTGCGCGTATCGGTTTCTCTCTTCTTTCGTAGGGAGTGTGCAAATATAGTCTACCATATTTTGCACATTTCTTCCATATTCTGCCAAAATTAATTTTGACCGTGTACTGTTGTAGTCGAAATCCATAAAGTGTAGTTTTACGCTTAGAAAACGTTACATAAGCGTAGTTTATTGTTTTATCTTGTTTATTGTACTATTCTAAGTTTTGCAAATTTAAGCAACAATTGTTTCTGTCCCAACTCTTTAAAGAAAATAGTTGCTTTTATATCCGGCCGGTTACCTTCAAGATTCACTACTTTTCCAAATCCGAACCGCTCATGCTCTACTTCCATCCCTACTTGCAATGCCGATGTATCTGATGGTGCAAAGCCCGGCGTCGGCATATGCGCCTTTGGCAATATCGAGGTTGTTTTGATCACTTTTGGCTTTGGCTTGGAAAATGATTCCGTGTCTTTCTGCGTCCAGGCCATCCGCTCCGACTGAAAACTACCTGCAGCTTCCATCGTGCTACTCCGTGATTTAAAATCAAGCTCCAAACAAGCTGGATTGAGTTCATCCAAAAAACGGCTAGGCTCGCAGTTATTCAGCGTTCCCCATCGGTAACGAGACGTGGCATAAGATAAGTGCAGTTTTTTCTCCGCGCGTGTCACCGCAACGTAGAAAAGACGTCTCTCTTCCTCCAACTCTGAACGGGAATTGAGAGAAAGCTGCGAAGGAAACAGGTTTTCTTCCAGCCCTACAATGAACACCACCGGAAATTCCAAACCTTTTGAAGCATGTATCGTCATTAACGAAACCGTATCTGCATTGGGATCTTTGTCGTTATCGTCGTTGGTTAATAGGGCTATATCCTGCATAAACACGTCTAAACCTTTCTCTTCAATATCTTCACGTTCAGCAAACTCCTTGATACCGTTCAACAGTTCTTGGATATTTTCATAACGACTAAGCCCTTCCACTGATTTATCTTCATAGAGGTCTTTCAATATACCAGAATGTTGCGCAATATGCATCGCCGTATCAAACGCTGAATTGGTTTTGGCCACCGCTTGGAAACTCTGAATCATCAGACCAAAATTACCTACCGCGTTCGCACTTCGTCCATCGAGAAACATTTGTGCATTGACGACCACATCCCACAATCGATATTGTTGCTGATCGGCAGCTACTAAAACTTTCTCTAAAGTCGTATCCCCTATCCCTCTACGCGGATAGTTGATGACCCGCTTTAAAGCTTCCTCGTCGTTCGGGTTGAACGTCAAACGGAAATATGCTATCAGATCTTTAATTTCTTTACGTTGATAGAAAGATGTACCACCATATAGTTTATAAGGCACATTGATTTTTCGCAGTGCCTCCTCCATCGCACGGGATTGTGCATTTGTTCGGTACAGAATAGCAAAGTCCTTATATCGCAGATTTTTTAATGCGCGTTCCTGCGTAATGGCTTCCGCCACAATTTTCCCTTCTTCATTATCAGAAAACGCACGGGCAACCTTTATTTTTTCCCCATCCTCATTTTCTGAAAAAACATTCTTTTCCAACTGATTTTGGTTCTTCTCAATTACGCTGTTTGCTGCGTTTACGATCATTTTTGTAGAACGATAGTTCTGCTCAAGTTTAAAAACCTGAACGTCTGGATAGTCCTTTTGAAAATTTAGGATATTTTGGATATTCGCACCCCGAAAAGCATAGATACTCTGCGCGTCATCTCCTACCACACAAATATTTTCATTGACCGCAGCTAATCTTTTTACAATAAGATACTGAGAAAAATTCGTATCTTGATACTCATCCACCATCAAGTATCTAAATTGATGCTGGTATTTATGCAACACCTCTGGATATTTATTCAGCAGTACATTTGTTTTAAACAAAAGGTCATCAAAATCCATCGCTCCTGCCCGATAACAACGTTGCGCATAGGTCATATAAATCTGACCCATTTGTGGACGCCCGTTCGCTATGTCTTCGGCCATAATTGCATCGTTCTTGTTGTATTCTTGTGGTGATATTAGATTATTCTTAGCCGAAGAAATACGTCCGTATACGTGATTGGCATTGTATAGCTTATCATCGAGGTTCATCTCTTTTAGAATCGCGCGAATCAGACTTTTGGTATCATCCGTATCATATATTGTAAAATTCTTAGGATAGCCGATAAGTTCTGCTTCTACACGAAGAATGCGGGCAAAAACAGAGTGAAAAGTTCCCATCCATATATTCTTTGCCTCCTGCCCCACAACACGCATAATACGCTCGCGCATCTCCTTTGCAGCTTTATTGGTAAAAGTGAGCACGAGTATATTGAAAGGGTCTACTCCCTTCCGAATCAAATGCGCTACCCGATAAGTGATAACTCTGGTCTTACCCGAACCTGCACCGGCAACAATCATCACTGGTCCTTCCGTCTGCTCCACAGCTGCCCGTTGCGAAGGGTTTAATCCTGCTAAATAATCCAAAATTTTCTCCTAATTTTTTTGACAAGCATTAACAAAAAGTAGCCGTAAAACTAACAAAAATAATTGACTAAAAATAAAGGTTTCTACCCGGGCGAGTAGAAACCTTCGTAAAACCAATTATAACTTACCGCCATGCTCTAGCGGCCTGAATTATGAATTACTAATTTATAGATAACTCGGTATATATACAAGAAAAAATATATATTTATTTTCAAACAAAATAATCTGCATAAATATGAAACCCACGATCACCATTTTATACTGTCCAAAATGCGGATGGTTGCTGCGCTCTGCCTATATCGCGCAAGAAATATTAACTACATTTGTAGATGACCTTTATGGTGTCACGTTAGTGCCAAGTGAAATAAGCGGTCGTTTTTCTGTAACAATTGATGGAGAAGTTCTTTTTGATCGGAAAACTGAGGGACGATTTCCGGAAATTAAGGAGCTAAAACAATTGGTTCGCGATGTAGTCAATCCGAATAAAGACTTAGGGCATTCTGACAAGAAATAAGAGGAAGTTCACACTTCTTAACAGATTCTGGCATTAATTTCATTAATTTTAATCTCCAAAATGCAGAATAGATAAAAAATATATTCATGAGGATATTACATACGAGCGATTGGCACTTAGGTAAGCGGTTGGATTATTTTTCGAGATTGGAAGAGCAACGTGCAGTATTAACTGAAATATGTGAAATAGCCGATGCGGAAGGTGTAGATGCTGTCATCGTGGCGGGCGATCTTTTCGACACCTTTAATCCACCTGTCGAAGCCGTCGAATTACTTTACAAAACATTGCGAAAGTTAAGCCACGAAGGACAACGACCTGTCATCGCCATAGCCGGAAATCACGACAGCGCAGACCGCATCGATGCGCCTGATATACTGGCACGTGAATGTGGAATCATCTTTATCGGCTACCCCCAAGCAACTATTCGACCATTTCATATCAAGAATGGTTTCTCTATTAGTAAGGTAACTGCAGGGTTTTTGGAAATATCCCTACCTCAATACAGCTATCCATTGCGTATTATTCATACCCCATTTGCCAATGAACTTCGATTAAAGCAGTTCCTAGGGTTGGACAATAAAGCACAACACTTAAATGAAGTTTTAAAACAGCATTGGCTTGACATCGGGAATACGCATTGTGACAATCAAGGCGTGAACCTGTTAACGACCCACTTGTATATGTTACAACGTGGCGGAGAAATACTCGAAGAACCCGAGGGAGAAAAACCCCTTAAAGTTGGACACGCTGATCTTGTATATTCCGACGCTATCCCTCCACAAATTCAATACACCGCCTTGGGACATCTCCATCGATTTCAAGATATCGGAGACCATCAACGTCCAGTGGTTTATCCAAGTAGTCCACTCGCATACTCTTTTTCAGAGGCAGGACAGGAAAAAGGTACCGTAATCGTAGAGGCGATTCCTGAACTTCCCGCAAAATATCGATTTATTCCACTTTCGGCGGGAAGGAAGCTGTATCGCAAACGCTTTGAAGATATTGATGAAGCCGTATTATGGTTAAATAAAAACCCGGATACGTTGGTCGAGCTGACATTGGTAAGCGACACTTTTCTCAGCTCTGCCAATATGAAGCGAATACATGAAGCACATGACGGCATTATCCACATTATTCCCATTGTACAACAGACAGCATCTGATTCTACTCAGATTCACCCCATCAATCTTGACCAAAATATTGATGCGCTTTTTAAGGATTACTTTCTGCATCGACTCGGACAAGAACCTAATCTAGAGCTGATGGGCTTATTAAATGAGGTTATTAACAGTGAAACGGAAACGGAGGATTAAGCATGTTACCACTTTATTTAAGTATAGAAGGACTATATTCTTATCAAGATAAACAAGAAATTGATTTTACCCATTTAACCGAAGCCGGCCTATTTGGCATTTTTGGAAAAGTGGGCTCGGGCAAATCCAGCATCCTTGAAGCAATTAGCTTTGCTTTATATGGAGAAACCGAAAGACTCAACAAACAAGAAAAAAGAGCCTATAATATGCTCAACCTCCGATCGGATGTTGCCAACATCGTATTCGAATTTCTAAATTACGAAGGGCGAAAATTCCGATTCACAGCACAGTGGAAACGGAGAAAAAAGTTTGAAGACACCACGTCATTGGAACGCTATGCTTACGAGTGGAAATATGATACGTGGGTTCCATTAGATTCGAACGATGGAACAGCCGTCACACAACTCACTTACCCCAATTTCCGACGCACCATTATTATCCCACAGGGACAATTTAAGGAGTTTCTTGAGTTGCGAGGTAAGGATAGATCGGAGATGATGAAAGATATTTTCAATCTTGATCGTTTTGATTTAGGCCCTAAAGTGGCGACACTACAACGGCAAAACAACAGTAAACTGGAACAGTTAAACGGTGCACTTTCCGGTTTCGATGCCGTCACTACAGAAATATTGGGAAACAAGCAACAAGAGCTCGAAACCGCACAACACCATCTAACCTTAGTAAAAGAGGAAACCGTGTCGCTGGAAAAAGAGGTCAGCCGGCTCATGGAAAGCAAAAAAACCCGCGAAGAGTTGGCACAGAAAAAGATTGAAGTGCAGGAATACCTGTTGGAACAGCCTCGAATTACGCAGTTGGAAAAAGACTTGCAGACGTATGAATCTACCCAATTGGCTTTTAAGGAAATCCTAAATACAACACATCGCTTAAACAAGGAAAAAGAACAGCTCACATATAAAATTGAACAACTGACTACACGTAAGGGTGAAATTTTAAATCGTTTAGAAAAAGAGGAAGCTGAATGGGCAAAGATAGCCCCGGATTATCAACAGCTGGACTTATTTAAAACACAAAGCGAAGATTTAAAGCTGCTTACCGGCATACTTCAAAATAAAAAACAACAAGAAGCACTCCATAAACGTCTACAAGATGGAAAGCCTTATCTAATAGATGCTCAAGAAGATGAGAAAAAACTTTCGGCATCGATAGAAAATGAGGAAAAGCGATTAGATGAACTCAAAAACACACGTGTTGATACTTCCGTATTATTGGCACTCGAGGCTTGGTATCAAACAAGCGACAATACCCATAGTAGTATCAACGAACTGAAAACACAAATACAACAACTACAGAACGAGATAGCACAAACAACAAAATATTTTGAAGAACAGTCCATAACAATTGACAATTGGGAACCTGCCTTACAGCAGCAGGAAACGGATCTAAACATCGAGCTTACTTCACTGCAACAAGAAGAAACCCATTTGAAAGTGCAAGCGAAGTTATCGGAGTTCGCCGACAACCTAGCGGATGGACAACCTTGCCCATTATGTGGCGCATTAGATCATCCATATCCTATGATGAGCCATAATGTGGCGGTAACAATACAGGAAGTACTCGGTAAGCAAACGGAAATAAAGCAGCGTTTACAACAACTTAAAGCGAACCATCAAGCATTAACGGCTGCATCCACTCGATGGCGGGACAAGAATATACAATTAGCACAACTAGAATCTAACCTGGAAAAACTGGAAGAAAAACTTAGAATCCAACATGAACAGTTCCGATGGGAATCGTTTTCTCCCACAGAGAAGACAGCCTTTCTCGCTTATAAAGATAAGAACTACCTCACAGAGACCCATATCAAATCAGGTGAAACTACCTTGAAAAACCTGCGTATGCAGTGGCAAACCTGCCAATCAAAAATAGAAAAATATAAAAACTCCCTAGCAGAGTTTGAGCAAAATCTTGTTGTACTAGATCAACTTAATCAACAAAACAAATTACAGATCAAACAATTAAACATAGATGATTTTGAGCAACATGACGAAACAGCCCTTATAAATATAAAACAGGAAACCGAAAATAAGATTAAATTGCTAGAAGAAGAACATAAAAGGTTATCTGAATCTATTCAAATCTTAAGAACCGATTTTGCACACATCAACGGAGAGCGCACCGCAGCAAAAGAACAATTTCAACAACTCTATCAACAACTTAACAGTAAACAGACAGAAATCTCCATATTACTAAAAGAGCATGGTTACAGCGATATTATTCAGGTACAGCATATCTTGCAAAAGAATATCGATGTAGATCGTAACCGCAAAACTATACAGGAATTTAATCTAAACCTGCAAATTCTCTTACGTCATATTGCAGATTTGGAAAGACGTATAACTAATGATACTTACGATGAATCAACTTATCAAGAGAAGACAACGCTCTACACGTTAAAGCGGGAGGAATTGGAATTACAGATTCGTGTAACCGGAGCTTTGGAAAAAGAATATGCCCGCTTACGCGTGGAGTTCGAGAAAAAGGAAAAATTACTGGAGCAATACGAGAAACTGACGCTTCGAAAAAGCAATTTGACGACTTTGGAAAATCTTTTCCGAGGCTCTGGTTTTGTCAACTATGTGTCCAGCATACATTTACAACGGTTGTGTGAAATAGCCAATCAACGTTTTCACCGCTTAACAAAAAATAACTTAAGCCTCACCATCAATGAAAACAATGAATTTGAGGTAATAGATTTCTTGCACAACGGCTTTAGACGCTCGGTAAAAACACTTTCGGGAGGACAAACATTTCAGGCTGCGCTCTGTCTCGCTCTTGCGTTGGCGGAAAATATTCAATCTATGAACAAAGCAGACAAGAATTTCTTCTTTATCGACGAAGGTTTTGGCACACAAGATCCCGAAAGTATGAATACAGTATTTGAAACATTGCAATACCTGAATAGAGATAACCGTATCGTTGGTATAATCTCTCATGTAGAAGAACTGAAAGAACGTATTCCGCGAGCTATTACTGTGATAAACGATACGGAGAAAGGAAGTCAGTTGCATTAATTTCCCTTTTTTGTCCGCAAAAAAGGGAGAAAAAACTCGCCACTTTAAAATTTTGAATAGAGGGATATTGCATACATCGTATTTTTACATATTTCAAAATTTTACATGTGGCATTCAGAGGTTAAGGAGGGGATAGTACATTTGGTTCTTTTTTGAGGAAAAAAAAGAACATAAAATTTTAATTTTAAACAACATGCAAAACAGATACGCCATTATTGTCGCAGGAGGGTCGGGGAACCGAATGAAAAGTGAGTTACCAAAGCAATTCCTACTCCTTAACGGAAAGCCGATAGTTATGCATACGCTGGAAAGGTTTGCCGATACCGAGCGTAAGCTCCAATTGATATTGATATTGCATGCCAATATGTTTTCCTTTTGGAATGAGTTGTGCGAAAAGTACGGCTTCAAGGTTCCACATACGGTCATTGCGGGTGGAGAAACGCGCTTTCAAAGTGTCCGAAATGGGATAAACTATATTGCAGAAAGACAGCAACAATTTCTAGACAATACACTCATTGCCATTCACGATGCCGCCCGACCGCTCATCACATCGGAAATGATAGATCTCTGTTTTGAACAAACTATCGTTCATACCGCTACGGTAGCGGCAGTACCGAGTACAAATTCTATTCGACATGGAAGCATAGAAGAAAATAAAGCGTGGGATAGAGAGAAAGTATGGGTTGTACAAACGCCTCAGACGTTTCAGGGAGATATTCTACATAAAGCGTTCCAACAAGACGAATTATCAACTTTTACAGACGATGCTTCCGTAGTAGAAAAATTGGGCTACAGTATACATCTTATCCTAGGTGATTATCGAAATATTAAGATAACCTTTCCGGAAGACATTTCCATAGCCCAACTCTATTTAAATCATTAACGAATTATTAAGCAGCTCCTCGTATCAAACGTAAGAGAATCGCTATAATGGCAATCACTAACAGGATATGGATAATACCCCCTGAAGCATATCCACCAAAAAAGCTAACAGCCCAAATAATAACCAAAATAACTGCGATTAAATAAAGAATGTTTCCCATGACATATAGAGATTAAATGAATACTATTTCTATAATAAAACAGGGAAGGATAAGAAAAGTTTTGAATATTGTCGTGTTATCCTATTGAGTATCAATAACAAGACCGTCGTACGCCACGTAAACACCCTCGGGAAGCATTTTTTCGATATCTTCGTGTTTTCCAAATCGGTGGCTGATATGCGTCAGATAGGTAGTCGTAGCTTGGATATCCTCGGCAAATGCGATCGCTTCTTCTTTGGTGAAATGAGATATGTGTGGTTCTTCTTGTAATGCGTTTACAACTAACGTATGTACACCTTTCAAGAGCGCTTTCGACTCGTCTGACACCGTTTTAGCATCCGTAATATAGGCAAAATTTCCTACGCGAAACCCCATTACGGGCATCTGATAATGCATCACTTCGATCGGTATAATACTTTGTGTTCCTACACGAAAAGTTTCTCCGGCCACAATGGGTCGAAGCTCTAGTCGCGGTACACCTGGATATTTTTGTTCGCCAAACGCGTAATAAAATTCACGTTTAAGCGACTCATGTGTGACGACAGTTCCGTATACAGGGATGGATTGCTGTTGTTGATAATTAAATGCGCGAACGTCATCCATACCAGCAATATGGTCTTTATGCGCATGCGTCACTAAAACCGCATCCAACCGCCGTACGCCCGCTCGCAACATCTGATAACGAAAATCCGGACCGGTGTCAACGACCATATTTGTATCATCGTCACATCGAATCATAATAGATGTGCGCAAGCGCTTATCTCGTGTGTCGGTCGACCGGCATACCGCACATTGGCAAGCAATAACAGGTACGCCTTGTGAAGTTCCCGTACCTAAAAAAGTTACCTTCAAAGTGCCGCCTCTTCTTTCTTGATCATTTTATAAAATGCCGTTTTCTTCTCATCTAATCGTGCAACTTCCACTTCCATATTACACAATAATTGGACTAATGACTGAATTCGGATTTCTAAATTCGAAAACCGGTTAACCACAATAACCCGCGTATCCTGGAGTACACATGCTCCCGTACGAAAGGAACCTTTTTCATATCGCACTCGGTAGCCCAATGTAGCAAAAAGATCCTCTAATTTTCCTAAATTATGTTGAGTAAATGCTAGCACAATTTTAAATTTTAAGCAAATTAAAAAACTTTATCTTATTATCGGATAGGGTTGCGTCCTATTTTTTCCACACCACCCGATCCATACAATTACCGATGAAACCTAAACCGTAGGCTATCAGCTGTGTATAAGCTGCCATTACGGCCAATCCAGCTACAGTTATACGTTTCGTACAGATCCAGGCATGCAAAAACAATAAACAGGTGTAGATTAAAAATAGTACATTACCGATATTACATAACAGGGTCAACATTGGAATTTGCCCCCTTCTGGCCCAGGTAATCAGATTACAAAATAACAGGCAAACCAATCCTACAACAAAAAAAGCCGGGAGTACGTGTACTATCTTCAGTTCTTGCGGAAAAAGCTTATAAATATCGATACGTCCTTTCCCGAAACCTTGGGTTTGTTTAAAAAACTGCTCAAATGTAGCTCTGCGTTTATGATATACGAAAGCTTCGGGAATCAATCCTACCTTAAAGCCTCGCTGAATCATTCGAATACTCAACTCAATGTCCTCCGAACGACGGGATAATTTAAATCCTCCGGTATGCTCATAAACCTCTCTAGATAGCCCCATGTTAAAACTCCGCGGATGAAACTGCCCAACATGCTTTTTACTTCCTCGGATTCCTCCCGTTGTAAATGGACTGGTCATCGAATAAGATATAGCTTTTTGAATATCGGTAAAGGAAGAGTGAGCAGCATCTGGCCCTCCAAAGGCATCCCAACCATCACGTTGTATAGCACCAACTACGCGTTGCAAGTAATCCGCAGGTACGATAATGTCCGAATCAAAAACGATAAAATAATCTCCTTTTGCCTTCAAGAATCCATAATTGCGTGCAAACCCCTGCCCTTCATTTTTCTTTTCATAATAATGAATGTCTAGTCTGTCTTGATAACTTTCTACTATATGTTTGGCGGGTTTAGACGAACCGTCCTCCACTACGATAACCTCAAAAGGCGCATATCGTTGTTGCGTTAGTGACTCCAAAAGCTCACCAATTTCCTGTGGTCGGTTATACAAGGGAATCACAATCGATAAAAACATACACTAAATTTCTTTTTCGATATGATATTGATTTCGTTCCAGAGAACTACGGGATACAAGTTCAGCAATAAAACCTGTCAAAAATAATTGTGTCCCGATCAAAATAGCGACAAGAGAGAGATAAAACAACGGTTGGTCTGTTATATTGCGGTATACGGTACCTTCGGCAATACTTCTCAGCTTTTCAAATATTAAATAACAGGTGATAAAAAATCCAACCAGGAAACTCAACACGCCGATAGTTCCAAAAAAGTGCATCGGACGTTTACCAAATTTTCCTACAAAAAAAATAGAAAGTAAATCCAAAAAGCCTTTAACAAAACGCCCCGGGCCAAACTTTGTCGTTCCATATTTACGAGGATAATGCTTTACAATCTGTTCTTGTATATTCGTAAACCCTGCCCATTTTGCCAAAACCGGTATATAACGGTGCATTTCTCCATAGACTTCAACACTTTTCACCACGTCTCGACGATAGGCCTTCAATCCACAATTAAAATCATGTAAATTGTGTATTCCCGACATCTTACGTGTTACGGAATTAAACAGTTTTGTAGGAATCGTTTTGGTCAGCGGGTCGTAACGTTTTTGTTTCCAACCAGAAACTAGATCAGCACCACGGTTCGTTATACGGTCATACAGTTCCGGTATCTCATCCGGGCTGTCCTGTAAGTCCGCATCCATAGTAACCACTACATCTCCTTGTGCGGCGTCGAAACCTATATTTAACGCAGCAGATTTACCATAATTACGTCGAAATTTAACACCTACAATCTGTTCGTGGTGAAGCTTTAGCCCCTCGATGACTTTCCACGACGTATCGTTACTTCCATCATCCACTAAAATAATTTCATAGGAAAACCCGTGTTCGTTCATCACCCGGCGAATCCAATCTGTTAATTCAGGTAAAGATTCCGCCTCATTATATAAAGGAACAACAACCGATATATCCATATTAGTCCTGCTCTGGCTTGCGATGCCCTGCATCACTCTCTTGATTCCAATCGTTCTGTACAGGTAAAAAAGCAGGTCTTTCACGTTTTAGGATAGCAGCAAGGATCAAAGCAAAAATGAAATACATGATCAAGGCTACGCCTAACCCCTTAAGATTTTGTCCAATAGAAAATTTCCGTAACTCGTCCCTTTGCTTTTCTAAATCAGCCACCTGTTTATCAATAAGGTCATCATCCGCTCCGATACTTTCCATAGTTTCAATGGTCAAGTTGATCGTTTTATCAAAAACAATCTGTTGCGGTTCGGGATTAACCAAATTAAACAACGCCCCCCCTATTGTAGAAATAATGACCGTAATAGCGAGCATGATAAAAATTCCTTTCAACGCTTGGCTAAAGTTCCAAAACCCTCCTGCCACTCTCCGCAGGAGCACGGCAAAGTAAGCAGATAAAGCAATCATAAGTACAAAAGAAATACCTCCTGTCACCATCGAACTTATTTTGAAATCCGAGCTGTTTACGAGCACATACATGGATATAATGCTTATCACTAGCGAAATAACGCCTAGATAAACCCCGTATTTGACGCCTTCTTTTTTCACCTCTTCCACAGGAAAAGTTGAGTTAAAATCGTGATTCATAATTTATTTATTAAAGTTTACAATAATCTGGTATATGGCGCCATCCAACGGCTTATTCTCAGAAACATCGAGATACTCGGTTATTTGTTCCTCTTCCGGATATGGCTCATTAAAGAAAGACACTATCGGATAAAACAATTCCTTCAGCTCGTCCTGTGGAGATAGTGTCGCCGCTACTTTATTTATTTCAGCGAAGGTGCTATCTACCAAAATCTGGTTAGCGATCACTTTTTCATAAATAGCATATTCATCTTGGAATTCATCTTCTTCTACCAGTAAAAATTCTTTGAGATAATCCTCTAAAGAAGGTTCAATATCTGCATCCTCGCATTCCTGTAAATAAAGAAAAATATTCAACAACTCAGTTCCCCTATGGATTGTTTCTTCTTCAATGGCTTCCCATTCCGGCGAATCCAAATAATCTTCTTCCAATTTCTGCACGTCTTCTGCAAAGAAATTTACCATCAATAAATCGAAGTAAATCTCTCGAAGCTCTTCAAAGCGTTGATAATCATCAAAGACTTCGTCAAGAATCTGTACTTTTTCTATAAAGGGTGCATCTTTGTCAAAAGCTTTTTGCAACGCTACTGAAAACTCTCCTGCTTCTACACCTTCTGTTTGTGCAAATACGTGAATACCGGCGTCAAACGCCTTTTTGATTTTTGCATCCATATCTTATTTAATTTCGATGAACTGATTATGGTTAATTACTATTTTCGCTTTCCCTGTTAATTCCTGCCCAAAAACAGGGCTATTTTCCGATTTTGATTTATTCGTACTGGTATCTAATGTCCATTTTTCTTTCATATCAAATAACACCAAGTTTGCTTCGCTTCCTTCTTCCAGTGTCGGGATATCTTTCCCAACGATTTGCCTAGGTTGTACCACTAGATATCGGACTATATCTTCAGCAGTTAGCCCTGTCTCTACTAAAAAGGGTAAGGTTGTCTGTAAACCTATCATACCTTCTTTTGCAATATGAAATTCCACATTCTTATATTCCACTTCATGTGGTGTATGTTGTGAAACGATAGCGTCTATCGTTCCCTCTTTCAAACCCTTTAAAAGTGCTTTTATATCTTTCTTGGTGCGAAGTGGAGGGGTCACTTTAAAATTACTATCAAAGCCGACCACATCTTCATCCGTATACAACAAGTTATGAGCAGCCACGTCACATGTTACCTTCAGTCCTTTCGTTTTCGCCTTTTTTATCAAGCTGACTGATTCTGCTGTCGAAATCGATGTAAAATGAATGCGGGCATCGTTATATTCGGCTAAGAATAAGTCGCGAGATATCATGAGCGATTCCGCTAGGTTCGGCTTCCCTTTCATACCTAGATAGGTACTCATCTGGCCCTCATTCATCTGATGCCCTCCAGCTACAGACTCGTCCTCGGAAAAAGAAATAACCAATCCATCAATCCCCTTTGCATACAACAATGCCCGACTCATTAGGCCTGCTTGCTGAACAGCATGATTTCCGTCACTAAAAGCAATGGCCCCCGCCATTTGCATGTCGTACAATTCTGCGAGCTCTTTTCCTTCGCGTTTTTTGCTTATCGTCCCCACGGGATATACATCTACTATATTCCCTTTAGCCGAATTAACGACCAATGCGACTTCCGAGCGACTGTGAATAGGCGGGTTTGTGTTTGGGTAGACAGCCACTCCAGTATATCCCCCTGCCGCGGCCGCTGCTGCACCGGTTTGGATGTCTTCTTTGGTTTCTAGACCAGGCTCACCAAAGTTCGCATGTAAATCGAAAAAACCGGCTGAAACTACGCCCCCTTTTCCATCTACAACATGTAACTTTTTATTTATCGGTTTTATATGCTGTGCTATACGACTAATCCTTCCTTTTTCAATCAGTATATCGACAATATTACCGTTCTGCGAATGACCGGGCAACACAAGCTGAGCAGAGGAAATCAATATATTATCCATGAATAATATTTAAACAAAGTAATGAGAAAAATTGTGTTTTTAAATGGCAGGTGAATAAAACGTATATAGGAACAAACCAATACTGCTTTGCTTGGGATAAACCAATGAAATATGGAATACGATTATCCAATTTTATACGTCTTTTCATTGAAGAACAAATGTACAAAATATATCGAAACCCTGACATCGAAAAACCGGGTTTTTATTACTGATCGCCCCAAACGTAACTATCCACGTAAATATCGCAGAGGGAAAGTACCCTGTCTATCACGGTAGCAGCTAATTCTTCAAACGACTGAGGACGACTATAAAACGATGGGCTTGCCGGACAAATAATTCCCCCTGCCTGTGTTACCAAATTCATATTTTGTATATGAACAAAGCTCAACGGTGTCTCGCGCGTAACCAACACTAACTTTCTACGTTCCTTTAATATCACGTCCGCGGCTCTTGTCGTTAAATCCGATGATATCCCCTGCGCAATACGTCCCAATGTGCCCATAGAACAGGGACAAACGATCATGGTCTCGAAACGAGCAGAACCGGAGGCAAATGGAGCCATAAAGTCGTTTTTGTTATAAAATGTAAAAGGATATTTTTGGTAATCATCTGTTCCTAATTCAAATTTCCATACATCTTTTGCGTTGTCAGACATCACGACGCCCACTTCAGCCACTTGGTCTCGCAGTTTACTTAACTTATCCAACAGCACCTTAGCGTATATAGACCCGCTGGCACCTGTAATAGCGACAATTATCTTCTTTTTCTGCTTCATAACGTTCTAGACAAAGCTACTAATTTTTCATCTTCTTTTTCCCCGCGAAAAAGAAACAAACCGACCAACGGGAGCTCATGAACACCAAAATAAACATTTGTTCATAAAAGCTCCCCGCTTCGAATGTTTTACATTTGGGGTACTACTAAGGATGAGTTTGTACAGTTGTAAAACATTCGTATGCGGCATTTTAATGTTAAGGGAGGGTGCATGCAATTGTACTGTCCCCTCTTTAACACCTAAATGCCACATATAAAATTTTGAAATATGTAGAAATCTAATTTATGCACTATTCCTCCATTCAAAATTTTAAAGTGGCGAGTTTTTTTGCATACTTTTTTTTGCGGAAAAAAAAGTATGAGCCATGCCGCGGCTTGAGCGGCAAAAAAGATGTTGAAAGAAAACCTTCGATTTTTATATCAAAGATTTTCTTTAAATTAGAGATATGTTCAAGAAATCATTCGCCCCTATTATTCCCCAAAAAAGCAAGATCCTGATTTTAGGTTCGTTACCCGGAGATAGGTCTCTGCAGGAAAACCAATATTATGCGCATCCTCAAAATCGTTTTTGGAAGACTTTAGCTTTACTCTTATCCGTACCTATCCCAATGGACTACGTCGATCGAGTCAACTTGTTACATCGACACCATATTGCATTATGGGATGTTTGCGAAGTCGCTATGCGAAAGGGCAGTATGGATTCAGATATCTTGAAAGAAAATCCTAACAGAATAGATCAATTACTTCAAGATAACGCCGACATAAGGACTATTTGTTTTAACGGGCAAAAAGCGCAAAAACTATTCGATAAATATTTTAACCGGTCGCCCCATATTCAATATATCACGCTTCCGAGCTCCAGCCCTGCAAATGCCAATTTTAATCAGGAGCAGCTGTTAAGTGCCTGGGAAGTCGTTCGTAAAATACTAAGCACAGATTAATAATTTATATTTCCGTTATAGGAATATCAATGGGTTTGTTATTTTTGCACGTACGATGTCAGACTTAAAATATAATCAGAGGGGTGTGTCCGCAGGCAAAGAAGATGTACACAACGCAATCAAAAACATAGACAAGGGTCTATTTCCCAAAGCTTTCTGTAAAATCATACCCGATATATTGGGAGGTGATGAGGCTTGGTGCAACATTATGCACGCCGATGGTGCGGGCACGAAATCTTCATTGGCCTATGTATATTGGAAGGAGACTGGCGACATATCTGTTTGGCGTGGCATTGCCCAAGATGCTATTATTATGAACGTAGATGACCTTTTGTGTGTGGGCGCGGTCGACAATATTTTACTTTCCTCTACCATCGGACGTAATAAAAATCTTATCCCCGGAGCGGTAATAGCCGAAATCATAAACGGCACCGAAGATATCCTTTCCGAATTACGGCAATTAGGTATCGGCATCTACTCTACCGGGGGAGAGACTGCCGATGTTGGCGATTTGGTTCGTACGATTATTGTGGATAGCACTGTGACGTGCCGTATGAAAAGGAAAGATGTTATTTCCAATCACCGTATCAAAGCAGGCAACGTTATTGTAGGACTGGCATCTTATGGACAATCAAACTACGAAAATGAATATAACGGTGGCATGGGCTCTAATGGTTTGACGTCAGCCCGCCATGATGTTTTCCATAAATATGTAGCTGAAAAATATCCCGAAAGTTATGACCCTGCTGTGCCTTACGAATTGATTTTTTCTGGTAGCTGCAAACTGACCGACATCATAAAGGTAAATGAAAAAGAAGAAGTAACTACTGGTAAACTCGTCCTCTCTCCTACTCGTACATATGCTCCTGTTATCAAGACTATTCTTGATAAATATCGTCCACAAGTTGATGGGATGATTCACTGTTCAGGCGGCGCACAGACAAAGGTCTTACACTTCATTGAAGATGTACATATCATTAAGGATAATTTATTTCCAATCCCACCACTTTTTGACCTTATTCAAAAACAATCAAACACCTCTTGGGAAGAGATGTATAAAGTCTTTAATATGGGGCATCGTATGGAACTATATGTTCCACAGGAAATCGCCGATGACATCATAAAAATATCGGAATCCTTTGGTGTCGCAGCGCAAATTATAGGCCATGTAGAAGAGGCCGCATCAAAAAAGGTAACTATTCGCTCGCCACAGGGTGAGTTTATCTATGCGTAAATGCAAGAAAAACGTATCATCGGCCGCATAGAGACAGTAGATTTACCTGAATTAGGACTCTATAATATCTGTGCAAAAATAGATACCGGTGCAGAAACGTCTGTCCTACATTGTAACCAATTTGAAATTTTCGAAAAAGATGGACATCGCTATATTCGTTGCACTATCCAAGGGCATCCTGACTTCATTTTTCTCATCCACAGGGAACGTGTGGTGAAAAGTTCCTTCGGACAATCCGAAACACGATATATTTTTATAACAAAGATCAAATTATTCAAAAAACTATTTGACATCAAATTATCTGTCAGGGATCGTTCTGCAATGTCTTACCCCATGTTATTAGGTAGAAACTTTATCAGCGGCAAATTCTTAGTGGACGTGTCGCAAGACGATCTCGCAAAGAATATATAAATACCTAGAAACTTATCTGAGTCTCAACTGTTTTAACAAAAAATACTTTCCGTGAATATTGCTGTATTATCAACAAATAAAAATCTCTATTCGACTAAACGTTTAGTCGAAGCAGTCCTATCCCGGGGACATCAATGTGACGTTATAGACCACAGTAAATGTTATGTGGGTATACAACAGGGAAAACCCACTATACATTACAAAGGACAAGATTTATCGCATATCGACGCCATTATCCCCAGGATTGGTTCATCGCTGACTTTCTACGGATCGGCCATTGTACGTCAGTTTGAAGTTATGAATGTTGTATCTGCAAATCCGAGTCAGGCGATCACACGTTCACGTGATAAACTACGTTGCATGCAGATCTTGTCGGGGGCGGGTCTAGGTCTTCCAATTACCGGTTTTGCGCGTTCTGTTTCTGATGTAGATGATCTCATCAATATGGTCGGTGGTGCCCCGTTGGTTATCAAACTATTGGAAGGGACACAAGGCATAGGTGTTGTATTGGCAGAAACAAAAAAAGCAGCTTCTTCAGTTATTGAAGCCTTCTACGGCCTAGGTAATAACATTCTGATACAAGAGTACATTAAAGAAGCGAAAGGAACAGATATCCGGGCTTTTGTTGTCGATGGCAAGGTGGTAGGCGCGATGAAGCGGACAGCCAAGGAAGGAGAATTCCGTTCAAATCTCCATCGAGGGGGAAGTGCCGAAATTGTCAAACTAACGCGCGAAGAGAAGCTCACCGCAGTATCTGCAGCCAAAGCCATGGGGCTTACTGTGGCAGGCGTAGATATGCTCCCCTCTGCGCGCGGGCCACTCATCCTGGAAGTCAACTCGTCGCCAGGATTAGAAGGAATTGAAAGGGCTACAGGGAAAGATATTGCTAGCGAAATTATAAAGTATTTAGAAGTCCAGTACACTATTAAACAAGCAACTAAAGCAGTAAGCACGAAACGTAAAGTAAAAAAAGAAAGTAAGTTATAGACGGATTATTTTTTCTTGAGGAGAGCGAAATAGAAATTCATTTTATATACTGATGCGATTATATTGTATATAAAAGTGAATTTATTTAGGTTTGTGTAGAAACCAACTAAAATAGTTATGATGGGGCAAATCATCTTCTTTTGTTTGTTTGTGCTCGCTGTAGTGATTTTCGCTAGAAACGCTCGCCGTATCTACAAAAATATAAAGCTTGGCAAAGCTGTAGATCGAAACGACAGACCGGCTGAACGCCTGAAATTAATGCTGCTGGTTGCTTTCGGACAAAAAAAGATGTTTAAGAAACCCCTTCCTGCCCTATTACATTTAGGTGTATATGTAGGTTTCTGTATTATCAATATCGAAATGCTGGAGATTGTCATCGATGGATTATTCGGCACACATCGCATTTTTTCTTCTTTAGGATCGATTTATAATGGTCTTATATACGCTTTTGAGTGGCTGGCTTTTGCGGTATTATTCAGTTGTATTACCTTTCTCATTCGAAGAAATGCCCTACATATTTATCGTTTTAGCGGTCGCGAACTCAAAAACTGGCCAAAAACAGACGCTAATCTTATTTTAATTGCGGAGATATTGCTTATGACGGCGTTTCTTTTCATGAACGCCGCCGACTTTAAACTTCAGCAACTTCATCATCCAGCTTATCACCATGCAGGTGCATTTCCTGTTAGTCAGTTTCTACTTCCTTTATTACCGGAATCTGTTTCCACATTGGTGGGAATAGAGCGGTTCTCTTGGTGGTTTCATATTATCGGCGTATTAGTCTTCTTAAACTATCTCCCGATATCGAAACATCTACATATTATCCTGGCTTTCCCGAATACCTATTTCTCGAAATTGGAACCCAAAGGCAAATTCAACAATATGTCTGCCGTCACCGAAGAAGTGAAAGTGATGCTGGATCCATCGCTTCCGTCGCCTACCGGAGAAGTTCGTCGGTTTGGTGTCAAGGACGTACAGGATCTTACCTGGAAAAACCTATTAGACGCATACACGTGTACCGAATGCGGCCGTTGTACTGCTGCCTGTCCGGCAAACATTACAGGCAAGCTGTTGTCACCCCGTAAAATTATGATGGATACGCGAGATCGTCTCACAGAAGTAGGACAAAATAGGACAAAAAACGGAGATTTTCAAGATGACAACAAATCATTAATAGATACCTATATCACAAGAGAAGAAATATGGGCGTGCACAACATGTAACGCCTGTGTAGAAGCATGCCCGGTGAATATTGACCCCTTGGAAATTATCATCGGATTGCGTCAATATGCGGTAATGGAAGAATCACAAGCGCCCGCGAGTATTAATGCGATGTTTGGCAATTTGGAAAATAACGGTGCTCCTTGGAAGTACGCACAGGCGGATCGTGCTAACTGGACAAATCAATAAATGATAAAATTATGGAGACAACCTTACATATCCCCACAGTAGCAGAAATGACAGCAAAAGGCGAACGTCCAGACCTTTTATTCTGGGTCGGATGTGCGGGAAGTTTCGATGAACGTGCCCAACGTATCACCAAATCTATCTGCAAGATTTTACAGCATGTCGGCATTAAATACGCCATCTTGGGTACAGAAGAAAATTGTACAGGCGATCCTGCAAAAAGAGCAGGGAATGAGTTTCTGTTTCAAATGCAGGCCATGATGAATATCGAGCTATTAAATGGCTATGAAATAACAAAAATCGTCACGGCTTGCCCTCATTGCTTTAACACACTAAAAAATGAATATCCCAATTTAGGTGGGACTTTTGAAGTCATCCACCATACCCAGCTTATCCAATCTTTAATAGTAGAAGGAAAACTCAAACCTGCGGACGGAAATGAATTTAAAGGAAAACGCATCACCTATCACGACCCCTGTTATTTAGGTCGTGCTAACGAGGTCTATGAGGCACCTCGTCAGCTATTGGAAGTACTTGACGCAGATTTGGTTGAATTAAAACGCTGTAAAAGCAATGGTTTGTGCTGTGGCGCAGGTGGCGCACAAATGTTCAAAGAACCAGAACGAGGAAAAAAAGACGTCAACGTTGAACGTGTGGAAGATGTCATCGAATCGAAGGCAACCATAGTCGCTGCCGCTTGTCCATTCTGTATGACAATGTTACGGGACGGGGTTAAAGCGAAAGAAAAGGAACAAGAGATTCAGGTATTGGATATTGCCGAAATTACCGCCAAGGCGAATAATCTATAGGCTACCATCTATTTAATTTTCATCGAGACAGCAAAACAAATATCCGCTCCAGCTGTTTAATAAACGAGCATGGATATATCTCCTTTGGGTGTACAATATATAATTAATCCCCCTCGTTCATTTCCATATCCGTGCTAACATTAAACTAAAATTATCATGGAAGATAAAAAAGGTTTCAAAGCTAATCATATTGATCAGCACCTCGTCAACAATGACCGAAAAGTAATGACCACCAATGACGGTGTACCCATCCACGACAACAACAACACCTTGAAAGCAGGCGAACGGGGTCCCTCTCTTCAACAAGATCATATTTATTTTGATAAGCTGATGCATTTCGATAGGGAGCGTATTCCGGAGCGCGTTGTGCATGCTAGAGGTTCTGGAGCACATGGTATTTTCGAAGCTACAGCCGATCTGTCCGCCTATACAACGGCAGCGTTTCTAAAAAAAGGAACAACTACACCCTTGTTTACCCGATTTTCAACAGTGGCTGGTTTTAAAGGTTCGACAGATTTGGCGAGAGACGTAAGAGGTTTCTCCGTCAAATTTTATACAGAAGAGGGCAACTACGATTTGGTGGGCAATAATATCCCTGTTTTTTTCATTCAAGATGCGATGAACTTTCCGGATGTGGTACATGCGGTAAAACCCGAACCCAACAATGAAATGCCACAGGCGGCTTCTGCACATGATACTTTTTGGGATTTTATTTCCTTAATGCCCGAAGCGGCTCACATGACCATGTGGATCATGTCCGACAGAGCCATCCCCAGAAGCTTAAGAATGATAGAAGGATTTGGTGTACATACCTTTAAATTCATCAATGCCGAAGGAAAAGCAACTTTTGTGAAATTCCATTGGAAACCAAAACTGGGTGTACATGCTGTTGCGTGGAACGAAGCGCAAAAAATATCTGGATTTGATTCCGATTTCCATCGCCGCGATTTATGGGAAGCCATTGAAAACGGAGATTTCCCACAATGGGACTTAGGCGTACAGCTCATTCCCGAAGAAGACGAAATGAAATTTTCTTTTGATCTTCTCGATCCCACTAAAATAGTTCCGGAAGAATTAGTTCCTGTTCAGATTATCGGCACCATGACCCTAAACCGTAACCCTGAAAACTTCTTTGCAGAAACAGAACAGGTTGCTTTTGATCCGGGGCGGGTAGTTCCGGGTATAGATTTCTCCGATGATCCGCTGTTGCAAGGAAGAGTATTCTCTTATATGGACACACAGAATTACCGGTTGGGCGGCCCCAATTTTCATGAGTTACCGATCAACCGGCCTATCAACGGCAAACATAATAATCAAAAGGATGGATTTGCCAGAATGGACGTTTTAAAAGGTGAAGTAAGTTACTTCCCCAACAGTAAAGCAGAAGGATGCCCCTATCATGCCATGTTAAAAGGAGAAACAGGTTATCAATCGCACAAACAACCGATAGATGCTGCTAAAGTCAGAGCTCGATCGGATTCTTTTGCGGACCACTTCACACAAGCAAGATTATTCTTCCATTCACAAAGCAGCGAAGAGCAAGAACATATTATCAGTGCATTGAGTTTCGAGTTGTCCAAAGTCAATGACGAGAACATTCGCAGACGTGAGCTGGCGATTTTAAACCAAATTGATAGCACGTTGGCTAAAAAGGTCGGAGACAATTTAGGGTTAATTCCACCGAAGGAGCTAGATCCGCTAACCTTGAAATTTGCCCGGCATAACCATCCCAATTACCCCATTAAACCTAAAAAGCCAGAAGTGGAAAAATCCGAGGCATTGAGTATGAAAGTAGAAGAAGGAAAAGGCAACATCAAAACTCGTAAAGTGGCTTTTTTAGTCGACAGTGGAGTAAGTAGAGCTTCAGTCGACAAAATGCGTATGACACTGGAAGCAGAAGGAGCTCAAGCCATTCTCATTGCGTCACATGTAGGAAAAATAAAATTCAGAGAAGGTGGTGAAGAGCAAATCCAACATACTTACCTTACGGATGCTTCGGTATGTTACGATGCTTTTTACACCCCTAATGGCGACCATGTGGATCAACTTGCTGATAACCCCGATTATCTGCAATTCATCAATGAAGCATATCGCCATTGTAAGGCAATAGCCTTTGCAAAAGGAGCCGAAGAGCTAGCCGCTAAATCCTTTATAAAAAAAGATAAGGGTATTATTTTTGAAAGTGAAGATAGTTTAACGAGCGACTTTATCCAGGTGATGAAGGGACATCGTGTTTGGGAAAGAGAAAAATCCCGTAAAGTACCGGCATAAACTATTCTTTTGCCGTAACGTTTTAAAATGGACAACGGGAGGCTTTCTCGCTGTCCATTTTTAATTGGTACTTAAAAAAAATGACTCGAAAATAAATATGTTACAAAACAATAAGAAATCCGCTTTCGGCAAAAGAGTCGATAGCTTCAAATATGCTTTCGACGGATTGCTTCATCTTATCCGCGATGAACCTAATGCCAGGATACATTTTGTTGCCAGTATTATCGCAATAATCTGCGGATGGTATTTTAACATTAATAAAAGTGAATGGTTAGCGGTAATCTTGTGCATAGGAATTGTCCTCTTAACAGAAATCATTAATACAGCAATTGAAAATATCTGTGATTATATATCACCAATACAACATCATAAAATCAAAATCATCAAAGATCTAGCTGCAGCGGCTGTATTGATAAGCGCTATCATGTCGGTCGTTGTTGCGAGTTGCATTTTCCTACCCAAATTGCTGGCCATATTATAAAAACCATTTTGGCATTTTATCTCTTTAAGCTTTTACTGTTCTGTCGCTTTTTTCAGTGTTTCGATATCGATTTTTTTCATTTTGTAAAAAGCTTCACTTACTTTAGGTGCAAGCTGCGGATCGGTCATCCAGACGACTAATTGCTTCGGAATTACCTGCCACCAAGCCCCGAACTTATCCCGGATCCATCCACACTGGCTTTCTTCCCCACCCGCTGCAAAAGCATTCCAGAAGTGGTCAATTTCTCCCTGTGTTTCACATTCAATGAACATGGAATTTCCCCACGAAAAATGAAAATCATGTCCGTTTCCACCGTCCATTGCCGCGATGACATAATCGTCCAGTACACACTGTGCATGCATCACCAAACCCTTCATATCCCCTTCCTGGTGTTTCATCACGCCGTCCAATTTGCTATTTTTAAACAGCTTTACATAGAAATTCAACGCTTGTTCTGTCTTGCCATTGTATTCTTGCGTAAACATGTAAGTCGGAATGAATTTTTGTCCATGCACATCGTCATTTACTTCCCCAAAATACAGTTGCCAAGAAACATCAAATTTGTCCTGAACCCAGCCGTATTTTTCGCTCCATTCATATTTATCAAGTGGCATCAACACCTTTCCGCCATCCGATAGTCTGTTCCAGATGTTTTCCAGTTCCGCTTTATCTTCCAAAACAACCATATACGAAACAGCAGGATTGGGCTTTATTTCCGGTCCGCCATTCAGCGCCAGAAATTTTTGCCCGCTCAGTTCAAACGTCACAACCATTTGAGTATCTGTCGTGATTTTTCCGTCCCCGAATGTGTCAATGTAAAATTGCGCAGCATCTTTTCCGTCTTTATCGAACCAGATGCAGGGGTAAATATTGTTCTTCATATTTTTCATTTGTTACGAAGAACAAGTTCAACAAATTTTTTATGAAAAAGCTTTTCATAAGACAAGAAAAATGAAGATTATAGCCAAAAAAGCTAGGTGTAAAAAATAAAAGAAGTCGAATGACCTCTTGCTAGAATGTGCCTAAGAGCAGCGTGGCTGCGTCCTACAAAATGAAAGAACCCCTGCTTTCAGCAGGGGTTATACCAGTTGTGCCCAGGAGCAGATTCGAACTGCCACGCCCTTACGAGCGCCACCCCCTCAAGATGGTGCGTCTACCAATTTCGCCACCTGGGCATTGCGTTAGCAAAATTAACGCTTTTTAGGACATTTGAGAAAGATTTTAAGCAATTTTACGATTATTTATGTAAGTTATTGTCTATCAAAGTCTGAATAATTCCATCTACCAAACCCACCCTCGGAGCTACAATATTTTTTAGACGGCCTACTTTCATAATAGTCAGAAAAATCTCTGCAGCCGGAATAATCACATCGGCCCTATCTTGCTTTAGCCCCAGCACATGAATCCGATCCTTAAGTGAGTAAGCATTCAAATGCTGATAAATAGCCCGAAGCTTTGCATAAGACATGGGTTTGTCAGCTTTATCGTTAGCAATCCGTGAAAGCTTATTGATATTTCCGCCCGTTCCGATACCATATATATGCTTATATTTTTTAGTAAACTCCTTTATCCATAGTTTCATCTCGTCCCAAGTTTCGGGTTTATCTTGGTTATCCAATATCCGGATAGTTCCTAGATTGAAAGATCTGGAAGCCACCAACGTTCCATCTGCAAAAAGCGAGATCTCGGTACTTCCGCCCCCCACATCGATATAAAGATAAACCTTATCAGCATTCATCTTGTCTTGAAGATGACTACTATAAATAATTTTAGCTTCCTTACCGCCATCTATGATTTGAATATCAATACCGATTTTTTGACAAGCTTTCACAATCTCAACCCCATTATCCGCATCACGCATAGCAGACGTAGCACAGGCCATATAATCAGAGACACGGTAAACATCCATTAGATTACGAAAAGCTTGCATTGTTTTGACCATATTATCAAATTTAGGTCTCGAAATATGATGGTCTATAAACGCATCATCCCCTAAGCGCAGGGGTACGCGAATAAGTGCTTCTTTTTTAAACTGGACAGGTTTAGTTTCTGGGTTAACCTCTGCAATTAATAATCTAACAGCGTTAGATCCAATGTCTATAGCTCCGTATCTCACAAATATTATTTTTGATGGTGTTGATTATAACCTTTTAATAATGTACAATATTAATAAATCCAATATTAATATTGTATTAAGTTAATGTCTCTATTTTATTTTTATCTTTCTATTATCTTTACAGCCAAAATCAAATCATTATGCCATGTCTACTAAAGAACAAAAAATAGCAAATTTTGATCCGTCGCAACCGGGATTGGCCGGGGCCAACATTTATGGCCTACCCTTTACTCCTGAGGAAAGTGAAATCATCATTGTTCCTGTACCCTGGGAAGTAACCGTGAGCTATGGAGCCGGAGCATCTTTAGGTCCAACAGCCATTCTGGAGGCGTCTTTTCAAGTAGATTTACTTCATCAAGAGTTTCCCGATCTATGGAAGCTCGGTATTTATATGGACGAAGCTCCCGAACATTGGACATCCAATAGCGAACGATATAAAAAGTTAGCCCAACCTGTTATAGAAGCATTAGAGACAGGAAAGGATCTTCAACAAAGCCCCAAGCTCCAAGCGGATTTAGCGATCATCAATGAAGCTTGTGAAACTTTAAACAACACCTTGCATCAACGTGTTTCAGATTGGCTAGCCATAGGGAAAAAAGTCATCCTACTAGGTGGAGACCATTCTACCCCTCTAGGCTATTATCGTGCTTTAGCAGATCAACACGATGATTTTGGTATTCTCCATTTTGATGCCCATATGGATTTACGCATCGCTTATGAAGGCTTCACTTATTCACATGCCTCCATCATGTACAACGCTATTCAACTTCCGCAAGTTAGCAAATTGATTCAGGTAGGGATACGTGACTTCTGCGAGCAAGAAGTCTCTGTTGTGAAATCATCAGACAAACTACATGTTTTTACAGATGCCGATCTAAAAGCTAGACAATTTGAAGGAAAAACATGGCGGCAACAAGTAGATGAAATTATTAATCTATTGCCCAACAATGTAGCTATAAGTTTCGATATTGACGTCTTCCATCGTTGGTACTGCCCACATACAGGTACGCCCGTGCCGGGAGGGTTATCATACGAGCAGGTGACTTATATGCTAAGTGCGTTAGCTAACACAAATAAACGTATCATAGGAGTTGATTTAGTGGAGGTTGCTCCCGGCGATACCGATGAGTGGGATGGTAATGTGGGTGCGCGTTTGCTATTTCATTTATGCGGGATATTCGCAAAAAGCAATGGATTGAATACGGGCGTACCCATTACTTTTTAAATTCTTTTCTTGCCTTATGACAAGACATCGGCTCTTCCAAGCGTTTACCTTTGATAGCTATTTCATGTAAACTGTATATTTATTCATAAATAAAAAAATCATGACAAAACTACACGCTTATCTCAACTTTAATGGAAACTGCGAAGAAGCTTTTCAATTTTATCAGACGGTTTTTGGTAGACCGCTCCTAGGACTCCACCGATTTGGCGATATGCCTGCCGATCCTAATTTTAGTGTTCCCGCAGCGGAAAAGGACAAAATCATGCACACGGCTCTACAGATTAATGAACACGCGATGATCATGGGATCAGACTGTATAGAAAGTTTTGGTCAAAAAGCCGTATTCGGCACAGCCAACTATATTATGTTGGACACAGATTCCCCCGAGCAAGCTCGCGAGCTACACAACAAACTCGTTGTAGACGCCCAAACAATAGAAATGGAATTAGACGAGACATTTTTCGCTGAGTTGTTTTCTTCCTTCATAGATAAGTTTGGTATCGGTTGGATGGTTCATTATGAAGGTAACAAGAAAATGTAACACGCTGTAAACATAAGTTTTCAGTATTGATTTTACACCGTGTACTTCTAGCTCTCAAAACTATTCTTTAAGAAAAAAGAAAAAAAATTATTATTCTTGACGATTTGTTTTGGTTTAAACGATATTATTTTTATATTCGAATCGAAAGCGAGATAAACCTGATATACACTCCAGTGGGTAGGTTAACGATAATTAGCAATAATGTCTGACCCAAGCTCAAAACAAGGATAAAAAAATTAGGATTTTTATCTAAAATTTATATTTGTGGCATAGAATTAGTACATACACTATAAATCTTAAACTTGAATAATAATGAACAAAACAGACTTGATTAAGCATATTGCCAGCGAGGCTGGAATTACGCAGTCACAAGCAGAGAAAGCTGTTAACAGTTTTACCGGAGCAGTATCTTCGTCTTTATCTAAAGGCGAAAATGTTACCTTAATTGGTTTCGGAACTTTTGGTATTTCTGATCGTGCTGCTCGCAACGGTAGGAACCCACAAACAGGTGCTACTATCAAAATAGCTGCGAAAAAACTTCCTAAATTTACAGCGGGCAAGGCCCTTAAAGAAGCAGTAGACGCTCCTAAAAAAGGAAAGAAAAAATAGAAAATTGTATTAAATAATACTAGGAAGCTAAGCGAGGGTACTGAAAAGCCTCGTCTTTAGAGAAAACGGTCAAGTAAAAATATTTTTACTTGACCGTTTTTAGTTTTTATTATTGCCCGGATTCCATTGTTTTAACTGATTTTGGAGGTACTAAGCGCCGCGCATACCTCCTTTCGAAGTTTTCTCGTGTGCATTCAGCGGTCCTTGATGAAGGATATAATATACCTAAATACCGTTGTCCTATGTTTTCAGACATTCATTTTATCTAGTTATTGAGACTAATCTCGCGCAGTAAATGTTCATTTACGAAATCTTCTGAAGAAAAATCCATACGTTGCCAAGTCATATACGAGTTAACATATACACCATTGGAAAGGATAGGTTCCGTAGATTTTAGATAGAGCACATTGCCCTCGAAATCTATCTTTCTATGCTGCATTTGGTTTTTCCAATTTGGAAATAATGAGCTCTCAATGCAATAGGTGACAACAGCCTTTTTATTATCCACTTCGTATTTTCCACAAAAGGCAATATATCCTTGAAGAGAGGAGGCCATTTCTTCCTGAGTTGCCATCATTTTATCTTTACTTTTATAAAGCAGTCGTTCTTCTTTGGAGACTTGCACTGCCATGTAACCATCTGGCGAGTACATAAGGATTCCGTATGGATTCTTTCCCATCGGAAAAAGTGAATCATCACCTTCTATAGGAACCTCAATATAGGATAAAAGCTTCCAAGTTCCTATTAGTTCGTTTTTTATTGATGTCATAATAAGATGCTATAGCAAATAGTTTAAAATAATAACGCATTTCTTTTCAACTTAGTTTACAGGAAGGTCATGTATGATAAAATTTTGACATTTTTTTTATTATTTTTAGCATAAAAAAAGAACTATGATTCTATCAGAGATTGATATTGTGGATGATATAAGTAAGGAAGTGTTTCTGGAAAAATATTTCAAGCCACAAAAACCTGTTCTTATTAAAAGCTTTGCAAAAAAATGGAATGCGTACGACAAATGGAATTTAGATTATATCTACGAACAAGCGGGGGAACAGACGGTTGGTCTGTATAATAACAAGCCCGCCGACCCCAACAAGGCAACGGATGAACCTGTCACTCAAATGAAAATGCGTGACTACATTCGTCTTATCAAATCGCAACCTTCCGATCTACGGATTTTCTTTTATATCATTACCGACAAGCTACCCGAACTGCTCCATAATTTTTCCTATCCTGATTTGGGCTTTAAATATTTCAAACGTATACCGACGTTATTTTTTGGAGGCAGTGAGGCTCGCGTGCTGATGCATTATGATGTGGATCTAGGAGATCTGCTCCATTTTCAATTCGAGGGTAAAAAAAGGGTGTTATTATTTCCTCCAGAAGAAGCCGCCTTTCTATATAAAGTTCCACTCTCTGTCCATACGGTTTACAATATTGACTATGAAC
The DNA here is from genome assembly GCF_014692505.1 of Sphingobacterium arenae. Classification (GTDB taxonomy): domain Bacteria; phylum Bacteroidota; class Bacteroidia; order Sphingobacteriales; family Sphingobacteriaceae; genus Sphingobacterium; species Sphingobacterium arenae. Next base: position 290,867 of record NZ_JACNYK010000003.1, on the reverse strand, counting down.
ATCCCGATTACACCCAATTCCCCGCGCTTCGGCATGCAAAAGGGTATGAGATTTTGATGGAGCACGGAGACGCCTTATTTATGCCGAGTGGTTATTGGCACTTTAATCGCTATCTACAAGCTGGATTTTCTGTCACTTTACGTTCCTTTCCTGCTTCGCCAAAAAGGCTTTTGAATATGTTAAATGAAGTGTTTTTCATACGGTATACCGACAAGATTTTGCGTAAACTTCTCAAACAAAAGTGGATAAACTACAAACAACGTAAGGCTTTTGAACGAAGTCAAAAGGCTTTAGACTCCTATTTGAAACAATCAGGTTGACGGTGTGCGGTGCAGTATTTTGCTAAATAAACTGCTAATATCGCTTCTGAAATTATTCTCGATGCGGGATAAGTTCACGCAAAAGCTCATGCTTAGGATCATCTTATATGTCAAAGAAACGCAGCAACGATATTTTCTTTCTTTTTCCTAAAAAAAGAAAAATTAAAATTTTATCACTATCTTTGCACACTCGTAAAAGAGTACGAGTATAGTTAATATTAAAAAAACAAATTCATTAAACACAATGCAACAGTACGAATCTGTCATTATTCTTACCCCGTTGCTTTCAGAGGATGTCGCGAAAGAAGTTATCGCGAAATTCAAAAACATCCTTAATGAGGGCGGAGCCGAAATTGTCGCTGAAGACGATTGGGGTTTGAAAAAATTAGCGTATCCGATCCAGAAGAAAACTACTGGATTCTATCACCTAACTGAATTCAAGGCTCCGGGTGAATTAATTCAAAAACTAGAGCTTGAATATAAGCGTGACGAACGCATAATGCGTTTCTTAACTATTGCTTTAGACAAACATGCAGTTGCTTACAATAAGAAAAAACGTAGCGGTGCATTCAACAAAAAAGCTGAAACTAAAACGGAGGAGGTAGCAAACTAATGGCAAACGAAAATATCCAATACGTAACTGCTCCTAAAGTAGAGGACAACCGTAAAAAATACTGCCGTTTCAAAAAGAACGGTATCAAGTATATCGACTATAAAGACGCAAACTTCTTATTGAAATTTGTAAACGACCAAGGTAAAATTTTACCTCGTCGTCTAACGGGTACATCATTGAAATTCCAACGTAAAGTAGCTCAAGCCGTTAAACGCGCACGTATTATCGGACTATTACCTTACGTAGCTGATTCATTAAAATAGGGAGGAAACGACATGGAAGTTATATTAAAACAAGATATTAAACACCTTGGCGAGAAAGACGACATCGTAAACGTAAAACCAGGTTACGGTCGAAACTACTTAATTCCTCAAGGTTTTGCTGCCTTAGCGACACCGTCCGCGAAGAAGGTATTGGCTGAGAACATTAAACAAGCTCAGTTCAAACAAGAGAAAATCAAAAAAGATGCTACAGAATTAGCAAGCAAATTGGAAAGTATTAAGCTTACTATTGGTGCTAAAGCTGGTGAAAGCGGAAAAATCTTTGGTAAAGTTAATAGCATCCAAATTGCGGAAGCTTTGAAAACACAAGGGTATGAAGTTGATCGCCGCCGCATCACGTTTGAAACAGAACCTAAAACAATCGGTGAGTACATTGCTAACTTAAACTTACATAAAGAAGTTAAAGTTCAGATTCCTTTTGAAGTCGTAGCAGAATAACTAAAAAGGATACTAAAAAAGTAAAGGAGATAACATATGTTATCTCCTTTACTTTTTTACTTAATAATTTCTTCTATTTCCTTTATAATTTTGTGGGCAATAGCATCAGCAGATTCCCGTGTCGGCCCTTCCGAATAAATACGAATAATAGGCTCTGTATTCGATTTCCGAAGGTGTATCCATTCGTTTTCGAAATCGATCTTCAGACCGTCAATCGTCGTATACTGCTCCTCCTTATATTTTTCTTCCATTTTTTCTAATAAGGCATCAATATCCAAATCCGGTGTTAACGTAATCTTATTCTTCGACATAAAATATTGTGGCAATTCTGCACGATAAGTAGATGCCGTTTTCTTTAATTTGGCTAGATGACTTAAAAACAAAGCTACGCCTACCAAAGCATCACGGCCGTAATGTGAGTCTGGATAAATCACTCCCCCATTACCTTCGCCACCAATGACAGCATTTACTTCTTTCATTTTCGTTACCACATTTACCTCTCCTACCGCCGCTGCATAATATTCACCACCATGTTTGATCGTCACATCACGTAAAGCGCGGGTGGAAGAAAGGTTAGAAACAGTGTTTCCTTTGGTGTGTCCTAAAATATAATCCGACACGGCTACCAACGTATATTCCTCGCCAAATAACTCTCCGTCTTCCATCATAAATACCAAACGATCCACATCGGGATCTACCGCAATACCCAAATCCGCTTTATTACGCAATACAGCATGCGAAAGATCCGCCAAATGTTCCTTTAAAGGTTCGGGATTGTGTGGAAACTCTCCATTAGGTTCACAATGTATTTTGTAAACGGTCTCTACACCCAATGCATTTAACAAGGCTGGAATAAAAATCCCTCCCGTGCTATTTACCGCATCTACAGCGATCTTAAAACCAGCTTGGCGAATAGCTTCTCTATCTACCAATGTTAACGCCAAAACGGCATCGATATGTTTTTGTAGATAGCTGTCATCTTTTGTTTCCTTACCTAGATTTTCCACTTCGGCAAAATCAAAATCTAGGCTCTCTCCTAATGCTAAAACTTCTTTTCCTTCCTGATCACTAATGAACTCTCCCCTGCTGTTTAACAACTTCAAGGCATTCCATTGTCCGGGGTTATGGGACGCGGTCAAGATAATACCACCCGCAGCGTCCTCCATTGGTACAGCGAGCTCTACCGTGGGCGTAGTAGATAACCCCAAATTCACTACATCTGCACCTATCCCCTGTAAAGTTCCCACAACCAAATTGCTCACCATTTCTCCAGACAGGCGCGCATCCCGTCCCACAACGATCTTTTTGCTCTCACTTTTCTGCAACAGAATTTTACCAAATGCAGCTGTAAATTTAACAACGTCAATCGGGGTAAGCGCCTCTCCTGACCTTCCCCCGATTGTACCTCTAATACCTGATATTGATTTTATAAGTGTCATATTTCTTGTTTGAAGGCCCTAACTAGCCTGCGGTTTTAAACAATCGTAAAAATAGCTTTATATCCCAAATTTTCATTATAATAATTTGTTTTTTTAAGGAAATGAAGCCAATCTAAATTAGTGATATCTCTATTTGTAAAAAATTTATGCAGGTTTGATGATAATAATTTGCTTTTTTCAAATCGAAAAGTGTATTTTTGTTGCAACATTGTATCGTTTAATCAAAAGAAGACAATGTTACTAATTATTCTTTACTTTTGAAGAGTAATTTAAACAAGTACAGAATCTATGTTGAATCAACTCATTCATTTTGACCAAGAGATATTCTTGGCCATTAATCAAGGATTAAGTAATCCTTTTTTTGATTGGTTGTTACCCATTCTCCGGAACCCCTACACATGGGCGCCGTTATATCTATTTCTGATTATTTTCTTCATCAAGCACTACGGTAAGATGGGCATATTGATTGTCGCTTTTACGTTAGCTAATTTCGGTATTTCAGACGCCCTATCGTCTCATGTTATAAAAAAGAATGTAAAACGTGTGCGGCCTTGCAATGATCTGGTGTTTAAAGCAGAAGCCAACGTTCGGGTTCGCTGTGGTTCAGGATTTAGTTTCACCTCTTCCCACGCAACTAACCACTTTGCTATGGCATTCTTCTGGATCGTTTTATTCCGCAGACGCTGGAAACATACGCTATGGCTGTGTATCACATGGGCCGCCTTAATCAGTTTTTCCCAAATATATGTTGGTGTCCACTACCCATTCGATATTATCTGCGGAGCTATTCTCGGTATCCTGATCGGAACCGGAACTGGCTACCTATTTAAGCGCTTCTTTCCCGATTTTTTTAAAACTAGTCCTATCACACCAGCAACATGAGTTCGTCATTAATCGTTAGCATTCTATTTATTTCGGCTTTTATAAGCGGTTTATCCGTATTCTTTGTTAAAAGAGATAACACGAATCTACTTAAACTTATCCTCTCTTTCAGTGGAGCTTATTTATTTAGTATCACAGTATTACATCTAATACCGCACGTTTACATTAGTCAAAACACAAGTCCCGAAATAATTGGATTGTACATATTGGGTGGTTTCCTATTTCAGCTGGTATTGGAACAATTTTCTCAAGGTATCGAACATGGGCACATTCACCATCATGCACACCACGCTTTCCCATTAGGTATTATGATAAGCTTATGTTTACATGCGTTTCTAGAGGGTATGCCGTTGGCCGCCGGTCATCAAGCAGAACTTGTTTTTGGCATAGCTATCCACCATGTGCCTGCCGCTTTTGCTTTAGGAAGTTTGTTACTTAATACACGACTTTCCAAGACAAAAATAGCGATCTTCCTCCTTTTGTTTGCGATAATGACTCCCTTAGGCTTCTTAACGAGCAAAGGAATAAGCGAAGGCGAAATAGGAAACATTACCCAGTATTTCGATAAAATTATGGCCATTGTTATCGGTATATTCCTACATATATCTACAACTATCCTATTCGAATCGGGATCTGCAGACCATCATAAATTCAATCGAAAAAAAATGATCGCCGTCATATTAGGTGTGCTCGTATCATTGGCCAACTTTCTATTTGACGGTCATGATCATCATCACGGATCAGACCATGACCACCATCATCAGGAACATCACCATCACGACCACGACCATTAGTTTAATTACGAAGCGGATAAGTCCGACCAAATTAAACAAATACACGCTTTTAGACTTAAAATCAATCTAAATTAGCTAACTTTGGTGCATATGTTAGATATTCCTCTTAGGGAATATAATTATATAATTTTACAATACGACAAAATGCAGAAAAGTTTCAGTCTTGATTTATTGAAAGTAGGGGAAAAAGCGACTATACGGCAGCTCGATTCGTCAGAACTGCCTTCTAAATTTTACGAAATGGGGCTTCTTCCCGGAACCGTGCTCGAAGTTAAACATAAAGCACCCTTCCACGGCCCAATCGGTCTTCAAATATCCAATCCCAACATTTTAATCGCCATCCGTAAATCAGAAGCTATACACATTTTCGTCGAAAAATAACATGAAGAATCCAACAATAGCCTTTCTAGGAAATCCCAATGTAGGGAAAACATCACTATTCAACCGTATTACAAAATTACATCAACATGTAGGAAACTATCCCGGCATTACAGTTGAAAAGAGAGATGGCTCTTTAAAAGCTAATGGCAAAACGTATCGTATCATTGACTTACCCGGCACCTATACACTCTTTCCTACCTCAATGGATGAAGAGATTGTGTATAATGTTCTGGCTGATAAAGAAAACCCCGAACATCCGGATCTCGTCGTTGTCGTAGCCGAACCAAACAACATTAAGCGGTCTATCGTTTTATACCAACAAGCTCGTGAATTAGGTGTTTCGGCTATCTTCGTTGTGAATATGATAGATGAAGTCAATGCCAAAGGAATCGACATTGATTACCAACAACTAGAAGCTTATCTCCACACCAAGGTCTACACGACCGACGCCAGAAACGGAAAAGGAATAGCACAGCTTATCCATGCCTTTGATGAACGTCCGGGTCATTTCCCGGGTCAGTTTGAAACAGACGAGACGCACAGGGCTGCATTGGAGGAAGCAAAAAGGGCCTTCCCATTATATACGGAATACCAAACATGGCAATTCATTGCACAAGAGAACGTCTCTTTTTTAGCTAAAGAACAGCAACAAATTTTAGCAGACATTCGGAAAAGACATCAACTTTCTCCCAATGTGCTTCAACAAACTGAGGCCATTCAACGTAATGCAAAGATTGAAAACGATTTAAAAAAAATAATTCTACAAAAGGATAATCATCATCTAAACAAGACAAATAAAATTGACAAAGTCTTACTCCATCCGGTTTGGGGCTATATTGTCTTCTTTTTTCTTCTATTTCTCGTGTTCCAATTGGTGTTCATTTTGTCCGAACCTATCATGGATTGGATAGATGAACATTTCTCCGCACTTATTGATTATGCTGCCAGTATACTACCCGAAGGTCCCTTATCCAATCTATTAACACAAGGCGTATTAGCCGGGATTGGTGGTATTATTATTTTCGTTCCTCAGATAGCGATTTTATTTCTGCTTATCTCCCTTATGGAGGAAACCGGCTACATGAGCCGCGTTGTCTTTCTGATGGATCGATGGCTTCGTCCTTATGGGTTAAACGGAAAGTCGGTCATTCCACTTATGTCGGGTGTGGGCTGCGCTATTCCAGCTATTATGGCCGCCCGCAACATTGAAAATACGAAAGAGCGGCTAGTGACGATGTTGGTCACTCCTTTTATGACCTGCTCGGCACGTCTCCCCATCTATGTTGTCTTAATATCCTTGGTCATTCCAAATGAAACATTTCTAGGTTTTGGCTTACAGGGCCTCACATTGAATATACTTTATATCTTAGGTGTCGTAGCGGCGCTATTGTCGGCAGCAATTTTAAACAAAGTCATTAAAAATCAGCATAAGTCTTTCCTTATTTTTGAACTCCCCTCCTACAAATCTCCCGATTGGAGAAATGTTGGCTTGAATATGTGGGAGAAAACCGCAGGATTTTTATTTGGCGCAGGTAAGATCATCTTAGCGATGGCCGTCATTTTATGGGTACTTGGGAATTTTGGCCCGAATGATAAATTTAGCAATGCAGAAACATACGTACAACAGGCCAATCCTACATTAGATAGTGGAGATTTGGAGGAAGAGGTGACTTCATTCAGACTAGAACATTCCTTTCTTGGCTACATGGGTATGGGTATCGAGCCCTTGGTTAAACCGTTGGGCTATGATTGGAAAATGGGTATCGGACTTATTTCTTCTTTTGCTGCAAGGGAGGTATTCGTAGGAACTATGGCCACCGTATATAGTCTCGGTGAGGACGTGGATCCTGATGATGATGAAGAACGGGAAACACTGTTGAGCAGGATGCGATCTGAAATCAATAGAAATACCGGACAGCCTTCTTACAATTTAGCATCAGGAATTTCGCTACTTTTGTTTTACGCTTTCGCTATGCAATGTATGAGTACGATTGCAATCATGAAACGGGAAACGGGATCTTGGAAATGGACGTTAATACAAACCGTTATGATGACCGGCTTAGCGTATATCGTTGCTTTAATTGCTTATCAACTCCTTAAATAATATATCATGGGAACAGTGATTCAATATACTATCATCGCGCTCGTCTTCTTGGTGGCACTGGTATTCTTGGTAAAACGGTTTATGCCATCCAAAAACAAACAACATGGCTGCAATAAGGGTTGTGGATGCGCGATGACAAATATGGAAAACAAAGGTACTTTTTAAATATCTTTGTGGAATATAACCGCATAGAGCATCTCTTCTAAAACGATTCATGATGATAAAAAGCAGTTTATTACTTTGCGTTGGTCTGGTTTCAGCAAACCTGTCCTTTTCTCAGAAGGCCATTGTGGAAAAAGCGGATTTAAAAAATGTAACAGTTTTTACGAATGCAGCGGAATTAAGCCACACCGCGAATATAAATATCCCATCCGGCAACAGTGAAATAGTGTTCACACATGTGGCCAATAGCATCGACGAGAATAGCATTCAAATTGGCACAGGCGCCAACGTAAACATCCTGTCTGTGCGTCCGGCGTTGAATTATACGGATACCGATGTAAAAACAGAAGCGTACCGTAATGTTGAAAACGAGTACAAGCATGCTTTAACGGTATTAAAAAAATTACAGAATCAAAAGGCGACGGAAGAAAGTATGCTTAAACTTTTGGAGCAAAACCAAAAAGTCGCTGGCGACAACAGTAGTACTACGGTGGCTGAATTGGCAAAAATGGCGGAGTTCTATAAACCAAAATATCTGGAGGTGAAAAACAACATCACCACATTAGATGAAAAAATAGCTGAGCAGCAGAATATCGTAGACAAGGCCAAAGTGCAGTTTGACGAAGTCAAAGGACAGACTTCGGGTTCGGGCGGTCAACTGATTGTACAGGTCATGAACAACCAAGCGGGAAATCAGCCTTTTCATATTTCCTACTTGACAAGAAGGGCAAACTGGAGTGCTTCCTATGAACTGCGCGCGGAAAACACAACGTCTCCACTACAAATTGTTTATAAAGCCAACGTTTCTCAGCAAACAGGGGTTGACTGGCAGCAAGTCAATCTGCGACTTTCTACGTCAAACCCCTCGCAAGGGGGGGTAGCACCTACCCTATCGCCTTGGCATTTATATTATCAACAGAATCTTTCAGCCACCCTTCATGGCCGTGGCGCTGGTCTTCAAATACGTGGCGTCGCGAAACAATCAAAAATAGCGGATAACGTACTGGAAGAGGTTGCAGCAGCTCCTGAAGCGCTGAATGATTATGTACAGCAAGTCGAAAATCAGCTCAATACTACTTTCGATATCGATCTTCCATATACCATCGCCTCGAACGGGAAACAACACGCCGTCAGTCTTAAAGAATATACACATCCGGCCAACTATCAATATTATGTTGCTCCACGTATCAACCAAGAGGTATTTTTATTGGCGGAACTCATAGATTATGAGAAGTTAAACCTTGTTTCCGGACAGGCGAACGTCATATTTGAAAATATGTTGGTCGGCAAAACATTCATCAATCCCATGGAGGCAACCGATACCTTGAAATTAAGTTTGGGACGGGATAAGATGATTTCCGTTAAACGAGAAAAAATCAACGACCTGTCTTCTTCCAGATTGATCGGAAATAGTCGGACGCAAACGGCTCTTTATGAAATTACCATAAAAAACAATAAGAAATCAGCTGTCAGTCTTACACTGCAAGAGCAGTATCCACTATCTACAGATAAATCAATGGATGTTACACTCGATGAATCTGATGGCGGGGAAGTAAACAGAGATACGGGTATCGTGACATGGAAGTTGAATATCCCAGCGGGAGGTACCCAGAAAGTGAAATTCGGCTATTCGGTTAAACACCCAAAAGATAAACAGATAAATTTGTGATAGTAGAAAAGATAATTTTGGATTAAATACAATAAAACCGCTGATAATACAGCGGTTTTAGTATTTTTACCCTAAAGTGGGCTGAGAGATACTGTCGTATAAATGACTAAACAACATACTTGAATAATAGCATATTGAAAACAAATACTCCAGAAGAAAACAAGCAGCTTAAACGGGGGTTGAGCAACAGACATATCCAATTAATAGCCCTGGGTGGTGCTATTGGTACTGGTCTTTTTTTAGGGGTAGGACAAGCAGCCGTTCTGGCGGGTCCATCGGTCATACTAGGCTACGCCATTGCAGGAATTATTGCCTTCTTTATCATGCGGCAATTGGGCGAGATGGTGGTGCATGAACCCGTATCGGGTAGTTTCAGTTATTTTGCTAATAAATACTGGGGATCCTTTGCCGGGTATGCTTCCGGCTGGAATTATTGGGTGCTGTACTTATTGGTTAGTATGGCCGAGCTAACGGCGATCGGACACTATGTGCAATTTTGGTGGCCGGAGATCCCCCTTTGGGTGTCTAGCTTATTTTTCTTTATCGTGATTAATACACTTAACCTGGCTTCGGTAAAAGTATATGGTGAAACGGAATTTTGGTTTTCTATCATCAAAGTAGTCGCTATTATCGCCATGATTATTTTTGGTTGCTACCTCCTTATAAGTGGAAAAGGTGGAGAGCAGGCAACAGTACAAAATTTAACGAATGACGGAGGTTTCTTCCCGAAAGGCTGGCTATCCAATAACGAGAATGGCGTCTACCAAGGGCTTTTAGCTGCCTTGGTTATGATTATGTTTTCATTTGGAGGGCTTGAATTGGTGGGTATCACCGCCGCAGAAGCTGAAAATCCCGAAAAAAACATACCAAAAGCGACAAACCAAGTGTTATGGCGTATCCTCATTTTTTATATTGGATCATTGTTGGTGTTGTTTTCACTCATGCCATGGCGTAACATTACGCCCGAGACAAGTCCTTTCGTAGAAGTATTTGCTAGTCTGAAAGGTTTGCAATTTGAACTTTTTGACACTACTTATTATTTCACGAATATCATAGCAAACGCTTTGAATATTATCGTATTAACTGCAGCGCTATCCGTCTACAATAGTTGTGTATACAGTAACTCGCGTATGCTCTTTGGTTTAGCCGAGCAAGGTAATGCCCCTAAATTTCTGAAGAAATTAAATAAGAACCACTCTCCCGTCAATGCTATTTTAATTTCTGCCGGATTAGTTGCAATCTGTATCGTCATCAATAAGCTGATGCCAGAACGTGCATTGGAAGTGTTGATGAGCTTAGTAGTGTCCTCTCTCGTCATCAATTGGATTATGATATGCCTAACCCATATCTTTTTCAAAAGAAAAATAACCGAACGGATGGAAATTCCATCGTTTCCTACACTTCTGTACCCTATCAGCAATTATATATGTCTTTTGTTTCTGTCAGGGGTGCTGATCATGATGTGGTTTACCGGGTTAAAGATTTCCGTTGAATTAATTCCCATCTGGCTAATATTGTTATATATCACGTATCGATTGGTTCAACGTAATAAACAACGACTAGGTTAGTTTGATGAGTTAAACATGCTTCAAGTTAGCTTTTTAGTTTTCACCAGATTCCTCCCCCCAAGTTTGCAGTTTCTCTTGAAGGATTCGGGAAATCTTATTAAAATAGCGTTTTTGTTTATAACCCATCACCCACTGGACACCTTGAACAGCATTGGTACAAAAAATCTCGTCTGCCTCTTTCATGATTTCGGGACTTATTTGGGCTTCCACAACGGGAATACCTTCGTGTTCTGCCATTTCCATCACAACTTTTCGCATAACGCCCTCCACACATCCTTCTGTTACAGCTGGTGTATACAAACTCTTATCGTAGTATACGAAAATATTGGATATCAACCCTTCACATAGGTTTCCTTCTTGATTCAGGAGAAATACTTCATCGTAAGCAAATTTCTTTTTATATAAACCTGCCATGACATAAATCAATGCATTATTTGATTTAAGATGTGATAAATCACTATAAGGCTTTTTAAAATCGGTGTACAAATCTACAATGAGTCCTAATTTTTTATCTCGCAAAACGGGTGGCATACGAGATGCCTGTAGAACATATATGGGCTTATTGGTTTCCGGCGCGTACGTTCCACCGCCAGCACGATAAACAACCAAACGCACACGTACTTGCTGTCCAAGCATATTGTTTTTTCTGATCAACTCTTCTGTTTTAGAACGGATAAAAAAGGCATCGAACTTGGCATATTCATCCAATTGCAATGTTTGCATACCTTGTTGTAAACGCTTTATGTGAAGATCCAGAAACCGTATGTTACCATCTTTCCATAACATGGTTTCAAACAGTCCATCCCCATACCGTAAGGCGCGGTTGTCTATTGTTGCTATCTGTTGATTTTCGGCAATAAGCTGCCCGTCAAAGTTGATATATTGTAAAGACATAAATTTTTTCTATTTTAACCTATCGACCCGTTGATGTGACGTAAGACTGCCATTTTTCCAAAACGGATTGAAAATCGGAAGGAAGCGGCACTTCGAAATACATCGATTCCTTTGTACGAGGATGAACAAATCCCAACGATTCAGCATGCAGTGCTTGCCGAGGTAGCAATTCAAAACAATTGTTTATAAACTGCTTATACTTGTTGAATACCGTTCCTTTTAGAATCTTGTTTCCTCCATACGATTCATCCGAAAACAACGGATGCCCTATAGATTTAAGATGTGCCCGAATTTGATGGGTACGCCCTGTTTCCAACTCGCAGGTTATTAAAGTAACATATCCCAAACGTTCCAATATCTTATAATGCGTAACCGACCACTTGCCTTTTTCAGGATCATCGTATAATTCCATTATCCGACGATCTTTGGCATTTCTTCCGATGTAACCCGACACCGTACCATCCTCGGCCACATCTCCCCAAACTAACGCCAGATATTTCCGATTTATTGTATGATCAAAAAACTGCTTGGCTAAAAAAGTCATCGCCCATTCATTTTTGGCGATTACCAACAATCCCGATGTATCCTTATCGATCCGATGTACCAAACCTGGACGTCCCGTATTACCTGGTAGAGTAGGTAATTGGCTTAAATGGTAGGTCAAGGCATTGACGAGCGTTCCCGTATAATTGTTAAAACCGGGATGGACAACCATACCTGCCTCCTTATTTACCAATAACAGATCGTCGTCTTCATAAATAATATCGAGTGGTATATTTTCGGGGTAAACCTCTGTATCACGAGGTGGATCAGGCAAGACCATCGTAACAACATCCAATGGTTTTACTTTGTAACTTGCTTTTGCTAATTTCCCATTTACAAAAACAGTTTCGGCATCGATGGCATTTTGGATACGGCTTCTGGATGTATTTTCCACTCTGTTCATCAAGAACTTATCCAACCTCAATAACGCTTGCCCTTTATCGGCTTCAATCCGATAATGTTCAAAAAGCTCCCGCTCGTCCTGTTCTTGTATATCTAAATCCTCAGCCATCACGCAAAAGTATCGAAATCCTTTAAAATCTACTAACTTTGGCAGAAGTATATGTTGGATTTTGATTTTTATAGCCCAGAAGAAGAGATTGTCCTTCCGCTTTATGAGGAGTGCGGCATTCGCGTATTCGTTAAACGAGATGATCTTATACACCCCTATATATCCGGCAATAAATGGCGGAAATTAAAACACCCCCTAGAACACGCCCGAAAAGAGAATAAAAGCCTATTAGTTACTTTTGGCGGAGCATGGTCTAACCATTTACTAGCCACGGCATGTGCAGGGGCAAAATTCGGATTTCGTACGTATGGATTTGTACGTGGGGATGTAGTCGAAAACCCAGTACTCAAATTGTGTCAGCTTTTCGGTATGGAATTGCATTTTGTAAGCCGGGAATACTATAGAGATAAAAAAGCATTATTTTATACCCATTTCGCCAATTCAAAGGATGCCTATTTTATCGATGAAGGTGGATATGGCTTGCTGGCTGCTCAGGGCTGTAGCGAAGTCATCAACGAATTAAACGGCAGATATGATCATTGTTTCTGTGCATGCGGTACCGGAACCACCTTGGCAGGACTGGCGATAGGCATAAATAATCGGCAGTGGCCGACCACACTACATGGCGTCCCCATACTTAAAGGGGGAGGCTTTATCCGCGATGAACTCACGAAATTAGGTGTAGTAAACCAAGCACAGATACGTTTACACCTGGATTATCATTTTGGAGGGTATGCGAAAACTAAACCGGAACTTATCGAATTTATAAAGGCATTTACCCGCCAGACTTCACTGTTGATAGAGCCGATCTATACTGGAAAATTATTCTATACCGTGCATCATTTAATTGCCCAAAAACAAATCGCACGGGGATCTACCGTGCTGGTCCTTCATTCCGGAGGATTAACAGGCCTTTTGGGAACGCTGAACAGGTTCTAATGTGTGTAGGGATACAGTACCTCCGGCTATTCAAAAATAATTTCCCCAAAAAAGTCTGGTAAATGAAAATTAGGTACGGGGTTTTCTATTGGGCTCCAGGAAAGGAAGTGTGGGGTTGGCAAACCGTCACCGCACTTATAAAAATTGCCCTGCGCAGTGATACCCGCTAAGTTTTTTATTTCATCGTGCACAAAGACAGCCGTAGGGATGACGAGGATAATATTCCATTTCTTTTTCCCACCAACATTTACCACCGTTGTAACAGTTTGTATTTTCGCTGTTGTTTCCGGTTCAAGTCGCTTTCTGTCCTGCTTTACTCGAGAGCCGGTACCTATCAGCCCCGTTCCTAAAACATTGAATTCTACATTGTAATAGCTCGCCTTTCCATCGAATGAAACAAAGAATTCCACACAACTATCCTCCCATACAGCTTCATTCGTACGAACAAATTGCGCTTTAACAAACTCTTCCTGAACACTATAATGGATAAATACATGTCGATTATCATGCACCATTTGAAAGTGCACTTCAGGTTTATATGGAAATTCTTTCCAGTTCACATGTGCTATAGGCTGCCACGGCAACGACTTCATCTGCTGGCTTAAAGCATAATAGGTAAAGTCTTCGAGTGCTATACTACAGTGAGGTACTTTTAAACTGGCCATTATTTTCAAATTTTATACATTCACACTTTCTTGCAAAATGGATGCGAGTTCATCTTGATGCAATTCCATTTCCCGGACTAATTTAAGCTGTGCTTTTGTTCTAACCAAATTATGTGTAGGATAATGTATTTTATAATAAGTATCTCCGTTTAGAAAATCAGTCAGAAAACGAACAGCCTGCATAAAGGGCAACAAAAATACACCATGAAACAATGACGTCACTTCCTTTTCCGTTAAAAAACCACGAGCTTGGCTCATATACCCTTGTGCATAAGCTCTAAATAATGGTATATTCAACCTTATCTTCTCTATATCAGGTTCGTCTTCTGCTGCCGAATTGATAATGGTGCGAATGGCATCTCCAAAATCATAGGCTACATATCCCGGCATTACCGTATCCAAGTCAATCACACACTGTACACGATCATGTTCATCCAGCAAAACATTATTGAATTTCGTGTCGTTATGCGTAATACGTAACGGCAAATCTCCTTTATTTCCCATCAATAAAATAGTACGCATCCTTTCTTCACGTTCCATTATATAGTCCAGTATATGCTGCACCTCTTTTACACGACCAGCTGCATTGTCTTTTATCGCATTCCGCAAATTACCCAACCGGAAGTCAATATTATGAAAGTTCGGCAGTATCTCCACCAATTTGCTTGGGTCTAAATCAGAAAGCTGCTTTTGAAATTCACCGAACGCCTGTCCTCCTGCATATGCCTGTGCCTCTGTTTCTACAATATCATAGCTTTTAGTACCCTCTAACAAAATAAACATTCGCCAAAAATTATCGACTTCATCCTGATGATACAAGGCTCCGTCGCGAGTCGAAATTAATGTTAACGTCGACTTTTCTACTTGCTGCTGGCCAAGATGTGCTAATTTTTGTTTCAAGTGGTCCAATACCACTTTTGTATTTCTCATCAACCCAACTACATCCGCAAAAATCTGATTGTTAATTCGTTGAAAAAGATAACTTTTGACAGTTGTTTTCACATGATAAGTATCATTAATGTGGCCGGACCCGAAACGTTCTATATGAATGATATCGCCCTCTATACCGAAGTGCGACGCAGCGTTTAAAATATTATTATTGTTTAATTTGGACATCGGAAAATTTCAATTTTCAACATAAATCATGCTAAACGTCGGCAATATGTGCAAATAAATCAAAAAATAAAAGGGTGATGTCAAAGCAAACGTTTGTTCTTTTTCAACACATTTCTTCACTGATTTTGCACTAGAATGTACAACGCTGAAAAAGAATTTGTACTTTAGAGCATAAAACAGGCTTTATGCTAACAGAGATTATTATTATAATATCGTTAATTATACTTAATGGAATACTTTCGGCTTCCGAAATAGCGATTGTGTCAAGTCGAAAGGCTCGTCTGCAAGCGGCCGCCGACAAAAACAACAAGTCTGCTCAAATAGCGCTAAATTTAAAAGAAAATCCCAACCAGTTTTTATCTACTATACAGATTGGGATAACGTTAATCGGTATTCTTACCGGTTTTTTCAGCGGAGGTACAATCTCTTCCCACCTCGCCATTGTATTTAGCCAAATATCAATTCTTGCCCCTTACAGTCAACAGATAGCGATTGTCGTTGTTGTACTTGCCATTACTTATCTTTCATTGGTCATTGGTGAGCTCGTTCCCAAACGAATCGGAATGGCAATACCAGAAAAGTATGCATCGCTCATCGCCAGCCCAATGTTGTTTTTAAGTAAATTTGTCAAACCATTTGTCTGGTTATTAAGCATTTCCACCGATGCCCTTGTTCGTTTAATGAATATCAAGGTTTCCAAGAACACGGTTACAGAAGAGGAAATTAAGGCCTTGGTTGATGAAGGCGTAACTAGTGGCGTCATCGAGAATTTCGAACACGATTTTGTTGACCGCTTGCTCATACTAGGGGATAAACGTGCTATCAACTTAATGGTGCACCGCTCCGATATTGACTGCCTGGATCTCCAAAATAATTTTGAAGAAAACAAGAACATCATTCGGGAATCTGAACACACGGAGTTTCCCGTAGTAGATGGCAGCTTCGACCAAGTAAAAGGGATCATTCATGTCAAGACTTTTCTAAAAAAATTTATCGACGACAAACCCATTGACTTGCAAGCGTTAGTAAAACCGATTCCTTTCGTTAATGAAAACACTTCTGCTTACAACATCCTAAACATTTTAAGGAGTGGAAAAGCGCAATTAGCAGTCGTTGTCGATGAATATGGTATTCCGCAAGGTATTGTTTCCATCAAAGACATCGTGCGTCAGCTTTTCGGTGGGATGAACAACAGTGAAGAACGTTCGGATGCTTCTATCCGCAAAAGAGAGGACGGTTCGTTTATTATCGATGGAAGAATGCAACTGGATGACTTTTTAGACTTTTTTCAGATCGCGTTGAGTGAAGAGGAGATAGACGATATTTCTAATATCACGACACTAGGCGGATTAGTATTTCTGACGTTAGATCATGTTCCCGAAGAAGGTGAATTTATCCACTTTAAAGATTATAAGCTCGAAGTTATTGATATGGACGGACACAGAATCGACAAGGTTTTGGTCAACACTCTCCCACTTCTAACAAACAGCATCAACGAAAATGAAGACTGAGAATTAGTAAGGAATGGTCAGTTCCTCTAATTCTTCGATATCTCCTCTAAACATATTGAGATCTACATAACCTTTTATGCCGCGCACATAACCTCGTTCGGAGAATTGCCAAAAGTTCCAATGTTTTTTGGGTTTTTTCACCCAGAAATTATAGTTTGCTATCCACAATACATAATCAGAAAATTCTTTCTCTAAGAAGTCAGTGAAATAGCTATCGCCGGAATAGAGGATAGGTTGGGTTCCATAGTGTCGTTCTACCTCGTCGAGCCATCGCTTTAGCCCGACTTTTAGTGAATCCATAGATTGTTTGCGAGGACGCTCCTCAATATCTAAAACTGGAGGTAAATCACCATGTCTCAACTTAACAGTTTTTATAAAGTTATGCGCTTGGCGGATGGAGTTTTCATTTGGACGAAAATAATGATATGCTCCACGTATTTTAGCCCTACTTTGTGCCGCCTTCCAATTTATCGCAAAACGTTTGTCCTTCGCCTTTTCCCCCATCGTTGCGCGAATAAATACAAAATCGATCGGAACATCATCGTATATAGTATTAATATCTAACCAACTGATATCACCCTGATATTGGGATATATCAATACCATACACATAGCTGTTGTGTGCTTCTATCAACTTTCTATTGCGTCTTTCGTGTTCATCTGCTGTATGTGTGTCCGACGACCCATCTGGCAAAATCCAACTTCTTAAGGTATAAGAGAAATCCGTTCTGTAATACAAAAGGGCAAACCCTATTAAGATACATAGTGGTACCACCACACTCCAAGTTAAATATTTTCTCCGCTCTGCGTCACTTGCTTTAGTACCTCTTCTGACAGGTTTTCTATATCTTGCCATATTTCGCGCTGAAAATACTGGATTTATTTTTTATTGCCAAACAAAAAACATACTATATAAGATGTATAAAAAAACAATTCACCTCATTTTCAAAGGGTAATACACAAATACTAAAATTCGTTTTGCAAAGCGCGCTGAAATTTCTACTTTTGTCGCGGAGAGTTGGCAGAGTGGTCGAATGCGGCGGTCTTGAAAACCGTTAACTGTCACAGGTTCGGGGGTTCGAATCCCTCACTCTCCGCGAAATAAAAGTCCATCCAAAAGATGGACTTTTACTTTTATAGCGTTTAGGGATGAGATCCAGAAGGGTTGGCTGGGGTTCGATCCGAAGGAGGTTTAGGGTTGAGCTTGGGGTAGTGGGGCTAAACCAATCCCTCACGCTCTGCATCGAGTAAAACATTTAGTATCAAAACCCTATAAATAGCAGTACTTATAGGAATGCCAGCACCCGAAAGAATTATTTCTAGTCATATGATTACGGTAAGGTTTTTCAGTTTTTTGATCAGAAGGAGGGTAAGGAATTGTATGGAAATCGGTTTGCCATACTTCATGGGATACTACCCGTCCCGGACGGAAATGCGACGTCAGCGGACGGAAGTGTCATGTCGTTGGGCAGGAGGGTAACGTCGTCGTCCGCCGAAATCATTTCGTTGCCCTACCTGATGAAACTTCCGTCCATCTTTTTTGCGTTGTCGTATGGGATGATCATTCCGTTGCCCAAGGCAAACGTATTGTCGTATGCCGAAATCACTTCGATGCACAAGAGTTTATTTTCGGCGGGCAAGGAAATTATATAGAAAGACGGAAGATTGGTTCCGGAGGACGAAAGTATCATCTCGGCATACGGAATATTGACTTTCCCGCATGGAGGTATGAACAAGAAGCCCATCTTCATCGTCCCGGTGTATGCCGAAGTGCATTTCCCATACAAAAGAACCGCATCCTTGCCCGGCACATCCTGCAAGTCGTGCGCCGTCAAGACATCGACGTACAGCAAAACAAAGGGGAACTGTGCAAAATTAAGCTAACTCCGCAGACTATAACTTACTTATTGAGACAACGTCATCAGAACAACATCTTATAGAGGTTAAAACTTAGACATCTCCTTGTCTATATACTTTCTACGCTTTCTCAACCATGTTTTGAGATTTGCTTTAGATTTCCCCAAATCGTCCTGCTCTCCTGTTTTCCAATTTCCTCGACGACCTCCCATTCCCCATACCTCAAAATTTTTCTTTTGTGATTCTCGGATCGTTGCTGCATAGTGTTCGATAAAATTCATTAATTCATCACACTTTGTGTTGCGATAATGCGGCCAAATATCATGATAGAGCTTTCACAATGCTCGGTCTCGCAAGAAGCGCTTAGTAAACGCCAATATATCAGCACCTACCTAACTCCTTTTTTCTAAAATGTACAAAAGCAGAAGGTGGCAAACCGGTTTCCGTCTTAAATGCAGTCGAAAACTGACTAAGGCTGGTAAAACCACTCATTTCAGCCAAGTGTGCCAACTTATAATCAAGAAGTGCAGGATCCGCCTTGAGACGATCGATAATAAATTGTATGCGATAAGCCTGTACATAACCATAAAAATCTTTTCCACGATGCTTCTTAATAATATAAGATACATAGCGTTGATTGGTGTTGAGTAACCTCGCCATCACACCCAACGAAATATCCTTATCCAGAAAAAAAAGGCGTTCTTCATACCGACCAATATCTTTTAACAACCGCTGCTCCGTTTCCTTGGAAATATTAATCTCTCGTAGCTCACTAGCATCGCGCTTTGCAAATTCGGTTTTTTCAGATGTGACAGATTCGTCCTTTTGTTTGGCCACGATATGATGAGTAGACCTTGTGCGAGACAGAAAAAAGAGATACAATGTCAAAAAAATCGTCGAAACTGCGAGACAAAGTCCGATGATCAGAGTTATTTTGAATTTATCTCTATAACTTTCTTTCGTGTTATACATTTCCTCAAAGAGCGCATCGGACACTTTTCTAATTTCCTTCTCTCGCTCACTTCTTATTTCCCATAACAAGTTTCCATACCGCATCGCTCCATCGATCTCTCCTGCTTTCCAGTAAAACTTTGTATATGTACGATAAACGGCTTCTTCTAGTTCCTTAAATTTACTACCTTCCAAATAAGGCTCCGCTTTTTCCAGATACATTCGAGCCTTACCCAGACTATCCTGCCCTAACGAGACTTCCGCCAATCCACGGAAGATATAAGGTATTAAGTTGCTCTCCACATCGCCAATTTCGGAAAGCGACGACAGATACATCTCTTCGGCTTCTTTCAGACTATCGAGATGTAGATAACACAGACCCAAAAGCTGGTGATTCGTCGCTTTAATCAAACTAGAACGTTTGTCTTCGTGATGATCAAACACAATTAATCTACCGGCATCCAATACATGTAATTTAGCCGTCTCGTAGTCCGATCTTGCCATCGACAGCATTGCTCGCTCGTGAAATATATTGATCTTAGTGAGTGTGTACGTCTCTTTTCCGGTCGTTCTATTATTTGCTTCCTCTGCTTGATTAATATACCGTTCGGCTGCTTTTATTAAACCTATCTGTCTAAACGCGGTCGATAAGAAACCTTTTGTTGTCGCCTGCCACATTGAATTAAGGGAAGCCTCAACGATTTCATCCGCTTGCATCACTTGTCGGATAGCCAATGCCTGCTCTCCCAAATTCATATATATATTAGCAGATAGCATATAGGCTTTTGCACGTTGCTCATCCGTTTTTGCCACGCTCAAAAGCGAATCAGACACCTGCAGTGCAGCCTGTACGTCTGTCGCAATCAGCGATACAGAAACTTCCACATAACGTTGATTAAAGCTTTTTTCCTGTGCATAAGCCAAGTGAACAGTAATGCAGAAAAAATAATATAAAAAAAATCTCTTTAACATACCAATTGGGTTGAACAATACACTTGCTAATGCAGGCTATTATTCCTGCCCTAAGCCAATGAATAAAAAAGGAAAAAATAACCCGTCAACATCACGGAAGTAAGCGTAATGACTAACATCACATAGTTAAGTTTAGTCCCTAGAGCGGTATCTGTTCCGTTTCTCTGTTTTATTTCTCCCCGGTTTTCTTCGTGATCGCTGTATCGAGTATATTCTTCCCACGCCCTAAGATCATTGGTATCGACAACCACGTCACGGCTTTTCTCGACCTCTCGACGCAAATGCAGCAAAGCTATTTGGGTAGATAGAAAACCAACTTCATTTCCCTTCACTCCCTGTCTGCTCAAAAAAGCTTCTAGTGTCTTTTCTACATCAACATCAATAGAAAAACGCGAATCATGACAGTATTTCTCCATTGCTTCTTGGAGTTCATACTCTATTTTTAATAATGTATCCAATAGTTCCTTGGGATCATAGACAGATGTAGCCATACAAAACAGGTAATTAAGTGTTGTAATCTAATAAATTTCTCACATATATGAGATAAAAACACAGACATTACCACATTTTCATGCACCTCAACAACCAATCACATCTAGTCAGTTGAAGCGCTACTCATCGTTGATACAAGGATAAACTATCTATTATCATGTATACTCTTATTAAAATCTTCATCCATATAATATCCTTTATTATTCACATCACCATCTACAAAACGTTCAAATCCACCCTGTTCATCCATTTCCTCCCTATAGAGTTCTTCGTAGTCCTTGGTATACATTGCGTTTGGCACAACATTAATATCAAATTCTACCTCCTGTATATCGCCAGACAAGAAGTTTCCGTACAGAGTCACATAATGTTTTACATACCCCACATTCTTCGAACTGTTATAACTTAATGTTAATAGGCGCTCTTTTCCAGGCGGAATACTGAACGTAGCCTTATCATCGTTAACTTTTAGGCAACCGCATGAGGTTATGATATCCGTTATCATCAACGGATGCTCGCCCTTATTCTTAATGTTAAAGGAAATATCTTTTTGCTGCCCCGCCAGAATAGGATAATAATGTCGGTTATTATCCTCTATTTCTACGGTGGTTTTTTTTTCAGCAAAGTTTATACAGCCCACAAGCGTCCATACGCTAACCGCACACATTATCATTCTAAAATAGTTGTATCTCATCACAAGCAATAACTGAATTTGTAATTTGTTTACTCTGTCGGATCTTTATCTGTAACTTATCACCAGGCTTCATATGAACAGGGAATTCCACCATTACAATATTCCCTTGTTCTCGATACCATTTATTAGATACCTTCCCCAGGCTCACTCCTTCTTTTAACAGCTCAACTTCTACTGGAGGTAGCATCCTATGCCGTTTATTAATCAAAAATCGGAGTGCCACTTTTTCTATAGAATCAATTTCTCTTCCAATAGTTCCGATTATCTCTATATCTTTTGAGTTCATAAACCATCCTTGATTAAAATCCGAAGCGAATCCTACCATCCTGTCACTGAGCATTTTTCCTTCTTCCAAGATAGTGGTGGTATTTAACTCGATAACTTGGAGATCAGACACGAATTTAGCAGAAAACGGTTTTGTTTTCAACAGTTCTTCCCATTCCGCGATATAAGCGGGAAGCTCTCCCCCACTCTCTTTATAGCGTTTCAAGTCCGTATATTTTTTATGATCTTTGAGCCGATTAAGTGCCGGGTATATTTTATTCGATACTTCCACGTCATTCCCAGCATCAACGAAAACCCCACCTGTTTTATAGCCGCGGTGATACAAAACCTGAAGATACGTATAACTCCATGCTGTCAACAACTTGTCGATCCGCCTGCGTTCTTCCCTATCAAGACCAGGTCGTACTTTATCCAACGCTTCGTACAACTGCCGAAACTGCTCTTGATTAAAAAAGAGGTCTTCGGCTTCACGGAACGACATGTATACGGGAAGTGTCTTATTTTTAGAAGCCGTCTGTTCTTCTAGTGTAAGATAATAAGACGAAAGCACGTCGCTCGTCACGGGATAGAATCGTTTAAAATAAGCCTCGACAAGATGGGCTATAGACAACGATGCATCGTGCAGCAGTGCCGCCATAACATATGTTTTCACATCATCAAGCGACGAATAATCATAGCCACTTCCGTTCAGAAACATACCATTGACACCCTGTGCTTTAAAAAAAGAAAGATTAGATTTAAAACGCGACAGAACCGGATAAGGCGTCAGGTAATCATCGAAATTTGATATATAATCCCAAAGGTAGATGTTATTCGTTTTTTCTTTCCAATCGCTTATCAGGATCGCAAATTTGTGCACAGGATTATCGTTTTTATCCAAAACGGGACGCTTTGGTAAATCGATGGTACTGATGAACACGCCGGTGTTGCTTTCCAGCGGGCGGTCCGGTGCTTCAGCGGTTGTGAGATAAGCCGTCGTAAAGAAATAATGCTTTGGAAATTCCGTAGCCAATTCGTTAAGCAATCGAACGACCGAGCCTGTAGCATTTTTAGGCGTATTGCCTTCCGCTTGGCAGTTAGAACAGGTACAAACCAATTTATTATCATTCGGCGCAATCATAAACCATTTCGAGACGTCCCTTCCATCTCCGTACTCGTCTATGATGAAATTCTTTATTGCTTTAAATGTCGAGCTTGCAGAAAAACAGAACTGCTGTTTGTCGCGCTTCCCATTTACCCAAGCATAAGAACTATCTTCCACGCCATCTATAAAAACCCGTGCAAGATTGTGTCCCCAGAGCCCCCAATCACTATCAACACTGTGGGTTCCCAACAAACCACTGTGATCCAGATCTGTATTAGGCAGAAAGTGTGGTTCTCGGTATCGCATAGTAAATTTCCCTACTGCATCTTGAAAAGTAATGTAGCCAGGGGGTAAATCCGACACATCAATATCGTGATGAAATAAGGCGATTCGATCAATAAGCATATAGCTTAACCAAACCATCGTTTCTTTATCTCTTCCAAAAATAGACAACCTATTTTCTTCGTTTTTGATTTCGTAATCAGCTCCGAGGTCTGGAACAATTTCCAAGTAAACTATTGCCTCCTTATGCTCAAGGGCGACATCATCACTCCGAGCAATTTGAAAGTTCCCGCCTTCTCGGATTCGCTTCAAGAGATGGTTATACAAATAATCAGCTGCTTCAGCGCTCCGCCTATCCCCATTGGAGGTAATGAGAAAACCAGGATTAGAAAAATCAAACGCCTGCTCATCATTCCCTATACAGCTGGTATAAAGTAGGAACATCGACAGTAAGATGTAAAACAGCCTAAAACGATACATTCAATTGAAAATATAAATTATATAAATTTCTGAAAGACGCACTCGTCAACGATTTATCTGTCTGAAAGTTATACCAAGAACCAATCACATTTCCGCTGACGTTTTTGGTGATGGAACGCCCCATACCGGCACCGATCATCGCATTAAATACATCAAAGCTATTGTACAACTGACGATCTAAAAGATCCACGTCAGGCGTATTTCCAATGCTTCCAAACGCTAAAATATAGTTTCTCGGATTCGCCATGAAGTATTGTGCACGCCCCATTAAACTATAGAGATAAGTAACTTCCCCCTCACTATCCAAAAAGAAGTTACCCCATTTAACCGATAGACGCCAATCCCCTAAATCTTTTACAGCCTCCAAATTGAAATTTGCTAGATTTTCTCCAGAAAAGAATTGGCGGAAACCAACACCTGCTTCTGCCTCCCACGTTGGTCGAAATACATACATCGCCGCAGCATTTACCGCAATTTTTGTGAAAAACTTATTGGAAAAGGCTAAATCTACGCGCGACGAAAGCTTATCTGTCCAAGGTTTTGCCCATTCGGCCTGTCCTTGAATACCTTTACCTTCTTCTCTACCTGCGTAGTTTACACGTCCGGTCCAAGAAGAACCGTTATCCAACAAGCGTGTATATTCCGCCGTGGAAATAGAGGTGATGGCGTAATCATCGCCATAGCGTGCACGCAGGTGAGCAAAGCCGACATTATTTTTAAATGAGCGCTGACTTAAATAGTTTAAGTGCGCTTTAAAATCCTCGAACTCCAAAAGTGTTGGTTCATAAAACTGCTGATAATGGTAAGCAGAATCATATTGTTTCAGTCCTTCATAAGCTAGGCCCTTCATGTATTTTAGCGCTTTATTATCATCCTTATACCCCAAAGCGGTATCGATGATAGAAAGTGCCAAGCCATGCTCTTTATCCTTTAGCAACGCGCCTGCATACTCTTCCGTTGTGTGATTAAAGGTATTGACTAATGGCTCATGAAAGGGATTCAGCATCACCTGATGGTGCAGCAACGCCCAAGAATCTGAGAGCTGTCCCGGCTTACGGTTCATCGCCTCCGCCAGCTTGATTTTGAAGGCTATGTCATCCGAATGTTGTTCCTCGGCCCGTTGGGCATACTGCAACATCGCTTCGTTATCCTTTAACTGAAAACAGAGGTTAATCATATTCAACAACGCTTCTTGATTTCTTGGGTCAACCGCGAGCCATCTTTCGGTATATTGACGTGCCTCCTCCAGTCTATAGGTACCTCTTAAATTTTTGATCACTGGCGAAACAAATTCGCCGTAGCCCACCACATGCCGATCCCGTTCTTGAGGAGAAGCGAAATCCAGCACTTGTTCATAAACGGTTAAGGCATATTCATATCGTCCCTGCTGGTAATACATATCTGCTTTTTTCACCAACAAGCCCATATCTCCTGGACTATCTAGCAGCATATCATCAAGAGCCATGATCGCTTCCTGATAACGTTTTTCCGTCACATAAGCATTGTACAAGCCACGCTGAGCGATCTGTACCGACTCTTCATCACCATATTGAATAATGTCGCGCCAGTCTGTAATAGCATCTGAAATTTTTCCATCCTGCATGTTATCCTTCGCGCGCTGCAAAGTGATGGTTACAAAGGACTCCTGCAGATCGGTGTCGTTCGGATATTTTGCAAAGTATGCTCGGGTTAAAGCGGCAATACGCGGATGGTTTTCCATACGTTTATATACCATGAGTTCTTTCATGTCGAGCTCTTTGCTAGCGCCTGCACTTCTCCGGTGTCGCTCTAATACAGCAATTGCTTCTTCATACTGTTGTTCCGCGACCAAATTGTTAAAGACATAATCAAAAGCTTCCTTATTGCCCGGCGATCCTTCAAAAATCTTTCCATAGAGCGAAGCCGGGTCATTACCCTTGGCTGCGCGAGCAGCTTCCAAAAGAAAGTAATTATACTGATTCCGAAGATTACCTTCCCCCCCACGCTTCATTTGATTATCGAGAAAACTTAATATTTCTGGATACCGCTTCTGGTGTTCCAGAATAGCCACTTTCTTTTGTATGAACACAGAATTTCCGGGGAACTGATTTAATCCACGCTCCGCATAGACCAAAGCATTATTATAGTCGCCTGCCTTAATATAATTATCGATAACAGTCACATAAGAGCCGTGCTGTTGCGGCTGTTCGTCTACCAGTTTACGTCCGATGTCGATAGATTCATTCAGCTTACCAGACTTTTGGACATTTACCGCATGCTGCTCAAAGACATGTGCACGGTCGGCATTAAGCTCACTATCTTCCGGGTAGATCTGAGAAATTCGTTTCAACAGACGATCTGCTTCTACATGGTTCCCCATCGTGCGGTACAACTCAATCTTCTTTCGCCATAAACCTTTCCAATAAGGGTTTACTTCTAGCAGTTCGTTAATGTAGCAGATCGCACTCGAGTAACGCTGGGTTTCTGTTTCCACAGTAACCAACATGTGCTTTGAATCGACGTTCGTCGGTGCAAACTCCAAAGACTTCGACAACTCATAGCGCGCCTTATCGTAGGCCTGATGCTCTAAAAAATACTTCCCCAACAACATCCGCATATCCGAATCTTTGGGGTTTCTTTTCAGCTCATCCTCTGCTATCTTTTTCCCCTCTTCCCATCTCCCTTGCTTATAAAGTTCGTTTATTTGATTCGCTTCGTCATTTCGCTCTACCGTGGTACCGGCACGCTGGGCATACACCGGCTGATAAACATATATTGCCCCGATAAAAAAGAAAATTAGTTTAGCGTATTTAAATCTCTTTCGCATTACTTACGTTATTATTAACTTTATTAGATGGGGAGAATCCCTGACGGGTCATCTGTCCCCACTTGAAATTACTTCTTGTTAAATACTGTACATATCCCCTGAGTGTAAAAATAACGACCAGCGGGTGGTACAGAATGGCTTCAAAAGCAGAAAACAAAACCAGTTTCATATATTCCCAAAAGCGTTTGTACAGTTTACCCAATACCAAGTCATACGATATGGTGATGATAGACACCGATAAGCCGATTAGGTAGGCGTAGAGCACCATCATCCAAAACGTATCGAAGTTTATCTGGCTTGTGATCAACAAAAAAAGGAGAAAAAAGAAGCCCACAAACTCGATGATTGGTGCTAAAAATTCAAAGAGAAGAATGTAAGGCATCACCACAAAACCTAAGCGGCCATAGTCTTTATTGAACAGAAAGCGCCGGTGGTCTAAAATAAACTGTAACATTCCGCGTCCCCAGCGTGTACGCTGTCGGTTAAGCACTTTCAAGTTGGGTGGTCCTTCTGTCCAGCACAGGCTATACGGACATTGCACGATACGATAAGGCTTGCGATTCTCGCGCATATAAGCAACCATACGCGTTGTCATATCCATATCCTCTGCGTGAGAATCCGAATCAAACCCACCCGCTCCGATAACGACTCCCGTATCAAACAAACCAAATCCTCCCGATACGTTGGGAATAGCATTTATCAAAGACCATCCCATTTTCGCAACGAGATAAGAACGTAAGTATTCTGTTTCCTGAAACAATGGAATGATGCGGTTCGGCGGTTTAACCCGCGTAATACGTCCCTTATCGATGGTACAGCTATTCACCATACGCATCGTTGCTCCAACTGCTATAACCTGTTTATCAGAATCTAAAACGGGAAGAATAATTTTACTTAGGGTGTCCGTCGCAAGGATACAGTCAACGTCTGTATTAATAAAGTAGTTAAACTGGGCAACATTCACCCCCGCATTCATCGCATCCGCTTTCGTTCCACCATTTTCCTTATCGACAACAATTAACTTTTTGTACAAGGGGTTTTTCGATCGCAAGATCCGCTTCATCGGCTGGCAGTAAACCTTGTATACATAGTAGTAAGGTACTTCTTCCAGTTCAAACTCTTCCTCCATGAGTTCCAATGTTCTGTCCTTACTACCGTCGTTTACGATAATCACTTCAAAGTTTGGATACGCTAAGCTTAATAAAGAGTGAACACTATCGATAATGATCACCTCTTCATTAAATGCCGGAGCCACGATAGAAATCCCCGGAGCTTCATCTGGATACTTTTTAAGATATTCTTCTTCTTTTTTTGTATAACGGTACCGGTAACGCAGTGTGTTAAAATAGCTCATAATCATGAGCGCTAAATAAAACAAGGCTAGTGCACTTGCATAGAAATAAATCAGGTATGTAAAAAAGTAAACCATCGTAATTCAATTAACCTGCAATAATTATATTCTCTGCAAAAACCTGTTTGATAATGATCTGCTCTTCTTCTCGCAGTTGTCCTTTTAGCATGTTTAGCCTGGCTTCCCCTTCCTTACCATGTTTTCGAATCGCTCGCACAATAGATAGTTTAAAGTTATCATCATCGGTTTTCTGGTAGGCTTCTACCAAGAATTCAAGTGTTTCTTCACACTGTATCTTGCCCATTGTCTTCATGATGGCTTCCCGTACCGGAGTAGATTCCAATGCATATCGCTGCATTAAATCTGCGATGCATTCGTCATATTCAAGTTCGCCCAGGGTCAAAATAATCTGAATGCGCACGTCGCGGTTTTCTTGCTTCTGCAACATATCCAGTAGGCTTGGTGCCGCTTCAAATTGCTTAAAAAACCCTATTTCTTGAATGATAAAAGTGATATAGTTACTATTCTTTGAATTACTCACCCAACGCAACAAATTCGGCAATTTTCCTTCTTGAAACCTCTTAATCAAGGTAGCATGGAGTCGTATTTTATCCAATTGGGTGAATGATTCATCAAAATTCTCTTCCATAAAACGAAATGGGTTATACGTGTCCTGATCCGTATATACATTTCTCGCCGTCTTGCGCAGGTAACTGTTTTTATGGAAAACAGACTTCGAAAGTGTTCCTGTATTAATACCAACATCTAATGAACCAATTATCTGCAAAGCCTCTTTCCTTTTTGATAGGCCGGCAATTTTCACTCTTTTTTCCCAATATGGCATCAACCGGAGATTTTCCAAGCAATTTCTATAGTTGAGGTGGTTCAACTTTTCACCCTTATTGAGATCATCGCGTATCGATAATACTAAGTCCGTCAGAATTTCTGATTTCCACTTTTTCTCTTTTTTCTGATCATAATTCAGCAAGTTTTTAATTTCTTCGATATCATAGTTTACTTCGTTGCTCATGACAAAGGCTAGCTTCGATTCGAATTGCTCCTCCACGTCTCTTCGTCGTTTGTCTCTTTTATTGATCTTATATCCAATGAATAAAAGTCGGATGACACCGAAGACAGTGATAAAGGCTAGTATCGCAACAACAATTACTGTAACACGGATAATGAGTGGATAACCGCTATACAAGGAACTTAGATAGCTCAAATAGTACAAATAATAATCAGAATACATAATGTTATGATAATAATTTTTTATGCAAAGCCACTTTTACGAGAACGAGAAACATTATATGAAATCAGTTTCAACGAAAAGCGATTTAAGCAGCGGCAAATATCCATGCAGGAAATCACAAAAACATCTCATTTTCGTATCTCAAAAAATAATTCAAAAAAATTTTCCGTTAAAAGAAATAAAAGAAAGACATAATTGGGTGTTTAAGAGCAATTAAACTCCAAAAAGAGAAAGAAATAAATGGGTAGTAAAAAATGGTTATTTTCTGGTAAACGAAAGAGTTTTACACATCAAAATGAAGGACATAATAAAAAACAAGACAGCCGATTACCAGATTTCCAAAATAGCCCGAAGGATCACATAAGAATCGAACACGCCTATATTCGCATGTGAAGAGCCAAATATAGAGCTTCCGCTACACATTACAAATAAATAAAGATTATTTTTATATCCCATTCTTTCCTGATGGAAAGTAGGCGCCAACAGTGTCTAAGATAAAACTGAGTCCCAAATTTCACTTATCGGATTACATACGCATAGATCCAAAAAAGACTTCGTTAAATGGGTAGAAAGGATATTATTTTAAATGCTAAAATTAAGGGGTGATCTTCAATTGATTGGCTCTGTATTGATGAGGAGAGCAACCAAATACCACGATAAAATTCCGGTAGAAAGATGCCCTAGAGCGAAAACCGCAAATAAAACTTAAATCATCTATTGTGTAAATCAGTTCCTCGCGTCTGAGTTCTTTTGCGGCGTAGATGAGTCTAAGTTCATTAATAAAACTGTTAAAATTTTTACCGTAAACTTGTTTCAGAAACGGAGAAATATGCCCCTTAGGGATGTTTACACTTTCATAGAAGCCATTTTTATTCAAGTCGATATCAAGATAAGCTTTAGAAGCGATAAATTTTTCAATCTCAATCTTATAAGATAGTTCAATATTTTTAGGAATAATAACGGGAATTTTTATTACGGAGGATGTGTCTCCCTTTATCCCGGACTTTATTTTCAATAATGACAATTTGATAATTGGTAATAGTATCACGATATAGAGAATCAGATGAAACATCAAATAGGTCTCCATATCGCCAGATCTCGTTCTTATGATAACCAATATACCCACCACAAGAACAAGGAAAGAAAGGGGGATTAGCCCTTTCTTTTCGGCTTTTATGAATCCTTTCAGATCGTAGTTCGGCCCAGAGTGAAAACGGAGTCCGACTGCCAACGCATATGTAATGAATAGGATAGAAGATAAAATATGTACCCCGATATAATACTCATGGTAGATATGATACCGCCATGGTGCGTATAACATCATTATAAAATACCCGGCCAAGGCCATAAAAAAAGGCAGGATATGTAATCCTTTTCTTGTCATCCGTAATCCTAAAGATCCATTGAAAACAAACAAAAATGAAACGCCGTATAATGCACTTATAGGAAAAAAAATAGATTGGTATAGAAACTGAGGGTAGCGTATCAAAATAATATACCCCATTAATATATGAAGCAATCCGCAAAAAAGAACGATAAGCGCACGCCGATTAAATCTTTTTTTATCGTAACGGAGATTTAAGAAAATGCCATAAGCACTCAGCCCGACCGCCACAATATATAAGTTGCTTATTAACATAACTTTTTTGCCTCGTATAATTATAATAGATAGATCTAGAAAACAACAACGTCGTTATTTGATCAGGTTAAAAATTTGAAATGTAAAGAAGGTGAAAATTTTATAATTCCACAAGAAAATGTGGCTCATTCACTTTACTTGTAGCGTTGACGCTACAGAAAATATGGGTAAACATTATTGAGGCAACGCCCGTCCACCCCGCGATTTCCGCGGGGTTTTTGAGCGATCACTCGATTACTAAACAACAAAATGAAACAAACTTTATACCACTAGAATAGTGGACTGGATATCATTAAATGTAGAAATCTGAACCATTCTTGACTCTACGGTTTTTGCAACTTACAAAACGGCCGTCTACTTGGCAGTAAACAACATCATAAATATACGAACAAATTATCATTTTTCCAAAAAAAACATCTTTTTTTTAACATAAAAACGAAAAAAAAGATATATTGTTAACGAATAACAAACAGAATCAATCTATCGATGCATAAAAGAACGAAGGGTTATATAATATATAATTTGTTTGATCCGAATTATTACGTTATTTTTAGCAAAAAATTGAACAATTAAGATATTGAGATTTACTGACTTCGGCTTCTCTTCCACCTTAGAGGAAGGACTTGATAGTATGGGTTTTGAAGAAGCCACTCCCATTCAAGAAAAAACAATTCCAGTTATTTTAGACGGGAAAGACATTATCGCTTGTGCACAAACGGGCACCGGTAAAACAGCTTCTTATCTCCTACCGATATTGAACAAAATTGCGGAAAACCCTCGAGAAGAAATTAAAAGTCTTATTCTCGTTCCCACGCGAGAACTCGCTGTACAGATAGATCAACAAATCATGGGATTTGGATATTTTACAGGAGCTACATCCATTTGCGTATATGGAGGCGGGGATGGTAGAGGATATGAACAGCAAAGGAGAGCCATCCAAGAGGGTGTAAATATTATTGTTGCGACTCCGGGTCGGCTTATTGCCCACATGGGGTCGGGAAAGGTAGATTTCAGCCACTTGGAACACTTGATATTAGATGAAGCAGACCGCATGCTAGACATGGGGTTTCACGATGATATCATGCGCATCATTAGTGCGTTGCCAAAAAGGAGACAAAGTCTATTGTTTTCCGCAACAATGCCTCCGAAAATCCGAACATTGGCAAAGAAAATACTCTATCAGCCATTAGAAGTTAACGTAGCGATTTCCAAACCCTCCGAAGGAATCGATCAGCAAGCATATTTGGTCTATGATGAACATAAAATGGAACTGATCAAAAATATATTAGATAATCCTTCTTATGAGAGTATTATTATTTTTGCTTCTAAAAAAGATATCGTTAAAAGGCTCACGAAAGAACTGATAAAAAAAGGTATTGTTGCTGAAGGTTTTCATTCTGATCTGGAACAAGCACAACGTGAGGATATCATGCAACGATTTAAGGCAAGAAGAATAAGGGTACTGGTAGGTACCGACGTTATTTCTCGGGGAATTGACATTGTTGGGATTAGCTTGGTTGTGAATTACGACGTACCCCCGGATCCAGAGGATTACGTACACCGAATCGGGCGTACAGCCAGAGCAGCGACTACGGGTACTGCCGTTACGTTTATCAACGAAAAGGATCAAAACCGATTTTCTCGTATCGAACGATTAATCGAAAAGGAAATATTGAAAATGCCTTTACCTTCCGGTATAGCAGAAGGTCCTTTATATGCACCCCGCCGAGGAGAAAAAAAGAAAAATACAAACCGGAAAAAGCCTTTCCGAAAATTTCCAAAACGCAGAACAGAATAATAAAATTATCTTTTACGCCGGAAAATCAAGTAATCCAAACTAAATTTACCCGGTCCCAATGTTAAAATCGAGAGATAACCGACAAAAAAAGCGGTAGCTAGTTCATATTGTCCGAATATTTCCCAATTATGTATCGACAAAGCAATTAGCATTGTCGTCAATAACGGAATAGCCGCAAAGCGGGTAAACAAGCCGAGAACCAATAATATCGAACAGAAAAACTCAGCAAATATGGCTAAACTCAGCGATATGGAACTACCTAATCCTAACAAATCCATAAACTCATCTTTACGTTCGTTAAACTCGACAAGCTTCACGTAGCCATGATAGGGAATCATCAAAACGCCAAAGCCTATCCGCAGGATAAAGGCTGCAAAATTGGAGGATGTTGTTCCTCTATGAACAGTTAGAAAAAAACGCTTCATATAAAAAGAATTATCGTAGGGCAAATATAATAAAAAATAGAGACGCAATATCTACCTATACGATGGTCTATCGGAATCGCGTCTCTATTTATCAATAAGGGGAAACCTTGAGTTGTTACTTCATACTAACGCAGGTGAGCTCGTAGCATCCAGGCAGTCTTTTCGTGTGCCTCCATGACACCAACTAAGAAATCTTCTGTCCCCGCATCATTATGCTTTTCCGCAACCGTATCAATCTGTTCGCGAATAGATATAATAATAGCCTCATAATCCAGCAATAACTCTTTAATAAGGCCTTGGCTATCGTTTTTTTGATAAATCATTTCCGACAAATGCGTCAATTCTAAGAACTCTTTCATGGTACCCACCGCATAATGGCCAATGGAACGAATACGCTCTGCAATTTCATCGATCGTTTCAGCCAATTCACCATACAAACCTTCAAAAAAAAGGTGTTGTGCATGAAAGTCAGCTCCTTCTACATTCCAATGTGCGTTACGAACTTTAATATACAACACATGTTCATCAGCCAATAGCTTATTTAAAATAACAGCGACAGCTTGTGTGTCTTTTTCTTTAATACCAATACTAGTTTTCATATTATCGTAAATTAAAATTTAAATTATCTAAAGAGAACCATTCGAACAGACCAAAAAGAAATCAATTGCGACTTATAAAATAGCATAAATGTTCTCCTTTTGAGATTAACACAATTTACGAGTTTTTGTTTATTTTCCCTATTTTTGTCATACAAAGATTATCGTCCGCATGGTTGTCAACAATTCCACTTTTTTTCATACCTTTCAATCAGATATCACCGCACTAACTAAACCAAAAGTATTTACTTTTCCGTTTTATTACGAACCGGATGAACTTAGCAAAATAGCAGCTGCAGAATTGCAAGGATATCTAGAAACGCAGCAAGATTTCGTCCATAATTTTGGTTTGCAACCAACAGAAGGCCCAGCTATTGGTAAGATGTTTGGTGTATTGGTGGTGGAAAGAGAAGATGGTCAATTAGGCTATTTGGCAGCCTGTTCTGGAAAGTTGGCTGGCACAAATCGACATGCGCACTTTGTCCCCCCTGTTTTTGATATGTTGATACAAGAGAGTTTTTTCTTGCACGAAGAAGAACAAATAAACAAATTAAACCGGCAAATAACGGATCTAGAAGGTTCTCCCTCTCTCTCCACACTCCTTCGGCAGCTTACGGAAGCACAACAAAATGCTGACGAAGAGCTAAAGACATATCGCCTCCATATGAAAGTCGAAAAAGCAAAACGAAAAAAAATAAGAGAGAAAAACAGCGGCCTTCTATCCGCTATTAATTATCAATTATTAGACGCCGATCTTATCAAACAAAGCTACCGCGACCAACACGAATACGCTGTTCTTAAAACCAAATGGAAAGAGCAGCTTCACTCCATCGAAGCATTAATTCAGGATAAGCAACAGCAAATAGAAGACTTAAGGAACCGCCGAAAATTAAAATCGGCGACACTCCAGCAACGATTGTTTGCACAATATCAATTTTTGAATGCCCGAGGGGAAAAGAAAAATGTGTTAGTCATCTTTACGGAAAACAACAAGCCTACTCCTCCGGCAGGTGCTGGCGAGTGCGCAGCTCCAAAATTGCTACAGTATGCATACCAGCAGCAACTAAAGCCCATTTGTATGGCGGAATTTTGGTGGGGAGTTTCGCCATCTTCCGAAGTTAGAAAGCACAAAAATTTTTATCCCGCATGTAAAAGTAAATGCGAACCTATACTATCACACATGCTACAAGGTTTAGATGTAGCTCCTGACCCCATGCGTGCTAATCCCGCACATGGACGGACGTTTGATATCGTGCATGAAGATCATGACATTATTGTTATTAATAAACCTTCGGAGTTTCTTTCTGTTCCAGGTATCCACATATCTGACTCCGTCTATAGTCGGATACGAACGCAATATCCGGAGATTTCCGGACCTGTTATTATACATCGGTTAGACATGTCGACTTCGGGTCTCTTGGTACTGGCTAAGCATAAAGAAGCACATCACTTCATCCAAAAACAATTTATACAACATACTGTTATAAAACGATATACTGCTATACTAGATGGGATATCGCCACAACAAACCGGAATTATCGATTTACCCCTTCGTGTCGATTTAGACGACCGACCTCGGCAGGTGGTATGTTATAAGTACGGCAAACCTGCAAAAACGAAATTCGACGTACTTGCTTATGAAAACGGACACACACGTATTCACTTTTTCCCATTGACTGGACGTACGCACCAGCTTCGCGTTCATGCCGCGCATCACGAGGGACTCCACGTGCCCATATTGGGAGATGACTTATACGGGCAACGAGCTGATAGACTGCACCTTCATGCGGGACATATCCAATTTATTCATCCCCGAACAGGAAAACACATCACGTTTACCGCAGATGATCCTTTTTGATAAAAATTAAGCAATAAACACTATTTATCAAGAAAACGTCACAATCTATTCCAGAGAGATTTCTCCTTTCAAAATCAATTAAAGTATTATTACTTTTGTCCGAACCCTCATAAACTGACTACATTAGTTTAAAAGTCAAAAGGGTTTATAAAGGGAGGCACTATGTCAAGTTATCACGCAACATCAACTATCAACACGCTGTTAGCATATGGTTTAAAGTTTAGAATCTTTATCGTATTCTTCTTATATTCGGTTTTGTCGTTTGGTCAATCCCTTCATATAAAAGGGAAAGTAATGGACGTCACCAATAAGGAACCAATTGGCTACGCCACCGTCGCAGCCATAGGATCCACTACAGCAGCGTCGACAGATGATCACGGGGATTTTATATTAAAAGTTAATCCGAATTTTTCGAAAATCCGTATCTCCTTTGTTGGATATGAGTCGCAAGATGTAAGCATCAGCAATGAAACCTATCAAGAATTAACGATTTATTTAGTGCCAGAGGAGCATACGATCGAAACCGTTGCGATTACAGCGCCGAGGCGAGCAAAATATTCTAACAAAAACAACCCTGCAGTTGAACTTATCCGTAAAGTTATAGCACATAAAGATGAAAACCGGCTTGCTTCTTATGAATATGCCGAGTATCGTCAATATGAGAAAGTCTCTTTAGGATTGAGCAACTTATCTGAAAAGTTCAAGAACCGGAAAATATTCAAGAATTACCAATTTCTGTTTGAAAAAGAGGATGTAGAAACAGGAAATAGTAGAGGTTACACACTTCCGGCTTTTATAGAAGAAAGATTATCACAAGTGTACACCCGTAAGAAACCAAATACGACAAAACAACTCATTTTGGCAGAACAGCGGGCACAATTCGACCCAAAATTTGTAGATAACGATGGTTTAAGTGCCTATTTCAATAAACTCTATCAAGACATCGATATTTATGAAAGCAATATCGAATTGGTAACAAATCAGTTTTTAAGTCCGATTGCCGGTTCATCTCCTACATTCTATAGGTTCTACATTACGGATACTGTCAAAACAGAAACTCCCTACTTAGTAGAATTAAGTTTCTTTCCACGTAATAAAGCGGATCTCCTTTTTCAAGGAAAATTATACGTTACCCTGGATGGGAAATATGCTGTCAAACGTGCAGATCTCAGTGTCTCAGACGACATTAATCTAAATTTTGTCCGCGATCTGGATGTCAAATTAGACTTTAAACAGGATGGGCATAAACGCTATTATCTACAAACTAGTTCCTTAGGATTGGATTTCTCCTTAACCGATAAAGGCACAGGCATCAAAGGCAATCGTACAGTGACTTTCGATGATTTCAGAACGGGGGTTGCCCAACCCGATAGCATTTATGCAGGACCATCTGTCGTAAAAGTTTTTCAAGAAAGTGACACAACGTTAGATGAAACATATTGGGCCACCCATCGTCCGATTGCATTGAAGCCCAATGAGCAAAACATATATCGCAACATCGACACTTTACAGCTTATTCCTTCCTTCCAACGTTTTATGGATATCAGTGCTTTGATTTTATCTGGTTACAAACAAGCTGGACCAGTAGAAGTCGGCCCAGTCAATACCTTTTATAGCTTTAACCCAGTAGAAGGATTTAGGTTACGGATAGGAGGTCGTACAACGGACAGATTAAGTAAGCGGTTTTACGCAGAAGCCTATACCGCTTACGGATTTAAGGACGAAAAATGGAAATATTTCTTCAGCGGAACGTATGCACTCAACAATAAGTCGGTATACACCTTTCCGCAGCATTATTTGCGGGCATCCATCATGCGCGACACCAAAATTCCTGGTCAAAATCTGGATTTCGTCCAAGAAGACAATTTTCTGCTATCGTTTAAGCGGGGCGAAAATGAGCGCTATTTGTACAACGATATTTACCGTCTAGAATACAAGCGTGAATTTGAAAATAATTTCTCCTACCTTATTGGTTTATCGAAATGGCGGCAACAACCCGCGGGTATTTTAACTTATCAGATGTTGGATAACCAAGGAAACAACAGACTGTTTAATGAGATAAACACAACCGAACTTTCGATAGGTTTGCGGTATGCGCCTCATGAAGAATTCTATCAAGGCAAACTGTATCGAACGCCAATATATAATAAATATCCGATCTTTTATCTGAACTATGTTGCTGGTCTTAAGGATGTTTTAGGTGGAGAATACGATTATCATAATTTTACTTTGGGTGCAGATAAACGTTTTTATTTTTCACAATTAGGCTACGCCGATGTAAATATAGAAGGAAACTATATTCTAGGTAACCATATCCCCTTCCCGTTTCTGAATATCCATCGAGCAAACCAAACGTATGCTTATCAGCTACGATCATATAACCTTATGAATTTTCTCGAATTTGTAAGCGATCATTCCGTCTCTGCAAATATACAATATTACATGAACGGGTTTATATTGAACAAAATCCCGTTGATAAAAAAACTAAAATGGCGTGAGGTATTCAGTGTGAAAGCTATTTACGGAGGTTTGCGCGACGAAAATAATCCGGCCTATACAAATAATGTATTCGATTTTCAAAAGAATGAAGATAACGACCCGATTACATATGGGTTTGGCAATAAACCATATGTAGAAGCTAGCGTGGGCTTAACCAATATCTTTAAATTTCTTCGAGTAGATTATGTAAAACGGCTAAATTATCTCGATCAACCCGACGTACCGAAGCATGGAATACGGGTCAGAGTGAAATTTGATTTTTAAATGGTATGTGTTTTGTTCAAAAAATAATCTATTTTTAAAACAAAAATCTGCTATGTATCCAGATAAACTTCGCCGAGTCTACCAATATCCATCTATGTCATTTGCG
The DNA here is from genome assembly GCF_014692505.1 of Sphingobacterium arenae. Lineage (GTDB taxonomy): Bacteria > Bacteroidota > Bacteroidia > Sphingobacteriales > Sphingobacteriaceae > Sphingobacterium > Sphingobacterium arenae. The sequence continues at coordinate 252,350 of NZ_JACNYK010000003.1, read as the reverse complement.
GACATTGAACGAATTATAGATCAGCATGAGAAAATATCTTGTAAGAAGGGTGATTTGTTATTACGAGAAGGACAAATTAGCGATTGTTACTATATACTGGAGGAAGGTATAGCCCGTTCTTTCGTCCATGATTACGAAGGCAACGATATCAGCACAAACTTCTTTTGTCCGGATGATGTCGTTATTGAAGTAGCTTCTATATTTCATCATATCCCCACACAAGAGAATATTGTATGCATAACCGATTGTATCCTGTGGAAAATCAAACTAGAACAATTCCAAGGTTTGTTTGAAACCATTCCGGCATTAGCCGAATGGGGGCGGGCATGGATGGCCTACCAACTACTTATCACAAAAAAAAGAGCGATAGACATCATCAGCTTATCGGCAATAGATCGATATAGGCAATTACTAGCGGAGAAGCCCTTTATCTTTCAACAAGCACCATTAAAACATATTGCCACCTTTTTGGGTATCACCGATACCTCGCTTAGTCGTATTAGAAAAGAGTTAGTAGGGAAATAGTACGTTTCGAAAACTTGTCCTAAGGTAAGTGGTCCCAAGATGCATTACGGTATTTTTGAGTAGTTAAAAACCAAAGCGCTATTTTGTTATGGACTTTAGATTTAAAGGTGGTGTAAATATTGTAATGAAGATCCCGTCAGAAAAATACGATGAAACAGTAGCTTTTTATAGAGACATCCTCCTGTTTGAATTAGAAAAAGTACCTATCACGCATCCCACAGTACTGGCTACACATCGAATGGTGTTTGGACAAAACATCTTATGGCTAGATTGTGTAAAAGAAATAACAAATTCAAAAATATGGCTGGAAGTGTGTACCGAGGATATAGAAAGTGCAACAAACTATCTACGTGTAAACGATGTTACTATATGTGATGAAATAGAAAAAATAGATTCATCCATGCATTGGATAAAGGATCCGACCGACAATATATTATTGATAAAAAGTAAATAAAAACAAGTTATGGAACGTATTACAATTTCCACCTCCGTTAACCAGCGCGTAGAAACAATTTGGAATGCCTATAATTCTTCGGAGGATATTATGCAATGGAATCAAGCTTCAGACGACTGGCATTGTACAAGTTCGACAAACGACTTGCGTGTAGGTGGCAAGTTTAAGAACAGAATGGAAGCTAAAGATGGAAGTTTTGGGTTTGATTTCGAAGGCACTTATACGACCATCGAGCCGTTTAAACACATTGCTTACATTATGCCGGACGGTCGTCAAGTCAACATCGAGTTTAGGAGCAAAGGGGATACCACCAAAGTGATCACCACATTCGATCCGGAAGACGAAAATCCGATCGATATGCAACGAGAGGGCTGGCAATCGATTCTCGATAACTTCAAGAACTACGTAGAAAGAGTTTATGGCAACACTAACAAACACTGACCAATGCATTGAATTATAGATACTCGCCAAATAGCGAAAAAGTAAGGGCCGAACATAACATTCGGCCCTACATCTACCTATGAAAAACATGCCCTTTGGGAGGGCTAATACAAAAGTAAATTTTAAATTGACAATAAATCAGCATTTGCAGAAGTTTCTTGACAAATGTCGACGTATAGCTACACGCAGAATAGCATACCGTCTCTCCCCTTCAACCTATTCTTATTTTTATAAACACATCAAATCTTATTCACATTTCATCCATTTTTCACAAAATTTTATTTAATTCGTAAACTTCAAAAAAGATGCGATGAGCTTATATAAGTTAGAAGAATACATAGAAACTGGTAATCACCATGACTTGGAGATATTATTGACAGAACATCCGGAGCTATTGAGAGAGCAAACAAGCCATGATATATCTCCCCTATTACTCGCATGTTATTATCATAAAGACCAAGTAATCAAAACGATATTAAACCATCTAACCACTATTACAATTCACGAATCCTGTGCTATTGGCTTGGCACAGCAGATTGAGACTATGCTTAAACAAAAACCACAAGCGCTCGACGAAGTTTCCACACATGGTTTTACGCCATTAGGCATTGCCACACATTTCGGCCAAGAAAAAGTCATTCAAACGCTGCTAGCAAAGGGCGCTGATCCCAATATCTGTTCACAAAATGGGTACCATGTATACCCACTACATACAGCACTTACTGGAGGATACGACCAAATCAGTAAAATGTTAATCGAAGGGGGTGCAAATGTAAACGTTGCTCAACATGCTCGTATTACCCCTTTACACATCGCGGCACAACAAGGCAATATTGAGATGATTATTGTCCTGCTGGAAAACGGGGCAGATGTCTCCATAAAAACGGAAATGGGTATGACTGCTTCCGATCTGGCTCTTGAAAAAGGGCATAAGGAACTCGCCGAGATACTACGTGTAGCTTAGCCTATTAAAAAAATACAATTATTATTTTTTTGGGTGTATTTTTTCTTTTTGTTACCTTTAAGGTAGATTATAAACTTCATGGCTATGCACACTAAAACGGAATACCTTATTTGGGATAAAATTGTCAACAGTGCTAAGAGAAGAATAGACATAAATGATTATGGTGAAAAAGCGACCAAAATTAGTACAGAAATATTAGATAAGTTAATACTACATATCATCGCTGCCTTTGCTTCTGGAGAAGGGCATAGCACAATTTCTACCAATCTACATAATGAACTACATCACATTGGAATGGATGTAAACGAAGATGTAATCGACAAAATAGTTTCTGATAAACATGTCGTATTCAGTGCCGAGATATATGCTGCCTATCTCACGTTCTCCATGTTGGAAGACGGACATACAGAACAGGAAGTACTGGGCTACGTGACCGATCTTCTGGACACGCCCAAAGTGCATTAAACTTTCCTGTTGAAATAAAATCTCAATTCGTCGTCACCCACTTTTTCCGTAGCGTCTACTCTTGCTGTCAGTCGCGGCGCAAGCTTACCCTGACCCCAGCAATTTTGGGATACGAAAACACGGGCCTCATCCCACATTCCTGCATCAATGAATGATTGTAGCGTTTTTGCTCCCCCCTCCACAATCAAGGATTGTACGTCCATCAAATATAGCTGATAGAGTAGCTGTTGAGGAAGATAAAGATCAAAATGTTCTAAAGCAATAAATTTTCTGTTCTTTTGCCAATCTGTCTGATGTGCATTGAATATAATAGTTTCGGCCTCCTCATTAAAAATTGCCGCATCCGTCGGTACGGCTAATTCTTTATCGATCAATATACGTTTAGGGTTTTTACCATTCCATAAACGTGTCGTCAAACTTGGGTTGTCAATAAGTGCCGTTGATGTACCTACCAATATTGCATCCTCCTCCCCTCTCCATTTATGCACCAGTTGTTTGCTAGCGGTATTGCTTATCCATTGTTGTGCAGCGTCTTCCGGCGAGAATAAACCATCAAGAGTTTGCGCCCATTTCAAAATAACATAGGGCCGCTGCTGCTGAATACGTGTAAAAAACCGTCTATTAACAAACAAACAAGCCTTCTCTAATACCCCTACAATAGCATCTATACCCCCCCCTTGTAACTTTTTAAATCCTTCTCCATTTACTTTTGAAAAGGTATCAAGACAACCGATAACCACCCGCTCGAATTGTAATTCGACGAGCATATCGGCACAGGGGGGGGTTTTTCCAAAATGAGAACAAGGTTCCAGACTAACATACATTGTAGATTTACAAAAGCGGTTCCTCGCTTCGGCTTTGCCCAACTTTTGATAGGCATCTTGTATCGCGTTCACTTCAGCATGCGATCCGCCGTAGGGTGATGTATAACCTTCTCCGATGATGATTCCATCGTGCAAAATGACCGCACCTACCATCGGATTAGGACTAACCGTACTCGCTCCCAAAGTCGCCAAATCCAAGCAACGTTGCATATACCTTTCGTCTTGTACCATAATACAAACTTAATATTTAACAAAGAATATCGAAAGTGTAAACAGCTTTTGTAAATTTGTGCCTTGATTTTATATAAATGAATCCGTCGTAAATTATCATCAGCTCCAGATATGGCGAGTTTATATGAGCCTCATTGTAGTTAAAGAATAAACCGAGTGTAACGAGTTCATTAGCGCGCATAAAATTCAACACGCATTAATAATAATTCTAATGAAACCATCATGAGTTCGCTAAATTCACAAACCGAAAAGAATAAACCACTCATGATAGCTTCATCACCTTTAAAAAACAAATTATTCTGATGAAAAATTTTAGGGATATCGCGAACGTCTATCAAGAAACTTTGTCACACCTGTATCCTCGGGGAGAAATTAAACAGCTTTTTTTGATGTCCTACTCGTTTGTCACAGGAAAAAACAATACCGATTACCTATCAAACAGTGCAGATAAAATTACGGAAACGGTGTCACAACAATTTATGAGCATACTGGAGGAGCTACAAACAGAGCGGCCGATACAGCATATCCTAGGAATCGCTGATTTTTATGGTCTACGTCTAGTGGTGAATGAACATACGTTAATCCCGCGTTCTGAGACTGAAGAGTTAGTGGAGTGGATCGTCAGGGAGCATAAAAGAAGTGAACAATTATCGATACTCGACGTTGGAACCGGGTCTGGCTGTATCGCACTAGCGTTAAAAAAAAATCTACCTCAAGCACAGGTGGATGCTATCGATCTGCAAACGGCGGCTATAAAGGTTGCCCGTACAAATGCCACCAACCTAAACCTTTCTGTAAATTTCATTCAAGCGGATATTTTAGAATGGGATGACTTTATGCAAGAAAATCAGCAGTATGATGTAATCGTCAGTAATCCTCCTTATATTACCCCTGCCGAACAAAAAGACATGCACAATAACGTTTTACTCTATGAACCGCATATAGCACTTTTTGTCGAAGAACAGGCCCCACTCCTTTTCTATGATGCTGTCGCGGAAATGGGAAAACAACATTTGTCGGCCGGAGGTAACCTCTATTTTGAAATTAACCAGTATCTAAGCCGTGAGACATATGATCTCCTGTTAAAAAAGGGCTATGAGGATGTAACTTTACGCCAAGACTTAAACCAAGTAGATCGAATGATAAAAGCAAGTTCCAAAGTTGATTGTATCAAAATCGGTGATTCAGTCAAGTAAACGCAACAGCTAATAAAAATTATTTAAATGAAAAACAGGCCGTTAAAGATATGCCTTAAAAATAAACAAGCTGGCATTTGGCAAGAGTAAACATTTTTTCTACCTTTGCAACACTTCAAACACACGAAGTAAGATTCCGTAGCTCAGCTGGTAGAGCAATACACTTTTAATGTATGGGTCCTGGGTTCGAATCCCAGCGGGATCACAGAAGAAAAGCTAATCTTTCGATTAGCTTTTTTTGTTTTACAGTATCTGGATTCGAAAGAAGCGTCGGCCGGGTTCGATCCGATGGAGGCTCAGGGACAAGCACGGGAGCTGCGGGGCTGAGCCAATCCCATGCTATTCGTTCCATTTTCAAGGGCAAAGGTAAATCAGTTCACTTATTTGGTTTTCTAAGTCATCAATTGCTTTTTTACAATACCCCTCATTTATTATGTGCATACATTTTTGAAAAACTGATTGTATGCTTTCTTTTTTTGCCCATTCCGAATAAGCACCGGGTGCTTCAAATGTTTCGTGTTGAATAAAATGTATTTTCATTATTTAGTCTTTATTTTCATTCCAATAGTAGCTATCGGGTGTTGATCTTTGGCCGAATATAGCTGTACCTACTCTTACAATGGTTGCCCCCTCTGCAATAGCCGTTTCCATATCGCCACTCATACCCATAGACAGTTCCTGCATTTGTACGTTAGCTATGTTTAAATTAATAATCTGTTGTTGAATATCTTTGAGTAAACGGAAACATTTACGCACCTTTTCAGTGTCGGCACTAAATAGACCAATCGTCATCAAACCTTTAATTTTTATGGTTTCAAACTGCGATACCTGCTTTATTAATTCTATCACATTATCGGGACTAGCCCCAAATTTGCTTTCTTCAAAAGAAGTATTTACCTGTATCAATACTTCAATGGTTTTGTTTTCAAACTGTAAGCGTTGATGTAGTTTTTCTGCCAAATCCAAACGGTCAAGCGACTGAATGCAAGACACGTTATATTTCAAAAGATCTTTTATTTTGTTGGTCTGCAAATGCCCAATAAAATGATTGGTGTGCGAAATTTCTTTTAAGCCCTCGTATTTCTCTTTTAGTTCCTGTACCTTGTTTTCTGCTATTAGTGTATATCCTGCCTGTAATACAATTTTGATACGTTCCCCAGGAACGGTTTTAGTTGCCAATAGTAATTTAACTTCATTGGGGTTTCTGCCGTTTTCTTTACAGGCGTTGTTTATCCGCTCTTGTATGACGACAATGTTTTGTAGGATTTCTTCGCTCATACTTCTGCACATTTTTGTTTTTCTTCCAATTCCTTAATCAGCAACGATTTTACTGCCGTAAACGTATGGTCTTTGGCTTCTGCAAATGAGATGTTGTATTTACGTTCTATATTATGCAATTCCTTTGGAAAACGGGATAATAGCTTATCGTAATATTTATCTAAAATTTCGGGTAAGGGCATTTCAAAATTTATCCGTAACTGAAACCGCCTTAACAAAGCTGTATCAATAATTTTGGGGTGATTGGTTGCACAAAGCAATAGTGCTTGTTCGGGATAGTAATCTATCAACTGAATGAGCGTGTTTACCAATCTTCGCATTTCACCTACGTCTTTATCATCGTTGCCCCTTGCTTTTCCTATCTGGTCAAATTCGTCTAAAAATAAAACAGCTTTTTCCCTGCCTGCTTTGTCAAATACCTGTTTGATATTCTGCGATGTTTCGCCAATGCGTGAACAAACTACATTACTTAAATTGAGTATGAGAATGTTTTTACCCAATGCCTGTGCAATGGCTTTGGCCGTCATCGTCTTGCCACAGCCAGAACTGCCATGAAGCAATATTTTGTTATTTACAGGCAGTCCGTATTGGCTCAATTCTTCAATATAGATATGTTCCTTAATAAGCTGTACAAACTTTTGCGTGTTGGTTTCATCAAGGAACATATCGTTTAGAGTTACCTGTTCTTTGTCGTTTATGATTAGGTCGAATATATTCATCATTATTTATTTTAGAATATTCATTGAAAACAAAATATCCCTTAATTCAAATTCTGTTCTACTGTCATTGAGCATTTTAAGAAGAACTGCCGAAAGTATATCTCCCGATAACGCAACGGCATCCCTAAGTTTCATTCCCCGAAGCATCGAAAGGTATAAATGTGTCGTGAACAGTTCGCCTGTTCCGGGTGGATGCAGGTCTATCTTTCGTGTTTTGATAATGTCGCAATTCTTGTTTTCTACAATACAGTTGTAAATTAAATCTTTTCGTAAACCATCAAAGCCACCGCCTGTAATTACAATTTTCTGTTTCGACAAATCAAACTGCTCTCGCAGTGATAGGGTTATGTTTTCTACGTCTCCAATTTGTTTGTTGATAATCCTTTCTGCTTCAAATTGATTGGGCGTAAGCAAGTCTGCTAAAGGAACAAGATGTTCGATAATGGCATTCGGAACATCCGGTTCAACATATTGCCCTTTGTCTGTATCTCCCATTACAGGGTCGCATAATAAAGCGTTTCGGGTTTGTATTTCTTTATCGTTCTGATAAAATCCGCTATTATCATGACCTGTTTTGCCGAACCCATAAACCCTGTGATAACCGTTGAAACACCCTTTAAAATTTCCAGTTTTAAAATGCCTTTTAAAATAGCCGACAACAAATCTTCGGGAATTTTACCGCCACCAACGGTCGTATGACCAAGATGATTGGAATATAAAACCGTTGGTATGGTTATAACCTCATAACCGCCCGTTTGCAAAACGAATGATGTTGTATTGCTACCTACATACCCGATAGAAACCTTGCTATGAATTATAATTGTTTTGTTTTCTGTCATCCATTCAATAAAAATTGAGGTCGGGAGTGGATTTGAACCACTGTAAAAGGTACTTCGTACCCTTGTCCAACCACTCGACCACCCGACCGTTTCATTATTTCAATTCGCTTTTTATTGCCGTTAGAAATAAATCTGCTTCTCCCTTTGTGATGTTCAATGCCGGAAGCAAACGGATTACATGCTGTCCGGCTTCGCCTGTTATTATACGATGTTTGTTGATAAGATTTTTACGTAAGTCCTTATACCTTCCCAGTAATTCAATCCCTATCATTAAACCTTTTCCCCGAACTTCTTTTATTTCCGTAAACTTTTCCAGTTCAGTTTTGAGGTAATCACCGATGTGCAAAGCATTTTCAATCAAGTTTTCTTCTTCAAAAATTTCCAATACCGCTAAAGCCGAAGCACAGGCTAAAGGGTTTCCCCCAAAGGTAGTTCCGAGCATTCCCGTTTTAGCGGTAAATTTCGGGCTGATAATAAGCCCTGCTATCGGAAAACCGTTGCCCATTCCTTTGGCAACGGTATATATATCGGCTTCGACACAAGCATAATCGTGAGCGAAAAATTTCCCTGTTCTACCATATCCGCACTGTACAGCATCTCCTATAAAATAAGCCCCATACGCATTGCAAAGTGTGCGTATTCGTTGCAAAAATTCCGGTTTGGAAATATAAATACCACTTACACCTTGAATACCCTCTATTATTACAGAAGATATTTGTTCTTTATATTTTGCAAACGTTTCTTCTAAAGCCTGTATATCATTATGTGACAGAAAAATCACGTTATCCGTTTCATTGACAGGTGCGATGATTGCCGGATTATCTGTTGTCGCCACCGCTAATGAAGTTCTTCCGTGAAATGCTCCTGTAAAAGCAATGATTTTCTTTCTCCCGTTAGCAAAAGAAGCCAATTTTAGGGCATTCTCGTTTGCTTCTGCTCCCGAATTGCACAGGAATAATTGGTGGTTTTCTTTACCGCAGACTTTTCCCAACTTTTCGGCTAATTGCTCTTGCAAAGACAGACGGACACTATTTGAATAGAACCCCAAATGTTTTAATTGACTGGTCAATCTATCCATATAATGCGGATGTAAATGCCCAATTGAAATCACTGCGTGACCGCCAAACATATCCAAATATTGATTGCCTTTGGCATCCCATACGAAACGTTCTTTGCCTTTTATAATCTCTGTATCTATTCTTTTGTAAACATCAAATAATTTCATTTTGCTGACTTTATGAAAAATGTGAACCGATATAGTCCGTCTTTTTTGTTACTTCCACCAATAGTAATAATTGTGATTGCCATCGTACTCAAAACCGCAACGTGGATAGAGTTTGTTGCCAATGTCGTTTGTTTTTTCGGTTTCAAGCATCAATCCGCAAGCCCCTGTTTCATCGCACCATTGTTTTGCCCGGTCTATCAAAGCTACCGAAAGCCCTTTACCTCTGTAATCGGGATGAACGAACAAATCACTCAATAACCACTGCTTTTGAAGTTTGATATAATGATAGAGTTTGTACAACTGAACAAATCCGACTGCTTTGTCGCCTGCATACACGACAAAAATATGCGACTGCTCATTGTTCAACCGTTCCTGTATAAACTTTTTACATTTTTCGTAATCGTCTGCTTGGCGGTAAAAAACCCGATAGAGGTTAAATAACGCTGCTGTTGTGTCTAAATCTTTTAACCCTACTTTTTTAATATTGTACTCCATTTCGATAAATTATTTTGATTTATAACGCAAAAGTATAAGATAACAGGATTAGCCTGGTAGTACAGTTTAGGGATAAGTAGGTAGTCCAAGAGAACACTTATTACTGTTTCGGTTTACACCATCTGTCTTTGCTTATTTCGTACAAAAAATTTAGTCGTGATGTTCCATCGGGATAAGTTACTACTTCCTCCGCAATTTTTTCAGCACCGATACGCTCAATGGCAACCTGCGAACGGATATTATTTGCCCCGATATGGAAATACACCTTTGAAACGAATTGAAAAGTATAATCCAATATGGTGGCTTTTACCAAACGGTTAATACCCTTTCCCCAATATGCTATGGCGTAAAAGGTATAGCCTACGAAAATGTTGTTTTCCTGTTGGTCGTAATTGTAAATACGTGTGCTTCCGATAATATCATCTGTGGTTTTATCCACGATTTTAAATGCACCTTTGCTTTGCATTGCAAGGTCAAAGAATGTTTTAAATACATCTTTTTTCCAACGATCTTTGTTTGGGTGCTGTTCCCAAATTTTGGGGTCGGATGCTACGGCATATAAAGCCTCAAAATCTTTATCCTGCAAAGGATAAAGGATTGCTTTTTCGTTTTCCAATATGGGCTGAAGAATGTTGATGCTCATTTTTCAATAATACTAAAGTTCGTCATAGTTTATCTTAATGCTTGTACTTATGGGAACTGCTACACAAGTCAAAATCAAACCCTGCTGTATATGAGCTTCAGAAAGAACGAAATTCCTTTTTAAACGTACTTCGCCCTCTTCCAATTTGCATACGCAAGTGCCACAAGTACCTCTGCAACAGGAATGCGGAGCATTAACCCCGGCATTGCGCATCGCATCAAGCAATGGTATTTGCTTATTCCATTGGATATGCTTTGTAGCACCGCCCAGTGTCAATGTTACTTCCACGTTTTCCGATTTCCCGTCTTGGGCTTCGGCAAGTTTAGTTTCTTCTTTCGGATTCATATTATATTTGCTTGTTTTAACGTATCACTGAAACAATAATGTACAAAGCCCGAAAGTGCACTGCTTTCGGGCTTTGAGATTGTGGTTACTTTAAATCTTCTATTGAAGCACCAAAGTTGATGTGTAACACATTGCCGTTAGACAAAACCAATGCAGGAACAGATTTTACACCTGTACTTTCTGCATCTTTTACTTTTGATTTGTCCACTCCCAAATGGATTACCTCAACCTCATTTTCAGGTATGAGATTTAAAATGTCCTTTTCTGCACTTACGCATACAGGACAACCTGCGTGATAAAAAATTGCTTTTGCCATTTTACTTTGTTTTAGAATGATGGTTAATACTGATAAACTTCACTTTCAATAGCCGAAAGTATACTGTCCAGTTCCGCTATTTCACTTTCATTAAGTGGTTTCAAAGGACTTTTGAAACCGCCTCCACCTACTCCCAATAGGTCTAAACCTGCCTTAATGGAGCGTGGAAGACCTTTTGCCACAATGAATTTCAACAAATCAATCTGTTTGTAGAATATTCTTTGGGCTTTCTCCAAATCGCTTTCCTGTACGGCTTCATAAAGAGCAATATTGAGTTCGGGTATCAGATTAGGAGAGGCAGTACACCAACCCCTTGCACCTGCCGAAAAAGCGGACAATGCCAACGGATTAGAACCATTGAAAAAAGCCACTTCTTCGCCCAATTCTTTTCTCAAATAGTGCATACGCTGAATATCGCCTGTACTTTCCTTTATCATCGTTACGTTCGGAATTTCCAACAAGCGTTTTAGCAATGCAGGCGACATATCCACCCCACCGGTGGCGGGATTGTTGTATGCCATTATGGGAATGGAAATTTTGGAAGCAACGGCATCGTAATGATTCACAATTTCGTCATCGGTCAATTTCCAATAACTCATCGGGATAATCATTACAGCCGTTGCACCTGCTTTTTCGGCAAATTGTGCGTGGTAAACGGTTTTCTCGGTAGTAAGGTTAGAAACACCTACCAATGTAGGTACTCTGCCTGCTACCTGTTGTATGCAGGTTTCGGTCAAGGCTTCTTTTTCGACATCATTGAGGTAAGGCATTACACCTGTGCTTCCCAATGGAGCGATACCGTGAGAACCTGCCGTCACCAAGCGTTCTACCTGTTTTTTGAATAATGGAATATCAATATTCTCGTTGTAGTCAAATGGTGTAACCGGATAAGCGATTACACCTTTAAATGGTACTTTGCTCATTTATTGTCTTGTGTTTAAAAGTTAAAAATCTCTGCCCTCTTCTTCACGCAATGCTACACCCAAGTTTTGCAGTTGAGGTGCATTTTCACAAGCAATGTATTTCGCAGGTTCAGTATCGCTTAGGTTCTGATGCTGATGCCAAGCCCAAGACGGAATGTAAACGGCATCGCCTGCTTCCCATTCCACAATTTCATCTTCTACACGTGACCAACCTTTGCCCTCGATGACATACAGAACTGTTTCGTAGGTATGACGGTGCAGGTGTGTTTTCTGTCCGGGCAACAAACCGCCAATGGTCATACTGACATTTTTACTCGGTAAGTCCACAAAGAAAACAGGATGCTTTCTTTCTTCCGAAAATTGGTTGTGTACCCCTGCATTTTCAACGTTTTTGTGAACAACGTGAGACGGTTTCACATACGTTGGTCTTGCGAATGTTTGATGGAAGTCTTTAGAGCTGAATTGTTTTTGCTCTGCATGGATTGATTTTTTGACTTCTGTTACTGTTTCTAATTTTGACATAACTGAAATTTTTTATTGTTCTGTTGCATTATTGCGATACAAATGTATTGTATATTTGGACCGTCATAATGATACAGTTTTTATAAAAACAGATAGTCCAGATGTTAAGAGGTTGGAAATTTGAAATACAGTTAAATGAACAATCGGATAAAGCTATTTATCTGCAAATAGCCGATGCCATAATAAAAGATATTCATTCGGGCAGGTTAAAGCCCGGCGATGCTTTGCCCGGCAGTAGAAACCTTGCACAACTTTTAAAGGTCAACAGGAATACGGTTGTAGAAGCCCTTAATGTATTGCTTATTGAGGGTTGGCTGGTCTCCAAAGAAAGACAGGGTACTTTTGTTGCCGATACATTGCCCGATTTTAAGGAAGTACAAAAAGCCAATCGGATAACTTCTGCTACAAAAAATACAGCAATCAAACATTATCATTTGCAGATTGATGACGGAAGCCCCGACAGTAAAATTGCACCCATTACAGAACTGGCAAGGGCATACCGCCAAATCTTCAACCAAAAAGCAAAGTGGCAGATGATGGGCTACGGCAATGAATTGGGCGATTTGGAATTTAGAAAATCCATTGTTCAAATGCTCAATCATCAAAGAGGTATGCAGGTAAACGAACAAAATATCTGCATCACCCGTGGCAGTCAAATGGCGATGTATCTCACGGCTCAATGCTTATTTGCAAAAGGCGATTATGTGCTTGTTGAAAATCCGGGATATAAACCTGCGTGGAAAGCGTTTGAGACTGCAGGTGCAAAACTGTTGTCTGCAAGGGTGGACAAAGACGGTTTGCTGACTGAGGATGTTATTTCTTATCTGAAATCGGGCAAAAAGATAAAAGCAATTTACGTTACACCGCACCGCCAATATCCGACTACTGCAACATTGAGTTTGAAAAGAAGAATGGAACTCATAAGGCTTTCCAACAAATACGGTTTTACAATTATTGAAGATGACTATGATAATGAGTTTCATTTTGGTTATCGTCCTGTCTTGCCTTTGTCGAGTTTTACGGAACTGAAAAACTACGTTTATATCGGCACAATGAGCAAGGTCGTTGCACCTGCTCTCCGTATCGGTTATTTAGCAAGCCACAACAGTACTTTGATTGAACAGGTCGGCAGTTTGCGAAAGATTATTGATGTGCAGAGCGACAGTATAATGGAACAGGCTGTTTTGCAGCTTATCAAAGACGGCACAATAAAACGACATATCAAAAAGTCAACTAATCACTACAAAGCCAAAAGGGATTTTACGGCAACTGTGCTGAATAAATACATTAAGGACAAAGCAACTTATGCTATCCCTGATGGTGGTTTGGCTTTTTGGGTTGTTCCAAATAAGCAAGTGGATTGGTTACAGATTTCCCACAAACTGCAGACCAAGGGTATTAAAATTATCACGCCCGATGTTTATAGCTTTGATGAAACCGTAAACGGTATAAGATTAGGCTATGGGTCGCTTTCTGAAAAAGAGTTGGAGGAGGGGATTATTGCGTTAGCGAAAATACTGTGAATTTTGATATACAGGGCTATATCAAAATAAAATATAACCCAGTTTTTGGATATTTAGATGCTATTACCCTTCCAGTATCAGATGTCGTAAATCGGGGTCATTCTTGATGCGTTCTATTTCGTTTTCTACAATCGGCACAATGCGCTGTTTTTATCGTCTTAAACCTTCAAAAAGAGTTCGAGTTTCGTACCAATAGGTTCACTTCAGGAGACACTACACAGTAGTTGTCTCCTTTTTTTATAGCAATAAAAATTGGTTTGGTCAGTTCGTAGCAGAAATGTTAAAAAAGTATAATGCTTTACCAACCTTATTTTTTTTGCTTAAGTTTAACATTTAAAGAAACATAATTTAAAGAAGCATGAAGTGTCCGAACTGTAGCGAAACCTTATTAATGACGGAACGTCAAAACGTTGAAATTGATTATTGCCCAAATTGCAGGGGAATTTGGCTAGACAAAGGTGAACTGGATAAGTTATTGGAATATTCCGCTCAGAGACCCGAGGGGAATAATTATGGTAAACAGACTTTTAATGACGAAAAACAATCCTACACCCAAGATTACGAAAGAAATGATAGATATTCAGATAGAAATAAGTATCCACAACATGGACGTAAAAAGAAATCTTTTTTATCTGATTTTTTTGATTTTGACTAAGATCCAGTTATCCGCAATAAACAAAAAAGGAGTTCCCACGTTGTTTCGAACTCCTTTCTATTTGATTCCATTCCTCATTTATTTAACGCAAAACTCGGTGTAGACCCTAAATTTTTCTTTTGTTTCTTGATAGTTAGATTTTAGATAATATTTAGCAATTCTGTATTTTCCAACTTTATAATCAATTTCTTCTCTAAAAAGGTTCTTTTCATAGGTATAAAAAACAGAAGGCGAGAAGTTATAGCCAATATCTTCGAAAACTTGCTCTGGGGACACCCTTACCCACTTACTATTTTCGTAATGTTCAATCCAATAATGCAATCCCGCCGATACCGTTTCCTGCGTATTGTTTATCATGGTCACTTCTACTGTCTCTGGGAGCTCGGAGAGATCCAAAACGTTTGGTGTCACCAATAAGGATACTATTTCTTCTTGCTTGGACGTGCTACTCGACAAAAAAGTCGCCGAGATAATCAGCAAAATAAACTTTTTCATATACGCTTTGTGAAAATACGGAAACATTTAGACTTGTCTGTAGGAAGAGTTACTCAATCCAGATTCGGTTGACTGGTCGTATCCTTACTTCTATCGCGGTTCAAATTGTCCAACGGAACGCCAGAATTATTTTCTATTTGCTGATCTGCTATATCTGTATCCCTACTCCGTTCAAGGCTGTTTAATGGGACACCATTATCTTCGACTGGTTGTGAAAGAGAATCAGTTGTATCGGTAGAAGATGGCTCTGAATCTCCGTTACAAGCTATTACTACTATGCTTGCTAGTGCGATGCCTGTTGCAAGATAGTTTTTTTTCAACGTATCTATTTTCATAACTATACTCCTCATATATCTTTTTTCTTTTCGTTATTGCTGACCTCTTATTTAAAGAACGTCCTTAACAAGGAAAATGTTCGGCAATAGTTATTGTTATCTATAAAAGAAGCGTGTTTTTTTATAATTTTACCATATGGAAAAACAACCAAACAACCCTTTACATGGCAAGCGATTAGATGCCATCTTAGAAGAATTGCTGGATTACTACGGAGGATGGAAACCATTAGGTCAGCAGATAACCATCAATTGCTTTCTCGATAATCCAAGTTTAAAATCGTCCTTAACCTTTCTAAGAAAAACACCTTGGGCGCGTAAGAAGGTAGAGGATCTATATTTAGAGGTTCTAGTAAAAAGCTGATATCTGCAATGCATTAAATTGTAGTATAAATAATGCTAGCTCGTCAAAAGTCAATGGATACATTTATCCATCCAGCATCAAACTCTGCATTATATTTTTTATAGAACTCGATCGCAGGTTCATTCCAATCCAATACTTGCCACACTATTCCATTATAATTTTTTGTTTTTCCATAGGCAATTAATTCATTCAAAAGCATTTTGCCGATCCCCTTGCCCCGCATCGCTTCGGTTACTATTAAATCTTCCAAATAGAGACGTCGCCCCTTCCAGGTTGAGTACCGATCGTAATATAAAGCTATTCCAACTATTACGCGATTTACCTCAACAACCAAAGCTCCCCATACCGGCTTCTCCCCGAAGCCACATTCTTCCATTTCGGCCAGTGTAACAGTCACTTGTTCGGGCGCTTTTTCGTATAAAGCTAGTTCTTTAATTAATTCTAATATCCGTGGGCAATCTTCTTTTTTTGCCTCCCTTATGGTTCTGTTTTGCATCTAATATAAAATCACGTTTAATTACTTCAATACCATCCGCAAACTTACAAATTAACATGATATATCAAGTCCTGGCCCGATCTCGTACATATATAGGTTTAGCAAAATTTTCCATGTAGCGTTACATTTCAGAAATTCACGGCTGCTTATGCCCTTGAAAAGTGCGAATAAGCCTTTTTTTGTATATCTCCTCTATAAAATAGTCCTCGACTATCTGAGAAGAGCAGAATAAATTTATTCTCATATGCCGACGCAGTTAAATTGCATATAACAGTAAATTTATTTAGGTTTGCTAAAATGAAGGACAACAAAAAGCAACCTACAACGAGATTTCTTTTTTTTCTACTTCATCTGAGGACGCTCGGAACAGTAAAACTGTCTCCTCCTCCGAGCATCTAATCCGAACAATATAAACGTAATGAAAATCATTGTACTTATATTCGGATCGTAGGGACTATTCCCTTCGACAATGGACCAGCTTTAAAATAAACCAATCCTATTTTTATTTGTTATAAAGCCTATATATAGGAAGAAGGTAGAAAAATAAAATATACATGGACGAAAATAGACCTGTAAAAATTAAAATCGAAGATCTAGTATTAATTTTTGGTAAAAAGAAAGAGAAAGCTCTTCAAATGCTGAAACAAGGTAAAACCAAGAAGGAAATTCTAGAAGCTACGCAATGTACGATCGGCGTTAGCGGTGCTAGTTTTGAAATTCTAGAAAATGAATTTTTTGTCATTATGGGTTTATCCGGAAGCGGTAAATCCACCTTGCTCCGTTGTTTAAACCGCTTAATAGAACCTACTGCGGGCAGCGTTTATATCAATGGTGATGATATTACTCGAAAAACTCATAAGGAACTTCTCGATCTTCGGCGTACTGAAATGAGCATGGTCTTTCAAAAATTTGGCCTACTACCGCACCGTACTATTATCGAAAATATTGCCTTCGGTCTAGAAATTCGCGGAGAAGACGCAGAAATAAGGAAAGAAAAAGCACAAATCGCGCTGGATACCGTTGGTTTACGTGGTTTTGAAGATCAGTACCCAGCACAACTTTCTGGTGGGATGCAACAGCGTGTAGGATTAGCTCGGGCGTTGACTAATTCCCCGGAAATACTATTAATGGACGAAGCCTTCTCCGCACTCGACCCATTGATTAAGACGGAAATGCAAGATGAACTAATTGCCTTACAGGAAAAGTTTAAAAAAACGGTTGTGTTTATTACGCATGATCTGGATGAGGCAATTAAGTTAGGTGATCGGATTGCTATTATGAAAGATGGTGTTGTTGAACAGATTGGGTCAGCAGAAGAAATTTTGACTAACCCGGCAACGGAGTATGTGGAAGCTTTTGTGAAAAAAGTAGATCGCAAAACAATTATCACCGCAGGCACCTTAATGCACGCAAAACCCACTGTTGCGCGACTGGGAAAGGATGGTCCAGAAGGGACGTTACGAAAAATGCGTGCAACTGGGTTAGATGTACTGCCTGTTGTGAACGACCAGCAGATATTTATGGGCTTTGTATGGGTAAAAGACGCTATACAATGTGCTAAGGAGAAAGAAAAAACGATACACAAAATTTTACTATCGGATGTACCTTCCGTGACAACAGAGGTAACTGTAGAAGAAATGTTACCCTTAATCTCCGCAACACGATCGCCAATTGCGGTCGTCGATGGGGAAGAGAAACGATTGCTCGGAATTGTAACCCAAAATTCCTTAATCATCGAAGCAACACGGTTCGACGAACAAGATATCCAGGATTTAAAAGAACAAGCAAACAATAGTTAAAGAGGATGGAAAAAACGATAGATATAGGACAATATGTGGCGGTTGCCGTCAAATGGCTTACCGATAATTTAAGACCTTTTTTTGATTTTATTAAAGTTACGGGAAATACGGGTATAGAAAGCTTAGAGTGGGTCTTTGTACAAACACCATTCTATATAATAATTGCATTGTTTACTTTTATTGCGTGGAAGCAAGCAGGGAAAAGCATTGCTGTCTTTACTTTGCTGGGTCTTACGCTCATTTATCTAATGGGTTTCTGGGAGGAAACTATGCAAACCTTGGCGCTTATTCTAGCGTCAACGTTTATTGCTCTAGTCTTTGCCGTGCCATTGGGAATATGGGCAGCAAAGAGTCTAACAGCCAACCGCATTATTCGCCCACTACTGGATCTCATGCAGACCATGCCAGCTTTTGTATACCTGATCCCGGCCGTACTATTTTTCAGTATTGGAAAGCTCCCCGGAGCGTTTGCAACTATTATTTTCGCAATGCCGCCAGCCGTAAGACTTACAACTTTAGGCATTGAGCAAGTACCAAAAGATGTTTTAGAGGCTGCACATTCTCTAGGAGCAACATCAAAACAAATCCTGTTTAAAGTCGAATTACCGTTAGCTATGAAAACCATATTAACGGGAATCAACCAAACCATTCTGCTTTCTTTATCGATGGTCGTTATTGCCGGAATGATTGCTGCGGGGGGATTAGGGGAGAAAGTACTTGAGGGAATTAACAACCTGGATATCGGTCTAGGGTTCGAAAGCGGATTATCTGTCGTGATTCTTGCAATAATACTTGATCGTATCACCCAAGCTTTTGGGAACAAGGAGTTATCTAAATAAGGAGGAGATATGAAGGGAATGAGAAGGATATTATTGATTGTCATGTGTTTTTCTATGCTCGGATGCGGAGATCATCTTACCAAGCGTATCAGTATGGGTATGGTGGAAGGCTGGGCAGAGGGGAACGCCATGACAACCGTAGCACAAGAATATTTAAAAGAAAAAGGATACCATATTGTTATTCACAAAGCTGCACCGAATCTACTTTTGGCATCCATGGATAACGGAGATACCGATATATTTATGAATGTATGGCTGCCAAAGACGCACGGAGACAAGGTTGCTCCCTTTCATAAAATTCAAAGTGTAGCCACGAATTATGAAGGAGCGCTATTAGGGCTTGTGGTACCCGATTACGTCGAAATAAGTTCAATCGAAGAGCTAAACGCTAATGTCGATAAATTTGACGGAAAAATCATGGGCATAGAAAGAGGCACAGGTATGGCGATTTATACCGATAGCGTTATACTCGCCTATGATTTAAATTTCCGTCAGCTAAACTCGTCTATGGTGGCGATGGCAGCGGAACTGAACAAGGCCATAAACGAAAAAAGATGGATTGTTGCGACTGCATGGCAGCCGCATTGGTTGTTTGGACGATTTGACCTAAAATTTCTTGAAGATCCAAACAAAATATACGGCGAGGTAGAACATATCGAAACGTTCGCACGTCAAGATTTTGATAAGGATTTTCCCGAGGTTTACCGGTTCTTCCAACATGCCTTTTTTGACGAAGAAACAATGGCGGATCTCCTTACGAAAATGGAAGCCAGTAAAAACCAGAAAGAAACCGCGAGACAATGGATACAGGAAAACAGATCCATGCTTGACGCGTGGTGGGGTGGATCGGCACAGTAAAATCATCATCCGTAGTCTACGCTGCATACACGCTATCCGTTTCCCATTTTTAGTTTGTAGCTTTCTTCACATTAGCTGTTTTTATAGGATTGTAGGATCGGTGTAAACTTTTTAAGATCAATTTTGTTCCCATAGTGGGGAACGATTAATCTTCAACATATGATTTTAAAGAATTGGATTCAAGAATTTGATCATGAGACAAATAACACGCGTAAGCTGCTTCAAGCGGTGCCCCAAAAGGACATTCATTACCGACCCGCAGCTAATTCTTGGACGATGGGTCAACTAGCACAGCATATCGCTACGATATACTATTGGTATGTAGGTACGCTCACACAGGACGTTTATGATATCACTGCAGACCACTTCGAAAGAGGTCACCCAGACGATATTCATTCGACTTTAGCATTATTTGAAAATAATGTAGAAAAGGCCCGAGAAGCATTAGTATCTCTCACAGAAGAGCAACTCGCGGATGAATGGACGATGAAATCAGGTGACAATGTCATCCTCGGTCCCATGCCACGGGGGGTAGTAGTCAGAGGTTTTCTCTTCAACCATATTTACCATCATAGGGGAGAAATGATTGTGTATTTACGAGCTACCGGTAACCAGGTACCTGGACTATACGGCCCGACATATGAAGACGGACTTCGGTCTAACTAACGGATATTGAAGTTAAAAAGATGAAAAAAAAATCAAATGACGCGACACCGCAGCGTCCAGAAGGAGAACGAACTTTAGATGGCCCTCTTGTGGAGATGAATTTGGTCACGTTCATAAATCAGATAAAAGAGGAATCGACTTGGATGGATAGTGATCGAAACTCCATTACGATTTTTAAGTCGGACGTTATGCGTATTGTGCTGATCGGACTACATCCGCATGCGGAACTTAAACCACATAAAGCAAACGGTACAATAAGTGTTCAGGTTTTGGAAGGAAAAATTACGTTCGCTACCGAATCTCAAAGTACACAGATAGAAAAAGGACAGATGATTGTGTTACACCAAAATATCACCCACAGCGTAAAGGCTTTGACAGAAAGTTTCTTTTTGCTTACCTTGGTTATGAAACAATAAGTTATTTTCTTATTATCAGATACAGTAGTTAGAACAATGATTAATTTTGAATTTAAAAATCCAACAAAAATTATTTTCGGTAAAGGTGAGATTGCTAAAATTTCAAACGAAATTCCCGTAGATGAAAGGGTTTTAATGGTGTATGGTGGCGGAAGCATTAAGGGGAATGGCGTCTATAACCAAGTGAAAGCAGCATTAAAAGATTATGATCTGTACGAATTCGGTGGTGTACCGGCTAATCCAGAATTTGATATCTTAGTAAATGCTTTGCAGTTGATCAAAGAAAAAAAAATTACGTATCTGCTTGCAGTCGGTGGAGGGTCTGTCATTGATGGAGTGAAATTTCTATCCGCTGCTGCTTACTATGATGGCGATCCTTGGGAAATCCTTAAAAAACCTGTTCGGATTTTTGAGGGAGAAGGAATGCCTTTTGGAACAGTCTTAACATTGCCGGCAACGGGATCGGAGATGAATTCGAGCTATGTCATATCCAGAAGAGAAATTAACGAGAAACGTTCTTCCGGAGGACCGGGAATGTTTCCTCGGTTTTCCATTTTAGATCCAGAGGTTGTCCGTACAATCCCAAAAAACCAAATCGCGAACGGAATCGCAGATGCTTATACACATGTTCTAGAGCAATATATGACGGCTCCTTCATCGGCCGACCTTCAAGAGCGGATAGCGGAAAGTATTCTTATCAGTTTACAGGAAACTGCTCCGAAACTGATGGCGGAGGAATTTGATTACGGCGCGGCTGCAAATTTCATGTGGTGTTGCACCATGGCACTTAATGGGCTTATCCAAAAAGGGGTCATCACCGATTGGGCTGTACATGCCATGGGACACGAACTGACAGCTTATTATGGTATCGATCATGCACGCACACTAGCCATCGTTGCGCCATCACATTATCGCTATAATTTCGAAGCTAAAAAGCAAAAACTGGCGCAATATGCACAACGAGTATGGGGAATAACACAGGGTACTACCGATGAAAAAGCAGAAAGAGCTATTATAAAAATGGAAAACTTTTTTCATAGCCTCGACATCCATACTAAGCTTTCTGATTACGTGGCAGATTATCAAGAAACTGCTACACGAGTTAAAAATGCTTTCACAGATAGAAAGTGGACTGGCATCGGTGAATATAAAACCCTAACGCCTCAGGATGCTTATGAAATCGTCAAAATGTGTTATTAGCAACAGGGCAACGGAGGACGGAACCGAACGGTCGATTACTCCGTACTGACCACCAAAGGAATATCCTCAAGTGGCCATTGCCCGTTGATAATCGGAAAGGTCACCAGCTGATTGGGATCCACGACCACATGCTTGATACGTTCCCGGTGCCAAGTATATACGATATGCACAAGACCATCCGATGTTTGGATGATCGAGGGGTACGAATATTGCTTCTCCGGTTCATCGATATAATCCAACATCAAAGCTGCCTCCCACACCTTACCGTCCTTACTTAACGCCAGATTTAACACTCCTCTTCCTTTATGCCCCATACCTTCTTGTTCACGCGTCGAGTGGTTATAAACCAATAGATGCCTACCATCTTTCAACGTAACCGCGTCCAAACCCGAATTGTTATTAGGTAACGTGGCCCAGGTCATCTCCGACCAAGTTAAGCCCCCATCCGCAGACCACGTCTCGGTAATCCGTTCCGCGCCATTGGTATTCGTACGGCTGAGCATTTGAATACTACCGTTTGCATGAGTCAACAATGCAGGTTGTATTGCTGCCATTTCCTTGCCGTCATTCAGCGGACCAATAAACGACCAACTTTTACCGCCATCGGTACTCCGTTCCACATGCGCCTTCCATCCCCCATTCTCATCACTGGATCCCGATAGAATAGTACCATCCGACAACTGTATGGGCTTGTTTTTAATCGGCCCAAGGAGTTTACCTTCCAAACGCTGCGGCTTACTCCAAGTATGACCGTTATCTTTCGATGTTATAAATTCGCCCCACCATTCTCTTGGATTAGGCCCTACTTTATAATACAGCATAAGATCTTCACCTTTAGGTTGAAACAACACGGGATTCCAGGTCGGCAACCGCTCCCCGTCAGACTGTATACCGTTTGCGACAGATATCGGCGGCGTCCATGTTCCATCCAGCTTTTTACGTTGTAGGCGAATTTCGACGTCCGGATGCCGCTCATATGTTCCGCCAAAATAAGTACATAGCAGTTCGTGGTTGGGGAGTTCCACGATTGTTGCCGAATGGCAAGAGGGGAAATCTGCTTTTGTATATAAAAACTCTTCTAAAACAATACCATCTCGATGTTTTATTTCAGTTTTCGGTTGCACCTGCGCACTTAAGAGACCATTAAAAAGGAAAAGTGTGATAACCATCACGCGGAGATGCTGCATATTGGTGAACTTATTTTGGTTCATACGATAAAATTTTCTGATTACGATTTATAACGATAACAAACTTAGTAATTAAAACATCTGTTTTTATGTATAAAATTTGCGCATCTCGACAAGATCTTTGCATGTAGAAACAACATAACTGGATTCTATTCCAAAATTTAAATACTTTGGTTAGCGCTAAAGTCTTGTTAAAGATGACGAAATTTAATATGTTTATTCAACGGTAGCTCACCACGTGATTGAACGGGAAATATTAATTACTATAATGAACAACACCATGGAAGAACAAAAAATTAATACAGGTATCTTAAGCTTCGGAATGTCTGGACGCGTTTTTCACGCTCCTTTCATTCATACCAATAACCATTTTAATTTCACGGCAGTCGTCGAAAGAACAACGAAAACGGCAAAGGAGATCTATCCCGGCGTTAAAAGTTACGACAGTGTTACAGATCTGTTGGCCGATGATAGTATAGAACTTGTTATTGTTAATACACCCAATTATACGCATTTCGAGTTCGCAAAAGAGTCGCTAGAAGCGGGAAAACATGTTCTGTTGGAAAAGCCTGCTGTAGACAATCTTGATCAACTGGATAAATTATCTGCGATAAGCGAAAAAACAGGCAAGAAGATTTTTTTCTACCAAAATAGACGTTACGATAGCCACTTTATGCAAATGAAAGAGATTATCGAAAGTGGTCAACTCGGAAAACTCATCGAAGTACACATGCGTTTTGACCGCTACAATATGGCCTTGGGACCTAAAAAATTCAAAGAAAACAGCCAATATGTTTCAAGCGGCGTCGCGTACGATTTAGGCCCACACCTGCTGGATCAAGCTTTCTCTCTGTTTGGGAAGCCGAGTAAAATAATCAAAACAACAGCAATTAACAGACCAGAATCACAAGTACCTGATTACTTTAATTTTCATTTGATCTACCCCCATAACCTACACGTATTTTTGACTGGAAATCTCTTGGTAGCCGACCCACAGTCAGCCTTCGTCGTTCATGGATCAAAAGGATCTTTTATTAAAAAAATGGCCGATGTCCAAGAACAGCAGTTAATTGATGGTATGCTCCCAACTGCACCAGGATATGGAATTGAACCAGAAGGAAGCGAAGGGAAGCTAACGGTTGTGGATGATAATGGTGAAAAACAGACGTCATTACTTACTGCACGAAAAGGAGATTATAATCGCTTATTTAACGCAGTACATGAGAGCTTACGCGATCGCGCAGCGTATCCTATAACGATTGATCACATAAAATGGCAAATTGAATCTTTACAGGCACCAGATTTTAGCATTATAGAGCCATAGCCTACTTTCGTAAGCTATGGCTTGGAAATCCATTATTTCCCAATTCTTGTCAGAATGGTCTCCATCTCTGCCATGACAGCGTTAATCTTCGCAATAGTCAGATCAAATGGTTCTGAAGTATTCATATCTACGCCAGCATCAACAAGTAAATCCACAGGATATTTTGTGCTTCCAGAGGCTAAAAAATCGAGGTATTTTTTACGGTCTTCATCGGTACCTTTTAGTACCTTTTCCGAGAGAGCAGTAGAGGCGGTGAAGGATGTTGCGTATTGGTAAACGTAAAAATTATAGTAAAAATGTGGAATGTAAGACCACTCGGATTTGACGTAGTCATCCACTATACAAATATTTTTATCATGACCGTAGTAACGCTTGGTTAGGTCAAGGTACATGTTGTCGAAATCTTCGCCAGTCAGTGCTTCGCCAGCGGCGACTTTATCATGGATCACCGACTCGAATTCAGCAAACTGCGTTTGCCGGAACAATGTTCCTTTAGCACCTTCGAGATAGTTTCCGAGGATAGCGAGCCGGACCTTATCTTCTTTAATTTGTTCTAACATATAATCGTTTAGCAACTCTTCATTTAATGTGGAGGCCACTTCGGCAACAAAAATCGAATAGTTTGCGTTGGCGAAATGTTGCTTCTTATTGGTTAAGTAGCTGTGCATCGTATGCCCCAATTCATGGGTCAATGTGGACATATCATTATATTTCCCATTGTAGTTCATGAGTATATACGGATGTACGTCGTACGCAGAACCATTGGAATACGCGCCAGATCTTTTTCCCTCGTTGGGATACATATCAATCCATCTTTCCTGGAATGCTTTTTTTGACACCTCTACGTATTCAGTGCCTAAAGGGTACAAAGATTGCAGAATATTTTCAACAGCCTCTTCCACCGTATAGGCTAAATCAACTTCGTCGACCAAAGGTGCATAGAGATCATAATAATGCAGTGTATCTACTCCCATCATGCGTTTCCGAAGGTTCAGATAACGGTGAAAGGTTTCGAGGTTTCCATTCACATTTTTGACCAAATTCTGAAAAACCGTTGTGGGGATATTGTCGCTATCCAATGCCCTTTCTAATGTACTCCCATAATTCCTAGCTTTTGTCGTAAACAACGCCGCATTGATATTACCATACAGCTGGGCTCCAAAAGTGCGTTGAAATTCGTTCAATTTACCAAAATAAGAGGCAAACACCTTACGCCTAACTTCTCTATCTTCACTCGCTCTGTACAATGCAAAATTTGCTGGATTGAGCTTTACGCGCTCTCCGTTTAATTCTATTTCTGGGTAGGGAAACTCCGCATTAAAAAAAGTATTGAAGATATTTGCGGCATTTTCAGACATTAATCCGGAGTAGGCCATTACTTTCTCGACTTCTTCGGAACCTCTGTGAGCTCGCTTCCGAAGTAAATCCATGAGGTAGAATTTGTATGTGGCCAGTTCTTTCTCTTTCGTCAAAAAAGTGCTGAGTTGCTCTTCCTGCAATGTTAATAATTCTGGTTCTATGAACGAAGTTAATGCACCATATTCTGAAAAAAGCTGTTGCAGCTCTTGCTTCATACCCGCGTATTTTGTTACTCTGGTATCTTGATCAGATTTCATCATCGCATAAGAGAGTAATCTGGCCATGTCCTTAACCAACTTACTATTCAACTCCAATGCTTCCAAAAGAAAAGTTGCAGACTGTGTAAGCTTGCCCTTATACAAAACTATTTCCTGCATTTGTTGTTGCATCTGTTCCTTTTCTTCTTTCCAAACCGCGTCTGTAGCATAGAGATCAACCAGGTTCCATTTATATTTTTCAGGCAACTCTTCCCGAACTTTCATCTGACTGACAGCAACCGTCGTAGAAAATAGCATCACGGTGACGATTATTTGTGTTTTTTTATGCATATATTAATAATATATAGATAGTGGCATAATTTACATAGTGGCACAATTTACAAAAAAACACCAATTATATTTTAGTTAACTTTGTCCTTTCGTATTCATTTAATTAGTCAGCCGTGTCTTTAGATAAATTAAAGCTTAGTAAGCGCCTTCATAAATCCATGAACGATTTGGGTTATTTTACAGCAAAAGAATTCCAATTGAAGTCACTTTCTCGCATCGTCGGCGGGCATAGTATCGTTGGCGTTGCACCGGAAGGAGCCGGAAAAACCACCTCCTACGTGCTTGGTGTATTGATGCGTTTAAAATACACACAAGATGAAGCGCCTAAAGTATTAGTTTTAGCACCTAGCGAAGATAGAATTACTGAAATAATTGATCGTTTCCTGGCCATTAGCCAGAATAAGAATCTCCATATTATGGGGCTCAAAACGAGTGGAGGTATGGAGGAAGAGATCGAGGATCTTGTGCGCGGGGTAGATATTGTGGTTGCTACACCTAACCGTGCTCGAGCCGTGTACCTTAAGCTAGGACTGAATTTGAATCGTATTCAAACATTCATTATTGATGATGCGGAAGAAATAGTGAAACAGGGCATGCAAACAACGGTAAGAGAATTGGCCCAAAGTTGTGGAAAAGTACAATATTTAGCATTCAGCACGGTCGAACATGAAAAATTGCATTTGATGATTGATGATTTTATGCCTTTTGCTACGATTATTGAAGTGGAAGAGCTCGCTGGGGAAACAACAGATACACACGAGCTCCTGTTGTATCAAGTACCTAATTTTACAACTAAAATCAATTTGCTAAATGCGTTGATGCGTGACGATGATGTGTTTGACAAAGTGGTAGTATTTGTGAACAGTCGGCTTACGGCGCACAATCTGGTGCAAAGGCTCCATGTTCAGAAAGGGGCAGCTGCTGTATTACACCCTTTTTTTCATGATGATTTAGGTTTTGATAATATCGATGATTTCAAGCAAACCCCAACATGTCGAATACTCGTTATTGCAAATGAAGGCAGCAGTAACATAGATTTAAGTGGGATTCCGTTTATATTCTATTTCGAAATACCAGAAAATCGAGACGTTTTCGTGCAACATGTATTAAAAACTTCAAATAACGAAGCCGTAGTTATCACATTTGCAACAGACATCGAGCTTCCAGAGCTCAAAAAAATAGAACAATCTTTAGGAAAGAAAATTCCGCTCACACCCCTTCCTGATGATCTTATTATCTATCGTCCGTCCGATAGTCCAAAAGAAAAAAAAGAACAAGACGAATCACAAGATGGGGCCTTTCATAAAAAGAAAGAAAGCAATAGCAAAACTTATAACTATGGTAGTGGGGTAAAGGCCAAAATGACCATGAGAAATAAGAAAAGATAAGGTGTAGTATTGTTTTCCTACCATAGGTATAATGATGAGAAGTAAACAGCGCCTGCTATACGAATATGTATCATAGAAGATCAAAAAATCTGTTTAGCGAATCTGCATAACGACCTCTCTTTTTCGTTTCTCGAATATACGTCTTATACGTCCTATCTTATAAAAATCATATAATGCGATAATCAATAAAATAGCACAAGTGAGATAGAATATGCCGTTTTCTAAATATAAGTAGCCGATTCCGCCAAATAATCCCCCTGCGACATATGTAACCATAATGATGAGAAGCAGATGAAATTTGTCTACCAGCGTTTTGTTATGTCTATTTTCATGTTTACTGAACATGGAGACAAGAATAGCTAAATCGGTCGTAAGTCCTGTCAGGTGAGTCGTTTTTACAGCAGAGTTTGAGATACTTGCCGTAAGACCGTTTTGCAACCCCATCGCAAACAACAATGCGCCTACGAGAATTTCCGTTTCCTTTAGGGTGTTTTGATAAAAAGCCTCTAGATAAATTCCAACAAACAAAATACTGAGGAATTCCAGCATAACAGGAATTGCATGCGATATATATTGATTCCAACGTCCTTTGCCTTGAATAATAACAAAATTTGACAGAAAACTTCCCAGAAAGAATAACGTCACCCACAATAACACGACAGCTCCCTGATACCAATTCCCTTTACTAATTTCTTGCGCAAGCACAGCATAGTATCCGGTTATATTCGATGTAAAAGCAAAAAAAACCGTCACGGATGCAACGTTGACCATTCCTGCTGAAAAAGCCGTCAACGCGCCTAATTTTACATTATCGGATTGTGTTCTATGATTACTATATTTTCTTAGCATATTGGTCTGATTGTTCCTTTTTTTCCAAAACAATTTCGATAATACCTTTGACTTGCAAGTCAAAGTTCAGGTGCAAAACCAACGTCGTTTTACTGATTTTTTGAATTTGAAAACTTTCGATTGTTCTTCCGTCTCTACGAAGTTCCAAAACATGGCCACGACCTTTAATAAACCATTCTATAGCGTCATTGTGCTTAGAGGATGTAGATTTCAAGATACCATCCTCCTCAAATATCCAAATACCAAAATGCAAATCCTCCACATTTTGCAAGATTTCCTTCTTCAACCTCGATTGCATCTGTGATTCCTCAACGACACTAGCGTTATCTTTTTCCAGTCGCCATTCTTTTTCTATCCACTCGCCTTGTATTAGACGCTCGGGACTTTCAGCATGCCTAATAATAAAGGAAGCGCCTATGAGCAGTAAAGCCAGCAATAAATAATT
Source organism: Sphingobacterium arenae (assembly GCF_014692505.1). Lineage (GTDB taxonomy): Bacteria > Bacteroidota > Bacteroidia > Sphingobacteriales > Sphingobacteriaceae > Sphingobacterium > Sphingobacterium arenae. The sequence goes on along the minus strand of NZ_JACNYK010000003.1, from coordinate 223,202 downwards.
TAATTTCACCAACACATCTCTATTCATAGGTAAACCTCCATTTCTTCCGAAAGAAAAAGCTGTCCAACGTATCCTGTGCTTGTAATTTTTCATCACTCATACTAACGGATATGATTTCGGGCATACCAGACAGTTGACTTGTCTTCATCAATTCGACGATATCAAAACAGTTCGTTGTATAATTAAATTCAAATATATTCGGTAACACAATTTGTGCAAATTGACCTCCTTTCAGATAATTGTGGACATAGCGCTTATTTCTTGAAATCATCAAATCGCTATACATCTCTACCACCCTATCCTTAAAGCGAGATTTGATCATTTCGCAACCTTTGAGGAAATCTTCATTTTGCATTTCAGCAAGGTAGTCATCCACCGTAAACCCCAACAACATACCAATAGATTCACCTAAATTATACCCGCAGGTAAGCACCAGCTCTACTTGTTGATGATTACTATTTTCCAAATACTCTAAAACGATTCGAAGAGAGTTAACGGTAAAATCTGTCGGAATAAGCACGCGTTGTATCATTGACTTCTTATTATTTAGATACAAAAGTAAGTCAGCCACATAGCAACGGCGTGAAACCCAAATTAGAATTTCATTAAACTTTTTATAAGAAAATTAAAATGAGATTAAAAGGAAGGTACGAGATTAAAAAGACATTAAAGTGGGGTAAAAGCAGGCAATTCTATACGCACTGTTGTTCCTCGTCCCAAGGTTGACGTAATAGATAATTTGCCATCATGCATTTTGATGATATTCCGTGCTAAAGGGAGTCCAATACCATATCCGGAGACATGTTGTGTATTAGAAGCCCTAAAATAAGGATCATAGATATACGATATCTCTTTCTCGGGAATGCCGATGCCTTCATCTTTGATAAGAATGAGGACACCATTTTCAAATGCTCCCAGCGCAACATACGCGGTATGGTTCGATGAATACTTGCATGCATTAGAAACAACATTGGAAATAGCGAGCTGAAGTAGCGGTGCCAATCCGTTCACCTTGAGCTTCATGCTATCATCAGGAAGCATACTAAAGTCTGTTTTTATATGAAACCGTTCATTAATGGCTTTCACCGTCATTTCCGCATCCATAATGACCTGATCGATACGTACTGGTTTAAAATTAAGCTTATTATTTCTTTCATAACCTGTTCTGGCAAGCAACAATAGGGCACTGGTTTTCTTTTCCAGATTTCCCGCAGCATCAACGATCTTCTGCATCGCCTCTTTATACTGTTCGATTGTTCGATCCTTAGAAAGAGCAAGATCCGCAATACCAATGATGGATGTTAACGGGGTATTCAACTCATGCGAGGCATTACTGATAAAATTCTTTTGTGTTTCAAAAGAAGTTTCGACACGATTGAGCATACGGTTAAATGTATTCGCCAGCTTGTGCAATACGCCTTTATATTTATCTTCACTTAGTCGAAGATATAAATTTTCAGAACCGATTTTTTTCACCTCATCGATCAATCCATGAATAGGTTTAATGAACGAACGCTTCACTAATAAAGAAACCACAACGACAAACAGCACACCTAATAAGAGTGCGATAAGGAGTAAATTTTGTAGATAGCGCAAATGGTGGGTATAGAAATAGTTCTCTGCCGAGACACCTACTATATAATTTTTCCCCTCTTGCTGGTAAAATTTCGTCGAATAAAAAGTATTGCTTTCCTTAAAATTGGTTTCTCCTTGTTTATTTACCCTTTCCCATAAGGATAGATTAAATCCGCTACTTTTTACAATATCCGCTTTTTCGTCAAGTTCAACGATAAATTCGTGTTGGTTGTTTAGCTCTTCAAGATAACTTAGCGACCAATCTTTTTGATTTGCGTTGCCATTCAGCATTCGCTCAGCGGCAAGATCTCGTCGAAGATCCAAGCGTTTATAAAAATCAGAAAAGGCAAAATTAGTAATGGAATACATGATAAACGCCACAAAGGAAACAGTATAAATCACTAAAATAGCAATCAGCGCGTATAATGTTTTGTTATAGCTTCTCATTTAATCTTCTATCTTTAATACATACCCCATTCCAATGACCGTATGGATAGCTTTTACGGGAGTGGCTTTTTCTATCTTTTTACGCAAATAGTTCACATACACATCTACTACATTAGATCCGATATCAAAGTTGATCCCCCATATTTTGTCTAGCAGTTCACTTCGTTGGAAAACCTTTTGTGGCGATTGGATAAAAAGCAAAAGTAAACGATATTCTGTAGCTGTTAAGTTAAGCTCTTGTCCGTTCACATGCGCTATCTTTTTATAATCATCGATTTCGATTAACTTATAAACATAGTGGTATTTCTCTTTGCCTTGCGACTGTTTTGCGATTTCGTGATTTCTACGTATCAACGTCCGTACCCGCGCCTTGAGTTCTATTAATTTAAACGGTTTGGACAGGTAATCGTCTGCTCCGCTGTCCAAACCCAATACGACATTTTCAGGACCACCTAGCGCTGTGACCATCAAAATAGGGAGATCGATGTATCCTAAGTTTCGGAAATTTTTACAGATGTCCAATCCATTTGTTTTCGGCAACAAAACATCCAAAACAACCAGATCTATATTATTCATTTTCAAAAGGCTAAGTGCACTTTCATAGTTGGTAGCGTGCAAAACAAAAGCCCCATCTTCTTCCAAACCCTGAATAATGACATCGGCGACATCTTTTTCGTCTTCAATAAGTAATATTTTTTTTCCTGTCATAATGCGCTAAGTTAAAAATTTCGAGGGAAACGTCCGGCATGAACAATCGTTGTTGGCTGTTGTGGAGGAAAAAAAACTCCTGGAAAATTCCATAGTATCCCGTAAGGTGATGAGATACTTCATATAAATGGTTAAAAAAGTAAAACTCGGATACCCACCATTTATAAAAAACAGGGCAAAATAGCGATCGGATTAATAAATAATACCTTGGAAAAACTTGTAATATAAACTATGCTATCGTTGTATTAAGTGGGAGATGGAAGTTAAATCTTTTTAAGATAATTTTGTATATTGTGCTGAGATTCATGTGCAGTATGAATGGAAGCACAGCTATAAACAAAATGAATACACAGGTCGAGATAAAGAAAATTAAGGAAGGTTTTGTGGGTCAAAAAATGATCGTCATTCCACCTGAAATACACAATCAGATTGCAAAAAACCTACTAATTAACAATATCTACCTTACCGCTATCGGTTTTTATCCTTATGCCAACCACCATGATAGGCGGCGAAATACAGGTTGCTCGCAATACATTTTGCTCTATTGCATAGAGGGGCAGGGCACCATTACAGTTCAAGGAGAAAAACATACGTTAAACCCCAATCACTTTTTTATTATTCCACGGGATGTTCCCCACCATTATCACTCATCTTCTACAGATCCATGGAGTATCTACTGGATCCACTTTGAAGGTAAAAATGCAGACCACCTGTATTCCAGACATACCGATGGTACTGCACTAACCACACGTTCTTTGCCTTATGACGAACAGCGGATTGATCTATTCAATCAAATCTTTAGCATCATCGAACATAGCTTTGACCAACGTAGCGTTGAGTTAGCAAACATCAATCTTCTCCAATTCCTTTCTTCTCTGATCTATCATAAAGAAACTTTTCTGTCTTATTACGAAGTGGATAGTGTTAATAAATCCATCAAGTTCATGAAAGACAACCTTCATTTGAATTTTACGTTACAGGACTTCGCTAGCGAACAACATCTTTCGGTATCCCATTATTCCGATCTTTTTAAGAAAAAAACAGGCTTCTCTCCTATTCAGTATTTTAACCAGATGAAGATTCATCAAGCTTGCCAATACCTATATTTTACCGATATGAGTATCAAAGAGATTTGTAACACACTGGGATTTAAGGATCCGTATTATTTTTCAAGGCTCTTCAAAAAATTAATGGAGATTGCTCCGGCACAATACAGAAACAATCATAAAAAGCGAACCTAGAGTGTTGTATCTCCTTCTATTTAAAACCAGTGCATGATCTCATCGGCGATGAGTTTATGCCCCTTTTTATTCGGGTGATTGCTTTGGGCCATGTATAGCTTCAACTCCTCCCCTTCAGCTTTCCGTTTTTTAAATACTTGATAACTATCAACTATAGCAATATTATATTTCTTTGATAGATCCGCTAGTTGATTCCGATATAATTCCAACGTGTTATCTTGCAAAAGCAGGTCAACTGTTAAATCGGGCGAGGGCGTCAAAAGAACCACTTTTATATCCTGTGCCAAAGCCTCTACGATCATCTTCTCCATCGCGGTGCGGGATCGCTCCAGACCGATATTTCGGTCATTCAGCGCATAATCGATAAACAATACATCCGGCCGATGTACCATCACCTCCGTTTTGAATCTCTTTTCGCCTTGTTCGGAGTTCTCCCCACCAATGGAAGTCGTGATAACATTGATCACCGCCGTAGGATATTTCTCATCTAAAGCACGTAGAACAAGAAATGGATAGGCATCCATTCTTCTTACCAAGGGTGTCTGAAAATAACCGGAAGGAACGGAATGTCCGTGAAACACCAAGTTAATGGTTCGGTTCGCTGGCCACTTTTCTTTCAGCTCTGCCTTGATCGTATTCAAATAAGTCGCCGAATCCGCCTGGGCATAAACTTTTTGACCAACAAGAGTTAGCCCTACAAAACAAATGGTATATAGTATCTTTTTCATTAATCGTTCTTATTTTAACGGTAATTGGGTCGTCGTACCATCCAAGGGCAACCGTATTTTAAACTTCTTGCCTCCAACGGTTACATTAACCTCTTTTCCTTCTTGAGTAGGGTCGCTCGCATAAAGCACACCACCCTTAATTAAAATTAAACAGGGCTGATCCACCTGGATAGCTTGTTTCTTCCCAAAATTAAGCTCTCCGGGCGAATAAAAAGCTGCCATCAGAATCCCCCCTTTGAATTCTACCGCTTGGCAAGCCTCTTCGTTCCGTAACACCGTCCAGCTAGGATTGCTCGCCAACTTTGCAGTTTGTTTTGGACTAGCAGCAGGTGCTAGCACATATCCAGCCGAATCTTCTCCAATCATATTATGTAGCATTTGAGGGAGGAACACGCTCTCCTCTACTCGCTCTGCTATTCCAGCTGCATTGATGGAAGTCCAGTTACTTTCTACCTTTTTTAGATGAATGGTAAACACAGTCGGCTTTAGGGGGATATAGGCAAATCCCGAATGATGTATCCAACGAACATCATCGAGGCTATGCGTACCCGGCGTTAAAACATTCTCTATAGAATTTACGGTCACCTCACTTTGCAAACGGTTTTGATCTAAGGAGGTATATAAAAGCCCGGAAATACCTTTGCTTTTCATATCACCTATTAAACAAACCACAACATCCCCATGCGAGGCCCAGAACTTCCGAGCCGAAAACTCCTGCTTCTCCGTCTTGTCTTGCAAAACGTAGTCCATCACAGAAAAGCCGTCTATATTATCGGACACTCCCCCTACGAAAGGCCTACGGCTCACATGGTCCGCCTCTTTAAAGGTGGTTAAACCGGGAAGAGCCGTCCAATCCCAGGCAGGCAATAGATCAAAATATTCCTCTCCGTTTCTAATCAAGTAAGTGTCTCCACTATTTAATAGTTTTCCTTTAAGATTTTCGCTATTAATAGACTCCGTAGGTAGTGTACGTGTGGACACCGTTTTTAAGAAGAAGCTGAACCCCGGGCGATGAAAAACAGCAAAATCAGAATACGGATAATATCGATAACCTACAAGCGTCCCCTGACCGTTCTGCATGGCTTCCATTGTTGTGATGGCAGTATTTTGAGGTTGTAATTCCTTCATAAAAGGGAGCAATAAACGCATATCCGCACTCCGTAATTCGCCTTTTCTCGACGATGAGCGATCCATCGTTCCCGGAACCGTATGAATGCCTCGTGCCATCCATTGCCAGCCTTCGATAACCATATCCATTAAAATTTGTATCTTTTCCTCTGGAAAGGCCAAATGCGTATCGCGGAGCTCCCAGGCGATGCGCATACTTTCCCAGAGATAAGCCTTACCGTATTGAAACATTTGCAGACGCTTACCATGTTGATGAAAGCTGTAATCCGGTTGAATTCCTTCACCGGTTCCTATTTCAATTTCTTTTAGGATAAGTTGCCGGCATTTGTTTAAGAGGTTTTCGTCGTCTATCAATGCACCGTAGTGTAAACCCAAATCTGCACACCATATGAGATTGCCCCCCACGTAGTCCTCGTGCACCCGTAGTTGACCCATTACCGCTAACGCTTGTTGCAGGCGCAGAGAATCCAGGTCTTGCCGGAGCAAAACAATGATATCCCGCATCAACTGCGGTACCCCGATCTCATTATGCCACCAGTTTTTGCTTTGGTATCTAATCTGTAACCAATGATCCAACGCAATATCAATCATCTTTCGGATTACTGGATCCTGATAATGCGATGATTTAGGGTTCGCCCAAGCGAATGACAGCGTACGAACCCGTCTTAAGTGGATCGTGATTTTCCAATCCGCGAGGCTAGAATCCGCATAGTTGATATCCGGCCATTTTCCAGATGGATCCAAACGCTTTATGAATGAATCAATATCTTGTTCGGCATCGTTCGTACGGAACAAATATTCTTTATATCGATTTATTAGCGTATCATTAGACGGCGTTTGCGCCCATGCAGTATGCAGGGCAAAAAATGGTATGAGCAATAAAATAAACAGGAGATTTTTCATCTATTTTTCTATGGGTTTGTCAGATATAAGATTCTGATAGCGCATCAACGATTCAATATAATAATAATCTGCATACGAGAGCGGAACATCGACTTCTACATCGCCCGGGACACCACCCGAAGCATGCATCAAAATAAATCCGCCATTAGTTCCGACCGGCGCACGATAATTAGATGACGACAAACTGGCGATCATCTTTTCAGCTGCTGATGAATAATATTGACTTTTTTTCTTGGTCACATATCCAGAAAGTTCCAATAAAGCTGAAGCCACAATAGCTCCTGCAGAGGCATCACGAGGTATTTCTGGATATTTCGCCGGATCGTAGTTCCAAACCGGATCATACCCTTCCTGGTTCACATTAAAATCCCAATAAGGCACCATATCATCCGGAAGATTCTCATGCTTCAAGTAAAAATCGGCCATTCTTTGCGCCGCTTTCAAATATTTCTTATTTCCCGTTTCACGATACACCATCGTAAAACCATAGATCGCCCAAGCCTGTCCTCTAGACCAGGTAGAATTGTCGGAAAAACCTTGATGGGTTTCTCTACTCAATACCTTTCCGCTCACAGTGTCATACGCAACCACATGATAACTGCTAAAATCTTTTCGGAAGTGATTTTTTAGGGTTTTATCAGTATGCTGAATCGCGATATCCTTATAATATGGATCGCCCGTTGCTTTCGAAGCAAAAAACAAAAGCTCCAGGTTCATCATATTGTCAATAATGACCGGGAAATCCAACATTCTCTTTCCACCCAAGGATTTAATCTCATCCCAGGATTCGATACATCCAACCTTTGGATTAAACCTACTGGCAAGGGATTTGGCCGACTGAATGAGGATCGACTTATGCTCTGGTTTTTGAAAAAGACGATAGGCATTGCCAAAACTACAGTACATCATAAAACCTAGATCATGGTTGGCCGTAACCGTCTGTAGCTTCTCTAATTGTACAAGCTTGTTGTTCGCCTCTTTTAATAATATGGAGTCGCGGGAAAACTCATACAGATATAAAAGGGAGCCAGGATAGAACCCGCTTATCCAGGCATACGGACTCACGGACATCACCTGTCCATCGATATAAGTACGCGGCAGCTGATCTTTTGGAACCTGCTCGGATAGATAGGCATATTGTTTCACCGACTCTTGCAAACTTAAATTAACGGTATCATCCAACGCTGACCTGGAGGATCCACCAACATATTGCGCTGCCAATTTTGTACCCGGATAAAACGATAGCAAAAAACAACCACCTAAAAAAAGAGATTTCTTTATTAATGAGTTTACAGCTTTCTTCATAGCATTATTCACTTTTAAAAATTTGTTCGATCATTTCTATGCTTACCTCGTCTTCTGGAGAAAAATCCGGACTCATGGCATATTTTTTTAAACTATACAGAAATTGACGCGCAACCGGACGTTCCTCCATTTTATTTTTCAGATCCACACTGGTAACTAAGAGGCTGCCCTTACCTACCTTAGCTTCGAATACCAATCCGATCTTTCGCGGATTGTTCCAATCCGGAACCATTTGCACCAAGGGCTTCAGCCCAAACGGAAGATGATCCAGTACCATCGGTTTAGAGCGAGCTACAACATCCCACCACTGCCAGTTAGAATGGAATTGGGTCGGAAAATTTTCCAAGGCAGGTGACTGCGGATCGCAAAGGATACCCAATAAATTGGGCGGCATACCAGACCATACGGTATTCCAGGAAATTCCCGAGAAAACCGGATCCGCATCCGAATGGATAGCACCCGTATCGGCCATCAACAGCACTTTCCCACCTTTTTCGAGATAGCGTTTGGTTTTATTATCTAACCGATCGGCGATGAGCATCTCTTTCGTATTCACTTCCGGCAGTTGGGCCGGATATACCCAGATGTCCCATTCGTTGCTAATGGGTGTTCCCGGTACCTCCATAACTAAATCCAGATTTACCGCCTGATCGATATCTGCCAGTGGGATCGATAGTTCACCCAGCGTCATGGGGCTTCCTACGGGAATGGTTTGCTTAGCAAATTCTCCCTTGGCATGTATTTTTCCATCCGGATATCGTAACGACCAGTGTACAGTGGTTTCCTCCATGGGAGAATCACCAAAATTGGCCAATTGCGCAGTCGCTCGAAAAACCTGATCGTTGGTCCAAGTAAAAGATTTGGTCCTTAACAACGGTACTCTAGACGATTGGAACCGACGAAATTCATCTGCGCTGACATAAGGCTTGGGATCCCAAAAAATATCAACAACACCTACCGGCGCTGTTCCCTGCCCTGGAAAGTCGTTCAATTGCAACATGTGGTAGCCCCCAAATTTTGGTGTTCTTAAATAAGATTCCACCTCTTCCTTCTTCATAACGACGGAAAACTTGCCCGAAGCCCGTGTAAAATCTTCTGCCTGATCCAACATTTTCCGATCCCGTAGCAATTCCCTGAACAATTCGTAATTATACGGTTTTAATACACCCGTATATTTAGGAATCTCGTCAAAATTTGGATATACGCACCACTGCCCGATTTCGTGGGTAATCATGGGAACATCATTTTTTACCACGTAATCGGAATAATCGTATTCAGTATCTAAAGGTCGAACATTAAATCGGCTCGTTAAACCTTCCTTCCATCGATGCGGACGAGCACCATACAAAACATGGTATTCACTTTCCGGGATCAGCGGATAGGCGGCACTTCCCGTATATAGACGCCTGGCGTCAGATGCTTTCCAATGGGAGACCTGTTCGCTCAAAAACTCTTTTACCTGCGGACCGACCATTTCATTGCCTTCGCAGAACATAATGAACGACGGATGATTGCCGTAGGTCTTTAATATTCGATCGGCTTCTTCCCTTAGAAAGCGATTCACTTCGGCATCTTTTCCAACGGTAAAACGCCAATCGGGATTCTCTACTTGTAGATAAAAACCTAGTTGATCAGCTGCCTGAAAAGCAGCTTCCGGAGGACACCAAGTATGGAAACGCATAGCATTCAATCCATAGGCTATACAGGTATTAAATATATGAAGCCATTCCTTTATATCCGTCGGAGGATAGCCCGTAAGCGGAAATTCCGCGCTATTGACCGTCCCTCTAATAAACGTCGGCCGACCGTTGAACACAAATTGTGTCCCCTGAACCCCCAGTTCCCTTAAGCCATAAGTAACCGAACGTTGGTCTTTCAAGAACACATCCTGCCCCTTGGCATCGAGCTGAACCGTCAGCTCATATAGGGCCGGATTAAACTCATCCCAGAGCTGTAGATCGGATCCGAGGTCAAGTTCTGTTTCCACAAAAATGACCGAATCTTTCCCGGCAAAATCAAGCTGTGTTAAGGGAAAAGATATTGGATTGTCCGAATTCATCACTTTATTGCCAAAGGTAAGCGAACCTTGTACGTCGGATTGTGTTTCATTGGCAATCTCCATACGTACCTTTGCCTTTTTCGCAGGAATGTCGGGATATACCTGGATATCCTTGAGAAAAACCTTATCAAATGCCCGTAAACGAATTTCACCTACAATCCCATTCCAATTCGTCTGTGTTTCGGCACTGATGGCATGCGCATATTCCAAGTCGTAAATTTTATCATTATTTACCCGTATACGGACGGTATTTTTCTTACCGGGCTGGACCAGGCTGCCTACTTCATAGACATGAGGTACAGATAAACTCTCTTTTTTTCCGACAGGTTTTCCATTCACCCATACGCGCGTTTCCCAATGTGGACGTTCAAGAAAAAGCTCCACTGCTTTATTCTCCCATTCCTCTGGCACGAAAATTTCCTTTTCATACCAGGCTATGCCTTTATATTCAAAAGCACGGGTCAGCCGTATCGAGGTCATATCCAGTGTTTTGTTGCCTTTGCCAGCTTGATCGGTAGAGCCCGGCAGCGTAATGGTTTCTGTCAGTTGTGGAAGCAGTTGAACACCGTTGCTGTTGATGCCTGTCTCAAAGGGATCCAACTTAAATTTCCAGATACCTTCTAACGGGAGCTCGTTATCTGGACGGCGTTCGATCTCCTGGGCGGAGAGCTGTGGAAAGTTCAAGAGCAATATCGATAGAATGACGGCAGAAAAAATAAAGTGTACGAATTTCATAGAACATTAACGTTAGAGATAGGTTGCAACCACTGTCACAACGGATTTAGAATTTAATTTAATTTGATTGACACTTGCAGTTGATTTTTCAAGATTTCGGCGCGCATCGGTTGTATATACATTTACTTGCTCATCAGTCAGTTTAAAGGACGCTGATAAGTCGGTAAGCTCGAGTGTTTTTTCCTGATCTTGTGGGTTAACCAGAACCACAACCAATTTTTTTTCGGTTTCATCTTTATAGGCAGATACCATCAATGTATTGGCTGCTTTTATCGGATCCGGCATATCTTTTACCGTTGCCTCAATTCGTTGCATTCCCGGACGGATAAATCGCGCAAAATTACCGAAAGACCACAGTTGTTTAGAATCTAATACTACACCATCTTCCTTACTCTCCGAAGGATCCATTTTTCCGTCGGGCGTGTTGATGTATACCAGTGCATCGCTATAATCATAAGGGCTCATGGCCAGCCACCAATGCCAGGCACTTACGTTGGCAATCGCCAGGTCATGGTGCAGTACTTTAGCCACGTATAGACCATAGTCCATACCTGTATTACGCGGGTAACCACTGTATTGATCGCAGATATTCCCCAAGATCCCGAATTCGGTTTGCCAGGTTTCCAACTTCGGTTCTACCTGATTCACCTTGGCCACAATTTGCTGGCGAACAGAAATCATATTGTCATCCGGACAGGTTGTGAAGTAGCTATGGCCGGAAATCGCCTTTCTTACCTGAGGCAGATTACCAATATAGTTTGGTGAAGTGGAAGAAAAAAACTGGTTTATCTGATCACCCCTACCGTCGTTATTCCGCGAATATAAAAAGTCCCACTGCCCAGCCTCTCCGATCACGATCTCCGCGTTTCCATCCTTCATTTTATCAGACAGTAGTCGTGTTAAGTCGGCTATTTCAGAATTTTCAGCCTGCGTTCCTTCCTGGCTTGCGCCATCTTCTTTTCCCCACTGCCATTGCGGTTCGTTTACAGGGCTTAAGAAATCGAACTGAAAGTGTTCCGTTACCTTCGCCATAAAATTGGCATAGGCTTCCAGTTTCCCCTCTTGAATATTCAGGGCTGTACCGGTCGGTAGGTTATAGGCCTTTCCATTTTTTGTCATGAAGACTGGCGGCGTTAAAGAAAAACCAAGAGTGTATTCAACACCACGGGATTTAGCTGCATTTAAGAACCATTGCTGTCCTTGCTGCTTGCTCCAGTCGTACTCGCCAGCCTCGTTTAGAAAACATTCCTCCCGGCGCCACTCGTCGGCGATATTACTTTCTTTTCCTTGTTCATAACTACCTCCTCCGATATTAAATCTCCATAAGGATAAACCAATACCTATTGGATTACCGTTATCGAGTGTGTCGGTACTAAACAAGAGATCCGCTACCTGGTTTTTCTTTTTGTCGTCAGCCCATTGTCCGACGAACTTACCAGACCAGCAATCTGATGCGCCGAAGCTATGGATCGTTTGTTTGACTGCACCTGCATCGATCTCCACCCGAATATGTGTGTCGATATCTGTCGTTGGTTTTTCTGTTGTTGTGGGCTTACCACAAGCCATGGTAAGCCATAAAAAATGTATAAATAAATTGTTTATCATCATCATTAATTTTCTATTCTCACTAAACGGAATCTTTGTAATGCCAGGTCATAAGATGCTTTATACGTTCCTGCCGGAGACGTCGAAAAGCCCCAATTAGCACCTCCTCCGCTAAGCCCTACTGGCCCAACTATAGTCACCAAATCGCCGTAATCATCGATCATGTTATTCCGTGCCGCCACTAAGCGAAACCACCCTTTACCCCAAATGTCTCCCCCCAGAACAGCAACCGGAGCGTTCAAACTCATGTTTGAGGAAGCACCATTGGTCGTAAACGTACCTGTAAATAAGTATTTATTTGTCGCATCACGCACAAGTTTAGGGGAGGCTGCTTTTTCCGTCCAATCTGCCGTACCCACAACCGTGGTTCCTGTTACCGCCATATAATCCCATGGCTTGGCGTCAGACCATCCCGGATATTTGACCGCATCATTCATGTTGATGTTCGGTGTATAAGACACTGCCCGGACAGTCCGTTCGGTTAGATCCACTGTTACCCTATAGTACCCACTTGCCGAAACGGGAAGTTTAAAGGAGGCCGTAGAAAGATCTGCCGTTAGATTTCCAGGGCTGGAAGCACTCATCGCGATGACATTATCCCCATTTAAGCTATAGTTCACTTGCGACTGATTGTTGCCAGTAAAAGGCTTTTCATTGTTCAAGAATGCAATAAAACGGATGTTGTCAGCACTTTTATTAGGATAATAAATATTCAATGCAAAAGTATTTGTACCTTCCCGTTCCATTGATAGTAGGGTACCTATACCTCTGCTCCCTCCCATATGATCATAACCTTGGCGGATAACCTCTTCCTCAGACTCGGCATCCGAAAGATACAAGCGATCAGGAAAACCGATGGAGATATCACCTCCCACCGTCTTTTTGTTGCCACTTTCATCTACCGATCGTACAATATATTGATATCTTCCAGCCGTTTCGCTCGGAAGTGTAAAGGTTTTTGCATACTGATAGCTGGTTTTCTCTTCATCGCTGTCCGGCTCGATAATCTCCTCTTCCATAAACGGCTGTCCATCCGCCGATTCCCCCCATACCCTCACTTCAATCGATGCAATAGCTTCATCCTCGATCGTAGCTTCAATATCGATATCGATAGGTTCGCCCGAAAAACCGAGGTATTGCGTCACCGTGGGTTTTATAATTTCAATTTCGGGTGGCAAAAGATCTGGATCATATCCCGGAATCTGGTTTTTATCCGATAGATCTTCTACGTCTACACTACCTTTAATAATTCCACCTTTTGTATTGGTAATCGTGAATTCGACGAGATGCTTCGTCTTATTCACATCTTTGGCAACCAAGAAGGTGTCAATAATCGTATAGGAGGTTTTATTGTCTACAGTCAATGCAGAGTCAATCTTCCATTCGCCATTTTTAATATGCACGCCGGTGATGCCTTCTGTATCTTCCAGTTCGGCATGTATCGCCAGTTTATATTCCGGGCCAATCCACAATAGTTTTGCAGCGGCATTCTCCAACTGCGGAAGTGCTGGCGATTCCGTATCGGGAAATACAAGCGTCTTGCTACAGGAAAATAAATAAAATACGACAGCGATGATGCTCAATAATTTCAAGGACAAGGTTTTCATACTGTTTTCTAATTAGTGTACGTTTCTTTCTTACCAGCCCGCATTTTGTGTTAATGCCCCACCACTCTTCAGTACTTCCATTTCCGGGATCGGGTATTGATACATTTTCTCTTCAAACACTCGGTTTTCGGCTTTAACGACTAAATAATCAAAGTTGCCGTCCGAATTTCTAGTGATCTGCATAGCCATAATGGGCATATTTTCCGTTTCCTCCGCAATCTTCCATCGCCGAACGTCAAAGAACCGGTGTTCTTCAAAAGCGAGCTCTACCCTTCTTTCATTTTGAATACGTTCGCGCATCTCCTGCTGCGAAAGTCCAGGGGGCAGGATCGGCATTTCCACTCCTGTCCGCCGGCGAATCCGGTCGACCGCGGCTTTCGCCGACATCGAGTAACCATTGGTCGCTTCTGGCCCATAAGCTTCATTCATGGCCTCGGCAAAATTCAGTAGGACTTCAGCATATCGGAATAATAACCAGGTATGTACACTCGATTCGTTTCTGGCTAAATCGAGGTTCTCATCTACGAATTTCCGAAGGTAATAGCCCGTTGTGGTCGCTTTCCGTTTACCCAATCCGTCCAGTCCTCCTATCCATGCTTCGACCGGACGCCCCTTAAATTGCGTGTCATTCGTCAAAATCGAAAAACCTAGGCGAGGATCTCGTCCCTGATATGGATTTTGCGGGTCATATCCAGATCCCGGTTCCGTAATGGGTACGCCCGTAGCTTTCATCTCATAAGCATCGACTAAGTTTTGTGAAGGAGAAGTACTTCCCTGTCCCCCTTGTGTGTATCCTATCGGGTAATTCATTTTTTCAAAATCATTACGGTTCCAACCCTGTTGTGCAAATATGACTTCCGTGTTTCCATCGGCTCCATTACCCAGTCTAAAAAGGGCTCTGTAATCGCTATGTAGACCATATCGGTTCATCGCAATAACATCATGTGCCGCCTCAGCGGCGCGTTCCCATTTTTCGATGTCGTTGGATGGATTGTGAAGCGGGCTAGCCGCATACAGCAGCAAACGTGCTTTTAAGGCTAAAGCCGCTCCTTTAGTAACGCGTCCGCGCCACTTATCGGAATCAAAGCCTACCCAAGTATCTTTTAAATGGGGCAAAAGGGAATCGCATTCATTTTTTATGAAATCTACACATTCTTCGAAACGCCGCCGTCCTAAACTATTCAATTCCTCCGCACTGTATTTGGTAGTCGTCATGATCGGCACACCGCCATAACGCTTGATAAGCTCAAAATGATAGTAAGCCCGTAGAAATCGTACCTCTGCCCGCAGCCAGGCAATATCCCGTACATCGTATTCGTATTTGCTTTTATTATCTGCATCCAACGTGTCCCTAAACACAATTTCTTTATAATTTATGGAGTTTTCCAGAAAAAGATTTGCCCGCCGGATGCCCTGATAAAAATGCTGCCAGGCTGATTCGGGATTTTCCACTGCCGTCCACGTACCCAGATTAAATTTCTGAATCAGCGAATTGATATCCGCATGGTCAGCTTCGTCACAAGCGGAGGCGAGCATCGCATTATCGATGCGATGGAATCCAAATTGACCGAAAAGAAAAGCATAAACGCCGTAACCTGCTTCACTCATACGTTCGTAGTTGACAAATACTTCGTCCTCTCTATAATTGGATTCTATTTCTCTATCCAGATAATGACGACATCCGACAAAAGTGGATAAAACTACGATTATCGCTACGGTCAAACCCGTGAATTTTATGTAAGAACTGTTCATAATCAAATCCATTAAAAATTAACACTTAGACCCGCTGTATACGTCTTGATAACGGGATAGCCCACGCTCAGCGTTTCGGGATCCACATCCACGTCTAAAGCGTCCCAACTAAATAAATTCAATCCACTGATGTAAACCCTTATTTGTTCCATACCTATTTTTCGGGTCAGACTTGTAGGAATAGAATATCCGAACTCCACGTTTCGGAGGCGCAGCACATTCCCGTTTCGAACCCAGAAAGTAGACGAGCGATAGTTATTGGCATTCGGTTCGGTAGTCAACCGCGGAAAGGTAGCCGAAGCGTGTGTTTCGGGAGTCCAATGTCCATTCACCGCCCAGTCAGAAATATTAGCATCGTTGGCAAAAGGCTGGAACATGTATCCGTTTAAGTATACACTGCGATTGACCATCCCCTGCAAGAAGAAGTTTAGGTTGAACCCTTTATAGGAGGCTCCCGCATTTAGCGCAAAGCTGATCTCCGGATAACTATGGCGACCGATAGCAATTTCGTCGTTTACGTCAATAATTCCGTCGCCATTCTGATCTCGGTATTTTAGGTCACCAGGGCGCACATCCGAAAAAGTGTGTAGCGGGCTCGAGAAGATGTCGCTTTCATCTTTAAAGAAACCAATAGCTTCCAGACCAAAGTACTGACTGACTGGCCGCCCTTCTCGATAGCTATACGCTTCTTTTTTAGGTGTTTCATAGCTTTCTTTAATTTGGTTACGGACAAAGGAAAACCACCCTCCAACAACATAGCCGACATCACCCGCCTGGCCGTTAAAGTTCATTCCCACCTCTGTCCCATAATTAATTACCCGCCCTCTGTTTTCCATTTTTCCGTCTGTAAAACCAGACAAGGCCGACGTGACATTGCCCATATTGACTAGAATATTCGATCGGTTTTCGTGGAAGAAATCCACATTCAGGCTCAGTTTGTTTTTAAACAGCCGCATATCAGCACCTACATTATAAATCCGTCCTTTCTCCCAGGTTATCTCCGGATTGGCAATCCCCAATTGTATTAGCCCATTGTACCAGGTTTGGCCAGGCCCGAAGTAATAGCCTTGACTGTTTTGCACACCCCAATACTGATTATAATTAAAACGAGATGCTCCCTTATCATTTCCAACAACCCCTGCCGAAGCCCGAATTTTTAGATAGTCCACCAAGGCGTCCTGATTCCAAAACTCCTCTTTATCTACCAGCCATCCGGCAGAAAGCGCGGGAAAGAACCCAAAGCGATGACCGGGAGGATAGTTTTCAAGACCGTAATATGAAAAAGCAGCCTCGAGGTAATACTTCTGTTGGAAGTTATAGTTAAACCGCCCCAACAACGCCTGCATGGCAAAGGGAGATTGATTAGCCAGTACGGTGTATTGGTCCTGTTGATACATCAGCATTCCATGGTATTGATGATCACCAAAGGTTTGCAGGTAGTTAAATCCCGCCTGAAACAACAAGCGGCTATTTTCATAGTCATTACCGGTTTGTACCGTTAAGTCCGTATCCAATCCGCGCTGAACAAAATACACCGAGTCCATACCCGAAGTAGATTGGGTATATATCGGTTCAAAATAAGCGTAATTACGCGTTTTGTCGTAGCGGTTCTGAAACAGGTTGTCAAACAGTGCCGCACCAAAGACATCGAGACCTTTCGTAATAAAATCCAGTTTTTGGGTCAGCTTGAAATTGGCCTGCACGTTTCTATCATGTCGCGATTGGTAGCCCCGTTCCAGCACATCGCCTATCGGATTATTCGGAAAGTTTGCACTGCCGGTCACCGTGCCTTCGGGCGTTCTTACAGGATAAAGATTGGGTGCATAAGTAGCCATGTTTTTCCAAAGCGCTTCGGTAGAAACAGGTGGAAATTTACGATCCTGTATATTGCCTCCCAGACCGATCTGCGCTGTTAGGTTGCGTGTCACGTTCAAATCCACGTTCGCACGGAAATTCATTGCCTGAAAGCCGATATTGGCATTCCGTTTCTGGTCGGTGTTGGCATAAAGTCCCTGATTGTCCATATAGCCCAGCATCACAAAGTATTTAGCGGTCTCATTACCTCCCCGAAAGGTTAGGGAATAGTCTTGGATGGGAGCATTTTTTTGAAGTACCTCCTCATACCAATTGACGTCGGGATACAAGTACGGATCTGTTCCTGCCCGGTAGCCCTCTAGTTGAGTCTGCGTGTACAACCTCGAAAAACCGTCGTTTGCTAAGGCTTCGTTATAGAGTCTGGCATAATCGTAAGAACCGGCAAACTTCGGAAGTTGTGTCGCTTGTTGAGAACCGTAACGCGCGTTAAACGTAATCTTAACCTTATCACTGGTTTCACCCCGTTTGGTCGTGACGAGCAATACACCGTTGGCGCCTTTCATACCGTATAGCGCTAGTGCCGCTGCA
This sequence comes from Sphingobacterium arenae, assembly GCF_014692505.1. GTDB lineage: Bacteria > Bacteroidota > Bacteroidia > Sphingobacteriales > Sphingobacteriaceae > Sphingobacterium > Sphingobacterium arenae. The sequence continues at coordinate 205,006 of NZ_JACNYK010000003.1, read as the reverse complement.
TCTTTCAACGCAGTTACACTCGCAATCTCATCGGGAGATATATGGCTCAGGCTATTTATTTGCAAACCATCTAGCATGATCAAATGTCCGTTGTTGCCCGTGTTATGTCTGCCTCGGATCATAAAACTCGGATCATCAAATCCTGGGGCACCTCCGTTCTGCGTGATCGTTACCCCCGGCAGCCTCCCAATCAATGCATTCGAGAGTGAGGCTGTATGCGTTTTGCGTAAGGTAAATCCGCTGACGTGTGAGAGGGAGCCTGTCACCGCATCCGAATTTTGGACACCATAGGCAACGTGAACCAGGGAGTCCGCAGGAGGTTCGGTGCCCTGCGCAAGCAAAAATAGCGGCAGCGAACAGCACCCAACCAGAAGGATTCTAAACCCTAGATGATGTCTTTTGAATGGAAATATCATAATTTATTAATCTTTATCATAAAACAAAGCTTATACTTACCAGCCCGGATTTTGAACAATATACCCCAGATCAATTTCGCTGACCCGGAAAGGGTATAAGTACATTTTGTCGTCCCAAACCCGGTCTTCAAACTTTTCTAGTTTGTAAGTTGGTTCCGCTCCCCCAGCGAGCCTCAGACCATACATCCCTCCCTTCATCACGCCATCCGTTCCCGCGATTTTCCATCGACGTACATCGAAGTACCGGTGCTGTTCAAAAGATAGCTCAACAGCTCTTTCCCTACGGATTTTTTCTCGCATATCCGCTTGGTTAGTGTAGGTATAAGGTGGCATGTCTACCCGCTCGCGGATGGCATTTAAGGCGTCCATTATTTCGCCGGATGATCCGTTCGCCTCATTTAAGGCTTCCGCATAGTTCAGGTAGAATTCCGCCAATCGAAAGGTGATCCACTTTGGTGCCGGACTGGATCCGTTGCGCACACCTTTCAGAAATTTGCGCAAAAAACCGACACCATTGTATAGATCCAACAGCCTGCTTTGCTGTTCGTAAAAATGATACACGGTACCCGTACCTCTAGACCATTCCGTACCCGACTGGAATACAGATGCCTGAAAGCGCGGCTCGAGTTCTCCCAATTTCCGTCGATACTCCGCATAGGGATACGTAACGCCCTCCTGCTCATCCCACACTTGATCGGTACCATCTGCTTTTTGATAAAATTTGGTAAAATTGAAAGTGACCCCAATGTTCACCGGATCCGTTCCGGTGTATACCACTGTTCCGGGCGTCATGAAGCGAACGAAATAATTCGTCGCCGTGGGTCCCATCAAACCGGCATCCAGAATGATCTCGTTGACATTTGGGTTAATAAATATTTCTTCATAGCGGTCAACGGGGTTCTCTTTTCCCTGATACAGTTCGCACCATCCGCTCTCGTTTTTCGCCCAATCTAGAACAGCTTTGTTTGCATCGGCAGCTATCCGCCACCGCTCAGGATCGTAATTTGTATAACCAATCATAGCGCGTAGCGCCGGATCGCTTACCGGCCGGTAAGCATCATCCGAGTTAAACAAGGGGCTCGCTGCATATAAGAGCGTGCGCGCCTTTAATGCCAATGCCGCACCTTTTACTATCCGTCCCCGATATTGACTAGCATATACATTGGGCAGGCTTCTGGCAGCGTCGTCACAACTGTTCACAATAAAATTAACGGTTTCTTCGAAGCTGCTACGTGGAATACGCACCTCCGGAATATCTTCTGCCGAAGAAACTTTAAGTACGTTGTCTACAATAGCCACACCACCAAGACGCTGCATCAAATCGAAGTGCATCAGCGCTCTCAGAAAGATAGCTTCCGCTTTCATCGCTGCTTTTTCCGTTTCTGAAAAAGGCGCCTGATCTATATTCTCAATAAAGAGATTGGCATTCCTAATCCCCTTATAACAAAACTCGCTTCTAAACTCATACCAATAAATATCAGACGCACTCCAGTTGCCGGTATTAAATGCTTCGGCACCGGTAAGATTGGCATAGGCATCTGCTTCGTCTGTCGCTGCCGCCAATATGGTATAGGTTGCACCATAATGATAAAAACCACTTTCCGATGCCGCCCAATAGAACGGAAATTCGTATATAGACGCTGTGCTATAGACATTCCATAAAAACTGTTCTGTCTTTTCCTTAGAAGCAAAAATATCCTCTAGCGTCACTTCACTGCTTATCGGCTTTTCTAGGTATTTCTCACAAGAGAAACATACCATTGTACATAACAGAATACTAAATAAAATTATCTTTTTCATGCTCATAACATTTCAGGATTAAAATTGAAAATTGACGCCACCATTAAAAACCCGCATTGGTGGATACACCCTTCCCCATAATTCACGGGCGTCTGGATCTTTACTGTATTTCATATTCGCCCAAGTGATCAGGTTATTACCGCTGGCGTATACGCGCATCGACGTTAGCCCAAGCCGTTTTAGAAAATCAGCCGTAAAACGATATCCTATCTCTACATTTTTCAGACGAATATAGGAAGCATCCTGAACCCAAAATGAAGAGGGCTGATAATTATGCTGTCTGGCAGGCGATAATTCAACACGTGGAAAAGTAATTTCTTCGCCATTGGCATATCGCTCAGGTGTCCATCGTTCCAAATGCCATTTTTGAGCCGATCCCCAATCTGACGTAAAGGGGTAAGCAGAAGCCGACTCAAACCTGACGGATACATTATCCGTTCCTTGGAAAAGAAAGGAAGCATCAAACCCCTTCCACGAGAAACCTCCGGAAATAGTATAGGTCACTTCCGGCCAATCAGAATACCCGACTGGTCCCATATCGTCGGTGGAAATTATCCCGTCTCCGTTCAAGTCTTTATATTTCATATCACCCAGTTGCACGCCTGCCGTAGACCATTGCGATGCCGGAGCAGCGTCCACCTCCTCTTGCGTATTATAAAACCCTTCGAAGGTGAGTCCGAAATACTGATTGATCGGTCTTCCGGTCCGTAGCATCCAGTCGTATTTCCGCATGGCCTCATCCTGAAAGATAATTTTATTCCTAGCAAAGGCATACGCGCCCTTCACCCAGAATGCCGCGTTTCCAATGGTATGATCATACCCCACTTCAATTTCGTAGCCTTTATTCTCCACTTTGCCGATATTTGCAGCCGGTAGCTCTGCCGCTACAAGTTCCGGCACGGTCGATAACCGCCAAAGAATATTATCCCGTTTCTCTTCGAAATAGTCGGCGGTAATACTCAGGTGATTAGACAATAGTTTGAGTTCGGCCCCCACATTGAGTTTTTTCGCCCGCTCCCAGGTCACGTCCGGATTTCCGATCTTTCCTTCGCGGTACATATTAAACCGGCTCATATTGACACCAGCCTCACCAAATACCACGGCCTGATAGCCACCATTTCCTAGGGTATAGGGGCCGTTGAGATACAAATATCGGTCGCCTCCAATTTTGTCGTTACCCACTTCACCGTAAGAGCCTCTAAACTTTAGAAACGTCACCCAATCATTTTCCGGAAAAAATGGTTCTTCACTAGCTACCCATCCTGCGGATACCGATGGAAAGAAACCAAAACGCTTTCCTTCCGGAAAATTCTCCGATCCGTTGTATCCCATATTGAATTCACTCAAGTAGCGATTTTTATATGCATACGTAATCCGAGATACCAGCCCCAGATAAGCAGTAGGAAGCTTATACGCTAAATTAGGATAAAAGGCACGTTGGAAATTTGCCAAAATAAGGCCAGTAACTTGATGCGATTCGCCAAATGTCCGATTGTAATCCAGCGCGGCCTCCGTATACATCTTACGCCATTTGTTGTTATCACCAACATTTTCAGATAGATTATAGAATGGTCCACCTTCCTTGCTTTGATACATGGTGTACCCCATCGGGCTATTCGGATCCTTTAAGATCGTATAGGCCGGAAAATACCGACTGCGTACTTTATGTTTCAGATAGTAACTGTCGTAAGCACCCATCACCCGAACCGATAAGCCAGGTGTTATCCGATGCAGGTCGTACTTAACGGACAAATTGGTATTAACAGTGCTGGAGTAATCGTCCGTCACGAAGGCACCTCCCGTACTGGTCGGCCCCGCTTGCCCCCAGGGATTAAAGTTAGGCACGCCGGCAGGCATACCGGTAATCTTTTCGATATATTTCCCATCCACAAAACCGGGACTCGTCATCGGAGGTAAATTGGCCGATTTATCAAAAGCCCCCCAGGCCCCACCATTGGGTATGGAATTATCCGTAATCTGATTGCCCAGTTTTAACGAAATTGTCAAATCCTCAATCGGTTTAAAATCAAAATTCATCCGGATATTATATTTGTCGTAGGTATGCTTAAAAGGAAACCCTAAATCCTGCTCTGGTTGATGGTATCCTCCACTTTGGTTGAAATACCCCAGCGATGTAAAATACTGTAGCTTTTCGGTACCTCCCGAAATGTTGGTATTGTATGATTGTTGAAATGAAAAAGGTTTGATCAACTCCTCCATCCAATTTTTACTGGGGTGAAATATAGGGTCTTCCCCTGTTTGATATAACCGTAAGTCTTCTTCGGAGAAAACGGGAGTCTGTCCCACATTCATCTGCGCCTCGTTGCGGAGTAAAGCATATTCATAAGAGCCGAGGAGTTCCGGAAGAATAGAAGGCTGTATGGCTGCGAGGTTACTCGTAAAATTAATCACAGGCTTTCCAGTTTTCCCTTGTTTCGTGGTGATCAAGATAACCCCATTGGCCCCGCGCACGCCAAATACAGCCGTCGAAGACGCATCTTTCAAAATATTGATCGACTCGATCTCATTGGGATCTAAATTATTATAAGTTTCCCTTTCTACACCGTCGATCATGATGAGTGGTCCGCGTCCACCAGCATTCAACGTGGCCATTCCCCGAATAAATATGGTGGCCTTATCGTTTCCGAACTCGCCAGAATTTTGTACCGCTTGCAGACCAGGAGCCATACCGATTAACGCATTACTGATACCCGCCACTGGTGCTTTGACCAAATCTTCTCCGGACACGGAAGAAATAGCACCTGTGGTCGTGATTCTCTTCTGCTGTCCGTATCCTACAATGACTACGTCCATCAATTCATTATTCGTTGCTCGAAGATCAATTGTGACGAATTTACGGTTATTCACCAGCACCTCCTGCGTTTCATAACCGAGGAAACTGACCAGCAAAACGGCATCAAATGGTACATCCAGAGAAAACTCTCCAGCATCATTCGTACTGATTCCCCGATCCGTATTTTTTATTTTGACACTGACACCAGGCAAAGGCTCAACTCCATCAACTACCTTACCTTGAATATGTTGTGTTTGTGAAAAAACATTTTCTATAGATAGAAAATAAGCTATTCCAATTAGAATGAGTAATGTTTTCTTCATGTTGATAAAGGTTTATATGAGATCAATTAGCTGAAACTATATACAAATATAGCTACCGATTAGAAAGCGGGAAATAGAGGTTTTTAGGAAAAGGATGGACAATTTTACTGTCCATCCTTTTTGGATTAAAAAGTATAGTTTTCGTGCTCTTTCCGCATGTCATCCATCCATGATTTGAACCGTGTCAACAATACCTCGACCCGTTCCGGTTCTTCTGTAACAAGGTTTTTTCGCTCGCCTGGATCACGAGTCAAATGATACAATCCGAGCTGATTATTGCTATTACCTAACTGGATCTGCGAAGTTATAGGACGATCTTCTGGGTTATAATCTTCAGTAAATACTAGTTTCCATTCTCCGTCAATGATTGCATAATGTTTTTCGAACTTAAAAAAGAGAGATTTTCGAGACGTGACCGATGGCATTTCGTTTCTGACAGCATCTAACAGACTATAACCGTCAAAGCGGGTATCTGGGAATTCCGTTCCGATAGCCTGTAAACAGGTCGGAACGATATCCAAGGCAGAAACCCGATGGTTATATACCCGACCTTCGGGTAGCTTAGCCGGCCAGGACAGAATCATAGGAACGCGTATGCCCCCTTCATACATCGTATATTTAGAACCCGACAACGGTAAATTATTGGCTCCGGACAACGGCTCTCCTCCATTGTCAGAAATAAATACGATCAATGTATTTTCCATTAATCCTAAAGTTTGTAATGAATCTAAAAGACGGCCTATATTATCGTCCAGACAATTAAGATTGGCCAAATAATACTTACGCATATCTTCGTCCGAAATTTTACCTACCTGCGTATAATCCCAATAATAATTAGCATAATTTCCGTATGCGGGGGTATAATTGTCAATCTTTTTCACCCCCCATTTGTCTAGATAAGTTTGGGGAACTTCATGAATAAGATGATGCACAGCATTGTAAGACAGGTCTAGAAAAAAAGGCTTTTCTTTATTTTGAGCAATAAACGAAATAGCCTCATCCGTGAATAACTCGGTGGTATAGGTGTTTTCAAAGCTTTCTTTCCGTTCGTTTCGGAACAATCGTCCCAACGATTCACTATATCCATACGGATCAGGAGTCGCTTTTTCAATTTCTTCATCCAGCAGGAAATAATCGTGTGCGTGGGCGCTGAAACCTACGAAATAATCGTATCCATGATGCGTCGGAAAATCCCGTGCGGTCGCATCGTGATAGTTTTTCCCGAAGTCACTTTTTCCAATCTTTGCGGTCATATAGCCTTCTTTTTTTAAATATTCGGCCAATGTTTTCACATTTTTTGGCAATCCGGGACTCCAATACATATCCGGATCCCACCTTTGCTGATATTTTCCGGTCAACAAGCCCGCCCGTGAAGGACTGCAAACTGGGGCACTAGCGTAGCCTTGTGTAAAAAGAACCCCACGATCTGCTATCCGGTCCATATTAGGTGTTGAACAATCCTGTGAAGCATGCGCATACGCGCTCAAATCGGCGTATCCCTGATCATCTGTAACGATAAAAATAATATTCGGTTTTTGTTCCTGACCGAAACTAAGTCGTGCCATCAAAAAAAACACGAAGCAGAATGTCATTATATCTATTTTCATATTGCTTTCATTTTAGTATTTTAATAGCTCATTAAATCAGTAATATGCTGTTAATAACGTGCATTCATTCTTTTATATCGAGCCATCGATTCTATAAAATAATAATCCGCATAGATTAACGGTACGTCGATATCTGCATGGCGAGGATAATTCCCCACTCCGTGTCTGAGAAGGAAACCTCCATTTTTTCCATAGTCCGAAAAATAGGTCGGCGATGTCAACGATTGCAACATCTTCTCGGCAGCTTTAAGGTAGATCTCGCTTAGCGGTTGTTCTACATAGCCGCTAAGCTCTAGCAGTGCCGAACAGATAACGGCTCCGGCGGAGGCATCCCGAGGAGCCGCTGGAATGTCTTCGGCATCAAAGTCCCAATAAGGAATACCGTCTGCAGGTAGATGGGGATGATTTAAAATAAACTGACCAATACGATTAGCTTGCTCCAGATACAAGGGATCGCCCGTTTCGCGGTACATGACGGTGTATCCATACAATCCCCACGCTTGTCCGCGCGCCCAGGCAGACGAGTCGGAGGCGCCTTGCACCGTCTGCTTTTTTCGTACCTCTCCATTACCCGGGTTATATATTACCAAATGGTGCGAGCTGTAATCCGGACGAAAATGATGCTTCATCGTGGTATTGGCATGTTCAACAGCAATTTTATAAAAAGAAGAATCCCCCGTCATTTTTGTTGCTGCAAACAGCAGCTCTAGATTCACCATATTGTCAATGATCACCATAAACTGCGACGAATCCGAATCCCACGAACGCAGACAACCTACTTTCGGATTAAAACGCGACGCCAACGATCGCGCACTGTTAACGAGGATAGAATCATAAGCTGGTTTCGGTTCCAACCGCTTTGCATTTCCGAAAGAACAGTACATCATAAAGCCCAGATCATGCGTCGTGATATTAAATTGTTCCTTTTTTAGAACGTCCATTTTTCTTAGTGCTTCCTGATACAGTAGTGTATCACCTGTCAACTCATAGAGGTACAGCAAACCTCCCGGATAAAAGCCCCCTACCCAAGGTTCGGAGCCGCTTGTAACCAACTGTCCCTTATCTTCATAATAGGTAACCGGAAACCGGTCCGGCTTCAATTCCTGCATCAAGAACGTATATTGGCTGGCAGATTCTTTTATTCGTTTTTCTACTGTTTCCAACAGCGATTTTCTCGAAGGATGTTTTTCATTTTGGGCATTGGCTATCGTACCAACGAATATGAACAGGGAGGCGACACCCCATTTTAAGGAATACATCATGGTCTTGGGTTTTCTTTTTTTAATAATTGATTCAACTGCTGCGGCTGAATAGATTGTTGGGGTGCAAAATCGTCCGAACCCACATATTGGAGCATGCTATAGTACAGTTGTCGTACCTCCGGTTGATTTAAGTTGGGGATTAAATTGGCCATCGAAATAAAGAGTTTGCCCGCCCCTACTTGAAATTCAAATAATATTCCGAGTTTATGATTTCGGTCAATATTGTCTATTATCTGCACAATGGGGCGATAGCGCTTATCTGTTTGGTCTAAAATCAACGGCCGTGTCATCTTCATAATCGACCACCACTGCCAATTGCTGTGCGATTCCGTCGGGAAATGTTTAAACAAAGGGTGTGCAGGATCGGTTAGCATCCCCAAAGTACCTGCCGAAACGGGCCGATCCATCCTTTCGGCAGAATTTTTAAATGTTTTCCAGTTCCAAAATTCGCTAATAAATTGCGGTTTTATCGATAGTTCCGCTACGGCCACGTGATTTGGAAATAAAATGACCCGTTCACCCGCTTTCAATAAATCCACCACTTTGTCATTATATTCTGTGGTCACATGCACATTTTTGGGAACATCCATCGTGACATGAGCCGGATATACCCAAATGGGATAAACAGAGGTTAGCCCCGTAGAAGGTACACGAAGTTCGACTTGAAACTTGGATGCCTCTTTCTGGTTTTTAAGCGGAAAAGAGATATGCCCAATGGGGCTGATTTGACCTTTGTTGCCCCGAATGGACAATTTCCCGGAAATAATCTGATCGTTCGTCTCCGTATCAACGATCTTCCACTCCAACGCCTTATCTTGTATGGTTTGTGGACTGTAATTGACCAACTGGATATCCGCTGTAAAAGTTTCATCACTACGCCAAACGTATTTATCCATCAGCAACTGGATCACAACATCGTTGTTAAACTGTCGAAATTCCGCTTCGTCGATCAGTCCCTTACTTTCCATAAAAGCATTCAACAAACCTACCAATGCTGTCCCCTGCCCCGGAAAATCTTGAAGATCCAATAATTGAAAACCTGCAAAGCCGGGTGTGCGGAGAGCCATTTCAATTTCTTCGCGGTAGAGCAAAGCCGTAAGTTTTCCAGAGGCATTCAAAAAATCGGATGCCTGATCGCCCATGCCAGCTTCCTGAAGGCGTTTTCTGAATATCTCGAAGTTCAGCGGCCGTAAAACGCCGGTATACCGATCGATTTCCCGATAATCAGGATATACTTGATATTGACCATTTTCATGACCGATGATAGGAAGTGAGTGCCCCGCAATACCCGCCGTAAAATTCCTCCGGGTAGAGGGTTGCTGTGTATTAATCTGTCCATTTCCTGCATCTTCCGGCGTAGCAAAACCACCTCTCACATCGTATTTCCCGTTGGGCGTTTCTCCGCCGGTACGCATGGTTACCCAAAAATCATCGGTTTCTCCCGGCGCCGGATTCTCGTAGAAAGCGTTGGTTCCAAAAGCATACAACGGACGGGCATCGTGCTTTCTGAGCCGGTCCACTAACGTTTCATGAACTTCGCGATCGCCTATCAGCTCATTTCCCAAGGACAGCATAACCAGCGACGGATGATTCCCATACGCATCCAATATAGCCTGCCCTTCCTGCTGTTGAAAAAAAATAGCAGCGGTATCTTTCGCTGTCATTTGCGACCAATTGGGCAATTCCGTTTGAATATAAATCCCTTCTAAATCTGCTGCTTCGAAAGCCGCGTGCGGCGGTGTATATGAATGAAACCGGTAATGGTTGATGCCATAGCTTTTTGCGATCCGGTATAGCCGTCGCCAATCCTCCGTCTTCATCGACGGATAACCCGTTAAGGGGAAAATACAAACATCATTTTTGCCTCTTAAAAAGACAATTTCCCCATTATTTGTAAACTGTGTACCTCGTGTATCGAAATTGCGCAGCCCTAAAGTAACCGTTTGCTCGTCGTAAATGGCATCGTCTACAAGCAGGCGGACGGATAATTTATATAATGCCGGGTTATATTCATCCCATAGCAAAGCATCTTTGCCTAAGGCGTAATCGATTGTCACGATACTATCGTCCGTATGAAGCTGTAAAGGTAGCGATAAAGCTTTTACATGCTTCTTCTGGGGGGTACTATGCGTATGTGCTTGCAGTTCTATCCGCACCTGCTGTTTGGCGTGTATATTATTTTTAAGGTTCAGCTTCACCTCCACACGCTTATCAGCTACTTTGGGTGTGAGCTTCATTCGGTAAATTTCTATGGCAGGGATAGCTTCTAAAAATAATTCGCCGATTATTCCATTCCAGTTCGTCTGGGTGTGTACGCTTAGCGCGTGCGATCCTCCCACCGGTGCCAAGTTGGGCGAATTGTCTACCCGGATCGTCAGGGTATGCCTGCCAGGAGTCAATAGCTTCTCAAAACGGTATACCTGCGGTGCCGATAACACCTTGCATTCCCCCATCCACTCGCCGTCGAGCCAAACTTGGGTGGCCTTCGTCCTTTCCATAAACAGCCTGACTTGTTTGCCCTTCCAATGTTCGGGGATCTCAATTTCTTTCTGATACCAAGCCGCTCCGATATATTTCCAAGTTTGGCTGAGATGGTCGGTCGTCGAATCCTTCACAAAAACACCTTTTCCCTGCTCTTCCAACGAGCCTGGCAAGGGTATCGTCTCTTTAAATGTACGATCCTGCCACCGCTCCTGTATACCTGCGTCGGTGTCCAGCTGTAATTGCCAGTCGCCACGAAGATCTATCCGCTCTCTAGCAAAAGAATCACGGTGTTGTGCGGTAACCGTCAGTAGACTCAAGCAGCATATCCAAGCAACTACAAATTTTATCCGATTTAGAATCATCGCTAATCAACTGTTTTCTTTTCCTGCATTTTAATAAACGTCAAATGTGTTTTCGCACCAACGTGTATGCTGTGTTTTCGCAAGACATTTTCAAACTCCTCATTCGCTTTGTCCAGTTTCCCTAAGCCTAAATAGCCCAGCCCCATCATGTACCGACAATGAATTTCGTTTCTAACAGCTAAGTCGTCATCAAAAATGAGCATATCCGGCAGGGATACGGCAAAGTAATCGATCTGCGGCTTGTTGTTAATATGAGTTTGTCCGTATGCGATGAGTTTGTTGAAAGTCCCGGTAGCTTTCTGCTCATCACCCAATTTCCTCTGGGCCAGCCCTTGATAAAATATCATATCTGGTTTCTGGTCGTTATAGAATACCGCAGCAACAGGTTCATTTTCGCCTTCGGTAGCCTTTTTAAAACTAATATCGGCCTTTTCAGTTTCGCCCATCCTCTGATAGGCTTCCCCTAGCCAATAAAACAAATCATTTTCTTTTGCTCCAATGAGTTTACCCTCACCCAAATTTACAGGATATAACTGTGCCTGCTCCAATAGCTGGATGGCAGCCTCAAATTCCGTTTGCCGAATAGCTTTTTTAGCTAATTCCATTAAACTGTATACATATTGCTCAGGTACCTTTCCCTCGCCACCTTCCCAAGGGTGAAACTTTCGTCGGGACAATTGCTCGCGCGCTTTCTCATATTCACCCAGAAAATTATATAAGGAAACCCGTTCTAAATATAGGTCATCTCGCGCTTCCACCAGTGCGTTGTGTTTCTCCAATAAGTTTAGGCGCTCTTCCGGAATCCTATTCAAGCGTTTATACAATTGATCGAGCTCCATGAACACCCGCGAATCGTTCGGATCAAGTGCAAAAGCCTTCTCAAAACATTCCACGGAACGAGCGGGATTCGCCTTTTTATTAAAGTAAGCTATTCCCAAATTCCGGAAAACGGTAGCAAAGGTATCGTCGCGTTTTATAGAGATTTCCCACAGCTGTATGGCATCGTTATATTGTCGTTTATCATACCATAGATTTCCCAGATAATAAGGTGCTTTCGCATCCTCCGGGTTCAATTTCAGCGCACATTCCAGCACGCCGATCTCTTCTAATCGATTGGGAAAGCAAAGTTCTGGATTCGCCGAGGCAGCCCGCTTAAACCAGAATTTCGCCTTTTGCTCATCGCCAACCTTCCAAGTAAACCACCCCAAATAGTAGGCAATCATGGGCTGATGATGGATGTCTGTTGTTACGACGCTCAACACTTCGATAGCTTCGGGATACAGTCCCGCTGCCGCATAATCCAAAGCATATTCCAGAAAACTATTGCTGTATTTTCGCGATAGCCTTTCCAACTCTTCCAAAGATTCAGCCGATTTATCTTTCTGATTAAGCAGCGAATAGGATTTACCAAGCTCGAAATACGCACCTAAATTAAATCGGTCGCGCTTAATGGCTTCTTTACTTACGGCTATCGCTTCACCCCATTGATATTGTTTCCGTAGAATAGCGGCTTTTAAAACCCAGGCTTTATTATTCCGTGCATTTCGGTCTATAGACCAATTGATATGTTCGAGTGCCTGCGTTAGATCGCCCTTGATGAGGTCGATCTGTGCCAACGAAAAGTAGCCACTATCCTGCCACGCACCGTTCCATACCGCTTTATAGAAAGCCTCATAGGCATCGTCTAGCCGATCCATAAATTTAAGCGATAAACCGAGATTGTAATACGGTTCACCGTCATAGGGATTAGGATTTCGCTGGGTATAGGTTTTAATAGCCTTTCTCAGGTAGGGCTCGCTTTTTTCAAACTTCCCTTTTCTTAAATACCATTTTCCCAGCGCATTGTTGTTTCGCGCATCCTTTGGATCTCTGCGAAGGGCCTCCTCATAGTAATCAACCGGATTGTACGTAGCGTGCCGGTATTGTTCCAAGTGTAGGCCGGTTAAAAACAGCTGCTCGGTATTCTCTACCTCTTGTGCAGGTAAAGCCGCTTCGGCAGATTTGGGGATTTCGGTAGCGATATCCCGGAGAGGTTCATAGCTAATCCGTTCTTTTCCGGTATGATCCTGTATAATCACTTTAAAATCTTTCCCGTTTACTTCCCTTTGGAGGTTTATCTCTTTAACAAATACATTTTCCGGTGAAACGTCAAATACCTCTTTATGGAGCAACTCGGTTCCACACCAGATCGCGAGTTGATTCCTCCGTTGCTCTGATGTAGAAAATACTTTTACAGTCGCCTTCTGCTCTTCCGTATCCATATAAATCAGCATATCCTTCGTGGCATTTTTCACTACGCCCAATTCCTGATAAGGCATAAAATATTGCGTAAACGATTTTTCCTCATAAGGCATTAGCCAGGTAAAGTCAGGTTGATTGTCGGTATATACGCCAGTCATCAGTTCAATATAAGGGCCATCCTCGTCGGTTAGGTTACGGTCCCAAGCCTTACCGAAATCCCCATTTCCCCAGGTCCACTGTTTTTTTCCCGGCGAAACGTGATGGTTAGCCACATGTAATAGACCCGCTTGCGTATCGTTTTCATACCCCCCTACGAAATCGTACTTCGATTTCACCGCCATATACGACGTCGGTACCGGTATGTTTTTGTAGTTGGAAATATCCGTTCCGGGCGAATAATCTACCTTATAATAGGTCCCCGTTGCTATTGGGAAACTGGTTACATCCCGCTTGCCATGGTCGAACACTGCATTTACATCTGGCGGAAAAACGGATTGATAGTAATCGTTGACCTTGACAGCCGGATTCGCCCACCATAGAAACGTTTGCGGCAGTGCCGTGCGGTTATATACTTTGGCTTTGATTTCCAAGTATGCTTTTTCCGGATAAACCGTGAACCCGGCCATTCCTTTGGTACCGAACATGCGCTCAATTTCGTTTACCCAAACGGTTTTGCTCCCATCCGCATTTTCCTCTATCGTGTAATCCACCGGCTGAAATGTGCTCGGTCTGTGATGTTGCGGCCAGTTAAACTCTATCCCGCCCGATATCCACGGACCGCACAGCCCCACCAAGGCCGGTTTGATGACATGGTTATAATAGATAAAATCCCGTTTTTTTACTTTGTCGTATGCCCGCTGGATTCTCCCGCCCAGTTCAGGCAAGATCATAATTTTTATATACTTATTTTCCAGAAATAAAGCGGTGTATTCGACATCCTCTTTATCGTCGTATATCTTTTCGATAACCGGATTGGGATAAACCACCCCACTACTACCTTGATAAACACGTTTCTCAAAAAACATCGGATTTTTCTCCGGATTGCCGCATTTATAGGTAGGAATCTTGATCTTCTCTTCCCAAACATTTACAAAAAGGTCATTCATTGTTTGCGTAATTTAAATTTATCTGTCAATGTTGAGGCTGTCTCTTTCTATCCGTAGAAAAAGGAAGCCTAGAAAACACAGGCCTGGCTTGTAGATAAAAGATATCCTATAATCAGGTCTAACTGTACACAAACATAGGGTTCCATCCGACAAAACAAAATGGATGATTCAGTGAAAATGATAGACATTTTTACGGGGGCTTATAATTAAAAATAGTTTTTTTCTACATGTTTTACAGATTATCGTCCATTTTCTAACTCAGAATATCCTAATAAATTTGCTTTGTTATAAATCTTAGCAATAACATCATGCTATCGTAAAAGTGATCAAAAGGGTCTTTTTACATAGTTGCTCTTTACATTTTATTTCATGAATTTATTGTCAGTAAATCCAAATTTTAAAAAATGAAGTTTTCAACTAAAAACCAGACGGTCCGCAAGCTTTTACTCTCTATTTTAATAGCTTGTTGCTTATATACCGAGTTATTTTCGCAGACCAAGCTTAATCTATCTGGGCAATGGACCGTCGCGCTCGATTCTTTGGATATCGGTGTGAAAGAGCAGTGGGAAAATCGATTGTTCGACACACAGCTTTCCCTTCCGGGAACACTCGACGACGCAAAGTTGGGAAACCCCAACACGTTAACTCCCGAATTGGAAAAACTACAGCTCACACATCTCACCCGCAAACACCACTATGTCGGCGCTGCCTGGTATGCTAAAGAAATCGAGATTCCGAAAGACTGGAACGGCGAGAAAACAATTTTAAAACTAGAACGGGTCATCTGGAAAACGACTGTATGGGTCGATGGCGTAAAAGTGGATACCGAACAAAACAGCTTAATTGCGCCCCACTATTTTGATCTGAGTAAATACCTCACGCCCGGCCAAACACATCGGATTACCTTAAGGATAGACAATCGAAAATTCTTTGACGTCAGTTATAATAACTTAGCGCATGCCTACACCGATCACACACAAATCATCTGGAACGGCGTTATTGGTGAATTTTCCCTTGAAAATCAGCGCGCGGTACACTTTGACCACGTACAGGTTTATCCCGATATCACCGCCAAAAGCGTAAAAGTAAAAGCGGTTATCCAAAATAACACGGCACGCGCAATGAAATTGCCCTTGCACGTTGCATGTTCTTTAAAAGAGGGCAAGGGGCTCGCCGGACAGGTAGATCAAGAGATAACCCTCTCCGCCGGACAACAGGTCGTGGAGTTTACCCTTCCGATCACAAAGGAAATTCTGCCTTGGGACGAGTTTCACCCCAACTTATATAGCTTACATCTCTCGTTAGGCCAAAAATCCATATCCACCGACACCGCCTTAGACTTTGGCTTTCGCGATTTCAAAGCACAGGGCAAAACATTTGAACTGAACGGACAGCCTATATTTTTGCGGGGAACGCTCGAATGCAATATTTTTCCGCTTACCGGACACCCACCCATGCAAAAAGACGAATGGTTAAACATATTTCAAACCGCAAAAAACTGGGGATTAAATCACATCCGCTTTCATTCGTGGTGCCCTCCTGAAGCAGCGTTCGCGGCAGCGGATCAGCTCGGCGTTTATCTGCAGGTGGAGCTGCCTATTTGGTCTTTAACCGTCGGTGAATTCCAGAGTACCACCGAATTTCTTTACGAAGAGGCCCAACGGATGATCAAAGAATATGGTAACCACCCATCGTTTATGTTGTGGAGCTTAGGCAATGAACTACAAGGCAATATGTCGGTGCTCAATAAAATGGTCTCTGATTTAAAGGAGATGGACAACCGGCGGTTATTTGCGAACACCTCCTTTACCTTTGAAAAAGGACACGGCGATAGACCGGAACCAAACGACGATTTCTTTGTGACCCAATGGACCAAAGACGGTTGGGTTAGAGGTCAAGGTGTTTTTAACGCGCAAAGTCCATCGTTTAACAAAAACTACAACAGTGCATTGGCTAATGTCCATGTCCCTGTTGTGACCCACGAGATTGGACAATATGCTGTTTTCCCCAATATACGCGAGATCGACAAATACACGGGCGTTTTAGATCCGTTAAACTTCAAAGCGATACGGAACGATTTGCAGAAGAAGAGGCTAATCCAGCAGGCTGACGACTTCCTACAATCATCCGGTAAGCTTGCTGCCATCCTATACAAAGAAGAGATTGAACGCGCCTTAAAGACTGCTGGCATCAGCGGCTTTCAATTACTCGATCTCCATGACTTTCCGGGGCAAGGAACAGCTCTGGTAGGTTTGTTAGATGCTTTTTGGGAAAGTAAAGGTATACTCGATTCCACAGATTTTAAGCGCTTCAATGGCCCCCTTGTTCCACTTTTAAATTTCGAAAAAGCAACATATAAAAACTCGGAGGTATTCCATGCAGACGTCAGTGTCTCCAATTACCTTCAGCCTTTTCATGAAAGCCAAACGATCGAGTGGTCCATCAGCAAAAACGATGCTCTCCTGAAGTCAGGAAAATTTGACGTACAGCTCGGCATGGGCTTTAATGATGGTCTCGGAAAGTTTTCGGTCGACCTCAGCAGCATACAAGAAGCCACAAAACTCACTGTCCAACTGCAAATAGCCGATACTAATTATAGCAACAGTTGGAATATTTGGGTATATCCCGCCTCAGAAACCGTGAATTTTGGAGACGTCATCTACACCAATGATGTTACCGAGGCTATACAACAGGTACAAGCAGGTAAAAAAGTGCTCTTAAATCCCGATTGGAAGACCACCAAGGGGCTGGAAGGAAAGTTCGTTCCCGTCTTTTGGAGTCCCGTACATTTTCCAACACAAGCCGGAACAATGGGGTTATTACTAGATAAGCAGAACGCGGTGTTTGCCGACTTTCCTACAGACAATCATACCGACTGGCAATGGTGGGATCTAAATGTCAACTCTACCACGTTGATTATCGACTCCCTGGAAGGTGGAACACCCCTCATCCAGATGATTGATAATTTCGCCAACAACAGAAAGCTGGCACTAGCCTTCGAGGGTTCTATTAATGAAGGGAAACTGATGGTTGTTTCCATCGATCTTAACTCCAATTTAGAAAAGCGGATCGTCGCGAAGCAACTCTTGCAATCCATTCTGCGGTATATGAACAGTGACGATTTCCGGCCTGCAACGATCCGGAATCCGAAGTGGCTTGCAGACAACCTCCAGCCCCAACAGCAAGAACAACAGAAACAAGACGCAACCGCTATTTATTAAAACACTCGATCCGCGAATGAGCATACAGGTAAAGAAGGACTGTATATAAAAATCAAGGAAAATGAAGACATATTTAATTATTATGCTATTTATCGCACCCCTTATCGGTTGGGCTCAAGAGCAACCAACCGTAACCGGGGTAGTAAAAGGAAGTGACGATACCATAATCAGTGGAGCTACAGTAGCCGTGAAGGGAAAGCCCATTAGCACTTCGACGGACAACGACGGTTCTTATCATATTGCCGCGGCACCCCAAGACACGTTGGTATACAGCTTTGTGGGCTATCAACCGCAGCAGTTACCTGTATCAGGCAGATCAACAATCGATGTATTTTTAGAGCCGATGGCATCCGATTTAGAGGAAGTCGTTGTAGTCGGTTACGGTGCTGTCCGCAAGAGTGATCTAACGAGCTCCATTACTTCGGTCAAAGGCGAAGATCTAAAAGATTTTACGGCCGGTAGTGCGCTAAACGCCTTGCAGGGAAAAGCCAATGGTGTTCAGATTACGGGCTCTGGAGGACCAGGGGCAAGTCCGCGTGTTATTATTCGTGGAATTACATCGGTCAACGGTTCAGATCCCCTGTATGTGGTAGACAACGTCCCCCTACCTCCGGGTACAAACCTCAATTTCTTGAATCCAGAAGATATAGAGCGTATGGAAGTCCTGAAAGACGCATCAGCCGCTGCTATCTTCGGAACCCGGGCATCGAATGGAGTAGTCCTCATCACAACCAAAAAAGGTAAGTCGGGCAAAACCGTATTTACCTTTAGCGGATCTACAGGAATACAAACCATTTCCAAGCCGAATATAGCGGATGCATCCATCTACGAGCAGGTATACAAAACACGGTATACCAACGACGACAATGAGCCAATTTGGAATGCGGAAGATAATTTAAAACCCGGCGACGGCACAGACTGGTGGAAAGAAGCTGTCAATACGACGGCCACGATCCACAACTATAATGTAGGGTTTCAAGGAGGAAGCGAGAAGAACGTATTTAGCGGAAATGTCGGGTATTTCAGACAGAATTCGCAGTACGATGTGGGCTATTGGGATCGCTTGTCCATACGGCTAAATAATGAATATACCCTTACCGAGGATATTAAGTTGGGGATCGACCTCGCCCCGCGCTATGAATCCTGGACAAACACGCCAGACTTGTATGCCGACATTATGCGGATGGATCCTACTACGCCCATATTCCGTCCGACAGATGAATGGGAAACCAATGTATTCAACAACTATGCTCGTTCCAAGCATAATCAAGTATGGAACCCAATGGGACGTTTGGCCCGTTTAGACGAAAAAATACAACATTTCGCATTGATTATGACGCCTCACCTGACGGTTACGCCTATCCAAGGAATGACCGCACGGACGCAGTTTAACGTAAATGCACGGGTACAAAACGCGCACAAATTTGAACCTGAATTTTTTATTGACAATCTAGAGCAAGGTGAGCGTAGCTATATCGAGCGTCGGAACGACACCAATATCGATTGGAACTGGACGAACACCCTGAGCTATATGTTTGATCTGGATAAACACCATTTCACCACGATGGTCGGTTTTACGATGGAAAAGTTTAGCACTTATGGGTTGCTTGGTTCGCGGTATGACGTGCCAAATAGCCACCCTGACCTTCGCTATCTCGATGCCGGTACCGATGAGGAAAAAGCATCTGGCACCGACACTTACCGGACGTTGATGTCGGTGTTGGGCCGGCTAACGTACAACTATGATTCGAAATATTACCTTACAGCGACCTTTAGACGCGACGGATCTTCGGCATTTCCTGCAGGTAACCGCTATGCCAATTTCCCGTCTATTTCGGGTGCGTGGCGTGTCAGCAATGAGTCGTTTCTAGCAGGACAGGACATCTTTCAAGATATCAAGCTGCGTGCGGGCTGGGGCCGTGTGGGCAACCAATCTGTTGCGGGACCAGGTCTTTATATCAACCTGATCGGACCGGCGGACTATGTGTTCGGACCGGAAAGCACGCGATACGTAGGGTCTGCCGTTAGTCAAGTGGGTAATCCTCTGCTAACCTGGGAAACTGTCGAAGATGTAAACGTAGGCTTAGATTTGGCTTTTTTACAGAACAAGTTCACGGTAGGAATAGATTGGTTCCGAAAGCGGAATCACGACATGCTCATGCAGAAAAACAATCTGCTCGTCCTCGGTTATCCGATGTGGGATGCCCAGATGTGGGCCAATATCGGGAGCATGCAGGCACAAGGATGGGAGTTTGCGCTCAAGTACAGCGACAATAGCCACGCATTCACTTATGATTTAGGGTTGAACATGACGGCCGTACAGAGTAAAGCAATGGAACTGGCTATGGATGCCCCTATTCTAACCGGAGCGGTCTATAACGACCTGGCGATACGCAATATACCCGACGAAGAGATAAGCCGATTTTTCGGCTATCAGATCGATGGCGTATTCCAAAATGAGGAGCAAGTGCAGCAACATGCCGGAACCGATGGCACGCTTATCCAGCCAAATGCACAACCCGGAGATTTTATCTTTAGGGATACCAACGGAGACGGCCAACTAAACGAAGATGACAAAGTGTTTATGGGCAAAGCATTTCCAGATTTTACGGTTGGATTTAACGCCCGTCTGGGTTACAAAAACTTTGATCTGGTTGCCAATTTCTATGGTTCGGTCGGCAACGATATCATGAACTTACCCAAAGTCGGTTTCTATTCTGGAGAAAATGGCCAAAACGTCTATGCCGATACCTTTGATAAGGCTTGGAACGGCGAGGGAAGCACCAATACATTTGCCCGCTTGTCTGTAAATGATTTGAACAATAACTATCGTATTCCCTCGACCTTTATGGTTGAAAATGGGAGCTTTTTAAGAGCGAAGCTGTTACAACTGGGCTATACCCTACCCTCGTCGATGTGGTCGAATGGCCAGCTTAGGCTGTCCTTATCTGCACAGAACCTGTTTACGATCACCAATTATACCGGCTTAGATCCGGAGGTGGCATCCGGAGGGACAGCCCTGGAATCGGGTATAGATCGCTTAGGTTATCCTAATCCCCGTACTTTTCTTCTTGGTTTAAACCTCACGTTCTAAAATTATTACACGATGAAAAAGATATTTATAGCACTTTCCATATACGCAGGCAGCTGCCTCTTCACAAGCTGCGAAAAATTTTTGGATAGACCCGCACTGGGACAGGAAAATTTAGACACCTATTTTCAAACGGAAGAAGAAGCGTTAAAACAAATCGCGGGTTGTTACCAAGGTGTTTTTTGGGATGATTGGTGGCAAGTTGCGCAATTTTATCCCGCATCGGATATGGCAACCGACGATATGTGGATGAACAACACTACGCAAAGCCAGAGCAGTTATATACGGACCGCCCATTATCAGAACCCGAGCCAAGACGACTTACTGAAAAACTATTGGCAGTATCGTTACAAGGCTATTTTACGGAGCAATGTTGTACTGGAGCGCTTACCGGAGTCTCCGATTACCAATGAGGAATTGCGCGAACGTGTCCTTGCAGAAGCCCGCTTTTTACGCGCTTTTCAGTATTTTGAGCTGGTCAAAAATTTTGGTGGTGTACCCATCATCGAGAGTTTGTCCATGCCTGAAGAGGTACAAGGAGTTACCCGCAATACCCTTGAGGAATGTTATGCATTTATAGAGAAAGACTTGATAGCCGCTGCTGAGGGGCTGCCCGAGCGGAGCAAATATCCATCGGCCGATATCGGGCGTGCTACCAAAGGTGCTGCACTGGGTTACTTGGGTAAAGTATATCTGTACCAAAATAAAATGGCCGAGGCTGAAGAGGTTTTGGCACAGGTAATTTCCTCCGGCGAGTATGATCTGTTGGACAATTTTGATAAAGTATGGACAATCGAGCATAACAACAGTATCGAATCCCTCTTTGAGGTGCAGTATAGCGATGCCGTAGGTTACAATTTAGGTGGTCGCCTTTCGGTAATCACCGGTTCCCGTAATGATAGTGGCTGGTCATGGAGTGGCCCTACCAGCGACCTAGAAAATGCTTTTAAAGCCGCCGGCGATGAAATACGTTTACGCGCTACCATTATCAAGCATGGGGATGATGTATGGAACGATCCGGGTGAGGTAGCAAAAAATTATGTCATTGCGCCCGCAGAGCATAAGTCGGCACGGATCAACCGGAAGTTTTACATTCCTCATGCACAACGTGCCGTTCCGTATGATGGCAACCGGAATAAACTGAACCATCGCTTGCTCCGCTTTGCCGATGTCCTGCTGATGTATGCCGAAGCTGCCAACGCCACCGGTAACGACGGAGAAGCACGCAATGCCCTCAACCGCGTTCGGGAACGCGTCAATTTAAATCCGGTGAGCAGTAGTGGAGAAGCTTTGCGACAGGCCATTCGCGACGAAAGACGGTTAGAGCTCGCACTGGAACACCAACGGCTTTACGACATCCGCCGCTGGGATGACAACAACGGTAAAAAAGTAATCGCCAATCTCTTCGGTCCCAACGGTTCGTTTGTGCTTTACAATACCGAAATAAGCACCGACACCTTTGAGCGCACCAATCAACGGGAGAATAGCAATAAAGGGACTTCCTTTAACGAAAGCAGGGATTTATTGTTTCCGATCCCGAATTCAGAAATTGTTTTATCCGAAGGCAGCATTGTTCAAAATCCTAATTTTTAAGTCCTTCGACCAAACATATAAAAAGTAAGGCCTAGCGATAAGCTGGGCCTTACTTTTTAACCCAACACGGGCCAATGTACTTTATTTTCGGTATGGCCTTCGTCTTCCAGATTGATAGCATATACCCCTGCATCGGTTCTCTCTCCCAGAGAGGCAGTCGTTATAAAAAGCGTGTTCATATCCTTACCACCAAAGGTGCACGAAGTGGGGTTAGGTACAGGCAGTGGAATCTCGCTAACCAGGGCAGACTTGTTTAAATCATATACGATTATTTTTGCACCACCCCACAGCGCCACGTATAGTTTGTTCGATTTTGATAAAGTCATGCCATCCGGAGATACATCCTTTTCCACTTCAAAAACAACTTTTTCATCTCGAAGCTCACCGTTGCTGTAATCGAAACGGCGAACATTTCCATGTATAGAATCGATGTAATACATTTCCCTATCCGAAAAGGCAATCCCGTTAGAAATGGTCACGTTCTCCAACAGGACGTTTGCTTCGCTTCCATTGACACGGTATAGCGAAGCATCGGGCTGATGCGTTGCCTCGGCACCATTATTTATATTATTCATACTGCCAATCACCCAATTGCCTTCCCTATCCACACTACCGTCATTAAACCTATAGTTCGGTTTCTTTTCAGGTTGTACAACAAAAGTTGTTTCACGGGTGCTTGTATTCAAGGCATATATCCCGCTTTCTAAAGCGATTAGTACGATATCTGGATCATTATGCAGTGCAATGCAGCTAATAAATTCCTCGAATTGATATTCCTCAGCTCTTTTGGTATCGAACGAATACCTGTACATTCTTTTCGACAAAATATCGACAAAATACAAGCGTTGGACACGCTCGTCCCAAACGGGACCTTCTCCTAAAAACAGCGGGGTTGGAAATATTTCTTGTAACATAATCTCTGATATATCGATTACTACAAAACTGCTGTAATTTTTAATATTAAAGAATGGACTATCGAAAGGAAAAGATGGATTTTTTTGTGGATTAACGAACATAGTAAAATAATCCATCTTTTTGCTCGTTTTGTTTATTCTATTTAATACATGTTAATACTACTTTCGTGTTGTTATATTACAGTAGTATAGAATCATATGAACCAAAGCAACAAACGAGTCATTTTTTACAGCCTAATTGCCTCTCTGGGCGGACTTCTTTTCGGATTTGATATTGCCATCTTCTCGGGGGCTATCCCCTTTATACAGCCTGACCTTGACCTCTCTCCTTCTCAACTTGGATGGGTAGCTAGCAGCCTATATTTAGGTTGCGCGGCGGGCACCATGACCTTTGGGAAAATCGCCGAGCGACTAGGTCGTAAGAAATCGTTATTTATTGTTGCTTTGATATTTGGTATTTCCTCTATTGCGATGGGACTTTCGAACCACATGAATACGATTGTCATCTGGCGCGTTATCGCGGGCTTCAGCGTAGGCGGGGCTTCTATTTTGTCACCACTTTACATCGCTGAATTAAGCCCGCGGCATATTCGTGGCAAGATGGTATCCATCAATCAATTAGCGATCGTAATTGGAATCCTGATGGCTTATATCACCAATTATTACCTATCTTTTACGTCTTGGAATTGGCGGTGGATGTTTATGAGTGGCGCTTTGCCAGCCACCTTATTCTTGTTTTTTTTACCTTTTCTACCCGAAAGTCCGAAATGGCTTGTGTTCAACGGTCAACGGGAAAAAGGCACCAAAATACTGGGGTCGCTACTTACCGTAGATCAACTGCAGGCTGAAATTGAACATATAGACCGACAAAAGAACCAAGAACAAAAAGGCTTCGTGATAGCCAATATCTTTAAACAGGGATTGGGCTTTCTACTGTTGGTGGCTATTGTTATTGCCGTGTGCCAACAGTTTTCAGGTGCCAATGCTGTCTTATTTTATGCACCCATCATTTTTGAAAAGGCCGGTATGGATGTGAACGGGCAGCTTTTTCAACAAATCTTGATCGGAAGCATCAATTTGATTGCTACACTGATCGGCATGCGTTTCGTGGACAAGGTGGGTCGGAAAAAATTGCTACTCATCGGTTCAGGGGGCATGGCCTTGTTATTAGTGCTCATTGGTCTGTCGTTTGCCGGGACATTTATACCAAGCTATTTATTAAGTTTCTTTGTAATCACATTCATCGGCGTCTACGCGGCTACGTTAGGACCCGTTACCTGGGTGGTCATCACAGAGATATTTCCTATGCAAATACGAGAAACAGCTGTAGGTATTGCATCGGCCTTCTTATGGGTCGCTTGCTTTAGTTTAACCTATTTATTTCCGGTGATCATCAATAGTTTCACAACCCTACAAACTTTTCTGTTATTTGCTGGAATATGCTTCGCGTATTTTATTTTCATTTTATTCGCCGTACGCGAAACAAAAAACAACCGGGTCTAGTAATCGTAGATCTTTCCGAAATATCAAGATTTAACGTAATAATATATATGCACACAACGAACGACAAAGTAGTAGTTATCACCGGGGCAGGTAAAGGGATTGGCAGAGGCATAGCCGAATATTTTGCAAAACAACAATGGGTCGTAATCCTAGCAACACGAACCGACAAAGAGGGGATATTTGTACAGAAGACTATAAACCAGCAAGGCTATCAGTCTCTTTTTATACAAACCGATGTTGCCGATGAAACAAGTATCAAAAATATGGTAAACCTGGTGTTGGAAAAATACGGTAGAATAGACGCTTTGATTAATAATGCCGGTATCACCAGGTTCAAGCCGTTACTAGAGTCCAGCATAGAGGATTGGAACGAGCTGATCAATATTGATCTCCGTGGTGTGTTCTTATGTTCCAAATATGTTGCCCAGGCTATGGTTACAAAAAAAATAAAGGGTTCGATCATCAATATTTCTTCCAATCATGCTTTCCGGACTTTGCCGGATACGGAGATTTATGCTGCGGCTAAAGGGGGAGTCAATGCAATGACCAGAAGTATGGCTATTAGCTTGGGACAATATGGGATAAGGGCAAATGCAATTTGTCCTGGTTTTACGGACACGCCACACTATAGGTCATGGCTAGCGGAGAAGGATGATGCACAGTCTGTTGAACAGGAAATAAACACGTTACATGCGATGGGAGAAATTACCACGCCAAAGGACATTGCCCAGTTAGCACTCTATCTCGCTGGAGATGAAAGTCAGAAAATTACCGGAAGCGAAATACTTATCGATGGTGGGCTCACAGCTCGACTGTATAATTCTTCAAAATTTTAATATATATCATGAAAATTAAAAGTTTCCATTTATACAAGGTTCCCCCACGTTGGCTGTTTTTAAAAATAGAAACCGATGAGGGTTTAGTGGGATGGGGAGAGCCTGTATTAGAAGGTAGAGCAGATACCGTAGCTACAGCCGTATCCGAGCTGATCACTATGATCGGCGATAAGAATATTTTGGAAATAGAGGACATTTGGAACCTGATGTATCGTGGTGGATTTTATCGTGGTGGCCCCATTCTTATGAGTGCTATCTCGGGTATCGATCAAGCCCTATGGGATATCAAAGGAAAATTTTACAACACTCCTGTTCATCAGCTTTTGGGCGGAAAATCTCGACATAAAATGGAGGTGTATTCCTGGGTCGGTGGCGACCAACCAGAAATATTGATAGACGAGGTGCAACGCGTATATGATAAGGGCTTCAGAACCATCAAAATAAATGGTACCGGCAAGCTTCGGTTTCTCGATTCCTACCAAGAAGTAGATGCTTTACTTAATCGTTTGGGAATCTTACGGGAGCATTTCGGCATGCAGTTAAATATCGCGATCGATTTTCACGGACGGGTACACCTGCCCATGGCAAAAATCCTGCTGAAGGAGCTTGAAGCGTATCGGCCTATCTTCATTGAAGAGCCTCTCCTCTCGCAGAACCTGGAGGGTATTGCTGAATTAAACAAACGTAGCAATATCCCGATTGCACTTGGTGAACGGCTGTATTCCAGATGGGATTTTAAACCCGTTTTTGAAGGCAGGGTAGCGGATATCATCCAACCAGATCTGTCCCATGCCGGAGGCATAACAGAATGTAAAAAGATAGCCAACATGGCGGAGGTCTACGACATCGCCTTGGCTCCGCACTGCCCCTTAGGACCTATAGCACTGGCCGCGTGTTTACAACTAGACGCCAACGCCTACAATGCGACGATACAAGAACAAAGTTTGGGCATCCACTATAACGAAACGAATGATCTGCTGGATTATATCAAAAATCCTGCTGTGTTCGCTTATGAAGATGGATTTGTAGATATACCGACCGGTCCAGGGCTGGGAATAGAAGTCAATGAAGAATATGTTCAACAAATGGCGACGGTTGGTCACGACTGGCATAATCCAATCTGGCGTCATAACGATAATGCAATTGCAGAATGGTAAATTTAAGTAGATTCGAAGAAAAGTTAGCTAATGGAGAGATCGTCATAGGTCCCTTTTCAAAAACTTCAGATGCTTCTATGGTTGAGGCAATGGGATATGCAGGTTTCGATTTTATAATCATCGACTTGGAACACGGCCCCAACAGCATTCTAAATGCCCAACACCTGGTCCGAGCTGCGGAGATTAGCCATACATTTCCCATCATTAGGGTTCCAGAACTCAATCCATCCCATATCGGTAAAGCCCTGGATATAGGTGCCAAAGGCGTACAGGTTCCACAGATAACGAATGCTGAAGAAGCCGCTCGTGCGATTTCTTACGCCAAATTTGGTCCTCAAGGGGAACGTGGCGTTTGCCGCTTTGTACGTGCTGCCAACTTCTCCGATAAGGACCGCTTTGAATATTTCGAGCAGGCTAATAAAAGTTTTGTGATCCTACAACTGGAAGGTACCGAAGCTATCCAGAATTTAGAAGAAATCATTAATGTGGCTGGTATCGATATTGCTTTCATTGGCCCTTATGATCTATCTCAGTCACTGGGTGTCCCTGGGCAGGTAACACATGAAGTTGTTATTGAGAAAATGACAGAGATTATCGATAAGTGTTTGAAAAAAAATATCGTCGTGGGTGTTTTTACAGATCAGCTGGAAAGCGCACGATATTGGAAAAATGTAGGCGTTAAATATATCTCCTATTCTGTTGATGTCGGTATAATCCAAGAAGCCTCCAAAACAATCATCGCGGCGATTCATTAGCAAATTATACATTTTATATTCAACAAATCCGTGCCTAAGAATCACGTCGGCGCATGGAAATGAATTTATTTTCTACATTTTATCAAATAGAATGGATAATTTTCGTTTACCTCGGTAACTTCAACCAACCCGTATTTACCAAATTCTTTCTCTACGGATTGGTTGTCGTAAAAAAACATTTTTACTCCTCCAAAGAGCTCAAAACGATCTTTGCTTATTTGTTTTCCTTGTCCGTAAGTTCGTGCTTTCTTGGTGATAGCCGTAAAGACCATATAGCCGTTTTCGGCAAGCTGGTTATAGCAGTCGTCTATCAGCTTTGCTCTTTCGTCACGGTCCAATAAGTGAATTAAGGCATAACAAAAAATACCAGCATATTGATTCTTATAGAAAGGTATATCAGCTACCGAACCATGATGAATAACCATATCTGTTCCGTAATGTTTTCTCGCTAATGCAATCGCCGTTTTTGAAATTTCAATTCCGGTCACTTCCATTCCAATTTCAATGAAAACCTGTGCATTTCGTCCATAACCAATACCGGGTATAAGTATCTTCTTGATGCCCTTTTCTACAAAAAAATCTTTTGTAAGTATCGCGGATTGGCTAGGCTCGAAGCCCCACATTGTCTGTTTATCGCGAAATGCCTCTTCCCAAAACTCTGTCATGATGTTCGTATCTCCCATCAAAGATAGAAAATATTTTTCACTTGCAACTATGATGCAATACTAGAGGTATACAAAAAGTTTAAACGTTGTTTTCGAAATCATAAAAATTTAATCCTATATCTTCGTTTTTTACTTTTATAACTTTATTGTTGATGGCAGTAATAAAAAACTCGCCTGCACCACGTATTTTTGCATCAAAAAGATGTCCCGCTAAGGCAGAATAATCACTTTTACCCAATGTCACATGCAAATGCAACATGGGTTTTCCCCCCACTTCAGAAATATTACCAGAAAGATTGCTAATTTCCATTTGTTCAGTAAATGTTTTATCGATATAATTTTTAGTATCTGGATCAAAAAAACGCAAAGTAGCTTCATTAGTAGCCCCAATTCCGGTAATTTCACCCGCAACAATTTTTTGCACCATTAGGAAATCGGTTAACGTGTCCACAATGCTACTCTTATCGGCAATACTTAAGATATATGTTTGGTCTATTTTTCTGGCTGTCCAATTCTTTCCTCTTAAATTATGTACATTCATATAGCTAGATAATATATTCCTATTTTATTTTAAACAAATAACGTCTAGTTTAGTTTACAAAAACAATCGCACAACAATGATCTCTAACAAAAACAAGCCAATCTAAGGGATATAAACATCGGAATACAAATCGAGAAAAAGAACTTCTTAACCTAGGTCAATGTAGCAAAAGAAAAACCTGGTTATCTTTGTATTATCGAAAAATCGAATATAAAAATGCTTGGTATCGACAAGAAGAAATAGTAAAAAATGGTACATCACTTAGACATAAAAACAGCAGGAACAGCTTTAAACGAAGCAGCGAAGGTTCTTATTATGATTCATGGACGAGGTGGTCGCGCGGAAGATATTTTGGGATTAACCCAACATTTAAATGTGGGTGGCTATGCCCTATTGGCCCCTCAGGCTACAAACCATACTTGGTATCCCAAATCATTTATTGCACCTGCCGAGCAAAATGAGCCTTGGCTTTCTTCGGCTATTAATATCGTGGCCACGACCGTAAAAGCGGCTATAGATGCAGGTATAACGTCAGAAAACATTTACTTTTTTGGGTTTTCCCAAGGAGCATGTTTAACATTAGAGTATATCACCAGAAATGCGCGGAAATTTGGCGGTGTCGTCGCTATTATCGGCGGAGTAATTGGCGAAAAAATCAATAGAGCTAACTATGGTGGTGATTTTCAACAGACTCCAGTCTTTATAGGTACGAGTACCCCAGATTTTCATGTGCCCATTGAGCGGGTATTTGAAACGGAAAACATATTAAAGGAGATGAATGCTGTAGTGAACCTACAGGTCTATGAAAACGCTGGACACGCGATCAATCAAGAAGAAATTGAATGGGCCAATAAAATTCTATCCTAGCTCCTATTTTTCACATTCAAACCCGTTTCCGGTAGCGGTACATATTCATCATTATCACCGGGAACCAATGGAAAAGCGTCGTAATTTTGGTTTTTCCAGTTTACTTTCGCCTCTTCGATCAATGCTCTATCAGAGCTCACAAAGTTCCAATATATAAAACGTTCGTCATCAAAGGGTTCCCCACCGAAAAGATAGACCGTGCAATTGTCGCTGGTTTCAAATTCACAAAGTTGGGCATTTTTTGCTATCATTAACTGTTTAATTCCATAATCATTACCTTCTATATTCACCTTACCGTTTAAAACATATAAGCCTACTTCGCCATATAATTCTTCCCCTATTTTTAACTTCTGTGCTGTCTGGGTCTTAATTTCTATAAAGAACATCTTACTGTGGACAGGTACGGGCGATTTTCTTCCAAATGCCTCCCCCGCGATTAATTTATATTGTGTATTCCCTTCCGCCCATATCGGTATCTCTTCAGCGCCGATATGATGAAAAGTTGGTTCACTCTGTTCCATATCCTTGGGAAGTGCGACCCAAATCTGAAATCCGTGCAAGTTCTTATCCGTTGTTCGAAGGTACTCCGGTGTTCTTTCCGAGTGAACGACGCCCTTCCCGGCGGTCATCCAATTCACCGCACCCGGCTCAATCTCCATGGCACTTCCTATACTATCTCGATGGAAAATAGCACCTTCAAAGAGATAAGTTAATGTGGAGAGGCCTATATGGGGATGTGGAGGAACATCTAGATTTTCATAGTCTTTCAACGCCGACGGTCCCATGTGATCAATAAAGACAAACGGCCCCACCGCTCGCTTTTGGCGAAATGGCAGTAATCTTCCTACTAAAAAGTTCCCGATATCTGCTGCTCGCTCTTCGATGATGAGCCCAATGTTTGACATCATAGTAATCGTTTTTTATATGGTTTACATTATAATTCTATGCGCTATCTAAAGATACATCTTTTCCTATCTTTCTAATAGCATAACAATAGATTTTGTTCGGCGAACCGGTTAATAAAAACAAATAGGAACTATTTATATCCACAAAAATAAAAAAGGGTCGTATCAACAACATCAGATACGCCCTCCTTTAGACAATTAAGGTCTCTTACAATACTTTAGATGCCTCTACTAAGCGTTTCAATTTGGCGTGGGTGATTTCAAGAGGTACATGACCAAATCCACATTCACTCGTTAGTATCAAGCGATCCGCCGGAAAGTATTCTAATGCTGGTTTTACACGCTCCCGTATTACTTCTACGGACTCTAGGTCATCGCTGCGCTGATCAATAACGCCTATTGCCAAATCACCTTTAAAATCCCAATCATCAAATAGTTCCAGCATATTGTAGCCAAGCGTACAATGTTCCAGCAACAGTTCGTCCACGGGAACAGTTTTAAATGCTTCTATCAGATCCATATATTTCGTAAAATAAACTCGCTTTCTACGGGGATTACCACCACATACATGCAAGCCCACCCGCACTTTTTTCGGAAGCGATTCGATCAGTTCCGCCAAGATTTCCGCTGCCCATAGGCTTTCCTCAGGAGATTCTGTCCACATAGGCTCATCAAACTGCACGTGCGTACAACCCAGGGTGATAGCATCCGCAATTTCACCTCTCAAAACATTCGCCCAAGCACGACACAAAGCCGGTGCATCAGGATAAAGGTCTTTCCGCTCGTTCACACTGAAACGATACAAAACATGCGGTCCTGTGACGGTCAGCTTAACTTCTACGTCATCGGGTGCAGCATCACGAGCAATTTTCCAATTACGGGCGATATCAAAACGTGAATTCTTCAGTTCTCCGATCACTCGGGGACATTCGATACCAAAACCAGCCGTCCCAAACGAAACCTTAGGCATATCCTCGAAAGTAATACCATCAATACGCTTTTGATAAAAATAGTACATATTTTCCCTGTATCCTTCACCATCGGTGATCGTATCCAGCCCCAAGCTAGCTTGGTCTTTTGTCGCCCACTCAATGTAATTATCCACTTCCTCCCGGTCCATCACAGGTCGTTTCATCGTATCCTCTAATTTTTCGGGACGGGGATAACTGCCCACGACTGTATTGCGAAATCCTGACATATATCTTTCTTTTTTAATATCGTAATTTTATTATCAATAAATATAGAAGTTTTTTAGTAACTGACCTGCAGTTGCCTACAACGAGCTTCTTCAATTTGTGCTTTCACGCCCTCTTGAAGTGATCGAGGGATAAATCCAATTTCTCGCTCCAAACGCGTACTATCACAACGATCAATCAATGCTGTGCGTGGAACACTTTCATCAAATTCGTATTTTGTATCCGGAACAATATGTTGAACCGTCTGCATTAGCTCCTCCGCCGTTACGGAATGTCCGCCGTTGTTGTATGCAAAGTGATCCAGTTTTGGTTTTAAAGAAAGTCGGACAAACTGCTCAGCGACATCATCCACGTAAATCCAGCAGTCGCGAGCTTCTTTTGAGAACGGTAATTTAACAGGTCGTCCAAGTGCGGGATTTGTAGCAAACTCGCAGGCCCAGAGAACGGATCCGCGCATCCTTCCATCACCATATACCACCGGCGGACGCATAGCAGCAATACTGACTCCTTTATTTTTAATATACTTCTGCGCTGTAAACTCATTGAGCATTTTCATTACCCCATAGGTATAAAAATGATCGTCAAGAGAGCAAAAGTCATCCTCCTTTACGGCATAGTCTGCGTCGCCATAGGCACTGTGATTAGCGCCATAAATAGTTTCGCTACTAGCGAACACAAGGCGTACCAGTCTATGATCCACGGTCATATCAAACATATTGATCATACCTTGAATATTGACAGCAGCACCACGACTCTGATCGGCTTCCACTTCCGCACTCATCAGATAAGCCAAATGAATCACATGCGTTATATCCGGAAATTTACAAAACACCTCATTAACCTGCTTTCTATTCGACACATCGAGGTTGACGAATGAGGTTTGATTTATCTGTTGCTGAATCTCAGCAAGCTTGACAGGATCTTCACGATGCTTTAAAAGAGCAATTTGCTTCGTCCAAGCTATATTCAAATCTAAATCGGCAACGACTACGGGTATATTACGCTCCCATAGGTTGACAACCACACGTGCTCCAATAAATCCGGTACCTCCGGTAACTAAAAATTTCATAAATTATACTGTGTTTATGCTGAACAGTCTCCTATAATCGCGATAAAGTCAATCTTCGATTATACGCTACGCAAAGTTAGTTTCTACGCATTAATAACCATATTTTTTTAAAAAATTAGATGACACAGCTATTTTACATGATCTTTTTAGCGAAAAAATCTTTTTATTAATTAGATTTGTCTTTCCAAAAGAATTTTATGCTATGGAAGAGCTTGATAAGACAGATTTATTGTTATTGAAAATATTGGGAAATGATTCTAATCATACAATTAAGGATTTGGCTAAACAAGTAAATTTGTCGCCAACTCCGGTCTTACAAAGAGTAAGAAGATTGGAAAATGAAGGATACATCAAAAAGTATATTGCTTTACTCAATCCCGAAAAATTCAGCCAAGGTTTTATTGTCTTTTGTAATATTAAACTGAAACAACATGACCGCAAGATTGGACATCGTTTTGTAGAAGACATCCTCAAAATCGATGAGGTGGTAGAATGCTATAATATTTCTGGCGACTACGATTTTATCTTAAAAGTATTTGCAAAGGATATGAAGCATTATCAGGAGTTTGTATTTAACAAATTAGGCACCGTTGAAAGCATAGGAAGTACACAGAGCACTTTTGTAATGGCGGAAATAAAAAATGCGCATAATATTAGTTTTTGATATACTGCACATCGTAACCCCAGTCTGTTTTCTCCATACTGATCAGCCTTCATTATCTACTTTCTCGCAAAAAAACTCCTGACAAATCAAAACTTAAATCTACATCGTTAATGAGTTCTAACTCATAGCCCGTTTCATCTTTATCAATACTTGTCACTCCTATTGTGGCGTAATGCGTATCGAGGTATTTTTGAATAGCGTCGGGTAACATTAAAGTTGGCAATTCGATGTCGCGATCGTTGCTAATCTCCTTCCAATTGCCATCTTTGTCAAAATCCACCTCTGTTCTATCAGATAGTTCAACCTCAAAAAATGTACCGTAGGCAACGGGAGACTTTTTGTGATGTACGTTCTTTACTTTTTGATCGGTAAAGTGAGCATTTAAAAAATCCTTCGCTTTTTTGGGAAGCTCACCATTATCAGCGGTGTGACCAATTTTTTCATATTGATCCTCCTTGTAGGAATTCGTACTATTTGTATTTGTGGAACTATTACAACTCCCCAACGTAAACACCACCGTTGTTATAAAAAATAATATTTTCATAAACATAGTTATTTGATATTGATTAAACAGTTATAAAAACAAAATGTTTACACCGTTTACATTTTACGATGTGGTGACATCTTCGCCCCCACTACCGAAAAAGTTTCTGACAGTCAATTAGTGATACAATTATACGCCTTGTTTTTTAATTCCGTATTCGTAAATACAGCGCATTTTAACTAAGTTTGTGAAGTAAATCAGCATATGAAACCAAGATGTAAATAGTCATTGATACAGCGTAATGATTATTTACCCGAGCGTTCATCAGCCATAAGAAAAAATAAATAGATGAAATATTTATTATCGTTACTTTGCCTTTTCAGCATTACGTCTTGTCATCATACGCACAATGAACAAGCATTGGAACAACTGGATAAAAAATCAGCTCGGGAAGTCACTTTAAAAACAGTGACCAAAGGAGATTCCGTGTTGCATATCACTACACAACATATCTGGTTCAATGGCGAACAGATTACTTCCATGAGTGATACGATCGTAACCGCTGTGGCACCGGGCACTTGGAATACTACAGATTCATCTACGACATTGAGCAAAGTGCCCATTTATGTAACTGTACAATAATGAGAAAAACAGCAACAAACAGTATCAAATTGGTTTTGATAACTTCGGTATTAGCTTCTTGCGCACCGCCTAACGATAAACAAAATGTGGAAAGCAGGCAACGTGTATTTATGCGTGCAGACACAACAGCAGCCTATACAGAAGTAACAAACAATTATACACAAGGGCATTCCGGAGGCGGTATGGGCTCTGCCTTGCTTTGGTTTATGGCTTTTAGACATTTGGGAGGTGGCTTCGGTTACGCCAATAACAATTTACATCCGCAATCGGTGGCCGGCACCAATGCCGCAAAAGCCGCAGCTTATCAAGCTCAACGTGGCGGTTTTGGCCGTAATGCTGCTTCTACCACTCGCTCTTCTTATGGTTCCTGATGCAGGTTAAAAAAGTACGTATAGATCCACAATGGCAGACCCGTCTGGAATCTATTGGATATGGTTACCATACATTGGATGGCATACCTTACTGGATCGACGATTATTATTACGAAATCCGTAATCGGGATGCCGATCTAATCTATAAAGCTACCAATGAGCTGTGGCAAATGTGTTTGGATGCCGTAGAATACATCATCAAAAACAAACAGTATCAACATTTTCATATACCGTCCTTTATGATTCCGCATATCGAGCATGCTTGGGATAATGATGATCCTTCGATATATGGACGTTTCGATTTTGCATACGACACGACACGTGGGGAGTTAAAGATGTTGGAATTCAATGCTGATACACCAACTTCACTTTTCGAGACCGGTATTGTACAGTGGTATTGGAAGAACCACTACTTTCCCGAACTTACAGACCAATTCAATGGCATCCACGAACAGTTAATAAAAAGTTGGACCGAATTAAAGCCTTATCTTAAGGGAACTATTTTACATTTTTCCTGTGCGAAAGAAACCTTAGAGGACTTGACAAACGTTGAATATCTTCGAGATACCGCACTGCAGGCAGGCATCGATACGAAGCTGATTTATATTGACGATATTGGCTGGGCGGGCAATAGCTTTGTAGATTTAGAAGGCGAACCCATTCTATCTATTTTTAAATTATATCCTTGGGAATGGATGGCTCAAGAAGAGTTTGCTGTGCATATTATAAACGATCCGAATGAAGCGCAATGGATAGAGCCATCGTGGAAAATGCTGCTCTCCAATAAAGCGATACTTCCCATTCTCTGGGAATTATTTCCTAACCATCCCCACCTCTTACCCACCTATTTTGACGAACCAATTCATTTGAAGCATTTTGTTAAAAAACCTATCCTATCGCGCGAGGGTGCCAATATAGAGATGTACTACGACAAGCAGATGATTTATCATACTGAAGGCGAATATGGAGAAGAAGGTTATGTCTACCAAGAATTGGCTAACTTACATCGTGAAGATACAGGCTTTTCGATTATCGGGAGTTGGGTTATTGGACAGGAGGCTTGTGGCATATCCTTCAGAGAGTCTGACATGCCAATTACTACAGATAAAAGCCGCTTTATACCGCATATAATCAGGCATTAACAACAGATGCTAATTTATTACAATTTCCCAGTTATCGGGTTTCTGAAGAATATTGAAAGCTACATTATCATATTTCGAACGATTAATAATTAGACTACATTTTTCGTTTCCCAATTTTAAATCAATAAGACGAATTTCATTAAGATAATCAGGAAGTATAATTCTATCAAAAGTTATTGTTTTATTAATGGAATTTATATCGATCCGTAAACAAGACTGTAAAAGCATAAATACCGCCCCTACCGACCAAGCCTGTGGCGAACAAGCAACAGGATAAGCTGTTGGGCCAATGCCTTTTCGTCTCTCAAAACCACAATATAGCTCAGGCACACGCTGTAACTCTATAAACAAGGACGCATCAAATATAGATTCCATAATTTTTAAAACGTGTTTTTGCAAACCATACTTGGATAATCCATAAGCTATAAGTGCGTTATCGTGGGGCCAAATGGAGCCATTATGATAGGACATAGGGTTATATCGTCCCGATTGAGAGGATAGCGTTCTAACTCCCCAGCCACTGAACATGTCTAAATCAAGTAGTGTCTCTGCAAGTATAATAGCCTTATCGGGATCTGCAATCTCCGTAAACAAACAATGTCCGGCATTGGAAGACTTTACTCTACAAGGCTTTTTATGTCCATCAAGGGCTAAAACAAAACAGGACAATTCCTCATCCCAAAAATTTTCGTTAAAGTTCACTTTCAACACAGCAGCTTCATTGAACAGTTTCAATGATAACTCTTGATGTCCCAGCTTTAGCGCCAATTTGGCCGCCTGAACTTTTGCACCATATACGTAGCTTTGAACTTCACATAATGCAATGGGTGGATCGGCAAGCTGATTGCTTTCATGCATAATGGAGTCGAAAGAATCTTTCCAACCCTGATTCGTCAGTCCATTTTCAGATTTATGTATATATTCGACAAACCCATCTCCATCGATGTCTCCATATTCATCTATCCAATTGATCGCGGCAATAATATTCGGCCAGATATGTTTGATTAACTCCAGATCAGCTGTACGATTATAATACATTCCAGCCAGCATAATAAACAAAGGCGTCGCATCTATTGTTCCGTAATATTGCTTAAAAGGAATTTCTCCTGTATTCGCCATTTCTCCATTGCGGGCTTCATGAAGTATTTTTCCCGGCTCGGCATCTTTCTCTGGCACCAAATCAATAGCTTGGTTTGCGGCCAAAAACAATAGCACCCCCTTTGTGATCTCCGGATTAATCCATAAGATTTCCATAGCTGCAATAATTCCATCTCTTCCAAAGGCAGTATTATACCACGGAACGCCAGCATAGGGATATTTTCCATAATCCGTATGTGAAAGAAGTGATATAAAATCTTTTTCCGATCGATATAACCAATGATTAAACTGCGCATTAGATGTTTTTATATCGGAAAACAACGTTTTGCTTTGCTTCAATTCTAGCTGATTTAACGCTTTAGCCTCAAAGTAGGAAATAGCTTCTTTTTTTTCCTTCCCTGTTAGAAAATGAATACAATAATGAATGGTTGCTACTTTTTTAGGAGTGAGATTGACTGAGAAAATAGCTCTATTTTTCGCTAAGGTATATTCAACATCTGATTGGAAATGGACTTCAAAAGAACGTTCGACACCATCCAATCCCAAATAAGTTGTCTCAAAATATTCATCGTGATAAATCGGATACGCATTATTCGTCTTTACTTTTCTTTCAATTCCCCGAATTTCAAAAATATCTCTAAAATCTCCAGCAAAATCAAGCGTCAAATCAAAGGCACAGTTTTCTGGTTCATATTGCAAAATCTTAATTTCCTCATAGAAGGCACTTTCCCTCACAAATTGATGCCTTTCGATATGTAAAGAATTTTCTGGTATAGTACATTTTTTAACATTAGGATTTGTAAGGTCTACCCAATAAATGGAATTTCCCTCTTTGATGGAACCACTTAATAAAAGTGGTTTTTCCCCGTCGATATGTAATACCAGCTTATTAATGAATCGAGTGCCGTTATGATATATTCCCTGTACCATTTTTCCGTACGGACGAATATTACCCGATCGGTCAAAAACTGCAAACGTATTCGAATAATTCAACACCATATTTACCTCGTCAGTGTTAACAGCTTCGGAGGAAATATGGAACTCTTCCTTGACAATTTCTTCTTTCATGCTTATACATCTAATATCGATGTCCTGCCCCGATGAACATCTGGAAATTTACTATTAACCAAGATACGGTATACATCAATATAATCTTCAGCCATGCGGGTTGCGGTGAAACGTCTTTCAAAAGCACGGCGGATTTCTATTCGCGATAAGTATTTTAATCCACTTACCGCATGAATAGCTTCTTCTACGGAGTTTACAATAAAACCAGTTACGTTATTTTCCATGACTTCTGGCACCGATCCTCTATTAAATGCTATTACAGGTGTACCACAGGCCATCGCTTCTATCATTACTAAGCCAAAAGGTTCGGGCCAATCAATCGGAAATAACAGGGCCTTTGCCTGAGCTAGAAACTCCGTCTTTTGTTGGTCATTTATTTCTCCAACATATTCAATTAACGGATGATCTAGCATAAACTTAACTTTCTCCTCGTAATAGGCAAAATCAGCCTTATCGATCTTTGCGGCAATCTTTAGCTTTGTATTGGTTTCCAATGCAATTTTGATAGCCCTTTCAACGCCTTTTTCCGGCGAAATTCGACCGAGAAAAGCCAAATATTCACCCGTTCCTTCTCCAAGATGATGTAGATTTCCAGGAAGTCCGTGATATACTGTTTTGACAAAGTTACCTTGAGGGAGTGGTAAACGTTGATTTTCGGAAATCGATATCAAGTTTTGATAAGGGAAAGTATTATAGATATCTTGTAGTTCCGGAATATCCAATCGGCCATGTAAGGTTGTAACGGACGGAATTTTTAATGTGTTGCTATATGGGAAGTGTAAATAATCGGTATGAAAATGTAAAACATCGAACTCATTAACATATGCACTCAATTTTTGCATCTGAATAATGTGATAGGCCAATGGGTCAATGCAGTCTTGTTTTAGCCGTAAACCTTCATTAACACAAGCAATCAGTCGAGCATGTGTAATGGAATCTCCTGACGCAAACAAGGTGACATCGTGTCCCTCTCTAACCAATTCTTCTGTTAGATAATGTACGATCCTTTCCGTTCCACCATATAACTTTGGCGGAAGCGACTCGTACAAAGGCGCAATCTGAGCTATCCGTAGGATTTTTTTTTTATCCGTACCACTTCTATATTTACCCATCGCCATAGTTATCCTTTCCTTATAAATAACCTAGCAAAACGTAAATAGTTCTGTGAACTAGCTATTTCGTTTGGCTAATATTCTTTTACTGCAATTCGAAGCTACGATTAAACCTGCTGCCATCATGATGATGTCCTTTAAAACGAGACGACCAGCCCCTGATAGGTATGGGAAGCCGTATTGAGGGGTCGGGAAATCTCCTCCGAGATTCGGAACATATACCTCTGGGGTGGTCAAAAGGAAGGTCAGCGTTACACAGGACATGCCAAACGTCAACACGCCCCCTAACAAGCCAATTTTTGGATACCAAATACCCAATAAAACGGTAATACCAATCAATAGGATGACCGTACCTAAGCCGTACGAAAACACATAAGTTCCATTTTTTTTATGCCAGTCCACATTTTTTTGTACTGTTTTCCCTTCTGGATTTTTGTATAAGGTATATTCCGGCACAACATTTCCATGTACATCAGTCCCGACTGCGTCCGCATTTTTATAAAAAAAACTCATGAACGGACTATTTGCGACAAAAGGTACAATACCATCCGCTTCATAATGGAATGCTTTCAATCCGCCAATCCACGCCATGACAATAAATATCGAAACCCTGATAAAATTGATAAAAAAGGGTTGGGCATTTGCAAATAATAGAATAAATTTTTCCATTTTCAAAAAAGTTTGACTACGCAATAGTACGCAGTATATGGAACCTACGGAATGGACAAATCCGTATAAAACATAGATTATTTTGCAACGATGGAGATTCCTACGGTTTCTCTAAATTTCTTAGGAGAGACACCGACTTCTTTCTTAAAATATCTCGAAAAATAAAACTCATCGTCTATATGAAGTTCGGTTGCTATTTCCTTAATAGACTTTCTAGAGAGATGTAAGAGCCGTTTCGCCTCCAAGATCAATCGTTCCTGGATGAGTTTGGAAGGGCGTTTACCAAAATATCGCATTACTTTCTTACTGAATGTATCCACGGACAACCCATAATATGCCGCATAAAAAGAGACCGATCTAGATTCAATAAAATGCTCGTTAAGAAGATCTTGAAAATCAAGTATGGGATCGTTGGATGGTCGATTTCGTTTTATAAACTCGGGATCTACCTGCTTTTCTTTACTGCAAAGGGCTAGTATTAACTGAAGATAGGTTCTTAAAATAGAAACATCATATTTCTTACGGGAGCGACTTAAATCCCCTATTTTGGCAACAATGGACTTAACCTCTTCAAATACATTTTCAGAAACAGACACAAAGGGCTGTTGATATATATTATTGAACAGAATACCATTACAGGCGACCTCTTCTTTATGGTATTCAATACAATAAAAATCTCCGTGAAATCTAATAACATCAATTTTTTCAGCCCTGATGGCCGACCATTTTAACAACTGAAAAGGTGATAAAAAAAGGAGGTTTTTTCCTTTACATCTATACTCCGTAAAATCTACTGAAAATATGGAATCTCCGTCAAAGATCCAGATAAGATAATAAGGTTCACTTTTCTGCACAGGCAGAGGAGGAACATCGATATGATCTATATGTATTAACGAATTAATGTTTTCCACCAACTTTAATATTAAAAAGAACAATATAAGCAATAGTTCCGTTAACAAAAACAGCTTCTCTTTCCCACATTGTCGAATGTCTTTCTAAACTTTTTCTCTCTTTTATTGTTAAGCATAAAATAACAATACGCTAAACTCATCCTTATGCATACACGGAGAGACTTTCTTCAGAAGATTACGTATTCGGCTATGGCATTTCCTTTGCTAGCCGCAACACGACAATCTGACTTATTCCATTTCAATAAAGAACCGTATGATGGTCCGGTTCTACGAGTAGCTATCATGGGGCTAGGCGGATACGGAACGCGCGTTGCACGAGCGATGGAGGCATGCAAAAAAGCAAAGTTGGTCGGTTTGATCAGTGGTACACCGGCAAAAATTAAGGACTGGCGATCAAAATACCAAATTCCGGAGAAAAACTGCTATAATTACGAAAATTTTGATGAGCTAAAAGATAACCCAGATATTGACGCTGTATATGTTATTACGCCCAACGCTTTGCATCACGATCAGGTCATAAGAGCTGCAAAAGCCGGGAAACATGTAATCTGTGAAAAGCCAATGGGTTTGAATGCTCAGGAAGGAGAGGAAATGATCCGGGCATGTAACGAAGCCAACGTCAAATTATTAGTTGGATATCGAATGCATTTTGAACCAAATACACTCGAAGTTGTTCACATGCGCGAAAAGGGCGATTTTGGCAAAATCCATTTTTTTCAAGGGCAGTGTGGCTTCCGAATAGGAGACCCTAATCAATGGAGATTGGATAAAGCTTTAGCCGGTGGCGGTTCGCTTGTCGATATTGGCATCTATGCTATCAATGGTGCCCGTTACATGGTAGGGGAAGAACCTATATGGGTGGCAGCGCAAGAAACGAAGACCGATCCAGTGAAGTTTAGAGAGGGTGTGGATGAAACTATACTATTCCAGCTAGGCTTTCCGCGTGGTGCCGTAGCGTCTTGTCTCTCCACTTACAACATGAATCACCTAGATCGCTTTTTTTTAAACGGCGAAAAAGGCTTTGCAGAAATGCAACCCTCTACCGGTTATGGTCCTATAGAAGGCCGAACACATAAAGGTAAACTTACGCAACCGCACGTTACGCACCAGACCTTGCAAATGGAGGAAATGGCTTCTATTATACTTCAAGGTAAAAAATCTGTTATACCTGTCGATGGAGAGGAAGGTTTAAAAGATTTAAAAATAATAGATGCAATCTATAAATCCTGTAAATCGGGCGACAAGCTTAATTTAAACCTTTAATAAGATCTCATTTTCACCACGCTATATTGCCGGTGCTCCCCTCCGCTTCAATAATAAAAGAAAAATAGAATACTATGAACAACAAGAACACACCCACGAACGACGCTTATCTTCCGGTAGCTTGGGAATATCGTGAAGTCGTAGAGGAGGAAATCAAAAAAGCGCGTAGTGGAAAAATATTCTTTTTCAACCGAGATAATCAGGTTGATGAGGTAGTAGGTCGCGTTATTAAGATGGAAGAAAAAAAATCGGAAGGTGTTTTTGTATTATTGGACAACGGAACTACAATAAGATTGGATCGGATTATTACGTTGTTTGGCAAAGTAGGTGCAGCTTACGATGAATACGATGCATATGGTAGCTCCTGCATGGATTGTACGGGTGGTTATGAAACGGACGAGTAATAATCGGGCGTTCACTACCTGCTAAATTGCTTTTGCCGTTTTAAATTCGTATATTTGTATACATTTCAAAAAGGCCCTATCTCTTATCCTCAAGCAATCCGCTTCTTATAAGATTTACTCCTTATTATTTTATAACTTTAACCCCTTTTAATGTCAAGAAATCAACTTACATTCAAGAAAAAAGAACTTGCTAAAAAACAGCAGCAGAAAAAGAAAGAAAAACAAGAAAGAAGAGAACAAAACAAAGCATCCAACAACAAAGGTAAATCGTTAGAAGAAATGTTTGCCTATGTGGATGAATTCGGAAACATCTCCGACACTCCCCCTACGCAACCATACAAATTTAAGGAAGAAGATCTCATACGTCCAGCAGATTTAGAGGACGAGTATCTATACGGTAAAGTTTCCTATTACAACGAAGACGGCCACTATGGTTTTATCCGGGATAACCTGAGCAGAGAAACCGTATACTTTAACGATAAGCTAGCTGGTATGGTTTTGACTGTAAATCAGAAAGTAAAATATAAATATATTCGTACGAAACAGGGAAACCAAGTTTCAGAAATAGAACTACAGCCTTAACTTTTTTTGGCTAAATAAAAAATGGCGAGCTTTTTAGTTCGCCATTTTTAACACAAAAAACAGCCTGATGTACATCAGGCTGTTTTTACTTCCCTTATTGTGCTACGCGAACGTTCACTGCGTTAAGACCTTTTTTGCCTTGCTCCACGTCGAATGTTACGCTATCGTTTTCACGTACGTCATGCACTAGACCTGTTGAATGTACAAAGATGTCCTGACCACCGTTACTTGGTGTAATAAAACCGAAACCCTTGGTAACGTTAAAGAATTTTACTGTTCCTTCTTGCATTGTATTAATTGTTTATTGATAAATTATTTTTTTGTTGTTCCGTTACCGGCAATTGAAAGCCGATTAATTTTTGAATTTTTAAAAGTGTCGGTTTTTCTTCCTCACTACATAGGGAAAGTGCTTTACCTTCTTTTCCGGCTCGCCCGGTTCGGCCGATACGATGCACATAAGTCTCAGAATCTACCGGTAAGTCGTAATTAATAACAAACGGAAGTTCTTGAATATCGATTCCTCTAGCCGCAATATCAGTAGCAATCAATATATTAATACCCCCATTTTTAAAAGATGATAACGCCTTTTGTCGAGCTGTTTGGGATTTATTCCCATGAATACTTGCCGCAGGTATCCCACCCTTTCCTAATATTCTAACCAATCGATCCGCTCCGTGTTTGGTACGCGTAAAGATTAAAGTTTGTTTCACATCATTCGTTCGCAAAACGTTCGCCAAAAAAGCCGCCTTATCTTTCTTTTCGACAAAAGAAACCGACTGCACAATTTTCTCCGCTGTAGAGGA
Organism: Sphingobacterium arenae; assembly: GCF_014692505.1. Taxonomy (GTDB): domain Bacteria; phylum Bacteroidota; class Bacteroidia; order Sphingobacteriales; family Sphingobacteriaceae; genus Sphingobacterium; species Sphingobacterium arenae. Next base: position 161,085 of record NZ_JACNYK010000003.1, on the reverse strand, counting down.
AACGGGAGAAACGTTGATTTCTGCCGGATGGTGAAGGATAGTATTTGCAAATTTTCGAATTTCAGGAGGCATCGTCGCCGAAAAGAACAACGTCTGCCTTTTTTGGGGAATGTATTTTAATATACGTTTTATATCGTGTACAAACCCCATATCCAACATACTATCGGCCTCATCCAATATCAACACTTTAATTTGACTAAGGCTTACATGTCCTTGATTGATCAAATCCATCAATCTCCCTGGTGTTGCAACGAGCACATCGACTCCTTTTCGTAACCGTTCTACTTGGGAAACCTGAGAAACTCCGCCATAGATTGCTAAACGATTTATATGGATGTACTTACTGTATTGCGCAACACTTTGATCAATTTGTATAGCCAGTTCCCGGGTTGGAACGAGCACCAATGCACGAGGCATCTTGTATTTTTTAGTATCAGATGACAACAACTGGAGGACAGGCAGGGCAAAAGCCGCTGTTTTTCCAGTCCCAGTTTGAGCACATCCGATGATGTCTTGACCCTTTAATATAAGAGGTATCGCTTGTTTTTGTATTTGTGTAGCCGATGAATAACCAATTTCATTGACTGCTTTTATAATAGGATCTATTATCCCAAAATTATTAAAATTCATTTCTTCTAAATTATGATATCCCTACAAGACATTGCAGCTTCCTAAGAGAATCATGCATTTCATTTGTTAGCAGTCATATATCAAGATGTTCAGATCGGAGGGTTTCATCGCCAATCAGCACGAGTGCTGTCTATATTTATGATAACTTAAATGGCAACTGAAAAAGCTTAAACTACCTCCCAAAGTAATTTTAATGGAAGTAAAAAAAGCGTAGGCAGGGCCTTGTGCCGTCAAAGTTAATGCTAAATATTTATAAATAAAAGACTTTTCGTTATTTTTTGAAGTATCTGCTACAACATGCACCTCCTGTTTATGAAAACTATCTAGACATTGCCTGAATAACTCTGACATGCGACATAAAAGCATGCCGAAAAGACTTAAACTCGATATACTGAATATTGTATTCTTTACAGGTTTGCTGCACAATTTTATTGAGAGCAGGATAATGTACATGACAAATCCGAGGAAATAAATGATGTTCCACTTGAAAGTTGAGGCCTCCCAATAACCATGTCAGTACATTGTTCTTCGTAGCGAAATTCGCTGTCGATTGGATCTGATGAATCATCCACTCCTCTTCGACCTTCGATTCATCTATAGTTTTAAATTCCGTCTCCGAGACTACATGTGCCAACTGGAAAACAGTTGCTAAACTAATACCACATACAGCACCCGCAATTCCTAGTCCGACCAATGTCGGCACCCATCCTACATATACAATCGGAATTACAACAAACAGAACAAAATGTAATATCTTACTTGTCCAAAAAATTACGCGTTCACGTAGCGGAAAATGAAATTTATTGGAAGTTACTCCCATTTTTTGTCGAAAATACTTTTCGTAATCTTGATAAAAAATCCACGCTAAATAGGAAATTCCATATAAAAAAATAAAATAAAACGATTGGTAACGATGATGCTTTTTTAATTGTTGATCGTGATGAATACGCATAAATTTCACTTCGATATCATGGTCTTCCCCGTCAATATTAGTATAGGTATGATGAGCGATATTGTGTTTAAGTTTCCAAAAGTAGATATTTCCCCCCAAGAGATTCAGGGTATAAGAAAGAACAGTATTCAAGTTTTTGTTCTCTGAAAACGAGTTATGACCCGCATCATGCATAATATTAAAACCGATTGCAGCCAAATTAGCTCCAAACAACGCACAAAGTACCAGGCTGATAGCCCAGTGCGGCTGTACAAAAATCAGCACGGTATACAATACTGTAAAAGTCGTCAGCAGTACCGCTGCTTTAATAAATATCCGTCTATTCCCCGTCTTTTTTTTATATGTACGGGTGAAATAATCGTTGATTTTTAATTTAAGGGATTTGGAAAACAACGTATTGACATTGTTAAACTTGACGGATGAACTCATTGAATCTTCTAAAAATGGGATTGATCTTCTGTTTTATTTGCTAGTCATAATTGGCTAGTAATTTTTTTTGTAAATATAGGTGATAAATTTCAACAATTTACTAGTCGGCAGTTAAATGAATGTTAAATAAATCGGCACGACTATCGCACCAAATCATGACAATCGTACCAAAATGTTAAATTTTGTTAACGCATAGATAATAATGTAACATCCGGAAAATTTAGACGTTATATAAGTAATTCATAATTTAGGTTAATAATTGGTTAGTTAGTTAAAATCCCGGAGCTCCCCGCTTCGGGATTTTTTTTGTGATCTTAAATTATTTAAATTACTTATTAAAAAAGCAAAAGGGTTCAGATTAAATCTGAACCCTTTCTTACTTCTTTACTTCGTATCTTTTTTTTCTGTTTCTATGTTTCTTTTTTCGAATAAACCCTTTGTTTACTCTTTACAGATACATTTTTTCATAAAGAAGCTTTTATTTTTAAAGATTATCCCTATAATATGGAGATCCTTTTTTTACTTCTCTTTATATTAGAACGTTTGTACGAGGGATATATTGTGTGAAAAGATATTTTTTTATTCTTCATACAAACGTTCCAAGAAAAAACCATCTTCTTGCAGAGCAAACACAATATCAAAAGCACCCACGTTAGCGGCATTTACACATAACAGGATACCATTGAGACGCTTTGTAATTTGCCATTCGTTGATGTTTGGATTTTTTTTTATACAATCTTCTAATTTTTTCAATTGAGAATCCTCGGTCACTAATGCTTCGAATTTAAAATTTTCCATGGCAATATCTATTATTTTATGGGTTATCAAAAATTACACTTTTAATATTAAAGCACTCGGTATGTCTTTTAACCATTCTTCGTGTTTCTGTAACAAGTATTTCCACGTAGCCAGACTGCTAAGCATTAATTCAAAGGTCTGCAATTCCGTGATAGCACCTAATGTCTCTTCATACCGGACTTCGATATGGTTTGGCGCGGCGTGATCTATAGACCGTACCGCTTCTTTGAGTTCTAACGAAGATTTGATTGTATCGTTAAGATCCCAAATGGTGATATGGACACTACTATTCTGGATAAATTTGTGAATATATACCAACAAAAGGCTATCGCTTAAAGATTCAACGGGCACTACTATACGATGGATATTTTCGGGTAAGCCTTTATCTATTAAAATACCGTATGGTATGTTCACTGTTTTTAAGAGGGTCTTTGTCCGATCATCAAAAAAATCATTTACGAAAATATTTCCCTTCCCTGTCAGTGTTCCATAGAGCTTTTCCGGATTTATCATTTTACTCGTAAAACCAAGAATTTTACCTAAAAATGTCCCTTCGTATACGGATTGTCCGATTCCGGTTAAAAGTAAATCATAATCATCCGTATTTGCTATTTGAGCAATGTCTTCCTCAATATCATCCGTACCTCTAAATATCGGGCGATATGGTCGACTCAGAAGCTTACTTTCTTGATCCAAAATAGTAAAGTTATCGCGTTCGTACTCTTCTGAGTTAAACTGATTCAATTCATTGCCAGGCGATAAGTGCAAAGCAGATATCGTGGAATTCTCGGCTGATTTCTTTGTTAGTATATGCGCGAGCCGCAAAAGGATCTTGCCTGTATTAGGATTAGCGAAAGATATCAGCACATTATATTTATTCTTCTTGAAAATTCCTTCTTCTTCCAAATCTTTTTCTGGCGTGAAATAACGATTGATGAGATCTAACGCCGGGCCTGTCATGAATGTTGTTACTAGTGCCATTAACACCAATATAGCAAACATCTCGTCTGTCAAAACGCCAAGATCATACCCAATATTTAATGCAACAAGTTCTACCAATCCCCGTGTGTTCATCAATGCGCCTATTGTCAGACTACTATGCCAATTCTGTCCCACGAACTTAGCTGCAAGTGCGCTTCCGACAAACTTACCGACGACCGCAATCGTGATTACAAGACCGCATATCTGCCAAAGTTCTGGTTCATTCAACAGTCCGATCTGTGTTCGCAATCCGGTGAACACAAAAAACAGGGGAAGTAATAGCACCTGCGATACATCTTCCACTTTTTCTATAAAAATATTCCGGAAGCTTACATTCGTCGGCATAACAACGCCAGCCATAAAAGCACCGAAGAGCGCATGGATACCGATAACTTCAGTCGTCCAAGCGGAAATAACAAGTGTCAGAAAAAAAACACCAACCACTGGTTTACTTAATCGCTCCTTACTGGAATGTAAGTCCCCGATTCGTTGTAAAAATGGCCGCACGACACGGAGTGTCAACACAACATAAACGACGGCAAAAAGAATGGTGTAGCCTGCACTTGCCAATGATCCCGCCTTTACCACAGCAATTACAGCAGCCAGCAGACACCAAGCGGTAATATCGTCTGCTGCTGCACAGGTAAGAGCAATAGAACCCAATCTGGTTTTTGTCATCCCGCGTTCTTGCACGATGCGTGCAAGAACCGGAAATGCCGTTATACTCATCGATATACCGATGAACAATGCATAGGAAAGAAACGAAAGGTCAGGAGGCGCTGTTTGTTGAAAAATGAAGTAAGCCATTCCCATACCCAGTAGAAATGGAAATATAATGCTGGCATGACTAATGACGACCGCATCGTGCGCTTGGTTCTTTAATACTTTAAGATCTAGCTCCATGCCGACCACAAACATGAACAACACCAATCCTAGTTGACTAGCAACACCGAGGTTCGCCAAGGACTCGACAGGAAAGAGAATAGAAGATATTTCTGGAAAATAGAGCCCTAAGAATGACGGTCCAAGAACAATACCAGCGACTATTTCTCCGATAACGGACGGCTGCCCAATCTTCCGAAATAAAATTCCAAAAAATCTGGCTATTAAGATAATCGTAATAATTTGAAGAAGTAACATCGCCAACGGGTATCCTAAATTACCCCCAATAGACTTAATAAAGTGTTGCCAAGCGGTTCCGCCAATAATTTCTTGCGCCACCGCCGTTTCACTTTCTAGGCTTTTTCCTTCAAAAATAATCCAATACCCTAGTGCGACTCCTCCAACAATAATAAAAAGATAAAATAAAATACTTTTAAATTTCATATGTCTGTACTATGTCGTTGTCTATTATTTTTTGTAGACAATACACAAGTATATTCGTTTTGAAGGAAAAGTAACGGAACGCTTTCCAATTTTTGTACTGAAACCTCTTTTTTTTGTACTAATTCAAAAGTAGCCACATAAAATGCTCCCGGTATTGTTCGGAAAGTTTAAATTGGATGGGATTCTTACCAGAATCTATTTCACAGGACACCCATTGGGTCGTATAATAGTTTACCGCTTGGAGAGCTACCACCGTCTTTCTATTGATTTTGCAGAATTGGCCTTCCGGAAATCTTTCTAACATATCATCAAAGCTAATGTTCTTAGCTAACAAACTTTGCCCATCCTTAAACCATATTTTTTTATCGCGTCGATCGTTTTCGGCTACGACTATATAGGTAATATCACTGGTATTTATTCGAGATTTCCCAAGATTGGTATTAAGTTCGACGTAAACTGGATTCAATTGGTTTCTAGTGGACAACCATGCTTGCGCCTTGCCGAAAGCTTTTTCCAGTCGTTCCAATTGATAAGGTTTCCGTAGATAGTCCACCGCATCCAAATCAAAAGCTTCCGCAGCGTACTCTTTATAAGCGGTGGAAAATATAATGGCTTTTCCTTCTAGCTTCTTCGCCAGCTCGAGCCCATTTATTCCTGGCATATTGATATCTAACACACAGGTGTTAAATGTTAATTTATCCAAGTCATCTAAAAACTTCAACGGGTTATTATAAGATTTTATCACCTCGATTTCTTCAAGATCTCTACATAGTGCTTGTAAATAACTCAGCATCGGAAATTCATCATCTAATAAAACGCACTTAATCATTATCATTGGCATGCAGTTCTATTTCGAGTTTAACATGATAGACGCCCTCCTTTTGTTCCGTTACTAATTGGTAACTATTCGGGTAGAGCTTGTCTAATCGGTTTTTAAAAGAGCGATTTCCGATACCACCTTGCGCCACATTTTTATACATCGTATTGGCTTGTAATTTATTGCTTATCGATAAAAACAATCGGCTTCCCAATATTTCGAACACAATGGATATAAAGCTGTTCTCACTCTGTAGATCCGCATGCTTAAAAGCGTTTTCGATAGGGTTTATCGTAATAAATGGGGCAATCATCAAATTGCTAGCTTCTGGAGCCATTTTTATCCGCATGTGAAGATCAAACAGCGGGCTAACTTTCAAGCGATTGATTTCGATCAAATTTTGCGCAAAACTGATCTCGTCTTTTAACTTCACAAACTTGTCGTCTGATTCGTAAAGGATGTAATCCAAAACATTTGATAGTTTATCCAGCGAGTGATAGCTGTGGTACGCATGAGACTGGATCGCATTCAGCGCATTTTTCAATAAATGGGGATCTAATTTATAGCGTGTTATATCGATATGAAGATCATTCTTTAAACTGTTCTCTTTTTGTTCTAAAAGGTCGTTGCTCTTTTTTGTCAACCGCTGTATTTTCCGGTACATCAACCACAAAGCATAACATGCTGCTGTTGTAAGTATAAAAATTATTATCCAATAAAAACGATCTTCCATTTTTACTGCCCTAGCTTTTGTTTTGGTAAAGATAGTTAAACTACAATGATATCCTCGACGACGAAGGAATAATTACAAAAATGAACAGGTGCTTTCTTAAACAAAATCATCTGTTTATGTTGACTGAAAGTGGAAAGGAGTTACTTCTATTTATTGATAGAAACACCATCGTACCATTGTGTGAGGGAAGTTAATATGGAAAACGGGTACTTCCATTGTTTAGGAAGCACCCGTGTCTACTACCGAGTCGTTCAAAGGTAGAACGACGCTATTTATTATACTTTATGGAGAAATGCCCTAACCGGCTTGTTGATCCCGGGATGGCGATATTACCGCCGTTAACAGACGTATTATTAATATTCATTAACCTGATTTTAATATTCGGCTTATTGAGCAGCTCGTTTGGCAATTTATAGGTAAACATTTTGAGACCAGCGGTCACGTTCTGTACCTGATTCGCTGCAATTTGACCTGTAATTTGATAATTAGCTATCCGACTCCAGTTTTCTCCATCGAGCGAATATTCAACCGCAAAATCTCGAGGACCGCCGCCGCTGCCGGTACTACTCACGCTTACCGCCTCAAACTGTAGGGAGAGAGAAGACGTAATGCCTAATGTAGAAACATTGTCCATAATCCAATATCTACCCGTTCCCCACGAGTTTACGTTGTAGGAAGAATTGGAAATAACCGTGTTTGCACCGGATTTGTCTCCTCTATACTTATCGATGAGATAGATTCCATTCAAGGTATTACTGGCATAGAAACCTGTACCCTCATCCTTTTGTAGCGTAGCATTCGTAGGCCCTGTTGTAGGCGGTAGATTAGGCGTACCGTTCGGGAATCCAGTTGTTGGCCCAAGCTCCCATTCCACCAATATATTCGAAAATCCATTTGCCTGATTGGGATCAATGGCAATAGCTGATTCTTTAAGATGCCGTATAGAATATTCGCCCAAATCACCATACGCACTATCCAATACTTTAACAACCAATCCGGTAATTGCTCCCGACCCTTTTGGCACGCTGTTTCGCCGATAGGTAACCGCTCGGTTGGTAATAAGATACATATTATCCCCTTGGATGTCTCTGATAGGCGCCGGATAGTGCTTCGTTGCATAATCAGCATACGATTGGGTCGTATAATACTCATGAAAATTGCTATATCCTCCGTGTGGGATAGCAAACTCTACGTCTTGTAAGATGACGAGTGCTAATACATGGTCATCTGTCAGCTCGTTGATACGTAGTTTCTTCGGCGAAAAACTAGGATCAGGTTCCCTCGTCAATACATTCGCTGCACTTATATTTTTGATGACCCTATAGGAGGTCCCACCATCCTCAAACGTTTCTATTGATGCACCGTCTAGGAGCAAATGTACTTTATCATATTGATTCAGTGGAAGACTTCCGATAGCCTCAAAAGCAAATGCACTACTGTTTTCGTCTTGGATAATATACGTGTTCTTTCTAAAGTTATCCGAAACGCCTGTCGAAACGATATTCCCCATGACGGAAATATTTTCATCGATTACGCCCAACGGTAATTCTTTCACGTAATCAAAGTCTCGTAGCTCCGGTGGTCCATCGTTTCCACTGGCCATCTGCGTCACCGTTATCGTACTCCACACGTCTTCTACATCATCATTACTGGTGTTTCCATACGATAAAATTATCGTAGCCACCCGCTCCTCTTCGATGGTATTTAATGCCGTTTGGAACGTTAGCGTTTCTGCTCCGACGTTTATACCCGCTATCCAATTACTCCCTTCCTCCTCTTCATACAGCACTTCGATACTGATTCCTGCTGCGGGGATATTGGTGTTCAACTTAATTTCATGGGTGCGCGACCTCGATCCTACTTCTATTTCTTCCTGATCCAGTTCCAATATTGGATCGGTAGCCAACTGTGTAAGTTCAATTTTGTGATATTTCCCATCCTTGGTCGTCACAATAAAAAACTCGACGGTCCGAGGATCCACAGTGTTGTTTTCGTCGTAAGCCAAATGCAGTTGACCGTTGCCTGTCCCCGCGGTATTTTCTACCGTTAGCCAGGTCGCATCCGTTTTGCCCATCTTCCACGACGTATTAGACAGTACATCAATAGAAAGTGTGCCGGCTGCGGCACGAACCACCGGGCTTAAGTTCTCAATTTCTAACGTGTCGGGTGCCTCTAGTTCCTTGCTACAGCTCCCCATAGTCATTAGAAAAAACAACGTCGATATCACCAAAAAGATCTTTGATAGTATCTGCTGCTCATATTTTTTATTCATCATCATCGGTTAATTTGTTTATTTTTTTATTTCGATGTATGTAGGGTAATGATCGGAAAACTTGTCTGTATAGGCCGACTGTATAATATCCGAATATACAACCGTATTTTTAGCGTTATCGCTCACAAAAATATAGTCTAACCGCGCCCCTTCATTAGGACCATTTGACGACACATTGTCGACTGGCCACGTCGGTTTAAATTCACTATGAAGCAGTGGATAGGTGTCCTGAAAGTTATATGCTTTCAGGGTATTGGTAACGGTATGATCTCGGTCTCCATACCGATAGCCTGCTCCATAACTGTCTCGATCAAACGTATTATGGTCGTTTAAATCACCACCTACAACAACAGGAACACTGGTATATAGTGCGGCATCATCCATAATGATTTTGATTTCATCTTTTCGAGCAATCCGATGAATATTCCTTTCGTTATCCACCTCATATGGACACAGGTGAATCGAAAACACCCGTATACCAAACGTTTCACCCGTTACATATCCATGATGCAACACGCCGGTTTGAACGACTTTCCGAATATTATCAATCGGTTCTTTAGAAGTAATGCCAGTAGGAATACCAATTGTTTTTGTCAGCACGGCATGATCGTGTCCATAGGTTTGTGCAAACTCGGCAAAGGAAGCATCGGTAAAATGCATCATCTCCTGAAGCAGGATAATATCAGGATCGTATGTTTGAACCCATTCGGCAAACGCTTGTTTTTGCTGAGCATTATTTTTAAAGCCCTCTTGGACATTATAGCTCATTACTTTCAGGACGTCTTGCGTAGGCAACGTCACGGAAATATTAGTTTCTTGCTTCTGTTCCAAATCAAGATCTACCTTCCTCGAGTTAAAACCCGGGGCGGTAATTGTTGCATAGCCTTTTGTCGTATGGCTCTGATCTTCGAGTTGTATTTTCCCCTGCGCGTCCGTGTATCCTTCTCCGACCCGAATATGTTTTGGTGCCAATTGCCGATACGACACCACATACGCACCTGCGATAGGATCTCCTGCTTCGTCTGTTACGCTAAAACTAAGCAAGGTTTTATCGTCGTCATTCTCCCGAGCAAACGGACCGGGATCAAATTCTCCACTGCTTTTGCATCCCGCTAGCATCAGGAACACCAAAAAGACAAGTTGCATTATATTTCTTGTTTTCATTTTTTCGATTCTTATTTTCATTCCTTATCCTCCGGTTTTATCCCAGCCGGGGTTTTGCGTCAAGTTCTCGTCACTCAACAACAATTCGTCTAAAGGTATGGGGTATAGATAATCCTTTTGCTCATTCCATTCCTTCGTGATATCGGGAAGATTCACAATCCGTCCGCCGTTTCGACCGTTTTCCAACACCAGCTCTCCCAGCTGCTGGTACTGTCGACCCGGTACTGGGGCAGGTGCACTGCCCTCATAAATCACCAAATCGATCACACCATCTCGATCCAGGTCATATTCCCCTACACCGGGGAAATACATCCCATAAAATGGTCGCGCCAGCCGCGCCCCTTCCTTCCATCGCATCAAATCACGGTAGCGATGCCCTTCTTTAATCAGTTCTACTCGACGTTCGCGGCGAATTTCAAGGATCACACCCGTATTTGAACCTGTCTCTACATTTGGGTATTCGGAAAGTAGAAAGGGATCCGGATTGGCGTTTGCTGCATCGACATCAAGATTAGGCATATCCACGCGATCACGTAGGAGTTTGATGCTACGGTCAACATCCTGTTGTAATAAGGTACCCAGTTCTGCTTTGGCTTCCGCATAGTTCAATAAAACCTCCGCATATCGGAAGATAGGCATATCGTTGGTGTTCCGCCCCGCGTCATACGCCGGCGACAAGATATACTTTACGTATTGGTACCCCGTTACACTAGTCGCAAAATCTGGAACAGATGTTTGGCTACTCCCGATCCGTTTATATCCCGGTGTACGGATCGTCTGTGCCATACGCGGATCCCGGTCTTGGGTCTCTTCGTAAAACGACATCGTTTCATGTCCGGGAATGTCCGTAAAACGGGTTCCATCCGCCATCAAATAACTGTCTACTACAGACTTCGTCATGCCAGGCCTACCAAACGAAGCGGAAAGAATATGAAAGTTAGCGGTATGAATCAAGGGAACGGCTTCCGTATATTGAAGCGCTAGAATCATTTCATCCGTAATGGCGTTCTCCGCTATAAATAAGTCTTGATACGCTGTGTTTGGATTCCCGTTATAAATACCATAGACTCCGGCATTCATCAATTGTTCGGATGCATCAACACACGCTTGTAGAATTTCCTCCCAGTCTCCCAAACCGTGGTATTTTCGAAATGTTCCTTCAAACAGACACATACGTGACTTCAGGGCTAACGCCGTCCATTTGGTAATCAATTGTGCACTTTTCGCCTCTCTACCGTGTTCAATTGCAAAGTCAATGTCCTCCAGCATTTTTTCAAACACCAGTTTTCGAGAGTCTCTAGGTTTTCTAAGTCCTTCATCATCTACGCCCAACACCTCATCATACCAAGGCACATCCCCAAACCGGACCACCTTATCGAAATAAAAATAGGCTCTAAAAAATCGAGCTATTCCATCATACAATAAACGAGCGGCCTCATCTTCAGATTGGTGAGAATGTGCCAAGTAAATATTGATGCGTCGTAACGCGTCCCAAGACCATCCGCCACCGCTACCCGGTGTGATACGAGTTCCCCGAAATTCATTAGGCAAGGTATTGCGAGCCTCATCATCCGCTTGATGCGGGTTATTATAATGTATAGCCAATGCATCGGGCAGTTGATCATAAAACGTATTCGTATAGTTCTCCAATTCCTTTGCATTGCGAAAGTAGTTTTCTGGCGCCAATTCTGCCAATGGATAACGCTCTAAATAACTATCATTACAGGATAGCATCAGCCCCATTAGGCTTATAGCTATATAATGAAATATCTTCTTCATCTTCTGTTTAATTTTTAATGCTGTTTACCTTTGATTAAAAAGTTAATTGCGCGCCAAATGAATAAACTCTGCCCATCGGGTAGCTTCTACCTGTGGGATCCGACATCACCGACTCCGGATCGAGATAATCGGTTTTTAATTTCGTCCAGGTATGGAGGTTTTCTCCTCCCATATACACGCGCAGTCTACTTACTTTGATCCGATCCATCCATGCTTGCGGCAAGGTATAGCCTATGGTCACGTTACGCAGTTTTAAATACGCCAAGTCCTGTAAATACATATCATTGGCTGCGGATAGTTCGGCATTTTGAGCGGTGTAACCACGCAACAATGGAAAATAAGCGTTTGGATTCTCAGGCGACCAAACCTTGCTTGGGAAATTTGTGGGGATAAAAGAATCATACGGTCGTGAATAGACCGACCAAAATGCCTGGCTGTTTCGATCGGGATACCAATGTCTTCGGCCAATCCCTTGCAGAAAGACCGTCATGTCAATACCGTTCCAGCTCCCGCCTAATGTAAGTCCGTAGGAGTATCTCGGCAAACTGTTTCCGATAATCCGTCGGTCGCCGGGGTTGTCCAACGTATTTGCTCCCGTATTAATAATGCCATCGCCATTGAGGTCCATAATTTTGATGTCGCCCGCCTGCAGCATACGAAGTTCGGCAGTAGGCGCCTGCACACGACGGACGTTGATTTGATCCTGATTCACGATAGAAGCCCAAGCCTGTGCTTCTTCGGTCGTGCTGAAGAATCCATCATACGTATAACCCCAGATTTCACCCCAACGTTTACCCACGTAATGCGAACCGAGATGCCCGTCGGGATTATCGAACTTGGTGATGTGTGCGACGTAATCGGAGAAAACACCGCGGATGTTATAAGAGAATGGTTTTCCGGCCAATTGAAACTGATCATTCCACCCGATGGACACGTCGACCCCTTTTGTCCGAAGATCCGCCGCATTTATACGAGGTTCCCCGGCGCCAAACACGCCTGGTAATTGCTGGCCAACGCTCAGCATATCACGCGTATCACGAATATAGAAGTCTGTCTCTACCGATAGCCGGTTTCGCAGCATATTTACATCCAAACCAAGATTACTGGTGGTGATACTTTCCCATGTCAGTGTATTAGCGACAGGTGCCGGAGGATTGGTTGTGGTGAGCCGTTGCCCATCCACCAAATAATTCAGTTGACCGGTCGCCATCGATGCGATATATTCATACGTACCCACTTCTTGATTACCAAGGGAGCCATAAGACCCTCTTATTTTCAAATTATTGATAAGCGGGCGTATATTGTCGAAGAAAGATTCTTCGCTCAGACGCCATCCTACAGAGAATGATGGGAAAAAGCCAAATCGGCTGTGTTGAGGGAAACGTGACGTTCCATCATAACGGCCACTTGCTTCAAAGAGATATTTTCCGGCAAAATTATAGTTAAACCGGTAAAAACCGCCACGCACAGCCCATTCGTCGGCCCCTCCACTGAACTGTCTATTTCCAACCACCAAATTCAGATCATTCAGCGATTCAGAAAGCAGATCATCACCGATCCCCCCCACTCGCTTGTATGTTCGATCCTCCTGGTTAAATCCTACAGTAGCGCCTAAATAATGATCTCCAAAAGTCTTTTCGTAATTTCCAAAAACGTTAATAATATTCCAGTGAAACTTACTCATGGTTTCATGGGAGACGGTCTAGGGAAAGCGCACCTAAGTTACTGCGCTCCAAAACACCCGGAAATTTAGAGTAATATTGTGGTGTATGGCGATACGAATATTCGGAGCGATACTCCCTATAAGAGTAATTCGCGGTCAATGTCAACCCTTCCATCAGCTTCAACCTAGCTTCCGTCGTATTGGTCATTTCCGTTCCGTTGTTGTACCCTTTCATGGTGCCACTCTCCAACGCATTGTGCATACCGTAACCGATGGGGTAACTGTTGATTCCCGTATAACCCGTCAACGTACCATCCGGATTTCGGGGCACATACGCAGGGTGGTATTGATAAATCGGGTCGTTGCTCACGTTGTTTTCTACAGTATTGAAATTGGTCCCCAGCCCATGCCAATCATACTTGGATTTAAAGAAATGGGTATTGTTGCTTACTGTCAACCATTCTTTCAAATCGCTTTCTACTTTTGCACGCAGATTGTACCGCCCATACTTGTCCGGGTTGATATTGAAAATCCCCTGCTCTTTTGACGTAGCGCCAGTTAACGAATAACGTGTTTTGTCGTTCCCGCCAGAAATAGTGACATTATGTTCTTGCTTAGGTCGCTTATTGTCATAAAAGTAATTGAACCAATCAAAATTCCCGTAATAGCGATACATATCTTGTCCGCTTTCATTCTGTTTCACCACTACCCAAGGGCGATCGGGATGCTCGGTTTTATCGTTCACCCGAGCCCACAGCTCTTCGTAATCTTCATCCGAGTAGCGGGTGGTTCCGTAACCCAGCGCATTATACATTGCTTCGTCATTGATTTTGGCGTTCCAGTATCCGGAGGTGATAAAATCAGTATTTACCGCGTGTGTAGTATACCCTACATTCGTCGTATAGGCGATACTTGTTTTGCCTTCTTTAGCACTTTTAGTCGTTACCAATATAACCCCAAATGCCCCACGTGCTCCATACACAGCTGCCGCGGAGGCATCCTTCAGTACCGTAACGGATTCCACGTCATTCACATTGACACGATCTAATGTTCCTAAAATACCGTCAATCAGAATCAACGGGCCACCTCCATTAATCGAGGTCGTGCCCCGAACGTTGACACTCCCGCTTGTACCCGGTCTTCCCGATCCGAAGGTCACATTCAGATTCGGACTCGCCCCTTGCAGCGCTTGCGTAAGCTGGGTCACGGGGCGCTGTTCAAAGTCTTCGCCCGATATTTGGCTTACAGCCCCCGTCAGGTTCACTTTTTTCTGTGTACCGTATCCCACCACAACGACTTCGTCTAAATCAGAAATTTCTTCTGCCAGTGCTATGGTCAGTACCTTCGTATCTCCAACCGTTATTTCTTGCGGTCGATACCCGATCAGCGATACCACGAGCGTCTGCCCTATTTTGGCCGGGATTTCAAATTCTCCATCAATATCGGTCATTGTGCCGGTGGAGGTACCTTTGATTGCGACAGTCGCCCCAGCTAAAGCCTCCCCTTTCTCGCCGCGCACCACACCCGCGATCTGTTGTTGGGATACGGCTGTCAGATCGAACTCCGGTTGGCTATCGGTTTGTTGAACCCTATTAACAATAATAGTCTGTTCTTCCAAATTGAAATTAAACGGTAACCCGTTTAACAATAATTGCATAGCCTGTTCGAGATTGGTTTTATTGGTTTCAATATGATCAACCTTAAAACCTTTGACTTCATTGTGCTTATAAAAAAGGTAGTAGCCCGTCTGGCGGCTAAACTCTTTCAATACGTCTTCCAGCAAAACATTGCGACCTTCATAACTCACCTGTTGAGAATAAGTCTTGGCGCTCAAAAAGCATATTCCAAGCATCATAAATAATACTATAAGCCGCATAACCTTAAAAATCTGTGAAGAATAAATTTTATGGAGAGGTATTTTCCATAAACCGTTTAAATTCATATTTTTGATATAATTAAGTAGTGAATTGATGCATTCGATTTTTCAACCTTACTATTTGATCATTTGCGGTAGTGTGGCAGCACTACCGTTTTTCTTTTTGTATTTATTTTTCTCTCATAAATTTATTTTTTTTGTCCGACCATTAATTTTCTACCTTCAAGTGATACATTTATATTCCCGTATCGCAATACATTCAATATTTTCCGGATATCTTCGTTCCGTTTTATTTTACCCACAAATTCATCTTTTGGATACGCCCCGGTATAGATAACTTCTACATCGTACCACCTCGCTAGTTGCCGCATCAGCGCGCCCAGCTCTACCCGATCAAATTGAAACACGCCTTCTTTCCAGGCGATAATCGCTTCGATATCCGCTTTTCCCACCCGATCGTCACCATTTTTCGTGGTTCTCAACTCAAAACCAGGCTTCAACACATGTTCTTGCGTCGCACCTTTCACCTTGACGCTACCTTCTATAAGAGATGTGCGTACATACGGTTCATCTTCATAGGCATTGATATTGAATCTTGTTCCCAACACTTCGATCTGTTGTTGGGGTGCGTGGACCCGAAATGGCCTTGTTACGTCGTGTTGGATTTCAAAATATACTTCTCCGGTGATGGATACCTTTCGTTCGGCCGCGGAGAAATTGGATGGGAACGATATAGAAGACGCGCTATTCAACCAAACTTTTGAGCCATCGGGTAATACTATTTGATAAATCCCCCCTTTCGGCGTTTCAATTGTATTGTTAACCGAAGCTACACGGCCTGTATGATCCGTTATTTCAAAGGATACCAGTCCATCTTCCTGTTTTCGGATGATAAAACCATCTCCTTGTTCGATGACACCGTCTGCCTCATCCGTCAATATAATTTGCTTTCCGTCTCCCGTGGTCAGTACCGCTTTATTACCACCAGGCAATACATTTTGGGTGCGTGTTACGATTTTTTCTCCTGGTGTTTTATCTGTACGCTGCGTTTCGTGGTATATTACAAAAAAGCCGATGAGTAGGACTGCCGCCACACCAGCCCAGACACGCCATGCTATCCTACGTTTTGTAATCTCCGGTCTTTTATCAACAATGCGCTCCCATAGTTCGTCTTTTACTGTGCGAAGGTCACTCTCGTCAATTTCGAAAATTTTCTTTTGAAGTTCACTAGCGTACCAGCGCTCCAAAAAATCCTTTTCTTGCTGCGAACATTCGCCGGTAATATATTTCTCTAGTAATACGTGAATTTCTTTCTCTGTCATACGGATTTATATCCTTTACGACTAAGAGACAAGATTCCCCCCCTCTGGGTAGTAGAAAAAAAATGAAAATAGTTTAAAAGAGGAAAGTTAATGCAACGAAAAGGACATAATAGAAGACAACCTCCAACCTAGACTTAAGTATCTTCAACGCGTTGCTGACTTGCTTCTTCACCGTCTTGTCGGAGATATTAAGTTCTTCAGCAATTTCTTTATAGGTTTTATGTTCATTTCGGCTCATTTCAAAAATTTGCCGCATCTTACCTGGTAAAGCAGCTATTTCTTCGGTAATCCGTTCACGTACCAAGTTCTCCCGCAATAAATAATCAGTTTGATTTTCTCCTGCTTCAAAATACTGAACAAGAGAAAGGATATACTTCTGGTGAACCTTGTGGTGAACATAGGTATTTAGCACTTTATTCCGGGCCGCTTTGTATAAGTACGCTTTCAAAGACAGCTGAATGTTTAAATCTTCTCTTTTATCCCAAAGCTCCACAAATATTTCCTGTACAATATCCTTTGCCGTATCACCACAGGAAGTCATGGTCTTGGCTTGCACGTACAGACTTTCCCAATAGCGTTCATAAAGCTCCCGAAAGGCTTCCGCTTTACCTTTTTGAACGAAAGACAACAAAAGTTTATCTTCAAGGGATCTGTACATTATAACATCTTTGTTTAAAAAATGGTCGGCTTATCAGTGACCAAAAATAGTTTTTTCGTAGCAAAAGAAGAAAAATCATATCAACTTTGTGTTAAGCAGAATTTATTTTAATATAAAAAACTCAAAATTACCCTCTAACGCGATTACCGCTTGCCTTCCATATTTATACTATTTAAAAATTCATGCAGAACGAACTAAGTTCATGCATTTTTATGAACCATCATCACTGAAAGCCGCTTGTAGAGTGCGATATACACTTTTCTGACTACCGGATTTCAAGTTGGTTCCTTTTCTTGAAGTATTTCATTGTTTTTCCCACCAAGAGGCATCCCAATGTGTCAGGCGAAGTTATTACCGATATGGAAAGAAGATAAATAAATCATTTGGATACTAATGACGACGGTAACGGCGTCAGCAACCCGGACGGAAGTATCGCCTCGGCGGACGGAAGTGTCCTGTCGTTGGGCAGGAGGGTAACGTCGTCGTCCGTCGAAATCGTTTCGTTGCCCTACCTGATGAAGCTTCCGGCCATCTTTTTTGCGTCGGCGTATGGGATGATCATTCCGTTGCCCAAGGCAAACGTATTGTCGTATGCCGAAATCACTTCGATGCACAAGAGTTTATTTTCGGCGGGCAAGGAAATTACCTGGAAATACGGAAAATTAGTTCCGGAGGACGGAAGTATCATCTCGACACACGGAATATTGGCTTCCCCGTATGGGGATATGAACAAGAAGCCCATCTTCATCGTCCCGGTGTATGCCGAAGTCCGTTCCTTGTACAAAAGAACCGCATCCTTGCCCGGCGCATCGTTCAAGTCGTGCGCCGCCAAGACGTCGACGTACAGCAAAACGAAGAGGAACTTTATAAAGACGAGTTGTGCCGACAAAGCGTCTTACAATGGCTTAGGATATTCCTTAACAACTACCGCCACAAGGATCCTAAATCCCCCATTATAAATTATGGATATCCCCTAAAAGAACGGAAAAAAGTTATCCCATTACCTTCCGCTTCGCCAAAAACTGATCATACGTATACGCATTATATGGCAATATCCGCTGTGCCGCATACTTCGCTGCGAAGCTTACAATCAAAATCGGGATAAAAAGTTCAAACCCATTAGAAACCAATCCGCACACCAAAAAAAGAGCGGTAAACGGTGCATAGATTGAAGCCGACAACGTTGCTGCTGCGCCGGCAAGTACGAAGTTAAAAAGGACAAGGTCCGTACCGAAGTACGTATTGCAACCTAGGGCAAAACCCAGCCCCAATAACGCGCCTGCGACAATACTCGGCGCAAAAACGCCACCGTCCCCGCCAGC
This sequence comes from Sphingobacterium arenae, assembly GCF_014692505.1. Classification (GTDB taxonomy): domain Bacteria; phylum Bacteroidota; class Bacteroidia; order Sphingobacteriales; family Sphingobacteriaceae; genus Sphingobacterium; species Sphingobacterium arenae. The sequence goes on along the minus strand of NZ_JACNYK010000003.1, from coordinate 142,363 downwards.
ACCTAAGGTTAAGGAAGCTGCAAGAGGTTTTAAGAGGGCGATAAAGAGTAGTATGCCGAATGATAGTTCTCCTCCTGTCACGGCTGTATCAACAACTTCCTTCAAGCCGTGATAGCTATCTCCATACAACAAGGGAAAATAAAAAATGAGGCTCCCAACAATCAATGCTCCCAAATTTACTCTTATAAAATTATTCGTAATCTGCGCGAAAAACGTTTTAACACGTGTAACCAATAACGTAAAATAAGTGGATAATAAGCCACATAGTACACTTAAGATAATAAAAAAGGGTAAGGCTTCTGTATACCAGTTTTGAACAGCGTAACTAAAAAACGGATGGCTATCGAAGAAGTAAACAAATATACCGGCCGTGAGCGCTGCTGTGGTGCAGGCTAGGAAAAGCGTCTTATCTATTTTTCGGGCAATAACCTCCATGGCAAAAAGCCAACCGGCAAAAGGGCTTCCAAACAACACAGCAACGCCGGCGGTCACCGCAGCACAGATCAATTCGCGCTTATACATGTTGGCTGTAAAATGCTTTTCATAGACCGCATTGCCGATAGATGCCGTTGCAACGACAGTGGATACCTCCACCCCAGTAGATCCGCCAAATACAACCGTCAAAAAACCATTGATATAATGTGATGGGATCTTAAATAATGGGAGGTGATCCTTCCGATCATCCAATGTCTTGAAAATTTCGGTGAGGCCTTTGTTCTTCCGGTTGTGAAACAACCATTTACGTAAAAAATAAATAGCAGTAATACCTATACTTGGAAATAATATGAAAAGCCACGTTTGGGTTTGGGAAATCCATTGCAAGGTAATTACTTCAAACCATTCTGTAGCGTGCTTTAATGTATAAGCCAATAAACAACAAATCAAAGCTATTCCGATGGAAACACCACCCAACTTCCAATAATGCTGTTTGATAATCTTCTTTCTATCCACTTATCTCTTCTTTTCTATATGATTGATTTTGTCAAAACATAAGAACGCATACGCCATTCTTGACAAAAAATATCCTTTCCGACAAAGGACGTAATAAATATAGAATACTGCCACATCTATTTGAAAAAAGCTTTCCGAATAGACCGGAAAGCTCTTACTGGTTATTAATTGAATTGTAGTGATGCCGGACCAAATTCCTCAAAATGTATGGCGTCCGTCGTCACACCTTTTTCCCGCAGGTAATTGTAATGTTTGGTAATAAAGGGAGAAGGACCACAGATATAATACGCTGCATTGTCCAGCAAGACATCCTTTTCTATCTGCTCCAAATCGACCATACCGCGATGTGTATTATCCAATCCACTTTGTGCATTCTCGTAAAAAATATGCCGCTTGACCTGGTTATTAACAGCACCTAGTTCGGCAATACGGTCTTTAAATGCATGTACGGCCTCACTCCGGCAACCATGTATCCAGGTAATTGGCGAACCAGATTGATCTTTCGAAACTAGGCTTTCCAGCATCGCCATTAATGGTGTTTGCCCAACGCCGCCGCTAATGAATACTTTAGGGCCTGCAAATTCTTCCTCTTTCAGCACAAATGTTCCCGCCGGGGCTGTTAGTTCTACGTTGTCGCCTTCATGGATATAATCGTGTAACCGGTTACTGATCATGCCATCCGCATGCTGTGGCTTCCGCTCGCGTTTTACCGAAATGCGGTAATATTCATGATTTGGCGCACAAGATATACTATATTGACGCGGTTGAAGCAGATTAAGCTCCGGGAGGAACAAACGTAAACTGATATACTGTCCCGGAAGATATTTAGATACCTCACCCCCATCGGTCGGGTAAAGATAGAAGGAGGTGATTTCTTCACTTTCTTGGACTTTCCGTTTAATTGTAAAAGGTCTCCATCCGCTCCATCCACCGCGTTGGTTAGTTTGCACGTCATACAGTTTCTGCTCGTGTCCGCTCATCAGCCCCGCCAGCTGGGTGTACGCTGCTGCCCATGCCTCCAACAACTCCGGTGTAGCGGCATCTCCTAATACTTCCCCGATAGAAGCAATGAGATGCTGGCCTACGATTGCGTAATGCTCTGGACGAATATCCAGGCTCGTATGCTTATGTCCGATACTATTTACAACGGGCAACAAGGCCGATGGATCTTCGATATGCTCTGCATAAGCCAATACCGCCATCGCCAATGCTTGCTGTTGTTTGTTGTTCTTTTGATTTCCCATATTGAAGATATGCTTCAACTCGGGATTATGCGTAAACATGCGTTGGTAGAAGTGAGAGGTTAACGCAACACCGTGTTCGCGCAAGACAGGTACAGTACCTAAAATCAACTGCTTTTGTTCTGTTGTCATGATATGATGATATTTAATAAAAGATAAAAATGTCTTTTATAGGGTTAAAAAAAATCATTTGTTTAACGTCAAGACACCTTGAATCAGCTTATCATTAAACTGTCCGATAGTTGTCTTGTGCAGCATAAGATTGAGCCGATCACGAATTTCTTTAAAATCATCGTGCAACGGACAGGGGTTTTCTTGAGAGCAATAACTCAACCCCATACCACATCCATTCAGAAACTGCGTGCCTTCAATAGCGATTACGATGTCAGCTAAAGGTCTTTTTAATCCATCAGGATTAATATAAAATCCACCTTGGGGGCCCTTCGTAGACTGAATCAATCCTTCTTTGCTTAGATTTTGCAGAATCTTTCCTAAAAAGTGCAGGGGCGAATTGATCTTATCCGCAACTTCTTTGATGCCTACCTTTTTTCCATCACTCGACTGCGAGGCGATATACATCACGGCTCTCAAAGCATATTCGCATGTTTTAGAAAAAAATCCCATCAGTGTACCCAAATAGTTTCTAAGCACAAAACTACAAAAGAAACAATAAAAGACAAAAATATCTTTTAATTATATTAGCAACCGATGGTTACGCCGTTCGAAATAACGGCATCTCGCTTGATAACGACAATACCGTCTCGTATAGTATGGGTGACGAAATCACCATCGGGTAAATGCACTCCACCTTTTATACGAACGTCATTTCCAATTCGGCAATTTTTATCAAGAATAGCGTTTTCAATATAGCATCGCTCGCCTACTCCTATTGGAGGTGGCTGTTGGGTACTGCCCAAAGTAATGACTTCTTCTAGATCTTCATAATGATCTCCGCCCATCATATACGTTGATTTGATGACCGTCCCTTTTCCAATACGCGAACGTACACCAATAACTGAACGTTCTAATTTATCGCCATGCAAGATACAACCATCGGCCACGATAGTATGATTCAGTGTTGTACCCGAAATCTTAGAGGGCGGAAGCATACGAGCCCGGGTATAAACCGTTTCATTAAAGAGGTTGAAATCCGGCACATCATCTGTTAACCCTATATTGGCATCAAAAAACGAACGGATAGTTCCAATATCTGTCCAATAGCCGTCGAACTGATAGCTCAACACCTTTTGAGTCTCAATGGCATCAGGGATAATCTCTTTACCGAAATCCATTCCAGGATTCTCCGTTAGGATCTCCCGCAAGACGCTTTTGGAGAATACATAAATTCCCATAGAAGCCAAGTAAACCCTTCCTCGTCGTTGCATATCTTCCGATACTTCCGACGACCATTTTAGCACCTCTTCACTATCAGGCTTTTCCGTAAAAGCGGTAATTTCATTATCTTCATTTGCTTTCAAAATACCGAAAGATGTTGCATCACTTGCATTGACAGGAATCGTAGCTATTGTCACATTTCCTCCATTCTCCACGTGAAAATCAATCAAGGACGAATAGTCCATCTGGTAAAGCTGATCCCCGGATAATATCAATATATAATCATAATCGACATTATAGAGATACTTCTGAGTGCGGCGTACGGCATCCGCCGTACCCTCATACCATCGATCACCTTCGATGGTTTGTTCGGCGGCAAGGATGTCTACAAAACCTTTACTGAAAACACTGAAATTATAAGAATTCTTAATATGCTGATTTAACGACGCTGAATTGAACTGCGTCAAGACAAAAATTCTGTTATATCCGGAATTCAAACAATTAGAGATGGGAATATCGACCAAACGATACTTCCCCGCAATAGGGACTGCTGGTTTTGAGCGCTGTTCTGTTAGGGGGAAAAGTCGTGTCCCGCGTCCTCCACCCAATACAATCGATACTACTTTATGTGTCATACAAAAAAATTTATAATCGGCTATACAAATTGATATACTTCCGAGCAGATTTATCCCAAGAAAAGTCTAACTCCATTTCTTTTTTTCGAACCCGTTGCATCTGTTCTTGCTGTCCGATATAACTTAAAGCACGTTCGATCGTCGAAACAGCGTCTTCTGTAGTTGCATCCGGAAAGACAAAACCGTAACCATCCTTCTCGTTTACATCCCGCACGGTATCTTTTAACCCTCCTATTCCACGGACAATCGGAATAGTGCCATACTTCATGGCATACAATTGGTTCAAACCACAAGGTTCCACACGAGAGGGCATCAAAATCATATCGGCCGCCGCATACACTTCGTGTGCCAATGCTTCATGATAGCCAAAGAACGCGGTTAATTGATTTGGATATGCCACCAACAACGTCTGTATATCCGTCTGAACCTGCATATCGCCTGAACCCAAGATAAATATACTTATTTTATTATCAGGATTCGAAAAAATATCTACGATAATTCGAGGCAGTAAATCGGCTCCTTTTTCGGTAGCAAAGCGTCCGATATACGTTAATAGCGGCAAGGTTTCATCCAAACCATATTTTTCACAAAACGCTTTCTTATTTTTTGATTTCCCGCTTTTACTCGATTCGATATCGTAATGGAAGGGAATCAATTTATCCGCTGCGGGATTCCAATAGACATCGTCTATACCGTTGACAATTCCGTATCCTTTTGCTGCTTCCGAGGAGAATAAGCTTTCCAATCCATTCGCCTGCTCGTATAATTCTTGGAGATAGCCCACGCTTACCGTCGTAAAAGCATCGCAACATTTAATTGCTGCCGCCAGCGGGTTGATAAGCCCATCCCAATCTAATAAACCCCATTTCCAGGTATCAAATCTGGGGAGTAGAATCGCCTTGCTCCAACTCATCCAACCCTGATACTGGCCATTATGAACGGTGAATACGGTTTTTACCTTTTCAAATTCTGTGAAATCATCAGCATGCTTCGTCAGGAATGGAATTAACCCCACATGATGATCGTGACAGTTGATAACATCTGGCTTAATCTGGCTGTTCTTTAACCAGTGTAAAAAGGCGTGTTGAAACGCTATCCATTGCTCTGCTTCGTCTGGATAACAATATACTTCCTGTCTATCCAACTTGCCTGGTATACGGATTAGGTAGAGCGGAAAGCCTAAACTACCTGTCGCTTCCGTCAACACCTCATAATGCAATTCTTCCGATCCTTGGAAAAAAGAGCCTTTAGCAATCGACAAAAAGTTCTCGTCACGGGTAAAAGGTCTATCGTAATACGGACAGACAACCCACGCATCGATACCGAGTTCACGCTGATATCGCGGTAATGCACCTACGACATCAGCTAATCCGCCTACTTTCGCCAACGGGAAACACTCCACACTTAAATGTATCACGTGCATATTAAACTTGCTTAAGGATTAGTCCACCCAAAGGCGGTAGTTTAAGCGTTATCGATTCTGTGTAGCCCATCCATTCCCTTTCTTCGGAAAGTACTGCATGCTGATGAACGCCACTTCCATAATAGGAAACATCGTCCGAATTGAGGATCACCTCCCAAGAACCTGCCGCAGGAACACCTACGCGATAATCGCGTACCATAGGGGTCATATTCAGAACAACCAACACATCATCAGCGGGTGTACTTCCACGACGTAGATAAGCAAATACACTGCTATCGTGATCTCCAACCTCTATCCATTGAAAGCCTTCAGGGCTAAACGATCGCTCATATAAAGCGGGCTCCGCCCGATATAGCCTATTGAGATCTTTTACGAATTGTTGTATACCTCGGTGGGGAGCAAATTCTGTGAGATGCCAATCAAGTGACTGATTAACATTCCATTCAGAGGTTTGGCCAAATTCTCCGCCCATAAACAATAATTTGGTCCCGACAAACGTATACATATATAGATAAAGCGTGCGCAGATTGGCAAATTTTTGCCATTCATCCCCCGGCATCTTATAAATAAGAGATTTTTTGCCATGCACCACTTCATCGTGCGATAAAGGCAGCATGAAGTTCTCATGAAAGCTATATACTGTGCCAAAAGTTATCTTGTCGTGATGATAACGACGGTTAATGGGATCTTCCTTAAAATAGTTTAACGTATCGTGCATCCAACCCATCATCCATTTCATTCCAAAGCCTAGACCATTTTCAAACGTTGGTCTGCTTACACCGGACCAAGAAGTCGATTCCTCTGCGATCGTCTGTACATCTGGAAAATGGGCATACACTGCTTCATTCAATTCCTTTAGGAAATGAACAGCCTCCAGATTTTCCCGTCCGCCATATTCGTTCGGTATCCATTCCCCTTCATCGCGGGAATAATCGAGGTAAAGCATAGATGCTACTGCATCCACGCGTAAACCATCAATGTGATATCTGTCTAGCCAGAAAAAAGCATTCGAGATCAAGAAGGAGCGAACTTCATTCCGTCCATAATTGAAGATATACGATTTCCAATCAGGATGGAAGCCTTTGCGAGGATCCTCATGTTCGAAAAGATGTGAACCATCAAACTTATACAAGCCATGGGCGTCTCCCGGAAAATGAGAAGGCACCCAGTCCAGGATAACGCCAATATTATTTTTATGCAGGCTCTCGATAAGGTGCATTAAATCCTGTGGACTCCCATAACGGGAGGATGCCGCAAAATACCCCGTAATTTGATACCCCCAAGAGGGATAAAACGGGTGTTCCATCACCGGCATAAATTCCACGTGCGTGAACCCCATTTCCTTAAGATAAGGCACCAACTTATCGGCAATCTCCCGATAGCTCAGAAAACGCTCTGGGTCAGACGGGTCGCGTAGCCAAGAACCGATGTGCATTTCGTATACGGCAAAAGGTTTGTCAAGCGCATTATACGTACGCCTTTGCTGCATCCAAACCTCATCGTTCCACTGATACCAAGTTGTGCCAACGATAGACGCGGTATGCGGGGGTTGTTCATTCACCAATGCAAACGGATCTGCCTTCTCCAGATGTTCTCCCGTATTCGAATGAATATGATATTTGTAGACCTCTCCTAACTTCAACCCTTCGATGAACCCTTCCCAGATACCACTACTGTCCCATCGAACATGCAATTGATGGCTATGTGGATTCCACCCATTGAAATTACCGATTACAGAAACAGATGCTGCATTGGGTGCCCAGACGGAAAAATGCACGCCCTCTTTACCATTAAGGGTTACCGTACGTGAGCCTAACTTTTCGTATAGCTTAAAATGTCTTCCGGCGCGAAACAAACCGATATCAAAGTCCGTAAATAACGAGTATACCTCTACTGTCTGTTTCATAATCTAAGTCATTTATAATTTATGAAATGGTCAACCGTCTAAATTCCTTTTCAACCTCAATATACGGCTTTCCTTCCTCCATCAATATTTTGTGTATATCCCCATCTACCTCCACATGATGCGCATCAAACGGAAGCCCGATAAAGTAGACTTTGTAGCTATCAAAACGTTCGTGGTACAATCCTTCTATATGTTGTACAATAGTTAGGCTATTTTGTTCACCCTCCACAATAAAATATTTTTCATTATATACACTTTGTTCATAGGCAAAGGTTTCGCCGTGATCTGTATAAACATGAGACTCATATCGACCACTCCCCCAATAGATATTTAATTTTAATGCATCGATATTCTTTTCCATTGTGTATTGCATCACCGGAAATTCTGGAATAACACTTCCTGCACGCACGAAGATGGGCATTTCATCTAATCGTGTTTCCACTTTATGTTCTTGCCCTCCGACAAATAGGGTATGATCAAAATAATAATACCAGTCACCCTCTGGTAAGTACAAAACCTTCGACTGTTGACCAGGATGTATAACTGGCGACACAAGAATGTTATGTCCAAACCCAAATTCTTCTTCGCGTTGAAGATTTTCGGGTTTATGCTGTTCCAGCAACGAAATTGGACGCAAAATTGGTTCGCGATACTTGTGCTGTCTCCAAAATACCGTATAGATGTAAGGCAATAGTTTGTAACGAAGTTCTATAAATTTTTTACAGATGACTTCCCATTCCGGACCAAAGCTCCAAGGTTCCCGATCGCGCGTGTCTCCTGCCGAATGTACACGCATAAACGGAGAGAACACACCGAATTGCATCCAGCGGGTATAAAGTTCTCCGTCAGGCTCTCCTGTAAAACCGCCGATATCCGTCCCGCAAAATGAAAGTCCTGAGACCGATAAGCGTTGTAATTGAAGCACACCGATCTTAAGATGCTCCCACGTTGCGATATTATCTCCGGTCCACACCGACGAATAGCGCTGTGTTCCAGCATAGGCCGCGCGTGTGATGGTAAATGGACGTTTATTTTTTTGCAGTTTTTTCAGTCCATCATAGGTAGAACGTACCATCTGCATACCATATATATTGTGCGCCTTGCGATGAGAACCCCTTAGTCCTTCAAAATGATGTCGTACGTCGTCCGGAAATGTTCCGCGTCCAAATACCGCAGGCTCGTTCATATCGTTCCATACACCGGCTACACCATCTTCCACCAGATCACGATACAACGTACCCCACCACTGGCGCACTTTAGGGTTTGTATAATCCGGGAATTGACAACGTCCCGGCCATACATATCCTTCCATAAAGTAATCGTCTCCCCGTCGGCAGAAATATTTGTTTTCTTTGCCCTCGTTGAACACCCAATAATCCTCGTCCACCTTAATACCGGGGTCGATCATTACAACAGTTCGAAAACCATCAGCAGCTAGATCTGAAATCATTTTCCGCGGATTGGGAAAATAGCGTTTATTCCAGGTAAAACAACGATAACCATCCATATAATCTATGTCCAGGTAAATAGCATCACATGGTATTTGACGTTTGCGGAACTGGCTGGCAACCTCACGGACATTTGCTTCAGGATAATAGCTCCAGCGGCATTGATGATATCCTATTGCCCATAGGGGTGGCATATCATGCGTGCCTGTCAATTCGTGATAACGCTTTACAACGTCAATGATTTGAGGACCGTGAATATAATAATACTGCAGCTCCCCCCCTTCTGACCAATAGCTGGTACGGTCGTTCTTCTCGGCCGCGAAATCAAAATAGGTTTTAAACGTATTATCGAAGAAAATACCGTAGGCGTCTCCCCCCGTAACCCCTATGTAGAAAGGAATCGTTTTATATAAGGGGTCCTGATTGAACCCAAATCCATAGGTATCAGCGTTCCAATTCTGGTATCGACGTCCGCGCAAGTTCAGATTTGCAGATTTATCGCCCAAACCAAAAAATACTTCATCTTCCGGCGTATGCTTGGTACAATACACATAATATCCGCCAAAATCCGGATTTTCTTCCCAATGCATAGGCTTATAATCCGCATTCATTACTTCACCCTCCATATTTTCAAAGGATACCAGAAAGTTTTCTTTTTGTACTCGACATACAACTACATTCGTTTTGACGAGAAAAGCATCGTCTAGATCCAGAATGGAAAAAGACGTCGGATGCAAATTTATATCTTCTCTGATGGCATACGAAAAGTCATCCAAAAACGAACTGTGCGGCGCTAGGCGAACTCTGATTATTTCGTCTGAAAACACTTTCACTTCTACACTGGCTTTCCCATCTGTAAATATAAATACATTTCCTTTTTTGCTGTAAGAAAGGATTCTGTTCAGATATTTTTTTTCCACTATAGGCACGTCGAGCACCGGATTGTTGACGTGTTGGATATTATCTAGGGTTTCCTCCTCTAATATCCCGGTAACTATGTCTTCTTTTTTCGGGGATTCGGCCATTTGCTATCGTTTAATATTGTTAATCACTCAATTTGCTGGTCTTAAGTTACAATAATTTTCAAAAAATAGCAGATAAGATCATATTCTTTCTTTGACAATAAAGATGATTTAAAAACAAAATCCGTCTTACAGCTAAGCTGTAAGACGGATTTCCAACTTTTCAGGCTAGAAAACTTATTCTGCACTGACGGTTTGAAAGACATCGCCAAAACGAGCGAATGTCTCGTTGGCGACAGCTATTGCCCGTTTTTGTTGCTCGGGATTTTCTCCGTACTTGTTCAATACCGCAACGAATGCCCCCCACATTTTCCCCGTATCCTCCCCATATCCTGAGAAGAACGATGTGCCTTTTGTCACACCGTATTTGTGCAGCATCTGTACAATATAGGGACCGCCCATAATCGAGCCCTCCAATACATACAATGCACTCAATGCTTCTAAGGCATTGCTTACAGTTGGTGCCGTAGCAGCAGGTAAATTATTTACATTTCCGCCAAGCTCTTCGATATCGGATTTGATATACGACGAGTTGCGACGCTCCGTATAATCCGGCAATACCTCACGCGTGATGTACGGAGCAATAGCTTTTTCCACCGCCTGGAAGTACACATAAAAATTCTTCAGCACATCTGCATAATCCGCTTCTGAACGAACGGCTTTAAGCTGCCTTACGACTACACCTTCTAAAGTCTGATGTGCCTCCTTGGTGTTTTCCTTAATATTTTGATTTAACATCATATTTATTTCTATTTTATTTTTAAACGGTTATTTACAAAGATTCTTATTTATCGCTTAGCTTGTATGCTGCATTTCGCTTAATCGTATATGGAAAACGTTTTTTTTAGCGCCGCATGGGCAGGTCTCAATCGATGAGTATCTGATAGCGCGCGCACCTAGAGGTATGTATATCTTTTCCTATCCAGTTTTCTTTGAGAGCCAAGCGGATGAAATTGTAGAAAGTTGCCCAAGATACCGGATGCTTCTGGCGTAATCCAATCCAAAAATCTTCCATGTCTGCGATTTCGCGCTGCTGAAACAGCGCTTCCATAATAACGATACGTTGTTTGCTCGCAATATGTCCACGTTCGCGTAATTGTGCTATCCAGCCGTGCAGTCTTGTTTGTTCATGTACTTTCATCATACATTGTTTATCGAAGGGTTACATTATTTTTATTATTTAAATCTATGCTAAAGCATATCAAATATAACGGATATAGGAGATAATCACTCTATTAAAAACGGTGAATCGAATATGCAAAATGGCATTTTTTTAGCATCTAACGGTTTACGAATTTGAAATCTCTGCATCGAAGCGTATTTTTGCCTTACTAATTTATTATATAGACGTCAACGCACGGCTATTCATGAAGAAGCCTCCTTGGATATATGTTCAGAGGAGGCTTTTACATTATGTGTAATAGGTCAGGTGGTGATGGCGGCATGATATCGCATACGCACAGGTTCCGGTTGGAACGCAAGTGCTTCCCGATCGACCACCGAAGATTTGGAGCAAGTGCCGCACAAAAGCTCTTATTCCACAAAAGGTTATTCGATGGTCATTTGTTGTTGTATGACGGTTCTGTTGCCAACACGTAAAGTAAACCAAGCGGATTCCGCAACGATATCCTTCGGAATGGTTACCTGTACCTCGGTGGCACTGATAAACCTGACCTTCGGGTCAAAATTACGCACCGGCGTATTGTCGCTGTATTCCATCCGTGCCGTAAAATCCTCCTCCTGATAGAATTTCAGGGCTTCCTCCTGCGTGAAGTAAACGGAGAAAGTCTGTCCTGGACTAAGGTTGCTTGGTAGCTTTGTTCTGTCCAACAGGGTAGATAAGTTGGGAGCGTTTAAGTGTATCCGTTCTTTGGCCGTCAGTGTATATCTGCCCGTTACGACTTTGACTTCGTAATAGCCCGTATCCAGTTCTGTCGTGATGGGGATAGAAAGATTGATAACTGCATTGGTCAAGGTGTTAAATTCCCTCAGTTCATATTCCTGTTCGTCGGCTAGCAAGTATACCTTAGTTCTATCGGTGTCGGGCAGGAAGTAGTCTCCTGCTATAGAAAAAGAATTGTTTATATAAATCTCCGTTGCAAGTCCAGTCTTTAGGTATGGAATAGGCTGTCCGCCTTCCGGCCGTAAGGTATAGGTCTTTCTGCTGCCGTCCTGTGCCGTCACGATATATGCTGTAGCCGCATTGTATGGTACGGCTTCCCCCGATGCCGGTGATATTGACGCGCGCTCGGATAGCGTGATGACCGGACGGATGGTTTCGGGTTCGTCTTCTAATGGTGTCCAGTAGATGATGATTTCGTCCTCTTTGATGACCGCTTGTAACGGATCGCCATTGGCATCTTCGATAGTGAAAGTTTCTATTTCCGCATAAGGCAGGTCGGGGTACTCGGTTTTGCATGCGCCAAACAAAGCTGTACTAGCAACCGCTATGCCCATATATATTTTGTACAGTGTACTCATGTTTCTGGTTCTCAAAAATCGATAACAAGCAAAAGGTTTCCTCCGAGGTCTGCCAACGCGCTTCTCTGAGGAAACCCTTATGCCATGTTTACAATTGGTTCACATTTATCGTAACGGTACCTTGTATCGTTAATGGATTTGGTGTGACAATGGAAGCTGTAGCCGAATCCAAGGTAAACGCCCAGACCGTGGTGCCATCGCTTACCAACATCACCACACCTGGAATCGGAGTCGCCTCTTGATTCTCATACGTGTACCATACATCTTCGCCTACCGCCCCGCTTACTGGCGTTGCTCCAGACCAAGCTCCTGCGGTGATAGAGCATAGATCGCCAGTGGCTATCCTCAATTCGTAGTCGCCGTTGGCGGCCACGGCAGCATTGACATGCTCCGTAAAAATGAGCTGCGCCCCTACAGCACTACCCTGAGATGCAGAGCCGCTACCGAGAGTCACATACACGTCTCCAAAGGACGAAGGATTAGATGGGCTGCCCACATTACCAGTCACGCTGTACTGGTAACCGCAGGAAACAGCCACCGCAGATGGTGTTAAAGCTGATGTAGTTACCGGATTACTATCGCCTGCCTGTGATGATACCGTAAACAAGACTGCCGCTGCGACAGCGAATGTAGATCTAAGAATCTTTTTCATAGTTATTTGTTTAATTTTTGTGTTATTTAAATACTAATTTATTATATAGACATCTCCTTGTCGGAGATAAGCACGTGGCTATTTGGGGCTGACATTCATATACGTGGTATTGGTAGTTGTCGGCCAGTTCTTGTACGTAGTTTCAACGATCATTAGCGGGGTCGGCATTCCTAACGGAAAGTCGTCCGGTACTTTCAGGGTAATGCTCTCCGTATCATATTTCACAATCGATAAGTCATAGACCGTGCCGGTCTCGGTATTCGTTACCTTGACCGATGTAGGATCCAATATCAGATACTGCGGCGTTGCCGTATACGTAACCTCTCCTCCTTGCTGCATTGCCTTACCACCTGCATAGCTGATCCTAGGTGCCCTGTATTGGATGTTGACCGGATCCGCCAACGTCACCTGGTGCCCCAGGAAGTCAATGTTTACATCGTGGTAGCCGGTATCGATGTCCATTGGTATCGACAGGTTTGCGATCTGATACTGGTAAGGTTCCTCACCGGTAAGCGGAGCTAGAACAGCTCTTCCCTCCCGGGTATTGAGCTGCACTTCTTTCTGTGTATTATGGGACACCAAAGTCAGCTTAACCAGGTTGATATTATTACTGTAAAAATTGCCATGGATATTAGGTAGTACCCCAAGCGGATAGGCTGTAGGCTGTGTTGCCGGGTAACCGTAAATACCCCAGACAGTCTCAAGAGTAGGCGTGTTTTGTGGTACAATGATGAGCTCGTACGTATTGGTGGAACCATCCGCTGCAACGACCGTATAGCGCTGATCTTCTTTATCGACTGGAATGGGCAGGATTTCCTCCTGTAGCTTAGCCCCGGAAGATACTTTGATATCGGCATCGATCAGCTCCAGGCCGAGATAAAAAGGCACATAGAGTGTTATGGTCTTTTTCTCCTCATCAATAGCGCCGTAAAGGTTGGTCCCTGCAGGAACGTTGTTGACACTGTATTCTACTATTTTATCTTGTGGCAGAGGCGCCAATTCTTCCTCCTTGGTGCAGGAAGCGAACACCAATCCCAAAAACAGGATGCTTATAAAGGTATATGTTTTATTCATTTTTTATTGCTGTATATGCCCTTCCTACCGCAGGTAGGTATATTGTATGACTAATCAATTTCAAACTTGGTACTGCCCTTTTTCGCTAATACGTAATCAAAGGAGAAGTAAGGTTTAGGCTCGTTCCGTTTCCAACTGTCCCGATCTAATTTATTCTTGTAAATGCTGCGCATTCTAATTTTAGCGTAGTTACCACGGGCGGTGCGTATAATCACGGTACGGGGCTGTACGGTTTTCTTTTCGCCATTAGGCAATGTAATCTCAAGCGGTTCATCCAGTGCATAGGCTACATGCGCGTTGTCATAAGCACCATCGCGAACAAGGGTGCCACCAAAATCGTACAGATACCAACCCACACCATCCCCCATATCACCATTGTCATCGGTACCAATCACATTACGCCCGATCTTGAATTGATTATCTGCCGGGATATCGACCACCTCGTCAAAGCTCTTTTCCACGATCATGATACCGCCTACTCCGGGACCATTGCCCCCGTAACTGGGGGAGATGCCACCATTCGTTCCGTTGTTTCCGCCCAGATAAGAGCGATAGATGCCCGCAAAGGAAATGTCCCAGCGATTGGTTCTCCGATAAGCCTGATTAGTGGCTTTATTTTCTTCCAAGCTAAAGAAAATGGGGGTCTGGTCACTATCGGGGGCGGTTCCTTCCGGAAGATCTTCCCCGAAATTGCGTACCTGGATTAGCTTATTGAACATTGTCTCCGGGATTTCCGGTTCCGGCTCCGGCGTCGGATCATTGCTTTTGCTGCAGGCTGTAAATCCAGCTATAAACAGTAGGAAGACACCACTAATCAGTAATTTTTTCATCTTCATTTTTTAACGGTATTATTATTTAAATTGATTCTAAACAAAGTTAAGTTCGACAGTTGATACTTCATGTATGCAAAACGGGAAATCATGTATGCAAAGCGTTATTTATTTATAATTATTATAAATAGCATGCTCTTTCTATATATTACTGTGGACTGGTATCGAGATTTCGGCTTCCATCCTCCTGTACATAATAGCGAAAGGTATAATAAGGCGCCGGCCAATTCATATTCGTAACAGCTTCGGGATTGCCTTTATAGGCATTGATAAGCTGTAGCTTTGCATATTTACCATCCGGAAGACGTATAACATAGGTTCGGTTCGGCAAAGCCTGCATGATATGGGTTTGCAGGCTGTAACGAAACCAGCCATACGAACTTTCTGAAGACGCCCATCCAATCTTATGGACATCACTGGCATCAAACTCACTGTCACTAGGCGCCACCGTAACGGCCTCATAGGGTTGGCGTATGAGTACCACGGCAGTTTTATCAGCCTCTCCACCATAACCCGGATTCAACTCATGATAGGCATTGTTCACGTATATCTCCGAATTATATGGCCCTGTAAAGGCAATATCCCAATCTTTCGTCTGGAACCATTGTGCCGAATCATGGGCATTCTTGATCCAGATCTGCCGTTTGTCTTTGAAGCGGAAGAGGAAGATATTAAAATTGCGTTTTTCCTTTCCTTCGGCTCCGTCTCCCATCGATGCGTCAGTGTCGCCGGCAAGATCATAGATCACGGTACTTTTGCCGTCTTCATAAAACGGTCGCCAGTCTTCATCCTTACCGCAAGAAACTAATAACAGCAGGAAGCAACCGATATACGTCCACCGTACTCTTCGACTGGCCAATATGGGCCATATTTCATCTAGGTATATTTTCATTGTTTTCAATTCATTATTTTTTTATCATTGCTGTAGGTGATAAACCGTAGGCTGTAAGCTCTTCCCCCTTCATTATGCACGCCTTTTACAAAAAGAACATAACAACACCTCTCACTCCTTCATGATCCGGTAGCTAAACCCACCCAAGATGACCCTTCCGGGCTGACCGAGCATGTAGCGGCTGGTAAAACCCAACACATTATCCGCAATAAGCTTAAGGGTAAGCCTTCTATTCCATAGTTTTTTTTCAATCGTCACATTCAGTAGCGTATGCTCCGGCACGAATTTATCACCATCGTCTATAAACTGGTTGCCGTTGGTTTCCTGGAAAGGGTATTTACCACGGATATTTGCACGCACGTTTACGCTAGTCTGCCACGGGCGGTATTCATATAGTAATTTGAGATTCGCCATATGGCGCGACCGTTCTTCAATTCCCCAATAGTCGGATGGCTTACTTTTACGGTATTCACCGGTTCGGGCGTTGTTATATTGATTATATGGGTAACTTCCTGCGCGGATGCTATCCAACACACCAAGGTCCTTAGCAATGAGGTATTGGTAACCGATCGACAACTGCAGGTCTGGCGTCGCTTGGTAGCTAATAGAGAACTCTGCTCCTTTATTGACAACCTTCGGTAAATTACGATACGTATAGATTTGTGAAACGGTTGTTCCTGTTCCAACATTAATCGAATTAATCTGGTTGTTGATGCGATGGTAGAATACGGATGCTTCCGTCTGTAACTTCGACGAGGGACTCCAGGTCAATCCGATGTTGTTTGACCAACTTTTTTCTGCCTGTAGGTTACCTGACAACAGGTTAATCATATAACTGTTTTTATAGCTAAGTTCGCCCGCGGCATCCAGTCCGTTAATAACGTCTTCGAGACGATCGTTCCCCACAACGAGGTAATTTGCAGATGGATTAAAGAAAACCTGATAACGCATTTTGTAATCCGGTGCTTTAAAGCCAGCCCCAGTTCCTGCCTTCAGCAATAGACTTTCGCTGAGATGATAGTGTAGCCCCAAACTCGGGCTAACCCGTCCCCGATAACTGTTGGTGTGATCATAGCGTAGCCCTAGGGTAGCCAGCATCCGGTCGATCGGTCGCCACTCGGTTTGCAGATAAACGAAAGCCGTCTGAAGCGAGCGTTTGTCATCCAGATCCTGGTTGTCCATCACCTCGATACTCCCTCCAAGTCCGCCCGTAAACTTGACATGGTTGGAAGGGCTGTATGCAAACTGTTGCTCAATGCGATGGTTATACTGCCCGAATTCTTCTTCACCGGCCAGCACTCCCTGCCGGAGCCACTGGGCATACAACTTTGTATCAAAACGGGTAAGGTAATAGCGTGTCATACTACGCAGGCCATGGGCAAAATGGTGATCATAACTTAATCCGATATTGACATCCTGATCTTTTTGCCCATCTTCGAGGGTGAGCTCTTCCGACCACGCATTGTACATCTTGGAGTTTCGTGCGGCATAGCGTGCTGTCAATCCGATAGTACCGTTTTTGGTCGCACGATAACGCATCCGCCCTTGAAAACTCAGGTTTTCATAGGGTGGAAAAGTGGTGCTTCCACCACTAAGGTAGCGATCGTCGGTATTGAAGCCATCCGTACGGTAATAGTTTCCCGAGACCACCACCGAGCCACGTTGGTTCGCAAAAGGTATCTCGCCTTCCAACGTAGCGTCCACCGTATTCAGGGTTCCGTACAACAGGGAAGCCTGCGCCTGTGGCATCACGGCACCGTGACGGGTAATGATATTGATGGCGCCTCCCAAGGCATCGCTACCATACAGACAGGAGGAAGCTCCTTTAATAATTTCAATGCGCTCAATATTAGTAACAGAGATACGGGAGAGATCGAAATTACCGTTATTACGCCCCAGCATCGGCTGCCCGTCGATGAGTACCATGACGTAATTGCTGCTAAAACCTTGAATCTGCACGCCAACGGCCCTTGATCCTCCCGAAATATCATTGACCACCGCTACGCCGGTCTGCTCTTTCATCACTTCATCCAGTCGACGACTCCCCATCAATTCGATTTCACGCCGGGTAATGACCTTGATCGGCATCGCTGCATTTTCTGCATTCACCAGGTTATCCACGGCGGTTACTTTACCCTCTACCCTCACCTGTTCAATGTGTCTGCCCACGGTATGTAAACTTACATGAAGTGTGGTGTCTATTCCACCGAGATCAACCGCTACGTGCCGCTGCACATACCCTACATGATGAACTTCCAATTGATAAGTGCCTTCATATAACTTCGAAAATTCAAAATAGCCGGTATCATCAGTATGATACACCTGATTATCGGGAAGTAGTGTCACCGTTGCGTGTACAATAGGCCGCTCCACCGAATCTACAACATAGCCTTTCAGCAGACGTTCCTGTGCGAATGACAGGACGGGAAGCCAAAGTATAAACAGCATGAACATTTCTTTTTTACGATCTCGGTACACGACAGTCAATTATTTGTATTCATTCTAAATAGACTGCAAAAAACGGTATTCAAATTGGATTTTTCTGTATGAAATCTGTCAATTAATGTATGTAATCCGTTTTTTTTAGATGACACAATAGCCAAAAATAAAATATAACAAACTGTAAAACAATCAATTAAAACAGATATTAAATATGATTTTAATTAAGTCGAAAACATATTTTAATTTGTATTTAGATTGATTATTAGCTTGCTTTGTATTTTAAAATCAGATTCTGATTAGATGATATAGATTTAAAATGAAGCAAAAGACTCACAAAACCAATATGCATCGGGGGTTCCGGTGCATGATTTTATTAGCTTGTATAATCAGTGCTCAGTGGAGTTTGGCAGCGGAGCAACGTATCGTTACACTGAGCAGTGCGATAACAGAAACCGTATTCGCACTGGGATTGGGTAGTCATATTGTAGCTACAGACGTAACGAGTATATCACCCCAGGCTGCGGCTGACTTGCCTCGGGTTAGTCAGAATCGATCGGTATCCGCCGAAGGCATTATGGCGTTCCAACCTGACATTGTATTGGCACCTGAAAAAGACGTCCCCGCTGCGGTGGTACAACATTTACGGCAGTCTGGTATCACGTTCATCGCCTTACGTCAAATGTTTTCCGAAAAAGGGGCATATCGGTTTATTCAAGAAATTGCCAATGCACTGGACGTTCCCGAAGAAGGGAAAGCCGTTGTTTATCGGACGAAGACAGCGATGCAACGGGTGAATACACTGGTGCAGGAACAAACCGTCGGAAAAAATAAGCCTAAAGTACTTTTTATCTATGCCAGAGGTGCAGGAGCCATGAGCGTTTCGGGAAAAGGCAGTAGTCTTGATGCCTTAATCGAACTATCTGGCGGGAGGAATGCCGTTCAGGAATTTGCCGATTTCAAACCGTACACGACAGAAGCATTGGTAAATGCAAACCCGGACATCATTCTGATGTTTGATTTTGGGGTAAGCAGCCTTGGCGGGAAAAAGGCCATCCTGAAAATGCCGGGTATGCGGCTGACCAATGCAGGAAAACGGGAGCACATCCTCGTCATGAATCCCTCCCTATTGGTCAACTTCAGTACCCGTTTACCAGAAGCGGTAGGATTACTGCATCGGGAATTGATGGCCTTAACAACGCATTAAACATCGTGTCAGTAAAACAACGGATTATTATCGTGGTGTTGACCGTATCCCTGGTTGTGGTGGCTACGTTCTCCTTAGGCCTGGGTGCCTATCATATTCCGGTAGGCGATGTCTGGGGATTATTGATGCATAAAATAGGGCTTTCGAATCTGCCAACCGAGAAAGCATTGGACGACAACGTGCTTTTTGTGGTGCGTATGCCGCGTGTACTGTTAGGTCTGCTGGTCGGCGCAGCGTTGGGTGTCTCGGGGGCGGGCATTCAGGGAATCTTTCGGAATCCTCTGGCGGATCCAGGATTGATCGGCATTTCGTCCGGTGCTTCGTTATTCGCGGTATTGGTGATTGCTTTTGAAAGCTTGCTATTTGTCGGGCTATCTCAGCTGCTAGGTCATTATCTGTTGATTTTAGGGGCTTTCATAGGCGCAGGTCTAACCGCCTTTATCGTGTACCGTATATCGCTAAAAGAGGGGCGTCCACAGGTAACAACTATGCTGCTAGCCGGTATCGCGATCAACGGACTGGCAGGTGCGATAACGGGGCTGATGACGTATATGGCAACGGAGCAGCAACTCCGTACGATTACGTTTTGGATGTTGGGTAATTTGGGAGGCGCAACATGGGAGAACGTCACAGCAGTAGCCCCCTTTATTTTGATACCTATGTTCTGCACACTTTTCTTCGGGAAAGCGCTAAATGCATTTGCACTTGGCGAGATGCAGGCCGATTTACTGGGCATGCAAACGGACAGAGTAAAGTTGTGGGTCGTGACATTGGGCACCCTTGCCGTGGGGGCTTCGGTAGCGGTATCGGGTATTATCGGTTTTGTGGGCTTATTGGTGCCGCACACAGTGCGTCTTCTGGGAGGAGCGGACAACCGCTATGTGTTGATGGCATCGACGGTAATGGGAGCCATGGTACTGACATTGGCAGATGTATTGTCCCGTACCTTAGCCGCACCGATAGAACTGCCGATCGGTGTCATCACCGCTTTGCTCGGAACGCCGGTGTTCCTGTATATTTTAATAAAAGAGAAGTAGTCGTTAGAAGTCAAAATTACGGAGTTAAAAAGAACAATGTTACGGGTAGAGAAACTGAATTACGACGTCAAAGGCAGAAAGCTGCTAAAAGATGTCTCCTTACAAGTGCGAAAGGGAGAAATGGTCGTTTTGCTTGGATCCAATGGAGCCGGAAAATCAACGTTAATGCGTTTGTTAGCGTGCGATCAGAAACCGAGTTCGGGCTTTATTAGCTTAAATCGGCAGCCGCTCGACGAGTATGATCAGCGAACACTGGCCAGGTGTCGGGCATTGCTCACACAACAACAGCAAGTTTCACTCGCGTTTAAAGTCCGAGAGATCGTCTTCATGGGGCGTTACCCACATTTTGATGCTGTGGCACAACCACAAGACTATACTATTGTAGACGAAGTGATGGAACTTTGTGGGATCTCGGATTTTTCCGATCGGGTTTATATGAGCCTATCCGGCGGTGAACAGCAACGGGTACAATTGGCACGTGTGCTTGCACAGATATGGGATAACCCCGATAGTCTATTGCTGCTTGATGAACCTATTTCTGCCCTGGATATGCACTATCAACAAAAGGTGCTTGCGATTGCAAAAGCACTTTCCCGACGAGGCTATATGGTCGTGTTGGTTTTACATGACCTTAATTTCGCAGCAAACTATGCGGACCGGATTATTATGTTGAAACATGGACGTAAACTGTTCGATGGGACGCCTATGGAAGTATTGAATGCCAAAAATATTTATACGGTTTTTTCAGTGGAAGCACAGGTAGAAATGAACCCTAAAACACTTCGCCCTTATGTAAAATTGGAAGAGATGACATTGGACGGTCAATTGGTTACGAATATTATTTAGAATCAATTTAAATAATTGACAAAAAATACATATCTTTAATCCATCAATCTCGTAGAGAACTTTCCTTATGCTTATAAAAAGTAAAATAGTAGAATTAGACGAATGGCTTTTCAGCGAGGAAGTTCCTGATGATTATAATCCGGACAGACCGTTGGCAGAACATCGTTCCACGATAGAAGATGAATCGATTCACATGGAGATTTTTCGTTTGTCTACCAGTGGCTTGTTTATTCTTCATACCAAGATGTTATCCGATCGTGCGATGCATATCCATATTGATATTGAAGGAGAAGCGATCACCAGCCAATTCGTTTTTTTTAAATCTGCCAACAGCAAATTACCCTACGGAATGAGTCGGCATAATATCCGATATATTCCTTCCGTCAAAACCGCACATGAAGTAAAAGAAGGTATTGAATACAGTTATTTTATTGCGGTGATATCAAAGAAATACTACCTCAATCTCATAAAAAGAGACTCTCTGCTCCACGAACATTTTATGCACGAGATCGAAAAAGGACAATATGTTTCGTTTTCGGAGGAAGATCTGATGGCGACATACGAAATGCAACATACCATCGCGGAGCTGGTCGATTCGAAGAAAACCGGAGAGATCAGAAGGTTGCATACTGAATCGCGTATTGTCGAACTCTTGATGTACCAATTTGAGCAGTACAATGAAAAATCAGGACAGAACGATACGATGTTTGGTAACGACGATATAGAACGCCTGGAACTGGTCCGACAGATACTCGAACAACGGATGGCTAATCCACCCAATCAAAAAGAATTAGCTCAAGAAGTCTTCATGAGTGAAAGCAAGTTAAGAAAGGATTTTAAAGAATATTTTTCGATAACGCTACACGATTATCTTACGCGGATCCGCATGGAAAAAGCCCGAATCTTGCTTTTGAAAGAAAAAATATCGGTATACGAAGTAGCCATACGGACAGGGTACGGACATCAGAATAATTTTAGCAGTGCTTTTAAGAAATATTACGGTATCTCCCCCGGCGAAGTAAAGACCGGAAAGTAATATTTTCATCGCTGGATTATTTGCTACGTATAGCCTCTACAGGATCAAGTTTGGCAGCTTGGATAGCAGGCACAATACCCGCTATCAATCCAATAAGCGTAGACAGCACAGTGGTCAGGATGACCATTTTTAAACTAACAATAATAACCACCCCCGTCAATGCTCCCGCCAAAGCCGCGAGACCGTAAACAATCAACAGTCCAATTCCTCCACCTATAAGACAGAGTAGAATACTTTCTATTAAGAATTGAGATAAGATAAAAAACTGCTTCGCACCCAACGCTTTTTGTATACCGATAAGATTCGTACGTTCTTTTACACTAACGAACATAATATTGGCGATTCCAAATCCCCCAACGAGGATGGAAAAGATGCCAATGAAAAACCCAGCAAGGTTAATAATACCAAACATCTGGTCGAGTTGAGCAGTAATAAGGGTTGTTTGATTAACGGAGAAATTGTCTTCACGTTGAGGAGGCAGACGACGTGCAGATCGCATAATGCCAATAAGCTCACTTTCAGCCTCGTCTAGTGAATATTGTCGCTTAACCTCAATCGCTATACTGGGACCATAGTGTTCGTAATTCACCAGATTACGAGCCAATGTGAACGGTATATAAGCTACTTCGTCATTAGAGACATTAATAAGAACACCCGAGCCTTCCTTCTTTAATACACCAATTACCTGCATCTTCCGTCCCAACAAGGTAACGTATTTACCAACAGGCGTTGTATGGGGAAATAGTCCTTCCGCTATCGTAGCGCCTAAAATTACACTATGGCTTCCTGCCCTCGATTCCTGCTCTGTAAAATAGCGTCCATCCACTACTTCGAGATTTCTAATTGAATACATCTCATGTGTCACCGCCGTCACATTAATATTGGAAGCCGAATTATTCCCGTACTTGGCTGTTGAATTAGGAATATTAATAGTATAGCCAACCTCTTCTGCCGTGGTCATTCTATTTTTCACCGCCTCAAAATCGGCATATTTCGGTTCCGGGCGATTAACGTATTTCCACCAAGGATACTCACCACCACCACCCCAAGGCCATTTTTCAACGTATAGCGTACGACTTCCTATTTTTCGAACAGATTCCTCTAGATTGTTTCTTAAAGTGTCGACGGCCGAAAAAACGCTGATAATCGTCATGATTCCAATGGTTACACCTAATAATGACAATAATGTACGTGTACGGTTATCACGCAACGCCGATAATGCAAACAAAAAGCTTTCTTTAATGAGTGTAACGATCAAAAACATACGCAGGATAAAAGTAAATATTTTTTTTCATTTATTATGCTTAACTTTGTAAGCATTTTTGAAACCTAAGCTGTACTTAAGTGTTATGGTTTCGACGGAACAAAATATATCGGAAGAATGAACCGAGATTAAATAAAACCGGCCACGAAAGTGATCATTATTTACATGGAGGCTTCATCGACAGATAAAAAAATAGATGAAACCGATCCCGACATCGTCGAGAGAGCTCTCATCAGCAGATAAAAGAAAAATAATTAGATGAAATTATCACAGTTTAAATTCAATTTACCAGAATCATTGTTGGCAACCGAGCCATCGGAACAGCGTGACGAATCGCGTTTAATGGTTTTGCATCGTGATTCGGGAAAGATAGAACACAAAATTTTCAAAGACGTATTGGATTATTTCGATGATAAAGACGTCATGATCCTAAACAACACGAAGGTGTTTCCGGCTCGTATGTATGGTAATAAGGAAAAAACCGGCGCAACAATCGAAGTATTCTTGTTAAGAGAATTAAACAAAGAACTCCGCTTATGGGATGTACTGGTTGACCCAGCACGTAAAATCCGCGTGGGCAACAAACTATATTTTGGGGAGGAAGATCTATTGGTAGCTGAAGTCGTGGACAACACCACCTCTCGTGGGCGCACCATCCGGTTTCTTTTTGACGGCACCGACGATGAGTTCCGTCGTAATATTGAGATTTTGGGAGAAACACCTCTTCCCAAATATATAAAACGTAAAGCTACCCCAGAAGACAAGTTTCGTTATCAAACAATATATGCGAAAAACGAGGGAGCAGTTGCGGCACCTACTGCCGGACTCCACTTCTCTCGCGAGTTGATGAAACGATTAGAATTAAAGGGCATCGAATTTGCCGAGGTGACACTACATGTTGGACTAGGAACATTCCGTACAGTAGAGGTAGAAGATCTTACCAAACACAAAATGGACTCGGAGCAATTTATTATTAATGAAGATGCTGCGCGTACTGTAAACAAAGGTATCGATGAAAAGAGACGTATCTGTTCTGTCGGCACAACATCCATGCGTGCAATTGAATCTGCAGTATCTGCAGACAAACATTTAAAACCGGCAAACGACTGGACGAGTAAGTTTATTTACCCGCCCTATGAATTCAGTATTGCCAATTCCATGATAACAAACTTTCATACACCAGAATCCACTCTTTTAGTGATGATAGCTGCATTTGGAGGATACGAAAACGTAATGAATGCATACGAGGTAGCTGTAAAAGAAAAATATAAATTTTATTCCTATGGTGATGCTATGTTGATTATATAGTATCAGCCTGTAAGGGAGAACAAAAGAAGAGACACACAAAATGTGTCTCTTCTTTTGTTAGAAAGAACGATAGGATAGTCGAATACACAAAAGGCCGCTGTATGGAATATACAGCGGCCTTCAAGTTTTCTTGACGTTTGTCTACAATAAAAACTCTAGTTTGTTTGCTCTGCAGGGATTACAGACACATAAGATTTATTGTTTGCTTTTTTACGGAAAACAACGGTACCATCAACCAAAGCATGCAATGTATGATCTTTACCCATACCAACATTTTTATCTGGATTATGCTTCGTTCCGCGCTGACGAACGATAATGTTACCAGCGATAGCTTGTTGCCCGCCGAAAATTTTAACGCCTAATCTCTTACTATGTGACTCACGGCCGTTCTTGGAACTACCCGCACCTTTTTTGTGTGCCATTTTTATCTTAATTTATGACGTAAAGTCAGATTAAAAACTTTTTTTTCTAAACCAAAAGCTGCCTCGCTTTTTTGGATATATATCTTATCCTTTACAGGCTAATTCCTGTAATTTGAATTTTGGTAAATTGCTGACGGTGACCGTTTTTCTTTTTATAGCCTTTACGACGTTTCTTTTTGAAAACTATAACTTTATCACCTTTTAAATGAGACAAAATCGTAGCCGAAACTTTTGCTCCTTCGATCGTAGGTGTACCTACGGTGAATTTACCAGCATCTTCTGCTAACAATACATTGTCAAATTCAATACTAGCGCCCTCATCTCCTTGTAAACGGTGCACAAAAAGATACTGGTCTTTTGCAACCTTAAATTGCTGTCCTGCTATATTTACTATTGCGTACATTGTTGTTTAATATAATTTGTTAATATTTCAATAAGTTGCAAAGATATGAAATAAAGTCAATTTTGAAAAAATAAAATTAAAACTTGTACATTAACTGCTAAAATAAGCACGTACATTTTTACCTTCTATCCAATTCATAAAGGCTCTGTTAACCACTTTATTCCCCCCGGGGGTAGGATAATCGCCCGAAAAATACCAATCGCCCAAATGCATTGGACAAGCGGTATGTAAGTTATCCAAAGTCTGGTAAACGACTTCCAATTCAGCTTCCAAATGATGGGGACGAATAATGCGCGCAATTTCCGCTGAAATTTCTTCATCTGAGAAAGGTTCATAGACGGCCTTCACATAATTCTCCACCTTATCTTTTGGCATCGTAAGCGATGCTACACACTTCTGATAGACTTCATCAATAACATGCGCTAATCCATTACTCTTTAATAGATTAATTGCTGCCTCAAACGCTACAAATTCTCCCATTCTTGACATATCAATACCATAACAATCCGGATATCGAATTTGAGGAGCAGAGGAAACGATAACGATTTTCTTTGGATGCAATCGATCTAATATGGTTAGGATACTTTGTTTAAGTGTGGTGCCACGTACAATGGAATCATCAATAGCAACGATAGTATCTACATCGTCCTTTACGATACCATAAGTCGTATCATATACATGCTGAACCATATCGGTGCGATCGGCATCCTGTGTAATAAATGTCCGAAGCTTGGCATCTTTGACATTCAATTTCTCGAAACGTGGTGTAATATTAATCATTTCTTCCAGTTCTGCGTCTGAAATCTTATCCGCACGATTCAACAAAACGTCTTTCTGATAATTTCGTACGTAGGTATTTATTCCTTCCATCATGCCGTAATACGACACTTCTGCTGTATTTGGAATAAATGAGAATACCGTATTCTTGATGTCGTTGTCTACCGCTTTTAGTACCTGTGGACACAACAAACGTCCCAACTCTTTGCGTTCTTTGTAGATATCGGCATCCGAACCCCTGGAGAAATAAATACGTTCAAAAGAACATGATTTCTGCACGACAGGCTGACGGAACATTTCTTCCGTAATCGTTCCATCTTTTTTCGCTATCAAGGCATGTCCGGGCTTAATTTCTTTAACGGCCTCTAATGGTATATTGAAAGCCGTTTGAATAACCGGACGTTCCGAAGCAACAACCAAGACTTCGTCGTCTTGATAATAAAATGCAGGTCGTATTCCTGCAGGGTCACGCATGACAAAAGCATCACCATGTCCAAAAATTCCGGCGATAGTATATCCACCGTCCCATGTCTTTGCCGAACGTGTCAATATTTTTGCGACATCCAGATTTTTGGCAATCAATGCGCTTATCTCAATATTGGAATACCCCTCTTCTTTAAACTTGTCAAATAGTTCTTGATTCTCGTCATCCAAAAAGTGACCTATTTTTTCTAAGACGGTAACCGTATCTGCCTGTTCCTTGGGATGCTGGCCTAACTCGTATAATTGTTGCAACAGTTCATCAACATTTGTCATATTGAAGTTCCCCGCGACAACCAAATTACGGGTCATCCAGTTATTCTGCCGGAGAAAGGGGTGACAACTTTCTATGCTATTTTTACCATGCGTCCCATAACGTAAATGCCCTAAAAGAACCTCTCCAGTAAAACTGACATGCTGCTTGAGCCATTTTGTATCCTTGGACTCTACGGGATATGCCTTATTTACCGCAGCGAATTTCTTTTGTATATATTCAAAAATATCCGCTACGGCAGATGATCCCATAGCGCGGTACCGGGAAATATATCGATGGCCGGGTTTTACATCAAATTTAATAGTGGCTATACCCGCTCCATCTTGGCCTCGATTATGTTGTTTCTCCATAAGGAGATACATTTTATTGACACCATAATAGGGCGTACCATATTTTTCTTGATAATAAGACAGGGGTTTTAGTAATCGAACGAGTGCTATTCCGCACTCATGTTTTATCGCGTCACTCATAGCTTGAATTGATGGTGCAAAGGTAAGCATTATTTAGAAAAAAACTATTCTCTCTTTTGGTTTGCATCGTAATTCATCTAAACAAATGACAAAGGAGAGATATTAAAAATCTTCACTCTGCTCTAAATCTTCATGATTATCTCCGCCCAAACTATAGTAATTATTTTCCTCGTCTTCTGAGCCTATTTCCTCTTCATCGTCATCTAATTCCGATCCGGGTACATCTAACCCCTCATCCAATGAGCGATTCCTCTCCTCTTCTTCCTGTTCCACGCGATCACTCAAAATTCGCTCTTCCTGTTCAAAGATGTCTTCGTTTTCGGGATAATGAGGATATCCTGGTAAATCTTTGCCCTCCTGTTTTTCGGATTTTTGTTTTTTTGAATCTTGCATAATCGTATAATTTTCTTTCCTAAATAAAAAGTAGTCCGTATCGCGATTCGTTTTTCACCGTAAACTTACTTTTTCGTTTCCATGGCCTTGTCGTCTGCTGTTAAAGGTGCTGGTGGTATTTCACCCACTTCACGTTCCATTTCTTTCACCTCTATATGTACAGCAAATTCAGAGGGTTCTATCGGGACGCCTTTATATGTGGCATATTCCCGGGTGTAGATGGCCCCTAAATATAAAATAGCTGCCGTGTAATAAACCCAAAGTAAAATCAGTACAATGGAACTCGCGGCACCGTATGTCGATTCCGTATCAGAACTTTCAATATAGATACCAATCAAATAGCGGCCAACCACAAAAAGTAGTGCGGTAAACAGTGCTCCCGACCTTACCGTACGCCACTGTATATTTACATCGGGTAATACTTTGAAAATCACGGCAAATAAAATAAAGATGACACAAAAAGACAAAAAGAAATTGAGCCCACTAAACAAGAACACCGTAGCATCTGGAAAAAACTGTTGTAAGCGGTCTGTAAACGCCAAAATCGTCCCATTTATGATTAATGTTACCACTAACAAGAAACCAAGACCAATAACCAATGAAGAAGACAACAATCTATCTTTGAGGATTTTGAGCCATCCCTTCTTTACCTTCGGACGTACATGCCAGATTTTGTTAATAGAGTTTTGGATATCTCCAAAGACCGTGGTTGCTCCCAACAGCAGTGTCGCGGCACTTACCACCAAGGCTACATTGGACTTTCCTGACAGGGATAAATTTCGGATAACTTCTTGAATCTGGCTGGCCGCACTTGCGCCCACAAAGCCACGTAGTTCTTCAAAAACCTTTCCTTGGATCGCTTCTTCACCTAAGAAAATTCCAGCAAGTGAAATCATCAATACCAAAATGGGCCCTAATGAAAAGACGGTATAATACGCTAATGACGCACTATACTTCAGGCTATCTTCATTTGTAAATCCCAACACCGTATTCTTTAAAATAGCAAAGTGGGATTTAAAAACATTTTCTTTGTTCTTTGTCATACACTATAAACATAAAGACCTACATGTAGTAAACGACCTGATTTCCTAAAAGTTTAAAAAAAACTTCATAAACCCCGTCTGTATGGAAGATTAATCTAGCAACAATTTGTATTCTGTATTGTTCTTTTATAACATGAAACGACACGGACATCCTATAAAAAGAAATAAAAAACTGATCTTCGCAGGTGTGGCCATCCTTATCGGTGGTATATGTATGCGGTTGGCTTGGATCTATATTCATGATCCTCTTGGACCGGTTATTATTATTACCGGTGCGGTGCTATTTTTAGGAGGGGTTATATTTTTTATAAATACCATGTATAATCAACGACACAAATTTTAACCGCTACCATTTATCAATAAACAAATGAGAAATGCTATTTTTGGCCTAGCAGTTTTAAATAAATCCAATGGCTATGTTCAAAAATCTTTCTTTTTTCACCTTAATTTTGCTGATTATTTCTTCCTGTAATAACAGCGCAACAGAAAATCAATCAAGGATACAAAAGCGAGATCAAATTCTAAGCCTCATTACCGCTCCTTCTCTTTCCACCAATTTGATTAATATAAAAGATTTTGGAGCATTAGGTGATTCATTGACCGATAATAAACCTGCTTTTGACAAGGCGCTACAAAAATGCAACGCATTAGGTGGTGGAAGAATTGTTGTTTCTCCTGGTATCTATCTGGTAAACGGCCCTATACATTTAATCAGCAACGTTACACTCGATTTACAAAAAGGAGCAAAATTAGTTTTTGGTTCCAATCCAGAAGACTATCTACCTGCCGTATTGACGAGTTGGGAAGGAACATTTCTGTATAATTACAGTCCATTTATTTATGCCTATCAAGCGGAAAATGTTGCGATCATTGGCGAAGGTATAATTGATGGAAACGCAAAAGATACCTTCAGCACGTGGCATGCAAAGCAAAAACCAAGTCAAACGCTAAGTCGAAAGATGAACCATGAAGACACACCAATAGAAGAGCGCATATTTGGCTCCGGACACTATTTAAGACCTCATCTCGTACAGTTTTTCGAATGTAAAAACATCTTGATAGAGGACGTTACCTTGGCCAACTCACCATTTTGGTGTGTCCATTTATTAAAGTCAGAAAATATCACAGCGAGAAGAGTCAAGTTTGATGCTTTCAATAAAAATAATGATGGATTCGATCCGGAGTATTCGAAGAATATTTTGATTGAAGATATCGATTTTAATAATGCAGACGACAATGTGGCTATCAAAGCCGGTCGAGACCATGAAGGTCGAAAAACCGGCATTACTTCTGAAAACATTATCATCCGTAATTGTCGGTTTAAAGGTTTACACGGCGTCGTCATCGGAAGCGAAATGTCGGCCGGGGTACAAAATGTCTTTGTAGAAGATTGTACGTTTGGCGGATATTGCAAACGTGGTATCTATCTGAAATCAAACCCCGACCGGGGCGGTTTTATCCGTGACATTTATGTCAATAACGTCGAATTTGGCGAGGTAGAAGATTGTTTCTTCATCACATCCTATTATCACGGCGAGGGATCAGGTCATGAAACGGATATACGGAATATTTTTGTCGACAGCCTGCGCTGTAACAAAGTGCACAACGCGGCTTTGGTGATTCAAGGCTATCCAACCAAAAAGGTGAGCGACATATACTTCTCAAATGTTCAGATAGATACGGCCAAGACAGCGGTCAGTTTCACCAATGCCGAAAACATTGTATTTCATAATCTTATTATAGGAGACGAGGTCAAAGTACCATCCCATGTGCAATAGTGCGTTTATCGTAGACTAGCCGTTATTTCTTCTCCACGAGATACTTCCAGTATCGTCTAGGAACATGTTGGAGATGTAACTTCATGTTTTTTCGTGCTTCAATATTGGTGCTGGTATAATATTGTTTCCAAAGGCGCTGGAAAAGTTCATCACGTTCGTCCATTGCAATAGCAACTGAAGGCATCGTGGTATCTTGTACTTCTTCTGGGCTAAGCTGTACCTCTCCTACCTGCCGCGTATCGAATAGCAAGCCATACTTTCGTTTCATATCATAAATGAGCCAGGGCATATCCGCATATCGCTTTCGGAAAAAGTCCGAAATTAAAGGCAATACGTTAAAATCCGGTTCGACCAGCGCAAAGAACAAGCCATCCGAACTTTTACTAAAACGGATAAACGCTTTCATACGATGACGTTCGCGGCTTACCTTTTTTAGTATCTGCGAAAAATATAGCACATGGTCATTGCCATAATGTTGTCGTATAGCTGTCCGACCGGTAAAGATTTGATGTAAGATAAAAAAAGACGCCTGCCAAGCCTTCCGATCTTCCGAAAGAAATGCCCGATAAAAATCCATCGCTTCTGCATTCCCGATACGTTCCTGCACCCCCTTCTGGACACGTAATGCTTTCGCATTATCTGTTACGATGGTTCTCCTGTCTTTAAAGAGATCTATTTGATGATCCTCAGACGTAATCGGAACAACAGTTGCCTCCTTTCTCTCGAAGCTTTCAAATACACAGCATAAAAAACCCAAATATGTTCCGTCAAACAAATAGTACATATTAAAATAACGTTAATTGTCCTGCGGAAACCTGTTGCCGACTCTTCTGGTTACCGGCGTTTAAAATAGCTATTCGAACATACTCCATGCTGGGGTGCCCCAGCATAAAAGGAGAGTCTGCACAACGCAAAAAATATTTTGCCCGATTATAGGCAATACCAATTTTTTGCAGTTGGTAGGCATGCAACCTTCCAAATTTTCGGGCCTGTATGATCTTTAATGCCGACTGCCGGCCGATTCCAGGTATACGAATGATGGCATTAAAATCAGCAGCATTCACATCCACCGGAAAGAAATGAGGATTACGTAATGCCCAGCTTAATTTAGGATCTATATCCAGATCCAGATGTATATGCTGCGGATTTAAGATTTCGTCGAGTTGAAAACCGTAGAAACGCAATAACCAATCGGTTTGGTACAGCCGGTTTTCACGAACCAAAGGTGGAGCTGATCCAATTTGGGGTAACAACGAATTGCCATTATTTATAGGAATATAACCACTGTAATAGACTCGTTTCAGATTATAATTCTTATAGAAGTCATTGGCAACCTGCATGATTTCAAAGTCATTTTCGGGCGTTGCACCGATCACCATTTGTGTACTTTGACCGGCGGGCACAAAAATCGGTGTATGTTTTATGAGTTTCTTTTCTTCCTTAAAAGATTTCATCTGTTCATTTACAAACGCCAAAGGTTTTCTTACCGACTCATGGTCTTTCTCCGGGGCCACTAACTTAAGTCCGGCTTCGGTTGGTAATTCCAAGTTGATACTCATTCGATCTACATATAACCCGGCTTCCTTAACCATTTCCTCACTCGCACCGGGAATTGTTTTGAGATGAATATAGCCGTTATATCGCTCTTCCTGTCGCAACTTTTTCACAATACGCAACATACGCTCCATCGTAAAATCCGCATTTTTGAAGATACCGGAACTTAGAAAAAGTCCTTCAATATAGTTTCGCCGATAAAAATTCATCGTAAGATCTACGACTTCTTCCACGGTAAAGGCGGCTCTTTTCACATCGTTGCTTTTACGACTGACACAAAAAGCACAATCATAGATACAATGATTGGTCAATAGAATCTTTAGCAAGGAAACACAACGTCCGTCTTCGGTATAGGTATGACAGATACCCGATGCCGAAGCATCACCGATTCCATCCCTATTCTTTCTCGTACTACCGCTGGAGCTACAGCTCACGTCGTATTTGGCCGCATCTGCCAATATCTTTAGTTTTTCTTCAATCCGCTGCATAACAAAACAAAAATACTAATTTTTTTAGCCAAAACATAACGGCAAAAAATTGGTTATTTATTAATATGCTACTATTTAGAAAGGAAGGTATCTATTGTATACCGGGCAAATTCTACATCGATCCATGGCAACCGGTAGACTTTGCTGTAGTAACCCATGGTCATGCCGATCACGCACATTGGGGTATGAAAAAGTACTTATGCCATCATTTTACAGTACCCATATTAAAAAGTCGTATTGGGAAAGATATTGCTGTACAAGGTGTTTCCTATAACGAATCGCTTTATATCAATGACGTCAAGGTATCGTTACATCCGGCTGGGCATATTGTAGGTTCTGCTCAAATCAGAATGGAATATAAAGGTAAAGTAGCTGTTGTTTCTGGAGATTATAAAATACAAAACGATGGTCTGTCTACCCCTTTCGAACCTATCAAATGCCATGAATTTGTATCCGAAAGCACTTTCGGATTGCCCATCTATAATTGGTTGTCGGTGGAACAACAAAATCAACAAATGCAAAATTGGGTCTTACAGAACCAAGCAAACAGCAAAACATCTGTTTTTATTGGTTATTCGCTGGGTAAAGCCCAACGTATCATGAAAGCACTTGCAGGAATCTCTCCTTTACATGTACATTATTCCATTGGTAAACTCAATGAAGCTTATGAAAGTGCGGGTGTTAAACTCCCGGCCTATCATATTATCAATTTCCAGGAAGATATCAAGCATGTAGATAAGGGTATTGTCATTGTTCCACCTGCCTTGGCGGACTCCAAAATAATCCATAAAATACCCCATATGGCAAACGCTATCTGCTCGGGTTGGATGCAAGTACGAGGAGCGCGCCGATGGCGGAGCGCCGATGCAGGTTTTGCCATAAGTGATCATGCAGATTGGCACGGGCTTTTGGATGCTATTAAGACGACGGAAGCTGAAAAGATATATATAACACATGGACAAACAGCTGTTTTTACCAAATATCTGAATGAAATCGGGATTTTAGCAGAAGAGGTGACGACAGCATTTGGAAACGAAGAGGAAGAAATGGAAGAAACAGAAGCAAGCAAATTATGAGAGCCTTTGCCACCTTAATCAATGCTTTGGATAGCACTAACAAAACCAATTTAAAATTGGAGGCTATCGATCGTTTTCTTCATGAAGCCGATAATGATGACAAACTATGGTTTCTCGCTCTCTTCACAGGAAAACGCCCGAAACGCAATGTCAATACCGCATTGATGAAACAATGGGCGATCGAAGTGGCAGCAATTCCCGAATGGTTATTCCAAGAATCTTATGCTTCTGTAGGCGATTTGGGTGAAACTATTGCGTTAGTTTTACCACAAGCCCGCCACTACATCGATCGAACGTTAACGGAATGGATGAATAGGATTATCACACTGAAAGACAGTAGCGAGGCTGAAAAAAAAGAATTTGTCCTGCAAGCTTGGAATAACCTCCCTACCATCGAACGCTTTATTTTTAATAAATTATTAGGCGGCAGTTTCCGATTAGGTGTTTCGTCCAAAACACTTATTAATGCTTTGGCGAAACATTATCAGATGGATGCCAGTGCAGTGGCACATAGTGTTATGGGCGACTGGAAAATGGGTGAAGTGACGTTTGATAATCTCATAAAGGGTTATTATACGGATACACAGCTTTCCAAGCCCTACCCTTTTTGTTTGGCTTACCCGTTGGAAAAAGAATTGCATGAACTGGGTGACGTGCAAGATTGGCAAATTGAATACAAATGGGACGGTATCCGCGGACAGTTTATCAAACGGGGCGAAGAAGTGTTTATATGGTCACGTGGCGAAGAGTTAGTTACTGATCAGTTTCCGGAAATACGGGATATTTTGCTACGGTGGCAGGGAAATTTTGTCATCGACGGCGAAATCCTGGTCGTGAAAGAACAGGAAGTGATGAATTTTTCGGCGTTACAGAAACGATTAAACCGGAAAACGATTAGCAAAAAGTTATTGGAGGAATTTCCTATTCAGGTATACGCCTACGACCTCATCGAGTGGGAAGACGAAGATTGGCGACACAAAAGTATGTTGGAAAGAAGGCAACAATTGGAATCGTTATTCTTTCTTAATCCCTCTCCTCACTTGCAGTTATCTACGGTTATCACTATTGATGACTGGAAAGCGTTACAGGCCATTCGGGAAAACGCCCGTTCCATCAATAGTGAAGGCATCATGCTAAAACACAAAGGGTCTCTTTATCATACCGGACGGAAGAAAGGTGATTGGTGGAAATGGAAAATCGATCCGTTAACGATTGATGCTGTTTTAATTTATGCCCAAAAGGGAAGCGGGCGACGAAGTGCCTATTACACGGATTACACGTTTGCTGTTCGGGATGGCGAGCATTTAGTTACCATTGCAAAAGCTTATTCCGGACTAACAGACAAGGAAATAAAAGAGGTTAGCCGTTTTGTCAACAAAAATGCCCTGGAAAAGTTTGGCCCGGTGCGAACCGTTAAACCCGAACTGGTATTTGAAATTGCTTTTGAAGGGATTGCTTTCAGCAACCGACATAAATCGGGCGTGGCATTACGTTTCCCTCGAATCGCACGGTGGCGAACAGACAAAACGGCTGCAGATATCGATGATATTGAAGAAATCAAAAAAATGATTCATTGATTTGAAAAACAACAGACAACATACCGAAGGCTATACCATTATCACGGACTGGATGGGGCAAAAAGGCAATACACCTTTTAGCTTTCAGGAAAAAGCATGGAAGAAATACAGCAATGGATATAGTGGCATGGTGGTCGCTCCTACTGGATTTGGGAAAACCTTCTCCATTTTCCTTGCGGTATTGATCGATTTTATGAATAACCCTTCCCGTTATCAAAAAGGGTTAAAATTATTGTGGATCACGCCGTTGCGATCATTGGCAAAAGATTTAGCCCGTGCCATGCAAGAAGCCATTGATGAGATTGGTCTGGACTGGGTAGTAGAGGTGCGGAATGGTGACACGGACATCAAGATAAAGCAGCGGCAAAGCCGGCAGATGCCCGATGTATTATTGGTGACACCCGAAAGCCTGCATTTGTTACTGGCACAAAAAGGCCGCCAACGTTTCTTCAACGCTTTGCAATGCGTAGCCGTAGACGAATGGCATGAATTACTTGGAACAAAGCGTGGTGTGATGGTAGAATTAGCGTTAGGATTTCTAAAACATCAACACCAAAATATTCGAATATGGGGCATCACGGCCACCATTGGCAATCTAGACGAAGCCATGGAGGTGCTCATACCTACTACGCAGAAAAAAATAAAAATTGTTGCGCGTGAGAAAAAGAAGATTGCCATTATTCCTGTCTTTCCGACAGAAGTGGAAGTACTGCCCTGGGCAGGACACTTGGGTGGCAAGTTAGCCGAGGAGGTTGTACCTATTATTTTGGAAAGTAAATCAACATTAGTTTTCACCAATACCAGAAGCCAAAGTGAGATGTGGTATCAACTGTTGTTGGAAGCACATCCCGATTTTGCCGGACAAATTGCGTTACATCACAGTTCTATTGACAGCCATATCCGACAATGGATAGAGGAAGCCTTGAGTGAAGGAAGACTAAAAGCTGTTGTGGCCACTTCTTCCCTCGATTTGGGCGTAGATTTTAAACCCGTGGATACCGTTGTACAAGTTGGCTCCAGTAAAGGCGTCGCGCGCTTTATGCAGCGTGCGGGGCGTAGCGGGCATTCTCCTCACGAACTATCCAAAATCTATTTTGTTCCCACCCATTCGTTAGAATTGATTGAAGTGGCCGCCTTAAAAGAGGCTGTCAAAACACAAACCATCGAAAACCGGGATCCGATGGTACTTACGTTTGACGTATTGGTTCAATTTCTGGTTACCATTGCTTTAGGAGGCGGCTTTCAAGCCAACGACCTCTACCCGGTTATCAAAAACACATTCGCATTTCAGGAGATAACCGAAGAAGAATGGGACTGGTGTATCTTTTTCATCACGCAGGGGGGCGCTATCGGCAAGAATTATGAAGAGTTTCATAAAGTTACCCTTAACGAAGACGGTATGTTAGTGGTGGAGAAAAGACGCATTGCTATGCTACATCGCATGAATATGGGCGTTATCGTAAGCGATGCGATGATGCGGGTCAAATTTCTTTCCGGAGGCTATATCGGTATGGTGGAGGAATATTTTATTTCGAGATTGCATAGCGGTGATAAATTTGTTCTAGCTGGCCGCGTGCTCGAACTTATTCGCGTGAAAGAGATGACGGCATATGTTCGAAGCTCTTCAGGCCGAGCTTTTACACCAAGTTGGTTAGGCGGCCGCTTACCGTTGAGTTCTAATTTAAGCCAGTTCTTGCGACAAAAACTGGCACGTGCCAGACATCCCGATAGCCGTGAAAAAGAACTGCAATTCTTACATCCTTTGGTCGCACGACAAAGTGAACATTCGCATATTCCAGCAGAAGACGAATTTTTGGTGGAGTCTATCCATACCAAAGAAGGATATCATCTTTTTATGTATCCATTTGAAGGGAGGTTGGTACATGAAGTCATGGCGAGTTTGATCGCCTACCGCATTAGTCTGTTGATTCCAATAAGTTTTTCCATGGCAATGAACGATTACGGATTCGAATTGTTTTCTGATTCAGAAATCGCATTAGATGAATCTCAACTAAAAAAAATCCTCCGTCGGGAACATTTAATGGAAGATGTAATCAGCAGTATTAACGCTACAGAAATGGCGAAGCGGAAGTTTCGGGATATTGCTGTCATCTCGGGTATGGTGGTTCAAAACTTACACGGAAAGCAACAAAACAATAAGTCTTTGCAAGCTTCTTCGGGCATTATTTTTCAAGTTTTGGAAGAACATGACCCACAGAACCTACTGTTGCGTCAAGCGTACACGGAAGTATTCAACCAACAATTGGAAGAGCCACGATTAGTAGCTGCATTTGAACGAATACATCATAGCAAAATCATTTATAAATTTGCAACTGGATTTACACCATTGAGCTTTCCTATCAAAGTAGATAGTTTGCGGCAATCCTTATCAAGCGAAGATCTGACAAGCCGTATTCAAAGACTGCAGCAGAGCAATTGGAAGTCTCCCAGAAAAAAACGATGAATATTATTACGCAAGACATATCCTTTTCCGATACATCATTGACATTGACAAACCAACGTGTATTGTTTTGGAAAGAACATAGCACGCTTATTCTCGCTGATTTACATTTAGGTAAAGCGGCGCATTTTAGAAAAAACGGCATTGCCCTTCCCACACAAGTAACACTGCAGGATTTGCAACGTCTGGAACAATTGATACAGTATTTCTCCGTTGCACAAGTCATTATTGTAGGCGATTTAATTCATGCAGGAGCTAACAGGGAAGTGGATTTACTCCGCCAATTTATCACCAAATTTCCTTCTACCAAGTTTATTTTAATTAAAGGAAACCACGATCGTTTTGCAGATGAACAATGGAAAAAAATAGGGATTCAAGAAGTTCATCAAAATTGGCGTTTAGACCGTATTTATTTTACGCATCAGGCAACGCCCGTTGTCGATACGCATACCATCAGTGGGCACGTGCATCCAGGTATCAGCTTATGGATGCCTACCAAAAAAACCATTACCTTTCCTTGCTTTGTCGTAGCGACACAACAAATCATACTACCTGCTTTTAGTCTATTTACCGGTTTTGATACGAAATCAGCTCCAGACTACGCCATCCGTTATGCTTTTCACGAAAACGGTATTTTTTCCACAGATATTTTTTAAAAAATTTGTTTTAATCAAAAAAACACACTACCTTTGCAGCATCATAATTTAGGTTTATAATTGGTTAGCTAAAGGTTTTCATTCTCCCCGTTTGAAAACCTTTTTTTATTTCAACTTATTTTATTACTATCCTTCCATTTTTTATATTCGGAAAAGCGTTCAGGTTTCCCTAGTTTTAAAGGCTTATCATTATAATGATTCATATAAATATAGCCTTTTGTCTCTCGCGCGATATATGGTAAAGCAACCACCCAACTGTCATGTATCCTTACAAATCGATTTTTAGGTAACTGTTTAAAAAATTTAGTCAACGACATTTTGACCTCCAATGGTGGACCGTCTATGAGATATACGGTTGTAATTTCATCCTTCACCTCTAAATATACGATACGAAAGATATTCACCATATAGGTTGTGATGCCTGATTTCAATGTCAACGTCCTGTTCTCCTGAGCCAAATCAGTATATTTTCCGCTATTCATATCATCTCTGGGAACCTTTCTTGATCTTATCGAGTGTAGCATTTGCTTGAACAGAAACAGAATAATACCATATTTAAAGAAGGTCCAATAAAAGCGATTAAACCCTCCTAAAAAGGCGCTCCAGGAAGCTTCTACTTCGGTATTCCACATAAATGTTGACATATGATTTTCATTTCCGTGTATGACATAATAGCCTAGCGCGGCCAACATCATATAGCTTCCGCCGAGTACCAAGCTCGCTTTGATATAACGTCTTTCTGAAAATAAAAGTCCCAGGGCATATTGACACAACTCTATCACTCCTATTGCAACGAAAAAAACAAACGTAATAACGACAAAATCGATAAAAGATAAAGCTCCGTTATTGCTTATCTGAAGAAATAAAAAATAGATGCTATAGAAGGCCACTTTTAGCCAATTCCACCTCTGCAAAAAAAACAATAAAATACGCTTTAGAAAAAAAAGTCTCATGAT
The DNA here is from genome assembly GCF_014692505.1 of Sphingobacterium arenae. GTDB lineage: Bacteria > Bacteroidota > Bacteroidia > Sphingobacteriales > Sphingobacteriaceae > Sphingobacterium > Sphingobacterium arenae. Next base: position 102,528 of record NZ_JACNYK010000003.1, on the reverse strand, counting down.
GGTTAGTTATTTTATAAAAGTTTTTAGATAATCGAATATACATAACACACAAGATATTTGCAAATCGAAACGATCTTTCATAAAAAAAGGAATGTAATTCCTTACATTCCTTTCCCGCATTTATAAATGATATTCTAGTGGTGGGCACTTGCGTCTTCCTTACCTCCTGCCAGCGTAAACAATTCGGTTACTTTTGCCAAGTTTGCTTCCGCAAATGTCCGTACGTCCTTATCTGTATTACGCGTCATTCGCTGAAGCTGGTCTTTTACAACAGCAGCCTCATGTTGTACATGATCGATGTATCTATCATCAGCATAAGATATAGAAGTTTGCAGTGCTACCGTATCAACATTGTTCGTCGCAACAAATTTCTCAGCCCCTTTAATAGGAAAGTCAACTTGTTTAGTGATCGCTAAGCTGTCCAGTCCTGGTATCAATGAACCATATACTTCCTTGCTCTTTTCGGCAAGCTGCTTTGCTTGGGATGAATTTGCTACTCCTGCCACATAAGAAGCATAATCCTTTTCATAAATTACTTTCGCACCTACGAGCTGAAAAAATTGATAGGTATCGCCATCAATCAATGTAGTATGTGTTAAACGCAACTGCTTTTCTTGCGCGGTCTCTGATCCACAAGACATAAACAATGTGGTAGCACATACACCAACAACAAATAAAGTATTTAATTTCATTTCTCTTCTATTTATGCTACAAAAATATAAAAATTATCGACTTTCCAATTTAAAATAAATAACGCATCCTCGTTATGCAACATTTCGTCCAGCATTCACCACGCCATAAATTGTTCGAGCAATAAGCTTTCTATACACAGCCTCCTGTTCAGCCGAAAGCTCTCTGTGTAACATATTGCGAATAGCATAGTGTTGAATCGTCAGTAAGGGTAACACGATCTTTTCTCTTGCCAAAACGGACGCCCTTTCTATCGGATAATCCTCCATTAATACAGAAGTATTACTTAACTTAAGTAGATATTTTTTTGTTAACTCAAATTCATCACGGAGCATGCTCCAAAAATCACCAAAAGTTTCATCGTATTCCATATATGCCGTAACATCGAAATTCGATTTTGTCATCGACATCATACAATTGTCCATTATGGTTTTAAACATACCTGAACTTTCATACAGATTTTTGACGTAAGACCATAGATTGTTTTCTTCCGCCCACTGCAAAGCAGTGCCCACTCCATAGAAACCGGGAATATTCTGCTTCAATTGGCTCCAGGATGTCACGAAACTGATAGCCCGTAAATCTTCCAAACGCAACTCTCTACCAGAATTTCGTTTTACCGGACGGCTACTGATATTAACTTCCGCTAGCTGCTTCAACGGACTCAAAGTCTCTAAATATTTTAAAAATAATGGATGTCTACGAAGCGACATAAATTTATCATGACTGGCGTGTGCCATCTGGTCAATCACGTCTTTCTGCTTCTTTGTCAACGTATCGCCATCGTTCTGCTGAAGTTCCGAGATAATCCCAGCCTGCAAAAGTTGTTCGATATTGTATTTAGCTGTTTCTAAGGAGCCATACTGGCTACTAATGGTTTGCCCCTGAATGGTCAATTGGATATGTTCATTTGCAATTTCTTTCCCCATAGACGCATAAAAACGTTGGGTTTTCCCACCTCCTCGCGCGGGAGGCCCTCCCCTTCCATCAAAAAACACCAAATCCACATCATACTCACGAGCAATAGCTGTCAACTCAATTTTTGCTCGATATATAGACCAATTTGCCATTAAATAACCTCCATCTTTCGTGCTGTCAGAAAAACCGAGCATGATAGTCTGTTTGTTTCCACGACGTTCGATATGTTCCGCATATGCTTTATTACCATATAGGCTTCGCATCACATCGGCGGCACGAGAAAGATCGTCAACAGTTTCGAATAAAGGTACAAAATCAATGGTTAGCGTATCTTTTTTCCATCCCGACCATAAAAATAATTGCATCAAGCCTAAGATATCCGATGCTTGTTGACAATTACTGATAATAAAACGCTGCGCGGCGCGCTCGCTACCCGACTTTTGAATGTCTTTAATTAATCTAACAACCTGTAATGTATCCACGACCAGCGCATCCGCATCTTTCTCTACATCCAAACTTAGCTCCGTAAATGTGATTTCTTTTTCTTTATCAGCTTCAGACACTCTGATTTTTTCCAAATCAAGTCCAGTCTCAGGGTAACGTTCTACCAGATAATTAAATGCATTTCGTAATACGCTACTATCCTGCCGAATATCCAACGTGGTAAAATAACATCCAAAAGTAGAGACTTTACGAATTAAGTCTTCCACCAGCTCCACAAAAAGTCCCTCATGCATAGTATTTAGCACCTCCTTCACTGCATTGAGGTTTTCTAATATCTTTCTGGTGTCATTCGTCGGGTTTTCCACTGGATTAAAACTATTCTCATAGAATAAATCTTGGAGAACATCCAAATATTTCTGCGTTCCGCGGAAAGTTATTCGACGCCTCAACAGTCGAAAATCACGGTAATAGCAGCGAAATAATATTGTCCGCAGCATATTTGCCACTTTCTTCGTGCTCTCGACGGTTACATTCGGATTGCCATCCCTGTCGCCTCCCGGCCAAAAGCCTAATTCGATAAGTTGTTTCACATCGTCAGTTGGTACCTCTAGCCCATCATCGATATCCGATTGGATTTCAGATGCCACTTTATAAAATACGTTTTCCAAAAACCAAGCTAAACTAGCGGCTTCATCAACCGGTGTAGGTTTCTCTTTATTAATAAATGGAGTTTTTCCCAATTGCTGTAGCAGTAATTGGATATTGTGTACGTCATTTCTCTTTAACGCATCTATTAGATCTGTGATGATAGCAAGCACAGGACCCGGATAAAACTGCGTAGGATGTGCTGTCAATACAAGTCTGACAGAAAAATTATGTAATTTTTCTAAAATCCTTTGTTTAAGATCCGCATTATTCTGCGCACTACGAAACAAGGATTGCAGAATCCCAGAGTCGTCTGCCTTGCCTACTGACTGAAAAGCAGAATCTTCGACTGCGTCAAAAAGCACTACTTGACGTTCAATATATTGTACAATCCGGAAGAGAAAATCAATTCGATCCTCTTCTTGTACATATTGCTCATATTGACCAAAGAAACTCTCGATAATATCTTCCGGTGTTAATTTTGCTTCCACTCCTTTCTCACAATGCGTGGAAAAAAAAGGAAGAATCGTACCAGTATGCTTGACACTTTGGAATGGCAGCGTTAAAAAAAGGCTTTTATACAGTTCAAAGCGCGTTAAAACTTCATTGTGAAAAACAGATTTTTTTTGACTTAATTTCATCTATATATTTTTTTGTTTCAATGGCTGAAGAAAACTCCCTGTAAATAATAATTGCCCTATCTGGCAACATAATTTACATCTCGGTTTGATGTTTAATATTAAGGAATGCCACAGATTTCGAAATTGCTAAATTCGAATCGGACTAAATTATGCACTTTTCACAACAAAAGCAACTATTCGATATGATTAAAATATTAAATTATGATTTTCATTACCAAAAGTACAAAGTCTTCTGGGTGATTTTTTAGTATCTTTATCCACACATTGTTTTCTATGGAACGAACGAAAGAAATTAGCCATTTTTTCTACAGCCAATATTTCGCAGAAGGACTGATGATCACGTTAGGATGCATCATTCCCTTGCTCGTATGCATGTATTTAGGGTATGTGAACGAGGGTACGTTAGTTTCTTTTGGTGCGCTCTTAATCGGACTTTCTGATACACCTGGAGCCCCCTCTCATCGTCGATTAGGAATGTTATCAACCATCGGATTAGGTATTATAACTTACCTAATCATCATCACGATCAACTTTTCTATCAGCTTAACTACAATCGCCATAGCCGCGCTGAGTTTCTTTTTTGCTATGTTTGCAGTTTTCAACGCCCGCGCTGCTACGGTCGGGACAATGTGTACTCTTTTGATGCTGTTTAATGTACAACATGCCGTCACTGGCGGGAATGTCTGGCTTCCTCTCTTATTCGTTATTGTTGGTGGGTTGTGGTACATGGTAATCAGTATGTGGACATTAAAAGTTAGACCTTATCGCATCGCCCAACAGGAGCTTTCCGAATCTATGCGTTATGTCGCAGACTATATCCGGTTGAAGGCCAATTTCTACGATCCAAATGTTGACATAGACACCAATTATCTTAAATTAATTGAAAAACAAGTAGAAGTCAATAAGCATCAGGAATCGGTTAGAGATACCCTTTTCCAAAGTAAACGATCCATCAAGGATACAACGAAGATCGGGCGCTACCTTACATTGGTTTTTTCCGATATTGTTGACCTTTTTGAACAAAGTCTAACTACCCAATACGATTACAACGCTATTAAATCTACCTATGGTCAATACGGTGTACTCACGCCTTTTAAGCATACCATATTAAAAGTGACAAATGAGTTAGATAATATTGCTTATGCCATCAATGCAAATAAGTTACCCAAACCTACTTATGCTTTCGAAGATGACATGAATAGTTTGCGGGAATCGGTAGAAAAGCTTGATCGAAAAGGTATCAATACCATCCCTCTCAAAAAGGTCATTATTAATATTAGAAGTATCATTAAATACCTGGAGAATATTTACAGCTATAACTCAACCAATGTAGGGCCCAATATCCCCAAAGAAGAAATAGATTCGGCATCTCAATTCATCACACGTGACCAGATTGACTGGAAGAAATTTAAAAGTAATCGTAGCTTGCAGTCATCGGCTTTTCGCCATGCACTGCGCATGGCCATTGTGCTCTCGGGGACATATCTCACCCTCAACCTTATAAATTTCAGCCCCAATGGAATTTATTGGACACTGCTAACAATTATGGTTATTCTTAAACCGGGTTTTGGCTCTACACAGGAGCGTAATGTCCAACGGTTGATAGGCACATTAATTGGGGGTATTCTTGGGGCAGTGGTTATTTTCACAATCGACGATGTCACCACACGTTTTATATTCCTAATCTTCTTTTTCCTCACCGGCTATAGTTTATTTCGGATAAATTATATTGTAGCCGTCATGTTCATTACGCCCTATATATTAATTATGCTTAGCTTCCATGGTCTAGATACTTTGGAAATGGTAACCGAGCGGGTTATTGATACTTTTCTCGGCGGGTTGATCGCATTTGCGTCGAGTTATGTTATTTTCCCTAATTGGGAAAGCTTTCAATTTAGAGACAACATGCGTAATTTACTTATTGCCAACTATAACTATCTGGCTCAAGCGATACGTATACTCGCAGGCGAACAGTTAACTGTTACTGCATACAAGCTCTCCCGAAAGGAAGTATATATTGCATCTGCCAACATGGGATCCACTTTTCAAAGAATGTTAACGGAACCCAAATGGCGTCAAAAATACACAAAAGAAGTCAACCGTTTTGTTATTCTCGATCATATCTTATCCTCGCATTCTGCAAACCTACTTACGCAGGTTCACCAAGCAGACATTAGTTCTTATAGTCGAGAACATGTGAGGCTATTAAAGAAAGCATTATCCAACCTACATAAGGCCGCGGCCCTACTCGCTCCGCCTGACGACGAGCGGGAGTTTGATGCGGATGAGGATTTTCCAAATCTGAAAATAGTTACAGATGAAGATGAGGACGGCAAATTAATTACCGAACAATTACAGTTTTTAAGTAAAATTTCAGGAGATTTACAGAAAGTTGCACAGGAGCTTGTCACACGCATGGCAGAAGTCGAAAATAAGGAAACAATAGGTTTGGCAGATGGATAATCATATTGACGTTTTAATTATAGGTGCTGGCCCGATAGGGATTACTTGTGGTATTGCCGCAAAAAAAGCGAATTTATCCCACCTTATCATAGAGAAGGGCTGTCTGGTGAACTCATTATACAACTACCCCCTTAATATGACATTTTTCTCGTCTTCCGAGCGTCTTGAGATTGGAGACACGCCTTTTGTAACCACTCTTCCTAAACCAAAAAGAGCGGAAGCGCTAGAGTACTACCGTCGTATTAATGAGAAATTTGATTTAAACACGCAGCTCTTTGAAGAGGTGATCGAAATTAAAAAGGAGGCCGATCTTTTTATCGTTATAACAAATAAAAAACAGTATATGGCTCGATCGATAGTGGTCGCTACCGGTTTCTATGATGTGCCCATGCTACTGGATATTCCTGGCGAACACCTCCCAAAAGTTACACATTATTATAAAGATCCCCATTACTATGCGAACCAACGGGTTATCGTTGTCGGCGCAAGTAACTCCTCTATAGATGCGGCACTGGAAACCTATAGAAAAGGAGCAAAAGTGACATTAGTTATTCGCGGATCAGAAATAGGTCCTCGCGTAAAATATTGGGTACGACCAGATATAGAAAACAGAATTGCCTTGGGCGAAATTGACGTATACTATCAAAGCCAACTTACAGAAATAAAAGACGACTACGTTACGATATTCACTCCGCAAGGTCCGATTGAATTGGAAAACGATTTTGTACTGGCACTCACTGGCTACCGCCCCAATTTTGACTTTTTAAGAAGAATCGGCATTGATGTCCCCACCGAACCTCCTATGATTCCGACACACAATCCGGAAACTATGGAAACAAATATAGCAGGACTTTATTTAGCTGGTGTGGTGTGCGGTGGTCTTAATACCCACCTTTGGTTTATCGAAAATTCCCGAGTACATGCGGATATTATTATACAACATATTTTGGAACGGATGTCTAGCTGCTGCGCAAACCTCGAAGAAAAATCTTAACCATTTTCTGCTGTTTGGTAAGAATAAGTTCGAACTCGTCCGGGGTAGGAAACAGGCAATCGTTCAAGTCTTTACTTAATATGCCTACACGCATACCCATCAGGGAAAAAAGCAGCAGTTCTGCTGTCTCGTTAAAATCGTCTACCTCGATTTCCTTGTTTTCGACGCCTTTTTTTAGGATACGACTATATTGATCCCGAATAAGTTCGAAGTACGGACCGATATTCTTTCCCATTTCACCCGGGTTTTGAAGAAATTGGGATGAAGAATATTCGAATAGATTATAATTTTCACGCATAATTACCATTCGGCTTTCCACCGCGTATAAAAGAATATCCTCCACATGAGAAGCTTTTGAGATATATGCATCTACCCTATTTATCATCTCATTGATAACATGTTCTAATACGGCAGTGTATAAGCTGTATTTGTCAGGAAAATAATAATACAACAAAGCTTTCGAAAAAGAAAGATCTTTGGCTATTTCTGCCATCGTCGTCTTCGCCATTCCAAAATGCGCGAAACGACGTTTCGCCACATCAAGTATTTTCGCTCTCTTTACATCAACATTCTTCGACATGCTATTTTATTATTTAAACCTAAATGTATTCATTTTTATATGCAATTTTAATTGCGCGTTATATAAAATAAATTTATTTTGCTCTCCTCTGCCTTTGAAGGCTTATTTTTATAGAGGAAATACTCGGCTTTATACTATCTTTACAGCCATATTATAAAGTTAGTTCTTTTTTTGATCTTTTAAAAGAATTAGTCAAGTTAAGACATTGCAGAAAATAATGACAAACACCATCCAAAATCATATTTCATTAAAAACTTACAATACATTTGGCATCGAGGTTTTCTGTCAAGATTTCATCAATATAGTGGACGAAAGCCAATTGCCTATCCTATTTAAAGAAAGAAAATTTTCTTCAAAATTTTTCGTATTAGGTAGCGGTAGTAATGTACTCTTCACCCGGGATTACGACGGCCTGATTGTACGCATGGGCAATAAAGGAATTACACATTTTATTGATGGTAATTTTATATATATTACGGCTAAGGCGGGTGAAATCTGGAATGATTTCGTTTGGTACTGTGTGGAACATGGTTTTGGGGGGGTGGAAAACCTTGCCCTAATTCCGGGTACAGTAGGTGCCTCTCCTATCCAAAATATCGGTGCCTATGGCACTGAGCTCATGGATGTATTCTATTCCTGTCGGGCCTTTGATACGATCGTCGGTAAATTTACAACTTTCCATAATAGGGACTGTATATTTACGTATCGCGACAGTATTTTCAAATCCAAATACAAAGGACGTTTTATCATCACTTCGGTCACGTACAAACTACATTTACACCATAGCATAAATACGTCATATGGTGCTATCAACACAGAACTACAGAAAAGGGGGATATCCTCTCCCACAATCAAAGACATTGCTGAAGTAGTTTCCTATATTCGCGTAGAAAAGCTTCCAGATCCTTCTACTATCGGTAACGCGGGTAGTTTTTTTAAAAACCCAATCATCCCAACAAAGGTATTTGACGAATTGCAAAAAATGTATCCGGACATTATTTTCTACACTGTTGACGAAAATCATGTCAAACTAGCTGCAGGTTGGCTTATAGAAGCATGTGGATGGAAGGGAAAAATAGACGGGAACGTAGCTATCTGGAAAAATCAAGCATTGGTAATCACGAATTTAGGCAATGCCAGCGGCTCAGATATTTATATAACATCGTCTAGAATAATGAACGATGTGTATAAAAAATTTGGAATTATGCTAGAAAGGGAAGTAAATATCCTCTAAAAGTTTTCAACAATTGTGAGTTAGAGTTGTTAAAAATAGTGATACCCCCTTATTCTACTGGCTTATAAAGAGTTATTTTCGATAGACTCTCCTTATCAGCCTGATATTTAATCGAATATTCATTTAGACTTAACGAGAATCAAAAAGTTTAGCACGCCATTTGCATATTTACCACTGCAACCGTAGCTCATGCAAGTGGATACGACGTTAAATAGCTAATTGAGCAATACGTGTTCAATTTAGTATAGTGTAAACTTTTTAATCCAGTCTAATATGAACAAACTAGAATTCAACACTTTAGTCATTCAACAATCAGAATCACTAAAAGCGTACGCAAGAAATTTCACTAGGGACCAGGATGATGCCAACGATTTAGTGCAAGATACTCTTTTAAAAGCCGTTACTTATTTTAAGAATTTCAAAGAAGGCACCAATTTAAAAGGCTGGTTATACACCATCATGAAGAATACGTTCATCAACAACTACCGTAGAGTTGTCAAAACAAATTCTTTTATTACCAAAGAGGAAGAAATCACCAGTGCCAACCTGGTCGTTTCTGCGACAAAGAATGGTGGCGAAAATAAATTCGTCATGGAAGATATCAATCATGCGCTATCTAACTTATCGGAGGATTACTATGTTCCTTTCACGATGTATTTTGAGGGTTATAAATACCACGAGATATCGGATTACCTCGATATACCGATAGGTACGGTAAAAACACGTATCCACGTTGCTCGTAAAGTCATGAAAAAAACGTTAAGTACCTATAAATTTAGCTAATGAGCCAAGCTATAAAAATGCCTAAATCGGTCATTTTTATAGCTTTACTTCGTCTGTTAATTCAAATCGAGACAATGTGATAAACTGTTGAATTCGGTGACGAATATCCTCCATTGTCAGTCTTTGTAATTGTTCTGTCCCGAATTTCTCCACGCAGAAAGAAGCCAGCGCCGACCCATAAATTACTGCGTTTTTCATATTGGTAAAATTTATCGACTTTACTTTCGCTAAATAACCAATAAAACCGCCGGCAAATGTATCACCTGCCCCCGTCGGATCAAATACTTCGGCTAATGGTAATGCCGGGGCAGAAAATATCTGTCCTTCACCGAAAAGCAAAGCTCCATGTTCCCCTTTTTTAATAATTAAGTACTTAGGCCCCATTTCTAATATAATTTGGGCAGCTTTTACCAAAGAATATTCGCCAGAAAGCTGACGTGCTTCGGCATCGTTGATCGTCAAAACATCAACTTCTTTCAACACGGCTTTCAAATCTTCTAAAGCGACATCCATCCAAAAATTCATTGTATCCAAGACGATCAATTTCGGCTTATTCTGTAAACGCTCCAATGTAGCCATCTGTACTTGAGGCGTTAAATTACCCAACAACAGGTATTTACAATCCTGATAAGAATCCGGTAGTTTCGGATTAAAATCTGCCAACACATTCAATTCCGTAACCAATGTATCACGACTATTCATGTCGTTGTGATATCTACCTGACCAAAAGAATGATTTTCCGTCCTTCACTACCTCCAAACCTTCTACATCAATCCCTTTTGATTGGAGAATATTTAGATTATCATCTCCAAAGTCTTCTCCGATTACAGAAACCAATTTTACCTTATTATATAGATAGGAGGCGGCCAAACCTGCAAATGTAGCCGCGCCTCCCACAATTTTATCGGCTTTTCCGAAAGGTGTTTCAATGGCATCAAAAGCCACTGTACCGACGATTACTAAACTCATATTCAATTTTTATTAACTCTTAAAAGAGCGACACAAAGGTATAAGAATGTCCCAAAAATAACAAAAGCTATAGAAGAAACTACAACATATCTGGAAAGACGGTCATTTGGGTTTTGTAGAAATCGATTTTCTGATAGACTCGATTGAAAAACATTTTCCTATCTTTCGTTCCAGCGGTATTAAGTAATTTGGAGTTTTTCAACTGATATTGAAAGAAATCATACACCGTCTTACAGGTATTTTCGTCATAGGTTATATAATATCCCAACATGGTGTATGGCACGAAAAGGGATTTTTTTTGTTGATCTGAAATCAGCACGTTGTTGTTCAAGATAAGTAAATCATGATAATATAAACGATATTGATCATTTTTGTCCGTACATTTCTGTTCTAGCCCAAACACCAATTCTTTAAGGCATTCACAAAGTGTTCTACCGTGTTCAGCAGACAACAAGCCGGAATGAAAGAAGTAAATGATCTGCTGTAATGTACTGTTAATCGTGGTATCGTTCCATATCTCGTTTGTCTGTACCGAGGCATAAAACGTCGTTAATTTTTGACTGTGATCGATGATAGGTGCTTTGGTACAAAAGGCATCAAAAGATATGTTCATATCTTCGAGATTCAGTAAATAAAGCCATACATAGAGTTTGAATTTCGATAATAAATCCGTCTTTACCGTATAAAACAAAGGAATGTCTTTTGCCGAGTAATATAACGAAGTATTCCTATCTGCGGCATGAACGTTTAAATATTTAAACGAACTTTCCAGATATCGGCTTAAATCTTCAAAACTTCGGACATCTTTTGTTTTCTTGACCAATACGCTGTCACTTCCTTGGAAAAGCTTATCCATTGAAATACTATAATGATTAGCTAGCTGCACGCCTTCTTCAATTGAGAATTTACTTTTCATCGAAATACGTCTGTGGGCTGCATCATAGCTAATGTCCAATACGCCTGCAAGCTCCTCGATGAGAGATTTATTTTGGTCTATTTTCTTTCTTATGGTATTGATAAGGATTTCTTGGTACATTTTTTTGCGATAATCACAAATATAAAACAAAAGAATATTTTTTACCACAAATGATTACGTGAAAATCACAATACATTTGTGATGTAGATATTTGTTGAAAAAACCCAAAATAAATTATAAACAAAAAAATCATGGCGTCATCACTAGAAAAAGCAAGCACCGCACTGCATATTATCAATACCGTGCAGAAGATAGAACAAATTATTGGAAATATTAGGAATCGTCAAGTTTCCACACCTAGCGAGGAAAACACCTTACCCTTCGAACCAGAGGTAAGCGCAGATGGCGTTCGGCAACGAAAGACCTTTTTAGAAAATAAAACAGCTACGCATGCTCCCCACCTCATCGATAATAAAATCTTTGAAGATCTCGCAGTTTTGAACGGTAATATCGAAAATTATATCGGCATGACCCGTGTTCCGACAGGCGTTATCGGTCCGTTAAATATTATCGGTTCATCTGCCCAAGGCGACTTTTATGTACCATTGGCTACGAGTGAGGGCGCTTTAGTCGCTTCGTACCATCGAGGTGCAAAGGCCTGTTCCATAGCAGGCGGCATTACCTCTATCTGTCTGTTAGAGGGCGTACAACGTAGCCCGGTTTTCAAATTCGAGAATATAGCCGATCTGGGACTCTTTGTAGCTTGGCTCCTTCCACAAGTTGACAAGTTGAAAGAAATCGTCGGACAGACCAGTCGATTTGCCAAATTGATGGATATCAAAATCCAAATCGAAGGCAATCATCTCATCGTAACCTTGGAATATCATACAGGTGATGCGGCAGGACAAAATATGGTGACGATCTGTACGGATGCCATTTGCCAATATATCGTAGAACAATGTCCAACCAAACCCACGTTGTGGTTTATTGAAGGTAACTATTCGGGCGACAAGAAAGCAACGGCTTTGTCCTTCACCAATGTCCGCGGAAAAAAAGTGACAGCCGAGATTATGTTATCGGAGGAAATTGTCAATAAGGTTCTCAAAACCACACCAGAACTAATGGCCGAATATTGGCGTTCCTCTACTATAGGCATTATACAGAGTGGCGCAATTGGCGCACAGGGGCATTATGCTAATGGATTAGCAGCTTTATTCTTAGCTACCGGCCAAGATGTTGCTTGTGTGGCAGAAGCCGCTACCGGCATTACCAGGATGGAGCTAAATAAAGACGGGTCTTTATATGCTAGTGTAACGTTACCTAATTTGGTAGTAGGCACGGTAGGCGGCGGAACCCATCTGCCTACACAACGGGAATGCTTAGAGATGATGGATTGTTATGGTGCGGGTAAAGCCCGGAAATTTGCCGAAATATGTGGAGCACTTGTTCTCGCAGGCGAACTTTCGATTGCCGCAGCTTTATCTGCCGGACATTTCACGCAGGCACACAAGAAATTTGGACGAAAAAAATAGACCGCCATGACAACCAACAAGGAAAATATCTGGAATGTGCCGAATGCACTGTCTGCTTACCGCATCTTAGCGTTACCATTTATTATATACACTATTGTTAGCGGAGATAAAAATTTGTTCATCACCCTCCTATCCATTAATCTGATTACGGATATTTTGGATGGTCTGATTGCCCGCGCTTTCAAACTGCAGACCGAGCTGGGCGCAAGATTGGATTCCTTAGCGGATATCGGGACCTATATCATGGCTTTTGTCGGTATGATTGTACTGGAACGAGATTTCGTGGAAGAATATCGGTTTGAATTTATACTGTTGATAGGATTATGGTTCCTTCCACAATTGTTGGCTTTATTTCGGTTTGGACGTTTTCCCAGCTTTCATTTATGGTCAAGCAAGGCCGTCGGGTATGTTCAAGGCATATTTATATTCACCTTTTTTCTCTTTGGCTTTTGGAAACCCTATTTTTATTTTATGTTGGTCGTCAGCTGCTTATCTTATCTAGAGGAATTGCTCTTGGTTGTATCACTACCCAAGCTACGTTCCAATCTAAAGAGTGCATTCTTCCTCTTTCGACAAAAAATATCATAGATTATGTTTTGGACATTATTCTATATAATCGTCATATTTTTCACTATCGGTGGGATAGCGATATTCGTACTCAACAGGAAGAGTGATGCTGAGCAACGGAAAGCACGTTGGGTGAAGTATGTCTTCTACCTCCTTGCCGTTAGCATAACCGTTTGGTGTATCCAATATGGAATTATGCGCTATCTGGCGATTGTATTACTGATCATTGGTGCATATGAAATTGTTGGGGGTTGGCGTTCGTCAAACAAGGGAGTATTGTTTTTAGGACTATCCATCCTATCTTATATGGTCTTAGCTTTTTGTTTTTATCAATTTTCTAGTCAAGTTGCGTTAGAGCGGGTATTATACGTTTATACTGTCGTCTTTACATTTGATGGATTTGCCCAAATTACAGGTCAGCTTTTTGGAAAGAAAAAAGTGCTACCCAAAATTAGTCCGGACAAAACTATAGCAGGTGTTGTTGGCGGGTATGCCATGGGAATCGCTACGGGGTTGTTTGTCATGCAGTGGTTAAATATGTCGGGGTATGCGATAGGATTTTCGCCACTACTCATTTGTACGGCAGCATTCGTAGGCGACGCCCTTGCTTCTTGGTACAAACGTCGGTGTAATTTAAAAGATTATAGCAACCTTATCCCTGGACACGGCGGCGTATTGGATAGGTTTGACAGTTTCATTTTTGCAGGAGCCATTTTTTGGGTAGTTTATTTGTAAGATTTTAGGATGAAAACACAACAAAATGAATACAGCAATCCAGAAGAAAACAACGCTTCTTTCTTCAAGCGTTTCTGGGTATATCAACGGGAGCGTTTTCCTTTGTTGGCACACGGAATTTTGATTAGCGCCTTTAGTTTTTCGGCAATAGCCTATTCCAGAATTTCTAGAGGTGTGGAGGGTTTTATCTCCTGGCAACATTTTTTGGTCGGCGTGTTTACCACGGTTACACTTTTTTTACTGGTTAGGATATTTGACGAGTTCAAGGATGCCAAAGAAGATGCGATGTACCGTAAAGAATTACCTGTTCCACGTGGGTTAATTTCCCTTCAAGAACTGCGATTAGTGGGTATCGTACTGTTCTTAGCGCAAATCGCCATCAATCTTATTTTCTTTCCCAAAATGCTAATTATTTATGGCATTGTAATTTTTTACCTCTGTTTGATGGGCAAAGAGTTTTTTGTAGCAGATTGGCTGAAAAAGCGTCCCTTTTGGTACGTGACTTCGCACATGCTGATTATTCCACTGATTGATATCTACGCCAGTGGGCTGGATTGGTTGTTGGCAGGTGTTGATGCGCCAAAAGGACTGCTGTTCTTTTTTGCGGTTTCTTTTATGAACGGCATCGTGCTCGAAATTGGTCGGAAAATAAGAAATCCATCCGATGAAAAAGTTGGCGTAGAAACCTATTCGTATATACTTGGTGCTAAAAAAGCGACAGGATTATGGCTATTTATTTTGTTCGTTACGTGGCTGTTAAGTATAGCTGCATCGTATTATGCCGGATACGGTATACTTGCTTATATCATTTTAACCGCTATATTTATATGGAGTTGTATTCCAGCCGTTCTGTTTATGAACAACAGGTCAAGTAAGCGTGCAAAAATGATTGAATTAACTTCGGCAGGATGGACAATTGCGATGTATCTCAGCTTGGGCGGTGTACCCATGTTGGAACGCTTGTTTGGATAACAACCTGCATTCAGAAAGAAGAAACAAATGATTTTTATTCAAGGTAATCAATATCAATATATAGAGCATCCGGCGATAGGCGGTAAAGCTAAAAATCTACTGAAATTAGGTCAGTTAGGTCTGCATGTTCCGAAATGGGCCGTAATGCCGGCTGATTTTCTTGCAGAGGTTTTTAAGGACGTGTCTTCCATCGAGCGCACGACAGATGTATTGCATGCTATCGACCGATATGTCTTCCCGCCTGTCGTACAAGCAGAATTAAATACACAGTTCGCGGAGGTTACCTATTTGGCGGTACGCTCTTCTGCGTTGGACGAAGATGGACGACAACACTCTTTTGCCGGACAGTTTGAAAGCTATCTGTACGTCAAAAAAGAGCAGGTATTGGAGCGCATAAAGGATGTCTGGCGCTCCGTTTTTTCGGAACGTGTGCATGCTTACCGACAGGCAAATCGTCTCGGTCCAAGTCTGGGCATAGGCGTTATCGTACAGGAAATGATTGAGGCTGATGCCGCGGGAGTCGCTTTGGGTATGAATCCCGTAAATGGACACCGGAAAGAGAAACTCATATCGGCTGTATTTGGTGTGGGCGAGGGTTTGGTCTCCGGAGAATTGGAAGCAGATAACTATATCATTGCAAATGGACGTCTCGACCGACAAACCGTTCGCAAAAAACAGCAAATGATACTAAATCCAGATGGCATTGGCGGAGTGGTATTATCGGATGTACCAAGAATTAACCAGAATGACCAAGCGATTTCAGATGGTGTTATTTGGCAACTGGATCGACTATTGAACAAGTTGAGAAAAGCATTCGGATTGTATCAGGATGTTGAATTTGCGGTGAAGGACGACAACCTGTATATCTTACAGACGCGGCCGATAACCGGACTTTCCAAATTGCCCGATCCAACCAGCGAATACATCGTATGGGACAACAGTAATATTGTGGAATCATACCCCGGTGTAACCACACCGTTGACCTTTTCTTTTATCAGCCAATCGTACGAAACCGCCTACAAAATATTTGTATCGATATTGGGTGTAGATGAGCAGACAATCCATCGCCATCAACGTGTATTTGCGAATATGCTCGGGTTCATCAACGGTCGGGTATATTACAATTTACGCTCCTGGTATCATTTATTGGCCATGTTACCGGGATACAGTCTAAATGCGCGTTTCATGGAGCAAATGATGGGCGTTAAGGAGAGTTTCGATGTTCCCGAAAGTTATCTATTGTCAAAAGGACAGGCATGGAGACGTATTTTGAAAATGATCGTAAAAATGTACGGACATTTCAGAACCTTGCCTAAACAGCGGATAGCATTTAAAAATTTGTTGGATCGCACGATCGACAAATACAAAAGAATAGATTTTCAATCGAAGGACGCCAGCGAACTGATGAATTTATACCTGCATTTCGAACGGACACTTCTCCATCAGTGGAAAGCGCCGCTACTCAATGATTTTTTTGCAATGATATGGTTTGGTTTACTCAAAAAACGTTGTGAAGAATATACGAAAGAAAACCATCCGAATATTCATAACGATCTTTTATGCGGTAGTGCTGACATTATCTCCACACAACCAATCCACCTCAGTGTCGAGATCGCGACCTATATTTCAGATACACCCTATTTGAAACAAGTGTTCCTCCGCGAAACACCTGAGGATATCTGGCAGTTTTTGCTATACGACCATCTCCCCGAAAGCAAGAAAACAAAACAGATGATTGAACAATACATCACCGATTTTGGGGAGCGATGTGTTGGGGAGTTAAAGTTGGAAACCATTTCCTATACGCAAGATCCATCACGATTTGTGCAGGTGCTGAAATCGTACGTCGAGTCGGGAATCACAACAGCTAAAACTTCAAATCAAATCGAGGAAAAGCTCCGTACAGATGCAGAAGCTGTTATGAAAAAGGCGCTGCGCCATAAGCCGCTCAAAAAATGGATTTTTAAGAAAACATTGAAGCGCACCCGCAATTTGGTGAGTGCACGCGAAAACCTACGCTATGAACGAACCAGAGGTTTTGGGATTGTACGGGAGATTTTCACCTATATCGGCAAGCGGTTCTACGAGGAAGATATACTGGAATTTGATCGTGATATCTTCTTTTTGAGCAAAGAAGAAATTTTTGCCTATATCGAAGGACGGAGCTTAACGACCGACCTCAAATCACTCGTTGCCGTGCGCAAGGAAGAGCATGAGCGCTTTCAGCAGATGCCTATGCCGTCCGAACGCATTGGTACCTACGGCGTTGTATACCAAAGTAACGATTTTTACAGCAAAAGCAAGATAGAGATAACCGAAAGCGACCTAAAAGGAATTGGTTGCTGTCCGGGACAGGTCAAAGCGAGAGCCCGTGTCGTACATCATCCAAACGAAATCAACTCCCTGGATGGCGATATTTTGGTGACAACCAGTACCGACCCCGGATGGGTAACGCTTTTTCCCAGCGCGGGAGCCATCATTGTGGAACGTGGCAGCCTACTGAGTCATTCGGCGATCGTTTCCCGGGAAATGGGGATTCCCTGTATTGTCAGTGTAACAGGTCTATTGTCCCGTGTTAAAACAGGTGATTGGCTCGAGATGGATGGAAGTACAGGTGAAATCAAGATTTTGGACGAAGCACAAGAACGTCACCAGCATGGGTAATCTGGATAAAAGAGTTGATTTTAGCATTATCCGCTACGCCAATTGTTGGGAAGACCCGGAAATACTGCTCCAAGGGTTAGCACCTAAAAATGGTTCGAAAATTTTATCTATCGCTTCCGCTGGTGACAACAGTTTTTCCTTACTTACCGCTGATCCCGAACTGGTTGTCGCGGTAGACGTAAATCTGACGCAACTGTATCTCGTAGAATTGAAGAAAGCTGCTATCCGTTCTTTGGATTATGACGATATACTTGTCTTTCTAGGTTTTCAGGAGGGGGCAGACAGACTGAAACTATTCCAACAGTTAAAACAGGAATTAACCGCTGACGTACGTCAATATTGGGAACGACATACCGATACAATAACCCGAGGCATTATACATCAAGGGAAATTCGAGCGGTATTTTCAGCTGTTTGCCAAAAGCGTATTGCCTTTCATCCACAGTAAAGGACGGGTGGAGCAATTATTGGCACCAAAGGACGAATTGGAACAAGTCCAGTTTTACCACAAAAAATGGAATAGCTGGCGTTGGCGTTTATTCTTCAATATCTTTTTTAGCCGTTTGGTCATGGGGAAATGGGGGCGTGATCCGCAGTTCCTAAAAGAAGTAGGGATAGACGTTTCTTCTTACATTTTCAAGAAAGCTGAAAAACAGCTGAAAAAAGCCAGTGCCCAACAAAATCCGATATTACGTTATAACCTAACAGGGAATTTCGGCGAACTATTGCCCCATTATCTGCAACCGAAATCTTACCATAAAATAAAGGGCAATTTGGACAGCTTGGTTATCCGTCAAGGATTTGCCGAGCAGGTAGCCCAGGATTACGGACAATTTAATAGCATGAATTTATCCAATATCTTCGAATACATGGATAAAAAGCTCTTTACGGAAACGGCGGAAAAACTGATAAATCTGTTAGCAGATGGTGGCAGAATAGGCTATTGGAATCTGATGGTGCCACGCCGTATCTCCGGTATTTTTCCGTCCGAAGTACGCTATCTGAGCAAATTGTCCCAACAGCTGACAGCGGATGACAACGGCTTCTTTTACAATCAATTTATCGTGGAAGAAAAGTAATGGAAACGAACTTAAAAAATACACTTATCCTCGCAGGATGTTATCTCCTACTCTTTGCACTCGGAGAGTTCTTGTATCACGTTCTTAAAGTAAAAGTCGAGTTGACAAGAAAGTTTGTGCATCTTGGCACTGGACTGCTGGCCTTACTTTTTCCTGTACTACTGGACAACCATTGGTGGGTACTGTTATTGTGTGCTTCATTTGCGGTCATACTAATCTGTTCGCTACGCTTCAATCTGCTAAAATCTATCAACGCAATCGACCGCAAATCAGTAGGTAGCTTAGCCTATCCTGTAGCCGTTTATGGTTGCTATCTTTCGTACAGCCATCAAGGACATCAATACATCTATTATTATCTTCCCATCATGATACTCGCTATCAGTGACCCTTTGGCGGCATTGTGTGGCAAAAAATGGCCGTGGGGTTCTTATCGAATAGCTGGAGCTACGAAAACCGCAACAGGATCCCTAGCCTTCTTTATCAGTGCGTTTTTGATTGCTGTCATCAGTTGGCGATACCTGTATTTATCTGACATGAATACGAGTAAAATGTTCGCTTTCGCGTTTATAGCATTATTGTCTACTATTGCCGAAGCTGTTAGCCGTGACGGCTACGATAACGTTTCGATTCCGTTTACAGTCATAGCGAGTATGTTATTGACACAATCATGGATAATCTAATGATCACCGAAATCTATACCAAAGAACAATCCGACACATTTGCCCAAATAAATGTATCGCAGGGGAATGAACGTATGCCCACGGATCATTACTATGCAGGCATCGCGGTAAAACAGCAAGGTGTTTATCTCGCAAAAGCCGTTTTGTACATCAATAAGGGTATTTCATATAAAGATAGAAATGTTGGGCTGGTAGGTGCTTACGAGGCACAGGAAAACGAGGAGGCGGTAAGTCAACTGTTTCAGACCATCGAAAAACAAGCTAAAGAACAGGGCGTAGATTTCCTCATCGGTCCAATGAACGGTTCAACCTGGGAAAACTACCGCTTTCATAATCATCCCGAAAAACCCTTGTTCTTTATGGAGATGAAACACGAACCTTACTATGCCAAACAGTGGAAATCAATAGGCTTCGAGCCGATAGCACATTATTATTCGGCCATAGCCGCCGTTGCTCCACGCCGAAATGAAAAAATTGACAAGTTAAAAAGCAGGTTGCTTCGTGATGGGGTTATCATTCGGGGATTAGATAGGGACAATTACGTGGCTGATTTAAAAAAGCTACACCCGTTTTTACACGACTCTTTTAAACAGAACTTTCTGTACAGCCCGATCAGCGAATCGTCTTTTTTAGAAAAATACCTACCGTTGCAATCTGTATTGAAACCCGAGTTTGTCCAAATTGCGGAACACGAGGGCGAAATCGTCGGCGTTCTGCTGGGCACAGATGATCTTTTAAACCGAGCTGGCAAAACCTTAATCATCAAAACACTTGCCCGCAGTCCCAAACGACTATATCGGGGTCTAGGATTAGTATTAGTTGATGAATTTTATCAAAAAGCCGTAACGAAAGAATATCAGCAGATTATTTATGCTTTGATGATTGACGAAGGAGACGCAACTCCCCTATCCGATCAGTACAATGGACATCTATTAAAAACCTACACGCTCTATGGAAAATCCATTTAACATCGCTGATCTGTTTATACATAACGCCGAAAGGTATCCTGACAAAACCGCTATCTGGGATAAAAACGGTGATAAAATTACTTTTTCAGAACTCGCACCGCATGTTCGGCTAACGGCAAATTACTTCAAACGAAAAGGAATCCGAAAAGGTGATCGGGTTTTACTGTTTGTACCGATGGGCATTGACCTATACCGAAATGTGCTGGCGCTGTTCTATCTGGGAGCAACCGTCGTTTTTGTCGATCAATGGAGCAAGATAGATCGTCTGGATACCTGTTGTCAAATCGCGGATTGCAAAGCATTTGTCGGTAGTTGGAAAGCTCATATGCTGCGTTTCTTTTCTAAAGGCATCCGGCAGATTCCGATCAAGTTAGGATTGTCTTATTCTGGAAAGGAAAATGACCAAATGTGTCAGACACTGTTGAAAGATGCGGCACTTATTACCTTTACGACAGGCAGTACCGGAACGCCAAAAGCAGCATTACGGACACATGGTTTTTTATACGAACAGTTTAAAGCGCTGGAGGAGGAGATCCAAGCTAAGCCATCGGACGTAGACATGTCCGTGTTGCCTATTGTTTTGCTTATCAATCTTGCCGTGGGATCGACTTCGGTGATTGCTGATTTCAACCCATCAAAACCTACGAAAATCCAGCCTCGAAGAATAATAAAACAGCTTTTAAATTATCAGGTTACTAGACTGGTGGCTTCCCCGTATTTTATCAAGCGTATTGCCGAACACATTTACGAACATAAAATTTCATTGCCGGAACTGAACGATATCTTTACCGGTGGCGCACCTGTATTTTTAAAAGAAGCGAAACTATACAACAAAGCATTCCCGACTAAAAATGTTCGAATTCTCTACGGCTCTACGGAAGCCGAGCCTATTAGCTCTATTGCCGTTGAGGAACTGGCATCCGAAACCTCTACATTCAACTTAAAACGAGGTATACCGGTCGGTGCAATCTTTCATAAAACACAGGTAAAGATTATTCCGATTACAGATAAACCGCTTTTCGATATTTCTTTGGAAGCATTTGAACGTATGCAACAGCCGGAGGGTGTATGGGGTGAAATTGTTGTTTCCGGTCCTCACGTGCTCACACAATATTATGAAAATGAACAAGCGCTTCGGGCAAATAAAATCTTGATTGATGGTATCTATTGGCACCGAACGGGCGACAGCGGTTATATCCGGGATGGACGCCTCTTTCTCACAGGAAGGTGCAATACGCTCATCCCCCAAGGAGAAGATTGGCTCTCAACTTTTGTTTTTGAAAACTACGTGCAGTCCATCGACGGCGTTGAAATAGGAACGATTCTTTCTGACGGCACCGATATAAGTGCATTTATTGAACTAACAGCGGAAACGCAATCCATAAAGGAGCAGGTACTAGCAGAACTTCAACAACTGCCTTTCTCGATAACAACCGTAAAATTCCAGCAGCTACCAAGAGATCCTCGCCATCATGCTAAGATCGAGTACAGCAAGCTAACCTAAAATGTCATCCGCTGTATCCTTATAGCATTCAAGATGGCCAACAACGCTACGCCCACATCGGCAAAAACAGCTTCCCACATGGTAGCTAATCCTCCCGCCCCAAGAATAAGCACAATGGCTTTGACACCAAAAGCTAGTCCAATATTTTGCCACACGATTTTCTTCGTTTGCTGGCCTATATGAATTGCCATGGGAATCTTGCTCGGTTTATCATCTTGGATCACCACGTCTGCCGTTTCGATCGTAGCATCGCTTCCCAGTCCACCCATCGCTATTCCGACATCACTCAATGCCACGACAGGCGCATCATTCACGCCATCGCCGACAAAAGCAACACTTTCACCTTTGGCTTTGATCTCTTTTATCTTATTTACTTTATCTTCCGGCAATAGATCTCCAAATGCATTCGGAATGTCCAAAGTTTTGGCCACATGGTCTACAACGGTGTGCTTATCACCACTCAACATGGTTGACTTTACACCGAGAGATTTCAACTTATCAATCGTCAATTGAGCATCCGCTTTGATATTGTCTGCAATCGTCATATACCCCACAAATTTACGATCGTAGGCAACGGCAATCGTCGTATAGACAATACGGTCGAGATCTAAATTATATTCGATCCCAAATTTATCCATCAGTTTGAAATTACCTACCAACAGCTCTTTTCCATGAATGGTAGCTTTCAGTCCATGGCCTGCAATTTCTTCTGTATGGACAAGCTCGATGGAATGATCTACGTCTCCGACATAATGATGAATTGCCGTGGCAACGGGATGTGTACTCTGACTTTCCAGAACATTAACCATTTGAAGCATTTCATCTTTATCAAATTCCGCACTAAAATTAACCTCTTGTACGTCAAAAACGCCTTCCGTCATTGTTCCGGTCTTATCCATGACCACATTTTGGATACGGGCAAGCGTATCTAAAAAATTACTCCCTTTTATCAGAATACCATTTCTACTAGCTGCTCCGATACCGCCAAAATAACCCAACGGTATCGAAATAACTAAAGCGCAAGGGCAGGAA
Source organism: Sphingobacterium arenae (assembly GCF_014692505.1). GTDB lineage: Bacteria > Bacteroidota > Bacteroidia > Sphingobacteriales > Sphingobacteriaceae > Sphingobacterium > Sphingobacterium arenae. The sequence continues at coordinate 79,519 of NZ_JACNYK010000003.1, read as the reverse complement.
ATAACGAGGAATACCAATGCCCGGTACAACCAATCGGTAAAGATGTAGTCCGCAACAAATAATGCAGGCAAAAACGTAATTCCGATGGCAAGGAACACCACGATAGGCGTATAGATTTTAGCAAACTTTCGTATAAATAATTCCGTCGGTGCTTTCTGGGAGGATGCATTTTGTACCAAAGCCAATATCTTACTCAATTTGCTATCGGTGTAAGCTGTTGTTACCTTTATTTGTGATACGGTATGGAGATTGATCATACCTGCCAAAACCGTTTCGCCTTTATTTTTCGTATCGGGTCTACTTTCTCCGGTTAATGCTGATGTATTGAACGATGCCGAGTCTGATAATAATTCACCATCCAAGCCGAGTTTTTCTCCCGGCTTCAGCTGTATGATCGCTCCAATGTCTACGGCTTCCGCCTTTACGGTTTGTGGTTCATTGTTTCTTAAAATGGTTACTTCATCAGGCCTTTGATCAAGCAGGGATTTAATGTTTGATTTTGCCCTCGAGACAGCCATCGTCTGAAATACTTCACCAACGCTATAAAACAACATAACAGCGACACCTTCCGGATATTCGCCAATGGCAAATGCACCGATCGTGGCAATACCCATGAGAAAAAACTCTGAAAATACATCGCCCTTACCCATACTCTCCACGGCTTCTTTGAGCACGGGCAGACCAACAGGAATATAAGCAACCACATACCAGATGCCCCTTACCCAACCTGTAAACCAGATTTGTGGGAACCAATGATCCATGGCAATCCCTGCAAGCAACAACACGATGGAAATAACAGCAGGCATAAACATCTTGAAAATGCTGCCGTCTATGTTGGAATGTTCGTGTCCATGATCATGTTCTTCGTGACGGTGCTTTTTTGTACCACAACAATCATCTTCTTCTATAAAGTTTGCTGCGCCTGCTTTGGCATATATTTTTTCTTCTGCTGTACAACAAAGTTGCTTGCCTTCCGCATCGTATGTATGTTTATGTGCCATTTTATCCTTTACGCTATCTATCTGAAACGTCAATATAACAACTTCACGTAAAGTTCCATAAAATAACGCTGTAAATCAAATATCCTTCCTATCATAACTTCTCTTTCTTAACACGTTAACTTTTGTTAAAAGGCAAAAAAGAACCAAAGATTATTATATCTTTAGTACGAAAAGAAACGACTAACTGTCCAACATTACTAAATATGAAGCTACTGAACATATTGACCTATGCTACGAAAAATTGTCCTTTTTTCTAAAAACGTCTATTCCCAAAGTCCGTCAAAAACCTGCGTCACGCTTTCAACTCAACTTATCACTGTACCTATTATTGTAAACGTTTTATTGCTAATAATCGGGTGTTTGGGATGGTCCGCGACGCTTTATGCACAAACAGGTACTATCAACGGGATTGTGGTAGATGCCGGCGACGAACCTCTGGCAAAAGCTACTGTTAGCATTGTGAGCGCCACAGACTCTACAGTTCTTAGTTATACCCTATCAGACGACCGCGGTCGGTTTGACCTTGTGCGCATTCCGGCAAGGTCCGAACTGTTGCTTTACATTACGCATATCAATAGTGAGCCGTATCGTCAAAAGGTTACGCTTGAACCGAAGGAAAAACGTAATCTAGATACCATCCGAATGGCAGGGCAACAGCTGGACGAGGTGGTAGTTAACCACGTTGCCCCCATCCGCTTGAACGGAGATACATTAGAGTATAAGGCAGATTATTTCAAGACGCGTCCGAATGCCAATGTGGAAGAGTTATTGCAATTGTTACCGGGCCTACAGGTAAATGTGGATGGCACGATTTATTATCAGGGCCGTCAGGTTTCAGGTATACGTGTTAACAACAAGGATTTTTTTGCACAGGATATCACCCTGGCGACGCGAAATCTGGATGCCTCATTAGTGGATGTTGTACAGGTTATCAAAGACAAAGGTGAATCCAAGAGAGAGATATTGGACGACACGGATTTACCGATTGTGATCAATCTTAAGACCAAGAAGGAATTTGTGAAGGCTGACTTTGGCAAATTCTACGGCAGCGGCGGTACGCGTGAGCGCTACGAAGCGGGAGCGCTCGTTAACACCTTCCGTGATACGTTACAAATCAGTTTTATTGGTTATGGAAACAATATCAGCCGACAAGGGTTTGATTATAGCGAGCTTAGGCAATACGGCGGGATGGCCCGAGCAGAAGCAGGAGGCACTTCCTACTATACTTACGGTGGATTACAACACAAGATATCACTCGGAATCAATGCGAATTATGATATCGGCAAAAAACTAAAAACTAACCTCATGTATACCTTTGAGAAACAAGATGACATTACCGAAAGTAACGGGAGCAGCACCAGCTTTTATGATGCAATCACGGAGTTTTCCGCAAACCAGAACAGTGGAACACACATTAATAATTCCCACAAAATCCGTACTTTCATCCGCTACCGGCCTGATACAACCACCATGGTCTCGTTAGACGGAACCATAGATTTTCGCCAAAACACCAACGATTCTTGGTATACTGTAAACACGACACGGGAGTCTTCCAATCCTGTACAGGACGGTGAGAGTGAAAGTGGATCAACGAATCACCACACGAATTTCCGTTATAACCTCTATGGTGAAAAAAAATTCGGACATGCTAACATTTTACTCTCTTTCCGACAGACGGGAAATAGGCAAGAATCAACCAACAGGAATCATAATAATTCTTGGAACCACTATTATTTGTTTAACGACAGTACGGTAGACCAATCTACGCTGCGTTACAGTAACGGCAAGACCGCTGACATCAATAATCATGTTAACATACAGATACCGGTGCGAAAACAAATCAACTGGGACTGGTATGCGCGTTACAACTGGCAGCAAAACCAAAATCTGGAGGACATTGACAACCGTATCAACGTAGCTGAATATACCAATCGTAATGATGTGGCTAACAATAAACAGGGTACATTCGATTTTACTTATGTGGGAACCAAACTAAATGCAAGTATCTTTAATAAGAAAGTAAAACTCTCTGCGGGTACCGAGTGGCTTTCGTTAGGACGTAGATATCATTACTATGATCAAACAGCCGATCTAAAGGATCGTCGTTATTACTGGTTACCCAACGCTTCCGTAACCTATGCTGGGATCACAGCTTCCTACAATAAGAGCGTTCAGCTACCCGGCTTTTATGCTATCGTCGCCGTGAACTCGGATCTCCGACCAACTTCTATTACCCTAGCCAGCCCCTATTTCGATAACCAAATGGAGCAAAGTATGCAGCTCCGTTACCAAAAGAACTTCAGCAAGATCAACCTAAGTCTTAGCAGTTCGATTAGTTATTCCAGGTATGACAACAGCATCGGATATCAGCGTACCTATGATATCGAAAACTCCCAATCGACCAACGGTCAATACCAAACCACCGGTAATGATCGAATTTACATGTACGGACATCTCAGCAAACGCTTCGCCACGAAGAAAGATTGGCAAATTTCGATGAATCTCAACGGTTATGGTTCTATATCGTCATCTTATAGCATGGTCAACGGTGAAGAAAACAAGGGCAACCGCAGCTATGGCAATATCCAAAGTAACATCAATCTATCGTATAAAAACAATATTACACTTATCCCTACGTACTCGATTGGCATCAGCGGTACCCGCTATGCATGGCCGTCGGAAAACTTCCGCGACATCTCTAATATAAGACATAGCATCGGTACGGGTTTCCGTGTGGATAACTTGGCTAAATTCCGTCTGGAAACTTCTTACACGCTCCAAAACCAACCACAGAGCTTGCGAAAGGATCGTACCAATCTGCATGTAGTTAATGCCTCGCTATACTACCCCCTCTTGCAACGAAAAGGCGAATTGAAATTCACCGCCTTCGATATTTTGAACCAAAACCAAAATGTCAATTTAGGCAGTTCCGGTAATGCGAACTACTACAGTGAGCAGCTGACCTTAAGACAGTATTTTATGTTAGGTTTAGTATTCAAATTTCTGGCTACGCCAAATAAATAAAATGTTGCTTAGCGTAAAATAAAAAAATCCGTTCTCCTCCTCGGAAAACGGATTTTTTCTATCGCTCCTGAAGCTGGGCTCGAACCAGCGACCCTCTGATTAACAGTCAGATGCTCTAACCTGCTGAGCTATTCAGGAATTTTGTGCTTTAGAGCGCAATTTGACCCGCTTTTCTAAAGTGATACAAAGATACAGCTTCGTTTTTAATATCCAAAATAAATAGAAAAAAAGATATTCTTATCTTGTGGACTATTTTGTAACAGTGCTTTAAGTAAAACACAAAAAAAGCCACGGCATACTTCCGTGGCTTTGCTCCTCAGGCTGGGCTCGAACCAGCGACCCTCTGATTAACAGTCAGATGCTCTAACCTGCTGAGCTACTGAGGAATTTATTTTTGTTTCTATCAAGCAACTTTAGAAGCCAATGTTCTTGATTAACGGGTGCAATATTAAACAATATTTTTAAATCCACAAACTCGTTTTGCTGCATATTTAAAGCAAAAACACAAACAATTTGTAAGTCAATACTTTAAATTTTCGATTCGAAAAAGCTTCAAGCTTTTTGCAGTAGCATATCCAATACAATGATGGGGAAACGACAAAATATTGTTTTTTTTATAATAATTTCCTACTTTAACTCCTTATGTAGTGGGGACGAAGAAAAATTAGTGTTATGATTGATATTTTAAGACGTTATTCCTATTTATTTTTTGGCATTTTACTGTTCTCCTGTAATAACGGAACATGGCACACCACCGAAAACAAAAACGAAAAAAATGAGCAGGAGTCCCCCGCTAAAAAAGAAACCATTCACAACATTCTTTTTTTCGGCAATAGTCTGACAGCTGGCTATGGTTTAGATGATCCGCAAGAGGCTTTTCCCGCACTGATACAAGCAAAAATAGATTCCTTAGATCTAAGCTACCATTGTATAAACGCAGGGCTGAGTGGAGAAACAAGTGCCGGAGGAAAAGAACGTATAGATTGGTTATTACAGCAACCCGTCAATATATTTGTATTGGAACTCGGTGCCAACGATGGATTGCGAGGAGTGTCCACGACTTCCACCTATGAAAATCTAAGCGCTATTGTAGAAAAAGTGCTGAAAGCAAACCCCGACTGCAAATTAGTACTTGCTGGAATGAAAGTGCCCCCTAGCATGGGGCAGGATTACTTCAACGAATTCGAAGCGCTGTTTCCTCGCCTAGCCAAACAATACAATATGGCTCTGGTACCTTTTCTGCTGGATAACGTAGCCGGTATAGCAGATTTAAATCAAGCAGATGCGGTGCACCCGACTGCTCAAGGACAAAAAATTCTGGCACATAATGTCTGGGCTGTTTTAGAACCCTTACTCTAAAAAACAACGATGTCTTCCACTATTTTACAATTGGACCAAGTTTCTAAAAATTATAATCTTGGCAATACCGTCATCCCTATTTTAAAAAACATCAGCTTTGAGATCAATACCGGCGACACGATATCCATAGTTGGGCCTTCAGGTAGTGGTAAAACAACTTTGCTAGGTTTATGTGCCGGTTTAGACCAATGCAGCGAAGGAACGATTACCTTGAACGGGATAAAACTCAACGGGCTTACGGAAGATCAATTAGCACAGGTACGTAATGCCCATGTTGGGTTTGTGTTTCAAAACTTTCAATTGCTCCCTACACTCTCCGCACTCGAAAACGTGATGGTTCCAATGGAACTACGCGGCATGCGGAATATGAAAGACAAGGCCATAGCAATATTGGATCGAGTCGGCTTGTCAACAAGAGCTGGCCATTACCCATCACAACTATCCGGCGGAGAACAGCAACGCGTATCTTTAGCTCGCGCATTTGCCAATAGTCCAAAGATATTATTTGCAGACGAACCGACAGGAAACCTGGATGCAGAAACCAGCAAGGTGGTAGAAGATATGCTCTTTGAGCTCAACCGTGAATCAGGGACGACATTGGTCGTTGTTACCCACGATATGGAACTCGCTGCAAAAACACAACGTATAATCCCCATTAAAGGAGGAACGATAGCATGAATTGGCGATGGATTTTCTTGATGGCATGGCGTGATAGCCGAAAAAACCGCTCCCGGTTGTTGCTTTTTATTTCTTCCATTGTATTCGGTATTGCTGCACTGGTCGCGATGAAATCCTTTAACGAAAATCTAAAACGTGATATCGATAAGCAGGCTGCGCTGCTTATCGGTGCCGATCTAGATTTACGGAGCACAAGAAAACCGGATAGTTCCACAATGGCTTTCATCGATTCTATCAAGAACTTAAGCGAGCAAATGGCAACCGAAGAGCGGTTTATGTCGATGATCCGTTTTCCAAAAGCCGATGGCTCGCGTTTAGTGCAAGTCCGTGCTTTAACAGGCGATTTTCCTTTCTATGGAAATTTGGAAACCCTCCCGGGCGATGCCTATAAAAGGTTCGGACAGGAGCCGGAAGTTCTTGTCGAGAGGACACTCCTGATACAATATGATGCGAAGGTAGGCGATTCGGTTCAATTGGGCACAAACCTTTTTACTATCAGTGGAAATCTTATCGCGCAACCCGGCCAAACAGCCATGCGTGGCGCCATGGCACCCACGGTATTTGTTCCTTTGACACACCTTGAAAATAGTGGGTTGCAACAAACCGGCAGCCGGATCGAGTACCATTACTATTTCAAATTCCCCTCCCAATTCCAGACAGACGATTTTGTAGAACAACAGAAAGAACGCCTCACACAACTACAACTGCGCAGTGCCACCGTATCGACTACAAAAGAAAATACAGGTCGTTCCTTCTCCGATATGGCTCATTTCATGGAGCTTGTCGGTTTCGTAGCGCTGCTGTTAGGTTGTATCGGCGTGTCGAGTGCCGTCCATATCTATATACGTGAGAAATTGGTTTCAGTAGCTATACTGCGATGTTTGGGCACGCGTTCACGTCAAGCTTTTTTTATCTTTCTGGTGCAATTTGCAGCCATCGGTCTATTAGGAGGCATATTAGGTGCTACGCTGGGAACACTAATCCAGTATGCCATTCCCATTGTTATGCAAGATATTATCCCCGTTGCGCTGAGCAATCGAATATCCTTGAGCGCGATAACAGAAGGTATAGGTCTGGGATTGGTAATTTCTATACTTTTTGCCTTGTTACCGCTTATTTCCGTAAGACACATCTCTCCGTTGCATTCGTTACGGGTCAGCGACGAGCCCCAACCATTATGGAAAGACAGCCTGAGGTGGTGGATTTATTTATTGATATTAACTTTTATAATTGTATTTACCCGTTTACAGCTGAATGGGTGGGCACAAACGTTGTTTTTTATCTTAGGTTTAGGCTTCACATTCGCTCTTCTGTATGGCGTAGCAAAGGGATTCACGTATTTAATCAGGCGATATTTTCCAAAAAAATGGCCATACCTATGGCGGCAGGGACTATCTAATCTGTACCGGCCGAACAATCAGACGATCGTATTATTGATTTCCATTGGATTGGGGACTGCGTTGATTGCGACCTTATTTTTTGTGCAAGATATGCTGTTGCAACGGGTGAAGATAGCATCAGCCGAAAACCAAGCAAACATGGTACTTTTTGATATTCAACCTCCACAACGCGACACCATTAAAAACATGACGCGAGAAGCAGGATTACCTATTGTAGAGGACGTCCCTATTGTTACCATGCAGCTCGTTGCCATCAATGGAAAAAGGGCAAATGATTACCTATCGGATTCGACTTCCAATATTTCCGCAAGATCGTTCCGCGGCGAAATCCGGGCAACTTACCGCGACTCGCTCACGCTATCAGAAAAGATCGTGGAGGGCCACTGGACAGGCCGTGTATCCAAGGGCGAAATGGGACAGGTATCGCTGGAAAAAAGCTACGCCGAAAGAATTGGTGTAGAGATGGGCGATAGCCTGTTGTTCAACGTGCAAGGAGTCGAAATACCGGCCATAATAAGTAACTTCCGGGAAGTGGACTGGAACCGTTTTCAATCAAATTTCAGGGTAGTTTTTGCAGAAGGTATAATTGACAATGCTCCAAAGTTTTACCTGATAATGACGCACGTTGATGACGAGACCCAATCAGCCACTTTCCAACAGACGATTGTCAATCGCTTCCCCAATGTTTCTGTTATTGACATCAACACCGCTATCGACATTTTGGAGGGGCTATTGCAAAGAATCGCCTTTGTTATCCAATTTATCGGTTCTTTCAGCATTCTGACAGGACTTGTGGTGTTAATCGCATCTGTAAGAATCAGTAAATATCAGCGTTTAAAGGAAAATATCCTATTGCGGACTTTAGGAGCGAGTCGTAGACAGGTGTTTACCATAACGGCAAGTGAATACCTACTGTTGGGCATACTGGCTTCCATCACCGGTATCGTTATCGCACTCATTGCAAGTAACCTTTTGGGTATATTTATATTTGAAACGGCTTTTGTTCCCTCGATCGGCTTTATTTTAGTATTGACAGCGCTTGTTTCCGTACTGACCGTCTGTATAGGTGTGAGCAACAGTTTATCGGTATTGAACCGCTCGCCTTTAGAGACATTACGAAAAGAATAGCAAAGTTCCGCAGGCACGTGATCCGATTACGGCTACAGAAGCACACCCCCCAATATCAGCGTGGCGATCGTGAAATAGATAATCAGGCCCGTGACATCCACCAATGTGGAGACAAATGGTGCGGAAGAACTTGCCGGATCTGCACCACAACGGCGTAGAATAAAAGGCAACATCGAACCGGTCAACGAACCCCACATAACCACCCCAACCAAAGACAAACTGACGACAATACCTACCAAAACCCAATATTCGCCATAGGCATGGGCAAAAGCTTCCCACCCTGCAATACGGGCAAACCCTAAAGCACCTAATATCAGTCCTAGGAATAGCCCCGAAAGTATCTCACGCTTCATGACACGCCACCAATCCCGTAGCGTAACCTCTCCCATCGCCATCGCCTGAATAATCAACGTGGAAGCCTGCGAACCACTATTCCCACCGCTAGACATAATCAAGGGCATCAATGCCATCAAAAATACCGCCTTCTCCAATTCTCCTTCAAAATGTTCGATCACTGTAGCCGTCAACAATTGCCCTAAAAACAATACGACCAACCATCCTCCGCGCTTTTTCACTAAATGGAAGACAGAAACATCCAAATAAGGTTCATCTAACGCTTCCGTACCCCCGATACGTTGCATATCTTCGGTATATTCTTCGTTAGCCACCCAAAGGATATCATCTATCGTCACAATGCCCAGCATAATATCCTGCTCATCCACGACCGGAAGGGCGACCCGGTTATTCATCCGGAAGACGTTGACAGCTTCCTCCTGCGGGTCGTCAGCATGCAATGATATTAAACGGCTATCAATCAAATCTTCAACCTTGGTGTCGAGATCTGAAATAAGAATATCCCGAATACGAAGGTCATCCATCAGACGCCCCTCGCTATCGATAACATATAGCACGTCAATCGTCTCCGATGCATTACCATAGCGTCTTACGTGGTCTAACACCCGAGTGATCGTCCAATGAGGCTTTACGGTGATATAATCGGGAGTCATCAAACGTCCCACGCTATCTTCGGGATAACCTAAAAGAGACAAAGCCTCTTTTCGCTCGTCCGGAGAAAGCATGATGATAAGATGCTTGACGACGTCACCTTTCAACTCGCTAAAAAAGGACGTACGATCATCAGGAGGCATTTCATTAATCAGCTCGCGGGCTTTATTCGCTGATAATTTTTTGAATATCCGTTCTTGTGTCGGGAAATCCAAAATACCGAAAACGCGGACGGCTCGGTTTATATTAAGCGTTTCTATAAATAGGGCGGCATGTTCCGGAAGACTGTCGATTAGTTCTTCAACGTCGGAAATGTTCTGCTCATTCAGAAAATCTTGCAGTTGGGCGATATCACCAGATTCAATCCAATTTTCGACAAGCTCTATCTGCATTTCTAGTTCTTCCATAAGCCCTCCTATTTTTATAAATCCTACATGGGTATCAATTATTTTTGTCCCAGCAAAAGTCGCCTTTTTAATTGGAAATAACTAATACTTTTTTTCGGTGAGAACATCCATCTATGATCGTACCAAAACGCCCAATGGATTATTCATGATCTCTAACAAAAACAGAGCACGGCTGCTTTATCATCTCTCACGTATCTATTCAAAAAAATGCCAACATGTCACTATTCCAATCGTCCTATATTTATATCGCATTGCTATAGTAAACTAAACATAATTAATGAAAAAGACCATCTGCGAAACTAACTATTGTTATCGAGACAAGAATACGCAATTCAGATTCGATTATCACGAAAACTCAGTGAGCGTATTTTTTAATTACATCTTTTCCGTCTTCCGACAACACCTCTTTCACCGCCGACAAAAACGACTCGTGACAATAGGGGAATCTGACAATTTTATCCTATCTTGCACACGAAATATAATGACTACACCAAATATGTAAATATGTATTTTTTAATATCATCGTCAGTTAATAATTGGATAAAACCACTTGGTATTTTAATAAAAAACAACAATATAAAAACACCACAAACAACTCATTATCAATGAAATAAAATTTTTAACAAAACATATAATTCATATAACAGAGTAATTTCAAACTAACAATATTAGCAAGCAAGTATTTCACAGCAAATATGAATGAATAAAAAATTGTATATCAGAATATTAGCATCATTTATATTATTGATATATTCAAATATATCGAAGAGTCAGATTATTGATAATGACCAAGCACATTCTTCCGTTAAATGGCGTCAAATTGATACAGAAAATTTTCGATTGCTCTTCCCCAATACTTTTGAAAACGCAGCAAAAAATCTGGCGGAACAGCTTTCGGAAATACAGTACAAAAGTCGCAAACTCTTGAAGATTACACCGCCAAAAATAACATTAGTTTTACAAGGAGAGCATCTTACTCAAAATGGTTTTGTACAACTCGCTCCGCGAAAATCCGAATTGTTCCCCATTCCCTCTTCCACCGCGGACAATCAAGAATGGCTTCCGAATTTAGCGTTACATGAGCTTCGGCATGTAGCCCAATTTGACAAATTGACAGGAAATATAAAAAGACCTTTTTTCGAACAACTCGCCTTTGCCCTCTACGGATTGAACTTGCCTGCCTGGTATTTTGAGGGAGATGCTGTGCAAACCGAAACAATTTATAGCGATGGTGGCCGAGGCAGATTACCCTCTTGGGAAATGCCTATACGTGCCAATATACTTTCTGGTAAATCATATAGTTTTAACAAGTATGTTTTGGGCTCCTTTAAAGACAATGTTCCGTCCTATTATACGATTGGTTTCTTTATGAACACCTACTTAACCAATCATCACGGCATCTCCAGTCACGAGAAAATACTGACCGATATGCGCAGCAAATTATTACGTCCCTTTAATTTCCAACGGGCAGTTAAATTAGTCTCGGGCGAAACGCCTGCCCAAATTTTTGATAACACTATTTTGGAACTAACAAAAAAATGGGAACAAGAAGCTCCTATTTCAGCAGATGCTCCAAACCTACAAACGAAAGAGAGCCAATATCCCAGCGATTATTTATTGCCTCAAATGAATGATAACCAGGAACTATATGTACTCAAATCCTCCCCCACTATAATCAATGAAATCAAGCGTCTAGATAGTCTGGGAAATGAAACGGGTGTCGTAAAAACTGGCATGCAAATAACCCCTTATTTTCATCTTCGAAATAAGGAGATCGTTTGGGACGAGTATCGCAAGCACGCTCGATTTGGCAAACAAACGTACAATGTAATCAATATATATAATATAGAAACCGGACGCACCAGGACGCTAACAAAAGCATCGCGTCTTTATTCTCCCGCTTTTCATCCGATTCGCGATGAAATTGTCGTTGTTGAAGTAAATCCGGCAAACGTAAGTAGATTGATTATACTCGATTCCAAAACTGGCGATATACGGGATAGCATTGCCGTTCCTAATGGAATGCACATACAGCAGCCGAAATATCATCCCTCCGACGAAAAAGTTGTGGCTATCGGCGTTACGGAACAGGGAACAAATCTAGTGGAATTTAACCTTACAACGAAAGAGTCTGGTCTTCTCCTTCCATGGGGAAATCAACAGTTGGAACGTCCTTTTTATTATCATGACGATATTATTTTCAAAGCACACATCGACGGTATAGATAACATCTACCTATTCAACAAGAATACCGGGCAACATAAGCTGACAGACGCAGCATTTGGTGCATTCAACCCTTCAATAGCCACAAATGGATTGCTGCTATACAACGATTATCAATTTAACGGATATAAACTTGCAGAGAAGGAAATCATTCTTTCCACCACCGGGCAACGTGATCAGATCCGTCTCCCGTATCTTTCCCCCACGTTGAACACCATACAAAGAGACAGTTTATCGACTGAACCGGCCTCCCCCATCGTCGTTAAAAACTACAATCCCAGCACACATGCTATCAATTTTCACAGTTTATCTATCAGCGGCACCAACTTTGAAAGTTTTGACAACTACATTCCAGGCGTATTCTGGCTATCAAACGATATATTAAACACCACACAGGTTAAGCTCGGTTATGAGTTTGATCCGGACATATCAAAAAGTCGCTACTCTGCAGAGGTTTCTTATAAGCGTTATTTCCCAACCTTCACTGCCCGTTACATGAATAGAGGAATGGTAGGCAATGCCGTATCGGGAAATAACCCGAATAATATCTTGATGTTTGATTACCGTGACCATCACGCAACATTTGAAATGTCTATTCCACTCTCCATATACCGGCGCAATATGGTATACGGCTACGGTGTTAATTTTGGAACATCCTATACAAAACGCTACAATACCAGTTTAAATCTACAGAACTTCCAGGATGTCATTGCGTTCCCATTGAACTATCAAGTATATATCAATCGAAATAGCATGCGAAGTAAGATGGATCTGGCACCACGTTGGGGGCAAAACGTCAGTATCACCTTTCGCCACCGCCCATTTACTATGGGTTCATCGGGAGAAGTACTATCGTTACGCACCAACTTCTATTTTCCGGGCTTGTGGACAAATCATAGCTTACAATTGCGGTTTGCCGCACAAAAGAATAACGGGATATATGTAGGAACGTACGATATCCCTATGGTTTCGGGATGGGGACATTTTAATTCATCTATCGTCAATAATACAGCTATGGCAAGTTATAGGCTACCTCTTTTCTATCCCGATTGGAGCATTGGTTCCCTCGCTTACATTAAACGTTTCCAAGGCTTATTATTTTCGGATTTCCAAAATGTCGACGAAAGCTTAGCTCCCAAAAGTTTTGGCATAGGCTTGTCGGCTGACTTAAATGTATTCCGATACGTATTGCCTGACATCAATGTATCAACGAGACTTACCTACATCAATGACAACACAGCTTCTAACAAAATCGTCCCTACGTTTGGGTTTAGTTACAGCTATTAACCTTTCATGGGATACTAACTTTGTCTCGGTCAACACCCCCGGACGGAAATGCGACGTCAGCGTACGGAAACACACCAAAGAAGAACTTTTTAAAACAAATAGGGCAGACTAATAAGTCCGCCCTATTTTCATTATAATATATACTATTGTTAGTCTTCCAAAGCTTTTACTCCCGGTAATACCTTACCCTCCATATATTCTAATAAAGCACCGCCACCTGTACTGACATAGCTGACATGCTCGGTCATGCCAAACTTAGACACCGCAGCAGCAGAATCACCACCGCCAATAAGCGAAAATGCGCCACGCTCCGTCGCTTTTACCACCGCATCAGCGACGGCTTTTGTACCCTTAGCAAACGTATCAAATTCAAAAACCCCCATCGGTCCGTTCCACAACAATGTATTGGAAGCACTTATAATCTCTGCAAAATGTTCAGAAGATTCCGACCCAATATCCAATCCTTCTCTATCTGCAGGAATTTGGTCATTAGGTCCATTGTAGGTATCCGCGTCATTTGCAAACTTATCAGCTATCTGGGCATCCGTAGGAAGTACCAAATTCACTCCCTTTTCATCTGCTTTTTTCACTAATTCGTTGGCTAGATCTAATTTATCTAACTCGACTAAAGATTTTCCAATCTCTCCCCCCCGGGCTTTTACAAACGTATAGGCCATTCCTCCTCCAATAATCAAATTATCCACTTTATCCAAAAGTGCCTCAATCAATTGGATTTTATCTGAAACCTTTGCCCCCCCCATAATTGCTGTAAAAGGACGTTCCGGCTTGTTCATTACTTTCTCCGCATTGTTAATCTCTGCTGCCATCAGATAACCCGCATATCTGTCGTTTGGAAAGAATTGCGCAACAACAGCCGTGGAAGCATGTGCACGGTGTGCCGTACCAAAAGCATCGTTCACATACACATCGCCCAATTTTGCCAACTTTTCAGCGAATCCAACGTCTCCCTTTTCTTCTTCTTTGTAGAAGCGTAAGTTTTCCAAAAGAAGCACTTCTCCACCTTTTAACGATGCACTTTTTTCGATTGCTTCTTCTCCTATGCAGTCATTGGCAAATTGAACATCGACACCTAATACTTGCGACAGATGTCCGACAATGTGTTTTAACGAATATTTATCTGTAGGTCCCTCTTTTGGACGTCCCAAATGAGACATCAATATGACAGCACCACCATCAGCTAAAATCTTTTTGATGGTAGGCGCTGCACCCTGTATACGATTATCATCTGTTATATTAAAATTCTCATCCAAAGGCACGTTAAAATCAACTCGAACCAGCGCCTTTTTTCCTGAGAAACTTAAATCATCAATAGTCTTCATATATGTCATTTTATTTATGTGTAATAGCAGTTTAAACCGCGGGCTAAATATAGAAAAAAGTAAGAATATTCTACTTATCTAATTTCAACCATATACGGAATACGGGCTTGTATGCCAGACGATTTTAATACGGTACGAAGCTGATCAACATGCTGTCTATATTCGCCCAACTCATCATCCAACATCCACATCTTTATCCGCTCCTTAGATGTGTTAAATAACGTCGCGAACGGATCTTTTTGTGTAGGATAATACATTACCCTGTAATCTTTCAATTTCGCCTTTGCTGCCGCAGCCCGTATAGCTCGATCAAGATTTCCGATACCGTCTACCAGTCCACGTTCCAATGCCTGGCTTCCTGTCCACACTCTACCCTGTCCAATACTATCCACAGCGGATACTTCCATATTTCGACCAGCAGCCACTTTGCCCGTAAATGTATCATAAATACGGTTAACTTCTGTCTGTATAATAACCTTCTCCTCTTCTGTCAACGGGCGGTCAACAGAAGTCATCAGATCTGCAAATTTGCCTGTTTTGACCTCGTCCACACGTATCCCCAATTTATTGTTAAGCAGTCCTTGAAGATTAGGAATCAAGCCAAATACACCTATCGAACCGGTAAGTGTTTCCTTTTCAGCAAAAATAGAATCAGCCATAGTAGAAATATAATATCCACCCGAAGCGGCATAGTCTCCCATCGATACGATAATAGGCTTTGCCTTCTTCGTTAACGCTACCTCACGGGCAATAATGTCAGATGCCAGCGCAGAACCACCTGGTGAATTTACCCGCAATACCACTGCTTTCACCCGATCGTCAAGACGTAATTTCCGAAGTTCCCGAGAAAGTTTATCTCCACCTATATTACCCTCCATACCTTCGCCATCAACAATATCACCATACGCATACAACACAGCTACACGATCGCCTTTTGTTTCTGTTTTTACCTCCTTATTATAATCCAATAAAGAAACTACCGGAACGTCCTTTTTTTCGTCGACCTCTAGACGCTTCTTCAACTTAGAGAATACTTCATCTTTATAGCATTTTCCGTCGATAAATTTATGATGAACGGCATCATCGGCATTCCGTATTAAAAAATTATTTGCGATGTTTCTCAATGTATCGGTCGGAATATGTCTTCCTTCTGAAACGTTCTCCAAGAATGCACTATACATACTCTCCAAATAGGCTGTCATTTGTTCCCTGTTAGCACTGCTCATTTCATTCAAGATAAAAGGTTCAACAGCCGATTTATAAGTACCGACTTTGACAACCTGCATCTCTATCCCCAATTTGTCTAACGCTTCTTTCATGAACATGATGGATGCTGAAAGTCCTTTAAACTCCAAAGAACCCTCAGGATTCATATAAATTTCATCGGCTACCGACGCTGTATAATAAGCTTTTTGTGTATAGATATCGCTATATGCTATAATAAACTTACCGGATGATTTAAAGTCAACTAATGCATCCCGAATCTCTTTTAAACTCGCCATACCAGTATTAACGTATGTCGGATTGAGATATATACCTTTAATGCGATCGTCATCTTTCGCTGCAGCAATACGTGAAAGGATATCATTCAATCCCAACGTTTTCATCTCTCCGTAACCTGGCAAATTCATACTTTCCCAAGGATTTGATGTTGTACGCTCTTGAATATTATAATCCAACGAAACATAAAGTACGGCACTCGACGGAACATAAACCTCCTCTTTTGCACCTATACTGCTCACCGTCGCTGTGATAAATCCAATTAGTACTAAAAATAAGACAACGAAGACAATGATCGTTCCCGTAATCGTTGCTAAAACATATTTAAAAAAAGACTTCATAATCATCCTTTATTTTTTCGACTCTAATTTAATGGTTTCTTTTGAAGAATTCGAAATTTAAATAGATTAGCTTATCTTTATACAATGAACAAAGTGTTTTTGTTATTAGGTGCAAACTTAGGCAGTCCTGCTCAGCAATTAGCAAAGGCTCTCATAGAAATAGAAAGCCAAATAGGAAAAATAGAAGCTTGTTCATCGCTCTACAAATCAGAAGCTTGGGGCGTAACAGATCAACCCGTATTTCTTAATCAAGTAGCTTTAATATCTACTGACCTTTCTCCCTTAGATGTTCTAGATAACATTCAAGCTATTGAAAATAATTTGGGACGCGTAAGACTATCGAAATGGGGCGCAAGGGTAATTGACATTGACATTCTGTACTTTAATCACGACCGTATTCAACACGATCGCTTAATCGTCCCTCACCCTTACCTTCCCGACAGAAGGTTTGTATTGGTTCCGCTTTCTGAAATCGCGCCTTCATTTACTCATCCAGAATTAGGTATTACAACATTAGACTTGTTAACGCAATGCGAAGATAACTTAGAGGTACATCTTTACAAACCAAACGACAACGATGCAATACAGATTGATTAACCCCTCGTTTATCCAGGAAAGCTTAATGTATAACAAGGAGTTGATTTCCCAGTTCCTTGATCTTTATCAAGAACAGATACCAATTGATCTAAACGCTTTAAAGGAGGCGGTGGCATCAGCTTCACATATAGAAATAGCAAACAAAGCCCACCATATAAAGCCGACCATGGATTATGTAGGGGCGCGAACGTTGCGAGAGAAATTGCAACAACTGGAATACGCAGGTAAACACGGTGCGGAAATTCCCTATATGCATACGCTATTTTTGGATATCGAAAATGAGATATTGGTACTACTGCAGGAAATCGCCGATTATCGCCGTAAGCCATAGCACATCACTCGTATTTATCCTGCTGTTTTTGTAACCTAAAATGCAATTGGGAGAAAATAAAATAGGAAAGCAAAATGAATGGCAAAGCAGAAAAACGGAGCGTAATCAAAAGAACGATACTGATAAACAGGAAAATATATCTGAACTTATTTTCCTTCCACGCCAACGAAGATAACTTCATACTGAATAAACGGATTTCAGACACCAGCAGGAAGCTAACCAACGCCACGATAACAAGTAATACCAAAGGTTGATATATCCAATTTGGATGCGCGGCACCTATAAAAGGCAGGGACATAATAAAGAAAGCATTCATTGGTGTATTGAGTCCTATAAACTCAGACGTTTGTCGTTCATCCACATTAAACTTTGCCAATCTCAACGCCGAAAATGCGGTGACAATAAATCCTAAATATGGAAGATATACGTTATCTGTAGACGCCTCTAATAATTTATATAACACTGCCCCCGGCAAAAAACCAAAACTAATCACATCGGCCAAAGAATCCAACTCCTTCCCAATATCTGATTTAACATGCAGTAGCCGAGCGATCATTCCATCAAAAAAATCAAATATTCCCGAGGCGAGGACACAATAGAACGCCAACAGAAACTCTCCTTTTAATACAAATAGAACACCGATGCAACCACTGAAAAGATTGAGACAAGTTAATGTATTGGGAATATGTTTCTTCATCACTATATATAAAAAATTTAAGCCACCCTTGAAAACAAAGGATGGCTTAAAAATAGAAAATATCAAAGGAATTCGCTATTTATTCATGCTAATTAAAAACTCTTCGTTTGATTTGGTCCCGCGCATTTGCGTTAACAGAAATTCCATAGCTTCGGTAGAATTCATGTCAGCCAGGTGATTACGTAGTACCCACATCCGTTGCAATATATCACGATCTACCAATAGATCGTCACGACGAGTACTAGAGGCTGTCAAATCGATAGCCGGGAAAATACGTTTGTTAGCCAATTTACGGTCAAGCTGAAGCTCCATATTACCCGTACCTTTAAATTCTTCGAAAATTACATCGTCCATTTTGGAACCTGTATCGGTCAAAGCTGTTGCCAATATAGTCAATGATCCACCTTTCTCAATATTACGCGCTGCCCCGAAGAAACGTTTTGGTCTGTGCAACGCATTAGCATCCACCCCTCCTGATAGGATTTTCCCTGACGCCGGCGCAACCGTATTATACGCTCTTGCCAAACGTGTGATAGAATCCAATAGAATGACCACATCATGCCCACACTCTACCATTCGTTTTGCTTTTTCCAACACAATATTGGCGATCTTCACATGACGGTCTGCAGGTTCGTCAAAGGTAGACGAAATCACTTCTGCTCGTACATTTCTCGCCATATCGGTTACTTCTTCCGGACGCTCATCAATAAGTAAGATAATAAGGTAAACCTCCGGATGATTCTTTGCAATCGCGTTAGCAACTTCTTTCAATAAATTTGTTTTACCTGTTTTAGGTTGTGCTACGATCAATCCACGTTGGCCTTTACCGATCGGGGTAAATAAATCCATAATACGTGTGGAATAGTTTCCTGTACCTAAATCTAAATTCAGTTTTTCGTCCGGAAATAAAGGTGTCAGATAATCAAACGGCACCCGATCCCGAATCTCTGCTGGATTTTGGCCATTGATCGACTCGACACGAACCAATGGAAAATATTTTTCTCCTTCTTTTGGTGGACGGATGGAACCACGGACGTTATCCCCAGTTTTCAATCCGAATAATTTAATCTGGGATTGCGAAACATAGATATCATCTGGAGATGTCAAATAGTTATAATCTGATGAACGTAAAAAACCATAGCCATCTGGCATGATTTCCAATACACCTTCGTTAACGATGACATTACCAAAGTCTGTTGGAAGTACCGGAGATGAAGTTTCTGCTTTAGGAGCAGAGCTTGCTTCTGTTCCGTTTGTCACGTTAACCTCAGATTGCGCTTCAGTTCCAAAACTATCATCTGTCTTCGACAAATCATCCGTCAAAGATGTCCGCTTGGTCATTGAGACAGGCTCCGTTTTTAAAGTCCTGACACGTTTCCTTGTTCTCTCTGCTACGGGAGGCTCGGTTTCTTTCTTTTCTGGGCCTTCATTTTCGATAGACTGTTTCGCTATCACCGTGATACGATCAATCAATTCCTGTTTACGCAGTTTATCTGCATCAGTGATGCCCAGTACTTTTGCAATCTCGCGTAACTCCGACACGAGCTTGGTATTTAGTGCATTAATATCCATTAACTTTTTACTATGAGATATAGGATTTTACTTTTTTGAATTCATCCAAATTACATTTTTAACAAATGCTATTCCATTATTTCTTAGATGTGCTAAAAATATGATAGAGGGTACATAACTATTCTAATACAACGCAAGCTACTTGCCTCTCTCTAGGATAAATCTGAGAATTGGCACAAAAATAACATAACATTTGTATATTCAAATATTTTTTGTGAAATATTTTTTTTGACGCTATCGGTTTTTCACGAAGTGAGACACTATTTCCTCCAACAACTCTCTATATAACGTCCTTAATCCAAAATTGTTTTAATAGCAGTTGAAAATAAAAACTTTATTTTCAACACCAAACATATTGTACAAAATACACTAAGGATAAAAAAAAATAAAAATTAAAAAAAAGCACTTTAAAAGCGATTAAAAGGCATTTTTAGAGACAAAATGTATTTTCATTTTTTATCTATCTGCTTTTTTAATTTTTAAAATTCTTGTTTTTAGACAGAAAGATGTATTTTCGGGCAAGTATTAGTAAAAAGTAATTAGCAACAAAAAACATAACACAATAAAACCAAATCTATAATGATAATCATTGCAGACGGAGGATCGACAAAAACAAACTGGTGTTTGTTAGATGACTCAAACAAAAAGATATACTTCAACACAGAGGGTTATAACCCTTATTTTGTCGATAGTGAATATATTGTTAATTCGTTAAAAAAAGGGCTACCTAGTGATCTACCTTTTGATAAAATTACCGAAGTAAATTATTATGGAGCCGGTGTGCATAACGAAGAGAAAGCTAAAATCGTAGAAATGGCTATGCAGAAAGTGTTTCCGAATGCTAAAGTGGAAATTGGTCATGACTTGCTCGCCGCCGCACGTGCCTTGTTAGCAGATCAACCCGGTTTCGCTGCGATTTTGGGTACAGGTACAAACACCTGTGTTTATGATGGAGAAAAAATAACGCATAATATTGATTCTGCAGCCTATATATTGGGGGATGAGGGAAGTGGAAGTTATATAGGGAAGAAATTGTTAACGGATTTCATACGTGGCTTAATGCCTGAAGCGGTTGAAAAATTATTTTTTGAAACCTATAAACTCACCCCTGATGAAATCATGGACAACGTTTATACAAAGCCATTAGCTAACCGTTTCTGTGCCAGTTTCAGTAAGTTTGTATATGACAACAATGTCAATATGGAGTATACTCGTGGCATTGTGGAGGAAGCATTCGACACATTCTTTAAGAACCTAGTAAGCAAATACCCCGATTATCAAACCCACACATTTAACTGTATCGGCTCGGTAGCCTATAATTTCCGGAATGTTCTAGAGGAAACGGCCAAACGGTATGGTATGGAGGTTGGTAAGATTATACGCTCACCAATAGATGATTTAGTAGTGTATCATATCAATAGAACAGCGAAGGATTAATTTTATTATTCTACAGAGGCGCACTAAACGGCGCCTCTTTTTATTTATAAAGCAACCGACTCACCTACCTGTGGCAGATACAACTGCAATCCATTTGCTTCAAATTTCCTTTTAGCTTCCTCTGTATCAATATGAATAGGCGGGAAGGTATTATAATGAATGCCTATAATATTTTTGCAGTTCACAAGCTTTGCGGCTTTAATAGCATCATCAACATCCATTGTATAATGTCCACCGATAGGTAAAAATGCCCAATCTAATTGTAAATCTTCCAATAATTTCATTTCCAACGTGAGCGCAGTATCTCCAGCAAAGTAAATTTTTTTGCCATCAACAAAAAAAACATATCCAACCGCTACCCCTGCATATTCACCATCCGGCGTACTGTTGGTATGTAACGCATAGACCATTTTTGCCTTTCCGAAAGGCAAAGAAAGCGTTCCGCCAAAATTAAATTCGATGACCTTATCATCTGGCACGCCCTGTTTTCTTACCCATGCGGCTGTCTCTACAATTGCCGCCACAGTGGCACCGCTATTCGACTGAATATATTTCATGTCTGCGACATGATCTTGATGACAATGTGTTAAAAAGATATAATCAGGTTTTAAAAGATTGATATCAATATCTTTTGCCAACGAATTATACCTAATAAAAGGGTCTAATAAAACCTTAGCATCATTAAAATCAAATACTACACACGACTGTCCATAATAAGTAACTTCCATATATCTTCCTTAAATAAAGCTGTAAGCCGGTGCCAACACTATTTATTGCCACCAAATAAATTTCCTAAACCGCCAAGACCACCTAATAAATCTTGTGAAACCACTTGCATCTCCGCTTGGCTAACATTTTCTGCTTGCTGCAAAGCCTTGTTCAATGCAACGACCAACAATTCTTCCAACTCTTCTTTATCATGGAGCTGCTCAAGAAATTCATTATCAATCGTAATCTCTCTTATTTCTTTACTAGCAGAAGCTACGACTCTCACTTTGCCTCCTTCTGTTTCTCCAAAAACAGAAATGCTATCTAAACGTTTTTTAACCTCTTCAGCTTTTTGCTGCGCTTGAAACAACTTGTCAAACATAATATTCCTCGTTTTATAATGCAATTTACGAAACCTATGACATAGGGGCAAAAAAGAACAAACAAAAACTTAACTTTGCAGGAACTTATAGGAGCGTAACATACATGCAGAATCTTAATTTTTACACGACATTACTCCACCACATACAACAGACGGAACCCGATATGGCCGAACATTTGGAGGAGGAGGTCAATATTCTCATACACAAACTCAAATTCATTTCCGAAGACCAACGTCCCTCGGTTCTCATATTAACACAAACGGGATTTCATCCCCTATTTAATGAACAGTTGGCGGACAGTGTAGCTATCGCGGGAGGAAAATTACTTACGGAAAAATACGATAACCCTTCACTACTATTCATTGTTCAAGAAAACGATAAACTTTATGCGGATGTTCCCGACATTCTTCAGGACGAAATATTAAGTAGGACTGACGCTTTACAATCAAATAACATTTATATTATCCAAAAAAGAAATTTTGGAACACAAAGTATCGATTTTCTACACGACGTCGAAATTTGTGCAGAAATTGTACAGCCAAAATATTTTGTTTACGGGCGAAAAGGAACAGACTGGGTCCAGTTTGAGATAGCATAAAAGAAAGGCGACAGGCCTTCTTTTTTATAACATAAATTTTTTGCGCAGAATAGCATAAAGTTTCTCTACCGTTTGCGGTTTATCCGCCCAGTTATTTTTCAATGCATAGTTCGTCTGTAGAAAGGCATCCGCTTCCGCAAACGTAACGTATCTATTCAAAAGCTCAATGGCTTCACTATACGCTAAGGAATACCCGTTAAACAAATCCTTAATAAACAACAGCTTGTCATTTAAGCTAATAGATGATTTGAGATCAACTATTTTATCTTTATCTACTCCAGAAGTTATATTCGAATCTACTACTCCAGTTTTACGCTGCTGCTGAAGAATTTCGTTCAGTGTCAGGGGACGTACTGGTTTTTCCTCCTCAACATTCGGTATATTCAGACTTTCGTCCAATATAATCTGCTTAGGTTCTTCCACCACTTCGTTCACAACAACCTCTGGTTGAGCGCCTTCCGCAGGAGCTTGCTCAGACTTAACTTCTTCCTGCACAGGACGCGACTCTTCCACTACAAGATGGGGCTGTTCCTCTTTTTCAATAGGCGTAGATTGTATTGATGGGGCCAAAGGCTCCTCCTTATCATCGGCAATATCAGACGGATCTTCTGCTAACGGAGCCACGTCCGTCTGCATTTCATGGATCGGAGTATCGGCTTCTTCGGGTTGCCGTCCCTCTTTCTCTATTACCTCTTGAATTTCATCATGTACGGGTTGTGTATCTATTTCTCCCTCTAAAGCAAATGAAGACGTAGACCTTTCTTCATTTACGGACGCGCTTTCTTGTCCAACCGTCGCAACTAATTTTCGTAGTATTTCAATATGGCTGGTCAAATAGATAGCTTTTGCTTCCAATAATAACAAAACTTCATCTGAAGCTGCCATACTTTTATCTGATAACGTCGTGTAATCGTCATTAATCTCGACCAACAACTCTCCTATTTTTGAAAATATAGTTTCCTTTGTGTATGCCATTAGATACCTTTTTTGATATAGAACACTCAAATTTACATAAAATGCGCTGTATTCACGAACCGAATTTTAAATGAGCTCATGCACGCCTTTAAAAATAAACAAAAATGCATAAATCCTAATTAAAAATAATTGAGCCACATATAAAATGAATTTATATAATTACTTTCAGAGAACTCGCAAGCTCGGTTCTCCTCAGCAATCAGCTGTATTTAATAGAAGAAATTTAAGGAAATAATTTCGATATTAGTGTCGATTGTAGGAAAGAATAATTTAAAGAATCATCATGCTATTTTCCGAACATAGCTTTATCCATAGAAACAGACAGGTAGGCACGATAGAAGTTATTTGCGGTTCCATGTTTTCCGGCAAAACGGAAGAGCTTATCCGACGAATGAAAAGAGCACAATTTGCCAAGTTACCCGTTGAGATTTTTACGCCAACAATAGATATTCGCTATGACCATCACGGTATTACATCGCATGATAGCAATACCATCGCCTCCACTCCCGTACCACATTCCTCCGCAATTTTACTGTTAAGTGCCGAAACAAAGGTAGTCGGTATTGACGAAGCGCAATTTTTCGATGAAGAGCTGCCCCATGTCTGTTCACAGTTAGCCAATAAAGGCGTCCGTGTCATCGTTGCCGGGTTAGACATGGATTACAAGGGGGTTCCTTTTAATCCAGTTCCCGCACTGATGGCTCTAGCAGAACATGTTACAAAAGTACACGCCGTCTGTGTTCAATGTGGCGCACCTGCAACCTATTCTTACCGAATAACAGAAAGTCAGGAACGTATACTTTTAGGGGAGAGAGACAGCTATGAACCACGTTGCCGCGCGTGCTATTTTGGGTTAATCGACAGCGACTTATAATTTGCCGACTATAGCTACATCTAAAGGATTGACGCGAGATCGATAGCGATGTACCAGTTTCCCTTCTTTATCTATTAAAAACTTTTCAAAATTCCATTTGATATCTCCTGTAAAGTCAGGGTTTTCCTGTGTGGTCAAAAACTTAAACAGGGGATTGATGTCTTTCCCCTTCACATTAATTTTTTCAGACAACAAGAAATTAACCCCATAATTTTTTTCACAAAAATCTAGGATTTCCGCATTGCTATCAAGTTCCTGCCCACCAAAGTTATCAGACGGGAAACCAATAATCACCAAGTCATTACCATACTCGTCGTTTAAAGCTTGTAAGTCTTTATATTGCTTCGTGAAGCCACATTTTGAGGCCGTGTTGACAATTAAAATGTTCTTTCCTCTAAAATCCGATAGCTTGATCTCTTTGCCATCAATGGACGTGAAACTGAAATCATAAATCGACATTGTTGGCGACATCACCGAAGCCCACAATATTATGCTCGCTATTATATTCATTTTATCTCCTTTTATGTGATTGGGTTTCCCACACACCACGGATTATGCTTTATTTAATAATCAATCTCGTTTCTCTTTCAACAACGAAATGAAATAATTGTTCTATTGGATTACTTAAAATCGACCCGACACGAACGCCCAACACTTCACATACTTCACGCAATTGCAGATCAAAATGATAGGCAATACCACCGACAAAGTTAACCTTATATTCCCAAAAGTCTGGATAAGTAATAACATGTGTTCGAATAAACTCATCAAATCCATTTTTCAACAAAGTATCAATATAGGGGTGTAATCGGTTTTCAGCCATAAACTCTGCGAAAGAAGCTAAATACGCATTTGGTCTATCCTTTTGGTATACATTCTTAATGACAACGTCTTTGCTAACACGGTATTTCTCAGCGAATTTTTTTTGGAGATCTTTCGGCATCTTTTCATAAAGAAAATCAATTATTAATCTCCTTCCAAACCAAGCTCCCGAGCCCTCGTCACCGAGCACGTAGCCTACTCCATGCAAGCTAGGATGTAACCCTTCGCCATCGTAAAAGCCAATATCGGATCCTGTACCTATAGTACAAACATATCCTTTATTATGTCCACAAGTGGCGTAGGCACAACCCAACATATCACTTTCAACAGAAATAAATGCTGTTGGGAAAATTTCGGTAAGCGCATTGGAAACAATCTCTCTTCTATCCGGTGTCACACATCCAGCGCCAAAAAAATAAACTTCATGAATCTCATTCGCATAAGGCAGTATTTCCGGCACCTCCTGCATCACACGGGCAATTTCTTTTTCATTTACAAAAAATGGATTCAGTCCCTTTGTACGAAAGGATAGAGGTGCGCTGTCCGGTAAATTAAGCATCCAATCAGAACTGGAAGAACCACTATCTGCAACTAAAATCATATATGGTGTTTAAATTTACATTGTGCACCCCAAAGGTAATAATTTTTCGTGTATAAAATACTTTTGAAGCTTTGCTTCAATCTACGTAGATTTGCGATAAAAATCAACAATCATGTTAGAACCCCGCATACATTTCACCCTCTCTTTTACAGAACCTCAAGCACATTATATGGACGTTGAAATGGATCTATTCGATTTTACCGAAACAACATTGGATATTGCGATGCCCGTATGGACACCCGGATCCTATCTAATTCGCGAATATGAGCGTCATGTGGAGAATGTGGAAGCATTTTCCGAATCAGATAGGGTTTCTTGTATGAAGATTTCTAAAAATATATGGCGTATAGCACAACCGTCTCGTCATACCAAAATACGGTATAGAATATATGGTTTCGAAATATCTGTGAGAACCAACATGATCAATGCCGATCGGGCATTTATTAATCCGGCGGCAACCTTTATGCATGTAAAGAACTGTATCGATCTTTCTTGTATGGTGAAAATTGTGCTTCCAAAAAGATGGCATCATATTTCAACTGGATTACCAAAAAATACCGATCATGAACACACTTTTTATGCGGAAGATTTTGATATTCTGTACGATTCACCCCTCGAAATTGGAAACCAAGAAATATGGCACTTCGACGCAGCAGGCGTGCAACATGAGTTCGCGATGGTAGGCGGTGGAAATTACAACAAGCAGCAACTAACCGCTGATATAACAAAAATCGTAGACGAAGAGACTAAGATATGGGGCGAGAATCCAAACACGAATTATGTTTTCATCACCCATAACTATCAAACAGGTGGTGGCGGACTCGAACACCTTAACTCTACAGTGTTGGGTGCGAGCCGAAATGCCTACAAAGCACCAAACTCCTACAAAAATTTTTTGTGTCTCGTAGCACATGAATACTTTCATCTTTGGAATGTTAAACGGCTTCGGCCAAAAGAGCTGGGACCTTTCGACTATAGTGAAGAAAATTACACAACTGGCCTTTGGATTATGGAAGGATTCACTTCATACTATGATAATCTCATCATCCGGCGATGTGGATTTTTTTCTGTACAAGAATACCTTGATATGCTCGCCAACGATTTCAACCAAGTGTATAATCGTCCAGGGTACCGAGTCCAATCCGCCGCTTTAGCCAGTTTTGACGCTTGGATAAAGCATTACAGACCGGATGAAAATTCGGCCAACACCAGCATTTCCTACTATAATAAAGGAGCGATGCTCGCCGTTGCACTGGATCTTCATATTCTAACGGAGACACGGGGAATAAAGCGGCTAGATAATGTGCTTCGAGCGGCCTACCAAACTTTCTACAAAAAAGAAAATCGAGGTTTCGAAGAAAAAGAATTTCAATCATTGGCGGAAATTGTAACAGGCGTCGATCTTTCTGCGATCTTTTATGCGGCGCATAGCACAGAAGAGCTTGATTATAACGTATATTTTAATCGGGTTGGTTACGAATTAGTCGATTTAAACCATGACACGCAAGAGCTTTCGTTGGGTATCAAAATAGCAAACCAAGAGGGACGGATACTTATAAAGAATGTGGAACGTAACTCAAGTGCCTGGGACGCAGGGCTAAATGTTGACGACGAACTTATTGCCATCAATGGAAACAGACTCGATCTGGCAGGTAAAGAACTGGAATTTATACTACAACATGGTCAAATAGATGAAATTGTTGACGTGTTGGTTTCCCGAGATGGATTGGTACGTACCATCCACGCACCTCTTCGCCGCTCTATCAAACAGCAGTGGTCAATTCGAGAAAAGCTGGATGCCACCGCGGCAGAGAAAGAATTGGGGAATCTTTGGTTATCGATATAAATAATGCAGAGACGCTACATCTAGCGTCTCTACACTATCTTCACACCCACTTCAACCAAAAATTTATTTCAAAATTAAAATATTCGCGAACATTTCAACAATAGCAAATTGGTCTAGTAACCATTTTCGCTCATTTTTCTTCTCTCCTTTCCAATCCTTGTAAAAAAGACCATTTTCATCTCTATTGGCCATCCATGCAAAATCTAGATTTTTACGAAATGCTTGTAAGTAAGTGGGATTATTGTCTAATTTATAGAGCTGGACAAATCCACGCATCATGACAGCGATAAACCAATTATCACTATTTTTTAACCGGTGTGAGCCATCTGTCTCAAAAAAATGATGGAAAGACGCTTTGGCTACGTGCTGCGCTTCTTCAAGATAATGCGGTTCGTTCGTTATCTTATACAACAAAGCAGCAGCTTCGATCATTTGCCCCGAGTTATAGGGATACTTTGCCCGATCTCTGCTCCCATCTAAGCGGACATTATCCATATAGACGCCATCTGTATCTTGCAGATGGGTCTTGGTCCATTCATATAGGGACTTACCCATTCCTAGATACTTACCTTCCTTAGTGGCTTCATATAATTTAAGTGCAAAAACTGCCGCTGGTGCATTCGAACAGGTATTTTTAGATGTCTTTTTTTGCTCACACCAATAAATGCCACCGCCCAATAAATCATCATGACCACTATAAACGAAATCCCAAACTATCTTTGCTTTTTCCAGGTATTTCGTCTCACCTGTTAACAGATAAAGATTGGTGAAGTCGATCCCGATCCAGATATTATCATCATAAAAACGGTCAGATACGGGTGCAGATGAGATGTAAGAAGCATATCCTGCTGGCTTTCTTTTATCGTCATAATATTCTTCTAATCCAGGGATGAGCCGTTTATCAATGATGGATTTATATTTTTTGCTTTCACTGTGTTCATAGAGCGCAACCGTAGCAGACAAACCTCCTGAATACGGCCAAAGGTAGGCATACTCTTGTTTACCGCTGGCACCATCGCCTAAATAGTCTGCTTTGTACCCCCCATCTACTGGGAAATTCTCCCGAAGTAAAAAGGTTTTATTGCTTCCATACTTTTTTAGAATCACATCCAATGAGCTATCCGCAGATTTCAACATATCTACCGATGTTGATCCATGTATTGATGAAGACTCTTGGGAAAAAACGTTTCCTGTCAAAAAAACTAAAATTACTATTGTGCAATATTTTATCATGTTTTTTTCGTATAAATCTTGCGCTAACTTACGCCATGCGCGTTTGCTGTTATTTTTTTATTTGCTAAATCGACTCAGCCAATCTTTAATCTATTAGCCCGTCACCCTTTAATATTGCCATTGCTTCCATTAGCATGGCACCACTGAGGGCAGACCGCAAGTCTCCCCAAGTCTCGGCATCACCCGGATTTTTCCACCAGCTGTAGCTAAACTTGATATCGGGCGACTTTTGTGTACCCGCCATCCACAGATATTCGGCATTGTTCGTGATAAATTCAATGTAGCGATCTCTGTCGGCAGTAGGGAGATCAGGATGCTGTATCAATAAGGTAAAGTAACGGATAAATATGCCTTTGAACAGATTGACATCGTGACCGCTGCCTCCGCCGGGCTGCTCCCCGTAATCAGTCAGTACACCATAGCTTTTGTCTACATTGTAGGTAATATGATAGTTCGTAGCCTTTATAGCATCGTCTAAATAGATTTTATCTCCAGTAATATCATACAATTCCAACGCTGCTCCTATATATGTTCCCACATTATAGGAAAAATCATTATTGGTGTTGTCTAAATGTTCAAATACCCTTCCTGATGAAAGGATAGTACGGTTGTATTTCATCCAATCATAGATTCTTTGAGCCCATTCGAGATTGTTAAATCCTCCATGACTTTCTTCGGGATATTTTACATATCGCCTTGCAGCAATGATTGCCGCAGGGCCATTTGCCGGGATACCCTTTGCTTCGCCGAGGTTATCCGACGGTTTGCGCCACTTGATCCCGCCGCCTTCGTAATCGGTCCAGCCTTCCGTAATCCAGCGCCATAAGTTTTTTGAGGACTCTGCATATCGCTGGTCATTTGTGACTTCCAACGCTCTCATGTGCGCTAAGCCATGCCAACCCATGTCATCATAGTATTCATTTTCCCAAGTATTGCTATACCAGTTTTTAATCCGAACTCCTTCATAAAAATCAAAAATGGCCTGCTTAAACTTATCGTCGTTCGTTCTTACATAGGCGTCTACCAGTACATCGAGACCGTGCGCTTCTGGCCAGTAATCGTTCCAGGCTACTTGCGCGTCATACGTATTATTGAAAACATGCGATGTGGTATTCCAATATCTATCAAAAAAAGAATTCGTACTGCTATCTGCTGCCGCGGTCCAGTCGACTGCATAAAAATTGTCCTTTGCAGATGGCGATGGCGTGTAAGTGTCATCATATTTAGTACATGACGCAATAAGCATAACCATAACCGCAAGACAGGGTATTATTACATTCCTTTTCATATATTTCTTCCTTATTAATATAAAGCGCGCTGAAGATATCCGACCGTATCGTAAATAGTGTTCAGCGGCATGCTTCCATTTGATTTATAGCAGGTTTTCCAGAGCTATGTGTTCCGGAAAAGCTCCTGATCTTAGTTAACCTTCACCAAATGGGTATATGGCCCACTCGCATTCATAGTTACGGTAACCGTGGTATTAGCACCATCTACTGCTGATGAAAATTTCCACTTGTCATCCCACTGCGTGGTCTGGTCAAGTAATTTGACATAGTAGTAAGAAGCTGGACTAGCTGCGGTTGGCTGACTATCTGTTCCGTTCACAGTTCCCAATTGCCTGGTTCCTAACGATGTTTGTAACTGGAATTTATAACGCTCATCTTTCCCCCAGCTTTCCTGTCTGAAATTGATAACGCCCGTTCCGGACCATACACCTGCACCTTGATAGGGAAGGTCAAGTATCACCTTGTTTTCTGGGCTGAAGAATACCCCCATACTGGTAATTTTCATCGTGCTCACACCTTTATTGGTGAAATCTAACGTGATCCGATAAACAGCAGTTTCGTCTACATTGGACTGTTGTTCGCCGTCAGATTCTGAAAGTTTAGCATTTTCATCAATATAGTAGCTCACCGCCTCTCCGGTCGTACGGTCTACAAACCGATATCCACCTTCGTTTTTCAACTGCGTATAGATTTCAAATCTGCCGTCGTCTGTTTTTGTCAAGGACAATGCTTGTGAAATATCGCTACCCGTTTCTGTCGCCTC
The DNA here is from genome assembly GCF_014692505.1 of Sphingobacterium arenae. Taxonomy (GTDB): domain Bacteria; phylum Bacteroidota; class Bacteroidia; order Sphingobacteriales; family Sphingobacteriaceae; genus Sphingobacterium; species Sphingobacterium arenae. The sequence goes on along the minus strand of NZ_JACNYK010000003.1, from coordinate 48,100 downwards.
TCCGGTAATGAACACGGCATCCGGTATCACTTCAAAGCCTTCCAGACGTTTGATAGTTAATTTATTTTTTTGGGCCGATACCGCAGAGCTTAAACCTCTCCAGGAGGCTACAGACCAATAGATTGTCCCTATCTCGCCAGTGGGTATCCCTGCTGCGGAAGCAGCCCTGTTGATATCGAGGTGTGAAATAGAGGCGTAAAGCTCCTTCCCTCCTTTTTCAGAAACAATACGATAAACCGGTTTTTCTAGATCAGCTTCGTTGTAGAACACCACTTCGTACGAAACAAGTTGTCCGTCCTGAGAATGGCTTGATGCCCACTGAAACAGTGCGGTTGCACCCTGATCCGAGCGCAAAGTAATCTGCTGGTTTTGTGCCGGAGCATATAATGCGTCAACAGCACTAACTGCAGGATCTTTATACTCCATATCATTTTTACTACAACCTGCTACAAAAAGTATCAGGAAAAGTACGATAGAACTGTTGGTTAATTTAGCTTTCATATTTTTTTAGTATTACGTATTCACCTATTTAATTTGTTATTAATAACCGGGATTGTTTGGCTTAAGATTAGCGTTTAAGTCCATTTCGTCCAATGGTACCGACCATAGATAATCGCGATTGTCATTAAACTGGTATTGCTCTACCAGCACATGGCCCTCATTTACGCTTGGATCGCTACCCGCGAATCTAAAACCGTACACTGGGCCGTTTAAAACTTGTTGGCCTATTCTCCAGCGTTTAATGTCGTACCAACGCAACCCTTCAAACGCCAATTCAACTCGTCTTTCGTTGCGGATAATAGCACGTATCTCTTCCTGCGATTTTGTCGCTGGGTAGTTTAAAGCCGCAGCCGCTTGAAATCCAGCACGCTCACGTATAGGCTTGATAGTCATATCCCACTCATCTTGGGATATTTTCCCGATCTCATTACACGCCTCCGCGTACATCAACAAGATATCCGCATAACGAAACATGATAATATTCAACCCAGATCTGTTATTTCTCGTCATGTTCCAATCGTAGTACTTACGCAGATAATAGCCGGTTTTAGTCTGACGTTCGACAGGCCCTTTGTAAGAGTCGTCGGTATTCGTGCCTACCGCTGTCCTTATAACGTCTACAGTGCCATCTTTATTTAACCAACGATAGTTATCATACACGATGGATGCGGTTAGACGGGGATCCCGGTTAGTGTAGGGATCGTTTACGTTATATGCAGGATCACGATCTGAACCAGTCACGGGTAACCCATTCAGCGTCATATACGAATCTACTAGGCTTTGAGTCGGATTGTCCGCAGATATTTCTGCATATTTTGTGATAGGAGCCATAGCACTCATGTTCGTCCAAACTTTGGATATACCGTCATACGTGATATCCAATATAACTTCGTCGTTATACTCGTTCTCTGGCGTAAAAAGGTAAAAATAGCTTTCGTTTTGTGTCGCGCGTTGGAACAATTGGTATGTACCGTATTTTGCTTGCTCATTGATCAGTAAGCCGGCATACTCCCTCACTTTCGGAAAGTTGCTTTCGTACAGATACGCACGTGCTTGAAAGGCTACCGCCGCTCCCGTTGTAATGCGCCCTCTTTCGGCTGTCGCCAAGTTATCTTTCGTCGGCAGATTGCCATTTTGAATGATCTCGTCAAGCTCCTCATGGACAAAAGATAGGACTTGGGCACGGGGCGTGCGACTGACAGTGTAGGCATCATCAAGCGATACCTGCGTTAGAAAGAATGGTACATCACCATAGTAATTTACCAATCTGAAATAAATGTACGCACGGATAAAGCGGATTTCGTCGATCATCCTATTTTTAGCATTCTCGGACATGTTCGGTACGCGATCTACATTTTCTAGAAACACCAGACATGTCTTGATGCCGCCATAAGCATCATCCCACTCCGTATTGAACAAGTTGAGCGCGGAGGTCGCCTGTCCTTTTCGGATCACGTAAGGATCGTTTGTACCATAGGTATGCACTAGGTTATCGCTCAAGAATTCATCCCTCCACATGCGGTCTGCACCATACATTTGGTTGTATGCCATATTAAGTACCAGTTGTGCTTTTTCGGTACTCTCCCAGTAGTTGGCATCTGTAAACCTGTCGATAGGCGCTATATCCATGTCCTGACAAGAATGGAGAAACAATAGGGTTATCGGTGCAAGAATAATATATACTATTTTTTTCATTTTCATACTTTTAAAAATCCACGTTAATACCTCCTCCAAAGAATTGGAGGGTAGGATAGTTTCTCCCGCTGTTGCCTCCGCCAGCACCCAGCGTATTGCTAAACTCTGTCGATTCAGGATCGATAAAAGAGTTTTCGCTAAAAGTGAAAGGGTTCTGCGCATTAGCATACACACGTATTTTACCCACGCCCAGCTGTTGGGCCACTTGATTTGGCAAGGTGTATCCTACCTGTATATTTTTCACACGGATGTATTTCGCATTGAGCATATACATGTCTGAGGCCGGGCCCCAATTGTTGGCAAAAGAATTACCGCTGTTGGTAATTAGCCGCGGATACCTCGCATCGGTATTGGTTACGGTCCAGGTATCAAGCTGGTGCTGGAAAATCACCGGATACCAACCCCCATTGTGAAAAGGAGTGTAAATATCCCCCCGCAACGATTGTAGTCGTTTTCCCACACCTTGTATGAGGATTGAAAAATCAAAGCCTTTGTAATTCATGTTATAATTAAGACCAAAATTGTAATGAGGGAGCCCATCACCGAGGTAATAGCGGTCATCGTCGTTGATGACGCCGTCCCCATTGCGATCTATATATTTTACGTCGCCCGGTTGAGGAGATGCTCCAATAGGCACTGCAACATTCTCAATCTCACTATAGCTTTGGAAAAGCCCGCCAGTTTTCAAACCGTAATATGCACCTAAAGGCAATCCATTGCGCCGGATAAATCCGATGTTGTCCACCGTATTGATCTGCGGATTACCAAGATCTACAGCGATATTTGTGGTGTTTCCAATATTGAACGTCGCCCCATGTTTCACAGCGCCGGTGACGAAATTATAATTAACATTTAGCTCCCAACCTTTGTTTTCCATAGAACCAATGTTAACATCCCCGAGAGCTGTTCCAAATACACCAGGTGTTACGGGTTGCAGTAGAATGTCCGTCGTTTTATTCGTGAATGCATCGAAGCTTACTGCCAAAGATCTGTTTAAGAAGGTTAAATCTATCCCGATATTTTTACTGTTGACCTTCTCCCATTTCAGGTTTGGACTGGCTTCCTGAAATCCAGTACCAGAAACGGGATTGTTATTAAATCCTGCGATATTGTTATAGACGGTATAAGTCGTGAAATACTGGAAATCGCTAATTTCCTGATTTCCTAAGATCCCCCATGATCCGCGAAATTTAATATCGCCGACAGTCGTCTTATAGCTGTCCATGAAATACTCCTCTGAAAGCGACCAGCCCAACGAGACGGAGGGAAAGGTTCCCCATCTGTTTTCGGCGGGAAAACGACTGGATCCATCCATACGGATAGTAAAATCGGCCGAATAGCGGTCGTCGTAGTTGTAGTTGACACGGGCAAATGCAGACTGGATTACCCGGCGTAGCGTATTATTGACTTCGGTGCGACTGTCTTCAAAAATGGTTTTGTCATCTTCGCCGTTATTGATCGGAATACCAAGATCCGCATCGGTATTTCTGGTTTTAACATCTATTCCCCTATTATGTAAAACTTCTTGGGATCCTCCCCCTAGGGCCGTTACGGTATGCTTACCAAAGGTTTTGTTATAATCTAAAAGTGCCTGCGAATTGATGAATATCCCCTTAAAAGCATAGTTCTCCGTTTCCCTATTTACGCCCTGTAAGATAGGGGTTGTGCTTTCTGCACTATTATAAACAGGATACTGCAACCTTCTTATAAATCGCCAGTCGGATGTATTGTCCAGTCCAAATATTGCCCTCGCCTTGAGGTCGTTCGAAATCTTGAACTCTAGTGCTGTGCCTACGTTGATCCAATCGTTATTGTGCCTGTTGTATCCACCCAATTGGAGCGCTGCGCCAGGACTTGTTCCCACCGAACTCACCAGATATCTTCCATCTTCCGTCTGAGCGGTATTGTAATAATATTTGGGTGTACGGCTGGCATCAGCTATTTTAAAACCAGCGTTAGCCTCATCACCTTTTGCGTCGTTACGTACATAACCGAGGATGAGATCAATCTTCAGCCGCTTGTACTCTGTACTTAGCTTTGTGCGAAGATTGTATCGTTTTACGCCATATCCCGGGCCGATAAAGTTACTGCCTTGATCGTAATATCCACCCGATATCATATACGTACTATTTGCCGAACCGCCAGATATATTCAAATCATAATTCTGCTGATGCGCGCTCTTAAAGATATAATCCATCGCCCACTCTGCATCTCCATGCTCCTTAAGGTCTTGTATTTGTTCTGGGGTATATGTGGGATCTTGCCCACCATTTGCCAACGCAACGTTCATCAATGTTGCATTCTGCCAACCTTCAACTGGACGATATAGGATATCCGGTGTCTGCACACCGTACGAAGCTCCGACGCGTATATGAGGTCCAGAGTTCTTTCGCCCTTGTTTCGTGGTGATGAGAATGACGCCACTCGCCGACCGCGACCCATAAATCGCCGCCGTTCCAGCATCTTTCAATACAGAAATATTATCGACATCGTTCGGGTTCAGTTTATTCATATTGTTGATATCGGATATCATTCCATCGATAACCACCAAGGGCGAAGCACTCGTAACGGTGTTGACACCACGAATATTAACATTCATGGCGTTATCGTTGGGATTCATGCTTTTTTGCTGGATGAGCAAACTAGGCGCAGCACCTTGTAAGGCTTGGGTAAGATTACCCACTGGCCGATTCTCTATCTGGTCTGCAGCTATTTGGTCTACAGCTCCGGTAATCCGCTTGCGAGTCGTAGTTCCATAACCGATAACAATCACTTCATCCAGCTCTGTATTGGCGGATTCTTTCAGCACAACATTTAAGTTAGTTTGTTGCGTTAAAGTTACTGTCGTCTGCTCGTAGCCCAGGAACGAGATCTCAATAACTTCTCCCACGGATGCACTTATTGAAAAATATCCATTATGATCTGTCGATGTACTAGCTACCCTACCTTTCACCGCTACACTAGCTCCCGAAATAGCGACTCCTAATTCATCTTTTACAACCCCGATATAGGTTGATTGATTTAGATCATGCTTATCTTCCTTGATCGGCTTTGCAGTTATAGCGTAACCAAGGACGCTAAAACCAAAAAGGTAAATAAGCAACGGAATTATGATACATATTCTTCTCATAAAATAATCTATGTATGGTTTATAATAATGTTATTTAACGTAACAACTCCGGTTTCTCTTGGTACACCTTCCATAGTAATTCACCAAACAACGTGTTTGTCCAGGCAAACCAGTGTCGGGTAAACTTCTTCGGATCATCCTTATGGAACGATTCGTGCATAAATCCGGTGTCACCATGCGTGTTTTTCAATGTCTGGATACATTGCCGTATTTCGGCATCACTTGTGGACGTTAGCGCTTGAATAATCAGTGCCATCGGCCATATCATATCACGGCCAATATGTGGGCCACCGATGCCAGCAGCTACCTTTCCTTTGAAATAGAACGGATTGTTTTCCGACAGCACAAAGCGCCGGGTACGCTGATAGACCTCGTCATTGACGTCCACCGCACCCAGATAAGGTAACGATAACAGACTAGGCACATTGGCGTCGTCCATCATCAAGTAACTACCGAATCCGTCTACTTCGTAAGCATAGACACGTCCATGCACTGGATGGTCAATGATACCATATTTGTTAACCGCATCCTCGACTTCATTGGCCAATGCGTCCATTTTAGCCGCCAATTCCGTATTGTTTTTGACTTTACGCAATATTTCGGCCGACTGTCGTAGGCTAACTACCGCAAACAGGTTGGCTGGGATCAAGAATAAGAATATACTACAGTCGTCGGATGGGCGAAAACTTGAACAGATCAAACCTACTGGATTGACAGGATAACCATATCCGTCGACCTGCAAAGTGTCTGTTCCACGCGACGTCGTACGTTCGAATTTATACGGCCCTAAGTTTTCCTTGCGTTGTTGCTCGACAAATGTCTTATAGATATTTTCTTGCGCTCGCACCCATTCGTTGTCAAAAGGACTCGTATCTTTTGTTTCCTTCCAATAGGCATAAGCGAGGCGTATGGGATAACAGAGTGAATCAATCTCCCATTTACGTTCATGGATTCCCGGCTTCATATCGGTATGATCAGAAAACCATTCGCCTTTTTTGTTTGGGTCGTTATAGAACGCGTTGGCGTAAGGATCAATATTAATACATTTAGATTGTTTGTTGATCAATCCGAGAATTAGGTTCTGAAGGTGCTCGTCCCTTCGCATAAAAGGGAGATACGGCCATACCTGCGCACTACTATCCCGCAGCCACATCGCATCAATATCTCCTGTAATAACATAAGTCAGCTTTTGTTGTGAGGTTGATTCATCATAAATAGTCGTGTCCAACGTATTCGGCAAACAATTGTTGAACAGCCAGCCCAGCTCCTTGTCTGCTACATTAGTTTGGAACTCTTTAATGAGTTTCTCAATGACCGGGCTTTTAAAGTGCCGATCTTTCTCGCTAACTCTGACGACGGGAAATACCTGACTAGGGCCGCCAAAAGAAAAATTGTGGGCTAACATACCTGCTCCAAGTATAGCCGAGTTTTGAATAAAGGTTCTTCGTTTCACAGTTTATTAGTTATAAAGTGTAAATTAATTGTATGCTATCGGAAATGCGAGTATCCCCTATAAAGTCGCTTTCGCATAATTCGGGATAAGCGAGGTAGCGGATACTTCCTGATATCGGATATTATGCCGGCATTGTTCATTTAGTAAGTTTACCATGGGCAAAGATTTATAAGTTAGCTTTGAGAAATCAAAGTTATCAGATTTTCAAGCGTTCTTTTATACTGATTCTTTCAATGTAGTAAGAATATAGAACATAGAATATTTAAAATGCTAATACACAGAATATTAACAAACAAACAACCTATGTATAATGTAGAAGATGAATACTTTAGTTTTAATCATATTGGAGATTTTCAGTCACTTTTCCAATAAAAACAGCGACTAAAGAAGCCTTTTTTTACACATACAAGTGGTTATGAAATAATATTATTTTTGTAGCTTTGGAGAAGCGTATTATCCGATTATTTTTATACAAACCTTCTATTGTATTTAACTCGCTCTGTATTATACCAAGTATGAAAAATTCATTGTTATTAATTATATTCCTGATATCTTCAATCTTTACAGCTCCTGCATACAGTAAACAACTTGATTCCTTACTGCATGTATTGGATAATGCTATTCAGGATAAAGATATATATACAGCAAAAAAAGAAAGCAGTATAGATAGTTTAAAGACAAGGCTACACTCTTCCTCCGATGTGAAAGATCAAATCGCTATTACAAAAGATATCTGTCTTCATTATATTGTATTTATGACCGATTCAGCACTTTTGTATACCCGAAAATTAGAAAAGTATGCATTACAGGCCAACGATTATGAAGAATACATTGATTCTGAGCTTTTCCGCGTCCGTATATTAAAAACGATGGGATTACTTAAAGAATCGACCGATATATTGAATAGTGTAGATACATTGAGAATCTCTGATGATCTAAAAACATTTTATCTATATACAAAACTGTCTGTCTATAACTTATTAATTAAAACTTCCGAAAATAACGATGAAAAAAAGAAATATGAAACCATTACGACCTCACTAAGGAACAGACTGGTCTCAGGTGAAGTTTTATCACCGATGGACTATATTTATGTTAATACAGAACGCCTTATTCAACAAGAAAAACAGTATGATCAAGCCTTAAAGGATCTTCATGAGGCATACGCTGATCTAGATCCTGAGGAGCGTGAGGCGGCCATTTTAGCCTATTCTATAGCTAAAGTATATGAAGAGAAAGGAGAGATGGACACAGCTATCGAGTATCTTGTAAGATCCGCAATAGCTGATATCAAAAGTGGGGTAAAGGAGTATATGTCACTCCGAAGACTAGCGGCTGTAGTATTTGAAAAGGGGGATATAAACCGGGCATATAGTTATATGAAATGTGCAATGCAAGATGCGATATTCTATAACGCCAGACTCCGCACACTTGAATCTTCCGAGATGTTCAATTTTATTGACAAAACGTACCAGAAAAAGGAAGAACAACGCCAAATATTATTGCTAACTATCCTTATCGTTATCTTAGTATTGTTAGCTTTCATCTTTTTTACACTACTGTATGTGTATAAGCAAAAGAGAAAATTATCCATCACTAAAGATGAATTGTCACGATCCAACAAACTGCTCACGGAAAGCAATCAAGGGCTCGCAGATTCGAATATTCTCAAAGAAGAATATATCGGTTTATATATCGGACTTTTTTCCGACTACCTTTCAAAGATAGAGCAGTTCAGACTGAAAGCGCATAAGATAGCTAAAACACAGGGGGAAGAAGCACTAATGAAATTTATTGACTTATCGCTAGACCCAAAGGATAATTTGGAGGAATTCTATAAGAATTTTGACGAGACCATATTACGCCTGTTTCCAAATTTTGTTGAGGAAATAAATAAGCTATTGTTAAAGGAAGAAAGAATCAGTTTTAAAGTCAATAGCAACCTTACGCCCGACCTTCGCATTTTTGCGTTGATCCGTTTAGGTATTACCGACAGCATAAAAATTGCTTATTTTCTCCGTTACTCTGTCTCAACTATTTATAATTACAGAACGAAAATGAGGAATAAGGCCGCAGGAAACAGAGACGAGTTTGAAGGTCTGGTTATGAAAATAGGTATCGATAAAAATATAACATAGCTTTAATAGCATGTGTACCGCAACGTCCGTACACATGCCCTTAGTGTGCTCAGCTAAAACTTATATCGAATGGTCAACCCGAATGGGTCAAAAAGCCTGATACTGCTTTCTTGAAGAAACTCAAAATAAGGCTTAACATCAACAGACACTGCCAGTGGTGTTGTCGGAATATTATATTCTATACCGATAATACCGTCAATACTCAATGCCAGTTCTGAACGAGGATTAGTTCGTTCTGTATTTACCCATGTTTTACCATCCTCGTCAGTATGTTGGGTTTGCGTGACAATCTCCTTATATTTAAAGCTACCTATACTTCCCCCAAAACCGTAGAACCAAGTAAAATTTTCGGCTAGCGGCCTATGGTATTGATAAAGTCCCCCTAGACGGAAACGTCTATATTTGGAATTGCTTTGTATGCTAAGAAGGCCTTCCACGGCCCTATCATCGGCCAATGTATAACGGTAACTAAACCCTGTGGCGCTTCCAAAACGTCCACCCACAGCATGCTGACTATCCAATTGCGCCCATGATGTATCAAATGAGAATAGAATAATCCCTAATGTCAGTAATAGCAAATTTGCTTTCTTCATGAATATTATACTAAGTTTTACGTACGTCAAAAGTAATACTTTATTTAAACGTTCAAAAGTTAAATTCTGTTATCATTCGCTCGGAAATTTGTGAGATAATCAACATTTTTATCGATAAAACGTTATCTTAGTATAGAAAAAACAGATTGTGAACCTCTTAACGGAAACACTATATGAGTCAGTTAAATAGATTGTTTGATGTTCTGGATAGATATACTTCGGCAAGCGCCAACACCTGTATGGTTGCAGGCAAAAAGGATGGAGAGTGGCAACCTTACTCGCTCGATCGTTTTACTGAGCTTAGCGACAATTTGAGTAAAGCCCTCCTATCCAAAGGATTAAAAAAGGGCGATAAGATCGCTTTGATGTCCGGCAACCGACCTGAATGGAATATCGTAGACTTTGCTTGTAACCAACTGGGTATTGTTACTGTTCCCTTGTATCCTACGTTAGCGGCTCACGATCTCTCGTACATTCTCAACAACGCCGAAGTAAAATTACTCTTTACAAGTAATGCGGAATTGACCCATAAAGCAGAACAAGCTATACAAGATCAGCAATTATCCGTGGAAATTTATACATTTGATGCTGTAGCAGACGAACCACGCTACCAAGAATTGATAGAGTCCGGTTCGCGGCAGGACATCGACCTACAACCGTATCGAGATGCAGTTCAAAGTGATGATTTGCTCACCCTGATATACACTTCAGGTACCACCGGAAAACCTAAAGGAGTACTCCTTACTCACAAAAATATTCTCAGCAATGTAGAAGCCTGTCAGCATCTGGTTCCAAAAGACACGAATAAAGCTATAAGTTTTCTGCCGCTCTGTCATATTTTCGAACGAATGGTTGTCTATATCTACCTCTCAAAAGGTATCCAAATCTATTATGCGGAGAATTTGGATAATATCGTCGCCGATATCAATGATGTAAAACCGCAGATTTTCACGACCGTGCCCCGGGTCTTAGAGAAAGTATACGATAAAATAATCGAAAAAGGGAAAGCGTTGACTGGCCTAAAAAAGACTCTTTTTTTCTGGGCTGTAGAACTAGGGCATCAATACCAAGAACCCAAAAAAAATGGCTTCTTCTATAACGCCAAATTGGCCATTGCACGAAAACTTATTTTCTCTAAATGGCGAGACGCTCTCGGTGGCAATATTAATTTAATCGTATCCGGCGGTGCCGCGCTCCAAGAACGTTTAGGTCGCGTTTTTTGGGCTGCGAACATTAAGGTCTTAGAAGGATATGGGCTAACGGAAACATCCCCCGTTATAGCGGTCAATTCACATGTTGATACGGATGTTAAATTTGGCACTGTAGGGCGAGTGTTGAAAAATCTAGACGTAAAAATTGCGAATGATGGAGAGATTCTTGTTAAAGGACCAAGCATTAGTCCTGGATACTATAAAAATGAAGAAGCCACCCGAGAGGTAATCGACGAAGAAGGCTACTTTCATACAGGTGATATCGGCGAGATTACATCCGATGGTTTCCTCAAAATTACCGACCGGAAGAAAGAGATGTTTAAAACTGCTGGAGGCAAATACGTCGCACCGCAGGCACTAGAGAACAAACTGATGGAGTCTATCTTAATAGCGCAGGTCATGGTTATTGGTGAAAACCAGCGTTTTCCAGCAGCACTCATAGTTCCTGCTTTCGAGGAATTAGAAAATTGGTGTAAACACAAGGGCATACCTTTTGTTTCCAAAGAAGAAGTAGTCAAAGACGCACAGGTTATCGAGAAATATCAGCGAGAGATTGATCGCTTAAATGCAGGCTTCGGACAATGGGAAAAAGTAAAAAAATTTGAGCTTCTTTCCAAAGAATGGACTATAGACGATGGTGAACTGACGCCTAAGCTGAGTCTAAAACGAAAAGTTATTCTAAAAAACACAGAAGAGATCATCAACCGGCTATACGAAGAATAGAAATATACACTGTTTTCATGGAAAAAGAAACACTATGGCAGAAGTTGAAAGGATTCGGGCAATTATTACTGGATACTATCAATAGCTTTCTTAACGATAAATGTCTTAAAAAAAGTGCTTCGTTAGCATATTATACCGTATTCTCCATCGGACCCCTGATTTTAATATTAATTTGGGCATTAGGTTTTTTTTATGGCAACCAGATGGATTCTCCTACGGGTGCACGCGATGAAATTATGACGGAGCTTAATCAACTATTCGGACCAGACATCACTAATATGTTGGATAATGCGATCAAAAAAATATCTCTAGAGAGTAAAAACAGCATTGGTCTTTATATCGGTATTGGCGTGCTCGTTTTTTCTTCCACAACTATTTTTGTAGATATACAAAATTCCATCAACGAAATCTGGCATATTAAAGTCAAACCTAAAAAAGGCTGGCTGAAAATTATTATTGACCGCCTTCTTTCTTTTTCCATGATTCTCGGTCTGGGATTTCTCCTTATGGTTTCTCTTATTCTCAGCAGTGTAATTGGATTGCTGATGGGCAAGGTGGGTGATTTTTTGAGTGAATATATCCCAAGCATCAACCTCCAGCTGATTAAGCTTATTAATACGGGTGTTTCTTTTTTAATTATTGCGACCTTATTTGCGTGTGTTTTTGCCTTTCTTCCCGACGCAAAGACGCGTTTTCGGGATGTGCTATGGGGTGCGGTCTTTACTACATTGCTTTTTCTTTTAGGGAAATCGCTTATTTCCTGGTATCTGTCCTCGAATGTTACCGCAAGTTCATTTGGGGCAGCCGGTTCAATTATAATCTTGCTGAGTTTCGTGTATTACTCCGCCGCTATTTTGTACTTCGGCGCCGAATTTACCAAACATTATGCGATCAAATATGGACGAGGAGTGCGGCCCCGTTCATACGCAGTTCGTATTGAAATAAAGGAGGTGGAATAACAGATAAAAACAACAACTTCCCTCTTAGGTTTAAAGAGAGAAGTTGCTGTTAACGTTCTGAATTCACGTCTTAAAAATTGCTAAACTAATTACGTTAATTATTATAGATTGTAAAATCGTCCATATTGAGACGACCGTTGTTATCGGCCCCTAATGCCAACTTATGGATCCGAAAACGCACTTGACCTTTGATATCCATATCGAATTCGGCTATTTTAGGCATTTTGTTATTTGCAATGACATCATTACCCATTTGGCTCCAAGTTACACCACCATCAGTCGAATATTCCAGTCGCCAAGAGCATCCTGGATCGGTACCGTAAGAACCGTGCGAAATAGTCACCTTCGAGGCTCCTCGATAAACATCAAAGTTCATTTGTAAATATAAGGGTACTTCATTGCGTTGGTTGAACTGCACGCCTTTTGTTCCATCGACATTAATAGGACGTAAATCAGTTTTAGTAACCAATGTCGCACCATCAAAAGTCCAATTACCCGAAGCTAAATCTAGGTTTGCCTTTGCATAAGCGTCTTTGACCAAACTGGTATTGAACACTTCCGGAAAGCCTGCCGGATACGGAGATGGGTTATATTCCTCTAAATCGTTATAATCACGCATCCATAATTGTATGGTCGAACCATTAGAAGCGTATTGTACGATACCTGTGAAAGTACCAAACGACGGTATCTCTTCGTTAGCAAAAGAAGCAGATCCATTCGTATGCAATTGTATTTTTCCACCAGTGCCATCATCTAATTCTTTATCCCCTTGAAAAGTATCGTTAGCTTGATGACCAAGGATTTCAGCACCGACAACTTTAACAAGTGAACCCGCATAATCTGCAAAATTTGCATTCAGTTCCGCTACCACTGCCGTCCTAGGTACTATGGAGACGTTCTCTTTCAATACTTCAACGTCCGAAGATTTTATGCCTGTAACCGTAATATTCTTACGGATAGCTGTAAGTGTTCCTGCTTCTATATTTACGCGAACAGAATCACCAAGTTTGAATAAAGCATTATCATCGAGCAACACATTGATACCAATCCGCTCTTCCTGTATAACTATTCCTTTTTCTATAGGAAGGTTTCCAGAAGAAGCAGATGACACAATTATCCCCGTAATAAAAATCTTCTTAAAGTGCTGTTCGCCATTTAGAATTAGATCTTCTCTCTTATAGAATTCTTTTAGCTCTTTAATGGCTACGTTAATCTCCTCGTCAAACGCAAAAGAGTCGTTTTCTTTTTCACACGAAACGGTAGTCAATAGGGTGACTATAAGTAAAAAATAGGCTGACCAGCGTCTACATATATAAATTATATTTTCCATAATATTTTAAAATAAAAATACATATACTGTATCTCATTAATAATTCGGATTTTGTCCCAAAATAGGATTCAAATCCCGCTCTACATCGGTAATGGGCCACCAGTAATCCCGTTGTGGGTTAAAGCTTCGTTGCTCGATTATTTTATTATCCCATGTATAAACGCCCGTATTCATAACCGTCTCCGCAATCTTCCAACGCCTTACATCATTATAGTAATACCCTTCTCCTGCAAATTCAATACGTCGCTCTCGTTGAATAATCCCCCTTACTTCCTCTTGATTCAACCCTCTTGGTATATCAGGCATATCGACACGACGACGAACAGCATCAATCGCGTTGTATACAGATTCATCCGGACCAGAAAATTCATTTTTTGCTTCAGCATACATTAATAAAACATCGGCATACCGTAGGACAATATAATTAGTATAGGATTGTCCCGCCTTCAAATCAGCTAAGGCATCGTCTGGCTTATCTTCCGTATAAATACCATATTTTTTTAATCCAAACCCCGTGATTGCGAAACGCGTATTTGAAACTATTTCTCCCATATAACGAGAACCTGGATATACTATAGTAGCTTCTAACCGAGGATCTCGATTGGCATAAGGATTATTAGGGTCATATCCTGATGCCGGGTCTAATATTGGCAATCCGTTTTTCATTTCATATGCATTTACGAGACTCAGTGTAGGCGCATTCGTATTATACTGTCTATTAATAAGGTCAAAAGAATTTCCCAGAAATGGGAAAATAAACTGCACGTCAAAAATTACCTCCTCATTATTTTCGTTATCCGGTAAAAAGAGGCCACGATAATCGCGATAAAGACCATACCCGGTTTCATTAGCCATATCGATTACCTCTGCTGCTGCATCAGCCGCATTTTTCCATTTCTGCTGATCGTTTGTCGGATTAAACAACGGACTTGCTTCAAATAACAGGACCTTCGCCTTTAAAGCTTTTGCCGCTCCTTTTGTTGCTCTTCCGATATCATTGGATCCATAATGAAGAGGAAGAATAGCTGCTGCACGGTCCAAATCTTCCCGTATCTGTCGAATCACTGTTTCCATGGGATCCCTTGGCAAATTTGATTGGGTTGCTGGGTTTGGGGGATCCAATATTAACGGAACATCTCCCCAATAGGCTGTCAAATTAAAGTAAAACAATGCACGTAGAAATAACGCTTCACCTATCATACGTTGTTTTACACTTTCCTCCATAGGCACTTCTTCAATTCGTTGAATTAGCGTATTACAGCGACCAATTCCACCATAGGCATGAGACCATCGTCCTGCAATAATTCCGCCGGTACTTCCAGATTGAAGTCCGACAGCTATGGAATTCCAAGAACTGGTGTTACTGTTGTTATACGCGTTTGGTGACGCTGTCTCTTCAAATAAAGGTGTAGCATCACCTCCATACAAACCTGATGTTCGTAATGCAGCATAACAGGACGTTAAATAGCGGTCGGCAGAGCTCTCCGTCACCCAAAAGTTTCCCTCCGTATATCGATCTTTCGGCTGAAAATCTAACATACTATCACTACATCCTCCTCCTACAAAAAGAAGTAAAATGGAGAGCAAAAAAGATAAATATATATTTTTCATAACTTTCATTGTTTATATCATTTACAGACTACCTAAAAGGTGAAATTTAGGCCCATACTCAACGTTCTTAACATTGGATAATGGCTCAGACCAACAGCATTATACATCGATTCTGGATCGCCCAATTTAAACGGTGTAAATGTCAACCAATTTTCTGCATTAACGTATACGCTTAACGCGTTTATCTTCACTTTGGAAAGAATCCTTTCGGGAATAGCATAACGCAATTGCAATGTTTTTAATCGGAGATAGGAGGCGTCTTTCAGTAAGAAAGTAGAAAATCTAAAATTATCGCTATAATTTGCTTCCGTCAGAATGGGCAACGATGCGTTAGGTCGCTCGGGTGTCCAACTGTCATTTATCCAATCCCAGGTAAGGTTAGCTCCATTATTCAAGGGTGTCGCCGGTCTATTTAATGGCGCTGTTTTTATTCCCGAAACGCCCTGAAACTGTGCCATTAATGTAACGCCTTTATAATCGAGGTTAAAACCAAAAGAATAGTTGTATTTTGGCATTATAGAAGAATAGTTCTGAATCACGCGGTCATCTCCATTTATGATACCATCTTTATTTACATCTTCATATTTTAGATATCCTGCTCTGGTATCGCCACTCTGAAATGCACTTTGTTCCACTTCTTCGTCACTTTGGAATATTCCTTCCACATTCAATACATAGAATGCATTAATCGGATAGCCTTCCTTCGTTATCGTAGGCAAGTTGGTGTCATGTCCATATATAATCTCCCCTTTTAAGTCCACCACCTTATTTTTATTATAGGAAACATTTCCAAATACGCTATACCCCAAGCCGTTCTCCAGGACATCCCGATACCCTAAGCTGAGTTCAACCCCTGCATTACTTACAGTACCCACATTTTGCTGTGGTCCAGATAGATTACCGACTTGAGAAGGAAGGCTAACCCTCCTCAATATTCCACTGGTTAGCCGCTTATAGACGTCTGCGGTGAAACTAAGTTTATTATTAAAAATCAACAAATCTAGTCCCGCATTATAATTTGTTGTGGTTTCCCAAGAAATCGTTGGGTCGTTTGCAGCTGTTGCGGCGGCCCCGGAAGTCAGCACACCGTTTCTTCCACCAAAACTGTAATCGTGTCCCAATGTTACCATATTTTGATAACTATATAACGGTACGGCCTGATTACCCACCTGTCCTACCGAGGCTCTTAATTTCAATTGGTCAACAAAATTTATATTTTCAAAAAATGGCTCTTGATCTATTTTCCATCCAGCCGATACTCCGGGGAAAAAACCCCACCGGTATCCGGGTGCAAAACGAGAAGATCCATCATATCTAAATATCCCTTCCAATAAATACCGATTCTTAAAATTATAATTGACCCTACCAAAATAAGAGATAATGGCTTCCTGCGTCGTTCTGCCGGTGATTTCAGCAAGCACTGTCCCCGCATTAAGATCGGTTAAAATATCGTCAGCGTATCCTTGCATTTGTGCGCCGGTGGCAATATCCTCATAGTAATCATATTGCGAGCCTAGCATTGCGCCAATATCATGGTCCCCAAAGGTCTTCTTATAGTCTAACGTATTGTATATATGCACGTTGGTTTGATTATCATCATAACTATACGATCTAGGCGCAGTTGCTGGACTGTTATAGTTCTGACGTTCCCCTGTTTTGGCATCGAGTTTATACATGACCGGAACAAACCGCTCCAACAATCCGTCATATTTATCGGCTCCGAACTTTACTGTATAGGACAAACCAAAAGGTAACTCATATTTTGCCTGAAGTGTAGTCAAATATCTTACTACACGTTTTTCTTGTGAACCTTCATGGGCAAGCATACGGGGATGTTCCCAGTTATTTCTACCCGGAATACGAAGGAAAGGATATCCATAGTTCCCATCTGCCAAAAGATCATTTTGAAGCGGCAAAGCACGATTTACCAAACTCATAAATTCCCCGATACCATAGGCGGGTTCCGTATAATTCCGAAAATATCCATGCATAGACAGATCAACAGTCAATCGCTCTGTTACCTTCGCGGATGTATTCAATCCTAATGAATACCTTTTTTCCTGATTTCCAGGACCAAAAATAACTCCATCCCTGTCTAGGTATCCAACCGAAAATCTGTAGTTGTATTTCTCAGAGCTCCCCGATGCGCTCAAATCATGTTTGTTCATGATACCATTTTTAAACGCAATATCATACCAGTTATTCGCCGGATAAGTATAAGGATCCAGCGTCATCCCCAACTGATACCCACCTATATCTTGTTCTGAAAATGTTTGGCTTGCCTTGCCCTCATTAAACTCTGCTTGGTTCAATGCCTTCATATAGACAATAGGATCCCATACCAAATCCAACATCATCGTAGCCTGCTGGATACCGTGATAATACCCATAATCTATTTTTGATTTACCCTTACCTCTTTTGGTCGTAATTAGAATCACGCCATTAGCCGCTTTCGAGCCGTATATGGCTGCGGATGCATCTTTCAAAACAGAAATGCTGGCGATATCATTCGGGTTAACTTCGTCCATTGGATATTCGATACCGTCCACTAGGACCAATGGATTGTTATTATTTAATGTTCCTATACCACGTATCCGAATCATAGCTCGGTCAACTCCAGGCTGGCTTGTATTCAGATTTACATAAAGTCCAGATGTTCCATACAAAGCGTTACTCACATTGGTTAAGGGTCTCCCTTCATTGTCCTCCATATTGATTGTCGCGATTGACCCTGTAATGTTCTCCTGTTTTTCGGTACCATACCCTACAACGACGACTTGGTCTAATTCTGTCGAAGACGATGTCAATTGGATGTCTACTATATTACGGTTGTCAATCGCAATCTGTTGTTGCCTGAATCCAACGTACGTAAATACCAAAACGGCATTCTGCGGAACGTCATCTAATCGGTAATTTCCCCCCGCATCAGTCGTCACCTCCTTTGAAGCCCCTTGAACAGAGACCGTTACTCCGGAAATTGGACGACCTGTTTCATCTGTTACTTTGCCTCGAATATCGCCGTCTTGATATATAGAAGATACCGTGGCGTTAGTCAGACTATGACGAGCCGATAAATGTCCGCCAGCCAAGCAAAAACAGAACATCAATAGTAGTGCTCTTTTTTTAGTTAGATCTGTTATTGTATTCATAACTTATGCTTTATTTAATAAAGTAATTTTAGGTGTAAAAAGAGGTGTATTTCACTCACGTGCTCCATCATATTTAAAGATATTTGCTCTTCGGTAATTTTCAGTTTCTTGGTAGGAGGCAAATCCTAGATATAACTGATTGCCTCTTATTTTTATTCCCTCTGCTTCCATATATCCACTACTATTGGTGACACCTGTTTGCATCAATCTATTTATATCAGATAGCGCTGCCACCCTGGTGCGTGGGTATACGATGTTTCCTTGAAGATCGAAAACAGTTACATACGCCTGAGATTGACCAACAGAACCGCTAGTTTCTGTCCAATTTCCTTCAAAAAAATAAACGTGACGACTTCCGTCTATATCGTACCCTTGGAAAGGAAAGGAATTAACATCAACAGCTTTGTTACTGCCAGCCGGAACAGAAAAACTACCCAAAGGAGTTAGCTCACTTAAGTCTCGTCCGTTAACCGTTCTGGAAATAATCTGTTCTACACCGCCCACTTCCTCTCCCCCGACTTTAACAGAAAATGTAAAATTCTTTGGATTCAATGATTCCGCTTCACTCAATTTATAAGTATAAAAATGTCTTTCGCCTCCTTGCGTAGCGTTAATACACAGCAAATCGCTTTTCCTATCCACCGCGGCTTGGATTCTAAGTAAACCATTATTCAGAAAGTAGGACTCACCCGCATAACCATTATGTATTTGTCCTGATCGATAGGGTATGCGTGAAACGGATTGCTCATCCCAATATTCTCCCGAAGCGTACTTAGTCGCATTACTGCCCACCCAGACATACAGTTCGCCGTTGTCGTCTTCCTCAATCGCAATATTGCCCCCATGGCCAAAATATTTCAACGTCATGTAATCTGTTTTCCCTGTCAGGTTAGGTTGACTTTTGATGATATAGACCTCATGTGCTTTGGTTCGGCCTGGCTCAAATCCTCCTGCAACACCAATCTGACTGTAATAGATATTTCCAGATTTATCAAAATCAAAAGATTGCATCACACGAAAAGGAGCAATCAATGGCACGTCGATACTATACGCCATCGGATCTGAAAAAGGTTGAGACAAAGATTTTGGGTTTAATGGGCGATCATAATTTGTATCTTTTACCTCTACTTCGCACAGCGCTTCTACAGATTGATAAATTGCTTTTATTGATGCTCTTCCCGGTCCAACGGCATTCACCTCTCCAGCATTCGTGACGATTGCAACCTGTTCATCGGACGATGTCCACGTTAAACTCAGTGAGGAGACTTTCGTCTCTCCTGTTGAAAACTTAATGAGATATTTCTCTCCCGTATTCATCTTGGTGCTGTTTTCCCCGAATGTTAGATCAAGAACATCTTTTCCAACTTCTTGACTTGGCTTATTACAAGAATGAAAGGGCAGCAAAACCATAACGGTTAAGACATACGCTATTATAATTTTTTTCATAACAATGCTGTATAAATAATTTTAGTTTATCGCCTCACTCACCTCAATAGGTAAATCGGACTCTAATATCGTGGCACCATCAGCAAATACAGCGCGATATTTCTTTGCCCGCTCCTCTTTGGTTGGCAACTTATCATACGTTGGCGCAGTCGATATCATGCACATCACGCCTTTGGATTTAAAGAAATCATACATCGCTTGGTTGACTACTTTTATTTCAGGTCCGATGTAAACAATCATCCGGTCATAGGGTAATCCAGACGCTTTAAACTCCTCCAGGGCGTTTTTATCTTTTATGTGCATGGATAGGTATTGGTTGGGATTTTTGTCCAGGTAAAACCTCGCCTGTTCGACATTATGTACCGTAACCCATACCCATTTATAAGCATTATGCTTCCGGATTATTTCACCTGTTACCTCCAAAGGCAGGTCTTTTTTATCTAGGTTAAGGATGGTCTTTCCTTTCGCCCACTTAATCATTTCGTCTAACGTGTTGATACGATATTTAGTGGGATTACCCTGATGGTCTTTCAACCGTAATTTTTTAAGTTCTTTCCAAGTATAATCAGCAACTTTCCCTGTCCCGGTCGTCGTGCGGTCTAAGGTTGCATCATGCACCATAACCGGCACACCGTCTTTGGACAAACGTGGATCGATCTCAAAAATAGCGGGCGTATGTTTCAACACCTCTTTCATCGCCACAATGGAATTTTCAGGAAGCCCTTCCTCCATTGTCCCACGATGCCCGCTAATAATCTTTTTACCGGGCGCATATGCAAAGTATGCGTACATCTCCTCCAAATTGTTAAAATTTAGTTTATGAAGCTTTTGTGCCGTCACAGAGGCGACGGTTAACATGCCTGCGCAACAAAATGCAATAGCGTGTAGAATTGTTTTCATCTGTATAAATTTGTAATGGATAAATCTATTTATTTAGGCATTTAACTTTAGCAATTGACAACCTCGATGATGCGTTAAGGTGAGTAACGTAAGCGCTGAATTCTCTTGAACCAGTCGTCTGTAGTTTTTTAATGGCATCCCCAATTGACTTGCTAAAAACAGTCGGTTCACCCCGTTATGTCCAACAACCAAAATGGTTTTGCCACTATATCTCGCTATCAAATCGTCATAGAAGGATTGCAGTCTAGAGATCACCTGCATAGCGGTTTCTCCAGTTCTTCCCGCTGGAAAACGTTCGGGCGCCGCTAGCCAATTGTCCCAAGATTCGGGATCTTTTGCCTGAAATTCTTCCGGACGCATCCCTTCCCATTCCCCAAAATCAACCTCTATCAAACGATCGTCTAGCAATACTTTTTTAACACCACCGGAAGCAATCTCGGCTGTTTTTTTAGCTCTTTGCAACGGGGAAGAATAAATTGCATCAAAGTCGTATGCTTCTAGCAACTCATACATTCTTTTTGCCTGAGAAACCCCCTTTTCAGTGAGTTCGACATCTGTCCGTCCACAATACCTATTGCCATCGGCGTTAAATGACGTTTCACCATGTCTAAGCAAACAAATTGTAACCATTTTTATAAATAATTAAGTGCCTTGAGTTTTTCTTTGAATTGTTGATATTGTGCTTCATATTTAGCCCTCAATTTTATCTCGGGAAAAATCGCTTTTTCGATTGCGGTCATATATGAAGCAGCTTCTGTGACAGATGAGTAATAGGTTTTAGAAGCGGCCATAATTGCAGCACCTAATGCACCGCTTGCAGCTTTACATTTATAGATAGGCACGTTCAATACCGCTGCCCTTATCTTTAACCACACCTCGCTATTGCTGCCCCCCCCCGCGGTATACACCGCAGCAATTTTTTCGCCGGAGAGTTCTTCAATACTTTCATAGGCAAGCCGTTCTATACATGCTACGCCTTCCAGATTCGCAGCATATAATTCGGATTTCGATATTTGTTCCGGCACAATCGCTCGTGCTTGTGGTGCCGATAACGGATAGCGCTCGCCTTCCTGAAGTAAGGGCCAAGCGATCTTACCCGTAGGTATTAGTTTCTCCGCCGCTTGGTTCCATTGTAATATGTCCGATGAAAAATCAATGGTAATCCAATCTGCACCCGTATTGCTTGCTCCGCCCGGCATCCAATACCCTTCGGGGTGTCGATGGCTATATAACCGGCCCAAAGGGTCGATTACTTGATTTCGTGTTACACCTTTAATGACCAACGTAGTGCCGATAGTCGTATTCCAATCACCCGGTTTAACCGCACCAGATGCCACCTGGCTTGCGCAACCGTCTGTCATCCCGACGACCACTTCTATTTCTTTTAGTCCCCAGCGGATAGCTAAATCTTCCTGTAACTGTCCAACCACCGTACCCGACGGAACCACTATTTGCAGCCATTCTTTTTTCAATCCCAGTTCATCAATTATATACGTCGGCCATTTTAAATCAGCTACATCATAACCCGATTTCAATGCATTCGTATAATCCGTTGTGTTATACACACTAGATAATTTGCCTACTATATAATCCGATGCGTGAACCCACAGGGCAATACCGTCTCTCTGTTGGGGATAATTTTCCATAAACCAAAGCATTTTACTGATACCGCTAGAGGCATTAAATCCGGTATAACCGTCTTTCACGTGTCGTAAGGCTGTTTTCTGAATACGTTTTCCTTGTTCAGCAGACCGTCCATCGCTATACATAATAGCATGATGAAGCGGCTGGTTATATACGTCCAAAGGGATAACCGTACCAGACGTCGAAGTAACGGATACAGCTTGTATAGCTGATTTATCAAAATCTGCCGCTAATCCATTCAATATCTCATCAAGAAGCTCTACACAAGCATTCCACCATACAGCGGGCGACTGCTCTTCTCGTGCGCGATTATCTAACACAAAAGAACGAGACGCAGAAGCTATTGATATTCCCCGCTGATCAACAAGAATGACCCTTGCCCCCTGTGTTCCAATATCTATTCCTATAAAGTATATTCGCATATTAGGATAAGAGTTGTTTAAAGGTTTTACGGGCATTCTTCCACTCTAGATATAGCTGTTCAAATTGTTCATGGCTTTCCGGAAATGTTTCATCCAGCAACACGGGTGTTGTATTATTTATTCCGAGGGCATTATTACAGACGAAAACACCACCCAAAACAGATGCCTGCCGATAAGTTTCTCGAATTCGAATGCTTTTGCCAAGTAAGTTCGCCAAAAACTGTCGTAGCTTTCTACTTTCTATCCCACCGCCACATGCCCAAATATAGCTTTCCTTATGTTGCGAAACATCACACAGAAATTTGTAGTTCTCATAAATAGAACAGGCAATATCCCATAAAATAGAAAACACGAAACTCCCACGTGTAAGCTGGTGTGAGACCGGCGCATTAAAAATAAATCCGCCCTTCGTCAGTGGTTCATCTTCATCAGCAATCAACGACCCCAAAGACGCTACACACTGGGAATAACTCGTGTTGTCCAATTCCCGTTCGATGACATCATAACCTTCATTCGGATAAAAGATCTCTTTTAAACGTTGATAGTTCAAGCCCGTAACACCGGCATTAGCTTCCAAAATAAAATGTGATTCGTCAATGTGCCTACTTGTCCACGTACGTTGGTTGCTATCTTTAACATACTGTGCAACCATTTTAATAATTGGTGTAGTCGTCCCCGAGACGATAACAACATCATTTGTTGATGGCTCCATGCTGCGTATGGCCAACTGCGTATCTCCACCACCTACTACAACAGCAGCTTCTGTCGAGATGTGCAGTACCTGAGCGACGTCCGAAAGTACTTTACCCAATACCGTTCCGGATTGTTTCAATGTCGGGAAAATACCATCGGGAATATCAAACAACCTAATGAGTTCTGTAGACCACTTTTTCTGCTCAACATCATACAACAATGTTTCGGACGCCTGTGAATGTTCGTAACTAGTAATGCCTGAAAACTTAAACTGTATCCAATCACTAATGCTCATAAAACAGGTCATCTTTTCAAACAAATCAGGATATATATTACGAAGACCTATCAATTTATATACGGAAAATAGGGATGTCGGATAACGTCCTGAAAGTTGGTAAACCAGATCCTTTTGGGTCAGCTCTTTCTCCCACTTGCGACCGCGATGATCAATATTGGGCATACCCAAAAGGGACAATCCCTCACTGTCGACCACAACAATTCCCTCGCGCTGACTGGT
Source organism: Sphingobacterium arenae (assembly GCF_014692505.1). Lineage (GTDB taxonomy): Bacteria > Bacteroidota > Bacteroidia > Sphingobacteriales > Sphingobacteriaceae > Sphingobacterium > Sphingobacterium arenae. The sequence goes on along the minus strand of NZ_JACNYK010000003.1, from coordinate 23,985 downwards.
GGCTGTAACGGCTTTAATAAAGACTTCTCCTGCATCCGACAACGCCTCTGCTGCCAATTTTAATATCTGCTGCCACAACACGTCCGGATTAAAATAAATAGATTCCTCATAATTAGCATCAGCATGGTACTGTACGTTTTCTCTTTTTATAGCCAGTATGTCGCCTGCTGGCGTTGCTACACCCACCCTGGCATTACCCGTACCAATATCGACGATTAAATACGCTTCTTTTTCTACCATAATCAGTTTGTTGTTTGTTTTTCCAAAACCGCTTTATTTACAAGTTGTTTGATAGTTTTATCACCCTCATGAAAAAATGCCCGCAAGTTGTTGTTCATAATAAAAGCGTGGTGATCTTCCACCTCATAGGTCGCTCCCGCAATATGTGGCGTTGCCAATACATTTTTGTGGTGAATCATCTTGTAATCTATCTCATCGGGAGGCTCATGGTAAAATACATCCAATACAGCTCCACGAATCTGTCCCGTTTCCAACGACGCCAAGAGGTCTTCCCGATTTACTACAGTAGCACGAGCGGTATTCACAAAAATGGCATCTTTCTTTAATAAGGAAAGATATTTTTTATCTATCATACCTTTCGTTTCCGTGGTAACCGGCAAATGAATCCCTACTATATCACATACAGAAAACAACTCTTCTAATTCGACCTTTTTATACGTTGGATTGGGATCCTCATAATAAGGATCATAATACAAAATCTCCGTTGGAAAGCTCGACAACATCCGTGCTGTATATTGCCCTACTGCTCCAAATCCTACCATTCCGACTTTTTTCCCTGCTAACTCATTTCCTTTAAATTGGAGATAGGAAGTATGTGCCCCTTCTCCCCAGTTCTTGCCTTCCAACCAATGAATAGCAGGCATTGTATTCCGAATAAGCGTAATCACATTCGCAATAAACATTTCTGCTACCGCTTGTGCATTTCTTGCCGGTGTATGGAAAACCGGAATTCCCAACTCGGTAGCAACAGTTAAATCAATATTGGATGGTGTACCTCGACAGATACCCACAAATTTTAAATGCGGGTTTGCACGCAAAACATCTGCTGTAATCTCGTCGTGCTCGGATATTAACGCGTCCGCTTTTGTTTCTGCTAATAAAACTTTTAATTCCGTTGGATTATATGCCCGCCCGTGAGGCTTCCATGACCTATAGATGATTTCATCAAATAACCCCTCTAATTCTCGAAGCGCTTTCTCATTCTCATAAGGCGCAGTCAGTAATACTTTCATCATTATATGCTCGTGTTTAATCTTGTTATTCTGATACTATTTCCTTTGCTTCTTTCCATTCAGCGGCCTTAGCCTTATCTATAGTGATAAACTTGGTTAAGATAGCGCTCAACAAATAAAGCCCCGCCAATACCCAGACGACACCTGCACTACCAATCATACCGATCAGAATACCAACCAGTGCAGGTCCAACAAATACAGGGAGTCCTGCTCCTAAATTCAAAATAGCCATAGCTGCGCCTTTGTCTTCCTTCACCAATGAAGGCACCAAAGCCGATAGAGGTACATATCCAGCTAACAACGCACCCCATGCTACACCTGCTGCCATAACCGCCCAATAGCTTCCGTCAAACCATACCGGTGCATAGTAGAACAAAACAGTAGTGATCGCACACCCCACACCGCCAAACCACATAATAGTGTTTTGCCAACCCATCCGATCACCAACAAAGCCAAAAATCAAATTGAAGATGATGTTACTTGTGAAAATCGTTCCCCATATTTGCAGCCATTCTTTTGTTGTAAAGCCATGTTCTGCCATATACAAAGGAAGAAATACAGGAAAAGCAAACTGTGCTGTTGTATTGATCACACGCACAATCCCACCCAGTAATACCTTAGGTTCCTTTTTTACAATGGTAAGTCCATTGGCCAATTCTCTCCATTTCGATCCTTGGGAAGCCTTTGTTTCGAATTTGTCTTTATTGAGTACTAACGCGAAAAATGCACCTACTAAAACCCAGAATATCGAACTCCATAACGTGTTTTCATAGCCTAGACGCCCTATTGCCCAACTGGAATAATAAGCCCCAAGTACATTCAATCCTCCCGTGAAAACAAACCAAAACCAGCCAACTGCTCTTCCCAACATATGTTGTGGAGTACGGTACGTAACCCATACCATAAATGAATAGGCAAAGAGTGGATATCCAAAACCACGGATAGCATAGAAAAACAACATCGCTCCATAATCCAGTTTTGCCATCCCGATACCGACAAACCCGAGGGTTCCAATAATATAAAGGAGTAAGCCCATAAGCATCGCTTTACGCGGCCCATAACTCTCCGCCATAACGCCCGAAAACCAGGATGAAATAGCTATCGTAATACCATATACGGTAAAGAGCGAAGCGGACTGTTGAATGTTCATTCCGTGTTCGATAAGATAAGGGCTTAACCAACCTTGCTCTACCCCATCTCCCATCATGAAAATTAAAATACCCAGATAGCCCCACCCTAAATGGCTAGGCAGCCCTGCTTTGTTTAATAGATTTTGGTTCTGTGTCATCAAGAAAAGATTTATAACGGTATTCTTACATAAATACAACTCAAATATAACTAAATAAAAGATTATTAAACAAAATAAAAATGAAATAAAATATTTTTTAACTATATAATATTAAAAAATTAACATTATCTTTAATTTCACTTCAAAGTCTTACTTTTGATTTTAATAAGATTATGGGCAATGGAGCACTTTTTTAAATGAGCGTAACGATGGACATGAAAAATATTACAGATCGGCATGGATTTATCATAAACCATATCAATACACATGGTCGTGCCACCATTAATGAGTTGACGGAACTCACGGATGTTTCAGGTGTAACTATTCGTAAAGATTTAAAAGTTTTGGAAGAAAAAGGATTGCTTTACATTACTAGGGGAGGCGCCTCTATCAACAACCCTTACTCTAGCGATCGACCAATTCAAGAAAAAGCAACGATTAATGCAGACCAAAAGAATAATATCGCACGCGCTGCTGTTAAACTTATTGGTTCAAACGATTCGATCATCATCGGATCAGGGACAACGGCTTATTGCATAACACAGCACCTTCATCCCTCCACCCCCCTAACGGTTATAACGCCCGCGATAAAGGTGAGCTTAGAACTTTGTGATCGCCCGAATATCGAGGTGTTACAACTTGGCGGCGTCATTCGCAAAAATTCTTCTTCTGTCGCCGGCTTTTATGCAGAATACATACTGGAATCCCTATCAAGCGCGCTAATCTTCATTGGAGTAGATGGCATTGATTTAAACTTCGGTTTCTCTATCAGCAACCTCACTGAAGCGAATATTAACCAAAAAATGATCAACACCTCCCAGGTTGTCGTCATAGTGGCCGACAGCACAAAATTCGGAAAGCGGGGAATAGGTAAAATCTGCAATATCGAAGATGTGGATTACGTCATTACAGACAATAAAGTTCCCAAAGAATACGTGATTTTTTTGGAAGAGGCAGGAATACAAGTTATTATTGCATAAGCGGCAATGGAATCCCATTGCCGTCTTCTATTCATTCTAACAAAATTATTTCACATTATAATAATATACCGCTCGTCCAGCGTTACCTGTCTCATCTTGCCCCTCGACAACTACCTTATATCTACCGTTACCGTCACCATTGTAAAAATCTAACACAGCTTTCCCTTCGTCGTCTAAAACCACATCCGGATTCCAATAGATAGTTGTCCGGTAATCATTTGTATTTTTACTATCCGGCGTATCGTATTTTGGTGCGTAGAATTGTCTTTCTTTTACATAGCCGAGAGGCACCATATCAATTACATTTGTCTTCGGCAACATACTTTCAATTTCGGCCAGCGACATTCGAGGTTGCTTACTTTGATCTTTCTTTTTCGTCATAATCGAAACGACGCCATCGTTTTGATAAACCCTACTTACCGTTCCCAATTCATCTCGTAAAAAAATCTCAATGGCTTCAATGTCTGACGGAATAATAGAATTCAAAGCGGGTTCGTCAATCGGCATTCCATCTAAGAAAAACTGAACTGGTACTCGACTCCCTTGGTTATAATTTCTTGTAATATGGTATTTTAGCGTTTGATTGTCGTAAGTTATGCCCGTCAACATGGTTGTTAAACACATGGTCAACACATTACAACCTGAAAGACGTTCTCCTTCTATACGATGTTCCGGCATGGATAGCCCGGATAGCGACGAGAATTCTTTACTCGTAACCATTTTCCGTTGAACGCCTGTAACCTGGACTTCATCAATCAAAATCGAAGTTCTATATTCATTCTTACTATTATTTAAGTAAGCTTTCATTTCTTGATCAATATTTTGCACTTGATCGCTTGCATAAGGGTTTCCTTGGTCTATTCCAGGGAAATACGTTTGATCCATGTTAATGACCAAATTTCTAAAGTTATCGTTACCCCGTGCATTTATAGTTACTTTGGAAGAATCGGGAAACACCAAGTTCTCAAACGCAAATCTTCCTTGATTATCTGTATAAGCATCCTTCCGTATATTTCTCGATGGAATGGACAACAACAGCCCTCCATTAGGTTGAGGACGTCCCGTATTCAATCGTAATATTCCCGAAAGCGTAATCCCCTGTTCGGGCATAAACTGGACTTGAGGAAATTTTTCGGCAATTAAATCATCATACGAAAATCTTCGGAACCCCTGCGTCATTAACAACGCATTTAAGACGTCCTTTCTATTTTTATTTTCTTCATTAAAATAATAATTCGGTTGTTCCACATAACCCTTAAGATCAGAGGTCAATAAATAATTGCTCAAAATTCCCAACTCCTGATCATCGTTATAGGGTGTTTTAATGTCGTCAATCACCGAAACGGAATAATTACTTTTTAATGAGTCCGTAACGGGTACATGCAGCGTCAATTTCACTCCCTCTTTCTTGGCATATGCTGCTTTATCTGTTTTCACATCGATATTCAACAAGGGTTGAGACTGATTGAACACCAGACGTTCACTCAGCAGTTTTCCGTCCGGCTGCATAATCGATAGTTGCACGATACCGTTTGGAAGCTTATCCTTGGGCAGGTTAATCAATACAGAGGAATTTTTTAATGTCGCCTGTGCAGCATACACCAAATGCCCATTCGATTGGCCTAAAACATAAAATGGCTGATTGGCCATTTTTTGGTAAAAACCATCATTTGCTACCAATCCCATCTGCAAAGAAGTATCATCTTCGCTATGCAGGATGACGTTGATCCCTTCTGCCTTAACTTCAGGTAGATCATATGTCCGTTGTTCTCCATTTTCGAAAGACACCGTCGCCTTGTAACTTTCACCCGCCACGGGCATAAAATCAATTGCTCCCATACCAAATTGAATATCACTAAAAGACGCAACTTCTTTCTTTTTACTATCGATGATCTTACCTTGAATTTTCAAGCCCCTACCTGTAGAACTTACGGCCTTAAATGCCAGTTTTTTCATCACGCCAGCCAAGAGGTCACCACCTTCCGGAAAAAACTGTACATCGGCATCCCATAATGCATGTCGTAACGAATAGCTCCCCACCAAATCTGGTTCTAGTTTGTCTCCGTCCACCGTCACATTAAGCCTCCCCTTTTTCAAATACTCTTTGTCTTTTATCGTGAGATTAATAGTCACACGCCCCATATCGTCTGTCTCACCTTTTCCTTTACTAAACGGGTCCCAGCCATCAATAGCTTCCCATGTAAGTTTTCGGCGTCCTAATAAGTTACCCTCTCTGTTTCTAAATTGGATAGTGGCCTTTGTCTTATTGCTACCATCTGGTGTATATATAATTTCAGCCCCTAACTTTTTATTAATGGCGTCTCCAATCGGTACAATCTTATTGTAGAAATAACTATTATCAAAGTTCGCCATCCATTTTGTATACGCCCGAAAACGATAATTATCCTGGCCGATGAATTGCGGATCCAAGACCAACTGTCCTTTTCCACTATTGCCACTAAGCGGGATGCGCAACGTCTGGATCAAGGAGTCTTTGCTAGTTAACATCTCTACGTAAACAATCTTGCTGGGGCTATATTCAAACAAATTATGCTGTAGATACGTTTTGAACCACAACGTGTCTCCTACAGCATAGTACGGCTTATCAAAATGTAAATGCACTTTCTCCACAGGGTAAACACCAAAGTATTTTTGTACTCGCTCCACTACCGTGTTGATAGGTATAGCGGGTAGCTGTTGGGCAACCCCCATTCTCCATTCAAGTATAGAAAAAATAACAAATAAGAAAATAAAAAGCTTCTTCATTAATATACAGTTTTTTCGCGGAGTTAAAGATATTTATTTTTTTCCGAAAACGTATATTTCCGTTTCGGTTTAACACCTTATAACAAAGGAGCGAGCAAGCGACATACAGAATCAAGACCACGTTTCCACACGTTCCTCTTTTTCCACTCAACCAATGTCATACGCTCACAGTCTTCCTTATCACGTTCAAATTGTTGTTCCAATTGCTTGCAAACCGTAATATCAGAGACAACAGCCGCTATTTCGTAATTGATATAAAAACTACGCGTATCTAAATTAACAGTGCCAATATAGGAAAGCTTACCATCAATATTAATGGTTTTTGCATGGATAAAGCCTTTTTTATAAAAATAGACCTTTACTCCTCGTTCTAAAAGCGGTTTGATAAACGAAAGGCTAGCATGTTGCACAATGAACGAGTCTGATTTCTGGGGCAACATCAGTTCAACTTCCAAACCAGAGGCGGCAGCTATTTTTAAAGCTGTCGATAATTCATCGCTGGGCACATAGTAAGGTGTTACAAGTTGGATTTTTCTGTCTGCCTCTCCCAACCCTACGAGAATAGCCTCCATATTAAAAGGACCACGTGAACCGGGATCACTTTCCACAAAAGAAACCGCCGAACTTCCTTTCTTTTCAACAGCAGACAAACGGTGGAGCAAGTACCCCTCTTCTAATTGAAAAGGCGTCCCGTCGGCTGCATTCCAAGAATTCCAAAAACCAATTTGCAGCATCGTAACGGCAGGCCCTTCTATTCTCAAGGATGTATCACGCCAAAAAATAGAATTATTATTGGATGGATCGTTGATATAACGGTCTGAAATATTGATTCCTCCAATATACCCTATTTTTCCATCGACGATAGCTATCTTGCGATGGTTTCGATAATTACTACTCCCCATCGAGGTAAAAGTTACAGGTAGAAAACGGTGGTATTCAAAGCCTAAATCTTTTTTACGCGACAGATGCCTTACCAATGCCGGCGAGCCAAAACTATCGACCAACAAACGCACGAAAATTCCTTCTCGGGCTTTCTCTTCCAAAAGATGTAGAACTTCCTTTCCAATACTATCCACTTCAAAAATATAATATTCTAAGTGGATAGAGTGTCGGGCCTCTCGTAAGGATTGTAAAAAATCAGGAAATTTTTCTTCACCATTGATCAGTAGTTTCACACTATTTCCGGTCGTGGGTGATGACACGCGTTCGTTTTTCAAAAACGTAAATACCCTCGCAAGGGTTCCTATTTTATTACTAATATAGGCGATACTTTCGTCCATATAGGGCTCTAGGCGTTCCCACTCTTTTTTCAAGCGTATCATTTGTATTTCGTTCTCACGCTTGAGACGCCTGACCTTATTAAATTTCTGTCCGAAAAAGTAATAAATCAGTAAACCTATAACAGGTAGAAAAATAATGACTAAGATCCAAGATAGAGTTTTTGTAGGATTTCTATTCTCAATTAAGATCGTACTGAGAATTCCTAAATAAAGGAAAACAACCGGTACCCAGTACCATTGCTTCAAAAAATTAAGGATTTCTTGCGTAAATTCCATATCTTGATCACCGGAATATAAAAATAGCGGTTTTATTTGAAATATCCAGCATAGCAAGCTGAACTGGGTACCCATGGATGCAATTGGAAACAGACGATTCTCAATAAATACAACAATGCATGGCCCGAAGTAGTATGCACCCTACTTCTCCACCAAAACGTGCGTACTATAACTTGGATATTCCCAAAGACGATCAAAGGGCAAACCGAGTGTGCCAAGCCCATTTATACGATGAAATCTAACGCTGATATTATAGTTATACACATGAATAAACGAACTATTAAATTAAGTTAAGAATTGTTAAACAAACAACTATTTTATATGAAAAACGTTATCATTGCGAATACACTGTAACTAAACCGTTACAACAGTAAAAAAGTGACAAGATACAATGCAAAAAATGAACATAAAAAAAATGACGTTAAAACAATTTGCGTATACATCTATGATAGTAGCTTCTGTGGTTACTTTCACAAATTGTAATACAAGCAAATCGGAAGATATTGGAAATAAACCATTGGCGTTACCGGTACATAGTGTGGACACAAGTAGCGCCGTTACGGTAAAAGACTACTTAGGAACTATTGAAGGCAAGGTAAATGTGGAAATCCGTCCGCAAGTTGAAGGAATATTACAAGAGATATATGTGGACGAAGGACAATTCGTAGAAAAAGGGCAACGTCTATTTAAAATAGATGCCTCCGTTTATCAAGAAGGCCTCAATAATGCCGTAGCAAATCAAAATGTAGCAAAAGCAAAATTGGAGAATGCAAAGCTGGAAGTAGAACGTCTCAGGCCTTTAGTGGAGAACGATGTCATATCTGAAGTTAGGTTGCGGAAAGTAATGTCAGACTATGATGTTGCAAAAGCCTCTCTAGACCAAGCTGCGGCCGAGGTCAGGAATGCCGAAATCAGTAAAGAATTCACTATTTTAACAGCGCCAGTAAGTGGTTATATCGGTCGGATTCCAAAAAGAATCGGAAATCTTGTAACAAAAGGTGATAAAGAACCGATGACGGTGTTATCTGATGTTCAGGAAGTATATGTTTATTTCTCTATGAATGAATCGGACTTCCTTTATTTTTCAAAGCTCAAAGCACGGGAGGATAGTTTGCGAGGCATTAAAAACTCCAAAAACAGACTTGTTTTCCCCGAAGCAGACCTCATTCTTGCTGATGGCGAACGATATCGGGAAAAGGGTATCGTAGATGCCATCGATGGTCAAGTTGATAGAACAACAGGTGCCATATCATTGCGAGCATCATTTCCAAACGAAGATAACATCTTAAGAAACGGTAGTACGGGAACGCTGAAAATTTCAGAAACAAAAAAAGGTGTGATTCAAATCCCGCAAGTTGCAACAAGCTCTTTACAAGATAGAACATTTGTATATACGTTGAATGATAATAATCAAGTGGAACGTCGTTCTATTAAAATAGAAGGCACGAGTAAGGATAACTATATCGTTTCTGGTTTAAATATTGGCGATAGGGTGCTACTTTCGGGAATCGATAAAATTACGGATGGATCAGTAGTAACCCCTATATCACAATAACTGCGGATATTTCCCTCATCCGTATCCCTTTTTACCAGATGGATTTTAAAAGTATCGATCAATGTTAAAAACATTCATAAATAGACCGGTCTTAGCCACCGTAGTATCCTTAATTTTAGTCATTTTGGGCCTCGTAGGAATGATGATACTTCCTGTTAGTAGGTTTCCGGAAATCGCCCCGCCTAGTGTCGTCGTGTCACTAAGTTACCCAGGAGCAAACTCGGAAACCGTGGCAGAGAGTGTGTTGTTACCAGTAGAAGAGGCAATAAATGGTGTAGAGGATATGACCTACATCCGATCTACAGCAACAAATTCAGGATCAGGCAGTATACAAGTATTTTTCAAAACAGGGACCAACCCCGACATTGCGTCGGTGAATGTGCAAACACGTATCTCCCGAGCAATATCCACTATTCCTTCAGAAGTTAATGAAAACGGTATAATCGTACAACCGAGGCAAAGTGGGGCGATCATGACGATTAATCTCTATTCTGACCATAAAGATTCTATCTATGATGAAACCTTTCTACAGGCGTATGCACAAATAAATATGATTCGCCCTCTTTTGCGCGTAGATGGGGTTGCTCAGGTTGCGAGAATTGGTGCACGAGACTACTCGATGCGTGTTTGGTTGAATCCGGAAAAATTAGCATTATATAATTTAGTTCCACAAGATGTCACGAAGGCCCTAAGCGATCAGAATTTCGAGATGGCTCCCGGTAAGTTTGGCGAAGCTACCGACGAGGTTTTTGAAACAGTCATTCGACATAAAGGACGTTTTTCACAACCAGAAGAATTTGAAAATATGGTCATTAAGACCAACGTCGACGGTTCCGTTCTCTATTTAAAAGATATCGCCCGCATAGAATTTGGTGCAACAAACTTGAATAGCGATAATAAGGTGAACGGTTATCCAGGATTGACACTTAATATCACACAAACCAGTGGTTCCAACGCACATGCTATTGATCAAGAAGTACGAAAAGTGCTGGAGGAAATATCTGCTGCTTTTCCAAAGGGTGTACATTACGAAATATCTTATAGCGTACGTGATCAGATCGACGAATCTATCAATCAAGTGAAACACACCCTTTTTGAAGCCTTTATACTAGTATTCATTATTGTTTTCATTTTCTTACAGGATTTTCGTTCCACGTTGATACCCGCGATTGCGATTCCAGTTTCTCTTGTCGGTACATTTTTCTTTCTAAATCTTTTCGGTTTCTCACTGAATGTGCTCACGATGTTTGCTCTTGTTCTCGCTATCGGTATTGTTGTCGACGACGCTATCGTTGTTGTCGAGGCTGTCCATCAAAAAATGCATGAGACAGGTTTAAAAGCAAGAGATGCTACCATTCAAACCATGTCCGAGATTACCAGCGCCATTCTATCTATTACCATGGTTATGGCTGCTGTATTTCTCCCCGTAGGCTTTATGCAGGGGCCGGCGGGTATTTTTTATCAACAGTTTGCTTATACACTAGCTACAGCGATATTGATATCAGCCGTGAATGCATTGACACTTTCTCCTGCCCTTTGCGCCTTATTACTCAAACCTGTACATCCGCAACAAGTGGAAGAAGAGAAGAAACTGAATACATTTCAAAAATATAAAACTCGGTTTTTCACGGCCTTTAATAGCTCGTTTGATCGATTCACTAACAAATATATCACTGGTGTAAAGTATTTATTGGATCATAAAAAAATTGCTTTTCTAGGGTTGGCCGCTATCACCCTTATCGGCACGGTGTTTTTGATGAACACACCACGGAGCTTTATTCCAACCGAGGACGATAGTTTCGTAACGTACTCATTGGCTATGCCTCCAGGTGCATCATTAGCTAGAACGACTGCGGTATTGCGTAAGGCAGACAGTATCTTAAAAAAACGTGAAGATATTGCGGGTATGACGACTGTATCAGGGTTCAATGCCTTAGACGGAGGAGTTAGTCCGGCATTTGCTGCAGGTTATATCAACCTCAAATCCCATAAAGAACGGAAGAATATTACATCCATCGAAGCGTTTATGGACACGGTCCGAAATGATCTCTCTCAAATAGACGAAGCGACATTTACTGTATTTCCACGTCCTACCGTGCAAGGTTTTGGTGAGTTTGCAGGCTTAGAACTTGTATTACAAGATCGTTTGGGAGGCGATATCCGCGACTTCGATCTCGTTGCCGATACGCTTATCCGTCAAATCAATGAACTCCCCGAAGTGGACAATGCATATACGACCTTTAAATCTAATTTTCCGCAGTTTGAAGCGGATATCGATGTAGTCAAAGCGAAAAGTCTAGGAGTCGACATTCGAGAGATGATGAGCACCATTCGGTTATATTTTGCGCGTGTAAACGGCGGGGATTTCAACCGCTTCGGTAGAACATATCGGGTATATTTACAAGCCGATTTTGACTTTCGAACTGACCCCGAATCACTCAATTCCATTTTTGTCCGCAACAAAGAAGGTAAAATGGTTCCTGTAGGAACATTAATGACATTAAATAAAGTTATTGGACCAGAATCCGTGTCCCGCTACAACCTTTATAATTCAATTACGGTGAACGCGACACCTGCCTCGGGATATAGTACCGGTGATGCTATGACGGCTATCGAACAGCTTGCTGCCGCCGAACTTCCTGTTAATTATGGTTATGAATGGACGGGAATGGCGTACGAAGAAAGTCAGGCAGGTTCACAAACCATCCTTATTTTTGGACTCTCGTTCATCTTTATTTATTTCCTTTTAGCAGCACAGTATGAAAGCTATATTCTCCCTTGGGCTGTCCTATTGTCAGTACCCGTTGGATTAGTTGGTGTATTCTCAACCATTTGGATAGCAGGTTTGCAAAACAATATCTATGTGCAAGTAGGATTGATAATGTTGATCGGATTATTGGCCAAAAACGCGATCCTTATTGTTGAATTCGCTGTACAACAGCGTAACAAAGGCTTAAGCATTTACGATGCAGCCATCATGGGTGCTAAATTACGTCTCCGCCCTATCTTAATGACCTCTTTTGCTTTCGTAGCCGGACTGGTACCATTAATGTGGACAGTCGGCCCGTCAGCGATAGGAAATCACTCGATCAGCTTTAGTGCTGCAGGGGGAATGCTTTCGGGTGTAATATTTGGTATATTTATCATCCCCGTATTATTTATGGTTTTTAAAGCACTAGACGAACAAGTAAGGGAGAAACTTAAATCTTCTGAGGAATAAAGCATGAAACTTATGACACTGAAACAACTGGTATATGTAACGGCAGTATTGGTCAGCTTATCAGCATGCAAGGTCGGTAAGCGCTATGTCCAACCAGAATTAAATCTCCCCGAAAACTTTCGGGGAGATACACTAGCCTATCAACAGGACACGATCACTTTCGCACAGTTATCCTGGCGTAATTTTTTCAATGATCCGCAGCTCGTTGCACTTATCGATACGGCACTCGTAAATAACTACGATATGCGCACAGCGTTGAAGAATATTGAGATAGCCAATCGTAATCTGAAACAAAACAAACTGGAATATCTCCCCTCTATAGAAGGAAATATCGCAACCGTAAATAAGCAATTCCGCTCGAAGGATTTTTATAGCAACCCTTCCTCACGATGGTACGGCGAAAATGGAAAAGAAGCACCTGAACATCTATATGCTTACCAATCACAATTTAGTGCGGGGTTGGAGTTTAGTTGGGAACTAGACATATGGGGTAGAATCGCGCATCAGCAAGATGTCTTAAAATCAGATTTTTTAGATTCCTATGAAGCAAAAAATGCCATCCAGACTAAACTAATTGCGGATGTTGCAAAAGGTTACTTTAACTTGATCATGTTGGATGCACAGATTGAAGTCGCTAAACGTAACTTACAACTTAATGACAGTACGTTACGCATGATTCGATTGCAGTATGACGCCGGAGAGATTACCGCATTAGCCATTCAACAAACAGAATCGCAACGATTAGTTGCTGCTTCACTCATCCCGGAATTAGAGAAAGAAATTGCCTTACAGGAAAACGCGCTGAATGTCTTGATAGGGGAAATGCCAAACGTCGTAACGAGAGGTTTTAAGATAGACAGCTTGATGAATACCGAAAACAGCATCACATTAGGTGCTCCATTAGAAATTGTCAGAAACCGACCAGATATCAAACGGGCAGAATATGCATTGGTTGCTTCCAACGCAGAGATGAATATCCGACAGATTATGCGTTACCCCCAGCTTTCGCTCAGCGGTGTCCTCGGTACAAATGCCATGCTGCCTAAAAACTGGTATAATATTCCAGGAGCCTTACTTGGTGGGATTGTCGGTGGATTGACTACACCAGTCTTTAGAAATGGACGCTTAAAGAACGCATGGGAAGTGGCAAAGATAGAACGAGAAAAGACAGAATTAACGCTACAACGGACAGTTATGGAAGCCGTCCATGAAGTGTCCAATGCTGTCATTACCGTCGAGAAGCAGAAAGAGCAAATCCAACTGGCAAGAAAAAGAGTAGAAAATTCTGAATTAGCCGTCAGAAATGCATCACTTCTCTTTATGAGCGATTATGCAACCTATCTCGAAGTAATCACCGCTCAAAGCAATGCCCTTTCCAGTGAACTTGCGCTGGTCGACATCAGACAAAAACAATTGGATGCTTATGTAGATTTATATAGAGCGCTCGGAGGTGGATGGCAGGAAACAACAATAGATTAATATCTGAAAGGGTACCCGTTGTTAATTACAATTAATTGCTCCATCTACATGTAATAGCGGGCTTAGATAAGGAATGTCTAGGTTCGCTCCTCTCAATATGAACCAAATACCCATGATCAAATAAAGAAATGGCATTACCCGGTTAAACCCACGTTTAAAAAGGGGTTTGGAAAAGCTTCCTGCAAACGAGAAGATGAACAGCAAGGGCAACGTTCCCAAGCCAAAAAGTACCATAAAAAGAAAACTGTTTGCCGAAGAATCTGCGTTCATAGCCGATGCCAATGCCATATAAACCATCCCACAAGGCAGGATACCATTTAACGTTCCTGCGACAAAAGAACCTCCGGGCCTATAGAGCCATCGCCCCATATATTTCGTAAACGGCTGGACTGCTTTCGTTTGAAAGCGAGTTAACGCTTGTGTATTTTTCCCAAAGAGATAAAACATGCCGATGGTCACGAGCACGATTCCTACGGTCACACTCAATCCTTTTTGCCATCCTTGTACTGTTGCCATCCCCCCTAATATTCCCAAAAAGAATCCCATTATCCCATAGGTAAGAATACGTCCTGTTTGATAAAGCACCCTATTAAAAACCACTTTCCAAGATAACCCCATTTGGCTGTTTATAGCGATCAATAGCGGACCACACATGACGGCACAATGCACACTACCGAAAAGTCCCATAAAAAAAGCTAAATAGTGGTAAGTCATTATTAAAAGTATAAATTATGATCGGAAATATAGGGTGTTCTGTCTTGTTGCCAAGAAATTTCCAGTCGCCAGCTCCCTCTTGTAAAGCTCCCTACGGATAATCTGTAATGCTGACTTTCCGTTACAAAGGGCAACGCCATATCCAACGTATTATCGGATGGCCGTTTAAAGATTAGGTCTCCTCGATTATTCGGCTGACTAAAGGTTATATACAATGTATCATTTTTAACACGCACTGTTGGACGAGCATGATCATCCAATACGTTCTGTTTACGTTGATAAACCTCATCATAGAATAAACTTCTTTCATAGTAGTCCTCATCTTCCAGGGTATCCGTACTCTGGGTCACCATATATATACCTGCACTCAGAATAAATAGCATAAAAGCCCCCAATACTAAAACAATCTTTAAACCCCAATTCATATCGTTCTTATTCTTTATTTGGAGGAGCTATAAAGGTCGTCTTTAAGGTCTCCATTACTTTTCCCTCAGAAACAATGTTCACTTTCACATTCTGCTTATATTGTTCTATTTCCCCCTTATCCATTAGCAGAAAAAAACTTAATGTCGCGCTCCCTTCTTTTTTCAAGTCATGAATTTTGTTCACCATCTGCACACCAATTCTGCCTTCAGCACTTTCTATATTAAATTGAATATCTTTCCCTGACTTATTCAGCAATTCCAACGTATACAAGTTACTTACCTTTCCGTCTTCCCGAAGTTGATAAGAACTTCCGGTTGCGCGCAATAGGCGCCCGTCTATCTCCGAACGGCTAAACAATAAGAAACCAAATACGACAGTCAATACAACTAATATAGCAGAATAAGCTATAGCACGCTTATTATTTTTCTTACCTGTCTTTCCTCCTTCGGATAAGTCATCCATGGAATAAAAACCAATAAGGCGTCTAGGTTTTCCAATTTTATCCATAACGGTATCACATGCATCAATACAAGCGGTACAATTCACGCATTCCAATTGTGTACCATTACGAATATCTATACCAGTTGGGCATACATGCACACAAAGTTTACAGTCGATACAGTCACCTTGTTCCGTATCATTTTTTTTCAGCTTCCCTCTCGGTTCCCCACGATTCAAATCATACGCTACCGTTAAACTTTTTTCATCGAGTAATACACCTTGCAGCCTACCATAGGGACACAACGCTGTACAGACAATTTCACGTACATATGCAAACACACCGTAAAAAGCGAGGGTAAACACAATAATGGATGCAAAGCCAATGGCATGTTGATCCACCGGATCGGTCATAATCTTAAGTAGTGCATCAACACCAATAATATAGGCTAAGAAGATATTCGATATAAAAAAAGATATGACTAAGAAAATCGTGTGTTTCAATACTTTCTTCCAGGCTCTGGCATCTGAATCAGGCCCCTCATTTAATTTCCGCTGTTGTATCCAATCACCCTCGATAAGATATTCTATACGTCGGAATATCAATTCCATAAAAATAGTCTGCGGGCAGGTCCATCCACACCATACTCTACCATAGACCGCCGTAAAAAGAACAATACCTACCATCATAATCAGCATGCCGAAAACGAAAATATGTAAATCCTGCGGATAGAAAACGGAACCGAAAATAGAGAATTTTCGTTCGATGATATTGAACATCAAAAAGGGATTTCCATTTATTTTAATAAACGGAGCGGCAAAAAGGAACAGTAATAACAAATATCCTACCCATTGCCTATAGTTGTACAACTTACCACTGGGCTTTTTTGCGTAAATCCATTGACGATTTTCCTTCCCAGAATTTGTACGGGCACTATTTCCATCTACCACTGTTCCCATGATTGTTTTTATAAAAATTATCGCATTTATACTGATTATGCCCCATTTTCGGCAGCCACCGGTTCTGCTGAGGCTTCAGCACTTTCTTCATTGGCTTTCGGCGTCACCTTTTCTCCTTGGGGCTCTTTAGGATTCGGCGGATTTGTACCGGTCAACGTGATAATATAATTGCTTACTTCCGCTATCTGCCCCGGTGTCAACGTCTGCTCCCAAGGCACCATTCCTTTCTCTGGAACACCATATTTCACCACGGTGAAAACATCCTTAATATCACCTCCATGTAGCCAATATTCATCACTCAAGTTCGGACCAATTCCTCCTTCACCTGCGTTTCCATGACAAACGGCACAATTCGTCATATAGATTGCCTTCCCAGACGCGGCCAATGTACCTGTAGCGTCTACTTCTATCGTACTCTCGTCGATTTGACTTGCTGATTGGGCCAAAAATTCCTGTTTTGCCCTTTCCGCCAATGCCATTTCTCGTTGATACTCTTGGTCTTGATTAGGTCCCCACCCAAAAACATGATAAACCAGCAAGTAAACCACACCAAACGTAATCGTAGAATAGAACAAAGCATTAAACCACGCAGGAACGGGATTATCCAATTCCTTGATGCCATCGTATTCATGGTCGATTTCTAAATCTTTCTCCTCTTCGATTGGTCGCAAACTTAGCAACTTAGCCCAGATAGTCTGCCAATCTATTTTTTTAGTCTTTCTCTTCTGTTGTTCAGCTGCCAATTGCGGCATCGTCAAGTTAATAATAGATTTCATTGCCTTATTTACCACCAATGCTGATGCCAGAAGGGCTATCATAACAATGATAAGGGCGATAATAAGAATATCGTTGTATATATTTCCCGACCCAAAGACCCATTCGGAGGTTCTTGTAGTAGTTTCGGCTGCTAATAATAATGTATTCATAAATCTCTATTTCTGCAATGATTGGTCACTCCCCTTTTCCGACTCCCCATCGTCAAAAGGAATATCTTTCATATGGTCGATGTGATCTTTCTTCATCCAAAATAACATACAGGCCACGAGTACAAAAAATACCAGAAAGACCCATAATGATGCGATTAGATAAATCTCATCTCCATTTAAATTTGTTATTTGCTTAAACATAAGTCCTCCTTTTAGTTATCTGATAACACAATCTCCTCAGCTGCTTCCGGTGCATCAGCTTTAATATCTTTGCCTAAACGTTGCAAATAAGCGATCATAGCGATGATCTCACTATCAGATCGAACTTCCACTTGGTTTGCGGCGAGATCTGTTGTTATCCTATCTGCTTGCTTTCGCAAATCTGTTAATGCATTTTGGATTTCCTCTTCTGAATAAGGCACACCTAAAACACGCATCGCATTCATCTTTTTATCCAAAAGGTTATTGTTCAATGTCTGTTCAATTAGCCATGGATAAGCAGGCATAATACTTTCTGGAGAAGTAATTGTCGGATCCAGCAAATGATCAAAATGCCATTTATTCGGGTACTTACCTCCAAGACGGTGTAAATCCGGTCCGGTACGTTTAGAGCCCCACAGGAATGGCATATCGTAAACAAACTCTCCTGCTTTGCTATATTCGCCGTACCGAGCGGTCTCCGAACGGAAAGGTCGCACTGTTTGTGAATGACAGTTGACACACCCTTCCCGGATGTACAAATCACGTCCCTGAAGCTCTAGTGCTGTATAGGGTTGTACAGAAGCAATTTTAGGAACGTTGCTACTAATCGTAAATGTCGGAATCATCTCTACGATACCACCAATGAGAATAGCAACTAAGGCTAATACCATAAATAAAACCGGTTTGCGTTCCAAACGACGATGCTTCGTAGGTTCACTTTTGACAACAGGTTCCAAGGTAGGTGCTTCAGCGGCTTCGTCGGCAACCAATTTTCCGGCTTTCATCGTCTTAATTAAGTTGTACGTCATGATGATAACACCCGTTAGATACAACGCGCCACCTACAGCACGCATCATATGCATCGGAAGAATCTCCAAGGTGGTAGCTAAGAAGTTTGGATATTTCAACACCCCTTCCGGCGTAAACTCTTTCCACATCAGGCCCTGTACTACAGCAGCCCAATACATCGGGATAGCATAGAATAAAATCCCTAATGTGCCGATCCAGAAGTGGACATTCGCTAGTTTTTTCGAATATAATGGTGTTTTATAAATTTTCGGAATGATAAAATATAAAACAGCAAATGTCAAGAAGCCGTTCCATCCCAATGCACCTACGTGTACGTGCGCCACAATCCAGTCCGTAAAGTGCGCGATAGCGTTTACTTGTTTTAACGATAATAAGGGGCCTTCAAAAGTCGCCATACCATAGGCTGTTAACGCGACCACCATAAACTTTAGCATGGGTTCCGTACGTACTTTATCCCAAGCTCCGCGTAACGTTAATAACCCGTTGATCATACCGCCCCAACTTGGTGCTATCAACATGATCGAAAAAACAACCCCCAAGGATTGAACCCAAGACGGCAATGAGGTATAAAGAAGATGGTGAGGGCCTGCCCAGATATAAATAAATATTAAAGACCAAAAGTGAAGAATACTCAATTTGTACGAGTACACCGGACGGTTAGCCATTTTAGGCAAAAAGTAATACATCATACCTAAATACGGCGTAGTCAAAAAGAAAGCAACCGCATTATGTCCATACCACCATTGAACTAATGCATCCTGCACGCCGGCATACACATAATAACTTTTCCAGAAGCTAACCGGAAGTTGAATAGAGTTCACAATATGCAACACGGCTATGGTGACAAAGGTTGCGATATAGAACCATACCGCCACATACATGTGTCGTTCGCGACGTTTCAAAATGGTACCAAACATATTGACTCCAAACACTACCCAAATCAACGTGATAGCAACGTCGATCGGCCATTCCATTTCTGCATACTCATGCGAAGACGTATATCCCAGCAACAGCGTAATGGCAGAAGCCACAATAATTAATTGCCAACCCCAAAAATGGATTTTACTCAATAGATCGCTAAACATCCTTGCCTTAAGAACACGTTGCATGGAGTAATATACGCCCATAAAGATTGCGTTTCCTACGAAAGCAAAAACAACCGCATTTGTGTGTACGGGGCGTACCCTACCGAATGTCGTGTACTGATTTAGAAAATTCATCTCGGGCCAGATCAATTGCGTGGCTACGAGTAGGCCGATGGACATCCCCACCAAGCCCCAAATAATTGTTGCGATACCGAAGTTCCGCACAATCTTGTTGTCATACTTAAATCGCTCAAGCTGCATACCTTAATAGTTGATTTCAGCCAAAGGTAGCTGTTTCATTATGGCATTCTAATGACACATCCGTTATAAAAAAATGATTTTCATCACTTAATATAAGCACTCTCACAAAACATGTATGTACAAAAAAAGGCTTTCCGTTTGGAATGCCTTTTTTCTTCTACTTGTCCTTAAACTATAGACTACAATAAATTTCGTTCATTTGGATGCTGATATTTATCATAGGTTTGTGCATATCTTTTATATCCATGTTTATATGGATTCTCTATCACCTGCTTCATGGAAACCAGTTTATAGACATAAGACCCCGTCTCTCTATTCAATTTTAAGTAGTAATAGTCGTTTACTCCTTGGCGACGTATTGTATTCTTTAGGCTACCGCCACCTACATTATAGGCTGCCGCTACCAATGTCCAGTCATTAAACTCTTTATATAGACTTTTTAGATACCGCGCTGCAGCATGGGTGGATTTGACTAGGTCCTTACGCTCGTCCACATTCCCATTAACTTTCAAGCCGTAAAGTCGCGCTGTAGCTGGCATAAATTGCCAATAACCGCCCGCCCCCTTATGGGATATTATCTTGGGGTTCATATCGCTTTCCACAAGCGGAACATATTTAAAATCTTCTGGAATACCGTAGGACTTTAATATAGTGGCTATCTGTGGCAAATGTTTTGCGGCCTTTTTATGTAAATCATACGATTGCTGTTTGCGAAACGAGAAATTAGCAAGATATCTTTCAAACTTTCGCTCTACAGAAGGATTGTGCAGGGGAACCTGCTCATTTGCAAACATAACGGAGCGGTAATACGCTTCTTTTTGTCTTTCCGGCGATAAGGCTATCCCCTCTTTTTGTTTCTCAATTTGCGCCAACAAGGTTCTCTTTATGGGATCCTTTTTGGCCATTGAGTTTGGTGTGGAGTATAGCTTCGACAAAATCATCATGGACAAAACTATACTGCAGCACAGTACTCTTTTTTTTATCATTCACTCCCTTACTGCTATCTATCCACGACAATTAAGATAAAACTTAACTTCGATCAAAAATAGCTTGGTTCAATTTTAGCCTGCAAATGTACAAAGGATTTTCTTATCTTCCAAACCACCTTGACGTTCAACAAACCCCTCTCAAACCGAAAAACAAAGTATAAGACTAACGCTAACACCTTTTTGAGACAATAATATTTTTCTTAGAGACAAATAAAAACGCTACCTTTGTGTCTTAACTTTAGAAATATGCCATTCCATAACAAAAGGAACAGTCGTGACGACAACTCCAGAAAAAGTAGAAGTAACTCCGAAAGCTTCCGCTCAAAAAATGGTCGCCCACAAAGGCCGTCTTCCACAAATGAATTTAAAAAGTCCAGATTCGAAGATGAAGACAACAAGAAATCCAACCCTTTCAGCAAGTTTGAAAAAAAAGACAGAATAGATAATTCCAATCGTTCCTCTAATAAATTTGATAAACTTATAAAGAGAAATTCCGAAAATCCTTTCCAGAAAGAAGAAAAAAGAAATCGTGATGGTTTCAAGAAGTTTGATAATGCAGGAAAAGGGTCGTTCAATCGATTTGACGGTAACAATAAAGATAAATTCAAAAATAAAGAGACATATAAACCGTCATACCCAAGAAAAAAAATCGCTACTGCGGAACCCAAAGATGACGGCTTAATCCGTTTAAACCGTTATATCTCCAATGCTGGAGTATGCTCACGTCGTAAGGCGGATGAACTAATTGAATCTGGCGTAGTAATGGTCAATGGTGAAGTCGTGACCGAATTGGGCACAAAAGTCGATCCCGCTAAAGATGAAATAAGATATAACGGAGAGCGATTGAAACGCGAAAAAATGGTCTATGTACTCTTGAACAAACCCAAAGACTTTATCACGACCACGGACGATCCACAAGAGCGCAAAACCGTCATGCAACTGGTTGCAAAAGCAACAAAAGAAAGGATATATCCTGTAGGCCGTCTTGACAGAAATACTACAGGTTTGTTATTGCTTACAAACGACGGGGCGTTAGCAGAAAAGCTTTCCCATCCTCGGAATAATATTAGTAAAATATATCATGTGGAGTTAAACAAAAATTTAACACAGGGCGATTTTAATAAAATACAATTTGGCCTTGAATTAGAAGATGGCTTTATTAAACCGGATGATATAAGTTATGTACAAGGAGGTGGTAGAAACGAAATCGGTATTCAAATCCACTCCGGTAAAAACAGGGTAGTTAGACGTATCTTTGAATCATTGGATTACGAAGTTGTTAAATTAGATCGTGTTGTTTACGCCAACCTAACAAAAAAAGATTTACCACGTGGAAGATGGCGGTACATAGAAGAAAGGGAACTCATCCAATTAAAACATTTTATCAAATAAGCGAAACATCTTTAGATAACAAATTTTAACTTTTGACATTTATAATATGACAGATCCTAAGACATTGACTGCTGTAGCTGAATTTCATAAGACCTTCCAACACCCTATTTTGAATGAACCAACTATTCCTTCGGAAACACGTTGCAACCTGCGCGTTGCACTAATTGCTGAAGAACTAAAGGAATTACAGGAAGCTATTGAGAATAAAGATATCATAGAAATCGCGGATGCTTTGTGCGATATCCAATATGTACTTTCAGGTGCCGTTCTCGAATTTGGATTGAAAGATAAATTCAACACACTCTTTGAAGAAGTACAACGTTCAAACATGAGCAAAGCGTGTAAAACAGAAGAAGAAGCAAAGGCTACCCAAGCACATTATCTCGATAAAGGGGTTAAATCATACTACAAGGAGATCGATGGACTGTTTTTAGTCTTTCGCGATGGTGATCATAAAACGCTTAAATCTATAAACTATTCCCCCGCTGATCTCAAGAGCATTCTAAATAAATAGAGTCTATTAATAGGGGTTAAATCAGCCCCTATTAATAGACTCTATTTATATTGGCTTCCCTGCTTTACTCCACGACTTTCCAACCCCTTATCGATATGCGTCTGTATTTTTGATTTAGGGAACCCCCAATTCGGAGCGATTAACAATTCCCTGTCTGCAATACCGAAAATACGCTGAATGATAATATCAGGACGTAATAAAGGAAGAAACTTCGCTAAGAAATCCGTATATTCTTCAATAGAAAACAGTTTAAACGGGTCGCGTTTATATTTTGTTCCCATAATTGAACCTTCCACAATATGAAGATGATGCAGCTTTACAAACTTAATCTGTGGATGTCGATTAATCTCATCGGCGTATCGAAGCATCATTTCCTCTGTTTCCCAAGGAAACCCAAAAATTGTATGCACACACAACGCTAACTTGGTTTGCTTAAGCATATCCATCGCGCGGAGGAATTCGTCATGCGAACATCCCCGGTTAATCCGTTCCAGTGTATCATTATAAATAGATTCCATACCCATTTCCAAATCAACATCAAAACGATCGGTGTAGGACTCTAATAAGGCAATTTTTTCAAAATCCAAGCAATCCGGCCGCGTGCCTACAGACAAACCTAATGTATTATCCTCATCGATACTTAACGCCTCATCATACATCATCTTCAATAGGTGTGCAGGCGCATACGTATTGGTGTTAGGCTGAAAATAAATAATAAATTTTTCCGCCCCGTAAGAATTTCGGGCTCTAGCTATACCATTTTCAACTTGTTCTTTAATAGAAGGTATCTTGCGCGCAGTATCAGGCGTAAAAGAATCTACATTACAATATGTGCAGCCACCGTACCCTTTGGTGCCATCCCGATTAGGACACGTAAAGTTTCCATCAACGATAACTTTAAACACCTTTTGTCCGTCATACTTTTCTTTTAAGTATGCCCCATAATGATTGTACGGTTTTATGCCGCTATCTAGTAAAGTACTCATCTCCTGCAAAGGTAATAATTAGTAGCGAGTAATGAACGAACTTTGATATCCGTCCATAAAAAAAGCCCCTGCATATGCTGCAGGGGCTCTGTATAAAGATCGGCACCGACCTACTCTCCCACCTGTTACGGCAGTACCATCGGCTCTGGCGGGCTTGACTGCTCTGTTCGGAATGGGAAGAGGTAG
>NZ_JACNYK010000002.1 GCF_014692505.1 Sphingobacterium arenae | reverse complement strand
AGCAGCTGGATGGGGTCAATTTTTTATCACTGATCGTTGACCTTCCTAATACGGATGCGGTGAAAACATTGGCTTATGCTTTGAAAGGAGGGTTGGAGAACGCGTTCGTTGTTTTGGGCGCGGATATAGACGGAAAACCGAGCTTAACGGTCATGATTTCAGATCAGCTGGCGAAAGAACGTGGATGGAATGCCGGGGCGATTGTGAAGGATTTGGCAAAAGATATTCAAGGCGGCGGCGGCGGACAGCCGTTCTTTGCTACGGCCGGAGGGAAATTGGTCGAGGGACTCCCCAAGGCGATTGCCCGGGCGAAGGATTTCGTGAAAAAATAATAGAAATGAAGAGCACAGTAGGTTTACTTTTTGCATTGGTTGCAGTATGTTGGGGGTGTTCCAATAAGGATGTAATTCGGATATCAGGATACATTGATAACCCAGGGAACGTAAAAGTTATTTCATTTTACGAAGGCGACAGAAAGTTGGATTCTGTTTATCTTGCCGATGGTAACAAGTTTAAATTTGAGCGTCAGGCTACACAACCTCGCTTGCTTTCTGTCGTGATCGGGAATAATAAGTTTCCGGTTATTCTAATGCCTAGTGAACCCCTGGAATTTGTTGCCGATATGCACCAGCCGGAGGATTATCGAGTGGAGGGATCTGCGTTAACCACCGCGTTAAAAGAATTTGCTCCCTATCAACGTCGGAAAGATTTTGTACAGGATTCTTTACAAGGGGCATTTGCAAAAGCAACCTTAAATAAATCGGCGGAAGAGATAGAAAGTTTACGTTTTGACTATCTAACGGAGTTTAAATCGAAGTTGTCGGCATATACGCAGCAGGCTGTCGTATTTGCGGAGCAAAATAAGAATCTCGCAGGGTTTTATGCTATGAGCACCCTCGATCCGGAGATTGCTGAATCAGAGATTATCGCATACGCAGATGAAATTGAAGATAAATTTCTCGATAATCGGTATGTTTCTCAATTTAAAGAAGAGACTAAGAAGTTAAAACGATTGGCTGTCGGGCAGCTAGCACCAGAGATTGAATCATTTACACCTACTAACAAATCCGTGAAACTTTCTGATTTCAGAGGACAATATGTATTGGTTGATTTTTGGGCCTCCTGGTGTGCACCGTGTAGACAGGAAAATCCCAATATAGTAAAGCAGTACCATGCGTTTAAAGATAGAGGGTTTACTGTCTTGGGCGTGTCGTTGGATAATAATCCGGGTAGTTGGATGCGTGCCATCGAAGCAGATCATTTAGAATGGACACAAGTTTCTGATCTGCAGGCGTGGAGTTCGGATTTGATTATAGATTACCGTATCAAAGCGATTCCGGCATCTTATTTAATAGGACCTGATGGGCAGATATTAGCCAAAAATTTACGGGGTAAGGCCTTAGCGGAATTCTTACAGCAAATTTTAAATTAAGAAGATATTTAACCACTGTTAAGTGATTAACAATTTGATAACATATCCTTAACTTTGTTTTACCATTTAGTACATAATTTAGCAAAAAAACAATAATGAATGCCAATCAAAAAATACTAGTGGTAGATGATGAACGAGATATCGTTGATTTAATATCCTATAGCCTAACGAAAGAGGGTTATCAAGTTTATCAAGCACATAATGGTAAAGAAGGGATAGAGGTTGCTAAGCAGGTTAATCCAGATTTAATTATTTTAGACGTCATGATGCCAGAAATGGATGGAATAGAAGCATGTAGATTAATGCGTTCTATGCCCGAGTTTAAACATACATTCATGGTGTTTCTTACCGCGCGCAGTGAAGAATATTCTGAAATAGCTGGCTTTAATGTAGGGGCTGATGACTACATTGCCAAGCCGATCAAACCACGTGCTTTAATGAGCCGCATCAATGCCATATTACGACGTAATAATACGGAAGCTGGAATTGATCAAGCAGATAAATTGGAGATTTTAGATTTGGTTATCGATAGGGATTCGTTTTTGGTATATCGAGATGATGAAAAGATTGTCTTGGCGAAGAAAGAATTTGAACTACTCTATCTATTGGCTTCAAAACCAAATAAAGTTTTTACGCGAGAACAGATACTTAAAGCCATTTGGGAAGATTCTGTGGTCGTTACGAATCGAACGATCGATGTGCACATTCGTAAACTTCGAGAAAAAATAGGAGATCATTATGTCGCTACGGTGAAGGGAGTAGGGTATAAATTTGAGATAGCATAACAAAGTTCCATCCGCCCCCAAAGAGGCGGATGGAACTTGTTATGCTATTCGTATAGGCTGTCAAAGAAGGTAGGCTTGTCCAATTTAACCGCGATACGATAAGCGGCGTTTATGAGCCCCACATGGCTGTAGGCTTGCGGAAAGTTACCCCATTGTGAACCGTCATCTTCATGAACATCCTCACTAAAAAGCATCAGGTGATTCGCAAATGATAGAAGCTGTTTAAATACTTCCTCTGCTTCTTTTAAGCGACCAACACAGGCCAACGCTTCCACATACCAGAATGCACATACCAGGAACGTCGATTTTGGCTTTCCGAAGTCGTCTTTATGCAGATAACGATAAAATAGACCATGTTTGCCTTTTAACTCCTTTTCCAGCTCCTGAAGATGCTTTTTTGCTTTTTCTGATGAAGGGTCTAAATAATTCATCATAATAAGTTGCAAGGTCGACGCATCTAAACTTTGACTTTCGCTGGCGTTGGTGTACACCTCTCTTGTGGAATCGTAGCAACTTTCTATATGTTTTTCTGCTTGTCGCCGGATGGCACTGGCTTGTTGCTCGATGTCTTCGAAACCATATTGTTTAGCAATCTTAAGCGCTGCCGTAGCGCCCGCCCATTGGAATAAATTGGAATAGCAATGACGATTTTGAAAATTTCTAAACTCCCATATTCCGGCATCTTTCTCATCAATGGTCTGTGACATTTTTTGAAGAATAAGAGACGTCCATGATTTTGCCGCATGTATGTTCTGATGTCGGAAACGGTGGTCAGAAAATAACGGAAGTAACGCAATAAGTGCCTGTCCGTATACATCATTCTGGATGTGTTCGGACGCTTGGTTGCCGACTCGGATAGGTTTATTACCTAAATAACCGTCTAAATACGGAATGGTATATTCTGCTAAATCGGATTCTCCCATAATGCCATACAATGGCTGCAGTCTACCTGTATCGTTTTGGGTAATATTAGCAATATACGATGCATATTTTTCCATTTCTTCAAATTGGCCTAAATGGCTGAGTGCTGTCAGTACGTAATAGCTATCACGCAACCAACAGAATCTGTAGTCCCAATTACGCCCTGATTCGGGATATTCTGGTAAACTTGTTGTACTGGCGGCAATAATTGCTCCGGTATCTTCATATTGGTGCATTTTGAGTGTTAGCGCAGATCGAATCACTTCTTTCTGATAGAACGCGGGTATAGAGGCGTTTTTTACCCATTTGTGCCAATAGGCCTTTGTGCGCAAGAGAAAATCCTCCGCCGTACGAACGATGGGGGCTTCAAATGGACTTCCGTAGGTCAGTATCAAATAAATCGGTTGGCTTAAGACATGGGTGTTGTCGTCAAAAAAATGACTGATCGGCATGTTGGTCGCCAGACGGATCTTAATATGTTCCATTTCAAATTGCACGTGGTTACTGCCCCGATACTTATGAAAGGCCTTACTGCCATATTCATAGGTGGGATCGCATATGACGCGGATTTTGGGATTACCGCGTAGCGGTTCAATTTTTCGGATAAGCGTTAGTGGTTTGTAATAACGTTCGTATTGTTCAAAGCGAGGCGCAAAATCTGTGACCTGATACACCCCATCTTTCGCTTCGATTTCGGTACACAAAATATTGGTGTTTTCCAGATAAAACTGTCGGTTGTTTAGCGGTGCTTCATAGGGTGAGACGCGGAAGGTCCCGCCTAAATTTTGATCCAATAAACTGCCAAATACAAAGGAGTCTTGAAAGGACGGCCAACATAGCCAGTTAATATTGGTGTCTTTTTCGATATGGGCGATATACGCGCAGTTGCCAATAATGCCCGAATTATACTTATGTCTTGTTGATTCTTTCATGCGCTTATTCTTTAATGATCTGTGTTGCTGTTTTCCTGCTGCGATTCCATTTGCTCTACAAAATGATAAATGAGTTTCACGGCGTCTTCTTGATTTTCAACGTAAAATTGTGCCTCCGACTTTTTGTTACCGACTTTTACGGTAAAGGCATCCGCAGGAAGTTCAATGAACATATCTTCATCAGTTACATCATCACCAATAGCGAAAATAAAGTCAGGCTTATAAGCGTTGACGATTTCTAAAGCAGCCATACCTTTATTCACTTCCCCATTTTTTACTTCAATTACTTTGTCTCCTTGAAGTAGTTGAAGTCCATGATGCGGGATGAGGTAGCGCAGTGCGTCGACGAGTTCTTGTGAACGTAGTTGACCTAAACCTTGTTGTGCTTTTCGATAGTGCCATGCCAAGGAATATGTTTTCTCTTCGATAGAAGCACCGGCTGTAATATTAGCAAATTTGGACATGATATGTTTTACGGGGATTTTCCACCGCGTCGAAAGCTGAGATCGTGGTATCCATTTGTGTGCTGGGTAATTCGTCCACGCTCCATGTTCTGCAACCAAATAATAATCTTTGCCTCCAAACCAACGTTCTAACGTATCTCGAGGACGGCCACTAATGATGACGATTTGATTTGAATCATCCGATTGTAGCTTTTCCAAAATACTGTATAATCCCGTTGTGGGGGCGGCAGCGTCGGCATCTTTATGAAAGCCGATTAACGTGCCATCGTAATCAAGGAAAAATAGCCGCTTTTGACTATTTTGGTATGCATTAAAAATTGTTTCCTTAACCTCTTCACGTACCTTTCGTGACATTTCATTTTTCTGAATGATTTTAATTTCACGTAATCGATTAAAAAATAACTTTACCCAATGGTTGATGTTAAATTTCCGGACAATTTCGATACTATCGTCCATTCGTTTTCGTTGCTCTTCCTCGGGCATCTGTAAAGCTTGTGCGATTGCATTGCTAATTTCATCGATGGCGTTTGGGTTAATCTGAATCGCATCTAATAGTTCTTTGGAAGCCCCTGCCAACTCACTTAATATCAACACTCCTAAACGGTTTTCTTTACTGGCAATGTATTCTTTGCATACCAGATTCATTCCGTCTCGGAGAGAGGTTACTAAACAAATGTCGGCAGCGGTATAAAGAGCGGACAATTCTTCAACAGGGTATGTATTATAATAATAAGCAATGGGTGTCCATTCGTTCGTGCCGTAGACGGCATTAATATGTCCGGCCATCCTATCTATTTCGTCGCGAAGCCGCTTATATTGAGGTACAGTATCTCGGGATGGTACAACCAGCATGTATAAGACAACTTGATTCTCGTATTCCGGCCAGTTGATCAGGAAGTTTTCAAACGCATGTAGTCGTTCCAATATACCTTTGCTGTAGTCTAGTCGGTCAATCGAGAGGATGATCTTACGGTTTTGATATTGCTCTTTTATGGAACTAGCAAGGGCTTGTACTTCCCGGCTGTCTGCGAGAGCGCTGAACTTGTTATAATCAATACCCATAGGATAAACTTCTACATAGACACTCCGATCGCCCACTTGTAATGAATTGTTTTTTATCGTGAGTCCGATAATGTGGGTACACGCGCCCAAGAAATGTTGTGTATCATTATAAGTGTGGAAAGCGATTAGGTCAGCACCTAACACGCCTTGTAGTAATTCATTTCGCCAAGGGATACATCGGAAGATTTCGTCGGGAGGAAAGGGGATGTGCTGAAAATAACCGATGGAAATTTTTTCGTCGTCTTGTCGGATTAATTTTGGCAGCAACATCAGTTGATAGTCATGAATCCAGATTTCATCTTTTGCGTTTAACTGTTGTTCCCATATCGTGTCACAAAATGTCTGATTTACCTCTTTGTAGTACGCCCAGTTTTCTTGGCGATATACGGCGTAGGACAGTCTGTGGTGAAAGATCGGCCATAATACTTCGTTTGAAAAACCTTCATAATACCCTTCTATCTGTTCTGTTGTAAGAAAAACGGGGATAAGGTTTAGTTCACTTAATTTTTCTTTAATAACCTCCTTTTCTTCTTCGGAATCCGGTATGTATCCTGGCCACCCGATCCATATATTGTTCTCTTTTTTATATATAGAGCCTAGTCCCGTCGCCAGACCTCCTTCGCTCGGAATAAATTTAAGTTCATCCTCATGTTTTTCAATACGTATTGGTAATCTATTTGATATAATTATCGTTCGTTTTTTATACATAGATATTTTTTAATATTAAAAATAATAATATAGGGAAAAAACTTCTAAAAAGCGTATAGAAGTTGTAAGAATAACGGATAGGAGGAGGGAATTGTTTTCGGAAATTATCTGTTTTACGCGCTTAAGCGTACCGGGCTTGAACTGTGCAGTTTCGTTTAAGGTTTAAAACAAGAAAAGCGAACTAGTAGCTCGCTTTCTTAAAAGTACCCAGCGCCGGAATCGAACCGGCACATCCGAAGATATTGGTGTTTGAGACCAACGCGTCTACCAGTTCCGCCAGCTGGGCTTGCTGCGTCCTTGTTTGACGTTGCAAATATAGGAGATGTTTTATGTTTTCCAAAAAGTTTTTTTGCAGTTTTTACAAACTGACTGATTTTAACTTGTTTATTTTTATTTTGATCGCGTCTACAGTTAACATTATTTAACGAGTGGGTATTAAACGTTTCTTTCATTTTGGAATCTACTATTATGAATAGCATTAGGTAACCAAAATAAGAATGCGATGAAAAAGATATTATCATTAACAGTATTGTTTGCGGGAATTAGTATAGCAACGTTCGCGCAAGAGCAGAAAGATACGGAGCGTTCCTTTAAAAGGGAGCGAAAAGAGACCCGTATGGAGAAAAAAATAGCCAATCGTACACCGGAGGAGATGGCGGAAGTAAAAACGGAACAGTTGAATAAACGTTTGAAGTTTACTGATACCCAACGTACAGAGGTGTATGCGATACAACTGGAACAAGCAAAAAAAGCGATGGCTCATCGGGAAGAGATGAAAAAACTGCAGACCAAATTGCGCGAGGGAATGAAAGATTCGCAGAAGAAAATGGGTGAAATCTTAACACCGGAGCAACAACAGTTAATGAGGGAAAGTTATGCGCAACGTCGTAAGGGGAAATGGCGTGGTACAAAAGGAGAATTTAGAAAAAGGGGAATGATCGAAAAGCAGATGCCAAGTACAGAAAATACGGATGGCTAATAGTGTAGATGTTTTTATGTAGTTTAGTTTTGTGTTAGTGAACAAGGGGGACAATTGTCCCCCTTGTTCTTTATACTTAATTATTAGGTGATAAATTACGGAATATTTACTAATTTGCCCTGAACAATTGCATAGGTAACCATGTGTTTAAAGCTAAACATGAAAATAAATTTATTATCTATTATTATGGGATTTTGGTTTTTTTCCTGCCCCGCCCAGAAGTACAATGAATTGGCGTTACGCTATAATTCACCTGCTACTATGTGGGAGGAAACCTTACCTCTAGGTAACGGCCGTATAGGTATGATGCCAGATGGTGGTGTTGATTCGGAACTTATTGTTTTGAATGATATTAGTATGTGGTCAGGAAGCGAAGACCCAGCCGCGTTTAACCCCACCGCATTTGATCATTTAGCAGAAATTCGGAAGCTGTTACTTTCCGGAAAGAATTTGGATGCGCAAAATTTGATGTATGCACATTTTCGTAGTGGCGGACTTGGATCGGCTTTTGGTCAAGGAAAGGACGCTCCATATGGCTGTTTTCAGATGCTCGGTAATATGCATATTTGGTATTCATATCCTCCTGACGTAGAAAAAACCATTCATTATGAGCGTAAGCTCTCTCTAAACGACGCAGTCGCTTCTACAACGTTCACAAGAGGGGATATTACGTATTCTCGAGAATATTTTGCATCTCATAGCCATGATGTCTTAGGTACCCGCATCACGGCCAGTAGGAAAAAATCGGTTTCATTTGAAGTTTGTTTGAGTAGAGCCGAACGAGCTGCAATTAGCGTACACGATGACGTTATTTTTATGGAAGGACAACTAAATGACGGCTACGATACGAATAGAGGAGTACGTTACCTGACAAAATTACAAATCGTAAATAAAGGGGGGACGTTGATAGCGAGTGACAGTTCTTTACGAGTTGATGACGCTGATGAAGCCGTGATTCTAATTTCTACTGCTACGGATATGTTAGATAAGAATTATGAGTCGACGGTAGATGACCTGTTAACAAAAGCAAAAAATATTCTATTTGACAAATTGAAGGTAGAACATATCAACACGTATAAAAATAAATTTGATCGAGTAGAACTAGACTTAGGGGATCAAGATAATATTACGCCGACAAATGAACGGCTTGCTAACTTCCAATCCCATGATGACCCTGCTTTCGCAGCACTGTATTTCCAGTTCGGACGTTATCTGATGATTAGTGGTACGAATGAGAACTCGCTTCCTCTTAATTTGCAAGGGTTATGGGCAAACCAAGTGCAAACGCCGTGGAATGGCGATTACCATTTAAATATCAATCTGCAAATGAATTATTGGCCCGCAGCGGTGTGCAACCTTTCAGAGCTGCATAAACCGCTTGTTGATTTTACAAAATCATTAGTTCCCTCAGGAGAAATTACGGCTCGGAAATTCTATAATGCGGATGGATGGGTAGCACACATGATGACTAATCCTTGGAAGTTTACCGCTCCCGGCGAGCATGCTTCGTGGGGTGCTACAAACACAGGTGGCGCGTGGTTGTGCTCGCATCTTTGGGAACACTATAACTTCACACAAGATAAGGTCTATTTACGTTCCATTTATCCGGTTCTTACGGGGGCAGCTGACTTTTTTCTCCATAGTATGATTGCGGAACCGGAACATGGCTGGCTGGTTACGGCACCGTCGTCTTCGCCTGAAAATGCTTTTTACTTACCCGGAGACTCTCTTCCTGTATTTGTATGTATGGGACCCACAATGGATGTGCAGATTATCAATGAATTATTTTCGAATATTCTTTTGGCGGCGGAAATACTAGACATAGAAGATGGGCACACCGCTAAGATTAGAAAGGCTTTAACGAAGCTGCCACCAATGCAAATCAGTAAAGAAGGGTATCTTCAGGAATGGCTTCAAGATTATCGAGAAGTAGAGCCACACCATCGTCACGTCTCTCATTTATATGGATTGTATCCATCGAATCAAATATCGCCAGAAATCACTCCAGCATTGGCTGCCGCAGCCCGAGAAACCCTTAACCGGCGTGGTGATGACGGCACCGGTTGGTCTCGAGCATGGAAGATTAATTTTTGGTCACGCTTACACGATGGCAATCGGGCTTATAAACTGTTGAAAAGCCTGCTTGAACCGACTGTAGATAGTGAGGTGAAGATGCGTAGCGGAGGTGGAACATATAATAATCTGTTTTGTGCACACCCACCTTTTCAAATCGATGGGAATTTTGGTGGAACATCCGGTATTGCGGAGATGCTTATTCAAAGTCAGAACGGTTACATAGAGCTACTTCCAGCACTTCCGGATTCGTGGGTAGATGGTAGTTTCAAAGGCTTGTGTGCACGTGGTGGTGCAGAAGTAACTATAAAATGGGCGGATAAAAAAATTAAATGGATCATATTGAAAGCATCCACTTCAAATACCTTTAGATTAAAAATACCTGAATACGTGAGAGACATTAAACAAAATGACAAAGATTTAGACGTTGGAAACGGCTTCGTTGAGCTGGAGATGGACAAAGGCGAAGAAGCTAAACTAGAGATAACTTTCATTTAAAATACGCATAGAAGCAATTTCTTCAAAAATATTCATTACGGATGTGTTGGTTTTTTTATTAAATAGATCATGTTAAATGACCTAATGACAACGTCGAGGGTGTTTTTTATAGTATAAAATCAACATGAATTATTTGTTATATTATACGTAATGTTATCTTTTGATTTTGTTTCCTGTTATCTTTGATGTTAACGAAAGAGTCTCGCGAAACTGATGAAAAATGCCGGTATTATACGTGACGTTTCAGCCCAAGTTGACGACGTTGTCCTAATGGACTCCCTGCATCATGATGAGGATAAAGGATTGGTGGGTATTTATCGGCTTTATTATAAACAGATTTTGTTTTTTGCTCAAAAATATGTCAAGAACTATCAAGTCGCTGAAGAAATTGTTACGGATGTTTTTGTAAAGCTTTGGGAGCGTCGGACAGCGTTTACCAGCCTGGACAGTGTTCGGGCATTTTTATATATTGCCACGAAAAACAGATGTTTAAATCAACTCCGTGGAAAAAAATATCATGAAGCTCTTGACGATGTAGCTAATTATGAGGATTTGCTGTATGACGATACGGATGTTTTTACAAAAATTATTCGTACAGAATTATTGCATATGGTTTATAGTGCAGTACAAAAGTTACCTCAAAAGCAGCAAGAGGTCTTTAACATGACATTTCTAGAAGATAAAACAGTGGAAGATATTGGTAAAGAAATGAATATGACTCCTCACGCTGTATATACTAATAAGTCGAGAGCATTAGCGACCCTCCGACGAAATTTACAGATCAGAGATGTCCTGTTTCTTTTGGTGATAATTTTCACGATGTAATACTTCACGTCAATATTTTTTTAAAATTTCCTGTAAGATATCATTGCTTGATGTGTTTTCATATTAAATATGTATGAGATGCATAAAATAGATCATATTGTAAACCTTTTAAAAGATTACCTCACCGGAGATTTAGATGTGCAACAGGCTAATGAAGTGGAACGTCTGTTTACGGAGCATCCTTCTCTTCGGAAAATTGTGCGTGAGCTGGATCATGAAAATAACCTACGAGAAGCGCTGCACGCTTATACAGAACTCTATACTAATACCTTTCGAGAAAGAGAAGAACGTGTATTAAAAGATGTTCTTTCTCGGATAAAAGACGAATCAAGGGTATCGAAGCCGTCTTTCATATGGAGACGTTTAACGATTTACGCGTCCGTGGCGGCGGTAACGATAGCGGTATTATTTGTTGCTATAATAAGGCAAAAAAAAACAACGGTGTCCCCATCTCCATCTGTAGAAGAGATCATAAACACCTTTACACCTGGGGGGAATAAAGCGGCATTAACGTTATCTAGCGGACAGCAGATAAACTTGAGCGATACCTATTCTGGTATCGTCATCGATAGTCAAATAGGTTATGAAGACGGTACCTCGGTTTTCGAGGAAGGTCGTATCGCGGAAGATGAAGTATTGACACTTTCTACACCCCGAGGAGGACAGTACCAAGTAACGCTTTCCGACGGTACGAAAGTATGGCTAAATGCAGAAAGTAAATTACGTTATCCCTACCGATTCTCAAGAGAAGTGCGGAACGTGGAACTGGAAGGAGAGGCTTATTTTGAAGTAGTTCATCAAAGAGACGCGCCTTTTATTGTAAAAACTGCAAAAGAGAAAATAGAGGTATTGGGAACACATTTCAATGTCAATTCTTATCAAACGGATATAAATTCCACGGTGGCTCTTTTGGAGGGAAAAGTAAAGGTGTCTTCGGGCGAAGATCATAACACTGTTTTGAAACCTGGTCAGCAAAGCGTGGTGAGTAGAGGAAAGATAGAAATTCGAAACGTGAACGTTGATGAATGTGTAGCATGGAAAAATGGGGAGTTTATGTTCAATAATGAAACACTAGAAAATGTGATGAAAAAAGTAGCAAGATGGTATGATTTGGATATCGAGCTTTCGAGTAACCTTAAAGATGTAGAGATATGGGGTTCCGTTTCAAGATATGACAATTTTAATACGGTATTGAAGCTCATAAAAATGACAGATGATCGGATTCGTTTCGAAGTAACAGGAAGGAGGGTGAGATTTGTGAAATAAGTGAGTCTTTTAAAAGGGAAAATTACCGGGAAAGCTGGCACTAACCCGGTAGTATAGTCCCTAGCTTTAAATAAACTGAATGAGACAGATTTAATAAACTAAAAACCAGACAAATGTAATGAAAAATTATGTTTTACCGAGGAAGACATACCTTTTCCTCGCTCCTAAAAAGTATCTCTTAATCATGAAATTAATGATGATGTTTCTTCTCTGTATGGTTGCCCAATTGCAAGCCACCAGCTTAGCACAAACAGTGACCATCGAGAAAAAGAAAGTAGCCTTTGTTGATATCCTACGGGAGATTAAAAGGCAAACAGGGTACACGGTTATATGCAACAGTGAGATTGTAAATAATACCGGTGTTACAGATGTACGACTGAAAAATATGCCGCTTGAACAAGCGCTGGACATGTTGCTGACGCCCAAAAAACTAAGCTACTATATGGAAGGAAAATCGATTGTGGTGAAGAAACAGAATAAATCGCGTTACATAGAAAAAGAAGATAATATAGAACCGGCGAACCAGCAGTCCCGAAAAATTGAAGGACAGGTAACAGACGAAAACGGACTTCCGCTTTCGGGTATTAGTATACATCTCAAAGGAACAACAACGGGTACGAGTACGGGGGAAGACGGGCATTATACGATGGAGGTTCCTTCGCTCTCCGGCGTGCTGGTCTTTAGCGCTGTCGGTTTTAAGCAGCAGGAAATCCCTATACAGGGGAAAACGTCCATTCATACTACACTAGCATCAACGAGGGGAGATTTAGATGAAGTAGTGGTCGTTGGTTATGGTACGCAAAGAAAAGTGAATATAACGGGGTCTATTTCCGTGGTAGACAGCAAGCAACTCGAAAATCGACCGATTACCAATGCTTCTCAAGCGTTGCAGGGAGTGCAGGGAGTGTATGTCAATCAAGCGGGGGGACGTCCCGGTGCTGATGGTGCAAATATTAGAATCCGAGGTATTGGTACAATTGGGGGAGGAGGAAAACTAAACCCTCTTGTTTTGGTGGATGGTGTAGAAATGCAGTTTAGAGATGTAAATCCAAATGACATCGAAAGTATTAGCGTTCTTAAAGACGCAGCTTCTACGGCAATTTATGGATCTAGGGCAGCAAATGGAGTGATTCTAATTACAACTAAACTCGGAAAGCAGCATCGTACGATTATCGATTATAATGGCTATGCCGGTGTACAAAATGTTACCTATCTTCCGGATCCAGTAGATAATTCGGCTACATTTATGGAGCTATATAATCAGGCTATGGTAAATCAAGGTGGGAATCCATATTATGCTGATGATTTGATTCAAGAGTTTAAAACTAACCCAACGAGTATACTGCATCCGAATACCAATTGGATGAAGGAATTATTTAAACCCGCATTGATCCATGAACACAACCTCCGATTTTCTGGGGCAACACCCAAAACGAAGTATAATCTTTCCGGCGGATTTATGGATCAGGATGGCGTCTTGAAAGATATGACAGGTGCTAAGAAATACAACATCAATGTACGTGTTCAAACCGAAGTGAGCGACCGTTTTGGTATAGATGGGGGAATCATTGCGAGCAGGTGGGATGTAGAAGAACCTTCAGAAGGTATTGGAACAGCTATGAACCGAATTATGCGTATGGTGCCGGTTCAACCTTATGGGAAAATGGAAAACGGAAACTGGCCAGATAGTTGGGTGTTAACACCCGGCCAAAACTCTTTTCAAAATCCATTAGTATTGACAGAGGAGAATTATCGGAAAGAAGGGACTAATCGTATTATGGCTAATCTTGCAGCACATTTTAATTTTACAGAGAAAATACAGTATCAAGCGAGAGGGTCGATTAATTATGGCAATCTTTTGCGCAAGAGTTTTGCTCCAGTGGTGTGGTTGCATGACGTAAGAACCGGTGAGCCAACTCGGAATCCATGGAGTACAACGGGTTATAAAACCCAACGTCAAGAAAGTGACCAACGACTTAATTTTACCCACACGCTACGGTTTGAGGAAAATCTAAATGATCTGCATAATTTCTCTGTTTTACTTGGGCATAGCATCGAGAAGTTCAATACCGAAAATTTTGAGGCGCAGAAGACGGGTTATTTAGATGGCGATTTGGATGAACTCAATGCGGGAACGAGAGACCCTTCCGTATCGGGAACAACGACTGTTGATGCTTTGATATCTTATTTTGCTCGTTTACAATATGCTTATAAAGATCGATACCTTTTAGAAGTAAATAGTAGATATGATGGTTCGTCGAGGTTTGCACAGGGAAATAAATGGGGGCTTTTCCCTTCTTTCTCTGCGGGCTGGCGGGTTTCCGAAGAATCGTTTATGTCGGAAGTAAATTGGTTGGATGAACTTAAAATACGGGGTTCTTGGGGACAGATTGGAAATCAGGAAATAGGGAGATTCCAATATGTGAACGCCGTAGCTGTTGGATATGGTTACCCGTTTGGAGGTGTTTACAACGGTGGTGGAACAGCGGTAGTACAATATCGTGACCCTAGACTGAAATGGGAAACAACCACCATGTGGAACATCGGATTGGATTGGCGTCTTTTGGGAGGGAAATTCACAGGAGAATTAGAGTACTTTCATAAAAGAACCGACGATATTCTTCGAGATGTAACGTTACCGTCTCAGGTTGGATCGCTAGCGGGACCAGTCAGTAATATCGCGGCGGTAGACAATAAAGGTTTTGAAATAGGTTTAAACTATAACGATCGTATCGGAGATCATTTTAATTATACGATCGGGGGCCATATCAGCCATGTGAAGAATAACGTTGTTGATTTGAAAGGAGAGGAAATCATTAGTGGAGCAAGGATTACAACGGCGGGATCACCTATTGATTCATGGTATGTTTTACAAACGGATGGATTATTCCAGACAGATGAGGAGGTCGCTAATTATCCGACTATAACGAATCGAGTAGGCCCCGGAGATATAAAATATGTAGATCGTAATAACGACGGTGTCATTGATGGCAACGACAGGTATATCGCCGGAGGTACCTTCCCGAGTTATACCTATGGATTCAATATAGGTTTTAGCTATAAATCACTATCTGTGAGTACGATGTGGCAAGGTGTTGGTGATATCTTTGTTAGGCCGAACAACAACATGGCATCTCCGTTTAATAATGGTGCTGGTATAACAAAGGAATGGCTTACCGACTCCTGGACGCCGGAGAATAGAAATGCTAGGTTGCCGAGAGTTACTGCACGTAATCAATATACTGCCGAAAACTTCTCGGATTCAGATTTTTGGTTAGAAGATGCTTCCTATTTGAGGTTAAAAAATATACAGATAAACTATTCGTTAAGCCCTACATTCAATAAACGATTGGGATTGAGTCGAGCAACTGTTTTTATCAATGCACAAAATCTTCTGACCTTTACGGGCGTTAAATCTTTTGACCCCGAACGGGATATTTTAGCCACCAATATCGATCAATATCCAAGTGTCAAAATGATGACCATGGGTTTAAACCTTACATTCTAAGAGCAATAAACGATGAAAAAGATTATATATGCAATTTTCGGACTATTTAGCGCCTCCATTGTGGGGTGTAGTGATATGCTCGATACGCAACCAACAGACTTTTATAGCCAGGATATATATTGGAAAAATGAGCAACAGGTGCTTGATGCCTTAACGGGATGTTATCAGGCACTTACACACGCAGAACTCTATAATGCACAAACTCCTTTTATGTTTGAGGCTATGAGTCCAAATGCGTTTAATTACGACAATCAACGTAATGCTAACGATTTTGCAGCCGGTGTACACAATGCGACGACTTTAGGCATGAATGATGCCATGTGGAAAGGTTGTTATCGGGGGATAGGTCGATGTAACATGCTCCTATCTAATATTGATAAAGCAGCAATGGATGAAGATCTAAGAGCGAGAATTATCGGAGAAGCAAGATTTCTTCGAGCTTTCTTCTACCAGCGTTTAAACGTACTGTTCCACGGTGTCCCCCTGCTATTAGATGAACCTAATCCTGATGAACACGGAAACCTACCCAGGAGTACATATCAGCAAATTCGAGAACAGATACTGCTTGATTTAGATGAGGCAGCTACATCGTTGCCTGCCTCTTATTCGAAAGCTGATGATGGTAGAGCCACAAAAGGTGCCGCTTGGGCTTTAAAAGCTCGTGTTTTATTACAGGATCATGATTACCAGGATGTGGTAACTACGATAAGACAAATTATAGACTTAGATCGATATAGCCTATACCCGAATTATAATGGTCTTTTTCGAAAAGTAAACGAGGGGAACCAAGAGATCGTGTTTGATATACGTTTTAAAGCCCCTGAACTGATCAATACATACGATATCATTATGGCTCAATACAGCACACAAGCTCCCGTACAGGGATTAGTGGATGCTTATCAAATGACAGATGGCTTATCCATTGATGAAAGTCCGCGGTATGATTCACAGAAACCCTATGAAAATAGAGACCCTCGATTTAAACAATCTATCGTTTTTATCGGGGCACCCTGGCGAAACCGGACGGCTACAAATGCTGATCTGCACCAAACTGGTTATACTTTCCGGAAATTTACCGAATACAACGAAACGACTCCAGGTACGTTAACGAATTCCGAAACGAATTATGTGGAAATTCGTTATGCTGATGTGCTATTAATGTATGCCGAAGCGCTAAACGAATTGTCGGGTCCATCCAGCGACGTTTATGGAGCAATAAACAGTATCCGATCCCGACCTACTGTAGATATGCCGCCATTAGAAGAAGGGCTCAGTAAAGAAGAAATGCGGGAAGCAATACGTTTGGAGCGGCGCATAGAACTAGCGGGAGAGGGTTCTTATTTTTACGATATACGGCGATGGAAAACGATAGAAAAAGAGATGAATGAGCCAATCTATGACTATCAGGGAAAGCTAATACAGAACAGGAAATTTGATGCGAGTAGGGATTATATATGGCCGATCCCTTATACAGAGATTGATCTCAATCCTGCGCTGGAACCAAATCCTAACTACTGAATTTGTTGAACTAGGCCCGAGAACCTATTAGAGAAACCGATAATTATTTTGGAATCTGATAAATAAAGGAAAGTACCAGAACATGGACAGCGTAAAAAAAATAACCACCCTAATAGGCACCCTGAGCATCATGTGGAACATAGCTCTGATTGCGCAGGAGACGAAAGAAAATCATAAGCAGAAATTGCCCAATATCATCTACATTTATGCAGACGATTTGGGCTACGGTGAAATAGAACCTTATGGACAACATCAAATTAGAACGCCCCATTTAAATAGGCTTCGTGAGGAAGGGATGAAGTTCACAGATCATTACACCAGTATGCCGGTGTGTGCACCGGCTCGTTGTATGCTGCTTACCGGTAAACATGGTGGTCATTCCTATATTCGCGGAAATTATGAGATGGGTGGTTTTGCAGACAGTCTGGAAGCTGGTCAAATGCCGCTTCCCGAAGGTATGTATACGCTTCCAAAAATGTTAAAAAATGCGGGATACACAACGGGTATGTTCGGAAAGTGGGGTTTAGGCATGCACAATACAACAGGATCTCCTCTTAAACAAGGCTTTGACGCTTATGCCGGCATCCTTGATCAAAAGCAAGCACATAATTTTTATCCTACGCATCTGTGGTTAAACGATGAACCATTGAAACTGAATAATCCGGTAATTGATGTTCACCGACAATTGGATTCAACCCTAGCAACTGATAAGGACTTTGATGCCTATATTGGCCTTGAATATGTCGGTGACGTTATGACAAAACATGCGTTAGCGTTTATTGAAGAAAACAGAGAGGGACCGTTTTTCTTATATCTACCGTTTCCACAGCCTCATGTTTCGCTTCAGGCCCCTCAACAATATATCGATCCGTATCGAGCGGATTTTGGGGGGGAGAAACCTTACTATGGACAACGCGGTTATGCCCCGACAAAGCACCCCTTATCAACGTATGCTGCGATGATTACTTATTTAGATGCACAGGTAGGCAAAGTACTTGAAAAGGTTAGCGCGTTGGGGTTAGACGAAAATACCATCATCATGTTTTCAAGTGATAACGGCACAACCTTTAATGGAGGGGTTCAGCCTGCCTTTTTCAATAGTGTTTCCGGTCTACGCGGTTTGAAAATGGATGTCTTTGAAGGCGGTATTCGCGTGCCATTTTTGGTAAGGTGGACCGGGAAAATTAAGGCTGGTTCGACGACGGAACTACCCTCTGTACAATATGATTTGAT
Organism: Sphingobacterium arenae; assembly: GCF_014692505.1. GTDB lineage: Bacteria > Bacteroidota > Bacteroidia > Sphingobacteriales > Sphingobacteriaceae > Sphingobacterium > Sphingobacterium arenae. Next base: position 1,363,713 of record NZ_JACNYK010000002.1, on the reverse strand, counting down.
GGCGACTTTAGCAGATCTCACGAATCAGAACCCAGGAAATACGGATGGCATCTCTTTTTTACCTACGTTGCTAGGTAATGCTGTAGCACAAAAGGAGCATGCATATATATATTGGGAATATCCTGAAAAAGGAGGGCAGGTAGCAATCCGGATGGGGAAATGGAAAGGTGTAAAAGTTGATGTACGTCGTCAAACGTATAAAAACGCACCCTGGATGCTTTTCAACTTAGAAAGAGATAGAAATGAAACATATAATTTGGCAAATGATTATCCAGAATTGATTCAAAAATTTAATGAAATTGTGAAAAAGGAACATCAACCAGCGCACATCAATGAGTGGGAGATCATAAATCCCAAATTTCGAAAATAGCGGTTGTTATCTGATAATTTTGGCATGTTTATACAACGTAAATGATATATTGAATTTGATGATGAACAGTATGAAAAAAATCCTCCTTTTGTTTTTGTTAACTTGCATAGTCGATTATACGACGGGGCAAACGATGTCTACTATTCCTAAGGGATCTCTGCTCGCCTGCGGAGAAGATAAAGTTTTGATCATAGATCCTGAAAAAGGAACCGACAGTACGGCGGTAATATGGTCATGGAGTGTACAGGAAGCAAAGGCAGATATGCCCGAACGTTATCAAAAGTTATTGGTTCCTTTTGATGAATGCAAACCGATTGATAATAATAGCAAAATTCTCCTTACTTCTTCAGGAGGTGCAACTTGTATTGTGGATGTAAAAAGCAGAAAAGTAACGTTTTATGCTTATACACCGATGGCGCATTCTGCGGATTTACTTCCAGGGGGATTTATTGCAGTGGCTAATTCGACTCATCCTAAGGGGAACAGTTTGGAGATATATCATCGATCGAAACCCGAGGATCTGCTTTTTAAGGATACACTTTATTCTGGACATGGGGTGGTATGGCACCACGAAAAAAAGAGACTTTTTGCGTTAGGATTCAATGAGTTGCGGTGTTACGAATTCAAGCAAAAAAATGGAACTATTGATCTACACCTCGAATATACAGATATACTCCCAGAAGATGGGGGACATGATTTGTCTTCAGTTGGTGGAAGCCAATTTTTAGTTACCACGCACAACGGTGTATTTCTATACGATATCCATACGCATTTATTTACACCGTTTGATAAATTAAATGTACCCCACGTCAAGTCTATTAATTATTTTCCGAAAAAGAATTATTTAGTGTATACAAAAGCAGAAGAAAGCTGGTGGACATTTAACATTTATCTCTTCAACCCGAACCGAGTTATCAACCTTCCGTTTTTAAAAATCTATAAGGTAAGGACGGTTTAATTTAGCGAACTGGGAAGCATGAAGATATGAAAGGAGCTTTTTTTATTATTTCTGTTTTTTGTACGTCCTATTGTGATATATTTGCTAATTTGCAAATTACAATAGTATTACGCAACCATGTATTTTAAGCCGTTAAGTGAGGATAATAAGATAGAAATAGCTATTAAGCGTAAACAAAAGGTGTTTAAATCTTTTTTTGTGGCCAATTTTAAGGTTCTAGAGAGTTATGCCAGGTCTTATGTAAAAGATAAATATATTGCGGAGGATATCGCATCTGAAGCGATGTGGAAAATGTGGCATCTTGGCGCCGATTTACAACATATAACCTCTATAGAATTCTATCTGATGCGAACGATCAAGAACAAGTGCTTAAATTACCTCCGTATTCGACAGGCAGAGTATGTTGGGCACGAAGAGTTGGGTGATTATCAATTTTTGGACCATTTGAACCCCGAAGACATTTTTATTTCGAATGAAAATGTGATGGAGATTGAGGAAGCCATAGCAAAGCTTCCGGCTAAGACCCAAAAGGCTTTCTTGCTTGTAAAAGACGAAAACTACTCCTATAAAGATGCAGCCGAGATGATGGGTATCTCGATCAAAACGGTAGATCGGCATATCCAAATAGCGATTCAGAAGCTATGGGTTGCGCTTAAGAAAAAAAAATAACATTGTATTGGGGATTATGTGGATTTGTTGTGTCTATATCAATGTAGACTAAAAGCTATCCATGTCGACAAACGAACAATATTATTTGGAACTGTTAAAGAAGTTGTTGGAGGGTTCGCTCTCTGTCGCAGAGAGGGAGACTCTTTTGGAATTGGCAGAAACGGATACAAAAAAGAAACTTCTGATGCAGTATCTAGATACCCCTCAGAACGACAACGAGAAACGTTTGGAAGCGGAGATTATCTATGAAAAAACAAAACCTAACGATTTATATCAGGCATCGTATGTGGAAAACAGACATTCGATTTTTGTGAAGAACCGTTATCTTATTGCAGCTATCTGCGTTAGCTGTTTGGTGATTGCATTTTGGTTAATCGCTTATAAATCAAACCCTTCTTTGAAACAACAAAATGAGTGGCTAGAAATGGCGACGGATAGGGGCGAACGAAAATTCTTTCGGATGAGTGATGGGACTGAAATTTGGTTGAATAGCGAAAGTCACTTAAAAGTTAAAAAAGGATATGGTAAAGAGCACCGCATATTGACATTAGAGGGGGAAGGCTATTTTTCTGTAGCAAAAAATGAATCCTTGCCCCTGTACTTAAACGCTTTAGATACAGAAATTAAGGTGTTGGGGACCGTGTTTAATGTTCGGGCTTATCCAGAAGAAGAGCGAATCGCTACCTCGCTGATGGAAGGCAAAGTGGAGTTACATGTGGGGAATGGAGATGGAAAGCGTAATTATATGTTGAGTCCGGGTGATAAGGTAGAAGTTTTGAACCGTAACCGTCCGGTTGACAAACAGCATCTGGGAGCAGCAGTCGACATATTAAAAGAAAATAATACCGCGAAACTTGTGGATTATAAAAAAAATGTAATCGATAAGAATAAAGCGCTGGAGATCATGTGGGTGGAAAATAAACTGGTGTTTAACGGTGACTCATTAACAGAAGCGGTCAAAAAAATGGAACGTTGGTACAACAAGACAATTGTTGTGCAAAATAAAAACTTATACAAACAGTTGTTTACAGGTGTGTTTCAAGAAACATCTTGTGAGCAGGTGCTAGACTTACTACAGAAAACAGGCGTAAAATTTAGCTATAAAGTTAGTAATGGTATCATTTATATAAAGTAGAAACGTATGACATAGACACATTCAAAAAAAGTAGGGTATACCTCTTCGTAAAAGATATACCCCTTAAATTTGTTAACCGTGAGCATCCGGCCGTAGGAAAGTTAGATGCTCAATTGATTAAATTTTAAAAGACAAAAGTATGAAAATAACTTCGCATGCTAAAATACATGTGCGTATTTATCATTACCTTAAGTGGTTGTTATTGTTAAAGTTAGTAGTATTATTTATCGTCTGTTTTTCTTCTGGCTTATTTGCGCGTGAGTCTTTGGCCCAAGAAACGGTTTCCATGCGTTACAAGCATGTTAAGCTGAAAAGTCTATTGCTCTCCATCGAAGAGCAGACCGCGATTTCCTTTATTTATAACGATAATCTCATCCAACATATCACTGTCAAGGAAATCGATGCCAAGGATATCCATTGGAAAGACCTATTATTGCCCCTATTGGATATGGAAGATCTTACGGCAGAATACGTCGACAAACGACGTATCGTACTTCGAAAGAAAAAACAAAAGCTAATAGCAACCGGCCTAATTAAAGATGGGAACAACGAGCCAATAGCCTCCGTTTCGGTCGCGCAGCTTGGCACCGACCGTGCTACATTATCGGATGCAGAAGGGAAATTCTCCTTGGAAGTAGAGCGTGATGATGCGATTCTTCAATTTACGTATGTCGGCTATCTGACGCAGGAAGTAGCTTATCAACAAAACCCGATAAATATTGTAATGGAAGAAGATCAAGCGCAGCTAGATGAGGTTGTCGTCGTCGGTTATGGTACACAGAAGCGGGAAACGATTACAGGTTCTGTTGTGGCCGTTAAAGGACAGGAATTAGCGAAATCGCCAGCGTTGAATCTTTCTAGCGCTATTGCCGGACGCGTGCCGGGTGTTGTGGCGACAAATGGTAGTGCCGAGCCGGGGCAGGATGGATCAAATATAAAAATCAGAGGAACCAATACCCTTGGCGATAGTGGTCCGCTGATTGTCATTGATGGCATACCCGCCCGGCAGGGAGGATTTGAACGGTTAAATCCGGCTGATATTGACAATATATCGGTTTTGAAAGATGCTTCTGCCGCTATTTATGGTGCCCGGGCCGCCAACGGCGTGATATTGGTAACCACCAAACGGGGAACTTCGGGCAAACCTAAATTATCATATAACTTTAACCAAGGGTTTTCACAACCTACTGTTATCCCCGAACTGACCGATGCTGTGCAATATGCGGAGTTGAGAAATGAATTGGAAATATTTAAGTTGCCGGTAGACGAATGGGGTAAGGCTTTGGAGGGATTTAACGGAAGTGGCTTCTATGAACGACCAAATGGTAATCGTCTCGAAGCACCGTTTTCGCCCGACGAACGAGAATTTTTTAGGAATGGTAGCGATCCTTGGGGATATCCCAATACCGATTGGTACGGTGCGACGTTAAAGAACTGGTCGCCTCAAAGTAGACATAATTTACAGCTTGATGGTGGGTCGGAAAACATGCGTTATTTAATGTCTCTTGGTTTTTTGGATCAGGATGGATTCTATAAAAATTCGGCAACGGGATACAAACAATATGATTTCAGAATTAACCTCGACGCAGATATCAATCCTTATATTAAAACAAAATTTGGGGTGTTAGGTCGTCAGGAAAATAGAAATTATCCAACAAAAAGTGCCGCGACGATCTTCCGTATGCTGATGCGTGGTAATCCGACAATGCCTGCATTTTGGCCAAATGGTTTACCGGGACCGGATATTGAGCATGGAGAAAACCCCGTCGTCATTACGACCGATCAGACTGGTTATGATCGAGATAAGCGATATTATGTGCAGACGAACGGGCAGGTAGATATCACGAATCCATGGGTGGAAGGTCTGAAATTGTCCCTAACCGCTTCTATCGATAAATATGGCAAAAAGCAAAAGACGTGGTCCACCCCGTGGTATCTATATACCTGGCAAGGGGCATACCAAGATGATGGTGTTACCCCGAAACTGGAGGCTGGTAAACGAGGACCCGCAGATCCCAATCTGACGCAATCAGATGAAGACCAGACAAATGTCTTGCTTGGGGCGGTTTTGAGTTACGATAAGACCATCAACGATCATACGCTGAATTTACTGGCTGGTGTGAATAGGGAAACCATACGTAATGATAACTTCAGTGCGTTTAGACGTTATTTTATTTCGCAGAACATAGACTACCTGTTTGCTGGTGGAGAGGCCGAAAAGGACAATGACGGAGGAGCATGGGAAAGAGCCCGTTTAAATTATTTTGGTCGTATTGGCTACAACTATAAAAGTAAATATATAGCCGAGTTTTTGTGGCGTTATGATGGCTCGTATATGTTCCCGGAAAATAGGCGCTATGGATTCTTCCCAGGAGCCATGGTGGGCTATCTGGTCTCGGAGGAAAACTTTTGGAAGGAAAATGTCCCGTTTATCAATTATATGAAGCTACGTGCATCATACGGACAGATGGGCAACGATAATATTTACTACGACGATGCCTTACAGGAATATCAATACTTTTCTACCTATGCCTTTGGTACCTATATCATTGGAGGAGACTTGGTGAAAACCCTTTATGAAAGTCGCGTTCCGAACACCTTTATCACCTGGGAGGTCGCAAATAATTATAATCTCGGGTTGGATATGCAGTTTTTCGATGGAAAAATGAATGCAGAATTCGATGTGTTCAAAAATAGCCGTAACAGTATATTATGGCGTAGGAATGCTTCGATTCCGCAGAGTACCGGTATGACCTTGCCGGCTGAAAACTTAGGAAAAGTAGATAACTCAGGATGGGAATTTAACGTGGGCTGGCAGGATCAGATCGGCAAATTAGGCTATCGCATATCGGTAAATGGTGGGTATTCAAGGAACAAGATTGTCTTTTGGGATGAGGCGCCAGGAGCGCCAGAATGGCAAAGAAGTACAGGGAGAGCCATTAATGCGGAGTTATATTATATATATGATGGTGTATTTAGAGATCAGACTGATATCGATGCCAATACGATCGATTATAGTGATATCACGGGAAATTTACGTCCAGGAGATATGAAGTATGTTGATCACGACGGAGACGGTAAGATAACACCAAATGATCGTCTACGTCGTGATAGAAATACAGATCCGAGATTTCAAGGCGGTATAAACTTGGGGTTGACCTATGGCGATTTTGACTTAAGCGTGCTGTTTCAAGGTGCTACTGGTGGCGAGTTGCGCGTTGGAACGGATGAATCGGGGGCCATCGGTAACTATTTCTTGGATTTTTATGAGAATAGGTGGACAATCGACAATCCGAGCGGCCAGCACCCTAGGATTACCGACCGAAGTGACCAATACTATTCGTATGACAACACGTATTGGTTACGAAGCACGGATTACCTGCGTTTAAAAAACGTAGAATTGGGATATAACCTCCCGACAAGCTTGTTGGAACGAGTGAAGATAAGCAATCTCCGAGTGTATGTGAGCGGTTTAAATCTGATGACATGGAGCAAGATCAACGTGCTGGATCCAGAAGCAACCAGTGAACTTGGGCAATATTATCCACAGGCAAGATTGATTAACGCCGGGGTTATGGTTTCATTTTAAAAATCGATAAGATGAAGAGAATGAGAAATAGTATATATATGATGTTAATAGGCATGATATGCATGTCTTGTAACGACGATTTTGTGAGTACGCAACCATTAGAGGAAGTTCCCGAAGACGTCGTTTGGGCTGATGCGGCTTTGGCTGAGGCATTCCTATTTGAAATTTATAATGGGTTTGGTGTTGGCGGTTTTTACGAACAACAAATGGCCTCTTTAACAGACGAAGCGTTATTTACCCACCCCGGTAGGGGTATCAATACCGTGACCGAAGCGCGATCTAATGATGCCAATCAAGGGTATATCTTGGAGACCTATAGGTTCGATTTGGTCTATACGAGAATCCGCGCCACGAATATCGCTATTGCCAATTTGCAGGAGCCAAAGTTCGATAACCCTGATTTGGTTAACCAATTACTGGGAGAAGCTTATTTTTTGAGGGCTTATTATTACCAACAGCTTCTTCGTCAATACGGGGCGGTGCCTCTTGTTGACGTTGTATATGAATTGGGCTCGGAGCGCTATACGAAGAAAAGAAATACGTTTGAGGAATGTGTAAATTTCATCGTAGATGATTGTGATTCGGCAACACTTCTTCTGGATGGTGTCGCACGGGTCGACGGACGGGCCAACGAGGTAGCGGCTTTAGCATTAAAGGCACGGGTGCTGACGTATGCGGCGAGTGACCTGTATGATAACGCGACGGCAAAATCAAAGTCATCGTTGCTCAACGGCTATAAAACACCTGAGTATATTGGTTATACTGATGGCGATAGAACGGAACGTTGGCGTCGCGCCAAGATGGCAAGTAAAGCGGTCTTGGATCATACGGAATATCGATACAAATTGGATCTGGCGGCGCCGGAAGAACCGGAAGATGGTCAGGCGAATTATATGGCGATAGCCATGGGGGGAGGCAGTTCGATGGCGGATGGCGAAGGCAAGAAAGATCTTATTTTAGGTCGCTTCTTCATTGATTTAAAAGATGAACGGGGAGGATGGGTAGGCCGCGATAATGGACCTAATGGTTATCACAACTGGGCCGGGAATACACCGACGCAGTTGTTGGTGGACGATTATGAAATGATCGATGGAAGTAAATTTAGCTGGGAAAACACCGTGCACGAAGCGGCTCCCTACGAAGATAGAGATCCCCGCTTTTACGCCACCATCCTATACGACGGAGCCGATTGGAAACCACGTGCCGATGATGTAAAGGGCCGAGATCCTTACAACCAAATACAAACTGGCCAATATGAAGTGGGCAGCGGTTCAGGAACGAAGCGAGTTCAACATGGACTTGACACGAGGAACAGTCCGGTAGAAGATTGGAATGGCTCCTATACGGGGTATTATTATCGTAAATTTACAGACGCCGATCCCGCTATGGAGGATCAGAACACACGACAAAGTGTCCCCTGGCCCGTGTTGCGGTATACAGAAACTATCCTTAATTATGTAGAGGCCTGTATAGAACTTGGCGAAGAGGCAGAAGCGAGGTTGTGGCTTAGCAAAATTCGATACCGCGTGGGCATGCCAGCCGTTGAAGATTCGGGAGAAGCCTTAAAGGCTCGTTATCGTAACGAAAGACGCGTGGAACTCGCTTATGAAGAGCATCGTTTCTTTGATGCTAGAAGATGGATGATTGCGTCTGAAACGTTAGGAAGAAAAGTAACAACGATAAAAATAGAAGGAAAATTAAAGCCAGGACGAGAAGTAGCGATTTACAAATACGATACTGAAAACTATGATTATCGTTATACGGTCAACACCATCGATCCAGGCATCGAAAATAGAACATGGAACGATAAAATGTATTTCACGTCATTTCATCGGGATGAAATAAACCGGAATACCGAATTGGAACAGAATCCAGGATATTAAAGCAGGGAGGTGAGGAGTTTAAGGGGATAGTCCCTTAAACTCCTTGGATAATATGTGCAATTAAGGGATAGGTATTTTCAAGTACGACACCGAAATCAGCCTTGGCGATCCAGCGGGCTTCCGTGATATCTTCTTCCGTTTGCGGAATCAACTTTGGAGACTTATTCACGCCCATTTCGTACCAATTGGTTTGTTTTAATACCAGTTTTCCACGCATCGTGTAGGTGTGGTAAGTTGTTTGGAGTTTGGAACCCAGGTAATTGATGCGGATGCCGCATTCTTCTTCGACTTCGCGAACGGCAGCCTCTTTCATCTTTTCATTGTTCTCTACTTTGCCTTTGGGTAAATCCCACTTTCCTAATCGATGTATAAACAAGTATTCACCCTCACCATTTTTGACCAACCCGCCAGCAGCCTTAATAATTTCGAGCTTTTGCAATATCGATTTGAGAACTTTCTCTATTTCGGGGTGTATATATAGATAGATGATATCCCTTGCGGATTTCTGCTTAGATGCTTGAAAAAGTTTTTCAAGATCAATGTCTTGTAAACCAATTGTTTGAACACTAGACAGTTTCTTCGGAAGAAAATCAGCCAAAATAAGCTGAGATTCGTTCATATAAATTTTATAAATTTGTGCCATGAATAATTTAAATGAGGTTGAACAAAAAATTGCTGAATCCTTATTGCAAATTAAAGCAATAAAATTACAACCTAAAAACCCTTTTGTGTGGGCATCGGGTTGGAAATCGCCAATTTATTGTGATAATCGTGTTGCATTATCATACCCCGCAATTCGAACGTATATTCGACAACAGCTTTCACAGCTGATTCAGGAGGAGTTTGGAACGGTAGAAATGATATCAGGCGTCGCCACGGCGGGAATACCTCAAGGCATATTGGTTGCGCAGGACCTCGGTTTACCCTTTACGTATGTCCGTAGTAGTGCGAAAGATCATGGTCGTCAGAACCTTATCGAAGGAGAAGTTGTTAGTGGACAGCGCGTGGTTGTCGTAGAAGATTTGGTATCGACTGGTAAAAGCAGTTTATTAGCGGTGGACGCCTTGCGCGAAGCGGGATGTAATGTAGTCGGGTTAGTGTCGATTTTTACTTATGGATTTGACCAAGCTGTTCAAAATTTCGCAGATGCCAAATGTCCTTTCTTTAGCTTGTGTAACTACGATGCACTGATTAAAGTAGCCGTCGACAACGGCTATATTTTAGAGTCTGATGTGGCATTGTTGGAAAAATGGCGTAGAGATCCATCGGCGTGGACGGAGGAATAAAATCTTAAAACAGGAGCATATGACCATCATTCAAAATAGTGTTGAAATTCAGAAGCCGATAGAAGCGGTATATGCATTTTTGGCTGACATGAATAACCATGAACAGCTTATGCCCGATAATATCTACAATTGGTCCTCTACAGCGGACGAAGCGCATTTTACGATCAAGAATATGGCAAAGCTAGCGTTGAAAATCAGTCAACGCGTAGTGAATAAAGAAATTATATGTATGCCAATTGAAGACGCACCCTTTGCACTTACCTTAAGATGGAAATTGGAAGATAGAGGTACAAACACGACAGGCGCAACATTTATCATGGAGGCTGAGCTTAATATGATGATGAAAATGATGGCCTCCGGTCCGCTTCAAAAATTGGTCGATCACCAGGTAAATACGTTGAAAAATACATTAGGTTAAAATCATTGTACCCATAAAAGAGCGAGTCCCTGGCGTATGCTGGGGACTTTTTTATTTACGGTGATAATTATGTCATTAATCGGTGATGTCTTTAACAAGACCGAAGAGTTTTGTACATTTGTTGGACGAAAGTTAATAATCAATCGCTATTAGATGGAATTACAATTAAAACGCCCTTTGGCCTTTTTTGATTTGGAAACTACGGGAGTTAATATTGCAACAGACCGTATTGTGGAGTTGTCCATATTGAAAATATTCCCAGGAGGCAAAGAAGAGGTGTTGACAATGAAGGTGAATCCCGAAATGCCCATACCTGCAGAATCTTCGATGTTTCACGGTATCTATGACGAAGACGTAAAGGATCTTCCTCCATTTAAAGAACGAGCCGAGGAAATCAAAAATTTTCTTGGAGAATCTGATTTAGCGGGATACAACTCCAATAAGTTTGATGTGCCGATGTTGATGGAAGAATTTTTACGCGCGGGGATAGATTTTTCGTTGGAAGGAAGGGCTTTTGTGGATGTACAGAATGTTTTCCACCAAATGGAACAACGCACCTTGAAAGCGGCTTACAAGTTTTATTGTGATGCATCATTGGAAAACGCACATACAGCAGAAGCCGACGTACGAGCGACATACGAAGTGTTGAAGGCTCAACTATCAAAATACGAAGGAGCAGCTTTCGAAGATAAACATGGGAAGGTGACGACTCCGGTGATAAACGATGTAGAAGCGTTACACCGGTTTACCAATTTGAGTAACCCAGTCGATTTTGCCGGCCGCTTAGTGTATGATGAGGAAGGCGACCCCTGCATCAATTTTGGTAAACACAAAGGTAGAAAAGTTGTTCATGTGTTTGAGGTGGAACCCAGTTATTACGCTTGGATGCAACAGGGAGATTTTCCACGCTACACCAAGAAAGTATTAGAGAGGTTATGGAATGCGCATCGTAATAAAAAGAAAGAGCAGCAGCAAAATACTAGGGTGGATGTAACCAAGAATCGTCCACATAAGGAGCAAATTCCCGCGAAACCGATTACGGAAGATATGCTTAAACAGCTGCAAGGGAAATTTGGCAAATAAGTTTTAAGTGATAAGTTATGCAAATCAACGTATCACAAGTTACGAACAATGAATTAAAAATGACAAATACAACAGAAATAGAACACTTACAGTGCTTGATTATTGGATCAGGGCCTGCTGGTTATACGGCAGCTATTTATGCAGCCAGAGCTGATTTAAAACCCGTAATATATACCGGTATCGTTCCTGGAGGACAATTGACGCAAACGACAGACGTAGATAATTTTCCGGGTTACCCGCAAGGAATAACCGGACCGGTAATGATGGAAGATCTGAAAGCCCAAGCCGAACGTTTCGGAACGGAGGTGCGATTTGGGTATGCCACGAAAGTTGAGTTCTCGAAGGAGGGGGGCGTGCACAAAGTGGAGATCGACGGTTCGACGTGGGTTTCTGCAGAAACCGTTATTATCGCGACAGGTGCTACCGCAAAATGGTTGGGGTTGCCTTCCGAGGAAAAATACAACGGATTTGGTGTGTCTGCTTGTGCTGTTTGTGATGGATTCTTTTTTAAAGGTCAAGAAGTAGCAATAGTAGGGGCGGGGGATACGGCCGCAGAAGAAGCAACCTATCTAGCCAAGTTGTGTAAAAAAGTGTATATGCTTGTGCGCCGTGACGAATTTAGAGCTTCTAAAGCAATGGTACACCGGGTCATGAACACACCAAATATTGAAGTGCTATATAATACGGAAGCTGAAGAAATAGTTGGGAATGAAACGGGTGTTACGGGTGTTCGTGTCATCAATAATCAGACACGAGAAGCGCAACATATAGACATTACAGGGTTTTTCGTGGCCATCGGACATAAACCGAACACCGAGCTGTTTCAAGGAGTTCTTGATATGGAAGAGACCGGCTACCTGATGACGAAGCCGGATAGTACGGCGACCAATGTACCGGGTGTTTTTGCCTGTGGAGATGTACAGGATCATGTATATCGCCAAGCGATTACTGCAGCCGGTACAGGCTGTATGGCAGCCTTAGAAGCGGAACGTTATTTAGCCGCGAAAGGAAGTTTTGTAGAAGAATAATTTATGGGGGGCGAGTTTTCGCGCCCCCGTTATTTATATCACCTTAAAATAATTTAAGGCGTTCCAGATACCGTCGTCATCAACATCTGTTGTGATATAATCTGCGATTTCCTTCACTTCTGGATTAGCATTTCCCATAGCTACTCCAATAGCCACATGTTTTAGCATCGTAATATCATTTCCGCCGTCTCCAAACGCCATCGTTTCCGTAATATCCAGTCCGAAATGTTTACAAAAGATATCTACTCCTACTTGTTTGCTCTGACCTTTGGGGTTCACATCAGCGAAAAGAGGCGTCCATCTGGATGCGACCGAATTTGGCATGACCTTTTTCATAAAAGCATGCTCTTCTTTCGGTCCTATAAATATATTGGTTTGTAAGATGCTGGACGTATCAACCTTGTCTATATCGACTAAAGGCGGTACAGGAAGATTTAAGTGCGCATACATTCCTGCTATTTCCGGTGTCACATCATAGATAGTGATTTCTTTTTCAGACATAAGAGAAAAACTCAACGGATGTGCTTTCGTATAATTCAAAACCGATTTTATATCGTTTGGATGTATGGCTTGTCTAAATAATACATCGTTTTCCTGCGTGACACAATAGCCACCGTTAAAAGTGATGAACCCATCGAAATCTAAAAAATTGAGATGATCAATACTGTTAATGGATCGGCCGGTTGATAAAATAACTTTAATCCCTTGTCGTTGCAATTGTTCAATTGCTTTCTGGGTAGATGCAGGAACTTGATGTGTCTTGAAACTTAAAAGCGTACCGTCTATATCGAAAAAGACAGCTTTGATCTTAGGATATTGCATAATACAAAGATACGATTTCTTTATATTCCCTATCTTTGCGTTATGGATAATTACGCCGCTTTTTTTGATAAAATTCGAGACTCTATTCAACAAGATGAGTTTATAAAGATTTCTCTGGGAGATTATAATGGCACCGAGTTGTACTTGAAAAACGTATATATTAAACCGGTTATCATAAAACGAGAGAAGAAGTTATCATTTGTTTTTCGTTATCATACGCAAGACATTACGCAGAATTTCGAGATACATACGGGGATTATGGAGATACAGGGGCTTTTGAAAGTCGAGGGATTTCGGGTGGCAACCTTATTTACAGAGACAGAAAATCTAGTATGCCAATTCACTAAAAAAGGGGTGTGGTCTCTTAGAAAAGAAAGTCCAACGGCTAAAAAACCAGTTGTTCTTATGCATGATAAACAAAAAGAACGAAGGTTAGATAGTACAGGCAAGGTGTATTTGCAAGAGTTAATGTTGACGGATCAAACGGGGAAAGTCTATAAAAAGGCACAAGATAAATGGAAGCAAATTAATCATTATATCGAAATATTAAGTTCCATATTACAACGCCTACCGCAGAAAGACACGTTGAATGTGGTCGATATGGGAGCAGGGAAAGGTTATTTGACCTTTGCTTTATATGATTATTTAGTTCACACACTCCATAAACGAACTTCCTTAGTAGGTGTTGAATATCGTAAAGATTTGGTAGAATTATGTAATCAGATTGCCGTCAAATCTAATTTCAAAGACCTACTTTTTATTCGAGGCGCAATAGAAGATTACCAACCCGAAAGTGATTTAGATATTTTGATAGCCTTGCATGCTTGTGATACGGCTACAGACGACGCTATTGCCAAAGGTATCAAGCATGGTGCGGATCTTATTGTAGTCGCACCATGTTGCCACAAACAAATCCGCCGGGAAATGGAAAAGAGCAAAACGAAAAACGAACTTGACCTCTTGTTAAAACACGGAATTTTTATGGAGCGCCAAGCGGAAATGGTAACCGATGGGATGCGGGCGTTGATTATGGAATATTTTGGGTACCAAACGAAAGTTTTTCAATTTGTATCGGATGCACATACACCTAAAAATGTGTTGGTGGTAGGAGAGAAAAAATCGGTCGATACACAAAAACAGCGAGAGATTCTGGAAAAAATAAAATCTACAAAAGCATATTTTGGTATCGGTTATCATTACCTGGAACGATTAATGAATATTGCATAATATGTATCTTATAAAATAATCTTCATTCCTCCATAATAATTTCGAGTAGGGGCGGGATTGAAAAACCGATCGCCATAAGCATTAATATCATTACCTAAGCTATACTGTTCGTTCAACAGGTTATCTACACCAGCAAAGAATTGTAGTTGTTGGTTGCTTTTCAGCTGCCAAATCCATGTTCCCTTCGCTTGTAGGAGATGGAACTTTTTGGAAAATACACTATTCGCATCATTTAGCGGCATGGCGGAGGTGAAATTATGAGAAAAGTTCAATCCAAATTGTTTTGGAAAGGCAATTAACAATGTATTTGTCCAAACCCAATCCGGAACCGCCGTTACTTTGTTATGAGAAAAATCATTACCCTCTACATTATATTTTCCGAAGCGATAATCATTATAAGAAACGCTCGAATGAAGGTTTATCGTTTGAACAAACCGTCCCGGTGTAGGGGCTAATAGGTATGCCCAAATAGCCGCTTCGATGCCTCTTTGTTTTATTTCCCCCGCATTGAGGTAATACTCTTCTCCATTATCGTTACGTTGTTCGACAATTCCTTGCTTTATTTTATAATCGTAGATGCTTAAATCTGCAATAAGTCGTCTACTAAAGGTTTCTAATCGGGCACCAAGTTCATAGTTCGTACCAGTTTCTGGACGTAATGAACTATTGATGATCCTATCGGAAGGTCGAACTTCCTCGTTGGTGGGGGGAGAATAACCCTTGGAAATAGAACCCCGAACAGCGAAGCGTTCTGTTATCAAATAAGAAGTTGCAAGTCGGGGCATCCAGATACCGCTAAATGTCATGTGGCCGATGGGATTTTCTATCTCCGGGTAGTGCTGTCGGTAGGTAAGTTTAGAATGGTTTAACCCTAAAGACCCCTCTATTGTCCAGTGCTGATATATTTTTGCCATAGCACGGTAAAAGAAGCTATATTGTGAATTGTTGAGATTATCGTGATCCTTTAAGTCGGTCGCGTTACCCTGCACGTTGCCATAGTTTTCAATCTCATTCCAACCCTTTTGTCCTTCGAAACCAAGCTGCATTTGCCATTCAAGTTTAGGATTGTCTGTATTTCTATAGGAAAAATAGGAGCGTAGCCCGAGGTTGTTTTCTTGCCGATATTCGTAATTGGTAATAAAGGGATTTTCGAAGTCGGTATTTGAACCGAATATACTGACGGTGTGTGATAACTTGTCATTCAGTTGTGCATGATGTGCTATACCTCCATAGAATGTCTTGTTGTAAATGCCGGCTTGTTGTTCTTTGGCGCTTGGATTTGGACCGGCAGCCGGGCGCGACATACGTGGATCTTCGTCCATCTGTGCTTGTGTTAGCCCACCCGGTGTACGATACCCCAAATCACTATACAAAGCAAAAAACCGAATTTCATTTTTAGGGGTATATTTCCAACGGTGCGCCGTTTGAAATGTTTTTTTGTTCAATGCCGTGTTATCACGGTACCCATCCGACCGGGTAAACGATTGGTCAAAAGAAAAACTGTAGTTATTATTGATCTTTTGTTGTATGGAGAGCTGTTCTTGAAATAAGCCAAATGATCCTCCACTTAATAAAACAGAACGACGATTTTCACGGATGTCGAAACCGTTAGGCTGTATGTTAATAACGCCACCTGAATTGGCCCCGTATAGCGAACCATCAGGTCCTTTAATAATATGTATTGCCTGTATAGCGGCGGGATCGAGGAGGTTTAAATAGGTGTTTCCCCCGGCGTCGGTCAGCGGGAAATCGTCTATATATATTTTGGTGTTTCTAATCCCGAAAGCAGACCGGATTAGACTTCCGCGCATGGCCAGACGGTAGCTCCCTGGCGAGCGTTCTTCCATACGAACTCCTGCTACGGTATTGATAGCAGAAAGTAAGGTGTTTGTTTGTTGCGCCTCTATCAGCCGCGGACTAATTGTTTGCGCAGCAGACGTCAATCCTAGAATAGGTTGTTGGTTGAAATAGGCGTTTACATGGATAGGATTAATTTCATGCTGATTCGATATGCTGTCGACTGCTTGACTCCAGACGATACCCGGTGTAGATAAAACGACTGTCAAGAGAAAAAAATTAAATTTCAGCATGTCTATATGATTTAAAAAGCTTCGTTTAACCCAAGAAATAAACCGCGTTGTCCGAATCTACCAAAAGCATAGTCAATGCATAGGTTTGTGCGTGTAGCTTTATTGAACAACACCCGTAACCCCGCACCACCTCCTGGCTGCCATTGCTGGAAAAGCTTGGTTCCTAAACGATCGTTGGCCGTTTGAACATTGCCGAAGACGACACCACTTAAGAATTGATTGCGTAGAATTGGAAAGCGATATTCTACCTCAGAATAGAAGAAAGAGTTTCCTTTGAAATAACCGTTGGTATATCCCCGACCAGTACGTGCGAATGCATCTTTTCCGGTGCCAGGAAGATCGAGATAAGCTAAATTACCGCCTATGTTATAGGATCCCCAATGCCAGAACCCCAATACATGATTGGGACGAACGGAAGAAAGCGGCCAGTATTTGCGAAAGTCTGTTTGTAGCTGATATGCATTTTGTGCACTTCCCATCCATGTTTGGCTCATGCGTAAGACGATATCCGTGTAAATTCCCTTATATGCACTATTTGGGTTATCACGGGTCATATATTGCCAGTTAAACATCAGCCCATTGTTGTTATATTTATGTGCATTATAGTTGGTTAAATCACTATAGACATCTAAAGGGGTATATTCGTGGTCGCCTAACGTATATATGTTGCGCTTCAGTTCAATAAATGCGCCTGCTCCTACGAACATACCGGGAAGAAGATTCTTATATATGCGTTCGTTAAAGCTATAGACAGTATATTGATTGACATAACGTTTTCGTTCGGGATTATTCAAGGTCTCCTCCTGCACAATATCCGTAGGTATATTATTTCCTATGCCCATTCCGTAATCTAAACCTACGGCCTTAGCAACGAAAACAGCACCTTTTAAATTCCATTTATTTTTTGGTGTGTATGTGTCGTGCATCAAGTAACCCACAATAATACCCCGTGTCGTATAGTTTAATGCTGTAGCAAAAGTGGACATCGTGGTATTTTCCGGGTCGCCAACATACACACCACCAACCACTTTGGCTCCGATTTGAAAACCAATGCTGGGGTTATAGTTGACGTTAGGAAGAATGGAAATTCCGGAACGTTTTTTAGAAACCTTGGTTGTTGTATCATGACGAATAAATCGCCCGATATCTTTTATACCATCACTGATGTCATATAAATGAGAGAAATTGCGTACCGTTGTGTCTTGAGCTTTTTGTGTGCCGACCGTATCTTTCCATACAATTTGTTGGGCAAACAGGCCGGAGGAGCAAAAGGTAATCAGGTAGAATAATAGGAGAGCTCTTTGATACATGGGATTTATTCGGTTTCAAGTAGTTGTTTTTCATGCAGTTCAAAATATGCTCCTTCTAATGCTAATAGTTCATCGTGTGTTCCTTGTTCCATGATTCGACCTTCCTCCAGTACGATAATATGATCAGCGTTTTTTATCGTGGAGATGCGATGAGCAATGAAAATGGTCGTTTTATTTTGCATAATACGGCTCAGGTTGTGGAGTATTTCTTCTTCCGTCTTGGTATCGACCGCTGAAAGACAATCGTCAAAAATAAGTATTTGAGGATCTTTTACGAGTGCACGTGCGATAGAAACCCGTTGTTTCTGACCACCAGATAACGTAAGACCACGTTCGCCTATGGAAGTTTGGAAGCCATTTTCAAAATGTACGATGTTCTCATAAACAGCCGCGTCTTTTGCAGCTTGTTCAACTTTATCCATTTCGAGGGTATCCAAACCAAAAGCAATGTTATTAGCTATGGTATCTGAAAAGAGGAATACCTGTTGTGGAACAAAACCGATCTGAGAACGCAACGTGTTCATCTTGATGTTTTTTAACGGTAATCCGTCATAATAAATATGGCCATGATCAGCATCATAGGTCCGTAACAGCAGGTTTGCTAATGTAGATTTTCCCGATCCGGTTTTCCCGATAATGGCCAGGGTTTGTCCCCGTTTTATCTCAAATGATAGGTTGTCTATGGCTTTGATCCCCGTTTCTGGGTAAGTGAACGAAAGGTTTTTTACGGTTATATTACCTTGGAGAACGCTGTTTTCCTGTCCATCTTTTATATCCGAGCTGGTTTTTAAAAATTCATTGATTCTTTTTTGAGAGGCGGCAGCACGTTGGAAAAGTGAGGTGACCCACGCCAAGGACATAGCAGGAAAAGTAAGTTGATTGACGTATAGGATAAATTCCGCGATATTTCCAGCAGTAATTGTCCCGTTTTTCACTTCGATACCTCCAACGTAGACCGTCACGATTGTACTAAAACCAACGAGGAAGATGATTAATGGAAAGAATATCGCTTGTACGCGGACCAGGTCGAGTGAAACTTTATTGTACAAATTGCTTTCATCCTCAAATACGTCCATTTTTTGCTTTTCACGTGTATAGGTTTTGATGACGCGTATTCCCGAAAATGTTTCCTGCACAAAGGAAGAGAGTACCGATAGTTGTCGTTGTATTCTTTCGCTCCGTTGATTAATGACCCTATTGATAAACAGAATAAGTGCAGACAGGATGGGGATGGGTAGCAACGAATAGGTGGCGAGTTTTGGGTTTACATTATACATCGCGTATATAATCATGATAGAAAGTACCACGGTATTGATGGCGTACATAATAGCCGGCCCCAGATAGTTTCTCACCTGATTAACATCTTCCGTAGCACGGTTCATCATGTCTCCCGTATTATTTCTTCGGAAAAAAGAAAAGTCTAACGCTTGGTAATGATTGTAAATTTCATTTTTGAGGTCGTATTCGATATGACGTGATGTCAGAATGATCGTTTGCCGCATAAAGAATAAAAAGATACCGCGCAATAGCGAAAGGGCTAAGACTACAAAACCAAAAAAAAGCAAACTGCTGCCGAATACTTGGTATACTAAATCTTGTCTGTCAAAACCATCATAAAGCCTATAAAGATCGATGTTTTCCTTCACCAGGTCGAATGCTTCTCGGATAACGACCGCAGGGAGGATGCCAAAGTAGTTAGATATAATGACAAATACGACACCTGGTATGAGTTTCCAACGGTATTTGTAAAAGTATTTATTAAGATAAGCCAACTCCTTCATTGGAAACAAACCTACGTAAATTCACCATTATACGCAATATAATTGCGTTGTAATATAAAGCGAATTTTGTAGCACGCCTTATCCACTTCGATTTTTTATAGAGGAAGTGTAAGGCTAAAATTTGAAAAAATATTCCCTACTTTTGCAGAAGCAAAAAGAATATACAGGTATTAAAGCATGTTATGGAAGTGAATAATTCTTCTGTTTTCGATAAGATGGCAATTTCTCGTCATCAAAATTTATTTTTCTGCCAGGATAAGGCGGTCGGATTACAAGCTATTGTGGCTATTCATGATACGACATTAGGTCCGGCGATTGGAGGGGTACGCATGTTGCCGTATGAATCGCTTTCCGATGCGGTAGATGACGCGTTGCGTCTATCGGAAGCGATTACGCATAAAGCTTCTCTGGCGGGTCTTAATTTGGGTGGAGGAAGTGCCATTATTATAGGTAACCACCGGACCGATAAAACAGAGGTGCTCATGCGCCGATTCGGAAAATTTGTGGAAGGACTCAATGGAAATTTTATTGCCTCTACGGATGTTGGTACGACGCAGCATGACTTGGAATATATGTTGTCTGAGACAAGTTATGTAGCCGGTTTACCAGCTTCTTTAAACGGAGGAGGCGATACAACACTTTTTGCGGCACGAGGTGTATTTTATGGTATTAAGGCGGCTATTAAAGAATTGTATGGTGATGACGGATTGGCCGGACGTAAAATTGCTGTTCAGGGTGTAGGAAGCGTAGGGGAGCAACTAGTAAGTATGTTGCGTGCGGAAAATGCACGGGTATATGTATCGGATATGACGGAAGAGCGCAAGATGAAAATTGCCGCTAAATATAAAGCGGAACCGATCACCTATTCGACGAGCTTTGAATTGGATGCTGACGTATATGCACCGTGTGCGTTGGGTGGAACTGTGAATCCGGAGACTGTTCCGCGTATGCGTTGCCGGATTATTGCCGGATCTGCCAACAATCAATTGAAAGAAGCAGCAGAAACGAATAGGCTGCTTAAAGAACGGGATATTTTATATACACCAGATTTTTTAATTAATTCAGGGGCGTTAATTAGTTGTTATTCCGAGCTTGAAGGATATGGCAATGAGCGTACGGAAGCCTTGATAAAAAATATCTACGGGGCGACCCGTCATGTTATTCAAAAATCCGTCAAAGACAACATTACCACATACGAAGCTGCTAAACAATTAGCAGAAAAGCGTATATTTGACATCAAGAAAATTAAATGATCGTGTGCGCACGGTTAACGAATAAATAGTAAAAGTATAATACGTTCTTATTTTATATACAATCGTTCTTTAAATTAAATTATGCTTAATAGAAGGCACCTTAGGGTGAAAGTTATGCAGACGCTGTACGCGTTTAGTTTGTCACAGGATAAACAGGTGAGAGATTTTGAAAAAGCACTACTGACGAGTGTTGATGAAGTTAATCAAATGTATATTTGGACACTGAATCTTCTCGACGAAGTTGCCGAATATGTATTGGTTGATGCGGAGGGAAGGGCCAATAAGTTTTTACCGACAGAAGCAGATAAAATCTATACGACAAAATTAAATAGCAATAGTTTTATTGAATCACTGCGGCAAAATCGAAGCTATTTGGAAAAGGTGAAGAAATATAGCGTTTCTTGGACATTTGATCCTGAAATAGTACGTTCCATCTTTGCACAATTGAAGGGCTCACCAGAATATATGGCTTATTTGCGGCAAGAAGATAGATCCATTGCGGTCGAGAAAGATATTATCAAGTTTATTTTTAAGAAGATAATATTGAAATCGCCTGATATTGACCAAGTTTTCGACGCAAAATTTATCAATTGGCAGGTAGACAAAGAAGTATTGCAGGCGATGATAGCCAAGACATTCAAGAATTTTAGTAGTGAAAACCCGAGCCAAAATAAATTAGCAGAATTGACACCCAATTGGGAAGAGGATGGCGAGTTTATTGTGGAACTGTTAAAGCAAACTATTCGATATGGTGATGAATATCAACAGTTTATTTCGGTTAAAACGAAGAACTGGGAAGCTGATCGTATTGCGTTGGTGGATACGCTATTGATGCGTATGGCAATTTGCGAATTAATTAATTTTCCAACCATTCCAGTGAAAGTTACCATTAATGAGTATATAGAGCTTTCGAAAGCGTTCAGTACATCGAAAAGTAATACATTTATTAATGGTATACTGGATAAGATATTAGCAGAACTGACAGAAAAAGGACGTATTCAAAAAACAGGTAGAGGACTTAAAGATTAATAGGATGAATATATTGAAATCATTTTTTATATGTTTTGCATTCGCTGCGTTGGTTTCTTGTGGAAATGCAGGAAATAAAGAAGAGCAGGCAACAGACACGACTGCAAGTGACCTTGTGCAAGGAGGAAAAATCGAGTTTGAGGAATCGGTTTATGACTTTGGCGAGATAAAAGAGGGTGAAGTTGTCGATCATGTATATACCTACACCAATACGGGAACGGCACCGATAATTTTGTCGCAGGTTTCTGCATCTTGCGGATGTACGACACCTTCGTACACACAAACGCCCGTACTGCCGGGGAAATCTGGTGAGGTAAAGGTAAGCTTTGATAGCAATGGACAGGTAGGTAAACAGCAAAAAATTGTGACCATATCGTCTAATGCGGAAAACCGTGTGACAACGGTACAGTTGAAGGGAGAGGTCTTGTCAAAGTAGACATGCCTTGGCTTTCGTCAATAATTAAACGATTTTAACTCTGTAACTTTTAATTTTATATATAATATGATAACAACGTTATTACAAGCTGCACCAGGAGGAGGGGGATTGATGAGCTTTCTACCTATGATTCTGATTGTGGTCGTATTTTATTTCTTTATGATCAGACCACAAATGAAGAAACAAAAAGACCATAAGAAATATATTGAGGAACTAGGCGTGAACTCAAAAATTGTAACTACGGCAGGAATCCACGGTCGTATTGTGGAGGTTAGCGAGACGACTTTTCTTGTGGATGTCGGTTCAGGCGTGAAAATACGGTTTGATAAATCTGCCGTTGCATTAGATGCTTCGAGAGCAGCTAACGGTGAAACCGTCAAGAAATAAGACAATAGGACTTATGTAATAAAGCGATCTGAATACAGGTCGCTTTTTTTATTCCACGAAGTGTTTAGCCTTTCTTATAAAATAGCGGAGATTCATAGATAAAAAGGACAATTAAAAATTACTATTTTTGTGGTTATGGCACAACCCCGAATTACAAAGGCAAGACGACGAAAAATTGCAATATTTTTGCGATGCTTGGGGCTTTCTTTTGTTGCTTGGTTGTTGTTCGCCGTTTCTACAGAGCAGATATATCGTATTGACGCTGGAATTTCCTATGTTAATGTTCCAGAAAATAAGGCCTTTCATCCGTTGCAGTCAGATACTGTCAATATCCGGATGAGAATGAGTGGCTGGAAGATGTTCTTGAAGAAACTCTACCCCGATACGCCGCATATTCAAGTGGATTTAAATGGGTTGAGGACAAGAAATTATATTGTTTTTTCGAATCAATTGGGATACATTAATCGACAGTTTCCAATCGATAACCAAGTGATTGGCGTGTCACCGGATACGTTGTATTTCGACTTTTCGAAACAGACCCAACGAAAAGTGCCTATCCGTCCACTATATGATATACAGTTTAAGAAGCAATATGGGATTATTGGCGATACACGAGCCAATCCTGAATATGTTACCGTGACGGGGCCTTTAGAAGACGTTGCCAATATAGATTATTTGGAAACAGACACGATTCGTGGTACAGAGGTTGCCACCGACATTCGGACGATCGCCTATTTAAATAAACACCAAAAAAATAACATTACGATTTATCCTACCTTCTCGGAAATAACTATCCCCGTAGGAGAGATTACAGAAAAAGTGATTGAGCTGCCGTTAAAAATGGAGAACGCTTCGAGGTATACTTCTGTTCGCACCTTGCCGAGCAAGATTAAAGTTACGTTTCTTGTATCGTTGCAGGATTATAATAATTGGTCATCACGGGACTTTGAAGCGATTGTCGATATAGAAAATTGGGAGAAGAATAAAGTACAGAATCTACCTGTTATCTTAACGAAAGTTCCGGAACATTGTCATGTTATCAGTATAGAACCACAAAATGTTGATTTTTTTGTAAGAAGATAATTTATGGGAATGAAAATTGGTATTACAGGTGGCATAGGTTCGGGAAAGAGCTACGTGGCAAGGGTTTTTAAAGCATTGGGTGTGCCGTTTTATGACGCAGATAGGGAAGCGAAAGAGCTGATGAATAGCAGTTCAGCCATACGAGAAGCATTAACCCATGAATTTGGAACGGAGGTTTATAATCAAGAGGGAGATCTGAACCGTTCTTATCTGGCCTCACAGGTATTTCTAGATCAAGATAAATTGGACAAACTGAATGCTATTGTACACCCGATTGTTATTCAGCATGGGGAAGATTGGGCATTGTCACAGACTTTTCCGTACACCTTAAAAGAAGCGGCATTGCTCTTTGAAAGTGGATCCTATAAAAAACTGGATTATACCATTTTGGTGACGGCACCGCTGGAAATTCGAATTACACGTGTGATGCAACGAGATGCCATGACCAGAGAAGAAGTGCTGAACCGCGTAGATAAACAGATGTCCGACGAAGAAAAGCTAAAGCTTGCGGATTTTACGATCCTAAACGATGGCGTACACGCATTACTTCCACAGATATTACCACTACATAAACACTTTCTAGAAGGGCTAAAAGCATGAGTGAGATTCTGGAAGATTTTCTTATAAAAGATGATATCGGCTATTATTGTCGGTACGGCGATTTTTATATCGATGCGCTATATCCTGCTGCAAAAAATATTATATCCCATGCGCATGGCGACCATGCGACTACCGGGCATCAGAAGATGTATGCCACCGCCGCCACATTTGCATTTATGAAAAATAAGTTTCCGAAAATCCCAGAAATGGCGCTTAACACTGTCGCCTTTGGAGATGTATTTACATTGGGGAATGTGGATATCACTTTTTTTCCCGCAGGTCATATATTAGGGTCTGCTCAAGTTTTGATGACGTATCAAGGAGTGAAGTATTTGTATACCGGAGACTATAAATTGCAGGAAGACGCAACTTGTGAACGATTGGTATTGGTCCAGGCAGATGTTCTTATTACAGAATCGACTTTTGCCAACCCCACGGTATCCCATCCCGATGTTAAGAATGAAATATTGAAGTTAAAGGACAAACCAAGCAATATTATGCTGGGTTGCTATACATTAGGTAAAGCACAACGACTAACGGCATTGATAAATGATTTGCTTCCCGAAAGGGAAGTATTGGTGCATCATAATATGTCTGCTGTTCATAAACTATATAATGAGTGGGGATATAAACCACTTCGTTATTCCTTATATAATCGCAAAGCGATGAAAGATGGGCACACAAATAAGATCTATTTGGTGCCACCGCTGACATTTAACAGCTATTTCAAAGCGAAGAATGTATTGAAGGCATTTGCTTCTGGTTGGGAACGTTTGCAAAAACAAAACGATATCACACTCTACATTTCGGATCATGTCGATTGGGAAGATATCTTGTGGTATGTAGAACAGGTACATCCCCGGGAGATATGGACCATTCACGGCGATGGTCGTTCATTAAAAAAACATTTCGAGGGCATACTTACTGTCCGGGATATACTATCCGCTTGAAAAAGACGGCATTTTTCTTGTAGTGTTATGAAAACGGAAAAACGACATACACATGAACAAGTTTTTTAAAACAATAATCGCAGGTTGGGGAGCTAAGAAATTAGGTCTTGGATGTTTCGGGACGATCATCGCCTTTATTATTATCTATTGGCTTTTGGGATACCTATAAAAGAAAAGAGAGCAAAGGCTGTCTTTGCTCTCTTTTCTTTTATCCTTTTCTATCATTTTAATGCTTAAAATGTCTGACACCCGTGATGACCATCGCTACACGCTTTTCGTTGGCCATATCGATAGATAACTGGTCTTTAATCGAACCGCCTGGCTGTAACACAGCCGATACACCTGCATCGCCTGCTATTTCGACACAGTCTGGGAATGGGAAAAAAGCATCGGAAGCCATTACACTTCCTTTTATATCAAAACCAAACGATTGCGCCTTCTCAATTGCTTGTTTCAACGCATCTACACGTGATGTTTGCCCGACGCCCGAAGCAACCAGGGTATTATTCTTTGCAAAAACGATCGTATTCGATTTGGTATGCTTTACAATCTTATTCGCGAAGAATAGGTCGCTTAATTGTTCTGCTGTTGGTTTAACCTCCGTGACCGTTGTCATAGCTTCAGGCCCTTCTACGGTGTGGTCTTTATCTTGTAGTATCACTCCGTTCAATAATGTTTTGAATTGCTCATGAGGTAATTGAACTTCTTTTCGTTTTAAAATGATACGATTTTTCTTTGTCGTCAACACGGCCAAGGCGTCTTCGGTATAGGAAGGGGCGATAAGTACTTCAAAGAAAAGGTTGTTGATTTCTTCGGCTGTTTCCTTATCAATCTCTCCGTTGGTAATTAATACACCCCCAAATGCCGATACAGGGTCACACGCCAATGCATCTATCCATGCCTGCTTAATTGTAGGACGCGAAGCCACACCGCAAGCATTGGTATGTTTTAAAATCGCAAATGTCGGATCGTTAAATTCGTTAATAATGGCAACAGCAGCGTCCACATCCACTAAATTGTTGTAAGAAAGTTCCTTTCCATTCAATTTATCGAACATAGCGTCCAGGTCGCCGAAGAAAGTCCCTTTCTGATGAGGATTTTCTCCATAGCGCAATGCTTGTGCTTTTTGAACCGATTGCTTGAAAACAGAAAGTGGTTCGGTCTGATTGAAATAATTGAAAATTGCCGTATCGTAGTGGGAAGAAGTGTTAAACGCACGTTTCGCAAATTCTTTACGCTGTTCCAGTGTCGTTTGGCCTTCTTGTGCGGCCAACATCCCCTCAAGCTCTTGGTAATCACTTTTAGACGAGATAATAACCACGTCATTAAAGTTTTTTGCTGCAGCGCGAATTAAAGAAATACCTCCAATATCGATCTTTTCAATAATATCTTGTTCTGCAGCGCCAGAAGCTACCGTTTCTTCGAATGGATATAGATCTACAATGACAAGGTCAATTTCTGGAATTTCAAATTGTGTCAATTGTTCTTGGTCACCGGTTAATGGCCGACGCGCTAATATGCCTCCAAATATTTTAGGATGTAGCGTTTTTACACGACCACCGAGAATAGAAGGGTAGCTGGTCAAATCTTCGACCGCAACAACGTCGATTCCCTGTTCCCGGATAAATGCTTCCGTACCACCTGTCGAATAGAACGTGACTCCGTATTTGTTTAGTAATTTAATGAGGGGGGCTAAGTTGTCTTTATAGTATACAGACACCAAGGCATTTTTAATCTTAACAGGATGATTCATACGTATAACATTGTTTTTTTAAGCCATATGGCATGTCCAGATTATACGCGCTAACATTTGCGCAGCAAACATGGATATTTCATTGCCTTATTTTTGGAGTGACAAAGATAAGAATTTATTAGGCTTAATTATATTTCTTCAATAGATTCTCGATGATTTTGGGGAAATATTGATGCTCTAACTGCTGTCCTTTAAACTTGATAACTTCTAAACTATCTTCTGGCTCGATCTTAAATTTCGCCTGGTGTATAATTTCACCTTCATCGAAATTTTCATTTACGAAATGTATCGTGATACCGTGTTCTTCCTCTCCCGCTTCGAGAACAGCGTTATGCACACGATCTCCATACATTCCTTTTCCTCCATACTTCGGTAGTAAAGCCGGATGGATATTGATGATTTTATTTGGATAAGCCTTTAGCAGATTTTCAGGAACCAGCCATAGAAAACCGGCTAAAACAATGATATCTATTTCTAAACGTTTTAAAATATCCACGATTTCTTCTGTTTCGTAGAAGGCTTGCTTATCAAAAATATGCGTCGGGATTTCGAAATTGTCAGCACGTTGCAGAACATAGGCTTCCGCATTATTGCTTAGTACCAAAGCTACTTCGGCCAGATTGGAATACTTGAAATGCTCCATAATCTTTTGTGCATTTGAACCCGAGCCGGAAGCAAAAATAGCAATGCGTTTTTTCACGATAATGTTTCTTTTATGTTGTAAAGTTGAATTTTACCCAAACTTAGCTAATTTTTTATTCTGCTAATAATTTCTCCATGATTTCTGTACTGATTGGGTTCACACTTTCAGCGGCATTCGATAAAATAACGACTGCTGATTTGGTGTCAGGGGAGAAGCCAATGAAAGAACTGCTACCAGCGGTCCCTCCCGTATGATGAAAATATATGATGCCATCCAGCATATTCATATGCCAAGCTAACCCTATATCCATGTTGTCCGGCGTGAAAAACGTAAATTGCCTTGTTAGGGCCATCGCTTTTTGTAGATCGTTTTCTGGCATTTTAAATTGTTCGACGGTAAACAACATCAGTTCTCTGATATTGGATTTAAGACCGCCCGAAGCCACCATCGTTTCCCAATGCCATAACGGTGTAACATTTCCTTCTTTGTCTAAACCGGGAAGAATTTCCTCCTGTTTCTTTTCATCGGGTCTATCCGTCGTATTCGTGAGCTGTAGCGGAGCAAACACTGTCTCCTGTAAAGATTGCATATAAGGTTTCTGGTTTACAACAGTAATCAATTGACCTAATAAGCCGTAACCCAGATTGCTGTATTCATATTCCTCGCCCGGCTCACGTGACGATTGGTAATTTTTTAGAGCACTGAAAAGTGCTTTTTGATCATAGGCTGCAAATGGGTCCTTGGGATTGAATCCTGCGATACGGTTCCAGTTTTCGGCCATTCGGGGCAGTCCGGAAGTATGGTTCGCTAACGTTTTAAATGTCATGCCGTTCAAAGATGGCGTGGACGCTACGGAATCGGGAAGAAAGGTTGTTATAGTGTCATCCAGTTGGATGATATCTTTTGCGACTAGATCGGCTAGCAGTGTGGCTGTGAATACTTTCGTAATCGACCCTATTTCATATAACGTGTTTTCCGTCGGAAGCGTGTTGTTCCCTTGCTGTGTTTCACCGTATAGAAATGTTTTATATTTATTTTGATGAAAAACGGCGATAGCTAACGACTGTGTTTCGCCTTTTTTAATATAGCTGTTCGCAACCGAATCGATAAAAAAGTCCAGCGGTGTTTCTGTTTCGACCTGACTGATTACCTCTTCCTTTTCAGGCTTTTTAACTTTTTTGGTGTTTTTATCCGCGGCCATAAAAGCTAGCGTGGTATAGTGGTAGCTACTATCAACAGCCAGCTTGGCGAGCAATTGATGCTCGTCCGCAAAATATACGCGGTAAGTAGCTGTCTGACCTTTAAAATCCTCTACTTCTACATCGGTTATTTTGCCCAACTGATAAAGATTCTGCAACATAAAGGATAGTTGGTCCTCCGAAACCTGATCTTTAAAGTTATCGGAAGCTAAATTGTAAACGGAATCTGTCATCTGGGTATTGATGAAAAACTCTATTTTATTGAAAACGGCTCGATTGGCCTCCTCTACCTTCGTTTGCCCAGATCCCGTTAGCGCAATACACACAAACAGTAAGAAAAATAATATGCGAATCATGTCGCAAAATTACACAAACTAATGTTTACAAGCCAATTATTTGTTTTAAACGAGCGTACCCAGATTTACTAATGTTGATTTTTTCACCAGTCAGCAAGGTGGCAATGTAGCTTTCTTTTTCCATCGGTTCAATTTTGGCAAGTTGATCTACTTTGGCGATAAATGAACGATGCACGCGAACAAATTGTTTGGGATCTAGTTGTTTCTCGAACGAACTCATCGTTTTGTTCTTGAGAAACATGCCATCCTTTGTGTGAATTTTGACGTAGTCGTCGTATGCTTCCAAGAATACAACCTGCTGTATGGGGATAATTTTAATTTGCGAGCCATTTTTAACGACAATGCGTTCTAACGTTTCCTCGTCTTGAACCGCCTGTATTTTTGCCGATGCCTCTTTCGGCATATTGCCCTGAAAGTTATTTCTAAATTTGGTTAACGCTTGCTCAAACCGCACCTTGCTGATCGGTTTTAACAGGTAATCTACGGCATTTTTCTCAAAAGCTTTAATAGCAAATTCATCAAAAGCGGTTGTAAAGATGACGTTTGGCATTTCATCCAGGATCTCCAACATTTCGAATCCAGTCAGTTTCGGCATTTGAATGTCCAAAAAGATGAGATCAGGGTGCATTTGTTGAATCATTTTTGCACCTTCAAAACCATCCCCACATTCGGCAACTATCTGTATATCTTGATAGGATTGTAAGTATTCCGCGATAACCATGCGGGCTAAGGGTTCGTCGTCTATAATGATCGTCTTAATCATATTGTGGGATTTTTAAGATAGAAGTAAATGTATTTTTATAAATAGAAGTTTCTAGTAAGTCTGTACGACTATACAAAAGAAAGAGTCGGCGCTGAATGCTGGAAAGTCCGAATCCGGTACCTTTTCGGCTTTCAAACTGGTCGGCATCAAATGGATTGGTAATCGCAATATACAACGTGTAGTTTTCGATACGGATATCGATGGTAATTTCTACTTCCCCAATCACATTATATAAACCAAATTTAATGGCATTTTCCAGAATGGGCTGGATAATCATCGAGGGTAATTTAGCCTGATTTGCTTCTTTTTGTAAATGAAAAGTTGTCGTTAAGCGATGTCCGAATCTTACTTTTTCTATATCAAGATAGAGGCTCAAATGTGCAATTTCGTCGGCGAGCGGGATTAACTGTTTGTCATCTTTCCGCATCGTTCCACGTAAAAAATCAGAGAGTTGAAATGTCATATTGCGAGCTTCATCCGGCTTGATGCCGATAAGGGCGATGATAGAATTAAGGCTGTTGAACAAAAAATGGGGTTGAAGCTGCTGACGTAGATTATATAGTTCTGCATCGCGCAAAATCCGCTCTGACTCGTCCTTTCTCTTTTCGTTTTCCTCATATTCTTCCTGAATGTTCCAAAAAACATTGATAATCGTTACGCAGAGTAGTAACAGAAAGTTGATGATAAAGCGGTAGGGTAAGATTTCATAGAAATGGGGAAGCGAAATATCGTCAAAGAATTGGTTTAAAAAGAATATGGAAAGCCCTATACTCACGACGGTTAACGCCAAACAAATCAATATGATTTTCACATATTGATTTTTGCGAGGTAAATAGAATTGAAGTGTGCTGTATATCAGGTAACAACAAATCGTTATGGAGAGTGCACCAATCAGCGGTTCATAAGGGGATACCGACTTGGGACTAAGGTCCCACCATAGTAAAAAGTAAGAAACAGCAAAGTATAAGATGCATATCGTCCATGCACTAACATGTATTAAACGGTTTTTTGTAGTTAGTTTGAAGGTCATCGTGCATTAACTGTTTTTTATCGTGATACTCCCAAATAACGAAGTGCCCGTGATGTATAAACACTTGTTTTGGTCCTTCACATTGGTGAGAATAGCACGGCGGTCGTCATTTTCGCTCAAAATCGATGAGGCAGTTGTGGCTACTATCCAGTGCGGAGGCACGATAATTTTCGTGCTGCCAAATAACTGAAAGACATCTAATGCTATCGGCTGCTTGATGTCGGCCTGCAACAAATTGATCTCAATACTTCCGAAAAGATTGGTCATGTTGCCGCCGAGAAAATTCTTTGAAAAAACAATCTTCTTAGCATACCCAAATATAGATTCTACTTTGATGTAGTTCTCACCCTCATACGTATATGTTCTTCTTGTTTGTTGTGCATCACCAGTATACGCATCACGTGGCTGTTCAAAGGAAGACTTGTAGGCATCTGTAGGGTCGTTCGCAATATCCACGCGCTTATCCCAGTCAAATTCATCTTTATCGGCATTCAATGGTTTATCGGTGCCCGATGGTGTGTGTGGCGGAATAGGTGGGGTGTTTTGATTACGGTTCCGTACAATAAAATAAATACCTATTGTAATCGCGAGGATCGGGAATACGACGCCCCAGAAAGGGAGATCTATTATTCTCTTGATAAAAAACAATCCCCCTATGGCAATTAAGATGATAGCAGATTTCTTCTCAAATTGAGAATTCACGCCAATCACAATTCCAATGATAATTAAAATCATTTCCCAACCAAAGATGTTCCGCGGAAACGGAAACCCCAAGTCCAAATTACGCATGAGGAGCGCGGTGCCTAGGAATACGATCGCAAACCCAACAATATTCGCGCTTTTATTGTTTCCACGAGGCGGGATAGGAGGCGGTGTTTTATGATCTTTTTCTCTTTCCATTACTACTTGTATTTTTATGTTTGATTCAAAAGTAGTGCAATACTTAATAATACGTTAGCCAAAATAGGCAATACAACGCACTTTTTCGGTAAACGCCGTTCTTTTTTCGGCGAAAACGCCATCACTTGTCAGCCGGCTGCGTCAAAAATAAACGGATATTTTTAATTAAATTTGGAAACATGAAATTAATTATTATATATTTATAGCGGAAAAGGATTTAAACTTAAATACTTACATTACTAATGGGAGATTTTGAAAACAAAGAGCGTGAAGAAGTATTTTCAAAAAAGGTGAGGGCGGGAAAGCGTACTTATTTTTTTGATGTAAAGGCAACTCGTTCTAACGATTATTATGTAACCATCACGGAAAGCAAAAAGCGTTTTGAAGATGGGCAATTTATTAAGCACAAGATTTTCTTATACAAAGAAGATTTTGAGAAGTTTGCTGAAGGATTGACAGAGGTGGTGGACTATATCAAGGCTAACCAAGATGTTGTTGAAAAACGCTATGAACCGAATCAAGATGACTCAGCTGAATATGCACAGAAGGACAATTATTCCTTCTAATTGCATCCGAAACTAAACATATAAAGCCACTACAAAGTGGCTTTTTTTCGTTATATTATTATTAATTTCGTGGCATATCAATGTCGATTATGCATAAAGTGATACTGAATTCGTTTGTAATCGTTGGACTTTTGTTCCTTACGCCTTTACAAGCTCAAAAAAAAGAACTTAGTTTTGCGCAGGCCTGGGGACAGGAAGCGTCGGTCACCCAACCAATTAATCAATATATCGGTTGGGCAGATAATGATCATTATATCGAACGGGATAGGACCGATGGTAGACGCTATCAAGTACATGTGAAGACCAATGAACGTACCTACTATATGCCTCCTGTTCAATCCGATACAGAGGTATCGATTAAGAATAAAGATATTTATATCCGTTACGGAAATGATCCAGAGAGACGCTTAACGCAATCCCCTGATGTAGAAGAAAAGAATCCCACATTGTCTCCGGACGGAAAATATGTCGCGTTCACGCGAGACAACGATTTATATAGTGTGAAAATAGAAGACGGGAGCGAAGTACGTTACACCTCAGATGGCACCAATGTTATTTACAACGGCTGGTCTTCTTGGGTATATTATGAAGAAATTTTGGGACGAGCCACAAATTACAAAGCATTTTGGTGGTCGCCGGACAGTAAGCAACTGGCTTTTATGCGTTTTGATGATACGCAGGTGCCTATGTTTCCCATTTATGTCTCCAAAGGGCAGCACGGGTATTTGGAAGAAACACGTTATCCAAAAGCGGGAGACCCTAATCCCGAAGTAAAGGTAGGTTTTGTGCAAGTGGAAGGATCCCCGGTCATTTGGGCTGATTTTAACGAGAAAGATGATCAATATTTTGGAGAGCCCTATTGGAGTTTTGATAGTCAGTCCATTATGGTACAGTGGATGAATCGGGATCAGACGAATCTGAAATTTTATTCGGTAAATCCTAATGATGGCAGTAAGCACGAAATATACGATGAAAAGCAATCGACTTGGATCAATCTTGATCACAGTGAGCGCATCACCTATCTGGCGGATAATAAACATTATATTCTGAAATCGGACCGGACCGGTTGGGCGCACTATTACCTCTATACGCTGGATGGGAAGTTGGTTAACCCGTTGACGTCAGGCGACTGGCAGGTGACGTCGTTGGAACTTGTAGACGAAAAAAATAACGTTGTGTATTTTACAGCACGGAAGGAAAATTCGGCGACCGTCGACTTATATCGTGTTAATTATTCGGGAAAAGGACTTAAACGCTTGACATTTGGAGACTACACACATCAAGTGGAAGTTTCTCCAGATGGTAAATATTTTATAACCAACTACTCCAATGTCTCTACGCCAAATAAAGTCGCGTTGATTGATAATGCGGGTAAACTGGTAAGCGAATTGGCCGATAGCAGGTCAGCAGATTTTGAAAATTACAATATTGGAAAAACCGAATATTTTACGATCCCCTCGGACGATGAAAAATTTGATTTGCCTGTTATCGTAACTTACCCGGTAGATTTTGACAAAAGCAAGGTTTATCCCGTGATTATGAGTATTTATGGCGGCCCAGATGCTGGCAGCGTAAAAAACACTTGGAAAGGCACATCCAACCAATATTGGGCAAAAGAGGGTGTTATCCAGATTACCTGTGATCACCGTGCTTCTGGACATCACGGCAAACAAGGCGTAGCGTGGATGCATAGAAATTTGGGCAAATGGGAGATGGTCGATTATATTACGGTGGCTAAGTGGTTAAAAGCAAAATCGTGGGTGGCCGACGATAAGCTATTGATCACGGGGCATAGCTACGGCGGTTACCTGACCTGCCTGGCGTTGACGAAAGGTGCCGATTATTTTGATTATGGTATTGCGGGCGCACCGGTTACGGGTTGGGAACTATATGATACACACTATACCGAGCGATGGATGGATACGCCCCAGGATAATCCGCAAGGTTATCACGAAGGATCGGTGCTGACGTATGTAGATCAGTACAAAGGGATGCTGCGAATAATGCATGGTGATATGGACGATAATGTGCATATGCAGAATACCATACAATTGATTGATGCACTAACAGACAGGTCCGTTCCCTTTGAGCTGATGATTTATCCGGGGAGCCGTCACGGATTTGCACGTTCAAAAAACGCGTATGATTTTAAAGAACGGGTTCGTTTTTATTATCAATACCTTCTGGAAAAAGCGGTGCCTGAAGATTTTAAATAGCGGTATTTTATAGTCTTGCGTAATGCATTGTATTCGTATGCAAAGATGCCTTGCTCCGAATCGTTTATTCGTTAAGTATGATGCGTTTTTGTTTATTTTTAAAGGCATACATGAACGCATTTAAAATTCCGTTCGTGAATGCAGGGCAATTTATTTAGGTTTGCATAATTATTTGTCAACATGTTACAATATTTAAAGCAAAGCACCTTTAAGGCGAA
The DNA here is from genome assembly GCF_014692505.1 of Sphingobacterium arenae. Lineage (GTDB taxonomy): Bacteria > Bacteroidota > Bacteroidia > Sphingobacteriales > Sphingobacteriaceae > Sphingobacterium > Sphingobacterium arenae. The sequence goes on along the minus strand of NZ_JACNYK010000002.1, from coordinate 1,328,682 downwards.
CGAAGTTTTTTTGAAGGCGATAAGTATATTGAAAGGCCATTACTTTTCAATTGCAGGACTTTGTTTTTTATTATTTATCACATCCAGCTTATCATCTTACTTAGCATTTACATTGGCAGACGCAAGCGGAGATATTTTAAAAGGGTTGATGTGTTTTATCTTTGTAACGTTGTTTTTCGGTACGCAACTCGTGCTGATAAAAAGAGCTCTCTTGCTTGCAAGGGGTGTCGAGCATGCAGATTTTAAAGATTATATTCCTACAGCAAAGCAATTTGTAAACTTTCTGATGGGCTTTATACTATATTCTTTTCTATTGGGTATAGTCTATTTACTTTCTTCCGTGATTAGTTTTCCACTGTTGTATCTAGGAGCAGATATGGAAACACTGAGTATGGAGGTTAATCCGTTTCTTACAGGATTGATTATGATGTTTGTGTTGCTTCGAATTACTTTTTTTCCGTTTTTTATCGTAGATAAAAAGCACAATCTTTTTCGTGCCTGTCGATTGAGTATAGCGTTGACGAAGGGTAACGTCATCAACTTGTTGCTGCTGATGTTGGTGGTTGGAACAGCCTATATACTGCAGGTTTCGTTTGAATATTTAGGTTATTTTATTATAGCCAAAATCTTTAGTGTGATCAATACGTTTGTGATTATCCCATCGGTTAGTTTGGTTATGGCAACCGCGTATCATAATATGATGAAAGATTATAAAGGTGGAGACGATCCACAATTATTAAAAAATATAATTTAAATACGCATTTTGAAGAAGAAAAGTATTGCCATATTAGGTTCTACGGGGAGTGTAGGTACGCAAGCCTTGGAGGTAATAAGGGCATTTCCAGAGTTGTTGGAGGTTTCGGTATTGACCGCGAGTGCGAATGCTGATCTGCTGATTGCCCAGGCGCAGGAATTTAAACCTAAAGCGGTGGTGATCGTCTGCGAGGATAGATATATACAGGTGAAAAGTGCGCTGGAAAATTTGGAGATAGCGGTACTATCGGGAGAGAGTGGCTTGGAGGAAGTTGTGGAATACGACGAAATTGATGTGGTTCTCAATGCGATCGTGGGATCGGCAGGTCTACTGCCTACGGTGAAGGCAATAGAGGCAGGGAAGGATATTGCTTTGGCAAACAAAGAAACATTGGTCGTAGCCGGTGCACTAATGATGGATCTGGTTCGCCGATATGACGTGGCAATGTTGCCTGTAGATTCTGAACATTCTGCTATATTTCAGTGTTTGGTAGGGGAACAGGCCAATCCGTTAGAAAAAATATATCTGACCGCGTCCGGTGGACCGTTTCGGGGAAAAGACCGAGATTTTTTGACCACTGTAACAAAACAACAAGCATTGAAGCATCCAAACTGGGTGATGGGAGCGAAGATAACGATAGATTCTGCATCCTTAATGAATAAAGGATTAGAAGTTATTGAGGCAAGATGGCTGTTTGATCTAAACGTTGAGCAGATTGATGTGGTTGTACATCCGCAATCTATTATACATTCGGTGGTGCAATTTCAAGATGGCTCCATGAAAGCACAGATGGGATTACCGGATATGAAACTGCCGATTCAGAATGCCTTGACATATCCGTATCGCCAACCAAATTCGCTGGAACGTTTTGACTTTATGAATTACGCTTCTTTGACGTTTGAAGAGGCGGATAGGGATACTTTTCGTAATTTGGAGCTCGCCTATCAATCGCTGAGGGATGGCGGAGATCGCCCCTGTGTATTGAATGCGGCTAACGAAGTCGCTGTAGCGGCGTTCTTGGCAGATGAGATTTCTTTTTTAGGGATGAGTGATTTGATCGAAGCGACAATGTGTCAGCAAAAGAAGATTGAAACCCCCTCTTTCGAGGATTTGTTGGCCATAGATGCGGAGACGCGTATTGTGGCACGAAGTTTAGTGAAATAAGAAAAACAAATAAATGGGAACATTGGTAATGATTGGACAGGTGATTTTAGGCCTGTCGATTTTGATAATATTGCACGAGCTAGGACATTTTCTGGCCGCAAGAGCATTTGGCATTAAAGTGGAGAAGTTCTACCTTTTCTTCGACGCGTGGGGCGTCAAACTTTTTAAGTTTAATTATAAGGGCTGTGAGTACGGAATAGGCTGGCTACCATTAGGGGGGTATGTGAAGATCGCGGGAATGATTGACGAATCTATGGATACGGAACAACTGAAACAAGAGCCTCAACCTTGGGAGTTTCGTTCCAAACCAGCATGGCAGCGTCTTATTGTGATGTTGGGGGGGATTATTGTGAATGTTATTGTGGGAATTGTTGTCTTTTGGATGTTAGCGTTTGCATACGGCGATAGTGATGTCGATAACAGCAAATTGGCGTACGGTGTAGCTCCAGGTATTATTGGTAAAGAAATTGGTATTCAGGCAGGAGATAGGATTTTAACGGTCAATGGTACGCCCGCGGTTGCATTCAATACAGATGTATTGGGGGCAGAAGTCATGATGGGTGGAGCAGTTCTGACAATAGAAAGAGAGGGTGAGCAGCGAGAAATTAGGGTGCCTTCAGATATCTTAAATAAGGTGGCCGATCATAAAGCGTTGGGATTTGCGGAACCTCGTCGCAAAATGAAAAGCGTTGGCAAAATAGAGAAAGGTTCGGAGGCTGAGCGCATGCAGTTTCAGGTGGGAGATAGTATTTTGTCTGTAAACGGTACACCAACCGTATTTTTTGATCAATTTTCGGACGAAATTAAGGAAAATGTTAATAAGCCGGTAAACATTAGCGTTATGCGAGACGGACAGGAATTGACCTTGGCAGGTCGGGTAGATTCTACCGCAACAGTTGGTGTTTCACTGATTACAGAAGATTTGCCTATCATTGCACATACATACGGCTTCTTAGAATCCTTACCTATCGGAACAAAGCGCGCTTTCGAAGTGATTACGGTTAACATTAAAGGATTCGGTAAGATTTTTAAAGGCGACGTGCGTGCAGATAAAGCTTTATCGGGACCTGTAGGAATTGCGAAAATGTTTGGTACCGAGGTGAATTGGCTAAGATTTTGGAGCTTAGTAGGGATGCTTTCCATGGCCTTGGCTTTTATGAACCTACTTCCCATACCTGCTTTAGATGGAGGGCACGTGCTATTTTTGCTCGTGGAGATGATTCAAGGTAAACCATTAAGTGATAACTTCCTTGAGAAAGCCCAAATGGTCGGCTTCTTTATCCTCATCGCCTTGATGCTTTTTACGCTTGGCAATGATATTATAAAATGGTAAACAAACGTTGTAAATTATGGATGGAAAAACGAGAGCAGATATAAAACCCGGTATGTTGGTGAATATTGTGTTGAAAAAAGACCAACGTACGGGCAAATTGACCGAGGGGGTGGTGAAGGATTTACTTACTTCAGCACCTTTTCACCACCGCGGTATTAAGGTACGATTGGACGATGGCCAGATTGGCCGTGTACAGGAAATTTTGGAAGCGTTATAAATCAGGGATTATCCATACATTTGTCATTTATAATTTATAACTCATCACTTGTGAAAGAACGTTTTATTTCTTACCTTTGTCTCCCGTGAAAAATGAAGTAACATGTCTCGTCGCGATATCGCACAGTTTCAATGTTTACATTGATTCACCACATATTTGATTTATTTTTAGCCCGTTTGGGCTTTTTTTATGTCCATAGTTATAGCTGCAGAAAAAGATTACAAATATATAATAGAGCAATAAAGAATGACCAACTACAGTAAACTACCAGCCATTTTGGTGCTTGAAGACGGAACGGTTTATCACGGTAAGGCAGCCGGAAAAATCGGCACAACGACAGGCGAAATCTGTTTTAATACAGGCACGACCGGTTACCAAGAGGTCTTTACAGATCCGTCTTACTATGGACAGATTATGGTAACAACCAATGCGCATATTGGTAATTACGGAATTGACGAGGATGATACAGAGTCTGAAAAAATTCAGATTGCCGGCTTGGTCTGTAAAAATTATAATATCAATTACAGTCGTCAGATGGCGGATAAGTCTATTCAGACGTATTTTGAAGAAGAGAATTTAGTGGGGATCTCGGATATCGATACGCGTTCATTGGTGCGTCATATACGTCATAAAGGTGCGATGAATGCTATTATATCGTCAGAAACGCTGGATATAGCGGAGTTAAAGGCGAAGTTAGAACAAGTGCCATCTATGGAGGGCTTAGAGTTATCTTCCGTCGTATCTACCAAAGAACCTTATTATTACGGAGAAGAAAATGCGCCTACCCGCATAGCCGTACTGGATTTAGGAATCAAGAAGAATATTTTACGCAACTTTGACGCACGTCAGGTATATGCGAAGGTATTTCCGGCGAAGACCACGTTTAAAGAGATGGAAGAATGGAATCCCGATGGATACTTTATATCCAACGGGCCCGGTGATCCGGCAGCCATAGACTATGCGCTGCAAACTATTAAAGAAATTGTCGCGGCAGATAAACCGATGTTCGGCATATGCTTAGGACATCAGATGCTCGCCTTGGCACATGGAATTCGTACGGAAAAAATGCATAATGGACATCGCGGTATAAATCACCCGGTCAAAAATATTATCGCCAATCGATGTGAAATTACTTCACAAAATCACGGTTTTGGTGTCGTAGCGGAGGATATCGAAAAATCGGATCAAGTCGAAGTGACGCATATTAATTTGAATGATAATTCGGTTGAGGGAATCCGTTTAAAAGGAAAGAAAGCCTTCTCTGTACAGTATCACCCCGAGTCGTCACCAGGACCGCATGATTCGCGCTATTTGTTCGACGACTTTATTGCTATGGTGAAAGCATAGATAATATCCTAATGATTTCGTAATTTTAGGCATTCATAATATAAAGCATTTTTGCTAAAGTTGATTATGCTAATTATAAATAGTATCTTAGTGTGCATTGCACACTAAGATTAGAAAAGAAACTAATATAAGACGATAGAAAATGAGTTTAATAATTGATGTTCATGCGCGTCAGATTCTGGATTCGCGCGGAAACCCGACAGTTGAAGTAGATGTAACTACACAAAATGGTTTTGTTGGTCGTGCAGCGGTACCTTCTGGTGCTTCTACAGGCGTACACGAGGCGGTTGAACTACGCGATGGTGACAAAACAAGATATCTGGGTAAAGGGGTGTTAAAGGCGGTAGAAAATGTAAATACGAAAATAGCCGACGCACTGAAAGGCGTTGATGTGTTCGAGCAGAATACGATTGACAAGATCATGATCGACTTAGATGGTTTGGAGAACAAAGGGAGTTTGGGGGCCAATGCTATACTCGGTGTGTCGTTGGCCGTCGCTAAAGCTGCTGCACAAGAGTCTCACCAGCCATTATATCGTTATATTGGAGGTGTAAATGCGAATACATTACCTATTCCGATGATGAACATCGTAAATGGTGGCTCACACTCCGATGCGCCGATTGCTTTTCAGGAATTTATGGTCATGCCTGTTGGTGCACCGTCGTTCTCCGAAGCGCTACGTTGGGGAACAGAAGTTTTTCACAGTTTAAAGAAAATCTTACACGACCGTAATCTATCTACTGCCGTGGGCGATGAAGGTGGTTTCGCTCCAACATTTGACGGCACCGAAGATGCTATTGAAACGATTTTGAAAGCAATAGAAACTGCTGGATATAAGCCAGGATCAGATATCTGTTTGGCGTTAGACTGTGCTGCTTCAGAATTCTATGTAGACGGTAAATACGATTACACTAAATTTGAAGGTGCAAACGGTGCTGTTCGGACATCAGACGAACAAGCAGCGTATCTAGCAGAATTAACGCAAAAATACCCGATCATCTCTATTGAAGACGGTATGCAGGAAGACGATTGGGCAGGCTGGAAATTGTTAACCGAAAAAATCGGAGACCGCGTACAATTGGTAGGTGACGATTTATTTGTAACGAATACCAAACGTTTGCAACAGGGTATCGACAACCACACTGCAAACTCTATTTTGGTTAAGGTAAATCAAATCGGTTCATTAACAGAGACGATCAATGCCGTTTCGTTGGCGCAGAACTCTGATTATACCTCTGTTATGTCTCACCGTTCAGGGGAAACAGAAGACGCTACAATTGCTGATTTAGCCGTTGCGTTGAACTGTGGCCAAATCAAAACAGGTTCAGCCTCCCGTTCTGATCGTATGGCGAAATACAACCAGTTGTTGCGCATTGAAGAAGAATTAGGTGATAACGCACGTTTTATCAGTAAAAACTTCAAATACGCAATTAAGTAAGGCATTTTGAGAATTTAATAAGAAAAAAGGAGGCATAATGCTTCCTTTTTATTTATAAGGATACGGGTTAAAAATTTGTACGATCCTTCCTTAACAACTAATTGTCGTATCCGGATGTTTGACGATTGTACAAGTTCATCCTTCGTACTATCTCTTATGTCAAATATCCACAGCGATGATTTTTTGTCCTTTTTTTAAAAAAAGGACAAAAAAAGTTATCTTTATCGTAGAATTTTAACTTTACCTCTTTATGGAACGGTTTCTAGTATTGATTCAGAATAAATACCTCATTGCGGGCGTCGCATTTTTCATTTGGATGTGTTTTTTTGACCGATACGATCTTAGTACGCAGTTTGCCTACCAACAGGAAAAAAATAAATTAGAACGTGAGCGGGTGTTTTATGAATCTGAAATTACCAGAATAGAGAAAGCCATAAAAGATGTGCAGTATAATCCGAGCGAGATTCAACGCATCGCTAGGGAGCGTTACAAAATGAAAAAAGATAACGAAGACATCTACGTTATCCAAGAGATCGAGCCTACGAAATAGAGAGACCTCCAAATCTATACGCGATAACCTAAAGCTGTTAACTAAAATTTCAGGTGTTTAACGGTTAAACCGTTATTGATAAGTTGCTTTAATGCATCAATACCTATTTTTAAATGAGTTTCCACGTATTTCTCCGTTACCGTGAGATCGCTTTCTGCGGTTTTTACACCATCTGGTACCATCGGTTGATCAGAGACTAAAAGGAGGGCTCCAGTTGGAATTTTATTGGCAAAACCCACACTAAATATGGTTGCTGTTTCCATATCGACGGCCATAGCCCTTATACTCTTTAAGTATTTTTTAAATACCTTGTCGTGTTCCCACACCCGTCGATTGGTTGTATAAACGGTACCTGTCCAATAGTCCAGTGAATAGTCACGAATTGTTGTAGAAATGGCCTTTTGTAGCGCAAATGCAGGGAGCGAGGGAACTTCCGGCGGAAAATAATCGTTTGAGGTACCTTCGCCCCTTACGGCAGCGATAGGCAATATAAGTTCTCCAACAGGAATTTTCTTTTTTAACCCGCCGGTTTTACCCAGAAACAGTACGGCTTTTGGAGCAATCGCCGCCAAAAGATCCATCACGGTAGCCGCCATCGGACTTCCCATCCCAAAGTTGATCATTGTTATGCCGCCAGCTGTACAGGCTTGCATAGCTTTATCTTCGCCATAGATAGGTGCTTGGCCGTGCATGTCCGAAAACATTTTGACATATTTCGAAAAGTTCGTCAATAATACGTACGGCTCAAATTCCTCCAGCGGACATCCGGTATAACGCGGTAACCAGTTCGTAACAATATCGTCTTTCGATTTCAACCCTGGCGTAACAGGTGTTTCGACCGTTCTCTTCTTCTTTGTCATAAATACTTCGCGATTCGTAAAACAATGACTTCAAAATACAAAAATCCCCCAACATTGTTGAGGGATTTGTTTTTTTACGCTACATGCAATTTTTTTATATCGGATTTTTCAAATTTCTGCTTCGCATAGTCGAGCGTGATATGTAGTACTTTAGCACTATCAACTTCCTTACTTGTCGGTAACTCAAACATGGCGTCGAGCATGATTGCCTCGCAAATGCTACGTAATCCCCGTGCACCTAATTTGAATTCCCACGCTTTCTCTACGATGAAATCATAGACATCCTTATCGAAGATCAGTTCAATGTCCTCGTATTGAAATAACTTAACGTATTGCTTGATTAAGGAGTTTTTAGGCTCTGTTAAGATACTTAATAAGGTCTCTTTGTCTAACGGATTTAAATAAGTCAATACCGGTAAACGACCAATTAACTCTGGAATAAGCCCGAAGTTCTTTAAATCTAGCGGCGTGATATATTTATAGAGGTTGTTAAGATCTATGTCTTGTTCATCCTCTTTCATTTTATAACCTACTGTTTGTGTTCGCAAACGATTAGCTATCTTTTTCTGAATACCATCAAACGCTCCGCCACACAAAAAAAGAATATTGCTGGTGTTAACGGAAATCATTTTCTGATCGGGGTGTTTACGACCACCTTGTGGAGGAACATTCACATTCGTCCCCTCGAGAATTTTCAATAAAGCCTGCTGAACGCCCTCACCAGATACGTCGCGGGTAATAGAGGGGTTGTCGCTCTTACGGGCAATTTTGTCAATTTCATCGATATAGATAATGCCCCTTTCAGCCGCCGCAACATCGTAGTCCGCAGCTTGCAATAAACGGGTTAAAATACTTTCTACATCTTCTCCAACATAGCCTGCTTCTGTCAAAACAGTCGCATCAACGATACAAAAAGGGACATTCAATATCTTGGCAACTGTTTTTGCCAATAAGGTTTTTCCTGTTCCGGTTTCTCCTACGATGATGAGGTTTGATTTTTCGATTTCGATCTCATCCTTATCTACCTTTTGATTAAGACGTTTGTAATGATTGTATACGGCAACAGAAATTACTTTTTTAGCATCATCTTGACCAATTACGTATTGATCCAGGTGTTGTTTTATCTCTGTCGGACGCACCAATTTCAAGGTTGTCTGCAAAGATTTGCTTTTTCTTTGTTTCAGCTCTTCGGCTAAAATTTCACCGGCCTGTGTTACACAGCGATCACAAATATGAGCCCCGTCACCCGCAATAAGCATCTGTGCATCATTTTTACTGATACCACAGAACGAGCAACGGACATCTCTATTATTAACCTTACTCATTGACTAATTGTTATTTAACTTCTTTTTTGGGCAATAATACCTCATCAATCATACCAAACTCTTTCGCTTCGACAGCTTTCATCCAATAGTCGCGATCGGATGACTTCTCTACCCATTCATAGGACTGGCCAGAGTGTTCGGAAATGATGGTATACAGTTCTTCTTTTAATTTTAACATTTCGCGTAAGTTGATTTCCATATCAGACGCAACACCCTGTGCTCCGCCAGAAGGCTGGTGGATCATTACGCGCGCATGTTTTAGCGCAGCACGCTTACCTTTTGCACCTGCGACCAATAATACAGCTCCCATGGAAGCTGCCATCCCGGTACAGATGGTCGCTACGTCAGGCGCAATATATTGCATGGTGTCGTAAATACCCAATCCGGCGTATACACTGCCGCCGGGTGAGTTAATATAGATCTGGATATCGCGTTGCGCATCGGTAGACTGTAAAAATAATAATTGTGCTTGTACGATATTCGCTACTTGGTCGTTAATCGCGTCGCCTAGAAAAATAATGCGGTCCATCATCAAACGTGAAAACACATCCATCTGTGCCACATTTAACTGACGCTCCTCGATAATGTAAGGGGTGAGGTTTGTCGGCATGTTTTGTTGTACGCGGGAAATAAAACCATCTACATGTTGACTTCCGATACGATGATGCTTGATCGCATATTTTCTAAATTCGTTTTTATCTATATTCATGTTGTTCTGTTTTTCTATTTTCCAAAGACTAATATAAAATTATAATTTTAATATGTGTTACAAATTTAGAACCGAATTGTAATTTGGCAGTTCGGGTAGAAACTCAAACCTATTTTCTTCGAAATATATGCGACAGTAATAGTGTTCAAGACCATTGCTAACGATGAGGAAAGGTATTCTGTGGACGCTGTTGTAGTTGGCAATCTGCTGAAATACCTTTTCGGTAATTTTGACAGTAGGTGACTTAAACTCTGCCAAAAGTATTTTTTCTCCGCAGTTGTTAAAGACCAATAGGTCACTACGCTTCTGCAAGGTGTTCAGTTTTAGCCCTCCTTCTATGTGCATCAGCGACTTCGGGTAGCCCTTATGTTTATGGAGGTAGTTCACCCAATGCTGCCTTACCCATTCCTCCGGTGTGAGTACTAAATCTTTTTTCCGGAGTTCGTCAAAAATAAAGAACTTATTAAGTTTTTGCGTTATCTTAGAAGAATAGGGAGGCAAATTCAAAGGGATCGGCTCAAACATACACAAAAGTAAAAAATTAAAATCGTATTTTCGCAAGGTATGAATGCAAGTACCGTCTTCGCCGACATCAAAAAAAGAAAATTCAGCCCAGTGTATCTTCTTCATGGAGAAGAATCCTATTATATTGATTTGATAAGTGACGCATTGGAAGAACAGGTATTGGATGATGCGCAAAAAGGTTTTGACCAATCCATATGGTATGGAAAGGATACCAGCCTAGTGAATGTCGTGAACGCAGCAAAGCGTTATCCGATGATGAGCGACCATCAATTGATCCTTATCAAGGAAGCACAGGATCTGAAATGGAAAACAGAAGAAGACTTATTACTGAAATATCTAGAGCATCTAACGCCGACAACGATCTTGGTGTTTGCATATAAGCATAACAAATTCGATAAGCGCAAGAAAATTTACAAGGCTTTTGAAAAATCGGGAGTAGTCCTCGAGTCACCTAAACTTTATGAGAATAAGGTGGGGGAATGGATTATGGAGCAGTTTCGAGTTGCTCAGCGTCAAATTCATCCACAAGCTGCGGCCATGATGGCGGACTATCTGGGGACAGATTTGTCAAAAATCGCCAATGAAATCAATAAACTGATTTTAAATGTTCCCAAAGAGCAAGAGATTCAACCGCTGCATATCGAACAAAATATCGGTATCAGCAAGGATTTTAATGTGTTCGAACTGCAATCTGCTTTGGCCAAAAGAAACGTGGTGAAAGCCATGCAAATTGTAGACTATTTCGCATCGAATCCCAAATCGAATCCATTGCCCGTTGTTATTGGCAATTTAGGGAATTATTTTACGAAGATTTTAAAATATCATTATCTACCGGACAAATCACCTCAAGTCGCGTCAAAGCAACTTGGCGTACATGCTTTTTTCCTAAAAGAGTATGAAATGGCTGCACGAAATTTCAATCGGAAAAAAACATTTGAAGTCATCCATCATTTGAGTACATATGATTTAAAAACCAAGGGACTGGACGTTGGACCATTTACCGAAAATGGAGAAATTATCCGTGAGCTCGTATTTAAGATTTTGAATTAGCTGCACTATCTTCATCGTCTTTCGGTGATTCTTCCGATTCGTGAATCTCCTTGTACTTCATGGTGATAGTCTCTGGAACAGCTTCGGTGTCTACGTCTACCTCGACCTCCACTTTTTTGGAGTTCTTGGGCTTTCTGACAACACCCCACTTCATGAGTAACACCTGTGTGGCATTTCGTTTGAGATGCTCTTTTTCCGGTTCACCGATAAGGAAGCCGAAGGCCTCCATAGACGGAATGGCATCAAACAGCACTTTGATGGTTGCCGTTAACGGTAAGGCCAGAATCAAACCGGAAAGTCCGAACAGCATACCGCCCAATAGAATGGCGATAATGGCCATGAGTGGGTTAATGCTAACTTTGCTGCCGACGATATTGGGTGTAATAATATTCCCTTCCATGAACTGTACCACTTGAAACCAAGCAATGACGCCTATCGCATACCAGGCGCTATCTTTGACGGCTAGCGCAAATAAGGCGGGTAAAATAGAGCCGATGGCAATCCCAATATAAGGAAGGAGCATGAGTAAAGAGGCCAGTGTACCAAAAAACCAAGCGTAATCGATGCCCAAAGCCATCAGCCCGACAGTATTCAGCACGGCAACAATACCCATTACTGTGATCAAACCTAACAGGTAACTTTGTACGACATCATATATCTTGTTCAATGTTTTATCAACTTTTGTGTGCGGAACACTTTTGAAGGCTCTAAAAAAGAATTCTCGAAAGAAATCACGGTAATAGAGTAAGAAAAAGCTAAACAGCGGTACCAACACGACACCCGCAACCATATTACCGATCGATCCAAACGTAGCGGTAACGACACTGCCGGCGTTGGACGCCATTTTATTCCCTTGGTCTCGAAGTTGATTCATGATCTCGCTGCGCTCAATACCGAAACTTTCCTCTACCCAAGCTTGTGCCCGCTCCAATACCGATACCACTTTTGCTGTAATAGATGACGCATCTTTGCCGATAATAATACTTTGATGCACAATAAACCAGCCAATGGCCCAAATAATCGCAATGGCAATAATAACCGAGAGTACGGCGGCAAAAGCTCGTCCAAAACGAAGGCGTTCGAAGAACCGTGCCAAAGGAAATAACGAAATGGAAATTAGAATAGAAAACAGCAACGGTACGAGAAGGCTTTGCGTGAAGTACATGAACGCCAGTAAAAATGCCGTGGCAATCAGGCTCGATGCTAAATCAAGCGAGTAAGGGTATTTTTTAGAATTATTATCCATGTTAAGGCCTCTTAGTTGTAAGTTAAAACGTTTAGTGGCTCCTTTTGTTTTTTATATCCCATTGGAGCACGTAAAAAAAAGCTAAAAATATGATGACGCTATTGAGCATAAATATAAAAGGAATTTTGCTAATCTCATCGCGATAAATATATCCGGCTAAAAGTGCGCCTCCGCCGATGCCTATTTCTAAAGCGATATACATGGTTGCCATTGCTTTTCCTCTATGCTGTGGCAAACTAAGGTCTATCGTCCAAGCGTTAACGGCGGGGGAGAGGATTCCGCTCCCTACACCGTATACGATAGCACCCCCAATTAGGCCTTCTATCGAGTCGTTTAATCCTAAGAGCAACAAGGAAATAGAGATGATGACAATCCCGACATACATCACGCGTATCCGTCCATAGCGGTCTGATACTTTTCCGGAGATAAAACGGATGCTGATGGAAGCTAACGTGTACGCGGTGAAAAATAAACCTTTATTACCAATACCTAGATGATCGCTCCAATCGGGAATCAACGTGAGGATAACACCGTAACCGGAATAGGACAGTAAGGTAACAATGCCCGCTGGAATGGCACGCCATTCGATGATTTCACCTCTATTAATCCGAAGCATACTCCAGGAAAACGTGTGTTTGTCGGCTAGCGTTTCTCCCATGCGTATGACGATGAGAATGGATAGCAATGCGAATGCCGATGAACAATAGAACATAAAATCAATGCCGTAATCTTTGGCAATGTAGCTCCCTATAGCCGGTCCGACGGCGCTGCCCACTGCAAAAGCAAGACCGTGCATACCCAAGGCTTCACCCCAGCGACTTTGTGGAATGATGTCGGCAATATAAGCCGCGGTTGCCGTTGGTTTGAAACCTGTGGAAAAGCCGTGGATAAGTCTGAGAAAGAAAAATCCAGCTATAGAAGTTAAAATAGGATAAAGAAAACCACAAATAAAACAGACAACGGAGCCAATGATCATGACGGGGACGCGTCCCCAGCGGTCTGTAAGTTTACCGCTGAAAGGGCGGGATATGCCGGCTGTCAATGTGAAAAGGGCGATAATCAACCCCTTGTGTTCGGCTCCCCCCATCTGACTAAGATGATTCGGCAACTCCGGAATTATCATATTGAAACTCGCGCAAAACAGTAGCGAGCTCAGACATAGTAAAATAAACGGTAAAGTGTATATCGACTTGGTCTTGTCTACAGGATTATCCATTTTTCATTCGAATAATGATCTATGCGTGTTAAATCTCAATTGTATGGCTGCGTTCACTATATTCGGTTTAAAATAAACTATGATGGTTCTAATTTCTGTCTTGCAATCTCTGAACAGAAAATCGTAGTAGCGACAGCTACATTGAGCGATTCTGCACTTCCTATGCGGGGGATGGTAATCGCGTGATCTACTTGCTCAATGATTTCTTGGCGGATGCCGTTTCCTTCATTACCCAAGATGATTAGCCCGGCATTTCCGAATGCTGTCTTGTATATGGATTTGCCTTCAAGCAGTGCGGCAAAAGTAGGTATTTCAGCTTGTTTTATGAAATCGGCCAATGCTGTATAATACACTTTAACGCGTGCCAACGAACCCATTGTTGCTTGGACAACTTTCGGATTGAAGGCATCCACGGTACCGATGGAACAAATAATGTGGTTTATGCCAAACCATTCCGCTGTTCGAATAATGGTTCCTAAATTTCCCGGATCCTGTATATCGTCCAAAAGCAAATTGTGTTGTTGCCTTAAAAGAGCCCAATCAAAGCTTTCAACCGTTGGAAGATGAACAAGTGCCAATACCCCCTGAGGATTGGTCAAACCAGATATTTTTTGAATTTCCGCTGCACTAACCGTTATACATTTTATTTTTTGCGGTAAATTGCCCATTTTTGTTCGAGCTTCCGACGTGGTGTATAAGCTGTGAATTTGGTAATCAGAAGATAGAAACTCGAGCACTGACTTCACTCCTTCGACGATAAAAAGTCCATGCTGTTTGCGAAACTTTTTATGTTGCAATGACGTAATTAAACTAATTTGCGCTTTTGATAACATTGCTTAATGATTAAGAAGTACAGTTTTTTTGTTTCTGCAAGTATAATGCTTTTGTTGCTATTTTTTGCATCCTGTCGTTCGGCAAGATACTTAGAGGAGGGGCAGGCATTAGTGACGGATGTGGATATTACGGGCATATCGCCGGAAATAAAAGAAAACGCAACCGCTTATATATCGAATGAGATTAAACCGAATTCAAGATTAAATCTAACGATATATAATTTATTCAACACGCGGAAAGGGCGATATAAAGTAGAAAATAGACGGAACGTGGGCGAACCGCCTCATGTATTGGATTCTTCGCTCGTGGAGCTATCGGCGCAGCAGATTAACCGATACCTGCAGACGAAGGGGTATTTTAATGCACTTGTGACGCCACAAGTTGAAGTGAAAAAAAAGAAAGCTCATATAGATTTCCAGGTCGCATTGGGACAACCGTTTCGGTTTGGCAATATCCACTACCATGCCGACGATCCGACAATCGAGGCCATCTACGCGCAAGAAGTAAGGTCGAAATCGCCAGCTAAGACAGGAAAACAGTTTGACAGTGCAGATTTGTTGGGTGAGCGGGAGAAACTTTATGAAAAACTGAAAGAAAGAGGATACTACGATTACCTTAGACAATATATGCGGGTCGGAATTGATACCAATGCCGTTGCCAAACAAGCTAACCTCCGCGTGGAAATAGAAAATCCCACGGATAGTACAACCCACACTATTTATCAAATTGACAGTGTTTTTGTAAAGGTCATATTGCCTTATGGACAGATCAGCACGCGAGACCCTTATTTGGCTGTAGATACCAGCCTCGATATGAGCTATAACGACGAAACCGGCCGTTTTCGGCTGAAACCCTTGTCCCGGTATATGTATTTACGGCCGGGTATGCGCTATGACCTCAAAAAAGAAAATCAATCGTATGACCGTCTTTACGAAATGAATGGTTTTAGGAATGTAAAGATCAATCATCAAAAAGTAGGGGATGGCCGTTTGAATACCTATTACGAATTGACCCCCCGACCGGTTATGGCAAACCAAGTGGAAGGCGAATTTACGTTTAGTTCGGGTATGAGTGGTTTCAATGTGGGGAATACTTTTTCGCATCGAAACGTATTTGGTGGCGCAGAACAACTGGAAGTCAAGATGCGCTATGGGGTGCTGTTTGACCCTCGGTTAGCGGGAAGCTTGGCGAATAAAATCTTTAACAATGATTTTCAAGTGGGGGTTAACCTTATTATCCCACGTCTGATGACACCTTTCGAAAATTCCAGTACGGGAACTTACGGGTTACCACGAACGACATTTTCTAGTACCCTGCAATTTTTTCAGCAAGATCAAACCTATTCCAATAGATATTTTACCAACTCCTTAAATTATATATGGTATACGAGCCCGCGTTCACAGCATAGTTTAACCCCTGTTTCCGTCGAATATCGGGTTGGACGATTAGATCAAGCATTTCAGCAGCAATTAGAAGACGAAGGCTATCTATTATACATCAGAAGTAATAATCGGGAATATTTTGGTTTAAATGCACAATATAACTATACATTCAATGCCGCAAAACTGCTAACGAAGGAGAATTTCGGTTACTTCCGTATCGGATTGGAAAGCAGCGGAAATTTATTGGGTGTGTTAAGCGAAGTATTAAAGTTAAACATGTCGGCGGAAGGTGAGCGCCTGTTGTTTGGTGTACCCTACTTACAATTTGCCAAAACGGAAATTGACTACCGGTGGTATCGTCATTTAGGCGGCAATAAACAATTTGTGTTGCGATTCAACGGTGGGGTTGCTGTTCCATACGGAAACAATTCCCGGTTGTTGATATTCGAAAAAAGCTTCTTTGGTGGGGGAATGAATGGCATACGGGCTTGGCAGGCACGTACGTTGGGTCCCGGTAACTACAATCGGGCGGATTTACCGGAACGTTTACGCCTAAATTTGCGCAATCTGGACCAGTTGGGTGAACTTAAGCTAGAGGCGAATGCAGAGTTCAGATTTAGGATGTTGAATAATTTTTTGGGAGCGAAGTTGAACGGGGCGACCTTTCTGGATGCCGGAAACATCTGGTTACTTCGGGATAATGAAATTACAACCAATGGGACATTTAAAACGAATGAATTTCTTTCCCAGATTGCATTAGGTACAGGATTCGGTTTGCGGTTGGATATGGATTATTTTATTATTCGTTTAGATGCAGGGCTAAAATTAAAAGATCCACAATTTGCGAAAGGCGAGCAGTGGGTCATAAAAGAATTTTTTAATAGTCGCGAATTCAAAGACCATTTTTATGAAACCCACCGCCCGGACCGCTATAATTTTATCCAATATAATTTTAGTGTGGGGCTACCTTTTTAGATTAAATTTTTCAATGCATCCAATATGCTTTCTGCGATATTGGAAAAATCGAGTCCTTTGGAAAAATGGAAATAGGCATAAACAAGTGCTAGGATAATGAAGACCACGAGAAACCGTCTAAACAGGTAAGCTATTAACAATATAGCTAACGGAATGAGTAACAAAAGCAACCCATTGATTTGAAAAGGCTTCAGCTCGCTGTCTTTCTTATGGATATAATATAGTTTGCTTACTGTCTTTTGTTGGTTTTTGTGTTTGAAGAAAACAAATGTCGACGATTCCACCGGCTGTTGCACAACAGCGACCCCATCGTGAAACTGCAGGTTCTGTTGAAAGCCATTGAGGTTAAATACAAAGGTGCCGTTGATACGCTCTAACGGTTGCTCCGCACTGTCAAGCGCGATAATAGCCAGCTTGTTGTTTTGAGTGAGGTTTTCCTTGACGATAAAATTATCGATACGTTGTGGTTGCGCCTGTGCTGATGCAAGGAACAAATAAACGAAAATCAGCATGCTAGTAATTTGTTTCACGTTCGATAAATCTCCGTTGCAATAATAAGAAACCATCATGATTTATGCAAACCACGCATCGGAAGGATAAATCTTATATTACACACCATTAAATTGGATGTAAAAAGAATGACGTATAATTTTTTGCTATTAGCATTCGTGAATGCAAAGCATTTTATTTAAGTTTGTCAAAATAAAAAAGATATAGATTGCTATGGAAAATACTGTGTCTCAAAGACCCGCAAAAAAGACAGATAATAATGCCAACCGCACGGAATATTATGTACAGTTAACGGTTGCGATTGTCGTTGGTTTGGTAGGTGTATTCATCCGGTTTGTTCCTGATGTTTTGCCTTCTCTAAATCAGATGACCTTTATGTTTTCCTTGATAGCGAACATATTAATGATTGTAGCATCGATCATCGCATTTAAAGTGGTATTCGATATTTTAGGATTTGGGAAGAACAAAAACTAAACAATCTTTTTCTGTCATTCATTTAAAAAAACAAAAACCCGGACATTTCGTCCGGGTTTTTTGTTTTACGCTAAGATCGACCAGGTACTCCAGGGGATACGAGATAAGATCAGAATTAAACCAATAATGTAGAATAGGAGTACCGTTTTATTTGCTTTTTGCGCATCGACTTGACGTTTTGCTTTCGAATAACCGGCTGTAATCAAGATAATAGCAATAAGCATCATCAACGGGTGCTCCAAAAAGTAAAGGCGGGATAAGCTGTTTTTCATGTTTTCGCCAGAAAATGCTTGGATACCCAATGGCGACACAAAATAAATGACCAAACCCACGACGAATTGCAAATGAGCTGAAATAAGACCCAATAACGCAATTTTGCGGTTGTACTGTTTTTTCCCCAAATAATTTGCCAAAGTAATCACAATGGCAACGACCAATGCCAGCAATAATATAATAGCCAGCGTCGAATGTAGATGTTTCATTCCTGTTAACATGTTTGTTTGTATTTAATTGTTCTCTCTTTGTATATAACGCTATAATCCCAGACGTTTATCACCCAGTCCCTTAAATTCTGATTTCGCTTTAAAGTTGGGAAAAGTGCTTTCCATACTCATCGTGTAACCGATGTCAAAAAATAGCCGTATATCTTCTATTATTCCTGCAAAATCCCAGTTTTCATCGACTTCATCTGTTACGGTATGATATCGGCCTGCAAGCGCTTCTTCTCTATGTTCAATATCCGCCGTGTCGGTTGACAGCAATTCGTTTCCGGCACCCATGAAAAGTCCGGGAATACCTACTTTCACAAAATTAAAATGGTCGGAACGATAGAAACCTCCCGAAGTCGGATCGCTTTCACCTTTCATCACCCGGCCGAATTTGGCAGCCGATTTCTCTACATAGTCTTCTATGTCCGTTTGCCCAATGCCTACTACCGAAACATCACGCGTAGCCCCTAAAGCACTGAAAGCGTCCATATTCAGGTTCGCAACCGTTTTGTTTAATGGATAGATAGGGTGTTGGGTATAATAGGCCGATCCAAGTAAGCCCTCTTCTTCCGCTGTTACAGCCAGAAAGACAATCGAACGTTCTGGTTTTACTTGTGCTGTCTGGAATGCTTTTGCAATCTCGAATAATGCTGCTACGCCGGCAGCATTGTCGATCGCGCCATTATAAATGGCGTCTCCATCTACAGGTTCGCCTACACCTAAGTGATCCCAATGTGCGGTATAAATAACGGTTTCGTCGGGTCTCTTGGACCCTTCCAGTTTTGCAATCACATTATTGGAAGTCGATTTTCTAAACGTATTATGGATGCCGACAGACGTTGTCACCTGTAATGGTATAGCTTTAAACCCCGGTTTTTTCGCGTCCTCTATCACGTCTTGGGATACGCCAGCTAGTTGGAAAAGTTTTTTGGCGGTTTCATTGGATACCCATCCTTCAAACTCAGCAAACGAAGCGCCGTCGTCTTCCGCTATTAATTCGAGTTGTGGTCCAGACCATCCTGATCGTACGACGTTCCAACCGTAGCTCGCCGCTTCTGTTTCATGGATTAACAGAATACCCGTCGCACCCTGTCGGGCAGCTTCCTCATACTTATACTTCCATCGGCCGTAATAGGTCATCGTGTCCGCCTTAAATAGGCTTTTGTCATATCTGCCTGGGTCGCTCACCATGGCTACGACCGTTTTGCCTTTGACATCTAGCCCTTCGTAATCGTTCCAATCAAACTCTGGAGCAACGATGCCAAATCCTACGAAAACTAACTCCGATTCCGTTACATCGATATCATCTTGTAGCCGCCGGCTCCCAATAACATAGTCATCAAGATGATTGGCTGATACAGTGCCCGATTTGCCTTTAAATGTTAATACCTTATTCTTTGGTTCGGAGGTGATTTCTACCAAAGGTACCTCTTGAAAATAGGATTCACCATTGCCCGGTTTTAATCCTAAATCTTTAAATTGCTGCTCAATATATTGTACAGTCAGTGTATCTCCTTTGGTAAATGGTTTTCGACCAAGGAACTCATCTGAGGAGAGTTTTATGACGTGCGTTTTGTAGGTGTCTTCTGTGATGGCAGATAGGGCTGCGGAATCAAGCCCATCTGTGTTGTGGCTGTCTTGCGTACGCTCTTGACAGGAGAATAATAAGCCCGCCAGAGCCGGAATCAATAGTAAATTTTTCATCATTATATATATTGAAAGATTATGCGCGTTTAAAAATACGAGATTATTTTTTAATACCCGCGGCTTCCTCGATTAAAATGACCTCGGCAATGGGATGGATGAGGTAAGTACGATCCGTACTTAGCTCTAAACACTTGTATCGTTTTCGGAGTTTTTCCCCTTTTTGAAAGATGCGTCCGTTCTCTAGCGCGAAGATACTGTTTGTCGGAAGGGATTCCACGAGACGCTGTTTAGTCAGCTGGTTGTCGTGCATTCTCAATGTACGGTACAAATGTACATCTGTACAGCTGGACGCAGCGGGGTTCTCCATATATTGGCCGATTGCTTGCCGGATGTCTGCCGGGAAAATATCCAACTGGAGAAAGGGAGCCATAAGTTGTTTGTAGTGGTTCTTCCATTCGATACCATGTGGTTTCACTTGGTGCTTGTGTTGTTGCCAGGTTTGTAAATGTGCAAACTCGTGTATGGTAGTGATGAGAAAAGCATAGGGGTTGAGGTCGTGATTGACCGATATCTTATGGGGAGCTCCACGAAATGGTGCGGTATAGTCGCCTAATTTTGTTCTGCGGCTTCGCGAAATTCTGAATTGACATCCGGTGTCGTTAATCCATGCGGAAATAATCGGAGCAGCAGCCTCCGGCATATATTGACTAAGTTGTTTAGAGAAATCTGGCATGTTTTACAAACATATTGATTTTTTTCTGAATGTTATTTTCCTCTTTCTCATTTTACAAGCTCACCGAAATCATTATCTTTGATAGCACATCTAGTCCTGCTGTTTTCATATAACTTTTTTAACTCAACATAAAGATAAGCAATGGGTGACTTGGGAGCGGTAAAGCCGCTTAATTTTTATCCGTTTGTGTGTAATTGAGTGATTTAATGTACATTTGTTTCACACAGATCAATTGTGACTTATGATAAGGTAGATTTATGGTAACCAAAAATAAAAATACGCATCATATCCGGATTTTAGGTACAGAAGAGGAATCATCTTTTTCTACTATTTACGATGCGTATTGGGAACGCCTATTTCGGTATGTCATCCGTATTTTGCCGGATGAAAATGACGTCGCCGATATCGTCCAAGAAACGTTTATAGCTTTTTGGGAGATGCGCGGTAAATTGGAAAATATCAAATGCATAAAATCTTACTTGTTTGTTATTGCGAGAAATTTGGCTTTTAAGCGCTTTCGCGAGCAAGTGAAACATGGTGATATTGAACGTCGACTCGTTGATCATTATGGGGAAGCCGATGAAAGTATGTTGGCGAAAATAGATACTCAAGAGTTGTCGGACATCATTGATGCCGAGGTTGATAAACTTCCCGAGCGGATGCGTGAGGTATTTGTGCTAAGCCGTAAAGAGCATCTGTCTTATAAGGAGATCGCCGAACGGCTGAAGATTTCGGATCAGACAGTAAAAAAACAAATCAATAAATCGTTGAAACACCTACGCCTTAGACTCGATGAGGATTACATTTCATATCTCATCTTGACACTAACCATTAACTATTTCAATTAATTTTCTTTCTGATTATCAGTTGTTTGCTGAATAATTTATTCGAGACGTACCCCTTTGGCCACGTTGTTATACTCTTTCAATAAAGGGACCATTATAAACTGGGACTATTATAAACTGACATGCAGCGAGAAGAATTTCGAAAATTATTGCATCGGTATGCCGATGGTACCTGTTCCAAGGCGGAAAAGCGCTTTCTGGAAGAAATGGTTCTTCGTGACCCCGTTATTGACAATTGGTCGTGGGAAAACGAGGAGGAGAGAGTATTGATGGGGATTCGGATTAGGCAAGCGATTGATAAACGACGTCATGTAGGCAAACCTTCCCGGTATAAAAGGTTATGGTATGGAGGTGTTGCGGCTTCTCTACTGGCAGTTTTTGGAGTGATGTGGTTTCTCGGAGGAAAGAAAGACGCTCAGGAAAAATTGTTCGTAATTTCAGAAACAGCTTCTTATCCATCCGATGGTATCCGGTTAACATTGGCCGACGGTTCGGTAGTTGGGGTAGATAGCTTAGAACGCGGACTGGTGCGTCATACTGGCCGTGTCGATATCCGGAAACTGGACGGCGGTGAACTGGTTTACAAGAAGTCGTCGAATGCTGAGTCAGGAAGTACGTCCGAGACCCCAGCGCAAAACACGCTCCATGTGCCCAATGGAAAACAATTCAAGGTGGTCTTACCAGATGGAACAAAAGTATGGATGAATACAGCAACAACGCTCACCTATCCTGTCGCATTTACGGGGCGTGAACGTAAGGTCGTATTAAACGGGGAAGCTTATTTTGAAGTAATGACCGACCGGTCGAGACCGTTTAAGGTGATGACGCAAGGACGGGAAATCACGGTGACGGGTACACATTTCACGGTCTCTGCATATGCTTCAGATAATGAGGTACGCACCGCATTATTGGAAGGTGGTGTAGATGTGTACCATTTGGGTAAGACGCTTTCCTTAACTCCGGGTTTTGAGGCTATTTCCTCGACAGATGGAAAGTTAGTGAAGAAACAGAGCAACTTGGAGCAGGCGATGGCTTGGAAAAACGGTTACTTTCTGTTTGACGACATGGATGTAATTTCGGTCATGCGTAGCGTGGCGAGGTGGTATGATGTACGGATCGTTATCGACGCGAATCTTCCCAAAAAGCGCTTCGGAGGAAGTTTCCCAATCACAGCGGGGATCGATGAACTGTTGGCCGACTTGGAATTAGTCGGCAAGGTTAAATTTGAACGTAACGGAAAGGAGGTTAGGATGATCTGGTAATCTGAATCTTTACGCAGATTAGCAAAAAAATCGAAAGTGCGGCTAACGCTTTCGGTCGGAGTGGTAAGGGTGCCACAAAAAGCTAATCCAATGGTTTGTTGGTATGTGCCAACGCACAATGATAAAATTTAACAGAATAATCATTTTATAAGAACTGTAATATATTATTGCTATGAAAAAAAGTAGACGTAATATCGGATTGGTCATCATAGCGTTGGTGATCAGCTCAATCGTAAGTTGTAGCGAGTATATTGTAAATCCAGATTCGGAGATTCCGTTGGAGGATATACCTGCAATAGCAGATCGACGCTTGTCAATCAATGGTATTGATCTTGATCCAATGACCACGTTGGAAGAACCAATTGGTATCCCTCCTGGTGCGACCAAAGCTCACGTCCGGCTGACGCTAGCCGGTGCGATTATGAGCACTGCTTATGTACAGGTTAATACGAGTACCGGTGGGGCAAAGGGCTTCAACGTCAATCGAGACATATCTACTCCTTTCAAATATCAATATTGGCGTCCCGGTGACGATGCTGATCTTTGGATTACGGTTGACATTATAAATCCGAGGCATACCCCTGGCGATCAATTTAAGATAACTTTTCCTGGTGAAGGAACTGCCGGTCCTGTTGCTTGTTTTTTCCAGATTCAGGAAGGCGCAGTCAACGAACTTCCGGCTGAAATGCCCTTCCACCGTGATCCTCTTGTGTTGCACGCCGACGGAGTGACTCCATCTATGGATTTGGATATGGCCGCTATTGAATGGTCGGATAGCGGATTTGATGCCGACGGCAACCCCGTATGGCGCTCTAGGCTATCTCATGGCTATTCGCAGGCTGGTAACGGTGAGACTGGCCTGTACACAAACGTAGAGGCATTTCCGGACGATGCGGTGAATCCTCACACACGAGAGGTGGATAGCGAAGGAAGACCATTTGTACGGCTGCATACGGTAAAGTTTGAGGAGCCTGTTGTCTTTAGTGAAAGGGTATTTCCATTTCAGGCATCTGTATTACAGGGGAATAACCTTACGGATTGGAAGCATCGACGGGGTGTTTATCGCGCTCAAATACAAACGCCTAGTCGTAAAGGAGCTTGGTCTGCTTTCTGGGCAGTAGGGAGCAAGCTTAGCACGGGCGCTAGCCAGTGGCCGCCGGAGATCGATTTCTTTGAGAGCTTCAATGGAGCTTACGGCGCAGCCTACACACCGCGTTCGACAAGTTCTGCACAACATATCGGTGTGCATGGCTCTAACGTACGGGATATGGTAAATGGTCTGAAAAGTGAATTGGACCGTGTCCCCGGTTTCGAACTGGACATCGATCTGAATGCTGAGCCCCACGATTACGCCTGCATTATTGAGGATGACTGGATTACGCATTTCGTTGATGGTAAAGAAACCCTGCAGCATAGAAATATGCTTGATAGGGTCGATGGCGGCACGGATTGGGCTTTCTACCCCATCATAAACGTGGCTGTGAAAATAGATGCTGCAAATCCTTATAACGAAGGAACTCCGGATCTACTATGGTATGGACTACAGTATTATGCTCCCGGTTCCGGATGGTACGTAGAGTAATAGGAGGTCTAATTTAATGCGATCCGACGGAAGTCGGAATAATGAAAACGGAATACAAATGAGGTATAGAAATATGGAGACTTGAATAGATCCCCAATCCTGGATTCCCTGTGAGGGCCTAAAGCCCCAAAAAGCCGGAAGTGCGGCTAACACTTCCGGCCGGTGCGGTCACTGATGCCGCAGACAGGCTAATCCAATGATCAATTGTCAATGATATATTGTCAATTGATAGTGAAATTTAACAGAATAATCATTTAACCTGTATGACAAATGTATGCAATTTGTATTGCAATAACATGCGGAGTTTGCAAAATTTGCAAAACGCATAGAACTTATAAACCCGCGACATATTATCGCGACATTGTTAAGCTTTTGATTATGACCAAAATCATACTCGCTATCGTATTGATTACCGCTGTCCGCGCCGGAGCTGAGGTGTACGCCCAGAAAGCCAGTATTACGGCTAAGCAAATTCCATTGAAAACGGTTTTTGCTGAATTGCGCAAGCAGACAGGCCATCATTTTCTTTACCTGACAGATGATTTGAAGGACACCCGTCCGGTGAACCTGAGTTTTAATCAAGCTCCGTTAGTTGAGGTCTTGGAGTACTGTTTTACCGACCAGCCACTTACCTACCAAATCCGCGGGAAACGGGTACTGGTATCGAGGAAGGAAGCTAGCTTGTTGCCGGTTTCCGACGAAACCCAGTCGCAGGAAATGATATCGGGTAAGGTCGTGGATGATCAAGGTAGGCCCTTGATAGGTGTATCGGTAACCGTGAAGGGTACATCTATCGCTGTTACCACAGACGAACGAGGAGAGTACGCTATTGCTGTTCCAGTCCAAGGGACTTTGGTGTTCAGTATGCTGGGGTATAAACTTCAGGAGCATCACAGTTTTAATGAAATAACCCGTCGTCTCGACGTGACGATGCAAGCGACCGTGAGCAATTTGGACGAAGTGGTTGTCGTGGGATATGGTACCATTCGCAAGTCCGACCTCACGGGATCGGTAGCGCAAATCAAATCAGAAGACTTGCAGGCCGTACCGGTTTATAACATGGAGCAAGCATTAAAAGGACGTGCCGCAGGTGTGCAGGTAACACAGAACTCGGGACAACCGGGCGGACGAATAGAAGTTCGTGTCAGGGGAGGAAATTCGATGATTGGCGACAATCAACCCTTGTACGTTGTGGATGGATTCCCACTGACCGGCGACTTGAATTTCCTCAATCCGGCGGATCTCGAATCCATCGATATTTTGAAAGATGCTTCCGCCACTGCGATCTATGGGGCTCGCGGGGCCAATGGTGTAGTGATCATCACTTCAAAAAAAGGAAAAAAAGGAACGCCTAGCCGTGTCGAGCTGAACAGTTTCTACGGTTTACAGGAGGCCACCAAAAAATATGACCTCTTGAACGCCCGCGACTATTCCATCATCGCCAACGAGTGGTTGAGAAATGGGGGGCAGGAACCCTATTTCGATCTGGATGAAGTGCAGGATCCGGGAACCGATTGGCAGGATGCCGTGTTGCGCACGGCGCACATCCAAGACCATACCCTCACGTTTTCAGGCGCATCGGAAAAGACGCAATACTCCCTATCCGGAAACTATTACGATCAAGAAGGTATTTTGATCAATACCGGGGTGAAACGAGGTTCGGTGCGGTTAAATCTTGGGCACGATGTGAAAGACTGGTTGCGGTTGAATGTGAATCTAAACCTTTCCAGAAGGCAACAGTTGGCTGTGCCGGTAAACAATGGCTTTCGGGGCGGTGGATCGATATTATCTGCGGCTGCATCAGCACCGCCGACATTGTCTATATATGACGAGGGCGGGCTTCCTACCCAGATCGAACGGGTTTATAGCTTTGGCTCTTCGGATATGCAAAACCCCATGATTTTTGCACAGGACCAGACAAAGTCACTCGGCAATACCGGTCTCGGCAACGCAAGTCTGGATGTAAAACTTAGCGAAAATCTAACATTCAGAACGCTTCTTGGTTTGGAATACGCCTACACGTTAGATGATCAGTTCCGCCCCATTATTTTCGAGGTAGACCGGGGCTATGCTCGCCAGCAAACCTATTACCGGAATTCGTTTCTGAATGAAAATACCCTGACGTATTCCAAAGCCTTTAATGATATACATCAGCTAACGTTATTGGGCGGATTTACCTATCAAACGGACTACCATCGGAATTTTATGGTCTCTGGAACAGGGCTGCCGGGCAATACCACCCGAAATTTTGACCTTTCGGCCATGGAAACGGTTAATCCGCCAACTTCGGGCGTCTCCGAGTGGGCCTTGGCTTCCTATTTGGGTAGAGTCAATTATACATTGGCAGATAAGTACCTGTTTACGGCAAGTATTCGAGCCGATGGTTCCTCCCGCTTCGGAGCGAACAATAAGTGGGCGATGTTTCCCTCTGGTGCCTTTGCCTGGCGACTATCCGAAGAGCCTTTTATGCGGGATATCAGTTTCATCAATGATTTGAAAGTCCGCGCAAGCTATGGTGTAACGGGCAACACCGCTTTGGATCCATACCAGTCGCTCGACCGGATGGGGATAATGCGTACCGTCTATGGGAATAATGAAGTAGTGATCGGGTACAGCCCTTCAGGGATTTCAAATCAGGATTTGAAATGGGAAACCACCAAGCAGACCGATATCGGATTCGACTTCACGATTTGGGATAATCGGTTGACTGTAACCGCGGATTATTACTGGAAGTACACGACCGATCTGCTCGCATCCGTACCCTTGCCGCCTTCCGTAGGTTTTGGTTCCATTTTCCAAAATGTTGGCGAAATCAGTAACCAAGGGGTAGAAGTTGGCGTCAACGCCGATCTGTTGACAGGCGAATGGAAATGGAATCTCGGGGCGATGTTGTCGTCTAATCGGAATGAAGTGGTTACCTTGGCTGGGGGCAGCGACATTTACAGTGCTGGTTTAGCTGCTGTGTGGTCCAGTACGAACATCGCACGTGAAGGTGAACCGCTAGGAAGCCTTTTTGGTTACTTAGAGGACGGATTGAACGAGAACGGGTATATCAAGTATAAGGATGTCAACGGGGATGGTGTAGTGAATGCGCAGGATCGTGTAATCCTTGGTAACCCCACGCCGGATCTGATCTATAGTTTGAACTCCACCGTGTCCTACAAAGGGGTGAACCTTACTGTTTTTCTCGAAGGGGTACAGGGTAATCAGATATTCAACGCGACAAACGGGACGCATTTGAATTCCTTTCAACGCGGAAGTAATCAATTTCAGGATCTGATGGGCAACTATTGGACGGTGGAGAATCCGGATCCGAATGCCAAGTATCCAAGAATCAGTTCGGCGTCTAATTTTGATATTTCGGATCGGTTTATAGAAAACGGTAGTTACCTCCGGTTGAAGTCCGTTAACTTAGGGTATGATTTACCCGTATCGAACTGGGGCATGGCGTGGTGTACTGCATTGCGGATCTACGTGTCGGGGACAAACCTGCTTACTTTTACAAAGTATACAGGCTTAGATCCGGAGGTCAATACCCGAGGCGAGGACTCGCAGAATATTGAAAATCGGTTGCGGATGGGGCATGATCAAAGCAGCTACCCAAACGCGAAAAACTATGTATTAGGATTTAGGTTAACGTTCTAATTGAAAAAATTAAAATAGATGAAAAAGATAAATTTATCAGTGATTGTAGGGATCGGGGTGTTGTTGACCGCCTGCCAAGACATGCTGAATGAGGTGCCGATGGATTTCGTGTCGCGGAACAACTATTACCGCAATGAAGCAGATGCGCAAGGCGCATTGAATGGTGCATATAGTGCTGTAGGGAAAGAGTTTTATGGTATCGATAATTTCATCTTATCGGAACTCCATAGCGATCTGGTACTGGGCCGTGGATCACAAGCTCCCATTTCAAATATGGATCAATTGCTGGACCAGCAGAATATCGGGCGTACAGCAAACCATTGGTTCAGGCTATACCAAAGCATCAATCGTGCTAACGCGGTTTTAGCTAATGTGCCATCGATTACCGACATCAGTGAGACTGCACGTACCCGAATTTTAGCAGAAGCCCATTTTCTTCGCGCACTCGCCTATTTCGAGCTAGTAAGGGGGTGGGGGGCTGTTCCGATCAAAACATCAGAAAGCACAGATTTATCGGGTTTGGAATCACCAAGAATGCCGGAAAATGAAGTGTACGATCTGATCATTGCCGACGCGGAGGCTGCAGAAATAGGTCTGCTTCCAAACGTCGGTCAGGAGACTGGCCAGGCCTCACAATCGGCGGCAAAGATGTTGTTGGCACACGTATACCTGACTATTGGTGACTGGGAGGCTGCGGCAGTCAAAGCAGAGGACGTCATTACGAATGGACAGTATACGTTAGTATCTGTGCAGAAACCGGATGATTTCTACCATATTTTTGCAGCGAACACGAGTTCGGAGGACATTATGTCCGTGCATCATTCGGATATTTCACAATCAGAAATCACCAACTTTTTGCACATGGGAAATAATTTGCCGTACAACTACAGTAGTACGGGTTATTTTGCTTGGATACCTAATATGAATTCCATGATCGGCGAGGAGTGGGATGACGACGACTTACGCAAACCCTTCAACTTGTATACGGAAATCCAAAATACAAGTGGTGATTGGGTGCCCCTTCCTGCAACGACTCCTGTACTATTTAAAAAATTCATTACGGATAACAGTGGACTCCGAACCTACAGCGTGCCGATTTATCGCTATGCCGAAGCGTTGCTGTTCTATGCCGAGGCCAGCTGCCGCGCTGATGGCGGCCCTTCCACATTGGCATTGGAACGGTTGAATATGATTAAACGTAGAGCTTACGGATACAATTCCAACGTGGTTTCGCCGGTGGATTATCCGTCCGGTATGGGTGAGGAAGCTTTCATTGACGCAATCATGCGGGAGCGGGCGTATGAATTCTTGATCGAGCGCCGCCGTTGGTGGGATTTGAAACGCACAGGGGAAGCTAAAGAAGCATTTGCTGCAATTGGCAAAACGTTGATTGACGAGCGGATGCTCTATCCCATCCCGGAAAATGAAATTAACAATAATCCGGCGATCGGTCAAGAAAACCAAAATCCCGGCTATTAAATATTGCACGTATAACTCGTTCTTTTTTTTTAATTCATAATTGATAGATGATCATGAAATTCAAAATATTATTTGCCGCTACGCTTTTTTTTTGTTGGGCATACGGCGTCCAATCCCAAACAAAGGAATACGATATCTGTATCTACGGTGGTACCTCGTCTGGTGTAGTTGCTGCTTATACAGCAGCTAAGGCAGGAAAGTCTGTTATTCTTATTGATCCCGGCCACAGGTTGGGTGGGTTGAGCTCGGGCGGACTAGGCCATACTGATATCGGAAACAAGTATGTAGTAAGCGGTTTAGCGTTGGATTTTTACCGAAAAATCGGAAAACACTATAACGCGTTTGAACAGTGGATTTTTGAACCGAAAGTGGCAGAAGCAATTTTTAACCAGTACATGGAAGATTGTGATGCCGAGGTGAAATTCGGGCAATTGCTACTGGATGTGGAGAAGGTTGGTACCAACATCACACAAGCCCATTTCCGTTCGACTGAAAACCCGGAGAACCCCGCACTGACGGTAAAAGCGAAAATTTATATGGATTGTACGTATGAGGGAGACCTGTTTGCCGCAGCGGGTGTATCGTACCATGTGGGCCGGGAAGACAACAGGGTGTACGACGAAACACTAAATGGAGTACAATTAATGGATGGGCACCAGTTTCCGAATGGGATAGACCCGTATGTAAAGCGCGGTGACTCCAGCAGCGGGCTGTTATGGGGAATCCGCAATGGCGAGCTGCTTGCCGATGGTACAGGCGATAAAAAAGTACAGGCCTACAACTACCGTATCACGCTCACTAACGAGCCCGAAAACCGTATTCCAATTACCGAACCGGATAACTACGATCCTTCCCGGTATGAGCTGTTGAAGAGACAGAAGGAAATCCAACCCTGGAAAGGATTGAATGACGTATTCATCTGGAGTCCGATGCCAAACGGAAAAACCGATATCAACAACCGCAATGGTTTTTCGACTGATATGATTGGCATGAATTGGGACTACCCCGAAGCGAATTACACACATAGGCAGGAAATTATCAAAGCCCATGAAGACTATACCAAAGGGTTGCTTTATTTTGTGGGCAATGATCCGTCAGTTCCCGCATTTATCCGCGCAGAAATGCAAAAATGGGGTTATCCCAAAGATGAATATGTAAACGATGGCCACTGGAGTCCGCAGCTCTATATCCGCGAAGCTCGACGGATGGTCGGGGAGCTGGTGATGACGCAGCATCATTGCCAAGGTAACGAAGTGGTAACCGATGAAGTGGGTTATGCCGCTTATACGATGGATTCACACAACTGCGATCGGTTGGTGGTGAATGGCATGGTGAAGAACGAAGGTAATGTGGAAGTTGGTGGTTTTCCTCCATTTCCGATTTCCTACCGTGCAATCGTGCCCAAGCGCAATGAGGTTACGAATCTATTGGTGCCCGTCTGTCTGTCGGCTAGCCATATTGCTTTTGGTTCGATACGAATGGAACCGGTATTCATGGTGCTAGGGCAGTCTGCTGCGGTGGCAGCTTGCGTCGCAATCGACCAGCGCATTGATGTGCAATCGGTGGATGTCTCGGAGATAAAAGAAGTATTGGCCGCGAATCCCAAAGCCGACAAGCGGCAGTCAGATATACTGATCACTAGTTCCGATGTGGATGCAGTACAGTTTACCGGAGATTGGAATCAGGGTACTGGCGATGGTTACGGACGTAGCTACCTAGAGGCGAATAGCAAGGATGGACAAAGTACAGCTAAATTTACTGCAGCATCGTTGCCCGCCGGCAACTACAACGTGTATACCTATTTTCCGAAATCCGCTAAAAGTTCACCACTGTTTACCTATACCATTTTTGACGGCAAGACTTCCAATGAAAAACAAATGGATTTGTCGCAGGTGGAAATAAAAGGACAAACATCCAGTACGTGGGTGCCTTTGGGAAGTGCTGTCGTTGTTCAGGGTGGTGAATCTGCTTTTGTAGAAATCAGTACGAAAGGTGCAAACGGAATCGTCGCTGCAAACGCCGTTCTTTTCGTGCCTTCTGATGACCAACGGTAGTTCTTGGGTGATACGCTTTTTTATGATAAAACGAATATCTGCGATTCAATGACGAAGCATAGGATTCCGCTATTTCTTTGATCTTTGGTTACACCTAATGAAGAACCTTGACAAGATGGATGGACGGCCTGCGTATTTGGATAAAAGAATATTTGGTCTTACATTTGATAGCACGAACGAGAAGCCATGCTGAATAGACTTTTTATTAAGAATTATGCGTTAATTGAAAATTTGGATATTCAATTTAATGCCGGACTTAATATAATTACCGGAGAAACTGGAGCGGGAAAATCCATTATGATGGGGGCGTTAGGCCTTATATTAGGGAATCGTGTAGAGGGGAAGCATTTTTTTCGGGAAGACCAAAAATGTGTTATAGAAGGATTTTTTAAGATAAATACCTATAGCCTGCAAGACTTTTTTCAAGAAAATGATTTAGAATACGACGATGAAACCATTATTCGTCGGGAGATAGCGGTTGACGGGAAGTCACGCGCGTTTGTGAACGACTCTCCCGTCACCCTCCATGTCCTGAGGTTGTTAGGCGAACAGTTGATAGATATCCATTCACAGCATGCTACGTTGCAATTGAACACCGAACGTTTTCAATTGATGATATTGGATAACGTAGCAAAGAATCAGACAATTCTACACGATTATAAGCAAAATCTAGCACAATACAAGCTACAGGAAGATTCGTTAAACCGTTTACGTGAAGATATTGCAGTGGCGAATGCGGAACTGGACTTTAACCAGTTTCAGTTTGATGAATTGGATCAAGCGCATTTAGCGGAAGGCGAGCAGGAAAAGCTCGAAGCCGAACTCAGCCAGTTGGAGAATGCTGAGGAGATAAAAAGGGCACTGATGCGTGCAAATCTATTGTTGCGTGAGAGCGAGCAATCGGCTACGTTTTCTTTAAAAGAATCGTTACAACAACTCCAATCTATACAGCGTTTTATGCCATCGGCAGAGGAATTGGCGGAACGCTTGCAAAGCGCGTTGATTGAAGTGAAAGATATCGCGGACGAGGTCAGTGCTAAGGAACAGGACGTGTTTATGGATGAAGGCCGGTTAGTAGAGGTCAATGAACGACTGAGTCTATTGTATAATCTGCAAAAAAAGCATCGGGTAGATTCTCTTTCGGAACTTCTCATGCTGCGAGATGAGCTGGAGCAAAAGATTTTGGTGGTGGCTAATCAAGGTGAACAATTGGTGGCTTTAGAGCAGGAAGTAGCCAAATGTTTGCATGCGCTAGAACAGGCAGGGAAACGCTTACATGATGCCCGGCAACAGGCGATCAAACAGGTAGAGCACTATGTACAAGCGGTATTAGCAGAGGTGGGGATGCCGAATGCCCAGCTAAAAATAGAACTTTCTTTATTAGAGATTGATAAATATAAAACAACCGGTGCGGATGATGTCCGATTTCTTTTTTCGGCGAATAAAGGGCAACCGCTGCAATCTATACACCGTGTCGCATCCGGAGGGGAACTCTCCCGAGTCATGCTCGCGGTCAAATCGCTCGTGGCCCAAACGTCTGCATTGCCGACCATTATATTTGATGAGATAGATACCGGTATTTCTGGTGAAGTGGCGTTAAAAGTAGGGGAAATTATGGAACGTTTGGCTGGAAATATGCAAGTACTTGCTATTACGCACTTGCCTCAGATAGCGTCAAAAGGCCAAGCCCACTTCAAGGTGTTTAAGGAAGACGAGGGAAATAAAACCAAAACCGATATTACGCTGCTGGCTAAACAAGACCGCGTTCTGGAAGTCGCGCAAATGCTCAGCGGGGCCAATCCCGGAGTTTCTGCTTTGCAGCATGCAAAAGAGCTTATCGAGCGATAGATTTCTTTAATAGATTGCACCGCAATAAATCAGCCCGCCGGTGCTGGTTAACGTTTTCTCCAAATGTTACATTGCCCGGCTTGATGAGATGTTGAATCAGAATATAATTTATGTTATTTTATTGTTAAACGAATAATTGGTAGGTGTATTTCATATATTCCGCATTAAGTTTGTGTTAAGTGCTGAAAGTGATCCTTTTATATATATAACTTTGCACTGTTAATTTTTAAAACAAGCAACAAACTAAAAGTTGATTATGAAAAAAATCTCTACTCGATTATCAGTGATTTTCATGCTGGTATTCCTTTGTAATGCTGTTTCTGCACAAACGGTATTAAGAGGAGTCATTACAGATGGTAAGGAACCAATTGTTGGCGCTTCTTTAACCATTCAAGGGACAACAGTTGGTACGTCTACCGATGGCAATGGTGCTTTCTCGTTAAACTCTCCTGTCGAAGCAGGTACCCTCGTGATTCGGTTTCTCGGTTTTCTTCCATATGAAATAAACTTTTCCGAAAATGGTGCTGATTTGGGAACTATCATCCTGAATACAGATAATTCACAAAATTTGGGTGAAGTAGTTGTCGTGGGGAAAGGGGTGATTGACATTGCCGATAGAAAAACTCCGATTGCGGCGTCGACAATAACACCTTTAGAAATTCAAGAAAAAGGTTTGGGTAACGTCGAATTTCCCGAGGTGATGAAAAATACACCCTCGGTGTATGTCGCAGATCAAGCTGGTGGTTTTGGTGATTCTAAAATGTATGTTCGTGGATTTGATCAATCAAATACTGCCTTCCTTTTGAACGGACAACCTATCAACGGAATGGAAGACGGAAATATGTACTGGTCAAACTGGGCAGGAATGACGGATATAGCCAGTTTTATCCAGATTCAAAGGGGGCTAGGTTCATCTAAATTGGCCATTTCTTCTGTAGGGGGAACGGTGAATATTGTAACAAAAGCTACAGAGATGCAAAAAGGAGGATATGTAAGAATGACAACCGGTAACGATGGTTATGCCAAAGCAACGATTGGATATAACACCGGGTTACAGGGCAAGTGGGGCGTATCATTTATGCTTGATGGCTGGAGAGGTGATCGCAAATATGCGATCGGTACAGCCGGTGCGGGGCAGAACTATTTTGTTTCTGTTGGTTTTAAACCAAATGACAATCATAATTTTAACTTCATGGTTTTGGGCTCGCCGCAATGGCATGATCAAAACTATTCGAAACCGTTGGAATCTTTTTACCGAGATAACGGAGTTCTTGGTACGCCTGGGTTCGATATTACCGGAGAGAAAGGGAATTCAAATTACGGGTGGTATCAAGGCGATGGTCTTTCCCAACGCCGCAATTACTATCACAAACCGGTGAGCAACTTGAATTGGGACTGGACAATAAGCGAAAAATCTTCCTTATCTACCGTAATTTATGCCTCGATCGGAAAGGGTGGAGGAACAGGACTTCTAGGGAACGGTCCTGGATATACGCCTAATGGTTTCTCCGCGGAAAACGGAACAACGAATTGGGATGTGTTGGCTGAATTAAATGCTGGATTGCCAGGCGGTATATCCAATGGAAATAACGGAACAGTTTTAAGAGCTTCGGCTAATAACCATTTTTGGTACGGTTTAGTGACAAACTATACTTTTGATACGAAAAAGAATTGGTCATTTAATGTCGGAACGGATTTACGTTTTTATGAAGGTGATCATTTTCAACAGCTTATAAATCTTTTGGGGACAAAAGGGCGGAGAGCCGGTTCGGAGGATTACAATGTTAATCGTTCAGCTGACTATGCAGTTTCCAAAACCTTTTCCACTAATCCGTGGTCGGCGTTGTTTAAGAGTGCAAAAGTTGATGAGCGTGTAGGATATGATAATTCCGAAAAGATTAACTACCAAGGGTTATTCGGACAAGCAGAGTACAGTAGTGACAGCTTTACAGCTTTTATTCAAGGATCGATATCGAATCAATCTTATCAGAAGATAGACCGTTGGAATTATGTCGGAGAAGCTAAGTCTGATTTTGAAAAGAAATTTGGTTACAACATCAAAGGGGGAGCGGCTTACAGCTTCAATGACGAGCATACATTTTTTGCAAACATAGGTCAGTATTCCCGCCAGCCATTCCTAGATAATATGTTTGTATCTAACACGGTAGATCTAGCAGATCCGGCGGTAGATAATGAAGAAATTTTCGGGCTCGAGGCTGGATATAAATTTGATAATTCAATTTTCCGTTTGAACCTTAATGCATACTATACGAAGTGGGATAATCGTTTCACCGCTTATTCTTCTGATTCTTATAAAGTAGACGGAACAGAATATGATGATGTAACTTATCTGTTTACTGGCGTTGGTCAATTACACAAAGGATTGGAGTTGGATGTTGATGCCAAAATTCTTCCAACGCTGACGCTGAGAGGTTATGGGTCTATTGGAGACTGGAAATATGATGGACAATCACCTTATCGCGTACGTGATAATGACTCCTTTAATATTATTTTTGAAGATGAAGACGGACAAGACTTGACCGGTGTTCGTGTGGGTAACGCAGCGCAAACAGCCGTTGGTTTAGGAGCAAAGTATTATATATTGCCTCATTTTTCTATCGATGCAGACTTCAATCATTATGCTAGACTTTATGGTAACGTGGACATAGAAGATGTTATTGAATCGGCATTGGAGAATGAAGTGTATCAATCGGAAAAACTAGATAATTATAGTATTGTAGATTTCGGGTTAAGCTATACCTTTAACTTAAAAAATGGTCAACATGTTAAGTTCAGGGGGAATGTCAAAAATCTTCTTGATGAAGAATATTTCTCCAGAAAAGACGGATTTGGGTATTTTTATGGTCTAGGTACCACGTGGAATGCAGGACTGACTTACAGTTTTTAGTCTGCTTGTTGCGAAAGACGTTTTAAGGAGAGCTGTAAATTTTTGCAGCTCTCCTTTTTTATATTCCCCGCACGTACATATTGTTAAACTTTAAAATCTAATGATGATGGCAAAGCCTACATACGCTTTGCTTTTTTACACCAATTGGTTTTCGTTCATGCCGATCGTATAATGTTGTGCCATTATGTTCTTCGCTCCGGTAGCTTGATTGAAAACAACATCCAGACGCCCGAGACGTATGCCGGCAAATCCCATTTGGTTTACCCATACTTCCCTGCCATCCAGATTACGCACGCGCGTAGGCTCATGGAGAAATGTGTGCGTATGCCCGCCCAATATAATGTCGACATGTCGACAAGCAGCAGCCAGTTTCAGGTCATCCACTTGATTATCTTCGTATTTGTAGCCTAAATGGGAGAGACAAATGACCAGATCACATTTTTTATCTTCTTTCAGCATTTTGGCGATGCGGTTCACCACAGGAATGGGATCAAGGTAAGCCATGCCTTTATGGTTGTTGGGGTCTACCAATCCCGTTACGTCAATGCCGACTCCAGTGAGACCTATCCGTAGACCATTTTTTTTGATCACATGATACGCCTTTGTGCGATTTTCCAAAACGGTGCCTGTAAAGTCGTAATTCGCTGTCAGAAAGGGGAAATGGGCTTTATTCAGGTGCTTTGCTAACCCTTCTAAACCATTGTCAAATTCATGGTTGCCAAAGGTACCAGCTTCATATCCCAGTTTAGACATCAGTTCCAACTCTACTTTTCCACCAAACATATTGAAATAGGGTGTGCCTTGGAACATATCGCCGGAATCTAACAACAAGACGCTTTTTTCTTCCTGCCGAATCCTGTTGATTAACGCACTTCTTCGGGCAACACCGCCTAAACCCTGGTTGCGAGAGCCATCCATGGGAAAGGGTTCGATGTGACTGTGGACGTCGTTGGTATGCAGGATCGTTAAACGTTTCGTTTTGGCAGCAGCTATGGCGCTAAAAGGTAAGGAGCCGAGCGTGGCGGCAGTACCCAAGAGGAGGGACTGCCTGATAAAATCTCTTCTACTTTTATTTAGTGATTTGGACTCTTCCATCTAGTTGCGCTTGAATGTGTTTGCCTTGTTTTGTTAAATCTGAAACATATTCTATCAATGTTTCACGGATGAGCTGCTTATAGTCCTGACGTGCGATAACGTCGTCAAAACAGGTTACGTAATCTCCTCCGTTTGCCAAATAGTCATATGTAACGAGCTTATACTTGGCATCTGGGTCAACTGGTTTACCCTGTACTAAGAACTCTACTACCTTGTCGTCTTTTACCACTAATTTGATTCCGCCAGCGGGTTGTCCTCCTGTTTTTGCCATATAGTCGGCCCAACGCAACATATCTGCTCCATGAAGTGTTAAAATGGACACGACGTTTTCAAACGGCATAATTTGGAACATGCTGCCAATAGTGATATCGCCTGCTTTGAGCTCGGCGCGGATCCCCCCTTTGGTGGAGAAACTAGCCTGCACATCCGGATCGAGTTGTTTGCCTTTCCATAATAATGCATCTGCAAAAAAGTTACCCATCAGGCTTTCCGAAGCACGGCTATGGGTAAGATATTGGTCCGAAATACCGATCACACGGTTCATTTCGGCATCTAATTTCTGTTTATAAGGGGTGTAATGGTCGATAATACGGCTATCAGCGACGATGGAGGAGTCGATCTGATAATATTGACGTTTTTTTACCTCGTGCTGAAGTTGTGTTTTACAGGTGGACAACGATAACACAACAGAAAGCAAAGCGCACCACAACGCAGCATGTTTCATATGCAAATTATTATTTATTCATTTCGTATCTGTTTCCAAAAGATAGTCATGCTGTCTTTGAAGGTAGGTGTGTTAGCTTTCATACCGTTCAATTTTTTAGCAAAGCTAAAGATTAAAAACAAAAAAGAGAACATTGGACGTTCTCCTTTTTGTTGTATTTGCGTTAAGAAATAGTTATTATTATCGTGTTAGACGTGCTGTCCAGCATGTCGTCCTTCCGCATATTCTTCGACAATTTTTTTGTTAAAAGCGGGGAGATCGTCCGGCGTCCGACTCGTAACCAACCCCTGATCCGTTACCACTTGCGTGTCTTCCCACTTTGCTTTGGCATTCATTAAATCTCTTTTAATTGCTGCGACTGAAGTGAGTTTTCGACCTTCCACCACCTCTGCATCAATCAATACTTGGGGGCCATGACAGATGGCTGCAACTGGTTTGCCCGCCGCAAAGAAATCACGTACGAAAGAAAGTGCTCTTTCATTTGTGCGTAATTTATCTGGGTTGATTACGCCTC
Organism: Sphingobacterium arenae; assembly: GCF_014692505.1. Taxonomy (GTDB): domain Bacteria; phylum Bacteroidota; class Bacteroidia; order Sphingobacteriales; family Sphingobacteriaceae; genus Sphingobacterium; species Sphingobacterium arenae. Next base: position 1,289,949 of record NZ_JACNYK010000002.1, on the reverse strand, counting down.
CCGGAATCAGTAAGCCATCATAATCATTTACTCTTGCTTGATTTAACGGTATGTCCACCGGATATTCTTTATCCCAATCGTCGCCTTTTTTCGATCGTACAACCTTTTCTCGGGGCGAGACGATATCCACTTGCGCACCTTCCGTTTTCAACGCTTCTTTCGGACTTGTCAGCTCGACTTGTTCGAAGCCATCCTCTGTCAATATAGCGATTCTTTTTCCGCTCAATTTTCCCATAACACTTGTCTTTTTAAATTTTACATTAGAACAATCTTCTATTGGAAGAACAACGAAAGAATTATCCAGTTCAAAAAAATCAGAAAAACTTACGTTTCCAAAGTGATTTTGTTTTTTTATCGCTACCGATTAAGTAGCCGTAAGGCTGCAATCGCGGTATACGGTCACATATAATCTTGATCATCCCTGTAAGTGGAATAGCGAGAATCATGCCCGGGATTCCCCATACCGCTTCGGCGGCCACTAAGCTAAATATGGTAAACAATGGATTGATATGAACCTCACTTCCCACAATTAAGGGCTCGAGCAGGTAGGTTTGAACAAACTGAACAACGCCATATATCAATATAACGCCTAAAATCATATTGGTTTCTCCACCTTGAGCCGTCACGCCTAACACGGTTATCGCTGTGCCCGTTAAGTTTCCTATGAAAGGAATCAGCTCTAATAATCCACATATTACCGCAAAAAATAATGCATTTTCTACGCCAATGGCTGTAAATCCCACACCATAGAGAATCCATAGTACAACAATCATCTTTGCAAGTCCAGTCATATAGTTGGCTGCTACTTGACTAACTGAATCTACGATTTCCATGGCCTTCTCCTGGTCTTTGGGAGCGGTTAGTTTAAGCAGGAAGTTTTTGAGTCGAGAGCGGTAAAAGAGTAGAAGGTAGGTATAAACTATTACTAAGATGAAATCCACCAGCAGGCCAAAAAATACGGATGCGAGCTGAGTGACCGAAGAACGCTCTGTCGACTGATCTTTCATTTGCGTTTCCGTTATGGCTCGTTGTTTCGCCTGATCAATGTCGAATCGATCTTGTATCCAGTGTTGTAAATTGGAAAGCATTTGTGACAGGTTTTGTTTTAAAGAGCTGATTTGTTCGGCAAAGTTTTGTAACTGCCAACTCAATAGGAAACCGATTCCAGCAATACACATGACAAGAATACCGACTGCAATCAGTGTACTTGCCCATCGCGGTACCCCCTTCTTTTCCATCCAGAGAGAAGGTGAAACAAACAGCATAGATAAAATGCCGGCAATGGCCAACGGCGCTAATACATCTTTTCCATAATATAAGATAATAACAATTAAAACAAGGGTGAAGGTTACTTGTAACGTTTTAGAGATTGTTTTGCCCATGCTGTTTTCGTGAAGGATTCTTTATTTTTTATAATACAACAATCGACATGGGAAATAGTTGATGAAGTATGCACTAATGATTATCAGCATCACCAAGTCCTTCAATCAATGCTTTCCATTGTGGAAACGATGCGCCCATTTTTGCTCCTAAACCGACCATAAAATTGCGTAAGTTGTCTAGCATAGATGCATTATCGGTATTGATAATTTCATTACGACCAGCATAATGTAGCGAAATATGCCTGCCTTTTTGTTCTACGAGAATAGACGAAGTAGCTAGGCGCTTAAAGAAATGTGCTGTATCCGTGTCCTCCTGTGTCGGATCGGCACAAGGCCTTAATGTCAAAATAATATCGGCACCCTCGGCATTTGCTGTCTCCGTGATATCTTCTACATGTACCCAGTCATATCCTTTGGCTGAAGGAAGCCCTGGGCCGGGAATATCGATACGGATATAATCGTGTTTTTTTACAGGTCGCTCTATCGTATGACCGGAAGCATCCACGATGGTAAAGGTGGCGGAAGGGGCTTTCGTGATTTCATTCCAATGGTTGACGTCAATTAACTTCCTTTTAATATGTTTAAAAAATGTTGTGGCCTCCTCAAGAGAAGGTAGATCTACCGTTTTGAAACAGTCTAGGGATTTACCCTCTACTTGCTTCGGAATATTCTTTTCCATATGCCTCTATTTTTGATATACATCTTAAAAATTAATGCTCATCTATAATATCCTCGCTATCCTCAAGATTGCTTATGTCCAGATTTTGCTCTTCCGAATCGGAGGGGGGATGCTGTTCTTTTCTCTCGTCATCCTTGTCTGTTTGTTCGTTTCCATCTGTAGCACGATCGATATCCTCTTGAAGAGGTTCTGCATCAACAAGGTCGGAATCCCGCAGATCATCCGTCGGATTTTCACGATGTACATCATCTGCTCCACCTATAACGGAGTCTTTGTTAATTTCTTGATTTTCTGCTTCCCCAAATTTTTCTTTTTTGTCTCCTGGAATAAGGGGAACCGTAGCTGCTATATATTGGAATTTCTTTCCAAACGTTGTTTTATGATCTGTTTTCATCCCGTTTATTTTGTTGTTTTAGTCAATTTCATCATTCATTTTATTATTGAACAGTCCATTTACCTTAATGTTTAAAAGGATTAACACGTGATTGCGTGATTATATACGTGCGTTTCCGCGATATGCCGTATATGTGATTACAGGTTCGCCGTTATCGTATTCTACGTTTTTTTAAAGAAAAAATAACAGGTTAGTAGGGTTATGTTGACGAGGACGGAGAATGCATTCGATAGGATAATAGGCCATTCTTGAAGTATCATACCGTAAATCACCCACAAGGATACACCCGTTACCAGGATAGCAATCATATAGGGGGAGAGATTTTCCACGTCTTTTTCCTTGAGAACTTTTATCAGTTGTGGTAACATTGAAACAGAGGTGAATACGCCGGCTAAAATTCCAATTATTGTTTCCATATATCTTTATTAGAGTACGCGGGATCGAACGGAATTGTTTTGCTAAGCTGCCTATAAAAAATCCTAAGGCGGGGAACCTTAGGATTTTTAACTAACTAACCAATTATAAACCTAAATTATGAAGTACTATTATAACATCAATTCTTATGCCTTTCGTATGTACATAGTGTGAATTTAACACCTCTTAACATAATATTTGGAGAACTAATTTATAGGCTTGTCATAATTGACAGATTACTGACATATTTTTGGTTTTTATAATCTTCATCTGCCAAAAATGGATATTTATCGTGCCAATAATACAGTTTGAAGTTTACTATTGTCGGTATTTGTTTGCCTGCTTAAACGGTTGTTTCTTATTTGAGAAAATTCAAGATATGTTCCTGTACGGTGATAGTGAGCAGGTCATTGGCTATAGATACATTCCTGTCGTCGATATGGATGTTCTTATTCGCGGATTGTATGTTAATCTTTTTCGCTCGTAGCGTTTGAAAATCAAAAGACGTTTTTTCCTGATCAATAATTTTTTTGATATGTAATGCAAATGCATCTCGTTCTTTTTCGGTAATCATCACGACATCCAGATAACCATCATCTATTTGGGATGCGGGGGCTAGCATAAGATTGGGACCGATGGACGGAATATTCATGACTTCTAATAGCAGATAGTTCTCTTCATAACTTTTGCTATCGGCGTGAATGGTGTACCGATGTGCTTCTGCGGTTAGTATAATTTGATAGAGTTCTTCCTGGGCTAATTGTAGCTGCTCTTCCGTCGTTTCCAACGGGCCGATGTCTGCCATATCCATTTTTTGGATGAGCGTCGGAAATAGGCCATACCCTACACTTTCTATAAAAAAATTAGAGATACTGTCGTATTCAAGCATGCCGACATCAAATCGCTGACGTTTGCTGCATTTCCAAGCCCTGATATGGCTGTCAAAATTAGCTTCTTTATCGAGGAGTAATGCCTTGGACAGGTTGTTTGCTGTACCCATGGGTAGTAGCGCTAGCGTTATTCTTTTATTCAATGGGCCTCTTTGGACAAGCTCTTTGACGACTTTTCGCACCGTCCCGTCACCCCCTGCTACGACAGCTAAATCTGCACGAGCAAGTTGTTCTTTCCAGTGCTCATCTTTTTTGATTGAAAAATAGGTGCACCGGTATCCTTCGTTTTCGATCGCTTGGATAAGATCTGACTTAAAGTGATCTTCGTCGCCCGCGTTGGGGTTATGTAATAAGATTACCTGCTTCATGTTTACTTTAGTAAGAGAACATTTTGATAGGGGAAATTGTTGTTAAACTAAGAAAATAAATACGAAGATGTTATGAGAATTTTAGTGACGAATGATGACGGCATATATAGCCCGGGGATTGCAGCTTTAGCGAGGGTAGCAAAGAATTTTGGGGAAGTGAGGGTTGTTGCACCGGATGTGGAACAGTCTTCTATGGGACATGCCGTAACACATTCAAGACCATTAGGCTATAAAAAATCCCCGATTGAGTTTCCGGATATAGAGGCGCATCGCGTAAACGGAACACCGGCCGATTGTGTAGCCATGGGAATGCACTTATGGAAAAATGTGGATGTGGTTTTATCTGGAATTAATATGGGCCCCAATCTGGGAAATTCAATGTGGCATTCGGGAACGTTAGCTGCGGCAAAACAAGCGGTGCTGTTTGGTGTGAAGGGAATAGCCCTGAGTACACCTGTTGGAAAGGACGAACCAGATTTTGAACATCTAGAGGCCTATGTATCGAAGACATTAGCGCTCTTGTTGAAAAATGATGAACTCGCACTATATAATGTTAATTTTCCTCCGGATCCTACGGATATTGTATGGACAAGGCAGTCTGTCCGATTATATGACGGTACGATCGTGCCGGGAACGGATCCAATGGGTCGAAAACACTATTGGTTTACGGTGACCCCATTGGAGCCGGCGGAAGAAGGAACTGATCGGTGGGCGGTGGAACATGATATGGTTTCGATTACGCCGCTACGACTGGATTTAACGGACGAAGAAATATTGAACGAGAAATCTCATTTTACGCATACATAATTATATACAGATTATTGGTTTAGCGTAATTATGCATATTTTGCATCCATTCATTCGATCAAGTAAAAAAATAATGGAAAACAGCAATAGACACGCAAATTTACAGGACCAATTACCTGCCATTGTATTCGGAACAAGTGGGCTGGGGAATTTATATATAGAACTGCCTTTTGAAGAAAAATTAGCGATTGTCCGGGAATGTATAAAGCATGCGCCTGGAAAAGCGGTATTTGACACCGCAGGAAAGTATGGAGCGGGTCTTTCTTTGGAATCAATAGGAAAGAGTTTAAGCCAGTTGGGGGTTGCACCTTCTGAAGTGTTGATCAGTAATAAACTGGGTTGGTATCAGGTGCCTCTAACGACGCCAGAACCTACATTCGAACCCGAGGTATGGAAAGGATTAAACAACGACGCGGTGCAGAAGATAAGCTATGAGGGTATTTTAGCCTGTTTTCATCAAGGAAATACATTATTGGATGATTATACGGCACAATTGGTTTCGGTTCACGACCCCGATGAATATATAGCTAATGCGGGCAGTGTAGAAGAAGAGGAAGAGCGTTACCGAGATGTTTTGGAGGCTTATCGTGCTTTGGCCGAATTAAAGATGGAAGGGAAGGTCTTGGGAATAGGAGTTGGTGCGAAAGACTGGAAGATAATCCAGCGGATAGCAGGTGACGTGCCGTTAGATTGGGTGATGATCGCTAACAGCTTAACGGTATACAGTCATCCGAAAGAACTTATCGACTTTATTGAGGAATTAGGAAGAAAGGGAATCTCGGTCATTAACTCCGCAGTATTTAACGGTGGTTTTTTGGTAGGAAGCGATTATTTTAACTATCAGCGTATTGATAAAGATACGGAAGAGGGAAAAGCACTATACGTTTGGCGGGATAAATTTTGGGCACTGTGCGCTCAGTTTGACATATTACCGGCCGAAGCCTGTTTTAACTTTGGATTTAATATTGCTGGGATTCGCAGTGTGGCGCTAAATACGACGAAACCTGAAAAAGTTCACAATAATGCGACAATGGCTATAAAAGATATCCCAACAGGGTTTTGGATAGCAATGCGAGAAGAGGGGCTTATATTATTATAGATCTTAGTCAAAATAAAAAGGAGAATCCAAAGGATTCTCCCTATATTTTATGAACATTTGAAACGTTTATTTCGCTTCTGCTGCTAATTTATCCAAAACAGCGTTGTTCTTTGCAATTTGGCTTTTTTCTGACATTTTGCTTCTTGAGCCTAACTCAACATTGCGGCCTAAACTCAAAAACTGTACTTCCATACGTGAAGTAGTTTTGTTTCTTCTATCTTTTCTTTTTAAACGTGTAACTCCCATGGTTCAAATTTTTTGTCTTTAAAAACGAGGTCGGAAGCGGATTCGAACCGCTGTAGGAGGTTTTGCAGACCTCAGCCTAGCCACTCGGCCATCCGACCCTTTATCCCGTTCGAGGGAATGCAAAAATAAAACTTACTTTTGATATATCCAATAAAATGAAAATTTAAAATTGGTGAGATGAAAATATAATAGATAACTGGTTGATACATAGTTTTTTATTAGTTTGTTGTTTTGTTGTTTCGTTTTTGGTCTGAATATTGTATTACCTAGATCGTTAAAACAAATTTGAAGAGTATGAAAAAGATTTTACTTTCATTAGGAGCAGCATTTTTATTAGCTGCAGGAGCACAAGCTCAAACGTCTTGGGGTGTGAAGGCAGGGTTAAACTTTCCGAAGATAACCTCATCGGGAAATGGAGAATCCGAATCGAGTGGGACGTCTACGAATTTTCATGTTACAGGATATGCAAGTATTCCCGCCGCAACGAATTTCGCGATTCAACCGGGCGTGTCTTTGCAGGGTAAAGGCGGAAAAGCGGATGTTCTCGGAGCAGATGTTACGACCAACCTCATGTATCTAGAAGTGCCTGTGAATGCTGTGTATTATATCCCTACGGGATACACCGGTTCGGTATTCGTTGGTGCAGGTCCATATGCTGGTTTGGGGCTTTCTGGCAAAGTAAAAGGGGGGGACGAATCCATGGATATCGAATTCGGTTCCAATGCAGACGAGATGAAACGTTTTGATTGGGGGTTCAATTTCTTGTTAGGTTATAAGCTGAACAATGGCTTCCTAATCAATGGTGGTTATGGATTGGGTCTCGGAAACTTGAGCAACGTCGATGGTATAACCTCTAACAACCGTGTCTTTTCGGTTGGGGTAGGCTACGAGTTCTAGGAGAGCACGAAGTGTAGAAAACAAAAAAGGCTACTCAATTAATTGGGTAGCCTTTTTCTTTGATCTTCCATTGAAATCTATCACACTTTGATTTCCACTTCAACGCCCGAAGGCAATTCAAGTTTCATCAAGGCGTCAACAGTTTTAGAGTTGGAAGAATAGATATCCAACAATCTTTTGTACGCACACAATTGGAATTGCTCACGTGCTTTCTTGTTAACGTGTGGTGAACGTAAAACCGTATAGATCTTTTTCTCTGTAGGCAATGGAATAGGACCACTGACAACTGCACCTGTAGGTTTTACTGTTTTTACGATTTTCTCAGCCGACTTGTCAACCAAGTTATAATCGTACGATTTCAATTTAATTCTGATTCTTTGGCTCATGTTATATTTAATTTTAAAGATGCCTCTGGTTAGAGCTATTAACAACCAGAGGCGGGTTAATTGTCTTAATCTTCGATATCTTTGATCTTACCTTTAGACTTCGCAACAATCTCTTCTTGGACGTTGCGTGGAGCCTCAGCATAGTGATCAAATTCCATGGTCGATGTTGCACGGCCGGAAGTGATGGTACGTAATTGTGTTACATAACCGAACATTTCTGATAGTGGAACATGTGCTTTGATAACCTGTGCACCACCACGTGTATCCAAACCTTGCATTTGACCACGACGACGGTTCAAGTCACCCATGACATCACCCATGTTCTCTTCCGGAGTCAATACTTCTATCTTCATGATAGGTTCCATCAATACAGGAGAACATTTAGGTAAGGCATTACGGTAAGCCATTTTAGCGGCCAATTCGAATGACAAGGAGTCGGAGTCAACCGCATGGAAGGAACCGTCAATCAAACGAACTTTCATGCCTGATAGGGGATAACCTGCCAGTACGCCATTGCTCATCGATACGTCAAATCCTTTCTGTACCGAAGGAATGTATTCTTTTGGAATAGCACCGCCGACAATTTCGTTCACGAATTGAAGAGGTGATTTCGTCGAATCAAAATCCTCATCTGCTGGAGAAACAACGACTTTGATATCGGCAAATTTACCGCGACCACCGGATTGCTTTTTGTAAACTTCACGATGTTCCGTAGTGCCGTTGATAGATTCTTTGTAAGCTACCTGTGGCGCACCTTGGTTCACTTCGACTTTGAACTCACGTCTTAAACGGTCGATTAGGATATCTAAGTGAAGTTCGCCCATACCCGAGATAACCGTCTGACCTGTCTCTTCGTCTGATTTTACAACGAATGTAGGGTCTTCTTCTGCCAGTTTACCTAAAGCGATCCCTAATTTATCCACATCCGCTTGTGTTTTAGGCTCGATTGCCAAACCGATAACCGGCTCAGGGAACACCATAGATTCTAGGACGATAGGGTTCTTTTCATCACAAAGCGTATCACCTGTTTTGATGTCTTTAAAACCAACTACGGCACCGATATCACCTGCGCTGATACGTTCGATAGGGTTTTGTTTGTTGGCGTGCATTTGGAAGATACGGGAGATACGTTCTCTGTTGCCAGAACGCGTGTTCAATACGTATGAACCTGCTTCCAAGACACCAGAATATGCCCGGATAAAGCAAAGACGACCGACAAATGGGTCAGTAGCAATCTTGAATCCTAAAGCTGAGAAAGGCTCGGATTCAGATGGTTTACGCTCAATTTCATTTTCGTTACGCGGGTCAGTACCTTTAACCGCCTCGATATCCAACGGAGAAGGTAATAATTCCATAACCAAATCAAGCATGGTCTGTACACCTTTGTTTTTGAAAGATGAACCACACACCATAGGAACAATAGCGTTATCTAGTACCGCTTTACGCAAAGCGTCAAGGATTTCGCGTTCTGTCAATGAATTCGGATCATCAAAAAATTTCTCCATCAATGATTCGTCGTAAGAAGCTACCGCTTCCAATAGTTTCTCCCGGTATTCTGCAACCTCGTCAACCATATCGTCTGGAATAGGTACTTCGGTAAAGGTCATCCCTTTATCTTCTTTGTTCCATACCATACCACGGTTGTTAATTAAGTCAACCACACCTTCGAAGTCATCTTCAGCACCGATTGGCAATTGTAGAGCAACTGCTTCTGAGCCTAACATTTCTTTTACTTGTTTTACAACTTTCAAGAAATCAGCACCTGAACGGTCCATTTTGTTAACGAAACCGATGCGTGGTACTTTATATCCATCAGCTAAGCGCCAGTTGGTTTCTGATTGAGGCTCGACACCATCTACTGCAGAGAACAAGAATACCAATCCATCCAATACGCGCAATGAACGGTTTACTTCTACGGTGAAGTCAACGTGGCCAGGCGTATCGATAACGTTTACTTGATATTTTTTGTTGCGATAGTTCCAGAATACAGTAACAGCAGCAGAAGTAATCGTGATACCACGCTCTTGCTCTTGTGCCATCCAGTCGGTTGTAGCAGAACCTTCGTGGGTTTCTCCCAATTTATGGTTAACACCAGAATAAAATAAAATACGTTCTGTTGTTGTCGTTTTACCGGCATCGATGTGCGCAGCGATACCGATGTTTCTTACTAAACTTAAATCTTTTGCCATTTTGTTTTTATATGAAATTACACCAATTAAAAAAGGACTACACAGATTTCAATGATATCCATCTGTGTAATCCCTTATATCTGTGTAATCAATTTCATGATATTAGAATCTGAAGTGTGAGAACGCCTTGTTTGCTTCCGCCATTTTATGCGTATCTTCTTTCTTCTTCACAGCAGCACCCTCGCCCTTCGAAGCGGAGATGATCTCTCCTGCTAATCTCTCACGCATCGTTTTTTCACCGCGCTTGCGAGAGTAGGAGATTAACCATTTCATACCTAAAGCGATTTTACGCTCTGGGCGTACTTCCATCGGAACTTGGAAATTGGCACCCCCAACACGACGAGACTTAACCTCAACAGCTGGCATAACATTGTTTAATGCTTTTTTCCAAGCCTCTAAGCCATTCTCTTGTGTTTTTTGTTCTACTATTTCTACTGCATCGTAAAAGATGGAATAAGCGATCGATTTTTTACCGTCTACCATCATGTTGTTTACGAAACGTGTTACCTGAACGTCATTAAACTTCGGATCAGGTAAAATGATTCTCTTTTTTGGTTTTGATTTTCTCATTTTCTTTCCCTCCGTTTAATTATTTTTTACCTTTTGCTGGAGCTGCAGCTTGCCCTGGTTTAGGACGCTTAGTTCCGTATTTAGAACGACGTTGGTTACGACCATTAACACCAGAAGTATCTAGCGCACCACGAATAATGTGGTAACGAACACCTGGTAAGTCTTTTACACGACCGCCACGAATTAACACGATAGAGTGCTCTTGTAAGTTGTGTCCTTCTCCCGGGATATAGGCATTCACCTCTTTACCATTGGTAAGACGTACACGAGCGACTTTACGCATTGCTGAGTTTGGTTTTTTAGGGGTAGTAGTGTATACACGTGTACACACACCTCTTCGCTGTGGACATGAGTCCAACGCTGGAGACTTACTCTTGTCTTCCAGAGCTACTCTACCTTTTCTAACTAATTGTTGAATAGTAGGCATTTACCTGTTTTTTTCTTTTAATTTGTTTAAAATTAATTTTTTAAAGTCTGCAAAGATAGTGATTCTGTTTTGAATATTAAATAGTTGATATATAAAATTTTATTAGCACTCTTTAAGCGATCGTACTAGAGATCAGTAAAAGGATGGGTTTTTTAAATGAATGAACTGAAAATATCAGTTATTTCGTTCGCTTTAGTACTTCTTCAAGTATAACAGCGTGATTTATTTGTTCATTTTTGGCTCCATATAGCAGGGTCAATTTTTGCTTTTTAGCAATTTCTTTTATCCTTTTCAATTCTTCGATTTTGTTATGTAATTCCTCTTGGTAGCGAACGGAAAACTCGTCAAAAAGTTCTGGCCTGTGTCCGAACCATTTTCTTAGTGCCGTTGACGGCGCTATATCCTTGTTCCATTCGTCAAGTTTAGCTTCTTCTTTAGATACACCACGCGGCCAGACCCGGTCTATCAAGATGCGGTAACCATCGCTTGACGTTGGTTTTTCATATATCCGTTTAATTTTCATATGTCTGTTTTTCACGAAGTCCCTAATTTCTTCGGATTTATCATCCTAAAATTTTTACCATTTACTTTGTTTGTCTAAGGCATAAGGATCGATCCTCTGATTTTTTAATTCCGTATTGGCACGCTTTTAAAATATAGATTAGTAGCTTCTTAGCCAAAGTTAATAGATATTTTTATTTCAGATTAATTTATCTTAAAATGTTCTGATAAAAAGATATCACATAAACTTAATATCGGTAATTTGTAACGACGTTCTAAAAGATTTAACTTCGATCGATTTTTAAGCCGTAGATTTATAGGAAAATATGGTAAATTTATAGCTGCACTTAAAATAAAAAGAATCAATACAAGCGAAATGTCTTTACAGCCGCCATTAACCGAAGAAGAATTCTTGTCTTTCCAGGAAGGTGATGAACATGTTTTCGAATATGTGTATAAGGTGTATTTTGATATGGTCATCAAAAAGGTTTATCGCCTGTGCAAAGAAGTAGCTGTCGCCGAAGAGATTACGCAGGAATCCTTTGTGCAGCTCTTTTTACATAAAGAGCAACTAAAAGATGCAGCAGGCATATACCCCTACCTGTATGTGGTATCGAAACGATTGGCCATATCGCATTTCCGAAAAAAGGTAAATCAGGAAGAATATGAAACCTATCGTGCGAGTAGTTGGGAAGAATCAACGGACGAGAATCAGAAAAGAATAGAAGATAGGGATTTGAGTGCCATGATACAACATGTCATTAATGAACTTCCTCAACAACAGCGGATCGTGTATCAGATGAATAAGCTGGAAGATAAATCCTATCATGAAATAGCACATATCGTTGGCCTTTCGAAAAACACCGTGCGCAACCACATTGCGACAGCCACCAAAATTATACGGCTTAAACTCAATAACCTCCTTTTTCTGCTGTTTTTTATAAAAATTTTATTTTTTATCTAGTACTTTTTTTGATGCTGGGCGTGTATCTATATAGAAGCACTGCAAAAAATGAGCAAACAGCACCAATTAAAGGCGTTAATTATACGTTATCAACAAGGTAAATGTAGCCGAGAGGAGATTCAGGAACTCCGCACGATGCTTGCTGCGCCCGAGAATATCGAATTCCTCGAAGAGCTGTATGATTCCTTGCCCGATGGATTGCTGGACGATAACCTGTTGCAGCAGAAAGCAGATATTTATCAACAAATTTTACTGGATGAGCGTGTCCGTCGGAAGGTGAAGGAATCCGGATCGGTCCATAAGCTGTGGTGGAGGAAACCTTGGGTAGCCGTAGCTGCTGTGGCCTTGGTGGTGATGGTGCCATTTTTATATCATAATCTGTCATCTCTCCATACACCTGCAAACAGCCTGGTAAGTGATGTCATTGTGCCGGGAGGCGACCGTGCCCGTATTATCCTGGATGATGGCTCGGAAATTAATCTGGAACAGATTCTAGGCGATACGGTCATCGTTCAACAGGGATTTTCTATCGTTAAAGACGAAGACGGTACGATTTATTATCGCTATGACGATGCACAAGCTTTGGCGCAAGCGGCCCTCCACAATACGGTAGTGACACCCAAAGGCGGCCAATATCAAGTGGTATTACCAGATGGAACCCGTGTTTGGTTGAACGCGGAAAGTAAACTGCGGTATCCGGTATATTTCGGGCAGGACAAACGGGTGGTAACGTTGGAAGGAGAAGGGTATTTTGAGGTTGCAAAACAAGAGCGGGATGGTAAGCGGGTTCCGTTTATGGTGAATACTGGTGCACAAGAATTGGAGGTCTTGGGAACAACGTTTAATATACAGGCCTATGGGGAGGATGTAAAGACAACCTTGGTGGAAGGGAAGGTGCGTTTAAGTCTTGGCGCAACAGGTCATGAAGTTTTATTGCAAGCCAACGAGCAGGCTATACTAAACAAGCAAACCCAGCAGTTTAACGTCGGAAAGGTAGACCCGATATATGCGATTGCATGGAAAAATGGGAATTTTGCTTTTCGCAAGGCTTCCATCAGCGAGGTTATGGAAAGTGTTGCCCGCTGGTACGATGTGGAGGTGGTGTATAATGCCGCGGTTGAGAATAGCCAATTTACGGGAACAATTTCCAGATTTGAACAGATCGATAATTTGCTTGCACTTATAGAATTGACAGGCAGTGTTAAATTCAACATAGAAGGAAGGAGGGTCGTCGTGGAAGAATAAGGTTTACTTCTTCATGAGACAAAAAAAAGCAGGAGCGGTCGTAACGCCCCTGGTTTCCGTCTTCATGACTAAAGATTGAAAAATAACTACAGACTAATTAATAATCAATCATATACAAATGTATAAAAAAAATTATTCAATTCTCATGAAATTGGGTCTAGCCATTCCATTGTTATTAGCCGCCAGTCTACACGTTAGCGCATTAACATTCGGACAGACATTTACCTTCAAGCAGAACAAGCTGCGCGTGGAACAATTGTTCAACGAATTACAACGTCAAACGGGGTACAATATTTTTTATGACGAATCGATGGTGCCAGCAGCAGCTGTGCTAAACGTTTCTTATAACGGTGCTGCCCTACAGACGGTATTAAAAGATGTTTCGGATAAATACCAATTGGCGTACAGCATCGTGGGGAAGAATATCGTACTGAGCAGACGCAAGATAGCGACACCTACCGCGACGGTAACTGGCGAAATAGAAGAATCTGTACAGCAACGAACGATAACAGGTTCCGTTGTTGATGAAAGTGGACAGCCGCTAAGTGGCGTGACGGTGCGGGAGATCGGGCATGAAAACCGTAGCTCCACCGACGGCGACGGGAAATTTGTTTTGCAACTGCAGGGCGCAGATGGGCTGCTGCGTTTTTCCCTAGTGGGCTATCTTTTTAAGGAGCAGCGCGTTGGAGCTTCCGACAATATGAATATCAGGCTGGAACTCGATGTACAAGAAGTGGACGAAGTAGTCGTAGTGGGATACGGAACGCAAAAGAAAGAGAATCTTACCGGGGCGACTACAGTGGTAGATTCCAAGTTATTGCAGAGCCGACCTGCTGCCAACGTGTCATCGCTGCTACAAGGTACTGTTCCAAACTTGCAAGTCACCTTCGGTTCGGGAAGACCAGGGGCTTCTGGGAGATTTAATATCCGGGGTGTCAACTCGATTTCCAGTGATGCAAAACCGTTGGTCATTATCGATGGATTTGAAGGCGATATCAACCGTATTAACCCGAATGATGTGGAATCGATTACGGTACTGAAGGATGCGTCTGCCGCAGCTGTATATGGTGCACGGGCATCGTATGGGGTGATATTGGTGACGACCAAAACCGGAAGCGGAAACCAAGCGAGTATCACCTACTCGGGGCAGACCTCCCTTAGCGCACAAACCACGAGCACGGATTTTGAAACCCGCGGTTATTATTCAGCGGCTATAAATGACTTGTTTTTCTCCAACTACGCGGGATCCAATTATACCCGGTATACGGATGACGACTATTATCAATTATGGCTGCGACGAAATGATAAAACGGAACATCCGGATAGACCGTGGGTAGTGGTAGATGATCGGGATGGCCGTGAAAGTTATGTCTACTACGGTAATACCGATTGGTATAAGCATCTGTTTGACCTAAGAAGACCGATGCATACGCACAATCTCAGTGTGAATGGTGTTTCCGAAAATATAAAATATAGCTTATCGGGGAACTATTTTACCCAAGAAGGGGTTTTTCGTCAGAATCACGACGATTTGAAACGGTATAATTTACGCTCACGTGTGGATTTTACCGTAAACAAGTGGTTGGATATCAATACAAACCTGTCTTATTTTAATTCGGCCTATGCCTATCCGGGGCCAAGCGGTGTAGATAATAGTTTTAGCGCGGCAGTGGTGCACGGGCTGGCCAGTATCGTTCCGGTAAATCCTGATGGCACGCAGGTATATCAAACAAGCATCAGCAATTACAACCTGATGGATGGTTACGCGGCCTTGCTCGGGCAGGATCTTCACCGAAACATGGATAAGATCAGTGAATTTTCGCCAACGATTGAAGCGGTGATCAGGCCTTTCAAAGGTTTCGATATCCGCTCAAGCTACCGGTTTATCCACTACAATTACCAAACCATGAATAAGTCGGCAAACATTGCGTATTCTAAATACCCGGGAGAGGTATTGAATATCACATCTGGTATTGGCAATGACCGCTTGTATGAAACCCAGGTGAACCATCAATACCAGGCCGTGAATACGTATGCGACTTACCAAACCGTATTCAACAACGACCACGATTTCAAGATCATGGCAGGATACAATTATGAGACGAAGCATTTGAAAGATATTAAAGTGGCGCGGAATGGCTTGCTGAGCGATCAGCTTATTGACTTTGAATTGGCAACTGGCGATGTGTTGGAAATCAACGGTGGACAAAATGAATATGCGTTGTTTGGTACATTCTATAGGCTCAATTATGGCTATCAGGATAAATATTTATTCGAAGCAGCGGGGCGATACGATGGTACGTCACGCTTTGCCAAGGGCCACCGGTTTGGTTTCTTTCCGTCGTTCTCCGCCGCTTGGCGTGTCGAGAAGGAAGGCTTCTTTGAAGCATGGGATCAACAGGTGTTGGATGCCTTTAAAATCAGGGCATCTTATGGCTCCTTGGGCAATCAGCAGGTGGGATACTACGATTACTTGCAGACCATCAATGCAGGGAATGTGTCCAAAGATTATTCTTTCGGCGAAGTCTTGGCGCCTTATGCGCAAGAGAGTGAACCGAATGCGAGCGATTTAACCTGGGAAACCGTAAATACGACGAATGTGGGGATTGATGTGGAATTGCTGCGATCAAGGCTATCCCTTACAGGGGATATCTATCGGCGCGAAACGTTGAATATGCTGACAGCCGGGAGAACAATTCCAGCCTACTATGGAGCAGATTTTCCGTTGGAAAACGCTTCTGATCTGTTGACGAAAGGTTGGGAGGCGAGTGTGAATTGGAGAGACGGATTTGATCTGGATGGGAAACGTTTCAACTATTATGTGGGTGCAGGTGTAGGGGATAATACCTCGAAGGTGACCCGATTCGATAACCCGAATAAAAACTTATCCAATTTCTACGAAGGGCAGCAACTGGGCCAAATTTGGGGGTACGAAGTAAATGGGTTCTTCTTATCGGACGAAGAAGCGGCAAATTATGATGTGGACCAAACAGCGGTAAATACCATCATCAACACGTCTGCAGTTGATCAGGGACTCCATGCCGGTGATATGAAGTTCGAAGACTTAGATGGCGATAAGGTTATTTCGATGGGCGACAATACGGCAGATAACCCAGGTGATCGTCGTGTTATTGGAAACTCTTTACCACGTTATAATTTTAATTTCAGGTTAGGTGGCGACTGGAACAATATCGATCTTTCGGTTTTTGTACAGGGGATAGGGCGCCAAAACTGGTATCCGCATCGGAACGCTTCGTATTTTTGGGGCCCTTATGCACAGCCTTATTCGACATTTATAGGCCAGGATTTTTTAAGCCAAGTATGGAGTGAGGATAATCCGGACGCTTACTTCCCTCGCCCACGTGGTTACATCGCATTGAATGCGACAAACCGCTCATTGGGCGTTACAAACAGCAAGTATTTGCAGGATTTGGCCTATATGCGTTTGAAGAATGTGACGGTTGGTTATTCATTGCCGCAGAAAGTGGCATCTAAAGCGGGACTATCGAGGCTTCGGATATATTTTAGTGGCGAAAATTTACTGACGTTTACGAAGCTGGAAAGTAAGTATATAGATCCTGAACAGGCGGCAACAGAGAATACGTACGACGAATCGACGAGTCACGCCAAGATCTATCCGTGGGCAAAGACGTTTACATTTGGTTTGGATATTAGTCTTTAAAACAGAACATGATGAAAATGAATTTAACTAAAATAATATGGGGGATAAGTTCCGTGTTGTGTCTGGTATCCTGTGATCTAGATAAAGTGCCTTTAGCAACGCTTTCACCAGAAACTTATTTCTCTAACGAAGAAGAACTTCGTTTGTACAGCAACAAATTCTATGAAGATATCGTACCCAGTGCTTCGAGCATATTCAGCGATCGGGCGGATGCGATTATTTCGACGCCTTTAAATACAGAAATATCGGGGCAACGGACAGTGCCTGCAACCGGTGGAGGATGGAGCTGGTCAGCCTTGCGGCGGATCAATTATCTTTTGGAAAACTCCCATCAGGCGGATGACATAGCGGTTAGAAATGAATACGATGCCTTGGCCAAGTTTTTCCGTGCTTACTTTTACTTCGAGAAAATGAAGCGGTTTGGTGATGTGCCCTGGTTTAACGAAGTATTAGGTTCTGATGATGAACGGCTTTTTAAACCGCGCGATTCGAGAACCCTCATCGCAGATTCCATTATGCAGGATTTGGATTTTGCCATCGCGTATTTGCCGACCACCAAAGATGTGTACCGGGTGAATAAATGGACGGCGCTCGCATTAAAATCACGGGTAGGTCTATTTGAGGGTACTTTCCGGAAATACCATGGTATCGGCGATGCGGAAAAATATCTGCAGGCCTGTGTAACGGCGTCGGAAGAATTGATAGACAATGGTGGATACACGTTGTATACTAGTGGAAGTGCGCCCTACCGGGATCTCTTTGCAACCTCCGATGCGCGCGGTCAGGAGATTATCTTGGCGCGGCATTATAGTGCCGGGCTTAACTTGACGCATAATGTCCAGAATACGTCCAACTCCAGTACGGTAGGACGTCCGGGTTTATCAAGGAGCTTTGTAAATACGTACTTGACGAACGGCGGACTTCGGTTCACGGATCTCCCCAACTACAATACACGCGAATTTGTGCAGGAAATGCAAAACCGGGACCCACGTTTGGCGCAGACCATCCGTACACCGGGATACACCAGGATTGGTGGAGGGGCCGCAGCGCCTAACCTGTCTTTCGCACTGACGGGTTACCATCTTATCAAGTATTCTATGGAACCACAATATGATGCTTATAACAGCAGTTTCAACGATATGCCCTTGTTCAGAATTGCGGAAACCTATCTGAATTTTGCCGAGGCAAAAGCGGAATTGGGTACCCTGAATCAGGCAGATTTGAATAAGTCGATAAATTTACTCCGCACGAGGGTGAGTATGCCAGCGCTAAATCTGGAACAAGCAAATGCAAATCCTGACGCCTATTTATTGGATGCCGAAACGGGATTCCCGAATGTGGCACAGAAAAATACGGTACATACCGGCGTCATTTTGGAAATCAGGAGGGAGAGAGGGATCGAATTGGTGATGGAGGGACATCGGTATTACGATATTATGCGCTGGAGAGCAGGCAAGCTGTTTGAAAAGCCATTTCTAGGTATGTACTTTAGCCGGTTGGGCGACTTTGATCTGGATGGCAATGGGTCGATTGACCTCTGTTTGTATCAAGGTACAAGACCGGGATCATCCGCTAGCCTCTTTATGGAAGTAGGAAAGGATATCGTGCTGTCAGAGGGCAACAAAGGCCATGTTTTGGCACACGGCAATATCAATAGAACATTTGATGAGGATAAAGATTATCTGTATCCTATTCCGACAGAGGAAATTAATTTATCGAACAAGATATTGGAACAAAATCCGGGATGGTAACGATTAAAAAATATTCGAATGAAAAAGCATAATCTATTTATTGTATTATTTTTAATAGGGTGTCTTACAACAGTCATCCCACTTGGTGGATGTAGTAAGAAACTATTAGATAATTCGGAGTTCGGTAATTTGTTGCCTGAGCTCCAAGAACCGGAACCGCCGGTTACCCATGAAACGTTGAAGGATAAAGATGGATGGATCAGCGATACACTGGACAATGGCTTGATACATTATCAGTTTTCGAAATATATCCAAACGCAAACCGCCAATCAATTTGTCAATGTGGTGGAACTTGATCTGTCGAATCCAGACTACGAATTGGAGTTTGTTTCGCTAGGTGAGCGAGATACCCTATCTGCAGTTGCAGAAGCGCGGGGTGCCATCGCTGCAATCAACGGTACATACGAGATCGAAGCGAGCTTTATAAAAGTCAATGGAAATGTGGTCTCGCCGGTTACCCTAACAGAAGGCCATTTACGCTTTTGGAAGCATGAGGGGGCTATATCGTACAATGCAGGTCAAGACCTGACCATTGGCTATGGTACGAAAGAAAGTTATGCCCAGTCACCGTATCTGCATATTTTTTCGGGTTCGCCCATGTTAATTGATGATTACACGCGGGTAGGAGAAGATTTTATTGGAGATGTAACCGGGATCAATCTGAATAGCCTGGATTATGAGGATTACCGGAGACATCAGGGGGTAAGACATCCGCGTACCGCGGTTGCATTAACCGAAGACAATAAACTCTTATTGGTAACGATCGATGGTCGCTTTAGTGAATCGGCGGGGATGACCGCGAAGGAAGCAACCCAGTTTTTGACGAATTATTTCGCCCCCCAATACGCATTGAATATGGATGGTGGAGGCTCTACGACCATGTTCGTCAAGGACAAAGGTGTTGTCAATTATCCGACGGACAACAGTGTGCGTAATCATTACGGGCAACGCCTATTGCGGACATTCATCTTGGTCAAAAAGAAAAGTGGCAGCAACGAGCAGTTTGCGGGAGGAGATGGCACCGCGGATAATCCTTATTTAATCGCTACGGCTAATCACCTACAGCAGATACATGCGCTAAACTGGAGTGATACCGAAAAGAACCCCTACTATTTTAAGTTGACAGCGGATATTGACATGGTGGGGCGTAATTGGAAACCGGTTAATAACGTTGATCCGTATTTGAAATACCTCCACTTCGATGGAAATGGGCATGTCATTAAAAACTTAACGTCTACAGATGCGGCCTATGCGAGTTTGTTTGGGGTACTATTCGGTTCGTGCAAGAATTTAGGTCTTGTTAATGTGGATATACAATCGACAAATGGTGGTGGTGCTTTTGCCGGATATCTAGGTCTCCGTGGACCGGATAAGCCAGTTAAGGTCGGTGTGATAGAAAATTGTTTCGCTACAGGTAAAGTTACGGGAACAGACGCTGTAGGCGGTATTGCCGGTAATGTCGGTAAAGCAAACGGTGGAAAAACAAGTTTCATCGTCAACAGCTTCTCCACAGCAGATGTAATCGCAACCAATTCGGGCAGTAGTAATAGTCGAGCAGGTGGTTTGGCAGGTATTGTCTGGGATGGCGGTAAGGTAGATGATAGCTTCGCTGCGGGAAAAATTCTTTCCAACACGAATTCCGGCCGTGGTGCGGGTGGTGTTTTAGGCTGGACAGATGGTGATGTGAAGGGATTGATTGCTTTTAATCCATCGGTAGAAAATGTGGGAAATGGTTTGGCAGGTCGCGTGGTTACTAATATGGGATCTGTAGGTGGTGTGATTGCGCAGGGCGAAAATTGCTGGGCGTCTGAGGAGGTTGTCGTGATAAAAAACGGTACGCCGGTTCCATCATCTAGCTTCACCACGGGTGTCGTTACCGTGCGGGATACACCGTATGACGGCGAAACAAAAAGCAAGGCATTTTTGAGTGATATAAATAACTATCAAAATGTGTTGGGATGGAAGCTGGGGCCGCAAAACCCTTGGGCCTCCACTGTAAATAGTAAAGGATACCCCATTTTGCAATGGTTGTTTTTAAGAGGCGATTATGAAATCTTTTATTAGGCGTTACGGTAACTTTGTATAGGAATAAACTGCCGCTGTGTAAAAGCAACGGCAGTTTTTTATGTTAGAATCTTGGAAAATCATGGATAGTTAACTTAATTTTTACAATTTTTTTACATTAAATACCAGGTAAGAGAAGACGGTAATATAGAATTAACAATTTATTAATATCTATTATTCATTTTTGTAGCGATGAGAGAGAGACTATTAAAATTGTTTCCCGCTGTGGGCGTTGCTGCCACATGGCTTTGTATTTCTTGCAGTCATGGGAGCAACTCTATAAAAATGAAAGGCTCCGATACAGAAGTTAACCTTGCCGTTAATCTCGCAGAGAAATTTACAGAAGAAGATCCTGATTTTAGTATTGCTATCTCTGGGGGTGGTTCGGGATTGGGTATAACTTCTCTCTTGAATGGTCAGGCAGATATTGCGAACTCGTCCAGACCTCTTTCTGAGAAAGAACAGCAACAGTTTAAAGAAAAAAATATTGCACTGAAAACAGTCGTCTTTGCGGAAGACGCTACTGCTTTTGTTGTTCATAAGGACTTACCGATAGACGAAATAGAAGTCGAAATGCTAGCAGAAATTCTAAGTGGTAACATTACCAATTGGTCCGAATTGACTGAAGCCAACCTTCCAATTAATATTTACGGTCGTCAAAGTAGCTCGGGTACACACTCGTTTATCAAGAAGAAACTGGCAATAGAATTTTCGAATGCGGCCAAAGAAATGACGGGTAACGCACAGATTATCGAGGGCGTAAAAGCAGATAGAACGGGAATAGGCTATGTAGGAGCGGGCTACGTAGCGGACGATCCGGTAGGGTCGCAAGGTATAAAAGTATTAAAGATTGTCGAAAGGAGAGGGGAGAAAGCCATTTCTCCATTGGATCAGGAAGCAATTAACCAACGGAACTATTTTTTTCAACGCCCCTTGTATCAATTTGTCTTGGCAGAATCCTGGGATAAGGTTCGTCCTTTTATCGCTTTCGAAAGGAGCGTTGTAGGTAAAAAGCTCATTGAAGATCATGGCTATTATATATTAAACAATCAATCGGATGAAATATAGAACTCGTTTATCTTTGGATATTCTTTTCAAGATTGTGTTTAAAGGAACAGGGCTTCTTGTCTTGGCCCTGTTAGGGGGGATTCTGGCTATGCTGGTATATAATTCATTCTCTTTTTTCATGGATGTGAAACCATTGGATTTCATTACCGGCATGGAGTGGAGTCCGACAGCTGCGATTCCAAAATATGGCATGTTACCTTTGGTGCTGAGTACGACACTAGTGACCTTCGGCGCGATGTTTATTGCTATCCCTCTAGGGATTGGTACAGCAGCTTATATTGCGGAGTACGCTTCGCCGCGGGTAAAAAATTTATTGAAACCGGCTATCGAAATGTTAGCGGCAGTTCCTTCGGTTGTCATCGGCTTCTTAGGGATAGTTGTTTTAAGTCCGGGGATTGCAGATCTAGCTGATCTTTCTAACGGTTTAAATGCACTCAATGGTGCTATTCTGCTAGCCGTCATGGCGCTACCTACTATCATCACGATCGCGGAAGACGCTATACACGCCGTGCCAAAAACATATAAAGAAGCTAGCTACGCAATGGGGGCAACCAAATGGCAAACCCTACGTAAAATCATTATTCCAGCAGCTGCGCCAGGGATTATTGCCGCAGTCATGTTGGGTGTAGGTAGAGCCATTGGAGAAACCATGACGGTGCTTATGGCTACAGGAAATGCTTCTATTTTACCTACTAGTATGTTTGACTCTGTGAAAACCATGACGGCGACAATAGCCATAGAGATGGGAGAGGTTCCTTATCAAACTACACATTACTTTGCCCTTTACGCGATAGCCACGGTGTTGTTTTTAATGACATTGGCTGCGAATATGTTAGGCGAATATTTTATTAACCGTTTTAGGAAATATCATGCTGTTTAAATCGTCGAAGATATCTGCTGTGGTAGAGTGGGGCACGTTGTTGATCAGTACCGTTTTGGTATGCTTTTTTTTGGTAGTTGTTATTTGGGAAATTGTCTCTAAGGGAGCAGGGCAATTATCATGGGACTTTATTACTAAGGTTCCTAGTGCAGGGATGACCAAGGGGGGGATTTTGACGCCTATTATTGGTACCGTAATGTTAACGATACTCACGGCATTGTTTGCGATTCCGTTTGGCGTGTGCTGTGCCATATATCTCAACGAATATGCAGAAGATAATTGGTTAACACGTACTATCAGAGCCTCTATACGGAATCTTTCAGGCGTTCCATCTATCATTTATGGTTTATTTGGACTGGCTTTATTTGTTCAAGCACTCCAATTGGGAACATCTTTGCTAGCTGCCGGATTGACGTTGGGATTACTTTCGCTACCCTATATTATCACGACGACGGAAGAAGCCTTGATGCGTATCCCGAATAGTACTCGGGAAGCCGCATTAGCGGTGGGAGCGACGAAATTTGAAACGATTAAAGACGCTGTATTACCTTCCGCTATGCCGGGTATACTGACGGGCGTCGTACTGACGTTGTCACGAGCTGCCGGAGAAACAGCACCAATCCTTTTTACGGGGGCCGCATTCTACATTAATAACTCGAATGGTTACCTAAATCAGGAGTTTATGGCGCTGCCTTATCACCTGTATATGCTTTCCACACAGCATCAATCCATTGAGGAGGTAAGGCCTATCGCGTATGGAACGGCGCTGATATTGATCATTGTGGTGTTCTTTATGAATTTAACGGCCTTCTATATTCGTTTTAAATATAGAAAAAGTGCAACTGAGATGTAAAATAATACGAACATGAAAACGAAATTATCTGCTAGAAATCTAAATATAAGTTTCGGAACTAAACAGGTTTTGAAAAATATTGATATACAATTTGTAGAAAACGAAATAACCGCTTTAATCGGTCCATCTGGGTGTGGGAAGAGTACTTTATTACGTTCTTTTAATAGGATGCATGATCTATCCCCCGATGCGAAAATAACAGGGACACTGCAGTTGGAGGATCTCGACCTATACGCCAAATCCGTTCCGGTTACACAAATCCGTAAGCGGATTGGTATGGTTTTTCAGAAAGCGAATCCCTTCCCCAAAAGTATCTATGAGAATATTGCGTATGGATTGCGTATCAATAACCTTCCGTGTGATAAATCGATTGTAGAGAAAGCCTTACGAGAAGCTTTTCTGTGGGAGGAAGTTAAAAATGATTTGAAGATGCCTGCCACGCGTCTTTCGGGAGGGCAGCAACAGCGTTTATGTATTGCCAGAGCTGTAGCGCTAAGACCGGAGGTGATCCTTATGGATGAACCCTGTTCAGCACTTGACCCTGTCAGCACCTTGAAAATTGAAGAGTTGATCGTATACTTGAAAAAAAAATATACCATAGTGATTGTAACCCACAATATGCAACAGGCACAACGTATAGCAGACAAAACCGTATTCCTATATCTTGGCGAGATTAAAGAAGAGGGGCCTACGCATAAAATTTTTGACTCTCCGGAAAATGAAATGACTGCCAATTATATTCATGGTCAGTTTGGGTAGGTTTAAAAAACATGATCTACCACCTCTTCTAACGGTCGTCGGAATTTTGGTTTGAGCGTAGGCTGGTTAAAATCTGCCATGTCCCTTTGACCTATCACAGCCGCAAATAACGCGGTATATCCATCATATTTCAATATTTCGTCGTACTTATCCGATTGGATGCCCTCCATAGGCGTTGAGTCAATTTCCATACTTGCACAGGCGGCTAGGAAAAAGCCTAACGAAAGGTAAACTTGATGCTGCATCCAATTTTTGATGCCTGCTTCGCCTAACGGTTTGACGAGCTGGTGATAATAATTTACAGCGCCCTCCGGTAATTGTGAAAGAATCTCATGCTCGAATTTTTCCACGTTATCAATGGCACTAAATACAACCAAGTGGCTCGCTTGATTGATTTTTTCCAGATTATGATAGGAAACTTTCGCTAATTCACTTTTAATTTTTGTGTCAGAGATAATCGTAAACTTCCACGGTTGGCTGTTTATCGAGGAAGGGCTTAACTGCAAGATCTGCGTTAATTGTTGAACGATATCTTCTGCTATTTTTTCGTTCGGATTATATTTTTTTGTGCTGTATCTGTTCTTGGCAATATCTAAAAAATGCATATCTTAAGATGTTATTGATTATTATTTTTGACAAAGCTAGTTATTTCGTTTTTTGGATACGGATATTAAGTGTTCAAAAAATGTAATTTCATATTTAACTTTACTTATGTTGCAGATTCTAAAATATAAACAGGAAGATTTTGACGGCTATTATTCTTTAGTGACAGATGACCAGGTTATGAAGTACATTACCGGAAAAGGGATGTCGAAAGAACAAGCGTTGCGGAAATTTACGGAGATTTTGCAGATCAATAAAGACGATGACCTCCTGGGATATTTTAAAGTTATAGACCACGATACCGAATTGATCGGGGATTGTAAACTCGTAAGATATAAGCGCGACCGTTCCGTGTTAGAGATAGGGTATCTTTTGAAACGTACCTTTTGGAAAAAAGGCTTCGGAACAAAAATATGTCAAAAGCTTTTGGAAAAAGCGGCGGAGATAGCACCTAATGATGATATTGTCGGGGTTATAGATCCTGATAATATCGCTTCCAAACGACTCTTAGAAAAATTCGGATTCGAGCGTTATTTTGTAGGAGAAGAAGATGGCGTTCCTACAGAAAAACTTGTTCTTCACAAATAATCCCGAGGAAATTTATTATTTCATAAATTCGTTTGTACAGCTGTTATAAACTTGTTTAATATCTGTTACGTTTATAAAATTGTCAAAAACTACCTTCTTATTGTCGCATGTGTAGCCGAAGGAAGGCGGAACGGTATTGCATGCTACGCATACGATATTGGTGAAGTATACCACCTCTTTTTTATATAAACCGGAATACAAGTTTATTTCCATTGTGCCTTTTTCTGTGCATTTCAATTCCGACTTGTATAAGTCTTTCATACGAACAACACATTCCGAGGTGTCGACGGGAGTTTCATCTTTTGTGCATCCGGCAATCCATAAAATGGCCACTAAAAATATACAGCATCTTTTCATATTATACGGGTTTCTCTAGTAAACGTATACTATCTTTTATGCTACAGAACAGCTTGTCCTATGACACCAAACTAAAATCAATTTGTCTTTTTTCTAGATCTACTTTCTTTACTTTGATGCGTACCTCATCACCTAATTGATATTTCTTTTTCTTCCGCTGGCCAATGATGGCATAGTTTTTTTCGTCCAGTGTGTAGAAGTCGTCTGTGATATCCCGTAGACGGACCATACCCTCGCATTTATTTTCCTGGATTTCTACATACATACCCCATTCCGTGACGCCTGATACGATCCCGGTATATTCTACGCCAATTTGGTCTTCCAGAAACTCTGCTTGCTTGTATTTAATGGAAGCACGTTCTGCCTCGGCAGCTTTTTTCTCCATTTGAGAGGAATGCTCCGCCATTTTTTCGTAATGTTCGGCATTTATTTTCTTTCCCCCATCTAAATAAAATTGTAATAAACGGTGTACCATGACATCCGGATAACGGCGAATAGGAGAGGTGAAATGTGTATAATAATCAAAAGCGAGTCCGTAGTGGCTCGTGCTTTTTGTGGTGTAGATAGCTTTGGCCATAGAGCGGATGGCGAGGGTCGTTAAGAGGTTCTGTTCTTTCTCGCCCTCGATTTTTGTCAGGAGAGCGTTAAGTGATCTAGCAGCCTCCTTGTCTGTTTTAACCGTGAGTTTGTGTCCAAACCGCAAAGCAAATTGTGAAAACGTAGTCAATGTTTCTGGATTTGGGGTGTCATGAAAACGATAGACGAACGTTAGTTTATTTTTACCTTTTCCCTGTTTTCCGATATATTCAGCGACTTTCCGATTAGCAAGCAGCATGAAATCCTCTATAAGCTTATGCGCATCTTTCCGCTCCTTGGTATAAACACCTATGGGCTTCCCTTTTTCATCGAGGTGGAATTTAACCTCTTCGCTTTCGAAGCTGATCGCACCGTTTTTGAACTTACGCTCTCGCAGAATGTAGGCAAGTTCGTTCAGTTTAAGGATTTCGGGTGCATGGTCTCCCTGTTTTTTTTCGATAACCTCTTGTGCTTCCTCATAGCTAAAACGGCGATTGGAATTGATGACTGTACGGCCGAACCATTGGTTTAAGACGGTTGCTCTATCGTCCATTTCGAATACCGCAGAAAAACACAGTTTATCTTCCTGTGGGCGTAATGAACATACACCGTTGGATAAGCGTTCGGGAAGCATTGGAATTACACGGTCGACCAAGTAAACAGAAGTGCCGCGTTCAAAAGCTTCTTTATCTAATAACGAATCCGGCTGCATGTAATGAGAGACATCGGCAATATGTACGCCCACTTCATAATTTCCGTTATCTAGTGTTTGAAACGAAATAGCATCATCAAAATCCTTCGCGTCAAAAGGGTCTATCGTGAAGGTTAGTATATCACGGAAATCACGTCTTTTCTTTATCTCGTCAACGGAAATTTGTTCTGGAATAGCATTTGCCTCGGCTTCCACTTCGTGAGGGAATGATAATGGAAAACCAAAATCCGCAAGGATGGCATTCATTTCGGTATCATTTTCCCCTTTTTTACCAAGGATACTTTTTACCTTTCCAATCGGGTTTTTGGCATTCTTCGGCCATTCGACAATAGCAACAACTACTTTTTCTCCGTGTTGCGCGCCGTTTAAATTGTCCAGTGGAACGAATATATCATGAATCATTTTTCTATCGTCCGGGAGGAAAAAAGCGTACGATTTGGATATGTCCATCGTTCCCGTAAAATCTGTTTTTGCACGTTGGATAACCTCCACAACTTCCCCTTCTCGTTTCCTGCCTTTTCTACGTTCGTAGACGTGTACTCTAACGATGTCATTATGGAGCGCTTGTCTCAGTTTTCGAGGAGCAATATGGATGTCATTTTCAAGTTCATCTTCTGGGATGACATAGGCCGAACCATCGGCTGTCATATCCACCTTGCCTTGGATGTAAACATGGAGCTGGCGTAACTTAAACTTGCTACGTTCTATTTGCAGGAATTTGCCGGATTTGGATTCGTTAGAAAGTATCTCTGCAATAGCATTTTTTGACTCTGGATCACTCAGGTTGAGTTTTGCAGCTACCTGTTTATAATTGAGTGGTGTGTTGTTTGATTTTTCAAATATGTCAACGATGAGGTGAGTTAGAACTTCTTTATATGTGTTCTCTTTTTTTTCTTTCATATATTCCAAATTATAACTTGATACCCACTCTTCCAATCGTTAAAATTTGAAAAGGGGGAGGAGGATACTTCGCCCTCCCACAGAGCAAGTGCCAATGTTCATTTACTAAAACTAAGATACGTAAAAAATGTTCTTTACACGATCAAAAAAGAAGTGTTTGTTGCTTTGTTTTTGTGTGTGCTATTTTAGTTTATTTTACTTGGTTTATTTCATTAATAAATAGATTGTTAAATATATTTTAGATAAAATTATTATTTTTTAACAGCTGTCCTAAAGCCCATAGAGCTGGTTTGAGGGGATCGGTACTTGTTTTCTAAAGTATTGAATACTTCTTTTATTAAATTTTTAATTTCGTTTACTATTATTAATTAGTTAATAAACAATATTTTATATACTTTTTGGTAAAAATTTAGATTGCTATTTTTTGAAGTTTTTTGTCGTGTTTTTATACAAAAAAATGCTTTCTGAATCCAGAAAGCATTTTCCTCAAAGTAGTATTTCAGAAGACTATTTAGGTCTCTTTTTGACAGTTTCCACACAGTCCGACCGCATTAATAGCGAGAGAGTGCAGCGCAAAGTGAGGGGGTAAAGTGATCTTCGGAAGGCTTACTTCGTTTAGACAATATACGTTATTGCAGATCGAACAAATGAAGTGCACATGTTGGTCGTGATGATGGTTTTCGGTACAGTTGGAATAACACATTGCATAAGTTGCTGTACCATTCAGATCAAAGATTTTATGTACAATTCCCTTTTCTTCGAAGCTCGATAGAATGCGATATAGAGTGACCCGGTCAATATCCGTCCCAACTATTTTTTCTAAATCTGGTTGGGATATAGCTGCTTCTTTATGCGTTATTTCTTTTAAAACACGCAGTCTCGGGGAGGTTACTTTTAATCCATTTTCCCGAAGAAGTTCCTTGAAGTCTTTGTTTTTTTGTGTTTTTTCATTCGTCATGATAGTGGTAAAGTTACGGAATTTTTAATATTTGTTTTTTGCAAATAGTCAAGTGCTGGTGTGGACTATAAAAATTGTCACTTCGGACATTTGAAAGGAAGAGATGGTATTTCGGATGTGACATTTAGGGATAAGGAGGGGATAGCACAAAGGCTGCTTCTATACCGGGTTATTATCGATAGCCTTCGAGCGGGGCTCCATGGCTTCTTTCTAGTGGCTGGAGAACAGGAGAAATGCTAGCCTCACAATCGTTTTTGCTGTGGATTTAAGTACATTATAAGAACGATAGTAAAAAAGCCTCTCCAGAGATAATCCGGAGAGGCTTTATTGTGAAGTAAAATTATTTTTATTTTCCTGCTGCTTTCGCGTGGTCTGCTAGAAATTGTGCCAATCCACTATCGGTTAATGGGTGCTTTAATAAGGAAAGGATAACGGATAGAGGCCCTGTCATAACATCCGCTCCAATCTTGGCACATCCCAATAAATGAGCACTATGGCGTACGGAAGCTGCTAAGATTTCTGTTTTAAAGCCGTAATTGTCATAGATAAGACGGATTTCTTCGATCAACCCAAGACCATCTACGGAAATATCGTCCAATCGTCCAATGAATGGGGATACATATGTTGCTCCTGCTTTTGCAGCTAATAAGGCCTGGCCCGCAGAAAAAACAAGTGTACAATTGGTTTTGATACCTTTTTGGCTGAAATATTTGATAGCTTTAACGCCATCTTTAATCATGGGAACTTTCACCACAATTTTAGGATTTAGAGCAGCCAGTGCTTCACCTTCTTTGATGATATTGTCATAGTCGGTAGAGATAACTTCTGCACTTACATCGCCATCTACAATATCGCATATAGCTTTATAGTGATTGATTACATTCTCTTCGCCACTGATACCCTCTTTCGCCATAAGGCTGGGATTCGTAGTTACGCCGTCTAATACACCGAGATCCTGTGCTTCTTTGATCTGTGCTAAGTTCGCGGTATCGATAAAAAATTTCATGTTTATTAGATTGTTTATAGTGATTTAAAATATTTAAAACATAACATACCTAAGTATGTTACAAAAGTAATTATATTATTCTCAATCTGGTTAAGTTTAGTCAAAACATTTTTTGCCGTTCATGGATATATTTAGATCGCTTTCTTATCCTAATTTCCGATTACACGTCATCGGTCAGGCTATATCGCTTTTGGGTACTTGGATGCAACGGATTGCGATCAGTTGGATGGTTTATGAAATGACGAACTCTGTTTTTTGGTTAGGTTTCGTACAATTTATTGCTTTATTACCTTCTTTGATTCTTTCGCCGTTTGTCGGTTCGTTTGTCGATAAACATAGGAAATACAAATTGGTTTTTCTTACGCAAATCGGATTGATGATACAGGCTGGTGTGCTGACTTTGGTGGTAGGACTGCACTTACAAACTGTTTTTATCCTGTCTATGTTGGGGTTTATACAAGGTGTCATCAACGCTTTCGATGTACTTAGCCGACAATCCTTAATGATATCGCTTGTCGATAACAAACGAGATTTACCCAATGCTATAGCCTTAAATTCTTCTATCTTTAATGCTGCGAGGATGGTCGGACCCGCTATTGGCGGTATTTTGTTGACCAAATACGGCGAGTTTGTATGTTTTGGTATCAACTTTATCAGTTTTGTGCCTGTTATTATCTGTCTGCTGCTGATGCGTGTGCAAGAAGATCCGTCAACGCTTATTAAAGAGGGTAATTGGCGGGCCCTTAAAGAGGGGTTTAGCTATTTGGTACGTTCTCCCCACATTTCATCGCTGATTATCGTACTGGTGTTTTCCAGTTTATTTGTTATCCCTTACACATCTTTATTACCGGCAGTGGCTAAGGATCTTTTTATAGGGGATGAATCGACGTTCTCTTGGTTTGAAAGTGCCGCTGGTTTTGGTGCAATGATCGGCGCCATCAATATGGCCCGATTAAAAACTGGTGAAAATCTGCGATATCGCGTGTTATTTTCTGCTTTTTTAATGGGGGCAGCGCTTTGTTTATTAGCGTTTGCTCGTATTCTACCATTAGCTTTAGTGTTTACGATGGTGGTTGCGTTTGCTATGATGATGCAGAATTCATCTATTAATACGTATATCCAAACACACGCGGTTCCGAGCTATCGTGCTCGGGTAATAGGTTATTATGTGATGGCTTTCCAAGGTATAGTGCCGGTGGGAACACTCTTGGTGGGAGCAATGGCTGAATATATTGGAATCCAGCGTACGCTCTATGTGATGGGAACAACCGGCATTGTTATAGCGTTAGGTTTTTATACCTATTTGCGATTACACATTCACCGGCGATTGTTTAAGAAAATATAATACACCGCCATCAATACAGTAACGACGGTGCTTTGTTTTTAAATCGATAACCTATACCTAACATTAAATAATTGGGTTCGTGAAAATCTTTTAGATTGTAACCAATGTGTAAAAATGAATTTTTGGTGGTCGCAATCTTTAGTGCAAATGTTTGATAAGTGCCTCGGAGATCTCCGCCTTTGTGTAGGATATTGCCCCCCAAACCGACACCAATAGTGAAAATCGGCATGATATATTCGGCCCTCGCGGATAGGCCTAAAGCCAATTGTTTATTTAGGGATGGTTTAAAGAACTTTTCTTCGAGGGTAGCCGAGAAATAATTCTTAGTATAAACGTTCGCGCTGCCATCGTATACCGCGTCGACGGAGACGCCTGTTCGAAACCTATAGCTTACATTGTACATCGGTCCAAAATACATACCTAAAACTGGATATTGATGAGGCGAAGCGACAGGTTGTCCCATAACGTCGACTCCTTTCCGGCGCCATGAACCGAACACAACGAGATCATAGTTGATATGTTTGGTATACGACGCGCGTAAAGAGTCAGGGATGGCGGTCTGTTTTGTGACGGACGATCGTTTTCTAAAATCATACAATATGCTCATTTTTAAACCGAGCATATTGAGTCCTGCATTTGGAAAATTTGTGTTGCCATTTGAAAAATGTGTAAAGTCTAAACCAGTTGCCAGATCGGTATGCGGTGTTAATCTCCATCGGACATATATGCCTGCATTCAGATAGGCATTGGTTTTGGAGCCAATCGCGATATTATAAGGATTGTTTACAAAATGATGTGGTTTCCAGCCAGTAGATAAGCCAAAATTCCATTCATAATCTAAGGCCGTATTGATGCTTAATTGCGCGATATTAGAACGCTGAAAAAAGTATACTGTTTTGGGGTTGCCTAACTCTTGGCGGTTACCAAAGTTATAAAATGATACGCCTACTCCTTGATACGTATGTGCATAAATTTTATCTCCCAATGATCCGTTTGGGAATCGAAAGGCGTATTTTATGTGCCCGGATAATGCTTTTCGAATAGGTTTTCGTTGATTGTTGAATCCTGCGTAAAATGGAACATTTGGTAATATATAGCCTGCGCGGGATTCGAACCCCAAATGGTGTACAAATCGGCCTGCTCCATTTAGCTTGTACAGCGTGTCAACAGAGAGCGTATCCAGACCGAATGTAACAGCTGGAAAAACAAGGAGCAGACAGCATGAGCCTAAGATACGGAGAAAGACCGATTTTATACCGATAAACATACATTAGTTCAACTTATTTTACGGTCTCGTAAGATCAAAAGCTGTTTCCGATAATCGATTCGAGCAGCATAGGAAAATAGAATGTCTCCACCCAATACACCGATGACAGGGGGGAGATTCATCTGCTCGTATGCGTAATTCACAGCACTCAGATCGAGTACTGCAGTTATAAATTTTTTTATTTTCCAGTTGCCTATTGCGAGAGTGGGTAACTCGAGGATAAAACTTTCCATAGAATTTGTGCCTAACCCGGTTGAGATGATATTGGTATTCTCTATTTTTTCTTCCGGAATTCCGGATTGAAGGAGTGTGGTTTTATCGAGGACGGTTTTTGATGCCCCGGTATCCAGCACCATTTTAAACGGTTGGTCAAATAAACAAACATCAATCAATATATGGTAGCCATCGCCCTGTAGCTCCAATAGCTCTAATGGAATTTTTTGCATGGGTTAAACTTAGGAAATATAAAAATAAAACCCATGCAAAAAAAGCGTGTTATATGATATTACTATCTTTCAACACTTGATTCATGTTTCTTACGGCGTTTGCACTATCTTTAAATGAGGTTTTTTCCTCTTCGGATAATTCCAATGGAACGATACGATCCCAGCCCTTTCTATTGACAATGACCGGCACGCCAATATTGATATCTTCTTCTCCGTACTCGCCTTCTAGGAATACAGATGCGGTAAATAACCTGTTTTGATCACGTATAATACTTTCTACCATGGCTGCTGTTGCCGCTCCGGGCGCATACCAGGCCGAAGTACCGATCAACGCAGTTAGTGTGGCTCCGCCCACCATCGTTTTTTTAACAATATCCTCTTGCTCTTCTGCCGTAAGGAAACTGGTGACTGGAATACTGTTCCACGTAGCATGCTGTATCAAGGGAATCATGGTTGTGTCGCCGTGTCCACCGATAACAATTGCATTTAGATCGTTTGCAGAAGCCTGCAGCTTTTGGGAAATCTGGTATTTGAAACGTGCTGAATCCAGTGCGCCGCCCATGCCTATAATTCTGTTTTTGGGCAGACCGCTCGATTTTAGCGCGAGATAAGTCATGGTATCCATGGGATTAGCCACAATAAGGATAATAATGTCAGGCGAATGTTTTACTAAATTGTCTACGACAGACTTGACAATGCCAGCATTAGTTCCAATAAGTTCTTCGCGAGTCATGCCTGGTTTTCTGGGGATACCTGAAGTGATCACAGCTACCGCCGAACCTGCTGTTTGCGTATAATCGTTAGTGACCCCCTTGATGGTGGAATCAAATCCTAAAAGAGCTGCTGTCTGCATCATATCCTGGGCCTTACCTTCTGCAACACCCTCTTTAATATCTAATAGTACAATTTCTTCTGCAATGTTTCTCCGTACAAGATTGTCCGCTGTAGTCGAACCAACAGCGCCTGCTCCAATAACCGTGATTTTAGTCTGCATATCTTTTCTCTTTTTTTGGTTGGTAAAGATTTGATGTGTAGATAAATGTACGAAAAATAGAACGAAAATAAAAGAAATTTAAAACGGATAACCGATGGCTAAATTAAACACAAGGTTTTCTCTTCTCCACGCTCGATCTCGAAAATCAATGTATTTGAATACCCAACGATCACCCGGACTCCGATAGGGTACACGTACCGGTATCGCAAAATCCGTCCGGATGATTAAAAAGTCCAAATCAAGACGTAATCCCAATCCTGTACCTACTGCCAGTTCTTTATAAAAATTTTTCGACAACTTCCCGCCCGGCTTGTTTTCGTCCTCTCGTTGCAACCATATGTTCCCAGCGTCAATAAAAGCTGCCCAATGTAACATGCCGGCTAGTTGAGCGCGGTATTCTGTATTAAGCTCCAGTTTGAAATCCCCAGTCTGGTCGGCAAAGAAATTGTTTTCACCTAAATTTTCTGGATAAGCTGATCCTGGACCTACCGCTCTGGGACGATACGCACGTAGTCCGTTTGGACCTCCAGAGAAATATTGCTTTAAATAGGGTAGCGATCGAGAATTTCCGTACGAGTGGCTCATGCCGACCATTATTCTGGATGCGAGTTGGGAGTGAGATGATAATTTCATGTAATGACGGAAATCGGCTTCCGCTTTGATGAACTGCGCATATGGAGTACCGAAAATCTCTTTAGCGCCTTCATCATAATTCGCCCCTTGAATTAATCCTAATATATTACCAGAGGTATTTAGACCTGTTTTTACGTAAAATGTATGCTGCCGATTCGCATCCATTGAGTTGGTAAAAGTGTAGGAATAGTTGGGTCCGAACGAAAATTGTGGATCTACGATGTGGCGTAGGGTAGGGACTGTATCCATTTGTGCACGGTAATCATCTGTAATATTACGCGGCTGTACATAGATAATTTCCGCAACGGCCAAGTCGTGTTGTTTTTGATCGTCTTCTCGCCAATTATATCCATAATTCAGGGTAAGGGAATTAAGGGTATAAGCATTTCGTCGGTTCAAAAACTCATAACCGACTTTTGCATATGTTTTGGGAATATAACGTCTGGACGGAGCCCACTTGTAAGGGGAAAGCAAACGCGGCCATACAATACCCGCTTCTGCTCCATAACGTATGTACGCAGAATTTAGGTTAACGCTGCCGCCCGTTTGTGTCTCATAACCACCAAAGACACTCAAGGTAAGCGTTTCAAAACCTTTGAATGCGTTGCGAAGTGTCCAATGTGCATTGACTTCTGTTCCGTTATACACCGACGCGGTCTTTCCGATCACTTCGAAGCGAATCGATTTGCGCTGCATGGGCGTGAGGTGGTAATAAACATCCATCGTATTGGCCGAATCAGGATTGTCAACAAAGGTGTTTTTGACAAACTTAAAAGCGTTGAGATTGACAAGGTGACTAATTGTTCGATTATGTTCCCATCGGGTATATGTGTCTCCTTTATTAAAAAAGATATGGTTAGCCAATACTTTTTTACGATAGGTGTCCTCGGGATCTATAATATAATGCTGGTTGTTAAACAGCTGCTGCTTCCGAGGTCGTGTTGTTTGGAAGCCCTGTGATGTTTGCCGATAATTCGGGAAGATAAAAATGTTTCCGATTTTTTGAGGTTCTTTCGCCTTATTTGGTGTTTCTGGCTTCAGTGTGACGTACATATCTACTTGGTGATTTCCTCCACTGCTGTCTACTTCTACCAATAAATGATCCGGCGAAAAATAATAATATCCTTTGTTTTTCAAATCATTGTCGATACGGTCTCGCTCATTTAGAATGACATCTAAATTATAATTGCTCTTCACATGTAATAAGGATTGCGATTTCGTACTTATAATATCTTTTCCAAGTTGTGAGGTGGAGTCTATCTCAAAATCAACTTTGGCGATTCGATAGATATTTCCAGGATGTGCATTGTAAGTGACTTCTGCCAATTTGCCATCTATCGTGGTGTCCGAAGTCACATAAGCATTAAAAAAACCGAAATTCTCCATCCTATTTCGTAAGAGGTTTTCATTATATTCACGGTTTACATCACTTAACAAAACAGGCTCTTCTCCCTGTTGTCTTAACCACCGATTGATGGCTCCCGATGTTGAATCCGATCCTCCTCCCATATTGTAGAGACCGAGTTTAAAGCGCATACCCAAGAATTTTTTGTTGGGTTTGGGACGTAACATTTCTTCTAAGTGGGTTTCAAATGCCTCTTTTCGTTCGGCTGGGATGCTATCTACGGGATGGATGATGACGTTTCCTTTGTTATACAGTCTTTCATCTTCAGCAAGGTATTTTGTTGGATTACAACTTACCGTCACAATCATGGCAATCACACCCATTGTTAGGCGGTGCAGATTAGTCTTCATGGGACCTCCTTTCTTCTTCATCGTCTCGGATGGCATGCGCTGTTGTATCTGTTGTTGTTTTTGTTGCGTCTTTTTGTTGTTCGTCTTTGGGTTCTACTTCCTCTTTTCGGATGAAGCGATGGGTAGAATCTAAAGCAGGGACAGTAGTCGAGCTGTCTGCGCTATTTTGCAGCTGTCTTAATTGTTCGGTTTTCTGACGTTCCTCTACACGTTTTCGAAATTCGGGATTGTTCTTCATAAGACTGTCCCGAATGATGGAGCGTACACTATCGCGATAAACAGAATCGATTTCCATCCGCTCAACATCGAAACGACGTCGGAAACGCCTACTGTCTGTATTGTAGTATTGTTCTAAGGCTCTAGAACTCATGAAAAGCTCTTTGAATTTGTCATAACTCATTGTAATAATAAAACCGATACCAGTTTCCACAAACTGGCCTTGCAATGTGGCTTGATATTGATTTTTTCGGTATACACGAGCAAAGTAACGTCCATCTTTTGAAAGTTGATAATCCAGTGAAATGTCGCCTGCAATATTAGATGCTTTTTCTCCCGGACGTGTGTTCCCCTCGACTTCGAAATTGGAGCCAATAGTAATTTTTAAGCGATCATCAAATAACATCTTGGAAACACCGACATTTAGATCCGTTCTTGTTTGCGCATTTCCAGTTAAATAATCCTCTTCTGATTGTAGGTTGAAATCAAGTTCCACCCCTTTAATAAGGTCGGAAGCGAGATTATTCAGCTGGCTACTTAAGAACGAACTCACGGTATTCCGTGCCATCGCTTCAGCACCACCACCGCCAGAGAGACTTTCAAATGGGTTAGCGGACATAAAACGACCGAGTGCGATTAAAGAAAAGACTTGCTTGTTTAATTCCGCAGGGTCCTCCCGTATATTGGCTAACGCGATGTTAACCTTACTGACGACGTCCTGTGAAACGATAGCGTTGTTCTCATCTAAGTCAATATCAAAGTTAATTTCTGGCTTGAACAGCTCGCCCGTAAGGATTAGTTTTACGTCAAAAGGGATCCGCTGCTTATATAGATTTTGACTTTCGCCGCCAATT
Organism: Sphingobacterium arenae; assembly: GCF_014692505.1. Classification (GTDB taxonomy): domain Bacteria; phylum Bacteroidota; class Bacteroidia; order Sphingobacteriales; family Sphingobacteriaceae; genus Sphingobacterium; species Sphingobacterium arenae. The sequence goes on along the minus strand of NZ_JACNYK010000002.1, from coordinate 1,252,225 downwards.
TGTGATTGTACGAGTTCCAATGTTGGAAAGCGGTTTCGGTATATCGCCGTAATATCCATACGGGCGTCCAAGGGGTCACCGTTCCAAGTGATAGTGCTTCCTTTCTGAAAAAGAAATGGTTTCGAAATTGGACCTAAAGAGAAAGTATAATCTCCTTTTTCTACCGTATAGGTACCAGACATGGTGATTTTGTTGCTTGCATCAATAGTTGCATTCAACTCTGCAATACCTTGTATGTTGAGTGCATCTTGTGTGCCTTCATCTAATATAACTTTAAATTTTGCTTCAGGATCGGTCGCTAGATTGAGAGCAATGTCCATACCGGATAGTTGTGTTGCTGTTGTCATAGAATCCAATCGCGCAAATACATTTGCGCGTGCGGTATCTGAACGGTTCACAAATTTGACAACGCCGTCTCGCTGTGCAATACCCGGGTCGTCGTTGGGTACGATGAGTACGAAGTCGGTATTCTCATTGACTTTAATATCTCCATCCACCCTCGGTTGATCCAAATTACCTCTTATACGAAGATTTGAAGTCAGATACAATTTCCCAAAAAATAAATCGTTATCTTCTCTTGTTGAATTGACCGCAGCAAAGTTGCTCATGGTCAAATTTAAATTGAAGGTAAAATCCGTATACGTGGTGGTAGCAATCGACCCGTTTAGCAAGGTAGAATTACCACGGAAATCCTTTATTTCAAATTTTTTGAATTGTATACCTTGATTGTTGAAATGAATGGTTTGGTTGTCCATGAGAAAGTCTGCGTTCAACATCGCGACGTTTAATTTACCGTTTTGGAACGTAAGTCCACCATTGATTTTCGGGGCGTCAACGGTGCCGGTAATTTTTAAGTCACCCACCAAATCACCTGCGCAGTCTTCTAGATAACCCAAGCTAAACGCTTGTATGGTGGTCATCTTCATTGGTTTTAACGATAACGTTGCATCGAGCGAAGCAGTTCCGTCTGGCGGACTGATGAAATCCCCGATAAGCTGTACATCGTTCCCGTTTCCTTCGATTTTGACGTCAGCAGAGAACGTGTTTTCCTTAATGTTGTCTACTTTAACTAACACATTACCGACGGTGTCCTTTCCGAAGTAAAATCTATCAATGGTCAGATCGGAAACAAATACTGGACTACTCTCTAGACGAGATATGGTAGCTGTACCGTTGATGCCTCCTCCCAAATCAAGCATCTCGGATTCCAACATTTGCGTGAAGGTTTCGATTCTGAAGTTGTCAAACGATACATCGATAGGTGCATTAAGCGAGGAATCCTGCGATTGTACAAGAAGTTCTTGTCCGTTGTTAGTTAAACGGAAGTTAGAGGCATGAACACCGCGCTCGCCAAAACTAATCGTATTCGTTGTGTCGATTTGCCAATCTTCATAGTTTAGTTTCAATCCATCCTCGTGCAGACTAAAAATAAAGTTATTTTCAGCTACCCGCATTCTTGCACCCAGGTGATATTGTTCCTTATCCTGCTTATCTTTTATCCATAGACCTAAGTCGATGTTATTCTCTACCACGTTACCGCTCGCCACGGTATTATTCAATTCTATATTGCCCATTTTGATTTTGTGGATGAGCGCAGAATAATACAGTGTGCTATCAAATGTTGTTAAATCGACACCTACGTCTTCTATGGATATACCTTCGTATACAATTTTTGGTGCTATCAGTTTGGCCATAAAATTTTGAGAGGCACTATTAAACGTGCCGTCTAAGGTGATATCACGCATTTCTTCTAAATTGGGGAGAAAGTTGCGTATAAAACGAGAGTGGTTGAGTGTCGCACTAAACTCAAAACTCTGCGGGTCGTACGAGGTCGTATCTTTTGGAGCATTGCTGGGATTGTAATAAATCTGTACGATGTCCTGTATGGCTGGGGCCAATGCCGTGAGCTGGTATTTTCCAACCATGTGCGCTTGAAGAAATTCTGATCTTAGAATTAAGGTGTTTCTACTGGTGTCTGCTGTTGCTACCAAGGATATACTATCCAATGTATAACGGGAGTCGTTATAGGCGATAGAGGAGTTAGCAACAACAATGGAGCCGTTTAGGTAATCGGGGTCGGCTGTTTCAAAATCAGCGACAATTTTTCCATGATATCTGAAATTCTCCTCCATCAGGTGGAGATTTTGAAGGTTCACGCTATCAATCATGAGTGTCGCCTGCACCTTTGGATACGTATTGCGCATGTCGGCGGCAAAATCCATGTTAAATTGTATATTGGGGTCTGGGCTGTTTAGCTTACCCGCAATATCACCGTCTTTCGCATCTACTTGTAATTGTATATCACGATAAGTATAGCCCATCGCATCCAAATGGTTCAAACGCCCGTCTACGGAAGCGTTCATATTTTTCGGATCTAATCCAGTTCCCGCGACTTTCGCTTCTGCGGATATAATACCTAAAACAGAATCTTGATTTAAAATATTTCCAATATCCAAATCATCAATAGATACATACGCATTGTAAGTGGTATCTGCACCCATTTGCATGTTGCCATTAACCGTAGCGTTTCCTTTTTCGGTTACGAGGCTCATATTGGCATCGAAACCAGACATCCCTCCCTTGAATGTACCTGACAGACTGATAGCATTAGGAAGTTGTAGACTGTCCGGCATCATCGAATTTGCAACTAAACGTTCTATATCGGCTCTGCCCGTCGTAAATTTTTTCAAGTTCAAGTCGATATAAAGTTTGTCGGTGTCTGGAAGCCCTTTGATAACTGCACTGGCTATCAAGTGTGTGCGGTCTAGCGTTCTAAATTCTATGTTGGGTATGGTTAGGTTGTCCATGCGGCCTTTGACACTGCCGTTGATGTAAAAAGAGCGAGCCAAAAGCGGCTTCATGACCTCCATCGTGTCCAGATCCGGTACAAGATAACGGATATCACGCATGTCAATCGTCGACTTGTTAATGTTGGCTTCGACAAGTACCTGACTTGGATTTTCTGTTAAAGCGTCCAATGATGGATAGGATAGCTTGATATAATCCCGGATAGTGGTTTGGGGCGTCTGTGCGATGAAATTTCGTATCTCTACACCCGTATTATGATATACGAAATCTGCTTGTAACTTTTTGATGGCAAAACCGGAATGGTCTACCATAGAGAGATTTTTCAAAGAACCGGAAATAGAATCACTCGAATAGTATAGATCCTCAAGTTCGCCCAAAAAGTCGTTGATTTTAATATTGAAGTAGTCGAACCCTTTCATACGTGGTTCGTTATTGTCTTTAAACCAAACATTGGTTTTATCGATGGCTAACCTGTCAGCAGATACAACCCAGTTCATGGAACTGCTGTCCGATGTGGTATCCGCTTCCGCTTGTACAGTCGGCGTTGATGCAACTTTATCCAATAATATCTGGGAATCGGATTCAGCTAAGGTAACTTTACCCAAACGTACAATTTCCTTATTAAGATCTATTTCTTTGATATCTGCGGTTAACTTGCGGATGTCAAAACGGGTGTCCATAGCTGCCGACGAGTCTTGGTATTCCACCAGAATATTACGTAAATCCAGATTTTTTATTTCGAGATCTGGGAGCAAAGAAGACGCTTCGACGGATGCATCCTTAATACCAAAATCTTCTGCTGAAGGAGTTTCTTGTTCAGAAGCAGGTGCCCATTGTTTAACCAGAGCGGTGAGTCCGTCCAATTGAATGTTGGGCATCGAGAAGGCCATATTGTTGGTTAGGTCAAACTTCTTTACTTTCGTGTCGAAATGTTGTAACCGAACGTCCGCACTTGTCCCGATAACCTCGTCATGATAAACAAAATGAATCCGTTCGAAAAGTACGTCGTTGATATCGAAAACAAGGGCGGAGGTCGTATCGGCATCTGCAGTACTTTCCTCTTCCGAAGCAAACGCGTCGACAATGTAATCGAAATTAAAACTACTATCGGACAGTGTCCTGTTTATTTTAGCCGTAATACCCTTTAATTCTAACTGCTGTACCTCTACGGTATTTTTCAGCAGCTTAAACATATTGATGTCTACTGATAGTTTTTCTCCTGAAATCAACGTGTCTTTGGATTGGTCCTCAAAATAGACGTTTTCTAATACTATTTTTTTCGGAAAAGTGATGTTGATGTATCCGATATTTACCGGCGTACCAATTTTGTTCTCTAAATAGTTCGTTACCTTACCTACAACATAATTTTGAACTGCGGGCAGTCGTATAAGGAAAATGATCAGTAATAAAAGGGCAATAATACTGCCGATAGTCCATAGTATTGTTTTTAAAGCTATTCGTCCGAATCGATTCAACGTGGTTTTCTATTAATTTATCTGACTTTATTTTGCAATCCTCTTTAATCAACAAACGTAAAAAGTATAGAAATGTTCATTTCTACTTTCAATTATTTGCCGACACAAATTAACAAACAAAAATAACGTTTGTGAAGTATTAGTGATAAAAGAGTATTATTGTATTTTAGTTTAACTATGAAAGTACTGATTGTAGAAGATGAAACGGACCTTTGTGACGTGATGAAATCATTTCTAGAAGGCGAAAAATATATCGTAGAAACCGCTAACGACTACACGAGTGGACTGGCTAAAGTAGCTAACTATGATTACGATTGTATATTGCTGGATATCATGTTGCCGGGTGGCACAGGTATGGAATTATTAGCGGAATTGAGAGCCCTGGGAAAAGACGACTCGGTCATTATTATTTCTGCCAAGGATTCTGTGGAGGATAAGGTGGAAGGCTTGGAATTGGGTGCGGACGATTATTTGGCGAAACCTTTTCATCTAGCAGAGCTATTAGCACGTATCAAGACCGTCGTGCGTCGCAAGAACCACCATGGCGAGCAAGCGATTGAGTTCAAAGATGTCAAATTGTTTCCAGAAGAACGTAAGGTTCTTATCGGGGCAGATGAAGTCCAATTAAATCGAAAGGAATATGACTTGTTCTATTATTTTATGATACGTCCTGAAAAGCTGATTACAAAAACATCGCTCGCAGAAGCTGTTTGGGGCGATGATGCGGATCAATCGGATAATCTTGATTTTATTTACTCACAAATTAAAAATTTAAGACGTAAGCTTAAAAGCCATCGAGCGGAAGTTGATTTTCAGGCAGTCTATGGAATAGGCTATAAATTGGTTTAATGCGATGCAAGTTTCTCTTAAGAACTATACTTTACGTTATTTGAGCATTGCTTTTCTGATAATTATTACAATTTGGGCGGCTTTATTTTATGCCTTTATTTTGGAAGAAGTCTACGACAATGTAGACGATGGGCTTAAAAATCAAAAGATATTAATTTTAAGAGAGGTTTATGCACATCCAAAATTGCTCGAAACCAATGAATACGGTATTAACCAATTTCGAATCACCTCCGTGGAAGATGAAAATGATTTTTCAGAGGAGAATCGACTCGATAATGAATTTTTCTATATGCCTTATGACGATGAGATGGAGCCTTATCGTGTATTGCGCACGGGGTTTTATGCGCCTGATCAAAAACCGTATCATTTGGAAATCAGAACATCTACGGTAGAAGAGGATGATTTGATACTGAACCTGACCACGGCACTCATCGTGTTATACCTCGTCCTGGTTTTGGGCGTATATTTAATTAATGAATTGGTTCTTCGCCGCGCATGGCGTCCATTTAATATCATATTGGAGAACCTTAATCTTTATCGCTTTGGAAAAAAAGACGATTTGAAAGTCTTAACTACCAATATCTTGGAATTCAATCAACTGGATGAAGAAATACACCGGATGTGGCGACGAAATGAAGAAGTATTTGACGACCAAAAACGTTTTATAGAAAATGCAGCGCATGAATTGCAAACACCGTTGGCTATTACGATCAATAAATTGGAGATGTTGATGGAGGACGAATCACTTTCTGAAAACCAACTTACCCAGTTAGCTGATTCGAAATCATCGATGAAACGGCTTGTAAATTTGAATAAAGCATTATTGATGCTGTCGAGGATTGAGAATAAACAGTATAAGGACGTTAATCAAATTAGCTTAAATCAATTAGTAGAAGAGATCAGTAAAGATTTTCACGATTTTCTACTTTTTCAAGACATCACGTTACAAGTGGAGGAACATACCGTCTTTGAAACATCGATGAACAAAGACCTGGCACTTATCATGCTCTCTAACCTGTTCCGTAATGCTATACGATATAATGTAAAGGGCGGGCGGATATTTATAAATATAGACGAGCATCAAGTTTCGGTTGCTAATACCGGTCATCCAATATCGTTAGATCAAGAGAAAATTTTCAACCGCTTTCATAAAGGCACGCAAGATAGTCAATCCAATGGCCTGGGCCTTGCTATTGTAAAATCGATTGTAGATAGTTATTCCCAATTATCTATAGACTATCGTTTTGAGGGTGAAATGCATATTTTTTCTATAAAAAAATAAACGACATTACTCCATTCCTAAAACTTTCCTAAATCGATTGGAATCATTGCAATATGAAATGTCCATGTTTGAAAAACAAACATGGGTGAATGTGCCCGAGCTTACGAAATAATCATATACGCATGAAAACGACGGATCATAATGAAAATGTTATTTAGATTAATTGCAATGGTATTTTTGTTGTGTACGATAACTATTGCGTTCGCACAAGATAAAGCCATATCTTTTAGCAATTTGCCCGATAAAGCAAAAACATTCCTGAAAAAATATTTTTCTGGCGCGGAGATTATTACCATTACGATGGACACGGAGTATATTTTCAAGAAAGAGTACGAGGTCGTGTTAAAAAGTGGTTCGAAAATAGAATTTGATTCGGACGGAATATGGGAAAAAATAAAGATGAAAGGAATGGCAGTACCTGTACAAATTATCCCATCCACAATTTCTCAATACATTCGTAAGAGTTTCCCTAATACCTTTGTGAAGGAGATAATTAGGGAAAGGAAGGGATATGAAGTAGAAATCTCGAACGGACTTGATCTAGAGTTTTCAAGAGAAGGAGAGTTCATCCGTGTGGATGATTGACCTAAATTAGGACATAGTACGCCGCATCTGTCTCTCCAAGTGACGGATGCGGTTCTTATTTCTCTCATCGATGCGGGAAGCTACTGCCCATATTGCTGCGGGCAACCAACCGATTAGTGTACACTGTAAGATAAGACAGATAAAGCCAATCCATATTTTTCCTCTTAAAAAGAATGATAGCCAAGGGAATAGAACTGCGATCAATGTCATGCTGCTATTGTTTTGAATGTTTTTGTAAACTACCTGTTTAATAAGAATTTATTTCGTCTTGTTGAATACGGTTCTCTTTATTGTCATGTCGCTCAAAAGTAATATTTATACTAAAAGCCAAAGCAAAAATAATACCTACAATTAAAGCAAACGGAACAAGTAGCGGGATAACAAAAGCGATGATGAACGGAAGTTTGATATAGACTTTGCCCGTTTTTGACGTTATACTGACCTTGGTTTCTTGAATCCAGTCAATGGTTTTTTGAAATGTGTTGGAGATATTGTCGCTGTTTAATGTGAATGCTTTTTTCGTTTCCATGATACTTTTTTTAAAATGCTGTAATGTGTTTATTTCTTTTTGTATACTTCAAAGATAAGTTAGTTACCTAGGTAACTTTATATAGTTTAGGTGGATTAGAGGCATTTCTCGGTAAAAGGGGCGGATTGTTCGGTAAATTAAAGTAATTGGATTTAATTTCTTCGATAGTGAGGGGTAACATTTCGAGATCTTAGCGGATATAACGATGATATTAACATATTTATTCACAAAAAATTAAAACTATGAGAAAACTTTTATCGAGGATGCTTGTTCTAGAGAAGGACATCAAACGCTGCAAAATAAAAAGGGATGTAAAATATCAAATGGTTTAAGTTATGGGAAAGAATTTAGACGTGCCTCCAGGAAGCCATGAAAGTATACAGCAGGGAGCAATCCCAGATGAATCATTTCTAACGTTTATGGCGGGTTTTATAATGTTTGTTTTTAAACTTTGTAAGCCTTAACATGCCGTAGAGGCAACTGCCTAGCACAAGGAAAGCAATAGCGATTTTCCAAGCAACTTGGCGTAGACTTGCATATTTTTGCAAGTCTATTTTTATGTCCGTTCCGGTATAAGCAATATTAGACCAATACCATGGGTTTGAACCTAACTCGGAATGCTCCAAAAGATAGCCTCTTTTCGCTTCCGCGAGCGCATGGATAGGATTTTTAGAAATAGTCAACTCTTCATAGAATTTTGCCATAATATCTAACATCGTGCCGTCGCTAGCAAACCAATGTGTTGCCACGACGCCTGGAATTCCCTTGCTTAGAAATGCCCTGTTGATACTTTCCAATCCTTCCGAAGGGAGAAGATTTCCTGACGCGGTGTTGCAGGCAGAAAGAACAACAAGTGGTGATTTGATATGATAGTAACGAAGTTGTTCGGCAGATATGGCTTGATGTAGAAGTAGTTTCGCTTCTTGCTGTGGGGTGACAACTGTATGGGCCGCAATATGTAATATAGATGATGTTTTGAAGGCGTTTTCCAACTTTCTTATAGACAAATCTTGATAAGAGAAAGTTGTCGTCTTGTAACCTGATTGGAGGTTTTCCACTTCTTTTTTTACAAAACGAAGATCAGCAAGTGGAGGACGATATTTATCCCGGTACAGAATACTGATTTGAGGATTGTGAAATGATGTGTTCGGATATAGATCTTTTATTAAAAGGGAATTGACATATTGAACATCAAAGTCTTCAATCAAAAATCTGTCAGATTCGCTTAGTGCATCAAAGGGGAGAACATATAACTCATCATGAAGCGATAGCCGGAGTGTTATAGATCGCGATGGAAGCGAGGGTAATAACTGATTTTTCAAATGTTGGGCTCTGTTAAAATAACGTTTTGGATTGTTATTGAAGAGATGAGGGGTTGTCGAAAAATAATCCTTTTTAAACTGAGCAATGGAATCTAATAAACCTGTATTTTTCTGGTGTACGCAGGAAATTTTACCGTTATCTACTTTGAATACGGACAAGCTACTATCCGGATGAATAAAATAGGAATACGTTACAGCCAAGCTGTCGGTCAGTTGTTTTTGGAAATTATCGAAATTTGGCAATGCCACTTTTCTTGTAAAGTGCTGCTCATCTAATTGAAAATCAGTGAGCATGAATTGAATCGATTGATTTATTTCTTTGATATCACTACTATCCGTTAGGTTATCACGTGTCAAATATAGCTGCTGTAGTTGCTTCATTCCTTGGTTTAACTCGACGGTATCACTTTCCCAAACCGTGGCTCTATTGATGTCGTTCCAAAGCATACGCCCTTTTGCTAGTTCGACCAACCACAACAGCTTGGCTAGCTTTTCTTGATCAAGATCTTCTGGATTTCCAATATGATGGAAGACCAGGCTTAAAAGATGTTGGTTCCATTTATTTCCGGTAATATGACTGGTTTTGCTGGTAATATTCTGTTGGAAAGCAAAATCTTGTTCGATTGCCTGTTCAAAATAATAGAATGCTGAATCGGCTTGTTGTTTCGCGTACACCAACCCCAAATTTTTTAATACAGCGATATGCGTATAGCTTGATGTACGGGCAGGAATGTGAACATCAAGTAACTTATGAGCCTGTTTAAAGCAGCTCTTAGCTTGTGTAAATTCTTCTTTTATTAAAAAGATCTCACCGAGAGCGTTATAAAGATTTGCTTTTTCTCTAAAACGGGTATCTGGGAAATACATTTTTTCTATCGACAAAGCCTCTAAGAGATATTTTCGACTTAAATTTATCTTATTGTTTTGTAAAAGGAATACGGATTTTCGTTCCAGTATAGGGATTTTGCTCAAGGCTAGATGATCATCTATCGGTAATGTGTTCGCTATTTGAAGTGCAAAACTATTGTGCCATTCGGCAGAATCTGCCTCATTTAAGGAAGCATAGGCGGAAGATAAGGAATAATGTAAAAGAACTTTTAAGTAGTCGTTTTGTGTGCTATGCCTTAACCCGGAAATTGCTGCCTCTTTTGACTTTTTACGCTCGCCTTTATAAACATATAAGAGCGCAAGATTGTTGTAAAACGATGCTTTTGTTTTTTCGTCTTGCGCTTCCCCTAAGGCTTTTAGCTGTAAAGTTTCGGCTTTTTCGTAATCTGCAATTACGGTGTAATTATTGGCGAGTGGTTTGTACAAATAGGTGAGTCTATCCTCTAGATTCAGTATGCGATTTTCTTTATCGTACAACAGTGCCTTTTCATAATATTTGATAGATGCTAAAAATCGACTGTGTTCTTGAAAGCCATAAGCCATATTGATTAAAATCCAGGCATATGTTTCTTTCTGTTCCTCATTCAACGCTTTGTTTTCTATCTGTTGAAGAAAAAGATCTGGCTGTTTTTCAAAGGAAGCGTAATGATCGTACGCTAGCTCCCCAACGGAATCAACGAAAGAGGTCGCTACAGAATCCAACGACGGGCTACCTTGTAATTGGATATCGGTTTGATTTTTGCAGGCTAAGCAACTAAAAATAAATCCGAAAAGGAATGCCCTTACAGTCGCCACATCAAATAGAAATTAAGGTTACTTTTATACGTTTTATCGAAATGGTAGCGTATACCGACTGCGGGACCCAGATAGGCGCGCCCTATATTTAAATCTACTAAAGGTGAAAAAAGAAGGGGCGATATTTTTTCCTTTTCAGCACTCATGCTTACCGTGTGTTCCGTTCTTTCTGCTCCTGCGTTAAGGAGGTGATATGTTGTTTGTTGATCATTTTGTAAATTAACGTGTGTTTTGACCAGTGCACCTACGCCCGCCGATATGTACCGACTGATATTGTAACGAATCTGCACAGGTATTTGCAAACTAAGATATTTTTTTGTGGCCGCGCTGTCGATACCACTGTATCCATAGTACATGAGGTCACCTCTACTATTAGGTAACTGTATTTCTCCTTTTCGTTCGGGAAGCGATGCCGCGTAGTCAACGCCAAACGTACTCGCAAATAACTCGACTTGCCAATAAGGTTTCTTATACGGAGCAATAGGTGCGAGGCCGATACCAAAAGTTAGCCCTTTTGTCAATCTTCCGATTTCGTCATTGGGGTGTTTAGCAGGCACATTTAATCCCAATGTGACTATGGGTGATAAACCCGGTCGGAAGCGAGCAGTTGATGTATTGGTACGAATGGGATCGTTTTTGTCAAAGTAGATATTGGTGTAGCTTGGAAGCGATCTATTTTGCAATTTCTTATGCGATTTCAACGTGAATCGGATGAATCCCTTAGTGCTATCTTGATCTGTAATTGTTTGGGAAGCTGTTCCAGGTAGTGCGATCCCACGAAAGTGGAAAATGATCTTATCCTCATCCTTAACCTGATAAGTATAACAGCCCATATCTTGATCGGTTAAACAGGTGTCGCATTGTGGATAGAGGTTGAGTAACTTAAAAGTATTTACATCCACTTGATTGGGGAAAAACATCTCCAAGCGTATATTCTTCGCGTCACCCTCGCCGTCGTTCTGAAATTGCACCTTATAGGTCAGTGTCTTCTTTTTAAATTGTAAACGATAATCCATCAACGCAGGTCTTACGGACATTTTATTGGGATCATGTGATTTGATGATCGGAATATCGAGCTTATGAATGACGGGATTTCCGCCTTCCGCAAGATATATTCCGGTAACCGTGACAATAGCATTCGTATCCGCAAGCATTTCAGGAGTGATATCCAAATTGATAATGGAAAGTTGGGTATCGCCTACCTCGCCTTCGATATCGTACTGTGTAACGGTGTTGTATTCGTCCAACAGGCCATTAAAAAAACGTAAGGCCTGATTTCCTGTAAAGTCTAACTCCTCATTGATACCGTAATCAGGACTGCCACTTTGTGTAATGGAAGCGTGCGTTACATTTGCCCATAGGGATTCCAGTTCTTTTTTGCGCTCTATTGGCAGAATATGTTCGTTATGGTAGCGGCTTTGATTAGCGACTATGAAACCATTGGGGTTGATAAGCTTCTCATTTGTTAATACCAGGATTTTTCCCTTTTGAGTGCTAGGCTTCACCCCAACGATCAACGACATATCTTCGCCGGGCACCGCGTTGGCATTTTTGAATAATTGAAAGACGTCGTTCGATTTGAAAAAATTTTGTTCGAATGTGTTCGGAAGTCTATCCGTCTTTGCCAGCTTGGACGCTACTTTCACTTTTGTCTTAGGTTTCTTCGGGCGGGGGCCATTATCGTAATTGTTAACGATATATAAAGAAACATCGTATTCACCGGATTCCCCATATTGGTGTTCGGGTGATTCTTGCGTACTAAATTGTCCATCTCCAAAGTCCCATAAATAAGTGTAATAGGCTTGACGACCACCTGGAATGGGAACCAGAGGTCGTATAATCGGTGTAAACTTAATACTATTTGCTAGATATTCCGTTTGGATAGATGATGGAAACGTGTCTTGCCGGACCAATAAGGTATCCTGCCCTAAAGCAATATGGCAATAAAAAGCCATAAATAGATAGTAGAGTTTTCTTTTCATAACTTACCAATTGGTAAAATTCTTTTGTACTGTTTCCAAAAATAACTTAATTTGTTATAACTTAAGAAACCATGAAGTAAATATTATTAACAGATAGGAATTAGGTGGAAATACAGACCAAGTTACATGCATAACGATCAAAAATATATTCAATTTCTACTTCAGAATAATGGAGAGGGGATACAGCATATCTATAGACAATTTGCTGATAAGGTGGTTGCATTGATTTGTCGCAACAGTGGAACCAATGACGACGGGTTTGATATTCTACAAGAATCATTGGTTGATATTTATCATATGGCAAAATATAAAGATTTCCAATTGACGACTTCTTTCGAATCGTTTTTGTTGTTGGTCTGTAAAAGAAAATGGCTGAACGAGCTAAAAAAAAGAAAGCGTAAAGAGGTAACAAATGTGGAGAATCATGTATTTGATATTGAAGATGATTCGCACACAGCATATATGGAACACATGGTATTGGTGGAAAAAGAAAACATATTGATGGAACTTTTAGATTCGCTAGGCGAAAGGTGTCAGGAAATTATTAAACGTTGCATGGTATCGAAAAATCAAGAAAAGATTGCGACGTCTCTTGGGTTGACGTATGCCTATCTGCGGAAGAAAAAAAGTGAATGTATGGCGAAATTGGGCGAGAAGGTGAGAGCTCATCCTTTTTTTAAAAGCAATAATTAGCAATAGATGAAATCTAGAGAAGAACTTATTCAGGATTATATCGACAACGTTTTGTCGGCTGAAGATAAGCGCGGATTCGATATATTATATGAAAACGATGCTGAATTTCGGGCGGAATTGAGGATGCAAGAAGAACTGACCGAAGTACTTGGTCGTAGACTTTCTTCGGAAGAAGAAACTTTACGTGCCAGTCTTGTGGAGGCGGAAACAACACATCGAAAAGGAAAACGGATATCATGGAAACAATGGCTTATACCTTTAGCTGCAGCCGCCTGTATTCTAATCGTCGTGAAATTTGTCTTCTTCCAATCAGATACGGCGTTATATGAATTGCCGGAAATGCAGTCGGAGGTTGTACGGGGAAATCAAAATAACGAAGCCAACGACTATGAACGTGCTGTGGAAGCTTTTAATGCTAAAGATTATCGAAAAAGCACGTCGATTTTGTTGGATTTGTATCAAACAGACCAAACCATTTTACAATATCAATTCTATCTTGGCCTTAGCTTAATAGGCGAGAAGAAATTTGATCAAGCAACCAGATATCTCTCGCCTTTAGCCGATGGCGAATCTGTTTTTCGGCAAGAGGCTAATTACTACGTAGCCGTTATACTAACGGAATCTGGACGAAGAGAAGAAGCAAAAAAACGGTTATCCGATATTGAGCAGTCCGCTAAAATTTATGATAAAGCACAAAAGTTATTAGATAAGATTAAAATGGAGCCCTAACAGCCATTCTATTTCGGAAGTCTGGGGTCATTTACAAAATATTGAAATACGTCTATATTTTTTTCCATCAACCATTCATAGATTTTGGCACCATGGCTTAACCTCTTGACCCCCAATTGATGTAAAGTTTCCAAATCGGGAAGCTTATCGGTTAAGAAAATATTGAGCGGAAGGTGGGTGGAGGAAACTATTTTTTGAATATCTTCCTTTGTTTCTACCAGCGGGATAAAAAGACCGTCAGCACCCGCTTCTTCATACAAAGTCGCACGTCTAATAGATTCTTCCAACGCTTGAGGATGCTTCGTTGTGTACGTATCAGCTCGGGCATTGACGAACATGTGGGGCGTATTGGCTTTGATTGCTTTAATCTTGTTTGCCAATACTAAGGCGTCATGTAGCTTTCTTTTGCTGTCAACGACTTTACCATCTTCAAGATTAATCCCCACTACCCCTAAATCAGCCAATTGTTGCACATATTTGGCTACCGTATCTGGATCATCGGAATAGCCGGCCTCGAAGTCTACCGATACTGGAATATCAACGGCTTTTACGATTCGTTCCACCATAAACAGGATTTCGTCTACCGATATCTGTTCGCCATCATCATATCCTAAAAGATTAGCGATAGCGTGGCTAGAACTGCCCAGTGCTTTAAATCCCGCGTCTTGCGCTACTTTCGCGCTTTGCGCATCCCATACGTTTCCTAGTACTAATACCTGATTTTCCTGATGAAGCTGTTTAAATATAGTATAAGACATAATTAATGTGTTTTTACTAGAAGAACAGCAGGAAGGAGGTTTGGTTTTCTATTTGCTAGATTTCATCGCTTTAACATGCTTTAGCTGTTTATCGGCGACAAACTTTTCGTAGTCTGGAGTTTCCATACCATAAATAGCCATTTTTCCCTGATTATCACAATGGACACCAAAACCATATGTCTTCGTTAGGGGAGAGGCTCGGAAGCAAGGTTGTCCTTTGGAAAAGAATTGTTTTCGTGCCAATTCGTATTCGGCTTCCGTTAAATCGTTCCGATCAGCAAACACTTGAAACAGCACGTCGTCGGATGAGAATTTATAGGGGTTTTGCGCTAATAGTTCATATTGCATTTCCGCAATCGTTTTTTTATTGCCTCGGGATGGCGGTACCGTTCCACAAGTGACCTTCGTATCATCCGCTGCGGTAATAAAGGTATCGATATAGTCTGTTGTATATGTTTTCATTTTAGTCTCTTATAAAACAGTTACTTGTCTTTTTACTGAAATTGCATATGCAAACTAAACAAAATGCATATGCGTTTTATTATATATCAGCCGGTTTATGCCAATCCCACTAAGCTTTCTTGCAAAATCTTAATCTTTGTTTCGGCATCTGCTTTTTTATTGCGCTCATTCTCCACAATTTCTGGTTTTGCATTCTGTATGAAACGCTCGTTGGATAACTTTTTGTCTACAGATACCAAAAAGCCTTGGAGATAAGTAATCTCTTTTGTAATACGTTCCCGTTCTGCTTCTATGTCGATGTTCTCTGCGTTCAATTTCACATAGCATTCACTCTTTCCTGCAAGGAAACTTAACGCGCCGGTCACCTTTTCCTGTACAAAGGTTAGCTCCGAGATATTGGCCAATTTAATAATACTATCCTGATATTTTGTAAAATCTATCTCGGTCGTGTTGATCGCCAAAGGAAGCGTTGTTTTAGGTGACAGTCCCTTAGCGTTTCGAACGTTACGAACCTCTGAAATAATTTGCTGTACCATAGCAAATTCTCTGATGATTTGCTCATCATACGCTTGTATAACAGGATAGCGGGCCACGATAACACAATCTTTAGCTGCTCGTGAGCCAAACAGCTCATCGTGCCACAATTCCTCTGTTAGGAAAGGCATAAACGGATGTGCCAATGTTAAAACTTTTTGGAAAAAGTATTTCGCCGTTTCAAGCGTCTCTTTCTCAATAGGGGCTTGATAAGCCGGCTTGACCAATTCCAGGTACCAAGCACAGAAATCATCCCAAATCAATTTATAGGTCGCCATTAAGGCATCAGAGAGGCGGTAATTTGCGAAATGTTCTTCAATTTCGACCACCGCTTGGTTGAAACGGTTTTCAAACCATTGTGCCGCTGTTTTTTGCGCGGGAGTAGCCGGCGTGTCTATGCTTTCCCAACCCTTGACCAAGCGGAATGCGTTCCAGATTTTATTTGCAAAGTTTCGCCCCTGTTCGCAATATGCCACATCAAACATAAGGTCATTACCGGCCGGGGAGGAGAGAAGCATACCAACGCGCACCCCATCGGTACCATATTGTTCCATCAGCTCAATGGGATCGGGTGAGTTACCGAGCGATTTGGACATTTTGCGTCCTAATTTATCACGAACAATCCCTGTAAGATATACATTTCGAAACGGTGGTTTCTGTGTATAGTCATGGCCCATGATAATCATACGTGCTACCCAGAAAAATAGAATTTCCGGAGCAGTGACCAAATCATTGGTTGGATAATAATATTTGAAGTCTTCGTTTTCCGGATGGCGTACCCCATCGAATACAGACATCGGCCATAAACCTGATGAAAACCAAGTGTCCAACACGTCATCCTCTTGACGAAGCCCCGTTATAGATTTTCCTTGTGCTTCGAATGCTTGTACAGCTTCTGCTTCTGTTTTGGCGACTACCCATTCATTATTTGCGTTGTACCAAGCAGGAATACGCTGTCCCCACCACAATTGACGGGAAATACACCAATCTTTTACATTTTCCATCCAATGCTTGTAGGAAGCAAAGAATTTTTCCGGAATCAATTTGATTGTTCCATTTTCCACATATTCCAAAGCTGGTTTTGCCAACTCATCCATTTTGCAAAACCATTGCATGGAGAGTTTGGGTTCTATAGCAGCATCCGTACGCTCAGAAAAACCTACCTGTGATTTGTAATCTTCGATTTTTTCAATCTGACCGGCCTCCTCTAACATTTTAACCGTTTTCTTTCGTGCGATGAAACGATCCTCACCAACGAGTATTTGCGCTTTTTCATTCAACGTTCCATCGTCGTTCAAAATATCGATAACCGGAAGGTTATGCTTCTGTCCCAGTTCATAATCGTTCAGATCGTGTGCCGGTGTCACCTTCAGACAGCCCGTACCGAACTCCATTTCGACATATTCGTCTTGGATAATTGGAATTTCACGATTGACTAAAGGAACAAGTATCGTTTTTCCTTGGAGATGTTTATACCGCTCATCGTTAGGGTTAATACAAATAGCCGTGTCCGCCATGATGGTTTCCGGACGCGTAGTTGCAATAATGATATGGCCATCGCTATCTTTTATTTTATAGCGAACGTAGTATAGTTTCTGGTTGACTTCTTTACGGATGACTTCTTCATCCGAGAGTGCAGTTTTCCCTTGTGGATCCCAATTGACCATTCGAACGCCACGGTAGATATAACCGGCTTTGTAGAACTTAATAAACGTGTCGATAACCGCTTCGGATAAATCCGGATCCATTGTAAATCTAGTACGTTCCCAATCGCAAGAAGCACCCAGTTTTTCCAATTGTTTTAAGATGATACCACCGTATTTTTCTTTCCATTCCCAAGCATGTTTTAGAAAATCTTCACGGTTCAACGATTTCTTATCGATGCCTTGCTCTTTTAGCATAGCAACCACCTTGGCTTCCGTAGCAATAGATGCATGGTCAGTACCCGGCACCCAACAAGCATTTTTGCCTTGCATGCGCGCACGGCGAATCAATACGTCTTGAATGGTGTTGTTCAGCATGTGACCCATATGAAGTACGCCAGTGACATTCGGGGGCGGCATCACAATTGTGTATGGTTCGCGCTCATCTGGTGTAGAACGGAAAAAACCGTTCTCCATCCAGTAGGAATACCATTTCTCTTCAGCTTCTTTTGGGTTATAAGTTTTTGCTATGCTCATTATCGTAATCGTTCAAAAATCGAGACGCAAAAATACGGAATTAGCAGCAATTGTGCGAATGCGTTAATTTGTAATATTATTATGTAAATTTACCGTTAATTTTATATTACTTCTAAAAGGTTTCTTTTTTGTTTAACGAATGAAATATAGGTTGTCTCATAACTTAGTCAACACTTTTTGGTTGTTGGCTATTCAATTTCTCCTGTTGTTACTTTTATATACGCTGTTGCGTATAGGATTTTACATTTATAATAATTCGTTGTTTCCCCATGTAGAAGCAGGTGAATTTCTGCTTATGTTATGGGGAGGGGTGAAATTTGATGTCGTAGCTTTACTCTATCTCAATATTTTATATATTTTAATGCAAGGAATACCTTTGTCATTCAAATATGCCCGTTCTTATCAAAAAATAGCGCAGTGGGTGTTTATCATCACCAATAGTTTTGGAGTAATGTTAAATTTGATTGATTATGCATATTACCCGTTTACCTTAAAAAGGACAACGGGAACCGTCTTTCATCAATTTGCAAACGAAGATAATCTAGGCAAATTGGCTTTTGATTTCGTGTGGGGATATTGGTGGTTGGTGCTATTGTTTATTGCCTTGATTTTTGTAATCAGAATCATAGCTCGTATTGTCATTGTATACCGTCCTCGGAAACTTTCTTTTCGGTTTTATACAGCGCATGCGGCGTTGTTTCTGTTGGTCGCTTTCCTATTTATTGGAGGCGTGCGTGGGGGGTGGGCACACAGTACGCGACCAATTACATTGAGCAATGCCGGCGATTATGTACGTAGTCCTGAAGAGATGAATATTGTGTTGAATACGCCTTTTAGTATATTGAAAACGTTGAAAGCTGTTCAGTTTGAAGAAGTTCATTATTATACGGAAGAAAGACTAAAAGAGATTTACCCTGTTATCCATCAACCCGCAGATACAGCTGAATTTAAGAAAATGAATGTGGTGGTTTTGATTCTGGAAAGTTTTGCAAAAGAGCATATCGGCGCATTGAATAAAGATATACAAAACGGCAATTATAAGGGATATACACCATTTTTGGATTCGCTTATAGCAGAATCGTATACGTTTTCCAGATCGTTTGCGAATGGACGAAAATCCATTGATGCATTGCCCTCGATTATCACGGGAATCCCGTCGATAGGTGAGCCTTTTGTACTCTCTATTTATTCGGGAAATAAAACAACAAGTATGGCGAAGTTATTAGGGAATGAAGGATATGAAACAGCGTTTTTTCATGGCGCACCAAATGGTAGTATGGGATTTTCAGCTTATATGCAACTGGCCGGTGTTCAGCGGTATTTTGGAAAGAATGAATATAATAATGACAAGGATTTTGATGGGATGTGGGGGATTTGGGATGAACCTTTTATGCAATTCATGGCGAAAGAATTGAATCGTCTTCAACAGCCTTTTTTTGCTGGCTTTTTTTCTTTATCATCCCACCATCCTTTTAAGGTACCTGCTCCATACGAAGGGAAATTTCCGAAGGGACCGCTTCCGGTACAAGAGCCCGTGGGGTATACAGATTATGCTTTGCGGCAGTTCTTTAAAACCGCCTCGCAAACTTCGTGGTTTAACAACACATTGTTCGTCATCTGTGCAGACCATGCGACGGTAAGCCATTTGCCTGAATATAAAACATCTGCCAACAGTGTGGCGATTCCAATTATCTTCTATCATCCCAATGATAAAAAGCTGCGGGGTATTTCCGATAAACTGGTACAGCAAATCGATATTATGCCAACTGTCATGAATTATCTTGGCTATGATAAACCGTACTTCTCTTTTGGTTTTGATGCGTTTTCCAGTGATCGGAATAACTTTCTTGTCAATAACATCAATGGTACATATTGCTTCTTTCAAGATGATTATTTTATGACGCACGATGGAAAGAAAGCCCTCTCGTTATTCAATTTGAAAGAAGACCGTCTGGAACGGCACGACGTGTTGATGAAGGAGACACAGGTTGCGGAACACTTAGAACGTAGTTTGAAAGCATTTATTCAGCAATATAATAACCGCATGATACACAATGATTTGATCGCGCCATAAGGAGAACAGGCACTAGATTTGGCCGACGCGTGGTCAATAATGAGTTTAAAGAAGACTTTTTCCAAACCGATAGCGTAAGGTAAATGCTTGCTGATTACTAACCTGATCAGGTGCGAAATGAAATGAGGCCGTAAATTTTCCTTCCAGATTTCCTTTTCTGAAAGGCGTCCAGCCTAAATCGAGACGGTTATACGTCTCCCGCTGATAGAAGGAATCGCCATTGGGAAGATTCTGCGCATCCCCCAGATACAAGGTATTGCCTAAAAAAAACTGTTTGTAGCCCAAGTAAATGTTTGAAATAAACCCTCTAGCTACGCGGAGGTCGTATTCTGTCCGTACACGGTCGAAACCAATGGCCATCCCTGCATCTATAGTCAAGGAGTCTAAAAAAGTCTTTCGACTCCAATCGGCACCCGCGCGTAAAAGTACAATCCCGTTGTCTTGAATGTGATCTTCTATTTCCGCATTGCTCGTCAACGCGTTGTGATAGAGAAGGGCATCATCTGCCAAGTAAAAGTTTCCAAAAGTATATTTACCAGAAAGACCAACAACAAAACGTTCGCGATGTTGTGGGCTTTGTTTGCTCAGCCAATCGATATAGATCGCCTGTTTGATATGTTGGTTGTGAAACGAAAAATACATGCCCTCTATATTCGGACGATCATACATAAAGGTATCTGCCAATACCATTCTGGGAACGTCAGCCAATCGTTCATGACGAGGCATGAGGCCTAGAGCAAAATCAATATTTTTGTTTTTAAAATTATAATAAGCAATGGGGGATACACGTTCTTTATTTTCGCTATGCATACCGAAATCTTGATTGTAATGAACCCCCCCGTAGACGCGATGGTTGCTATCCAACGCAAAATAAAGCTTAGGAGATAAGATCGCACCAAAGAACGTTTTATCTTCGGTATAAATGGATTTGTATTCTCGATTATCGGCATAGCCAAAGAAATCGACCTCCAATCCTATTTGTTGCGCATTGGATACAGAGGCGACGCTACAATATAAGAGCGTAAGGATAATTATAATGCGTGTAGATTGTTTCATATGTAAGTAATCTGTCTTTTAAAGGCCATATGGAATATCTAGGTTATATTTTACGAAAACTTGCTTTTCAGAAAAAAGGTCGTCCTATGGAGAGACGACCTTTTATAAAGTATGCGTGTATAGTTACACTTCCAATAATAACCGTGCAGGGTCTTCCAGTAATTGCTTCACGCGAACGAGGAAACTTACCGATTCACGACCATCAATGGTGCGATGATCATAAGATAATGCAATATACATCATCGGCCGTATAACGACTTGCCCGTTTTCAGCTACCGGACGTTGCACAATGTTGTGCATACCTAAAATAGCAGATTGAGGCGCATTGATGATTGGTGTAGACATCATCGAACCAAATACACCACCATTGGTGATGGTAAACGTTCCTCCCGTCATTTCTTCAATAGTTAATTTACTATCGCGTGCTTTCGTAGCTAGGTTGATGACTTCTTTTTCAATCTGGTATAAGCTCATGGACTCTGCATTGCGGATAACCGGAACCACCAAGCCCTTCGGAGCAGACACCGCAATAGAAATATCGGCAAAGTCTGAGTAAACAATTTCGTTTTCTTCTATGCGTGCGTTAACCGCTGGCCATTCCTTCAACGCCATGGTTACGGCTTTCGTAAAGAACGACATGAAGCCTAAACCAACACCATGTTTTTCTTTAAAGGCATCTTTATATTTCGCCCGAAGATCCATGATTGGTTGCATGTTTACCTCGTTGAACGTCGTTAACATGGCTGTTTCATTTTTCACGGTTACCAAACGCTTTGCAATTGTTTTACGTAATGAAGTCATTTTTTCCCGACGTTCATTACGCGAACCTGCAAGCGCAACCGGAGTAGATGTAGTCGATTCCGTGGTAGGCGTGTTTTCTGCTTTGGCTGCCGCAGGTCTCGCCTGTGCTTTCTCCGCATCTTCTTTTGTAATACGACCGTCTTTTCCCGTGCCTTTGATTGTCGACGGATCGATTCCTTTTTCTCTCAATATTTTCGCTGCAGCTGGAGAAGCTGTTCCGGCAGCATAAGAATCTGAGCTTTCTGTTTCTTCTTTTGTCGGCGCAGGTGCGTTGGGTTTTTCCGCCGGAGCTTCTTCTTTTCTATCCGTACCTTGCGCTGGAGCATCCCCCTCTTCGATGGTACATACGACCGCACCAATTTCTAAAGTATCACCCTCTTGTGCAATAATTTTAAGTATTCCCGCTTTTTCCGCAGGTAGTTCAAATGTTGCTTTGTCGGATTCCAATTCAGCGATATTTTCGTCCATTTCGACGTAATCACCGTCTTGTTTTAGCCATTGTGCCAAGGTCACCTCGGTGATGGATTCTCCTACGGCAGGTATTTTGATTTCTAAGCTCATATTTTTATTTTCTTTTATATCAACAACAAGGATACCTATTGATATGTTTTATATTTGAAATGCTTTATTAACTATCTCTGCTTGTTGTGCCAAATGCCGTTTCATGTATCCAGTGGCAGGTGATCCGCTTTCTGGGCGAGCAATAACACGGAGATTGAGCGACGAGCCGCTTAATTTTCGACAATAGAAAGGCCACGCTCCCATGTTTTCATTCTCTTCCTGCACCCATACAAATTCCGCTTTCGCATACTTTTTGCGAAGAGCCTCAAGTTGATCATATGCAATGGGGAATAACTGTTCTATACGTACCAATGCAATGTCTTTACGCTTATCAGCTTCTTGTTTTTCCAGCAGGTCATAATAAATCTTACCCGAACATAACACGACCCGTTTTACAGATCGAGCCGTTACATTGGTGTCATCTAGTATTTCTTGAAAGCTTTTTTGCGTAAAATCTGTAAGAGAAGAAACCGCTTTAGGATGACGTAAAAGGCTTTTTGGTGTGGCTACTACTAGCGGTTTACGGAAGTCACGATGAAGTTGACGGCGCAGTATATGAAAGAAGTTTGCCGGTGTAGTACAATTTGCTACGATAATATTGTCATTTGCACTTAATTCCAAATAGCGCTCTATACGGCAGGAAGAGTGCTCCGGCCCCTGTCCTTCCATCCCATGAGGAAGAAGCATGACTAGCCCATTTGAACGTTTCCATTTTGTCTCTCCTGAGGAGATATATTGATCGAATACGATCTGTCCACCGTTGGCAAAGTCACCAAATTGAGCTTCCCAAATTGTCAATGAATTTGGATTAACCGACGCGTAGCCATATTCAAAAGCGAGGACGGCGTATTCGGAAAGAAGCGAGTTATAGATGTTGAATTTATCGCCACCTTTGAGTTTAGCCAGCGGCGTGTATGTTTCGTCTGAATCTTCTAGAGTTACAACCGCGTGACGATGAGAAAATGTACCGCGTTGCACATCCTGTCCAGAGATACGAACACGATAATCTTCATTCAACAGTGTGGCATAAGCCATGAGCTCACCCATTGCCCAATCGTATTTGTCTGTTTCGATCATCTTTAATCGATCCTCATAGACTTTGGTGATCTTCCGGAAGAACTTTTTATCTTTTGGCAACGTATTCATTTCCTTTGCCAATTCCAAAAATAAAGTCTTTGTAATCTTCGTTAGAACGGGTTTGCCGATATCTGATTGTCTCGCCGGTCGGAGACCTTTCCATGCCCCCGCAAACATCGGTCGTTCGTCACTAATTTCTTCTACCGTTTTCGCGGCCTCTAAACGGTCTTGTAAGGTGGAACGAAAGTCTTTTTCTAAAGTTTTGGCATATTCTACATCGATAGAACCCTGTTTAATCAGTTTGTCTACATAAATAGCCAAGGTGTTTGGATGTTTTTCGATGAGTTTGTATAACGACGGCTGTGTGAATTTCGGCTCATCGGCTTCGTTATGCCCATATCGTCTATAGCCTAGTAAATCAATAAATACATCTGTTTTGTATTTTTGACGATATTCTACAGCAAGATTAATCGCGTATACCAATGCCTCTACATCATCTCCGTTGACGTGGAAAACAGGAGATAGCGTAACTTTTGCTATATCCGTACAATAAGTTGACGACCGAGCATCCTTATAATTGGTGGTAAACCCTACTTGGTTGTTAATCACGATATGGATAGTGCCACCTGTTTTATAACCGTCCAATTTTGACATTTGTATGGTCTCGTACACAATTCCTTGCGCAGCCACGGCTGCATCTCCGTGAATAAGGATGGGAGCTATCTTGGACGAATCTCCTCCATATTTCATGTCGATTTTGGAGCGCACCATGCCTTCGGCCACACCATCTACCGTCTCTAGGTGTGACGGGTTTGGTGCCAGGCTAAGATGAATGTTCTTGTTCTCTTGACTTGTAATGTCCGAAGAAAATCCTAAGTGGTATTTTACATCACCGCCAAATTGGGTTTCAGGATCGGCCTCATACATTTTTCCTTCAAATTCAGAGAATATAGTTTTGTAAGGCTTACCCATGATATTGGACAGCACGTTTAGACGCCCACGATGCGCCATACCGATAACAAATTCTTCTATTCCCAGCGATGAACCTTTTTGGATGACAGAGTCGAGAGCCGGAATCAAAGATTCCCCACCCTCTAGCGAGAACCTCTTTTGTCCCAGAAACTTGGTGCCTAAAAAACTTTCGAAAATAACGGCTTCGTTTAGTTTTTTTAAAATACGTTTCTTAGTCTCTATCGGAAAATTAGGTATGTTTCGGTCTGCTTCCATCCGATCTTGCAAAAACTTGATTTTTTCTGGATGGCGAATGTAACGAAACTCTGCTCCGATAGAACGACAATAAGTGTCCTCGATAAATTGACGGATATCACGAAGTTTTGCCGGACCGAGACCGATTTCCACTCCTGCGTTGAAAACCGTATCCATATCGGCTTCTGACAAGCCAAATGTTTCCAGCTCTTTCCCTGGAAAATACTTACGGCGCTCACGAACAGGATTGGTTTCCGTAAACAAGTGTCCACGGTCACGATAACCATGAATCATGTTTAATACTTTAATTTCTTTGATGGTGTGTTCAGGTGTCTGTTCGGGAATCGTTTCCCCTCCGGAGGTTTGTCCGAAATCAAATCCTTCAAAAAATCTCTGCCAACTGGCATCTACTGAATTTGGGTTTTCCTTGTATGTTTGATATAACGCGTCAATGTATCCTGAATCGGCGTTACTCAAATATGTTAATTTATCCATGAGGAAATCTTATGTATAAAAATTTTGCCCAAAGTTAACAAATATAAAATACTATGTCATGGACAAATGCAATAAAAAAGCAAGTTTAAACGTCAAATAATCCAATATATTTAGATTATTTGAAGAAAGGCCATGTTTGTGTGGAAAATGTGTAATAGGTAGCACTATTTTACCAATGTTTTGGCCTGATAGTTTTTCTTTAATAGCTCTTCCCACGACGCCTTTAAATTATCTTTCGGACTGGTGCCAAATCCGGCAAAATGAAGCCAATAGCCGTACGTCGTTGCGGGAGCATAGTCTAACAAGTATTCTTCAAAAAGTCGTGCTCCGGTTATATGATTAACATTCCATTCCTGGAGCATGTAGGCTCCCAAGATGTCTCTGTGTTCATAAGGTAAATTTCCGGTGTTTTGCAGCTCTCGAAAGAGCTTCTCGATAACAGGTTGTTTACTGTTTGTCATAAACGTACACAAGTCTTCTTTGCTGGCCCACGTGCGTTTATCCAGATCGTTTGGTTTGAAAAAGATATTGGCATATTTTTTTAACATAAACCGAAAATAATCCCGCCATAGAAGGCGCATCAGTAACCTGTCGTATTTCTTTCTGTTCGAGGGAGTGTAATGTTCTTTGATTTTGTGATAATAAAAAGCGGGCGAAATCGCTCCGTTTGCTATGTAGGGCGATATTAGGTTGTAGTCATTCTCCTCGTTGTAGTCGACAGAAAGCGTCATTTCAATCATTTTCAATGCTTGTTCTTCTCCTCCTTTTATGGGGTTGGTGATGTCGTCCAACGTCGCGATGATTTCGGTTGAAAAGCCTAGTTCTTCCAATGTAGGGGCTCGGGTTAATTCGAGATGTGGGTGCGTCGTAATGTGGCTAACTGGGGGGAGAACAGGCCGTACAAAGCTTTCTTTTTCGACTTTCTTCTTGAACGCGTTGAAAGAGTCAGGAATATCTCGAATTGGAATAGGCAAATCCTCTTTATGGTATAACGTATGGCCAATGAAATGCTTCAAGTTAATCTTCTCTTTCCATAACGTTTCTTCTACGCGCTCGGATATGCTCGTTTCTCGCTGCGCGACCTCCCGATGGTGATACACTTCAGTTACTTCGTACTTTGCGCAAAGTGTGCCTATTATATCTTCCGGCTTTTCATGAAAAACCAGCAAATCGGCGCCAATTTCTTGTAAGGTCGATTTGAAGCTGTTAACCGCCTCTAAGAGAAACTTGGCACGGGTAATGCCTGTCTTCTGAAATCCTGCTTTGTTTATTTTAAAATAACGTGGATCGAAAAAATAAACGGGTATGACAATGTCACCCTTTTGCACAGCTTCATGTAAAATTTCATTATCATGAATACGCAAATCATTCCTGAACCATACTAAAATTACTTTTTTTGTCATACAAGAAAATGCCAAGCGGAGATGTTAATGATGCTACAAATATACAGAAAATATGATGTTATTTAGTTGTGTGAGGTCTTTTTACAAAGGGGAGACAAATGATGATGCAAATACCAAAGTAAGTTTTTTCTGTAACAAATAGCGTTTGTCGCGAACATTCATTGTCCTATTGTGTTATGAAAAGAAATGATTATATAACTGGATTTTTTATGGACATCTTGATTAGCGGACTTAATAATTATGTAGGGCGGCGGTGTACCAGCTTGATGGCAGATACAGACTTCCGCTTGTTTGCTATCACGAGAAATAGAAAGCTCTTTGAAGACCGTATGTCCGAACCGATACATGCTCAAGTATTTGAGATCGATTTGCTAAAAGACGACGTGCAAGATGGGATTGGACTACCTTATATCGATGCGTCCTTCTACTTCACACAGGTGCCCGCCTTGGATGATGATGTTAACCTCCGAGTGGAGCTGTTATGTCTGCGTAATTTTATTAGGTTGATAAAACGTTTGCGTTGCAACAGGCTGGTGTATGTGACAGAGTTGACGGATAGACGATCCATACAGCCAATTCTTAACCTGCTGAGGGAGTTTCAAATCGATTATACGGTGGTTCTGAAGAATCTTGTTGTAGGTAAAGATTGCTGGCTTTATCATGTTTATCAACAGTTATCCAGTCGTAAAGTTATATTTTATTCGAATCAATACGGTGATAAGCTGCTCCAACCCATTGGAATACATGATCTCGTACGGTGGTTGAAGGCTATATTATACGTACCCAACTTTCACTATAATGTGTTGGAAGTAGGAGGGGGTGAGGTTATCTCAACGGTCGATTTGTACCGTCTTTATAGAAAATTAACGACGAAACTGAATTTACAGCGTATGGTGTCTTTACCGAATTGGTTACTTGCGCTGCTATATCGGAAGGGGACTAACGGACGCGCCGCGACTATGAGTTTTTTGAATTCAATTCAAATAGATGCGAAAGTCGAGAACAGCTGGGATGCTTATTTAGCTTTCCGCTTTACACCCCTAAAAGAAATTCTCTTGGCAGAGTAATATTTGCCGCCATTGCCTCTTTTCGGGTTATTCTGTTATTTTTGTTGTTCACTATATATTGCATGGCATGGGGTACAACAGTTTAGCAGCGTGTGTCGCTGATTTGGAGCAACACGGGCATTTGGTGCGCATCAAAGAGGAGGTCGATCCATATTTAGAAATGGCGGCTATCCATATGCGGGTATTTGATGCAGAGGGGCCCGCACTTTTTTTTGAAAACATCAAAGGTTCTGAGTTTCCCGCTGTTTCCAATCTCTTTGGGACATTAGATCGTTCTAAATTTATGTTTCGCGATACATTAGACCATGTGAAAAAATTGGTCGATGTGAAGATGAATCCCATGTCGGTATTGAAAAATCCATTATCTTACGTCGGTTCGTCGATGGTTGCGCTTGGTGCACTTCCCTGGAAGAAGAAAAGCGGTGCACCTATTTTGTACGGACAGACGCAAATTTCTGCTTTACCCCAAGTTGTCAACTGGCCGATGGATGGTGGTGCGTTTGTCACGATGCCTCAAGTATATACGGAAGATGTTTCCCATCCAGGTATTATGCAAGCTAATCTAGGAATGTATCGTATACAATTGTCAGGAAACGAATATATTCCAAATAAAGAAGTTGGTCTGCATTATCAATTGCATCGTGGGATTGGTGTTCATCAAACAAAAGCAAACCAGCTGGGGGTACCTTTAAAAGTCAGTGTTTTTGTCGGAGGACCTCCGTCACACCCACTCTCGGCAGTCATGCCATTGCCCGAAGGACTTTCTGAAATGATTTTTGCGGGAGCTTTGGGTAATAGACGATTTCGTTATTTTTATGATGAGGAGGGGTTTTGTATTTCGGCAGATGCAGATTTTGTTATTACGGGTACGGTATATCCCAATGAAAACAAACCCGAAGGTCCATTTGGAGATCATATCGGTTATTATAGTTTGACACATCCGTTCCCTTTAATGAAGGTACATAAAGTTTACCACCGCCAAAATCCCATCTGGTCATTTACCGTGGTTGGCAGGCCGCCGCAGGAAGATACCAGTTTTGGTGCGCTGATTCACGAAATCACAGGCAACGCCATTCCACAACAAATAAATGGTTTGCACGCTGTCCATGCAGTTGATCCGGCAGGTGTACATCCGCTGCTGTTTGCGATTGGGAGCGAGCGATATACGCCTTATCAAGAAGTAGATCGTCCACAAGAGGTCTTGACGATTGCCAACCAGATATTAGGCACAAACCAGCTTAGTTTGGCGAAATATCTTTTCATTGGCGCTCATGAAGATAACCCGCAGTTGGATATTCATGATATCGGGGGATTTTTCATGCATATTTTAGAGCGCATTGACCTTACTCGCGATTTGCACTTTCTAACGAATACGACCATGGATACGTTAGATTATTCGGGCGATGGACTGAATACCGGTTCAAAGGTAACGTTTGCAGCCGTAGGGAGGAAAAAGCGGGAATTATTGAAAGAGATACCCTGCTCCCTAAGACTTCCTAGACCATTTAGCCACGGCAAAATGCCATTTCCGGGTGTTGTTGTGCTGGACGGACGACCCTTTACGACTTATATAGAAGAAGATGAAGCTATCGAGGCTTGGTGCAGGGAGGCGCAATCGCAGGATTGGAAGGGTATACAGCTGATTGTATTGGCAGATGATGCTGTTTTTACGGCAGATACCATTAATAATTTTGTATGGGTAACGTTTACCCGCAGTAATCCCGCTTATGATATCTACGGCGTCGATAGTTTTACGTCCTTTAAACATTGGGGGTGCAAGGGGCCTGTTATTATTGATGCGCGTAGTAAACCTCATCATGCACCAGGCTTGATCAAGGATGAAGCGGTGGAGCGAAGGGTGGATCGTTTAGGTGCAAAAGGCGGGTCTTTATATGGTGTTATTTAATAAAACCTTTGTTTTTATGATATTTTGTTAAACAAATCATTGTTTTATTGTTTTATTTTCAATAAAAGTTAAAAAATATTATGAATTTACTTTTTTAATATGTTTCTTTGTGTCATTATGCTAATGGAAGTTAGTAAACAGTATTAAAATTTAAATTTATGTGTGGAATTGTTGGAGCTTTTGAATTAAAGCCATTCTCCTCAGAGAAGTTAAGGCCGCAGGTGTTGGAAATGTCAAAGCGTATTCGTCACCGCGGACCAGATTGGTCTGGCATCTATACCAGCGAAAAGGCAATTTTGGCGCATGAGCGCCTAGCTATTGTGGATCCTATATCGGGAAGCCAACCGTTGTTCAGCCAAGATGGAAACGTTGTTCTTGCCGTGAATGGTGAAATCTATAATCATCAACAACTTCGAAATACATTGCCTAATTACGAATTTACCACACATTCGGATTCCGAAGTTATTTTAGCGTTATATCTGGCGAAAGGCACTTCATTTATAGAAGACTTGAATGGCATATTTGGCTTTGCATTATACGATGCGCGAGATGACTCGTTTTTAATTGCGCGTGATCATATGGGTATCATTCCTTTGTATTATGGTAAAGACGAAAGCGGGCAGCTTTTTGTTGCTTCGGAATTAAAATCGTTGGAAGGTTTTTGTGTGGAGATAGCGCAATTCCCTCCGGGACATTACCTGTACAGTAAGGAAGGAAGTGAGCCTAGGAAGTGGTATTCGCGTGATTGGGAATCTTACGATGCCGTAAAAGGAAGCGAAACCGACTTAAGCAAATTGCGTCGTGCGCTCGAGGATGCGGTGCAACGCCAACTCATGTCAGACGTTCCCTATGGTGTGTTACTATCTGGTGGGTTGGATTCTTCTGTTATCGCAGCTATCACCAAGAGATTTGCTTCTACACGTGTCGAAACTGGTGGGAAAGAAGCTGCTTGGTATCCCCAATTACATTCTTTTGCAGTAGGGTTAAAAGGTGCGCCTGATTTAATTGCGGCTGAAAAAGCAGCTGACCATATTGGTACGATTCATCATGAAGTTAATTTTACGATTCAAGAAGGTCTGGATGCTATCCGTGATGTGATTTACCATTTAGAAACCTATGATGTAACTACTGTGCGCGCGTCAACACCGATGTATCTTTTGTCGCGGGTGATTAAATCGATGGGTATTAAAATGGTGTTATCAGGTGAAGGGTCTGATGAACTGTTCGGCGGATACCTCTATTTCCATAAAGCACCAAACGCACAAGAATTTCACGACGAGACTGTCCGGAAATTAAAAAAGCTATATCTGTATGACTGTTTGCGTGCGAACAAATCGTTGGCCGCATGGGGGGTTGAAGGGCGTGTGCCTTTTCTAGATAAGGAATTTATGGATGTGGCCATGACGATCAATCCGTCTGATAAGATGATTAGAGACGGTCGGATGGAAAAGTGGGTGGTGCGAAAGGCCTTTGAAGATTATCTGCCTGAAAGCATAGCTTGGCGACAAAAAGAACAATTTTCTGATGGCGTAGGATACAGTTGGATAGATACACTGAAAGAGCTAGCAGAAAGCGAGGTGTCAGATGTTGAATTTGAGACAGCGGCATCTCGTTTTCCGCTCAACGTACCTAAAAGTAAGGAAGAGTTTTTGTACCGTTCCATTTTTGAATCCCATTTTCCTTCAGAAGCTGCAGCTAAAACGGTGCCGTCTGTAAAATCGATTGCTTGTAGTACGCCAGAAGCACTGGCTTGGGATGCTTCTTTCCAGAATATGAACGATCCATCCGGTAGGGCAGTGGCCCATGTGCATAACGACAGTTATGAAAAAACAGCAGGCACAACCGTTTAACATTATTTAAGAGCGCTGCATGCAGCGCTCTTACTTATAAGGGTCTAATCCAGATATTACGGAAATTCACTAAATCGCCATGATCCTGCAAAATAATAGGCCCCGCACTATGTGCCTGTATTTTTGGTAAACCTATATATTCGGTCGTACCCTCGATTTGGGTATTGTTCTGTATCAATATGCCATTATGTAACACCATAACACTTCCTTTACTGATCAGCATGCCATCTTTATTAAATCGCGGTGCTTTATAAATAATGTCGTAGTGGTGCCATTCTTCTTCCGCGGCTCTGACTTCTACCAACGGCGGTTGCTGCTTGTAAATACTTCCTGCCTGTCCATTCACGTAGGTCGGATTATCGTTATTATCCAACACTTGGATTTCATATAGACCTTGAAGAAATATTCCGCTATTTCCGCGTCCCTGACCTTTGCCTTTTATCATTTCCGGACTTTTCCATTCCACATGAAGTTGAAAATCCTCAAACACCTGTTTGGTCTGAATATCGCCTGTTTTAGGTTTGACAGTGAGTGTACTATTTGCTACCGTCCAGTTGGCCGGTTGTTCGGGGTTGTTGCGGCTTACCCATTGATCAAGGTCTGTCCCATCGAAGAGAATAATTGCGTCGTTGGGCACTTGGTTTTCGAGTCTCACAACAGGAGGCTTCGGAGAATAAAATTCGGTGTCTTCGGGTTTGAATTTTGTCTGTGCCATACTACCTAGCGAGAATGCCAAAAATAGTAATGTGCTTCCTAATTGAATCTTCATTGAATAAATATTTTGGTGCTTATAAGTTAAAACAATAATATGTATTAATTTTTACATTTACATCTCGGTTTCATTTTTAATATGTTTGTATATGGGTTCTGTCATACAAGAAGTAGCATTACGTAATGTTCGTTTTTTTTCTCCTATTGGCTATTATGAAGAAGAACGTATTTTGGGGAATGAATTTTTCGTGGATGTATTTGTCTATTTTCCTTTCCGTAATCCCGATGCGGAAGATTTAACGAACACCATTAATTATGAAGAACTCTATCAACTTACGTGTGCGGTTATGAAAAAAGAACGCAAACTGCTTGAGTCCGCAGCGGAAGAGTTACTTTCCGGCATACGGTCACGTTATAGTTTTCTTGTTGAAGCACGGGTTTCTATTCGTAAGATAACGCCACCGTTCGGACATGACGAAGTGCAGACCGTTGTTTCGTTACATTATAAAATATAAAAAAATGATTTTAAAGACATTTTGTCTTGTAATAATGAAAATTAATGACATAATGTCTCCTTTTGTGTGTTCTGTTATTTCGGTATAAACTTTGATTAATATAAAAACGTAATAAAATAAAGAAAAATTAAAATTTAGGAGGATATAAAATGGCATTAATCAAATTTCCCAACAGAACCGTTAATTCAGATGTAGTTAACCCTTATGTGAACAGCTTTTTTGATAATATTTTCAATGATTCTTTTATTTCGGATCGTTTGGTGACGCGCGTCCCTGGAGTAAATATTGCTGAAACGGATAAATCTTTCCAAATTGAACTGGCGGCTCCGGGATTGAAAAAATCAGATTTTAAAATTAACGTAGATAAAAATCTGATTACTATTTCTGCGGAGAAAAAAGAAGAAACAGAAGTAGAGGAAAAATTGTACAGCAAGAAAGAATTCAATTATACTTCGTTTACGCGTTCTTTCTCTCTGCCAGAATCTGTAAACTACAATGACATCGAAGCAGAATATCTAGACGGTGTGCTACAGGTAACCGTGGGTAAGAAAGAAGATGCAATTGTAGCAAAAAGACTTATCGAAGTAAAATAATTGTGAGTAGTGTGGTTTAAGGTGAGGAAGAAGCCCCTGCAATTTTGCAGGGGCTTTCTTATTTTTTATAAACAAAATGGTTTAAAATTTTAAAAAGTTAACACTGTTCATTACTTTTGTTTTCGAAAAGAATTTATATGGGTATACAAGAACGGAAAACCAGGCACAAAGAAGATTTGCGCAAACGTATTTTGGAGGCCGCTAAAAAATTGTTTCTCACGGCAGGTTACGACGCAACCTCTATTCGGAAAATAGCAAAGGAGATTGAGTTTAGCCCTACGACAATCTATTTATATTATAAAGATAAACGGGATATAATATATGCGTTGCACCGGGAAGGATTTCAAGTATTACGACAAAACTTTCAACCGCTCATGCAAGTTGAATCTCCCTTTGAGCGACTGAAGGCTTTAGGGAGATGTTATATCCGTTTTGCGTTTACACACCCCGATCTATATGAGCTGATGTTTGTCATGAAGGATCCTATGGAATATCTGGAGGTTAATTGTGTAGAAACAGAATGGGAGGAGGGTGAGCGTGTTTTCGACTTTCTTTTGCAGACTGTTCGAGACTGTCAGCAAGTAGGGTACTTTAAAGGGTTGGATCCGAATCATGTGGCAATGGAGGCTTGGGCTTCTGTGCATGGCATGTGCGCTTTGTACGTTTCGGGTCACCTCAAAAGCATGATGCAGGTCGTTTTTGAAAGCGATGACCAAGAAGGGATGATCGAGAATGCTTTCCGTGTGCTGGCGCGTTATTTGGAATCGACTAAATAAAAAAATAAACATGAACTTAACACTGTTAATAATAAGGACGGTATTCATAAGTTTGATTTTGATATGCTTTTTATATGGAAAAACGGTGGGGCAGGAATCGCCCTTGCCACATTATATAGAAGACGGGCTGAACAATAATTTGGTGCTCCAACAAAAACACCTCTCCTTACAACGGGCCATGAATGCATTACAAGTGGCGAAATCCATGTACCTACCTGCTGTGGACGTAGACGTTTCGTACACACATGCGAAAGGTGGTCGGTCTATCAACCTGCCCGTGGGAGATTTGCTGAATCCGGTTTATAGCACATTGAATACACTTACGCAATCGCAAGCTTTCCCACAAATACAGAATGAAACCATCAATTTTCTCCCCCAAAACTACTACGATGCTAAAGTTCGCACGATAGTTCCGCTTATTAACACCAATATAACGTATAATAAGCAAATTAAAACGGATGCGGTACGTCTGCAAGAATCAGAAGTAGGCATTTATAAACGAGAATTAGTTAAGGAGATTAAGGAGGCCTATTACCAACATCTTAGTGCTCTGCAGATGGAAGGTATTTATAAATCTTCTTTGGATTTGGCCCACGAGGGGCTTCGGTCTAATCAAAAACTGTTAGACGCCGGTAAGGGCTTGCCAGCCTACATTATACGGGCAAAAGCAGAAATAGCACAAATCGAATCTCAACTCGCAGAAGTAGAAAACAATATTAAAAACAGCGCTCTGTATTTTAACGCGCTCCTGAATAGGGATGCTGACGCATTTATCGAACGGGATAGTACACTTTTTCTAGAACAGAATCAAAGCCTGCAAGACGGGCGGGAAATCGATGTTTCGCACCGTGAGGAGCTGCTCGCCTTACAAGCTGGTATTGCGATGCAAGAATCTGCATTACAAATGAACAAACGATATCTGGTACCGAAAGTAAGTGGATTTCTTGATTTAGGATCGCAAGCGGAAGGCTTGAAATTTAACCAAGATTCGCGCTATTTTATGGTTGGTCTAACGTTATCCATGCCGCTCTTTCAAGGCAATAGAAATCGGTTGAAGATTGAGGAGACGAAAATCGACCTTGCCGAATCATGGAATAGGAAAGCGCAAGCGGAGCAACAATTAACATTGGCGGCAAGAGCTGCCCGGAATGATGTGCTTGCAGCTCTTAAAAATTATGAAAAATCGAAAGTGCAGCTCGAAGCTGCGTCTACCTATCAACGGCTCATTCAGCGAGGCTATAGCGAAGGTGTGAATAGTTATATAGAAACCATTGATGCGCGTAGTCAATATACGTCCGCTAAACTTTCGGTCAACCTGAGTCAGTTACAAGTGCTTGCAGCATTGGCTAAATTAGAACGTGAATCGGCAACCTTTCAAATTCCTTGATCATGAACAAATTTTTTAATCTTTTAGTTTCTGTTGTTTATTTGACCGTGTTTTTATCTTCTTGTGGCCAAGCAGATCGCCAATCCGCCATTTCGTATACGGATACCATTCCTGTAACATTGATGCGCTTACATTCGGACGAGACTGGGACCAGTTTTGAGGCAACGGGTACATTCACCACAGATGATGAAACACTGCTGGGTTTTAAAAATGGTGGTGTTATCGAACGGATTTATGTTCGGGAGGGTGATCCTATTAAAGCAGGCCAGCTTCTAGCACGTGTGCACACAGATGAAATCGAGGCAAAGGTCTCACAGGCATCGTTAGCGTTGGAAAAAGCTAAACGGGATTATGAACGGGCAAGTAAACTGTATTACGATAGTGTTTCTACGTTGGAGCAGATGCAAAATGCGAAGACAGCGCTTGATCTGGCACAACAAGATATCAAGAGCGTACGCATCAATCAACAATATACCGATATACGCTCGACGAGCAATGGTTATGTGCTCGCCCGGTTGGCTCAGGAAGGGCAGGTGGTCGGCCCCGGTACGCCGGTTTTACAAGTAAACGGCGCAAGCGATGGGAATTGGCAATTGAAGGTCGGTGTATCGGATAGACAATGGGCAGCAGTCGATGAAGGAGATGCTGCAGAGATCTCATCCGACGCGTTGGGGGAAGGGATGTACCCTGCAATTGTACGAAAAAAATCGAAAGGATTAGATCCTAAAACAGGTACTTTTAGCGTATACCTAACGCTTGTCGATAATCCTTCTGCAAAGATAGCTGCAGGTATGTTTGGTAAAGCGTATATGCAGCCTCGCGCTGTAAAACAAGCTACATGGTCGATTCCGTATGAATCGCTCTTAGAAGGAAATGGAAAAGAAGGATATGTATTTATAACAGATGATAGAAAAACAGCTCGAAAAGCAAAAGTGCATATTGCATCCATTCAAGCAGATGAGGTGCTAATTTCTGCTGGATTGGAAGAAGCGACAGCATTAATTGTATCCGGTAGTCCGTATTTGGTTGACGGTACCCCTATAAAAGTGATCGAGCAATAAAAAACTTTCTATATGAACCTCATCAAATATCCTATTAAGAATTACCAGTTTACACTCATTATGGTATTGATGGTCGTTGTTGTTGCCATCAGTACCATGCTGACGATGCCTAGGGCGGAAGATCCAGAAATGAAGCCGGTGAGCTTTCCTGTTATTGTCGTATATCCGGGAACAAGTCCGAAAGATATGGAGCAACTCGTCGTGAAGCCGTTGGAAAGCCGCTTTTACGCTTTAGATGGGATAAAGCGTATCAAGACAACCATTACCAACGGCGTCGCTTTTATTTTTGTGGAGTACGTGTATGGCGAAAATTATGAGGGAAAATATCAAGAACTTATCCGGGAACTGAGTGCGGCGAAAGGAGAACTTCCCGATAATATTTATAGTGCAGAGGTCAAGAAAGTTGATCCCACGACGGTCAGTGTAATCCAAACCGCGTTGATTTCTGAAAATGCATCGACCGCCACGATGAAACGTCTGGCAGACGATTTAAAATCGCGCTTGGAGAAAGTGAAAGCGTTGAAAGATATAGAAATCAGCGGTTTGCCAGATCAGTTGATTCGTGTAGATTTAAATTTGTCACGACTAGCTAACTTAAAGATACCGATGGATCAGGTCGTCCAGGCGATGCAAAGTGAGAACCAAAATATTCCGGGGGGTGCAGTCGTTGCCGGGGGCAAGTCTTTTAGTGTAACAACCAGTGGCGACTATAAAAGTATTGAACAAATCAAAAATACGGTCATTTCAAGTGCAGAAGGACGAAATATCCTTCTGAACGATGTAGCCGATGTGTACCCCACATTTGGACAACCTACACATATAACTAGACTGAACGGGTATCATGCCGTGTTGGTGAATGCCGCACAAAAAGGTGGAATGAATATCAGCGAGACGCAGGCCACATATAGTCAAGTCTTTGAAGAATTTCGACAAACACTTCCTGCTAATGTAGACTTTATCGTGAACTTCGACCAAGCGGATCAAGTCAATAGCAGAATAAGCGGTCTCGCGATAGATTTCGTGATTGCCATTTCGTTGGTTTTGTTTACGCTATTGCCTTTAGGCTCTCGCGCATCGTTGGTCGTTATGATTGCGATACCACTTTCGCTGGGCTTGGGACTCATTACATTGAATATCATCGGTTATTCCTTAAATCAACTCAGTATAGTTGGTTTTGTGGTTGCTTTAGGGTTAGTGGTGGATGATAGTATTGTGGTCGTCGAAAATATTGAGCGATGGATGCGGGATGGATATACACGTTTGGAAGCTGCGATCAAAGGAACGCACCAGATCGCATTAGCTGTTGTTGGTTGTACTGTTACACTGGTGATCGCCTTTCTTCCCTTAATGTTTATGCCCGAGATGGCCGGAGATTTTATACGCAGTATGCCCACAGCTGTTATCGCATCTGTCGTTGGATCCATGTTTATTGCCCTGCTTGTCGTTCCTTTTCTGTCGAGCAAATTGTTGAAACCTCATGCTTCCCAAGAGGGGAATGCTATTTTACGGGTATTAAAGAAGATTATACACAGTACATACGCTGTCTGGCTAGACAAGGCGCTAAAACATCCTGCACGTACAGCCATTATTGCACTAGGTATATTCTTAGCTTCTTTGGCATTGATTCCCGTCGTTGGATTTTCACTTTTTCCAGCATCTGAAAAGCCACAATTTATGATTCACATTGCCGCACCATTGCAAGGTAGTTTACAAACAACGGATAGTATAACCAAGAAAATAGAAGGGGAGCTCCATCAAATAGAGGATATTAAATTTTTTACGAGTAACGTCGGAAAAGGAAACCCGACGATTTATTACAACATGAGTCAAGCCAGCGAAAATGTGGGGTACGCCGATATTTTTGTTCAGTTGCATGACGATGTGAAAGCAAAGGAAAAGGAGTTATTGATTGAGGATTTGCGACAGAAATGGACAAATTATTTGGGAGCCAAAATTGAGGTGAAGAATTTTGAACAAGGCGTACCCGTTATA
This sequence comes from Sphingobacterium arenae, assembly GCF_014692505.1. GTDB lineage: Bacteria > Bacteroidota > Bacteroidia > Sphingobacteriales > Sphingobacteriaceae > Sphingobacterium > Sphingobacterium arenae. The sequence goes on along the minus strand of NZ_JACNYK010000002.1, from coordinate 1,213,823 downwards.
TCTCCCGTAGAAGTGCGTTTATTTGGAGATGATCTCGATACCTTACAACGTCTAGCAGCTGATGTAGAAGAACTGTTGAAAAATACACCAGGCAATGTGTATATAAATAATCCGTTAAAAAATAAGAAAACGGACTTACGAGTTTTAGTTAATAGAGAGAAGGCAGTGGCGTTGGGAGTTCCTACGGTACGGATTGATCAAACGGTGCGGATAGCGTTAGCCGGGTACGAGGTTGGGATATATACCGATCCCAAGGTGGATAACAACGAGTATAGCATTGTTGTCACCGTCCCGCGGCTAAATATGCCCGATATGACCGTATTTGACGGGATCTTCGTTAACAATGTGGAAGGAACGGCGATACCTCTTGCACAGTTAGCAACGTTAGCGTTCGAATCTTCACCGCCTAATATTTATCATCAAGACAAAAACAGAATGGTATCTGTAAATGCCTCTGTTGCTAAAGGCTTTACCAATGATGCAGTGATTCAGGAAGTTATTAAGAAGATGGACGCTTTTTCTTTTCCAACTGGTTATTCCTACGAAATGGGCGGGGAAGTAGAAAGTCGGGAGACCGCTTTTGGCGGCTTTGGTACCATTATTATGGTGACGGTATTTTTATTTATCGCCGTACTGATATTGGAGTTTAAGACATTTAAGAGTACGTTGATCGTTTTATCCGTAATTCCATTAGGTATCGTAGGTGCCGTGTTGGCCCTTTTGGTTACGGGGAATACATTGTCCTTCGTCGCAACAATTGGGTTAGTGGCTCTGGCGGGTATTGAAGTTAAAAATACAATCCTGTTGGTGGATTTTACGAATCAATTACGAAGAGAGGGCGTAGCACTTAACGATGCTATCGAGCAGGCTGGTGAGATCCGCTTCTTGCCTATTATCTTAACCTCACTTACGGCCATTGGAGGGCTGTTACCCATCGCGTGGTCTAGTAATCCGTTGATATCCCCCTTGGCTATCGTTATGATCGGTGGATTGATTAGTTCTACGTTATTGTCGCGGATTGTAACACCAGTCATCTATAAACTTATTCCACCGATAATCGAAAAAGATTGATGAAAAAAGAAATTATTAACGAAAAATAATTTCTTTTTTCTACATTTGTCCTTATCATGAAACTTACTTCTCTATATAGGATATTAACTGTGCGCGACAGAATAGCGTAAAGACTAGACAGCCATCGTGTCTAGATATCCATTAAATAAGCCGTGTCGCGCTTATATAATTCTTATATACATTTTATTTTTATTACAAACGTTCAAAAGATCACGTTTATATAGAAAAGTTTATGCACGAAAAAGAGAACTGGAAAAAGAAATTCCTCGTTATATGGATTGGGCAGTTTATATCATTGATTACAAGCTCAGCCGTGAATTTTGCTATTATCATATGGTTAAGTATCGAACATGGATCTGCTGAAGTGCTTGCTTATGGTGCTATTGCAGGGATGTTGCCTGCTGCGGTTATCGGTCCGTTTGCTGGGATATATATAGACCGTTGGAACCGAAAGAAAACCATGATGTTTGCCGATGGTTTTGTGGCATTATGCACCCTGGTGATGTCGATTAGTTTTTACCTCGGATACGAAAGTCTAATTTTAATATATGCTATGCTCGCACTACGTTCGGTAGGGTCGGCTTTCCATATGCCTGCCATGCAGGCATCCATTCCGATGATTGCACCAGAAAGTGAGCTATTACGCATTGCGGGAGTTAACCAAATGATACAATCAGTTTCTGCAATTGCAGGTCCTGCATTAGGAACTTTAGCGATCACCTTGATGTCTATAGGTAACGTGTTGCTATTGGATATCGTCGGTGCCGTCATAGCTATCAGTGCGTTACTGTTTGTATATATCCCGAATCCCGAAGTCCCTGAAAAGACGAAGGCCAGTTTCGGACAAGCATGGAACGATCTAAAATTAGGATTTAAGGCGATTTTAGACAATAAAGGACTAACCTGGCTTTTTGCTTATTCAACGATCGCTACATTTTGTATTATGCCCGTTGCCGTGTTGTTTCCTCTGTTAACATTACAATATTTTGGTGGAGGAAAATGGGAGATGAGTATCGTCGAAATGGTATGGGGGATTGGCATGTTGGTAGGAGGGAGTATATTGGGAATCTTTAAACCGACGATTCGGAAAGTCGTGATGATCAATATGACTACCATTGTATTAGGAATAAGCTTGGCATTATCAGGCGTCATTCCACCGCATACGTTTTGGGTTTTAGTAGGACTAACGGGGATAGGTGGCTTAGTGGCAACGATCTATAACGCAAGTTTTATGACGGTTTTGCAAGAAGAAGTAAGGCCGGAGGTAATGGGACGCGTGTTTTCCCTTTATTTTAGTATGGCCATTATCCCGACCGTTATTGGGTTACTCGGTACGGGATGGGCAGCAGATTTCTTTGGGGTAAACAATATATTTATTGCATTAGGTTGTATTATTGCACTTGTTGGCATCGTTTCTTTCTTTAACCGTTTTATTATGGATCTAGGAAAGAAAGGTTGAACGATTAAGGAAACGAAGCAATACCACAGTAACTTCGAGTGTAATTTCGGCTGTTTCTCCCATTGCAAGAGAACTAGGAGGTTTTGAAAATAAAGATCAGACTAGTCTACACAGTCATGTATTGTATATATGATGGAATAATTGGCCGCCTCGTCAGTATCTTGTCGGCCAGTGGCCGAGTTTACTGTGAATGGTTTTTGTGTTAACTGTTGTGAAGCTAGCTTAAATGCCACCACGATCGAATCCCTAAGCCCTTCTTGCATATAATTCCATGTGGCTTTAATCTCCTCCCCGGAAATAGTGCCTGTCAATACGCCTTTACGACTATCTTTTTCCGCCGGCATCCAGTTCATTACGCCTTCAACACGATCGCCATCTACCGTGAATTGTACAATAGTTGTATCTTGATTGTTGGTCCCTTCCGTTCGTAAATAACAATAGTGACCCGTTTTCTCAGGCGAAGCAGGCACTGTCGTGCTGGCGATACTGTCCTCCGTTATTTTTGAAGTTCCTTTTTTTTGTTCGCCGTTTCCGCAAGAAACTAATGCTAATAAAAAAATGCCCATTATGAGGTGTCTTGTCATTGTCTCCATATTTATATAATGAATCTTCGCAATAGTAGTGCCGAAATATTCTAAACACAGGCATCGGTTATCTTATTTTTTTTCAGGCTCTTAATTGTGTATGGAAAACAATATGGTGTTTCTGCGAGGAATAAGCCCGAGATCTAACATTGCGAAATCAACTGTTCAATGCACCAAGAAAGTGGATGGTCTGGTAGCCGTTCATCGCAGGTGCCGAGTCCAAAAAATGACGCATCGGATAATTATAATTTTCAACGTATCTTTGGTCATTGTCATGTTACTTGACAGCTAAAATAATATACGTCTAGCTTATGATGATAACATATGGTACCGCGGCTTTGCTCTTTCCAGCGATCAGTCTTATTATGCTGGCTTACACCAATCGGTTTTTGGCGTTGGCCGCTTTGGTGAGGCGTCTACATGCTAAATTCCTTGAACACAATACACGCGCAGTGTTGCAAGGACAAATTGGAAATCTTCGGTACCGACTTAAGTTACTAAGACATATGCAAGCTATGGGAGTTCTGAGTTTTATAAGCTGCATTGTGTGTATGTATGGCATTTATTTAAAAAGTACCCCAATTGCAGAGATAGCATTTGCGATGAGTCTTTTGTTTTTTACCATATCGTTAATTATTTCTTTCGTGGAAATACAATTGAGTAACAAGGCATTAGAACTGGAGTTGAGCGACATGGATCCTCGGGGGAAACCCGAGGATAACCATGAAGGATAGAATGCAGAATACAAATAAATTTATAAAAGAGTGCGACGCAACTCGTCATCCGATTTTGGAGACAGATAAGCTAAAGGTATATCCAGGACAGTTCGAGCTCCGGTTTGTCCCTGTTTTGCCATTTTTCCTACGGCCCGTGTATAGGCTACCAAAACGCTAGCCGTAAATTCCGGATTGCTTTCTAAGGCCAAGCTGAATTCAATACGTTGCTTTGCACCACTCCCTGTTGTTCCCGAACGAAAAACAATCCCACCGTGGGGCATCGTCGCATGCTCCTGTTTTAATTCCTCTTCGCTGATAAAATGTACCGTTGTTTCATAATCGGCGAAGTAATTCGGCATTCTTTTGATCACATTTTCGATTGCCTGAACATCTGCATCTTCCTCTGGCACCACATAACATACCCTTTGGTGCTTTTCGGCAGTTGTCAAAACAGGATTTTCGCCCGAGCGAACACGTTCCAGTGCACTATCGATAGGGATTGTATATTGTACGCCATTTTTTACGCCTTGCACACGTCTTACTGCATCGGAATGCCCTTGGCTTAAACCTTTTCCCCAAAATGTGTAATCTTCTCCTTCAGGTAAAATGCTCTGCCCCAATAATCTCGCCATTGAAAATAAACCCGGATCCCAGCCGGTAGATATTAGGCTCAAGGTGTCGTGTGCCTTAGTATGTGCATCTACCTTCGAGAAGTAAGTCGATATTTTCGCGTGCGTGTCGAAGCTGTCCACCGTATTAAAATATTTGGAAACCGCCAAGACTTGCTCTGGCAAATCTGTAGACGAGCCGCCACATAATACCATCACATCGATATCATCTTGATAACTTTCCAAATCATCCATGGAAACGACTTTAGCTTTGCTACCAATAGAAGCAGGAGACCTTCTCGTAAAAATAGCAATTAACTTCATATCCGGATTTTGTTTAATTGCCTTTTCTACGCCTTTTCCGAGATTACCGTATCCGACTATTCCTACCCTTAAAATATCACTTGCTGTATTTCCCATTACTAAGATTAATAAAATGATGAATTCAAAAGGCCGAATCTACGAAAAATAACTATTAGAAAACCGTTTCTCCTCATATCGTACAGACGAATGATATCATAATTTTGTCGTATATTAGAACGTAATAGATAAATATAATTAGATCTAGCGTATGAATTACACTCCTCATCCAGAAAGATACCAAAAAATGGTATATAACACATGCGGCAACAGTGGCCTAAAATTACCGGCGATATCGTTGGGACTGTGGCATAATTTCGGTGACGATAAACCGCATAGTATCAAACAAGAAATCTGCCGAACAGCATTTGATCTAGGTATTACGCATTTTGACCTAGCGAATAACTATGGGCCACCTCCGGGAACCGCAGAATTAGCTTTTGGCAGAATACTAAAAGAAGATTTTGCCGGTTTGCGTGATGAGCTGGTCATTTCGACAAAGGCCGGTTACGAAATGTGGCCAGGCCCATATGGCGAATGGGGCAGTAAAAAATATCTGATAGCGAGCTGTGATCAGAGTTTGAAGCGAATGGGACTAGATTATGTAGATATTTTCTACTCTCACCGCTTTGACCCGAATACCCCGCTGGAGGAAACGATGCAGGCATTGGATTATATCGTACGATCAGGTAAAGCTTTATATGTGGGTATTTCGTCGTATAATAGTAAGCGGACCAAGGCAGCCGTAGCTATACTTAAAGAACTCGGAACACCTTGCTTGATACACCAGCCGAGCTATTCCATGTTAAATCGATGGATTGAAGATGATGGATTGCTGGATACTATTAATGAACTAGGCATCGGTTCCATCGTTTTCTCACCACTTGCCCAAGGCATGCTTACGACAAAATACTTAAAAGATATACCAGAAGACAGCCGTGCGAGTCAGCTTAAATCTTTAAATCCAAATTTCTTAAATGACGATAATATCGAAAAGATCAAGCAGCTGAATAGAATGGCGGAAAATCGTAACCAAACGCTCGCGCAAATGGCTATCGCTTGGGTTCTCAGAAATAGACGAGTAACGTCGGCTCTTATTGGGGCCAGCAGAGCAGAACAGGTCGTGGATTGTGTAGGAGCTATAAACAATCTCGATTTTACAGATGGCGAACTAACTGAGATAGACCGTTATGCGACTGATGGCGGATTGAATATCTGGGCAAGATCTGCTGAACTTGGATGATCTATTTCTTACCTCGCCGGGCTTTTTTTATATTCTTACTTTTCAAAGACTTGATCACATCTATTATATCGTAAATTTAGCCTATGAAAAAAGCGGAAAGAACCAAAGGATTTGTTTTTAAACAATACGAAAAACCGTTTCAGACGCCTTTTGATAAGTTATTTGAGATATTCAAAGAACTTATTACCCATACCTCTGGTGATTTCGATGAGACCATTGAGTGGTTGCGGCAGCTAGATCAAGAGTTTAAACTGACCACGCCAGAATATAGTATAGACGATTTTGTGGAAGACCTGAAGAAGAAGGGATATATTGTGGAACGTGTGAGTCTCGGGAATGAAGGAGGAGTAGACCTTACTTCTAAGTTAGAGAAAGCCCTGCGGCAGAATGCTTTAGATCAGATCTTTGGCAAGATGCGTAAAGGAAAATCTGGCAATCACAAGACGAGTAATCAAGGACGGAGTGATGAAAGCATAGGTGATTTTAGAAGCTATCAATATGGAGACAACCTAGAGAAAATATCGGTGACCGAGAGTCTGAAGAATGCACAGGTCAATCATGGGATTGGTGATTTCAGTTTGTCGGAAAATGATTTGGTTGTAGAGGATACGCAGTTTAAAGCACAAATGAGTACGGTATTGATGATTGATATCAGTCATAGTATGATTTTATATGGAGAAGATCGGATTACGCCCGCGAAGAAAGTGGCCATGGCTTTATCAGAATTGATCCTTACACGTTATCCCAAGGATTCGCTGGATGTTATCGTATTTGGTAACGATGCGTGGCCTATAGCGATTAAGGACTTACCTTACCTGCAGGTTGGACCATTTCATACTAATACCGTAGCAGGCGTACAATTGGCTTTGGATATACTCCGGCGAAAGCGTCATGCCAACAAGCAGATATTTATGATTACAGACGGCAAGCCGAGCTGTTTGAATATGCCAGATGGTACTTATTATAAAAACCCTATGGGACTGGATCCCTTTATCACCAACAAATGCTATAGTATAGCGGCACAAGCCCGAAAACTCGGAATACCGATCACGACGTTCATGATTACTGCGGATCCCTATTTGCAAGAGTTTGTTGACGAGTTCACGGCCTCGAATAGAGGCAAAGCTTATTATACCGGTTTGGGTGATTTAGGCGAAATGATTTTTGAAGATTACGAAAATAATCGCAAAAAGAGGATTCGGTAAAACTGTCAATTTTTAGTAACAAGAGCAGATAAAATTATGCGAGCGACTAGCAACTTAGCTTGCACTTTATTATAAGAACACACATGGATTACACAACAATTAAGACCTTTGGACAGTTAACGGACGCAGGTTATACACCAAAAACAATAAAAGAAGAGTTACGTCAAAATTTGATAACCAAAATACGTCAGCGCGAAAACGTATTTGAAGGGGTATATGGTTACGAGGACACCGTGATTCCGGAATTAGAAAGAGCTATTCTCTCCAAACACAATATCAATTTGTTAGGACTTCGTGGTCAGGCAAAAACACGATTGGCGCGGTTGATGGTCAATTTGCTCGATGAATATATACCCGTTGTAGAGGGATCGGAAATCAATGACGACCCCTATCGCCCTCTATCGCGATATGCTGTCGAACTGCTCCAAGAAAAAGGAGAGAATACGCCTATCAGCTGGTTGCATAGAAGTGAACGTTTTTCGGAAAAATTGGCAACACCCGATGTAACCGTAGCCGATCTGATCGGCGACGTCGATCCGATTAAGGCCGCGAATTTACGGCTGAGCTATGCCGACGACCGTGTGATCCATTTTGGGATGATTCCTCGTGCGAACCGTTCGATTTTTGTCATTAATGAATTGCCAGATCTGCAAGCAAGGATTCAGGTTGCGCTTTTTAATATATTGCAGGAGGGCGATATTCAGATTCGTGGATTCAAATTGCGTCTTCCGCTGGATGTACAATTCGTGTTTACCGCCAATCCAGAAGATTATACGAATCGAGGCAGCATCGTAACACCATTGAAAGACCGTATAGGATCGCAGATCTTAACTCATTATCCAACTTCGGTCGAAGTAGCCAAGACGATCACTGCCCAAGAAGCGGCTTTAGAAGCAGATCAAGAGAAATCCATCTATGTCCCTGAACTAGCACGTGAGATCATCGAGCAAATCAGTTTTGAGGCACGGGAGAGTGAATACGTTGATGCCAAAAGCGGTGTCAGTGCCCGAATGAGTATTACGGCCTTTCAAAACTTGCTGAGTACCGCTGAGCTTCGCATGTTGCAGACCGGAGATACCTCCACTACTGTTCGATTGAGTGATTTCATGGGGATTGTCCCTGCTATAACAGGAAAAGTAGAACTCCTATACGAAGGCGATCAAGAAGGAGCGGCTTCTGTAGCCATCCAATTGATTGAAAACGCTGTCAAAACCTTGTTTCCGACCTTATTTCCGAAAATTGAAAAACTGGAGAAAGAGAATAAGCAATATCCGTATGATGATATCGTGCGTTGGTTCCTGGATTCGGATGGAATTGAATTGCCAGACGATTTGTCAAACCTAGACTACCAACAAAAATTAGCGCAAGTAGAACCTGTCCGCACGTTGATACAGGCATACCATTCCGACATCAAGCCCGAAGATATTTACTTTCTCACTGAATTTGTGCTGTGGGGGTTGACTTTGCACAGTAAATTAAGCAAGTACAGAATAGGTAACAGTGTGCAGTTTCAAGACAGTATTCAGGGATATCTGAGAAATAATATTTAAAGACAAGTCCAATTGAAGAAGACAGTGAGGTTGATAGGGTGACACTTAGCTTTACATATCGAATAAACGAATTGGGCGAGACGCTGAAATTCAGTAAAATCGAATTTGGAGATAAAGAATTTTAAGTCTTGATCATCGGAGATAACCATTAATCCTGCATGGTCCACATAGGGCCTTGTTTGATAATTTCTTTATGTATCGGACAATCTGCTGCATGCGCACCTGGCAAATAACCAATGCTCATTAAAAATTCGTTTACAATTTCCCCTCCGGTGAAGAGAAATGTTTTTTTAAACAGCTTTACCCATTCTTCTTTCGTTTTCGGGTGGTTGTGTTCTAGCCATTTTTCAAACGAGCCAAATTCCCTTTGCAAGACAAGAATTGTTTTTGCGTTCTCTATTGCTGCATTTACTTTTAGTTTATTACGGATAACCCCGGGGTCTGCCAATAGCCGTGCTTTGTCCGTTTCCGTATAGCCTGCGACTTTTTTAATATTAAAATTATTATAAGCTTTCCGGAAAGTATTTTCTTTCTTTAAGATCGTTTCCCAACTTAAACCTGCTTGATTAATTTCTAATATTAATCTGCCAAACAGCTCATCGTCATTATGGATAGGAAAACCGTAGTGATTGTCATGGTAATTTTTGTGCAGTACCTTTTTTTCTTCGGATTGCATGGCTTCTATAGCGGAACAATAGCTCATATCTTATATTTTAAATATCTATGCGTATAGGGTAGATCTGTGCAACAATATACGAACTTTACTAGAAAAATCTTGTTCTTATCCGAATCGTAAGTGTATCTTTTGTAACTTAGAAACAGAAATATATAATGAGGGAGGTATTAATGGCGGTAGACACCAAATCCGATCATAAATTTTGCGCATTTCTACGAGGCGTGAATGTAAAAGGTACGAATATGAAAATGGCAGAAGTCTGTTCCGTATTCGAACGAGCGGGACTGAAGGAGGTTTCCTCCGTCCTAGCTTCGGGAAATATCATATTTTCCGCGGGAGCCAAGGTGGATGCATTAAAAGAATTATTGGAAAAAGCGATGTCAGAACATTTTTCTTATGAAGCTTTTCTATTCGTGAAGACCCAAAAGGAGATTGAATCTATTTTTCAGGAGAACCCTTTCTCGACGGATCCCGCATATCATATTTACGGCTTTGTAGGTGTGGATGGTATAGCACAAATCCTAATGTCGGAATTTGAAAAAGCTGAAAAGACATTTGGAGAAGAGGCGCAGGTTAAAGGGCAAAACTTTTACTGGAAAGTTCCAAAAGGAAATACCCTAGATTCCCAATTTGGAAAAATATTGGGAAGAAAGAATCTAAAAGCTTCGTTTACCTCGCGAAATCTCAATACTTTTGAGAAAGTGTTAAAAAAGATATAAACCCAATACCAATCGTAAACATTGTTTGTTTCAAAGCTTACCAAAGGATTATTCTCCTTTTGTATGGTTTGAATAAATCATGATGGCTCCATATAATCGAAAGCACCTTTGCGAAGCTGAATTCCGTATTCTAGGTAAGCCTTCATACAATCGAGAAAATTACCCCAGCCAAATGTATTGTCCGTAAGCCATGTGAGATTTTTTTCGTTTAATTCTTTGTCGCCCTCCGTAACTTTGACGACTGTGCTTTTGTCTGGTTGTTCTTCCAACGTAATACGTACAACGGTTTCCTCGTCCCATACAAATGCAATGAATCTATTCGGTTGTATTTCCGTAACGCTGACAGGGAATTTACCTGGAAAATCTCCAAATTCCCAAGTAAGTTCTTTACCTGTTTCCATACGACCCGAACTTTCAGAAATAAAATATTTCGTTATTTTATCAGGATTTACTATAGCTTCAAAAACTTCCTGTATCGGTTTTTGAATTTGTAGGGTAGCTTTTGCTGTAAGTTTCATAAACAATAGTATTTCAATTTGGAGTTCCTTATGAACACAAATATAAAACGGTTGAATTAAAACCAAGTTGTCTTGTGGCAAGAAAATATTTCCTCAAATACGAGGAACGAAATAATGCGTTAATTCTTCAAACGAATTAAATTTTAAGTCATACGTCGTCGCTTCTCCAAATCCATAGTTAACAAATACGAAAGGAATATCGGCGATCTTAGACTGTTCGCCATCGGCAGCCGTATCTCCGACATATACAGGTTTTTTAAAGGCATACTTATCCATTAGGTACCTTATATTCTTGTGCTTAGGTTTAAAATTGGGAGCATGTGCAATGCTATCTGTGATATGTTTTCCAATGCCAGCCCATTCCGTAAAATACTTAATGGTAAATTCAGCACAATTACTTACTATAAACAGTTTATAATGTCGGCTCAATTCCTCCAATCCTTCGCTTACATAGGGATACAGTTCCCCTCCATGTGTTTTAATATTTTCATATTGAAGGTCGATGATGTCTTTATACATCATCTTTCTTTCTTTGTAAGGAAATTCAGGTAACATAATTTCTAGATATTTATCTTCCTCCATCCCCATGAGCCCATAGAGATCCTGCTTTACCAGCTTTTTTTCGATATTTTTGCTCCTGAAAAAATCGTTAAATCCTCGAACATAACATTCTACACCATTCCAGAGGGTGCCGTCCATGTCAAAAATAATTGCATCAACTTGATTTGCATTCACCATTCCTATTGTTTTACATTTATTTATAATAAGCACAAATTGTAAATAACAAATCTACTTAAAATAATATAGGTCGTCCCCGACTTTATCGGCTAAATGCCTTTCCGTTCTTATCATGACATATAGGTCCCGTTGTTGTAATGGGATAGCTATTATATTCAATTCAAATTTTCGTTCGTCTGTTTTTTGATTCCCCTTAGCGTTTTTGAAGTAAACACAAGTGCTTGGATGATTATAGCGATGATAATGAGAATCACGAGCTCCAAATAGGATAATATATTTGAGAAATAAGTCATATTTAGGACCTCGTCTAATTGCTTTTTTCCCTCCTCTACCTGTATAGAAGACAAGGTCTGCAACGTGTCCCCCGCTGCACGTGCCGCCAATAATGCTGAGGCATGGTCGCTATCATTGTTTACGGATATGGCTTGACAGTGCTGCTTGAAAATTTCAAAATTAGTTCTTTCCATATCCGTGAGTGTCGTTTTTTCGTATAGCTCATTGAGTGCGGCTACGTCCGCTAGACGGGCGTTTACCAGTGCAGTAACACCGTCGTGTTTACTGTTTAAGGCGGTAGTGATGCCCTCCATTTGTCTTGATAATAGGAGGATATATTGTGCTACTACCAGTCGATCTTCGTAAATGGAAGTAACCGCTATACTTATTCGTGTGGCAATTCGTTGCTCACGCATATTGGTCAGCATTACCAGACCAATTACAGTGAACAACAGAATGGCTGCCGTCATTTTCTGTTTAATCGCAAATGTCCACATGATCCTTAATTTAACCGAACAATTCCATGTGTCAGGCTTATAATTAAGACAATTTAAGAAATTATTTTCAGAAAGCTATACGCGTCGTAATAATATAGAGTAAAAAAATCATCCCGATTAAAATAGATAGGAGGTTATCGTTTTTCCCACGTAAAGTGTAAAACATCGTCCTCGGCAGTAGGTTGTGTTTTTCGATAAAAGTCCAACGCATGCGTGTCGGCTTTTTCTGCTTGTACAAACAATTCTTCGTACCCGTTCTGCTGAAAATAAAGTTTTGTCTCTTGGATTAAAGTTGTTCCCACACCGTGTCGCTGCCATTGAGGACACACTGCCACATCAAAAATATAGGCTAAAGGTTTTTCGCAATAATATTGATTCAACGTGTAAACGGTCAAACCGCCTATCACCGAACTTTCTTTTAGAACTACAAACACGTGAAAATCGTCTTTAGAGAGCAATTTATGAAGGTACGCACGTTTTGGCATGAAAAACTCTGTCATCTCAAAAATGTCTGCGAATAACTTGATAAGTTGTTCAAAACGCACGATATCGTTGATAGATAGCTTTTTAATATGGAGGTTTTTATCCATGTCGTTTATTCCAGCATGGCTTCATTAGCAGCCAATACAAAAGCCCCCATTCCTTTTGGATCATCTTGTATAACAGGCTCGCTCATATAATATTCAAAACTACCATCTCTGTACGGATCACCCCCTAGACCAGAAACCATAACCGTTCCGTTTAAATGATAATAACCATCATCTCCCTTTTCGATAAACTGTTTAATTAATCCCTCATACCCTTTTTTTCCTATCGTTCGATATTTTGGAGAGATGTACCCCAATCTGCTTCCCTTTAACATGGTGTATACAAACATAGATGAAGCGGAAGCTTCGGGATAGTTCCCTTCCTGAGAAGCTTTATCGACCACCTGATACCAAACACCATTACTAGGGTGTTGTACTTTTGCTACTGCTTCCACAAATCGATTTAATATAGCGAGCAAAGTATCGCGTTTAGGATGATCTTCCGGAAAATACTCTAAAACATCTACGAGAGCGGTACCATACCATCCCATCGCTCTACCCCATATATTCGGAGATTTCCCCGTTTGTCTATTCGACCAACGTTGCTTTTTACTTTCATCCCAAGCATGGTGCAACAACCCCGTTTCACTATCCCGCGAATATTTTTCCATCAAGATAAACTGTTTAGCAATGTCATCAAAATTATTTGGTTCATTAAATACTTTTGAATAATGTGCATAGAAGGGTTGTCCCATATATAATCCATCTAACCACATTTGGTGGGGATATCGTTTCTTATGCCAAAAACCGCCTTCACTCGTTCTTGGATGCGTATATAATTGCTGTCTGATGTATTTAGCAGCGTCCGCATACTTCTGCTGATCAGTCTTCTCAAACAGATAGATCATAATTTTTCCATTACGAACGTAATCTATATTATAAGAAGCCTGATCGTAAAACTTAATATTACCATCAGGTAATAAGAATCTATCCATTTGCTTTTGAATATAATCAAAATAGGTTTGATCGCCTGTCCTAGCATAAACATTAGCGATTGCTTCTAGAAACAGTCCGATATCATACGACCAACCCGCCGATTTTCCATCTAATCTGCTCAGGGAGTCCGGCCATTTGTGCATAATGGTTTTACTAATTTCCTGCGCATAATCTATTTTTTGTCCCCCATTAATAGGTATTGCACAAACTTGCCATACCGATAGCATTATGCTGAAAAGTAAAATAGATAAATATTTTATATTCATATCAAAAGCTTGATGTAGTGAAAATTTAAAAACACATACGGCAGACTAAGAAGTTTATTTTGTCTCGAACCGTGAATAAATATATAAAAAAAATTAACTAGTTCAAGTTTTGATGTGCAGTATACCCGTATCTGCCAGAGGCTTGCTAACCTTAGTCGATAAATTTATGGTTTGTTCAAAATAATTTATTATTATTATCACGCTTTCAGCATATCGGTTACCAAGTCGTTTGTTTTCGAAGAAATTCTGTTGGATATTTCTACGATAAAAACGCGTATTAAAACGGAGTGCATTTCCGCCAAACGACGACGATTTGAACAACTTATCATGACCATATTTCAAAAAATACAACCTGTTAATTTAACATGATGGCTTGGTTGAACTTTTTCTCAATTTTTAATAAACAATAGAACAGAAAATGGGAACAAACAATTTTTATATAATTACCGGTGGTCCCGGAGTTGGAAAAACAACACTGATAAATGAGCTTAGAAGAATAGGTTGTATAACCGTTGAAGAAGAAGCAAGAAGAGTTATTAAAGATCAGTTAACGATAGGTGGTGACGGTATACCATGGAGAAACAAAGCCTTATATGCTCAATTGATGTTTGACGCTTCGGTAAGAACGTTTGAGAAAATAAAAAATAAAAAATTCACTGACCCCGTATATTTTGACCGTGGTATTTTAGATACCATTTGTTATATGAATATGGAGAATATACCGGTATCCGAGGAGACCCGGGAAGTCATCCATAAAAGCGTATATAACAGCAATGTCTTTATTCTTCCGCCATGGAGAGAGATCTACCAAACGGATAGCGAACGGAAGCAGTCCTGGAAAGAGGCTTTATTCACCTTTGATAAGATGAAAGAAACCTATCTATCATACGGTTACAATGTAATTGAAGTACCTAAAACTTCCGTTTTAGAGAGACAACAGTTTGTCGTAGAGAAAACGAAAAACTGTCTATAATATTTATCGCATCCCAAGCTTTGTGTACCGACGATGTATCTAACGTCGAAGAAGTGAAAAATCACGATATCCATACCTAGTTTCCGAAGAATTGATACACAATGTAAATATATTGAGACAGTATTGTTATAAGAAGTGTTCGATTTTATTGTATTTTTAGCAATCCGAACAGATAGGGAATCTTAGTTAATACAAAAAGCCTCTGAGGAGCTACTCTATTTCTATTCAGATTGTTATACAGTTATAAACAAAATAAATACCATATGAAAAGAAGAACATTTTTACAGACGCTCAACGTAGGTATCGCTTCAGCCACTCTTTTTAGTGGCAAAAGTCACGCTATGTACCTAACATCACTCGCCGATAGAACAGTCGATGACAAGGAGTTGGCTTACCATCGGATACAGGAAATCAAATTTTCAACCGTAAAGCTGAACTATCCGCGTCTGGTTGGTAAAAATGCTCGCCTCGATCTGCATGGTTACGGACCAAATGTAGAAATAGTCTGCTTGATCACAGACAAAGGAGCCGTCGGCTGGGCTTCTTTACGAGGGGGAAAGCATGATGCTGAAAAGATTATGGGTGAACTTGTCGGTAAAAACGTATCAGAGCTGTTTTCAGTTAAGATGGGTACGTTGCAGGATCGACATATTCCGTTCGATATGGCGCTTCACGATCTTGCAGGTGTAATTTTACAAAAGCCGGTATATGCTTTATTAGGGAAAGATAAACCATTTATCACAAACTATTATAGCGGTATGATCTATTTTGATGATTTGGAACCGGCCGAGAAACCTGCAGGCATCGACCGTATATTGGAAGAATGCCGTTATGACTATAATGTCGGATACAGACAGTTCAAGCTGAAAATAGGCCGTGGGCATAAGTGGATGCCGTATAAAGAGGGATTACAGCGTGACATTGACGTCACCCAGGCCGTGGCACAAGCTTTTCCTGATTGTGACATTCTCGTCGATGGCAACAACGGATTTACTTCTGACCAATTTATTGATTATTTGAAAGGTATTGCGGGTATTAAACTGTTTTGGATAGAAGAACCTTTTCATGAAACCATTGCCGACTATCAGAAGTTACGTAATTTTATAAAAAGCGAAGACATCAAAACATTATTGGCAGACGGCGAGGCAGATCCTGATCAACAATTTTTAAAAGAACTAATTCAGAAGGACCTATTGGATGTGCACTTAACCGATATCGAAGGGTTAGGGTTTACCAATTGGCGAAGATTGATGCCTGAACTCAAAAAATTGGGCGCGCAAGCGTCACCACATGCCTGGGGTTCACTTCTAAAGACCAATTATACGGCGCATTTAACGGGCGGATTAGGTAATACCGTGACCATCGAAGGTGTCACCAGCTCTTCGGATGAGGTGGATCTTTCTGGTTACATCATTAAAGACGGTAAATTAATCCCTCCATCGGCACCGGGTTTTGGTATGCCGTTGTTGAAGAAAATATAGCGGTATATTGGGTCGGCTACGGCTGTCTTTTGATGGAAAATGGAGTGCCAAAAGCAATGAGGTTTCATATGGGCGGGATATGAAACTCATCCACCAAAATTTTTTCTATACATTCTATCTCATCCATAAAAAGAGACTGTTTTCTTTTTCCAAAATATAAAGTATTCTCAATAGGTTTGTCACCATCCCAGATTTTATAGATTTTTTGATTATCCATTGCATCTTTACATAAAAAATCAGGCAAAATAGCTAGGCCACTTCCCGTTGACAGACATCGGATGATAGAGAACTTATTGGGCACGATATAATTAGGAACAAAATCAGGACGTTCACCGAAGTTACATTCCCAGAACTCGTTCAGGAAACTCATATTTGCCGCAGTGCTATACCAAAGTTGGGATTTCATCCATCCTTTGAGGGCCTCTTTGCCATCTTGAATTCGAAAGGACGAAATATCCGTATGTCGACCTGCAACCAGCGTAAACCTCTCCGTAGTAAAAGGAGTATAGATCAAATTACTTCGGCTAGAAACAGAAGAAGTTAATATTAAATCCACGGATCCGCTTTCTAACGATTGCATCAGCTCCTCGTTACTGCCAAACCTCATGATCAGATTAAAATTTAGATCCGGAATATATTTCTCTAGGGCCTGTTGGAAAGTTTCCACGCACATACCCACACTAACGGTAGACCTCTCACGACCCGATTTCCGTCGAAAACGCATCTCAATATCTTCCATAATAAGCAAAGACTTTAACATTTGCTGGTAAAGCAACTTTCCTTTCTCGGTAGGAATCATACGCCGAGACGTGCGTTCGAACAAAGGGAAACCGGTATAGGTTTCCAGCGCGTTTAGATGCAAACCTACCCCCGGCTGCGAAACAAATAGCTGTTTCGCCGCGCCACTCATTGTACCCGTTTCATATATGGCCCTAAATGTTCGAAACCATTCAAGATTTGCCTGCATATAATAAATATTATAGTTTGGTCAAATTTACATTATTTTTATTATATAACATAACTCAATAATTTTGTTGCTCATCTATAAATTTCTAAAATAATGGCAAAAATATTTATCATTAATGGAGGTCAAGCATTCAATGAATCTAAAGGATTATTCAACAAACTGCTGACCGAATGGTCAGGACATTCCCTGACCGAACTTGGTTTTGAAATACGTACCACCCACGTGGAAGAAGGATATGAAATAGAAAGGGAAATTGAAAATTTTGTGTGGGCCGATGCGATTATTGTGCACACACCCATTTGGTGGTTTCAGCTTCCGTACAAACTGAAAGAATATATTGACGTGGTGTTCCAGCACGGGCGTGGAAAGATTTACAAAAGCGACGGACGCACGCGCACAAATCCTGAAATCGACTACGGAACAGGCGGGTTGCTAACAGGAAAAAAGTATATGATTACATCGAGTTGGAACGCACCTGAAGGTGCGTTCACAATCGAAAACGAATTGATGGATCAAACCACCGTAGACGACGGCGTCTTGTTCGGGGTCCACATTGCCATGAAATTTGTTGGCTTGTCAAAATTAGACGGTTTCCATTTTTACGATATCGTTAAAGGACTCACTCCACAACGTTTTAGCGAATATCATAAGAATTACATTTCGCATCTAAAGCAGATATTTCAACCACTCATGAAATCCAATAAGAAGAGCGAGCCCGTGGCTGATCGAGCCTGAGGAAATGGTGAAACAAAAGGCTATGCCATCATAAAGGTGTAGCCACCATTTTGGTAGGAAGGGGAAACAGCTTGCGATGTTATTAAAGTAGCGTTGTTAAGAAACCCGCTAACCGCGCTCTTAGTTTTTTAAAAGCTTTTCCTAAATGCGCTTCCACCGTCTTTTCCGAAATACCCAATTCTGTTGCTATCTTCTGTTGGGAATAACCATCCTGACGACTTAGTCGAAAAACCAACTGGCATTTTTCGGGTAGCTTTTGAACATGTTTCTCCAATTCCTCTTGCAGCTCTTCAAACGCTAATTTCTGCTGTGTAGAGTCATCAATCAATCGGTTAGCTAATACACTATCTAAATAACGCTTTTCATTATACTTTCTATCCATTGATTTGATCACTCGATATTTTACGGATACAGCGAGATAGCTGGCCAAATCCGATCGAAGCACCATATCAAAACGTTTGTTCCATAACGACGTAAATAAGTCTTGGACAATTTCCTCTGCTTCTTCTAAAGACCCTACGCGGTTAGCCGCTACCGTAAACAATTTTTTCCAGAAGCGGTTATAAATTTCTGTAAATGCATTTTCATCACCTTTATGAAGATGTAAATACAATTCATTATCCGATAAATCCCTATAAATAATCATAACTAACTACCGATTTATTTTGGTTGGTCTTGCCGCAATGGGTCAAATATAAATATTTTATGCGTCAAGAAAAAAATTAAAAACGGTGTAAGGGATTTGCGCTCGAACGAGGACATATATTAAAGCTCCTGTTATGAATGATATAAATAGATACCGCGAGTTGGCGTCGAAATGGCTAAATGGAAGTATAACCGAAGTAGAGAAAGAAGAGTTCCTTACTTGGTATAAAGCACACGTAGACGAGCAAATAAACATACCGCCGTCTTTTGCAAAAGACGAGCGGGCGTTAAAGCAACGGATATTGTCTAATGTGCAAGCATCTATGCAATCACCATATAACGGAAAAACCGGGAAGATACGTGCGTTAAAGAAAAAACTACGCGCGGCAGCGGCTATCATTACACTAGCTGTTCTCGGAGCTGGATCCTATTATCTAGCCATTCAAAAAACAGCGGAAGTGCATACAAGTCTAGAGGATGTGAATCCCGGAAAGAACAAAGCCTTTCTATCTCTAAATGATGGTCCCGTGATTGATCTACAGGAAGGCGGACAAGGCCTTGTTATAGGCGAGGAGCTGCATTATACGGACGGCACTATACTTGAATCAGAATTATTCAACAACGTGGATAGCGAAAGCAGCTTTGTGACGCTGTCAACCCCAAGAGGCGGAGAATACCAACTAGAGCTCTCCGATGGTACACGTGTCTGGCTAAACGCTGCGTCATCTATTCGTTTTCCTAGGAAGTTTAACAAAAATAAAAGAGAAGTAGAGCTATTAGCAGGAGAAGCATTTTTCGACGTGGCGGCATATTCGCAGGATGGAAAGAAAGTGTCCTTTTTTGTTAAAAATGATGAACAACTTGTGGAAGTATTAGGTACACAATTCAATATTAACGCTTATGATAAAAAGCTAGGAATCGTCACTACCGTTGCAGAAGGATCTGTGTCCGTCAAGTCAAATAATAAATCTTACAGATACGCACGCATGGTTCTCGCCGTAGGTATGCAGACCATTGTTAATGAAAAAGGAGTTACAAAATACCAGGTGGATCCAGAACCGTTTTTAGCTTGGAAAGAAGGATACTTTTATTTTAATGATGCAAATATTTACACGGTACTCCAAGCCTTCGAACGATGGTACGATATTGACGTGAATTATGAAATAGTACGTTCAGATGACCTGTTTTATGGTAAACTCCCAAAGAATGTGACACTGGACAAGGCCCTATATATTCTAAAAACTGCTGGCGTACACTTTGAATTAAATAATGGACGACAATTAACCATAAAAAATAAAGAATCTGATGAGAAGTAGATTGGCAAATTCAGGGGTTCCATAACCGCTGTCGTAAGTAGACTTCGAATAAAAAACCGGAAATGTAGCGAGCATTCCCGGCTATTTATTGAGTCAATGAATACCACGTAATCTGAAATTAACACTGTATTAAAAACCCAAATCATACAAAAGTATGCAATTAAAACGATTAATGTGTCCTTTACCGGCGTATACCAAAAAAATCATTATGCGTGTGAAGTTAACCATCATTCTAGTGACCGTCTTTTGCATTCAGCTTTCGGCTAATGTATTTGGCCAAAAGATTTCACTGAATGAACGAGATGCCTCTTTATGGGAAGTGCTGAAAAAGATAGAGAAACAATCGGGCGTCACTTTCTTTTATAATAAACGGGATGTTCAGGAGGATCCCGTTACTATTATTTTACAAGAAGAACCGTTAAACCGGGTGTTAGCGCTACTTTTTAAGAATTTGCCCTATGGCTACGACATACAGGACCAAGTAGTCGTTTTAAACCAAAAGGAGAAGTTCGTGCCAACGAAATCCCGAGACGTGAGAAGACAGACCATCCATACGCTGAATGTAGAGGCCGTACAGCAGACGATCAATGGAACCGTTCGTGATTCACTGGGAGTACCACTGGCGGGAGTAACCGTATCGATCAAGGGAACGTCGCTTCGAACGCATACAGATGCCAGAGGCAAATATCGAATTGCGACACCGGAGGGGCAGTCCGTTGTCGTCTTTTCTATAGTAGGCTATGTGTCAAGTGAGCAGCCTATAGGTGAGAAAACAATAGTGGATGTCATGCTGACCGCGTATATAGACGACCTAGATGAAGTTGTCGTGGTAGGATATGGCACTCAAAAGAAAAGTGATGTAATCAGCTCCGTTGTGTCAGTAAATACAGAAGATGTCAATCGTGTACCGTCCAATGATCTAGGGGAGATGTTGCGAGGTAAAGCCGCCGGTGTATACGTCACGGTAAACGATGCCGCACCCGGAAGCTCATCTAATATCCTCATTCGCGGAAGCCGTTCGTTGACCGCCGGAAATGCGCCGATTGTTATTGCTGACGGAGTACCAGTAGGAGGAATCAACGACGTCAACCCCAATGATATTGCGTCCATCGAGATTCTAAAGGATGCTGCTGCACAGGCTATTTACGGCGCTAGAGCATCAAATGGCGTCATACTTATTACAACCAAGCGCGCTAAAGAAGACCGAACGATTGTCGATTTCAATACCTTTTATGGCGGGCAGACGGTGAAACGTAATTTCGACGTATACAGCGCGAAAGAATTTGCACAGCTAAAACGGGAGGCTTACCGCGCAGACAATAACAATCAGTACCTTCCTGATGAGGCTATTTTTACCGATATAGAGCGTGAAGTACTTGCCACAGGAGACTTTATCGATTGGGAAAAAGAATTGCTGCGCATTGCAAGCACACAAAATCATAACCTGAGCGTTTCAACCGGAACGGCCAAAACACGTATCTATTCGGGTTTTAATTACTCAAAGAGACAGGGCGTGATTCCAGGAACAGATTTCCAACGTGGAACAATCCGTATCAACGTTGACCAAACGATCACCGACTGGTTAAAAGTGGGAGCTAATACCTCGTGGCAACTTTCTAAAAATAATAATCCAGGTACAGGTGAAACCTTGTTACGTACCGTAACCACTTCACCTTTAGGTAAAATTTATAACGATGATGGAACCTATCGGATTTATCCTACCGGTGTGCAGGAGAGCGTCAATCCATTATTGGATCTAGCCGAAGTCTCGAATACGCGAAATGATCGCAACGATATCATGAATATTTTTGCCGATTTCACACCATTCCAGGGTTTCCGTTACCGTGTGAATGCAAGTAGACGCTCTTGGAACCGCAAGACCACACATTACGCCACCTCCGAATCTTTACAAGGATTTCGTAGAGGCGGATTAGGTAATGGAGCAATGCAGTTTGAAGACGAAGAAGAATGGCAATTAGAAAATATTTTGAACTATAACACAAGCTTTAATAAACATAATCTTGCGAGTACCGTGGTACAGAGCATAAGCCAACGACGTTATAATAACTTCCGGAACAACGCCAGCAATATTCCAAATGACTTGTTGGGAATTTGGGGGTTACCGAGCGCGGAGAGCAATATTCCCACAGTCGGCGCCAATAAAAGGGGATTGGTTTCATTTGTGGGGCGTATTCAGTATGACTATGACGGGAAGTACTATTTAACTGCATCGGCACGGGCAGATGGTTCGACCGTATTTGGTGCTAATAATAAATGGGCCTATTTTCCGGCCGTTGCTTTAGGGTGGAATATACACCGAGAAGCATTTATGGATGAATCCTTTGTAAACAATCTTAAACTACGAGCAAGCTATGGTAGCGTAGGAAACGAGGCGATCAATCCATACCGTAGTCTCAGTACGGCCGTGCAGCGGGACTATCTTTTTAACAATGTCAAACGGATAGGTTATGTTCCGGGAGACTTTCTGCCTAATCCTAATTTGAGATGGGAGACTTCTACCACGCTAAATACCGCGCTTGATTTCGGGTTTTGGAATAACCGTTTGACCGGTACATTTGAATTCTACAACACTCGGACAACAGATCTTTTAGCCGAATTGTCGTTACAGGCCGATATCGGATACGCTCGAATGCTACGAAATATTGGCGAAGTTGAAAATCAAGGATTCGAACTAAATATGAACGGTTTGATCTTAGACAAAAACGATTGGCAGGTAAATCTAGGTTTTTCAATATCCAGAAACCGGAATAAAATCATCAGCCTGTATGGCGATCTAGATGAACATGGAAACGAGGTTGACGATATCGCTAATCAGTGGTTCATTGGTCATTCGAAAAATGTTTACTATCAATACCGTCCAGCAGGTATATGGCAACAAGGGGAAGATATTGCCAATAGCCATATGCCAACTGCACAACCTGGTGATATCAAATTACTGGATTCGAATGGTGATGGCAAACTCACCGACGCCGATCGCGTCATTGTACCACGCGATCCGAAATGGTTTGGATCTTTTAATCTAGCGGTTAATTACAAGGGCGTGGATCTCGCCGCCGATTTTCTGACGGTACAGGGAGTGGTGCGAAATAATGCATTTTTATACGACTATGCCTCCGGAGGGTCGTTACGAGGCGTTTTTAACGGAGTGAAAGTAGATTACTGGACTCCTGAGAATCCAGAAGGTAATTGGCCGAGACCGTTAGAATCCAACGATCGCCCCTATATATGGACACTCGGACTACAGGATGCTTCTTATGTACGTCTACACACATTGACACTCGGATATACATTATCTTCTCAGTTTGCTAACAGACTTAAAGTCGGCAGCCTCAGAATCTATTCGACTGCACATAATCTAGCCACCTGGACAAAATACAAATCGTACAGCCCTGAAAAGAACCCTAATGAATACCCGGAAGCAATTTCGATTGTTGGCGGGATTCAAGTAGGTTTCTAAAAATCGGTGGATGAAATTATAGACTAAAAATAACGATGAATAATTATATACATATGAAACGGATATTTCTGCAGTTACTATTTGGCGTAACGTTGTTATCATTCTTGTCATGCGAAAAATTTTTGGCAGAGGAGCCCGTCACCGAAGTCTCCATTGATTTTATATATACCACTCCGGAAGGGTTAGAAAGCGGCGTAAATGCATTATACAACCTCATGCGGAACTATAACATTCCGGAAGGAGAGGGCGATGCTTTACGCTCCAGTCTCTTCTTTTTGGTAGGAACCGATTTAGGACTCAACCGCACATGGCACACACCTTATGGACCCAATCATACACCCGTGGCTTTTCCTGCTCGCAAATGGACAAGAGGATATCAGATCATTGACCGGGCTAATGCCATTATCACGAATGCCCCCAAGGTAGATATGCTCGAAACAAGACGCAATCAGATTATTGCACAAGCAAGAATGGTACGCGGTGAACTATACTTGGATCTAATTCGAATGTACGACAATATTCTCTTGGACACCGTAGCCACAACACCGGAAAACGCATTTGATCCGAAAGAATACCTGCCCGCAGATCCCATCGAGGTTTTTAAACTTATCGATGCGGACCTCGATTTTGCCATACAGCATTTAGCCTGGAATGTAGATTACGGAAGATATGGCAAAGGTGTAGCCCATCATATCCGTGGAAAAAGTGCATTATGGCAAAAAAAATGGACGGAAGCGTCCACACATTTTGATGCTGTAATCCTAGATCCGACCCACGACCTATTGCCTCGGGAACAGATTGCGCAAGTATTTGGACAGAATTTGAACCACAAGGAAGCCTTGTTGGTATACGTTCGGGACGAGATCACCGGTGGAAATGATAATTTAGCAGGCGGCGGACCGACGTGGATTAGCAGTGTGTTTAATTCGCGCGTTTACGAACTGTCGGGAGGAGAAATGATCCGATCGATCGAATATGGCGGTGAATCGTTAGGTTGGTCTTTTCCAAACGATTATCTCCGATCGCTCTACGATGCGGAAAACGATTTACGATTTCGTACCTATTATTATCCCTTGCAGCTCATTGTAAATAATCCCGAGTCACCAAACTTCGGACTACCCTTGGCGCCAGATCGTTACGATGATGATTATAGGCGATACCATTGGAGTTTAAAAAAGTACCATGACGACGAGAAGCGCATAGGGACACTCAACAGCTATAAAGATCATATCTTTTATCGATATGCGGAGACCTTGCTATTAGGTGCTGAAGCGGCGTGGCGAATGGACAATCCAAGTAAAGCGCTAGGGTATATAAATCAGGTTAGGAACCGGGCTGGACTCACTAACTTCGCTACTTTTGACCTAGAGAGCTACTTGGAGGAATCCGCCCGGGAATTAGCCTTCGAGAACGAAAGATGGTTCTTACTAAAACGGATTGGTGTTTTGGTGGAACGCGTTAACCAATACTATGAAATGGGGTCAAATGCAGGGAACAAAGCAATCTATCCCATGGCATCACATATGGTGAGGCTACCGATTCCCCAGTCACAAATTGACTTGATGGGTACATTTCCACAAAACGACGGTTATTAATAATTAAAAACAAAAGAAGATTTAAGATGGTACTTATAAAAAAACACTACTTATATTTCATGTTGTTGCTCCTAGTTGGAGCGAGCAATATTTCCTGCGGTAACAAGCAAGAGCTAACTCCTGATCGCGAGGAACCAGTCGAACAACCTGAACCCGAAACCAAAGTGCTAAAAGAAAAAGCATCCTTTAATATTGGTGCAGCTATAAAGACGTCGTTGATGAACGAAAATGGCTATACACAAACTGTGACCACGCATTTCAGCCAAATTACGGCAGAGTGGGAAATGAAGATGGATGCCATCTGGACTTCGTCAAGCAATTACCAATGGACAGGAGCGGATAAATTGGTCGATTTTGCAACCAAGAATGATTTAGATGTGCATGGTCATACGCTCGTATGGTATAAATCTTTTCCCAGTTGGTTTAAAAACACAAGCTATGATTCCACCGCTTTCGAAAATCACGTGAAGACCTATATTAAAACCGTTGTAGACCGATATAAAGGAAAGGTAAACAGCTGGGACGTGGCTAACGAGATTTTCAATGATAACGGTTCACTCAGAATGACAGACTGCCCAGTATATGCCACATTTAAAGATCCAATAGCGTTTTATGGTCGGTGTTTCCGCTACGCCCACGAAGCAGATCCAAATGCTAAGTTGTTTTATAATGATTACAGTGTCGTGATCGCACCGGGAAAACGGAATGCCATTAAAAATATGGTACAACGCTTCCAAAGTGAAGGCATTCCCATCCATGGAATCGGCGACCAGTTTCATTATCGCATTAATAACGATAAAACCACCTTACGTAACGGGTTGAACGATATGGCGAGTACCGGGCTGTTAGTTCATATTTCAGAACTTGATATCGTTATGAATGTCAACAAATCCGACAACTATGTCTACACAGAAGCTGAGGCCGAAAAGCAATCCGAGATGTACAAACATATCGCAGAGAGCTATTCTGCTTTACCCGCGCAGCAAAAATTTGCTATTTCCTTATGGGGTGTAACAGATAAGCACACTTGGCTTACCGGCTCATGGCATCCAAAAGAATACCCTCTTCTTTTTGATCAAAGTTATCGGTCGAAAGAAGCATACAAAGGATTTTTGTCTGGATTAAAATAGAAATATGAACAATAATGCGTGTGCGCACGCCAAAAAAACTAAAAATATGCAACTTATTCGATTGAAAATAAGATATATCATCAGTTGTGTGATGATGATGTTTTTTGCCGCATGTGGAGAAGAAGAAACTTTCCCCATTACGTTGTTCGAGCCCGGCAAAATAGCAGCTGACGCCAGTGGTGTCGATATAAAATTTGGCGAATACATTATATATACCGACCGATCCACTAAAGTACAAAGTCGCAATTGGGCGTTTCCAGGCGGAACGCCCGGTACATCGACGGATTCGGTTGTAACTGTTTATTATCCCCTAGGGGGCTCTTTTAAAGCGATTCTCAATGTTGTCTTTATCGATAATCAACGCGGACAGCATGCGTTCGACATTGAAGTTGAGCCAGACCCCAATAATCAAATTCCAGATTACGATTACGGCGTAACCTACGGAATTTATACAGAACATCCTGATATTATTTCGCGGTTGGCGCTGGTCCGATCGGTAGACATGAACCATTTTCCCGGAATACGGGTATCCGATGCATTTGAAGGTGTCGAAGCATATAAATTTGGAGCAACAGGCGAGTCGGACTGGGCTATGGGTGCTTTAGAAGATGGTCGAGGCCAGTATATCGATATTTCATCCTTTGAGAACGGGTATTATCATATAGGTCTAAAATCGAGCTCTCTAGCACCGATGTTGATACGCATACGAAGCGCTGGAGGAGGGAATGCCGTGTTTGAATTCACGGCTTCAGGAGAAGAATATGGATTCAAGCGAGATGGGAATTGGCATCTTGTATCGATTCCAGTTGCACATATTAAACAGAAAGATCCGAATATTAATCTTGCACAGATCACGGAATTTATCTTATTCAGAAGCGGCTCTGGTGACGTACGCACGTTTGACAATTATACATTCTTTGTCGACCATGTATTTGTTTCAGAAAAAATGGAAGAAAAATAAAAGATTCAGATTAACCAGAAAAACAAGCATAACAAAAGGATGTATTTGGAAATGATCGAGTTTTAAATAGTATATTGCGATATAACGCTTTTTATAGGAGAAATGCAATATAAGGACATACCAAGCTCAATAATGAAGCAATGAGTTTTCGCAGCATAGTGCCGAACAAATCCATTTCATTGTTTGTGAAGAACATTTGGGTATTTGAAAACGAGGTCAAAAACTCGAAGACAAATTTGCCTTTTTTCGCAGATGGCTATCCCGGCCTAATGTTCCAGCAGACGGACAACGGGCTGATGGTACGCCCGCACGATAAAACAATGCCCGAAATCTTTCTTTACGGACAAACCATTAAACCTATTGAATTGGAAATTTCTGGAGCATACCTGCTCATCGTTTTTCAATTATATCCTTTTGTTTTAAGAGCTTTGTTTAACCTTGTTCCGCAAAATATAAACGATAACTGTTACTATTTAGACGAGTTGATGGCAAACGCGGACATGATATCGCTCGTTACTAAGTTACGTACTTCCGATGTCGTTGAAGATAAGATTGAGATAATATCAAACCTATTGCTTTCTTTTTTAGAAAGGAAAAAGAAAGGCTTTGATTATCAGATAAGAGAAGCAGTTTTACGTATCATATACACAAACGGACAGGAAAGCATTCGCGCCATTGCCGAAAAATCTAACCTGAATATCCGAACCTTTGAACGCCGGTTCCTCCATGAAACCGGCCTGTCTCCCAAACAATTCGCCAAAATTATCCAATTTCAGGCATCCATGGAACAACTTACCTTGAAAGATTACACCAAGCTAACAGACATTGTTTATCAAAATGGTTTTGCCGACCAGTCCCACTTCATACGAGTTTTCAAAGCATTCACAGGCAAGACACCCAAAAGATTTAAAAAATAAACATATGCTGTCGTTTTTATTCTATTTTCTAGACGTTATATGCCGCAAATTTGTTGTGTAGAATAAAAATAAAAAAAATGAATATAATCGTTTTTGGTGCAACAGGCACTGTAGGTACAGAAATTGTAAAGCAAGCATTAGAAAAGGGATATGACGTGACAGCCTTCTTGCGCAATCCCGAAAAAATGACATCTTTAAATCATCCAAACCTTCGTGTTTATACCGGAGATGTAACCAACGCCGAAGAAGTTAAAAATGCCGTAAAAAATCACGACGCCGTTTTCTGTGCATTAGGCGATGGTCGAATTGGTAAGATACGGGCTTTAGGAACACTAAATATTGTCCATGCTATGAACAGCGTTTCGGTCAGGAAATTGATTTGTTTATCGACGCTTGGTATAGGTGACAGTTATGGAAATCTCAATTTTATCTGGAAACATATCATGTTTGGTATGTTGCTCAAAAAAGCGTTTAATGACCACAAATTGCAGGAAGAATATATACGCAATAGTGATCTCGATTATACTATAGTACGACCAAGTGCATTGACCGATGGAGCAATTACCCGTGGATATGCGATAGGTTTTGACGAAAAATACAAAAAGCTTAATCTGAAGATATCTCGAGCAGATGTCGCAGACTTTATGTTGCGCCAATTACATCGCGACGACTATTTAAAGAAGGCGGTAAGTATCTCCAATTAATATTTCTTTTATCAAAATTTTACTGGATATTATAGGCGCGCTTTTTCAACCTTCTTGGATAGCTTACAAGGCTTGGAAGTATGCTGAAAAATCTAACGAAGATTCGCTTGTATTGGTTTAGGAGGAAAGGGTAGAAGTCATAAAGAGGCAGGTATATGAAATATGCCTGCCTCTCCGTTTCCACGTCGATGAATTTTTGATTCAAACCCATTTAGTGAAGAATTATATTTATTTTTTAGCGGTGATATCAAACTCCAAATCCACCTCTTGTGAAATCATCCAATCCTTAGGGTCGCCATCTGTTCCGTAAGTAAGACCCCAGTCTTGTCTATTAATGCGGAATTTCGATTGTACATTCACTTCATTTTCACTGATAGATACTTTAGCGGGAAAAGATACATTCACCGTTTTTTCCTTGATCGTTAGGTTACCACTAATAACATTTGTCGCATCCGCAAGTACACTCTTATCTGTTGCGGGATCAAAAGATCTTACAGATGTGATTTCCAATTTCGATGTCGGATATTTTTCAACTTCAAAAAAATCTTCATTCTTTAAATGGCCATCTAAATCTGCAGCCGTCTTTCCGCCTGTTTTGGCTACATCTACTGCATCTTCATCCGTACGCAACGAATTCATGTCGATGGTGAATTTGCCACTCGCAATCGCATCATTTTCCAGCGTCAAGCTTCCTTCACTCTCCAATGTTCCAAACCGTGGATCAAAACCACCTTTATGGTAAGCTTTCCATTTTATAGAACTATTTGCAGGATCAAGCTGAAATACTGTGCCTTTTTCCGTCGCAACCTCTTGAGCTGTTGATGTCTGTACTTTGTCTGTGTTGGAATTACCCCCGCAAGCCGCCAATGCTAGCGCGGCAACAATTGTTAAAGCTGATAATTTTTTCATTTTTTATTTAACTGTTATTTCTAAATAGCGCTGCAAAGGTAATATAAGGTCGATTTAAAAAATGCATTAGTTACCAATTGGAAACTAGTTTCCAATTGGTAACTAACCTTTGTTTGTTTATTTTTGAACAAGATAGAAACGCTAGCATGATAAAGAGGAAAACGATAACGAAGTCCTTAGAATGTAAGGTTAGAATAACAGCGATAACGGATACGATGCAGGTCTTGTCTGGTAAATGGAAAATTCATATTCTCGGAACGCTGTTGCAAGGTGGAAAAATGCGATTTATGGATCTTTTACGAGAGATCGATGGTATCGCCGCCAAAATGCTTTCCAAAGAATTGCAAGATTTAGAAATGAACCAACTGGTAACACGGACGGTCGTCGATACAAAACCAATAACCGTTGAATACGAAGTCACGGAATATGGAAAAACGATGGAACCGATTATAGATGAAATAGCAAATTGGGGTGTTTTCTATCGAAATAGATTGCATGGTAAGAACGAATAATTATATGGCTAGATCATCATAGATATTACCGGCTTTTACAAATGCCTCGATAACTGTTTTTACTTGTTTCGTATTATTTATTTTGCATATGGCTAATGGTGTATCTCTCGCGTCAAAGATGTGATACGATATTTCAGTTTTTACCGATAAATTGTCCAGATTTTTTTAAGTATTCTTTTTCCCAGTCTTCTTTATAAATCCGATACACAAAATTTAACCGGGGTGCCTCACCGAAATAAGTTACTTCCTGTTCTGCAATTTTCTCAGCACCTAAGCGGCTAATTGCAATTTGTGAACGGAAATTTTCTGCCCCTATATGGAACTTTACTTTTGAAATGAACTGAAAAATGTAATCCAACATGATGGCTTTTACCGATTGGTTGATGCCTTTGCCCCAATAGTTTGTGGCATAGAAAGTATAACCAATAAATAGGCTATCCTGCTGTTTGTCATAATCATAAAAACGTGTGCTTCCGATGATGTCTCCCGTAGCTTTATCTACAATTTTAAAAGCTCCTTTACTTTGGATTGCTCCGTCAAAAAATGTTTTAAATATATCTTTTTTCCAACGGTTTTTATTGGGATGCTGTTCCCATATTTTGGGATCGGAAGCAACGATGTACAAGGCTTCAAAATCTTTTTCCTTTAAAGGATAAAGGACGATTTTCTCGTTTTCTAATGTAGGTTGAATACTGAATTCCATAGGTCTTCGATAAAGTCGTTTTACAATTTCTTTTTCATCATTCACATCCCGTTCGTGTTATAAAAGTAACAAATGGACAGGGGAAAAGCAATTCACCACCTAAATGGAGTCTAGTGCAGCTAAGTCCTTTATCCGCTGCATCCATTCTTTTCTATCTTTTTCATTCAACTCATAAAGTGGCCCAATAAAATCACTTTGAATGGACGACACCCCACAATATTCCAAAATACCTTTTTGTAATTGTACAAGTCCGCTTGACCGATAGGCTTCTTCATATGTCTTAAGACATAAATCTCCCGCCGTTGTTATTATTCTGCCTGTCTTTCCTTTTAATAATCCCTCACTACTTCCTTGTTTATTATTTTTGAAAGTAATTCCTGGAAGAAAAGCCCTGTCAAAAAAACCTTTCATAATGGCGGGCATACCAAGCCACCATAGTGGATGTACCCAAACCTGATGCTTGCTCCATTGTATATCTTCCATTGCTTTCACTAGATCTGGTTCAAGCTCCATTCGTTGTCGATAACCAAACCGTAAATTTGGGTTGAAATCTAATTCCCCGATGGCAATATATCGCACTTCTGAACCAGCAGCCAAAGCGGAGTTGATATAAGAATGTGCAATAGCACTGTTAAAGCTTTCTTTATTGGGATGCCCATTGATAACGACTATCTTTTTCATTTCTCTTGATTTAAATCTGTTTGAATAACACCATTTGTTGATTATAAAAGCTGCTTGGTGTTGGACCTTTCAGTCCTGGTTTCCGATGCTTACAATTTGATCACTATCTTTCCTACTGTACGGCCGGTTTCGATTTGCAGATGTGCATCTGCGATTTTGTCAAAACCGAACACATCGGATACATGAGGTTTCAACACTTCCTTTTCCAATAAAGATGCAATATGTTGCATATCCTGTCCGCTGGAATAAACAGACATGAAATAGCAAGCGTGAAGCTGCTTCTCTTGCGCTTTTAACTCATCTTCCATCGTATGTCCCGAAGGTAATGCGACAATCGTTCCGAAAGGTTTCAGTACCTGTACCGATTTCTGAAAATTGGCTCCTCCGATAGCTTCCAGTACAAAATCAGCGGGTGGTGCTACTTCCTCAAAACGCACCCTTCTGTAATCAATGAAGTCGTCTGCGCCCAATCCCAATACGAAATCTCTGTTAGGAGCGGAGGAGGTAGCGACAACGTATGCCCCCATATCTTTGGCTATCTGAACAGCGAAATGCCCCACACCGCCAGAAGCGGCGTGGATAAGTACGTTGTCTGTGGGTCTCAATTTACCGTAGCTATTAAATGCTTGCCATGCGGTCAATGCAGCTAATGTGCTGGCGGCAGCTTCCACATGATTGATGTTGTTGGGTTTCCGCGCGAGATGTTCCGCGGGAGCCGCCACATACTCTGCATAGGCTTTGCCATGTCCGACGAAATTGACCATTCCAAACACCTCGTCTCCCATGTTGAATTGCGTAACTTCAGTCCCGATTTCCGTCACTTCGCCGGAAATATCCCATCCCAAGACTAGCGGATCGTATTTCGCCAAATCTTCTGCCAATGGAGCT
This sequence comes from Sphingobacterium arenae, assembly GCF_014692505.1. Taxonomy (GTDB): domain Bacteria; phylum Bacteroidota; class Bacteroidia; order Sphingobacteriales; family Sphingobacteriaceae; genus Sphingobacterium; species Sphingobacterium arenae. The sequence continues at coordinate 1,181,222 of NZ_JACNYK010000002.1, read as the reverse complement.
TGTCGATTGCGAACTTTGACATCGACAGGATTAATACTGATCGCTTTCACTTTGACCAGTACCTCATTTGTCTTTATTAGAGGCTTTTCAATTTCTTTGTAAAGAAGGTTTTCGACACCTCCGAAATTTTTCAATACAACTGCTTTCATTTTGTTGTCAATTTGATTTCACAAAAATAGACCGGAAACAAGATTAAAAGCAGGTACATTTAAAGCATGTTTAGGTATCTTTGCCCTATGGCAAGAGAAAACATCTATCAATCCCTTGAAGTGTTCTACGAAAAAGTAAACGACTGCCCTTTACGTGATAGACAATTCAATTTTTTTGAATTGGTTTACGTAATCTCCGGCACCGGTCACCACGCCGTCAATGGAAATAAGTTCGCTTATTGTGCAGGAGACTTATTCCTTATAACGCCTAAAGATTGCCATGAATTTGATGTGGAGGATATATGTGAGTTTATGGTAATACGTTTCGGAGAAGAATATATACGGGAATACCAATGGAAAAGTATAGATCATATAGCATGTCTGTTATATTATGCTTCCCATTTGTCGGGTTCCGTGCTCGTAAACAATGATGACAGACATATAGCGGGTTCACTGATGGAGAATTTACGACAGGCTACTGAACATGAATCGGTGTATTCGGAAGACCTCGTTCGCCATTTAGTGAATGCCATAATTGTTATTGCGGCTAGAAATTTAGCCTTAATTAAGCCAAAAAATATTATTCCCCATGCAGACATTCGTCTATTGCAAATATTGGAATATATACAGGAACATATACGCCAGCCCGAATTTTTACGTATTGCTGTAATAGCCCAAAATTTCGGATTATCTCCAACTTACCTTGGTAGTTATTTCCGCAGGCAATGCAAAGAATCGATACAGCAATATATCTCTTCTTATAGGATTCGACTGATTGAACACCGACTACGGTTCAGTGACAAAAGAGTTCATGAAATAGCCGATGAATTTGGATTTGCAGATGAAAGTCATATCAATAAATTTTTCAGAAGACATAAAGGAATGAGTTTAAAGGGATATAGAAATATGCTGTTTTCCGCTTAATCTGTTGTATTACAATCTCTTTTTCTTCCATGTTACCTGTTTAACATGATGCACGAACTTAATTTTTCACCAGCGAGACATCATCTACATAGCAAAATGCTCCGGCATTTCCCTCCGCCACAAACCCAATTTCAACATGTCCGTTTCTAACAGGTATCTTTTCGATTTCAATGGCAGTCCAACCGTCGTTCGACTTAGATATGGACTTCTTCACGATATTACCACTACTTTCGGCATACATTTCGAGTCTACGAAATCCGTCGCTGTTTCTAATTTTTGCAGTTAAGTTGTAATAACCATCTTCCAAGTCGACGTATGGACTGGATTCGACAGTTTGCACAACTTTGCGTTTAAAGTTGACGACATCGCTTATCTGAAGACTCTTCTCACCGATCACAGTTTTTCGATCCTGCTGTGTGTTGAAATAATTTAGACTGGGGGATGTAGAGTCGCTAACAGACAACTTTGTGCCCTCGATGATCGTTGTCGCCCATCCCAGCAGTTGCTCCTGCACCGGCTTGATAGGGCTCGGAATCCGACGGCGGTCGGCCTCGAAGCTTCCATTTTTTATGTAATTATTTCCCGTGTCTACCTGCCATTCGCCGGTGGTCGGATTCAGGCACCATGCGCTAAGGGAATTGAAATAAGGCGTTTCTCCATCGAACGATAGGGGACACCACTGATTGTATCCGAGGCCATTGCCCGCAAAATTAGCCCATCGGTCGCCGCAATAAATCACAGTCTCTTGCTTACTTCCTTTGACCTTGACAAAAAATCCAGTCTGTGTCACGTGGGCATAATCCATTTCCGATCCGCGCAAGATCGACATCTCATTGGTTGGCGTATAAGGTCCTCTAATATCGTCCGCCACGAGGTAATACGCATACGAGGAATCCCAGCCATACAGATTGGACGCAAACAGATAATATTTACCCTTATACTTGAACATACAGTTCCCTTCGCGACCAGCACCTTTATAAACTTGTGTACAGTCCAATAAACCGACTTTCCCGTCTTTCATACCTATTTCCGATATATAAAGCTTATGGCGTCCCTTTCCATAAGAATAAACAAGATAAGAGATACCGGTATCTTCATCGGTAAACACCGTCTGATCCCCTGTATTTGATGTCCCGATCGTTTCTTCCATGTTGATGCGTTGATGCCATTTAAAAGGGCCATTGGGGCTGTCGGAAACCGTTACTAATACCTCGGCATTGTGCTGTATAAACAGTGCATATTTGTCAATCTCTTTGACGTAAGCTACACCTAATCGTCCGGCCCACCGGGTGTGTTGATGCTTGTCCATTTCCGCACGTATAAGGACATCTCCTTTTGATTCCCAGTTTACCAAGTCCGTGGAAGTGTAGCATGTTACCGAAACAAAATTATCACGGGGTGGGGTAACAGATGGGTCGTTTCGATATTGAGCAGATTCTTTGTATTGTGCGCCATACCAGTAATATTTTTCGATTCCGCTTTCGGGATCTTTAAACCTAAATATACCGCCCCCCTGACTGTAGAGAGGAAGCCCCTCTTTGGTATCCCAAAAGACATTGTTTGTAATGGACAGGAATCCTGGAGAAGTTACACCAGTTTGGCTTTTAGCGGTTTGGAGTATAAGCAATAATAAAACCTGGGTAATTAAAGCTTTGGCCAATGTATGCATGATCGAGATTTATTGATGGTTTACTAAACCCAAAAATACCCTGTTATTTTTAAGTGGGCAACATGCGCCATCCTGTGCTGTTTCCTTAAGCGCAGCTGTATACGAGCGTTGTCTGTAAGAACCGACGCAACGTTAAATAGAAGTTTTTAAGCCAAAATTATACTTATTACTTTAAGATACTTTACGCCCGCAGTACTTTTTGATCGCATAGTTTGTACGCTAAGGCCGGATACTAGCCCCCCTAAAGCACCCCCCCCAACCACCGCCGCTGCCTAGGATCATCAATATCAGCGGTGCAAGACAGATCGCATATATATTTCTTATTACGGTTATGTGAAAAAAATGTTTCAGAAAAAGCTGTACTGCACTTTCCATCCTTATGTTGGAGTTTGCGCTTTTTCGTAAATAAGCCCTTCTGATTTCAGCTCTTTCCAAAAATCAACCGGTATTTTAGATTTACAAGATTTTACATTACTTTTAACCTGATCGGTTGAACTCGCACCGGGAATAATAGACACAAACTCCGCAGACGCCAGTACAAAATGTATGGCTGCGGTAATTAAGTCGGTATCATATTTCTTAGCAATTTCCGCAATCTTATCCCGTTTTTCAGTCATTCCCTTGGGGATTACATCCTTGTAATTGAAGCGGTCTCTCCCGGTAATAAATCCAGAATTATAACCCGCTCCGGAAACCAATTTTACGTCTGCTTTTTTAACGGCTGGGAGCATGCGGTCCACCGCATCTTCATGCTCCAATATAGAGTATTGTGTGGCCGACAGGCAAATGTCGGGATCGGCAGCATCTATACAATCCAAGATTGGTTCAATCTTATTCACGCCCATACCCCAAGCTTTAATCACCCCTTCTTCACGGAGTTTAGATAGCACTTTAAAAGCGCCTTCTTTAGCTTGTTTCATGTAATAATCATAACGATCGCCCACCTGATCTTCAGATAGGTCGTGAATATAAACAATGTCAATATAATCGAGCCCTGTCCGTTCTAAACTGTCATCAATGGATTTTTTCACTGCATCAGCCGTGTACATATGTTTGAAATCGAAATCCAGTGGATTTTTCCACATCGTTGGTGGTACTTCTGATTCGGGAACTGGCGTAAATAAACGACCGACTTTGGTAGAAAAAACAAAATCTTCCCGGTTTTTGTCTTTCAGAAATTCGCCAAATCTTCTTTCACCTTTTGTGAGTCCATACCAGGGAGAAGTATCGTAATAGCGAATACCCAGATCCCAAGCCTCCTGTAAAATTTTCTGTGATTGATCGTCGGTAATATTTTCGAAAGCCGTGCCGATCGGTACCCCGCCAAGACCTAGCTCATGTTCTTTTTTTAAAACTGTATGGCCCATTTTCTATTTTTAATTTACTGCTGATTTGGTTTTTTGTTTATCAGAATAACAATAAATATATAGAACTGTTTAAAAATTAAAATAAAAGTTCTTACCAATACCGAGCAAGCGCCCCCCTCCTGAACACAGACTATCAAGAAATGAAGATTAACTATAGATAAGATTATTGCTCTCTAAATTCTGTAGGGGTAATCTCGGTTTGGCTTTTAAAAAACTTAGAAAAATAGGCGTGATCTACAAAACCGAGCTCAAAAGCTATCTCTTTAATCGAAAGGTCGGTTGATTGCAGCATGCGTTTGGCTTCCAACAATACACGTTGTTGAATGAGCTGCGTAGCCGATACATTCAGATTTTTTTTGCAAAGAATATTGAGGTAGTTAGCCGATATGTTGAGCTTAGCGGCATAGAAGGCTACGAACCTTTCCTCTTTAAAAAACTGGTCTATCAATAAGTTGAATTTTGCAAGTTTTGGGGTCGATTGAAAGACTTTGGCTTCCGTAAATATATCTTCGGCCGCTTTGCTCACGATTGCGGCAATAACCGCCGCTCGTGCACTGATAATATCCTGAAGAGAATGCGCTGCTTGTAACTCATCCTTAATCGCGTCAAATTCATACTTCAGTAAATTGAAGCTATTATCGGTTAACGGAATTACAGGATGATTTATATAATTCGTAAATGAAAAACGGAAATAAGGGGCAAAGCGCTCGAAAAAGCCCCTGTCGATCATCAATTGATAACCAGTTGTATCGGGTTCTATATGCCATTTATGTACCTGATCAGGAAATAATACATGAATTTGTTGATTACCAATAGCATAATCCTGAAAATCTATAGTATGTATTCCCTTGGCATTATCAAACAATACAATAATAAAAAAATCATGTTTATGCGGTTTATCGATGTGTCTCTCACCGTGAAGTTCATTATAAAGCAATCCTTTTCTTCCAGCTGTTTGTCCCTTTCTGAATTCCTGGATGCCTAGAACAGGCACGTACTTTATATCCCTATTTTTGTTCATGACCTTAATAGATATGCAGACATTTTGTAATCTTTGGGAAATTTATGAAAAAAATCAATACACAACAGTTCCTTTATGAATTAACGATTTCACTGGTGAAATGCGAGAAACCACTTCAGCCGAGCAGCTTGCATCAACAAATACCAGATCCGCTTGATTACCTACTTTTGGCCACTGTTGATTTCCGTTATCATCCAGAGGCAATTTATAACGCGTAGCAAAAGCCAGTGTTCTAGATAATTGCCATTCCGTTCCATAACCGTAAAGCTGGGCGATAAGATTGGCTTTTTGCAGCATATTTCCAGAACCAAAAGTATTCCAGTGATCCTGAATATTGTCGTTTCCTATCAAAACTTCTACGCCATGTTTTCTAAGGATCGGGATAGGCATTATGATATCTCCAAAAGGTACAGAAGAAACAATACCAACACCTGCTTCTGCCAATCGTTCAGCCATTCTTTCGGCTTCAATAGTACTTAAACGACTCAATGCAAAAGCGTGACTTATGAACGCATTCCCTCGTAATTGAGGATTTTCTAAGGCGCGGTCAATTAAAAACGTTATTGTTTTAATACCGCTTTCGCCCATTTCGTGTAAGTGCACATCTACGCCCTTATTATGATCAACAGCGAGTTGTACAATTGCACCCATTGCTTTTTCAATGCTGTTGTCTAAAGTATAAGGATCAACACCACCAATAAAACTAACGGCATCCATCTGAGCTACATCTTTTAAAAGCGGGAGAGTATCGGTATAAAATAAGCCGTGTTGGGGAAATGCAACCAATTCTGCATCTGCACTTGCTTTTTTGTTGTGTAGCGCCTTTTCTAAATGTTTTAACGAATTTAAACCAGAAGTTGGATCCACATTAAAATGCGTACGCATAAAGTCTGTACCGTATCCCTGTAAAAAGTCAATCATTTTTTCGGTACGCTCCACAGAAGTTTTCAACCATTCGGGAATCATCTTCTGTTCATACGCGATCATGTCCTTCACTGTTTTTCTTTTTTCGGACACTGCTTGCCACGGCAACCCAAACAACATTTTGTCCAAATGCGCGTGCATATCTTTAAACGCGGGCAACATTAAATGTCCCTTAGCATCAATAGCAGAAGCATTCGGATCGTTAGCGTTGATACTTTTAATTCTCCCGTTTTCTACTTCTACGCAGAACAGACCTGTTTTTGTCTTTACGACTTCATGGTCTTGATATTCAAAGCCCGTTTCGAGCAATACATTCTTTAAAATATATGTTTTATTCTCCATCAGATAAGATTTTTACAATTTCATTAAACCCTCTATTTTTGGCATGTTGCAATGGAGTAACTCCGTGATGATCAGGGATCTGAAGATTAGCTCCACCATCTTTAAGAATCTGTACGATTTGTTGATATTTTTTGGTGCCATTACCCAACACAATTGCCTCCATTAAACCCGTCCAGCCCAAGCGGTTTACATGATCTATTGGGTACCCTTTTGTGCTAACTAATAATTGTACGGTTTCAACGTGTCCGCGTTCACAGGCAGGTATTAACGCACTCCCATTATAGCGATTAAAAATGTCAAAACGAGCTCCATTAGCCAAAAACAATCGAACTAACGCCGTTTGTCCGCTTGCTCCAGCATAAAGAAACGGGCTATCTTGATTATTGGATTGCATATTCACATCAGCTCCTTTGTCTACTAAAAGTTTTGCCATGGCTTCTTGTTGATTAATGGTTGCCAGCAATAATAAGGTTTGTTTATTTTTATCTTGCGTATTCACATTTGTGCCGTTTTCGATGGCTTTTTTTACAGCATCGATATCGTTGTTGTTAACTAGTTCGATAATTTCTTTTTGTTCCATAACTACTTCTGTTTTTGTAGAAGGTTTCTTTGCATCACAAGAGGTAAAGAAGCCTGTTGATAATAAAAACAATATTATTTTCATGTCCATGATTTAATTATTTGTAGATTACTGGAACAAAGTTCGACATACTTTTGCGCATAAATTTGTCAGATCTATTGTAATACTTGAAATATTTATCACCGTAATAGCATCTTAGGCTTAGTGATAAATATTTCAAGGGATGGAATGAATCCTACACGCTATAAAGCGAAGTGTTCGATAATTTTGTATAATATAATTTTAGACGATGAAAAAATCAGAGATATCACGCAAAGATTTTTTTAAAAAATCAGGATTGGGGCTTATGGGGGCGATCTTTATTCCAGAGCTATTAGGAGCAGAGCGTATTTTAGCACAGAGAAGGATTCAAGAAAAAGAAACATCAAGAATGGGTAATTGTATTTTAAAGAACGTCTTATTGGAAACAGGATTCGAATATGACGGCGACGAAATCGTTCGTACTAAAACAGATTTGTTTTGTATTGTTATTCATGAAGGAAAAATCAAAAGCGTAACACCGAATAAGCCAAACGACCCAAATGCTATTGATGCAAAAGGATTGTTGATGTTGCCAGCATTTAAAGACATGCACATCCATTTAGATAAAACTTTCTATGGCAGTGGTTGGCAAGCTGTCCGAAGCAGAACAGGCGGGGTTAAAGGGATGATTGAATTAGAGAAACAGATTTTGCCAGAAATGCTAAAGACCTCTACGGATCGCGCAGAAAAGCTGATTGAATTGTTGCAATCGAAAGGTACTTCTTATGCAAGAAGTCATGTCAATATCGATCCCACATCAAAATTGCAATCGCTTACAAATCTTCAAAAAGCATTAGAGAAAAAGAAGCAAGGCTTTGGTGCGGAACTGGTCGCATTTCCACAACATGGCGTTTTCTACACCGATTCAGTTCCATATCTAAAAGAAGCTGCAAAAATGGATATTGATTTTATTGGTGGTGTTGATCCTTATTCGATAGACGGTGCCATTGAAAAAACAGTGGACTTTACCGTGCAGCTTGCTTTAGACAACAATAAAGGAATCGACATCCATTTGCATGAATCCGGTGAATCGGGCTTAAAAACAATAGAGTACCTCATTAAAAAAGTAAATGAAAATTCGGTTTTAAAAAACAAAACCTACTTGAGCCACGCCTTTGTATTGGGAAGGTTGGATACGTCAAAACAAGAAGAAATCGCGGAGAAATTAGGCGATGCAGGTATAGGTATCGTATCCACTATCCCCTTCGGCAAATTAATCATGCCCATTCCCACATTGTACAAACACCATGTAGCGGTAATGACAGGTAACGACAGTATCATTGACCATTGGGGTACCTGGGGAAGTGGGAGTGTCTTACAAAAAGCAAATGTCATGGCTCAACTTTATGGCTATGCGACAGAATTCCTATTATCCAGAAGTTTAAAATTGGCAACCGGAAATATTTTGCCGCTAGATGATAAAGGAAACCAACAATGGCCAAAAGTAGGTGATGCTGCAAACGTAGTCCTTATCGATGCAAGCTGCTCAGCAGAAGCAGTATCCCGTATTTCTCCTGTGAAGTCCCTTATCCACGATGGCCATATCGTATATTAATGATCTATCCTCATGCATTTATAATGGGGATGCTATTATGTCGTTTATATCGATGTTTTTTTGCAACTTTAACTGGAGAGTTGGAAGCTATATAGTAAACTAACGATGGACGAAATAGAAATTTTTTATCCCACAAGCCAGGCAGATTGGAGAAAATGGTTAGAAAAGAATCATCTTTCCAAACAATCTGTTTGGCTTGTTTTTTATTCTAAATCATCGAAGAAACCGTCTATCAGCTGGAGCGAAGCCGTTGATGTTGCTCTTTGCTTTGGCTGGATAGATAGCAAGAAAATCAAAATTGACGACGAGAAGTCACATCAGTTTTTCAGCAAACGAAAACACAACAGTACATGGTCAAAAATCAACAAAGAAAAAGTTCAGCAACTCATTGAAAACGGACTCGTAACACAAGCAGGCTTGGATATCATTGAAATTGCCAAACAAAACGGTTCATGGACAATTCTGGACGACGTTGAAGAATTGATAATTCCCAATGATCTGGAAAAAGCATTTAAAAAACACAACGGTTCGAAGGACTATTTTTTGTCTTTGAGTAAAACTGTTAGAAAAATGATGTTGCAATGGGTTGTTCTTGCCAAGCGACCCGAAACCCGACAAAAACGTATAGACGAAATTGCGGAATTAGCAGGACAAAATAACAAGCCAAAACAATTTTGACTTTTTTAATCTTTACCCAACCAAATCGGGCTTCTTCAATTTTTTTACACTTATGATTGAACAATTCATGAAAAATTTGCTGAAATTGGATTGAATTTTTACTTTTACCACATGTTATATACTAAAAACAATACAATTGCAAAACCTTGGATGGTTTAATCCAATGCAATCGTAGCATTTCCGCCCTTTAAGAAGAGCATGGTTTTATTGCTCATCAAAAATTAACAAATTTTTTTATCCATCTTTTTTGGAAACGGTTCAGCTATTGAATTTTCCTGAAAAGGTTATTTACGAACATTTTAAATCTATTAAGATGACTACCAAAGACATTCAAAACCTTACTGAAGCTCACGGGCTTAAAATAACGGACGATATAACATTCAATGATATGGGTATAGACTTTAGAGTCGGTATTGTATCAGATATTAACGGTCAGAAATGGGTACTTCGGATTCCCAGACGTAATGATATGGGAGATCAAATCGAAGAAGAAAAACAAATATTGAATCTGGTCAAAAAACATCTTTCGGTTGAAGTTCCAGATTGGAAAATTGTTGGACATGATTTAGTAGCCTATCCGCTACTTACAGATAAACCAGCGCTAACCTACGATGGCATAACTTATGAAGTCACCTGGAATATGGATAAGGATAGTCCTAACTATATTCCTTCGTTGGCGAAAGTACTTGTGGAACTTCATCAAATTCCAAAATCTGAGGTCAGCGCAAAAAATCTGAAAATAAAGACCACAACAGATTTGAAAGAGGACATAGAAAATCAACTCAGATTGGTAAAATCCGAAATTGGTATTTCGGAAGAATTAGAAGCTCGCTATAAAACGTGGTTAGATAATGATTCTCTTTGGCCTAAGTTCACAAGATTTATCCATGCTGATCTTTACGCAGGTCATATTTTAACCAACAAAAACAACGAAGTTTCAGGAATTATTGATTGGACCACTGCGCATATTGGTGATCCGGCAATGGACTTTTCTGGACACCTCAATGTATTTGGAGCAGAAAGCCTAAAAGAATTGATTGAAGAATATGAGAAACAGGGCGGACAGATTTGGGATAAGATTTTTGAACAATCAGTAGAAAGAGTGGCAGCCTCTGCCTTAGCCTATGGATTTTTTGCTGTGGAAACCAAAAGTGATGTTCATATCCAAGGAGCTAAAGCAGCGTTGGGAGTAGGGTAAGTAGCCCAACACACGATGAAAACATTTACCAATTTAAAATTTTGATTTCGAATAGAAAACCGAAATGTTATAACCCGTACAGACTAAAAATAGAATTTATTTGGCAATTTCAGCCGTGTGGAAAACAACAATGCGTGTCAGTTGTTTAAGAGATTACCGTGCCAACGATATACCGTTATCAGGCCATTGAATTTTGTATTTTTTAATTACACCATCGTTTTACATAAAAAGGAACCAACATGAAAAGCCGAATGAAGTCCGCGTTAATCTGTCTTATTTTTTTAGGGTTGTATACCGCTGCGAATGCACAGTCGAAATCTCACATATATGGCGGATACGGAACGGGTACCGCAGTGCAGCTGTTTGGGGATATAGCTGATGCTTTCTTTTCTGAGCTTACAGACGACCCGACAGATTCGGGTTCAAGTGGGGTGTTTTTCGCTGGTTATCGTACACATGTTTCTGAAAGATTTGAAGTGGGCGGATTAGTTACCTTTGAAAATTATAGATCAGAATCTGAAAATAGAACAACTCACGAAACGTCTAAAGAGCATATCCCGATACTCGGAATAATGGCGGAGGGAAAATATAACTATCTTATGAAGAATAAATGGAGGCTTTACAGTGCCGGAATGGCAGGGGTAGGTATCGGCACCTCGGGTGAAGGAAATGTTGGTTTTGCTTTTCATGTAGATGCAATTGGATTTTCGTATGGCAATAAAGTGTCTCCCTTCCTGAACTTGGGCTTAGGGTTTAAAGGACTCGTGAATGTCGGCGTTCAAATCGGCCTTTAGTGGCCTGCACAGCATAACGGAGTTTTGGAATAACTTTATGATATTAGAATAACCTAAAGATATATGATAATTCGTAAAGAATAAATAACAAAACCAATACCGCATGAAACTTTCGGTTACTCGTATACATGGCGACAATACATAAAATAATATGGGTAATGTTCCTTACGGGATATTCCCAATTATAATGGTGAAAAAAGTAATCCCGCCCTTTGATGAATGTATCAATAAAGTCTAACAGAAAGCAAAATGCTAGCGTACCAAAAAACCATTTTTTTCGAGAAAAAAAGTACTCGACATAATTTTTATGTTCGCCAAGATTGGTTGGCATCAGCAACACACAGAGCACATAAAACGTATTGATATACAAGAAAAGAAAGAGATATTTAGCAAAATCCCAATGTGAGACATTTTTAAGTTCGGCTTCCCACCACCAAAAATGAATGATCAACAATAACATATACCCGCACCACATGAGGTGTATCCAATAAGGTTTTCGAGGCGAGTTCGTAGATTCAACAAAACCGACCATGCCTCTAATTAAGTGCGTTATACTTAAACTCAATATAATTGCAATAATTGTTTTCGCATGATCAAAAGTTACTGTAATTGATAGAAAATGATCCATAGGATAAAATGGGTGTCAGTTTTTGTTTATACTCGATTTTGACGTTAAACGTTGATAGTACAAGGAATCGATCAAAAAACACGCCAAATCCGAGATCTAATAAGCGCAGAAACAGATAAAGAAGCTTTTGAAAACTATCTATAGCATTTCCGTTGAGTAAATGCAAAAGGAGTAGGGGGGTGTTCGGTTTTAAGGATATAATTAGTAGGTGGCTTTAAAAAGCCACCTACAACATATTTTTCAATCGATACAATCCCTCTAGGTAATAATAGTCTGCATAGATCAACGGCACATCGATTTCCGAATTATGCGGCAAGCTTCCTACACAATGCTGCAATAAAAAACCACCGTTTGTCCCCTTCTCTGCAAAATATGCTGGTCCCGATAAAGTTTCTAGGGTCTGTTTAGCGAAATCAATATATTTTTTCCCTTGCTCGCCATCAGTAAATTGTCCGAGTTCAAGAAGTGCTGACGCTGTAATGGCTGCTGCAGAAGCATCGCGCGGGATGTAATCTAGCTCCCGGGAAGAGAAATCGACATCCGATTTAAAACCTTCCTGTTTGGTATTAAAATCCCAATAGGGTATTTTATCTTCCGGAAGATTTGGATGATTGATGTAGAAATCTGCTGCGCGTTGCGCTGTCTCTAAAAATGTCGGATTTTTTGTTTCACGATACATCAACGTAAAACCATAGATAGCCCATGCTTGCCCTCTTGACCAAGTTGAATTATCTGCATATCCTTGATTCGTTTGTTGATGAATGGCATTTCCTAAACTATCATAATCCACCACGTGATAGGTACTATAATCATCTCGGAAATGGTTTTTCATCGTTTTGTTAGCATGGCTGATAGCTACTTCTCTGTATTTAGGGTTTCCGGTGAGATCTGATACATAGCACAACATCTCCAGGTTCATCATATTGTCAATAATAACGGGATATTTCCATAATGTCTTACCATCCCATGACGCCTTTTCATTCCATGATTTGATAACGCCCACTTGCGGATCATAACGTTTTAACGCGGTTTCAGACGAGTGAATTAAAATATCCTGATATTGTTTCACTTTCTGTTCATCATCTAAAAAACGTATGGCATTGCCATACGGACAATACATAACAAAACCAATGTCATGGTGTTGATCGAGGTCTTTAGCAGCTTCGAGCGCTTCCGTCCATTTGATGGCATCTGTCTTTACCTTTTCATTCTGCGTATGTTCATAAATATACCATAGTGCTCCGGGAAAGAAGCCTCCCGTCCAGTCCCACTCATCTGTACCCATCACATTGCCATCCTTATCTAATGTGCGAGGAAAAGCCTGAATACGTTCCCCAGCGGCACTAAGCAACTTATATTGTTCTTCTGCAGCAGCAAAACTTTTATCTATAAAATCTGCTGTTTCCTGTTTTTTTTGCTGACAACTGATCAGCGATATTCCTAATCCTAAAACCAGTGCCAACCGTTTTCCAATTTTGTAGTTTTCCCTTATGTTGTTCATACCTTATTATGTCTATAACCTTTGTTTTAACTTATTCTATGGTAAAGGTATAGCTACCTTTCCGCTGCATATTTTTTGCTTTTAGATTTATCCGATATAGGTGTTGCCCCCAGACATTGCTCAATCGTGGATCATCCTGCTCTATGGTATCGATGGAAGCTTCAAACTCGTTACCATCAAATGTCAATGCATGTGTCCCATTTCCCAATGATACTATTCCTTTTGAAATAGTAGGTTTTTCTGCCACCATAAAATGGACAACATTGGCGGTATTTGTCTGTCGCAAATTAAAATCGTCGCGGATCAATAATTGACCATTTTTCAGCTCATAGGAGCGCAACCATTTATCTATCTGTGCTTCGGTAGGATATGCTCCGGTAATATCCAATTTGAAAACACCCTTTTTGGGATCAAACGATACGTCTCTTGATTTATAAGAAGCGCCGAAACGCTGATCATGACCATTAATCTGTGGAAGATTATGATAAGCACTCTGCATCGCCCATATATTATAGCGCTCGTTACTGAACGTTTTCTTGGTATAGGTTCCGACACCGGCATCGATAAAAACCGGCTTTCCTTCTTTATATAAAATAAAGCTCCCGATATCGTTGTGATTATGGCTTTCATTATTATATCCTCCTTTCGCTGCGAAAAAGGTATCCTCATCTTTAAGATACAGAAACTCTGTCTCGGGATACCATTTGTATGTATTCTGGGGCAGCTGTGGCGTCTGTTTTTCAAATGTTGGATAGCAGATCATGTTTTCCAAGGTACGGAAAGCATCTCTTCCTTCGATCACGTTAAAGGAGGATTGCTGTTCGGTAAGGTATTTGGCAAACTGCATCATCTCCATACTATGTACATCTTCACCGTATCGGAAAATCAACAAGGGATCTCCTCCGCCTTTGGCCGAAGCATCCGCGAAATTAACGACCCAGCGATCGCCGCCGATATACGATTGCGAAATATATTCCCCCATATTCTTCACGATTGGATGTTCAAATATGGAAATATGATTATCGGTTGCATAAGCCAGCAATTTGAGGTAATCATACAATTTTCCTGCGGCATGTCCCCAATAGGACGGCCCTTCTTCACAGGCGCCATCGGCTTTCACATAATTGATAAATTTATCAACGGACGTCATGGTCTTATAAACACCTCCTACTTTCTTATCCACATCATCTTCAACCAACAGCAATGCTGTCAGCACATTAAAATTACACCATGGATTCCAGTTGTTTACGAGTTGACCTTCGTCTATGTCCAATGCCTGCCACCACATATCGTTCCGCGACAAATAAGGCTCTATTAGCCGCTCTTGGATATGAAGTTTTATACGTTGGCTGATAATGGGCGTCACTTTATCGAACTCCGGTTGCAGGAAATAGTATATCCACGACATCAGCGAACCTATATCACCCGCCATGAGGTCAAATACGTGCGTCCCTTGTTGTGGTAAAGTACGTTTGGACGATTGAAAAGCTGGTAGGTGTGCCGACAGCGACCAGGTGCTGATTTCGGTCATGTACCACGAGCCATTGATAATCTGATCGATATACCTACCTTTTCCTTCAGCCAATTCGGCGAAAAATAAATGTGTAAGTGCCCGGCAATTATCGTTGAGCGGTTTCTCCATAATGACCCTTGATCCAGAACGCTCGTATTCCAGGTAGTCGGTTGCTTGAACCACCTGCCACTTGTAGTCGAGATATTTATCCGCATCTTTTATCAACTTTTCCAGAAAAGGATCGGTGAGTCGTGTCCAACCTTCTCTATCGGTATAATCCGGATAGTTAACCCATCGGTTATCCGTTGGTAGATATTTTTGTACAGTAGCTTCGGAATACGTAGCCGTAAGCAGGTCAACATCCCGGGCCTGAATAAAATGCAGCCCGAGGATATTAATTACAATGAGTAGTATAATGCGATCTTTTATCATTTCCATTCGTTATTTTGTTCCAACGCAGGGTTGATTTCAATTTCCTGTCCCGGAACCGGCCATATTTTATGTCTGGTTTGATATTGACGGGTCACCAAGTTATCCCCCACAATACTTTTTTCGATAAAATTATTCGAAACATCTTCGAGCTGTTCCCATCGTTTCAGATCAAAATAGCGCCAACCCTCTCCGGCAAGTTCTATCTTACGTTCGTGGCTGATGCGCTGCCGCATCTGATCCTTGTCATCCACTGCAAGATACGGATTCCCACTATTTAATCCAGGCATATCTGAACGTTCCCGTACTTTATTCAACGCGGTGATTGCCTGTGCCAGCTTGTTGTCTTCATTATACGCTTCGGCAAGCATCAGCAATACATCCGCGTAGCGGATCAACGGAAAATTAATAGGGACGTGTTCCCTGTTGGTCAATGCCCCATTCATATTCCCTTCTGGAACGAATTTACGCCATAAATAGGTCATCCAGCCTCTGTTGTTCCGGATTTGTCCGAAGTTTTCGTTTACGCCCGTAGCTAAAATCAGCGTCATATCGCGCTCGGCATTGGCATTCCAACCCAGATAATGGGAATAAGGAACAATCAACGTCTGCATCATGCGCGGGTCGCGGTTCCGGTATATATCCAGCAGCTTCGCTGTGTCGGGAATATGCGTCAGCACGCCGTTATTATGAGTGGAAACCATCGCTTGCTTTTTCACATCATTGTTTTCATTGTAGTTCGGGAAGTGGTCGTTCCAGTTAAACGGCGAACCATCTTTATTTTCGTAACTATCGCCAAAACGCGTGCTTGGCATGCTGTTGTTCCAACAGCTACCAAATGTAGAGCGTGTTCCCATATATAAGGCCATCGGCATACCATAGTCAAAACCTGTTCCGCCCATATTCTGGATAGCAAAAATCATTTCGGGTTGATTGTCTCCCTCCATGGTGAACAAAGAAGCGTAATCATCCGATAAAGAGTAACCGTAATTGTTGCTCTTATTTTGGACAATTTCTTCAAAATCCGATATCGCCGCGCCCCAATTTTTATTATAAAGTTCCACTTTCCCGCGCAGGGCGTAAGCGGCTCCTTTTGTCACCCGACCGGTGTGTGCAGCATCGTAAGACACCGGGAGATTTGCAACAGCAAACTGCAGGTCACCCAGGATAAATTCCCTGACATCCGCTACGGAAGAACGTGGGTTCTTTAGTTCGGCATAGTCGAGGTTGATATCTACACTTTCGTCGTATAGCGGTAACGCACCGTATAGATTGGTCAATTGAAAATATACCAAAGCTCTCAAAAATCGAGCTTCGCCAATGAATATATTCTTTTTCTCTTCTTCCAATTCCATTTGCTGTATCTGCGCAAGAGCATGGTTGCATCGCTGGACGAGGTCGAATCCCGATTTCCAACGGTCAGTTATACCTGCCGAGCGGTCGGTAAATGTTCCCGCGATCACATCACCAAAACCTACCGGGTCGTAACCCATACCTACATCCGTGAGGTTATCGTAGGCAAACTGTAAACCAAATACATTATTTTTCTTAAGCGCACTATAACACCCCATCACACCGGCAAGTGCATGTTCCTCTGTCTGCCAGAATGTAGTGGAGTTCACCCTGTCATAAGGGGCGGTATCTAGCTTATAACAGGAACTAAAAGCTAAATTTCCTAATAACAATATTGCATATTTCTTCATCTCTAATTGTTTAAAAAGTAAGACTTAAACCAAACACTGCTTGCTTCATTGTTGGATATTGTGTACCGCTAACTTCCGGGTCAAATCCCATATAACTGGTGAACGTCCAGAAATTTTCAAGCGATCCGAATATTCGAACATTTTGTACGGCAAACCGCTCGGATATGTTATTCGGCAACGTATAGCCCAGTTGGATGTTTTTCACGCGTATGAAAGATTTATTCTGCAACCAAAAATCACTGTTGCGGATATTTCGTGTATCGGTATAAGGCAACAAGCGCGGATACTTCGCATCGGTTTCGCCTTCCATCCATCTGCCATCGGCGATATCCTGATTGATCTGATATCCCCACCGTACATTGGGCGTAAAATAGTTGTCTGTCCATATCACTTTGTTGCCGGCATTGCCCTGTAGCAGCATGGAAAAATCAACCCCTTTGTAATCAAAACCCAAATTGATACCATAGGTTATACGTGGAGCTGTTCCATTGCCCACCACAACGCGGTCTTCATCATTGATAACACCGTCACCATTGGCATCCTGATAGAGTAAATCACCTTTCTGCGGTGTGCCATAGGCGGCAAAAGGATTAACCGGATTTCCCGTATCCGGGTTGATAGGTGCATTGTCGATCATCTGCTGTACCAATTGCATATCCGCGTCTGTTTGAAGAATACGGTCTGCCAAAAGAATATATTGGGCATTGATCGGGTATCCTTCTTGAATCAGATTTGCGTTATCTATTGCCCTATCCTCGCCTTTGAATTTCAAGACTTTGTTATCGATAAAGGTAAAGTTTCCGCCAATGTTGTATCGGAAATCATCTTTAATGGTGCCGCGATAGTTCAAGTTAAGCTCTACGCCGGCATTTCGGACTTTTGCAGCATTCGTACGTGGAATCGTCGCATCCCCAACCACCAACGGTGCCGGAAGATCGATCAGAATGTTATTGGTCACTTTATTAAAAACATCGATCGAACCTGTTAAGCTATAATTGAACAAATCAAAGTCAATACCTCCATTGAGGATATAGGTATTTTCCCATGTCAACAGTGCATTGCTCAAACCTGTTTGCGCAAATCCAACGAAGAGCTGGTTGTTCAGCACATAGTTCGCCGCATTGTATAACGTCAGGTATTCGTAGTTGTTGATTTTATCATCATATCTAAATCGTGTGTCAATCGTTCCGTTATTACCCAGCGCACCATACGATGCTCTTATCTTAAAACTCGGCATCCAGCTCACGTTATAGAAATCTTCCGAAGATATTTTCCATCCCGCAGATACGGACGGGAATGTTCCCCAGCGGCTCTTACCTGTCATAAACCGAGACGAACCATCTGTTCGTAAATTCGCTTCCAACAGGTATTTATCGTCCCAAGCTAAATTTATCCGGCCGAAGAACGAACGCATGGCCCAGTCCGTTAAGTTACCCGCAGCAGCGGCATCCATGGTCGCGGCATTTAACACCGATAGACTGGGGTCGATGAGATCCAGTTTGGAGGCTCTGAACCACCCGTCTTTGTAGTACTCTTGGCTGGCACCAACCATAACTTCATAGCTCAGCCGATTATCAGCCGCCTTATTCTCATAGCGCGCGATACCATCCATGTAGTACCGGTATGTTTTGACAGATTCATTCGTAACGGAGGTACGTCCTGTTCCTGCAGAAGCCACCGCATTGGACAAAAAATTCCAACGATCGTTAAATACCGGTTGGTAGTAGATATAATCGTCATCATAAGTATAGGTATACGACCCCTCGATCGACAGCCCCTCGATCGGTTTAAGTTTTGCAAAAAAGCGGGACACCAATCTGTTTTTATTGATATCGCCTTTTCGACCGTATAAACGATGTAAGACGTTGTTTGCCTGGGGATCGTCCTCCGGATTATTAACCGATCCGAAACGTCCGTCGGGCGCACGAAGCACCATACCGGGCGTACTTGCACCTGCGAAATCAAAAACCTGTTCAATGATATCGGTGCCGGCGTCCGTCTTCGACACCACCCCGTTCACATTTGCACCAAGCGTTAACCAAGGTTTAACATCCGCCTCCAAATTAACACGCCCACTATGTCTTTTGTATGTCGCTTGTTCGATGACGCCTGGGTTATCCAACAAGCCATATGAACCGAAGAATTTTATTTTTTCACTTCCACCACTAAAAGACAGGTTATGGTTCTGGCTGAGTTTGCGTTGAAATACCTCTTCTACCCAATCTGTATTTGGATACTTCAATGGATCTTGCCCTTCGTTTGCACGCCATAAATCAATCATGTCCTGCGAAAAAATAGGGTTAGCATTCGGATCACCATTTTTGTAGCCTTCGTTTATCAATTCCATATAGTTTGCGTAATTGGAAACGGTATTGATGGTATTGGATGGTTGCTGTGTAGAGAAGTAGTTATTATATACCAAACGGAACTGATCGGTCTTACCACGTTTTGTCGTTATAAGGATTACACCGTTCGCCGCACGTGATCCGTAGATTGAAGCAGAGGCAGCATCTTTTAATACGGATATACTTTCTACATCTTGGGGATTGATGAGATTCATATCACCGACTACCCCATCGATGACCACTAACGGGTTGGAGTTATTCAACGTTCCTTGTCCGCGCACCCTCAGCGTACCACCATCATTTCCGGGTCTACCGGACCCTTGATTAACATATAGACCAGGAGCTTGGCCAGCCAACCCTGCTGAAAGCGATGTTACCGGACGGCTGTCGACTACGTCGGACATGTTGACGGAAGCCACCGATCCGGTTAAATTTTCTTTTCGCTGGGTACCAAAACCGACAACCACAACCTCATCGAGATCGCTAACAGCGGCTCTCAAAGTAACGTGGATAGCACCGCTGCTACCTACCGTTTCCCGCTGAGGTTCATATCCCACCAACGTAAAACTCAATGTAACCTGTGATGCGGAACTTCGTAATTCGAATTCTCCTTTGCCACCTGTGGAGGTGGCATTCCTGGTGCCTGTTTCTGCAACGGTAACACCCGATAACGGAGATCCATCTTCATCTACTACCGTCCCTGTGATAGCCCGCTGAAGCGATTCTTCCACCGCCAAACGCGTATTTGAACCTGTATTCTTTTGTGAACTATTGGTTTTTCTATTGCTGATGAGAATCGTTTTATCATCGATTGTATAATTTAGCGGCAGATCTTTTAATACGACATCGAGAAATTGTTTCAATTGTGCGTTATGGACATTAACTTGTACAGGATGAAATGTTTTTAGTTCCTTATAGTTATAAAGAACCACGAAGTTGGTCTTTTCCTCTATAAGTTTAAATACGTTCTCTAATTTAATCGACTTTGAACGCAGTGAAAGTGTCTGCGAAAATGTTTCAGCGTGCAATGGAAAGCTGCTGATCAAGAACAACGGAAAAGCTTTGCAAAACATAAGCAATTTCCGACGAACATTCAAAAGAAGTCTCCTTCGGTTTGGAACAACATAACGTGTTTCGCTCCTGTTCTGTTTATACATCATAGTATACTGGATAAGGTTTGTAGTTTTGTTTATAATAGTGCTGTTAGCATATTATTCTATTTTTTTATCTGTTGTGTTTATCTTGTATAGACAATTAAGGTGGGTAACGAGCTATTTTTATCATAATATTATTTTAAGGTTTATCTATTATTTGCTGTTATAATCAATTTTCGGTCAGCAGTCACTTCACCGTGGATATCGAAATTCGCCTCCAGAAACTCTAAAAAGGTAGAAAGCCGTACCCCTCTACTCATTTTCCCCCCCAGCAGCACGGACGGAACTTGTTCTTTATACACGACATCCAGTTGATACCACCGTGCGATAACGCGCATACATTCTTCGACATCCATACCGTGGAAATCGAATATGCCGTCTTTCCAAGCGACAACACTGGTAGCGTTGACATCGCGTGTCACTATTTTTTTTTCATTTTTATCCAGAATAGCTTGTTGATTGGGTTTTAATATCAGTTTTTGATGGTTATTGGCTACTGCCAATGCCCCGCGTTGAAGTGTTGTCTTCACCATAGGTTCTTCGGTGTACGCGCTGATGTTAAACGCTGTTCCCAACACCTCTACGTGCTGCCCGTTGATTTCGACGGTAAAGGGGAGATCTAGATTTTTCGCCACATCAAAATAAGCTTCTCCTTCCAGACGTAAAGCACGGTTATCTGTTCCGAACCCAGTATCATATGTCAACTTGCTTCCGGCATTTAGCCATACCTGTGAACCATCTGCCAATGTCAATTGGTATTGTCCGCCCAGCGGTGTCTTCACTTGAACAGATTGCCGAGCACTGGTTGTCGTTAGCAATTGTCCATCAGCATAAAAAAGACTATCTGCACCCCATATCAGCTCGCCTTGGTTAGCATCCAACTCGAAATCTTGTCCATTAACCGTAATCGTAGCCTTATTACCTCCCGGCAAGATGGTCGAAGCGATACCGTGGACGGCGGCAGGGGATAAGTTTTCACGCCGTTGCCATAGGTAAGTGATGGTAAATACAATGGCTAACATGGCCGCGATGCCAATCGCCAAGCGTATGTTGAACGGCTTTCTTTGCAATGTCTGTATTTGTTCAGGAACGATTTTCGCCAAAATATCCTCTTGGAGAAGTTCCACACGTTCTTGAATAAATTCAAGGTTTTCCGGCGTATGTTCTTCATCCAAAATAGCACGGACTGCTGCATTGAATTGCTCTGCATCTACTTCCTCGATTAAAGCAAATAGTTCTTCCAGCTGTGATCTTTCTAGTTGGTCATTTATAAAAGCGCGTAAAAGCGTATAGGTTTTATCATTTTTGTCCAAAGCCATCAATCGTCAGGTTTATCACTTATATAATCCTATACGAACAGCAGGACAAAACACACTATTGGGCTAGTGATTTTTTTTTCAAAAAGACAATATGGCTATAAAAATAAGGCTGATGAGATAATCTTCACGGTAGTTTTTTACAATATATTCTCTGATATCTTTCATAGCAGAAACTAATTGATTGCTGACAGTAGAGACAGAAATTTCCATCATTTCCGCCACTTCTTTATAACTTTTGTCTTCGAGCTTGCATTGAATCAGGATTTCTCTCCGTTTTGGCGGAAGGCTCTGAATGGCTTCTTGTATAATGCGTGCCTTTTCTTTATCGAATACGTGCTCCTCGGTATGTAAATAAAAGCTGACGGAAGCGGCCCAAAGCTCCAATTGCAGTGCTTTATCACGACCGATCTTACGAAACAGATCAATCGCCATATTATCAGCCATTCGGTAGATAAACGTTTTAAAGCCCTTTTCCGGTATAATCTCTTCCCGTTTGTTCCATATTTTTAAAAATACATCTTGTAAAATTTCTTCAACGCTTTCGGGATTCTTAAGCAATCGCAACAAGCGTTGGTAAAGAATGGGCGCATATTTATTATACAACTGGTTAAATGCCGCTATACTGTCTTGCTTCATTTCCTCCAAAAGCTTTGCCTCCTCAAAATATATTTTTTCTTTCATATGTAACGAACCAAAAGTATACTATAAATAAAGTTAATATTTTGTTAATATGCAACTAGAAATGGGACGCTAATATGTGATACGTTGTTCAAGTTTCTGATCAGAACAATATCTTCCTAAGAAAACTTAATCGCTAATCTTAGCCGAACACAACGGTACGCAGGATAAAGACCGTAAGGTCGTGTTTGACCTTTACTGCACCAGTTTGGATCATAGCCACTTCATCATTGAGATGCAGTAACTATATGCCTCCGTTTGTTAGACAACTGGTAAGCTAAATTAAGATACTTTTTTTAACGGCTCTTCCAAATCGTGGTAAAATAGTATTCCCCAATGTGCTGTGTTAGCCTGTTTTTTCCATACTATTCTTTCCTCCATTGCCCGTTTACCGTCGTAGTCCGTTTTGTAGGCAATGTCGTATTTTAGATAGTTACTCGTAGGTAAATTATCGGCCCCATAAAATACCGTTTCACCCTTTTCCGTAATCCAAAACTCTTGGTGGAAAGGTGTATGGCCGCCTGAAACCTTATAAACTATTTCATCGGATATTTTTCCTTTATCATCGTTCAACATGACAAGGTTTGGAAGTGTTGTCAGCTTTTCCACTATATCAAAATCGTATGAATGACTGTTTTGCTGTGTCAATGCAAAATTCAATTCCCGTTGTTGGACGTAAACGCGGGCGTTCGGGAAATTTCCCTTGAAACTGTTGTTCTCAAAATGCCCGATACCACCAATATGGTCTTTGTGCAAATGAGAAATCAACACCTTGGAAATCTGTTCGGGAAGTATATTTTCTTTTTTTAAGCATTGGTATACTATTGGTTCCCCGTTATGTGTAATGGCCAATCCCGTGTCCAATAAAATGAAATCATTGGCTGTGATAATCAAAAAAGGCTGAATAGCAATTTTTACGCCCGAAACATTCGTAACGTCCTCGATCGGGGTAAATTCCTTATTTTTATTCACAGCGTAATCACCCTCTTTTAATACGATTATTTTCATTGTACTAAACTATTGTTCTATTTCGTCATTACCGGCAATCTCATTCCTTGCTATTCTAAAACCTAGATCATCAATTTTGAAGCTTTTGGGGTGGCTTCTTCGTCTGGTGGTGGACATGACACTTCTCGCGTGATCACACCAACCACCACCCCTGAAAATACGATAAGAACCATAAACTTCCGTATCATATAAATCTGAACACCATTCCCATACATTGCCCAACATATCATAAAGTCCCCAAGCATTGGGTTCTTTACCTCCTACATCATGTGTCGTATGCTCAGCATTATCCTTGTACCAAGCTACGGAGTCTAATTCGCCATATCTAATGCCGGTAGTGCCAGCTTTACACGCATATTCCCATTCCGCCTCAGACGGTAAGCGGAAACCATTAGCAGTAGAATCAAAACTAATGTGGTCAGCATCTTCGCTCAACGAATAACACCGATCGAGACCCAGATTTTGAGATAACGTGTTACAAAAGATGGCCGCATCTTGCCAACTTACATTTTCCACAGGCCGAAGAGCTCCTTTATGCATGCTGGGATTCTCGCCTATCACTTTAAAATATAGATCTTGAGTAACCGTAAATCTTGAAATTAAAAATGAACGCAAATGAACTGTCCACTGCTGTTTCGTTCTATCATCCCTCAAATCTATCTTACCTTTAGAAATAGCTATCATTTGTTCATCGATAGCTTTCTTGAGCCGCGTTAGTTGTATAGCAGAAGTTATCATCGCAATAGAATATATGTCAAAAATACCGATTATTATTTCATCTCACCAACATCTACTGCCTTTAGGCCGTGTAGAAAGTATTGGTTTATTAAACTTCTTGTCTTATGATAAGTTGCCTTACGGCATGGAGCCGTTATATTTGTAATATAAAAAATGATGGGATATGGACATCATTTATCTAAAACGGAAGCTATATGAATCACAAATTTGAAGCAGGAATTAACATTGCTATTAAAATACCTAAAGGTAAATACGAAAAAACAGTTTCTTTCTACAGGGATATACTAAAACTTGAAGTCTCGGAAAAACCCATCAACAATCCAACTGTTACCAGAACACACGAAGTCAAATTCGGGAATAATGTTATTTGGCTTGACTGCGTCGACAACTATACGCATTCGGAAACTTGGTTACAACTCACCGTGCCAAATGTGCCAGAGGCAACAAACTATTTACTGTCTAACGGTATCGAAACATGTGATGAATTAGAAGAATTACCGAAAAATATGCACTGGATTCAAGACCCCGCAGGTACAGTTTTCAATCTGCAACAACGTAAAGAAGGATAATTTTCGTTATTACGAAGCTCCAGATTCTCTACAAACTTTCATGCAGTTGTACCGTCCAATGAAAGCCTACTTGCTGGTTTTAAAACCGACTTTGTTGCAAATCTTTCCTGATTTTTTCACGGTGTTCTTTTCCCCATTCTCCTATAATATCTATAATAGGTTGTAATGACATACCGTATGCTGTTAACTCATATTCAACCGTTATGGGTTTGGTATTGCGTTGCGTTCTGCTGACCAAGCCATTCAATTCTAACTTGCTCAATTCTTTCGACAACATCTTGGGGCCAATCCCTTCAATCATACGCTGCAACTCGAGATAGCGTTTTTTACCGGAGGCCAGCGCTGCAATCAGCAGTACGCTCCATTTACCCTCCAAAACATAAAGCGCATCCTTCACAGAATTGAAGTGCTGCATACAGTCTTGTGATATTTTGCCGTTGACGAGTTTGTCTCCCATCCTTCAAATTTACAAAAACTTTCCTTGAGGGAAGTGCTTCCCTCAAGGAAAGTGATAGTACACATACGCACGGTACGTGATAATTTTGTGAAAGAAATTGAAGACATAACATGATGAAAAACGATCATAAAACAACGAACTCTGTGCAAATAAAGACAACCGGAGCACCGGATGTATTGGAATACCAACAAGTAGACCTACCGCGTCCCAAAGCGAATGAAGTGCAGATTGAGCAACAATCCATCGGCGTAAACTTTTTCGATCTATTCTACAGAAATGGTTCTTTTCCTGTAGAAAGTTATCCGGCCATCATTGGATTCGAAGCTGCAGGTGTAATCAAAGAAATTGGTGCTGCGGTTGTAGACTATAAAGTAGGCGATCGTGTTGCCTATTATAAGACATTTGGCGCCTATACGGAAAGCAGAAATATCGACCAAAATGAGATATTCAAACTCCCTCATGAAGTTTCATTTGACTTAGCTGCTTCGGTCATGATAAAAGGGCTTACGGCTCATATGTTGCTGAAACATAGTCATGCATTAAAAGCCGCTGAGGTAGTTCTGATTCATGGAATGACCGGCGGGGTAGGCAGCATGCTAAGTCAATGGGCAAAGGCTCTAGGAGCAAATGTCATCGGAACAGTAGGTAGTGAAACAAAAAAGAGGGTTGCGAAAAAACGAGGTTTTACACAGGTAATTGATTTAAGTTCACAAGATTTGGTAAGTGCTGTCCATTCTTATACCCATGGAAAGAGTATTGATGTTTTTTATGATGGTGTCGGTAAAGCCACTTTTGAAACATCCTTGTCTGTACTAAAGGACGGAGGAAGCGCCGTTTTGTATGGATGGGCTTCAGGGATGCCCGAGATTGACAAAGCGCAGATGGCAGTTAGAAATATCAAATTTGCATTTGATGCCCTGAATGATTATCCGCTGTATCAGGACAAACGTGGTAAAGCACTAACCGAAATATTCGATCTGTTGATGAATGGAAAGATTATTTTAGAAAGCCCTATTATCTACCCATTGAACAAAGCTGTCCATGCCCATTCCGATATAGAATCCAGAAAAACCACAGGCAGTGTGATATTGAAACCATAACTTACCCTACACTATTTCAGCACAGTTTCATGGTAATTAGCGTTTTGATCATACAAACTACCTCTTTACAACAACTTCCGTTTTGCCTCCTCAAATTCAGTCTGCGTAATAATACCCTTTTCCTTCAATTCATGCAACCGCTCTATTTCGGAGGCCGTATCCTTTGGAGGAGTAGGAGGGGTAGGTACATAATTGTTTACGATCGGTTGCTGAAAATAGGCACGATTGTACTTGAAGTCGAAACTCTCCTTGCTCATGGTCAGGAAAATGATGAAGTCGATAAATGCGATAAAAGCTGGGATAAACGTCCAGCAGAAAATAAGGCATAGAAAACCTAAACCCGTTTGTCCGAGGTAAAATCGGTGTACGCCAATTCCTCCAAGGAAAAATGCCAGTAATGCGGCAGCTGTTTTATCTTTCATATATTGATTAATTAATTTTTGTCAACACCACGATCAAATCTACACAATTCCCCTCAAACCGTTCTACGGTTCCCCGTAAAAGTGTTGACTTCTGTTTTTTTAGAGAAAAGCTGCTTGATCCAGATGCTTCTTTAATTCCATCGAATTCGATGGAATTAAAATTAGGATTATTAATTGTGTTTTTGGGAACAGCTTTATCAACTGGATTTCACGTAATGGAACGCTATAGATCCAGCTTTAAATTTGATGGTATCGACCAGTTTGAAATTAATTTTCTCGTGCAGGCTTCCCGTGTCTAGCAAAAACCGCGATGTCGGAAGCGATATTTATGAGCTACAGGACAACATCGAGCATCCAGCCTGTTGTGTGGCCCAATCTGGGCGTATCGCAAAGAATTCATCGTGGCTTTTGGAATACGGATCTTGAAGAGCCTGCTGTAATTTTAAAAAGAGGTTGTTTTCGCCCCTTTGTAATTCTTCTATGGCCATATGAAGCAGGTAATTCCTTAAAATAAACCTCGGATTGGCTTTTCGCATCCGCAGTAAGCTATCCTCCCTTGTGCAGGTGTTCGCTCTCAAACGCGCTTGGTAACTCGTGATGAGCGTGTAAAGTTGGGTGGCATCCGTTGGTTCAGGATCGCCATAGAGACTGCTCCTAAAGAAGTTAAGCATTTCTTCCTCTGTGGCAAGTTCTATTGGCAGATCAATCAGTAGCTGATAAAATATTGTCATATCCGGCTGGATAGTTGCCAGTACTGTTTCGAATTCGCCCACGAGCTTTACGTCCTCATCGTTGTTTATACCGTCCAAACCCAGCTTATTTGCCATCATCGCGTAGTACTTACTCCAATAGAAGTCTTCATATCTTCTCAGTTCGCTTTCTAATTGGGCCGTGTCAGAAATCAGCGGTACTAAAGCACTCGCCAGGCGGCTTAGATTCCAGTAAGCTACATTCGCTTGCTTACCGAAAGCATATCGTTTGCCCGGCAAGTCGGTGGTATTCGGTGTGAAATCCGGGTCGTAGTTGTCCAGAAAAGAAAAAGGCCCATAGTCAATTGTTAGACCCAGCACAGACATATTATCGGTGTTCATCACCCCATGTACAAAACCTACCCGCAGCCACTCAACGATCATAGTTGCTGTACGTTCCACTACTTCTCCAAACCAGCGGAGTACCTTTTCGTCACCATCTATATGCGGATAAAAGCGTTCGATCGTCCAGTTCACCAGCTGCGTGAGGTTATCGATCTCGTCCCTGGCGGCAAGCATTTCAAAGTTACCGAAACGTAAAAAGCTTTTTGCTGTACGCATCACAATGGCGCCAGGCTCATCCGCAGCACGCCCATCGTAAAACATGTCGCGCGTCACCATGTCGCTCGTGGTAACAAGTGCTAATGCCCGCGTAGTCGGGATACCCAGGTAATGCATCGCTTCACTCATCAGATATTCGCGTACCGATGAGCGTAAAACTGCCCTACCGTCAGCTCTCCGCGAATACGCGGTGGGGCCAGCACCTTTCAACTGCAGCTCCCAAATATTTCCGTTTGGGTTTTCCCATTCGCCTAGCGTGATCGCCCGACCGTCACCAAGCTGCCCTGCCCAGTTGCCAAATTGATGGCCCGCATAGCAGGCAGCATAGGGGTACATCGTCGAGGTGATGAGATTGCCGCCGAGAATTTGTATGTCGTCTGGATTAGGATTCGCCATGCCCAAGCTATCTGCTAGCTCGGCAGACCACGCCACAAGTTCGGGTTTCCGTACAGCCGTAGGTACGGCCTTGCTATATAAAACCCCCGGCGTTTGGCGAGGGTGCAGATCACCACTGTCATCCCCTGGAAACGTATCCACAAAATTTCTTTTGAATCGCTTAGAACTTAAATTTTCCATATCGTACTGCGTTACCTGATCACAAAGGTATGTCATTTATTGAGACATCGGTGTCTGGTCAAAGTCATTCCACTATCTGATTTAAAATTGACCGCTTATGAAACGCGTGAGATTGCTCGTAGCACTGTCGATAAGGTGGCGGCTTAAATTCCAATTCAGTTTCATCCAAAAGCTTAAGGTACTTATTTCAAGAAATAACTACTTTTGCTGGTTTCCCGCAATAGCGGTAATTTGAACAGGAAGTTTGTAATATGAAATATTTTGATCAGCAAATCACCCTTTTAAAAGAAGAAAAAGACTACGATTTTGCTCAACATGAGAAATTACTACTACATAGCTCATTACAAGAACGTCGATTGCAGGGGGTGAGCTGGTTCCCGGTGTTTATTTCAAATACCGAATTAGGAAGAGGTGATTATTTAAACCTTACTCTTCAAAAAACTAATTTTTTAGAAGAGGGACACAGGTTCCGGTTTGGAATGCCCGTAGCATTATTCTCTAATTACGATCCACTAACAGATAGAATAGAAGGCGTTATAAGCTATGTAGGACGTGATACTATGCGTGTTTCTATTCGGGAAGACGAGTTGCCCGATTGGGCTCGACGTGGAAAGCTAGGGGTAGATCTGTTGTTTGATGAGTATTCCTACCGAGAGATGTTTACGGCTTTAGAAGAGGCAAAGACACAATTAGCTAATCCTAAACAAGGAAATATTGTAGCGCAGTTGTTGGGTAAAGAATCATGGACATTATTGCAAGAGAAAGAAATTCATTATCAAAACCCCAAATTGAATGCTAGTCAAAATTTGGCTATTTCGGCCATGTTACTTGATAATCCATTAACGATCTTACATGGTCCTCCAGGAACAGGAAAAACAACAACGTTAATCGAAGGAATTAGCGCCTTGTTAAAAAACAACAAAAAGCAAATATTAGTCGTTGCTCCCAGTAATACGGCTGTAGATTTGTTGTCAGAGCGTTTGGCAGCAGCTGGCGCAGACGTCGTACGTATAGGAAACCCGATACGTGTATCTGAACATTTACAGCAACTCACTTTAGATGCACGTATCGATGCGCATCATGCGAATAAAGAACGTAAGACACTCGAAAAACAAGCGAGCACCTATTTAGATTTAGCACACAAATATAAACGCAATTTTGGAAGGTCCGAGCGTGAACAACGAAAGGCACTATTTGCGGAAGCGAAGAAAATAAGAAAAGAAATAGATGCTGTTCAAGATTATATTTCTACTACTATATTGGATAATGCGGAGGTTATAACGACAACCTTGGTTGGTGCTAATCATCCTAGTATTCGCGATCGAAACTTTCATACAGTAGTGATTGATGAAGCTGGACAGGCCCTAGAACCAGCATGTTGGGTTCCGATTTTAAAAGCGAATCGCGTGATTATGGCTGGTGACCATCGCCAATTGCCTCCTACAGTTAAGTCTTCGCTCCAGTCGGATCAGGGATTATATATAACATTGTTTGAGAAATTGTGTAATCGATTTCCGGAGATTGTATTTTTATTGGATGTACAATATCGAATGCATCAACAGATTATGTTTTACCCCTCTAAGATGCTTTATGCTGGCAAATTGACTGCTTCGGAAGCAGTTGCAGATTGGCATTTGATCGAGGATAGTAAGCCCGTAGTTTTTATTGACACGGCTGGTGCCGGATACGAAGAAACGATGGAGGACAATGCGATTTCAAATAGGGAAGAAGCGCTATTTGTCTACAGGCATCTAATGGATACTGTTATAAACTTGTCTAAAAAATATACCACACTTGATTTTCCGAGTATTGGTGTTATCACTCCTTACCGTCAGCAGTCAATCTTATTGAAAGAAATTATCCTGACGGACGAGTTATTAGCTTCTATTCGGCCATCTATACAAGTTCATACAATTGATAGCTTTCAAGGTCAGGAGAAAGATATTATATATATATCTTTAACGCGGAGTAATACGAATCAGCAGATTGGGTTTTTAGCAGACATTCGACGTATGAATGTAGCTATGACCAGAGCCAAGAAAAAACTTATCGTTGTTGGTGATAGCGCTACAATAGGGGAGCATGATTTTTACAGCGGTTTTTTGGATTATGCGAACAGCTTAAATCAATATCACAGTATATGGGAATGGATGGAATGAACTGAAAAGAAAGCTAGAAATACTAAATCCTCCGACACTTTTTCTTACCTTGTCGTTAATGATGAATAAGCCGGAAAGTGTATCTTATTACCCTTTAGGGGATGCTGCAGTCGTTGCCGTTTTTAGCGAGGCTATTTCGGAACAGGTCAATCATCGGATCCGACTAGTTGGCGCAGGATTGGACAAACTGGAAAATCCCGCTATTTTAGAGTACGTACCTGCCTTTACCACCATTACCGTCTATTATAATCCGTTGTCCATAGATTTTGCGGGAGTGGTCGAACAGATTCAGCGCATTGTAACCGCCTTACCTGAAGAAATACATTTCAGTTCCGCTAACAAAGTCATCCCCATCTGGTACGATGGTCCAGATCTCGACGAAGTCATGGACTATACGGGACTAAGTAAAGAGGAAGTCGTCCGGCTCCATAGTGATAACGAATACATCGTCTATATGATTGGATTTGCGCCGGGTTTCGCATACCTTGGCGGTATGGACAGCCGCCTATCCACCCCCCGCAAACCAACCCCACGCCTCAAAATCGAACCGGGATCTGTCGGGATTGCCGGTGCGCAGACCGGAATCTATCCGATCGAAACCCCAGGCGGCTGGCAAATTATCGGGAAGACACCTGTACGTTTATTTGACAGTACCAAAGAGATTCCGTCATTTCTAGCCGCAGGAGATCGCCTGCGATTTGATCCGATTAGCAAAGCAGAATACCTGCGCATGAAAGGAGCTGATTATGGGGATTAATGTCATCAAGCCAGGGATGTTGACGACCGTACAAGATCTAGGGCGCTTTGGATTCCAGAAATACGGTATGATAACGAGCGGTGCGATGGATAAGCTGGCGCTTCGACTGGGTAATCTCCTTTTGGGCAATGAAGAGGACACACCTGCATTAGAGTGCACATCAATTGGACCTAGCTTGCTTTTTCTGGAGCAGCAGCTTATCTGTGTCACCGGGGCAGATCTCTCCCCAGCAATCGATCAACAACCTATTCCTATGTGGAAGCCTGTCGTCGTGCCAGCAGGCGCGCTGCTCACCTTTGGTAAGCCCAAAAAAGGTTGGCGAGCATACCTCTGTTTTTATGGTGGACTCAACGTGCCAAAAGTGCTTGGCAGCGCTTCTACCTATCTTCGAGGAGCTATAGGTGGGTGGCAAGGGCGTGCGTTGCAAAAAGGCGATCAACTATCCTTTTGTAAAGCCTGGCCGCAGGAAAGTTCCTCATTCAAATGGCGTATGGCATCTTCCTGTTACCGAGGACTTGACAACAAAATTATTCGTGTTATAGCCGGGCCGCAACACGCGTTGTTCGATAGCGATAGTCAGCAACGACTCACTGCCGGTCTGTTTACGATCAGCAGTAATTCCGATCGAATGGGCTACCGCTTGGAATCAGCGAAATTGTACCTGCGTGAAAAAAAAGAACTTCTCTCTTCGGCTACCACCTTTGGGACGATACAGGTGCCCCCTGACGGGCAACCCATTGTCTTGATGGCCGATCATCCCACGACCGGCGGTTATCCGATTATCGCTCAGGTAGCAACTGTCGATCTACCGCTGATGGCGCAGTTGCCCCCCGGCGCAAAAATTCAGTTTGCATTGATCACGATGAAGGAGGCACAATCCCTATGGAGAGCTCAGGAAAATGAGCTTCATAAATTGAAATTATCTTTAGCATTAAAATATGGCGAGTAAAAAAATGATTGATCTCAATTGTGACCTTGGCGAAAGCTTTGGGCCATGGAAGATGGGCAATGATGAAGCGATATTACCTTTTGTAACCTCGGCCAATATAGCGTGCGGTTTTCATGCAGGTGATCCATCTACCATGATGAAAACCGTTGCACTTGCCGCCAGCCACAATGTGCATATTGGTGCACACCCGGGATTTAAGGATAGGGAAGGTTTCGGTCGTCGTCAAATGGCACTGACCCCCATGGAAGTATATGACCTGATGCTCTACCAGATCGGTGCGCTTTATGCCTGTACCAAAGCACAGGGCGTATTGCTACACCATGTCAAGCCACATGGTGCACTGTACAATATGGCGGCACAAGATAACAACCTTGCCAAGGCGATTGCAGATGCGGTCTATGCATTTGATCCGAATTTAGTCCTGTACGGCTTATCCGGAAGTGCACTTATTACGGAAGGCGAACAGCGTGGACTAACCGTGTATAGCGAGGTCTTCGCGGATCGTACCTATCAAGCCGATGGTATGCTGACACCCCGGACGATGGCCAATGCCGTCATAACGGATCACGACCGGGCATTTGCACAGGCCTTATTAATAGCCACAGAAGGAAAAGTAGTCACTGCGGACGGTATGGACATCCCCATTAAAGCAGATACGATTTGTATGCATGGTGACAACGAGTCCGCTATTGCGATAGCCCGGAAAGTACATCAGGCCTTAAAGCTATCGGGTACACCATAGTATGAATCGGCAACAGTCACCTCAGTGATCGGTTCTGCCTATACGCCTGTTTTGTTTGACAAATCGTTCAGTCCATTCATTCCACGGAACGAGAATTGGGTCATCTGACTGACATCGATGTTATTATCGTTGTTGCCATGATAGGTTTTGTAGCTGTTGTTGAAGAAAATACAAAAGCCGATAAAGTTCAAACGTAGATATTTTGTATATGGTGGTTTTTCTTTGTCGCACCAATTACTTTATACCTTTGCTGATATACACAACCGACTTTTGCAACAAAAATCTGTCGGTTTATAAAAATGTTAGAAAATGGGTAGGAGATTTATTTTTACAATGTATTGTATACTTGGTGTCGCTATTGTCTTTCAGTCCTGTAAGAAAAGTGGCGAGGATGATAAAGACGAAATAGAAGAACGCAAGATAGTAGACTGGGGAGATGTCTATTTCATCGGTTTTTCCTCGGAAAACAATACAGGAATACCTAGCTATTATAGAAATAATAAACCTTTTCCGCTGGAACTCGGCACAGGTGTGCAGGTTAATCCAGCGGATATTACAGTTGCGTCAGGAAATGTATATGTTGTCGGTACCGAAAATAGAGGTCAATCTGGTTCTGATCAGGTAACAAAAGCTCTATTATGGAAGAACGGCAAACGGTTGGAGCTGCGTACTCCCGAAACTAAATACGAAGAGGCAACCGCTGTATTCGTCAGTGGGGAAGATGTTTATGTGGCGGGTTCGTATGTCCCTGCAGACGGCGAGAAGAGGATAGGTGTTGTTTGGAAAAATGGCGATGCCTTTATGGCCACCGATGGGAAAGAATCGACTACTTTTGCGGATCTTTTCGTGTCGGGAGATGATGTGTATACCGCCGGTCATGAAAATACGCAAGGAGGGATTATATCCAAGTATTGGAAAAACGGAAAATCGGTTACACTGTCCACCGCGGACGTTACTACCTACGCCAAAAGTATAGCGATTGATGGAGCGGATATTTATGTATTGGGGTATGTAGATAACTTATCGACAGTAGGTAGAAGCCTTACATTATGGAAAAATGGGAAAGCAGATAAGCTGATTAGTGGCCGATCCGTGATTAGAGGGGGGAAAGTAGTGCTTGAAAATGGAGAAGTGTATGCTTGTGGTTATGAGCAGGTAGGAAGTAAATACGAACCGAGGTTATTTAAAGACGGTGTGAAACAACCTTTGGATGATTCCAATAGTGGACATACGTATGCTTTCGATCTTCAGGTAAGTGGAGGTAATGCACTTGTATTGGGAAATATGGAATCCGACCGAGGGCGGAAATCCATACTGTGGGTAAATGGGGAAACAGTTAATCTCCATGGATTGGAAAATGAGATTGTCACAATAGCTTTCGATATTGCACCATTTTAGGAGTAGGTATTTGTATGGACAAAAATACTTGACGAGGATAATAATATCTTATGCCTTGTCGATATTTGTCGATGCTATTTATTGTCATTTATCTACTTTCCTTTTTTTCATTTACACTAATTTTGAATTGCATAATGATCGCATGCATAATTCTTAAACGAGTTTAATAGAAATGAACTTTCATGAATGCACTTTCAGGTATCCATTAACAATTATAAAAAAATTACACAAATGTCGAAATCAAGGTGGGCTATAGACCCTTCACATTCCCAGATAGGATTCAAAGTAAAATATATGATGTTTATCCATGTTTCCGGAAGGTTCAACGACTTTCAAGCAGTAGTCGAAAATGATGATGATCAGTTTGAAACTTCAGTTGTTTCCTTTTCCGCAAATGTTAACTCTGTCGATACCAATAGTTTCGATCGCGATGACCACTTAAGAAGTGCCGACTTTTTTGATGTGGAGCGTTTCCCTACAATCACTTTTAAATCCACCGGCATTCAGAAAATTGATGAAAGCAAGTTTGAGATGTCCGGTGATCTTACCATACGAGACGTCACCAAAAACATAATCTTAGAGGTAGAGCATAGCCGCTTGATGAAAGATCCCTGGGGTAATACAAAAGCCGGCGTTATTTTATCTGGAAAAATCAATCGGAAAGATTTTGGATTAAACTGGAATACTTCCCTTGAAACGGGTGGTGTTTTGGTAGGAGAGGATATCAAACTCATATCGGAGATACAATTAATAAAACAATAACTACATTTAATTTTCTAAAGCATCTACCCATTATGTACATGTGCGTAGCCTCGACCCCCATGTTCTCCGCGGCTATGTACAGTTACATAATCAACAACGTTACGATTTCTTTTGGAAATTGATCTTTTAAGCTAACCAATATTAAATTCATCCAATTAATAATGAAGTTCATCGGAAAATCGAGAGATTTCAAATGAATTTTATACGGATACTGTACTTTTGAATAATGATTCAAAGAAAAATAAACATACTGCTTATCTTTTTTTCTTCGTCACTGGTCTATGCCTTGTGCCAAATGCTTTTTAGCATTATTGTAATGAAAGAGGACTTATGGAAGAACTTTCACATACAGCTTTCAGCGCATTATGTTGTAATCCTTGCTATGTGTATGGCAGACTACGGTTTACTGTTGCTCCTAAATAAGTATTTGCCATACGCTAAGAATATCTTTTTGCGTGTTATGGCAGATATTGCGGGCATCACAGTTATATGCCTGATATTATTATGGATATTTAATTTGCTGATATATGACGTCTTTCTAATACCACAAGAAGGGCTACCTCCTTTCCTTGTCAAATTTGCATTTGCAATGACAACCAATATCCCTATCCTGTTGGTATTCGAGTTGATTCATTATTTCCAGTCTGAACAGAAAGCCATAGCCGCCTCCGAAAAAGCCAAGCGAAAGGTTCTGTTGTTCCAGCACGAAACATTACGCTCACAAATAAACCCGCATTTCCTGTTCAACTCCCTAAATGTATTATCCTCTTTGATATACATCAATCAGGAAAATGCAAACAAGTTTACGAAAGCCCTATCGAAGACCTATCGTTATGTGCTTTCCCTTACCCAACAGCCCGTGGTTTCCGTTGCGGATGAACTGGATGCTTTGGATTCCTATATTTTCCTGATGCGGATGAGGTTTGAAAACTCTTTTACTTTTACGGTGGATAAAATAGCGAACTGTGAGCACAACAAGATTATTCCCCTTACCCTGCAATTACTTATAGAGAACGCATTCAAGCACAACATCGCAACCGAGGATTCGGTATTGAGCATAAAAATAACTATTGATAGCGATCATATCACCGTTGAAAACAACATCCAACCATCAAACAGCGCAGATAAAGGCGGAATCGGACTGAACTACATTGCCAAGCAGTATAAAATCTATGGTAAAGAGGTTATCGTTCAACATAAAGACCATCTATTTACCGTTAAAATTCCTTATATACATACATGAAGTACCTGATAGTAGAAGATGAGCGGTTCGCATACGAAGAACTGAAACGCATGGTGACCAAATTGCGCCCTGATTATCTGTTGGAAAAGCATACCAAAACGGTCATAGATACCATCGGATTTTTGAAAAAATCCACCGTGGATCTAATTCTCATGGATATCCGCCTTGCAGATGGTAACTGTTTCGAGATATTCAATCATGTAGAGGTCGTTGCACCCGTCATATTTACTACCGCTTACGATGAGCACGCTATCAAAGCCTTTAAGCTGAACAGTATCGATTACCTGTTAAAACCATTTGATGAGTGTGAATTGGCGGCTGCGTTGACTAAATTTGAGAACTTCTTCCATAGCCACACTTCCGAAAACGAGTCGAAAAATTTTGAGCAGATACTATCGCTCAAAACCAAAAACCGTTTCCTGATATCCAAGGGGGAAAACTATCATTACATCGAAACCAAAGATATTGCGCATTTTTACAGCGAAGACGGGGTCGTTTTTCTCCATACATTCAGTGATAGGCGGTATATCATCAATTATACATTGGACCATTTGGAGCAACAACTTGATAGGCGTTTGTTTTTCCGTGTGTCACGTAATTGTATCGGGAATGTAAAAGCAATTGAAAATGCTGCCAAGTACTTCAACAGCCGTCTGAAACTTACCTTTTTACCCCAGTGCCCCCATGAAGTTCTGGTCAGCCGTGTGCGCGTACCGGACTTCCTGAAATGGATGGACGGAGTTGTGGAGTAGCCCGTTACGGGAAATCCATGCCCTGAATCCTGCATTTCATGCGGTAAATTCTTAACCCTATCGTTTACTGCTTCTGGTTGTGCCCTGTCTGCCGTTCTTTTGTTCAGAAATTAAAAACAAAATAGAATTTAGAACAATGAAAAAGAACGTATTAACAATTGCTTTCGCAGCAAGCGCACTGATTTTTTCCACTGGGTTGTTGGCACAGGATAAACCATTATCATTTGGTTTCAAAGCTGGAACGAACTTATCCAACTACCGGCTAGGCGGTGACATGAAAGGCTTCAAAAGTAAAATGAGCTTTGGTGGTTCGGTCGGTGGATTTGTAAAATATGACGTAAGTCCAAACTTCGCCCTGCAATCCGGCATCGATGTATATTACAATACCTCGAAGCTGGAAGCAAAGGCAGATCAAGCATCCGATAAATTCAAGTCTTTTGGCGTGGAGATTCCTCTTTACGGAATCGTTCAGGGGGAGTTGGGTAGTGGAAAAGCCTTTCTAGGAGCAGGCCCATATGTTGGCTATGGAATCAGCGCGAAATCTGATGGGGTGAACCTTTTCAAAAAGAACGGCGGAACCGGAAAGCCTACCATGAACCGTTTCGATTACGGTGTCGGAGGCATTATCGGTTATGACTTTGATAAAAATTGGCAAATAAACGCAAGTTATAAATTCGGACTTGCAGATCTGCATAAAGCTAAAGGTGGTTCCATGAAAAACCACGGTGCATCTATCGGAATAGCATATAGGTTCTAAAAAAGCCGAAGCTAGTGAAACAGCTTGCGTACCGAAGTTTATGTACGTGCTAAACCTCGACGTCTGAACTCCGGTACGCAATAAATTTTACATTATCAGACACACCTAAGAATTAATTCCATTCTCTCCATTGTGCATTTCATCAAGTCGATTCTGAAGTCCGCAAACTATCGCTTTATGGTTCGTCCCTTTCATCATTCTTTTGCAAAAAAAAGGAATAAGTATAAATACAAATTTAAAATCGTGAAGTCAACAACATTATTCTTAGCAACATTGGCAACGCTGTTAACGCTGGAGGGAAAGGCTCAGGAAGTCTCTTTCAAGACGGAGTACATCGGGAATTCGGGTTATTATTACCTCCCTCCGGGAGAGAAGCCAAGGGAAAAAATCGGTGATGGCACAGGTTCTGCCATGATTTATCAGGCAGCGATAAATATTCCCCTATCTATGAAATTAAATGATAACAACCGTCCTATCGCTTGGGGCGTTGGTTTCGGGGGTTCGTATGTTTCGTTAAAAAATCAAAACTTTTCGGAACACATGGTATCGGAAATCATGAATTTACAAGTAGGTGTTTACCATTTACGGCCATTAAATGACAGGTGGTCGATGAGGGCAAGTGTTGGGATGGGTGTATTTACACCCTCTACCGATTTTTCCAAAATCAGTTTCCAAAATGTACTCGGAAGCGGGGGAATTGTTTTTATCCGTCACTTGAACCCAAATCTTGACATCGGTGGTGGTTTGGCTATAAACAGTTCTCTAGGTTATCCGATGGTGTTTCCGGCCGTATATGTCAAATGGAAACATAATGGGAAGTTCGATGTAAATATTGAACTGGTAGAGGGTCTGGATGTATCTGCAGGCTACACTTTCAATGACACATTCAAATTAGCCTACGCCCTTGAAATGAACGGGCAGGTCGCCTTGTTGAAAAAGGACGGTAAAGATATGATATTCTCCCACCAATATATTGTTACGGGATTCCGGCCCGAAGTAAAGCTTAGCAAAAAAGGATTATCCCTGACAGGCATGGTAGGTCTGAACCTTTATCGTCCTGCATCTTACAGCGATAGAACGCTGAAAGGGGTGTTTGCCGGAGATAATGATTATTATTTTTCTGTTTCCCCGTATGCCTCAGTGGGTTTAAAAATGAAGTTTTAATTTATGAACATCAAGCAAACCATACAGACTGTTGCATATAGAGGCATTTATAGTTTAACATATGTCATAAGCTTATTACCCATGTCGTTTCTTTATGCGTTGGCTTCTCTTACTTTTTATCTCACTTATTACGTTGTCGGTTACAGAAAAGCGGTAGTCATTCAAAATGTTGTACGTTCCTTTCCCGACAAGCGATATGGGGAAATTCGTGCCATCGTAAAGAAGTTTTACGCTTGCTTTGTCTCCTATTTTGCCGAAATTATAAAAGGCATCTCCGCTCCGGCAGATGTGCTTGATAAGAAAATAGTACTTGAGAATTTGGAACTAATAGACGGATATATAAACGATGGAAGGAATGTCATTGCCTGCTTGGGGCATTGTGGCAATTGGGAAATGCTGAACTTTATGCCCTATAAAATGCACCACGATATATATGCCATTTACAAACCCCTTAGGTCGGGGACGATGAACAGGCTCATGATTAAGCTCCGGTCTCGTTTTGGCTTGAAGCTGATACCTGATAACGCAGTAATACGCCATGTCATAACAAAAAATCTAAACCCTGCGGTCTATCTTTTTCTTGCCGACCAATGTCCGCGCATTAAGGACGAAAAATACAGATTCACTTTGCTGAATCAGGAAACATATATGTTTTCAGGTATGGAAAAATTAGCCCGTAAAGGTCAAACAGCAGTTGTCTACCTGAATATTACCCAGCTATCAAAAGGAAGTTACAGAATAGTCTGTGTGCCGATATGTTCCAAGGCGGAGTCCACAGACGATGGCGAAATTACCAAAAAATACATTGACCTGTTAACAGAAAACATCAGGGAAGAACCGTACGGGTGGCTGTGGACACATAAACGGTGGAAAAGATAAGATGATGGTTTACATTATCTTCTCGATAATCCGACGGGAAGTTACTGTAATATTTTGTATCTTGCAGTCACAGACTTCATAAAAACATAACATCGTGTTAACCCTTGTCTCCAGAATAAGCCACTAAATTTGCCATTTTTTATGGAAGATATCAGAGCAATAAAGGAAGATGACCAGCGTGCTTTTCAGCAGGTCTATGACCGGTATCACCAGCAGATCTATGGATTCATACTGCAACGGACCAAGTCGGAATATGTGGCCGAAGAAGTAACCCAGCTTACTTTTATTAAGTTATGGAAGCAACGGGAGATACTCAATGTGCGGCTCGGTATTGATATACAGTTATTTGGCATGGCCCGACAGGTGATGATTGATGTGCTCCGTAAAGAAGCAACCCGTTTCAAATACGAAGGCGAATCCGCCGAGACCCCTTTTACCGACAGTTTGGTCGATGCCATTGAGAGTAAAGACCTTTTGCAGATTATGGAGCAGGACATCCAAAACATGCCCAAGATGCGGCGCTTGGTGTTCGAACTGAGCCGAAAACAAGGTCTGTCCCATAAAGAAATCGCCACGATGTTCTCCATTACCCCCAAAGCAGTGGAATATCATATCAGTAAAGCGCTCCTGCAGCTAAAGCAACACCTCTATTCGGTTATGCTGTAAAGCAGGCTTCAAGATTTTTACCGTCTCTATATTAAATAATTGTAAAGTCGCTAGGGATAGTTCGATGAGCCACGTAATATCTATATATGAGGTTCAGAAGAAGACATCGGCGCAACACGGCAAATCGATCCGAAGCAAGGCGGAATGCACGCAAAAAGATCTGGGAAGACCCAACGATCATTGAAGAAATGTTCAACGATGCCGGATGGCGGCGATATCAGGAGGCGGAAGATCATTCCGCACCCTCAAAAAAGATGGCACAGCACATCGAAAGCGAGATTGATCGCGACGAACGGAGGGCCCTGCGGCGTGAAATTCGACTACGGCGTACTAACCGCACGATGCAGGTCGGGATTGCTGCGGCGCTGCTCCTCTTTATTTCCTTTCAGCTATGGCAGCAATCGCAGCGCGTAGCACAGCCGGATGCGCTGCACTATGCCCAACAAGACAGCGCGAGGGTAGCCGTACCGCGCTGGGTGTCTATATACAATGATAGCGATCAAATCGATACGGTGCACCTGCCCGATCAATCCACCGTACATTTATTTGCACAAAGCAGCCTGCGTTACCGTAACGATTTTGCTGTAGCCGCGCGGGATATATACCTCGAAGGGAAAGGGTTTTTTGACGTAGCGAAAGATACGAAAAGACCTTTTAGTGTGTATGCCGGCGCGACGAAAACGACGGCACTGGGGACTTCCTTTACCATCGATACCCGCCGCGAGAAACAACATACAGCGGTAGAGCTGCACACGGGTAAAATTGTGGTGGCATCGACGGCTGATATCCCTGCCTTTGAAAATGTATTCCTTGATCGGAAGGGGGCAAGCTTGTTGTTAGATGCGAATATGCAGATCGTTCAGCCGGAGCGGGAGCAGAAAGAGAAACCAGCCCGTCTTGCGGAGACGGCTGCTCCAACCACAACCGGAAGCCAATTGTACATGGAAAATATACCCTTGCCCGATGTTTTTGCAACGTTGGAGGAAGCCTACCAAACCGATATTCATATCCAGGATGAGCATATCCGGACCATTCAATATACTGGCATAATCGACCCGGAAAAGGAAACCCTTGCCGACGTTCTGACGGTGATCTGTCTCATCAATGATCTACATTACGACACGCACGAAGATGGATCGTTCCATATCTATTTTAGAAAAAGATAAATGAAAACCTATAAGTCAAACCAACATGTTTAGCACGTATCAAATGAAAAAAAAGAGCCTATTGTGCTTTGCACTTCTTGTAGCTGGAGCAATTCAGGTGCAAGCCCAGCAAGAGCAAGTAAAAGGCGCGACTCAGAACGAGTCTGGTAAGTTCCTTTCCGGCGTGAGCATCAAAGCTGTACACGGCGAATCGGGCAGAAGCTTCCATACGAGTTCTTCCGATCAGGGGCTGTTTAGTTTTAGTAACCTGCCCGAGGGCGGCCCCTATCAATTTATTTTTAGCTACGTCGGTTTCCAGCCAGATACGCTATCGGGATACCGCATTCAGACCGGCCGCCCCCTTGCGCTCAGTGTGAAACTGCAACCAATGACCACCGAGCTGGAAGAAGTCGTGATCGGTTATGGAACGATCTCCCGTAAGGACGTGACCAGTTCGATCACTACGATCAAAGCCGAAGACATGAACGTAGGGGTGTTCGCTTCGCCTGCACAGATGTTGCAAGGAAAAGTTCCGGGCTTAACCATCTCGACAAACAACAGTAACCCGAATGCTACCCCGTCCATCAGCTTGCGTGGTGCTTCCACCCTCCGTAGCGGAGAGGCGATGGAGCCTTATTACGTGATCGACGGTGTGCCGGGAGCCTCCCTGAGCTTGGTGGCGCCCGATGACATCGAAAGTGTCGATGTGCTTCGAGATGCCTCGGCGACGGCGATCTACGGGTCGAAAGCCGCGAACGGTGTCATCATCGTGACGACCAAACGGGGCAGAAGCGGCCAGACCGATATTACGTATAACGGTTATGTTGCGATAGACGAGGTTGCCAATCGCTATGATATGATGAACGGTGATCAGTACCGCGCTTTTGTGAACGACAATGGTTTCTCGATGGAGCCGACGGACGATCTCGGAGCGAATACCGACTGGCAGCGTGAAGTGGAACGCACCGGTGTATCGAATAACCATAATATCTCCCTATTAGGTGGTACCGATAAAACACAATATAGCGCAAGTTTAAATACACTGCAAAACAACGGGGTAATTAAAGGAACAGACATGGGCCGGCAGATTGGCCGTGGTTTTGTCCGTACAAAGGCTATGGGCGACCGCCTGACGGCGTCCTTCAACGTCAATACGAGTATCACCAAACAAAATGATGTCTTGGCATTGGGCGACGGCGTGAGTGTATACGACGCCATGTATTACTATCTGCCCGTATCGCCTGTACGGACCGAGACCGGTGCTTGGTATGAAAAGCCCGATCGTTCACAATACGTCAATCCGGTTTCGCTGATTGAAGAAAACACCAATTTCTCCAAAACCAAAGTGATCCAGGCGCATGCGAAAGTCGGTTATGAGATTTTACCAAGTCTTACTTATAATATCGATTTGTCTTTGCAGAACAGGCAGTTCAATAATGCACAATATTACACGGCAAACTCCATGGCAGCACGGAACCAGAACGGTAAATCCATCCGCGCAGCTGTGGAAGACGAGCGTAGAATTATGGAGATGAACCTGGCCTACGACAAAACATTCGATGGGCTCCATCGGGTTTCTGCCTTGGCTGGTTACTCTTGGGAAGAGAATAATAACAACGACGGATTCCAATTGACAACCTCGGACTACTATGATGATGGATTGAGCTATTACAACCCCGGCATGGCCAATGTGGTCGATTTGCTGGGTTTCGGTAACTACTATCTTTCTACCTTGCGGATGATATCTGTCTATGGCCGGGTGAACTATGCCTACAATAGTAAGTATCTTTTCCAGGCAACCGTTAGAAGAGATGGCTCGTCTGCTTTCGGAGCGAACAACCGTTGGGCGACTTTCCCTTCTATTTCTGCTGCCTGGCGCTTATCAGAAGAACCCTTTATCCAACAGGTCGGTATTTTTGATGACCTGAAACTCCGTGCGGGTTATGGTGTGAGCGGCAACTCGATGGGTTTTGATGTATTTAGCGCGCGGCAGGTATATGGTGCAACCTCCAGTTTTTATACCGATGCCTTCGGAAATGATCTTCGTACGCTGGCTGCCCTGCGCAATGCCAATCCCGATCTGCGTTGGGAACGTACGGGCATGTTGAACCTCGGTGTAGACTTCGCTTTCTTAGGAAATCGCTTGAGTGGTAGTATAGAATACTATGATAAAAACACGACGGATCTGATCTATGATTATGCGGTTTCAACAACTAAATACCTTTATGGCTCCTTAACAGCCAACGTTGGTGAAATCAATAACAAAGGGGTAGAGCTCAGCTTACAGG
The DNA here is from genome assembly GCF_014692505.1 of Sphingobacterium arenae. Lineage (GTDB taxonomy): Bacteria > Bacteroidota > Bacteroidia > Sphingobacteriales > Sphingobacteriaceae > Sphingobacterium > Sphingobacterium arenae. Next base: position 1,136,829 of record NZ_JACNYK010000002.1, on the reverse strand, counting down.
CAGTACCTGTTCGTTCCGGAAATTTCAGCTGGAGCACCGGTGTTGTCGCCTCGCATAATAAGAACGTTGTGACCCGTATTTCTAATCAGGAATTTTCCACGGACTATATCGATCTGGCCGAACTTGGTGGAGCCGGACAAAGTAACGCTTTTCAACAACGCTTGATGGAAGGGGCGCCAATCGGCCAGTTTTATACCTGGGAATGGGCCGGTTACAATGAAGACGGTGTATCAACTTTCTATGTGCGTGATCTAGAAACCGGCGAAAGAACCGGCGAGACGACGATCACGCCGGCAAACAAAGATCGGGCTGTTACCGGCAGTGCACAGCCGAAAGCTACCTTAGGTTGGAACAACAACTTTACCTATCAAAATTTTGCTTTGACGGCGATGTTCCAAGGCGTATTCGGGCATCAGATCATGAATGGAACCAGAGCAAGGCACACCAATATTGTCGGTAATGCCGGGCAGAAGAATCTTTTAGCCAGCGTGCTAGAGACAGACAAGGTGAGTGACATCAATGCGCATTACCTGTCTGATCGTTATTTGGAGAAAGGGGACTACCTGCGTTTGGCAAATTTGACGCTGTCTTATAATCTCCCCAAGCTGAGCAGCCAGTTTAAGAACATCCGGGTGTACGCTACGGTAAACAACGCTTTTGTTTTGACCAGCTACAAAGGGGTAGACCCAGAGGTAGATCTTGGAGGCTTAACCCCAGGGATCGACAATCGACAGACCTATCCGCGTACACGTACTTTTATGTTTGGGCTTAATTTTAATTTATAACCGGAAAAATCATGAAAATGAAACTACATATTTTGGTGTCCGCAGCAGCATTGGCCACGACGATGGCTTCCTGCACGGACCTCGACGTTGATATCAAATCGCAATACACCGAATTTCCAAATAGTGAAAGAGCTGCGGAAGCCATCTCCGCCGATGTTTATGCCGCGTATCGCGGCGCACTGGGATACAATCACTGGATGGTGCAAACATTATCCTCTGACGAAGCGGTGAGTCTTGCTTTGGGCACTGACTACTACGATGGCGGACGTTTTCGGGAGCTCCATGTACATAACTGGACGCCGGATAATGCCATCCTTCCGGGGATGTGGGATTCGGCAATGACCGGGATTAACTTAGCAAACAATGTCTTAGCTATTTTTGGGGATGACGAAAGTGAGAAAGCGGCTCCTATGCGTGCCATGCGTGCTTACTTCTATTTCCTATTGATGGATAATTTCGGTGACGTTCCATTGATTAAGGAAAAGATGGAGACGGTGCCTGATCGATCGCCGCGAGCGGAGATCTGCCGTTTTATCGAATCGGAACTTTTAGCTGTACGGGATCGTCTGCCTGCGGAAGCTTCTGTTGCTAACTACGGGAAGGCGACCAAGTTTATGGCGGAGGCTTTATTGGCAAAGCTTTATTTAAACTGGGCGGTCTATACGAGCCCCAACGTGGCACAATATGCACCGACGATGACCAATGAAAAGCTGAACGACGTGGTGGCGATGTGTGATGCGATCATAGCATCTGGTCAATTCAATTTGATGAGCCATAAGTTCTTAGAGAAGTTTCGACCAAATAATGGCCCGCAGATCAAAGATTTCATCTTTGCCATGCCCTACGACCGGGAAAAACAGCAGGGAATGACCTATGCGCGCTTTTGGATACACCGGAGCGGGCAGAACCAGTTTGCACCGCTACCGCAGAGTGTGGGCGGTACGTTCCGTGTGTTGCCCGAATTCCTCGATAAATTTCATTTGGAGGGTGATGAGCGGAACAATGTTTATATCGGCGGTAAGCAGTACTACTGGTCGGATTATGCGCCGGATTTGTCGCGCCCGTTCTTGATCAAGACTTCGAAAAAAGGCGTTGATCAGGATTATACTGGAGCAGATGCCGATGATATTTTTGATTGGCACATGGAAACCTCACGGGAGATTGCCTTACGTCCGGACGGTGGCCCTACGCTGAATGCGGGTAACGACCAGAAAGGACGCTCGATGGGCTATCGTTCGATCAAGTTTTACATGGATGTTAACGTGACGGCGGCAAATGCACGGAACCAGAGCAACGATGTGCCGATCTTCCGCTATGCGGATGTGTTGCTGATGAAAGCAGAAGCTATCCTTCGGGGAGCGGCGCCGACCAACGGTGATTCTCCACAATCGCTTATCAACCAAGTCCGGGCATATGTGAACGCAGCGACCTTGACGACAGCACCTACTTTAGAAGATCTGCTGGATGAGCGTGCTCGGGAATTTACAGATGAATCTTGGCGCCGCAATGACCTGATCCGCTTCGGTAAATTCGAAGACGATTGGGGTTTCCGTTCGCTATATCCGGCCGGAAGGACGGAGAAATACCGCCGTATCTTCCCGATCCCGACATTGGTTATGAACGTGAATACCAAATGGAACCAAAACGACGGCTATAATTAGCGAGGATGAAAAGAAGAGAATTTATGAAAAGCACCTTGGGCGGAGCCCTTGGTGCTGCTTTTACCGCGGTGCCTTTTGCTAACTTGGCTGCGGCCATACCGACGCGGATCGAAAGTGAAGATATCAATGCGCGTGCAGCGCTGGCTGACGCCTATGACCTGCATTTTATCGCTGTGGGTGATTGGGGGCGGAATGGGGCAGATCACCAGCTCCAAGTGGCGGCCCAGATGGGTGAATGGGCAACTGAAAACCCAAACGATTTTATCATTTCCACGGGCGATAATTTCTACCCTTCGGGGGTGGTTAGTGAACACGATCCGCTATGGCACTATTCTTACGAAAATATCTATACAGACTTTGCTTTACAATGGGATTGGTATCCCATTTTAGGTAATCACGATTATAAGTCGGATCCGGATGCACAGGTACGTTATTCGGCGATCAGCCGCCGCTGGAAAATGCCCGCCCGTTACTACAGTAAAACTTTTCGTTTGAAGGGAGCGGCTGAGGTTTTGATCGCTTTTATCGATACCAATCCTTTAATCCCGGAATTTTACAAAAATAGCGAATATGGACCCCACGTGGCGAACCAGCAGCCGGAAAAGCAATTGGCTTGGCTAGATGAACTGTTGGGAGCGTCTACGGCGCGGTGGAAAATTGTTGTCGGTCATCACCCGATTTATAGTGCCGGGCCACGTACGGAGAATTACGATACCTTGGCGGTACGGAAGGTGTTGGAACCAATTTTGGATCGCCACGCGGTTCCGGTATATCTTTCTGGCCATGAGCATTCGCTGCAGCACCTGAAGCTAGACAATAAAACTACGCATCAGCTTATCTCGGGTGCCGGCTCGGAAATTACACCCGTGAAGGAAGATATCGCTTACAGCCAGTATCAAGCCAGTACCTATGGGTTTATGTATGTTGCGCTTAATCAGGATGAGTTACGCGTGCAATGTATTGATCACGAGGGAAAAGTGACGTATCAAACGGTTGTTTATTAAAAAATCTTTTTGTTTGCTGTATTTCCGCTTAATGGCTAAAGCGAATTTGCTCCTATTGTTGGCGTAACACTTGGTTTTAGATTGGGAAAGTAAATTATATAATATTTTTTCGGATGCGGCTTAAAGAAGAGGCGGTAATACCCAGATAGGAAGCCAGCATGGCTAAGGGAACGCGATTTGCCAGTCCGGGATAAAGTTTTAGAAACAGCAGATAGCGTTCGCTGGCATCGAGATTCATCATGGTATTTGCTGTTTTTAATTTGCTTTCAATGACAAATCCGTACAGCTTAGCCATTAAAAGGGGCCAGATTTTGATTTCTTTTTCCAACAGTAAAAAATTATGGATATTAAGGCTCCATAGTTGTGCGTCTGTTACGGATTCGATGTAATCGTTGGATGGAGTACGATCCATAAAACTTTGGAAATCTCCAATAAAACGACCTTCGTAGATAAAATATCTTGTAAAATCGTCACCTTTATTATTATAATAAAGGGAACGAAATACACCACTTTCTACGAAAGCTATACTATCAGTAACTTTTCCGCAGGCAACAAAATAGGTCGTTTTTGGAATATGCTTCTTCTCAAAGGCCTGCTTGATTAAGCCTTCCTCCCGCTTATCAAGCTGCCCAAATTTTCGGATATACTCTAAAAGTCGCTCCATGTTGCTGGTGTTAATTACCCAAGATAATCAATTCTTCTCGTTGCGGTCCAGTGGATAGGTATTTTACTGGAATTTTTAATTCCTTTTCCAAAAAGGAAATAAATAGTTTCAGCTCTTTTGGAACTTGTATTTGCTGGTTGATTTTGCCGAGTGGCGTATTCCATCCGTCTAAAAATTTCCAGACAGGTCGCGCGGCATCGTCTACACTTGGTGGAGCGGCTAAGGTCCTTGTTTCGCCATCTCTTTCATATGCTATACAAATAGGCACTTCGGACATTCCATTTAGGATATCAGCCTTAGTTAGTACAAGATCGGTCACGCCGTTTAACATAATAGCATATTTTAATGCGGGAAGATCCAGCCAGCCCACTCTTCGTGGCCGTTTGGTATTGGAACCGAATTCACCTCCTTTTTCACGCAGTTCATCGGCAAGGGAGCCGGTTATTTCCGTTGGAAAAATACCTTTTCCAACACGTGTGCAGTAGGCTTTGGTAACACCATAAATTTTATCAATAAGCTTGGGGGATACTCCCAAACCCACACATGCTGCGGATGCGATGGTATTGGAAGAGGTGACATAGGGGTAGCTACCATGATCGATGTCTAACAACGTGGCTTGAGCACCTTCTGCCAATACTTTTTTATTGTTCCTGAGTGCTTCATTGATGATAATTTCTGTATCGGTAATTTGTATTTTTTTTAAAAAATTGCATGCTTCCAGAAAATTGTCATATAATTCCTGTAACATAGGCATATCCTGTCCTAAAGCTTGTAGCGCAAGGTGCTGCTTAGTCAAGATTTGGAATACCTCTGCTTCGAAATTTTTAGAAAATATATCTCCCGCGCGTATACTTTGCCTAAGTATTTTATTGGAATAGGCCGGTGCAATACCATTTTTAGTTGTTCCAATAGTGCGGTATTCCGGTGATTCTTCGAAATAGATATCCCAGTACTTGTAAGTTGGCAATACAAGATGGGCCTTTGCTGATACCAGAATCCGATGGAACAAACCGGTATCAGGCAAACAGGCTTGAAGCTGTTCCACTTCGGCTTGGAGTGCGATAGGATCGATCACCACACCAGTGCCAATAATATTTTTGATATGGGGATAAAAGATACCTGAAGGTAGTAATTTAAGTGTAATCCGTTTGCCTTTATGATAAATACTATGTCCCGCGTTTGCCCCACCGTTAAACCGGGCAATTATGTCATAATCACGGCTGATCAGATCAATGATTTTTCCTTTCCCTTCGTCTCCCCACTGGAGTCCAATTAAAATGTCCATATTGCTATTGTGTTGAATTTATGGAACAAAGCTAGGGTATAGGGAGAAGGGAGCAATTGTCATTTGGCAAAAAAGAAAATAATGTTTAAATCTAGCTTCAATGTGTGAACATGTCCCTTGCCGTAGTACACAATGAACATGTAGCTGACGGCTTTGTCACATAACATAATCAATAATGCAAAGAACATATGTCATTTGTTCCCGTACAAAACAAAGATGTGCAGTACAGGTATTTACATGTACAGGTACATAATTGTAAATTTAAATGCTGGTTTGACTTTCCAAGTTTTTCTAAGAATTGTCTCCGCCAGCGAATGGAAAAGCCGAAAGAGGTTATATAGTTCATTCGCTCATACGAACTTGACATCCGGTTGAACATTTTTTTGACAAATGCTGGCTCGTAACCGACCATATTTAACAAAAATTCGTACCTTGCAGATGATTAATAATCTAAGTAAGAACCTCTTGTAGACTTACAGCTGTTAAAATGCTCATATCTCAATAAATAATTTTGTCATGGAAAACCAGCATGTCGAATATAAATCCAGATTGACTGACGATCTTGAAAAAGAAGTGGTCGCTTTCCTCAATTCCAATGAAGGAGGCAAATTGTACATCGGAATAGATAAGGCGGGGCACCCCATTGGTGTAGAACATGCAGATCAGGTACAATTGCTAGTCAAGGACCGTTTGAAGAACAACATTGTGCCTTCGTGTATGGGATTGTTTGATGTGGTTTTAGAAAAACATGTTGATCAGGATATCGTGAAGGTTGTTGTAGCGGGCGGGTTAGAGAAACCTTATTACGTGCGTAAATATGGCATGAGTGAAAGAGGTACATTTATCCGCGTAGGGAGTTCCTCCGAACCTATGCCCACACGCATGATTGAGAGCCTCTTTGCTAAACGCATCCGCAATTCTATCGGTAAAATTCGCTCACCACGCCAAGATCTTACCTTTAGCCAATTGCAGATATACTATCAAGGCCAGGGCAAAGCTCTTAATGAGCAATTTGCTTCCAACCTTGAGTTGCTGAACGATGATGGTATATATAATTATGTAGCTTATTTAATGGCAGATTATAACAATATATCGATCAAATTTGCCAAATACGCAGGTACCAACAGAGTAGAGCTGATCGAGAACAATGAGTTTGGATTAGCATCATTGATCAAAGCTACCCATCAAGTACTGGATAAGGTTAAGGTTGAAAACAAGACCCTCACTAAGATTACCGAACGTGAGCGACAAGAAAAGAATCTGTGGCACCCGGTGGCACTTCGAGAAGCCATTGTCAATGCTTTGGTACACAATGATTATTCACGTGAGATAGCGCCTAAGTTGGAGATATTTGACGACCGTATCGAGATTACCTCTTACGGAGGGCTTCCGCTTGGTTTTACGCAGGACGAGTTCTTTAAAGGCCATTCCGTACCGCGGAACAAGGAAATTATGCGCATATTCCGGGACTTAGATATGGTAGAGCAATTGGGGTCGGGTATTCCTCGTATCTTGGAACACTATTCTCATTCGGTTTTTGAGTTCACTGAAAATTTTTTGCGGATAGTATTTCCAATGGATGACGAAGCTGTTCAAAGAAATACCGAGCAAGTTACCGAGCAAGTTACCGAGCAAGTTACCGAGCAAGTTAAAAATCTCATACAAGAGTTGGATAGCGATATGGACCGACAGGAAATACAGAATAAACTAGGTTTATTGCATAGAGAGCACTTTAGGATTACCTATCTAAAACCCGCATTGATCCTTGGTTTAGTGGAAATGACGATCCCTGAAAAACCGAATAGTAGAAACCAACGATACCGCTTAACAGCCAAAGGTGTAGCTTACAGAAATAATATGGTGAAGAAGTAAAGAGCGGCAGATGTTAGAAGAACAACGCTGAACCAAAAAGGACAGCGTTGACTTTTTAAATACGATTAGGATGATAATCAATGGGAACAAGTGTCAGCATAGTCACGAAGCAACTTCACTACATCGCCCTGCTTGATGTTCCATTTTGGAATATCAAGTTTTGAATTCATCTTATACATGCTTCGTTAGCACCTAGTGGCTCCATACCAAAGTCTACATCGTTCTGATTTTAAGCCAGTTATAACAAATCTGCACGTAGCTTATCGAAGTACTCGTTAACCAGTTTTAGGTTTCTTTCTTTTGTTTCGTCCATGATCTAAATATAACTAAAAATAGAAATACCTAAGCGAATTTCAATCTCAGCCGCCAGACGATTGGAAGAGGTCATAAAGTCCCTCATTTTTAAACAATATCTTACCAATCTGGACACTGGACCAGCCCTCTTTCAGTTGGTAACTAAATTTCGGAATCCCATCTTCCACTTTGCAGTCTAAGAAATAAGAATTAACGGCTGTTGATGCCATATCTTTTAATTCATCCATATGTGTTGATATAAAGAACACCGATTGATGGAATTGCGCAAGACCCTGTGTAGTGGCCCGCGTAATCTGCAATGCATCGTTCATATTGGTGCCTTTAAATATTTCGTCAAAAATGGCGAAGGTAGGTGTGCCTTCCGACGCTTTAAGCGCAACCTCTTTGAGGTTTTTAACCTCACGTAAAAAATGGCTGTAACCCTGTCGTAAGTTGTCCGTATGATTAATATATATGCAGATGTTCTGGAAAAATGGAAATTTAGCTTCTTCCGCAGGAATAGCAATGCCTAGATGGCCTAAATAAACGGATATGGCGATCGCTTTTAAGAAAGTAGATTTGCCGGCCATGTTTGGTCCCGTGATCAACACGACTTGCTTGTCTAGCGATACGCCGTTACGTATGGGCTTAGGTAATAGCGGATGGTAAACGCCCGCGATTGTAAATGCCGGATCTCCAATGCTAGGAAAGATAAAACCTCTCTTATGAATGGAGATACTTAGGGATAATAACGATTCAAATGTAAATAAACGTTTAAAAAAGTCGTCCGTTTCTGTCTTATGCAATTCATTAATCTTCTTTTGGAGAGCGACTATATGAGCAATTTTAAACTTGTTTTCGCGTATAAGTGTGCTGAAAAAATCCAGTTCAAAATTCAGGAAATATTTTTTTAAGCTATTGATCTCGTATTTGTAGGAATCAGGGAAGGTATCGGTGTCCATAAAATTGGAGATGAGCGTGTATTGCTGTTGTAAGAATATAATAAGTTGGATATAGATACCCATAGCCGCATTACGCTTTGCTTTGTTCAACAATAGCAGTAATTTGAATCGAAAGTTTAATTTTCTGTTGTCGGGTTTCGTTAACAGCGTATGCACGTCGCTGAAATCCCGGCTGTTATAAAAATACCTCTCCAATAACTTTTTGTTGGCAAGAAATCCTTTAAGTATTTGTTGTCGATTATTTATCGTATCGATATTTTGAAGCGGGGTCAGGAGAATATCGAGTAATCTATCCCTAGAATAGCTATGGAGGGTATTATCAAATACTTGCAGAATATCCGTTTTGATATTTAGATCACTAACATTCGTAATATTATTCTCCATGTTGCGCTGGTTGTGCAGACACATGCGCTATTCCTCTTTTTAACCAAGGATAGTCAACCCTCAAGAATCGCCTCCCAAAAATATGTCTGTGGATGATAAAACTAAACTACGATAAATATATGATTATTTTCGAATGCTATTTAGCCTTTGTTTATACACTGTTCGGACTCTGTTCGCCCGTTCAACGATGATTTACCGTGTATTTACCGAGGATTTACCGTGCGTAACACGGTAAATCCTCGGTAACTTACCGGTAGAATGCCGGTAATCTTCCGAACAAGATGCGAATAAGGTCTTAATAAAGTCTACGTAATACGTCCCCATATTTCACTTCTTGTTGTTCCCAACATCAAACCCCTTGACCACCGTTACTCCTTTAGAGGAGGTGTGGGGTGTATTTTCCTGCAATCGGTCGATGTATTCAAAGAGCAGTTCTATATTTTGGTCGTGACCTTTTTGTTTTTTTAGCGATTTGCTATATGGTTAGTCGTATTTCGGTCAGTTGATGGATAAGGTGCTCCGTATGGATTGATATCGCTGTGGGCGGAGGGACTGCAACTACATGCACGTTTCATCAACGTGGTGGCTGATCAGGATGCGGGTGCGATGTTATAACCCCGTCCGGTGCAGCATTTTTTTTATAAAAGTTGTAAGCATTAGAAAATAGAATCTTATCTAATTCAACCTCCGAAAAGTTGTCCGTCAGCAATTCCAGATCTTTTATAGAAAATGGAGTTTTGGATCTTGTAGAGGGAAGATCGCTCCCAAACATGATACCATCGGGATTAATCTTATACAACTCCCTTATTACTTTGATAGGTTCAAAATCAAGGCGGCCAAACCCTGTCGCCTTTACTTTTACACCTTTTTCAGCCCAGTAGTAAAGGTTGTCAAGGCCATCTTTCGAAAGCCCCAAATGATCGATACTAAAAGAGGGTATCGAAAGTAGTAAATGTTTAAGATCAGAAAGTTCTCTGCTATTGATATATAGCTCTGCATGCCATCCAAATTTATCGAACAGTTCATTTGATAACCGGCCCACGTTCTCTATCGTTTCAGACCCACCTCTATTTACATTAAATCTTACTGCTACCACGCCCGCATCATCCAAGCGCTTTAACTCATCGTGAGGCATATCCAGGGGTATATTGGCAACGCCCACGTAGTCCTTGCCTAGGTCTTTTAAAGCATGAATAAGATACTCCTGTTCGAATGCCTGAAACGATCCAGATACAATTGCACCCCCTCTAATATCTATCATTTTAGTGCTATTTCTGTAATCTGCCACTGTGAATGGATATGGAAGATATCCGTTGTTGGGAGTCAGCGGATAATCCGGATTAATAATATGAAAATGAGAATCAAATACCTTCATTACTTTTTTTATAAATAAATCGAAGTTTTTTTTGAGATATGAACATCAAAAAACTTATCTTTTTGTTCGTTAAAATACAGTATATACAGCTGTTTTTTTTATTTGATAATGGTATAATTCATTTAGTTCCTGTCCGTACCATTACGAACCTTTTCCAAATACCTTATAATCGGTTCTTCACCCCTGGCGACCCAATCCGTTGATTCAAAGCTACAGACACCTGATCAGAAAACCATTGACGTGCATATCAGAGAGCAGGCCGAGCAAGCGCACGAATTTGTATTGCGGCATATTAATAAATCCGCCATCGTGGAAGGTGTGTATACTAATACGCGTTGGCAATATCCTGTGGTCGCATTTTGCGACCTCAATTCAATTCTCATATATTATAATTATAAAATTTAAATAAACTTTCTTTGAACCCCATTTTTTCATAGAGGGTTTGAGCGGGATTATCTTTTGCGGTACTTAAAGAAATTCTAACACATTCGTCTCTTTCTGCAATTTCTATACTCTCGTTTATTAATAATTTCGCTATCCCTTGTTTCCTTTCAGTTTCTATAACATAAAGATCATTTAATACGTATGCTTTTCTTAACGAAGCCGAAGAAAAAGTAGGGTAGAGCTGGGCAAATCCGATAATACTTCCATTTCTTTCTGCATAGAGTAAGATTGACTCATTGTTTCCCAGTCTTTTTCGTAGAAAATCTATTGTTCCCGGACTATCTTTTTCCATTCCGTAGAATTCCCGATATAGCGAAAAAATCGGTTCTATTTTAATAGCGTCATTTGCGGACGCAAGTTTTATTTCGATATTTTTCATAATTATATTTTTTAAGAACATGTCTCATCATGAAAAAACTTTATAGATTTTAATCATAACTTTAATGGTATTGTTCATAATTCATTGTACTAAAGATAACAATAAACTTTTACAAAAATTCGTTACAATACTTCTTGACAGTTTCTGCCGATTCTTCGTCACCGAGATCGGCAGCTTTCTTAAAGTCTTGACAGCCACCTGCCAAGTCTTTGTTTGTAAACCTCAGTAGACCTCTTTGATAATAAGCGATAGCTAATTTATCTTTCAGCTGTATCGCCTTGTTATAATCTGCGAGTGCTAACTCGATACTATCACATTCGTAATATGTTCTGCCTCGATAAGTATACACTTCAGCGTTTTTAGGATCTATGTGTATTGCTTTAGAATAATCATTTATAGCACTGGGATAATCTTTTAGATCGAAATAAGCACTTCCTCTTGATACATAAGCCTTATGGTGTTCCTTCCATTTGTTTTTGTCTGTATCTATGGATACACTCAAAATAGCGAAACCTCTATCCCGATAGTGCTGATAGGCATTGATGAGGTTCGTATGTTCTTCCCGACAGGGACCGCACCAAGAAGCCCAAAAATCTAAAAGGAGATACTTGCCTTCAAATTCGAATAGCCTTATTATCTTACCATCTGTATTCTCCATGCTGAAATCAATGGCTTTCATGCCTGCCATTACTTGGCTCTTCTTTTTGATTCTTTCGCTAATAGTTTTTCCTTTTTCTGTATTTTTTAGTGACTCCGCAAGTTTATTGTATACCTTTTCTACCTTGAAAATATAGGTGTTAATTCGTGAGAGCTGATGCAATATGTCTAAGCTTACATACGAGTTCGGATATTGGTTTGCAAAAGCTAATTGGACATCTGCTCCTTCGTAATAAGCTTTATCAAGTTCTCTTTTATTGTGCTGTAGTAATGCTGTATCTTTTTTTTCTGTTTCATCGAATAAATCGGGGTCTTTTATGGATTTCATCCTTTTCCACACGGTAGCCAGCTGACGGTGTAATAGCTGTAATGTATCATTTAAAGGGGTCCCGCTTATTTCCGCCCCTGTTAACGTGTCAGGACTAATAATTTTTATATCACCCGGTTCTAAATATATACTTACCGACTCGGTAGTAAATTCTACCACTTCTGGGTTCTCATTCCTGTAGATGTTCGCCTTTGTCGGGTGTTTAACCACACCGGTAAAAGAAAAACGCTGGTTTACGGCTGTTGTACTTTCTAAAATATGGTTGCCCTTTTCTACGTACGACAGGTATAGTGTGTCCCCTTCTTGTAACTTCTTTCCGTAACCGGAGATAGTAAAGCTAGTCTGTCCAAATGCTTGACCAACAGATAATAAAAAAAATAATATATATAACCGGTTCTTCATGCTTTAGTTGTCTCCTATTCTAAAACCCATTACCCTTTTTGCTTTTGCCGCGATAGGAGAGGTGCCTTGTTTCTCCTGCAGTCGGTCAATGTATTCAAAGAGCAGTTCTATATTTTGGTCTCGTTTATAATTCATTATACTAATAAAGGTAATCATAAACCTTTATTGTAAAGTACTTTGCGGCTATGTACAGCGACTTAACCAATAAATCAATGTAGTTGGTGGCTTTGTCACTTTATATTGTGAACTTGTTCGTTGATATAACGAGCAAATCCATGTGTCCCTTGCTGTAGTGCGCAATGAACATGTAACTGACGGCTAAGTCTTTTACTCCCCATCAGAACCTTCCCTATAATCAATAAGCTCAAGCTTCACTACATCGCCCTGCTTGATGGTTATTTTGGTCCCAGAAGATGTGTGTTTTCCTGTCATACATGCCTCGTCAGCGGCTAGTGGTCAATTTCTCCATTTATCGGAATAACTCGACTCCTTATCTCTATGTTCGATAATGAAAGCGTTTTCAGAAGTAGGGTCTGTTAAATTTTCTTCGGATTATCTTTTTTTATTTAAGCTATCTTATTTACTACATTTTGGATAAACCAGTTAGGAACTTTGTTTTCGTTGACTAAAATTTCAATTTGCCCATTGACTACTTCGGCTACTAACTCCATACTGCTTGAAGAATTATCAAATATATATGCCTTGTCCACCAACAAGAGTGCGGGTAGTAGATTTTGTAATGTGGCGTCATATCTTTTTATAATGCGCTCTGGATCTACAGGATGTCCACCCTTTTCAACTCTATTATATACTCGAGATACGTTGATTTCTGGATCTTGCAGACATACGAAGTACAGATAAGTTTTGTAACCTAGTTTTTTGGCTTCTTTGATTTCTTCTAATTTAGAAGGGTGGCTCATTACTGATTCAAAGGAATAACTTATACCTTTTAGTAAGAGGTGCTTCCTTAGAAAAGCTGTAATCATAGAAGCTTCGTAACTGTGCGTATTTTTGGATTTATCTATTATGACGTTTTCTCGTATCTCTACATCGATGACGTGACCTTCCAACCCTGCTTTTTCGATCAGGGAAATTGTATTTTCTTCAGTTTTAAAATTATCTAGATCTTTCTGTAATAAATGTAGATTGAACGAGTCTATATTTATAAATCCCTTGGTAGCAATTTCTTTTTCTATGTCATCAGCATTAATAAAATGCCCAACACGAAATTGCTCAGCTATAGTGGTGAAAAGGGTTGATTTACCAGATCCATTCGGACCCGCAAAGATTCTTAACCTTTTGGCTGCAGACATATTTTTGTTCCTTTACTAAGAGACACTCTGCTTTTCACTTTGCTGATTTCTTTGATCTCTTTTGAGCTACCGTCCGCTCCTTTCAAGATTATTTTAGTCCCTTGTACAATCTTTATAGGCAATTCTAAGGCAGTTGAAATTCTGAATGCTGTAGAAGAAGCTTTTTTAGCGGCTTTGGAAACAAGTTTTCTTTCGTCTTGGTTGTTTAATCTTTTTGTAGTCGTAGTCATAAATCCTCCTTTGAAAACAAGTATAAATATAGTAAAAGTTGAGCCGATAAGCAAGATAGTGCAAATTATAATTTTGCCCGAACTTTATTTTGAAAGTGTCTACCATCTATATTTGGCGACCGCATAGAGATTACCTCTTATGGAGGGCTTCCGCGTGGTTTCACGCAGGATGAGTTCCTCATTTTGTATAACTACAATATTTAAAAACAGATCGTGCATATAACCAAAAGTAAATATAATAGAAAAATACGGTTATCCGTCCAGCTGCCTGTCTTGAGACAGCAACAGGTGCTCGTTAGCTCAATCCTATGGAATCAAAAACGTTGTCGTACCTTGGGATCAGGTCTGTTCAAACCTGCTTGCATTCTAAACCCGTCGAATTCGACGGGTTTAAAGTCTGGGTTGTAGATTGTTTCCCAAAAGCCCAACAGCTCAATGGTATTACGATTTCTCATCCAGTTTTTGACCAAGTCATCCGTATGATGAGGATCTTTATGTCGCGCGATATCAGTAAGAGAAATAAAATCCTCATGGTTGTTTTGATACAATAGTATATCAACTCCTTTTACGTTAATCTTTTTACCGCAAAATCCAATTAATTCAAACTAAAATGGCACGTTTTGAACCGTAATGCCTGGTGTCTTATTCTTCAAATATCGATTTCAATTATTTGTCGTTTTAATTCGTCTGAAATATTTGTCCATAAGGTTTGTTCAGTCAAAATGAGTTTGCAGTTACATTCAGTTTCTGTCACAACTGTGATATGTCTGAACCAATCAAAATATGTCCACTCTCTAGGTTTTGGCGAATAAAGAAAAAGTCCGTCATTGTCCCAATGAATCTCCGTTGCTGTTCTATAAATCAAAGTAAAGCGTTCTTTGTCTGGCTTGATAAAGAGTCGCTCTTTGTTGTCAATACCAATTTCTAAAATCTTATCTATCGTCATTAGCTTTCATTGATTAGGTCGTGGTATGCTTTTTTATCTTACTTAACTATACCTCAAAACCAATATTTGTTCATCTCTTCCAAAAATACAGCATCTGCAATCGGATATTTTGAACCCAATACAGAATCAATACCACATTTAGGGCAGATCGCTGTCTCCCCACCGTTAGGCTCATCAATCCACTCTATTATTTCTTTAGAAGTGAAGGTAGCTAGGCAATAAAAGCATTCGCATAGAGAACTATTTTCCATCTCAGTCCGATGCGAAGAAGACGCCATATGCGCACGCTCTAAATATTCTATGCCGTATTTTAGATTGTCATTAGTCATGGATTAATAATTTAACTATCTCCCTTTATTCATAAACTTTAGCACTCTTAAAAAGATCAGCAAAAGTCGATCACTCAGGTTTGTCGGCATCGACATTCGCATGTATGTTATCATAAATTCTAATCCTCCAAATAATCCTGCAGCTCCTCTTTCAGATGAAGATAGTGTTTCATTTTTTGCGCTCTGATCTCCTCTTCAGTGAATTTTTTGCTTATAGAGGTTGGTTCATCAAATTGGTCGTCTATTACTTCTATCGATATTTTATCACCAATTTTAATTTGCTCACCAAACCAACCGACATGCATCTGTGCATCGCTATCTAACCCACCAATGCGCAAGTACAATTCTTCGCTGCCATCTTTCCTATGAACAGCATCCACGATACAATTCACCACATAATTATCCTTGGGTATTCCGGCTCGCGCAAGTTTCTCTCCGTTCAGTGAGACTTCAAAACCATAACTTTTTTTCATATTCTAATTTTATATAACTGATCGTACCGATCTTTAAAATAACAGTCTATTCTCGATTAAAACTATTTCCAACATCAAACCCCTTGACCACCGTTACTCCTTTGGAAGAGGCATGGGGTGCATTTTCCTGCAAGCGGTCGATGTATTCAAAAAGCAGTTCTATATTTTGGTCGTGACCTTTTTGTTTTTTTGAAAGCTTTTCAATAGCTAATCTCATTTCTGTAATCTCATGTTGTATATGAGAGTTGTCTGTCAGGAACTGACGCAACTTCGTGAAAACGCGCATAATCTGTATATTAATTGCTATGGCTTGTTTGCTGTTTAGTACACTCGACAACATTAGTACACCATGTTCGGTAAATACTAGAGGTTCTTTCCGTCTACCTCCCCAACTTGATATCACAATTTGTGATTTCAAGTTTTCCCACTCATCTTTACTTAGTTGAAACATGAAATCCTCAGGAAAACGATCAATATTTCTATTCACCGACTGGTTAAGGACACTCGTATATTTTGTTGGCAAGGACATCATCAGCTATAGCTACTGCTTTTAGTTCTGTTTTGGTTTTACTCATAACTTAATGGTATCGTTCATAATTCATTATACCAATAAAGGTAACAATAAACTTTTATTGTAAAGCAATAGAATCTTCCATTTTGTACATATACATAGCCCCAACCACTCACTGTAGTTAGCGCCTTTGTAACGTTACATTGCGGACTTGTTCGTTGACATAAAGAGCAAATTCATGTATTGAAAGTTGTTTAGCTTCAATGTGTGAACATGTTCCTTGCAGTAGTGCGCAATTATAAACCGGATTTCACGTAATGGAGTGCTATAGATCCAGATTTAAATTTGATGGTATCGACCAGTTTGAGATTAAGTTTCTCATGCAGGCTTCCAGTATCTAGCAAATGTCTGCCATTACCTACGATAACAGGATGGATAACAAGAAAAAATTCATCGATAAGACCGACGGCAATCATTTCGGGAAGCAGGCTGATACTGTCCATCAGAATGGTTTTTCCGACTTGCTGCTTCAATTTCAGAAGTACTCCCGTAGGATCGCCACGGACGATACGAACGTTTTCGTCGACAGTGTCCAACGACCGGGAAATGACAACGCTATCCATAGCGCTAAGCTTTTCAGCAAATCGATTTTCTGCGGGGCTGCCAGACTGATCTCTGGCAACTTCGCGCCAGTAGGGAAACATAAGCTGATACATGCTGCGACCAAAGAAAAGCAGGTCAACATCGTCCATCATGGCAGTAAAGTAATCTAAAACCGCTTCATCGGGACTGAAAGCGGTGTGGTCACAGTAACCGTCAAGGCTCATGTTGATACAAAATCTTACTGTTCTCATCGTATACGCATAACTGTTATCAGTGCAATAGTACGAGAATCGCTTTTAATTGCGCTTCGCCTAAGACAAGAAAAGTAGGCATTCTTTCAGTTATTGTTGCGGTGTCAAAAATAACTTTTCTAGTTCCTTGTTTAAAAATATGCGATGATTTTTAAATAAGAATATCTTTGTTTAATTTAGCTTATTAAATTTTAAATAAGCATGTGTCGTATTTAAAATACTATCATAAATTCTATTCTAATGAAAGATTTCAAAGCAGGAACCTATATTAACCAAGGATATTACAGAAGCTTTCAGCCTGCCGAATTGAACAAGCAATGGCTATTGGACGATATGGAGATACAACAATTGCTGTCCCAAGCCGACCGACAGATGGGGCGTTTGGATATGTATTCCGAATATATCCCCAATATCGATTTGTTCATTAGTATGCACGTCGCCAAGGAAGCAACAAAGAGTAGTAAGATTGAAGGTACACAAATCAATATAGAAGATGCTTTTTTGGATAAAGAAGATTTGGGAGTTGAGCGAAGAGACGATTGGGTAGAAGTTCATAATTATATAGAGGCTATGAACAAAGCTATTCAGAAACTCCACGATTTACCTTTTTCATCTCGGTTGATCCGTGATACACATCGTATATTATTGCAAAGTGTCCGTGGAGAACATAAATTACCTGGCGCATTCCGTACCAGTCAAAATTGGATAGGTGGTGCCAGTATAAATGATGCTACTTTTATACCACCTGTACATACTTCTGTGCCGGAATTGATGAATGATTTGGAGAAATTTGCTCATAACGATGAATACTTTTTTCCTGATTTGTTAAAGATTGCATTGATACATTACCAGTTTGAGACCATTCACCCTTTTTTGGATGGAAATGGTCGCGTAGGGCGTTTATTGATTACGCTTTACTTGGTAGATAAAGGAATTCTTAAAAAACCTATTTTATATTTATCGGATTTTTTTGAACGCAATCGAGGACTATATTACGATAATTTAATGCGTGTTCGTACGCATAGTGATATGAAACAGTGGCTGAAGTTTTTTTTAGTAGGCATCATAGAAACAGCGAAAAGTGGGGTTGCTACATTCGATGCCATATTAAAATTGAAAAAGGAAAAGGAAGAATTAATACAAAGGAAAAGCATACGAAGCCACCATTTACTCAATATATTAGACCATTTATATCAACGCCCCATCATCAACGCCCAACAGGTAGTAGAATTTACAGGCGTATCAATGCCAACTGCCTACAAAATTATTGATGAAATGGAGCAGTATGATATATTAAAAGAAATGACTGGTGGTAAAAGAGGACAAATATTTATGTTCGAACCTTATATAAAATTATTTTAATGGTAATTATGAGATACTGAGGTCATAAAGTCCCTCATTTTTAAACAATGTCTTACCAATCTGCACACTGGACCAGCCCTCTTTCAGTTGGTAACTAAATTTCGGAATCCCATCTTTCACTTTGCAGTCTAAGAAATAAAAATTAACGGCTGTTGATGCCATATCTTTTAATTCATCCATATTGCTACATTAGAGGGGTGCGGCAATCTGATATTCGTAACAAGAAACAAGACGATTTCGCCGTTATTTAAGCGAGTTAGGTTAACTGACCAATTAATATCAAAAACAGGCATAACGGTTGTGAACAAAGGCTTTAGAGCTGCTTTATGATTACGTCTCCATGCCGTGTCAAAATCCTTGTTTTCGTGGATTGATTCGCCACGTTATGGTGGTTAACTTTGTTATAAAACGATGTATACGTTACCTGTCGTTGACATATGGGTAACAGCACCGACTCGAAAAATGGAACTAAATAGCTACGTAAATTTAAAAAGCATGGTAAATCGAAGCGCTTTCATACTAACATTCATTGGCTTATCGTTTATCTTCAGTGTAAGCTGTTCAAAAGATGACAACGGACCAGATGGCGACGAGGGTGGTTATCCATCCGCGTTAAAAGGAACGATATATTACGACTGGGCGACTGAGGGAATCCTCAAAGTGAGTCTGCCAGACGGAATAGGATCGGCCTTTATTCCCGATGATTCCGACCTCAACAATTTTGACATCTCCCGGGATGGCAAATACAAACTCACTGTGGTGGATGAACAGACATTCGGCCAATATCCCATACGTTTTACCCTCAGCGACATTAACAATGGCAGTATTGTAGAGGAGTTTGTGTACCATAGTCCCGGACTGAATGCATACTGTACGGGGTATCTGTCGTATGATAACAGTCATATCCTGGTGCTTTCAAACGATAAGGAAGACGGTATCACGATCTTAAAACGAAATGGCGAGTTTGTCGGCCGAATCCACGATATCAACGGGCAGGAATTCGGTTTCAACGACCAATGCTTATGGCTCCCCGGCAATTCGCTGTTGATTGTACACAACAATTATATTATTCGTTTAGATCCGCCGTATACATCCGGTAGTTTGGTCAAAGAGATGAATTACGAAGACTGGGGCGACGTGGCCGTCAATCCAGCTGGCAACCAACTTGCCGTGCGCATCGCAAACCATGTGTACACCATGGGTATGGATGGGTCAAACCTGATACAGGTAACCACCAGTAATTTTAAAGAATCTGTGCCCGAGTTTTCGCCCGATGGAAAATATTTGTTGGTAGGCACTGAGTATAAACAGACCGGTCCATTTGGCTGGATGTGGTCTTTAAAGATTATCCCTAACGACGGCAAAGAATATAATGTGGATACCATTACGCCAAACAGCCCCGGCGTAATCCCTGTTTTCGTGAAAGGCAAAGACAGGATTGAAACGGCAGGAGGGCAGATGATTTGGCGGTAAGATGAAAACGGTCCGTGGTTCCAGATTGTTAATCTGCAGAATAATCTGTAATTTCAAAAAAACAGTCTGTTAAAATAATGCACAAAGTACTGTCCCTTCTTGCGTATGCACTACCTTCCATCGTGAATATATTTGCGCAATCACAAGCGCAGCTGACACAATATGGCGACAGTTTGTACAAGCAGGTGCAGCATATCGAAAACAACGAGGAAAGAGCAGAGGCATTATTGGAACTAAGCTTCTTCTGGTCCGACTACGACATAGAAAAAGCTTTACACTATGTATCCGATAGTCAAAAATTGCTGGGTGACAAAGCGAATACGAGCTATTACCAAGGACTATTAAGTTTCTATCGCGCAGCTATTCAATTTAACATTGACCCTGCTAAAGCAAAGGAATTATATATGCAGGCAGACGCCTACCTCCGCCGAGACGTACCCACAAATAACAAGATTTCAGGGACACGCTATCGGGCACGTTTGTGGGGAAGTTACGGAGCACTCTTGCAACGCGAAGGCAAAGAACACGAATACGTGCAGGTACTCATCACGAAGGTTATTCCAATGGCCAAGAGCATTAAGGATTCTACACTTTGGGGCAATAATCTTCAGAATGTAGCCATGGCAATGATGAATCTGCAAGAATATAGCAAAGCCGAGGAGTATTACAACAATGCGTTGGTGTTGCTAGAAGGCAAACAAGAAGCAGCTGAACAACGCTTTACACTATATGTCAACGCGGCCCGTAATGCGTTACTCCAACACGACCGTATACGCGCCCGGACCCTGCTGGACAGTGCTGCCCATACTGCAACATTAGTACCCGCTTCTTCTTACCTCCCGGTTTATCACGATGTAGAAGGAAGCTATTGGCAGAAACAGGTCAATTTCGATCAGGCAAACTTCCATTTTGAAAAAGCCCTCATGGGCGCAAAAGCGCAAAATAACAGCGATATGGTTGCGTCAACTCTTTTCAGCCAGTCTGCAGCATTTAAAACCGCAAACCAGCCAGCACAAGCGATGGCCAAACTGCGGGAGGTACTGCCCTACATCGAAAAAAATCCTTCGCTAAAGAATAAGCAAACAGTTTATTATCATCTCGCCACTACCGCGGCACAATTGGGAGCACATGAGGAATCTGTAAAATGGTTTGAGAAGTATAAAATTGTGCTGGACACCCTCCTCACAGATAAAGGCGCAGCATTGACGCTCGAACTGGAGAAGAAATACCAAACAGCCGAAAAAGAGAATGAACTCTTACGGGTAAAAGCAGCCAACCACCAGCAACAGTTCGCGATTCAGCGCACACGTACATTTGCCGGTATCTTTCTGCTCACAACAATTGTGCTCGCGATGCTTAGCCTCATCTGGTACATGTCGTCCAGAAGCAAAAAGAGACTGGCTGCACAGCGGGAAAAACTCAACCTCTTCAATGCCATGTTGCAAGGGCAAGAAAAAGAACGCAGCCGGATTGCACGCGATCTGCACGACGGTCTGGGCGGTATGCTGGCCGCCGTGAAGCTCAAATTATCCGCTGTTGCAAATAGGGAAGCTAAAACACAACAAACAGATTCATCAATGGATTTATATACAATTATCACCCAAATGGACCATTCGGTGAATGAACTTCGACGAATAGCCCGTAATATGATGCCAGAGTCATTATTGTATATGGGGCTGGAGGCATCCCTGCGAGATCTGTGCAATGCCATGGATCAACCGCAGTTGCAGATAGATTTTCAAGCCACTAATCTGCGGACGGATTACAGCCAGTCTTTTCTGATTGCTGTATACCGGATTGTGCAGGAACTGCTCACCAATGCTGTAAAACATAGCGGTGCGACCCAGATCTGGGTGCAATGTTTGGAGGCAGATGGTTATTTTTACATCACCGTCGAAGATAATGGCAAGGGATTTGATCCTTCTATGGATGATTCCAAACGGGAAGGGATAGGACTATCTAATATCCGTAACCGGGTAGAGATTTTAAATGGGCATTTGGAGATCGATGCAACCATAGGAAAAGGCGCAGCGTTTCACATTCAATTTGAACTAGCCGAATAATATGATTTCAGTAATTATAATCGATGATCATCCGCTCGTGTTAAATGGCTTCGAATTTATCTTGAAAAACACGTCGACGATCGTACTACGCGGTTCATTTAGCAGCACGAAAGACGCTTTCGAATTTTTGACAACCGAAGCCGTCGATGTGATCCTTATGGATATCAATATGCCCGAGATGAATGGTATCGACGCAACCGAAATCATCAAAAAAAAATATCCAGATACACGGGTCATTGCCATCAGTAATCTCAACGAGGGAAGCATTGCCGTACGCATGCTAAAAGCGGGAGCACTGGGATACCTGCTAAAAAATGTCTCTACCGACGAACTGATCGAAGGAATCGAAGCCGTGATGCGGGGCGAGCAGGTGCTGAGCAAAGAGATGCGCTTTATCCTGACCAACAAACAAGACGACATACCTACGGTTAGCCAGCGCGAGCGCCAGGTACTCGCCCTGATGGCGCAGGGGCATACCACCGCAAAAATCGGCGAACAGATGTTCATCAGTCCACTGACCGTGGAAAGCCATCGTCGCAACCTGCTGCAAAAATTTGGCGTGACCAATTCGGCCTCCCTGATCCATAAGGCCACAGAAATGAAGTTTATCTAGATAGCGATAATTTCTTCCTCGTATTATATACAACCTTAGGCGATGCCTATCCAAACATGTCCCTTGCTGTATTGCGCGATGCTAATAAAGAGTTTGTTTCATCATTCTATAGAAAAAAAGAGGGGCAAAATAACTTTGCCCCACTATATCCTCTATCTCAATTTTTGAGGTAGTGAATTTATCGTGCTACACGGACGTTCGTCGCATTAACACCTTTTTTTCCGTTCTCTACGTCAAATGTCACCGAATCATTTTCACGGATGTTACTCATGAGTCCAGTTGTGTGGACAAAAATATCTGCACCGCCATCTGTGGGTGTGATAAAACCGAAACCTTTTGTTTCGTTAAAGAATTTTACTGTTCCTTCTTGCATTGTATTATTGTTTTATTGATAAATTATTCGATTATTGTGCTATCGGCACCTGAAAGCCGATCAGTTTTTGGATTTTTGCCAGCATCGGTCTCTCATCTTCACTACAGAATGAAACGGCTTTCCCTTCATTTCCTGCCCGTCCAGTACGTCCTATACGGTGTACGTATGTTTCGGAATCTGCTGGGAGATCGTAGTTGATGACCTGTGGAAGCTCTTTAATGTCAATTCCTCTAGATGCTATATCTGTAGCTATAAATACATTGATCTTACCATTCTTAAACGATAGGAGGGCGTTTTCCCGAGCATTCTGTGATTTATTACCATGTATACATGCTGTCTGTACCCCGCTTCTTCCGAGTGACTTTGCCAAGCGATCTGCACCATGCTTGGTGCGCATAAATATGAGGGTCTGTATGTTTTTTTTATCAAGCAACATCTTGGTCAACCGCTTAGTCTTTTGGTTCTTGTTTATAAAAAACACAGACTGGCTCACCTTTTCAGAAGTCGAAGATATCGGAGAAACAGTGACCTCAACAGGTTGATCCAAGATCTCTCCGGCAAATTTTCGTATAGCCTTGGGCATGGTTGCTGAAAAAAGCAACGTCTGCTTTTGGGCAGGCATACGTTTCAATATTTTTTTGATATCATTTACAAATCCCATATCGAGCATATTGTCTGCTTCGTCAAGAATTAACCTTCGGACTGCACTGAGGTCTACATGCCCCTGATTCATTAAGTCCAACAACCGTCCGGGAGTAGCAACAAGTATATCCACACCTTTTTGTAAACGGGATACCTGCTTAGCCTGGGAAACACCGCCATAAATAACCATATGTTCGATGTGGAGATATTTACCGTAACCGGCGAAACTCTGGTCAATCTGTACGGCCAATTCCCTCGTAGGAACCACGATCAATGCCCGCGGCTTTTTGCCGGAATGTTGTTCCGTAGCTAATAAATGTAAAAGTGGTATCGCGAAAGCTCCTGTTTTTCCGGTTCCTGTCTGTGCACAACCTATTATATTCTTTCCTTCGAGGATATAGGGAATAGACTGCTTCTGTATGTCGGTAGGTGCTGTGTGCCCTAATCCGTCGATAGCTTTTAAAAGGGGAGCTATCAGCCCGATGTTTTTGAAATCCATTGTTTCCTGTTTACTGTTTATCTTATCCCTATCGTCGAACATTAGGAGATAAGAATTATACCTGCATAAGACAAGGCGTTGCTTACACATGTTGTAAGACAATTTTCGTTTTGTTAACAGAAATATATGGGAGACTTAAAAATCGGAACCTAAATGTCGCGTAGCAGATTAATGCTATATATATTATTGAAAACTTTAAAATGGCGACTGAATAAACTAAACTGAAAGCGAGGTTATAACCAAACTGGTCAGAAGAATCGTAGGCAGAGCCTTGTGTTGCTTACAAATATATAACTATATTCCTATATATGCAAATTTAATAAGGCCCGCTGAGGGAATGTTGCCTTTTGTGAAGGATAATCTGATCTACCTCTAGACAGAAGTGCAACACTTTACTGATCCAAAAAATAACTTTTTCCTTTAATGGGAAGTGAAACAATGAGACAACCATTTGTTGTTGTTTTTGAAACTTAGGATATCGTCATTGGCGACTTTCAGCAGCATTTTATCAAACGCAGATGATTTGAGGAAGGCTGAGAATTCATTTTGCGTAAGTAGCTGATGCAGATCGTAGGTATGTCTTATCTTTTTCTTTAGGTCGTCCATCGGATTCTCCGTATACGAAAAGCGAACTAAACTCATTATTTTCTCACAAATCGTGCGTATAGGCTGTAATACAAATAAGCTAAATGGTAACAATCCGTATTCTTCCGTTAGATTGGCCTGCCCATTCTGAAGCATCATTTTGCCAACAAATGATGATATAGTTCGGGTTGTATAAGGTTCGTGATATCCCAGCCAAGTTGATTCCAGAATAATGACATCTCTGACTTGCCCATATTCTCCCTTAAATTCTTTGCTATAGGAGTGTGCTGTTTTCCGATTCATCCCTCTTTTGTGCGTTATGCCCTCTATATTAACCTCAGGCAATGCAACTTCTACAATCGAACTCAGGATTTTGAGCTTTGATTTTAGCTTACTGTCTGTTTCTCCTTCATGTCTCAGTATAACTAAATCAATATCTTCTGAGAATCGATCTATCATATTGTAACACTTTGATAGCGCAGTTCCCCCCTTGAAAATTACATCCTTACCGATTCCGTTCGTAAAAATCATAGACAACGCATTCGTAACCCAATAGTCTTTCTCTATATATTCGGGTCTTAGATTCATCTCTTGCGCGGTAAATCGAATAGCGTCTCTATAAAGTTTTATGTTTTTATGTAGCTTCATTCGATATACCAGTTGTTTTTTGTGGGTAACTCGGAGTCTTCTAGACCTAGTTGTATGATAGTAAGCGGGTTTAGGCTGTCTTTTAGCTTATCCAATCCTTTTCCTTGATAATCGTTGTTTTGTAGCACAGCCCCTACGAGTGCCCGGACCCTTGGTGGGTAGACAAGAGCATACTTAACCAATGATTCTATTTGTTTTGGATTTAGCTCATTCAGAATAATGCTCAATCTAACGATTGCTTGGCCCACAGAACTATCAGGAATACGTTTGATATCTTTAAATGCATCCAGTATACCCAGAATATCATAATTTTTGTCATCTACTTCGGCATAGCTTTTTACAGCATCAGCTTTTAAGACCTTTCTGTCAATATTAATACGCTTGCCCCGGCTGGCTATTTTGGTACGAAACGCCATTTGTGTAGTCAATCCCAAACGATTGTATAGTGTAGTGCCGGTTTCATAAGCTATCCGTTTACCATTTTCAAACAGATAGGG
This sequence comes from Sphingobacterium arenae, assembly GCF_014692505.1. GTDB lineage: Bacteria > Bacteroidota > Bacteroidia > Sphingobacteriales > Sphingobacteriaceae > Sphingobacterium > Sphingobacterium arenae. The sequence goes on along the minus strand of NZ_JACNYK010000002.1, from coordinate 1,110,922 downwards.
GCGTAGTAGTTCATTATAATTAGGTTCTAATGTGCCGAAGATGGTTTTTTCAGGTTTGTAGAATACACCTTTAGAGATTTTTTTTATTAAGTCTTCTTTTTGAAGGCGCTCCAAAGCTTTGGCCGCTGAGGTATATCGCTCTTTAGGAATGCGCAAATCGTCATATCCAAATGTTTTTCCATTTGGTAACTGTTTGATTATATTGCGTATCAGTGCCGATAAACTCATTTTACAAAAATACATATTATTTGTTAATGTCAAGTTTTTAGTTCAAAAAACTTGACATTTTGCTGTATCGGTTAAAACTATTTCCATTTGAAATTGATGTTTTCGGTAATTGCGCTAATTGTTCTTCTTGCTCCCAACATCAAACCCCTTGACCACCGTTACTCCTTTAGAGGAGGCGTGAGATGTATTTTCCTGCAGTCGGTCAATGTATTCAAAGAGCAGTTCTATATTCTGATCGTGACCTTTCTGTTTTTTTGCTATATTCTCAAAGGTATACTTTATTTCAGCTATTTCCATCTTTACCTCGGTATTGTCTAAAAAATATTGACGGCTCCTAGAAAATATTCGCATTATCTGTATGTTCACCTGAATAGCTTGCTCGCTATTGAGAACACTTGATAGCATGAGTACTTCATGCTCTGTAAATACATTAGGTGCTTTTCTACGGCCGCCCCAACTTGAAGTCGCAATTTGCGACTTCAAGATTATGTAATCTAAACTCGTATATTTTGTTGGCAAGGACTTAACAGATGATTTTGTATATTCGTCACACGCGTTATTTTATCAGCCCTTTTTAAAAAGGGCTTATTGTGCTACCATTATATTACGATATATATGAAACCTTTTTTTCAGTTTTTGATTTTTCTTGCTCCTTTTCTAGGTTATTGCCAAGAGGGCTATTATAGACAGAGCGGATATACCTCGTTGGTCGTCCAATTCTCCGGAAACTATCCAAAAGAAAGAAATATCAGCACGCCGATGTTCTCTAATCTACTGCTGTTCGACAAGCCGGCGGAATTTCAGACCGTCAATGATTCTACACTTCTTTTGTCTTTTTACACACTCGGATCGGCACGATGTTATTTCATCTACGACCAACAATATTGCCATACGTTCTTGTTACCCAACCATTCAGATGTTTTGACCATCCATTATACAGACTCGTCAAACTATTCTATGCGATATGAAGGCGTGTTTAAGGAGTTTTTTGATCACGCTAAAGCATATGGAGAAATGATAAGGGAAGCCTATTTTTCTGGTAAATATTTTGCTGTTCAAAAAACCGATGGCTACCCTTCTGCCATTGATTATCGAGACCGTGTTCTTGCCGCCAATCAACACATGGTCGCAGAGGTCATCAAGGACAATCCATCTAAGCTAGCTAAGCAAGTGTTCCGATATGATGCAGAAATGACGAGCAAACTCTTTTATCTATTTGATCGTGGGAAGTATCAATCTAATGCCTTCAGAAAATTAGAGCGTGATTCGGGTACCATTAAAGTGCCTCTCGAAAGAGAGATATCCTTTTACGACGGACTGTATATATCAAATCATACCGATAGTGATCGCCTCTACTTACCACCAAGCGGGGTGTTTAGCGCTGTACGCAGGGATTCAGTCTTGGGATTGCCGGATATCTTCAACATTGATCCCGAAACTTATCAACAAAAACTTAAAGATGTATTCGATGCTGAGCTACATGATAAGAAGGACAATCCATTTTACGAAGTGATGGTTGCCGGTGCCTATATGGATCAGATTACACAGAGAAAGACATTGTCCGAAAAACAAAAAGTAGATATCCTAAGATTTTTCAAGAATCGGCATATCAGCAATTACCTTATGTATCAAAACGAGGCGATGTCAAAAGTAAATCAAAAAAGCATAGCTAAATATTATCTCGATTACGATAAGGAGAAAGAGTCTGTTTTACCTGACATCTTGCTGCGGTACAAGGGTAAAGTCGTTGTTGTCGATTTTTGGGCAACCTGGTGCGGACCATGTATCGAGGGATTTGGCAAGATGAGCGGGATCAAAGAACGGTATGCAAAAGACGATGTGGTGTTTGTATATATTACAGAAGAGAGTTCTGATTACGGTAAGTGGCATGAATTTGCCAATTATTTAGGTGGCGAACAATACTATTTGTATAGAAATCAGAGCGAATATATCCACAAGGATTATGGAATCAAACTACTACCGAGTTATTTGGTGTTTGATAGAAAGGGAGAGTTGATAGAGAAGAGCTTAGGTCAGTATATGGGGAATGAAGCACTGGAACAATGGATTGAGAGTGGATTAAATGAATAAGATGACTTTCTCGTATGCCGACGTGATACAGATGGACGGACGTTGCGTACCGTCGTGCGACGAATCTATGTCGGCGCACGACGACTTGATACTTCCGTATGCCGAAGCCACACTTCCGTACGCCGACCTCGCAAAAGATATCAAAGCCGATACTTACATGGTCGATGGCAGAACTCAATTCAATGCATCGATCCTGTCAATCAAATCTTCTTTGCTGGTCAGTTCCAAATCATCCGTTGCAATGGTAATGATATGATCTTCAGCAATAGTTACTTGTTTGATGTTATATACAAATTGTCCGTTACTTTCTGAAGCGAAAATAACATGTAAGGTCATCCCGACTGGTACGAATCCAAAATGTTCTGTAAAATATTGATCGGGTGTGTTGTACAAATCTAATTGTGCTAGAAGATTGGGTTGGTCTTCGTAAGCTAAATACACGGCTGAGTTGGTTTCATTATAATTAGTCGGAACTTTTACTTTGATTTTTGTAAGCGCGCTTGATACTGCCGTAAACCGATCGACATTGGTCCATCCAAACTCATTAATAAAAAAATCGTAGGTATTGGTTACAGGATTGAATCCGAGGCCTGCTTGATCGCCGTCTGTCCATACAATGTTACCGTTTCCATCATCGCCTTCGCCCGATCCAATGCCAATCTCTACAGGGTTCCATGCTAAATTACCTGCTTCATTGATCTCACCTTGCCATAATATCATTTCGTTATCCAAACCACCGGTATGTTCCGCATCGACTGTAACATAATAGTAGTTCAACGGTTTTAAAACCTGGTCAGCTTGCGTTACTTGTATAAAAAATTGGCCACCGGTTATTAGTGGATGAAGGTGTCCGGTATTATCCCGTCCCATTAAAGGTTTGTTTGCAACAACCATATTGCCTCTATCAAAGATCTCCACAAAGGTTAGTTCTACTTCTCCAACGATGGTGTTGCCTAAATGATCAGTGAGTTCGTGTTGTCCGATATCTAAGATAGTTCCCTTGTTTGAAACGAAATGTATCCCATCCTCCGCATCAAAGGTTTGCGTTTGTATGAGGTCTGAGAGTGCTTGTTGTCTAAGCATGTTAAACCCTGTGCTTGTTGGAGGAATAATTTGATCCACAGGTACAGTAGCTTCATCTTTGCTGCATCCTGTTAGCAATAAAGCTATTAATGATCCAAAAACGAGTGTAAAGAATAGATTTTTCATAATGATCTGTATTAAGTGATAATAATTTTTCTTTGATAGTAGATCATCGGAATATTCATTTTGTTACCCCTTTTCCAGGTCAATTCTTAATTATATCGCATTCTCCAACTTGTTATTAATCCGTTTTCAACAGTAAACAAAAAATTAGCTGTGTTTGTGTAGCCCTGACTTGAATATTGACCTTTTACAACAACTTCATTTTCACTGATTATACTGTACTGGGGATTTGCAACTTTGCCTTGACGCCTGATGATGTCGCTTTCTATCCACTTTTTGGTTTCTTCGGGTGTTTTCATTTTTCCGTCAGAACCATATGCTTGGGTTGCCTTTTCTGAAAACTGTGCTCTGATAAGTTCGGCATTTTCCACTTCCATAGCTCCAATCAAAGATTTTACAGGTTTTAATAAAATTTCGTCTTGCATTTGTTTAGAATTTAAAGTGTTGTTTTCATTTCTTTTGTCACTGTTTACCTGACCACACGCAGTAAGTACAGAAGAAATAAACAGTGAGATGAAAAATAATTTGTAATAAGCCATTTTAATTGCTTTTTAAAGGGTATTGCAAATAAATAATAACGAGATTAAGCAACAAAAAAGGTATTTCTATCGCCATACCTTTCAGATCTCTGTTCAGTAATTGCAGACAAATAATCATCAATATTCCTGCTGCCATTAGGAAATTTCCCCACACGAATGTTTTGGGAAACAATATCAAAACCGAGGCCAGTAATGTTACTGCTCCATTGATGACAACAGCATTTTTACTAAAATTCCATTTGCCGAACATTTCTAGCATTTCGGGTTTTGCAGTCAGCATATTCCAACCGTGCTTTGTACCCATAAACACGGCAAAAAGTATTAAAACAGCGTTGATTATTTTTAATATCATGGTCTTACTTCCTTTATTATCTCGTTGTATAACCACCGTTTGCAAAAATGGTTTGTCCAGTAATCCACCAGCCGTCAGTTACTAAAAACTCAACCAATGGAGCAATGTCTTTGATGTCGGTCAATCCACCTAAATCAGAAGCCTGTTTGTGGTAAGCCACTGCGTCATCACTTTCTTGTCCGTAGAAAAATGGTGTATCCATCGGTCCTGGAGCAACCGCTGTTACTGATATTCCACGTGAACCAAATTCTTTGGAAGCGGCTCTGGTAAAATGTTCTACTGGAGCTTTTGCTCCTGCATAAGTTGAATAATAACCTGTAAATGCTGCCAATAATGAAGTTACAATCGTGTTGATTTTACCGTTTTCGTTCAGTTTTTTCCCTGCTTCCTGAATGAAGAAATATGCCACTTTTGCATTAATGTCGCTCATACTGTCGTACTCTTCTTCGGTTGTATCAACAAATGGTTTTTTTAGCACTTTACCTACGGTATTTATTGCTATATCAACACCTCCGAATTTTTCGATGGTAGCATCAAAAAGTTTGGTAATGTTTTTTACATCTGTCAAATCTGCTTGATATAAAAATGCTTCTCCACCTGCGTTTGTAATGTCTGCCAAAGTTTTTTCAGCATCTGCTTTTGTACTTTCACTATTGTAATGAATAGCTACTTTTGCTCCTTTGTTCGCAAAATCACGGCTCAATAAACCGCCTAAGTTTTTTGCACCACCTGCAATTAAAACTACTTTTCCTTTTAAATCGTTTCTTGCCATTTGATTTGATTTTAAATATTTTACAAATTGATATTGTAAAGGTGGCAAGACTTTGTGTTTATTTCGTGGTGAACTTTTCGGAACTTTTATTTTTTGTTTTCCTTTCTGAATTGCCCAGGTGGTTGTCCTACAAATTTCTTGAAGAATTTTGAAAAATTGGAAGGGTCGTAAGTGAGTGTTTTTGCGATTTCTGCAATGGATCTATCTGTTTGTAAGAGCATTTTTTTTGCTTCATCGAGAATTTTGAGGTCGTAAAAATGGCAAGGGTGATTTCCAGTTTCTTTTTGGATAGTGTCTGTCAAATGCTGGTGCGAAATAAATAATTCACTTGCAATTTGGTTGATTTCCATAAATTGGTCAACAGTTCCCACAACCACATCTGCAATATGTTTATCCAAAAACTGAAAGTAGTTTTCGGTAATTTCTTTGCTTCTTTTTAATGTTTCTTGTTCGGATTGTTCCATCTGCCTTAAATCGAAAAACAACACAAAGATGCAATTTTTTGAAAAACTTTATATGGTGAACTTTTCGGTTTCTTATCGGTTGTACGGATACTCCTGTATCCAATTAAACTTCCGTTGCATTAATTCAAAGGCCTCTGGGTCCTGTTTAATTAATTTGACTTCCTCCGTGCGATCACTGAATGGTTTGGTTAGAAGGACATCACCATTTTCCAGGACAGCATAATCAAACGTATAGTTATTTAACGATATCTTGTTCTCGGTAGAATCGACAACAGGAGTTATTGTCTTCTTTTTGTAATACATATCTCTGATAGTGGCATGCCCTTCGTATTCGAAAACGATCGATTTCCAGTCATCTGGTATAGTTTTGCGTATCTCCTTACTGCTCTCGATCAAATATATCCCATATAAGGGTGATTTTTTGGTGTAATGATCGATTAATTTCTGTCTATTCAATAGACCGGAGATTTGTTGTACAACGAAAAAACCTATTACCGTTATTTTGATTACAACAAGTATTTTGTTTTTCCAGGCCTTGGTAAACTTTGGTTTCCCGATAGATTTTAACCGAACAGATTTTCCGAGTATGATGAAATTAAATAAAGGTTTGATGTGCGGTAACAGTAAAAATAAAGATAATAGAAACAACGCAGTAGAAACCATTTTGACGGGCACATCAAAAAAATAATTGGTTGTCATGATATTGAGACTGACCGCCATGGTTATTAAAGCACCTAAAACCACTGTTTTCCGGAATAAGAGAAACCCTGCTAGAATTTCCACGATTCCGACAAAAATGTTGTATCCTTTTGAGTATCCAAAGTAAGTCCAAGCTAATCCCATGGGAGAAAATTCGCCTAAGGGCTGCATCAATCGATCTAGACCGGGAGGAGGCATCTGGCCATGAACCAGCTTTATCATGCCGTAATTTATCAACATGAAACCAATGTAATAGCGAATAAACGTTGTTAACCAATAATAGCATGTAACGTAGCTTTTTCGTTTCCTATCCGCAATAGACCAAATTATAGTGCCGATGATTGCCCCGAGGAAAAGGATGAGTAAAGTTATCCAATCGTAAGAAGTGTCGCCACTACCGTTCGTAAAGATGGAATAGTCATAGCTATAATACAGCACATTTTTTGCGAACCAGGGTGTAAATTCATGCATTAATTGCACGATTGGCCTATTTATATAATTAAATAATGGAAAGGCTCCATTATTCATTACAAGAATAAAAGATAAGATAAAAATGAAAGAAAAGCGAAAACCTATTTTGGTTAGTGGATTCCAGTAACAATTTGCCATAGTTATTTTTATAATGCCTTTTCAAAACAAATACTGCTGTCCACACCCGCGTACCGTCCGTAGTTCTTAATGGCGAGATTTTTATCAGGTTCGACGACTAATCTATAAAAATCTAAGCTGTTTGAATCTGTTCGTTTTATAAGATACATTGTCTAGTAGGATTTGATTTCAGATTCTGCGGCATGTCTTAAGGTGCCAAATTGGCTCCTTAAGATTTGTAACTCTTGCTTCGTAAGCTTAAACATGAAATCTTCTGGAAAACGATCTATGTTTCTTCGGACTTGTCTTTTGAGCTGTTTAGTCTCGACGCCATACAATTCTGCAAGATCGCTATCCAACATTACCTTTTGTCCCCTAAACTCATATATTTTGTTGGCGAGGACATCGTCCGCTATAGTTACTGCTTTTACTTCTGTTTTGGATTTACTCATAACTTAATGGTTTCGTTCATAATTCATTATACCAATAAAGTTAACAATAAACTTTTATTGTACGCAATGAATCCCTCATTTTGTGCATGCACGTAAACAGGAAGATACGCGCCGTCGTTGTTTTTCCATATGCCGTCGTCGCACTTCCGTTCGGGTTAATGATGAGCTCAACGAAAACTGTGTCTTATACTAAGTTTCACATGCAGTTTATCAATAAGGAAGTATATAGCAGAGCAGGAGTTTGACCAAAAGAAAATAATATTTCACTATTTCGACTCAGCAAGTTTTTGAAGATATTGCATATATAAACTTAATCTTTGATGGAGAAGTGTATCAGTATACAACAAGGCTAGAAACATTCCTGCAAACCCTAGGGAAAGACCTTTGTAATAATCATTTGAGAACGCAAAATACCCAATTACAGATACAGCTGTCAATGCTCCCCAGGCACATTTTAGTGCTGTATAAGTTCTGCTATCATTTTCTGCTTTGGATAGCTCGGCAGTAATAACTTGTTGTTGGTTTTGTTGGAATTGCTTTTCAGTTTGTTCTTTTTGCTTGGTTCTTGAAACTAACAGATAGCTTCCATAACCAACCTGTACAGCGAATAAAAGAATAATGGGTATTGTCATTCCTTTTTGTAAAGTTTGAGTGTTCTTGATGACTATTACAATGACTGGTAGCAGAAGTATGGCAAATGCGAGCATCCCTCGCCCTTGTGTTACTTCCCCCTTTGTCCAGTTATGCAGTTGTTGTAAAAATTCCATAGTTCTGTTATATTTCAGTTGTTGTTGTTCCAAACTTCTGTTTGAACGCGTAATAAAAATGAGATAGGTTTTCAAAGCCTAAATCTAGATAAAAATTGGTCGGTTTTTGTTGTTTGTGCTTGATTAAATAATGGGCTTCGTCCAAACGTCTTGCCAGTAACCATTTTTTTGGTGTCGTATCAAATGTTCTGGTAAAATCTCGTTTAAAGCCAGAAAGACTTCTGCCAGTAAGCTTTGCGAAAGATGCTACCGAAACATTGAACATATAATTTAGGTTCATGAATTCTTCCAAATCCATTTTATAAGGCTCAGAAAAATCGAATAGGATTTGTTTAAAATCAGGGTTACATTCGAGTAATAATTCTATTGCTTCCCTGATTTTTAAATCTGCCAATCTTGGCGTTGCTTCTTTTTTCTTATTGATGTATGGAGCTAATGAAATGAAATAATTTTGCAGAAAATCATCCGGCTCAAAAAATAATTTCTGTTTGCCTACGTATTTTTTATCAACCACAATTTTATTTTCCAAGGCATATTGTTGCAATGTTTCCTTGTCCAACGTAATTGATAAAAATTGGTATTTCCCTGATTTTGCAGGATATTTAATCGTTCTTATTAATTGGTTTTTCCGAACCAATACGGCGGTGTTTTCAGGAATGACAGTATTTCCATCCGCGTGAAAAGCGTGTGTTTCTCCCGATAATTGAAACCCTAAAAAGTGCTCGGGAATAAACTCTTCATTTCCTCTGTGCTTTTCAAAAACGCAGGAATAGGCCAATTTATCAAAAATGATGTCACGCTTTGCTTCCATACTACAAATATCCTAAATTTTAATTGAGCCCAACAGTCCCTGCTTTCGCAATTTCTTTATCCTGTTCTGGCGAACCACCTGAAGAAGCAATCGCTCCGATAATATGGCCTTCTCCGTTTTTTATGACGACACCACCCGCAATGGTCAATAATCCCTCGTTTGAATTCAACATTCCATATCCGTGAATGTCTGCTCCGGAAACGATTGTTCCCATTATGTCGCTGTCTACACCAAACATTACAGCCGTTCTGGCTTTTTTTACGGCAAATTCTATCACGCCAAAAACACTGTCTAACCTTGCAAATGCCACCAGATGTCCGCCCGCATCTACCACTGCGATGCTTACCGGAATATTTAATGTTTTTGCTTTTTCTACGGAAGCATTCAACGCTTTCGTCGCTTCGCTATAAGTCATATTCATTTTTTTAATTTTGATTAATGAAAAAAAAGAAAGCACAGTTTATTGAACTGCACCTTCAGGAATTTTATTTAGCTTTTTGCGGTCCAAGCGTCTGCCTGCAATTGTTTTACAAAATCTTCGGTTTCTTTTGGATGTACATTTCTAAAGTTTGAATTTTCATCCAAGGCCACGTCGACTATGCACTCTGCCATCGATTGTGGATCTAGCTGATTTGCCAAAGCTTCGGCAGTATCGTCGAATGCAGATGAGGGTGTGAAATTAGTTTCCGGATCGTACCAACGAGAAATTGTATCGACACCACGGTCGTTAAACCCCGTTCCAAAAATACCCGGGTTACAGGTTGCAATCTTGATATTGAATGGTGCTAATTCTGTTTTCAGGCCTTCAGCAATTGAACCCATTGCGTGTTTGGAAGCACAATAGGCGGCCACGTAAGGAACGGTCCATAATTCGCCCATAGAAGTCGTGAAAACAATTTTACCTGGTCTTTTTTCATCAACGAATTTTTTGATAAAACCTTGTGCCAATTGCAATCCCCCAAAAACATTTACATCAAACATTGAACGGATTAAATCTAGCGGTTGTTCTGCAACTGGACCACCTTCCATAATTCCAGCGTTGCTGATTAAGATATCAATGTCGTATTTTCGAGTAATGTAAGCGATGTCTGTAGCGTTGGTTACATCCAATTTATCCACAGTCAATTCTATCCCTTGCTCTTTGGCTTCTCTTATCAAGTCGCTCATTTGTGGGTAAACTTGTGCTGTCGCAATTACTTTGTGTCCTTTTTTTGCTAAATCAAAAGCAGCAATTTTTCCAAATCCACTTGCCGCTCCTGTAATTAAAATTCTCTTGCTCATATTTTCTATATTTAAATTTATATAGCAAAATTGGACTAATTAACTATGTAATTAATTCGTGAGAGGTTCAAAATTATATTGTTGAAAAGTTCGGCCTATAATTGTAATATAAAATATGATAGGTTATAGACATTATTTATCTAAAACGGAGACTATATGAATCAGAAGAATTACCGTTAATGGAAATTTTTCCTGATTTTTTCACGGTGTTCTTTTCCCCATTCTCCTATAATATCTATAATTGGTTGTAATGACATACCGTATTCTGTCAACTCATATTCAACGGTGATGGGTTTGGTGTCGAGTTGCGTTCTGCTGACCAAGCCATTCAATTCTAATTTGCTCAATTCTTTCGACAACATCTTTGGGCCGATTCCTTCAATCATGCGCTGTAACTCAAGATAGCGTTTTTTACCGGAGGCCAACGCCGCAATCAGCAGTACGCTCCATTTACCCTCCAAAACATAAAGCGCATCCTTCACAGAATTGAAGTGCTGCATACAGTCTTGTGATATTTTGCCGTTGACGAGTTTGTCTCCCATCCTTCAAATTTACAAAAACTTTCCTTGAGGGAAGTGCTTCCCTCAAGGAAAGTGATAGTACACATACGCACGGTACGTGATAATTTTGTGAAAGAAATTTAAAATATATCATGATGAAAAACGATCATAAAACAACAGGCTCTGTGCAAATAAAGACAACCGGAGCACCGGATGTATTGGAATACCAACAAGTAGACCTACCGCGTCCCAAAGCGAATGAAGTGCAGATTGAGCAACAATCCATCGGCGTAAACTTTTTCGATCTATTCTACAGAAATGGTTCTTTTCCTGTAGAAAGTTATCCGGCCATCATTGGATTCGAAGCTGCAGGTGTAGTAAAAGAAGTTGGTGCCGCGGTTGTAGATTATAAAGTAGGCGATCGGGTCGCCTATTATAAAACATTTGGTGCTTATACCGAATGCAGAAATATCGATCAAAATGAGATATTCAAACTCCCTCATGAAGTTTCATTTGACTTGGCTGCTTCGGTCATGATAAAAGGACTTACGGTTCATATGTTGCTGAAACAAAGTCATGCATTAAAAGCTGCCGAGGTAGTTCTGATTCATGGTATGACCGGCGGTGTAGGTAGTATTCTAAGTCAGTGGGCAAAAGCTCTGGGAGCAAATGTTATCGGAACGGTAGGAAGTGAAGCGAAAAAGAAGATTGCGGAAAAACGAGGTTTTACACAGGTAATTGATTTAAGTTCAGAAGATTTGGTAACTGCTGTTCATTCTTATACCCATGGAAAGGGTATTGATGTTTTGTATGATGGTATCGGTAAATCCACTTTTGAAACATCCTCGTCTATATTAAAGGACGGCGGAAGTGCCGTTTTGTACGGATGGGCTTCGGGGATGCCCGAGATTGATAAAGCGCAGATGGCAAGTAGAAATATCAAATTCGCATTTGATGCCCTGAATGACTATTGGCTGTATCAGGACAAAAGCGGTAAAGCACTAACCGAAATATTCGATCTGTTGCTGAATGGAAAGATTGTTTTGGAAAGTCCTCTTGTTTATCCATTGAACAAAGCTGTCCATGCTCATTCCGATATAGAATCCAGAAAAACCACAGGCAGTGTGATATTGAAACCATAAACCTGATATACGTAATAAAACGATTACACCACTATTTAAGCGATTTGAAACGGGATTGATGCAGCTACATTGCAACCTTTTATCTATTATTTGCTAAATTTGAGTTTTGGTGCCTAGTATACGAATAGGCAAGAATAAAAATAAAAAAATGTTAGGACCTAGAACGACAATTTCCAAATTTGGAGACATCCAGAAAGCCACTGAATGGTATTCACAGGCATTTGATACGAACCCTTATTCATAACTAAACCATACTTATTATTATGCAAACAATTTCTAAATCATTAAAAGTACTCCTATCGGCACTTTTTATTTCCAATATCTTGTTGCTGGCTTGCGTGGCGTACTTCTTACTAAACAACAGACAAAATTTCAGTGCCGAAAGAATAGATATAAATGATAAATCGGGGGAAAATCGTATCGTGATTGCCAACACAGACAATATACCGCAACCCATTATCGCTGGGAAGACCTACAAAAGAGCTTATTCGCCCGCAGGACTGATATTCTACGACAAAAATGGCGACGAAAGAGGCGGACTTGCTATAACCGACAATGAGGAAACTAACCTAAATGCGTTAGCTTTTGATTATCAAAATGCAGATGCTATTGGTTTACTGGCACAGGACAACAAAAAAGACAACTACTTTAGAGCTGGTTTGATGATTAACGACAAAGATTTGTCTGGAAAACCTGGTTACAACATCAACCGTATAAATCTGATAACCGAAAATGGAAATGCATCTTTGGTGATGAAAGATAATAACGAAGTACCGAGAATTATTTTACAAGTCGATAGCTTAGGAAATCCTTCTATCGAAATGCTCGATAAAGAAGGCAAACCAACTTGGAAACAATAAAGCAAAATGGTGCAATATTCGCAACCCTTCGATGTATTTCTGGATTAGGAAGTCATTGTTCCGCTCGACTGATTGGAGGCTTTTTTGCTTTGCTGCAGTAAAAAAGGCAGTTCTTTTTCATAGATTTTCTTTAAGATCTCCCGATGAAAAGTAACGATGACCACTTCGCCATTACCATTACTCTTTGATTCCTGTAGTATCACGATTCTAAGGTACATTAGATAGTCGTTTTGACTACTTTCATCGGAATCGATATTTGTTCCGTGTAAATATTTGTTTCGTAGATCAGGTCCATCAGTGAATTCCTTTTTGTTTAGATAATAATTTAGATAGGTTAAAACATTTACATTTTAGTATTTTGCGCCGATCAAAAAAATATCGATATGAACTTAATTCTTTTAGAGCCCGATATCCTTCAATATTTTAAGAAAAATTTATCCTATGCTGCTTTAGTCAAAGGAATCTCTAATACTCGTTTTATGATCCGAGGTATTGCGTTTCTCTTTATCCCGTATATTGTGTTTTGTTGTTCGTTTTTTGTTACAACAAATTATTCAAATAGCAAGTGGGCGTTATTATGGCTTATACTCTTAGTGGGTTTATTCGGAGGGTATCTATGGTGGTGGGTAACCAGAGAAAACAAAGCAGACACCCGATGGTTAGAACGGCAAGAAGTAGATGCCAAGAATATCAGTTTTAGAAAATACTTTTTAGAATGTCAATTGAAAGGATTAAGGGAATATCTAACAGAACATGAGATATTGCACGAACGTCTAACGTTACTCATAGAGAGACTGGAGAAAAGGAAAACATTACAGGCACGAAACATACTATTCGGGTTTATATTTTTTTCTGCGATATTAGGTTATACCAATGCTGATTTACAGGTGATTTCCAGCTCGATTTTTGTAACGGAACGTGAATTGAGAGGAGCAATGTTTCATTTTGGAATGTTGTGGATGATAGGGATTATGATCTTTCCAGTTGTGATGTCGACAAAGAACGTATCTTACGGACGTTGGTTATTATTGGACCGTGTTGTACTCCTGTTAAAGGAAATAGAATTAGAGAGACGGGAGGGAAAGAGCGTCTGAACTATTTAGATGTACTCATACTCCTTCCTTGTCTCTAGGAATAGTTGAGACTGTAAAATACACCGGAGTAAGCTGACCCCAATCGTTGGGCGACAGTTACCTAATTCCGGAGCATATTGATCTTTTATAGGATTCTGATTTTGGTTTACTTTGGGAAAAAGATATTACCAACTGACAATTATACTCACTTGGGAGAATTTTTCGGATGTCAATTCAGCCAATTTTGCAAATGGACAAGAACGATAAACGCTTTGTTGACTCGTATTGATGAGTTCCATTTCATTTTATCGTTTTCTAATACTATTATGTACCTTAGTCCAACGAAAATATCTTATGCCAAATATTTATATTATTTCTGGATGCAACGGAGCAGGTAAAACAACCGCTAGCTATACGGTTTTGCCCGAAATATTGGAGTGTCAAGAATTTGTCAATGCAGACAACATAGCAGCTGGTATTTCGCCATTCAATCCTGATAAGGTTGCGTTAGCTGCAGGTCGTATCATGCTCGAAAGGATAAGCGAACTAATGAAGGAGGGAGCAGATTTTGCTTTTGAAACCACTCTCTCCACCAGAAGTTATCAGTCATTGGTTCAAAAAGCACAAACTTTTGGTTACACCGTGACGTTGTTATATTTTTGGTTGGAGTCTCCGGATTTAGCTATTCAGCGAGTTAAAAAGAGGGTCTCCATGGGAGGTCATCATATTCCTGATGAGGTTGTTGTTCGTCGGTACCATCGAGGTCTATCAAATTTATTGAATATTTATCTTCCTATATGTGAGCGATGGTTGGTACTCGACAACATGGATCTGACACCGGAAATTATTGCTCAAAAAGATGAGTTTGGAGAAGTCGTTGTAAATGACGAAATTTGGTCAAGAATATATGCAGATTATTATGGTAACGGATAAAGACAACATTTCTACCCTTCCCTTTGCCGAGCGTGTCCGACTAGGTGTGCAAAAAGCTTTGCGTAAGCTAGCTGAAGAAAGTGCACTAAAAGGTGAAAGTTTAGTGGTGAAGATAGAAGGAGAGGTGAAAGAAGTTCCGGCCAAAGACCTGCTTGCAAATATGCCGAAGGCAAGATAAGATAAGGGACCATTCTAATGATCTCCGCCAGATCACTATCCAACATTACCTTTTGTTCCCTAAACTCGTATATCTTATTGAGGAGGACATCGTCTGCTATGGCTACTGCTTTTAGTTCTGTTTTGGTTTTACTCATAACCTAATGGTATCGTTCATAATTCATTATACCACATTTTCGATATCACACAGAAGACTTTATTAAGTTAGTTTTTATTTTTTTGTTCGTTATTTCATACAAAATTATTTTTTTTGTCTGAAATAACAATCATTTTAATGAAAAAACAAGTGGTGTTACCGAAGTTTCAAGTTATATTGGAACAGATGGGAGAAAATATCAAACTTGCCCGTAAGCGCCGTAAGTTGACTGCTGTACAGGTTGCGGAGCGAGCTGGTATTGCACGTTCTACTTTATACCTTGTCGAAAAGGGAGATCCTAGTGTCGCAATTGGAGCATATTTCAATGTATTACGTGTTTTAGGGCTGCAAGATGATTTTTTGAAATTGGCAGCAGACGATGTTTTCGGACGTAAACTTCAAGATTTAGATTTGTTGTAAGATGGCAGTTTAATGGATTATATCATACTTTTTTCACAAAACGATTTGACAGGATAGGATGAGGAGATAGAATTCATTTTTCATCAGCCATGACCATGACAGAAAATAATGAAGATACTATCAAAGATAAACTTGCAAGTTATTTAGATATTGTTGAGTTCATACAAGATCATGGGTGCAATGTCGATGAAAACTTGGCTCAATTGTGGCGTAGAATAATCTTCAACATAGCTGTTTCAAATACAGATGGCCACCTACGTAATCATGGATTCATACTGGATACTGAAGGTTGGAAGCTTTCTCCAGCGTATGATCTCAATCCCTCTATTGACAAAGACGGCTTAGCTTTGAACATCGATATGCATAATAATGATTTAGATTTTGAACTGGCTAAAAGTGTTGGTGAATATTTTAGATTGGATGATTCTCAAATGAACTCCGTTATAGAAGAAGTGTTAGCTTCTGTAAAAAGTTGGGAAGCTTTTGCGAAAGAAATAGGTGTTTCAAGAGTAGAACAAGAATTAATGAAGTTTGCATTCAAGACAGAAATAGGTTAGCAAAAAATACACCACTGGATATTTTGACTATCTCTACGGCATCTGTTTTTGTTATTGTAAAGCAATGAGTTTCTCATTTTGTACACTGTTGGGAAGAAATACGGAAAACCGCAAAGAGACATTTCATGGTGACTTTGCGCATGTTCAAGCGCGTGCCTGCACGGAACATATCGACTTCGCCGGGGAACAAAATGAATATGTTGCCTGCATGGATAATTTTGACGGCTGTCAAAGCCGAATACTACATTGTTTAAATGGTTTTGTCAGGGTACTTAGCTGGCACATGGAAGAATATAACGTTCCGTGCATGGACAAATTCGTATTGACAAGTGTCCGTTTGATTTTGACGGTTGTCAAAACCGTTTACTACATTGCTTGTTGCGTATTGATGGATGTCAATGCCGTTAATTACATTGTCGATGGCGCATTGAGCATGCGCAAAATAGGGGATTTTTAGTAAGATTTTGGAATACCGTCTTTCTAAATTTCCTTTTGCTTCTCTAATCCAGCCTTACCGTTGTAATAATATTTTATGCTATAAATTTATTGCCATATGATAAGTAGAATCTGGCCATAAAAAATTAGTTTCGAAAAAAGATATCCAAAAACTATGAGTAAAATTATATTCGACAGCGGAATTAGACTCTTTGATGGCATTGACAAAGACAAATATGATATCCAGATCGTGGAGGTCATACCTTCAGCGTTAACCACGCATTTGAGATATAAGCTGACAGAGAAACAACGTAACTGATGATTAACTTCCTCCGTTCGATCAAGGAATGTTTTTGTCAAAGGATACCGCCATTTTCCAGTATGGAATAATCAAACGCAGAGTTTAAAGATATGAGGATAGTGTCGATTTTCTGAAGTGTCGATTGACATTTTTTCTTGGATAATGATACATACTCTCGCTAAAAAATACGAATCATAATGATAGCATTGGAATATTAGTTAAATTTAACAGATAAACTAAATTGCGATAATGACGATGAGAAAATACTGCATAATCTTCGGCATCTTATTCCTTACCTATATTTTAGGGTGTCGTTCGTATCGACCTATTGTTGGAGAGACAAAAACTGAAATACAGAACAACTTGCTGGAGATGGTCAAGACAGACCAAATTGCAGCTTTCCCGAAGAAAGGTATATATAGCGATTACACAGACGAGCAGTGGCAAGCCTTTAAGGACAGTGTCTTTCAGACCAATCAAAAGACCATTGCTAGCTATTTCTCGACCTATGGGTATCTTGGCTACAATGAAGTGGGCAAAGAAGGATCGAATCATTTCTGGTTGTTGGTCCAGCATTGTGACCACGATCCCAAGTTTCAAAAACAAGTATTGAAAGAGATGGACGCTCATGTCAAAAAGAAAAATGCCAACCCACAAAATTATGCCTATCTTTTTGATCGGGTTCAGGTGAATGCCGGGAAAAAGCAGCTGTTCGGCACACAAGTGGACTACCTAGTTGAATCTACGGGCCGCGCCATACCTCGAAATGGTCTGATTGATTCCGCCGATATAGATACGCGACGAACCGAATATCGCCTGTCACCATTATCCGAATATCTAAACGATATGACTACTATGCACTTCGAGATGAATAAAGCGTCTTATACACAACGTGGTTACACCGAGCCCGATTTATATGAGTTAACTGAATAGATGATTAATGCCATGTTTTTCCGAGTAGGAGTATAATTTTCCTAGATAGAATCCGTATTATGCAATAGCTGAAAAAGATCCTAGTGCTATTACCGGGACGTCTAGTTGGATTTGATTTCAGATTCTGCGGCATGTTTTAACAGTCGTTATCATTCATAATTAATATACCAATAAAGATAGAAAAAAGCTTGTAGTGTAAAATCACGAATCTTCTTTAATTTAGTACCATGATACAGTTACAAATGATTGATACGATCAAGTCAATAGCGCAAAAGGACGAAAATGTTTCGGCAATTTTGATGTATGGGTCATTTACCAAAAAAGAGGGAGATCAATATTCTGACATCGAATTTTATATTTTTCTGAAAAGCAAGAAAAATTTTTCCGCCGAAAAGTGGGTCAATCAGATTTATCCAACTGCTTTGTATTTTACGAATGAATACGGAAGTGAAGTTGCCATTTTTGAAAACCTGATTCGAGGCGAATTTCATTTCTTGCCTGTAAGTGAGATTGACATTATAAAATCGTGGGAAGGTTTTGTATCCTTCAGTGATTTTAGTGAAATGAATATCATAGACAAGGATGGACTTTTGAGAGAAACACTTCGTCAAATCAAAACAACATCGCCAGATCGAACGACCAATGAAAATATCCTGTTTCTAAGTAGTTCATTACTGAATGTATTATTGACAACAAGCAATTTAATAAAAAGACAGGAATATGCCCACGCTTACCAAAGTCTATCCAACGTACAAAAGTATATACTTTGGTTAATCCGAATAGCAACACAGCAAACCAATCACTGGGAAAGCCCGACAAAAAGTTTAGAGAAAGATATTGATCAAGATTGGTATTCCGCATTTAGATTGACCACATGCGATCTGGATGTAGACAATTTAAAAGCTGCTTTTCAGCATGCGCTGAGTTTATCAAAAAAGTTGTTTGATGAATTACGTATTGCTACAGACTTACAACGATTGCTCCATAAAATCGGATAGAATCCGTTTTTAACAATTTCAAAAACTGAAACAACGTCTCTTCGAATGCTGTTAGGCCTGCGTTTATACACTATTCGGACTCTGTTCGCCCGTTCGACGATGATTTACCGGTAACTTACCGGTAGAATGCCGGTAATCTTCCGAACAACATGCGAATAACATCCGAATAAGGTCTTAACAAAATCTACGCATGTGGAAGGTGTATATACTAAGTTTCTTCCTATATGGCTACTGCTTTTAGTTCTGTTTTGGTTTTACCCATAACTTAATGGTTTCGTTCATAATTCATTATACCCATAAAGGTAACAATAAACTTTTATTGTAAAGCAATGGGTTTCTCATTTTGTTCATATACATAATGGTAAACGACTTGCACTGCACATTATATCTCCCATAAATTGACAGTGTTTTGGGATCAACTTTATAAACCGGACTTCACGTAATGGAGCGCTATAGATCCAGATTTAAATTTGATGGTATCGACCAGTTTGAGATTAACTTTCTCATGCAGACTTCCAGTATCTAGCAAATGTCTGCCATTACCCACAATAACAGGATGGATAACAAGAAAAAATTCATCGATAAGACCTGCGGTAATCATTTCGGGAAGCAGGCTGATACTGTCCATCAGAATGGTTTTTCCGACTTGCTGCTTCAATTTCAGAAGTTCTCCCGCCGGATCGCTACGGACGATACGAACGTTTTCGCCCACAACGTCCAACGATCGGGAAATGACAACGTTATCCATAGCGCTAAGCTTTTCAGCAAATCGATTTTCTGCGGGGCTGCCAGACTGATCCCTGGCAACTTCGCGCCAGTACGGAAACATAAGTTGGTACATGATGCGCCCAAAGAAAAGCAGGTCAACATCGTCCATCATGGCAGTAAAGTACTCTAAAACCGCTTCATCAGGACTGAAAGCGGTGTGGTCACAGTAACCGTCAAGGCTCATGTTGATACAAAATCTTACTGTTCTCATCGTATACGCATAACTGTTATCCGTGCAATAGTACGAGAATCGCTTTTAATCGCGCTTCGCCTAAGACAAGAAAGTATTACATATTCCGGATATCTGCCTTTTGCGGCAATCTTGAATATATCGACAACTGGAACTCGATCCATCAACAGCAGGCATTGCCGTATTCTGTAAGTGCAATAGCTTATTCCGCTATCTGATTTAAATGATGCTTCAGGTGACTCACGTAATCTTCGGCCAGAAATGCTAGCGTATGGTCATTAGCCTTCCGTTGTAAAGCCTCGGAAGACAACTGTTTCCAGATGAAGACTAATTGCCTGTTTAAGCTTTCCCAAAGTGCGATCATTTGAGAAAAGTCCGCAACCTGATAATAATTGTGTTTGCACCATTGATCTTGGTCATACAAGATGATAGGGTTGTCTTCAAATTGACCGCTTATGAAACGCGTGAGATTGTTTGTAGCACTGTCGATAAGGTGGCCAAAGATTTCCTTTTTACTCCATTTCTCTAAAGTTGGCTTAAATTCCAATTCGGCTTCATCCAAAAGCCGAAAGTGAGACGGTTTTTCAGCTATATATTGTTCCAATCTTTGAATCGCGGAAGTTATCATATTGTCTTTCTTTTTTATTGTAGCCTTACAAATCAATCCTATCTCCGTGCGATTTCGGCTCTGATATAACCAAAAATTCCAACGTATGATCAGTTTTGTTTAAAATGTTCACCAAATGCCATCCGTCGCAGGCATTGCCCCAATTATAATGTTCGCTGTTCGACGCGTCTTTGATCATGTTATGTATATGTGTTCTTGAAGGTACAAATTATTCTGGGATGTCTATAACTCCGTCAGATCACTATCTAACCTTTTGTTCCCTAAACTCGTATATCTTATTGAGGAGGACATCGTCCGCTATGGCTACTGCTTTTAGTTCTGTTTTTGCGGAATAACGGATTAAGGCTTATATGTTTTTACTGCATCAACAATATCCTCCTTTATAAATTCCCAATACTTCCCTCTTAAACAGATAGGATCGAAATCATCATCGGCTAGCTCAAAATTGGATAGATTGTTCAATATAAGCTCTTCATCATGAGTGTAAGGATAACGTTCTTGATGCAAAGAAAGCATAGTAGAAATATTGTCGTGGGATAGCAATTCATGCAAATCCCAAAAATCTTTCTTGCGACCTATACGTTGAACCACATCTATTTTCATAGCAATGATTTCTTCGGTAGTGGCCATTCTAATACCGTCTTCAATCAAAGGAGGTTGTATAAAAGTATCCGAATAAAACACATCTAATTTTACCACATTGTTCTTATCTGTACCCACACTATAAGATTTACCCATTGCCGGATTTAGATTTGAAAAATGATAGTGGTGGGGAAATGTATTTTCTATAAATTCATCAATAGCTTTAAAATCAATAGAGCCATAGGGGGCATCACTAAACAAATCTATATCTACAGACAAGCGGTGTCCTAATTGAAGACTTAATGCTGTACCGCCAACCAAACGAAAGGATTCAAACACAGAAGACTCCATTAGCGTAATCAATGTGTTTTTTAAAAGATCATTGACGGTGTTATAATATAACATAATTAGTCTGTCGTTTTATTGGATCTGTATATAGTATATGGATTTCTGATATTGGACTCCTGCAAAGCTTGGCTTACTTTTTCAACACCATAAAAGCGAATTATCTCGTTTTTATCGTTTTCGTTTCCTCGCTCAAAAACACGTTGAATAACAGCCCTGTATTGTCGTTCCCAATCTATCTGTTGAATATCCGTATCCCAAAATAAAGCCTTACTCAGGATATGCAGATCGGGGGTCCTTTTGATTTCTTTTTCTTTGATTTTTTGGATATCATAATAGGCTTGCAATATCACCAAAGTACCTTCTTCCAACCCAAGTTGGCGCTCAATCTTCAATGCTAATGCTGTGCTGATACCTCTTTTACCCTTGGTAATAGCATTAAACGTCTGAGGATGTTCCTCTAAAGATAAAGCAAAAGGACGTTGTTTGATAGAACGTTTTTTTAATTCTCTATCAAGTACAATCCCCGGATGAATCCCTCTGTATTTCTCAAATTGCCTAATCATAGCACAAATATAAACATTTTTGCTTACATGATTATTCGGTGACCAGATAATTTAAATGGGAGATGGAAACTAAAAAGTCAACTAGAAGGTAGACGTTTAGAATTTAAACAGCAGCTCAATAAACCTTTAGAGCTAGCAAAGACTTATAGTGTCATTCCATTTTGTACATGTACATAGCCCCGACCTCCATGAAGTTATCGGCTATGTATCTTGACATCATCAACAAGTTACTGTAGTTGGTGGCTTTGTCGCGTTACATTGTGAACTTGTTCGTTGACATAACGAGTAAATTCATGTATTGAACGTCGTTTAGCTTCAATGTGTGAACATGTTCCTTGCGGTAGCGCACAATGAACATGTAGTTGACGACTTTGTCACATAACATAATCAAGAACGCACCTGACATGCTCACGTTGTTCCGGTACAAAACAAAGATGTGCCGTGCAGGCATTCACATGTAGATATACATAATGGCAAAGAAATAACTATCTGCCATTTTTCCGCACGCTGGCGTGCCGTCGTCGTACGACTTGAACAGTGTGCCGGGCATAGACACCCTGTTGTGGTACGGGGATGTGAATAATCCGTACGGAGAAGTTATACGGATGGTCAACCGTTTAATCTACCCATTCGGGGAAGCCATTCTTTTGCGCGCCGATGTGATACTTCTGTCCTTCGGGACGATTTCCTCGTACGCCGACATCACCACCCTGTATGCCATTACTTTGTCCGCATGCAGGGGCAAAGTTTCCCAGTGTGCCGGGACGAGTTTGTCGTGTGCCGAGATGATTTTCCTGTATGCCGACCCGATACCGATGAATGGAAGTTGCGTACAGTCGTGCGCCGAAGCGACGTCGACATACGACGACATGATACTTCCGTCCGACGACGTTGCATTTCCGTTCGGGTTCGTGGCGGTTAAGTAGTACTTTTTCTTTGATGTAACCTTTAGATTCTACTCATCCAAATAATCTTTCAATTCCTCTTTGAGATGAAGATAGTGTTTCATTTTTTGCTCTCTGATCTCCTCTTCAGAGAATTTTTTGCTTGTAGAGGTTGGTTGATCAAATTGGTCGTCTATCACTTCTATCGATATTTTATCACCAACTTTAATTTGCTCACCAAACCAACCGACATTTTGCTCTGCGTTGCTATCCAATCCGCCAATATGCAGATGCAAAGATCCGCTGCCGTCTTTTCTGTGTACGGCGTCCATAATGCAGGTCACAACATAATTATCTTTTGGTATTCCGGCTCGCGCTAGTTTTTTTCCATTTAACGATACCTCAAAACCATAACTCTTTTTCATATTCTTTGTTATTTACTAACCTCACTTTTCCATTCATGTTCAATATTTGTCATCAGCAGGGCATTGTCAAACGTCACCGAACCCTTAGGGAAGATTTCTTCATTTTCAAAGAAGCTAGATTCCACTGCTGAAACGTCAAGTGGTTTAACCTTCCACGTATATGCTTTCAACCTCAGCCCATCAAATTTTCTTTTGTTGGGCGAGTATCCGAGATCTCCATCTTCAAAAAAAGCCGAGGCTTTATCCAAACTTTCAAAAATGGAACTTTCCTTAAATAGTAAGGCTTCGGTTGCATCAATGGATATGAGCGTGTTATCAGAACTCTTAAAGTCAATGTGAAAATTACCGTTGTTTTCCTCTACATGGAATTTTGCATAATGATGCTTACCGGGAAATATTCTGCCTCCAACAAGTGTGTTCAGTTTTAAGGATGTGTCTCTACGGGGAATATATACCCCAGACTTTGTTTCGTTATTTTCGTCCCATTCAACAGCGATGCGGTGAGCAGTATACGTGTATGGTTGGAATTTTCATTTGTCACCAACTTTAAAACCTATTACCTTTTTTACTTTTGGCGCAGTAGGAGAGTTATCCTGCTTCTCTTGCAGACGGTCTATGTATTCAAAAAGCAACTCGATATTTTGGTCATGGCCTTTTTGTTTTTTCGCGATTCTCTCCATTTGTTTTCTGTTCGCAAATCGCAAACAGCGAACAGGAATTCAACCCCATACAACTCCGCCAGTCTAGCATTACTTTTTGTCCCCTAACTCGTATACTTTGTTTGCAAGGACATCGTCCGCTATGGCTGCTGCTTTTAGTACTGTTTTGGTTTTACTCATAACTTAATGGTATCGTTCATAATTCATTATACCAGTAAAGGTAATCATAAACTTTTATTGTAAAGCAATAGAATCTCCCATTTTGTGCATATACATAGCCCTAACCTCCACGTACTTTGCGGCTATGTACAATGACTTAACCGATAAATCAGTGCAGTTGACGACTTTGTTACATAACATAATCAACAACGCACCTGACATGCTCACGTTGTTCCGGTACAAAACAAAGATGTGCCGTGCGGGCATTCACATGTACATATACATAATGGTAAAGAAATGACTATTTGCCATTTTTCCGTACGCCGGCGTAATGTCGTCGTACGACTTGAACAGTGTGCCGGGCAACGACACCGTGTTGCGGTACGGGGATGTGAACAATCCGTATGGGGAAGTTATATTGATGGTCAACCGTTTAATCTCCCTATACGGGGAAGCCATTCTTTCGCGCGCCGATGTGATACTTCCGTCCTTCGGGACGATTTCCCCGTACGCCGACATCATCTCCCCGTACGCCGATACTTTGCCGCATAAGGGGACAGCGCTTCCCCATGCGCCGAGACAAGTTCGCCGTATGCCGAGATTACTTTCCCGTATACCGATGCGATAAAGATGAACGGAAGTTGCGTACAGTCGTGCGCCGAAGCGATTTCGGCGTACGACGACGTGATACTTCTGCCCGACGATGTGCTACTTCCGTCCGACGACGTCGCACTTCCGTTCGGGTTAATGAGTGACAGTTTATCGGGCGGATACACCACAAACAGGATTTTGTAGTCAGTAAACTCTATAAAATGACCAATTTAGCTGATAATTTCAAAAAAAATTAATCTATTTCTGTTCGGAATGCAGACCTCATCAACTCTTGCTCAGCTCTTGAAATACCTATTTGCTTTGATATAGATTCCCATCCCTTCACAACAATCAAAACTTCGGCTATAATGCTGTTCATTTGACGATCATTCAACCTAAAATATTCACCTACACTTTTTGCTAGATCAAAATCCAAAGCATTATTGTGCATATCGATATTCAAAGCTAAACCATCTTTGTCAATAGAGGGATTAAGATCATAAGCTGGTGACAACATCCAACCTTCATCATTCAAAATAAAACCATGATTACGTAAGTGGTCATCTGTATTAGATACAGCGATATTGAACACGATTCTACGCCACAATTGAGCCAAGTTTTTATCGACATAGTCGCCATTATCTTGTATAAATTCAACGATATCCAAGTAGCTTGCTGGATTATCTTTGATTGTATCTTCGTTATTTCCTGTCATGGTCATAGCCGATGAAAAATGAATTCGATCTGTTCCGATCCTATCAAATCGTTTAGTGAAGAAAGTATGATATTGACCATTAACTTTTTCCATGCGACATTCTGCCATTTCCACACCAGCATTGATAGCTAGTTTATAGGTTAAAAATTCCCATGCAGCTTTATCTATGGTATCGTTTTTAGAAGGGAACTTCGCTATCCATAATCCATTGTTTTCATCCAGAATATTGGCTTTCGGTCTAGCACCTCCTAAAGATGAACCTGGGGCAATGAGCAATTTTAACCACTTATTAATGGCTTCATTATCTTCATCGTTTTCATAATGAACGACAGCTTGTTGCAATTCACGAACTGTTGACCACGGCGGTGTTGATTTTTCCGTATCATTATCCAAAAAATCACCATCAGGATCAAGTTTGAAACGAAAAGCCCCCATTCTGGTTTCGTCATAAACACCTAAAAGAAAATCGATATCATATAAGGTTTTAGCTTTTGTTCCACTTACTAGAGCAAGTTGAGCTTCTCTACGCCTCATCAATGTACGTCCCCATGTATCAGGCATACTATCCAAAAAAATACCAAAGTTTTCTTTATTATTTGGGAATTGTTGTCCGGAGTAAAATTGAATATCAGGATCGATTAATCGTTGTGCATTGGTCTTTAGCCATTGTTTATCATACTCAAAACTAAATGCTTTTCGTCCCTTTGCTTGATGAGCTGATAAAACACCTACCAATGTGGGGTGCGATAAACCTATCCAATCCGCATAAACGTATATATCTGTTTTGTTTACCGCCATCTTACAACAAATCTAAATCCTGAAGTTTACGTCCGAAAACATCGTCTGCTGCTAATTTTAAGAAATCATCTTGCAGACCTAATACACGTAATACATTGAAATATGCACCCATAGCGACACTAGTATCTCCTTTTTCGACAAGATACAACGTAGAACGTGCAACACCTGCTCGCTCCGCTACCTGTACAGCAGTCAATTTACGGCGTTTCCGTGCTAGTTTGATATTCTCGCCCATTTGTTCCAATATAGCTTGAAACTGGGGTAGTACAAGTTGCTTTTTCATAAAAAGTCTGTTATTTCAAACAAAAATAATGATTTTGTCTGAAATAACGAACGAAATATTAAATAGAGATTTACTAGCGTCTTAAAATACCGTCTTGAAAACTGTCACCGATAAATAAATGGATAAGCATTAAAGATGTGAAATTTGTTGATGTCTATAACGGACGTCACTGGTCCAGCTAATTCGGGATACTGGACTATCTATCCACTGCATAAGCGTTTTGGAAGTTATGATTTCCGGCTTAAAAAATTTCCCAATAGGTTACCGTCTCTTCGAATGCTATTTAACCTTTGTTTATACACTGTTCGGACTCTGTTCGCCCGTTCAATGATTATTTACCGTGTATTTACCGAGGATTTACCGTACGCAACACGGTAGATCCTCGGTAACTTACCGGTAGAATGCCGGTAATCTTCCGAACAACATGCGAATAACATCCGAATAAGGTCTTAACAAAATCTACGCACGTGGAAGGTGTGTATACTAAGTTTCAAGTGCAGTTTATCAATAAGGAGTATATGGCAGAGCAAGAGTCCGTCGAAAATGACGGTGCAATTGACGGTGCAACGAAAGCATTAAAACGAAAACTAGCCGTACTCATTAAGGCTATTTGGAGTGACGAAGGAAAAAATATTGCAGATTATACAGCTGATACGAACCTGGGTAGTCTGAGGCTATGTACATGTACATCGACCTGCGTACACGTGACATAACCGTTATGTACCGTAACTTACCTGTTATGTCGGATGCGTTATGCTTAATGTCACGGTACATACATGCATTGTCCCTTGACATGTCGGCTATGTACGCTGCGTTTGTGATGCCTGTAAGTTACATATCGGCTTTGTCGCTTGACTTGTTGATCATGTTCCGGGACTGCGGCGCTATGTTCCCTGATTTATCGATTATGTAAGGTGACTTGTTGGCTATGTTCTCTGACAAGTGGTCTATGTACCGTGACAAAGCCGTGAACTACATTGCGGTAGACGCTATGTACATGTACAAAATGACGGTTTAGCGGTTGATTTTTATCAAATCTTGTGAATTTTTGTCAAATCCTATCAAAAGTTCGTTCGAAGCGAAGGTCTTTGTGTATTCTCCTGCATTTCATCTTCCACAGGTTAAGGGTTTTGCGAGGATAGGAGACGCTGGTAATATAAGGTATTGATATTACGTTCCAATTGTCTTGCGCCCCAGTTTTGTTCTGAGGCTTCTTTAAAGTAGTATAATCGCGCATTTTCCTCTAATATCCTCATAATAGTGCCAAAGAGTTCCAAACAGCAGTTTAGGATAACAAAACGAGGAATAGCTTTTCTTCATTTATTGGAATAATTCGTTTTGTTATCTTTATGTTCGATAATGAAACCGTTTTCAGAAATATTGAAAGACCTTTCTTCATATCGATTTCATAATTAGCGAAACCTGCTCAACCGGTGAAAAGCTTCTAGCGAGAATCTACGGAATCAAAAGCGCTGTAGTGCCTTGGAGCTTGTCTGTTGTCCAGCTATAATCATTAACCAATCGTTTAGAACCTATTTTCAAGAGCTCGACAGACTGAAGCTTCTCAAACCGATAGTTGCTTTGGAATACGGCATCATGTATGAAATAACTTCCCTTAAAATATTCAGCATGCGTCTTAATCGCTTCTGCTAATTCGGGTGATTCGGACACGAGGATAAACGATCTGGAATCGCCGAAGTGAGGACGACATTCCAAGATCACCGTTCCCTGTGCAGTAATTTCCGCATCAATAAAAAGGTGATGTGTGTATTGTCCGTCAAATCCCCTGATGATAGGGAGGAAGAAAATGAAACACGAAAGTAATATAGCCGTGTAAGTAACGTATTTTGAGAATTTCTTAGCTCTTACAAGATAATGTGGTATCAAAGCTAGCAAGGCCACAGTGCCTATGAAAGGCAAAAATAATACATACAGAAGGGATTCAGAGCGAATATCGAACATTAAATATTTCTCGACGTCTTTAAGAAATAAGATGGATAGGTGAGCGCGATGAAATACAAGAGATAATATACAGGATTGACGTTTCTGATGGCTAAGAATATCGCTACTATTAATGTGGGATAAAGTCCCATATAAAGCCATGTCGCGGCATAACTGCCCATTCCGTAAGCAAAAGTTGTTATTGAAATAGGAAACAAAGCTATTAACGTGATGATACTGATCGTGATTATGATGAGTTTAGCATTTTTAGTCATACAAGAAAATATTAGGCGAGGAAGCGCTCGATTTCCGCTTGTCTATTCGGTTGCGTCGTCAGATTTTTTTGCATTTACGATATGGGCAAGATGGTGATTGCCGTGCCAAGCATAAATACCTATGTTTGTTTCTAGTGAAGTCCGTTCGTTTGTTTCCGGGTGTATGAATTGCCTTTTGAGATCTTCTGCCGAAAGTGATTTTAATAATGATGTCCATCGTCTATGGAGACCGCTTAATAAATCGAGCGAACTGGTTGTTGGTAATTGATTTGCATCGGGAAGCGCAGCCCAAAGATTTTCAAAATAAGGCTTTATGATCGGTGTCTCCTCAGTCAACGCCAATTTGAACCGGATGAAACTATTCATATGACTGTCTGCACAATGATGTACGAGCTGTTTTATAGTCCATCCCTCAGGTCGGTACTGCTTGTGTAGTTCTCTTTCTGTTAAACCGCTTACTTCTTTATTTAATCTCTCTGGAAAGCTTTCGATACTATCTATCCACTGCATAAGCGTTTGGGAAGTTATGATTTCCGGTTTTAAAAATTTCCCAATAGGGTACCTGAGTTTATCTATACTAATTTCCATTTATCTGCAATATATTGAATTGTTTCGTGATTGCCTTCTTTACTTTTGTTGCGGTTTTAGTTCTTTTTTGATTTTAGGCATAACTTAATTGATCGTTCATAATTCATTATACCAATAAAGGTAACAATAAACTTTTATTGTATGCGATGAATCCCTCATTTGTGCATGCACTAAACAGAAAGATACACGCCGTCGCTGTTTTTTCATATGCCGACGTCGCATCCTTGCTGGTTAATGAGGGACTCAACGAAAAGCTATAGAGTTTCTAACGTCTCTTCGAATGCTATTTAACCTTTGTTTATACACTGTTCGGACTCTGTTCGCCCGTTCAACGATAATTTACCGTGTATTTACCGAGGATTTACCGTGCGCAACACGGTAAACCCTCGGTAACTTACCGGTAGAATGCCGGTAATCTTCCGAACAACATGCGAATAACATCCGAACAAGGTCTTAACAAAATCTACGCATGTGGAAGGTGTGTATACTAAGTTTCAAGTGCAGTTTATCAATAAGGAGTATATAGCACAGCAGGAGTTTGGTCAAAATGACGGTGCGATTGACGGCGCAACAAAAGCGTTAAAACGAAAACTAGTCGTACTCATCAAGGCTATTTGGAGTGACGAAGGAAAAAATATTGCAGATTATACCGCTGATACAAACCTGGGTAGTCAACGAACACTCGAACGCTACATGCAGCAACTCCGTAAAGGTGGCCTTGTCGAGTTTAGGGGGGACGCTACACAGACTGGAGGTTATTATTTAACGGAAACGTTACGGGATCACCTCTCAAAAAATTGAGAATACTTTTTCTTTACTCATAACCAATCTAAAAAAACCTGCTCATACTGATTCTAAGTTTATCTAAAAATGTGAAAGAGAAATAAGTTTAGATAAACATTTGAAGTTGGTTTATCGTTAATTTGTTGTTTTTTAGTTTTTTAAGTTTATCTAAAAATTTGAAAGAAAAAAAAATTTAGATGAACTTAGATAATCTTACTGAAATGCTAGGTAACGGTACGCGCTGTATGGTTAACACTGTAAGGGTTGTGGTTTGTCTGGTTCTGTTTGAAAAGAAGATGACGCTTATCTAATGCTTGAATTCCCTGGGCTTGGAATAGGTGAGGGTGTGAGTGATGGTTTAAACGAAGGTGTGAGTGGTATGCTTGTAACGGGTGTAAGTGAGGGTGTAAATACTGAACTCCGTAAGCTTGTCAATCTTATAGATATGGTTCTCGAAATGGGTGCTAGAAAACTTGCTATCGCTGTTGAGCAGAGGTCATTTTACTGTAGAGCTTTAATTAACAGACACTCTGCGAAAATCAACTGATCGAATTCATGGAGTGCCAAAGGATGAAAGGTATTATCTGATGGATTTTACATAAATGGAGGATAATTCTTCTTGCAAAAGATATTAGAAACTAAAATCAACTAAACTAATGGTGTCTTTTGTTCAAAACATTGCAAAAAGCAAGATATTTATCTATATTCGTAATAACCAGTAAATCAAGGAATATAAACCAGCTGTTTCTAAATATGAAAAAACCACACGTTTTACTAAATACACGTATTCAGAAGGAAAAAAGTGTCTCTATGAAATACAACTACGGTTTTGGAGACAAAGAAGATGACGACGGTCATACGAACGATCGGAATGATTCTGTTGCCATTGGGAAAAATCTTCGTTCGTCATATGTAAAGTTTGGAAAAGACAGAAACCAAAGGCTATCAAATAGAAACAATTCGCTGGATGTGCCTATGCATATCGATTATATTCGTATCAATTTTTGGGGACAGTTCGCAGTCCATGATTATTTTGCCAAATGGTATGAGCAGTTTGGTCTTGAGGTTGTTGAAGTTAGTAATTTCGGAACCACTATTTTATTTGCTGTAACAGAAACAGATAAGTTTAGCAATTTTTTACAATCTATTGAATCCGTGATCAAGAATGCTGATGATCATGCTGGGCGCTCATACTCTAAACTTATCCATTATATACAAGATTTTGAGCTGTTGACGACTTCTGATATAGTGTTGACCACCGATAAAGAAGGTGTGTTCATTTTTAAATTGGCAGACCTTATGGTTCATAATAATGGACTAGAGGCAATCCTTGTAAAATTAGAGGATTATCTTCAACAGAGAGCCATAACTCATATTATTAATCGGGAAATAGGCATCGTTGAAATATATAGCACAGACGCGCTCGACTTAACTGAAATAGTCAATAATTTCGATATTGTGCTTCAGGTTACATCAGGTAGAGCGACTCTTATCAAGCCTTCGGTTTTCAATATCCCTCAGCGAGATTACGGGTTTGAAGTAGCAGATATGCCGAATCTCCCACTGGTCGGAATCATTGATTCAGGGATTAGCATTAACACCCCGCTGGCAAAATTGATTGTAGTAGACGAGCGTCTTAATTTGACGACGACCTCTGTCATTGAGGATAATGTAGATCGAGGAAGAGGGCATGGGACAACCGTAGCCGCATTGGCGGCACTTGGATCTGAAGCGGTGTTACGCGAATATCGTGGCGTTTTAACGCCTGACTGTCAATTACTGCCGATTAAAATTACAGATGCGGCAAGCTCGTTCATATCGATTGCCCGCGTTTTAGAAATTCTAAGAGAAGCCAAACGTAGTTATCCGCAGATCAAAATATTTACGCTGACTATTAATTTCTCCCAAAACAGAAAATACAATGAGCACTATTCAAGCTATGCCTATGCACTCGATAAATTCTCGTTCGAAAATGATTGCTTGGTGTTTATTTCGTCAGGTAATAACGCGAATGCTATACTTAGAACAAATGGCTATGACCTTCGTTATTTCGAAAATGAGGAAGCCAACCTTTGTAGTCCCGCGGAATCACTGAATAATGTTACCGTAGGGGCATGTGCCGATTCTCTTAGGCATGGAGATTATGTAGGCATTTCTAATGGAAAAGAATACCCTACCATTTACAGTAGAAAGGGACATTATCGTTATGAACTCTTAAAAAAGAAGGCCAAGATCAATAAAACCCTTTTTAAGCCCGATCTTGTGATGGCGGGAGGTGACTATTGTTATCGGAATAATAGCTTAACAGATATAGGCGAAGGGAGTATGTTGCTACTTTCAGCAGATTCTACAGAAAGTTTTTATCAAAGCATAGGGACTAGTTTTGCCACTCCTTTAGCGGCTAATGCGGCCGTCCGAATTCAAAAGCGTTATCCAGATCTCCTGGCTTCGTCTATAAAAGCGCTGATGCTCAATCATTGTTCAGATAAACTGGTCGAAGAACTGAAGGAAAATAAAAAGATGTTGATTGGTCATGGATGCCTAAACGGCAATGACGTACTATATTCTGATAGCAATAGAATTAACTTTATTGTTGAAGACATAATAGATAGCGGAGAGCTCAAAATAATTCCACTCAATTTTCCTGAATATTTAATAACAGAGAAACTGGGGAAAACGCACGGACTACTGAAAGTGACAGCCACCTTGTGTTATCAGTTTCTTCCTGTCAAGGATAGTCAATTGGGATATTGTCCGGTATTGATCGGCTTTGGTTTCTTTAGAAATCATCTAGGGAATGATATACTGAAAAAAGAAGAAGAAGTAAAGTCTAAATTAAAAGGTAGCTTAACATTGTGGAGCCAAAATTGTAGATTTAAGGAAAAGCCTAATCCCTTTTCCAATGTACAGAAAATTAGTTTTGTCGTAAACGCTAAGGAATTGATAGATGAGAGCGGCGTGTTTAAAATAGGCATACATTGCCTTACCCATCCGCAGCTGAGACCTGGGGAAGACGTTTCATATAAAAAAGATAATAAGTTCTCTATAGCGATAGCGGTTGAAGAGACGGTCAACAAGAAAAAAGTAACGGGAAGACTATATGACGAGATGATTGCTATAAATGAAGTTGAAAATATCTTGACTGCCGACCAAGACCTCGAAGCAGAAGCATCATAAAAAAGCCTGGGCTTATTTAGTAGCCAAGGCTTCTTTTTCTTCAATCAGCAAATCTTTCCATATCTGCGTATTGATTTTGGGCTTCAGTTCCCGCATATTTTTCTGTGCAAAGAGACTACGCTTTATTGCATTGATCAATGTCTTCTGGATACTATAGTAGGAGAGGCCCTGCGCGCCGTCTATCAGCTGTTTCATCGATACTTTCCGGTCAAAAGAAAACTGACCTTCCTTTAAAACGAGCTGAATCAATTTATGTATCTGTTGTTGATCCGGCAACTCTAACGAAATTGCTAAGTCAAATCGGCGTAATAGCGCATCATCCAGCATATCCTTTTGGTTGGTCGCACAGATCACCATACTGCTCTGCGGTAGGTAATCAAAGAGTTGTAGGATCGTATTGACCACACGCTTCATTTCGCCGTGATCTTGGCTATAGTCGCGGACTTTACCTAACGAGTCAAACTCGTCTATAAAAATTATACAGTCTTCCTGTGCGGCTTTCCGGAAAATCTTGGCCAAGTTTTTACTGGTTTCGCCCAATTTGGACGATACAATAGCGCCAAGATTGACGACTATCATCATCTTTTGTAATTCCCCAGCGATGACATAAGACGCCAAGGTCTTACCACATCCCGATGGGCCATATAACAGTAGTTTGTTGGATATCGGAAGCTGATATTTAGATAGCAGCGCACTATTACGGTGCTCTTCTAGAAAATTGACAAGTTTATCTTTGGCAAAATCAGTACATACGAGATTATCCAACGTATAATCTGAAGTCAGTTTCTCTAGGATGAGTTCGTCCGTCTCGCGGTCTTGCAGATTTTGATAGTGCGAGGGTGATCCTACTTTTTGCAAAGGGCTATTTTGTTGCTTGCGCAAGTTGTCTTTTAGCAAAGACTGCAATTGCAGGGCAAAGTTAATCTTTTTACTATTCTTGTTATGTTCGATAAATTCGGTCAACGTAGACAATAGCTTCTCCTGGTCGTTTTCCAACCCGAATCGTGCAATGTCTTTTATGTAATCTTGTTGACTCATGTTTGTTGAATGTTCTTATAGCAACTTATACAAATGTATAAGTGCAAAGGTACAACTATTTAAATTTTTAATTTCAAATTTTATGCCGTGTTGATTCGTCGGGTTAATTGTATGGTTAAATATAGGGAATTATTTTAAATAAGCGGTTTTATCCACCAATTTTCTAATGATCTGAATCCCTAGCAAAGAAGATCTTTGTAAATTCTTGTTTCTGTCATGCGATAACTGGGAATAATATCTGGAGATATTTATAACGGGTTTATCTTTTTATGTCCGTGCCACGAATTCTTTTTAAAATGTCTGAGCAAAAAGGCACCCCACTGTGCTGTCGTTGTTTATTGCTTATGCCAAGTGGTTTATATCCTTTTCTATAGAGCTTAGTGTTTATCAGGTATTTTTTGTTCAGTTGAAAGTTGTGTCGAGAAAATAGTCTATACAGATAAACGTTTACAAATGCATCTGCTGCTTTTGCTTGAAAATCGATGTCCGCAAAATGATATGCAGCGATCCATCCTTCTAATAGATTTCTTAGCCTCACAAGACTATCTAACAGACTTAGGTCTATAGTTGAAGTATTTGGAATACAAATTCTTTCAATTTTGGATAAAAACTCTTCAAACTTTGCCTCTTCTACCCATGTCTTCGTTCCGTCAAATCTAATACTTAAAAAACTGAATTTCTGGTTTTTGACATTTAATATTTTACTACATTTGCGACGTGCTTGTTCCTTTCTATCTTCGACTAAAGAATAAAGGTCTAGCCCTAGATTTCCTTCAATTTCGCTTTTCGAGATCAAATAGGCTCGCTTTGCCTCCTCGTAAGATTTACATAAAATTATAAAATCATCCGCATACCGGATTAATTTTAAATCTTTAGTAGATGCTAGTGCATCGAAGGAGGATAAGTAAATATTAGCAAGCAAGGGAGACAATGGGTTACCTTGTGGTATGCCGTTTTCTGTACTTTTAAAAAGATCTTCATATATACCTCTATTCTGTAATTCTTTAATGTTTGCGATTTCTTGGTTTAAAGCTTCATCCAGAAGGTTATTTAAAGAGGGGTCACTAATATTAGTTTTAATAGTCTCTAGTAATTTATTCCTATCGACATTATCGAAAAATTTTACAATATCGGCCTCTAATATAGTTTGATAACCTTCATTGTAATAGTGTCTCATTCGGGAGATTGCTTGCGCTATACTCTTTCCTTTTTGATAGGCAAAACTATAAGGATTATACAAGTTAAATTTATCGCTTAATTCATCCTCTAAAACAATGGCAATAGCTTTTAAGACGACTCGATCTTTTATTTCTGGTATCCTCAGAGGTCGCTGTCCACCATCCTGTTTCTTTATTGTTGCACCTTTAATTTTAGAGAATTGGAACTGTTCCGAAATAAGTTCATCACTGATCTGCTTTATATTTTCGTTCAGTTTTCGATCAAAGTCTGCAATAGTAATGTTTGAAAAGCCTTTTGAGTTTTTATTCGATCTATTTAGCTTTGTCCATGCATTGTGCAAAAAGCTGATTTCGGATATTTTTTTTAGAAGAGTCATTAAATGTATGAGTGTGGGTCCAAATCAAATTGAATCAACAATCGATCCTTGTAGGTTTGCATTCATAAATCATGTGATTGAGTTCATCCAAATGGTAAAGACAATTATCTTGCCAATCCAGCGCATGAATCTCTCAAAGCCATTCGCCATCTTTGCGGGACTATTGCCCTCACGCTTGTCGTTGACTGAAACAACCTCCGCTATTGGAAAGTCGTCTCTTCTTGTTTTTTAGCTCTCATTTTCTCGAATTGTGTATGGTCTCTCTCCAAAGATACCTTTTTTGAGGACTTTTCCAAATTTTTTGAAAATAGTTTCAGCCGGCGCCTCCCTGCCCCTTAAAGGTTGCCACTCCACAGTTATGGATAACCCAAACCTACAAGTAACCGTGTGTTTCACCGAGCATGGGATTGAGTTCATCCAAATGGTAAAGACAATTATCTTGCCAATCCAGCGCATGAATCTCTCAAAGCCATTCGCCATCTTTGCGGGACTATTGCCCTCATAGGCTAGGGACAAATATAGGGTTTTTTTTATCTTTTAGATTTAAAGTTATGCAGTTTTATGGAAAGTGGATCAATGACCTCCGAAATGAAGCCGTTTGTTTGTATCGATGACTTCTGAAATAATTGGGACAGTATTCCGAATTAGCTGGCAATTAGGGCCGACTTTATATTGTGATCTATGCAATATTTATATCTTGAGTACAATAGGGTTACTGACCTTAACCTAGATGGATTTTTTTGTCATGATAGCAGATTTAAGATAGAAAAAACTTTTTATGTTCCCCGGCCGTTTACTTTCTTGTGATCATAGTCAGGGGGAGTGGATTTGAAAGATTTGTCATTTCGTTGGTATGGCATACGTTTGTTCTGAAATTGACGGAGGCTTTTCACATCCAGCTTGTATTTCAATATCACATTGTTCTCACCACCTTTTATCCGGATAGGGTTCATAATGACTGATTCTGTAGGTTGTACTATTCTTGAGTCGCCATAGTCAGAAGTATTTGCTTGTATATAATAACAATGTAAATCTCTGCAGGTCGATTCTGCTATATTGCTGAAATAGTTTACATCCTTATTGTATTCGACTGCGAAAAGCATATCAAGCTCGGATCCAAAGATACTTCTGTGCACTACATTGGTTAGTTCATAACAATTATATAGTGTGAATTGAAATCCTCTCCATTTAAAGAGGTGGTAAGCATTTGGAGTAGTTTTTGGCACCTCTTTCCCTATACTTTCTATTGCATCAATTTCATTTGGTGAATAATGGTTTTTTAGCCGAGGTACGATGAAACATTCTTTTATTTTTCCTGATTTGATGGGTAGTATGGTTGTTGCGAGATTATAGCACTTATTGTTAACCGTGAAGTGCTCCAAGCCAAAGATAAAAGCACGTTGTTTCCTCCTTGCTTCATCGGCGTAAGCAAATAACCACTCGAACGGTACAAATGTTTCTGGGAGTAAAAGTAAATCGAGTCTTTCTGATGTAGCTTCGTTTAAAAGTTTTATGTGTGTTTCCCTTTTTTTCCTTGAAAGAATTGATTTTTTATTTATAGCTTCCGTAATATGAGACAGATGAACTTTTACGTTTGATACACCAATAGTCAGCTTTAAGTCCTCATTTTTCGTGTCATCTTTTATACTAACAATGTCAGTGGCTATTCGGGAAGTCTTTTTGGATTCAAATGTTTCCGAATACCGTTTATGTTCTATGGTCGTAGCTAAATCGTAGAGGCTGGTGTTATTGAGTTCATTAAATAAGGAGATACATTCTTTTGTGTATATTTCTTCAATCTTTTCGTTGTTTTCCGTACGAACAAAATGATGGAATAGCAACAGGTCTATTTTATTCGTATGGTTTTTTATTGCAGTTGCTATTTTTAACAGGCAAATTTCCTGTAAATGTATCCATCTAGGAATTCGCCAGTTTTCCGTTTTTAAACTCTCATCTAATTCTAATGTATTTTCATTGTCTTTGAACAAAATTTCCAATAAATCAACATCGCCAATTAGGTTCGTTTCTTGTTCGGTATAATAACGGGTCAAGACAAAAGGTGGGAACGGTAAGTAATGGTGTCGAGTAAGCAATGATTTCCTCAGTGATTTGATATTTTCTTTGATTACTAAGCGACGTTCGCCCAGTAATTTATCGTGTTTTGATAATTTATCATAAAGCTCTGGATAATGCGAAAAAGCGAGGGACAGACAATAGTCAAGATAATCATTCAGATTTGTTTTTATTTGCTCAATACCATTGCCAGTATATGAGATTTTGTTTATAGCTTTTACAATATCCTTGTGTAGTTTTTTAATCGAGCGGAGGTCTTTAGTCACAACTAGATAGGTGAAAACCTTTTCCCACATATTATAAAGAGACAATGTGGCAACACCATTGAAAAATCGAAAAACCTCTTTTGCTAATTTTTCGTCTGTAGAATTTAAATGTAACGTTGATAATTTAATTCTTTTTGCGAGGAATACGGAAGCTCCGTATTTGCTAGCTTTAACATCAGACACGCTCCTGAATTTATTAATAGTGTCTTCGTAGTGCATATCGTATGCCTTATCGTCAAGACTGTCCTCCATTTTCTCTTCATCTGGAAGAAACCAAAATGCACTACTGTTTTCTTCCAGTGTTTTTTCAAATTTGTTTAGCATTGCTAAAGGCCAATCTGGCGAAAAGTAAAATAGTTTTAATTTTTTTGTTTGTATCGTCAAACCATTACACATATTCTCGTTTAATTCAAATACATAAGGTGCATCATTTCCATTATCAGACTCTGTTTTTTTTAGGTTTAACGGCTTGTTGTCATAGAAAAAACGATCACGAATCCATTCCGTTATATCTTTAGTGTTGGAATTGTCCTGTTTAGGATTGTTAAAATCCGGTTTAACATTACTCAAAACAATAAAGATGTCATCTACATACCTTCCGTAATATACTGGTGCCATTTTGTCTTTGATGGACTTGTCAAAATCACTTAACAACCAGTTGGCAATGATTCCCGAAGAAACCAACCCAATTGGAAGAAGAGGTTTTTTTAAAGGGTGCTTGTCGCCAGTGATTTCATTAACTATCTGGGTGTGTTTGAAGCATATTTTTTCAATTATTGATGTTAATGATTTTTCAGAACAGTTCAAGTCCTTTTTTAATTGCCTGAAATCTACATGGACAGAATGAAAAAAATTTTTGATATCTAGTGAAACCAATAGTACGTCGTTTCCATCTTCTATCTGCTTTTTAGCTGCGCGGATTCCTTTATCTCTCCATTCTTGGTATTTGTCAAAATATTTTGAAAACAGACGTTTTTTTCCATCAATCTCTGTTGTGCCTTCCTTTAATTGGATATGATAGCCGTAGCTATCTTTTCCTATTTTATTAACTAAATGAACACCTTCTAATACAATCCATAAAGTTGCGATGATATGTAATTCTATTTCGCAGTCTATAAGGATTGTGGATTTACGTAGAATATATTTGTCATGATTATTAGCTCCTGTATTGCTTATTAATATGCCATTGACTTTATGAGAATTTGAATCGTTTTCGAAGCTCTTCGGGACAGTAAAATACCCTATTTGGGT
This sequence comes from Sphingobacterium arenae, assembly GCF_014692505.1. Lineage (GTDB taxonomy): Bacteria > Bacteroidota > Bacteroidia > Sphingobacteriales > Sphingobacteriaceae > Sphingobacterium > Sphingobacterium arenae. The sequence continues at coordinate 1,071,667 of NZ_JACNYK010000002.1, read as the reverse complement.
AATCATTTTAGTAATCCTACTATTCAGATTACTACCCTTTAGATACTCATTAAGTTCTTGCCGAAGTTGTGATAGTTTTTGAGTTACATTTCCGTCACTCTCAAATCTTGCAAGCCTGATTCTTAATGCTAAGTTGAAATTGTCATAATACACAAATGATTTTAATCTGCTATAAGTATCCTTGATTATTTCATCTGTTATTTCTTTAAATTGCGCTTGCTCTTTCATTGTATTCTGGATGATATCGGCCCTTAAATTTACTAACTGACAATATTGGAGTCATTATCTGTGACTTCAAAGATTTTAGTCTGTTTATTTACCTTTGAAAAATTTAGCCAAGTTGGTTAAGCTGTTTAGAAACTTCTGCTTTTTTCTTTAGTTTTTCTTTCAATTCTATTTGTTCGTCAAGAATTATTTCGATGCACGTCTCAACAATTGGATACATGCTTCTACACTCTTCTTCAGATAGCTCATGGATTCCCTTGCTCAATACGGAATAAATTTTCTTGTTCTTTAGCAAAAAATCAGAAATGTCACCTTCCAGTAAGTTTAGCTTTTCTTTGAAGTCCTTTCTAGATAATTCATCTTCGGTTATTTCTCCTTTGGTAATTAGTTTGTTTAGTTCCGGTTTTACAATATAATTTTCAATTATTCTTCTTAGATATACAAATGATCCGACTCCGATACCATGAGAAAATAGCCCCTGTCCTTTACTGAGTTCTAAAAAAATGTTGTTGTCTAGCTTTTTATATCTTTCCAAATGTCTATTGGTTAGATCGGCGACAGAAGGAGATTGTGCTATTTTTAAAAAATGACCATTAAAAAACTTAAAGACTACCACGAAGTTGTGTTGATTTTTTGTTTTTTCTCTGCTACACTCGAATTCGCGAACAATGATATTGAGGTTAGATAGCCAATGGTTGTTCTCTTTCGGAGAATCTTTTCTTCTGAAGGGGTTATCATGACCTAATCCACTATTTACATATGTCTGCTGATAGAGATAATTATCTTCGTCCATTATTGGAAAAAACACACTTTCTCTTTTGCAAATAGGGCAGAAGAGATCTAAAGTGTATTTTATTTTACGGTGACAGTCAAACAAGATGTCCAATTCTTCTTGCTCGAAATCCGAATACTGATATTTAGAAAATAATCCATCAGAATATATTATTGCATTAATTTTCTCAGACATAGTAGTTTTTTACTGTTGAATATATTTACTATTTAGGTCATATTTGGTCCATACAAATATGCTGTTTATTGATCTATTTCAAGCTTTGAGAAAGCTTTAATTTTTTCAAAGTATTCATTCCAGAATTCTGTGTGTGATTGAGGGATGGTTCTGTCATTATAAAAGAAAATACATTCAATCTCACCATCTTCATTTTTTTTAATAGCATCCATATCAGTAATAATGTTTAAAATAGCTTTATCTGTTAATCCTTTGAACTTTGTGTGAATAGGATGTTCGGAATATGGCTTTTCTTGGTACATATTTTCTGAATTTCTTGTTGAATTCCAACCGAGAGGTACATATTCTCTATTAAAGGCAAACCATTCTCCCGAAGAATTCTTCTTCATTCCATAAGGTAAATTGATTCTAAAAAAATCAGTTAGTGACATAAACTTATTTGTTAAATATGGTAATAATTATCTTACTTAGGAGGCCACAATCCGTGACCTCAATACTCACTTTTTATTTCCCAGTCTTTTTTCGTCTTTCGTTAGCCTCAATATTTTTCTTTCTTTGTTCCCTTAATAATCTTTCATATTCTTTTTCAGAGTTTAATTGGACGTGAGAAAAAAATAACTTGGAAAAAGTGCCGATCTTTTCACCAGATGCTAATTCAAGTTTTGTAATTTCATCTATTCTTATATTTTCAAAAGAGTTAGTAAATAAGTAATCAATCCTACTCGATTTTATGTCTGTAGAATCTACTAGTTTCTTTTTCGGAAAAACTTCATACTGGTACTTATCCCTAAAATACAATCCCATTTTTGTTAATTCTCCATCCTTTTCTACCGTCTTAACTTTACTAAAAGCGTCTTTTCCGAAGAGCTTGTTTAGAAGTCCTTGATGTGTTTCTTCGAAAAGGAGTTTGAATAGTATAAACTGTTCACAGGTGAGATACTTGTGCTTTTTATTACTGATATTGCTTATTGTAGCGACAGGGATATTTGTCTTAGCATATATCTCAATATGTGAGTATCCACCTTTCTCTATTAATTTAGATAACTCAATTTCCCAACTCATGAATACACATTTTATAATTTAATTTTGATATTTTGTAAAGTGTTTACTATATTTGCTTAGTAATTAGTTGATAGCGATATCTAACGTAGACTGAAAAGTCTACTTAGCAACGACGTCACTCTCGTACCGAAATCGCCAAAATTCCCACGAGATGACCGTAGGTTCGCCATATCTCTGCGTAATCTGTATATTTGTACACATTACCAGAGGGTGAACCTTATGTCAGTCTTTCGGGGAACCCTAACTTCGGTTAGGTTGGCGTTTGGCGATGCCAGGTCGGAAGCTTTAAGGTTCACCCTTTGGTTTTTACCATAGTTTCCTTAGGCCTTCAGTGTCATCGTTCTACATAAACTTCAAGATTATGAAACGAACGAATTTTAACCCAAACATCACTACCCAAAGCCACCTCAAAAAGGTGCCGCTTCACCATTCCCGTAAACAACAAATAAAGAACGTTATCGCCGCACCCGAATAAAAAGCCATTGCAGTTAGCAAAAGGTGAGGGGCAAGGCACGCCTGCAAACGCAAATGAGGCCTTACTTCGCCCAGTCGTCCCAATGGACACATTTCACCCTATGTTTTCTGCTTTACCGACCTCTGATAAAATATGCACTATTTTTTGCATGGTTTCTTCGGTCAGTAATGGCATTTAAGTTCGTAGCACAATAAAAATAGCGTTTACTTTCCAAACCTGCAAAATGATTTTAGTCATATTTCTCCTTTTTTGGAAGGAGAAGAGGTCGGTTTAACTGATTTTCAAATTATTACTAATCATAAAACCGATTAAAACATGCAGCAATTTTATGCTAATGGGCGTGCCATGCCTAGAAAAATGGACGTTCGGCAAGTTGCCGACGATCCGTCGAAACAGAGTCGAGATTTGTTCGACACTTGTTCGGGTGCTGTTTGGGAAGTGTTCGAGTGCTGTTCGGGTAGTACCCGAACAACACCCGAAGCTCACCCGAAGGAGTACCGAAGGTGTCCCGAACCAGTCCCGAAGCGGACTCGAAGCGCGTCCGAAGGACACCCGAACAGTACCCGAAGAAACAGGTGGGTTTCTTGCCGTTTTTTAGGCACACTTAAAGCGAGGATCAAGTATAGATGCAGTAAGGATATAGTACTATTTACGCAACTTTTGCGTAAAATAGCTGAGCTACCGTTAATGTACCGCGAGTGTACTGTTAGTGTACGGGGAGTGTACCGAAAAGGTACTAGAGAAGTACTAGAAAGGTACTGGAGACCTACTAAAGATCCACTAAACACATGTACCTCTGGCGTAGATCAGCCGTATAGTAAAAGTAGGAGAGTAGTAGGGGTAGAGGCAATGAAGAACAAAGTAATCCTTTGTTTGAGAGGATTACGCTGTTTTTCAAGGAAATTATTATCTTTAATGACATCAAAGAACAAAGCCATGCCATTTATGGCGGTATGGCTTTGTTTTTCAAGGAGATCATTTCCCGTGATGGCCTTGAAGAACAAAGGAGTCCTCCTTTATGGACTCCTTTGTTTCATGTTGTTTAATCTATCAACAGCCTGGGCGCAGTCCGCGGAATCGCGGACTGCCGAAGGGCAATCCGAAATCAAACCATTACAGATAGGGGATACCATACCCGAGGAATTGTGGAATCTACCTTTGCAGGTGGTAAATCACCCTGACGGTAAGGATACGATCACGCTGAACGATTATCGCAATAAGAAACTGATAATATTAGATTTTTGGAATACGGGCTGTGGAAGCTGTATAGCTTCCTTCGACAAAGTTGGAGATCTCAATGCCGAATTTAAAGAAGATGTAGCGATTTTGCTTTGTAACAGCTACTACAGAGATTCCCGAGAGAAAGTTAACGCGGTTTTGAACAAGTCAGTGTTAAATTTCCGAGTGCCGTCGTCCTTGAACTCCCTAGAATTGAATGCATATTTTCCCCATCGTTTCGTACCACATATCGTCTGGATTGGCAATGACGGAAAGGTATTGAGTACCAGTTCTTCTTCCGAAATGGACAGTATTCAAATAGCGAATTATTTAAATGGTGAGCTGCTTGATCTGGTTACAAAAGAAGATGATGTTGATTTTGAGCCCAATATGCCTTTATTGGTGAATGGAAATGGAGCCAGCGAGGGTAGTTTTCGGTATAGATCTATCTTTATCGATGAGATAAAAGGAATCGGCAGAACGGTGGGATGGAAAAAATATAACGGAGGTACGAGATTTTACGCTTTAAACCAGTCCGTCCTAAACCTCTTAAAAATAGCATGGCCGGCTCTGGCTGGTACACCGGATAATAGGGTAGATATAAATTCTATTGTTTTAGATCTTAATGATGGAGACACCCAGCTGCGGTTTTGTTACGAACTGATCGTCCCGCAGAAACAGAACGAGGCGGTTCATAAGCTTATCCGGGATGATATCGAACGGTATACGCAGCTAACTGTCATCGAAACAATGGAACGAAGACCCTATTGGGTAATTACTACCCGTGACGACCTCACGAAGAGAGAGATTAGATCAGATGGACAGAAAGATAAAAGAAATGCTCGTCGAGATATGAAGCTGAGTGAAGCGGTCATGCGATTAAATTATATAGCAGATATTCCGTTGGTTCTTGAACAAAGGGCGAAAGGAGATGATCCTCCAATATCTATAGAATTACCCGAAAACCAACTAGATATGCAAACGCTAAAAAGGATTCTTGAAGAAGCAGGTCTACTTGTGGAAGAGCGGGTGGGCGATATTGAAGTGTTTAAGGTTGCGGATATCAAAGGGTAGGTTATGTTATGTTCAGAACAATTTTTGTTGTTATCCTTACGCTCACCAGTGTGAGTGTTTGGGCCCAAGTAGGCTATGTCTCTGGTAATGTGACCGGCAAAAACGGAGAGGCGATAGAAGGTGTATCCATTTTTTTGTCTCAAGCTGAGGCATACACGCGGACGGATGGCAGCGGATTTTACAAAATAGAGGTAATCAGCTATCCAGATACGATAACCATGTCGCATGTCGGGTTTCGGGATAAGATCATTCCGCTTCGTGAAGATGTTCAAAATTTAAGGACGACACTGGAAAGGCGGACGGAAGAAATAGAAGAGGTCGTTATAAATACCGGATATCAAAAAATTAATAAGGAACATGCGACAGGTTCGTACGAACACTTATCCTCGGAGCAATTAAATCTACAGACGGGCACGAATATCTTGGATAGGATAGAGGGTATGAGCAGTGGCGTATCATTTGAGCCGAACAAGGCAGAAACATTGAATCCCATAAAGGTGCGAGGAAATAGTACATTAAATGGCCCGCAGGATGTGCTGATTATTTTGGACGATTTTCCTTATCCAGGAGATATTAATAATATCAATCCAAACGATATCGAATCGATTACTATTCTCAAAGATGCTGCCGCTACGGCGATATGGGGTGCACGCGCGGGAAATGGAGTGATTGTCCTAACTTCTAAAAAGGGAAAGGCAGGACAACCATTGTCGGTTGATGTAAATACCAACGTCTTGATCGAGATGAAGCCTGATCCGTTCTTTGAACCCCGAATTTCCTCGGCAGACTATATCGATGTTGAGCAGATGCTGTACAGGAACGGCTTTTATGATTTTGACATTATGCTAAATCCTTATACCCAAGCAGCATTTTCTCCAGCGTTGGAAATATTTGTCCAGACAAAAGAGGGATTAATTTCTAAACAAGATTCTACAATGGCGATCAACTCGTTGAAAGATGTGGATTTGCGTAGAACTTATCGCGATATGGTGTACGAGAACAGTGTTACTCAACGGTATGGTGCGTCAATTCGTGGAGGTGGGAGGATAAATACATTCAATGCGGGAATAAATTTGGATAGGACAATGGGGCATCTTTCACAGAAAAATGATAGACTGAACATCAAATTGGACAATTCGATCAATATCACCAATTCGCTACGTTTGGACTTGGGAGCTTATTTTACCGATAACGTTTCCCGTTCGGGAAAGCCCGATATGAATTCGTTTAGGATAGCAAACCGAACAGTACCTTACATCCCACTTTTTGATATGTGGGGTAACGAACTTGCCGTAGCACACAAATACCGGCCGGAATTTATTGACACGATTGGAAACGGACGGCTTTTGGACTGGCGGTATTTTCCAATGTCGGACTGGGAAAATTCTCCAGAAACCGTGAAACGAAGAGAATTTATAGCAAATGTAGGTCTGCGTTATCAGGTCACGGATAAAGTGGGGGTATCAGTAAAATACCAAAGGCAATCACAGACAGCGGATACAGAACGACGTTATCTGGAAGACAGTTATTACGCGCGTGATTTAATAAACCTGTATAGTCAAATCGGAAGCGACGGGAATATAATCAGCGCAGTACCCGAGGGAGGCGTTCAAAACTGGCAGCAAATGGATGTAACGGCTTATAACATCCGAATGGCCACCGACTTCGTCCATCAATGGGCGGCTCATGAGATTAACATCTATGGTGGATGGGATATACAGGAGGTCGAAAACCGTTTGGAAAGTGGTACACGGTACGGCTATCGCATAGATCCCTTAACTTCGACGATGGTAGATGTTACAAAAAACTATCCGCAGATAACGGGTGGACAGGGGCTTTTGCCTTATCAGAACGGACTGAGACGCAATATCAATCGATTTGTATCGGTTTTTGGCAATGCGTCATACGGTCTCAATGAGCGTTATTATATTACAGGGAGTTTTCGTAGGGATGCTGCAAACATTTTTGGTCTTTCAACGAATGACAAATGGAAACCATTGTGGTCTATTGGAATCGCATGGAATCTCCATAAAGAGCATTTTATGGAACATTGGAATGTGCAACGCGCTAAATTCCGGGCGACATACGGTAAGAGCGGAAATGTGAATCCAGCAAAGAGTGCGCACCCCGTTGTGAATTTTTATTCGCCCAGACCGCAGCTAAACTACTACCGTGCAGGTAGGGTGACGACTATAAACAATCCGTCCTTACGGTGGGAGCAGGTCTCCACGTTGAACTTGGGTTTGGACTTAACGTTCTTAAACGGTTTAGTAGATGTTAGTGCCGATTATTATCACAAACGGGGAGATGATCTCTATGGTCTTGCTCCTTACGATTACACCAACTGGGGGCTAAACTCCACTATCGAAAGAAACGTTGCATCTATAAAGGGACACGGAATAGACCTAAGTATGAAGATTCGAAAACAGTGGGGAGAATGGTTATGGCAGCCGGGATTACTTTTCAATATATACAGGGACGAAGTGCTTGAATATTACCATCCCGAAGGGGTCGTTTACAGGCCTACTAGTGGAAGTGCAGTATCCCCTGTAGTTGGCAAACCGGTATATGGGATTCAAAGCTATCGATGGGCAGGTTTGGACAATAGGGGGAACCCGCAAGGTTTTTTAGGCGAGGAAAAGAGCATAGACTACAACGCGCTGATAAATGTGCTACCGATGCATGTTGACAGTCTCGTATTCTCAGGAGCTGCGCAACCAGTGGTTTTTGGAAATTTGTCGAATGGATTGCATTGGAAAGGTTTCTCGCTGGATTTCAACATATCATTCAGATTGGGGTATTATTTCAGAAGGGGAGGCATAAACTATAGCAGCCTGTATACGCAGGGAAATGGACATGCTGAGTTTGCGGATCGTTGGCAAAAAGAAGGTGATGAGCGAATCACAGATGTACCATCCATGGTTTATCCGAACAATCAAATGCGGGACACGTATTACCTGTCGTCGGAAACTACTGTTGAAAGAGCCGATAATATCCGCTTGCAGTTTATAAACTTAGCCTACCGCCTAAAAGATAATTATGCCGCCCGATTGGGAATGAGAACACTTACACTTTCGGTAAATGGTTCCAACTTAGGCGTGCTGTGGAAAAAAACAAAACTTGCAATCGATCCGGACGCCATTCAGCCACAACGTGTTTTTACCGTAGGCCTGCGCGCAGGATTCTAAAATAAAATAGAAATAATGAAGAAACGTAATGCTATAATTTTAATTGTCACCTTTTTTACGGTAATAGGTTGTAAAGATTTTTTAGATCAAAAACAGAATTTCGCTTATTCCGATGGTTCCTCGCTTAGTGATATACAGGCGATCTTGGACGATGCAGAATATATGAATCGACGAACACCAACTTTTCCCCAAGCTGCCTCGGACGATTTCTTTTTGCCCGAGAATGCGTTCAATGGACGGACAGAACGGGACCGAATGTTGTATATGTGGGAGCTTGTTGATTATACGTTTCCAAATGATTGGGCGAACTTATATTTTCAAGTTTTTAATGCTAACTTATGTCTGGAGAACTTGGATGTACTACGGCCTAATATTACCGATACGAGAAGTTGGGAAGAAACTTACGGAGCGGCATTGTTTTTTCGCGCGCATGCCAATTACTGGCTAGTGACGACCTTTGCAAAAGCCTATGATCGTGACGCTGCCGATGAAGAACCGGGGATTGTCATACGCACAACTTCTGATTTCAATGTGCCATCTTTTAGAAGTAGCTTGAGAGAAAGTTATGATCATATTGAAGCAGATTTAAGAAAAGCTGTCCGTTTATTGCCTAGACAGGTCGAAGTTCCACTGAGACCGTCACAAGCAGCGGCATACGGACTATTAGCGAGAATACATTTGGTCAAAAGAGAGTACGATCATGCGGCGTTGTTTGCCGATTCTGCACTCGCTATTAACCGGGAAGTGCTGAATTTTAACGATGTGGGCTTAAACTTAGCAAGTAACTTGCCGTTTTCGGAAAAATATTTTAATGAAGTTGTTTTTTACAGTGCAATTGGTGTTAATACGACATCGGTTGCACATCCGAACAACGGCAGAATAGATTCGATCTTATATAATACTTATCATAACGACGATTTGCGAAAGCAAGCTTATTTTCTCCCGCAGGGTAATGGATATCGCTTTAAAGGTATGTACATAGAAAGTGTGAATTTATGTTTTACGGGGTTGACAACCGCGGAACTTCTTTTGACCTTAGCGGAATGTAAGATTCGTCAAGGCCAGGTTGAGGAAGGTTTAAATTTGATTGATGAAGTATTAATGAATCGATTCAAATACGATTCTTATGAACCGACTCCATTGATGCCTCAAGAAGCTGCGCTTTCTTTTGTCTTGGAAGAAAGAAGAAAAGAACTGTTGATGCGGGGGATAAGGTTTGCCGATATTAAACGCTTGAATGCCGAAGGCCGTAATATAGAGCTCAGGAGGATTGTGAATGGGAAAGAGATCATAATTGCGCCAAATGATACCCGATATGCAATGCCAATCCCTTTAGATGTAACACAAAATAGTAATATTGAACAGAATCAATATTAGAATGGCCCTCAACAATTGAAGGCCATTCTGGTCATTATTCCTTATTCTCTATAAGCTCATAAATTGGGCCTGGGGTTGGACGTGTACCGTTTACATCACTCGTCATTGGTAAATTGGGACTACCGTACTGAGATTGTAATTTGCTTGGGTCAATAAATAAGTTACCCCCAACATCAGTGACTAAGTCTGATGAAACTTCAATGACACACGCTTGGTTGTTTTCTTCGTCACAAGCAGCGGAGGGTGCGTGTTGCCAATTACTTGGACTGGATTCGCCATTTGGCGTGTCATTGAACTGAAATCTTACAGAGGCCGGTTGTGTAGTATTTATTTTCTCCAACCCAAACGACATTAATGTAGTACCAGCAATGGCTAAAGCCACTAAAGCCATTGCATTTTTGATGATGAATTTTTTCATCGGATTTGATTTAGAATGTTTATAAAGATGTTTGTATGTTGTCTTTTGGCCGACAAGCCCTCCACAACGGCTGGCCTGGAGCCGCTGTTTCGATGTAAACCTCGTTGTAAATAATAGCCCCAGATGCTGAGGGCAAGAAAAAACAGATTGAACCAGAAGTGTTGCATCCAGCTCATACCGCTGATCACCGAGCCACAGCCACAGGGAAGTTTCTCCCATGCGTCCAGTAGAGCAATGCCGATGTAGCCGGTAAAGGCTGCCATCAAGAGCGATGACAGCCCAAAACCCAACAACCGAAAACGACTGCTAACGATTAACCCTACGACCAATATCTCTAAAGGAAGCAGCAAGTAGATCAACACCTGGCCCAAGGTGTCCGAAAACGGTTGGCGGAGTATACCGGCTTTGAATGTCTCGAAATGAAGGAGCTTATCTAAGCTTACCGGAATCCAGAGCAATAGCAGTGCGATGCTGATTAGGGTGATATATGTTGTTTTCTTTTTCATTGTTTTACTTTCTTTGAGCGCTGGTCAAGACCATTGTTCAGTGTCTACAATTCAAAGGTCGCTCAAAATAGAGGTGGTGCAGGGGATGATATCAGGCAGGAAGGTGTAGGTTTATAGCTCCTGGAGAGAAGATGAAATCGAAAAGGTGAGGAATAAGCGTTTAAATGGCAAGATGGGATTCTTGCTAAAATCGGTGTTGAAACGCTTGTGAAGGTTTTTTTTGATGTTTTATCGGAAGGTGAAAAGGGGGATGATAGGGGATGATCTCCCTTTTCTAAAAAAAGGGGGGATTAAAGCACTTCGAAGTATTCATCGGAAAAAATCCAATCGTTAAATGCGCCCATGCTTAGACGGTGCGGGCCTTTTCTATCGGTGTTAGGCACCATGATCTTTGCTTCTCCGTCTTTTCTGTACACGATATTTGCTCCTGAAGTTCCGATCGAGAAACCGAAATGGCTCGATCGTAGGCCTTTGCCCTTAATCGTAATGATATCTCCGGGATAACCTTTTTTAGGGTAAAAACTATCGATAGTACCTCCTTTCATCTGGATAGTGTGGTCCTTGTTCGCAATATACATATCCATTTGCTGACTGAGATAGCCTATAAACACGGTGAAATTGCCCAGCTCCATAAAGGGAAGCTCAGAACGTAACTCGCCGTCTAAAGCTTTTCCCTTAAAGGCTTCCCGTTCGCCAATCCGCACAATGTAATCTTGCTCGGGAAGAAAGTTCCCTTTAATAACGATTGGGTCATTAAAATACCCTTCACCCAAATCGACATCGGTTATTTTTAGTTCGGTGACTGTTATTTTTTGCTTAAGGGTTTGCGGTTGATACATAGGGGTTTTCATTGTTATATCGTATTGACCGGAAGGTAAATCGGGGACGTATATTTCACGTTCGAAACTATTGTCGCCCGCGGAAGCGAACGTAGCGATGTTACCTATAGTTGTTTCGCTAAAATTATAGACGTAGTGTTTATAAAAATTAATACCACCGGCAGTGATGACGGTTTTAGGATGCACAATTTTTGGAAAAAAATCAATAGCCTCTGTATCAGGATGTATCAATTGCCACGGCTGGTCAAAAATTACAGTATCGCGTCCGTTATAATAGCCGATACGGTAAGCATCTCCGCTGATACCTAATTCATACGGGTGGTAGGTCGATTGGTAAGGAAGAAACTTATCACCAATGATTACCCGAAAATTGGTTTGTATGTATTCTGGCAGCCCCACCGCGGTGAGCCTAATTGGATCGGAATAATAATGCGGTCCTGCTGCTGGTGGGTTGAGTGTGGGCAGTACCATAATGGATGCAAAATGATGGATTAGCTGTCCTCGTTGTTGTAGCTGTAACGGGACGGGATTATAATTGTTCTGGATAGTAAGGGGCATTTTAAAAGTTAATGTCTTCTGATCAGCATCAATCTGAAAGGGAACCGTATGTTGAATAGGATAGCCTAACCAGAGTTGATGGTCTTCTTCGATTTGGGCGAAATCACCGTGTAGCACGATTTCCTCGCCAAGTGTTGCCTGTAACGTTCCGTAATTGTTTAAACCGAGCGTGTTCAGGGCGAAAGCCATCGAAGTTCCGCTGTATTCGCCATGATCTGTCTTTAAATAAGCACGATAACCATAATATCCTTTGATCTTGAAGGGTGTAGTGGGCCGATAGTCAAACGTGAATAAGCCTGGTTTTGCCTTCGTATCCATGCGGAAGATAATACTGTCATGGGTATTGATATAGAATATGAAACCATATTCTCTGATATCTTCGTCGTTCAGATGTACTATTTCGGCACTTAAAGTGGCGTTTACCGAACTTAGGTTGGATACGGGTAAGGTTTTGATTTCAATAGGTTTAGAATCGTGTATAAGCTTTTCTTCTTTCTTACAGGAGTATGCACCGATCAGCGTACATAAAGCCAACACAATGAAAAATTTAACAGCTTTTAGCGTCTTCATGTTTGTTATTTGATTTCTAATAATTGGTCTGCAGTAATTTTGAAATTAGAGAATTCGGCGCTGATGGCGACTTTTCCTGCGGGCAAAAAGCCGGGAACCATAAATTGGATGTCACCGTTGTCCAAATGCATTGTATACACCCATTTTCCGTCGACCAAAAGGTGATTTGCCTGCGCGAGACCTTTGCCTTTTACGGTAATAAGATCTCCAGGATATCCGTATCTTGGCGAGAAATCCTCCATGATAGGATGCAAAATTTCCATGTCCTGTTCTGTGCCTATAACATGGTGGGAATTGAAATCATCATAGTAATCCACTTTAAAAGTATAATGGCCGGAGGGCAGGAAAGGTACCTTCATCTGGAGTTCTCCATTTTTGGCTGGGAAGTAAAAACTATGTTGAGAACTACCGGTGAACTGTACGCGATAGCTGCGCGACGCGATAAAACTGCCACGAAGCGTAACGACGTCATCGTAGTAAACTTTGTTTATATTAGCTTTTTCCCAGTAGAATTTTTTTACCTCGATTTTTTCGGTACTGGTGTAAGTGTAGTAGGGACTTTTCACAATTAAAGGATACACACCTTCAGGTGTGTCGCCCACTGATATATACAGGACGTCGTAGTTTTGGTAAGCAATCTGGACAGGATACTGACCTAGTGCCAGCCCTTCAATTTTATTGTTGAAATAACGGTATCTATCTAAGCCGTTGACGGTTAGCACATCTCCTGGATGAACCTGACGGGCATTGAACTTAGCCAAATCAGCAGTTGGAGGTATTAAGGTTATTGGATCATCAAAGTAAATGCTATCTACCCCATTATAGTACCCGAGCCGGAAAGACGAGCCTCGCAATATGTCCACGTTTCGGATGTAAAATGGGTTGGAGTAGGGCACAGCCTCGCCATCGACCAACAGGTAAAAGTTTTGATAGGCATATGTTGGTAGCCCTTTCCCGGTTAGACGTATAGGATCGCTTAGACCATATGCAATCTTGTCGAGCGGATCCAGTGTAGCTACGATTTCTACGCTTCCCAAAGATCGTGTATAGGGATAAGTCCAGTTTTTTGATTGCCATTGAAGCGCAATCTCTACCACGTTGCCATGGATGTAACCTTGTTCCGGTAGCTTTAGGTATAAAGTATGTTTATCTTCGCTCAGTGTGAATGCCAAGTTGGTTTGATCAGTGAAGACTTTGAAACCATCTTCCAAAGACGTAAAGTCTCCCTGGATATGGATGGTTGATCCTAAGGTCGCTTTCTGTTTTTCTAGTGTCTCAACACGGAAGTCGTCTATTTGAAAATGTACCGATTCACCTTTATAAAAGCCGCTTTCTGTTCGGACATAGAATAGATATGCGTATGATGCCATGGGTTGGAATGGTATTTCGGATGTGTAGGTATATGCTATGCTGCCTGCTTCAAAGGTTTCTGAACCCACACTGATCTCTTTCGGTGTAGTAGGGCGCTCTGATATTTCGTACAGAAGAAAACCGACATCTATTATTTTCTCATGGTTACGCTGATTAATCTTACCATTCAAGGTAACTGCATTTGTGGTGACATCGGATATTGGAGTAGTCTCCAGCAGGAGCGGCTGATGGGCGATGTGTACCTCCTCTACTTTTTTACAGCAGATCAATAATAAAAGAAAAGGAACGGTTAAAAGTATATTTTTCATTAAGATAGCAGGCTAATTATAATATTTCAAACAAAGCTTCTACGGGGTAAAGCTCATTCAGCATATCCAGCGTGACACGCACCTTGCCTTTACTCGGAATATCTGGTGCAGGAAATTGGACTTTGTTGATATTCACAAATAGGGGATACACGACCTTATCGCCCACCAGAATATGATTGATATACCCAATACCTTTTCCTTCAAGTGTCACAACATCTCCTGGGTATCCCTGCAACGGTGTCATTAGATCTATTTGGAAAGGCAGCGTCTCTATCAAGACACTCTTTTCAAATGAATGAAGCGTTGTACCTTGTCCGACGTAATATCCTATTTTCATTTGTTTTTTTCCGATAAACGAAGGCGATAATTCAATAGATAATTCGTTGTTTTTTCCGAAAAAACTGCCTATGATCTCGCCCTCTAAATTTACTTGGTATTCGAACCCTTCTATGAAAGTTCCTTGTAAAATGACTTGTTCTCCTAGATGTCCTTTGTTTTTGTCTGTCGTATTCCATACAAGATTTCGCACTTCTATTGGTTTAGCAACAGTTAATGTAAACAGATCATTGACAGCTGAAAAGTGATGCTTTCCCTCTGGAATGTCACCTACCCAGAAAGTGTGGGACATACCGCTGGTAGGACCGCGTTCTAATGGAGTTTCGCCTAAAGAATATTTTCCATTGTCCTGAAAATAGGAGTAAAAGCTATAATCATTTGTTCTAATACTTGAAAAGGGGTGGATGATATAACGATTAAACCGAAGCAGGGAAGGGTCTGGCTGGTTCAATTCAATCGGGTCCGGAAATATAACGGAATCTCTACCATTTTTAAATCCTAGCCGAAGTCGATTCCCTTTCAAACCAGGAATGTCTCCAAGTTTAATTTCACGTCGATAGGGGATACTCACATCACCGATTAGTACCTGCAAGCTTTGGTCGTCTGTCCAAGAATAGGGTAAAGCGCTGCCCGTCAACAATAGTGGTTCGTTGAGGTCGTAATTTTTTTTCGTTGGAGGGTTAATGCTCCCCAGAATACGAACATTGGCCAGCGTTTTACTTATGGTGCCATAGGAGGGTTTAAATTTTTCGTAGCCTATCTGAACGGTGCTACCGTGTACAGACTCCAAAGATAGGGGGAGTACGAAAGATAGAGATTTTTTATCATCGCTTACCGTATAGGAAAGCGCATGTATTTTATAGTCGTCGACCAAAGTGAGTTGATAGGCGCTATGTAATCCTGAAAAATCTCCCTTTAACGCAATCGTTTCACCTAGAGTAGCTTGTAGTGAGTTTTGCTGCTCAATGACCAACCCATCGACCTCGAAAGTTTTACGTGGTCCCTTGTAAAATCCTTTTGTGGTTTTTACATAAAAGTAAAAGGCGTGGATGTCTTCCAGATCGAAAGGTACGTCTGGCTGGTATGTATAGATGACGGGCTTATTGGCGCTTACTTCGGCGCCAAGACTCAGTTCTGTTTCTTTTCCCGGGCTTGCCGGAGTATAGTCGCGAATGAATACAAAACCGTGGTCTAGAATCTTTTCATTGTTGAGTTCTTTGATTTCGCCTTTAAAGGTAACACGCAAGGCATTTACATTTTCAGCCGAAAATGTTCCCAATCTGATTTCTGTAGATCCGGAAGGTGTTTCTGACGCTTCCTTGCTGCAACCACCAACTAGCAGCATCGCAATAAACAAAATATGCAAAGTGACTAACTTTATAGAGCAACGCATGGAGATATAAAGAGAATTCATAAAGCTAATTTCTATCTGATGGATTATTTAACTTCAAAATAAGAAGAGGTTGTGACCCAACCGGTTTTAAAGAATACGCTTAACCGTTTTTTTCCTTTGGTCATGATCCGCGGAATTTCAACCTTGACCTGTGTAGACCCATATTCGAACGGGTATATATTCTGATCGCCGAAAAATATTCTTCCGGCGCCTAAACCTCTACCTTTGAGTGTGACGACAGTGCCCGGTGGGCCTGACTTTGGGGTAAAGTCCTCAAAAGTGCTTGGTAGCGCATCGATAGTTAAGCCTGTTTGGACGAGTACTTCGTTATCACTGTAAGGGTTGTAACCCACTTCGATGGGAGCTTTTCCGGTTACGGCTGGTAATTCAAAAGTAACTTGCCCATTGTTTGCCCGGCTAGTTTCTTGATACTCACCATCAATTTTGACAAAGTATGTGTTGCCATCAACAAAATTTCCACGAAGTATGACGGGATCAAGGAAGTATGCCTTTTGAGGACTTACCGAGCTGATTTTTAAGCTTTCTACTTTGATAGTTTTTTTACTGGTATAGTTTATTATCGGGCCTTTTATGACAAGTGGATATGTTCCGTCTTGAACGTCGCCGATACCTACGGAAATAACGCCTGTCCAGTGATTGCTAAAGGATGCGGGCTTACCTCCTAGGCTAAAAGATGTGTTGTAAATAGAACCATAATTATTCAGTTCGAGGCCGGTGCCTATAGTAACCCCTCTTGGATGTACATGGCGATGCGAAAATCCGAAGGAGTCGGCAGCTGGTTGTTTCAGTTTAAGCTTTTGTGGAAATATATGGGTATCACGCCCATTCGAATAACCGAGTTGAAAACTTGTTCCACTGGCATCGCTGAGCAGGTCATTTAGCGCAAGGGTGTTGTAGTAACGTACCTTTTTATCGCCTATAATAATCCAGAGATTGTCTATGATGCCATGCGGTGCGCCAGGACCGGATAACTTAAGCATGTCCGAAAAGAAATATTCATAATTGGCAGGCGGGCTTAAGGTGGCAAGTACCTTGATAGACGCTAAAGATGCTACGAGATTGTGTTGATTGTCTTTATTACGTATAACAAAACTCACCTCTTGGCCATGGGAAAAACCTCCGGGCATCTTAAACGTTAAGGTTTGCCTGTTGTTTGCGAGTGTAAATGGGATTTCTGTTAATCCGTCCCAACCGACGTATAGTCCATGAGATTCTGTAAGGTCCTTATAATTTCCCGCCAAAACAACTTCTTCGCCTATAGTTGCATAAAGCCCACGGTGGTAGCCGAAGTTCGCGTTGGATATACCGAATGACATGTCGGCGCCTTTATATAGCTGTTTGTCTGTTTTTACATAGAAATAAAAGGTGTACTGGTAGTGCGAATTTTGAATTTCACTGATATCCGGAACTCGGTAGGTTACTTTGCCAGGATCGACTCGGTTGCCCATCTGATATTCTCGCGATACGGTATCGCCTTCGAACGTTCGAAATTTTAAGACAAAACCGTGGTCAAGAACTTTTTCTCCGTTTAGAAACAGAATCCGACCCGACAACACAATGTTTTCTCCAGTAGCAGTTTCTGGAGCCAAGGTTTCTAATGCTATCGGCTTTGCATCAATAGAGGGGGCATTACTTTCTTTCTTACAGCTGCCGAAAAATAATACCGCTAGGCTAATAATTAGGTATTTTAATTTCATATCAAGTTAATTCCTCAAAAGTAGAAAATTTTTATCAATGTCTAACACGGCGTGAGTAAAATTATTCCTTTTGGGGTTTGTCGTCGGTATGGGTTTATAATGGAAACTCGGCTTCTAATAGTGTGAGCATTTCTTTGAGCTTTCGACGCATAACGACAGCCGCTGGTTCCAGCGCGGGCTTGTCGAACTTTTCCAATGTTTTGTAGGAAATCCTTCTCCCTGTTTTGGACTTGACGTAGGTGGAAAAAGCTTTTGCCGCCTCGCGCTTAGTACGATACCGAAATAGGTTAGCTTTATATGCATATTGAAAATAGACGGTCATTTCGTCGGAGTTGAGTGTACTGAGAATAAGTTCATCGTCCGTCAATGGGTTTTCTTCCATCTCTGTCTCAATCAATTCTCTTTTCTTGTGTATGTAACCTTGCATATAAGTGGCGAGCGATGGGCGTAAGGGATCATAAGTATAAGCCGGTTCGGGAATGTGAAGGTGGAGGTTGTCTTCCTGCTGGCTGAGCATCTTTACTTTATTCATGTAACTGTCCGTTTTGGCGAAAATTTCCTCTTGCCCTTCTCTCCATCTGTTCAGAATTCCCATATGATTAAAATTGTAATTAATGAGAATATGTAGAAAGCGTGTTGTCCAGTCCTTCTTTCGCTCATCTCGTGCCATCTCTTCGAGTGCCGTTAAAAACATAAATAGGTAATGCCGATGACTGAATTTAAGCTCCGGGAGCTTTCCTTTGGTGAACAGGCTATTGATCGCGGACGACAGTTCGGCAAGGTATACCGCAGGAATATTCTTTTGGCGTAAAACGAGGAGTACGTTGCCCAGTCGCAAAAGAACGGCTTCCTGAAGTTCATTTTCTGCATAGTGCGATAGTGTGCAGGTGTGCTGGAGATATAATTCGTAAGAGATTTCATATTGCTTGATCATCGCTGCCGACACATCCAGAAGCACAGTGTCCGCTGGTCGTTCATCATAAAGAGAGTTATGTATGTTTATCAACAGACGATGGCAATGCTGAACGGCATGTTCCGCTAGGTGATGCTCGGTGTATTGGCGATAAAGGTTGTTGATTTCGGCTAGGGTCCGTTCGCAAGCATGCTGCAATACAGCCTGTAGGTTTTCAGTGCTTTCCGCTGCGAACTGTTGCTTGTATTGTTGGGCGGCTTCTTGTACTATGTGAAGGGCATTAATCATAATAGCGCTTACTGATATGATCGTGGTACCATGGCCAGCCTAATCTTCCTGAATGTAAATGCAGCTTGATCGTATCTCCTTCTTTCACGAGGTGAAACAGTTTCGGGTGAACTTCGATAACGGCATATTTTTCTTTTCCGTTTTTTTGGTATTTCAGATGTAGGTCGTGAATCGGGCATTTGAGGTGTACAGTTGCGCGGTAATTTTCGCCACCGGTTCGTGGGGCGAAGTGGCAGTTGATCGTGAGAAGGACCGTTTGGAAGTAGAAGCAAAAGAGTACGGCGGTCATGATCGTTAAGGGGACCATCAACGACTCGTTCGGGTGTTTTTTCTTATCGATTTCATAAAATCGCCTATGCCGGATTCCCATCGATGCGGCAAACAATAAACTGACACAAAAGGATAGTACTAGGGGGGTAGCATCACCCAGTAAGCTATAGTCTTGCAAAGAGGTGAGTTTGACGTTGAAACAGAAAAGAAGCAGGATAAGGATAGAAAGCGTAGTGATGCCGTTTTTTATGTTTGTGCGGGCTTCAACCAGATAGATCAACAAAAGGATGGCGATGCTGCAAAGCAAGGTGACGATAGTGGAAACCTGTAGAAAAAGCGCATAGAAAGTGGTTGGTAAGGCAATGAGCAGGACGTACGTATTACGCATGGATACGCCGAAATCGAAAGCTTGGCGAAGGTTGGGGGCACCCAGGATAGACGACAACGGCCTTTTGTTCGGAATAGGTAGCCCGCATACTTTAGCATACAGCAGATAGATGATACCAAGTAAGACAACAATTAGGCTGGTATTCCCTAAAAGTAGGATGCTCTTCCAGAGTATAAATGAGCCGGCTGTTTCGTGCAGAAGTGTTTCAAGTTCGGTGGTAAAATTGTGGACAAGGTGGATAACGGCTACACCAAGGAGTGTCATCATCACGAATAGGAGGAGCGTATATGGCCAGGGTTGCTTTGTCTTTTTCATAATAATCTACGTTGGTGTTTTATAAAAATAAGCATACACCAACCGACAACGACGCAATGATTGACTGTTTTTTGTTGAAATCGGGAAATGGCAGGCTGAAACCGGAAATATCGCGGGCGAATCCGGTACGATAGGCGTTCAAACGCTGTAAATTAGGTTTTTATACGCGCTGTGTAACTAATTTTGCCTAGCCGTGGCTTGGCACTTATTTTTTTATTTGTAACTTAATCTTGAATTAACAACCCGAAGATAAACATTGCCATTGTTGGTTTATGAAGAAAGTACCACCAATATCCGATAAGGAGAAGGCGGAGCCGTCTCCCAACCGCTACCGCGATCGCGTGGTAATACTGGTTGCTAGTGCCGTGATGGGTGCTATTCTATCTGCCTATGGGTACAGGGGAGGGATCATGGAAGGGGCGACGCATATCGAATTTATCATTATATGTTGGTTGTATTTTCTGCCATGCTGCATCGTGCTTTTGCTTATTTCAAAAAAGACGGTAGCGCTCGATAAAACATGTGCTTGGGACGTATCTTTTTATCGACGTGCTGTACTGCAGCTTTTCTATTGTTGGTTTGCACCTACAGCAGTTGTTTTCATGGTTTTTCTATTGTCATCCTTCATCCTACCGCTTTCTTTACGTGAATCCACCTTTTTGCATATTGATATATACATTGTGGCACTACTGCTGCTGCTTGTAAATGCTTGCTATGTTATCGCTTTTTATATGAAGCAAGCGGATTCACTGTTTGAGAAGTTGCGCTTGGAAAGAAATGCTTGGGAAGAAGAGGCCGATCGCAAAAATGCAGCATTTGCCAAAATATCTGCTGAGGAGAGAAAGATAATTCAAAGCCTGAAAGAACAGATCGTGGTGCTGCAAACAAAACTCGAAACCTATAAGGATGCCGTCAAACTCAAAACTTCGGGTGATACGACTGCTGAAGACGATAAGGTATACTTGCACAAGTTGGGGGCTACGACGAGACGGATCATGCATGGCGAGATTGCACTTTTCTTTATGCGGGATGGAATACCTTGGTTTGGACTGAAAAATGGGGAGGAACATCTCGCAACGGAGAAAACCTTGAGTGAGGTACACAAAGTGGTAGGAGACGACTTTTTCTTGGTAAAACGATCGTATTTAATAAACAATAATGCGATTGAACGCTGTGTGAGGAGGAGTGATAAACGCTTGGTGCTGTTCCTTTGCGATAAGCAAAAGACGGAAGTTCTTGGGCCGGTAGAACCGGATGAAAACTTGGAAAAGCGCATTTTAAAGGTTGTTGACATTTTGGCTGAAAGAAAGAAATAAATACGATATGTAGAAAGGAGAATACTATGAGGGGAAAGAAAAGAGGGGCCATGACAGATAAGTTGATGGCACAGGTGGAGATCGACACGATCGAAAGAACCAAATGCCGAGGTAGTGGCAAGATAAGTTTTAGAAGCTACGCCGAAGCGAAATTTTTTATGTATTGGATGAAATGGCGGTACAGCAAAAGAATAAAAGCGAAACGGAAAAAGCGGTTTAATAAACCAAAGGTACGCTACGTCTACGCTTGCGAGCTGTGTGGTGGATACCACCTAACGAAGATCCACCCCTTCGAACATGAGAAAAACAAAAAGAAGTGGGAAGCGAAATATTTTAATGTGGCGTATTGAGAATGATTTTTATTGACCACCCAATACGCCGAGGATATAATATCTTCTACTTCACCGTCCGCTTCGTGCTAATAACAATCCGGTTCCACGCATTTATCGTGGCAACAGCCATGATAATCTGGCCTATATAATGCTCGTTAAAGAATTTTTCGGCGTGGGCGTAGGTAGCATCGGTTAACCCCTGTTGATTGATTAAGGTTACTTCTTCGGTAATGGCCAAAACTGCTTTTTCTTCTTCGGTGAACAACTCGGTTTCTTTCCAGGCATTGAGCAAGAAAATGCGTTGCGCTGTTTCGCCCTGCTTTAAGGCATCGGAGGTATGCATATTGATGCAGAATGCACATCCATTGATTTGGGAAGCGCGTATTTTAATTAACCCGAGGTGTATTTTGGAGAGTTGTGCGTTTTGTAGGTAATTCTCTAAACCCAGCATAGCTTGGAAGCCGTTCGGCTCCGTTTGTTGCATATCGAATCTGTTTTCCATATTTTGTTATATTCTAGTTTATACGTTATTGATACTGCACTAAATTAATCAAATTTCCGTTACCTCATCTTTAGTATCCTCGTGCTTTATCAATCTCTACGGAAAGCATATGAAGTGAGCTACCGATCAACACGTCATTCCTCTACAGTTATAAATATACACGATAAAGTTCAATGAATAGAGGTGGTTTAAAATTTAAAGGCAATTAAGTTGCTTTTAGTTTTGCTATCTATTATATTTGCATCTTTGTTGCTTTTGAGCGACTGATAACGAATCGCAAATTGATGAAGTATAGCATTATCGGCTTGTTTAGCTTATTATTAATAACATGTAGTTACGCACAGGAGAAAGAATTTACGCTTTCAGGTGTGATAACGGATGTTGACGGCAAGACCTTGCCTAATGTATCGATTGTGATCGCTACCATAGGGCATTCCTCGAAATCGGACTATACAGGAAAGTTTTCAATAGCTGGTTTACCGCGTGGTAAACATGTCGTCGCGCTCAGTCATGTAGGTTATATCCCTGAAACGAGAACAATAACGATGGAAAATACCCCGACTGACTTGGGAACTATCGTTCTGCGAAAGACCAATTACGCGATAAAACAAGTTGATGTGCTGGGAGATATTTACGCCACTACGCCTACCGGTGGGCTGAACAAAGAGCTCGTCGACCAGCAGTATATCCATCGGCATCTGGGTGGAAGTTTAATGCAGACACTTTCACGGCTTCCAGGGATAAGCAATATCGGTATCGGGTCTGGACAGTCTAAACCTTTGATCCGGGGTCTGGGTTTCAACCGCGTTGTTGTGGTAGAAAAGGGTATCAAACATGAGGGACAGCAATGGGGCGCCGATCACGGGCTGGAAATCGACCAATTTGCGACAGGGAATATCGAAGTGATCAAAGGTGCGGCGTCTTTCCTGTACGGCTCCGACGCGATCGGCGGTGTCATTGACATAAAGCCAGAGCCGCTATCCGAAAAGGAATCGCTTTCGGGATCGCTAAACCTCATCGGGAAATCGAACAACAGCCTTTACGGCCTGTCTGCCAATCTGCAGGGCCGAACCGGCAGGTGGATCTATGGAGGAAGGGTGAGCTATCAACGTTATGGTGATTACGGGGTTCCGACGGATACGGTACACGTTTACGACTATCCGGTGCTGCTTCATAAGCAAAAGGCACGAAATACCGCCGGCAAAGAACGAAACTTCCACGTAAATGGGGGGTATGCTACGGAAAATTTCCAGTCTGTTTTCTATTTCAGCAACAATTCGGCCCAAAGTGGTTTCTTTGCCAATGCCCATGGGCTTGAACCTCGACGAGTCGATACCGAGCTGCACGATGCCTCCAGCAGGGATATGCAAATGCCGTATCAACGGGTGAACCATCTCAAAGTGATCAACCGAAGCTCCTTGAAAATAGGTTTCCATCGTATAGAAATGGAAGCTGGATTTCAGCATAATTTCCGGCAGGAATACAGCCCATATGTAAATCATGGTTATATGCCACCTGTATATCCCGACAGTATGAAAATGCCTTCAAACCTTGAACGGGAATACGATAAAAGGATCTACTCTTTGAACCTTCGTGACCGGTTTTCGGTAGGGAAACATACTTTTATAGCGGGAATAAACGGTGAGTACCAGCATAACCAGATTGATGGATGGAGTTTCCTCATTCCCGGGTTTAACCAACGTTCGGCCGGCGCTTTTCTATATGACCGGTACCGGTTAAGTGAAAAAGTTTCGCTGCACGGGGCCTTACGATATGATTATAGCCATATCGAAACGGTAAGGTATATGGACTGGTTTCCGTCTGTCGTTTCCGAGGAGAACGGTGTTACAGAAACGGCATACCTCGTACGGGCCAATGATCTCCAGCGAACGTTTAACAGCTTGGTTTGGTCTTTGGGTACGACATACGATGAAGGAGATTTTTCAATCAAAGCCAACGTGGGCAAAAGTTTCCGTGTACCGATAGCCAAAGAACTGGCTGCAAACGGTGTCAACTATCATTATTTCAGTTATGAACGCGGGGATCCGGCACTATCGCCTGAACAATCGTATCAATTCGATGCGGGACTCCGCTACAGCAAAGAAAAACTCTGTGTAGAGCTGAATCCCTTCTATAACTACTTTACGAACTATATATACCTAAATCCGACGCCTCGTCACGACCATTTTTATGGGGCAGGGAACCAGATTTTTGAATATACGCAAAGTCGGGTATTACGTTATGGTGGAGAGATCAAGATAGGTTACCGGTTCTCGGAAGTGTGGAGCGCCGAGTTGCTCGCTGAATATGTAAAAGCGGAACAACTGTCCGGGAGCAAAAAAGGCTATCCATTACCGTTCTCGCCGCCGGCTTCTTTCCTCGCAAATATGAGCTGGCAACCGAATAGAGGCTTCCTAAAGGATTCCTACTTCTCCGTTGATCTGCGCTTGGCTGCTGCCCAGAACGCAATCGTTCCTCCGGAGAAGAAAACGCCCGGATATAAGCTTGTCAACGTGCAGGCCGGCCATTCTTTGATGATCTATGGTAGGCCAATACAGATAAACCTGCAGGTACAGAATTTCTTTAATACCAGATATCTGAACCATACGAGTTTCTATAGGTTGATCGAAATGCCTGAAGCGGGAAGGAACGTGGTGCTTTCGCTGTCTTTGCCCCTAAATTTCAAAAACAAACAAATGATTTAATTTAATAAGGAAAACTATCATGAAAATCAAAACTACAAAATTACTGATGCTGTGTGCCGTATGGTTGTCTGCGTACGCGGTGTCTTGTAACAAAAGTGACCGCCCGGAACCAGAACTACCAAAAGCTAGCCTCGAAAACATAGAGATCGGTTCTGGAAATAACGGCATTGGTATTATCGGACGCGACTTTCACTTTGACGCGGATATTATTGCCGGAGACAAAATTGATAACGTTCAGATCAAAATACAGCAAAAAGCCAACGAGACGTATACAAAACAATGGTTATTCGAAATCGAATTTGAACAGTATAGGGGAGCCAAAAACACCAATGTGCACAAACATTTCCATATTCCTGAGGAAGCTCCGGAAGGCCAATATGATTTTATTATCATCGTACGTGATCAAAATGGAACGGTACACGAAGAAATTAAACAAATCGAATTAATTGATCCTGCCAATCTGGCCGTGAACCCTAAACTATATATCTGGGGTATCCAAAACAGTAACGGTGATTCCTACTTTGTCAATGAAACACTTGAAAATCCTAAGGATGTCGTATTCGCAAAAAATGACATAATGAGTTCATACGTTCAAATTAAGGACGTAAAAGATGATGGGGTAATGTATCTCTTACTCATAAAGAAAAAGCTGAATCATTTCCCTGAAACGATCCACAACATTGACTTTTCGAAGGCTATTGTAGTTGACGTATACGAGCACAAAGGAGAAAAAGAGGTATTCACGTTTTGGAATACACCATACAATAACGAGCTGCACGATTACGAACGCTGGCCAGAATTGATCATGGGAGCTGCCCGTGACAACAATATTCCAAACCCTTACCCAATAAACGGAGAAAAGGTTTGGGAAAATGGCGAATATTATTTGGGTGTGGTATACACGAATACGACACATAACCTTAGCGTTCACCACTATTTTGAACTTGAAGTAAAAGACTTTTAAAGGGTGAACCCGTCAACAAAGCGCATATCATTTTTAGAGAAAGTAAATTAATTGGCATGAATCGTATATGAAAAAGAAACTAAGATTAATCGGAGCAGTTGCGGCAGCCATGTGTATATTATGGAGCTGTGAAAAGGACGACGAGGATAAAGCGGTTGATAATGATGCACCTGTTATTGATCTCGGTGCGGATGCTTTTCCCGTTCAGTGCAGCACGTTAAAGAGAGGCGAGACATTTACCTTTAAAACGAAATTCAACGACAACGTTGAATTGGGGACTTACAGCATAGATATCCACCATAACTTTGATCATCATAGCCATAGCACCGAGTTTGAAGAATGTGATCTGCAACCTAAAAAAGTACCTGTAAAGCCTTTTTTGTTTATCAAGTCTTATGATATACCATCTGGTCAAAAAACTTATGAGGCGGTGCAACAGATTGAAGTACCGGCCGACATCGATCCGGGTGATTATCATTTTATGATATCCGTATCCGATCACGTGGGCTGGAATACCATAAAGGGCCTCAGCATACAGATTGTGGAATAATATTATCAACAATTTATCATAATTAAAATCAAGTTAACATGAAAAAAACAAACATTTATCTATTCGTATTCTTTGTACTAGGACTATTCGGCACGTTGAGTTCGTGTAATAAAGACGATGATGAGATCCCTGTTGGGAAACCCGTCATCAACCTTGCTGAAGTGGGGCTTGAAAACAGTAAAACTGCTGTTGCAGGCTCAGATCTACACCTGGAGGGAGATATCGTTGCGGAGGGTTTGACAGCGAAGATTGAGCTCGAAATCCATCAAGAAGGTGGGGGTGAATACAAGATCGAAAAATCTTGGACCGAAGGTAAATATATCGGTGTAAAAAATGCAACATTCCACGAGCATTTGGATATTCCTGCTGATGCTCCTGCGGGCGAATATCATTTACATCTTACTGTAACGGATCAACTGGGAAACACGGCAACTGCAGATTCTGAGTTAACTATCGAGGGTGCAGATGTATCGGTTGCTTACCAATTATTGTTTACCGAGTCAGCGGGTTATGCACATGGTAATCATTTCCATGATTTGGCAGACAAAGAGGGGGCGGAAACCGTTACGGTGAGTTTTGATGAGCAGGGAACGGCTACCGCAGGAGGACACCTGCATTTAGATCCGCATGGAATCTACAAAGTCGAACTGAAGCAGTTTGATGATGCCGGAAATGAGGTGCAGGGAAAATATATCGAAAGTGAAGCAGTAGCTCGCTTCCATAAGGCATTTTTAATCGGCGGAGAGTTTATACTTAATGCTACTACAACGGATGAGAGCGGCGCGATCTTCCAGCCAAGAGAGACAAAATATGGCGACGGAACGGATGTTACCGGCGCAAGCGGTACGGGTACAACGGGAACGATATTCTACTTTACGGTAGGTCATGCCAATGAGGGAGAGAAGGATGTCATGTATGTATTAAGAAAATTTGCTTCTGCAGAAACGAAGGCTACGGTGACACGGGAGCAATGGAATTTGGCAGACTATGCAACTAGGTTTGCCGGCGAAGACATCGTCAAGCTATCGTTTGAAATACATGCGGAAGAAGGACACGATCATTAAGGGTTCTTATCAAATAGCAGGAAGGAATCGGACATTTTTTTTGTCCGATTCTTCTGCAACAATTCAGGGAGTGGTTCCGGCAGATCGTCCGTGAGGAAGGAATTAAAATAAAATTTTAATAAAGAATAGCAATGAACAGAAAATTACCCGTTACAGTCTTAAGCGGTTTTTTGGGAGCCGGAAAAACCTCCTTATTGAACCATGTGCTGCATAACAAAGAGGGACAGAAAGTGGCCGTCATCGTAAACGATATGAGTGAGGTCAATATCGACGCACAGGCTGTTGAACGTGAGAACGTACTGTCTCGTACGGAGGAGAAACTGGTGGAGATGAGTAACGGATGTATATGTTGTACACTGCGGGAAGATCTCATGGTGGAGGTAGAAAGACTGGCAAACGAGAATAGGTTTGACTATCTCCTGATAGAAAGTACAGGAATATCCGAACCTATTCCTGTAGCCCAGACATTCAGTTATGTCGATCCGAACAATGGTATTGATCTCTCTTCTTTTAGCTATATCGATACCATGGTAACCGTTGTGGATTGTTTCAACTTCTTCCGGGATTTCGGAAGTGCGGAGACGCTGTGGGACAGGGAACTAACGGATGATGACTTGGATAACCGGACGATCGTTAACCTGCTGACCGATCAGATCGAATTCGCCAATGTGATCATACTGAACAAGGCCGATCTGGTATCGGACGAGACACTGGGCGTTCTGGAGGCAGCGATCCGTAAGCTCAATCCTGGAGCCAAAACCATCCGTACACAGTTTGGTCAGGTCGATCCGAAAGATATCATGGGCACGGGTGCATTTGATTTTGAAGAGGCTTCATCGTCTGCGGGCTGGATAAAAGAACTGGAAACCGAACATACGCCTGAAACAGAGGAATACGGTATCTCGTCGTTCGTCTTCCGTTCACAACGGCCTTTCCATCCGCAGCGGCTACATCAGTATCTGAATGACGATTATCCGCATAACATTATACGGGCAAAAGGACTTTTCTGGATGGCATCACGACCGGATATAGCCATCAGTTTCAGCCAGGCAGGTGGTAGTGTACGGTTGGAAAGTGCGGGTTCTTGGTGGAGTAGTATGCCTGAAGATGTGCGGTACCAGTATCCCGCCTACGCAGAGATACGGAGCGATCTGATGAAACGCTGGCATCCCCAATGGGAGGATAGAAAAAATGAACTGGTGTTCATCGGGCAGAATCTGGAAAAGGAGAGGTGTATAGCAGCACTGGAAGCCTGTCTATTAACGGAAGAGGAAGCTGACGACTGGCGCTTTACATGGTGGAAGGATGAATTTCCGAAAAATATCTAGGAGAGGTGAAATAAAAAAGCTGAGGTAAAGTAGGGCGTTAATCAACGCCCTCTTTATTTGGATATCCTTGTTCTAGGGAATCATCTTTCTGATTATAGCGGTTTCCCGACGATCACTTTACGATGGTCGATTCCCCATTCGGTGAGGTTGTTGATGATGGTTCTAAGCGTTAGACCATGGTCTGTAAGCTGGTATTCAACGGTTATAGGCTGGGTTTCTAAAACAGTCCTCTTGATCAATTGGTTGATTTCTAGCTCCTTTAATTCCTTGCTCAGCATTCGGTTGGATATGCCATCAATATCATTCAAAATATCCGAAAAACGCCTTTTATTGTAGTAGCAGATGGACGAAATAATAGGGATTTTCCATTTTCCGCTCAACACGTCCATAGAATCTTGAACAGCGCGCATTTCTTTTTTATGTTCTTGTCCGAAATTAGTTTTTTTACATTCCATTGTTACCTTGTTACACGGGTGTTACTATTACTTTTGGATACAAAGTTACTTAAAATAACTTAAGTAGTATACCTTTGTCTCGTTAAACATAAAATAATTTTAAAATGGATTTCACAGACAAAAATGTAGTTATTACGGGAGGTACCACAGGTATAGGGTTTGCAACGGCAAAAGCTTTTATAAATGCAGGTGCTAATGTGTTCATAACCGGCAGAAATGCAGACAATCTGCAAAAAGCAGCAGCAGAAATTAACAGTTCGAGATTAAAAACGGTGGTTTCGGACACGTCCAATCTTACCGGAATCTCGGTTCTGGAACAGGCGGTAATTGAGAGCGGAGGTAAGGTAGACGTTCTTTTTCTAAATGCAGGGATCGCTTCATTTTCGCCGATTGAACAGACGACAGAAGCTGATTTTGACAGGCAGTTTAATACAAACGTAAAGGGATCGTTCTTCACGCTACAAAAACTAATTTCGCATTTAGCCGATGGTTCGTCGGTGGTGTTCACGTCATCAACGGTAGCGACAGCTTCGAGTTTAAATACAAGTGTGTATTCGGCAACCAAAAGTGCGGTAAGCAAAGTCGCCCAGATTGCCGCAAATGAACTGGCACCCAGAAAAATAAGAGTCAACATCGTAAGCCCTGGACCAACGCAAACCGAAGGTCTTGACGGTGTTGCATCGACAGAGGCCAAAGATTTCTTGGCGTCCAGCACGGCTTTGCAAAGATTGGGCAACCCGGATGAGATTGCGAACGCTGTTTTGTTCTTGGCTTCTCCTCATGCAAGTTTTGTGACCGGAACGGAATTGTTGGTAGATGGGGGTGCGATAAACTATATGCTGAAATAACCAGGTGTCATCAAGTACATGAGCGGATTAATGCGATTAATCGGCTCATGGTATTATAAAGAATCTGTGTCTATACCTCTTCGGGTATAAAATAATGCTATTGTCAAATATTATACCCGTTAGGGTTGATTATCTGCTTCTTCCCAGAGCAAGATACTACGAAACGAAACTAGATATTAATAATCTATAACGTGCAACATCCACGATTTGACTACGTCAATCGCTGATCTAGCTACTTCTAATCATGTGAATACAACCAACTTTGTCCTATTGTTCTAACATAATAAAAGATGAAGAAAATGGAAACAAGAAAAGTATGGTTAGTTACCGGAGCTTCAAAAGGTCTGGGGCTTACCTTGATAAAGAAGCTCCTACAAGAAAACTATTGCGTCGTGGCTACGACACGGAGCGCTAAATCACTCATCGAAGAGATTGGAAATGCATCGGGGGTATTTCTTCCAATCGAAGTAAACCTAACGGATAATAGCGAGGTAAAGGCCGCCGTTGAAAAAAGCATGGCGCATTTCGGAAAAATTGACGTGGTGGTAAACAATGCGGGCTACGGGCAGATAGGCACATTAGAGGAACTGAGCGACGAAGAGGCCAGAACAAATTTTGATGTCAATGTGTTTGGCTCGTTGAACGTGATCAGAAATGTGATGCCGTATTTACGTAAGCAGAAATCGGGCACTATTTTCAACATTTCATCGGTTGGTGGTCTTTTTGGGGGATTTTCAGGATTTGGTATTTACTGTGCTACCAAATTTGCGGTTGCGGGATTTACCGAAGCATTGGCGGAAGAGGTAAAAGCATTTGGGGTGAGCGCGACGGTTGTTTATCCGGGGTATTTCCGCACTGATTTTCTGGCGAACGGTTCTGTAAAAATACCAAATTTGGCTATCGAGGAGTATGAAGATGCCCGTCAGTCCGAAACAGCACACTTGAATAGCATCAACGGCAATCAGCCGAACGATCCGGAGAAAGCGGCAGATGTATTGATCGCTATCAGTAAAGAAGATACCCCACCGGTTCATTTAGTATTGGGCAGCGATGCCTACGACATGGCGAAAAATAAGGCAGACTTACTAAACAAAGATATCGAACAATGGAAAAGCTACACGCTATCTACCGGTTTTTAATCCTGCTTATGGCGGTGGGAAGTGTATGTTGTTCGTCCAAAGCACATGAACCCATAAGTGCGGAAATGGAGGAGGCGATCGAAATCGTTTATATGCATTTTGACAGATGGAAAAATAATGAGGCAAGCTTTTTTGAGCTGCTGGCGGAAGACGCTGTATGGATTGTTAATGGCAAATCCCCGGTTTCGGGAAAGTACAACGGGAAAGCTGATTTTTTAGAACGTGCTGTCCAGCCGATTGCCGCCAAACTGAAAACTCCCTTAAATCCTGAGCTGATGAATCTTACAGCGGATGGTGCTAATGTATGGCTTCACTTTAAGGCGAGTGCGACGACGAGAAATGATGCTATTTATGAAAATACGTACTTATGGAAGATGCAGTTGAAAAATGGAAAAATAATACACTGTACTGCATTTTTGGATACTTACGAATTAACAAATTTGATGACTGATAATATAAATAGGATGTCAAAAACTATGGAAGAAACGCGAGATTATATCGGCGTGTGGGTAACCGCTGACGGAAATATCCGTCACGAATTAATGCCTGGGAATCGTTACGATGAAGCTCGCGGCAATCGTAAAAGTGCTTACCAAGGTAGTTACAAAGTCACGGGAAATCATATTGATTACAAAGACGACACGGGTTTTACGGCAGACGGCGAATTTAAGGACGGCATTTTGTATCATGCTGGGATGATATTATACAAAGAAAATAAGTAATTTAGCTAGGATGGAAAACACATTCCGCTTTACCTCTATAGCAGAATTTCACAAGTTTTGCAGTTTGCCGAATCCTGAGCATCCGTTGGTCAGCTTGATCGATTACAGTAAAGTTGAATATCCGATCAAGGATAGCCAGATGAAATGGATTCAGGGTTTTTATTCGGTAGGGTTAAAGCGGAATGTCAATGCCAAGTTCAATTACGGACAGCAGCAATATGATTTTGATTCGGGCGTATTGACATTTGTTGCGCCACTTCAGTTTCTGAAAATAGAAATCGACCCGAATGCTGTGGTAGAACCTACAGGCTGGCTTTTGCTCGTTCACCCTGATTTTTTGTGGAACACGGCCTTGGCAAAAAAAATAAAATCTTTTGACTTTTTCCGGTATGCGGTAAACGAGGCACTTTTTCTCTCCGATAAGGAAGAGAAAATTATGGTAGACATCTTGTTGAAAATGGAGCAGGAATACCAATCGAATATAGACAAGTTCAGCCAGGGATTGATTGTAGCACAACTGGAGCTCTTGCTGATTTATGCGGAACGTTTTTATGAGCGTCAGTTTTTGACTCGGAAAAAATCAAGCTACGAATTGCTGGAGCGTTTTGAAAGCGTACTTTCTGATCTTTTTCAAAAAGATAACGTGTTGGAAAATGGTATGCCAACAGTCACCCTCATTGCGGAACAACTGAACATTTCTCCTAATTATTTGGGAACGCTGTTGCGATTGCACACGCAGCAGACCACGCAGCAGCACATCCAGAATAAGCTCATTGATTACGCCAAAGAACAACTAAGCACAACCAACCTGTCTATAAGTGAGATTGCTTATGGATTGGGTTTCGAGCACCCACAATCATTCAGCAAACTGTTCAAATCGAAAACGGAGCAGACGCCTTTGGAATTCCGGCGATTATTCAGTTGATTTTTCGATTATCCCCATTCCGACTACAAGAATCCTCATTTTAGCTACAAACCGTAAAACGGCACGATGGAACTTTGTTGCATCAATTAAAAAAATAAAAAGATGCAAATAGAACAAAGAAAAATTGCACTCGTAACGGGTGCCAATACGGGTGTGGGCTTTCAAATTGCTAAGGCCTTGACAGAAAACAATTACACAGTGTTTGTGGGAGCAAGAAATCTGGAAAAAGGAGAAGTGGCAGCGGTTAAACTTGGCGCAAATGCAAGAGCCATACAGTTGGATATCACAGATAATGATTCTATCCATAAGGCGATGACAAAAATTCAAGCCGATTTTGGATATCTAAGTTTGCTGGTCAACAATGCTGCCATTTCGCATACAGGAAAAGAGGGGCAAACCATGGAAGAAGTACTGGGATCGCAAAAGCCTAGTATAGCATCGATAAGAGAGCTGCGTACGGTTTGGAATACCAATGTTTTTGGGACGCTAGCGGTGACGCAGGCGTTTTTACCCTTGTTGAAAGAAGCGTCCGCTCCCCGGATTGTCACCGTTTCCAGCGCTTTGGGATCTCTGACGATCAATGCAAATCCTGACAATCCGTACCGCTCAGGATTTGATGCGATTTATGGTGCTTCCAAAACGGCACTTAATGGTATCTTTCTGTCTTTGGCGATAGAATTGGAAAGCACTAATATCAAAGTTCATTTGGTAAGCCCCGGTTTTACGGCTACAGCACTCAATAATTTTCAAGGAACGGATACCGTGGAATACGGCTCGTTGGAACCAATTCGAGTAGCATTGGCGGAAGATCTGCCTACGGGAAGTTTTACGGGGCCAGCTGATTTTTCTGGACCGGATAATGTACTTCCATGGTAATTGTTTAGAAAAACTAAAAACCTATGACCATACATTTGTCACGGGTTTTTAGTTAAATTTAAAGGATGAAAAAGAAGAAGGAAAACCTGGTGCGGTTCCGATCTATATCTGAAAGCCACCAGGCTTTTGGATTGCCAAAACCCCAGCATCCGTTGATTAGCTTGGTGCATTTCCATGAAGGCAATACGTTTAATACGGATATGGCTCCTATTTATGATGTGTTGGATTTCTATAAAATTACGTTCATTACCAAAAATAGTGGGAAACTAAAATACGGGCAGGATTACTATGACTTTAACGAGGGTAGTATGTTGTTCACAGCCCCCAATCAACTTGTCGGATCGACAGAGTACAATAAAGAAACATATGCTTATTTGTTGCTCATTCATCCGGATTTTCTACAGGGGTATCCGGTAGCAAAAGGAATCAATGAATATGGATTTTTTTCCTATTCGGTCAATGAAGCGTTGCATTTATCTGCAAGTGAAAGGGAAATGATGGTCTCCCTTTTTGAAATCATGATACAGGAATTGAATAGTCGTGTGGATGAATTTAGTCAGAACGTTATCATCGCCCAGATTGAATTGCTGTTGAGTTATGCCAACCGTTTTTATAAACGCCAGTTTGTAACCCGTAAAGTAATAAATAACACTATATTACAGAAGGCTGAAACAGTTTTGGCTGATTATTTCAATAGCCAACAGTCGTTAACAAATGGTGTTCCGACAGTACAGTTCTTAGCCGAACAGCTCAACGTATCTTCGGGATATCTGAGTGATCTGCTCCGTTCGCTTATCGGTCTGAATACGCAGCAATATATTCATCTGAAGCTGATAGATAAGGCCAAGGAAAAGCTTTCTACCACGGAATTAACCATTAACGAAATCGCCTATGAACTTGGCTTCGAACATTCCCAGTCGTTCAGTAAGCTGTTTAAAGCAAAAACGGAGCAGACCCCGCTAGCGTTTCGCAGGTCGTTTAACTAATCTTCATCCAAAAATCCCCATCCGCTGAACATAATCGGCCATACTTTTTGTCCGAATTCCATATCGTAGATATTGTAGACCGATTCGCCCTGCTGTACTTGCAATTCAGCAGCAGATACTGTGTGGGGGATAATATTCTTTGCTGGTACTAGCCTTCTTATGCTTGTGAAATACGAATGTTGCAGATTAGGTGTTATACATCTGTATAAGTTGGTTTTGAAGTTCCGTGGGTGTTTCGCCTAGCTTGGAGCGTACAAATTTGTTGAGCGCTGCCGGTGAATTGAAACCTAGTTCAAACGCAATTTCTTTGTGCGAATAGGTGGAAAGTAGGAGAAGCTGCTTGATCTCATTCATAATGCGGGAATGGATTGTCTCTATAGCGGTAAGTCCTGCTAACTTTTTTGTGATCTGATTCAGTTTTTTTGTGGAGATATGCAATTGATCTGCATAGTAAGCTACACTTCGGTCTGTCTTGAAACCGCGTTCGAGAAGCTCTAAAAAGCTTGCATACACTTTTGCGTTTTCGTTTTTCAACGATTCTCTATCCACATGAGTATGCACAAATTCGACCAATTTTAACAAGAGTATTTTGATGAAAAAACGTGCTTGCTCTTTTTTAACAGAGGTAAGATCATGGTACAGCAACTCGATTTGCTGTAGCAACATCTGCGTCTCTTCCGATTCTGTTTCTGGTAAGGCGATATAATTTAATTTGGTAGAAATATCGTAGTTATAAATACGCAATTCGTTTCGTAGAATATCGGAGCAAAAAACCACCTCATCAAACAAAATCATCTTGCCACAAATATTGCTGCTGACCTGTTCTTTGGAAGATAGCTGCCCGGGAAATATCACGGAGATGCTGTTTCCCGTAATTTCGTAGTTCCGGTCTTCGACTTGCATTTTCATTTTTCCTTTTTCGATAAACATCAGGCAAAAATGGTCTTTGGTATGCGGCTCTTTGTATGGTTCTAGTTTCTCTTGATCTAAATCAAAAATGTGAAAGGGCGTAATAGCCCTTTCAAAACTCGTTTGTATATCTTTTAAATGATGGGTGGTCATATACTTTTTTTAATGAATACCGATAGCGCAAAAACTGTGCTGCAATGTTGGTTACTAAAAAAATAAATGCACCACATTTAGCTTTTTCGGGCCAAGATCTTGTGTAAGATTACGCCTCAATAGCTTCTTTTAAGGCTTTTGCGGCTCCAGCGGGGTCTTCCGCTCCATAAATTGCTCCTCCAGCGACCACGACTGTTGCGCCTGCAGCAACAACATCTTTGATTGTATTTAAATTAACACCGCCTGCTATCGAAAACGGTACCTGGGCTTCTCTACCTTCGTTGATTAAGGTTTCAACGGAGTAACCGGGAAGTGCCTGCTCGTCCAGACCGGCATGTAACTCGACGAATGCTACGCCAAATGCGGTTACTTCTTTTGCCCGTTTTACGCGATCGTTAACGCCGATGGTGTCTACGACGACTTGTTTACCGTATTTTTTTGCTGTCTCTACAGCACCTTTGATTGTTGCATCATCTACAGCTCCCATAACCGTTATTAGATCTGCACCTGCTTTAAAGGCAATTTCTGCTTCTAATGCGCCTGTGTCTGCGGTCTTCATATCTGCAAAGACCAATTTATCTGGATGGGCATTTTTCATTGCAGTGACTACTTTTAGACCCTCTGCTTTGATCAGTGGGGTTCCTAATTCAATAATATCTACATACGGAGCTACTTTTGCTGCTAACTCCAATGCTGCTTCTGTTGTTAGCAGATCAATTGCTACTTGTAATTTTGCCATAATAAAAAATAATCTAAAAAATGTATTTACTTATTCGAGATTGGCATGTTTCGGCCATAAATCTTCTTTACTCAATCCTGATTCCTGCCATAAGGTCATAAAGATGGCATCGAAAAGTAGAAGGATGGATTGCTCGAACAGACTGCCCCCGTATTGCTGAGATGCGGATACGCCGAAATCGGTCTTAACGGCTGCCGGAATGAGTACGGATTGATCGGCCAATTGTGCTAGTGTACTTTGGCTATCTGCCGTAAGTACGGCCAGCGTTGCATGCTGGTTTTTCGCTTTTTTTCCTGCGCTAACCAGTGTGGAAGTGGTTCCAGATCCGGAACCTACGATCAATAAATCTCCTTCTAAAATTGCCGGCGTAATGGTTTCTCCCATCACGTATACCTCATAGCCAAGGTGCATAAAACGCATGGCTGCCATTTTTAAAGCCAAGCCTGTTCGTCCTGCTCCAGCGAAAAAAAGCCTTTTTGAGTTTTGTATAGATGCTGTTAGTTTCTCTATAGCATCATATGCTAACAAATTCGCAACTCGCCGATTTTCGTCGGTAATAATGTTTAAGTTCTGTTCGTACGCTTTCTTCGTTGCCATGCTATGTCCTTTTGATCACCAGCTATTATCTAGCGGGGTAATGATCGATATTCGATACAGCAAAGGTATGGAGGTCCTTTGCTCCTTCGTTATACAAACAGGACTATATGTTATAGATTTGATCCGTGTTTAGCCTACGGATGTTATAGGCTAGAGGGATTGTTTTTCTGTATAAAAGCTTTAGTTATTTGTAACGAATCTAAATAATGTTATATTTGTGCGTTTTGAAAACGTCTAAACATAGCATGTAGCATGCAGATTGATAAAAAACAGTTTGAAGTTCTGTTCCATTTATACTGGAAGCGAATGTTTTCATTTGCCGTGAAAGCTGTCATGGAAGAAGAAGATGCCGAAGAGATAGTGCAAGATGTTTTTAAGTCGCTTTGGGAAAGAAGAAAAGAGCTGGAATTGCAGGATGCGGAGCGGTATCTCCTACGCGCTGTCAAGTTAAGGACGTTGGAGCACCTCAGAAACAGGGGTAATAGATTAAAACACCATCAGGTTATCCTGCAAAATAAAACACCTTATTACGAAGAAGACAATTTTCACTACAAGGAGTTATATAATCAATTGAATACGGTAGTGGACTCTTTGCCTAACCAATGCAAAAATGTTTTTAAGATGAGCCGTGAAGAGGGG
Source organism: Sphingobacterium arenae (assembly GCF_014692505.1). Taxonomy (GTDB): domain Bacteria; phylum Bacteroidota; class Bacteroidia; order Sphingobacteriales; family Sphingobacteriaceae; genus Sphingobacterium; species Sphingobacterium arenae. Next base: position 1,034,141 of record NZ_JACNYK010000002.1, on the reverse strand, counting down.
CTGACGAATAAAGAGATAGCCAATAATTTGTTGATCACAGAGAGGGCTGTAGAGTATCATATCAGTAAAGCGCTATCTGTCATTAAGTTAAAACTTAGTAAGAGTCTTAATCTGATGAAAACAAATTAGTATTAATTTGTTTTTGTAATTTTGATTATAAACAGACTATAAAGGATGAAAATCAACCAGGACATACTCCATAAATATACTGCCGGACAATGCTCGGCGGAGGAGAAGTTATGGGTTGAAAAGTGGTTGGAAAATGATTCTTGGGATAGTATTGACGAAAACAAAGCAGTAGCAGAAGAAATTGGTCAGACCATATGGGAAAAGGTGTCGTCAGATACGAACAAAACCAAAAGAATAAGTTGGTTAAGGGTTGCAGCAGCAGCTTCGATTGTTTTTCTGCTCGGATTTTCTTTTTTCTACTTCGAATACGATGCTTTAGATGCGCAGTCTTTTGCAAATGAATCAATGGATCAAACGAAGTTTTTTACGGAGGAGCATTACGATGTGTTGTTGAGTGGAAATAGCAACGCAAGTATTGATCTGATTCATAATAAATTGATTTTTTCGGGTGATTTTATCATCAAACCAAAGCGAGATTTTACGTTGTTGGATACAGAAGATAATACATTGATTTTTAAAGCTGGTAGAGAGTATTTTATCTCTGATTCGCCTGATTTTGGTAGAATTGTTGTCTTTCAAAAGAGTGATTTAGCTTTTTTGCCATTTAATATGCAGCTAAAAATCGAAGAGCAATTTCGTAGCATTTAGTAGCGTAGGATGAGAAGACTGATTTTATTGTTGTATTCCATTTCGACTTTTCTTTTTTCGTGTAATCCAACTGTTGAAAAAAATATAGATCCCAATTTTGTGCTTTGTCTGTTCAACAAAGATGAAAGCCCCACAAGCTTTTTGTTGGTCGAGCGTTTGGACGAAGATGAAAATGCTTCCGTGCAGATTCCGCTATCTACTGCCCGAATACGAGAAAGGGAGTATATCCAAAAGAATGGCTTTTTTTATCGCCTGTCAAATAGCACCAGTGTCTTTACGAAATACCAATTACGGGGTTCTTCGCTGGTACTTCTTGATAGTTTACACTTGCGTAATCCTAACGTGGAAACGGTAAGCTGGAAAGATGATGAAAATTTACTGGCCGTTTGCCGGGAAGATATAGCGGAGCAAAAAAGCCAAGCCCGGGTTTATCAGATCAATGTGAAGGAGATGAAGATCGTACGGGAAGATACGATTATACTGCCGCATGCTACGGATGAATTTTGGGCTTTGCATGTCGGTCTTGTGGATTTTGAGAAAGACGATCTATGGCTAGCGTATTCGTTTTTCAAATCCAAAGGAAAGTACGGATATACGACATCAGATACGACGTATTATGCGACGATAAATTACGATAGTTTTCAGCTTAAGACTATCCAAAAAGAAACGCGTTCCACGTATCCTGGTGGATTCAATCTTATACAATCGTATAGTTTTAAAGATGAAAAAGGCGACTATTATTTTATGACAAACCCGGGGATAGCCTTGGGAAATAATGTGAAATTGCCTACGGCTATTTTTAGGAAAAAGAAAGGTCAACATCTCGTCGATCAGGAGTACATGATTAATATTTCTGCATCCATCGGAAACCATGCTTATGGAATGTGGTACGTTGGTGATAGCAAAGCGGTGATCCGTAACGAACAAAAGCAATTATACACTGATTTTTCTGATTTTCATTCGGTGTACCAGTTTGAGTATAGATTGGTCGATTTAAAAACCGGTGTGATCGAAAAAATTGATTTTCCGTTAGATAAGGGCACACAAAAAGAGAATGTGTGGAGTGATGATCACTATATCTATGCAGCTATCGACGATGCGAACGACGAGCATCGGGTGTGGAAATACAACTTACACACAAAAGAAGTTTCTAAAGGAATCGAGCTTCCGAATACAACAAATTATACCGTTCGCCTAGATTATCTAAAGTAATACGCTCCGGTATTATTTTTATCAAAAATTTATTCTTCTTGTAGTCAGTTGTTTAACTTTTCTTTATGAAAATAATATACAACACACCTTCGGTAAAGTGAAGTACACGCTACTCTCTTATATATACTTAATCTAAATAAGGGATTGAACTCAATATATACTTTTATACTATTCGTCTATTAAACTGGAAATCCATCTACGACTTTCAGCTTAAGGAAGATCACTATGCGGTATAGGAAGATATAGTATTACTAATAATTTAACACAAATAGATAATAATAAAAAAATGAAACACAACCGTATTTTAACTTACTATGCACTCGGTGCGGCATTGTTGGCTTCTTGTAAAGATAGTCCTAATGAACCCGATCCGACGGATAAAATCAGTACCGAGTATTCCATATGGGTTACTTCAGCTGCAGGTTCATATATTTTGACCACGGATGATCTGATGAAGGATACGTTGCTGACACCTGCGGGAAATAAAGGAATCGATATTTCAGGTTACCTACCAGCCGCTTGGCATGGGGTGTATGCTTACAATCATGAAGGAAAATTCTATATGTCCAATGATGGTACGCGTTTCAGTCAACTTGAAATTCAAGATAATGCCACCATGAAAGAAACGGATAACTATGCTTTTTCAGGTACGTTTTACTTGGGGAAAGTATTAAACGAAATTAGTTCTAAGGATGAATTGGTTTTAACAAAGACTGCTGGAACTTATAATGAGGGCAAAAATGTACTGGAGCAACCCATTTATTTTATGAATGTCAAGGATATGACGCTTAATAAAACGTTGACGGTAGACATTCCATTTTTAGAGTATACACCGCTTACGCCCGATAACACGCCGTATATCGCCCCTTATATGGTGCCTACTAGTTTTACAGTTCGAGGCGATAAATTGTTTGTTGGACATAAATACAGAGGATCGGATGGAACAGGTAATAAAGACATCTTGGATTCGGCATTGGTTTACGTTTGTGATTATCCATCCATGGCTAACGGCAAACTATTGAAAGACCCAAGGGGGGGAATAGTTGCTGGTCACTGGGAAGTGAATAACACTACTTTTTTGGATGATAACAACGATTTGTACTTCTTAACCAAGAAAATTGCTGCGGCAACCTATGGTCTATTACGTATCAAAGCGGGAGAAACGGAGATTGACAAGGACTATTTCTTTGATTTGAAAGATTATAATGTCTTCAAAAATACCTCGTCTTCTACGATCCAAAAGCTGGGCAACGGAAAAGCTTATATCAGTCCTTTTGTTGTTGACCCAGCAAATAAGAAGGTAACTGCTGATTTGAGAATTCTGACAGGTGGTGCGGAGCCAAAAACGACGATGAATCTGATGGAGAACGGCAAACTATACGATGTTTTTAAAACGGACGCTTCTAAATGGTATATCTATGAATATGATCCGGCAACGAATGCTGTAAGACGTGGAGCCGAAATTGATGGCGGTATTACGCATGTTTACCATGTTAATAAACTAAAATAAAATCGTTCCAAGCGCGTTGAGGTGAAATAAATGAAGGATGTCTGCAAGAGGGAAAAAGAGAAATTTATCGATCTTTCGATTGGTCAATAACTGGCTGCATCTTTGGCTGGGGCTGATTTCGGGGGTTATTGTGTTTATAGTTTGCTTAACAGCATGCCTTTGGGTATTCAATTACGAGATTATAGATCTGATGATTCCGAAAAAAGAGAGACAGTATATTTTGGCTTCTAGTGAATCATTGATTTCTCCTTCCAAAATTGTCTCTATTGCAGACTCCCTTTATCCGGATGATTTCGTACGTGGGATTACGTATACAAGGGATCACCCTGTTTCTTTTACCGTGAATGTAAAAAGTAACGATAGTGCGAAAAGCGTAAAACCGGAAGTTAATTTATTACATCCCTATACGGGCGAGTATTTGGGTTTGCAAGTGGAGGATACTTCGGATGAAGCGCAATTACGGAAAAAACTGGATAGCTTTTTTGCTTGGTCCCTTAGTGGTCATCGGTTTCTATGGTTTCCTAGAGACATTGGGCGTCCGATTGTCAACTATGCTACCTTGATTTTCTGTATCACCTTAATCACGGGCTTGGTTTGGTGGTATCCTAAAAAATGGACGAAATCGACACGAGCGAAAAGTTTTAAAATAAAATGGGAAGCGGGTTGGAAACGGGTAAATATAGATCTTCATAATGTTGTTGGGTTTTATTCTTTTCTGTTGATACTATTATTAGCGGTGACGGGTATGTATTATGGTATTACTTGGGTAAATAGAGCGTTGTATTGGTCAACCAACTGGGGTACCAGTTTACCGGAACGTACATCGCTGAGTTCGGACACGACGAAAATTGCTCATTTAACACGCTTTCCGCAAGCTTTTGACAAGGAAATTCAAACGATCTTGACGCAATATAAAGATCCGCATTACCTGACGATCTCGTATCCAGATACGGTTAGGAAAGATGCGACGATCTCGGTATACATTCGAAACGATATGGACCGTCAGTTTAATAATCGTTACTATTCTTTTGATCAATACACGGGTGCGTTTCTCCCGAACAGTATTTCGCTGTTTAATAAAGATTACTACGAGTTAAATGCAGGAGAGAAATTTCGAAGGCTCAATTACGATATTCATGTGGGATCTATTTGTGGGTTTCCGACAAAAGTGTTGGCCTTTTTCTTGACATTTATTGCGGGTTCGTTGCCCGTTACAGGTTTTATCATTTGGTACAATCGTAAATGGGGCAAGAAAAGGGGGAGAAAACCACCTGTGCGTTTTCGATCAAAATCTACAAATATTTAGAGATTACTATTTAATTTTTATATGCTGAAACTGTTTTTCCGTAATAGGAGGGACAAAGGAGATTATTATAATGAAATCAACGATATTATCCATACTGTTCGCATGTTCTGTGATAGGGCTATTTGCCCAGACGACATTGTCGGGGAAAGTTTTTAATGGCGATGGAATACCACTGCAAGATGCTACTGTTCGCCTTTTACTTTTACCGGATTCGATATGGATTACGGAAAGCAATGTGTCAACGGATGGTTCGTTCGAAATGCAGGCAAAGCGTGGTGAATATATGGTGCATTATAGTTCTGTGGGTTATATTTCTACTTTTAGTCAGTCGTATAGGTTAACAGACGTTCCGCAAACAGCAATCCCAATTTTTCTGCAATCAACGGATCAGGCAATAGAGGCTGTGCAAGTGATCGGAAAACAGGCGAGTGTTCGTCAATATGCGGATAAAATGGTGGTGGATGTAGAGGGGAGTGTTTTGGCAGAAGGGAACAATGTATTAGAATTACTGGAAAAAACACCGGCACTGGTTTCGGATGGTAAAGGGAATTTTTCTATTCAAGGACGTGCTGGTGCTAATGTGCGTATAGATGGTCGGGAGATGTACGTATCGGGCGAGCAACTGGCGAGTATATTGCGTGGATTACAGGCATCTGAAGTTTCAAAATTAGAGCTGATGAGCAATCCTTCTGCTCGTGAAGATGCTTCGGGTACGGCCGGCATTATCAATATTGTGACCAAGCGTAATGCCAAAGTAGGTTTCGGCGGGGATGTATCTTTACGTGCCGCTCAAGGGAGAGAATTTGAGGGTGGCTTTGGCGGTGGATTACATTATAAAGTCAATGGTTTAGATATGTATGTGCAAGGGAATAAAAGCTATAACCGCACAAACAGCCACAACCTGACCGAAAGAAGTTTTTATGACCAAGGGGATTTATTGTCCTTTCAACGGCAAAATGAAAGAAAAATTTTAGATGATGCGACGTTTCATAGCATGCGCGCGGGTGCAAAGTATGAATTCGCTGACGGAGGGATCCTAGATGGAAGCGTGCATTGGATGGAAGGTAGTTATAAACCATATGCAACGATCGATATGGATACATGGCGTTTTCCGGGTGATGTGTATGCCGAACGCGCAATGAGTAATAATCATTTTGATGAGTCTTTTAAAAATTGGACGTTTAATGTGAATTATTCGAATAAATATGAGGGCGAAGATCACTTCTTGAAATTCAATTTTGATTTTGCTCCGCATGGTAATGATTATAATAATCGTTTTGAAACGGATGTTTTTAATCTTCAGCAGAATACAGAAACTGCTACCGGACGTACCAATGTGCAAGATTTGAGTAATACAACGTACGCCGGAAGGCTTGATTATAGCAGGCCGCTTGCTGATGCAAGTAAAATTGAACTTGGTTGGAAAGGGACATACTTTTTTATCAATAATGATGTGGTCAATACGGTACTGGATAATGGAAACTGGATACAGGATGTGGCAACTTCTAATCGTTTCCAGTATACGCAACATATTGAGGCACTGTATGCCATTTATTCGGGAAAGTATAAAAAATTAGAATATCAAGCTGGTTTGCGGGGTGAGTACACGTTTATAAAGGCTAACCAGGTGACGTTGGACAAGAAAAATGATCAACGCTATTTTGATTTGTTTCCGAGTGGCTCTTTGTTATATAACCTAAATGACAATAATACGTTAAGGACATCATTTAGTAGTCGCATAGAGCGACCGGGTGATCACGATATCAATGTATTTCGCATCTACGAAGATGCCTATAGTTACCACGAAGGAAATCCAGACTTAAAACCGGAGAAGAGCTATATCAGCGAAATAGGGCATGGATTCAAAAATAAATTGTTTACCACGTTGGGTGTTTCTTATGGCCGAGATATTATCAATTGGATTATTCGTCAAGGAGACCAAGTAGGCGAAAACTTATCCAGACCTGAAAATATCGGACGTTATCTGAATTACAGTGCGAGTGTGATGTATAATCAAACATTGAATTCTTGGTGGACGGCGAGCCACTACGCCAATGCTTTTTATAACGACTATTCTGGGGAGATCGACAACGTGAACTTAGATGCCAAAGGATCGAGCTGGACGGCAAATAGCCGCCACACCCTACAATTTAAATATGGATTTCGCTCCGAAATTTCATTATACTATCGTTCTGGAGTGACGACTGGGCCAACACGTACGGATCAAAGATATGGTATGGATTTAGCGGCAGAGAAGAAAGTGTTTGGTGACCGTGGGATGGTCAAGTTGGCTGTTAATGGTCTGCTTAGGAATGCTAACCCGCAGTTAACGAGTGAATATGGCGACTTGAAAATATTCCATTCGGATTTTCCGGACAATAGAAAAATCTTATTGTCATTGAATTATCGTTTTGGAAATTAAATTTTCATATCATATATATTTGATATGAGCATTGGCTTAAATGTCCTGATTTTCTAATTCTTTTTTATAAGCAGCCTTGTGCTGTTCGATTTCGGGCGGCATCTCGGGGTATTGAATGTCCTTGTATTTTTTGAGTTTATCCAATATGATTTTCGCTACTAAATACCTTGCGATCGGTTTGCTGTCTGATGGGATGATATACCACGGTGCATGCTTCTTGGAGGTGTTTTGTATCGCTTCTTGGTAATGGTTCATGTACTGATCCCACAGCGCGCGCTCTTTGAGGTCGCCCGGTGAGAACTTCCAGTTGTGCTTTTCTTTTTCTAGTCGTCTTAGTAGCCTGTCTTTCTGCTCGTCTTTGCTGAGGTGGAGGAAGAATTTGAAGACAATCGTTCCGTTTTTTACGACGTGCTTTTCAAAGGCATTAATCTGTTCGTACCTGGTTTTCCAGAAATCCTTAGGGATATCTTCCACGGCGTCGATGCCAGGGATGTTCTCGTTAAGGATATATTCTGGATGAACGCGGGTAACCAACACATTTTCGTAGTGGGTGCGGTTGAATACGCCAAACTTACCTTTTTCAGGCAGAGCGACCGCGTGGCGCCACAGGTAATCGTGTTGCAGCTCTTTGGAAGTAGGTGTTTTAAAACTATGGACCACAACCCCGCGGGCATTGAATTTTTGGAATACCTCTCGAATAAGGGAATCTTTTCCGGCAGTATCCATGCCTTGAAAACAGATTAATACGGCGTATCTGTTGTGGGCGTAGATGACTTCTTGGATTTTCGCAATTTCCTTTCTGATCTTCTTCAATCCTTGGATTGCTTCTTCCTCGTTTATTTCGGGACGGAAATCGGTTGGATAATCTTCCATGATAAATTGATCATCCGCTGTTAGTTTCTGGAGTAGTTTGTTCATATTACCGTATTTTAATGTTGACTCGTGCTGACCTAATCTCTTGAAATAGTAATGACGATAGGCTTACCATTGACTACGCCGCTGATATTCCCGCCTTCATATTGTAAAGTGTATGAACCTGCTTTTTCTATTTTATACCCTTTTTTCAGATCAAAACTTACGGATTTTGTTTCGTGCGGGGCTACAGTATGATAGGTTTCTGCCGGTGGCGGCATTACCCGGCGTGTCATCGCGCCTATATAATCAATTTCGTTTCCAGCACCGTCTTTAACGGTAAGAAATTTACTCATCATCCCTTCAAATGGGGTATGGTACTGGGTGAATTTCAACGTATCATCGCTGGGATTGGTAACCGTGAATTTTATGGGGATAGCACCGTGAAGCACGTACTTTTCTTCGCCGGTTAAGGAAGCATATAATGTAGAATCGTTTTGTGTTTTATTGCCGTGGTTTCCCATATTTTGTATAGACTTGCATTGTGTCGTCAATCCCAGGACAGCGAATACAACGGTAGATTTTAAAATGTTTTTTAGCATGGTTTGTTTATTATTCGAAAAGATCAATCAAAATTGCTGCCAAATATCGTTATTTCAGGGATGAATTGGCAAACTAATCCCGTCCGGAACTGTTTCCTACGTAAAGACGACACACACTTTTCTGAGGTATCAATAATAAAAAACTGATATGAATCTTAAGGATGATAAAACAACGCTGACCATTTATCTGGAGGGAGCGACCATAACGGATATAACATCTTTCTATAGACAGGTCAACGCGCAGTTAATGCAAGATGAAGATTGGCAATTGGGCGAAAACCTAGATGCTTTTGATGATCTTTTATATGGGGGATATAGTAAATGGAAAGATTATGATCAGTTGGAAATCATCTGGACGGATATAGCGGTTTCGGAACGGGGCCTGGGAAGGGAAACGACAAAAACCTATTATGAATCGAAACTGGGAGAAAATAGTCCCTACAATCAAGACCTTGCAAGAGAAAAAATTAAACGATTAGAGGCAGGAAAGGGCCAAACATATTTTGACATCTTAATGGAAATTATCGAAAGCCATCGTGACAAAGTCATATTAGTTAAAAGATAACGAAGTCTATGGGTAGGTTCGGAGGCCTTGACGGGCTAATTTAGGTCGAAGCGCTTCCGAAACTCCAAGGGTGTTTGTTTTGTTTTTTGTTTAAATAGTTTGCTGAACGATTGCGAATGTTCAAAGCCTAGCTGGTATGCTATCTCACTGACGGAAAGCGGTGTATTCGATAGTTTCTCTTTCGCCTGTTCGATGACTTTATGTTGGATATGTTGTCGGGCATTTTGTCCGGTAAGGTGTTTTAGCGTGCTGCTTAAGTAATCCGCTGAGATATGCAGTTCATCACTCAGATATTGCACGGTAGGCAAGCCTTTTTCCATCAAGGTATCGCTCTTGAAATAACGATCCAGTACGCTTTCGAACCGCGTTAGGACTTCGTGGTTGTTTTGATCTCTAGTGAGAAACTGCCGTTTGTAGAAACGTTCGGAATAGTTAAGCAGCAATTCAATCTGGGAAATAATGATGTTTTTGCTAAAATCATCCATATTGCCCGAATACTCCTGCTGAATCTGTCGGAATATTTCGAGAATAATTTTTTCTTCTTTTTCGGATAGAAATAGGGCTTCATTGACTTCATATCCAAAAAATGCGTACCGCTTCATCTTCTCGGCAAGGCTGGTGCTCCATAGAAAATCAGGATGAAGGAGTAAGATATATCCCGAGGGCGAGCGGTGTACGTCGTCCTGGGTATACTGGACTTGGAGTACTTGTTGTGGCGCAAAAAAAGTCATCAAGCCCTCATCAAAATCATAGGATTGCTGTCCGTAACGGTATTTCCCGATGACGTCTTTTTTCAAAGCGATACTATAAAACGATTTCAAATAATGAAAATGTCCTTCTACCTTATGCAGATCAGCATAGTTTACGACGCTGATAAGCGGATGATCGGGAAGGGGTATGCCGTTCAATCGGTGAAATTCAGTAATCGTTTCGATTCGGATTAATTCGTTCATATGCACTGACTCATTAAAGAAAAGCAGAAGATACAAACTTCCACTTTTCTTTTTACTTTTTTGTTAAATATTCATGCCTCCAGAAACTTCAATGCGCTGTGCATTGATCCAGCGGGCATCTTCCGTACATAAAAATGCTACAACGCCACCGATATCTTCGGCTAAACCTGCGCGACCTAAAGCTGTTACCGAACTAACGGCTTTATTGTATTGCTCGTTATCACGAACGGCGCCGCCGCCGAAATCTGTTTCGATAGCGCCAGGAGCGATAGTGTTCGCCCGGATGCCTTTGCTGCCCAGTTCTTTTGCCAAATAACGGGAGAAAACCTCGATGCCGCCTTTCATCATGGCATAGGCAGCATATCCGGGCATACAGAACCTGGCTAAACCGGAAGAGACGTTGATAACGCCTCCACCTTCGTTGAGGAGTGGGATAAGTTTTTGTGTTAAGAAAAATACGCCTTTGAGGTGGATATTCGAGAGCGTGTCGAACTGTTCTTCTGTGGTTTCTGTAATAGAATTTCCGAGCCCAATGCCTGCATTGTTAACTAAAAAATCAATCGTTTCTTGTCCGCGTTTTTCTTTTAACGTGGTTTTTATTTCTGCAATCACGGCATCAAAGCTGTCTGTTTTTGAAGTGTCCAGTTGTATGGCAAACGCTTGTTGCCCTTTGGCTTCAATGGCTTCAACTACTTTGACAGCGTCTTCTTTATTACTTTTATAGGTGAGGACGATGTCCAGTCCTTTTTCTGCAATGCGCAGGGCCATATCCTTTCCTAAACCACGGCTTCCGCCGGTTACAAATGCTATTCTATTCATTGTTCTTCTTTTTTATAGTGACAATGCAAAGATCATTCTAAAATGTGTTCTTTTTGTATCTCAAAACGGGATGCTTGTAGCCGAATCCGTTTTCGTATATTTTCTTCGTTCACGATTTCCTAATGCCAAAACCATCATACTCGGATATATTGTAATTATTATTTGGATTAGTTCTAAACAAAATATAGATTTGCCCTCGATTTATCTGTAAGTGAGCCGTTAGCTGGATCCTACAATATCATGTAAAGAACTACAACCGTTAAAAAATAATATGCGAAAGATTACGAAAACGGCATTACTCTTCTTATGCCATCTGTTACTTGTCTCAATGCCTAAAGCGTCTCCAGCACAACAGGACCTAGTGGTTCGAACGACCACTACGGGGGCTACTGAACAGAACCGTACAGCTGATTCGGTCAAAAATGAAAAGCTTCAGGAAGTCTTGGTGACAGCCAGCCGTATGCCCGAGCGGATCGATGAGGTACCATCGTCCGTGACGATACTGGGTAAGGAACAGATCGAACAGCAGATCAACATTAATCCATCTATCAGCGAGATATTGGCATTTACTGTACCGGGCTTAGGACCGTCCACGAATAAGGCGACTAACTCGGGACAGACTTTGCGTGGACGTAGCGTGTTGGTACTGATAGATGGGATACCGCAATCCACGCCGTTAATGAACGGTAACCGGGATATACGTTCGCTTGACCCGGCTATTATTGAACGTGTAGAAGTTATCAAAGGTGCTACATCCATCTATGGTAATGGATCAGGAGGTGGTATTATAAACTATATTACCAAGAAGCCCGATGCGAATAAACGTATCGCAGGACAAACCTTTCTAGGATTAAATGGGCATCCGGGATCGCTTAATAATTCGATTGGATACAGGCTCTCGCAATCTTTCAACGGAACGCTCGACAAATTTTCTTATGTGGCTAGTGCGACCTACAACTATACCGGCTTGTTGAAAGATGCGGATGGAAGCGTCCTTGGACAGGAAGATGGACTAGGGCAATCCTACGCGCTGAACACCTTTGCAAAAGGTCAGTACCGATTTAGCGAAGACAGTTACCTTACCGTGGCGTATAGCTTTTTTAAGAGCTTACAAAACAGTGATTATGTGGTGGAACCGGGGGTATATGGTGAGCGTCCGGCTATAGGGATAAAGGGCGAAGACCCGGGCGATCCTGCTGGAACTCCGCAAAATCATAATGTATTTGCCACCTATACACTGCGTAACCTGCCGTTCCATACGGAGATGGATTTAACGGGTTATTTCCATCGATTCCTATCTACGAACCGTTACGTTGCCCAGGCAAATGGATGGTACGGGCCGGGGCAGACGCAGATCAGTTCTAAAAAGAAAGGGCTACGCCTGAATTTACTTACACCTTTTGGTAACGGACGGGTAAAGGGTACCGTAGCCTATGGAATGGACCTGCTGGGAGACGATACGTACCAGCCTTTGCTGGATGGACGTGTTTACATACCGAACATGGATATGACCAACATGGCGCCGTATGCACAACTAAAAATTGATATGTTTGACCATCTGATATTTAAAGGAGGGATCCGTTATGAGAATGCACGGGTAGATGTAAAAGATTACCAAACGCTTCCTAAAGATGCGGATGGTGGAGGGGTAGTAGCGGTTAAGGGTGGACGGATCAATTACAAAAGTGCGATGTTTAACGCAGGGCTCCGTTATAATAAATACGAACATTTTAACCCTTTTGTCAGCTTTTCTCAGGCGTTTGGCCTAAATGAGTTGGGGCGTATATTAAGAGCTGCCACGGTTCAGGATATGGCACTGCTGCAGACGGATCCCATCATCACGAATAATTATGAGGCTGGTTTTAGCAGCCGCTTTTCGATTTTTAACCTAACAGCGGCTTATTATATCAGTACGTCTAAATTAGGGGCAAATTTGGTGGCCAATGAAAGCGGTACGCTGTTGCCGCAGCGTAATCCCGAGAAGGTTCATGGCTATGAACTGACGCTTGATGCACAGCTATCGGCACAGTTTGGGCTAGGAGCCACTTACGCTTATGTGGAGGGGAAGGCAGAAAAAGAGGACGGTACCAAAGAATATTTAGGCTTTGCACGTATTGCACCGCCTAAGGCAACGGCGTATGCCAGGTATCGTGCTACGGATCAGCTGGACCTGCAGCTTTTTTGGGTGTATACTGGAAGCAGGGATCGTTTTGATCCGCTGGAAGATGGTCGTTATAAGGCGGGAACTGGACCAGTTAAACCAGTCAGCATTTTTAACCTGAGCGGTTCTTATCAATTGCATAAAGCGATGCGTATAGGCTTTGGAGTCGAAAATATCTTCAACAAATCGTTTTACCCATTTTATAGTCAATATAGTGCAGATAATCTTCGGTATACTATGGGTAATGGTGCTCGCGCAAGTTTAAACCTGACCTATACATATTGATGCGCTTATTGAAAAAGTTAATTGCGTGGTTACATTTGTGGTTAGGCTTAATAACAGGCTTGATTACTTTTATTGTTAGTATAACGGGTTGTCTCTATGTATTTATTGATGAAATAAGAGAGATAGCCTATCGCGATAGATGTTATGTCCAGATAGAGGATGTTCCGTACCAACCGCTTTCGGTAATGATTGCGCAGGCGCAAGCCGCGGTATCGGCGTCGCACGAGATCGTCCGGGCTGATATACAGCCGGCTCCTGGCCGTACATGGGTATTCCGTGCGGGTGCTAAATATAGGGTATACGTCAATCCATATACCGCGAAAGTCGTCTATGTGGAGGATCAAAACAGGAATTTTTTTCGTGTTGTGCTTGAGCTGCACCGAAATCTGCTCCTCGGCAAGGAAATCGGGCAACCTATAGTGGCCTATTCTATTCTCGTTTTTTTATTGCTCTGCTTGAGTGGACTCGTACTCTGGTGGCCTAAAAAATGGAATCGAAAGCACTTGAAAAAATCATTTACTGTCAAATGGAAGGCTTCTTTTAAAAGGCTGAATTACGATTTGCATAACGTTTGGGGATTCTATATGTTGATTCCTGCTTTAGTGTTAGCCATGACGGGGCTAGTTTATTCTTTCGCTTGGTTTGACCAAGCTTTCACCTATAGTTTTAGTGGAGGACAGCATCGCACGCAGTGGGAAATCCCTAAGTCAGTATCAACGGAAGATTCCGACCGGCGCGGTTTGGACAGTGCATTTGCTGATGTTTTGAAACGCTATCCACAAGCGGATATGGTATCGATGCGTGTCCGGGAAGCGGAAGATATGCCTTACGATTTTCAGATCCGTATGTTAAAAAGCAGAACGTACCACTTTGAATGGTCGTATTATGATCGGCAAACAGCTGAACTGCTCTATTCCTATGGTACTGATGATCTGAACACAGCGGATAAGATTCGCGCCATGAATTTTGATCTACATGTAGGCTCTTTTATGGGGCTGCCTAGCAAAATTTTTGCTTTCATATGTTCTATGTTTTGTGCTAGCCTTCCCTTAACTGGATTTTTGATATGGTACAACCGAAAATGGGGAAAGAAGAAAAAGCGCCGTGCTTGAGTGACCTTAAAAAATGTTTACAATTGAGCAATGATGAGCTAGATACTGACATACTGCTGTCATTAACTCATTTATTTTTGCTTTTGAATAAACAATAAAAAGTTATGAAAAACGAAATAAAAGAGTTCGACGAGCAGCAAACTTACTTGCCAAAAAACAGTCAAGAGATGATCAATCTGTCGGAACAGCGGGATAGTGCAAACGAAGCCAGCGCGGACGATCCGACGCATGATGAAGAACGCTTTTCGAAGTTTCCGGAAAAAACGCCGGCTGAGAGCGATGTAGTCAAACATGCACAAAGGCTTGCAGTAAACTACGTGAGGAGTTTACTGCTTTTTTAGTCTTCCTGCAACGTTTCGCTAATTTGATTAATCCTCCCTCGACCCGTCGTCTGCCATGCGGACAATCCTAGGAGAGAAGGTCGCCACAACATCGACTAGATCGGATTGCGCGGACATCACGGTATGAATATCCTTGTACGCCATAGGCGCTTCGTCCATTCCGGCGCCAAGTAACGTAACACCATGTTGCTCCAGCATGGTCTTCAAATCCGCGGATGCCAGCGTTTTGATCGCCTGTGTACGGCTCATCAGACGTCCGGCACCGTGTGAAGCCGAGTTAATGGCTGCTTCTTCTCCTTTGCCTCTTACCAAGAAGCCTGGGGTAGCCATCGATCCGGGAATGATACCCATGGTGTCTTTACTTGCAGGGGTAGCACCTTTACGGTGAACGATCACCTCTTCTCCTTCAAATTGCTCTTTCCATGCAAAATTATGATGATTCTCAACCTTGACTAACAATTCGGCACCCAAGGCTGTTCTAATCTTATTGTGGATAACCTCGTGACAGGCCGACGCATAATCGCCAGCTAGATTCATCGCTAACCAGTATTCCTGTCCTTCGGCGGTATCCAGATCCAAGTAAGCCAAATTTTGCGCTGTATAGGGTAGCTTACAGATATCTTTCGCGAGTTTGGTATAATGACCCGCGATGGTTGCACCCAGTCCACGCGAACCGGAATGCGTTAATAGCGCCAAATATTTTCCGCCCGCTACGCCCAAGGCTTCGTCTGCCTCTGCAAAGTCTATCACGCCGAATTCCACAAAGTGATTCCCGCCACCGGAAGAGCCCAATTGTGTCCAGGCTTTGTCCTTCAACGATCGGATAAAATCATGGGTATCGAATAAGTCATTGTCCAAAACAGCGTGATCCACGCGTTCGTGTTTCAAATAACCGTGACCTGCCCCAAAACGTGTATTACCCATTAACACCGCTTTTAACGTATCGTGGTTGGTATCTAGATAATCAGCCGGTAAATCAAATACTGAAAGTGCCATTCGGCAACCGATGTCGACACCTACACCATAGGGAATAACGGCGTTATTGGTCGCTAATACGCCACCGATCGGTAAACCGTAACCTTGGTGTGCATCGGGCATAAGGGCGCCTGCAACGGTGACTGGCAACGTCATAGCGACGTCCATTTGCTTCTTGGCTCCTTCTTCGATATGGTCTTCGCCATATACAGTATACTTATCTGGAGTTTCGTTCAAAGAAATCGTTTCTTTTTCGATAGCGTCGATATTTAACAGGACTTCTGCCAAGGGTTTAAAGGTCTTGTCGTTTAAATAAGACTCCGGGTGATCCAGCACATCCTTGAATTTTCCCAACATCTGCTCTCGACTGAAACCGAGTCTTTTCTTATTGATCTTCAATGCCACGCCCATCGCATGGTTTTCTTTATATCCTAAGACAAGTAAGTCGTTGCCGTTAATTCTTTTATTTTCCATTTTTTCTTCGTTATCAATATACATATTTTCATCCAAATAACCTACTTAAAGCAAGGAACAATAACCTCTTTACATTGTTCCTTGCACCTCTTTTATTGCGAATGCTATTTAGCAAACAATTGTTTTAGTTGATCGAGAATTTGACCGTTGCCGGAAACGGAGATGTTGTTGATTTTCTCTGCGATTTTCTCCACATATTCCATTTCCTTTAATTTGAACAACATCGTATTTTCTTCCATGAGCTTAGCCGTATTAAGCAAGCTTCTGGTGGATGCGGTTTCTTCCCGACGGGTAATGATGTTGGCTTGCGCCCGTTTTTCGGCGACCAATACCTGATTCATGATATCGCGGACATCACCGGGCAGGATAATATCCTTCACCCCACCATTCCGCAGCACTAATCCCAAGGTTTCCACCTCTTTCGCTGTACCTTCGATGACGTATTTAGCGATTTCGGCCTTGCTTTCCATCAACTCATCCAATGTCATCTGCCCGATATACCGACGTAGTACCAATTGCATCAATGTATATAACTGTTTCTCGTACTCCTTGTTTTCCAATAAGGCTTTTACGATATCGTTTACCTGATAGTTGACAGAGAAGTTGACCCGGATCTGTACTTTATCTTTGGTCAAAATTTCCTGACCGGAGATTTCCATAGCGATCACACGCATATCCACTTTATTTACAGCGATAGTGGCCGCGTTTTTCCACCAATAGTAGGTGCCTGGATCCAACGTTTTGATGTATGCACCGTTCACGAACAGTAATCCTTTCTCCGATGGCTCCAATTTAAAGTGACGTACGTAGTTAACCAAGTTCTGCTTATCCAACAGCTGACGGTTCACGGTAGGAGCGATTTCTATGGTAGAAATATCTTCGATCTGAAAGCGATAATCTTTGAGCCCCTTCCAGAACATATGACGTCCGGCCGATAATGCCTGATGGAAATTGTTGTTGACATACATGATGCACAGCTCGGTATCGGCGACCTCCACTACTTCCACAAATTCACGAAAACCATCTACCTGCAACAGCACATCAATATCATGTACCGTTTGAAAGGGACCGGACAGATCGTAGATATCTACTTTCTCGCCAAAGCCTAGCCAATATTTACCGGCAGCCAACATACGGGTTACGGCGTTGTTCTTAACAACCAGACCAATTTGATTTACATGTACTGTTACTCGTTTCATGATTTCTATTCTTTATTTTACCATTTATTATCCAATTTTAAAAAGCTTCCCGTGTCTCGTTCATTGTTTCCTGACGGAGTTCAAAAGGAACATTTTACTTTGTAAGGACCGACTCGGGTGCATGGTGCGTCCAGATGGTCTAATACTTCCGAAAACATTTGTTTTGATCTGCGAAGTGAAGTTACAATTGTTGCCTGCTACCGATTTGGCAAAATTCGCCATAGTATCCGCATCGGGATATAACACCAATCGCAAGGCTACTGAACCAAACACGAAAAGCTTTATTGTGGCTTTTTTAAAGAAAGCCTTAACTTCATCAAAGCAGAATCCTAAGTTCTGTGATTAGGGTTGTTGTTCTGACCAGCTGAACTATTCCGAATAAATCGAAAGCAGGAATCGAACCTGCGACCTACAACGTGACTACTGCGCTTACCCAATTAGCTATTCCGAATAAAGCGGAAGTAGGATTCGAACCTACATATCAGTGGTACCTCCAAGCTGTCCATTTTGCCAGTATATTGTATTCTACGGAACCAACACTATCCTGCTATACAGAAACAGGAAACCAGGACGCCATTTTCAGTTAAAGGTTTCTTTGTGCCTTTCGACACATATCTTTATTGCAATGTTTTGCTTTTCTTCATCAAAGAACGTTTGTCGTACCCGACATGACAAAGGTGCAACGGGGTATACGCAGTTGTTTTGCGCGATAAAATAAATTCGGCTGTAAAGTTGTAATTATCTAAAAATGAGTGATATATTTTTAGATTAAATGTTTTAAATGATCCAAAAAGTCAATACTGCGCAGATACTTTGCGCAGTATAAATAAAGTAAGTAACTTTAAAGCGCTACGCTTAACGCAGAAACGGTATGTCAATCAATAAACTCGCCTTAATCAGGTATAAAATTATCGATAATTGTTTACGACAAACGCACCGAAAATGGACGTTGGAAGACCTTATCGAAAAGGTGTCGAACGGACTGTATGAATTGGAAGGTATCCATAGTGGTGTTTCCAAACGGACTATACAAGGAGATATCCAGCTGATGCGTAGCAACAAACTTGGATATAATGCGCCTATTATTGTGACCAAGCGTAAGTTTTACACGTATGAGGACGTGAATTATTCCATCAGCAACTCCCCGCTGTCGGACGGTGACATGTCCAAAATGAGAGATGCGGTTGATATTTTAAAACATCTGAACGGCTTCTCTTATTTTGAAGAAATGAGTGATATGATCGCCCGGTTGGAGAATAACCTCTCGAAACAAGAGAACAGATCAACTTCTTGCATCCAGCTAGAAAGCAACAAGCTGCTGAAAGGACTGAACTGGATAACACCGTTACATAAGGCCATAAGAGAGAAGATTCCCTTATTGATCATGTATAAATCTTTTAAATCCCAGTCACCGCAAGAGGCTGTTTATTTTCCCTACCTACTCAAAGAATACCGGAACAGGTGGTTCTTGATCTGTAAACCGAAAAAAAGAACAACACTGATCACATTGGCGCTGGATCGCATAGAGGATATAGCTGAAATGGCGAAATCGGGCTACGTGGAGTATGACGGCGTTGATTTTGAACGCTATTACGAGGATACCATTGGGGTAACCAAATCGGAAAAGGATAGGGGACATCGGGTAATCCTTCAGGTAGACGCAGGCAACGCGCCTTACGTACTGACGAAACCTATACATGCTTCACAGCAGCTTTTGAAAACGAAAGAAGATGGCTGCATCTGTATTCGATTGGATGTGGTTTTAAACTACGAACTAGAACGTGAAATACTTGGCTTTGGAGAGTGTATCGAAGTGCTCGCCCCTAAGATATTGCGGGACAAGTTGAAACGAAGGGCATATAAGATGTTACAGCAATATAGTTCCTAGTTCACACTTCAGTAGCCACCTTCGCAAATTTATTCCTGTACTCAATAGGGGTAAGCCCGGTAATCTTCTTAAAGGTATCCCGAAATGCTTTTGTGTCGGTATAACCTACATCGAACATGATTTCACTGACGTTCTTTCGGGAGGCTTCAAAGAAATTTTTAGCGGCTTCTATCCGTACGCGTTGGATATACTCGATGGGGGTATTATTGGTGGCTTCTTTAAATCGTCTTTCAAAGGTTCGACGACCTATATGGACTAAATTGGCTAAGATCTCGATGGATATTTTATCCTGATAGTGGGTTTCAATGTAGTCCTGCACTTTTTTGATAGCATCATCTCCATGATTTCGCTGCCCTTTGAATATCGCAAATTGGGATTGGCTATCCCGCCCGATATCCAGTGCAAAATATTTAGAGATCATGACGGCCGTTTCTCTGTCGGAAAACTTTTCTACCAGGTATAGGATCAGGTTCCATAAGCTACTTGCCCCACCACTGCTGTAAATATTGTCGTGCTCGGTGATAATCGCGCCGTCTTCGACTTCCACATGAGGATATCGTTCTCTGAACTCGTTTACATGCGCCCAGTGTGTGGAACATTTTTTACCGTTGAGCAACCCAGTTTCGGCTAAAAGAAAGGCTCCGATACATAAGCTGGCGAGGCATGAACCTTTTTCGTAAAGTTTTTTAAAATAGGGGATCGCTTCTGCGTTGGCTTGGATTCCTTTGACCGTGTCACCGAAGGTTGGAGGAATAATCAATAAGTCCGTTTTGGTTACGTCTTGGAGTAGCCTATTGGTTTTGATGACGTATTCGCCATTGTTTGCCGGTACATAATCTTGCAGACCGACGTACTCGACTGTAAAAACAGGCTTCTTGCCGAATACGGTGAGGAACTCATTGGCGGTTTGAAAGGTTCGGAATGGCGGTGTAATGGCCTCAATAACGCCATACTCAGGAACAAAGACAGAAATCTGCATAGTCATGAAAATGATTTAATACGAAGTTAGCAAATTGTTTTGTCATAATTTACCCCTAAGGCTGTCGTTTTTACAATAGTCGAAGTCGTGTATTCTTTGGTAATTTTGGATTGTAATAATTAATAATCAGAAGTTTAACGATGACACAAGTAACAAGAATTACGGTAGAAGCAGTAGCAAATGCTCCCGTAGCAGATGTTTGGAAGGCATGGAACACGCCAAGTGATATTATGCAATGGAACACACCTGACCCAAGCTGGCATACGCCAAGCAGTGAAAATGATTTGAGAGTAGGCGGAAAGTTTAAAAACAGGATGGAGGCCAAAGATGGTAGCTTTGGTTTTGACTTTGAAGGCATTTATGATAGCGTAGAGCTACATAAAGAGATCTCGTACACTATGTCCGATGGTAGAAGGTCCACTACATTGTTTACTTCACAAGGTGGTAAAACAAAAATAGAGACCACGTTTGACGCGGAAACAGAAAATGATCCGGAATTTCAGAAACAAGGGTGGCAAGCTATATCGGACAACTTTGTGCGTTATGTTGAATCAACACAATCGTAATCCTTAATCTTTACTACAATGAAAAGGAAGAAAATAATTTTTTGGGTGGCAACAGCTATCATCATCCTTTGGGAAGGCGTTATGCCGCTCAGTGCACTACTTTTTTCACCAGAGCAAGCGACTATAGGTACAAGACCTCTAGGTTATCCAGATTACTTTGCATATGCATTGATCATATGTAAGGTACTCGGTGTTTTGGCTATTTCCTACCCTAAAGCACCTGCAAAATTAAAAGAATGGGCATATGCCGGACTCACTTTTAATTTGATCTTCGCCTTCATCAGCCATGCTTGTGTAGATCAAAATATTGGCTTCATGCTGATGCCTTTGGTAGTGTTGGGTATTCTTGCTGTTTCTTATCGGTTTAATGCAAAAGTACAGAACAATGGCTAAAACAAATTATCAGACCATCGATGAATACCACGAGGCGTTCAGTGGCGAAGCGTTGGGACGGATGCAGACGATCCGGAAAATTATTCACGAAATAGTGCCGGACGCAGTAGAAGGTATCAGCTATCAAATTCCTTGCTTTAAATTCAGGGGATATTTGCTATACTATTGTGCATTTCCCAAACATATTTCGCTGTCGCATCCTTATAGCGAGGCGTTTTGGGAACACTTTGAGGCTGATCTCCAGGGTTATAAAACAAGTAAATCTGTTATACAATTTCCGATGGATAAGCCCCTGCCCGAAGCGCTGATTAGAAAAATAGTAACCTTCAGAAGGAAGGAGAATGAAGAAAAGGAGAAAAAACAAATAATTCACTAAAATAATTTCACTATCATGGAGAATTCAGTTTCATTACATAGAGTAATAAAGGCAAGCCCGGAAAAGATATTCCGCGCATTTTCGGACCCCATAGCTCATGCAACTTGGTTGCCGCCATACGGCTTCGTATGCACTGTTCAACAGATGGACTTCGAGGTGGGAGGGAAGTATCATATGACATTTATAAATTTCAGTACGGGGAATGGCCACTCATTTGGCGGAACGTATGTGGAAATAAAGCCAAATGAGTTTATTAAGTATACTGATAAGTTTGACGATCCCGCTCTACCGGGAGAAATGACAACAACCGTATGGCTGAATAAGGTTTCATGTGGTACAGAACTGAAAGTGGTACAAGAGGGGATTCCCGAAGTAATTCCTGCAGAGATGTGTTACTTGGGTTGGCAGGAATCACTAGAGAAATTAATTAAGTTGGTAGAACCGGAAATACCTGATGGGCAATAAACTATGATTGTTTCTAACCGTGACAAATGTGCGAGTGCTGTCTTCATTACTTTTTCGGGTAACTGTAGGGAAGCACTCGCCTTTTACCAAACTTGCTTTGGCGGTTCATTGCTGTTAGAACCTTTTGAAACAGAATGGCAGGGACATCCAGAAAAACCTATCGTTATTGGCTCACTTTTTTCTGATAGTATCACTATCTACGGGTCAGATCTTGTATATAATGAAGGAAGGAAAGTCGGCAATTATATGGCCGTTTTTCTACATTGCAAGACTGTGGGTGAAAGGCAGTCATTAATTGAAAAGCTCGGATCTGGTACTGCATATTCTGCCACTGTCGATCAAGAGGGCCAAAAATTGGTAGAGATAATCGATATGTTTGAGGTGAGATGGATATTAGCGATGTAAATTTTTTTTAAAAAATACTTGCGAAGTCACTTGGCTACATTTATATTTGTAGTCAAATAGCTTCATAATGAATTTAAGACGAGACGTATTTCAAGCCATTGCTGATCCCACGAGGAGAACCATTTTATTGCTGCTAGCCACCCAATCTATGACAGCAGGGGTCATTGCTTCCAACTTTGATACGGCCCGCCCCACCGTTTCGAAACATCTGCAGATACTTACTGCTTGCGAATTGTTGAAACGAGAGCAACAAGGGCGAGAAATCTACTATCAGCTCAATGCAGATAAAATGAAAGAAATTGCGGACTTTATAGAACCCTTTCGAAAACTTTGGGATGACAGATTTAACAAGTTGGAAAGCCTTATGAAAAATTACAAATCAACATAAACTATAGGATGGAAAGAAAAACAAAGGTAGATGCCGTAGATGGCAAGCAAGAGATCATTATTACCCGAGAGTTTGAACTACCCATAAATTTGCTGTTTAAAGCGTATATCGAACCGACACTGGTAGAGCAGTGGATGGGAAATAAGGTGCTAAAAATGGAAAGCAGGGTACATGGCAGCTATCAATTTGAAACGCGGGATGACCAGGATAATATTCTTTTTCGGGCCAACGGTGTGATCCATGAGTTTGTGCCGAATGCAAAAATCACCAGAACGTTCGAAATGGAGAATACGCCATTCCCGGTGCAGCTTGAATTTTTGGAATTTACGGCATTGGCCAATGATAGGAGTAAACTGACTATGCATGTGATATACAAGTCGGTGGAAGACAGGGATATGATGCTACAAATGCCATTTGCCGAGGGCATCAATATGGCACATAACCAACTAGAAAAGATAATTGGTGAACTAATATAAACGTATGATGAAGAGGACAAATAGAATTATTTATTGGATAGTAACCGTCTGGCTTAGCTTAGGGATGGTCTCAACAGGAATTGTTCAGATTATCCGGATGGACGAGGAAGTCAAAAAAATGATCGAGCTGGGCTACCCGGTCTATTTTTTAACAATTATTGGTGTTTGGAAAATACTGGGGGCTGTAGCGGTGCTGGTACCTAGATTTCCGTTGGTTAAAGAATGGGCTTATGCGGGTTTTTTCTTTTTGATGACAGGTGCTATTTTTACCCATATTGCTGTTGGCGACGAAGCTATGGAATATTTTGGACCGTCGCTATTATTGCTGCTAACCATTGTATCTTGGTATTTCCGACCGAATGAGCGAAAACTTGTAATGCAACAAAAATGAAGATAGAATTAAATCCACAGGTTGATAAATACTTCATAGATGGCTGTATGCGCTGTAAATATGGCGCTACGCCTCAATGCAAAGTCCATCCTTGGCGGGAGGAGCTAGAAACATTGAGGCAGATTGTTTTAGAAACAGGGTTAAAAGAAGAATTAAAATGGGGTGCACCCATTTATACTCACCAGGGTAAAAATATCCTTTCTGTAGGCGCATTAAAGGCATCCGCCAACATTGGTTTTTTCAAAGGAGCTTTATTGTCTGACGAGCAAAAAATTCTTTCCCAACAGGGCAATTTGTAATCCGATAGGATAATCAAATTTACAAGTACAGAAGAGATCGAAAAGGTAAAGAAAACCCTGAAATCCTATATTATGGAAGCTGTTGAGATTGAAAAAAGCGGGAAAAAGGTAGAGTTCATGAAAAATCCAGAACCTATTCCCGAAGAATTGTTGCAGGCATTTGAAAAAGATCTAACCTTTGAAAAAGCTTTTTACGCCTTGACAGCAGGACGACAAAGGGGATACATTATATATTTTTCACAGCCTAAACAAGCTCAAACGAGAACGGGGCGGATCGAGAAGTATAAACAGCAGATTTTTGATGGTGTGGGTTTACATGATAAGTACGGTTGTAAATAGATTGATATTAATTAAAGGACATCATCATACCTTCCCACAGGGATATCCGCTTGATTCTGGCATTATGGAAAGCGACGAATTTCCATTCGTTGTTTTCTTTTTTGGCGATCAATGTCTGGATAGAATTCCGACTCTTTGCAGGTTCATGTTTTCCTTTTTGGCGTATAGCGCCGGTCATATGAATAATGGCAATATTATCGGCAATAAATTGAATACTCCGTATATTTCTATTGGCGAGACTGGAACCTTTTAAAACCCCATCAAAAAGTTCTTGGTGTACGGTCGCAATTTCGTCATTCCCCTTTAGCCACTCACCATTGAATGTTACGTAATCCGCATCCGAAGTAAATACCGAAGCCATTTTGGCTCCATTTCCTTCTGCCCAACCTTCGGCGTTGGTATTTTCTAATTGTTGAATGGCCTGGATATCGGTCATTTTACCTTGCGGGAAGTCGTAGTTATAAATTTCAGGTTCAGGCGTTACATAGAT
The DNA here is from genome assembly GCF_014692505.1 of Sphingobacterium arenae. GTDB lineage: Bacteria > Bacteroidota > Bacteroidia > Sphingobacteriales > Sphingobacteriaceae > Sphingobacterium > Sphingobacterium arenae. The sequence goes on along the minus strand of NZ_JACNYK010000002.1, from coordinate 1,009,121 downwards.
AAATTGAAATAAGATTACGACAGCATTCAAGGAAAGTAATAGAATGAGTATACTTTTAATTGTTAATATTTTTTTCATCGTTTTCGTTTTATTTATATTATTAATATATCTATTTCGATGTAAATATACGCATAGGATTTTATTTTACAAGTTATTTTCGATATTATTTCTATTTTTATATCGAATTCGATGTAATTATGAGCGAGCTTGTAAAATTAATTTCCGCTTGGGAGGAATATGCACAGAAGAATACGGATGTTTCTGCGACGGAATTCTGTATGTACTATTTAGCTACAGAAAGTAACAACCAGCTGTTTGATGGACTTACTCCGCCAGATTTAGACACCACCTTCGCGAAGCTTATAGGAAGACTTGCTGGTATGCAGGCGGCCTATTCAAAAATGGCTCTTCACGATATGCCTGGATTTGAGCTTGAATGGTTCTATTTTTTGAGTTCTATTTATCATTTAAAGGAAGTAAAGAAGACACAGATCATTCAGTATAACTTTGCAGAGCAGACCACGGGAATCGATACCCTTAACAAGCTGAAGAAGCATGGATACATTGCGGAGCGCACGGCTCCAGATGATAAAAGAGCAAAATTAGTAAAGCTTACACCCGAAGGGGAAAAAATATTGTTTCATCTTTATCAATTACTGTATAAACCGACCTTATTGATGTATAATGATATAGATAGCAAGGATAAACAGGTTGTTATCAATATCCTGAAGGATACGGAACAAAAGCACCAAGATATTTTATCACGTTCGAAAAGCAAATCGATTGACGAATTATTGGTAGAACTGCTTGGCGAAGAACAACTGAAATCCGTACACGAGGGTTTAGTGAAACAGATTGCGCAGTTTGGTAAAGAGAAATCATGATGATGGTAACACGTCAGAAATTTCATATTCATGAAAGAATTTATATACGACAACAAAATTTATTACAGTCCTATCGAATTTGCCATGGCACATATTGGCGGTACGTGGAAAATTCCGATTTTACTTTGTCTTCGTAAAGGTTCTACCCGTTATGGTGATCTGAAGAAGGCAATACCACATATTTCAGACAAAATGTTGTTTACGCAATTACGCGAACTGGAAGATAAAGAGATGCTGACGCGACAGTCATTTTTGGAAAAACCTCCTCGGGTAGAGTATCAACTGACAGAGAAAGCCAAAAAGGCACTACCTGTTATCGACCAGATGAACACTTATGGCATCTTTCTGATGAAAGAAATGGGCGTTTTTACGGAATAGATAATCCTCGGTAAAAGTCTTTTATTCAGAGAGTTGTTGTTTTTTCGTGATATATACTAAAAGGTATATAAAGATGGTATTCCAGACCGAAGCAACTAGATTTGCCTGAAATAAAAGTAAAGCAATGAAACAATTGAAGCATAATCGGGAATGGATGACCATTCCTTCATTACCCTGTGCAGAAATCGAAGAAACCCTTTCTTTTTGGGAGATGTTGGGGTTTACCGTGACGTACAAAATGACCCGTCCTTATCAATATGGAGTGATTGAACGAGGAGGTTATGAATTACATTTTGGGAGGGTAAAGGGAATGGATACGACTAGTAATTTGTATAACGGTTGTCTCGTTATGATTTCTGATGCGGGTGAGGTGTACAAGGAGTTCACCCAAAAGTTTAAAGAAAACCTCGGAAGAGTTCCGCATTCGGGAATCCCGAGAATTTCCCGAATGAAACCTGAAGCAACGCGTTTCACATTGACAGATGTTTCCGGCAACTGTATTATCTTTATCAGTGATAAGGAAGAGGATGATGAGATATGGGAAAAGGCAGACGACAATAATCAACATCCCTTACAGCAATCCATAGCTAGAGCGATCCGATTCAGAGATTATAAAGAGGATGAAAAGGCTGCGGCAAAAACCTTAGATGCGGCATTGCGGAAATTCAAAAATGAAGCGCAAATAGATATTGCCGAAGCCTTAATAATCCGGATAGATTTAGCAGACACGATGAACGATCCTATGCGTTCGGACGAATGTAGAATCCTATTACGTCAAATCAACGTTACAGAAAAGGAAAAAATGGGGCTCGCGCGCAAGCACGATGTTATCTTAGACTAACGACTTATTCTTGCTTTAGTTTTCCTTTGAAAACCTTTTTGAATTTTTCCAGCTTAGGTTGAATGACCATTTGACAATAAGGTTCGCTCATATTATTGATATAATAATCCTGATGATAATCTTCTGCTTCGTAAAATTTATCATAGGGACTTACCTCAGTAACGATTTTTTTGCTGTAAGCACCTTCATCATCCAGTTGCTTGATGTAAAAGTTTGCTCGTTTTTTTTGGTTGTCGTCGTGATAAAAAATTGCGGATCGGTATTGTGTACCTACGTCGGCTCCCTGACGGTTCAATTGTGTTGGATCATGGGCAACAAAGAACGCCGCAAGCAATTCATCGTAAGAGATCTCAGCGGGATTGTAAATGATATTGCAGGCTTCAGCATGTCCTGTTCTGCCGGTGGTTACTTGTCTATAGGTTGGATTGCGGACATGGCCACCCGTATAGCCAGATATAACGGAAATAACACCTTCTAATTGTTTGAATTGTTCTTCCACACACCAGAAGCAGCCGGCGGCAAACGTGGCGGTATCAGTCGCTTGGTTAACGATCTTCGGATCCACAGTATCTAGATTATTGTCGGATTTTGTTTGTGCGCAAGAGATCGAAAGAACAAACAAGAGAAAGAAAGTCAACCTGCTGCTATAGGGAATAATACGCTGAAGTCTCATGATAGTATCTCGTTAATTTCTTTAAAGTTACGAATTTCTGTGTTGTCGTACGGGTGACCTATGGAATAAAAAGGTTGTGGTGACTTCCTTTTTTGCTTATGTGGAAAATTTTGTGTATTTTTGTTAAAGTCATATAGCGTTCGGACGCTATATTCTATTGGGGCCATTCAAGCAATGGCCATCTTCTTTGGGAAGAAATTCTCATCTGTAAACATTCGTTAGAGAATGTAATAAACATTACGGATTTAATTTTATTATTTGTTTAATCGCATGACTTTTTCGTGCCAAAATTTTTTATATGATTAATTTTAAAATTGGTGTTATCGGTGCCGGTCCTAGTGGGTTGGCGATGTTAAGGGCGTTTGAATCTGAACAGAAAAAAGGTAATCCGATTCCGGAAATTAAATGTTATGAAAAGCAGGACAATTGGGGTGGAATGTGGAACTATACCTGGCGGACAGGTGTCGGTAAATTTGGCGAACCTATACATGGAAGTATGTATAAATATCTTTGGTCTAATGGACCTAAGGAGTGTTTGGAGTTTGCAGATTATTCGTTTACGGAGCATTTCGGGCAACCTATTTCGTCCTACCCGCCAAGGGAGGTTCTTTTTGATTATATACAGGGTCGTATTAACAAAAGCAATGCGCGTTCGTTTATCCAATTCAATACCGTGGCACGTTGGGTAGAGTTTTTGGAAGATAAAAAGCAGTTTCGTGTCGTTTTTGATAACCTGGTGAAAAACGAAACATTCGAGGAGTATTTTGATTACCTTGTGGTGGGTACAGGGCACTTCTCGACACCAAATATGCCTTACTTTGAAGGTATCGATCAATTCCCCGGAACGGTTATGCACGCGCATGATTTCCGCGGTGCTGATCAGTTTATCGACCAAAAGCTATTACTTATCGGTAGTAGTTATTCTGCTGAAGATATTGGCGTGCAATGTTATAAGCATGGGAGTAAATCGGTTACAATAGCCTATCGTACTGCTCCGATAGGGGTGAAGTGGCCAGAAGGTATTGTGGAAAAGCCGTTGATTACCCACTTTAAAGGAGATAGAGCTTTCTTTAGCGACGGCACACATGAGCAGTTTGATGCCGTGATTATGTGCACTGGATATCAGCATAAATTTCCGTTTCTGCCGGACGAACTCCGGTTAAAAACAAAAAACTGTCTATATCCCGATAACCTGTATAAAGGTGTCGTCTTTAATGGCAACGAACGTTTGATATATTTAGGAATGCAAGACCAATATTATACGTTTAATATGTTTGATGTTCAAGCTTGGTTTGCCCGCGATTATATGCTGGGACGTATCAAATTACCCAGTAAAGAAATCCGTGATGCTGATATCAAGAAATGGATCGAGGATGAAGCGTGTACGGTTTCTGGTGATGATCATGTCGACTTCCAAACGGATTATATTAAGGATTTAATAAGTTTCACAGACTATCCTGCCTTTAATTTAGATAAAGTGGCGGAGATGTTTAAAAGCTGGCTGAACGACAAAAAAGTGAATATCCTCAGCTATCGGGACCAAGTGTACACATCGGTCGTAGACGGAACGGAAGCGGTACCTCATCATACACCTTGGATAGAGGAAATGGACGACAGTCTTGAACGCTATCTCCAACAAGACAATATAATAGAAACTGTCAGTTGATATTCATAAAGAACTCCCGTACATTTATTACGGGAGTTTTTTATTTACTTAATCATCCAATATGAACACCGCATACGATCAGATTATTGATATAGACCATATCGCTTCCTTTGAAAGTAAAGAGCATATGACGGACATCATCGCCTTGGCAGAAGCTGAAAACAGCAAGCCAGCGCACCAAGATAAGAAAAGGACTCTATTGTTGGCTATCGATGTACAGCACGATTTTATGGAGGGTATTGGTAGTCTTGCGGTTCCGGGATCCACAGATGATGTGAAACGGTTAACGCAATGGATGTATCGCAACATGGAGTCGCTCACCCACGTAATCTGTAGTTTGGATTGCCATTCGAGAATGCAAATTTTTCATCCTGCTTGGTGGATGGATAAGGAAGGAAGGCATCCACAACCTTTTACAATTATTAGGTTTGATGATGTCGCCAATGGTACTTGGAAAGTTGTGAATGGAGAAACCGAACGTTCGCTGGAATATCTTGGTAACTTGAAATCGGGAAACAAAAAGGAGTTGTTGATATGGCCTTATCATTGCTTGGAAGGTACTTTTGGTGCGAAACTAGAAAGTGAGTTTACAAAGATGCTCTACTTTCATGCCGCGGCACGCCAAACAACACCAACATTGGTTTACAAAGGACAGAATCCTTATACAGAAATGTATGGCATCATTAGGGCTGAATACGATCGTGAGCAGTATGTGAACTATACGGTGCTAGATGCAGTAGCGGCATATGATGCGATCTATATTGCCGGTGAGGCGTCTAGTCATTGTGTGTTAGCATCGGCAGAACAGATTCTTGAACACTATGCAGGTCAACCCGAGATGACGTCGCGTATAACGTTATTGGAGGATTGTATGTCTCCCATAGACGGGTTTGAAGACAGTACAAATCGACAGTTTAAATTGCTTCAGGAAAGGTATGGGATACAGATAAAAAAATCGACGGATATAATTCTTTAACGAATTATTAATATATTTAGCGTTATCGAAACGAGAAGGCGCTACATATTAAGAATATACTTCAGTATCCTGTTATTTGTGATCTCCTGGCAGGGGTTTGCTCAAAAGCACACAATGGATGGGTTATTGGAGCAAGCTTATCAAGCCCGATTAAAGTCGAATTATGGTAGCAACATACGATTCCTTAAAAAAGCGGAATCGTTGAGTGATGCTAAATATAAACCGCAAGAGTACGCCAAATTACTGATGGAGCTCAGTAAGCATTATCTGGTTGTGGGGCACTACGACACAGCGAAGGTATATAGCGATCGAAATCGCCGCTTAGCGGATAGTGTTCGTTTACCCATTAATCGTGCGTATGCTTACCTTACCCAAGCAACATATTTCAATTATTTGAATGTGGGCGAGTTGGCGGTCGAAAATGCCCAAAAGGCAATCGAGGTCTTGCGAGAGCATCCTTTTCCTGCATTGGAAGCGAGAGCCTATTATATTCTCTATGGGGTTTATTCGACGTGGAACAATCTAGAACGCTGTGAGAAATATGCCGAACTGGTCATTGATAGAGCTAAACAGGCCGAGGATTATGAGTTATTAGCGAATGCCTATAGCGCTAAATCGGTTGTCATGGAATTTAAATATAGTCAGGATCAGCAAACCAATTATTTGGACAGTATTCCGAAATATCTCCAACAATCGATGGGTGTATATCACGAACGTCCCGAAGCGGTGGCGGTAAGAACATATGCTATAGCGAATATCAATATGGCGAATCATTTTTTTCGTTATAGAGAGCCTAAAAAAGAGGAAACCCGTGCAAGCATTATCCATTATGCGGGGGAGGCCCGACGGGTGTACGAAAGATTTGATCGGAACTATGACGTGATGGCCAACGTAAATGGTCTTTTGGCGGAGGTCGCGGCTATCGAGGGAAATAACCAAGTGGCCGAGAGCTACCTGATGAATTCTTATATCCACTTGATTGAAGTGAAAGAACCGTCATACTACAATTTAACGAACGTTACGCAAGGGCTGAGCGACCTCTACACCCGAAAGGGAGATTTCGAAAAAGCGCTGTATTACCAGAAAAAGAAAGAAGAATTTAACCAAAAAATATTTGATCAGGCACAAATGGCGCAGGCAAATAAACTGGAGGCACAATACGAAAATAAACGCTTAATAGCGGATATTAGAGATTCTGAGCAACGCGCCAGCAACCGTAGGATTCAATTATATTTATTGGCAGGGGTCTGTATTTCATTAATTGTCAGTTTATTCTTGTTTCGGGTGTCGTTCAAAAATAAGCATAAATTACAAACTGAACGGAATTTACGCCTACAACAACAGAAACAGGATATGGAGGAGCAATCCAAATTACAACTGCAGATACAACAGCAGGAACAGGCCCGGTTGCTCTCGGAGCAAAAACTGTTGGGTCTGCAGATGGAGCAGCTACAGAGGGAATCTATGGCGGATGCACTGCAGATAGAACGAAAAAATAGGTTATTACTCCAGTTAAAGGAAAAAATGAAAAAATTGGAGACCGAAGATAATACTGGATATATTGATAGGATGATTAAGGAAGAGATGCGCTTGGAAGAACGTGTCGAACAGTCGGCTCGAGAATTTAAGAATATCCACCCGGAATTCTTTCAGAAGCTCAAAGAGCAATCTGGAGACAGATTGAGTTCGCTCGAGTTGAAACATTGTGCATATATCCACTTGAAATTATCTACCAAAGAAATGGCTGCTGCATTTCATATCGAACCGAAGAGTGTGCGGGTCACTAAATATCGAATAAAACAAAAATTAAACCTGGATAAAGAAGTCGATTTAGATCGTTATTTACAGGAATTAAGTGAACCGATAGGAAATTCAGATAACCTATCCTAATTTTTATGTTTTTGAATATCAGTTTGTTGTGTTTTTTGTAGTCGTTTTGTAGTCGTTGTATCGACACGATTTAGGTCTCTTATGCCGTACTTTTAGTAAGCAAATAATACGTACTAAATTTCAAAGCATATGAGTTCAGCAACGTCTAAATTACCTTTTATAGAGATACTCGAATGGGTTGAACACAACCCAAATGTAATGATGTGGAAGGTCCCAGATGGTGATCGGGAAATCAAGAACGGCGCCAAGGTAATTGTTCGAGAAAGTCAGCAGGTGATGTTTATGAATGAGGGAAATATTGCCGATGTTTTGACAGCAGGAACGCATACGCTCTCCACAAATAATATTCCGGTTCTCTCGAGGTTAAAAGGATGGAAATATGGGTTTGAAAGCCCGTTTAAGGCAGATGTGTATTTTTTCTCGGTAAAGCAATTTGTTAATCTAAAATGGGGAACACCGGCCCCGATTATGTTGACGGACACCAAATTTGGACAGGTAAGAATACGGGCATTTGGAAGTTATAATGTACGGATCGTCGATGTCCCTCGTTTTTTTAAAGAATATGCGGGTACTTATCCAGAATTGACAATCTTTGAGTTTCAACAACAGCTGCGAGATTTTATTGCACCAAAGTTTGCAGAAGCATTGGCACTCTCGCAAATCCCTTTAGTTGAGATTGCTGGAAACTTGTCCGAACTCAATGCACGTATTGAACCGCTTATAGCACCTTACTTTCAGGATTTTGGAATTACAATTACACAATTTACGGTTACTTCCGTCACGTTGCCGGAAGAGGTAACATCCTATTATGACAAGATCACGGGTATGAATATGATGGGTGACAATATGGATAAATTTCAGCAATTCAATACAGCTATCGCTATCAGCAAAGACGGTAATTTGGCACAACAGGGAGCGCAACAGGGAGCGGCGATGGGAATCTTGTTAAAGGAAATGAATAGTACAACGGCGACGAATGCGGAAAAGCCACAGGGACAGGGGGATTTGCGCGCGAAGTTACAACAAATCAAAGTGTTGTTTGAGGAAGGGCTTATCGACGAACAGGAATACAAAGAGAAAAAAACAGCATTGTTGTCCAATTTATAAGAAAATGACAGATAAAGACAAACCCATTTCGTTGGTCGAACGGCTGAAGCGGATTGCATTGGAACAAAAAAGGGAATCTATCCAGACAACACCTGCAGGCTCCTCGGTCGTGCAATGCCCTCAATGTGGTGCGGGGCGTGCTAAACAAGATGGTATAACGAAATGCGGGTATTGCGGATATGAATTTATCGCTACGAAACTTTCTGATGGGATAAACATCAAGAAAGAAGATAATTCAAAATAGATACAGAGAAAATCAAATGGAGATAACGTATGTGGAACGTATTTAATTTTAAAAAAATGAATGGGGAAGAGGGTGGAGGTGACGAGCATGCAAGAACCAATCAAACGGCGCTGATACAGCGTGCTGAAACCTACTTTGGTAAACTGGAGGCGCGATGTGAGGAAATATTGGTGGAAGTAAAGGAATCCGCGCAATTGCTGGCCGATGCGGATACCGATCCATACAAGAGGAGTTATCTGCAATTTAAAAGCGCCATTATAGCGCAATTTACGTCGATTATTCAAAAAGGATCGGACACTTTCCAAAAACAGATTATGCCCAATGCAAACACCTTGGAGATGATGAAGGTGAGTCAGCTGTTTAATAATTGGCAAAGTAAGGTGGTGGGGATAATGACGCACGCGTTTGATGGTGTTATGGAACGTGACCTCGAAAAGGAATATGCAGAGATGATGGACGAATACGAAGCTGCGCGAGATGCTTTCCATTGTAAGCAATGTGGCGCAAAGCTACAGTTAGCACAGTTTTATTTCACAGCTACTTACCTGACCTGCGAATTTTGCCAAACGCAGAATACGTTTGATCCGGGCTCGAAGGCTCGTATGATTGAACATATTGCTCGACCATTGGCCGAATCCCGTTGTAAATCGGAATACGAGGCTTATCGAACTCGCAAATCGGAGGTGGGGCAGCGGGAAGCTACGGCTGACTATGACAGATATGTGCGGGCGATGATTGCGCAGATGAACAACATACTACCAGGTATGGAAGAACAACATCAGCATTTTTATAATAGATTAATGCACGATTATAACAACTTGATCGTACCCTGGTAAGTATATTTTTAACTTTAAATTTTAAAATCATGTTTAAAAAACTATTGAAGAATCTGAGCGGAAATTTGGAAGATATGGCCAAAGAAATGATGGAAAGTAAAACAAACGCTACGACAGCCCAAGAACAGATGAAAGCCTATTCACAAGGCGATATGCAAAAGATTTTCGATCAAGGTGCGGCGTCGGCTGGGGTAGTAACACCTAATACGGCAAAGGAAGACCCGAACGATCCAACTATGCAGCCGGTACACGGAGTCACGCTTTTTGACTATGCTGCTGGCGCTTCAAAAATCGGGGAAGGATGTACGGAGGGACAGGTTTGTGAGGCTTTAGGAATAGAAAGACCCATCTGGGATGAAGCACAGACGACGTGGAATAATCGAATGCGGGACGACAATACATATAACGTGGTTAACGTATATTCTACTTATTTTGGCAAGGTAAAGGAACATCCGAAATTGGGGGCATTGCGCCCGCAGAATGCACCTGTTAGCGAAGTTCCTCAAGGAGAGGCGGCAGGTCATTTAAAAAAATTGGAATCGGATAAGTATTATTTCTTCGAAATTCAGGCGGCTATAGAGGCGGCTTATGCTAACGGTATGGACGGCGCACAGTGGTTGATTGATAATTTGGGGCTTACCGTTTCCCAAGTAAATGGCGCCGGTGTTAAATATATGAATGATTTCAGCATCATGGCGGAAATGATGGATTATCAGGAAGGGAAGAAAAAGGAATACAGCGAACGATTTGCAAAACAAAACGGAACCTCAGGTGCTGCGGAAGATATTGAATTTTAGCCTAACTTAAGGTGATATAGCCCCTTTCCTAAATCAGGAAAGGGGCTATATTTTTTAATGTACATAGAAAATAGTCGTTGCAGATTGCCAAACGTGGGTATGGGGTTTATCGTTCCAAACTCCCTCTTGCGGTTGGTATTTACTGGTTTCGACAACATACATTCCTTTCCAGAGGGGAGAAAAACTTACTTTTCCAGTTGCGTCGGTTTTAAATGTTTTTGCCCAACCCTCAGCGCTGATGACGGTGACGTTAGCGGGTTCGGGTATATTACCCTTGTCTAAGAGGTAAATATCTACCGGTTGGTTCAGATGGTTTTCACGAGGCGAAACGAAAGCCAACAGATCTATTTCTTTGGGATTGGTAATCATTAGATCCGATTCACCCACGGCAATAGGGAGGGAAGCGGAGAAGATGTATTTGGTTTGCCCGCCTAATTCGCCAGCCGCGTGGGTCGTATGGATAAGATAAAGTCCATCTTGTTCAGGTGTAAAAGAGGCTACAAGGTGATCGTCCGCCACTAGCGTCTCCAATCTTGTGGATTGCCCGTTGGGATGCTGTACATAAAGTTCAAGTGCTTTCAGATCGGCGTACCAATCTTTAACCAAATCCTTGGTTCCGTGCTCGTATTCGCCATAAAAAACCTTTACAGTTTGTACGGCGTTTTTGGGAGCAGCTGTAGACGATGATTCTATCCACAGGGCGTGTGCATAGGCTGTGTGCGATAAACTGCAACATAAAAGTGCTATTAAAAGCACGAATAATGGAGATTTTTTCATTATATATTTTATTTAGACTGATTCCAGACAAATATACGCACTAGAAATTAATCTCCAACAAAATAGATACAAATCTTAGAAAGTAGTTTATGCTACATCCCGCAAATCCACCGGTACGACACGTGAAACGCCTTGCTCTACCATTGTGACGCCGTAAATAATATCTGTGCTGGCTATTGTCCGCTTGTTGTGCGAAACGATGATAAACTGTGAGTTCTTGGAGAAATCCTTAATGATATTGTTGAACTTGTCAATATTGGTATCATCTAATGGCGCATCGACTTCGTCGAATATACAGAATGGAGCGGGTTTCAGTAGGTACAACGAGAATAAGAGTGCCGTTGCGGTAAGGGTTTTCTCACCACCTGACAGCTGGTTGATTGACAACGGCCGTTTACCTTTGGGAAGTGCTATAATGTCAATATCTGATTCCAAGGGATTGGCTGGATCGGTTAATACCATATCGCAAGAATCTTCTTGGTTGAAAAGCGAGCGGAAGACGTGGACAAAATTCTCTCTGACGGTGTTGAATGCATGCATAAATTTGTCGTTGGCCGTTTGGTCTATTTCATTTATAGTGGCCATCAAGGAAGCTTTGGCATCAAGCAGATCACTTTTCTCCTTCGAGATAAAGTCGTGTCGCTCCTGTATTTCGTCGTAAGCTTCTTTTGCCATGGGGTTAATAGAACCGTACGAATCCAATTGCTTTTTGAGCTTTTCACAAGTGGTAACCAATTCGTCTTGGTTACTCGAAATTTCTGGCATCTCACCTTCAAGCAAGGTGTTTATGTCGATATTAAACTCGACTGATAACCGCTCTTTTAAGCTATTAAGATCGATTTGTAAGGCGGTCTTTTTATCTTTCAATTCAGATAATAGGAAATCATGTTGGTCTTTGCTACGACGTAATTGCGTGATTGTTTCTTCTAGTTCGTTGATCAGGCGACGTGTAGTATAGAAATCTTCTTCGATTTCTTGTAGGCCTTTTTCGAGTTCCTCTTTTTGCGCATACATCGCTACGAGGTCTTCATCGTTATGATCTACAATGTGAGAGGCGTCTTTCATATCCACTCTCACTTGCTCATATTCCAATGAACTCTTTTCTATTCTGGCTTCGAAGGCTTCTTGTTGGCTTTCTCGATATTCCAGATCTTTTTGTAAGCTGGATACTTTATTTTGCTGTTGGTGAAAACGGATGTTCTCTTGGTTAAATAAAGCCGACTTCTCATTCAACACCTCGGCAATTTCAGCATAGGCATTTTGCAATTCGGCTAATTGCTTTTGGCCTGATTCTGCTTCTACTTTCAATATTTGTAACTCCGGCTCTGCTTTTTGCAATTCATATTGGATAACCGTAATCTTGCTTTCAATATCTTGTTTACGGTTTTGGCTGTTGGTAATGAACGTCTGATATTGTTCCTGTTTGGTTTTTACCGAGATCAATTCGTTATGCAGACGATTTAATACCATACGGAGTTCATCAATAACATCCTTTTGGGAGGCTAGGCGCAAGGTGGTTAATTTATCGACACCGTCTGCTTCGTCCTGTTGTAACTTTTCGATCTTCTGATTCAGCTCCTTAATTTCTTTTGTAAGACTCTCTAAGTTTTTCGCCCTTCCGATACGTTTACCTTCAAACAGACCGACGGAACCTCCGTTTAAACCTAAGCGATTTTTGGAAAATTTTCCCTCAGGGTGTAAGATAACGAGATCGTCTTGCGGTAATGTCTCAGCCAAGCTATCCGAAGCCTCGGGTTTTAATAAAAATACGTGTTGCAAAAGATGTTCGCACAGCAAGCTATATTTTTTATCGACCTTAACAACCTCTAACGCAGAAATTGTATTTTCGGGTGTCTTAGCTTTGGTTTTGATGGATGAAATCGCATCCAGCACGAAGAAGTTTGCTTTCCCACGGGAGGCGTCGCTTAGTAACTGAATGGCCTGTACGGCTTCCTGTTGGTCTTGGACAACATAGTGGTTCATGACGGATTCCAGATAGTTTTCGATAGCCACCCGGTACTCTTCCTTACAAAAGAGAATATCAGAAAAGAGGGGGTAGGACTTCTTCCAGCCTGCGTTTTTACGTAAAAACTTAATGGATTCCGGAAATCCTTCGAGATTATCGACCAAAGACTTGGTGAGATTGTATTCGTTTTGTTTCGCGTCTACTAAACGTGATTCCCTATTTGCTTTGGAGCGGATTTCGTTCAACTGTTCTTCGACTGTTTGGATTTGCTGCTGTAATTCATTCTCTGCTTGCATAACAGCATCGTATTGACTCTGCTGCTGCTCTACCCGTTCTTCCAGATCTTCTACCGCATTATTAAATTCATGGAGCTCTTCTACTTTAGCAGATGCATCGGTCATTGTACGTATGGATTCCTGCTGTAGTGCTTCCTTTTGGATGTTCAAAACAGCAATATCTTTTTCTAATTTATAAATCCTGTTTTGAAGTTCGCTGCTCTCCTGCGTAAATCGGTCTAATTTTTCTTTTGCGGACGACTGCTGTCCCCGAAGTTCTTCTACCTCAGTTTGCTTATGTCCAATATCCAACCGAAAAACATCCAATTTTCCCTGTTCTTCAAAAAGTTCTTCATTCAGTCTCTTGAGCGTGTATTGAACATGTTCCAATTGGTTTCTGTCGTTGTTTAATTCAGCAGTAATCCGGGTCTCCTTTTCTTGTAAATGACTAAAACGTTCGTTCTTTATCTTTTTATCTGATTCGTAAGACCGAATTTTGTGAACGTATTCGTTGGTACTCTTTTGTTGTACGGATAGGCTTTTCTCTTTGGCAAGAATATCCTCACGTAGTTTGCGCAGCTGGTTTTCTTGGCTTTCAATTTGAACAGATGTTTCCTTGATATGCGCTTGCTGCGCTTTTTCTTGATCGCCGATGCGTTCTAAATCCGTACTGAATCCTTCCAGACGGTAATAGGCTAATCCGACACTGGCTTCGCGATATTCTTCTTTAAGCTGAAAATATTTGTCGGTTTTTTTTGCTTGTGTTTCTAGCTGCTTTAAATTTTTATTAATTTCATAGAGAAGGTCGTCGACGCGGTCTAAATCAGCTTCGGTATCTTTTAATTTTGATAACGTTTGCTTCTTCCGTACTTTGTATTTAGAAATGCCGGATGCTTCCTCAAATAGGTTCCGACGGGAGTTATCTTTGTTATTGATGATTTCGTCAATCATCTTCAGTTCGATAATCGAATAGGTATCTGCACCTAAACCGGTATCTAAAAATAGATCGGTAATATCTTTTAGCCGACATTTTACATCATTTAAACGGTACTCGCTGTCGCCATTACGATACAATTTTCGTGTAATGGTAACGGTCGAGAATTCGGTAGGAAGTAGTTTATTGTTGTTCTCAAAGGTTAAGGATACTTCCGCTAGATTCGCTGGTTTCCGGTTCGCTGTTCCGTTAAAGATGATGTTTTCCATCTTCTCCGAACGTAACGTACGTGTACTTTGCTCGCCGAGGACCCACCGAATAGCATCTACGACATTCGATTTTCCGCATCCGTTGGGTCCTACTATAGCTGTTACACCCTCGTTAAAGTTAATGGTAATCTTGTCGCCAAAACTCTTAAATCCTTTAATCTCTAATTTTACTAACTGCATGCGCTGTTCTTACAAAAATAAACAGACGAAAATACAGTTTTTTACTTATTTTTAAAATTTAGTTAACGTATGTTTAACCCCTTCAAAAGTCATTTTTACTGGATTGATATAACCTTGCTTGTCAAAAGTCATGGGTTCGATGCAGGTTTCTCGTTCGTGTGCTTCTGTTTTATCTAGCGGCCTGCGATGGTAAACAATGTAATAGGTATCCTCGTTCGGGATTTTGATAACAGAGTGATGTCCCGCGCCAGTAGCAATATCCTTATCTTGTTCCAAAATAGTTGCGATGCGCTTAAATGGACCAAACGGGCTGTCGGATATCGCATAGGCGACTTTATAATCTGGTCCAGTCCAACCGCCCTCTGACCACATGAAATAATATTTGTTGTTTCGGATAAACATGAAAGGACCTTCCACATAATTTTCTGGTGTTACTTCTTTGTAAATAGTGCCGTCATCGAAAGGTACCAAGCTTTTGAAATCGTCACTAAGCTTTACGACATTACAATGTTTCCATCCACCGTAGTACATGTAATGCTGACCGTCTTTATCTTTAAATACAAACTGATCAATAGGCTGTGCTCCGTTAACAATATCATTAATTAAAGGCTTGCCTAATAGGTCTTTGTATGGACCTTCTGGCTTATCGGCAACGGATACGCCAATTCCACCAATTTCGCCTTCATGGACATCATTAGCTGCAAAGAAAAAATAGTATTTACCGTCTTTTTCTATAATACCAGGTGCCCACATAGCTTTATTTGCCCATTTTACTTCCGATGTATCGATTATTCGATGATGTTTTTGCCAGGTGACTAAATCTTTAGATGAAAAAGCATCGAAAAATACTTGTTCTTCGTAAGGTGCGGAGTAGGTCGGAAAAATCCAATACGTATTATCGTATATAATGCCTTCGGGATCCGCATACCATCCTGGGAAAACGGGGTTCTGCTGAGCCGATACATTTGACCATATTAATAAGAAATAAAAACAGGTAAAAAACGTTACTTTATTCATTTTGCTAGGATTATATTCGTGTTAAAGATAAAAAAACAATCTGTTTTTATGTATTTATAATCTTAATTGCTTTCTTGTGGCTTCGCTGATAGTGTAAAAGGAACGTGGACGGTATTCCTATATCATCGCTGTTAACTGGGTAGCTTCTTGATCTATTTTTGGTATGAGTGTATTATGGTGGAGAGTATTTCCGGTAGGCTATGGAAACAAAAAGGATATCAGTAGCGATGCTTTAGGATGGTATCACTACTGATATCAGTAGACAATTAACGGTGCTCGACTACGCCGATATATAGTGGCGTTTTCTCATCGTCCGGGTTGCCTGTCAACATAATAGTGTAATATGAACGATCTAATAGTCCTCGTCCATCGTCTTTTTTATACGATCGTTTTGCCAATTCATTACCAGTGGCATCCGTAATTCTGAATGTATATACACCGCTCTTCTGTGCTTGAAAAGCTTGATTTGTCACAACAGAGGCTCCCGTCTCGATGGGTCTATCTGTATATAACGGCTCCTCATCACCTTCAATAAGTAAATTCACAGCGCCAACTCCATTTGCTAGGTTCAAGAAGCGAATGCCAGACTCATTTTGACTCAAATTTTCGATAACTTTATCCTGTGTCATCGCAAATTTAGGTTCCTCATCTGTACCGTATACAAAAGAGGTGTAGCCGCTATCAACTTTGATAGTTAGTGTAGTGTCTATTAAAATGTCCTGGTCGGCGTCGTTGTTTGTTATCGTTAATTTACGATTGCCTGGATGTAGTAACTGCGCACCCGAAAACTCTCGATATTTCAATACCATCGGACTGCCATTGAGAGGGTTTCCAATAATGTTGCCGTCTAAACGGTAAAGTAAGCCCGACTCCGCATCTGCAAAACTATTAACAAAATACATTAAACCTGCTGAAGGCATGTTGTTCCACGGACCGTCGTCATTATCTTTCAAACAACTGCTGAATGTGAAGATGCTGATAAGCAATAATCCCCAAAATTGTAGTGATAACTTTTTCATCGTATTAAATCTTTTTTTCATATGGTAATCAACTCTTGTAAGCTTATTTATGATACTCTTCATGAGATAGTAGCTTATGCAAGTTTCACTTACTTGATATGTTTTGGAATTAATACGGAAGGGAGGAAGAAAATGCTACAGTGTAAAAAATATTTTTTATTCGTGCGGATTACTATCGCCTTCTTTCTTCTTTTCGTGTCTTTGATTGAAATTGGAAAGCGCCATTATACGGGGAATACTGCTTTGTGGTGCAAGTTCACGCAGTCGTTTCATCTGTTTAGCACGCTTGAAAAGTCTGACTTTCTTGTTATTTTTATACAAATTCCAATTCATAAGCAAGACGCTGGCCAATACAACGACTAATCCTATGATCTGCAATGAAGTTACTTGGTGGTCGGTGAAGTAGTGTGCCAATACTAAGGCGACGATAGGGTTTATATAGGCGTGTGTACTAACTTCCGTAGTAGGACGATACTGTAACAACCATATATAGCTGCCGAATGCTAAAATAGAGCCCATGGTAGCGAGGTATATGATCGCTCCCCAGTCTTCAGGCATTACATCTTGTGCCTGAAAATGAGCGTATTCCCCATTTAAAGAAGCAACTACGGTAAAGGCAATACCCGCACAGACCATTTGCCAAGCTGTTTTTACCATGACGTGTATATCTTCTTCTCCATTTTTCTGCATCTGGTGGGTTCTCTTTTCTCGATTATATTTGGATATCAAAGAGCCTACTGTCCAGGCAATTGTTCCGCAGACAAGGACGAACATGGCCATTATTTTTATGCTTTTGTCTCCTGCCGAATCCCCCTGAGCAAAAAGCTGTTCGGCAAATAACATGAAAACTCCTATAAAGCCAAAAATCAATCCTAATACAGTCGGTAAACTGGAAAAGTTTTCTTTCCATTTTGGTCTGTCAAGAACAACGAACCATATAGCTGTCGCTGCTGCGATAATGCTGACAATGCCACTGGATATATATTGTTCTGACCATATGACGGCAGCCATGTCCACAAAAAGTAGTAAAAACCCCACAAAGAGTGCATCCTTTACAGCTGTCTTTGCGAAAAGCTTATATCCTTTGAGGTAACAATATCCCATTAAGAGGGATCCTGCTAAGATAAACCGGACCGATCCCAATACAAAGGGACTGAAACTATGCAGCGCTTTTTCTATAAAGAAAAAGGTAGAGCCCCACACGATGTATACTACAAGGTATGCAAAGATGATGCTACTTGTGGCTGGCATATTTTGATTTCCTTTTGTCATATTAACCTTAACCTTAATCTTTTTTTGGAATAAAGAGTTTTTGTTCTTCTTTTACTGTCTCTAAAACGATGGTTGTACGCGTGGAGATAATCTCCTCTATTTTTCCCAATGAGTTGCGCATTAGATCTACCAATCCAGCAGCATCATGAGTACGCACTTTAACCAGATATCCATCATCCCCGGCAATATCATGTACCTCTTGTACTTCAGGAATCTTGGCTAAGAGCAAACCTACCTTTTGCGTTCCAATAGGATCTTGTGCTTTAATAAAAATAAAGGATAGCAATTTTTGATCTAGCGCATCTGGATTGATTTTCGCATTGTACTGGAGGATGACTTGCTTCTGTTCGAGTTTTTTGACCCGCTCTAAAATGGCTGAAGGCGCCATCCCTAATTCCCTTGCGATATCCGCATTGTTTGTGCGCGCATTTTCTTGCATGATACGCAGGATTTGATAATCAATTTGATCTAAGTTAAACTCTATTTTTTCCATTATGCTGCAAAGATACAGATTAATGAATAATATTCAAAATTTTCTTATTAAATATGAATTATGTTCTTTATTTTATATTTTTTATTGAATATAGTGCTGTTTTGCAGAACCTCATTTAAAGGTGTAAAGATGTGTTCTGACTAGCAGCTGTTTTTGTAAAAAGCTAAACAATTCGTTAAAGCTGCTCAAATTATCATAAATTTGTTTTGTCAAACTACGATACGGACGTGCAGATTATAGATGAACTAAACCGACTGTCTTCCCAACTAACGGGAGAGTTGTTTTATTTACCCGAAAATTCAAAGCATCAGGCGATGCGATTGGCATACGCAACTGATGCTTCTGTGTATCAGGAACTTCCTCTTTCGGTGGCGATCCCACAAGGCAAAGGAGACCTAAAGAACCTTATTTTATTCGCAAACGAACAGCATCTGACTCTCATTCCGCGGACGGCGGGTACCTCACTTGCGGGTCAAGTGGTGGGGAGTGGTATCATTGTCGATGTATCTCGATGCTTTAATCAGATATTGGAACTGAATGTGAAAGAACGTTGGGTACGTGTACAACCCGGCGTTATTCGTGATGATCTAAATAACTATCTCCGGGTCCATGGATTGATGTTTGGCCCAGAAACCTCGACGGCAAGCCGTGCGATGGTGGGGGGTATGATCGGAAATAACTCCTCGGGCCTGCATTCTATCGTCTGGGGAGATACCCGAAAAAACTTGTTAGAAGCCAAGGTACTACTGGATGATACTTCCGAGGTGGTTTTTAAAGCGTTGGATGAAGCTGCACTTTTTGAAAAGTTGGCGTCTCAAACACGTGAAGGGCAAATTTATAGACAGCTGAATGCTTTGCTGTCACGATCGGAAAATAAGCAGGCCATTGTATCGGGATATCCTAAAAAAACACTGACCCGCCGAAATACGGGATATGCGTTGGATTTTCTTGTGGATAATGAGAAACCGTTCAACTTATGTGATTTGCTGGCGGGATCGGAGGGAACGATTGGCATTGTGACCGAAGCCAAGTTGCGCTTAATGCCTCTTCCACCTAAAGAGATTGGTTTATTGTGCGTGCATTTTGCAGATATGGTTGAATGTATGGAAGGCAATATCGTTGCGCTATCTCATCATCCCGAGGCTTCCGAGTTGGTTGATAAGTATATATTGGATTTTACTGTAGGACATCCCACGTATCAGCATAATCGTTTTTTTATTGAAGGTGATCCGCAGGCATTACTCATTATCGAGTTTCGTGCCGAGGAGGAAGCTGAATTATATCGAAAAGCGGAAGCATTACAAAAAGACTTGGCTGAGCGGCATTTGGGTTATGCGTATCCTTTTATTGTAGGAGAGCAGCAAACGAATCTGGTATGGGATGTGCGTAAAGCCGGATTGGGTTTAATCAGGAATCTGCCGGGTGATGAACAGCCGGTAAATCTCATTGAAGACTGTGCTGTATCTCCCGAAGATTTACCAGCATACGTCAAAGATATACAGATTTTGCTACGACAAGAGGGTGTGCACGCTTCTTATTATGCACATGCGGGGGCGGGGGAATTGCATATCGAGCCGTTTATTAATCTAAAAAAAACGGAGGGGCGTAGGAAATTTAGATCAATATTAGAACGGACCACGGATTTAGTGCTGAAGTACAATGGTTCGTTGAGCGGTGAACATGGCGACGGACGCTTGCGGGGTGAGTTTATAGGGAAAGTGTTGGGCGAACAGGTTTATCAATTGTTGCTGGAGACAAAGGCAATTTTTGACCCGCGTGGTGTATTCAACGCCAATAAGATTGTCAATACTCCACCAATGGATACGTCATTGCGTTATGACAAGGTGGTAGACGGCAAGCAGATACAGACCTATTTTGATTTTACAAAAGAGGAGGGAATTCTGCGCCTGGCGGAAAAATGTTCTGGTTCCGGTGATTGTCGAAAAACAGAAATTACCGGTGGCACGATGTGTCCGTCGTTTATGGCGACCCGAGACGAAAAAGATACCACTAGGGCGAGAGCAAATATGCTTCGGCAATTCTTGACAAATTCGACGAAAGCGAATCGGTTTGATCACGAGGAGATAAAGGAAGTGATGGATTTGTGCTTAAGTTGCAAGGCTTGTAAAAGCGAATGTCCCTCGCGTGTAGACGTCGCCAAGATGAAAGCCGAATTTTTACAACATTATTACGATGCGCATGGTGTGCCTTTTCGTTCTTCGGTTATTGCTAATTTTACCAAAAGTCAGCAGTTGGGATCGTACGTGGCTCCGCTATATAATTGGGTGGTTAAAACACCATTACTTGCGAATATGGTGAAATCTATTTTAGGGTTTGCCTCCAAACGTTCATTACCCACTGTCCATTTCACGACGTTGTCGAAGTGGGCGCGGAAACAGCCGGTACAAAATCATAGCCGAAAAGTGTATTTGTTCAGTGATGAGTTTACGGAATATAACGATACAGCTATTGGCATAACGGCACATAAATTGCTGACATCATTGGGGTACGAAGTTATTATACCCCAGCACGTAGAAAGTGGTCGGACGTATCTATCTAAAGGTTTTGTAAAAGAAGCGAAGAAAATCGCAGAAAGAAATGTGGAACTCTTGAAAAATGTGATAACGGAAGATACACCGCTTTTGGGAATAGAACCGTCGGCGATTATCACGTTTCGGGACGAATATATAGACTTGGTGGATGGGCATTTGCGTGACGCAGCCAGCCAGTTGGCGAATAATACGTTGATGATTGACGAATTCCTTATCAGAGAAGTAGAGGCAGGAAGGATTCAGCAAGAGCAATTTACAACAGGGACAAAAAAGGTCAAATTACATGGGCATTGTTATCAGAAAGCGTTTCATTTGGTTGGATATACGGAGAAACTATTGTCGTTTCCTCAAAATTACAGTGTAGAGGTTATTCCATCGGGTTGTTGCGGTATGGCGGGGTCTTTTGGGTATGAAGAAGAACATTACGACGTATCCATGAAAGTGGGAGAGCTTGTTCTTTTACCGGTGGTACGTGCCACTGATGAAGAGATACTAATTGCGGCGGCTGGGACATCTTGTCGCCATCAAATTAAGGATGGCACCGGAAGAAAATCTTACCATCCCGTAGAAGTTTTATACGATGCTTTGGTACAATAAAGCAATTTATTCGTATTTTGCTTGTTAAACTGTTTTAATATAGTACATAACAGAATAAACATAAATATACAGATGAAAAGGACAATTTTAAAAGTAGCTGCGGTCACAATCTTCGTGTCGACATTCGCTAGCTGCGGAAATAACCAAAACGGTAATGATAAGACAACCGAGGACGCCTTGACAGCTAATCTTGCACAGTTTGTGGCAACGTCTACAACGGATAATCCGGCCGTATATTTGTCGTTAGTTAAATCAACGGAAACGGATTCCTCCATGGTGTATGTTGGAAAATCACTGAATGACAAGGATACTTTGGGCTTACAGATTGAAATAATCAAAGATATTTCTGCGGGAATCTTCGAAGATGGAAATGTAAATGAAGAAAATGCCTTCCATGAGGGTGCCATCAAATTTAGTTCCGTTGGCGGGGAGTCCGACAGATTTGTGAAGGCGATAGCGGCTCTTTATGAGCAACCTATTGACGCTGGTATGACCGATGCAACGCTAGAACCGCTTGTTTTTTCTTCCAATAAAACGGTGGTGGATTTAACAGGAAATGGAACGTATGCGTTTAAACTATTTTTTGCGAACAGTGTAGGAGAGGAAGCCGAAGTATTTGCAGAATTGAATCTGTATAACCGCTCCTTTAAAATGTGGGCCAAAGATGCGGCACAATATCCAGGTATATTATCGGCGTTTACAGGGGGGGGTGTAGAATAAGGAATATGAAATACATTTTTCTTTTACTAGCGACCATTGCGGGTGTACTACAATTACACGCCGCAACTGTCGATACAGTAACGGTGAGGAGTACGCGGATGGGTAAAGACATCAAAGCGGTTGTTATTGCTCCAGAGAATGAAAAGGCAACGTCTACACTTTATTTGCTGCATGGGTATTCGGGCAATTATGCTAGTTGGCTGAAAACTGCACCGCATATTAAACAACTTGTTGATACGTATGGATATATGGTTGTTTGTCCGGATGGCGGTTTCAGTAGTTGGTATTGGGATACAGAAAATAACGATTACCAATATGAAACATTTATCACCAAAGAACTTATACCTTTTGTGGAACAGCAATATCAAGTAGGGACGGATCGTGCTAACCGTGGGATAACGGGCTTGAGTATGGGTGGACATGGGGCTTTATATCTTGCATTTCGTCACCAGGATTTATTTGCTTTTGCGGGTAGCACCTCAGGCGGTGTAGATATTCGTCCGTTCCCAAATAATTGGGACATGAAGAAGCATCTTGGTGAGTATCACGAAAAGCCAGAAGTTTGGGATGCGCATACCGTTATTGAATTAACATATCTTATTAAGCCCCAGTCGCTTAACTTGTTTATAGACTGTGGAACGGAAGATTTCTTTTTTGAGGTAAATAATAAGCTGCATGAAAAGCTTACTTACTTGAATGTGCCGCATCATTACCTGACTATGCGGGGCAAACATAACGGTGAATATTGGGCGCGCTCGATAGATTTTCAAATGGCGTTTTTTGCGCAATGTTTTCAAGACCAAAATGCGAAGAAATAAGGGGATAGATGAATAAGTTGTGGTTGATTCTTGTTGTTCTTTTTAGTGCTGTCGAGACTTTTGCACAGCAAATTGTGCTGAGTGGAACCGTTCGTGATGCCGAGTCGGGAGAGACATTGATTGGCGCAGTTGTTTCGGTAGAGCCGGGAGGGCAGGCAGCTAGCACCAATGCATATGGCTTTTATTCGTTGACATTACCTCAAGGTAAACATCAGATTACCTTGAGTTATGTCGGTTACCAATCTTATTCAGAAGAGGTAAATTTAAATAGCAACCAAAGACTGAATGTTGAGCTACGTCGAGGAGATAATACGTTAGAGGAGGTTGTTGTTTCCGCAGAGCGAAGGGATAATAATGTTTCAAATCCACAAATGGGCGTACTTAACTTTACCATGGAAGAAGTTAAGAATGTGCCGGTCGTTTTCGGAGAACGTGATTTATTAAAAACCATACAGCTATTACCGGGGGTGCAGAGTGGAGGAGAAGGGTCGTCTAATTTTTATGTACGTGGTGGCGGTAGTGACCAGAATCTAATTTTGTTGGATGAAGCAACAGTGTATAACGCTTCTCATCTATTAGGTTTCTTCTCTACCTTTAATTCTGATGCAATTAAAGATGTACAGCTTTACAAAGGTGGTATTCCGGCGCAATTTGGGGGGCGTATTTCGTCCGTATTGGACATTGCTATGATGGATGGGAACCAAAAGAAATTAACTACGGAAGGCGGTATAGGCCTTATTGCTTCTCGACTCAAAGTAGAGGCACCGTTAATTAAGGATAAAAGCTCTTTTATGATAAGTGGTCGCCGGACCTATGCGGATATGTTCTTGAAACTTTCAAATGACGATGATGTCAATAAAAGTAAGCTTTATTTCTACGACCTGAATGCCAAACTGAATTTTAGATTTAATGATAAAAATACGCTCTACCTATCTGGGTACTTCGGTAAGGATGACCTAGGCTATTCTGATCTTTTTAATTTTGATTGGGGAAATGCCACAGCAACGGTACGGTGGAATCATATTTTTAACGATAAACTATTCAGTAACACATCGCTGATATACAGTGATTTCAGCTATAATGTGCAGGTGTCCAGCGATGATAACAATTTTGGGATAGCATCTAAAATCCGTAATTGGAATTTAAAACAGGATTTCTCTTACTATCAAAACCCGATAAGTACTTGGCGTTTTGGTTTCCATGCTTTGCAACAGTCCATTTATCCCGCGAGCATAACCGCGGACGAGAATACGTCCGTTAATTCCATTGATGTAGATAATCGCCAAGGAATAGAGGCGGCGGCCTATATATCGCATACTTGGAATCCTGTCGATTGGCTATCGTTATTATATGGGCTGCGCGCCAGTGATTTTATGGTCATGGGGCCGGGGACGTTTTATACATATGATGAGGATGGAGAGGCTGTCGCAGAACAATATTACGGAAAGGGAACCATAGCAAGACACTATTTGAATATAGAACCGCGTTTTTCGGCGAGCTTTCTGTTGAGCGAACAGCACAGTATTAAAGCATCTTATAACCGTATTGCACAAAATCTACATCAATTGACCAACACGACGGCGAGCTTACCCACAGATCAGTATGTGGTGAGTAGCTTGAATATTAAACCTCAAATCGCTGATCAAGTTGCAGTGGGATATTTTCGAAATTTCAAAGACAATCGATATGAATTTTCGCTAGAGACCTATTATAAACACATGGGGAATCAGATTGATTTTCGGAATGGAGCGGATTTACAGGCAAATCAGTATCTAGAGGGGGATTTGTTGTATGGAATCGGAAGAGCGTATGGTGTGGAAGCTTATCTTCGGAAAAGTACCGGCAAACTACATGGATGGGTTAGCTATACTCTTGCTAGAAGTGAACGTAAATTTGATGAGATTGATGCCGGACGATGGTTCAGAGCACGTCAAGATAGGACACACGATGTTTCTGTGGTCGGTATGTATGAACTTTCGAGGAAATGGACGCTAGGCGCGACCTTTGTGTATTACACCGGAAATGCAGTGACGTTTCCGAGTGGTAAATATGAAGTTGATGGGAAAACAATGTTCTATTACACAGAAAGAAACGGTTATCGAATGCCCAATTATCATCGATTAGATCTGTCTGCTACTTATGAACCGGTTCTCTCCGACAAGCGTTTTAGATCAAGTTGGACGTTTGGGATATATAATGCCTACAATAGACGAAATGCGTATATTATCGATTTCCGGGAGAACCAAAGTAATTCGAACATCACGGAGGCGTATAAAATAGCTTTATTTGGTATTATCCCGTCTGTTACGTGGAATTTTAAATTCTGATTATATGACTGTTAAGCGTTATATCTATATACTATGTACACTTTTATTTTTCTCCGCTTGCGAGGAAATAATAGAGGTGGACTTGAATGATGCAGATCCTCGGGTAGTGATTGAAGCGAATCTTTCTGACTTACAATCTACCCAGCACATTAGGGTATCTAAAACGGTTGCCTTTAATGACCCGGTTAACTCGTTGGGCGTAACCAATGCGGTTGTGATTGTACTAGACAGTAAGGGGGGGCATCATGATTTCCAGCATGATCGAGAAGGAAATTATGTAGCTAGAGATTTTACACCAGTCGCAGGACAAAGCTATTCGTTATACGTGGAGGTGGATGGTGAACCATTTCATTCCACTTGTTATATGCAATCTTATGTAGATGTTGATTCGACAGGTATCGTCCGAGAAAATATTTTCGGAGAGAGCTATTATTTTGCGACTTTCAAATTTAATGACCCACCTGACGTAGCTAATTATTATAAATATGATATCTCGATCAACGATGCTAGTTATCGTTTCTCTACGGTGTTTCAAGATAAATTTAATGATGGGTTATATGTAACACACCAAGTTTCTGATTTAGACGCTGAATTGAAGCCAGGAGATTATATTTCTGTGCGGCGCTATTGCATAGACGAAAAGGTGTTTGATTATTGGAATGAATATCAGAGTACGAATCCTGGTTCCGCCGCTCCCGCAAATCCAACATCAAATATATCCAATAATGCATTGGGCTATTTTTCTGTCGCTTCGGCGCAAGAATTCCGATTGCAAATCATGGATACGGATTTTGATTTGGATAATCTTGACGATAGCTTGTTGCCGTAAATTACAATACGCCAAAATCATATCCCGCTCGCTTGAGGTAAGAAATGACCTTTGGTAGTGCGTAAGTTACGCGTGGCAATGCCTTAATATTGTCATGGAACACGATAATAGACCCACTTTTGGCATGCCGGACAACGTTTCGATAACATTTTTCGGGGCTGATTTGCTCATCGAAATCACCGGAAAGGACATCCCAAAAGACCACTTCATACCGTCCGTACAAAGCTTTTAGTTGTGTTTTTTTTGCACGGGCATAAGGTGGACGAAATAATGGTGTTCCGGTTAGTTGTTGGCATTTTGCTATGTTATCCAGATAGATGTTGTCATCTGTATCCCATCCCCGCAGATGATTGTAAGTGTGATTACCCACTTGGTGCCCTTCGGAGAGAATACGCTCATAAATCGATCGGTTTTTTTCTATATTGTCGCCTACACAAAAAAAAGTCGCCTTGATATCATATTCAGCTAATGTATCTAGTATGCAAGGCGTGACCTCTGGAATCGGCCCATCATCGAAAGTCAGGTATATTTTTCGTTCTTTTCTAGACTTATTGAACGTTATTTTTGGATAGTACCATCGTAAAAAAAAGGGTGCAGTAACAAAATACATGTTGATAATATCAGATATTTGTCCCAAATTTAAAAATCATTTTATGCTTAATTAATCAAATGGCACAAAAAATATCCTATTATATTGTATTATTTTCCATTTTGTTCATTATAGGATCCCCTAGGGGATACGCACAGGTTACCTTACAGGAGGCTGTAGAGACAACTTTGGAGCGTAATCTGCAAATTAAACAAGCAGAATTTGGACGTCAAATAAGTGAACAAAATCTTTATCAATCGAAATCAGAGTTGTATCCGAATTTGAGCGTAGGTATTAGCAATTCTTATAATTATGGTTTGACGTTTGACCAAACTTCGGGACAGCTAATTCGTGGGAATGATTGGACGACGAGTGCAGGAGGACAATTATCTTCAAGTGTGTCGATATTTCAGGGCTTCCAGAAAATCAATCAGATTAAAGCAAATAAAATCCAGCTTTCGGTTGACGCAACTGAAGTGGAAAAAGTGAAAAACGACTTGATCTTATCTGTGGTGACAAATTATTTGGAAGCGATTACGAATGGAGAGTTGTATGAGGCAGCTATACAGCAAGTTAAGCTTTCGCGAGAGCAGTTACGTCAGGATAGTATACAGTTCCAAGTAGGGAACAAAACATTGGCTGATTTGGCTCAGGCAGAAAATCAAGTAGCAACGGATGAGTTGAATATCATGTCGTCAGAGAATGCTTACGAACTCTCGTTGCTTAATTTAAAGCAACTCATGGAGCTATCTCCGGATACGACGTTTAGTTTGGAAAAACCAAGTATAGCGGATATTATGGCAGAATATGCCGTGAGCTCGTTCGATGACGTGTTTAAAAAAGCATTACTGACACAGCCAGCTATTGAACAGGCCAGTTATTACAAGGACTTGGCTCGCAAAAATATTGATATTGCTAAGGGGGCTTATTACCCAACGTTAAGTCTAAATGCAGGCTACGGCACAAATTATTCTTCTAGGGCGACGGATATCATTACTGGAGAACAAATGAAGTTTTACAACCAGATCAATGAAAATAAGTCCTTTCAGGGAGGAATCAGTCTTCAAATGCCTATTTTTAATAATAACCGGACGAAGGTAGCTGTGAATAAAGCCAAAATAGGCTATTTACAGGCGGAAAATGAAGAGTCGATAGCCCGTAGAAATCTGGAAAAGACCATTTCGCAGGCTATTTTAGATTTAAGATCTGCCAATAAACAGTATTTCGCTTCACAGGTGGCTTTTAATACATCGAAAGTCGCTTATGAAACCATTAAGGAACGTTATGATGTGGGTATGGCAAATTCGATGGAAATGTTTACCGCACAGACAAATATGAACAAAGCAGAATTTGAAATGATCCGTCGGAAATACGAAATGGTATTTCGTGGAAAGGTCATTGATTATTATATCGGAAACCCTATAAATTTTTAACTATATTTTCATGGCAAAGAAAAAGAGCAACCTTCCTAAAATATTGGTCATCTCTGCAGTAGTAATCTTAATATTCGTTGTAATAGGCAGTAAGTTCGGCTGGTTTGGTGATGGGGGCGTACAACAGGTCGCGGTGGATGAAGTGACGGAGAAAACCATCTCGGAGCTTGTTTCTGCGAGTGGTAAGGTACAACCGGAATTCGAGGTGAAATTGAGCTCGGAAGTTTCCGGCGAGATTATAGAGTTGAATGTTCGAGAAGGACAAGTTGTAAAAAGGGGTGACATATTATGTCGCGTCAAACCCGATTTGTTACAATCCAGCTATGATCAGGTAGTGGCTATGGTCAGTCAACAAAAAGCGCAACTTGCAGCAGCACAGCAGATGTTGAAGCAACAAGAAGCGAGCCTTATCAACGCGGAAGCTATCTATAACCGAAGCCTAGAACTCTTTAATAAAAAAGTGATATCGGCATCAGAAATGGATAAAGCAAAGGCGGATTATGAAGTTGCGCGTGCCACGGTAGAATCGCAGCGTCAACAAGTTGAAGTATCTCGGTTCGGTGTGAATCAATCGCAAGCGCAGTTGCAGGAGGCAGGAAATAGCTTGTCGAGAACAACCATATACGCACCTTCGGATGGTGTTGTTTCTTTGTTGTCCATAGAACTAGGTGAGCGCGTAGTAGGTACAGCACAGATGGCAGGAACGGAAATTATGCGTATCGCCAATATGGCCACCATGGAAGTGAATGTTGAAGTGAATGAAAATGATATTAACCGTGTAAAAGTGGGCAACGAAGCAACAATAGAGGTAGATGCTTTTCAAGGGCGAAAGTTTAAAGGGTTGCTGACCGAAATTTCAAGCTCTTCTACTTCAGCGGGTTCTGAAACTGTGGCAACAACGGCGGAGCAAGTAACGAACTTTAATGTCAAGGTACGTATCGAGACATCTTCGTATGAAGATTTGATAGATGACGATAATAAAAATTCTTCTCCCTTCAAACCTGGTTTATCAGCAACTGTACAGATTCACACGAAATCGGATAAAGGTCTTGTCGTTCCTATCCAAGCAGTGACTGTACGAGAGAATACAAATAAAGCGGATTCGGTAGACAATGCGGATGTAAAAGAATATGTGTTTATACTTAAAGGAGATGTTGTGGACATGACCGAAGTAACCACTGGTATCCAAGACGATAATAATATTATTGTTAAATCCGGATTAAAAGCGGGAGATAAGGTGGTGTCGAGACCTTTTAATGCGATTTCTAAGATTTTGCAAGATGGTACGCGAGTGAAAGAGGTCGATGCGAGCGCTTTAAATTAAAAATATTATGAAAAAGCTGGCCATCCTTTTTGGAATGAGTGAGAACGAACGCCGGGGATTTTTGATGTTTTCGATTCTTATTGGCTTGATAGGAGTGGCCCCCCTCGTATATGGCTTTTATGTGAAACACACTGCCGATGACAAGTTGCTTGTTTTTTCCACGATAGAGGCAGAACTAAAAACGTTTGAATCAAAACCAGAAGAAATTTACGACGTTCATAAGGTAGCAAAGGAATCATTGTTTCCCTTCGATCCCAATAATTTACCTGTGGAGAAGTGGAAAATGCTGGGGTTTACCGAAAAACAAATACAGGTTATTAAAAATTATGAATTGAAGGGAGGAAGCTTCCGTATAAAAGCGGATGTGGCTAAGTTGTATGTTGTTTCCGACGAGGACTTTAAGAGAATAGCACCGTACATTACGTTGCCGGAAACGGTTTCTCCTCTACCCTCGAAGGTGGTTTTTTCATCGAAGGAATCGAAAAAACCGTTTGCAAAAAAAGTAATAGTAGTGGACTTGGCTATAGCAGATACGGCGGCCCTGCAAGAAATTCACGGTATAGGGCCGGTACTTGCTTCGCGAATTGTAAAGTTTCGTGACGCATTGGGTGGTTTTCATCGTATTGACCAGGTAAGAGAGGTGTACGGCATTTCCGAAGAGCAGTTTGAAAGAATGGAATCTTCATTGGCATTGGATGCTCCTACTGTTAAAAAATGGGCAATAAATCAGTTGCCGATAGAAGAACTGGCGCAACACCCTTATATTTCCCGTAAGGAGGCTACGCATATCGTGCGTTATCGGGAGCAGCACGGTGCCTTTGCATCGTTGACTGATTTAGAAAAGGTGTATGCTTTAAACGCCGATTTTTTACGTAAAATTGCATTTTATTTAGATTTTAATTAAAAAGCATGCTAGAAGAACATCTCAAATCTGTGATTCGGGATATTCCCGATTTTCCTCAACCGGGAATTGTATTTAAAGATATTACACCTATTTTAAAAGATCAACAACTCTGTAGTGAGATTATAGATCAGTTGGTTGAATGTTTGCAAGGAGTAGATATTGATGCTATCGCTGGGGTGGAAAGCCGTGGGTTTTTATTCGGTATGTTGTTGGCCAATAGGTTGGATATTCCTTTTATCCCTGTCCGAAAACAGGGGAAGCTGCCCTTTAAGACAGTGTCGGAATCCTATAAGTTAGAATATGGCCAAGCGACGATCGAAGTACATGAAGATGCATTTGCTCCAGGAAGCAAAGTATTAATCCATGATGATTTGCTAGCGACAGGGGGAACGGTGGTGGCTGCTTCCAAGTTGTTAGAAAAACTGGGAGCTGATATTATTGGTTATACATTTATTATTAGCTTGGACTTCTTACAGGCTCAGGGACGCTTGACACGTTTTAGTGATCGGATAATTTCGCTGGTGCGATTTAGGGATTAAAGACGCCTTCGATATGATAATACTTTTCTCCAAGAACCAACACCGACTGATGTTTTTCTAAACTATACCCTTTTTTTTGGGTATAACGGAGTGTTTCATGTGTTTTATAAAGTGAATTTTCAATATTTCGCTGTATACGAAATTCGATTGGCACGCCATTTTCATTATATTCGATTTCAACGGAAGAAATATCAATTTTAGGGTCGGAAGAAGTTATTTTTATTTTATTAGCTGTACTGTCCTTTTCCAATATGCCGGTATAAACTGGTTTGTTCAAATCGATCGATACAAAACTGGAAAGCTCCGTTTCCCAGTCCGCGATTTGTATTTCTCTGGTTTCTGATAAACTGTCTTTGATAACGGTCTTGTTTATAGTAGGGTTTTCCTGTGCCAATCGCGCTATTTCGGCATTAAAATATCCTGGAATATCGAAATGCGCTTCCCTCTTTATCGTTCTTTCTTTCGGGCTGGGGGTACAGCATAAGAACAAAGCAGTAACAACTACCGCCATTACTGCTTTGCCCGATGCTTTTTTATTTTTACACCAATACATCACCATTCATATCTGCTGGAATATTTGCACCCAATAACTTCAATACTGTGGGGGCAATGTCACCCAGTTTCCCATCTTTTATGTGTTTATAATCTTCATCTATCAAGATGCACGGTACCAAGTTGGTTGTATGCGCCGTATTTACAGAACCGTCTTCGTTAATCATAAACTCAGAATTTCCATGATCGGCCAAGATAATAAACGAGTAACCATTTTTCAAGCCTGTTTCTACAACTTTCTTGGTACAGGCGTCTACGGTTTCAACGGCCTTAACGACAGCGTTGAAGACACCCGTATGCCCTACCATATCGGGGTTAGCAAAGTTTAAGCAGATAAAATCGGGTTTGTTTTCCGTTATATCATTGCATATTGCCGTCGTAATACCTTCTGCACTCATTTCGGGCTGAAGATCGTAGGTAGCTACTTTCGGAGAAGGGATGAGCAACCGACGCTCACCAGGAAATTCTTCTTCGCGACCTCCGGAAAAGAAAAACGTAACATGTGGGTATTTCTCTGTTTCCGCAATACGAACTTGTGTTTTGTTTTGACGGCTTAATACCTCCCCTAATGTATTCGTTAGGTTTTCTTTATGGAACACGACATGGACATTTTTAAAGGTTTCATCGTAGGATGTCATGGTTACATAATATAATGACAACGGATGCATGTCATATTTCGGAAAATCTTGTTGTGTTAAAGCAATCGTTATTTCGCGACCACGATCTGTACGGAAATTATAACAAAACACAACATCACCTTCTTGGATAGTGGCCAGTGGTTTCCCATCTGCATCTGTCACCACAATAGGTTTAATGAACTCATCGGTTATTCCATCGTTATAGGATTCCTTCACGGCCTGTAGTGCATCTCGAGTAGACTTGCCGATTCCCTTTGTCAAAAGGTCATAGGTTTCCTTGACTCGTTCCCAGCGGTTATCTCTATCCATAGCATAATAGCGTCCTATTGCACTTGCGATAGTTCCAGTGGATTGGGCTAGATGGTTTTGTAAATCTTCCATATAAGCAAGCCCACCGTTGGGATCGGTATCCCGGCCGTCCATAAATGCATGGATAAATACTTGATCTTGTTGAAGTCCGGTTTGTTGTGCTGCATCACAAAGTGCCTTCAAATGACTAATATGTGCGTGTACACCACCATCAGATAATAGGCCAATAAAGTGTACCTTTTTGTTTTCTGTCTTAGCATATTCAAAAGCTTTTTTAATCACGGGATTGGAGTTGAATTCTCCCTCGTTTGCCGCTTTATTTATTCTTCCCAGTTCCTGATACACGATACGACCACCACCAAGGTTCATATGGCCAACCTCCGAGTTACCCATTTGTCCTTCTGGAAGCCCAACGGCCTCTCCGGAAGCTTCTAAACGAGAATTAGGATAAGTCGCTAGCAAATGATCTAGAAATGGCGTGTTCGCTGCGCTTACAGCGTTTGAATTATCGTCTTTACCGTAGCCTAAACCATCTAAGATTAGTAGCGCTACTCTTTTATTTTCTGAATTACTCACATACAAACTTAGATAAAATGCTTTGTATTCGCGAATAGCTGATACAAAAAATCTATGCAAATATAAAAATCCATCCCAAGGCTTTCGACATAGCACGAAGTCGTTGTATTGGCATAGTTTTAGTAGGTTCTTAGACTGAAATAGAAATAAAAATTTATGGGGTATAACGTGGTATTTAAATACGCTGTTTTAGTGTTGTGGTGTATGTCGGGTATGTCGGCGTTTGCGGTAAATACCTCGTTTGAAGAAGTAGTGGAAAATGCATCCACAGCATTAAAAGAAGGCAACGCGAAGAAATTGGCGGCTATTTTTGATAACAGCGTCAATCTTTCTGTAAAAAGAGACGAGGGCGCGTTTACAAAATTTCAGGCCGAGTTGCTGTTGAATGATTTTTTTCGGACAAATAAAGTGGATGGGCTGAAGGAGATGCAACGGGCTAATAATTCAACGACCTCATTCGTTGTTTTTTCATTGAAAACTAATTCAACAAACTATCGGGTGTTTATAAAATTTATACAGCCTAATAATAAGGAATTTAAGATTGCTGAAATACGGATTGAATAGGAATACGCTTTTAAAAGTTGATATAGAATTTTATAATAAAATATTTTTTTGTCATCTTCGCTTATTAATTTAATTCGAGTAAATGGCAGTTGAGTTGAGTAAACTGGAACATTTTGTGGCGTTAGCGTTGCAAGAAGATGTAGGAGATGGCGACCATACTTCCTTATCCACCATTGAAGAAGGGGTAGGGGGAGAAGCAAAGCTGCTTGTTAAAGATACCGGCGTTCTTGCTGGAGTCACTATAGCAAAAGATATTTTTCAATTAATAGATTCTGGGTTGGAAGTGCACCTCGTATTGCAAGATGGCATGGAAGTCAAACCAGGCGATATAGCGTTTTTTGTGCGGGGAAGCGTGCATAGCATTTTAAAGGCGGAACGATTGGTGTTGAATGTGATGCAACGCATGTCGGGAATTGCCACACGAACCAAGTTATATGCAAATCAATTGATAGGAACAAAGGCTAAAGTCTTGGACACCCGTAAAACTACACCATTATTACGCTTTTTGGAGAAAGAAGCGGTGTGGATTGGTGGTGGGGCTAATCATCGGTTCGGACTCTATGACATGATCCTCATCAAGGATAACCATGTAGATTATGCTGGAGGCATTTCCAACGCTTTAGCGAGCGCCCAAGCTTATCGAACTACTAAAGAGTTGTCTATCCCGATAGAAATAGAAGTCCGGAGTTTTCAAGAACTGGAAGAAGTATTATCTAATGAATATGTGGATCGGGTTATGTTCGACAATTTTACACCTAAAGATGTGGAGAAGGCGGTACGGCTGGTGAACGGCCGTTTGGTGACGGAAGCTTCTGGTGGAATAACATTGGAAACTATTCGCGATTATGCGTTGACCGGAGTGGATTATATTTCGGTGGGTGCATTAACACATTCTGTAAAAAGTTTAGATCTAAGCTTAAAAGCTAAAATTGTATAGTTACCTTTAGGAAGCTTAAATTAATATATGATTTCGATTTATCTAATAGGCATAGTTATCTTAGCTTATCTGTTTGGTTCCATTCCTTCTGCGGTATGGTTCGGCGGGGCTTTCTATGGGGTGGATGTGCGAGAATATGGAAGTGGGAATGCCGGAGCAACCAATACCTTTCGGGTGCTAGGGAAAAAAGCCGGATCGATTGTTATGTTTGTAGATATATTCAAAGGTTGGACAGCCACCAATTTACCTTATCTGCTAGATACGGCCGTTGTCGGCATACCGACTTCTGTACAATTTGTTAACTTTCAATTGGCATTGGGTGTTATCGCAGTGTTAGGACATCTTTTTCCCATATTTGCAGGCTTTCGAGGTGGAAAAGGCGTAGCAACATTGTTCGGGATGGTTATTGCTATCCATCCGGAAGCGGCGTTGTGTTGTGTAACGGTGTTTCTGTTGACATTGTTGATCACACATTATGTGTCGCTTAGCTCTATATTGGCGGGATTCACGTTTCCGTTTAGTGTCGCATTTATTTTCCATACGTCGGTACCAGCAGTGCTACTATATGGGATCGCCATCTGTGCCTTG
This sequence comes from Sphingobacterium arenae, assembly GCF_014692505.1. Taxonomy (GTDB): domain Bacteria; phylum Bacteroidota; class Bacteroidia; order Sphingobacteriales; family Sphingobacteriaceae; genus Sphingobacterium; species Sphingobacterium arenae. The sequence goes on along the minus strand of NZ_JACNYK010000002.1, from coordinate 973,831 downwards.
ATACTGGTAACACATCAAAAAAATATTGAAAGACTTTTAAAAGGGCACGAATCTAAGATTTATTTGTTTAAGAAAAAGAAGATGTAGCGTTATATCGGGATGGGACATCATATGCTAAGGGATAGCGAACGGAGAAACCGCCACCGGATTTTGTAGCTGAAAAATGTCATATTTTGAGCTTTTAGGCATAGGATTTGTACCGTATTGTTTTTATCTGTTACGTTTGTAGACAAACTGAATTATTATGAAAAAGGTTTTTAAATATATTTCGTTAGCAACGATTGTAGCGATTATCGCAGGATGTTCTACCGTGCCGTTGTCCGGTAGAAAGCAATTGTCGTTGGTAAGTGACGATCAGATACAGCAGCAGGCTGCGGTGGCGTATAAGGAGTTTTTGGGAAATCCGAATACCAAAGTAGTTACGGGTACGTCGGATGCAACATTAGTAAAAAGAGTAGGTAACCGGATTGCTTCTGCGGTAAACCAGTACTTGAAAACAGAAGGGCTGGCGAACCAATTCAATTTTAATTGGGAATTTAATTTGGTGCAAAGTGGCGATGTGAACGCATGGTGTATGCCTGGAGGAAAAGTTGCAGTATATACGGGTATTTTGCCGTTTACAGCGAATGAAGATGGTCTTGCCACGGTAATGGGACATGAAATTGCACATGCGATTGCTCGTCATTCGATGGAGCAGATGTCTAACCAATATGCTTTGCAGATGGGGGCGCAAGTTTTGGGGGTAGCAACTTCAGGAAAAAGCTCTATCGTACAAGGGTTGGTAAACAATGCTTACGGTATCGGAGGACAATTGGCAATGTTAAATTACTCGCGTGGGAATGAATCGGAAGCGGATCAGCTAGGCTTAATGTTTATGGCGATGGCGGGGTATAATCCACAGCATGCGGTATCTTTTTGGGAACGTATGGCGGCGGCGAAATCTAAAGCTAATTCAACACCAGAATTTTTGAGTACACACCCTAGTGATGCTAGACGGGTTCGAGATATTCAGAAGCTTATTCCGCAAGCAATGCAATATTACAAAAGATAAAAAGAAAGGGCTCGCAATGCGCGGGCCCTTTCTTTTTATCTTTTTTTCTTAGCGAAATATTGTTCAATCTCTTCTAATGAAAAAGCATTTAGACAACGTTCGGGAGATAGCCCTCCTTTGCGGGCTACATATACGCCGTATTGCATGTCCGTTAACCCTTCGGTACGGTGTGCATCTGGATTTATAGATAGCAATACGCCTTTTTCCAATGCATGTCGTTGCCATCGCCAATCCAGATCGAGGCGTAAAGGGTTGGCATTGATTTCAATAACCACTTGATTGGCGGCACAAGCATCTATTACTTTTTTGTAGTCAATCGGGTAGCCGGGTCTGCTGAGTAGCAAACGACCTGTAGGATGCCCCAGAATGGTTGTGTGGGGATTTTCTATCGCCGTGATTAAGCGCTGTGTCGCTTTTTCTTCTTCCATCCGTAAGTTGCTATGAATGGAAGCAACGACGAAATCAAATTTTGCGAGTATCTCATCGGGATAATCCAAACTGCCGTCGGACAGAATATCCGATTCGATTCCTTTGAAAATCCGAAAAGGTGCTAATTTGCTATTTAAGTGTTCTATTTCTTGCCATTGTTCTTGTACCCTTTCTATACCAAGACCGCTAGCATACACAGCGGTCTTAGAATGGTCGCAGATACCGAAATAGCTCAACCCAAGTTCCTCCTTACAATATGTTGCCATTTGTTCCAGAGAATGTACACCATCGCTATAAGTCGAGTGATTGTGCAAGCTACCTTTCAGGTCGGCATAGGTGATAAGTTGGGGGAGATCTCCGTTTTTTGCCCAATCAATTTCTCCTGCCCCCTCTCTTAGCTCGGGTTCGATATAAGGTAACCCCAAAGCACTATAAATGGCTTCCTCCGATGAAAGTGCCGGTATATTTTCTTGGATGGCTCGGAGCGTTTGTATATGTGTGTCATTTCCTGTACTGAATAGGAGATCACGGGCAAAATGTTCTTCGGTTGTTCCTTGGATATGGTAACGAATTCCCAACTCGTCAGTTAAATGGACGGTTGCCTCCGATTGTTCGTCGATGGTATAGCCTGGTGTATCGTTTATAAAGGCTACGATCTCTTGGACAGAAATGGTTGTCAATATATCGATGGAAGCAATGATTTCATATTTACGTCTAAAATCTCCAGTTAAAGCATGTTGTTGATCCGGAAAACGAGAGACCAAGTCGCCTAGAAAGGTGGAGGCCCTTTTTTCTACTTTAGCGTAAAGAAATAAGCCTTGATTGGCATTAGAAAACTCGATGGCTTTACGGATTTCTTCCTGCGTTTTTAAACCGAAACCTTTTGCGTCTTTCAGTCGATTTTCGTTACAGGCATAAAGAAGCTCTCCAATAGATTCAATCCCTAGATCTTTCCAGATGGCCTGGATTTTTTTTGGTCCCAGCCCTTTTATGGTCAACATAGCCAAAACGCCGGGTGGTGTCTTCCCGACGAGATTGTCTAGTTCGGGAAAAGAACCTGTTTCCAAAATGGCTATGATTTTTTCTGCCGTACTTTTACCGATCCCGGGCTGCGTACTGAGTTGATCGACGGATGCGTCCACCGCTGGAAAAGGAAGCTTATCAATCTTGAAAGAAGCAGAGGCCATAGCTTTTGTTCGAAACGGGTTATCGTTGAACAGCTCCATGAGTTGGCTGTATAATTTAAAAACTTTAGCTATGGCTTTGTTTTCCATGATTCTTTTTATGAATGATACTCGATTTCTGTTTCCTTTTCTATATCTGGTCGCTTGTATTTGTTGATGATCAAGCGGATACCACTATTTTTGGTGAAAAATTTTATTGACCAGTTCACAAAGGTCACCAATTTGTTTCTAAATCCAAAAATAGAAACCAAATGGACAAACATCCAGGTAAGCCACGCTAAAAATCCTTTCATGTGGAAACGGCCCATATCAACTACCGCTTTATTTCGCCCAATGGTGGCCATAGAGCCCTTATCGAAATATTTAAAATCAGAAACCTGTTGGTTATTCATATGTTTTAGGATGTGTTTGGCCACATACGCGCCTTGTTGTTGAGCCGCTGGTGCCACACCCGGGAGCCCTCGTGGCGTCTCGTCAGTAATCATCGCCGCGACATCACCGATTGCATATACATTTTCCAATCCACTTACGCGGCACTGTCCATCTGTTTGGATACGGTTACCACGCTGAATAATTTCCGGATGTATTCCGGCGGGAAATTGTCCCATCACTCCAGCGCCCCATATTACGGTCTTGGTTGGGATACTTTCTCCGTTGGAGAATGTAATGGTGTTGCCATCATAGCCAGTCACTTGAGTGTTGAGCAATATATTTACCCCAAGATCTCGGAGGTAACGCTCGGCGTCTTGGGAAGATTTTTCCGACAACGCAGCTAAGATCTTTTCAGTACCCTCGACAAGATATACTTTCATTTCATTTTTAGAGAGCTCGGGATAGTCTTTTTTGAGCATGTGAAGCTGAATTTCGGCTATCGCCCCAGATAGTTCTACACCTGTAGGGCCACCGCCTACCACAACGAAATTAAGAAAACGCTCCCGGTCGTGATAGTTTTTTCGAAGTACGGCCTCCTCTAGATTTTGCAAAACATAACTTCGAATATTTAGAGCCTCATGAATACTTTTCATCGGCAGGGCATATTTTTCTACTTGTCTATTACCGAAAAAATTGGATGTAGCACCTGTCGCAATTACCAGATAATCGTAATCATAATCACCTACGGATGTCTTAACAATTTTTTCTGTGTGATCGATTTCAGTAACATCAGCCATTCTAAATCGAAAGTTATGCTGTGACTTGAACATTTTACGGATTGGAAAGGAAATGGCATCTGCTGCTAATGTTCCAGTAGCGACTTGATACATCAATGGCTGAAAAGTATGGAAGTTATTCCTGTCGATTAGTAATACTTCAACTTCTTTATCTTTTAAACGCCGGGCAATTTCGATACCACCAAAGCCACCTCCGATGATAATCACTCTCGGAAAGCTTCTTTCAGAACGATCTAATAACATGATAAACTAATTTTGTTCTATTTTGGGGCAAAAGTACGAAAACATCGCGTAAAAATTTACGTATTTGTTATTGTAACGCGCCTTTGATTTTTAACCTCAATCCCTCATGGTCGTTCGTGAGGTGCAATTGGCAGGCTAACCTGCTTTTGGAGTCTGCATCAGGCAGTGTATCCAACATATCTAGTTCTTGATCCGATGCTTCAGGTAAGTTGTCTCCGCCGTCAATTACCTGTATATGACAAGTCGCACATAGTGCCATACCACCGCAGGTCGCGAGGATGTTGTACGCTGAAGCTTTTAGGATTTCCATTAGACTTAAATTGATGTCTGTAGGAATTGCTATCGTCTGGGTTGCGCCATCACGATCTTCGACGGTGATGTGGATTGTATTTTCCATTTAAAATGCGTTGACACCATTTACAGTAGTGTATTTAAAACTTAATTTTTGATCCGGATAAATATATTTGAAAGCACTTTGGCACATCAAAGCAGCCTCGTGGTATCCACATAGGATTAATTTAAGTTTTCCAGGGTAGGTGTTGATGTCGCCAATGGCATAGATACGTTCGATATTAGTCCTGTAATCGAATGTGTCGACCTCTATCGCATTCTTATCAATATTTAATCCCCATTCGGCGATTGGACCCAATTTTGGGCTTAACCCGTATAAGGGAATGAATTCTTCCGTAGGTACTACAATGTTTTCCTTTTGCTTGTTGACTAGTTGGATGTGTTCTAAATGACCGTTTCCGCCAAGGGAAACAAGATTATGAGACAAAAGTAGATTTATTTTTCCCTCCTGGGCCAGTCGATAGACCTTTTCAGCAGAATCGGGCGCACCTCGGAAGGAGTCGTTTCGATGTACGAGTGTTACCTCTTTTGCCACGGTAGTAAGATAAACGGTCCAGTCGAGTGCGGAATCACCACCTCCAGCGATAACGATGCGCTTATCGCGGAAGCGTTCGGGATTTTTGACCATATAATGCACATGTGATTTTTCATAAAGCTCTAAATTGATCAAGTCTGGCTTTCGCGGTTCGAAGCAGCCCAGTCCGCCAGCAATAACAACTACTTGACAATGAATGACAGTACCATCAGAGCCTATGATGTGATACGATCCATCGTCTTGCCTTTGTAAACTTTCTACGCGTTCTCCTAGTGTAAACGTAGGTTGGAACGGTGCAATTTGTTCCATTTGCTTATCGATAAGTTCTTGCGCTTTTATGTTAGGGTAGCCGGGAATGTCATAAATAGGCTTGTGGGGGTAGATTTCCGAAAGCTGACCACCGATTTGAGGTAACACATCGATTAAATGGCATCTCATTTTCAATAAACCGGCCTCGAATACAGCGAATAAGCCAACAGGACCGGCCCCAATAATGCATATATCTGTTTTTATCATCGTGTTATTTTTTATTTTCCTTGAACATTCAAATTATTATATATAGTATTTAGTATTCTGGTGAAATTTTTGAAATCCTCTTCTGAAAGATTCTCCCAAGCTTTCATACGAATTTGAGCGATCTCTGGAGAGAGCTCTTTTACTTTGTTTTCTCCTTGTGTCGTCAATTGTATGAGCAAACATCGTCTGTCTTCTGGATGTTCTACACGTTCCACTAGTTCTTTTTTTATGATGATATCGACAATACGAGTTAGGGTAGGTTGATCTTTCCCTGTCTTTTCAGCAAGTTCCTTATGTGTCATGGGGTCTTCCTTATAGAGGGTCTTTAAGATCGACCATTGATCGATAGTAATATCAAAAGATTTTTCCGAAAAGGAAGTCTGGGCGTATTGTTTTACACGTCTGGCGGTACGATCCAGAATGAAAGAATATTGAGTGTATATTTCCTTTTGCATGGCAATTATTAGTGTGACAAGTAAATTTACAAAAAGATTAATACACTACAAAAAAAGCTTGGATTTTATCCCAAGCTTTTTTTGCTACCCATGAATCCATTTAAATTTATATTGAATCTCTGGGATTTTTATTCTGTCTGCCAATCGTGTGAGACGATCAGGTAATTTCATGAGGTAATCCCGCGCTTTTTCTCCCTTTTCGTTCAAGTCAGTCACTTTGTCGATGGCCCATTCACGGTTAAGGTCCTTGAGAATCTCGACGTAATCTAGTGCTGTATATACTTCCATGCGCTGTGCCGCATCGGAGAAATGCGCAAATGCTTCTCCTTGTGGTTCGCCTGCTTCGCGTAGAAAATGGGCAGGCATGACAATCTTCTTTCGCATCATATCCTCGAAGGCAATCATGACCTCGCTCGGGTCTACTTTCATGGCGTGTGATATAAATGACATATACGCTTTGGCGTGCCGAGCTTCGTCCGCTGCAATTACCCCACACATTTTGGCTAACAATTTATCACCTGATTTTTTAGAAATACCTGCTACCCGACGGTGCGATACATTTGTCGCTAGCTCTTGAAACGAGGTATAAATAAAATTACGGTACGGATCGGCACCTGTGCCAATATCGAAACCATCCCTTATCAAATATTGAGTTGATATTTCAAATTGTCGCATATCAATGCGTCCTGATAAATATAAATATTTGTTCAGTAGATCGCCGTGACGATTCTCTTCTGCAGTCCAAGCCCTCACCCATCTCATCCATCCTCCTTGTTCATTTTTCTCCACATCTTCGACCATTGTCAACCAGGATTCGTAAGTTGGAAGGGCTTCTTCAGTGATGGTATCCCCGATAAGAACAGCAACTAAATCATAGGGAAGCTCTTTTGCACTTTCCTGCAGGTCTCTAACTTCTTCAAAAAAAGTGTGGCGTGAGGAATCGGGTAAGAAATCAGCTGGTTGCCACATTTCTTCTACTGGCTTTAGATACTCGCTCATTTCCTTCAACATGAACGGCTCTAAATATGCCATAACCTCTTTTCTCGAGCCTTCAGGTATATTTAATGGTAATTCTTGCATATCTTATACAAAGATAACCAATTGCGAATAAAATAAAGCGATAAAGAGAGACAAAAAAAGAATACATCATATTGACCAATTTTCATGCTTAATATACTAACTTTGTAGGATATTTAAGGAGTATATACATTGGGAACTTTTGATATAGAAAAAATACGGGCGGATTTTCCAATACTGGGTCGAGAAGTAAACGGTAAGCCCTTAGTTTATTTTGACAACGGTGCTACCACGCAAAAACCGAGACAGGTTATTGATGCGATAACACGTTATTATGCGGATATGAATAGTAATGTGCATCGTGGCGTACATTATCTGAGTCAGATTTCCACCGATGCTTTTGAAGTAACACGCCGTAAAGTGCAGACATTTATCAATGCAAAGTATGAGCATGAAATCATTGTCACCAAAGGTACAACGGAGGCTATAAATATTATTGCGTCCTGTTATGGTCGTGCATTTATAAATGCAGGAGACGAAATTATTATTTCCGCCATGGAACACCATTCGAATATCGTACCTTGGCAAATGCTGTGTGATGAGAAGGGTTGTAAGTTGCGTGTTATTCCAATGAATGATAAAGGCGAGTTGGATATAGAAGCTTATAAGTCGTTGTTTTCGGAACGGACAAAACTGGCTTCGTTCACCTATGTGTCTAATGCTTTGGGGACAGTAAATCCTGTAAAACAGATGATCGATATTGCACATGATCATCGTGTGCCTGTATTGATTGATGGAGCACAGGCGATACAGCACGTAGCCATAGACGTGCAGGCACTCGATGCGGATTTCTTTGCTTTTTCAGGACATAAGATGTATGGCCCAACGGGGGTTGGTGTATTGTATGGGAAAGAAGAATTGTTGAATAAAATGCCTCCTTATCAGGGTGGGGGAGATATGATTAAGGATGTGACCTTTGAAAAGACCACTTATAATGAACTGCCATTTAAATTTGAGGCCGGAACACCTAATATTGAGGCAGGGATTTGTCTGGGCGACGCTATAGATTATATAGAAGGTATCGGCTTAGAGACGATCAAGGTTTATGAAGATGAGCTATTGGCTTACGCAACATCGCGTTTGTCAGAGATTGATGGAATCCGCTTTATCGGTACCGCAGCCCAAAAATCTTCCGTTATTTCTTTTGTTGTAGATGACGTGCATCCTTATGATATTGGTGTCATATTAGACAAATTGGGCATTGCGGTGAGGACAGGACATCATTGTGCACAGCCGGTTATGGATGCTTTCGAAATATCTGGGACGGTGCGGGTCTCCTTGGCAATGTATAACACCAAGGAAGAGGTGGATATCTTAATGGTAGGATTGAAAAGGGCATTAAAAATGTTACGTGATTGATATACCGTGTAAACCATTAATTAAAAATGACGATAAACGAAATACAAGACGAACTTATTGAGGATTTTGCTTTTTACCAGGACTGGATGGAAAAATATGAATACATCATCCAATTGGGAAAGGAGGTCCCTTTGATCAAAGAAGAATATAAAAGAGACGATTATATTATAAAGGGCTGCCAATCAAAAGTATGGCTATATCCAGAGTTACGAGACGGGAAAGTATATTTTACAGCTGACAGTGACGCGATTATTACGAAAGGTTTGGTGAGTTTAATGGTAAAAGTGCTTTCTGGGCATACCCCAAAGGAGATCGCACAGACAGAACTTTATTTTATTGATGAGATCGGATTGAAAGAACATCTTTCTCCTACACGTGCCAATGGTTTACTGTCTATGGTCAAACAGATGAAATTGTATGCCGTGGCTTTGCAAATGAGAAATTAACATGTTTTTTCTATCTATACGGAAACGTGTTGAACATTTACCTTTTCTCCAAAAAATATTGACGCTTTTTCTTCGAAACCGAGGGCGTGGTCTGTAGTGAAAAATTGCATACGACTATTTTTTGAACAGATTTCTTCGATTTCGGGGTGGCGATGAAGATAATCGACCAAGCTATTGGCAATGAGTTCCCCCTGTGGCAAGACCTGTACATGAGCTGGCGTATGCTGACGTATAAGAGGGAGCAATAAGGGGTAATGTGTGCAGGCGAGTATGAGGGTGTCAATATCAGGGCTCTGTTCAAGTATCTCCTGAATATCGCTATGGATAATTTCACTTGCTGTTTCACCTTTTATTTCATTTCGTTCGACAAGCGGTACCCACAGCGGACAAGCATGTTGATATACTTTTATTTCTGGATGGAATTTCGTGATTTCTATTTTATAGGACTCGGACAATACGGTACCCTGTGTCGCAAGCACACCTACTTCGTTTGTCTTGGTGTACTGATGAATAGATTCCGTGGTTGGGCGAATAACGCCCAATACTTTTTTCCCTGTAGGAAGATCATTCTGCTGAATCGTTCGTAAAGCCTTTGCGGAAGCGGTGTTACACGCTAGAATGACGAGGTTGCAACCCAAATCGAATAATTTAAATACACAGGATTTTGTGAAATCATAAACTTCCTCAAACGACCGAGTGCCGTAAGGTACCCGTGCATTATCGCCCAAATACACGTAATCGTATAAAGGTAAACTGTCCTTAATTTTACGAAATACAGTTAATCCTCCGTAACCGGAATCAAATATACCAATCGGACCCTGCTTTGCTGTATTTATCATTGTATCTCTGTCAGCTTCTTTTGTAAGGCAAAGATGGTTTTTCTTTGTAAGTTTTCCAACTATAATATCGTTACCTTTGGTGCGAAATAAAATTAGGAATAATAATTGTTGGGTAGAACAAGTATAATATATTTTAATTTATGAAGTTTCATTACTTTTTTGTTTTAGTGTCCTTTGCAGTGTTTACTGCCCCGTCTCCCGTAAAGGGACAAGTTAAAAACCAACCTTATTCATACCAGCACTATCAAAAATACGACGAACTTCTCTATTCGCCGGATACACGGATACATACCGCTACAAAGCCTTTTCTTTTTAAAGGGAATTTATTGGCTAGGTACGATTCTATCCAAAGTTTGAACCAAGTGGACTCAGATAATATTTTTATGCGGAAGATATTCAATGAGCATTTAGTAGAAATTCATAAAGAAGATCATAGCTTTTACTTGGATTTTTTGCCTGATTTTGTGATCGGAAAAGAAATGTTGGGTGCGGATAAAAGAACAACCTGGTTGAACACGCGTGGGATTCAAGTAGGGTTGAATATTAAGGATAAATTTACATTTTATGCGAATGCATTTGAAAATCAAGGTGTTTTTCCGAATTACCTTACCGACTATATAGATAGGTCTGGGGTGATTCCCGGCCAAGGAAACACAAAGCACTTATCAAATAACAAAAAGGACTGGATGTATGCTACGGCCAGTCTGACCTATGACTTTAACGATTATTTCCAAACCACATTGGCATATGACAAAAACCATATTGGAGATGGTTACCGCTCGTTATTACTGTCAGATTTCTCCTCAAATTATGCGCATTTGAAATTCACGGGTAAGATTGGGAATGTACAATATACGTCGATATGGGCATATATGAACGACCCGAGAAATCCGCGCGTAGATTCGCTCAATTCTGGAGGTCGGTTTGGTGATGGTAGCAAATGGGGAGCTTTCCAATATTTGGATTATAACGCAACAAATCGTTTGTCGATTGGTTTCTTTCAAGCAGTTGTATGGGCAAATCGTAACGAAGCAGGGCACCGCGGATTCGATTTTAATTATGTTAATCCTATCATTTTCCTGCGTCCGGTGGAATCCAACAATTCGACGTCACCGGATAAAATGTTCTTGGGATTAAATGCCAAGTATAAAATATGGAATAATATTACTGCCTATGGCCAATTTTTGTTAGGCGAGTTCACGGCCAAAGAGTTTTTTGCCGGCAATGGTTATGCACATAACAAGTGGGGTACACAGCTTGGGGTAAAAGGTTTCAATATCTTTAAGGTGCAAAACCTCAACTTCTTAGCGGAATATAATGTGGTACGACCTTATACGTATCAACATTTTGTATCCATCTCTAATTATAGCAATAATGGGGAACCCTTGGCTCACCCTAGGGGGGCAAATTTTAAAGAATTAATTGGGATGGCCAATTATTCTTGGAACCGTTTTGATTTTTCAGTCCAGGGCGTCTATAGTCGTTTCGGTACAGACCCGGATCCCTTGACAAATATGGGAGGCGATATTTTTCAGTCATATAGGTCTATTCCCAATATGTATGATAATTACATCGGACAAGGTGTAAAGAATGACCTTTACTATGCTGACATAAAAGCGGCTTATGTATTGAATCCGAAATACAACTTACGCTTGGAGTTAGGATACACGCAACGGTATAATAAGATCGAGGGTTCGCCAACAGAGAAATCTGGTGTTATTAGTTTCGGCCTTCGGTCTTCATTCCGTAATTTTTATGGAGATATATAGGATATTCTTATCTTTATGCACAGTATTTAGCTAGCGTATGAAGAAGATCATGATCATAAATGGCCCTAATCTAAATTTATTGGGGGTACGAGAAAAAAATATTTACGGAAGTCAGGATTTCGAGTCTTTTTTTGAAGTATTAAAACAAAAGTACTCAACAGTTCATCTGTCTTATTTTCAAAGCAATCACGAGGGCGAAATCATCGACAAAATACATGAGATTGGTTTCTCTTATGATGGTGTGGTACTTAACGCAGGCGCGTATACGCATACTTCGATTGCCATTGGAGATGCTATTGCGGGCGTTACGACCCCAGTAGTCGAAGTCCATATCTCCAACGTGCATCAACGTGAAATATTTCGTCACCATTCCTATCTGGCCCAAAATTGTGTGGGGGTTATTTGTGGTTTTGGGTTAAATAGCTATACATTAGGGATAGAGAGTTTTTTATAGTTGTCATTGCTGAACGGCGATTTATTGGGGTTAGATCACCGTTCAGCGTTATTTTAGTTATTTTTCGGCTTTCGAAAAATAAGATACAACCCTACAATCATAAACGGAATACTTAACAATTGCCCCATATTAAACTTCATGGTGTCTTCAAATGCCTCTTGGTTTTCTTTGTAGAATTCCAAGACAAATCGTGCTCCAAATAATAATACCAAGAATATACCGAACAGATATCCTGGCTTTGGCTTTGCATTTTTTTGGTACATTGTCCACAAAATTAGGAAAATGACAATGTAAGCAAGGGCTTCATATAACTGTGCTGGGTGACGGGCTACCATATCTATCCGCTCAAAGACAACGCCCCATGGTAAGGTGGTCGGAAGACCGATAATTTCTGAGTTGAAAAAATTGCCCAGTCGTACAAAGGCACCTGCCAGTGAAACCACTATAATTAAACGGTCCGCAATCCACATGAAATCGGTTTTCGTTTTTCGGGAAAACAGCCAAAGCGCTATCAAAATGCCGATGGCACCTCCGTGACTGGCAAGTCCTTGAAATCCCGTAAGTTCAAAACTACCGTCAATCATACGGAAGGGAAGGATCATTTCCAATGGATGTTTACTGTAGTAATCAAACTCGTAGAATAAACAGTGTCCCAACCTTGCACCAATTAAGGTTCCTAGAAAGATATAAATACTTAATTGATCTAATAGTTCTTGTGTTTTTCCTTCTCTTTTGAAAATTTTTAACATCAGGACATAGGATACGACAAAGGCGGCTAAAAAGCATAATGCATAGTAGCGCAGGCCAAAGGAACCTATTTCAAAAATGATAGGATCTATATTCCAATGGATAACATTTAATATTGCGTGCATAAGTCTTCAATTGTGTGGTAAACCTAAATAAATTTATTTTTATATGCAATATAACTGCGGATGCATATAAAATAAATTATTCGGATCCTATGTCTTTTAAGGCGCTCATGGGCACTATGTGGTTATTTCGCCCTCTTCAGCCATCAAGGGTTATTTTATAGAGGAAATATATAGGTTATCCTTTATAAAATCAATATTGCATTAAATTTCTTATGCTATTTCCTTGAAATTCCTAACTTTGATAACTGTGGAATATTCCAAATTCTATGGTCTGTAGATATAGTCTGAATGTATGGCAAATAAAAAAGAAAAGAAGAAACATGTCTCCGTGGTAACGGATAAATCGCTAAAGTTTTTTGAAAAGTACATTAATAATCCGTCGCCGACTGGCTTTGAATGGGAAGGACAGCGTTTATGGTTGGATTATCTGAAACCTTACGTAGACAAAACTTATATTGACAATTACGGTACAGCAGTAGGTATTATCAATCCTGATGCACCCTATAAAGTCGTTATCGAGGCTCATGCCGATGAAATATCATGGTTTGTTAATTACATCACCAAAGAGGGACTAATATACGTTATCCGAAATGGAGGGTCGGATCATCAGATCGCACCTTCTAAACGTGTGAACATTCATACGGATAACGGCATGGTGAAAGCTGTTTTTGGATGGCCGGCTATACATACGCGTTCCGGCGAGAAAGAGGATGCCCCCTCCTTGAAAAATATCTTTTTGGATTGTGGTGCAACCTCCAAAGACGAAGTGGAGGAGATGGGGATTCACGTAGGTTGTGTAGTAACCTATGAAGATGAATTTATGGTACTTAACGACCGCTATTACGTAGGGCGTGCGTTAGATAATCGTGCCGGAGGTTTTATGGTTGCTGAAGTTGCAAGATTATTAAAGCAGAACAAAAAGAAATTACCTTTTGGACTGTATATTGTAAATGCTGTACAAGAGGAAATCGGTTTACGTGGAGCAGAAATGATTACCCATTATATCAAGCCTAATCTCGCCATTGTTACGGATGTAACGCATGATACGCAAACGCCGATGATTAATAAAATTACGCAGGGCGATTTAGCCTGTGGCCAAGGACCCGTACTGTCTTATGCGCCTGCTGTACAGATCAATTTAAATAAGCTTTTGATAGCTGTGGCTAAGGAAAATGATATTCCGTTTCAGCGACAGGCGTCTTCTCGTTTTACCGGAACAGATACTGATGCTTTTGCTTATTCCAACGGCGGTGTGCCATCAGCTTTGATCTCATTGCCTTTACGATATATGCATACAACCGTAGAGATGGTACATAAAGAAGATTTAGACAATGTTGTACGGCTTATTTATGAGGTTTTGCTCAAGGTCGAAGATGGGCAAGATTTTAGGTCGTTTGTTGTATAAATAACTGAAAAAGGAACAAAAAGTTTAAAGAACCAAAATGGACATTAATTTTATGGATTTAAAGAACAATAATAACGAAGAGGCAGAGAATAATGAACTGAGTATAGAGTTGAATGAAGAGATAGCTGAAGGAACATATAGTAATTTAGCTATTATCACACATTCTAGCTCTGAATTTGTGTTGGATTTTATTCGCATCATGCCTGGAATACCCAAAGCAAAGGTTAAGTCCAGAATTATCTTAACACCAGAGCACGCTAAACGGTTGTTAGGCGCATTACAGGATAATGTTAATCGATTTGAAGCCGCCAACGGCACTATCAAAGCGGGCGAGCCGGGGTTGCCACTAAATTTTGGTGGTCCGAAAGGGGAAGCATAAGATGGATATACAAGTTAGAAACTTAACCATTGAAGACTACAAGGATTTAAAGCGCTCCATGGAGAAGGCCTATGGCGACGATACGGGCGATGTGTGGACGCGGGAAAATATCATAGATTTGATAGAGGTTTTTCCCGAAGGACAACTTTGTGTGGAGGTAGACAGACGTGTAGTGGCCTGTGCGCTTTCATTGATCATCGATTCGAAGAAAACCAATATTTATAAGAAATATTACGAGATTATAGATGACGGAAAGTTTTCGACACATGATTATGAAGGTGATATCCTTTATGGAATAGAGGTATTCGTACATCCCGACTTCCGATCTCTGCGGTTAGGCAGACGTTTGTATGATGCTAGAAAAGAACTGTGTGAGCAAATGAACCTCCGTGGAATTGTTGCGGGCGGGCGTATACCCAATTACCATGCCTACGCGGATAAAATAACGCCACGGACATATATTGAAAAAGTAAAGCGGAAAGAAATTTTTGATCCGACACTCACTTTTCAATTGTCCAATGATTTTCATGTCTCTAAGATTTTGAAGAATTATCTTCCAGAAGATAAAGAGTCGAATGAATTTGCTACTCTATTGCAATGGGATAATATATACTATGACCCTGATGCAATATCTTCTTCTGCTTCTAAACAAACAACCAGATTGGGTCTGGTGCAGTGGCAAATGCGGTTGTTTAAAGATATAAACGACTTCTACGATCAAGTGGAATTCTTTGTTGATGCTGTGAGTGATTACGGGTCAGACTTCGTCATGTTTCCGGAGTTTTTCAACACGCCATTGATGAGCCCGTACAATGATTTGCCTGAGCACGCAGCCATGGAGAAGCTTTCGGAGTTGACCGCAGAAATTGTCGAAAAGCTTCAAGAATTTGCAGTGTCTTATAATGTCAATATCATCGCCGGATCTATGCCGATCAGGGAGTATAAGAAACTTTATAACGCATCGTATTTGTGCCATCGTAATGGAAAATTGGACGTACATAAAAAGATTCACATTACGCCTAACGAGTTCAAATACTACGGGATGGTTGGCGGAAATGAAATCAAGGTATTTGATACGGATTGTGGAAAAGTTGGGCTTTTGATATGTTATGATGTGGAATTCCCGGAAGTTAGCCGTATTATGGCGGACCAAGGCATGCAAATACTTTTTGTACCATACATGACCGATACCCAAAATGGTTATTTGCGGGTAAGGGCCTGTGCGCAAGCTCGAGCAATCGAAAACGAATGCTATGTCGCAATTGCTGGTTGTGTAGGAAATTTACCACGGGTGAATAATATGGATATTCAATATTCGCAATCGGCTGTTTTTACCCCGTCGGACTTTGCGTTCCCTAACAATGGTATCAAAGCAGAAGCTACACCAAACACCGAAATGGTGCTGATAGCGGACGTTGATTTATATGCACTTCGGGATCTACATGAATACGGAACTGTAAAAATATTGAAAAATAGAAGAAAGGATTTATACGAGGTGAATCTCCTAAAGTAGGGAGATTCACTACAAGTAGGGAGATTCACTACGTTTATCATCCTGCAATCTCTACATAATCGTCTGCCTTTGGGATAATTTCAAAAATAGAATGCCACGCATCGGGAATGATCGTCAGTTTTCGTTTTTGGAGATCTAACCAAGCACCATCTATCTCTACTGTTGCTGCTTTTACACCATTTTCTTTGTATATCTCGTGACGGAACGAGAAGCGAAAATTTTGTAGATTTAGCTTTGTCATTTCAACTTGTACGTATATCCGCTCATCAAGACCGATTTCACGATGATAGGTCAACTCCTCTCTAAAAAGAATAGGGCCGATGTGATATCTGGCAAATTCTTCTAGCGAAAGCCCCACACGGGTCATCATGTTGCTCCGTGCCTGTGCACAAAAATCAGCGTATGCGGAATGTCTAAGATGCATGTTCGGGTCTAATTGAGCCCAGAGTACTTGTCCTTCGTAATAAATATGCTGTTTCATGTCGTTTTTTGTTTCGTTTTAATATTTCATAAGCGGTATCTAGTTCGGAGAAACCAATTGCATCAATATAGCAGTTAACCACCCAGCATATGTGCCAATGGCATAACTGAATACCGATAGGATAACCCCTATAGAAACGAGTGAAGGATGAAAGGCAGCCGAGGTCACCGTGGCAGATGCTACGCCTCCAATATTGGACATGCTGCCTACCGCAAAGTAAAAAAAAGGAGCTTTGATCCATTTTCCCACTATAAATAAGAGGACAGCATGTATGCCCAGCCAGATGATACCTACAATAAATAGTCCAGGATTTTCCAAGATCGCGGCAATGTCCATCTGCATGCCAATAGTTACGATCAACATATAGAGCATGGTTGTTCCTAATTTAGAGGCTCCCGCATTTTCCAATTTGCGTGCCGGTGTAAATGAGAGTGCAATGCCAATCAATGTGGCGACTAAGACTATCCAAAAGAAGCTGTTGGTCAATGAAAATTTTTCTAATTCGGGGAAATGGTTGGTCATATACGACGCTATTGGTTCTGCCAATAACGATGCGAGGCCCGTCCCGCCTAAGGCAAGCGATAACATGATAATAAAATCTTTTGCTTCGGGTATACGGCTACTCGTTTTCTGTTGTTCATCCATTCTTTTGGTCAGTTCTTCTACATCTGAAGCATCCGCTTTAAAAAAATGATTGAATTTTTGATGCTTAGTGGCGCCATATAACAGAAAAGCCATCCATATATAAGCGACAAATACATCTACAGCAATAATAGAAGAAAATAACGAAGGAGAAGGCTTCAAAATTTCTTTAAGTGCCACCTGATTAGCACTTCCACCAATCCAAGACCCTGCTAATGCTCCCAATCCACGCCATACTTCGTCGGGGCCGGCCCCACCCACGATCTGGGGAGCAAATAGCGAGGTAATCCAAACGGCGATGGGGCCGCCAAAAACAATGCCAACGGTTCCAGTCAAGAACATCAAACCAGCTCGTTTACGTAGATTCCACAGTTCTTTCAGATCTAGGTTTAACGTAAATAGAATCAAACATGCTGGAAGAAAAAAACGACTTCCGATGCCTGCAAGGGGAGAGTTTTCGCCATCTATAATATGTGCAGAGTTAAGCAAGCCGGGAATAAAATAGCAAAGTAGCAGCGGTGGGATAACCGAATAAAATCGGATAATATATTTATTTTTCAAGCTTGACGTGTAAAAAACGACTCCTAGAACAACCATTAGTAAACCAAATACCACGGCGTTATCCGCTATGAGCGGTGTAACTTCTCTGATAGCATTTTGCATATTTTGTGTTAATTGCTAAATTGCTCGTGAATTTATGTAATCTTTTTTTAAACCGTAACATATAACATGATTAATCGCAGAGATTTTATCAAGAATAGTGGACTGGTCATTACCTCAACAGCGATGAGTGCTCCCTTGTTTGGAGCTGTTGCAGAAAGCAAGAAAAAGGTCATACGCGTGGGGTTGGTTGGGTGTGGGGGACGAGGAACGGGGGCTGTCTTCCAAGCATTGGCAGCAGACCCTGACGTACGGGTGACGGCATTGGCGGATATTTTTGAAGATAACCTGAACAATACGCTATCTGCGCTAAAGCAGAAATACGGTGACCGTATAACCGTCAACGATAAAACGTCCTTTCTCGGATTCGATGCTTATGAAAAGCTGATAAAATCGAAAGTAGATGTGGTGTTATTGTGTACACCACCGAATTTTAGACCTGCGCATCTTGCATTAGCCATAAAAGAAGGCAAGCATGTTTTCTGCGAAAAACCTGTTGCCGTGGATATACCAGGGTTACATCAGGTAGAAGCGGCCGTCAAGTTGGCAAAAGAAAAGGAATTGTGTTTAGTGAGCGGATTTTGTTTCCGTTATTCTTTTCCAAACAGACAGGTTGTTTCTCAAGTACACGACGGTGCTATTGGAGAAATTAAAGCGCTTTCTTCGTTTCGACACGGTGGTGAATTGAGTCATAAAGAAAGAAAACCTGAATGGAATGATTTAGCATACCAGCTGCGCAATTGGTATTATTACCAAAGATATTCCGGTGATATGCTCGTGGAGCAGACGATACATAGCGTAGATTATATGTCATGGATCTTAAATAATAAGCTTCCGCATAAAGTAACTGCTACGGGCGGACGTCAAAGTCGACCGTGGAATAAATACGGTAATGTTTATGACCACTTTGCTGTAGAATATGAGTATGAAAATGGGTTTCGAGCTTTTCATTTTGGTCGTCAACAGAATGGAACAACACCACGTAACACCGTGGAAGCTATGGGAACGAAAGGGTATATAAATGTAGGGATTAACACCAGCTATGAAATTTTCGGGGATAACCCCTGGCGTAATACCGACCCTCTTAATAACATGTATCAAACACAACATGACGAGCTGTTTAAGGCGATAAAAGAGAAGCAAATCATCAATGATGGTGATTTTATGATAACCTCAACGTTAATGGCGATTTGGGGGAGATTATCAGCATATTCGGGCAGAACACTTTCCTATGATGAGGTTATCCATTCGAAAGAAGTTTTAGGGCCACCTGTGGAGGATTATCACTGGGACATGAAAATAGATGAGCTGACGATTCCGAGGCCGGGACATTATAAGTTTACGTAGCGATGGGACAAATAAAGATATTAGTTGTTGGTTGTGGTAATATGGGTGCATCACATGCGGCCGCCTATCATAAATTGGCAGGGTTTGAGCTTGTAGGTTTGGTCTCCAGAGGAAACAGCAAGCATCGTGTTAACTCCCGGCTTGAAGCGACCTATCCGACATTTGATGATTATGATGTCGCCTTGTATCAAACAAAACCGGATGCGGTTTGTATTGCGACGTACCCCGATACACATGAAGCGTATGCATTGAAGGCTTTTAAGGCGGGGGCACATGTATTTATTGAAAAACCATTGGCAGATACTGTGGTAGGAGCGGAGCGGGTGGTTCAGGCAGCTAAACACGCGGGTAAAAAGCTAGTCGTAGGCTATATCCTTCGCCATCACCCATCCTGGACCAAATTTATTGAAATAGGGAAGACATTGGGCGTTCCTTTGGTATTCCGCATGAATTTAAACCAGCAAAGCCAAGGATTTATGTGGGATGTACATCGGAATTTAATGAAGAGCCTGAGCCCTATCGTTGATTGTGGCGTGCATTATATTGATGTGATGTGCCAGATGACGGAAGCTCGTCCTGTTCGTGTCTCTGCTATTGGCGCTCGTCTAACGGATGATATACCATTGGATAACTATAATTATGGACAATTGCAGATACATTTTGATGATGGTTCTATAGGTTGGTACGAAGCTGGGTGGGGGCCGATGATAAGTGAAACAGCATTTTTTATAAAAGATGTTATAGGCCCGAAAGGTGCGGTTTCTATTGTTGCAAACAAAGCGGGTGGGAAAGGACAATCTGATTCTGTCGAGGCGCATACCCAAACGGAATCATTACGTGTGCATTATGCAGATATAGATGAAAAAAATAAGTTTATCAAACCAGATGAATGGATAAATTTAACAGACGAACCTAGTCATCAAGAACTATGCGATCGGGAACAGTTATATTTTCTACGGGCTATACAGGAGGATTTAGATTTATCCAAGTCTATGGAAGATGCGGTTAATAGTTTAAGAATAGCGCTTGCTTGCGACGAATCCGTCAAGACCGGTGGGATGGTGTCGTTGTGAGGAGCTAAGGTATATTCAGATACTTATGTGTTTGGAGGGAAATTTCCCATTGCGGATTCTCTTTTACATATTCAATGATCAGCGGTGTCATTTCTGTGGTCTTAGACCATTCGGGTTGTAGATATAATTTACAGTTTTTTCCGACAAACCGAGCGTGCTCTTCTGCCCATTGAAAATCACTTTTATTGAAAACGATTACTTTCAATTCGCCGGCAGCATTTAACACGTCGGGGCGTGGACCCTTGAATTTTTTAGGAGATAAACATATCCAATCCCAATATCCAGATAACGGATAAGCCCCCGATGTTTCTATAAAAGTTTGTATACCTGCATCTTTTAATCCTCTTGTGAGATAATCTAGATTGTAGAGCAGAGGCTCTCCTCCTGTAATAACAACTGTTTTTGCAGGGAATTTCTTTGCATTTTCAATGATTGATTCTGCCGACGTCAGTGGATGTAGTTCCGCATTCCAGCTTTCTTTGACGTCACACCAATGACATCCTACATCACACCCTCCTAGGCGAATAAAGTATGCGGCCTTCCCTGTATGATATCCTTCGCCTTGTATCGTGTAAAATTCTTCCATCAGTGGAAGCAGCGTGCCGTCTTCCGGAACTTGATTTGACATTTTCTGCATTTTTGAGAGTACAAAGATACGAAAAAAAACGACGTAGGGATGTGTCCGAGCATGCTCCGGGTTTATTGTATACGCGCGGTAGAACGTATAAAAACGACTTCCGTTTTAAGCATATATTGAATATCTTTGCTTTCGCAACGTTACGGGGTATTTACAGCGTAGTATGCTGGCGCTCTGTAATTGCTAAGTTTCATTTTTTTAATAAATTAAAATCATATTCGTAGATGATTAACATTACACTACCTGACGGGTCTGTCCGTCAGTATGAAAAAGGGACTACGGCTATGCAGGTAGCACAGTCGATTTCTGAAGGTTTAGCTAGAAATGTGCTAGGTGCGGAAGTAAACGGTGAAGTATGGGATGCATCCAGATCGATAGAAGAAGATGCTTCTGTCAAATTGTTGACCTGGAACGATGATAAAGGAAAATCTACCTTTTGGCATTCGTCTGCCCATTTACTGGCAGAGGCGTTGGAGGCATTGTACCCGGGGATAAAATTTGGGATCGGTCCGGCCATTGAAACCGGATTCTACTACGATGTAGATTTCGGTGATCGGGAATTTTCTTCCGACGACTTCAAGCAGATTGAAGACAAGATGTCGGAACTGGCGAAGCAAAAAGAAACATTTGAACGTAAGTCGGTTTCGAAAGCGGATGCCTTGGCCTATTTCACATCGAAGGGGGATGAGTATAAGTTGGATTTGATTAAGGATTTGGAAGACGGTAAAATCACGTTCTATACACAAGGTAATTTTACAGACCTTTGTCGTGGGCCACATATTCCGCACACAGGAGTAATTAAGGCAATCAAATTGACAAACGTCGCTGGGGCATATTGGCGCGGAGATGAAACACGTAAGCAACTGACCCGTATATATGGCGTTAGTTTTCCGAAAGCATCTGAGCTAACCGAGTATTTAAAATTTATTGAGGAAGCGAAGAAACGTGACCACCGTAAGCTGGGAAAAGAATTGGAGCTTTTTGCTTTTTCGGAGAAAGTAGGAGCGGGGCTACCACTTTGGTTGCCTAAAGGAGCTACTCTTCGTCAAAAATTACAGGAATTTTTGCAACGGGCGCAGGTAAAGGCAGGTTATGAACCTGTCGTGACACCACACATCGGACATAAACAATTGTATATAACCTCGGGGCATTATGAAAAGTATGGAGAAGATTCGTTCCAACCGATTCAGACACCGGTGGAGGGAGAGGAGTTTTTTCTGAAACCGATGAATTGCCCGCATCATTGTGAGATTTATAAGACAAAACCTCGCTCATATAAAGATTTGCCTGTACGGTTTGCGGAGTTCGGGACAGTTTATCGTTATGAGCAATCCGGGGAGTTACACGGATTGACGCGCGTAAGGGGATTCACACAAGATGACGCACACTTATTCTGTAGACCAGACCAGGTGAAGGAAGAGTTTAAGAAGGTAATCGATTTAACATTATACGTATTCGATGCATTAGGTTTCGAGGATTACACAGCGCAAATTTCGTTGCGCGATCCAGATAACCGGACGAAATATATCGGGACAGACGAAAATTGGAGTTTAGCCGAAACGGCGATTATGGAAGCGGCTGCAGAGAAAGGGCTTCCGACTGTAATTGAATATGGTGAAGCTGCATTTTATGGGCCTAAACTTGACTTTATGGTGAAGGATGCGTTAGGCCGGAAGTGGCAACTGGGAACAATTCAGGTGGATTACAACTTACCAGAGCGCTTTGAATTGGAATATACGGGGAGTGATAATCAAAAACATCGTCCTGTGATGATTCATCGTGCACCCTTTGGCTCCCTAGAACGATTTATAGCGGTTCTCATCGAACATTGTGGAGGGCAATTCCCATTATGGCTTGCTCCTGAGCAATTTATAATTTTGCCCGTATCTGAAAAATATGAGGAAACTGCCAAAAACCTTTTAAATTCGCTAAATAATTCCGATATTTGCGGACTGATTGACTTTCGTGATGAGAAGGTCGGTCGTAAGATCCGTGATGCGGAACTGAAAAAAATCCCTTATATGTTGATTGTAGGGGAGAAGGAGGCCGAAAATGGCACAGTTTCTGTTCGTAAACATGGATCGGTAGATTTAGGCTCGATGAGCCCGCAAGCTTTTAAGGAATTATTAATTAAAGAAATAACCGTTTAATATTTAAACATTTGGCATTAAAAAGATCAGGTGGTTTTAGACCGCCAATGAGAAAGAAAGAACCAGAACATCGCATTAACGAATTCATCAGGGTACCAGAGGTCCGTCTGGTGGGTGAAAATGTTGAGCAAGGCATTTATCCTACTCGTAAAGCATTAGAAATGGCAGACGAGCTGGAACTTGACCTAGTGGAGATTTCACCAAATGCCAATCCTCCTGTTTGTAGGGTCATTGATTATAGTAAATTTGTATACGAGCAGAAGAAGAAGCAAAAGGAAATTAAATCGAATGCGAAACAGACTGTTGTTAAAGAGATCCGTTTTGGGCCAAATACGAATGATCACGATTTCGAATTTAAGTTAAAACATGCTATAAAGTTTTTAGAAAATGGCGAGAAAGTTCGTGCATATGTGCATTTCAAAGGACGTGCTATCGTTTTCAAAGAACAAGGTGAGATTTTATTATTGCGCTTTGCGCAAGCATTGGAGGACTATGGGAAAGTAGAATTGTTGCCTAAACTAGAAGGTAAAAGGATGTTCTTGACACTTGCCCCAAAGACAGCTCCGAAAAAATAAATACGAGAATCTAACAGATTGATATAAAATTAATTTCATTATGCCAAAAGTAAAAACCAATTCCAGCGCGAAAAAACGCTTTAAATTGACTGGAACAGGTAAGATTGCAAGAAAGAGCGCCTATAAGAGCCACATCTTGACAAAAAAGGAAACGAAGCAAAAGCGTAACTTGACACAAACAAGTTATGTTTCCGATGCGGATATGGGCAACGTAAAACGTATGCTTGGCATCGGTAAATAAGTTTTATCTCCATTTAATAAATAATTTTGTAACCGGGTATTGGGTCGTAAGATTGCTGAAAAACGTAACACCTTATACCAAATTAAATTTAAAATAATATGCCACGTTCGGTTAACGCAGTAGCTTCGAGAAGAAGAAGAAAAAGAATCATGAAAATGGCCAAAGGCTATTTCGGTTCGAGAAGCAAAGTTTATACTATTGCTAAAAATACAGTAGAAAAAGGTTTACAGTACGCTTATCGCGACCGTAAAACTAAAAAACGCGAGTTCAGAGCTTTATGGATTCAGCGTATCAACGCGGGTGCACGTCAGCATGGGATTTCTTATTCTCAGTTGATCGGTAAGTTAAATGCTAAAAACATTGGTCTAAACCGTAAGGTATTAGCTGATTTAGCGATGAACAACCCTGATGCTTTTAAAGCAGTAATTGATACCGTAAAATAGAGTTTTAACCCGCTATCAATTTGTTAGATACTTAAGAGAGGAGCCGTTAGGCTCCTTTTTTTGTGGTGACTTCGGCAACGTTTGCGTAACTTTTTTTTGATAATTGAGTTATCTGGTTTAAATTGCGTGTATATGCAACCGATTGCATTTCATTGTTTTTTATAAACCAAAAAAAGTCAATATGAGAGAAAAACTATTTTTGATGTGTATACTATTTCTCAGTGTATGGAAAGGTCATGCCCAGCAAACGGAAATCACGGGTACGGTGGTGGATGCCCAGTCAAGTTCACCCTTAGCGGGCGTTACGATCCGATTTGAGGGAGCCGCAAGCGACGCCTCAACGTCGACAGATGAATCGGGGCGGTTTCGATTAATGGTAAGCGAAGCTGCGGGAAAAGTTAAATTTACCTTAGTTGGATACGTAACTAACCAAGTAGAATACAATGGGACTGCCTTATCTACAGTTGTCTTGACAAAAGAAAATACTTCATTGGATGAGATTATTGTGGTGGGGTATGGAACAGTGAAGAAGCGCGATTTGACGGGGTCAGTCGTTTCCGTGAAGGGAGAGGAAATAGCAAAAGTACCTTCTGCCAATATCATTGAATCTATCCAAGGGAAAGTGCCGGGCGTAGATATTACACGAAGTAATGGCTCGGCATCCTCAGGAGTTTCTATGACCGTAAGAGGTAATCGATCTATTACGGCACAAAATGGTCCTTTATTTATTGTAGATGGTGTTCAGTATAGTAATATTCAGGATATTAATCCGAATGATATAGAGTCGATGGAAATATTGAAAGATGCTTCTTCGACAGCAATTTACGGGTCAAGAGGAGCTAATGGGGTGGTTATTGTTTCTACAAAGAGAGGAAAAGCCGGTCGGGCGCGTATCGATGTTAATTCTTATGCGGGGGTATCTAAAGTTGATCGGTATCCCAGCGTGATGAATATAGACCAGTGGGTCAAATTAAGGCGAGAAGCGTATCGTGCCACAGGTAGATGGAGTTCTGAGGCAGACGATAAGAATGCGTTTAATGATGCAGAATTGGAAGCCATTCGCAATAATGATTATATCGATTATTTTGATTTGTTGGTGAAAGACGGTATGCAACAAAACTATCAAGTCAGTATTAATGCAGGTAACGATAAGACCACGGTATATTTTAGTGGAGATTATTTAAATGAGCGGGGAATTTTCGATATGGATATGACGAACCGTTTTGGAGGACGTTTGAATATCGATCAAAAATTGGGAGACTTTTTCAAAGCCGGTATGCAGTCGCAAGTGACGCGATACGAAATTGATAAACGAAGAGACCCGTTAAATCAGGCCAATAAAATTAATCCCCTAGGCCGGGTATATGACGATGCAGGTGATTTGATTATGTATCCTCTTAGCGGTTCGGCTATTAGCCCTTTAGCCGATATGGAACCAAATGCTTATAAGGCTGAAGGAAACATAACGAGAACCCTAACGAACGCCTATGTAGAGCTTACAAACTGGAAGGGGTTCTCGGGAAGATCCACATTAGGTGTTACGTTTACGAATACGAGAGATGGATCTTATGCCGGATCCTATACCATCGACCGCAACGGTTCGTTCTCGAAAGCGACTTACGATGCGGAAAATAGTTATCTCATTAATATGGAAAATGTGCTGTCTTACCAAAAAGAAATAGAGGATCATAGTTTTACCATCACGGCAGTTAACAGTTTTCTATGGAATAGGTCAGATAATATCAATGCCTCTGGGGAGGAATTATTATTAGATGGTCAATTGTTTTATGCTTTGGGTAATGCAGGCAGAAATCTGGCAACAAATACAATGTATTCAATGAATAACCTGGTTTCGTTCGCCGGCCGTCTTAACTATGCTTATAAAGGGAAATATTTGTTAACTGCTACAGGCCGTACGGATGGTTCTTCTATATTAGCACAGGGAAGAAAATGGGCTTTCTTCCCATCTGTTGCGGCAGCATGGCGTATAGTAGATGAAGATTTTATGACGAATCAAAATACATTTAGTGAATTAAAGTTACGAGCTAGTTATGGAAAGGCGGGAAACTATGCGGTAGACCCTTATTCGACGCAAAATACTTTAACTCGTGTGGCGTTTGCATGGGATGATGAACAAGCCACAGGGTATACGTTTTCACCACGAATAGGTAATTATGGTTTGGGTTGGGAAATTACGGCGACAACCAATGTAGGAGTGGATTTTGGGTTTTTACAAAATAGGTTTAACGCTTCGATTGATCTGTACGATTCTCGGACGACCGATCTTTTGCTCGAACGTGGCTTACCGCCTACAACAGGCGTAACTTCTGTCATTCAGAATGTCGGAAAAACGCGTAATAGAGGTATTGAAATCGCATTGAATGCCAATGTAATACAAGGAAAAGCGTTCAAATGGAACTCAGCACTATCCTTCACCAGCAATAAGGAAGAAATTATAGAACTTGTCACAAAGGACGATGATATTGGTAATGGATGGTTCATTGGCCAACCAACGGTTGTATTCTATGACTATGATAAGGTCGGTATATGGCAACTAGGAGAAGAAGAGGAAGCCGCGAAATGGGGACAAGAACCTGGAGATATTCGAGTGAGAGATATCAACAAAGATGGGAAGATCGATGCGTCAGCTGATCGTATCATTCTTGGAACACCGCGGCCGAATTGGTTGGCAGGATGGGATAATACCTTTACTTACAAGGGTTTTGATTTAAATGTGTATGTGTTTGCCAGGTGGGGTCAGATGGTCCGTCCGGATTTCTTGAGACGATATGACCCGCAGGGATTAGGACAAAGTACGGCTGCTATCGATTATTGGACACCAGAAAATCCTACGAACGCCTATCCGAGACCAAATTCTGGATCATCACTTAGCAGTATGTTATACACGAGTACGTTAGGCCATGTGAATGGTTCGTTTATCCGCGTACGTAATCTGTCGTTAGGTTATACTTTCGACAACTCGATTTTAAAATCAGGTCTAGTGAGAAGTTTGCGTATTTATGGAACTGCTCGAAATCCGTTTACATGGACAAAAGCAAAGGAATTAAAAGAATATGACCCAGAACGCGGAGGATCGGAGAATTTTCCAATGACGAAGTTATTTGTTTTTGGTTTAAATATTGGGTTTTAAAAAGTAAAAAATATGAAAAATATAGTTTTTAAATGGATTGCAGGAGCTTTACTGTTGAGTGTAACGATGTCCTGTAGCGATATGATAGAAGAGTATAATCCAAGTGGTATTACGTCGGAAACGGTGTATAATACCCCTCAGGGATTCGAAACCTTGATAAATGCAGCGTATTCTTATCAACGTTGGTGGTATGGGAAAGAAGAGGGATATAGTTTGTCTGAAATGGGAACTGACCTGTGGATGAGTGGGGCAGGGGATATCTACCCTGATCTGACAAAGTATATAAACCTGCAAGGTAATAATGGCGCTATAGAAACGGAGTGGAAAGCGTTATATGCTGCCGTGAATATTTGTAATGCCGGTATCTCCAGAATAGATGGTGCTGGCTTTGAGGAGGACCTGAAGAACATACGCTTGGCAGAGTTACACTTTTTACGAGCATTTTATTATTGGCATATTGTGGAAACATGGGGAGGGGTACATCTATCCATAGAAGAAACAAGCGGTATTGTAACAACAGCTAATAAATCCGCAATAGAAGATTTTTATAAGCTAATAGAAGAAGATTTGTTGCTTTCTATACAGTATTTACCTAATACGACGTCAGACTATGGACGGGTAACTAATCCAGCTGCAAGAGCGTTTCTATCCCGAGTGTATTTGACGATAGGCAATGACCAAAAAGCAAATCAATACGCCACATCGGTTATCAATGGGAATTTTGGTTTCGAATTGGAGGAAAAATACGCAGATCTCTGGGATATGTCGAATCTTAAAAATAATGAGGTGATATACGCCGTCAATTATTCGACAAATTTAGCATTAAACGATAAAGAAGATGAAATCCTTAATCCGTTGGGACATAGCCGTGGAAGCAATAATGGACACTTGATGTTTATTATGAAATATGATACCGAGACAGGCATGATGCGGGATACCGAAAATGGCAGACCCTTCAATCGGTATATGCCTACACGATTTTTATTGGATCTATTTCCCGCGGGCGACGAGCGATATGAGGGAAGTTTTAAGGAAGTTTTCTATGTTAATAATCCAATTGGCAATTTAGCATTGGGAGATACTGCGGTGTATACAACCAGAAAAGCGATAAATTCGTCAGGTAAAGCATACAAAATATATGATCGGAATTATATGTATCAAACAGATGGTAAAGTTAAGGATCAGCTGAGATATCCTACACTCTGTAAATTTTTAGATAACACGAGAGCGTCTGCTAATGAAGCGCAAAGTGCGCGGGATGTATTTGTGATACGTTTGGCGGAATTGTATTTAAATGCAGCAGAAGCCCAATTGAAATTAGGGAATCTGGATTCTGCAGCGTACTGGGTAAATATTGTTCGTGAGAGAGCTGCGAAACCGGGGTTTGAAGAACAAATGAAGGTTGTTCCATCGCAAATAACGCTTGATTTTATCTTGGATGAACGGGCTAGAGAGTTTGCTGGCGAACAGATCCGTTGGTTCGATCTAAAACGTACAGGTAAATTATTCGACAGAGTAAAAAACAATAATCCAGATGTTGGACCGACTTTGCAGAACCATCATGTCGTCCGACCGATTCCGCAAGAACAGCTTGATGCGATTTTCAATAAAGAGGAGTTTAGACAAAATGAAGGTTATCAATAAAACCGCAATAACAAGTGTCCGAATGGATACATAAAATCACAAAATAGCAAAAGGAGACCATTGGTCTCCTTTTGCTATTTTGTGAAACAGGGTTTTACTGTGGCTGTTCCGTAGTAGGTACTGCGGGTGTCACCGGTTTAGCATCTGGGCTAATACCTAGTTTTGTACGTACGTCCATCGATATATCTTCTCCACCTTGGAAGTAAATAACATTTCCGGATGAAGTATCCAATACGTAAGCATATCCTTTTTCTTTAGCTACAGCATTGATAGCGGTCATAACCTTGGTCTGGATAGGGGTCAAAAGCTCTTGTTGCTTTTTACTCATATCTTCTTGTGCGACACGTTGTACTTCTTGTATACGCTGTTCGATGTTTTGAAGCTCCTCTCCTAATACCTGTAGTTCTGCATCAATGGTTTCTTTGTTTGCCTCACTCCGGCTTCTGTATTTTTCGTTAGCTTCGGTTTGTTTCTTTTGAAACTCAGCATACATCCCCTGTAATTCTTGTGTTTTCGTCTCGTTCAATGTTCTTAACTGATCATTTGCCGTTTTAAATTCAGGAGTTAACTGAAAAATTTCATCGGCATTGATATGACCAATCTTTTGTTGAGCATTTACCTGTTGTAAGCCCAAAAATACCACCGCTACTAAAGCTACACTTCTAAATAAATTTTTCATTCTTCTCATTTTAATCATTTTTTGGTTCTCTTTTATCAACCAAAACACTTTTTTGTTTTATAAATATACGTTAATAATTAATTGCAATTTCTTGCTACAAGTATAATAAAAAAATTAATTCGCTAGGCTTGGATTCGGTTTCAAACCTAATTTTGTAACGATGTCATTACTTTTATCTAAGCTGGGATTAGCAAATAGAATGGCGACTTCGCTACCTTTATCCAGAATCAAATCCAAACTTTCACTTTTAGCCAATTCCTGTATCGCATTTGATACCCGATCTTGGATAGGTTGTATTAAACGGATTCTTTCTTTGTATAGATCGCCCTCAAAGCCAAATTTTTGACGTTGAAAATCTTTTACTTGTTTTTCTTTATTTACAATTTCATCTTCTCTACGACGGCGCATATCTTCATTTAATAGCACTTGGTCATTTTGATAAGCTTGGTACAGTTTTTCAATTTCCTCGTATTGTTTATCGACCTCCGTTTGCCATGTACTGGAAAGGTTATCCAATTGTTTTTGTGCAGCGGTGTATTCCGGGATATGTTTTAAAATATATTCAGAATCTACATACGCCAAACGCTGAGCGGAAGCTAGGGTTACTGAAGCTACAATCAAACTGACGATAAATATTACCTTTTTCATATATTTTCAAATTACTTATTTCTCTAAATTTTAGGACAATAATAGTTCCAAAAAGTTTAAAATCCTCCCATGTTTTGTAATATGCTGAATGTGAAGTTCTGTTTCCATTGACTAGACTGTAAGCCCGGAATCGGATCGAAGGCATGGCCATAATCGATCCCCAACATGCCAAAAATAGGTAGAAAAATACGTGCACCTATACCAGCCGAACGACGCATTTTAAGAGGGTTAACCTCACTAAATTTATTCCAAGTATTCCCTGCCTCAGCAAACGCGAGAACAAATACGGTTGCCTGTTCATTCAGCATAACAGGGTGGCGAAGTTCTAATTGATATTTTGCATAGATAGGGCTACCAGAATTGATAGCTCTGTTTATACCGTTATTCTGCGATCCCGTGGATTCTGGAATAATGGTACCATTAGCATAACCTCGCATGGCAATAATTTCCGAACCCTGTAAAAAGTCAAAGCCCATCATCCCGTCTCCACCGAGCTTAAAGCGTTCGAATGTAGAGGTCTCTGTTCTATTTGTATAGTTACCCAAATAACCGAACTGAGCTTGGCTTTTCAAAACTAATTTCCCTACAATTCTTGTGTACCACTGGCTATCAAACTTCCATTTATGGTACTCAGTCCACTTATATTTCACTTCGCTCGGTGCGTTTTGATAATCGATACTGTTCCAAGCAGAGTATGGCGGTGTTAACTGCACAGAAAATTTAAAATGTGAACCGGAAGTAGGATAGATGGGCGCATCTACCGAATTTCGACTGATTTCCTGCGTGATGTTCATATTATAGGCAGTACCATTATCAAATAAGAAGTAGCCGCCATAGTTTTGTAATTTGTAACGTTGGAAAGACAATGACGTATTGACTTGGAAGTAATTGTCCGGCCATTGTAGGCGTTTACCTAAAGTTGCAGTTACCCCAGTCATCCAAATACGGCTGAGTTGATCATCTGAGACCATTTGACGACCGGTAAAGTAATCAAATCCACCATATGATGAGTTAGACGTGTAAGCACTCAGACCAAAATAAATTGGTTTCTTACCGCCTAACCATGGTTCTGAAAAAGAGAAACTATACGATTGATATCTTTTCCCTGACGTCTGACCACGGATACTTAACTTTTGCCCATCGCCTCGGGGAAGGGGTTTCCAGGCGTCTTTTTTGAAGAAATTACTTGTCGAAAAATTGTTGAATGTTAATCCCAATGTGCCGATTACTTGCCCAGCACCATATCCTCCTGAAAGCTCTACCTGATCAGAGGGTTTTTCTGCGACATTGAACACAATGTCGGTGGTTCCCTCCTCATAATTCATGGAGGATTGCGGAATGTCAGGTTGAATCTTCTGTTCGTCAAACATGCCCAATTGCGAGATTTCGCGGATACTACGCATAATCAGCTCCCGTGAATATTTTTGTCCGGGTTTGGAATAGATGGAACGTAATACGACACGGTCATTGGTGACATCGTTTCCTTTGACAATAACATTATTAATAGTGAACTGTTTCCCCTCACTTATTACGATCTCTACATCGACGGTATCGTTATAGATACGTTTAATAATGGGCTGGACACCAAAAGTAAGATAGCCATCGTTCTGATAGAGTGCACTGATGTCGTCACTATTTCGAGTTGGTCCTTGAAGTTTGGTGGTTAATTTTTCCTCACTATATACATTTCCTTTTTCAATGCCCAACAACAAATTCAGTACGGAGTCTGTATATTTCGAGTTTCCAGACCATTGAATATCACCCATATAATAACGGGGACCTTCGTGAAGATTGATATGTACGTCAACTTCATTATTGTCAT
This sequence comes from Sphingobacterium arenae, assembly GCF_014692505.1. Classification (GTDB taxonomy): domain Bacteria; phylum Bacteroidota; class Bacteroidia; order Sphingobacteriales; family Sphingobacteriaceae; genus Sphingobacterium; species Sphingobacterium arenae. Next base: position 941,592 of record NZ_JACNYK010000002.1, on the reverse strand, counting down.
AACGCGAAATGCTATCCACAAGAATTTGGGCATCTCGATAGCCTTTATCTTGCATCTTGGCAATTAGGTTTTCTTTTGCTTCTTTATATTTGTCGTCTTTGAATTTTCCCGGTCCGAAAATACGGTACCACCGACGTGGTTTTACCCCTTTTAAGTACTTGCGTAGCTGCCGATCTGAAAATTCTTCATTTCCATCAAAATATACACGATGAACTTTGATTTTTTTGTTCTTTGTGACATTGACAAAAACAATTTCGTTGTTTGTTTCTGCGCTGTCCTTTTTTGTGGATATTTCTATTTCAGGATAAAGAAAAGACTTTTCACGAAGAAATTTTTGGATCGTCGATCGGGTGGTTTTTAATAAGTTTTCGTTAACTATCCTACCCGAGCTGGTATTTAAACGCTTTTGTACTTCCTCTTTTTCGCCCTTTTTAAGTCCATCAATCTCAATGCGTGTAAGACGTGGACGCTCGCGCACACGGATCTCCAAATAAACATTCTCCCCCTCAAATCTTTCCGCATATAACTGTACATCATCAAATAAATTTTGCGCCATTAAGGTTTTGATAACATTGGCTGTTTCTTCACTAGGAATTTCGATATATTGACCTACAACTAATTTAGAAATAGTAATCAATACATCGTTGTCCAAGTACTCTGTACCGGAAACCCGTACGCCGCCGATGATGTAATTTTTAGGATCTAAATAGCTGATATCATCAGGGTCGTTTAGGTTAATCGGGTTGTTTCCTTGGATTTGAGCGAGTAAAGGTTGCCCCCCGAAAACTAGTGTAAATGTTATTAAATATAGTAAGCGCTTCATTTATTCTATTTTCTCGGTGCTAAAGTACACCAATCTCTTGTTAATTTTTGTTAAAAGAAATAATAATAACCAGCCTTTTAATTAGGCTCCAAATTGATGATGCAAAGGTAATAAATTTAATATTATAGCTGTTCGCTTGTTTTACCATATCTTCTTTCTCTTTGCTGATAATTATAAATCGCTTCGAAGAGGTCGTCACGTTTAAATTCCGGCCACATTTTCTGTAGGAAGCAAAATTCTGTATACGCCATTTGGTAGAGAAGATAATTGCTGATCCGCTGTTCACCACTTGTTCTGATCATTAGATCCGGGTCAGGTATCTCGGCAGTATACAGATTGTTACGGAATACCTTTTCGTCTATGTCTTCCAGGTTCAATTTGCCCTCCGCGACTTGTTTAGCGATAGACTTCGTCGCATCAATAATTTCCGCTCGAGCACCGTAGCTTAATGCGAGCGTGAGTACACACCGGCTGTTGTTTTTTGTTAATGTTATCGTGTCTTCCAATTTCGTTTGACAGTTTTGTGGTAAATCACTAATACTGCCTATAGCGTTTAAACGAATATCATTTTCCAAAAAGGTTTTGGTTTCTTTTGCCAGCGTATCTACCAGCAGTTCCATCAATGCGTTAACTTCTATCTTTGGCCTGTTCCAGTTTTCCGATGAGAAGGCATAGAGTGTCAAATAGGGTACACCAATTTCTATACAGCCCTCCAATGCTTCCCGAACAGCGGTTACACCATTCTGGTGGCCGAAGATACGTAACTTTCCAAAGCCTTTTGCCCACCTGCCGTTTCCATCCATAATAATAGCTACGTGTTGAGGTAATGCTTTCGGATTTATCTTTTGTTTGAAATTCATTTCTTTTATCGGGCTTCCTTATACGGGTTTTATGGCGTAAAGATAGACGTTTTAGCGCAATATGGAGGTATTAAATTGTGTTAAAATATATTGTTAATAGTTTCTCACGTCCAATCCCCAAAGCAATTTTTCACGTAGGGTACCAAAAAAGCTATCGGAAGCTAAGCGGATAAGGTGCACACGGAAAGATGCGCGTTTAATACGCAGTTTAGTGGTGGTGTTCAATGTCTCGTTCTGGGAGTCACAACTGAGGATATATTTGTCAGTTCTACTTTCAATCTCTAATTCAAGTTCGCTATCCGCCGAGATAACAATTGGTCGTACATTTAAATTATGTGGAGCAACTGGAGTGATGACGAAATTGCCACTTCCTGGCATGATAATAGGACCGCCGCAGCTTAGGGAATATGCCGTAGAGCCCGTTGGCGTAGCAATGATAATACCATCAGCCCAATACGAATTCAAAATTTCACCATTCAATGCTACATTGATCGTGATCATAGACGATGTGTCGTGGCGAAAAACGGTAATATCATTTAACGCGAAATTAGTATCTCCGAAAATTCCTTGCTGATCGCTGCCTACTTCTAGCAAGTCCCGGGCTTGTAATGTATAGCGTCCTGCTAGGATATCGTCGAGTGCTTGGATTATCTTTGTCTTATGAATAGATGCTAAAAAACCGAGGCGTCCGAAATTAATTCCGGCAATCGGAATACCTGAATCCCGAACTTGCGACACGGCGGAAAGCATCGTGCCATCACCACCAAGACTTAATAGAAATAAAATGTCTTTGGGAAGATCGTTGTGGCTATAATATCGAAGGAAGGAATCGGGACAGGTTAAATGTCCATTCAAAAAATCGTAAAAATCAGAATATATATAAATAGTGATGTCTTTTTCTTTCAAATAGGAAAACAATTGTTCGACATAGGGAACAACGGATGAATTGAAAGCCCTGCCATATATAGCGATGGATTTTTGTTGCATAAAAAGCGGTTTTATCAAAACTTATGCAAAGATGCTAAAATTACGGCGAGTTTTATAGATTTAAGTAATTCATTAAGATGTCATAGCGTTCCTTAATATCTGAATCTTGACTGCCATCGTTGAATGTCGCTTTGACCACATAATCGAAACGCCACAAAGAGGCAACGACGGTCGAAATATTTTTTTTATCTACTTTAATTGTCATTTCCATCTTCGTGGTGTCTGGAATGTCACGAACGGCTGTATTGAGGATGCGTATGTTTTCCGCTTCAAAAATATGGGCGATGTGTGAAAACGATATATCGTTTTTTCCGAGTTCTAATACAATTATTGCTCCCGTATCCTTGTTACCCAATGTTTCGTTGATGGCAGATAATAAGTCTGTCGACGTCACGACTCCAATATAAGCGTTCTCTTTATCTAAAATAGGGAGGATTTCTAATTGATGTGCGTCCATATACTGGAGGGCATCGTAAACGTGTTGATATTCGTATAGATACAAAAAACGTAACGACACCATTAAGCTATTCAAGGACTGCGTTTCATCATGCGCAGAAAGCAAATGATCTTCTGTGAGAATGCCCAATAAGTCCTGTTCGTCGACAACCGAAACTTGTGAAGTATGCAGTTCGCTCATCTTATCTAATGCAAACCCGATGCTATCGTCGGATTGGACGTCAAAATAGTTCTTTGTTAGAATTTCACCTATATACATGATGAACTGTTTTAAACTTAAACAAAGAAAACTTAAAAGCGTTTTTACTAGCCTTGTTTAATTATATGCTAAATTAGCAATATTACCGTTATCCCGTATACCATTTATGTAAATAACTTTTTACATCAATAAAATTTAAATTTATTATTTTTACGCCGATAATGATGCAAAACACGAAACTTATTAGAAAATAAATGGCCAGAGAAGAAGAAGAGCAGGTAAAGTTTATTCAGATTCGTGAAGTAATTAGAAAAAAAAGCCCAAAACTGGCCAAATGGATTCCTAGCCCGTTAATAAGTTACCTAGAGCGCGTGATCCATGAAGAAGAGATTAACGATATTATGACCAGATTTCGGGATTTATATGGGTTAGATTTCGTTGACGCGTTAATAGCGGATTTAGGCGTGAAAGTGATGGTGGAGGGTGTAGAGAATATTCCGGTAGATGATAGTGTCATATTTGCTTCAAATCATCCCCTTGGCGGATTGGATGGCATCGCCATCATGCAGGCGATAGGGCGGTATCGACGTGACGTCAAATTTCTGGTAAATGACATATTGATGAATGTCCGAAATTTGGAACCTCTTTTTGTTCCGGTGAATAAAATAGGAGGGCAAGCAAAGAGTGGTATTTTAGCAATCGATCAGGCTTATGCCTCTGATAATGCATTATTGGTCTTCCCGGCAGGTTTGGTTTCACGCAAGATAGGAGGAAAGATTGCCGATTTAGAATGGAAGAAGAGTTTTATATCGAAATCAAAAAAATATAAAAGAGACATCGTGCCCGTTTATATTGATGGTAAAAATTCTAATTTTTTCTATAATTTAGCTAGACTAAGACAAAAAATAGGATTAAAAGTAAACATAGAGATGTTATATTTGCCGGACGAGATGTTTTCACAACGAAACCATACGGTAACTATTCGTGTCGGAGAACGGATTCCTTTTCAGGAATTTGATAGCTCCAAAAACGAACGTGAATGGGCACACCATGTGAGGGAGATAGTATACAGAATGGGAGACAAAAAATAATATATGCAGGAGATTATACCACCGGTAGATAGAGCATTAATCAAAGCGGAATTGACACCAGATGCTTTTGTCCGTTATACCAATAATGGAAATAATGAGGTTTATTTAATCAACTATCATACAGCTCCCCACATTATGCGTGAAATTGGTCGTCTGCGGGAAGTTACCTTTCGAGGAGCTGGAGGCGGAACAGGGCTGCCCTTGGATATTGACGAAAATGATACAAGTGAATTTAACTACGACCAGCTTATTGCGTGGAACCCTGAGGAGGAGGAAATTATAGCTGGATACCGAGTTATCAAGTGTTTAGATGCTGTAGATAAAAATGGAGATCTTCATCTCTCTACGGCACATTACTTCCATTTTTCCGATAAATTTAAAAAGGAATTTCTACCTTATACATTAGAACTTGGCCGTTCATGGGTACAGCCGCGGTTTCAACCGTCGATAGATAATCGAAAAGGATTATTTTCTTTAGATAATCTCTGGGACGGGTTAGGAGCGTTGGTCGTTATTAATCCCGACGTCAAGTATCTGTTCGGGAAAGTCACTATGTATCCACACTATAATGAAACCGCACGTGATTTGTTGATCTATTTTATGGAGCATTATTTTCCGGATAAAGATCAATTAGTTGTTCCCTTTGAACACCTTAATTTAAAATATAAAACAGATATTACCTCTTTTATAGGCATGTTTGATAACCTAACTTATAAAGAAGGATATAAATTACTCAACACAAAAGTTAGGGAGTTAGGTGAAAATATTCCACCACTTATTAATACTTATATGAATTTGTCACCGACGATGCGTACGTTTGGCACAGCATTGAACGATGAGTTTGGAGAGGTAGAAGAAACGGGTATCATGATTACGTTAGCGGATGTCTATCCGGCTAAAAAAGAACGACACATGATTACCTACGAGCGTGATAAAAAAGATGGATCAAGGTTGAAAGAGCAAGGGTAAAGTAAATCCGTACCCTTGCTCTTTTTTCACTAACTTAACTGTGATTTAACCACTTCTGATATGGTTTTCCCATCAGCTTGTCCGGCAAGTTTTTGGTTTGCAGCGGCCATTACTTTCCCCATTTCTTTGACGGATGTCGCACCTACCTCTGTTATAATATCTTTTATAACCTGCTCAACCGCAGACCGGTCTAATTGCTTGGGTAGATATTCCTCTATGACCTGTAATTCTTCCATCTCAATTTGGTACAAGTCGTCCCGATTTTGATTTTTATAGATATCCCCTGATTCCTTGCGTTGTTTTGCTAGTTTTTGCAATACTTTGATCTCCGTGTCTTCGCTGAGTTCTTCTACTTGAATCTTTTCGGTTTTTGCTAATAGTATGGCAGCTTTTATAGCGCGTAGACCACGTAGTTTAACGTTATCTTTTGCTATCATGGATACTTTGATATCCTGGTTTATTTTTTGTTCTAATGACATGTTGTGTGAATTATAGATCGAGGGTTTGACGCCTTCGTATTACTGAAAATTATTATTTTGTACATTCGTAAATGGTGCAAAATCCAAACGTTTGCGGCCTTACCCTGGTTTCCTTAAAACCTACCTTCTGTGTAATGGTGGCAAATCGTTTCCCATCCGGAAAATTTGCCACAGATTCGGGAAGATAAGAGTAGGCACTTGAATCTTTAGATATGAGCTTTCCCAATGCGGGTGTCAACTTATGAAAATGAAAATGGTACAATTGTTTTATAGGAAAGGCAGTGGGGTTAGATAATTCCAGGATGACAGCTTTACCGCCTGGTTTTAATACACGACGAATATCAGCAAGTCCTTGCTCAAGGTTTTCAAAGTTTCGAACACCGAAAGCAACGGTAACGGCGTCAAATGTATTATCGTCAAATTGAAGCCTCTCCGAGTCGCCAAGTTGAACCTCAAATTGATTTCCCAATCCCTTTTTCTCGATTTTTTTACGAGCTATATCCAGCATACCTGCTGAAATATCCACCCCTATGATTTTTTGAGGATTTAATATTCGAATGGATTCCAGAGCAAAATCACCCGTACCCGTCGCTACATCCAAGATAAATTGTGGATTGATGCTACGCAAGGATCGAATCGCCTTTTTACGCCAAATGGTATCTATACCCATGGTCATCATCCGATTCAATATATCGTAAGTTTCGGATATGTTGTTAAACATATTCGCTACTTGTTCTTTCTTTCCACCTTCCTGCGCTTTGTAAGGTTTTATCGTGCGGGTGTCATTTGCCATAAAGCAAAGATACGTTCTATCTGTTCTTTTGCATAAAAATAGTGGATAAATCTCTTTTTTTGCGAATGGAGTTAGTACCTTTTTTTATACCTTATTCGCACCTTATTCGCACCTTATTCGCACCTTGTTCGCCCGGTTACCGTACTTTTTACGAGGATTTACCGGGGATTTACCGTGATATCTCCGGTAAATCCCCGGTAGTTACTCGGTAAATTCTCGGTAAACGGGCGAAGCGCGTCCGAATATGAACTGAAGCCGTTCCGAAAGAAGTATAGAGTAGATGTGTTGTTGAATACTGTGCTTTTCGCAGAGCGATGATTTCTTTGTATAACTGTTTGGTACTGAATATGAATGCTGTCGATATACCTATTTTTGCTTTAAGATACACCGCAGGTGTTGGTTTTTTAACATTGCTATTAGTTATTAACATTTCTATAATACCCTGATTTTAAAGAGACTTTTTAAAGCGCTTACACGTTATTAACAGTAGGTGTGGAAAATGTAGGCATGAAAGCCCGTATCCGCAAGGGAGTTATAACCGGTCTTTTTTTGCAGTATATTGAGGTGTGTACAAATAGTTGGATTCTTCCTGTTTATTTTTTATATTTTTGTTATTCGTTACAAATCAGCACTAACAATAAACAGAGGATTTTTTTGGAATGGCAATAGAGAATGAATTTTCGAACAATGCGGGGGGCAGAACGAACTTTGCTAAGAAACGGGCTAGCCTTAATAATTTAGTCAGTGGATTGGGCAAGTTGCCTCCGCAGGCATTGGATTTAGAGGAAGCTGTGTTAGGAGCGCTGATGCTCGAGAAGAACGCTCTTAGTGAGGTCATCGATATCCTTAAGCCAGATTCGTTCTATAAGGAAGCACATCAAAAAATATACGAGGCCATTTTTAACTTGTTTCAGCAGACTTCACCCATTGACCTGTTAACCGTGACAGCCGAGTTGAGGAAAATGGGCGCACTGGAAATGGTGGGAGGGGCATACTATATTACACAATTGACGGACAGGGTTGTTTCTGCCGCGAATATTGAATACCACGCCCGCATTATTTCCCAAAAATACATTCAGCGGGAGCTTATTAAAGTATCGACCGAAATTATAAATAATTCTTACGACGAAACGACGGATATATTTGACTTATTAGACCATGCTGAGAAATCACTATTTGATATCGCACAAAATAACTTGCGCCGTGATTCGCGAAAGATGGATGATATTATGCGGGAAGCAATCACCAATTTGGAAGCGCTTCGTGACCGTACGGACGGATTAACCGGCATTCCTTCAGGACTAACTGCGTTAGACCGCATGACGTCTGGTTGGCAGCCTTCTGACCTGGTTATTATTGCTGCACGTCCTGCGATGGGGAAAACCGCTTTTGTATTATCGGTCGCACGAAATGCAGCGGTAGACCATCAACGGCCGGTTGCGGTATTCTCATTGGAAATGTCATCCGTGCAATTAGTTAATCGCTTGATAGCCGGTGAAACGGAAATCGAACAGGAAAAACTTAAAAAAGGAAATTTAGCTGACCATGAATGGCAGCAATTGCATTCGCGAATCGGAAGACTAACAGAAGCACCCCTTATCATTGATGACACACCTGCGCTCAATGTTTTTGAATTCAGAGCGAAATGTCGCCGTTTGAAAGCACAGCATGATATTCAAATGGTCATTGTGGATTACCTACAATTAATGCATGGAAAAAGTGAAGGAAAAGGTGGTGGTAACCGAGAACAGGAAATTGGTAGCATTTCACGTGCGTTGAAATCCGTTGCCAAGGAATTGAATATTCCGGTATTAGCACTTTCCCAGTTAAGCCGTGCCGTAGAATCCCGGCCTGGAAACAGTAAGCGTCCGATGTTGTCAGATTTGCGGGAGTCGGGTTCTATTGAGCAGGATGCCGATATGGTATTGTTTCTTTATCGGCCAGAATATTATGGACTCACCGAAGATGAAGAAGGACGTCCTACGGCCGGTGTAGGTGAGGTTATTATTGCGAAACACCGGAATGGTGAAACAGGTATTGTACCACTGCGCTTCATCGGTAAGTACGTGAAGTTCGTGGATTTGGAAGAGGATTTCGGCGGTGCCGATTCTTTTGGAGGAGGTGGTGATAATTTCTCGGCAATCGGGCCGTCTGACGCGTTTGGTGGCGCGGGAGGTTTCGGCGGTGGGGGTATTACGATGCCTTCGCGGATGAACGATATGCCTGACGATGCACCATTTTAGGGTGAAAAAAAGCCTACATTTCGTAGGCTTTTCTAAACGAAACATGGAAACAAATACCCCGATTCTATGGGTAAGTCGTTACCACTTTACTTACTTTCCAGCCCTCTTGACTGTGGTTTAGCGTAATATAATCTACACGAGTGAAGTTGTCAAATTTCATGGTGGCTTTAGCGACACATGCTTTGCCACTTTCATCCAGCATCTCATAGGTCGTTTCACAGTTGAATTTTAAACCTTTGTTAGCTTTCAAAAAGTTAGTATATATCTTTTTATTGTAGCACACATTGTTAGCTGTATTTCGGTATTCGAAGTCTTCCGAAAAAAGAAACTTATTGAATTCGATGCTGCCGGCTGTAGCTGCCTCTAGATAGGTAGCGATGATACGCATCGAATTAAGATCTTTCAGCGGGTTAATTTTGTTAGCCGCAAACGAACTGAGTGATGTCATCATGATAAAGGCCGTTGCGATGGTTGTGATTGTCGTTTTCATTGTATTAAGTTTTAATGTTGTTAATATTTTTTTAATCTTTCGTCTTTTTAACTGTTTTGATGACTCAAAGATATTCTCGTGCTTTATAATACAGAACCCCAATTAGACCAGCATTTGATATTTCTCGGTAAAACCGTTGTAATATTCGGTGAATTATTTTACCGATTGTCATTATCTTTTTATTGTTCATAGCTTCTGTTCTGTGCTTTCCAACTACATTGCCAAAAAATGAAATGTTTCATTATAAACTATTTGTGTTTTTTAAAGCCTTTTGCCTGTAGTTCGGATATGAACAGCAAGTGTGCGTATGCGGACGGGTAATTTTCCGATTAGTTCGCGAGGCGTTTTACGAATGGATGTTTTTTCTTCCGGTTAATTCTTTATATTTTTGCAATCAGTTTTTAGATCAACTTAAGCGAGGGAAATAGTATGCCAGTCAAGATACCAGATAATCTTCCAGCTATTCAACTTCTGGAGAAAGAGAATATATTTGTGATGAGCGATTTAAGAGCGGCTGCACAGGACATTCGCCCTTTACGTGTTCTTATTCTTAACCTGATGCCGCTGAAGATAACAACGGAAACTGATTTCATAAGGCTATTGTCCAATAGTCCGTTACAAGTGGAGATAGAATTTGTGCGTTTGGATACCCATACGTCAAAAAATACACCCGAGGAGCATTTGGAGATGTTTTACAAAGGATTCAATGAAGTGCGAGCTGACTTCTACGATGGAATGATCATCACGGGAGCACCTGTTGAGATGATGGATTTTGAAGCCGTATCCTATTGGGAGGAGATTAGAAGTATATTTGATTGGGCGAGAACGCACGTTACTTCTACTTTATATATCTGTTGGGCTTCTCAAGCAGCGCTTTATCATTTCTATAACGTGGAAAAATCACCTTTGGAGGAAAAATTATTTGGCGTGTTCAAGCATACGACAACGGAGAAACGCCATCCATTGTTCAGAGGTTTTGATGACGAATTTTTTATTCCGCACAGTCGACATACGACGATCTTGAAAACATCGGTAACAGATAAGAATGAAATTTCTATTTTGTCTGAGTCAGGAGATGCGGGGCTTGCTATTCTCTCATCAAGAGGAGGACGCGAGTTCTATTTTACAGGGCATTCTGAATATGCACCGCTTACGTTGGATGAGGAGTATAAAAGGGATTTGGAAAAAGGGTTGCAGATCGATATGCCATTAGATTATTATGTAGATAATAATCCGGATAATCCCCCGTTGGTGCGGTGGACCAGCCATGCGAACTTATTGTTCAATAATTGGCTAAATTATTATGTATATCAAGCGACGCCGTATGATTTAAAAGACGTTCCAAATTTGGGAGAAATTAAGTTGCAAGGATAATTTATATCGTCAAGCAGTATATCCGAATAAAAGGAGCAGTTAGGTGTGCCGCGCCCGCAGCAACACCTAGACTGTTTTTCTCCTCCTGTGATGTTTCTTAAGATGCCTTCCTGGTCATAATTCAGTCCTTATTTATTTCGGCATCAGAAACATACGAATGATTTTTCCCTTGATGGTGACGCCAAGTTGTATATTTGCATTTTTGCTGCCAAAAAAAACTGTAGAAAGTCTATTTTCAGGGATAACCGGAGTGTTTTTGAGGATCAAAATACTTGAATTGCATCTTGCTGTGTAGATACCAGTTTTGGCTTTTGGGGATGAATTGACTTTAGCTCGAGGATAAATCGGAACGATGTCCGTGACGAAATGCCCTTTTTGAGGTATAAGTTAGTCTGTAACTTTCTTTTATACTTTCGTCACGAATGCGATCTACATTATCCCTTTCTTGCTGTAACTTCAAAATATTTACTTAATTTTTTGCTGGATTTCATGGAACTCCGATCCGGACGGAGGTAGGTGGCATGGGAACTGATCACAACATGAAAATTTAACAATTAATACTTAATTTGAAAAACATGAAGAATTTAAAAGTATGGTTACGTAAAGTACAAGGGCTTACTGGACGTCGCGCACAAGTGGCGCTGCCTACGATGGTTGCATTTTGGGATTTTGAAGCTTCATCTAGGAAAGAGCCGAAATGTTTTTTCAGAACATTCTAAACTTGAATAGAAAGTCTGCCCTCGAACAATGCAGGGCAGACTTTTTTTTAACGATTAAATTTTTTTGGATCTTTAAAGAACATCTATGATCATGGATTTTTTGGAAAGAAGTACTGCAAGCGATAACGATGTCGCCACATCTTGGCTCTACGCTTTATTCGCCGCGAATATGTATAGATTCTGTCCACAGATAGATACGGTCAGTTATCCTGATATCTATCGTCGTTTAGTGACTTCTAGATACCGTGCTTCGGACGATCAATTAGCAGACGTGTTGCCGGTGAAACAAGAAGTTCTAACAAGTCTGACATCATACATCCAACAGATAAAAGACCGACCGGGCATTGTGGCTACCTTTCATACTGGTTCATATCGCTTGCTCAGCAGAGTGATGTATATGCAAGGATTAAACGTGGCGGTGGTCATGTCCCGGGAGATCTTAGCGGAGCAGGGCGAGTATTTGTTTGCACAACATGCGAAAATGGAAAACGTAGGGGGATTACAGTTGATTGATGCCGATGCAGGTAACTGCCTTCTTAAAATGTTAGTTGCGTTGCGCGATGGCTATCATATTGTCATTTATATGGACGGTAATCACGGTGCAGCACCTACTAAGGGTGAGTCGGATAACGAAGAAGTTTCTTTTTTCCATTGTAATCTTGTTGTACGTAAAGGTTTAGCGGTATTATCCCATAAGCGGAATATCCCCATTTATCCTATCCTTTCTTCCTTGGATGAGGCAGGTGATACGTTTTATAAAAGCTATCCTACTATCTTTCCCAATAAAGAGGAGCGATTGGGAGATTATACAACGCGCGTATTTGGAACATTATATGATCATTTACAAGAAGTGATTTCTGTAAAGCCGGAGATGTGGGAGGGATGGCTATATGTCCATACGATGCCGGGAAAGAGAGAGCAGACCAACAAGAGAAGACGAAATCAGTCGTATTGGCCTTGTCGTGTCGGGACTCGATATTATATGATGATTAGTCCTCGATACACCTGTCAGGAGATCGGTAAATTGTCTTTTTTGTGTATGCGTAAGTGGAAACGTTTAACAAGACAGATGAAGAGTTAAAATTTTTTTAGTAATTTTAGCGGGAGAAGCACTACCTTATTCAACCGCGATGAAGAAAATTGCTCAACTTAGAGTTCCTACTAATGTCCTAATCCATCTTTTAGGGTGGGTTGCCCATTATGGGCTAACCGCTTCACGTAACCAAACGAGCGAATTTGAAGGCAATATATACTTGGCCGCTGCGAGTTTCTTTTTGCTTTACATTCCACTTTTTTATACGGTTTGGTTTATCGTAAGCTACTGTGCCGTCCGACGCGCATGGACATTCTGTTTTTTGTTATTGCTTTTATTCTATCCCACATTGGTGAGCATCACGTACCTTATGATCTATAAGGTGTTCCCATTGTACGATATTGTGTTCTATAACAGTGAGTATAGACTAACGTGGATCGATCTTTTTTCTACCTTAATTGTAGAATATTGTAAATTATTGGTACATGTTTTTGTGTTTAGGTTAATCCTGTGGGGAATCCGGTCTATTGCGATCCTCAAACAACAAAAAAATGAGAACAGTGAACTTAAAGAACAACAATTACATTTCGTATTGGATGGACATTTCCAATACAATGTTCTCTCATCAATTGCCAATCAACTTGCATTGAGAGGAAATTGGGAGTTTGCCCGGTCGTTAGGTAGATTGGGTGGTGTACAGCGATATAGTTTTGAGAAGGCGCATGCTCGGCAAACCATGATTAGCTTACGGGAAGAAATTGACCAGGTGGAGAGCTTGATCGACGTGATACGTCTCCAGTACGGACGTAATGATGCGGTAGAGTATGTCAAAAAAGGATCGATGAAAGGACATCATGTCCCGCCTGTCTTACTGCTGAGTTTCATGGATAATGTCTTAAAATACGCATCCGTGAATGATAGTGGACGTTCCATTAAGGTAAAAATAGACTGCCGAGAAGATATGTTCACCTTTGTTACTATTAACAAATCAGAGAGTAAACGCGGATTAAGAAGTAGTAGTGGTGTTGGGCTGTTGAGTGTTCAGGAGCGTTTAGATCTATTGGCGCAAAATAGGTATAGCCTGCGTTACGGCAAGCGTTTAGGATATTTCTTCGTTGAACTAACGATTAAACAAAGCGAACATGAATCAGCCGAGCGCTAGATTACGTGTGTTTCTTTTGGATGACGATCCCGTCATGTTACGCGTACTATATGCTTATTTACAGACGGATAGCCGTTTGATCGTGGTCGGGACAGAAACGGATAGTATGCGCGCTCTCCATTATATGAGAAATAATCCCGTCGACCTGTTGATTTCAGATATCGTTATGGAAGGGTTTGACGGTATTTCTTTAGTTAGGACGATCCATCCTCGTCCGGCAGTTATTTTGGTAACCGCCTATGGTGAACGTGCTATGGATGCCTTTCAGGTCGCGGCCGATGATTGTATTCCAAAACCGATTGATTATGCTCGCTTGGCGGAAGCCATAAATCGGGTGATTCAAAAAAGATCTCATTCCGAAACACCTGGGCCAGAATTTATGTTTGTGAAAGATGTGAAAGAAGGGTTTGATACGAAGATTATCTTCGCGGACGTCGGTTTGGTGAAGAGTGATAAAAATTATGTCTGCTTCCATTTGGCAGATAAACGAAAGATAAGGGCACGCACTACCCTTAGAGAATTATTATCCATATTGCCTGGTAATATATTTATTCAAGCACACCGAAGTTATGTTGTCAATATCCACAAGGTTATGAAATTTTCCCGTGCTATGAGACAGTTTTATTTGTTGGGTGATGATACATCTTTTCCAATCGGTACAGAATATCTAGACGATTTCATTGATGCCTATTACCCCACAGAAAAAAAGATGGTTGATATTGGACCGCGCCGAATTTAAATTTTAAAAAATATATAAATTTTTCCTGTTTTTGGTTACATTTGTCTATAGAGGTCGGCTGCATAGTTCAAATATGCGGCCGACGTTTCAATTTATAAACCGTTCCAAAATATCATTATGCACGTTAACAACACGTCTACAGAAAAAGAAAGTCTGACCAAGCGAAAATCTGTTCTAGGTATACGCTTATTTTTTATTTACCTAATTTGCTATGCAGGGTTCGTGGTAATTGGTGTATTCCAATATGAACTATTGGCCGTTCAGGTGCCAGGTGGGTTAAATTTAGCATTGGCCTATGGAATCGGGTTAATCATCTTTGCCGTTATTCTGGGTGTCGTATACAATTATTACTGCACAAAATATGAAGATGAGGCAGAAGCCGAGCAATCTAATGAGATAGAAGAGGGAGGTGCCGTATGATTTATGAAATTTCGTACGTTGCACTTTTATTCTTTTTTATTTTTGTTGGACTTGTGATAGGACTTTCTTTTTATTTTGGAAGGAAGACCAGTTCGTCCTCTTCTTACTATGCAGCAGGCGGACAGATTCATTGGGGAGTTAATGGGATTGCGTTTGCAGGAGATTATTTATCCGCAGCTTCTTTTCTCGGAATATGTGGAATGATTGCTGTATCCGGATTTGATGGCTTTCTATATGCAATCGGTTTTCTCGGGGGGTGGGTTGTTGCTTTATTTCTTATTGCAGAACCATTTAAACGTCTGGGAAAGTATACCTTTACCGATGCATTGAATGCTAAATTCAATTCGCGTGCTATAACGTTGGCAGCTTCTATAGGTACCTTGATTGTATCCGTTTTTTATCTTATTCCCCAGATGGTCGGAGCGGGCGATTTAGTAATGCCTCTTCTCGGTCTGCCGCATTGGGTTGGGGTGCTATTGGTAGGGGCCATCGTCATCGTGATTGTTGCGAGTGCGGGAATGGCTTCTACAACCTATGTGCAGTTTTTAAAGGGAGGTTTATTGATTGTGTTGTCGGTGGTGCTGACATTTTTTATCCTTAAAAATGGATTAACACTTACGCCGAACTTCAAGGGAAGCAGTAGTCATTATACTTTTATGGAGCTTACTCCACAAGTTGAAAACGAAAAACTCATTGCGGTCAATGATTGGGATGTTGTTGGACAGCAAACAGTTGGAAATAAAACGTTTGTTAAGCTTTCGCAAAATGGAATCGAAAGATGGTTCGATTGGACACAAGATGCCAACGGATCTATGCTGAAAGAGACGCTGACGGTTACGCAGCGGGCTGATGGACAAACATTATACAACGGTGAACCCAAAGAAAATCGTCGTTTTTACCAAGTGGGACACATGAGTAAAATTGTAGTTAATGGGCAAGAAGTAGGGGAGACAGGAGCAGTGGGCCCATTCGAATTCTTGTCAACCCTGCAGGAGAGCGAAATTGTTCGATTTCTTCAAGTGAAGTTTTCGGATGGAGCAGATGAGGTGTCCGTTTACTATCAAGAACCTACGGCTGGTGCAACCTTCATGCTGCCAGGACTGAAATACAAAATTGGTCGTGATGCGAATTTATGGAGCAAACTGGACTTCATATCCCTGATGCTGGCGTTGTTTTTAGGAACCGCTGCGCTACCCCATATTCTGATCCGTTATTATACCGTGAAAACACCTCGTGATGCCCGGAAATCGACCATCTTAGCAATAACAGCGATTGGAGGATTTTATATTCTTACCCTTTTTATGGGTCTTGGGGCAGCTGTAAATGGGGTGTTGGATGTCGAATCAAGTAATATGTCGGCACCCTTGTTGGCACGTGCCTTTGGCGCGGTACTGTTTTCTATTATTTCTGCGGTGGCCTTTGCCACTGTCCTAGGTACCGTAGCCGGATTGATTGTGGCATCTTCTGGAGCGATAGCCCATGACTTTATTGATATCTATCTAAAGAAGAATTTGAGTGATCATCGAAAAGTTCAGGTTGGAAAGATAGCTGCATTTGCTGTAGGAATTTTCGCCATCCTATTGGGAATGGCCTTCAAAGGAATAAATGTGTCATTTTTAGTGGGATGGGCATTTGCGATCGCTGCTTCCGCCAATTTACCGGCAATTTTATTTTTACTTTTTTGGAAGAAAACGTCAGAAACAGGTATAGCAGCTTCGATTATTGTAGGTATCGTGTCTTCGTTATTGATTATTCTCACATCACCTACCATGTGGGATAAATACGGATTAGATCCAGCAAATGCTATACATCAGTTGGAAAATCCGGCATTGATTTCTTTTCCACTTGCTGTTCTGACGGTGTATCTCGTTTCGCTATGGTACCCGAAACAAAACGCTGTCGGAAATGGATTGACAGCATGATAGAGATTAATCAATGATACTAATGTGATAGAAAAGAAAAAAGCTCGATTTCATATTTAGAATCGAGCTTTTTGAACTTTTATATGCTTTGTTAGGCATATATGCTTTCCTTTTTGAACTTTTTAACAAGCAATGCGTAAATGATAACGCGATACTTATTCCGGTTTGATTTCCCCACCTGTTCGATAACTTCTTCCAATGCAGTGTCTAATGCAGATCCATCCGCCAATCCCAACTTCTTAATTAAAAAATTATTCTTCACCCGATCAAGTTCTGCTTTATCGGAGGCAGCGATCGTCTCGGCATCCGCATTATAAATAGATGGCCCTAATCCTTTAGCAACAGCAGCAATTAATTTTTCATCAAGAGAAAGGTTTAATTTCTTTGATTCCGCTACATAAACAGCGATTTTTTCTTCTAATTTGCTCATAAATATATGTTTAAGATGTGATGATTGTTGAATTAAAGTTAAACACTATTTCCTGTAAGTGGAAGCGAAAAGGGCTTTTTTAATCAAATTTGTAACGATTATAGGATTAATCCTGCGCGTTTCATTAAGGCGTCTGTGCTTGGTTCTTTCCCTCGGAATCGTTTATACAGGACCATCGGGTGTTCAATGCCTCCTTTAGAAAGAATGTTCTCTTTGAATTTAGTGGCAACTGTGGGGTCAAAAATTCCTTTTTCCTTAAAATAAGCGAAGGCATCTGCATCCAACACCTCTGCCCATTTATAACTGTAATATCCCGAAGAGTATCCACCATTAAAAATGTGCGAAAATGATGGACTCATAGCATTTTCTTCCACATCGGGGAGCAATTGTGTAGAACTGAAACAACTATTTTCAAACGGTTTAATATTATTGATATAGGTAGGGTCTTGCGCATGCCAGCCCATATCCAATAATCCAAAACCCAGTTGACGCAAGGTAGCCATCCCTTCCATAAACGATGCCGATGCTTTGATCTTATCAATAAGTTCCATGGGTATAGTTTCACCTGTCTGATAATGTTTAGCGAAAAGTTCAAGTGCTTCTTTTTCATAGCACCAGTTTTCCATGATTTGACTAGGTAGCTCCACAAAATCCCAATAAACAGAAGTCCCCGATAGACTAGGGTAAGTGGTGTCCGCCAATATGCCGTGTAGGGCATGGCCAAATTCATGGAAGAGTGTCGTCACCTCATTAAAGGTCAGCAAAGACGGTTTGGTCGCGGTCGAACGGGTGAAGTTGCATACGATGGATATGTGAGGTCGTTCATCCTTCCTATCTTTGCGGTACTGCGGTTTAAAAGATGTCATCCAAGCTCCATTACGCTTACCCTTTCTCGGAAAGAAATCAGCATAAAATATGGCAATCAATCTGTTTTCGTTATCGGTGACTTCAAATGTGCGTACCTCTTCGTGGTATTTGTCGATATGCTGCACTTCGTGAAAACGCAAGTTAAAAAGTCGCTCGGAAATGATAAAAACGCCTTTCAATACGTTTTCAAGTTGAAAGTACGGTTTCAGTACCTCATCATCTAAACTAAATCTCTCTTGCTTCAGCTTTTCACTGTAATACGCTGTATCCCATTTTTCGAGTTGTTTTATTCCATGGAGCTTGTTCGCAAACGCACTTAATTCTTGAAACTCTCGTTCTGCCGCAGGTTTTGCTTTTTTCAGTAAGTCGTTTAAAAAAGACCCTACCTTCGATGGGTGCTGAGCCATTCTTTCTTCCAAAACGAAATGGGCATGGCTATCGTAACCAAGCAATTGAGCACGTTGAAAACGCAAGCGCGCAATTTTACGGATGTTTTCCTCGTTGTTATATTCGTTATTCTGAAAACCTTTTCGTCCGGCTGCAACAGTGATTTCGCGACGAAGTTCCCGGTCATCCGCATACGTTACGAATGGAATGTAACTTGGATAGTCCAACGTGAATATCCAACCTAACTCGCCCTGTGCTTCCGCGAGTCCTTTTGCCGCTTCTATAGTACCTTCCGGTAGACCGGCCAAATCTTGTTCGTTCGTGATGTGGAGCTGATATGCATTGGTCTCTGCTAATACATTTTCTCCAAATTTTAGCTTTAATATGGCAAGTTCAGTATCTACCTTACGCAATTTTTCCTTTTTTTCTTCATCCAGTAGGGCCCCGTTTCTAACAAAATCACGATACGACTTTTGCAATAAAGTTTGCTGCTCGGTATTCAACGAAAGTATATCTTTTTGGTCATACACCGTTTTGACCCGCTCAAACAATAAAGGATTCAAAGTAATGTCATTCGCAAACGTAGACAGTTTTGGGGCAACCTCTTGCGCTATCTCGTCTAACTCATCATTGGTTTCCGCCGCATGTAGGTTGAAAAATATATTGGAGATACGGTCTAACTCCATGCCAGCATAAGCCATTGCGGCAATGGTATTCTCAAAAGTAGCTGTTTCCGGATGGTGAGCAATCGCATTGATTTCTGCCTTCGCTTTTTCGATGGCGATGTCAAATGCTGGACTATAATCTTCGTTTTTTATTTGTGAAAACGGTGCAGTATCATGCACCGTGTTGAATTGTTGATTTAATATAGACATATGGCAAAATTACGCCTTTATTTTTTTCCTTTAGGTGTTTTTTTCTTTTTGGCATCTTCAAAATCTCGGGAGATTATTCTTTTGATAGCATTTTCGATGCGTTCCCGACCTTCGT
Source organism: Sphingobacterium arenae (assembly GCF_014692505.1). Classification (GTDB taxonomy): domain Bacteria; phylum Bacteroidota; class Bacteroidia; order Sphingobacteriales; family Sphingobacteriaceae; genus Sphingobacterium; species Sphingobacterium arenae. Next base: position 922,159 of record NZ_JACNYK010000002.1, on the reverse strand, counting down.
CTTCGTTAATGTCGATACCGCCAACGGTACTTCCGTTGTTTTTAGCGTGTAAGGTCAAATAATAAATTCCACCGAGAATAATGGCGAGTGTAGCTTGGATATCTACATCTGTATCATCGAATTGATTTGAAATAAGATCAAGAGCACTTTTACCGACTTCTTCCCGATCGTCGGCGATTTTTCTTAATAATTTGTTTTTTACACCCATCTCCCAATGGATAATACGTTGCATAGATTTATCCTTTAAGAACGAATCAAATTGCAAGAGGAATAAATCATTGGCGTCTTGTGCGCTAAGAGATTTTGGATTTTCGGCAAGTTCGGTAAATTGTGTTTTAAGTTTTCCTGTCCAAAAATCCTTTTCTAGGATGTATTCTTCTATCAATCCGTCTAAATTTCCAAAATAGAGATATATGAGTTTAGGATTTAGACCAGACTCTTTTGCTATATTGGTAATGGTAAGCCCAGCATAGGTGTACTTTTGCAATACTTTGCCAACAGTCGCTATTAACCGACGCTTTGTACGTTCTTTGTCTCTGATAGGACCAGCTACAATTTTACGTGCTTTTTTTTCCGGAACAATTGCCGATTCTTCCACCGCTTTATTTTTATTTTTTGCCATGATGTAGAGTTTTTAAATCGATTATTATCGTATAGGTGTAAAGGTGGCTATTTATATTGTAAATATCAAATAGATATAATTCTTTCTTTCTTGGTTTTTTTGCTTGTATATTAAGGTGTTATTGCAATTATTTGTTTGAATTTTGAGATATTAATTCTCAATTTATTTCCTCCTTTGGATGACCATAACGAGGAGGTATAAAACATAAAAAGGCAGTAAGATCATCACCTTACTGCCTTTTATCTATCTATCGTCTTAATGTTTCTTAATCTTTGATACTCGGAATGTTAACGAGCTCGTTGGTATCCTTATTATAATCTATGGCGTCGAAGTTGAACCCAAATAAGTTGAAGAAGTCATTGCGGTAACCCACGATATCGGAGATCTGTTCTAAATTTTCTGTACTAATTTGTTCCCATAGTTTTGCTACCTCTGTTTGCACATCGTCTCTCATTTCCCAGTCGTCTACACGAATACGTCCCTTTTCATCCAGCGGAATTTCACGATCGGCGTATAGACGTTCAGCAAATAATCGCTGCATTTGTTCGATCGTACCTTCGTGTATGCCTTTCTCTTTCATGACCTTGTAAAGTAACGAAATATAAAGGGGGACAACAGGGATCGCAGAACTCGACTGTGTAACCAACGCTTTATTTACCGAGACATAGCTGCGCCCCCCTATATCACTTAATAAATCGTTTAGAAGAGGGACCGTGCCTTCTAAATCGTCTTTTGCTTTGCCGATAGTACCGTTTCGATAAATCGGATATGTAAGTTCCGGTCCGATATAGGAATAAGCGACTGTCTTCGCACCTTCGGCCAATACGCCAGCTTTTTTCATTTGCTCTATCCAAAACTTCCAATCTTCGCCACCCATAACGGTGATGGTGTTATCGATATCTTCTTCGCTTTCGACAGGTTGAATGGAAATATCAGAGACCACACCAGAATGAAAATCTACCGTTTTATCAGTAAAAGTCTGTCCGATAGGTTTCAAGACCGAAGTATGGACTGTTCCCGTTTTAGGATGTGTGCGCCGTGGGGAAGCCAGTGAATATACAACTAAATCCACCTGTCCAAGGTCTTCTTTGATAAGCGCAATAGTCTGTTTTTTTATTTCATCAGAGAAAGCATCTCCATTAATACTTTTGGCATAAAGTCCAGCAGCTTGGGCTTCTTTTTCAAAGGCAGCGGTATTATACCAACCAGCAGTGCCTGGTTTGCCAGGAGCAGCTGGCTTTTCAAAGAATACACCGATCGTATCGGCGTCCGAACCAAAAGCTGCGGTAATCCGCGAAGCTAGACCAAAACCAGTAGAAGCACCAATTACCAAGACTTTTTTAGGACCATTATCGATTTTACCCTTAGATTTTACATAATCTATCTGTTGCTTAACATGTTGCGCTGTCCCTTCCGGATGGGAAGTTAGGCAGATAAAACCTCTTACACGTGGTTGTATAATCATATCTTTTTTTTCTTTCCAAATAATGATGCAAATATAATAATTAAATAGCTATTGCCTTACGACGTAGCTACACAACAATCAGGAACCCCAATAGGAGGTAGGAGGATAGTCGAGTTGGCAAGATCCCGTAGGTAATTACAGTAAGTTAATGTCTTGCGATGCTAATATTTCTCGTTGCTCGGAATCCCATATGCTGACTTGCACCTCACCGATATGCGCTTTTTTGAGCATAAACATACAAACACGTGATTGCCCGATACCCCCGCCGATAGCTGGGGGCAGCTGATCATTGAGTAGCATACTGTGAAAGGAGAGCTGTGCCCTTTCCGTGCTTTGTCTCCGTTCCAACTGATGTAACAATGCTTTTTTATCGACCCGGACACCCATCGAAGAGAGCTCAAAAGCGGTGTGGAGAATAGGGTTCCAAACAAGAATATCCCCATTTAGCCCTTTATATCCATTTTCGTTATAAGAACTCCAATCATCATAATCAGCTGCGCGACCATCGTGCGGAAAGCCGTTACTTAATTCCCCACCAATACCATATATGAATACTGCACCATATTCTTTGGCTATCGCATTCTCTCGTTCTTTTGGTGTAAGATCAGGATATTTTGCCAACAACTCCTCAGAAGCAATAAAATGTATATCCTTTGGCAGAACAGCCTGTTTAGCTGGGTAGCGTTCTTCCACTTCACGTTCGGTCTCATAGAGTGCACGATAAATCTTTAGTACCGTATCTTTTAGGTAAAAGAGGGTACGGTCTTCGCTATTTATATGTTTCTCCCAGTCCCACTGGTCAACGTATATAGAGTGTATAGGGCTATAGTCTTCGTCGGGGCGTAAAGCACGCATATCGGTAAGGATACCTTCCCCTGCTTCAATCTCCAGCTCTTTCAGACGTAATCTTTTCCATTTTGCAAGAGAATGGACAACTACTGCACGCTGTTCATTCAAAGATTTAATCGGAAACCCAACAGGGCGTTCGATACCGTTTAAATCATCGTTAATACCTGTTCCATCCAACACAACAAGCGGCGAAGAAACCGGAATAAGGTTTAGCGCATGAATTAATTTCTGTGAAAAAGTATGCTTTACAAACGTAATCGCTTGTTCTGTCTTTAGTAAATTTCGTCCCATAAAACTGCTAGCCCTCAAAATACCATAATTCAGATTTTGAAGATTGATATTTTTTTAAATTTTATCAGCAAAAATAAAGGTTTTAATAATAAAACAAAGGATGTTTTGAAAATATTACTAAAAAATAGCTTAAGATTTTGTCGATTGTTTATACACAGGCATTTATTGTTGTTTTTACACCGAAAAACTCTCGCCGCAGGCGCAGGTACGTGATGCATTCGGATTGTGAAACTCAAAGCCTTTTCCGTTAAGTCCATCCGAGTAATCTAGTTCTGTACCTGCTAAGTATAGATACGATTTTATGTCCAGACAGATTCTTACCCCTTTATCTTCGCAGAACTGATCTCCTTTCTTTTCTTCATTATCAAACGATAATTTGTAGGAAAGACCAGAACAGCCGCCGCTTTCTACGGAGACGCGCACAAAATAACTCTGGTCGTAGTTTTCTTTCTGCATAACCTGCTCAATACGCAGCTTTGCTCTATCTGTGATTGTAACCAATTCGTTCATCGTTTTTCTTTCTTGAATATACAAAAATCGTCATTCTTTTTTTTACTTCCAATTATCGGACGTTGAGTGAATGTCAAAAAATGTATCACGCGACGTCAAGATATCAACCCGTCCTTAAAAAGCTGCCAGGCGGGAGAGGAGGAACGCAGGCGTGAAACCGCCTTGGCGAGATCATTTATAGTTTCTTCCACTTCCGCTTTCGTGGTAAATTTACTTAAGCTAAACCGGACGCTCGCGAAAGCGTCGTCATCACTAACAGCCATCGCTTTTAAGACATGTGATGGATCTAAAAGACCCGAGGTACAAGCAGAGCCCGAGGAAAGGGCGATATGCGGGAGAGCTGTCATAATTTCGGCCGCTTTAATATGTCGAAAGGCGATGAAACTGGTGTTGCTTAATCGTTGCGCATGTTCGCCATGAATCATGATTTCCGGAATTTGAAGCTTTATTTGTTTTTCCAGCTCGTCTCGGTATTGCTCGATCTCTGGATGGAGATTTGTCATAATCAGCGCCTTCCCACAACCCACAATAGGAGCAACATTCAATGTCCCTCCGCGAAAGCCATTTTCTTGTTGCCCACCCGATATCAACGGGGGTATCTGTATTGGTTTACGTTTGCGACGTACATATAATACACCGACACCTGTAGGGCCATGGAACTTATGTGCGCTGAAGGTTAGGATGTCAATGGGAATCCGCTGTAAATCTATTTCCTGTTTACCGACTAGTTGCGTAGCATCGCAGAAAAACAAGACATCCTTCTCTTGACAAATTTCTGCTATCGCCGAAATGGGGTGTATAATGCCCGATTCGTTGTTAGCCGCCATAATACATACCAAGATGGTATCTGGGCGTATACTATCCCGAAGCATCTGCAACGCTATCTCTCCTGTTTTATTGACAGGCAGATAAGTTATTTCGACGCCGGTTCGTTCCAGCTGGGCGCAGGTGCTCAACACCGCCTTATGTTCCGTTTGGCAGGTAATAATATGCTTTCCTTTACGTGCATAAGCGTGGGCTATCCCCCGAAGTACCGTGTTGATTCCCTCTGTTGCGCCTGAATTAAAGAAAATTTCACTCTCTTTTACGTGGAGCTTTTGAGCGATTTGTTCGCGAGCCAATGCTACTGCTTGATTGGCTTCACGTCCGATACGGTGTTGCACGCTGGAAGCGTTCCCATATGACTCTTGTAGGAAAGGTAGCATAGCGTCCAAAACCTCCGACGCCATCTTGGTAGTGGCATTATTGTCTAAATATATCCATGACATCGCGTTAAAGGTAAGTAAAAGGTTTGTTTCTATATAATCGAAAATATCAGTCCAAGGAACGCGTAAGGATGTAATAGCGGTAGGCAAGCAGCCCTTGTTCCCATTTGTTCAATTTGCTAGGATCTTTTCCCGATAGCTTGGGCAATATTGCTTTATTGAATTTATTCAAAAGACGGAAAATACTTTTTACCATGACATTTTCTTTTTGGACTACAATATGGGATAAACAAACAGCTCGATAAAACGTTTTATCGAGCTGCTTATTTTCGAAGACACTTGCTTTTTGTTATCGCTGTAGAAGTACTTTTTCTCTGTTCCAAGTAAAAGCGGTGAATAAAATTGCTAATCCACAAGAAAGCAATACGATTTCAAAGCTCAGATTCCATCCGCTGTGATCTACGACAGCGCCAAGAGCTGCATTTGCCAACATATCCCCAATAAAGTAGCCAAACAAGCCCGTCAGTCCCGCGGCCGTTCCAGCTGCTTTTTTGGGTACCAGGTCCAAAGCTTGTACGCCGATGAGCATAACCGGCCCATAAATCAGAAAACCAATACACCATAATGAACCATTTACGAGCCAGGCAACCTCCCCGGGAGTTAACCAATAAAGGAGTACCGCTAGGAACGTAAATGCCATATAGATGATCGTAACCGGAGCCCGACGACCTTTAAACAATCGATCGCTCATCAAGCCGCATAGAATGGTTCCGGGTATAGCTGCTAATTCATAGATAGAAGCCGACCATGTCGCTTCAGACGCCGTGAAGTGCTTAGCTTCCTGTAGATAGGTAGGGGCCCAATTGATAATACCGTTGCGTACTAAATAGACAAAAGCATTGGCAATGGCTATAAACCACAACATTTTATTATTAAAGATATATTTAAAAAATATCTCCTTTGCACTAAATTCTTTTTCCTGGGATTTGTCATATGTTTTGGGGTAATCGTTGTTATGTTCCTCAATCGGCGGAAGACCACAGGATTGGGGAGTGTCGCGTACGAGTAAAACAGATAGTAAAGCCACGAGTATCGCCGCTAGGCCCGGGAAATAAAGACGTGCCTGCCAATCTACAAACAATTCAACACCGAGTATAGCCAAGGGACCAACTAAAAAACCACCTACATTATGTGCGAGATTCCAGATCGACATGGCAGTACCTCGTTCTTTAATAGAATACCAATGGACGACCACACGACCACATGCTGGCCAGCCCATACCTTGCACCCATCCATTGATAAATAGAAGCGTGAATATAATTGCAATAGACGATGTAGCAAAAGGTGAGAAACCCATAAATATCATAGTCAAAGCAGAAAGAACCAACCCTGTTGCCAGAAAATATCGGGCATTGCTTCGATCAGAAACATTCCCCATTAGAAATTTGCTCAAACCATATGCAATCGATATAGCAGACATGGCAAAACCTAATTCAGCTTTGCTGTAGCCCAACGAATCTTGCAAATCTTTGACGGCAAATGAAAAATTCTTGCGAACGAAGTAATACGCAGCGTATCCTATAAATATACCGATAAATACCTGTAAACGTAATCTTTTATATTCAGGATCTATTTTATCGGCTGGTAACTGCGGTTTGTGTGCCGCCGGTTTGAAAATATTAAACATGTATTTTTTGGTTCTTATTAAAATAAGTTAGGGTAATCACTAATAATACCGTCCACTTGGAGAGCTTCTAGTTTTTTTATTTCTTGGTCGTCATTCACGGTCCATGGAACGATTTTGATGCCAGCTTTATGAGCATCTTTGACGAAGTTTGCGGTAATCAATGAATAATGTGGGCTGAGGATGAAAGGACTGTAGTCTAGTTCGTCTACCAGTTCTGCTACCGATTTTTTATTATTACCGCCAATCAGGTACGACGTTTTAATCTGCGGATACACCCGATTAATATATTGGATAGTACGTTTATCGAAAGATTGAATGACCGTCCTAGCAGCTATCCCCTTATCGATGACAATCTGTAATAACAGGTCAGAAAATTCCGGGGGATTGGGATGATACTCTCCGTCTTTTCCTGCATTGCTTTTCGTCTCGATATTGTAAAACATGGGTGTATTTCTTTTTTCTTTCGCGTAATTTTCTACCTCATCGATGAGGTCAGATAACAAAGCAATGGAAGTAGGAACTTTCTTCTGTTTAGGAAAGTCTTCGTAGAATTTACTTCCAATATCAAATTGCGCTAAATCTGCGTAATTGTAATGATATATTATCCCTTTATCGTCTTTTCCGGAAAGCGGTTTACCATTGACATATTGAACGAATTTTGGATTTAAATAGTGGTCATGATATACGACGACCTTTTTGTCCTTTGTAATGTGACAATCCATTTCTAGGGTGGTAACCTTTGGCAGGTCGATCGCAGCCTTCATCGCACCAATAGAATTTTCCGGATAAAGCCCTCGGGCACCTCGATGCCCCTCATAGGAATAAACTGGGAAAGTATCGTTATGTAAACGTTGTTTATTTAACAACGACCCGCAAGCACTAAACAAAACTAGTGTACCTATAGTTAGGACCATCTTTAAATACCTTTTTTTTGTATTCATAATAGGAAATCTTTAAATGATATAGGGTGCGCTACATACTAATAAATAGCCAGGTACATTGCCGCGGCTATCAACGCACCTATAATAGGACCAACGACAGGAACCCACGCGTAAGCAACATCAAACGATGCTTTATTTCGAATAGGTAATAGGGCATGCATGATACGTGGCCCCAAGTCGCGTGCCGGATTTATCGCATAACCTGTTGTACCACCCAGCGAGAGGCCAATTACCCACACGAGAAAGGCAACAGGGATAGCCCCTATGGAGCCTAAGCCGATTGGCGTACTCTCGTCTTCCCCGCCGAAAGAAGCATCTGTGAAGTGCAGAATCGTGAAAATAAGAACAAAGGTTCCTACTATTTCGCTGACGAGGTTGATGGGTAGGTTTCGTATGGCTGGTGCAGTGCAGAATACGGCCTGTTTTGCTCCGGCATCTTCCGTTTGGGAGAAATGGTCTTTATAAACCACCCAGACAATAAATGCGCCCGTCATGGCACCCAAGGTTTGTGCAGTCATATACGATAGGGAGGTTGGCAAATCCAGTTTTCCGAGGGCAAGATTTGCGATAGTAACCGCCCAATTTAGATGGGCGCCACTATAAGGTCCCGCAATTGTTACGCCTACAAATACGGCCATTGCCCACGCGGTCGTGATGACTATCCATCCGCCGTTATGGCCTTTTGTGCCTTTCAATACGACGTTTGCTACAACACCTCCACCCAATAAAATCATGGAGGCCGTACCGATCAGCTCTGCTAAAAAAGAAGTCATAATAATGAAATTAGAATCAATTATCTTATTTATAATCTGCCCAGAATTTTACGGTATCTGTAGCTCTTTTCCACTCTTGAAGTAGCGGTTGGTATTTCTTTTTCGTATCGGCAACAAATGTTCTTTCCTCTTGCCATAACGTTTGCAGCTCGTCAATATCTTTCCAGAAACCAACCGCTAGCCCCGCTAGAAATGCGGCACCCATAGCTGTGGTTTCTGTGATGGCCGGACGAATAACATTCGTTTTTAAAATGTCGGCTTGAAATTGCATGAGGAAACTGTTTTGTGTAGCGCCGCCATCTACTCGAAGTTCACGGATTTTAGATTTAGAATCCAATTCCATTGCTTTTAGAATATCATAGGTTTGGTAGGCAATGCTCTCCAATGCAGCTCGCGCAATATGAGCGTCATTTGAGCCGCGCGATAATCCAAGAAGTGTCCCTCTGGCGTTTGGATTCCAGTGTGGTGCCCCTAGACCGGAAAACGCCGGGACCAAGTATACGCCGTCCGTGTTGTCTACACGCGTGGCCAATTGTTCGATGTCGCTTGCTTTTTTTATAATACCCAATTCATCGCGTAACCATTGGACAACTGCACCGCCGATAAAAATACTGCCCTCCAGCGCATAGTTGACTTCTTTACCAATTTTCCAGGCGACGGTCGTGACCAATTTGTGTGTAGAGATAACCGGTTTTTTACCGATATTCATGAGTAAAAAACAGCCTGTACCGTATGTATTCTTTGCCATGCCCTTTTGGGTACATAGTTGGCCAAACAACGCGGCCTGTTGGTCGCCGGCGATACCGGCAATGGGAATCGGTCGAGCGCCTAACGTTGTACTCGTTTCTCCATATATTTCAGAACTGTCACACACCGTGGGCAACATAGATGCGGGAATATCAAAGATATCTAAAAGTTCGTCGTCCCACGCTAATGAATGGATATTGAAGAGTAGTGTACGTGATGCATTGGTGACATCTGTAATGTGTTTGGTACCATCGGTAAGGTTATAAACAAGCCAGGAATCTATTGTGCCGAAAGCCAGTTCGCCTTTTTCGGCCAATTTACGTGCTCCTTTAACATGCGTAAGGAGCCAGTTGATTTTGGATGCCGAGAAATAAGCATCGATTAAAAGACCAGTTTTCTCTTGAATGGTTTTAGCTAACCCCTTTTCTACAATGGACTGGCAATACGCAGCGGTACGTCTGTCTTGCCAAACAATCGCATTATATATAGGCTCGCCCGTTTTTCGATTCCAAACAACCGTGGTCTCCCGTTGGTTTGTAATACCGATGGCTTTAATGGCTTCCAGTTTTATGTTGGCTTTTGCAATGACTTCCGTTAATACACTAAGTTGCGACGACCATATTTCCTGCGCATCATGTTCAACCCAGCCCGATTGCGGAAATAGCTGAGTAAACTCCTTTTGAGCGATATTTTCAATCTTACCTTTCTTATTGAAAAGAATAGCTCTGGAACTTGTCGTACCTTGATCTAGCGCTAAAATAAATTCTTTCTTCATTCGAATACTATGTTTAAGGCTTTACCCCAATATGGGATTATTATGGTTATTTATTTCGGAATACAATGTATAATTTTTTACTAAGAGTTCATAATCGACCAACTCTTTATTGACCCATTCGTCGTCTTTATCCAATTGTTCTGCCATGATTTTAGCGACCAGCGGAGCCGCCTCTAAGGATGCCTGTGCGTCTAATAACAACAGTCGAATTCGTCTGGCAAGAAAATCCTCTACTTTAACAACCATCTCATTTTTACAGGCCCAAATAACCTCAGCAACTGTAAAATCATGATTCTGATGGATTTTTTCTGCTAGTGACGGATTATTATCCATTAATTTTTGGATAGCTATTCTATCGGAACCATATACTTGCCAATGTCCAGGGTGTTTATCTTTTGAATATCCGTGTAGTGGAAGATGATCGGTTTTGCAGGAATTCTCGGGGAGATTCCCCGTTTTTATTGCTAGATTGACCGTCTCTTCTCCCATTTTTCGGTAGGTTGTCCATTTACCCCCAGTGATCGTGATAAGTCCCGATTCGCTTTTGATGAGCTTATGGTCTCGGGAGATTTCTTTTGTGCTGTCGCTGTCGCCATTTGTAGGGGCAGCAAGCGGTCTTAGCCCTGCAAAAACACTGCGAATATCTGCGCGAGTAGGCGCTTCTTCTAAGTATTCGTTGGCTGTCGAAAGGATAAATTCAATTTCTTCTTCCAGCGGTCGAGGTTCAATTTGATGTTCGTTTAACGGGGTGTCTGTTGTTCCCAATAAAACTTTTCCATGCCAAGGAACTCCGAAAAGAACACGCCCGTCACTTGTTTCTGGTATCATGAGAGCGTCCTGATTGCCCAAAAATTTCTGATCAATGACAATATGCGCACCTTGGCTAGGACGTACAAGGTTGCGATGTGTAGGGGTGTCCAGTTTTAGAATATCGTCCACAAAAATACCCGTCGCATTGATCACCACTTTCGTCTGTATGTCGTATGTCGTTCCGTTTTCGGTGTCTACGAAAGAAAGACCGTTTACTTTTCCGTTGGCATCTTTCCGGATGGCTGTCGCTTCGGCATAGTTGAGTGTTACCGCACCGTATTCGGTGGCTGTTTGCGCCAGATTTATGGCTAGGCGGGCGTCATCAAATTGCCCGTCAAAATATTGTATACCGCCACGCAATCCCTTCGTTTTTATTTTAGGGAGCTTTTCAATTACTTCCTTTTTGCTTAATAGGGAGGATTTACCAATACGTAGGCCCCCCGCCATCCAGTCATAAAGCTTAAGGCCGATAAGGAATTTTAATTTGCTGAATACACTATATGACGGAATGACAAAGCTCTGTACGAAAGAGACGTGGGGTGCATTTTGGAAAATCAGACCACGTTCTTTTAATGCAGAATATACCAGTTTGACATCGCCATTAGCTAGGTAACGTACGCCGCCGTGTACTAGTTTCGTGCTCTTGCTTGACGTGCCCTTAGCAAAGTCATATTTTTCTATCAACAGCGTTTTATATCCCCGAGCAGCGGCGTCGACCGCGATACCTAATCCGGTGGCTCCACCACCAATAATGGCGATATCCCATGCGCTATCATTTTTTATTGTTTGTATCGCTTCGATTCGTGTGAAAATCATTTTGATTCGTTTCGTTAATATTTTTTTATTGGGGTAAAAATAATAAAAAACGTAAACAAACGAAACTTTTTGAAGTTTTTATGTTGTGTTGATTTAAATTCCGGATGGAATACGTATCTTGGGCTATGAATAATGTAGAACGCCACCAGTTTATAATCAAACAGATTAAGAAAAACGGGCATGTTTCTGTAGTTGATTTATGCGAAGAATTGAAAGTTTCTTCTGTAACTATACGTAAAGACTTGCAATTTTTGGAAGATGAAGGCATGGTATTTCGTACCCATGGCGGAGCAACCAATATAAATCCCTATCAAAAAGACCGTACGATAAATGAGAAAGCACTTCTGTACTCGGACGCGAAGAGATGTATAGGTGTAGCCGCCGCTAAACTAGTGGAGCCAAACGATTCCATCATTATTGCCTCGGGTACAACTATGCAGTATTTTGCGCGAGAGATTGTTCCCCAGGAACGGTTAACGGTGATTACCTCCGCAATCAACGTAACAATGGAACTCATCAAGCACGAGAGTGTGGATATCATTCAATTGGGCGGCCCCGTAAGGAAAACATCTTCGTCTATTACCGGGCGCTATGCAGAAGATTTGCTAGGTGACTTCTTTTGCTCCAAGCTATTTATTGGGGTAGACGGCATCGATGCAGAATTTGGTATTACGACCACCAATGCGCAAGAAGCCTTATTGAACCGAAGGATGATGGAGTCTGCTCACAAGGTCATCGTTTTGGCAGACGCATCCAAGTTTGATAGGAAGAGTTTGGGTAAAATTTCCTCTTTGTCCAAAGTCGATATGATTATCAGCGATGGTATACCTGTCAAATATCAACAATTATGTGACAACCTGGGGATTGAATATAAAATATGTGGAGGACAATCTTAGAGACTTGCTTTCCTCATCTGTGCTTCCAGTATGCCGTCGATGACAATGCTGATGTTTCCCATTAAACTTGCATCGCGCCGTAATTCCGAGAGCGTGACTTTCGTATCTTCTCGGATCTTTGCCATGCTATACGTGTTGATCGATTGGATAATTGGAATAGTAATGTATTGCTTGGCTTCTGCAATTTTCCCGCCGAGTATGATGACTTCCGGATTGAACAGCTGTATAAGGGTGGCAATACCTTTGCCTAAGCTGTTTCCTAGTTTGGACAACATGCTGATTGCAAATTGGTCGCCCTGATTAGCGGCTTCTATAACGATATGCGGCTCTATTTCATTGATTTCCTGCCCAGATAAACGGTTTAAGAGTGAATGTTGTCCTGAATTGATTCCTTCTTTTACCATTCTGGCAAGGGCGATTCCCGAAGCTACGGTCTCCAGACAGCCTCGTTTGCCGCAGTAGCACAAGGCACCGTCATCCACAAAAGGCATATGGCCGATCTCACCGGAAAACCCCCTGGCTCCCTTTCTAACTTTTCCATCCATGATAATGCCCAGACCGATTCCCCAGTCCAACAAGACGACCAGTGCGTCTTTTCGGTCTTTGGCCAATCCTTGACGAGATTCGGCAATGGTTGCCGATTTAACGTCGTTTTCAATAAATACTGGATAGGGAAACATCTGTTCGAGATTCTCTTTCAAATTAAAATCCCCTTCTGAAAGATAGGTGTAATTGATATATTCTTCACTACTGATCAGGCCTGGCATACTCATTCCGATTCCAAGTATTTTTCTGGTATCAATGTCGGAATCCCGGATCAGCGCGTCAATAAAATCTCGAATTGTATTTAGTACGGATATATCTTTGGAAATGGAAAGTGGCAGCTGTCTAATGCCGCTAACGTTATTGTTGTTATTGTCAAAAATGGCTGCCCGTACATGGAACCGCTCCATGTCGATGCTCACGACATAGTAAGAGCCATCCTTCAAGCCATAGAGATCCGGCTTTCTTCCACCGACAGATATCCCTTTTCCTTTTTTTTCTATTAGGTCAAGATCGGTAAGTTCCGCCACTAAACCTTGGCACGTAGGGTGGCTTATACCAAGTTTTGTAAACAGTTCTAGTATAGAGGAAGGACCGTTTTCGTATAACTGTTTTATTAAATTGATTTTTTGAGTGTATTTTTTCCGGTCGACATTCCCCATGTCAACAATGTCCTGATCGATAGCGCCAAGTATAGGGTCGGTTATTGACATCTGATATAATTAAAAGCTGTTGTTCTTTGAAATTTTTAATAAAGATAATTTTTATTTTTAAATTTTATATTAATCAAGTAACTTTTCTGAAAAAAATAATTGATGTCTTTGTTTTAGTAAAAAAAATAGCATAATTTGGCTTTTAAGAAATAGACCGGGGAATAGACGTGAAGTTAATTTTAGCTCGGTCAGAAACACAATGTTTACGACAAGATATCGTTAATGTCGGCGTCGTGAAATCGTAGAATTCATCATATAGCAGTAGAATCTCAAATCATAAAGAATATTTAAGACCTAATTTAATCAATAAACAAGCATGAGTGAAAACAAAACATCAAGACGTAATTTTCTGAAGACGACGTTGATTGGTGCGGCAGCTTTTACCATTGTGCCCAGACACGTGCTCGGCGGTAACGGTTTTCTTGCGCCTAGTGACCATTTAACAAAAGGAGTAATCGGTGTAGGATCGATGGGAAGGGGGCATTTCAAATATGCGGGTACAAAAACAGTAGCCATTTGTGACGTGGATACGCGCCATCTAGCATTGGCCCAAAAGGCTCTTGGCGGTGGTGTAACAGAACATCACGACTTCCGAGAATTAATCCAGAATTCGGAAGTAGATATTGTACATATCGCGACGCCTCCGCATTGGCATGGTATTATGGCTGTAGAAGCTGCCCGCTCTGGTAAAGATATTTGGTGCGAAAAACCCATGACGAGAACAATTGGGGAAGGTAAGAAAGTTAAAGAGGCGGTTGCCCAACACGGAAACATTTTTAGGTTAAATACTTGGTTCCGCTTTGACGCGAACTTTTATGGTATGAACGTACCCGTCAAAAAGATTAAAAAATTAGTGGACACCGGTATGTTGGGATGGCCGTTAAAAGTAACGATCAGCAAACATACGGGGTTTGACTGGAAGTTTTATTGGGTAGGAAGAGAGAATCTACCGGTAGAACAAGTGCCCAAAGAGCTGGACTACGAGATGTGGTTGGGGCCGGCTCCACATAAACCGTATAGCACACACCGTGTTCACACGACCTTCCGAGGATACTGGGACTATGACGGAGGCGGATTAGGCGACATGGGGCAACATTACTTAGATCCTGTCCAATATTTTCTGGGCAAAGATGAAGAAAGTCCGGTAAAAATTGAAGTCGATGCGCCACAACAGCATGCAGATGCTGTGGGAACTTGGAGAAAAATTACCTATACCTATGCTGATGGATGTCAGATCGTACTTGACGGAGCGGGTACGGAAGAAGGATTGGCCTATATTGAAGGACCAAAAGGGAAATTGTATAAAGGATTCGTGTCGGATATTCCCGATATGGAACGGAAATTAGCACAGTATCCGGATCCTACCCCACAGGTGACCGATTTTGTGGAAGCCTGCCGAACGAGACAGAAATTCGCGTTGAATGAACAGAACGGTTATTATTCGGCTACGTTGGTTAATTTAGGTTTAGCTGCCTTACGCTTAAACCGGACGTTGAAATTTGATTCCGAAAAACAAGCGTTTGTGGATGATGAAGCAGCGAACAGATTAATTAATCAACCGATGCGTGGTCCGTGGATTATTTAAATTAACCTTTTTAAGAAAAATGAAAAAAGTATTTAATACGTTATCGGCCCTGTTGCTCATACAAGTTACGGCTTACGCCCAACAACCTGCAAATAGAACTTCTGCAACGAAAGTTGCGGATGTGTTGGCGCAACAACCAGCAGAAGAGATAAATAAATTTACAGCTGCCATGAAGGAACTCCAAAACTTCACGGCAGAAGATATCGCAAATCTACTTGCGGGATTGAAACCGCAGGGAGGAAATAATGCGGCAACAGAATATGCAGCGAATTCTTATTCCTTTTACGTGATGCAACCGGGTATGGAAGCACAACGTGAAGTTTTTTCCCGTGGACTCCTATTAGCTTTGGATAGACTGCAGAATAAGGACAATAAAGGGTTTGTGTTACAATTAATGAGGCAGGCTTCAAAGAATGAAGCGATCGATGCCCTTGTTCCATATCTGAAAGATGAATATCTGGTTGATAAAGCGGCGATGGCGTTAAACGGCATCCGCACACCGGAAGCAGCGCAGGCGTTGTCCAATGCCTTAGCATCTTCGGCATCAGAAAAAACAACGACTGCTATCGTCGGTGCATTGGGCGATCTACATGCAAAAAATGATGAAGAAGCCATCATTGCCACATTAGCAAAATATACGTCGGAGAATTACCAGCGGAATGCGTATACGGCATTGAGTAAAATTGCCGGTACCAAGTCGGCTCCGGTGTTTCTGGCAAAGCTAAAAGATGTCAATTATCAATTTGACAAAACCAATATCGGCGGGCTGACATTGAATTATGCCAATAACCTATTGGACGAAGGACAGCAAAAACAAGCTATTTCCATCGCCAATGTCATTGCCAAAGAAGCCGCAAAAGCAGAAGTACCCACGTTACAGGTCGGCGCATTAACGTTATTGACAAAAGCGAATCCTACAAAAGTACGTAAACAACTCATGAAGGCTGCAGCGAGCAGTGAACCGCTATACCGTGCAGCCGCATTGGACCTGTTGGCAGAAAATGGAACCGCCGCAGACACCAAAAAATTGATCGGTACGTTAAGGAAATCCTCACCAGAGGTACAGGAGAGTATCCTAAACTACCTGGCAGCGGAAGGAACGGAAGCATTGGTGCCCGATATCAAAAAATCACTGGGGAATTTAAAATATACAAGGGCAAAAATTGCGGGCTTAAATACGCTTTCCAAACTATCTAATGACGGAAGTACGGATTATCTGATTTCAGAGCTGCCGAATGCAGATGAAGCCACGACTCAAGCGATCGAAGTATTGCTTTTATCTTCAAAAGATACGGACGTCGTTGAAAAAATAAATAGCGCAGTTGTTGGGGCAGACACAAAAACACAGTTGGCACTACTTAAAGTTTTGAGCACGCGTACAAACGCGAATTCCTCTAAAGCAGTATTACCATTGCTAACGGCTGGCGACAGCAATGTAAAAATAGCTGCCTTGAAAGCTTTGCCGAATGTAGTGACCCCCGAAGATGTTGATGCGCTGGTTAATATATTAGCGAATGCGTCGGAAAGTGAGGCTCGTTATATACAAGAGGCTTTAGTCATCGCGCTGAACGCACGTAGTGACCGGGACGCAAAAATAAACCAGCTGGCTGTCGAGATATCACGAAATCCGATTCCTACTTCCGCCAAACTTTTTCCAGTGTTTGCTGGTTTGGGTGGAGCAGAATCTTTGAAGACGGTCCAAGGCTTCTTGAAAAATACAGCGCTCAAAAATTCCGCGCTCTTGGCACTTGCAAATTGGTCCGACCCGGAAGCATTGCCAACGTTAATTGCTTTATCGCGATCGGAGCGCGTTAATGAACATTTTGGTGCCATTTTTAACGGTTTGATCAAGCAGATTAATGCAAGCGATCATACGAATGCGCAGAAAACATTGCTGTTAAAGGACGCATTTGAGCTGGCCGAAAATTCCGCACAAAAACGTACTGTATTAAGTAGCTTGCAAGCAACCGGCACCTATCAAGCGCTGATGTTTGCGGCAGCATATATGGATGATAAAGACCTGAAAGGTGCGGCTACAAATACAGCAATAAATATTGCCACGGATAGTTACGACTTTATAGGAACAGATGTCCGCAACATCCTGAACAAAGCGATGGAGAATTTGACCGGTAGCGAGAGCTCTTATTTACGGGAAGCCATTGTTCGACATCTCACTGAAATGCCATCAGGTGAGGGTTTTGTGTCTATCTTTAATGGAAATGATCTTACCGGATGGAAAGGGCTAGTAGAAAATCCAATTAAGCGTGCTGCCATGTCGCCAAACGAACTTGCGCAAAAGCAAACGGTTGCGGATAAAAAGATGAACAATACTTGGAATGCAATTAACGGCGAGCTTATTTTTTCGGGAGAAGGTGACAATATCGCTACCGTAAAACAATACGGGGATTTCGAGATGCTGGTGGATTGGAAGCTGGATCCGAATGGGAAGGAACCTGATGCCGGCGTTTATCTTAGAGGCACACCCCAGGTACAGATATGGGACATCTCTCGTACGAATGTAGGAGCGGAAGTAGGATCTGGCGGTTTGTATAATAACCAGAAACATCCGTCTAAGCCGTTAAAAGTGGCTGATAATACACTGGGCGAATGGAACACATTTAAAATCCGGATGGTGGGCGAGAATGTTAGCGTATGGTTAAATGGCCAATTGGTTGTCGACAATGTCATTCTCGAAAACTATTGGGATCGCAACCAATCAATTTTTCCAGTAGAACAGATCGAGCTACAAGCACACGGTTCGCGGGTATGGTATAGGGATATATATGTCAGAGAACTAGCGCGTAAAGAAACGTATAGATTAAGCAATGAAGAAAAGGGTGAGGGCTTCATGATGCTATTCGATGGTCGTGATCTTGATCAATGGACAGAAACACCGGCATACGAAATAACACCGGAAGGCTACGTCAGGGCGAACCCCGATGCGAAATTTGGGAAGAACCTCTACACGAAGGAGGAATACAGTGATTTTGTTTACCGTTTCGAGTTTAAACTCACCCCTGGTGCCAATAATGGTGTTGGTATTCGTACGCCGTTAGAGGGAGACGCGGCCTACGCAGGAACGGAAATTCAGATCCTGGATAACGATGCAGAGATTTATAAAAACCTGAAAGAATACCAGTACCATGGCTCGGCGTATGGCATTATTCCAGCAAAACGCGAAGGTATGAAACCCATTGGCGAATGGAACGAACAAGAAATTCGTGTTCAGGGAGATAAAATTAAAGTAACGCTTAATGGTGTAGTTATCTTAAATGGTGACCTTGCGGAAGCGTCAAGAAAGGGTACATTAGATGGAAAAAATCATCCCGGATTAAGTAAGAAATCTGGTCATATTGGCTTTCTTGGGCACGGTTCGGAAGTCTTTTTCAGAAATATAAGAGTAAAAAGACTGTAACAAGCCGTTTTATTAAATCGATTAAAGGAGCTGTTTCTTGCAGCTCCTTTTTTTGTGCAAACTATTTTGCGCTATCTTGTATTATTAAGATGGGGAAATAAAATATGTTTGAAGTCGAATGGCATTTTATGGCAGAACTGATAGTACGTACGGCTATCATGTTTTTGATGATTTTACTGGTACTCCGTCTGTCAGGAAAAAGAGGGGTACGTCAGCTGACCTTGTTTGAGGTAGCTATTATTTTGGGGTTGGGATCGGCTGCAGGCGACCCCATGTTCCAAGAAGATATACCCATTTTTCATGCCTTAGTGGTTTTTGCAGTGGTTATGACCATATACAAAACATTAACCTGGTTAGCAGCAAAATCACTTCCCATACATCGAATCCTAGAAGGTAAAGAGATGGCCGTAGTGGAAAATGGCGTATTTAGCATCAAAAATGAAAGGGATAATGACTTCTCTACCGTAGAATTTTTTGCAGAACTACGTAACCAATCCGTGGAGCATCTGGGACAAGTCAGAACCGCGCTGCTCGAAACAGATGGTACCCTCAGCGTGCTGTTTTATGCTGACGCAGAAGTGAAGTTTGGCCTACCGCTATTTCCGGATGCTTATCAGAAAGCAGACTTATCTGTATACAGAGGTGTGCTCGCCTGTATGTACTGTGGTTGTGTACAACAGCATGATACCGTTATGAAAACTCGGGTATGTCCACGATGCAAGCGCGATAAATGGGCTAAAGCGTTGAACACGAAAAGAAACGTATAATGCGCCTTATGTATAATATAGTTTAATTTTCTTGATTATATAAATAGATAAACTATTGAGGGAGTTTGGTTGTTTAAGAAACAGTATCAATGAAAAGAGACGCGAAGTAAAGATTAGAAGTTAACATGAAGAAGACGAAAATATTATTGGCGGAAGATCATCTAGTAGTCCGAAACGGCATCAAGCTCCTTTTGGACGCACAGAATAATTTTGAAGTCGTCGCCGATGTGGGCAGCGGAAAGGAAGTAATAGACTTGTTGGCAATGGGAGTGGAGGCGGATATTTTAATTACGGATTTGACCATGGACAACGTGGATGGGTTGCAGTTGATTAAAGAGTTGAAGGAAAGAAATATTTCAATACGCATAATCGTATTATCTATGTTGGATGAAGAGCAATATGTTGCACAAAGTTTCCGATATGGTGCAAAAGCTTATCTAGTAAAAAATGTTACAGCCGACGAAATGCTTTTTTGCATAAATCATGTGGCTAAGGGTGGACGTTACTTGTGTGAAGAGCTTACGATGAAACTGGTGGATAAACTTGTTAATAAGGAAGAAGCACAATCTTATAAAATGGATCCAGCAGAATTATCACTTTCTTCGCGGGAAATGGAAGTCTTAGAGTTGCTGGGCGAAGGACTGACTAACCTAGAGATATCGAAGCAATTATTTTTGAGTAAACGGACGGTTGAAGGACATAGACAAAGTTTAATTGATAAAACAAAATCGAAAAATACGCCTGCGCTAATTAAATTCGCTATTCAAAACGGGCTGCTAAAATAGATTTAAATTATAGGATTATGAGAAGGCCTCTTACGGAAATAGACGAAAGCGCTTTAGCGGCGTGTGGAGAATTTTTGCAAACCCACGGCCTGAAACTGTTGTGTGCCGAAAGTATGACGGCCGGATATTTAAGTGCATTGTGGTCATTGGATTTTCATAGCGGCGATTATTTCTTGGGTTCATTGGTGTGTTACGATGATCAGTGTAAAACACAACTACTTTCTGTACCGAATAGAAAAATCGAAAAGTATTGTGCAGAATCGGCTGTCGTGACCTTACGTATGTTAGATGGGCTAACGAGAACTTCCATCTCGAATGCGGATGTATTTGTTAGCATAACAGGATTGGCTTTTAAAACAGACAACCCCCGGCAAAAAAGAGAAGTGGGTACCGTTTACTATGCCTTTCAATATCTAAAGGAAAAGCGAATTTATAAAAAGCAATTTTCCGGAGATGCAAGTACCATACTCATCCAGACGTGTAATAATATATTCAGGGATTTGATTACTTGGCTTCCTGTCGCGACCACGTTAGAAAATCCAGCATTTCATGTGGCAAAATAAAGTAGGGGAAAAGTTTTTTCGAAATCCTAGAACAAAAAGGAGATACGACGGTTTTATAAGTATATAATATATATCATATTAAAAGGAGGAAACAATGAATAAATTAACTTGGAAAGGTCGTTGGAACGAATTAAAAGGCAAAGTTAAACAGCAATATGCTGATGTAACAGACGATGACTTGTTATATGCAGAAGGCAAGGAAGACGAAATGTTAGGAAAATTGCAAAAGAAAACAGGAAAAACGAAAGAGGAAGTAGAGGATTGGTTGAATAATTTGGATTAAAAAGTATTCCTGTTGTAATTAAGGCTAACAAATACGTTGGATGAAAGAGGCCGTCTCGCTTAAAGAGACGGCCTCTTTTACGCTTTTATACGGGTGCTGTTCTAACCTTTTTACGCTTACCGGTGGTATTACTACGCAAAATAGAAAAACATCGAACCATCACCAGCATGAGGTGTTATATTGGTAATAAAACAAAAAACGATATGGCACAGATAAAAGGAAATGGCAACATGCCAAATGCACACTTACACGAACTTCTAGTGGATGAAATGCGGGACATTATGGGCGCCGAACGTCAGCTGTTAAAAGGTTTGAAAAAATTAGCCGGGGCCGCCGAAAGCCCAACGCTTAAGCAAGCATTTGAAGAACATTATGACCAGACGGAAAATCATATTGAACGTCTAAAGTCTGCTTTTTTAAATTTAGGACTTCATGCGCGAGGGAAAAAATGCAAAGCCATGGAAGGACTGTTAAAGGAAGCAGAAGAAATTACGGAGGAGTTTGAAGACAGCCCAGCGGTTTTAGACGCTGCGTTGATCGCCGCTGCGCAAAAAGTAGAACACTACGAGATCGCCAGCTACGGCTGTATAGTAACTTATGCGGAACTGATGGAACACCGAGAAGTGAAAGAATTACTAGGACAAACACTAGCAGAGGAAAAAGAAACCGATGAGCGACTGACCGAAATAGCCATGACAGAGGCTAACGTGGGGGAAGCCGTTTAAAATTTTAAAAAAATCAATATGTGGTTATGTCCTGCCCCCAAAAAGCGAAAGACAATATGGGGGCATTTTTATTTTTTCAATAATTTCATCAATTGATTTTGTACCACTTTGGTGCTGAGCTTTTGTTTACTTTGAACTGTCCTTATCCATTTATCTAGCGCTGTGCTCTCGTAGGCAGCGAGAATTTCGGGGTGGATGTAATAGTTACGTGTAACGGTTCGTGTGTTGCCCAGTTCATAAGCAACATGGTCAATGATATTGATAATATTTTTTTTTCGTTGGGTCGCATTGCTAGGAAGGGGTAATTTGATCATATGAGATAATGCCAATATACAACCATTCCACGTTCGAAAAGTTTTACAGCTAACTTCCACGAGCATGGCATCTTTTAGATAGGCATTTACGATGCCCGAGTCGAGTGGCCTAACATGGCCTTCTTCATCGTAATATTGAAATAGTAGTTGACCTGGAAGATCTTTGACCTTCGCCAAAGCATTAATTAATGCTTTTCCCCGTAAATAACTTTGCTGCACGATCCCTTTTTTTCCGACGAATTTAAAGAACACCTTATCTTGGGAAACCTGCCGAAGATGCTTATTGCGCAAAGTTGTCAGCCCGTAGGAACCATAATTTTTTTCGTAATACCTGTTACCCGTTCGAAAAGAGGTCTTATCCATAATGGCTATTGCTAACGCACAAACTTTTTCACGGGATAACTTTCTTTTTCGCAAATCGTGCAATACCCTTTTTTTTAAAACGGAGAGTTTATTCCCGAACGCTAATAGATCGGAAAATTTTTTTTCACTTCGTAAAGCCAGCCATTTTGGGTGGTATTTGTATTGTTTGCGATTACTGAGGTCAAGCCCTGTAGCTTGTAAATGTCCTTTTGCAGACGCACATATCCAAACCTCTCGCCAAGCAGGGGGGAGTACCAATGAACGGATACGAGCCAATGTCCGTTCATCTTTAATTACGCGACCTTGTTCATTTAGATATATAAAAGTATCTCCCTTCGCTTTTCGACTATACCCTTTTTCTTGTGACGACGAATAGCGAAGACCTGATTCTCCCAATCTCAAAGAAGTCGTCTGTTTTTCGCCCATTATCGCCGGTCAATGGTTGCGGATTGCACCGATAAGTTCCGATTTGTTCATTTTATGACGCCCCGCAATACCAATTTTTTTCGCTTCTTGGAGCAATTCTTCTTTGGTGCGGTCGTCCAATGGACGCGCTTTCCCGCCCTTCTTGCTCGCATTAGGGGTATTGGCTATACGTGCGGCTTTTTCTTTACTCATCCCTTCGTCACGTAATGCTTCGTACTTCTTGTCGTCTTTGATAGACTTTCCATGATTTTTTGCCATGATTCCATTTTTTATCTGTGAGACCTGTTAACTGAACCTCGGGCAAGCATAATATGTTTTGGGTTTTTATACGGTTTAGCCTGATAAAAATACGGTTAACTCCGTGGCACCGACTTAATTTACAGGTATAAATACTTGTTATCGGGTGGTTTCCAAACTTAAAGGTTAAACGGATTGTTTTTATAACGACAAAAGAAGGAATTGGAACAAAGCAGGGGAACTATACTATAAAAATTAATATCATGGAAGATAACACAGAGCAAAATGAAATGGAAATGGAGGAGTCCATGCACGGTGTACCACGGAAAGAGGTACCGGAAGTTGCTAAAGAGGAACCCGATGATAAGCCCGCGGCTCGAACGATCCAGTGGACGATTGTGATTGCTGTCATTATCCTCGCCCTCATTTACTTTATATTTTTCTATTAAAAAAATATTCTCATGAAAAAGCTTTTTTTTTATACACAACTCGTTGCAGCTGCAGGCTTTCTATATGCTTGCGGTGGAAACCAGAGAGAGAACATACAGGATACACCAATTGAGCAGGATATGCCGTTAAATGAGGGTATTGTACCAATTGACTCGTTGGAAAGAGATAGTTTGGATACGGTCGAGCAGATGATGCCAACTCCTCCATTAAACGAATAATGTGACATCCTATTTTTTAAGACATGAACATATGAACACATATAAAAAAGGAAATCCCAAGGATTTATATCCTAAGCCTCCGTTTCCCAGGCAAAGCCAAGATCCGCCCGGGATAACGTCAGCTATGGAACCCCGGCCAGATCACGGTGAAGAAAGTTATATCGGATGTGATACCTTAATAGGTAAGGTGGCGATTATAACAGGAGGGGATTCGGGAATTGGCAAAGCTGTTGCCATCGCCATGGCGCGGGAGGGAGCAGATGTCGTTATCTCCTATAAAGACGATATCGAAGACGAGGATGCATTCGATACACGCGATTGGGTAACACGTTCTGGACGGACTGCGTTGCTTTTTAAAGGAAATATAAGAAATGAGGTCTTATGCAAACGGATTGTCGACGAGACCGTAGCAAGATTTGGTAAAATAGACATCTTGGTCAACAACGCCGCTTATCAAATGAGTTATGATCGTGTCGAGGATATTTCTGAAGAAGAGTGGAATAAGACCTTTCAAGTCAACATGAGTGCGATGTTCTATTTTGTTAAATACGCAAAGAAACATATGCGTCCCGGTTCGTCTATCATCAACACCACATCGGTTAACGCCTATAACCCGAATCCCAGTTTGTTACCTTATGCCGCAACGAAAGGTGCCATCCAAAATTTTACATCGAGCTTGGCCCAAATGTTTTTGCAGGACGGGTCAGGAATACGGGTAAACGCTGTGGCTCCGGGGCCAGTATGGACACCATTGATTCCAAGCACGATTCCAGATCATGAAAACTTTGGCGAAGATACACCCATGGGGCGGCCGGGACAACCGGCAGAAATCGCCCCGGTATATATATTCTTAGCGTCGGATGCAGCTTCTTATGTATCAGGAGCGACAATCCCTGCAACCGGCGGAAGAGCGACTATTTAATGATTTTTAGATTTTTATTTTGAAAACGAGTTATGATCAACAATATAAAGTACTTAGCAGCATCGTTAATTCTTGTCCTAACTTTTTCTTGTTCAGGCGGAAATAACGATACTTCCGATATAGATACAGATACCATTTCTCCTGGACCGGTGAGCGAGATGGATAGATCTCGCTATAACCTTAATGAACCGGATGAAATGCTGCATGAAATGCAGGACTCAGCCGGGATAGGTACAGCGCCAATGGATTCAGCGGAAATGAATAAGACGGATACGCTGGATTAATTTCGAGCTTTAAAAGCCGTGATTACTACCCTTTCCGTAAATATTTAGTCAAAATAACGATGGTTTGTCCCTCTATTTTACCTTCAATTTGTTCCGGATTGTCCGGTACTAATCGGATGTTTTTGACGACAGTACCTAACTTTGCCGAAAGAGAAGATCCTTTTACATCCAATGTTTTAACGAGCACAACGGTATCTCCCTCATAGAGGCGGGTGCCGTTGCTATCGATATGAAATTGTACCGTTCCTTCTTGTTCATGGTCACCCATCTTTTTGGCCCATTCTAAATTTTCATCATCGAGATATAAAATATCAAGGTTGTCGGATGCCCAACCCTCGTGTCGTAATCTACTTAGCATGCGCCACGCCACTACCTGTACGGCAGGGTATTCTGACCACATCGTTTCGGAAAGCACTTTCCAATGCTCCGCATCCAATTGTTCTCTTTTCTCGATTTGATCTAAGCAGGTCTTGCATACGTAGATAACATTTTCTGCCGTTTGCAAATCAGCGGGCGGAACCGTATATATCGATAACATGTCCGTGCTATTGCACAATTCACACGTATTGTTGCTTCTTTCTATTAGTTGTTGTTCTAAAGACATTATGAAGGGTTAAAATGCGAAAATACAAAAAATTATGGATATAGATTCTTGACAAATATTTTGTAATATTGGAATATAAACAGGAAAAATTATGAAGTGGCAAGGCGGCCGCAGAAGCGGTAATATCGAAGACAAGAGAGGTATGAGCGGTGGACAGAAACTGACATTAGGTGGAATTGGTGGCGTCGTCGTACTGATTATTGGTTTTTTACTAGGAGGAGATCCGGCGCAGTTATTGAACCAGATGCAACAGACTGCTCCTACAGAGCAGGGAACGTATCAATCGACACCAGAAGAAGATCGATTGCTGGATTTTGCTGATGTGGTCTTAGGAAGTACGGAGGATGTTTGGAAAAATATTTTTGCAACCAGTGGAATGGATTATCCGGAGACCAATTTGACGGTATACAATGGCGCAGTAGAAACCGCAGGATGTGGTGTTGGACAATCAGCCTTTGGACCGTTTTACTGCCCGGGAGACCAAAAGATTTATCTGGATTTAAGCTTTAACGAAGAATTGTCAAAAAAATATGGGGCGAAAGGTGAGTTTGCGTTAGCTTACGTCATTGCCCATGAAGTCGGTCATCATATACAAAATGTACTGGGTGTACTGCAACAAACCAACGCTATGCGTGCAAAAATGAGCGAGCGTGAATACAATAAAATATCGGTCATGACCGAATTACAGGCGGATTTTTATGCTGGTGTTTGGGCACATCACGTCAAAAACTATTCGAATATCGAATTGACGTATGATGATATTGTGGACGGTATGCGTGCGGCTGCGGCAGTAGGCGATGATCATCTTCAAGAACAAGCACACGGACATAGCAACCCCGAATCATTTACCCATGGTACCTCCGAACAGCGTGTCTACTGGTTTAAGAAGGGATACGATACCGGAGACATTAACGCCGGCGATACCTTTAATGACCCGAGCTTGAAGTGATTTTAATCACTGCACCAATAAATTGCATCCTCGGATATCACTATTGTCGAAGCGGCCCAAAATTTCGAAACCACCTTCTTCGTGTAGTTTTCCCAGATCTTGCGTTGCAATAAAAGAGCACGAATAATAATTGGCTAAATCAATGACGTTGATAGCACCTGTTTTTCCATGGCTGGTAAGGCTTAACGGATCGTTGGTGTCGCGCATCAAAACTTTCATCCAAGGCGGTGTCTGGAAAATGCCATCTCCAAATGAATACCCTTGTGAGAGTAGTTCCGTCATCCCGTATTCCGAATGTATCTTATCCACACCAAAACCGGCGGTAAGGATTTGGTGGAGTTCCTCCCGTATCATTTCTTTCCGTTTCCCTTTCATGCCACCTGTTTCCATGACGATAAGATTGGGGAAATCAATCTGGTATTGTTCACAGAAATCCAGCAATGCGTATGTTACGCCAATTAATAGGGTTTTTGTGCCGCTTTGTTTCAGCTCACGGAGCCTACTGAACAAATCTTCGTGGTTATATAAGAAATAACCCGATGATGGATGTTGGCTTCGTTCGATTAGATCATCGACCATATAGATTAATGATGAACCCGAACGTTCCAGATAGGAGGGGAGGAGGGCTAGCACAGCTATATTTTCCACCTCGCCATAGAACTGTTGAAAACAAGACCGAAAGCTGTTTTCGTACCAAGCGACTTCGGCTACATGGTGCTTGCTTGTGATCATGCCGGTTGTACCCGAACTGGTAAACGTAATTTCAGTTTGATGTCCGGCAGCAAGTATTTGTTGCGTTTTAAAAAAATCGATCGGTAAAAAGGGGATTTGCCTGTAGTGGCTAATACCTGTTTTTCCCTTGCCTAATAAGTCTATGTATTTTCCATAGACGGAACAATTGGTCTTTTGATAACCGTATACCTCCAAACAAACCTCATTAAATGTCTCCTCGTTATCAATCGAAAAAATACGTTCTTTTAGCATTTCCATACCGTTACGCACAAACCTAAATAAAATGCGCTGCATTCACGAATACCTAAATAAAAAAAACCTTTATGAGTAATTCGATTTTATATGCAGTATACTTTATCCCTCATCACCCCATAGATTTTGTCGGTTTGTAAATTTTCTTATTGATTTCGTACACAGAATTCAGTTGATACTCCGTTGGGATAGGTTACGACTTCCTCCGCAATTTTATTTGCATCGATCCGCTCGGTGGCTATGCGCGAACGGATATTGTTTGCCCCGATGAAAATATACTTTTGAAACGTATTGAAAAATATAATCCAATATTGTAGTTTTTGCCAAACGGTTAATACCCACTCCACAATAGGCTACGGTAAAGGAAGTATAACCGATAAATATACTGTTTTCTTGTTTAAAGATTATAACTTATCATAGTTGATCTTAATGCTGTCGCTTATAGGAACAGACACACAAGCTAAAATCAAACCTTGCTGTATTTGGGCTTCAGATAAGATGAAATTCCTTTTTAAACGCACTTCGCCCTCCTCCAATTTGCATACACAAGTGCCACATGTACCTCTGCAACAGGAATGCGGAGCATCAACACCGGCATTAAGCAATGCATCAAGCAAAGGTATTTGCCTATTCCACACAATATACTGTGTAGTGCCGTTTAGAGTCAACGTTACTTCCACGTTTTCCGGTTGCTCGTTTTGGATTTCGGCAGGGATATTTTCTTCTTCTGCCTTCATATAAGTATTGTCTTTGGATAAATGATGTGTAAAATGAAAGTTTATAAATCCCGAAAAAGTATGTTATTTCCGGGCTTTGGAATGATGTTTATTTTACATCTTCGATCTTAGCACCAAAATTGATGTGTAACACATTGCCGTTAGACAGAACCAATGCAGGAAAAGACTTTACGTCTGCGTTTTCTGCGTCTTTAACTTTTGTTTTGTCTGTATCCAAATGAATTAATTCCACCTGATTTTCAGGAATAAGATCTAAAATGTCCCTTTCTGCCCTTACGCATACGGGACAAACCGCATGATAAAAAATTTCTTTTGTCATTTTTGCTTTGTTTTTAAATGATGATTAATATTGATAAACCTCGCTTTCAATAGAAGAAAGGATACTGTCCAATTCCACGATTTCATTTTCGCTAAGCGGCTTCAAAGGGCTTTTGAAACCGCCACCACCTACTCCCAACAGATCTAAGCCTGCCTTAATAGAGCCTGCAAGACCTTTTGCTACAATAAACTTCAATAAAGCAAACTGTTTATAGAATAAGCTTTGTGCTTTACCCAAATTATTTTCTTGTATTGCATTGTACAATGCAAGATTAAGTTCTGGAATCAGGTTCGGAGCAGCGGTGCACCAGCCTCTAGCACCAGCTGAAAATGCTGCTAATGCCAAAGGATTAGAGCCGTTGAAAAAAGCAACTTCTTCGCCCAGCCCTTTCCTTAAATAGTGCATACGCTGAATGTCACCCGAGCTTTCCTTTATCATCGTAACATTTGGAATTTCCAACAAACGTTTTAATAATGAAGGTGACATGTCCACACCACCTGTTATTGGATTATTGTATGCCATTATGGGGATAGAAATCTTGGAAGTAACAGCATCATAATGTTTGATAATTTCCTCATCGGTTAATTTCCAATAACTCATAGGGATGATCATTACCGCTGTTGCACCAGCTTTTTCAGCAAATTTGGCGTGGTACATAGTTTTGTCCGTAGTCAGATTGGAAACACCTACCAAAGTAGGCACTCTGCCGGCTAGCTGTTGCATTGTCGCTTCGGTTATCGCTTCTTTTTCGGAATCATTGAGATAAGGCATCACACCTGTACTTCCCAATGGAGCAATACCGTGCGAACCGTTTGTAACCAAACGCTCTACCTGTTTTTTGAATAACAGGATATCAGCTGTTTCGCTGTCGTCAAAGGGAGTAACTGGGTATGCAATTACACCTTTAAATGGTATTTTGTTCATATAATGCTTGTTTTAAAAATTAAAAATCTCTTCCCTCTTCTTCACGAAGCGCTACCACAAGATTTTAAAGTTGTGAGGCATTTTCAACATTTTTGTGAATAACGTGTGAGGGCTTCACATACGTCGGTCTTGCAAATGTTTGATGAAAGTCTTTGGAGCTGAACTGCTTTTGTTCTGCATGACTTGATTTCTTGACCTCTGTCGCTGTTTCTAATTTTGACATAATTGAAAATTTTTATTGTTTTGTTGCATTATTGCAATACAAAAGTATTGTATCTTTGGATTAGCATAATGATGTAGTTTTTACAAAAATAGATAGTCCAGATGTTGAAGGGATGGAATTTAGAAAGGCGATTGTCCAAATGCTAAACCATCAAAGGTGCATGCAGGTTGATGAGCATAGCATTTGTATCACCCGCGAAAGTCAAATGGGCATGTACTTAACCGCACAATGTTTATTTGAAAAAGACGATTATGTACTTGTTGAAAACCCGGGATATAAACCGGCATGGAAGGCATTTGAGCACGCGAAAGCAAATCTATTACCAGTAAGCGTTGATAAAAATGGTTTACTGATTGACGATGTCATCTATTATTTGAAATCGGGCAAACAGATCAAGGCCATCTATGTTACCCCTCATCATCAATACCCAACAACGGTTACGATGAGTTTAAATAGGAGATTGGAATTGATAGCGCTTTCCAATCAATATGGATTCACAATTATTGAAGATGACTACGATAATGAGTTTCATTTTAGGTATCGGCCTGTATTGCCCTTGTCCAGTTTTACAGAACTTAAAAATTATGTTTACATTGGTACCATGAGTAAAGTTTTTGCACCCGCCATTCGTATCGGTTATTTGGCAAGCAATGACAGCGCTTTGATTGAACAAGTAAGCAGCTTGCGAAAGATTATCGATGTACAGAGCGACAGCATCATGGAACAGGCTGTTTTACAGCTTATCAAAGACGGCACCATAAAACGGCATATCAAAAAGGCAACCAATCATTAGAAAGCAAAAAGAGATTTTATGGTAGCCTTGTTGAATAAACATATTGGAAATAAAGCAACATATACAATTCCCGAAGGTGGTTTGGCATTTTGGGTCGTTCCGAATATGCAAGTAGATTGGCTACTAATCTCCAAAGCCCTTAAAAGTAACGGTATTTAGCAGCTCATATTAGGAACATAAATAATATTAGAGTATCTTTGCCTTCATTCAGAATAGCATTTTAATTATGTTTTTTCTTTCCGCATAAACACCATATCGCCATTTTGCTTCTCTCCACACAGAAGCCCGGACGCTGTTAGATACGCAAGGGATAATTATTCCCGGTATCGTAAAAAGGACAGTACCAGGATGCGGTATGGGCAATCTCAGATAAAACCATTTACATTTTGACAACAAGTTGCGATTCAGACTTCAATAGTTTGATTGTTGGCTATTTAATACATTTGAGATGAATATTTATCCAGTAAATTTCGAAAATAAAATAGATTTTGACACTGTACGTGAGTATATTAAAGAAAAATGCTTGAGTCCCTTAGGCATCGACAAGGTAGACGCTATGCGTTTTTCAACCGATTTCGAGACAATCGAGCAATGGTTGACCCAGACTCATGAATTTTTACAGATTATAAGCAACAAAGAGAGTATTCCTAAAGAGAATTTTATTGACCTGCGTGATACGCTTGAGCGAGCTGAAAGTGACAATACATTTTGGTTGTCAGAAAAAGAAATTCCCCAATTAGCAGATTCATTGGATACAACCGCCCGTATCGTGGAATTTCTGAACAACGAATTCACGAATCAGCCGGGTAGGGCAAAGTACCCCGAACTGAAACGATTGACAGATCAAATAAGGACATTTCCGGTCATCATAGCGCGTGCAAATTCGATACTCGACAAGTGTGGGCAGATAAAAGACAACGCATCCAAACTACTGTTCAATATCCGTAAAAATAAAATCGAAGCGGAAAAAGAGGTAAGTAAAGCTATGGCAGTTGCACTCCGTACGGCACAAGCACAAGGTGTAATCGGAAGAGATGTGCAAGCAGATATGCGTGGTGGCCACTACCTCATTCCCGTAGCGGCATCGAACAAGAGGAAAATAAAAGGCGTCGTTAGAGACAGTTCAGGCAGCGGGAAAACATTTTTTATTGAGCCAGAGGTGGTAGTCGAAGCATCCGCTCGCTTACGGGAATTGCAGAATGACGAACGGAAAGAAATTGCTCGAATATTGGTAGAATTTACGAATTTGATAAGGCCTGAAGTTTCCGACCTGTTAAAATCATATGACTTTCTTGGAACTATTGACTTTATCCAAGCCAAAGCCTCGTTTGCGTTACGCATAAATGCACTGAAACCTGTGTTTGAGAACAAACAAAATATAGAGTGGAACAAAGCCATACATCCCTTGCTGGACATAGCACTTCGGTTACAGAACCAGAATGCACATCCATTAGATATACAGTTGACACAAGAAAATAGGATACTGATAATATCAGGTGTCAATGCCGGAGGAAAATCGCTTTGTCTAAAAACGATAGCTTTATTACAGTATATGTTACAATGTGGTTTACTCATACCAGTAGAAACTGGTTCAAAAGCGGGCATTTTCCATCGTGTTTTTATGGATATTGGTGACGGTCAAAGTATGGAAAATAGTTTAAGCACATATACTTCACACTTAACTAGCATGAAGTTTTTTGTGGAAAATAACGATGAAAAAACACTGCTGCTCATCGATGAGTTTGGTGGAGGAACCGAACCACAGATAGGTGGTGCTATTGCTGAAACTCTTTTAGAGCGCTTCAACAATAAAGGAAGTTTCGGCTTGATTACCACGCACTTCCAAAATCTAAAGCATTTTGCATACAAAACACCTGGTATAGTAAACGGAGCTATGCTTTATGACACGGAAAACAACCGCCCGATGTACAAACTCTCCATAGGAAATCCGGGTAGTTCATTTGCCATAGAAGTAGCCAGAAGGATAGGTTTGGAAGAGAGTATTATAGCCGGTGCTTCCAGTAAAATTGGGGAGGAATTTATCAACATGGATAATTTTCTCCAATCTATTGCAAAAGACAAACTGTATTGGGAGAATAAACGAAAAGAAATAATCCATGAACCGTCTGTGAGACAAAAGGAACCTCAAGTAGCGAAAGGCCAACCACAAGAAAGTAGGAGCGTGTCGAATGTGGTTATTAGCCCAGGCTTTATTGTAGGAGATAAAGTTACTTTAAAAGGTCAAACCACAGTAGGAAGCATTCTCAAACTATCGGCTACCCAAGCCACAGTGGCGTTCGGGGCTTTTAAAACTAAAGTTAAGTTGAGTAAACTGAACTCGGCAACATAGTCTGGATTGAGGCTGTAATCGATTCTTTTATTACAGCCCTATGTACTTAATAATTAACAACGACGACGATATAGATATAAGATTTTTTATGGATAATTTCTGTGAAAGCCTGCTTAACAAAATAGATGACGAATTGCGGGACATTGCATAAACACTACGGAGATAATAGTTAAATCAAAAAAATAAATAATAGTATTATTGTTAGCTATATCTAAAATGAAAGCTTTCGTTTTAGATAAGGGATTCGGTAGTGTGGAGGATGAAGTCTATTTTATAAAATATTAAGACAACCATATCGCGGATTTTTTTCTGTAAACTATAAATTGTTAGAAATGGGAGTTACCTATGGTAACTCCCTTGATAAACCGTGGTTTCTATGCATTAAAAAATCACGTAACACACGTTAGCTACATAATTTGCATCCATCCCCCTTTCTTTAACAACGTATTTCTTTACGCATGAAAAAATAATAAGAAGCTGCAAAACAAATGATTGTGCAGGCAATTAACGCGACCATCTGCGACCAGGCTACTTTGATACTTTCCCAGATAGGCAGCGGTGATGGAATGGCTCCTTGCAATTGCTCCATGTGCAAAGGGCCAAGACTTCTGATGGACGGCATAAGCAACATATTGGTGCCATCGCTATAGAGCTGGCTGGGCGCAAAGCGCATGAGTGTCAGCATAAAATGTTGATATTGCATGATTTCGGCCTCCGAAGCATACGGATTCGGTTGTACCGCTTTTGCTACGATATTGATCATGATGGGGTAGAACACCGTGAAGAACAACCAAATCGCAATGGCTACTAAAGCAGATGTTGCGGTGTGTTTAAAACGAACTGAAAACAGGATAGATAAATTGAGCCAAAAAGCAACATATACGATGGTTAACAGCGTGAAGAGGAAAAGCCTGTTGCATTCCATAAGGGTTGGTGGAAAACCCACCAGTAACGTTGCCGCCCCTATGGTTAGAAGAACAAGGGAAGTAAATAAAACACCTATCACCGTTAACGAACCAATAAATTTAGCGTTGAGGAAATAATCCCGGTGGATAGGTTGTGACAAAATACGACCCAAGGTGCGTCCGTTAAATTCGGAATTAACGGCGTCAAATCCCAAACAGATGCCGAGCAACGGACCTAAAAAACCAACGAATAGATGGAACGATGGCATCGTACCATCAGATGTGGTAAAAATCTTGAGGAAGAAAAATGCTGCATCCGGATCGTTCGGACCAGGCGCTGTGTTTTTCAATGCCTGCAAAGAAGTGTATAAAGAGGCTACACACGTCAACAGGATGATCGCCAACAGGATAATAAATTTCCAGCTTCGAATATGATCAGCAATTTCTTTCTTCACTAAAATGGAGAAAGCATACAGATTATTATTTTTATTTAGCGTCATTTGTAGACCCTCCTTCGAAATAATGTGCGTAAATATCTTCTATACCATAAATGCGCTGTTGCAGCTGTGTTATATGAATGTCGTGTTCCACCAGCTTCTTGGCTAGATGATGGACGATGATTTCATCGCCATCGATATGGAATAGATTGTCTTGTTGTCCGATTATCTTCACATCTTGCATCTCTTCCAAAATACCGCGAGCTCGTTGTGTATCCATTTGATGTACCTTGAGTTGGATATGACGCGGTTTGTCTTGAAATAAGCGTGATGCTAAGTCATGAATAGAACCGTCAGCAACCAATTTGCCTTGTATAAACAAGCCGACACGATCGCAGATTTGCTGTACTTGATAAAGCTGATGACTGGATAGCAAGACCGTCAGCTTCTCTTCCCGGCTTAGACGCAATATCAACGAGGTAAAATCTTTAACGCCCATCGGATCCAATCCTAAGGTCGGCTCGTCCAGAATCAATACTTTTGGGTTTTTTATCAAACTGTCAGCCAAGCCGAGCCGTTGCCGCATCCCTCTGGAAAATTTACCTACT
Organism: Sphingobacterium arenae; assembly: GCF_014692505.1. Taxonomy (GTDB): domain Bacteria; phylum Bacteroidota; class Bacteroidia; order Sphingobacteriales; family Sphingobacteriaceae; genus Sphingobacterium; species Sphingobacterium arenae. The sequence continues at coordinate 887,346 of NZ_JACNYK010000002.1, read as the reverse complement.
TTTTTTTCAGCAACGTCTCGAAGCCCCACTTTTTCCAATAAGGAAAGGGAACGTCGTTGAGCTTCCGTATAAGAAATTCCATTCAATTGCGCGGTCAATACCAGATTCTCCAGTGCTGTCCAGCTCTCGTAAAAACCAATGTTGTCGGGAAGGTATCCCACTAGGCGTTTGACAGCGATGGGCGACCGAATGGGGTCGGTTCCACAAACCTCGATTTCGCCTGATGTTGGTTCACTTAGACCGAGAAGCATCAAGATCGTGGTCGATTTTCCGGCGCCGTTTGGACCCAATAATCCAAAAATCTCACCGGTTGCAATGTCAAGATCCAAATGATCTACCGCCGTGAAATCCCCATACTTTTTCGTTAGTTGCCGTACACGAATAATAGGGTTATCCATTTTATCTCCTTCCATATTTACGGATCAAAAAATAAACCAGTGCCACGGCTATAGCGATAATCAAAATCCCTACCCAACCCCATAATAATGAAGTTTCAACGGTTACGCGGAATTTAACACTGTCGCTTGTTTCGTTATTTTTTGCATCCAATGTCATTTGGTAGTCCCCTGCAACGGCTTTTTTAGCGGGTTTAATGATCGCTGTAACGGTTTGGCTCTCGCCGGCTTTGAGGCTGCTGATCCGGCTAGGCTCAAAATGGGCTTCCCATTGTGAAGGGGCGGAGGCATTGAGATTAATTTGACTCAGATCGGAACTACCATTATTTTTAACCAGAAATTGGATCGATTTGTTTCGATTGGCAGTTGCTGTTGTGCTCAATAGCCCCTCCGGCGTCGTCAGTTGTATTTCATAGGAGCCCGTAATGACGACTTCCAAAGAAAGATCCGACTGATTGAGAGGACTTTGGGCAAATAGCGGAATCGTATATTTTCCTTTTTTGACACTTTCTGGAGGAAGGATTTCGATTAAGATATCTTTTCGTTGGTTGCCTTCTATATTAACAGATGATACCTGTTTTCCGTCTACTTTGAATGTTGCTCCCCATCCCGGCTGCAGATTGGCACCGAGACGATATACCTGTGCATCCGAAGAACGGTTTAACAAAGAAGCATTGAAGGTAAAAGTTGATTTTGCTGACCCCTCCATATTGGTTTGCGGACTGTTGAATTCCGATGATGTTTTGCCATCTGTGGTGACATCAACGGTCAGCGGTAAGGACGATTCGCCTTGTGCAACCAGTCGGAATCGATACTGCCCTTTTTCTATTTTGGAAGGTACAATGACCTTTAAGTTAAGCGATTTCCGTTCTTTTGGTAAAACGGAGATCTCCTCCGCAGTATAGTTTCCTGACTTCATTTCGTAATCCCAGCCTTTTGGCAGATTTTGAAGGCTGATTCTTCCGTTTCGTGTAGACGAGCTGTTGTTGATTAGTTCCACATTGTAGTCGATGATCTCCCCTGGAGATACCGAAACCTTTGGATAGGTGGTGTACAATTGTAGGCTTTGGGTTAAGGCAGTCTGCGATGCCAAAATCATGCCCAATAAACAGATTATTCGACTCTTTAGCATAAATAAAAATTTTAAAAATGAGTTGGTTTTGATAATATGGTACTAAAATAAAAAGTCCTTGACATGGATGTCAAGGACTTTAACATTTTTTTACATTCGCATCGTGTGGACATCCGAAAGCCCACTATGTTAGCTTATCTTTACAGCATTCCTCCGTCAACCGGCAAAACTTGCCCATTGATGTACGCGGATAAGTCAGACGCTAAAAATAGACAGGCGTTGGCTACATCTTCTGCTTCTCCGGCACGTTTTAACGGGATATTCGCCTCCCATCCCGCAACGACTTTCGGATCAAGCACGTCTGTCATCTCCGTACGGATAAACCCTGGAGCGATCACATTCGTACGGATATTCCGAGAACCGAGTTCTTTCGCTACAGATTTAGAAAAACCGATGATTCCCGCTTTGGAAGCAGCGTAATTTGCTTGTCCGGCATTCCCCTGTACACCAACAACCGAGCTCATGTTGATAAAAGACCCTTTGCGGTTTTTCATCATAATTTTCGAGGCGGTTTTGGTCACGTTGAAAATGGATTTTAGATTAACGTTCATAACATCATCCCAGTTTTCCTCCGTCATACGCATCAGCAAGCCATCTTTTGTAATCCCTGCATTGTTAACAACCACGTCGATTGTTCCGAATTCCGCGACAATATCTTCGATTAATTTTTCTGCTTCGTCAAATTTTGATGCATCCGAACGAAAGCCTTTTACCCGTGTACCAAAAACTTGTAATTCTTTCTCTAAGGCTTCTCCCTTTTCGACAGAGGATAAATAGGTAAACGCAACATTTGCTCCGTGCTGAGCAAAAACTTCGGTTATTTTTCTACCGATGCCTTTTGATGCTCCTGTTACTAGAGCTGTTTTGCCTGCTAATAATTTCATCTGTTTATTTTTTGTTTGTTCATTACTGTGTACATTTTTAAAGGCATTCATACTGCTGTAGGCGGTTTTATATGCTAGATGGAGCCTTCGATGATTGCCATATTCTTTTCCTGTGTGTTTAATGATGATGGCAACATGTTGGATCCATTCTATATGATTCCAGTATCCTTTTTTAATATTTGACAAACCTAAATAAAATGCTTTGCATTCACGAAATGAATTTTTAAATGAACTAAAATGTGTCTCTTGCTTTCGCCCGGTTCTTTTTTAACTGTTGGAAGCAAATCGAGGTTTAATTAGACTATATTTTTCTATATAAATCCGAGTTTAGGCAATAATATCATTTGTATGCGTTTTATATATATGGAGTTTTCGAAAAACGAAATGAGTATGAACAGAAGTAAATTTATTATGCAGAAACTAAAAGTAATTTTATTAGCCGTGATGGTGACGGTTGGCCTTGGAGCGATGGCGCAGGCACCCAGCCCCACGCAAGAACCGGAATTGAAAGAGGATTTCCAAAAAGAAGAACTAATATCGTTTGTAAAAGCAAGCTCCAAAGTGGAAGCTATACAAATGGGAGTGCGCGAAAGTATGGCGAACGCGGTCAAAGAAGAGGGTTTAACAGTAGAAAAGTTTAATACGATGGCGCAAGCAAAGGAAAATTCAGAGGAAGGTATCCAAAATGAAAGTGCCGAAGATCAGAAAATGTTCAATAATGCTTTTGAAAAAATAATGAAAATTCAAGACGAAATTGGCGGAGATATTCAAGAAGCTATAAAAGAAGAGGGAATTGATATACAGAAATTTGAACAAATTATGTATGCTTATCAAAACAGCGAAAAAGTAAAAGGCGAGTTAGATGGCGTTTTGCTAGAGCTACAAGAAGAACAAAGCGCGCAACCTCAGCAGTAACGATACAAAAAATCTGTATACAAATATGGCGACCCATGAATATAACTATTCATGGGTTTTTATTTTTTTTGTTAGAAATGATATCGACTGTTAAAAAAATATCAAGAATAATGAAAGAATTTTGACACTTTCATTCGGTTATAACCGATTTGAATGTTAATTTTGTACGCAATTTTGAAACTATGGGTAAAAAAGCTAAAAATTCTGAAGTCGATGTCGTGTTGATTGGAGCGGGGATTATGAGCGCTACATTGGGAACCTTAATCAATGAGTTAAGTCCTGACATCAACATCGAAATCATTGAGCGACTGGACGTGGTAGCAGCCGAAAGTTCAGATGCTTGGAATAACGCCGGCACAGGGCATTCTGCTTTATGCGAATTAAATTATACGCCCGAACAACCCGATGGTAGTGTTAAAATAGACAAGGCAATTAATATTGCGGAGCAATTTGAGATTTCTAAACAATTTTGGGCCTATTTGGTTGAAAAGGGTATCTTAAAAAATCCGACTGAATTCATCCGCCAAGTACCCCACATGAGTGCCGTCTTTGGTGAGAAGGACGTGAAATTTCTGCGTACACGCTACAACGCGATGGAAAAAGAAAATTTATTTAAAGGGATGGTATATACAGAAGATAAATCTGTATTGAAGGAGTGGATTCCCCTGATGATGGAAGACCGTGCTCATCACGAGCCGATGGCTGCGACGCGCATGGATATCGGAACCGATGTCAACTTTGGTACGCTGACACGCGACTTAGTCGGTTACTTACAAACAAAAGATAATATCACGCTTTCCCTAAATCAAGAAGTACGTGATATAGAACGTGAAGATGACGGGCGTTGGGAAGTCGAAACCAAAGATATGAACACCGGTGATAAACGTAAAATAAAAGCAAGATTTGTGTTCATCGGCGCGGGAGGACGTTCGTTGCTCCTTCTGGAAAAATCGGGTATTCCTGAAGCGAAGGGCTACGGCGGATTTCCGGTGGGCGGCCAATGGTTGCGTTGCACGAACAAAGAGATTATAGAGAAGCATCATGCTAAGGTATACGGAAAGGCTTCGGTAGGCGCACCGCCCATGTCTGTCCCTCACTTGGATACCCGCTATATTGATGGTGAGCAAGCCTTGTTGTTTGGCCCATATGCTGGATTTTCGACCAAATTCTTAAAAAAAGGTTCGTATTTTGACCTACCGGCCTCGATTAAGCTATCGAATATCAAACCGATGATTTCGGCAGGTTTACACAACCTGGATTTGACAAAATATTTGATTACGGAGGTCATGAAAAGCCCTTCGGATAAATTGGACGCCTTGAAACAATTCATGCCCACGGCAAAACTGAAGGATTGGAAAGTGGAGGTGGCTGGGCAACGCGTGCAGGTTATAAAAAAAGATCCGAAGCATGGAGGAATCTTAGAATTCGGTACGGAGGTAGTATCCAGCGGCGATGGTTCTATAGCGGCCTTACTGGGGGCCTCTCCAGGCGCATCTACGTCTGTTCCCATCATGATTAACCTCTTGAAACGTTGTTTCCCCGAAAGAGCAAAATCGGATGAATACCGTAAAAAGCTTCGTGAACTTATTCCATCATGGGGCAAGAATTTAAATGACGATCCGACTTTATGCGAAGAGGTTAGACGTCGGTCGAGCGAAGCTTTACAGTTAGCGTAAGCTAAATATACTTATGGGGTGCTTTTCCAAGCGATTTGCGAATCGCTTGACTTACAAGGCTGAGAATATACCCAATCCCGTTCTGTTTTCGGGATGAACCTGATCCGGGTAATGCTGGCGTAGGGATGATATCTATTCTGGTTTAGTAGGCAAGTACGCATAAGTGGAGACAATTTCCCCATTATATACTTATAGCAGCATGCAGATATCAGAATTTATTGAACAACTACAAAACGGATTCCTTCAAACTTCTTGGTTAGAACGATTAGCGGTGCTTTTTGGTGTTGTACAAGTACTTTTATCTCGTCGGAACAAAATATCAAATTATTTTTTTGGCATTGTTGGCATTTGCCTGACTATCTCGGTGTTATACATGGCGAAATTATATGCCGAGATCCTGCTGAATGCATATTATTTAATCATGAGCGTGTACGGCTTATGGTATTGGAAATACAGTAGCCACAACAAGCAGCAGATATATATAACCAAATGTAATACACGCGATTGGTCGCTCGTCGCAGCTATCGTCATCGGTGGCTATTTCCTGTTGTTCGGTTTTTTGACTTACTTTACGGATTCGGATGTCCCGATCATGGACGCCTTTGTATCCAGCACGGCCTGGGCCGGGATGTGGCTGCTTGCTAAACGTAAAATTGAAAACTGGATACTACTAAATATAAGTAACTTTGTCGCTGTTCCCTTATTATTCTATAAGGAACTTTATCTCTTTGCGTGTCTAACGATATTCCTATTTATTGTGGCGATTTCGGGCTATATGAAATGGAAGAAAATAATGTCTACTCAATTTGAAACTCATGATGCTTAATACAGAAAGCCGTTACCTTATTAAAGATTCCATTCGTGAAAGCATCCAACGAAAAGCGTTGACTCCCGAGCTTTTGGAACTGATATATCAGCAAAACTGGTTTAATCTATGGGTGCCCAAAGTTTACGGAGGACGAAATGCGAAATTGATTGAAGGTTGCCGGCTACTGGAAGAGTTGGCTTACGCCGACGGTGGCTTCGGCTGGACTGTAACGCTTTGCGCCGGTGCAAATATGTTTGCTGGATTTATTGATTCGACGTTGGCGGAAACAATTTTCAAACAGAATAAAGTTTGTTGGGGCGGGAGCGGTAAACCTTCCGGAAGAGCCGATAAAACGGGAAATAGTTTTATCATCAGTGGAGCGTGGAAATATGCTACGGGAGCTCCTCATTTAACGCATTTTACCTTAAATGCTTGGATATACGAAGATGGAAAGCCTGTTATTGACGCGACTGGGTATCCTGTTTATCGTTCCTTTTTTATAGATCGGGAGGATGTGCTTATCCACTACGATTGGGATACATTTGGATTGGAATGTACGGCAAGCCATAGTTTTTCTATTAGCGAATTGAAAGTTTCGGAAGAACGCGCTTTTGATCTACATCCCGATAAGCGCGTAAGTGAAGAACCCGTTTTTTATTATCCGTTTATGACTTTTGCCGAATGTACATTAGCTGTAAATTATATCGGAATGTTTCGGCGGTTTCTTGATCTTTTTGAAAAACAACTTCTAATTAAAGCATCTGATCCGGAGTGGGCTGTGGAGAAAGGAAAAATATTGTTTAAGAAGGTCGATACGGTAAGACATGCTTTTGAGGAAAAACGTGACCGTCTTTATCAGCTCATGGAAGAAACTTGGAATAAGAGAGCGCCTGAAAAAGAGTTTTTGGAAGAAATAACGACAATAAGTAGAGAACTTGCAGACGATGTCCGGATCGGGACGGTGAATTTGTTCCCCTATACAGGCATTGCTGGCGCACAGCGTGAGAACGAATTGAATATTGTATTTCGTCATATTTTTACGGCTTCGCAGCATGCTTTATTGAATATTCCGTAATGGAATAAACAGAACGTTGTCTAAAACACATCTTTAAGATGCTTATAATTGCTTTTAATGATATTGGCAACATCTTTAAAATCACCGTGGAGCATCATCTTACCCAGGGAAGATGCCATTCCCTTTAACTGCTCAAATTCTATCTTTGGAGGCATGGCAAGTGAATCGGGATTGGTATATACATGAATCAAGGCCGGTCCGTTAACAGCAAATGCATTTTGTAGTGTGACTTCCACTTCATCAGGGGAATCTATTGTAAAGCTGTTCATACCCATGGCATCACCTATTTTGGCAAAATCAGGATTGTACATGTCGGTTTCACCGTCTGGCAGTCCCTCAACCTGCATCTCTAATCTGACCATACCTAGCGATCGGTTGTCGAAAACCACTATTTTTATAGGGAGCTTATATTGCACCACGGTAGCTAGATCGCCCATCATCATAGACAACCCCCCGTCTCCACACAGTGCTATAACCTGTTGCGTTGGTCTAGCTAAAGCAGCTCCGATGGCATGCGGTAATGCATTGGCCATCGATCCGTGCGTGAATGAACCCAATAATATTCGTTTTCCTGTAGCGTGTAAGTATCGTGCTCCCCACACACAGCACATCCCCGTATCCACGGTGAAAATGGCGTCGTCATGGGCTAATCTATTAATGGTATCGGTTAAAAATTCTGGCGATATGGCGTGTTGCTTACCGGTATCTTCCACATAGGTGCGAAGTGACTTCTTGACATCCTGATATTTCTCTAATTGTTTTTGCAAGAATGCATCATCCTTTTTTTCTTCTATTAAAGGGAGTAATGCTTCCAATGTATCTTTTATGTTTCCTGCCAAGCCCAAAGACACCTTAGCCTTGCGTCCCAGACGCTCCGCGCGTTTGTCCACTTGTATAATTTCGAGATCATCTGGCATAAACTCCTTATAGGGAAAGTCCGTTCCAAGGAGTAATAACAACGTTGCATTGTGCATCGCGTAAAAGGCTGAGGGTAATCCGAGTAAGCCAGTCATCCCCACTTCATAGGGATTGTCATACTGTATGCCCATTTTGCCGCGAAAGGAGTAAGCCACAGGTGATTTTAGTAAACCGGCCAGAGCGACGATTTCTGGATGTGCTTCTATCGCACCAAACCCACAGAAAATCGTGATTTTAGTCGCTTTATTTAATCTTTGGGCCAGTTCGTGCAACTCATTATCGGCAGGTCGGAAAACCGGACGTTGTTTTAAAAGGTAGGGAGTGACACTACTTTCTTCCGCTTTTTCTTTACTGAGATCCCCCGGAAATCCCAAAACAGCTACTTCTCCCTTGGCGTGCGCGTGCTGTAAAGCTGCTTGCAACATGCGCGGAAGCTGTTTAGGAGTCGTAGCAATTTCGTTATAACCACTGCAGTCTGCAAAAAGTTTTATCGTGTTTGTTTCTTGAAAATAACCTGTGCCAAATTCGTCGGTTGCACAAGTTGAAGCAATGGCCAATACCGGAACATTGTTGCGTTGTGCCTCATACAATCCATTGATCAGGTGTACATGTCCTGGGCCGCTGCTTCCTGCACAACAAGCAATACCGTTAAGTTCGGCTTCCGCCGCCGCAGCAAATGCGCCCGTCTCTTCGTGCCGTACGTGGATCCATTCAATGTCATTAGATCGACGCACGGCGTCATTTACTTCATTTAGACTATCGCCAGCGACTGCATAAATACGTTTAATACCGGCCTGTGCTATGGTTTCTACAAGTTGATCTGCTATAAGTTTTGCCATATTTTTTCTATAAAGGACGTTAACTGTATAAGGATTAACTATAAAACACGATAGACAGTAAATGGTTTTAAAGTAGCTGATGCAGCTGTTTTTATAATCAAACTCAAATTTGATTTGTAAATAAAAATATTTAATATTGCCTTCACAGTTATAATCCTTTTTTAATAAATATAAATGGAATATTTAAACGGCGTTAATGCCCTTACCCTAGTGTTTGTCGCACTATTATTATTTGCAATCGCATATCGCTTTTATGGGATTTTTATGGCGAATAAAGTGTTACGCCTCAATGCAAAGAATGTTACGCCTGCAGTGGAATTTGCCGATGGCAAAGATTATGTGGCTACCAACAAAAATGTTCTTTTTGGACACCATTTTGCGGCTATTGCAGCAGCGGGTCCACTAGTAGGACCTGTCTTAGCAGCCCAATTCGGTTATCTTCCGGGAACCCTGTGGATTTTGATCGGCTGTGTGCTTGGGGGAGGAGTACACGATATGGTGGTCCTTTTTGCTTCCGTAAGACATAAAGGGGAAAGCCTGGCTACGATAGCGGGTAAGGAAATTGGCAAAGGTACCGGTTTAATAACAGGTTTTGCGGTGCTGTTTATTTTAATTCTGACCTTGGCGGGGTTATCGTTGGCCTGCATCAGTGCGATGCACGAAGCTTCTTGGTCTTTATTCACTGTTATTGCCACGATGCCGATTGCGATTCTCATGGGGTTAATTATGCGCTATCGGAAAAATAGCGTTACGATAGCGAGTATTATTGGCGGGATATTATTGATTGCCAGTATTATCGGCGGACATGAATTGATGCAGATTGCTGCTATCAGCAGCCTGTTCCATTGGCGGGTAGAAACGATATCCATTGCCATCACGATATACGGTTTTTTAGCATCGGTTCTTCCCGTATGGTTGTTACTGGTTCCGAGAGATTATTTATCGACTTATTTGAAAATCGGTACGATTCTCATGCTGGCTATAGGGATTATTTTCGTGCAACCTACCATCGAAATGCCCGCCATTACATCGTTTATCCACGGTGGTGGACCGGTAATCGGAGGGCCTGTTTTACCATTTATCTTTATTGTGATTGCTTGTGGTGCAATTTCTGGTTTTCATGCGGTAATCGCGACCGGAACAACACCGAAGATGTTGACCAATGAGAAAGAAATTCTTTTCGTAGGTTACGGTGCCATGCTGGTGGAGGGGTTTGTGGCATTAATGGCATTGATTGCGGCTTGTACATTAGTTCCGGGAGATTACTTTGCTATCAACACCCCAAAAGAAATGTATGAATCCTTTATTGCTGCTCATCCGCATTTGCAACCCGTAGACTTAGCACATTTCAGTGAGAAAATAGGAGTGGACTTGCATGGGAGAACGGGTGGAGCGGTTTCATTGGCTGTGGGTATGGCACATATTTTTAATAAAATACCATTTATGGACGATGTGATGGCGTATTGGTACAATTTTGCTATCATGTTTGAAGCTGTTTTTATTTTAACAGCAATAGATGCGGGTACGCGAGTAGGGCGATTCTTTTTGCAGGAAATGTTGGGTACGGTAATGCCTAAGTTTAATGACAAGAACTGGATGCCCGGTATTATTATCTGTAGTTTGATCTTTACATTTTCATGGGGATATTTGGTTTATACGGGAAACGTAAGCAGTATATGGCCGTTATTCGGTATAAGTAACCAGTTGCTCGCGGCTTGTGGGCTTATCGTTTGTACGACGATGCTGATCCGTATTAACCGAGGGAAGTATGCGCTTTGCGCTGCGATACCGGGTGTGTTTATGGCTATCATCACATTCTGGGCAGGCTATGAACAGGTTCGCTATATCTATTTGCCGCAAGGACAATACCTACTGGCATCATTGGCTTTATTAGCGATGGTATTGATGTTAGTTGTTTTTATCAACACGTTTAAAAGGTGGCATCGACTAACCAAAATAGAGGCGGATAAGGTGGATAGATATGGTGATACCGTCAAGGAGTTAGTCGAGCGGTAGGTGAACAATTGATATGCGTTTGTCATAAACGGATAGGAGCCTGCGATAGCGACATCAGTTATCTTTGCGCGAAGAGATTCGAAGTCTGAAAAAAAATAAATAGAAAAACTAATATTTTTAGTATTTTTGTTTATGGATTTGAATCAATCAGAAGAAGAATATTTTAAAGGAAGAGGTGCACAAATAAATCCCAACAATAAATTTTATGAACAACGCTATGTACAAGAATTTATAGAGGGATTGGATGAAGCCTTTTTATCATCAGATTCCACAAAGATTATCGCGACCTATCCAAAAACGATTCTGTCCAAGGTAAATAGTCCGGACTTGGGGTTCCATCGGTCCTTAAATCCATATCAGGGTTGTGAGCATGGGTGTATTTATTGCTACGCCCGAAATTCGCACGAATATTGGGGATACAGTGCAGGATTGGATTTTGAACGAAAGATCTTGGTGAAGTATAATGCGGTGGAATTACTGGAAAAAGAATTTGATCGAAAGAGTTATCTACCCGAACCCATCTTTATGTCGGGAAATACCGATTGCTATCAACCTATCGAACGGAAATTGAAAATTACCCGTCAGCTGCTATCCACTTTCCTAGTTTATAAACATCCCGTTTCACTCATCAGTAAGAACGTGCTTATGTTACGCGATTTGGATATATTGGCAGCTCTTGCTGATTTGGGGTTAGTTAGTGTGTCGGTCACGATCAATAGTTTGCGCGAGGAGGTAAGAAGAAAGATGGAACCACGGACTGCGACGGCGGCAGCAAGACTAAAGCTGATTGAAAAATTGGCGGAGAAAAATATCCCCGTCTCCTTGATGATTGCTCCCATCGTGCCGGGAATAAATAGCGACGAGATGCCGGCATTGATAAAACGTGCAGCAGATGTAGGGGCCAAATGGGCTAGTTATACCATTGTACGCCTAAACGGAGCGATAGCAGATATCTTTACAGACTGGGTTTACAAAAATTATCCTGATGGGGCGGAAAAGATCATACATGGTATAGAAGCTTGCCATGGTGGTAAACTCAACGATAGTCAATGGGGCAGAAGGATTCGGGGGGATGGAGAAACCGCAGAAGGGATACGGCAACTATTCAAGGTAGCGGTTAAAAAGTATATGGGATTACAGGCTTATCCCGTTTTACGTACGGATTTATTTGAGAGGCCCAATCGCGATGCACAAATGCGGTTATTTTGATAGCAGTGGAGACGCGTGGTCGCGCCTCCTACTTATTTCTATTGTTCGATCGGTTCTGGTGCCTCCTCATTAAATAGAGGGAGCTCTTTGATAATATTGTACCAAGATATAATTTTCTTCATATCAGAGGCGTATACTCTTGATTCGTCGTGTCCTGGTGCGACTTCGCGAAAGAATGCGCGTAACGCTTTCCCATCTTTGCTATCGGGCGTATCGCCACCTTTTTCTTTCATGGTTTCGAATACATCCAATAGCCGTATTTCGTCCTCCTCGCCATAGATGGTAATATCTTCCAAAGTGGCCATCTTGGTTGTGGATAGGTTGACAGTAGATTTAATTTTCTTATCGTCTAGGGTTTCTAAGATAAAACCAGTTTTACTCTGTCCGATCAATTTAAAAAGCCCCGGTTTTCCGGTAACTGATACTAAAGCTCTTAAGTTCATGTCTGTTTGTGTCTTATTCTTCAATAACTTCCACTGCTAAAATGCGGTCTCCTTGGCGGATGTCATCCACGACGTCTACGTTCTCAATCACTTTACCAAAGCAGGTGTGGTTTCGATCTAAATGGGCCGTGTTGTTGCGACTGTGGCAAACAAAGAATTGTGAACCACCTGTATTCCTACCTGCGTGTGCCATCGATAGTACACCACGGTCGTGATATTGATTCTCGCCAGTTAATTCACAGTCGATTTTGTAACCAGGACCTCCGGTACCGGGCATACCCGTAGCTCCCTCTCGTGTATTCGGACAACCTCCCTGAATAACAAAATCAGGAATGACCCGATGGAACGCTAGACCGTCGTAGTAACCAGATTTTGCCAATTTAATAAAGTTGGCTACCGTATTAGGAGCGTCTTCCGTGTAAAACTGCACGGTCATATCGCCTTTTTCTGTCTTGATAATCGCTTTACTCATCGTGTTAATATTTATATGGAATTGCAAAGATAAAATTTCTGCACGAAATGCGCGTCTCGAATCGGTTAAGAATTGTTAATGCGTATTGGGAAGATTTGTTTTTACTAAAAAAAGTAGTAAATTTAGCGTACCATTATATACTTGTTGGCATGGAAAAACTAATTATTCGGGAATGGTCAGAAGCGGACCGCCCACGGGAAAAATTATTGGAACAAGGGAGAAGAGCGTTGTCAGATGCGGAACTGATGGCGATCCTGATTGGCTCTGGTTCAAGAAAGGAAACAGCTGTTGAGCTCTGTCGCAGGATACTATCCGATGTCCAGAATAATCTAAATAATATTTCGAGATTGGAAGTACATGATCTTTGCCGTTACCGTGGTATAGGGGAGGCAAAGGCCATTAGCATCATCGCTGCCTTGGAGTTAGGACGTCGTCGGAAGGAAATAGAACCTGAACGAATTCCCGTTTTGAACAGCAGCAAGAAGGTTTACGATTATTTCAGAGCGTATATACAAGATTTGCCTCATGAAGAGTTTTGGGTGCTTTACTTAAATACAGGTTGCAAATTGTTGGATAGGAAAATAATAGGGCGTGGGGGCAATGATGCGACGCCAGTGGATATACGGGTGATTCTGCGATTTGCATTGCAGGCCCAGGCAAACTCTATTATCTTGATCCACAATCATCCATCAGGTACGTTACGAGCCAGTAATGCGGATAAAATAATTACGAAAAGAATCGTTGCGGCCGCAGAACTGATGGATATACGGGTGAACGATCATATCATCTTCACGGATACCTCCTATCTCAGCTTTCGTGATGAAGGATTGTTGTAAGGATGGCTAAAATAGTCCAAACATTTCGGCTTCAATTTTTTGGATAATATGGCCTAAATCTTCGGGCTTATTAGCAAAATCGAGATTGTCTTTGTCTAAAATCAATAATTTGCCATCGGTGTAATTGCCTATCCATTTTTCGTATTTTTCGTTGAGTTTGGATAGGTAATCTAAGCGGATAGCCGACTCGTAATCGCGTCCCCTTTTTTGGATGTTACTAACCAGTGTTGGTACCGAAGCTCTTAAGTAAATCAATAAATCAGGAGGTTTGATGTAATGAACGATACTTTGAAAAATATTGCTATAATTCTCGAAATCGCGCGCACTCATCAATCCCATGTCGTAGAGGTTCTCCGCAAAAATATAAGCATCTTCGTATATCGTTCGGTCTTGAACCATATGGATACCTCGGTTCTGCAAATCTACGATATGCCTAAAACGGCTGTTTAGAAAGAATATTTGTAGGTTAAATGCCCATCGTTTCATATCTGCATAGAAATCCTCCAAATAAGGATTGTCTTCTACGGCTTCAAATTGCGCTTCAAAATTAAGATGACGTGCGATCAGCTCTGTTAAGGTCGTTTTTCCTGCTCCTATATTTCCTACAATGGCTATGTGCATATTGAACGAATGACAAATTATAAATGATGCGTTTTGAATGATGAATTATCAAGTTCTTGGTTACAAAAAATGAACCAAGAATCGCTGAACTCAATTTTTAATACAACTTTTTGATACCAATGATTTCTCGAATTTCCTTCATGGTTTTACGTGCACTTTCACTAGCCTTCTCAGCCCCCATACGAATTACTTTTTTGACGTATTCGTCGTCGTTTGAAATTTCCTGAATGCGAGAACGGACGGGCTCAGTAGCTAAGACCATATCTTCGGCGAGCTGTTTTTTGAAATCACCATAACGGATTTCACATTTGTTGTACAGGTTTTCGAAGTGTTGTAAGGTATCCGCTGTCGAAACCACTTTCATTAAATCAAATAAGTTCTGTATCGGTTCCGGCTTGGCTTGGTTCATTTCTGTAGGACCCGAATCGGAGACAGCACGCATTACTTTTTTACGGATAACCTCAGGAGAATCACTCAGGTACACGCAGCTAGCTTCACCATTTGATTTGCCCATTTTTCCGTTACCATCCAGCCCCGGAATTTTAACCAATTTATCGCTGTAAGAAAAAGCAAAAGCTTCTTTAAAGTATTCGACGTTATACAATCTATTAAAACGGCTACCAAACGTACGGGTCATTTCTAAATGTTGTTCCTGGTCCTTCCCAACGGGAACCTTGGTGCCGTGATGAATCAAAATATCACATGCCATCAATACCGGGTAGGTTAATAGCCCAGCATTGACATTGTCGGGATTCGCACGGACTTTATCTTTGAATGCAGTTGCCCGTTCCAACTCGCCTAAATAGGCATTCATGTTCATATATAGATAGAGTTCCGCCACTTCGGGGACATCTGATTGTACATATATAGTGGACTGTTCGGGATCGATGCCCGCGGCTAGATATTCCACTACAACTTCCCTTACCGTACGGTTGAGGTGCTCGGGAGTAGGATGCGTAGTTAAAGAATGCAAGTCTGCAATGAAGAAAAAGCAGTTGTATTCGTGCTGCATTTTGACGAAATTGCTCAACGCTCCATAATAGTTGCCTAAATGTAACTTGCCGGTACTTCTGATACCGCTAACAACAGTTTCTTTCATGTCGCGAATTTACGGATTAATTGGTAATTAAAGGCAAGGTCGTTATATTAGTTTCTTAAATGGAGATTATAGAGATTAAACGAATTTCAATAGCAACGTTCATTTTATTGTCTGCGATAAGTTTTGCGGTTGCGCAGACAAGAACCTGGACATTCGATGATGAGCTATGTACCTATACGGGTCATTACGACAGTAAGAAATATACAGCAAAAGAGCTTGCTGACACCTACTGTCTTTTCCGTACAAGTTATTATGTTTCTGATAAAGGAACTATGGAGGAACTTCGGGTACGATATGACAGTGTGATACACCATGTGGCAAATTTAGAAATTGTCCAAACGAATTATTTTCTCCAATTAAAAAAGGATGTGATTCGTTATCTGGAAGAGACGGCTGCTCTAAAAAAAGCTGAAAAAAATGCAAAACAAGATGTTCAATCTTTAATAACGGCTGTGAAGGAGGGGACAGATGCAAGACAATATGCCGTAGCCTTGTCTAATGGAGGGGATGATTTGTTAGAAGCGTACAAACAAGTGGTAAAGGGACAGATGAAAAATAATAGTACGCCGGAGTATTTATGGTATAACTACCAAACCACTATGGAACGTGACGATAGGTTGGACCTTGCGTTTGATTATGTACTCGTTTATGGTTGGTGGAATAGTGCAAATCACCTCGTCCATCATATAACCTATGACGGCAAACAGATGGAGCAGTTTCAAAAACTGTTTGTTAAAGTAGATACTTTGGATTGCGATGAGCTGTGATGAGTGGTTTTTTGTCTATAATTTTTTCGCCTCGTTCCAATACACATCCATTTCTTCCAAGGTCATTTCTTTAAGATTTTGACCGTTTTCCGTAGCTCGTTTTTCCAAATGACTAAATCGCTGTATAAATTTTTTATTGGTACGCTCCAACGCATTTTCGGGGTTTATACCGAGGTGACGGGCGTAATTGATTAAAGAAAAAAGCAGATCGCCAAACTCTGCTTCGGCTTTCTCTTGGTTAACCACTGTGTCACTCGCAAGGTTAAACTCGTTTTTAAATTCTGCGAGCTCTTCCTCGACTTTTTTCCAAACTTCTGTTTTATCATCCCAATCAAAGCCAACACCTCGTACTTTATCTTGGATACGGTAGGCCTTTACAAGAGCAGGCAACCCTTTGGGAACACCGGACAGAACAGACTTGTTTCCCTCCTTTAATTTGATAGCTTCCCAATTGTTTTTGACATCTTGCTCATTCTCAACCTGGGTATCCGCATAAATGTGTGGATGTCGGACAATCAACTTGTCACAGATGGCATTCAGTACGTCTACGATATTGAACTGCTGTCGTTCATCGGCGATCTTGGCATAGAAAAGAAGGTGTAGCATAACGTCACCAAGCTCCTTTTTTATCTCGTTATAATCTTTTTCGAGAATCGCATCGGTCAACTCATAAAGTTCTTCTATGGTGAGATGTCGTAAGGATTCCATAGTTTGTTTTCGATCCCACGGGCAGGCAATACGGAGGGTGTCCAAAATGGTCATTAACCTTTCAAATGCTTTTCCGGGAGTGTGTTGAGGCTCGGGTATAGGGTATGCCATAACTGTTTTTGCGACCTAGTTTTACAAAGATATTCAAAGCTACCAAAAAAATGCAAAAACAGAACAGCCCTTTGACGTGTTATCTTAGTAAATATTGGATAAGGACAAACTTTATATATTATGGAAACAAAACACAATTATGAAACAACGGATGTAGCATTGGCTAAATTAAAAGAAATGGGATATACCATCGATTTTAATTTAGAATTTGACGAAATATTAGCCGACGCTGAAAATTACCAAATTGATCATCTTTATCGCTATGAAGGAGCATCCGATCCGGATGACGAATCGACGGTATATGGTATATCAAACGGTAACAGTGGTAAAAAAGGTGTATTTGTTGCTGGAAACTTATCATTGATAGAAGGAAAAAAAAGAGATATTATACTGGCCCTCGAAATTAAATATAAAGCTGGACGGCAAGTATAGTACTTTTTACATAAAAAGTCTTATTTTAGGGAATGCAGCTGATTCCCTATTTAAAGACAACATTCGGTTTGACGGACGACTTGTTAAAGCAGGTTGAACGTGTTGCTATAACAAAAACCTATGCGAAAAAAGATGTTATTTTAGATGCTGGCCACTACTCGCGGAGTGTATTTTTTATAGAGCAGGGCTTTGTCCGGATGTTTTATCATAAATCGAACAAGAATATTACACATTATTTTTTTTCAGAACAAACTTTTGCTGCAGGTACAGAGAGTGTGTTCTATCACAGGAAGTCGATGTATGGTATGGAGGCATTAGAACCTTCGATTATTACGCTTATCCCTTTTGATGCAATAGAGAAGCTTGCATCTCATTCCATACCTATGAATAGACTCATACAAACTATATTGTTACAGGCGTTGATGGGCTTTTCTACCCGACTACAGAGTCTGCAATTTGAAACAGCACAAGAACGCTACCATAAATTAATGGAACAGCATCCCGATATACTTTTACGGGCACCACTTGGGGATGTCGCTTCTTATTTGGGGATTTCTCAACAAACATTGAGCGTTATTAGAGCACAACGATAACCTGTTCGTATATACCATGTTGTTTTTTTAAGATATCTTAAAAATAGTAATCCGTATTAACCGGATATTTGTTTGGCAATATAAATAGATGTTATGAGCAATAAATGGGGATGTATCTTGATTATGTTTGGTGTGATCTTCCAGCAAGTGGGGCGAGCACAATCCATCATAGATCCAAAAGTAAAAGAAATTATTCAACAGTCGTTTCAGACCAATAAGGGTTTGAGACTCAAAAACTACGAAATAGATAAAGCCAACCTGGAGGCGGAGGGAGTGAAAGCTAATAAGCTACCACATGTATCAGCAACGGGTTTGTATGGCTTTATGTACAACAATGGAAGCTTAGACATTCCTACATTGAACCTGCCAGTATTAAATCTGGGACTATTTGAGGGCGCAACGGACTTCAACCTCCGCTCGCAAGCTGCGTATGCAGGTGTGTCCATCAGACAGGTTATTTTTTCCGGATTGCAGATTCCCAATGGCGAACGGGCACTACAAGAGAAGGCAAGGGCACAAGGCTATTTAGCCGAAGCGGGAAAAGAGGGAATGGCGAAGGAAATTACGGCCACGTTCGATCAACTCATGTTGTTGAACGAGGTGGATAAATTGATTGTAGATTCGGAGCGGAGACTGAAAAAAGAGCAGGAGAAAGTGAACAAGGCCATCGAAAATGGTTTGGCTATTCCGTACGACCGTGACAAACTAAAACTCGCCCTATTAGAGCTGGAAGAAAAGAAAGTCGAGTTAGCGGGTAATAGAGCGTTATTGGTCAAAAAAATACAACAGGAAACAGATTTATCTGCATCCGTGGTGGAGGAGGTACTGTATAACCTTTCACCCATCTATTTATCGGATGTTCCAACTGGCGTGGAAGAACGATCCGAATTAAAGGCATTGGATGCATCATCCAAAGCTTATGCGTACTTGTATAAAAAGGAAAAAGGGGCTTCGTTGCCCACTGTGTTTGCATTTGGCTCGGCAAGCTATTTGAATCTTCATAATACGAATTTAACAATTAAAGATAAACCGATAGTAGGCGATATCGACCTTTCTACCAATCATTTAAGAGGCAGGCCTAACTTGATGGTTGGCGTAGGGTTGCGGTGGGATATCTTTAAGGGTGGGGAGCATCGAAATAAAGTAAAGCAAGTACAATTAGATCAAGCCATCAATGAAACGAAGCTTCTGGACGCAACGGAAAAATTAAATCTGTTGCTGGATAAAAACAAAGTGAGTTATACCACTAGCAATCAAAAATTGAAAGTAGGTGACCAGCAGGTAAAAGTTGCCCAAAATAATTTGGAGATGGCTTCGAAGCAATATGAAGCTGGCTTGATTGATGTAACGGAACTGTTGGCAACCGAAAATGAATGGTATAAAGTCCATCTTAATTTTTATAGCCATGTCTTGCAACAGCGCGCCGTGGCATTGGAATTATTACATACATCAGGAAAACTATTACAAACCATATACGAATAGAAATGAAACAGTTATACCTTATACCTTTGGCTTTCTTATTTTTTGCTTGTAAAAATGAAGTTCGGGAGAAGCCTTTGGAAGGAAAAGTAGAACGTGAACAAATAACGGTTGTGACAAAAGTTCCCGGAAAGGTTGCGGAAATACGTGTTCAAGAGGGAGATTTTGTGCATGCAGGAGATACGTTGGTGATATTGGATATACCCGAAGTAGATGCAAAAGCAGAGCAGGCACAAGGAGCTCTACAATCTGCCGAAGCACAATATAATATGGCGACAAAAGGTGCTACACGTGGGCAATTGGTACAATTGCAGGCTAAGGTAGACGGACTCAAAGAGCAATATGAATTCGCCGAGAAATCTATCAATCGTTTGAAAAACTTATTGCGCGACAGTTTAGTGTCGCCGCAACAATATGATGAAACGTACGCCAAATACCAAGGAGCGAAAAATCAATACCTTGCCGCGCAAGCTGAAATAGAAGAGGCGCGGAATGGTGCTCGTTACGAACAGCAGGTTATGGCATTAGGTCAGAAAGAGCGTGCTTTAGGGGCGGTATCGGAGGTTAAGATAGCCGCACGGGAAAAATACCTTATCGCTCCGCAGGATATGAGCGTAGAGACTGTTAATTTAAACGTTGGGGAACTCGCCACTGCTGGATACGCAGTTATCAATGGTTATATTAATAATACGACTTATTTTCGATTTACAGTACCGGAAAATAGGGTTGGTAAATTAAATAGAGGAACTGCGGTTACGCTGCATATACCTTATTTGGATAATAAAGAAATCAAAGGTAGGGTAGTTGCGATGAAAGCATTGAGCTCGTATGCGAATATTTCTACGGCTTATCCCGACTACGATAACCAACTCACTGTATTCGAGGTTAAAGTAATGCCTCAAGATCATGCAGAGGTGAGTGATTTGTTAACAAAGACACTGGTTGTTCTTCAAGCACCATAGAAAGGATTAGAACGTGAAAAAAATTATCGAACTTATTCAACGCGAGTTTAAGCTCTTTTTCAACAACAGCGTGCTGATGATGCTCTTTATCGGTGCACCGATTCTCTATGGTGTATTGATAGGGCATGTGTATCAACAAGGGAAAGTGACGGAAATGCCGATTATTGTTGTCGATGAGGACAATAGTCCAATGAGCGCTACTTTTGTGGACATGATGAACGACAACGAAAGCATCAAGGTGGTGCGTATGCTGCCATCGCTGTTTGATTCAAAGGAGATTGCTATTGAACATGACGCAACGGTTATTGTGCATATCCCTAAAGGCTTTGCCGCAGGTGTCCAGCAAAAGCGGGTTCCGGAAGTCACCGTTTTTGTGGATGGTTCTAACACGCTGACTTCCAATACAGCTGCCATGGCGGTGAATGTTTGTGCGATGACGCTAAAAGCGGGCGTACAAATAGAGACGCAGATGAAGCAAGGAGTTCCTGCCAAGATTGCAGCCGAACAATACGAACCTTTCAAAACCACCATGGTCAGGCAGAATATCCGAAGTGGGAACTACCTGTATTTCATGCTGCCAGGTGTGCTGATTATCGTATTGCAACAGGTGCTCCTTCTGGGACTGGCACTATCCTTTTCCTCCGAATTTGAAAACGGCACCTTTGAGGAATTAGCGCAGAGAATGCGGAATCCAGTGGGACTTATCTTTGTCAAAATTATTCCTTATATCCTCATGTCCATTGGTATATTGATATTGTATTGGGGATTTGGAAAATGGTATGAGATGCCGCTGCATGCTGACTTTTGGTGGTTTGTGTTATGTACATTCGTGTTTATGTTGGCCGTATGTTTTATCGGTGTTTTGGTGAGTATCGTTTTGCCATCTCAATTGAAAGCAACGGAAATATTGATGGTTATCGCAACACCGGCATTTATTTTAAGTGGTTTCACCTGGCCGTCTAGTTTGATGCCGGCTTGGGTGCAGCTTATTGCGGATGTTATTCCGTCCACCCACTATTTACGCATTTTTAGGGTTATGTTTATCCAGCACGGAGAAAACTATCATACCTATAGCGGTTTGATAGCGATGACTATTATTGCTGTGGTGTGTTTTATTATTGCCACAGTGGTATTGGCCGTGAAGATACGGAAGGTGGCTCGTCGCTAAATCCCCATTTCCTTTAAAATAAATTGTGCATTGTCGATTTTGTCGGCTATCCACAATACGTAACGAATATCCACACCGATGGAACGGCTATAATCTTCGCTCCAGGCAAAATCGTTTATGGTCGCATCATAGGCACGGTCAAAATTGACACCAATTAACTCGCCATGTGCATTCATAATGGGTGAACCTGAGTTTCCACCAGTCGTATCCATATTATAGAGGATATTTACCGGAACGTCATTAAGGTCGTTCTTTATGTACGCACCAAAGTTTTTTTCTAACCAAGCCGTTTTTATGCTTTCCGGATATTCATATTCGGGCAATCCTGAATTTCCTTTTTCTATAAGCCCTTTTATTGTTGTAAACGGACTCATATAGGTTGCGTCAGCTGGACTATATCCTTTAATGTTTCCGAAGGTAAGGCGTAGCGTGGAGTTTGCGTCCGGAATAAAGTTTTTTGCTTGGTATTGTTCTTTAACGGCTACGTAATCTCCCATAAGTCTGTTCAACATGCCCTCACGTCGCTTTTGCTCGGCATTGAATATTTCCCGTTCACTGTCCAATTCCTTTGAGGTTATCAGTAGATCATCGCTATAGTTCTTTAAGGACTGGATGTCTTTTAATATCGTATCGTAGAGCGCCTCTTTACTGTTAAGTTTGGATCTGTCTAAGGCTGTAACAATATAATCGCCGGCCTCCGCTTTATTAGTAAAGTTTTTCTTGGCAAAGTAGTCTAGCTGGTTCGGGCCGTCCAACTGATAAGCGTCCTCAAACATGCGACGACCTATATTTTTATCGGCCGTAAGGTGGTAGCTTCCGTAGATGTTATCAAGATAATCTTTTAATTGATTGATGTTGAGCGCGAACACCTCTTCTTGTGCTTTAAGGCCGTTTTGCTTCAGAATAGCTTCTTTAAAATCTTGTACAGTGTATGCTATCCGAAGTAGGGACATACTGCTATAGATATTATTGAACCAAAGTTCCTTAGGTGCTAGTTCAAATACCGCTTGATAATGCTTGTCAATATCAGTCATCAACGTACCGTATTTCGCTTGGAGATCGGGTTTGCTTGCAATGAATTTTGTCAATGTTTCGTCTTCCTTTCGTTTGTCACCCACTAAATCCAGATTCTGAAGCCCTTTCAGTTTACCGCGATAATTTTTCATGACGTTCGCATTTCGTTTGATGCGTGTTGCCAGCGCCAATTCCATTTTCGGATTTTCTTTTCCCACTGCAAACATTTGCTGGTTTTGAAAATCATAGAGTTCGGACGTATAAGGCAATAAAAACTTTTGTTGGTATTCAATGTATTGTGCCGGTCGATGTCTAAATGTTCTGCCGGGATATCCTAAGATGAAAACAAAATCATTTTCATTGACACCCTTTGGGTTCACTTTAAGGTGTTTTTTAGGTTGGTAGGGCACGTTCTCTTTCGCATATTTCGCTGACGATCCGTCTGGTGCTACATAAGCCCGTAAAAAAGAAAAGTCACCGGTATGGCGTGGCCAAACCCAGTTGTCTGTTTCACCTCCGAATTCGCCGATATCTTGTCTGGGGACATAAACCAGGCGTACGTCTTCGATTGTTTTGTAACGGAAGAGCACATAGCTTTTGCCGATAAACATCTCGGATACTTCTGCCTTAATAGTGGGATCCTTCTCTTCCGCTCTCTTCGCAATTTCAGACCGCTTTTTACTGATCATGTTGATGCGTTCTGCTGGATCGCTAATAGAAGCTACCGCGCTTAAAATCTCTTCTGATACATCTTCGTAGGATTCGGTAATCCGGATGGTTAACCCTTCGGCTTCGATCTCCTGTTCATAGGTGTGTGCGACAAAGCCCTTTTTTAAATAGTTGAATTCGGGCGAACTCGCTAGCTGCACGGCACTAAATGCACAATGGTGGTTGGTAATGATGAGACCATTTGGAGATACAAAAGAACCCGAACAGCCGCTTACCTGGACCAACGCGTCAACTAATCCAATTTGCCCCGGATTATAGATGTCTTTCTCCGATATTTTTAATCCCGCCTTTTTTAATCCTGCTCGGTTGAGTTCGCTAAGCGGAAACATCCCCTCGTCAGGAATGGATGCGGAAAAGTTAAATACGCTGATACCCAATAAAAGGGAGCATAACAGACTGCCTTTTGATTTTATATTCATCATGCAATTCTAGTTTCGTGTTGTTCAAAGTTAAGAAAGATTTCCAATTTGAGATAATTCAATAAAAGGGGGCCAAGCAAAACAAATTGATTATTTCCAGATATAAACTTACCTTTAAATCATCATAGGGAGCCTAACAAAACAAATAAATAATGAAAGATAGACTTTATAAACGGAAGCGTGTGATGCATTTATATGCAGGACTGTTCATAACATTTTTTACCCGTTGCGGCCCCGCCATGGAAAGCACAGTGCCCCGTATGCCCAACATCGTAATTATTAACATGGACGATTTGGGGTATGGTGATATGGGTGCTTATGGAGCGGAAAGTCTTCTTACACCAAATATGGATAGACTGGCTGAGGAAGGCATTCGTTTTACCAATGGTTATGCGACGTCTTCTACTTGCACACCGAGTCGTTTCGGTATGTTGACTGGTGTCTACCCTTGGCGTAACAGCGATGCAAAGATATTGCCGGGCACAGCGCCTTTATTGATAGATACGGCACAGCAGACTCTTCCGAAGATGTTACGGGAGGTGGGATATCATACGGGTATCGTCGGCAAATGGCACTTAGGATTGGGCTCGGGAGATGTGAACTGGAACGAATACATTACTCCAGGACCTAATGAAGTGGGCTTCGACGAGACGTTTATCATGGCAGCCACGCAGGACCGGGTTCCTACCGTATATATTGAAAATGGCCGTGTTGTAGGTCTGGAGGATGATGATCCGATGGAGGTTAATTATGAAGAAAACTTTGAGGGTGAACCTACGGGCTTAGACAATGCCGAACTGCTAAAAATGAAATGGCACCATGGGCACAATCAGCGTATTGTAAACGGTATTTCAAGGATTGGTTATATGAAAGGTGGGGAAAAAGCAGAATGGATTGATGAAGACATGGCGGATATCTTTTTGGCTAAAGCGCAGTCGTTTGTACGTGAACACAAATCGGCACCGTTCTTTTTGTACTATGCGATGCAACAGCCGCATGTCCCGCGTACGCCACATCCGCGTTTTGTGGGTCGTACGAATATGGGGCCGCGGGGTGATGTTATCGTAGAAGCGGACTGGTGTCTCGGTGAATTCCTGAAGACTTTGGAAGAAGAGAGTGTGTTGGAAAATACGCTGATTATCTTTACTAGTGATAACGGTCCTGTGCTGAATGACGGCTATTACGATGATGCAGTGGAGCGTGTGGGGAATCATCGTCCGGCCGGCCCACTGCGGGGAGGTAAATACAGTCTTTACGAAGCTGGTCCACGTGTACCTTTCATTGTTTACTGGAAAGGCACAATCGAACCACAGGTATCCGATGCGGTCGTGTGTCAATTAGATTTTCTTGCGTCGTTCGCAAAGCTGACCGGTCAACAAGTTGATGGAACGGACAGCCGAGACTATCTGGATGTTTTTTTAGGTAAAAGCCATAAAGGTCGCACTACCTTAATCTTGGAAGCTAATTCGCGCACATTTTTGCGTGATGGACATTGGGTGATGATTCCTCCTTACCGTGGAGCTGCTGTGAACGAACAGGTGAATATAGAATTGGGAAACTCGGATAGGTATCAATTATACAATCTACAAGAGGACGTCGGTGAGCAAATCAACTTAGCGGAAAGTAACCCGGATAAGTTGGAAGAGTTGAAGAAACGCTATGAAGGGTTGCGGGGAAAAACAATACAACAAACCGAACGACTGGAGCTACATTAATTGCTGACTTCGAACTTGAAATGACTACCTTTGCATAGCTAAAATTGATAGAATGACACTGGTGCAATTGGAATATGTTATAGCTGTGGATTCTTTCCGTAGTTTTGTTGCGGCAGCAGAGCACTGCTTTGTAACACAGCCTACTTTGAGTATGCAGATTCAGAAACTGGAAGAATCGTTAGGAGCGAAGATATTTGATCGAAGCAGGCAGCCGGTAGTACCGACGGAGATAGGGGAGAAGATCATCCGCCAGGCACGTTTAGTATTGAATGAAAGCAAGAAAATAGAAGAATTGCTGCAAGAGGAAAGAGGTGTGGTTTCTGGCGAATTAAAGCTAGGCGTTATCCCAACAGTAGCACCCTATTTGCTTCCGGACGTGTTGGCCAATATGCTACATAAATATCCCCAACTAAAATTGCAGATATGGGAATACACGACGGAAAAAATTATTCAGGAACTAAAAGTGGGACGTTTAGATTGCGGAGTGCTTTCTACGCCATTACAAGAGAATGGAATAGAGGAGACTCCATTATTCTATGAGACTTTTGTTGCATATGTGTCCGAAAAGAGTTCGCTATATGAAAGGAAACTAGTCACGGCTGATGAGATTGCTAATGAAAAATTATGGCTCCTTAATGAAGGTCATTGTATGCGAGGGCAAGTGTTAAATATCTGTCACTATAAACATAACCAAGCAGCCGACGGAACATTTGAGTATAATACGGGAAGTGTGGAAACATTGAAACGGATGGTGGACATCAATGGTGGAATTACTATATTGCCCGAAATGAGCATCTTGGGATATGATGAGGATCAACTTAATCATGTAAGATATTTCAAAATGCCAGAACCTGTTAGAGAAATCAGCTTAGTTACGACGTCGAACTTTGTGAGAAAGCAAGCGGTGAACGCTTTGAAAAATGAAATTTTAAACGTTGTACCCGAACGTTTTAAAACAAAAAAGAAAAGGGAGGTAATGGGTTTTGACCTCTAGTGGAGGCCACATGAATATGAAGGTAAATATTAGGAAGAAATTAGACGAGTTAAACCGGTGGCGAATGCGGAAAATATCAAACCGAAATTTTCTGATTATACTGGCTTTTCTCGTTGGGATTATAGGTGGATTGGCGGCAGCCTTATTAAAAGGTTTGACACATTTTATTGCTGCCACATTGCAAAATGATATTGATTGGCATTATAAATATTCTTTTTATTTGATTCTCCCGCTTCTTGGTATTTTATTGAGCGTAATATATGTACGAAAGTTTTTAAAAAAGAAAAAATTTGAACATGGTATTACACCTATTATTTATACTATCTCGAGAAAATCGAGCCGTATTGAACCACATAATATTCATTCACAGATCTTGACGAGTGCTATCACGGTAGGTTTCGGCGGTTCTTGTGGTTTGGAGGCGCCGATTGCCTATAGCGGTTCGGCAATTGGTTCCAATATGGGGCGTTTTTTCGGGTTACAATATAAGGAGACGACCATGTTGTTAGCATGTGGCGCTGCGGCTGGAATTGCCGGCGCTTTTAATAGTCCTATAGCGGGGATGATTTTCGCTATTGAGATTTTACTCCCCGAATTTTCTATCCCGGCATTTATCCCTTTATTGATTTCTGCTGCGTTAGCGTCTGTCGTTTCTCGGTTTCTATATAGTGAACCTCTTTTTCATACCACGAGTACAGAATGGGAGATGGGAGCGCTTATTTTCTATATATTATTGGCCGTAGTGGTTGGGCTTTATACTGTTTATTTTGCGAAAATAAGCACAACGGTTAAATCTTGGTTTTCAAAAATACGTAATCCTTATAACAAAGTATGGTTTAGTGGGATATCACTTGGATTGATGATTTTTATTTTTCCCGCGTTGTATGGAGAAGGATATCTAACGATCCAACAAATGCTGGACGGACAGTTTGATGCTATTGTAAGGAACAGTCTTTTTGCGGATTATAGACATATGGCGGGCGTAATAGTATGTTATACCGTATTGACGCTGTTTGCGAAATCTTTAGCTTCCCTTTTTACGTTAAATGGAGGTGGAAACGGAGGAATATTTGGTCCGAGTTTGGTTATGGGAGGGCTACTTGGTTTTGCCTTTGCCTACGGTATCAATCAAACTGGTGTCGTGATGCTGAATGTGCCGAATTTTGTAGTAGCCGGAATGGCTGGTGCGCTGGCAGGCATTATGCATGCACCGTTAACAGGCTTGTTTCTGATAGCAGAAATTACAGGAGGGTACACCCTTATGGTACCGTTGATGTTGGTTGTGTCTATATCTTACCTTATCAATCGCTCCATACTTAAACATTCCATTTATACGAAAGTACTCGCGGATTCAGGCGATTTACTTTCCTACGAAGATAAAGATCGAACGGTTTTGAGTATGATGAAACTCCGCTATGTGTTAGAAACAAATTTTGTTGTTTTGCGCCCAAATGAGACGCCATTAGAAAGAAAATCAGATATTATTCATTCCAAACGGAATATATTCCCGATTGTCGATGCTGACGGTCAACTGTTAGGAACGATCTACAGTGAACGACTTTTTGCTATCTTATTAGGTGAAGAAGAGGGCGCTAGTAAAACGTTTGACCAGTTAGCTCAAAAACCGAACGACGTAGTTCGCGAACAGGAGAATATGGAGGTTGTAATGACGAAGATGAATAAAGACGACGTGTGGATATTGCCTGTGGTGAACGAAAACGATCGTTATTTAGGATTTATTTCAAAATCCAGTGTATTCAACAAATACAGAGCGCTGTTGGTAAGACAAGGACATTATTTGGAGTAATCACGACGTTCCATAATTTTGGATACGTATTTCCCGATAATATCGAACTCCAAATTAACGGTATCGCCGATTTTTACTTCTTGTAGATTGGTGTGTTCAATCGTATAGGGAATAATGGCAACTGAAAATTGATTGTTCTTCGAATTGATCACGGTTAAACTGATTCCATTTACGGTGATGGAACCTTTTTCTACCGTGATATTTTGCTGTAGAGTTTCATATTCAAAGGTGAAAACCCAACTCCCCTGTTGTTCTTCCTTTGCTATACAAGTGCCCGTTTGGTCTACATGTCCCTGTACAATATGGCCATCGAATCGACCATTTGTAGGGGTACAGCGTTCTAGATTGACCAATCCGCCAATTTTTAAATGACCTAAGTTAGATTTTAATAACGTTTCTTGAATTGCAGTTACTTTATGTGTATTTTCCATTATGCCCACAACTGTTAAGCATACGCCATTGTGCGAGACACTTTGATCAATTTTCAACTCATGGGAGATAGTAGATTGTATATAGAAATGGATATTTCCTAATTCTGTTTCGATATTAGTAACTGTTCCCACAGTTTCAATAATGCCGGTAAACATAAGCGTTGTTCTTTTTACAAAGATAACTTTTTATATGTGTTTTTCTTCGTAAAAAAGAAGAAGAAAAATTGGGAGATATAACAATAATATTATACCTTTGCAATAGGTTTAGGTTGATTATCCCGTTTAACGGGATTATATTTAAAAGCCTGGGGAATCGCCAGATTATGCCCAGGCTTTTTTATGTTAGAATTTATAAGTAATCCCGGCACCGAGTATTTGTCTTACCTGAAGGCCAGGTCCTTCAGTCTCTATACCGTTTCTTACTTTAGGAACATTGGTGTTATCATCATAAAGTAGCTGTACGCCAGCATTAACGGTGATAAACCGATTCACTTCCATAAAGAGGTTTGCGGTATAATCAACATCCACATTCTGTGGGTCTTCCAAGTAATTTGAATACAATTTTAAGATGTTTTCCAAAGATATATTTTCCATTAGGTTGACTTTGTAATAAGCATCTAAAGATGCACCTAATTCAAATCTTGATTTTTTACCGGGATCGACACCGAATGCGCCCACATTCGATAATGAATCATTTGTGACAAAAATAAACCGAGCGGCGGCTGGGGATAGATTAACCTTAAAGTTGTCTGATCTTTTATAGGCCATACCCGGACCGAAACTCAGGTACGCTGGAGCAAAACCTGCTGAAATTTTGTCTCTTCCGGTATCGGTGTATTTATACCCATTTGCGAATTGTGTATTAAAGTTCATGAAGAAGGTGTACATCCAGTATGCCGATGCTTCGTAACCTAGCAAACTATTCAATGCAAACCGGTCGTCGTTTTTACGCCAATCGGTTTCTTTTTGGAAGGTCTGTCCATAGGCGGCCAATACTTTATTATCCCAGCTCCATTTATCTTTTTTATAATTAAAATCATAATTTAAGATGAGGTTTCCGGCAAACGAGTTGACACCACCCGCGGCCCAGTTGGTGAAAGAGCTTTGATTAATCAGAAATGTGTTTTCGCCTTTAATTGTCCAAGTTTTAGTGGTATCTTGTGCGAGCGTACCTTCTTGTGCGTTTACGCTGATTCCCAATAAGAGCGTGCAGGCGCAAGAAATTGTTTTTAATAACTTCATTTTTTTCTTGATTTTATCAATAAATGTAATTTTGATGTGAATAACAATCGAAAATAGCAATTTATTTGTATCTGACGATATAATTTTGCAAATACGACATTTTTGGATAGGTCAAACGCCATGGAAATAAATTTACAAAAATGAAAATAACCTTACTGTGTATCGGGAAAACCGATGAGAGTTTTATTAAGATAGGCATGGAAAATTACGTGAAACGTTTGAAGCATTATGTACATTTTGATATCGCTGTTATTCCTGATGTTAAAAATGCTAAACACTTGACTCAGGCACAACAAAAAGCCAAAGAAGGGGAACTCCTTTTAAAGCAATTGAGCAATGGGGACTTTGTTGTGCTGTTGGATGAACGTGGGAAATCATTGGCTTCTGTTGAGTTTGCCAAATTTTTGGAGCAGAAAATGATCAGCTCGGTTCAGCATATTGTGTTTATCATTGGTGGGCCATATGGTTTTTCGGATGAAGTGTATGCCCGATCTGACCAAAAATTATCCTTATCGAAAATGACATTTTCACATCAGATGGTTCGTTTGTTTTTTGTGGAGCAGCTTTATCGGGCATTTACGATCTTGCGTGGAGAACCTTACCACCACGAATAAATATTTTTTATGTAAATTTCCTCTATTAAATGTTCTCAAAGGGAGAGGAGAGCTAAGTAAACTCATTTTATATGCGTTGTATTTTGCATATAAAAGTGAATTTATTTAGGTTTACATAGGATATCATCACTATAGAAAAAGGAGTTGTTATGGATATGAATAGATTCAAAAGAGACTATAAATTTAAGAGTACAGAATCAGATAATGACGGTAAACGAAATCTGATTATTATTATAGTCGGTATCGTCATCGTTATCGCACTCGCCTATTTTTTACGTTAAGGTCGGGGATAGATTCTTATGGATAAGTAAGCAAAAAAACCGATCAACGGCGACTTCATAAAATCAACTTTTTAAAGTGACGCCAGGCCATTTTATCTGTTTTGAATGTAAGATCCATCTCTTGAAGACTATCAATAGGTATAAACCGAAATACCTCCATTTTTTCCTGCTGTTTTTCTAGCGAGAAGTCAAAAGGACTTGTTTTTATATCGAATAAAAGGGGACTTTTTGCTTCTACTTGATAGTAGATGGAGATAATTTGGCTATCATTAAAGCTGGATTTTTCATAAAAGTCTGTTGTATATATATGACGGACGATATCTATCTCGAGCTGGCATTCTTCCATGAACTCTCGTTTTAGGGCGTCGATTAGTCCTTCGCCATGTTCAAGACCTCCGCCGGGAAATTTAGTGAAGGATACGTTGAGTGTCTTTTCATCACTAATAAGAACTTCCTCGATGTCTGTAATCAATAGACCGTAAACGCGTACGTTAAAATACATCTGAGTTTATTTTAATTTTGTTATTTGTTAAAGTGGGTGAAACCCATTTTCGATCGCGAGCTCATCCACACCGAAAAATGAGTAATGTTTGGGCAAAAACCATTGGATGGTATTCATGACCGTATTGAATTCTTTCTCCGAAGGAAATTGTACAGGTATAAAATTGAACACTAAATCCTGCGACGCACGGGCTTCGTCGGTGTAATTACGTGCAATTAACATGATTTTTGGATTTTTGACTCCGGAATACTGCAAAAACTCACGAATTTGTCTTCGGAGAAAATCGGGGAAAATCTCTTCTGAAGGTTGCCCGACCAAAATTTCCTCGTCTTTGTTTATACCCAAGTAGTCTTTCGGATCAGAAAAAATGCTGTGGTCGGTGTAAAAAGAACCGTTTAATTTGTGGTTTACTAGATCTCCGTAAGAAAAAACCCAGTCAGGTTGATCTAAATGCGCGTTAATGGTGATGCCAAAGCCTTGCTCTAGCACGGTATCTAGTTGGTTTTTGATAACAAAAGCTTGAAAACTTTCATCCGTGGTTACCGTTTGAAGTTGGATATAGGGGAAGCCGTCTCTGCTAATAGCTACTTCGGTTTCACCGAGTTTGAGGTTTGCACCATCGATATGACTTAAAAAATGATCCCGCCACTGTTCATCTCGTTCAGAAAAAGGAGTATCCATCAATTGGTTGATGATGATGGTTTTTTCAAGGTCTCCTAATAAACTATCCTGCTGATTGTTGTTATTGTTGTTTATTTTCATTGTTTCTCTACCCTAAAAAGAGCCTAAAAGTAAGGATTAAATTTGAAACAAAAACAAAACTCGACAGAATTCAGATGACCGTGGTACTGCATTTGATCCATGCTTATAAAAGGGGAGGAAAAGTTACTGTACGTTAAGGACGTTTGACAGAATGATCTAAGATAATAAAGAAAAAAGACAGTTTTATGCAACATCAATCGAAAACGTTTTACTGAACCCTCCAAAAAAACTATCTTTGTGCCTAAAATAATGATTCCAACATGAAATATCCAGGCTTCGTAAAAGCGCAAATGAAAATAACCGAGTTTGCGAGCTCATAGAAGTTAATCTGGATATTCCGTGTGGTCTTTAAAGATCAAACTATTTACATATGAATATTTCTTATAATTGGCTTAAGAACTATATAGACATAGAAAAAACACCAGAAGAACTATCCTTAATTTTGACGGATGTAGGGTTGGAGGTGGAGTTGCTAGAAACGGTGCAAAGCATTCCCGGTGGGTTGGAGGGCTTACTTATAGGTGAGGTGAAAACCTGCGTGCAACACCCGAATGCCGATAAATTAAAAGTTACGACAGTAGATGTCGGCCGACCGGAACTATTGCACATCGTTTGCGGTGCACCTAATGTAAGAGAAGGGCTAAAGGTGATTGTAGCCACAGTGGGGACATATTGCCATCCCACGGATGGAGAGCCTTTTAAGATTACGAAATCTAAAATTAGAGGAGAAGTTTCGGAAGGAATGTTGTGTGGTGAGGATGAGATTGGTTTAGGAACTTCACATGCCGGCATTGTAGAGCTGAACGCTGATGCGGTCGTAGGCTCTCGGGTAAAAGATTATTATAACATACAAGACGATTTCCGATATGAAATCGGGTTAACACCGAACCGAGCAGACGCTGCGTCTCATTTAGGCGTAGCACGTGATTTAGCCGCGTATTTCCGTAAACCATATACGTTAAGTGATGTTGCTGCGTTTCAAGAAGGAAAAGAGACAGGCGTACAGGTAGACGTAAAAGCATCAACGGCAGCCCCTCGTTATGTTGGTGTAACTATTTCTGACATCACTGTGGGCGAGTCGCCCGATTGGTTGAAGGAAAAATTGAATGTGATTGGCGTGCGGCCTATCAATAATATTGTGGACGTCACAAATTATATATTGCACGATTTGGGGCAGCCGCTGCATGCATTTGATACGGCTAAGATTGCAGGAAACAAGGTAATCGTGCGTTATGCCGATGAAAACGAGCCTTTCGTAACATTGGATGGCATCGAAAGGAAACTATCAGCAGAAGATTTGGTGATTGCAGATGCGGAGAAGCCGATGTGTATTGCTGGTGTATTTGGGGGCGAGCATTCTGGTGTTAGCGGGACAACAACGAGCATTTTCTTGGAGTCTGCTTATTTTGATGCTGTGTCGGTGCGTAAGACCTCGAAACGCCACGGCTTAAAAACAGATTCTTCCTTCCGTTTTGAACGCGGGACAGACCCCAATATGCCTGTATATGCATTGCAAAAAGCGGCACTGATGATTCGAGATATTGCTGGAGGGACAGTGGTTTCGTCTGTTACAGATTGTTATCCGGCTCCTGTTCTTCCGTTCACTTTCTCGGTTAATTACAGACGGGTACAGCAACTTATTGGTAAGGAGATTCCGTATGTAGAGATTAAGGATATTATATTGGCTCTCGGCATGGAGATCACAGACGAAAATGTGGAGGAAATTACGGTTAGTGTGCCCGCTTATAAAGTGGATGTTACGCGAGAGGTAGATATTATCGAAGAGGTATTACGTATCTACGGTTATAACAATATTGAACTAAAGCCGCAGATTAAATCTTCGTTGAATACAACGGAAAAGCCGGATAAGGAAGTTGTGTTAAACCAAGTTGCAGATTTATTAATCGGAAATGGTTATCGGGAGATATTGAACAATTCGCTCACGAAACTATCGTTTGTCGAAGATGAACAAACAGCTGTTCGTTTGGTTAATCCATTGAGCTCGGATCTAGACACCATGCGTCAAAACCTGTTGTTCTCGGCATTGACGACCGTAGCCTACAATCAGAAGCGTAAAAACCCGAACGCTAAGTATTTTGAGTATGGTAAAACGTATTTCAAAACCGAAGTGGGGTATCAAGAGCGGCAAAACCTATCGTTGTGTATAGCCGGCGATCAAATAGAAGAGCATTGGAGCTCGGAGAGCAAAAAGACGAATTTTTATCATTTGAAAGCGGCTGTTGATACGCTTATCAAGCGGTTAAATATTCTGGGTTTGCAAGTACAGGAAGCTGATGGGCCGTATTTTGATTATGGCTTGAACTACATGAAAGGACAGAAGACATTGGTGACACTAGGCAGCGTTTCGACGGATAACCTAAAAAAAGCTGATCTGGATGGAAAAGTTTATTTCGCTCAATTTGATTGGGACCTTGTTATAAAGGTAATACGTAAGAATACAATCAAATATCAAGAGGTATCCAAGTTCCCTGCTGTACGACGCGATTTATCGTTATTAGTAGGTGATGCGGTGACATTTGAAGAACTTACGCGGATAGCAACGAAAACTGAACGCAAATTACTAAAAGAGATCAACATCTTTGACGTTTACAAAGGTTCTGGTCTTCCAGAAGGAAAGAAATCCTACGCTTTAAGTTTTACACTGCAAGACGAAGAAAAAACGTTAAATGACAAACAAATCGAGGTTATAATTAAAAAATTAATGCTTAACTTTGAACAAGAGATTGGCGCAGTCGTGCGCTAAAGGATATGTTTAACGATTAATTGCGAAAGAATATTATATGGCTGGACTGTCTACACAAATGAATGTTATCGTCGAGAAGACGAAAAATCTTATTCAATTGTGCGAGGCCCTGCAGGAAGAAAATGATTTGTTAAAGCTTGAAGTACAATCCTTACACGTGGCTTTTCAGACGAGTACGGATAAAGTACAGCAGCTGGAAGAAAAGGTTAAGGCATTGGCAGTTGCGAAGTCATTGGATCAGTCAGCGGTAGATAAGGAAGCCATAAATGAAAAAATACTTGACACAAAGCAAAAAATTAACGATTTTGTGCGAGAAATAGACAGATGTATAGGTTTGCTGAAGTAGGGGAAATAGAAGGGACGCAAACTTATTACGTTATTTAAGCTCAAAAAAATGGGAGAAATTTCCATAAAAATAAATATTGCAGACCGTGTTTATCCATTAAGGGTGGCTACGGAAGAAGAAGAGGTGATTAGACACGCTGCGAAATTAATTAATGAAAAAATAAAGGAATTGCAGGAAAATTATGCAGTTCGTGATAAACAAGACTTATTGTCGATGTGTGTTTTGCAATACGCTACAGGAATGATAAAAGCCGAACGAAATGCGCAACAACAGGAAGATGGATTGGAAGGAGAAGTTCACGAATTGGATCGTATATTGACGGATTTCTTTAAAAAATAAGTATATCGTTCTTTATTTCAGAGCTTTATAACGACGAATTTGCCGCAATTAAATTCGGGTTGTCACTATTTTAAACTTAACGCTTCAATATCACGAGCGAAAACAAGATGTAGGCCATTTTGCGAAAGCCATCTAGGTCATGATCAATTGCTCAAATCATGTGTAATCGAAGTTTAATAATACATGGGACCTGTTACATTTAATTGCGGTTTTTTTTTGGAAAAAAAACAGAATAACATATATAAACAATGGATTTAATTACTATTATTTCAATTATAGTTTCGCTTATTGTGGGGGTCATTATTGGACGTTTTTTGTTACAATCAATTTTCAAAAAACAAGAACAGGCGGCACAGGAGAAATCCGAGCGTATCATTAAGCAAGCCGAACAACAGGCCGAACATCACAAAAAACAGCGTAATCTAGAGGCGAAGGAGAAATTTCTGCAACTAAAGGCAGAACATGAAAAAGAGGTTAGTCAACGTAATAGTGCAGTGGCGCAAAAAGAAAATACGATTCGACAAAAAGAGCAGTCGCTAAATCAAAAACTGGAAAGCCTAAATCGCGAAAAACAAGACTTAGATAATAAAAATAAGAAACTTGATCACTTGATGGAAGTCAATGAGAGAAAGTCGCAGGAAGCGGAACAACTGAAAAATCAGCATATTAAACAGTTAGAGACAATTGCTGGCTTGTCTGCTCAAGAAGCGCGAGAGCAATTGGTCAACTCTTTACGCGAAGAAGCGCGTTCGCAAGCGATTATGCAGATCAAGGATATTGTGGATGAAGCAAAACTAACAGCATCCAAAGAAGCAAAAAAGGTGGTTATCCAAACGATTCAACGCACGGCGACGGAGTCAGCTATCGAAAATACAGTGTCCATTTTTAATATCGAAAACGATGAGGTTAAAGGACGTATCATTGGTCGGGAAGGAAGAAATATTCGTGCTTTAGAAGCGGCAACGGGGGTTGAAATTATTGTAGACGATACGCCAGAAGCGATTATCTTGTCGGGATTCGATCCGGTACGTCGGGAGATCGCGCGTTTGTCGTTACATAGATTGGTTACTGATGGACGTATTCATCCGGCGCGTATCGAAGAGGTTGTGGCGAAGACACGTACACAGATTGAAGATGAAATTGTTGAAATCGGCGAGCGTACGGTAATTGATTTAGGTATACATGGTCTTCATCCCGAGTTGATACGTATGGTTGGCCGTATGCGTTATCGTTCGTCGTACGGACAGAATTTGTTGCAACACTCGCGTGAAGTGGCCAACTTTGCGGCAACGATGGCCTCGGAACTTGGTTTAAATGTGAAACACGCGAAGCGGGCAGGCCTTTTACATGATATCGGAAAGGTGCCTGATGATAACCCAGAATTACCACATGCTATTTTGGGTATGCAGTTAGCAGAAAAATATAAGGAGCATCCGGACGTGTGTAATGCCATTGGTGCCCACCACGATGAGATAGAAATGACGTCGTTGATTTCACCAGTTGTTCAAGCATGTGATGCGATTTCGGGCGCACGCCCTGGTGCACGCCGCGAAGTAGTCGAAAGTTATATTAAGCGTTTGAAGGAATTGGAGGAGCTTGCGCTTTCTTATCCTGGCGTAGAAAAAACGTTTGCCATCCAAGCCGGTCGTGAACTACGTGTTGTGGTCGAATCAGAGAAGGTTTCTGATGAGCAGGCAGAAATTTTAGCAGCGGATATATCGAACCGTATCCAAACGGAGATGACATATCCGGGACAGATCAAAGTGACGGTTATACGCGAAACAAGATCGGTTTCGTACGCGAAATAGTAATTGTTAAATAGATCAATATAAGGCTGCCCCTCTCGGGGCAGTTTTTTTATGTTATAAAATGAAGGTTTATTTTTGTCTCCTTTTTTATCAAGAAAAAAGGAGACAAATAAATTCCTTATTTTTGAGCAAATACCAGCTTATGCAAATTCTTGTAGTAGAAGACGATAATCGAATCAGTAATTTTCTGGTGAAAGGATTGGAAGAGTGTGGTCATCTGGTCACTTTATGTAAAAATGCAGAAGATGTGCTGAAACAGTACATCAATATCGAGTGGGATTTGATCATTTTGGATATTATGTTGGCCGATATGGACGGTATACAGCTTTTGCAAGCGTTGCGTTATAAAAAAGTATACACACCTATTCTTATGCTAAGTGCATTGAACAGTGTGCAGGATAAAATATCGGCGTTAGACTATGGTGCTGATGATTATTTAACGAAACCTTTTCATTTTGATGAACTCATCTCCCGCATCCGGGCACTTACACGCAGGCGGCAGTATGAACAATTGGAGACACCGAAAGCCGAGTTACAATTTGGTCAATTGCACATCAATCGGGAGCAGTATAAGGTGACATTAGCAGGACAGTCTGTAGACCTATCTCCCCGAGAGTATAAATTACTTATCTATCTGGTAGAGAATATTGGAAAAACGGTGAGTAGGGTACAGATATTAAACGCGGTCTGGGGAATTACGTTTGACAATCATACAAATGTAGTTGATGTATATATATCTTATTTACGGAGTAAGATCGAGAAACAGGATGAGAAATATATCTTCACCGTGAAAGGTGTAGGTTATATGTTTAAAGGGTAGCGTTATGAAGCTAAAACATAGGTTATCCTTATATGCTGTGGTGATATTTGGCGTCATTATGCTGATTTTCTCGGTCGTGATCTACTTTTCTTACTATGCCCAGATGGAACGGAAAGAACGTCAATCACTGGAAAGCAAATCACTTTTGGCGGCGATTTATTATTTGGAACAAGATGAACTATCGCTTCCAGAACATACCACAATTAAAAATCAGTTACATCGTACGATATCCAGACGGAATATTGCAATAATTGATAGTGCAAATCGTGTATTTAACGGGGATATGCCGACGCTCGAACAGATTTCTCCTGATTTTTTGACCGAGGTGCGTCGTGCTGAAAATGGTTTTTTCAAAACGGACGTTTTTTTCTACTATGGAATTTTCTATCGGGATAATCAGGGAGATTTTGTGGTGATTACTCGCGAGCCGAAAGATGCGTTTAACGCACAGATGCTTTCGCTCTTTCATATCCTCATCGCCGTATTTCTATCGAGTGTTGCATTTATCTTTCTCTTCTCTCGCTATTTAAGTCATATAGCCTACCAACCCATTATGAAGATTATAGACCAAATCCGGGAGCGAGATAGCAAAAACTTCAATAAACCCCTGTCACTGACGAAGACGTATGCGGAAATCGAAGATCTCGTGAACACCTATAATCACTTTGTAAAACGTATCGCG
Organism: Sphingobacterium arenae; assembly: GCF_014692505.1. Classification (GTDB taxonomy): domain Bacteria; phylum Bacteroidota; class Bacteroidia; order Sphingobacteriales; family Sphingobacteriaceae; genus Sphingobacterium; species Sphingobacterium arenae. Next base: position 848,519 of record NZ_JACNYK010000002.1, on the reverse strand, counting down.
GAGACATTCCATGTGCAGAAGAACTTTATTGATTATGTCTCACACGAATTGCGTACACCGATAACGGCTTTACTTGGTACACTGGAAGTAACGCAAAGCAAGACCCGCTCTGCCGAAGAATACAAAAGCACCATTACGCAACTTGAACAATACACGCTCGATTTACAGGATACGCTTGAACAAATGATGCTACTCTCCGGAGCAAAGACGAGCTTTGAATTAAAACCGATCCGTGTAGACGAGGTGATGTGGCAGGTGATTGAGAATATGGTACTTTATCATGAAGCGCGTATCGAGGTTGATATTCAAGTGAAAAATAGTGATCTACTTACCGTGGAGGCAAATGATAAATTGTTGGAACTTGCCTTTGGAAATATATTAGAGAATGCTATTAAATATTCGGACAACCAAGTGGTTCGCGTTCTTTTTCGAGAACAGAACGGGAAATTGGTCATGGCCATCATCGATCAGGGAATCGGTATCCCCGAAAATGATATGCAGTATATCCGACAGAATTTTTATCGCGCTAACAATGCGCGAAAATATCAAGGGAAAGGCATAGGCTTGTCGATGGCGAATATTATTTTCTCGTTGCATCGTATAGAAATGCATATTCTATCTATAGAGAAAGGTACAACCGTCCAATTGTATTTCTAATCAAACTCTAATCTATCTTAAAGTTTACCTTAATATTGTCGGCATAACTTTGCTGGAAATAGATTTGAGGTGAGATTTTACGTAGTCATTTTGTTTTTTTTCGTTGTATCGCTTAGCCGAGCGCAATCGTATAGCCTATCGCAATTGGAGGCACGCTTCTTAAAGGAAAATTATCTCCTATTGGCAGCTAAGTTTGAGGTCAGCAAAGCAGAAGCGGAGGTTGTACAGGAAAAAGTATGGGAAAACCCGAGTTTAGCGATCAGTGAAGTAAACCTTTGGACGAATGCGGGAAGTGAGGTGTTATCCCCCCTTTTTGGACGGTACGGCAAAACCCAGCAGGTGTCCGTAGAATTGGAACAGGTGATCGAAACAGCGGGAAAACGGAAGAAACGGGTCGCTTTCAAACGCTTGGAACATCGTTTTGCCGTCTACGAATTTGAAGAACTCGTTCGTGAACTAAAAAAGGAACTTCGCCAGCATTTCCATCATCTGGCGTCCCTAAAAAATCGCCAAGCCCAGCTTGTCGGTATGGTGAAACTATTTGAGCAATTGGAAAAACAATACCGCCGACAGACCCTGCAGGGAAATGTGTCCAAAGCAGACTATAATCGCATACATAATGAATTACTGCGCATGCAAAAAGATTTGGTAGACCTAGAGGCAGATGCCGAATCAAGTTTATCCACTTTGCAGATCCTGACCGGAATAAATGACTTGGAAATAGAAAAGCTATTGGTAGAGGAATCATTTGTAAGCCGCAAGCTACTACTGCCAAAAGATGTAATCAGTTTGATAGCCGACCAAAATATTGGGATGAAGAAACAGTCAACGGCAATCGCCATGGCGAACCAGCAATTGGAACTGGAGAAGGCCCAAAGAACACCAGATTTAACATTGCAATTGGGATATGATCGTGGTGGAAATATTATGCAGGATTTCATTGGTCTGGGCGTACAGATAGATTTGCCGGTTTTTAACAGAAACAAAGGGAATATACAGCGCGCCAAACATCAGATAGACCAAGAGCAGCTAACGTATGCGGCGTTGCAATGGGAGTTGGAACAAACCGTGCAACGCTATAAAAGTCAACTTTTAAAATACGAGAACGTGTTAAATCAATGGTCAAGTGAAATGGAAGGCGAGCAGGATACCATGGTGGAAAGCTATCGGAAACATCTCGAAAATCGTCAGGTCACGTTGCTGGAATTTATAGACTATGTACAGTCTCATCGAGAGGCAAGACAGTCATTTTTGGAGTTGTGGCAAAATTACAATAACACGATTGAGGAACTACAATATCTAATCGGTAAAGATTTTTAAGAAGTTATGCGGAAAATAATTTACGGACATATCATCGGGATATGTTGTGCATTTGTCTCCTGCTCCCCGAAAGCAGAAGAGAAACAATCAGAAACGACAAAACCAGCAGCGTTTTGTCTGCATGAAGGATTACGCCAATCGACGGAGATAATTGCTGTAGAAGAACGTCCAGTTACCGAACAGTTGACTTTGTCAGGAAAGATAGAATATAATGAAAATGATAGGATGGCGTTTCGTAGCTTGTTATCAGGTGTGGTAGAAAAGGTAGACTTTGAACTTGGCGATCAAGTGCATAAGGGACAGGTATTGGCAACCATAAAATCCACGCAGATTCAGGAACTTTATCAGCAACAGCGCTATCAACAAAATCAAATTAGTTTGTTGGAAAAGCAAGTTAAAACTAAAAAAGAACTTGCTACAGACGGGCTGTTGGCGGCGCCTGATGTGCTTGCTGCCGAACACGAGCTGGAGAGTGCTAGGATAGAATTCGACCGGGTAACGGAAAGCCTGTCGCTATATCGGGCAGCTGGGAAAGATGCTTTTCATATTCTGGCGCCGAAAGATGGTTACATTATCCAAAAATCGATCAGTCCAGGTCAAAATGTGGCCGAGGACAGTGCACCGCTGTTTTCTATCTCCAATTTGAAAGAAGTATGGGTGATGGTGAATATCTATGCCAGCAATTTACGTCATATTGCATTGGGTAATTCTGTGAAAGTCCGCACGATTGCCTATCCGGATAAGTTTTATGCTGGAAAAATAGATAAAATATACAATGCTTTTGATGATAACGAACATGTGCTCAAAGCTCGGGTGGTGTTGGCTAATCCCCATTTGGATTTGATGCCCGGCTTGAGCGCAGATATTATTATTGATTTAGAAAATAAAGCAGGAAACGCATTTGCGATTCCAAACACCGCGAAAGTGTTCAGCAATAACAAAGAGTACATCGTAATATATCGGGATAGCTGTGACATGGAAATTAAACCCATATCGACCGTTGGACGTAACGAAGAATATACCTTTATAAAGGAAAAACTTAAGCCAAGCGAGCAGGTCGTTGTCTCAAATGCCTTATTGATTTTTGAGCAGTTGAATAAATAAAGCATGAAGAAATTAGTACAAAGCATCGTTACGTTCTCGTTGCAGCATACCACATTGGTCCTATTTGCTGTCATGATCTTGCTATTTAGCGGTATTTATGCCCTGCGTCACACAGCGGTGGAGGCATTCCCCGATGTAACAAATACGCGGGCTCGTGTTATTACGCAATGGGCCGGTCGTAGTGCGGAGGAAATGGAAAAGTTAATTACCCTGCCGATTACCAAGGAATTAAATAGTATCCCACATAAGTCCAACATCCGGTCTATTTCACTTTTTGGGCTATCCGTTGTCACCGCGCAGTTTGAAGATGGTGTAGACGATTTCTACGCGCAGCAATATGTATCTAACAAACTGTCAGGTGTGGATTTACCGGACGGCGCAAATGCGGAAATAGAACCTCCTTCTGGCGCAACAGGAGAAATCTTTCGATATGTAATAAAAGGAGACGTGCCTATTAAGGAACTTACCTCTTTGCAGGACTGGGTTATCGAAAGAGAGTTACTGAGTGTCCCTGGTGTAGCCGATATTGTTAGTTTTGGAGGAGAGGAGAAGATTTATGAAATCAAAATTCATCCTGCAGAACTAAAAAATTATGATTTATCGCCTTTAGATGTGTATGAAGCGGTGTCAAAATCGAATATCAATGTGGGTGGGGATGTGATAGAGCAGGGCGATCAGGCGTATGTAGTGCGTGGTGTGGGCTTACTGGATAAGTTGGAAGATATCGGTAATATCACCATTAAGCTTAACGGTGCGACACCGATTTTGATAAAACATGTAGCCGATGTGGCTATTTCTCACAAACCACGTTTAGGACAGGTAGGGCTGGGGGACGAAGATGATTTGGTACAGGGCATTGTGGTGATGTTGCGTGGTGAGAACCCTTCGGAGGTTATTAAACACTTGAAAGCCAAAATCGAAGAGTTAAATCAGCGGACACTGCCGGAAGGAGTACAAATCGAACCGGTAATCGATCGTACGCTTTTGGTCGACAACACCGTCCGTACCGTCTCTCACAACCTGATAGAAGGTATCCTACTCGTTTCTTTAATTGTTTTTATTTTTCTGTACAACTGGAAATCAACCTTTATCGTGGCTTCCGTCATTCCCTTGTCTTTCCTGTTTGCTATCATTATGTTGAAAATTCAAGGTTTACCGGCAAACTTGATTTCGATGGGGTCACTGGATTTTGGTTTGCTGTTAGAGGGGACATTAGTGATTGTAGAGACCGTATTCGTCGCCCTGGCGGGTCTATCGCATCGTGTAGGGCCAGAGCGGTTTGCAAAAATGAGTAAACTGGGTATAATTAAGAAGAGTGCAGGAAGCGTCGCATCCTATATATTCTTTGCCCTCGTTATTCTGATCGTCGCGTTGCTTCCGATTTTTTCTTTTCAAAAAGTAGAGGGGAAAATGTTTACGCCGCTAGCGTTTACATTGGCATATGCTTTATTGGGATCGTTGATTCTGAGTTTGACTTATGTTCCTGCGATGTGTAAACTGTTGTTCACGAAACATATAGAAGAGCGGGAAAATGTAGTAACCCGATTTTTTCAGAAAACCATTTTCGGGTTGTTTAAAGTGAGCTTTCGCTATAAAAAGACTACCATAGGTGTTTTTGTGGGGATTTTGATACTTTGTTTACTCAAATTTTTGCATTACGGCTCGGAATTCTTACCGAAGTTAAACGAGGGGGCCATTTACATCCGAGCGACGTTGCCGAATAGCGTTAACCTTCGTGAGTCTACTAGACTAACGAAAGAAATGAAAACGATTATGGAAGAGGGGTGCGAGGAGATCGATTTTATATTGACACAAACCGGTCGTCCAAATGATGGAACTGACCCAACAGGTTTCTTTAACATTGAGTTTAATGTACAATTGAAGGAGGAGAAACAGTGGGAGCGCGATGTGAAAAAAGATGATATTATAAAGGAATTGCGAGAAAAACTTGCACATTACCCGGGGATTAATTTTGGCTTTAGTCAACCGATACAAGATAACGTGGAAGAATTCGTCGCGGGCGTGAAAAGCTCGCTAGTTATTAAAATCTTTGGCGATGATCTGTATGATCTAGAAGATTACGCAGGCCAAGTTGCTTCTGCTATAGGGAAAGTACACGGTATTACGGACATTAACGTTTATAAAAATATTGGATTACCGGAATTACGTATTCAGCTTCACGATTCGGAAATGGCAAAGTATGGATTGTTTACGGCCGATGTACAAGCGGTAGTGGCGATGACGATTGGGGGGCAGGCTGCTACAAAATTTTATGAGGGAGATCGGCAATTTGATATTGTGCTCCGTTTCGATGAACATTATCGTGATACACCCGAAAAGATCAAAAATATTTTAATCCCGAGCAGTAATGGACGTGGTATTCCTTTACAGGAGATTGCTACCATCAGTTATGAAACGGGGGCTGCTTTTATTTATCGTGAAGGCAACAGTCGTTATATCGGTATTGGATTTAGTATCGACGGACGGGATTTAGGCAGCACAATTGCGGAAGCTAAAAAAGTGGTAGAACAGGAAGTGTCTTTACCTAAAGAAAATTATATGGAATGGGCAGGTGAGTTTGAAAGTAAAGAGCGGGCGGCCAAACAACTGTCGTTAGTTGTTCCGGTGAGCCTCGCGTTAATATTATTGTTACTTTATTTCAATTTTGGAAATTTTAAAGACACGTTGGTGTCGTCTTTAACGTTGGCATTTGCATTTATTGGTGGATTTGTTTCGTTATGGGTCACGGGTACTATCTTTGGTATTTCAGCAGGTATCGGTTTTATTATCTTATTTGGTGTGGCCACAATTGATGGTATTGTGTTATTGGGCGTAATACGGGATAATCTCCGTCAGCGGATGGAACTTTTACCAGCTATTTATGCTGGCGTCAAAAGTCGGATACGTCCGGTCGTTATGATTGCGCTCATGGGGTCGATGGGATTGTTACCAGCTGCTATGTCGACGGGCATGGGGTCGGAAATCCAAAAGCCACTTGCTATTATGATCGTCGGAGGGTTGCTGATCTGTCTGCTCTTGAGTTTTACGGTGCTGCCAGTGGTTTTTTATTGGATGAATAGGAAGCAGCAGCAACATAAAGGTTAGATCAAATATTTGTACCTTTGGGGTATGAATAAAAAACAGAGGAAAGCTCCTAACAAACCGACATTTGAGAGACCTGTAGACCGTATTTTCTACGAAATGGACCAAAAATTCGCAACGGGCAATAAAATTGTATATGCGGTATTTATTGCGTTGGCATTCTTTGGCGTGATGGGGTTGATCTGGATGATTCCGTTTCCTAAACTTGGTTTCTTGGTTCGGACGAATATGGATACCTTCTTGAACTGGGGTTCTTTTTATATCGCTGTTATTATCTATTTGTATTTGCGGCTGGCTCCCACATTGTCATACGGCATGCTTTTCACCATTGGGGTGATGAGTTTTTGTATTGTTCAGTTGGAATATGTAGAACGCGATGGTGGCCCTGCAGTATGGCTAGTGTGTCTGTTAATGGCGATTATCGGTATTATTGGAACTTCTTGGTTTGCAAAAAAGGAACAGCCCGAAACTCCTCCCTCGGAGATTTGGCGGTTACTAACCATAGGTCCTATTTGGCTTTGGTCTACAGTTTTTGCTGCACTTAAAATAAAATATTGATAACGTATCTTTCCCTGTCTTTCTTTGTTTTGTATGTTTTATAGGTAAAATACGTTTATACAAAAACATAATCCGTAAATTTGAGGTCATATAGAATAGGTAACTTTATCTTAAATTTAAAAGAGCACAGTTATGTTAAAAGGATTTTTCAATGTTCCTACACCAGTTAATGAGCCTGTTAATTCGTACGCTCCTGGTACAAAGGAAAGAGCCTTGTTAGAAGCAGCGATAAAGGAAGCGAGGGCACAAGAGGTGGATGTTCCAATGTATATTACAGGAAAGGAAGTGCGCACGGGAAATAGAGTAAAGTTAACACCTCCACACGACCATCAACATGTTTTGGGATATTACCATCAAGGTACGAAAAGCCATGTGGAAGAAGCAATTCAGGGTGCGTTGGCTGCAAAAGAAAAATGGGAAAACCTGCCTTGGGAACAGCGTACTGCTATTTTTTTAAAAGCTGCAGAATTGATTTCTACTAAATATCGCTACAAAATTAATGCGGCAACGATGTTGGGGCAGTCAAAAAATGCTTATCAAGCTGAAATTGATTCTGCCTGTGAACTTGCAGATTTCTTGCGTTTCAATGTGGCCTATATGACTGAAATCTATAGTCAACAACCTCCTGAGAATGCCAAAGGCGTTTGGAATAGAGTAGAGCAACGTCCGCTAGAAGGATTTGTTTTTGCACTGACGCCATTCAACTTTACCGCCATTGCTGGTAATTTACCTTCTTGTGTGGCGATGATGGGAAATGTAGTGGTATGGAAACCGGCGAATACACAGATTTATTCTGCAAATGTCATTATGGAGGTCTTCATAGAAGCTGGCCTTCCAGCGGGTGTGATCAACTTGGTATATGTTTCTGGTCCGGAGGCGGGCGATGTTATCTTTAAACATCCCGATTTCGCAGGTATTCATTTCACTGGTTCTACAGATGTTTTCCAGAATATCTGGAAAACGATAGGGGAGAATATTCACCGTTATAAAACGTATCCGCGTATCGTAGGGGAGACAGGCGGTAAAGATTTTATCTTAGCACATCCTTCGGCCGACATGGAGGTACTAAATACAGCATTGGTTCGTGGTGCATTTGAGTTTCAGGGGCAAAAATGTTCAGCGGCCTCACGTGCCTATATTCCGCAATCGTTGTGGAACGATCTTCGTGTACGTATGGAGAAAGATATACAGTCATTTAAAATCGGTGGAACAGAGAATTTTAGCAATTTTATCAATGCTGTTATTGATGAAAAAGCGTTTGATAAGATCACATCTTATATAGACCGTGCAAAAAACTCGCCCGATGCCGAAGTTGTTATCGGTGGCGAGTACGATAAATCGAAAGGTTATTTTATTCACCCAACGGTTATTTTGGCTAAAAAGGCAGATTACGAAACCATGAGTGAAGAGCTTTTTGGTCCTGTGTTGACGGTCTACGCGTATGAAGATGAAAAATGGAGGGAAACGTTAGAACTGGTAGATAAAACGTCTATCTATGCGTTGACGGGCTCTATTATTTCACAGTGCCGTTATGCAATCGATGAAGCTACCTATGCGTTGCGGAATGCGGCGGGCAATTTTTATATTAATGATAAATGTACGGGAGCAGTAGTTGGTCAACAACCGTTTGGTGGTGCAAGGGGATCCGGCACAAACGATAAAGCGGGTTCGATGATTAACTTATTGCGTTGGGTTTCTCCACGTACTATCAAGGAAACATTCCATCCGGAAACAGATTACCGTTATCCGTTCTTAGGTTAATTACTACTATAGCCCGCGAGTTAAATCGCGGGTTGTTTCATTATGAAGACTTCCGAGCATAGAAAGCCAATAGAATTTACGGTTCCTGTACGAGGTGACGAAGCTTTTTACGTCATGGACAACACGGGTACTAATTTTTATGAATATTATCATCGGCATCGGGAATGTCAAATTACATATATAGTAGAGGGGGATGGGGCTTTTATGTTGGGGAACTTGATACGGCCCTGTCTCGAAAACCAGATATTTCTAATTAAACCCAACGACCCACATATGTTTTTTAAAGATGATCGTATTATAGCACCATCCCAAATACACGTTATTCATCTTTTTTTCTCGTTGGAGAAACTACATCCATTTTTTGACATGACGGAAATGCAGGCAATCAAATCACTTTTCTACAATTTGGATGCTAGCAAACTTCTCCCCGAGCAATTTGCAACACCCCTGAAGGAATTGTTTTTACCTCTAGGTACGGATGGCGGTCCATCGAAATTGATAAAGGTTATTCAGTTATTTAAGGCTTTGGTAGCTAATCAAGATCATTTCATATCAATGTACTCCGGTTTGAGCAAAGTGAATTTTCAAGATGCTGACGGTCTTCGTATTAACACCGTGATTAAATATGCGCTCGAAAATTACAAAAAAACTATTTCCATCGAGGACGTTTCCGAACTTATTCATCTAACGCCGACCGCTTTTTGTAAGTTTTTTAAAAAGCACACCCAAAAAACATTTGTTTCTTTCCTCAACGAAATACGTATTGAAAGTGCCTGCCAATTACTTGTCAATAATAAGGTAGAGAGTATTGCTGAAACAGCATACCAATGTGGATTTAATACGGCTGTTCATTTCAACAGAGTGTTTCTGCATGTTATGAAAGTCTCTCCTAAAGAATTTATTGCGGTACATACTCGACGAAAAGGATAGCCTCTTTAAAGAAGTTTGTATTCTGTTGCAATTCGAACTAATTCAATCATATTTTTTGCTTTGAACTTTTGGAGCAGGTTTCGTCGATGTGTTTCGATTGTCATCGGACTTACAAAAAGCATTTCCGCTATCTGTGGAGTGGTGTATCCGGATGAGATTGATGTTAAGATTTGCTTTTCCCTTTTGGTCAATTTGGGTATTTCCAATGCATCATGGGGTTGGCTTAGAATAATTTGCTGAACTTCTTCGCTGAATGCTATTTTTCCGTTTAAAGCATCATGGATACAATCGATGATTTCTTGTGCGTCGGCATTCTTAAGAATATAGCCATTTGCTCCGTTTTGAATAAACTGAAAGATAATACTCCTTTCCGCTTGATTACTTATACCAATGACGATCGTTTTAGGCCAATTTTTTTTAATCGTTTTGCAAAAATTCAAACCACTCCCGTCGTTTAATACAATATCCAATAATACCATGTCTACAATATTTCCACGTATAAAATCCAAAAAGGCTTCTCCCTTCGTAAAGGTGAAAATTTCCAATCTAGTTTCGCTCTGTAACAATGATTTTAATCCTTCCAATATCATCGGGTGATCGTCTACAATAGCTAATTTTATCTTACCGCTATACATAACATTCTATATTTATGGTTGTGCCTTCTCCTTGCGATGTCGCTATATCCAGTGTGCCGTTAATAAGATTCACCCGATTCTCGATATTTTTGATACCGAGGCCATACGTTGTCTTGTTTTTTTCAAAACCTCTTCCATCGTCTTCTATGGTGAGATTAAGCCTGTTTTCGTCCTGACTGATTTGAACAATAACCATAGTGGCATGTGCATGTTTGAGTGTATTACTGATACATTCCTGGGTAATACGGTACAGAGCCAATTCTGTTGCGAATGGAATATGGCGACTTATGTTATATGCTTCAAACTGTACTTTTAGATTTTTATTTGCCATGCTTTCGCATAATTCCTGTAAGGTAATTTCCAAACCTAAATTTTTGAGTGTTTCCGGCATTAAATTACGTGATATTCTACGCATTTCAACGATTGCCTGATCCAATTGCTGGACAATGGTATGTTGTTTTTCAGTTGAGGATAAGAAATCGTTTGATAATTGCATTCGGATACTTGCCAACATTCCCCCCATGCTGTCGTGCAAGTCCTGTGCAATGCGATGTCGTTCTTGTTCTTCTCCTTGCAGAATAGATTGGCTTGCTTCAAACCGACGTTCATTTTCAATCTGTTGGAGTTGTTGATGATGGTTAATTTGGATCTGTCGGTTTAACCTTCGCTGTTTACTATAATTTCGGTAAACCAAAAGGGATATGATGAGAAGCAGTGCCAAGGTAACAACCAAAATGGTTATTTTGAAATTTTTTTCTCTGTTTTCTAATGCAGCTTCGATTTTCTCCAGATTTAATTTGTCAATGGTTCTTTGCTTTTCCGTCGTGGTGTGTACAATTTCTAACTCATTCATTTTTTCCAACAAATTAACTTGTTGTAAGCTGTCACTGAGTACAAAAGCCTGTTTTTGCCATTGCAAAGCTGTTTTGTAATCGTCTAATGCTTCATTTACAATCGCAAGTTGTTGAAAGACAATTTTTTTGTTGTTGGCTTCCCGTATTAACAGACCATCTTCCACGATGTTTTCCAATATGTCTTTAGCTTTTATATAGTCCCGTTGCATCAGGTAGTTATTATATATACGGAATTCGAGCATTTGCAAAATCTGCATCTGTCCGTATTTTTTAGCAAGTTTTACCCCTTTATTCAAGCTTTCCAACGCTTTAGTAGCATTAGTCGTGGTCGTATAATACATACCTTCCTGGTAATAATAATTTGGATAATGTGGAGAATTGGGATAAGGTTTTAGGATGCGGGCTGCTTTGTCCAGATATATTTTAGCACGTCTACTGTCGGGTTTATAACAATAATTGCTAACTAAATTAAAATAGGTATGGAGGTGTATAACGCCTTCATCTTCGATGTTCTTTAAAAGTTGCAAAGCCTTGAAATGTTGCTCTTCGGCTTTATCGAATTGACCTACGGACATAAATACAAGACCCAACTGCGAATAGTAGTGTGCTGTAATTAACGTGTCTTTTAGTTCAGATGCTAGGGGTATTGCTTTGTTTGTCAGGATATCAACAACATAATCGTAGCCTTTTTTGCCAAATTGATTTAACGCCAAATTGTACCAAGTAGCAGCTAAGATCTTTTTATCTGCTGGAAGCTGGCTTTTTTCCAATGCGGATATAGCTGCTTCATAGGTTTGCTTAGCCTTGTCTTTTTGATTTTGCTGATTATAATATTGTGCTTCGTAAAAGAGTGTTCTGCCCCAAAAAACGGAGTCTTTTTTTGCAAGTCTTTGTGCTTGGAACAGGGCTTCTTTTGATTTTATGCTATCTTTTTGTAACCAATATTCGGATACCAGTAAATAGTTGTCGATTCTTGTGCTATCATGGTTATGGACTAATTCTTTTTGTATCTTTTCATAATAAGCGTCTTCATCCAAAGGGAGAAGCTGTTGGGCATTCGTTGTTCTTATAAACGATAGCATGAGGAAAAGAAGGGATACATAACTGGATTTACGCATTACCTAATTATTTGAACATACAAATATGTGAATATTTGTGAAAGATAATTGGACCAAATGAAATATCCCGGTAAACTGGTAGAATAAAAATCATGGTTTTCGTCGATTGTGTTGTATAGTATTCTTTTTCAATTTTGTCTCACATTATATTTTGAATATGAAACCATCATGATTTATTCAAACCGGATAGAGGAACGAATACGTCGAGCTTGCGAGCTCTTGAATACATATAAAACAAACACCGGTGAAAAACCTGATAAGTTTATCACCGTTAAAAGACAAACCGAGTGTAACGAGCTCATTTATACAAATGAATACTTACACTCCTAAATAATTATATACAGATGAAAATGATGAGAAAAGTAAATGTAAAACAGACAATGCAACGTTTATTCCTTTTAATGCTGGTCGGGACGGTGACGTTAAATGGTTGTAGTAAAGATGATGATACAGAACAACCAGAGACTAAAAGTATTGATGTCGCAATCGGAACGTATCAAGGCAAGCTGACGGTGTGGGGAGATTTGCCGAACACGGACGAGGATGAGTTTTTTGATGCCGTGATTACTGTTACTAAAGTAGATAATGAGCACTTAAAAGTTACGGTAAAGACGGGTGAACCTTATTCGGCTATTACTGAAAAAACTATTAAGGTGCGAGCAGAAGAATACTTAGGGGATATTTATCACGTCATTGGGGATTTGCAAGGCTCGTTTTGGTATCACGCGGATACGAAAACAGTTGATATCAGTACCAATAAACAACGTGAAACTGATATCCATTATACATTTGAGGGAGCAAAGCAATAATAATAAATAAAGCTTTTCTTTCAATCTTTTTCCAAAAGTTGAAAGAAAAGCTTTATCGGAACTTATTCTTTGTCAGATCCTGTTCGCTTAAGAATCATCACCGCCTCATATTGATTTGTATCGTAATGGGGTGGTTCGATTGTCAAATTTACGGGGAACGGTTTTGACTTATCAAAAAAATAAATTTTCGTTATACTGCCGTAATCATTTGTGGGAAACATATCAGCGCAGGCGTCATATTTTGCATTGGTCATATCACCTACAGTTACGGCATAAACGCGCATTATGCCTCCTTTGTTCTGTTCGTTTCGAACAAAAGCTACTTCTTCAAAGTCTCCTGGTAAATCTTTGATGGATGGCTGGTTATAAGCTTCCCAAATTCCGTATCCCAAAAGAAGAATCAAACCGATGGCAATTATCCAAAATTTTCTTTTTCCTTTCATCTGCATCGTCGCGTTCGTTATAAACTTATGGTAATACCCAATAATGTATAAAACTCTTTCAAAATAGCTTGGTGTCCGGGCCATGCTGGAGAAGTAACCAAGTTGCCATCAACAACGGCTTGATCAGCGGGAATATTTTTCCACGTTCCGCCTGCCAATTCAATATCGGGCCCCACGGCGACATACGCCGTTAAGGTTCTACCTTCCAATACGCGAGCAGTCGTCAATACTTGAATACCATGACAAATTGCCGCCACTGGTTTATTTTTTTCAAAGAAATGCTTCGTGATTTCGATAACACGATCGTTTAAACGGATATATTCTGCTGAGCGCCCGCCTGCAATATACAAACCGTCGTAATTATCTACCTCAACACTGTCAAAATCTTTGTTGATAGCGAAATTGTGTCCGCGCAGTTCCTTATACGTTTGATCGCCGGTAAAATCATGGATTGCGGTTGGAACGGTATCACCGCTTTTACGGTCGGGTGCGATAGCATCGACTTTTATTCCTACCGATTCCATCGCCTGAAAAGGAACCATGGCTTCGTAATCTTCGACATAGTCGCCTACTAATAATAATACTTTCTTTGCCATAATATTGTGTTTTTATTATCTATTTATTTTGTTCAAGTTTTTGCTTTAATATCCTTTTCGTTTTGCGGACTTTAGCTTCTAGTTGACTTCTTAATATTACGTTCGTAACGCCTTTGCCTTCTTCGAAGTTTTGCGAAAACTCCGGGAGACTATAGTTTTCCAATACATCTGCACCATCAAAAGGTAATCTGTTGATAGCGATTTCCAATACCGACTGTCCTCCTCTTTTTCCGTTTGACGTAGCCATTACAAAAACTGGCTTGTTCTTGAAAATTTTTCGGTTTGGTATCCTAGAGACCCAATCTACCAAATTTTTATAGGCTACATTATAGTTGCCGTTGTTTTCGGCAAAAGAAATCAGAATAAAATCTGCCTGATCAATCTTCTCGGCGAACGTATAAGCTAACGATGGAATACCCAATTCTTTTTCTCGTTCTTTCGAGAAAAGTATCATATCAAAATCGTTCAAATCTAATATCTCTATAACGTCATCAGACTCTTTGTAGTATTTGCTAACGCTCGTTACCAATTTCTTGTTAATGGACTGTGCGCTATTGCTCGCGGCGAATGCTAAAATGTTCATAGAATTGAGGTGTTTTGTGGTATAAATTTAACGATTATTTTTTAGAACCCTTTGTAAGAAGAATGTAGATTGTTTACATAAAAAGTTATGTTTGTAAAACTGTTTTTTAATTTTGATTAGGAGACAAAAACGAATGATAAATAGAAAAAATTTATGGATATATATAGCTAGTATGCTGATGATGCTCGTATGTGGGCGGCCTGTGCATATTAGTTATGCCAAAGATGATAAACGAACAGATAGCCTTCAACTGGTTATCGACAGTGTGCTGACCATTTTTAAGAACGACCAACCTTTACTTACTTACCATTTTAATACGGTATACCCGCCGCGAGGACAAGATAGTAGCTATCAACGCAGCGGTTTTATCCATCCGGTCTATACCTTAAAAGGACAGCAGCTCACACGGATACAACCGAAAGATCATTATCATCACTACGGTATTTGGAATCCTTGGACCCAAACAATATTCGAAGGGGATACGGTTGATTTTTGGAATTTATATAAGAAGGAAGGAACGGTTCGTTTCGTGCGGTTACTGGATAACAAAGTCAGTGCACACGATGCGGAATATACTGCACTTCACGACCATGTGGTCTTTAAAGAAAATGGAAGCGAAGAGGTAGCACTTCATGAATGGCAAACGGTTAAGGTACACTTACCGGAGGGGCAGTCTGACTATTATTGGATTGATATAACCATTAAAATGCGTTGTGCTACTTCCAGTCCGTTGCGGTTGCTTACCTACCGATATGGTGGCTTGGGATGGCGGGCAGTAGCGTCCTGGGGTCGTGATAATAGTAATGTGCAGACCTCCGAAGGCAAGACGCGGGATGATACAGATGGTAGTAGGGCACGTTGGTGTATGGTGCAGGGAAAGTTGTCACAAAATGAATATGGCGGTATGGCCATTTTATCTCATCCTACTAATTTTAATCACCCCGAGCCCCTACGTATCTGGGATGGAAATGCCAACGGCGGAAAAGGTAATGTATTCATCAATTTTTCGCCAACAAAAGACCGGGATTGGCTTTTGGAACCCGGTCAGACCTACACACTTATCTATAGATTGGTCGTGTTTGATGGTAAACAAAATGCAGCACTTATTGACAACAGTTGGCAAGATTTTGCGGACGAAAAAAAATAAAAAAGGCACTCAGTTTTTCGCTGAGTGCCGTCTTTATTATTGGAGGGCTAATTAGTCGTATTATCTTAAGAATAAAAGCTCTCTTAATTTTGGAAGAGGCCATTTATTGTCATCAATGATTTTTTCCAATTTGTTCACATGATAACGAATCTCATCAAAATAAGGCTTGACAATTTCGTCATAAGCAATAGCAAGTTCACGTGTATCTTCAATCGTATTAGCGCGTTTTCGTGCTTGGCGCATTTCTTCGGCTTTTTCCAAAATCAAGTTGGTGTGTTTAGAAATACGTTCTACCAAATTGATCTGCGAACTGTATGATTCTTTTGATAAGCCCAAGTCCTTCAATCCTTTTACATTCTGAATAAGTTCATTTTGATAAATGAAGCAGGCAGGTGCGATTTGGCTAGTTACGACCTCGCCTATTATGCGGGCCTCGATCTGAAGTTTCTTAAAGAAATTTTCTAACAAAATTTCATGTCGAGCTTCTGATTCACGTTTTGAATAGATACCTAGCTTTTCAAACAGGACGAGGTTTTCTTCCTTAACATAAACATCTAGTGCTTTAGGGGTTGATTTTATGTTAGAAAGTCCGCGAGTTTCTGCCTCAAGTGCCCATTCTTCGCTATATCCATTGCCTTCAAAACGAATCGCTTTTGATTCTTTGATATATCTTCGGATCACGTTAAGCAAAGCAAGGTCTTTTTTGGTCCCTTTTTTTATCTGTTTGTCCACCTCTGTTTTAAACTCAATAAGTTGGTTAGCAACTATGGCATTGAGAACAATCATTGGTAAAGCGGAATTTGCGGAAGACCCTACTGCGCGAAACTCAAATTTATTTCCGGTGAAAGCAAAAGGGGATGTACGATTACGGTCGGTATTGTCGAGCTTCAAATCTGGAATTTTTGGAATACCGTGCCATAAATTGGCATCGTTTTTTACTTTTTTTGCAACGCGAGCGGATTCAACTTCTTCTAGTATTTCATCCAGTTGTGAACCAAGGAAGATAGAAATAATTGCCGGAGGTGCCTCATTCGCCCCCAAACGATGGTCATTACTATGGCTGGCAATGGATGCACGAAGCAAATCGGCATGTTCGTATACAGCTTTAATTGTGTTGACGAAAAAAGTCAAGAACATGAGATTGTTTTTCGGTGTTTTACCCGGTGAAAGGAGGTTAACTCCCGTATTTGTAATCAACGACCAATTGTTGTGCTTACCAGATCCATTGATTCCACTATAGGGCTTTTCGTGTAATAGCACTTTAAAGTGATGACGTACCGCTACTTGTTCCATGAGATTCATCAACAATTGGTTATGATCAATCGCTAGGTTGATTTCCTCGAACATAGGTGCGCATTCGAATTGAGAAGGAGCAACTTCATTATGTCGGGTTTTTAAAGGGATGCCGAGTTTTAATGCTTCATTTTCCAAATCGACCATATACGCCAATACACGCTCTGGGATGGCTCCAAAGTAATGATCTTCCAATTGTTGTCCTTTCGCAGACATATGTCCAAAAAGGGTGCGTCCAGTAAACTGTAGATCTGGGCGCGCATGGAATAACGAAAGGTCTACTAAAAAATACTCTTGCTCGATACCGAGAGATGCGGTGACTTTCGTTACGGATTTGTCAAAATATTGTACAACGTCGATCGCTGCTTTATCGATGCTTTCGATAGCTTTTAGTAGCGGTGCTTTATAATCTAAAGACTCGCCTGTATAGGAAACAAATACAGTAGGAATACATAATGTTTTGCCTGCGGCAGTTTCGAAGATAAAAGCCGGAGAAGAAGGGTCCCAAGCTGTGTAGCCGCGTGCTTCGAATGTATTTCGGATGCCCCCACTAGGAAATGAAGAAGCATCTGGCTCCTGTTGTACTAACGAATCACCAGAAAATTTTTCAATAGCGTCTCCATTCTCGTCCGGTTCGAAAAAAGCGTCATGCTTTTCTGCTGTAGTTCCTGTCAAAGGTTGAAACCAATGTGTATAATGGGTGGTGCCGTTACTAATAGCCCATGTTTTCATTGCTTGTGCAATCTGATCGGCAAGCTCTCGTGAAATCTTAGTACCCTCACCAATAATCTGAATAAGCTCTTTGTACGTACTTTTCGAGAGGTAATCTTTCATCTTCGCAATCGTAAATACGTTCTTTCCGTAGATACTGGTAGGCTTTAATGATTCTACTTTCTCCATATCCTCCGATGGGCGAGATATAGCTAACTCTGCTGCTTTAAATCTTGGACTTGACATCTTTTTTATGTTATTTTTATAGTTTCTGTTGTTTTTTCGATGTAAAAGTACATCATTTTTTGTAAATGACGTAAAAAAATGAAAAAAAATAGATTATTTTTATGTTTTTGGTGTTTTGTTGTTGAAAATATTGATTTTTTTTAATCAAATCCCCAATCTATTCCTTTTTCTGTAGCTGGAACACCATATTCGATCCATTTGGCAGCAGGTTTGTCTTTTAGGAAGTGGTCAAAGAACTGCGCTTGCCGAATTTGGATATCTTTTCGATTTTGTCTTTTCATAAGGTTGTGCTCGTCTCCATTATAATTTAATAACCAAACGGGCTTCTGTAAACGCCGTAAGGCCGTGAACATCTCGATACCTTGATACCAGGGCACCGCACCATCACCGTCATTGTGCATAATTGCAACAGGTGTAGTTACACGATCCAAAAAGAATAGCGGAGAATTTTCTATATAAAGATCACGGTCCTCCCATAGCGTTTTTCCGATACGTGACTGTGTCCGTTCGTACTGGAATTGTCTGGACATGCCGCTCTGCCAACGGATACCACCATAAGCTGATGTCATATTGACGACAGGTGCACCACTCCATGCTGCAGCATACATACTCGTCCGTGTGATCAGGTGCGCTACCTGGTAACCACCCCAACTTTGTCCCTGAATGGCCATTTTGGTAGAATCCACCCAAGAATTCTCTGCCAAATACCGCATACCAGAATTTACATATTCCTCCGCGGATTTTCCTGGATATCCGATTTCATAACGAATATCGGGTGCAAATACCAAATATTCGTTACTTACATAATAAGGAATATTCAATCGGGAAGGCGTGGGGGCAGGAGCTTGATACGTATATAATCCGTTGCTTAACTTTTCATAGAAATAAGCTATAATGGGGTATTTCTTGTTCGGATCAAAGTTCTCGGGTTTATATAAAATGCCCTCAGCCTCAAAGCCAGAGGGTGTCGTCCAGTGTACCAATTCTGCTGTTCCCCAGTTGTAAGTTGCTTGTTGTGGATTGATATCGGTAAGGCGCGATTCGTTTTTGAACCGTTTGCTTACATATAAATCGGGCGAATAATTATAATTTTCTTTCGTATATATAATGGTTTCTCCATCTGATGTACTCTTGAAGTTTCGAAGTGTATATCCAGCCGAAAAGATTTCATTTGGCTTTCTACTTTTAGCGGTGTTTATCGTATACACCCCGTTATATTTGGTGCTTTCGTTAAATCCCGTGATAAAAACATGTTGTTTGTCAGGAATAAGTGTTGTCTTGTATCGTGGATTATTGTTTCGGTTTAAATCGATGTAGCGGAAAATAGTTTGGGTTGCCCGACCTTCACCGTTGGTGAGGAGTTCTTTTTGTTTTCCTGCTAAGTTAAATTTCCATATATCGTATCTGTCATAAATGTATACATCTTTGCCATCGGTCGACCAGCCGGCTATACCATAAGCGCCGGGCAGGGTAGGTGAATCGTTTTCTTCGTCAACGAAATTCACCGGCAAACCATCATTTAACAGAATCATTTTTCCGGAGGAAATGTGATAGCTATGCCAATTGCCGGTATCTCGATTAAAATAGAGTACAAAATCTCCTTTTGGCGATAAATAGGCATAACCATTTAGGTTTTCCTTTATAATTCGCTTTTGCCCGGATAGCGTGGATACAACATACATATTGGATAAGGTAAACCCGTCCCATTGTGCGGCTATGCGTTTGCCAAAATCAGATCCAGCCAATATCCATTCGTTATCCCCTTCGTCTGTAATATGGGTTCGATTGAATGTATCGTCAACAAGTGGCACGATACGATTGCCATTATTTGGATAAATTACGGACAAGAAATTTTTACTTTTATCCCGTTTTAGGTTAGCGAGTTGCTGCGGCTGAATATAATCATCTTTCCAATGCCAGATATCCACTTGTGCATGTTCAAAATCGACTAAGGCGGTATCTTTTATTTTTGGAATCGGCGCTAGCCTAAAAAATAGCTTTTTGCCATTCGCGCTGAATTTAAGTTCCCCGTTCCCACTCACATACCATTGGGAAGGCATGCCTACACTTTGTTGACTAGCGATAATACGCGCCGTGTCTAAATGAGGGGTATAATAGTAAAGCTTGAAATCTTTGAAGAGTGATTTCTCCGGCGTTTTGTCTGCGAGAAAGGCAAGCTGTCTACCGTTATCATCAAAAAGCAGTTCTTTATAGTTGCCTTGGCCGTTACTTATTTTCTCCAATTTTTTGTCCGTCATATCAAAGAGATAAAGCCCAGCATCGGTGGAAAGAGAATCCTTTGGTTCATTTTTCTTCGAAAATAGAAGGAAATCCTCGTTTGGACTCCATTCGAATTGATCTACTTTGTGAAAATTTAAGGTATCTCCAGTGGTCAGATTTCTAAGATGTAGGATAGATGTGGAATCGGAGCTGGAAGATAAAAAAGCGACGTGTTCATTTTTATTCCGCGCGAGTTTGTAAATGCTTACAGCCGGAATTTTCCATTGATTTTTATGCTTAATGTCAACGATAATTAAAGAATCTTTCGGCATATCCGTAATTTTCTTCTTTTTTATTTTTGCCTGTCTTATTTCCTCGAAAGTGGGTTTTATTTTGCCAATGAAGAAAGATTCATCCTGCGTGAGTTTAGCGTCTGCGACCCGAGGTAACGAAAAAAGCAGCTCGTTATTCTTGCTTTTTAACTCCAATACGGCATCACCCTCTTGTGGTGTGATCTGGTAGTGGATGAATTGTCCTGTTTGGCTGACTTCCGCATCGCTAATGTTTTTCCAGCTGTCATAAACGCTATGATCTAGTGGGGGTTTCTGTGCAAATAATCCAGTAGATAGAAGCAGAAAGGCACTTAGTGTAGGCGTTATACTAAATTTCATATTATTACATGTCTTTAAAAAAGGCAATGAAATGTGCAGATAGCTCATGCCAATTTTGTGGGGATAAAAAGAAAAATTTTGCTGAAAGTAAGGATTAAAAACTAAAAAGTCAATAGAAATATCCATGCTCCTCCGTAATCTTGATTAACATAGAGGTAGACGTCAGCGGATCACTATCCATGTATGAATTAGGCATGAAAATTGGTCTATTTATTTAAAATGACAAGTAAATGAAATCAAATAGTTTAATGGTGGCTTTGGTTGGTGCTTTAGCCATCGTGATTTTTGCTGTAGTTTTGGCTAACGCTTATAAATACAAATACAAAATCAGTAATACAATAAACGTCACTGGAAATGCGAAGAAAGACTTTGAATCGGATATTGTAAAATGGTCGGCGTCTTTTAATCGTAAATCGATGGATTTAAGTGCAGCGTCAGAGCAGTTGAAAACGGACAGGAACTTGGTACGAAAATTTTTGGAAGAGCAAGGAATTAATCCACAGGAAATTTTGTTTAACGCGGTAAATATTAGTCGAGATTTTTCCTATCACTCAGATGGACAGGGAAACAGTTATAACACATTCACAGGGTATAATCTGTCGCAGAATGTGAGCGTAGAATCGAAAGATTTAGATAAGGTAGATAATGCTTCGCGAGAAATATCAGCATTGATTTCGCAGGGTATCGAATTGAGTTCCAACCCACCAAATTACTATTATTCGAAGTTAGAAGATCTAAAATTAGAGTTAATTTCGAAGGCTTCCGAAAATGCCAAACAACGTGCTTCAAATATTGCGATCGAAGCAGGATCTTCGTTAGGCGATTTGATTAAGGCGGACTTAGGGATTTTTCAGATAACGGGACAGAATGATAATGAGGAATACTCGTATGGTGGAGTATTCAATACGACCGCTCGAAATAAAACCGCAAATATCACCGTAAAAACAAGTTATACAGCAAAATAAGAACGACGAGAGCTGTGTCTAATTGGACGGGAGCTCACGCCATGGCTTCAAAAACCGTGTCGATTTGCCACTTAGATTGTTCTTTAGAGGCTTTCACAGCCAGTTGATCACACCGTTCATTCAATGGATGGCCGGCATGTCCTTTTACCCAAACTAACTTAATTTGATGTTGCTTGTATAAGTTCATTAGCCTTATCCAAAGATCTTTATTTTTTTTGCCCTGAAATCCCTTTTGTATCCAGCCGTATACCCACTTTTTATCGATGGCGTCAATAACATATTTGGAATCGGAATAAATGGTGACCTGTTGACTGGTACTCTTGAGTGCCTCTAGACCAATTATCACCGCTAAGAGCTCCATACGATTGTTGGTCGTTTTTCTAAAACCGCCAGAAAATTCCTTCTCGATAAGCTTACCTTTAAATAGGGGGTTACTGCCTTGATAAACCGTTCTTAAAATAGTGCCATATCCTCCAGGACCTGGATTTCCGCTCGATGCGCCATCTGTATAAAGTTCAATCATTGATCTCAAACCTAAATAAATTGCTTCGCATTCACGAACCGAATGTTAAATGAGTTCGCGTACGACTTTTAAAAAAATAACCAACAATGCATAATTCCTTAAGATAAAAATTGTTTTGAAGAATACATTTTTATACGCACTTTAATTTTGCATTAAAAAATGGATTCTATTTCGCTCTCCTGTGCCTTCCAAGTACTATTTTATGGAGAGAAAATAAGGAATATATATTAAAAAAAGCCCGCTTTGTAATTCGCGGGCTTAAAGAACTAATCTGTTCGACTTAAATCCTTCGGATACTTAACTGTTTGTTTTAAAAGGGCAATGTCAATAACTTCGGACATTTTGGTCACATAATGGAATTTTAAATCTTTGATATAATCTTCCTTGATTTCTAAAATATCTTTTTCATTTGCTTTACACAATAGGATATCCTTAATATTCGCACGTTTTGCTGCCAGAATTTTCTCTTGTATACCACCAACTGGAAGTACACGTCCGCGTAATGTGATCTCTCCGGTCATAGCCAATTTCTCTTTTACCTTTCGCTGGGTGAAAAGGGAAGTCAGTGCTGTGAGCATGGTTATACCGGCCGACGGCCCATCTTTAGGTGTGGCTCCTGCAGGAACGTGGATATTGACATCCCAGTTGTCAAAAACGTGGTAATCAATACCAAATTCTTCTGCGTGGGACCTTAGATAGGCCATCGCGATAGCAGCAGATTCTTTCATCACATCACCAAGATTACCGGTTAGATGTAGTTTACCTTTTCCGGGACTTAAACTCGATTCAATAAATAGGATATCTCCTCCAACTGCCGTCCAGGCAAGTCCGGTAACAACACCCGCGATCTCATTATCCTCATAGAGGTCTTTGTCAAACATTGGCGCACCAAGGATTTCTTCCGTCACTTGTGTGCTTATTTTCGGATTGTATTCTTTCTCCATAACGATGCGCGTTGCGACACCTCGAACTATCGAACCAATTTTCTTTTCCAAACCCCGTACACCAGATTCTCTCGTGTATTCTTCAATGATTTTTTCAATTACTTTGTTCGTTAAGGAAACATCCTTTTTAGTCAACCCATGTTGCTGAAGCTGCTTTGGAAGAAGGTGCTTTTTAGCAATTTCTATCTTTTCCTCGATCGTGTAACCGTTTACTTCGATAATCTCCATACGATCCAGTAAGGCAGGCTGGATACCGTTCAACGAATTTGCTGTAGCAATAAACATGACTTTAGAAAGGTCATATTCCATCTCCACATAGTGATCGTAAAAATTTGTGTTTTGCTCTGGGTCTAAAACTTCCAATAAGGCAGATGACGGGTCTCCCTTAAAATCCGCACCTAGCTTGTCTACCTCATCCAAAACAAAAACAGGGTTAGACGTTCCTGCTTTATTAAGCGACTGGATAATACGTCCAGGCATTGCACCAATATAGGTTTTTCGGTGTCCGCGGATTTCCGCTTCGTCGCGGATACCTCCTAATGCCATACGTGTATATTTGCGTCCCAGCGCCTTGGCTATGGATTTTCCTAGTGATGTTTTTCCAACACCCGGAGGACCCACTAAGCAAAGAATAGGGGCCTTCATGTCATTCTTTAACTTTAACACGGCCAGATATTCGATAATGCGCTGCTTGACTTTCTCTAACCCGTAGTGATCTTTATCCAGAACTTTAATTGCCCTGTTTAAATCGAAATTGTCTTTTGTATATTCCCCCCAAGGTAAATCAAGTAATAGCTCTAAATAATTGATCTGAACAGAATAGTCGGCGGCGGCGGGGTTAATACGTCCGAGCTTTTCCAACTCTTTATCGAAGTGTTTTTGTACTTCTGCTGACCACTTCTTCACTTTGGCCCTGTTTTCAAGCTCCTCCATTTCCAAGTCGGGCGTGTTGCCTCCAAGTTCCTCTTGGATAGTTTTTAGCTGTTGATTCAAGAAATAATCTCGTTGTTGTTTATCCAAATCCACCCTCACTTTGTTCTGGATCTGATTCTTTAGCTCCAACATTTGGATTTCGGTTGTCAGGTGTTCCAATAGGATTTTGGCACGCTTTACAAAGTCTTTCGTTTCTAGAAGCTGCTGCTTTTGATTTATTTCCAACGACATATTCGACGAAATAAAGTTCACGAGAAATGTCGGGCTTTCTATATTTTTGATAGCCATACCTGCTTCACTGGGGAGGTGCGGGGAAAGCTGGATAATTTGCAGAGCCATCTCTTTGATGGAAGAAATCAACGCTTTAAACTCCCTGCTTGACACTTTTGGTTTGTCTTCTGCAACCCGCTCTACCTTTGCTTTCAGGTAGGGATCTTCAGCAATCATCTCCGTGATCTTAAATCGTTGCTTGCCCTGGATAATAACGGTGGTATTCCCATCGGGCATCTGCAAAATTTTAATAATGTTTGCCGCGGTGCCTATTTTATGGAGTTGCTCTACGGTAGGCTCTTCAATGTCCATATCTTTTTGAGATACCACACCAATTGTACGGTCTCCTTTATAGGCTTCTTTTACTAATTTTATAGATTTGTCGCGTCCCACTGTAATGGGAATAACCACTCCCGGGAAAAGCACGGTGTTGCGCAAGGGGAGTATCGGTAGTATTTCGGGTATATCAGCTTTCGTCATTTCCTCCTCATCTTGGGAGCTCAGCAACGGAAAAAACTCCGTGTCTTCATTTATGACAGAAAATACATGTTTGATATCAAGTGTGTCGTTTTTATTCATATATGCGTGTGTTCTTCCGACAATATGTCAGAATTCTAGTTGATTTCTGAAATAGTAATTATGGAATCAGTATGTGCAAGAGAAATGCCAACTTTAAAATTTGGTATCATTTATGTTAATAAACAATAAAACCTGTTAAATCGGCAGAATTGGATAGGTAATAAAAGACACTTTTGGTATAATTAAATGTGGAAATGTTTATAACTTCGCATTGTGTTGTTAAACTATTTAACGGAGCTTTATTCCAAGGAGATAGTGTTTGATAAATTTAGAAGAATAAAACAAATTATATGAAACGGAGATTTTTTAATAACCCATGGAAAGCAGTGAAATTAGGCCTTGCCTCGACTACACTTGCTTTGTTTACTTTAGCAGTTCAGGCGCAGGAACAAACTCAACATAGTAATCCAAATGTTCGATTAGGTCAGAAAGCGTTACTGGAGGGTGATTTTAAGGCGGCAGCGTCCCATTTGCAAAAAGCACTTCCGACGGAGGCGAACGATCCGGATGTACAGTATTTATTAGGGTATTCTCAGTTCCATAATGGAGACTATAAAAAGGCTATTGAAACATTTAAGAAAGTCATCTCTCTGGATCCTCAACATACTTCCGCATATTACTATAAAGGTAAAGCTAGCAGTAATTTGGCGGTGGCGAGCGGAAGTAAATTAGATAATGCAACGAAAGAACAGTTGCTCAAAACGGCTATTGAAGATTATAGTAAAGCTGTGGCGATCACCCCGAATGATGCAAAACTATACCAGAATAGAGCGATAGCATATCGTGATCTTGGCATATTGACTGGTACGACAGGAGCCGCGAACTACGATAAGACGAAGGCAACGGACGCTTATAACAAAGCAGTAACTGATTACGAGAAAGTGCTTAGCTATGATGCTTCGCGTAAGGATATCCAAACCGAGGTAAAAAAAGCAAAAGTTTACCGGGATAATTTGAAATAAGGGTAGCAATTGGTAAAAAAAGGCAGTCCAAGATTGGACTGCCTTTTTTTATGGGTTAATTGTTATTATTAAGGTTGGGATTCCGACGGACTTCTTCATCAGGAATCGCAAAAATATAATAACGGCTGTTGGCGGTGAATGCTGTACCATCCGGGAAGTTAACGACGCGATGTCCCTGTCCGTTTACTTTCTTCACTTCGCCTTCAGGAGTGGTGATTTCGACTTGGATTGGCGTGCCGTCGTTGTCTAAAAATGCTTTTCGCACTACCGATCTCTGCGTACGGATAATGTCAGAAAGGGCAAAACCTTCTCCCCAAAGCTCTTTTCGGCGCTCGATGAGTATTTCGTCGAGCAGTGTGCCGGAAGCAGCAGAATAAAGAGGAGCATTTCTTGCGGCCCTCAAGGTGTTGAGCGCTTCTACCGCTTCTGCGGTTTGTCCAGCACGAGCATATCCTTCGGCGGCAATTAGCCACATTTCTGCAGACCTCATGTATACGATGTCGCCAATTAGATTAGATTTAAATTTAAATTTTTTATACCTCAGAAAACCTTCTCTTCCTGGTTCACCATCCCATTCAAAAAGCTTATAGCGGATATCTTGGGTATCAAACAAATCTTTAAAATAAGGATCGGCCATGAAACTGAAATAGTAGGATCCAGAGGAGGACACATCGAGGTAATGAAAGGTATAGCTTGCGGTATTCTGTTCACTCGTTTGTATGTGTCCCCAAATCCATTCCACGTTGCCTACATCGTTAAATCCCTGTTCGTAAGCGTCGGCTGTCATAAGGTTGTACCCTTCCTTTGCTTGCTCTGCTGCTTCTGCAGCTTCTGCCCACAGCCCAATATTCAAATAGGTTCGTGCTAACAATCCTTGTACGACATGCTGATCGATTCTGTACTTGTTGCTGCGTGTGTAATCCGTTAACAACCCAGATGCGTCAGTAAGGTCAGCTATAATCAGGTTATAGATATCTTCCAAACTTGCTTTTGGCTGTCCTTTTGTTTCCCGGGTCGTTGGTTCAGTATAAATAGGTACTGTTAATGCATTTTTGTCTTTTTGATAACTGAACTGATAGAAGGAAGCTAAATTAAGATAACAGAATGCTCTTAATGCTTTTGCTTGTCCCTTTAAATATTCCTTGTCCGCATCACTACCTTCTGCGGCATCGACTTTGTGGATTACATTGTTTGTATTGTCAATGACCTTATATAATAACCTCCAGAGCGAAGTTACCCGATAAGCGGTCGAATTAATCATTTCATTAAAGGTGTATGGATCCCGGTAACCATATTTAGTGGTAACAGCGACGTCGTTTCCCATCGCATCACTGGTTCGCATGAATGCGGTATAACCAGGATTAGCATAGGTGAAATAGGTGTCATTCAGGTATCGCCATGTGCCCTCTATAACGGTTTCTATGTTCTCGGTTGATTTGTAGATTTCGGTATCTACGACCGCGTCAGTGGGAGCGGTATCGAGTATGTCGCTGCAAGATGTCGAGGACAATAGCACCAAGACTGCAATATATATATGTTTTAATTTCATTTTTTCGGTGTTTTTATAAATTCATCATCACTTATAATCCAAACTGTAATCCGCCGGAAATAGTACGTATAGCGGGATATCTATAATAGGTTGCCCCATTTACCGTTTGTTCGGGATCCATACCCTTATGCCCATGAAAAGTGAATAGGTTTTCTGCAAGAGCGAAGACGCGCAAGCTGCCTATCCCTATGCGCGATAATACCGACTGTGGAACCGTGTATCCGATACTAACATTTTTCAAGCGTGCATATGTTCCGCTATAGAGAAAGCGGGTGGAAGTAGACGTCCAACTCAGATTATCTGTGGTCAAACGCGGTACGTCAGTTTCCGTATTTTCGGGTGTCCAACGGTTTAAGATTTCCTTGCTCCAAGCCCGACCAGGTGTATTTCCATTATGCATAATCATCAGATAATCGTTATCTAAAACTTGTCCGCCGATACTAAAGCTTAGTAATGCGGAAAAGTCTATGTTTTTATAGGAAAAACTGTTGTTTACACCGCCAACGAGTTTGGGTAGCGAACTGCCTTGGATGAAGCGTCCAGCATCCCCATGCACCGAAGTCGTTTCGTTGCTTCTGTTGCCGTTGTCATCAGCCAGATACCATAAAGGGTTTCCGTTTTCTGGATCTACGCCAGCCCATTCGGGGATATAGAAATCATAAATGGAGCCTCCGATGCGCAACAGTTTATTTCCAGCATCGAGCGGTTCGTTGTTTTCCGTAGGGAGCTCCGTTATCTGGTTGCGATAGTGAGAGAAGTTCACGTCTAGATTCCACCGAAAATCCGTAGTTCTAACGGGGATCGTGCGTAAATCTATATCGAAACCTGTATTTTTCATGGAACCGATATTTGCGTCATAGCCAATATAACCTGATGATGGCGGTAACGGCATCGTAAACAATAGATCCTTACTTTGTCTGTTAAAATACTCTGCAGATAACGAAATCCGATTTTGGAGTATTGCAATATCCAGACCGAGATTAAAATTGAGGTTTGTTTCCCATTTTAAATCTGGTGTAGGAAGACGGTCTGTTACCGTACCTCCCTTGCCTAAATTATTGGCTATCGTATATAAACCTTGGTAAGCATAGTAAGTGCCCAGATTATCATTTCCCTGACCACCATAGCTGGCACGTAACGTTAGTTGGTTGATGAGCATTTGGTCTTGGAAGAAACTTTCCTCTGCTATTTTCCATGACCCGCCCACAGACCAAAATGTACCCCATCGACTTTCCGGTGCAAATCGAGATGAACCATCGGTCCGTAAAGAGGCTGAAAGATGATAGCGGTTTAGATAGTTATACTCCGCCCGACCCAAAAAACTCAATAGCCTATAATCGGAGGACGACCCTGTAAATGAATTCAGTTGTGATGCCGCAACAGGCTCATAAAACCCGGGTAAAACGAAACGTTCGCGATCTCCACTAATGTTGGCCGAATGGAAATCATAATATTCATGGCCTGCTAATAGATTGAGATGGTGATCTTCAAATTGCTTATCGAAAGTCAAAATGTTGTTCCAGGTTTGTGCTACAGTACGTACATTGGATTTATAGACGGTTCCTCCGCGCTCGCCCGAATTGCCATAGATCGGATTAGTATAATCGTGGGTATTGGAATTGATGTAATCCACACTATAGGTAGATCTAAATTTTAATGTCGGGTGCAATATCGCCTCTAAATAGGCCCGTGTAGAAACGTTTTCTCGGAGAATATCGTTTTTATCTAAAGGGAGAGATGCTGCCAAGTTGTTTCGCGGGGTAGCTCCACTAGGACGATAGTCACCAAAATCCCAAATTTTGTTATCGTACGCATCTGTCTCATAACTGCCGTCTGGGTTTCTTTTATAATAAGGATAAAAAGAGGGTACAAGTCTGGAGAAATTAATAATGTTCGCTGTGTTGCTATCTTCAGATTGAGGATATTTTTGAAGAGAACTACTTCCGGCAAAGTTAACACCAGCATTTAGCCAAGGACGTAGTTTCGCATCGATATTCGAACGTATATTATAGCGTCGGTACCCCGATTCAATAGCGATTCCGTTTTCATTCAGATAACCACCTGAAATAAAATAGGTGTGGTTTTCACCACCACCACTCAGATTGAGGTCAGCTTGTGTACGACTGCCTATACGTTGTAATACATCGGTCCAGTTGTCGTTCCATAAAGGTTTCGCTCCATCTACTAATTGCCCATCCAGTCCAATTGGCTGCGGGTAAGCCGGTCCGTACGGATTAATATTTAAATCGGTGAGCAAAGTACTGCTGGCATTTCTGGCCGCTTGTTCGGGAGTGAGGTTGCTGGAAAGATTCTTATTTCGAAGTGCTTCCCAATACAGCATAAAGTACTCGTCCGTTCCTACCTGCTCGTAGTCTTTTACTGCCCGACTTGTTGCTCCTTGGGTAAAGTTGAGGTTAATAGCTGCTTTTTCACCCGCTTGTCCACTTTTCGTCGTAATGATGATGACACCATTTGCACCTCGTGAACCATAAAGGGCACTGGAAGCTGCATCCTTTAATACGCTGATTGATTGAATATCATTTGGATTGATAGCATTAATATCCCCCATATATGGACTACCGTCGACGACATAGAGCGGGTCAGCTGAAGCATTAATGGAGCCTATTCCACGGATACGGATGGTGGCTCCCGTACCCGGTTGTCCAGAAGAAGCTACCGACTGTAGCCCTGGAACCTGTCCTTCGAAAGCTTTTGAGATGTCGGAAACCTGTCTGTTTTCAAGCTGCTTGTTGTTAATTGTACTCACCGACCCGGTGATATTGCCCCTTCGCGATGTTCCATAAGCTACGACCACCACTTCATCCAAATCCTTACTTGACACTTCCATCGATACATCAATTGTGGAAGATTTCAGGGGGAGGCGCTGGGTGTCATAGCCCAAAAATGAAAATATCAGTTCGACAGCAGAATCGTCAACTTCTAAGCTATAACGCCCATCTCTTTGGGTGGTTGTGCTGGTCAATTGATCAGAAACCTGAATACTTACACCTGGCAACGGTTCCCCAGTAAAGGCATCTTTAACGGTTCCCTCTATTGCACGGGTCTGGGCTCGGAGAGATAACGAGGTGCCCAAAAATAATACAAGTGCTAGACCAGAATAAAAACGTGTGGTAATTTTAGACATAAATACGGCATTTGAAATTAAAAATTGTTGTATCTTATAGTAAGAGATTTACTGACCTTGAGGAAGATCAATTTTATCTTACTCTTTTGCATTTTGAGGTGCAAATATAAATAATATATATAGATTTAGTAGTCTTTTTTGAAAAGTTTGTTATGCAAGTGTTTTTTTGATTATTCTATGACAGTAGTAAACCGGCCGTAGGACGATGACTTCTATATCTCATTCTATATAAGTTGCATAAAGAATATTGAATAAACGATAAGCCGACTATAAATTGAAGAACAATATGTTATGCAATCTGGGAAATAAAAACGGTCAGAAAAAAACATGTTTTTTCTGACCGTTTTTCGAAGCCAATATTTCAAAAAGCGAAGTCTTTTCGATTCCCTTTAGAAAAATAAACTTTCTTTTTATTTTATGACTATAGATCGAAGCAACACTACTGTTGTAGTGCGTCAATTTTAGCTTGCGTTTCGACTGATTTTGCTTCGTCTTGTTGGAAGTCGTAATAGCTTTTCAGACTTTTTAGTGCATCTATATCGTTAGGGGCCAATGAAACCACCTTCTCCAAGTAAGGTAAGGCTTCTTTAATCTTCTCTTTAAGCTCTTCTACCTTTGTACTATAGTCAGTATTAGATAAAGTTTTATCATCACCAAGAGCGTTTAATTGGTCTCTTACACGGTTGATTATTGTTGCAGAAGCATTTTTATTGGCTTCTAAATAATCGGGATCGAGTTCAACAGCCTTTTTATATGCATCAATGGCCTTATCGTTATTATTTGAGGTGGAATATGCGATACCCAAATAGTAATATAACGTTTTGTTGTCCGAATCCTTTGCAATTTGACTTTCGATATCGCTTATTATTTTATCCTCATTGCCAGTTATCAGATTCAGTTCAATATTTTGAATAGCAATATCGTTGTCTTCTGGATACTCTGCAACTGCTTTTGCGGCATACTCCAAAGCTGTAGCCGTGTCGGCAGCCAAGAGATGTAGTCTTGACAATTCTGTCATGACAACTTTATGGTTGGAAAATTCTTTTTCCGGAACCAACTGCTTAAATTTTTCAATAGCATTTGTGTTGTCTTGTGCATTGCTGGCTGCCAAACCCGAATAAAAAAGGAGTGTTGTGTCTCCGGGAAGATATTTCAACGCCTGCTCGAAAGCCGTATAAGCCGTTTTGTAATCTTGGCTATTAAACGCGTCGGCACCTTGTCCGAAACTAAGTTGACCTAAAAGTTGTCCAGCAACAGCAATATTTTCTTTATTCTTCCCTTCGTTATCCAATTGTGTTGCTTTTTGAATACCTTCTTCAGCTGCTTGTAGCGCTTCTTTCGATTTTTCTAACGTAGCCAAATTAGCGTTTATCAATGCGTAAAATGTCCAAGTTTCGGGATCATCTTTTGTTTTGTCATGTGTAATCGCCTGGTCTATTGCCTCTTTAGCACTTTGTAGACTTTCTTTATCAAGTTCTACTGCGCTGGCTCCTTGCAATCCTTTTAAATTCTGTAATTCCTGTGATTGCTGAAATTTCTGTAGTCCCGCCTTTGCTTTTCGCAAATTGCCGCTTTGAGCGAAAGCAGTAGTACCTGCTATCACCAATAAAGAAAATAATATTGCTCTTTTAAAATTCATACCTAATTATTTGATAGTTGATTCAATAATAATTTTACACGATCTAACTGTGCGAGATCTCCTGACCTCTCATAATATAGAGAAAGTGACTTTAAAGCATTAACGTCGTAAGGACGA
Source organism: Sphingobacterium arenae (assembly GCF_014692505.1). GTDB lineage: Bacteria > Bacteroidota > Bacteroidia > Sphingobacteriales > Sphingobacteriaceae > Sphingobacterium > Sphingobacterium arenae. The sequence continues at coordinate 816,135 of NZ_JACNYK010000002.1, read as the reverse complement.
ATTTCGTTTGCCTTCAATAGTAAATTTTGTGCTTGGTACTGTGCCTCCACGTTATCGCTATCCCTTAAAAAACTGTTGAGATAAATAAGTCCTAAAGCAAGGTTGGCCTCATAGTTATTATGGTCAAGCTGTAGCACTTTTCCGTAATATCTTTTGGCAATTTCAATATTTCCTACCGTTTCATTCGAGTACCCTGCCAAATAATTCAGATCGATATTTTCTGGCTCATGGGCAACAGCCTCATCAATAATTGGCGCGATAGCCTTGTACTCATTTCGCTGTGCAAAAAGCTGAACCAAATTCATCAATACTTGTTTGTTCTCGGGGAACTTGGTACGTGCCTCGTGCAATGTGTTCAATATACCCTGACTATCGTTGTTTTGTTTGTATACCTCCGCAAGCTCCAGGTAATATTCAACCGGCGCATCACCTTTTTTTAGTAGATCGTTGTAATAAGCAATTGCTGTATCGTACTGTTGGGTTTGCGCTGCCAAAAGAGCAAGGTTATACGTCACATCGTAATTTTGGATGTCTAGATTTTTTACCTTCAAGTAATTATCATAGGCGCCAGCATAATCTTCTTTCTCTAATGCCTTTTTTGCTTTATAAATATGCGATGCTGCCAGGTTTTGGTTGACGTATTGGTGTTCAGCAACATAGTTGTCCCAATCACGTTTTTTTATTTTGTTCACCGATTCATAGGTGATGTCAATGGGATCGCTGGGGGTTTTTATACTACGCGTTGAATCGGCATATGCCATAGAACTATATATCATTGCACGGAGGACGTTTACACGCGCACTATTTGAATCGCGACGGCTTTTATACGTTTCATCGATAAACTTTTTTGCACTCTCGAGATTCTTTAAATCTCCAGATTTCGTATAACGAGCAAAGCTGTTGCTACTTTCCTTATAATTGGACTGTGCAAAAGTTTGCATCGGGCCTAATAATAAGACGCCCGAAACGATCGCAGGCAAGTATAACCCTAATTTATTCTTCGTCTTTTTCCGCATCTGTTGTGTCGTTTGATACACCATTTTCATCTGCATTTTCCTCACCGTTTTCCATTTCCTCTTCTTCCTCTCTTTCTACTTTTGTAATCGAAGCTATGGCATCGGTATCTTTCAACGTAATTAGACGCACACCTTGTGTTGCACGGCCCATCACCCGAAGAGTATCAACACCGATACGGATCACGATGCCGGATTTGTTGATGATCATCAAGTCATCTTCATCGGTTACTCCTTTAATGGCAACTAGTTCTCCCGTTTTATCTGTAACATTAATAGTTTTTACTCCCTTACCACCGCGGTTTGTTACACGATAATCTTCAATGTCTGTACGCTTGCCATAGCCTTTTTCCGAGACAACAAGTACCGTTGTATCCGAGTTATCTACAGCAATCATGCCAACAACTTCGTCCTGATCACTCGCCAGTCTAATACCACGTACCCCAGTAGCTGTTCTTCCCATCGGGCGTACAGTAGATTCGTTAAAACGTATTGCACGTCCCGAGCGTAGAGCCATAACTACTTCACTATTTCCTGTTGTAAGACACGCTTCTAACAACTCGTCGCCTTCATTGATGTTGATCGCATTTATACCATTTGCACGAGGTCTCGAATACGCCTCTAGAGACGTTTTCTTGATCGTCCCTTTTTTCGTACACATGATAATAAAATTATTTTCAAGATACTCTTGGTCTTTGAGGTTGATGACCTTAATAAACGCCCTAATCTTCTCTTCTTTTGGTACGTTTATAATATTCTGTAATGCCCGTCCACGAGAGGTTCGACTACCCTCTGGAATCTCAAAGGCACGTAACCAGAAACAACGTCCATGATCCGTGAATAATAGTAAATAATTATGTGCAGAGGCTGTGATAATGTGCTCCGTAAAATCTTCGTCTCGCGTTGTAGAACCAATGGCACCTTTACCACCACGTCCCTGACGGCGATATTCCGTCAAAGGTGTGCGTTTTACATAGGAGTTATGTGAAATAGTGATTACAATTTCTTCATCATCGATAAAGTCTTCCATCCGCATATCTTCAGCAGAGTGTACAATGGTAGAACGGCGTTCGTCACCATATTTTTCTCTTACCTCGAAAAGCTCTTTTTTGATTATCTCCATACGCAAACCTTCATCGGCCAATACGGATTTTAAATAATCAATTGTTTTCATCAGCTCTGCGTATTCCTCTTTAATCTTATCCCGCTCTAGTCCGGTCAAACGGCGAAGTGTCATATCCAAGATAGCCCTTGCTTGGATATCGCTCAAGCCAAATCTGCTCATCAATCCCACCCGTGCGTCTTCCGGAGTTTCCGAAGCACGAATCAATTTAATGACTTCATCTAGGTGATCCAGCGCTATAAGATACCCCTCTAGTATATGAGCCCGTTTTTCTGCTTCCGCCAATTCAAATTTGGTACGGCGGATAACAACTTCATGCCGATGTTCCACAAATTCGTGGATCATATCCTTCAAATTCATTAACATCGGACGCCCTTTTACTAAGGCAATATTGTTTACTGAAAATGAAGTTTGTAAGGCTGTATACTTATAAAGATTGTTTAATACAACATTCGCATTCGCGTCGCGTTTGATTTCGTACACGATACGGAATCCCTCTCTATCAGACTCATCTCGAATCGTGGCAATTCCCTCAATTTTTTTCTCATTGACGAGTTCTGCCGTCCGCTCAATCATGTTCGCTTTATTAACCTGATAGGGGATCTCTGTCACAATAATACATTCGCGCCCGTTTTTTAGTGTTTCGATTTCAGCTTTAGCGCGCATGACAATACGACCTCTTCCAGTTTCACAAGCATCTTTTACACCGTTATAACCATATATAATACCGCCTGTCGGAAAATCTGGGCCTTTAATATGTTGCATCAGTTCACTGATTTCGATATCACGGTTATCTATATAGGCAGCTATACCATCTACGACTTCAGTTAGGTTGTGTGGCGCCATATTAGTGGCCATCCCCACAGCAATCCCCGAAGCCCCATTCACTAAAAGATTGGGGATACGGGTGGGCAATACTGTAGGTTCCTGTAGCGAATCGTCGAAATTCAGCTGGAAATCTACCGTGTCTTTATTGATGTCAGAAAGTATCTCTTCAGATAATTTCTTCAGACGGGCCTCTGTGTAACGCATGGCTGCAGGAGGGTCGCCGTCGATTGATCCGTAGTTACCTTGTCCATCAACCAATTGGTAGCGCATGCTCCAATCTTGTGCTAACCGAACCATGGCGTCATATACTGAAGAGTCGCCGTGTGGATGATACTTACCCAACACATCTCCAACGATACGAGCAGATTTTTTGTATGGTTTGCTACTCGTTACACCTAGGTCTAACATCCCGTATAGTACACGTCTGTGCACAGGCTTCAAACCGTCTCTTGCATCGGGTAAGGCACGAGAAACGATGACCGACATAGAATAATCTATGTAGGCAGACTTCATTTGATCCTCGATATTAATTGGAATGATCCTGTCGTTTGCAGGCACTAGATTGTTTTCGTTTTCTGTTTCTTCAGCCATATTAATGTGGTTTCAATAAAACTAAATGTGCCCCTTTAAAAAGGTACACACATCGCATGCGAAGTTACGATTTTTTTTAATAATTTACCGTGTGTTTACCTATCTAAAATATATGCTGAAGCAAAGAATGGAGTAGTAACGCTTTCTTTCAGCAAATGCGTGGAGTTTCGTTTGTTATATGTCATTTTTATATAAAACAAAAGAAATGTTTATTTATTTTTCAACAAAAGTTCAAGAAACATGAAGAAAATTAAAAAATGTGCTATTTTTGCGATTCATTTATTCACATAAAATAAATTCATGATGAAACACAATTTTGGGGCAGGACCATGCATACTTCCAAAGGAAGTATTTCAAGAAGCTTCGCAAGCTGTAATTGATTTCAATAACACAGGGCTTTCCATTCTTGAAATATCGCACCGTTCCAAAGAATTTGAGCAAGTGATTCAAGAAGCGGAGGCTTTAGTACGTGAACTTATGGCTGTTCCATCTGACTATTCCGTTTTGTTTTTGCAAGGAGGAGCAAGTCAACAATTTGCCATGGTTCCGATGAATCTATTGCCCGAAGGGGGGAAAGCGGCATATTTGGATACTGGCGTCTGGGCCACTAAAGCCGCAAAAGAAGCGTCGAAAGTAGGACAGGTAGATATTGTAGCTTCCTCTTCAGATAGAAACTATACGTATATACCTAAAGCGTTTTCGGTGCCTTCGGACGCAGCTTATTTTCATTATACATCAAATAATACCATATATGGTACGGAGGTATTTGAAAAGCCTCATGTCAATATACCAACGGTAGTCGATATGTCATCCGATATATTGAGTCGTGTAATCAATGTTTCTGATTATGATCTAATATACGCCGGTGCACAAAAAAATATGGGGCCAGCGGGAGCTACATTGGTCATTGTAAAGAATGATATTTTAGGGAAAACAGGGCGCACCATACCATCAATATTTGATTATCAAGCGCATGCGAAGGCCGGATCCCTTTATAATACCCCTCCGGTGTTCTCTATTTATGTGTCGATGCTGAACCTACGTTGGTTAAAAGAGAAAGGTGGTATATCGGTAATCGAACAAGAGAATATCATTAAAGCGCGCACGTTATACGATGAGATCGAGCGTAATCCATTTTTTAGAGGAACAGCCAATGAAGAAGATCGTTCTCGGATGAATGTGACATTTGTCATGGATACACCAGAACAGGAGACTGCTTTCTTGAAGCTATCGCAAGAGCGCGGAATGGTGGGGATTAAAGGGCATCGTTCGGTGGGCGGTTTCAGAGCATCGATTTATAATGCCTTGGGGATTGGTTCCATTAATGCCTTGGTCGATGTTATGAAAGAATTTGAAGAATTGAGTAATAAATAGAATAAGCAATTTATTTAGATGAAACCATCATGGTTTATTCAAACCACAGAGGGGGTGAATAAACCTGATAGCTTCATCGCCATTGAAAGAAAATTATACAGATGAAAATATTAGCAAACGACGGTATTGATGCAGCGGGTAAGAAACTGTTGGAAGATGCCGGATTTGAGGTAGACACCAACCATATTCCGCAAGAAGAACTTGCAGAGAAATTACAAGCATATGATGCCATTACCGTACGCAGCGCGACAAAGGTTCGTCAAGCATTGCTTGATGCATGTCCAAATATTAAAGCCATAGGTCGTGGTGGAGTTGGAATGGATAATATCGATGTGGATTATGCACGATCGAAGGGTATTTCTGTTATCAATACACCAGCAGCTTCATCCTTATCGGTGGGCGAATTGGTATTTGCACACCTTTTAAATGGCGTACGCTTTTTGTACGATGCCAACCGCAAGATGCCGCTAGAAGGAAATACAAACTTTGCAGGGCTTAAGAAAGCGTATGCAAAAGGGGTGGAGTTAAGAGGTAAAACTTTAGGTGTTGTTGGATTTGGAAGGATTGGTCGAGAAACAGCGAAGGTAGCACTCGGATTGGGCATGGATGTTATCTATACTGATCTATTCGATGGGCCGACTTCCTTATCGCTCACGTTTTCCGGAGGGGTTCAGGTAGACCTGCCTGTAAAACAAGTAGCTTTCGAAGAAGTTTTAAAACAAGCTGATTTTATCACCCTTCATGTTCCTTTCTTGGATAAGCCTGCTATAGGAAAAGAAGAATTTGCTCTGTTAAAAGATGGAGTAGGATTGGTAAATGCAGCTCGTGGCGGTGTAATAGACGAGCTAGAATTAGTTAATGCGCTCGATTCGGGGAAAGTATCTTTTGCAGCATTAGATGTGTTTGATAATGAACCAACACCTAGACAGGAGATTTTGAGTCATCCTCGGATTTCTTTGACACCCCATATTGGGGCGGCGACCAATGAGGCACAGGAGCGAATCGGAATCGAATTGGCGACTCTGCTTATCGACGCATTGAAGAAGTAAAACTTCCGCATAAAATATGCGGCACAAAAGCGAAGTCAAAGCATTTGTGCCGCTTTTTTGTGTAAAATAACTACATTTATAGATTCTTAAAGAGATAGCAGTAGATACTATAATTATAATATGAAAATTCTAAAATTTGGTGGCACATCGGTGGGGAGTGCCCAGCGTATTAAGGGGTTATTGGATATTGTAAACCCTACGGATCGCCAGATTGTTGTGTTATCGGCCGTAGCTGGTACAACAAATGCATTGGTAGAAATAGGTCATACCTTTTTAGCGGGAAAGACAGAAGAGGCGTTGGATTTAATCGCGCAACATAAGACTAAGTATGAAGAATTAATAAAGGAACTTTTTGCTACGGAGCAAGGGCTTGAAAAGGGAAAGAACCTGATTGATTATCACTTTAATTACATCGCCTCTTTGGGTAATGAGATGTTTACGCCTATTGAGGAAAAAATCACGTTGGCACAGGGCGAGTTGTTGTCCACCACCTTGTTCCATTTCCATTTAGAAGAAATCGGTGTCCCATCGGTATTGTTACCGGCGTTGGATTTTATGAAAATTGATGAAGACAACGAGCCCATGGTGCCATATATCGGTGAGAAACTTGCTGCTTTGTTAGCAGAACATCCAGACAATACTTTGTTTATCACACAAGGATATATTTGCCGGAATTCGTTTGGTGAAATTGATAATCTTCGTCGTGGCGGATCCGATTATACAGCTTCCCTTATCGGGGCGGCTATTCAGGCAGATGAAGTTCAAATATGGACAGATATAGACGGAATGCATAATAATGACCCGCGCATCGTAAAAGGAACGCAACCAATAGCACACCTGAGTTTTGATGAAGCAGCGGAGCTAGCGTACTTTGGTGCAAAGATTCTACACCCGCAGAGCGTTTTCCCTGCGCAGAGATACAATGTACCGGTCCGATTATTAAATACGATGGACCCATATGCAGCCGGTACCTTGATAAGTAAGGAGGGAGGGACCAATGGTCAAATCAGAGCTATTGCGGCTAAAGAGGGGATTACTGCAATCCATATCCATTCTTCTCGTATGTTGTTGGCATACGGATTCTTGCGTAAGATATTCGAGATATTTGAACGCTATAAAACACCTATCGATATGATTACCACATCAGAGGTAGCCGTTTCGTTGACAGTGGATGACACTCGAAATTTGGAGGATATTATTAAAGAAGTGGAGGATTTTGGTTCCGTCCATGTAGACTATGATCAAACTATTGTTTGTGTGGTGGGTGATTTCAGTGCTAATACACATGGTTATGCTGCTAAAGTATTAGATGCGATTAAGCACCTGCCGCTACGTATGATTTCTTATGGAGGATCGGACTATAATGTTTCTATCCTGTTGGATGCCAGTCACAAAACAGAAGCGCTCCGCTCTCTGCATAACAGGTTGTTTTAGTGTGTAAAGTATTTGTAACGAAAGAAAATACGTGTAGCTAGAAGTCTAACGAAGGAGTTGGAAATAAGGGCAAGTATTCATCATCATAAAGAAAAAGATTTATATGTTGTTTAATAAGAGTCTGTTAGATAGAATCAAGGATTTAGAAACACCACTTTACTATTATGATCTCAATCTATTGAACGAGACATTGGAACAGGCAAAACGCGCTGCTGATAAACGGGGGTTTCATGTGCATTATGCGTTGAAAGCCAATTTTAACGAGCGGGTACTCTCTGTGATTCAATCGAAGGGGTTCGGTGCGGATTGTGTAAGTGGAAATGAAGTGCAAAAAGCGATCGATATGGGCTTTCCTGCAGATAAGATTACATTTGCAGGGGTAGGTAAGTCAGACAAAGAAATTATCTTGTCGTTGCAACATGATATTTTTGCTTTTAACGTGGAGTCAATTCAAGAGATGGAAGTCATCAACGAACTGGCGGGTAAGCTCGGTGTTGTTGCCAAGGTATCATTGCGGATTAATCCAAATGTTGATGCGAACACACATCATTATATCACCACAGGTCTTGATGAAAATAAGTTTGGAGTTCCGACTTCTGAATTGGAGCAGGCGGCTTCCGTTATCCGGGAGGCGCAATATGTAGAACTCGTGGGGTTACACTTCCACGTTGGCTCTCAGATTACCGATATGAATGTCTTTAAGAGTCTATGTGTTAAAGTAAATGAGTGGAAAAACTGGTTTGAAGAGCGGGGAACACAAATCAAAGTATTGAATGTTGGTGGTGGTTTAGGGGTAGATTATCAGCATCCAGAGGAGAATCCGATTCCTGATTTTGAGACGTATTTTGATATATTTGATCGGTTTTTGGAACGAAATGCGCACCAAGAAGTTCATTTTGAATTGGGACGTGCCTTAGTAGCGCAATCTGGATCGCTAATCACCAAAGTTTTGTACACGAAAAGCGGTGTGAAGAAGCATTTTTTAGTCGTAGATGCGGGAATGACAGAATTGATGAGACCGGCATTGTACCAAGCCTACCACAAAATAGAACGTATAGATACCGACGAAGAATCGGCAATTCCGTATGATGTAGTAGGGCCGATTTGTGAAAGTTCGGATTGTTTTGGTAAGGAAGTACCATTACCGAAATCAGAACGCGGGGATTTAATCGCGATCCGGACGGCCGGCGCATATGGAGAGGTTATGGCCTCGAAATACAATTTGCGCGATGAAATACGCTACCTGTATAGCGATGTGTTAAATTTATCCCCCTCACTATGAATGCGTTTTTGTTTTTTTCAAAAAAAGAGGTAAAGAATGTTTGCTTTTTAAATCGAAATACCTACTTTTGCATCACTTCAAACGACGAAGCGATGCTTTAGAGAAACGAAGTAAGATTCCGTAGCTCAGCTGGTAGAGCAATACACTTTTAATGTATGGGTCCTGGGTTCGAATCCCAGCGGGATCACAAAGAAGGCTCAATCGAAAGATTGGGCTTTTTTTGTTAGCTGTGATTCGAACCCTTGGGTTCGAAAATCCTGCTATTGTACGACCGATATTTCTACCCGCCGATTTTGTTCCCTCCCGCTTTCTGTATCATTGGATGCAACCGGTTTGGAAGCACCAAATCCTGTGGCGATAAGATTTTCGGATGGCAATCCGGCGTTGACGATATAGAGCTTAACCGCATTGGCTCTGTCTTCAGATAGCGATTGGTTATATTCGGCTGTACCCTCGACGGATGAATGACCATTGATGATAAATTTGACTGACGGATCTTTCTGCATTTCTCGGACGATATTGTCCAACACGGCATAGGACTCGGTTTTGAGTACACTGGAATCAAATTCAAACAGGACGTTCGTGAAATTGAAATTCGGTTTTTCGGCCACCGGTTCAGGGTCTTTGTGTGGTTCTTCCTGTGCAATGACAGGTTCTTCCGCTACCTCTACGGGTTCTTCCCGTATGGGTGTCTGTTCAATTTGGCTACTTGGATTAACAACGATTTTTTTGGACTTGCAGGCAGACAGGTTTAAGACCAATAGAACGCAACTTGTTGCTAAAAGGCTTTTTATTATACGCTTCATAGTATGTTCCCTTATTAACGTGTATACCCCAAAGGTACTATATATTCTTTTATTCTCCCTAGCAAAACGTATGATTTTGGCTGTACGCCATAGTCTAGGGCAAGTCGTTAAGAAAAAATCATCCATTACAGCCAATCTTACCGATACAATCTGCTTATGCGTTTTAAATAGCATTCATTTGACCGAACGAAGCAAAAGTGTTATATTTGAGTATTGAGTCGCATATTATGCATCCACTATTCCATTATATTAATAACTACGCTACAACTTTACTTTCCAAAGATGACTTTGGCTTTGTATTAAGCCATTTTATTTCGAAGAAGATAAGAAGGAGGCAATATTTGCTGCAGGAAGGGGAAATATGTAAGTATTTCGGTTTTATAGTTAAGGGCGCCATGCGTAAATATTTGTTAGATGAAAAGGGGGGCGAGCACGTTGTCGATTTGTATGTAGAAAATTGGTGGGCGGGAGATCGCGAGAGTTTTGTCAGGTTTACCCCCAGTACGTATAACATAGATGCGTGGGAAGACAGTGAACTGCTTCTTGTTTCCAGGGAGGATATGTTAAAATTACGTAGCGAATGCCCCTCTTTTAATGAGCTTGTATTGAAACTTGATGAGTATAATAATATAGCTGCTCAAAAACGAATAACTTCTGCTATCAGCCTTACTTCTGAAAAACGTTACGAGGATTTCGTCGAGCGCCACCCGTATTTCGTCCAGCGATTTCCTCAACATATTATTGCTTCTTATCTTGGAGTTACTAAAGATACACTGAGTCGGGTACGAAAAAAAGTGATTAAAAAATAGAATCCCTTTCTTAAGAACGAGTTCACTTTCTATAACTTTTTCCGACTCTACTTGTGCTATGTCATTTGCTGCTCTGACAAATTTTGCTGTATTGCAGCCAAATATTAGAAACCGTTTATATATTATCGTTTTTTCTTACCCCACACCACCATATTTAATACAGCGTAGACATTTGTCGATATTTTTTTTCGTCATTTCTCTACTCTTTTTCTATCCATTTGAACGAATTTTGAATGATTAACTTTTAAATCAAGACACAATGGAAAAATCGTGTAAAATAGGTCTTCAAAGTCTAGTGCTCTAGATATCAAATAAATAATTAATTTTCAATAAGAAGCTGTTATGGAGATACATGAATATTCAAATGAGGAAATCACCGTTCTATGGATGCCCAAAAAATGCATCCACGCCGGGGTTTGCGTAAAGACCTTATCTCGGGTATATAACCCGAAAGCACGACCATGGATAAACGTGGAGAATGCGACGTCAGAAGAACTCATTCGCCAGATTGCAAAATGTCCGTCCGGCGCGTTAAGTATAAAAAGAAGATAACTGAATATGGAAAATACACAAGTCATTTTTAAAGAAGACGGCATATACGGTGAAGTTCAACTATTTTCAGATAGTGAAAAAGTAGGAAAAATGGATATTTCTGTTGCGGCTGAAAAGCTTCGAGTTTATCATACGGAAGTAGATTCTAAGCACGAAGGAAAGGGCTTTGCAAAATTATTACTTAATCAGTTGGTTAGTTATGCCAGGAAGAATAATCGGAGGATCATACCACTTTGTCCTTATGTTCTTGCACAATTCACTCGCCACCCCGAAGAATACGCAGATGTCAGGAGCCAAAAACAGAAGTAAACAATAACTGTGAATGAAATATCTATTTGAAACCCCCGTAAAGGGAACGATTGGACTCCAAAAATACGAAACAACTATCCATTGGAGAAATGGGATATTCATCACTGATGAACCTGAAAAATTAGGTGGAAAAGATCTGGGGCCAGATCCTTACACATTATTACTGTCTTCGTTAGTTGGATGTACCTTGGCCACGCTTAAAATGTATATCGATCATAAAGGATTAGGCATTTCAGAAGTAGAAGTCCATGCGAATATGTATTATAAGATAGAAAATAAAGCACCAGTTGCATACATGGAGCGAAAGATCGTATTTCACGGGCAATTGGATAAGGGAATACAGGAACGACTGATAAGAGTAGCAGAAAATTGCCCAATATCGAAGTTACTCAAGGGAAATATCCATATCTCCACCGAATTAATATAATGAAAATATCAGAAGCTGAGAAGAGCGCAGGAATGAGGTTGTCAATAAAGAATGAAGCAATAGACTTATATGGTACGATTCATGCGCTGTAAACGATGCCATATTTTTGGAATATTATGAGCAGTTAAAAGGACACATCAATTGACGCATCGAAGAAAGCAATCAATATAAAAAGACGGACTTCATAAAATGTGATATTCAAATTTGATAATTTAAATATTTATTATGCTTGATATTATTATAGAAGCCAGGCAGGCCGAAATTTCACCGGGTTTTGTCGTTAAACGAATCCTTCCTTACCGGCTTCGCAGAATGGTCGGACCATTTATTTTTATTGATCATGGCGGGCCATTAAATTTGCCGACCGGATCTATAAGTGGTCTTGATGTATTGCCCCACCCCCATATCGGTTTATCCACCGTAAGCTATTTATTTAGTGGGAATGTGACCCATAGAGACAGTCTGGGGGTGGAACAATTGATAAAACCGGGCGAAGTAAATTGGATGACCGCCGGCAAAGGCATAACACACAGTGAACGATTTGAAGATCCGGCGATGCTTGCGGGAGGTGAACTAGAAATGCTGCAAACCTGGGTAGCACTCCCTGAGAAACATGAAGAAAGTGATCCTACCTTCGAAAACTATAAGCCAGAAGAATTGCCTATTTTTACGGATACCGGTATTTGGCTGCGATTAATTGCAGGAGAGGCTTATGGTCTAAAAAGCAATGTCAAAACACATTCCCCCTTATTCTATGTGCATGTCGTATTAGCACAGGACGCCCGTTTTGGTTTGCCGGGTGGGCACAGCGAAAGAGGGGCCTATATTGTCAGAGGTCAGATTGAAGTTAGTGGGGTTACATATAGCGAAGGACAATTATTGGTGTTTACTAAAGGAGTGGATCCTTTGATTATTGCGAAAGAACCTACTACTCTGATGATGCTTGGGGGAGAGCACCTCGGAGAACGATACATTTGGTGGAACTTTGTTTCCAGTAGGAAAGATAGGATTGAACAAGCGAAAGAAGATTGGAAGCAAGGTCGAATTAATTTGCCCCCGATGGATAATAAAGAATATGTACCCTTGCCAAGTGAAAAAAGTAAACCCGCTGGAGGTCCTCCTCCTAACGCTCTTTCTTAAGGGATACAAAGTATTGACAGATGATACTTATTGAGTCAACATAAAATAATGGAAATAGGAATTGATAGTTTTGCATCAGCGATGTACGGGAGTAAGAGCCTCAATAGTGTTGATGCCATGGAGCAGTTGCTCGACAGGATCGTTCAGGCAGACCAAGCAGGACTCGCTATCTTTGGGGTTGGTGAGCACCATAAAAAAGAGTTTCTTGACTCCGCTCCAGCGGTAATCCTCGCTGCAGCTGCGGCACGAACGAAAAATATACGCTTAACCAGTGCAGTTACTGTGCTTAGCACATCAGATCCAGTAAGGGTTTATCAAAGTTTCGCAACTTTAGATTTGATATCTAAAGGACGAGCGGAGTTGGTCGTTGGACGAGGTTCCGCAACAGAAGCCTATCCATTGTTTGGATATAACCTGCATAACTACGATGAGTTATTCAAAGAAAAGTTGGAACTTTTATTAAAGATTCGCGAACAGGAATTTATTACATGGTCTGGAAAATTTAGGCCTGCCCTGCATCATCAGCCTATCTATCCGAGATCGAGTCAAGAAAAACTTCCGGTTTGGTTAGGCGTGGGCGGTACGCCCGAGTCTTTTGTGCGAGCTGGAACACTAGGACTACCATTGATGATCGCCGTAATTGGTGGAGAAACAGCGCGCTTTCGACCATTGGTTGATCTATACAGAGAAGCAGGGTATCGAGCAGGCTTTGCGCCAGACCAACTATCCGTAGGCCTACATTCACCAGGCTACGTTGCTACTACAGATGAAGAAGCTATCGAAGATTACTATCCAGGCTATGCTGAACTATGGACGAAGATGGGACGAGAACGAGGATGGCCACCGGTAACCAAATCCAGTTTTGATGCGGTTGTAGGGCCAAGGGGTGCGTTGGTTGTTGGAGGTCCTGAACAAGTCGCTGCAAAATTACTAAGACACAGCGAAACATTAGGAGGTATTGATCGCTTCACATTTCAAATGGATAATGCTGGCCTGACCCATGAGCAGTTATTGCATTCCATAGAAATAATTGGCACCAAGGTGATTCCAAGGGTCAATAAAGCAAATAAAAGCAAGAAATGATGGAAATATTATTAAAGGTTAGCGGCGCTAAAGGCTTTGTTGTAGCGCAAGAGAATGATAGACGGGCGGGGATGATGTCCTATTCCATTGCGGGCCCCGATTTGATTATCATCGACCATACCGATGTTGAACCAGCGTATAATGGTAGAGGTATAGGCAAGCATATGCTTTACAAAATTGTGGAAATGGCCAGAGAAAAAAATATCAAGATTATTCCGCTGTGCCCATTTGCCGCAAAGATGTTTGAAAAATTAGATGATATAAAGGATGTATTAAAACAGTAGGTTCGTTCCACAAGGTAGATAAATAGTATGACACAAAAACAACTGAAATTGATGCCAGATTGTATCAATGATATTCAATTCGATTGTTGATGAATGAGAGCTTTGTTTGCGATGCTGTTACAGCAATGCCATTAGGGATCCAGTACCAAACTGTACCTGTAATATTCAAAAAATTAAAGAATATTACAAGAGCTGCTATAGTCTCTAAAAGTTGTTACACGAGATAGTTTTCTTGCCATAAGACAAGCTTACAAGGCTTGGGATATAGTAATTTGCACGTTAAGTTTCAACAAATGGAAATACTAGTTTCGAAAAAGATCTTATAACTTTGGTTCCAAAAAAGATTAGGTTACATCAAATGAATATCTAGAACCTAATCTTGAATTTAAACCGATTCGGAATACAATAATCATAGACAGTTAAGTATTAATAAAATGGCAAAACAAGTTTTTATCAATCTAGCAGTAAGAAACCTACAGAAGTCAATGAATTTTTATACTGCATTGGGTTTTACAAATAATCCTCAATTTTCGGACGAAAGCGGAAAGTGTATGGTATGGAGTGACCACATTTTTGTAATGCTATTAACCCACGAAAAGTTCGCAACATTTGCGACCAAACCTATTGCAGATACGAAAAATGCCGTTGCGGGACTTTTTTCATTGTCTGTTAACGGCATTGACGAAATCAATAGTATTTTGACCAATGGATTAAATGCCGGGGGAACCGAACCTATCGAAATGAAAGACTATGGCTTTATGCAACAGCGTACTATCGAAGACTTTGACGGACACACTTGGGAGATTTTTTATATGGACATGTCTAAAATCCCAACGGGATAATCCAGGTAGTTTAAATCAATCAACGATGTAAATGCAATAACTGTTAACTGTAGTAATAAGTTGTTGAACTTTATACAGTATCTGGCTTTCTAATATCTTTTTTAGGATTGATTTGGTTTAACCATTTTATAATGTCAAGAAAAACGACATTGTTTTGATGTTCGTTAAGAATCTCGTGTCTCATACCAGTGTATAGTTTGATGGTTACTTCCGCAAAACCTTTTTCTTTCAGCGCATTGACAGTCTTGCAGACACCTTTGCCATAATTGCCTATTGGATCAGCACTGCCGCTAACAAACAACATAGGGAAGTTTCGCGAGATATTTTGTGCCCAATCGGATTTAGTAGCTTCCACATTGAGGGCTATTAAGCCGTAAAATGCATTGTTGCTAAAATCCACGCCAGAGAGTTCATCAGCTAGGAATGCTTTTCTATTTTCTAGGTTTACACTTAACCAGTTGGTACCATCATTGGGGTGCTCGTGTTTGAATTCTCGGTTGTTGATTAAGGAAAATAGATGATTGAGCCATCGGCTACGTTTGTTAGGAGAAACTAAATTGGCGAAGTAAAGTACCGGAAGGAACAGTGCGGCCGTACTGTTCGGTCCACCAGTTCCCATGAGGATGGCCGCGTGAAAAAGGGAAGAAGACTTTTTTAACAGGACACGTGCTACGAATGAACCCATAGAATGCCCGAAGAGGATCCTCGGTACAAACGGGAAGCGATAGGCTAAGAATTCCGCCATATGCCTAGCCTCCGAAACCAGGAGCATACCAGGTTGTTTTTTATGGAAAAAACCTAGTTGTTCTGTTGTTTTCGCTGTTTTTCCGTGACCAGTATGATCATATGCAATCACTGCATACCCGTGATCTTTTAGATAATTTGCAAACACTGTGTACCTTCCGCTGTGTTCCTGCATGCCATGCAATAGGAGAATGGCTCCTCTCACAACGATTTCATCCGGTTCATAAACCGTATAGTGGATATGTTTAGGTGGTGAGCTTTCCATAATTAAAAGATAAATGTACGAAATCAAAAGAAAACAAAATCTTAAAGTTTACGTTAATAAAGTGATTGAAATCTAGCTAGATTTGTAATAAACCAAACAAGATGAAAAATGAAAATCGTAAAGAAAATTCTGATAGCATTGGCAATTATAATTGCCATTCCTTTAATTATGGCATTGTTCATAAAAAAAGATTATGCTGTACAACGGGAAGTTATAGTCGACAAGCCGAAACAAGAAGTGTTTGATTACATTAAATACCTGAAAAATCAAGATAATTACAGTAAATGGAACAAGATCGACCCCCATATGAAAAAATCGTACAAAGGCACTGACGGTACGGTTGGTTTTACAGCACGTTGGGAAAGCAGCAAAAAAGATGTTGGCTGGGGCGAACAGGAAATTAAAAAAATCACAGAAGGCGAACGTATTGATTTTGAACTTCGCTTTATAAAACCATTTGAGGCTATTGAGCCTGCCTATATGACAACAGAAACGATAAATGAAAACCAGACAAAAGTTGTTTGGGGATTCAGCGGGCATATAAATTATCCGATGAACTTCATGTTATTATTTATGGATATGGAAGAGATGATTGGTGGAGATCTAGAAACCGGGTTGCGTGATTTGAAAGCCATTTTAGAACAACAGTAAAAACATTAATATTTTACATTGTTTATATAATTTATTTATGTATATAATGTCATATTAATCATTTTATATGAATAGGTTATGTGAATAGTAAAATATTTTTTTACTTTTGTGTAAGTCAAAAGCATTTCCTTAATTTCCTCTTAATGCGACGACTACCTAAAGTTTAAGTTAGTAATCATAAGCTTTTGTAATCTATATGTGTTTAGAGTCGATTTACATTCAAAAAAGAACGCGTAAATAAAAAGCAGCTGAGAAAATAATAAAACCTTGAAACGAGACGAGTTCAAAAAATTGAACAGCAATAAGGGGAAACACGATAGGGGATATTAGTTTGTGTTAATGTAACACGTTAATCTTTCAAAAGATCTTCTTACGCGACCATACGAGTTCAGTGCAGAGGACTTAGAAAGACCAAACGCCGACGATGAATTCTATTTACGATCCTATTATCATGAAGGCTTTAAGTACGGTTTTATACAAAATAATTTAACGGGAGAATCTGTTTTTTTAATATCCAATTTGCACTAAACCCGTACCAAAAGGTATGGTATAAATCAATGTGCAGTAGGCTGAGCCTCAACTATCAGCAGTAGAGTAGTTAATTTTCAATCGTGAAAGTATTCATTTTGAAGAACGTCGGTCTAGAAGAAAAGGTAATTTTTTTGCTAAATATTAACGTATTAAGAAAAATAAAGATATGGTAGACAAACACGTAGTATTGAGGTTTCCTGACAAATCTGATAGAGAACTAAAAGTAAACTATCGCACCGTAATAGAAGGCGATTTACATATTATTGAATGTAAGGTTAGCAATGAACATGCTAAGCCAGGGTGGTTACAATTAGAAAAATTCAATTTTACTTCTCTAAAAATGCAGGGAGTCTATAATTTATTATTTGAAGAGCGTAAGTTTGATAAAAACTTGGAAACAGTATTGTTTATGGACGAAGTGTATGCTCGAATCATGGAGCATTCTAACTATAAGACCGCGTAAAAAAGAAATATTTTTTAGTCGTCTTTAGTAATAATCGGGTTCGTCTTGCCGCTACTAAGTTATCTTTATCAATTTTACACAGTCAATCTAGTCATTTTCGAGATGATAATGGTTCATTTGCAATGCGCAGCTGAAAACCATTCCTGCAAAATCTATAAAATTAGAGAAGTTTGTTTCTCTTGTTGATATTTTTTATTTTTGCGTTAAGGCTTTAGAAACTGCAAAGCTATCTTCAAGAAGCCGATACTTAACTATTTTATTATTTTCGGTTGTTAATTCGATAAAAAATAAGGAATCCACAATTTTACCTGTTTTAAGCATTTTAGTTTGAAATTCCCCAGAAATGATGGCGACATTTTCCTTATTTAGGATGTTGTTAATATTTGCATTCAGAGGCTCAGTATTTCGCCATAATTCTTCAAAGAAACTTTTAATTTGCTCTTTATTTTTTCGTTGACCTAACCAGCTCGCCCTTTCTTGATCCCCGGGAATCAACCAATCAATATTTTCGGCAAACAAATTGCAAAGGTTATCTAAATTCCTGGTTGTTAAGTTTTCTAAAAAAGATTGAATTATTTTTTCCATTTCCTTTATAAATTTATAATACCCTATATATTTTTCACACGCTCTCGCACTAATCTACAATATACTTAATCAATTTGAAAGTATTCCTCGATTTTTATGGTAGTAACCGGTCGTGTACGAAATATCGCCATATCTTGGGATGGTTGATAATCCCGTGCTATACTTGAGCGATCAAATTATTAAAATAAGGCTATAGGAAGCCTGCTGGGTAAAGATGCCATCTCTATTTCAAAAGGAAAAATATTATTTAGTCTAAACTGAAAAAGTGATGAATATATTTGATGTTATACACGGCAGATTCAAGAGTCTTTATACGTTTTCCTTAATTAATCTTTCAAGTTCTTCAGCAGGAAAGACACCAGACTTCCGCCAGCGGACCTCACCGTTTTTGAATATAATCAGGGTGGGGACACCACGCACTTGGTATAGACTTGCTACGGATGGGTTCTTATCTACGTCTATCTTGATGATAGAAGCTGTTTCTCCAACACGTTGTTTCACTTCGTCCAAAATAGGGGCTTGCGTTTGGCAAGGACCGCACCAAGTTGCAAAAAAATCAACGAGTACGGGTTTGTCTTGATCAATGATTTCTTGAAATGTCATAGTCAGCGAATTTAAAGATTAAACACGAATGCGTCAAAACTGTTCTCTAAAATTTACATTTTATGTCCTATCCGATCTATCTAGACAGTTTTGAGGTGAGCTATTTCAAAATGAAAGTATTATAAATCGGTTAAATTTACACCAAGACATATGAAGAAGAGCGAAAACCGTAAGTCACTGATTTATCAGAAGATTAGTTACTTGCTATTGAAGAGCAGACCATGTGCTATAACGTGGCTAAAGATTTTTTACAAAAATTTTATATTTTCGGTTGTGAAATTCTACCTTTATTCTCATGAGCAATACCTTAATTCAAAACATTATTCTTCAACTTCAGGACGTCCAAGAGCAGGAAAACTGGTTAGATGAAAATTTCAAAAATAAGATTGGAAGCGTCACAGAGGATAAAGTGTTCAACAGGCCCTTACCGGAACTGCATAGCGTTGCCGAAATGATTTCCCATGTATTGGTATGGCGGATAGAAACGATAAGGAAGTTAAAAAACATGGATGCCAAGTTGACTGTAGATAGCCCCGAAAATTGGAGGACGAATGATGAGTTAATGGCAATAGGATGGACGAATTTAAAGGACGACTTTTTCCAAAGCTTGTATACGCTTATTGACATTTTAGCAGACAAGGACGATACATTTCTTAGCGAACGCTATCGTAATGATTACAGCTTTAAATATCTTATTGAGGGACTTATCCATCATGACCTTTATCATTTAGGGCAGTTGGGTATTATAATTAAGTTTCTAGGATTAGAGAAGTAACTTTTACACTTTATCGCAATGGGTTGTTACAAACCGTACCATAAGTAGGATTATGCAGAATATTCGTCCTCTGGTTGTCTTTGTTTGCTGTTCGTGCTTTTCATTTCTTCAACTTTCTTTTTTTAGCGTGACCGCCAATACCTTTTCGATTTGACAATATTTCCTTCATTTTGTTTCTTTCTAATTTGCTAGTGAGGTAGTCTTTCCCTAAAATAGCCGTATACCCATGTTCCCGCGATAGCACTCAATAATGTAATTACTATAACAGTCGCTCCTGTACCAATTTGGGCGAACAAAGGGCCTGGGCAGGCACCGGTTAACGCCCAGCCAAAACCGAAAATTAACCCACCATAAATCTGGCCTTTATTAAATTTCTTGGGAGCGATGGTGATTTTTTCTCCATGGATAGTCTTCACGTTGAACTTTTTGATTATCCAAACGGAGATAAGACCGACCAATACAGCACTACCGATAATCCCATACATATGAAAAGATTGTAGACGAAACATCTCCTGTATACGAAACCAGCTTACGACTTCCGATTTTACAAACAGGATACCAAAAAGGCTACCTACAAATAGAAATTTGAGGTTGTGGTACCATTTAGATTTTTTTTCTCCGTTTGAATTTATGTTATTCATCATTTTATTTTCTTAAAGTGATAATATATAGGGCAAAATAAGATTTGCCATGACAAAACCTCCAATCATAAAGCATATCGTAGCTATAAGAGACGGCCATTGAAGATTGGATAGCCCCATAATGGAATGTCCACTGGTACAGCCGCCCGCATATCGTGTGCCGAAGCCAACCAAAAAACCTCCGACAACAATTAGGATGAAGCCCCGGGGGGTAACCAGCGCTTTCCAGCTCATGACATCTGCCGGGATAAGGTTATTGTAATTGGTAATGCCATAACCCGCCAGTTCATCTGCTAGGGCCGGATTTACCTCGATTGGATGTGGATTAGCCAAAAAGACAGCAGCTAATACACCTCCCAGGAAAATGCCGAAGACAAAAAATAGATTCCATGCTTCTTTTTTCCAGTCGTAATGAAAGAAAGGTATTTTTGCCGGTACACAAGATGCACAGATGTGACGGAGGGATGAGCTGATCCCAAAAGATTTATTGCCTAACAAGAGTAAGGCGGGCACCGTCAGCCCAATTATGGGGCCAGCAATATACCAGGGCCACGGTTGTCTTAGAAATTCTATCATTTTTTAATTACTTTATTTGAATATTATAATCAAACTACATGAAATCATCTGTTCCACTTTTATTATTTAGTAACTTCATTCTTCTTTTCCTTCCATTCTTTCATCCCGCCGGAATAATTTTTTACGTTTTCAAAACCGTTTTTCTTTAATAGCGAATAAGCAATGGTAGCACGGTCTCCTGCCTGGCAGTGGATAACCACCTGTTTGTTTTTATTGATCTTGCCGAAATTCTGTGGCAAGGTACCAACGAACGCATGATCTGCTCCTTCAATATGACCTGTTTTGTATTCAGATTCTCCGCGGACGTCTACGATTTGAGCGTCTTGCCTCCCAATATATTCTTTAAATGTTTCGATGTCTATGACGTCTACCACCTGGAGCTCCAGACCGAGATTATCGACATCAGAAATATAGCCATAGACGTTGTCCATGCCGATGCGCATCAGTTTACGAGTTAGGTCTTCCATTTTGTCATCGTCGGCAATCACCACGAACTGCTCCTCATAACTTAATAACCAGCCCATCCAGGTAGAGAAAGAATTACTACCTTGAATGTTGATGCTACGGGGAATAAATCCTCGAGCAAAATCCACTTTGTTTCGGGTATCGATGATCTTTAGTCCATTATGGTAGGCCATAAGGAACTCTTCTTTGCTTAGTCTGGGGTATTTTGGTATCTCAACCAATAAACGGCGTGGCATCTTGTTTAAGTGCTTCATCATGGCGAAATATTTCGGTGGCTCAGGTTGTCCATCCAAAAGAGATTCAACAAAGCCTTCTTCGTTGTTTTCATATTGGAACGCCCAATTGCGGATTTTTTCATAGCCTATCGTCGAACTGGGCACAGCGCCCAACGATTTACCGCAGGCAGACCCAGCACCATGTCCCGGCCAAACTTGCACATATTCGGGCAGTTTCGCGAAACGCTGAATAGACTGATGCATCTGTTGAGCGCCTTTTTCCTGAGTCCCGGTGATACCGGCCGCCTTTTCCAGGAGGTCGGGACGCCCGACGTCTCCTACAAACACAAAATCGCCCGTAAAGACCATTACCGGCTTATCCGTTGAAGGGTGGTCGGTGAGGAGAAAACTAATACTCTCCGGTGTATGTCCTGGGGTGTGGAGCACCTCCAAGCTCAAGTTACCTAAGGCAATCTTATCACCGTGCTTTAATCCAGTATGCGCAAACTGGTATTGCCAATCGTCACCACCCTCGTCGGAAAGGTACAATTCGGCGCCGGTAACTGCGGCAAGTTCGCGTGATCCACAAAGAAAATCGGCGTGAATATGTGTTTCCGCGATATGCGTAATCTTTAGATTATTTTGTTTTGCAATCTGCAAATAAACATCGACATCACGTTGGGCATCGATTACGATAGCAACTCCTTTGGCTTGACAGCCGATTACATAGCTGGCCTGAGCCAGACTTTTATCATATACATGCTGAAAAAACATAATCTTTTTATTTTAAGTATTTCTAATTTAAAACTTTTACGATCATTCTACGTAAAGTTCGGACTTTGATTTTACCTATACAGTTACTTTGGTTACACAAGCCAAAGTTATTTTAACCAAATTTCTTTAAGTAAAATATAGATACCCAATACCAGCACAAACCACCCAAATGTAGGCTTCAATTTGTTTCCGTCAATTTTTTTTGACAAAAGCATACCGATAAAAACACCTACGATAGCAAAAACGGATACAACAAGTAGAAATGTCCAGTTTATTAGACTTTCGCTACGCTCACCGAAAAATCCAAATAGCGATTTCGCAGCAATGATGATCAATGAGGTGCCAACGGCCTCTTTCATCGGTAACTTACTCAGAATCACAAGTGCCGGAATGATAAGAAACCCTCCTCCTGCACCCACAAGCCCTGTCAATATACCTACTATCGTTCCCTCTAAGAGAATAAGTAGATAGTTGAATTGTTGCTCTTGAGGCTTTTCATCTACCTTCTGCTCGTCCTTCCTTATCATGCTGTAAGAAGCTATGATCATCAAAATCGCGAATAGAACCATGATCATCATATTCTTGGTCAAGATGAAATCACCAATCTGGAATAATTCAACCGGAATTGCTGGAACAACATAAGCCCGCGTGAGATAAACGGCTCCTATGGAAGGAATACCGAATACGATGGCCGTCGGGATATTAATCAACCCCCTTTTGAAATAAGTAAACGAGCCAACAAAACTTGTTGTACCCACTACAAACAAGGAGTAGGCGGTAGCTAGCACAGTGTCTACATTAAAGAGATATACGAGAACCGGTACCGTCAAAATGCTCCCTCCGCCGCCGATGAGACCAAGTGCAATACCGATAAAAATGGATGATATATAACCTGCAATTTCCATAAGCTATTAATTAACTATACAAATGTGCTCCAATGGAACGACACGGTCGGTTACATTTGTTACAAAAGCTCCGATTTGTTTTCACGAACATGTTGCCTTACTTCGGACAAGATTTATGCGAATAGCTCATTCATGAGAAATGGACTTACGCCCTTCAATTACCTTTTAGATTAGAAAGCGCTGGATAACTTCGTATTCAATTTATATCATATTTTTTAATTGGCATTGACCTAATTATTCATTTAATAGACCTTCTATTGATTCTACTATCTTCGGAGACATATAATCCGCACCGCCCACCCGTCGGCCCACTATATTGTTTTGCTTGTCTACAATAATCGTTGTCGGAATAGAGCCAGAAAACAGTTCACGTGGTATTTCGCTGTTAGGAACATGCACCGGCAAATCATATTTCTTCCTTTCCATGAATTTTTTTGCTGTTTCGATTTCTCCGTCCAAATCAACCATCAGAAACACGAGATCATCGTTGTCTTTAAAGGTTTTCCGTAGTTCATTGATGGACGGCATTTCTTGGATACATGGAGGACACCACCTAGTCCAGAGATTGATAAATACGACTTTCCCTTTCAGCGCATGCAGTGACACCTCGTCCCCATTTTTGTCTTTAAATTTTATATCTGGCACCTGCTGAGAGCTGGATACCAAGGGTTCCTCTTTATTGATTTCAGATTCATTGGACATTCTTTTATTAAAGCTATCGGCATTAATTGTTGCGTATGTCAATCCCGCAACAGCTAGGAGCGCGAAAGCTATGCTTTTCTTGATGTTTATTTTCATGTTATTATGGTATATCTTATGAACAAGAGACAACGACTGTTTAAAGAAGGATTACCTATCCTATACCAACAGGTAAACAGGATAAGAAGATGTCGAATGATGAGCTGTCGGTGTTGAACTTGATGGTCATCACTGTTAATGCGGTAGCTGTACACGGATCAAAATTTGTAGATAAGATGCCGCTTTGTCCAGAAGAGACGCGCTCCTACCAATCTACGTGTCTGCAACTTTTTCTCGAGAAATTAAATCGAAATACCGCTTCCTCCCACGACTTTTATTCCATCGGAGAGATTTTTCCAAAAGCGAATATATCTATACTGGGCTTCAAAGGGTTGACTGTTATAACTTCCTTTTAAGTTCACTTTCAGGGTAATAACCGCTAAATCATCTATAATATTTAACTGTTCAATATTTGGAATCAGCTCAACTATTTTTAGATTTCCACTACGGTATGTTTCTAAATCCATCTCTTTGGTGATCGTTTCACCACTCGGAATAATGAAAAGCAAATCATTATGCAACAGTTTATCGAGTATTTCTATGTTACCACTTTTCATAGCTTCGTAAAGTTGGTTTTCAAGATTTAGAATATCGTTTTTTGTCATCATTTTTTCTCTATTTATAGGAACAATATCTTTTAATCAAGTTACAATCATTCTGGGATTATCACAACAGCATTTATATGTTTGTAAAAGTTTGTTATCTCGACAGCTAAAATAAAAAAATAACCTTAACCATATTGATTTTCATTCGATTATCTTATACTTTAACCGTTGCAAAACAAAAGGGCGCGTTTAATTTCAATACCTGCCTGTGTCTTTACGTCAGGGAAATATTAATTCGCCTATATTCTCAGAGCTAGTTAGCCAACCAGCTCGTTCAGCAGTAAAACGCTAAATAATCCAATAACAGAAACCAATGTTTCCATAATGGACCACGATAAGAAAGTATCCCGCATAGTCAATCCAAAGTATTCTTTAAACATCCAGAAACCGGTATCATTTACATGCGAAAACATGAGGCTTCCTGCTCCAGTAGCTAGTACCATAAGTTCGGGACTGCTATGTGAAGACTCCAAGATCGGTAACATAATCCCCGCAGTCGTAAGCCCAGCCACAGTAGCCGACCCAACAGCCAAACGTATAATAGCGGCAATGGCCCAGGCCAGAACTAACGGTGAGAGCGTGAGATCAGCAGTGATTTCCGTGATATATAGAGCCAGACCACTGTCTATGAGCACTTGTTTGAACACACCGGATGCTCCAATAATAAAGAGTATCATTGTTACACCACGGAGTGCTTCTTCAATACTCTCAGCCTGCTGCTTCAGGCTCTTGCCCTGCTTTATTCCCATGGTATACATGGCCAGTAATGCTGTTAGAAGTAGAGCGAAGACAGGATCACCTAAAAATTGTATAATCCGGAGAAATTGGGAGTTGTCAGGAAGAAACATTGGTCCGAATGATCCCAGTGCGATGAGGAATACGGGAAACAATCCAGTGAAAATACTAAGCGCGAATCCAGGATAAATGCTTTTACCTTCGGATTGGGGGGCAAATAATTCTTCGGGCGGATTGGTAGGTATAGATTTCAAGAATCGTCCAAAAATCGGGCCACTGATAATGATAGCTGGTACGGCGACAATCATTCCATAGATCATCGTTAACCCAATATCTGCCTGAAATATGACCGCAATAGCTGTCGCTCCAGGATGCGGTGGCAGGTAACCGTGCGTCACAGACAGTGCCGCAAGTAAAGGGATTCCCACGTATAGCAAAGGAAGTTTGTTCGATCGGCATATCATAAAAACAAGCGGAACCAACACGATGAACCCTACATTATAAAAAAGTGGTATCCCTACCAGAAATCCTGTTAACACCATAGCCCAGGGTATATACCTCACACCAAACACCTTTGTCAAAACATCGGTTATCCTTTGGGCTGCTCCACCGTCCGCTAATAATCTTCCTAAAATTGCGCCGAAGGCAAGTATTAAGGCTAATTGGCCCATGGTACTACTCACACCAACCTCCACAGATTTCATAATAGACGTTCCGTCCATTCCCATAGCGAAACCAACGGCTATCGAGGTAATTAGCAAAGAAATAATCGAATTGAGTTTAACTACTGTAATTAATAGTAGAAGTAAAACTATTCCAGCGAAAACAATCAATAATGGCATACTAAAAAAGATTTTAAAACTCTTCCTTCAATTTGAAGTAGAGACGTTTAAATTTTCGAAAGTTCTCCATGTAAATACGATGATTATGCGCATCCGGAAGATATTGTGCGTCGTGAATATCAGCTGTAGAGGCAGATGGATATACCCCATTAATGCCAAGTGCTTCCATTCCTAGGATAGCAGCTCCCCATGCCGAACTTTCGACGTTCTCTTTTACAAACACTGGCTTGTTAAACACGTCAGCCAGCATTTGAACCCAGAGCACAGAACGTGCTAGGCCACCACTCGCATAAATAATTTCTATAGGCTGTGTTGTTTCTTCCAGTGCAACTCCAACACTTAACAATGCGAATAGCATTCCTTCAATCATCGCGCGCGCGAAATGTGCCCTATTATGCTGGAGCTGGATGCCAAAATAAACACCTTTTGCATTTGCATCCCAGTATGGCGCGCGTTCTCCAGTGACATAAGGTAGAAATATTAGCCCGTCCGAGCCCGGAGCAATCGATCTCACCTCGTTATCAAATAAAGCAGCAGAATCCATCCCTAGCGATAATTGGGGGAGTTCAGACATAAACTGTTCTATAAACCACTTTCGCACGACACCGGCATTGTTAATCGCACCACCTACCACAAATTCACCAGAACGAAGGATATAACTGAAAACCCGCTCTTTGGAGTCTGTACTGGAGCGATCAGTCACTACCCTTATAGCTCCACTAGTGCCGACTGTCACCGAGGCAATCCCAGGCGTCGTTGCCCCGACACCTAAATTAGCAAGACACCCGTCGCTAGCACCAATCACGAAAGGCGTGCCTATAGGGACGCCCCATCGGCACGCTGTCGCCTCATCATCCAGTGTCAGTACATAATCAACGGAAACCAGCGAAGATAATTTTTTCTCTGTTATTCCTGCTTTTGAAAGTGCAAGCTCACTCCACTGCAGCTTATGGATATCTAATAAACCCGTTGCCGAAGCGATAGAATAGTCTACAACATATGCCCTGAACAATCGAAAAAAGACGTATTCTTTTATACCTATAAACTTACGTGTCTTTTGAAAGATATTTGGCATATGCTTATTCATCCAAATCAATTTGCACAAAGGAGACATCGGGTGTATGGGCGTACCAGTTTCTCGGAATAGCTGATGACCTGCAGATGTTCCTCTTAGTTTATCCGCGATATCTTGACTTCGCGTATCAGCCCAAATAATACAATTTGTAAGATGAGTGTCTGTATCGTCCATGGCGATCACGCCGTGCATGGCGCTACTCAAAGATATACCCTCTAGTAGATGCTCGTGATTACTATTCTTCAAAGCATTCATCACTTCTGATACTGCGCCTACACAAGCCTCATAAATCTGTATTGGATCTTGTTCGTAAAAACCATTTTGCGGTGATAAAATAGGATATGTCACACTAAATTGTGTAATAATTGAACCTGCGTGGTCAAATGCAATCGCTTTTGTTGATGATGTTCCAATATCTAAACCAATGATCATATTTAATTTATACTTAGAAAAGCCGAGTACAAGGTACGAACATGTATGTCATTTATACGCCATCCTCACTAAAATATTTGGTCTGCGAAGAAAATATTCGAACTATCAGTTGGATGGTTAACATTCAAAAAGTAACTTAGAAAAATAATAATTTAACAATTTAAAATACAACTATGTCATTTCGCGCTTATATCGACAATATTCAAAAGAAAACTGGAAAATCACCTGACGACTTTAAAAAAATGGCCGAAGACAAAGGCTTTTTAGTAAATGGAGACCTGACTGTTAAAGCGACTCAAATTACTAGCTGGTTGAAGGAAGAGTTTGAGTTGGGACACGGACACGCTATGGCTATCTATGCGTCTCTAAAAGGTAAAACAGAATAAAAGAACTACTCTATTAGCATAATTCCACTAACTCTTTTCATCAATGAAACTTATTTGTTGACAATTGAAGTCCGTTTTAGATAAAGAATAGAAAGCTATGAACAAAGCCTTATGTGCCACATATAAGTAATCCAATCCAGATTAGGCCGACATCACTCTTTCTTTGTATTTTCTCTTGCATATCTGTCAATAATGTATTCTGTAGCCGCTTTTAAAGATCTCTGATATTCTACCGGGTGATGGCCTGGATACGTGAAAAACTCGACTTCATTATTGATTTTAGAATACCAAATCTTTCCGGCATCCTCATGGTTTAATGTGTCTGGATGCATAATTTTCTGAAAATGAACCAATTTGTTTTTGTCCAAACCAATAATCTGATAAGGTTGTCCTTTCGCCTGGCAATCGATCTCTACATAGCGTGCACCATTCCAGCACATACAATCCGCAGGCGTAAATATCTTAAAAACAACAAACAACATTGTCATGATAGCCAAACCGGCCCCCGCGTACAATAGTTTATTGTTTTTCGATCTTCTTTTTATTTCTATCGGCTTTAGCGTACCCTCTTTATATCCCGTATTTTTAAACGCTACCTGTTCAATCACTTTTGGTGGTGGGGCATCCTTTTCAACCCCATCTGTGCTCGGGGGCTTCACAAATGAACCTTCGGAGTTCGGATTTGATGTCGACCAACTTTTTTCGTCGTTATTCAAATTGCTTGTGTATACACGTCCGTCCCAATGAGAAGCGTTATAAGGGCGAGGTTTGAAGTCTATCAAAACTGCCAACAACTTCACGATACTTTCATCCGGTCTTTTTTGCGTATCACCACTTATAAAATTCCGTAGCGGGCGCAGTTTGTCTAAATCAAAACTTTCAATAAGGCTAGCAAGATCCTTTACGGACCTTTCCCTATTAAAAAAATATATAAATACACTTTCGTCCTCTGGAGAGAGACCTTGCAGATAACGCTCTAAACACCAAGATCTAAGTTTTCCTGGAGAAGGACATTCTCTGCCGAAATCTAATCGGCCTTCATTCTTCGAATCTAGGTAGGCGTTTCTCACCGCCATTTGGAATTTTTCAAACATTATTACAAAATTATATCAATTGGAGTATCGGAAATTACGGAAATCCGTAAACATAGCGAACCTAAAATCAACATGAATACATCGGAAAATCCAGCAATTTGCCGGAATAATTGGAATGATTTCGGAAATGTGGGAAACATCGTAAAACGTTGGTTTGTAGGTTTTTGTTAGTCATAAATTTGCTTTCGGAATCAGTTGAAACATCAATTCGTTCTTTCCAGGAAAGATACGAAAGAGATTCCAAAAAGAGAAGAAGTCGCGGTAGGCATTAGCCGGTTTGGGAAGCAGTTATTGACTCCCGCGATCGAAGCTCCCACTTCCCAAAAATTCAGAAGGCCTTCTGAAAACAATCGTAGCAATCCCGTGCATAGGGCACGTGGACCTACCAAGTTTTTGACTTTTAAATTTTTGAAAAATGTGGTATTTAATTTTAGCTCTATTATTTGGACAAGGAAATGATTCAGCGCACAACGGAAATAAAGGTGGACAGCAGACGGTACAAACATCTGGCGATCACGGAGGAGAAACAGATACACCGCGACCCCCGCGACCCAAAGATCAATAGTTTTATAATTAGGCAGCGAAAGCTGCCTTTTTTGTTTTGCCCAATTATTCTCCTTAATTTAGAGAAAACAAACCTCAGTGAAGTCGTTACCTATATATATTACTGTTTTCTTTTTCGTTTTTGTTGCCTGTTTTAAAGACAATACTTATAATACTGTTATTGTGCAGAATCCCGATATCGATAAGGCATATGAATATCTAGAACGAGGAATCGAAGACAGCGCATTTTTTGCTTTTAATAGCGCTAAGGATATCTACATGGAAGCGAATGATAGTTTGAAAGTCGCAAACTGCCTCATCAATATGGCTATCACACAAAAGGACCAAGGCGACTATTTTGGCGCACAGGAAACTGCGCTGCAGGCAGTAGATTATTTAAACAAGAGCAATCCCAAGCATCACGTATATTTAAGTACGAACTATAATAATCTAGGGGCTGCTACGGGAAAACTCAGTGATTTTGAACAGGCTTTAATGTTCTATAAAGCAGCTCTCCAATTTTCCCAAGACTCTTTGAATAGCCTGATCTACCAGAATAATATGGCGATTTGTTATCAGAATCTTAAAGATTATAATAAAGCTATCCAGATTTATACAAATATCTATGATCAGGTTAAGGATAATAGGAGACAGTATGCACGCGTCTTATCAAATTTAGCCAGAACAAAATGGCTTGCTGATCCTGCATATTCAGCTATAGATGAATTTCTAACATCATGGGCTATCCGGGAACAGGAAAATGATCTATGGGGGTTGAATGCCAGTTACGTTCACCTAACAGATTATTACACCGATATACATCCTGATTCCGCGCTATGGTATGCAAAAAAAATGTACTACACGGCCAATAAGATACAAAGTCCCGATGATCAAATTTATGCCTTAAGTAAGCTCATCGAACTGAGTCCGGAAGGAAAATCAAAAGAATATTTTCAGACCTACCAGTCGCTGACCGATAGTGTGCACCAAGCTCGAGCGGCAGCTAAAAATCAGTTTGCGCTCATTCGGTACGAAGTAGAAAAAAACAAAGCGGATAATCTGTGGCTGCAGAAAGAAAATGCAGAAAAAATCAATAGACTAACCCGTCAACGATTTTTTACCGGAAGTCTTGTATTCCTACTAGTACTGTCCGTTGTTGGGGGAAGGCTCTGGTATAGAAAGCGTAAACAACGTCTGGATCTAGAAGCACAGCATAAAATCAAAGCCAGCCAACTTAAAACCTCCCGCAAAGTTCATGATGTCGTAGCCAACGGTATTTATCGTGTGATGAGCGAAATAGAAAATAAAGAAGATATCGATCGGGAAGGAATTTTGGATAAGTTGGAAGGCGTTTACCACAAATCCCGTGATATATCCTATGAAGCCGAGGAACCCTTACCAGCCGCGCAGACCTATGCGCAACAGATAACCGAACTGTTGACATCATTTGCTACAGTGCACCAAAAAGTGCTCATCGTAGGAAATGAGAGTCAACTTTGGGATAATGTCAACGAGAATGTAAAAACCGAAATCAAGCATGTGCTGCAGGAACTCATGGTCAATATGCGAAAGCATAGCCATACAGACCAAGTAGTGATCCGTTTCGGAAAAAACGAAGCGAAACTAAAAATCTTCTACAAAGATAATGGCGTGGGAATGAAAAATATGCATGCTCAAGGAAATGGGTTGAAGAATACGGGTTCCCGTATTAAAAATCTAGATGGCGCAATTATCTTTGTCAGTGAACCGGGAAACGGGCTGAAAGTAGAAATCGCAATTCCCATTTCCTAAAAGAAGAGATGTATGTTTAAAAAAATATTGATTGCTGAAGACCACGAAATAGCCAATATTTCCGTTCAGAAAACATTGCACGATTTAGGTATTCAGGACGCAAAATATGTTTACTATTGTGATGACGCTTTAAACTGGATAAAAAAAGCGGCGCACGAGGGCGAACCTTATGATCTATTGATTACCGATCTGATTTTTGAAGATGATCATACTCCACAACAGATTAAAGGCGGTGCAGAGCTTGTTCGAGCAGTTAAACAAATTCAGCCCGATATAAAAATAATCGTACTTTCATTAGAATCGCGTGCCAGTATCATAGACGAACTATTTAAACATGATACTGTCGATGGCTATGTCCGTAAAGCCCGCCGCGATGCACAACATCTAAAAGAAGCTTTACAGACTGTTTATAACAATAGAACATACTATTCACCCCAAGTTAAAGAATCCCTAAGGGAAAAACATAGCCATGAATTCACGGCCTTTGATATTTTTATTATTTCTCTATTGGCAGAGGGTGTGCCCCAGAAGAACATTCCTTCCTATTTGGAAGAGAAGAATATGAAGCCATCGGGGCTCAGTAGTGTTGAAAAAAGACTAGGCCTCATGCGGACTGTTTTAGGTTTCTCAAAGAATGAACAACTCGTCGCCTATTGTAAAGATGTTGGCATTATTTAACACACTGAAGTCTATCTTTGCACGATGAAGAATCGTTACATCTTTACCGTTTTATCGGTGCTATTATGTTATGTCTCTACCGCCTGTCAGAGTCAGTCAGATTACGTTTTCAGTATCAAAGGAGAAACCGAGGAAGTCACGAGTACACCCCACAAAGAAGAACCGTCTCGTGCAGAAAAAGAAAAACGCTGGAAAGAAGGTTTCGCCTACGTGACCAAAGTTATCGACGGAGATACCTTTTGGGTGGATAACGGTGCGGAGTCGTTCAAAGTACGATTCATTGGTATCGATGCTCCAGAAACAAGGAACACCCGCTGGAAGAAGAAAGGTTATTATGCATCCGAATCCAAAGAATACGTCCGATCCAAAACGGAACATCAATGGGTTCGTCTGGAGTTCGATGTGCAAGCTATGGACAGATATAAGCGTAGGCTGGCTTATATTCATCTAGAGGATGGAACGTTTCTCAATGGCTCGTTGGTCGAACAAGGCTACGCCGTAGTCGATACCTATTCGCCCAATGTAAAATATGTGGAGCAGTTTATGGATCTGCAAAAACAAGCACGCGAGACGAAGCAAGGGCTGTGGGGAAAAGAGCCCGAATAATATTCCCAATTATTAATTCTAACCTGTGGAGACTGCTGAAATCGGCAGTCTCTTTTATTTTCGACAAAATCGTTGCTTTACGGGAAGCCGTAAAATCAAAACCATTGGAGGCCATACATTTGTATCATTAACAATGACTAGAAGACTAAATATGAATGATCATGGCATGGAAATTTAGACGACGTGTAAAGGTTATCCCTGGAGTTCACTTGAACTTTAGTAAAAGCGGGATTTCTACATCCATTGGAGTAAAAGGAGCAAGTGTGACTTTAGGATCTTCAGGAGCCTACCTAAACACCAGTATACCCGGACTAGGAATTTATAATACTGTTGTTAGGCCTGGTTAAAAAATCAATTCCTGAGCGTCATAATCAAGTACAGATATCAAATTAAATCTTTCAGATATTCATTAAAAATAATCAATATAAAATGGACTTTAAAGAAGAAATCCGGCAATTTGCCAAGCGTGTGGACAGATTATTGCCACAAATTAAAACCGAGGAAGCCACTAAGACTTCGCTGATTATGCCTTTCCTGAAAATTCTAGGATACGACGTGTTTGATCCTTTTGAGGTACAACCAGAATTCATTGCAGACATTGGCATCAAGAAAGGGGAGAAGGTGGATTATGCTATTCTTCGTGAAGAAAAACCCGTTATCCTTATCGAATGTAAACATTATGCAGATGGATTGGATCCGCATAATTCGCAGTTGTTTCGATACTTTCATACAACGGAAGCTAAGTTCAGCCTCTTAACCAACGGACTGGAATATCGTTTTTACACTGATCTGGTTACGCCCAATAAAATGGATGAGAAACCATTCTTTGAATTTAAGATTACAGATATCAAGGATAATGAAATTGCGGAACTTCGAAAGTTTCATAAAACGGTATTCGACCTCGATAGTATTTCTTCGGCTGCCAGTGATCTTAAGTTTTTCAATGAACTCCAAATCTTAGTTGTAGGCGAGATGCAAACTCCGAGTGAGGAATTTGTCCGATATTTTGCCAGGCAGGTATATCCCAGTGTCGTAACGGCTAAGGTACTGGAACAATTCACTCCATTGGTTAAGCGCGTATTTACACAGATAGTCCACGATCAGATCAGTGAGCGATTGAAAAGTGCACTTAAAAAAGAAACAGAAAACGATCAGGTAAACAATGCAGCTCCAGCAGACCCCGAATCATTGGTTGTGACTACGCAAGATGAGATCGACGGTTATCTTATTGTGAAATCTATCTTGCGAAAGGATATCGAGGTCGGTCGTATCTTTATGCGAGACAATCAATCTTATTGCGGAATATTATTGGATGATAATAACCGCAAACCAATCTGTCGTTTCTATTTTACACCTAATCGCATACGTATAGGACTTTTCGATAAGGAGAAAAAAGAAACAAAATACGATTTAAACGAGCTTGACGATATATACCACTATTCAGAACATATTTTGGAAATGATCAACGTTTATGGTTAAACGTCTTAAATTGTGTAGATAGATAATTCAACTCAGATTAAGTATTGACTAAATATTCTTCTTTGCATAAAGTTTTAAAATAGTTTGTTGTCATTTCAAACTCCATATTCAAGTACGGGTAGGAAATTATACGGGTGAAATTGTTTACTTCATGTACGAATGCTGCATTTGAGATAATATCTCGCACTTCTTTTAGGGGTAAGGTCATATTTAATTAGTTAAACCATATAAAAATACTAAAAACATTCTCGCAAAACAATACCTATAAACTGTGTTTCCAGCTAATTTTACTTGGTCTAGAAGATGCTGTCTGTTAGCTTCTAAATATTATCATATTTTTAATTTCTGAAATTTGATGGTCTTTGCAGCTGAACCCTATCTTTTGACGCTTTGCTGGCGTCAGGGCGATAAAACGAAAATTTGTAACTTTAGCCACAGGTAGCCATCGGCCATCATTCTAACTGGAAAGAGGGGCATATAGGTATGTATAACCGAAAAGATATATCAAATAAACTTTCTCCTAACACACTTCATTGGTTGGAGCAGCTCGCTATATTTACCTACAAAGTGCTTGCCTGGGCTTTTTTAGGACTCGTCATCGGTTCATTCTTCGCAAGCTTACAAGGCTTTTTGCCCCTCTGGTTTATGATTGTTCACATCGTCGGGTCGATTGCTACCGGTTGGGTGTTTGTTATCATCTTTATCCGCTATATAGACCATAAAGCATCGCTGAGTTTGGTAGATGGGCGAGAAAACAAAAGTACCCATATTGCACCAGCTCGTATAGATGCGGTTGCTCACGGCGGTATTCGTCTGTTGGAATCACGTAGTCTGATGATCATCCAAACAACGGTTTTCCCTCGGTTTCAGGAACCTTATTGTACTACTATCCGTCAATACATGAGACAGGACGAAATCGATAAGCTGCAAGAGGGGACCACGGTCTCGTTTTATGAAAAAGTACGAGACCCCGGGTATGGTACTATATCACTCCAACTACCACATGAAGAGATTAGGGAAGACTATCAGACTATAATTGCTGAAAAAGTTTATCCCGAACGGCAGAAAACAGGTTTATGGATATTAATTGGACAAAAACCAACAGTATTTACCCGATCAGTTAGTTATCTATTAATTATAGTGGTTTTTACTATTAGCTATCTTTTGCCCTACATTGTCACAGGTAATGTCGAATGGCTGGTATTGAGGATAAAACATTTTCCACAAAAATTAATATTTCAAAACAAGGGCAATTTTAACCCAGAAGAGTTCAAAAAAGCCTATGAGAAGGCAATTACCCAAATAGGGGACAATGCAATTGAATCACTTCTGTTTTACAAAGAGTTTACCACCATCCAGATAGAGGAGCCCCATAATATTGGCGACCTTAGGAGGCTAACTATCCGAGGAAATTCTGTTGAAGAGAATTTTTCCTCCATGAGGATAGATGACCGGGATCGCATGTTCACAAGTAAATCTATAAGCTATGCGGTGCTCAAAAAAGTGCTAGAAAGTCTAGCAACCGACCATAAAATCGAAGACATTATCTATATCGGATTCCGCAAAGATATTCGGTGGGGATCTCGTAAACTTAATATTTCACCAGATTATTCACGGACTTATGTCGATATACACATTGTCTTCAATGGGGGAAATAAATCGCTAGATTATGATGGTAAAACAGGAGAGCGATTGCCGGATTAGGGCAAGATTTTTTTATCTAGTGATATTATCGGTATAATGGAGGGCAACTTGAATCTGTTGGTAAAATATGCCGCGCATAGTAGATTATTTTTTACTTTTATAGAACAATTAAATTTATTTAATTGAAAAGTAGATGAGGTATAGCAACATTATTTATTTGGTGACAGGTGTTATGGCTTCTGGTAAGTCTACAGTCGCTAACCTTCTCGCATCAAAGTTAGATAGAGGAGTACATTTGCGAGGAGATATTTTTCGGCGGATGGTGGTGTCCGGGCGAGAAGACATGTCTGCAACGCCTTCTCCAGAAGCTATCCGACAGTTGCATTTACGTTATCGGCTAGCCGTCGATGCAGCAAAAACATACTACGACAATGGATTTTCAGTGGTTTTACAAGACAATTATTACGGACCCGACCTATTGTATGTTGTTAACCGTTTACGGGATTATCCCGTCCGCGTCGTCGTATTATGTCCAACAGTTGAAGTAATAGAAGAACGCGAAGCATCTCGAGGGAAAAAGGGTTATATTGGTTTCTCTATAGAATCATTACATGTTGAATTCATGACGCAAACACCCCGACTCGGGTTTTGGCTCGACACGTCGGAACTTACGCCAGAACAGTCCGTAAATGAGATTTTAAATTCCCAATTGCTAAACCGTTGTACTCAGATGGAGTGAATCATTATGAACCTATTCCGCCAATTGTTGACAAAATAAGTAAATATGGAAGTCAAAAAAGGAAATACGAAGGTCACAAGAACTCTATAGTGATACTTTAGACGAAAATCCAAAGATAGAACAATATTTTTTGCGTAAGTTTGGTCTATTGATCACATTATTCAGCATGACCCTAACACTTGCATTAAGTTATAGACAATTACTTTTTCTCGTTGCAACAGCCTTTTTATTTCTTAGTAGCTGTTCGAAGAAATCTTTAGATCCGGAAGTTGAAGAAGATAAAACCATTCTTCCTCAGGAATATGAAATAGAAAGGTTAACGTATTTCTTGGCGGACGACGACAAAATTGATACTGTAAAAATCAAAGGAACAATAGAGGAGTTTACTAATCCCGGGAATACCCTCCTAGAAGTACAGCACGTCACAACGTTTAAAGACCTTGTCAAAACTTCTTTTTTTGAGATAAATATGGAAGAAGATGAATTACCCTTAGATTTAAACATCACAGAATTTAAGGTCAATGTACCGGCTATATATTACGAAGATGGGACATTTTCCTATTATTCCGAACCCTTTGCAATAAGCAACAGCGAGCAGAGGGAGCAGTACAAAAATAACAGTACATTTACCCTAGACTTGAGTGTACCCGCACGATCAAAGCTAATCTTAGCAAAATCTATTGATCGGCATGACATAATCTGTTCATTTAAATTGATCATACGCAATAGCACAACCGGCGAAAAATATAACGTGGACGGAAAATGGCATGGTGTACTTCGCTATTTTAACGAAAGCTTTTCGGTCGATGAAGAAATGTTAAATAAGAAATGAAGTACAACGAAACGCAACCATCCAAAGAATTAGCCCCTTTTATTCATTTCTATTGGGAATTGAAAGGAAGCGAACTGGATAGAAAATGGGAGCGAGTTTTTCCCGATGGCTGTGCCGGCATAGTAATGAATTTGGGAGATAATTGTACGACAGACAACGGTTCTGTTTTAATGGAGTATGGAAAAACTTATATCGTGGGTGCCATGACTTCATTTAAAGATAGCTTTATTGATGTCGATACACATTTAACAGGCGTGTGTTTAAAGCCTGCAACTTTTACAAATTTCTACAACTATGCCTCACAAAATGAGTTAACCAACGAGACTGTTGAATTTGAAAAATCCAACTCATTCAATATTGATAAAATAATTACCAACCCAACCGATTATTTTAACCAGTTCTACTCAGAGAGACTGAGAAGCAAACACAACCACTTACAAACAGTTATCCACGATATACATGCTGCAAATGGTCAAATGAGCATTTACGAGCTATCCAAAAGAAACTTCACAACGGTTAGACAATTGGAACGAAATTTCAAGAAACTTATCGGATTATCACCCAAAGAATATTCAAATATTATCCGTTTTCAGAAAGCTTTACGTCTAATTAAAAACTCAGATCATAAGAAGAGCTTGTTAGATATTGCATTCGAATGTGGCTATTATGACCACTCCCACCTTAGCAATGAAATTAAACGAAATACAGGGCTTTCACCCTCGCTACTCTAATTTGTCGCATTTTTACAAGGTGTAAACCGAAATCGAAAGTAACTTTGCCGAAACATTAACATTTAATACAGATGCGAAAAATATCACTTTTCATTGCAACAAGTTTAGACGGTTACATTGCAAAGCCTAATGACGACCTTAGTTTTTTGAAAGACGTTGAGAAAGAAGGCGAAGATTATGGTTATGCAGAATTTGTAGCTACAATTGACACGTTAATTATTGGCAGAAGGACCTATGACTATGTGGTTAAAGAAATTGGCTCATCTCATTATGATAATGGAGAACGGGATGTTTATATTATAACAAGAACTGAAAGACCGCAAAAAGGTAGAACAATTTTCTATACAGGAAATATAGCCGAACTGGTAAAACGGCTGCAATCCGAAGAAGGTAAAAATATTTACTGTGACGGTGGGGCGGAAGTAATCAACGAATTATTGAAGCACGACTTAATAGATGACCTTATAATTTCGGTTGTCCCTGTGTTATTAGGTAACGGTACAAGATTATTTAAAGACGGAAGACCCGAACATATGCTTGAATTTGTCAAAGTCAGAACATTTGAAACAGGATTGACACAACTGCATTACAAGCGGAAAAAGTAGAAATTGAGACCATTATCGTTCTATTCGTCCGTTTCTCTTTCTTAACGCTTTCTCCATCTCTTGGCTTGTTATTACGACATCATTCGCTCCATGATACCCATAGCTTAAGGATCGATAGGCCTGTTTAAATACCCGGACCGACCGCTGATTTTCGGCCCGGAGTATTAGCCCTTCCGGCTGATGGAACGGAAGGAGTATCTTTGATAATTTCTCTAGAACGTATATCGTATACCCAATTGCACCTGTGCCCTCGAGTTGAAATAGTCGATGCTATAGGGGGTACCCGGGTCGCGGAACTCGAACACCGGCCAGTTGTTCGCATTCTGCTGAGGAGGGAACAGGGTAGGCGTCAGGCCTACCGAACTGGTGGAGTTGAATGTGTTCGGTGAGAAATACTGAACGCCCCATTCTTTGTACAGCAAGTTGGTCAGGTTGACCACGTCCGCCGATATGGTGAGGAACTGCCCGCTCCTGGTGACCGGCAGGTCGTGCGCGATGCGCAGGTCGGCCTGTACGTTCCAGGGCGTGCGACCGGTGTTCCGCTCCGTAAAGTCGCCCCTGCGCGAGCTCAGGTATTCGTTGCCGTCGATAAAGGTATTGAAGGCTACTGCTTGTTGTGCAGCCGTCTGTCCGCCGGCGACGTCCTTAAAGTAGTTGATCGCCTCCTCCTGTATTGGGATGTAGGTCAGGCTTACCTGCTGTGGAAGACCCTGTATGCTGTTGTTCACGATACCGTAGGTGAACGGAGAACCCGACTGTGCCGAAAAGAACACGTTGATGTTCGTGCGACCTGCAGATTTCCATCCGTGGGTATAGCTCAAGCTGGCCACGAGACGGTGGCGGATATCGAAGTTGCTGTAGGCCAGTTTCGGATCGTTAGGAATCAGTGATTGGTTAAGCTGCCAATTAGACTCCATGGAATTACGCACCCCGTTGGAGATATCCTTCGATTCTCCAAACGTATAACTTGCCGTTGCGTGCAGCCCGTTGTAGGTCTTAGCGATTGTTCCCGTGATGTTGTACCGGTAGCCCTGGTCGGTGTTGCTCAATAAGTACACGTTCGAGAAACGGCTGTCTACCGTGCCGCCGTAGACCGGCTGCTGCCGCTCCTTGTCATAGCCGTAATACAACGGATTGTCCTTGGTATTCAGCTGTTGGAACATCACGTCGCTGATATTGCGGGTGTACATCCCCTCGATGGTAAATTTCCAGTCGTCCGGTGTTTCGTAATCAACGCCCAGACTGGTGCGGAACACCTGTGGCAGGGTGAAACCGTTGTCCACCAGATCCACTTGTGTCTTTCCACTATTCGGATCGTTTATCACGGCTCCATTCTGTGCGATAAAGTCGCCTAAGCCGTTCTGGCTGGGCTTAATAGCATCCGATCCCGGAGCGAAAGGCTTACTATCCGCACGCTGGTCGAATGCCCCGTAGCTGTCGCCCGTATTATAGTAGGCGTAAGCCAGCCAGGCAAAGGGGATACGGCCAGTAAAGAGTCCGGCACCCCCACGAACCACAAGGCTGCGGTCTTCGGTAGCCTCCCAGCGAAAGCCCACCCGTGGCGACAGCTGGATACGGTTCATGAAATCATTTTTGATACGGCTTATCGGCGTATAGGTATAGGTCGTCCCGAAGTTGGGGTCCGCCCACATGTTCTCTACCTTGTCGCTCAATGTCGGCATGGTAGGCAGATGTGCCATGTCGGCACGCAGTCCCGGCGTGACGCGGAAGCGATCACTGATACGGATCTCGTCCTGCACGTACAGGCTGTACATGTTCACCTTGAAGTCCGCTGCCGGGTTGTCCAGTATATAATCCCTTGTATTATTGATATAGTTGTAACTTCCCCGCACGCGGTAGGGGTTGTTGCTGATAAAATCATCGATGTTCAGATAGTCCACCCGACCGTTCCAACCGTTCACAAAGCCGTAGCGAATGCTGTAGAGCTCGTTGTGCGTACCGAACAATAACTTGTGCCGTCCGGTGTTCCAGTTGAGGTTGGCTGTCAGCTCCCAGGTCCGCTGCTGCATGTCGAAGATGCTCGCCTCCCTGTCGGTACCCAGGTAGATGGTGGTACCGGGCGTGCGACCCTGTATCTGCACCTGCGGCAATGTCGGATCGGAAAGCGGGTCACGACGGTCGTTCACGACGGTATAGCCGATGACCGCATTACCCGAGAGGGAATTGGAAAAACGGCTTTTCAGTTCAGCCACGGTACTGCTCTGGTTGTTCTCCTGCTCAAAGGCCATGCTCGAAAAACGGAAGTCCTGCTGATCGCGGTCCATGTGGGTTGCCGAACTGCGGATCGTATTGTTCCTTACCGCAAGTTGGTGGTGGTCGTTGATGTTCCAGTCCAGGCGGTTAAAGAACTTCACGGATTTTGACCAGTTGGTGTACAGGCCTGCTGTACCGGCATCAAAGATATCCCCGTAGCGGCTCTGTACCGTGCTTGCTATACTGCTGGCATCCGCTTCCGAAAGGATATGGGCAGTCTCGGCCGTTCCCACCAAAAGCTGCGTCGGATCCTGTCTACGAGTAATTTCCTCGTTGGAGAAAAAGAACAGTTTATCCTTTATGATCGGAAAACCGACGCGGAAGCCTGCCTGGTAGTCGTAGAAATCGCTGTGCATCCTACCCAGGGCGCCTACCCTGTCGTTACCCGTGAGGCTGGCATTACGGCCGAAACCGTAAACGGAACCCTCGACCTTATTGGTGCCCGAACGCGTGACGGCATTGACCGATCCTCCAGTGAAGTTACCTATCTTCACGTCGTAGGGCGCCAGGTACACCTGCATGTCCTGTATGGCATCCAGGGAGACGGGGTTGGTGCGCGTAGAGCTCCCGGCCATACCGGAGGTACCGGTCTGTCCGCCGAGTGAGGGTGAGAACCCGATGGCGTCGTTGTTGATGGCGCCGTCAATGGTCACGTTATTGTAACGGAAGTTCGTACCCCCGAAACTGTTGTCGCGGCTTCCCTGTGGGGTGAGCCGGGTGATGTCGGTGACCGATCGGCTGACGGTGGGCATGCCCTGTACCTGCTCGCGGGAGATGTTCTGTCCCGCGCCGTAGGTATCGGCACGCTGCCCGGCCACACGGGCGGTAATGGTGACCTCGTCCAGTGCCTGTGCATCGGCTCCCAATACAAAATCGAGCTGCTGTGCACCGCCGAGGCGTATAAAGATGTCACTACGAATATCATCCTGCATGCCGACCATCGAAGTGGTCACGGTATAGGGTCCGCCGATGCGCATGTTGTTTATCGTATAGCGGCCGTCACCGTCGGTGGACAGGGCGTAGCGCGTACCGGAAGGGGTGTGCACCGCCGTGACCGTGGCTCCGGCGATGCCCTCTTCTGTGGTTGTGGTCACACGTCCGGTCAGTGCCCCTGATGTTTCCTGTGCTAAACCCAAGAAAGGGGACAGAAACATCAGAAGCATGACGATCCATCTGTCGGCCATCCGTTGTTTTATATCTTTAGTTTTCATATTATTCTTACTTTTTCGCTTCGATCTTCGTTCCACTTGATCCTTCTATTTTTTTATCGTCAATTATTTAAATATTACTTTCCGTATGGCTGCCTGTCCTACATCCAGTAAATAGACGTTCCCTTCTTTATCGATGGTTATATCGTTGATGCTTCCCCATTTGGCGCTGGATAGATCTCCATCTTCAAACCCACGCTCTACCTTAACCAGTGTACTTACCGTCTGCTCTTTCAGATCCACTTGCCGTAGGGCTAGGTTGTTGGAATCCATGATGATCAGATTGCCTTCGGCTGTCATTTTTAATGCAGTGGGTCCGTAGGCTATTTTTGCTGACGCTATTGGCCCATCTTGATAACCATAGCCCTCATGCTGGCCAAGCCAGTTTAAGCCACGCGCCCCGGGGAGCGTTCTATTGATGATGCCTTGATAATCGTCGAATGAATGATAGATGGTGCCATCTGGAGCGACCACAATTCTACATTTATCCGATGCGCTTCCGGTATTCATGCTCTGTACCGTTCCCGTGGATACCGTGATTTTAGAGATACCACTCCAGCTACTTGAGTAATATAGATCGCCTTTGCTGTCCACCGTAAGCCCTCTCGGACCGATAGGCGCTGTCGGAATGGTCGTGACTGTTCCATCAGCAGCAACTTTCTTGACACTATTCCAATCCGCGATATAGATAACATCATTCAAAATATCCATGCCCACTATGCCGCTCAATCCACTGACAAAAACAGATGTTGAGCCTTCTGGCGTGACCTTCGTGATCGTTGAAGAACCACTCACATACAAGTTGCCATGCGAGTCGATTACGATTTTGGAGTAATTGAAATCAAGCGAAGTCAAATCTCTGACCACGGTCATCACCCCTGCACGACGGAAAGCTTGCGGAGCCTCCGCAGATAAACCTCCCACTTCGACTTGCAGCACACCTGTACTGAGGTTTGTGGGGGCGACAACTTTTAAAGAATTTTCCGTTGCGGAAATGATCTGTGCAGTAACACCATTAAAGCTTACTTTGTTTTTTAACAGGTCTTGTGAAAAACCGGTACCTTCTATTGTGACTTCGGTGCCTGCCAACCCGCTTTCGGGGCTTACTTTTATGATACCCAGATCTTGGTTGACAAATTCAGGTCCAATGACTTTTTGATCGTTTACCACCACTTCAATTTTTCCGCTTCCGATATTGGCAGGATACCGCACGACGAGCTCTGAACTGGTAGGGTCTTTTTCTAAGGGAATTTCTTTCCCGTTGATCAGTACTTTATTTTCATCGCCTATGGTACTGAATGTGCTTCCTTTTATGGTAATTTCAGCACCAACAGGTCCGCTTAACGGCGAAACGGAGGATATCGTCGGCAATGGAACCACGCTGAAAATAGCATCGCTCACCGTTTTCTGGCCGTTGATTACAACAGACACTTTGTTTGTTTCGATTCCTTCAGGGGCTAGTATGACCAGCTTCTCCGACGAGGCTTCCACTACCGTGGCCTGCTTATCATTGAAATAGACGTGATTGTTCTCCTTGACCGTTTCAAACCCTTCTCCGGTTAGGGTTATTTTGGTTCCTTTTCCGCCAGTCAGTGGTTTGATCCCTTTTATTTCTTGATACGTAAAAATTGCGCCTGTCGACTCCATTTCATCTACCAAGACCTTTACGGCTCCGGTTCCAGCCCCCGAAGGGACTTTTGCGACAATCAGGGTATCGGAGATGTTGACCACTAAAGCAACCGAATCGTTAATAGTGACTTTTGCAGGTTGCGTCAGGCTACCAAAACCTTCACCGGTAATCCGTATGTTTGAGCCGGCTGGTCCATTGGCGGGAGAAACTCTGCTCACACTTAGGCTTTGGTAGGTGTAGTCGCCTACCTCGGTCGTTTGGCTTCCGTTTTTCACCGTTATTTTTCCGGTACTCCCGGATTCGGGAGCGAGTACCACCAATTCCGTTGAGGTCGCCGAAAAGACTTCGGCCATTACACCCGAAAATTCAA
This sequence comes from Sphingobacterium arenae, assembly GCF_014692505.1. GTDB lineage: Bacteria > Bacteroidota > Bacteroidia > Sphingobacteriales > Sphingobacteriaceae > Sphingobacterium > Sphingobacterium arenae. The sequence continues at coordinate 771,899 of NZ_JACNYK010000002.1, read as the reverse complement.
CGATGTTTTCGGCCATGCTTGTGCTGAATCCTTCGCCCTTGATCGTGACCAGTGTTCCGGCTTTCCCGCTGTTCGGGAAATACTGCTCCACCGATAGACTTGGAGCGGCTTCTCCGGAAGGATTGTCTTTCTCGCAAGAGAAAAGCATAAGGAGCGCAGACAATAGAATTAACCCTATGCTATGTTTACTGTTTTTCATCAGAATAATTTGTTTTTTAAAGGTGATGAAGCTATCATGAGTGGTTTATTCTTTTCGGTTTGTGAATTTATCGAACTCATGATAGTTTCATTTGTATAAAATTTTATATACACGTGTATTCGGTTTCTTAATGTAAAAGGACTTGGTCGATAATATGCAATACGCCGTTGCCGGCCAAGATGTTTTCCCTTGTTAAATTGGTTTGTGTCGTGTTTCTTGTACCTAATAGCGTGATTTTATTGTACGTTCCCGTCCCGGAATTAAACACAAGAGTCAACGTCAGGTTGTCCCCATTTAACATGGTTTCGGTGGTTGTAACATTCGTGTTCCCACTGGTAGGGGTGGTCAATACATAGTCATACACAAACCGCCTGTCCGGTACGATATGGTACTGCACGAGCCTTTCCAACTCTTCTACAGGCTTTTCGTTAATAATTTCCAAGGTACTGTAACCGTAGCTCGCCATGGCTGCATTGTTGGGCGCATAGAGGGTATAGGCTCCCTCGTTTTGCAACAAACTCCGGACGGCGGGTACCCTTTCCAGCACTTGATTGAATAAGGTGATTTCGTATTCATTGCCCACCGCGTCGCTCAAATAATCGAAGAGATAAGGTTCAAGAACACGATTGATCACCTGTATCTTCCCGTTCTTGGCATCTTTCATTACCGGGGTAATAATAGCGCCGTTGATCGTGATAACCGTATCAACGCCCTTTGTCCATTTGGTAACGAACATCTTCCCCCCGGTATACGAATAAATTTCCTGATTAAACTGGAAAGGAAGCTTGTTAAAATCATAAATTCCGTTGAGCACATGATACTGCATGATATTGGTCAACCGGTTTAGACCTATGGTATTTACGTCGGTCGTAAACGCATCATCAGAAGGCGCTAACTGCGTGTAAGGTCCTTCCTGCAACAGCATATCATGCAATTCGGTACGCTTATTGGCTGCATCCAGCTGCGATAGATTTGCATTATCGGAAATAATCATGCTGATCAGGTTGGCATCATACGAATAGCGATTTGTTTCCTCCTTTTCGCACGCAATCAATAGCGAGAAACAGGAGGCAATCAAGAGGTATTTAATTATATTTTGCATCGTAAAGGTGTTAAAAATGATTAGGTATGAATAACCTGTCTACAATATAGAGCGGCCCGTTTAGGGTCATGATATCCTGCTCGATAACGGTGGCGGCTTCTGTTCCTTCCTTGGCATTTTTCAGCCGCATCTTTATGACCCCGTTTTCGCGGGAGAACGTATAGGGGCAAGAAATGGCGGGATGGCTATCGGGGCTATACCCTTCCATTTTCATGTCATAATTACCCAGAAAGCTGTCTGACAAGTCGTTGGAAAAGAAAACCGTGGGATTTACGTTTCCGCCGTCTGTGGGGTAGTATCGCTGCGCCCAGCCGTGGTGATAGGTCAAGACAGAATCCGTTTTGTGAAACGTCCTATAGTTGTAAGGTGCTCCACCGGCGAAAGTAAGGAATTGGCCTCTGTAGACCCAATAAGGCTCATTTAACTGCAGGAAGTCTTCCGCACTGTTGTACCCCGCGCTTAAAAAGGCTTCATTCGTCGGTGCAAAAACCGATGTTAGACCTCCAATGTAAATATTGCTTGGATCCCACTGATTGGTGTCTATATCCAGCTGCGTTTTCATGACGGCATCTTCCATTTGTGATATATATATGGGATCCCACGAAGAGGTAGCGTAGGAAGCATCATTTGCCTCCACGATCTCCATAAACATCGAGAGCCTGCTATCTTCCTTCATGGTTTGCCAAAGTGTTTTTTTCGGTTTTTGGAGAAACCCATCTATATAGATTACGTTTCCCTCCTTAACGTCACTTATTTTGTAATCTCCCATAACCTTTCCGTTGATCAGTACTTTTCCGTCGGTAATAGCTAAATAATGCGGATAGACATAAAAATCAGCGGAATACGAACCCATTTTCAAGCTTTTGTTTTCCAATTTGGATTTTATCCGGATATTGCCGTAAGTTGATCTCACATTCGATGAATCGATTTGATCCGATAGCATGTGGTAACGGATGATCGTATCCAGCTCTGCTGCGTCCATGTTCTTTAACTTTTCTTCCGTAAAACCGGCTTCTTCAAAAGCGGCGTCGGAAGGAACCAAAAAAGTAAGGGGAGCATTTTCCCATTCGTCGTCTAACAACGCGGGTATTGTACTGCCATCCAGCGCCAATTGAAATAAGGAACTTTTTGAGGCGGCAAGCACAGCGTCGAGCCTCTCTTTAGGGACTTCTTCATAGGGCACTTTTTCGCCATAAGGAGGTGGCATAAACTCTTCTTGTGTACACGAGAGGGCTACGACAAGAAGTAATAATATGGATAATGTTTGTTTCATGGCGTTTAATTTCCAATGTTTGTTAAAACAGCTTCGTCCGGTCGGAACAATAATTTCTCAATGTTGTGTACCGTACCATTGTCTGTAAGGTAGTTCACTTTGTTGTGTTGTGATAAGGGGGTGAATCGGCCGTATTGTCCTGTCTCTTGCGTATTGACGGCAAACCAGCGGATATCTACGTTGTAGTAAATCCCTCTGCTCATCCTCGGATCATCAGTGATTGGTGGTGATAGCGATTGTTTGGAGAGATCAAGGTCTGTCAGGAAGATGCGCGTATCGAATAAATAGACCGCCATAAAACGGTTGTAAAAGGTCGTGGGATCCATACGGTCAATACTATCGGGCATGATCCCTTCATTCTCAAATGCAATATTTTCCGGTGCTACAATGGACCATTCTCCCTGGGCGAGTTGATCCCAGTGGCCGAATTTTTTTAGGGCGGCAACGAATGTGCTGTACTGGCTTCTTTCGGCAAGAAAATCCTGTACTGTACCCTCGTTGTATTTAAAACAGGCATTGACGATATTCAAGACGCCGTTGGTGAGTGCGATGTCAAATCTGACCGCCTCCGCGCCATTCACGTATACCTTGGTTCTATCCCATTCTGAACTGCCTGCATACTTTGAAATGATCAGGTCCTTATTGGCGAGATTCGGATATCGGGCGTCCAAGGAGCTTACCGGGATTTCTTCGCTCGTCAGCAATCGGCCCAGGATGTGATACTGGACCATCGTCTTTAAGCTATCTTGGTCGAGCTTGTCAAAATCTGAAGCACGGTATATGCCCAAAGCGTTGAATGCAGCATTGGTCGGTGCATATACCGTTACTTTCTCGCTTCCGGTAATATTTTCCAGTACGCCCGTTTTTTCCAAGGCAGCATAAAATAAGCTTAGATCAAAGTTGTTTCCGATGTAATCTCCTACGTTTCTTGTCTCCGTATTTTCCTCATACACCAGAAATTCATCGGGGTTGCATGCTTGCAATAGCACACAACTTATTAGAAAAAGTAAATATGTTGTAATTCTCTTTAGTTGCATCACGTGGTTATTTATAGATAGGTGGATCGAACTTACGTTGTATCGTGGTGAGATAAGCTTCCCCATTGACGACCTCGATTGTGTTTATTGCAGGGAATGACTTGGGGTTGTGAACACCGGAATGCGTATTGATGAACATGCTTGGAAAACGCGCCGAGTTGACCCTGCTGGGGAGACTGACAAGTTCATTCAATCCGTAAAAGGTAAGGTGGGAACACAGCCCTTTCGGCATGACATTGCCCCCCATCCCCATATCGATAAAGTTTAGTCCCGGAGCCAAAAAAGTAATCTGCTGCACCATATTGGTCGTAATGGTTTTGGTGGTATCGGCAAGTAATGGGAAATGGAAATACGGGCTCACGGTGGGTTCCTCTGTGTTTCGGTATACCGGGAAGAGGAACCTTGCGTAATAGCCTTGGATGGCGGTCTGGCTGTTGTAAGCCGTTGCTTCTTGCGGGTAAAGGGATAAATGAACGTTCATTTCGTCCTGCATGCCGTCCTCAAGGGTTGTCATTCCATCAGGCTTCCGGTCCTCTGAATCCAGAAAGCCCTTGGCGCTCATGTTATAGAAATTCATGTATACCAAGGAATCCGAGAAAGGTAAGTGATGGAAGTTTTCCTGCCGTAAGAGCAGTCCGTTCTCTTTGGTGTCAAAATCTTTCTGAACCACGTGCAGGGTATAAATTTCTCTGTCCTTAAGATCATACGTTCCTTCTACAGCAACATGTTGTTTCAAATCGTCGGTCAGTTGGAAAAAGGGAATATCATTGACCGGACGGAAGTAAAAAACAATCCGGTGAGACCCTGATGGAATCTGTGCCCAGCTAGAAAGATCAAATCCATTCAGAATGGGGCCCACCAACACATTTTCTTTTCCTGGATATTCCGGATTGTTGCGCTTGGTGCTTCCGGCGCTATGTGTTGGATAGGGCGCTGCATACCGTACGCGTTTATCCAGGAAGTCGCCCACTATAGCCGCGCTTATGGGTACACCATTTTGATCAAATTCAGGATCAATAAGCATGGTCAGATAAGGAACCAGAAGATCCTTGTCGCCAAGATTAACTTCATAATTAAGATTATTGAATACCCTTAAATAAGCCGGATTCTCTACCTCGTGATATTCTATCTTCGTACAAGAATGCAATAGCAAACCTATACTGGCAATAAGAGCCGTTAGATAATGTTGTGGTTTCATTATTTTGTATGTTTAACAATGATCATTCTGGAATTGTAACGCGTATCTTCGGTCTGCTGTCCGATCAGCGCGACACTGTATGAGCCAATATCCATCATAGGCATATTGCCGCGGACGTCATACAGCGCCGGTCTCGTAATGAATTCCTGCGATGTTCGGATAGGAACCTCATCGGCCCATGTTCCCGGTGTCGTATTTTGGGTTGCCTGATAGGCCATAATCTTTAGCGGTTGTATATCGGCACTGCCAACCAATTGCAGTAACCTGACGTTGGGATGAACCCATGGTATAAAACCGGGAGTCAACTGTTCCGTAGATCGCTCGTCAAAGGCGCGGCCATTGTTACTGAAAGGCTTGCCGTTATCCGACGTAAATGTGGCATACGGAAAGCTGCTGTTGAGATTAAAAAACCGTAAGTCCGTATAAAAGTTGCTCACATTTCGTTCATAGGACGCATCTTGCGTGGCCGTTCCTCCGGCATAGGTTACGCCCGATAGGTTGTTGTGCGAAACGACTAGGCTGTCCCTTCCGCTTGGGTTACGGTAGAGCCAGACGGTGTAGTTATCGCCGGGTTTTACATCATACGCCAAGCTGGCCAAAGAAGCGTCGTTGCTTACCGCTTCAAATTTATATTTACCGTGTACCGTGGTGAGGTATTCCGTATAGTTTCCAAAAGAGGCTGTTGCCGTGGATTTATTACCTACTTTCAGCGAAATTTCACCTTGCTCAGGTTTGGCATTTACAAATTGAATACGGGCATACGTATTGTTCGTTGGGGGATCAACATCCGCGATAATCCGAAACCCGTTCTGCATCTGATCATGTGTGTACTCCGGATCATTGATATTTGGATATTCAAAGGGCTGCGAATAAACCACTACCGTATACACTCCTCCGGGTTTAAACGTGGCAATGGGATTATAGGTGAGGTAAGTAGGTATAACCGCTGTCCTGTTTTCAATAAAACTGATCGACGAGCTCATGTAATCCATGGTTGGGCTCCCCGAAGAAGGCAATTGCCGTTGATCTTCCGCGAGAACCTTTAATTGGTAGGTGCCATAGGGAATTTCTACATACTCCGATACCTCACCAACCGGTACGTTGTTCAGCTGTTCAGCGATGGAGGTTCCATCTGACCAAGCGAGGCTCACGGGGCCATACAGGTCTTCGATGACCTCTTGGTGCTGCTGGCTCTCGCCCGGCTTTTCGCTAAAATTGATAAGCCGGACCTTGCAGTTCTCCGCGTTTCGCGGTGATTCCTCACCACGCGGAACGGCTATAATCTCAGGCAAGCCCACGTTATAGTAATCGCCTAATAGGGTGTAATAATCCACAGGTAAGCCGTCATCATGAATTTCAAATTCCTTTTCTAAACCAATGCCAATACCTTGATAGGCGACTAAAGTAATGGCGATATCAGCTTTGTTGTCCTCGTTGAGCAGATCCTGCGGTACATTCCACAACATCCCCAAACGACCATCTTCTGGAAAATATTTGGTGGCGGGATACCGTCCTGACAGCGGATCGGAATCTCCAGCTCGTACAACGAAATTAGTCAGGGAATCGCCATTGACGACTACCTGATTTGAACCGCCAAGGTTGACGATACGCACATTGGAACTTTCAAAGGCCTCGGTATTGTACCGATTATCCGTATATTCAACAAGCTTATCCTTAGCACAGGATCCGAATAATCCTAATAAAAACAGTGCAGATATATGGTGACTGAATTTCATGTTAAAATAAATTATAGGTAAAACCAAGCATAATTTCACTTCCACGCTTGTAACTGCGGTTTATATATTCATTTCCGTACCACTTACCACCCGTGCTCGGATTGGCGTACACCGTCTTGATGGCGGGGTTAAGGATGTTTTTAGCATAGCCCTTAAAGATTATTCGGGGAGCTATTTTCTGACTAAAGACAAAGTCGAGTGTCGGAGCGGGTTGGGTATATAAATCTGGCTCTCCGGTGAGGTTAATCTGGATCAGCCGTTCGCCTACCATATTAAAGGTCGTCGTGAGATCAGTTCCGGATGCTTTATTGTTATAGTTTAGCCACAGATTGATAGAGTAGGGGGCCTGCTCAAACAAAGGGCTGTTAAGAGGCGCATGCCGATCGATAAACCTATTTGCTGCGAGCCGTTCTTCCGATTTCTTGATTTCACTTTGGGCAATCAGCAGGTTTGACCCAAAAAACAAGACCTCACGCTGTCCCCAGAATTTACTTAGATCCTTCACGGCTTCAAATTCCAGTCCCCATACCCGACCAGTATTTTTGTCATTCTGAAACTGGATGATCGGAAACTCAGGATATGTTGCTGCAAGTCCTTCGGTTCGCAGATTGAATACTTTCACCAACTGGTTATTGATCTGTTTTCCGAATGCGGAAACGGCAAAAACTTCGCCAGCATCTGGAAACCATTCCCAACGGAAATCGAGATTTTGTGTTTTTTGGTTGACCAGATCGCGATTACCCACAATAAGCCCCATTTGGTAAGGGTCAAACTCAAATACATTGGTAATTTCCCGTAATTCGGGACGAGCCAAGGTACTGTTGTACGCCACACGGAAGTTCATGTTCTCCTTGAACGTGTAAGTCAGGTTGGCGGAGTAATAAGGGACATATTCCGTTTTGTAAACCGAATTGGCATCCCCGAATGGTGTCACCAAGATATTGCCTTCTTCGTCGACGGTTGACAGTTTCGGATCCACATAAACGTCTTTTGTGTCTACCCTTGTCTGGATATTTGTTTTTTCAAAACGGACACCTCCCGTCAAACGGAAGTCAGATGGCAACTGTAGGTCGAGCATGGCATAGGCTGCTCTGGTTTCGTAGAAACCTTTATAGTTGTTCGGCGATTTTTTACTGTTGTACAAAAATCCCCCGACGGGTATTTCGCCTTCTCCCGTGCCACCGGCAGGTACTTTCACACCAATAATTTCATTACTCACCATCCTATCCAGGTTTCCATCCACGTCAAGTAATGTAAATCTGCCCCCATCATTGAAGTTGGAGCCCGGGAGGAAAAGAATATTTTCAGTAAATACCCGTTCCCTATAGAGGTAATTGACACCCGTTTTAAGTTCTTGCTTTTCACCTAGAAACGGAAACGGTATGCTGAGGTCAGCCTTGTGGTTGTAGCTATCTTCTTCGAGATTCCTCCAACGGCGGCCGTTCGGTTCAGCTTGTATAGTTCCATACGCTCCGAATCCGTTCACATAGCCAGAGCTTAACGCGTAAAGGTGCTCGGTATATGCCCATTCGGTATTTGCACCGCCTGAGGGGCCTATGACGGGCTTCATGTAATACGTGCCGCCCACAGGAACGTAGTCTATTAGAGAAGCATAGCGGAAATCAGGGTCATTTTGGCTGGATTGCGACATGGAAAGATTGTAGCTTAGGCGTGGCGAGTAGGCAGATTTCAGAAACTTGTGCTCGCCTTGAAAATTAAAAGTCTGCAAATCACGAAAGCTTTGCTTCAGCGAGTAGATCGTACTGAACACATCCCCGGCAAGACCCGTATATTCATATGCCCCATTCATATTGGTGGCCGTTGACTCTCCGCCCCAGCTCCCTACATACTGTGCACTGATTTCATGCCGAGGGCTAAATTGGTATGTTAGTCCCGCTAGGGTACCATAGTTTAAGGTCTCTACGCCGGTGTTCTCTTTATAGGTTTGGTATTTTCCCATATACAGACTGTTCGGGGTGATGTAGTTGGGAATATGGCGATAGCTGTAGATATCCGGATTCCCCGTAACCACACCCTGATAGATGCTGTATTGGGTAAGGTCTCCATCGTAGATGTCTGTTGTGCGCCGATAGTAATTTCCGCCTAGAATCACGCCGAGCGTATGCTTGTCTTGGAAAAGCTTATAGGAATTTCCGAATGTAGCCGAATAGAGCTGATTGAGCGGTGCGCGCCGATGCTTGGTGGTCATGGCAGGATCAAATCCCTGCATGATGCCATTGATCCGTTGTACTTCATTCCTAGCTTGAGGATTGTAGCCGCTATTGGCGATTAAGTTGTGGATATCCCCAAGTCCTTTGGGATATTGGCTGGATAGATTTAAAAAATCGGAGGTCAAGTCTTTGTTATTGATCTTGGTACCTAACAGGCCCATCTCGCTGTTCCAGAAACTGTTGTATTGTCCACCTATCCCAATGTTGGAATTCAATCCAGTCTGTGCAATGAATTCTAAAGTCATTTTATCAGGCACAGATTTGGTCTTCAGTTCTACAATTCCCGAAGCGGCATCCGCCGGTTTGTCGGGTGTCACGGTTTTATATACCGTGATGTTATCCAGCAGCGAAGCCGGAACAAGGTCTAAAGGAATAGAACTCTTATCGGGGTCAGAGGAAGCTAGACGCACGCCATTTAGCTGGCCAATGACGGAGCGATCTCCCAAACCCCTAACGGCCACATATTTGTCGTCCGTTACGGTTACCCCCGTTACCCGCTGGAGTGCTTGTGTAGTGGTGATGCTAGCCGTGCGCTCTATCTGTTGGGCTGAAATAGCATCTTGGACAATAGCAGACTTTTTTCGTTCTTCCAGCACAGCTACCTCCGTGTTGGCACGACGACGGGCTTGTACAGTCACAGCAACTTCCTCCAGTATTTCTGTTGCCTGTTGCATCCTTACCGTAATTGTGGTATTGGACACGGTAACTTTTACTTCCCGGGTCTCCATCCCGAGAAATGTAAATACAAGCGTCGCGTCATTCGCTGGAATTGTGATCTTAAAGTTACCTTTAGAATCCGACGACGATACGGTTTGTGTACCCTTGACTCGAATCGATACGCCAGATAGCGGCCTACGTTTATCGTCGTGTACAAGACCATGTATTTCGAGCTGTTGTTTGGCCGCGGCAGTTGTCTGTAAGACTTCTGTAAGCGCTGTAACGACAACGAATTTGTCTTTGATTACATAATTATAGGGTTGATTGGCAAAGCAAATGGCGAGTACCTCTCTTAAGGGAGCATTTTCAACTCGTATACTGACCGGTTTGGCATTTTTGAACAACTCAGTATCATAAAAGAAATCATATTGGCTTTGTTTTCTGATTTCCAATAATATGGTACGAATACTGGTGTTTTGCTTGTTGAGTGTAATAAGTTGAGCATGGGTGGATGCACTTACTTGAACCAACAAACAGGTTATTAATATCATGGTGATTTTCATAGCACGCATGCATTGATAAAAACTCATATATTTGTATGTTGTTAATGTTAATTGATGATCTCGTTCGAGCAATATTATCGATAAGCATAGCAGTTTGCCAAAGGTGTTACCAGCACCTTTGGTTTTTTTCTAGCTTACCATTCACATTTTTTAGGTATTAATCGGTCACAATAAGCCTCCTTTCTTTGATTTGTACATTTACTTTCCCGGTGATTTTTAGCATATCGATAATTGTTGACAAGGGTTGCTTCCGGGACACCATGCCATCAAACCTAACTTTTCCAAGATGCACAGGACAAAAAACATCGATGTCATACCATCGGGCAACCTTACGGAGAATACTTTGCAATTCTTCCGATTGAAAGACGAAATCACCGTTCTTCCAGGCCAATTGCTGCTGAATATCGGCGTTGTGTACCTCGAGATTATCGGATAGAATAGCAAATTGTCCAGGTTTTAATACGACGGATTTACCGCTCTCCGTGGCATTCACACGCACGCTACCTTCAACCAAAGTTGTTTGAAGAACAGGCTCATCCAAGTAGGCATTCACATTAAATTTCGTACCTAGAACTTGTACCTCTTGTTTCTCGGTTTCTACAAAAAAGGGAACGCGTACATTTCTTTCATCAGTTACTTTGGCTACTTCGAAGTATATTTCGCCAGTCATTTTTACACGCCGCTCTTTCCTTGAGAAGTTTACTGGATAAGTCAAGGATGAGGCCGCATTCAGCCAAGCTTTAGAACCATCCGGTAACATAATGCGGTATTGTCCTCCATTAGGTGTGACAACCCGATTATAGGCCTCTGCGGGAGCATTTGCAAGATTGTTAGTGCGGTAAACGATTTCCCCTTCTTCCGTTTTCTCCACTTGGATACCTTCTTCCTCAAGGATTTCTCCATTAGCCACATCTGTCAACGAAATGGTAGATCCATCTGCTAACGTCAGTACTGCTTTGTCGCTTCCAGGAAGAATATTGTCCTGTTGTCTTACCAGGATTTCATTGTCAGATTTCATAGCAAACTGATGAATAGCCAATGTCATTATCGCTATGACCAACGCAGCCGCGGCGGAGAGAGACCATATACGAAGCCTTTTAGACGCCTTGCGAACCGTATCTCTAGGCATAGTTTCTACCAATAATCGCCGACGCTGTGCTTCTATTTTCTTAAAAGAAGGTTCGTTTTTGCCGATATCCAATTGAGCGATCCAGCGAGCCAAGAGATCTTTTTCATCCTGATTAGCTTGTCCAGAATTTATCTTGTCATATAACTTTTTGAGTTGATCGTTCTTCCTCTGCATATATAAGTTATATGCACAAAACAGGAAATAGACTTACAAGAATAGTATTAAGTTTTCGTTAATTATATCCCATGATTTATTAACCATAGCAGTAGAAGCAATTCATTCATATTAACTTTTTGGTTTTCAGTAGCTTTTTTCAGTTTTAACAGACCTCTATGTAATTGTACCTTTACGGTTTTGGGAGATAGCTCAAGAGATTCCGCAATTTCTTTTATAGGCATGCCCTCCTGTCTGTACAGGCGAAAAATCTCTTTCATACGATCAGGCATATTTTCTATACATTGCTGGATTATATCTAACAATTCCTCATAATAAAGGTTACTTTCTTTAAATTCTAGTCCATCAATGGCTACAGACGTTCCTATCTTTTCTTTTTCTAAAAAAATCCGAAAATTTTCTTGGTGTTGTTGTTTAAAACCTCTTTGTCGAAAGTACATGGCAATTTTGTACCACAATCTATTTCGAAGCCAGTTTCCCAGCTCGTTGGGAATATATAGCGTTTCGCGCTTTTCCCATATCTCTACAAACATGTCCTGTAGGAGGTCGCCCGTTTCATCTTTGTCACCTAATTTTTTAAACGCCAAACGATAGAGTGGGTACCAAAAGCGAGCATGCAATTCTTGGAAAGCGTAATGTTCCGATTTTTGAAGCCCGGCTATTATATCATTGTCCGACAGAGATTTCATACTTACAAAAGTAATGTATGTAAGGTTAATTTATTGTTAATATTAATTTGGATATAGTAGCATGTCCCTTAACTTATATGATAAGTAATGACAAGAATTTGGTTACCATACGACGAGGATCTCCGGCTCCGAGCTGAAATTAAACTGAACAAATAATTGCCTCATCTGTTCTGTTCGTATATAACGAAAAAACTTTTATACTATGATACAGACAAAATTTCAAAATTGTATAGAGGCGTGTGGAAAATGTGCTGTCGCCTGTAGCCAGTGCGCAGTTGCCTGCTTAAATGAAAAAGATCTGGAACACCTTAAAACTTGTATCCAATTGAACTTGGAATGCACTATGATCTGTGATGTTGCAGTGAAAGTTATGAGTATCGACGGGCAGTTAAGTGAAGAACTCTGTGAAATATGTGCAGATATCTGCGAAAGATGTGCAGAGGAATGTGAAAAGCATGCAGCTATGGGCATGGAGCATTGTCGTGAATGTGCAGAAGCTTGCCGCATCTGTACCAGAATATGTAGAGAGATGTCGGCGGCTTAACTGCTACCATGCGTTTTTTTCGCTGCTTAGCTTCCAATGACATAGGACAACCGAATGGAGATTGCTCTGTGTTTCATCTCATTCAGTATTATGGACACCTTAAACAAACTACATTTATAATCGTAGTTGTTTTTAGGGAAGAGGAGTTAAATCAACTTAGTCTACTCCGACACTGAACGATTTTAAATGGCAAAAGGACGGCAAATATGGGCGTATAAATACCTTCTAGCTTCCATTTTTTGCCGACGATTCACATAATTGAATGGAATTCTTTAGTTTTGGTATAGCTTTTAGGAAGAAAATTGCAATATTATCTCCTTGGTGAAGGAACGTTTGGAAAAATTCAGAAATACGGACGAACAATGACATTGAAAGAAAGCATCGGCTATAACTACCTGAAATGCCTGCTTACCGGGGCCTTTTCAGCTTTGCTGGTTTTAGGGTATGCGCAGGAAGAAGATAAACAACAGAAAGGTACACCACAACCTAACGAACAACGGAACGAAGGGCAAGCTCCCGTAATGGATTCCATTGAGGTCGTACGCGACTACCGGCCGATGTTGGCCGATGCGGTAAAGGTCCGCCGGAATCCGGATATGAGCATCAACCGGGAAGCGATTGAGATCGAGCTGCGCCAGATAGCCGCCGCTACATATTTTTCAAGAAATGGTTTCAAACAAGCCTATAACGACGAACTGCTTAAACGGAATCCCAACGCTTCACGCGACAATATCGACAATTACCGGATCAGTTATCTGGCCTACCGTGCAGGGGAATACCCAAGAGCGACCTCTATTTTAGAGAGTTTGAAAACATCGGATGCCTTTTATCAGGGCGCTATAATTACTTTGGGCAATATTGCGATAGAGACCCACGATAAACAACGTGCGCGAAATGCTTTTCTCAAAGCGACGAGAATGGATCTCGACCCGGAATTGAAAATGATTGCGTTGTATAACTATGCCAAAGTTTTACATGAACTAGACTCCGTCCAAGCAGCCCTGGAAGTACTTCAAGGCTATATCGCGAAGAAACATGCGGATAGGGATCGTGATAGTAAGACACCGGAGAGTGCGGAAACATTATCCGTAGATGTTTTGCAGGGGACGAGTAATTTCCATGCAGGAGTAAGTTTGCTGGAATCGTTAAAAGACAGGAAGCAGGAAGCCGATATGACCTATCAAAAAGCAACGTATTACCGCGGATTGGAGTTTTATAACGAGCGCGCTTTCGAAAATAGCATATCCATGTTCATGCGATCGGAAAAATTCCCGATCGATGCGGAAATGGCGGCATTGGCCACGTATTGGAAAGCGGAGGCGATGTATGAAGTGCGTAAATACAGGGAGGCGGTAGAAAACTTTTCCCGATTCCTTCGGTTGCCCGCTGCACGGAACACCGATGTATACAGTTATGCTAACTATGCCTTGGCGTATGCAGCGTTCCGCAACAACAGTTTTGGTATGGCTGCCGATTATTTTGAGCGCTTTTTGGCCACCGAGGGTAGTTCGTTGGAGGAAAATGTACGTCATGATGTGATCGCACGTTTGGGTGATTCCTATTTGAGCGTGCGCGATTACGACCGAGCCAATCAATACTATAACCAGCTGGTCAACAGTGAAGCAGCCAATCAGGATTATGCGTTGTTCCAGCGCGGTATTATTCAAGGATTGCAGGGAGATAATGAAGCCAAGCTCAGCACGCTGCGGTCCGTTTTGGAGCAATTCCCGGGTTCGAACTATGCAGATGACGTGGCCTTTGAGGTCCCTTACACATATTTTACTACGGGAGATTACGATACCGCCATCGAAGGGTTGCAGCAGATGATCGAACAATACCCCCGAAGTAGCTATGTTCCTCGGGCGCTGATGACCATCGGGCTTGTCCAGTACAATAAAGGCGACACCGAAGTGGCGAAGGCAACTTTTCAGAAGATAGTGGAGCAGTATGCTACAACAGATGAAGCAGGACAAGCGCTTCGTTCCATTGAAAACATTTACCTGGACCAAGGAGATGCTTCGAGTTATATTCATTACGCGACCAGTACCAATATCAAGAATCTGAGTACTGCCGAACAAGATAATTTGGTTTTCCAGACAGCCTATTCCTTGTTTGCCAAGAGGCAATATGGACCGGCTGTGGAAGCAATCAATGCATACTTTGACAAATTTCCGAAACCCATACAGGAAAAACATGCCCGTTATATCCGCGGGGTGAGTTTGTACCGTACTGGGCACCCGAAGGAGGCGCTGCACGACTTGAATATCATCCTGAACGACTGGACGAGTAAATATACTGAAAACACGTTACTGACGGCTGCTGCGCTATACCTAGACTTGGAGGAATACAACGAGGCCATCGTGCATCTCAAAAAATTAGAACTTACTTCAGAATATAAAGAAAGTTATAATTACGCGGTAACTAACCTGATGGTCTGTTACTTCGAAATCGGTGACTTGGATCAGGTGGCTAAGTATGCGAAGTTGATAAAGAACGACGATCAGTCATCTGAAGAAAGCGTTGCCAAAGCACACTTGTACAGTGCGCGGTCCATGCTGCGAGAAGGAAATGTGACGTCTGCCATGAAAGAACTGAATCTGGCGGCGCTCAAGAGCCAAGCGGCAGTCGGCGCAGAGGCACGGTACCGTATGGGGCAACTGCAGTATGAAAACAAGCAATACGACAAAGCTCAGGAGACCGCCTTTGATGTAGTCAACAATATGGGAGCACATGATTACTGGGTAGCCAAGAGTTTCCTCCTGCTTGCAGACACGTATTCTGCTAAAGGTAATAAACTCCAGGCAAAGAGTACGTTAGAAAGTGTGATTGAAAATTATGAAGAAGAAGATGATGTCATTCCTTCAGCAAAAGAACGTTTACAGAAATTGAACAAAAAGTAACAAAGCCCGATCTCGTGCGCCTGCGGATATGGCGCACGATTCATCATGCTCACATCCTCACAGATCTGCTGATGAATCTTATACAATATGGACAATAAGGGGTAACCCAACAAAACTTCATGAGGATATACTCCAACACAGTAATTTATACTATCTAAGATTTTGTGTTATTTTAAAAATACAGTTCTTTTTTGTTTTGCCGATTGCATTGCCGCATCGAGGATTTCGACAACGATGCAATTAATGGTTAATCCATAAAGATCAAGTTTGTTCAATACTAAAGAACCGTTCACCACAGCGGTTAATACAGAAAATGGATCGTCAAACGGGGCCGATCTTGCAGGAAGTTGCTTTCTTTCTTCTTTATTGTTTCCCCGCAACCGCTGTTGTAAAGTTGTAGCATCAGGAGCTATCGCATAACCTTTAGAGCCATATACTTCCATATCCTTTCTAGAAAATGGCCAATTCCATGAAGCCTGAATCAGACATTGTGCTTTTGGATATTGTAGAACGATAGTCGCTTCATCGTCCACATCTTTGTAGATGTCTGGTTTATTTTGATGTATAACGGCCGTTACTGAAAGAGGTCTCTCGCCGTTCATCAACCAGGTCATCAGGTTGGCTCCATAGCATCCGAAATCCACCAATGCACCCGCTCCATTCTTTTCCGGATCGGTTAGTATCTCCAAGAATTCTTTGCTTACTCCTATTTCTTTTGGTCCCTGATGCCCGTCGTTCACGATCACTTTTCGTATTTCTCCCCATCGACCTTCTTCTACTATTTCTTTAATCTGCTGATTGCTTTCATACCACGACGTTTCAAAATTTGTTAAAACATGTATCTTATACCGTTCAGCGAGCTCTTTTATCTCTTTGGCGTCCGCCACGGTCGTTGCCAACGGTTTTTCCACCATCACATGGATCTGTCGCGGTGCGCAGGCACGAACAACAGCAATGTGTTCGTTAATAGCGCCGAATGCCGACACAGCGTCCGGTTTTATCTCATCCAACATTTTAGGCAAATCGGTAAAGAAAAGAGTTTTATCTAGTTGGTATCGTTTGGCGTAATGGTCAATCAACTCTAGGTTGGTTTCATAAATGCCAATTACAACCACATCCTTTTTGTCTTTTCTGTTGAAAATCCAGTCGACGTGCCCATGGCTTAACCCAGCTACAGCCAACCGTAAAGGAACCTTAGCAGAAACTATATGGCTGATTAAGATCAAAGAAATGCTTAACAAAATTGGCTTCATGGTTATAAAAAACTTTCTTTTATTCTATTTAATATGATTGTTTATCAAAACCAATATAAGAAAAATTCTCTATTTGACCAATTCATAAAGAAACCATACTCTACATGGGCGGTAAAAATAATGCCGACAAAAAGTATGCTCAATGCTGTATAACAAAATTACACAAATATATATGCGGTATGTCTGTTTGGTAGGACTTGTTGCTATTGACGTGTAATCGGGAAATAATACTCAATTCAATCTTCTGAATTCAATAGGTGTAATACCTGTCTTTTGCTTAAAAAGTCGGGTAAAATGTTGAGGATATTTAAAGCCCAACCCGTAGGCTATTTCGCTGATTGATTTATCGGCATCAAAAATGCGCTCTTTGGCAACATTGATTACTTTAGATTGTATGTATTCCTGTGCGGATAAACCTGTTTCTTTTTTGATTAAATCCCCAAAATAATTGGTAGATAAGTGTAGTTCATCGGCACACCCCGAAACCGAAGGCAAACCTATATTTTGAGATTTGTCGGAAGAAAAATAATTATTCAATAAACCCTCAAACCGTTCTAAAATTCCTTTATTGACATTCTCCCTTGTGATAAATTGGCGGTCATAAAAACGAATACAATAATTCAAAAATAACTCTATGTTTGATATAATTAAGTGCTTACTATGCTTATCAACAGTGTGTTGTAGTTCATATCCGATTTTAGAAAAACAATCCTCGACAATTTTTCTTTCCTGGTCTGACAGATGCAGGGCTTCATTTACCGCATAAGAAAAAAAATGGTAGTCGCCTATATTTTTGCCAAGGGAGGTGCCGGTAATCAAATCAGGGTGAAAAATCAATGCAATACCCTGTGGCTGATAATATTCATTCTTATTTTCACCAATAACCTGATTGGGGGCAAGAAAAATCAATGTTCCACCCTCATAGTCGTAGTTGCTCAATCCATAACGCAAATCACCACAATAAATTTGCTTTAGAAAGACCGTATAAAAACCATAGCGTAACCGTCTAAGCTTCCTTGGATTGGCTTTGTCCAAATGAACAACACTTACCAGCGGGTGCAGAGTTTCATGGTTGTTAAAATCGTTGTATTCCTTTATGCTGTTGAAATAAAATACATCTTCCATTGCCTTATTATTTAATGACATACTCTACAAATTTACAAAAATCAATCCCCCCATTGTATCTTGTTATACTTCAATCAGTGATTTTGGTAGCTAATACAGTAATGGGTATAAGCCGACCACCATTTTATCTTATCACATTTGTAATGTGATTTCAAATAATGAAAAAAAACACGCATTTGAAATAAAAATATAGAGCAATGAAAAATAACAATCGTAGAGATTTCTTGAAAACAGGAGCGATGGCAGGAGTAGTATTATTGACAACGTCCCCCCTCGGAGCAATGGCAAAAAGTTGTAGCAATTCAACAAATGAAAAGAACGACTCCCCCTCAAAAACCAAAAGAAGAACATTAGGCACAGGCAATAACAGTATTGAAGTGTCCGCATTGGGATTGGGCTGTATGGGCATGAGTTATCATCGAAGTTTTATACCCAACAAGAAGGCTATGATGGCTTTAATCCATAGAGCCGTTGATTTAGACGTTAATCTACTTGACACAGCCGAAGCATACGGACCGTTTGTCAATGAGCAATTATTAGGAGAAGCCATTGAACCCATTCGTAAGGATGTTATCATTTGTACAAAATTTGGTTTCAAAGAGGGAAAGCCAGAAATCGGTCTTGATAGTAACCCCAAACGGATTAGACAAGTTGTTGAAAATTCACTAAAAAGTTTAAGGACAGACTACATAGACCTGTTATATCAACACCGTATCGACCCAAAGGTACCGATGGAAGATGTTGCCGGAACGGTAAAAGACCTTATTGCAGAGGGAAAGGTAAAACATTTTGGACTGAGCGAGCGGGATTTTAACACAAGCAAAGACGGATTGGATGCCATCCGCAAAGCACACACCATACAACCTGTAACAGCGATACAGAGTGAATATTCAGTGATGACCCGTAATCCCGAAAATAGAATACTAAGTCTTTGTGAAGAACTGGGCATAGGGTTTGTTCCGTATAGTCCGTTAAGCCGTGGCCTTATCACGGGATATATCAATGAACGGACAAAGTACAATCCAAATAATGATAACAGGATTTCATTACCACGGTATGAACCTAAAAACATCATTGCCAATTGGAGCATAATAGATGTTTTAAAAGAATTTGGCGACCACAGGGGATTAACCGTAGCACAGGTGGCTTTAGCGTGGCTATTGGCACAGAAACCATTTATTGTTCCAGTAGTTGGTACGACCAAATTGGCACACCTGTCGGAAAATATGTGGTCGGCAGATTATGAATTTACCACAGGGGAGTTAGTAAAACTCACAGAAGATTTATCAAAAATTCAAATTGTGGGCGAACGTTATACAACGGGCTACCCTCAAAGCCCATCAAGTAAATAATTACAAAATTAGTTGCCGAATGAGCGAGGCGAATATATTTCTCCCCTTATTGCTCTGAAATTTCTTTTAACTTGTTGAGCGCTTTGGGCCAGGCCTCGTTAAAATATTCGAAGTATTCTTCATTGGTATCCACCTCCACGACCACCGTCGTGATACCCTGGTCTTCCAAAAATGTATAGTTTTCAAACGACGGTGCCCAAGCTTCGACTGCCGGCCCTTCGGTGATTTCGCTGTTTCCATCCACAAGCCCATAGTGGCGTATGGAAACGTATTCGTTTGGGATGTTTTCTGCTATTTGGGCAAGCATTCCTTCTTTTTTTCCTTCTTCGGAAATACCAATAAACCGGATTTTATCGCCCTTGTTCCAGCCACCTTCAAAATCGGAAGTAGGATTGAACAACGATGTCCACTGTTTATAGGTGGCTCTCCCTAGCATTTTTTCATATACCACTTCTTTAGGAGCTTCGATGTTTATTTTGTACTCTAGCTTTTTCATCTTGTTTTATTAAATTTTTATGAAATTAATAATCTATATTTTTCACGGTTGTCGTATATAGCCCATAAATTGATGAGGAACAGTATACCTGCCATGATTAGTCCACTGGGCATAAAAGTAATATTGTGAATGACGATTCCGACCATTACCGGTAAAATAACAATTGCGCCCAAGGCTCTTGTTTTTGGGAAAATAAATAGGATTCCACCGACAATTTCAATGATTCCCGTTAATGGAATAATCCATTTCATTGTCATCATAGCCTCGCCGATTTTTATAATTTCAGCATCCATTTCGGGAACGGGCATATAGTGTAAGAATTTGTCAAGTCCTGCATTGACAAACAGTATCCCAAATAACAAACAAAGAATAAATTTGATGATTTTCATAATAAATTTTTAGCGTATTGAAAAAATTTCGAAGTGTTTATTTCTGGCATATTCTATATCCTTGACATAGATTTCAAACCAACAATAATGTTTAACCCATAACTTTTACTATTTGGAAGTAAACGATTTATAGAACAAATATAAACTAAGTTTCTCATGATCGTACTGTTTTTTTATATATCTGTATCTATTATTTTTTTAATTAGCCCGAAGGTAAATCATAAAGTTGACGATTGGGGTCGCCTCGGCAGCCGCTGCCTTATCGATGGTCTGTTTGCCATGTCGAAAGATAGAAATTTATATCTTTGATAGATAAAACTACATTTGCGAAAACACCAAAAACGATGAAAAGACTAACTTATCTTCTCGTTGCGATAGTCGCTTTGGTATGGCTCCATCCAACTACAGCTCAAACTACTGCATATACCGTCATTGCTAACCCTGGAGAAAACGCATCTAGCGAGATTCGTCTCAACTGGCACACCGATCTAGGTAGCGGCGACTCATACATTACTTATACGAAGGCAACAGACAAGAATTGGAGAAAAGCAGTTACCGCTCAAGCAGATCAGGCTATATGTACAGTCTTCGATAGCATTTATTCAAAAAGACCAAATAATGATGATTTCTATGAAGATGCTCAATTTATTCGCAATGCTATCGCCTTGCAGGGACTAAAAGCAGGAACGGCGTATAAGTATAAGCTCTCATCAGATAAAACACCTTCTCATGATGACAGCGAGGTGCGTTATTTTAAAACAGCTCCAAAATCCGATCCGTGGACAATGGGGGTCATTTCCGACATACACGTTTATGCCCCTCTGCCCAACCGGCAAAAGGCGGCTATGCAGATGATCCAGCAGCTAGAAAAACAGAACAAAAATTCCTTTGATATGATGCTTCACGTCGGCGACCTATCCGCTTGGGGAGGCAGCTATTCGTTCTGGCCTACATTGTACGCAGATTCTACCTTCAGCGACTACGTATGGGCTGGTGTCAACGGCAACCACGATGATATGACGCGACAACACAAACAGAGTAACGAATTTTTCCGCAACGTGAATAACAACCCACCCAATGGTTATGGCAGAGAAATCGGAGTATGCTATCATTTTACCTACGGCGAGACGCTATTTGTTATGCTCAACAACGAGGCAATGAAAAGTGATGAAGGTCTCTCAAAAGCACAAGATTGGACAAAGAAAGTCATCAAAAACAATCCCGCAAAATATGTGGTTGTCGTATCACATTACCAATGGTTTATGGGGAATGATGGTAGGAGCTCGCAATACAGTCGTTGGCGAGAATTATTTGACGAATACGGAGTGGATCTTGCTATCAGTGGCAACAACCATATCTACGTTCGAACCAATGCTGTATATGCCAACGAAGAAACCGATGGTTCAAAAGGAACCGTATACATACAAACACCGTCATCGGACAACGCAAGAGGACGATCTATGGACGATCTGCTCCACAACAAGGATCTTATCAAGACTCGTTGGACAGAAGGGAGCAAGACCGTCGGAGCCCTAATTATGAAAGCGAGCAAAAAGCATTTAATACTGACACTCTACGATCGTAATGGTGTCTCGATCGATCAAGTAAAGGTAAAATCAAAATCAAAGAAGAACTTGAAGGCAGACCATCGGTAAACACTAAAAAATAAACACATAAACAACCTGCCAACCTTATTGTTGTCCATCAAAATAGGATTTTTTCCCAGAATTTCTATTTTTACAGTCTGTTTAGCTATATCTAATATATTTGTCGTGTATAAAAAAATAAATCATCTTTACATGATGATGGGTTCATGTACAAAAACTTTGCACGATGAAACTAAAATAAAGCAGATTATTACCATTTGCTTTACGGACAACCACTAAAATGAAATATAGAGATAAAATATATGGAGAGTTTGAATTTTCAGGAGTAATTGAAGACATCATAAACACGAATGTCTTTCAGCGATTGAAGAAAATTCATCAGGGAGGTTCTATTTTTTTAATTAACCCGAAAGTAAATCATACAAGATTCGAGCATTCGATTGGGGTAATGCTCATCATAAAAAAACTAGGCGGAAGCATTGAAGAACAAATTGCCGGATTAATCCATGATATTTCGCATACCGCATTTTCTCATTTAATTGATTATGTACTCGAAGTCGAAGAGGAGGATTACCATGAACAAAGATATCACGAAGTTTTAAAGGATCGTGAATTAAACGCCGTATTGGAGAAATATCAGATGGATAGAACGGTGTTTATGGATACAGGAAAATTTAATCTCCTAGAATACCCACTCCCTTATTTATCAGCTGATAGGATAGACTATACACTTCGGGATATGTGTCAGATTGGAGAAGTTACCCTTACAGAGATTTCTTGGTTTATAAATGGTTTAGTGACGTTTGATGATAGAATTGTCCTAAAATCAAAAGATTATGCAAAGTGGTTTCAATCAAAGTACAACTTCCTTATAGCTGAATATTTTGAAAGTGAGGAAAATGTAGAGATAAATATAATAATGAAGGAAATAATTAAAAACTGTTTGGGAACAGGGATCATTGAAGAACAGGATTTTTTTGAGGACGACTTTTATCTTATGGATAAGATAAATCAGAAATTAAATTTAATGCAGTGGATTGATAGAATCCGGGAGAACGGGTTGAAAAATAAAAAGTTGAAAACTAAAAAACGTATAGTGGATCCTGAAGTCATAATAAATGATCAAATCTTAAAATTATCAGAAATGCGTTAAAAACCAGCGTGATTACTCGTCCTCACAGATCTGCTGATGAATGTTATACTGGCTGGTGCGGTCATGGTGAGCAGCAGCGTCACCTGCACCAGCAGATTAGTTTTGATCTCTCTTAAATCACAATACTGGTATCATTCAACTGCTTATAGAGAACGCATTCAAACACAACACCGCAACTGAAGAATCAACATTAAATATCACCATTAATATTGATAACGAATACATGACGGTCGAAAACAATATCCAGCCAAAGATATTGCCTTTTAGGAACTTTAGGAAGCAAAAATCCTAAAACTCTTTTTCTCCAAACTCACTCTTTGGTAGTTTTAATATTTGGTTTAACTTGTGAAGATTAAAATTCAGATTAACTAAAAACACATTCTTTTCATAAATGTAATTTGTAGTGGTATAGAAATCATTGGAGAATGTTGTGATCCGTTGTTCGTTCACCCCCCAATCACCAAGTTCTATAAACTGCCACTGCAATTGCGCAGTTATTGCTCCTTTTAGGAAAGCCCTATTTAAATTGAAATGAGGAGTCACAAATCTCGAATCCCTACCTTGTACAGTCGGTCTTTCTGAAAGGTAGTTTACCTGTAAGCCAGTACTCCAATTTTTTGGCAGATCTGCTTGAACACCGGCATTTATGGAGTACACCCAATCTTGATTTGTTCTCGTTTCTTGGTAATCCAATACCTGTCCTGAAATTTTATAGTTATATAGGTTAAGACCGCCGTTAACTTTCAACCAAGACAATAATTTGTCTTCCCCTCCAAACTCCACTCCATAGCGAGATGCCTGATCTGCATTGGTGAAAACACGGCTAAGGATAGTGTCTGCATAAACAGAATTCACCCGTTGAATAGGGTTTTTGGTATGTTGGTAATAAGCGTTCAAAAAGATACTACCTGCTTTTAATTTCTTCACCAATCCTGTTTCTGCATTGGTAGTAAATTCAGGTAACAATTCGGGATCCCCCTGCTCGAGAGTTTCAGAATGTTCGCGTTCAGGGATCGGGTTAAGTTCAAAATTGTTGTTTCGCTGAACTCTCCTTGCCGCCGATAATTTCCATGACCAGCCAGAACCTAGATCATGCATTAAATTGAAAGTAGGATATAGTTGATGAATGTCGTATGGATATTCTTTATTCGTATTTACCAAAAGCAGATCACGTTGATAATATTCATAACGTAGACCTAACGAAAGCTGCGTATTCTTGAAGCTACGGTCGTATTGCGAAAAAAAAGCATGAACATTATTGGTTGCATTCAATTTTCCGGTAAACGCTGGAATTAATTCAAGGTTATTTGCCCCATTTTCTGATGCAAAATATTCGAAATTACCTTGCTGTCTATCATTTCTTAATTGATACCCTGTTAATAATTCTGCATTTTCTAATGTCCAGCTATGCTGTAAAGAAAGCCTTAACCCTCGCAATGGATTGGTATAAGTGTTATGTGTCCATTGTACGGTGTCGGTCTCATTTTCAATATTTCCATTTCTAGTGGAACCATAGATGTTAGCATATTCGTAAATGGCACCCAATTGTAGGGAATGAGCATCATTGATCTTGTATTGGTAAGAGAAATCCAATAGATAAAATTCTCCTTGCTTATTTTGGAGGTTTGGGTTAAAGTAGTTTGTCCTGGATATCTCTTGATTTGTGGATGGTCTAATCGTTCTATTGGTATAATGAATATCGGCAACACGGTCCTGAAACTTTCTGGAGGCCAATACGCCTAAATTTACGGAATGCTTATCGGATATTTCATAGGCACCGTTCAATCTGATTCCAAAATTATATTTATCAAAGCTACGTTCCCCCTCGGAAGGGAAGAAGGTTTGTCGGTCTCCGATAATCGTATTGACATCACCATCTCGAAATCCTGCATTGTCATTCCTTAAGTAGTTCGCAGAACCATTCAGTTCCAATTTGTCTTGTCTGTACTGGAAAGCAATGTCGCCGCCGAAGCGCTTTTGAACTTCGCGGTTATCGTAATCGTCAATACTCGGTAGTCCACCCTGAAGGTTGAGTACCCATGCAAACCCATTGGTTGCAGATTTTTTTGTCTTTAAATTGATAATACCACCCTTGCCGTCCGGGTCAAACTGCGCTGTAGGGCTGGTTATATATTCCACCTCTGTGACATCGTTAGCCGCTATTTGGTTTAGTATCGTTGCCGGATCTAGAAATGATGGTTTTCCGTTGATCAGCACGATTATGCCGGTGTTACCTCTCATACTGATATTTCCATTGGCATCTACCGTGGCCGAGGGCAGGTTCTTAACAATGTCCAATGCGGTTCCGCCGACTGCATTCTTATATTGGCTAGCTTGGTAGCTCTGTCTGTCACTACCGTGTTTTTGTCCTGATGCATTGGCTGTAACGCTAACTTGTTCCAAACTATTACTGGCACTGGAGATAAGGATGGAACCGACATCTATTATTTTCTGACCTTTTATTTCTACTGTAGTTTTCTTTTGATTGTAACCAATGAATTTAACAATTAAACTATATCTCCCTTTTTGTAGATTGGAAAAACTAAAATTACCTAATGAATCTGTCATCATCCCATCGACGACCTTATTGTTGGTATCCAATAAACCAACACTGGCATAGGCTATTGCTGTAGTCGAAATAGAGTCTTTAACAATACCAGAAAGTTTGGAGCTTTGTGCATAAGCCATATGAAGCGTAAAGAAAAAGCCGAGCAGGATGAGAAATCTGTTCATGAAGTTTGATTTTTTTCAAAAGTAGGAAAGAATGCTAAAAGACAGCGCATTATTTCAAATTATGGTGAAGGCTTTATCTAAAAATTCTAAAGGTTGAAATTCTTTCTTGTAAATCAGCAAAGCATTATGCAAATGCGTAGATGCAAAATGATTCGACGGAACGGTATTTTCGAAATAGGGTGAAGAGCTAATAAAGAAATAGCCCTTGTTATTCATTTCCATGGGGAACTGAAAGTAAGTGAAATCGACAGAAAATGAGAGTGGATTTTCTCGATGACTGTACCGACTGTTAGGTCACAGAAAAGCCTTGATATGGTCATTATAACCGTATATAGCGAGTATATCCCCCTCTTCTAAAATCGTATCAGGTCGGGGTACGCCGTGCAGCACAGTCGTCACTATATTTTTTCCGAAGGATGTACGTTGTTCTGTATTCTTTAGGATAGTCAGTACTAACAGTTCATACTTTTCCCGGAAGCCGATCTCCTGTATAGATCTGCCCACATATTTTTGTGGCACGACTACCTCTACGATGGAATAATTACTATTCAGTTCGAAAGAATCTACCAGCCCCGTCATGCAGAGACGTTTGGACCAGCGTTCAGCAGATTCTTCCTCGGGATGGGCAATTTCCGAAATACCCAGTGCGCCCAGTACCTTCTCGTGTAGACGATTTACAGCCCTACTGATGAGACGCTTGACTTGCACCTCTCTACATAGAGCAGAAACCATGATATTCGCACCTTCGTCTTCACCAATGGCTACGACGACCACATCCGTATTTTTTAATGGCAGGGTAGAAAAAGCTACCTCGTCGGTCGCGTCTAGGCATATGGTATGGGTAATCTTTTCCTTTAATGCGCTGATCTTTTCGATACGTTGATCCACCCCAATAACCTCATTGCCCTGCATGGTCAGCTTTTCCGCAAGTGACGCACCAAAATTCCCCAATCCTACAACTATAAATTTCATAACATGTATCAATAGATAGTAAGCTCTTCCTGAGCATACTTGTAATGTGTATATTTTGTTTTTTTAATAAAAGCAATGAGTACGGACAGCATCGTTACCCGTCCCACAAACATGACGATAATCAGTATGATCTTACTTCCTGTCGCAAAACTGCCCGTCACGCCGAGGGATAGGCCTACGGTGCTGTAGGCCGAAAAGCACTCGAATGCGATTTCAAGTAACGGGCGATTAGGCTCGAAGAACGAAATCGAAAAAATGGCCACACCGATAGTAAACAGAGAGAGAAACATCGTTGCAAAAGCTCTTTTTATGGATACCGCGCCGATCTCTCTGCCGAGAACCTCGGTACGGTCTTTCCCCCTGGCAAGACTCAGTACATTCATAACGGCGAGGGCAATTGTGCTCGTTTTTATACCTCCTCCCGTAGAGTTGGGAGAGGCACCTATCCACATCAGCAGCATAACAAAGATGATCGTTGAGAACTGCAATGCGCCGAAATCTATACTGTTGAATCCGGCAGTCCTTGGTGTTGTAGCCGTGGAAAAGGCGATGACCAGTTTTCCGATACCGTCATGGGGCGAAAGAACGTTACCATATTCATTTATATAGATTACCAATGTTGCCAAGAGGGTTATAAGCCCGGTTGTAACAAGGTTGATCTTGCTGTTGATGTTCAGCACCCATGGTCGGTGGAAACTACCCCTTAATGTCCATTTTCCGACAATCCTTCGGTAGACGTGCTTGATATATTGAAGTACGTTTACTACGATGGGAAATCCCAAACCGCCAAAGATATAGATCAAGGAGATGACAAACTGTAGGCTATAGTTATGTATAACGGTACTTTCCATCAAGCCGTTGGACATAGTAGAAAAACCCGCATTGCAAAAAGAAGATATGGAGTGGAAAAGCGAAAAGAATATCCGCTTCCCCAAAGGGAGCCCGTTACCTTCGCCCAGGCTCCAGAAAATCCCCAATGCCCCCACCAGCTCAATCCCTACTGTGACCCATATCATACGCCGGAGTAAGACAAATACTTCAGACATACGTTCGGTATTCGAATAGGTCCCTACGGCCAGCTGATTTTCATACGTGCTGCCGCCTTTCAGGAAGTAAGTGAACAATGCCGCGAAAGACAGGATACCTATCCCTCCGGCCTGAATGAGTAGCATAATGATGAGCTGGCCCCAGAACGTAAAATGGCTTGCCGTATCGACCACGATCAGCCCTGTAACACATACAGCACTTGTCGATGTAAAAAGTGCATCGATCCAAGACAGTGGTGTCTGGAGGGCAAACGGCAGCTTCAACAGGCATGTCCCCAGACAGATCAGTAGCAAAAAGCTCGATATGAACAACTGGGCCGGATTATAGAAACGTTTTCTCACCACTATCTTAAAAATGCGGGGTAAAGCTAACTGTTTTTCGTTTATTCCCAAACCTAAATCAATTCATTTTTATATGCATTTGAATTATACATAATATAAATTGATATTATGCCCGTCAGCCATCGAGGGCTATTTTCTGTTATTCCCTCCCTCTGCGACCTACGATCTTCCTTACTTCTTCGAACTCCCCTTCCACCACCTCAGGGATACGCCCGGTCATCAAAGAGACTATTATGGTTGTCAGGAAACTCAATAAAAATCCGGGAATAATCTCATAGACATCTTTATAGGCATGCGGTACGTATACCCACAGCAATACCGTGGCTCCCCCCACCAACATACCGGACAGGGCACCCAGAGCCGTAGTGCGCTTCCATAGCAAGGAAAGGATAACAAGCGGGCCAAAGGCCGCTCCAAATCCGGCCCAAGCATTGCCGACAAGACCCAAGATACTTTCCTGTGGATCTAATGCCAACAAGAAGGCTACCACCGCTACTACAAGTACCGATATCCGGCTCATGATAAGCATATTCTTGTCGGTCGCATGTCTGTTAAAAAATGTTTTGTAGATATCTTCCGTCATCGAACTTGATGTCACTAGAAGCTGAGAAGAGATCGTGCTCATTACTGCTGCTAGAATTGCGGACAGCAAAAAGCCACCGATAAGCGGATGAAAAAGTGTTTTGGATAGGTATATGAATATAGTTTCGGACAGCTCCCGCGAAGCGTCAAACTGCAACATGGTCTGCGTGTCAAACCGCTGTAGATAGGCGATCCCAAAAAATCCAAGAAGCAGGGACCCTAGCACCGTGCCTATCATCCAGGTCATGCCCACACGTCTGGCCTTTTTAATATCCTTTACACTGTCGATTGCCATAAAACGGACGAGGATATGTGGCTGTCCGAAGTATCCCAGCCCCCAGGCCAATAGAGAGACAATAGATACAACGGTAGTTCCCCGTAACATATCCATATATTTAGGATCCTTGGTATAAATGGTGTCAACCGTTTCTCTTATGTCCCCCAATTGGAAAACAACGACAGTAGGTATCAGAAGCAGAGCAATAACCATAATGGTTCCCTGTACGGCATCCGTTAGACTTACAGCCATGAAGCCACCAATGAATGTATAAAACACCACGACCAGTGAAGTAACCCAAAGTCCGATACTGTAGTCCATCCCAAAAGCCGATTCGAACAACCTTCCGCCCGAAACCATTCCGGCAGAAGTATATAGCGTAAAAAATACCAGAATAAAGACAGAAGAGACCAGCTTCAATAACTGCGACTTATCACGGAAGCGGTTTTCAAAGAATACCGGCAGTGTTATGGCATTTTTTGCAACTTCGGTATACACCCGCAAGCGTGGCGCCACGATGAGGTAGTTCAAAAATGCTCCAATGGTAAGCCCGATAGCGAGCCATGATCCCGAAAGCCCCATCATATACATGGCTCCCGGAAGTCCCATCAAGAGCCACCCGCTCATGTCCGATGCCCCAGCAGATAGGGCGGTTACAAACGGCCCCATCTTACGCCCTCCGATAAGAAACTCCTCCGAGTTACTCGTAGATTTTCGGTATCCGTAAATACCTATCATTATCATGATCAGTACATATAGACCAATAGAAATCAACTCATAAATATTCATGGGCATATTTTTAGTGTGTTAACAAAAAAACTATTCCCCAAGAACCTGAATATAAGTAAGATTGGGGAACTAAAGATCACATTATGTGCTAGCGGTCTCGGTAAAGGTATAAAAAAAAATATAGTTGATATGACCGGAGAGCATGACATCCATCATATATAAAAAAAACAAATAGAGGTGTAAGAAGAAATAGATATCTTCTATGGTTTTAATTTAATGGCTATTTTTTCTACCTTAGATCGATTGAAACCACAATCCCCATTGAATGCAGCAGTTCATCAATCAGGTTTATAATATTGTTTGGAGCGATGCGCTCGTTTATCTCTGTTTACTGGCAGGTATCTATTTCACCCTACGTTTTCGGTTCCCACAACTGCGTTACCTTCGGCATATGGTACAACTCTTGTTCACTGGCAGTAATTCAAAAAGAGGGATATCTTCGTTTCAAGCTTTTGCTTTGGCGATATCGGGACGGGTCGGTACGGGAAATATTGCTGGGGTAGCCACGGCAATTGGCATGGGTGGCCCCGGAGCGGTGTTTTGGATGTGGGCGATTGCCTTTCTCGGTAGCTCATCGGCCATTATTGAGGCATCCCTCGGACAGATGTACAAAGAAGTGAAAGATGGGCAGTACCGTGGTGGCCCTGCCTTCTACATCCTGAAAGGCTTACACACCAAGGTCTTTGCCTGGGCGTTTGCCATTGTCACGATTGTCAGTACAGGCTTCCTATTGCCGAGCGTGCAGAGCAACAGCATAGCGCTTGCCGTCCATTCCTCTTTCGGTATTTCGCATCACGTTATTGCCGTTGTACTGGTGCTGCTCCTTGCCTTTATCATCATTGGAGGTGTGAAACGTATAAGCCGTGTTGCCGAATATGTTGTACCCTTTATGGCGGGAGCATATATCCTAATGGCCATTGTGATCATGGTACTTAATTTTCGGCAGATACCAGAGGTCATTGCCATGATATTCAATGCGGCCTTTAATACCGAATCGGCCTTTGGAGGCATTATGGGGATGGCTATTTCCTGGGGTGTAAAGCGGGGCATCTATAGCAACGAAGCCGGACAGGGGACAGCTCCCCATGCCGCTTCGGCAGCAGCTGTAAGTCATCCCATCAAACAAGGACTTGTACAAGGGTTTTCGGTATATGTGGATACCCTGTTTGTCTGTACGGCAACAGCATTCATGATTCTGTTTACCGGTCAGTACAACATTGTTGATCCCGAGGGGGCCTTTCTTGTACAGAATATTGGAGAGAAAATACAGGCGGGGCCAGAATATACGCAGCTTGCAGTAGCAAGGCACTTTCCCATGATAGGCGACAGCTTTGTGGCGATTGCCCTTTTCTTTTTCGCCTTTACAACGATCATGGCCTATTATTATATTGCCGAGACCAATGTCAGCTTTGTCTTAGGGGCAAGCAGGAATAAACTACTGATATGGGCGTTGCGCTTACTTATCCTAGCATCAGTATATATGGGCTGTGTGTCCACTGCGGAATCTGCTTGGACATTGGGTGATATCGGTGTGGGTATCATGGCATGGCTAAACGTGATTGCCATTATCTTCCTGCACAACAGGGTGTTGGTGTTACTGAAAGACTATGACGGGCAGAGACGGGAAGGCGTAGACCCGGTATTCGATAACTCGAAGTATGGTTTCCGCAATATGGATTTCTGGAACCAAAAGAAATAACACATCACCGAATACTCCCGGAATCACTTGCCAATGCGGCCAAGGCTTTGTATTTTTGGTAGAGTAGGGGCCCGTACGATAGTAGTATGCCGGCCAGAAATAAAAAAGAATCAGATATGAATCAAACCATTTTGGTACCCACAGACTTTTCGAACAATTCCCTGATAGCTGCATGTTATGGCATAGAGCTAGCGCGAAAGATGAAGGCACGAGTCCATCTTTTCCATGCTTATACATCGTTTACCTCTGCGTTTCAGAGTCCTTTGGCCAATGAGACAGACGAGCAGCGAGCGAAGATAGGAGCTGAAAAGGGACTGGCTGAGTTTATCGAAAAGCTGGGAAAACATGCTGATGTACAGTTGACCTCAGGCACCGCCAAAAACAATCTTTTGGATGCGATTAACCAGTATATAAGGGAAGACGATGTCCGTTTGGTCGTTATGGGTGTGTATGGGGCATCGGGTACCCGAAAAGATCTGCTTGGCAATAATACCTACGATGTGGCCAAGGACGTATCCCGTCCCTTGTTGATCGTTCCGGAACATACAAACTCCTTTAAGCTGAAAAATGTTGTCTTTTTCACAGACTACCAGCAGGGCGATGTCAAGAGCCTCACAAATTTTAATACGCTGTTCGGCGATATACATCCTTCCTGCACCTTAGTGCATATCCACGAAGGAAAAGACGTGCCCACAGCGGAAGACCTTCGGAAGCTCGAGCAATGGAAAGAAGTGTTGGAAAAGCAAAGTCCGTTGAAGAGCCTGTCTACGAAAATGGCACATGTCCCGGAAAATGTGGAGGCAGTTAATGAAATTTTAGACAAGCTGAAAGCCGATATGACCGTGATTACTCTTATCGATGCCCGTGGTTTTTTCAAAAAATTGCTGCACAAAAGTTTGGCAAGAGCAATTGTCCTCAACCCTCAGACACCCGTCCTGTTGACTTCCGAAGATACAGAATAGTGACTCGTCTCCCTTTATTCGATCTGTCTGTCCATCAATAAAGCCACCATGGAATCACCGGAGATATTGGTAGCAGTGCGGAGCATATCCAATGGTCTGTCTACCGCAAATATCAGGGCTATGCCCGCCGGATTGATACCGATGGATTCCAATACGATAACCAGCATCAGGATACCGGCTCCTGGTACGGCTGCTGCACCGATCGAAGCAAGAGTAGCCGTCACGATTATGCTGAGCTGTTCGGCGGTGGACAAGTCGTGTCCCATCACTTGGGCAATAAAGACCGCTGCGACACCTTGGTACAAACAGGTTCCGTCCATATTGATCGTGGCACCTATTGGTAGCACAAAGCTTAGAACATCCTTCCTTATATGCAGGTTTTCTTCCGCACATTCCATCGTGACAGGCAAAGTAGCGGCGCTCGAACTGGTTGAAAACCCCAGAAGTTGCGCAGGGAGGATAGCTTTGAAAAACCGGAACGGGTTCATTCTGCCAAAGCAATATATGAAAATTGAATAGACACCATACACGATTATTAATAGTCCCAGTAGCACAGTAAAAGCGTACATGCCCAAGGCTTTGAATACATCAAAGGAAGGTGCTTCTGCAATGAGAGCTGCAATAAGGGCAAAAACGCCATAAGGCGCAAAGAGCATCATCAGGTCGACGATCTTCAGTACAATCGCATTTCCCGCATCCAGTACCTTTTTGAATGCCTTTACCTGTCCAAAAGGCAGGGATATCATAGCGATACCTACCAACAAGCTAAAAAAGATAATCTGTAGCATATTACTGTTTACCGACATCGAATCAAAAATATT
The DNA here is from genome assembly GCF_014692505.1 of Sphingobacterium arenae. GTDB lineage: Bacteria > Bacteroidota > Bacteroidia > Sphingobacteriales > Sphingobacteriaceae > Sphingobacterium > Sphingobacterium arenae. The sequence continues at coordinate 738,869 of NZ_JACNYK010000002.1, read as the reverse complement.
TTCTGGCACAATGTCGATAAGTGGCTGTAAAGGCCCTCTGGTGTCTTGCACTTCTGCGGCCTTATCCACCTTCTCCCGAACTTCGCCTCCGAAAGACAGCAACATTTCCTGTCTGGTCTCCTCGGAGATAAAACTGCCCGGCCGGATAAGGTTGACCAGACCAAGGCCTATGGTAACCGCGATAACGGTTGTCAGTATATACATACCAAAGGTCCGCAGTCCGAGTCCGGAAAGTTGGGTAGTATCTTTCAGGTCGGAAACACCCTTGATCAGCGATACGATAATCAGTGGAATAGCGATCAGTTTTAGCAGGTTGATGAAAATCGTTCCGAAGGGTTTGATCCAGTCAATGATAAACTCTTTTCCACCGGCAAACTGGATACACAACAACCCTAAAAGAATACCTCCTATAATACCGATCAATATTTGCCAGTGCAACGCTATTTTTTTCATCCTACGTCTTTTTCGTTATCGTTCGGTGGTGTTGCAACCCGGCTTAACAAGATATATCCCGCCAATCCCGAGAAGAGTGACGCGATCAATATAGAGAATTTTGCCTCGGCGATGAGGAGATTGTCCGAAAAAGACAATAGTGCAATAAATATGGACATCGTAAAACCTATACCAGCCAAAAGACCTACTCCGATAATTTGGGGCCAAGATGCCCCCTGAGGCATAGATCCGATACGCAACAGGATTGCCAGTTTAGTCATCAAATATACGCCAACAGGCTTACCCAGCATAAGCCCAACGATGATCCCGATTCCCAAAGGTGAGATCAGTCCTTCCAACATACCTTCCTCGAAACGGATGGCCGTATTGGCCAAAGCAAATAGGGGAACGATCAGGAAGTTCACCGGCGTAGTAAGGGTATGTTCGAGTTTAAGTAAAGGCGGTTCTTGCCCGCCTTTGGTCGCCAGTGGAATGGTCATGGCTGTCAATACCCCCGCGATGGTAGCATGGATACCCGAATGATGGACAAAGTACCAGATAAAGAGACCGGGGATGAGGTAAAAGGCCAAGGACCGGACACCTAATCTGTTAAAAATGAAGAGGAGTACCAATATAGCCACAGCGTAACCTAAGTATATTGTGTGTAGTTCGGCCGAATAGAAAATGGCGATGACCAAGATGGCGATAAGATCGTCCACGATAGCCAGCGCTGCCAAAAATATTTTTAGAGAGGCAGGGACACGTTTGCCTAGCATGGCAATCACCGCCAAGGCAAATGCGATATCCGTTGCCATAGGGATTCCCCAGCCACTGACAGTTTCCGTTCCCTGATTGACGGCAAAGTATATACCAGCTGGTACGATGGCGCCGCCAAAAGCACACAATATTGGTAGGAGCGCCTGTCGAGGCGTAGATAGCTCTCCACTCACCAGCTCTCTCTTTATCTCTAGTCCGACCAAAAGAAAGAAGATAGCCATCAGGCCATCATTTATCCAGAGTGCGGTCGTATATCTTAAATGTACCGAAGCTGTTTCAAACCCCAGCGGTGTATTCAATATATTTTCAAACGCGTCACCGAGCGGAGAGTTGGCGATCGCCAGAGAAATAAGCACGCATATAAACAGGATTATCCCTCCGCTTGTGGGTGAATCAGTAAAATTTTTGAGGATTTTTAGCATAACTAGTTCCGTAAAAGGTGACAAGCTTCAAAGATAATATAACCAAAATACATTAGAAAAGAAAAATCGGAAATTGATTATAGACCTAATTTTCCGCAAGCCAAAAGGTTTCAATTTAGAATCCCAGTTTCGCCATGGCGGATCAGAGAAAAACAGCAAGTTTCGGATTTTCTATCTTAATATACATACCAATCTTTGCAATAGATTTTTAAACAAAAAAAAATGCAAAGATTTAAAGACAAATTCGCTCTTATCACAGGCGGTACAAACGGAATGGGATATGCCAAACCCAATAATCCAAACGCTTACAGAAAAACCGTAGTAATCGAACACCACCATTTTGGTTTGGGCGATGATACAACATTCTGAAATTTCGGATAGTGAATTGAGAAACAAATTTGTTTCTTATTTCGATCGGCTATCCAGCCCCTGTTGCCAGGATGGTAATAGACTCTGCCGATGCTGCCGATACTCTTCGGGGATATTTTTGTAAGGTTCCAGTATGATCGTCACCGTTTTGTCTGTCGGCCAACTCCAATAGTTCTCGTTTAAAACAGCATCAGATGACTGCATGTTCCAGTCCGGGAAATTCATCAGACTAAAGCTATACGTTGAAGTACTGTCAAGATGAATTCCTGCCTTTGCCCATACGCCGGGGTCGGTGTACCGACCTTTTAAAGCAGCATTCAACTGCTGGTTACGGCTGCTGAACACGATTGTATCAACAGTCAAACCATTATCGGTTCTCTTCGCTTTATTCTTGTTGAATTCTGCTATCTGCTGTATTTCGTGCACCACGACAATACTGTCAGCTTCGGTCACTATGATTGCAAAAAGGTCTTCTTGTTGAATTTCAAAGGTTCTTTCCACAGGGTTGATCGTGATAGTTGCTTTTTGGCTCACTATACTCGTGCTTTCTAAGCCGATAATAGAAGCTAGTGCAAAAAAGTATATACTTATGGGATCCATGAGAATAATATGATTAAAATGTGCTGAAATTATTTTCTGCTTTTTGGGTATTACCAAAGTGAAGCCGTTGGCAGGGCATAATAAGCCGTATCCTTTTCTTCTTGCCATGGAGCCTGGTGAAATTGCCAACACTTTTCTACTTTGTCAAACTTTTTCCCCACATCCATTTCTCCCCATTGATAACCCGTCTTATATTCTTTTCCATCAATAGCTATAGTTCCGAACATGATAGGATAAGAGAAGCCCGATACACCATTGGTGTATTGAATGGCTTTTTCAAACTTCCATGTCGTTCCTGCCGGAAACGTGGTGATCTCTTCCAAATCTCCAATACGCTTTTTCTCGTCTATATACTGCCATTGCGGATGGTGGTGATCCAGTACCCTATAAGGATAGTCGCTGTTATGATTCATTTCTACCTTATCCTTAAACAGAACCACTTCCTTGTTAAGGGTCACAGTTTTTCCGATCCATTCCTTGAAAGGCTCGTACCTATTGATGCTTGTTGATTTAGTCTTTACGGTTGCGAAAATCATAAAAACCAAAAGACCGATCCCGCCGATTACGATTAGTGCAATGATTCCCATTATTTTTTTTGTAGACATCTTACTTTTTTCTGTCATATATATATCTATCTTATCGTCTATAGCTTTCAAATACAAGGGTGCATCCCTCTACTGAAATAAGATCATGACCTTCTTTTTCATCCAATGGAACCAAATAGAGTTTCCGTTCGGTTTTATTGAAATGGTAACGATAATAATAACTATCTTCCATTTTAAAAATTGCGAATGATGGGCGTTTATTTTCGTCCATTTTAAGCGATAACAATCTTTTATTTTTGTCAATCTCAAAAGAGCCTTTCCTTTCTCCATTGACAAAAAAGTCGTTTTCAACGAACGCCATGGTTTCATTTTGATCAAGGTCCATAAATATACGTTCCATTGGATGGAATTCCTGCTTTAATTCCCATTTGTAGTGGGTAAACATTTTTGGATCAGCAGCTACAGAATTCTGAACCATTTCGTCTTCTATCTGAGCCAGCAAAGGCCATACATCCTGAGAAATCAACTTATCTCCAGGTTCAAGCCAATACACCCGATGGACTTGCATGTTCTTTTTTATAAATGTCTGCTCAGGTAAATGCTCATCAAAACAGACAAACCGATACTGTGTGTCATCCCTGTCTCGGATGGTCATTTCATAGTAATCGGTCTCCAAAAAATCTTTCAAAACAAAGGAATTTTTCCTTGCTGGCCCCAGGAATACATCAAGTGATGTGAAATTGTATGAAGGATTATCACTATCAAGATTGCGGAAAGTCTGTGGCGTTCCGTTTTCCAGTACAAACTCCCTGATCTTTTGAAACAGCGAAGGCAGGAAGATAGACGATGCATCCGTATAGTTATATTGTTGTATTTCCTTTTCTACATGACTGATGATTGCATTTAGACCGTTCCATGTGCCTTCAAAATAGTTGCCGTTCTTAAATTTGGGAATAAAATATTCCTCAATGATCTTTTTTGTGGCTTCATCGCTCATGAGTTTCTCTATACCGTAACCATTTTGGATACGCATTTGGCGGAGTTGTTTGGATATGGCGATTACTATTCCATTATTTTTTCCATATTCTCCTTGCGCATATCCTGTCAAATTGTTGAATACATATTGGTCAAAATGTTCTTTGTCTGTATGACGCTCATCAATAGTGACAATGGCTATATCTGCTATTTCATTTTCCCAATAAATATTTATAATACTATCTAATTTTTGTGTCTCTTTATCCGTAAAAATCTGTTCGTAGTCAATAATACGATCTCTCTTGATTACAAATTTTTGATTTTCGGGATTAGTTTGTCCCAAAATATTAGATATTAAACAATGGAATAGTATAATTAAAAGATAACGCATTTATTATTTGTTTAAACGTGGGTGGGGTGATAAATACGAAGATGATTCATGATTTTTTAATTTTATCTTAAACAAAAATCGGAAGAATCTTCATAATTTACGTTCTATTCTAGCTAGCAAATCATCTATAACTTTTTTAAATGTATATACAAATTATCTACAAGTGGAGGACACGGAACATGAAATCTTGTATATGTCTTAATTCTTCCGTCATACTTTGGATTAAAATCCAAAGATAGGGCAATATTTTTCACCCATAAATCTGCTTTCTCCAAATTTATTAATGTCCATCAAAATAAGTTGTACCGATTGCCGCCAGGTAAATCCCCAGTACTCTTCCGACCCCGATACTCCCGCAAAACTCGTTTTTTTTGCTAAAAATATTAGTTTTATTGGTTTCTGTTTTATAACTTTAAAGTGATTATAAAATAGATTTACACAGTAAAGCCGATTAACATGATTATAAACCAATCTATTATTACAGATATCAAGAATATCATAGTCCAGTCAAAGGATAAGGCCATCCGCGCCGTTGATCATCAACGAACATTAATGTATTGGCACATTGGGAAGCGTATTTTTGAAGAAGAACAAGAGGGGAAAGAGAGGGCCGATTACGGGAAATTTCTTATCAAATATCTTTCAGAACAATTGCAACCTGAATTTGGAAGTGGTTTTTCCGTTCGCCAAATTAACCTTTACCGCCAATTTTATCGTACTTTTCCAATTGTGCATACACTGTATGCACAATTAAGTTGGAGTCAATATAAACTGCTATGTAGTGTTGATAGTAAGAGTAAACGAGATTTTTATAGTGCAGAAGCTATCAAAAACAACTGGACGGTTCGCCAATTGGAAAGGCAGATTTACAGTAACCTATACGAGCGCCTGTTAGTAAGCAATGATAAAGAAGATGTTCTATCAGTAGCTAAAAATGAGAAGCTTCCGTCTGATGCTAAAGAGATTATCAAAGATCCGGTGTATTTGGAGTTTTTAGGATTAAAAAGAGAAACTGCATACTATGAAAAGGATTTGGAGAATGCTATAATAACGCACCTTCAAGAATTCTTATTGGAGTTAGGGAATGGTTTTTCCTTTGTGGCACGACAGAAAAGAATCCATATCGAGGGCGATGATTTTTTTATTGATTTGGTTCTGTATAACCGATTGCTACAATCTTTTGTAATCGTCGAGATTAAAACTCATAAGCTGACACATCAAGATATTGGGCAATTGCAGATGTACGTTAATTATTACGATCGCATTGAGAAGCTACCCAGAGAGAACCCAACTGTAGGTATCTTATTATGTGCAAATAAAAACGATGCGATGGTGAAATTTACATTGGCGGAAGGACAAAGACAAATTATTGCCAGTCAATATAAACTATATTTGCCAACTGAAGAACAGCTGCTGGAAGAGGTCAATAAGGAGTTAAAAAGCTTTGAGGAGAAATAGCAGTATCCATCTTTTATTTATTAAATTGCTTGTTATACACTTTTAAATGATGAGGAAATTAATGGATACGATACACCTGTCGACATCATTATCTTTTTCATACTGTGAATTTTTACCCTCCATACTCCCACAAAATTCGTAAATTTAGCATCAAGCCGTTTTAGAAGCATACTTTCGCGATGCCCGTGACTGACAGCCGTTCCACAATTCCAAAGACCTCCGTATAGAAGCGTGTGAGTTACGGGAACTGTACCTCTGGAAAGTAAACGAAGAAGCCCATCCCGAAAAGCTGAAAGAAGAACTGGCGGACGTGCTGATGTATGCGCTCTTACTAGCAGACAAGCGTGGACTCGATACCACGGAGATTTTGTCGGGGTTTAAATTAAGCTAACAATGATTAAAATAAAACTTCTTTTCGTATGTAGTCTTTTGTTCTTTTTGTCATGTAACATGACAACAGATATAAATACAGACACAACAACTATAGTCGCCGGTGCTTCCAAAATAACAGGAAGAATCATCACCCCTGATGGTCACAATAAGGATAACATTAATGTAACGATTACTGTTCTACATCCGATTTCAGGAGAAAATGTTAGGCATAAAGTTGTCGCTGACCAATCGGGCAAATTCTCACTGGACTTTGATGTGGAGACCGAGACTTCTTCACTAGGATTGTACACGAGTGTAAGCCCCTATAAAACTCTTATAATCACACCAACGACAAATGATTCTACTCACATTGATATCACCTATGATTCAGATTTTAATATCAAAAACGTAGATGTTACGCCTGCCATGAACAAATATGATATGAGGCAAAGCATGGAGGTGTTAAACAAAATGATTAATTACAGACCAAATAAGCCACCAGGCTGGGTATATCCACGGCTCTATGATAAAACTACAGATGAGTTCTTGGATAAAGTCAGAAGTACGGTATCTGAAAGATTGGCACTATTCGTGGATAATGATAAAATATTCTCGAAGGAGTTTAAAGGTATTATAGCAAAAGATTATCGTTTATTCCTGTATACGGGACATGTCTTCGATTACGAAGCAGAGATGAAACGTAATTATCGTAATGCTACTCAGGATAGAGTTGGTATGCCCGAGATCCAAAGTATTGACCGATCGTATTTCCGTTTTTTGAAAGATTTCAAACTTAACGATCCGCAATATCTCCACACGTTCACATTTCCTGAATTTCAGAACTTAATTCTTCAAAATGAAGTATTAGGACTCCCTACGATCGGAGAGAGCGACATTTCCTCCTGGTTGGCAACCGTAAAAGCTATTTTGGCTGATCTGGTCGGATTCGATGAAGGGCCATATTATGATATTTTAGCAGCCAATGCTTATGCCCATCAGCTCAATGAAGAGATAAAGCCGCTTACCGATAAGCAGAAAGAGCATATTGAACAATATTGGAAAAATGGAGAAATCGCAAAAATACTGTTTCGCAAAAACCAACAGATTATTGAGCTGGATAAAGTAAAATCACCCCTTGTCGTCAATGATATCTCAAGTGTTCCGGAAGACAAAGTAATGGAAACTATTGTTTCCAAGTATAAGGACAAGGTTGTGTTTATTGACCTTTGGGCAACATGGTGTGCTCCGTGTCTGGAAGCAATCAAACAGTTCAGGGGTACAAAAGGCGATTTTCGAGATAAGGATGTTGTATTTGTGTACCTCACAAACGGTTCTTCGCCGCAAAAGCTATGGGAAGAAAAAATAAAAGGAATAGGAGACGAACACTACTATCTGACAGACGCTCAATGGGGGTACATGATGGATTATTTTGAGTTTCAGTATATCCCGTCCTATCTGTTATATAATAAAGAAGGTTTGCTCGTCAATAAATTTTCAGAGTTTCCCGGAAATGACGTAGTAAAAGAGATGATTGACGTTCAGTTAAAATAAGCAACATTTTATTTCGCTACTATTCCGTCGCCACGGATCATAATGTTATTTCTTTTATCAATGTTCTCTTTGGATTTTGTCAATAATTTTATTAATCCTATCTCGGCATTATCTTTATTGGTTTTCAGTTTGTCAACGATTATCGTTAACAGGTTATTTTCATCTACAAAAAAATTTTCTTCATCAGAATTGATCACATCAGCGTCCAGCATGAATACTACAGGCATGTCTTTAAAGCTTGTATATTTATCTTTTAGTTCTGCTAAAGAAATAAATTGAGGAGTATAGTTTGCTTTCGTCTTTATATGGATCTGACCTGCATATGTTTGCGTTTCGATTACGGTATCTCTTTTGATTATATGTATGTTTTCTATTCGTTCAGGTTTGATAAAGCCATGGTTCTTTACAAATCTATCATTAACAAAATAGGCGGGCTGCCGTACCTGTTTCTCTTTGTCAACTATGATCACGCGTAAAGAAGTATCTCTATTTTTATTGATTGTAACAGGCGTGGATTTCCTTGAGAACACATTTTTCGCTCTTTGGGCAAATGAATGTGTCGAAGTAAACACAATTAAAAGTAGAATAAGTTTTTTCATGGTTATAGTTGTTAAGTAACTAATATAGGAAAAATTTGATCATATACCTTATCCATCTATCGGCACTTTCGGCATTGTAAACCACCGACTACCAAAAGTCTCATGAAGATTCAATAAAAAATACTATATTCACTTTTTAAATAGTGTTATCAAGACACATCTTACTTATAAACCTTAACATCGAAGCAGTGAAAAAGCTGATCTATCTTTTTTTGTTACTTATTGTCATCAGTCCAAATTTAGTTTTTGGCCAAAAAACAGACGTTCCACTTTTAGGCGTTTGTGCGACAATGGATAAAGTTCCTTTGGTCCATAAACATGGATATACTTTTATTCAACCGACTGTTGCCGAAATATTGCAACCGCAGAAACCGGATAGCCTATATGATGGGCATAGCAATAATATTGATTTTCCGCTGGATATGTTCGTTTGTAATGTTTTTATCCCCGGTTCCATCAAGACCACCGGGCCCGACGTTAATGAGCAAAAAATCATAGCGTATGCCACCAGAGTTTTTGAGCGAGCAGAAAAATTAAATATTCGGCTAATCGTTTTTGGTAGTGGCGCATCCCGCATGATCCCGGATGGGTTTGATAAAAATGTCGCTCGCAAGCAATTTGTAGACATTTCCAGAAAACTGGCCGTTCTTGCTGCGCAATATGATATCGTACTCTCGCTGGAAAGCCAGAATAAAGAAGAATGCAATTTCATCAATACTTTGCAAGAGGCCATTTTGATTGCCAAAAAAGTTGATCATCCGAATTTCCGTGTAACGGTAGATACCTACCATATGATGCGTGAAAATGAGCCAGCAGACCATATTATCGATGGAGGAAAATATATTTACCATTGCGATATAGGTGAGAAAGAAACACGTTCCGCTCCAGGGGTCAAAGGAGATAACTTTGTGCCTTATTTCCGTGCGTTTCAGCAAATTGGTTACAAAGGAATGATCGCATTGGAATGCCGGTTTACGGATTTGGAAACGGAACTTCCTTTAGCGAAAGAAACCATTGCCAAACAGTGGGAATTGGCGAAAAAGCTATAGCTGGATCCCAATTTGGCGGACGACGACAAATTGATAAAACTTTTCGGTCGATAAAGAAGTTCTAAATTGAAAGCACTATTATGGCCACGATAAAAACATCTGCACTACAAAATCTATGCAGGATCTTCTTGGGCGGCTTCATGTTATTTGCGGGTATAAGCCACTTAACTGTTATGCGGGAAGAGTTTTTGGCTCAGGTACCTAGGTGGTTGCCAAGCACGCCAGTTTTTATGGATTTTGTGGTTGTGTCCTCTGGAATTGTTGAAATTGCTCTTGGATTGGCAATGATATTCCTAAGTAGGTATAAAGTTAGAATAGGCATCATATTAGCCATATTCTACGTGCTTGTCTTTCCTGGCAACATCTCACAGTACACCAATCAAATTGATGCTTTTGGTCTCGATACCGACCAAAAAAGACTTATGCGGTTGTTCTTTCAACCGATTTTAATTCTGTTGGCGCTTTGGTCAACAGGCGCAATTAAAGCCTATATGAAAAAAAGGTTAAACAAGTCTTAGCCGGAATCAGTCAACCTTAAGCCCCGATATTGATAAATCCATCCAGTTCCGGACGGTTAATATTAGTTCGACAGTATATCTGCGCAAGAATTGCGTCAGAATTGAGTAGTCCGTTTCTTTCTTAAAACTGAGGATAGGAAGGGAGCCTCTTAGCGTTGAAGATATTCCTTAGGTATCGGATGTTTTTTCAGGAAGTCAATTGCCTCTTCGTTCTTCTTTTTAAAGAAGTAGGAGTTGTTATAGATACTTTGACGTTCTTGAGCCGTCAACTCATCTTTTTTCTTGTTCTTTTTATCTCTGTTGGTACTCATAGCCTTAAACCTACTGATACAAAGTTCGTTATTATTTTTTAAATATACTCTGGACAGAAGTCTCCAAATCCAAGGTTGTAGATGTTCTCTTCCAAGTTTATCTGTTGAAATTGAATGACCTTTCTTATACAACACCAGAACCTGAGCGAACAAGGCATCTGGTCGAGTATAAACTTCCATTGAGTGTCAAGTGGATCGATGTGGTTCTCTACAGACGTGACGAGCAGCACCAAAAACAAAGCGAAATGGAACGCATTAAGAATGACCCCGATTTACAGCATTTGATACAGCAATACCCATAAGATGATAATTAATTTTTCTAAATTTGGTAGAAAATGTTGCCCAACTTTAAGGGAAAGAGGATTGACAAACTAACGGTTTGAAGCAAAAGCGAATGTTAATATAGGTTGGTCTTTTAAAATAGAATTATGATTTATAAAGAGATTAAACCACATCCAAGTTTAGCGGATTACATCGATGCCTATTGGATTAGTGAAGGGGTGGAGAAACAATGTGTCAAAGATATAATATTGCCGGATAATTGTGTTGACTTGATATTTAATTTAGGAGAAAAGTACGAAACATCCAACGGAGCTTTAACCATGTACCCCGAGAAAACCTATCTCGTGGGAACAATGACTACTTTTAAAGAAAGCGTTATCTATCCATCGAATAAACTTATAGGAGTTCGTTTTAAACCGTCAGCCTTTTCCTCGTTTTACAGCTTTGAACCATTAAATGAAATTAAAGATAAAACTATTGAATTTGAACAGTCTCTGTCACCCGACTTTCATAAGATAGAACAGCACTCTTTCTCTTATCTTGATGAATTTTTCTTAAAAGGGTTGACAAAAGAGAAAAATAATCTATTCAACGTAGTTAGAGACATTGAAATAACCAATGGTCTAATTAGTATGGACATATTGGTAAAACAGAATAATACAACAACAAGGCAATTAGAACGAAACTTCAAAAAGTACATTGGAATTAGCCCAAAAGAATTTGCCAATATTGTTAGGTTCAAAGCCACTCTTTCTAAACTAAAGTACAATCGAAACCAGCAAAGTTTATTGGATATTGCCTACGAATGTGGCTATTATGACCATGCCCATTTAAGCAATGAAATAAAAAGATATACAGGCGTTAGTCCCTCAAAATTTTAATTTTGTCGTTTTTTTCCAAAGTCCAGTTATAATAATCATTTATTTTTGCAAATAAAGAATAGGATATTATGACTAAAATTAATTCGCAAAAACTAAAACACGAGCAAATACAATACATTGAATTTCTCTCAAAGGATATTGTTCAAGCCAAAAACTTTTATACCACATGTTTTGGTTGGAAGTTTACCGATTACGGAGTAGCGTACACCTCTTTTACCGGCGATTATGTGGATGGCGGTTTTACCAACGGAGTACCTGTTAAGGGTAGCATTTTAGTCGTGCTTTTTACGGAAGATATTGAGGCTACAAAAAATAAAGTAGTAAAAGCAGGAGGAAAAATCACCAAGGATATATTCAGTTTCCCCGGAGGAAGACGTTTTCAATTTACCGATTTAGACGGTTACGAACTTGCTGTTTGGACAAACTAAAAAAATAGTGTTATGAACAAGAACGCTATAACTTCCTTATGAAACAAAAACATCCAGATAACGTTGATTTACTCAGATATTTAAGGTCTCAAAAAAATGATGGTCATATGGCGCCTTACTATTTGGCATCAAAAGCGTGTCTGGAAGACCTGAAAATCACCCATCCTTTTAAAAACTACTTTTATACTATCGGTCTGTATTATGGTGAAGGAGCTCGCATCAGAATAGGCACTACCAATTATGATTTAACACGTGGAAGCTTAATAACGATTGGCCCCGGAATGACCTGCCAATGGCTCAATACCAGCTTCCCCTCAAATGACACGCTGTTTTTTTATGATGATATTTTTGCAAATAATTTCGGTAGGTCATTTTTCTATTCTCTCGAATTTTTTTGCCCCGATGAAAAGAGTGTAATGCAACTCACCGACAGGCAATTTGAGGAAATGCAACAGCTTTTCAAAACGCTTCGGGCAATCGCTGATCAGCCCGAAGCAATATCGGGAATACTATATTCAATCCTGATTATTTCACAGAAGTATTTCTGGAACCTGCACCGGGGCAATAAAAAGGAACTCAACGGTAAAGAACATACCGTTGTAAAGTTTAGAGAATTAGTTTCAAAGAATTTCTCTAAGTATAAAGATGTTGCCTTTTACGCGGAACAGTTGCATATATCACCAAAATACCTGAGCGAAATATTAGTTGAATACACCGGGCTTTCAGCAAAAAAATGGATTGAGTTTCATATCATGCAAGAGGCAAAGTACCTGTTGAGCTTTTGGAATATGTCTGTTAAAGAGGTGTCGTTTCAGCTTGGCTACACAGATGCGTCTCATTTTTCTCGTGCATTCAGAAGCTACGACGGTCAGCTCCCCACAGAGTTCAAAAATACAGTTGATAATCCTACATAATTGGGGGTTCTAAATCAAAAACAGAAAAAACTACATTTTTTACCGTCATACTTACAGTATTGACAGGCAGGCTTCTCCATATCTTCGTAGGGTATTACATAAAACGTACAATGAAATTTAGATACGATGGTTCTATCGGGATGGTAAAAAAATAGGACAGATTACCTACGAAAGAAAAATATCCTAAATAAGTTGTCACGTTTTCAGTACGTCGTGTGTCATATATTAAACAGTGGTTGGCTGTAGTCATTTTTCCGACGCAGCTTAGCACAAACAAAGAAATCTGAGGGGAACGATGAACGAAACAACGATAATAAAACACTTGTTGGCCTGCTTGTTTTTCAGCATGTGGTACTTGTATAGCCGGGCGCAAATACCTGTTGAGATCAGTGCAGGACATGCCGGGTACTATTATCAGCATTCGTTTGCCACAAGGTTCCATCCGGAAAAATCCCTCGGTTTCTTTCACACCTCGTCGGTTGTTATACCTTATGATAAAAAACGTGGAAATGAAATTATGAGCCAGTCTTACCTTTCCTACGCGATGAGCCAAAGATGGACATCAGGAGTTGGTACTATCTTCACTCCCGTCAACCGGGTAAGACCATCTGTATTTTTCCAGTATTTCCATAAAGGGAAAACAACATCTGTGCTGATTTACCCGAGAATGGATATATGGTCTGAACCTAACTTCGAACTTATGGGCTTTATTGAATATCAGGGAGCCGAAAACAAACCTGTAAACCTATACGCCCGATTTCAATATATGACCACATGGAACCGAGACGGACATAGCCGGAGCTATCAATATGCAAGAGCAGGAATAGATACCGGGGGTATACAGTTTGGACTGGCCGCAAATTTTGACCAGTACGGATGTTTTGGCACAAACTACAGCAACTTTGGACTTTTCGGGAGAAAAGTATTTTGAATAATTGTATCATCAAATAATGAACGAAATCATGAAACAGAAAATTTTTAGTACACACAATGATTATACAGGTTTAATTATTCGCCTCACAATAGGTATCGTTATGTTTCCACACGGAGCGCGGGCTATGCTGGGCTGGTTTGGCGGCTTTGGGTTTGCCCAAACTTTGGAGGGGTTGCAACAGATGGGACACCCATGGCTTGTGGGGTTATTAGTTATTTTAATAGAGTTCTTTGCACCTATTTTTATAATAACAGGCTTTGCCTCCCGTTTTTGGGCAATTGCAATGGGAGGTCTTTTTATTGGGATAATTTTATTTGCAGGACATCTTGAGCATGGCTTTTTTATGAACTGGTTTGGCGATAAGGAGGGCGAGGGATTCGAATATCACTTGCTGATGATTGGCTTATGCCTGGCACTATTCATTCAGGGCAGCGGAAAATTTTCACTGGACAATTTGATATCCAAAAAATGGCTGCTTTTCTTACAGAAAATCCACTTTGCGTAAAGGCGCAAAAATGGTTCATGGCCAGTGTATTAACTTTTTTAGCAATAAAAATGGTGCTTTCAAGAGCTAAGTAACGAAAAAGAAATAAATATGGAAAAGAGGATTGTAATCAGCACCAGGAAAATAGTAAAATAAATGCAATAATGAAAATTTCACAGATCAAAATTACACCAGACACTTACGAACCGTTTCGCCTGGCACAAGGCCATCGGGTGGGCGACTTATTATTTATTTCGGGACAAACGGCTATTGGCGATGATGGCAAACTACTTGGTATCGGCGATTTTGATGCCCAGGCCCAAAAAGCTTTTGAAAATTTGGACAAAGTCTTGAAAGCTGGGGGTTCAAGTTTAAAAAATGTGGTGAAGGTAACCATTATGCTTCGCGATATGGGTAACTTTGAAAAAATAGTAGCACTGCGTGGAAAATATTTTTCACGTCCTTATCCTGCGGATACTATATTAGAAGTATCCGCACTATTCTCTCCCGATGCACTCATCGAAATAGAAGCCATTGCCGTGGCTGATGAAGCGGTAGATTGGGAGAAATAATGTAACAAAAAATAAACAGTAATTTTAAGTTTAAGAAATAATTAAAACATAGACAGATATGAATTTACAAAAACTAAAACACGAGCAGATACAATACATTGAATTTTTATCAAAGGACTTTGGATAAACTCAAAAAATAGTGTTATGAACAAGAAAGCTATTACTACCTACCCAAAAAAATTAGTAGTGTATCCGGTAATAATCAATAAATATAATTCATTATGCAAACAATTTCAAGACCACTAAAAGTATTCTTAACAACACTCATTCTTTCCAATTTTGTTTTAATGTCGTGCTTAGTGTACTTTTTGTTAAACGAGAAGCAAAACTTAACAGCAGAAAGAATAGATATCAATGACCGTTCGGGGAAAAATCGTATCGTTATTGCAAACACAGACTATATTCCGCAACCCATTATTGATGGGAAAACGTATAAAAGGGCTTACGCACCAGCAGGTCTTATATTCTATGATAAAAACGGGGATGAAAGAGGGGGACTTGCCATTACCGATAATGCGGAAACTAACTTAAATGCATTAGCGTTCGATTACCAAAACGCGGATGCTGTCGGCATCTTGGCACAAGACAATAAACACGACAATTATTTCAGGGCCGGCCTATTAATAAACGACAAAGACCTGTCCGGTAAGCCGGGCCATAATATTAATCGTATTAACCTGCTTACGGAAAACGGGAATGCGGCTCTGGTAATGAAGGATAACAACGAAATACCGAGGATTGTTCTAAAGGTTGATAGTCTGGGCAATCCGTCTATCGAAATGTTTGACAAAAACGGCAACCTGAACTGGAAACAATAAATACGGGAATGACTACGAAATGATAACAAAGGATGAAATTTTAAATCTCGAAAACACGCTTTACGAAGCCATCAAAAATAGTGATACGGAAGTACTCGACAACCTATTGCATGCTGATTTGCTTTTTGTAGTTCCCAGCGGTCAGACAATAACTAAGGAAATGGATTTGCAAACCTATCGTGAGGGAAATTTAAAAGTAAAAGAACTTACTCCCAAAGTAGAAGAACTGAACATCATAGCGGATTTGGCAATCATTACATTGCAGATGAAGTTAAAAGGAGATTATAATAATGAGCCTTTTGAAGCTAAATATAGATATATCCGTTTTTGGAAAGAGTTTCCTGAAGGTATAAAAGTAGTTGGTGGAAGCGGCATGGCTATTTAACCAAAGAATTCAAAACCAATGCAGAAGCACTATAATAAACTCCTGACCTATGCCTATAACATCGTTGGTTCATACGAAGATGCCAGAGATTTGGTACAGGATGTACTTGAAAAATACATTACATTAGATAAATCAAGTATCCGCCACGAATCAAACTTTTTGATTAAAAGCACGATTAATCATGCCATAAATTTCAAAACCCGCCAAAGTAAAAAAGAAGTTTTCGGCGAATGGCTTCCTGAACCTGTTTCGTTTGAAAGTGCTGATACAAAACTTCTTAGAGACGAAACTGCAAGCTATACCATGCTTGTTCTGTTCGAGCATCTGAACGCAAAAGAGAGAGCGGCTTTCATATTGAAAGAGGGCTTCAATTATTCACATGCAGAGATAGCCGAACTGCTTGAAATAAGCACAGAAAATTCGCGTCAGCTATTAAGCAGGGCCAACAAGCAATTAAAAGACAGTAAATACACAAATTATAATCCCCACTCGGGTACTTCATTTGAGACTGTAAGCAGGTACCAGAAAGCATTGGCTCATGCTGACATCGGGGAATTGGAAGACTTATTGGTAAGCGATATAAAACTAAGTGCTGACGGGGGCACCAAAGTACAGGTAGTGAGCGGTTCGGACATAGGAAAAACAGCTACAGCCACTTTATTGGTTTATGTACAGCAACATTTTCTGATGGGAAAAACATTTACCTTTCAATTTTTCAATCATCAACCTGCTGTTTGTTTTTGGGAGAATGAAAAGCTTCATAACTGTCATATTCTCCAATTAAGCACAGATGGATTAATACAGGGAATATATTCCATTGTAGACCCGGATAAGTTAAAAAATATTACCAAGCTGTCACATATTTAATACGCAAACTGTCTTCCTTAGAAAGAGTAAAAAAAGATGAAGACATTATTGAGAATTGACAGCAGCTTACGTTTAAAAAACTCTTATTCGCGCAATGCAGGAGACAATTTTGTACGGGCATGGAAAGAACATAATCCGGGTGGGAGCATCCGCATACGGGAAGTCGGCACTTCCCACATTCCCCATCTTGAGCAAGACGTACTTGAGAAATTTTATACCGCCGGGGATACTTCAGACCACCTAAAATTGTCTGACCAGTTGATAGCAGAACTATTCGGGTGTGATGAAATCCTTATCACATTGCCCATGTATAATTTTGGCATTCCCTCTTCGCTGAAAGCGTATTTTGACCTGGTGTTGCGCACAGGTAAAACTTTCAGATACGACGACGATAAAGCAATCGGATTGCTGCAAAATAAAAAAACATACATTCTATCCGCTATGGGGGAACTCAGATCAGATATACCTAATCTGGTGGAAATGCACCTGCAGCAGATTTTAAACTTTATTGGCATTAGGGAGATTTATTATTATTCATTGGACGGAACGGATGATAAAGAATCCGTCAAACAACAACTAAACCATCAAAACGAATTATTTATGAACATCTTAAACAAATAAAAATGGAACAAGCAGAAAAAGCAATCGAAGCATTTGTAAAAGCTGGCGACAATCGTGATGTAGCTGTATTGAAAAGTATCTTACACCCCGGTTTTCAGAATATACAGGACGGGTTTTTCGATGAAAAAGGGATTTTTATATTCTCAAAATCCGACTATATCGAACTCATCCGTACCAAGCGATTCGGAGGAAGCCCAAGGAGCTTGGTGATCAACAGCATAAAGCAATCAGACAATATGGCTATTGCACACGCGACGTTGGAAAGTGAGTATCTTATCTTTCATTCATTGATAATATGCGTTCGGGAAAATGGACATTGGAAGATAATAAATAATACACCTAAGATAGTTGCAAAATAACATCATCCACACCTCTAGGCCCACACCTCGCTCTATTGCACTCTGGTGTGGGTTTTCCGCTTCTATCGCTCAGGCAAAGCGAAACGGCAGGAAATATTTTGTACATTTGTTCAACAGATAAATGAATTATAAGGCATTTTAAACCAATAACGCGCTAACGATTAATAGTGAACTTTACGCCAGAAATAAGAAGCCTATACAAACCTGTTCAACCGACTGTCAGCCAATCGGCTGATAATGTAATATACACTGAATTTCTGCCCGACATCAAACTTCAACCATTCCTTTATTGCTATTGGCAACTCAAAACCACACAAGAATTATCCGAACAATTTAATTATCGTGTTGTAGCCGACGGTTGCATTGATATTTATTTTGAACTCAACAACCCGCAGGAAAATTATGTAATGGGTTTCTGCAAAAAGTTTACAGAATTTCCGCTTGATAATACTTTCAACTATGTTGGTCTTCGTTTTTTGCCGACAATGTTTCCGCAACTTTTCAGAATTAACGCAATGGAATTAAGCAACCGATATGAACATTTGCAATTGGTTGTTCCGTATTTGTCCAATTTTATTTCAAATAGTTTTAATGAAAAACAAAAGCCGGAAGAAATCAAAGTCTTGCTTGACAATTATTTTCTCGAACTGATTAAAAAAATAGAATTTGATAACGACAACCGATTATACAATGCAATAGACATTATTTTACAAAACTTCGGCGTGCTTGATGTTGAGAAAGACTTAAACACAGGTGTCAGTCAAAGACAACTTCGCAGAATTTTTGAGTTTTATGTCGGAGACACTGCCAAGACATTTAGCAAAGTTATTCGTTTTCAAAATATTTTAAGAGCAAAGCCCTCAAAGCAAAGTTTGCGGCAGAATAAATTATTCTTTGACGCAGGCTACTACGACCAATCACATTTTATAAAAGAGTTCAAAAATTTTTACGGTGTTACACCAAGCAAGGCATTTGGCAGATAAGGTTGTCCGATTTTTACTATTCTATCAACTTCACTTGTTCGAATTTTATATCGTTAATCAAATTCAAAAACAATGAAATGGATAGTTTTAATCATTACCACATTTTGCTTAACTGCAAATGTATTTTCTCAATCAAGTTCAACAACTAAAAAACAAATTAAGATGAAATTAAACGCAGGTATCGTAACACCGAAATTAGCAGAAACAAAAGAGTTTTACACCAAAATATTGGGTTTTGGTGTAACATTTGAAAATGAATTTTACCTTTTGTTGCACACACCCAATCACGAAGCGGAAATAAGCTTTTTACTTCCAAACCACCCAAGTCAGCAATCGCTTTTTCAATCGCCTTTTCAAAATAAGGGAGTTTATCTAACCATTGAAGTAGACGACGTTGATAGTATCTACAACGAACTGAAACAAAAAGGAATTGAAATCAAAATAGACATTCGCAACGAACCGTGGGGCGATAGGCATTTTGCTATACAAGACCCAAACGGAGTTGGTATTGACATTGTAAAATATTCACCACCGCAGGAATAGCGGTCATTGGCGAAGACCAACCAAATAGATAAAACTGAAATAAAAATGAATACGAAATGAAAATAATTGAAATCACTTTTGACGACTTTACAATTACAACAGACAAATCAAAAATGGATATTGTTGCAATCCACGACTTTCTATCAAAATATTCAGGTTGGAGTGACAATATTCCCTATGAAAGAGTAAAGACTTCAATTGACAATTCTTTAAACTTCGGACTATTTCATAACGGTAAACAAATTGGGTTTGCAAGAATCATATCGGATTATTCAACTATTGCTTACTTGGGAGACATTTATGTTTTGGATATTTATCGAGGACAAGGACTTTCAAAAAAACTAATGGACGCTGTAATTAAACATCCAAATTTACAAGGATTAAGACGGTGGATTTTATTGACATCCACAGCAGATTGGCTCTATGAGAAGTATGGCTTTAGTAAACTGCCAAAACCAGAATTATATATGGAGCTATTCGACCCCAATGTTTATAAAACAGACACACAAAAAATTGACAAATAAATTGTATTGTAGTTCCGAAATGCCAAAATTCAGTTTCCCAGCGATTGTTCGGAATTTTCGACATACCAAAATGACGGTCAGCTAATCGTACGTCCATGCGTGGTAGAGTCTGCGACAATTTGTCTTATCCGAGTAAATACACGCATGATTTGGATATTTACTTGGATGGCTTGGGGACTTCTTAATACACTTGATAACATCGCAACACCTTGTTCAGTGAATACATTAGGGAGATACTTGCTATGATTTCCTCTTTTCTTTAAGGTCACAATTTGTGACCTTAAAGATTCGTACTCCTATAACTTCATTTGGTATTATAATTTATAAGCCCCAAATATAACTAACATTTCTAAAAACTAAAAAAATTAGTATTTTTGTTGTTCAGATTCTGAACAAAGTGTTATTAACGTCTGAACATGATACGCAGCAGATTTAACGAATGACAGCAGCATTGCAAGCTATGATCGAAAGACTGCCCGGCCTGCCGGGTGTCTATTTCTTCTACACCCAACACGACGATCTCGTCTACATCGGCAAGAGCATACACATCCGTAAGCGTGTGCAGCAACATTTTCAAGGCAAAGACAATAAATCGCGCAAAATACAACGCACAGTGACGCGTATCGCCTACGAGCCGATGGGAAGCGAACTCATCGCCCTGTTGTATGAGTCCGACCTTATCAAACGCCACCAGCCGCTTTATAACTGTTCACAGCGGCGTACTATGGATCCCTTTGGATTATATATACAGCATGAAAATGGCTATAAGGCACTGCGCATTGCGAATAACCAGGAGCGGGGAGACGAGGTCATCACCTTTGCCGGGATGACGGAGGCGAAAAACACCCTTTATCGGCTCACGGAAAAATATAAGCTCTGTCCGAAAATAAACGGGCTGTACAAAACACGGTCTGCCTGTTTTCATTACCAGATCAAGAGCTGCTATGGTGCCTGCATTGATCAGGAATCTCCCGAAAGCTATAACCAGCGTGTCGATACCTTCTTGCACGCCCATCGTTTCGAAGGGTTTACCAAACTATTTGAGGTAGAAGGCAGAAGTTCCGCAGAAAAGGGGCTGGTCTATATCGAGCGCGGTATCTACAGAGGGTTTGGCTTCTGTGCGCGGGAAACACCCGGAGACCAGCTTCTAAAGCACATCGCCTATAGAGCCGATAATAAGGATGTGCGCCGTATTTTGATGCGGTATTTGATAAGTGGGTAAGTTTGATACTTTATTATTTGTGGATTATTCTCGTTATAGTCCTTTTTTATTACTTTAGTTCTGTATGACACCAAGACAGAACTCGATATTGAAGTGGACTGGAATAGCATTCGTTTCCGTCCCAACTTTGGTTCTTTTTGATAATTAATTGATTAACATGGTCTTATTTTTTTGTGAAGACAAGACAGTTATGAAGTGAAAACTAAATGCCGCTAATAAGTTTGAGCTCACGTTCAAATTTTAAATCATCATATCGAGCCAAAGCTAATCCCCGATTCTTTTTCGTAGCATCACCATATCCTTTAGCTGCACACCGTGCTCGTATATTGGTTGGGCATAGTTAACGATAAAAAAATCTTTCCTGATTGCGAAGCGCTCAAAGCCCGCTTTTTGATAAAATTTGATCTGCTTTGCTGCGATATCAGGTGTACCTACTATGATTTCCTGGAATCCCATGTCTTTTGCCCGATTTTCTGCATCAGCCAGCATAAATTTTCCGATGCCTTGGCTTTGGTGTGTGTCTTCCACAGCGATGTTTTTCAACTCAATCGTGTCGTGACTGAGGGAATAGAGCACATATATCCCAATAATGCTATTTTCCGTCTCCACGACATAACTATCGCCGTCGTGGATGTATTTATCGATTGCAGCGATCGTCTCATCCGCGAGTAACAATAGGTCATATGGGATATCCTCAGATCGGAGGAGCTCCCTTGTCTTTATATCCTTTCTCTCGGTCATTTGTTGAAAATTGCAGGTATAGCCCCAAATGTAGCTAATTTACTTAATATCCCTTGTAGCGGTTTATCCACCATGACCTTTATCATTTAGGGCAGTTGGGTAATACCATTAAGTTATTGCAATTAGCAAAGTAAAGTAATGGTAAATTAAATTATATTTGTGCCATGAAGCTCTCAGACTAGCACATAACAAATACTCTTTAACGAACAGTAACCCCTGTTCTGAATTTTTATTTGTTAATTTTTAAACACGCTAAAATGAGTAATTTTTTCGAAAGTCCTTTCAAGGGCAAAATAATCAAAGACCATATCACAAATCCCAATATTATCGCCGGTAAATATTCTTACTATTCAGGATATTATCATGGGCACTCGTTTGACGATTGTGCACGCTATTTATTTCCGGATAGGGATAATGTTGACAAACTTATTATCGGATCGTACTGTTCTATCGGAAGTGGTACCAGTTTTATCATGGCGGGTAATCAAGGGCATCGGCACGATTGGATTTCAAGTTTTCCTTTTTTCTATATGATGACAGAAGTTGAAACATTTAAAGGAGCCCTCGATGGATATTCAGGAGCCAGAAATACAATTATAGGCAACGATGTGTGGATAGGAAGCGAGGCTATGATTATGCCAGGAGTAATAATTGGTGATGGAGCTGTCATCGGCAGTCGGTCTTTAGTAACCAAAGATGTTGAGCCGTACACCATCATTGGTGGAAACCCTTCGAAACCCATAAAAAAGAGGTTTGAAGAAGATGAGATCAAAAAGCTCTTGGAAATGAAGTGGTGGGAATGGGATGAAAGATATCTGTTTGATGCGATTCCCATTCTTTGCTCTAACAATATTGACTTGCTATATGCGTATTTTAAGAAAATGAAATAAGAAGAATTAAACCCAATTAGTTCAGTTGTCGCAAATTTTGCGACAACTGACTCAACCATTGTTCTTTTAACGCTGCTATCTCCCTTATTATTTCTAGTGGGGTTTATCATTTAACAATTAAGGAACAGCGCTCCATTAATTTACCGCAATAGTATCAACCGACAGTATTTTTTCACCTCTTGTTTGAAAGAAAATAGAACAATTTGGCAACCATTTTCTCAAATTTTCTTTATCATGTTCAGTCAAAAAATCGTCGTCCAATCGCAAACTCCTTAAGTGGGTCAACGTCGCTATTTTAGGTGAGATATATGTAATAGGATTATTCCATATCTCCAACTTTTCAAGATTTTTTAAATCAGCTATATTATCAGGAATACTGTCAATCTCGTTGTCAAAGATCAGTAACTCCCTGACGTTTCCCAGAAACTTTGTTTCCCGAGTCAAACTTTTGATAACATTGCTATATAAATATAATGTTTCCAGCTTTTGCAAGCGCTCGTCAATGAAGGTGATGTCTGCTAGTTTATTATTCTACAACGAAAGCCATTTTAGACTAGGAATTGTTTTGATCTTCTCTGGAAACGTAATCAAATCGTTTCTAGATAGATCAAAATGTGCCAAACTATCCATCTGCGATAGGTCGCACGGGATCTTCGTTATACCCGTTTCTGCGAAAGTCTACCGATTCGTGTTACAAACCTATAGTTCTGCGCGAAGAAGAACTTCTAGATTTCAAGGTGATGGGTGTTTCAAAAGCCAGCTGTCGCAACCGTGATTGTACTGCGGATTCGGAATAAGGGACAACTTAGTCATCTTATGGATCGTCAAAGTAGGGAAGTGGTAATCCACCTCCAAAGTGCCGAGCAGTAATTAAGTCATGCCTCCGGATTAGGAAACGACGTACCTTGTAATATGTTGATATTCTTGACCCGGAAGTAGGATAGGAGAAGGAAAGCACGTATGGTTAGGTGCATTAGGAAAGTGTTGTGTTTCTAGGCATATTCCGCCATTGTTGACGTAAAGCTGTAACCCAGGCATAGTTGTGTAGGCCTTCAATGTTCTTCCACTGGAATGATGAGAGAGAGTTGCTGCTAAAGCTAACTTTTCTGACAAATTTTTCTGTATTACGTAGTTAACATTATAAACTTCGACCTTATCGATAAGAGCTTTTATAGGTCGGTGTTCTCTAAAATCGTAAGGAGTATTGTGGACATCAGATAGCTCGCCAGTTGGGATTTTCCTATCTGTTGGCGTGTATGTATTTGCTAAAACCGTCAAGGAATGCTCAAGCATTGCGTCTTTATTAGCAACTAAATTAAAATAAGTGTGGTTCGTTAAACTCAATACGGTAGGCTTATCCGTTTGTGCCCTATATTTAATTGATAATGAGTTGTCATCGCCCAAACTATATGTTACCCAAACTTTCACATTACCAGGATACCCCTCGTCCCCATCGGGACTTAGATGATAAAAGGTAATAGAAGCCGTAGCGCGATCTAGCTGCTCTAGTTTCCATATTTTTTTATCAAATCCACAGTTACCGCCGTGTAGATGGTGGTTCTCATGATTTTTACTCAAGCTATAATTTTGGCCATCTAACGAAAATTTCGCATCGGCTATAAAGTTGGAATATCGACCGATTGTTGCTCCAGGATAGAATGTGCAATTTAAATAGTCAGTTATGTTATCGAATCCGATGACGATAGAAGACCATTTTCCGTATCGGTCCGGTACGTGCCAGCTCGTAATCGTTGCCCCATAATTCGTAATAGAAACCGCATGTCCGTGCCTATTAAAAAGTGTATATAGATTTATTTTTTGATCACGAATACTGCCAAATGCTGATATTTTCACGTCCGTCATGATGCTATTTTTTTCTTAAAGAAGAATCCCGAATTAAAAGTTTGCCTATCACCGTTTTCGTTTTTGTTGCGGCTCTGTCGCCCGAAATGACTTGATCAAAGAACAACTCCACTGCCGTTTGACCTATTTTAAATGCATACGGGTCGTAAGAAGTGAGTGCCGGTTCGATTATTTCTCCGGTATAATCGTTTCCAAAACCAGCCACACAAATCTCTTGCGGAACCTTAATATTTTTCTTTTTTAGATACATCATTGTAATAATCGCACTGTTGTCTGAGATGCAAAAAATAGCGTCAGGAGGATTTTCTGACGAAAGCCAGAGATCTACCGTTTGCAAAATGGAAACTTTAGTGAAGTCAGTGTAAGCAATGAGTGAGGGAGTAGTCGGAATATTATTTTTTTGAAGTGATTTAAAATAGCCCTCCAGACGTTTTTTTGTGATATATAAGTGTTTCGGTCCTGCAAGCACCGCAATATTAAGGCATCCTTGATCGATGAGATGGTCTGTAATTTGTTCTGCTCCATTTTCATTGTCGAGTAGTACTCTCGACGTGTCGATTTCCTCACATATGCGATCAAAATGGATGATAGGGATTCCCTTGTTAAGTTGTAATTTTATGTGTTCAAAAGATTTTGTCTCTTTGGTGTGGCACACCAATATTCCATCGAGCCAATTTTGCATCATTGTTTGCAAATTAGCAACCTCTGTTTTGTGTGATTCATTGGATTGGCAAATCATCACTTTATAACCGGCTGTCGACGCAGCATGTTGGATACCACTGAGTACTTTTGCGAAAAAGGGATTCTCCAGATCCGGTATTATAATTCCAATGGTTTGCGTCTCTCGACTGTACAGGCTGCGTGCGAGTGGATTAGGTTGATAATCCATTTCGATAGAAACTTGCTTAATTAAACTCTTTGTGGCCTCACTGATATCACCGTGATTCGTCAATGCCCGAGACACCGTTGAAGCAGACATACCGACTGCTTTTGCGATATCTAGAATAGTCGTTTGGTGTTTTCGAAAGGCAGAGGCGTTGTTTTTTTGCCTTTTCTTGACGAGTGTAAAGTGAAAATTACAAAACTTGCATACATAGCGTTGTAAACCTCGGACAAAACCAGATCTTAATACGGTCTCATCTCTATTGCATTTTGGACATTTTACTCTAGGCATATTGCTCTTCTAATTATTGTTTATATACGGTTTGGATTTTACATTCACAAAAATAGTAAAATAATACTTTTATAGATATATATCGCAAACGTTTCCGCAAACGATTTCGATAGAAAAAATGATTTTTCAAGGTTTTTTATGTTGTATAATAGCTTAATTATTAGATATCTTAGTCGAAGATTATATTCCTGTTTATTAATTGAATCTATTTTTAAAAGCAATATTATATATACAATATGACACTGTACGATTACATTATATTGATGATATATTCCGTCGGAATGTTAGCCATTGGTTTAATCTTAAGTCGATGGAATAAAAGCGCTGCCGACATGTTTGCCGTAAGTAAACAATCCCCATGGTGGTTATCTGGTATTTCTTCATTTATGAGTGCTTTTTCGGCAGGAACCTTTGTTGTATGGGGAGGTATCGCATTCAAACATGGAGCGGTTGCGATTAGTATTTTGATGTGCTTAGGTATCAGCTCTTTCATCGTCGGAAAAACATTAGCAGGACGTTGGGCGAAATTAGGGGTAACCACCATAGGAGAATATATAAATATTCGCTTCGGTAGATCTGTGGTGCAATTCTACACATGGATAGGGATGTGCCTTAAGCTCGTGTCCATGAGTGTAGCTTTATATGCTTTTGCAATATTATTTTGCAGTCTCGTACCTTTAGGAGAAGGGAATCTTCTTCGAGACGAGAGTACAGGTAATCTTTCCATAACCTATGCCTGTATTATATCAGGGCTATTGATGTTAGTCTATACCGTGAGTGGGGGGCTTTGGGCCGTATTAATCATCGACGCCGTTCAGTTTGTTATACTTACCGTAACCGTATTATTCGTTGTTCCCCTTAGCTTTGCTTCTATTGGCGGAATAGGAAGTTTTCTTGATCAGGTGCCAGATGGCTTTTTACAAATAGCTAGTGGCAAGTTTACCCATTGGTTTCTTTTGGGCTGGATAGTCGTCCATACATTTAAATTAGGAGGTGAATGGGTGTTTGTGCAGCGGTTCCTTGCCGTAAAAGGACCCAAGGACGCAAAAAAGTCTGCATATCTTCTAGGAATCCTGTATCTGGCGAGTCCCGTAATATGGATGTTGCCAGCGATGATATATCGTATTGTTGATCCCACCGCGAATCCAGAGCAAGCCTATTTTTTAGCCTGTGCGGCGGTATTACCTGCTGGGATGATGGGGCTACTTTTGGCATCGATGTTTTCAGCTGCAGCTAGTTATATCGATGGTGAGATAAACGTGTACGCAGGTGCGATAACGAATGATTGGTACAAGGCTTTGGTAAGGCCTAGCGCAAGCGACATAGAACTGGTGATGGTGGGTCGAATTAGTACATTTCTCATAGGAGCGATAATTATTTGCGGAGCGGTAGCCATACCCTATGTCGGTGGTGCCGAAAATGTAATCCTCACCATTACCTCTTTGCTCGTGGTGCCTATGGTTTTACCAACTTTATGGGGACTCCTTTTTAAGAAAACGACGCAGCAAGCCGTATGGATTACTACTGGATTAAGTTTTTTAGCGGCTGCATTAGTGAAAATTTTCATTAAAGAAAACTCGGGAAATTCGTTTATAGATTGGTTGCTAGAGAATTCCTTGGTTTTAGAGGCCAGCGTAGGCATAGCTGTCCCATTATTAACCCTGTCGTTTTTTGAACTATTCGCGAAAAATACTGCTCGGGGATTTATTGAGGTGCAATCAAAATCAATCGATTATACAGTTACAGACACTCCAATAGCAATTGCAGAATACCCTGCAAGATTATTGGCGTACAGTATCGGTTGCCTCGCACTTATCATGTTTGTCTTATCTATTGCAGTGGACGATCAGCAGATTATGATTGCGGCATTTGCGGTAGTTCTCATGACAGTATGTATAATCATATTATGGTGTCTGAAGAAGTTTAAGAAAATTAATAAATAGAATGTTGAAATATGGTTAAAAATGTATCTTATGATGTTGTAGTCGTTGGTGGAGGCCTCGCTGGCCTGTGCGCTGCGGTTGCATCAGCAAGAAATGGTAAAAGCACTTGTCTCGTTCACAATCGACCGGTATTAGGAGGAAACAGTTCTTCAGAAATAAGGGTAACGCCTCACGGTGCAGCTGCTTTCCACGCTTACGCTCGTGAAACAGGTATAATTTCTGAATTATTGATTCAAGAGCGAGCGCAGAATCACGAAGAGATTTTTGAGAACGGGTGGACGAATTCGATTTGGGATGTGGTGCAATATGATCTGGTTCAGCAAACTGAAAATCTTACACTTTATTTAAATACGGATTTTCAAAAAGTAATCATGCATAATGAACGAAATATCAAGGCGGTTGAAGCGACTGTACAGAATGCCGAAATCGAATTACAAATAGCGGGAGAAATTTTTGTGGATTGTACCGGGGATGGCATAGTAGCGCACAGTGCCGGTTGTGAGTCGCGAATGGGTAGCGAGGGTAGAGATGAATTTAATGAGCCGCATGCCCCGGAGATTCCCAGTGGAGACGTTATGGGGAGCTCTATTCATTTTAAGACGAAACGTTTAGATTACCCCGTTCCCTTTGAAGTCCCCGAATGGGCCATTCATTATGAAGATGCTAGTTTTTTCTACGAGAACGGACGGCCTCCCAAAGAAGAGCGCGGCGGATATTGGTGGTTAGAAATTGGAGTGCCTTTTCATACCATTCATGAAAACGAAGAGATTAGGCATGAACTGACTCGTCATGCTCTCGGCGTATGGGATTGGATGAAGAATAAAGATCCAAAAATGAAAGAATTGACTAAAAATTATGCATTAGATTGGATAGGTCAAGTTCCAGGTAAAAGAGAAAGTCGTCGAATTATGGGACAATATTTAATGACTGAACACGATCCGCAACAGTGTACTGTATTCGAGGACGAAGTCGGATTTGGAGGATGGTTTATTGATTTGCACACACCAGGGGGCCTACTCGCACAGCATAGCGAACCGGCTAGCGGAGAAGACTATAATACGTTTACAGAATATGCAGTTAAGAGTTATGCAGGCCCATATGGTGTTCCCTTACGCTGTTTAATTGCAAAAGACGTCGATAATCTGATGATGGCTGGACGTAATGTAAGTGTCACTCACGCCGCATTAGGCACAGTAAGAGTAATGGGAACAACCGCTTTACTTGGGCAAGCCGTAGGAACAGCTGCCGCAATCGCCTTGCGTCAAAATATCCTCATTTCTAATTTATCGCAAAATGTTGTCCACACGATTCAGCAACAGCTGCTCCGAGATGGATGCTTTTTGTTAAATAGCAAAAATGAAGATCCAGAAGACTTGGCATTACAGGCTCGTGTTACCTCTAGTAGTGATGCATTAGAATACGGAGCAGGTCCAAATGATCTAGGCTTTCATCAAGGGCTGTCTATTTGGAAAGATCAACCCCAATATACAGATATTGAACTGAAAACTCGTAGAGGGCAGCTTATAGCCGTCGGTGCAGATCAGATCGATACAATTACCCTGTGTTTGAGTAACCATACAGCATCTATTCAACAGCTTGATATCGAATTGTTAGGCGTAAGAGATATTTGGGATTATCGAATAGAAGAATTGCCTGTAATATTGAAGACAAGAGTAGATGTTCCGATAGGAGAGCAGCAATGGGTAGATATCCCCACCAATCTTCATGGTTTAAACGTTGGAACGTTCATGCGTTTAGATGTATTGCCTAATCCCCAGGTTAGCTGGCCCATTGCAGGGAAAATCATCACCGGTCATATGGCGTCCTATCAGATCGGAGAAAACAAAATGAGAAGATTTGGGAGTGGACATACCTTAAGCTATAAAATTACGCCTGGGCAACCTTGTTATCCCGCCCAAAATATCACAAATGGAGTTACACGTCCTGCAGGCTTTACGAATCTTTGGAAATCAGAATCCACACAGGGGCTACCGCAATGGATAACTTTATCCTGGGATCAAGAGGTCGAGATCGAGACCATAGAACTAACGTTTCCCGGTCATCTTATTCGTGAACTTCACGCGTATAGTCCGTTTTATCGTGATCCGCAATGTCCAAAGGATTACGCTATTGAGGCCTTCATTGACGGAAAATGGCAGTTATTCCTTCAGATTGTAGATAATTATCAACGTCGCAGAAGCCACCAATTAGCAAACGCTATTCGTACAAATCGTTTGAGAGTTAACGTTACAGCAACAAACGGTGATCCGTCTGCCCAAATCTATGAGATAAGATGCTATGGCGTAGGGAATGAATGCTAACATAATTATACCTTCAATAACATGAAAATAAAACCAAAATTATGGTCTTCGTTAATACTAATATGTATATCGATACCGCTTATTTATCCTTTATCGCTGTCGGCTAGCGTATATGAGGTTTCAAATACAATACAATATTCGGTTAAAGGAAGAATTGTATCGGACGACAATAACACGCCATTAGAAGGGGTAAACGTCACCGTAAAAGGTACTTCGTTTGTAACGACTACAGACAAACAGGGGAGATTTGTCCTAACAGACGTTCAAGAAGATGCGACAATTATTTTATCTCGGATTGGATATGTAAGAAAAGAGATACCATTAAGGGGAAAGAAGGAGCTTGAAGTAGCCTTAGTAGAAGAAGCTTCTCTTATGGAAGAGATCGTGGTGGTGGGATATGGAGAAGTCTTAAAAAAGGACCTGACGGGATCCGTGGGGCAGGTTCGAATGGACGATATCGTTAAAGCTCCCGTTGCCTCGTTTACAGAAGCACTAGCAGGTCGGGTAGCTGGGGTTCAAGTGTCTTCAAACGATGGTCAGCCCGGAGAAGCTATGAACATTGTTGTGCGTGGAGGTAACTCTCTTACGCAAGATAATTCCCCGTTATATGTTATAGATGGTTTTCCTGTCGAAGCAGAAGACGCCATTTTAAATCCCGATGATATTGCTTCTATTAATGTGCTCAAAGATGCATCTGCGACGGCGATATATGGAGCTCGAGGAGCAAATGGTGTGGTCGTTGTAGAAACGAAGAAAGGACAGATAGGCAATCCTGTTATTACGTACAATGGTTCATACGGCTCACAGCAGGTTACAAAAAAAATGGATCTGTTGAACCCCTATGAATTTGTCAAGTACCATTATGAGTTCAATCCTACACTAACAGAAGAACGCTATTTTGTAAACGGACGAGATCTGGAGTCCTACCGTTTAGTAACGGGATATGATTGGCAGGATAAAGTGACCCGTACGGCTCCTATTCAAATCCACAATATCGCACTACGTGGGGGTGGAGGTAGAGATGCACAAACAAGATATTCATTGTCGGGGTCTTTATACGATCAAAAAGGTGTTATTATTAATTCCGGATATGAACGTGCTCAGGTCCGTGCATCTGTTGAACAGATTGTAAATGAGAAATTGACCGCTGGGTTAAATATCAATTATAGCAGTGTTGGTACGCATGGTCAACCAGTTGCTATTGGAGAGTCTGGATCAGCCACCAGCAATCTATTTTATGGTGTGTGGGGATATAGGCCAATTACCGGAAATAACATTGATTTAGAAGACGAGTTTTTAGACCCTGAAGATTTCTCTGGAGCCGATCTCCGTATCAATCCTATTATTAACGCCAATAATACCTTAATGGCATCTAAACGCAACGATTTATTGCTTAACTCTTTTGTTAGTTACAAAATTTTACCAGAGTTGACCTTAAAAGTGACCGGATCATACAAAGGGCAGGTACGTCGTACAGACAGATTTTACAACTCATTGACTTCCCGAGGAAGCAATCGAAATCCCAACAATACAAGGGGAGTCAACGGCAGTGTTGAACATCAGGAAGTCAGCACTTGGTTGAATGAAAATACATTAACCTACCGTAAGCAATTCAAAAAAGACCATCGAATAGAAGCCCTTGGGGGAATTACAATGCAAGGGAATAACTTCGGGCGGTATGGTTTTGCCGCTATGAATGTACCCAATGAAGAATTAGGCATTAGCGGACTGGACGAAGGTATTCCTTACAGTAATACGTCGTTAAAAAGCACATCAACGTTAGGGTCTGTTTTGGGAAGAGTTAACTACCACTATCAATCAAAGTACTATGCAACGGTTAGCTTCCGTGCCGATGGGAGCTCTAAATTTCCCTCTTACAATCGATGGGGATATTTTCCCTCGGCAGCGTTGGCCTGGACTGTGAGTCGGGAAAAATTTATGCAGAACCTCTCGTTTATTACCAATGCCAAGATCCGGGCCAGTTTCGGTACTACAGGTAATAACCGCGTGGGTGATTTTGTATACCTTCCCAGCTTTACAATGAATACCTATGATGGCTACTCGTTTAACAATGGTACTCCTCAACCGATCATTACACCAAATAATCTGGGAAATGCAAAATTAAAGTGGGAAACAACGCAGCAAATAGATATGGGAATGGATCTTTCGTTGTTCAATGGGCGCGTTGATTTTACTGCTGATCTCTATCGAAAGACGACACGAGATTTGTTGTTAAACGCCAGCGTGCCATATACTACCGGATACGCAGCTGTTTATAGCAATATTGGTTCCGTGAGAAATGAAGGATTAGAATTAACAATCAGCTCCGTA
The DNA here is from genome assembly GCF_014692505.1 of Sphingobacterium arenae. Lineage (GTDB taxonomy): Bacteria > Bacteroidota > Bacteroidia > Sphingobacteriales > Sphingobacteriaceae > Sphingobacterium > Sphingobacterium arenae. Next base: position 706,420 of record NZ_JACNYK010000002.1, on the reverse strand, counting down.
AACATTAATACCCCAAAATTTAAATGGGAAAGCAGTTTTAATATTGCCTTTAACCGTAATAAAATTCTAGAACTAGCAGAAAATGAAGACAATCGTCTAACAGCACTTCCTTGGGAATACGCTTATGCGCAAGTGCCTTTATATATGGCTCGTTTAGGAAGTCCCGCTGCGATGTTTTATGGGTTTGTATTCGATGGTATATATCAGTTGGAAGATTTTGATAAATTAGCAAATGGATCATACGTATTAAAAGGTGACGTCGCCGATAACGGTAATGCCCGTAGTTTAATTAAACCAGGAGATATCCGATATAAAGACGTAAATGGTGACGGAACTGTAAATGCATACGATCAAACGATTTTGGGAAAACCTATCCCTTTACATATCGGCGGTTTTGCGAATAACTTTTCGTACGATGCCTTTCAGCTGCATGTATTTTTCCAATGGTCGTATGGTAATGATGTATACAATGCAAACCGTATTATCTTTGAGGGTGAACGACCAAGAGCTAACCTAAATCAATTTGCTAGCGTAATCGATCGATGGACGCCTGAGAATCCTAGTAACACGATACCTAGGGCAGGAGGTAATGCTCCGGTCGGGACATATTCTTCGAGAGTCATCGAAGACGGCTCGTTTTTACGACTAAAAACAGTTGCGCTCTCTTACACACTTCCTTCGGCTTTGACCTCTAAGGTTGCCCTAAAGAAGTTATCGATAGACCTTACCGCACAGAACCTTTGGACCTGGACAAATTATTCAGGCATGGATCCAGAAGTTTCGGTTCGCAATTCCGTATTGACACCAGGCTTCGATTATGCCCCCTATCCTCGCTCCCGAACGTTTGTAGTTGGATTAAAAGCGACATTATAACGTATTGAAAAAGAAGTATTATGAAAAAATTAAAAATAGTTTCGCTATCACTGATTTTTATGATTTTTTATTCATGTGATAAATTCTTCGAAACCACCCCAGATGATTTTCTATCGCCTGTAAATTATTTTAATACAGAAGCCCATTTGGACTATGCATTATCAGGAGTCTATGAAATATTGGCGCACAGCAACTTGTATTCCACTAATTATATCTCCGAGATGGGTACAGAAGCCGATGAAGGATATTATCGCGCCGCAAGCAAGGTGAATGGTCCACAGGTTTATGTCTTCGGGCCTTCAGATGTCACGGTGACGAATTTGTGGAGGACCTTATATGAGGGAATAAATCGTGCCAATATCCTGTTAACAAATATAGATAAACCTAATATGGATGAACAGAGAAGAGCTGTTATAAAAGGTGAAGCACTTTTCCTGCGTTCATATTTTTATTTTCTATTGGTCATAAACTGGGGAGGTGTACCACTAATTTTAGAACCAACGGAATCAGCACAAGGCAACAATATTCCGCGGGCGAGTGCGGTACACGTATATGAACAAATCGTGGCCGATATGAAAGAAGCAGAATCATTGGTTCCTTCTGCGGTTAGTGTCGGTTTTGGTGGGAGAGTAAGCCGTTCGGCAGTGAGAGGAATGTTAGCCAGAGTTTATCTTCATTGGGCAGGTTATCCTATTAAAGACGAATCAAAGTATAAAGACGCCAAAGAATGGGCTGAAAAAGTCATGGATCCCCTCGAAGGCCATATGCTAAATCCATCCTTTGAGCAGGTGTTTCTAAACTATTCTCAAGATTTGTACGATATAAAAGAAAGCATTCTTGAGGTTGAATTTTGGGGAAATCTTACCGACGCGTTTCATGCAGTAGGAAGAGTGGGCAATGTAAACGGTGTGTTTACTACCAATGAAGATGTAATCGGGCACGCATATGGATTTATACGCGCCACTCCGAAACTCTATAATCTTTATGACGATGATGATATAAGAAGAGATTGGGCTATATGTCCTTTTACTTATGATGCGCAGGGAAATCGCGTTGATCGGCCTATACTTGAAAGAAATCCGGGCAAATATCGTCGAGAGCATGAAGTTGTAATTCCTAAACACCGTTTGGGTACACCGATCAACTTTCCGTTATTACGGTATGCCGATGTATTATTGATGTATGCGGAAGCCGAAAATCAACTTAATGGCCCGACAGCCGATGCACACGCGGCACTCAATCAAGTTCGGGATAGAGCACAGGTTATGCTGTTTGAGGGAACTGATGAAATTACGGATAGAGTTACGTTCCAGCAGATCATTCAAGAAGAGCGAGCTCGGGAATTGTGTTTCGAAGCACTTAGAAAGTATGACCTTATTCGATGGGGAATATTGACATTGGAGATGAAAGAGGTTTTAAGCACCTTACCCGCCGGTGCATTTTACAGAATGGCCTTTGAAAATGTTACCGATCGGAACGTCCTATTTCCTATTCCTGCGCGAGAGTTGAGTTTGAATAGAGATCTTGAACAGAATGCGGGGTGGTAGGTCAGCAATAATTATATTGAATACACTTATTTAAAGTTTAGCCATGAAAAATATACTAAATTATGCTTTTGTACTCATTAGTATGATGACGATAGCATCTTGTGATCGATATGAAGACCTCAAGGTATCCCAGCCAGATTTTGATGTCTATACCTTGTCAGATACATATAACGTGGGTGATACCATTAGGTTCATACTCGAAGGAAAAGCAGACGTAATCACATTCTACTCGGGGGAAGTAGGTGACTTGCAGTTATCATTCGCAAGTCAGGTGCGGTTTGGATCCCAGGAAAACCAACTCCGTGTGATGGCGTCTTCGGATTTTAATGGGGACTACACCGAATCCGGTATTAATACTGCCACATGGCACGATATCACAGACCGTTTCTTACTCGGTATTAATACAACCCTAAGACCGTCAGGCACAGCTAGTATAACCGATCTGGTGATCGAAGGGCATCCTTTGTATATTGCTTTTCGTTATGTAGGAGAAGCTAGTGCGACAGCTACCCAACGTAACTGGTGGGTCAATCATTTTAAGGTCGACGTAGCATTACCAGGATCTGTATCCAATGTCGCCTTGCACACATCTGTGGATTGGAAGTTTGTCAATTTTGCCGGAAATGCAACCGGAGCAGGGTGGGGATGGTCAGCAGACGGGCCAGGTGGCCGCTTGTTATTTGACCCCGCAGGGAGTACTACATACGCAGAAGGATGGGCAATAGCAGATCCGATAGATACCGATGCGCTACAACCCGGAGGGGTACCTATTAAAGCTGTTATTGATCGACAGCAGAAAGAATATCATTACGTGTTTAACCAATCCGGGATGTACAATACGAGGTTTGAAGCCGTGAATGTTACCGCACTTGAAGAAAAGAAAGCCACTCGAACCATTTCGATAACTATTGAACCCTAGCATGATGATTCGTTTTTTGGGATTGTTACTCTATGCAGCCATATGCCAACAAGCAGCGGCATGGCCTATGTATATTGACTTCAATATTGGAGATGACCACCATATCACTTTACAAGATAGATATGGTGAGAAGCATACGTGCAAATTAAAACTAGTAAGCATTGATCATGAATATGAACCTAATTACTGGCATCGTATCCCCAAGGAATATCAAGCCAAACACTTAAAAAGTGTACGTTTGTCCTTAGAGGTGAATGGCAGAAAAGTGGAATTAATAAAGCGGCCCTATCAAAGCCCTGTTTCAGTCGACGGTTTCCGCCTATATGTAGAGGATACGAAAAGATGGGCAAAAGAAGCCTCTTTTTTAGCGATAGAAAACTTTCTAAAAGACGCGCGTATTGCGGTAGCACTTGACAACGAAAGCTGGGGACCGAGTGATATGCTATTTCCGATACGATCCTATCGGTGGGGATCATCCCCTTATCAAAACACTTGGGGATCATTAGTGCCTTATAATTCCTTATACTACCACCGCGGAGAGGATTTTGGAGCTATTCCAGATCAACTTGAAGTACAGGCTATTCTTGAAGGGACTGTGATGGAAACTCCTTTGCCTAAAGGAGATGGTAAAAGTAATGCCATTGTTGTGCGGCATGACGCAGATTTTACTTATCGTGTCTCACATGTCAATACGACTACAGTTCAAAAAAATATCCAAAAAGACGTTCATATTGAAGACGGTGAAATACTGGCCAAGACCGGGAATACCTATCGTCGCCCAGGAGCGCAGTATAGAGATCCCCATCTACACATTGATTTTACGTACAAAGGTAGACCAGTTAGTACATTTCCATTTTTGATCGAAGCATATTTCCGTGACTATCCGGAAAATTTAATAGCTATATCCGGAAGCTATGCTTATACCATGCCCGGAGAAGAAGTAGCGTTAGATGCCACCAGAAGTATTGTCCGTACCGGGCACCGTATTATTGATTATACCTGGAAATTGCACGACGGGCAGATCGTCAACCAAGCAAAACATAAACTTCGCTATTCTCGTCCCGGGTTATATACAGAAGAATTGATTGTTCGAACCGATGATGGATCTGAAGATCGAGACTTTTTGCAGGTGCGCGTCTTTGATAATCGGAATAATGAATCATTAGCATACGGTTGGGCATACCATACACCGGTACGAGGGCTGAGACCGGGACAGACAGTACGTTTCTGGAATCGACTCACGGGGATAAAAGGAGATGTATCGCTCGATACCGGCGACGGTTCGTCTGCAAAAACCATAGAAAAAGAATACGAGTATCAATATGCTAATCCGGGAACTTACACAGCAACTTTTTCGGGGAGAGGAACAGATGGTCATGAGGTGACGGTAAAAATGAAAATTGTTGTAGAAGAATAACAAATTATACACTAAAATTAAATCATTATGAAAAAAGCGTTTAAATTAATCAGTTTAAATTTACTTATTTGCTTAGCTTTTATCTCTTGTTCGTTTCAAGAGGAGCTATATTTAGCTCACGAAGAAGAGAAGCTGACTAATTTATCTCCGGTAATGGTAATCCCCGTCCCGGCAGATACTTTGTTTCCACGTCTACTTCATACCCAGGATCAGCTTACGTTTGTTCGAGGCAAAGTGGATGGAGGACTGGAGCCCTGGAGCAGTGCCTATGATGATTTTATCGATAAAGCAGACGCATTCAAGACAATTAGTCATCATGCAACAGATACTGTCTATGTGCCAAAATATTATGAAGATACCCCCGGTCATCGAGCCGCAAAGGCCGGTATACTTAGCGATGGTCACGGGGCGTATACAACTGCACTGGCATTTTCCCTAACAGGTGACACATCCTATGCTGAAAAGGCTATTTATTTTCTCAATGCATGGGCGCAGACGAACGTTGCGATTTCCCATGCCGATGATAGCCGACTCATTGCAGCTTATGGTATGGCAGGACTGCTTGCTGCTGCTGACTTGTTAATGGGGCATACGGTTTGGCCTACGATAGACAAGAATCAGTTTAAAGTGTGGTTGGAGGATGTGTATGTTCCAGCCGTAGCAACCACCAAAGCATGGACAGATAATAAAGGAGATTGGGGAACTTTCGCGGTAGCTGCTTCTTATCATTTACTAGAGGACGATACAAAGCTCACATTCGAAATCAACCGCGTAAAATTACGCATGGACAAAAATATTGCGAGTGATGGCCATATGCCCAAAGAAGTACTTCGGGGAGTTAATGGATTATGGTATACTTATTTTGCATTAACCCCCATCACCATGACTGCTCAATTGGCTTTAAATAGGGATCAAGATGATATATTTAATTTTGTTCCGGATACCGCTGGTACGTTGAAACAGGCACTTGACTATTTGCACTATTACGTGCAGCATAAAGATGAATGGCCACATTATCCAATGGGCGCGGGTGGTCCACAAGACGACGATTGGCCGGTAGACCTATTGGAAGCAATGAATGATTTTTATGATGATGAGTATGAAACATTTGTTTCAGGACATAGACCGATAAAAGGAGGATACGACGGAACAACAATAACGCACTCAGGATGGTTTTATCCAACCCTGATGAAAATGCCAAGATAAAGGTCGGATAATGTTAAGGTTGGGGCAATAATCTATATATGATGATATTTTTAAGAGTTGGAAAACGAATTTTGCTGATGCTGATGATAATGCTGTGTACGACGTATGCGGGGCATGCACAAGATTACTATATTTTTAATGAAATGGTAGGTGAGTATGATATTCATGCCAAGGTAGGACCAGAGGAGTATCTAAACTACAGGCGTTTGAAAAGTCCAGCACGGTGGAATGTAGACCCAATAGCTTTGCAACCCGGCAATAAAATTAGTACCGATGCAAAAGCAGACAGCATATGCGCACATTATCTTCGCGATGATATTAGTCCCCATCCCTACGTAAAAGGTGCTGTATTTATGGGCGAGGATTTTGATTGGCTCCACAATCCCAGAAAGCCAACGGATCCCGCTTTTACGGATGAATGGACATGGATAGTTGTTGGTCGTATGAAATTTTTAGAACATCTGGTGCAAGCATATCAACATACAAATAATGAAAAGTATGGAAAAAAAGCTTTATGGTTCCTGCAAGATTTTCTAGAGCAGCATCCACTTCAATCCGATTATAGCGAATCAGATTCTTCGACGAAATTATGGAGAACATTGGAGGTCGCCATTCGCGTAACTTCTATTATGAATACCTACTTTGCATTACGAGACGCGCCCTTTTTTACTGCTTCAGATCAAATGATAGTTTCTACTTTAGCGTATCAACATGCCCATAGACTAAAGGGTATGCTTCTATCAAGACCAGATCGGACCGGTAATCACGTTACAACCGAAAGCTATGCATTGTATGTTGTCGGAGCATTATTTCCTGAATTTAAAGATGCCGAAAACTGGCGGAAAATAGCTGTTGAAAGATACATACGGGAGATTGATAGAGTCGTACCTCCTGATGGTTTACAAGCGGAGTTGTCTCCTAGCTATCATTACGGCGTCGTAGCATCTTATCATAATCTGTATGATATCGCTACTTTGAATAATTTTCCGTTGCCTGAGGGCTTTATAGAGAAACTGCAATTAATGTACCGCGCGCCTGTCTTGATAATGGATCAAACAGGAGATTTTGTCCGTACCAATGATTCTAATCCTAGGAATATTCGCGCACTATCAAAAAAAGGTCTCTCATTGGGCTACGATCCATTATTGGCTTGGGCGGCTTCTGATGGCAAGGAAGGCATAGCACCAGCGACTTCCACTGTATTACCTTATGCGGGATTCTATGCGATGCGAAGCGGCTGGAAAAAGGAAGACCAATTTCTGTTTTTTAGAGGCGGACCGCAAGGGATAGGGCATGCAGAGCAGGATATGTTGCAGGTGGTCATGAAAGCTTATGGCAAATCATTGCTATTCGACCCGGGAAAATATAATTATGATCAGTCAGAATGGCGTCGTTTTGCTATCAATACGTCCTCACATAACACAATTATTGTAGATGGCAAGTGGCAGTACCGAAAGAAACAGATACCTAAAACCTATCTCCCGGTTGATAATACCTGGGTGACGACGCCATTATTTGACTATGTCTCTGCTACTTACGATAGTGGGTATGTAACGAATGAATATGACCCGAGCAAACAATATCGTCCTGAAAGGTGGATGGATGATCGGGATACCTCTGTTCGTCATACGCGGCACGTTTTATATCTCAAACCGTTTTATGCGCTAATTCTCGATCAGTTGGATGGCACAGGTTATCATACGTACGATGCACATTTTCATTTAAATGCGAACTCTGCAACAATTGATACCGTTGCCAACGCAGTATATAGCAAAAGTGAAGATGATGCCCAGATAGCATTGTTTGCGTTGGAAACTGAAAACTTAACTACAGAACTTATTCAGGGACAGAAAGACCCCATGCTTGGATGGATGCCAAGTGAACACCGGCCAATTCCCACCGCACGCTATCGGAAACAACAAGACACTCCCGCAATATTTGCAACAATATTGTATCCTTTTTTAGAAAATAAAGAGTACCCTGATATTAATGTTAGTGATATTAACCTAACCCGAACAGAAACCGTTTGGGCAAAAAATATACGCACATCGAAAGAAGATCTATCGGTGTTGGTTTCAAAAACGGGTAAGTCGCAATTATTTTCTTTCAGAAAACACTCGATTGGTAAAGTTATGTGCAATGCAGAAGGTATGGTTTTTCGTAAAAAGATCGGTTTAGTAGACGAGGCAACCTATATAGGTGGTTGGCAGCTGTCATTTTATCAAAGTAAAAAAATTACTTTTAAAGTAAGTAAAGCCACTGATATCGTGTTTTCACATCAAGGAGGTGTTTTATTGATGCTCAATTCGGGAGAGGACCCCGTTGAGGTAGACTTAACAAGGCCTTTCAAAAAAAGAGTTATTTTACAACCAAAGCAATGGCTACAACTAACTAAACAAGAAATTATAAATATTGATACACCGCTCAATTAAACATTATCCATTTATAAAAAAACGACAAATGAAAACTAATAACGGCATACAGGTATTCTTTTTTTTAACGTTATTTGTGTTTTTTTCCAGTTGTATTAACAAGAAAAACGACACTTACATTGCAACTAATTTCTCGTTGGCCGAGCAGCAGTATACGAATATGTTGACGACGGCTACCGATCTCACGCAATACCCAAGAACATCTGAATTGGACGGTTCACTACGTACGGTAGACATTCATAATTGGACAGGTGGATTCTGGCCAGGTAATCTGTGGTATGTCTATGAATTTACAAAAAATGATAAATGGAAAAAAGAAGCTGTTCGGTGGACAGAATCATTAGAACGAAACAAATATAATACCAGTCATCATGATATAGGTTTTATGATGTATTGTAGTTATGGCAATGCATATCGGTTAACGCAGAAGGAAGCATATCGAGATGTTCTGATCCAGTCAGCGCGTTCATTATGCGAACGATACTCGCCAGCAGTGGGCAGTATCATGTCTTGGAATCCGCGTAAATCTATAGGTGGAAAGAATAGCTGGGATTTTCCCGTAATCATCGATAACATGATTAATCTCGAGCTTTTATTTTTTGCCTTTGAGCATACCGGGGACAGTGTTTTTAGAGATATTGCAATTCGTCATGCAGAACGAACGATGACCAATCACGTTCGTTCTGATTTTAGTACATTTCATGTGATCGACTATAATCCTCAAACAGGAGAAGTACTGCATCGTCAGACCGCTCAGGGATTGGCTGATAGCTCTACTTGGGCTCGTGGGCAAGCTTGGGGAATCTATGGTTTTACGATGATGTATAGATTCACAAGAGACGATAAATTTCTAACAACAGCTACAGGGTTGGCAGATTTCTTTTTAAACAATAAAAATCTACCAGATGATTTTGTGCCCTATTGGGATTTCAATGCATCTGATAAGATTACTAATTTAGACTGGGAGTATGATTCATCACGTTTTACAGAACCTCCTAGAGACGCTTCGGCAGCAGCTATTACGGCTTCCGCTCTTTTAGAGCTTTCTACCTTTGTTAAAGAGGAGGAGAAACAAAAAAAATATTTTAACGCTGCGGAACGCATGCTACATAATCTCAGCACTGCTCCTTATATTGCTAAACCAGGAGAAAACAATAATTTTATATTGAAACATAGTGTCGGCAATTTGCCCGGCAACAATGAGGTTGATGTGCCATTGGTGTATGCGGATTATTATTTTCTGGAAGCATTGTTACGACACCAGCGCTTGCTTGCAGGACGAAATTTACAAACATAATTTATCAGATCACCCTTTTTTCGAACATTACTTAAACCGTATTCGCACACTGTTCGCACCTTGTTCGCCCATTCAACGGGGATTTACCGAGTGTTTACCGAGGATTTACCGTACGCAACACGGTAAATCCTCGGTACTTTCCCGGTAAAATGCCGGTAGTCTTCCGAACAACTTACGAATAAGTGGCGAATAAATAGCGAACCAAGTATAAAGAAAGAGTAAATGAAACTCCCACAAAATTCGTGAATTTAGCCATCAAGCCGTTTTTGAAACACACCATGACAGCTATCAGCTTGTAGTACAGGTTCTATTCTTCCACGTCAGAAGAGGAAGGCCCTGGGAATTTTACATTTAATTGGTCAAAAAGAGCGCGAATCTTTTTTCGCCAACTTGACCGGGCTACTGGCCAACTTTTCTGATCTTTCATAATGTCAACTCTATTTTGTGAATGGTGAGGCCTTGATTTTCTGCCTTGTATATCTCCGTCGTCAACCTTCAATAAAGTTAAGGGCTGATCTATTGGATTTGTCTCTCCGTCGAGATCAAATATAGTACGAAGATTCTCTGCTGAAAATAGAGAACGTTTTCTTTCAAGCTGATCAAAAGGTATATCAATGGGAATTTTTCAGAAAGAAGGTCAAGATCATAAATATCTTTTTGAGTAGCTCGGTTTGCGGCCGACATCATCTTAAAAAATGTATCCAGTTCAATTTTGAATGTACTATAGTCTGTGATGCTGCTGTAAAAGTTATGAGTATCGACGGGCTGTTAAGTACAGAACTTTGCAAACTATGTGCGGATATCTGCGAAAGATGTGCAGATGAATGTGAAAAGCATGCAGATATGGGAATGGAGCATTACCGCCAGTGTGCTGAAGCTTGCCGCGTCTGTGCCTGAGCTTGTAAGGAAATGTCAGCGGCTTAGGATCCGATACGGGATATTGATTCGAGGCATAAATTCCAATAACAAGGAACAACTGAATTGCACGGCAAAGCGTTCATAAATTATTAATTTTTTATAAGCAAAGCTGATAAGATTGTATATCAAAATGAATTTAATTAGGTTTGTATGGTCGTTCTGTGATTCCCAAATGTAGTTTTAAGGAATTGTCGCGGGCAGAACTTCTTTGATTATTTATTGAATGCTATTACCAAAAGGCCTAGTATTTTAAAGTTCCATATGAAAAAACCTGTAAGAATAAGAACAACACTCAGCAAAGGCGTCGTCGTTCCCAGTCTGATCTTCATCGTAGGTATCTGTCTATTATCTGCTGTTTACCCGAGCCTTACAGAAAACCTGCTTAGCACGGTTAAGAACTTTATCTTTGTAAACCTGAATTACGTTTATGTCTGGTCGGTAACCATCTTTGTCCTGTTTTTAGTTTACCTGATGTTCAGTAAATATGGTAACATTCGGTTAGGAAGAAACGACAGCAAACCCACCTATTCTTTCTTTTCGTGGATCTCAATGCTTTTTGCTGCCGGTATGGGTATCGGGTTAATGTATTTCAGTGTTGCAGAACCGATGCAGCATTATTCCAATGAGGTGTTTTCGGGTAACACAGCCGTCCAGCGAGCTAAAGACGCACAACTGTACACCTTTTTCCATTGGGGCATCCATGCTTGGGCTATTTATGGCGTTGTAGGACTGTCTTTGGCCTATTTTGCCTACCGCTACCGTTTACCTCTTTCCTTGCGTAGCTGTTTCTATCCTTTGTTGAAAGATAAGATCAAAGGCACATGGGGAAATACGATTGATGTATTCGCACTTTGCAGTACTTTTTTTGGAATTACCACCACATTGGGTTTTGGGGTAGTGCAGATCAACTCCGGTCTGGAAACACTAAATATCTTGCCGGGAACCAGCTTTATATACCAGGTATTAATTGTCGGTGTATTGGTTTCACTTTCTATTATATCTGCCGTGAGCGGAGTGGACAAGGGCGTAAGGATATTGAGCAATATCAATATTGTAAGTGTTGTCATACTCCTACTTTTTGTTTTGACCCTCGGACCTACGGTATATCTGATAGGAAGTTTCACGGAAGGGATCGGGACATATATCAATGAATTCTTTAGCTTAACATTCAACACACATGTGTACGAAGAGAACACGCAACAATGGTTTTATGACTGGACTATACTTTATTGGGCGTGGTGGATTTCGTGGTCGCCTTACGTCGGGCTATTTATCGCTAAAATTTCGAAGGGACGAACGATACGGGAGTTTGTAGCGGCAGTCTTAATTATCCCTACTCTGTTTAATTTTATATGGATGACTGTTTTTGGAAACAGTGCGATATGGTTTGATGCCAACGTTGCCGACGGGGCATTGAGTCAACTCGCTGGCAATCCCGATGCCCTGATGTTCCGTTTCTTGGAATACCTGCCATTAACCGAAATCGCCAGTTTTTTGACTATTGCTATCATCATTATCTTCTTTGTAACGTCTGCTGATTCCGGTATGTTTGTCATGAACAGTATAGCGACAAAAAACGCCCCGATATCTCCGAAATGGCAGACCATCGGCTGGGGTGTCCTGCTTGCCGTATTGGCACTGATGCTATTGAACGCTGGCGGACTGACCGCCTTGCAAAGTATGACATTGATTACAGCATTGCCGTTTTCGCTTATCATGCTGCTATTCATCGTCAGCCTGATAAAGGCACTGTCCATTGATAGAAGCTATTACGAACGTGATTTTTCAGCAACGACGATACCCTGGTCAGGAGAATTTTGGAAGGAGCGTTTGAAACAGATCGTCTCCTTCAGTGATAAGAAGTCTGTCGTTGGTTTTATTGATACAACAGTTAGAGACGCCTTTGTGGAATTGCAGGAGGAGTTTTCCAGAAATGATGTCGAGGCTAAAGTTAATTTCTACGAAAATCCCCATAGAATAGAGATAGAGATTAAATACGATGTTGTAAATAATTTTTTGTACGGGGTGAAAGGAGAATCAAGAATTGTATCCGATTACCTGCTGAATGAAGAGAACCTGCCGGATATAGAAGGAAACCAAACATTTTTCCCTAAATCCTATTTTGGCGACGATCGCGAGGGATATGATGTACGATTTTTTACCAAAAACGAATTGATTTCTGACGTACTGAAACATTACGAGCGGTTTATAGAGATTATTTCTGAAGAACGCAATGAAATGTTTATCAGTAGCAATACCAACCGTAGGTTAAGATAACGACTGCAGGACAATAAACTTAAACGCATTTTTCTTTTTTCCTATATTTACTTTTTCTATAAATATACTCGTCAGAATATGAGCAAAATCCTCCGTTTCTTTGACCTTCATAATGGGGAAGACAAAAAGGAAACCGTCCTGGAAAGTGTTGTCAGCAACATTTCTTTCCGTGGCGCAAATGCCTGGATATTGGCCTGTGCCATCGTTATCGCATCCATTGGCCTGAACGTCAACTCCACTGCAGTGATCATCGGCGCTATGTTAATTTCACCATTAATGCGGCCGATCGTAGGTGCGGGATTTGCTTTGGGGACGTTCGACTTTGCCTTGCTTCAATAGTCGATAAAAAACCTCATGATAGCAACAGGTATCAGCCTTTTGGTTTCGTTCCTTTATTTTTCGTTGAGTCCGTTCAAGGAAGCACAGTCTGAGCTTTTAGCCCGTACTTCGCCGAATATCTATGATGTACTGATTGCTTTTTTCGGAGGTCTGGTGGGTGTTATAGCTACTACACGCGTAAACAAAGGTAACCCGATACCGGGAGTAGCGATTGCCACGGCACTGATGCCCCCTTTATGTACTGCCGGCTACGGGCTTGCTATAGGGAACATAAGTTATATATGGTATATGATAGAACGAAATCTTTCAACGATCTTCCATTACTGCCTCCTGAAAATATTGGTGAGGATGTAGACATTCTAAAAAAAATGGTCACGGCGTCAAGAGTATAATTGCCATTTTCCGGCAAATCAAAAATACATCAGGTAGCATACGACCGCCTCATACATTGACGGTAATCCAACGTGGGCAGAGTGAATTTAGATCGGGGGAAATCATCTATACCCCTCCAAGAGGAACCGGTCTGATTGCACGATTAATGGAGAACCTACTGGACTACTTAAATGATGATAAATTATCCGATACAGATCCATTACTTAAGATGTGCGTAGCGCATTATCAATTTGAAGCCATACATCCTTTTCCCGATGGGAATGGTCGTACAGGACGGATATTAAACTTACCTCCAGAACAACATTGACCAAATATTTCAATGAACTGGTCGCCGCACGAATACTCACATCAGCGAAAGACGGACGAGAAGTTTTTTATATCAACGAGGATTTGATTCGCATATTGGAGGGGTAAACCATCGTTTACTTATATTCGGTCGGACGATATCGAATCGATTGCTGACGATCCATTAGAACCTAAGCAGGCATTGCCGCTCATAGTTCTATAATTAGCTTATCCGTGCAATCCATATATCTAACAATAAAGTCGAAAGATGGGGCTAGAAAAGTCTTGCCGACTAGTATGAGTATCCATATAGTCTTCTCATTAAGCTCTCACTTCATTAAATCCTGTATTTCTGCGAAAAAATCTTCCGTTGCACCTACAAATCTTTTAACTATTTTCAAATTTTTATCAATCACGATCTTCGTAGGATATGTAGTGATACCGTACATTATAGCTACATCGTCTTTGTCGGAATTTATTAATTGGGGCCATTCCAGATTGTAGTCTCTTATAGCTGCATTCCACTCTTCTTTTTTTTCATTACATGCAATCCCTACGAAGACTATATTTTTCTTGTTTTTTTCATAAAAAGACTTCAATTTAGGGATTTCCTCTAGGCACGGCGGACACCACGTTCCCCAAAACTCCAGAACTATTATTTTTCCTTCGAAGTCTGACAGCGAGACGACTTTGCCATGGTTATCTTTTAACTCGAAATGCGGTGCATCATTCCCTATGTTCAAGGTTTCCTCCGCTAATTTTACAGCGTTAAATTTTTGATAGTTTCTGTAGGAATTTTCAAGGACGTCACGGAACATTCCGTTCCGAATGTCTGTTGTTAGTTTCGGATAGTACGTAGCAAACTTCTCCAGAGAAAATCTAGAAATAAGGTATGCCGACAAATCCTGGTCAAAATTATTATTTACATAGTCTGTTTTGGCTTGGGCAATTTTACCAAAATATTGCTGTCTAGTATGGAATAGTTCGTTGATTTGATCCTCGATTCCGCCATTTTCTCGCATAGAATCCATTTTAAGCTCAATTTTGACAGCTTCTATAGAAGGGGTTTTGTAAGATGTGCGAAACTGCGCCAATTTTCGGCTAACATCATTTCCCGAAGTCTTATAATCAAGATAGCGCTCTTCGAGTTCACCTTCTATAGTGATCTGTTCATCTGGAAGGCTAAAAAGTTCGATAAATTTTGTTTGAGCAACATAAAAACTTCCATCACTTCTTTTATATACCGCTTTATGTGGAATTATCGCATAAGCTGTGGGCTCGGTGGATACTGGATAGGTGAACATATTATTATTCGCTATCAATGTATCTTTATGCATGTCCTTTATATTCGCCAAAGGATATTTCCATATATAAACCGTATCATTGCCGAGTCCCTTTATTGCAGCTGTGATTTGCGCATTTAATCGTCCAAAAGGAGCCATTGCCAAAACAGAAAACAGGGTAACTACTAAAATTTTCATCATTAAGGATTGAAATAAAAAGATATTAAAACAGCACTAAAAAATTAATTTACAAACGTTAGTATTTGTAAAAGTAAACTGTTGCCTTCTGTTATCTAATATTAATTAGGGGGGTGCAGGCTATTCCTCGGTGGTTGTCGGGAAATTGTCGGTGAAGGGGAGAATGTTTTTTAGCTTTGACACAGTCTATTTTACAGTCTCAATCGTATACCATTTTGATGTAGAGAGTTTGCTAAACTATTAACCAATGATCTTCTTCAGCAATTTACTTATTTCTTCTGATTTATTTACCGTCATAAAATGACCACCACCCCGAATTTTATAATCCGTTTTTATGTTTTTAATAGGTAGAATTCTGTCATTGAGACCATGTATATGAACATAATTTGGGGGGATCTGCAGGTTCTCCCAAGTCACTACTTTGTCTATGGCCCAGTAAAGGAATTTATTGTCAGTATCTTCTAAAATCTGTTTTAATAATATTTTGTCGTTCGGTGTCTGAGCTCCAAAGAACCAGTTAGAAATACAATTAGCGCTTTTAAGAAAAGGTGCGGGTATAACGTTATGTATCTTTAGTTTCCCCAAAATCCTATACAGCATTGGTATTTCTTTTCTAGTCTTGGCCGAAGCAATTAAAATTAGCTTGTCAATTGCTATCATTTTTGCAATTTCGACGGCAATAATACCGCCGAAAGAAAGACCAATTAAAATCGGGTTTTCAGCATTTATTTTCTTTGAAATCCTTTTCGCATAATGCTCAATTCTTTCATCCTTTCGAGGTTCAATCCAATCTATGAATTCGATATTTAAGTTTCCGAAATCTATTTTTTGAAAAACTCTTTTGTCGACACCTAAGCCACTAAAAATGTAAACCTTTTTCATATCGATTTAAATTTTAATATATTCCGTTCAATTGATACAACGTTTATTGATTGTTGCTTTTACAGTAACTACTAGCCAAAAGCTGTTCAGCCAACTTTGTGCAATGACTTTCGACGAGCTATTGCCAGTAAGGCGTTCTGTGTTATGTTATCTTAAATTCGGAAAAGGCAGTCTATATGTTAATGAATATTTCTTTCCATTGATTTCAACAGCTTGTTTTTCTTTTAAACTTCTTAAAAGTTTTAGAAAATCTGCAAAATATTTCCGATCTAAATAGATACTGTATAAATTATCACCACGTTTCACGGTAGTTGAGCTGTTGATGTCGCTCCATTTGGAGCTCCACTTTAATGGTTTTTCTGGCGAATGACTATAATCTGTTGCCATAATTTCTATTGTGTCGGGAAACCATTCTTTTGCTATTTCGTCGTCAAACTTTAAAATGTTGTCATATGCGGTTAAAAAATCTTTCGGTGTATTTTCCCTTGCTTCATTTTTAGTATGTTGTAAGTTACCATATACAGCTATTTGTCGCAAAGTATCAAAGTTGAGTAGCAGAATATTTGTCGGCTGGTCTGTCCAACTTGAAGCTTCTGTGTAATCAGGTTGTTTCATTAGGCTATCTGTTATACCAAATGATTTTACTATTTCTTGTGTTTTTTCTGCGTTGTTTTTCACTTCAAAATATTTATATTTTTTATCAACAATTTTGCGATAGATAATTTGACCGTTTTCATATAATGCGAAAGTTGGAACGTCAGAGCCGATAACCATCAACCAAGGGTCGGTTTCAATAAGAACAACAATAGGCTGCCCATATGTTTCATTATAAGTTTGTCCAAATGAAAAAGTCAAACTTAAGGTTATTAAAATTGTCAAAATGTGTTTTGTCATACAATGTGTGTGTTTAAAGTGATAAATACCGAATACGAGACGCCTAATAAGGTAATTTCAAATTCGTCATCCATTCCACTTATCTGATTTCCAAGTACGGAGACGATATTGTTTATCACCCTTGTTAATCTGTACGAATGGTTTGGGTTTATTTGTCCTTCGTTTTTGTAGCCAAAATTTTCATATCCAAATATAAATAAACCCCAGCGACCACCATTGCCACCAGCCCAGAAATCATCGCATTAAACGTTGATGACTCTACTAACATATAGGCGCCAAACACAATCAGAAAAGCGCAAAATGGGTATGCAAAAAGTCGTATTATCATTCTTTTTATACTCCATTCGTTGTTTACTTTTTCAATTTTGACTTCTATCGGCGTATTGTTTAAAACGTCTGTCAAGTTCTTTTTGAATACATCAATATTCTTTTTGTTCTGACCATAAGAAATAATAGAACTTACGTAGTCTGGGTCACAGATGCTGTTTATCAAAAGATGGTTTTTGTATTTTATAATCGTCACCATTTCGCCCCAGCTCCCTGTCCAATTCCAAGATCTATGTGCTCTAAAAAATGTATTATTATTCTTGTCAATACGCCACGATAAGTCCTTCGCAGTCCGCTGAACAACCTCTTGAAATTGTTCTTCGGTGAGAGCAGCATCAATCTCTTTGAATCTAAGCCGTCTATGCTGAACAAAAGCAAATAATCCGGCTAACAATAAAAACGGCAACGCGACGATAAGCAGCTCTTCACCTGTTCGAACGCCGGAATAGGTATCGGTTACATAAATTTCAAATAAGTTCCATGCTGTCAAGAGAACGATAAATAAAAAAAAGAACACAATTTGATAATGCGTAAAAGCCTGCATGGTTGTCAACTTCAGTCGTTTGCTATTTTTCATTCTATCGATCCATTCCTGGTTTCTTTCTAAACGCATTATATAAACTCTGGTAGCATAGATTGTTCATCCTTGTTATACGGTGTTGTTACCTTAATGAAATTTTACACCAAATCCCTAGACTGCATTTCTTTACGGATTTCCTGTTCAATAATTTTATCCCCTGCTGAATTTTTAATGACCAGATATCCGATAACTAAAGGAAAAAACGTAAACAGCCCCAGTCCATTTTTCATTACTCCAAAAAAGAAAATCCCCACGGTGGCTCCAACGATGACGGCGTTTATTATTTTGTTATTCTTGATATTTTTCATTTTTTGGAATAGCTGATCATCAGTAAATTCAGTCAAATTATCTGGTTTCATATAGCGAAATTTTCTTTAGTTGATTTTGGATATAATTCATAATTTCCTTTACCTCTTTAAAAGTAGGAAATATTAGTGAAAATGTTTCTGTAAATTTTCATCCCCAATACTCCCACAAAATTCGTAAATTTAGCCATCAAGCCGTTTTTGAAGCACACCATGACAGATATCGAACAACTCTTGCAGCAGATCAGGAACTTTCGCGACGCCCGCGACTGGCAGCAGTTCCACAATTCCAAAGACCTCGCCGTAGCCCTCAGCATAGAAGCCTCCGAGCTGCTGGAACTATTTCTTTGGAAAGGCAACGAAGACGCCCATCCCGAAAAGCTGAAAGAAGAACTGGCGGACGTGCTGATGTACGCCCTTTTACTGGCCGATAAACATGGGCTCGACATCCAGCAGATCATCGAAGACAAGATCAAGCGCAACGACGAGAAATATCCCGTCGATAAAGCCAAAGGAACAGCCAAAAAATACAACGAACTATGAAGCTATACGCCGGGTCAGCAACCGAGTTTATACAATTAAATATCCAGAACAAGCTTGCCGATATACTCCGCGAGCAATTCCTGCAGCAGTTTGGGTACCATCCCTCCCAAAACGAAATCATGTCCTGGCGCAACTCGCTGTTCCGCCTGTCCGATATCCTCGAACGCCAGAACCTGAGCGACCAGGGCATCATGGTCGAGTATAAACTTCCACTCAGCGCCAAGCGGATCGATGTGGTCATCTACGGGCATGACGAGCAGCACCAAAAACAGGCCGTTATCATCGAACTCAAGCAATGGGAAAAATGCAACTTTACCGATTACGATAGCGATTACGTACTAACTTGGGTCGGTGGCGGCAACCGGCAAGTATTGCACCCCAGTATACAGGTCGGCAACTATCTCTACTACCTCAAAGAGAACAATAGCGCCTTTTATCAAGAAACGAAACCTATTCAACTGTCTGCCTGTAGCTACCTGCACAATTACAGCATCTCCACCGATCAGACATTGCTCGATAACCGTTTCCAAGAAGCTATTGACCGGTTTCCGGTGTATGGAGCAGAAGATCGCGAAGAGCTTTCCGCATTTATACACAACCGTGTCGGGGCAGGCGAGGGGATGACCATCCTCGACGAAGTCGAACACAGCAAACTGCGTCCGTCGAAGAAATTGCTCAAGCAGGTGTCCGACGTGATCAAGCAAAAACTTAACGGCGAGCTGCAACTATTTGGCAGGGCAAAGGCTAAAGGAGACTATATCCTGCTGGACGAACAGCTTATCGTATACGATACGGTCATGTCGCTGGCCCGAAAAACCAAAGGGCAGGATAAATACGCCATCATCGTCAAAGGAGGCGCAGGCACCGGAAAATCCGTCGTAGGGTTGCAGCTATTGGCCGATCTCACCGCGTTGGATATCAACACCCACTATGCCACAGGCTCCAGATCATTTACCGAGACGCTGCGCAAGATATTGGGCAAGGATTCCGCTAGCCTCCTCAAATACTTCTTGTCTTACGGTGGTGCGACACCAAATGCCATTGACGTCCTGTTGATGGATGAGGCGCATCGTATTCGTGAGAAAACACAGGTACGCTATGCCAAATCAACCGGCAGGCTACAAGTGGAAGACTTACTCCATGCCGGCCGCATATGCGTTTTCTTTATCGACGATTATCAAGCCGTGCGGAGAGGAGAAATCGGCTCATCCAGTTTTATCCGTGCGCAAGCCGAAAAGATGGGCTGCACCGTGTATGAATACGATCTGGAATCGCAGTTCCGTAACGGCGGCTCAGAAAAATACAGCCAGTGGATAGATCATACGCTTCATATCCGGCAGACAGCCACGACAGAGTGGCGGCAGGAGGATGCCTTCGAGTTCCGTATTATGGACAGCCCGCATGCTTTGGAGCAGGCGATTCGGGAGAAGGTTGAAGAAGGTTATACCGGCCGGGTGATGGCAGGGTTCTGTTGGCCGTGGACAAAGCAGGCCGATGCCGATGGGGAATTGCACAAAGATGTTGTTGTGGGTGATTATATCCGCCCGTGGAATGCAGACGAGAGCACCAAAGGTATGCGCCGTGGTATTCCTAAATCACAATATTGGGCTTATGACGAGGCAGGTATCGATCAGGTAGGCTGTGTGTATACGGCACAAGGATTTGAATTCGACTATGCCGGTGTCATATTTGGTAACGACCTTAAATATAACCCGGATACCGGCGAATGGGAGGGGTTCCCTGAAAACTCGCACGATGGGCAGGTGAAGGGCAGTGAGGTTTTTGTGCAGCTGGTCAAGAATACGTACCGCGTATTATTAGGACGTGGAATGAAAGCTTGTTATGTGTACTTTATGGATAAGGAGACGGAGCGGTATTTTCGGAGTAGGGTGAGGAAATAAATATTCGAATCCGATTGAGGGATTCCGTTCTATTATTCTTTAATTATTCCTTATCTCAAGAATATGTTTATCTTGAGAAATAGCTAAGCAAAAAATTTAAACTTTTTTACGTCTTTCGAAGCCAACAGCGAAGGAAGTTTTGCAAATGAATCGATAAAATCATTTGGGTGGATCTATATCGGGTATCGTGATGCGTATTGATTAAATAGTGATGTCGTCTGAAGTAGGTATCAGGCGACATACTGAACCCCGCGTCTACCGGACGTGAGGTTTATTATACCCAAACAGAGCCGATCAAATCCTCTTCCCTGATGTTCTGTAAGGCATCACCGATCACTAGAAAGTGCTGCTTATGTGCTGGTCTACTTATCCTTTCCAGCATTTCGTTATCCAAATCAAACAGCTCTCCAAGGTCAACTTTGACCGGTACCCACGTCGGATTGTCGTTTACCAACAGGGATGGCGAATGAAGCGCGGTATATCCCTGTGCTTTCAGTTCGCGCAAAACCTCATGTGTAAGCTGAACAAATCTCATTTTTTTACAATCTTATTCCTCGTTTGCTGTGTTAAGAGCCATAATATTTTCATACACTTACACAACATACAAATTTGTCAAATTGTTTAAGTTGTAGAGATTTATGGAGGAGCCAACCACATTTCAATACGCTTTACAGTGGTATACATATAACATTGCAATTTGTGAGCCATGTAATTAAGCATCTTAAAAATTAGATTTAATTTTTGAAGGCAATTTTGTCTTCGTACTTTCCGGTCCTTGCCAATCCAACGTTGCCGTATAGGGAAACACAAGGATAAGATCCTTCCACAGTGCCGGATTGATCTTTCCATCTTTTAAGAAACCTGAATCGTCGGAAATCTCTGCGGAAAGCGTGAGCGCAAGCTTCGGATCGGAAAAAGGATCACTGGCGTTATAACTTTCAGGAGCGACAAGCTTAAGTTGACTGACCTGATCCTGAAAGTCGGAGTAGGTTTCTTCACCGCCCAGCACTGGGTAGAGTACAGCCTGAGTTAGGTCAATGCCAAGTCCAGACACATTGGGAGGAAACAGCTGGCGCACCAGGTTCACCGTACTGTTCTGCTGGTTCAGGAATTTCACCCAAGCACTATTATCATACTGCCGCAGACTGACGAATTTTGTGGCACTGTAGTCTTGCAAAGGACGAGTATTGCCATCGCTAATGTTGATTACTTTCTCTCGGAATGCAGCGCCACCATCGAAGGCATTGTATTTTAAGGTGATAATAACATCCGAAATGGCTTCGAAATTAAACTGGTTACTAGCCTTGGGCAAGTCGAGCTGCCAATCTGAAACAGCTCCCGTACCCTCAAAAGGCAGGTAGCGTTCATCATTGAAGTTCAATTGGAATAATCCGCTGTCGCTAGTGCCCGTGCTGATGGCGATGGCTTGGTTGTTATTGCGGTTGGTCCACAATGTATCAGGTGCCTGTTCATCTACACCCAACAGGTATTTTACGCCGTCCTCGCTCGCGCTGACCAATACCTGGTTGCTGATTTGTGTGAGCGTAGCATGCAGGTTTTGATAAGGGCCAACCACCGCAGGAATGGTGACGGAAATAGCAGCGATCTTGCGGCAATAATGACCGGGAAAATCAAGGTCAAAGAGTTTTTCTGTTAAGCTGAACCGGCAAGTGCCCGTGTCTTTCAAGCGCAGAAGTTCTTCGGGTGCCAGCTGCAAAAGTGAAATGGTTTTTTCGATCTCCAATGGACGCCTGTTGCCCTGCACATAAGCCTGTTCCAATTGTTGTAGGTTTTGGGTCAAGGCGTCTCCCGCCAGTAAGCCTTTGTACAAGCTGTTCCAGCCACTATCGCTGATGAAGTGGCTCTCGGTATTGATTTCATACTGATAAGCCGTTTCAGCCATTCTGGCTATGTTCAATGCAACACTGTAGGCCTGGAAGTAAATCGTAGACAGCTGTCCGCTTATCCACTGATATAGCTCATGGTTCGTAAATTTAGTCTGCAGAAAGTTAATGACCTCATCTGCCTGCTGGATTTGTGTTTGGTTGAGCTTATCATTCTGTAAGGCCACGTTAATTTCGAACTGTATGGCCTGTAATTGTGATTCGGTACTTTTTATGTTATTTTCAGCCAATTGCATTTGAAGCTTCCATTCATTGTTGACCCGCTCAAAGTTCCCTTTCATGGCTAGGAGGGAAGCAATCCGGGCGAGAATAGCACCTTCTTCTCCAATCCCCCTGCCTGCAGCTTCAAAAGACCCGCCAAAGTTCATTCCGCCCGCCGCGAATCCGAAGATGACTGGGAACAGGTACATCGGGGAGCTGGCAAAGGTCATAATGGCAGCTACTTCACTAAGCCCTATACCGGATCCCTCTGTGGCAAATTGAGCAATCTCCCAGTCGTTCCAACCGGCATCAATCCATTGCTGGTAGGTTTGTTGCTGGGTCTTAGCAGCTTGTAGATTCTCTTGCAGGCTGCTTTGTTGGGCGTAGAGCTGATTCACTTGGTCTACCTTCATTTGTTTCGTCATCGTAAGGAGGGTCTTCCCTTGGGTTTCCCGGAGCATAGCCAGGTATTCTGCATCTTCTTTTTCGAGGGCACTCAACAAGGCGTTACCCAATTGGTTAACCTCAGCGGCAAAGTTTTTGGCCAATTGGATCAGATAGCTAAAACGGTAGTGAGGAATAGCCTGACTGGCCGAGCTACTCGCCGACACGTCTGAGCCCCGTGCAGCGGCTTGTGTAGCACTTTCTGGATCAATCGGTGGCTCGAATAGGGCGAGCTCATTCGGCTGACCACCAAGATTTAGTCCAAGCCTGATTTTGTACAAACGATCATCTATGGTTTCCCGGTAGTTCAACAGTGCTGTGTTTGACGGTATACAGAAGTAAGCATTCATGATGCTATGCCGTTGTGCCAGTGCCAATTCGAGGGCTTCTGGTTTTGATGCGGCATTGCGTATTGGCGGGATTTCGGGCTCCATATCAATCAAGAATTGTGGAACCTGTCCTTGTGCACTGCCTTCGGCCAGTTGACCGTAGGTGTAGTCCACTTCTGTGTTTTCGACTGCTTTAGCGCGGGGCTTACGTCCCAATAGGTTGGAAGCCGTGATGTAGCATAGGGTAGCCGAGTTGATGGATTCCCACGTATTCTGCCCAAAAAGATTGTCTCCATACTGGATCAGGTTGTCTATGTACTGCATCACCACTGCTTTTTTATGGGCGGAGGGACGCTGGCTCGCAATAGCATTTGGATCATATGGATCGTACTCATACAGCAATACCTGCTGCGGCTCGTTCACCAAGGTATCGTATTGTGTCTGTATATCTGGTATGCCGAAGGGACGGAACAACAGGTAATACATCTGCTCTGAAAGCGGTGTGCGTCCATCTGAATAACGGAGCATAGCCATATCTTGCCGGATCTGCTCTTGGCTGCGCACATGATTCCAAACGACAATATTGGCAAGATATTGGCTAAAAGGATTAACCGATCCAGTGGATGCCCCGATATTAAAGGACGCTCCATCGCTAAAGGTGATAGGACTGTCTGATGTTAACTCCGTGCCTTTAGCTCCATTAATATAGATAACCATATGAAAATAAGCTGGGTCACAGGTTACAGCCACATGAAACCAAGTTAAAGTACTAACGGGAATGACATCAGTGGAGGTATAAGTCGCTGACGTACTTTGGACCAAAGTGTCAATGCTGCAAACTTCACCTCCTTTCACTGAAATGTGCCATCCGCTTGTTCCATCGGGGGTTTTCTGACTAATGATCTTCTGTGAGTCTGAACTCATTTCGCTTTTGAGCGCGATCCAGAACTCCACTGTAAATGCTTCCCCCTTGCCAGTTACGGGATTCCCCTCAAAGCCCCCTTGAGTAAAATCCATATACATTCTTCCCGGACCGAAGTGATTGCTGGTGCGCGGCAGAACTCCTTCTGGCATCGTTAAACCGCCAGACCATGCTAGGTCATGATTGCCTTGCAGATCAGCGGTGCCATAGCTCCCATTTTCATGCACCGACACAGATTCCATAGTCAGTGGCCAAAAGGCAGATATGCCATTGAATTTTCTTCCCGACCCAGTGGGATCGAAAACGACTTCATACCATTGAATGGCTTCTTTGAACCTTAGATCGGCTTGCAGCTGTTTGGCCATATACATGGGGATGTGGTAAAATAGTTCCCAGAGGTAGGGGCCATAGGCGCCATTGAAATCCATGAGATCAGTTGCCGGAGCGACTACTGCCGAAGTAGGCTGGTACTGATCAAAGTCAATTTCCCTTAGATATTGCGAGGCGGGTTGTAGGAGTTCTTTTAATCCGCCGGAGAATACTTTTTCGAGCATGGTTTCTACTACACTCGTCGAGAGGTTCATGAAATTAAATACTGGAGGATCTGCGCGTTCTTCCGCGCTATCTTCTGCTATGCCAGTGATCTCTACCATGTTTTTGTCTCCAGCGTAATTTACCTGTATGATCTCTTGCAAAGCAGGTTGAAACTTTTGTGGAATGGCCAAAAAGCTAGTGTGGTCATTATCCCAAAGGAACCAGCCCGGCTGACCTTGTACACTTCGGGAGCAAGGAGGGGCGGGTAAATTGCTTAATGCCAGGGTAGCGGGAGTTCCTGGTAAAAAACGTAGTGTTGGGTATATCGGAAATCCTTGCCAAAATGTGGGCTCCAAGATATATCCGAAAAAATAATTGCCTGGAGTACCAGTTTCCGAATTACCAGCTCCAATCTGAATGATCCCAGAATCGGTTGGTGTATAGGTTTTGGTTTCGATTAAGGTTCCTAAAAGATTTAAATGTTCATCATAGAGTGAAACTTTCTGGTACTTCTGGCTACAGTGTATTTCGATAAAATACCAAACCTGGTATACGATTTCGTAAGACAAACTGTTCAAGGTGACAGTACCATCATGATAGTTAAAGAGTTCGATGTTTTTCTTACTCGAATTAAGATACAGCGTAACGCCCTTGGTATATTCACTGTTCCGCGAGTCAAAAATCGTTTGATATGGGTTGCTAGTGCTTCCTTCTGATTTAAAACAGCAGGAAAAGGTAAATTCAGAAAATAGGGTCGAGGCGCTTTGCTCCGAAGGCTTGAGTAATAGGCAATTGCCTTTTCCATCGTAAGCAGCCGCTCTTACGTCGCTCCCGCCGGGACCTTTGATGTCGACATATGAAAAAGTTCCATGTAGAGTAGCAGCTTGATTGATGAGGGCGTTGTATAAGCTTGGATTATCGGCTTGCTGGAACATATAAGGTAAGGGGATGTCTAGGTTTGGTAAGGCCAGTTTCGTCTCCTTGAAATAAAGTTGGGGGTTACCTGTATGTTTGTTGTCATACGTCAGCGGTCGGGCCACCGTGTTCTTGAAGGGACTGATGTTGAGGTACACCTCACGTGATGCTAAACTGGAGCTAAGTAAAAAACCGGGAAAAACTGTTGTGCAGTTCGGCGCTATCTCCTTTGCCCGTTCATATGCATCAGAAAGAGTCTGCTTATTTAATTTTTGCTCTCGCGTTAGCGGGCTGTAACCGGAACTTGCATTGGATACCCCATTTACAACATAATCTCCGATTGTTATGAGCAACTGTGACGGTTGCGATCCACTGGCAGGGAGTGACCAAACCTGTGGTTTTTGCCATGCTTTTGTCTTTTCGTACTCGCTTGTTTCATCAAATCCAAACAGTGTTGGTGCATTATTGTACGAAATAGCCTCCCCATTCTGATTCATGGCTTTGATTACCAAGTCGCGCACCAGCGTTTGCGGGCTGCTCCATTCTGAGCCGGTTTTCTGGAAGGCATAATAGATGGTGGCGGTGATATAGGGATAACTGACACCATTGTAATTGGAAGCTGATTGCTGCTGTTCTACCCAAAACACGAACATTTTACCAAAGGCTCGCACCGGCGTAATATAATTTGCATTGATTGCTACCCCCAAAGCTTGCCATGGTGCCCATGCAATGTGACTTTCGTTTGGGTCTGTCTCCCCACCGTAGGGAACTATAGCCTGACGCCAGTAATAGGTGGTGGGGTCTGATTTAGTGCGGCCAAAGAGAGCAAGCCGGCGGTAGGAAGGTTTATCCGTGCTTCCGGGAAAGGGTTCTATCGGCCATGCACAACTATCTATAATATCCAGGTTGGCGATGTCTTTCAAGCCATTCAGGTAGTTGAGGTATGCCTGGGTAGCACTTTCTTCGGTGACGGGGCTTTGTTTGACCTGTGTTACCAAATCGCTAAAGAGAGGCGACTGTAGTTTGCGCAAGGCGGGATCTACATAGTTTTCTGGATAGAGGTATACTTCACGGTTGACCTGCCATTCGCGGTAATTGCTCATCCAGCTCCACCAGGCTTTTGGGATATTGCAAACCGTTCTGTTTTCAAGATTGCTCATGCACCGTTGCACATACAGTTGTAGTGAGTTTAGACCCAGTTTAAGCGGTGATATCTCTACCGAACCAGCGGTTTGTACATCAATCAGTAAGAACTCATAGAGATCGTCCAATGTGTGGAGATCTCCGAAATCTTCGCCCAGTTCCCAAAGCAGCCAGCTGCTCAGCAGATCGCGCTTGCGCTCTTCAAACTTTTGACGGATTGGAGCCAGAGCTTGTTCCGCTGATTCTCCTTTTTCATGAAGTGCAGGGGCGTTCTTAATTGACTCCGATAAGCTTATATATTGCTCCCAAGAGGAGTCATCAGCTGAAACAGCCTGACTGCTAAGCATTCCGAGTGCGAGCGGAACGTTAATGCTAGTTCCTACGGTATTGCTGACCGCGAACGCATCAATTAACGACTGCACGCCCCAAACCGTATTAAAGTCATATTTTGTTTCCAGGTTATCTTGTGACTGATTACTGCCGGGACTCTCGCTGATCAGTTGATCCAGCTGAATGGGATCCCATGCGGCGAGGGTAGCCAAGGCGCTGCGTTTATCGACTGCTGCCTTGTTGTCAACACGCATGTCGTTGACATTTGCCGATAGGTTCAGGTAATTGAGGTAGGCTTTGTCGGTGCCCCGTAAAAGCTGATTTTGACGTTGGTAAAGCGATAGCGCCATTAAGTCGCTGAAGCGAAAACGGAATCCATAGCGCATGCTATTTATCCCAAAAGGTTTCGGATTCTGCGAAATCTTTTGGGTTTCGGACGGAGACAGGCTCAATCCCACCATCCAAAATAGGTTTTGATGAATGGTGTGTAGGAGTGTTCGTCTGGCTGCGTTTGTCTTAGAATTCGTATTATTGGTCAACAGCAGACGTGGATTATAGGTGTCGCTTACCGGCATCGTTACTCCAGAAATATCCCCGTGGTTGGCATACCCACTCCAGTCATATAGGGTAGGAATATTTTCCCACCCATGCATAGGCCACGATGCTCCCAATTGCGCTTTCATCTCAGGTAAAGGACCTTCTGTATTCATCATTGCCAAAGCCTGCGCTTCATTTTGAATTATTCCGCTGTAGATGCAGACATCAGCAAGTGATCCATTCATGAAGTTTTTAACTCCTTGTTCTGATGCAAGGTAAGTAGCAGTAGAAGAAGTTTCGCTTGATGCATGGAAGACCACATCAAATCCTTGCTTTGCAAGTGGCCGACCGTTGATAAAGATGCTCAATTCAGCTGTATTGTTGGAAAGGTTTCCAATAGATACCACCAAATGATACCAGGTATTTGGCTCAGGAATCCAGTTTCTTTTATCATCCTTTCCATTAAAAGATACATGGAGCTTAACCTGCCCTGAATCATTAATGATTCCGACAGAGAAACCCATATCATCCTGTTTATTAGTGAAAAATGTCTGCGTTATGAAGTGATTGTCTACATCATATAATTGGTGAAGGCAAACCCAGAACGAGAGTGTAGTAGAGTCGGGATTGAGAGATGAACTCCACGGTACGCGAACCACCTGTGCTTGCTTATGATCGAAAACCAAGACTGAAGGCAATTGTCTTTCAGTCAAGACAAGGGCGGTAGCTGTTGAATGGTTATCGGCATGGAAGGCCTGCGCCAGTGTTTGTTCTACCAATTTCTGCTGAGCCGCTGTTTTCTCTGCCAGTATTTCCATTATCCGGCCCCTTCTTTGCGTCACGTTCTTCTGTAAGCTGCTTTCCTGGTCTTGCAATCGATTTTGCAACCCATCGGACAGGTACTTGCCTGATGTATTCGTTTGCAGGGTGTCTAGTTCTTTCACTTGGTCCAGGGGACGGATATTCAGGATGGCTCCCTCAGCCGTTACGAAATATTGATCCCGCAGGTAAGCAAAGATTTCTTGGGCATCTGTGCTGCTGATGAGATCGCTGCACAGGTCGGTCGGTTGCAGCAATACAGTAGATGCGATACTAAGCAATTGTTCCTGCGCTTGGACCAAAAGCTTGTCCAATTCTTCTTTAAGTGTAGCGGGCAGCTTCAAATCCGGATTTAGAATATATTCAAGCTGGGCCATACTCAATCCTGAAGCACGCACCATCTTCACCTGTTCAGTGATCGCAATGACGTCGTTTACAGTTGAGAGGAAAGTATCTGAAAGCCCCGATAAGACGGGTAGTAAGGCGATCAGGTGAGGCAAAGGCATTTTAAGGGCTCTTGCTAAACGGCCATAGCGGTATAATAAACTGATATTCTGTACCGTAAGGTAAACGGAGTTAGCCGACTGATTGATCCCTGCGTCTACTCCGTCTTTTGACCACAAGGCATGGGTGTCCAGAAATTCCACCAGTAGGCTCAGGTCCGCATCCTTTAGTTGTAATGCAGCCAGCAGGCGCGCGCGTATCGTTGCATCTTGATCGGTACCCGTTGTATCCATGTTCGGCAAGGCATTCCAAACCAGTATATCACTTACAAACAATGGATTTCTACTATAGTGCGGATGATAAGGAGCCGCGAGGCCACCGTCAGGATTATAAAAGACCTGTGGTTGGTTGAACGTGCGATCAAAAAGGGTTTTGGAAAGCGGTTCCTGTCCACGTCCGATGGTTTTTATATCAGAAAACAACGCAACTACCTCATCTATCGGCATGGCGAATTGCGTTATTAGCTGATTCACCAATGCCAAGGATTTGATGACACCTTCGGTGATATCGGTTGCCTTCAAGCTGCACAGGGCCCAATCCAGATCGGCAAAGTTCCACTTCATGCTTTGTGCCAAGCGGATAAAGCGTTGCAAGCGGTCGAAAGTATCGTTACCGGGTATACTATACGTTCCATTCCCAGTCCGTGACTGAATGAGTGACACTTGTTTTTGTTCAATATCCCTGTCAACGATGTGAAGATAGGTATCCTCCGGAAGGAGTTGATTGACAAAAAAGCGACTTGGTACCTTTCCTTGGTATTGTTCTTTCAAAGGAATATTTATATTAGTAACCCAGCTACTTGCTAAATCGGGAAAGTTTGTCAAAGTGCCATCATACCCATTACCACTTTCATCATGCGCGATTGTTCCTTCACCTTCAGATAGTGGCCAATACCCAATTAATTGGCTGTTGTCTGATGGTAATCCACTTTGCATGGCTTTATGAATTTCCTCTTGACCCAATACACGTGACCAGATGCTGACCTGGCCCATTGCGGCCGATAGATTTTCAGTGTACTTCTTTCCGATTGAAAGACTGTTTGTGCCTTTTCCTACAATGGAATACGTTAAGGGAACGGGATCTCCAGAAAGGCGGCCATTGAAATAGCCTTTCAGTTCCTTATTATCCATATCACGCACAAATGCTACGTGTATCCATTCTCCCAAGACGAATCCATCACTTATACAGAAATTCTGATAGTCTTTGTTTTCATTTCCAGGTCCGTATCGATATGACAATCCCTTTAGTGGTTTATCAAGGTAAATATCAAACTGGTTATAGTAACCCTTGTCCATTAACAAACCGCCATAAGCATCGGCCTTTACCCAGAAAAGAATCGTTTGATTTCCGGTGAGGGCGTCATCCAGCGCATCACTTTGGGCGATAGAAACCGTTTGGCTATTGATAGTTGGATCGAATTTTAGTGCACCAAATGATACGGACTGCCTGTCTATACCTTGATAAATGAGTTTATCCAGCTGTTGTCCGTCCAACCCAGTCTTTTGCAGGAAGAATTTTGTCTGTGCCAGTTGCTCCGCCGATTCATTCGGGTACAGGCCGTAGACGGACTGGAGATACGGGGAAGAGTCCTTCGTAAGCAAGTTCAGCTGGTTTACCGACAGTCCCAGGGAAGCTCGGGCCACCTGTAATTCGTCTGCCCAAAAACGCCGATAGACTTCAGGCAAGTTGAGTTTAAAGAACTTTAAATAGGCTAGGATCTCTTCTTCGGGCAAGTTGGCGGGAAGGGTAAAAGGGTAGGTAGCGATGGCTAATGCTAAACCTACCGGCATATCTAGATCACTCGTTATCTTTTGTTCCATGACCTTATTAGCCAATGTCAAATAGCTTTTTTCGTTGTAGGTATTGTCACAGCTTAAGGTCATGTTCCATAGGTCTGGACGCCTTTCGGGTAAGCTTAATCCTTTAGGAATAGAATCAGCACTTGGCTGCGTGATATATTGATCGATGAGCCGCATAAGATCTGTGAAATAAGCAGCGGCTCCCCATACCGAACGGCATTCTTCACATTCACAGAAATACTGCGGACCAAACAGTTCGTTCCAGGAAGGCAGGTCTGCCTCAAAAGTATTAACTCCTGTTTCGTGTTTCAATACCGCCAGTCCGTCGGTTTTTGGAAGGGCAACCATTGCCAATTGATTCACCTGCGCACTAATTCTGCGGCTATTCTCCCAGAGCGTTTGGGCCAATGCTGTTGTGTTCTGTGCTGAATCCAGTTGGTCAAGTACCGGCATAAGTTGCTCCGTAAAAGCTTCCTGAGAGGAAAATGCGATCTGGTGCGCCGAGTGGAAACCTGCTTCCATCAATGCTTGTGCAACGTCTGCTTGGGGGTAGATGCGAAGCAAGCGCTGAAAGGTCTGTAATTCTGGCAAAAGCGTTTCTTTTTCCAGATCTTGCCAGTTCTGTGCATCTGCTATTGTTGGACGGGCCAGGTTATTGGTTTCCCAGTTGAAGTTAGGGTTGTTGTTAAGGAAGGTGGTGAAAATTGATGCTATCATGATTTTAAATTGTCGTCATACAGTTGTG
Source organism: Sphingobacterium arenae (assembly GCF_014692505.1). Classification (GTDB taxonomy): domain Bacteria; phylum Bacteroidota; class Bacteroidia; order Sphingobacteriales; family Sphingobacteriaceae; genus Sphingobacterium; species Sphingobacterium arenae. Next base: position 674,478 of record NZ_JACNYK010000002.1, on the reverse strand, counting down.
GGTGTTTTTTTTATTATTTTTTTTCTAGGTGGACTTCCTCCCCGGTCTCGGCTCGGCTTCCAAGCTGCATTGAAGGGTTGGGGGGATCGTTTACCGTAAAATCTTCTGGAAATCCGAGTAATTTTTTTTATAACTTCCCTCCTTAGAACCTGCTTCTCTTTTGCATCGTCTGAGATTCCTGATAGTACATTGACATTGGAAGCGGTTGCAGGGGCCATTCCATAAGCCAAGGTATGAGTGGCACCTTTCGCCCCCATTTCAATTAATCTGAAAACACCTTTCCTGTTGGTTCGTTCTCCGTGCAATATAACATCATGTCTCCTTACCTTGTCCCAGGTCCCATGGTGTGTTGCTGACGGTCCCCAATATTCTTTTCCTACTGACGTAGGATGTTGCGCCATTCCATCCGCGGTACTATATCCCGTTTCATGCGTAAGCGTGCGGAATTGAGATACTACTCGCGCGGCTTCTGTAAGTTCTTGTTTCTTGTCGACATTGAGTGCTACAGAGCCGGCACCCTTCAATATATAGAACATCGTTATGGTTGATAAATTTTCATCCATTCCTTTTTCGGCTTTATGCCATGCTGCATTGAATTCTTCCTGTTTACCCGCCAAGCCATGCCCAATAGCTGCCGTAATCGTGTCCTCATCCTGAACAGACATACTATACTTTAATTTTTTTGCAGTGAATTGCCTGTTCATTTCTTCCAGTTCCGGGAGATGATCTATTGTACTTTCATTTATCTCATTGGCGATTTGTTTTCCAAGTGCTTCACTCTTTTTGTGCATCTCTTCCTGGGGCATAAGCCCAGACACTATTTCTCCATGTATAGACTTCGGCCCACTCGTTTTTCCTGAAACGGCCCTTCGCGTATTTGGAATCCCTTCACTCAGTGGCTCCTTACCAGCGGAGATTTTGGAACGGGTTGAGACCGTCCCTCCATTATCTTCGTAGGTCACCGGATTCCCGCCCACAAAAGCATAAAGATTCAAACCATCAATTGTACCGCCCGGGTCTGGGTTGAGCCAGCGACAGAGCCAAGGAGGGTAGTACCGGGCGCCGTAGTAATATAGGCCTGTGGCGTCGCGTTCCTGACCGGAATAACGGTACGTCTTTAGTGTTACCTCGATTTGGTTTTTACCCACGGTAAAAGCGGTGTTGCCATAAGGGAAATATTCTTCATAGGTAATGAGCTGTGCCTCTTGATTGAGCTCAAGGCTCACGGAGCCTTGCATATCGCCCAACTGATAACGCAATTGTCGTTTGCCTTCCCGATTGGTTTCGCGCTTGCGGACGTCAATCGGCCAATGATGAATGAGGCAACTGGCGTTGCCGGGGCCGTCTACGCTAATGGTATCACGCTGCAACAGGAGGGTAGACGTATCCTGTGTTTTGACACTTATTGTTTTCCTTTCGTAATTGCCCAGATAAATGGTGTCGGTTATTTCTATCGATCCGTTTGCAGCGAGTCGCTCGCTTACTTTGCGTAAACGCGTGCCGCCGGCTGAATATAGGTAGTATTCGATGTCTGAAGGTCGCTCTTTTCGTGCGATAATATCCGCAGAAGCCAGGTTATTGCGGTAGTCCCAACACATGTGCTGCAAATGATCAAGGGAGCGAGAGTTTCCATTGGCGTCATAATCTGTATCTGCCAACCGGTTGCTGTCTGAAGCGATACTAAAGCGGTAGGTCCACTTATGTGCCGCGCTGTGCTGTAGGCTAGTAAGGTTGCCTGCAAAGTCATAAGCATAGCGTTCGGTATAGTTTTCCAGCTGGTTCAGATCGTCCGGATTGGCGGTTTGGAGCCCGATACCTTTGTCGGTGATCCATTTTTCATCGGGTGGGACTGCGCCGGTGTAGCTCAACTGTCGTCCTGTACTCCGAATAAGGCGATATAACGGATCATAGGCATAATCGTTCTGCGGATCAACTTGTTGGTTGGCACTGAAGACGGTCGACCACGACTGATCGGTCTTGGAAGTAATATTGCCTACCGGATCATGCCAATAACGGAGGTCTTGTACAAGATCATCCTCGCTGGGGCTTTCTGAACGCCGATAGCTCCGCAACCTGATCATTCGCTGCGTACTGGCTTCGTAATCATAGCGCGTCGTGATGCCATTGCCGTAATTAATCTCAACCGGATTGCCCTGTGCATCATATTCCACGTTATTCACGATGACTTGAGGCGGGCTTTGTTCCAGTACGACCTGTGTAGCCTTGAAATATCCCCTTTGATTGTAAGTGGGTTCGCAGAGACTTCCATCTGGGGTCTGTTGCCAAATAGGCCGGCCTAACGCATCGCTTTCTGTAATGGTAATGAATGTCTCTTCTTTTGCGACAGCTTCGCAGGCTTCTGTAGTCCAGTTGGCTTCGTTGCTATAGTCAGCACGTAGTTGTTGGATAACTTCTAACGGCTGACCGCTTAGTGCGTAACCACTTGTTGTAGCTAGGCCGGCTTCATCATAGGATTGCAGGAGTTGCCCCCTGAGGTTGTTTTCAATGGCGTTTGGAGCACTTTCTCCATATATCGTTCTCTGCGTAATATTATTTAGAGAGATTTTGCCATCACCTCCTGTTACCTGCCGGAGTAAAGGCCTTTGGAGACGGTCGTAATAGGTACTGATAACGAAACTGCGACTATCCCAGTTGCAAACCGGCATACCAAAAATATTGCTGAGTGCCCAGGCCTCGCCGGCGTCGCAGCTCTGGGTATATAGCGTTTCACCTGTCATATTGTAGGTATAGGTGAGATTGTTTCGTGCTGCGCCGTCGTTCAGGTTATGGTAATATAACCGCGGATCGATACTGAAGAGGGTTTGCCCCTGGATATCATAGACATTCAGGGTAGTCATGCGCCCATTGTACAATAAGGTAAGCAGGCTGGGAGCGAGGGGGCCAAACTGCTGGTTAATGCGGTTTATTAGGTCTTTATTCCAATGGAGTGTGGCCTCACTTAAAATTCCTTCACTAGCGCTCTCACCCATGGGCTCGAGGATACCGAGTGCCATCAGCTGGTCGAACAGTGCCCTTGCAGTAGTTTGGTGTTGTGTAGTCAGTTTTTTTAGCTGTGCTAGTCGCACGATACCAAGGTTATTCTCAATATTTCGCGTAACACGCCCTAAATTATCCATGATCTGTATGGAAGGGGTATGGCTACACACCAGCGCTTTGTCAAGTGCATCCTTTTCGGGCCCAGACAGGTCTTCATAGTGCTGTTGGAAATAGGTGGAAACGGCTGCCGTGTCATTGGCGTCAAAGGTCTCTGTCTTCCAGGGCGTAAACTTTACCTTGGAGTGAAAGCCTTTAGGATCGTCAGTGCGCACCGGCCGATCTAAAGCATCGTAATGAAGAACGGATGGAGGCGGTACCAGCGATTCCATTTCGATGGTCTGTTGGTCTTCGTAATCTGGTGTAGCAGAGAAGTAGGGTAAATATTGCTGAGAAGGTAGACCTTTGTTATTGTACACGGTTCGTCCGGTTACTGTCCAACGTTGCGCTATCTGTAATCCCACATCGGCTTTTTGCTTGACTTCGATGGCTCTTCCGAAACCATCGTTGTAAGCGACGGCAATCTGAATGATATTTTCTTCTTGTTCAGCCAGCTGTGAGGAGAATTTTTCTCCGATCAGGGCAATCGAACGTAAGGGTTGCTGTCGCTCGGCCCAGGCGTGGAGATCGTAGTAATAAAAGTGACTGGTTTTCTGTAGGTAAGCTTCGGGATTTTCAAGTATTTCTTCAAATTCGCCTGCAAGGATGTGGTAATCTGCGAGCGGGCTATTGCCTACAGCTTTTCCCTGCAACCGTCCGTAGGTAGTGGAAACAATCACCTGTCCGAAGGGATCGAAAAGCACCTCGCTTATATTTTGATTGGGATCGGTTACTCGCCAGGTTTTCAATGCCTGGTAGTCGATTTCGGCCGTTGTGGTCAAATCGATCGTATCAGACAAGTAAGACGAAACGGAAGTGTTGTAAAGATAATATCTATCGTATTTTATGCTGCTTTTGCTATAGAGTGCGTTTTCGCTAGCCCCCGTCAATGGATCGGGAGGAAGGTCTTTTGCAGCTGCATTGACCGTTTCGCTGGGTAGGTAAAATTGTTCTGGCTGATCGAAGTACACTGTAATTGGACTATGCGACCACCACATATCGTCTTGCAGCACGTATCCGCATACATCGGTCATTAGTTGATTATCTACCTTGTTTTCAAACACAGAAGCGTATAATGCTGCGGTGCCGATAGCCGTTTCACTGTGATGCGAGAGATTGCGGTAGCTTAATTCGCCAAGGGTACCGGTGTCGGTTTGACGCTCGTTCCAAAAATAAGTACGGCTTTGGCTTAGCAAACGTGCTTCTGGAGTATCGTTTGGATCAAAGACCTCGTGGAAGGGTATTGGATTTTGCAGGGCCTTTGTAACCCAATCTGCAACTTCTTCAAAGCTGAGCTGCCCAGGAGGTAATTTAGTGGTTTTAATCTCATACGAGGTGTTCTCGTAGGCTACGCCTGTCCATCGGCAAGCCAGAAGCTGCCGTGCTTCGTCCGGTTCGTTTCGGATAAGGCGGGCATAGGCCGTCTGGTTCAGGACCATGTGGGTCATTTCCTGTTCGGGGAATACACATTTATCTGCTTGCGGACGCCTGGGATAACTAATCGCAACACTGCGCACGGTATTTCCGTAATCATCAATCTCCAACTCGAAAGAATGCGCGATCTGCGGGTCCTCGTGAATGCGCTCATAGTTATATGTGATCGACTCGCTGGTATAAGGAAAGATCACGGCATAGCGGTTTTGATGCCTTTGCTGTACGAGTCGTACATGTGTATGTGTCTCCGAAACGGTAAAGGGGTCGCTCTCCTTATCGGATCCGTCAAGTCCATAAACTTCTTGTCGGAGTAATTGACCTTCCAGGGCTACAAATCCCTGTCGGTGTGTTTCCGAATCTGCTTGTTCAAAGGCGGTCGAGAAACTATTGGATGGGATCGATTTAGCTTCTGGATCACCTTGATAATAGTCTTTTCGATACTGGGCTTCGATGGTATCTGCCTTGGCAAAGGCACCGGTATGGTACCAGCTTTTAACATAAGCAGGTGGTACATGCAAATCCCTGTTGAGTGTGTCGGGCTTAAAGTCCAGCTTAAGGGCCGTGGTCTCAAAAGATTGATAATGATCCGTATCCCATGATTCCACAAATCCGAAACCGCGAAATACTCGCTCTTCCGGATCAAAATACCCGTCGTGGTAAGCGTACTTCGAGACGTGTAAGGCATGTGATATCTGATCGATTGTAGCGTGGTGGCTTACTACCTGTACTGGGAAGAAAAGGCGGGAAGCATCGACCCGTCCGGCGCGCTTATCGGCCAGGTATTGCTGGACAGTGCTGCTATAGCTGATCTCGTGCCGTGCACCCACATTGTTTTCTATACAGTTCATCAGATAGCACTTATGGCCGTCTGAAAAATCGTAGTACAGATGCTCCACTTCGGGCTCAATACGGGTCAGTATCATGCATTGGGTTCCGTTACCGAGCACATCCGCGAAATTCACTTCACTGATGGTATCATAGGTAAAGGGAAGATGGACTTCTATCGGAGGGCTAAAACCATTACCCGAACGATTGAACCAGATCATAGCCCGATCGTATTCCATATAAACGATGTCATTCGTTCCCGAACCATCGATATCGACCAAGTGTAAACGTGAGACATCGAGCCCGTTGTTGAACACCGGGGCACCTTGCATGTGAACGACCTCGCCGAAGGTGCCGTAGCCGCTTCCGGGCCAGTATTTAACCTCGCCATTGGCGATGCGAACATAATCTGCCAGACCATCGCCATTAAATTCCGCGAAGGTAAAGAACACTTCTTTTGAGCTTTGATGAGTTGCCGGAAAGCCGGTAGGCAGGGTGCATTCATGTGCTTTGCCATAGCCTTTAGTGCCAAGGGATGGATACCAGCGCACCGAAGTGCCGTCAAAAACCACGAGATCCGCCAGTCCGTCGCCCGTAAGGTCAACATGAACCGCCTCGGGTTCAGTAAGCTCCAATGCGTTCTCTTCGAAAGCCACGAACGGTGCCCACTTTCCTTGATAACTGGCGGTATGATAACCCGCTATGCCTTGTTGGTAACTAACCAATGATTTATAGCCATTACCTTCTATATCCGAGAGTATTACGTTCTGTTGTTGCAGGTCTTTGTTTAGGGGGAAAGCTTCTGGAATGATGGGACCACGATAGATCCCTTCTCCCATGGGTTCCCAATAGAGTGTGGTTTGTTCGCTGCTGAGCAGGAAGCCGGGTAAACCTTCACTGTAGAGGTCTGTAGCGGTGAACGTGCCGCTCCAAAGATAACCGGGAAGGGAGGTGTTTCCTTCCAACTGAAGATACTGGTAGCGGTGTCCGCTTGGCTTGAATTTGCGGTAATGTAAGTCTAGTGATGGGAGGGACAGGCACTCGTAAATGCCCTGGCTGTTGATGCGATAACCCCATTGCCTAGCCTGCGTGAGAAAGGACAAATCTGTACCGTGATCACATGTATAGGTAAGGTGCAGGGCAGCGGATAATAGAGGTTCGTTATTGAATTGTCCCTGAAATTGGTGGTAAATGAGGATGGCTTTGCAGAGCCGGTAATTGCGGACTTCAAATCCGCTGATGAATGAGGAAAAAGGGTCCGGACGAGCCTCCCAGAGGTCTGGAACGACAGCAGGGTTTTTGGGATCGAATGGGGAATACTGCATTTGAACACGAAATGCGAAATATTCTTCACCATCCATGATATAGTTGCCGTATTCTACCCGATCCAGATAGCTGTTGCAGGCACCTTCTCGCAGCAATTCAAGCGGAATGCCTTCCCCGTTTTCGGGTTTATAGTGATAGCGCATGCGGTTGCCATTCGGATCGGTCATTTCTTCAAGCTTCCAACAGAACACTTGGCTGGAATCTGTAGGGTTGGCTATCCGTGCAGCAGAATTGCGACCGTAGATTGTCATTATGTTATCTCCTGAAATGACCTTCCAATAAGATTCTGCACCATGGTTTTGACAATGATGTTCTATCTGGGCAAAACTACCCTCGATACGCGATCGGTATTGGGTGATGATCCAGTCGTCTTGCACTATTCGCTGTACCTTACCTTCGGCATCAATGACAGGTACCAGTTCGCCTTCATCCAGTAGAAATACATCAGTCTCATCGTATTTTGGAATACCTTTGCTAGTCTTTCGCGTAATGGCTGACAAACCGATATTAAATCCCATTCCGAAGCTGCCGTTGCCACCACTGCTCTGGTAACTTAATGCCAGCTGTGGCGATACACCTCGCGCTTCAGGCAACGCTATGGGAATGTTCATGCTTCCAGCACCGTTAAAACCTGACGTTTGATAGGATTCGCCCAAGCCTTTGATGGCTCCTCCGCCAACAGGTAAACCAATAGCAGGCTGCTGAAATTTTGGGGAAGTGTTGTCCATCCGTGTCTATATGTTTTAGTTAGTGAAAAGCCAGAAAACCCAGTATTTCACAAGTTACAAAATATCGAAATAAAGAGAAAATCTATTTTTAACTTTTGTTTCCGTGAAAAGTAATATGGGAATGGGGTATGAATGCGTGTTCAAAATAAATATTAAAAAGTATATATTTATACTTTTTAATATTTTATTGGTATACTTGTATTTTAATTTTGATATGAAATACGATATTTTGCGAAATGTTATCGATCTTCTTGAAGAATTTGACGAACACAATTTCCCTAGCGGAATATTCCCTAACGATATTGAAGGCTTTAAGCAATGGTTAGTTGCGAATTATAAAGCTGAGCAAAGAGATAATGAGCCTAATTGGGATGGAAAAGAAAAGGGACGTAGTGCAGAAAGTGTAATTAGCACATTAATTGTCCATATGAACCGATATGCCAAGAGTTATTCAAAATCCGCAATATTCGGTTCAAGTTTTTCTACACAAGAAGATTTCATTTACCTCATTAACTTGAAAGCTTTCGGAGAAATGGCCAAAATGGACTTGATAAAAAAGAATGTTCATGAAAAACCTGCCGGAATAAAAATTATCAATCGATTAATCGCTCAGGGCTGGGTAAATCAAACTGATTCCGAGATCGATAAAAGAAGTAAAGTTTTAAGCATCAGCAATAAAGGGCTTGAGGTTTTAGAAAATCAAATGGACAGAATCAGAAAAGCAACTGAAATAGTTACAGGAAATTTAACATATATCGAAAAAATGGAATTGATTAGGTTGCTCAATAAGCTTGATGATTTTCATAAACGGATCTATGATAAAAATATTGAGTCCGAGTATTTGTTGAATGAAGTCTTAAAAGATAGGGGAGTATGAAGAAAAAAATAGCCGTTATTGGTTCTGGTTTTTCTGGCCTGTCTGCTGCGGCCTATATAGCAAAAGCAGGGAATGAGGTTCACGTATTTGAAAAACACGACCAACCAGGAGGAAGAGCAAGGCAATTTTCTACCGAACAAGGTTACGTCTTTGATATGGGACCAAGTTGGTACTGGATGCCTGACATTATGGAAAGCTTTTTTGCCGATTTCGGTTACAAAATTTCTGATTTCTTCGATTTGATTTCGTTAAACCCGCAGTTTGAAGTGGTTTTTTCAGAAGACAAAATCAGTGTTCCCAAGAATCTAGAAGAACTTAAATTCTTGTTCGAACAAATTGAAACGGGTGCAGGACTACAATTGGAAAAATTCATGCAATCGGCCAAATTCAAGTATGAAGTCGGAATGCAGAATTTCGTGAATAAGCCGTGCCACAATTGGGCGGAATTCATTTCTCCAAAAATAGCTAAAAGTGCAATTAAATTGGATTTGCTGACGGGCTTCAGAACCTACGTTGCCAAATACTTTAAAAGCGAAAAGCTAAGGACATTGATGGAATTTCCCGTAATTTTTCTCGGTGCTTCTCCAAAAAATATTCCTGCGTTATACAGTTTGATGAATTATGGAGGTTATGCTTTGGGGACACATTATCCGATGGGCGGTTTTTATCAATTGGTACTGGCGATGAAAAAAGTAGCCGAAAGGCAAGGCGCTGTTTTGCACTTCAACAAAACCGTTGAATGTATAAACACGGATAGCGGCACGGTAAGATCTTTAACTATCAATGGCAATATCTATGAGTTTGATGCTGTAATTGCTTCTTCGGATTATCATCATACAGAAACGCTTTTAAAAAAAGAGTACAGAAATTATTCTGAAGCATACTGGAAAAACAGAACATTTGCACCATCAAGTTTGATCTATTATTTGGGCATCGATCAAACCATTCCCAACCTGCAACATCACACACTCTTCTTTGAGAATGATCTGGACGAACATATTGATTCTATCTATGGCGAGACAAAATGGCCCGAGAAACCTCTGTTTTATACTTGTTGTCCCTCCAAAACAGACAATACCGTTGCTCCCCACGGTAAAGAGAACCTGTTTCTTCTGATGCCATTGGCGATCGGAATCAACGATGGAGAATTTAAACGGGAAAAATATTTAACGGAAATGCTTTCAAGGATTGAAAGACATACAGGCCTAACCGATTTACGGTCAAAGATCGAATACAAAAGAAGTTATTGTGCCAGCGATTTTGTTTCCGACTACAATGCCTATGGTGGGAATGCTTACGGATTGGCAAATACGCTCTATCAAACTGCGGTTTTAAAACCTAAGATAAGAAATAAAAGATTGAAAAACTTATTCTATACCGGTCAATTGACCGTTCCCGGCCCCGGAGTTCCCCCGTCCATTATATCGGGTAAAATTGTAGCGAACGAAATAATCAAGCTTAAACAAGAAAAACTATGAAACAGCTGTTTGACGAACTTTCTTACTCGGTAAGCAAGATAACGACCCAAAAATATAGTACAAGTTTTTCCCTGGGTATTTTAGCGCTGAAACCGTCTATTCGTTCTGCAATATATGCAATATATGGGTACGTGAGATTAGCAGATGAAATCGTGGACAGTTTTCATGGGTACGATAAAGAGAAGCTATTGAATCGCTTAAAAGTAGAAACCTACGACGCACTGCATGAAGGAATTGCGCTCAACCCTATCCTACAATCGTTTCAGGAAACCGTAAATCAGTATAAAATTGACAAAAGTCTGATTGAACAGTTTTTACATAGTATGGAAATGGATCTGCAGAAAATAGATTACAATTCAGAACTATACGAAGAATATATTTTTGGCTCAGCGGAAGTAGTTGGACTGATGTGTCTGCAAGTTTTTACAGATGGGAATATGGAAAAGTATAGTGAATTGAAACCTTATGCAATGAAACTGGGATCAGCTTTTCAAAAAGTTAATTTTTTAAGGGATATGAAAGATGATTATCAGATTTTGGGCAGAACTTATTTTCCGAATATTGATATGTGCATATTTGATAATTATGTAAAATGTCAGATTGAAGAAGAAATAGAGGAAGAATTTAAGGAAGCGTTGATCGGCATTAAGAAATTACCCCATTCATCTATGTTCGGCGTGTATCTGGCCTATAAGTACTACCTTTCTCTGTTCCAAAAGATAAAAAGAAAATCTTCCAAAGAGATATTGAACAATAGGATTCGCATCCATAATTCCGAAAAAGCTTATCTAGCTTTCAAAAGTTATGTAAGATATAAAGCAGCTTTTCTGTGATGAAATTTCTTGGTTTACTAATATCGGCTATATTCTTTTTGATAAATTTTAATGGAACAGGTTTGGATGTAGTAAGGGCTAACTACAACAAGGTGGTATCAGATAAAGAATTGTGCGAAAAAATGATTGCGGATTTGGATAAAGCAAAACATAATTCGGCTACTCATCTGGCTTATTTAGGTGCTTTGCAAACCATTTGGGCAAATCACATCTTTAGTCCTATAAGTAAACTAGGTACATTTAAAGAAGGGAAGAAAAACATCGAGCAGGCAATCAAAAAAGAACCTGCCAATGTGGAATTAAGGTTTATCCGATTTTCGATTCAAAAAAATGCTCCCTCTTTTCTGGGATATAAATCAAACATACATGAGGATACCGAATTTATTAAGGAAAACCATCACCAAATCGGGTCGGAGATTTTGCGGAAAAATATAGAAACACTTTTAAAAGACTAAGCAATGAAACATCAATTATATAGGGAGCAACAATTGTATTGCGATATCGAAGCAGCTTGGGATTTTTTCTCTTCTCCCAAGAACCTTTCGAAAATCACACCCAAAGATATGGGTTTTACTGTGCTGTCTGATTATAACAGCGAACAGATTGCTGAAGGAATGGTTATCGATTATATCGTTTCGCCGTTGCTGAAAGTTCCGTTGAAGTGGAGAACGAGAATTACTCATGTGGAATCAAATAAAAGCTTTACTGATTTTCAGGAGAAAGGACCTTATAAATACTGGAGCCATTTTCACGAATTTATCCCCAATAAAGACGGAGTGCTGATGAAAGATACGGTAGATTATGAATTGCCTTTCGGCTTTTTGGGGAAGATGGCACATCTACTTTTTGTGAGAAAGAAATTGGCGGACATCTTTGATTTCCGATACGACGTTTTAGAAAAACTTTTTAACACAATAAAGAACTGATATGGCTTTTTTAATCGTATTGCTCACATTTACATTAATGGAAGGGGCAACCTGGATCATCCACAAATATGTTATGCATGGATTTCTTTGGGTTTTGCACAAAGACCATCACGACCACAGCAATGAGGGCGTTCTTGAAAAGAACGACTATTTCTTTGTCATATTTGCTATACCGACTATTGCTTTGATGTATTTTGGATCGTTAGAAAATTTCAATTATCTGTTTTTTATCGGATTGGGCATTATGCTGTACGGAATGGCTTACTTTTTTGTGCACGATATTTTTATCCACCAACGGATTAAATTTCTTTCCCGAACCCAAAGCCCCTATTTTTTGGCACTGCGAAGAGCACACAAACAACATCACAAGCATATCGGCAAAAGAGATGGCGAGTGTTTTGGTTTTCTATATGTGCCTTTCAAGTATTTTAAAATGTATTTTAACTCCGAGAAAAAATGTTAGCATATACTTACTCATTAGTGTTGCTTTTTACGGTCATCATATGTTTCATCGCATCTTACGATAGACGAATTCGCTTTAACCGTTATTTTGGATCGTTTATAAAATCTGCGATTTTGGTTGCTATACCATTTATTTCTTGGGATATATGGTTTACCGCAAAAGGTGTTTGGTGGTTCAATACAGATTATACACTGGGATTAGTGATAGCGGGTTTGCCTCTTGAAGAATGGCTTTTCTTTATTTTCATTCCGTTTTCATGCGTGTTTACCTATTTCTGTTTTGATAAGTTTTTCAAGTTAGGATGGCTATCCGGCTTTAATAACCTGATCGTTTTCGTTAGTGTGATTGTCTGTTCGGTTATGGCTTTGTTGCATTATGATAAAATCTATACACTTTTGACGGCTATCGCCACTATAGCAACTTTAATTTACCTACATTTCATTGCACAGGCAGATTGGATTGGCAAGGCATCTTTGGTGTTTACGATATTGATGTTAGGTTTTTTTCCTGTAAATGGCGTGCTGACTGGAACTGGGATCGAAACACCTATCGTAAATTACAATCCCGGAGATTTTCTAGGCATACGAATACTAACGATACCAATTGAGGATGCTGTTTATGGATATACTCAATTTCTTTTGGTGCTTTATTTTTTTAAAAAATTTAGACAAACGCATGATGAAAGCAAAAAATAAAATTTTAGTTGTAGCCTGTTCCTTGGGATTTCTTGCTCTTTTATATTCCTGTGCCTCGATTCCAAAAAAGGCAAAAGCGGTCGAAAACTTTGATGTAAATAGATATCTGGGGACGTGGTATGAAATTGCCCGTTTTGATTTTCGTTTTGAAAAGGATTTGGACAATGTTTCCGCCCAATACAGCCTGAATGAAGATGGTAATGTCACTGTGTTGAACAGCGGTTATAACTATAAGAAAGAGAAATGGAAAAAAGCGGAAGGCTTAGCAAAATTCAGAGAAGATAAAGATACTGCTAAATTAAAAGTAAGTTTCTTCGGCCCCTTTTATGCAGGATACAATGTAATAGCAGTAGATGAAAATTACCGATATGCCTTGGTTGCGGGGAAAAATTTAAAATATTTATGGATTTTATCGAGAACAAAAGGTATTCCGGACGAGGTCAAAACAAACTATCTGAAAATTGCGAGACAGATTGGCTATGATACCTCTAAACTGATTTGGATAAAGCACGACAGGAACGATAATCCATTTCTGAATGAAAAGTAAAGTCTCTATTTTTTGGTTTCGCAGAGATCTACGTTTGGACGATAATGTAGGGTTATATCAAGCCCTTGCTTCTGAATTTCCCGTGTTACCGGTTTTTATTTTTGACGAAACCATCTTAAATAAATTAGAAGATAAAAAAGACCGGAGGGTTGACTACATCCATCAGGTACTTTTGGCAATAAATAACGAATTGAAGACATTCGACTCAAGGCTGAATACATTTTATGGCAACCCGTTCGATGTTTTTAAGATGCTTTCTGAAAAACATGCTATTCAGGGTGTTTTCTGCAATCGTGATTATGAGCCGCAAGCCATTAAACGAGATAAGGAGATTCACCAATTTTTCGACGAACAAAACATTCAATTTAAGGCATTCAAAGATCAGGTCATTTTTGATAAAAATGATGTGATGAAAAACGACGGTACACCCTATACGGTTTATACACCGTATTCAAAAAAGTGGAAAAAGCTATTGACCGAAAAGAATTTTAAATCGCATAGCCCTGATTTCACTAATTTTTTCAGACAGGAGTTTGACACACTTTACGCATTGAACGAAGTTGGTTTTGAAGAAACAGATATTACGTTCGAACCTCCAAAATTGGATTCAAAAATCATGGACGAATATGACAAATTCAGGGATTATCCGGCAATGCAATGGACAACAATGCTGAGCATCGCTCTTAGATTTGGAACCATCAGTATTCGTAAATGCGTAGCTTTTGCAATGAGCCATAATCGAACATGGCTGAATGAATTGATCTGGCGGGAGTTTTTTATGCAGATTCTGTATCATTTCCCGAAAGTAGTGACCCAGTCTTTCAAAGCGAAATACGACAACATCAAATGGCGAAACGATGAGCAAGATTTTGAAAAATGGTGCAGGGGAGAAACTGGCTACCCAATTGTAGACGCCGGAATGCGACAATTAAATGAAACAGGATATATGCACAATCGGGTTCGGATGATTGTAGCGAGTTTCCTATGCAAACATCTATTGATAGATTGGCGTTGGGGAGAGGCTTACTTTGCTCAAAAATTGAATGACTATGATTTGTCCGCTAACAATGGAAATTGGCAATGGGCGTCGGGTTCAGGTTGCGATTCTGCACCTTATTTCAGGATTTTTAATCCAACCATTCAAATGCATAGGTTTGACAAAAAGTTGGAATATGTTAGAAGATGGGTATCCGAATTTGGAACTGAAGCTTATCCCCAACCGGTTGTAGAGCACAGCTACGCAAGAGACAGAGCGTTGAAGGTATATAGTGAAGCTTTGCGGAAAAGCAATCAATAACTTTTTAATTACAGTAAAATGGAAAGAAATAAAGTAGTACTGGTCGATGAAAATGATAATGCAGTTGCTGAAATGGAAAAGCTGGCTGCACACGAGCAAGGGTATCTTCACCGGGCATTTTCGGTATTTATATTTAACGATCAGGGAGAGCTTCTTTTACAGCAGCGAGCAAACCACAAGTACCACGGAGCCGGCTTATGGACAAACACTTGTTGTTCACATCCGCAATTAGGAGAAAACGTTGCTTTAAGTGCACAAGAGCGATTAAACTATGAAATGGGAATAGAATGTGATCTAAAGTTGGTATATACCTTTATATACAATGAGCCTGTTGAAAATAATTTGACTGAACACGAGTTAGATTATGTTTTTGTTGGATATTCCGATCAAAGCCCTGCTTTAAATATAGATGAAGTTCAGGATTATAAGTGGATGAACGAAGAGCAAATTCTATCCGATATACGAAATAATCCATCGCGTTACACGGTTTGGTTTAAACAGGCTTTTCAAGAGTTGCTTACAAAAATTAATAAAGGTAAAAAATTATAATCTCTGGAAGCACATCCGCCAACACTCCGTTAGGGATAATTATGTCTTGGGTCTGCTTTGCCATAACTGATAATTGTTGATTAGTGTGTTTAATTTTATAGAGGTGTCAATATACAGCACACGCTGAGGTTTTGAAAGAAAATGGAGAATATTTATGTATCAGAGGCGGTTAGAAATATTCTTGGGGTAGAAGGGGTAAAAATTAGGTAAGCTCGCGCAGCACTGCGCGAGCAGTTTGATTTACTTGGCTAGAGTAGCCTCAAACTCAATATTTAGTGTTTCGTACAGTGAGTTTACTTCCATGGCTGTAAGTGCAGTCTGTACATTATTTTTTTTAGCCCAGTTTGTGTACACGTCAAAACAGGTCGCTAATAATTCTTCTGTAGAGGTTGAATAAATGGTTAATCGAACGATGTTTGTGCATTCATAACCAGCTTCGGAAATAACATTTTCAAGATTCTTTAGCGCGATGTTCATTTGAGTTTTCATATCTGCATCGCTGGAAGTCCCATCTGGAAGAACGGCCGCCTGCCCTGCACAAAATAGCATACTTTCAGTTTGTTTCACTTCTACAGCTTGCACATAACCCCGGTCTTCAGACCAAGTCCACGGATTGATGATTCTTTTTTGCATCTCTGTTTTTATTTAGAAAATTATAATATTGCAAAGATGAATGAACAAGGGCCTAATCCGCGTGACATAGATCACTATTTAGATTATCACGTTTTTTATGTAGTTAGTCTGCTGAGCCTTTCCCTTGAAACGCCTAGATAAGAGGCTAGTAGTTTTTTTGGAACCCTTTGAAACAAGGAGGGATAGCGATGGAGCAATTGTTCGTAACGTTCCTTTGCGCTTGAACTTAGCAACGATAGTATCCTTTGTTGAGATGCAATATGCCCAGATGTCGCTTTTTGTAAGAAAAATGAAACAATTTTTGGCAATGTCTCGCACAAACGCCGAAAGTCTTCAAAGGTTATACAAAGAACCTCGGTATTTTCCAGACACTGTAGGGACATGGTTGCCCTCGATGCGGAATAGAATGCATAATAATCAGTTTCCCACCAATCTTCCATAGCGAATGAGAGTATATGTTCTTTACCTGACATGTCGTGATAGATCAGTTTTAAAAGCCCTGAAATAACAAAATAAGTGTGCTTGACTCTTTCGTCCTGACGAATTAAAAATTCATTTTTCTTAAACTTTTGTGTCGTGAAATGGGCTATGATTAATGAAAACTCATCGTCAGTGAGCGGTATTACCTCTTCTATATGACGTTTTAACTCGTGGTACATCTGACAAAGAAATTGAATATTATGCAATATACATTAATAAAGCGGTTTGCAATATAAGCTTAGGGTCTCTCGTCATGCATCCCAATTTACGCTACCATTCAGAATCGGGATGATCTCCATCGGTGGATATCAACCGAACAGCAAATCTAAAGCGTTAGATCTTTCATAAATGGTCTTGTTTTACGTATTATGCGTTTTATTAAATCTGTCTCGCACTAAAGGTAGCAACTCCTTTATTCGGTCAGAAGATATCGAATATTCATAGCTGTTTCTGTATTCTATACCAATTAAGCCGTATACCATCCAATTCAAAAGCTTCAATGAAGGTAAATCCAACCTTTCTCAAGATTCTATTTGACCCATCGTTTTCTTGGTCTGCAATAGCATAGATTTCGTTTAACCCAAGTATCTTAAAACCGTATTCAATAGAAGCTAAAGCTGCTTCAGTAGCGATACCGTTTCCCCAATATCGCTTGATCAATCTATACCCAAGATCATAATAGTTTGTATGCCCATTTGTCTCATCAGTAACATATTTAAGACCTGACCATCCGATAAATTGATTCGTCTGTTTGTCGATAATCGCCCATCTTCCGATTCCAAATTTAACATATTGATTCCTAATGAATTCTATAGCGCGGTAAATTTGATCTTTATCGTCCACAGGGTTGTTGCCTAAATATCTATGTACATCTGGGTCGGAATCCAGTTCAAACATGGCATCAACATCCGTCGGAAGTATTTCCCTTAAAATCAAGCGCTCTGTTTCTGCATATATTTTCATACGTATTGCTATTCTATATTATATTCCTGTCCAAACCAAACTATTCCATCCATACAGCAAGGATTCATTGGCTTTAATTTGCCTTTCACATCGGGTGACAGTAACTCGACAGTTTGAAATTGCAAGTCTATTCTATCCATAGTTTCCTCCGATTCGACTATAGATTTGCTTCGGAAGCCACTGGGTTTCTGTCCCATAAACCATTCGTATAGCTGTAAAATCTTGTGGTATAAACCCATTATCTTTCAGAAAAGCATTCCCAATGGTGTTATCTTTAGGTAGAACAGCCGTATCAATTGTACTATATTTGAGTTCCATCAATGCCATGCCGGCACGTTCGGTTATAGCATAAATCGGTCCTTGTCCGAGTTGTGGAAAATAATATCCTTCAACTCGTTCTCCCTCTTTGAAAATTATCGCCCGGTTAAGATGACCGTTGATCAGTTTTCTTCGGACTTCACCATTAATTTGTTGATCTAATTCAAGAATTTGCTCGTATTGTGCTGGTGTTGCTGATAACAATTGATCCGATAAAGATCTTTCTGACCATACATGTTCCCTCTTAAAAAATTGATAAGCACCAACAGTTTTAAATCCGGCTTTCTTATAAACTGGGGAACCGAGATCTGTCGCAATCAAACTGATCGACATTGCCCCATTTTTGGCCGCCAAGTCTATTAAATGTTTTACGATTTTGAAACCGATCCCACGACCACGGTACGATTCATCTACGATGATATGACCCAGCCAAGCTGAATTTTGGTGTAATATTAGAGCTCCAACACCGATGATTTTGTTTTCAAAAACAACTTTAACAGGCCTACAAAAAGATTGAAGACAGTATTCCATGAAGTAAATGGTAATGTCACCCCATCCTTCTGGTTGGAGATGACGGGTTGAAGGCAAATCTTGGAGGGTGAGTGGGTGTATATCCATGTTTTTTAGATTTTCGGCCAAATCGTCTCAAAGTATTCGCAGACAAGTTCCATATCGATAGTTGGCTTCAAATTATGCTCGCTCAATTCGCGCGTATAGTAAGCCCAATGGACTTCTTGCCAATAACCTAAGCTTTTATCACCTTCACCTTCTATAAAAGCATATTCCGGCGTAACATCTTTAAATTGAACTATTTCCACTTTAATGGTTTTAATAATTGCCTTGGGAGATCCATCCCAACCGGTCACGATAGCTAAGTCTCCGATTGCAGGTAGTTTTTCTTCGTTGATTTGCAATCCAGATAAAGAGTGTGTAGTAGCCTGTTTAATGCCTTCTTGTACAAGTTCGGCACATTCGTCTGCATCCTTTTGGTTATCACAAAAGTAATAGGACGGTGGAATTTCTACCTGCTTATGCTCTGAATTTTGGTCTTGGAATTTATTCCAAAAAGCCTCGATTACATCAACCTCCATGTGTGCTTTTACTTCGCCATGTGTAAAATGAACATTATAGGATTTACCCTCATTTTCGATAATTCCCGTAAGCGGGTTTGGTTTAATGAGAATTTTAGTTGGGAACCATGTTTCTTTTACAAGATAATTTGGCATCAAAAATAACCCTTCCTGCGAACCATTAGCGGCAAATCTTTCCTTGTCACCTTTCCAAAAAATAGTTCCTAAACTATCTTCAAGTTGCTGGTTTGTTTTTGAAATATTATCCGTGCCTAAACCAATCTCATTAACACAGAGAAAATCTCCAATGCTAAATTGCTTATTCGAATGGTTTTGTAAGTCATGACGTACAATACATTCTGCAATATTTCCGGCAGCATCGTAGAAATAAAAAGAATGTGCGTTCCAAGTATCGAAAAACACCACCTTTTCATCTCCTTCTGCAGCTATGATATCCACTTTGGGTGACAGCCATTGCATCGCCTCCAACAACTGATTTGCAGGAATCAGAAAACAATAGTGATACTTATAGTCCTCCATGCTACGCTGAAAGTAAAACTTCGTCCAACCTAACTGTAGCCAAAACGTATCATTATCTTCTTGATAGACAGTAAAGCCTAATGTGGTTTCAAAAAAATGCTTTTGTTCCGCTATTTTATTTGTATATAATTTAAGCTCCCTAATTTTCACCGATTATATTTTTTTGTTGATAAGTCAAAGATACATTGTTCTCTTACATTCCAGATCTCCTCAAATGATAAATTCACTGCTGTATTCTCATCAAGCCATTTTCTTAAGTAATCTTGACCCCACCGCTCTTGGCCTGCCTTGTTCTCGCATCGGGCATTTACAGAATGCAGTGTGTCATTTAATAATATCGTACAATTTATTAGAGATATTGAGTAAATTCACTTGCTAAATTTCAAAACGGAGGAAATTTGGATGGTAATAAGAACAATGTACGGCCTTTTCTTTACATTTCTATTTGTATTAAGTGCATTTGGCCAAACTAACTTTAAACAATATTTTGCGGACTGTGGTTTCGAGGGAAGCATTACCATTTATGATTATAAAAATCAAAACTGGACCATGAGTGATAGTACTGAATCGTCAATTTGATTGTAATGAATCTCATGGTACTAAGCGATCATAATCTGAAACCAATTTGTAGTATGACACTTCCGCCTAATAGATAAAGTGTTAAAGAAATGCCAGTATATAAGACCAATTCATTTTTTACTTATTTCCTAAGCCCTAACATTAACTTCGTATCAACAGTTGCTTGTCCCTGTTTAATGACCTTTGCCGTAATATACAATATTATATCGTTAGTCTCTTCCATTTTACCGATAGTACATCTAAATTGTGTCGCGTCGAAAGGCTCCGACAAATCTATGTCTTCTAGTTTCTCTAGCGGGACATCTTTATATTCCCAAGTGTAACCATGCCAAGCATTTGAAAATGTACTATTCGCTTTGTCGGCCAATAAATGAGTACTAAACTCCAAAGGAGCATCATCAATATAGATCTGGCGATGTATTGTGTCAATGTATAGGTAATCTAGCAACGACTGTTCGTCGTTTTCACTTTCTGCAAACGTGATTATATGATCCTCATGAATAATACGTACGCTTGTCGAATCTACTTTTATCAATCTTTCGGAATCCAAAGCGATTAAGATCGACCGGTACTCATCTTCCTCAATCCCTAAATTTTCATGATAAGGGAACGGCTCACCAGGTTCTAAATGTAGGATCATTTCTTTTGCCCACTCCGGATTGTTTGCAAGGCTTGCTTGCATTTTTTGCAAGATTATTTGCTGTTCAGGAGTTATAGGAGGAGTGTCTAGGATGTCTGCTTGATATGTTCCTTCTTTAAGTATGTCTACTGCGAAGGAATAAGCCTTTTCTTCGATGGGTACTGTTTTCGATTGGCAAATCCCTTCATACATAAACGCAAATAGGAAAATAAAAAATGCTAGCGATGTTTTCATGTTTTTTATTGATTAGTTATAACTTGCCATAATTATCCCAAATTAGTCTTCCATCAAAATCAATTTTATATTTCGTATTAGAAAAATCCGTAAGTAAAATTCCGTCATTTTCGATTTTAAATTCTTCCTGGTTATCTATTGACACAAAAATATCTGCACCACTAAATTCCCATTTTATTATTCCCTTTTTATCAACCCTAACTATTTGAAGTTCACCGTGAACAACATAGTCATCTTGTAATTTAAATACCTGAAAACATGTAGCTGGGTCGGTCTGTGTCTTCCATTCTAAGTTTAGATATGGAAGCGTAACGCAAAATATGGTGTCGCAACAGCAAATTAGTAAATGCTCGTCGTCAAGTAGCGAAGAATTTTGATGAATACCTGTAGTGCCACCGGAGCCAATTATGATACAACTATCAATTACTTGGTCGTCTCGCCAAACCTTGATGCCGTGTTTTGAAGTCGGATATTCTTGTGCATCAATACCGAAATATTGTTTCTTGTAAAAGAAAGAATTATCTGCCGATCCCAATCTATAATCTTGCTCGTCAAGTATTTCAATTGTCAGATCTTTATATTGATATCGTTTCAATTTGTAATCAGTTTTGGCAGATTTCTCATTAGAAAACTACTCCGTTCAATGTATGTGTGCAGCAACTACAACAAGGTGTTAAATCTTTGGCCTTTAAATCTGGATTTGACAGTTGCAAATTTCCAATATCATCTACGTATATTCCAGAGAAATAGGAAGGTTTACTTTTGTGTCCGCACATCTTTACAATAGGTCTAAACTTCTCTTCCCATCTATCGGCTTATTATTACGGCTCCATTCACTCCATGATCCTACGTATAGCTTGGGGATCGATAGACCAGCGAGATGCATGGCAAGGATCGTGTGGCAAGCTGTCACACCGGAGCCACAATGTACGATTGTCTTACCTAGGTCGCGTCCCTCCAATGCAGTTCGGTAGACATCTTTTAAGCGTTTGGCATCGAGAAACAGACCGTCCTCGTCCAGATTCAGTGAGAATGGAAGATTGATCGCTGATGGAATATGTCCGGCAACCAAATCAATAGGTTCGTGTACCCCTTGGTACCGGCTTTCTTCGCGCACATCAATAATCGTATACCCGTCGTCGGCCGATGCCCTTTCTACCTCATGGATATCAACTGTGGGGAGCGTCCAATTCCTATCAAGCGTATAGTCTGTTCCTCTTGAAGAAGCAGATTCTCCCTCGGAAATGGGGAAGCCTTTACTTTTAGCGTATTCAAACCCACCACTCAATACTTGTATCTTTTGATGGCCTAACGCTTTGAGCATCCACCAAAACCTCGTAGCAGCATTTGCTCCGGCTGCGTGATCATATACCACAACATGCGTATCTTTATATATACCGAGGTTATCCAGCACCGTTATGAACTTCGCTATACTAGGTAGCGGATGCCTTCCTCCGTGGGAGACATCTTGCTGTACAGATGCGAGCTGTGTATGTACATCTACGAATACCGCTTTATCTAAATGTGCCCGTTTAAAGTCTGCATAGGCATCTTTGGCGTTGGAAGCATCGATAATAACCAGATTTTCTCTGCTTCTTATATGCAGAAGCTCCTCGGCTGTAATAATAGGGGATAAGCTTGTGTCCATGGAGTAAAGTTACTTATTCTAGTCAATAACTAGCGATCTTCGGCAAGATAAAGCACCTGTCAAGCGTTTCAGACTTCTTTACTTCCATCAGCGATATAATCTGTCCCATAATTTGATAATCTTCCTTAATACCCGCCAGATTTGCCACAAGCTAGAAAATTATTTATCTTTGAAACAAGACCAACTTATATATAACTTGCTCCATACAAATTAACAATGGCAGAATCTCAAAATATAGAATACAAACAAAACTGGAGAGATGAATATCTGAAATGGATATGTGGATTTGCAAATGCGAATGGAGGTACTCTTTTCATAGGTAAGGACGATGCAGGTAAGACGGTTGGACTAGCTGACGCTAAAAAGCTGTTGGAGGATATTCCGAATAAGGTACGCGATGTATTAGGTATTTTGGTTGACGTCAATATGTACGAGACTATTGAGGGGGATTACTTAGAAATTATCGTAGAGCCTTATCCAAACGCTGTTAATTATAAAGGGCAATATCACTACAGAAGTGGTAGCACGAAACAAGAGCTGAAGAGCGTAGCGCTGGATAAGTTTCTATTACAGAAGAAAGGTGTCCGTTGGGATGGTGCGGCTGTTCCTCGAGTGTCCGTTGATGACCTGAAGAAGGAAACGTTTGCTTTTTTTCGTAATCGTGGCTTCAAAAATAAACGCTTATCTGAAGACAATTTAACAGATAGTGACGAGCATCTGCTTGAAAATTTGAAGCTGGTTGAGAATGGTTATTTAAAACGAGCTGCTGTTTTGTTGTTTCATCCAGATCCGGAAAAGTATGTAACGGGGGCTTATGTGAAGATTGGGTATTTTGAGCGGGAAGCAGACCTCATATTTCAAGATGAAGTTCATGGAAATTTGTTTGAACAGGTTGAAGGGACTATCGATCTATTGTTCACCAAATATATTAAGGCGATTATCAGTTACGATGGGATCCATCGTAATGAAACATATGAATACCCCAAGGAGGCTGTTCGGGAGGCATTGTTAAATGCCATCGCACATAAAGATTATTCGGGATCAACCCCTATTCAGATTCGGGTATATCCTGATAAGCTTATGATTTGGAACGAGGGGCATCTCCCGGAAAACTGGACGGTGCGTAATTTATTAAACAGCCATTCATCCAGGCCATATAATCCAGATATTGCGAATGCTTTTTTCCGTAGTGGTTATGTGGAGTCTTGGGGACGTGGTATTAGCAAAATGACGGAATTGTGTGTAGCCGCTGGACTTCCTGAGCCTAGCTATATTGTTGAAGGTTCCGATTTTTGGGTAATATTCAAGAAGGATATTTATAACACGGAGTATCTTGAGTCTCTTGGATTGAACGGCCGGCAAGTGAAAGCGGTGTTGTTTGCTAAAGAGAAAGGGAAAATAACGAATAGTGACTATCAGACGTTGAATAGTATATCTAGAGAAACAGCAACACGGGACATCAAAGAATTAGTAGATAAAAAATTGTTTAAATCCAGTGGAGTGAAAGGTGCTGGTGCCTACTATACCTTAAATTGAATTGCGTCATTAATTGCGTCAATTGCGTCACGATTGAGTATTAATTGCGTTATGAATATCCCAACCGTTTCAGATGTCCCGCCAATGGATGAATCGCACCGTATACGCGAGAAGACCGGATATCCTTTCAAACCTACTGGAAGATTACAGGTCGAGGAGCTCTTGTGGGCAGCACGTATATCGGTATTCTTTATAGACGATTATCAAGTCGTGCGCAGAGGAGAAATTGGTTCGTCCAGTTTTATCCGTGCGCAAGCCGAAAAGATGGGCTGTACCGTGTATGAATATGATCTGGAATCGCAGTTTCGCAATGGCGGATCAGAGAAATACAGCCAGTGGGGCTTCCCTGAAAATTCGCACGATGGTCAGGTAAAGGGTAGCGAGGTTTTTGTGCAGCTGGTAAAAAATACATACCGCGTATTACTGGGACGTGGCATGAAAGCTTGCTACGTATACTTTATGGATAAGGAGACGGAGCGGTATTTTAGGAGTCGGGTGAGGAGGTAAAATGGTTTAGTAGGAGAGGAATTAAACTCAAGCCATCTTTGCCTTTACCCATCCATCAAGCTTTAGTAGCTCGTTAAATTGATTCTCGAGGCTTTTTGTCATTGAAGCTATTATAGGAGCTGTCAATGACAGTTTAAGTGCTTCGTGCAGGATGTTTTCTGATAAATTCGATTCTTGAGATTCCTTAAGTAGCGAAATGTATTTTTCTACTGTAACACCGGGAAATATCAGCTCATTGTGCGCATTAAATTTTTTACAATACTCATCCAACTGGTTCGAAACAGAAATGGATAACGACCGGGTACTCATAAATTGGATTTTCAGAAACTCTAGTTCTTCTTTTGGTTTGTTGATATGATCTTTTCTATAGCTTATTATCGCAATTAAACCTGCGATACCGCCTATAATCGTGCAAATTAAAACAACAATATCCATTTTGTATTTATGTAAAACGATTTTTATTCTTTGAGATCGTTCTTAACCCATTTCGTCCCAAGTCTCAATTTATTTGTAGAAATGCGGTGATCTATTTTCCTTTTATAATCTAACAAATATAAAATAAGTAGTGGTAAGTAATACAAATCACATGTTGATATGTTATATTGATAAACATTTAAAGCCAAGTGCTTAAGCAATGAAAAGAAAACCATAACTCACTAATCGTTCATAACGAGTAAGAATGTACAGAAAAAACAAGATTATAAATTTAGAAGGTGTTATACTGACGGTTCACTGAATATTAACAAGAGAAAAGATTTATGTTAAGTTTTAAATTATTTCATAAAACATGAAAATATATAGCGATTACACCATACCTTAGTGTAGAATACTTAATCTATATATTTAATTAAGCATGAAAAAACTATCAACCTACCTTGCCCTTGCATTTTTTGCCGTGAGTTGTTCCAAACAATCAGAAAACTTAAACTTGGAACAACCATATTCTCAACAAGCAACCTTAAGCGATGATGAAATACGTATTTTGAGCATAGAGAACGAACAATCAAAATTACTTAACACAGATGAAATTTATGAAGAAGTAGATAATGCCCTTGCATTGCTAAATAATAAAAATCAACTACTCTCTTTAAAGTCTATTTCACGACGAGTTGAAAAAGTTCGTGCGCTTACGAATTCGCGTAATGCAATGAGAATGAGCAATAGTAAGTTAAAAATGTCATCTAATTTTAGTGATACGTTAGCATACGTTGTCGACTTTGCAGATGAAGGTGGTTTTCTGCTTATTGCCGCAGATCGAAGGGTAAAAGTTCCGCTTTTAGCCTTCGTTGATTCAGGGAGTTTACAAGACACTATATATAACGGCGGGCTAGGCGCATTCTTAGGTATGGCAGAAATGGGGATCAAACAGTCGATTTATGACTACGAAAAAATGAAAGATTCAGTAAGCGCAGAGCTTAAACAAAAAGGGATCACCTTACCACAATTAGTGTCATCTGCAAGCTATGGAGACGACGAGTACGACTATGAGGGCGAAATCTATTATGAAACCTCCCTTGCCTACCAGAATAGAGTTATATATAAGAAAGACCCATTAATTACAACAAAATGGTCTCAAAATGCACCCTTTAACGACAATGTCAGATATAATAGTTGTAGCTCCGGTACCTCCCCTGCAGGTTGTGTACCTGTAGCTGTCGGTCAATTGATGGCCTTTTGGAAATATCCAACAACACTTTATAACCATTCCTACAATTGGACGTCCATAAATCAATATCCAACTCTAAATCAGATGCAAAATACTGCCCCCGTTAGCGTAAAGGCGCAAGTAGCCAATTTAATGGATCAATTGGGCCGAAGGATGGAATCCGACTATTCCTGTGAAACAACAGGCACTAAGAGCAATAAAGCAGCAGAGATGCTTACTGCTGCGGGTTTCTCACATGGAAGTATGCAATCTTATGATTATAATACTGTCGTCTCATCTATTAATAACGGTCAACCTGTATTTGGACGAGGAAATTCTGGACAAGTTAAAGTTTTAGGTATAGTCGTCGGTTATACGGGTTGGCATGCGTGGATTATCGACGGATATTTGACTACCGAGACTAAATATAACTATATTGCAGAAAGAAGATCGAGGACGGATGGAGCAATTATTGATAGATGGACAGGAAGTGATATTTCCAATTCTCACTATCACCATGTCAATTGGGGTTGGGGAGGCATTAGAGATGGGTATTATGCTGGTTATTATTTCGATGCCAACAATTTTCCTGACTTTAATTACAATGTACCTGTTTATAGCAAATCGCTTGATAGCGATGGCGAATCCAATAATTATCAATACAACTTAGAAATTATTCCATTTATAAGAAAATAAACGAACTTTAAATCCAGAACTAAAAACATGAAAGGTACCATCATCATTATAAGTGCATTCTTGATAGTAGCAAGCGGGTGCGACAAAGGAAAGCTAGACTCACCTCCATATCCTCCCGGCACGAAGAAGTCTTATGTCCAACGTTATTTAGCTACGGATACGCTCACTATTTTAGAAAGAATTGGTGCCATTATTGAGAACAATGAGCTAAACCTAAGTAATGCGTCTTTAGTGCACCATGAAGAAAATAAAGGGAAGACATTTGGCTTGGAAGACAATATCATGTTATTTGCCTCTTTGGAATGGAAGGAAGGATTTAGAGATGGATTTTTCGATTATACCGAAGCGCAAGGATATGATGAAAAATATGCTCCTATGGCCGGAGATACCTATTATAATGCTGAGCCAGTTTTTGGACTGAGGTCTGTGCCAATAGCAATTGTTGATACCTTGCAAAGCATCGAGATTACCGCCGATAGCGATTTTTCACCGGAACTTCCTGCGGGCACTAATTTAAACCATCTTTTCAAAATTTACTTTGAAGATCCTTATCTGGTAATCCAAAACGAATACCGACAGCCTGATGGAGGCTATCGGCTCTCGGGCATTAATTACAGCATCTTCCCGCATGCTGTTACCGGAGGTAAGTTAGATGAAATTAATTTTCCTGAAAAGCCCTTTATCGGAAATACTTACATGTGCGTTCTTGATCAGTTGCCGAAAGAGCCAGGCGCGTATAAATTCAAGATCCGGATAAAGAAAACAAACGGAAAAGTCATTGAAAATGTAAGTCGGCCTATACCAATTGAAGGGACGAATTAAAGCTCGATCTCACCCTTTCAACCTCGGCAGCCCGATCTCGTGTTCCTGCGGATAAGGCGCGCGATGCGTCATGCTCACATCCTCACGAATCTGCTGATGAATCTTATACTGGCTATCGCGGTCGTGGTTGTAACGCGGGTCCGGGATAAAAGGCAACTTAGCCATCTTGTGGATCGTGAGGGTAGGGAAGTGGTAGTCCACCTCCACCGTGCCGAGCAATAAGTAGCAGCCACCGCCCTTGAAAGGATAGCGCTCCAAGCAGTCCGGAAAATGCGCCGTATCAAAATAATCACCGTTCACATCGATCCACGTCCCAAAGTACATCACACCCCGTTTTGTCGGCACATGCTTCCGTGCAATGAGATAAGCCAGCATCCGGACCTCCTTCTTGTGGCAGTTCACCAAATCAGCCGCCATCACATCCCCCCGGAAGGCTGTTTGCAGCAGATCAAAAGGCGAGCTGGAAACCGGAAAGCCCAGCAGTTCGATCTCATCAAAAGCATCCTCGAAGTAAGAGCGCTCCAGCTTCGGGAGCGACCACTCCTTGGCCGGTTCCTGCAACAAGAGCGGCATGCGCTGCTCCGGCTTAAAATTTACCAGCAGCAGCCTCGCCTGCACCAACAGCTCACTTTTCGACTTCCCCGTAAAACGGAAAGCCCCGATAAAGATGAGCAGCTGCACCCCCTCGA
The DNA here is from genome assembly GCF_014692505.1 of Sphingobacterium arenae. Taxonomy (GTDB): domain Bacteria; phylum Bacteroidota; class Bacteroidia; order Sphingobacteriales; family Sphingobacteriaceae; genus Sphingobacterium; species Sphingobacterium arenae. The sequence continues at coordinate 646,347 of NZ_JACNYK010000002.1, read as the reverse complement.
TGCCGATCGGTATACGCCGCACAAAATCCTCCAGTGACGCGAAATCCCCGTTGCGTTCACGCTCTTCCACAATACCCTCTGCCAGCCTGTTTTCCAGCCCCTGCAGGAGCATCAATCCAAGATATACCTCCCGGCCATGTAACGAGGTCTCATAACCACTTTTGTTTATACATGGGTTCAAGATACGCGCGCCCGACATACGCGCCTCATGCACGTACACCTCCGTGCGGTAAAAACCACCCTGGTTATTGATCACCGCCACCATAAACTCCAGCGGATAATACACTTTCAAGTAAAGACTCTGGTAACTCTCCACCGCATAAGAAGCCGAATGCGCCTTACAGAACGAATAGCCCGCGAACGATTCGATCTGCCGGTACACCTCGCGGCTCAGCGTTTCCGGGTGGCCAAGGCGTGCGCAGGACGCAAAAAAGTTGTTCTTTACCCGCTGCAAGGCCGACAGCGACCGGCCTTTTCCGCTCATGGCCCGCCGCAGAATATCTCCATCAGCCGCCGATAGGCCACCAAAATGCATCGCGATCTTGATCACGTCCTCCTGATACACCATGATACCGTACGTATCGCCCAGATGCTCCTCGAATACCTGGTGGAAATACTCAAAACGATCCGGATAGTTATGCCGGAATATATACTCCTTCATCATGCCCGATTGCGCCACCCCCGGGCGGATGATGGAAGAAGCCGCCACCAGCGTCGGGTAGTTGTCGCACTTGAGGCGGCGCAGCAGCCCGCGCATGGCCGGCGACTCAATGTAGAAGCAGCCGATCGTCTGGCCGCGAGCCAGAAAATCATTGCAGCGCATTTCCCCCTTGGAGAGCGTCGTATCCCGGATATCTACCTGTATCCCCCGGTTTTTCCTGATCAGTTTAACCGCGTCATTGATGCTGCCCAGACCCCGCTGGCTCAAGATATCGAACTTTTCAAAACCGATATCCTCCGCCACATGCATATCAAACTGCACGATCGGAAAACCCTTGGGCGGCATCTCCAGAGCCGTATAATCGGTTATCGGCGTTTCCGATATCAATATCCCACAGGCATGCATACTCCGCTGGTTCGGAAACTTTTCGAGCATCTTGCCATACTTGTGTACAGCCGCCACCACCGCGTTGTTATCGTGCAGCTCCATCGGCTGGGTTGCCAGCCCGTCCAGTTCCTCCTTTGGCAGACCAAATACCTTGCCCACCTCCCGGAATATCGAGCGGTACTTAAATTCCACATTCGTGCCGCAGAAAGCCACATGTTCCTTTCCGTAGCGGTCAAATATATACTGCAATATTACATCCCTTTCCTGCCAGCTCCAATCAATATCAAAATCCGGCGGTGTCTTGCGGTTGAGGTTCAGGAAGCGCTCAAAATACAGATCAAGCTCCAAGGGGCATATATCCGTAATGCCGAGGCAGTACGCCACGATGCTGTTCGCCCCGCTGCCCCGGCCCACGTGCATAAAGCCCATGCTGTTGCTGTAGCGAACGATATCCCAGGTAATCAAGAAATAACCGCTGAATCCCAGCTCATCGATTACCCTCAGCTCTTTTTCCACACGCTCCCGCGCAGGTCGGTTTTTCTCCCCATAACGCTTTTTCAAACCCGCATAAGCCAGCCCCGTCAACAAGTTGATATCACCCTCGCGGTTTCCCGTATAGTGCCTTTTGTTCTTGGGTGTTTTAAAATCAAACGCAAAATCGCAAGCTTCCATTACCCGAGCCGTATTGGCCACGAGCTGCGAGTACTCCCCAAATATTTCCATTAGTTCCCTGGCAGGCCGCATATATTCATCGGTACGGCAGCAAGCATCTTCCGACAAGCGGGACAGCACCACGTTCAGGTCGATAGCGCGCAGGATGCGGTGCAGGTTATACTCCTTTTTGCCCGATACCGTTACCGGGTTTAGCGCCAGCATACGCGGCAACAACCTTTTCCATTTTTCCTGTACCAGCAGGTTCAGTTCGCTGGGGCGGATGCCGATATATTCATCCGTGCCCAGCTGCTGCGGCACATTGGACAGCGGATAGATAGTGATGACATCTTGGAAATCTGGAGCCCGATCGGGGAGGGGTATACCCTCGCAGTTGCGGGCCGTGAGCAGTCGGCACAGCTCCCCGATACCCCGTTGCGTTTTCGACAAGCCGATGTAGAGTAGACGGTTTCCCTCACGGAATTCCATGCCCACCACAGGCTTTATCCCTTCCTCGCGGCATATTTTGGCAAAATCATAGATACCCGTCACGGTATTGATGTCTGTCAAGGCGAGCGAAGTTGCCCCGCAGGCAAGCGCCTGCTGCACCAGCGTTTCCAATGAAAGCGTGCCGTAGCGCAGGCTGTGGTAGGAGTGGCAGTTCAGGTACATGCTTAAACCTCCTCCCGTTGTAACCCCTTGAATCCCGATGCCCTGCCCACTTTGTCCACACCAAAGCGGTTTTTGATGCGGTCCATCGCCTGGTAGAGCGCCACCATTTCCTGCGTATCCTCAAAGATATTGATCTGCAGGCTGCCGCGCACCAGATTCGTCAGGCGCACACCGATCAGCCGGATGCGCATGCGCCTGTTATACAATTTATCGAACAATTCCATCACACAACGCGATAGCGTATGGTCCGCCGAAGTATAGGGGATACGGCACTGCTTGGTCTCGGTGTCGAAATTGGAATAGCGTATTTTGACCACCACGGTAGCAGTCAGCCACTGCTCGCTGCGTAGCTGGTAGGCAAGCTTCTCCACCATACCGGCTATTATGCTGCGCAGTTTGGCCAGGTCGATCGTGTCCTGTCCGAAAGTATGCTCTGTCGAAATCGATTTACGTTCGGTGTAAGGCTCTACAGGCGTGTAATCTATGCCGTTGGCTTTCTTCCAGAGGTCGATGCCATTCTTGCCGATCATCTGCTGCAATACCTCCATTGGCATATCCGCCAAGGTGTGTATCTGCCGGATGCCTATACGCGAGAGTAGCTGGAAGGTGGCATCGCCCACCATGGGTATCTTTTTGATCGACAGTGGATTTAGGAAAGGACGTACCATTGCGGCGCTGATCTCCTTCTTGCCGATGGGCTTCGCCTCGCCGGTGCCGATCTTGGCCACCGTTTTGTTTACCGAAAGCGCAAAGCTGATTGGCAGACCCGTATGGTGGGTGATGGATTGAGAAAGTTCCTCCGTCCATTTATATGCACCAAAAAACCGATCCATACCCGTGATGTCGAGGTAGTGTTCATCGATACTGGCTTTTTCCACGACCGGCGCTTTTTCTTCGATCACCTCCGTCACCGTATGGGAAAGCTTAGAATAACGTTCCATATCACCCTTCATCACCCTGGCTTCCGGGCATAGCCGCAGCGCCATCTTGATGGGCATAGCCGAGTGCACCCCATAATAGCGAGCCTCATAGGAGCAGGAAGCTACCACCCCGCGTTCGCCACCACCGATAATCACCGGCACACCCCTCAGCTTGTCGTTGTTCAAGCGCTCGCAGGATACGAAAAACGTATCCAGATCCATGTGTACTATTGCGCGTTCCATGCTATATCTTTCCTGTTAAATTTCATACAAAGTTATAGCGAAATACTAAAAATATTAGTATGTTTGTTGTTCAAATTTAGAACAATGTTGTATCTGGCTGACAATATGAGGTATCTGCGCGGGAGGAAGGGGCGGTCACAGCAACAGCTGGCCGACCAGCTGGGTATCACCCGCACACGCTATTCCAAGTATGAGTATGGCATGGCCGAGCCACCTATAGAGCTTTTGATCAAGATAGCGCGGTATTATGGGGTGACCATTGATGACATCATTTCGGTGGATCTATATCGGGTATCGTGATGCGTATTGATTATTTAGCTACCATCAGCGAGCATATTAAACATATCTTCGAAGAAGGGGAACTCGAAGAAGAAGTGGTTGTTCGGAATTTCCGAACAACCACTCAGCACGGGGCAACTGAAGATAAAACACAGACTCGCGAGGTGAAATATTACAAACTCGACGTCATGATTTCGGTAGGCTTCCTACTAAGCAAGAGCTACAGATTGCAAAAAACTACTTCAACGAAGAAGCAATGGGTATAACAAAAAATCTTTTCAGGAAATGAGGTTATCCTAGTTATTTTTTGAATTAGGTGTGATTCGAAATAAACGGAAGAATTGAGTTTTTGATTGCATAAAGGGTTGGAATTAGGAAGGTATTGCAAATGATAACTTAATATACCCTATAAAATAATTAACTAAACGCTTGGTTCTGATTATATAAAAATATAAGTTTGTCATTGCAAAAAGGGTTGAAATTAAACCTGTATCGCAATCAGTTACTAAAATAATGGCAGAACAATACAAATATTTAAACTCCTTTATTGATGAACAAAGGGCTAACGGAAAGTATAGCTTTACTACCGAAGGTTTGCATAGCCAATTAGGAGTATCTGAAAATGCTCTTAAGAAAACATTACAACGGCTTAAAAAACAAGAATCCGTGGTAATGGTTCGCAGAGGGTTTTATGTTATTGTTCCACCTGAATATAGAGCTAAAGGTATTATTCCGACCAGTTTGTATGTAAATGATTTGATGAAGTTTTTAAACAGAGATTATTATGTTGGTCTATTAAATGCAGCAGCTTATCACGGAGCCGCTCATCAGCAACCTCAAAACTATTCAGTTATTACAGAAGGTATTGCTTTGAGACCGATTAAAAACGATAAGGTGGGTATTCATTTTTACATCAAAAAATCCTGGAATAAAGCGGATATCATAAAGAAAAAAGTGGATACTGGATATATCAATATTTCATCACCAGAATTGACCGCTTTGGATTTGGTAAGTTATTATAATGAAGTGGGAGGATTTAACCGGGTAGCGACTGTAATCGAAGAATTGAAAGATGTAATACAACCAGAAAAGCTAGTAGAAACTGCAAAACGATATGATGAAATATCAGTGGTTCAGCGTTTGGGATATGTGTTGGATTGTGTGTTAGAGGAAAACGAATTAAGCAACGCCTTATACAACTACCTTAATTCTATTGAATATTATCCGACTTTATTGCGACCACAAAAAAAGAAACCCGAAAATATGATAACCGGCAACAAATGGAAAATTGTGCCTAATGTAGAAATAGAAGCAGATATATGATACCACAGTCGTACATAACAGCGTGGCGTAAGCAGGCTCCCTGGCCGGAAAACTATCAGGTAGAACAGGATCTGATCATACAGCGGGCTTTGATCGCTTTATTCAGTGATGAATTTATCAAAGAACGTTTGGCATTTCGTGGAGGAACAGCCTTGCATAAATTGTTTTTAGCTCCTGCCGCGAGGTATTCAGAAGATATTGATTTGGTACAAGTCAAAGCTGAACCATTCGGAGCAATCATAGACAGAATTCGGGAACAGCTTTCTTTTTTGGGAAAACCACGTATCAAACAAAAGGAACATAATAATACCATTGTGTTCAGTATTCTTTCGGAAGACGATGTACCTATAAAACTGAAGATAGAAGTCAACACAAGAGAGCATTTCTCGGTGTATGGCTTACAAGATATTCCTGTAAAACTGGATTCAGAATGGGATAACGGCGAAGCTTTTGTTCCAACATATGGATTAGATGAACTATTAGCCACCAAGCTACGAGCTTTATACCAACGTAAGAAAGGACGTGATTTATTCGATTTGTGGTATGCCTTGAATAATGCCGATGTAAATGTAGAAAAGGTGATTGAAGCATTTAAACACTATATGAACGAAGAAGGGAATACTATTACGCAAAAAGAATTCCTCGAAAATATGGAAAAGAAAATTGAAGATGCAGATTTTACTGGTGATATGAACGGATTGCTAAGAAGTGGAATTGCATACGATATCAATGAAGCGTACGAATTAGTGAAAAAACAGATTTTAGAAAAGATATAACGACACACGTTTATATATGTGTGTATCCAGTCCTGTACCTATCGGAATAGGAAACAGGACTATGAACCCACCTCCCTTGTACTCGTAGGACAAAATCAAGTCTTTATTTTTGTCTAAAGCCAGGGCAGAGGTCTGTATTAAAAGTGTATTTAGCAAAAAATAAAATTTGAAATCAGTATGCGTTATTGAAACAAATGGTGCTATCTCCGATTTCCTTTTTTTTGTCTTCTTACCGATTACAGAACCAGATTCATCTAGCAACTTAAAGAGGACTTTTCTTTTGCCTTTTAGCTCTAGTGAAACGTTATATCTATAGAAGAGACTATCATTTTTATCTCCTTTACCATCAATAAAGTTCCATAAACAATCGGATACGTTTTCAGCCGTCTTTTGAGGAGGTTTTTCCCCAAGATTACTTATACTGGTGGGAAAATTCTCAAAAACGTATGTCTGCTCTTCGTTTATCTTTTCCGCTCCAGCATCAATCGATATGTTTTGTAGATATTTAGGAGAAATTGACCCGCAGGAAAAAATAGTTAGGGCAATCGCACACACTACGATAATTATCGTACATCGCCTTATAAGCTTGGTCGGAGTTTCTTTAAATCTCATCAGTCTTATACGTCAGGTATACAAATCTGAATTATTTCTTCTATTTCTTTTTTTACGAAATCAACGAGAATACGTTGGACTTTTTCCAGATCATTTTTTATATCAATGAGGATTTGATTCGCATATTGGAGGGTTAAATTACAGCTAACTATGAATACAATCTGAAGTCCCAGTTTCGCTATGGCGGATCAGAGAAATACTGGAATTGCAACTAAAAAGTCCCCACTTTTTAGTTGCAATTCCAGAGAGAGTGTCCATGTAGTACTAGAGAACTTTCTTTTCTAACAATTGTATGATGTCTTGTTCTAGTTTTTCGGGTTTCGTGCTGGGCGAATAACGCTTATAAGGTTTGCCCGAACGATCGATCAGAAATTTGGTGAAATTCCATTTTATACGGCTGCCTAGAAATCGGCCTAACTCACTTTTTAGGTATTTAAAAACTTCGTTTGTATTTTTTCCATTGACATCAGATTTCGCCATCAGCTGGAAAGTTACTCCGTGATTGATACGACAGGCCTCTTCGACGGTGTCATTTGTTTCAGGTTCCTGGCCCATGAATTGATCGCACGGGAAACCCAAAACTACTAGCCCTTGGTTCTTATACCGCTGATGAAGCGCCTCCAAACCATCAAACTGTGGTGCAAGCCCACATTTAGTTGCCGTATTGACAATCAGTACTACTTTCCCTTCGTATTCTCCCATCGATACCTCACGACCTTGCGGCGTAGAGGCGGATAATTTAAAAAACGGACTGCTCATAAAGCCTCTAATATTTTATAGGCCAAGTTAATAAAAAGAAGCTACTCAACTCATGATAGATTGGTAAAATTTTATAAAGCACCCGTTATAGTGGCTTTAAACTATTAGTCGTGACCTTGCGTACTATGATAGGCTAAAGGAAAAACTTTTTTAAATCATACTAACACATCCCATTTTCGATATCCTCAATGCATCTTGCTAGGAGCTTTTTGACTTCCGTTAGTTGGTGGATCTTGGCATCGACCTCGTTGATTTTGCTATTTACGACCGCTATTTTCTTTTCCATCGATAGTTGCTCACTATGCCAGTTTTCCAACAGATCTTTTATTTCAGCTAATGTAAATCCAACCTCCTTGGCACCTTTGATGATTTCTATTTTCTCCACTACAAGTTCGTCATAATGTTTATAGTTGTTTGTTCTCACCTTTTCATCAGATACACCTTTGAACATTCCATAATTCTCGTAATATCGCAACGTAGCTATCGATACGCCTGTCCTTTTTGATAATTCATTGATTAACATGGCCTAATGTTTTGTGAATAAAAAATGTAAAGTATGAACCATACTATATGGTTGTTAGTTGTAAATCTACAAAGTATATTTGCATAATCAAAGTGCAATAAGGCAAAAGTATGAGAAGGGAGAAGCTTTTTAAAATATTGAAAAATGTAATGATAGGGATACTCATTTTTATAGGTATATCGACTGTAGCTGTCCTTGCCTATATGCAACATCCTAAATTCGGGAAAGCACCAAGTGGAAAACGATTGGAACGGATAAAACAATCGCCCCAGTACAGAGACGGGAAATTTCAAAACACACACTATACACCTATGGTCAGCGAGGGATATTCGATGACCAAAGTGACCTTTGATTTTATTTTCCGAAAATTTCCTCGGACCAAACCGATAGACGAAATCCCATCCGTAAAGACCGATTTGAAAAGCTTGCCGGTCAGCGAGAATGTATTGATCTGGTTCGGTCATTCGTCCTACTTCATCCAGCTCAACGGTACGCGGTTCCTGGTAGACCCTGTTTTCAGCGGCAATGCGTCGCCTATTCCAGGTTCAAATAAGTCATTCATTGGAACAGATATTTATTCGGCTAACGATATGCCTGATATTGATTATCTCCTCATCACGCACGATCATTACGACCACCTCGATTACGAAACCATTATAAAATTAAAACCCAAAATAAAGCAGGTTATATGTGGTCTGGGAGTGGGCGAGCATTTTGAATATTGGAAGTTTGATCCTGCGCAAATTATCGAAAAAGATTGGAGCGAACATATTTTGATCAGAGATGATCTTACAGTCCACACTGCGCCAGCACGGCATTTTTCTGGCAGAGGCATGAAGAGTAATGGTACACTTTGGCTTTCTTACATTTTGCAGACACCAGATTTGAAATTGTATCTAGGTGGTGATAGCGGCTACGATACGCATTTTGCCGAGATTGGGAAACAGTTTGGTGGATTCGATCTAGCCCTTTTGGACAACGGTCAGTACAATCCAGCCTGGAGGGAGATCCATTTATTGCCAGATGAAGTATTGAAAGCCGCAAAGGACTTACAGACAAAGCGATTGTTGCCGATACATTCATCCAAATTCAAATTGGGCTACCACCCATGGGACGAACCTTTGACAAGTGTTACTGCGTTAAATGAAGAAGCGCATAAAACGACATTGATCACACCCAGAATAGGCGACATCGTATACTTGAACGACACGGAGCAAACGTTTACCAAATGGTGGGAAAGTCTCGATTGAAGTTATCATATGGAAAAGAATGTTAAAGATTTAGCACATTACTTTAACATTTTGATAGTCATGACTAAATGCAGTCCTTGCTACTTAATAGAACTGGAGAAACAGCAGACATTACTGATAACGTAAAAATTGCCTAACATGATTAACGACGAGCAACAAGTTTACAGACCTCATTACTAATACGCTCTTTTGTTTTTCGCAATTCTCTAACAATTTGCATTTTACAACCTTTTCCATTTTTCCTGTACCAGCAGGTTCAGTTCGCTGGGGCGGATGCCGATATATTCATCCGTGCCCAGCTGCTGCGGCACATTGGACAGCGGATAGATAGTGATGACATCTTGGAAATCTGGAGCCCGATCGGGGAGGGGTATACCCTCGCAGTTGCGGGCCGTGAGCAGTCGGCACAGCTCCCCGATACCCCGTTGCGTTTTCGCCAGGCCGATGTAGCGCAGCCGGTTTCCTTCGCGGAATTCCATACCCACCACCGGCTTTATCCCTACCTTTCGGCAGATTTTAACAAAATCATAGATTCCCGTCACGGTATTGATATCTGTCAGGGCCAGCGAAGTTACCCCACAGGCAAGCGCCTGCTGGACCAACGTTTCCAGCGGAAGCGTGCCGTAGCGCAGGCTATGATAGGAGTGGCAGTTCAGGTACATGCTCAGACCTCCTCCCTACGTAACCCCTTGAATCCCGAAGCCCGGCCCACCTTATCCACGCCGAAGCGGTTCTTGATACGGTCCATCGCCTGGTAGAGCGCTACCATTTCCTGCGTATCCTCAAAGATGTTGATCTGCAGGCTGCCGCGCACCAGATTCGTCAGGCGCACACCGATCAGCCGGATGCGCATACGCCTGTTATACAATTTATCGAATAATTCCATCACACAACGCGATAGCGTATGGTCTGCCGAAGTATAGGGGATGCGGCACTGCTTGGTCTCCGTGTCGAAATTAGCGTAACGTATTTTCACCACCACAGTAGAAGTCAGCCACTGCTCGCTGCGCAGCTGATAGGCGAGTTTCTCCACCATACCGCCGATTATGCTGCGTAGCTTAGCCAGGTCTATCGTATCCTGCCCGAAAGTATGCTCTGTCGAAATCGATTTGCGTTCCGTATAAGGTTCTACAGGCGTATAATCTATGCCATTGGCTTTTTTCCAGAGGTCGATACCATTCTTGCCGATCATCTGCTGCAAAACCTCCATCGGCATATCCGCTAGCGTATGTATCTGCCGGATGCCTATACGCGAGAGCAGCTGGAAGGTAGCATCGCCCACCATGGGTATCTTTTTGATCGACAGCGGGTTCAGAAATGGGCGCACCATCGCGGCGCTGATCTCCTTTTTACCGAGAGGCTTCGCCTCGCCGGTACCGATCTTGGCCACGGTCTTGTTTACCGAGAGCGCAAAGCTGATCGGTAGTCCCGTATGGTGGGTGATAGATTGGGAAAGTTCCTCCGTCCACTTATAGGCGCCAAAAAACCGATCCATACCCGTAATGTCCAGATAATGTTCATCAATACTGGCTTTCTCTACCACCGGTGCTTTTTCTTCGATCACCTCCGTCACCGTGTGCGAAAGTTTGGAATACCGCTCCATATCGCCCTTTATTACTTTGGCCTCCGGGCAGAGCCGCAACGCCATCTTGATGGGCATGGCCGAGTGCACCCCAAAATAGCGTGCCTCATAGGAGCAGGAAGCTACCACACCGCGTTCGCCACCACCGATAATCACCGGCACACCCCTCAGCTTGTCGTTGTTCAAGCGCTCGCAGGACACGAAAAACGTGTCCAGATCCATGTGTACTATTGCGCGTTCCATGTTATACCTTTCCTGTTAAATTTCATACAAAGCTATGTTGAAATACTAAAAATATTAGTATGTTTGTTGTTCAAAATTGGAACAATGTTGTATCTGGCTGACAATATGAGGTATCTGCGCGGGAGGAAGGGGCGGTCACAGCAACAGCTGGCCGACGAGCTGGGGATCACCCGCACACGCTATTCCAAGTATGAGTATGGCATGGCCGAGCCACCTATAGACCTGTTAATCAAGATCGCGCGATATTATGGGCTGAGCATTGATGACATCATTTCGGTGGATCTATACGCGTATCGTGATGCGTATTGATTATTTAGCTACCATCAGCGAGCATATTAAACATATCTTCGAAGAAGGGGAACTCGAAGAAGAAGTGGTTGTTCGGAATTTCCGAACAACCACTCAGCACGGGGCAATTGAAGATAAAACACAGACTCGCGAGGTGAAATATTACAATCTCGACGTCATCATCTCTGTAGGCTACCGTGTCAAAAGCCATCAAGGTACGAAGTTCCGCCAGTGGGCGACGGCACGCTTGCGCGAATATATCGTCAAAGGCTTCACGATGAATGATGAGTTGCTGAAGCAAGCAGGAGGGGGCAATTATTTTGACGAACTATTGGCCCGTATACGCGATATACGCTCTTCAGAAAAAGTCTTTTGGCGTAAAGTGCTGGACATCCTGGGGTTGACGAATTTTAAAGGAGATACACCTACTAAGCAAGAGCTACAGATTGCAAAAAACTACCTCAACGAAGAAGAACTCAACGTGCTCAACCGTATGGTCACCGCTTATCTTGAATTGGCTGAATTGCAAGCGCTCAATCGTAAGCCTATGTATATGACCGGTTGGTGACCCGACTTGATGATTTTCTGCGGATGACAGGTAACGAGGTTCTGCAACATGCAGGAACGATTGTCATTTCCGTGAGATATAAACTACCTCGCTTAAAAAGGCTTAAACGAGGTGAAATAAGTTATCTTCTATTCTAAAATTGGAGTTGTGCAACGGTTACCAATGTTAGGCCATGTTATGATTTTCTTTGCGTCTGAATTTTGCAATTTGTTCGATTAATTTATATGGAAATTTTACATTGTTAGGAATTTGAATAGAACCTTTTGCAATTTTATATTCGGAAAGTTTACCTTTGAAATATTCAATTGCTGATGGTGTCGGATAAATACCAATATGGTTTTTGTAAGCACCGAAATAGAGCAATACTCCATTGAAATGATAAGCAGGAAGCCCATAAGATAATTTTTCTTCTGCATCGGGGATTGCCTTTTTTATAGTTTGTCTTAATAGAAGTAGAGTTTCCCTAATATCTTCAGGGAAACTATTGATATACTTATCTACGGTAGATTTCATAATTTGACTTTTTTTATTTGTTTCATCAAGATAATTATCCATAATGCTGAACATAAAATCATAAATCTACCTTGCCAACCTACCAATACTTCAGGTCCAAGATTTCCTTCATTTTTGGGAAGATAAATTGCCATACTAATGACCAAAACTATTTCTGAAAACCAAAGTAAGATAGTTGCATAAAACAATGGAAATCTAATTTCACGTAAAAGCGGGTTTTTATAAACTTGCCACAAGAAAAATAATGAAGCAAAAACGATCATTCCAGCAAGTCCCGCTCCAATACTATGAATTGTTCCATTTGTGGTCATATTTTCATTAGAAACAGTAGTTGGGTCCGTATTGAATAATCCCGCCAACAAAAAACCTATTGAAGAAAGTAGCAATAAAATAACTCCAATTTGTCCACTTATTTTTTTAAAAATTTTCGTTGATGCAAACGCTGCAACTATGGTGGCTAAAGACATTGAGAAAAATGCTAATCGCATCATCCAACCATTATTACCAAGTGCATATTCGCTAATAGGTTGCCAAGCCGGATTAATTTCTGTTTTGATGATGTGCAAAAATGCAAGTAATAAAATGAACAATCCGCTACTGATGATACTTATTCTTGCCAAAGATTGGGTGTTATAATTCATAATAATTGGTTTAGCGTTTAGATAATAAATTGTCAAGTTTATTGTAAGAATCCACAACACCGTGTTCCATCCCCGATTGTATCATTGCATCACGGTCTTCAATAGATTTGAAAATGACTTGAGTAGTAAGTTTGGTTCTATCGTTTGGCAATGCTTCAAAATTTAAAAACTCCAACGAAACATGTCCTTTTTCGGGAAGTCCTTCAAATTCAAAAGTTCTAATAATTCGTTTGGCAAAATCTGTTTCGTGAATAACACCATTAAAACCAAAAGAATTACCACTTTCATCTGTATGAATAAACCGCCACGCACCAAAGTTTTTGTTTTCTAATGTTGCAATTTCCATAGTATGATTTTCCAATCCCATCCATTGAACAAGCAAATCGGGTTCGGTATGAGCTTGAAAGACCAATTCTGGTTTGGCATCAAATTCTCTTATGATGAAAATCTCTTGTTTTCCAACTTCTGCTGTGATTTTAGTTTTACTGTTTTCCATTTTTTTTCTTTTTTAAGTTAATTAATACGCTATCTAATTTGTTGTATCGGTCTTCCCAAAGTTTTTGGAATGGCGCTAGCCAATCCGAAACTTCTTTCATTTTGTTAGGATTTAGTTGGTAATAAATTTCCCTACCAACTATTTGTTGGCTTACTAACTGGCATTCAGCCAAAATTTGAATATGCTTTGACACGGCTTGTCTGCTACAATCAAATTTCTCTGCAATTGCATTAGGTGTTAATGATTGCATTGCTATCAGTGTTAAAATTGCCCGTCTTGTTGGATCAGCTATTGCTTGAAAAACATCTCTTCTTATTTTCATAAAAATTTATTTGCTACCATTTGATTGCAAATATATATGCAATTATTTGATTGCGCAAGTTTTTTCTGAGTTTTTTGATTTTGTTATAGTTGTTAGTGCAGTGGTGAGTTATAATATCGTCTAACGGGAACGCATTGGCGAAGGGTCAGGAAAGCATTGATCCGGTGGTGTTTTTTAAGATTCTATTAGTTAGCTATTTAAACAACATCAATAGCGACAGAGTTTTGATACGTTATTGCAGCAACTGTTTAGATGTTCGTTTGTTTTTGGGATATGATCTGAACGAAGACTTGCCATGGCATTCAACTATCAGCCGAACACGCGCACTTTTTGGCGAAGAAGTTTTTTTGGATCTTTTTCAAAAGGAAGCCGTTCGGGAGGCGTTGTTAAATGCGATCGCACATAAAGACTATTCTGGATCAACCCCGATTCAGATTCGGGTATATCCTGATAAGCTTATGATTTGGAACGAGTGGCATCTCCCGGAAAACTGGACGGTGCGTAATTTATTAAACAGCCATTCATCCAGGCCATATAATCCAGATATAGCCAACTCTTTTTTCCGTAGCGGTTATGTGGAGTCCTGGGGACGTGGTATCAGCAAAATGACGGAATTGTGTGTAGCTGGTGGTCTTCCCGAGCCAAATTATCTTGTGGAGGGATCGGATTTTTGGGTTATATTCAAGAAGAATATTTATAACACGGAGTATCTTGAGTCTCTTGGATTGAACGGCCGGCAAGTGAAAGCGGTATTATTTACTAAAGAGAAAGGGAAAATCACGAATAGTGACTATCAGACGTTGAATAGTATATCCAAAAGAACGGCGACGACTGAATTAACAGAGTTGTCTAGTAAATTCAAAATTCTAATCAAAACTGGTACTTCTGGTTCAAGTATTTTCTATAAGATAGTGGGGCAATAGTGGGGCAAATAGTGCAATAGTGGGGCAAAAGTTGGGCAGCTCGCTGGCAATTATGGTAGAGGTTCCGCAATGCCTCAACTATTCTAGTTGGACCAGCCACTGTTGCATCCCCAGATAGATGGTGGAAAAAATGGAGTTTCAAAAGCGGATATCTTTCCAACTCAATCAATGATCTTCTTGAGCAATTTACTTATTTCTTCTGATTTATTTACCGTCATAAAATGACCACCACCCTGAATTTTATAATCCGTTTTTATGTTTTTGATCGGTAAAATTCTGTCATTGAGACCATGTATATGAACATAATTTGATGGTATTTGCAGGTTCTCCCAAGTCACTACTTTGTCTATAGCCCAGTAAAGAAACTTATTGTCAGTTTCTTCTAAGATCTGTTTTAATAATATTTTGTCGCTCGGTGTCTGAGCTCCAAAGAACCAATGAGAAATACAATTAGCACTTTTAAGAAAAGGTGCGGGTATAACGTTATGTATCTTTAGTTTCCCCAAAATCCTATACAGCATTGGTATTTCGTTTCTAGTCTTGGCCGAAGCAATTAAAATTAGCTTCTCTATTGCTATCGTTTTTGCAATTTCGACGGCAATAATACCGCCAAACGACAGGCCGATTAAAATTGGTCTTTCGGAATTGATTTTCACTGAAATCCTTTTCGTATAATGCTCAATTCTTTCATCCTTTCGAGGTTCAATCCAATCTATGAATTCGACATCTAAGTTTCCAAAATATATTTTTTGAAAAACTCTTTTGTCGACACCTAAGCCACTAAAAATGTAAGCCTTTTTCATGACGATTTAAAATTAATACATGCCGTTCAATTGAAACAACGTTTATTTGGTTGTTGCTTTTACAGCTGGAAAACTGTTATTTTAATATCCATATATTTAGAAAAGTCTTGCCTCTCTTGTCAACTTACTTTTGTCCAGTCCGAAGTTCTCACTAAAGATGTCTGTCAGGAGATCGACTATTTCATTTTTATTATAAGTCTTCGGATTCCTACGTGATTTAACATAGTTTTCCCTGGTTATTTTTTTCGCAAGTTCACCAACCGTTTCTACACGGAGTTCCTTTCCTACTTTTTGAGCAAACCAGAATCCCGAACAGGTAAGCAAAATACCCAAGACCCCTACAAAGGTATCAACAAATAGCCAGCCTGCGGAAGCAAACAATGCAATCCCAAGTGTCGTGATCAACCAACCAGGAGGGCTCAGTATATTTAATTTAATCCCCAAATATCTTTCTAGTTTCTTAGTCCTATGTCGCCTCTCCTTATGAGGTAAGATTACTGTTAATGGAAGGTCTGTCGATATCGATTTATGATCTATCTGTAACGTAATGGAGATTGCGTTACGGAGTTTGTAAAATGCTTGCTGTGTGGTACAACTGTCAACGTTTTCCAGTTTAATTTTCTCCATAACCAAGTCACATAGCTGTCCGAAGGTCGTAATGGAAGACAGCTCTGCATCTGCAAACGAAATTTCGAATGATTTTTCAATCTCAATCAGCAGATTATCAATATCTTCAGAGTCGATGTTTTCGAGTTTGTCATCTGTTTTCATTAGTCAGTTGCTTTAGTTATTTCACAGATAATGCGTTGCTCAGTTTTCCTCAGGTAAAGTTGGGAGATAATTCCCGCCATAATGCCAAGACGCATCATTATATTTTTTCTCTAAACGCATTATATAAACTCCATTCTTTGTCCGTTGAGATTTCAAATTCAAACGGTCTTTGCTCACCCGATTGGCTTAGGTTATCGATAACTTCTTTTGCACCTACTTTATCATTGGTTACTATATAAAAGTTTCTGATTCCTTTATGGGTATCACGAAAGACGTAATAGTTTTTGATATTTTTCTGCGTCAAATTGTTTTCGAAAAAAAGCTCAAAATTATCCAAGTCATCAAGTTCGACTTTAGTTGGCAGCATAAACTCTCCTTCTGCTTTATAAGGCGTGGCTATCTTAATGAAATAACAAAATTCTTCTTTATGAGGGAACCGATCAAATGCGGTATTACCAACCAGTAAACAGGGGAGGCCGTCTTCCTGGTAATCAGCGGTCTCAAATTCTTCAGGAACTGCATACATATCACGTTCAAGTGGCTTGCCCTCGTCTACATTTCCGACATCAAAGCCATCATAAGTGATTTTATACTTGGTAGCTATCTCGTAAAGTTCCTCGTCAAGTTCATACAAACTTTTGGCATTATGAATTTCTTTTCGCTCCAAATGCAGCCAATAACGCTTATCATCTGCTTGATAAATCTCTACAAATTCAAAGTTTCTCTTTTTAAGTTCGTTGGCAACCTTTTCGAAATTGTCCTTTTTGTTTGAAGTGAAGAAATAACCCCAAAGCAATGTCGTATCCGTGTGAACGCCATTTGCTTTCATATTAGAAAACATCTCTTCAATTTCTTCTAATGATATTTTAGTGGACTCGGTGCTTACATTATTACAGCCCAAAAGTGAAAGTAAAGATGTCCAGATCATAATTCTTTTCATGCGGTAAATTTTACACCAAATTCCTAGACTGCATTTCTTTACGGATTTCCTGTTCAATAATTTTATCCCCTGCTGAATTTTTAATGACCAGATATCCTATAACTAAAGGAAAAAACGTGGACAGCCCAAGTCCATTTTTCATTACCCCAAAAAAGAAAATCCCCACGGTGGCTCCAACGATGACGGCGTTTATTATCTTGTTATTCTTGATGTTTTTCATTTTTTGGAATAACTGATCATCAGTAAATTCAGTCAAATTATCTGGTTTCATATAGCGAAATTTTCTTTAGTTGATTTTGGATATAATTCATAAATTCCTTTACCTCTTTAAAAGTAGGAAATATTAGTGAAAATGTTTCTGTAAATTTTCACCCCCAATACTCCCGCAAAATTCGTAAATTTAGCCATCAAGCCGTTTTTTAAGCACACCATGACAGATATCGAACAACTCTTGCAGCAGATCAGGGACTTTCGCGATGCCCGCGACTGGCAGCAGTTCCACAATTCCAAGGACCTCGCCGTAGCCCTCAGTATAGAAGCCTCCGAGCTATTGGAACTATTCCTCTGGAAAGGCAATGAAGAAGCCCATCCCGAAAAGCTGAAAGAAGAACTGGCGGACGTGCTGATGTACGCCCTTTTACTGGCCGATAAACATGGGCTCGACATCCAGCAGATCATCGAAGACAAGATCAAGCGCAACAACGAGAAATATCCCGTCGATAAAGCCAAAGGAACAGCCAAAAAATACAACGAACTATGAAGCTATACGCCGGGTCAGCAACCGAGTTTATACAATTAAATATCCAGAACAAGCTTGCCGACATACTCCGCGAGCAATTCCTGCTGCAATTTGGGTACAATCCCTCCCAAAACGAAGTCATGTCCTGGCGCAACTCGCTGTTCCGCCTGTCCGATATACTCGAACGCCAGAACCTGAACGAACAGGGCGTTATGGTGGAGTATAAACTCCCCCTTAGCGCCAAACGGATCGATGTGGTTATCTATGGGCATGACGAGCAGCAGCAGAAACAGGCCGTGATCATTGAGCTCAAGCAGTGGGAAAAGTGCAACTTTACCGATTACGACAGCGATTACGTACTGACCTGGGTAGGCGGAGGCAACCGTCAGGTCCTTCACCCCAGCGTGCAGGTCGGCAACTATCTCTACTACCTCAAAGAGAACAACAGCGCCTTCTATCAAGAAACGAAACCCATTCAATTGTCCGCCTGTAGCTACCTGCACAATTACAGCATCTCCAGCGATCAGATATTGCTCGATACCCGCTTTCAAGATGCGGTAGAGCGGTTTCCCGTATATGGAGCAGACGACCGTGACGAACTTACCGCCTTTATATACAACCGCGTTGGAGCAGGCGAGGGGATGAGCATCCTCGACGAAGTAGAGCATAGCAAACTCCGGCCGTCCAAGAAATTGCTCAAACAGGTGTCCAATGTCATCAAGCAAAAACTTAACGGCGAGCTGCAACTATTTGGCAGGGCAAAGGCTAAAGGAGACTATATCCTGCTGGATGAACAGCTTATTGTGTACGATACGGTCATGTCGCTGGCTCAAAAAGCCAAGCCAAAAGATAAATACGCCATCATCGTCAAAGGAGGAGCAGGCACCGGGAAATCCGTCGTAGGGCTACAGCTGCTGGCCGATCTAACCGCTCTGGATATCAATGCGCACTATGCCACCGGCTCTAGATCATTTACCGAGACGCTGCGTAAGATATTGGGCAAGGATTCCACGAGCCTCCTGAAGTACTTCTTATCTTACGGTGATGTAAAGCCAAACTCAGTTGATGTCCTGTTGATGGACGAGGCACATCGTATTCGCGAGAAAACGCAGGTACGCTATGCCAAATCAACGGGCCGGCTGCAAGTAGAAGACCTCCTCCACGCGGGCCGCATATGCGTTTTCTTTATCGACGATTATCAAGCCGTGCGAAAAGGCGAAATCGGCTCATCGAGTTTTATCCGTGCGCAGGCCGAAAAGATGGGCTGTACCGTTTACGAATACAACCTGGAATCTCAGTTTCGCAATGGTGGATCCGAGAAATACAGCGAGTGGATCGATCATACCCTGCATATCCGGCAGACAGCCACAACGGAGTGGCGGCAGGAAGATGCCTTCGAGTTCCGTATCATGGACAGTCCGCATGCATTGGAGCAGGCCATCCGCGATAAAGTTGCAGAAGGGTATACCGGCCGGGTGATGGCAGGTTTCTGCTGGCCCTGGACCAAGGAAGCCGATGCCGATGGGGAATTGCACAAAGATGTCGTCGTGGACGATTATATACGGCCTTGGAATGCGGACGAGAATACCCAAGGTATGCGCCGTGGTATTCCCAAATCACAATACTGGGCCTATGACGAGGCAGGTATCGATCAGGTAGGCTGTGTGTATACCGCACAGGGGTTTGAGTTTGATTATGCCGGTGTCATATTTGGTAACGATCTTAAATATAACCCGGATACCGGTGAATGGGAGGGATTCCCTGCAAATTCGCACGATGGACAGGTTAAAGGAAGCGAAAATTTTGTGCAGTTGGTGAAGAATACCTATCGTGTTCTTCTCGGTCGTGGCATGAAAGCTTGCTATGTGTATTTTATGGATAAGGAGACCGAACGGTATTTTAGGAGTAGGGTGAGGAGATGATAGATATTTTAATTAACTGACTATATTATGAACGAAGAATGGCTGTGGTTGGTCAAGAGATATACTGAAGCGGGAGCCCGTACAAAATTTGAGGATATCTGTGAATCTTTATTCAAAAAAAAGTATCCAAATAATCATGTAAAAGGGATAAAGGTCGTTGTTGGTGATGGTGGTGTAGATATCTTTATTGGCGAGTTGGGAATTGAACCTATAACAATCATCCAATGCAAATTCTTTGTAAATGGAATCGGGGAGTCTCAAAAAAAGCAGATAAGAGACTCGTTTAAAACTGTCATTAACTCCAATGAATACGACTGTTCAAAATGGATGCTATGTGTACCCACAAAACTAGGTATAGATGAACAAAAATGGTGGGCTGGATGGAAAAACAGAAACGAAGAGATACATGGAGATGGTTACATCGAATTACATGACGGAGCAGATTTAATCGATTCTTTAAAAGAATATAATCTTTATGATACAGTTTTTGATGAAGATATTAGGAAAAAAATAGCTGAGATATACAATTTATTAATTCATCCGAAAGTTGATGTCGAGTCGGAATTTTTATCAGCTTCAACACATCTAGCTAATCTAAAGAATTACTTTTCAGATAAGAAAGCAACCCATCTTGTAAGAAAGGAGACAAATAAAATTGTAGAATGGGTTAGGAGTGATTTGCCAGGAGAAAGCCCTGAAGAAAAGATAC
Source organism: Sphingobacterium arenae (assembly GCF_014692505.1). Classification (GTDB taxonomy): domain Bacteria; phylum Bacteroidota; class Bacteroidia; order Sphingobacteriales; family Sphingobacteriaceae; genus Sphingobacterium; species Sphingobacterium arenae. Next base: position 625,831 of record NZ_JACNYK010000002.1, on the reverse strand, counting down.
TCATTGTAAAAGGAAAAAAGGGAATAGGGAAATCCACAATTCTAAAGGATCTCTATTCAATCTTAAAAGATTCTGAGAGTACTTTGGTTCTTGGAATAAAATGCGATCAGTATTACGATAAAAACATACGTGATTTATATAAACTGCTGTTTCAGGCAATATCCACTCTTCCTGAATTAGTAAAAGGTATTGAGACCTCCGGAAAACGTTGTATCATCTTGCTAGACCAATTGGACGCATTATCCCAGACCTTATCGTCAGATAGAGCCTATCTTTCCACTTATATTCGATTTGTTGATGAATTATTGTCTTTAAAAGATGTACGTATTATAATATCATCGCGCTCTTACGATCTGCAATTTGATGCAGACTTAAAACGATACAATGATAGCAGTCACATAAAGAAAATTGAAGTAGACCATCTGTCTAAAGAAGAGGTGCATTCTGTCTTGAAGACCTTAAAAATACAAAATGTAAGCAAACGTTTAACAAGCCTTCTTATTGTTCCTTACAACTTTGAATTATTTACTAAAATTCCCGACGTTAACCAACTTATACAGAAGGATGGTACTATAACCATATCAAAGATATATGACGAACTTTGGAGGCAAGTACTCTCAGATAAAAACTTTCAAATAAAGGACTGCTTGGATCTTATTGTACAACAGATGTATGAAATTACCCCAAATTTGATCTCTGAGGCTCAGTTAACTGAATATGTAAAGGAGGTTGAGTACTTATTATCTCATAATATTTTAGTTAGAAACTCAAGTAAATTATCTTTCTTTCATCAATCATTCTACGAATACCACCTTGCTCGGTGGTTTGTTTCGTCCGACAGGAATTTAATCAAATATATTCTTGAGGAAGATCAAAGCCTCTATATTCGCTCTCTCGTAAAAACCGTTATCGAATACCTGCGAGAGGCTAAACATCAAAAATACATAAACCTTTATCAGGAAATTCTTGCAGATGACAGAATTCGATTTCATATCAAATACTTGTTTATTGCACAACTTGGAGGAGTTCAAATACCATCTAAGAAAGAGCAAATATTATTGGTTGATGATGTACTGCCAAGTTTTTCTTCACTTTTTATGGAAGTTGTTGATTCAAAAGGATGGCTAGATCTTTTATTGGAAAATGACTTGGTAGCTGGTGAAGAAGTAGAAATTTATAACCTACTCACTAAAAATATAAATCATAACCCGAACGCGGTACTAGAATTTATAGAAAGAAGCGCTTTCCCTAGTAAAGCTCAAATGATGAGGGGATTAATTCCCAGTATTGAAAATTGGGATAGCGAGCTCCTTAGATATTTTGAAAATTATTATCTGTATAGCCAAGATACCGAACTATGGTATTTTACCACTTTAAAAAAGATAGCCAGATCGAATATAGAATTTGTTTTTAAAAAACTCAGACCCGTAGTATTGCAAGAGAGGGATAAAAAGGAAAGAATTACATTTGATCATAGATATGATAAGTTAATCGATGTTTTGTATAACATAGATTCTAAGGGTACGTGTGAATTTCTTCTGAGTGTACAACTTGAAATGCTAGAATCGACTAAATACAATTATTTCCAAACTTATCCTAAAATTACGACACCCTTATTAAATTCGCATGTTTACGATAGTCGATATAGGTATGTAGATGCCGCTGATGAAAAATCGCTGGATTATTATTTGATCAAGTTTTATACGGATTGCGAATCAGTAAGTTTCCAGACTTTTTTCGATACTCATAAAGCCAGTAATTATGTTCCAATACTTACTACTATAGCTAAGATTTTAAAAGATCGAATTGACCGACCAACTAACGAAATTGTTGAATTATTAGTTACAATAGAATCTAAAAATGGGTTTATAGGGCCAGACGATTTTTTTCAACTTACTTTAAGAAAACTTATTGCAAATACTGTGTCCTCGCTAAATGATGAACAATATGCATTGGTAGTTGGTATAATAAACAAAATTTCCCATCCCTACGAGATTTATATCGGTACAGAAAATGATAAAAAAAAATATAGTCTCAGAATTGGAAAAAAGAAATATCTATTTATTAAAGCTCTTCCTCAGCAAATATTGAAAAGAGATCAGAATTTGTGGTTGGAATTTAAGATGTTGGAAAGAAGATTTGGCTATTTGGATCATAATAAATCATTGGATAGAAGTTCCTCGCGTGGAGGTGCCGTTGGACCTCCATTACCAAATTTAAATTATAATAAACTAAACAACAAGGGTTGGCTTGTTAGTATGAAGGCTATCGACGAAAATTTTCAATCCAAAGAATTTTTAAGAGGTGGCTTAGTAGAGCATGCAAGAGTTTTTGAGAATAGGGTTTCTAAAAGTCCAACTCTTTTCTATCCTTTAATTGAACAGTTGTTTTCTGAAAATGTATCTCAAGCTTATATCTCATACGGAATTTCGGGTTTGATTAAATGCAAATTCGATCCAGAAAAGGTCTCGAATTTAATCCACCGATTTATCGAGCTAGATCTGAAACCTGAATACCGACAATATACAATATGGAACTTAGATTATTTATTGGAGAATAAAATTTTTAGTGAGCATATATTCGATTTTCTTATTTCTTCGATTAAGACTCAGTCCACCGAATCAGATGTTTTAAATCCGGATCACCCTATGAGTGATTTTATCAATACAGTTCGGGGAGCTGCATGTTATAACCTATTTTTTCTCACCAGCTATCCTGAATATGAGGGAGAGATCTTTTCTATGATCGAACATCTAGTCGATCCTATTAACAATTCTTCTAATACAATTTTATGTGGGATTATGTCTCATCTTGGTTATCTAAATAGATGGAATATTGAAAGGTCTTTTGGGATATTTAAAACATTAATAAGTTACCAGCGAAAAATAATTCTTGAACATTCAATTGATACAGCGCAATATTTCAATAACAGCTACCATAGTCAGATGCAGTTCTATTTTGATGAAATTTTGAAATATCCTGAATTATATGAGAAAAGCTATTTTTTTGTTAACAGTTGGTTATTGGAATCAATTAATGATTATTCGATTTACGATAATTTTCTGTTACTTGGCGAGGAAGCGGCTAAATGTGCATTAACTGTGGCGGAGGCATTTTTAATCAATGAAGACGGTATCAATAAACGTGCTTTAGATGTCGTCAATCGTTGTTTGGCTTTCGAATATGAGCAAATATCCGGGCAAATTTCTTCTATTGTGTTAAGAAAATTCGAAGTGAAGTATTTTCAAGACTTATCTGCTTTTATAAAAAAGTACATCGCTTCGGAACATTTCACGCGTGACCCACGATATTTATTATTATATCTAACTGAATGTGCTGGCCAATATCCATTAGAATGTCTGAATATGTTAGATCAAATGATCATTCCAGAAAATGTGGATATTTCGAAAAGAGCTTACCTAGACGATGAACCATTGACATTAATTCTAGCTATATACTCTAAATTACATCAAGGACAATTAAAATATAGATGCGAGAGGAGGCGAGCGTTAGATATATTTGATAGAATGTTAGCATTGCCAGCTATCAGACGGAAAGCAACAAATGCGCTAGAAGATGTATTGAATTAATTTTAGGAGGTAGAAATGAGCCTATGCTAAATATGAGAATTTTCACTAAAATTAGTTTTAAAAATAAACTATGATTTCATATTCAATTTAATCAAGCAAATTTATGGATAAAAAAGAATATATGGATAACGTGTCGAATGTTAGGCACTATGCTCGAATATCAGTGCATTCCCATTTTCTAGATATTGCATTGGCGAGTAAAAGAGAAGTGAAAATTCTTAAGAAACAGCTTGAAGACGATATTGCTGCTGGTTATGAGATTGTAGGAGAAGGATGGAATAGAAGCATTATCATGTATAGACACGACGAAATAATGGAGGGTGAAGACGCTCTGACGTGTGAGATGATCAAATCGGTAGTTTTTCTCGCAATGTACTGTGAAGCATATATTTGGGATTTGGCAGCTTCCCTCTTGGGAGATAACTATGCCCAAAAATATCTGGATAAACTTGATACATTCAGTAAATGGGTTGTGATTCCAAGAATGTTATTTGGGGCTGGTTTGGATGTGGGGCATCACAGTATGGAAACCCTAAAAGAATTAATCCGCTGGCGAAACAACTTCGTTCATTCTAAATCAAAAAATGTGAAGGGGATTCATGAGAACCCTGACAAATTTAAAGATGAATTCATACCTCTCGACCAGAAGATAGACTTAGAAGATATCTTCAATAAAATTGGTGAACTTTTCTTGCAACTTCGAAAAGTAGATCCTGCGGGCCTACACAAGCTCCGAACTGAATGAGTTGGAATCTAAAGGTTCATTATCAGTTGTTTAAATAAATGTGTTCCGTAGATTAGGTTATAAATATTCTCTTAAATTCCTTTATTACGATTTTGTTTCACAGTTCTCCGACTCCTACGCGCTATGTTGATAATATATTTGTGTAACACAAACTATATTGATAGCTAATCTCCCATCCATATTGATTTCTATTGGTGTATAGTGTTAAAAAAAACATATTTTCCGTAAAAAATAGGTTTATATATATTTTGTATCTATCTTTGTGCTAATTAAAGAGGAAATTTATGTTATTAAAATTTACAGTAGAAAACTTCAGGTCAATGCGCGATCGTATCGAACTCGATATGACCAAATCCGCTTTGAAGGGGCATACTGGAAATTATTTCGAAGCAGGGGAGAAGAAGCTGTTGGCTACTTCGGTGATATATGGAGCGAATGCATCTGGCAAAAGCGGATTTCTGAAAGCGTTCAGAGCATTAGAATATCTCGTTCTACATTCGGCAGATCTTAAACCGGATAAGGATCTAAAACCCTATGAGCCCTTTTTATTAGATGAAGATAATCAAGATCGGCCAGTTCGCTTTGAAATTGACTTTATCTCTAATGACAACCACTACGAATACTTGGTTTCCTACACGAAAAAAGGAATAGAATTCGAAGAACTGAACATATTCAACGGAAACTATAAATCCTTGCTTTTCACGCGCGAAAAGAGAAAGGACATGAAATTTGGGGATACCTACCGAGGTGGAAAGAAAACCATCGAACGGATGACGCTTCCCAACCAATTGTTTTTATCCAAAGCAGTGGAGAATAACGTAGAGCTACTTTTGGACGCCTATCGCTTTTTTGATAGCAAGCTACGCGTTTATCCTATTTTAGATGGACTGGCAGAAGAAGATTTGAAACGTTTATATGCACGTCGGTTAGCAGAGGATAGCAGTTCTAGCTTTTCCCGAAAATTTAATGCTTTAATATGTGCATTGGATACGGGGATATCAGAGGTCTCAGCAGAAGAGACGAACCCAGATATGTTCCATTTTCCGGATAGTATTCCTTCCGATGTAAAAGGGAAACTTCTAGATAAATATAAGTATGATATCAAGACCTATCATAAGGTCTTTAAAAAGGGAGAAGTAGTTGGGCAAAGAGCATTCGATGTACGAGATGAGTCTGCGGGCACCAAAAACCTATTTGCGTTAGGCGGTATTATCATCGAAGCACTCGAAGAAGGGCATGTATTGGTTGTAGATGAGTTAGAGAAGAACCTACACCCCGATATTACGACGTTTTTGATACGCCTTTTTCACCGTCCGGATGTCAATCGCAACCAGGCTCAACTGATATTTGCTACGCACGATGTGAGTCAGCTATCACACGATACGTTCAGAAGGGATCAGGTATGGTTTGTAGAAAAAGATGAGTGTGGTGCTTCCACGATGTTCCGTTGTTCCGATATCGAGGGAGTACGAGCAGATACCCCGCTGGATAAATGGTACATGGCCGGGCGCTTAGGAGCAACTCCGGTGATACAGGATGAGAACTTTTTAGTCGAAATGCAAGAAGATTAAATGAAAAGGCGAGCTGTATCACATAGACGGGTATTGATTCTTTGCGAAGGTATTACTGAGGAGGTATATGCAAAGACTTTGCGTACAGCTTTTTTGCCGCGTGAATTGCAGCACACGGTTACGGTCGATGTCGTTCGCCACAAGAAGAATGATCCCATGAATCTTGTTGCAGAGGCGAAAGTGCGCGTAAAGCAAGCCAAAAAAGAGAAAGCGCCTTATGAAGATGTCTGGTTATTTTTTGACCATGATAACTCACCTCATTTACAAAATGTATTTGAGCAAGTGGAAAAGCATGGATTTCAATTGGCATTTACCGCCATTAGTTTAGAATATTGGTTTATCCTTCATTTTGAAGATTGCGGTAAAGCATTTAGGGATGGCGAGGAGTGTTTGAGATATCTGAAAAAACTTTGGCCCATCTACCATAAAACAAAGCTGAATCATTTCGAACAGCTTGGAGGATATGTAGACCAAGCCATTGATCGTGCAGAGAGAAGAGAGAATAGAAACGCAGGAACGCCTGTATTAGAACAGCAGCCATATACGTCTGTACATAAGCTTATTGCTTTCTTTAAAGAGTTAAGGCTAAAAACGTAAATGTGGAAAAGTTCCGTTGTAGGGCCGATAATATATTTAGTATTTTTGATAAAATAGTTAGTTTTAAATATGGTGATAAAGAAGGAGTAGAAAAAAGAGGAGGCTGATATAAAAAATAAGAGCTAAGTGTTACCAGCACTTAGCCCTCTTAAACTTATATCATCCGTACCTAGAAAGGCAGAATGAAAGTATTGATCTTCTAAATTGAACGCGAAATAAAGCAATTTGTTTCGCATAACCAAACAAATATTACGGAAACCCGTAAAAATACTTTCTCTTTCTAGCGTACCTTGGGGTATTGAATGTGTCCCATGTCCTGTATGAAAAAACACATCATGTAGATTTTATTAATGGCTAAAGCAATCGCTTGAGGTGCGACCTGTTGACCTGTTTTCTGGATCACGGAACTTCCCTCTAGATGATCGTGGAGGCAAGGTGTACAATTTCTAAAGCTAAAATGCAATGGCAGGAAATGGAAAGACAGGCGACAGCCGCCGTCATGGATACGTCGGCGGACGTACGCAATCAGAAAATCCAAAGACTGGATTATGGACTAAGCGTGATACGCAAACAGGACAGTTTATGGATGTCAAGACATCCGGTGGTAAGTTTAAAGGTATTAGAAGGGAGATATAAAAATGGAGAAGTATTATATTAATAACAATATGCAATCAAACGGCGATTATGAGGTACACAGGTTAGGTTGCTCATATTTTCCAACGGAAGATTATACTTACTTAGGAGAGTTTTATGGCTGTCGTACTGCTGTGACAGAAGCTAAGAGAAAGTTCCCTTACAGAGAAATAAATGGCTGCTATTATTGCAGCCGGGAGTGTCATACGAGTTAGAAGGAGCGAATTGCCAAGATAGCTTCGATGAAGACTATCTTGGCATTTTATCGATTAAAAAGGAAAGTTACTACCTTTATGTATAAGAACCTACTTAAATTATTAACAAACTTAGCATAATTATGAAGCTAAATCGACTGATAATACATGAACTAATTAAAGAATCAGGGAAAACTGATGTCAACTAGCATGATAGTGATTATTCGCAATTTGAGGCGCAACGGAATAACGATCTATTTGCACATATCAAATCTTATTTCTACATGAAGACTCCCAATTATCGAAATCTAATAAGATTTTTAAATGAGGGGCAATTTCAAGTACTTGTTGTCGGACATTCTTGTGGTCTTTCTGATCGCACCATGTTCAAAGAAGTTTTTGATCATGAAAATTGTAAGTCTGTAAAGGTATTTCATTATACAGACGATAATGGGAAAAATGATTTCTTTGATAAAACCATAAACCTCGGTCGCCATTTTAGCGACAAAGGCCGTATGCGGAAACTCATTGTGGAATTTAATCCGGCAGATGCTATTCCGCAAAAATGAGGAGAATAGATATATTATACGAGACTGTAATTGCAAAATGCATTTACGGCTTTCCGTAAAATCTCACAATACAGGTTGTTAACTTTGCCTACTCAGTAGTTTTATTGCATTGTATTTTATAATTGTTTATCTTGTATCTTACTAAACTAACTCGTTATGGGCACTATAAAACCAACCATCTATCTTTTAAAAGAAGACGTAACAGATCCTAAAAAGCTATTTAAACAGCGACTTAAACATAAAGAAGAAGACGGGTGTACTCTCTATTACAAAAGTAGCGGGAGCAATAGCCCAAATTGGGCGGATTTTATAATAGGTAATTTTCAATTAGGCTCTAATCCATTTCGTAATTCTTCCTCATATGCTGTTGTTGTAATAAAAGTCGAAAATCGACATTTTGCGATACCTTTCGGTATGGGAGTTCATCTAATGGATCTAAGTAAGATAGAATATAATTTTGGACTAAAGACCGCGATTAACGCTATTCCTAAGAGTGAAATTAGGCAGCTAGATACAACTAAACCGGAGCTGAAATCACAAAAAACCAAGAGATTGGCGGTGGTAGGTACGACACCAGAGGATTTTGAAATTAATAAAGAAAAAGAAATTCTAAGAGGAATTGTTGGTAAGGTGCCTAAAAAAATGGAAGTAGGGCAGGCCTTTGAAGGACGTGACAGCTTGCGGACATTCAACCCGATTGGATCATTGATAGCACTGAAGCAGTACATTCATAAAATATATGAGCTCTATCAACAGAAAACCTACAAAAATGAATATCCGTGGATAGACAACATATCTTTAGTTAGAGATAAAAAACTGGAAGAGGACTTGAGTAAGTTGCTTGTGAAAGAACTAAAAAATGGAAAATTGAATGAGGTATACGTTATTCCCCCTATTTATTTTGGAGAAGATACTCTTATTAAAGGTTTTGCTTTCACCACCGGAGATCGAACAAGGGTAGATAAAAAGTCTGTATTCGAAATGCCTTCTATACATGATTGGAAGAAAAGTATAGGCGACGAACGAAAAAAAATTGCGATAGACACTTTGTCCGGATTTAAAATTCACGAAATAAAAGAAGATGAGAGGGGAAGAAGTTGGCCTTTGGAAAGAGCACTCTCGTGGGAGACTGACTTCAAGGAGAATAGGTATATTCTATCGGAAGGCAGCTGGTATGAAGTCTCTCCGAACTTTTATAGATTGATAAACAGTTACTTTCAAAATCGTGTCATTGACGGTAGTACACTATTACCTACGCCAACAAAAAGTAAGATTATGGAGTCAGAATACAATAAGGAGATATGTGATGCTTTAAAAGGGCGTTATCTTTTTGACTTAGGACACCCTGATGCTGCAATTAAATATATAGGTAAAGATCAAAATGAGGCGTGTGATGTATATGACTCAACAACGAATACCTTTATTCATGTTAAGATGGGGAAATCTTCACCTAGCCTAAGCCATCTTTTCCAACAAGGAAATTTTAGTGGTATTGCATTGAGACAAGATGAGAAGTTGTTGGACCAATTTATTGAACATTTACAAAATGACAAATATCGTGATGCGGCTAAGCTTAAACCATTAGTGCCATCGTCCTTTGCTATTTTGTTTGTATCGTTAGTAGCTAAAAATAGCAAAAAGCTAGATATTCCTTTTTTCAGTAAGGTAACTTTTTATAACATAGCTAATAAGAGTTTAGAATTTGCAGGATACAAGTGCCAGTTTGCTTTTGTGCGATTACCTTAAAGATTGTTACGTAAAAAATTAAATATAGAGTAGCAATATACATGATTAATTCTGAGCATTTCTACTATAATTCTTACTAAAAAAATATTAACCATGGATGGTTCTTCCGTTTTTATGCTTTATGATTGGTTTGTCGATCGAGATAATTTTAAAGAATTTGTATGGCCAGCATTTATCACAATCACGACTATAGGTTCCTCTGTTTTTTTATCCAAACAGGCGTTTCTACGAACTACCAAAGCTGAGAAACTTAAAAAAGATCGAGATGATGCTAAGTTAAAAGAGGTTATTCTTCGAAATGCAAAAATTGTTTCAGATAAAGTCACCGAGGAGAGTGCAAAATTTTTGGAATCGTTTGTTGCGGGCTATAATATTGAGAAAGGGATTAAGCCAGTCAATATGCTTTATTTGTTTCCAGAGTTAGATGTTCTGGAATCTATCGATAAATTGAGATATCATTCTGTTTTTTTTCCAGATGAGTTTGACGAAGATGATCTATCAAACTTATACTACGCACTTGCTGGAATTTCTGGTATTAGAGATACGTATAAAATAATTTCTGAAGAAGTCATTAAAATAAATTCTTTCATTAGTGAATACGATACATTATTGATGGAGCGTTATCAAAAAATTACTTCATACTTAGAACAAAAAATACTCGACCATCAAAAAGACGACCAACAAAGTAGAAAAGTAAAAGAGGAAGAACTAGCAGAGTTTTATTCTTTGATTAACGAGTATACTAGTAATATAAACAATTTTTACCTGCTAAAGTGCAATGTAGATAAAATAATGGAGCTGGAAATATTTGATGTCGTCGTTAAAGAAGATTTTATTTTATATACGCATGTGATGGACTCCTTCGTACTGTCGTATTTGAAATATCAGCAAGAGATCTCGGTATTTCATAATCGGATCAAGCATTTAGTAGGGCGACTACTTAAATTGAAGGATCAACTATTGTTACTAAACAGGCTGGATTGATAACTATAGGGATGTGAAGTTATACAAAGTGGGAAATAATGTACAGAAAAAACGAGACTATAAATTTAGATGGTATCGATTACTTACTGAAAGAACAAAAAGGTATTGGCGGTTCCGGTAAAGTATGGCGGGTAGAAGCCAACGGAAATATATACGCTATAAAGTTTATTGATTCGACAAAAAAAAGCAAAATCGCTCGTTTTAAGAATGAGGTAGTCTTTTGCAAAAATACTACGCATAGGAATATTGTAAAAGTGATAGCAACCGGCCATAATAACGATGTACCTTGTTATGTAATGCCATATTACTCAAAAACATTAAGAGATGTAATAGATACAGAAAAGGATGCCGATAAGCTAATTAAATACATTTTTAAAATTTGTAACGCGATAGAGTTTATTCATAAGAAAGGAGTAAAACACAGAGACATTAAACCCGAGAATATTCTAATAGAGGAGAACGAATTGGTGCTGGCAGATTTTGGAATAGCTCATTTTAAGCAATATGATATAACTAAGAAGAGTGACTGGCTTGCAAACCGTAATTACATGGCACCAGAGCAGAAGTTGAAAAATAATACTTTGAACGTTGACAATGCCGCTGATATCTATGCATTAGGATTAATAATTAATGAGTGTTTTACAAAAAAAAATCCTGCAGGATCCCACTTTAACTTAATAGCTGATAGTTACCCACTATTCTTTGAGCTCGATAATCTCGTCGAAAATATGATACGACAGCAACCCGGGGATCGAATATCAATTGATAGCGTACAGGCACAAATAAAATTTATTCATCAACGACTGAAACAGAATCTTGCCAATATTAAGTATGATCTAGAACTATTAGGTCCCCCTCAAAAATTGGGAAGGTCTGTATTACGAAATATCTACAAAAGAGCTAGTGAAGACATTTTATTTGGAAAGTATCTGTTTAGCACCTATTCTAGCAAAGAGATTGATAGGTATAATCATAACTGGCATATGAAGATCGGTTATACTGTAAGTGATTTTTTATACAACCTTTATGTGCAAGAACAAATATTGCAATTGTGTAAATCAAAATTTGAGTACGAGAGTAATATTTACAGGGCGGATAGTTGGTCTACAACACTTGACTTACTTCAAAATGAGGAAGATAAATCACTTTATAGACAACTGGCAAATGTTTTAGAAAAATACGATTTGAAGAAGAACGGTTATGCCTTATTAGATCTGTCTGGTCAAATTTTGAAGTTTTTTTCATCTTGTACAGATTATCATTGTAAGGAGATACTGGGTCGAATAGAAAATGTTGAGGAGGGTGCTAGACGAAACCTCAAAAGCGCACCTATTATCTGGATTGTATCAGCCTTGAAGTACGGAGTTCATGAAAATAATAAAGCCCTATTACATGGTCTCGATGTTTTAGGCGGAAAATTTGAATTTATATTTGAAGAGCATATTTTTATTGACTGGTATCGGACAGAGTATTATGAAACTAATGATGACGACGACGAATTATTGGATATTTATTCTTTAGAAAAAGAAGACGAGGTGAGGAGGATACTAGTTGAGTTTCAACAGAAATGGAAAATTAGCTTCTCAAAATTGAAAAATGAATCTTATTCTGTCAGGTTTGCCACATATAAGCAATTTGAGAAATTTAGAGACCACGCGCTTGAATTGGCAAAGCCGCATTACATATTCGAAGGGGATGTGCTCGATATTTTTCGGGATCCAATATTTGTTAGTAACATGGTTGAGTTAAAATTGGGGAGCGTGTTTGATATTCCTCATACCATAGCTAAAATTATAGGAATGAAGGAGATTAATGCTTGAAAAAGATGGGTTTAACGCTAACGTAGTCTATGTCAGCAATCAGATAAAAATCGATTCTTTGAACAAAAGAAGAAAATTGTATAATCAACAAAAATTAATATATTTATAACTCGAAAGTCTCCTTAAGGTTTCATCCTAATGTGTCTAATTTAGTTTGAAGACGTACAAGGCAAGTTAACCAAATTATGTTGAAAAATAATAAATCATCCGTCTCAAACACAGTTACCTTGGCACAAATCCTAGAATTTGAAGTAGTTTTTCCCAACGAAGAACGATTAACAATTCAACAATATTTAGCGGGCTGTAGCAGAGAAAAGATCCTAAATGCAGCGGCTTTCTTTCTAGGGTTCAAAAATCATAAATCAAAGTTTGAGAACAATAGGGAATTTTTAGGGATGTTTTTTCAAGCAGAAAACAGCGACTTCGCCTACGATGTTTACAGCAGGATTAGAGAACTTGAAAAGAAAAATATCCGGATTGGGATAATAAATACCTATTCGAGTTTGAGACTTTTTGAATATTACTTTTCAAAGACAGAAGAACCCCAAACTCAGACGGAAGTACAGTTAGAAGTAAATTTGTTTAAAGCTTATTTGGCTCTAAATTCTGAGTTCACAAGTAAGCAAAGTACTGCATTCTCATCATCAGAAAATAGTGATAAAGAATTGCAATTCGCAATGATAATGTTTTGTATGCAATACCCTCTTTCAGATAAAGTGAATTACGACATTCATCAAATCTGGGCAACACAAATGATCAAAGCGATTTACCTCTTTCAATTTCTTGAAACTGCTCAAATAGCTCAACCTTTATTGACGGCATTTGTTGCTTATTTCAATTGTACATCATGGCAGGAATATTTAAAAAGGCTGTTGCCATTAACGCATTCTGCGATAAAAAATGCAAGAGAAGCGCATACTGACATTGTTGTTAAACAAGGAGAAAACTTTGAGCTGAGCTGCGCTTTTATTGAAAAAATTATAATACAGGAGAAAGATGAACTTGACCAAAATGATTTTCTCTCTACAAGAGCAAAGCCGTTTTACAAAGTGAAGGATGGCGTTTATCGAATTATCTTCAATTTGTTTGTCGTTGAAAAGATCTTCAAAGGTGTTTATTTCCTTTTGAGGGATGTAAACAAAGTTTTACCAATAGCACAAAGGATTAAAGACGTAAGAAGCTTTTACGGAAACGAATTTTCAGAAAAAGTACTTTGTTATAAGGTTATGGAAAGTATTTACCCTGATAGGTGCATTCGATTCTCGGGAAAGCAAATGGATGATATGAAGATTGATGCAGCGCCTGATTACTATATACGAAAAGGCAATAATATGTTGATAATTGAATCAAAAGACTTCCTGATTTCAGCAGACAAAAAAATGTCTTTTGACTATAATGTGTATGAAGAAGAGTTCGGAAGAGTTTTAGATTACGAAGAATTACCATGCGGAAAGATAAAAGCCAAAGCCGTGATGCAATTGATAAACAGCATACGTAGACTTCTAAAAAATGATTTTATTGCTGATACGGATTATTACTACAAAGATGTTTTCATTTATCCTGTTCTGCTTACTCATGATCATCAATACGATACTCCAGGCTTCAATGAACTTATTGATTTTTGGTTTCAGGATGCACTTTCAGAATTGGCAGAAGAGGGACTGTTTACGCATCATGTTAAACCGTTGTCTGTTGTAAATATCGATTCACTTATATATCATCAAATGGGTTTAGCGAGTGAAATCCCATTGCATGAAATATTAAAACTTTATCACGAAAGCAAAAAATTAGAGAGACCAAAAAAGAAGATTTTAAAATCACAAAAAGAGTATGATAGGTACTTAGATAATCAGAAAGAAATGTTAATGTCTAAACTCATCCCGTTTTCCCTTTTTATCAATAATTGTTTTGAAAGCCGTGGATTGTGGAAGTCGCCACCACTGCTCGATTTGATAGCTCCAGCCCTTTTCAAAGAGGAATATGAGAACAAAGTACGCACTTCTTAATTGTTGGACTAGGCAGAATATGATGGAATTACTACCAAAAGCGGGGAAGAACCCAATGCTCCGAAATACTCAAATTGAAAAACGCAATTAGGGGGTCAACATCAGCCAGTATGGCAGTCGAATATCGGCTTTAAATGCAATATGCCTCCCTAAATATGATTCAATTTTGAGGGGTCAGCTTGCTCCAGTATGTCCAGCTAGCCTGTACTACGCCTTTACATATCGATAACAAGGTGTAGTATGGTGTGGAATATGCTGACCTCCGCTATAGACACATTGCTTAATTCAGCTTCAATCACAAAAATTTAAGCTAGGTTCCTACAAAAATTTTTTCTTTAAATTTTCAAATTCAGTTAGTTTTCCTTTGGGCTGCCAACCTTTTTTAATTTTATCATAGCCAAAATGACCGAAAGCATCAACAGCTAAAGGTACTACCTCACTTGCTATATCAAGCAAAGGAGGAGGAACAATCGTTTTTATCATAAAATTAGCACTTTTAATAACTATATTACTAAGTATAAATTTAATAGTGGAATCGGATTTATTAGCAAGGTTGAAATCTACTTCTATTAACTTGTTGTATTCTCCCACAATATTTTTACTATCTGCCAGATCTCTTATGTGTGATCTTAATTCTTGCGTTGAGTCGTATAGTTTAAGCAATGTGTCAGTGCTGATCTTTTGTTCAATAAAAGCCTTACCAATAGAAGTAAAGTCGGAAAAAACGTACTCTTCAAAGGAATTAATTTGAAAGTTAGAAGCCACATTCCTATTAAAAATATCGAATGACATTTCTCTAAAAAATTCTAAATTCATGGGATTAGAAATCTCAGAATCTAAATCACCAGCTAATAAGAAGTCTCCTTTGCTTATTCCGTATTGTAACAAGAAGTCTGTAACTGAGTAATCATAGCCAACCACGTCTCTAAATTGTTGAATGAATGAATCGAAATCTCCAGAATAAGTTGCTGTATATAATTCTCTGCCAAGAAATTCTCTACCATTAGGTTTAAAGTGGATATCTATTTGGATTGTTGACAGAACTTCAGATAAGGATTTTAAGTATATTTTGAAATAATTATTTATAAGACTTTCATTCTGTAAGTCCGAGTATATAATGTTTGTTAGTTCTAAAGGATATGAATATGTTTTAAAATGGTCTGAATGCTTTGATGCAAACGCATTATTCAGTGTGGAGTTTTTAACAAAATTTCTGTTGTAATCATATAAGAGTCCCTCTAGTGAGATGCTGGTAGAGGTATATGTCGACAGGTATAAATCATCGTTATTAATTAAGCCAGGTCCGAAGACATTGTCGTGGTATAGCAAATTTAATCTTTTTCTAATCTGAAGTTCGATTAATAAATCTATGCCTAAGTTTTGTAACAAACGCTGGATGCTGATGCTATTAGTTAATAGAATAATCTGATCATACAGCAATAAGCAGTCTAATAAATCTACAAAATCGTCGTTAGATGTAAATTTCGAATTGAATATGATTTTATTTAACATTTTTTAAATTTTAACTGCGTGCTCGACTTAGCGAGGTAAAACTTCTTCTTCTTTCTCCGTTTCTCTTTTGGGTTTGCTTATCTACCCTTTTTCGGCTTCTTAAATTTTAGCTCCTCGCCACCTGCTGTTAAACGAGCGCTATTAGGAAAGTAAACTAGAGGAGAGTAGGAGGTGCGCGTCGCCTATGTTTTTATGCCTAAGACATTGTGCATTTACCCTTAAGCATCTGCGATGCTGTATGTTCCTGTAATCTGCACAAGGTTGATTGGCGTTTTTTGCCATCCTTAAAGCAATTCCCTCCTAAGAATTTTTTTTGTTCCCCGTTTTCCTTTGATCGAATATTTTGGAAAAAACTTGTCGTACAGCCTTTCCTCAAGTTCTTTTCTTCCAAGATCCACTAGAATATACGAAACAGTCAGATGTGTTGTGATTTTTTGATTCAGCAAGTTCTCGATTTCTTGACAAAATCCTTTTTTTGAGCTTGGTTTTTCATAAGTAGGAAACTCAGAAAAATAATGATTTCCTATATTCCTTCGCAATGTATGATTTTTGGTGTTTAGAATATCAGTCATTCTCCCTCTGAGACTTCCAGTTTCTCCAACATAACAAATTTCGCCATCTTCGCGGAATATGTAGACTGCCGTCTCGGAAGGAAAAGAGTTAGCCCAATTTCTAGATAGTTCAATTTTCTGATTATCAGAATTATTTAGCAACTCATACTCAAGTCTTATTAAGTATTCTTCAATCTGTGTTTTTGTCATATTTACTTGTCTTTAGGATTAATTTGTATTGGGGATCCTTAGTCGTGCCGAATATTAGCAATTCAAAGAATGAAAGCAAATCACTTTGGTTTTATAAAATTGATCAATTATATCGACTTTAAATCTTGAGCTTCTTTGTTACGTTATCAATAGTGTCCCACATAACATAACCTGTTGACGGGAAATCTTCAATATCATATATTACAACTAAATCAAAATCGGTATATCTAGAAAGCATATAATCATAATCTACAAAATTTAACAAACACATTGTGATTTCAGGAAGAATAGAGTCATTTGTAGGATGTATAGCGATTTCAGATATTTCTTTATTATCCACAACCTTACCAATTATACGTTGGTATTTTTTGAGTTTGTTTTTGGCATCTATTATATTCATATGATTAGACTTATAAGTGACACTAATATAGAAATTATAACAAAAGTTGGACAAGAATATAATTAACTTAACTCTTAAATCGGTTCCATGATCTTGCTGCAATATTACACATCCTCCTTATACAATAGCCATTTTTCTAGCGTTTTCGGAAGTTTCCGATGGGGAAGAAGTTTCGGTTTTTTTCGTCTGCCGCACATTGTTGTAATGGCGCGAGAGACCAGGATAGGGCGGAAGGAGTCGGGTAATTGTATTTTGCCTTCCGCATGTTGTGCCAATAAATCTTGGTACAGTTTATAGCCGGTGATACCGATTTTGAAATAGCCTTCTCTTAACCATTGGTCCATTATCTTCAAAACCTTATTCTCATCCTCGATAGTTACATCATAAACAGGTTTTATTGGGAGCGAGTATGATTCTATCTCCATTGATTTCTTGTTAAAGCTACTTGTTCCTTTGAATTTGTCAATCTCTATTCCTGTTCTTTTGTTTTTTACTGTCGTCTTTGTTGCAATAATATTGATATTTGCCTCTTCAAAGGAGTCTTCGAAAAACATTTCCTTTGGTTTCTTGCTTAAAATCCGAGCATAAAAGTTCGTATGGTTGATGTCATAAGATGAATCGCTAGTTAAATTTTCATTATTTTGGATTTCCTCCAAAGGTTTGCCAATCAGAAAAGCAAATTCCTCTTGCGTATAGCCTTTAGTCTCACGGTGCTTTCGAACCATAGTATTTAGTTCGTAAGAAAAAGTAGGTATGTTGATTGGTTTTCCCATTGACACAGGTACAAATTTAGGAAATAAATAGCGGAAGACTTAATCTTCTTTCAACTCCATGTTACTCACGAAGCGGATCAGCTTGGCTTTCCTTTCGTCCTCATCATCCAGTCGAACTTTTAATATTTTTCTTTCATTGTACAAATTTTCTAGTTGTGCCGAGAAATCAGAATCCTGTTTATGGTCGGGTTCAGGCAAAAAAGAGTTATAATAGGATGTGATTTCTGCGCGCAGGCGAGGAGTGTCAAAATAACCTTCTTCGAGAAGTGAATTTAAAGCCGCTTTGATACTCATCTGTTTTAGTATCGGAATTCTAGTTTTCTCTATTAACTCATCGTTGTCCAATAAGTCATCGGGTAAAATGTCCTCCATCCTTAAACCGAAATAATTCAAAGCTTTTTTCGTGAGTTCAGGAGTGTAAGTCTCATTATTGTAGATGTTTTCAAAACCAGAAACTCGTGTTGGGTTTGACCCTTCTGTAATATCATGAGAAAATTTTCTGCCAGAGATCCCATTTTCTAAATAAAGTGTTCTAAAGGTGTCTATTATGTGTTGAGCTAATGCTGTGATCTTTCCTTTTGGTTTCATTACAACTAATACCGTCAAATTATATAATATTATTCGACAGGAAATATTTGCGTTATATAGAATTTTTATCTATATTTGTCTTGTTAATAGAAGATTAAAAATCTTCGATGGTATTTAATTTAGAGTCTTGCGGCTACAAATTTCTCAGGCCGTAACGCAGGGCAGTAGTTTAAATACCCGCATCTATACTTTTATGCTATATTTGCATATCTGGTAGATGTGGGGCTACTGTAAATCCGTGTTACGTAAGGCCTGAGAACTGATAAGTGGCCACGGTGTGTAGTCCCACATGTATCAAATATCTACCCTCCACCACCAAGACTCCTAACGTATAAATAGTTATGAGCAATAAACAAAGAACAAGAAACATCATTAAAAAGCCTGAGTAGTTTGGGTTTCTAGCCTATTTGGCTTTCCTAAAAATGCGGCATTACAAACCGATTATTTCGATTATGAACTTACGTTTCGTCCGCATTCTCATTCAAAACAATTTTACTAACAATGTGGCCTAAGCCCAGCTTAGGCACAAAGGAGAAATAGCAAGAGTCACCTCAGCCAGCGCCTTAGGCCACACCCTAAAAACCTCGAAAAATGAACAATTTTTACAAGGGTGGGAGAGGACTGGCCTTTAGCCAACGCGAAGGAGGAGCTTGTTCCCGAAAAGAAAAACCACCTAGATTATCAAAAATCTTAACCAATCAAGTAAGAGAGGGGGGCATTGCCTTGCCTTCGGCGACCGTTCGAGAGGTTGTCGACGTTTCTTCGGGACATCCGCGGGATTTATTCGGCCCTTGTTCGGGTGATCTTCGGGAAGTGTTCGGGAGCTGTTCGGAAAATCCCGAACAATACCCGAAGAATACGCACAGAAATACCGAAGGTGTTTCGAACCAATTCCGAAGCGTAGTCGAAGCGCACCCGAAGGAAACGCGAACAGCACCCGAAGAAGCAAAGAGTTTTTCACGCCGTTTTTTAGGCAAGCTAAAAGCGAGGATCAAGTATAGATGCAGTAAGGATGTAGTACCTTTTACGCAACGTTTGCGTAAAATAGCTGAGGTACCGTTAATGTACCACGAGTGTACCGTTAGTGTACGGGGAGTGTACCGAAAAGGTACTGGAGATCTACTAAGAAGCTACTGGAGATCCACTACTGACCTACTAAACGCATGTACCTCTGGCGTAGATCAGCGGTACAGTAACCGTAGAGGAATAATAGGGGTAGAGGCAATGAAGAACAAATCAATGCCTTTGGTGTTGGCATTGATTTGTTTCATGTTGTTTAATCTATCAGAAGCCTGGGCGCAGTCTGCGGAAACGCGGACTGCCGAAGGGCAAAAAACAGTATTGCTAGGAGAGGTGCTGTCTAGCGTCGATGGTGAGCCTATCCAAGGTGTTTCTGTCCGTGCTAACGGCGTTTCCGTTAGTACCGATGAAATGGGCAGATTCCGTATACCGACGAATAAAAGTACAGGGACCGTCGAAGTGAGACATGTCGGCTTTCAACCACAAGCTATTGACTATGATGAAAGGACTACCTATTTAACTATATCACTGGAGCCACTTGAAAATCAGCTTGAAGAAGTCGAGGTGGTAAGTACCGGATACCAGCAGTTACCAAAGGAACGTGCTACAGGGAGTTTCGCCCATGTTGATTCTAAGACTTTGCAGCGTAATCCATCTATGGATATACTATCAAGATTGGATGGTGTCACAAACGGGCTGCTGCTCGATCGTAATACGGGTAATCCGGACGGAATAAGTGTAAGGGGGCGGAGTACGCTTTTTTCCAGTACACGTCCGCTCGTGGTAGTGGATAATTTTCCTTTTGAAGGGGATATCAATAACATTAACCCAAATGACATTGAAAGTGTAACGGTGCTAAAAGATGCAACAGCTGCTTCGATCTGGGGTGTCCGGTCCGGTAACGGCGTGATCGTCATCACGACCAAGAAGGCGAAGGATCGGTTGTCTATCGATTTCTCGTCCAATTTTCTGATTGGCAAGAAACCGAACTTATTTTATGAGAAGCAGATGTCTTCAAGTGATTTTATTGATTCGGAGATATGGCTTTTTGAACAAGGGTATTACGACAGAAATATCAATACCATATATCAGCACATTTCGCCCGTCGTCGATATTTTGGAACAGAACCGATCCGGAGATATAAGCTTGGAAGAGGCGCACGGAAAAATTGATGTGCTGAGGAGTCAGGATGTCCGCCATGATTTTCAGCAGTATTTTTACAGGAACAAATTGCAGCACCAGCAACAGGTGAGTATCTCCACCGGTTCCACTAAGGCAAAAAATATCTTGTCCGTGGGCTATGATCGGTCACTAAGTGAAAGTGTATCCGCCGAAAACAGTCGGGTCAATATCCGTAATAATAACCAATGGAGTCCTTTTGGAGATTACCTGCGGATCGATATGGATGTTTGGTATGTAAAAAATACGAACAACGAAGGGAACGCCTATGGCTATAGACCACGCTATCCTTATGAACAACTGGCCCATAATAATATCGCATTGGAAGCTGCGAACCTGAGTACGTTACGACCGTCGTATACCGATACGGTGGGGAATGGTTACTTACTGGACTGGAAGTATCGCCCCGTAGAAGAAGTTAGGGATAACCTCACCCGTTATGAAGGAAAGGATCAGCAATTACGCTTTCAGGTGGGGATTAACTCCAAGGTATATCGCTCCTTTAAAATTGGCGTCAATTACCTAACGAGTAATAATTGGCTTGAAAACTCCACACTGTACGACCAACGTTCTTTTTATACAAGGAACCTGATCAATCAATATAGTCAGGTCGATGAAGTACAGGGCACGGTTGTTCGTCCGATCGCGCGCGGCGATATCTTGAACAAAAGTACCACACGGATGGAATCGCATTACGGACGAGCACAATTGGACTGGAATGAAAATTTAGGTCATCTGCATCATTTCAGCGGTATGGTCGGCATGGAATGGCGCCATGATAGGCGGCTGTTCGAGAACTTGGGAAGTATGTATGGTTACAACCGTGATCTGGAAAGTTTTACCGAAGTAGATATTTTTACGTATTTTCCACTTTACCACAGTGGAGGCTATTCGCTGATCAATCGTGGTGCTGGCCGTTCGAGGCAAGCTGATAACAACCGCTCGTACTATGGATTATTGTCCTATACCTATGCAGACAACCTGTCGATTACCGGAAGTTTTCGAAAAGACGAATCCAATATTTTTGGTGTCTCGGCAAACCAAAAAGGGGTACCGCTTTGGTCCGTGGGAGCGTCTTATAACTTACATCCCATCCTCAAATGGATGCCGCTTGACTTTCTTAAAATAAGGACAACTTTCGGTTACAATGGTAATGTGGACAAGAGCACAACAGCTTATCTTACCTCGCGATTGCATAGAGCGGGAAACCTTTGGGGTAGCCCAATAGACATTATTCTTAATCCGCCGAATAGTTCGCTGCGCTGGGAACGTGTCCAAAATCAAAATATAGGACTGGATTTTAGTTTGGGCGATAATCGTGTTGGGGGATCGATAGAATATTTTGTAAAGAAAGGACAAGATCTGATGGGTTGGAGTCCGGTAGCGCCGCAAGTGGGCATAAGCGAATTTTACGGAAATGTGGCGAGCACCGCCACCAAAGGTCTGGATGCACAATTGTGGTTTTCTTGGTTTAAGGACAAAGCAATTTCTGTCCGGACTGATTTAATTTTTAATGCGGTCAATGACAAGATTACCGAATATTATATAGAGCCGGGGTCGAATTCGGATATCGTCAGCAGCATAGGTATCGTTCCCATAGAAGGTAATCCCATTAATTCGCTTGTTCTTTATGGATTCAAAGGACTTAGTAATGAAGGGAATCCCCTCGGTTTTTTTGAAGGGGAGGATACCGAAAACTACGGTGATATTCTAAATGGTACAGATCGGAACAGTATTTCGTTGCTTGGATCTAAAGTACCCACGAGGTTCGGTAGTTTTAGGCATACCGTTTCTTACCGGAACTTGGAGCTTTCGTTCAATATCCTGTACAAGTTCGGCTATTATTTTAAACGTACAAATTCGTTCAGTTCGAATGGGTTGATCGGTGGCAACTATCGATACGCCGACTACGACGACCGATGGCAACACGGGGGAGACGAAAATCGGACGAGTGTACCCGCTTTTCAGTATCCGATCAACGCAAACAGAGAATCGTTTTACCAAAATTCGAGCGTACTTGCGCTAACCGGAAGCCATATCCGTCTACAAGATCTGCGATTTTCATACGCTTTCAAGCCGTTTGGTAGCCATAGGGCGTCAAGCCTACAACTCTACACGTATTGTTCAAACATAGCCTTGTTATGGAAGGAAAACGATCAGGGTATAGACCCAGCATTCCATAATGGGTATCCAACGCCTTTCGAGATTTCCTTTGGCGCTAAATTTAATTACTAAGATCATGAAGAAATTTTTAACACTAACGGCAGCAGCCATTTTGCTGCTATCCTGTTCCGAGAGCTTTTTGGAAGAAAGACCAAACAGCAATATTCTGACCCCGAAAACAGCGGAAGATTTTCAGCGGTTACTGGACAATTTTGAGGTGATAGGTATAGCATCGGTTTTACCTCAATTAGCATCGGATGAATATTATATTGACTCGGAAAGTAATTGGCGCTCCGCGAACACGGCCACCGAACGACACTCTTATATTTGGGACACCGATATCTACGGTGGGGAAACGAATATAGAGGATTGGAACTTACCTTATCAGAGCATTTTTTATGCGAATAATATTCTCAACGAAATAGAAAAACAAGCTATTGGTGAGATACCAAAAGAAATGCAGGATGTTTATGGGCAGGCACTTTTTCACCGTGCAAAAGCAAATTACGATCTCCTTAAAAATTTCTCGGTACCTTTTGATCCGGCGACCCAGAATGCCGATTTAGGGATACCACTTCGGGAAGACCCGTCGATTGATTATCTGGTGGAGCGTTCGACAGTCAAAGCGTGCTATGACCATATATTTAACGATCTGGAACGCTCGCTTCAATATTTGAAGTATTGGGGACCGCTACCAGAAAGAAACCGAGCGACAAGATTGGCCACATACGCCTTGCTCTCGCGGATACACCTGTATCGAAGAGAATACGATAAAGCCGAGCAATTTGCAGATAGCGTACTCCACCGTTATGATAGATTGATTGATTACAATACCATTTCGTTAACCTCGAGTACGCCTTTTACACGGACTAATGACGAATTGATTATGTACGGAACGACCACAACATACAGCAATTCCGCACAGCGAAACCGTACAGAAACCGTGTTCGTTGACTCCACTTTAATGAAGCTTTATAGTGAAGACGATCTTCGATTGTCCGTTTACTTCGATAAGATCGCCGAACATAGGTTTACCATGAAAAGGGGGTACAACGGTACTGGGTTAGCTCCCTTTAATGGGTTGGCTGTTGATGAAGTTTTATTGATAAAAGCAGAATGTTTGGTCAGGAAGGGCAGCCTCGAAGATGCGTCCGAGTTAATGAACAGACTACTGCTAAATAGATATAGAACGGGTACATATGAGCATGAACAGGTTAAATTTTCTGACACAGATAATGCTTTAAATACTGTGCTAACTGAAAGACGGAAAGAGCTTGTATGGAGGTGTCTGAGATGGGATGATATCAAACGGCTTAATAAGGAAGGTGCGAATATAGTTTTATCCCGCATACTCGATCAGGAAATGTATCGGCTTGAACCTAACTCTAGCCGCTATGTTTTCAACATCCCACAGGATGAAATTAACAGAAGTAAAATAACTCAAAATATAAGATGATGAATAAATTAAAAGGATGGTGGAATACTGCCAATTTTAAAGCACTGAGTATTCTTTTATGTTTTTGCTTAATCGTTTCGTTCCTTCATGGACAGACCGTTATAGAAGGACAAATCGATCATTCATTGGGAGTGGATTCCTTTAGGATCACGTACACGACAAACTTTGTAGAACACGACGAGATTTTTACAAGGGGAACGGAGATCATGGTAAATGTGGATGATGGACGATTCAAGATAGAATTAAATGAATCTCCTGCTGTTTTCTATGTAAAATTTAATTTACCCAAAAATAGATCTGATAGTATCGGCAATGATTATAGGATATTGGGGAATAATGCAAACATTTTTATGATAGAACCCAATTCAACCGTTATGATAAACGTTCTTCCTCAAAAAGTATTGTTTTCAGGAATGTCGGCACCTCTGATGAAATGTCAGTTTGATTTGTTTAGCCTGTATGCACGGATGAAGAAAGAACGCATTAGTCTCAGTGCTGCTCAAGGTCATTTCGATCATAACGCCAGCAAAGAAGACGTTTGGAAATTCTTGGATGCCTATAAGGCGGTTCACGATACAGCGATTCATGTAGCCAAGGATATTATTTCTACCTACGCCTTCGATTCTTTGACAAGTAACGCTATTTATTATAATTTTTATGGTAGTGTCAGATTTTTCGAAATAAATTATCTAAATCTTAAGTCTGCATTTAGCAAAGACTCTTTACGAGCGTATTTCGTAGGCCATTACAATGAATTTTATAGTGACGAAAAAATTCCTGATGAATCAAAAAACTATTTAGGCCAATCGAATATGTATCCAAGGTACCTGGCTTATAAAACTAGAACGGACATTTCAATGAGGTTAGCACCATTGGGTAGAAGAATTAAGCCAAATCTAATGCTGGTCGACAAGTTAATATCAGAAAGATACAGGGATCATGTATACGATCAGGTAGCGCTTTCATCCTTCTTGAATCGCGGAACCAAAGAATACATGGATGATATGTTCTTTATGACTCTCTTAGGAAATATCAAAAATCAAGAATACAAAGAATATATCTCGGAGATGAGAAACAAAAAATCATCAGGAAGAAAATCTTACCAATTCGAATTGGAAGATGAACATGGTAAAATATACAGAAACGCTGACTTTAAAGGAAAAGTAATCTTATTAGATTTTTGGTTTACGGGCTGTAGAGGATGTATCGCATTACACAAAAACATGAAGCCAGTTAAAGAACGTTTTAAACGTAACCCAGATTTTGTATATGTCAGTGTGTCTATCGATACAAAAAAAGAAATGTGGAAAAATTCTCTGGCTAGTGGGGATTATACGGATGATACAGATATCAAATTGTGGCTGGGGGATCTAGGTAAAAAACACCCTATTATTAAATATTACAACATTGCATCGTATCCCACCATGATAATCATAGATGGGGATGATGAGATCGTGGCCATTAATCCACCGAATCCATATACTGAACACAACGAGAATGCTTTAGTTAATATCATTGAAGAAGCTTTGAATAAATAAGCGGGGGGGCTCCCCCCCGCTTATGATATTCTAATTATCATCGTATATTCCTGTATTATTGTCCATGGGCTCGATCAAGCCTGCCTGATGAAGAGCTTCGGCTGTACTCGCATCAAAGCTGTCTGGAACAGTGCCCGGAGCATTTGTGCGTCTCCATGCACATTGATCGTCACTAGGACTTTCGCAATTTTGAGGATCGTAGTCGGTTGGAGAAGATAGCTTCTCATAATCTCCCGAACTAGACGAATTAACATACACGTCTGTCAATTGACTTAATTTTTCTTCTTTAACAGCTTCTCCAAAAGACTGCGTTAACATCGCTCCACCAAGCACTGTTACACCGAACAATGCTGATTTTACTAATTTTTTAATTTGAGTTTTCATGGTATTAGATTTAAAAATATAACTTTTTAAGTTTTCTGATGGCAAAGATCCCAGCACCTAACCAAAGGAGGTTAAAGATCAGGTGCGTGGTCCAGCCCATCGATTCGATTACACCACCGCAATGGCAAAGCCTATCCGGAACGAGTGCCAACATCATCGCCAAGTAGATGGTGAAAATACCCATTAAGACGACAGAAGCCCAAAGCACGATTTTCTTCAGCTTTAAGAAGGGCAATACAAGCAGTACAGCTAATAGGATTTCTAAAGTAGGGATGCCCCAACCGATAAGTTCGGCATACCGTCCCACGAGCGGTATCTTGCTATTGCCATCAATAAAGGTTTCCAAATTGTAGAGTTTGTCATATCCGGTATACATATACAGAAAAGCATATCCGTAGGCGACAAGCTCTGGAAGCTGTGTATAAACCCATAGCGATTTTCTACCGATCCATTGGGCGGCTTTCGTCTGAGCTATTGCGTCCATGGCTGTTCCTATTCTCGTTCTATTGATAAGCTTTTGCATGTTTTTGTTTTCTTATGCGTTGTGTAATCTAATGTTTTAGCTGCGGAGCTTCGATCTATCGATCGTTGGTTTCCTTAGTTAATTTGCGCGTCCCGCCTACCGGGGAAACACCGCAAATTTTCGTTTATACTGCTTTGTTTTCATATTTACTTTATCGATTCGTGATACTTACCAAAGCAAAACTAATACAGAATGCAGTGCAGGTGTTTGTCCGTTTTTGATGTTTTGAATTATCAATTTTTGATTTGTAAATTGCGGAGACCTATTGAAGAAGAAAGCTAAAACAATCGGGTACGATGAAAGTAAAAAGAATAGTCGCGAATATCAGCACACAACAAATTGATGCTGCACAACATTTTTACGGAGAGGTGTTAGGTTTGGATATCTTGATGGATCATGGTTGGATAACGAGCTATGGTAATACGGAAACAATGCGTGTGCAGATCGCTTTCGCAACCGAAGGTGGATCTGGAACAGCCGTCCCCGACCTATCCATCGAAGTGGATGATATCGAGGAAGCTTATGCGCGAATGAAAGAACATGGATGCGAAATCGAATACGGTCCGGTGGATGAGCCCTGGGGCGTGCGTCGGTTTTATGTGCGGGATCCATTTGGAAAGTTGGTCAACATCCTGATGCATTTATAGCGAAACACGATGGTGTAAGCGATATAGCTCATCTTTGTATGCACCCGGCGTGTGCCCGGTGTGCTTTTTAA
This sequence comes from Sphingobacterium arenae, assembly GCF_014692505.1. Classification (GTDB taxonomy): domain Bacteria; phylum Bacteroidota; class Bacteroidia; order Sphingobacteriales; family Sphingobacteriaceae; genus Sphingobacterium; species Sphingobacterium arenae. Next base: position 598,361 of record NZ_JACNYK010000002.1, on the reverse strand, counting down.
AGAACCGGCTGAATGACGCGACGCTGGAAAATTGGCAGCGCTCAGCGACATCGCCCAATTGCTGATCGTGTAGAAGTTCTTTTTTGCAACGCGCAAGCAGAAAGCGATGTTTATAGCTTCTGGGAGAAGGAAGCTTCTCGTCTTTAAATACACGACATAGATGAGCAGCGGTCACACCCAGATCGTCGGCGACGTGCTGGATACTGAAGGCCTGCCCGTGGGTATGCACATAGGCTTTAACCAGCTCAATGGCATTATCGGCCAGATGTTGTACTGGGTTGATCTGTTCGTATTCCTCGTGGACCTTCCGTCTGGAAAGCTGTACCAGCCGGCTCAGTTCATCAAAAATGAAAGTCTCGTTATTGAAATCGCCTTTCTTTAAATTTTTACAGAGATGGGTAATATGTAGCCGGGTTTTCGGCCCAACGAGAAAATCGATGCTGTGGATCAGGCTTTTCGCGTTATAGCGATAGCCATCGATCACTTCCTGTAAAAAGCGAAAGCTGCGGTCATTCCCATCTCGAAAGATTCCGCCATCAAAGTAAAATCCGAAGACTTGATGTTGTCCACGAGAAAGTTCAACCTGATAATTACCCGGAGGCACATAAAGATAACGGGCACGGCTGGGAGCAAGGGTGCAAACAAGATCGGCCCCAGCATCCCGGATCAAAATGTCGTCGTTTCCCTCGACGACATAGACCACATACAAATCCCCGATATCGACACGGACAGGAATAGTGACAGCCTGCTCGAGCCATAGATCATAACCAAAGAGATAACCATGTTTGCCATCAAATTCTTGTGCAATGGCCCAATTTTCTTCTTTGGCAAAGTACTGCGTGTCTGCGTGTCGGATGTTGAGCGAAGGTTTTGGCTGCTGGGACGCTTGATCGGTAATCGCTTGGTCAAAGTGCGATCGAAAGTTAATATGTAGGCTTTTTTCCATAACAGGTATTTTTTCGATTGTTAGTCTCACAAGCTTACAAAAAGTCATTTTTTTATTCTAAATCCAGGCGAATAAAACACGGATATGGCATAAACGACGCGTATATGGCGTAAACGACACCAAATTGTAACGGTCAAGTAGCGATAATAACTTGGTAATATAAGTAATCCCGGGGGTGGGATAACTGGGTCGAATAGGGGTGGAATAAATCCCCGACACAGAATGGTGTCGGGGATATTTTGACTTAGGGGAGGTGATTATTTATTGCCCCATCCATTCTTCCATAAGCTCAGCATTGTAAAATTCGATATTATCGATGTAGACTATGTCATTTTCGCTCGTACCGGATCCATCATTTAAGCGTAGGTTCATGGATGTAAGTGCATCCATCTGGTTTGATGTCAAAGCAATATCTACGTAAGACCAAACGCCTAACGTCGGCTGCGGCGCAATATTAAGTATAGGGTCTAGTCCATTATATTTCCATGCAACGGATCTTCCGGAAGCTACCGGATTGTAATACATAAAGCGCACCCGATCGAAATTCTTACCCCAAACCTCACCAGATATGTCTACCGCTGGATTGCTGGCCCGTTTAATGTAAACGTTTAATTGCTGGCTTGCAAAGCTCTTTGTGACCTTGAGCACTTTATTACTTGTATTTAAACCCGATTTCAGCGGGTTGTCCACCACGTCTACAACGGCGGCATCGTTTCCTCCTCTAAATTTGATATCCTTGACCCCGCTTTCGAAATTATCGAGGATAAAGGTGTGTGGTCTTACTTTTCCTATAACATCGTCGGTATTCCGGATATCCAATCTGATATTAGCGCCTTCACTTCGTATAATACCAATAAGGTTGTCTACCTGTTCGGGATAATCAGTTCCTGCAAAGGTTGCGTGTATCTTTACCATGGATTTAACGGAACCGCTGGCGTCAGTATATGCCAACATGCCGCTATACTTCCCATTTCCTCCCGAAAAACTGCCACTACCTAATTTCACGAGTGTACCCGTCCAATCTTTTTTGTAGGCGAGTATCTGATCGACAGTCGTTTGATTCGGTATAATGGTTTTATCTCCTAACTTTTGAATATGGTCTGTCGGAATATCTTTTATCGTAAACTCATCATAAACCTTTGCTAGCGTGCGTTGTGATACAATCACCTCTACTTCATCTCCCACATTCCAATCGGCTTCTTCCGTGGTTTCTATAAAAAGCCCCCCTTTGTTGTTGTCTTCTTGCAATACCACAGTTTTAGCATCAATATTTCTACTTTTAGTATCCGAGATGACAACGCCTTTGATTTTAATATCATCAGGTAGGATAATAGATTCTTGTGATGACAAGTTGGCTTTCAATTGTTCAAATGTAATTAGACTGGGCGTCCGCTTTACAGTGACCGGTAGTTGGGCACTGCTTCCGTCTTCTCCGGTGATGGTAATGTTCGTTGTTCCTTCTGTTACACCGGTTATGATAAGTTTAGTGCCCTTAACAACGGCCGTAGCAGTAGCGGGATTGGAATTTTCGCTTATAACATAGGGGGACATACCTCCTGAAATAGCGATTTCTACTTGAGCGTCGGCAAATAAATTAGCCGATGTTTGGTGAAGTGATACGGGTACCATTGGATCGCCTTTTCGGTAAATCCCTTGTAAAATCCCTCGATAAGCCGATTTCCGTTGATAATTGCTATCGAAAACCAATGGCCAATCGGGATTATCTCTCATGAAGGAGTTGTCGTCAGACACTCCCCAAAATGTAATGCCGAACTGCTGCTCTTCCGGCAGATCCAACATAGCCTGGGCTACGGCGCGATAACTCTCCTGTTGCCGGGCGGCTAATGCCTCTGTAAATGTTGCGTTAGGATTTTGATCTGGGTTTACAGCAACATCGAGCTCCGACACATGTACCAAAAGTTTGGTTGTGGCCGCGGCCATGATGGCATACCGAAGATCGTCGATGGACCGGTTGGTGTTGGTATGCATTTGCAATCCGATGCCGTGGATAGGGACGCCGGCATTCACCAAGCTGTCTGCCAATTGTTTAGTTGCTAACCGACGGTTGTGGCTGTATTCATGTCCATAATCATTATAGAAAAGGAGTGCATTAGGATCAGCCTCGTGCGCAAATTTAAAAGCCAAACCGATATACTCCAAGCCAATGTTGCTCAGCCAAACTGACGGGCGTAGGGTGCCATCATCTAGGATAATTTCATTAAGAACATCCCAGGAGGCAATTTTCCCTCGATAGCGACCCACCACCGCTTGAATATATTCACGCATAATCGCTATCCACTCTTCTTTTGTTCCTGAAAATCCGCTTACCCAATCGGGGGTATGACGGTACCATAGTAGCGTGTGGCCATGTACTCGGAGATTGTTTTGTGCGGCAAAATCAACCAAATAGTCGGCGTCTTCCCAGAAGTATTCCCCACGGCCGGTGCTGATAAAATTCATCTTCATCGCATTTTCGGCTGTGATACTGCTCATTTCTTGGATTACCGTTTGGCGGTATGCTTCACTATTGCGTAGCGGTCCCATCGAAATGGCTGCGCCTATGGGATATGGAGCCTCACGCAGCGTTTCTATAGCTGCTTCGGGGTAGCCTTGGATGCGGTTGTCTGATTCAAATTTTTCGCCTTTGCATGTTGTAAAGGCGATTAAAATGGATATTAAATTTAGTATCGTTCTCATCGTATTGGTTTCTATTAGTTATACCCAGGATTCTGTTTCAATGGATGCCCGGTATTGGCGTCAATAATCCGTTGCGGAAACGGTAAAAGTGTATGGAATGGCTGAATGCCCGCCCCACCGTTCCGTTCTCCGGATGCAATGGGGTTGTATCGCCGTGTCCGTTCGATCAATTTACCTGTACGCATGAGCGTTTCCCTACGTGATTCTTCCGTTACAAGTTCGCGGGCTCGTTCATCGAGAATATAATCCAGTGTAACCTCGCCTGCCGACACAGGTGTCGCATGGGCACGTTGGCGTACTTGATTGATGTAAAATGCGGCACCATTACTCTCACTGTTGTTTCCTTGCATGTGTAATGCTTCCGCAAGCAGTAGATAGGTGTCTGCCAATCGCAGATAGGTCTGGTCTGCATAAGAATAACTTTCTCCATAGCGAGAAGGATTATCGTACGTCCAATCCCATTTGCGCGTACTGGCCCAGATATGGTTATTGGTGGTCATTTGAGATGCAGACATTTGGCACACGACCGTATTCCCATCCCGATCTACGTAGCTTTTTCGAATAGCGTGTTCGCTAAATCGATCGTCCGATGATTCGTATAAGGAGAATACCCAGGCCGTGATTGCGGCACGACCGATACCCCGGCCACCGTATTCGGGCGAATAAGCTATATTCCGGTTGTTATACGCCGACACCCAGGTACGACGCATCGTATTGCTGTACGCTCCTAGGATATTGTCGACATCTGAATTTGGAAATACCCATAGCGCTTCAGTATTGCCTTGGCTGGGGAGTATGTTGCCGTCATAGAATTGATCCATAAACGCGCATCCGGGTTCATTTCTACGGACACCATATCGTTCGGTAATGAGTTGGTAATTCGGATTATCAATCACCGCTTTGGCCTTGGCTTCTGCCTGATCGGGTTTGTTTTGCCAAAGGTACAGTTCAGCTAAGTAATGCTGCGCGATCGCCTTTGATAAACGGGTAACATCGTTGGAATTATCTGGCAACCATTGTTCTGCAAAAAGCAGATCTTCCTCAATAAGGGCTTGGATACTTTCTACTGGATCCCGTTGCCAATCGTCGCGGTAGTTCTCCCCGGTAATTTCCGTCGTATTGAGCGGTACCGCACCAAAGGTCATGACGAGGTGGCGATAAGCCCACGCACGGATAAGCCTAGCGTGAGCGACCATTTCATTCTTATTTATTTCATTGTCTGCTTCATTGCCGCCCTGCCAATCGACATCCGGATCGCCGGAACGGGCAATGAGCAAATTGGCGGAGCTGATGCATCTGTATAAGATCAGGAATATGCCTGGTCTTCCTTCGGTGTCACCATTTAAAAATTGCATCATTCCGTTTAGGTCGGCTGTTGTATATTGGTTGAGGCCTCTCGTCCAGGAGAGTTCTGTATTGGCCCAGCCAACGTCGGTGCCAATCTTCCAAATCACACCTAGCTCGGCGGATTGAATGGGTTCCATTCGTTCCTGCCTTGGGAAATGGAGTAGTGCGTTTTTAGCAAGGCGAAAGCCGTTCAGATCGGTATAGAGGTTATCTGCATAAGTCTCGTCTTTTGCAATCTCGTCGAGAAAGCTGTCGCTGCAACCGGCCGTCATTACGGTCAGCGTTAGGAGTATGAATAGCTTGTAGGCGTATGTTTTCATGATTGGATGTAATTGAAATGGTTAAAATCCGATTCGCGCACCGAAAAGAAAGCTTCGTATTTGCGGAATGCCGAAGTCCGATTCGTATTCGGGATCCAGCCCTATGAATCGGGTTAACGTTAGCACATTTTTCACGTTGGTAAAAAGTTCTAGACGATCTATGTTTACTTTATTGGTAATCGATTGGGGTATTTTATACGCCAACGAAATATCGCTTAAGCGAATAAAGGATGCGTCGTTTGTCTTTCCAAAATAATTGAGTGAATAAGGATTGGAATCATCTCGATTGGCGGGGTAGGTGTTGGTTTTATTTTCCGGTGTCCACCATTCCCGTTGCCGAATAGTTGTTGACCCATTGAAATAGGTGTTCATATGCTCGGTAAAACGGGTCGCTCCTTGAGATGCATATATAAAGAAGCTTAGGGATAGATCCTTGTAGGCGAGTGTATTGGTGAGGCCTACGGTGTATTTCGGAAAGTTCTGGCCGATGATATGCCGGTCGTCCACCGTGATGACACCGTCGTTGTTGTGATCCTTTATCCGTACATCGCCTGGCCTTGCGGTAGGCATATGTGAATGGAGTATGTCGTCGGTTTCTTGCCAAATCCCGTCAAATCCATAGGTATAGATGACGCCAATGGGCCTGCCAATAAACCAGCTGCTGGCTACATTGTCCAAGGGTTTTCCATCGTCATCAAACAATCCAACATCTACAATTTCATTTTTGGCATACGTAAAATTAGCGTTGGTTCGCCAAGAGAAGTTATCGTTTTGTACGTTGATAGAAGATAACGCTACCTCCAAGCCGCTGCTCTTTGTCCGACCAATATTCTGTCGGATGGTGGTCACGCCATTGATCTGGGGGATCTGTTTGTTCAACAGCAAGGCTCGGGTATTGGAAAAATAGGCGTCGACCGTTCCGGATAATCGGTTTTTAAGTAGAGAGAAATCCCATCCGATATTGAGTTGACGTGTGGTTTCCCAACTAAGGGTAGGATCGGCTAGCTGGTTGGGATAGAAGCCGATCAACGGATCGCCTGCGTTATCCAGATAATATTGATTGGCCATGGTCGGCATCGACGAATAGGCACCGATGGCCTGGTTACCACTTTCGCCCAATGATAGCCGCAATTTCGAGCGATCTAGCCAGGTGAGGGATTCCATAAAAGGTTCCCGCTCCATATTCCATCCAACAGCCGCAGAAGGGAACACACTGTATTTATTGTTCGCTCCAAAAGCGGAAAAGCCATCACGCCGCACCGTGAAGGTAAACAGGTACCTGCTGTCGTAGCTGTAATTCGCTCGAAACATTTGTGATAAGGAAGATTCCTTGATATATTGATCGGATGGGGTTAGCGTGGTAGCCAATCTGAATTGATAGTATGACATGTGATCGCCCGGAAACCCTACACCGGTATTGTCGTGAAATTTCGTTTCGTACGCCCGGGCGGTATACACCCCCGTTAGGAAGACATTATGTCGTCCGAAATCTCGGGTATAACTCAGAATATTTTCAATAGACCATTCTTCTCGGTTTTGATTGTTGACCGTCGCTGAGCCCCCCACCTGACTGCCCCGTAACGTGTTTGAGGACGAACTGTACTGTTCGATCAGTCGTGCGCGGTAGTTGTAACCCGTTAAGGTCTTGAACGAAAGCCCTTCCACAAATGGGAAATCGACCTGAATGTAGTTGTTGGTCAATATCCGTCTGGCTACATCTTCTTTTTGGATGTTTAATCCTTCCAATGGATTTACAATATTCAGATCGTCTGGATTGGGTTGGAAATTCAATTTTCCGTCGTCGTCATAGGGTGCTGTCAACGGATTCATCCGGCTGGCGTTACTGATGTTGGCTCCCTCGCCGGGACGGTCGTAATAGCCGATGGTAGAGGCGGTACCGAACGTTAGCCAAGGGGTGATCTCGGTGTCCATATTGATCCGCAGTGCATAACGATTGTATACGTCGTTACGTGCTACACCATCGGTTCGGGAAGCGTTTCCTGCTATAAAAAACTTTGTTTTTTCTGCTCCGCCCGAAATGGATAGGTTGTGATCCTGCTTGAAGCCGGTCTGTGTGGCGTAGTCCAGCCAATCGGTATTGACACCGTTCTGGTATTGCTGTTCCTCAAACGAACTGACGAATCCCATGCGTCGTTGTTTAAAGTTATAAAACTGGGTGGCATCCATCATATCTGGCCGATTGATGATGTTGCTGGTACTAAGCATGGATTCCAGCGCCAGACGAGTTTTGCCCTTAACGCCTCGCTTGGTGGTGATCAGCATAACGCCATTCGCTCCGCGTGCTCCATAAATCGCGGCAGAAGAAGCATCCTTGAGTACTTCGATCGATTCGATATCGTTCGGGCTTATTTCCGAAAGGAATCCTTCGAACTGAATGCCATCTAATATGATCAATGGTCCGGCATCGGCGTTGATTGAATTCTGTGCGCGAACCCGCAGCCGGGTATCTCCTTCGGCACTGGTTCCTGTGTTGGTGATGTTCACCCCAGGAAGCTTGCCCTGTAACGACTGTACGACATTGGAGTAGGGCGTATTTTCCAGCTCTTCCGGTCTGATGGAGACGATCGCCCCGGTTACGTCGCTTCTCTTCTGGGTGCCGTAGCCCACCACGACAACTTCATCCAAGCTGGCGTCCTGCATCTTTAAGACCACATTTACTTCCTGTCTCCCAGCAATGGGAACTTCTTGGGGAGCATAGCCTACATAGCTGAAGACTAAGTTTGTGTTGCTTACGATAACTTCGATGTTATACAGTCCTTGAACGTCTGTCTTGGTCCCAGTTGTCGTTCCTTTGAACTGCACCGTTACATCGGACATCGGCTCGCCCTTTTCATCCGTAACGCGCCCTCGAATCAATTCCTGTTTATGTTGTATGACGGACGATAGGGGCTTTTGACTAACGGTTTTCTTTTCTTTAATGATAATAATCCGATCGCGTATTTCGTAGGTAAGCTGCTGCTCGGCAAATAATAATTGCAATGACGTTTCCAATCTTTCATTATGCAACGATATATTCACTGGTCTGGCTTTTTTTAAGATTCTGTCATTATAAGAGAAGTCGTATTTGGTCTGTTTGCCAATTTGTTCCAATGCATTGGAAAGCGTTGCATTTTTTAGCGTCAGACTTATGGTTTGTGCTGATACCTTAGCCGTAGCCTGAAAACTAAGTGCCAGTATCAATAATACAATAGTTTTTATCACGATAAGGGTTTTTAATATGTGCTTATCAAGGTGAAAAGATGACCTCATTACATAGCTTCTTTTCTCCTTGCAAACAAAGCGAATATTCATAACTTTGTTGTTTATAGGGTTATATTATTCTGTTAGCGACAAATAAATAGAATGTTAGCCCCTTAGTAGCCAAGGTATTCCACTACCCTGGCTATTCTTTTGGTAAGGATGCCAAACAAGGTAAACTTCATTATTTCATAAGTTGTAGCCTCCTCCCTTTGATCGTAAATTTGACATTGCTTATCTCTTCCAGGGCATATAGTACACTGGACAGGTTTTTATCTCTTTGTATAGATGCGTGTACCTTAATATCATTAGGTATATGTGTATAATCCACATCCAAGTCATACCATCGTTCGATTTGACGTATGGCTTCGGGCAATGGTGTGGCCTTGAACCTGAACTCTCCGTCTTTCCAAGCAACATATGGTGCTACATCTATCGTTGAAACTTCAAATCCCTTTTGTCGTAAAACCGCTTGCTGTTCGGGTTTAAGTATTTGTGATGTATTATTTTTTACGCTGTTTAGCTCGACACTGCCACTGATTAAGGTGGTGACGGTGTGAAGTTCATCCGGATAGTCATGGACGTTGAATGTTGTGCCTAGTACTTTCAGGTACTGTGATTCGGTCTTCACAATAAAGGGCTGTTTTGGTTTATGGGTTACTTCAAAATAGGCTTCTCCTTTCAATTCTACCATTCGTTCATTATCGCTAAAAGCAGTCGGGTATCGTATCGAAGATTCTGCATTAAGCCATACATTAGTACCATCGGGCAATACGATCTGATATTGTCCCTTGCGTGGCGTGGATAGCGTGGCATATTGCGTTGCCGTATTTTGCGTAATTTTTGAGCCATCGATATATGCAAATCCATTTTCGCTTATAGCAATTCCGGTTTTATTTTCGTTCAAAACGATAGATTGACCATTTTCCAGCGTAAGGGTGGCACGGTTGCCCCCTGGCTCTATTTCGGTATTGTGCTGGTCGGCAAGCTCGACTTGCTCGATAGGTTGACGGCCAAAATAATAAAATGTCCATGTCGAGACAAGTAGTATGGATGCAGCTATGGATACGCCAATAAGTAATTTTTTGATCTTATCTTTTTTGCTCCTGGTTTGTATCTTTTCCATCAGCAAAGAACGATTTTGTTCCACCATTTCGAGAAGTGGTTTGGACAATGTCTGATCTTGCTCAATATGAAGAAGTTCCTGCTCCACAAGGGACTTGAGATCGGCCGAATATTCGTCTAGCTCAAAGTACCGTAACAAGATGCTGAGCTCCTCTTCCGTACAGGAATTGTTTAAATAGCGTTTGAATATATCGTCGATATACGTCATGGCAAGCCTCGTTTAATTATATAGACGAACCAAATGAAATTGTTCTCGGCTTCAGTTAAAAAAAAACGAAATTATTTTAAAATAATATAGCTCGCTATGGTAAATAGAAGGTGTGGATAGTTCTCAGATAGCTTTCCCTTGAGAAAATCGGAAGATTTTGCCATGTGATCTTTTATTGTACTTATCGAAACACCAAAGTAAACAGACGCTTCTTCGTAGGATTTGCCTTCGAGTTTAATCAATCTGAAAACCTTTTGTCTCTGTGGAGGTAGGAGTGAAATTAATTGCTCTAATATAGTTGATGTTTCTTTATAGCTTAGCAGGGGTTCTATATGATCGTAAGATAAATTAATATGGACGGCGAGTTGTTTTTCCAATTCTTTGTCTTTTGAAGCTTTACGATAAAAATCTATGGACAAGTTTTGGGCAATAGTGAAGATATACGCTTTTAGATTCGTACCTTCTGTTAAACTTTTCCTGTTATTCCATAATCTCAAAAAGGTGTCCTGATGCAATTCTTGAACAACAGCCTGTATCTTAATCAACTTATGTATCTTATACGCCAGTGGGGCAGCATATAAATTGTATACCTGTTCAAATGCAGACGAATCTCCATCCCGCAGCTTTTGCAACAGTTCCCTCTCATCAGTAAAAGGCGGCCTACACATTGAACTAGGTTTGTATAAATTAATTAACGGGTCAAATCTAAAGAAAATATTCTGTAAAGAAAAAACGGCTCGTATCTGATAACTTTTCATTCCAAGATCAAGCGAATAAAACACAGATATGGCATAAACGACGTCTATATGGCGTAAACGACACTAAATTTTAACCTTCAAATAATCCATTGCAGCATGAAAATTATTACGAACGCGAATACGCTATTTACGTCGTTTAGGCTGTAACGTACGGTCACATTTTTTTCTTGTCAGAAAGGTTTTTAAGATTTGAACCGTTGGATCCGACAAAATGAGAAATATCTTCCCAACAGAAAGGTACAAGCTGCTGGGGGATAAATGGTAAAATTTTAAAGATAAAGCAACATGAAAAATCTACAAGTATTGTTCAATAAAAAGCCTAACGTACAGCCATCCGAAGTATTGACTTGGTCCGAAATTGTTCCTTTTCTCGAGGCAGAACCGAAAAAGGAAAGATGTCCGATATTTACGCTGTAACGCATACTAGACGCTAACGGTCAGAAGGGTGGGGGCAATGAGCCGCCCTCCCTTCTTTGATAAAACCTTTATAACATGAACAAGACATTATTTGAGTGGCCTTTTGCGCTCTTTAGTGCACATATCCACCATTTTTTGCCGCATATCCCATGGCAGGAACATGAAGATTTATACAGGCGTTTTGAGGCATTTCACAAACCCAAGCAACATAAACTTTTGGAAATCGAACATACCGCCGATATACAGATGTTGCTCCAACTTGAACCGGCTTTGCTCTGCCTATACCATTTGGGAAACCATTTTGAGACGGTGCTTGCATTGGGGAAGGTCGGATTAAGTTTCGATCTCCTGCTAGATAGGGCGGTGTATAGACGCTATGAATCCACTTTTTTGGGGTTACAGGCACAACTCCAACGCAATGGCAGCGCATACCGTTTTTTATTTAGCGACGACCGCGCTGTGCTGCTAAAAATGAGATCCGCCTTGCGGGGGCAGAGACATGTCGTCGTATTTGCCGATGGTAATTCAGGCACGTTAGCAGGGAACAAAGATCTGCGTACGGCAATTCGGTTCCTTGGGGGAAGTTTGCAGGTAAAGCAGGGAATAGCGATGATAAGCCATGTATTACAGGTGCCGATTATTCCTCTGTGGATGAAAGAAGTAAGCGGAGTTTGCAAGCTGAGCGCGGTAGAGCGAATTGATCCGGGTGTGTGGGATGATAGGCGGGGATTTATAGGTCACGGTATGCAGTCCTTATACGATCGGTTGGAAAAGAAGGTGGCCGACCGACCTTGGGTATGGGAATGCTGGGGTTACTTACATCAAAATGGAAGTTTCGATCCGGCAAATTTGCTTCCCTTCCGGAAACAGCGACTGGGCACGAAAGAGGCATGGATACCTATACAATGGCGGGGGCGAATGGCGCATTTTGATCGTGTTTCGTATCAATTAATTCACTAATTAAATTTTTATTTTTTTTCGAGATTCATTAGGTTTACGTACATCTACTAAACCTAATGGATATGACGTGTTCAAGATCGTTAATGCCTGTGCTGGCAATTATCTTTATTATTGCCCTCTATAGTCTTATGTGGAATGTAAATGCGAAGTATGTAGAAGATCATATCCCGCATCGCCATATCGCCGCTGTGGTACTATTGTATGCGGCCTACTATAGCGTGCACCTGCTCTGTTTTGATATGGTATGGAAAGGAGGGTGGGCAAGGCGGATAATTGGCGTGGTTGGCATCACCGTACTTTACTGGACATTATTTCCCGTGATGTATAAGTTAATACAAGAATGGATGCCTGCTGTAGGTTTGCAGTTGTTCGACGATACGGTTCCTTACAATGAAGCAGATTTTCGCAAACGGCTGATAAGTCCTTATATAATCGTGGTGAGCATGGCTGCGTTTACGGTGGCGATAACGCGTTTGATACAACATCATTTCGAAAAGAGGCAGCTACTAAAAAAATTGACTGGTTTGCAGCAGCAGTTTATCAAGCGGGAGATAAAAACACATTTTATCAGTAATATTTTAAGCACAAATATTGGTGCGGTACTCTTGGATTCTAAACCTGATCAAAAAAAGAAAATTATAGCCCTGATTGAGTTGCTCGCTTATTTCAATAAGGTGGATCAAGGGTGTATGGGTTTGGTATCGCTTAAAGAGGAGCTACGGCAACTCAAACATTTTATAGCGATGATCAACCAGCAATATGGGGAAGGTGCGGTGATATGTACTGGAATAGAGGAGCTTAAAAAATCGGAAGATGATATACCGTTGGGTTTACTGCTTTTACCCTTGGAGAATTGTTTGAAATATGCGCGTTTGGATCCTAAGTTTCCAATAATGTATAGTGTTCGACGAGTGAATGAAGGTTGGGTAATTTCATGTGTCAATTATATGGATTGGAAAAGAGTAGAAACAACGGTGCGTACCGGTACGGGCATGGAGATGGCGGAAAAGCAGATAGCAGGGCTTGGGTTGCCGATACAGATAGCTGTACAGCAGGATGAAGAGAAGTTCTTTTTTACGATAAATATAAACAAGTTATGAATAAATCGGTTTACACGGTGCTGATGGTAGATGATCAGCCAGAAAGCATCATGATCTTACATAGTTTATTGTCGGAATACCCTTTTCTGGAAGTACTGCCGATCGAATCAGATCCGCTCAAAGCATTTAGATTTATGCGGGAAAATCCGGTAGATCTTCTGTTTATCGACATGGAGATGCCGGAATTGGACGGTATTAAATTGCTTAACCTCCTACAGAAGCCACCCGTATTCGCGGTATGTTCCGGTTTTACCGATCGGGTGTATGATGCTTCGAGTAGGGGGATGATGGGCTATATCCCTAAAATGCCTGCAATAGAAGACGTAAAGAATTTACTGTTCAGGATGATAGCTGAAGTGGATAGCCGGGAAGAGGAGAAAAGGGAGGTACAGCGGATCAATATTGTCGATGTAAAGCGAATGGAGTTCAGCTTGCTCGTGAACGATATCCGCTATATTTCCAGCAAGGAGAAGATTATGTCGATCTTCACGGCCAAAGAGACTGTTCGTGTTCGTTCGAAGTTGGATGTGTTAATGGAGCTGTTACCCAACGGCCTATTTTCGCGGGTACACCAAAGCTTTGTCGTAGCCCTCGATGCGGTTGTCGCGCACAATGGCAAGCAGATTAATTTACAGGACGAGGATGATCCAATCATTCCCATTAGTCGCACCTATAGGGCACAGTTTCTTGCCGATTTAGCAACGTACCGGCATTTTGCACTGAAATAAATGATAGTATCTACTAACAGAAAGGGGGTAACCATGACATAATCTATTATAGACGACCAGAAAAAAATAGAATTAATGCTCCGTGTTCATTTTATGACGACACGATTATCTAACCTTATAACACCATTTTACAATGAACAATGATACCTGTGGCCGTGGGCCACGTAAATGCGTACAATGTGCCATCATATTGGCCATCCTGAAAGCACTTGATATTGCTGTGGATATACCGCAAACATGCTCTTCGGCTCTCCAGCCAAGCGAAATAGATACCTTGCTCACCCGAAAGGAGGTGATGCGTAAGCTGAACATTAAAGATAGTGCCTATACCCGTTGGGTAGAAGGTGGCATCTTGGTGCCACGTAAGATGGGAAGGCGCCATTTCTATACCGAAGACGATCTGGGACGCGCTTTCGAGGAAAGCAAACGCAAAGGGAAACGTTAATATAATAGATACTTTGCGCGTCGTACTGGCGTAAGGGGAGGTGTGGGTAAGATCGTGCTTCCCCTTTGTTTTGCCGTGTGCCGACGTCTTGACGGCGTATGACTTTGTTAGTATGCCGGACAAGGATGCGGCTGTTTTGCCTGAGATGACGATGCATGTGCCCATCGAGGCAACGAAGTTGGCCTTCATTTTCATCGCCTTGTCCGGACTACGCCTTTTTTGCTGTGACGAGACGAACCTTCTACCCATCATGGTGATGTCTTTGTGCGACAGCAATCAACTGCTGTGCATCGCAACGTTGTCGGCATACGACAACGCGTTTGCCTTGTGCAGCGGAATAATCATCCCGCCCATCGACGCGAAAAAGATGGACGTAAGTTTCGTCAGGTAGGGCAACAAAACGATTTAGATGGACGACGACGTGATACTTCCGCCCATCGGCATCACTTTTTCGTCCGTCGAAATGATACTTCCGTGCGCCGAAAAAGCTTTTATAGTGGCTTTGCCAATTTAACACCTTTTTTATTAAGTTCGTTAAGAGAGGTTTTTCCCTTGATGTACGACCGGACGGTGTCTTTATCAGCAACCATTCTAGATACTGATGTGACGATTGTTTCTTTCCTAATTCCTTGCTTTTCCATACCGATACAAATATAATCGATTATTTCTTAACGATCGTTGTCGTCGTTGTTAGTGCCCTTTTGTGCCTATTAGTGCCTTTCTGTCGTCGTTTTCCGTTAAAATTTTCCGGTGCAGACCACTTTTGTTTCACAGCGAGGGAATGGACCCTGCTGTTAAAACAACTATGTGATGAACATAAAACAACAAGCATTGGGTGGTTTCACCAGGGACAGCGATGAAACTGTATTGGTCAAAGGGAAAACGGCGTTGCTCGCCATGACGGACAACGTGAACTTTGAAACACCGGAGCCGCCTTTGGAAACGGTGACGGAAGTCTTAAACGATTATGAGGAGAAGCTATCGATGGCGAAGCGGCGCGGCAGCCCGGAGGATACGGCCGCGAAGAACCAAGCTAGAAAAGCTATGGAGCAACTATTGAAACGACTGGCTTTCTATGTAACACAGACGGCGGATGGTGATCTGCCGAAACTATTGAGTTCGGGGTTTGCGGTGTCTAGCTTACCGCAGAAGGATGATGTGCCGTTGCCAGTGACAGGGATTACCGTGAGTGACGGTCGGCAGAAAGGGCAGATGCGCTTGGATTTCGACAAAAACAATTCGGCTAGGTTGTACGAATATCAATTGTGCCAGCTTGATGCACATGGTCTGCCGGATGAGTGGAGTGAATCGTATACCACGTCTTCATCGAGGCAGAACGTTGTTGCGCCTTTGATACCCTATCAACGCTACGGCGTGCGCGTGCGTGCGGTAAATGGTTACGGGCGATCGGATTGGTCGGAGATGGTAACACACGTGGTGCGTTAGCCGATGGAGATTCACGTAAAACGTGTCAGACAGGGGGAAAACAGTACCCTGTCTGTACTCTATATCGATGGCGAACACATCTGCTATGTGCTGGAGGATTCAGTTCGTGCGGAAAAGATCAAAGGGAGTACGGCGATTCCAGCGGGGCGATATAAGTTGGCGTTCCGTAGCTACGGTGGGATGCATGGACGTTATCACCGGCTATTTCCTGATTTTCATAGGGGAATGATACAGTTGATGGATGTGCCAAATTTCTCCTACATCTATATCCACATGGGCAATAATTTCGCCGACACGGCGGGGTGTCTTTTAGTTGGAAAAACCAAAAAATATTTCAAGAAAAGTCATGAACTTGAAATCCGGCAATCTAGAAAAGCGTACATCCCGCTCTACAAGCGGCTTGCAGCGATGATGGAAAAAGGAGATGTGTTTGTAAAAATTCACGAACTAAGTTCATGCGGAATGAACTTAGTTCACGCAGAACGAACTTAGTTCGTGCAAAATGAACTTTTAATAGCAGAAAATGAGACAGTTAATAGATAAAATAAGCCAGGCGGTACAGGTGGTATTGCTGGCACCGATAAAATTGCCGGCAAAGGCATTGAATGTGTTAAAATACATCGCGGTAGGCCTGGGCATCATCGAACAGGTGATAAAGGATGATACCGACAAACCAAAAACGGAAGGAAAGGAGGGAAGTGATGAGGCCGCTGAGTAATGTGCAGCTAGGTACCCTCGGCGGTACGATCTGCTCGGTTTGGAACAGCTTTGACTGGGGCAATCTCGCACATACGGCTTTGATGGCCGTGGTGGGTGCGGCGGTGAGTTACTTCACCAGTCGTTTGCTGCAGGGTAGGAGGAGACGACGTTAATCTACGTTTTATCGCTCCATAACGAAACCACCTGTAGCGTTGCTATGGGTGGTTTTATGGAAAACAGGCACAGCGTAGACCTCCGGAGCACTACCGACTTTTTGCCTGCACTGATTTCCTTACTGGCACCACAATTTTTAACCGAAACGACTAACAACCGTAGTGCTTCTATGTCATCCACACGTAACAATCTTGTAAATAATATTTAATTAAATTATTTGTCGTACATTTATATACGTTAATGTAATGTTTTGGATATTTAATTAATTTGCAAATTCAAACACCATTTCCGAAAGATGGTGGTCTCCATAAAAGTTGAGCGTTTCCGATCGTTACGGTACGTGCTCCACGATCACTCTCCGTTCAATGAAGTGCAAGGGAACCGCACTTACTATCCGTACTTAATGTTCTTTGCCTACTTATTTATGCAACGTCCTAACTGCCCGCGCTTTGCGGGATAAGGACGCCGGTGCGCGAAGATTTCACATCTATTCAAAAACATATATGACACCAAGAACAAAACGGGAAATAGTATTCCTGTCCACTTTTCCGCCACGTGCCTGTGGCATAGCAGCATATACTACAGATCTGATGACGGCAATTTCTGATCAGTTTCTACATGCCTATTCCCAGATCCCTATACCAATAGAAAATGACGATGAAAGGCTTTCATATGATTTCATGAGTGATCACGTGCTCAATATATCCGATGACGACTCTTTCGGGATCTTGCTGGCCTATCTTAACCGGTCGGATAAAATTGACCTGGTCTTCATTCAGCATGAATTCGGACTCTTCCGAGGCCAAAGCGAGAGATTTCATGAATGGCTCTCCCAGATAGAAAAGCATGTTATTGTAACCTTCCATACTGTATTGCCGTGTCCTGATAAAAAACTCTTCAAGGAGGTAAACGCTATAGCGGAGGCGTGCGCTAAGCTCGTCGTAATGACCTACCATTCCGCGGATATTCTTGCTAGCGACTATCAGATCAATCCCGATAAGGTCATTGTCATCCAGCACGGTACGCACCTGACCCCGGCGACGGACAAGAATGAGATACGCGAGCGATTTGACCTTAAAGGGAGAAAGGTACTCAGCACCTTCGGTCTGCTAGGTCCCGGCAAAAGCATCGAAACAACCCTGGAAGCGTTGCCCAAAATTATAGAAAAGGCGCCAGAGGTCATTTTTCTTATTTTAGGGGTGACACATCCAACCTTATTTCAATCCGAAGGCGAACGGTACCGTCTCGTACTTGAAGAATTGATCGATACCTATGGGATCGCAGAGAATGTACGGTTCGTCAATAATTTTCTATCAACGGAGGATCTACTTTCGTACCTTTTGGTGACAGATGTCTACCTTTTTACCTCCAAAGATCCATTACAAGCCGTAAGCGGTACATTTGCCTATGCATTGAGCTCTGGATGCCCGATCGTGTCGACACCGATACCACATGTATGTGAAGTGTTAAAGGAAGATATGGGGATTATAATAGATTTTAACGCACCCCTGCAACTGGCCAGCGCAGTCAATCAGATACTGGACGACACAATACGCTTGGACAGGATCCGGCATATCAATATACAAAAAACCGTGGCTACATCGTGGCCTAATGCTGCCATAGCGCATATGGAACTATTTGAAGATCTTATCGGAGGGGGGAGGAAGGTTGTTTATTCCTTGCCGCCGGTTAACCTTGACCATGTTCTCCGCATGACGACAGACATCGGGATGGTACAGTTTGCTGATATAAGTTCGCCAGACCTGGAAAGCGGTTACGCACTCGATGACAACGCGCGAGCACTAATAGCGATACTGTACCATTATAAATCCTATCAGGCAGATGAAGACCTTGCCTTGATCCAAACATATCTGTATTTCATTGCCCGATGCCTGCAGGAAGATGGCACCTTTCTAAACTATGTGGATAAGCAGGGGCGTTTTACCGAACAGAACGAACAGGAAAATCTGGAAGATGCAAATGGTCGCGCCATTTGGGCGTTGGGTGAGCTGTTGGGGATGGCGCAGCTACTGCCGGAAGCGTTCACCAAGGTTGCCGGCGATCTGTTGGAACGCGCCTCGGTGAATTTTTTACGCTACTACTCAACAAGATCCATGGCTTTTATAATGAAAGGGTTGAGCTGTGTAGCAGATCGGAGCTATCATGCCCAACTGGATATACTGGCCGCTCGACTGGCTGCGATGTTCGGACACGAAAGCAGGGACGGGTGGCATTGGTATGAGCCTTACCTAACCTATGGCAACAGCTGCATTCCCGAGGCGATGCTCTGTGCCTATGAAGTTACAGGAAAACCGGAATATAAGGTCATTGCCTATAAGTCGTTCGAGTTTCTGTTAGGCCAGGTGATGGCAGATGACGGAATACATGTTGTTACAAACAAGGGGTGGGCACATCGAGGAAAACCCCGGAATAATTGCAGGGGAGGGGAGCAGCCCATAGATGTCGCATACACCATTATAGCGCTTGATCGTTTTTACCGTATAGACCACGATAACCGATATCGGGAAATGCTGGTCACATCATTCGAGTGGTTTCTTGGTAGGAACCATATCAGGCAGCACGTCTATAATCCGGTTACAGGTGGATGCTTCGACGGTCTGGAAGAAAAGGTTGTCAATATCAATCAGGGGGCGGAATCGACACTTAGTTACTTAATGGCCAGGTTAATTATGGACGGATACATTCAAAAGAAAAAGACTTCCGAAACTTTCTAGCTTTAATCCTTTGAATATCAACTATTATTCGTATCTTTAAAAATAAAGATTCGCATTAATTTAAATCCCTTTCGCGAGTCCGATATGAAAATAAAACATACTGTTTTATCCTGAAATTTTTGCTGGTTTACCGACAAGCAACCTTCTCTTTAAAGCACGTAATATCTCTAGATTAAACAGGCAACAGGGCGCCGATTGGATGCCTTCATGTCTATCGTCGAGCAAGCACGCCGCGCGAGTTGACATAATAACGTTAGTAAACTAAAAAATATACATCATGAGCAAAGATCAAAAAAAGACTAAAAGCACAAAAGAGAAGACACAGTCTTCCTACCAAAAAGAAAAAGACAGCCCGTCCAAGGACACCGTTGATAATGTCTTCAGTAAAAAAAAGAAATAACAGGTTGACGGCTATGCCGTCAACCGTTTTTTAATAACATTACAGCATATGAAAACAACAACAAAATTTAACAATGTAAATACACTATTTTCAAAATCGCTTAAAATGCGTATCAACACGTATTTCGGCGCGCAGGGGAAGCTACGGACGGGGGATTGGAGGATCATACTGAAGGCTGTTATTCTCTTGGTTTCACTGTCGATAATATATACGTTATTGGTGGTCGTGCAACCACACTGGGCTGTCAGCACGCTCTTGTGTGTAATCCTGGGAATAAATTTGGCAGCAATTGGATTTAACATTATGCACGATGCCGGACATAACTCGTTCTCCCGCAGCAAGAAAGTGAATACCCTTCTTTCATATACCTTGAACCTGGTAGGGGGCAATATTTATTTCTGGAAACTGAAACACAATATCGCACACCATACCTACACCAATATCGACGGGGAGGACCACGATATTGAGATCAAATTCATGCGTATCCACCATGATCAGCAGCTACGTAAACATCATAAATATCAGCAATTCTATTTTATAGTGCTGTATGGTTTGTCCTATCTGGCCTGGATTTTCTTTCAGGATTATGAAAAGTATTTCCGCCAGAGACTCGGTAGGGATTCCGATAAATTCCCTTTTCCGCTAAGGGAAAAATTTATTTTTTGGGTAAGTAAGGCCTTCCATTTAGTAATATTCGTTGTCGTGCCCGTGATGGTGATAGGGTGGCTACCTACATTGGTAGGACTGCTGGTTGCCGGAATGGTGTGCGGGGTTTGTTTAGCGACCGTTTTTCAGCTAGCACATGTTGTTTCAGAAACTGAATTTAAAACCATTGAAGCCGATAAGGTAGAAGAAGAATGGATGATCCATCAACTCCAATCGACGGCAAATTTTGCCACGAAAAACAGGATCCTTACTTGGCTGCTGGGTGGGTTGAATTTTCAGGTCGAGCATCACCTCTTTCCAAAAATAAGCCATGTTCATTATCCAGCTATCAATAAGATTGTGCAACAAACATGTGACGAATTCCAGGTGAAATACCTCGAATTTCGATCTTTCAGGCAGGCATTTAAGTCACACGTGCTCGTGCTGAAGCACATGTCCGGGCCGATTAGCTAGGCATCCGAAGGTTACTTTATGAACTTGCCCGCGCGGAAGGGCTCTGAAACTTGCTTATAACTTTCTGCGATAGATCCATGAGCTCTGACAAGCTGTTTTCCAGACTTTTTTTGGAGGGTATGTGAACGCCGTGTAGGATATCGTTACGTAGTTTTCTCGACCGTTCGAGTGCCGCGATTTCTCCCTTGGTTAAACGGCCCTGGTGCTGTATTATTTTAAGAATATCGAACGCCGTCTTCTTACGTTCTGTTTCTTCAGGGAAATATAGTTCCGCTACATTGTTCTCCAGCTTTACCCAACACAAAATATACGCTTCACAGCTGGATATTTTATGGTAGGCAATGCCAAGGTTTTTAAAGTAAGTCCTAAGACCTACCCGGTAATTAAACAACAACATATTCAGTAACTGGTCGGTCGCCGAATCTTTAGAACTGACATCGATATCATTGATGAATTCAATGAATTGATCAGTATCTAGCTTTTTTATGGTACTCAAATAATTGTTCAGCAGCGAGGTGTCACCAATTTTGATTTTATTTTTATGCTCTTTGTCAAAAGCACTGACCAGAAAATTGGTTAACTCGTACTTGTTGGTAATGTCACTCTTCCGTTTCGTACGTTCCGCCATGGCAGACTGCAATCTTTCCAAAGCGATTTCCCCGCTCAATACCATACCATTTATCTCATCCAATATAGATAACTCTTCCTTTGATAGGTTGCCAGAGTAGGGTTTATAGACCAGATCGTGTTCAACTTCGGACCACGCATGCATTAAAACCGAAGCAACTTGGATTTCTGCGATTATGTCTCTGTTTTGTTTCTCCCTGTTTTCCCCGGAAAACCTGATCCTATAATGGGTCGCCCAATAACCTGAAAATCGCTTCGCGTGTTTGGGGGTATGCGCTTCGGTTGGAAATATTTTTTTCTTTTCAACGTTGAATATATCGGTGATTATTTCGTCGATGATGTCCCGTTCTGAAGGGAAATATAAGGACACACGTACACCCGCCAGGTCAACGACATCTTCTAGGATATCCTCCTTAGAGTAATAGTGTTTATCAGCGTTTCGCTTGATCAGTTTATCTCTTAGCCTGTCTTTTTTTTTAGCCCTAAAGGTAACGATCGCTTTGATTCCCCTCCTAAAAAGTTGATCTTCAATTTGCTCGGCGATAGCTTGCGATTGCCGTTGGTAATAGTCGGGGTCGTAATATTTTATAAAATCATCGATCAGTTTCATAGTGGGCGCATCATGGGTCGTGACCTATACAAGGACGCAGCAAACATAAGCTGCGCCTGCCAATAACGGCAAAGCTTGATTTTAAGCCTTTTGCTTAAAGGAACAAGTACAGCGAAGAATAGTTTTAGAGGGCATAAAAGTGAGCTACATTTTCTAAGAAGCTCTTTTCTTACGTTACTATTAGCGTTTTACCCCATAATTTGACTTCCGCATGATCGTGGCATAAACCTCGTCCATAAATAACAAAGTCTGGAGGTTCTTGTTGTATTTCCTTTCTTCGAACAAAAGGCTGTAAAGCCCATCGGTTTTTATGGAAGTAAAAATAAATTTTGAAAGTTGCAACCACGAGGGCTTGGGTGGTTCACATTTAACTTGACACTTGATAATGTAGCAATCATGTAGTTCTTCCTCGCTATAGTTGACCGTTAGTTCCTTTGCTTGTGCATTGGGAAACTGTAAAATGATGTGTTTATCCAAAGTTGAAATAGAGATAATGAAAAGTAGAGGCTGTTGATGCCCAAAATAACGATCAAATAGACATATGCCCTGATAGTAGACAAGTTACAAATTATAATTGATAAAACCTAAGGAATACCGTGCATATATCTCAGACTGAGGGCTATTGCATCTTTTATTCAGTTCTTTTCAATTCAACTAATTATCGTTGTCGTCATAGCGCCCATTTGTGCCCAAATGTGCCCATCTGTCGTCGTTTTCCGTTAAAATCTTCCTGCTCACACCACTTTTGTTTCACAGCGAGGGAATAGGCTCTGCTGTTAAAACAATATGTGATAAACATAAAACAACAAGCATTGGGTGGTTTCACCAAGGACAGCGGTACAAGTGGTACTGCTGGCGCCGATAAAATTGCCAGCAAAGGCATTGAATAGGTGATTTTATTGTTTTTTGTAACGTTCCATTTTATAATCTTGAGTATCTTTATGAAATAATAGCAAGTTATGATCATTAAATTAATCGCGCCGCTCATCGTATTGATCTTATGGTTTCAAAACACGAATGGACAAATTTTAACAAAAAATGACATCAAGCTAATCACCGATCAAATCGGAAATCTGATCAATGAACATTATGTCTTTCAGGAAAGTAAAGGAAGAATTGTATCAGAATTTGAGCAGAAAGTAAAAAGTGGCAAATATGATGCAATAACGAATCCCGATAGTCTCGCTGGGATACTTTCGCACGATTTGAAATCGATCAGTAATGATGGGCATTTATATGTACGCTATTTAAGCACTAACGATACGGTTAAAAAAGATGTAAAAGATTGGGAGAAACAGGAATTGGAGCGGGAAATCCGTTCGAACTATGGCTTTCGGGAAGTGCAGATATTAGAAAATAATGTAGGTTTTATAAAAATCACGGAGTTTATGCATCCGCAGCGTGCCATGCAAACGGCTGTAGCTGCAATGAAACTCGTAGAAAATACAGATGCACTTATTATCGACTTGCGGGGAAATGGTGGTGGTTATCCAGGCATTATGGAATACATTCTGAATCATTATTTCGATGGGCCACCCACATTGTTGTCAACAACTTTTTTCGGTGATAGTACCTTGCATCCCGCTCCGAAGTACACCTCCGACCTCGTGTACGGGAAGCTCAGGTTAGGTACGCCGTTATACATCCTTATCGATAACAAGACAGCTTCTGCAGCAGAATATTTTACCTATACCTTACAAGCCCATAAAAAGGCCGTAGTAGTAGGAGAAACATCAGCGGGAGCTGCCAATATGAATTCGTTCTTTCCACTGCCCCATAATCTTCGCATTTCGATCTCTACTGCATCTCCTATCAATGAAATAACAAAGACCAACTGGGAACAAAGAGGCGTTCAACCTGATTATCCAACGAATGCCGAAGATGCGAAAGATAAAAGTGTGAAAATAATCCAATCTAATTAATACAAGATAGACGCAGCACATTGCTGGTCATCGATTGTTTTTTAGCATGTGATGAACATAACTCGTAATGTCTTTGGGTTTTGAGAAGCAATCAGCGGTATTGAGGGAAGATTGGAAACAGAATTGGTGCGAATTAAAAACACCCGGAGCGATCCGGGTGTTTTGGGATGCTTAAAATTGATAGGAAAGCCCTAAGGAAGCCTGATTCAAAATGTTATTAAACAAGTCGAACTGGCTTGTTTCCATGTCCATTTCTTTTCCTTTTAGTTTGCGATAGCTAACCAAACGGTTTAGACGTATCTCGGCACCGAGCCCCTTGAAGAATGTGTACCGTCCGCCGGCGTGGAATGCCGAGGAATATAAGTCAGACTTGGTAGGTGTACCATTCACACCAGCCAAAATTTCCGTTTTAGAGGTTCCCATGGTACCATCTAATTCCAAAAAAGCAGCGAATTTTCCGTTATCAAAAAGATAGGTCTGGACAAGGGCACCGGCATACTGATCGATAGTTTTGGTGTCGATGTTTCCTCCGCCCACGCCCGGGATCGCTAGGTATGTTCTCTCTTCAGCGTTCCGGTAGCTGTATAGCGCGCCAACCGCCCATACGTTGTCAATCCGAAAAACCGCTCGGGGGGTGATGGAAAACTGTTTCATTTTCACTGTAGAGCCATCCCCTGATGAAGCGCCTGAAGATGATTTCACTGTACCTAAATGGGTATGGACAGAGATGTTGAATTTACTGTCTTGGCTATAAGACCGACCTGTAGCAAGTAAACAAGCTACTAAAACTAAAATGTAAAGTTTTTTCATGTTGAAATAAGAAATAAATAATAGGGACACACGGATGTTATCCATAAAGTTAGATTAATTAAAGGCCCAAAGATAGATGTTTCTACGGGAAGTTTATACTACTGCTGAATACTTTTTTGATTGAATAATAACCGCCCGATTCACGTATCTCAAAATCTGTGGATGTCGTCATCAAGTGCGCTACAGGTGGTATGTTTATTGTTGTATATTTGTCGTCAGATTCTCGATTATTTCTTTAGCAGCATATCACTTAAATCATTATAAAATGGAATTTAGCGCAAATAATCCAGTGGTTAAGCTCTGTATACAGGGCATGCATCTGGAGGAGGCAGGTAATTACAAAGATGCACTTGCCCTTTTTCTGCAAGCTTGGGAGGAGGCGACGGACGATGCTGAAAAATTTACGTCGGCGTACTATATTGCTCGTCGGCAAACGAAGCTGGTGGACAAATTAAAGTGGCTTAACACGGGATTGCAGCTCGCACAGAAAATAAATGATGAGGGGGTTAAACCAGCACTACCGCTATTATACACCCAGCTGGCGCAATGCTATGAGGAACTGGGCGAGACGGATAACGCCGAAAAATATGCTAAGCTAGCGAAACAGGTGCCTGATGCGCCATCGAACAAAGGGCCTTTTTTTCATGGAACGCGTGCAGATTTGCAGATAGGCGATCTGCTGACCGCCGGAGGCAAATCGAATTACGAAGCCGACCTCATCATGAACCACATATACTTCACCGCCCTCATAAATGGCGCCGGACTCGCCGCTGCTTTGGCGAAAGGAGAGGGAGAAGAACGTGTCTACATTGTCGAACCAACAGGGGATTTTGAAAACGATCCGAATGTGACGAATAAAAAGTTTGCGGGCAACCCGACGCGGTCTTACCGCAGTCTGGAACCACTAAAAATTATCGGGGAGATTAAAGATTGGTCTCGAATAACAGCCGAAGAGCGACATAAATGGCAGGAAAGACTGGATAATAACCAAGGTGAAATTATAAATTGATATGCCGCCGTAAACAATCGGCTGTAATGGAATTAGGATCTTTCAATAAATCTGAAACATTTCCAGAAAACACAACCTCACCACCATATTTGCCTGCTCCAGGCCCGATATCTATTATCCAATCTGCTTGAGCGATTATATCAAGATTATGCTCAATAACGATGAGCGTATTATTGTTGTGAACGATACTATTCATAAAGTTCAATAACTTTTTGGCATCGCTTGGGTGTAAGCCTGTGCTTGGCTCATCAAGAACGATTATTTTATTGGAGTTCTTCAGTTCTTTGGTTAATTTCAATCGTTGCCTTTCGCCACCGGAAAAACTACTCAGCCTTTGCCCTAATGTAAGATACCCTAAACCTAACTGGAGCAACGTATCGAAAGATTTTTGATATCGATCATCGCGGAAAAAATCAACGGCTTCTTCCACCGTCATATCCATTATTTCGACGATATTTTTGTTGTTGTATTGATAGGTTAAGACCTGCGGTTTGAAGCCAGAGCCTATGCACACTTCGCAGGGCTGCTCCACATCATCCATAAATGCCAGATCAATTTTTACCACTCCAATTCCTTTACAATTTTCGCAGGCTCCTTCGCTATTTCTACTAAAAAGCCTTTCTGATACATGGTTTGTCGTTGAAAACAGTTTTCTTATATCATCGGACAACCCCAGATAGGTAAGTAGATTTGAGCGTATGCTTGCAGCAACTAACGATTGGTCGATTATCGTGGTTTCTGGATAAAATTTAGGCAGTACCTTGCCGATCAGTGTACTTTTGCCTGAACCTGCAAC
This sequence comes from Sphingobacterium arenae, assembly GCF_014692505.1. Taxonomy (GTDB): domain Bacteria; phylum Bacteroidota; class Bacteroidia; order Sphingobacteriales; family Sphingobacteriaceae; genus Sphingobacterium; species Sphingobacterium arenae. The sequence goes on along the minus strand of NZ_JACNYK010000002.1, from coordinate 571,705 downwards.
TCCTGTAACGACCGTTATGACATTTTTGGGAATCTCAATCTGGATATTTTTAAGATTATACAGATTAGCGTTTCGGATTTGTAAATATTCATTCGAAATTCTGGGTTTGTCCTTAATTTTTGGGATTTTTGCAAAGTACAGACCAGTTTTCCCTCTTGAATTTTTCAGGTTTTCGAATGTCCCTTCGTAGATAACTTCTCCGCCTTTTCTTCCTGATTTAGGACCCATGTCAACAACCCAATCAGCGATTTTGATTAAATCCGGATCGTGCTCAACGATTAATACCGTATTGCCTTTATCCCGTATTTGTTTAATAATGGAAGAGATATTTTGCAAATCCTTAGGATGGAGTCCAATACTGGGTTCATCAAAAATATAGAGTAAATCGGTAAGGCTGTTTCCAAGGTTCCTCACCATTTTTATGCGTTGACTTTCCCCACCCGACAAGGTGTCTGTCCTTCTATCCAATGTTAAATATTGTAAGCCTATCTGAACGATGTTTTGAAGTTTCTTTTTTAGTTCGTCGAGAATTATCGCAAAGGACGACGACTGCAAAGAACCAATAAATTCCAAGAGCTCATCTACCGAAAGAGTGGCACATTCGGCAATGTTTTTTCCATTTATTTTACAGGATAAAATTTTGTCATTCAACCTTTGTCCATTACATAGAGGACAAGTTTTGGTGATAACAATATTTTTTAAAACTTCTTTTCGACTAATATTTTCCTTCGACTGTTTCTTTAAAAATGCTTTTTCAATTCGGGGTATTATACCCTCATACTTGACCGTTTTTCCCCACTCTTTATTAGGGTTCTTCGGTTTGTGTTCGGTAGCGTTCAAAAGTATATTCCATTCCTCCTTCGTATAGTGTTCAAGTTTTTTGTCATTGTCAAAATAACCTGATAATGTATATCTCGTTAAACGCCACCCACCGGGTTGAAAAGTCGGAAACATTATCGCACCCTCGTTTAAAGACTTATGCTTGTCTATGAGGGTGTCTATACGGACGGTTTGTACAAAACCTAGTCCTTCACACTCTTTACACATTCCTAAAGGGTTATTAAATGAAAAGACATTTGAATAGCCTACGAATGGGCTTCCCATACGAGAAAAAAGTAACCTTAAAGACGCATACACATCGGTGGCTGTTCCGACGGTCGACCTCGCATTTCCTCCTAATCTCTTTTGGTTAATAATAATAGGAACATTTAAGTTGTCAATTTTATCCACGTCTGGGATGCCAATGTGCTGCAGGCGGTTTCGGATAAAGCTCCCCTGTGTTTCGTTGAATTGTCTTTGTGCTTCAGCGCCTATTGTCTCAAATACTAATGACGATTTACCCGAACCGGACACACCTGTAAATACGGTTATCTTATTTTTGGGTATCTGTAAAGAGATATTTTTCAGGTTATTTTGACGTGCATTTGCTATTATAATACGCTTCATATATATTGTTCGTCACGATAAACATTTTTGCCCATAACTGAATTAACTCATATCCGGCCAGACACCCCTCTTCGGGAGCAGGCCGTCCACGGAAAATGGTTATATTTTGTGAAAAATAATTATATAAAATGAAAAACGATTATAAAATCAACGTTTTTGTGATTTTCTATTACAGATATCTAGCGTCGTAATTTGCGGTCAGCACTTCAAAAAGAGCATGAACTTTTAAGTAGTTAGGGTGGTAAATAAAATGCTTTGTATCCGTTTTTGGATGTAGATAATATGTAGCGTGCGGTAAGTTGCCTGAGTCAGACCGGTTACTTACTTTTACACCGATGAATAGGTTGAATTTTTTTATCGTCTTTTTGTTATCCATAAGTATAATGACTGCACGCGCACAGGAACCTTTTACGTCCTACGGGAATTGCACAGAAAAGACCTATGGTTTTGTCAGTGTGAATGGCCAGGACCACAACATACCGCCTACGTATTGCGACGCTACCGGTTTTTCCGAAGGACTTGCATCGGTAAAGCTTGACGGGCAGTGGGGATATATTGATGTTAACCAAAAAACACGCATTGCCTTTTCATTTGATTATGCAGCGCGCTTCAAGCATGGGCACGCGATCGTGCATCGGGGCAAATTCCGCGGCGTAATAGACAAGCAGGGCGACTATGTAGTTCCACCGATATACCTGGATTTACAAATGCTTGAAATCGACGGGAAGCCCTATTATATGTCGCGCGACAGCACATTTTTCGCTGGGCTAATCGATAGCCAAGGGGAGGAGGTTATACCGCACCGGTATAGCTACATTATGCCGCTGACGGGGTATCAACACCTTCCGTTCTATACGGTTTTTCGTGAAATTGACACGGCCCTAGGCAGCTTCTATGAGCAGTTTGAAGATAATCCGTTTTTGTTTTCCCCCGAAAAGGGGAGACACGACGTTTACGACAGCCAATTCAATAAGCTGGCCTCCAGACAATCGAACGACTACAGTGACGGATTTCCGCACGATAAGCTCCAAAAGATCGACGCATTCCTCCTGGAGGATCGTGATAAGCCTGCGGAAGAGAAAGTGAAGACGGTGGAGCGTATACTATCCCTGCCCGACTCAACACCAGAGCCAGTCTCCCTATATGGGGAATACGCCTCTAGGAAAAGCAGCGAAGTAGATGGGTATTTGGAAGGGCTCGGTTACCAATTTTTTACGGAAAACGGAAAAACCGGGTTAAAAAAAGGAAGCGATATCCTGATCCCGGCAGTGCACCGTCAGCTGCGTTTTGTGAACGGGGTTATCCTGTTTCCGCAGCCAGCCGATATGCCTATGTTGGAAAAGCATTATGGGGGCGTGTACCGAAATAAAGAAAAAGGGATTTTCGATATCTTTGCTGTGCTGTCGGTGGACGATGAACCAACCGAAGGCGCGATGCAATACAGCTTAAGTGGCGATGTTAGTCTCCCGATTGCCGAAACCGTAGATGGGAGCAAAAAACTGATCTCGACAATCAATTCGCTTGGGTTTTTGTACCTCCACACCACGCAAGATACGGCTGGTTTGGTCGAAAAAAAGTATAGCCTTGTTAACTGGATAGGCGAGGAGCTGCTGCCGCCGGTGTACCAGAAAATAGAGGTGACAAAAGCCGGACATGTGCTGGTCTCTCAAGAAAAGAAAGTTTCGGAGGGTATGGAGGAACATCTGGGGTTGTTTAGCCCCATGGGGGAAGAAATTATCCCCATAGGTGTATATTCATCTATTAAGGCATTTTTCGGGGGCGAGCGTGCGCTGTATCTCGTAACCTGGAGCGACCCTTACCCGACAACGGAAGAATGGAAAGAAGGAAACGACGTCAATAAAACCTACGTCATATTGGAAGTGGACGGGAGCGCATCCCGGGTCGTTAACACGTTTACGGCAAGCACGATACACATAAGACAGCTGGATGCGGAAACTGGGATGTTGCAATATATAAAACGGGTTAACGGAGAGTAACGGCTCTTTATCGACCTTATCGACTGTTCGTCGAAATGGATGAAGATAATTGCCAGTAACCACCGATACTTGCATAAAAAAGCCCATGAATTCGCTTAAGTTAACCGTTTATCGATTTGTATTTATGTTGCCGTTCTTGCTGGCGGCCTCTTGCAATAAGGACGCACCATTGACAGAGGAACCCGACCCTGTTTTCGGCGAACCGGTAGTTAAACCCAAGGGACAACCTGTGGGCGACGCCGTTTCGGCAACGATCGGGCCCAATGGCGGCGTCCTGTTGTACGGAGATATGGTACGAATGGAAATCCCACCCGGCGCCGTGGACGAACTAACGACGTTCGGCATCAGGCCCATTAGCAATACACTCGATGAGGCGTCGTCTAATCCCGCGTTCCGGCTGACTCCGGAGGGTACCCGCTTCAACAAACCTGTTCGGATCTCGTTTTTGTATGATCCAGATGCGGAGGGTAATCCAACGACACGCATGGTGGCCTTCCAGCGGAGAGACGGCGTATGGTGCGGCAACTCCACGGAATTGAATGCTTCTCAACGTCGGCTAACGGTTGAAACAACACATTTCAGCGATTGGGTGTGGTTTGACCTCTTGTCATTGCGGAAAGACAAAGAAACGGTAGGCGCAGGTGAAACGGTCAATTTGAAGTTGCTGGAACAGGTACTTGCCGAACTCATTCCGGCAAACCACATCGATAGTGTTCCCTTAGCGGCAATGGACGATATTGGCTTTTCGAAGGATTTGACGGTGAGCGGATGGAAGATTATCTCCGGCCCGGGATCATTATCGCCGAAGATCAACACCAACATGGTACACGGTGACGCGGTTTATACGGCCCCGACAACCATCGAGCGAGCTACGGATGTGGAAATACAGGTCGAAGTGGAGAGCAAGAACGGTTACATCAGCGACCGAAGCGCTCCGGGCGGTAGGCGCAAGCTGGGCAAGCTTATCTTATTGACGACCATTCGGCTCGTACCCGAAAATTTCGTTCAGCTCATCGTGAATGGCGTGGAGCGGGATCTATCCAAAACGGGAAACGATGCTAAGCTTGTTAATGGTAGTGTATACATACGGTTAGGCGGGGAGGAGTCTCCGATAAGTCTTACCCTCCAATGTTTCGGTACTGGCGCTGGCACGTACCCTGGTGGCACCGACAGCGGCAAGGCCGTGCTGTACTATACGACCTATAATGGAGGGGAAAGACGGAATGCTGTTAGTTTTTACCGCACGTGCGAAAACGACCACGTATTTAACGGAACAGCTACGCTGACGGATGTTGGTCAGTACATAGAAGGTTCTTTTTCGGGCCTAATCTTTCCAATGGATGTACAAAACTGTGAAGTTCCCCCGTCGACTACGGTGATGTTTAATTTTAAAATTAGCAGCGTCTCGCCGTCCAGATAGAAATACCCAGCGACTTACAGTATTAAAGATCTGATCTGATGCATGTAACGTTTTCCTACCCCGATTTTCTGCCCATTGTCCATCATAAGGTAGAGCCTTCCGATATCACGATGACAGGTGTCGATGTGCTCCAGGTTGACGATAAACGATCTGTGCACACGCATAAAACGGGATGGATCAAGCTTTTGTTCGATACAGCCGATACCTGATGAACTTATAAACTCACCCTTGTCTAGGTAGATCACGGTATAGTCGCCCGCAGCTTTCAGGTATCGGATATCTTGTACGGCGATACGTCGTAGCCGTTTACCATCTGCCACGAAAAGATGCGCAATTAAAATGGTATTCATCGGATACAAAAATAGCGGAACCGTTATGCCTAATCCATCGAATTATTGCGGGGAAATATTTTTAGGTAGTAGTACTTATAAAACCAAGGTTTTATGATTTTTTATTGCAGATACCTCGGTCGGTTTTAATATTTGCATGCGTGAACTTAAACTAATATATTTGAGATGTAAACCGAACGAAATACAAATCCCAATATTCAACAAGATCCTGCTTGGCAATAAAAAACACCATGATCCAAAAAAGAAGTATCAAAAATGCAACGAAGTGGGCCATGTACCTGCTCCATTTCGTAACAATAAGTACCGTCTGCGGTCAATCCACAGTGATCAACTATCTTTCGGGTACCGATAAAGACCATACCGTAGATTGGGATTTTATGGTGAGCAGTGGCGCCAATAGCGGCACCTGGAGTAAAATACCGGTGCCCTCCAACTGGGAAACCAAAGGTTTTGGTACCTATCATTATGGCTGGCAGGAAGATTTCGAGAAAAATGAAATTGGCTATTATAAGCATACATTTGTTTCTGATGCGCACTGGAAAAATAAGACGGTAAAGCTTGTTTTTGAAGGATCAATGACCGACACCGAGGTAAAGGTGAACGGGAAATCTGCAGGCCCCATGCATCAAGGCTCCTTTTACCGGTTTAAGTACGACATTACGAAGCTGCTCAAATCATCCGGCGAGAATCTGCTGGAGGTAACGGTCCGGAAAATTTCTTCGGATACCTCGGTCAATAGAGCGGAGCGTATGTCGGACTTTTGGGTTTTTGGCGGCATCTTTAGGCCCGTATACCTGGAAATCGTTCCAGAGAGCCATATCGAGTGGACCGCTATTGATGCGAAGGCAGATGGTAGCTTTTTGATCAATGTTTATACAGAAGGGGATCAAAAAAATCAGACGGTGGAGGCCCAGATAAAAACGTTGGATGGAGAAAAAGTGGGTGCGCCTTTTCGTATGCCGCTTGAAAAAGGTGCAGAAAAAACAAGTCTGCGTACACAGGTGGAATCGCCCGACCTTTGGTCGCCCGAGTTTCCCAATCGCTATCAGGTCGAGCTGAAGCTGCTCGATGCGAAGCAAAATATGGTGCATACCAAAACCGAAAAGTTTGGATTCCGAACGGTCGAGTTAAAGCGAGGAGTAGGCTTTTTCGTAAACGGTGTTAAAGTAATGTTCAAAGGTGTCAACAGACATAGCGCTTGGCCAACCTCCGGTAGAACCATGAGCAAGGAGATCAGCATCATGGACGTCAATCTCATGAAAGATATGAACATGAATGCGGTACGGATGTCTCACTATCCGCCCGACGGCCATTTCCTCGACGTATGTGATTCCCTTGGTCTTTTTGTTATCGATGAATTAACCGGTTGGCAGAAGAAGTACGATACAGCTGTTGGGCGTAAATTGTTGAAAGAGATGGTAACCAAGGATGTAAACCATCCGTCCATCGTTATCTGGGCTAATGGCAATGAAGGGGGGAATAATCATGAACTTGTGGAAGATTATGCCAAATACGATCCCCAAAATAGAATCGTCATTCATCCCTGGAATATTTTTAATGGCACCGACACGCAACACTATAAAGGCTATGATTGCTGCGACGGATCGCTATATAATGGCAAAGAGGTATTCTTTCCCACAGAGTTTTTGCACGGCCTGTTTGATGGCGGGCACGGCGCCGGTTTAAACGACCACTGGAACAAGATGATGGCCAATCCGCTTTCTGCCGGCGGTTTTCTATGGGTATTTGCAGATGAAGGCGTAGTTAGGCTAGATCAAGGTGGTCGTATCGATGCCGATGGCAACCACGCTCCCGATGGCATTTTAGGTCCTTACCGTGAAAAGGAAGGCAGCTTTTATACGATCAAAGAAATCTGGTCGCCGGTTTATATCGACCACGAAAAGCTGCCAACTCATTTTGATGGTGGCCTGGAAATAGAGAACCGCTATCTTTACACCAATTTAAATACCGTGCAGTTTGCTTGGAAACTCAGCACTTTTCCTTCGCCTTATGCGCAGGATACGATAGGCAAGGTGTTGGATGAGGGATCGATCGCTGGACCCGATCTGCAACCCAAACAACGCGGGACGATGAAAATTCCTTTCGATCAGCAAAAAAAGGAAAAGGCCGATCTCTTAACGCTAAAGGCTACCGATGTACACGGAAGAGAACTCTACACATGGACCTGGCCGCTCAAGTCGGTGAAAACGATCAACGAACAATGGATCAACGAACCGCGTCCGCAAGCAAAGGCACAGGTGATGGAAACGGAGCGTGATGTAACGCTAACAGCCGGCGGTTTAGCCATCAGCTTCGACAAAAGCTCGGGATTGATCCATCAGGTAAAAAGTGGTGATGAGCAGATTCCTTTCTCGAACGGACCTCAACCGGCCGTAGGAAAGGCGGAGTTTGTCTCTATGGAGCACGCTACAAAAGGAGACAGTGTCTTTGTCGAAATACATTATAACGGCCCGCTGAAACGGGTGAAGTATAAACTAGCTCCCAATGGTTTGCTGACATTGGACTATGCGTATTACCACGACACAGGAGATGCCGGCAATGCGTTTGATTATTTGGGAATAAACTTTGATTTTCCCGAAGAGCTGGTAACAGGTGTGAAATATATGGGAAGAGGCCCTTATCGGGTTTGGAAAAATAGAATGAAAGGTAACCATTACGGCGTTTGGCATAAAAAGTACAATAATACGGTTACCGGAGAATCCTGGGAATATCCCGAGTTTAAAGGCTATTACCGGAATTTCAATTGGGTTGTCATCGAAAATACGATTAAACCCTTTGTGATCTATAGCGAAAGCGATGATCTGTTTCTAAGACTTTATACGCCACCAGGGCCGCAAGCCGCAGAAAATGACCATAATTCGCCTCCGTTCCCTGCAGGCGACATCTCTTTTTTGAATGGCATCAGTGCTATCGGAACCAAGTTTGATGCAGCGACAAACCATGGTCCAGAGGGGCAGCCCAATAAAATAGGACCAGAATGGATAGAAGGTAAACTGGTGTTTGATTTCGTAGGGAAGTACCCATAAATATGGGACGATAGGTGTATCTTGTAACTGTATAACGAACTCCCGGGGCGCAGGCCTCGGGAGTTTTATGTTTGTAAATGGATGCCGGGAATCTCTGGAGGGCCAGAGATCGCGCTCGGAGTCTAGCGGAAAATATTCCCGATGCGATTGGTTATACCGAGGTATTGTACCGGCAGCACACGTGTACTATAGGAGGTTTCGGGATTCCAATTTGGAATTCCCTTGAAGAAGTCGCTGCTGTAGGAGTATTTAGGCAACCCTTTCATCTCCTCTTCGAGGACGTTAAACTTATCGAGCAAGCTTTTATTGGATGCCAAATTATTACTGATTACCCTGCCGTACCAATTGTCAATATTTTTTGCAACTTCAAACTTGATCGGTAAAAGCACGATGTCTTTTTCGCTACTGACCAATCGTTGCTCATTTTTTTCAATAGTGAAATGCAAAAACTGACTGGCATTTCGGGAGAATGTAAACTCGCCCGTCTCTTTATTGACGTTGGTAAGAGCCATATTATTCTGACCGACAAGATAAACTTTCCCTCCAGGTGTAATTAGCGGGATACCCATCAAGGTATCTCTAAATCGATAATAATCGTTGGGTCCACTGATAGATAATGCTATTTTATCGTAAATAAGTTGGACATCTGTTTGGTCTAGATTTGTTGCCTTTTTTATCTTTCTTTCGACGGAGAATTCGTTGTCCACTAAGATGCCTAGACCGAGCTCGCAAGATCGAAGGAAATAATTCTCTTGCCAGATATCCAGAATAGCCTTTGCTGGTTGACCTAACTGCTGCAATGCCTCCGTCACGACGGTATCTTTCTCGAAATTATCTTGTATATAATGGACAGACCGAGCATATTCAATGACTAAATCGTCGAATTTGGGCATCTCGAGCGCTTCGGCATTTATCCCACTATTGTCCAATAGGGAGTATATACGTTCTAGCGCAATAAGATCTTGTAATACCATTTGTTTTTGGAGTACTTCGTGTAACCGCAAATCGGGTGTAATATCATTATCAAATCCTCTAACCAACCAGGGAAACAGTTCGGACCAATTGACGATCCACATGCCTAGTACAGACAGGTTGCCACTTGTGCCGACCTGTGTATTGAGAACAGAATTTTCTACATCGGTGATATCATCCAATGCACGGTTCAAGGTGTTTTCTTCAGGCTCCGGCAATTCGTTGTTGAGCACGTCAGTTTTTATATTCGCTAAGGCTTCTGTTTTTGCGGGTTGATTCTCTTCTTCTAAAAACTTATCAAGCGTGAGATTGGGATCTTTTGCTTTTGCTGCTTCGAACGCGGATGCTTTGGCATAGGCTCCCAATTCTTCTAAGCTCCCAATTTTATCAAAGAGATCGGTTACTTTTGGATCGGATGGAGGTTGTTGGAATGGTGGTATAACCGGTTCGTCTGGCGGTCCGGATAACGCTGGGGCCTTATCCAAGACAGATACATTCCATAGCTGATTAAGCCCTGCCTCGTTCAACGTGTTGGCCCAAGTTTGTACCTGTTGCAAAACAACACCGCCAACGGCTAGACTCTCCACTCTAAAGTCAATATTTGCATTGCGATTGGTATTGGAACCATCATACGCGGCGGCGACACTTATTGATTTTCCAACGCCTGCATAGCTAAATTTGGCGGAGCCGCCATAACGCCAATTTTCTTCTTTTTGTTCGGCTGTTAGCTTTAAATCTACTTCGCCGACTCCTCCCCAAATCACGCCAGCGACGATACCATCACCGTATGAATTAAAAAAAGTATGAGAAGCGCTCAACCACTTGTTTAGAAGCTCTTTCAAAGCGGGGTCGTCTATTTTTCCGGCAATAACTTCTAACAGGTCTACACGCTTTTCTTTAAGTTGTTTTTGAATCTCTGTAAAGTAGTTTAATGCGTTTAAAAGCTGTCCTTTTGGCCCGTTGGCTAAGGAGTTGACTAAATCCATAACGCTTAGATCATCGAAGTTGATATATTCTATACCACTATTGATCTGTAAGGAGTATGTCAAACTGACTTCTTTTCTATTACTTTGTTGGGAGTGTCCAGCATAAGCGGATACGCCCGCATCCACTTTGGCCACTCCGCTAATGCCATACCCACCGACGACACTGAAGGAGCCTTGGTTGACTTGGTCAGCATAAACGTAGGAACTTTCTCCTTTCATAGAAGTGGTCTGCTGTGTGTCTGCCACAAATTTAGTTACTGGACTATTAATTAATGATGGCCCAAATTTGCCATTGGAACTGGAAATTGTGGCGCCAACTTGTATACTGTAAAAAGGGCTAGATGATAATTTTCTTAATTTCATTGCGGTCGTATTTTAATATTTTACAATTAGGAGAAAAGCCTTACCGATAGGTCCTGAAGACAACGCACCTGGATCAAGTTGGATATAATAAAACGCTTTCAGCTCTTCATTATCCCAAGTAAATTGAGAAGTATTGCCGGAAGACCAATAGGGGCAATCCCATTTGTATTTTCCCAACACGACTTGGGTATCTAGATCTTTGATGGTTATGCTACCTTCGGTACCTTTCATTGCACTGTGACGACCGCAAGAATTGATCATTGACCACTTTCCATTATTGACCGTAATTTTGTCGATTTCAGCGGAAGAAACTTCTTTGTCCTTATCACCTGTTTCATAAAATTTTCCGCAGTCCAACTTGGCTTCTTCTACGCCCAGTCTTAGATTTTCAGAGCGTAATCTTAGCTCTACGTATTGGTTATACCCCATGATAAAATAATTTAATCGTTAGACTTAAAATAACCAATAGCATATCCTCGTGTTGCTTTTGGCATACACAAAGTTTGCGGTAAATGTGCAGGATTTTTAGGTAGCAATTACCTGACTATAAGAAAGAGGTAAAAATACGTGGATGCTATATGTTGATGTTATCGGGGTCGATGATTTTTTGCTGGATGGCGTAAAGTACCAATCCTACTAAATTCTTCGCACCGGTTTTAGCAAACAGATTGTTCTTATGGCCTTCCACGGTTCGGGTAGTAATAAACAGCTCATCCGCAATTTCTTTGGCTGTCTTTTGTTGTGCTAATCGAATAAGCACATCTTGCTCGCGCGATGTTAACAGCTCGCTTCCAAGTCGCGGAGGCGATACCTTATGGGATATTTGCTGCCGCAAGATATCCACTTGCTCTGGTAGAAGATAAAAGCCTCTGCGCATCACTTCGTCGAGCACCTCGATCAAGACCTTCAAAGAAACGCCTTTGGGCAAAAAAGCGGCTACACCTTTCTTAATCATAAATCCCAAGGTATCGTTGTGGTAATGGGAGGAAATGACAACAATACGCGAATCTGTGTAGCGATGTTGAATATGATCTATCAGGGTTAACCCGTCCATTCCTTCCATCTTCAAATCGATAATATAAATTTCTGGATGTTGGTCTTGCATCGTAACTAAGTGCTCCAGGCAGGAATTGCCGTCGGAGGCTTGTAGAACGATATCGAACTGATCATTGTTCTTTAAATAGGAACTTAACAGTTCAACGAGCAAAAGGTCGTCATCAACCAATGCCAATCGGTATTTTTTTGATGGGGAAGCTGTCATGAAAGGGCTTGTTTATAGAGGTGTCTACTATCGGAACAAATCGAAATAAACTGAAAACCTTTATACGATTTGGTTTTGTATTGTCCGGAGATCATCATCATCCGGTTTTGGATACTTTTGATGCCTAATCCAGCTTGGTATCCAGACTCCAGGCCTTTTCCGTTGTCACGATAATACATACACAGTGATGATGGTGTAATACGTAAATGTAAGCGGACTTTGTTGGCCTGACTGTGTTTGTCACTATTAACGAAGAGTTCTTGAATAATGCGCAGAAAATGTAATTTTATAGGGCTGGATATCGGTTGCTGCATACGGACGTCTACATAATAATCAATTTCGTAGCGGCTAAGCCAATGCTGCACCTGATTGGAAATGAGGTGTTCTAAAGGTGTCTCTTCCAGCAGGGGTGGGTAGAGATTGTGGGAAATACGTCGTACTTCTCCAATGCAAAACCTGATCTTATCTTGCAGCTTTTGAGGCTCGAGATGAAGGTCGATAGACCACTGCAGGGCAGTTAAGTGGCCATTTAGAGAGTCATGCAAATCATGTGCTATCCGGGCACGTTCATTTTCTTGACTCTCGAGCATGGAGAGTCTTAATGACTCCTTAAACCGGTGTTCGTTTTCCAGATGCGCTACTTTTTGTTGATATATGTTTTGCTGATAACGATAGAATAACCAAAAAAAACAGATCAAAATAGCGGAGATAAAAAATAGGGAAACGATTAACCAAAAAATAATGGTTTCTTCTTTTTGCCAAAGCGCCATAAGTATAGGGTCAAATAGATGTAAAAGCCGATGGTAACCAGTAGGTTTATAGTCCAGAGTAAAAATTTGAAATGGGTAGGGGCTGTAATGAAAAAATTGATGGGAAGATAGAATATAAAATTTAAACTGTAATAAAAGATCAATGCCACAATCAGACGCACTTTTTGATGATTCATCCTATCGGGACGTTGAATCATCTGCAGCAACGACACCAGCCCATAGGTGACAAGGGTTGCCGAAACGACGACGCGACTGTACGATTGATAGTGCGAAAAATCTTGATCACTATCCCAAAAGATATGATGCGCCAACTCCCAGGCCACGAAACTTCCGCTTATGAATAGCAGCAACCACCCGATTTTTCGAAGACGGGTAAGGAAATACTGCATATACATGAGGCCCACTAAAATCAATTCTGCCAAGGCATATAACTGTACGAAAACTAAATTATCTGCATAGAAATAGGGCCAACATCGGCTAGACAAATCCGCAATAAGCGCAATAGCCAGATAGGCAAACACGTAGTAATCCCACGGGTTGGATGCTTTCTTATAGCAGATTAAAGCTGCAAGGCTTAGGGTCAATATAATGGGTATGGACCACGTTGCAGCATCCAGCCATTGTACCCAATTTGACATCATGTTTTAATCAAACAAGATTTCAAATAACTGCTCTTGTTTTTTTGGTGGAAATGGAGGCACTAGACGAATCGTATCATACGAGACCTGCGGTGCGGAACGCGCCTGGTCTGGATCATCGTGACATCCTCGGATAATCAAATCCATAGACCATACGGATGTTTTTTTATCCACCTTAAATGCAAAGTATGCGCTATTGACACACGTCGAAATATCCTCCATCGGAATGATAAAACACTTTACTTTAAGTAATTCTAGAATAGCGGGATCAATAACTTTGCCGCTAAAGGTTTTGTTCCAACGATTGATGCGCTTCTGGGCTTCCTTTTCACTGATCTCAGAGGTTAGATCTACGCCCTGAGGGGTTTTCTTTATCGGTTTTGATACATAAATATACTGATCCAGACTGTCCCGATACGTGCTGCAATCAAAGGTTTCGGATAGTACAAAAAATCGGAGGGTTTTATAATCATCTGATACACCGGGGTATACATGCGCATTTTTTGCGCCCGATTGCATAAAATCTAATACGCGAAAATCAAAATGAGATTTATCGGCATAAAGGCGTTTTAAGATACGAGTGGCTTCGTGGCGTTCGAGCATACCTTTCCAGTTGTGTATATACCGCCAGATGTCTTGTTTTTTCATAGTTGTTTATAAGATTTGTAGATGTATGTTGATAACCCGCTAAATATAGGCGTAGGTACACAAATGTAGTAAAAACCATATAATAATCAATGAAAATCTTGCTGAATATTTCAGTGCCGATTGAATGTTTTATGCAGCTGGGAAGCGGCATGAAGCGGTATAAGGGCGATTAAGGTATTGAATAATCGCTAGGAATTTGGAATGATATTGATTTATCCCCCGATGACGGAATGCATCGGGGGATTTTATTTCTAAAACCGATAGGTGATACTGGCCAGAAAATTACCTGGACGTTGTGGCCGGGCATAATACCCATCACTAACCCAGTATTGGACATCCAAGAGGTTGTTTCCTTTCAAACTTAAACGAAATTTAGGGTGGTTATAATAGAGTGTAGCATCTAACAAATGGTAACCGTCCAATATAAATTGGTTGGAGGCATCGAGAAATGCATCCGATACATAGGTATATCCACCCCCAATGCCTAACCCTTTTAAGCTACCGTTTAGAAGGGCATAGGTAGCCCAAGCGTTTACAACGTGTTCGGGTGTACCCAAGGCGCGCTTACCTTCTACGCTGGTGTTCGCTTTGACAAACTTATTGTGATTATAGGCGTAGCTGGTCAATATATTCAGTCCCGGTAAGGGATTACTCATCAGCTCTGCTTCAAATCCTTCACTTTTTTGCTCACCTTCTTGAAAATAAAAGTTCATATTGTCTACGACACGGTTCGTCACGCTGTTTGATACCTGTATTTTGTAATAGGTTAGTGTGGCGTTCAGCATTTTTCCGAAAGCGAGCTTGGTACCGCCTTCTAACTGGTTGGCGCGCTGCGCCTTGAAAACGGAGATGCTTTGATCGGGCTGAATTTGATTTCCTATATTTTTGAACCCATTCATGTAGTTTCCGAAAAGGGATAGCTTTTCTGGGAGTAATTCAAAAGAGAAACCTAATCTGGGGGATAACGTGTTCTGCGTATAGGCACCCGTGGTTGCTCTGCTCAAGGTGTTATATGTACCGTCGTTGATGAAACGATCAAAGCGGAGCCCGAGCGACAGATGCAACCTATCGGCAATGGAAATAACGTCGGCTATATAGGCTCCAAGCGTTTTCTGGGTTGTTTGGTTGTGGCCTGTATTGCGTTGTGCCAAAATATGCTGAACATCTTCGATCCGGATAACAGGGGCTTCGGAAAGCCGGTTTAGATCGACAGATTCAAAAACTTTTTCGCCATATCCTAATCCGTCATAGCGTGTGTAACGAAGATTTTGGACCCAATCGACCCCAATGACGGCTCTGTTAACGAGGGAGCCAATTCGGAAATTGCCTTTGAAATTTTGTTGCAAGTTATGCCGCGCTGTGTTTTCATCGCTGAAGGCTCTTAGAATACGGTCTACAGAATCTCGGGTACGCCAGATCATGTCGAAAATATAGAGGTCATCATATGCTCCGTTCCCCCAAGCATACTTTGTTTCTGATGTCCATTGGTCGGATATTTTATAATGGGCTTGAAAGAGGACGTTGCCCGATTGTTGTTGGCTTGTTAGGGAGTTGTCGTTAAGCGATTCTTTATATGAAAGGTTTAGATCGTTAAAGCTTCTTTCCTCGAGACTGGTGGATATGAACCAACCGGCGGGTGTAATGCCTTTCTGGCTGGAATAGTCTGCATCTAACGACAGATCGAGACGGTCGTTCACACGGTAATAGAGGCTGGGGGCGATAAGCATGGAATTGTTGCCGCCTTGGTATTGAAATGAATTTTCCTGTTGACGTGCTACGTTTACACGGAAAAGTATGTCCTTTTCTTTATCTAATGGTGTGTTGATATCGGCAGTAAGCCGGTTAAAATTCCAGCTTCCCGCACTGTAAGCAACCTCCCCGCCGAAGGTTTCGTATGGTTTTTTGGTAATGTAATTGATTATACCGCCGAAAGAAGTCATCTGCGCACCGAAGAAGGTGGAATTAGGGCCCTTGATCGCTTCAACGCGTTCTACATTTGCCAGATCAATGCCTGTACGTAGATAGGTGGCCATACCGTTTCTAAAATTCTCTGAGGTCTGAAAGCCTCGGGAAAAGAAGGCAGGCATGCCTGCTCCAGTTTTGGAAGGAGCAGCGCCGGGAATATTGCGGAAGGCTTCGTCTAACGATATAGCGGATTGCTCTTTTATCAGCTCTTTATCCACGACACTGTATACTTGCGGGTTTTCAAGATAGGGTAGGGCTATACGTGCTACGTCTTCGCTCTGTTTTTTAGAGCTAATTTCGTATTTGTTTCCGACAACCAATACCTCAGAAAGATGCTGTGCGGAATGTGAGAGTACGAAATCTTGTTTGTTTACCCCTTCTTTCAGGGTTATCTTATGTGTCTGCAGATCGGTACCGAGCAGTTTGACCTCTAAAAGATGTTCGCCCACCGTGGCTCCTTCTATAAAGTAGTAGCCTTCTGCATTGGCCATGGTTGATTTGCCATGGTTAATGCGAACGGTGGTATGCGGAGCTGGTAGGCCATCCTGTGTCGTGATATAACCTTGTAGGGATGCGGATTGACCATGGGTTTGGCTGTAGGTCAATAACGGATGATAGAGTGACAAGATGGATATAAAAATAATGGTACAAATGTGTTTTATGGAGGTTTGCATTTTTTGTATAAAGTTAATAGCTAATAAAGTTGTTAATCGTGTTTCCGGCACAACGTTTGGCAATGGAGTGCTGGATTCTTATTTTTTGATAAACGAGCTATCGGTGGGCCATGATTTGAAATAGAGGAACGGTTTGAGATCATATGTTATGGAAATATATCCTCCTATGTTAACGCGGCAGCGATTCCGGTCTGCGCATACGGTATTTTGTCGCGGTAATGGCCTGCATAAATGCGGCGATATCGGCTATTTCCTCTTTGCTGAGATTCAATTTTTGCATGAGGGGATCCGTAACGGGATACAGAGGATCCGCCGCCTTTTGCTCGGGTGTAGCACTATTCATTTGCATGCCGCTGTTGTACAAATTCAACAGACCGGTCATATTCCAAAATAAGCCATTGTGCATCCAGGGATCGGTATTCATAACATCCCGTAGGGACGGTGTACGAAATTTTCCGACGTCGGCTGGATCTTTCGTCACATGGTATCTTCCGAGATCTTCATATTTTCGTTTGTAATAGGTTAGACCGATATTGTGAAACTGTTCATCGGTCATGAACTGACCGTGGTGGCAATTCATACAGCGTGCCTTGGTACGGAAAAGGTGCATTCCGCGTATTTCTTGATCGTTCAGGATCTTGTAGTTTCCGTCTAGGAATTCGTCAAAACGACTTCGGCGGCTTTTGAGTGTGCGCTGGAAGGCGGCTAGCGCTTTTACAACTTCAGATATCGACCAGTCTGGGGTTTTATAGGCCGCTTGAAACAACGTGTCATAAGCCAGAATAGCCTTTAGCTTCGGCACAAGTTCGTCGGTTTTCATGTTCATCTCGTGATGGGCGGCAATAGGAGACAACGCTTGAGCTTCAAGCGTGGAGTCGCGTCCATCCCAGAAGAGTGTTTGACGAGCGTAGACGTTCAATAGAGAGGGCGTATTTCTAGAGCCTTCTTGATGGTCGTGACCGATCGGAACGGTGAGTTTGTCTGCCCAGGAAGTTTGTGGGTTATGACAGGAGCTGCACGATATCTGGTTTGACCCCGATAGGATGGGATCGAAGAAGAGGAACTTTCCAAGTACAACTTCGGGAGATTCCATGATTTCGAAGTAATTGCTGTCTACCTTGGGTAAGGACTGGAATTCTTTCCAGACGATGCCGGAATCAATAGTGGGTGCCGGCCACTCGGAAACCGGTCGGGAGTACAAGCGTCGAAGGTCTTCCTGATATTCGGAAAGGAAGGATAGGAGGAAGATACCTAATATAACAGTGAAAATTACTAAAAATCGTTTCATAATTAATATGCTTCTATACCTATGCTAGAGGTAAAAATTTATACCTAATTGCCATGCCGTGTTGTTTCCGCTGTAATGCTGGGTGCCTGGATATATTTCTCCTCGATAGTTAGCCGGTCTCGTCCATCCAAAATCTACATACCACCCTATCGTATAATTTTTCATGGACGCCCTGTCAATATAAGCTAACCGGGTTTGTAACGACAGAGCATTGGTTCCGTAGTGATAGTGTTCGGGATAAGCGATTCCCGTTGAAAAAACATTCAGTTGCGTGCTAGGAATATTTAGTTCGTTACGCAGTGCTATACGGTAGGAAGGGCGGAAGGCCCAACGTATCCGGTTCTCGGACGGCAATACATAGGTGAGGGCGAGCGGCACACCCACATCCATCCAACTGCGCTGCATGTAGTGGTTTGTGGAGCCGTCTGTACGTTCATCGTAGGTGATGATGGTCTCCATTCCAAATTCTTTGGGTAAACGGCTTTCGGACTGTAGTGTTTTTGTAAAGCCGATTAAAGCACGTGATTGTTTTAACACGTAGTTTTTACGACGCATGTTGCCATGGAAATCTTCTCCTTGTTTGTGTTCGGCAGCTAGACGTATTGCTAGTGGGTTGATTTGATGCTGGATACCGAAAATGGAAACACGGAAGGCATCGAGCGAAAAACGTTGTTTAACGTAGTAATCGACCATTCGGCGCTGGTCGTTGGTGCTGTTCTGCTGGGTCTTTAGATATTCGCCATGCCATAGCACTTCCCAATTGGCCTTACGTGTCTTGCCGAGCAGTGCGAGGCCTTTATAATGGTCGTATTGCCGCATATCGCTGCTGTCTAGTGCTAGACTGATATTGCCGTAACCATAACTGGTTCGGTAATGGTATTCTGGAAAGGCATTGCCAAAGGTGTAGGGTGTGTGTTTGTAGCTGAGATTGGTTTGTGCATTGGCGTACCCCCATATTCCCTGTACCGTCGTCTGTAACGTGCCGTGACGATAGGAAAGACTGGGTTTTAGCACGAGTTGCATGGTATAATGCTCCATTCGGGGATCTACCGAGCGTGTCGCCCAGTGGTGGAGATAGTCCATTTGCAGGTCAGCGCGCCATTTATCCGGCTTCAGCGCGTAGCCCACGTGGGCAGTGGCTTGATATACCTGCCTTTCGAAAGTACCTGCTTTCGGAACAAAGTAATAGGTCGGCATACCATCAAGTTGTGGTCCACGGAGGGCATAGGCTAAGCTATCCTGCCAGGATTTACGGAATTGGAAGGAACCGGATACATATACACGCGAACCGATCTTGTTGTAACCGCGTGCCGCAAAAGCTGCCGTTTGCTGCTCCCTTTCGGTTTGTGCTGTCCGGAAATCGTTCCGTTTTGATAGATAATGGAGATCGGCGACACCGAAAGCTTTCAGTTGCGTACTATCCCAGAGAAGCGTGGGGTGAGACAATAAAAAGTCTATGTATTGTTCGCTGGCTGAATAGCGCAAGATACTGTCCGACTTATAGTCGTCCTGCGCTTGGATAGTAGCCGGCATACAACAGCATAGTAAGAAAAGGTATGGAACGTATTTCATCGTATACAAAATAATACGAACGGGGTCGTGTATCCCGTTCGCTTATGTAGTGGCTAATCCAAGAAGGACGACGCAGATTTAGAGACATCGGCCCTTTCAAAATACCCGAAATCTTCGCTGGAATTGTTCGTGTCTTGCAGCACGCGTCTTCCATTGATAATCTTCGATGTTTTACGGATCAGGGACTGGCTGGAATACTGTCCTGCCGGTACATGCGTTCGTACGGCATCTAAACTGATCGGAAGCCGCTTTGGTACGCGGGAGGCTTCGGTTGGATGCTGTACTTCTACGGCATCTTCGATGTAGCTCACGGGTATTTGTTTAAACTTACTAGTTGTAGCTGTTACTTCGCGCACGTTTGGATGGGTATAGAGGGGCAAGTCGGCGGCGTCTATCTGGCCTGCGACAGGTTTATAAAGATAGAATGCATCTCGACCGTTCGCTTGTAAAATCATATCATTGCGGCCAGCAGCATAGATGACATCAACGTTGGACACCGCTGTATTATCGATGTCGTAGCGATAGGGCTCGCCTAGGTATTCTGCTAGGTAAGTTTCAAAATCGGCATTCGATAGGTCGACTGTCAAGCTGGGATCTTGCACGCTAACTGTTTTTCCACTGTTATCTACATAGCTAGCGGCATGATTTATGGCATTGGCTGCAATAATAATGCTTTCGCCGGGATTGACAGGATATTTTTTGCCTGTCCCATCACTCGGGATCATGAAGATATTATAGGCATAGATATAATCGGTGTTTGCATTCAATCCGGGATCGGTTACCATTCCGATCGATTTATTCCAATCAAATTGAAGGTTGGACTGATACCATTCGCCGGCGGTCGTGTTGTTTTTTCCTTCTACCTGCCCGAAATACAGGCTATCGGCGTACATAATCTGGTTGGAGTTGTTGTAGATTTCAAAAAACGTATCGCGAAAGCTGGCACCTCTTTGGCCATTCGATCCAGCATAATAGATCTGTTTGAAAACCCAGCTGCCCACGCGTCCGATCAGGAGATCTAAATTGGTCACGGTATTTTCATAAACTTGCAGCTTTTCGACCGATCCATTGAAATAGATATCTTCGTCGGTGGTGATTCCCGTTACGCTCGTGTAAGTCGCTGCATCGACGACCAATGTCGTGGAAACATCGTAGGTGCCGGGTGTGAGGCTTTCAAAAATAGCCTTGTCGGCTGCATTGGGCGTTGCGCTGAAACTTGCACTGGTGGTATTACTGCTTATCTTAACGACTGCCTTGGAAACGTCGAAACTAAATTCACCTTCTTTCGCGGCGACTTGTATTTCCAGGGAGACGGATTGAGCGAGGTCATTGTCGTCTTTGCTACAGCTCGACAGTACACTTATGAGGAGTGCGATTAAATAGAGGTAGGATTGCTTTTTCATGTTATTAAAATTTGATTGTTGTTCCTATGGTTAAACTGGGTTTGCTGTTCGGATTAAAGATCAATTCTTCTCCATTAGCCAGCTGGGTGATCTTGAAGGGTCGGATATCGAAGATGTTATAGCCCCGGAGATTGATCCGGAAATTTTTGCGGATTTCTTTTTCTACACCTAAGTTCATGGTGATAAAGGTCATGGGTTGTATAAGGCGCGAGGCATCTGTTGATGTTCGTACCAGCCGATCAAACGGCTCGGTAGACAGAAGTTCGTCTGTAAGTTTTACGTAGTTAATATCATCGTCAAGATAGGCGGTGGGATATAAACTGCTGGTAACGTTTTGCTTGGCCATCCAGTTGATATCGGCCGAAAAATTCAAGACAAAACCAATACGGGACAGGTGGGTCACGGTATTCAGTTTGCTCATCAGCATCCTGTTGTTATGGGCTGTTGGCTGGTAAAAAACGCTCTTTATAAAACTGCCATTCTCCAGGTCAATACGTTGCGGCGGTTCGTCTGCTTCGTCGCCTACGCTACTAAATTTATTATACGAAAAGGAGGTGTTTAAGGAAATACTGGTGTTGATAAGTGGTAAACGCGGTGTACTGATAAACCAGTCAAAACCCCAGGTTTCGGAACGGGCGCCGTTGATCATGTTGAAATCCAAGAAACCTCCACGGATGATCTGCTTACCAGTTTCTGCATATTCATATTTACCGGTCTCTTGATTGAACCAAAAGTTATACTCCGGAAGTATATAGCGACGTAGCTGCTGTTGTTGGGCAAACCCATCCCAGTTTCGTTTATAATAGGTGTAAATAGAACTGGTAAAGAACGTGTTTCGATGCTCCACACCAAACTCAAATTGCAAGGATTTGGAAGGTTTGAGCTTGCTGTTGTCGGGCGTGAATCTATCGGTGAATAGGAGGTAGAACGATGAATCCAAGGTGCCGGTGGTAGCAAGCGCGAGATCGTAATCGATGTAAACGGGGCCGGGGTATAAGTGGGCTAAGGTAGGTGCTTTACTTCCCAATCCGAACCCGGCGGTAAAACCCCAATGTTCATTCCACCGCAGACGCGAGTTGATTCTGGGTTG
Source organism: Sphingobacterium arenae (assembly GCF_014692505.1). Classification (GTDB taxonomy): domain Bacteria; phylum Bacteroidota; class Bacteroidia; order Sphingobacteriales; family Sphingobacteriaceae; genus Sphingobacterium; species Sphingobacterium arenae. Next base: position 549,815 of record NZ_JACNYK010000002.1, on the reverse strand, counting down.
CAGGGTACCATAGCCATTTTGAATATCATAGCGTACACCGATATTGTTGGATAGGGTGCGTTCGCCAAGTTTTACGTTGAAGTTGTCTTCGATATATAGGCCAACATTCTGTGCCGTGGGCAAGCTTTCATACGAATACGGGCGGAGGTTTTGATCATTATTGCCCGAAAAGCGTGGACGGTTGGGATCGGATAGGATACCTTGTCCGCCATTGTTGGATATCGTGTAGTTGATACCGTACTGTAAATTATGGGTAACCGTTCCCCAGGGAAGGCTTGAATTGGCCGATAGCGCTAACGAACCATTCAAGGGCTTGCCGATGATAATCTCTTCGGCAACGAAGCGTCCGTCAACGAAAGCACCCTCGTAAACACCGGTAGTGTCTAAATTGGCGACGGGGAATATCGGCCCTTTATTCATGGCGTAAGATGAATAAGATTCTTGTTTTCCCGCGGAAATATTGGCGTTCAGCTGGAGGGATTTGACCCACTTGCTGTCTATCTCATAGCGCAATCTGTTGCTAATACCAAATCGATTGTTGCTAAACTGCGATGTCCGTAGGGTTTCGTCATCGGGATCTTGCCGTTTCCGGTCGTTCCGGCCGGAATAATCCAGGGATAAGGTGTTTTTGAACCGATCAAAACTGCGTGTCCAGATGATACTTTGGCCATAACGGTTGAACGATTTGACTTTGTCTTTCGGGTCGGCATTGCTGTGCGTCCAATTGGTGCTGAAATTGATCGCGCCCCAGTTGCCCGGCAATTGAAATCCTTTGCTTACGGAGCTACCGGTCGAACCACCATTGATATTGAAACTTACTACGTATGGACTTTTACCGGCTTGCCGATCGATAATGACGGCGCCATCGGTCACCTCGCCATAACGGGCTGGCGCGATACCCTGGATCACTTCGATGCGCTCAATATTTGTCGTGGGTATGTCGCGAAGGTCGATACCCTGAAAAGGCGTGTCGTAGGCTTTTGTATCGCTGTTCCCAAAGTAGCTGTCTCTGTATCGACCACCGTTTATCCTGGACCGATTAAATCCGCCTCGGGCAAATCCCTGTGCTTGCATGTTGGCATCGTTGGATATGCGCATGTCGTCGATAATAACCGCGATACCCAAGGAGTTGTTTAACTGCTGCACGGTGGTGGCATTTGTTTCGGGTATACCTCTTCTCATGTCGAACCCGCCACGGAAATTAAGAGTCGAGAGACTATTCATGTCCAATGGTTGCATTTTTTTTCCGGGAAGGGAGTTCATAACATCAACCAAACTGAAAGCTTGTAGTTGGTCAATGGCCTGCCGGTCAATCGTGATGGAAGAATTGGACTGTCCATCCTGTGAGTAGGTGGGCAACACATTAATCTCTTCGAGGGTAAGCGATTGATCGATAAGCTGTATAACGGGTGTTTTCGGAATATTGGATACAGGATAGGAAATATATTTCGTCTGTTTGCCAATAAAGTTAATGCGTAGGCGTACGGAGTCTTGATGGGGCAGAAGGGTAAAGCTGAAGGCGCCGTCTTTTGAACTGAGCGTTGTTTCGTTGGCGTTGATATAGAGTACAGTCGCATATACCACGGGACTGTGCGCATCATCGATAATTCTACCGGTTATACGCTGTTGGCTATATCCGTAAGAGGCTAATAAGCAAATAGCTAATGTGATGTATATCCTTACCATTAATTAGATTAAATCTAAATTGATGGCAAATATAGAAAAGATTTTTTATCGTATATGTATTTTTATGCCTTTTGAGACATACTTTTTTTTACCGGAAGTTTATGTTCCTGCCGCCTACTTTTTTGATCGAAGATTAAGTATCCGAGTCACTTACGTCAAAACCTGCAGAGGTGGGTTCCGATTTTTCGGTCTTGACCAATTCAAGGTTGTTGTCGTGGTATTTAAAATGATCTTGGACATCCCAGGTCCAGCTCTTGTTTTCTCGCATATTAATGCTGGTCACGGTATAAGCGACGACAATTTCATCGTCGTTGACGGACAGATCTATTTTGTCGAACGTTTCTTGTACGGTCGAACCATCCGGTATGGTAGGGCAGTTTTCTAGCTTTTTCAAAGCGGTGCTGTCGCTGCGGAACCAATGACGGAGAAATCCGAGGTGGGTATCGGAACATTGGTAACCGAGGTCTAAGGCGGTAAGGATTTTACATTTTAGGTTGCTGCGGTTTGGAGTTGCTTTACCATCCCAAGCACATTCGTTGCCAATGAATGTAGCGACATACCCCAAGGCGGCCTTTTCCGGGTCGCTTATCGTTTTGATATAGGCTTCGTCCAATACGAGCGTATTGATCGTGGCGTCGTATGCTGGATCAAATTGTTCCGCGCGCCATAAGAATTTTACGTGTTTATTTTTTAAGGTGATAGAAGAACTGTCTGCCGTAGGTTGCTTCGTGTCCGAGGAAGCGGCATGAGTCGTTTCGGTATCTGTTTTTTGAGGCGATTGGCAGGCTGCTATCATCATAATTGCGAGTATGGATACCCATCGGGTATGGGTGAATAATTTGCGTAGCTTGTTCATGTCTCTATCTTTAATTTCCGATTAAAGGTATATAAATTTTGATTGGTTTTATTATCGACACGAATAGTCTTTGTGTAGCTTTGTTTATGAAGTCTTAATTAGAATAATTATAAATAATATTTACCTTTGCTGCGAATATGCAAGAGGTTTGGTTAAAAGTAAAAGAAGGAAACCAGGAAAGCTTTATGGAGCTTTACGATAGGTACTATAAGCCGCTCTTTCACTATGGACTCAAGATCAAACATGATCGGGAACTGGTGAAGGAGTGCTTGCATATACTTTTTTGTGAACTCTGGGAACAAAGGGAACGTTTACCTGTACCGAGGCACGATGTCCGGTTTTATCTCTTTACCTGGTTAAAACGTATTATTTTCCGGGAGGATAAGACCGTGTATGTACCACTTGATCAGCTGTCGGAGCAACTAACAGAACGATCTGTTGAAGAAGAACGCATTGAAATTGAGGAAATATGGGAACTGCATAAAAAATTAGAAAGGGCGCTGTCAAAGCTTAGCAAAAAACAACGTAAATATATTGAATGGCGCTTCTTCGAAAACAAATCTTATGAGGAAATTGCCAAGCTTGATGACGTCTCTATTCGTACAGTTTATAACGTAATCTATGAAAGCTTAAAAAGGCTTAAAGGCGATATTTACGCATTTTCTGTACTTATTTTTATTTTTTCTAAATAAATCCGGTAAAAAACCTTCTTTTTCTACACTACTCCTTAAAGCAGGCGAGAAAGCAGATGGAAAAATTAACGATTGAGCAGCTTATTGCGGAAACAAGTTTCGTAAACTATTGCTTACAGAAGGATGAACACGATGTGGCCTATTGGACGGCTTGGATAACGGATCACCCGGAATACCGCACGCTGTGCGAGGATGCAAAAAAGATGGTGCTCTTGTTGATGGACGAACCAAGTGAGCGGGAGTTTGCGGTGGAACGGCAGCGCATAAGAACGTATATTGGTGCGATAGATAGGGGTGCAAAGGGAAAAACGATCTATTGGAAGTGGCCCGTCGCGGTAGCTGCTGCGATTTTACTCGTGATTGGCTTCTGGCAATTTATGGGCCCATTATACGTCGATCCGAGTTCCGAAGACACTGTACCCGCGTGGGTAAACCAGCAGGTTCCACCTAAAAAGACGATGTCCCTGACCTTGGAAGACGGCACCAAGGTAACCCTGGCGCCCGCTTCCAAATTCGCTTACCCAAAAACTTTTTCTGATACGCTACGAACCGTGCGATTGGACGGTTCGGGATTTTTTGATGTGCAAAGACAGGCGGATAGACCGTTTGTCATTGCTACATCGGACCTGCAGATACGGGTATTGGGAACATCCTTCAGCTTAACGGCTTTTGAGGAAGATGAGCAGTTGCAACTGGCACTCTTCTCCGGAAGAGTCGCTGTTTCTGGGGATCAAGTCTATAAAGAAATTGATCCGGGGACAGCACTTACATTCGATAAAACGGATGGGACATTATCGGTTTCGTCTTTTAACCTGGATCGGACTTCGCCGGGTCGGGTGGATGAACTGCGGTTTGAGAATGCTCCCTACAAAGAGGTTCAGCGCAAGTTGTCGCGCCATTATGGGGTCACGTTCCGTGCTGCACCTGATATCGACTTACATTTCTCTGGCAAGTTTAAACAGGAATCATTGGAGAACGTGCTATCCGGCTTAACGCATACGACCGGATACCGTTTCTCGGTAAAGACAGATACCGTTTTCGTGACACCAAAATAATTGTTTTCTATTTATGCATGCGCTATATATGTTAAGCTGCAGGTCTGTGCTGCTGCTTTGTTTCATCGGTTTTTCTTTAGGGGGGTATACCCAGGAAAAAATAATTCAGCTGGACGCTGAACAGACGATGTTGCACGATATTTTTAACGAGCTGGAGCAACAGACAGGCTATGCCTTCACGTATGACGCGAAGCTGATTCGTCTGCAACGGCGGGTCAGTATCCGAACGGCAGGCAATCTTGGGGACGTCTTGGATGTGCTGGGCAAGAAAACCATGCTTGATATGCAGATCTCGGGGAGAAATATCTTGGTCCGTCCAGTGCGGTACGGCAAACTGAGCGGAAAGGTGGTGGACGAACAGGGTGTACCGCTTGCGGCCGTCAATGTCTATGTCCGGGAATTCAACCAGCAATACATCACGGATGAACAGGGGGGCTTTAGCATAAACTACCCGGTCTCGCGCTATGCGAAATTAAATCTGGCTTTCTCGATGCTGGGCAGACAGGAACAAACAATGGAGTTATCGCTAGCCGAACAGCACCAAACGGTTCCTACGATGACCATGCCTACCTTAAGCGTGGGATTGGAAGAGATTGCCGTGAACCCAACGACCCGTAAAGAACTGAGTAGTAACAGCTCCCTTTATATAAACAGGGAGGTGATTGAACAGTCGGGCGCCTTAAGTCTACATGACTTGCTAAATCTGGTGCCGAATAAAAAGATTGAATCGCCCTCCCTCCAACGTGTACAACAGGCGACCTTACGAAGCAATACGCTATCCACCGGATCGCAAGGTGCAAGAGACCCTTTTGCGATGAATAACGCGTTTGGTGTAGCGATTATTATGGATGGGATTGCGCTTTCTAATAACAGCAATATGCAGACGCTTAATCCTGGGATGACGGGCATGGGAAATGCATCGGTAGACGTGGGTACGTCGGGATTGGTAGGGAGTACGGATCGAGGTATGCGCTATTCGGGAGACTATGCGTACGGCGGGATAGATTTACGGCAGATTGCGACAGATAATATCGAAAGCATAGAGGTCGTTGCCGGGGTCGCATCGGCTAAATATGGCGATTTAACGGATGGGGCAATCATTGTAAACCGTATTGCGGGACGTTCGCCGCTACATTTCAGTATGCAGCTTCGAGACAATGCCACAGTATATGGGCTAAGTAAAGGCTTTCAAACCAATAAATGGGGAGCGTTTACCATTGGTGGTAATTTTACCCGTTCTTTTCAGGATAATAGGGATAAATTGAAATCCTACGACCGCTTGTCTACCAATATGATGTGGAGTACGTCTGCAGGGTTTAATAAGGCATTTACAAATACATTATCTGCGGATTATGGCCGTAACCTGGATAACGTCCGTCGTGATCCGGACGACCCTACAGCATCCCTAGCCCGTTTTAGAAATTACAATTTTTCCGTGGCTAATCGTAGTAATTACCGGATCGATCAGGGTTTTCTAACCAATGTCGGGCTGAATCTCCGCTACAGTCAATCGTACCAAAATACATACCGGGAACGGTTTATGAATGGTACGTATATCATTTACTCCGATGCTACAGAGGTAGGGCTTACTAAAGGCATCTATGCTCCGGGTATTTACACTTCCGTAGACCATATCGAGGGGAAACCGGTTGATGTGTCGGCTAGGCTGGATCTCAATGGAAAATATTATACGGGCGATGTCCTGCATCAGCTCAGTTTCGGGCTGAATTATAATTATGCCAAAAATCTAGGTCGTGGCCAATTGGTGGATCCTTCGCGACCGAACCAGTTGGTATCTGCAGCGACCTCCGGTAACCGATCGGCTCGTTACTATGATTTTTCGACGATACATGCGCAACAGCAGCTTGGAATATACGTGGAGAATACGTTTGAAACCAGATTGGCGAATAGGCCTTTGTACACCCGGGTAGGGACAAGGGTAGATAAATTTGAACAATATCTCACTTTTTCTCCGCGGGCTAACTTATCTTACGAATTAACACCCGACTTCCAGTTGGGGTTAGCTTATGGGTATGCTAGTAAGGCGCCGGCTTTAGGACAACTATATCCCGGACCTGTGTATTTCGAAATCCCATTGTTCCAACATACTGCGGTTACAGAATCGGGCGCTGTGGACGAAGTGAATAGTTTATACTTGTTGTACGTCGATAAGTTTATGCCGGATAATAGCGCCCTCAAACCTTCGGGTTCGCAACAATGGGAAGGTACGGTTCGGTATCACAAACGTGGTTTTCAGTTGGGTCTGAATCTGTACCTGAAGGAAACATTTCGTGGGATCAGCACATTAAATGATTATGCGCTTATTGAACTGGATGAATACCACAGAAATCCGAGCGGTGCTCCGCTGTATATTATTGATGGAAGAAAACAGTATCGCCTGCCGCGCCACCGTTTTGCGAACTTGAACAAGACGCGAAACAGCGGTATAGAACTGATGGCATCGACACCTAAATGGGAGGCGATCCAGACATCGTTCAATTTACGAGGAGGTATCAGTCAAACGGTATATAACCCGTCAACGAATAGCCAGCGTAACTTTACGAACCCGAGTACAGATGTAGATTATGCGGTAACGGGTGTTTATCCGGGGCTGAAGCGCAAGTCGGTGAGTAGTAACGCGGCAATAACGTCCAGTACGCATATACCAAAAGCGAATCTGGTCATCAACTTTATTGCGGAAGTTAACTTGATCAATAGAACGGATACCGATGCCGCGGAAGGGGTGCCGATTGCCTACTATACTGCGGATGGACGTTACATAACCATTGAAAATTTTGATCAAAATAACCTGCAATATCGACATTTGCTGGTGCCGCAACAGGAGCTCAATAACCAGAATCAACCGGCGGTGTATAGCAATTTTCATCTCAATCTATCAAAAGAGATAACCAAGCGTTTGACACTTACTTTTCAGGTTTATAATGTATTCAATTACCGACCACAATACCTGCGTTCAGATAACACATTGATTATACCGAACGACAAGCCGACTTATGGCGCACAATTGAGATTGAAAATTTAATTTAAAACATAGCAACTTTAAAAATAATGACTATACTAGAAATGAAAACTATCCGATTTGGAATCTTGCTGCTGACAGTCCTGACAGCAGTTACAGGCTGTAAGAAAGACGAAACGCCGCAAAATGTGCCGGTAGATGTCGATGTGTCGGTAAGCTTCGCGGGGGAGGAATATGCTAAAAATCTCGACGTGGAGGGAGTTACCGTGAATGTGTATAGCGCGTCGGGACAAATGGTCTTTCAGGGGACGACCGATGCAACAGGAACAATAAAAGTAGAACAGCTCTCGCCAGCTACGTATACGTTGCAAGCAACCAAAGTGTATGCCGCATCCGACTTTAACGCCGCGATGGGAAAGACAGAGGAAGCCGATGTGACGTTCACGACAGAGCAAAAAATAGTGGAGGTTAGCATTGCAAGCGAGAAATCTTTCGACCTGCAATTGATGACGGGCACAACGAATGCATTGGTCATCAAACAGATATACTATACGGGTTCTCATGCACAACAGGGAGCAAGTTTTCGAGACCAGTTTATCGAAATTTATAATAATAGTGACCACGTGGTGTATGCTGATGGACTTTACATTGCAGAAGCTTATGGCGCAAACAATGCCAATGCACAATATGCTTACCAACCTAATAGTGGGCAGTACGATTGGAGTAAATCATATGGTATGCCGGCCAATTTGAACGCGAATGTAGATTATGTATACGCCCGTACCATTATCCAACTGCCTGGGGACGGAGAGCAATACCCGATCCAGCCGGGGGAAAGTATCGTGGTTGCTTCGACAGCGGTCAATCACCAATCGCCATATACGGGTACGGATGGCGTGACGATTAGCGTGCAGGATCCTTCGCTGACAGTCGACCTGAGCAAAGCGGATTTTGAAGCTTATTATGCGCCTTATATAGAAACTGGACGGCCGTTAGCTTCGGACGTGGACAATCCGACAGTACCAAATGTAATTGTCCATAGAAGATCTGGTAATGCCACTGATCTCATCATGGATCAGACGGGGCGTATAAGCTGGTTGATCTTTAATGACGAGGGAATGGGCGCAGTGAGTAGCTGGAAGGGCTATGATCTGCCGTATACTGACGGACGGGAGAGAACAGATGGAACGTATATACAAATTCCGGTGGCGAATATCATCGATGCGGTTGAATTGCAGTCGTCCTCGACGTCTACGGTATATCCTAAACGCTTAACGGCGCAGCAGGATGCAGGATGGATCGCGGCCAACGGTGGAGCGCGGTCGTCCGATGCGGTTATTCGGAAAACAAAGGATGTAGTCAACGGCAGAAGGGTGCTCATGGACACGAATAACTCCACCGAAGACTTTTTGTCTATAAAGGCGAATCCAAGAGGGTTTGCAGACTAATGCTTAAAAAATGGGAACATGATGAGACAACGAATCGGGACATTCTTTTGCCTGTTCATCTGGGTTAGTTTTACCAGCTCGCTGATCTACGGGCAAGAGGTGAACACCCTAGATACGATAGGTCGTAAGATGCGGTATGTTGGAATCGACCACCCGATGTGGTTGGAGCAATTGGTCGAACCACGCTATAGTGATATCCGCTTGGGGTATGGAGTGGAGAAAGGAGGGTACCGTACAGCACAGCAAGCCGATAGAATACGACAGATTGGATTCAAAAGTGAGGGAAGTGTAACGATTAAGGATGTACGACTTTGGGGAAGCTTTAGCTACAGGAATGCTATGGAAGATAGTACCCGGTTCGGTCATCAGACGCGTCATAATCCACAGGCTCCCTTTTACTTTGCCTCATACGGGGCTAATCATTACGAGCGGACAGACTACCGTATACAGGTAAGAGGGCAACGCTATTTTAATAATAAAAAATGGTCGCTTTTTGGGGGAGTGGACTATGTCTTGGGTGATCATTTCAGTAATAATGACCCGCGTGGAAGTATCGATGTATTTCAAGTGGATGGGAGTTTAGGCGTAGGGTATGAATTGGCTGCGGATTGGCAGATCGGGATTGAGGGTGCGTATGGATATGGACAGGAAGCAGTAGAGGTGGCTTATAGAAACGATCAATATGCACTCCAGGCCATAGAATCACCTTATTTGAATTATACCGTTTATGGCTATGGATGGCGCGTGCAAGACTGGTTGTTGGATAAGGGCTTGCACTACCAGACCAACATGAAACGCCCGGCGATGAAGGGATACGTTTCACATACTGTAGGTAAGAGTAGATTATATGCCTATATGGAATACGAAAACGAACGCCATCGCTATGAACAGGTGTTACGGAATGAATCTCGTAAAAACGACCTAACGGCTTATGAAAGCGATGCTTTTGATTATGGCGTGCAATGGCATATGAAAAAGGATAACCGGCAGTTTTACTTGTATTTTCAAGGTTTAAATAAGCGAGGTAAGGATAAATTACCAGCAGAATGGAATGGTTTGAATAACTATGTATACCAAAGCGACAGGTATCATGTGCTCGGTGCCTATAGCCGACAGCACGACCGTTGGCAGTATGATTATGAAAGTGGATTTGTGTATAACCAAGAAAGGAAATACGACGGTGGTTCTGGAACGTTGTTGGACTATATGCGGATAAACACGGAGTTGTCATTTATGATAACTCGTATCACCGCGAAGAAACAACATCTTCAGGTAGGGATTGCCGCTCTAGCTAACTTTACACCAACGTTGCAATGGGAACTTCCACAGATAAACGAAAATATTTTCCATCGGTATGTGTTTTACCATGATGTGAACTACTACCAGACGAATAACTATGGTGGAGCGGTGAACCTGGGCTTTAGACAGCTTATTAATGGGGGTCGATTTCTGCATTGGAGCTTACGTTATCAAAGCGTGTTGGCGAATGGATTTGTACCGATGCAAAATATATATGATGCCTATCCGGCAAATGAACGATCACAGCTAAATATATCAATGGCTTATGGATTTTAGAAGGTTGTGGATTGGTTTAATCGTTTTGTTGACACCCTGTGTTTTGGTTCTGTTGACAGGCTTTTGGAACGGTGATTATTCCTTGGAAGAGTTGCGTGCTCGTTATAGCAGTGGAGATATCAACCAGTGGCCAGAAGCGCATTTGGATGAAAGTGTACGGTTGGGGTTCAAAGATATCGGCCCATTGAACAAGGCACCGTACCCCGATTATAACCCCTATACTAAAGAAAAGGCGGCTCTGGGCAAATTGTTGTTCTTCGATCCACGTTTGTCAGCTTCGCGTCAGATATCTTGCGCCAGTTGTCACGATCCACAGCTGGGATTTGGAGACGGAAAGAGCTTGGCGCATGGTCATGACAGGCGCACCGGCAAACGGAATGCCATGACGCTCTACAACGTGGGACATTACGATACTTTTATGTGGGATGGCCGCGCAGCATCTTTGGAAGATCAAGTGCTTCTACCAATCCAAGATCCAGTGGAAATGAATGCTAACTTAGATAGTATGATAGCCGGAATAGCGGCGATAAGTGGATATCGACCGTATTTCTATGCTGCCTTTGAGGATGGCGATGTGACAGTCGATCATGTACAGAAAGCACTGGCTACGTTTATTCGCGGTATAAACAGCTATCCGAGCAAATTTGACCGTTTCGTAACTGGAAATGTGAACGCGCTCAATGATCAGGAGCTATTGGGAATGCATCTGTTCCGAACGAAAGCACGTTGTATCAATTGTCATAATACGCCGTTGTTTTCGGATAATAAATTTCATAACGATGGCCAAGCCTTGTATGGTACTCGGCAAGAGGATTTTGGACATTACCATATTTCTGGAAAGCAAACGGACATAGGTGCGTTTAGAACCCCGTCATTGCGGGATGTTGCGCTGACTGGTCCGTGGATGCATCACGGCAATTTTCCCACGCTACGTGATGTGGTTGAGCTATACAATTTTGGGAACCCTGCGCCGATACAAAGAAGGGTGGTGGTAGACGAACGTACCCGTCCTATACCGTCTCCTTTGTTAAGAAAGCTTCACTTATCCAAAGAGGAGGTAGATGCTCTCATTGCTTTTTTACAGGCCTTAAGCAGCCCGGTGCAACGCAGAGTGGAAATGCCGGATTTAGTTAGTAATTAGTACGACAACGCGTCATTAACGTTGCTTACGTGGTGTCGTCTCCACATTAGATTTTGGTCATTTTTCAGCATAATATGGTTATAGCCGTGGAATAATGTGCTCTACTTTTGTATATGAATTACAATCATATACGGAACCATGAAAAAAATTAGATTTAACACAAAGCGGAGTTATCGGTTAGAGCTCGGAACATTTATTGTTATCATGCTGGCTGTTTTCGCGTTTGCGGCAACTCGAAAGGAGGAGGAAGCGCCGCCTATAATAGAACCTACAAAGATGGCAGTAGAAACCTCCTTGCCGGTTTACGAAGAGATTACTGAATGGGATGAATATACAGGACGGTTTGAAGCGAGCGACCGGGTAGAGGTACGGGCGCGTATAAGCGGCTTTTTGAAAGAGGTGCGTTTTACGGACGGGCAGTATATCAAAAAAGGGCAGGTACTATTTGTCATCGACCAAAGGCCTTTTAAAATCCAGCTGGATGAGGCGGAGGCAAGCTATGCAGAAGCTAAGGCCGGCTTGAAGGCCACGCGAGATGAATTTGAACGGGCAGAGTCGCTCCGGGAATCTGGCGCCATGTCGGCGGAGGAGTATGATCGCAGAAAACAAGCCGTGGCACGTTCTGAAGCGAGCTTACAGTTAGCGCAGGCTAAAGTTGATCACGCGAAATTAAACTTGGAATTTACCGAAGTTAAGGCGCCTATCTCGGGTTTGGTGAGCCGCCATAAAGTGAATGAAGGCAATTTAATCGATGGGGGAAGTGCGGGGTCGACGCTACTTACGACGATTGTAGAAACGAGTCCTATCCATTTTTATTTCACAGGGAGCGAGACGGATTATTTGCGATATGTGCGGTTAGCAAAGGACGGAAAGCGAGGTGAAGTCCGGAAACAAGGGGTTGACGTTCAGATCGAGTTGACGGATGAAGTTGGCTTTGCACACGTAGGGAAGCTGGATTTTGTCGATAATGAGATCGATAACCGTTCGGGGACAATAGAACTCCGCGCAGTGCTTCCCAATGAAAATGGCTTATTAGAACCGGGAATGTTTGGCAAGGCCAGGTTTTTGGGCAGTGCTAAATATGAAGCCATTATGATCCCTGATGAACTTATTGGTACAAACCAGACGTTTCGCTATGTATATGTATTGGGCGATAACCAGGAGGTGGTGAGCAAGAATGTAACCTTAGGGCCATTGCATTCCAACGGTTTGCGCATTATCCGGGATGGCCTAAGCGCAACCGATCAAGTTATTTTAAACAACTTGCAAAAGATCGGCCCTGGAATGGTGGTCAACCCGACAAAATCTACTTTAAAAGGTCAGGAATCAAGTCTTGCAGCTTTACAACAGTAATCCCGAATAATTTTTTAGATCTACTCGAATTCTTAAACTGATAAAAGCTTAGGCTTTAATTTATGTCTCTCTGTGTCAAATATAAAATATATGGACAGACAAGGGAGGCCATTAAAGAACGATTTATATACATATGAAATTTAGTCACATTTTTATAGAAAGACCGATTTTTTCCGCGGTGCTGAGTGTCTTGGTGCTTATTGTGGGAGGATTGGCTTTCGTGTCGTTGCCCACCTCGCAGTTTCCTGATGTCGCGCCACCCACCATTGAAGTGGTGGCGACGTATCCGGGCGCGAATGCGAAAACGCTTTCTACCACCATTGCGGGACCACTGGAAAAGGAGATCAATGGTGTAGAAGACATGCTCTATATGACATCCCAGTCTTCGGCCGACGGTCGTGTCATCTTACAGGTGACATTCAAACTGGGGACAGATTTGGATAAGGCTCAGGTGCAGGTGCAGAATCGTGTCGCTATTGCAGAGCCGCGTCTTCCGGAGGCCGTAAGGCGTCTTGGAATTACCACCAAAAAAGTGTCTCCAGATATGCTGATGGTGATCAATTTGTATTCGCCCCGAGAGACGTATGACCAGACGTATATGGGAAACTATGCCGTTCTCCAGATAAAGGACGAGCTGGCAAGAATCAGCGGTGTTGGAGATGTGCAAATGTTTGGAGCGGCAGAATATGCGATGCGTATATGGTTAGATCCGGATAAAATTGCAGCCTTAGATCTGAATGCTTCTGAAGTGGTAGCGGCTATAAGGGCACAAAATGTGCAGGTTGCCGGCGGTACGCTTAATGCGTCACCGACGACCAATCAAACGGCTTTTGAGGTGAATATAGAAACGCAGGCCAAGCTTGTTTCGCCGGAACAATTTGAAAACGTTATTATTAAAGCGGGCGACAACGGACGTATTGTTCGGCTGAAAGATGTGGCTCGCGCGGAGTTGGGAGCACAAAATTATACAACCCGGGGGTATTTAGGGGCGCAACGCTCCGTTGCGATGACGGTGTTCCAGCAGCCTGGTGCGAATGCACTCGAAACAGCGGGCGAGATTCAGCTTAAAATGGAAGAAATTTCCAAGCGATTTCCGGAGGATCTGGAATACAAGATAGCGTATAATCCGACCAAGTTTATTCAAAAGTCGATCGATCAGGTTTACCATACGATTTTCGAAGCCGTTTTACTGGTGATTTTTGTCATCCTCTTATTCTTACAATCGTGGCGCGCGGCGATCATCCCTATTCTGGCTATTCCGATCTCTTTAATTGGAACGTTTGCAGCCATGCAGGCGTTAGGGTTTTCGTTGAATAACTTAACCTTGTTTGGGCTGGTGCTGGCCATCGGGATTGTGGTGGATGATGCCATTGTGGTGGTAGAGAACATGGAGCGGTACCTGCGAAAGGGATTTTCACCGAAGGAAGCGGCTGTTAAAACGATGGATGAGGTAGGGGGAGCCTTGGTGGCGATCGGGTTGGTGCTCATTGCTGTATTTTTGCCAACGGCTTTTCTGGATGGTATATCGGGCCAGTTTTATAAGCAGTTCGGTTTAACGATTGCCGTGGCGACTGCAATTTCTGTGTTTGTTTCGCTAACGCTGAGTCCGGCGATGGCTGCTCTGCTGATGCGGCATGAGGAAAAGACGGATACAAAAAAAGCGTTCTTTCTGTTGAGACCTTTTATATACCTGGGCGATAAGTTCAATGTCTTTATGGAAAGGCTTTCGGATAAATATGGAAGAGGTGTTCAACGGCTGGTCAGGACTTCGAGCATGGTCTTGCTCGTGTATGTTGGCCTTATTGTGCTTACAGGGTTTGAATTTAACCGGATTCCGAAGGGATTTATACCGGCCATGGATCAACAATATTATATCACGGTTATTCAGCTGCCGCCGGGTTCTTCCTTGTCTAGAACGGACGAGGTGGTGAAGAAGGTTTTGGATGTATCGTTGCAGATTGACGGGATTGTCGACGCGGTTTCCTTTACCGGATTTGATCCGACATCTTTCACGATGGCATCCAATTCGGCCGTGGTATTTCAAACCCTCGATGAGTTTGAAGCACGCGACCGGAAGGGGATTAAATATGAAGATCTACTGGAAAAGGTACGCGGAGAGCTGGGGCAGATCAGTGAGGCGATGGTATTGGTTATCCCACCACCACCGGTCAGTGGGATAGGGAATGCAGGCGGATTTAAAATGATGATCCAAGATCGGGAAAATGTAGGAACGGATAAGTTGATAGAAGCTACGCATGCACTAGCGGCGGCAGCAAACCAAGACCCGGTACTAAGTAATGTGTTCACCTTTTTTAATAACCAGGCGCCTCAGCTTTTTCTGGATATAGATCGTGTAAAAGCGGAAAAACTAAAACTAAATGTGCAGGATGTGTTTGAATCGCTCGAAATCTACATGGGATCGACGTTTGTAAACGAATTCGACTATTTGGGCAGATCGTTCCAGGTGACAGCGCAGGCGGATGCTCCCGATCGTTTGACACCGGAGGATATCGCGAAGATTAAGGTGCGTAATCAGGAGGGAGCCATGGTGCCGTTGGGTACGATTGCTAAGCAGGAGGAAATGGCTGGGGCATCACGGATTCCAAGGTTTAATATGTATCCTGCGGCGTCGTTAAATGGCGAGTTTGCACCAGGATATAGTTCGGCGCAGGCGCTCGAGCGCATGGAGGAGCTTGCGCAGGAGGTTTTACCGCAGGGAATGTCTTTTGAGTGGACCGAGATTGCCTATCAGGAGAAGGCAGCGGGGAATACGGCGGCTATTGCATTCGTGCTGGCTGTGGTGTTTGTTTTTCTTTTATTGGCGGCGCAGTTTGAAAGTTTGATTTTACCCCTTGCGGTGATTCTGATTGTACCTATGGTCTTACTCTTTGCCATGATAGGCGTGGATATAGCGGGTGTGGGAAATAACATCATGGTGCAGATTGGTTTGGTGGTACTGGTCGGTTTAGCAAGTAAGAATGCCATATTGATCGTGGAGTTTGCAAAACAGTTGGAGGAACAGGGCATGGAATTGAAGACGGCGGTTATCGAGGCTTCTAAACTGCGTTTACGGCCCATTTTGATGACGGCACTCGCTTTTATTTTGGGCGTTGTGCCGTTGGCACTTGCTACGGGAGCTGGTGCAGAATTGCGCGTTTCATTGGGGATTGCGGTGTTCAGTGGTATGCTTGGTGTAACGGTATTGGGTGTTTTTCTTACGCCGGTATTCTATTATTTAGGCAGAAAGCTGAGTGCGAAGTATAAAAAGGAAAAAACAGAAGCAACAAATGATGGGTCAAATCTATAAAAATTATCACATGAAAAATCTGTTAATGCTGGTCTTATCTGTAGGGATACTTGTTTCTTGTGGTATTCGGAAACGAGATTATAATGAAGTGCCTGCTGTGGTTGTAAAAGAAGATTTTCTACCGATGGATGTGGCAGATGCAGCATTTAAGAACACGGCTATTGCCGTAGAATGGTGGGCAGAATTTAAAGATCCGGTGATGGATGCGCTTATTGAAAAGGCGAGAAACCATAATTTGGATGTGAATACGGCGATAGCAAATTTCCATGCATCTCGAGCGATGCTAAAGAACACGAAGTTCGACCGCTTGCCGACCATTACGACAGGCGGGGATTATACCAGAACACGGATGGGTGAAAATGTATTTATTCCGGGGCAAAACCTAACCTACAGCACGTATAGTGCTGCCTTTGATTCTTTTTGGGAAGTTGATGTTTTTGGAAGAGTTTCGGACAGGATCAAGGGTGCTTATGCGAATCATCAGCAGGTGTTGGCTGATATGCACGGCGTTTATATCCGTATTTTTGCAGAGGTGGCCAATAGCTACCTGGAATTAAAAGGGACGCAATATTTACAAGATATTGCCAAGCGAAATCTAAAAGGGCAGCAGGAAACCTATAATTTGACGGTGAAGCTTTTTGAGGCTGGTACGGGCAACCGTCTTGATGTGGCACGGGCACTGGGACAACTGGAAACTACCCGTGCGAGTATGCCTCCATTGGAGGCTAGGATCGAAGCGTTGAAAAACAGTATTAGCGTGCTGGTGGGCGAGGTTCCGGGCAATTTAGACGCCGCGGTGCTGGAGAAACAGCCACTGCCGAGTTTGCCTGCGTCTATCGCGCTGGGTGATGTGCAGGAGATGCTGCGACGTAGACCTGACGTAAGACTTGCGGAGGCAGTTTTACAGGAACGGATCGCAGGGTACAATATTTCGGTCGCCGAGCTTTATCCCAAGATCGATTTTGGGGGTTCTATCGGGTTTTCGGCAGTGGATTTTTCGAACTTTGGTACCACAGGATCGTTTACATGGAGTATATTCCCACGAATTTCTTGGGCAGCTTTCAATTTGGGTCGGGTAAGGCAACAGATTAAACGGGACGACGCACGGACAGTGGCTGCAGTGAATCAGTATGAAAAGACTGTTTTACAGGGGCTCGAAGAAATTAAGACGGCATTGAGTAATTATACGCAGGAAATCCGAAGGAGGGAGGTGCTCCGGACATCTACGCAGGCGAGCGCACAAGCGGCCGAGTTTGCGAAGCAGCGATTTAATGGGGGGCTGGATAACTTTATTGATTACTTAAGTGCAGAACAGACCTTACTGGCTGCAGAAAACGCTTTGGCATTAAGCGAAATATCGTCTGCGACGGCATTGGTAGCCATTTATAAGGCTTTGGGTGGCGGATGGGAGATCATCACGCAGGAGGAGGTAGATCAGAAGTTTGAAGCGATGGCGCATTCTTCGACCGATAATAACAATTAATTTATGATATTTGTAAATAAGGCCTTGTGGTGCTGTAGTTTACCGAGATAAAGATATTTTTTAATGAAAAAGACGGATATTCCGGTTTTTGAAACTTTTAATGATTTTTACCAGGCTATTGGATTTCAGCATAGTAGCAGCATCCCTGATTTCGATATTTGGCACGCCGAAAGTTTAGAACCTTCGGCAACAAGATGTATGGCACCCTATCGGCAGGGGTTTTTCCAGATCGGCTTGTTGAGCGAGTATGGTAGTACGCAGTTTAATTTGAATACGAATACGTTGAATTTAGGGGGGTATCCTTTACTGTTTGTCATTCCGGGGCAAATATTTTCGTGGGTACGAGACAAGGACTTGGCGGGTTTCTTTATTATGTTCAAGAAGGAATTCCTAGGGAAATCGTTTCCAAATTTGCTGGATGATTTTCCGTTTCTGAAACTGACGGAAAATAAGGATTTAGTGCTGACCGAAGAGGAGCATAAAACATTGTTATATGATATGAAGAGAATCCATTCGGTGTCCCAAAATCCGCACCCCTATCAAGAAAGGATGTTGGAAGGGATGCTCGGCTCTTTGCTTTATTTCTGTAAGGCAATTTTTGATAGAAACAAGACAACGGAGTATCACTTGTCGAGATCGCAGGTAATATCAAATAGGTTTGAAGTGTTGGTAGATAAAATGTATGTAGATACTAAAAATGTAGGCGATTATGCCGATAAACTTAATATTACGCCTAATTACCTGACGACAACGGTAAAAAAATTCACGGGTAAGAGTGCGAAGGATATTATAAATGAGCGATTATTGCTTGAAAGTAAGAATTTGCTTAAATATTCGGGACTGGATATCGCGGAGATCGCGTATCGGTTAAACTTTCAGGAACCGACTCACTTTACCAGATTCTTTAGGAAATTAAGTGGAATAACGCCCAATCAGTTTAGAAAACAGTAAGGACTTTACGCAAAAGAAAGACGATGATGAAAGAGAAAAATATTGCATTAGTGACCGAAGCGGGCAACGGTTTGGGAAAAACATTTGCAGACCTTTTATTGGAACATAATTATAGTGTAATTCTTGCCGCCTGTGGCGAAAGTTACAAGCTTCTAGCGGAAAAAAATGATTTTGCTGCCGGCTGCGAGCTTCTTGAAGTAGACTTTACTTCGGAGACAAGGTTAACCGAACTGTATGAACGGATCCAATCTTCGTGGGGTAGGTTGGATTTGCTGGTCAATAACGCGGAAATTGTAAATGGCTTCGGCCAAAAGATTGATCAAATAAAGCTATGTGAAGTTAAGGCGCTTTATGAAGTAAATCTCTTTGCGGTGATTAGGCTCATCCAAGTGCTAAAACCTCTTCTCGATGAAAGTATAGCGCCTAAGATCATCAATATTACAAGTGCGTTGGGCGATATTACCAAAATGACGGAGGAAGAGTTTTGCTATGCCAGTTATAATTTAACGGCTTATGCAACTTCGAAGGCTGCGCTGAATATCTTTACGGCACTTCTGCAACGAGAACTCGAACCGTCCAAAATAAGGTTACATACATTTGATCCGGTGTTAATGGAAAATTGTACTTACAATTCCGTCGTGGTTTGTAATGGTGTAAAGGACGAGTTTATTTCGTTAATTTGACAAGAAAATAACTTCGTTAGGATGGGTGCTAATTAAAAAACACCCGAAAGCGTGTGCTTCGGGTGTTTTTATTCCTAATATTATCAGTGGGTTACGATGATACTATTTGATGTATTTAAATAGAGGCTCGCGTACCCTGCGTCGTTATAAGGACCCATCGATCGTGAGGTAAGTTTTTATGATAGTGCTAAAATATTAGTGAAATTTTGTGCTATATTTGATCTTGATATCAATGGTGGTTAAATCAACCAACAAAGCTAATCGACAATGATAAACGATCAAAACCTATCCGAACACGAGACTCTTCTTCGGCTGCAGTCAGGAGATGAAGATGCTTTTCGTATACTCTACGAGCGTTATAGTCGGCTTATATATGGCAATATTATGCAGTTCGTCGGTGATGAATCTGTTGCGGACGATCTGCTGCAGGATGTCTTCGTGAAAATATGGGAACATCGTGCTTCCGTTGATCCTAACTTGTCGTTTTCGGGGTATTTATTTACGTGTTCAAGAAACATGGTCTTCAATTTTAAAAGAAGACTGAAATTGGAAATTGAATCTGCCATTCACCTCGCCTATGACAGTACCGAATTGGTAGAGTCTGTAGATAATATCCTTCATAAAAAGGAAGTTCAGAAGCTGATAGAGAATGTGGTCAGTCAACTTCCGCTCCAGCGACAACGAATTTTTAGGATGTGTAAATTGGACGGAAAAAGTTATCAGGAGGTCGCTGAAGAATTACAGATTTCAGTTTCAACCGTTCGAGACCACATTGTAAAAGCGAACAAATTCGTTAAAGAGGGATTAATGTATGAAGGAAGCTTTTCGTCTTTACTGCTTTTTTTCTTCTATATGGGCATTTCTTAAAAAAAATAATAGATAGAGCAGACCTTTTTTCATTTGTCGGTGTATTTATTAAAAATAGACCGAAAGTGGATAACGATAAATCTAATATACGAGCGCTGCTACAGCGATATAAAGAAGGCAAATGTTCGCGCGAAGAGTTAGAGCGCCTTCACAAGGCATTGTCTAATAATAGCGACGATGTTGATAAGGCATTATGGGAAAGTCTTCTACAGGAAGTTGATACGACTAAGCTGAATGATCAAAAATTTGAGGTTCTCTATCAAAAAATATCTTCAAAAACGAGAATAAAGCCTCAGGCGCAAAAAGTAAAGCGGTTGATTTCGTTTTGGGCTGCGGCCGCGGTCCTTATCATTTGTTCGTTCGGACTTTATCTATATAATGAAACCCTCCAGAAATCTACGCTCGACACACCGCAAAATACAAAACTTGATGATGTAATGCCTGGCTCCAATAAAGCCGTGCTTAAAACGGCCGACGGAAGTATCATTGTTCTTAACGAGGCACAGGATGGTATTATTATGGGTGATGAGATTACCTACACAAATGGGGCGGAGGTGGAGCAGGTAACTGAAACTAGGGATGAGATGGAGGTTCTGTATGAACTTTCTACTCCAAATAGTGGTACTTATCGGGTTACTTTGAATGACGGAAGCATCGTTTGGCTGAATGCTGCATCCAAACTAATCTATCCGTCTAAGTTTAGTAGCCATGAACGGAAGGTGAGAATTGAAGGAGAGGCGTATTTTGAAATTCAAAAAGATCCTAGGCGGCCATTTAAGGTTACCAGTGGAGATCAAACGGTGGAAGTACTCGGTACAACGTTTAATATTAATGCTTATCCCGACGAGCGTGTTGTACGTACAACTTTGGTAGAGGGAAAGGTAAAGGTAGGGCAGAACGGGGCTTTTTCATCGTCGGTATACTTACATCCCGGGCAGCAATCTATTCTTAAACAGGGCAGTGAAATATCGGTGAAAGAGGTTCATCTGATGGCGCAAGTTGGATGGAGAGAAGGTTTGTTTTACTTTGATGAGACAGCACTGGCGGATGCCATGCTCCAAATTAGCCGTTGGTATGATATAGAAATTAGGTACGAGGGAGATGTTTCGCAGACCTATTTTTATGGACAGATATCGAGAAGTAAATCACTTAAAAATGTACTGAATATACTGGAAGAGGGCAACGTACGCTTCCGGTTAGCAAAAGAAAAAACGAAAAACGTATTAACGGTGCTATCTGCACAGTAAATGGAATGACTTCGTTTTTGATTGTAAACTTAATAAATGATTAGAATGAAAAGAAAACCAACTTGATATTGTAAGATTGAGAAAAGCAAAAAAGGCAGTGCTGGGGGGCACTACCTAAAATTTTGAATGCTTTTATATGCCGTAAAAATGACGGCTTGTAGTCAACCATTATAAAAACAATACAAAACATACAAATATATGATTTTTTATCCTTGTGTTAAAGCCCGTTATTGGACTTTAATTCGCCGAATATTCGTTATTATGAAGCTGGTGATCGTATTTCTATTCATTGCCATGTTGCAGGTTCATGCAAAGGGAACTGCACAGGCGATAAACCTAAAAGTAAAGAATTTAACACTTAACGAGGCCATGCGAAGTATTCAGAAACAGAGTGGATACGCTTTTTTCCTGAATGGAAAGGCAATAGCAATTTCACGCGTGAATGCAGAAATAAAAAATGAAACGCTCGATGAGGCCATGGACATGCTATTAGAACCTTTGAATCTCGAATGGGTTATCAAAGATAAAACAATAGTTGTCAAACGTGGTCGTGCCAAGACGAGCAATGAACCTGTGATACAGGTTCCTTTGCAACGAGGTATAACGGGGCGGGTAATGGATGGACAAGGTACACCGCTTATCGGGGCAACGATCTCTGTTAAAGGTGAAACGATTAGTACGACCTCAAATAGCGAAGGGGCGTATCGAATAGAAGTGTCTGATGCAAAAGCTGTTTTAGTTTTCTCCAGCGTGGGATTTACACCTTCTGAAAAGCTAGTCGGTGAAGAATCTGTTATCAATATTATTTTGAGAGAAGCCGTTAGCGATTTGGAAGAAGTTATGGTGGTTGGATATGGTGTGCAGAAAAAAGAAACGGCCACGGGTGCGATTGCTTCTATTAAAGGTTCGACGATTGCTTCCTCGCCAGCAACTAATGTGACCAACAACTTGTTGGGTAGGGTACCAGGTCTAAGCGCAATTTCACCGAGTGGGGAACCTGGTCGAGATGGCGCAAATCTACTGATCCGGGGTTTAAATACACTCGGTAATAATAGTCCGCTTATCGTCGTGAACGGTGTTCCTAACCGTAGCTTTGAACGTATAAACCCAAATGATATTGAGAGTATTACGGTGCTAAAGGATGCCGCTGCCGCTATTTACGGTGCACAGGCGGCCAACGGCGCCATCATCGTCACGACAAAAAGAGGGAACTCGGGTAAACCTAGGATCAATCTTGATCTTGGGATGGGACTGAATCAACCTACACGCATACCGAAAATGGCAGATGCTGTACAATACACGACTTTGCTGAATGAACTGGAATACTATAAAAAACCGGATGGTGGGTGGTATCAACGATTCACCGAAGAAGATATCAAGTTATTCGGTGACGGATCCGATCCTTGGGGACATCCCGATACGGACTGGTTTTCGGAAACACTGAAACCGTGGTCGGCACAGCATCAAACAAGTATCACCCTATCCGGCGGGTCAGACAATGTGCAATACTTTATTTCGGCAGGCGAGAAGTATCAGGATGCTTACTATAGAAAAAGTTCATCAGATTATCGTCAATATAATTTTAGATCAAATGTGGACGCGAAAGTGAATAAGTATATCGATGTCGCATTTGATGTTGCTGGTCGACTGGAAGATTATAATTTGCCGACAAGACCCACTGAAGATATTATCTGGTCGATGATTACCAGAGGAAAACCAAACATGCCGGCTTATTGGCCGAATGGAGATCCTGGACCTGATATAGAGCGCGGCGATAATCCCGTTGTAATCGTTTCGGATGCGCCCGGGTACGATAAAGTAGATAATTATGTGTTCGAAGGGAATTTTCGGGCAAATATTCGTATACCTTGGGTAGAAGGGCTCACGCTCACAGGTAACGCTGCTTATGACCGTTCTTTTCGTCTCCAAAAGGTATTTAATAAACCTTGGTATTTATATACATGGGATGGAAATCCTGATCATGTAACGACGAGAGGAAAGCGTGGTTTCGATTCTGCACAATTGACGGAAAACTATTCGGGAGGAGACAATTACTTGTTGAATACGTTTGCTACCTATATCAAATCATTTGATACAGAGCATAATATAAAGTTGATGGCAGGGATGGAAACGCGTGGCGGAAGAGGGAAGAACTTTGGTGCATTTCGACGGAATTTTATTTCCGATGCTATTGAAGAGCTCTTTGCGGGGGCGGAGGATCAATTTATGTCTAATTGGGGATCGGCATCCCATAATAAATATATGAGCTATTTTGGCCGTGCGAATTATGATTTCAAAAACAAATACTTGCTTGAATTTTTATGGCGCTACGATGGTTCGTATATGTTTCCCAAAGATAAACGGTTTGGTTTCTTTCCCGGTGTATCTCTGGGATGGCGGATTTCGGACGAAGATTTCTGGAGCGATAACTTGGCTTTTATTAATGACCTAAAATTAAGGACATCATGGGGACAAACCGGTAACGACCGTATTGCCGAATACCAGTACCTCGCTACATACGGATTCTCTGATCGAAATTATGGATTCGGCGTTCCGACAATCGATAACAAGTTGCTGGAAGAAATGAAAATTCCGAATCCGAATGTAACCTGGGAAGTGGCAAACCAATTTAATGTCGGATTTGACACCTATATGTTTGGAAATAAATTCTTTTTGGAATTTGATTATTTCAATAATCTGCGATCGCAGATTCTGGTGACACGGAACGCTTCTGTACCGGGAAGTACAGGATTGGTTTTGCCACCGGAAAACATCGGAAAAGTAAGGAACAAGGGATTCGAATTTCATATCGGCTATCAGGATAGTAAAAGTGATTTCGATTATTCGATAGCTTTTAACGCAAGTTATTCCAAAAATAAGATTGTGTTTTGGGATGAAACTCCTGGTATACCGGATTATCAACAGTCTACCGGACGTCCGATGGGTTCCTCACTCTATTACGAAGCCATTGGGATCTTCAAAGACCAAGCGGAAATTGACGCGCATCCTCATCTCCCTGGTGCGGCACCTGGCGATATTATCTTTAAAGATGTGAATGGCGACCAGGAAATAAACGGATTGGATAGGGTGATGAATACAAAGTCAAGTATGCCTAGGTTGTTAGGTGGGTTGACCTTGAATTTCAGCTATAAAAAGGCAATTGATATGAGCATTTTCTTTCAAGGGGCTGCGGATGGGGTGCAGTATATTGACATGGTGGAATCTGGCGACTGGGGAAATTATTATCAATTTTTTGCAGAAAACCATTGGACGCCAAACAACATGGATGCCGCATACCCCAGAGCGTATAACCGATCTGAACCTTATTGGACGAACTCTGCGAATACATTTTGGCTAAAACCGACTGACTATATCCGTTTGAAAAATATAGAATTAGGATATAGTTTCTCGCAGAATTTAACCGAAAGGATCGGC
Organism: Sphingobacterium arenae; assembly: GCF_014692505.1. Lineage (GTDB taxonomy): Bacteria > Bacteroidota > Bacteroidia > Sphingobacteriales > Sphingobacteriaceae > Sphingobacterium > Sphingobacterium arenae. The sequence continues at coordinate 525,056 of NZ_JACNYK010000002.1, read as the reverse complement.
GTGGAAAGATTACGTATTTATGCGAATGCGTTCAACTTATTTACGGTGGACAAACTAAAACATTTTGATCCGGAAGCGATTAAAACCAGTCGGTCATATCCGGCGCAGCGAATCATTAATATGGGGATTGGTTTAACTTTTTAAAAGATAATGGAAATGAACAAGCTATTTATTAAAACAATCATATTTTTTTGCCTATGCCTCCATCTGGCATGTGATAAGGATTTTCTGGATTTGGATCCGTTGGGAGAATATTCAGAAACCAATGTGTGGAAAGATTTAAATCTGGCGGAAACCTTTGTAAATAAAATGTATATAAACGTCTTCGGAACACCTTTCGCTGCTTGGCGTCTCTCCGATTATAGCGACGAATCCCACTTTGTGCCGGATTGGGGTACGGGAAATTTTAATAAGGGATTAATTACTTCGGATGATTTGTATACTTGGCCTGCAACCTATGCTACGGCTCATTTAAACTGGAACGCGCTGTATGCCAATATCCGGCAAACCAATATATTTTTTTCAAAAATCGAGGAGATTGCGGCTGATGATCCGGATTTTTCTAACCGGCTGAAAGGGGAAGTTTATTTTATGCGTGCGGCCACTTATCATTATTTGACAACACTGTATGGTGGTGTTCCGATCATTACGGATGTATACGGATTAAACGACGATTTTTTTCTTCCGCGGAATAACTATGCGGAATGTATTGATTTTATTGTTTCACAACTTGATAGCGCTGCTGCGTTGTTACCCGAAAGTTATTCGGCAGACAAAGCGGGACGGATCACGAAAGGCGGCGCACTGGGGTTTAAAGCAAAAGTATTGGTTTACGCTGCAAGTGACCTGCATAATCCTGAGAAAAATGGTGCCATCCTCCATGGTTACGCTCATCCTGAATTGTTAGGTTACACGAACGGTTCTTCTGCTGACCGCTGGAGATCGGTAAAGAATGCTGCTAAGGCAGTTATCGATATGCAAACCTATAGTTTATATGCTGCTGAGCCGACCGAAGGGGATTCTATTCCACAGACGATTGCTGATTACTTCCTTATGAAAGAATTGACAGCGGAAGATATGATAACGATACACTATACACCTAAAACTTCTACGGGTGGATGGGTAGATCCTGTTATTGCCTCTAATCCAAATGGATATCATGGAACAGGAAACCAAAACCCTATAGGCGATTTAGTAGACGATTACGAAATGAAAGACGGTTCCAAGTTCGACTGGAAAAATCCAGTGCACAAAGCAAATCCTTATTTAAATCGTGACGCCCGGTTTTACGCTACGGTACTTTATGAAGGGGTGCAGTGGGCGACTCGTCCTTCGGATGCACTGGTTATGGATCCGTATAGTAGGATTCAGACAGGATATGTCTATAATACCAAAGGTACCTTAATCAAAGCTGGCCTCGACACAAGGAAGGGGCCTATTGAGGATTGGAATGGTAGTTATTCTGGATATTATCTCCGTAAAGCGGTTGATCCCACCATTTCACCTACAGATGGAAAAAAGCAAGATATACCGTTTCGGTATATGCGGTATGCGGAGATATTGTTGATTTACGCAGAGGCGTGTAATGAATTGGGTGAGGACGCGGAAGCAAGGGATTATGTCAATATGGTGCGTAAGCGCGTGGGACAACCCAATTTGCCTGAAACGACCAGCGGAAACGCCTTACGGAAGGCAATTAGACAGGAGCGTCGTATAGAGTTTGCTTTTGAGGATCACCGCTTTTGGGATGTTCGACGGTGGCTTATCGGCCCGGAGGCTTCTCATCAAACACACGGAGTCGATATTCGTTATACTGTCGATAAAACACAAGTCGCGTCCTATCGACAGGCTGATGGATCGACATGGGGCACGCCTGTGTTTAACCGTATTCAGATTCCCGGTGATTTGAGAATCTGGCATGACAAATTGTATTTTTTCCCCATTATGCGGGACGAAATACTCAAAAATGATTTACTCATCCAAAATCCAGGTTATTAATCGGTCTATTAACCTGTTGTCAATAGGTTGTGCGGTGCATGTCGCCGTACAACTTTAATTTGAGAAATATGATGAATATAAAATGGAAGCGCGCTCTCCGGAAGGGCTGGCTGGCGATGATAGCACTAAGCTGTTCGTTGGGTATGCGTTCTTTTGGGCAAGGACATACGATCGAACTCGCGAATGGCAAATTTCTAAATATACAAGCATGTAATGACCAAACGTTCAGAATAAGGGTCTCGTCATCGAACAGTTTCTCCGAAACGCTTATGGAGCGCTATGGTATTGTAAAGAGAGATTGGGTGGGTAAAACAAATATAAAGAAGTATGGTTCGGATTACTGGCTAATAACAAACCAAAATCAGTTGGAAATCAACGGGAAAGATGGAAGTATCACCGTTAAATCGCGCTCCGGGGATAAAATCATCACCCGTTTGTCGGTCTTGGAAAAGGAAAATAGAACATATAACGCATTGTATGAATCTTTAACGGATTATGAGCAAGCGTTGACAAAAAAGGAAATTATCGGAGATACCACGAGAGAAGATGGTGTTTCGGAGCGTCTAAAACAGACAAAAAGCCAAGTAGAGCCGGCTATACTTCGTTTGTCGATTGCGCCTGAGGAACGTTTCTATGGTGGTGGTGCGGCTAGCCGTAAAGCTATTCAGCATCGAGGATCGCTCTTGCGGATATGGGCCACGTATCAGCAGTCGGATATGGTCGCACCATTTCTTGTTAGTTCACGGGGTTGGGGCATATTTAACAATACAACTGCTTTGAACTATTTTGATGTAGGGCATTTTGAAGAGAACCAACTGTACGTGTACAATACGGATGCAACAGTCGATTTTTATTTGATGACGGGACAATCTTTAGAAAATACGATCGACTTGTACACGACAATAACGGGTAAGCCATATTTGTTACCCAAATGGGCTTATGGATTAGCGTTCGGAGGGAATATGATGGAAGATCAATTCCGGATGTTGGACAACGCTGTACGGTTCCACCAGGAAAATATTCCGGTTGATGTGTATTGGATCGAACCGCAGTGGATGGATAAATTTTACGATTACTCCACGGAGAAGGATTGGGATCTGTCCAAATTTCCGGCGTATTTTTTCTGGCAGAAGGGCGAAGGAAACCGTTATGAGAACAAGCAACTGTTTTTATCCAAATTACGTCAACTAGGTTATCATGTAGCCCTGTGGTTGTGTATTGATCATGATCTGAGTATCGAAGAGGAAGATCATTTGGCTGCCCAGTACGGTGGTAAACAGTCAGGAAAAGCACATTGGTTTCCTCATCTGATGAAATTTGTTGATCAGGGGATTGATGGATTTAAGCTCGATCCGGGACGTACACTCGACGAGCACCCCGATAGAGTATATTACAATGGATACACGGATCGGGAAATGCACAATTTAAATCAAGTGCTATTGCCAAAACAGATGTACCGTATTTTCCGCGATCACAAAGGAGTTCGATCTTTTCACCACTATTGTGGAGGATATGCTGGAAGCCAACATTGGGGAGCGTCTACCGCTGGAGACAATGGTGGTGGTCGGGACGCGCTCTATGATCAACTCAACCTGGGGTTGAGCGGATTCCTTAATACTTCCGCGGATGTACTGGACGCGGTAGAAGATGTGAAAGCAGGTTTCCATTTTGGCTTTTTTCTACCATGGGTACAAATCAATAGTTGGGCAAGTATGCATTATCCATGGTATTTTTCGCCCGAATATAAGGAAACGTTTCGTTTCTATGCACAGTTGCGTAACAGCCTATTGCCGTATATCTATTCGACTGCCATACACGGCAGCCAAACGGGAATGCCCATCCTACGGGCAATGCCTTTGGTATTCCCACGAGATAAGGAAGTGGAAAATATGACGACGCAGTTTATGTTTGGGGAACATCTATTGGTCAGTGCCTTTACGGATTCAGTCTATTTGCCTGAAGGTAAATGGGTGAATTACTGGTCGGGCGAAAAGGTAAAGGGTGGGCAGACCGTCTCGCCGAGGATTCCTGCACATACCGGTGGTCAGCTTTTTGTGAAGGCTGGTGCCATTATTCCGTTTCAAAAGCCGATGCAATATGTTGATCAAAATCCGTTAGACACGCTTATCTTAAAGGTATACCCGGAAGGGAAAAGCTCCTATATATTATTGGAAGATGACGGTGAATCGTTTGATTTTGAGCAAGGTGCAATTTCGAAAACACATTTTGAATGTCATGAAAAACGTAATGAGATCGAATTCACGATAGCTCCAACCGCTGGTGCTTATAAAGGCATGCTGGATAGGCGAGCGTATGAGATTGTGTTTAATATAGATCGTAAACCGAATCGGATAGAATTAAATGGTCTGACCATCCAGACGTGGGAAATGAAGGACGGTGTATTACACGTCTTGATTCCCCAATCCGATATTCACAAGCATCAGTTGTTAAAAATTTCAATGGAAGATTAGTTTATGAAATATGTTATAATGTTATTATTGACGGCTGTCTGGAGCGGTAATGCACTATGCCAATCAATGGAAAACGATTGGGATAAAATGAATCGGTCAAAAGAACATGCATTACGGGAATTCCAGCAGCAAAAATTCGGTTTGTTCATCCATTGGGGGTTATATGCTATTCCTGGCGGGGTGTGGAAGGGGAAAACAATGGAAGAAATGGGGATTCCGAGTGTGGCCGAATGGATTCAGTTGGTTGCGAAGATCCCCAGAGGGGAATATGCTGATTTAGCCGTTTCATTTAACCCCGTCGATTTTGATGCGGATCATATTGTTACCATGGCCAAGCAAGCTGGAATGAGATATCTCGTCATCACGAGCAAACACCACGACGGTTTTGCACTATTTGACTCGAAAGTTAGTGATTTTGATGTGATCGACGCGACTCCGTTCAAACGGGATATTGTACGGGAATTGTATGAAGCTTGCAAAAGGCATCAGTTGGAGTTTGGCGTTTATTACTCTCATAATATTGATTGGGCGGATGGGGCCGATGCCCAATACGCCACAACGAAAGCAGCCAACGATCGGATTGGTAAGGATACAGATAGCTTCGGCGCAAATTTATGGGATCCGAGCCCAAATTCTTTTACTTCTTATCTTAGAAATAAAGCCATCCCGCAGGTTAAAGAATTGCTGGAACAATATCCGGACATCCGCTATATTTGGTTTGACATGCCGGGGCTTATGACACCGGAACAGAGCTATACCTTTTATAAGACGGTATACGACATTAACCCGAACGTTATTATCGCGGAACGTATAGGGAACGAAATGGGCGATTATGCGATCCCTGGAGACAATCGTATACCTGATGCTGACGATCAATTTGATAGGCCTTGGGAAGCCATCGGTACCTTTAACCATTCCTGGGGATACAAAGCGTACGATCAGGATTGGAAAAGTGTGGATGAATTGCTTTACTGGCTGGTCGAAATCGCGAGTAAAGGTGGTAACTATATGCTGAACATTGGTCCTGATGCCAAAGGAAATGTGGCATCGATGGTTATGAACAATCTACAAAAACTCGGTAATTGGATGGCGGTGAATAACGAAGCAATATATGGTTCCAAGCCTTGGAAAGTGCAACGTGAAGGTCCGACGACCGTGCGTATAACAGATACCGAACAACGCGAAAAAGAAGGGTTTAAAGCTGAATTTACATCGGAAGATTTTTGGTTTACAGAGCGGGAGAAGTATCTGTATGTGTTATCGCTCGAATTGCCTGAAAGTCGGGTAGCGGTTGTTAAAAGCTTGGCCAGCGGAGAAATTGATGTGAAACAAGTGGAGATACTGGGCGTAGGCAAAGTCGCTTTTAGACAAACAGAAGAAGGGCTTACGATAAAACTGCCAAAATCAGTTCGGAAATTGCCCAAAGGGTACACTTTAAAAATAACACAAAGCTCGTCATGAATCGTATCTATGTTGTTTTTGTTTTCTTTTTAGGGATCACAGTCACCGACAGTGGGTGGGCTCAATCGCTAAAAGGGGCTTTCCCTATAAGCGCCGCTCAAAAAATAGTGTTCCTGGGGAATAGCATAACCTATGCTGGTCATTATGTGACACTGTTCGAGAGTTTTATGATAACGGCGTTTCCAAAGGCAACTACTCAAGTGATCAACTTAGGGTTGCCGAGTGAAACTGTCTCGGGACTTAGTGAGGATGGTCATGCTAATGGAGCATTTATTCGGCCGTGCCTCTTTAACCGCCTTGAAAACATCACCGAACGGATGACGCCGGACATCGTTTTTGCATGTTATGGTATGAACGACGGAATCTATCAGCCTTTTAGCGATTCGAATTTTCAGCGCTATAAAGAAGGAATGATAGCCTTGTATAAGCGGCTTAAAGCGGCGCAGATTAAACGGATAATCTTCATCACACCAAGTATACATGAAGATACTGTCTTGGGGTTTCATGGCTATAATCTTGTGCTTGATCGATATGCGCAATGGTTACTTGATCAACGAAGGGAGAGAAACTGGGAAGTAATAGATACCCATTTTCCTATGCAGAAATATGTAATAGCAAAAAAACGGCTAGAACCTAATTTTAAATTATCGGAAGATGGTATCCATCCTGGATTGGAAGGTCACTGTCTAATAGCGGAATGTATCATTCATTATTTCGATGATACGTTTGCAGCAAAGGATTTTCTATCCGAATGCCTGGACAGTACGTCTTATTACGCGCATCTTTATACATTATTGGAGGTGCGACAGGAAATACAAAAAAACGCATGGTTGACATATACGAAACACGAACGACCGGGGTTACCGGTGGGGCTTCCGATTGATAAGGCAAAAAAAGAAAGCATGCGCATCCAAAATAAAATACAAAAATTACAAAAAACGTCACATAAACGCAGGAACTATGAAATATCAGATCATCATTTATCTACTTCTCTTACTATCTATTAAAGGTTTATATGCTCAGACCAAATCCGAGCCTTTTGAAGGTGTTCCGGGATGGCTGGAAACACAGGAAAAGCGCTTAGCTTGGTTCCAAGATGCCCGCTTCGGTGTATTTATCCATTGGGGGCTATATAGTGCTGCTGGCGGTGTTTTTAAAGGTGAAACGTATCCGCAGCATTACGCGGAATGGATACAGACTTGGGGTAAGATTCCCAGTAAACAATACACGGAACATTTAAAACCTAAATTTACGTTAGGGGAATTTGACCCAAAGGAATGGGCACAGTTGGTCAAAAAGTCGGGGGCGAAATATATGATTCTTACCTCGCGACATCACGAAGGCTTTAGTTTATTTAATAGTAATCAACCCTTTGCTTTGCACAATGATGTTACGGGGACGGCGAATCTTTCACCTGCTGGACGTGATCTATACCGAGAGATTATGGATGCATTTCAGCAAGAAGGACTAAAGACAGGAGCGTATTACTCTTTATTGGATTGGCAACATCCGGATTCGTACGAGGCCTTCCAGTTAAATCCAAACTCTACGGATCATGTTCCTGACCACGAGCGATACAAGGATTATATGTACGGTCAAATCAAAGAGCTGGCTAATAATTATGGTCAACTGGATGTACTATGGGCTGATTTTAGTAATAAGGAACACGAAGGTGAAAGCTGGGGGACGAAACGGATCTTGACGGATCTTATTAAATGGCAACCGAATATATTGATCAATAATCGGTTTTGGAATGGGTTAGAAAACAAGAATGGCGATATTGGAACGCCCGAGAAATATGTGCCGCCAACAGGTATTAGCGGGACCAATTGGGAAGTAAATTATACGATGAACGAAAGTTATGGTTATAGTACGCATGACCAAAACTGGAAAAGTTTCCCACAAATTATGCGCCTGCTGGTGGAAACCGTTAGTAAGGGTGGGAATTTTCTATTAAATGTAGGGCCTGACGGTAATGGCAAAATTCCTGAGCAAGCCGTGGAAATATTGGAAAGAGTAGGAAAATGGATGTCCGTAAACGGTGAATCTATTTATGGAACACAGGCGAGTCCTTTTAGAAAATTGGATTGGGGGTATTGCACGATAAAAGGGGACAAACTTTATCTACATGTATTTGATGTTCCGCGGGGTGGTGTCATTAACGTACCGTTAAAAAATACCGTAAAAACTCTCTACGAGATGGGGTCGGAAGATAGTTTGATAGAAGCCGTTTCGCAAGAAATGGGTACGGGAATTTCTATACCGTCGTTTTCGCTGGAGGATGGACCAAAGGTGTTGGTGATGGAAGTGGAGGGAGCACTCGAATTGGAAGAGAACGTGGCACAAGCACTATCGGACGGAAGGATTGTCTTGTCTGCCGATAACGCGGATATCCATACAACCCATGGGATGAAGATAAGTGGTGCGAGACATGATTTTAAACGTCCTAATGCCCTCGCCGGATGGATCCATACCGATGATAAAGTATCTTGGAAAGTAAAGGTACAACGGCCGGGGCAATATGACGTACTGATTCAATATTTGCCCCTATCAACCGTTGGTGGAACAGTGGTTTTCCATACAGCAGGTAGCAAGGTGACGTATAGCTTTGAACCCAAGGAAGGACGATCGTTTGAAGAAGCAAAAATGGGAACAATCGAAATACCGCAAAAAGCAATAGGCGAACCATTTGTTCCGTTTGTGCTTGAAGCGGCCATAATCGATGGAAATGGTTTACCGGAGATTAGTTCCGTAAGTCTTGTGCCAAAAGAAAATTGATGTAACATGAAAAGAAGAGATTTTATTGATGCAGGTTTGAAGTCTGCTATTGCTTTTACGATCGTTCCACGGCGTGTCTTGGGCGGGCCTAGATTTGTGGCGCCAAGTGATAAAATTCAAGTTGGTTTTATTGGTGTAGGAAAGCAAAGTCTTTACTTATTACGGGGGTTGAACAGCTGCGCAGAAGTGGTGATCCAGGCGGCTTGTGATGTTGATAGAAACAAATTAGATTACTTCGTAAAGGAGGCAACAAACGCACAGGGTGCAGCGGGAAAACCAAAATCCTCCATTGGGAAATATGGATATTATCCGGAATTGCTTGCATCGGCCTCGGTCGATGCAGTGGTAATTGCAACACCTGACCATTGGCATGCGCAGATAGCTGTTGATGCAGCGAAAGCTAAGAAAGATATTTACTGTGAAAAACCGCTAGCGCTTACTATAGCTGAGGGAAGAGCTATGGTGAATGCGTCTAGAAAATATGAAGTTGTCTTTCAAACAGGTAGTATGCAACGTTCCTCGTTTAACTTTAGACAGGCTGCGGAGCTGGTCTATAACGGCTATATTGGAGACGTGAAGGAAATCAATGTCTCGGTAGGTGAACCTGTAAAACAATGTGATTTGCCTTCTATGTCGATACCAGACTATTTGGATTGGGACATGTGGATTGGACCTTCTTTATACCGTGGTTATCATCCTATATTATCACCGCCCATTGAAGATGATAAATGGGCATGGTGGCGAGGATATAGAGATTTCGGAGGAGGATATATTACGGATTGGGGAGCGCATATGTTTGATATTGTTCAGTGGGCTTTAGATATGGATAATGGAGGCCCCGTCCAGTTTATTCCTCCTGAAGCTCCACAAGCAGAAAAAGGTTTGACTTACGTCTATGAGCATGGTACACGTGTCAATCATGTTGATTGGGGAGAACCTAATGCTATTCAGTTTATAGGGACGGAGGGAAGCATAGAAGTCAGTCGGTCGTTCTTGAAAACAAATCCGACGGCACTTGCCAGCCAAAACTTAACTGTTAATGATAAGCGTCTGTATTATAGTGATAATCACTATCAGGATTGGGTGAAAGCTATTCAAAACCGTTCGAAACCGATTTGTGACGTGGAGATCGGTCAACGCACGTCAACGATCTGTAACGCAATTAATATCGCCTATGAGTTGCAAAGAAATTTACGTTGGGATCCAGTAAAAGAAGAGTTTGATGACAGCTTCGCAAATATGATGAGAAGTCGGCCTTATCGAGGAAATTGGAATTTTAATGACTTTTGAGTGGAACGTAGATAGAAAAAACACCCTATTTTTCCACATTAGCTTGTCTATTAATTAGAATTAATCTAATTTAGCGCAGTTTAAAATTGTTCTAAATAATTATTCTAGTTTATTATGCGAAAGATCTTAGTTGCTGTATGTGTTCTTGTCCATACCCTACTGCATGCTCAGCAAAGCGTGGAAATCTATGGGAAAGTGCTATCAGCGGATAACCAGCCTGCCGCTGGTATTACTATTCATATAAATGGTTTGGAAAAATCCTCTTACACGGACGGAAAAGGGAATTATGTTTTCGGTAACATCGATACAGGAAGATATATTCTTTCGGTATCTGCAGTGGGGATAAAGCCGCTTTCGCGTGAAATCTATGTTCGTCCGGGTGGACGAATGTCGGTTCCGACAATTAACTTGACGGAGAATCGCGCTTCTCTCGAGGAGATAAATATTTATGGGATACGGAATACGTATACGCGGAAAACCAGCCCTTATGTGGCTAAGATGCCGCTACGCAATATGGAAAATCCGCAATCATATGCTGTTATTACAAAGGAGCTATTACAGAGCCAGGTAAATACCAGTTTTGACGATGCCTTGGCGAATGTTTCTGGTGTAGATCAGTTGTGGGGTGCGACCGGTCGCCCGGGAGATGGATCGTCTTATTACACGTTGCGTGGATTTACAACGCAGGTTGCTATGGTCAACGGTGTAGTAAGTATTGCAAGCGCAAGTCCCGATCCGATAAACTTGGAAACGATTGAAGTGATTAAAGGCCCCTCGGGAACATTGTTTGGCGGGGCGGCGGTCGGCTTTGGGGGGTTGATCAATAATGTGACAAAAAAGCCTTTGGATACGCTTGGCGGGCGTGTAAATTATATTTTTGGATCTTTTGACCAACATCGGGTAACGGCGGATGTGTACGGTCCGCTTTCGAAGGATCGTAAATGGTTAGGACGTGTAAATACGGCTTATACCAGCACGGGTACTTTTCAGGATGCCGGATTCAAACGCTCTTTCTTTATCGCTCCTTCCTTGCTTTATCGGGCCAATGAGCGTTTGGATATTCAGCTTGATGCCGAAATTTACCAAAGTAAAGCCACAAATCCTTTAATGGTTTTCCTGAACAGAAGCCGGGATCTTTTTGCACGTACACCGTCCGAGTTACAGTTTGATTTCGATAAATCCTATACGCATAATGATGTTACGTTTAATAACCCCGTCGCCAATATTCGCGGAAATGTAAACTATCGTCTGGATGATCGGTGGACGTCGAACACGACGGTTAGTTTCAATCAACGAAAATCGGATGGTTATTTCCAATATGTGATGTATCTGGAACCGGACAATGATACGCTGATCAGTCGTTATGCAGGCGATCAGGATTACGTGGCGAAAGTGTTCAATGCACAGCAGAATTTTGTGGGCGATTACCGGATTGGGGGGATGCGCAACCGTACATTGATCGGTATGGATTACCTCTTCCAACAGGCGATAACACACAACTCGCCTTATGTTTTGGTCGATAAGATAAATACATCCTATGACGATCCCAATTATTACAAATTCAATGCGGCATTCATCGATCGAGCTATCGCTGCCTCCAACGGTGCTGAAACAAATAACCGTAGCCGGAACGGGGTGTTGGGAGGCTATGTATCCAATGTGCTGGATGTGACACCTGCTCTTCATGTCCATCTCGCCCTACGTGTAGATTATTTTGATAATAAGGGAACGTATGATTATGATGCCGATACGACGAGAGGGACTTATAGCCAGACTGCTCTCTCGCCAAGGGCGGGGATCGTGTACGAGCTTATGAAAGATCGGATATCGTTTTTCGGTAATTACCAGAATGGATTCAAAAATGTTGCGCCGATAGTACAACCTTTACCAGATGTTTCGGGCGATTTCAAACCACAGCAAGCCGAGCAATGGGAAGCAGGGGTGAAGTTTAATTTATTTAATGACCGTGTGGGGTTGACGGCAAGTTATTATGATATTTCTGTTAGCAACATCACCAGACCGGAGACGATTGAACGGAATGGCGAGTTCTATAATATTACCGTACAGGACGGAACTCGATTGAGCCGTGGTTTTGAATTTGATCTAACAGCTGCGCCAATGGAAGGATTAGATGTTATTTTGAGCTATAGCAACAACAGCAGCAAGTTGACGAAGGCTGACGCAAGTGTTAATAATCTCCGCCCGACGGAGGCTGGACCTAAGAACTTATTTAATTTCTGGGCAAATTATACGGTTAGACGTGGGCTGCTGCGTGGCGTGGGTGTTGGAGCGGGCGTTAACCACGCTGGAAAAAACTTGATTACGAATAGTGCACCGACGGGCGCATTTACTGTCCCGGCATACACTTTAGTTAATGCGAGCTTATCGTATCGCTATAAAAAATATGAACTGGCGGTGAAAGCGAATAATTTGACGGACGAAACGTATTTCAAGGGATGGTCTACGGTAAACCCCATGATGTCCCGAAATGTGCTGGGAAGTATAGCCTATAGTTTTTAATGGTTGATTTTCTTACGTAGAACGATCTTTACGTTAATTTTGGTGTTTTTAAGTTTTTATCCTTAATTTAAGTCGTAATTAAGGAATCGCCAGAATATGAACTGTAAATCTATTTGGATTATTTTATTGTGTACTTATATTTTATGCAATAAGGTGGTCGTATATGCACAACAGGAGGATAATTTGTCCCGACCGGTTGATTTGAAATGCGAACATATGTTTGCGCCGTTGGGGATTGATGAACCAAGTCCGCGGCTGACTTGGCGATTAAACGACGGAGCGAAGGGAGCAAAACAAATGGCTTACCGAATCGTTGTTGGATTGGACTCGATAGATGTTGCAGCAGGGGAGGAGAATGTTTGGGATTCCGGCAAGGTAGATGGACAAGAAGGTTTAGTCGTATACAAAGGGGCGACACTGAAGCCCTGGACGAGATACTTTTGGAAAGTGGTGGTCTGGGATGGAAACGATAGGATAAGTAATTCGGACGTGTCGTCTTTTGAAACGGGGATGATGGGTGAAAAAGGATCTTGGAAAGGAAGTTGGATTAGTGATCAACACGATATTCATTATAGGCCTGCACCGTATTTTCGGAAAGAATTTCAGGCGAAGAAAAATATAAAAAGCGCTCGAGCTTATATCGCTGTGGCAGGGCTATATGAGCTCTCGTTAAATGGTAAGCGTGTGGGAAACCATCGCCTGGATCCGATGTATACGCGTTTCGACCGTCGAACATTATATGTGACGCATGATGTGACCGAATGGCTAACCAAGGGAGCAAATGCCATCGGCGTGGTTTTGGGAAATGGTTGGTACAACCATCAGTCGTTGGCGGTTTGGGATTTTCATAATGCCCCTTGGCGTGCGAGACCGGCATTCTGTTTGGATTTGAGAATAGAATATGAAGATGGTACCGTGGAGACTATCCGGAGCGAACGTGATTGGAAAACTTCGTCGGGGCCTATTGTGTCCAACAGTATATACACAGGAGAACATTATGATGCCCGTTTGGAACAAGAGGGATGGGACAGTGTAGGATTTGATGATTCCCAGTGGAACAGCGTAAGATATAGGGGGGCACCTTCCAATTTGATTGTTTCTCAGCAGATGCAGCCGATTCGTTTAGTCAAGACATATCATCCACAAACGCTAAATAAAATTGACGATACCACCTATGTGTTTGATATGGGGCAAAATATGGCAGGCGTGACGGCGGTCAACTTGAAAGGCAGGGAGGGGACGGTCGTTAAAATGAAGCATGGTGAAAGATTATATGATGACGGCCGTGTGGATATGTCTAATATTGATGTGTATTATCGTGGTGATAATGTCGCCGACCCGTTTCAGACGGATATACTGATCTTAAGTGGGAAAAAGCAAGATACGTTCATGCCTAAATTCAACTATAAGGGGTTTCGGTATGTGGAGATCACGACTACGGAACCATTGGACATTGACAAATCCAACGTGACATCTTATTTTATGCATAGTGACGTACGGCCGATCGGATCAGTCAAAACTTCTTCGGAGTTGGTAAATAGCTTGTGGGAAATTACAAATAACGCCTATCTATCTAATCTTATGGGGTATCCGACAGATTGTCCGCAGCGTGAAAAAAACGGATGGACTGGGGATGGACACCTGGCTATTGAAAGTGCGTTGTATAACTTTGATGCAATTACCGTTTATGAAAAATGGTTGGCGGACCACCGGGACGAACAACAACCAAACGGCATTTTACCGGATATTATCCCGACGGGAGGATGGGGATATGGTACGGCAAATGGTTTGGACTGGACAAGCACGATTGCAATTATCCCGTGGGAAGTGTATATGTTTTATGGTGACAGTAGGCTGTTGGAGGATTGCTATGATAATATCAAACGTTATGTAGATTATGTAGACGGCATTAGTCCAAATGGGTTGACGACTTTTGGAAGAGGGGATTGGGTACCCGTAAAAACAACGTCTAATCTCGAACTGACCTCTTCGGTATACTTTTATACAGATGCACGGATTTTGGCAAGTGCGGCTAAATTGTTTGGCAAAGAGGAGGATTATAAGAAATATTACGCGCTGGGTGAGAAAATCAGGGACGCTATAAATAATAAGTTTCTGAACCGGGCAACAGGTATATATGCAGATGGCAGCCAGACGGAATTGAGTGTACCTTTGCATTGGGGCGTCGTCCCAGAAGAGAGCAGGGCCAAAGTGGCCGCTAATCTGAATGAAAGGGTGAAGGAAAACGATTTTCATCTTGATGTAGGGGTTTTAGGGGCAAAAGCGATACTGAATGCACTGAAAGATAATGGCTATGGCGAAACGGCATACAAGTTAGCGGTACAAAATACATATCCGTCTTGGGGTTGGTGGGTAGAGAATGGTGCAACGACGCTCTTGGAGAATTGGGATTTGGATGCGAAAAGGGATATTTCAGATAACCACATGATGTTTGGAGAGATTGGCGGTTGGTTTTTTAAGTCCATAGGCGGGATATTGCCAGATCCTGAACAACCGGGATTTAAAAATACGTTGCTTAAGCCGATATTTCCCGAAGGGTTGGAACAGTCGGACGTGCGCTATAGCTCTCCGTACGGTGAAATTCGTTCTACATGGGAAAAGGAGGGAGATAGTGTCTATTACGATATCGTGGTTCCACCGAATGCTTCAGCTACGTTTTATATGCCAAGCAACGTACACGATAGGAAGACCGTGCAGTTGGTGGCAGGTAGTCATCGTTTTAAGATGAGGTTGAGGATAGAAAGATAATTTATGTAAAAATATGATTATCTTCAACGCCGACGAAAATAGTCGTATGATCCGTTTAACCTAACTAAATATGGTGGATTTTTAGGATCTGTGGAACGGAATAAAGTAATGCCCGATACGGACGAGCTAACGAAGTAAGAGCGGGGCTAATAAGATTACAACAATATTAAAATGATAGAATTAAAAGGTAAAAAAGCAATTATCACTGGCGGCGGTCGTGGTTTAGGAAAAGCGGTCGCGCTAGCACTGGCGGCTGAGGGGGTGGATGTAGGTATCACCGGACAAAACGAAAAGAATTTACAGTCAACGGTGGAAGAGCTCCGGGGATATGGTGTGGAAGCACGCTACGCCGTATTTGACGTAGCCGATAATGCGCAAGTAGAAAAAGGCATAAGGGAACTGGTTGAATCGCTGAGAGGCATTCACATTTTAATAAATAATGCTGGCGTGGGCCAGTTCGGTAAAGTGATGGAAATGTCATCGACAGATTTCCAAAAGGTATTCGATATTAATTTCTTTGGTGTTTATAACGTGGCTAGAGCGATTTATCCCTACCTAAAAACAACAGGACAAGGTGATATCATCAATGTTGCTTCAACTGCAGGTTTAAAGGGTGGCGCGGGTATGGCGGCGTATGCGGCTTCTAAAGCGGCCGTGATTTCACTTTCGCAATCCATGATGGCGGAGTGGCGTAAGGACGATATCCGCGTGGTCACCCTGACACCGAGCACGATTGCTACGGATATGAGTATAGAGGGGGGATTAACGGATGGTAACCCTGACAAGGTGCTGCAACCGGAAGATTTTGCAGAATGGGTGGTGGATATCCTAAAAATGAATCGCAGGGCGCTGATTGCGAATGGATCGATTTTTAGTACGAATCCGTAAGCTGATTGGGTAAACTCCGATGTGAACATTGGTCACGTCGGGGTTAAAAAAGCGATTTATTGCATAATAGCACACAAGTTTCGATATATTTGCTCTTTCCATATTTAACTAATTTAAAAAAATGTATAAATACAATTTTGGAATCGTTGATTATTTTGACGCACACACTTATGAACATGTAGATCTAGAGGGTATATTTCATTTCCAGTGGAACTAATTTTAGCAACCGTAGCATGACGCATGATAGAACAACAGCACCAACGTCGATTGTCGTATTTGGTGGAACGGGGGATCTGGCGAAAAGAAAATTATTCCCGGCTTTTTTTAACTTATTCATTGATGAATGGATGCCTGTACGTTTCCAGATCATTGCATTGGGTAGAAAGCAATATAGCCAGGAGGGTTTCCGAGCTTATGTCTTGGAAAATTTGAAGGAATTTTCACGTAATAACAAGTTTACTGAAGAACAATGGCTTAGTTTTAGCGAAAAAATTACCTTCTTAAATTTTGATATTACGGGTGAAAATTCTTTCCAGAATCTGAACGATAAGCTGACAGCATTCGATGTGGAATGCAATAGCCGCGTAAATCGTCTTTTTTATCTATCGGTAGCACCTAATTTTATCGATTCGGTATCGACTAGTTTAAAGAAAGCGGGTATGGCAGATGAAGTTGAAAAAGATCGCATCATCATCGAAAAGCCATTCGGTTATGATAAGGCTTCTGCAGTTGCCTTGAATGAGCTATTGAATCAAAATTTTAAAGAAGAACAGATTTACCGCATTGATCATTATCTGGGTAAGGAAACTGTACAAAATATTCTTGCCTTTCGCTTTGCCAACACGGTTTTTGAACCGCTATGGAGCAATAGGCATATAGAGTCGGTGCAGATTACGGTAGCGGAACAGGTGGGGGTGGAAGATCGTGGCGGATATTACGACCATTCTGGCGCATTGCGTGATATGATTCAAAATCATCTCTTGCAGATTCTCTGTATGGTTGCTATGGACGCTCCGGTTGAATTCGAATCCTCGTTAATCCGGGATAAAAAGGCGGAAATATTAAAAGCTGTACGTAGGATCAAGCCGGAAGATATCAACCACTACACCGTTCGTGCACAGTATACGGATGGGGAAATAAAGGGAAATCCAAAACAAGGTTACAAACAAGAACCAGGTGTGGATCCGAATTCGAGTACGGAGACTTTTGTGGCGATGAAGTTTTATATTGACAATCCGAGATGGCAAGGGGTGCCGTTTTATATGCGAACCGGCAAGAGTATGGCACAGAAGAAATCTTGTGTGATTGTAAATTTTAAAGAAGTACCAAACAAGACATTTGCAAATGGTACGGATAGCTTACGGCCGAATCAATTGACGATCAATATTCAGCCTGAAATGGATATCCGTTTATCGTTCATGACGAAAAAGCCTGGCTTGGACATGACGTTAAACCCCGTGGAAATGGTGTTTGACTATTTTGAATGTGCACCGGATAGTCCAGAAGCATATGAAACCTTGTTGATCGACGCACTCGATGGAGACTCGACGTTATTTATGCGTTCGGATCAAGTTGAGGAAGCTTGGGATATTATTGCTACGATTCAGGAGGAATGGAAAAACGGAACGTATTCGCCTATCTACACGTACGCTGCTGGAAGTTGGGGTCCGGAAGCGGCTAATGAATTACTGAGTAGACAGGGACATCGATGGTTATCAGCAACAATGGAAGATTTAAAAGAGGAATATGATGGTAAAACAGTTTAAAAGTAAAGAGCAAATTTTTGAAACAGCTGCGCAGCTGTTTGTCGAAGCGGCAAAGAAAAATATAGATAAAAAAGGTTTTTTTTCTGTGGCATTGACCGGTGGTTCGTCTCCTGTTGATTTGCATAAATTATTAGCTACAGAAGCCTATAAATCACAGGTGGACTGGAGCAAGGTTTTGGTTTTTTGGGGCGACGAACGATGGGTGCCGTTCGAAGACGATTTGAGTAATACAAAGATGTCTTATGAAACGTTGCTTAATCATGTTCCTGTTCTGGAATCTAACATTTTTCCGATGTATAAAGAAGGGGTGGAGGCAGCAGATTATGCGCAGACCTACGAACAAATTTTACGGGAAAAACTAGGGGATGATGGACAACTCGATTTTATTTTTTTAGGAATGGGAGATGACGGACATACGGCATCGTTGTTTCCTGGCACGGAGGTGCTTCATGAAAAGGAAAAATGGGTAGATGCCTATTTTCTGGTACCACAGGATATGTATAGGATTACGCTGACAGCTCCATTTATCAATAAGGCCGACCAGATCGTAGTGATTGCGTTTGGTGAGAAAAAGGCTACGGCTTTGCGGGAGGTTTTGCAAGGAGAGAGCAACCCGGAACTATATCCATCTCAACTTTTAAAACCAACCGCGGGAGAATTGTTATTTCTTGTGGATGATGACGTGGCTAAAATGTTGACGTAATTCGACCCCGGGAAACACAACCCGGGGTATCCATCCTTTCTATAACCGGTTTTGATGTGATATGGAACATATTGAATATATAAGAGGGCTACAACGGGGCTCTTATAACGATTTCAAAAAACTATATGAGTTATACTACGATAACCTTTATGGTTTCGTTTTTTCATTAACCAAATCGCATAACATCAGTAAGGAAATTGTTCAGGAGACGTTCATCAAACTCTGGTTAAATAGAGAGAAACTGCGATCCGATGGATCTTTGAAGTCTTATTTGTTCAAGATTTCGAAGAATATTATCATTGATCGATTACGGAAACAGGTCAAGAATCCGGTATTTGACGATTATCTGGACTATTGTGATACCTTGGAAAGTGGCGAGTCTAATATGGATTCGAAAATGGATTTGGATTTATTCATTCAACGTCTTGAAGTTGCAAAAACGAAACTCACTGCACGTCAAAAAGAAATATTCGAATTGAGTAAGGAACAAGGGAAGCCTGCAAAAGAGATTGCTGAAAGCCTCTCTATTAGCGAACAAACCGTATATAATACCCTATCTGTAGCGCTACAAATATTGAAGAAGGAAGTCGGTTATACCGGTCTTGCCTTCTTCGTTTTGTTTTTTTGAATAGATTCCGCTAATGCGTTATTTTGATCTGCTGTAAACCAGGCTTCAAAATAAACTCTTTTCCTCGCCATTGCAATATCCCAGTCGTTTTCATGGGTAAGTCTATCACGGCTAAAAAATCGGTGTCGTTTACTTGATAATTAACGACCACATCGCCCAGTGGATGGGGGATGCTACCTTTGACTTCGCGAAGATTTCCTAAATGAGGCTGTATGCGGATTTTTTTGAAGCCGGGAGCGTCGCTTTTAATACCCAATACGGTTCGGAATACCTCTATGTTGGGACTAGAGCCCCACGCGTGGCAATCGCTTCGTGATGGTTCTGGCTGCTCGGCCCACGTAGTCAATCCTAGTGAAAGTTGTGTGTGCCATAGGTCCATCATTTCTAGGTAATTATTGCCTAATCCACCTTTGACCAGCGCCATATGCAGATAATACCTAAAGTAGATACTCGCCTGTGTAATACTTTCATCTGCTAGCAATGTTTTCAAGACTGAGCGTGCTTTTTCGCCATCGATCAAGCCGGTTAAAATGGCCAGAATATTGGTATGTTGGGAAAAGCTATCCGATAAGGGGGTATCCGCAAATAAATTTCGTTTTTCGTTCCAATATTTATCTTTGAAATTTAAAGCAATACGTGCAGCCAATGCTTCATATCGGGCTCCGAGAGCAGGCTCGCCGAGCTCTTTCTCCATCTCGGCAGCCAATTGTAAGCCATACAAAAAATGTAGATCTTGAATGGCTGATTTTCCGTCTGCTGCTCGTGGAGGCATCCCGGATTCGAATCCTGCTGTCCAGTCTGTAAAAAACCAATAAGGGATTTTTGATAGGCTACCATCTTCCCCAAGGTATTGTTCATAGAAATTTAAGATGGACCGGGTAGCGGAAAGTTGACGGCTTATAAACTGATCGTCGCCGCGGTACATCCAGTAGTCGTGAACTGTGGCAATCCACCAAATGGAAAACGAGGGGATGAATTGATGCAGACTCGTTGGGTAACGACTCATCGTAATACCGTCCGAAATAATGGATTGCCGGCCATTGTCTATCGCGTTTTTAATCAGACGGTCATCGCGTGTATTGTAAAGTGAAATCATTGCTTGTATCCGTGTATCTCCGAAATATTGCAGTTGTTCGTAATAAGGACAATCTTCATAGGTTTCGTGTGCGCATAGGCGTGCGGTACGCCATCCGGTGGATAATATATCCTGAAGTTCGGGTTGCTGCCGACTCTCAAAACGGGATACTTGTTCAAATGGGTAAGCGGTGAACTCGCCGTATACATCATGTAGTATTAAGGGTTCTTGGCTTGTTTCTATCTCTAATAGAACATAGCGATAGGTTCGCCACCAAAGGGAAGTAAATAAACGATTCGTACCTCCGTCGGGTAGAATTTCGTCATAATATCCTAAGAAAACTTTTCCTTCTACTTCATTTCGATTGCCTTTATGCTGGAACCGTTCTTTATCATCTTTGCGGTCTTCGAACAAAGATTCGGCATATTTAATCTTAATTTTCGCCCCTTTTCCTTTGCTGAATTCTGCATTGAAATAGGCGGTAGTAAGGTAAGTCTGATCAATGAGCAGGGAGATTTTTGAACCAGCAGGAACGGTATAGTTCCCTTTCTTTTGTGGAAAGCCTGACCATTTATTGATTCCTTCGGCTTTTCTTAATGCTGGTATCCGCAAATTGGTCAATTCCATTTGTGGAATTTGCCTGGGGACCAATTGCCATCCGGGATAATCATATGCTCCTTTTCCGGCGCCTACCATGATCGCGACGGCTTCCTTCCATAACGAATCATCATAATCTCCGGTTTCCCATTTCCAGGGATATAATTCTCCATTAACTTGATCTCCCGGTCCGGCTACGTAATAGGTCTGAAGATCGGTTGTCGTAGGTTGATAACTTGAATTAACGAAGCTTTTCCAGGTGGTGTTGGTATTGGCGATCTGTTCTGGTTCGCTATCTCCTTGTAGGATAAATCCTGTTTTGTAAAAACTCATTTGTGCAACCGGCAAATGCGCTCCATAGTTCCATACAACTGCGGCGAGTACATTTTTTCCTTTTTTAAGGTAAGGGGCAATATCGACGGTCTCAAATGGCCAATTGTAGATGTCTGCACGTGCAGGTCCTAGGGAAACCAATTCTTCATTGACATATAGTTTGTAGCGATTATCAGCGGATACATGAACGACAAATTTTGAAGGTTTGCTGGTTAGATCGAATACTTTACGAAAGTGGTAGACACCATACCCGTTTACGGAACCGTCGCTTGCCTTAATCCAACTGGCTGGCCAACGTTGTCCTGATAGGTTGGCATTTATCGCGATTTCTTGAGAACTTGATGACAGACAAACGCCTAGGATGAGATAAAAGAAAATAATCAGCTTAGCCATACCTAATGTGCGTAGTTTATTTATGCGTAGTGATATACTCATTTTTTTTCGTGAATTTCAGATATAGGGAACGAATTGTCGGTAGACAAATGGGTTCCTAAATTTTTCCATATATTGGAAGATAATACAATTTGTTGCGTTTTGTTTCCTGAAGCATGTAAAAATGACTTTGCCGGAGTCAAACTTATGCAGTTTACGATCGCTGCAGTTTGCATGTTTCTTCCCTGAATGACAGCGGGCGCATGCGGTGATATCTGTGCTTTTAAGCCATCCAAAACGAAATTTGAAACATCGTCTGCAACAATTGCGGAACGTGTATCTTCTTCTTCGAATCTTAATTTTAGGTTACGAAGATCGATTCCTTCAACGTGTCTTATATAAAAACCATAGGCGGGTAACTTACCGAATATATCACATCGTGGATAGGATTTCTCCTCTTCGGGAACATTATCTATCGTTCGCTCTTCTACAGGTTTCGTGGGGTATCCTTCAAAATATAACGGCGCATTTCCACCTGTAAAGGTGAGGTCGATATTTTCTAGTGTAATATTTTTTAA
Organism: Sphingobacterium arenae; assembly: GCF_014692505.1. GTDB lineage: Bacteria > Bacteroidota > Bacteroidia > Sphingobacteriales > Sphingobacteriaceae > Sphingobacterium > Sphingobacterium arenae. Next base: position 502,829 of record NZ_JACNYK010000002.1, on the reverse strand, counting down.
TGGTGCACTAGGAATACCGGTTATAGAACTGCCATAGCGCCCTATTTTTGTTCCATAGATGTTTTGGATGAGGATATCTTTGACGCTACCTACCGAAGGCATCTTATTGTGTGTATATTCTCTTCCGCGATTTCCTAATCGCACATATATGGCGGCACCGAGAATATTGTTAAGCGAGATATTCGTAACGACGATGCGTTCCATGCTGCCTCCATCCACAACCATCAACTCGATTCCGCCTAATCGGGTATCATATACAATACAGTTATTGACCAGCACGTCGTGGAATTTGCCTGCGGATTCTGTGCCGATTTTAATGCCGGAAGCATTGGTACTGATGATGCAATTGCTGATCGTCACGTTATGGCAACCCAGATCTTTTGAGAAACTTTTTAAGACGATTCCGTCGTCGCCACTGAAAATATGGCAATTGGATAACTGGACGTTCCGTGAATCGACGATATTGCAACCATCTGTATTTCTGCCGGGAGTATCGGCATAACGAGGTTTGTTCATGTCGCTGTTTTCCTTGCTATTTACGGTGATACCATCGATTTGGAGGTTATTGCAGGTGTCGTATTTTTGTATCCACCATGACCCGTTTACCAAGGAAACATCGTTGATTTTGATATCGTGACAGGCTTTGAAATGAATGATGTGTGCCCTCACTTGGTTGAGATTGGCTAATGCAGCACCATTTCCATCAATGACACCTTGACCTGATACCGATATATGGTGTTGACCTTCGCTATAAATTAACGCCTTCCCGGCGTTGTAGCGTTCTTCTTTGGTAGGATCTTGGGCACCAATGTCGGGGTAGTCCTGTGCGTTTGTGCTGCCTAATAGCGTTGCTCCTTTCTCGATATGTAGCCGAACACCACTTTTTAAGAAAATTGTACCAGACATAAACGTCCCGCTGTTTAATTGAACGACGCCTCCCCCTGCGTGATGGCAGGCGTCAATTGCGTTTTGAATCGATTTGGTGTCAAGGGATTTTCCATCGCCTTTGGCTCCGTAGTCTTGGACATAGTAGACCATTGGATTGGTATCGGCATGTACATTGGTCAAGGGGAAAAGAAGAGCAAGGATAATAAAGTGAATGACTGGGTGATAACAAAGTGTATTCTGTTGCATGTTTGATGATCATTAATCTGAAAAATGTTTGTCACGGTACATCTGTAGGACCGTGACAAACGGCTTATATGTTAATATCCTGTACTCGGGTTCATATTAGGATTACTTTCCAGCTCCGCCATGGGTATGGGATAGTAGAGGTCTTGCTTGTTATAAGTTGGTGCTCCGACGCGCGTGTTGGGATACCAGGTTTTGATTTCTTGATCGAGGGTTTTCCAACGGCATACGTCTATCCAATGCTGTACACCTTCTCCACAGAACTCTTTGAAGCGTTCTTCGCGCAATTCGTCCCGTAGTTGCGTTCCGCTGGAAACGATATCTACTAGTGGGGCTGTCGTGTTTACAGGTAAACCGTATGCACGCCGACGGACTTTGTTGATGTATTCTCTTGCTGTTTCTTCATCATCGATGAGGTTGGCTTCTGCGTATAGCAGATAGACGTCTGCTAATCGCATCAGATACATGTTGATGCCGACACTATTGCCGACGTAAGGGTTATCGCCAACGCGTGCATTCCTGGGAATATATTTCCCCAGACTCCAACCTTGATAATTGCTCTCAATATCTTTATATTTCATCACGACGGTATTGGCACCGCGCATGATCACTGGTGTACCAGGCTGAAGGGCTGCTACGTGTAAGCGAGGATCGGAACCAAAGCGTTCAATATTCGAATCGTGAAAAAATATGTTTCCCCATCCTGCGGACTCCACATTGCCTGCTGCGTTCTCGAAACATAATGCGGCAAGTAATGCATGTTGGGAACCTTCGCTATTCCAGAAGTTAGCACCCGAATTTCCATTTCTTAAGTTGATTTCTAAAATCGATTCGCTGTTGAATTTGATCTGTTTTTCATTAAACATATCTTTATAATCCTCAAATGAAACGAGTTCTTTGCCGGCATTGTCGATTACATCTTTTAATACGTTTTTCGCGGCAGCCAAATCGCCTTTAAATAGATTCAACTGCCCCATAAAACTTTTGACGGCATAGGTAGTTGGACGAGGGAAGTTTTCTCTTGCACTCCAGCTGGTGGGCAATAATGCTATAGCTTCGGTATAATCCGATAGAATCTGATCGTAAACTTCGTCGACCGTATTTCGTGGAATATTTAACTTATCAGGACTGGAGGCAACTTCCAATCGAAGTGGGATTCCTTGTTTGTCTCCGTCGCCATTGGCGGCAAATCCCTCGCCCCAAAGGGCTACTAAATGTTGATGTGCCCAACCTCGCCAAAACAACGCTTCGCCTTTCATCTGGCTTAATCGTTTAGTGTCTTCAGGCGAGAAACCAGCTGTATTGATTCTACCAGCTTCTAAGAGCACGGTATTGGCACAGTTGACCACTTTATAAAAAGCGAACCACAACGTTGATATATAGGTGTTGTCTGGTGTAATCTGGTTGGTTGTTAGCTGATTCCAATAGGCATCTGCCGTCCACGACATATCTACGGTATGATCCGTTACAAATGTGCCTTTGGCAAATATTCGCTTTCCATATAGACCTTGTTGGGTCAATTGGCCGTAGATGGCTGTAACCACCTGCTCCATGTCGGCTATGGACTTCGGAAAGACAGCGGGAGAGAGGCGGGATGGGTTGGAAACATCCAGGAAATCGTTTGAGCAACCCCACATTAAAATTGCGCTAATAATTATGGTTATCGTTTTTTTCATGATAAGGAGATTAAAAAGTAAGGTTTAAGCCAGCGATGATAGAACGTGTATTCGGATAACGTTTCTCGGTATAATGATTGCGCGCGAGGTATCCGCCGCCAATCTCAGGGTCTCCCTGAAAGCGGGTTATAGTCATTATATTATCGCAGTTTATGTAAACTTTAAGCCCTTGAACACCAAGCGGGGAGAGGACTTTCTTTGGGATGTTGTATCCGAAATGAAGATTGTTCAATTTCAGAAAAGAACCATCTTCTACGAAATACGATGATACGTTTCTGAAATTATTGTTCGGATCAGTTTGGGTGACGCGAGGATGTTCTGTCTGCATATTTTCTGGCGTCCAGGCATCGTAGACTTTATAGGTGGTGTTAAAATCTCCGAAGAAATTTCTTTCATAAGCCTTGGTGCTATTGAAGATGTCCATTCCGGTGTGTGCGAGCCACACCATAGAAAGATCAAAGCCTTTCCATCTTAGGTTAATATTCATGCCGTAGATTGCTTTTGGCCAAGGGTTTCCGATATAGGTTCGATCATCGACCGTTATTTTGTTATCGCCATCTAGATCCCGATATTTAAAGTCGCCAGGCGCCGTTCCGGTTGTTTGATAAACGCCATCTGGTGATGCGGCATTTAGCTGATCAATTGCTGCCTGATGCTGAAAAATTTCATCGACTATGTATCCGTACATTTGACCCATTGGGAATCCATTCTCTGTTCGATAAATTGAACTGTTGATGGCCGTTGAACTTCCTGTCCAAATCAATGGGTTCACTTGGTCACTCAATTTGATGACTTTATTGTCGTTTGTCGATAGGGTAAATGCGACATCGTATTTGAAATCTTGGATCGCATCTTTCCATTGTACCATAAGTTCAAAACCTTTATTGCTGATCTCTCCAATGTTAGCGACATAACTTGGGGAAAGCGCGAAGATATCACTGCTGTATGCTCCTGATGAAGGAGGTGCGGAGATTGTATAGAGCATGTCGGTCGTTTTTTTCTGATAATATTCTATCGTGGTCTGCAAACGATTCTGTAGGAAACCGGCATCGAGACCAAGGTTCCACTGTGTAACATCTTCCCACTTAATAGCTGCATTGGGGATATTAGAAAACCAGAAGCCGCGATTCGTCACTAAGTTGTTGTAGGAATAGTATAGGTAATTGCTTGTGTAGGCAGGTTCATAAAGAAATTGAGGAATAGTATTGTTCCCAATTCGTCCCAAGCTTCCTCTTAGTTTTAATTGATTTAGCCACTGCATTTGTACGCTGTTTTTTATAAACGATTCCTCGGCGATATTCCAACCCGCTGAAGCAGATGGAAAGAGCCCAAAGCGGTTTTCTGCACCAAAATTATCATAACCGTCTCGACGGATGCTTGTTTCAAACAGGTACTTGTCTTCGTATGCATAATTTAAGCGGGCGAATTGAGAGAGGCTACGTCGTAGCCCTTTACCACCCAAAGCTTCCGTAGCACCTGAACCTAGACTCATGTCTTCCACGGGCTCCACACTAAAGCCTGTTTTCCAACCTCCAGCACTGGAAGATTCGGTTTTTGAGGCTTCGTAACCTGCCAAAACCTTAAAACTATGTTTTTCGGCCAATGTCTTACTATAGGTCAATGTATGGAGCATCCGCATATGGAATTCCTCACCGTAATCTTTTGTATATCGCTGTTCTTGACTGATATTTCCGGTATTCCAATATTCTTGAAACCAATTGCTTGCCGACGAATTGTATCGTCCGGTTAGGGTGGTTTGCAAGGCGAGACCGTCAATAATCTCCCAGTCAAAGATTACATTGGCTCCGCCGTTGTATCTGCGTTGATTATAGTGATTGGATCCAATGATTGCTGCCGGATTAGGACCTTCATAGTAGCCCCCCGGAGGCTGCATTCCCCAGCCTCCACCTGTGACATTTTCTGGGTCGTAGGGGAGCATGGTAGGAACCTGCCGGTAATATATTTTGCTGGATGTGGCATCGCCAAATACACTGGGCGCTCTGTCGGTGAAACCGAGCGTAAGGATCTCGGTCATTTTAAACCGATTGCTGAATTTTGTTTGTGAAGAGAACCGCAGGTTTCCGGCCATGTCGTGTGATCCTTGCTCTATGCGCTGATTGCGAACAAATTCACCGGAGGTATTATAGTTTGTGTGCTCGCTTCCTCCGGTAGCTTGGACGAATACATTTTGTGTAACGGCGGCATTTCTCCAGACGTATTCTTCCCAATTTGTATTAGGTAGGGAAGAGGGATCGTCCCATCCGGCATCGGGATTATTGGTAAACCCCGCCGCTAATTTCCTGTCGATATAGTCAGGTGTTTCCAATAATTTGGGAATATCTATTGGCAAAGCCACACCTGCGTTATAACGTGCGTTTACTACTGGCTTCCCTGCTGTTCCGCGTTTGGTAGTAACTAGAATTACCCCGCCAGCTCCTTGAGCGCCATATATTGCCGTTGAGGCAGCATCTTTGAGTATTTCCAATGATTCGACATCATTCATGTTTGGAGCTGTTCCTGGAACGCCATCGACAATCCACAACGGATCTGAACCGTTTACAGATGCGGCTCCTCTAATAATAATATTTCCATTGGATACATTTACGCCAGCCACTCGACCTTGTATGGCATTCGTGGCATTCATATTCAGATCGTTGAAATCAGCAGGTCGTAAAGAGGCTACTGACCCGGTCACATTCGATCGTTTCTGCGTGCCGTAACCAACGATCACGACTTCATCTAATAGTTGGTCATTGGGTATCAGATTGATATTTACTTCGGAAGTACCATCCAGCCTTATTTCCTGCGGTGTATGACCTATATGTGATACAACCAAGGTAGATAAGGGTGGGCAAGATAGTGAAAAATGACCTTGTTCATCAGTGAAAGTGGCCTCAGTGGTTCCTTTTACGGTTATTGACGCCCCGCTTAGAGGCTGTCTATTCCCACCGTACACCGCTCCGCTCACATTCATAGTGGATTGTTGAAGGTGGCCTTCTACTTTAGTACCTCCAGATATGATCGAGAACATGTTCCCATTTCTGCGATATGTCAACGAAGAATTTGTCAGAATTTTACGAAGAAAATCGTCGATTTTCATGTTCTCTGCCTTGATGGTTATATTTTTAGATCGAGAAAGAATCTGATCTCGATAGTTAAACCGGTAAATTGTTTTCGATTCAATAGAATCAAGTACGGTTTTGAGATTCTGATTTGTTATCTCGAGTGTAACGAAATGCCGCTGTTGAGCGAAAACAACATTTGGTAGTGATACTGATGCGTATAAAAATAAAGCGAATAATACGCGAAATGTATTGTTTATGTTAATATAGTTTACAATCATATGGTTATTTTTATAATTTAAGTTTAGAGGTTCATTTATTAATAAATTCCTTGTTTTGATCTACATTATTTTAAATGTAGCGTTAGGAATATGCGCGACATTCCCTTGTTAGCGTGTTTAACTTTTCATTTTTTTTGTGTATTAAGTTTGATAATTGTTGTGGACGACTCGATTAGCGAAGCCTTATGTTTATTTTCCCTTGCGATTGTTGAATAGTGAAGTTGTAATGAAGGCTTAGGATATCCAATATCTTATATATATTATCCTCTTTGAAACTCCCTGTAAAGGAGCCCAGACGAGAAGAATCCCCAATGATGTCAATATCGACCCCATATCGTTTTTCTAACTTATTCATCACCTCTACTAAGGTAGATGAACGAAGTACCAACTCTCCGCGAGTCCACGCTGTTTCAAATTCAGTGTTGGTGCGCCGGGCCGACAGTGCATGTTTTTCTTTGTCGTATATGACTTTGTGATAAGGCGTCATCACGGTGGAAAGTACGTCTTTCCCTTTTGTTTTCAGACGGACGCTGCCTTCCAATAACGTAGTCTCGATCGTGTTTAAATCGTCGTACGCATTCACATTGAATTTTGTTCCTAACACTTCAATCTCTATGGACTCGGTATGCACTAAAAATGGTTTCTTCTCATCTTTTGCGACTTCAAGGTAAGCTTCCCCCTGTATGGTGACTTCTCTGCTTTTACGGCCGAAATCCGGAGCATAGGATAGGGAGGATGCTGCGTTTAGGAATACCTTTGATCCGTCAGGTAACATTACTTCTGCCTTTTCTCCGCTTTTTACTTCGACAAGCACTGCACTGTCAGACAAGAAGATATCTTGGCTGTTGGTTTTTAATAAGTAATATCCAGCGAAAAGAAATAGGGTGAAAATGGCGGCTATTTTTGCGATTTGTACGAAAATAGATCGGATATGTTGTTTTTTGCTTATGCCTAGTTGACGCGCCAATTCGTCAAAGTCTCCGGGAGGAATGGGTTCCTTGTTTTCGTATTTTTCCCATAGTACGGATAGGGCATCTTCTATTTGCTTATCGGATGTGTTTTCCAACATCTTTTTAAGCAGCAGATACTCGTCGGTGCTGATTGCTGAATGTGAATATTTCTGTAATAACGTTTGTAGATCTTGCTCCATACTAACTATATCGATGTAAGAATCTTAGTTCCTATTTTTAGTTAATACGTAAATAGGTTTAAAGTCTACTATAAGAATTTTCACTTTTTTTGAAATACGATTGATTTAAGCAGACGGCCGGTTGTCACTTTCTTCTGCTTTTCCTTCTTCAATCAGTTCATTTACTTCCTGCATTTCACCTGCTTCCAGATGCTCGACATCTTCTTCCTGCTGGTTAGAATTAACGTCGATGTGGAAGGTACAGCCCATTGGAAAATGATCGGAACCAACGGATGGATAAATAAACAGCTTGTCGATAATAATATTCGTACTATGGAACAACAAGTCTAACGGAACTCTGAAAAACCAGTATTTGGCATGAAAGGTTGATAGAATGCCACGCCCAATGCGTGCATCGATCAGCTCGCTGGTTTTTTTAAACAAAATGGAAGATTTTGCCCAGGCGACATTGTTGAAATCTCCCGTTACCAACACGGGCAAGGCACTATCTCTTACTTTCTTCGCTACGGATAGCAAGTCGCCGTCGCGCTCTTTGGAGTTTTCTTCTTCGGTCGGGCTGGGTGGTGGTGGGTGTACTGCAAAGAAAATAAAGCGATATCCGTCGCTTGTTTCGAGTTCTGCTTCGATGCTGGGAACATCATCAGCTACAAAATAATGGGTTTTTATTTTTTTAACTTTTAGCTTTGTGTAAAAATGCATGCCGTAAGTGTTTTCTAATGTCACTTTTTCTTGAGATGGGTAATCCTTCTCCAGGCCGCGCAGCGCTTCTTCCCAATCGGCGTTACTCTCCATCGTGACAAAGATGTCTGGTTGTTCTTGTTTGATCAGTTCGATAAACCGATGATGCTCACGGTTGAATTGGTAAATGTTACACGAAATAATCTTGATTTTATTCGAACTAAAAAGTGTTTTTTCGGGGTGTTGTTTTTTTCCGAATTTGGTGTATCGCATCAGAATGTAGACGTGATAGACAACCAATGAAAACTGAACGACCTGTATACTCCAAAGCCAAGGGGTCTCCGGTATATATACCATGGTGATGCCGAAGACAATGATTTGTAGGATAAGAAGCTGTATCTTAATGAATTCGGCAACGCGGAATAGCCAATGCTGGTGTTGGATAAACGGCATGACACTTAAAAGTATGAGGAGGATAGAGATAACAGCGAGCGTCGTAACCATAGTGAATATGTTGAATGAAAATGAACGATGTTTAAAAGTAAGAAATTTAGCCGAAAAATGTGAAATGACGATTGAAATTGGATTCCAACTAAATTTAATGTCGGTCGTTTTGGATTTAATGTCCTAACTTTGTGTAATAGGAATCGATGACTAAACCTGCTGATATTATAGATATGATACCTTATAAACAGCTCTCCGATAGTGATTTATTATGCCTGATGACAAAAGATCAGGAACAAGCTTTTAGCGAGCTGTTTAGCCGCTATTGGGATAAATTGCTTCAAACAGCTATACATAAAATAGATGATGTTATGGAAGCGGAAAATATCGTTCAGGATGTGTTTGTGTCGTTGTGGAAAAGAAGAAAAGAATTAAATATAACAGGTAGCTTCCAACATTACTTATTGGTAGCGGTTAAATATCGAATAATTAAAGTGCTGAACCACCAGCGAGTCCGACGTGTTTACGTCGAGGAAGGGTGCAGTTCGGTAGACTTACTAGATGATTCCACTCGACAGTATCTAGACTTTGTTGAATTACAAGACCGCCTTGAACAGCTTGTTGGCAATCTCCCCGAGAAAGCTAGATTGATTTATCGAATGAATAAAGAGGAAGACATGAGCTATCGCGAAATTGCCTCGGAATTGGATATAACCGAGAAGGCCGTGGATGCCCACCTTGTGCGGGCTAAAAAAGTTCTCCGCTCGGGATTACAGCGGTTTCTATCGTTGTATCTATTGGTATAAAATATATCATCAATTTTTTTTAAAAAAAAATGAAGGGTTCGGCATGGTCAGGGTACTTATTAATAAAGGACCTAACTAAATGGCAAAAAACGAACGGAACAGACGTATGCAGGATTTGGCCAGCCGTTGGCTAAACGGCAGTCTGTCAGAAGTGGAACAACAAGAGTTTGACGAATGGTTTTCTATTTCTGCAGAAACGCCCATCTATATCCAAGAGGATATTGCCTCTTCGAAAGAGATGCACCGGCGTAAGTTGTTGGAAAAGGTCTACAGAGAAGCAAAGATCAGACGTCGTTCTAAGCGGATACGGATATACGGAGCGGTCGCAGCGATCCTTTTGGCTTCGTTCGTCGGTATCTATTGTGTTATTTATGAAAAAGCAGGCGGGAATGTTGAGGGTGTACATTTTGTCGAGTTGGAGGATGTCGCTCCAGGCACGAACAAAGCTATGCTCACACTAGCCGATGGTACCATTGTGGATCTAAGCGCTGACCAAGAAGGGATTGTCGTCGGCCAGGAAATTACATATACGGATGGACGACCTGTGTTAGATACAAATAATGGCGAGATAAACGAGGAATTACACGATAGCGCTTCACTGATGATTTTGAATATTCCAAAGGGGGGAACGTATCGTGTTGTGCTTTCCGATGGTACTAAAGTATGGCTTAATGCTGCTTCTTCCTTGAAATATCCTGCTGTATTTTCGTCTAATGAACGTACAATTGAATTAGAAGGGGAAGGGTATTTTGAGGTGGCAGAAGATAGCAAACGACCATTCAAGGTGCTTTGTGGCGGGCAGGAGATCAACGTACTGGGGACGGCTTTTAATGTTTTGGCTTATCCAGAGGAAAAAGAAATGAAAACTACCCTGGTTAATGGTTCACTCAATGTTTCGGCGCGACAATCGTCTGTTAGGTTAAAGCCTGGAGAGGAATCTGTATGGGCCGACAACCGGTTATATACCCAAATAGCGGATATTGAACGGGCAACCGGATGGAAAAATGGTTTATTCAGGTTTTCTAATACGGAATTAAAGACAGCGATGATGGAACTGAGTCGTTGGTATAACATAGAGATTGAATATAGAGGTGCTGTTCCTGTGACATATTTTTCGGGTGAAATTGAAAGAAGCCTCCATTTATCATCCGTGCTTGATATACTGAAGGAAAGCGGTCTTAATTTTAAATTGGAGGTACGTGGTAAGACCCATAAATTGGTCATTATGCCTTGAAAGTAATGGAGTAATTAACAGATTGTTTAACGAAATGCAAAGAAGTATGGTAAATTCATGTTTTTTCTGATTTAGTATGAGGACTAGTTTCGGGATGATACATAACTGGATAGTGCTGTGAACACTATCCAGGTGTGCCTAGGGCGGTTCGAATAATACAGCTGCTTAAAAAAGCTGGCTGCACATAAAATTATAAACCCTAAAACATAGAATAAAGTTATGATTTTTAATCAGAAAGTCGAAAGCATCTTTATAGATCTGCTTTTGACTAAAAGGATCTTGATACGAATGAAATTGATATTATTATTGACGTGCATAACCGTATTGCAAGCCTCTCCAAATAGTTATGCTCAGCGGATATCACTGAATGCTCAAGGCATCTCCCTGAACGAGGCTATGCGCCATATACAGGAACAAACGGGTTACCGCTTCTTCGTGAATGCCAAAACGAAAGTACCGGTAACAATAAATGCGGTGTTGAAAGATGTTCCTTTAGAAATGGCAATGGAAAAAATCCTAACAGGTTTACCATTTAATTGGACGTTGAAGAATAAGGTGATTGTTATTAATGAAAAAAAAACAGATCCTGGGTATTCAAACGCAACAAAAAAATATAACAGGCAAGAAACTGTTCATATAACCGGCTTCGTTTTAGATGACGCAGGTAATCCCCTCGAAGGAGTAACGGTGTCCTCAAAAGAGGCATCGGTAACGACGGTGACTAACAAAAAAGGATCGTATAGTATGAATCTTCCCAAAGGAAATTATACGCTCGTATTTAGTATGATAGGATTCAATAAACAGGAGGTTTCTTTTAAAGGGAGCTCGCCAGTCAATGTGAGGTTGTACCCCATGTCGGGAGAAATAAATGAAGTAGTCGTTGTCGGGTACGGTACCGTAAATCGAGAAGACCTCACAGGTTCTATTGGAATAGTAGACGTAGAAGAGATGGCAAAGGCGCCGGTGGTGTCTTTTGATCAAGCGTTGGCCGGGAGAATCGCAGGTGTACAGGTGTCGGCGAGCGAGGGGCAGCCGGGAAGTGAAGGAATCAATATCGTCATTCGTGGCGCGGGCTCGCTAACGCAAAGTAATGCGCCTTTATATGTTGTAGATGGGTTCCCTATTGAAGATTTTGATCCAGGCTCCCTAAACATGGATGATATAGCGTCTATAAATGTACTTAAAGATGCATCTGCAACGGCTATATATGGTGCCCGTGGCTCAAATGGTGTCGTTATCATCGAAACAAAAAGAGGCAAGATCGGGGCGCCGGTTGTAACCTATAATGGCTCTTATGGGTTTCAAGAAGTTATCAAACGCATGGAAATGATGGATGCTTATGAGTTTGTACGATATCAGGCGGACAGAGGTAATGGTAGCCGTTATTTCGACGACTCGACGACTACGCTCGAATCGTATCGAGATGTGCAAGGAATAGATTGGCAGGATAGACTTTTTCGCAAAGGTGCTACTAATATCCATAATGTAGCGGCAAGAGGAGGGAATGATCGGACAAAGTACTCGGTATCGGCATCAGTTTTTGATTCGGATGCGGTTATTATTAATACGGGAAGTAATCGATATCAAGGAAGGTTTTCATTAGAACAGACGTTCAGCGAAAAGGTAAAAGCTGGATTTGATGCGAATTACTCCAGCAGAACGGCATTTGGGAGGGAGGCATCTGTTGCCAATTCCGCTGGTTCGGCCACCAGTTACTTGCTTTACGCGACATTGGGATATAGGCCGGTCACGGGGAGTGTGGATTTTTCTTTAGATGATTTAGCGGATGATATGATGGATGAGGATGTAAACCCGCTTGAAGACTACCGAATTAACCCGATTATATCGACACAAAATGAATACCGTGAAGTTTTAAGAAATAATCTTATTGCGAACGCCTACCTCTCTTATGAAATTATCGATGGATTGACTTTTAAGGTAACAGGAGGATTGAACAGTCTTAATTCGAGGTCGGAGAATTTTTTTAATTCGCTGACATCCCGAGGGACACCTCTTTTGCCTTCCAACTCGCGTGGACAGTGGGGGTCGAAATCATACAGTGAACGTATGGCTTGGTCCAACGAAAATATCCTGACGTATAAAAAGACGATCAACAAGGTTCATCAACTTAATTTGATGGGGGCTTATAGTGTGCAGGAAAGCCGAAATGAGTCAGGTGGTTATACCGCTATACTGGTTCCGAATGAATCGTTGGGGATTCATGGCCTACGACAAGGTACGCCTTTGGGAACCACTGGAGGAGCTTCCATTTTTAGATTGCAATCGTATTTGGCAAGAGCTAATTATAACTTTGATTCGCGGTATCTGTTCACAGCGTCTTTTCGTGCAGATGGATCATCAAAATTTCTGACGGCTAATAAGTGGGGCTTTTTTCCTTCGGGAGCGTTTGCGTGGCGAATGATAAACGAACCGTTTATGAAAAATCAAAATGTGATTTCGGACGCAAAATTACGTATCAGTTACGGCCTGACGGGGAATAACCGGGTGTCGGATTTTGCCGCATTTGCATTAGTAGATCCGAATAACAACGCGTCGTATTCTTTCGGAAACCAGATTCCGACGCAAGGTGTGAATATATCTAGTCTGGGGAATACGAAATTGAAATGGGAAACAACGGAACAAATAGATATCGGCTATGATGTCTCTTTTCTGAAAAACAGACTGGAATTCACGGTAGACCTCTATCGAAAAACGACTAACGACCTTCTGTTAAACGCTAATATGCCTCATCACACGGGCTTCACGAGGGTGTATAAGAATGTTGGAAAAGTGCGAAATGAGGGGATCGAATTGACTCTTAATACCGTGAATGTAAAAACGAAAGATTTCAGCTGGCAGTCTAATTTTAACATCAGTTTTAATAAGAACAAGATTTTAGCGCTAACGGAGGGCGAAAACAGCATCATTAGCAATTTAACGTGGGAAACAGCGTTTAACAACACGCCAGCATATATATCGAAAATTGGTCAGCCTGCGGGACAGATGTATGGCTACATTTGGGACGGTATATATCAGTTTGACGACTTCAATGAAGTTTCACCGAATGTGTATGAATTGAAAAGCCATGTAACTACCAATAATAATGATAGACAGAACATCACCGTGAAGCCTGGAGATATAAAATATAGAGACTTGAATGGGGACGGTGTAATTAATCAATATGACCTGACCGTGATCGGTCGAGGTATTCCTATCCATATTGGTGGGTTTTCCAATAACTTTACATATAAGGGATTCAGCCTAGGCGTATTTTTTCAGTGGTCTTATGGCAATAGTATCATGAATGCAAACAGGCTTATTTTTGAGGGATCAACGAGATTAAGCTTAAATCAATTTGCTTCGTACGCGGACCGGTGGACGCCGGAGAATCCTTCTAATGAACATTATCGTGTAGGGGGGTGGGGACCGAATGGTATCTATTCATCTAAAATAATAGAGGATGGTTCGTTCCTACGTTTGAAAACCTTGTTCTTAGGGTATAGTCTTCCCAAGTCGTGGGTTAAACATGCGAAAATACAGGATTTGACCTTAACGGCATCTGCACAGAACTTGTTAACATGGACATCGTATTCCGGGTTTGATCCGGAGGTTTCCTCTAAGCACTCTGTTCTTACACCTGGGTTTGACTACTCCGCTTATCCGCAAGCGCGTACGGTAGTGTTTGGGATTAAAGCTACATTATAAACTTAGTATTGAAAATCATGAAGAAAAGATATTTTATAGTTATCATAGGGGTGCTGCTCCACTTTACAGCGTGTAAAAACTTTCTGGAAACCACGCCAATTGATGCGTTATCTCCCGAAAATTATTACGAAACGGAAGCACAGCTTCGATCGGCTCTGGCAGGCGTTTATGATCGAATGGCCCGCCCGCAGACGTTTGGTGACCAAATGCTTGGCCGTATGGGACTGGAGGGAGACGAGGGCTACTATGCACGTACTTCTGCGCGGGTAGGGGTATCGGTTTACAACACCGGCCCGTCTGACGCGCCCATTGCTAATAATTGGCAACATTGGTACGATGGTATTAATAGGGCTAATTTTTTATTGGCAAATGCGGATAAAGTAGAAATGGACGAAACAGAATTGGCAGCTATTAAAGGGGAGGCCTTATTTTTACGCGCATTCTACCACTTGATATTGGTGAGCAATTGGGGCGACGTGCCATTGATGTTAGAACCCATCAGTTCGGCAGATCAAACCGTAGCGCCTCGCGTTGCAGCGCGAGAAGTATATGAGCAGATACTCGCGGATATGAAACAAGCGGAGGGCATGGTGAAAACGATTTCGGAAATAGGACATGGTGGACGGGTTAGCAAATCGGCAGTAAGGGGCATATTAGCACGTGTATGTTTATATATGGCTGGCGAACCGATCAACGATAGTGGTAAATATATTGAAGCGAGAGATTGGGCTAAAAAGGTAATTGATCCCGCTCCAGAAGATGGGTTCCAGCACGATCTCAACCCGTCTTATCAACAAGTTTTTATTAATATGTGCCAAGATCGATATGATATCAAAGAATCCATATGGGAGGTAGAGTTTTATGGGAATTCGGCGGATGCTTTCCAAGAAAATGGACGAGTAGGAAGCAATAATGGCATTGCTTATTCTGGAGAAGATGAAGCGTATGGTTATAGTTATGGATTTCTTCAGATTACAGGACGGTTATGGCATCTCTACGATGACGCCGCCAACTTGCTTTCGTCTGATGAAAGACGCGAGTGGGCTATCGCTCCGTATCGGATAACGGGTACACCTGCTGTAGAAATACCGTTTACTACGGCACAGATTTATGAACGTACAAGTGGCAAATGGCGTCGGGAGTTAGAACTGGTTGCACCCAAGAATAAGAATGCTGGACCGATTAATTTTCCGTTACTGCGGTTTTCGGATGTGCTATTGATGTTTGCTGAGGCAGACAATAAGATTACCCAGACGCCGTCCGATGAAGCAATCGCGGCGGTAAATCGAGTTCGTAGGAGAGCTTATGGGAAATTTCTCCCGAATGAGTCCGTGCGCATGGTTCAGATGATGAATGGTGGGACAGGTTATACGGCGGCGCCCACGGTAACCATCACTGGTGGAGGTGGCACGGGAGCTACGGGCAAGGCGTTTGTGAATGCGAATGGAACGGTAACGAGAGTTAAAATAATAGAGGAAGGAAGTAACTACACTTCTACTCCCGTTATCTCGTTGATAGGTGGCGGTGGATCTGGTGCCGAGGCAATTACATTACTCAGTACGCGACAAACGAGTAATGCCGATTTAACGGACGACCAAACAGCCACTCAGGAGAGTTTTCAAGAGCTGATTGAAGATGAAAGGGCTCGAGAGCTGTGTTTTGAAACGTTAAGGAAGCACGATCTTATTCGTTGGGGTAAGTTTATGATCAATATGAAGCGTATAGAGAATGATTTTATCAACGGCGATTTTCCAGTACCGCGCGCTTCTTCGTCAACCGCTTATGGTGTGCTCAGCTTTCAAAATGCTTCTCCGCGTGATATGTTGTGGCCGTTTTCACCGCGTGAAATGGCATTGAATAGAGGGTTGACGCCACAAAATCCGGGTTGGTAATAAATATGATAAAAATATAATTTAGCAATATGAAAATTCGTTTAATTGGCATATTATTATGCCTAGCCATATTGAATTCCTGTGAAAAGGAAGAGGCTGAGGATATATCCACTTTTTCTGTACAGCCAGTAAGCTTAACGATAAAGGCGGGTGAACAGGCTGAGTTTCTCTTGACAGGAGACCCTGCACAACTTTCTTTCTACTCGGGTGAAGTAGGCAATGCATACGACTTTAAGGATGTGCCTCGAATTGATAAAGTGAAAGATATGATGTTTACATTTGATACGCATAATACGCCCACGGAGGCCGTACAGGTACAGTTGATGTTCTCCACAGATTTTAATGGCGTTTATAAATACGAAGATGTAAGTGAGGCAACATGGCATGATCTCAGCACTCGATTTCAATGGGCAGCGCCTGCACCTTGGCAAACCAATTGGCAATCATCGGGTACAGTGAGTTTGGTAGATATGCTGGAGGAGGGGCGGCCGTTCTTTATCGCTTATCGATATGTAGCGCCACCGGTACCTGAGGGAGCTATTCCGAGCAGAAATTGGAGGACTCGTTCGCATGCGCTTCGGGTAAATACGGAGTATGGTCATACTGTCGATTTAGCTTCTTACGCATCGATGGGATGGAAGCTTGTAAAAAAGGATACCTTATTAACATCTTCTAGTACTGTCGCGTCGACAATTTTGTTGTTGGCGGCTACTTCTGGACATCGGTTGGAGTATGAAGAATGGGGAATCTCTAAATCCTTTCAAGTGGATGAAATTGATATGGGAGTAGACAGGAGTATTCCGATAAAGGGATATGCTGATATGCCGCTGCAGGAATTTAGACATGTATATACCGAGGCTGGTACGTACACTGCTACTTTCGTTGCTTCGGCTAAAACAGCGTATAATGATAAGCAGATCGTAAAGCAAGTGGATATTAAGGTCGTGGAACCGTAAAACTAATAAATAATTGAAGAATGTCAGATAACTTAATAAGTAGAAGAAAATTTGTGTCCGGTACGGTTTTAACGCTGGGCGGTTTGATGGTTACTAAAACGTCGTTGTTAGGAAAGACCTCCTTCAGCGAAAATATCGTTCAGGTGGGCGTTATCGGCACGGGAAAACGTGGGCTGGGATTGATAAATACAATAGGCAAAGTTTCGGGTTTGAAAGTCGTGGCATGCTGCGATATTATTCCTGACAATCTAAGCGTAGCCATGGCAAAAGCCGATCCAAAAGCGAAAGCCTATACAGATTATGAACAGTTATTGGCGGACAAAAATTTGGACGCGGTTATCATTGCGACACCGTTGTATCTGCATTACGCCATGGCAGTAGCGGCACTTTCGGCTAATAAGCATGTGTATGTCGAGAAGTCTATGGCCTTTACCATCGCACAGTCGTTGGACTTAGTTAAAAGGGTAAGAGATTCGAGATTGGTTTTTCAAGTGGGTTTTCAGTACAGAAATTTCGAGCTATATCACAAAGTAAAGAAAGTCATTAACGAAGGATGGATAGGGGATACATACAGTTTTGAATGCCAATATAATCGAAACTCGGACTGGAGATACCCTGTTAAAGACCCAACGTTAGAAAAGGTTATTAATTGGCGGATGTATAAAGATCTTTGTGGGGGACCTTTATCTGAACTGTGTGCTCACCAGATCGATGCGGTGAACTTTATGACGGCTAGTCATCCTACTAAAGTGATCGGGTTGGGAGGGATCGACTATTGGAAAGATGGGAGAGAGACACATGATAATGTACGGACGGTCTATGAATATGAAAAGGGTATAAAGGCAACATATACTTCGGTATTGTCTAACGCATTTAATGGTTATCAGATCAGAATATTAGGCAATAAAGCAACGATCGAAATAGAACGTAATAAAGCATATATCTATCCTGAAGTAACAAAACGGACATTGGGTACGGTCGACGGGGTGACGGGAGCAACAATTTTAAACGCGACGCAGGGCGAAAAAACAGAAATTCCATATCTAGCATCTGGTGAGAAGATGGTTGAACCTACGATAAGTGCTTTGATTGATTTTCAAGATTGCATCGTAAATGGTAAAACACCAGCATCCAATGTGGAGACAGGTCGCGTTTCTGCAATCGCTATTTGCATGGGGTTAGATGCTATAGAGACCGAAAAAACACAATATTGGAAACCAGAATATGCTGTTTGATAAAATTTTTATGAGGAATGTAGAATAAACTTTGTGGTATGTTGATGAAATAAATTTATAGTCCGGATGGATACAGATGGCTAAATATCTCGTCTAAACTTTTTATCTTTAATTGGTTATACAGACGTATGATATACAAGATCTTAATTTATGGACTATGCGGTGGAAGCTTGTTTCTACTCGCTTTACTCCTTTTGTTCAATCAACCCAAAGCTAATAAAGGAGCCAATCTGTTTCTGGGAATCTGTAGCTTTTTTCTGTCGAGTGTATTTATTCAACTCTTATTGGAAAGCGTAAACATGTTAGAACAGGTGGCACTGCTATACTTTTTAGAGTTTGGGAGATGGGCAATATTACCTTGCTTTTTCGTCGCTATAAACCTATATATATCTCCCGACCAGTTGCCGTTTAAATATTTTTTACACTTTACACCGACCTTATTACTTATTCTGTTGCTCCCGGGCGGGTACGACTTACCTAATTTTGTCGTCTATACAATACGCTATTTTTTATATATTCAGTTTCTTCTATACGGTATTTGGACGTATGTGCTATTACGTAGACACCGCGCATTGTTGAAAAAGATCTCCGCTGATGTCCATGACGTGGATCTCCAATGGGTGCTTAATATATGGTGGGGGATGTTGTTCTTGGGCGTTTGTTCTCTGGTTGTCCGTTTTGTTCCTTCTCTATCGCCTCTGATGGACGGGTTTTATTTGGTTGGCGTATTAGCTTTTTGTTATTATGCGTTATCACAAACTGCAATTTATCAGCTCGTAGACTCGGAGGTGCCCGTTATAAAGGCAGCGATATTATGTAAGGATAAGGAACGACTGACGGCAGGACAAGTGGGGTTTTTCAAGGAAAGGCTACTTTCCTTGATGGATAGCGATAAGCCTTATTTGGACTCGACATTAACCTTACCGCTATTAGCCGACAAGATCGGATTGTCGGTCCATGAGCTTTCTTATGTGCTGAACACCGGTGTCGATCTGAATTTTTATCAGTTTATAAATGGCTTCCGTATTCGCTATGCGAAAAAGTTGTTAAAAGAAAATACACAAAACGATTATAGTATCCAGGAGATCTTCATCCGATCGGGATTTAATTCTAAAACCACATTTTATACCGCTTTTAAACAGATAGTTGGCATGACGCCAAAGCAATACCTACAGCAGCAATAACAATTCTGTACAGATTTATCCAGACGGAGGCTTTTAAATAAGGTGTTATTTATACTTGTCTCATTCATTAAAACAAGGATAATTATATACAGATGAAAAAGAAACAAAAACAACTTTGGGTATTGGTGGCTCTTATAGGGCTGTGTGGGTTGCACGTTGCTATGGGCAATCGTAATCCGTTTGCTGATCGTGTTGCAGGGCAAACTTCGTTACAACCGTTTGAGGGTTTTTACCGGTTTCCGAATCGAGTAGCTTATATTCAATTTGAGATCATAGACGATCAGTTGGAGGCTCGACAGGTCTGGGATGATCGCCGCTATTCGCTCAAAAGAACTGGAAATTTGACCTTTGAATCTATCGAGGAAGAATATAAATTGGCATTTAATGGCCTACCACCTACTGCCGTAAAGATTTTGGAAAGAGTTGACTTAATCAAAGTGGATTTCGATCCTACACAGCGAAAGTTACTTAGCGATTCGTTAGCTCATTTATATCAGGGGGATTATTATCTCCAACGGGACGAAACGTATGTAATCAAGATTTTCCCTGACAGCGATGGCTTAATGCTCGTTCAAGAATGGGATGGAAAACGTATACCGCTTGCTTGTATAACAGATCGGGAATTTATAAATCCGGATGCGGCTATGCCTGTTACTTTTTATGCAGACGAATCCAAAGAGACAGTTGAGATGCAGTGTTTTCAAGATGATCGTTGGGTTAAAGCAGGAAAATAGTTATGACAGTCTTAGCGTTTATTTTATTGCTCATCTTTGCGCCATCTTATTCGGGTGGACAAACAGTCTCTGATCCTGATTTTAAGGTTAAGTTGACGTATCCATTGTATCCGCATAAAAATGGTCCATTGCTGCTCTACGATCAATATCATTATAATGCCTTTTCTCTTTCAGGTCAATACAAAGGGTTTGCAGATGTCGTAGAGGCAGAAGGTTATCGATTGCGAGCTTATAAAGCAGCTATTGAAAGGGATGTTTTATCCCAAGCAAAAGTGTTTGTAACGGTGAATGCCTTAAGTCATCCTTCGCTGTGGGATCTTCCTAATACTTCCGTCTATAGAGAAGAGGAAATAGAAGCGCTTTATCGCTGGGTGCATGATGAGGGAGGAAGCTTGCTCATCATCACAGATCAGATGCCGAGTGCGGGTGCGGTAGGTAGTTTAGCTGCACGATTTGGGTTTAATTTGATCAATGGTTTCACCCATCGGGTAGATGGGCAGCCAGAGCTGTTCACTAGAGAGATCGGAAATCTACTTCCTTCGCCAGTGACGGATAG
Organism: Sphingobacterium arenae; assembly: GCF_014692505.1. Lineage (GTDB taxonomy): Bacteria > Bacteroidota > Bacteroidia > Sphingobacteriales > Sphingobacteriaceae > Sphingobacterium > Sphingobacterium arenae. The sequence goes on along the minus strand of NZ_JACNYK010000002.1, from coordinate 482,105 downwards.
AAAAGGGAGGCAGGTTCATCAACTGCGTTTTTGGGGAGGTAGCGGTTTTATTCCTCCTGAAGATGCAGAGGTGTTTGCGGTATTAGATGCGGCGTACCGTATTTATTTACCTTCCAAGATAGAAGAAACGGAAACGGGTATCCGAAACGACATGCCTTATATAATCGGAACGCAACTTGCGAATGGCGCATTACTCGAATGTGGCAAAGGCCGGGTTTGTATTTTCGCCGATGCTTCTTCCTTTACTGCGTTGTTAAAAGGTATAAATAGTAGAAAAGTTGGAATGAATCATCCAGATGGTAAAGATCATGTGTTTTTGCTACTAAATGTATTAGAATGGTTAAGTCAACCATAGGTTAGGAGTACGTCGTCTCTCGTTTTACCAACGCTGGATGAACGATTTTTTATGACTTGCTTTCCACATTTTGTCTTGATAAAGAATCCCTTTGTCTGTAACTTCGGATGTTGACGAAACATAAGAATTTTATTGTTTAAAAATAACCCGTATGTCCAAATTATTTAGTCCGATTACTATAAAAGGAATTACTTTAAAAAACAGAATCATCGTTTCGCCGATGTGCCAGTATTCCGCTTTGGATGGCTTTGCCAACGATTGGCATTTGGTGCACCTCGGTAGTTTTGCTGTAGGTGGCGCTGCGTTGATTTTGGTGGAAGCAACCGGTGTTTCGCCTGAAGCAAGGATATCACCTTCGGACCTAGGACTGTGGAAGGACGAACACGTGGAAAAGCTGGGTCAAATTAATACTTTTATTAAACAGCAAGGCGCGATTCCGGGGATTCAATTGGCTCATGCAGGTCGAAAAGCCAGTACCATGGTTCCATGGGTGGGCCGTGATGCAGTGAAGCTGGAAGACGGTGGCTGGCAGACGGTAGCTCCCATGGCGATTCCTTACGCAGACAATTACCCAAAACCGGTAGCATTGGACATGGAGGGGATTCAAAAAGTGATTTTGGATTTCAAGACGGCAACCGGAAGGGCGCTAAAGGCAGGATTTGATGTTATCGAAATTCATGCTTCGCACGGATACCTACTACACCAGTTTCTGTCTCCCTTAAGCAATCAACGTATGGATTCGTATGGTGGTACTTTTGAAAATAGAACTCGATTATTATTGGAGGTGCTGGATGGCGTACGGTCGGTGTTGCCGCAGGAAAAGCCGTTACTTGTACGTATTCCAGGTTCGGATTGGGCGGAAGGTGGATGGACACCTCAGGACGCTGTTGCGCTTGCACAAATTTTAAAAGACAAAGGGGTGGACGTGATGGACGTCACGAGTGGTGGTGTGGTAAGTCATCAAAAAATAACTGTTGGACCGGCTTATCAAACGCCTTTTGCAGCAAAAGTAAAACGGGAAACAGGTGCACTGACTTCTACGGCAGGATTGATTACGAATGCTGTTCAAGCAGAATCAATTTTAGTTAATGAGGAAGCCGATCTAATCATGATTGCCCGCGAATTTTTGAGGGACCCGCATTTTCCACTAAGGGCAGCTCATGAATTAAAGGTAAACATAGCGTGGCCTGTTCAATATGAACGGGCACGATGGTAATTGGAAATGGGATATCGCTAAACTTTCGGACGATTGTCGGGTCTGCGGCCACGTTTGTAAATGATCAACCCGTTAAGAAAATTTCGGAGTATCTGGTCACCGCAGGGTTTAAAATTGGGGTGGTCTTCTTTGCGAAATATCGCACCCAGTTCGGTTTTCGTTACCTTGAAATCGACTAGGGATAGTACTTCGATGATGTCATCGTCGGTGAATTTTAAAGCCACGCGGAGCTTTTTCATGATATCATTGTTGCTCATGATGTAAAAGTAATAAAAACTCCGGTAGATATTTCAATTTAATTGTTGATAAGGATGTAGAAGAATCTCCTGAATCGCCTGGCGATCCGGGAGATTCTTTTATTAAACAAGTGGGACTCTACTCAACCAACTTGTAAGGCGAATTCGTCAACCGGTAGTCGAACTTTTTTAAGAGGTGCCAACCAATCTTGCTCTTCGTCGCGATAGCCCAATGACAATAGGACTACGCTACGTAATCCTTTTTCGGATAACCCAAGGATGCGGTCTACTTGTTCGGCATCGAAACCTTCCATCGGCGTAGAATCTACTTGTTCGGCTGCTGCAGCTATAAGGGCAGTGCCGAGACCAATATAGGCTTGACGGGAGGCCCACTGATGATTTTCCTCGGCACTGCGTGCTAGAAGGTAACTATCTAGTTTATGCTTGAAATCAGCAAGTTGTTCCAGTGGTACGGACCGTGCCGCTGCTGTACGTGCCATAAAATCCTCTATCATATGTTGATCAATATTGGTATAGGCAGCGAAAACAAGTAAATGCGATGCGTCGGCAATCTGTGTATTAAATGAGCCTGCTCCCAGTTCGGCGCGCAGCGTTTTGTCTTTGACCACGATAACCCGATAAGGTTGAATGCCTACGGAGGATGCGCTGAGATTAGTCGCTTCGAGAATGCGACGGATTTTGTCGTCCGCTACGGTGGCTTCTTTGTATTTCTTTACGGCGTAACGCCATGATAATGCGTCTTGTAATTCCATCTGTAATTTAAATTTTTATAAAACCTATGCAAATATCCAATGATTTGGTGTAAATTTGTAACCAAGGGACAAAAAGTAATAGTAACATTCGGGTAACTAAGTGACATTTTATGGAAAACAAAATAGAAAATATACCTTGTGAAAGACAGGATCACGCAAGCTGCGACAAACATATTGCGGCTGTGCACGATACGATGGATGTATTGCATGGTAAATGGAAAATTACCATCATCTCTTTGTTGGGTTTTGGCAAACGACGTTATTCGGAAATACTTAAGGAGGTAAAGGGGATTTCGGGAAAGATGCTCAGTCGGGAATTGAAAGATATGGAAATGAACCTATTGGTAAAACGTACGGTGATCTCGGAGCAACCGATATCGGTTGTTTATGAACTTACCGATTATTGTATCGAGTTGCTTCCGGTTATTAACAGTCTGGCGGCGTGGGGAACGCGACACCGACAGTGTATTGTCGAGCAGTTTAAACAGGAGCGACAGGATATTCCAGCATAATGTGTTCGTCTGCGATAATAGGACATATTGCTTGTAAAAGAAATTTATCTAAGTTTGTAGATAGATGGAAAAATCATTTTAGCACTGTATATTGACAAGCGGAATACGGGAATAACGAGCGTAAATAATGAGTAAGAAAATTTCGATCACGAGTATTGCAAAACATTTAGGGATATCGACGACAACGGTATCTTTTGTTTTGAATGGAAAAGCGCAGGAGAAGCGAATCAGCGATAAATTGGTGAAAAAAGTTATGGATTACGTGGAAGAGATCGACTATAAGCCCAATTCATTGGCCAGAAGCTTGCGAACGGGAAAATCTAATATTATTGCGCTCATTGTGGAGGATATTTCTTTTCCTTTTTTCTCGGCAATAGCGAAAGAGATAGAAGAGAATGCCTATAAAAATGGCTATAGGATTATATATTCTAGCACGGAGAATGATGCTGTCAAAACGAGAGAATTGATAGAAATCTATCAAGATAAGCATGTAGATGGTTACATTATTGTTCCACCGGAAGGCGTGGAGGAAAAGATAAATGCGTTATGCGCATCGGGCAAACCTGTGGTGGTGCTAGACCGCCATCTGCATAATGTGGAAACAGATCATGTCTTGGTCAATAATTATGAAAGTGTGTATTCGGCAACGCAATATCTTATTAAACAAGGGTATAAGAATATTGCGTTTATTACGCTGAACTCATTGCAGAGTCAAATGCTGGATAGATTAGCGGGGTATGAGCAAGCTATACAAGATAGTAAGTTGACCCCGATTATAAAAGAAATTGCACACGAGGATAGCGTTAAAAGGCACAAACATTTATTGTCTTTTTTCAAAAGAAAGCGGAACAGTATAGACGCTGTTATTTTTTCGACAAATTATATTTGTGTGAGTGGTCTCAAATCAATCAAACAACTTGGCTTACGTATTCCGAAAGATATAGCAGTCGTTAGCTTTGATGATTATGAACTTTTCGAGATGTATGCTCCAGCGATAACCAGTATAGCGCAGCCTATCGAATCTATTTCGGAAAATGCAATTAATTTATTATTGTCTAGATTGAACAAAAAAGCGACCGAAATAGACAAGGATGTACAAAAAATAGTCTTGAAAACTACTTTTATAGAACGAGATTCATCTACTCGTTAAAATATTTTTAAGTTCTTTTTTGATTTTGCTAAAACGTTTTATATAATTGTAAAACGATTTGAGCTAATACAGTTATGAACAAAAACGAACGGAAAGTTATTGGAGTGGATATCGGTGGCTCGCATATCTCAGCAGGAAAGGTTGTGTTGGATGAGCGACAGCTGCTTGTTGGATCTCAAAGCCGAATGAAAGTGGATTCGCATGCGCCCCCGGAAGTTATTCTTGGTTCTTGGGCTAATTTTCTTTCTCCTTTTGTAAACGAAGCCAATAAAGACAATATCTGTATAGGTATTGCTATGCCTGGGCCTTTTGATTACGCGGAGGGGGTTTCCTATATTAAAGAGCTGAATAAGTATGACGCATTATATGGCGTAAACGTTAAAAAGGAACTGGCGACAATGTTGGGTATTCCGCAGCAGCATATATTGTTTAGGAACGACGCAGAGGCTTTTTTACAAGGAGAGGTAGTATATAGGACGGGTTTGACGGACACGAAGGTCGTTGGTATCACATTGGGTACGGGACTGGGCTCTGCGGTGTCTGACAAGGGAATGTGCAGGGATGTATTCCGAGCGATAAGACCAATGAAAGAGGGAATAGCAGAAGATTATATATCATCGAGGTGGTTTAAGCATCGATATCAGGAATTGTGCGGCGAGCAGCTAGAAAGTGTTGAAGCTCTTGCAAACGGCGACGATCCATGGAAAGATCGGCTTTTTAATGAGTTTTCGGAGCATTTATCGATCTTTCTCGATGATTTTACTCGGCAAGAATCGGCATCTGCTGTTATCATAGGCGGGAATATCGCTCGCTGCTATGATTTATTTGTCGATAAGCTGAAAACCCAAATGGAAAACAAGGAGGTAGCGTTATATCAAAGTGCGCTATGGGAAGATGCGGCTTTATTGGGTGCGGCGTATCTCTGGGACGATAAACTTGCTAAATCAAATTAAACAGAATTTTTATAGACCAAAAAAATAAACAATGAAAGAGACAATATCTTTTACCGAAAAAAAGTATATGATTACGCTTATTTTCGTTACCTCGTTATTCATGTTTTGGGGTATTGCCATCACGATGGGGGATGTTCTTAATAAGCATTTTCAAACGGTTTTAAATGTCTCCAAGGCGGACTCTGGGCTGGTTCAGTTTTCTATATTTGGTGCGTATTTTATTATGAGTATTCCTGCTGGAATGTTTATGAAAAGGTTTGGTTATAAAAAAGGGGTGCTTTTGGGGCTAATCTTATTCGCGACAGGCTCTTTTCTTTTTGTACCGGCTGCTGATGCGGAGTCGTTCGGTTTTTTTCGGATAGCGCTATTCGTGCTGGGATGTGGTTTGGCAACATTAGAAACCGTAGCACACCCTTTCATGGCATCCTTAGGGGATCAGCGGAGCAGCGATAGAAGGGTCAATTTTGCGCAGGCATTTAACGCAGTGGGTACCATGATCGGGCCGGCGCTGGGAACGTATTTTTTACTACGGGGAAGCTATAATATTCCCACGGAGGGGCTGGACTCGGTTAAGAATTTATATATCGGTATCGGTGCTGTGATTATATTAATTGCCGTGTGCTTTTCTTTTGTGAAAATTCCGACATTGGTGGATCCACATAAATCCGAGGAAGCGGTGGATCTTGAGGCTGTTAATGTGGACGTGTCGCCAGATAAGAAGCTCTTCCAGCATAGGCATTTTGTGTGGGCTGTGATCGCCCAGTTTTTTAATGCGGCAGCACAGGGAGGCACGTGGGCATTTTTTATTAATTATGGTCATGAGGTCATGGGCTTCTCTGATGAAAAAGCGGGGAGCTACCTCGTGCTTTTTATGGGAACCATGTTGTTAGGACGTTTTATAGGTACATTTCTGATGCGATATATTGCTGCAAATAAGCTATTAGCTATATTCGCGCTGGCCAATGTCTTTATGTGTATCTTGGTCGCGCAGGGTTGGGGGTGGGTCTCGTTTGCCGCGCTGCTATCCATCAACTTTTTCTTTAGCATCATGTTTCCGACGATTTTTAGTTTAGGGCTCAAGAATTTAGGCGGACATACGCAACAGGCCTCGTCGTTTATCTCGATGGGGGTTGTTGGTGCTGCAGTTTTTCCGTTTTTAATGGGTTTGGTTGCGGATACAAATATAGCGGTATCTTACTATCTCCCCATAGTGAGCTATATCGTTATATTTTTGTTTGGCGTGAAGTTCTATAAAGTAAAGCATGGGAAGTCATCCTTTGATAAATAAGGTGGCTTCCCAAAAATCCTCAGTTTAAATCTGGGCTTTTGGGGAAATTGGCGACGTGGGCATATTTCGGGCCGAGGCTTATAAGCGCTTGTTTCCATAGATCTTCGCCGTCTTGGAGTAAAAGTAAATCTGTAGGAAATTTATTGTGTACAGCCCAACTGTTTTGGGTTATTTCATCGTCTAATTGACCCGGCGTCCATCCGGCGTACCCCAGTATAAATTTAATTTCGTCGGGCTGAAGAAGATGATCGTTTACCAGAAGCCGTATCTGTTCAAATGCTCCGCCAAAGTAAATACCATCGACCAGCTCGATGCCGCCATCGATCTTTTCGGGAACTTTGTGCAGAAAAAATAAGGCTTCTACGCCTACTGGTCCGCCGATATATAAAGGAAATTGCGCGTTTTCTATATCGGGTATAACATCCGATAAAAGTAGAGAAGAACGATTATTGACGATAACACCCATCGTACCCTCAATGATGTCGTGTTCGCATAGTAAAATAACAGATCTTTCGAAATTGTTGTCAAGCATAAACGGTTCGGAGAGTAGTAAACTTCCTTTTTGAGGTGCGTGCGTATTAAACATAATAAGAACCCTTTCATCTAAAACTTGTTTCAATATAGGTTGTTTTTCCTGAAAAAGCAATTTTTTGACCGTACACCTTATGAATCCCATGGCTTTTGATTAAGTTTGTGTTTGCATCAACATATATTACCCATGTCCATTATCCATAAAGATATTGCAGCTATAAGGGAAGATTATTGTAAATATAAATTGGATGAAAACGAAGTGCTATCCAATCCGATAGAGCAGTTTCAACGCTGGTTTGACGAAGCGCGTCATGCTGAAGTCCTCGAACCAAATGCGATGGTGTTGGCTACTATCGGCGACGACGGTTTCCCTTCTTCGAGGGTGGTTCTTTTAAAAGATATAAAACCTGCGGGCTTTAGCTTTTTTACGAATTATCATAGTAAAAAGGGACAGGCGATGGCAAAGCAAAAGAAAGTTAGTCTTTTGTTGTTTTGGCCCGAACTGCAGAGACAGGTACGCATTGAGGGTTGGGCAGAGAAGTTGCCTTCGGAAGATTCGGATGAGTATTTTGCATCGCGCCCGAGAGGAAGTCGTATTGGAGCGGTTGCTTCTCCGCAGAGTCAAGTCATTTCAGATAGAAAAATGTTGGAAACACGTGTAGATGAGTTGACAGCAGAATATGCTGATAACGTCACTATAGAGCGCCCTGCTTTTTGGGGAGGATACTTGGTCAGCCCGTTGCGGATGGAATTTTGGCAAGGTAGAAGTAACCGTTTGCACGACCGAATCGAATATGTCTTCCGGCAGGGAGACTGGATTATACAACGATTAGCACCGTAGTACATGATAAGCAAAATAAAAGATTTAATCATTACCAATATGGGCGAACAGGCTATTGTTCGTCTGGAAGAAGAGCACTTACAACCTGTCTTGGTTATCCGTGTGGACGATCTAGTGGAAACTGCTTTTTTGCTGCGCGATACGGAGGGATACTATTTTGATTTTCTTTCTAATATTTCTGCTGTAGATTATTTCCCTGAACAACGGTTTGGTGTAGTGTACCACTTGGCATCTATTCCCTACCAAACGCAGTTAACATTAAAAGTAGAAATGGAGAACGACCGCCAACTTGACAATTTGCCGGAGATTCCTTCTGTTTCTACGGTTTGGCGTACTGCTGATTGGCACGAACGAGAGGCGTTTGATCTGATGGGAATATTTTTTACGGGGCATCCGGATTTGAGACGTATTTTGCTGCCTGACGATTGGCAGGGATATCCTTTACGTAAGGATTACGAAGATGCGGATACCTATCATGGAATAGCCATTAAATAGAAGGAGATGACAAGTTATACTGAAGGACTGGAAAATTATAAGAAGAAGCTTGCCGCAATAACACCCCAAGAGATGGTCATTAATATGGGACCTCAACACCCTTCTACACATGGTGTGCTCCGTTTGGAACTTATTACAGATGGAGAGGTTGTTAGAGATATTATTCCGCATCTCGGCTATCTGCATCGCTGTTTTGACAAGCACGCGGAATCAATGAATTATGGAAAGGCTATTCCGTTTACGGACCGATTGGATTATTTATCGTCCATGAACAATAGTCATGCGTTCGTGATGGGGGTGGAACGGATGCTCAAGATAGAAGATAAATTGCCTAAGCGGGTAGAGTATATACGGGTGTTGGTTTGTGAACTTAACCGTATTGCGTCGCACTTAATCGCCATTGGTACTTATGGTATAGATATTGGGGCGTTTACACCTTTTATGTGGTGTTTTCGGGATCGAGAACATATCATGAATATGTTAGAGTGGGCTTCAGGGTCACGTATGCTCTACAATTATATTTGGGTGGGTGGTTTATTTTATGATTTGCCCGTGGGATTTGAAGAGCGCTGTCAGGAATTTGTAGATTATTTTAAACCTAAATTGGTGGAGTTGGATGATTTGTTATCCAATAACCAGATATTTATTTCGCGGACAGCAAATATTGGAGCTCTGCCTGCTGATGTAGCGATTAATTATGGTTGCAGCGGGCCGATGTTACGCGCCTCTGGTATCAAGTGGGATTTGCGTAGGGTGGATGGTTATAGTGTTTACCCGGAACTAGAGTTTGAAATTCCAATTGGAAAAGGAGAGATGGGAACGCTTGGGGATTGTTGGGATCGATATAAGGTTCGGGTTGACGAGGTGACGGAGTCTGTAAAAATAATCGAACAATGTCTGCGTAGGCTTCAGACAGATTTTAAACGGACGCCGGATTTCGACCCCCGCGGATTAGTTCCGAAAAAGGTGAACTTGAAAGCACAGGAATATTACATTCGGGCGGAAAACCCGAAAGGAGAACTCGGATTTCACTTTGTAACGCAAGAGAAAACGGATGTGCCGCGACGGGTGAAAGCGCGAGGTCCTAGCTTTAATAATCTTTCGGTTTTGCCGGAGTTAGGAAGAGGGCAGCTTATAGCAGACTTAATCGCGATACTAGGCTCTATCGATATTGTGCTAGGCGAAGTGGATAGGTAATTTATAACTCATAGATATAAACATGTCAATTCTTATAAAATCCGCACAAATTGTCAACGAAGGAAAGACTTTTTTGGGCGATGTGTATATTCGTAACGGACGGATCGAAATGATCGCGGAGGAAATTAATCATGCTGCTGAACAAACGGTAGATGCGCAAGGTTTACACCTGTTGCCAGGATTGATCGACGACCAGGTACATTTTCGTGAACCAGGACTGACCTATAAAGCGGATATCTGGCATGAAAGTAGGGCTGCGGTTGCGGGAGGAACGACGTCGTTTATGGAAATGCCCAATACTATTCCTAATACGTTAACCCAAAAATTGTTACAGGAAAAATACGATATTGCTGCCGAAAAATCGTTGGCAAATTATTCGTTTTTTATGGGAGCAGCCAACGACAATCTAGACGAGGTTTTAAAAACAAACCCACGTGATGTATGTGGAATCAAGATTTTTATGGGTTCCTCCACCGGTAATATGCTGGTTGATAATGAGGCAACGCTGGAGAAGATTTTTGCGGAAGCACCGACATTGATTGCCGTGCATTGTGAAGACGAAGCAACTGTACAGCGCAATCTTCAAGCCTTTAAGGAAAAATATGGAGAAGATGGTCTCCGGCCATTTATGCATCCGCTGATCCGGACAGCAGAGGCTTGTTATCTTTCTTCTTCTAAAGCGGTAGAACTTGCCAAAAAGCATGATACCCGTCTTCATATATTGCATATTTCGACAGCGGCAGAGACAGCATTGTTTGTTAGTTCTACGCCTTTAAGGGAGAAAAAAATTACCGCCGAAGCTTGTATACATCATCTTTGGTTTTCTGATGCGGATTATGTAGAAAAGGGAAATTTTATTAAATGGAATCCGGCGGTGAAAACAGCCGCCGACAGGGATGGCGTTTTCCAGGCTGTATTAGATGGACATATTGATGTCATTGCCACCGACCACGCCCCTCATACATTCGAAGAAAAATCGAAACCTTATGCGCAGGCGCCATCGGGCGGTCCGTTGGTGCAGCACGCACTCCAAGCGTTGTTGGATCTTGTAAAACAGGGTAAAATTACATTAGAGCAAGTGGTGCAAAAAACGGCTCATAATACGGCTGAGGTGTTTCAGGTGGAAAATAGGGGCTTTATCAGAGAGGGTTATTGGGCAGATTTGGTGTTAGTGGATTTGAATCAACCTTATGAGGTTTCTAAAGGTAACATCCTATCTAAGTGCGGTTGGTCGCCGTTCGAAGGGCATACGTTTTCGTCCACCATAAGGCATACCATCGTATCTGGAAATATGGCCTATACAGATGGCAAGATTATTGAGGTGGGTACGGGACATCGGTTATTGTTTAATCGATAGAAACACATGGAGGCATGTCTCGATGTACAAAGTATAACGTTATTGAAATGTTATGAAAAGAGTGCTATTTCTTCTAGGTATACTCCTATGTCTCCAGTCTTGTAATCAGACCGCGATGACGGATGAATCAAATAGATATGCAGAGGGCATGACGTTGGATACGACTGACTATAACAGTTTACATAAAAAGTATAAAGAAACTGTTTTAACGCATAGGCGTTTTAAGCATCAGGATATTGTAGATTTAGTAGAAGTGCATGATGGGGCAGGGACGTTGCAGGTAGATGAAATAGGAAAATCGGTGGAAAACCGAGAAATATATAAACTACAATATGGCAACGGAGAGAAAAAAGTGATGCTGTGGTCGCAGATGCACGGTGATGAACCTACTGCAACGATGGCCTTGTTTGACATCTTCAATTTCTTGGAAGGCGAGGATGATGGTTTTGATTCTATCCGCGACTGCCTTAAGGATAACTTGACTATTCATTTTATTCCCATGCTTAATCCCGACGGTGCGGAACGTTTTATACGACGAAATGCGCAATACATTGATTTGAATCGCGATGCACGCGCCAATCAGACAGTAGAGGCGAGACTCTTGCGACGAATGGCGGAAGAGATTAAGCCAAATTACGGGTTTAACCTACACGACCAGAGCATATATTATAATGTGCCCGGAACGAAAAATCCGGTAACGATAGCGGTGCTTGCTCCGGCGTATAACACAGAAAGGGACGTGAACGATGTTCGGAAAGGAGCTATGCAGTTGATTGTGGGGATGAATAACCTCTTGCAGCAATACATTCCTGACGCAGTTGCGAAGTATGATGATACGCATTCGCCACGTGGTTTTGGTGACAATTTCCAAGCATGGGGAGCGAGTACGGTGTTAATTGAATCAGGCGGCTTAAAGGGCGATCCTGAAAAACAGGAAATAAGACGGTTTAATTTTGCTATTATCTTAAACGCTTTGTTGGAAATAGCGCAGGATTCGTATAAAAAGTACGATTATAAAGCCTATGATGATATACCTTTCAATGCTTCTCAACTGCATGATGTGATCATCCGTCAGATCGATCTGGGAACGGATAGTATACCGTTAAAGACAGATATTGCTATCCGCCGGGCCGAATTGACTGTGGAACGGGATTATTGTGTACGGGGTTGGATAGAAGATATAGGCGATTTGGAAGGTACGTTTGGTTATGACGAATTGGATGCTGACGGATTGAAATTCGTGCAGGGAAAAGTTTATCCTCAGGTTCTCCGAACGGTTGACGATATGAATAATGATAGGGCCTGGGAGTTGTTGAAAGAGGGCTATATTGCTATCCAGGTCGCATCCAGAGGAAAGGACCGTTTACATACGCTTCCTTTGGTGGTTTCTGCCCATAGTGAATTTATACCTACTCCTTCCATCGTACTGACAGGAACCAGCAATTTCTTTCTAGGAAATGGAACGATGTTAAAATATGCGGTGGTCAACGGCTATCTTATCGATTTAAGTCGACCACCGCAGGAAAATTTTTATAAGAACTGGGTTAATTAGCCGATGCTGATATTAGCTCACGAAAATTACGAATACTCTGAGCAACATCGGTTTGATTATTTTCCCAGTTGTATTCGTATTCTGCAGAAAGCATCCCGTCAAAGTTTTGCCTTTTTAGTTCTTCGATAACTTCATTAATAGGAAGTTTACCTGTTCCCCAATGTACGTCGTGTGCTTTTTTATCGCCGAAAGTGTTTAAATCTTTAAAATGCGAATGTATAATCTTGCCTTCTAATTTTTGTAGACACTCCACGGGATCCAACCCCGAGCGCATCCAGTGACCAACATCGACTGCAGCGCCCATTTTTGAACTTCTTCCTTCCAATGCCGCTAAAATGACCTCGGGTTTCCAATAGGTACTAGGTTCTGGGTGGTTATGAATCGCAGCGTAGATGTCGTATTTGTCGCACAGGGTGGATACAATATCCAGATGTTCCTCTTTAGGTTCACAGTTAATCACCTTCACACCCATGTCTTGGGCAAATGCAAAAATCTGTTCCCATTCGTCCGCATCTTTGCCGTTAACTACACCAAAAGCATGTAATGTAATATTATGGCTGGCTAAGAGTTTCCGTACGAGATCACGTCCTTCTTCCGAGAGCGTATACGTGAACTTTTCCTCATTTCCAGCTCCCACAATTTGTCCTGGAAAAGCTTCAACAAACCGTAAATCAGCGCTGTCGATCTTATCTAATGCTTCAGCAAATGTGAACAATCTAAAGGTGTAGGCTTGTGCGCCTAATTTCCAGTTTAAATGTTCTTCAGGATAACCAAGGGTATCCTGAAGGGTGTCTTCTACCTGTGTGGTTGACGAAGTTGTTCCAGACGAACAAGATAAAAAAGCAATTCCCGCTAACAATATTAGCGAGGACAATGTGTTTAGTCTCATGGTTTCTTTTATAAGTTTAGAAAGCCAAAGTACTAAAAAATAAGGGGAAACGTACATTCCCCCTTATTTTTTATGCTAGATAAAGCGCTGATGATATCGTTCTTATGCTATGTTTTTGCCGTACATCTCTTCGCGTTGTGCTTTTACAACGTCGGAATTGATGTATTCATCATAAGACATTAATTTATCAATTACCCCTTTAGGCGTAAGTTCAATGATGCGGTTCGCTACTGTTTGTGTCAATTCGTGGTCCCGTGATGTGAACAACATCGAACCTTTGAAATCTAACATGCCGTTATTCAACGCCGTGATAGATTCCAAATCAAGGTGGTTTGTCGGCTCATCGAAGAGAAGAAAATTGGCGCCTTGAAGCATCATTTTGGAGAACATGCAGCGCATCTTTTCTCCACCGGATAAGACGGATACTTTTTTCAAGACTTCCTCTCCTGAAAACAACATTTTTCCTAAGAATCCGCGAATAAATTGTTCGTCTGCTTCAGGTTTTGAGGTGTAGTTGCGAAGCCAATCTACGAGATTTTCATTGTGACCTTCAAAGTACTCGGCGTTTTCAATAGGCATATCGGTTGGGGTGATGGTAACGCCCCATTTGAATTCTCCGTCAAAATCTTTATCGCGACCGGATAGTATATCATAAAAAGCTGTGGTTATCAAAGAGTTTTCTGATAATAAGGCGATTTTGTCGCCTTTATTGATCATGAAGGTAACATCTTTAAAATAGGTTTCCCCGCCAACAGTTTTGCTTAAGTTTTCTACATTTAATACCTGGTCGCCTGGTTCACGGTCCATTTGGTTGAACATGATAGCCGGATATTTACGGTTGGAGGGTTTGATATCCTCCACATTGAGCTTATCCAAAGCCTTTTTACGCGAGGTAGCTTGTTTGGATTTGGAAGCATTGGCAGAGAAACGGCGTATAAATTCCTGTAACTCCTTCACTTTATCTTCCATTTTTTTGTTCTGATCCGCACGTTGCTTCAATGCCAATTGGGATGATTCATACCAGAAACTATAATTACCGGTGTAAATATTCATCTTACCAAAATCGATGTCCACAATATGTGTACAAACATGGTCTAAGAAGTGACGGTCGTGTGAAACCACTAAAACAATGGCCTCGTATCCCGCAAGAAAATCTTCTAACCACGCAATGGTATTAATGTCCAAGTCGTTGGTAGGCTCATCGAGAATCAAAATGTCTGGCTTGCCGAACAAAGCCTGCGCCAAAAGAACGCGAACCTTTTCGTTACCGTCAAGCTCCTTTACTAATTTATAATGTAAATTCTCTTGTATGCCTAAATTACTCAGCAAGGTTGCAGCATCACTTTCGGCATTCCATCCATCCATTTCGGCAAAAAGACTTTCTAGCTCACCAGCGCGTTCACCGTCAGCGTCGGTAAAGTCTTCCTTCATGTAAATGGCATCTTTTTCTTTCATCACCTTGTACAGTTCCTGGTTGCCCATCATTACGGTTTCAAGCACTGTAAACTCGTCGAACTCGTAGTGGTTTTGGTTTAAGACCGACATACGTTCTCCTGGTGTAAACGACACGGAACCTGACGTAGGGTCAACATCACCCGAAACGATTTTTAGGAACGTTGATTTACCGGCACCGTTAGCACCGATAATACCATAACAGTTTCCAGGAGTAAATTTCAGGTTTACATCTTCAAATAATATACGTTTCCCAAAACGGAGGGATAAATTAGAGACATTAATCATCCTGCAAAGATACGCTTTTCTTTTGTTCTTTTAGTCATTGGTATTCGTCTCTAATGGTATGGATGAGCATCTCCACGGATCCAAAATCTCGTCGCTGTGGTTCTTAACATTTTTTAAGCAATCGATTGTGTTGCAACAACGCTTGCATGTACTCGGCAATTTCGTTAGGTTTAAATTAATTTATATATGATAAACTTAAGTATGAGGACGTTAAAAACTATTTTATACCATACTATCTTATTGATCATGGTTTCTGCCTGCGCGGAAAATAAACCGGATGAGACGCGTAAAACTCCTTTCGAGTTGGTTGATTTTGAAGAATTGCCTGATCCGACGGCAGATACATTGTCTGACTGGTCTAACGTAAAAAACGGATTACAGACGTCTTTCGTGACGATTGACAAGCGTTTCCCGAAATCGATAGCGCCAGACTTTGCGCTCGAAAAGCAGGAGTCTTTGACAGGATGGCGGGGAGAACGTGTTTCCGCTCAATTGTTGTTGTGGACAAATACGGAAATTGCGGACGTAAAAGTGGCAATAACAGAATTTCGCACCGAGGACGGTGCTGATCTGCCTGCTGATGTTACCTCTGCCCGTTTTGTCCGTTACGTGATGACTGATGAGTTTGCGGATGGATGTGGTCATCGTAAGCCGGAAGATTTTGCCGCTTCGCTTTCTGCCGATATGTTGGATAATTTAACTTCTTTCAATCTGGAAGCTAAGAAAGTACGGCCTGTTTGGATAACGATCCGTATTCCAGAGGACGCGAAACCAGGAAACTATACAGCAAAAGTGCTAGTAGAGGGGCTTGAGTCACCCACACAGGAACTGGGACTTTCTCTGCACGTGATCGATCAACTCTTACCAAAGCCATCAGAATGGACTTACCATTTGGACCAGTGGCAACACCCCTCGGCAGTGGCACGTGTAGAAGGATTAGAAATGTGGTCTGAAGAACATTTTGAGGCGTTAAAACCGCAGATGCAGATGTTGGCAGATATAGGACAAAAGGTAATTACAGCAACACTTAATAAAGATCCATGGAATGTGCAAACATTCGACCCGTATGCGGATATGATTGTCTGGGCAAAGCAAAAAGACGGCTCATGGAAATATGACTACAGTGTGTTTGATAAATGGGTGCAGTTGATGATGGATCTAGGAGTTAACAAGATGATCAATTGTTATTCTATTATTCCGTGGAATAATGAGATCCATTATCGAGATGAGGCGATTGGCGAATTGGTCAATGTGGAAGCGAAACCGGGTACGCCTGTATTTGAGGAGTTATGGACACCATTCTTAAAGGATTTCGTAGCGCATCTCCGAGAAAAAGGGTGGTTGGAAAAAACGAATATTGCCATTGATGAACGAACGAGGGAAGAAGTGGATGGTGCTTTATCGTTATTACAAAAAGTATCTCCAGAATTGGGCGTTTCGTATGCTGATAATCAGAAAACTTATCAACGTTATCCGAATAGCGATGACGTTAGTATTGCAATGGGTCACCCGTTTTCGGAAGAGGATCTTAAAGACCGCCAATCACGGGGATTGAATACGACGTTTTATATCTATTGCGGTAATGCGTTTCCTAATCAATTTACATTTTCAGACCCCGCGGAATCTGTCCTTGTGGCGTGGTTTGCTGAAGCTGCGCATTTTGATGGTATGCTGCGTTGGGCGTTTAACTCGTGGGTAGAAAATCCATTGGTGGACTCTCGGTTCCGTACTTGGCCGGCAGGAGATACCTATATCGTATATCCAAATGCCAGAAGCTCGATTCGTTACGAGCGTTTATTAGAAGGACTTCAAGACTATGCGAAGATTCAGGTTGTAAAACAAGCGCTAGAGGGTAAAGCTGATCAAGTAAATTTGGATCGGTTAGAAAAGAGTATTCAGAAATTGAAAATTACGCAGCGTAACGAGACTTGGAATCAGGATCTCAACGATGCAAAAGCACTCCTGAATGAGCTTTCGCTTCAATTAGTGCAATCAAAATGACGTCATTTATACTGTTTTACGGCTTCCCGGAATTTGATAAGTCGTAAATAAGCCGGACATTTTTCTAAATCTTTTTTCCAAGCTTCTACTTCGAGAAATTGTATCTTTAGGAAGGTGTCCGTATTTACCACGATTTGTTCCTGTGAAATCTCTACCCGTTCGGGGTAGGTTTTCCCTAAAAGTTCTTCCTTCAATTCCGCTATTGTTGTCATAACGGCAAAAATAGGAATCTTTACGTTATTTAAGTGTAGGATTGACAAAACTCTAAACTACGGATTTATACAGGAGCTATCGATAGCTAGGAGGTAATGAAAAAAATGTAACTTTTTTAGGTTAAATTTTGATAAATAGAAAAAATTTGTACCTTCGTGTACGTACACAGGAAATAAAAATAAACCTAAAATGGCGAAACCGACGTTATTTTATAATGCAAAAATAATCTTACAACAGACCATAATAGATGGCGGAGTGTTAGTAGAGAATGGTAAAATCAAGTCTGTAATTCCAGCATATGAGCTTTTATATCTGGATAAATATGACGGATATACGCAGATTGATGTGAATCAGCAATATCTTTCTCCAGGTTTTATTGATATCCATATCCATGGTGGAGGTGGGTATGATTTTATGGATGGGACAGAAAAAGCTTTTATTCAAATAGCAAAAACTCATGCGCGATTTGGCACAACTTCCCTTGTTCCCACTACGCTGACAACGACGACAGACCGATTGGAAGAGACATTACAGAGCTATGAAAGCGTAAAAAAATACGCTAAGGATGGGGCAGACTTATTGGGTATTCATCTAGAGGGACCCTATTTTGCACAAAGCCAGCGAGGAGCACAGGATCCCAGATATATACGGAATCCTGATCCAGATGAATATAAAGCTTTGATAGATAAGTACAAAAGTATCGTTCGATGGAGTGCGGCCCCAGAATTGGAGGGGGCATTGGCATTTGGAGAATACTTGGTCGCGAATGATATCATTGCCGCCATCGCCCATACGGATGCCATTTACGAAGATGTAGAGAAGGCGCATCAGGTGGGATATAATCTGATGACCCATTTTTATTCAGCTATGTCTGGGGTTACGAGGCGGGATGCTTTTCGGTATGCTGGGGTTGTAGAAGCAGGCTATTTAATTGACGATTTTGATGTCGAACTTATTGCGGACGGTGTGCATCTTCCTGATCCATTATTGAAATTGATCTATAAAATAAAAGGACCAGAAAAAATGGTATTGATAACGGATGCCATGCGTGCGGCCGGAACCGACGATACAATATCAATACTCGGGAGCTACGACGATGGTATAGAGGTGCTTGTGGAAGACGGCGTAGCTAAACTTAAAGATAGAACTGCATTTGCGGGAAGTGTGGCCACTACAGATAGATTAGTTAGGACGATGTTAAATTTAGGGGATATCCCTTTGATAGAAGTTATCCGCATGATCACGATGAATCCAGCACGGGTGATGAAGGTCGAGGAAGAGAAGGGATCTATCGATATCGGAAAAGATGCGGATATTGTTATCTTAGACAATAGTTTTCAGGTCCAATATACGATGGTGAAAGGGAAGATTGTATATAGAAGACATACTGAATGACGCCGCGAGAAAGCAACCGCAGAAAAAGAACGAGAGAAAATAAAATGAATCAATTTTTTAAAAATATTTTCGGTTACGTACACAATTTTATATATTTATACAATAACAAGATAAACCGTTGACATGAAAAACCTTACTAGAAGAGACTTCATAGGAGCAAGCTCCTTAGCGATGTTGGGGCTAGCCGCAAATCAAGCTTCCGCTTTTTCCCTATCGACAACCTCTCAAAGCAGAAAGCGCATAGGTATTATTGGATTGGATACCTCTCATTCGGTAGCTTTTACAAAATCTATTAATTCGAATCCCGAACAGTATAGAGGATATAAGGTAGTCGCTGCTTACCCCTATGGTACGAAGACTATTCCATCTGCCACAGATCGTATACCGAAATTTACGGAAGATATCAAAACACATGGGGTCAAGATTACAAAGTCTATTAAAGAGTTGTTGAAGCAGGTAGATTTCGTTTTGCTGGAGACGAACGATGGACGCCTTCATCTGGAACAGGCGGAGGAAGTATTGAAAGCCAACAAAGTACTTTTCATCGATAAGCCATTAGCTGCTTCCTATGCCGATGCACAACGAATTTTCGAGCTTTCCGAACAGTATAAAACGCCGTTCTTTTCGTCGTCGTCTCTCCGATACATAGATGGAATGCAAGATGTTATCGAGGGTAAATACGGTAAAGTGTTGGGTGCGGATGTATATAGCCCAGCGGCGTTAGATCCGAGTCATCCGGACTTTTTTTGGTATGGTATCCACGGCGTGGAAATGCTTTTTGCTGCCATGGGAATAGGATGTAAATCTTTATCTAGAACACATACAGCGGGTTCGGACATTATTGTTGGTGTATGGGAGGACAGTCGTATCGGTGTAGTTCGTGGTACTCGCCAAGGTAAAAATGCATACGGTGGTACGGTTTACTGTGAAAAGGCTACAGTAGCGTTGGGAGCATTTAACGGTTATAACCCGTTATTGGAGAGAATTGTCGAATTTTTTGACACCAAAGTTGTACCCTTTGATAGCAAAGAGACGTTAGAAATTTGTGCATTTATTGAGGCAGCAGATGTCAGTAAGTTTTCTAATGGCCGTTCAATTGACTTAAATCATATTATAAAATAATTTGTTATGAATAATAATTCAAGAAGAGATTTCCTTAAAAAGACATTGATTGCGTCGGCAGCGATTGGTGTAGGAGGTGTATTGCCTGCATTTAGTGCGAAAAGCTATAATAACATTATTGGCTCGAATAATAGGTTACGCATTTCGATGATGGGAGTTAATGCGAGAGGAAATGCGTTAGCGCAAAATTTTGCCGCCCAGCCTAATAGCGAAATCATCCATGTGTGCGATGTGGATAGCCGCGCCATAGATAAGTGTATAAAGGGACTGGCAAAATACCAGCAAACCACTGCAAAGGGGTTTTCGGATTTCAGAAAGTCGCTGGAAAGTAAGGATGTAGACGTGCTAGTCGTTGCTACTCCTGACCATTGGCATGCTCCAGCTGCTCTCTTGGCTTCTCAGGCCGGAAAGCATGTTTATTTAGAAAAGCCATGCGGACACAATCCGAGAGAGGGTGAGTTGCTGATTAATTCGGTAAATAAGCATAAAAACGTTATCCAGATGGGTAACCAGCGGCGGTCCTGGCCAAATGTGGTAAAGGGTATCCAAGAAGTACACAATGGCACAATTGGAAAGGTGTTTTATGCTAAAACATGGTATTCCAATGATCGTCCGTCTATAGGTGTCGGGAAGAAAGTGGCTGTCCCGGAGTGGCTCGATTTTGATCTATGGCAAGGACCTGCTCCGCGAAGAGATTTTCAAGATAACCTCATCCATTATAACTGGCACTGGTTTTGGCATTGGGGTACGGGTGAAGCATTGAATAATGGTACACATATGGTGGATCTAGCACGTTGGGGGCTACAGGTTGATTACCCGACTCGGGTGAGTTCGAACGGTGGGCGCTACGCATATCAAGATGATTGGGAGACCCCGGATACTCAAGTAATCAGTATCGAGTTTGGTCCGGATAAATTAATTACATGGGAAGGTAGAAGTTGTAATAGGACTCCAACGGAAGGATCGAATGTTGGTGTTATGTTTTATGGATCTAATGGTTCTTTGCAGATAGACGGGGCCAACTCCTATAAAATATTTGACGTAAAGGGAAAACTGGTAAAAGAAGTAAAAGACTCAAGACCGATTGATACGACCAGTCTCACAAACCCTTCTCAGCAATTGGACGCGATTCATATACAGAATATGTTTTCGGCTATCAACAACGGAGGAAATCTAAATTCGGATATTGTTAGCGGTCATCAGAGTACGCTTTTGGTACAATTGGGTAATATCGCTTTGCGCTCTGGTAAGCAGCTGGAAATAGACCCATCTAATGGCCATATACTTAATGACAAAAAAATCATGCAGGAGTTTTGGTCAAGGGAATATGCTAAAGGCTGGGAACCTAAAATATAAATAAAGGATGAGCGCAACAACTTTAAAAACAGTGGGAAGCTTAACCAAAAAGGAAACAAATATTTCTATTGGTATTATTGCTCTGTTATTCTTTATTTTCGGTTTTTTGTCGTGGATAAACGCCATTCTGATACCGTATTTTAAAATTGCTTGTGAATTGACACACTTCCAATCTTATTTGGTAGCATTTGCTTTTTACATTGCTTACTTTGTAATGTCTGTACCATCTTCCTATCTTTTAAAAGCTGTTGGTTTCAAGAAAGGTATGATGGTTGGGTTTCTTGCATTGGCGGTTGGTGCATTTATATTTATACCGGCGGCGATGACCCGTACATATGAGTTGTTTCTGATGGGGCTATTTACCATCGGCGTGGGACTGGCTATTCTGCAGACAGCTGCAAACCCTTATATAACGATTTTGGGCCCCAAGGAACGTGCTGCACAACGGATCAGTATTATGGGAATCTGTAATAAATTTGCAGGGATTTTAGCCCCGTTATTGTTTGCCGCCGCGGTACTGCGCCCAACAGATCAAGCTATGTTTGATAGTCTTGCTGAAATGACAGATACAGATCGAAGTGCTGCACTTGATGAATTGATTCGTCGGGTTATTGTCCCGTATGCGGTGGTGGGTTGTGCCATGCTATTAATTGGTCTCGGTGTTCGGTATTCACCACTCCCCGAGATCAATACAGATGAAGAGAGTGAAGAAGTTGCGGAGACGAATAATGGTAAAACTAGTATCTTTCAGTTTCCACACCTCGTCCTGGGGGCGGTAGCTATCTTTATCCATGTGGGTGCACAGGTTATCTCTATCGATACTATTATTAATTATGCGGGATCCATGGGCATTTCTCTTGTGGAGGCTAAAGTATTTCCCTCGTATACATTGGCCATGGCTATTATAGGTTATTTCTTGGGAATAGCTGTTACACCGAGATACATCAGTCAAACGACGCTACTGAGGATTGTTACGGTATTAGGTGCTGTACTTTCTTTGCTTATTGTTTATGCCAAAGGAGAGGTTACGTTTTTGGGACATACTGCAGATATCTCTATTTGGTTCATTACCTTGCTGGGCATATCTAACTCACTAACTTGGGCGGGGATCTGGCCGTTAGCTCTGGATGGACTCGGCAGGTTTACCAAAGTCGGTGCATCATTGATGATCATGGGGCTGTGTGGTAACGCTATCTTACCTATGATTTACGGTTATTTTGCCGATGGGTATGGTTTACGCGAAGCGTATTGGGTATTATTTCCTTGCTATCTATATCTCGTGTATTATGCAGTTTATGGGCATAAAATTAGAAAATGGAGTTTGTAAGATGAGAACATTAAGCTATTTTTCTTTACTAATAATCCTGCTTTGCGGAGTTGGATGTGCCGGTGAAAATCCTTCTAACAAAAAAAAGGAAGAGAAAGCGAAATTGACAGTTATCGACCCGCAGCATTTTCATGCGGCTTTAGTGCAGAAACATATTCATCCTGGTATCGATTCAGTCGTGCATTTATTTGCAGATTCCAGTGCCGCAGTGGAAGGATATAAACAACTGATCACGCAATATAATACGCGGGAGAGTGAGCCGACACAATGGAAGATTATCGATTATTTTGGCGCGGACTTTTTGGAAAAAGCATTTGATCCAACAGCAGGGAATGTTGTCGTGCTGGCTGGGGATAATCAGCGGAAGATAGATTACATCCAAAAGTCTGTTCAGCACGGGCGAGATGTTTTTGCTGACAAGCCCTTGGTCATCGATGCTGCCGGTTATCGTAAACTGAAGGCTTTGATAGAAGGGGATGGAGAGAAAGAGCAGGTATTGGTTTACGATATGATGACAGAACGATACGATGTAAAAAACCAAATTGTCAAATCGCTGCTGAATAACGAAGAGTTTTCGGGTGGATTATTAATGGGGGAGGATGATAAGGTGGCGATTCTATTCCAAAGTGTGCATCACTTTATCAAGGATGTTTCCGGTAAGCCACTTTTACGTCCGGCATTATTTTTTGATACGGAAAAGCAAGGCGAGGGGCTTGTCGATGTCACGACACACTATATCGATTTGGTACAATGGATGTTATCATCAGAAACGGTTATCGACGTCAATCAAGAGGTGAAACTTACTAGTTCACAACGATGGAAAACTAGCCTGTCGAAGGAACAGTTTCAAAAGTCGACTGGATTACCCGTCTTTCCATCTGTATTGCAAAAGCATGTGGTTGACAATGACCGTATCGATGTTTTTAGCAATGGAAGAATGGAGTATACCTTTAAAGGAGTGCCGGTTTCCATTGATGTGAGATGGCACGCGGAGTCGTTGGATGGGAGAGGAGATCAGTTTTATGCACACTTTCTAACTAATCGGTTGAAAATAGAGATTAAACCTGATGAAAAGGGTAAAACAGCTGTTTTTATCACGTCGAAAGAGGATACGGGCGACTTTGCAAGCCAGTTGGGAGATGTTTTGCGAGCAATGGACGGTCTGCCGGGTTTAACGGCAGAAAAAGTATCCGAAGCTTACAAAATTGTCATTCCTGAAAACCTGTACCTTAGCCATGAAGATCATTTCGCAAAGGTATTGGACGGATTCATACAATATCGGAAGGACGGTGTTTTACCTGCATGGGAAAAATCGTTTATACTGGCGAAGTATTATTTGACTACCAAGGCACTAGAGGAAGCTAAAACGATAGAGGAGGAGAGTAATTAAAGTCATCGAGAAGATAACCCATGTGTTTTTTTGATCACAAATCTCATCAAAACATTGGTAAAAGTAGATGACAAGAGAGCCGGCTCGCTGTCTGTAGTGTTACAGATAGCGAGCCGTTTTTTCTTTAAAGTAAAATTGGTTTTTTACAATTGGGGTATGTATATTCGTGTACGTACCCATCATGTGAAACTTATAAACAAAATTATGGGGTTACATATATTTATACGAAATCAAATAAACACTACTATGAGAAGAAAAATCTGTTTAACATGTATTTTATTGTTTTTTGCACTAGCGAAGATAGTGTTTGCTGCGGGGGAAATAGTGAAATTCAGGTGGACGTCGGAGTCCATACAACAAAGATTAAAAGGAAGGGTGGTGGATACCTCGGGACAACCGATCTCGGGTGTTACGGTGTCTGCAAAAGATGGCAGATCCTTAGGTTTAACAAATCAGGAAGGAATATTTGAGGTTGTCGGTGTAAATATTGGTGATACACTCTCTTTTTCTTATATTGGGTACGTACCAAATGAGATGCTAATCTCCAATCTTGAAACACTTCACGTGGTGATGACGACTCAGCAAGGCAATATTGACGAAGTGGTGGTGGTTGGATATGGTACCCAACGCCGTTCAGAAATGACAGGATCTATATCTTCCGTGAAATCTTCGGACTTGGAAAAGGTGGCTGCTTCATCCTTTACTAGTGCGATACAGGGAAAAGTGCCTGGTGTGACCATTAACCAAACGACAGGAGCACCAGGTGGGGCGAGTTCTGTACGCATCAGAGGGGTGGGGACAACAGGAGGAAATCAGCCGCTGTATGTCATCGATGGGTTCCCGGTCGGAGGATCGAATATAGCCATTAACGGGAGTACAGACAATATTGACGGTATGTCGATCGTCAACCCCAATGATATTGAATCAATCGAGATATTAAAAGATGCGGCAGCTGCTTCTATCTACGGAGCTCGCGCTGCAAACGGTGTGATCCTCATTACCACTAAAAGAGGAAAAGAGGGTGTTACCACAGCGGACTTACATGCTTATACCGGTTTCCAGAACTTATGGAGACAGCCTAAATTTCTGAATGCGGAGCAGTTTACCACATTGGCAAATGAGCTGTATCAAAACTCTAATATGGCAACCAATCCCGAATGGGAAAACCCAAGTAGCTTCGGGCATGGAACGAACTGGATAGATGAAGTATTTCGTACAGCACCCATGTATAATGTGGACTTGTCGCTGACGGGTGGAAACCAAAAAATAAGAAATGCCTTGTCACTAGGGTATAGAGATCAACAAGGCACTTTAATGGAAACGTGGAATAAACGTTATACCGGACGTGCCAATGTAGATCTTACAGCGACAGATAGACTGAACTTCGGAGGTAGCTTGGCTTTTTCTTATATACAGGGTAAGGGACAACGGAATGAAGATTTTAGACTAGGTATTTTCAACCTTGCACAGCAGTTCTACCCGACTCTGGGACGAGAGGATGTTGTCAGCGGCTCATCTGCATTTTACTCCACGCAGGGCGATAATCCCTATTTGAGAGCGAAGTCGATGGAAAACTACTTGAATAATCTCCGTCTCTATGGAAATGCCTTTGGTGAATTCGAGATTATGGAAGGTTTAAAATTCAAAAGTAGTATTGGTTTAGATTTCCTATCTAATCGAGGGACGACTTGGCAACCCAAAATACAACGTGGTTTTTACAGTAACCCTCAGGCCGTGTTGAGCGAAAGGCAGGATCAGGGACTCAACTGGTTGATTGAAAATACGCTGAGTTATAATAAGACGTTTGACAGGCATAATCTTTCTCTCATTGTCGGACAAACGGCACAAAAAAATACAAATGATTGGATTTCGATTACAGCACGTGAATTTCAAAATGAAACCATCCGTGTAATCAACACGAGTTCTGAGTCAGAACGAAGGGGAACGGGTACAGGCTCAATGTATACCTTAGCTTCTTACTTGGGAAGGGTAAACTATTCATTTGATAATAAATACCTGTTTTCGGCAAGTATTCGTCGTGACGGTTCATCTAATTTTGGGCCCTCTTACAAATGGGGGAATTTCCCGTCAGTATCCGCCGGTTGGAATATTTCTGAAGAGTCTTTTTTTAATGCTGACGGAGCAATCAATAGCTTGAAAGTGCGTGCCAGTTGGGGACAATTAGGAAATGATGCTATCGGCGCATTTGGTTATTCTAGCACATTTGGTTTAGGCCGCGTGGCTGATAACTATATTCTCGGGACAGACCAACGTCTGATTACGGGGGCAGGCATGATACGTCCGGGTAATTCGGATTTGAAGTGGGAAACCAGCGAGCAGTGGAACTTCGGTGTAGACGCGACATTTTTGAACGGAGGAGGGTACTTGACTGCCGAGTACTATGTTAAAGATACACGGGATATGTTGGTAAGTTTGCCCGTTTCGTTGGAAGCAGGATTTGAATCAGCACCTTCTGTGAATGGCGGTCGAATCAGAAATTCAGGTTTCGAATTGCTAGTAGGCTATGGTGCAGGAAATGCATTTCAATATGATGTCAGTGTCAATCTTTCTACCTTGAAAAATGAAGTGCTGTCATTAGGTGCCGGAAATCCGATCAGCGGACCCGTTGTCGGGTTTACGAGCATGAATAGTTCTTATACCGAAGTGGGACTGCCAATTGGATATTTTAGGGGGTATGTTGTAGAAGGAATCTACCAATCAGATGAGGAGGTTGATAAGACATTTCAACCGAATGCCTCTGCTGGAGATTTTAAGTTCAGGGATGTCAACGGCGATAATGTGCTTTCAGACGAAGACCGGGTTATGTTAGGCTCTCCTTGGCCAAAACTTACTTATGGTATGAATATAGACCTGTCTTATAAGAATTTTGATTTGAACCTCATGTTTCAAGGAGTTTCAGGCAATGATATTTTCCATGTCAATAAATTCAGTACATATCCAATTAAATATTTTGGTGGAAGTGGTGTTATCAATGCTTCTGCGGATGTATTAGACAGGTGGACGCCGGAAAATGGCGGAAATACCGTACCTATTTTGAAATACACGGATTTAAACGGTAATTACGCCAACCTATCGTCATTCTATATCGAAGATGGTTCCTATTTACGTCTGCGGAATTTTACGTTGGGATATACATTGCCACAAGGATTATTTGAGAATACAAATATGCTCAAACGGCTGCGAGTGTATACGTCGATACAGAATTTGTTCACGTTTACAAAATATTCGGGGTTTGATCCCGAAATTGGAGATACAAACCCGTTGGCGAGTGGTGTAGACAATGGCGTATACCCGATGCCCAGAACGTATATGTTTGGCGTGAAAGTAGGTTTTTAATTTGTTAAGATAATGATCATGAAATACATACATAACACTTTTTTATTTTTAGCTACGTTGCTATGCTTAGCATGTAGCGATGATTTTTTGTCCTTGTCACCAAAGGATACATTGATTGAAGATGAGTTTTTTCTAAATATATCCGATGCGGAAGCTGCGTTGACAGGTGTCTATGCCACGCTTCAAAAAGAGGAAGCTTTTTCTAACGTACGGGATGCCGCCGATATTGAATGGGCCGTATCGGGTGATATGTACGAGATGGATGGTAGTGCAAATCGGATCGAATTGCATTCCTTGGCATTACCGTCTACAAATACAATTCTTAGGGATGTTTATTCCGCCGCATATCAAGGGATAAGCAGAGCTAACGTAGTCATTGCAAAAGTTGTCGGAATGGAAGAAGGCGAAGAGGAAACAAAAAAACAAATTATCGCACAGGCGAAATTTATTCGGGCATTGTTCTACTATCGCTTGGTAACATATTTCGGTGGTGTGCCATTGATTACGGAGCCTTTAAATGCTAATTCCGATTTACAGATACCTCGTGCTACAGCAGAAGCGGTATGGCAGCAAATAGAAAATGATCTAAATGAGACGAAAGATTTGTTACCGGCTACATGGACGGGAAATGATGTTGGAAGGGTTACTTCGGGAGCTTGCAAGGCTTTATTGAATAAAGCTTACTTGTGGCAGGAAAAGTTTGATGATGTAATTGCCATTTCAGAATCGCTTTTTGAAGAAGAAGTATATACATTATTGCCGGATTACCGTTCCGTTTTTATGGAAGAAAATGAGAATAATGCGGAGATATTGTTTTCTACTCAA
The DNA here is from genome assembly GCF_014692505.1 of Sphingobacterium arenae. Classification (GTDB taxonomy): domain Bacteria; phylum Bacteroidota; class Bacteroidia; order Sphingobacteriales; family Sphingobacteriaceae; genus Sphingobacterium; species Sphingobacterium arenae. The sequence goes on along the minus strand of NZ_JACNYK010000002.1, from coordinate 454,034 downwards.
TTTAGGGAAGGCGTGGATGCTGAAGGAAACAATCTTGTGAAACGTACAGCACCTAGAGGTGCACCTGCTGAGTTTACAGGTGGTGCTGCATGGAGTAACTTTGTGCCACAGCAGCATTGGGTAGATGCGCATGAAACAGACGGTTCCGGAAGAATCATTGACAAAAGATATTGGGCAACAATTATTGGTCCGGGTGAACGTCACCAAGATATGTCAGCTTTTGTGATGCCCGATAATGTGCCGGCTGGCTGGTCACATTCTGGATATATTATGACCAAATATTGGCAAAAACCGACGCTGAATAATTCTGGCGTCAATGCACCAGTGATTCGGTTTGCCGAAATAGTGCTAAACTATGCCGAAGCTTTGAATGAAAGAGACCGCACAGAAGAATCTATAGTTCAGGTGAATAAGATCAGAGATCGGGCAGGTCTGGTTGACTTACCTCTTACTTTATCAAAAACAGAGACTTTAGATGCGATTTTTAAAGAGCGAAGGATGGAATTTATATGGGAGCCGACGGGAGGATTTTCCGATCTGAATAGGAGAGGACGGTTTCTTGACTTTATTGAAGCAGAACGTCCTAATTTTCCGAGTTTAAACGTACATCAAAAACCATGGTTGCAAACACAGCCGATATTATTCCCTATCCCTAGAGATGCTTGGGATAGAAACAAAGCATTAGAGCAGAATCCGCATTATACTTTTTAAGAGATAAGAGGTGATTTAACAAAAAAAGCAATCAGGAAAAGTTATGAGAAAAATAATATGTTGAAGCACGTTTATTTGGCGTATCTGTCGATGTTTATATGTTTTCCCTTAGTGCTGTCTGCGCAAGAGCGCATAATGGTATTTGGAGAAATATTAAACCAGTCTACAGCATTGAAAAAAGAGTTAGCAGAAAAAAAAATGGAGGTACGGAATATAACAGCTGACAGCCTATTGAACATCTCCGTTGATCAAGGACGCCTCCTGTTAATAGGTAGCGATACTCCCTGCCCATCGGAAAGCCGACCAACCATCAGTAAGTATCTCGCAAACGGAGGAAATATCATCGTTGTCGGTTCAGCTAGCTTTGATTATAGGCCTGAACCTGTGAATCCTGTGGTTGTAGTTGACTTCAAAAATATCGATGATTACCAGATAATCGAACCGCCAAGGACACCGAGGCTAGCATCCATGGACAAGCCGACTATCCAGACCGTAGATCTTCCAAACAGCACCGGGAAAGGGTTAGAATTCGCTACAGAGAAAAGAGGAATGCGTGATATATATGCACAGTTTTCTATAGTAAAAGAGGCTGCCCCTAAAAGGTCGGTATTAACCTTTAAAGCGAAAGGTAACCATTATATGGATCTGTTATCGCTACAAATTAAAGATCGCGATAACAAAAAATGGATCACATTTGTTCCGTTATCTCTGGGGTGGGAAGATTACACCGTTTCGCTGGCTGATTTTCTACCAGAAGGTTGGCACGCGACAGACATGGTGTACCCTTTACTCGACCCTTCCCGTATAGATTCGCTGGCAATGGGTACTAACTTAATGACTGTCTGGCGGGAAAAAGGCATGGTCTTTGCCATTGCGGATGTTTCCCTCTGTGAAAATGAGACCGATATATATGCCCCCACATCAGCGCTTAGCCCCTTGTCGCTACCCTTTCAGGAGAACGAAACCATTTTACCGCAATGGATTATAGATCCCTTTTTCCAATCCATGTCTATAAAGGACGCTGTACACATCATCTCGGCCAAAGGTTCTCCTTTCGGAGAGATAGCACAACAGACCGTTCAGGATGTCACCATCTTGGCAAATACACTTGCCGAATTTCCCGGATCATTGAATGGAACGGATACCAAAAGTACTTATGATCACCGTATGGATAGAGAAAAACGCATTATTCCGCTTTTGACAACCGACGATGGAAACATAGTGGCCCGTCTCGATATCCATGCGGGTGGACCCTATAAACATTCCTCGATTGCCGTATTTGGTTTTAGCCCCCAAAGCATCGTCGCACAGCCGCAGTTACGAAACACATTGGTCGGCGTCGCAGATTATATCCTGCATACACCCCGTGTTTTGAAAACAACGATCAATACAACGATTCAAAAGAACAAGGAAAGTGTTGTTCCTAAGTTTGTCATTACTCTTCAAAACCCTACTGCAAAAACGGCAAAAGGAAAGCTTTCTTTGCATATCGAGGGTATACCCCAAAAGAAGGTAGATGTAGAAATTTCACCGGGAGAGACACTTGACAGAATTATACAATTCGGGGAGGTGCCGACGGGCTTTTCCTTCCAGCAGTTTGATTGGAGCATTGAGCTGGAAACTCCTGATTCTCATGACCGCATAAATGAAACAGTAGATGTGGAGCGTTCCATGTTGCAGGCATTCATTCACCTTGTTAACGCACAGAAAAAATATCCCGACGGTCGCTATAGTCACCACTATTTTGGAGACGCGTATGGCGTTCGGGCCATGTTAGCCTATTTGGATTTTCTGGAAAGAAACCCTGAACATCTGGCGAAGAATACGGACCTCTGGGCAAAGATATCTCCAAACGACATCCTGGAAAGTGCTATCCGCTTTTGCGACATGCTTGTCGAAAGACAACAGCCCAGTGGCGCTCTTCCGATGGGCTACTCCGAACATGCCTGTGGCTACAACGTAGCCGATGGAGGGCAGATGGCATTGGCTTTATTCCAGCTGTCCCGCTATGTAAAAGATGAAATGAAGAGAAAGGCCTATCTGGATGTCTGCTATCGCTTTCTAGACTGGGCGGAGACATTCTATATTAGCGAGACTAAATCTGACTCTTTAAAAGTAAGCATACCGGAGGAATATACGAAGGGGAATGCCGCCGCTGGTTTGTACGGTCTTGGACAGGCTGGGCGCAGTCGTCAGGAAACAGGACCGTCATGGGTCCTCGCTGATATCCTGGCCGCACAAGTTTACGCAGCCTATATCGACGACCATCCTAACAATGAGCTGTACCAGAAAATCGCAGATCGAAACGTTAAATTCTATATAAATGCACGATATTCTGCAGCTGGATATTACCAGGCAGAAGCGTTGTTTTGGGTCTGGTTGACAACAAATGACAAAACGATCAAAAAGACAATCCGTGAAAACTTAGATTTGTCTTTCTTACCACCGCTCTATCAAGGGAAATTAAACGATATGTATGATTTGGGGTCTCGTTCCACTTTACGAGCCCTGCCTTTACTTTATTATCAGCAATTTATACGTAACACGGCTAGCAACCGTGCCGTTCTGCTGAAGTATATATGGAGCTTTGGGGCCAACACATCGATGTCTGCTATGGGATTCCTTTCGCCAACGTTTCCAAAGCCTGTACATGGAGAATCACTGGCAGCCGCTAAATATGCCGCACTAAGTGCCTTATGGTCGATGGAATTGTTAGAAACGGGATCCACTTTATACCCAAGAGTTAAATGAATTATAAACGATAAAGAACAGTATGATGAAAAAAGCTAATTTCATAAACCCAAATACAATAACATTCGTATGTTGCATGTTATTTTTCATGCGTTGATGCTACATACCGCGATATGCTGGCGATCCGTTTACGCAACACCAAACGCGAGGAATTATTGGAAGGCATCCGTTTTTATCCTTGTACGTTCAGCTCGTTGCCAAGGGCGATGAAAACATTGTTCTGGCAGCTGGTTTCATGCTGTCTAGACCACGGAGCGTGGCAGAAGATATTCCGTTGACAACGGGACACAGCTGTGGAAATAAATTGGAAAAAATTCAGTATGAGATGAAAAGGTAAAAGCTTATATTTACTCCTTGACCAACAGCTGGCTATCGATTTTATCCAAATTGCGAAACTGTTTTTTCAAGCTGTATAATAGTAATGACTTTATGAGATGGTTCAAACATTTCCGGAATATAATGTTAGTTGCTCAGAATAAGTATTCATTATTCTTTTTGTTTATATTTTATCTACTGTATTTCCCTACAAATACAGATGCACAACAATTGTTTTCTTTTAGGCACTTGGATATCAATGATGGCCTTTCTCAAAACAATGTGTTTTGCATGTTGCAGGATAGAGAGGGGTTTGTATGGATCGGAACGGAAGATGGACTGAATAGATATGACGGTTATGAGTTTAAACATTATAAGCGAAATCATCGTAAAGACGGAGGAATCAGTAATAATTTTATCAATGCCATTATTGAAGTCGGAGACCGCCATTTATGGGTGGCGACTGCAGATGGGTTGAATGTCTATGACAAAAAAGCGGATGTCTTTGAGTGTATCAACACCACTTCATCTACCGCAGAGCCTTACACCCGGAATTTCATCCATGCGTTGTTTTCCGATGATGACGGCAATGTATGGATCAGTACGAAAGAAGGACTGAAAAGATACGATCTCCAGGAAAAGCACCTCTATGATTTTGCAAAACACGTAGGTGTCGTACATGGCAACAGAGCACATACGATCCTCAAAGACCGTTCGGGAAAAATATGGATAGGTACCACCTCGGGGTTATCGCTGTTTGATTCCAAAAATGGTCAACGGTTGCCACTTCCAGAGCCCATCCAGCAGCTGGCTAGCTATTACGTTAGGGCAATCCAGCAGGACAGTATCGGTCGGATATGGTTTGGTTCTGAATCCAATGGCTTATTTGTTTACGATTCGACACATGAAACTTGTATTCATTATGAGAAAAGAGGATTGGGTATTAAAAACTCTTTGCCGAGCAATACGGTGAGAGGTATCTTTTTCAAATCAAATAAAGAAGTATGGGTGGGTACACTGGAAGGGCTTGGCATCATCGATCTGGAGCGTGGTACAGTCAGTAGACATGTCTACGATCCTAATAACCAACATGGGATCAGCTATAATTCTGTACGTAATTTCATGCAAGATAACGCCGGTAATATCTGGTTGGGGACATTTGCCGGTGGGGTAAATATCTATTCTCCTAATCGTGCACAGTTCCACACGATTGCTGGAAAGAAAGCTGGAAATCGTGGGCTGAACCATCCTGTGGTCAGCAGTATATTGGAAGCCAAAAACCAAGGATTATGGATCGGCACCGAGGGGGGCGGACTTAATTACTATGACCAGCATAGTGATTCATTCTCTTATTATTCTTTTGGCTTGTCGGGGGGAGAAGACAAATTCTTCAAAAATATTGTCAAGGCGCTGACGTATAAAGACAGTAGTCATATATGGATAGGGACCTCTTATGGACTGCATCTTTTTGACATTAGAGACAAAACTTATCGAAGTTATGTCGTGGGAGACGATAAACTGTTTGGAAGTCATCAGATTTCTGCGCTTGTCCATACAGAAGAGGGATTATGGATAGGTACGAATGGAGGTGGGTTACGATTTATGGATGCAGAGGGCAAGGTGTCAACTTTCTTACACCATCCTAATCAACCTCATAGTATTGGCACAAATCATATACGGACTATGGTGCAGGACAAGCGGGGCAATCTTTGGATAGGAACTCGAAATGGCCTGAATTATTTTGATACGAAAACTAAAAAAATACGGACATACAAAGATACTCCAAATAAAGGATATAGCTTAAACAGTAATGCTATTTTATCGGTTTTTATTGATTCGGAAGAAAATTTATGGATTGGAACAGATGGGGCTGGTCTGGATATGTTCGATTCTCTTACAGGTAGGTTTCACAGCATTACGGGATCCGAACGGGGGAATAGAGTGGTGCGTGCAATTGGCGAAGGTTCTGACGGCAGTATATGGATAAGTACCAACGAAGGCTTGTCAAGAATTAGACCGACACGAAAAGGCGTTTTCATTCCCAGCGATAGCCTGATGATATCTAAATATGTCATGGGCGATGGTCTGCAAAGTAATCAGTTTTCGACAGGAGCGGTCATGAAATCTCGGAAAGGCGCGCTGTTCTTTGGAGGAATAAAGGGGATCAATTGGTTTTTTCCAGAAAAAATCCAGCGCAACAAATTGATGCCTAACATTGTATTGACTAATGTGGAGATACAGGGGGCTTTGCCATCAGAAAATGACAGATATCCCAGTATTTATGACGATGCAATCACACTGCCACATGACCACGGCTCCATATCTTTTAAGTTTGCTGCCCTTAACTTTGTCGCTCCGGAGAAAAATGAATATGCCTATCGTCTGGAAGGCGGAGGCAACAAGGAATGGAACTATTTAGGAGCAAACCAGCGTACAGCAACTTTTATTAACCTTGCTCCGGGAAAATATCGTTTTAGCATGAGGGCGACAAACAACGATGGTATATGGAGCGATTATGTCCGTACGGTAGAAGTGATTGTCCTCCCCCCATTTTGGAGGACTTGGTGGGCTTATTGTATTTATATCGCTTTGGGGTTTGGATTAATATACCTGTTTTATTATTATTCACTGAAAACAGCTAAACTTAAAAATGAACTTCATTACAAGCATTTGAGCAACGAGAAGGATAGGGCACTTGTCGAACAAAAAATAAACTTCTTTACAAATATATCCCACGAAATTAAAACGCCCTTAACACTTATCTTAGCTCCGTTGGATAAAATGCTTAAGAGCAGCAGAGAAGGCAGCAAGCTGAAACCTCAGCTGGTCATGATGCAACGGAATGGAGAACGATTAAACAAATTGATCAACCAATTGCTCGATTTTAGGAAATTTGAATCGGGTCATATGTTGCTGAAAAATACAGAAAACGATTTGGTGAAATTTATCGAGGAGATATGTGTGGTGTTCGAAAGTTATGCCGCCCAGCACAATATCCAGCTAAAATTATATGCGGAGTACACCGATCTACCTTTATGGTTTGATGAAGATAAACTGGAAAAAATAATGTACAATCTGTTGTCCAATGCGGTGAAATTTAGCAAAGATGGGGGAGAAATACAGGTGAAAATAAAACCAGATGAAACCAATAATGATTTTATAAACATTGACATAGAAGATAATGGCATAGGGATTTCAGAAGAGAATATGGATACTATTTTCGACCAATTCCAGCATAGTAACGAGACCAATATAAACAGTACCGGCATTGGCCTTGCTTTTTCCAAAGGTCTGGCAGAACTGTTGGGAGGGGATCTGACCGTTAAAAGCAACAGAGAGAAAAGCAATCAATCTGGATATACATGTTTCACCATTAAGCTTCCACTCATTCGAAAATATTTGTGCCAGCAGGATATAGAGACAAGAAAGGAAGAAGAACTTATAGAAAATATAGGTGTGATCGCTGATCCAGAACAAAGTCGAGTTATAAGATATAATCTGGACGAAAATATAACCATGCTGATCGTCGAAGATAATATAGATTTACTGGAGTTCATGATGACTTCTTTTTCAGAGCGGTTTACGGTCCATACTGCTGTCAATGGAAAAGAAGGATTGTGTCGGTTAAAAGAAATTGTACCAGATATTATTATTAGTGACGTAATGATGCCTGTAATGAACGGGATCGAGTTTTGTAAGAAAGTGAAATCGGATGTCCGTATAAGCCATATTCCTTTTATTTTACTTACGGCAAGAACTCCGGTTATATATAAAATTGAAGGGTTTGAGATAGGAGCGGATGATTACATCACCAAGCCTTTCAGGATGGATGTGCTCGAAGCCAGAATCAATAATCTGATCTCGTCGCGTAATAAAATAATCGCACAATATAAAACAGAGTTGAGTACACAACCCCAAAATGTTGACTTGACTTCTCCCGATGAGATATTTATTGCGAAACTTATGGACTTTATCGAAAATAATCTTTCTGAACCCGCATTAAATGTAGAAAAAATGGCAAAAGAAGTGGGCTTGGGACGGAGTGCTTTGTACCGCAAGATTAAGACCCTTACGGGAAAAACGGCAATAGAATTTATTCGCAGTATCAGAATGAAAAGAGCCGCACAATTACTGCGACAAAAGAAAATGAATGTGAACGAAGTCGTTTATAGTGTCGGATTTACTGATGTTGATTATTTTCGTCGATGTTTTAAGGAAGAATTTGGCAGGACCCCAAGAGAGTACATTAATTCGGAAGAGATCTAATGTTATTGTAAGAGATAACTTCGGATATAACATGTAAAATTGATACATCTGTCATGTGTTTTTGATACAAACATGTTGTATTTTTGTTAACGAAAAAGTTGATTATCTTTGATTATCACGAAGAAACTAAATTATAGATAATGATGAAATCATTTATCGTTGTAAACCTAAGCAGATAATAGTTTCTTATAGGAGAAGTGGAATAGAGTACTTTTTAATTTGCTTGAATCGGGTACGTAACCATTAGCCCAATTAAACAATAATTAATAAATATAATTTATGCTCATGAAAAAGAAGTTGCATTATCTGTGTTATGTATGGATCGTTTTCATAACTACACCTTGGTTGACTACATCTTGCTGGAGCGATCTAGAGAATGTTTCTCCAGCAGCATTAAAACCCGAGATTACCTCCGTGCTTCCGGAGACCGGGGAGTCCGGCACAGTTATCACCATTGCCGGTGTCCGATTTGGAACAGACGCCACGAAGGTGAGGGTCCGGTTTGATAATACTACTGATGCGGCGGAAATATTATCCGTTTCGGATACGGAAATTAAAGTAAAAGCACCTGGTGGGTTTTCAGATAAAGCGGTAAATATTCAGGTGTTTGTGTCGGATCAGCTCCTTCCTTCCCGATATGCACAGTTTTATTATATAGAAAGATTTCGACCAGAAATCACCGCCATCCCAGCCACTACTTTCTATCATGCCGTATTGGTTATTTCCGGTATAAACTTTAGCCCAGTAGCAGAAGAAAATATCGTAAAGTTTGGTGACGTCGAAGCAACAGTTACCGAAGCGAGTGAAACATCCTTAACAGTTTTAGTGCCCGATTTGGGTGATGTAACTTCTACAGATATTACAGTATCTAAAGCTGATCTGGTTTCTAACGCCATGCGAATAGATGTTAATCTGGATCAGAATACAATTGCTAAATATGATTGGGCTGCTACTCAAGTTAGAAGCGGGATAATCCATAAGACGGGTACATTTGCACTATTCGGTGATGTTCAACGAAGAATAAATGTCTTGGATGTAACGCTGGACCAGTCCAATGAACTGGCGATAGGTTTTTCTACGACTAATGCCTCTACCGTAAACATGATTGCTGGTTTAGGAGGAATAGCAGGTATTAATGCAGGATATTTTCCGATGTCCGGAGCGGTAGACAAAGATCCGTATATCAGAATAGACGGGATTGAAGTTCAGGAGGGCACCTTGAACAGTGTTTCTACGCGTTTTGTTAATGCAGCGTTGACCATAAACAATAATATCGCATCGGTACGCCATCTCACCGGAAGCAGCAATTTGAATCTACAGGCTGCACAAATCCCGTTCTCCGAAGCTGAAAACGTTATTGTCTGCGGCCCCATACTTTTCGTCGACCATAATCATATCCAACAGGATGATAATCCCCATAATACGTCCTCTACGGCCAGAACCGGATTAGGTGTTAGTGCAGATGGCAAACGCGTCATTATGGTGACCGTGGATACGGGCAATGGCGTAACGGGGGTGACCACACCACAGTTAGGCTTGATTTTAGAGGCTTTGGGAGCCGCTAGCGGCATGAATTTCGATGGCGGAGGTTCGACAACGATGTTTGCCCAAGGGTTTGGCACCAACGGCCTTGTCAATCTCCCGAGCGGAGGTTCTCAGCGGGCGGTGAGGAGCGTGGTATACGTGAAATAATATCTTTAAACATGAATAAACCAATAACTAGCAACTATAAACAGTAAGTATATGAAATTACAGATAAAAATTATCTTGTGTTTACTTCTTTTGTCGCCAATACTTCTTCAAGCGCAATCCCTCTCGGTAAAGGGTAGAGTTACCGACTTTAGGATTGGTGAACCTATAGTGGGAGCCTCCGTAGCCGTAAAGGGAACGGTAATTACGACCGTTACCAACCAAGACGGTGCTTTCTCGCTGTCAGGTGTTCCCAAGAATGCTACTCTTGTCTTTTCCTTCTTAGGAAGAGAGACACAAGAGGTGGCACTTAATGGCCAGACCACGCTGAACGTTGAAATGCGGGAAACAGCAAGTAACCTTGACGAGGTCGTTGTTATCGGGTATGGTACACAAGAGAAACGGGATGTCACGGGGGCCATTACATCGATTTCGGCCGAAGACATGGAAACAAACCCTGGAGCTACGATCAACTCTGCATTGCAGGGGAGGATACCGGGTATGCAGATTGTGACAACTTCAGGAGAGCCGGGATCGGGTTCGAACATCAAGATTAGAGGTGCTTCTTCTATCAACGGCGGTAGCGAACCGCTTTATATTATCGACGGGGTACCGATGGAATCTTCCAATATTTCATCCATTGATGGTGATGCGACGTTTAGCCCCATTGCCAGTCTAAACCCTAACGATATTGAGTCTATAGAGGTGTTGAAAGATGCGGCTTCAGGAGCCATTTATGGATCGCGCGCTGCAAATGGAGTGGTGATCATCACGACTAAAGGTGGGAATAAATTTGGTGCAATTCGTCCGAGAGTAACATATGACCATACGTCGAGCTTAGTAGCCGTATCGAGAAAGCTAGATGTGATGAATGGAGACCAATTCCGAACAGCTTATACGGAAGCACGAACCAACAACGGGCAGGATATTACCCAACTATGGGTAACCAACCCCCATCATCCATATTATAATCGTACCACCGATTGGCAGGATGTGATCTTTAGACCGGCCTATCAAAGTCGGCACGACCTTGGTTTGCAGGGTAGCTCGGAAACCTTCTCCTATGGAGTGTCCATCGGCTATCGCGACCTCGACCCGGTCATGGTCGCTACCGGCTATAAGCAACTTAATATGCGGGGAAATTTCTCCTATAAATTAACCGATCGGATATCTGCGGGAACTAGGGTGTCGTATACCAATGTGGATTACAACCGTATACTTTCCTCGAGTAGCAATAACTACAGTGCCTTGCGGGCCGCTTTATTTACAAATCCGGTTTTTTCCCCTTATGATCCTGTCACGGGCGAACTAGTAGATTGGTTAGGACAGCGGGAAATGAGAAACCCATTGGCCATGGCCGAGAAAGTTCCGATTAACTTCTTCCAAGACAGAATAACGTTGAACCAGTTTGTCTCGGCAGATTTGATGGAGGGTTTGACGCTTCGGACAAGTCTCTATATGAGTTTTGATAAGACAAAGCAATCCAGTTTCCAGCCAAAGACCTTCGATTCGGCTACTCCACGAAGAGATTTTGGTAAGTTTAGGCAGGGAGACGTAAATAAATTTGTGAATGAAAATACGTTGTCATATGACAAAAAGATAGATAAGCATCGTATTGGCGTTGTATTGGGACAAGCTATAGAACGGGATTTTAGTGAAAATATCCGTTTAGAGGGTGAAAATCATATTGATTCGAAAGTAACGCCTATACAAACAGCAGCACGTTTTACCTCTATATCAAGAACGGAATCCGAACGTATCTTACTTTCCTTTTTTGGGCGGGCAAATTATAATTATGCCAGTAAATATTTGGCGTCTTTTACACTTAGAGCTGATGGATCATCCCGGTTTGGTAGCGATAAGCGGTTTGGGTACTTCCCGTCGGCTTCCGCTGGATGGCGTTTTTCCCACGAGCCCTTTATGCGCAATATTAGGAGATCCTTTTTGACGGATGGTAAGGTGCGTGCCAGTATGGGGATAACGGGTAATCAGAGTATTTCCAATTATGCTTGGCAGGGGGAATATTCAGCTTCTTCTAACCGATATGATGGAAATGTGATTATTAACCACGCCAGTCTGATGAATACTAATTTAGGTTGGGAGACGACCACGCAGTACAATGCAGGATTGGATTTAACTTTCTTGAAAGGGAAAATCAACGTCACTGCCGATGCGTATCTTAAAAGCAGTAAAGATCTTTTGTTTGATTTTCCGATCAACTATTATACAGGGTTTACTTCGGTAGCGACAAATTTTGGAAGTATAGAAAACAGAGGGCTGGAATTTCTAATCGAGACCGTAAACATCGATAAAAAAGTTCGTTGGGAAACAGGTTTCAATATCAGTTTGAACCGTAATAAGATTACGGAGCTACCCAACGGGGATGATATCCTCGTCAATGAGTACGCACTGGGTAGAATAGGGCAGCCTATAGGTGTGTTTTATGCGCATCAGGCACTCGGTGTCTATGATCGGGACGAGAGTAACGTATACTTCGCGCCGGATGGCACGCAAGGTCAATACCGGAGAGGTGCTGCGACAGGGGAGGTTTTCAAAGGCGGTGATATGATCTGGGCAGATTTAGATAATAATGGTGTTATTGATGATTACGATCGATTAATTATCGGAGATCCCAATCCGGATTTCATCGCTGGCTTTACCAGTAAATTATCCTATGAAAGCTTTTCGTTGAATATGATTTTTTATTGGTCACAGGGAAACATGGTGATGAATGAGTTGAGACGGCGTAGAAACCAGATGACATTTACTGGGAACTTGGGGCAGGATGCTATGAATCGTTGGCGGCAACAGGGCGATGTGACCAATTTTCCAATGGTACGCTATGGTGATTCCATGCAGAATTTCAGACCATCTACTTTTAATATGGAAGACGGATCCTTTGTTCGCCTGAAAGAAATTACCTTGACTTATCGTGTACCTTCGGATTATCTCAAAGGTTTATTTATCCGGTCGGCAAGTGCTTATATTTCAGGTACAAACCTATTTACGTGGAGTAAATACAGTGGCTACGATCCAGAGGTCAACTCGTCGACGAATCCGTTTGTGTCGGGCGTGGATAACGGTTCTTTTCCAAAAAGTCGATCATTTAATTTAGGTGTGAGGGTTCAATTCTAACATATATCAAAAATATAAAGATGAAAAAATTTATTTTATATCTCTTTCTCGGTGCAAGTTTGACGATATCCTCTTGTAATATATTGGAAATTGAACCGACAACCTCGTGGACTGGTGCAAACTTGCCTACAGAAGAAGCGCATCTCTATGGTGTGTTATACGGTGGCTACGGTCGACTTCAGGCCGCTCTGCGTGTAAATTTCATGGTGTATGGCGATATGCGTTCAGAGGTTTATTTTAATAATGCTTTCAATGTCAACATCGACAAAGTCGTTGCCAATAGATTGGACAACGGTATGTCACTTGCTTCTTGGAGGACATTTTATGAGGCGGTTAAACAAGCTAATATCGTTCTGAAATATACCCCCGAGTTATTGGAGCAGCGTATCATTACAGAGGCTGTAGCCAACGATCTGATGGGACAGGCTTATATTCTAAGAGCGTATACCTATTTTTATCTCGTACGGATATGGGGAGATGTGCCGCTTGTCACGGAGCCGTTTCTTTCAAACAATGATTTGGTACCGCATGGCCGCGAATCACAAACTAAGGTTTTTGAGCAAATACACCGTGATCTCGAAGAGGGAGCTCTTATGCTTCCTGCTTCAGGAACGAACCGTACTGCGTTTACGCGAGCTGCGGCTTACGCTATTGATGCACATGCCTATGCCTGGGAACATGATTATGAAAAGGTCATAGAACGAATAGACTTGGTTTTGAGCAATTCCAATTACTCGCTTACATCACTATATAACACGGCGATAAGTGTGAACGATCCCAATTTTGTAGAGCGAGTACAAGCCACTGAATATGCTGGGATATTCAATAACGGACGAAGCAAGGAATCAATATTTGAACTGGCATTTAGCTTGGATGACGGAGACGATAACCAATATTTGACAAGTTATCTCTCGGGTGGATTCCCTATCGTAAGACCTCATCCAGAATACGCAGAAACGTTTGATGATCTAGACTGGCGCGCCATCATAGCACACAGGTTCAATTCGAGCGGTAACTATACCGTAACCAAATTTACAATCGGTTTCAGCTCTGACGTAGACACGCGTAACATTGTCCTATTACGACTAGCAGACCTGTATCTATTGAAAGCTGAAGCCATCGTTAATTTAGGAGATACAGATGATGACCGAAGGGCCGCAATGGATTTGGTTAATCAAATTCGTAATAGAGCCGGAGGTGTAGATTTTGAAATACCAGAATCCGAATATCTTGATCGGGATATTTTCTATCCGGAATATTTGAAAGATTTTATATTGGAAGAAAGAAAGTTTGAGCTTACCTATGAAGGACAACGTTGGTTTGATCTGGTTCGCAATGGCAAAGCTATTGAGATAGTTAAAGAACGGGTAGGAATTGATATTCACCCCTTAAGTCTGGTATGGCCAATTCATATCGAGGAGATCAGAAGAGGTGAAGGAGTAGAACAGAATGAATACTATAGATAAGTTTTAAGATGAAAAAATTACCCTTAAAAATGCCTAACAAACTTATTTTAATGTTGGTGCTAGGTGTCACTAGCATGTGGAGTTGTCAAGACCTGATCAAGGACTATGAGTTGGATACAAATCCTGATTTCTTGAAGACCATGACGCTAGTGGATTATATCGAGCAGGGGCGGGATACCAGTTTGACGTTATATGCGGAGGCGATCGAGTACGCCGGTCTCACCGAACTAATCGCTAAAGGTGAACAGACTAGGGTCGTACCGACGAATAATGCAATTAGGACACTGTTGGCATCTGCCGGAATATCAAATATAAGAGATCTGTCTCCCAATGTCGTTAAAGGGCTGTTTTCCTATTTGATATTTTCAGGTACATTTCGGTCTATTGACTTGGATGAGAATGAAACAGTTGAAGGGGAAACACATACCGGCGAGCCCTTATACCTAACACGACTTACTTCTTCGACAGACCAATATCGCGTCGTGGTGAATGGCTCCAATCAATTAGCGACACCGCCTATTGATGTTATTCGGCAGGATTATGTTTTTATGGATGGTGTAGCGCATGTGGTGGATTATTTTCCGACCTATCAACAGCTTATGACACCGACGGATTCCGTTCCAGATGATGTGGATTACAGTGAAGCACAGAAAGATACCATATGGGTAACGGATGAAGCCCATGCGTATAGGGGAGGTGCGAATAATAATTACAATTCTGGTGTTAACCAGTTGGTCTCCAGATCTGGTCAGTATCGGTACACCTTCTTTAAATTTAATACACTTCCTATTGATTATGTGGATGACCTGACATCTGCAAAGCTACACTTCTTTGTCAATACCATCAACGGATCGAATTTTGTTCCTTTCTGCGCGGTGCATGAAACGACAGATGACAATTGGACGGCACCGACTTTGACCTATAATACGATGCCTGGATTTGGGCCAGAGCTAGTAACAGCGGAGCTTGCCTTGAATTGGAATGAGATTAATCTAACAGGCTACATGCAAAACGTCTATAAAGATGAAAAGCCGGTCATTTCTTTAGGACTTCAACTGCTTAATGGCCAAAATATCACTTCATCCAGCGTGCAAATAAGGAATACGGAGGCCTCCAATGGTATTTATACGCAATTTATTAGCTTGATGGGGCCGATTCCAAGTGAATTGATACTTCGTCATAATGAGCCAATTGTTGTTTCTAACAACGGTATAACGATACTCACAAAGGATCATTTTAGTATGGCAAGCCTGCAATCATCAACATATAAGTACTCTGATAACAATATTCTTTTTTCGCTGATGGAGGTCCCGGCTAATGGTACGTTGACAAAATATGGACTTCCAATGAAAAAGTTTACGCAATTTACCCAGCAAGAATTAGCCCGCGGTGCTATAAAATATGTACACAATGAAGGTGGTAGTGATAGCTTCCAACTGAAAGCACTGGATTATATTGGTGGTGTTTACGAGGAACTTTTACCGGTTTCGGTCACTGTCCAGTAATCGTTTGTGTAAAATCAATAACTAAAAAATAAAGAAAAATACAATATAAAATGAAGAGACTATTTAGTATGTCGGCCATCCTCCTAATTCTTTCCGTTTCTTGTGCACAAAAGAAAAGCTTAGTAAAAGCAGATCCACACTTATTGGAGATCATAGACAACGGTTTGCAGCAAGCCGTAAGTCAGTATAAATACATGAAGTCATTGACGGACGAAGATCGATTTCCTAAAAATTATGAACACGGACGTTTAGTGACAAGTAGTGCGAGAGACTGGACGAGCGGTTTTTATCCCGGTACATTATGCTATCTGTATGAATATAGTCAAGACAAGGAATTATTTCATGAGATCGAAAATAAATTGACTTCTTTGGAAAGCCAAAAAGACAATAAACGAACGCACGATCTGGGGTTTATGATGTATTGCAGTTTTGGCAATGCTTATCGCCTTACACAGAATGAAAAATACAAAGACATTCTCGTGCAGTCGGCTAGATCATTGGCTAGCCGATACAATCCTAAAGTCGGTAGTATTCAATCTTGGGACCGTATCAAGTCTTTTGTCAGTGACGAATATTGGGATTTCCCAGTTATTATTGATAACATGATGAATTTGGAATTGCTGTTTTTTGCATCCAAGAGTACGGGCGATGCTCGTTTTAAGGACATCGCCGTTAAGCACGCTGAAACAGCCATGAAAAATCATGTGCGACCAGATTATAGCTCGTATCATGTGGTGGCCTACAATCCGGAAACTGGAGCGGTGGAAAGCCGTCAAACCTATCAAGGTTTTGCGCATAATTCTACTTGGGCCAGAGGGCAGGGTTGGGGGATATATGGGTTTACGATGGTATACCGGGAAACAGGAGACGATCGTTTTCTTAAGACAGCGCAGGGGATGGCAGATTTTTTTCTCAACCATGAAAATTTACCGGAGGACAAGATACCGTACTGGGATTTTAATGCCGGTCAACCGAATTTTCCCTCCAGCTGGGTGTACGACGCATCAAAATACCCGATAATACCGAGAGATGCTTCCGCCGGTGCATTGGTAGCCTCAGCACTGATTGAGCTTTCGAGCTATTCAGATAAAGAAAAAGCTAATAAATATTTACATGCAGCGGAAACGATGATTAAATCGCTCGCTTCTCCGGCATACACATCGCCTCTGAAGGAAAATGGCGGTTTCATATTAATGCATAGCGTAGGGAATCTCACGAAAGAAAGGGAAGTAGACGTTCCGCTTTCCTATGCAGATTATTATTATACCGAAGCCATGTTGAGATATAAAAACTTACCGAAATAATAGAAGACCATAGTATTTTTAAAAAAAAAGTTATGATGAAGAGCGTCTTGTGGATAGTTATTTTTTGTTTTCTTTTGGGTCCCTGCCATTCGTATGGGCAGGATGATATGCCAGATGGTAAAGCGCAGCGAGATTATTATGTGCAAACTTTGGTGCATATCGCAGATCCCGTATTGGATGCATTGAGCAAGAATGAATTAAAAAAAAGGATGCCTCTGGAAGCTAAATATCCAGATACGCGTCGAGATTTCATGCATTTGGAAGCTTTTGGTCGGCTACTGGCTGGGATGGCACCTTGGCTGGAGTTAGGTCCTGACGATACAGAAGAGGGCAAGCTACGCAAAAAGTACATAGATCTTTCCTTGAGAGGAATTCATAATGCAACCGATCCAAAATCTCGTGATTTTATGAACTTTACCGAAGGAAAACAACCTTTGGTAGATGCGGCTTTTTTGGCCCAGGCGCTGTTACGGGCTCCTCATCAATTATGGGACAATTTGACGGAGGGTACGAAAGAGAATGTTTTAAATGCTTTGCGTTCAACGAGGGGAATCACACCGGGATACAATAACTGGATATTGTTCAGTGGTATTATTGAAGCTGCATTACAACAATTTGACCGTTCGGGGGATCTGATGAGAATAGATTATGGTGTTAGGCAAATGTTGGCTTGGTATAAGGGGGACGGTATCTATGGGGACGGTCCGGAATTTCACTGGGATTATTATAATAGTTTCGTTATTCAACCGATGCTGTTAGAGATTCTGCAGGTGCTGAAAGACAACGATCTTGATCCAGAAAATAATTATGATCTCGTATTAAAGCGAGCGAGCAGGTATGCGGCAGTACAAGAAAGGTTGATATCCCCCGAAGGCACCTATCCCTTGCTAGGCCGTTCGATACCTTATCGCTTTGGGGCCTTTCAGCTGTTGTCTAAAGCTGCACATTTACAGTTTCTTCCTGCGAACGTTACACCCCAGCAAGTGAGGTATGCGCTTTACACAGTTATCAAAAAACAAATAGAGGCTCCTGGTACATTTGACAAAGACGGCTGGTTACAGATCGGGTTTTACGGACATCAACCGGAATTGGCTGAAAATTATATCTGTACGGGTAGTTTATATTTATGTTCGCAAGCTTTTCTCGTTTTGGGACTTCCTTCTTCAGATATTTTTTGGACGGGTGAAAATGTAGACTGGACCTCAAAGTCGGTTTACAAAGGGAAATATGCACCAATAGACAAAGCATTGCGAAATAAATAATGGAAGATAAATTTAGGAAGATGAGACGATATTATATAGACAAAAAAAGAGCTGGTAGAAAGAGACATCTCGTTGCATTTTTGAGTTTGGCAATTTTATGCTACTTCTCCGTAGCGACGACCGCTGCCTGGCAGACCCAAACTACTGGCGAGGGTATTCAGGTTCATAGGAATCTACGATACGGGGAGAAACCAAAGGGAATTGGACAGGATACGACTTCTGACAGGACGTTAGACCTCTATTTGCCGGAAGAAAGAGAGGGTAAATTACCCGTTTTCATGTTTGTGCACGGTGGTGGTTTTGCTGGTGGCGATAAGGGCAATGCGGGTACACAGGCTTTTTGTACAAAGCTTGCTAAGCATGGATTTGCAGTGATTTCTATCAATTATTACCTCACGCTAAAGCACGAGAAAACTGCTGGAGTCAGTTGTACCGCCAATATGTCCAAGGGACTGCCGACAAAAGGCTTTCATCCAAAATTGCAAGAAGCGGTTAAAAATGCTTCCAGCGATGCGCAATTGGCACTTCAGTGGATAAAAGACAATACGGACACCTATAGACTTGACCTATCTTCGGTTGTTATATCGGGAGGATCTGCCGGTGCAATGACCGCCTTGTACACTGCTTATGCCTCGGACCAGACAATACTGCCCATCCAAGCGGTAGTCAATTTATGGGGAGGTTTGGAGAATTCAAACCATATCAAAAGTGGGGCACCAGCATTACTTACTTACCACGGTGATCAAGATAAACTGATCCATGTAGACTATGCCTATGATTTGGAGAAGAAAATGAAAGAAACAGGAAACAGCATGTCTGAAACCCATGTTTTTGCGGGGAAAGGGCATGCGATTTACAATTATATAACGGCGAAAAAAACGGACGAGATTGTGAAGTTTCTAAGAAAAGTCCTGGTTTCGGATGGTTCTTCTGTATCGAAGGATAATCAGAAGAAAGCCCAAACGATTGGTACCATCGCGGGAATCGAAATAACGAAAGAGGAACTGCAGCGTGAGATGCGGAAATACCGTGCCGAGGTATATCGGTCGGTAAACCGGGAGAGGAAAGGAGCGAATGCTGTTGACCTCCTTCGGGAAAGAGCGCTTACGTCCTTGAAGATCCTTAAAGTGCAGGAAAAGATGTTGATGGAGCGAGATATCTGGCCTTACAAAAATTATCAAGAATTTTTGACAGATATGGAGCAAAATAATCATAAACGGGAGCATATGGTCGCCGATAATCAAGTGATATATGGACCGGTTACATTTAATGAACAAACCTTTTTTGATTACCGATTCCATAACGCCCTTATCCAATTGAAATATAAACTCCTGAATGATAGTATCATTACGGTTACGCAGCAAGATATGGAAAACAAATTTGAAAAGATGCAACAAACCGTTTATCAGGAGGAGAAGTACAAACTCAAAGATTTTACATGTCAAGTAAAAGAAGCCTATGTAGAAGACGCTTATGCAAACTTGGTTAGCCAAGAAGCAAGCCATGCAGAGGTGGCTATCGACCGGACGCAGTTGAACCAGATCACCTTAAACAATTAACGTCAGATGCTCATACACCATTTTCGATTTTTAATTTTGAGATTTCTTTTGCTAAGCCTATTGTGTATAGGCTATGAAAGGGTTTCGGCAAATATTATTACCACAACCGTATATGTCGATTCCGAAACAGGAAACGACAATCATGATGGCTTTTCTGAAAAAGAAGCCTGGCAGTCGCTAAAGAAAGTCAATAGTGTCTCCTTTGGCCCCGGCGCAAAGATTTTGCTGAAAGCCGGAAGTATGTGGTTCGGCCATCTACATCCCAGGGGTTCGGGTACGGCACAACAACCCGTTGTAATTGATCAATATGGTACGGGAAGTAAACCCCTTATTGATGGAGATGGAATGACCGGAAAAGGTGTTGTATACCTCTATAATCAGTCCTATTGGGAGATCAACAACCTCGAAATCACCAACGATTCAGATAAACCTGGGGATCGCAGAGGGGTAGAGATCAGTGCTGAAAACCACGGACTAATCCATCACGTCTATTTGAGGAATCTGCATATCCATCATATAAAAGGAATAATTGGAAACGGGCATCCCGAAAAGCGAACAGCGGGGATCTACATTACCACCGTAGCAGATGATATAAAACCGACACGCTACAACGATATTTTAATAGAGAACTGTCATATCCATCATATTCAAAACCAAGGTATTGCGACGAGTCACGAAAAAGGAGTGTTTGATTATCCCGAGGGAGAAAAGTGGGAAAATAGAAAAATGACAAATCTGATCGTCCGAAATAATGTCATTCATCATATTTCCAAGAATGCGATGATTATCCGGATGACAGAGGGCGGTTTGGTGGAGCGTAATCTGTGTTATGAAACGGCAACGGATATCACCGGAAATACCATTTTTTCCAGAACGGTTCGCGGCACCGTATTCCAATATAATGAAGGCTTTCTCAATCGTTCTCCCGATGCAGACGGGAGTCTGTACGACCCCGACATCAATAGTCCCGGAACCATTTGGCAGTACAGCTATAGCCATGACAATGCGCACGGACTGGTGTGGTTTTGCACACATAAGAGAGATGATGACATTATCGTTCGGTATAACCTGAGTCAGAATGACAAGGGAGCGTTAGTTTATTTTAACTATGCTTTTTCGGGAGCGTCCGTTTATAACAATGTGTTTTTTATCGGCGAACATGTGTCACCAGTCATCATCCGTGAACGATCAAATACGGATCACACCTATAGTTTCCACAATAACATTATCTACAACAGGAGTGAGGGGGCTACGTACCGGTTTGCGCTTCTAGGTTACAAAGGTGTTCAAAACAGAACGTTTGGTAATAATGTTTTTTACGGAAATCATCCTAAAGGAGAACCAGACGATCCGGCTAAAATCACGGAAGATCCATTATTCGTATCTCCAGGACTAGGAAGTATTGGCTTGAATACATTGGACGGCTATAAGGTTAGAAAAGGATCACCGGCACTGCGCTCTGGTAGCGTAATACCTAACAACGGTGGTATAGATTTTTATGGCAACAAAGTAGACAGTCAAAAGATACCTAATAGGGGACTATATGAAGGACCGGGACTTTAGGAAATGCAAGAACGTAACAAATAATCTGTAACACGATGATGAAGCAAAACAACGAATTTAAGAGATATATTATCCTTTTTATGATAGGGTTGTTCAGTGGTATAAACACATATTCCCAGATAAATGTACCCACTACCTCGACGTATCATGTTGCGGCTGAAGATGGTGCATGGTGTTGGTTTGCCGATCCAAGGGCGGTCTATCATAAAGGTAAATACGAAAAAGTTTATTACGGATACATCAACAGCCAAGGAGATGTGGTCATTGGTTCGCGAGACATGAAAACAAAAGTAGTTAAAAGCCACATTCTGCACAAAAAGCTACAGATCGATGATCATAATGTGCCCTCTATTTTGTTTTTACCAGACGGGAAACTACTGGTGTTTTATACCGAGCACAATGGGAAATTCTTTATGCGTAAGAGCAAAAATATGGAAGATATAAGTGCATGGGAAGAAGAGGTAACGCTTTCGTTTGGGTTGGACGATGAGTTTATTACGTATTCTCACCCTGTTATGCTGTCGGATGAAAATAATCGTATTTATATGTTTTTCCGAAGTAGAAACAGGAGAACAGGAACAACGCAGGATGTAAACTGGAAACAAAATTATACGTATAGTGATGATCTGGGGAAAACATGGTCAATTGCCAAAGCATACCTTACCAGTAAAGGAAGCCATAACAAGATACCTTACTTAAAGATCGTTTCTGATCATAAATCAAAAATTCATTTTCTATTTACAGACGGGCACCCGAAAGTTAGCTTGTCATCCGTATATCACGTATATTATGAGAAAGATAAATTTTATCAAACCAATGGAAATGAACTTCAAGGAATACACGAAATTCCACTGGACATAACCAAAATCGACAAGGTGTATGATTATGATAAAGTAAAAGTCAAATCTTGGATATGGGACATTGCGTTAGACAAAAAAGGACGTCCGGTCATAGCCTATGCACGCTTCCCGTCGATATATGATCATATCTATTACTACGCTTATTGGGATGGCAAAAAATGGCAGGATTATGAATTAATAAATGCTGGAAAATACATGACGGAACCTGAGAAAAATGGGAAAGTATTGGAAGAACATTACTCAGGAGGGTTGGTACTCGATCATCACAATCCTAAAAATGTATTTATGTCCCGGCAGGTAAATGGTGTATTTGAGATCGAACACTGGCAACGGAAGGGGGAAAAATGGAAAAGCACCGCGTTAACCCATAATTCTTCTGCCAAAAACATACGACCTTATGTGGTCGACCGGCACATGGGCAAACCGATCGTCATGTGGATGCATGGTGTGTACGACCATTTTATCCGGTATAATACATCAATATTGATCAACGAGAAAAAATAGAGAGTTTCATGAGTGAATATAACTGGAGACAACGAGCTGGCTTACTTTTCGCGTTTCTAATTGTTGCTTTTCAAGCCGGAGCAATGCAAGATCAAATTAAATTGACACCTTTTACAGGCGTTGATTTTGTACGTTTGGTGGTAGACGAAACCTTCCGGCAGGCCCCAGAAAATACCTTCAACGTAAAAATCCGTTCCTTGGATGACAACAGTACCCTATGGCAAGGAGATGTGGATTTCGTGCTTATCGAGGACAAGGGTAAGCCTACGCTTTCTTGTACAATAAGCGATCTTGCACCACAATTATGGAGCCCTACAAACCCTTATTTGTATGAAGTGGTGTTGGAACAATACCAGCAGCGGAAATTAGTCAGTAGTCTGACCGAAAGAACTGGTTTCAGAAGTTTTGAATCAAGGAATGGGAATTTGTTTTTGAATGGGGACCCGATATTTCTTCGGGGCTTTGCCATAAATCCACCAAATAGAGGAATTCCGTCCCACGTGGAGCGAAGTCGAGCATTTGCTATGCAATACGTACGTTTTATGAAGAGTTTGAATGTGAATATTATACGCATTCCAGACGACGAAACATGGTATGATGTATGTGATGAATTGGGGATGATGGTGTTTGGTGGAAATTACAGCGGCACCGTTGCTAGAGGAGCAAAGGTCGAGAATTTCGAGAAAATTGGTGACGAGACGGATGGCGGTTTCCCACAAGATTATGATAGGGGGGTAGCTTGGTATAAGCACAACAAACTGGGGGCGATAGCACACCATCCGAGCTTGATAATCTATGCCATGACTAACGAAACACCTTTTGCCGGTAGACGAGCCGCCGAATGGGATAAGTTTCTATCCTATGCATACGACGAATTGAAGAAGTGGGATGAAACGCGTGTGTATATTGCCAACGCAGGATACGGCTATGGGAAGGTGGGAGATATTTGTGATCTACACCGTTACTGGGGTTGGTATTATTCCTCGCCTTTTACCTTTCTCCACACGCGAGATAATAATCAGATTGTTCCATTTCCGAAACGGGTGCAGCCAATAACTTTTACAGAGTGTATAGGTAACTATACCGGACCTGATGGACGGTATAACATGACGCCTAATCACAAAAACCCGGGATCTCAATTAGCCTGGACCGGACATGCGCATCAAGATCTACAAGCAAATCTGGCGGATGAGCATCAGATTTATACCATAAAGCAAGCCGTAGAAATTTTCAGACGGCTGAGAGTGATCAACCACGAGCTGAGTGGTATATTCCCGTTTACGATTTTATTTTACAACTGGGATACGGTAAATGAATTTGCGGA
Organism: Sphingobacterium arenae; assembly: GCF_014692505.1. Taxonomy (GTDB): domain Bacteria; phylum Bacteroidota; class Bacteroidia; order Sphingobacteriales; family Sphingobacteriaceae; genus Sphingobacterium; species Sphingobacterium arenae. The sequence goes on along the minus strand of NZ_JACNYK010000002.1, from coordinate 429,820 downwards.
TATGAATCCTAAACCTGCTGCGGAGCAGCTGAAAAGATCTTTTCAGCCTATTTTGTTGAGCTGGGAGTGCTGGACTCCGCAGGTCTATGCAGGCGCAACGGTAAAAGCTATAGCGCATGTGGTAAATGATGATGAAGAGAGACGTGATTTGAAAAACGCACGGATTGTCTATTCTCTTTCGGACAAAACGCATAAGAAACTATGGGTAGATAGTGTTGACATTGTCGACGTCCCTTATTATGGCACGTACCAACAGCCGATTGAGATGAAAATACCCGATAATCTTGCTACAGGAGAGTATGAGCTTACCGGTAAAATTATCGCTGGAAACCGCGAAGTCAGTAAGAACTCGTATAAGCTTTTTATAGCAAACCAGACATTTGTCCAATCGGCATCTACGCCAACATCCGATGTACTATTGTATGATCCAATTGGAACGACAGCCGAGTCACTCCAACGCTTGGGCGTCGACTACCAGTTATTGACGGATTTTAGGCGGATACCGCTAACGTCTTCTTTAGTTATCGGAGAAAATGCAGCAGACCATATCATCCTACGAAATAGCGCTGTCATTAAAGATTACATTACAAAAGGTGGACGGGTGTTGTTTCTTCGTCAGGATTCTCTTCATATGCCCCATGTGAATGCCATCGTTGAAAAGCCATTTAAAAGTACACTTCCTGATATAGATAATCCGGCTTACCCGGCACCTATCCGACCTTCACGTAACGGATACTATGTGAATGCTGAACGTCCGGATCATCCGGTGATGGCTGGAATAGAACGGCGTAACCTACGGGTATGGTCTGATTACACGAACTGGGACGAAACGAAAAATAACCTACCGGCGATATATCCGGTGACAGACGGCTTTACACCCGTTGATAAGTCTGCGCTGGAGAAGATTGCTGTTTTGGGTAATTATGGTGCCGGACTGGAAGGCGTGGCATTAGCGGAACAGTTTAATGGCGATGGAAGTGTTTTGTTGAGTGGATTCGATTTAGCGCGTCGTACCGGATTAGATCCTATTGCAGACCGACTTTTACGTAATTTAATTGCCTATAATGGAACGAACGAGGGGCATGAACGACATCCGTTGATTAGGAGTACCATCGTCTGGGGTGATTATGAAACAGAAAACGGCGTATTGACTGGAGTGAATAGTGGTTTGATGGTGAACGCTACACCGCGTATTCCTGAATTGAATAAGAATAAGACGATTACGATCACGGATAAAGGGGATCAATTTGCTCCCGGTTTGAGAGTCGCATTTGCGTCACGTCCGGGTCTGCAGTATGTAGCTAATGGTCGCCGTCCATTTGGACCATATTTTTTACGAGGTTTTGCAGCCATGCCTGAGATACAGGACAAAAAGTCAACGGAGGGGGAGGGAAGGTTTTGGTGCAGCGTTCTGCCTGGCGTCAATGCTGCTGTTAGTAAGGTTTGGAACCCCGATGATATACCCTTGACAGTTCAGGTATGGATCAACGGTGAAGCAGTATCAAAAGAAATTGCACCTCATAGTACCGAAGAGGTGAGTTGTCCCGTCAATTCTACAGCGGTAGAGATGGGTTTTAAAGGAGATAGGAGATTAGTTATTTTGGAAACAACATTTATTAATCAAAGATAACAAATGAAAAGAACGCTATTGCTTGTGTTGAGCATATTATATACATCTATCATCTATGCTAAAGTGAAACTTCCGGCATTGATCGATGATGGTATGATTCTGCAGCGAGACCAATCTGTGAAAATATGGGGTTGGGCGGATGTGGATGAGAAAATTACCGTGAAATTCAACAAACAGCAATATCAGGTAACTACGGCAGTAGATGGTACATGGTCGTTAACCTTACCTAAGCTAGATGCCGGAGGGCCATATGTTATGACGATAGAAGGCGAAAACGAAATAACGATCCGGGACATCCTCGTAGGTGATGTGTGGTTATGTTCCGGGCAATCGAATATGGCCTTTAAGATGGATAGAGTAAAAGAAAGGTATACGAAAGAAATAGCCGCTTCCGCCAACAACTTTATCCGTCAGTTTTTAGTAAAGCCGTCGTGGAATTTTTTATTGCAAAACGATGTTCAATCGGAAGGGTGGAAATCGGCAAATCCACAAAATGTATTGGATTTTAGCGCGGTGGCCTATTTTTTTGCGAAAGCGGTGTATGACGATACACGGGTTCCGATAGGGATTATAAACGCCAGTTATTCTGCGACAGTAGCCGAAGCGTGGATGAGTGAGGAAGGGTTGAAGCATTTTCCCGACTTTGTTGCTGAAGCTAATAAATTTAAGGATCCAAATGTTGTGAAGCAGACACAAGAAGCCGATGATGCGTTGAAGTCGAATTGGTATAAGCTGTCGCGCGAAGAAGATATTGGTTATTCCGACAATGTGACCAATTGGGCAAATCCCGTGCTGGATATTTCGGATTGGGGTGTCACGGATGTGCCCGGATACTGGGACAAAACCGGGATCAAAAATATGCCTGGTGTGGTATGGATGGTGAAGGAAATTGATGTTCCTGCTCATCTAGCCGGTAGGGATGCGACGTTGTTTTTTGGCGCTATAGATGATCGCGATAGCACTTACTTCAACGGTGTTAAAGTCGGACACTCCTCTATGCGTGGCCGAGAGCGAAACTATAACGTGCCGGGTAAGTTGGTCAAAGCAGGGAAAAATCGTATTGTCGTACGAATCCTTAATCCGGATGGACCGGGAGGTTTTTACCCAGACAAGGAATGTATTTTTATTTCGGCAAATGAAAGGATTGACTTGGCAGGAAAATGGAAGTACAAAGTCGGTGCTAAACTGTCGGCCTTACGCTCCAATATGACGACCAAGTTTAATATAAAGCCTACAGCGATATACAATAGTATGATCTATCCTCTTACGAATTATACAATCAAAGGAGTAGCCTGGTACCAAGGAGAGGGCAATGCCGGAAGAGCATATCAATATCGCCAGTTATTTGCGTATCTGATTGTTGATTGGCGAAGCAAATGGGAACAAGGGGATTTCCCATTTCTATACGTACAATTAGCGAATTATGGGAAGGAAGAAGATCAACCGGTTGAATCTTCATGGGCAGAGTTGCGTGAAGCGCAGTCGATGGCACTTGCCTTACCGCATACGGGTATGGCCGTGATACACGATGTAGGAGAAACGAATGACATTCATCCGCAGGATAAGAAAACAGTGGGGAATCGCTTAGCCCTAGCAGCGATGAAGGTTTCGTATGGACAACAAGTTATTAGCAACGGCCCGGTATACGATACGTATCATGTGGAAGGCGATCGGATCATCATCGACTTTAAAAATATAGACTCAAGACCCGTGGCGAAAGGGGAAGCACTAAAATATTTTACGATAGCCGGGAAAAATAAAAAATTCGTATGGGCAAAAGCAAAAATCGAAAATAACAAAGTAATTGTCTGGGCAGACGGCATTGCGAATCCTGTTGCAGTAAGATATGCTTGGGCGAATAATCCTTTGGGTGCAAATTTATATAACCACGAGGGGTTACCAGCCTCCTCGTTCCGTACCGATAATTGGAAAGGCCGAACTTTCAAACGCGAATGATGAGAGTCCTTCTAATGTTTAAAGTTTAATTTTCTATCAGATTATAGTCTTTTTTGATAAAATCATTCCGGTACCGTAATTATACTTACTATTTCTTATTTAGAAAAATTTTATAACGGCGTTGTCCTACCGATAACGCTGCAGATAAATAAAATCTAAAATAAATTGTGATAAAAGGAAATGTTTATTACCTTTGTTTTTAGCTAACGCGGTTTTATGTTTAATCCGGTAACGTAACCGTAAAGTTTGTGAGCCGAAGTATCAACAGTAGAGAGGAGCCGATTTATACATCGGAATAACAGAAGAGGAATTTCGTAGACGATTGATTTCATGTTTGTAGAAATGATATAAGTTACGAGATCCTTTAAAATATCTTGAAAACTAATTGCGGTAACGTAAACGAAATATAAATAACTAACATATCATACATATTATGAAAAATAAATTTTGTAGATTATTTCTGTTTTTCTCTGACCAGATACCAAAAAATCGATGTGTAGGTATACCGGTATCTTGTCTGTTTTTCTTATTATGGAATTGCGGCTTCTCACCTGTCTTATTAGCCAATGTCGCTACAACGATAAGTATTGATCAAAATGTGCAAGGAATAGTGAAGGACAAAGAGGGGAAGCCGTTAGAGGGGGCCACTGTGATTATAAAAGGGACATCTGTGGGGACGCAGACCGATCGGCACGGAGAGTTTAGGTTTCCGAACTTAGAAAAAGGTAGTGTGCTGGTGGTGACGTATACAGGTTATCTATCTCAAGAAATTACGTGGATGGATCAAACGAGGATTATTGTCGTATTAGAGGAGGATCCGGAGTCATTGGGCGAGGTTGTCGTTGTAGCATTTGGTACACAAAAAAAAACGGATATGGTTGGGGCAGTAACTACGGTTAAACCATCCGATTTAAGGGTACCCTCCAGTAATCTGACGACAGCATTAGCCGGACAGGCTGCAGGTATCATCGCTTATCAGCGAAGTGGCGAACCGGGCCAGGATAATGCAGACTTTTTTATACGTGGAGTTACGTCTTTTGGTACGGGAAAAGTCGACCCGTTGATTTTGATCGACGGTGTGGAGCTTAGTGTAACAGAGCTTGCCCGCTTGCGTCCCGATGATATTGAGAGTTTCTCTATTATGAAAGATGCGACCTCTACGGCGCTGTATGGGGCTAGAGGAGCCAACGGGGTGATTTTTGTCACCACGAAGCAGGGTAAAGAAGGAAAAGCTAAAATATCCTTTCGTAGCGAAAGTTCATATTCAGCGCCGACCACAGATGTGGAATTAGCAGATCCTATTACCTTTATGGAATTGTATAGTGATGCAGAGATATCGCGATCTCCTTTTGCGGAGCTAAGGTACAAACAGGAGAAAATTGATGCAACCCTTGAGGGACAGTTCCCTGTTTTATTTCCGGCAGTGGACTGGCGAAAGGAACTGTTTAAAGACTATACGTTGAATCACCGGCATAATATGAATGTAACTGGGGGAGGAAAGGTTGCGCGTTATTATGTTGCCGGCTCATATGCCCAGGATAACGGTGTGTTGCGGGTTGATCCGATTAACAATTTTAATAATAATATTGATCTAAAAAGTTATACACTACGTGCCAATGTCAACATTGATTTAGGTAAGTCTACTGAATTAATTGTTCGATTAAATGGCAACTTCGATGATTACAATGGTCCAATAGATGGGGGGACAGCACTTTATAATAAGGTAATCCGTACGAGCCCTGTTGATTTTCTTCCCTATTATCCTAAGGATGCAGATCACGAACACGTACAACATATTATGTTTGGACGTCCTGGTGAAGACGGTGCTACTTTTATAAATCCATACGCAGATATGGTTTCCGGATATAAAGATTATACGCGCTCGTTGATGATGGCACAAATGGAATTGAAGCAAAATCTTTCTTTCTTAATAGAAGGGTTACGATTTCGAACGATGTTTAATACCAACCGAATTTCTAGGTTTGATATGCTTCGTTCATACAATCCTTTCTATTATGGGATTCCTCCGACGGCGATGGATCGGCGTACCGGCGAATATTCCTTGAATTTGTTCAATGAAACCACGGGAACGGAATATTTAGGATTTGGCATCGATGGTGATCTAAGACAGCAAAGTTCTGTTTTCTATATGGAATCAGCAATGGATTACAACCGGTTATTTGGCGATAAGCACTCCTTAAGCGGATTGATGGTCCTTATCCTGAGATCGGGAATCAACGCAAATGCAAACAGTCTGCAATTGTCGCTACCATCACGAAATATGGGGCTTTCGGGTAGGGCGACCTACGCCTATGATAGCCGATATTATGCAGAGTTTAATTTTGGATATAACGGTTCGGAACGTTTTCACGAAGATTACCGCTTTGGGTTTTTTCCATCTTTCGGCATAGCTTGGAGTGTCTCTAATGAGAAATTTTGGGAACCGTTAAAGGACAAAATAAATAATTTGCGAATTAGAGGTACGTATGGACTAGTTGGAAATGACGCAATTGGTTCGGCTAGCGATCGTTTTTTTTACCTATCTAACGTCAACATGACCAGCTCTGCTCAGGGCTTTACTTTTGGCCGACAAAATAGACGTACATTAGCAGGAATTAATGTTTCTCGTTATGCCAACCCCAGTATAACGTGGGAAACTTCCTACAAAACAAACTTAGCTCTGGAGCTTGGTTTGTGGAACAAAGTAAATATACAAGCTGATTTCTTTTCCGAAACACGTAAAAATATCTTAATGCCTAGAGCGGATATTCCATCGACAATGGGACTTACTGCTGCTGTTCAGGCCAATGTGGGAGAGGCTTCGGGTAAAGGTATGGATATATCCGTTGACTACGCACATCATTTTTCTAATAGCATGTGGTTGCAGGCGCGCGGAAACTTTACCTACGCAACAAACGAATACAGGGTATATGAAGAACCGGAATACGAAAAAGAATGGTGGAAATCGCGAGTGGGTTACCCTTTGAATCAACCTCGTGGTTATATTGCCGAAAGGCTGTTTGTAGACGATGAAGAGGTGCATAATTCTCCGGCTCAAAACTTTGGGATAGTCAATATAGCTGGAGACATTAAATATAAAGATGTCAACGGAGATGGACAAATTACCGCCTTAGATCAGGTACCTATAGGATTTCCTACCATGCCGGAGATTATTTACGGTTTTGGCTTTTCCTTTGGATGGAAACAATTGGATATTTCCACTTTTCTTCAGGGATCTGCACATTCTTCTTTTTGGATGGGAGGAACGGTTAGCGGTACAACCGGACCGACAAATATTCAGCCTTTTGTGGGTGGAAAACAGATCCTGAAAGCATTTGCGGAGGACCATTTTTCTTTAGATAACCCCGATATCTATGCGCTTTGGCCAAGATTGAGTATAGAAAATCAGAATAACAATATGCAACATAGTACTTGGTGGTTGCGTAATGGCAATTTTTTGCGCGTAAAACAAATGGAGCTGGGATATTCCCTTCCGAATCATTTGGCAGACAGATTGCGTATGGAAACATTACGGCTATATTTAAGCGGCACCAACCTTTTTACTGTAAGTAATTTCAAATTGTGGGATGTGGAGATGGCAGGAAATGGACTAGGGTATCCAGTTCAACGTGTATTTAATTTAGGTATAAATGTAACCTTTTGAGTGATGAGATTGATCAAAATATTGATATTGACAATAGCCATAATGACCATAAGTGGTTGTAATAAGTACTTAGATGTAGTGCCGGATAATGTTGCTACATTAGAATATGCTTTTCGCATGCGTAGTACAGCGGAGCGATATTTAGCTACTTGCTATTCTTATTTACCGGAGCTAGGCGATAAATACCGACACCCCGCCTTGTATGGAGGAGACGAATTTTGGCTGTCATCGGATAAAACGACATGGGATAATTGGAATATTGCGCTAGGGCTTCAAAATACGAATAGTCCATTAATGGATTACTGGAATGGGGCGAACCGGGCGAATGACTTATGGGAAGGAATTAGCCAATGTAATATCTTTTTAGAAAACATTGACATCGTTCCAGATATGGATGGTTATGAAAAACGACAGTGGGCAGCAGAAGCAAAGTTTTTAAAGGCGTTTTATCATTTTTGGTTATTGAGGTGCTACGGGCCGGTACCTATTGCACGAGAAAATTTTCCGATTTCTGCATCGGGAGAGGAGGTTCGCGTATTTAGACGGCCAGTGGATGAAGTTATTGATTATATTATTGTCTTGATCGAAGAGGCCGAACAAGACCTGCCACTGGAGCTATTGGACGATAATCTCGATTATGGTCGATTGACTTTACCAATTGCTTTGGGATGGAAAGCCAAAATATTAACCTATGCAGCTAGCCCATTATTTAATGGTAACATCGATTACGCTAATTTTACAAATAAAGATGGTGAGTTGCTCTTCAATCAGGAATATATTGCGGATAAGTGGAAAAAAGCTGTGGACGCATTGGAAGAGGCTATTATTGCAGCGCACACGTTAGGCTACGCCTTATATGAATTTGAACCAACATCTCAAATCCGTGTGGTTAATGATAGTACTAAACAGAAATTGACAACACGTGGTATCGTAACCGATCAGTGGAATCAGGAAATCCTTTGGGCACATAGTAGTAGTACAACCAAGAGTTTACAAGAATGGATTGCTCCAAAAGCACTTGCGGCAAGCCAGACAGCACATTCTACTCCCAACGGAAGTACGGCGGTATCAATGAAAATGGTAGAAAAATTTTATTCTGATAATGGTGTTCCTATTGATGAGGATTTATCTTGGGATTATAATAATCGCTATACCTTAAGGGAAGCTACTGCGTCCGATCGCTATTATATTAAGGAAGGGCAATTAACTGCGGTAATAAACTTTGACCGGGAACCTCGTTTTTATGGTTCTTTGGGTTTTGATCGGGGAATATGGTTTGGTCAGGGAAACTATGATGAAGAAGATTCTTATTGGTTACAATTGAAGAGAGGGGAGTTCGGTGGAAAGACACAAGCGGGTTGGCATGCAGTTACGGGGTATTATGCTAAAAAGCTGGTGAATGTAACCAATAATAATACGACAAATTCATCGTATTCGGCAATTGAATATCCATGGCCACTATTACGGTTGGGCGATTTATACCTGCTATATGCAGAAGCATTAAATGAGCTGGATGGACCTTCCGACGAGGTGTATGAATATCTGGATAAGATAAGAGTTAGGGCTGGATTGGAAGGCGTCGTAGCTTCTTGGAAAAATCATTCTCGCTTACCCAATAAACCAACGACAAAAGAAGGTCTTCGAGAAATTATCCATCGTGAACGCACTATCGAAATGGCATTTGAAGGCGAGCGGTTTTGGGATTTAAGACGTTGGAAAACAGCTCCAAATGAATTGAATCAGTCTATAAGGGGATGGGACGTTGATCAGGAAATCACAGAGAATTTTTATCGTATCCGTGTTCTTTTTGAACAGACGTTTGGTTTGAGAGATTATTTTTGGCCATTGCGCGAACAAGATTTGATTGTTAATAAAAACTTGGTTCAAAACCCAGGTTGGTAAAGTTTAAAAATATGACAAAAATAGGGAATATTATTCTTGTAGCATCATTGCTGATGGGAAGCTGTCAGGAAATAGTTCATGAACCGCTTGTACAAGGGACGGGCGCACCTGGAGTACTCCGAAATGTAGAAATCGAAAACTTGCCTGGTGCGGCTAAAATATCGTATACACTTCCGGAGGATCAGTTTTTTTTATATGTACTGGCCGAGTTTACGGATAACAACGGCAGAAAAAAATCTGTTAAAAGTTCCAGTTTTAAAAATTATCTACTTCTAGAGGGGTTCGGACAAGAGCGTGAATACGGTGTATCGCTGTATACGGTAAGCCGTTCAGAGGATAAATCGGATCCTATAAATGTTAAGATAAGCCCGCTTAAAGCGCCGGTTCACATTGCGTTTGAAACATTAGATGTTATAGCAACGTTTGGCGGGCCGGCAATTGGTTACGTCAACGAATCGGGGGCCGAATATGTGACACGTACACTGTTAAAAAATGAACAGGGTGGGTGGGAAGAATATGACCGCCATTATTCAAGTGCAAAAGAAAACCGATATGCGGTACGGGGATTTTTACCTGAACCTACATCCTTTGCATTTTATTTGACAGATAAATGGGGGAATTGTTCCGATACGCTATACCGTGATTTGACACCGTTATACGAAGAAGAATTAGATAAAAGTCTATGGGCAGACGAGGCGCTTATAGATGATTTCAATGAACCATTATATAGTCCACTTTATCAGTTGTGGACACCCGGTTCGAATACGTATTTTTTTCAAGATAGAAATCTTTTGGAAAAAGCACACATGCCAAACTGGGTTACAATCGATTTCGGTCGGGAGTATGTATTGGGTCGAATGCGGTATAATCAGGTATCACATTCAAACACATGGCGATTTAGCTCCTGTTCACCTCGTTTGTTCGAAATTTGGGGAACCAATCACCCTACACCCAATTGGGATGATTGGACACTATTGGGTGAATTTGAATCCATTAAGCCCTCTGGTTTACCTACAGGACAATTATCGGATGATGATCTGCGGGTAAATGCACAAGGTGAAGATTTTGATATGCCAATTTCATCGGACTCCTATCGGTATATACGTTTTAAGACATTAGAAACTTGGGGTGGTTTAGGGTATATGTGTATGTTGGAGTTAACTTTTTGGGGACAACAAGCAAACAGACAATAATTACAAAGAAAAATAGGAACTCCCGTTACGATTTTTGAAAATTTCATGCAATATGTTTAAATGATGACGGGATTCCCTTTATTAAAAAATCAAGCAAATGAAAAAGATTAGATTTTTATATAATATTTTATGTCTCTTTCTTCTTACGTTATTTCTTGTAGGATGTAAAAAAATGGATTTTAATTATCGCCAATTCATTGAAGATGGAGAAACTACGTATATAGGCAAAGCAGATTCTTTGTTAGTTCGAGGAGGAAATCAACGTGTGGAATTGCATTGGCTGTTGATTTCTGATCCTAAAGTTGATAACTACAAGATATATTGGAATAACCGACAAGATTCGGTTATGGGACAGTTGCATAAAACGGACCAAATAGATACGGTAGTTGTTCTTCTAAGAAACCTCGAGGAAAAAACACATGAATTTGAGGTTTTCCAGTTCGACAGGTTAGGAAATACCTCGATTAGATCTTCTGTCGTCGGAAAGGTGTATGGCTCACGATATGAGAATTCGCTAGTCAATAGAGCTTTTAACGAAACGGAATATATTGGAAGAGATCGTATGGAGATTACTTGGGCAGATCCGGAACTTCAATTATTGTTTTCCGAAATAAAATATCGAAATACAAATGATGACGAAGTTATTTATCGAGTCAACCGAGATTCTGAGGTCGACACGTTATACAACTTTCCAAATGGAGGAGAATTTGAACTGCGATCAGCGTTTATCCCCGATTCATTGGCGTTGGATACATTTTATACGGATTATACAGTTTTTGAATTTGAAGCAGAGGAAAATCCTTTACTTCTATCTTTTTCAACAAGGTATCAATACGGAAGTCAGGATAATCAGTTGACCGTTTTAATATCAACAGATTTTAATGGAAGTTATGAGGCAGCGGATGTGAATGCGGCAACCTGGATCGACATCACCGATGATTTTGTCCTGTCTTCGGGGGGGGACTCATTTATCTCGTCAGGTTTAAAAGACATATCTGAATACGAATTACCCAATGAACTTTTTTATATCGCTTTTAAGTATACTTATAGTCCGGATTTAGGCACCAAGCCGAGAAATTGGTTTCTTGAAGATGTTTTGGTTGAAACGCAAAATGGTAATAGAAAATCTGGAGTGGAGGGAAGTGGATTTAACTTTGTCACTATAGGCGAGACTGATCGGGATGTTGCGGTTATAGGATCAACGGGAAGAATAACGTTTCGAGGTAATTCGGGGCTTGAAGATCGATCACTAGTTACTTGGGGTATCAGTAAACCGCTGTGACGAAAGCTGCGGCAATCTCGTGATAACTTTAATGTTAGGATATAGGATGAACTATAAAAACTATAATTATGAGAACAACAAACTTTTGTATTTTTCTTGTGAGCTTACTCTTATTGGTGGGATGTTCTAAGGCGAATCAGCCTCTGGTAGATCCTGACGACGAAGAGCCAGTACTGCAAATTTCTAACCGCTATTACGTCGCTAATATTGTTCAAGGAACAGGAGACGGAAGTTCTGCGGAAAATGCAGCAGACTTTCTATCTACTGAATTATGGGATAAAATTAGGCGACAACTTTTATCAGAGTCGGTGGAAGTTCAGTTTCTGGACGGCGAGTATGAGCGAGCATACTTGGAACGAGGGCTTGTTTTTGAACGAATAGGCCACCCTGAAAATAAATTAATATTAAAAGGTGGGGATAATGTACTTTTTCCACTTAAAGAAGGTGAAAGAACCAAATCATATATTATAGATTTTAGAGGTGCTCAAAATATTGAAATGAACGGATTTCATTTTACGGGAAATGGATCGATCAATTATGTAGTGCGATTTACAAGAATAGCAGATAAATCGCTTCCGACGAAGAATATTCTTTTAAAAAATAGTTCTTTTGTGGATATGGAGGGTATAGTTTACGGTGCGTCCGGCTGTTCTTATGAAGAGACAAGTCATATTACCTATCAAAATGTAACCTTTAAACGCATCGGTATCGCCAGTTCAGCCCATATGATTTATAATGCCTATGGTACATCACATATCTATATTTTCGATTGTCATTTTGAAGACTGTATGGGCGACTATGTACGGTATCGAGCAGGTAGCGATTATGGTATTGTCAAAAATTGTGTTTTCTTAAAAAGCTCTAATGACTTTACTGGCAATATGTTTATTGCTTGGCCGCAATTCAACAGCCGGCCACCAGTAGGGGATGAATATTTTACATCAAACCATGTTATTGTAGATAATGAATTTTCAAATAAAACCTATAATACCACAACCAACGCACTTGCTTTTTTTCATTCGGGTTTTTCTCCCCCGGAGTGGAACTATTTATTGACTAGAGATGAAGGCGGTATATTGCAATCGGGAACTGTATTTCAAAAGAAACAGTTGTTGAAAGATAATTTTGGCATTGATACAGAGAAAATCCGGATGCATGGAAACGTATTTTCCTCGCGTATAACCAGACAGTTGGCGATGTCAACGAGGGTGAATTATGGAGCTGTTAGTAAAGGATGGGTAGGCGACGGCGATATAACAGCTACGATCAATTCGCAAAGCGAACCGTTTGATTGGGAACCATGAGTTATGAGAGAATTTTGTTTCTCCTTTTTTTTGTTTTTCTTGTAAATCCTTACTTGAGTTATGGACAAGAGCGTGCTGAAAAGTCACATACCATCCTTTGCGTCGACAACATGAATACGTCCAGAAGCGAATGAGTATCATCTTTGTAGATACCCTGCGGCGTATATTACTCTTCCTGTAGGTCGATGAACGGTGCCTATTAATTAAATATCCATGAAAAAGAAAGGAAATTGTTGGTCTTGTTAAATTAACTTCGAGTTGAACAAATATAAAGTGTCCATGTATGATGAGATATCGCGAATGATTGTTTACATTAGAGTCGTATAAACTATCTTTAAAGAATAAAAGCTCAACCAAAATCCAGATTTAATGTCTAATAAACGAATACACTTGATTATCGGTCCATTGTTGTTTTTTATCCTGATAAATTTACCTTTTGAAGGACTTTCCAAAGAGGGGCTGGCAGTACTCGCCTGCACGGTATGGGTGGCCTATTGGTGGATTACTGAAGCGTTGGAACTTGCGGTCACCTCGCTGTTGCCTATTGTTATTTTTCCGTTGTCTAATGCAGCTCCCATAGCAGAAGTTACCTCAGCCTACGGTCATCCGTTTATTTTTTTATTTATGGGGGGCTTTATTATTGGACTGGCTATCCAAAAATGGGATTTACATAAGCGGATCGCTTATAAGATTATAGGTGTCATGGGGACGGGCGAGAAAAAAGTTATTTTAGGCTTTCTTATCGCGACTGCTTTCTTGTCTATGTGGCTTTCTAATACGGCAACTGCGATTATGTTGCTGCCTATCGGCATGTCTGTTATTGGGCATTTCAAAAACATCCAACCATTTTCCAAAAACTTGATGCTCAGTATTGCTTATGGCGCCTCAATAGGTGGGATGGGAACGCTTATTGGCTCTCCTCCCAATATTATATTTGCGGGCATAGTGCAGAATTCATTGGGGATCGAAATTACTTTTCTTAATTGGATGATATTTGCGCTACCGCTGAGCTGTATCCTATTATTGGTTACGTGGCTTTATCTTACAAGATATAAGGTCGTTAGGGGAAAAGAAATAAAAATCACGTTGGAACCTTTGCCTCCGATGAGTACTGCCGAGAGACGGGTATTGATCGTATTTGTGCTCGTAGCGATAATGTGGATAACCAGATCATTTTTACTAGTTAAACTATGGCCCATGTTGGACGATACGATCGTTGCTATTTTTTGTGCTCTCCTCTTGTTTTTAATTCCTGCACGGAAGGGAAGTAGTGAACGGTTGATGTCGTGGGATGTTGCAAAGGAACTTCCTTGGAGTGTACTTTTAATCTTCGGAGCAGGCTTAGCTATTGCGAGCGGTTTTTCACAGACTGATTTAACGACTTGGTTAGGTTTTCAGCTACAGAACGTTCAGGTTTTGCCAGCTACATTATTTATCTTCATCGTAATTGCCGGTATTAATATTCTAACGGAGATTACCTCCAATACCGCTACCGCAAGCATGATGCTGCCCGTGCTTATCGCGTTAGGTGCAGGAATGGGAGCCGACCTCATCGGGTTATTAGCCGGGGCAACTATGGCAAGTTCCTGTGCTTTCATGCTACCGGTAGCGACACCTCCCAATGCTATAGTTTTCAGTTCAGGCTACGTGGAGCTGAAGGACATGTTACGGAGCGGCGCTTTTTTGAATGTCATGTCCATCATTATTATCTATCTTTTCGTGTTGTTTGGAGCCAATCTATTGGCTGTTTAGTAAACACGTTGATTAAGCAAGAGTTCAATGAAAAAGATGATCATTGTGTGTTTCGCTTTTTGGGGTTTTCTTTCAAATGACGGATGGCCACAAAGCTCGGTGGATCGACAGAATCAATATCTAAACGAGACGCTTAAAATCAATATAGAGCAACGCTTCCGGAAAAATACCCGAAGAGTATCCGTTCAGGATAGTACTTGGAAAGATTGGCTACATCGAAGTGGAGAATTACCACCCGATTTTTCCAAAATGCGTTCAATACCTATGCTACCGGAGCCCCTAATGCAAAATAAAGACGGAAAGGACGTGCCAATAACGACCGCAAAAGAATGGGAGGAGAAGCGTGAATGGATTAAAGCAACATATCAACAATGGGTTTCGGGACATGCCCCGCCGCCGCCTGAAAATGTAAAAGCTGAGATCCTAAAGGATACACTGCAGCAGAATGGGTTACGGATACAAATGATTCGATTAAGTTTCGGTCCACAGCATAAAGCTAAGATGACTGTGGAATTAATGATCCCCAATGGAGAGGGAACATTTCCGGTGTTCATGACGCAGTGGAACCATCGCGACTGGGCGCAGTTAGCGGTTAAGAGAGGCTATATAAGCTGCGTATATGCAGCAGCAGATTTAAAAGATGACACAGACCTTTATATGTTCCTGTACCCGGAATACGATTTCAGTGGTTTAATGCGCCGTGCTTGGGGAGCATCAAGGGTGGTAGATTATTTAACCACGCGAAAAGAAGTCAGCAAACAACAGATTGCCATTACAGGGCACTCTCGTAATGGCAAGCAGTCTTTGTGGGCTGCAGCTTTTGACGAGCGTATAGCTGCGGTAGTATCGAGTAGTTCCAGTACAGGTGGAGATGCTCCATGGCGATACGGAGATCCTCAATATGCAAGTGAAACATTGGATTATGTGACTGCCTGGAACGCTCATTGGTTTCATCCACGATTGAGGTTTTACTTTGGGAGAGAAGATAAATTACCAATTGACCAGAACCTATTAGGAGCGTTGATTGCTCCACGCCCCCTATTGTACCACTATTCCCTTGTAGAACCAGGGTTAAATTCTTGGTCTAATGAACAAAATTACTACTCGGTCAAAAAAGTTTACGATTTCTTAGATGTTCCCGATAATATTGGTGTTCTCACTCGGATGGGATCGCACGGTGTTGCCGCAAGAGATGTGGAACAAACCATTGATTTTTTGGACATCCACTTTAAGCGAACTCCACTAAAATGGACGAATAACCTCTATTATACTTACGATTACGAAAAATGGCGAGAGAACCATCCAGGTATTCAGGAGAGAGCAGAGCAACTAACCTCCATAAGCCTCAAAGAGAATTATTCTGACATTGAAGATTTTAATCAGGATAAGCGTAAAATATTGGAAAACCTAGATTGGATATTAGGCGAGGAACCGCCCAGTGCTCGGGCGACTAATGTGGGTAGCTGGATCCCACCGATTAGAGATTGGATCGAAAAAATCAACCCTGTACCGACCATAAAAGGAGCTAAAGAAATTTATTTAGGTCCATATAGCGCTGTTGGAGATCACGTTTCAGGCATTCTATATTGCCCGGTAAACGAATTTGGGAATCTTAAAACCAAACTGAATGGAAAATTACCAGTAATAATTTACTTGCATCAGTATGCGCATTCCACGGGTTTTTCTAAGGGCTACGATAAGGACGGGCGACGAGGAACGAAGGAACTTTTTGAATCGTTGACGAAACGTGGCTTTGCTGTCATGGCGATAGATATGTATGGATTTGGTACTCGGATTTGGGAAGCCAAAAATTTTTATTTGCGGTATCCACAGTGGTCAAAAATGGGTAAGATGATTACTGATGTTAAAGGCTGTATAGACGCGATAGAAGATATCGACTATCTAGACGATTCCCATATTTATTTATTGGGTAACACGATGGGTGGTAGTGTTTCTTTAATGACAGCTGCATTGGACGATCGGGTAGCTGGAGTTGCTTCCGTGGCTGCATTCTCCCCCTGGCGAAGCTCTAATAGTCAGTACGAGTCTTTACGGATCTATTCTCACTTACACGGTTTTATACCCAGACTGGGAGTATTTGCGGACAATCCAGAACGTGTACCAGTAGATTTCGGGGAAATTATTACAGCAGCTGCACCAAAACCGATATTGATCTTGGCCCCGGACTTAGACCGGTACACGGATATCCAGGCATTAAAAGAAATGATGAGGCCAGTATATCGGATATATGAACTATATGGCGCTAAAAATCAACTGAAGGTAAAATATCCGGTCTGCGAAATCAACAGGATGACTGTCGAAATGTATGATGAGGTGGGAACTTTCTTCAGTGCATTATATGAACAGAATTGAAATAATAAGTGGTAAGACGATTTGATCACGAAAGATGAATAAAACTATAATTTTAATATACCTTAAGTTATTCTTGAGCTGCGCGTTTATTCAAGTATTCGCGCAACAAGATAAGGATATGCACATTTATATTTTGATGGGGCAATCCAATATGGCGGGGAGAGGGCAAGTGACTGAGCAGTACGCCATACAACAGCATTCGCGCGTCAGGATGCTCAATCAAGCCGGTGAATGGGTTACGGCAGTACATCCTCTACACTTCGATAAACCTAGTATTGCCGGCGTAGGGCCTGGTTTGACTTTTGGCATGGCAATGGCCGAAGCTGATCCTAATATCACTATCGGATTAGTTCCGTGTGCCGTAGGAGGAACATCGATTGCTAGTTGGGCGCCGGCAGTTTACGACAAAGCCACACATACGCATCCATTTGATGATGCGGAACAAAGAATCAGGAAAGCTATGGAAACTGGAAACGTCAAGGGGATCATATGGCATCAAGGGGAAGGAGACAGTAACGAAAAATCTGCAAAGGTTTATTTGGATAAGTTGCAAAAGCTGATTCGGGGAGTTCGTGCGTTAGTCGGTGACCCAGAATTGCCGTTTGTAGCCGGGCAATTAGGTAGATATCGGAATAATTATCAATTGATCAATAAAGAATTAGATAAACTTGAGGCTACGGTGCCTCACACCGCAGTTGTTTCTTCTGAAGGGCTTTGGCATAAGGGAGATGGGACGCATTTTGATAGTCCTTCCGCGTCTGAACTCGGTCGGCGTTTTTCAGAAGGGATGTTGAGTCTGCAGCATAATTATTTGGGCGCAATGGAGAAGTCAGCGGGTTGGGAATTATTATTTGACGGTAGGGATCCCAATATTCGATGGAGAAGCATCAGTAATGACAGATTTCCAAAAGAAGGGTGGACTGTTGAACCTGGGACTCTTGTGCTTCTTCCGGGGAGGATGGGTAGGGATATCATTACCCGTGAACAGTTTACAGATTTCGAACTGGTGCTCGACTATAAATTGGCTGATTCAGCTAACACTGGAATAAAATACTTTGTTTCAGAACTGAAGACTGTAGAAGGAAAAACGGCGTTAAATGGACCTGAATTTCAGATAATAGACGATTCTAAGCATGAAACGGTAAGGGATGGCAAGAGTCCTGAAACCAGTACGGGTTCTTTGTATCTTCTGTACGCTCCTAAGAACAAAGTGCTGAACGAACCCGGGAAATGGAATCGGATAAAAATAGTCGCCAAAGGTAAAAGTGTTGAACATTGGCTTAATGGAAAGAAGGTATTAAGCTATGAACGTGGATCCGACGAGTTTTCTAAACTCGTCGAACGGACCAAATTTAGAGAATATAAAGGCTATGGAGAAGCTTCATCCGGTTACATTCTAATACAAGATCATCATGATAAAGCGTATTTTAGGAATATCAAAATTAGAAGGCTTGATGGAAAGTAAAATGAGAGAAACAGCGGTTGTATTTCTAGTTTTTATACAGGTTTTTTTTGTTTTTTTTTCCCGAGCACAATTTCAAGCAACCGACTACATCGTTGTAGCCGAGGATGCAGCTTGGTGTTGGTTTTCGGATCCGCGTGCGGTATATTATAAAGGAGCTAACGAGCAGATATATTATGCCTACATTAACAGTAAGGGAGATGTTGTCATAAATTCGAGGGATTCCAGATCAAAAGAAGTGAGAAGGTTTGTTTTGCATAAGGAATTGCAAATCGATGACCACAATGTTCCTTCCATTTTGTTTTTACCTGATGGCCGTCTCATCGCTTTTTATACAGAACATAATGGCCGTTTCTTTATGAGGATAAGTAAAAAACCAGAGGATATTACCGAATGGGGTGAAGAACGGGTTATTCCTTTTGGAGGAAACCGCATTACGTATTCTCATCCGGTTATGTTGCAGGACGAAGGGAATCGAATTTATATGTTTTGGCGGGGCAGTGACTGGCAACCATCTTTTTCATTCAGCGATGATCTGGGGGATACCTGGAGCGATCCGAAAGTGCTGATTGCAAGTAAGAATATTAAAGACAAGCCAAGGAACAGACCATATCTTAAAGTTCATTCAGATGGTCAGGACAGAATAGATTTTATATTTACAGATGGACATCCAAGTGTAGAGCCTACAAATTCAGTGTATCATTTTTATTATAAAAAAGGAATGTTTCATCAAACCAATGGAGATCTGATTGGTTCAATAGAGGGCCCTGCCATCAAACATCAACATGTTCATAAAGTATATGCCGGAGAAAAGGACAGTATAAGAGCTTGGATTGCAGACGTGGCTCTTGCTAAAGATGGACACCCTGTCGTTGTTTACCCACGCTTCCCGCAGGATACAGACCACCGTTATCACTATGCAAAATGGAACGGGAATAGGTGGCTTGATGAAGAAATATGTAAAGCAGGTGGATGGATGCCGATTGTAGAACCTGGAGAGAAGGTAAGGGAACCTCATTATTCGGGAGGGATTTCCTTAAACCATCGTGATCCGTCTAACGTTTATCTGTCTCGGAAGGTAGGCCATTTCTTCGAAGTGGAACATTGGAAAAAGAAAGGAAAAAATTGGATTACAACAAAAATTACGACAGAATCCGAAATCGATAATGTACGACCGTATGTTGTTTTTGGATTTACAGGCGACCCGATTGTATTATGGATGACGGGGATATACAATCATTATACTAAATTCAATACCGATATACGTATCAATGAATGGCTAAACAAAAATTAATTCGTAACGCTGTTCGGCAAACGGGGGGCTGTCCGAACATGACACGTTTTCCTATCGTTTTGAGATACTTCGAGATTCCGTTGCTGTACATCTTGGAGTTGACGACACCCCTCATGTGCATATCGAGGTAGCGATATGCATTTTCTCCTACCATCAACAAAGCGAAGATGTACCTCTGGCGTTCCTCGTTGTCCCTCTGCATCAGAAAGAGCTCCCTCAGTAAACGATATCCGTCCATCTATACATCTTACTTGCCCCTCTTTGACGTGTATCCGCCCCTCACAACAGCAAGCGCATACCTCTATAACGTTTTGAGCAACAGCAATACTTTATTGTTGTCCCTCAGCGTTACGTTGAGGTCCGTCATAACGATTGGCACAGACGACATATAGGTATAGAGGTCCCTCTTGTTGATAGATCGGTTCTTCTTGGAGATGTGGATACCCCTCGGTGTGGCATTGAGGTACCTCTACGATGAAAAGAAGTCCTTCGTCAGGACAAAGAGATTCCTCGCCATGTCCTTGCCGTAGCTCAAAATGGGGGTAATATGGAGCAAAACGATACGTAAGGATATGTATAAATAGTTGTTTGTCTGATCTTTAACCTCATAATTTGTTTTCAAATTACTTGTGTCAGATAGCGGAGGCATAACCTATATGGGTAAAAGGATTATGTTATTGACAAAGAGATCGTAAAACAATCGTTACGTTTTAATGGCAATGTCCCGAACGTTTGTTACTCTGAAAATAATTGTGTTATTTTATATACATGTACCGCAGATTATAAACAAAACGAAATAAAATATTTTAAGAAAGAAGGGGCTCTTTTTTTATTGGAGTAGTTTCGGGTGCGTACCCGTTATTGTTGAGATAGGTAGTGTAAAATACAGAATCAAAAAATATAGGATGAAAAATGGGGTAATTTATGTTTGTCTGTTTGTTTTAAGCTCGTGTAGTTTATGCATTGCACAGCAAAAAATATATGAATTTGAAGAGCTAGGACAACCGATTAGGGTACCGTTAGCTATGGAGTTTGTGACAAGAGATGAAATCACCGGACCAATTGCTTGGGGCGCATTTACCGATGCCGAGAGAAATGCATTGGTAGGCGTGAGTATGGAGAATGGACGGCTTATTGAAGTGGACTTGGCACAGTATGGGAAAGCGAATGCTCTGTTATTGTTTAAAGACTCGGAGCGCTATATCTATCTGTATTCGGGAAAGCCGGGACGCTTTTTTAAATACGATGTGCGCCTAAACGAGTTGAAAACTATTGGAGAAGCAAGCAAAGCGCAGTATTGGATGAAAAACAGCCATACTATTTCTCCTGAAGGTTTAATTTATGTAGGTACATATCCGCGAGCAGCAGTCTCTGTACTAAATCCGAAGACGGAGGAGGTAACTATTATTGATCGGGTGTCTGCTTCTAAAGGGAGTGAATATGTGATCAATCCCGAAGCTGATAACGATGGCATTGTATACTTCGCAACAGGTATGCAGCACGGAGAATTGTGGTCTTATAATCACCAAACAGGAAAAAAGAAACAGATTCTTTCGGAAAAACTGATGACGTATGGCGCGCCGCAGATTTGGCGGGCAGCAGACGGACATGTGTACGGTAAAAAAGGAAAAACAACTTTTCGCTGTACAGAAGCACGTATCGTGGAGAGCAAGGTGGAGGAGGCAACCGTCAATATACTGGATAACTTATACGGGGACAAGCGTGCATTATATCTCAACAGAGCGGGAAATTTGGTTGTGGAGAACAACGAGAATGAAGAGAAATCGATCATTCAGAGCACCTTTGAACCCGCGGCACGGGAAATATTGACTATAGGTGACGTGTATAACGGTAAGCTATACGGTAGTGGAATGAAGCCAGGTAATATTTTTACTTATGATATGCAATCAGGAGAAATTAATGATTTGGGCATATTAACACGGGGCAGTGTCCAGGCGTATGATATTTTAGCTTATAAGGATCGTTTGTTTATGACGAGTTACACAGGCGGCTTCATTGATGTATTTACTCTAGACGCGGATAATATGCCTATTAACCGTGAGCCAGTAGCTCATTTGCACCGTTTGGCAAAGCAGGAGCGGCTGTTGGAATTGCAGCTTGCACCCGACGGTTATATATATAGTCCGACGATACCTATCAAAGGCTATCTGGGAGGTACATTGGTGCGGATAGACCCAGAATCGCTAGAAGTGGAGGTCTTTAAGGATATTGTACCCAACCAGAGCCTCATGTCTGTAACACCGATACCTGAAACCGGCGAATTACTGCTAGCATCATCCGTCCGTGGAGGTTCAAGCGCGAAACCAACCGAAAAAGAGGCTGTCATTGTCGTATGGGATCCCGTCAGTAAAAAAACCACTTATCAGGGGAAACCGATAAGCGGTGCGTCTGTTTACGAAAATACCGTACGGGGCAATAATGGCTTGATATATGGGGCAGCTCGCAACAGCTTGTTTGTATTTGACCCGGTAAAAAAGGAAATTGTTACAACCATGCCTGTGGATAATCCTAGTGGGCAGGCGATGCGGATTAGTTTGAGTGATTCGCTCGGAGCCGATGGGTTAATATATGGTATAGATACACGCAATGGACGGTTACTGCAGGTGGATCCGACAAGTAATGAATGGAAGGTTTTGGGTGAACACGCATCGTTGGTAGGGGCGAGGACGGCCAAGGTGAAGGAAGATGGGCACTTATATTACGCTACGCATGCTAGCTTATTCCGTGTCCGTATTACCGATTAATTATATGAAGGATTGTCAATATATGAATAGAATATCTATATGAATAAGAAGCCAAATATGAACCGACGGCAAATACTGGGGCTATTAGGCGTGGGAAGTGCCTCTTTATTACAAAAAAATGTAGATGCTTCGCTACAGAACCAACCAATGATGGATAGGGATAACGGTTTTCCAAACTCCGGTTTGATTGTTAAAGATACGTTGATGGAGATGTTGCTGGACAACCAGCTGGAAAATGGTATGGTGGTGCATACGTTAGGTTATCATGAAGTAGGCGATGGAGGAGGTGCTAGCTATAAACTGTATCTAAGTGAAAAAAATAAGGACATACAAATTGGGGAATGGGAATTGGAAACGAACCTGTTAGCTCGGTTAGTCGGGGTACAGGCTGTAAATTATGCGATGTTTGGGGCGAAAGGCAATGGCATGGATGATGATGGCGATCAAATTAAACAAGCGCACGATTATGCGAACCTCCATAAGCTTCCTGTTGTAAATGTCACCGGAGAGTATTGGTTAATGGCGTCACAGACCATACATATACGCACGAATGTAGATTGGGGCATGACTGTTTTTCATATTTCGGAGAGCGCAAATACGAAGAATACTCCACGTTTTATCATTACCAGTTATCAAAAACCGCAGGATATCTCGTGGGATAATGAGACGAAACGGAAATTCTTGAAACAGCTTAAACCGAATATACAGCAATTTGAAGAATTGGCTTCCTATAAAAATACATTGATCATCGTCCGAGATGATAACGACCGCATCGGCTATCGTGCCGGAGCGCGTTATGGAGGAGCTTCTTGGGCAAAAGAGGAATTCTTTTATGTGGAAGAGCACGGAAGGATTATCGGAGATATCGCATGGACGTTTAAAGATTATACACATCTGACTGCTTATCCAGCAGAAGATTGTTATCTGATCGTGGAGGGAGGATCGTTTTATATTTCCGGCGAAGGACCAGGACAAGATGTGAAAGGATATAGGCATAATGGTTTCACCATCACAAGGAGCCGTACAATTATCCGTAATCAATGGGTCGGGATGGAAAAAGATGCCGTAGATACGTCCATGAACCCACGAACAGGTTTTTACAACTTTAGTCGTGTTTATGATATTACATTAGAAAATATACGTTTGATACCTTGGGAGCAGGATCGTGAAGGAACAGAGCGAGATGTGCCGGCAGGGACTTATGGAATTAGTGGAGCCCGTGTGCTCAAAAGCTGTTTTAATAATATTATGGCCGAAGGAGGTGTTGTCCACTGGGGTGTGTTTGGTACCAACTTGATGAAAGACCTTTATATAAACAGATGTCATTTAAATCGTATCGATGTCCATTTTCATGCGTGGAATATTCATATAAAAGATTCAAAGATTGGTTATCGTGGTCTTTCTGTAACCGGAGGTGGGCAGCTCACAGTCGAAAATACCCAAAGTAGTAGCACTTCGTTTATTAATTTTAGAAGAGATTATGGAGCGAAGTGGGACGGATATGTACAAATTTCCAATTGTCGTTTTATTCCTCCCGCTGGAAGAATGCGGGCGGTGTTGTACTTTTCACCAGCAGACTTCGAATATGGCTACCCTATTGGGCTTGCACACGGAATCCGGGTTGAAAATCTACAAATTGATCTCGGGGAAGATACAAGGACGGATCCCTGTTGGGTTTTATATGCGCCGTCCTTTTCAAAGACGAAGAACGGCCATAAACTATTTTTTCCGCGTGATATGATATTCAGGAATATCCGTGTTCGAGGGGGACGGAAGGGAGTGAAAGTTATGAAATTAATCGATCCGCAACATTTTGTCGTTCGGGATAGCTCGAACAATAATGTACATGCCACGAGCCAAATACTACTAGAGGACGTCGACTTGGAGTACCTGGATAATAAACAGGGACTGGAAATGGAAATGAATATGCAATTTGTATCCAATGATTCTGCTCTCGTTGAAGAAGGATTGTACTTACAGTTATATATTGCGCGTTGTAATAGGTTGGCCGCTTCTTTTGATGCGATGAAACTGGATATTGATGTCCGGAATAGCGTAATTCACGCGTTGCAGACCCCGGAAGGGGGGGGATTGATGGGGAAGATTACCTTATGGGACTGTGTATTGCGACCTGACCCACGGGCGTATAAACGCAAAGCTTTTACGCTGGATTGCAAAGAAGGAGCCAGTTTTGTGAACTGCCGTTTATCCGCTCCCGTTGTAGATGGTCAACCAGCAATAGAAGCATTAAATTTATTGGGTTTTATCGAATTAAACCGTGCCGTGAAATATAATCATTTACAGACCATGTTTGATAGCCGAACATTACAGGCTATGAGGGAAAATGGCGTAAAGTTAAAACAAGAATTCATACAAAAGCTAATGCAAAATTATGAACTTAACGACGAAGAATAAATATGTTCACATACCAATAAAGGGGATAAACAGGAGATGGGTTATCAGTTTTTTGCTGATCACCCTATGTGGAATATGTTCTATCTGGGCACAGACCAAATCGACGATCGATCTTAGGGCGCAATCTTATAAATTAGACAGTCGAAAAGCAGATGTGAACTCCGAAACGGTGGTCATCGTGACCGATGATCGATTGGAGAGTAAGCAGAGTATCACGTTAAAAAAAGGAATCAGCGAGGCCGTAAATGGTGAACGGCAAGTCGCTGATATGATTTTCACTGTCAACGTGCGGCAGGCAGGACACTATCTTATTCATACGTATGCCGTTACGGACGAGGAGGGCGCAGCATTGATGAAGAAAGCAAAAACAAAATTTGAATCGCTTTTTATGCGTATGCAGATTGGCGAAAACAGGGCAACGAAAAGAGTTGTTTATGTGCCCTGGAATAGACCGAAGCAACAAACAGGTATTTTCTATTTAGATAGCGGAGAGCAAGATATTCGTGTCTGGCTGCCTCGTGGTGTGCGATTGGAATATATGGAAATACAACCTTATGTGCCACCGCGTGTCCCACAAGCGGCTGCAGATTATGAACCCCGTGTAAAGCCTCCTGCTAGCCGCCCGCGGCTGTGGGTCAATGCGGAATCTCTTCCCTTGGTCAGAGAAAATCTGCTGAAGGATGAAAATCGCACGACATGGGAAAAGCTGAAAAAAGAAGCCATAGTTCCCTTTGGGTTTTCGTTTAACAGCGAAGAAGAAATCTCCTATAATGTGGATTTGGAAAAAGCGGTGGAAAAGAAAGCCTTTTATTACCTCATGACCGGAGAAAAAGAGATTGGACGTGAGGCAATTGACCTCACGGTCAGTTATCTGGCAAATGTGGAGTTTGGTAATCTGTTGGATATTACAAGGGAACTCGGACGGGCTATTTACACGGCTTCTTTGGTCTACGATTGGACTTACGATTTATTGACCACGGCAGAAAAGGAGACGATGATCAAAAACCTGATGCGGTTGGCTATGGATATGGAGATTGGTTGGCCGCCATTTAGAACGAAAATACTGAATGGACACGGGAATGAAGCCATGGTAAACCGGGATTTTCTGGCGATGAGCATTGCTATCTACGATGAAGACCCGATTCCCTATCAGTACGTGTCCTATGCAATCCTTGAAGAGCTCGTGCCCATGCGTAAATTTGAATATCAGTCGCCCAGGCACAACCAGGGAATAGGCTATGGGGCGTATAGATTTGCTTGGGAAATGCATGCGGCTTGGCTTTACTACCGGATGACGGGCGAGATGGTTTTCGATGATAACCTAAAGAATTTGTCGGATTTTTGGCTATATATGCGGACTCCAGGTGGTGAAATGTTACGGGACGGGGATGGTTTTACGTCGGGTAGACCGGATCAGCCCTATTATTGGAAATCACCTTTGGTCATGTTCTTAATGTATACTTATAGTAAGGACCCCATTGTAAAAGGAGAGTTTTTAAGGCATGGTAATCTAAACAATCCCGTATTGTACTTGCTGTTAAATGACCCCGATTTGCAGGCAGAACCTAGTTTACAATCTTTACCGCTGACAAAAGATTTTGGACCAATACTAGGCTCTATGGTAGCACGTACAGGTTGGAATATAGGTCCGGACAGCGACGATGTGGTTGCAGAGATAAAAGGAGGCGGTTACCATTTTGGAAATCATCAACATGCCGATGCGGGATCCTTGCAAATCTATTATAGAGGATTTCAGGTCGGCGATATTGGCCTTTACAGGTTCTATGGTACGCCATATGATATGGGGTTCAACAAACGTTCGGTTGCCCATAGTATGATGTTGGCGGTCGATCCGAAAGAGCTATTCTACAGAAGTGAAGTCAACGATGGTGGGACTCGATTCAATCAACGCGCTCCGGTATCTCCACAACAGATACAGTCGGATCCTTGGTTTCATAATGGAAGCGTTTTGGCTACAGACGTAGGTCCGACGAAAGAGAAACCTTTTTATAGCTATTTTTCGGTGGATTTAAAAAGTGCATACACCGATAAGGTTAAACATTATGTCCGAGATTTCTGTTTTCTCAATCTGGACCGACAAGATGTACCAGCTGCCATTATATTGATAGATAATATTGAAACGAAAAATGAAGAGATTGCAAAATACTGGCAGATAAATACACATCATCTGCCGGAGGTAACAGACGATGGTTTTGTAATACACAATAAATTGGGAGGAAGGGTAGGCAAAACATATGTGACGATACTGAATCCAGATTCGCAAAGCTATACAAAAGAAGTATGGTCTGATTCCCTAGCAACCAATGTATTTGGTGTTGCTTTGGAAGTGCCGGAAACAAACTATCCAGAAGGGAAAGGCCATAGACTCATGGTCAGCTACAAGAAACCGAATAAGAACAATCAATTTGTAACAGTATTTCAAATGGTGGACGGAAACAAATCTCCATTGCCATTGACGCGTACAACCAATGAAGAAGGGGAAGTGATAAATATCGGAGCTAATACAATTGTATTTGCAGCACAACATCCTGTTAAGAAACCGTTTTCGATCTTAGTGGAGCATGAGGGCATCACGAAAGTCGTTCTTATGGGGCTGAAGGAGGGAAAATGGGAGATACGCAAAGCAGGCCATATTATTCAGAATATAGATGTCCGAGGGAAGGAGCATACGGGATATACGGAGATGACAGAGCCCGGTAATTATTTCGTAACGCCCAAATAGAGCATATATTTTTTGATTAACGTCCGTCAATGGTTACGTTATCATAAATTTCAATAAAAAATATTGGTAATATTAATATATAATACTATTATTGTAATAGAGCTAAAGACGTTTCATGTCACATCGGTAACGTAACCATAATTTATAAATCAAATAAATAATAAAAAGTTCGAACACGGAGGTGGGTTAAAAAATAATATAAATATTGTCCATCTTATTTTCTAATGAGAATGTTTTCGGTAACGTAAACGTAGTTTAACCAACATAAATATTTTATGAAAAAAGAATACTTACCATTTTTTACGTCGTCTTTTATCCTACTTTTCTGGATGAATTCTTACAGCAGCTATGCTGTAACTTATTCGACTACCCACAATGAGGAGCGGGCGGAGATGATTCTTTCCTTCGGGGAGGGGAAAGACGAGAGGATTAAGAAGCAACAACGTTATACTGTTTCTGGACGTGTTATAGATCCGCAGGGCAATCCTTTGCCAGGTGTGAATGTATTTATCCAAGGGAGTACCTATCAGACTGTTACGGATGCGCAGGGGAATTATAAGTTGGAAGTCTTTGGGAAAAATGTACTGACCTACAGTTTTATCGGCTTTCACATCGAGCAACGTAATGTTTCTGCGACAGGTATTATCAATGTTACACTTCGTGTGGAGGAAGATCGTTTGGAAGAAGTTGTTGTGATTGGATACGGAGAAATAGCCCGCAAAGACTTAACGGGATCGGTTAGTACCGTATCAATGAAGGATATGGAGAAAGCACCGGTACCATCGTTTACAGAGGCTTTACAGGGGCGTGTCGCCGGGGTTAGCGTCTCCGCAACAGATGGACAGCCGGGACAGGAAATGAATATTGTCATCCGAGGGGCCAACTCCTTGACACAGAGCAATGCTCCGCTATATGTTATCGATGGATTTCCCGTTGAAGACCCAGACAATGGAGCCATTAATCCAGACGATATTGCTTCCATAAATATTTTGAAGGACGCATCCGCTACAGCTATTTATGGATCGAGAGGTGCAAATGGCGTTATTATTATTGAAACGAAAAAAGGTAAAGTCGGAAAACCAATAGTTACTTTTAATAATACCCTTGGCTTTCAGGGGGTACAAAAAACCATTTCCGTAATGAATCCTTATGAATTTGTGGACTATCAACGTGAGCTTTCTCGTGCTGGTTATAGATCCTATACCCCGGGCGAATTGGATCCTTCCGAAGAAGGGTTTGATCCACGCGGTCTCACTTTGGAGGATTATCGAAAAGTTCCCGGAATCGACTGGCAGAATCAGGTGTTTCGGAAAACGCTGAATAGAATTCATACGATAGCAATACGCGGAGGAACAGATCAGACGCGTTATGCTATGTCTGGGTCTGCCTATAGTCAGGATGGAATTCTGCTCAATTCTGGTTACGATCGATATCAGGGGAGGATCAATATAGACCAGTCGTTAAGTAAGAAATTGAAGGTGGGTATTATGGCTAATATGAGCAAACGAAAAACCTACGGTACCAATGTCGCATCAGGTGAAGGGTCTTCTTTTACGACATACTTGCTTAGCCGGGTGTGGGGATATCGGCCTGTAGCTGGAAATATCAATATCAATTTATTAGAAGAAGATATTGATGAGGAAGCGCTTAATCAATATGATGCTAGGTTCAACCCGATTGTTACCAGTGAAAATGCTTACCAACCTACCTTTGTGACAGATTTCCTCACAAATGTTTACGCAGAGTATAAATTCCTGCCGGAATGGATATTGCGAATGACGGGCTCTGTAACCCGAAGAGACGCTCGAAACGAAATGTTTTTTAATTCAAGAACCCCACAAGGTAGTCTTATTAGTTACTTTAATACGCGTGCGATCAATGCAAGGGTTAATTTTAATGAGCGGATTACGTTGTCTAATGAAAATACGCTGACCTATACTAAAAAATTCAACAATAAACATCATTTAGTTGGAATGACAGGTTTATCTTTTCAGGAATCAAATTATAATGCCTACGGCTTTTCGACACAGCAGATCCCGAATGAAAATCTGGGTATGAGCGGCATTGACCAAGGTACGCCTTATGCAACTACAGCGCTGCTTTCAGAATTCTTTTTGATGTCTGGCTTCGCACGCTTCAATTATAATTATGATTCGAGATATTTACTTACGGCAACGATTCGTGCCGATGGTTCCTCGAAATTTGATAAGGTGAACCGTTGGGCATATTTTCCTTCGATGGCGGCAGCTTGGAATGTGCATGAAGAGCCTTGGATGAAAGAAATATCCGGAATTTCGGAGATTAAGATTAGGACTAGCTATGGATGGACAGGAAATAACCGAGTTGGCGAATATGTCCGTTTCCCTAGTCTGACACAACCGTTCGGTGCTTCTTATTCTTGGCAGAATGCCACACCAACACTGGGAGCGATTGTATCTGATTTAGGAAATGAAGATTTAAGGTGGGAAACGACTGAACAAGTGGATTTAGGGTTAGACCTCGGTTTTTTTGACAACCGCATTGCGGCCATCATTGACGTTTATAGAAAGAACACACGCGACCTGTTGTTAAATGCGCTATTACCTACCTCGACGGGGTTTAATTCGGCCATGAAAAACATCGGTAGTGTGCGCAATGAAGGATTAGAGATCACACTGTTTTTTGATAATATTAAGAAGAAAAACTTCTCTTGGTCTTCTAGTTTTAACATCAGCTTTAATAGAAATAAAATCTTGGCATTGACCGAAGGGCAGGACAAATTATTCATTACGCCGTCTTTCGAATCACAATATAATGCCAATCCACTGTATATTTCGGAAATTGGGCGTCCTGCTGGCATGTTTTACGGCTATGTTTGGGAAGGTGTCTATAACTATAGCGATTTTGATAATCCGTCAGAAGGTGTACATGTATTGAAACCGTCGCAGCCCGATAACGGTACGGGACGTGATAATATCCGACCTGGTGATATTAAATATCGTGACCTCAATAACGATGGAATCGTTGACTCCGACGACTTAACGATACTTGGTCGCGGCCTGCCAATCCACGGTGGTGGCTTCAATAATGATTTTACTTACAAAGGCTTTTCTCTGAATGTATTCCTACAGTGGTCTTATGGCAATAAACTCTACAATGCCAATCGACTGATGTTTGAAGGGAATGGTAATATTCGGACAAATATCAATCAATATGCAAGTTATGCAGATCGGTGGACGCCGGAGAATCCAAATAGTACGTTGTTTCGAGCCAGAGGACAAGGAGTAACAGGCTACCATTCCAACCGGGTATTGGAGGATGGCTCTTATATGCGGTTGAAAACAGTTTCACTTGGGTACGAAGTTCCAAGAAATATTATACGCCCCTTGGCGATAACGCAACTCAACGTGAGTTTGGCAGCACAAAATTTATGGACTTGGACTAACTATACAGGAATGGATCCTGAGGTTTCGGTAAGAAATTCGGTATTGACACCGGGATTTGATTTCTCTGCCTATCCAATTCCGAGAACGATCGTTTTTGCACTTAAGGCAACGTTTTAATAATATTAGATAATCATCATGATAACGAGATACACGAAAAGAACTTTATTTATACTGGCTACTGTATTGATAACCAGTTCCTGTGAGACAGCTTTTGAAAAAAATCCAAATGATTTCCTTGCTCCGGTAAACTATTACGAAACAGAGAGTCAATTGATGGCAGCACTAGCTGGTACTTACGATATATTAGGAGGTGTGTATGGCACGGTTTGGCTATATCGAACAGGCATGGAAGGAGATGAGGGGTACTTTGCGCGATCAACTCCTGTATTAGGTCCCCAAAACTTTAACCAAGCCGCTAGCGATAATGATACGCATACTATATGGCGTAATCTTTTTCAAGGAATTAACCGAGCAAATGTGTTGTTGGCGAACGTCAATAAAAATCCCGGTATTCCGATTGAAATCAGGAGTCGTATCAGAGGAGAGACACTATTCTTACGCGGTTACTATTATTTTGTACTTGCTCAGCTTTGGGGTGGGGTTCCTATTTTTATAACGCCTACAGCCTCTGCGAAAGAAACAGATAGCCAGCGAAATAGCCTTGCGGAGGTCTATACACAAATATTGGAGGATATGAAGGAGGCTGAAGCATTAGTGCCGAACATTAATGAGATACAATTTAGTGGAAGGATCAATAAATCTGCCGTCAGGGGCATTTTAGCGAGAGTTTGCCTATACATGGCTGGGAATCCCTTGAAAGACGAGTCTAAATTTGCAGAAGCACGTAGTTGGACGCTTAAGGTAATGGAAGATGATGCGGTCGCGCATGCATTGAATCCCAGTTATTCAGATGTATTTATAAAAATTGCGAGAGATGAGTACGATATTAAAGAGAGCATTTTTGAGGTCGAATTCTGGGGTAACCGAACAGACAATTACACGGAAACAGGGTATGTCGGTTTTGCAAATGGACCACAGACATCAAATAACAATACAGGGAACGGATTTGGAGGGATACGAACGACTGCTAAGCATTATAGGAAATACGAAACCGGAGATCTTCGAAGAGATTGGAATATCGCAGATTTCACGTACAATAATACAGGGGAAAATGGAGCCAAAACGATGATTAATGCCATTTCGGAATCATCATTATATAATCGACAGGCTGCAAAATTCCGCAGAGAATACGAAACCTTGCTTCCGAAAGCGGTAGGGCAAACGCCTCAGAACTTTCCTTTGCTTCGTTACGCTGATGTATTGTTGATGTTTGCCGAAGCCGAAAACGAAGTGAATAATGGCCCAACGCAAGCCGCCTACAACGCGATAAACCAAGTTCGTAGAAGAGCATTTGGTAAACTGTTGCCGGAAGCGGAAAATGTGGAAGCGCATGATCTGTATGGCTTGGATTATACTGATTTTAAAACCCAGGTGCAAGATGAACGTATGCGCGAACTGGCCTTTGAACAAATGCGTAAGTTTGACCTTATTCGTTGGGGAATATTTTCTTTTGAGATGAGCACTGTCCAACAAGACATTGAGCGTGTGTTCACGACTATTCCATATTACAGAGATCGTTTTGCAAATGCAGAACAGGAAAAACATACCGTATGGCCTATTCCGGCTGCCGAACTGATGCTTAATAAATTGATGACACAAAACCCCGGCTGGTAAACCGGATAATAACCGTTAAAAAGATGAAAAAAATATTCATTTATTTTTTGGCTGTAGGTTTCCTCCTAGAAACATCCTGCGACGATTCGTTGGAAATTACTGCGGCGCACGACTTTGACATAGTTATAGAAAAGTCCACATATGCTGTTGATGAAGAAATTACATTTCAGCTGTCGGGGGAACCCGGTATAATTACATTTTACTCGGGAGAAATAGGATGCGATTATGAATATCGAAATGGTCGGATTGTTCCGCCTGGAGAAGCGACATTGTCGTTCAATAATCGAGTAATTTATGGCACGCAACCCAACCAATTTTCTGTGTTGGCATCCACCGACTATTCTGGGTTAAGGAATATTGATGCGATTAAAAGTGCTAAGTGGATAGATATTACTGATCGATTCACCTTAGCTACCACCGATGCGTATGTACCTGCAGGCGTAGCTGATCTAGCAGATGTCGTGGCGGAGGGGATGCCGCTGTATATCGCGTTTCGTTTCATTCAGGATCCAGCTACCAATGCCGCTCCCCGTACTTGGAATATAAATAATCTAGCACTCACGAGCATAACAACGATTGGAGCGACTTTATTGGCGAATCACCTCACAGGCGGTTTCGAACTGTTTTATGTCGGACCGAAAGAGACAAGCGGCCGTTCCAGTGTTGCCTCCGGATCGATTACATTGCGAGCAAACTCCAATTGGAGTAGTGTCCCTGCTTATACGGAAGATTGGTGCGTTAGTAAGGGATTTGATTTTGGGGCGAAAGATCTTGGACCCGACCGCCCGGTTAAGGTAAAAGGAAATTCAGATGCGAAAACGGAAACTTTTACATATAGCTATACTAAGCCCGGCACCTATAAAGCATACTTTGTCGCAACCAATGCTACTATTAAAGAACAGGAGACAATTATCAAAGAAGTTACGATAGAAATTATCCCATGAGACTAACAGAAATAAATATTGCGTGTGTTATCGCTATGACACTTTTTCTGTTCGGATGTAAACAATCAAATCCCGAACCAGAATCACTAAATCCCGGACGGGATTCAACAGAGACTGTCGTGTTTAAAGCAGATACGGTTTTTACAGTTAATTCAGAAACGACATTAGATGGGGCTTTTTGGGAAGAAGTTCAGACAGCGCTCGATACAGGTCACGTCCTAGTGCGGTTTGCAGTCGGTGAATATACTTTAACTGAACCTATTGTTGTTAAAAATATTGGACACGATGAGTATTCACTGATGATATCTGCTCAAGCAATAAACCGATGTATTTTTGAGGGAGGAATTCCCACACTGATGACGTTAGAAAATTGCTATAACGTCCGTTTGCGCGGACTTAAATTCACGGGTGCTTCAACAGACCATGCTTTGCAAATAAGAAACAGTCGACACATTATGCTGGAAAATTGCTATATGCAGGACCTGCCTAATATTAGTATTGCGGCATTAGGTATCTATGAATCTACGACGGATGATATCCGTGTGGTGAACTCCCGATTTGAGCGTATTGGAGTAGATGAAAATGCTCACGTGATTTGCGTGTTAGGAGGAGCTACCGGACTGAAAGTAGTGGATAGTTATTTCAAAGACTGCTCTGGATCTTTTATTCTTTTTGGAGGTAATATGGTTGATAGGGGGGTGTTTTTTAGAAATGATTTTATTTCAACCGGAACATACCTGTCTGGTATAAATCCCGCCTTTATCGAGGTTTCTGCTTCAAACAGCACAGATCCAGGCAATGAGCGAATGGGTACGAATTATGTCATTATTGATAATACGTTTAGCTATGGAAATATGGGTAACCAGAATAAACTGCATGCAGTCGTGTTTCACAGCTCTGGATTTAATCCCGAGAATCGTAATTATCGATTATCAATCGCCGACGGGGAAAAGTTACAGACAGGTACCGTCTTGGATAAACAAAATATAATGTCTGTCCAGCTGGGATTGGAAGCTGATAAGATATATTTCGGTAAAAACGTTAGCAGAAACGCAAAATTTAGTGCTGTTTATCAATACTCCAATAGTTATGGATCTACTGGTTCTTGGGTTGGTACAGCGAATATAGAGGAAGCACTGAACACAGAAGAATTGTTATTCTCAGGAGAAGAAGCGCTCACACTTTATGATTAAAGATACCGTAAAAGCAATATATAAACTCTATACGTATGATCAACAACACATACAATCGCAACTTGCTAGTTTTATTTTTAATAATGATTTCTTGCTTTCTTAAAGGTCAGGAAAAAACGTTGACTAAAAAAGAAGACGATGCACGTATCGATAGCTACGAACAGCAACTGAAAGATTATTTAGTTGATTATTTGGTTGATGGGTATGAGGAACGATCCAGTCGACTTTGGAACAGAGATTATAGCAGCGGTTATGCGCTGGAGAGGAGTGTTGAGCCGAACCGTAGCAGATGGAAAGAGGTTCTGCATCCGCCCATCTTAGAAAAAACAGGTGCAATGACAAAGATCTCTTACGAAGTTAATGGTGTTCATGCAGAATGGGTAACCTTACCGCTTGGTGATATTGTGGCAGAAGGGATTTTAGCATTTCCAAAAGGAACAAGTAAGGATGATCCAGTGCCCCTCATCATCGCTCAACATGGTATTGGAAGTGGCCCAGAAACACCTTTTGAAAATGGAAAAAGTTATCACGCGTATGCAAAAGAGCTGTTGGAAGCTGGATTTGCCGTTTTAGCACCACTGAACTTGAGGTCGATAGAACGACGCAATAATATAGAACGGTATGCCAGGTTAGCGAAAACTAGCATTCCGGGGATTGAGTTTTCGCGTATGCAGCACTTATTGGATATGGTGTTGGAAGATGAAAGGATAGACAGACATCGTATTGGGATGTGGGGTGTCTCATTAGGTGGTATGGCAACAATGTTTTGGATGCCATTAGAGCCCCGGATTAAAGCAGGAATTGTTTCGGCTTGGTTCAACGAACGAAGAAATAAGATGGTTGTGCCAGACGAACGGTATTCATCTTTTATTATGACGAAGGAAGACTATGTATATGTTCCCGGTTGGTTAGAAGAATTTTCAGATGATGATGTAGTTTCCATGATCGCACCGAGACCCTTGCAGATACAACATGGCAAGAAAGATCGAATTGCACATTGGCC
The DNA here is from genome assembly GCF_014692505.1 of Sphingobacterium arenae. Classification (GTDB taxonomy): domain Bacteria; phylum Bacteroidota; class Bacteroidia; order Sphingobacteriales; family Sphingobacteriaceae; genus Sphingobacterium; species Sphingobacterium arenae. The sequence continues at coordinate 393,786 of NZ_JACNYK010000002.1, read as the reverse complement.
ACAGGTTATGGAAGAATATGAACGTGCAAAAGTACACTATAAGAAGTTAGGAATAGAAAATCAGATTGATATGATTATGCACGAAGGTGGACACGAAGCTATCGTGGAACCGGGTATAGCTTTTTTTAAGAAATGGTTGGGGCGTTAAAATAGCAGTGATATGAGAATAACGTACTTCATCTTCTTCTTTTGGTGTAGTTTGTTCCTCCATAGTCGATCGCAGGATCGGACTAACCTTCGAGACATCGATGAAAGAGCTGGATATCAGTTGCCGGAAGTAATAGTAACGGCGGATAAAACGGAAACGGATATGCAGAAAACCCCGCTAAGCCTCAGTGTTTTAAATGCTAACGAAATTCATCATGGCCGAATATGGGATGTAAAGGATATTTCCGCTGTGATTCCAAACCTGTACGCTGCACATCCTGGCGATCTCCGAAGTGTTATTAGCATAAGGGGAATAACCACCTCTTCATATGAGCCAGCGGTGTCTCTTTATATAGACGGTGTAAACCAGTTTAGTCTAGATACGTATATTTCTCAACTGAACGATATCGAAAGAATAGAGATTTTAAGAGGCCCACAAGGTACACTGTATGGGAGAAATGCCAGTGGAGGAGTTATTAATATAATAACGAAGCAGCCGGATAATCATATACGGGGTTTTGCCGGAATAGATTATGGAAATTTTGGCTTGCAGCGTTATACTGCAGGTATAGGAATCCCCGTCATTACCGACAAATTATTTATTGGAGCAACCGGTATGGTCCAACGTAAAGATGGTTTTTTTCGAAACAAATTTACAGGTTCATCTTACGATGATGTGGACATGAATCAGGGGAATTACTTTTTGAAATACCAACCGAATAAACGATTGACATTTTCGATCAACGTAAAACATCAATTACAACTGAACAGCGGAGCCTTCCCCTTAGTCTCCGACATGCAAGAAGCTTTTGAAAATCCCTATACATTGGACCAAAACCGACTATCCAAAATGAGGGATAACACTTTTAATGTTTCTTTGACTGGCATATACAAGCATGACCATTACACGCTGACTTCCCAGACTTCCTATCAGGACAATTACCGTTTTTACGAAGACCCGATAGACGGTGATTTTTCTAGCCACGATATTATAGCCGTTATAAATAACTATGGCAAAAAATGGAACAGAAGTAAAGTTTTCATGCAGGAGATCCGGTTTTCGTCTCCTTTACATTCCGTTTCCAGATTGCGTTGGAATATGGGAATTTACGGTTTTAAGCAAGAAAATCCGGTTAAACAGGGAACCTACTACGGTGATGATGCAGAGATGTACGGCTCACCGGTAACCAATTTTACAGATATCACTATCAATAATCTTACAGGCTACGGTTTTGCAGGGTTCGGGCAGATAGATTATCAGTTGTCTTCGTCACTAAACCTAATTGCCGGTTTGAGATACGACCATGAGTACAAGAAACAGCAGATAGAGGGTGCATTTCTACCGGATGGTGGAGAAGCTGTCATCACCAGAACGGATACCTCGACGTCTGAAGTGTATAGAAATTTGAGTCCGAAAATCACTTTGAGTTACCGTCTATCCAAAGACCATAATTTTTACGGAATGTACAGCAAAGGATTTAGAGCAGGGGGTATAAGTCAATTATCTTCCGATCCTTCTACACCACCGCTTGTTCCGTACGATTCGGAATATAGCAACAATCTTGAAATAGGCAGCAAAAATATGTTTGTCGAAAATAGATTAAGGTTGAACGCTACATTGTTTTATACCCAGATAAAAAACGGGCAGATACCTGTTCTAATGATGCCGGAAGCGCTCACATTAATCCGTAATGCGGCTAAATTGGAAAGTAAAGGGCTAGAATTAGAACTGTCTGCTCTACCTGTTAGAGGTTTTGAATTTACCTATACTTTTGGTTATACCCATGCTGCCTATAAGGAATTAATTATCGCTGATGATGGAGAAAATAAAGACTTAAGCGGCAATAAACAGATTTTTACTCCGAAAACAACATCGTTTCTATCATTACAATATAGCCGAAGTATAACAGCGCATACAAATTCTACATTATTTGCAAGGTTGGAGCACAGACGTATCGGAAAGCGGTATTTTAATCTGGCGAACACGATTTATCAAGATGCGGATAATCTGCTAAATGCCCGCATAGGTTTTCAATATAAAAGAACGGAGATCGCTTTATGGGTATCCAATTTGATGGATAAAATATATATCGATTATGCTTATGATTTTGGAGCGGTACATTTAGCGGAACCTCGAATGTATGGTTTAACCTTGAAAACTAGTTTTCTAGGAAACTCAAGTAAAAAAGGAAGTTAAAAGAAAATAAACCGAGTGTAACGAGCTCATCTATACAATTGAGATTTAACACGTATAGATAATTATATACAGATAAAAAAACTTGGATGTAATGAATAATGTTTTTAAATTCGTTTATATTATAAATCGAAACACCTTAACAAGAAAAGAATGATAAAAGCTATTTATTCAAAATTTAATAATTATAACGGGTACGTTAACGTATTTAAAAATTTTGCGCGCAGCGCGATAGTTTTTATCTTTCTAAGTGGTATGTTTTTGGGCGCTCACGCACAAGATTTAAAAGGTATAGACGTCGTATCCGAGAAAAAGAAAACTACCCCGACGGTTGAAATTGCCGTGGTATTGGAAAAGCGAGATTGGACATATGATATAGGAGAGGAAGCTGTCTTTGTCGTAAAGGCATATAAAAACGGTATAGCTTGCGATAATGAAAAAATCCAATTTGAAATAGGCCCCGAAAAGATGCAGTTTACGAAACGTGGTGAGATGGAGATAAAAGGTGGGGAAGCATTGATCTCTGGCGGGACAATGCAGCAGCCCGGTTTTTTAAGGTGTGAAGTGAAAATGGATGTCGACGGAAATCCTTATAGTGCTCGGGCAACGGCGGCATTCGCGCCGGAGGAAATTAAACCAACGGTTATGCAGCCTAAGGATTTTTCCGTTTTTTGGCATACAGCGATGCAAAAGTCTAAATCGGTGCCTCTCCATAAAAAGCTAACCTTGTTGGAAGACCGAGCTACCGAGGATGTGAATGTTTATCAGGTTGAATACGAATTTCTGAGTGAAAATGTCGAAAAATTTTATGCCGTACTCTGTATTCCGAAAAAGGAAGGGAAGTATCCTGCAATCATACGATTTCCAGGTGCAGGTTGGGCTCCACTGTCGGGCGATAAGGCAAACTCCGCCAAGGGATTCATCACGCTCGATTTGTATATACATGGTAAACCCGTTACAGAAAGTCAAGCGTATTATGAGGATTTGAAGAACAACGAGCTTAAGGACTATATGTATAAAGGTATAGACAACCGCGATTCTTTTTATTACCATAATGTACTGCTAGGGTGTAGGCGTGCTGTAGATCTAATTTATGAACTACCCAACTTCGACGGTGAAAATTTGGGTGCTTGGGGATCAAGCCAAGGAGGAGCGCTTTCCATCATCACTACCGCATTAGATAAGCGTATCGATTATTTTGTTGCGCTATGTCCTGCTATGTGTGATTTTTCAGGTTATTTATATGAGCGGGCAGGGGGATGGCCACATTTTTTTCTGCGTCCCGAATTATATGAAGATAAGGAAAAGGAAGTATTAGAAGCATTGTCTTATTACGATGTGGTCAATTTTGCCACCCATATCAATGTGCCGGGTTTCTTTTCTTGGGGTTTTAACGATGCCACCACACCACCTACCTCCTTCTATGCGGCATATAACATGGTGCAAGCACCAAAACAAACTTTTGTCATCCCTGAAGGGGAACATAAGATATATCCTCCACAGCGACAGAAAACCTACAATTGGTTAATGGATAATTTGAGGAAAAATAAAGCAAGTAGCCCAAGTGAAACATAAAAGATAGCAATGGATCGTAGATATTTCTTGGCAAGTTCTGCTATTTTATGGGCTTCAGCAAGAATAAAGATAGGAAACGCAAACACGAGTAGAAAGTTAGAAATGATAAATCAATCAACAATCATAAAAACAAAGTCAGATTTTGAAAGAGAGAAGCTCCGGTTCCCTTTTGGATTTAAGGGAGCATATCTCAGCGAATTATGGCAAATAGTCGTTTTGCTCGAGAACGATAAGGGAAAAAAAGGACTGGGATTAGCTACGCAGAGTGTCCTATATGGCGATGCGGAGATATTTGCCTCTACCTCTGAATCCAACGGAAACGCAACTATGTTTGTGCTAACAAATAAGGCGTTAAAATGGATAGAAGGGCGATCATTAGATAGCCCGATAAAGCTGTTCGACGAAATGCTACCTTGGTTGATCGAAGAAGGTAAAAAACTAACAGGATATCCTAATCTTAATATAAATTTTGTATACAATGCCTTGGTTAGTATTGATAATGCAATGTGGATGTTATATGCAGAAGAGAACGGTATCTCAACATTTACCGAACTTATACCTTCGATTTATCGTCAAGCGTTTAGTCACAAAAATGATCGGATCGCCGTTATGTTTCAGATTTCTTATGACATGCCACTGGCAGATATTAAAAAGGCAGCTGAAGAAGGATATTTTGTATTTAAGATAAAAACGGGAAGTCCTGGTGATCAAGAGAAGATGTTGCAACAGGATAAAGCGAGATTAAAAGATATCCATGATATCCTTAATGCGGAAAGGAATAAAAGGATAAACAGAATCTATTATACGATGGATGCCAACGGACGCTATGACAAAAAGGAAACATTGTTAAAGTATCTGGATTACGCAAAAGAAATTGGCGCATTTGAACACATTCTGTTATATGAAGAACCTTTTGGGGAGAGTGACAATGAAGACGTTTCGGATCTAGGTGTAATTATCGGAGCCGACGAGAGTATTCACAGTGAAGAAGATGCCCGTCGTAAGATTGCGTTGGGATATAAAGCATTTATCTTGAAAGGTATAGCAAAGACATTCAGTCAGACTGTTAAGATTGCTAAGATAGCCCATGAAAATGATATACCATGTTTGTGCGCAGACTTGACAGTCAATCCAATTTTGATGGAGTGGAACAAGAATGTTGCCGCTACACTGGCTCCTTTTCCTACAATTGGGATGGGATTGATGGAAACCAATGGTGATATGAACTATGTCAATTGGGAAAATATGAAGAAGAGACATCCGCTTGCGGACGCTAAATGGACGCGGGTGGTAAACGGTGTATTTACATTGGACCAAAATTTTTATGACACTGCAGGTGGTATTTTTTCCATTTCGACATATTACCAGCAAATGATGGGGATTGCGAGGCAGGGATTATGAAAACAATATTAAAAACAACGCCAACGGTTAAGAAGCTGATTGCCGTAGCTTTTGCTTTTTTGATAGTTATCGGTATTTTGGGTTACAAAGAGGGATATTCAACCCAAAAAGAACCACCTAAGGAAATTAACATATCGGTATTACCCGGATTGCAGTTTAGTCTACCTAGATTTCATGTTGTTCCAAGGCAGCAGGTCGTCCTTCGTTTTACGAATACGGACGATATGGATCATAACCTCTTGGTTATTCGTCCGAAATCTCGAGAAAAGGTGGTAAATCTCGCCGCTAAATTAGGGGCGGAAGGAGTAGCAAAAAGTTATATTCCCGAAACTGAGGACGTGATGTGGCATACGTCTGTTTTACATGCAGATCAAACAGAAACATTGTCTTTCACAGCACCATCAGAAGAAGGGGTATATCCGTATGTTTGTACCCTACCAGGACACGGACATGTCATGTACGGAGCGATGTATGTTAATGAATCTGGTGAAATGCCCGTGTTGACTGAGGATAAAGCAGTGCCACACCATGTTAAGAATAAAGTGCATGTTCATGCAGAAACCAAAAATCATCCTTATGAATTGGTACCTCCTTATTATTATCGACTATATATTGATGGCGCAAGCCCAGCAGCAATTGCTGTCCACTTACCTGGAAACATATCCTTTTGTTGGGATGCAACTCCCTGTCAGATGAGATTTGTATGGAAAGACGGGTTTGTCGATAATACGGAGTTGTGGAAAGGACATAAAGATGCGAAAGCGAAGATAGAAGGGACAATTGTGTACCGCGAAACCCGGCCGGACGTACTAACGATCGGCGAACAAAATACAAACAAGAACCCGCCTAAATTTAAAGGATATCGGGTAACGGATGGTGGTTATTTAGAATTTTGTTATATCATAGAAGGTATCGAGATTTTTGAAACGATAAGAGAATTGGAAAATAAAAATGGGATTGTACGTCATTTTCGGATTCCAACATTAGATGATAATGTTGTTTTTCACCATACAGAAGAAGAAAAAATAACCTGTTATTATAATGGCGTACCATTACCGGCTGGGCCGCTTGTCTTGGATAAAAAAAACGGAAAGCAATTTAGTGTGGAGTTTAGAATAGAGAAATAATGAGAACGGCGATTACATATTTTTTAGGTGCGTCGATAGCCTTAGCAGCTTGTCAAAGCGACGATCTAGTCAGTGACGGTGCATCTTTTCAAATAGATACTATTGAAACACCTCCTGGGTTGACGGCAGAAGTAGCCGCATTGGATTTTTTAGCAGATGGTCGGTTGGTAGCAGCTTTTATGCGGGGAGAGGTGATGATTTACGAACCGGATACGAAGGAATGGCGTGTTTTTGCAACAGGTTTGCACGAACCGCTTGGTTTGAAGGTCATTAATGACCGTGAAATACTGGTCATGCAATTACCCGAACTAACACGGATCAAGGATACCGATGGCGATGGAAAGGCAGATATGTACGAAACGGTATATGACGGATTTGGTATGACGGGAAACTATCATGAATTTACCTATGGCCCCGTGGAAGACAGCGACGGCAATTTGTATTTTGCCTTGAATTCTTCCTCAGCGGGAGGAGGGATATCTGCTGAACTTCGAGGAGATACGTTGATGGACGGCAAGAGTCGGGAAGGTAAACCTATGTTTTCCATTGTACCCTATAGGGGTTGGGTGATGAAAATGAAAAAAAATGGAGAGATTGTGCCGTTTGCTTCGGGTTTTCGTTCCCCTAATGGATTAGGGCTTGACGCAAAAGGAAGGCTGTTTGTTACCGATAATCAAGGAGATTGGGTAGGGTCGAGCCCCTTGCACTATGTCCAAGAAGGTAAATTTTACGGACATCCGGCAAGCTTGGTATGGACGAAGGGATGGAATAGAGGCAACCCATTTGAACTGAATGCGGATACATTAAATGCAATGCGGGAGAAGCCTGCTGTGATTTTTCCACATAACGTCATCGCAAATTCACCTACCCAACCTGTTCAAATTAGACATAATAAAATGCTAAAGCCCTTTGAGGGACAGTTTATTGTAGGCGAGATGAATCAAGAACGCTTAGTTCGTATTATGCTAGAAGATGTAAAGGGGGTGGTTCAAGGTGCAGTGACACCGTTTATAGATGGTCAGGGGCTACGAAAGGGAAACAACAGGTTAGTTTTTGCGCCGGATGGTAGTCTGTGGGTAGGCCAATCAGATCATGGCTGGCTAGGAGATAGGGGAATCCAACGCATTTCGTTCACTGGCAAAACGCCGTTTGACGTAGCGGACATACATCTTCTTAAAAACGGTTTTGAAATGTATTTTACACAACCTATCGACCTGGGAGATAGCATTCATATCGCCAAAGCTATCCGAGTTCGTCGCTATAACTACCTATACCATCAAAAATATGGTTCGCCAGAAGTAAATCTTAAACAAATGTCGGTACACAAATGGAAAATATCGAATCGAGGAAAGAGATTGCAGATAGACCTCGGTGAAATGGAGAAAGATTATATCTATGAAATCACGTTAGATTCCGTTTTTAATAAACAAAGGACAGATACCTTGCTGAATAAGCTAGTGGTATATACGGTCAAGGAAACTTTATAATGATTTGTTTTAATAGAAAAAGCACACGATTTAATATGAAAAGCAGACGAAAAATGCATATCGCACTTTGGAGCACCGCAGTATTTATGTTAGGCACGTTAGCCACTCACGGCCAAACCATGAAAGTGTCCAAAAAAGAAATATGGGATAAGATAGAGCGGTATTTTGTTCCACCTGAACAATTTAAACACGAATTAGGTGAATATCGTTCCCCTTTGAACTTTTATGATGGCAGGGTAGTAAAAACAAAGGAAGATTGGGAAGAACGAAGGACAGAAATTAGAGAAAAATGGCACGACATGATGGGGGAGTGGCCTGGTATAATAGAAGATCAGACCTTAAACATATTGGACTCCACTCAGAAAGAGGGGTACACACAATATACGGTGACTTTTAAATGGTTGCCGAACGAAGAAACAACGGGATATCTTTTAGTACCCGGAACAAAAGGTAAAAAACCAGCAGTGGTAACGGTTTTCTATGAACCAGAAACAGCAACAGGTGCGGGAAAACCACATCGCGATTTTGCTTTGCAATTAACAAAACGTGGGTTTGTAACATTATCCATCGGCACGAAAGAGACATCTGCCAACAGAACCTATTCGCTTTATTACCCGTCAATAGATAATGCTACAGTGCAACCTTTATCTATGCTGGCATATGCCGCGGCGAATGCTTGGGAGGCATTGGCGAAATATTCAGAGGTTGATGAAACCCGCATCGGAATTATGGGGCACTCTTATGGCGGAAAATGGGCGATGTTTGCCTCTGCTCTATATGATAAATACGCCTGTGGGGTATGGTCCGATCCGGGTATTGTTTTTGACGAAACCAAAGGAAGCGGTGTGAATTATTGGGAGCCCTGGTATCTTGGTTATTATTCCCCACCTTGGAAAGACACATGGCGAAAAACAGGAATGGGAGCAGATGCAAAGGGGCTATATCCGAAACTAATTGAAGAGGGGTATGATCTACACGAGTTACATGCATTAATGGCACCACGTCCTTTTTTGGTTTCAGGTGGATCTTCAGACCCCTTGGAAAGATGGATACCACTGAACCATACTATTGCAGTAAATAAATTGTTGGGCGTTGAAAACCGGGTAGCCATGACAAATCGTGTAGCACATTCACCAGATAGCACTTCCAATGAACAAGCATTCTTATTTTTTGATTATTTTTTGAAACGATAGGTCGAGCGCGACGATGGATATTGGAAAATATAACGTAAATTTATCGTAAACTAACTTTATTAGGGAAGTATGATGTCTGATGACAAGGATAAAAAACGTTTTGGGATTAAAGATATTGCCAAACTTGCCAATGTTTCTATCGGAACGGTAGATCGTGTACTTAACAATAGAAAGGACGTCTCCGAAGCAACTCGGAAAAAGGTTAAGGATATCATAAAAGAATACAATTATCAGCCTAATCTTTACGCAAGATCACTATCCGTTAAAAACAATATTAAGATTTCCGTTATTATCCCTAAGACATCTTTACAGACAGGTTATTGGCAACTGTGTTTAGAAGGTATTCGTAAAGGTATACAGGAGTTAGAACCCTTTGGTATACAAACCGAGGTGTTTCTTTATGATCAAGAGGATGTTCACACTTTTTTAGAAGTTTCAGAAAAAACGATAAAGTCTCAGTTTAATGCCGTCGTCATAGCGCCGATATTCATTAAAGAAACGGAAGCTTTTGTGAAAAAATGCCATCGGAAAAAACTGCAGACGATATATATAAATTCCGATATTCCAACTAAATCAACATTAGGTTATATTGGCCCGGATTTGAACAGTACGGGAAGACTGGCGGGAAACCTGACTTCTTATTTAGTGGGAACAAATGCCAAGATACTTATTTTGAACATTGCGAAAGGCTTGGAAAACTATAAGTATTTAGATACAAAAATTGAGGGCTACAAAACGTATCTTAATAATCTGAATAAAAATTTTAGAATAGAAGTTGTCGATATTCCTTATAATGAATATACAGAGGTAGAAAAGGAGTTGTGGTCTAGTATTAGAAAGTCTAATCCTGATGTATTATTTGTTACGAATTCTAGGGTTTCTGTTGTAGGACGTTTTTTTTATGATCATCAGGAGATAAAGAAACCCTATATTATAGGATTTGACTTTTTGGAAGCCAACGTAGACTATCTCTCGAAAGGGATTGTAGATTTCTTAATCTGCCAACGTCCGGATAAACAGGGATATTTTGCGTTAAACTACCTGTATAGATTCTTTTTGCTAAAGGAGAATGTCATGAATTTTAAACCCATGCCAATTGATATTATTACTGTTGAAAATTATATGTTTTACGAAAATTGAAAAAAATATTTGTTTTTTTAATGTTTATATTTTACCTTGGATCAGATTATAAGCAATAAATTAGTTGATATCAGACAGAGACTAACGTGATGAAAGGAATCTCCATAGAAAATTTATCGTTACTTTTTTAACTCATAAGGCATGTCGCCTTTTTTTAAATGCAATGTTCGGTAACGTTAACGAGAGAATATCGAAATAACTATAAATTATATAAAATAGAACATCAAATAAAATACAGCGCAGTTAAAATTATAAGACTAATTATGGTAACAACGAACAACTCTTTTTTATTTTATCCTAGGGATAGAATGCAAAAACGGGGAAGACTATATCCTTTGGTCAGGATATGGGGGATAGGAATAACTGCATTCTTTATAGGAAGCGGTTATGCAGCGACTCCTTCATTTGAGCTGGATGAAGGAATAATACTAAATACCAGCCCGTATAATCAAAGGGAGATAAAAGGTTCCGTACGTAATGCAAATGGGGAGCCCATCGTAGGAGCGACGGTGACCGTTGTTAGGATACAATCAAGTGCCTCTACGGACGAAAACGGAGTTTTCAACCTGTCGGCGTCGGGGTTGAGTTCTTCCGATGTCTTAGTCATATCTTATATCGGGTACGTAACTCAGAAAATGACTATTGGCAATAAAACGTCCTTTGATATAGTTTTGGAAGGAGAGGAATCTACATTAGAGGAAGTTGTGGTTGTTGGTTACGGTACACAGAAACGCGCGCACATGACAGCAGCGGTTGATGTGGTTTCGGGCGAGGCCTTGGCTAACCGTCCGTCGGCTAACGTAGCGGATCTTATTAAAGGCGCCTCACCGAACATGAACATCAACATGGGGATGCGGGGAGGCGAACCGGGGGCGGCAAGTGGCTGGAATATAAGAGGGGTTGGTTCATTAAATGGAAGTAGTAGTCCTTTGGTTTTAGTAGATGGGGTAGAAATCGATATCAATAGTGTAGATCCCGAAACGATCGAAAGTATATCGGTACTCAAAGATGCTTCCGCCTCAGCAGTTTATGGTTCGCGCGCGCCCTATGGTGTGATCCTGATCACGACAAAAAAAGGAAGTAAAGCGGAAGGTGTAAAAGTCGATTATTCGAATAATCTTTCTATCTCCTCGCTGCTTCGTTTACCACATTTTATCGATGCGTATACTTGGGCAACGGCTTATAACCAGGCCAATGCCAATGCCGGTCTCACTTCCGTTTATTCAGACGAACAGATGGAAAGAATAAAAGGATATATCGACGGGACTTTTCCATATGAATATGATCCGGAGAATCCGATTGACAATATTTGGGCCGGTCGGCGAAATGGAAATGCCAATAACGACTGGCCTCATCTTTTGATGGGAAACAATTCGTTAAGCCACAAACATAATTTAAATGTATCGGGTGGATCGGAACGGACACAGTATTTTCTTTCAGCCGGTTATTCCAGACAGAACGGAGCGTATGCTGTTGGTCACGATCATTATCAACGATATAACCTCATGTCCAATGTGTCGACAGAAGTGACCGACTGGTTGCGGTTAAATTCCAGCTTGAAGTGGGCGTCCTCGGATACAGATTATCCGATGGGAGAAACGACCGTTGGGAGGGAACATACCTTTCGCGAGATGTTGATGTTTGCTCCAATGATGCCGCATTATAATATTAATGGTACGGTTCAGAGCCCGTTGGTGCGCTTGTTGCAAGATTCAGGGCGGGATATTAGTAAACGGGCAGATTTCTTAGCAAATATCGGTGCGGAGATCGAACCTATTAAGGGCTGGAAGACCACATTCAATTATAACTATAACATCCGCAATACAAAGGCCAGCAGTAATCCCAAACCGGTGATGGTAGAACTAGGAGACGGTTCGTTTGGTAATATTGGAAAGCCGGAATCTACCTATGTGTCGAGTTACTCCGAACGGGTGTATAAGTTGTTGAATGCGGTAACCTCGTATGAATCACAGATCGATGAGCATTTCTTTAATATTATGCTGGGTTTTGAACAGGAGGAATTACTGACGACCGGATTGTCGGCAACAGGTACGTCGCCGGTGGTGGACGAATATCCTTCCATCCGAACCTCTCTGGGCGGGGTGATCGCGACGGATAATATGGAGCACTGGGCGACAAGGGGGGCATTTGGCCGGTTGAACTACAACTATCAGGAGAAATATCTGGTGGAAGTAAGCGGTCGCTATAGCGGTTCTTCCCGTTTTCCGAAAGATAAACGTTTTGGGTTCTTCCCTTCGGCTTCTGTCGGCTATGCAATCTCGAACGAACCCTTTTGGGAATCTATGCGGGGCTATATCGATTACATGAAGCTGAGGGTATCCTACGGCTCTTTAGGTAATCAGAATATTACAAACTATCTGTATTATGACAAAATATCAATCTCTCCCGAGACACCTTGGATATTGGGAGGGCAACGGCCTCCTTATGCCGGTGTACCGACTCTGATAAGTGACGATATCACCTGGGAGACGATTAACACCTTCAATATGGGGGTAGAGATGAACCTGTTGGATTCACGTTTGGGGCTTACCTTTGACTGGTATAACCGGAAGACATTGGATATGTGGGGAGCTGCTTTTGAATTGCCCTATGTATTGGGCGCGACTGCACCGGTCACGAACAATGCAGATCTATCCACAAAAGGATTTGAGCTTGTTGTGGACTGGAACGATCATATATCACATGATTTCAGCTACAATGTTAAGTTAGCGTTGGGCGATAGCCGGACGACAATAACAAGGTATTGGAATCCTATGGGACGAATAGATGGTTGGTATGCCGGAAAAGAGTATGGTGAAATCTGGGGATTCGAAACAGGAGGTATTATCCAAACCGCTGAAGAAGCTGAGACTGTCGCGGCGGGGCAGAAGCGATACCATACGAATTGGGGACCGGGTGATATTCGATACGTAGACCTGAATGATGATGATGTCATTGATGAAGGGAGCCGTACACTGAATGACCGTGGGGATCTGAAAGTTATCGGTAATACCAGTCCGCGCTACAATATCGGTATCAATGCCGGTGCGAACTGGAAGGGGATAGACTTTAACATGTTCTGGCAGGGCATTTTTAGACGCGAATTTTATCCAGAAACGACATCACCGTTGTTCTGGGGGTTAACAAGCGCTTGGGCAGGTTCGGGGCTGTACAAGGATTCGCCAGCACTCGACTATTGGCGACCAGCGGATGAAACAAATATACTAGGACCAAATACAGGAGCTTACCTACCTAAACCTTATTTTACGGCAGAAACAAATAAGAACAGACTAGCGCAGACTGCATACGTGCAGAATGCAGGTTTTATACGCCTGAAAAACGTACAGGTGGGGTACACCCTACCATCCTCGACGGTAGGGAACATATTCAGTAAAGCACGTGTTTATTTCTCCGGCGAGAACCTGCTAACATTCTCAAGCCTGCCGAAAGTATTTGATCCGGAAACGGCTATTGCTTCGGACAGTCGGGAGGACGGATACCTCACCAACGGAGTTATCTATCCGATGAGCAAAGTATTTTCTTTAGGTATTAATCTCACATTAAAATAAGGATGGTTATGAAAACTTTAACAAAAATATTAGGTCTAGCCGCTCTGCTTTCTGTCATTGCCTGTAACGATGACTTTCTGGAACGTCCGCCGTTAGATCAAGTAGCTTCGGAGATGTTCTTTGAAAAGCCAAAGGATTTAGAGACATATGTAAACCAGTATTACAACGCAACTTTTTTTACAAAATACGCTAATCACGGTAATGATTACGACAGCGACGATCTCGTTGGTCCGACAGTCAATACGCGTCTGGCAGGGACACGACCGATCGTGACGTCTGGCAGCATCGGGTTTGGTAACGTACGCAGCATCAATTATTTTATGACACATTATAAAAAGATCGAGGCGCTTCATGAATTCGATAGCTATAAACAATACGTTGGGGAGGCCTATTATTTTAAAGCGGTGACATACTTTAACCTGCTAAGAAATTATGGAGACATACAATGGCTGGATGTAGAACTGGGCGATACTTCCCCGGAACTATATAGTCCCCGTACACCTCGACAGATTGTGGCGGATCGTATTATCGGCTGTTTGGATACGGCAGCCATGTACCTGACGACGGAGAAAACAAACGGGTATGAGCGTATCAATAAGTGGATTGCATTACTGATGCAGAGCCGTGTGGCCTTGTATGAAGGTACCTGGCAGAAATACCATAACGGTACGCCTTTTGGTGTAGAAAATGCAGATCCGAATAAATATCTCACCAAGGCTGTGGAGGCTGCTGAGCAGATCATAGAGTCTGGGTTATATGGAATCTATAATACAGGGAATCCGGACGAAGATTACCGAAATCTGTTTATCCAGCGGGATTATACGGGAAGCAGTGAGGTGATGTTTTGGCGCAAGTATGACAACAATCTCTCCCGAGGCAACAGTTCCTTTACCAATGACCGTAACTTTCGGATGTCGCAGCCACTTGGACGGTCGATCTCCAAAAGTATGATCGACGATTACCTTTGTACTGATGGTCGTGCGATTTCTGGGAATGCACTTTTCCAGGGCTACAACACGATTGTTGAAGAGATGGAAAATAGAGATCCTCGATTTAGGCAGACGGTAGCTTCCCCGGATCAGGTCTGGAAGATACAGGCTAATGGAAACGTAGAGAACTGGTCTACTGTATTTTCACGGATGAACAGCAATGCCGACCTCAATGCACCAACAGGGTACATGATCCAGAAAGGTTACGATCCACAGGTCATTTACCATATCCAGCAATATGGCGAGGAGCCCGCTGTTATTTTTCGCTATGCCGAGGTACTGTTAAACTATGCCGAAGCTAAAGCGGAATTGGGCGATATCAGTCAGGGCGATATCAATAAAACAGTGAAGCTCTTGCGCGACCGGGTCGGTATGCCGAATATCGATATCGAGTCAATTGCAACAGATCCGGACTGGGATTTTTCTGCCTTGCCAGCTATCATTAATGAAATACGGAGGGAGCGTCGGATAGAACTCGTGGCCGAAGGATTCCGTTGGGATGATATCGCGCGGTGGGCTGCGGCAGACGAGCTGATTGTCGGTAAACGGCCAAAGGGCTTTAAGGCCAGTCAGATAATCAACAAAGATGAGTTTCCGGTGGATGAAGATGGTTTTATGGATCCTTATCGGAACGCCCTAAAGCCAACGGGCAACTACGATTTTAAGGTGGATAGAGATTACTTGGATTGCATTCCGGAAAGCCAGATAGTTTTAAATCCAGAAAACTTGACACAAAATCCCGGATGGCGATAATAATATTTACAGGATCTCGAAAGGAAAGCTATAATGTCTGGAAAAAGAAAGTTCGTATCTTGGATAATGAGCATATGGATATGGTTATGTATTATGTCATGTCAGTCATGTAATCGACACCCACATGATTATGTGACAGAAGTGCTCGATTACGTCAAACTTGGTGATTCATTTTTGGAGGTAGCTACGGTAGCAGATAGTCTGCAGGTACCGTGGGGAATGGCCTTTTTTGATGATAAAATTTTGTTTACGGAGATTATCGGAAATGTGAAGCAACTCGATCTGTCGACCGGTCAAGTTTCTACACTCCTGCGTGTGCCGGATGTATTTACAAGGACAACTCCAGGTTTACTGGATATTGTCGTACAGAAAGGTGTAACAGATAATCCCTATGTTATTATTAACTATACGGCTAAGGAAAATGATCGTATCATTTCTAAATTGGTGCGATACACATATCAAAAAGATACATTGATTAACCCCGTTGATCTGTTGACGATCAGAGGTGCAAACGGACATAATGGCGCCAGACTAATGCTGGACAGCAAAAATATGCTATATTGGGCAACGGGTGATGTGGCAGATAATACAGAAGCACAAGATTCAACGACATTAAATGGTAAGATTCTGAGGATGACGATAAACGGGGAGGTTCCTCCCGATAATCCTATACCAAATAGCTTTGTGTATGCCTGGGGATTTCGCAATATGCAGGGATTAACCGTAGATAACCGAGGGAATATATTTACATCTGAACATGGTGACGCAATTGAGGATGAGATCAATCTGATCAAACCGTTGAACAATTACGGCTGGCCCGCTATAGAGGGTATGCACGATACACCTGATGAGATAGAGATAGCTAAGCGCTCCGCACGAACAGAACCTATTTGGTCGTGGACACCTGTGGTAGCACCCGCTGGTTTAGCATATTTCGGCGAAAGCGATATTCCCGAATGGAAGAACACACTCTTACTCGTTACACTCAAATCGCAATCATTAAGGGTGCTGCATTTGGATGATAAAAATCAACAAATCAAACGAGAGCAAGTATATTTTTCTAAAAAATATGGAAGGATGAGAGCTGTGTTAGTGGCACCTAATGGCGATATCTATTTGTCGACCAGCAATAGGGACTGGAACCCCCAACCCGGATTTCCGCTGCCAACTGACGATAGGATACTAAGACTAAGAAGAACTATGGAGACGCCGGATAATTATTTGAAGGAAGATGTCGTAGAAACCGAATCTAAGGAGCATAACGGAAAACAGCTTTACACCAGCTTTTGCGCTTCATGTCATAAAGAAGATGGTCTTGGGGTTAAAGGTACTTTTCCCCCGCTGAAGAATGCTACGAGGGTACAGGATAACGATGCTTTTATCGATCTTTTGTTGAACGGTAGCAAAGGTAAGGATACGATAGATGGCGTCTTCTACGAACAGGGTATGGCCAGCTTCTCCTTTTTGAAGGATGAGGAATTGGCAGCTATTATCAATTATGTCAAGAAAGAGTTTGGTGACGGAGAGCAAATAAGTGACGATAATGTTAAGAAAAAAAGAAAATAGATGAAGAGACTATTAAACATCGTAGGTCCCGGAATTATCACAGCCGCACTTGTGTTTGGCCCCAGCAAGATGACCATTACCTCCAAAATGGGGGCAGACTACGAATACTCACTGTTATGGATTGTCTTGGTGGCGCTGTTTTTTATGGGGATATATACAGCAATGTGTTCTCGCATAGGAGTGGTTCATGACAAGTCTTTATTGACTTTGATAAAAGAACGCTTTGGTAAAGGCATCGGTGTCGCGATAGGTGTAGGTATATTTTTGGTGGCGACGTCTTTTCAAGCGGGCAATGGTATTGGTGTAGGTATTGCTATAGGTGAAGCAACCAGAACACCTATGTATATCTGGATCATTGTCTTTACGGCAATAGCTATTGCTTTGTTGTTTTTTCCTTCCTTCTACAAGATTATGGAAAAGGTGATGCTAATATTAGTGCTGCTGATGTTGACGTGTTTTATGGCGACATTATTTCTAGCCGATATCCAGTTTGATAAATTATTCACTGGATTTGTACCGACTATTCCAGATGGTTCTCTAGGACTGTTAATCGCATTTACCGCCTCTTGTTTTTCACTTGTGGGGGCGTTTTACCAGACTTATTTAATCCAGGAACGTAGAAAACTCACACAAAATGTGGTGAATATTAAGGATTCAGAGAGAGGGGCGTTTACAGGGGTAGCGATTTTGGGGTTTATGAGCGCAGCCGTGATGATTTGTGCAGCAGCGGTATTATTCCCCAAAGGCATACATGTAGGTAGCGCTGCTGAAATGGGCAAGGCATTAGAGCCATTATTTGGCAAACATGCCAGTTCACTGTTTTTTGTCGGGTTGTTTGGTGCTGCCTTTTCTTCTTTGGTCGGTAATGCAACGGTGGGTGGAGCGTTACTAGGCGACGCGTTGGGATTTGGAAGCAGTTTAAATTCCAAAAAAGTGAAAATCTTAATTTCTCTCGTTATGATATTAGGCTGCGTGGTGGCGATCTCCTTTGGAAGGTTACCATTGGAACTTATCGTATTGGCCCAAAGTGTGACCATATTTTTGGTGCCTTTTATCGGCGTGTCTATTTATTTGATTGCAAATAATAAATCAATTATGGGAGATAAAGCTAATAATCTCTTTTACAAGATAGCGGGGGCATTAGGCTTAATCGTCATCTGTATATTAATGGTTAGTAATGTTTATGATATGTTTTTAAAATAAAAATGGAGAATCAGGTTTTAGTAGAATTGGAGCACAAGTTTACCCAACCGTCCGCAGTATTTCTCGAAGATCTTGCGCAGATTGATGGTGATTTTATATTTCTGGGTATTGGAGGGAAAATGGGGCCAAGCATGGCAAAATTGTTGTTGGACGGCTTGCGTCAAATTGGGGTTTCCCGAAAGGTGTATGGTGTTTCCCGCTTTTCAGATGACAGCAACCGAAAATATCTGGAAAATTTAGGTGTGGAAACCATCGTTTGTAACTTGTTGGATGACGAAGCCTTACAATCGCTTCCTTATGCAAAAAACGTTATTTATTTGGCGGGTTTTAAATTCGGTGCGACAGGAAAGGAAGATTTTACTTGGGCGATGAATACTTATTTGCCGGGTCGTATAGCGGAGAAATATAAAAATTCGCGTATCATCGCATTTTCCTCCGGTAACGTATTGCCTTATGTCGACGTTCGATCGGGAGGCGTAGACGAGTCGATCCTTCCGGAACCGATAGGAGAATATGCCCAAAGTACGTTAGGGCGTGAACGTATTTTTACTTATTTCAGTAAGAAAAACGGTACGCCGATATTGTTGTATAGATTAAATTACGCCGTGGATTTCCGATACGGTGTGATCCGAGAAATTGCAAAACAGGTTTATCACCAACGACCTATTGATATACGTACAAATAATGTCAATGTCATCTGGCAAAGTGATGCCAATGAAATAGCTATCCGTAGCTTGTTGCATGTTGAAAGCCCAGCGAAGGTGCTGAATGTAACGGGACCGGAGATATTGTCTATAAAATGGATTGCCGAAAAGCTTGGGGAAATACTGGGAAAGAAACCCTTGTTTGTACACGAACCTGAACAGACAGCATTATTAAATAATGCGTCGGAATGCCATAGGATATTTGGTTACCCTAAAGTAGGTATATTGGATGTTATTGCCATTACGGCACAATGGATATTGCAAGACGGTGGAGAGTTCGGGAAGGATACGCATTTCCAGGAGAGGGGAGGGAAATTTTAATGAAAAGATTAGATCGTGTATTAAAGTCTTTGCTCATGGAAGGTACAGTCATTCCTGCCCATCCGCTAGCGCTGGACGAGTTTCGCAATTTTGATGAGGAAAACCAAAAACTATTGACACAATACTATATCCAAAGCGGTGTTGGAGGAATAGCTGTGGCGGTGCATTCGACGCAGTTCGAGATCCGCTTACCTAAATATAATCTCTTTGAAAAAGTTTTAGGGGTGACGGCCGATGTTATTGATAAGCATAAACTGGATCGTCCATTTGTAAAAATCGCGGGAATATGTGGTCTCTCCGAACAAGCTGTTCAGGAAGCGCGGATTGCAGTGGATTACGGATATGATATGGGATTGTTAAGCATGGGCGGGCTGCAGGGTTTGAGTGAAAAGCAAATACTCGAACGCACGGAGGAAGTTGCCAAGGTGATTCCCGTGTTTGGATTTTATTTGCAGCCTTCGGTTGGCGGACGGGTGTTTTCGTATGATTTCTGGTCTAAATTTGTGGAGATAGATAACGTAGAAGCCATAAAATGCGCTTCCTTTAATCGTTACCAGACCTTGGATGTAGTTCGCGCGATTGCCAATTCCTCCAGACGGGATCAAATTGCTTTATATACAGGTAATGACGATAATATTGTGCAGGACTTGTTGTCCATTTATCGATTTAATGTAAATGGTAAAGATATAGAAATAGAGTTCAGAGGAGGCCTGTTAGGACATTGGGCGGTGTGGACCCATAAAGCTGTAGCGTTGTTGGCTAAAGTCAAAGATTATAAGGATAATCCATCGTTTGCTAAATGGAGGGCGTTACAGATATTGTCGAACCAAACGACTGATGCGAATGCGGCATTATTTGATACAGCGAATAATTTTCACGGATGTATACCGGGAATACACGAGGTGCTGCGACGTCAGGGATTGATGAAAGGTACCTGGTGCCTTAACCCAGATGAGGTATTGTCACTGGGACAATACGAAGAAATCTCAAGAATCTATGCAGCCTATCCGGAGTTAAATGATGATAAATTTGTGACGGAGTTTTTGAATCAGAATTTGATGAAAATGTAAAACTTGGTTTGTTCGCATGATTGAAAAAATAAAACAACTGGTTTCGGAGGTCAAGGACGAAGCCAGTTTTAATAGATAATATTTTCATGCGTTTCCCGAGTTATCATTTCAGAAATATAATACCTGTCGATATATAAAAGAATTATTGCATTCTTTTTGTTACATAGCGGTTACGTTACCGATAAAAATACTATATTTACTTTAATAAGTTATTAGTATGAACCTAGAGAGCGATTTTGATATTATAGTGGTGGGTTCCGGAATTAGTGGGGGTTGGGCCGCAAAAGAATTTACTGAAAAGGGATTCAAGACGCTGTTGATCGAACGGGGCCGAATGGTCAGACATGTCAAAGATTATCCTACGGCGTATAAAGACACCTGGGAGTTTATGCATCGAAACCAGCGAACACGTGATGATCTGACACAGAATAAGTTGATAAGCAAGCATTATGCATATTCGGAAGCTACCCGGCATTTTTATGTCAATGATGAGGATCAAGAATATATTCAGGAGAAACCCTTTGACTGGGTAAGAGGCTATCAGGTCGGTGGTAAATCGTTGTTATGGGCTCGACAAACGCAGCGATGGAGCGATTTTGAATTTGAGGCTCCCAAGAAGTATAGATATGCGGCCGATTGGCCCATCCGTTATCAAGATATAGCCCCATGGTATTCACATGTAGAACGGTTTATAGGTATCGCGGGCACAAAAGACAGCATTCCAAATATGCCGGATAGCGAAGTAGTTGGAGCTTTTGAAATGAATCAAGTGGAACAGGCCATTTCAAACAGTGTTACCCAACATTATTCGGATCGGAAAGCGATTATCGGACGTTGTGCAAATCTCGCTGGAATAAAGGAGGAACAGATTGCACAGGGTCGTAGTAAATGTATGGCTCGTTCATTATGTGAGAGGGGTTGTCCTTTTGGAGCATATTTCAGCTCGAATTCTTCTACTATACCTTATGCGGAGAAAACGGGAAATTTAACGATTATAACAGATACTATTGTAGAATCGATTTTATATGACGATAAAACGAAGAAAGCAATCGGCGTACAGACTATTGATACCAAGACAAAAGTTAAAAAAATCTTTAAATCTCGTGTAGTTTTTCTAAATGCGTCGACCCTTAACTCTAACTTAATACTATTGAACTCGAAATCGGATCGGTTTCCGAATGGATTAGGAAATGATAATGGGCTGATGGGAAGATATATTACATTTCATAATTATCGGGGTCGTATTACCGCCGACTTTCCTGGTTATGAAAACTCGTATTATTACGGTAGGCGTCCTACTCAGGTTTTTATCCCAGCGTTCAAAAACATTCATCGGACGGAGCAGAATTTTAAGGGGTCATATCTTATCGCTTTTGCTGCTTATCGCGATTCGTGGGCGAGGGGGGGCACAACAGAAGGTTTAGGAGCTGATTTTAAGGATAACTTGCTCGAACCGGGTGATTGGAAAATCTCGATGATGATGCAAGGTGAAGTACTCCCATCGTTTGATAATTATGTGCGATTGAGTCCAGACAAGGTCGATAAATATGGCTTACCCCAATTAATTACTTCGGTGGATTACAGTGCCAATGACATGATGATGATGGAAGATTTCTTTAACGAAGGAACGGAAATGTTGGCCAGAGCAGGTGCGGAAAATATCCGTACGTTAGATCAGCACGAAATATTCGGGAGACAGCCTGGATTAGAAGTACATGAAGTAGGTGGTGTTCGGATGGGAAATGACCCAAATACATCACTGTTGAATAGGTATAATCAACTACATCTTTGTGAGAATGTTTTTGTAACCGATGGTGCGTGTATGACCAGTATAGGGAACCAAAATCCGTCACTTACGTTTATGGCACTTACCGCCCGAGCGGCAAACCACGCTATACATCTAATACAAGAGAAGAAGCTTTGACTCGAGATAGAAGGAATCAAATCATAGCTTATTTTAAAAAAATTTTGGAATAAAGAAAGTTTGGCTTATATTCGGTAACGTACACTTCTTGCCGCTTCCAGTTATTAATATGCAGCAAGATATTATAGGTAAACATGAGGGTAACCATATTAGATAAATCTTGAATGTTCAAATCTAAATAGGGTTTGGTGTTAAGAACGTTTGAAAATAAAGATGATATTTAGTTGTTTTAAACCATGGGCGCTTTTCAATAGTATATGGAAGTGCTGCATATTCATTATTTTTGTATGCTGTAAGGTGGATGTAATGTTTTTATATGAAGAAAAATGAAAAAGAACTGGTCGGCGTAAAAGAAATTGCACGTCGAGCAAATGTTTCCATCGCAACGGTGGATAGGGTATTACATAATCGGACTGGTGTGTCGGAAAAGACCAAACAGAAGATTAACGACATTATCAAGGAATTGGACTATAAACCCAATATTTTGGCTAGGCGTTTAGCTTCATCTAAAACCATGCACCTTTATACGTTAATTCCTGAGGTATCTAAAGAAACGGATTATTGGTCGGTACCCTTACAGGGCATTATACAGGCCGAAAATGAGATTATGCTTTATAATGTTAAGATTGAGAAACTGTTTTATGATATGAACGATAAAGACTCTTTCGTCAAGCAGACAGAAACCATTCTCCAATCAGAATCCGTAGATGGTGTATTGATTGCACCGGCCTTTATTGAGGAAGCTACGGCATTTACGGACGTTTGCCAGAAAAGAAAGATTCCTTTTGTATTCATCAACTCCAATATTCCGAATCGAAAGAACCTTAGTTATTTTGGTCCAGATCTTTTTTATAGTGGCTACACGGCAGCTCATTTGGTAGATTACCTGGTAGAAGAATCAGATCAGGTATTATTAATGAACATAGCCAAAGATATTGACTCCGACTATCATATTCTCAAAAAGGAAGAAGGTTTTACGAAATATTTTGCTGCAAAAAATCCAGAGAGAATAATAAAACGAAATTTGTATGATACGGACTCTAGGTCGATAAAAAAAACAGTCTCAGAGGCCCTGAAAAAATACCCCAACATACGACTGATTTTTGTAACAAATTCACGGGTTTCATTGGTCGCAAAATACTTATTAGAAAAGAAAAAAGAAGATATTCTTTTGGTAGGATACGACTTTTTAAAACACAATATTGACTTTCTTAACAAGGGAGTGATTGACTTTTTAATATGCGAGAAACCGCAAGAGCAAGCTTATCGAGGAGTAAAAGCATTATATCGATATTTGATGTTCGAAGAAAAACAAGAAAAGGAGTATTTTATGCCCATTGACATCATCCATCGAGAGAATCAACGATTCTATCGGAATTAGGTATACGAGGTATGCCTTTTTTTAGAATAATTAACGTGTACCTACACGATAGTGAATTAATGCTGTTTTTGAATGTAATTGTATAATAAAAAAATAATAATGGAAATTGAAGAGAATAAAATAGAGCATCTGCAAGTCAGAACGTATGAGAGTCGTGCACAACTCGGAAAAGACGCGGCAGAAATGGTAGGCAGAAAAATTGAAGAATTGCAACAAGAAAAAGAGCATGTATATATGGTATTTGCTTCCGCCCCTTCACAAAGTGAGTTTTTGGAAATGTTGGGAAATAACCCAAACATAGACTGGAGGAAAATCGTTGCATTTCATATGGATGAATATATTGGTTTAGATTTAGAGCATCCACAGAGTTTTGGACGATTTCTTAAAGAAAGTATATTTGATAAGGTACCTATTCACCAGATCCACTATATACAAGGAAATTCAAGTGATATCGAAAAAGAATGTGAGCGGTATGAGCAGTTATTGAGAGTGCATCCTATAGACATCGTGTGTATGGGGATTGGAGAAAATACGCATATAGCGTTTAATGATCCGCACGTAGCAAACTTTGACGATCCCTATTGGGTGAAAATCGTTGATCTGGATGATAAGAGTCGTCAGCAACAGGTAAATGATGGATGTTTTGATTCTTTTAATGAAGTGCCGACTCACGCCATCACGCTGACGGTTCCGGCATTATTGCAAGGGAAATTTTTGTACTGTATGGTGCCCGGAAAAAATAAAGCCAAAGCCGTCTATCAAACACTTTATGAAGAAATGGATGCACAGTATCCATCTACTATTTTGAGAAAGCATGAAAACGCCTACTTGTTTATTGATAAAGAAAGTGCGCAACACCTTCCTAAGTCCGTATAAGGTGAGTGGCATCTTTTCCAAAGATCCGACACTTTGGAAAAGATGTTTATAAAGATGCCGTACGACCAGGATATGCCTCCAGCGCTTTTTCTAGGCAGATCAAGGCGCTATGTAAATCTTCCTGTTTAAGTACATATGCCAAACGCACTTGGTCCGTTCCGACATTTGGAGAACTGTAAAAGCCGGTAGCCGGAGCCATCATAACCGTTTCATTATTATAAGAGAATTTCTCTAATATCCATTGACAAAATTTGTCGGCGTTGTCAATAGGAAGCTTGGCTACGACATAAAAGGCTCCTCCCGGAACGGGGCAGAACACGCCGTCTATTTTATTTAATCCGTCAACCAGTGTGTTCCGACGGGCAGTATATTCTTTAGATACTGCTTCAAAGTAACTGTCCGGCGTATCGATCGCCGCTTCAGCAGCAATTTGTCCCTCAAGAGAGGGACTCAAGCGAGTTTGAGCGAACTTAAGCGCTGTTTGATAAAGTTCCTTGTTTTTGGTCATAAAACAACCTATTCGGGCTCCACATGCGGAATATCGCTTAGAGACGGTATCGATGATGACTACATGCTGTTCGAGGCCCTCCAAGTGCATAGGTGAAACAAACGTGTGACCGTCGTAACAAAATTCTCGATAAGCTTCATCGGCAAATAAATAAAGATCATATTTTAGACATAAAGCTTTCAAAGATTCCAATTCTTCTAGAGAATAGAGATAACCTGTAGGATTATTTGGGTTACAGATTGCAATTGCCCGTGTTTTGTCCGTGATCAATTTCTCAAATTCCGTTATGGGGGGCAAAGCGAAACCAGTTTCTATGTGCGATAGGATCGGCTTTACTACGGCGTCTGCCGCACAGGCAAACCCATTATAGTTCGCATAAAATGGTTCGGGAATAATAATTTCATCGCCGGAGCTAAGGCAACTTTGCATCGCAATGGTAAGAGCTTCTGACCCACCATTGGTCACTAAAATATCTGTCGGATCAATGTTGTAACCCAGCTTGTTATAATAAGTTGTCAATTTTTCCCTGTAGGAGGCAATGCCTTCTGACGCCGTGTACGCCCAAATAGTGAAATCGATGTCTTTCAATGCATTTAACATGACCTCCGGCGTTTTGATATCGGGCTGCCCGATATTCAGATGATATACTTTCTTTCCTTCTTTTTTTGCCTGCTCTGCAAAGGGTGTAAGCTTTCTAATTGGAGAAGCAGGCATATTTAAGCCTCTTTTTGATATTTCTGGCATTACTTTGTGTTTTTAAGTATATCACAAAACTAATAAAAAATGCCGTCAATTGACGGCATTTTACTTAATCTATTATGTATTGACTACGGAAAACGAATTATTATTCTACGTTTCCTTTAATTGTTAACGTTTTGATAGGCGTCTTCGTGTTGGACTTAATCGTGAATTGCTTGGTGAAAGGCCCTTTGGCAGCCGCATTATAGGTAACCGTTACAGTGCCTCCTTCGCCAGGCTTAACTGGAGTTTTTGTGAATTCAGCAACAGAGCAGCCACAAGAAGGTTTTACCTCGTTGATAATAATAGGCGCATCACCTGTATTGGAAAACTTAAAGTTGTATGATGCTGGTTTATTTTGAGGGATATTCCCAAAATCGTGGGTTTCATTTTCAAATTTGAATTCACCAATAGCTATTGCCATCGACGTAAAACCAATGACAGCTATAAACGTCGCTAATATTCCTAAACTTTTTTTCTTCATCTTACTAATACTTTAACCTTCTGATAAGATCAAAAGATACGCCAAAATTACCAATACAGCAATGTGTGTGACCTAAATTTTATAAAATAGACAAAAATATTACAGAAAGAACTTATATGATTCCCTCTTTTAAGAGATCCTGTAAATGTATTATGCCGGTATAATGTCCTTCTTGGGTAACTAAAAGCTGCGATATATTGTGTTGCCGCATTATATGAAGTGCGTCGGCAGCGAGCTCTTCTCTCTTTATCTCTTTAGGATTTCGTGTCATAATGTCATTTGCAGTTAAGTGCGTCACATCCTCATGTTTTTCGAGCATTCTACGGATGTCTCCATCCGTGATGATGCCGAGAATCTCATCTACGCCGATAACCGCCGTCGCACCTAAACGATACTTTGTGATGGTAATGAGTACCTCACGTATACTTGCTGTTGGAGACACTTCGGGTTTACCGTTGTTGTCTGATAGGTCGCTAACCTTTAAATATAATTGTTTGCCCAATGCACCCCCAGGATGATATCTAGCAAAGTCACGATCGGAAAACTGTCGGCATGTTTGCAGACAAACGGCTAAAGCATCCCCCATTGCTAATTGTGCTGTCGTACTTGTTGTGGGCGCTAGGTTATTCGGGCAGGCTTCCCGTTCAACGGAGGTATTCAGAGCGAAATTTGCATGATGTGCCAAAAAGGAGTCCATATTACCCACCATGGCGACTAATGTATTCCCCGTTTGCTTTAAAAAGGGAACTAATACTTTAATTTCCGGTGTATTACCGCTTTTGGAAAGCGCGATAATCAGATCGTGCTGCTGGATGATGCCCAGGTCACCGTGGATTGCGTCAGCTGCATGCATAAATATAGCAGGTGTTCCCGTAGAATTAAACGTAGCCACAATTTTTTGTGCAATGATTGCGCTCTTGCCAATTCCCGTTACTATTATTCTGCCTGGTAAGTCCAGTATTTGATTTACAACCTTAACGAAATCGTCGTCAATGAATTGTGTAAGGTTATGGATTGCTGTGGCCTCCAGTTCCAACGCGTCAATTGCAGTCTTTTTGATATCGATGTTGTGTATCACAGAAAAAATAGTTAATTTTATATTAATAACTACAAAAGTAGGTTATTTAGCGCTCAAATGAGCCACGGATCCATCTAATTTTTGTCTTGAGGTCAATGGAAATAGAAAAATCACTATTTGACAATTTGCAGGAGTTTTTCGGCTTCGATACCTTTAAAGGGGATCAAGAAGCGATAATAACGAATATATTGAATAAAAAAGATACGTTTGTTATTATGCCCACAGGAGGCGGAAAATCTATTTGTTATCAATTGCCTGCGTTGATGAGCGAGGGCACAGCTATTGTCATCTCGCCTCTTATAGCACTTATGAAAAATCAAGTAGATCAATTAAGAGCGTTCGGCGGGAATGATAGCATTGCACATTTTTTAAATTCTTCTCTTAATAAAGGGGAGATTACCAAGGTGAAAAAAGATGTCACAGAAGGCAAGACGAAACTGCTTTATGTAGCACCCGAATCGTTGGCAAAGGAAGAAAATGCACTTTTTTTGAAGCAGATTATCGTTTCCTTTGTTGCGGTAGACGAAGCCCATTGTATATCGGAATGGGGGCACGATTTTCGGCCGGAATATCGTAAGATAAGGCAAGTTATTAACGGTATCGGTGAAAACATTCCTATCATTGCTTTGACGGCAACCGCTACACCAAAGGTGCAGTCTGATATTCGTAAGAATTTGCAGATGAATAATGCGACTTTGTTTAAATCCTCTTTTAATCGGTCCAACTTATATTATGAAGTCAGACCAAAAAAGAACGTGGTAAAGGAGATTGTGAAGTTTATCCGAAACAATGCTGGAAAAACGGGTATTATATATTGCCTCAGTCGTAAAAAGGTGGAGGAAGTTGCGGAAGTTCTCAATATCAACGGGATAAAGGCATTGCCGTATCATGCGGGGTTGGATGCCAAAACGAGAGCAGATACACAAGACAAGTTCCTGATGGAAGATGTCGAAGTCATTGTGGCAACGATCGCATTTGGAATGGGGATAGATAAACCGGATGTCCGGTATGTCATCCATCATGATATACCCAAATCAATGGAGGGATATTATCAGGAAACAGGCCGTGCCGGACGTGACGGTGGCGAGGGACTTTGTTTGGCGTTTTATTCTGAAAAGGATATAGAGAAGCTCACCAAATTCATGAAAGACAAACCCGTCTCCGAAAGAGAGATCGGTACACAGATACTAAAAGAAGTGATAGATTATTCCGAATCATCGGTATGTCGTCGAAAGCAGATTTTGTATTATTTTGGTGAACAGTTTGACGAGACGGGCTGTAATAATATGTGCGATAACTGTCGTACACCAAAAACGTATTTTGAGGCCGAAGAAAATTTACTAAAAGTATTAGGTTTTATAGAGGAAGAGGGAGAGAAGTTTGACGATCACCATATTATCAATGTAATGATGGGGCAAAACAACCAGCCTATATCTTCTTATAAGCATGATCTACATCCCTTGTTCGGAAAAGGCAAAAGTTTGGGTGTGAACTACTGGAAATCGTTGATTCGACAGGCCGAATTAAATAATTTCCTGAAAAAAGATATTGACCATTATGGTTTGTTGACGCTTACGGAAAACGGCAGGAGGTATTTGGTTAATCCGTACAGTATCAAATTCATTTTAAACAGGATAATGGAAAAGGCTGATGAGGATGGTATGGAAGAAGCCGTTCAGGGCTCTGGGACATTAGATACCAACCTGCTAAAGATGCTGAAAGATCTACGGAAGAAAATAGCCAAGCAGAAATCCTTACCGCCATTCGTGATATTTCAAGACCCCTCGCTTGATGAAATGTGTACGCATTATCCCGTCAGTTTGGATGAACTGAAGCAAATGCACGGTGTGGGAGCAGGAAAAGCCCTTAAATTTGGGAAGCCATTTGTGGAGCTGATTAAGCAATATGTAGATGACAACGATATTGACCGCCCATTGGATCTTGTGATTAAGAGTGCTGCCAATAAGTCGGCGTTGAAAGTTTCAATCATACAGAATATAGACCGTAAAATCGGTTTGGAGGATATTGCTTCTGCTAAAGGGATTAGTTATGAAGATTTGCTTAAAGAAGTTGAATCTATTGTCAATTCCGGCACAAAACTTAATATCGGGTATTTTGTGGATGAGATGATTGATAGTGACCGACAAGAAGAAGTGTATGATTACTTTCGGGCTGCCGAGGTAGATTCCATCGATGAAGCATTGAAAGAGCTGGGGGAAAATGACTACACATATGAAGATGTCCAGTTGATGCGGATTAAATTCATGTCTGAATTAGGAAATTAATGATCAAGTATATGATTCAACAATATTTACCCGCCATTAAACACGGAGATTCTACGCAGTTCTTTCTAATGGCAGGGCCGTGTGCTATTGAAGGAGAAGAAATCGCTTTGCGCATTGCCGAAAGAGTTGTGAAAATGACAGATAAGTACGAGATTCCGTACATCTTTAAAGGATCCTACCGGAAAGCTAATCGTTCCCGATCAGATTCCTTTACAGGAATAGGAGATGAGAAGGCTTTAAAGATACTGGAAAAGGTCGGACGGACATTTGGAGTTCCTACAGTAACCGATATTCATGAGAGCCATGAAGCGGTTATCGCTGGGGCTTACGTTGACGTTTTGCAGATACCTGCATTTTTGTGCAGACAAACCGAATTGCTGACGGCTGCTGCGGAAACGGGAAAAGTAGTCAATATTAAAAAGGGACAGTTCCTATCTGCCGCTTCGATGAAGTTTGCCGTGGATAAAGTAAAGGATGCTGGAAATGACAGGGTATTTTTGACAGATAGGGGGAACACATTCGGATATCAGGATCTGATTGTGGATTTTCGGGGGCTGCCCGAGATGCGTACTTTTGGTGTGCCGACGGTAATGGACTGTACGCATTCGTTGCAACAGCCAAATCAAACATCGGGCGTTACAGGAGGGAAGCCAGAACTTATCGAAACAATTGCCAAGGCGGCCATTGCAGTAGGAGCAGACGGCTTATTTATAGAAACGCATCCGGATCCGGCGAATGCAAAATCGGATGGAGCAAATATGTTGCATCTCGATTTGCTGGAGGGATTGCTTGAAAAATTAGTGCGTATCCGTGAAGCAATATCATAAAGAATTAGAGGTGGGATATCCCACCTCTAATTCTTTATGATAAACTTATTGTCGCCCTCAACAACAATATTAATCAGATCTTTTTGACGTAAGCTCTTTGTAGCAGCGTCCCATTTTTTTCCACTCAACCCTGTCGCTTGTTTCACATCGGCCAAGATATTACGCTCGTCCGTAAGTTGTGCCAATAGTAGTTTTTCCTCCTCACCCAATTCAACGATAGTTTCCTTTTTCTCCGGACGCATTTGTGGAAAAAAAAGGACTTCTTGAATGGAAGCGTTATTGGTCAGGAACATAATTAAACGATCCATGCCTATGCCGAGCCCCGAAGTAGGTGGCATACCGTATTCCAACGCGCGTAAGAAATCTTGATCGATAAACATCGCCTCATCATCTCCTTTTTCAGAAAGACGTAGTTGGTCTTCAAAACGTTCACGTTGATCTATTGGATCATTTAATTCTGAGTACGCATTGGCAATTTCCTTTCCGCATACCATGAGTTCAAAACGTTCGGTTAATTCGGGATTATTTCGGTGTTTTTTAGTCAACGGCGACATCTCGATAGGGTAATCTGTGATAAAAGTTGGCTGGATATAATTGCCTTCACATTTCTCTCCGAAAATCTCATCAATTAACTTACCTTTGCCCATCGTATCATCAACTGCGATACCCATGTTTTTTGCAGCTTCACGAATTTCAACTTCGGATTTTCCGGTGATATTAAAACCCGTGAACTCCTGAATGGCTTCCGCCATGGTTACCCGTTTGAAAGGAGCTTTAAAATCGATTTGGTGTTCTCCGAAAGTTGCTTTTGTAGTTCCATTGACGGCAAGTGCACAATGCTCGATTAAACGTTCGGTAAAGCCCATCATCCAGTTGTAATCCTTATACGCCACGTATATCTCCATGACCGTAAACTCTGGATTGTGTGTTCTGTCCATACCCTCGTTGCGGAAGTTTTTGGAAAATTCGTACACACCGTCAAACCCACCGACAATAAGTCGTTTAAGGTATAACTCATTTGCGATACGTAAATATAATGGAATATCCAGGGCGTTGTGGTGCGTAATGAATGGGCGTGCCGCTGCGCCACCAGGAATCGCTTGTAGTACGGGTGTTTCTACTTCCATATAACCGGAGTCGTTAAAAAATGCGCGCATGGCGTTGAACAATTTTGTGCGCTTAACGAACCTCTCCCGATTTTGCGGATTAACGATCAAATCTACATACCGCATGCGATAACGTTGCTCCGGATCGGTAAACGCATCATAGGTTTTGCCATCTGCTTCTTTTACAATAGGCAATGGACGGAGAGATTTCGTCAATATGGTGAATTTTTCGACATGGATAGAGATTTCTCCAGTTTGTGTGGTGAATACGTATCCGTCGACGCCTATGATATCGCCGATATCCATGAGCTTCTTAAAGACGGTATTATATAAGGTCTTGTCTTCACCAACGCAAATGTCGTCACGTTTGACGTAAGCCTGAATCCGTCCGGTAGCATCCTGCAACTCCATAAAGGAAGCGCTCCCCATAATGCGACGGCTCATCATACGTCCGGCGAAGCGGATGTTTTTGTAATTTAGTTTATCTCTTTCGTAATTTTCCAGAATATCCGCAGCAGAGACATTTACCTTAAACTCATCCGCCGGATAGGGATTAATACCTAAGTCGATAAGGGCCTGAAGGTTTAGTCTACGCTGTTGTTCCTGTTCCGATAATACAGTACTCATGTCTAATGATTCAATTGCTAAATGAGAATGCAAAAGTAGGAAAAAAAGTGGACGTTTTAAATAGCAGATGCAGTAGAGTAGGTTTACCCAGATTGCGTGTAATTTTAAAACGATTCTTTTGTTTTATTTGGGGAAATAGTTTATCTTTGCACCTCAAATTGTTGAATATATAATAATCATACGATAAAAATGAAAAAAGATCTGCATCCATCAAACTACAGATTAGTTGTTTTCAAAGACATGTCTAACGACTATGCTTTTGTAACTAAATCATGTGTAGACACAAAAGAAACGATTACTTGGGAAGATGGTAATGAGTATCCGTTAGTGAAATTGGAGATTTCGCACACCTCACACCCCTTTTATACAGGTAAAATGAAATTAGTCGATACCGCAGGACGTATTGATAAATTCCGTAGCCGTTACCAAAAATAATATAGACTATAGGCTTCGGTCAAAAATAACTTTCATCCCGATAGGTTCTCCTTGTCGGGATTTTTTTATGTAAATTTATCGAATTATGTTGTTAGAAGTCGTCTTACATGATCGAGACCCGTGGCGAGAACATTTATTGCCCATGGCTTACACGAGACCAGTGGGGGCGTTTCGAATGGGAGTTTTGACGATCCAAGAAAAATGGCAACTCGTAATGAATGCTCCGGTCAGTTTTTATACAGAGCCCTATCTTCAAGATAAATTTAATAGTCCACCACCTTCAGCCACCTATTTAGTGATACGTGCCAACCTTTGCCCGACCGCGGATTTAGTTCATGCCGTGCTTACCTTGGAGGAAGAGTGTATTTTGGAAAAAGATGACGACTGGATTGCCTATAAAGTAAGGACGTGGAGTCCACAACCGGAAAGGAGCACGTTAAGGGTGCGTAAGTTTGAAGGAGAACTAGGCCGGATTCAATTTTTGGAAGATATTTATCTTCAAAATGCGCAACAAATTGTTTTTGATTTTGATCTACTTACGAAAGACAAAACTTCCTCAACGCTACATTCTTCCAATCTGGTAATAGGAGATAATATCTATGTCGGAACAAATGTGGTTGCATTTGCTTGTACATTCAATACGCTGGAGGGGCCGATATACCTCGCTGATGACGTGTTGTTAGAACAAGGCAGCCATTTGAAAGGTCCGATAGCTATCGGTAAAGGAGCAAAGGTAAAGATGGGGAGTCGGCTGTATCCAAATGTAAGTGTTGGTCCGAAAGCAACGATTGGAGGAGAAGTCAATAACACCGTGATGTGGGAAAATAGCGCGAAAGGACATGACGGCTATCTAGGATGCGCTGTAATTGGAGAAGGGTGCAATTTGGGAGCAGGTACGAGTAATTCAAATCTTCAAAACAATTGGAAGATTGTCAAGTTGTATGATTATAAGCTTGACAAATGGCGAAAGACTGGTCGGCATAAAGTAGGTACTTTTATGGGCGATTTAGCAATGTGTGGTATCAATTCGTCTATCACGACCGGGACAGTGATTGGTGTAGGTGCACAGGTGTCTATGTCAAATATTATTCCGAAGTTTGTGCCGGACTTTTCCTGGATGACCGATGAAAAGCAGGAAACATATGCATGGAATAAATTTGAAGACATGTTGACAGAACGGGGGCGACTAAAAAATCAAGAATTACAGGAAACCGACCTTCGTATATTATGGGAGGTCTACTGTTTAACAAGACGAGAAGAATTTAATATAACAAAGTAGATAAGAATAAAAAACGATGAGAAAAAACATTGTAGCAGGAAACTGGAAGATGAATTTGGATTATGAGAAAGGCGTAAGCTTATTCTCTGAAATTGTGAATATGGTAAAGGATGAAGTCGTTGGCGACCAAGAGGTTATTGTTTGTAGCCCCGCTATCCATTTACACAGCATTGCAAAATTAGCAGAGCCCGTAAGTAACGTGGCTGTCGGTGCACAAAATATACATCAGGCTGAATCGGGAGCATATACGGGTGAGATATCTGCAGCACAAGTCAAATCCGCCGGCGCAGATTATGTTATTTTAGGTCATTCGGAGCGTAGAGCATACTTCGATGAAACCGATGCGCTATTGGCGCAAAAAGTTGATGCTGCATTAGCTAATGGTTTACGACCAATTTTCTGCATTGGCGAAACAAAAGATGAGCGTGAAGGAGGAAAGGTTTTTGATGTTATCAAAACGCAATTGGAAAAAGGTATATTCCATCTACCTAGTGAGGATTTTGAAAAAGTAGTGTTAGCTTATGAGCCCGTGTGGGCTATTGGAACAGGGCTGACTGCTTCGCCGGAGCAGGCGCAGGAGGTCCACGCTTTTATCCGTGAAACTGTTGCTAATCATTACGCTCAAAAGACCGCAGATGAAACGACAATCTTATATGGAGGAAGCTGCAACCCCGGTAATGCAAATGAGTTATTTTCACAAAAGGATATCGACGGTGGATTGATCGGAGGCGCATCCCTGAAATCGCGCGACTTTTTAGAAATTGTAAAGGTTTTTAATACGAAATAATGAAGTA
Source organism: Sphingobacterium arenae (assembly GCF_014692505.1). Classification (GTDB taxonomy): domain Bacteria; phylum Bacteroidota; class Bacteroidia; order Sphingobacteriales; family Sphingobacteriaceae; genus Sphingobacterium; species Sphingobacterium arenae. The sequence continues at coordinate 359,005 of NZ_JACNYK010000002.1, read as the reverse complement.
TTCTTCGGTTGCGTTTACTTCTTCAACTATGGAAGATTGGCAGAGGGATCTGCTCATCGATTCTCTAGGATCCATTGGCTATGACACCTTCGAATATGTAGAGCAAGGGTTTATAGCCTACATTCCGACAGCTAACTTGGATTTACAGGCATTGGAAACGTTATTATTGCTGGAAACGGAGGGTTTTGATATTCATTATACAATCGCCGAAATAAAAGATCAGAATTGGAATGAGCTATGGGAAAGTAACTTTCAGCCGATTACGGTAAATGATATCTGTTATGTACGGGCTACCTTTCATGAACCGAAACCCGGTATTCCCTACGAAATTATTATCGACCCTAAAATGTCATTTGGAACTGGGCATCATCAAACGACATCGATGATGCTTTCCTTTATTTTAGAGAATGACTTTCAAGATAAGGAAGTGTTGGACATGGGGTGCGGTACAGGGATTCTTGCTATATTAGCTGTTAAGCGTGGTGCAAAGCACGTTCTGGCGGTAGACTATGATGAGGTTTGTGTGGAAAGTGTAAACGAAAATAAAGTGTTGAATAATATCGTGTCCGTTGACGCTGAATTTGGATCGGAGGAACGTATAAAGGGAAAGGTATTTGACATCATTCTGGCGAATATCAACCGAAATATTTTGATGGATCAATTGGAAGATTACGGTTTAAGTACGAATTCTGGGGGAGAATTGTATATTAGTGGTTTCTATGAGGGCGAAGACTTAGAGATGTTGATACGAAAAGCACAATCTGTGGGGTTTGACTATCGGCATAAAAAAACACAGAATAAATGGTGTGCAGCAAAGTTCGTGAGATGTTGACTTTTTATTTTTAAGAAGTATGCGAGTTCATTTTATAGCCATTGGCGGTGCAGTAATGCACAACTTGGCCATTTCCTTGGCTGAGCAGGGGCATCAAGTGAGTGGGTCTGATGACCAGGTTGTGGAGCCATCAAAGTCCAGATTAAAAAAAGCAGGACTTTTGCCTAAAACCATGGGGTGGTTTCCGGAGAAGATAACGGAAGATATTGATGCAGTAATCTTGGGAATGCATGCGGAAAGCGATAATCCGGAATTGCGTCGTGCACAAGAGCTGAATATTAAGTTATATTCTTTTCCGGAATTTATCTATGAACAAAGCATGGATAAAACGCGCGTTGTGATTGCGGGAACCTACGGCAAAACGACCATCATGAGTATGGTTATGCACGTGCTTACAAAACTTGGGCGTGATTTTGATTATCTGGTAGGGGCACAATTAGAGGGATTCGATTCGCTTGTGAAATTAACGACCCATAACAAAATTATTTTACTGGAAGGTGATGAATATTACGCTTCTCCTATAGACCATCGTTCGAAGTTTCATCTTTTTAACCCCAATATAGCATTAATCAGTGGTGTGGAATGGAATGAGAGTAGGGCAAATATCGGGGAAGAGGAGTATATTAAACAATTCGAAACCTTTATTGATACGATTGTACCAAAAGGCACGTTGATTTATAATAAAGATAACCTTAATTTGGTAAAGATTGTAGAGGCGACTTCGGATTGTAATATTAATCGGCATGGTTATAAGCTGCCCGAATATTCTATCAACAAGGGTGTAACGTACCTCCATCTAGGAGAAGAACGCATACCACTTCAAGTATTTGGAAAATTGAACTTATCAAATATAGCAGGAGCATATACGGTTTGCGAGTGGTTAGGTGTAAAGCGAGTTGATTTTTACCAAGCCATCAAAGATTTTAGAAGTTCCATCCGCTATTTGGAGTTTGTCGCGAGCGACAACGAAAGTGTGGTATATCAAGATTTCTTACACTCACCTTATAAACTCAGAACGAGTATCCATGCCGTTAAAGAGCAATTCCCCAGCCAAGGATTGGTTACCATTATTGAATTAAACCCTTATGATGTTATAAATCGGAGTTTTTTGGATACTTATCGAGAGTCTATGAATGAATCCGATTATGCAGTGGTTTTAATCAACAAGGATGCTATAAAAGAGAAAAATATATTATTAAGTAATTTAGAGTCCGAAATTCAAGCTGTTTTTAACCACCGAAATTTCACGTTTTTAACCGATATTACTTCCTTAGAGATTTATTTGGATAAATTTAAATCGCTGGGTTTCAATCTTCTATTTATGGTGTCTCCCCATCATAATAGTATGGATATTGTCAGTTTTGCAGATAAATTTCTTAAAAATTATTAATTATTCTGTAAAATGCGTCTCTTTAGTATCTTTTTGTTATTTTTGAAAGGAGAGAGGATTATCTAACAGAATAAGAAAGCAAATACCCAAAATGAATGCATTAGGAAAGAAAATACGTTTGTTAAGACATCAAAAAGGTTGGAGTCAAGAAGATGTCGCAAAGCGTTTGGATATTTCGATCCCAGCCTTTTCGAAGATTGAAACGGGAATTACAGATGTGAATTTGTCCAGATTGAACCAAATTTCTAAACTATTCGGTATGTCATTGGTTCAGCTATTGTCTACCTCCGATTCGGAAGAAGAAAGACAAGCAAAGGATGAAATTGATGAGCTGAACAATAAATTGCAAGTCCGGGAAGCTGAAGTAATTGAATTACAAAAAAAAGTCATCGAGTTGTACGAACAGCTCCACAAAAAATAAGGTCTCATCGATAGATGGGGTGAAGAGAGCATAGTCCTATGCTCTCTTTTTTATTTATAGCGCTTGGTTTTGTTCATGTTGTAATATTTTATTAATATTGTATATATGGCCATGCATAAACCACATGTTGTAAGTGAGGAAAAAGCTTTGCTGCATGCTTTACAGCAAGGTGATACGTTAGCCTTTCAACGGATCTACACGCAGTACTATAGTTTATTATACCTACATGCCTACAATAAATTAGGGGACGGGAATGCTGCACAGGATATTGTACATGATCTCTTTGCTAACATATGGCAAAGAAGGGAATCTTTAACAATAACGGGAAAACTGTCATCTTATCTCTATGCTAGTATCCGTAATAGGGTTTTGGATTATATTTCGAAAGAACAGTCGAAAGCCAGCTATTTAGACTCTTTAACGCAGCAAATGGAAAGTCAATACGAAGCAACTGACTACCGCGTGCGGGAAAAAATGCTTGAAGAGCAAATCGAAAATGCTCTTGTGAAACTTCCGCCTCGAATACGGGAGATATTTGAACTGAGTCGGAAACAATATCTTAGTCATAAGGAAATCTCACAAAAACTTAATCTCTCAGAACAGAGTGTACGGAGTTATATTAAAGATGCTTTGCGCGTGTTGCGCGTAAAATTGAATGCATTTCCTTGGATATTATTCTCCTTTTGCGTTAATTTTTTTTAAATCTATCCCCCCTAAGATTCTTTTCATCCGTCTTATATAGTAAATAGGGAAAAGATCATGGCCGACCAACATCATAAAAAAACACGAATCCTTTTAAAAAGATATCTGGAGGGAAACTGTACCGAAGAAGAAAAAGCTTTGGTTGAAGATTGGTATCTATCCATTCATCATGATGTAAATGAACGGGAGGGTAAGAAAATACAGGGAAACCTACATGAACTGCAAAATCGACTGTTTGAAATACCAAAAAGAAAGGAATCTTTTCAGATTTATGCACGTGTTATCGCAGCGATATTGTGTGTTACGCTGACGATAAGTCTTGTTATTTGGAATAAAAATGCAGCTGTAGAAAATGTTTCGTCCACGGATATATCTGCTCACCAAGATGTGATGCCAGGTACAAACCGTGCTACTTTATCTTTTGACAATAAGGAGCAGATCGAACTAAACGAAGAGAAGGGCGGACTTATTAATGATGACGGTATCATTACTTATCATGATGGAACATCTTTAAAAAAAATAAAACAGATCCAAATGGCGATGTTAAGTACCCCGATAGCAGGGCAATACCAAATAACCCTACCAGATGGTAGCAAAGCTTGGCTCAATGCCTTATCTTCGATTCGATACCCTACGGCATTTATTGGCAAAAAGCGTCAGGTAGAAATTACGGGAGAAGTATATCTCGAAGTGGCCCACGATAGTAAGAAGCCGTTTGTTGTTCACACCAATCAGCAACGTATTGAAGTATTGGGAACAAGTTTTAATATAAATGCTTACGCAGATGACGGCCAAACCTTAACTACACTAACCGAAGGGTATGTTCGGATATATCATGAAAAATTTGGGAATCAGATTGAACTGAAACCGGGGCAGCAGGCGGTGGTAACGGATAATAAGGCGATAACAATAAAAAATGTAGATACGGAAGAGATTTCGTCTTGGAAGGACGGCATGTATATCGTAAATGATGAACCATTAAAGCATTATGCACGAAAGATAGAGCGCTGGTATGACGTCGAAGTAAATATGGAGCCTTACGGCGAGAGACGACTATCAGCCATTATCCCTCGAAATGCTAAATTATCTGAGGTATTAGCAGCCATTGAATTAAAGACAGGTGTAAAATTTATGATAAAAGAAAGGAGGGTTTCGGCAAAAAAATAAAAAATAATAAGCATGGTTATCCAAAAAAAGCTGTCGAGATGCTCGTAACATCTCAACAGTTAAGGTATGTCGGATAACTTTAAAATAGTGTTAGCTAACAAAGTTATATACCAACAATACAAACTTACTGATTATTTGATTTGGAAGCAATTTATACGTGTTGTGCCAGGTCTTTTATAATGAAGGGCGTATTGTTCATGAAACAAAAATGAACAAGATCAAACATCGAAATCAAACAAAATATTTGTTGCCGTCATTTTTTTATTTACCTATGAAACTTACTGTCGTTATTTTTTTCGCGTCTATGATGCTATGTTTTGCAAATGTACATGGACAGCGTGTCAATCTCCATTATCAACAGGTTCAATTGAAAAAAGTGTTAGTAGATATTAGTAAGCAATCGGGTTATACTTTTATATATGACGAAAAGGATCTATCACCGATATTTCCAGTCTCAATTACCGTTGAAAATGGAAACATAAAGGAAGCTTTAGACGCGTTGTTTGAAGGAAAACCATTAGTCTACCAGATTAAGGGCAAATCTATTGCTGTAATACGTGTTCCGAAAAACCTATCTAGCCATTTGGAAGAAAAATCAACCACACAGCAGCGTACAATCAAGGGAAAGGTAACTAACAGGAATGGAGAGCCGTTGGCAGGCGTAACGGTAGCATTAAAAGGTACAAGCACAGCCACAAGTACAGGTGGAGATGGTACTTATTCCATTGTGGCACCCCCAGAACAAGGTGTCTTAATATTCGACTATATGGGTTTTGCCACACAAGAAGTTGTTATTGACGGGAAAGCTGAAATTAATATGGTGCTAGAGGAGCAGCTCAGTGATTTGGACGAGGTAGTCGTTGTAGGGTACGGAACACAGCGGAAAAGTGATTTAACAGGTGCGGTAGCATCAGTTGATGAAAAGGATTTTAATAAGGGACCGTTAATATCCGCTGATCAACTTATCCAAGGCAAGGTTTCCGGAGTGCAGATGCTCAATAATAGCGGACAGCCTGGTGGCGCTAGTACGGTTCGTATCCGAGGAAATTCAGCCGTTACCGGTTCTGGGCAACCTCTTTATGTAGTTGATGGTGTCGCGCTGGACGGACGTACATCTAGACCTAATCAGAGTGGAGGCATTGGAACGAGTCCCGCAGGTAACCCGTTAAGTTTCATAAACCCTACAGATATTGCTTCTATTCAGGTTTTGAAAGATGCTTCGGCTACAGCTATTTACGGTTCTAGAGCAGCCTATGGTGTTGTCTTAATTACAACCAAACGAGGTCAGGAAGGAGGAGTGAAAATAGACATAAATTCTTCAGGGGGGGTAGCCAATATAATGCGAAATATTGATATTTTGAACGGAAATCAATATAGAGATGCGTTAAATAAGTATGGATTTACAACAGGCGATTATGGTGAAGATGTAGATGCCTTGGGAGTAGTTTTGCGGACCGCTTATAACCAGAATCATAACCTCTCTTTAAGCGGAGGAAATGTCGATAATAAATACCGAACATCATTTGGCTACCAAGATCAACAGGGAATTGTTCAAAAGACTGGATTTAAACGATATAGTGGGGCATTCAATGGGAATTTTAAAATGTTGGAAAGTAAGAAACTGGGCTTGGATGTTAACTTATTGACCAGCCATAATATGGAAAATATTGCACCTGTAGTAACCGATGCCGGGGCTAGTGGTAGCTTGATTGGTCAGGCTTTAGCATGGAATCCTACACGTCCATTGCGAAATACGGATGGTAGTTTGGCCATTGAACAAGGTAATATTATCAATCCTTTGGCGATGTCGGAGGCATATGATGATCGGGCGAATGTGACGAATATCTTGGCAAGTCTATCCCCTTTCTATAAGTTTAATGATTGGTTGGAATACAGGATGTTGCTGAGTGTTAACTACAGTAAAGGAGAACGTCGATCTTCTACCCGAAGTTTTATTAATATACAAGGAATCCAAGCTGATCCTGAAAACGATTTCGCGGGAGGTTATGCCAGCGTGGCCAATAATGAGCTCATAACGAAGCAGCTGACGCACACGCTGTCGTTTAATAAAGAAGTTGCAACAGATTTGAACCTAAATGCCGTTGTTGGGTTCGAATACATGGATTTTATGAATAGAGGGACTGACATGAATGCTCGCGGTTTTGGTGACATCGCCGTAAATTATACAGATATTATGCAGGCTACCGCTCCCGGTAACAGAAATATCAATTCATTTTACGACCCCACGACGCAGTTGCAGTCATACTTTGGACGGGCTACCTTCAATTTAAAGGAACGGTATTTATTGACAGCGACTGTTCGGATAGATGGATCTACGAAATTCGGAGAAAATAACCGATACGGAACTTTTCCTTCATTTGCTGCTGCCTGGAATATTAAAAATGAAGAGTTTATGTCCTCTACTACTTGGTTGAGCGAACTAAAATTACGTGCTGGTTGGGGCAAGACCGGTAATCAGGAATTTCCGTCTGGTTCTTCCCAGCGTAGATATTCGATCGGGTTTGGGAGCGGAGAACAAACTAGGCCCATTAATAATAATGAAAATACTGATTTACGGTGGCAATCGGATGAACAGATCAATATAGGCGCTGATTTTGGTTTTTTTGATGGACGACTCCGGGGAACGGTTGACTTCTTCCATAAAAAAACAACTGATTTACTCTTTCCGCAGACACCACAATATCCTGCATCACCGGATGCTTCTATCACTTGGATAAACTTACCTGGTGAAGTAATTAATAAAGGGATAGAACTAAACCTGAACGGTGTAGTCGTGGAAAACGATGACTTTAGGTGGGACATCGGGGGGAATCTAACCTTTGTCAAAAATCGTGTACAAAACTTAGGAGAAAGTGAAATCATCCGAACCGGTAGCCTCAGCGGACAAGGACTGAGTGATGTCACGGTACAAGTTGTTCAGAATGATTATCCACTGTTTGCTTTTGTAACAAGGGAATATCTGGGACTGGACGAAGAAGGTTTCTCTCGGTTTACCGATGATGGATTTGTGTTTCGTCGGGTAGGGAATCCGAATCCGAGAGTGTTATTGGGATTCAGTACGGGTATAGATTATAAGCGCTTTTCCTTTAACGCGAATTTCAACGGCGTGATTGGACAAGATATCTATAATAACACAGCGAATTCCGTTTTGCCTATTTCTAACCTCGGATCAAGGAATATTGCTTCCGAATTGATGAAGCAAGGGATCTTGGAATCACCGGCAAACCCTATCGCTGCGTCTTCCCGGTACATTGAAAATGGTAGCTATTTAAAATTAGCTAATGCAACGCTGAATTACCGGATAGGAGATATTGGTTCTTCAATCAAAAATCTCGGTGTATTTCTGAATGGGCAGAACCTATTCGTCATTACTAAATATAAAGGATTTGATCCCGAAGTAAACGTCAATAAATCAGTCAACAGCGTTCCGTCTGCAGGTATAGATAATGTTACGTATCCGGCAGCCCGCACATTCAATATTGGCGTCAACTTTTCATTGTAAAAATAAAGGAAGTATTATGAGCAATAGATATATAAAAGTCCTTTTGTTTACGTTCCTAACCGTAACTATTACAGGATGTACAAAATTAGAAGAAAAGCTCCACGGACAAGTGGGAGCTGGCAATATTGGGAGTGATGATGTACCGGCTTTATTAAATGCAACCTACATTGCTATGCGTAATCCTTATTTTGGGCCATATGGATGGTGGGCGTTGCAGGAGTTTCCGACAGATGAAGCTATAGTGCCTACGAGAGGGGGGGATTGGGATGACAACGGCGCTTGGCGAGCGCTTCACTTACACCGGTGGGAGTCGGATCATACAAGGATCCATAGCGTGTTTAAGGATGTTTTAGGGGTGAGCTATGCGGCGACCGATATTTTACAATATAATCCAACGCCTGCTCAAGAAGCACAAGCTAGATTTTTAAGAGCGTTTGCTGAATTTTCTATCCTTGATGGTTGGGGACAGGTACCCTATCGAGAGCCGGGAGAAGACGTTACGGAAAACCCCAGGGTACGAAATGCGGAAGAGCAAATCAGTTATCTCATTTCTGAAATTACAGCGATTATGGCCGACTTGCCTACTAACCGTATAGATCGCGCATCTCCAGATGCTGCAAAAGTACTATTAATGAAAATATTCTTGAATAAGGGCGTGTTTCTGAACCGTGAATCACCAACTTTTTCTGAGGAAGATATGCGACAAGTCATCAATCTAGCCGATGAAATTATTAATAGTGGAAAGTATGAGTTGATAGACGATTATTTTTTGAATTTTTCTCCTGCGAATGGTCAATCAGATACCGAAAATATATTTACTGGTGAGAATATTGGGGGAGAAAGTTCCGCAACCGGTATGACAAATATGTGGGTGGCAACGCTTCATTACAATCAAAATCCGAGAGGGAACAACGGGTTCTGTACATTATCGGACTTCTACGATAAATTCGAAGAAAGTGATGTACGACGCGGAGGTGAATATCCGGGGATGACGACTGTAAGTGGCGTGCGAGTCGGTTTTTTAGTAGGTCAACAAGCAAACCAGCACGGAGAAAATTTAACAGACCGTCGAGGTAACCCCTTAGCGTTTACGCCGGAAGTAAGTATTATCGAACGTGACCAAAATCATCTTGAAGTAGCTGGTATACGTGTCATCAAATATCCCATCGACTATGCGAATGGTTCTACCAGTTTATTAGACAACGACTGGGTATTTTACCGTTATTCAGATGTTCTGTTGATGAAAGCGGAAGCACTATTGCGTATCGGACAAGACGGAGAAGCGTTACAACTTGTAAATGAGGTGCGTGCAAAAAGAGGAGCAAGTAACTTATTAGAATTAAATGAGCAGCTGCTATTGGATGAACTCGGACGCGAATTTTTTTGGGAAGGACATCGAAGAACAGATTTGATTAGGTTTGGACGATTTTTAGAAGCTTGGCAGGAAAAACCTGCTTCTGATGCTAGAAATCTTCTTTTTCCTATTCCGTTAAACCAACTGGGTAATCCAAATTATACACAAAACGAAGGTTATTAATAATATACCAAGATTACTATACTATTCAAAGAAAAAGCAGGGTGTGTAAAACCCTGCTTTTTTAATTTTTTTACCAACTGTACGCGATCGTGTATTAAAAATCATCGTCGTCATCGTCGAAATCATCGAACTCCCCGATAGAATCCATCTCATCTAATTCGAAATCGTCATCATAGACATCATCTGCATCATCTTCCGGACCGTTAAAATTGATAATTTCTTCAACCAAAACCTCTTTTTCTGCCGCTGCCATCATAGTCTTTTCGTGTTAATAAATGATAAATCTACTGTTTGTTACCGACCGTAAAAATAATCAAGAATCTTCTAACTTGAAATTTTTTTTGTTTTTTTATCACTTGTCACCCAGTGAGTTAAAACGCCAGCAGGCAATTAGGCTATTTTGCGGCTTCTCCTATGTTGTTATCCTCTGTAATAATATCTTTTAGTTGTGGTAAATCTTTTACGGACTTGATACCAAAATATTGCATAAACTGTCCGCTTGTTGCATATAAAAGAGGTTTACCAATAGTATCGGCTTTCCCCACAATTTCAATGAGATTTTTTTCCAGCAATCGCTGAATGGAATAGTCACAGTTTACTCCCCGAATTTGTTCCACCTCTAATTTGGTGAGTGGTTGACGATAAGCGATGATAGACAATGTCTCTAAAGCGGCTTGGCTAAGTTTCTTTTTGTCTTTATGTGCCTGAAGTTGGTTCACAACGTCGTGATACTTTTCTTTGGTTAAAAACTGATAATGTTTATTAAAAATCTGGAGACTGAAAATATGGTCTTCATCATTGTATTTTTCCGCTATCTTCTTTAACAAGTCTAACACCTCTTGTTTATTGATGTCGATGGCTAACGCATCTTTGAGCACTTGTTTTAAATCATTGGCATTGATGCCCTCTTCGGATGCAAAAATAATAGCCTCTATATTTAACAATATATCCTTCACGATGGTATACTTTAATAGTTGATAACCTGTTCTTCCATTTGTGGCAGCTCTCGGAACTCATATTTTTGCGTACGTAATTGTGGTTGGAATCCAGCTTCTAAAATAGCTTCCTGTATAGATTTGGAGGTGAATCGATGCGGTGCGCCGGCAGCGGAAACTACATTTTCCTCGATCATGATCGAACCGAAATCATTTGCTCCCGCATGTAAACAAAGTTGTGCGGTTTTCCTTCCTACAGTAAGCCATGAAGCCTGTATATTCTTAATATTGGGCAACATGATACGGCTTAATGCAATCATCCGGATATACTCTTCACTACTGACATTATTGGTGATGCCTCGTAAACGCTTTAACAACGTGCCGTCATCTTGAAAAGGCCATGGTATAAAAGCGATAAATCCATAAGCATCGGAAGGCTTTTCGTGCTGGACTTCGCGAATCCATACTAAGTGTTCAAAACGTTCCTCTATCGTTTCAATATGACCAAACATCATGGTAGCCGATGTAGGTAAATTGATTTGATGAGCCGCTCGCATTACGTCAAGCCACTCTTGTCCACCACATTTTCCTTTCGAAATTAATCTTCGGACCCGATCATTCAGTATTTCAGCTCCCGCACCAGGAAGGGAGTCCAATCCAGCCTCTTTTAAGGCTCGAAGTACTTCAATATGAGGAAGCCCTTCGAGTTTTGCGATGTGTGCAACTTCCGGAGGTCCGAGCGAATGTAACTTGAGGGTCGGATAGAGTTCTTTGAGTTGCCTGAACAATGTCGTATAAAACTCAAGACCCAAATCAGGATGATGTCCGCCCTGTAAAAGTAGTTGATCACCACCATAACGAAATGTTTCTTCAATTTTCTGTTTATATGTTTCGATGTCTGTGATATAGCTCTCTTCATGGCCCGGACGGCGAAAAAAATTGCAAAATTTGCAGTTTGCGATACAAACATTGGTCGTATTAACATTGCGATCAATCTGCCAAGTAACTTTGTTATGTGGAACCTGTATTTTCCGTAAGGTATTGGCTACATAGGTCAAATCTGCTGTTGCAGCTTTCTTATACAAATATATACCCTCCTCCTTCGATAGGAATTCAAAATTAAGCGCACGTTCAAGTAATTTGTCTACATTCATCACTAACAAAGATACGGAGGATTTTTAATTTTTTAACGAAAGGTTTATACCGTGGATAAACTATTCTCCTGAAATGTTGTTATATTTATCTGAAAAACGAATATAAAATCTTAAAACATCTATAATATGGAACTAACACATATAGCAGATAGTGGGAGATGGCTTGCTCTAAATGATGAGGTTCAGATTGGAGAGCTGATGTACCATGTGGAGGATAATGTTATGACGATTTCGCACGCGGAAGTAGAACCTTTTTATCGGGGGAATAAAATTGCAGAGGAACTCGTTTTGGCCGCCATTAATCAAGCGCGGGAAAATAGTTGGAAGGTCGTGCCGGCCTGTTCCTTTGCCAAAACAATATTTGAACGATATCCAGACGAGCGAGACGTATTGGCGTAAATCGTAAATCGTGATTTGTGACGCGTGACAAATCACGATTACGAATCATAAAATCATCAACAAAACTGCTGAGACCACCACCAAAGCGATGATAAGTAACCGGAATTCTCGTTCGGGCAGTATCTTAACAATTTTTATTCCGGTGAATCCCCCGAGCAGAATAAATGGAATAGCGAGTAAATTCAGATAGAAGCCTGACCAGGTAAGATTATGCCAAACGAAGACTTGCAACGGAATTTTCGTGAAATTTAAAATCATAATAAACCAAGCAGAGGTCGCGGCGAAGCTTATTTTATCTAACCTTTTCGATAACATGTAGACGGATAGAGCCGGACCAGCGGCGTTGCCGATCATGGTTGAAAACCCGAGGATAAAACCAAAAAATGGGGAATACCAGCGGTTTTTGGTGAGTTTTTCCTGCCTTTGTTGCGAAGTTCTATCTAGCCAGATCATAATCCCCACCCCCACAATGATACAAATGCCGATAAGCAGCTTGAAGATTTTGTCATTGATGTAGTTACCAAGGAGTAATCCGACGATAAGTCCGAATAACGAGGCGGGTAACAACTTCTTTATTTCTGACCATAAAAACTCCTTCCGGTAGTAGATAACAGCTATAAGATCTGCGATACACAGCAAAATGAGTACAATGCCTGTGGAATATTTTGCACCGAATAAGAAGGCAAATAACGGTACGGCTAATGTTCCGATGTTCTGGACGCCCGTTTTAGACATGCCTATCAGCACCGCACATACGAAGTACAATACCCATCCGGCCGGAGAGGGAAGGAGTTGCAGTGCTTCACCCATGAATTAACTAGTCAATAAATCCATGACCCGTTGCGCATTTATTTCACTATAGTCCCGGATATAAAAAGAACATGGGGGTAATTCTTCTTTCTTGTGAGAGCTCAGCACACCTACTACTTTCATCTCTGCGTTCAGCGCAGCTGTAACACCAGAAAAAGAATCTTCAAAGACCACGCATTCGCTTGGTTTTGCGCCGAGCTTTTCAGCAGATTTTAAATAGACTTCGGGGTGTGGTTTGTGCAGCAAGACGTCTTCACTAGCCATTAGTGACTCCATTTTGTTATCAATCTGTAAGGTATCGATAATCAATTTAAGGTTCGCCAGCGGAGCTGAAGTCGCCACAGCTGTTTTAAACCCAGCCGATTTTAAGTCATCTAGAAACGGTAAATAATGCGGTAAGGGAACGACTTCTTGTTGATATATTTCCCGAAAAAGGGACTCCTTTTCGTCTTCCAATTGTTTTAACTCCTCTCCGGTAATTGTTCGTTTGAAAAAATGCGTCATAATATAGCTATTATGTTTTCCGTACATGTGTTCTTCAAATTCTTTTTCCGTATAAGGTATTTTATATTTGTCAAAAAAATGTTCAAAGGCTTTAGCATGGTAAGGGTTCGTATGACAGATGACCCCATCCATGTCAAAAATTACGGCAAATTGATTCATATGTAAATACATTGTTTTTTAACGGTCATAGGGGGAATATCCAAGTTACTTTATTTAGATGATATTTGACAATCTTGGACATTTTATACAGTAAAGCTACGGTTTTAAGCATTAAAAAACTTCTTTTTAATGAGCTCGACGTCTGCTGGATGGTCCACCGCGATGGTGTCAAATTCGGTTTCTGCTATTTTTATTTTATAACCGTTTTCTAACCAGCGCAATTGCTCCAATCCTTCCGCTCGTTCATATGAAGAAACCTGAAGTTTGGTGATTTCTTGCAACACATCTATTTTATAGCCATAAATGCCGATATGTTTGAAATAAACGTGATTGTTTATCCACTCGTCTCGTCTTGTACTTCGTTGAAAAGGGATGGTTTGTCGAGAGAAGTACAACGCCTCTTTTTTTGTGTTGATCAATACTTTAGGTATACTTTCGTTAAAGAGATCTTCAAGACTATCTATTTTTTTGATCAAGGTTCCTATTTCGGTGGTTGCGTCTTGAAAAAGGTTACTCAACAGTTCAATTTGCAAAGGACTTATAAAGGGTTCATCGCCTTGAATATTGATGGCGACGTCAAAACCACTTATTTTTGAAACCACCTCAGCACAACGGTCTGTTCCCGATTGATGGGTCGACGATGTCATGATCACATTTCCAGCAAATGAACGTACGTGCTCTTCAATTCTACTATCGTCTGTGGCAACGACGACTTCCGAAAGACTGGCGCAACCTTTTACCTGTTCGTAGACACGCTGTATCATGGATTTTCCACCAATATCCACCAATGGTTTTCCCGGAAATCGGGAGGATTCATACCTTGCTGGGATAATTCCGATTGTTCTCATATCCAAAGTAAATCATTACTTTGTTCAACTCAAAAAAATAATCAAAATTTATACAGACAACAGATTATGTCTATTCCTGAAATAGCTTAGCGTACTAGCGTTGTGCCTGCACGAAGCAGAAATGTTCCGCGCATGTAAGACAAAGTATACAACCCTACAGACGTACTTCTTTCTTATTTCTCCGTGCGCCGACGTTATGTTGTCGGACGGCATGAACAAGGTGTCGGGAAACGATCCGGTTCTTTCGTATGGGATTGCGATGCATTTGCCCATCGAAATCATTAAGTTGGCCTTCGTATTTATTTCCCCGTCCTGAATATTTATCTTCCACTCTGCCGAAACGAAACTTCCGACCATCATGCTGATGTCGCCGTATGATAGTAACCGACTTCTGTACATCAAAACGTTTTCGCCATGCGACAATACGTCCATGTTGGGCAACGGAATAATCATCCCGTCCACCGACGTGAAAAAGATGACCGGAAGTTTCATCAGGTAGGGCAACAAAATGATTTCGACGTACGACGACATTACCATCCTGCCCAACGACATGACACTTCCGTCCTCCGACGTCGCATCTTCGTCTGAGGTGATTAAACTTTTTTAGCAAAAATATGTTTAAATAATAATGACCATAACACAATTGTTTAAGAAGATACTGCCCTTTACCAAGCCCTATAAGAACTTAATAGCCTATACGCTGCTGTTGACTTTGGTCGGTTCTTTCGCAGTACAGGTAAACGCCTTTATCCTAAAGTATACCGTGGACACGATTAGCGAGCTTCTGGTCGACAATCAGCCACTTTCGCAAGGATTTTACCTTTTGGGTTTCATAGCTGCCGTGCTTTTGGGAAAAGAAATACTATATGCTGCGGTACAATTCGGACAAAAATTCTATGGAGAGAAACTAAGGATTGAGATTGCACGCGATTTTTCGCAAGCTATTATCGAAAAAATCTTAACCTATCGAATGGCGTTTTTTACATCGCCGGAGAATGAATCTGGTAAGTTGCAAACTCGCATTGATTCCGGGATAAGTAGCCTAACCAGATTGGTACAGAATTTTTTTATCGATATTCTTCCGTTGTTTAGTAATGCTATCGTGGCATTAGTCTGTATGTTTCTGGCGAATTTTTATGTCGGGTTGGTGGGATTGTTACTTGTACCGGTCTATTTCTATGTGTCACAGTTGCAAGCGAGTAGGTTATCTGGTTTTCGAAGGAGCATGCGCAAATACAGGGAAAATAAGAGTAACCAGATTATAAATCTGATAGAATCTATCTTGGTTATAAAGTCATTTGGAAGGGAAAAAATTGAAGCAGAACGACATCAGAAAATCCAGTACGATATGACAGAAAACCAGATGGCGACACGCAAAACAAGCTATCTGTTTGAAAGTGTGAAGAGTTTTATTGAACAGATTGGGGTGGTGCTTGTTATTATATTGACAGCCTACTTTGTGTTGAATGAGCAAATGAGCTTAGGTGCCATCATGTTCCATATTCTCCTTTTCAATAACGTATCTGCACCTATTCGCCAGCTTCATCGCATCTATGATGAGGTGAATGATGCGCTTATTTATTCTGAAGGTTTCTTTAGCATTTTGGAGGAGGAGGAACAGCGTGAACCGACAGGTAACTATCGTCCAAAAAAAATCAGGGGATTAATTGAAATAAAGCACGTAGATTTTCATTATCCCAATGGTCTACAGGCTTTGAAAAATGTGAGTATGGTCGTTCAACCTAATCAGAATACGGCGCTGGTAGGGTTATCTGGTGCGGGGAAAAGCACCGTTATTAATTTGTTGGATAAATTCTATAGCCCGACAAAGGGACAAATCCTGCTGGATGGGATAGATATAGCAGATTATGATACGGCCTACCTGCGGGAGCATGTTGGTTTGGTCCTGCAGAAAAATCATATTTTTAAGGGTAGTATTACAGAGAATATCCTCTATGGAAAAACGAATGCTTCTATGGATGAAATTATGGAAGCAGCGAGAAAAGCGTATATACATGAACAGATTTTAGATCTGCCAAATGGATATGATTCGGATGCTCATTTATTGTCTGGTGGTCAGCAGCAGCGAATTGCTATTGCGCGTCTCTTCCTGAAAGACCCACCTATTATTTTCTTAGACGAGCCGACTGCGAACTTAGATGCCATCGCTACAGAACAGATCAAAAATAGTCTGGATGCGATTAAGACAGGGCGTACGGTGATTATCGTTTCGCACAGTATTTCACAGATTATCGACGCTGAACACATTGTGGTAATGGAAAAAGGACAGGTTGTGGAAGATGGTACGCACGAAGAATTATATGCAAATCACAACGTGTATCACCGTATCTTTACGGCTATGGCAAATAGCTTGAATATTGCGAAGATTACGAAATCTATGCAGGAGTGGTAATTTTAGGTCTATTTTTTGCTGTAAAAAAATGAACAGGTAATAACAGAATATCTCTTTAACGATATGTTTTATTCCGTATTAAGGTTATTTGTACGCTTCGGATTAAAATGGTATGCTCCTGGGTTGAAAGCTAAGAATTTACATCTAGCCCCGTATGCCTATCCCACTATCGTCATATCGAACCATCCTAATTCTTTTTTTGACGCATTAGTCATTGCAGCCTATGCTCCAGCAAAAATTTGTTTCCTCACCAGAGGGGATATTTTTAAACATCCGGTAGCCAACGCAGTTCTGCGTTGGCTGTATATGTTACCTATCTATAAAAGGAACGACGACGAAGACTTCGCCGTAAAGAATGATTTTACATTTGACGAATGCATGCAACGATTGGCAGCAGGGCAACATGTGTTGATATTCCCCGAAGGCATATCCCGAAACTTGTGGGAATTGCAGCCTTTTATGAACGGCGGATTGACATCGTTGCTAGAACGCTCTTATAAGGCAGAACTGCCGTTGCAAATTCAAGCATACACGTTAAATTACAATTCTTTCCGACATGTACCGAAAGCGTTGGAATTAGGAGCGTTGCCCCCTTTGGATACAACGGAGTATATATCCGATCATCGAGTACGCACAGCCGATATTCTTCAGGAGGTGCGAAATAATCTCCGCAGAGAGATAGTCGCTACTCCTTCGGTTGGAGATCCTACCCAAGCCCGAAATAGTAGTTTCTGGCGTATCCTCGCTAAAATAGGGTATTACACGCAGTTCTGGTTTTATCGAGTATGGCGAGATTATGTTAAAAAGAAAACCGAAGGCACGATATTTTATGATTCTTTGCTTTTTTCCATTCTATTGTTTTCCTATCCCATATTTGTACTGTTGTGTAGTGTTCTAATCGGGAAGTTTACAGGCTTTTGGGGAGGCCTTTTCGTTTTCGTTTTTTTACCGACAACAGCTTATGCTATGACAAAATATCAAGGGACGATAACAGAAACGGAAACCAACGTTCCTAAGCAAAATTCTTGGCGTAGCAAAACGGAATCTGATGATAACATGGAAGATTCTGTTTAAGAAAAACGAAATTATTGATGGTATAAAGACGCGAGAATAGGAGGGAGTAGGTCAATATGATAGCCTTAATATGAATGGGCTATCTGCGAAATAAGTTTAAGCCAATTGACCTTACTTGTTTTTTCTCCTAATCGGACGATGATAAGATTCTTATGTGGATCAACAAAAATATACTGACCTAAAATACCTTTTGCATAAAATTGCTCTGCATTTTTTGTTAACCACCATTGATATTGATAAAAAGGAGCACTGTGTCCAGTTGTATCTGATTTAGTCGATTCCTTTACCCATTGCTCCGGAACGATTTGTGTGCCATTCCAATTCCCGTTATCTAGGTATAGACGTCCTAATTTAGCAAAATCTCTGGCGCGGGCATTTAAACAGCAAAAGGTTTTTTCTAGTCCGTCTTTTTTTCTGTCAAGGCTCCAAGTGGCCTCGTATTCCATCCCCAATGGTTTCCAAATCTTTTCTTCTAGATAAGAACTAATGGTTTGGCTTTCTAAAGCTCTTTCCAATACCAATCCGAGAAGTTGGGTTGTTCCACTGGTATAGTCAAACTTTTCACCGGGTACATCTTTGAGTTTCAGCTTATGAATGGCCTTGCGTAGATTGGTACCGTAGTAAAAAGTAGCTGCATGACCAAAAGGATTCGTATAGCTTTCATTAAAATAAATCCCTGAAGTCATTTGTAGCAAGTGTTTTATGGTGACATCTTCAAATCCATTCGACGCTAATTCAGGAATATAATTGGTGATAGGTTCATCCACCGATTGAATTTTTCCATCTTCAATAGCAATGCCGATAAGCATCGAGACAACGGATTTTGCCATGGAAAAAGAGGCTACTATCGATTCATCATCGTATTTGTTGAAATATTTTTCATATTGAATACTATCATTTTGTATAACCAAAAACGCAACCGTTTTGGTCTGCTCCAAATACGTGTCAAAAGGTACATCGCCTTCCGCTGTTTCGATATCTTTCGGCTGTATCGGTTGTTGTGTCTCCGGAAAGATGAAAGGGGTGGGCGACGTTTCAATTGTACGATAGGGAAATATTTTGTAATCGGTGATATTAGCGAAGTTATAGAATACAAATCTCCCTAACTTGCAGGATTGGAAAAATAAAAGGCATAGAAATAAAACGCAGATGATCTTAGTAGTACTTTTCATAAAATTTATCGCACGAGGTTTATCTATTATATTCTTCTAATATACAAAAAAGACCCGCCAACTAGGCGGGTCGTATGTGTTATTTATTTTTCTCACACCACTTACGTGCATTCACAAAGGCTTCTAACCAAGGTGTAACTTCATCTTGTCTGCCAGCGGGATAGTATGCCCAATTCCATTGGAAGATAGAACGTTCGATATGTGGCATCGTCACGAGGTGACGCCCCGTCTTATCACAAAGCATAGCGGTGTTAAAATCTGATCCATTTGGATTATGCGGGTATTGTTCGTAAGCATATTTAGCCACGATGTTGTATTGGTCCTCGCTGTGCGGAAGGTTAAATTTACCTTCGCCGTGTGAAATCCATACACCCAATGTGCTCCCTGCCAATGTAGATAACATAATGGAGTTGTTCTCTTGTATTTTTACCGAAGCAAAACTAGATTCATGTTTTTGCGAAGTATTGTGGAGCATTTTTCCATGTACCTTATGCTCCGGATTGATAAGTTCCAATTCCATGAACAACTGGCAACCGTTACAGATACCGACAGACATCGTGTCGGGGCGCGCAAAGAAGTTTTCCAAGGCCTTTTTCGCTTTCTCGTTGTACAGAAAAGCGCCAGCCCAACCTTTTGCTGAACCCAATACATCTGAATTGGAGAAACCGCCTACCGTACCGATAAATTGAATGTCTTCTAGTGTTTCGCGACCTGAAATCAGGTCGGTCATGTGGACATCCTTTACGTCAAAACCAGCTAGATACATCGCGTTGGCCATTTCTCTTTCGGAATTTGAACCTTTTTCCCGGATGATAGCTGCTTTTGGTCTTGCCGTCCCATCTGCTGCACGTACAGGTTTTTTACCATCAAATTGCGGTGGGAAAATCACCTTGATCGGTTGGTTTTTATAATTGTTATAGCGCTCCTGCGCCATGCCATTTTTAGACTGCTTGCTGTCCAACAAAAATGATGTTTTGAACCATATATCGCGGGTTTCCGCTACGTCAAATGTAAATTCGTCTACATTATTTTTGAAGGATACAGCTGTTCCGTTGATTACCTTTCCGATTTTCACTGCCTGCACGCCCGCTTGGGATAATGTCGTTTCAAGAGCCGCGTCATCTTTTGCCTGCAATACGACAGCAATATTTTCGTTGAACAATGCTTTAACCGTATCCGCTTCGCCTAATCCACTTAAATCGTATTGTGCTGCTAAATCAACGTCCGCAAAGGTCATCTCCAATAAGGTGGTTATTAACCCGCCCGATCCTACATCATGCCCTGCAGCTACATAGCCTGATAGGATGGCTTCCTGTATAACGTTGAATGCCTTTTTAAAATAATCCGCATCTTGAATGGTTGGTGCTTCCCTACCGATCCTATTGTTTATCTGTGCAAAAGAAGAACCACCTAATTTGAAAGTGTCCTGCGATAGATTGATATAGTAAATAGAACCTGCATTTTTTGATAATACCGGCTCAATTACGTTATGGATGTTGGTACAGTTGCCTGCTGCCGAGATAATCAATGTACCTGGCGCAATGACGTTTTCGCCATTTGGGTATTTTTGTTTCATGGATAGCGAATCCTTCCCTGTAGGAATGTTGATCCCCAAAGCGATGGCAAAATCCGAACAACCTTTTACAGCTTCGTACAAACGCGCATCTTCACCCTCGTTGTTACATGGCCACATCCAGTTTGCCGAAAGTGATACACCAGCCAAACCATTTTTGATAGGTGCGAATACCAAGTTGGAGAGCGCTTCAGCAATAGCATTGCGAGAACCTGCAACAGGATCAACTAGTGCTGTCAATGGGGAATGGCCTATGGAAGTTGCTATACCTTCTGTCGAAGTGTAATCCAATGCCATAACACCCACATTGTTTAATGGAAGTTGTAAAGGACCGGCACATTGTTGTTTGGCAACACGACCGCCAACACAACGATCCACTTTATTTGTCAACCAGTCTTTAGAAGCGACCGCTTCCAATTGCAGTAGTTGTCTCAAATAGGTAGGCACCTCATTAACATCGTAAGAAAGGTCCGCATATTGACGATCGATTTTGCTGTCGTTCATCACCGTTTTTGGTGAAGAACCAAAAAAGTCTGTTAAATCGTAATCCATTGGTTTTTCTCCCGTAGATTTCGATTGAAACGTAAAACGATGATCTCCCGTCACATCCCCTACGGCATACATCGGGGCACGTTCCCGATCCGCTACCTTTTTCAGCGTTTCTATATCTTTATCCGCGATGACCAAGCCCATACGCTCCTGGGATTCATTACCGATAATTTCTTTTGCCGATAGGGTAGGGTCACCAACAGGCAATTTATCCATATCGATTAATCCACCAGTTTCTTCCACCAGTTCGGACAAACAGTTAAGGTGTCCGCCAGCACCATGGTCATGAATCGAAACAATGGGGTTGTTGTCCGACTCCACAAAAGCACGGATCGCATTTGCCGCGCGTTTTTGCATTTCCGGGTTGGAACGTTGGATGGCATTCAGTTCGATACCCGAACCAAAAGCACCTGTTTCGGCAGAGGACACCGCTGCTCCTCCCATTCCGATACGATAGTTTTCACCCCCGAGAATAACAATTTTATCACCTGTTTTTGGAGTATGTTTTTTCGCTTGGTCGGCTTTACCATAACCTACACCACCGGCTTGCATGATGACTTTATCATAGCCTAATTTTCTGCCTTCTTCTTCGTGCTCAAAGGTTAGTACGGAACCAGCGATCAAAGGCTGTCCGAATTTATTACCAAAATCTGAAGCACCGTTAGACGCTTTAATTAGGATATCCATTGGCGTTTGGTACAACCATTGCCGTTCCTCCATGCCATTTTCCCAAGGTTTGTCCTGCGCAGTATCCGTTTCAAGGCGCGAATAGGCGGTCATATAGACAGCGGTACCAGCCAAAGGTAACGCTCCTTGGCCGCCAGCCAACCGGTCGCGAATTTCACCACCCGAGCCGGTAGCGGCACCGGCAAATGGTTCTACAGTTGTCGGAAAATTATGGGTTTCGGCTTTAAGTGAAAGTACCGATTCATATACCTTTTCTTCGTAGAAGTCCGGTTTATCTGCCGATTTTGGGGCGAACTGGGTCACTTTAGGTCCTTTGACGAACGCTACGTTATCTTTATAGGCTGAAACAATTTCGTTCGGATGGGTTTCGGAAGTTTTTCTGATCAGCTTGAATAGGGAGGAGGACTGCTCTTCACCATTAATGATAAAGGTTCCGTTAAATATCTTGTGCCGGCAATGTTCCGAATTTGCCTGTGAAAAAGCAAAAACTTCAGAATCCGTCAGTTTACGTCCGATTTTTCCGGAAAGGTTATTCAAATAATCTACTTCTTCCGGATTCAAAGCTAAACCTTCTGATTTATTGTAGGCATCAATATCGTCAATTTCCAAAATAGGTTCTGGCTGAATATTGATAGAATACATATCTTGTGTTAATACGGCATATTTCTGCGAAATCATCGGGTCGAAATCCGTAAAGTTTTCATCCACCGGATAAAATTCTTCGATGCGGATAATCCCTTGAATCCCCATGTTTTGTGTGATTTCAACGGCATTGGTACTCCACGGGGTCACCATCGCAGCGCGAGGGCCGACATAATAGTTGTTTAACGTCTGCTGGTCAAGCTTTTCAGCCTTTCCAAAGAGCCAATTTAATCTGGAAATATCTTCTGTCGATAAGTCGTTTTGGGTTTGCACACCATACACGGTGTGGCTTGGGTTCACAAAGAAATGAATCATTACTAATGGTGTATTTTGAACGTTCTTCAAATCAAAGTACAAATATACGCAGTATTTTAGTAATGTAGCATATCTTTACTGCTATTTCCAATAACACGTATATTTTACTATTTTTGCTGAAACCATCGGTTAAATATGTCTGATATCACCATGAATATAAACAGTGATTTTGAAACGTCGAAAATCAGTTTTGACGATTTTCGCGAAATCATTTTAAACGATTATAGATTAGCGGTTGAAAGCCGTATTGCAAGTCTGTCGGGTCGCAAGGAGGTGTTAACTGGAAAGGCAAAGTTCGGGGTGTTTGGTGATGGTAAAGAGATCGCGCAAATTGCGCTCGCTAAAGTATTCCAACCCGGCGACTGGCGTTCGGGATATTACCGAGATCAGACTTTTGCCTTTGCCTCAGGTATATCTAATGTTTATCATTTCTTCTCACAGTTATATGCTAACCCTAATTTAGAAGCGGATATATCGTCTGGAGGACGTCAAATGAATTGTCATTTTTCCACACAATTGCTCAATAAGGAAGGGGATTGGTTAAACCAAACAGAACAAAAGAACTCAGCTTCTGACATTTCGACTACAGGCGGACAGATGTCGCGTATCATGGGCTTAGGCTTAGCGTCTAAATTGTACAAAGAAAATCGGAGTCTGGATCATTTAACCTACTTTTCTCAAGAGGGAAAAGAAGTTGTTTTTTGTACCGTTGGTAATGCCTCTACATCAGAAGGTGTATTTTGGGAGACAGTTAATGCTGCTGCCGTAAAGCAGATTCCGGTTGTTATTTCCGTCTGGGATGATGGATATGGTATATCGGTCCCGAATGAAGTACAAACAACGAAAGCCGATATCTCTGAAGCATTGAAGGGTTTTCAACGTGAGGGCGATGGAAATGGTATAGAAATATTTAAAGTACGTGGCTGGGATTATCCGGCTTTATGCGAGGTTTATGAGCAGGCAGCGCGCTGTGCGCGAGAGGAACATGTGCCATGCCTTGTTCATGTGACGGAATTGACACAGCCCCAAGGACATTCTACATCTGGGTCGCACGAACGCTATAAATCCGCCGAACGTTTGGAATGGGAGCAGGCATTTGATTGTAACCTAAAAATGCGTGAATGGCTATTGCAATCCGGTATTGCCGAAGAAGAAGAGCTGACTGACCTAGAAAAAGAAGCCAAAGATTATGTCCGTCAGGAACAGCGCCGCGCATGGACGGATTATCATAAAACGCTTCAAATTGATTTAGATGAAGCGATAGCCTTGCTATCTGCGATTGGAGATCCATTGGTTGATGTGGCACTAAAGACCTTGCAGTCATTGGCGGAACCCTCGTTGAAAGAGATTTATGGCAACGTGAGGAGAGCGATTCGTGATTTGAGGAAAGTGTATTCGCCTGAAAAAGATGTGTTGATGACCTGGTATGCCCAGAAGCAGGAACAAAATTTTGATCGTTATAACGATAAACTGTTTACGAATACCGCTGATTCTCCTTTGAAAAAGGAGGGTATAGTTGCGGATTATGAACAGGACGTCGCCATGGTGGATGGGAGAGAGGTATTAAATGCCTGTTTTGAAGCGAATTTTAGACGTGATGAACGCATTGTCGCGTTTGGAGAAGATGTAGGGAAAATAGGAGATGTTAATCAAGGTTTTGCCGGATTGCAGGAACAGTTTGGCGAATTACGTATTTTTGATACGGGTATTCGTGAATCGGCTATTATCGGTAAGGGTATTGGCTTGGCATTGCGTGGTTTACGTCCTATTGCTGAAATCCAATATCTTGATTATTTGATCTATGCAATGCCGGTATTGAGTGATGATTTGGCCTGTTTGAGCTATCGTACGAAAGGAACACAGAAGGCGCCTGTTATTATTCGTACCCGAGGCCATCGATTAGAGGGTATCTGGCATTCGGGTTCACCCATGACGGTACTGCTAGGTGGACTCCGTGGTTTGCATATTTGTGTGCCGCGTAATATGACACAGGCGGCCGGTATGTATAATACATTGTTACGTTCGGATGAACCGGCTGTTATGATCGAGTGCTTGAATGGCTACCGGTTGAAAGAAAAAATGCCGTCTAATGTTGGGGAGTTCATGGTACCCATTGGGATAGCGGAACAGATACGCGAGGGAAGGGACATTACCGTGGTGTCGTATGGAGCAACGTTACGTGTCGTGCAGGAAGCTGCTATTGAACTGGAAAAATTAGGGATTTCTATAGAAATTATTGATGCACAATGTTTACAGCCCTTTGACCGTACGGAGATCTGCCGTCAATCGTTGGAGAAAACAAATAAACTATTGGTCGTAGACGAAGATATGCCGGGCGGTGCAACAGCATTTATTACGCAGGAGATATTGGAAAAGCAAAATGGGTATTATCTATTGGATGGTCAGCCCAGAACGCTTACGGCTAAAGCTAACCGTCCGCCGTATGGATCTGATGGTGATTATTTCACAAAGCCATCTGTAGATGATGTGGTAGAACTGGCTTACGAAATGATGAGTGAATATAGCGAAAGGGCATTTCCGAGGTTATTTTAAATAAATAGCAGTTACTATTTAATAAATAGTAACTGCTATTTTTCGATAATAGATGACAATTTGTTATTTTATCAGCATTAACGGTACGCTTTAAACCGTAATAAATGATCTGCTAATACCAAAGCCGTCATCGCCTCCACAATAATAACGGCGCGGGAAACAACACAAGGATCGTGGCGCCCTTTGCCCGAAATCGTAGTACTATCGCCAGCTTCATTCAATGTTTCTTGGTCACGCATAATCGTAGCAACCGGTTTGAAAGCTGTACGGAACATAATATCCATCCCGTTGGAAATGCCGCCTTGGATACCACCCGAGAAATTTGTGCGGGTACGCACCTGCTCTTCTTCTTTCACGAATATATCGTTGTGTTCAGAGCCTTGCATCTCCGAACCGCTAAATCCAGAACCGTATTCAAATCCATGAACAGCATTAATGCTCAACATAGCTTTTCCTAAATCAGCATGTAGTTTATCGAAGACGGGTTCGCCAAGTCCTACGGGTACCCCGCGGACGATGGTTGATATTTTTCCACCGATGGTGTCTCCCGATTTTCTTATCGAGTCAATAAGAGCAATCATTTCATTTGCTGTTGCAGGATCTGCACAACGAGCAATGTTGCCTTCTCGTATATCAAGCAGCGCTGACAAATTAGTGGTGTCCAAATTCGGAGCTTCCAATGTACCGACTGCCGAAACATGAGCGAAAATTTCAATACTTTGGCTTTTGAGGTATAATTTGGCGATAGCGCCAGCTGCTACCCGTGCTGCTGTTTCCCTTGCGGAAGATCGCCCTCCGCCACGGTAATCCCGGATACCGTATTTTTGCTGATAGGTATAATCCGCATGAGATGGACGATACTTATCCGCGATATGGGAATAGTCTTTAGACCGTTGATCTTCGTTTGGTATCAGAACGGCAATAGGTGTCCCTGTTGATTTTCCTTCGAAAACACCGGATAAGATTTGAGCAACATCGCTTTCTTTGCGTTGTGTGGTGATTTTAGATTGCCCTGGCTTCCGTTTATCTAACTCCGACTGTATAAAATCTTCGTCTATATCGATATTGGGAGGACAACCATCAATAATAACACCAATCGCTTTTCCATGCGATTCGCCAAAGGTGGTTATTTTAAAAAGGTGGCCAAATGAGTTTCCTGCCATGATGTAATTCTTCTATTTGTTTAACTGTTTACCTATTGCTCGACGGTGAACCCCTTTTGTTGCAAGTGTTCCCAAAAATCAGGATAAGACTTTTCTACTACAACGGGCTCATTGATTGTCACTTCGCCAAACACCAGTGCCAAAGGCGCAAATGCCATCGCCATCCGATGATCTTCATAGGTGTCAAATGTAACGTTTTTCGGAACATAAGCGTCCTTCGTATTGATATGGTAAGTTTCTCCATCTGCAATGATGGTTGCGCCAAACTTTTCAATTTCGTTTTTCAATGCGGCCAGTCGGTCTGTTTCCTTGATTTTCAAGGTTTCTACACCGGTGATCGAGATATCGCGCCGGATTGCTGCAGCTAATGCCACAATGGTTTGTGCCAAATCTGGACATTCTTTGAAGTCAAACAAAACTTTGTCAGAACCATTGTTGACCTTCGCGATATGCAATCCGTCTTCCTGAAACGAGCTGGCGACGCCAAAATGAGACATGATGTCGACAATAGCTATATCTCCTTGTAAGCTATGTGCTTTCAAGCCTGGCAACATAGCTTCTCCTTTTTCAGATAAAGCTACCATAGCATACCAATACGAAGCAGCACTCCAATCCGGTTCAACATAAATGGTTGTTGGCTGAAACTCCTGTGGTTCAATCACAATACTGTTGTCTATCCAGCTATGGGATATGCCTGCTTCCTGCAGCATGTTCAGCGTCATCGTCACATACGGTCTGGAAGTGAGCTCGCCTTCAATTTCCAATAAGAGTCCGTTTTTAAGCGAAGCGGCGATAAGCAGGAGCGAAGAAAGGTATTGGCTGCTAACATTGCCCTGTATACGTACTTTCCGTTGGTTTTGTATCATTCCTCCTTTGACTTTCAAGGGAGGAAAACCGTCTGCTTTCTCATAGCTCATATCCGCACCCAACGTTTTTAAGGCATCCACAAGAATGCCAATAGGACGCTGTTGCATACGTTCCGTGCCTGTCAAGACAAAGTTGCCTTCTATCAGGTTCAGATAAGAGGTAAGGAAGCGCATAGCCGTTCCTGCAGGGCCGATGTCCACGGTAACGATCTCCTCCGTCTCCCGCCCCGTGTGGGCCAGTGCCAACGCTTTGTTCATAATAACCGTATCGGCGGCGGCGGATAAATTTTCTACGTTAACTTTGCCTCGGCTTAATGCCTGTATAATAAGAGCACGGTTGCTCTCTGATTTAGAACCAGTAAGTTGAACCGTGCCCTGTATTACTTTCGACGGATGACGAAGTGTAAGTGATGTTGAACTCATTTACGCCTCCGCCACAGGTTTTACATTCATGACTTCGTTTTGCTTGCGGATAGATTCGTTGTGCAATAATTCCAAGTATTTCGCCGCAAAGTCTTCACTAAGTGATAATGCTCTTGCCAACTGGACTCTTTTTTTCAGGATCTCATCCCAACGGCTAACTTGCAGGATGGTCACGTTATTATCGCGCTTGTATTCTCCAATTTTCTCTGCGATTTTCATGCGGTCGCCAATTTGTTTTAGGATCGCATCATCTAATTTATCGATCTGCTGACGCAACTCGGCTAATTTGTCATCGAAAACTGGATTATTGGATTCTGGGTGACGAACGGATAAATTATCAAGTAGGTCGGCCAATGCTGCGGGCGTTACTTGTTGTTTCGCATCTGTCCAAGCTACGGATGGGTCAATATGTGATTCCACAATCAGACCTTGTTGGTCCATATCCATCGCTTTTTGCGCGATGTAAGGGATCAGTTCACGATTTCCACAGATGTGGCTAGGATCGTTGACGATCGGAAGTTCTGGACAAGCGGATTTCAGCTGGACAGCAAGGTCCCACATCGGTTCGTTGCGGAATGCAGTTTTCTCAAAAGAAGAGAATCCACGATGGATCGCCCCTAATTTTTTAATCCCTGCACGGTTAATTCGTTCTAACGCACCTATCCATAAGGAAAGATCTGGATTAACTGGGTTTTTTACAAAAACCGGTACATCTACACCCTGTAGAGCATCTGCAATTTCCTGTACGGTGAACGGATTTGCTGTTGAGCGAGCACCTACCCATAAGATATCTATGCCAGCCGCCAATGCTTCTTCTACGTGTTTAGCTGTTGCCACTTCTGTGGCAGTTAGCAACCCGGTTTCTGCTTTTGCTCTTTTTAGCCATTCCAAACCTATACTGCCAATTCCTTCAAACTCGCCTGGACGGGTACGAGGCTTCCAGATTCCTGCTCGTAATACATTTACTTTCCCTGTATTTGCTAATAAATGTGCGGTAGAGACTACTTGTTCTTCTGTTTCGGCGCTGCATGGTCCGGCAATAATTAATGGTTTATCGCCCGTATCTATCCAAGATTTTAAAGGAACGATGTCTAAGGTATGTTTCATGATTTTAATGATTTGCTAATGAATAATAGTTGTTATACTTTCTCGTTTTTTACATATTCCCCCATAATGGTGAAGTTTATGGTGTGCTTTAGCACCTTGCGAATAGCCGCATCATAGTCACTTTGCTTTTTCCATTCCACATCTACGTAAAAGTCATACTCATTTCGGCGACCTATTACGGGCATGGATTGAATCTTACTCAAGTTCACATTTTGCTCTGCAAAACACTGTAATACGTTAGCGAGGGCACCTACCGCATTCCCTGTTTGAAAAGATAGGGATGCCTTGTTCGCATTTTTCTGTTCGATGATTTCATTCGACAGAATCAAAAAACGTGTCGCATTCTTCTTGTTGGTTTCAATTCTTTTTTCCAGAATTTCCAAACCGTATAATTCCGCAGCCGCTATACTGGCGATTGCCGCGGTATTGGTCAGTTTATTTTCGATAATGCTTTTTGCACAGGCGGCGGTATCCATACCTTCCTTTACCGTCCATTCCGGATAATCACTCAAAAACTCATCGCATTGACGAATGGCAATTGGGTGTGATTCCACAAATTTTATATCGGAAAGCTTGGCGCCAGGTAATGCGAGCAAATTTTGTTGTATATTTAAATGTACTTCGCCAATAATGTGGAATTTATAATCGCGGAGCAGATTATAGTTAGGTAGAATACTGCCCGCAATCGCGTTCTCTATCGCCATAACAACATAATCAGCTTTGCCCTGTTTAAGCATTTCACACGTCTTCTTGAAAGACTCGCACTCTAAAATTTCGATATCCTCGTCACCGAAATATTTATGAGCTGCTTCTTCATGAAAGGAGGCTTTGACGCCCTGTATTGCAATTCTTGTTTTCATTCTTTAATTATCATGCCAATTGTAACTGTACAAAAAAAGTCCCGAAAATTATCCGGGACTTTTTGTTTTTTTACACAAACATACAAAAATCCCAGCTTTACCTTCTAAAGTAAAAGTTGCCAAAATAAAAGTATTTGTTGTGTGTCATCATGTCTCAAATTTTACAATTCAAAAGTAGAACTATTATTTTATATATGCAAAATAAATTTAAAAATAATTTCATTTTATAGTTGTTTTATGTGTTAAAAAATGATGTGTTTTTTATAATAAAAAAGTTGTTTTTTTTAAAACTAAAAGTATGGTGTTTTTACGGGTAATTTATTTTTAAATATTTGTAGATAAGTGTTTTATGTATTTTTTTTTATTTATAACACGATATTTTATGTGAATATTAATGTATTTTATGATGATATTTTATTGAAAATAATAATGATATTTTAATGTTAAAATAGTGTTTTAAATTTAAAATTTTTGAGTAATTTTTGAGTAATTTTTGAGGTATTTGTGTGTTTTTCAGCATAGGCGGTTTTAGTATGCTCAGTAATATTCCCCGTCCGTCGAAGGAGATTGGATGCATGCTAACCATTAAAATACCAACTTGTTGTAGTTCTGTTACATGCGCTAGGATACCGGTTTGCAATTGGATTCTAGTCCGGTTTGGAGAAAACTGTATAATTTCATTCCTTTGTCGGCGCGAGAAATAACGTAATTTATTAAGTTTGGGGTCTTTTCTATGTTATACGTATTAATTAGTGTTGTTTGCAGTGTCACGGTATCGATTGTTATTAAATTTGCTAAACAACGTGGCATACACCACCTTCATCTTATTGTTTGGAATTACCCCGTGGCTGCCTTGGCAACTTTATTGTTTCTAAAGCCGAAAATGGCTACTGTGCCTCTAAGCGCATTACCTTGGGCGTTATACTTATCATTGGCCGTACTGCTGCCAACGATATTTTTGTGTATTGCTTATGCTATCCAATATAGTGGCATTGTCAAAACGGAAATTGCACAACGCCTTTCATTATTTATACCGTTGTCGGCAGCATTTTTTCTTTTTCATGAAGCGATAGGTATGTCTAAATTGATAGGTATAGCAGTGGGAATTGTGGCTATCTTGTGTTCCATCGGTTGGAAAAAAAGCGATGTAACAAAAAGCAATGGAGCTTGGGGTTATGCAGTGGCTGTGTTTTTTGGAATGGGAATTATTGATATTCTTTTTAAAAAAGTGGCGCTCTATCAGGACGTACCATATGCCTATTCGATGTTATTGGTGTTTATGCTAGCAATAGTGGTCTCTTTCCTTTTGCTCACTTATCGTGTTTCAATTAAAAAAGAACGTGTACAATTTAAATCCGTAATTTGGGGAATCTTTTTGGGATTGTTTAACTTTGGCAATATTCTGTTCTACATGAAAGCGCATCAGGCATTGTCTAATAGCCCGTCAGTTGTATTTACCGGCATGAATATCGGTGTCATTTTGTTAGGAGCAATTGTTGGTATCGGATTTTTTGGTGAGCGGTTGACTTGGTTAAATAAGATAGGATTGATATTGGCTTTTATTTCTGTTTTAATTATTGCATATCTGTGAGTTTGTTTGAAGATACATATTTAACTATTGACGAGCCCAGTGAGGGAGTGTTTAGGGATAAAGGAAGCAAGTTTATTGCATATACCTACCCCTTTCGAGAGGAAACCGCTCTTAAAGATATAGTTGCCGAAGTAAGGGCCTCGCATCCTAAAGCAAGGCACTATTGTTGGGCATATCGCCTGACACCAGATCGTTCTGTCTTTCGGCTGAACGACGATGGAGAGCCTTCCGGAACAGCAGGTCGCCCCATTTTAAATAGCTTGTTATCAAAAAATATTACCAATGTGCTTATTATTGTGGTACGTTATTTTGGCGGTACACTATTGGGGGTTCCGGGCTTGATAAACGCCTATAAAACAGCTGCCCAAGAGGCGTTGAACGCGGCCAAGATAGTAGAGAAAACCGTGAATGATGTTTATCGAATTACTTTTGATTATTTGCATATGAATGATGTAATGCGCGTGGTTAAAGAAGAAAATTTACCTATTTTAAAACAAGAATTCGACAATAACTGTGCGTTAGAGATAGAAGTGAGGAAGTTGCTCGTAAATCAGTTTGTTCAGAAGCTCGACAAGCTAGATGGTATTCAATATGCTTATCTTTATACGTTATGATAGCTGAATCGTAATGAATATATATTGATTGTAACAATTTGTGGGGATCACTTTCCTTCTCGTTTTAATTTGTCTCTTAGTAATTTATCTATTACCTCTACTCGTCGGTAAATGATTTGAGTCGTTTCAACTAAGCCTTTGTATTTGTCGAATATTTCCCTTGCTAATTCGGTATAATGAAAGAAAAGGTCTTCTACTTTTCCATACGCTTCCAGAAATGCTTGATGGTCATCATCTAATGATACGGTGTGGACAGATGCTTCTTCATAACGGGGATAGATTTCGTCGAGCGCATTAAAATATTCTGGATCAATCACAGCGTCATCTTCGAAGATATTTTCTATATCGCGATTATAGATCGCTGTTAGGTGGACCACTTTTTCATAAAGATCTTGCAAATCCACGTTGTGTTTGTCACAGACCGAGAAAAAGGCTCCAATATCAATGGTGATTTCTCCGTCAAAAAGTTCCTTATCTTCTAACTCAGTCACGCCGAGCCAATCTTCTAATATTTCCAGTTCTTGTTCGATGCCCAAACGACGAAAGGAGAGGTCTGCGATGATATCGTCTACCACTTTCAATTCATTTTCGATTCCGGAGACGTGCACTTTGATTTCCCAAGTCTTATCATGGGCTTCATAATACGATGTTAATGCTTTTTGTTCGAATGGGAGCGGCGTAATTTCGTCATCAAAATCGAGGGCAATATCTTTAAGAGGATGTTCCTTAACAATTTTTTTTATCATGTCATCTTTCACTGTTCCGTATGTTAAAGATATTGAATTTATTTAAGAAACAGAAGCTATTCCCGAGCTCGTTCATCAAACATTAGCCATTTAAACCTTTACGCCCCGAGTCTAAACACAATAAAATGAAAAGAAGAATAGTAAAGCTCCATAGCGAAGAACCACCGTAACTAATAAAAGGAAGTGGGATGCCGATAACAGGTACGATGCCGATGGTCATACCAATATTGATAAAGAAATGGAAAAAGAGGATAGAGGCAACACCGTAGGCATAAATCCGGGCAAAAGCTGTACGTTGGCGTTCCGCAATGTGAACTAAACGGAGTAAAAGCGTAAGGTAGATGCCTATAAGGACTATCGAGCCGACAAATCCCCACTCTTCACCAATGGTACAGAAAATAAAATCGGTACTCTGCTCCGGAACAAACTTATATTTGGTTTGTGTTCCTTGGAGAAACCCCTTTCCAAATAATTGTCCAGATCCAATCGCGATCTTCGATTGATTGAGGTTATACCCTTCTCCGCGCGGATCGTGTATTTTTCCTAAGATCACGTCGATACGATTGCGTTGGTGCGATTGTAAGATATGTTCATAGGCATAGTCAACGCAAAGTACATATACGCTACATGCAAGAAAAAGTATACCGACGTTAATAATATATTTTCGTTTTTTTCGTATAGAATAAATGAGCAATCCAGTGACCAATGCCAAAATGCTAATAATAATCCATTGATTTACCAATAATGCTGATATAAATAATAGAATGGCTAGGCCTCCTAATAATAAAAGAGTATTTCCGACGTAACCTTCGCGATAAAACACAAAAATTAAGGCAAAGAATGCTAGGGCAGAACCTGTGTCGGGTTGGAGCATCACTAATGCGACGGGCAGTAGAACAATTAATGCACCTATAAACAGTGTTTTTATATTCGGGTTTTTATTGGTTTGTGTACTCAGGTAGGAAGCCAGTAACAAGCAAGTAGCCAGTTTACCAAATTCGGAAGGTTGTAAGCGGAAGCTACCTAATGGTATCCATGCTTGATTTCCTCCTACATTCCGGCCGATAACCAAAACTAATATTAGGAGTAAGATGACTACAATATAGATAAGTGGTGAAGCAGAAATGAAGAATTTCGCGTCTATAATCAGAATGCTGAATCCGATAACGAGAGCAGTGAAAATATAAATAGACTGTTTGCCATAGTTGGTTTCCATACTGAAAATACTGGGCTGCTCAGGATCGTAAACGGCGGCATAGATATTAAACCAGCCAATCAAGCAGAGTATGAACCATAATAAAATAGTGAGCCAATCGATACGGCCAAAGAAGCTTTTTTCCCTCATTTTATGGATGCTCCTTTCTTAATTGGCTGTGGTGCACATATAATTCGCGTCTTGGTTCCGTTGCCGATATTTCCGATGCACTTCGTCCAACTGGCTTCTCACCGTGTGACGTTCTTGCACTTACTTGTTGTTCTTCTTTTTCCTGGAGTTCGGGAAGAAAATTAGCATTAAAGATACGATCTTGAATGTACTGCGGAAGTGAAATGGTGTCTTTGAGGTATTTCTCTACCAACATGTTAACGATGGGGCCTGCCCAAGTACCCCCGTAACCTGCATTTTCTACAAACACGGCGATAGCTATCTTCGGGTTTTCGCGCGGTGCAAAAGCAAAGAATACGGCGTGATTCTCGCCGTGCGGATTCTGTGCAGTCCCTGTTTTTCCACACATTTCGATACCGGGAACGCGCACGCGATATCCGGTCCCGCCAGGAATATTTACAGCTCGGCTCATACCTTCAATAACGGGTTCGTAGTATTTTGCGTCTACACCTGCGCTTATTTTTTCCTTAAATTCATCTTTAACGATACCTTTTTCACCGATCGCCTTAACGAGATGCGGACGATAATAAAAGCCGCGGTTGGCAACAATAGCCATTATGTTGGCCATTTGCAGTGGCGTTATACCCATTTCCCCCTGTCCGATAGACAAGGAAATGTTAAAGCCGGATCGCCATTTGTCATTGCCATAGCGCTTCGTGTAAAAGTCAGAAGTGGGGATTAAACCTGGTTTTTCCCCAGGGAGATCTATGCCTAATGTACGGCCAAGACCAAACTTGCCCAACGCCGCACGCCAAAGATCGTAAGCTTTCGGTGCAGACATGCCGCGGGAGTCAATCATCCGAGCATAGGTGTATCCGTAATACGTGTTACATGATGTCTGTATGGATTTTACCAGACTGGTAGCGCCATCTACGTGTGTGCAGCGCATAATAGCGCGTCCGCCTCCGTAGCGGTATCCGCCGGGACAATAAAATATCGTTTTTTCATCTATAACTCCAGCTTGTTGTGCTGTTAATGCTGCAACTACTTTGAAAACCGATCCGGGAGGATATGAGGCTTGGATAGGACGAATAAACATGGGGCGTGTTTCGTCTCGCAAAAGTTTCATATAGTTGTTGCCACGCTGCCTTCCTACCATCATATTAGGATCGTAGGAAGGTGCACTAACAAAGGTCAAAATTTCGCCCGTAGCAGGTTCGATGGCAACAACTGAACCCATCTTGTTTTTCATGAGTTTTTCTGCTAGTACTTGCAGATCTCGGTCGATAGTGGAGACTAAACCCTCACCCGCCACTGCGAGCGTATCGTATTGGCCATCCATGAAAGAGCCTTTTGGTCTATTGAGCGCATCGACCATTTGGTTTTTTACGCCTCGTTGTCCGCGTAGTAGTTCTTCATAAGAGCGCTCTATACCACTAGCACCAATATAGTCGCCCGGACGATAAAAGCCTTCAGATCGTTCAATATCTTTATCGTTAACTTCCTGTATATAGCCTAACAGCTGAGGGGCGATACTGTCAGGATAACTCCTAACCGTACGATTTTGTACATAAAAACCACGAAATTTATATAGATGTTCTTGTAATTGCGCATACGTAGTCGCAGACAATTGTTTTTCGAATATCGAAGGACGGTAAGGGGAGTGGGAACGAGCTTTTTTTATCCTTGTTTGGAATCCTTCAAGATCAATATCGATGAGCTGGCACAGAAGTGCTGTGTCGATTTCTTTTGCCTCAATTGGTGTTACCAATAGATCATATACGGGCTCGTTTTGTACTAAAACCTTTCCGTTTCGATCATAAACCACCCCTCTGGCGGGATATACAACCACTTTACGTAAAACATTGTTATTAGCTGATAATAAATAAGATTTGTCTATCACCTGAATATAAAATAAACGAATCGCGATGATGATCGCAATAGTGACAAAAATCCCCTGAATAACAAATTTACGAGCGAAAAAACTATTCATGAACGTAAAGACCTTCTTTAAATATTACCAATACGTGATTTTCTTTTATAAACCAACAAACTCATCAGTAGAATGATGCAAGTTGTAAATATACTACTTAAAATACTACTTGCTAGTGTGTACATAAAATTAGAAAATGTAAATGCTTCTATAAGAAAGAGAAAGAAATGATGGACGAAGGTGCCAAAAAATACATAGGACAGGAACCACTTGGTACCCATTAAACCCAAAGATGGAGTGTTAAACGATTCTTTCAAATCAACTTCCAGGGTAATTTTATGGAAAAAAATCCGGAATAAGGCCAAACCAACACATGCGGAAGCATGTACACCAGCTGAATCATAAAAAGCATCGACGGCTAATCCGGTTAGAAAGGAGACTAGAAATAATACTAAATTTGGTAATCCGATCGGTAAAAGGAAGATAAAGAAAATGTAGGGATATATGGTCGCTACGTTATAATAGCCCATGTTTTTAAATAAGGCTACTTGTAGCAGAATCACGATAATAAATCGAACAATATTTATAATTATTATGCTACCCATTGTTTTCGCTGTCAGCTTCTAGTTCTTCCTTTTCTTTAATTAATAAATCTTTCACGACATACACATGATGTAAATTGCTGAAATTCGTAGATAATTCTATCTTTAAATCTAAGAAGCTCTCTCCAGACGAAACGCCTGTTTCCATTATTTTCCCTACTTGTATGCCCGCAGGGAATAAGGAAAACCCGGACGTATATACTTTTTCATCTTTTTCTACTTGAACGTGATTCGGAATGTCGCGAACCACCCCGTAGCGGTGGTCTATACTATTTCCCCAAACGAGAGAACCAATTACACCAGTGCTATCTAATACGACAGAAACGCGAGTGTCTGGATGTAATAAGGACTGAACGGAGCTGAAATGAGCAGAAGTTTGAAGTATCACGCCGACCACCCCATTAGAAGTAATGACGCCCATACCTTTCTCTACACCGTCAGCCGAACCTTTGTCAAGGGTCAGATAGTTGTTTTTTTTATGGACACTATTATTGGCAACATTTGCGACAATAAAAGCATATCGGCCTTGTTCAATGGAATCTATAATGCGGATCGTGTCTGCAGTAGTATCTACTTGGAGAAGATTTTGTATCTGCTGTCTTAACGCCCCGTTTTCAGCGGCGAGTTCTTCATTCGTCTCATGTAAAGAAAGATAACTTTTCCAAGAGTTTACTTGTTGGTAGTAGGAGCCGATAACGACATTCGACGAGCTGATAAAAGAAGAACGTTGAAAATTATTGTGGCGCACAACTAAAATAATGGATGTTACAAAAAAGAGAATAAACCAGAATATAGCGTTGTACCTAATCAGAAAAAGCCACAGGTTTCTCATGTGTTTTGGTTTCTATTATTTAGCTGTCAACAAATACGCGATATAAAGAAATAGTTCGTTTATATCGCGTATATATCAATGAATTATAATGTTCTTATTGCATTAAAAATTTAAATCTTCCAATGTTTTTTAACGCTATTCCTGTACCTCGAACCACAGCGCGGAGTGGGTCTTCAGCCACATGTACCGGAAGTTTTGTTTTTGCCTGTATTCGTTTGTCTAGACCCCTTAATAAGGCGCCCCCTCCTGTAAGGTATATACCGGTTTGATATATATCTGCAGATAACTCGGGTGGTGTAATTTCCAACGCCTTTAAAATGGCTTCTTCTATTTTCGAAATGGATTTATCCAAGCAGTGTGCTATTTCGGTATATGATACTGTAATCTGTTTTGGAATACCGGTCATGAGATCTCGACCTTGTACGGCAAAATCTGCCGGCGGATCGGAAAGTTCAGGAAGTGCCGCGCCTACTTCAATTTTAATTTTTTCTGCGGTACGTTCACCGATCATAATATTATGCTGACGGCGGATATATTGCACAATGTCGGAATCAAAGTTATCTCCCGCTACCCGGATCGATTGATCACAAACGATACCTGAGAGCGCGATAACGGCGATTTCTGTAGTTCCCCCACCAATATCGATGATCATGTTACCCACAGGCTCTTCTACGTCGATGCCTATACCTACTGCAGCAGCCATGGGTTCATGAATCAAGTAAACTTCTTTAGCGCCTGCAATTTCTGCTGAATCACGTACTGCACGTTTCTCTACTTCGGTAATGCCGGAAGGAATACAAACCACCATCCGCAGTGAGGGAAAGAACCAAGACTTACCTTTGTTCACTAATTTTACCATTCCGCGAATTAAATGCTCTGCAGCAGTAAAATCTGCTATCACACCATCACGTAATGGTCGGACTGTTTTTATATTGTCGTGTGTTTTACCTTCCATTTGCATCGCTTGTCTCCCGATAGCAATCACCTTGTTGGTGGTTCGGTCAAAAGCAACAATAGAAGGTTCGTCCACTACTACCTTATCATTGTGTATAATTAGGGTGTTTGCTGTCCCTAAATCGATAGCAACTTCTTGCGTAAACCAGTTAAATAACCCCATGTAGCTTATATT
Source organism: Sphingobacterium arenae (assembly GCF_014692505.1). Classification (GTDB taxonomy): domain Bacteria; phylum Bacteroidota; class Bacteroidia; order Sphingobacteriales; family Sphingobacteriaceae; genus Sphingobacterium; species Sphingobacterium arenae. The sequence goes on along the minus strand of NZ_JACNYK010000002.1, from coordinate 320,456 downwards.
GTCGTGTTTCTCAAATTTAAATGCAAACCTAAATAAAAAAAATGGTTTTATCTATACTCCATGACCCCTATATAGTAATTAAATGTATCAATTTCGAGTTCATTTATGTCGTCCACTTGAATGGGTAATGCCAGAAAGGAAGAGCCAATCTCGAAACGTGTTTTAGACTGTCCTTTTTTTCCAATGTGAATAGGCATTTTAAAATCGTTCGCTTCAGCATTCCAACGGCAAAATACTTTTCCGTTACCGCGTTGTACGATTTCCAAGACGGGGATGCTTTTGTGCTGAATATACTGTTCAAATACTTTCGTAAAATCTATGCCCGATGCGTTGTTCAGATACGTTAAGATATCGTGATAATCGACTGTTTTATGGTAAAATGTGCTATTCAATCCGCGAAGGATAGCGCGCCAAGTACTATCATTGTCAATGATTGTTCGGATCATATTGTGCAATACGCCTCCTTTGAGATACATGTCGCTGGAACCTTCTTTATTGACACCATAAGGACCTTGTAGTGGCTTATCGTTCATAATGCCTATCCGGTTGCCGTTTACATACGCCTGACTGGCGTCTTTACTATAATGATAGTCAATAAAAAGTGCTTCAGAATAATTTGTGAAACTTTCATGTATCCACATATCGGCTAAATCCTTGGCTGTAATGTTGTTGCCAAACCATTCATGGCCGGATTCATGAACGATAATGAAATCCCATTTTAACCCCCATCCAGTGCCCGAGCCATCTTGGCCTAAATATCCGTTCTGAAACTTATTGCCATAGGCAATGGCACTTTGATGCTCCATCCCAAGATGGGCGGTTTCTACCAATTTATAGCCGTCATCATAAAATGGATATGGTCCAAACCAATACTCGAATGCTTCTAATGTCTCTCTAGTATTTTTTTGTAAGTGCTTGATTTTATCTCTGTTTTCTTTTAATACGTAGTAGTCAACGGACAACGGGCCTTTCTCGCCAAGATAAGTTTCCGTAACGCGTATATAATCTCCAATGTTCAACGCAACATTATAATTGTTTATCGGATTGTTTACTTTCCAGTGGTATTTAGTATAATGTTTGTCGAGCTTTTCTGTCTTTATTAATCGGCCGTTGGAAACATTCATGACTTCATTTGGAACGGCAACGGAAATCAACATACTGTCCACCTCATCCGATTGATGGTCTTTATTTGGCCACCATACGCTAGCACCTAAACCTTGGCAACTAGTGGCTACCCAAGGCTTTCCTTTACTGTCTGTTTTCCAATCAAAACCGCCATCCCACGGTGCGCGGGTAGCGGCAATAGGTGTGCCGGAATAATAGACTTTAAAAGAATCTATCTTTCCTTTTTGGATGGTGTTTGGAAAATCTACAAAAACAGCGTGATGAGACCGTTGAAAAGATAACGCCTTTCCTTGGTATTCAATCTGATCTACCGAAAGGTTTTCAAAAAGATCAAACTGTAATCTATTGAAGTCGTCAACAGATTGAAATTTAAATAGATTTATTCCCGATATGAAGCGATTGTTTATATCCACTTTAACGTCAAGATGATAGTACTTGATATCATAGCATGTCCGAAGAGGGGTCAGTGTGCCACGAAGAGAGTCCGCTTCGTTGAATATTTCTTTGGCTTTCATTAATTGTGCCCGAGCTATATTGCTGGCAAAAAAAAATAGTAGAAGAAGTAAAGCGTGTCGCATGTTCTGCTTCATTGATTATAAGTGGATTTACTTCAAACCTACATAAAATGCTTTGTATATACGAACCAAATTTAAAAAGGGCTCGCGATATACCCTCGAAACAAACGGAAATGTAGACGGTCGATAGTACAAAAATAGGGAAGGGTAATGCCTTTTTTGGATACAATTATTAGGGGCCTATATAAAATAATTTAGATAGGCGAGGTGTAGGGATTTTGTAGAAACTGCCATGCTGCAGATAAATGGTTGATAATATCGGTGGCGGTAATGCTTTTCTCATGGATAGATACTGCCGCGATGTCGCCAGCTAAGCCATGTAGGTATACGCCCAGTAAAGCAGCGTCAGTCGGGGGGTAGCCTTGTGTTAACAAAGACGTGATAACACCTGAAAGTACGTCGCCACTGCCAGCAGTAGCCATGCCCGGGTTGCCTGTAGAATTAAAGTGTGTCGTTCCGTCTGGTAATATGATAGCACTATATGCTCCTTTTACTACGACAATCTGCTGATAACGGCAGCTCCAGTCACGCACTTTCTCTAGTTTTTCAAAATCATCTGCCCATCTACCAATTAAGCGTTCCAATTCCCTGGGATGCGGAGTCAAAATACTACGTGGAGGAATGAATGGGTGCCAATCCGGGTTTTTAGCGAGGATATTTATGGCATCTGCGTCGAATAGCAGCGGAGGTATTTCCGACATTAACTTAAACCGCTCAAATAGTTGGTATAAAGCATTTTCTGTATCGGTATGCGTTCCTGCACCCATACCAAGACCAATAGCGTCGAACTTGGTAATATACTCGGAGAACATACTGATGTGTGTGTCGAGTGGGTCAGTTTGTACCTGCGCTTCGGGAAAAGCACTTTGCAGTATAGTATAGCCACAAGCAGGAATATACGCCGTTACCAATCCGCAGCCCGTTTTTAAAGCTGCTTTGCTGGCTAAAATAATGGCTCCTATACTGCCATGACGACCGCCCGCTATATAAGCATGACCGTAGGTGCCTTTGTGCGAAAATTTTTGTAACGGGCGTATTAATATCTGTACATCTTCTTTCTGTATGTATCTGTAAGTTGTTGATAATGTGTTTTGTATATTTTGACTTAACCCAATATCTAATACTTGAAAAAAACCGGTGAATAAAGCGTATTTCGGAAATAATAGACTTAGTTTAGGGCAAGCAAAAGTGTAGGTAATATTGGCCTGTATAATAGGAGCTTCTATCGGCGTAGGCTTGTCTGCAAAAAGTCCGGAAGGGATGTCGACAGACAGTACAGGGTTGGAAGCGCTATTAATTTGATGTAGGAGTGGCTTCCAGCTGTCGTCCAGTGGGCGGGATAAACCGTATCCGAATAGAGCGTCGATCACTACGCTTTTCCCTTGAAATTCTAAGGTACTTTCGGGCGTGAAGGAAGAGATAGTTATACCGATTTCGCGCAGACGTTCTTGATTGATTTCATTTTCGGGACTATAAGCTATGTGATTTAGTAGATAGATTTTAACAAGATGCCCAGCATTATGCAGCATCCGACCAACAGCCAATCCATCTCCACCATTATTGCCAAAACCACAAAGAATGGTAAAAGAGCCTTGTCTTTCACCGATATATTGTTGTATTGCCTGGAATAATGCGCCGGCCGCTCGCTCCATTAACTCAGCCGGTTCTAGATTTTGGCTCGACATGGTGGCTTGTTCCCACTTATATATATCCGCTGTAGAAAGAATCTTCATCGTTTTTTTTTAAAAATAATGATTTAATATCTTTTTTCCTCGTTGTTCTCGAACATGATTGGAAATTTTTAGGCACCACTTTTGTATATCGTCATATTAGAATATAAAATGTGAACATATGATACGTAGCAGAATAATCGTTATTGTCGTTGTCATTTCTGGTTTATTCCTCGCGAGCTGTGGAGGGAAAAAACGATATGCCGCGTTACAAATGCAGCATCAGGATTTGACCGAGCGTTATCAGCAAAGCCAGATGGAGCTGGCCGAAAGTCGGACTAACGTAAAAAATTTGGAAGAGCAATTGGCCATTGAACGCAAGAATAACGCGTCTTTGCGGGAGGCTCTAAAACGTTTGCAAGGGACGCTGGATATGAGTATTAATCAAAATACGCAAGGAAATGTGAATATCTCGAAGTTGGTTGATGAGATTAACGCGTCGAACCGTTACATTCAGCATTTAGTGAACACCAAGAATAAAAGCGATTCCCTTAACTTGGTATTGACAAATAATCTAACTCGTTCTTTAAGTCGAGAAGAGTTACGTGACGTGGATGTGAAAGTGTTAAAAGGTGTGGTTTATATCTCATTATCTGACAATATGCTGTATCGATCCGGTAGTTACGAGATTTCCGATAGAGCTGGAGAAACCTTGAGTAAAATCGCGAAGATTATCCAGGATTATAGAGAATATGATGTATTAATTGAGGGTAATACAGACACGGATCCTATTTCGCAAAAGAATATTCGAAACAACTGGGATTTAAGTGTTTTACGTGCATCGTCGGTTGTTCAAGCGCTACAGAATCAATATGGTGTTGAGCCGAAACGATTGACTGCTGGAGGACGAGGAGAATATAATCCTATAGCGGACAACACGACACCTGATGGAAAAGCGAGGAACCGCCGCACGCAAATTATTATTACGCCGAAGTTAGACCAGTTTATGGAATTAATTGATAAGGCTCCGGAAACAACTACAGAAACGGAAATACCTGCACAAAACGGAGTGGTAGAACCGGAGTTTTAAAACAAAATCAATTTGCGAATAAGCGGCAAGTTTCCAAAAAACTTGCCGCTTATTATTGTATTTGTTGTCGTTTGCTCAGCATTTTTAAAAAGAAATAGCCGCATGACCCGGATATCAACGAACCTACCAAAACAGCTAGTTTTGCTTCTTCCACATGCAACGGGTCATTGAACGATAGTATGGAAACAAAAATAGACATCGTGAACCCGATGCCGCCAAGCATACCGACGCCGGCTATATGTGACCATGTTGCTTTATCGGGCAATTGTGCCAATCCGGATTTTATACATAAAAAAGACGTTGTAAAGATACCAATCGTTTTACCAACGAAAAGTCCGACCATGATACCGAGTCCCATATTCGACGTTAGTCCTCCGATCATTTCACTTTGAAAGGTGATCGCGGTATTTGCGATTGCAAATAATGGAACGATAATAAAATTGACCGGTTTTGCAATGGCATGTTCTAATTTTTCGAGGGGAGATTCGATATCTGTATCGTTTGTCGGGATTGTCATGGCTACCAGTACTCCCGCAATCGTGGCATGAATACCCGAATGGTGGATGAAATACCATATAAAAACACCCGGTACGATGTAAAACCATAGATTTTTTAGCCCCAGACGATTGAAGGCAACTAAGAGTAATAGGATTGCTCCGGCATATAAAAGATAGGTGACGTGAAGCTCAGTTGAATAGAAAACAGCAATAACCAAGATGGCTAGTAGATCGTCTACGATTGCCAGTGCAGCCAAGAAGATTTTGAGGCTAACAGGGACACGCTTACCAAGCATGGAAATTACCGCCAGAGCAAAAGCAATATCTGTGGCCATAGGGATGCCCCAGCCATGATGAGTTTCCGTTCCCGCGTTGAACGAGGTATATATGAGTGCTGGAACAAGCGCTCCTCCTATAGCCGCTAATATGGGTAAAGCCGCCTGGCGGGGGGAAGCTAATTCACCTTCCACTAACTCCCGTTTTATCTCCAAGCCCACCAACAAAAAGAAGACAGCCATCAGTCCGTCGTTTATCCAAGCGGCAATGCTATATCGGAGATGGACATGCGCATTCTCAAAGCCTAGATGCGTACCTAAAAGGTTGTTAAATGCTTCAGATAGGGGGCTGTTAGCAATGATTAACGATAAAATAAGACATAAGAATAATAAGATACCGCCTCCAGTACTGGAATCTAGAAATTCTTTAATGGGTTTTAGGTTGATTAATTTTGCCATGACGACGAAGTTATTGAAAATTATTTGTTTTCACTATCTTTGATTTATATGAAACGGATATGTAAATAATCGGGATATTTATATAGGCATCATAAAGCAAGTTATATATATGAAGTGGGACAACGTGAAAAAAGATTTCAAACGCTATTTACAATTGGAACGAAATCTATCACACCATTCGGTAGATGCTTATTTGAATGATGTGCAAAAGCTGGAGGCCTACTGTAGCTTTAAGAGTAGGAATCTTGATCAGGTAGATACGCTATTCATTCAACAATTTCTCATTTTTATAAATGACTTTAGTATTTCACCCTTTACCCAGGCTAGGCTTCTTTCTGGAATGCGAGCCTTTTTTACATTTCTTCAGATCGAATATGACAGGAAGGATAACCCTACCGAACTATTAGAGGCTCCTAGATTAAACCGTAAAATTCCCAGTGTGCTAAATCTGGAAGAGATCGATGCCCTGATTGCGGCTATCGATTTGTCTACACTAGAAGGAATGCGAAATAAAGCGATTCTGGAAGTATTGTACGGATGTGGTCTGCGTGTTTCGGAATTAGTGACATTAAAAATTTCTAATCTATATCTGGATGTAGAATTTATCAAAGTAGAGGGAAAAGGAAGTAAGGAGCGGCTTATACCTATCGGACTTCAAGCTATTAAATATTTGAAAATATATGTAGAAAAAGTGCGCCCTCATATCCCTATACAAGTGGGACATGAAGATGTCGTTTTTTTAAATCGACGGGGAAGGCAATTGACACGTGTTATGGTGTTCCTTATCATTAAAGATTTAGCCAAAAAAATTGGCTTGACGAAAACGATTAGCCCCCACACTTTTCGCCATTCGTTTGCCTCTCATTTAGTAGAGGGAGGGGCGGATTTACGTGCTGTACAAGATATGCTTGGGCATGAAAGTATTACCACTACGGAAATTTACACACATATGGATAAGGATTATCTCCAGTCTGTTATCACACAATACCATCCGAGATCATAAAATATGGTAAAAGTTAATGCAACTAAGTAAATTCTAATTTGCAATATGATTGCATTTGTTTATCTTTGTAGCATCTTATGGTAGCGAAGATAGGACGGTTTATAGGTGTAATTATGGCATTACTTGTCTTGTCAACAAGTAACGGACTTCTTTATACACATGATATTACACACCATTACGATTGTTCGTCAGCGGATCATCAAGAACATCCTGATGCAGATGAATGTGCACTTTGTTGGTTTGTTTTACATCAAGTAAGCCATCATTTTGCGATAGATACGTTGTTGCCGGATATTGCGATACAAACGTGTACAAGTCTACTTCATGGAAGGCACCATTTGTTTTTTCCGGATGGAATAGAACGCTTACAATGCAACAAAGACCCGCCTCAACACGTATAATATACGTTATTCAGATTTATATCATTCCAAAATTTTTTTAATAGATGCAATACAAATGCTTAGCCCTGTGTTGGGTGCTATGGCTTTTTTCCGTTCCAGGTAAGGGGCAAGAAGGACGTTCATTGTCTTTGAAAAAGCAAGACTCCATCCATCTGCAAGATGTGGAAGTCATGGGACGTCGCGGCGAATTATCCCAAAGTATACACCGTCTCTCCACACAAGAAATGCAAGAAAACAAAGGCAAACCGTTGGCGGAATCGCTGACCGCTATTTCCGGGGTTTCTACGATTGGCATGGGAAGTAGCATTGTAAAACCTGTTATCAACGGACTGCATAGTAATAGGATACTTATTTTAAACAACGGGGTCCGCCAGGAGGGACAGCAGTGGGGGATAGAGCATGCTCCAGAAATAGATCCTTTCACTGCAGACCAATTGGAGATCGTAAAAGGTGCGCAAGGTGTTCGGTATGGGGCAGATGCTCTAGGAGGCATTGTATTAGTCTCGGCAAACGATATCGATTTAGACAGAGAGTGGAAAGGAAATATAGACATGGTGGGGCAGTCGAACGGACGTGGGGGAATGATAAATGTATTTTTGGAGGGAGCGGTGAAAGCCTTGCCCGGATTGGGTTGGCGTATGCAAACAAGTGGTAAAAAACTGGGGAATTATAAAACAGCCGATTACTTCTTGGGTAATACGGGAGTAGATGAATTCAATTATGCTGGAACATTGCAATATAAAAACGACAAAAATCAACTGGAATTGTATTTTAGTCATTTTGGAACGCAATTGGGCATCTTTCGCGGTGCTCATATCGGTACGGTTGAAGATATTCAAGCACGTATAGATCATGGACGTCCTTTTGAAACCTATGATTTTAGCTATCAAATCGAAGCTCCCCGACAAAAGGTAACGCACGATCTGGTTAAGGCGTCATGGGAACATCAACTTCGTGCTGGCCGTCGATTGGAAATGCAATATGGATTACAACGAAACCATCGTCGGGAGTATGATATGCGGAGAGTGGAATCCGATGATATTCCGATGGCGGATATGGTATTGACGACACAAAGCTTGGACCTGGTGCTGAAGGAAGGACATAGTTCGATAGGTATACAATCTATGGTACAAGTCAATAACAATACACCAGGTACAGGAACCACGCCTATCATACCTAATTTTGACAGCTACGCTGCAGGCATATTTGCCGTGCACCAATTTCACATCGACAGATGGCATGCGGAGATCGGTGGGCGCTATGATTTCAAGTATTTGGATATTGCGGGATATCGCTATCAACGCAACGAGATAGACAACAATGGGGCTGTTGAGCAATATCTTTTGACGGATAATCGCAAGTTTCATAATGCATCGGGAACAGCCGGTACCCTTTATCATTTTTCACCCAAATTTAGCTGGAAAAGTAATATCGGTTTGGCTTGGCGCGCACCGTCCGTTAATGAGTTGTATAGTGACGGCGTACACCATGGAAGCGCAACCTATGAGCTGGGAAATCCAGATCTCCGCAGCGAAAAAGGTTTAAAATGGATAAACGCTTTTATATGGAGTGATGAACGTCTCCAAGTAACGGTCGATGTCTATGCGCAGATGTTATACGATTATATTTATGCACAGCCCAATCCGGATGCTGTTCGCCAAACGATCCGAGGTACCTTTCCGCTATTTGCTTATCAGCAGCATGATGCTTTCTTTTATGGTGCTGACTTACAATTGCGCTATGCGTTTCTGAATACGTTTCATTATGATGTGAGTGCATCCGTCGTGCGTGCACGTAATGTGGAGTTGGATAGTTATTTGCCCTATATTCCATCAGCACGTTTTCATCAGGCGCTTTCCTGGACGTATTGCGGTCAATCACAGCCGGAAAGCTATCTCAAGGTGGGGCACCGTTTTATAGCAAAACAAAATCAATATGAAGAGGGGATGGACTATGTTGCGCCACCGCCTGCCTATCATTTATTAGATGTTGTGGCAAGTAAGCAAATAAAAACAAATTCTGACGCGCAGACATCTTGGAATGTTATGCTGTCAGTAGAAAATTTATTTAATCAATCCTATAAAGACTATATGGATCGATTTCGGTATTTCGCCCATCAAATGGGAAGAAATGTAAGCGTGAAAATTTCTTGTCAATTTTAAAATTATCAAAATCATGAAACAACTAAATATCTTTATTTTAACAATTAGTATTCTTTTCTTTGTGACGTCGTGTTCAAAAGATGATCCTATACCTGAAGAAGACCAGGAAGAAGTGGGTACAGCCACACTAACTTTTACCGAAGTAGAACGTGAAACACATGAAGATCACTACCATTACAACGATATAACAGATCCTGAAATAGAAGAGGTTAAGTTTGAAGGCAAGGATATGCTACCTCCGGTTGATGCACATTTGCATTTGGAAGTTGGGAAAACCTATCGATTGGAATTGCGAGCTACCGATTTTGCCGGTCGCGAAACGCAACAAACTTTCATCGGTCGTGCCGATATACATCAGGCCTTTATACTCGGCGCTGAGGCTGGGAGTCTGGAATACGTGTATGCGGATAGAGATGCGGAGAATCAACGGGTAAACGTAGGTGTTACAGGTTATTTAACTGTTCTACAAGAAACGAATACCTTTACTTTGCGTTATGTAATGCGTCATTTAAATCCGGGTATAAAAGACAACATTACGGCTGCCGATTGGAACAATACAAACTTCACCCAGTTTACGGGAGCGAACGATCTGGATCTTAAAGTAGCCGTTCACTTAGTGTCCGAAGGTGGCCATGATCATTAAAAAATATATGCTGGCATTTATTTTTCATTTCGATTTTAAAGTAAGGTAAAAAGTAGTATTTTTGCCAGCGCAGTCTCCGTAGTTCAATGGATAGAATTTCAGATTCCGGTTCTGAAGATATGAGTTCGAATCTCGTCGGGGACACCACTTCGAAAAACAGCGTTTTCACCTTGTGAACGCTGTTTTCTTTTTTGTGATTGTTTCTTCCTTGGCAAATAATATTCTTTAACTAATGTCGTATTCGAAATATTATATGAACCTATAAGGAAAAACCGTAGAAATTTTGTAGGTTTACCCTATTCGATTATTATAAACAACAAATTAAATTACGAATGAATTTTATAAAACCTATCGCAATTGCATTTTTATTGCCAGGATTATTTCCACTTCATCAGGCTTCATCGGCGGTGACACCGGAAGAATCTTCAGTTTTTTTTCGTATTGATACACTTTCTTGGGATGCTCCGTTACCCTTTGATCAGGAGGTAAAAACAGGTAAACTCGAAAATGGTTTTCAATACTTCATCCGAAAAAATGTGGAACCCAAGGATCGGGTCACGATGTATTTGGCGACCAAAGTCGGTTCGATCTTGGAAACCGAAGAAGAGCAGGGCCTTGCCCATTTTATGGAACATATGAATTTCAACGGTCTGAAGCATTTTCCGAAAAATGAATTGGTAGATTACTTGCAACGTGCTGGGGTGCGCTTCGGAAGTGATCTAAATGCCTACACAAGTTTTGATCAGACAGTATATCAATTACCTATTCCATCGGATGACCCCGAATTGTTGCAAAACGGACTTCAAGTTATACGAGATTGGGCGCAAGATGCTTTATTGTCTGAGGAGGAGATTGATAAGGAAAGAGGTGTCGTATTGGAAGAAATGCGCGGTGGACGTGGAGCGCAACAGCGCATGCGGGATAAATTTCTACCTGTTATGCTGAATAATTCCCTCTATGCAAAACGTTTGCCTATTGGTACGGAGGAGGTGATTAAGAATTTTCCATACGATGTGCTACGCGATTTTCATACCAAATGGTATCGTCCGGATTTACAGGCATTGATTATTGTGGGCGATGTCGACGTAAAAAAGATGGAAATTGATGTGCGGCGATTGTTTGCAGATCTAAAGTCGCCAAAAACTCCTATAGAGCGTGTAAAACATACCGTGCCTTTGTTGGGCAGAAACCAGTTTATAGCCGTAACAGATCCAGAAATGACCTATACGATGGGGCAAATTTCTATAAAACACCCAGAAGAAAAGATGAAAACGGTTGGCGACTTCAGGAGAAATATTTTAAAATCGGTTTACAACAATATGCTAAACGCTCGCCTTTCGGAGCTTGCGCAATCTGCTGCCCCACCATTCATACAGGCAGGCGTGGGAATTGGAGGCTTCTTAGGGGGGCTTGATGCCTACAATGCTTATTTTGTGGCAAAACCCAACGAGTTTGAGCTTGGTTTTAAAGCTGTTGTACGCGAATTGGAACGTGTGCAGAAATATGGCTTTACCCAAACGGAGTTTGACCGTACCGTCGCTGCTATTGGTAAGAATAATGAAACAGCTTATGTCGAGCGGGATAAAAAGAAATCGGATAGTTACGTCAATCGATATTTAAATTTCTATCTGGAAGACAATCCGGCTTTGAGCAATGAAGATTCCTATCAATTATATAAGCAATTGTTGCCTACATTGACCCGAAAAGAAGTAGAGGAGTTGGGTAAGGAGTTTTACGTGGATACAAATCGGGACATTATCATCATGGCACCGGATAAGGAAAAGGATAGTCTTCCCGATGAACAACATGTGTTAGCTTGGTTCCGAGAAGTAGCGGGCGACGAGATTGCTGCTTATGAAGATACCGTATCAGATTTGCCTTTACTTTCGAAAGAGCCACAAGCCGGTAGTATAGCTTCTGTAAAAGACATAGAAGAAATTAAAACGAAAGAATTAACACTGAGTAATGGGGTCACGGTGATTTTAAAACCGACTGTCTTCAAAAATGACGAAATTTTAATTAATGCTTTTAGTCCGGGTGGAACGTCTTTGTATAGCGACGAAGATTATTTCTCCGCTTCGCAAGCTGGTAATTTGGTCAATAGCAGCGGGGTAGGACAGTTTAATACCGTCGAGCTACGTAAGTATCTGACCGGTAAAAATGTAAATATTAGTCCTTATATCAGCGAACGGAGTGAGGGGTTGTCTGGTCATACCGATAAGGAGGGGCTACTTACCGCTTTTGAATTGATCTACGGCTACTTTACCGAGTCACGTATTGAAGATGATATATTTCAGAGCTATATATCGAGGATGTCATCTATGATCAGTAACCAAGAGAGTGATCCAAGCTTTGTTTTTAGAAAAACAATAATGGAGAGCCTTTATAATGGCAATATTCGGCGAACTCCTATTACAGAACAGCTTATTCAGAAAATTGATAAAGATCGGGCATTAGCCATTTATAAAGATCGTTTTGCGGATGCTTCGGATTTCGTATTTACGATTGTTGGCTCGTTTACAGAAGAAGAAATCAAGCCTTATTTGGAAAAGTATCTTGCTGCTCTGCCTGCGTTAAATCGTAAAGAGCAAGCAAAAGATTTAAGACTTTATGAGCCCGAACTGGGATTTGAAAAAATAGTGCATAAAGGTCAGGAAGAAAAAGCAAACGTGATGTTAACTTATTACGGTGATTATACGTACGATAAAGTCGAGAATTTAAACATGAATGCTTTCGAAAGCGTATTAAGCATTAAGCTCATTGAGCGATTACGGGAAGAAGAAAGTGGCGTATATGGAACCGGGGCAAGAGTTTCTACTAATAAATATCCGAGAAATCGATATAGCTTCACGATTTCCTTTGGTACTGGTGTAGAACGATATGAATCGTTGATTGTATCAGCTTTAGATGAAATTAATAAAATTAAACACAGCGGTCCTTTAGCGTCTGATTTGGAAAAATTCAAGATAGAACAAAAACGTCAATTAGAACTCTCTTTAAAAGAAAATAAGTTCTGGATGGGACAGCTTGTAGGTGCGTATCAGCGAGATGAAGATCCAACTTATATTAACCGCTACCTGGAAGATTTGGATAAAATATCAATAGAATCTGTGAAAGAGGTGGCCAGCAAATATTTAAAGAAAGAGAACTTGTTTAAGTTTGTCCTTTTACCAGATGAAAAATAAATAGGAAATAAGTAAAAATGCGCAGCTTTTGGGCTGCGCATTGCTAATAATGTGTCGGCGATTAGCCTAAATAAGATTTTAAAATTTTACTGCGCGACGTATGGCGGAGACGCTGCAGGGCTTTGTCCTTAATTTGACGCACACGTTCTCTCGTCAAGCTAAATTTCTCGCCAATTTCCTCAAGGGATAATTGGTGGTTCGTTCCTAATCCGAAAAACAAAACGATAATCTCGCGCTCTCTTTCCGTCAAGGTGGATAACGATCGTCTAATCTCCTCAGATAGTGATTCATCAATTAATATACTGTCCGTGTCCGGATCAGCATTTTCCAAAACATCCAAAAGGGTGTTCTCTTCCCCCTGCACAAACGGCGCATCCATAGACACGTGTCGTCCAGAGTTGCTTAATGTATCGGACACTTTGTCAACTGTAGTTTCCAAGATGTCAGCTAACTCTTCTGGAGACGGCTCGCGCTCATACTCTTGCTCCAATCTGGAAAAAGCTTTGCTGATTTTACTCAATGAACCTACTTGATTCAATGGTAAACGTACAATACGTGATTGTTCGGCGATAGCTTGCAAGATAGACTGACGAATCCACCACACAGCGTAAGAGATAAACTTAAACCCTTTCGTCTCATCAAATCGTTTTGCTGCCTTTATTAAGCCTAAATTGCCCTCATTAATCAAGTCTCCTAAAGTCAGTCCTTGATTCTGGTATTGTTTGGCAACAGAAACAACGAAACGTAAGTTGGTTTTTGTTAATTTCTCCAAAGCAACCTGGTCACCTTCACGAATGCGTTGAGCCAAGATTACTTCTTCTTCTGCGGTGATTAAGTCTACTTTACCAATTTCGTGCAAATACTTGTCCAACGACTGTGATTCACGATTGGTAATGGATTGTGTAATTTTGAGTTGTCTCATTTAAATGTATAAATACCTTTCTCTTTTTGAAATGTTCGCAAAAATAGTGAATTTTACCCAAAGTTCCTTCATATAAGTGTAAATTAAATACTCTGTATGAGGAAGTTAACATGAGGGATTCGGTGTTATTTTACTAGCAAAAATTATTCCAATTCTCCTTATGTTAATAAGTAGAACGTTAGAAAACGGAATTTGTTTTGTCTGTTTTTTTAAAAGTGTCCGTGTAACACCTTTGTTATAAGGTTTTTAGTTTGGAAAAGGAATAAAATTTTTGATATTCAATAAAACATAATAACAGTAACATTGTTACTTCTAGGTACAATATGTCATATTAAATTCGAGAAGTTATGCCAATTAAAATTCATTTAGATAAGATTATGTCTGAAAAAAAAGTCTCCTTAAACGAACTAAGTCACCGGGTAGGGATAACATTGTCAAATCTTTCTATCATCAAAAATCAAAAATCGAAAGCAATTCGATTAAGCACGTTGGAAGCGCTTTGCAAAGCATTAGATTGCCAGCCTGGAGATATTATGGAGTATATAAAGGAAGGCAAATAAGCCTATCAATCCAAGCGATATCCTCTTAAAAACTCTTCAATTTGCATTCTTTTTTTTCCCTCGAGTTGGAGAGAGGTTATCAAAAGCGAGCCATCCTGCGTTGCAAATGACAGAAAAGTTTTTCCGTCAGTCGTATATGTTCCAGGATCTTTATCCACGGGTTGGCCTTTTTTTGTTTCGAAAATCTTTAGCATTCGACCATTTAACTCTGTGTATGCGGCAGGGTACGGACTCAACCCTCTAATTTGGTTGTATACATCGTTTGTGGGTTGATCCCATAGAATTTTACAGTCCTCTTTAAAGATTTTTGGAGCTTTCTTAAGTTCGGTGGTCTCTATTTCGGCTTGAGGAACTGGATGGAGATTAGTGCTTCCCATCGCTTGAATTGTTTTTAATAATACTTCCGCGCCGACCACCATCAATTTATCATGCAGTACTCCTGCTGTATCCTCCTCCCCAATTTCTACCTTCTGCGAGAAGAGAACATTCCCCGTATCTATTTCATGTTGTAGTAAAAACGTGGTTACACCAGTATGCGTTTCACCCTGAATAATAGCATGATTTATAGGGGCTGCTCCTCGGTACTGTGGAAGAAGCGATGCGTGCACATTGATGGTCCCTAAAGGAGGCATATTCCATACTATTTCAGGCAGCATACGAAAAGCTACTACCACTTGCAGATCTGCTTGATAAGATCGCAATGTTGCGATAAAATCTGGATTTCGTAATTTCTCCGGTTGTAATACCGGTATGCCCTGTTTTACAGCGTATTTCTTAACCGCTGATTCGTGCATTTTCTGCCCACGACCTGCTGGTTTGTCGGGTGTCGTAACGACAGCGACAACCTCTTCCCCCGCTTGTAACAAGGCATTTAAAGAAACAACTGCAAAATCGGGGGTACCCATAAAAATTATCCGCATAGCATTAGTAAAAGTTAAAAATAAAAAAATACGCCTTAAGAACTCATTTCTTTTAGTCCGTGTCAACTGACAAAAATTGTTAACTTTGCGAAGTTACAAAATTAATATTCACCTTGAATTTTCCTTACTTTTTAGCTAGGCGGATAACATTCATGGGGCATCGGACGTTTTCGAAGCTGATCGTTCGTGTGACTATAGGGGCATTGGCGTTAGCCATCTCCGCTATCATTTTGTCTGTCGCTATCCTGAACGGGTTTAAACGTGAAATTATTGAGAAGCAAAGAGGATTTTTTGGAGACATTGTCGTCACGAAAAATGATTTAAGTGCCTCGTACGAAAATACACCTATTCACCTATCGGCTGAAAAACTGAAACAACTAGAAGCCTTACCCCAGGTCGTGGATATCACGCCTTTTGCAACAAAAGCGGGAATCATGAACGTTGGCGGACAAGTGGAAGGTGTGCTACTGAAAGGTGTGAATAAAACCTATGACCAGCAGTACTTACAGAAAAATATTGTAAAAGGTGATACATTAAATTTTTCGGAAGGAAGTAATACGCAAATCTTGGTGTCTGAATATTTGGCAAATAGATTGCATTTGGATGTCGGTGACAAGTTCATTATGTATTTCATACAAGACCCCATCCGTCGGCGTCCTTTTACTATCAGAGGGATTTATACGACGCATTCTGAAGAGCTCGACAAAACTTATGTTATTGGTTCATTAGACCTGATTAAAAGATTAAATAACCTGCAGGAAAATGAAGTGGGGGCGTACCAGATTCGAATCAACTCTTTTGATATATTAGAAAGTACTACCCAAGAAATCGACAACATGTTGCCCCTCGAACTTGAAGCGACTAACATTGTACAGCAAATGCCTGATATTTTTAACTGGTTAAATATGCTCGACATGAATGATAATATCATTTTTGTATTGATGGTTATCGTAGCGGTTATCAATATGGTATCTTCATTATTAATTAGTATTTTGGAACGTTCTTCCATGATTGGGATATTGAAAGCTTTAGGATATCCAAATAAAGGAATCCGACAAGTCTTTTTGTACGGTTCTATATATCTTATTGGCATAGGATTGCTCATCGGCAATTTAATCGCTCTTACTCTTTACTTCTTTCAAACACAGACACATTTTTTCAAACTGGACCCTTATACATATTATATTCATTATGTACCAATGGATATTGCCTGGTACGAAGTCGTCGGGCTAAATGCAGCGATTGTAATAATTGGGGTGTTGACACTATTCATTCCAGCGATGCTCATTAGCCGGATCTCGCCGATTAAAACAATACAGTTTAAATAATAGCAGCAAATTTTATGGATAAACTCTTACATCACATATCCGAGGCTTTTTCGACGCCTATTACTAATCCGGTATTGGTTTTTAGTATTATTCTTACTATTATTCTGGTTTCTCCTATCATTTTGAGACCGATTAAAGTACCAGGCATTATCGGACTGATCTTGTTTGGTGTACTTTTGGGGCCGCATGGCTTGAATTGGCTGGCAAAAATTGATAAGGATACGCTACAAGGGAACGGCGTAGATGCTATTGATCTATTTTCCACCATCGGACTATTATATATCATGTTCGTAGCGGGACTAGAACTCGAAATGAACGAATTTAAGAAAACGAGAAATAAGAGTTTACTGTTTGGATTTCTAACATTCATTATCCCCATCAGTATAGGATTCCCCGTTTGCTACTATCTATTGGGATACGATGTTTTACCAAGCATACTGATAGCTAGTATGTTTGCCACACATACATTGGTATCGTATCCAATTGTCAATAGCTACGGTATTTCAAAAAGAGAAGCGGTAGCAATTACTATTGGCGGGACGATACTAACAGACACGACGGTATTGATTATTCTTGCTGTCATTGTTGGTGCAGCACAAGGAGAGATTAATCAAGATTTTTGGGTAACCCTGGGCGTATCGTTTGTGCTGTTTTTATTTATCATGTTCGGTGTTATTCCACGAATTGCGAAGTGGTTCTTTCAGAAGATCGAAAGTGAGAAAACTGCCCATTATATTTTTGTCCTTGCAGTGGTTTTCTTTGCCGCGTTTCTCGCCGAAATTGCCGGATTAGAACCCATCATTGGTGCATTCGTGGCGGGATTAGCATTGAACAAGTTGATACCTCACTCTTCGGCACTCATGAATCGAATCGAATTCATTGGAAATGCCATTTTTATCCCGTTCTTTTTGATCTCAGTAGGGATGATTGTGGATGTTAGTGTACTAATGAAAGGTCCTATGGCACTAATTATTGCAGGAACATTGACAATTGTTGCGGTAACCGGCAAGTTCTTAGCAGCCACCGTAACCAGTCTAATTGCTAAATATTCTAAAAATGATCGAAATCTGATTTTTGGATTGAGTAATGCGCATGCAGCAGCGACATTAGCGATTATCATGGTGGGATACGAGAGAGAAATCATAGACGAGAACGTGCTCAATGGGACTATCGTATTGATTCTTATTACTTGTATCATTGCATCATTGGTAACAGAAAATGCGTCGCGTCGTATAGTGATGGCAGGACATCAGGATGATGAACATATGGAACACGTTCCTGAACATGAAGAACGCCTGTTGCTTCCCATTGCCAATTTGGACACCATGGAGCCAATTTTAGATTTCGCTACCCTGATAAAATCGAAAAAATCTCCTCACCCATTGCATATATTGAGCGTAGTGGCAGACAATGAACAAGCGGAGCGGAATATAGCAAATGCGAGAAAGAATTTGGATAGTATGGCAAAGTATGCTTCCGGGTCAGAAATGGACGTTGAATTGCTGTCGACAATAGATTTCAACATTGCAAGTGGTATTGGTCGTACGTCCAAAGACATCCTTGCAGATTGTCTTATCTTGGGTTGGCCAAGTGCGACATCGTTTATTGATAAGATCGTAGGTGAAAAAACAGAAAGCATTTTAAACCGCACGAATGCCAATTTATTTATGTGTAAATTTGTTAACCCGTTCTTATCAAATAAATCTATCATTATTTTTGTTCCATCACTGGCTGAATCCGAAAAAGGTTTTGAATATTGGATGGAAAAAATGCTTAAGTTTGCCGCAGAGTTGACTTTACCACTCACCTTTGTTTGTAACCGACGCACGCAGACTGCAATATTGGAAGTATTAAAAATGCTGGAAACAAGTGTTCCGTGTTCTTTTGACAACTACGAGGACTGGGACAATATTTATGGACTTGCTACCTTTAGCAATGCGGATGCGTTGTTGGTTTTCGTATCAGCACGTTACGGCGACGTTTCTTATAGGGATTCCTTGGATGGATTGGCCAAAAGAGTGGGTCGTTATTTCAAAAAACAAAATTTGATCTTAATTTTTCCGAGTCGTCGTGAAAATCAACATATAGACGACTACGAACATGTGGAAACGGCACCTATTTTCCGAAAAATCAGTCGGGAGATTGGAAATATGTTTAATAAGGAATAGAAGTAACCATTTATTTATTTTTTCCGATTGGTAGACTCTCTAGCCAGAAGTAACGGTTCAATCACAACCGGTTTTTGCTCGGTTCGCGCAGAGAGAGGCTGTTCAATAATCTTTAGAAACATTTTTGCACATTCTTTTCCTATTTTTAGCGCCTGTTGGTCAATGGTAGAAAGACTTGGTATAATGTGTTCAGAAAAATTTTGATTTGCGAACCCGATCACCCCAATTTCTGGTGGGGCGATATTCTTGTCGTGTAATGCTTTGATTATTCCTAGTGCGACATAATCGTCACCACCGATAATCGCGTCTGGACGTTCGCGGAATTTAAGTAATTCATGGGTGCCGCGGTAGCCCCCTTCCACGTTTAGTTCACCAGCTATAGTATACCCCGGATTTGCGGGAAGGCCAGCCTCCTGGAGCGCACGGAGATAGCCGTCGTATCGCTCTTTAAAAATTTTTATTTTATGTTTGGTGGTGATATAGGCTATTTTCCTATAACCTGCATCCAATAAATGTTTGGTAGCTAGGTAGCCAGCGTGCAGATCGTCAATTTTTACCATCGCGCACTGTAAATCATCGTGCGTCCGATCAAAAATAATAAGCGGTTTACCTTCTTCTTTTACTTTCTCAAAATGAGAAGGGTCTTTTGTTTCCAAAGACATTGATGCGACTATACCATCCACTTGTGCTTCTAATAATGTGGTGATGCCGTTTTTTTCGGAGATGAACGATTCATTGGATTGATATAGAAGAATGCTATAGCCGAACGATTTTAAGTGCGTTTCGAGAGCATGAATAACAGAAGCAAAAAACTGCACTTGGGCGCTCGGTACGATAATACCAATAGTATACGTTTTGCCGGAAGTGAGGGAAGAGGCGATTTTATTTGGACGATAGTTTAGACGCGTTGCAGTTTCTATAACGGCCTTTCGGGTTGATTCGCTTATAGTCGATATATTATTTAGTGCTCTGGATACTGTAGATACAGTGATATTCAGTTCTTTTGCGATGTCGTAGACGGTTGTTTTCTTAGCCAAAGTAAAATCTTTTAAACTTAATTTTTGTAAATATAAAATTTATTAGATAATTTTATGCAAGCGGTTGCATTCTGAGGCCGTCTTTTAATATATAATAGCATGTTATTATTAGGTATAGATTTAGGTACATCATCTATTAAAATTTCTGTAGTAGACTCGTCGACGAATACAAAAATAGTTTCTACGAATTTCCCCGAATCGGAGGCAGAGATACTGTCAACGAGAGTGGGTTGGGCGGAACAAGACCCACTGACATGGTGGTGTAATACAAAGGAAGCCATTAAAAAAGCAAACCGAAGTGGATTGTATAATCCGAAAGATATTGGAGCGATTGGTATAGCTTATCAAATGCATGGCTTGGTCGTTGTCGATAAATCCCACACACCACTACGGAATGCTATTATTTGGTGTGATAGTCGGGCAGTACAGATAG
Source organism: Sphingobacterium arenae (assembly GCF_014692505.1). Lineage (GTDB taxonomy): Bacteria > Bacteroidota > Bacteroidia > Sphingobacteriales > Sphingobacteriaceae > Sphingobacterium > Sphingobacterium arenae. Next base: position 300,003 of record NZ_JACNYK010000002.1, on the reverse strand, counting down.
GAAATGAAGCCTTCTCTCAGCTGCAGGAGCAGTCTTTTTTAGCCACACATTTAAACTCGCCAGGTAACTTTACTGCATCCAAGCTGGCTTGGGTTAAACAGCATGAGTCGGCGGTGTATGAGCAGATACATAAGTTTATGCTGCCGGGGGATTATTTGAGTATGTGCTTTACGGGAGAAATAAATTCGAATGTAAGTTCAATATCGGAAGGAGTTTTATGGAATTTTGAAAAAAATCAATTATCTGATCTCCTACTGAATCATTATGGCATCGATGAAAGTCTGGTGCCGCATCTTTTACCTATTTTTTCGACCTACGGTAAAATCCGTCCCAGTGTCGCAGATGAGCTCGGCTTTTCTTCGGATGTTGTTGTGAGTTTTAAAGCAGGAGATCAACCGAACAATGCGCTTTCTTTGAATGTGCTTGAACCCGGAGAAGTAGCAGCTACGGCAGGTACTTCAGGCGTAATATATGCAGTGACAGACCAATTAGTTTACGACCATGAATCCCGTGTCAATACCTTTGCGCACGTAAACTATCAGGATACTAACCCGAACTTAGGTGTACTACTTTGTATTAATGGAACGGGGATTCAAAATAGTTGGTTGAAAAAAATAACAGCGGGGAGGTACGGATATCCAGAAATCAATAAATATGCGGCTGCTGTTCCTATAGGTTCCGAAGGTGTTCAAATACTTCCCTTTGGTAATGGTGCAGAACGGATGTTGCTGAATAAAACCATAAATGCCCATATCGAGAACTTGGATTTTGTTCGGCACGATGCTGCACATCTCTGGCGAGCGGCTCAAGAAGGGATCGCTTTTGCATTTCGATATGGCATGGACATTATGCGTGAAAATGGTATTCAACCGGAAATTATACGTGCGGGACACGCTAATCTATTTCTGAGTCCGGTATTTCAACAATCTTTTTCGGGCGCTACTGGTGTTGGGGTAGAGTTATATGACAATGATGGGAGCGTTGGTGCTGCGTTGGGGGCAGGTATAGGGGCAGGTGTTTATATCGACAGAAAAGAGGCTTTTTCCGGTCTGAAAAAGCAACGTATTGTGGAGCCTACAGAAGTTGATCTATATAATGAGTTATACCATACATGGAAAAAAAATCTCGAACATAAACTATCAAATTAGAAAATAATAGAGTAAAACCTCAAATTGTCGAGATAAGTTGTCATCAAATATTAAACATTAAAAACAAATAAATGAACATTTTATTAGGAAATCACGAGTATTTCAAGAACATCGGACAAGTAAAATACGAAGGTAAGGATTCCCGTAATCCCTTAGCATTTCGTTGGTATGATGCATCTCGCGTCATCGCGGGAAAAACAATGGCAGAACATTTTAAATTTGCCTGTGCTTATTGGCATTCTTTTAATGCGAATGGTTCTGATCCCTTTGGAGGACCCACATTGTTTTTCCCTTGGGATAAAAAAACGACCATTCTCGAACGTGCAAAAGACAAAATGGATGCTGCTTTTGAGTTTATGACCAAAATGCAACTTCCTTATTACTGTTTTCATGATGTAGATTTGATTGATCATACAAATGACATTGAGCAGAACGAGCAGCATATGCAACAGATTGTAGAATATGCAAAGGAAAAACAGCAGCAGAGTGGCATAAAACTTCTTTGGGGAACAGCAAACCTGTTTAGTCACCACCGCTACATGAATGGAGCAGCTACCAATCCGGATTTCCATGTATTATCTCATGCTGGAACACAAGTAAAGGCTGCCATAGATGCAACTATTGCTCTTGGTGGAGAAAACTATGTTTTTTGGGGAGGACGTGAAGGCTATATGTCGTTGTTAAATACCAATATGAAAAGAGAGCAAGAACATTTAGCACGTTTTCTTCATATGGCAAAGGACTACGCTAGAAAACAAGGTTTTAGGGGAACTTTCCTCATAGAGCCCAAACCATGCGAACCCACCAAGCACCAATATGATTATGATGCTGCAACGGTTATAGGTTTTCTACGTCAGTTTGATCTGTTGGAGGATTTTAAACTGAATCTAGAAGTAAACCACGCCACATTGGCCGGACATACCTTCCAGCATGAGTTGCAAGTGGCTGCGGACGCGGGCTTACTAGGCTCCATCGATGCGAATCGTGGCGACTACCAGAATGGCTGGGATACCGATCAGTTTCCAAACAATCTAAATGAACTTGCCGAAGCATTACTCGTCATTTTGGAAGCAGGTGGTTTACAAGGAGGAGGTGTAAACTTCGATGCTAAAATTCGCCGAAATTCAACTGATCCAATAGATCTTTTCCATGCACATATAGGTGGGATAGACAATTTTGCGAGAGCTCTTGTCATAGCAGATGATATTTTGCAGCACTCTGATTATAAAAAGATACGAAGGGAACGCTATAGTAGTTTTGACAGTGGTAAGGGTGCAGAATTTGAAAACGGTAAATTGCAATTAGAAGATTTAAGAAGTTATGCGTTAGCGAACGGAGAACCAACATTAACAAGTGGTAAACAGGAATATATTGAAAATATCATCAACCAATTTATTTAATTTTTAAATTCTTTTGTTACCTTAGCCGCCGAGATCAAATAAACCACATGAATAATATATTATCAACTCCCGACTATTTAGTTTTCCTCGTGTACTTTGTAATCGTTGCCACATATGGTATCTGGGTCTATAACAAAAAAAGATCAAAGGTAGCCGGAGGAGACTCTAAAGATTATTTTCTTGCAGAGGGTTCACTCACATGGTGGGCTATTGGTGCATCGTTAATTGCTTCTAACATTTCAGCAGAACAGTTCATTGGTATGAGCGGTTCCGGTTTTAAAATGGGACTTGCAATTGCGACGTATGAATGGATGGCTGCAATTACGTTAATCATTGTAGCCGTGTTCTTTATACCTGTTTATCTAAAGAATAAAATCTTCACCATGCCGCAGTTTTTAAATAAACGCTATAACGGAACGGTGGCAATGATTATGGCTGTTTTCTGGCTGGCGTTATATGTAGTGGTCAATTTAACGTCGATTTTGTATTTAGGGGCATTAGCCGTTAGTAGTATATCGGGGTTTAGTCTGGAATTTTGCATGTATGCCATTGCGGTGTTCGCGGTTATTATCACCTTGGGTGGGATGAAAGTGATTGGATATACGGATGTTATTCAAGTCTTTTTCTTGATCTTGGGAGGTTTGGCAACGACATACCTCGCATTAAGCCTTGTGTCTGAAAATTATGGAGGAGAAGGTATTTTGAATGGTTATGCGATTATGACGGATAAAGCTTCCGAACATTTTCAGATGATTTTAGCGAAAGACAATGAAAATTACCTGGACTTACCGGGATTGTCGGTGTTGATTGGAGGTATGTGGATTGTAAACCTTAATTACTGGGGATGTAATCAGTACATTACGCAACGAGCGTTAGGCGCTGATTTAAAGACGGCGCGTAACGGAATCTTGTTTGCTGCTTTCTTGAAATTGTTAATGCCCGTTATCGTCGTGCTCCCTGGGATTGCTGCTTATGTATTGTGGAAAGATGGACATTTTCAAACGGAGATGTTGCAAGGAGGAGAATTGAATCCAGATCGAGCCTATCCTGTATTGTTAAACCTATTGCCATCAGGTTTGAAAGGTCTATCATTTGCGGCATTAACCGCTGCGGTAGTAGCTTCGTTGGCCGGAAAGGCAAACAGTGTAGCGACGATATTCTCGCTTGATATTTATCAGAAAGTTTTCAACAAGTCGGCTTCTGAAAGACAATTGGTTAATACAGGTAAGATTACCATTATTGTGTCGATGATTCTTGCGGTACTTATTGCACCTCATTTAGGTATCGATAAAAAAGGAGGCTTTCAGTATATCCAAGAATATACGGGTTTCGTATCGCCAGGTATTTTTGCCATGTTTATTCTGGGCTTCTTTTGGAAGAAAACCACTTCCAATGCGGCATTGTTTGCAACAATAGGTGGATTCCTGTTATCCGTCTTTTTTAAGTTTCTGCCGAATTTTGCAGACCTATCTTTTTTGCATTCAACGGGTTTTGCCGTGGTAAACCCCGCAAGTGGTTTATACGAGATTCCTTTCCTTGATCGTATGGGATTTGTATTTGTCATTTGTATCATCGGTATGTATCTCATTAGTAAAATAGAAAACGCGAAAGGTGTTGTACCCAATGGATTGGAAGTGGATACCAAGATGTTCAAAGCACATCCTGGCTTCGTCGTGGGTGCACTCTTGGTGACCTTGGTTACTGCCGCGCTATATATTATGTATTGGTAATAGAGGTTGGATGCCAATACCCGGACGATCAGGCAATTGGCATTCACCATCCAATACTTTCATGCCCTCATAAACATCATTGTTGATTAAGAGAGCACCGTCGAGATCGACCCAATCAACAATTGGAGCCAACTGTGCAGCTGCTGAAATAGCACAGGATGTTTCCGTCATACAGCCTAGCATTACTTTCATACCCAAAGCACTAGCGAGTTCGGCCATTTTCTTGGCTTCGCGTAAGCCTGTACATTTCATCAGCTTAATGTTTATGCCTGTATAAACATCTTTTAAACCAATAACATCGCTATAGCGTTGACATCCTTCATCTGCAATTGTTGGAATTGGCGAACGATCGGTTAGCCAGGCCATATCATCTATTTGTCCTTTGGGCATGGGTTGTTCCAGAAAGACCACATTTTGCTCGGCAAGCCAATACGTCATCTCTAGCGCCTGTTCTTTGTTTTTCCAACCTTGATTGACGTCGGCACATAGAGGGATATCTGTTATGGATCGAATGGTATTGATCATCATTTTATCCGTATCTAATCCAAGCTTGACTTTCAATATCTTGAATTGGTGCGCTTCGGCTACTTTTTTACGTATGATATCTTCTGTATCAATTCCGATAGTAAAAGACGTCGGTGGAATAAGGTTTCGGTTTAATCCCCATATTTTGTAAATCGGCTGCCCCATGAGTTTTCCTAATAAATCGTGTAGAGCAATATCGATAGACGCTTTGGCAGCAGTATTCTTTTCTTGAAGAGTATCTATATAATGTAACATTTCCTCCGTCTCAAATGGAGAATTGAATGCAGATAAATCGACTTTGTTTAAGAAATCGATGACACTTTCCTGTGATTCACCAAGATAAGGCGGCATACTGGCTTCGCCATAACCAACAACACCATCGTATTCAAGTTTGGTTAAAACCACAGGCGTAGTCGTACGACTAAAAGAGGCAACTGTAAATACGTGTTTCATTTCTAGCATATAAGGTCTGAAACGTAGTATAAATTTACCTGTCTTCTTTATTGTCCAACTTTCTTTTGTAGACATAGATGTTAATTTTTATTGTAATACGGGTTTTCGTCAATTTTTTGAATAGCGACATCGTTAGCGTCAATGTAACGACGTGCGGCAACAATAGTGCGAGCCTGCACAGCATCATAATTTACAGCATCCTTAAGTAGACTGTTGATTTTTACTGTTCCCGCCGCATGAATAAATTCACCCTTGCCAATATAGATAGCAACATGTGTTACACGAGCATTCGATTTATTATTCTTATCGGCAGCAAAGAATAATAAATCGGCGGGCTGGAGATTCCTTAATGCTTTTTCTGAAGAAAAATTTTTCTTATCGTCCAAGATCTCAATTCTATCTCCGGCCAACACTTGTTGCGAGGCGTCTCTCGGGATAATGTAACCATTCATAAAGAAAGACATTTTAGTAAAACCACTACAGTCAACGCCTTTTACAGAAGTTCCTCCCCACAAATAGGGTAAACCGAGCATTGATTTGGCGCTAGTGAGGATTTGTTCTGCGGTCGCGGAACGTGTTGTCATCCAAGCGGTCAGTAACATAGCTTCTTCTTTGGGTATATAAGCTATTCGATTATCGGGATAGGCAACCTCATAAAAACTTTGGTCTTCATCTTGCAATGATAGAATATTGCCATATACCAAGTCGGAAACACGTTGACTAGACGTATGGGGTCTGGAAAAAGATTTTCCAAATTCCGTGGTGTATATGATTTTATTTTTTTTATTCCATTTCTTTATTTCGGCTTTGTGCATTGGAACGATTGACGAAGCGGGGATCCAGGCGATGTAGCCTTCTGGCGTACGGACGCGATAATTGCCTCCGTGCTTTTGAAGAATATCTATCTGTGTCCCCATAAGGAGCTGGGTTGCCATTTCTGCGGTATGGGAAGGCTTTGTCCGTAGATTAGCAACGGATAGGTTCACTATACCATAGTCAAGATTGTGTACGGACGAATCTACTTGTGCTAGAGAACCCATCGTGCATAGGGTGAAGAACGTTAGATATAATATTTTATATAAACAGTGCATCATCTTTATTATGGTCAATACGAATATAAGCAAATGGGATTGAATTAAAGCTGGAATAATTTTTTGTATTTTTGTATTACGAGTGTTAATGAGATAGATTAATTTTATTTTTTAACGTACGTTAGAAATTTGTGGAAGATAATTTAGTGAAATGAAAGCAACATTTGGAGGAGGATGTTTTTGGTGTACCGAAGTGATATTCCAAAACATTGAAGGAATTCGTAGTGTTTTACCCGGTTACATGGGAGGAAAAACCGATAACCCAACGTATAAAGAAGTCTGCAATGGTGATTCAGACCATGTTGAAGTTATACAACTGGATTTTGATGAAACTAAAGTAGATTTTAACGCCTTATTAAAAGTATTTTTTAAGACGCATGACCCCACAACATTAAACAGACAGGGAAATGATGTGGGCACACAGTACCGTTCCGTTGTTTTTTATCATGACGAAACACAGAAAGAAGCGACTGAGCGCTTTATCGAGGAATTAGACAAACAAGCTATTTTCGCTGACCCGATAGTAACGACAGTAGAGCCGGCGGTCACGTTTTGGGAGGCGGAAGATTACCACCACGATTATTTTAATCAAAATCCGGGTAATCCATATTGTGCTGCGGTTATCGCCCCTAAACTACACAAGTTTTTGAAAGAATATATGTAAAATATATACACCCCTTCGTTTTATAAAAGACTTTACTAAACCTCGTTAATACGAGGTTTTTTATTGCTCCACGAAAAAATATCCTTCCTGCATCCATTTTAAACACTTTTGAACGATAATCCAACCTCGTGAATTTGTTACGACATTATGTTTGTAACAGAAATATGATAAAACTAACTCTGCGGAAAAGTCGTAACACGACGCTAAAAATATGAGTTAACCATTTTTAAACATTAAACGGAATGATATGTATCCAATTTGAACTACGAGAGGAAATTAAGAAAGCTGATTAGTGATGTTAGTCAGACAAAACATGATGTTAACCAAATTTACTAACTATAAAAAACGATGTTGAAACAATTTACTAAAAATTATTACAAAGCATTTTCTTTGCTTTTGTGTGCGATACTGTGTGTAGCATTTGGCTTCGCACAACAGACGACACGGAATGGTGTCGTAAAAGATGCCAGCACAGGGAGTGGAATTGTAGGAGCCACCGTCGCGGTGAAGGGAACGTCCAACAGTACACAAACAGATGCTACGGGATCATTTTCGATTTCAGCTTCTATAGGACAAACGTTGGTCTTTAGTTTTATCGGCTATGATCCGAAAGAAGTTGCTGTCGAGAAAGCCACCACAATGACGGTTGAGTTGATCTCTTCTGATCATGTGTTGGATGAATTGGTGGTGGTTGGATATGGTTCGCAAAAGAGATCTGATATTACTGGTTCCGTTGCTTCTGTTCCAAAAGAACGTCTGTCCAATCTTCCTGTGACGAATGTAATGCAGGCCATTCAAGGAGCTGTTTCCAACGTCAATATTAGCCAAGCATCCTCTATTCCGGGCGATTCACCGGCAACCCAAGTACGGGGGCTTAATTCGATGAGCGCAGGTTCAGGGCCATATATTGTAGTAGACGGTATACCATTAACCAAAACCGATGGTTCTATTAACGATATTAACCCGAATGATATTGAATCGGTGGAGATTCTGAAAGACCCTTCCGCTGTGGCAATCTATGGTGTGAACGGTTCTAATGGTGTGATTTTGATCACCACAAAAAGAGGGGTGACCGGAACGCCGACGATACGGTATAGCGGTTATGCCGGGGTTGAGGAGCCATCCCACATGTTGGATCCCGTATCAGCAGAAGAGCTATTGGCAAGATATGCCGAATACGCGCGGATTACCAATACAAGTTTATTTAACGGTGGTCCGGTACGCAATGAGTATGAATATGATAATTACCAAAATGGTGTAACGACAGACTGGTTGGATGCTGTTATGCAAACAGGAACCATACAAAATCATAACGTCGGTTTATCTGGTGGAAGCGAAAATGCGAAATATTATGTGTCGGTCGACTATTTTGGGCAAAAGGGTATTGTGAAAGGGTTTGATTACGACCGTTACTCTTTCCGGGCCAACACAGATTTTGATCCAACAAAGTACCTGACCGTCGGTACGTCTGCTTTTATATCTGCCCATAAACGAGATGGCGGACGTGCGAACCTCACACAGGCCCTGGCAATGAGCCCGTATGCGCGCATGTATGAAGATGATGGTACATTGACACGGTGGCCAATGTATTCGGAGCAATTATGGGAAAACCCCTTGCTACATACCACTACTAATCCAGAACGGCGGGAGTTTAATATGTCGTTAAACGGTTACGCCGAAATGAATTTTGGCAATATATGGGAGCCACTATCCGGATTAAAATACCGGTTTAACGGTGGTTATTCTTACGTGCCGAAACGCACAAACGAATACCACGGTTTATCGGTGTATAACGCAAATGGTTGGGGACGGATACACAATGCGGAAAGCCAGACCTACACACTGGAGAATATTTTGACGTATGAAAAAAACATCGGTCTGCACCGTTTCGACTTTACAGGTCTTTATGCCGCAAGAAGTAAATACTGGCAGGAGTCTGAAGCCGTAGGGGAGATCTTCCCGAACGATGTATTAGAATGGGGAGGTTTGGGTACAGCTTCCACGCACAAAGTATCTTCGAGAGCGGATCTTTACCGTTCAATTTCGCAGATGGGCCGGTTGAACTATAGTTACGATAGCCGGTATATGTTAACCTTTACGGTGCGTCGGGATGGCGCATCTGTATTTGGCGACAACCATAAGTACGGTGTTTTTCCTTCAGGTGCCGTTGCTTGGAACATGCACAATGAAGGGTTTATGGAGAGCACCAGAAACGTTATTGATAATTTGAAACTACGTGTTTCGTATGGTGTTGCCGGAAATGAAGCCATAACTCCTTATCAGACACTATCTTTGATGGACTCCAATCCATTAGCTTTGGGCACGCTATCAAATGCCGCACTGCGCTACCGTGTACGAATGGGTAATCAGGATTTACGCTGGGAGAAAACAGCAGGTTTCAATACCGGAGTAGATTTTGGTTTGTGGGGAAATCGCCTAAGTGGTACCGTAGAATTTTATAAAACCAATACACAAGATATGTTGATCCTACAACGGTTACCTCGGATAACAGGTTTTGCGGATGTTTGGTCAAACTTAGGGAAAGTATCCAATACCGGTATCGATGTGACCTTAAATTCTAAGAATATTGTTAAGGATAATTTTAGCTGGTCGTCGATGTTAGTGTTTGCACATAATAAAAACAAAATTGTGGATGTATACGGCGATAAGAAAGACGATCTGGGAAACCGTTGGTTTATCGGGCACCCGGTGGGCGTGATTTATGACTATACCCAAGTAGGTATATGGCAAGAGGACGAAATTGCAGCGGGTCTACATAACGGATGGGATGAGCAGGCAGAAGCAGGCGCGGTGAAATTGGCCGACTTAAGTGGTGACGGTCTCATCAACGACGATGATCGCCGCATCTTAGGGCAAACCGCTCCAAAATGGACGGGTGGTATTACGAATACGTTTACCTATAAGGACTTCTCGCTAAACGTGTTTATTCAAACGGTTCAAGGAGCCATGCGCAACAATCCGCAGATCGGTGGTGCATCTGATGAATTGGGAAGACGTAGTGCGCCGGCAGATTTAGGGTATTGGACACCCGAAAATAAGAGCAACGAATGGCGTTCATTGAGTAATCGCTCCAACATCTATGGATATGGCTTTCCGAAGAGTGCAAGTTTTACACGGCTGAAAGATGTAACATTAAGTTATAATATGCCAGCAGATATCGCTAGCAAAATAGGTGTATCGGGCGTTACGCTCTATGCTAGCGGTAGAAACCTCTATACCTGGACAAGTTGGTTGGGTTGGGATCCCGAATCGAGGGATATCCCAAGAGGGCATACACAGGATAATGTCGGAGACAATACCAACTATCCGATGGTTCGTAATTACGTTTTTGGAGTAAACCTTACATTTTAAAATAAAGTCATGAAGATATATAAACATACAAAATTATGCTCGGTGCTTGCATTGATCTCTTTAGGGGTAGCATCGTGTAGTGATAGTTTTTTGAATGAGAAGCCCTATTCTGACTATGAAGCAGGAACCGGCGACCCTTCGATCGTGGAGAACCAATTAATAGGACTTCATTATATTTATGCCCAATTGTGGGGATGGAGTGGTAGACAGGGATTTTTATCCTGTTGGCAAGTAGGGATGGATATTACCAGTGCCGGAGCAACGGAAGGTGTCGAGAATCCTTTTTATCAATATGCCGATCTCAATTCGGAAAACGGAGGCGTATCTTACCTTTGGGAGCGTTCGTATCAGTTTATCAACAATGCCAATACCATTATTAGTTCGGTGGGAGACGAAAATCCGGCGGCAGCTGCGGAAGCGCGTTTCTTCAGGGCCTACGCTTATAATACGCTCGTTACATTATGGGGAGATGTTCCATTATTGACCGAATCCATTGATGTACCTACTTTTAACTACACGAGAGCTTCGGTAGCCGATGTCGATATCGTAATCGAGGAAGACTTGGATTATGCGGTAGCTAATCTACCCAATGTTGGAGAAACACGTACGGGAAGCCGGATAAATAAAGATGTAGCGAGACAGTTGGCTGCAGAAGCCTATCTTCGTATGGGCGAGCGTGATGCTTCCTATTTTGAGAAAGCTGAACAAATGGCATCCGACATTATTGATGGTGGTCAATATAAATTGATTGAGGCACGCTATGGAAAGTATTTAGGTGAAGGCGGTGATTATTACCGGGATATGTTCCGTCAGGGAAATATGCGCCGTTCCGAAGGCAATACGGAAGCGATATGGACATTTGAATTGGAATATAACCGCGAAGTAAACGGTGGTACCATTGATAATCCACAGCACCGCCGGGTTTGGCAGCCTGCTTACCACAAATGGGAAGGAATGGTCAATGCGGATTCGCTAGGCGGACGTGGAAACGGACGTCTTCGTTTGAGTAACTTTATGAAGTACACCGTATGGCAAGGATTGGATGGAGATATTCGGAACAGTAACTACAATATCCGAAGAACGGTAAATTACAACCGACCGGGTTATTCAGCAGAGATAGGTATTGATGCCGATGGTTGGCGTGTGGCGAAAGATGGGGGCGTACAAAACGTGACTATTAAAACGGGTGATCAAGCCATTCCTTTCAAAACGGATAGTTTAGAGGTATGGTATCCTTTTCCAACAAAATGGGGCGGATATGATGAAACCGATGATTTTGGATATGCTCTGGTGAAAGACTGGTCTGTGATGCGCTTAGGAGAAACCTATCTTTTACGTGCGGAAGCCAGATTACGCCAAGGAAATACCGGAGGAGCAGCTGATGATATCAATGTACTTCGCGACCGGGCATTTAAAATGGCACGCGAAGAAAGCGGCAATGCCAATCTGGGGCAGGTAAGTGCAGCGGATATCACGTTGGACTTTATTCTCGATGAGCGCGCAAGAGAACTGATTTCGGAAGAAAATCGCCGGATGACGTTGGTGCGTACCGGAAAGTTGAGAGAGCGTATTGCATTGAATGGCGATGATGGGCCATCAAATAAGATTACGTCAGGTTTTCAGGATTACCACGCTCTGCTTCCTATTCCGTTGAGCGAAATTCAACTGAATAACAAGGAAGGAGAGCCGTTGACGCAGAATCCGGGATATAGTAAATAAAAAGCATACGTTTGACGGAAAAGCCGGAAGATTTAATCTTTCGGCTTCTTCACTTTTATCTAGCATAGAATACAAAAAAAATTTTGCGATTATGAAAATAAGTGTTATTTTGACACTAATTTTAAGTGCTAACCCAAAAATGAGCTTTTATGGCTTACTAGGAGCGTGCTTACAAAAGGTGTTATAAACCGGTATTTAAACAAAACAACTAAATATGATCAAGGGAAAATTAAAACTGAGCATTGCTTTATTGTCAGTCTGCACGCTTTCTTATGGACAGAACAATATTAAGCTAACGGACACACAAACCGATATTACGATTAATAAACACATTTACGGACATTTTGCCGAACACCTTGGACGATGTATTTACGATGGTTTTTATGTAGGAGAAGCCAATGATTCTATTGCACATACTGCTGGTGTCCGGAATGATGTGGTCGATGCCCTGAAAAAATTACAGATACCAAATTTAAGATGGCCGGGAGGATGTTTTGCGGATACCTATCATTGGAAGGACGGAATCGGGTCAAAAGAAGGCCGCCCTTCCATCGTCAACAGCTGGTGGGGTGGCGTTACGGAAGACAATTCCTTTGGCACGCACGACTTCCTCAACATGTGCGAGCTGTTGGAAACGGAACCCTATCTAGCGGGTAATGTAGGAAGTGGGGAAGTACAGGAATTAGCCGACTGGGTGCAGTATGTCAATTTTGCCGGAAAAAGTCCGATGTCGGATCTCCGACGTGAAAACGGAAGAGAAGAACCCTGGAACGTTAAATTTTGGGGGGTAGGAAACGAAGCCTGGGGGTGTGGTGGGAACATGACTGCCGAGTATTACAGCGATATCTATCGGAAATATGCAACCTTTATGGCTGATTGGGACAACAGTGGTGGATTATACCGTATCGCATCCGGAGCGAATAGTGCAGATTACCACTGGACGGAAACACTCATGAAGAATATACCAAACCATCTTATGAAAGGTGTCGCGTTGCATCATTATGCGGTCATCAACTGGAATAAAAAGGGTTCGTCAACAAAATTTTCTGATGAGGAATATTTCAAAACGATGAAATCCGCGTGGTTTATGAATGAGCTTGTCGAAAAACATAGCGCAATTATGGATAAATACGACCCCCAAGCAAAGGTAGACCTCGTTGTGGATGAATGGGGAGGATGGTATGAAGTAGAGCCGGAAACAAATCCGGGTTTCTTATATCAGCAAAATACTATGCGCGATGCGATGATCGCTGGGATGACTTTAAATATCTTTAACAACCATGCTAAACGCGTTAAAATGGCAAACTTAGCACAAACTATCAATGTGTTGCAAGCTGTTATCTTAACCAATGGAAAAGATATGATCGTGACACCTACTTATCATGTGATGGAAATGTATAAGGTGCACCAAGATGCGCAGTTGATCCCGATCGAACTGCACAGCGATACCTATAAATATGGCGAAGAAGAAATCCCGGCTATCTCGGCTTCTGCATCAAAAGATAAACAAGGTAGAGTACACATTTCTGTCGTGAATATTGATCCGAAAGCAAAAAAGAAAGTTTCATTGGACTTAGGGGGCATCAAGGCAAAACACCTTACCGGGCGTATTCTGACTACCAATAATTTAAGAGAACACAATACATTTGAGCAACCTAATACGGTACTTCCGAAAGAATATAAAGATGCCAAATTGAAGGATAATCAGCTAGAGATCGATATTCCAGCACATTCGGTTATTGTATTGGAACTTATTTAGTAAAAAATTGAACATATAAATTCTTAATATAGATGAAGAAGATACTATCATTAACGACTGTTTTAGCTATTTGCGGCTCGTTTTTATATGCCCAGAATGCTGTCGATCTGAAAGTCCAACTAGATAATGCCTCTGGCAAAATATCACCACACATGTGGGGTATATTCTTTGAAGACATCAACCTTGGTGCTGATGGGGGTATTTATGCGGAGCTTGTTAAAAACCGGTCGTTTGAGTTTGACCATCCGATGATGGGATGGAAACGTTTGGAGAACGTTCCGGAGGGTACTTTTTTGATTGTCAACGACAGCCGTCGCAAAGGAAATGCGAGATCACTAAAAATACATAAACCAACGGACTTTAAAACGGGTCTGCAAAATGAAGGTTTCCGCGGCATGGGCGTGAAGAAAGGAGATGGTTACGAATTTTCGTTGCTATATCGGCAGGCGTCTCCGGGTATACGGATTAAAGTGGAATTGCTAAATGAGCAAGACCAGGTAATCGGTACGGCGGCGTTACCTTTGTCGCAAGGAGCCAACTGGCAAACCGGATCGGTGACGTTCACTTCGTCGGAGACCTCACCAAAAGGAAAATTAAACATCTGGTTTGAAGGAGTGGGTGATGTAGAAGTGGATATGTTGTCGCTTTTCCCGCAAGATACTTGGAAAAACCGTCCTAAAGGCCTTCGGAAAGATATGGTGCAGATATTGGCAGATATGGAGCCTGATTTCGTTCGTTTTCCGGGAGGCTGTATCGTAGAAGGTAGAGACTTGGCAACACGTTTTCAGTGGAAAAAAACCGTCGGGCCAATCGAAGAGCGTGAGCTGATTATCAATCGTTGGAATACAGAGTTTAGCCATCGCTTAACACCCGATTACTTTCAAACCTTCGGCTTGGGCTTTTATGAGTATTTCTTGCTATCGGAAGATATCGGTGCAGAACCGGTTCCAATCCTTAACTGTGGAATGGCGTGCCAGTTTAATACAGGAGAAGTCGTTCCGTTGGACGAATTGGACGAATATATCCAAGATGCCTTGGATCTGATTGAATTTGCCAATGGCGATACCCATACACCTTGGGGTAAACTCCGTGCGGAGATGGGACATCCAGCGCCTTTCAATTTGAAAATGTTGGGTGTCGGAAATGAAAACTGGGGCCCGCAGTATATCGAAAGATTAGCGATCTTCCAAAAGATTTTGCAAGAGAAGCATCCGGAAATACAGATCATCGCAAGCTCGGGTACAGATCCGAATGGGGAGCGCTTTGACTATCTGGATGAAAAACTCCGCGACATGAAGGTGGATATCATCGATGAACATTACTATCGTCCACCAGCATGGTTCCTTTCAGGAGCAGATCGCTATGACGACTACGATCGTAACGGACCGAAGATCTTTGCCGGAGAATATGCATCGCATACTACGCGACCACAAGGTCCAGGAAGAAGTACGTGGGAGGCAGCATTATCCGAAGCAGCTTTCTTGACGGGATTGGAACGTAACGGTGATGTGGTAACGATGGCTTCTTATGCACCGCTGTTTGGTCATGTAGACGGTTGGCAATGGTCGCCCGACCTTATTTGGGTAGACAACCTGAATGTATATGGTACACCAAGTTATCACGTTCAGAAGTTGTACTCCTTAAATAAAGGTACGGATATTATCCCTGTAAAACTTGGCGATCAAAATGTTGTTGGTCAGGACAGTCTATACGCTTCCGCTGTGTATGATGCTAATACAAAAGAGCTGATCGTTAAATTTGTGAACTACAACGAACAGTCTGTTGAGGCCAACTTCCAACTGGATACCAAGAAAAAAATGAAGGGGAATGCAACCAAGATTACATTGGCAAATGCCGATCTGAATGTGGTAAATAGCCTCGAAGAACCTTTGAGAATAAAGCCACAGACAGAGCAGGTGAATTATAAAGGTAAAGCCATTAAGGATACCTTTCCTCCTTATTCGTTTACTGTTATTAAAATACCTGTACAATAATGAAATGGATATTTTTATTGCTTTTGACAAGTAGTCCTTTCCTGAATTTATTTGCCAACGAACCGGATTCGACGTATATTTTTGCCTATTCTACCGGCAAGCAGGATAATAAGGCCGGATTGCATTTCGCCTGGAGCCGAGACCAAAAGACATGGCATACTATCGGCCCCGAGTTTGCGTTTGTAAAATCGGATTATGGTACTTGGGGTGGAGAAAAGCGGATGTTCGATCCGGTATTGACACGAGGTGCAGATGGTTATTGGCACGCGGTATGGACGGTGAATGATCAGGATCCGACATTCGCTTATGCGAAATCGCCTGATCTGGTTCGATGGATTCCACAAGAGTATCCCATTCTGCATCACCATGATAACTGCACGGCGCTGGAGATCGAGTACGACCAAACGCAGGATCGTTATCGTATATCTTGGATAGGTAATCAGACGGGGGAGAAGAAGTTTTTCCAAACGACGACAAAAGATTTTCGGAGGTATGCTGATGTGGGGCGGGCTGATGCAGATACGCGTATCGGGCAAAGAAGTCAAGCGACGATTGCGGGACGTGAAGAGACTGGTACTTTACACAAGGTTCCTTGGGAGGTAATCGATAAATTGATTAAACACGTACAGGTTTCCAAGTACAGAAATGCACAGCATGCAGAGTTAATGCGTGACGATCCAACACGTTTTCGGGATCTCCATCAG
Organism: Sphingobacterium arenae; assembly: GCF_014692505.1. GTDB lineage: Bacteria > Bacteroidota > Bacteroidia > Sphingobacteriales > Sphingobacteriaceae > Sphingobacterium > Sphingobacterium arenae. The sequence goes on along the minus strand of NZ_JACNYK010000002.1, from coordinate 283,444 downwards.
CTAGAAGCCAATATTACGGTTCAGGCCAACGAATCCAAGGCAATCAGTGATAAGCTGATCGGGATTTTTTTTGAAGATATCAATTACGCCGCAGATGGGGGGATATATGCCGAGCTCGTGCAGAATAGAGGGTTTGAGTACCAACCGACGGATAGAAAAAATGACCCGAATTGGCACAGTAAGACAGCTTGGAAAACGACAAACAGGGATGTTTCCTTTGCGATCGAAACCGCATCGCCTATTCATGAAAATAATAAGCACTATGCCGTCTTGACAGTGAACAAGGTTGGTGCTGGATTGCAGAATGAGGGCTTTGATGGGATTTCTTTAAAAGCGAATGCAAAATACGACTTTTCGGTCCTCGCCAAAACGATCGATGGAAAGGACGCCCGTTTGAAAATACGCCTGCTAGATGAACACGGTGCAGTATATGGCGAAACAATAACTGGTGCGTTAACTGAAAATTGGAAGAAACAGGAAGCCGTATTGGTTGCGAAAGGAGATGTCTCCAACGGAAGACTGGAAATAATCCCGCAAGCAGAAGGAAAGATTGCCTTAGATATGGTTTCCTTATTTCCCCAGGAGACGTTTAACGAACGTAAGAATGGCTTACGTCGGGACTTAGCCCAAGTATTGGCGGATATTAAACCTCGCTTTGTGCGTTTTCCGGGCGGGTGTGTTGCACACGGACAGGGTATAGAAAATATCTACCACTGGAAAAATACGATCGGGCCATTGGAAGCTCGTAAACCACAGCGCAACCTTTGGGGCTACCATCAGTCGATGGGATTAGGCTATTACGAATATTTCCAGTTCTGTGCGGATATCGGTGCTGCGCCTATGCCTATCGTAGCGGCTGGAGTTCCTTGTCAAAATTCGGAAAAATGTGATCATCCGATCGGAGGGCAACAGGGCGGAATTCCATTGGAAGATATGGGTGCGTACATCCAAGATATCTTGGATTTGATTGAATGGGCAAATGGCGATCCTAAAACAAACAAATGGGCCAAGATGCGCGCGGAGGCTGGACATCCTGAACCTTTTAACTTGAAGTATATCGGTGTCGGAAACGAAGACTTGATATCGGAAGTATTTATAGAGCGTTTCCAAATGATTTTCGACGCTATCAAGGAGAAATATCCGGATATCGTTGTGATCGGTACCAGTGGGCCGTGGTCGGAAGGATCAGATTATGAGCGTGGATGGGAAGTCGCTACGGAACTGGGTGTACCGATGATTGATGAACATTACTACCAGACTCCTGGATGGTATATCCACAATCAGGATTTTTATGATCGCTATGATCGCAGCAAAGCAAAAGTGTATGTGGGAGAATACGCAGCCCATTTACCTAACCGTGCGACCAATATAGAAACAGCATTGACGGAGGCCTTGCACCTGATCAATATCGAACGGAATGCCGATATAGTGAGCATGACCAGTTATGCACCTTTGTTGGCCAAAGAAAAACGTACGCAGTGGAATCCGGATCTGATTTACTTCAACAACGACGAGATCAAACCAACGGTAGGGTACTATGTGCAAAAACTATTCGGTGTGCATGCCGGAAACGAATATTTTGCCAATCATATTGAACTAAACCATACCGATGAAGCTGTCAGAAAACGCGTTGCCTGTTCGGTTGTAAAAGATGAGGAGAGTGGTGATATCATCATCCGCTTGGCAAATTTATTACCTGTAGGTGTCCGTAGTAAAGTGACTTTGGACGGCTTGCTAACGGAAACTGCGAGGGCAACAAAAATGGTATTGAGCGGCCGACCCGATGATGATAAAGCACAGCCCGTGACAGCGGAGATTACGGTGGAGAAAGATTGGGTTTACGAGATTCCTCCGTATTCTTTTACGGTAGTTAGAGTCGCTAATCCTAAATAGGAGAGCGTTGCGTGATCATCTTACCAAAAGAAATATTCTCACAAATAGTGTTGTGAATCTATAAAACAGTTGGGGCCTATAGGCCCCATTTTTCAATTAATTTATCAGCCTCCGCTTTGGTGAGATGAATAACCGCGCCATGCTTGGGTGAGGTAAAATTGGTGGTTTTCATAACGCCTTGGTTGAACTGTCCGAGATTTTGGAAGTTTACGAAATCTGTTGTTTCACTGAAACCAAAATTGTGAACCGATTGCCCGTAACAATCATACATCAGTACCCATTTTTCTTCGCCGATGCGTTTCCATACGTTAGGAGCTTCACAGGCTTGAGGTTCCGGATCATACCAACGATGGTCGAACACGTAACCTCCGTTTGCACGATCCGATACGGCTTGCTTAATACCCGCGACCCCATCATGCGAAACGTAGAACATCCGGTATTCGTCGCCTACTTTGGTAATATCGGCATCCAATGCAGTGATTTTTTCGTCGGGATATTCAAATAGTATCTGCGGAGTGGATTCCAAACGGTCGAAATCATCATTGACATAAGCGTAATATAATTTTGCGGCATCTGTGCGGTGCCGCATGGTAAAGTAAATCATCAGTTTTCCGGCTTCTTCATCGAAGGTGGTCTCGGGAGCCCATGCACATCCGATATCCTGAAAGAAGGGAGCCTGTTTGTCTAACCGTAGGTTTGCGCGTTTCCAATGGATCAGATCGGGAGACTTCATGAGGACCAACCCGCGGTTGTTCCCCCAGCCATAGTCTTCGCGCTCCCATTCGGCATCGCGATATCCGGCTTGCTGAGCATAGATGTGCAGATCGGTCATGGCTAGGTAAAAGGCTCCGTCCGGACCCCGGTAAATATGTGGATCCCGGATACCTTTTTGGTCGGCAATAGTATCGCCCGCGATAATGGGGTCGCCGTCGTTCAGTGCGGTAAAGGTATAACCGTCATGGCCTAACGCCATATGTAAACTATGGGTGTCGTCGTTATGAAAAACTAGGAGGTAAGCACGCATGTCTTTTTCTGTCGGAGCTTGTTGTGCTTTACTTTGTGTGACGCCGATAACCACACAGCATAAAAACAAGAGGGGGCTAAGATAAGTCTGTCTTTTTATTGAATTTGTGTTCATCATATAAAGGTTTACATCTAGGGTGTAACAATAAAATTTCTTAAATAAACGAAATTTACTTGACAAATGTAAAAATAACATTTATTTTTATTCCACACTATGGCCATTGGCTTGGATGAATGTATTTTAAACCTATTTGGGCGATTTACAGACACAAAAACGGGCATATTTGTACATTTTTGTGCAGCAGTATCCAAATTTATAGACTTAATCAGATGACATGGATAATATGGTCAAAAAAATATGCTACATAGTTTTACTTCTTTTAGTGCATCTTTTGCATGTTGCTGCTCCAGTTTTCGGACAAGGATATGAAGTATCTCCCGAAGGAGCATGGTGTTGGTTTGCCGATCCGAGAGCTATCCATCATGAAAACCCCAAAAAGAAAATCCAAAAAACATACATCGGTTATATTGATGTGCACGGCAACATCAAGGCGATGCAGTACGACTTCGTAAAAAACGAACAGGTGGAGGTATTGGTACGCTCTTGGTTTCAGCCCGACGATCACAATAATCCTACGTTTTTAGTGTTACCCGATGACCGGGTGATGGTATTTTATTCCCGTCACACCGATGAACGCTGTTTTTATTACCGGATTTCACAAAAACCAGGTGATATCACGACACTCGGTGAAGAAAAAAGGCTGGAAACAGATCACAATACAACATATCCGTCACCTTTTATCTTGGCAGACGATCCGGACCATTTTTATCTCTGTTGGCGAGGGCTGAACTGGCATCCGACGATCGCTCGTTTGTCCTTACCGGATGCAGCAGACAACGTAGCCTTTATAGGTGAACCACGTCAGATTGTACAATCTACAGGTTCCCGACCTTATGCTAAATATGTATCCAATGGTAAAGACAAAATCTATATCGCGTATACGACAGGACATCCGGATAACGAAAATCCAAACTTCTTGTATTTCAGTTATGTGGATATAAATAGTCTGACATTGCACGATGTACAAGGTGCTGAACTTGCGAAAATTGAAGAGGGGGCTTTTCGTGTCAACAAAACGGATGCATATCTACAAGAGTTTCCGACCATCGTGGTGGATAATCCACAACAACGTGATTGGGTTTGGCAGGTGGCCATTGATAAAGATGGCTCTCCGGTCATTGCCTTTGTGCGGATTAGTGAAGATAAGAAGTCGCACGATTATTATTACGGGAGGTGGACAGGAGCAGCGTGGGAAAAGACGTTTTTAGCAAACGGTGGCGGACATTTTCACCAGACGGAAAACTTAGAAATGTGTTATAGCGGCGGAATGGCAATTAATCCGGATAAGGTAAATGAGGTATATTGTTCCGTCCCAGTGGATGGTACGCATGGATATGTATATGAGTTGATAAAATATACCCTTGATGATGCCGGTGATATCCTGTCGACGGAAGCGATTACCTCCAACTCATCTAAGAATAATATACGACCTTATATGATCAAGGGAAGTCTGGGGATACCGCTGCGACTGACTTGGATGCATGGGGATTATTATGATTGGATTGTAAGCAAGTCGCGTCCGGGTTATCCAACGGCGATTCACAGTGACTTTGAAGGCATGAACACGGCTGTTGATCTTGCCAAAGGAGTCGTCAGCAAGGAGAATGGTTTTCAAGGCAAACTTGGCAAAAGATTTACCATTTCATTGGATGTAGTGACCGATACGACAAATTATGAAGGCACGTTGTTCCAGATTGGAGATTTGTCTTATCGGTTGGATAGCAATAGCTTGAAACCACAAGTTGAGTTTAAAGGAACAATATACCCTAGCACGAATGTACTTGGCTCTGCAGATAGCTGGAGACAGTATAACCGTGGTACAAGCGGAAAATGGTATATTCCTGAAAAACTACAGCGTTTCAAGTTGATCTTAACGTATGAAAAAGGAATCTTGTATACCTATATCAATGGTCTGTTGGATCAATGTATAGTGATTGGGAAAATCAATCAACCAGCCGTTAAATGGACATCCCCCAATAGTTGGGTTCAAGGTATTCACGTTTATAATCGCGTATTAAATAATCAGGAGATAATCGCCCTCCATTAATCTAACACATATATTCAGACAAAATATGATGAAAAGTTCAGACCAAGTATCGAAAATCCTATTGGGCGCATTGTTTTTCTTTTGTTTATTGTTCCACCCGCCCTATATACACGGACAATCACAAACGCACGAATCTAAATTTGAAGCCTACTTATTCGCGTATTTTGAAGGAACCGGAAAGGGAGAGCAACAAGAACAGCTCCGTTTTGCGGTTAGTGCAGATGCCGTAAATTGGACAGCGTTAAATGGAAACATGCCTATCATGGCTTCCACCGATATTTCCCAGACCGGGGGGATACGTGATCCGCATATCTACCGAGGTGAAAATGAGGATAGCTTCTATATGGTCGCGACGGATATGTTTACGAAAAAGAATGGTTGGGAAACCAATCCCGGGATTATCTTGATGAAGTCGGACGACTTATTGGATTGGAAGCATAGTATCTTGGATCTGGCTAAATTATACCCTAAAAAGTTTGGGAATGTGAAATGGGTATGGGCACCGCAGGTTTTCTATGATAAAAAAGTAGGAAAATACCTCGTATATTTTACCGTTCGCTTGCATAACAATACCAAACTTGATTTTTATGGCGCGTATGCGAATAAAGATTTTACAGGATTTGAAAAAGAGCCTACATTGTTGTTTAGCCCCAAGTTTGGCGGTATCGATGGTGATATTATTTACAAAGATGGGCTTTACCACTTCTTTTATAAAGGAAATACCAAAGACGCCGAAGGGAAAGAATTCAAAAATGGCATTCAACAAGCAACCAGTAAATCGTTGAAAGGACCTTGGAAAGAGGATTTTATCTATTTGGATGCCTATGCGGATACATCTATTGTGGTTGAAGGATCGAGTGTCTTCAAGCTGAATGATAGCGATGAATATATCTTGATGTATGATCTTTATGCTGACGGACGGTATGAATTCCAACGGAGTACGGATTTGTTTGACTTTACAACGGAAACAGAATCATTTAATAAGAATTTCCATCCGCGACATGGAAGTGTCATTGGTATTACGAAGGAGGAAGCTCGACGTTTGCATGCGAAATGGGGCGGTGTACCGACGGCTTTGCTACAACCCGTTGAAACTGGAGATCGTTATCATTTCGAAGCCAAGGGCAACCCGATTATTACCCATCATTATACGGCAGATCCTGCGGCTCTTGTACAAGGGGATACCTTATGGTTATATGCTGGGCATGATTTTGCGGGAGGTCAGCGGGGATATAAGATGAAAGACTGGTTGGTGTTTTCTACGACCGATATGAAGAACTGGACAGAGTATCCGGTACCGATGAAGATAGAAGATTTCCCCTGGGCAAAAAGTGGGGATGCTTTTGCGGCAGATATGGTGAAACGTGATGGTAAATATTATTGGTATATCAGCACCAATTGGTCGGGAATCGGCGTCGCCGTGTCTGATCGTCCTGAAGGGCCATTCAAAGATGCGTTGGGAAAACCGTTGTTGACGAACGACGATTGCTTTGCTTCTACCCATTCTTGGGCTTGCATTGATCCGGCGGTATTTGTCGATGACGACGGGCAGGCGTGGATCTTTTGGGGTAACCGGGAGTGTTATTATGCGAAGTTAAAAGATAATATGATCGAGATTGATGGCGAGATCAAACAAGTACAATTTGATGGCTTTAGCTTTACCGAGGCACCATGGATCCATACCTATAATGGCAAGTATTATTTGACCTATGCCACGGAATTTCCCGAAAAAATTGCGTATGCTACGGCAGACAATATCGAAGGTCCCTATGAATATAAGGGTATTCTCAATGAAATTGCTGGCAATAGCAACACGAACCATCAGGCTATCGTCCAATTTAAAGGGGAGTGGTATTTTATATACCATAATGGCGGTATCAATACCGACGGGGGTAGTTACAGTCGTTCGATCTGTATAGATCGGTTATACCATCAGGAGGATGGAACCATCAAACGTATCGTGATGACTACGGAAGGCGTGCAATAAAGAAAAGAAATGAATAAAGAAAAAGCGCTGTAACAAAACACAGCGCTTTTTTCTTTATTAGTTTAACGTAATCTCTACATCGGCTGCTTCGAGCCAAGGGGCCGAAAACCGCACAGCCAATTTATCGTCTGGATTCCCATTGGCTTGTACATAGACAATCATTTTGCCGTGGTATACACGTTGTTTATTGTCTGTGTAATCACCCATATCGGAGTTATTACCAGCTTCCATGCCTAGCAATCTACCCTTTCCAGCAACTTGGCAGGTGATTTCATCCTCCGCCAGGATAACCGGTAGGCCATCCTCATCGACAATCTGTAATTCGATCTGTGCAACACCGCCTTGAGCGCGAACGGACGTACTATTCGACGGTATGATCTGGATAGCATGCGGCTTTTTACTAGATTGAATATGTTGACGGACTACCTCTTGGTTGTTGTCATCTAGTCCGATCACTTCCAGTTTTCCAGCTGTATATGGAATGTCCCAATAAATAATTCCATGCTCATCGTTGTAGGCTTTGGTTTCACCAACTACTTTTCCGTTGAGTTCTAATCGTGCTTGTGCACTGTTGGTGTAGCACACCACGCGTATCTGTTGTCCTTCCTGATAATTCCAGGTCGGCCAAGCATCCATGGATGGAGCCTGATCTTTTTGTTGCCCTTGTTCAGCTTCTAGTCTGGACCATACATCGGTCGCAGCACCACCACCTTGTAGCGGATAGGTGCCTAAGTGTGCCACGGGTTTGTTTGCCCATAGCGCTTGACGGAAATGCCCACGTGGTTTCACAAAACCTGCAAAATCCAATAATCCGGAATAGAACCCGCGAGATGGCCAGCGGCCGGATTCGCCAAGATAGTCGATACCTGTCCAAAGAAACTGTCCGAAGATATGTTCGTTGTCACGTACAGCTTTCCACGCACCCATGTCGTGGCGGTTTTCACTTCCGTAAATAACACGTGCGGGATACCGCTCATGATCTCGATGGTAAAAGCTTTCGGTATAATTATAGCCGGCGATATCCAATGCACTCGGATACTCCGTTTCATTAGACATGGCTACCCCTGCTAATCCAGCCGTTATCGGGCGGTTGTCGAATTTGCGCACGACCGCTGCGAGACGTTTAGCAATAGCGCCCAGACGCATGGCATCTGGAGCATCTTTTTTGTAGCCTCCAAACATGGCTTGTGTAAACCCACTTTCGGCACCACCATCTAGCACGGGGTGGGAGTAGGGGTCGTTAGGATAATCTACCTCATTACCAATACTCCAGGCGAAGATGGAGATGTGGTTGCGGTCGCGTTTCACCATGTCTTCCAGATCTTTTTCGCCCCATTCTTCAAAGAAATCATACGATCCTTGGAATCCTGGCGTTCCTACGTTCCAGCCTTCGAGCCATTTTCTCTTCGGAAATTCCCATTCATCATATGCTTCGTTCATGACGAGGAGGCCAAGCTCATCGCACAACGCATATAAAGAAGGAGCTTGCGGGTTATGACTGGTACGGATAGCATTCACGCCGAGTTCTTTTAAAGCTAATAAACGGCGACGCCAAACTTCCGGATAGGCTTCGGCTCCTAGGACACCGGCATCATGGTGGATACAGACCCCTTTCATTTTCATCCATTCACCGTTAAGCGCAAAGCCTTTGTTAGGATCAAAAGTTAAGGTACGGAAGCCTGTTTTGACTTCTGATTCGTCGATCTGCTCTTTTCCTTGTAGAACGCGGGTTCTTAATGTATATTGATGTGGCGTTTCTAAGCTCCACAATTTTGGGTTTTTCACGTCCAGTGAGGTTTGTACCTCTTCACGCCCACCAGCCGCCAATGTTGTTTTTGTGGTTTTCTTTGCTACGACCTGACCTTGGGGATCTAGAAGTTCTGTCAGTACAGACAACGATGTTGTTTGGTCTGTTTCATTTTGTACAGCCGTTTGTACGTGCAGTGTTCCCCGGTTATTTTTAACTTCCGGATAGGCGTACACACCCCATTGCTCTATATGGATTGGGTTTGCACGTACCAACCATACATCTCGATAGATTCCTGAACCGGTATACCAGCGGGAGTCGGCGTCTTGGCTGTGGTCTACTTTGACCGCTATAGTGTTTTCTTCGCCATATTTGATATAGGGTGTAATGTCGTAGTTGAGCGAGATATATCCATTCGGACGTTTGCCAATCGATTGTCCGTTGACAAACACTTCACTGCGGTTGTACACGCCTTCAAAATAGATATAGAGTTTTTTACCCTTGTCTTTCTGCGAAAAGTTTATGGTCTTTCTATACCATCCAATACCGCCGGGTAGGTATCCGGTGGCACTTGCCAAGGTAGGACTCAGGGGCTGTTTCACACCCCAGTCGTGCGGCAGTTGAACAGAACGCCATGAGCGACCCAATTGATCCTGTGCGATAGCTTGGTCGGTATCGCCAAGATGGAAACGCCAGTTATTATTTATTTTTTCTGCCTGGCCGAAGCCCGGTTGTGCAAAGACGGCGTATGGTATTCCACCTGTGAGTAGCCAAGCGAAAGCTAGGGGTAATAAAGACTTTGTTTTTATCATGCTATATCAAATCAAGTATCAGATGCTATAAATTAATTTTTTGAACCTGCGTATAATACAGTTCTCCGGAAGCAGTGGATTTTACACCTATCCGTATGAAAATGTATCCTAGACTACTTAGGGTCGCTGGAATCTCGGCCGCTATACTATTTGTTCCGTCTATCGTAATGTCGGCAGCAGGTATCGAGGTTTTATGGTCATGGCGGACATCATCGATTAGCATATTTTTGCCAAAGTAGATATTTACATTGTCTAAAGTCGCAGTTTCTGCCACTTTGTTTAATGTGAAGTCCGCCGTAACCGTGCCATCATTCTGTTGGATACTGCTATTGCTCACTGTAAAATAGGGTTGTACCGGGACGTCTATTTCGGTATGCCCGTTTACCTGAATGACAAGGGTATCCGTCAATTCTGGAAGCCAAGGGGAATTGGCCTTGCGTACTAATTTGTATTCGCCGTCAAATAAAACAGCAGAGAAAGTGCCGTCGTGTGCGATGTGGATCGGAAACTGTGCACTTAGTTCCTGTCCATCGTCCCATAGTTCAAGCTGTGGACCGTTTGTACGAACACCTACGGGCTCACCGGCATAAACGACACGCCCGCTGAGGATTGAGGTAGGCTCGGCAAAATTATCATATTCACAACTTGTAAATATTACCGTTGTGGTGATCAATATCGTTAAAATGGATGTTTTTATTTTCATAACGTTTTGGAAATTAATGGAATGGATTTCTAACCAATTTTGGATTATTGTTTAACACATTTTGGTCTATCGAAGAGTAGTAGTTCGCCATACGGAAAAGACGTGCCCTGATGAATCGTGCAGGTCGGATCGTCTCGAAAATGTACTTTCCATGATCTGGATGACCCGGACGTACAATAAGGTAGCTATACAATCCGCGTACGACAGCATTTGCACCACTTTCCGAGCCGTTCCACACCTGATGTGCAATTCGCCATCTTTTCAGATCGAAAAATCGATGGTCTTCAAAGGCGAGTTCTACCCGACGCTCATTGCGGATGATATCCGTAGTCAGTTGTTGTATGCTATTAGGTTCAAACCCGGCGCGTTCCCGTAAAGTGTTCATATAATCTACAGCGTTAGCCTCGCCCAGTTCAAAAGCAGCTTCTGCCGCATTCAAGTAGATTTCGCCCATACGGAACCAGGGCCACCAATTTTCTGCGGCTATACCTCTAGCACTGGCACCAGCAGCATCACTCACAAACTTACGGATGTAAAATCCCGTATTACTAACGTCTTGTGCATTGTCAGACGGACCGTCAAATCCGGTCCATAATACCTGTCGTTTTGTACCGCCGTCGTCATATTCAAACTGATCACCTAAGCGCGCGGAGGTGCGGAACTGGTAGCGTCCATTCTCCCAGACAGCAACGCCAGCCTGCATACTTACTTCACGGCCTTTGAACGTTGCTCCGGGGTATACGACGGTTCCTGCTAAACGAGGGTCTTTGTCTGCGAATAAATCTGCAGGATGTTCGTAACGGATATAATCTCCCGAGCCGTCTTTAATGCGCAAGGAACCTTTGCTGCCATCTAAATAATCGAAACTTTCGACGAAGCTTAACGACGGTGTCAAGGTAGATGACGACTCGTTGTCTTCTGTGAAACTTTTTACGATGTTGTCATACGTAAACCAATGGGATTTTACACCTTGTTTAAAATCTTTGGCGAAGATTACCTCCGTCGTCGATTTGGTATTGAGCATATCATAAAAATTTGTTCCTTTATCGCTGTTGGCATCATAGAGACTATAGGTGGAATTGCTTAAGATCGCTTTTGAAGCAGTAAGTGATTTTGTATAATAATCATTAGCCATCGATGCCGGAATGCCAACCTCGCCGCCCGGAGTGGATATTGGAGAGCCCATTAGCGCATTGTATTTCGAAATAGAGCCGGCGTAAAGCATAGCTCTACTTTGTAGGGCCAGAGCTGTTACGGTGTTAGCACGTGTCCTGCTACCACTGTTCAAGGCTAAATTATCCTTAATGGCCTCTAATTCATCGTATACAAAATCATAGATTTCATGTTCTTTAGAACGCGGTATTTGTAAATAAGTAGGGTCGCCTCCGAAGTCGTAAATCAACTGTTCGGTAACTAAGGGAACGCCTCCCATTCTTTTTACAAGTTCAAAATAAACGAAGGCTCGTATAAAACGCAGTTCTGCTATGAAAAGTTCCTTTTGTTCCGGTTCGATACTTACGGAATGTTCCTCAATATTCTCCAAGGAAAGGTTAATATCCCGGATTAGTGCATAGTCCCAATAGCGGCCGTAATCATCCCCATATTGGAAATCATTTCGCCAGTTCTGGTCTCGGTGACCGGACCACATCGCATCGTCGATCTCCGACATGCCTCCTGTATTGAACACGCCGTGTAATTGCGGAAGGCGATCATAATAGTTGGCTAATAGAGAAGTGAGCAATACAGGGTCGTTCCATAATTGTTCATCTGTAATAATGTCTTTTGGATCACGATGCAACCAATCCTCATGTTTGCAACCTGCTGTGAGAAGCAGGGTCATCAAAGATATTGTAATAAATATATTTTTCATGTCTTATACGTTAGAATGTGAAGTTAAAACCGACTAAGAAAGTACGCTGTTGGGGATATACTACAGCTGCAGGTGCTTCTATTTCAGGGTCGATCTGGAATTTTCCTACATTGTCGAACGAGAATAAATTGGAGCCTCGTACATATACTCGGATTTTATTAGCTTTTATTTTCGTTAAAATCGGACTAGGCAAGCTGTACCCAAGTTCTAAATTACGTACACGCAGGTACCGGACATTGGTGAGCCAAAAATCACTGTTTCTAGCGTTAGGTCCAGAATGGCCTTCGCGGATAGCAGGATAATATCCTGAAATCCACTCGCTATTTGGATCATAGGGATCTTCACGATGCCAACGATCTTCTAACAGATAAGCGGGTGAATTTCCACCGCCATGGAAAGCATTTCGTAACTCGTAATCTTGGTTCCAAGATTGTATGGACCCACCGGAAAAATCGATATTTAGGTCGACACCTTTGTAGTCTAATCCGATACGCCCCCCGAAACTCATCATTGGTGCCCATCCTGTCGGATAGCCGATAGGGCGCTCGTCTAAGCCATTGATGATCCCATCGCCATTCACATCTTTATAGATGAAATCGCCTGGAAGCTGGCTAGCATTGTTTTGACCATCGTTATCTATCGGGTGGTTACGAATTTCTTCTTCGGATTGAAAGCGGCCTACTACTTGATATCCCCACCAAACGCCTCCCCAACGGTCTTCCGCAGAATTTCGGTATTCGTTCCAGAAATTATCGAAACGCGGTTTATAAGTTTCGATACTTCGATATCGAGAGAAGGTGAAGTTTCCGCTCACCACATAATTTAATTCGCCTACGCGATCTTGATAGGTAATGATACCTTCGGCACCGTAGTAACCGTTTTTGTTCAGGTTCTCGTTTGGCAATCCGTAGCCTACTTCACTCGGTAACAGGACATCATAGCGTGCTGCCGGAGCTCCTGTTCGGATAATCTTAAAAAGATCGGCTGTTACCGTTAGTCTCGACTGTAGCATAGCGAGATCAAGACCGATATTATAGTTTGTATTTTTTACCCAAGAAAGATTAGTTACTGGCAATCCGCGAGGACGTAAACCATTCACATACTCGCCATCAAGAACAGCACTTCCCTGATTCCAATTATACCCGCTTAAGAAACCAAACATGTTCACACCCTGTTCAAGTCCTGTCTGTCCGACAGATGCCCTGATCTTGAGATCGTCAATGGTATTTTTTAGGGACTCAAAGAAGGTTTCGTCTGATATGCGCCAACCTAAAGATACTCCTGGGAAGAACCCCCAGTATTTCCCAGGCGCATAAAGGTAGGAAGCATCATAGCGTCCTAACGCTTCGACGAGATATTTACCTTTATAATTATAGTTTACACGACCGATATAGCCAGCGCGTGCTTCATAATTCCATCGATCGTTAAACGAGTTCATTTCATCAAATTGCATCAATGGAAGATAATTATTGCTTGGGTTGGATCCCATCTCCAAGTAGTTGCGATCGTAATCAGACCGTTCATATCCGAAGGTAGCAGAAAGGGCGTGATCGCGGAACGTTTTGTTATAATCTAATTGGAATTGCGCATATCGGTTAACGACTTCGCGCTCTGTTTGGTAGCGCCAGCGGGAGTCTGTACCATGACTACGACGATACGCGTCATTTTCGTAAGTGTACACGTCATACGTGTATTGAAATCCATCAAATTTATTGTTCGTGTAATTATAGGATACTGTACCCTTGGCCGACAGACCGAAATCAAATTTGTATTGTGCATAGAGGTTGATATTGGCATTGCGGTACAAGTTGTCTTTGTAGCCAGCGATATCCCTACTAAAAATAGCCGGGTTATAAGCAAAATCATGTGTATGATTTGGGTATTCCGGGTTGTCGTTTGCGTAAGGACCGACGACAGGACGATTTTTAAAAATAGCTAAGATAGAAGAAAAATAGCCGTCACCTCCCGGTAAACCGACATCTTCACTTTTCTCTTGTCGTCCAGAGATTTGCGAACCGATCGTTAATCCTTTCAAAACGGTTGCTTCCATATTGGCCTGTAAATTGGTTCGGTTATATTGGAAATCTCGGATCATAGCTTCTTGGTCAGTGCGGCCTATAGAAAGAAAATAATTTGATTTCTCCGATCCACCATTGAGATTAGCATTGATATAGCGCTGTGGAATATTTTTGCGGACCACCATATCGTAATAATCGTATCCCTGATAACCAGGCTCTGTGCCTGCTTGCCATTTCGCGTATTCTTCGGGGCTATAGACCTCCGCAGGATTTCTTCTCTCATTTTGTGCGGTTTCTATCTTTCCCCTTACATACTGTGCGGCATTAGCCAGAGTAGGAAATCGAGTAAGGTTTTGCCAGCCAAAATAGCCATTGACGTTTACGCGGGTCGTTTCACCTTTTGTACCTTTTTTTGTTGTTACCAATACAACGCCATTTGCTGCCCGCAAGCCATAGACGGCAGCAGAAGCATCTTTCAATATGGAGATGCTTTCGATATCTTCTGGATTAAGGGCGTTGAATGCATCTGCTCCTGAAACTTCTGTCGAACCGACCCAGTCGTTACCAGAAGCTCCACCATAAGGAATTCCGTCGATCACGTATAAAGGGGTGCCCATATTCCGAATCTCAATGGCAGCTCCTTTTCCGGGACGGGCATCTTTTGCCCGTACAGAGATACCCTGTACTTTCCCCGCAAGTGCCCCGGCCATTGTGGTGGAAGAGGAGCGAACGATATCCTCTGATTTGATATCGCTTACCGCACCGGTCACATTTCGACGGGATTGTGTACCATAGCCCACTACGATTACATCATATAAAAATTGATCATCACTGTCCAAACGAATACTGAAATTTGTTCTTCCGGCGATAGAGACCGTTTGCGATTTATATCCTATGTAGGAAATAAGCAGTGAATCGCCTTGTCCCGTAAATTTAAATCGTCCTGAAGCATCGGTGGTGGTTCCGTTTGATGTACCCTTAATAAGTACACTGGCACCGGATATGGGATCGTTGTTATTATTTACGACACTCCCCGTAAATGTTTGCTGTCCATGCACAAATAGTGGTAGTATCCATACCAGTACATGTAAAAGAATAGGTTTAAAATTTACCATAATATTTAGTTTTGTTAATTATTTTGCGGTTCAATAGCTAATAAAGAAACATGGAATGTATAAGAAGCTTATTTTCTTCAGTGTAGATTATTATCAAATTTATAATTGAAAACGCACTTCAAACATAACAGATTATCGACTTATGGGACATATATAAATCCGTCAGATTTCGATAGTATTTTCGTCAAAATATTGGTTTTATTTGCTTTCTGAGGCGTTTTTTAGATATTCGGAAGGTAGTAGGCCAAATTCCTCTTTGAAACATTGGCGGAAGTAAATAGTACTATGTATCCCCACCATAAAGGAAGCTTCAGTAATATTGTATCGGCCGGATTGAAGCAGGGTGGCAGCTTTTTGAATACGTATCTTACGAACCAGCTGATTGATGTTTTTTCCGGTCAATGCTTTGAGTTTTCGATACAGTGTCGATTGGCTCATGTTCATTTTTTCTGCTAGCTTGGCGGCATCTAATACATCATCCTGCATGTAGCGTTCTACGATTTCTACAAATTCCTGAACGAAGGTATTTTCCTTCCAAAGGTCGGTATCCAATTCATTCGTAGGTTTCGCTGTCTTTGAAGGTAGTTTCTGCAACACATAGTTGTGGATATTCTTTCGATTGGATAAAATATTTTCAATGCGTTTATGCAACAAAGCCGCATGTACAGGCTTAATTAAATATGAATCTACGCCCAGCTCATATCCTCGTTGTCGGTCTATCTCCTGATCTTTTGCTGTAAATAGAATAATCGGAATATGGCTGGTGGAACGATTTTCCTTGAGCTTCCCGACCATTTCAAATCCATCTAGACCCGTCATCATCACATCGCTGATAATAAGATCTGGGATATGTTTGGTTGCGGCATCCAAGCCTTGGATGCCGTTGTTTGCCAAGAGGACGGTATAATGTGTTTCTAAAGAAGCGACTATATAATTTCTTAAATCGACATCGTCCTCCACGATTAAAATAACCGGTTGCGAATCTTCATTTTCCAAATGGATAGTATCATCGGCCATTTTCTCATGTTGAGGTGTAATTTCAATGTGGTTGGTTAGCAAGCGGACACAAAATTCAGTGCCTTCTCCAACCTTACTTTTTATATCGATTTTTCCATAATGTACGGCGACCAGTTCCTTGACCATAGCCAGACCAATTCCGGTCCCCGGTTGTGCTTGATGATCAATTTGAAAAAAACGATCATAGATGCGTTCCAAATATTCTTCAGGAATGCCACATCCCGTATCTTTTACACGCAGCACGGACCAGGTATTGAGCTGATCCTGTTCATACGTTAGCTGTACATCGATCGCACCCGTGTTGGTATATTTGTAGGCGTTAGACAACAGATTGTCTAAAATAATATGGATAATTTCGGCGTCGAACGTCGTACGTAAATCTGGAGAGGGTAGCTTACAACGTATCTGTAGCGTATCTTTGACGTTCAATTCCATATATTTATGAACGAGATCTTGCACCACCTCTCCTAAATAGCCTTCACCGAGTACAAGTGGTTTGTGTCGTGATTCTACTTTTCGGAATTCCAACAATTGATTGACCAGATTAAACAGACGGTTCGAACTCTTTTGAACCACCTGTACTAATTTTTTTTGTTTTGTGGATAGATTGTTCTCGCGTAGCAGATCGTCCAACGGTCCTAAGATAAGCGTGAGTGGCGTCCGCAGTTCGTGTGTGATATTGGTGAAGAAATGCAGGCGTTCTGTTGCAAGCTGCTGCTGTTGTTGATGTTCTCGTTTTTTTAGTCGTAATTCCCCTTCGGCTTTGATCTTCCGATGATAAAAAAAGATAATGGCAAAAGCAATGCCACTCGCCATTAGGATATAGAGTGCCTTTGCGTACAAACTAAGGTAGTAGGGTGGCGTAATATTGATCGATAGACGTGTGACATCACCCGACCAGTTTTCATTTTTTAATCGTGCACGTATAAGTAGGTCGTAGTTTCCGTATGGAATATTTCTGAAATTCAAAACCTGTTCACCTCCGATATTCGTCCAGTCGCTGTCAAAGCCTTGAAGCTGGTAGCTAAATTCCATCAGTCCGTGTAGGGCATAATCGGCAGCACTAAATTCTATACTGAAGCTATTTTCCTGATAAGATAACCGAAGTTGTTGGATGCCATAAGTTTGTTTCTCCTCCTGTAAAGGAGAATCTCCGCTACGGAAGGTGGTGAACTTTCGAATATGGAGGGGGGATATGGGGAGTTGAATAGGTATTTCTTTTGGATCAAAAAAACATATCCCATTTTGCATGCCGAAGAAGAGATAATGCTGTTTATTAGTCGCCACACTGCTGTTTTTAAACCCACCTAAAGGGATACCAAAGTCTTGGTCATAACTAAAAAAACGGTTGTCTTTTGGCACGTACCGCAGTAGGCCGGCTTTAGTAGAGCACCAAATATTTCCATTTCGATCTTCGGCAATGGCTTGTATAAATAGCCAGGCGTTGGGTTTAGGCGGAATAATATTGTTCAATGTGCCGAGCTCTTGTTTTGCGTATTGCACCGCCATACCCTCATTGGTCGCAATCCAGATGTTGTTTTCACTGTCCCGGAACAGGTGATTAATGCTGTTGCTTCTAAGTCCGCTATGGGTATCGAAGTGGGCAATCAATGTACGATTTTCGGCAGAAAACACATAAACACCTTGTCCATAAGTTCCCACCCAGATATTCCCAGAACTGTCTTCTACGAGTGAACGCGGAGCGTAATCACCCAACGATGGTATGTTGATACGTAATTTTTCGAACGTTTGGGATAGGGGGTCATAAATGACCAATCCATTTATGGTGCCAAGCCAGATCTTTCCGTTTTGATCTTCCAGAATGGCGCGTACTTCATTCAATTCTCCATCGAGTTCAATCTTGTACCATTGTTTTGTAGGTGTATGAAACCGAGTGACACCTTTATCGACTAATCCTAGCCATATGTTGTCCTGTCGATCTTGATAAGCCGTTAGAAAAGTGTGATCGCGTATGTTGTCGGGTGCTTTAACCTCCTCTACAAGATTTTTATCCGCGACCCATCTAAGCAGTCCAGATCCTTCCGTAATGAACCAGCCTGTATTTTGTCGATCGATAACTATTCCACTAACGACGGCTTTTAAATCAGGAAGCGTTTGGAAAAAGGGTGTAAAATGGCTGGCGAAACCCAATCCACTGCCGTATAAGGCTAACCAGACATTTCCAAATTCGTCGACTATCATATCCTGAACAGAAATGGAATTGCTAATATCAACTGAACGTACATTGTCGACGTATAGGAATTCTTGATCTCTATTGTAATGAGGTGTTAAAACATAAACGCGGGAAGGTTCCGTTCCCACCCATATATCCTCGCCGATTTCCCGAATAGTATGTACAAATGGCTCGTTGGCACTGCCTATTGTAGAATGGAGCGGTACATGCCGAATTTTTTTGTTGTGAGGGGTATACACCGCTAGACCTTTTTTTGTACCTATCCAAATGTTATTTCTGCTATCACAAAAAAGTATCTTCACCTCGTTGTGGGGGAGAGCGCCAGCTGTATTCTGCGTATGGAGGTTCTCTAATTTTCCTGTTTTGGCATCAAATATAGAAACACCATGATTTACATGTCCACTATAAAGTTTGCCTTGCTGATCTTGTGCCACGGACCATATACTGTTACTCGGCAGGTCAGGGATAGTCTCCGTACCAAAATGTGTAAATGTTTGGGTGGCAATATCAAAACGTTGTATACCTCGGTGATAGGTAGATAGCCAAATGTGGCCGTCTATGCCTTTGATCATATCCGTGATATCGTTTGTCGCGATAGCGTTCTGATCGTCGGGATCATGGGTAAAATAAGAAAATACACCTTTCTGAATATCAAATATATTGAGTCCGTTAGCTCTCGTACCGATGTATATATGGCCATCATCATATAGCAACTTGTTGATTTCATTGCTGTTGACAGACGATCCATCTAATTGCTCCGACTTGTAATAATGCTTGAAGGAGTTGCCGGAAAACCGATTAAGCCCTAATTCGGTAGCTACCCATATAAAACCTTGATCATCCTGTACGACACTGAGCGCGTTGATGTTAGATATACCCTGTTCAAGTGAAAGTATTTTGTACTGCTTGGGCTGGGAAAAGGAAATACCCCATCCCAATAAAAATAATACCAATAGCAACTGAAACTTTCCCAAAAGCATATTGTAAAAATGTTATCTGATTTTTTTTAATCAAAAGCACTTAAATCCCATTTGTCAAACCATTTCAGCACCGGCATGCCATCTTCAAATAAGATCGGCAGCCAAACGTAACGCCCGTCGATGGGATTGTTTGGTTTCCATCGATCAGCCATAAAGAGAAAGGCTTCTTTCTTGCCGGCTATCGGTAGGATATAGGTGCTTTGGGAATGAAAGGTGAGCTCAGCATCTTTTCCGATACAAGGGTTAGGGTGCAATGTCCATTCGCCGAGGATATTGTCTGCCGTTAATAAATGTGCAGCATTGGGATCCCAGCCCGTACATCCAGAGGTAATCATAAAATACCGTCCGTCTTTCTTGAAGATTGCAGGTGCTTCGTTGTGCCCGGCCGGAGCAATCCGGACATATTTTCCGGTATAGTCCAAATAATCTTCCGTCAATTCCGCTATATGTAACGTAAGGTTATCTTCCGAAGCGTAAATGTGATAACCTTTGTTATCATCGTCTACAACAAGTGTCATATCACGAGACATCTGTCCGCTTTCAAAATCACGACGTACAAACAGTCCGTTTTCAATAGCTTTTGTCCATTCTTTTGTCCACCATTGATAATCTTCAGGTTTATCTGTCGCCGTCTGTTGTGCGGCTGTCACGTTCAACGGCCATTTGCCCGCGTTTACCCGGCCGTTTTTAATGAGCTGGTAGGGGCCTGTAGGTGTATCGCTTATCGCTACGCCCACATGTGCGGCATCATATCCCTGTCCCTTTAGTTCCAGATGGAAATACATGACAAACTTTTTCGTTGCGGCATTATAAATGACTTTGGGGCGTTCGATAGTACTTCCTGCGGCAATCGGGCTTTTATCGTCCTTCTTAACAGCTAAAGCAACTCCTTCATCCTGCCAATTGTATAAATCGGATGACGAATAACAGGTGACGCCTACCCACGTTGCATTAGAACGCTCTCCTTTATGTTCTCCAAACCAATAATACTGCCCCTCGTGGTATAAAATACCGCCCCCATGGGCATTGATCAATCGCTGGTTGTTGTCAAACCATAGTTTTCCGGGGTAGAATGCTGTATTCTGTGCCATCATATCATTATAAGATAACAAGGCTATGAGTAGGACGGTTAAGTATGTATACGCGCCGGTCATTTTCTTCATGAGATAATCGTTTTAATGCTATTCGTTTCTGTTTATTTTATTGTTTACTCCAATACAAGTTTACGTATAATGTGTGTCTCGTTAGTGCGAACATCGCTTCAAAATCGTTTGATTTGGTTTCAAACTGTTGTTTTTGATGTCGCCGAGATGGATTGAACAAGAATATTGGAAAAACGATAATAACCTTGTTTTAAGACGAGTTTACCCCCTGTTTTGATCGATTATCGGCGTATAATCAGGAAGATGGTTGTGTTTTCTACATATTTGAATGAATAATCGACATATAAAGCATTGAAATTGACCAATTTTGAGTAACATATAAGATCAAAGCAATAAACAGATAAATATGAACAGACTGAGATTAACAATATTGACCGCTTGCATAGTATTATTTACCATGCAGGCGGAAGCCCAAAAAAGCGCAAATAAATATAAAAATGAAGGATACGAACTGGTTTGGGCTGATGAGTTTGATCAGGATGGAAAGGTATATCCTGCATATTGGCACTTCGAAAATGGTTTTGCCCGTAACCAGGAGTTGCAATGGTATCAGGAGGATAATGCTTGGTGCGAAAATGGCCTCCTGATTATCGAAGCTAGAGCAGAAAAAAGGAAAAACCCAACCTATGATCCTTCCTCCAATCATTGGGGGAGAAAGAGGGAATATATTACACATACCTCATCGTCGATCAATACCGGCGGGAAGAAAAGCTGGCTGTATGGCCGTTTTGAGATGCGGGCTAAGATTGATGTCAGTGATGGCTTGTGGCCCGCATTCTGGACATTGGGTGTCGACAAAGAATGGCCATCCAACGGAGAGATCGATATCATGGAGTATTACGAGGGAAAGATTTTAGCTAATATCGCCTGTGGCACATCTACACGTTGGAACGCTGAGTGGTATAGTAAAACCCGTAGTATCGAAGCGTTGGGAGGAAAGTCATGGGCCGATGATTTCCATGTATGGCGAATGGACTGGACGCCGGAATACATCGCTTTGTATGTGGATGATGAGCTGATGATCAAAGAACCAATGAGCAAGCTACACAATAAAGACGGTTCGGGTTTTAATCCGTTTAAACAGCCACATTATATTTTACTTAATCTGGCTATGGGAGGAATGAATGGGGGCGAACTCAACGATACGAAATTCCCCAATCGCTATAAAGTTGATTATGTGCGGGTGTATCAACAACCGTAGTCTATCTTTCTTTCGCGATTTGCTTCTGATACTCCGAAGGTGTCATCCCAAACTCGGCTTTAAAGCAGGTGGAGAAATAGCGTGGATCTGAAAATCCTGTCGCAAAAGCAACTTCACTAACTGAAATGGACTTGTCTTTATCCATCATTTGGCAGGCATGCTTGAGCCGGATATTTTTGATAAACTCACTTGGCGATAAATCCAGCAGTGCTTTGGTCTTCCGATACAAGGTCGATTTCGATAAACCTAATTCGTGACTAAGCGCAACCACATCAAATTGATCGTTGGTTAAGTGTTCTTCCACCACCGCAATCATTTTTTCCAAGAACTGCTCATCTTGTGGCGTATAATCCAGCGAAGAGATATTAATCTGTGGATTCGTTTTGAAATCTTCCTGCTTGGTGCGCTTGTGGATTAAGAAACTGTGTATACGCGCTTCCAATACTTTCAAGTCAAAAGGCTTACTGATGTAACTGTCAGCACCTGCCTGATAACATTCAATCCGGTCGTCGATACTGTTTTTAGCAGTCAGTAAGATAACCGGGATATGGTTTATTTCCGAATCTTGTTTTATCCGACGACAAAGCGTTAGTCCGTCCATAACCGGCATCATGATATCACTGACAACGATATCTATTTCCTCGTCTTTCAAAATGGCCAAAGCCTCTTCACCTTGTGGGGCAATATAAACCTGATAAGTTCTTGATAACAGACTTCTTACGGTTTGAAGCAGATCTTCATTGTCTTCGACCAATAATATCCGGACGTCACTTTTACCTTTTTCTTGTTGGGAAAGATCCTGCGGTAACTCGTTCGCTTCCGTCATTAGATTGTCCGAATCGATAAAGCTATCGTGCAGTTCGCGGAGTTCCTCGGCGGTATAGACCTCTTTTTCAACCGGAATTCGGACATAAAATGTCGATCCTTTACCCACGATGCTATCCACTTCAATAGTCCCGTGATGCAGCTCTACCAGTTCCTTGGTCAAGGCCAGCCCGATTCCGTTAGTCTCCTGTTGTCTAGCCAACCTGTTGTTGTAAAACGGGATAAATATCTTGTCGAGTTCGCTCGGCGCGATCCCTATCCCGGTGTCTTGCACGCTAACGATCAGATGTGTAGTTCCGTTGAGGTGCTCCGTATGAAAGGAGAGTTGTATGCGTCCACCGTCGGCCGTGTATTTGAATGCATTGGAAAGTAAATTGAAGATAATCTTATCGAGTTTGTCGGCATCTACATAGCCTTCAGGTATGCAATCGCCTTGAATAACTTCAAACGCCATGTTTTTCCGTTTTGCCAACGGACTGAAATAGATGGTGCAGATATTACTAATAAAAGTAATCAGATTTTCCCGACCAACACGTAGTGCCATTTGTTGATTCTCCACTCGTTTGAAATCCAAAATCTGTTGTAAAAGCCGTTTTAGCCGATCTAGATTAAAACGCATTTTATCAAATTGTGTCAGGTTCCTTTTGGTAATCATCTGCACGTCATCGATCAGGCAGGAGATAATGGTAAGCGGTGTTAATAGCTCGTGGGAGATATTTGTAAAATAGCTTAGCTTGGTTTGAACCAGTTTATGGGCATTATCTTTTTCGATTTGGGCAATCCGGAGATCGCTTCGCAATTGGAGACGATTGGTATAGAACCGAATGGCGATATATGCCATGCCCAAGGCACATAACGTATACAAGAGGTAGGCCAAATTACTTTCATAAAAAGCCGGCTTCTTTCGGATTTGTATACGGGTGACTTCCGAACGCCACTGATTGTCTAGATCTGTTGCTTTGATCAGGAAGGTATATTCTCCCTTGCCTAAATTGTTATAGGTTGCGAATAAGCGTTCTCGCGGAGCATATACCCAGTCTTTGTCTACACCCTCCAATTTGTAGGCATATCGTAGTTTGTTCGGATGTGTATATTCTAATGAAGAAAACAGAATTTCCAAACTTTGGTCTTCCGGATCCAATACCAGTGATTTCCCTTGAAAATCGAATTTGTTATGAAGAGAATAGAGGAGGGCAGATTGGTTATTGATTTTAATGTCGGAAATGACAACAGGCGATTGGTGGCTCGGTGCAAAAGGGGATTCCCAGAATTGGACAATACCATTATTCCCACCAAAGTAAACGTTTTTATCTTTCTTATCAACGGCGTACGCTCCCTTTGTAAACATGTTAACCGGAACCCCATCACTGGCGCTGTATTCAAAAATACGTTTATCTGTAGGAAATAGTTTATAAACGTTTCTGGTTGTAGAAACCCACACGGTACTATCCAGACACACGACGTGCAGAATTTGGTTTGAGGAAAAAAGCTGCTTGTTGGCATATTCTTCAATCTCTCCACGCTCCGTATGAAAAGTAAGTAGCCTGTTGTCTTTGGTGCCTATCCATAGGTATCCCCGATTATCCACATCCATCGTTTCGATCTGGTCGCTGTGTAGTCCAGCTGTTTGTTGTCCGATTCGTTTCGTTGGCTTCCAGGAGAGCTGGCTATCTATTTGATAAATGCCGTGATCCTTCGTTGCAATCCATATTTTTCCCTGATGATCCTCGGCGATCGCGACAATGTCGCCGTCAATATCCGCTACCCGATAAAACTGTTCTTCTCCCTGTTTTTTGTATACCACGCCACGGGTGGTGCCAACCCACAGATTTTTCTTGCTGTCGGGAAAGAGCTGGCGCGGGATGCCTATATCGTCGGCATACTGCGATAAGTTGACACTTCGGTGTAGCGAAATATCATTACCTCGCTTATGAAAGACGTTTATTATAGATTCATATGCCGCGCCTACCCATAGTTCGTCTGCCAATTCTAACGCGCAATTGACCGCGCGTAAGGATATTAAATCTTTAAAGCGGAGGTTGCTATATGTCTCTAATTCGTCTTTTTGAGGCGTATATTTTCCAAGGCCGATACGCTCTAGGTTAAACCACAATTGATTCTCGCGGTCTCGATATAGCATATTGATGTTCGGAGAAATATGATACCGTTGTTGTACCTGTGGTAAGGTGAAACTACGCATAACAGGCCTGTCGAAGCTGATGGTTGAAATGCCTTCTCCGTTAATCGCAAGCCATAGGTTACCCGAAAGATCAGCATAGATATCTTGAAAAAAATTAGACGTATGTTGAAAAAGATCGGACAGGTCTACCTCTTCGATATCACCACCGTCGGTATAGCGATAGGTGGAGATACCCGAAAAAGATAGCACCCAGATATATTTTTTGATATGATCTTGTACGATGTTATACACCAACCCTTCTTTTCCAACGCCTCTTCTTTTATTTTTGATGATGATTTCCCGGTACATGTTTTCCGGATCATCTGGATTAAAAAGAAAAAGACCATCCCCCCAAGTGCTGACCCAATATTGTCCTCGATCGTCCTGTGCAATTTTAAAAGGACTGTTTGACTGACCTATCGCCGGAAAAGCTTTAAATGTGTTTGTCTTCGTATCGAGTTTGTGAAGACCTGCTGCCCATATACCCGTCCATATTTCGCCATCTCGATCTTGAAAGATGGTATTCACTGTACCCGGAGGGATGAATTTTTTTGTGTCGGATCCCTGCTCAAATTTGTCGTGTAAGCGTAAATCCTTGTTATATACATAAATCCCATTATCGGCTCCAAACCATACCCTCGATTGTTTGTCTACCATAATCGCGGCAACCCTACGGTCTTTAAGTTGCTCGTCCGGAAAGCGGGTCATGCGGTATGTTCTCTTGTCTAATATAAACACGCCGTTTTCGGTACCCAATAAAATATTTCTGTCTATCTCGTTGATGGCCAATATATTTTGATTCGTTACGGTATTCCCATTTTCATCGGCTAGTTTGAAGGTCAAGAGATTAAAAGCATCAAAGCGGCTAAGGCCGTTGGCTGTCGCAAACCAAATATAACCTTCGTGATCTTGAAACGTTCTATTCACGGTCAATGAGGGGAGTTCCTGCGCGATTTTTACTGGTGTAATCCCCATCTGTTGTGCGAAGGAAGAGCCTATCTCACTAATAACAACAAGAAAAAAAGAAAAACAATATGAAAATGCTTTGGTCACTATTTATGTTTATATAATTGGCTAAAGTTACTAAAGAAGTTAGAGAGTTTTTAACGTTCTAACTTTATTCTTCTTTAATCACGCGTATCTCCAATATCTTATGACTGGTTGCACCATCATCGGTCGAAATTTTTACCTCCAAAGGGCTGCTTTGGTTCCATGTCTGCGGAATCGAAATAACAGCTGTTTTCACTTCATTCCATGTAGTTGGATCTGCTTTCAGTTTTCCGATTTCCTGATCGTGGATAAAGATGTTTGTTTTCCGATTTTCTTCTTCCAGGTACCTGATGTACAGTTGTACATTTTCTTTTGGATTTGTTTTGATCGTATAGCTAAACCAACCTTTTGCTTCCCGCCAACGTACATCCTCGATGCTTCCCGCTTGCGTATTTTCTTCCTTGATGAAGTGATCCGACTCAGGCTGTTGTTCCCCACTCACGACCCGATCAATCGTGATGTCGGCTAGGCGTAAGGATTCTTTTTCTTCCCGTTCTGTTTTCTCTTGCAGGGCGGCAAGCTCCTCTGCGGTAGCTTGTGGCCAGTAAATGATATACCGGCTGTCATGTGTTTGATAAAATGGCTGGAGCTCCATGCTATGCTGTTCCGTTCCACTGTACAACCCGGTTAGCGTAAAGTGTAGCGGTGTGTTTTCTACCTGCTCTACCAAGTTCGGAATGTTTTCTGGCGCTGTCGTTAGGATGGGCATAGTCCGCAAAGGAATCTGTTTGCCATGGGCAACATGACCCATTCGGCTATCATCTGCAAAGAGGCCATCCATATTTTCCGTTCCCGTTTTAGCTGCCAATACAAGCGGTCCATACAAGAGACTGTAGTAATTTGAGCGATCGGGCAGTTGCTCGGTATAGATTCCCATCGGAAGCTCGACGGATATCCGATCGCCTGCTGCCCATGTACGGTCCATCGTAATCCATCCGTCTTTGTCAGAAGAGGCTTGAAACGGTTTGCCATTCAGCAAGATTGTGGGTGCATCTTTTACCCAGCTGGGTTTACGTATATGTAGTGCAAAATTCGTTTTAGATTTAGGATAGACCGTAAATTGTGTCTTGTTCTCTTCGGGGAAATTATTTTCTTGGATGAACTCGACGTTTTTCTCCTGCCAGTTCAGTTTGGAAGGAATAAATAGGTTCACAAACAGGTTGTCATCCTGATGTGCATAGATCATCTCCCCATATTTCGCATGATTTTCAATGCCAGATCCAACACAACACCACATACTGGTATGCGGCTGCGAGTATACCCGGTAGTGTCCCGGACGCATTTGCGTAAAATAAACCAATCCTCCAGTCTCCGGATGTTGCGTGGAGAGGATGTGATTGTATAGCGCTCGCTCATAATAATCGAGGTACTTGCCTCTGGGGTCTGTTTGATGCAACATACGGGTCAGGCGCAGCATATTATACGTATTGCAGGTTTCGGGACCTTCGATGCTTTGCAGCATTTTGGAAAAGTCGTCTACGGGATTAAAATGTTCGCTGACACTATTCCCTCCAATAGATACCGAACGCCGTTCGATGACATTTTCCCAAAAATACCGAGCTGCGTCTGCCCATTGCTCATCATGGGCAATATCAGCAATACGTTTGAAACCCAATACTTTTGGTATTTGCGTGTTGGCATGTTTACCGGTCAGGTGATCTTCTTGATCCAATAGCGGTTGCAATACTGCACGTTGACTAAATTGACGGGCGAGTGTCAGATATTTTGGGTTTTGCGTAATTGCCGCCACATCAGCGAACGTTTCATTAAGTCCGCCATGTTCACTGCGTAGCATATCCTGTATCTGCTCATCGCTCAACTGGTCTATCAGCGCGATTGCCCAATCGGTCAGCTTGATCAGCATCTCCTTGGCAGTCTCATCACGCGTCATTAAATAAGCGTCACGGAGACCAGCGTATGTTTTATGGATGTTATACAGGGGAACCCATCTACCATTTAGACTAAATCCACCGGCTTTAATCTCGCCTCGTCTAACCTCATCCCAAAGCTCTTTCCCTTCCGGAACACCGCCAATATAGCCATCGCCATTGGCATCTTGACAGCGTTTGAGACCCGCAAGCATGTAGTCTAAGCGTTCTTTGATACGAGCGTCACCTGTGGATGCATACATATAGGATAAGGCGGAGACGTAATGACCACCTATATGTCCGTCCAAACCGGTGTTTTCCCAATTCGTATAGCTTTTCCGGAGAGGAGGTAGGTTTGATTCGCGTAGAAAAGGCGCTAGTAGCCGGTCAGCGTCCAGTTCCAACAGGTAATTCAGGTCGAGCTCTTCGGCATGTTTGAATGGTCCGGAAAGTAATCGGACATCATTCAGTGAGAAATAGTCCAGTTGTTTTTGTGTCTGTGCCTGTAGTGTTGTTCCTATTGCGGTGGATAGGAAACATATACGGATCAATTTTTTTAACTTCATAAGCGTAAGGAAAAATATTTATAACGTCGGAATAACCGGTTTGATGCTGCCATCTTCGTTAAATTCCATTTTATCGATACACACCTCGCGGTGATAACCGGCCGCATCGCCCATTTTGATGCCATTCGGACGACTGAAACGGTGGTAAACGATGTACCATTCGTCTTTTCCCGGAATCTGCAAAACAGAATTATGTCCAGGACCATAAATACCCAGTTCGGGGTTTTTAGTCAGAATTAGGTTGTTTTCTGGAATCTCAATCGGGCCGGTAGGAGATTTGGATATGCCGTATCGCACACGGTAATTTTCGCTGCGCGTATCGTCTTCTGACCATAAGAAATAGTACGTTCCGTTACGATAAAATACGTAGAAGCCCTCGCGGAATGTTTCGTCGGGTGTAATGACTTTTGTGGTGTTTTCTTTAAGGGAGACCATATCATCATTCAATTCCGCAACTGCTCCGTAGCCATTCCCCCAATAGAGATAATACTTCCCACTTACCGGATCTTGAAAAACATCGGGGTCAATTTCCTGACCGCCACGTATACCCTCCGGCTTTGTCGCTACAAGTGGTTTGCCAGAATCGGTAAATGGTCCGGTAGGGTGATCGGCTACGGCAACACCGATTTTTTGTGCTGCGGTGAAATAGTAATAGTATTTATATTTGTTTTTACCGACTTTCTTCTCGATGATGGCGGGAGCCCAAGCATTGCGGTTGCCCCAAGGTACTTGGGTTTTGAGATCTAGTATGGTTCCTTCTTCTTGCCAGTCTTTCAGATTATCGGAGGAGAATACGTTGAAATAATCGCCTGACCATCCGGTATACCCATCACTGGTGGGGTAGAGATAATATTTACCCGTTTTTTCAGCGTAAAGGATTTCGGGATCTGCATGATAACCCTCCAATATGGGGTTGTTTTGTTGCACCGCCTGAAAGTTCACCGGTTTACCGTAGGTCGCCAACAGGTGCTGGTATTCTTTCCGGGTAATAGGGATCACGCTTCCGTGTCGTGGATGAAAATCCATACTAATCTGTTGGTCGATGACGTGGAATTCATCCAGATCATAGCTTTCGCAGAATTGATACGTACCTTTCATATAGACATCATACATCAGAATATATTTATCGCTATTCGTCAGTTTGAAAATACTCGATCCTTCTACGGCCTCCGTCGTTTGTTGTTTATATCCCGGCTGCTCAATCCAAACGCCCGAAGTCAAGTCGTCTGTCATCGCCTTTTTTAGGCCATTACCATGTCCTTCTGTTTTATAGAAAAGGTGATAGCTGCCATTTTTGTAGATAATATCCCCGTCAATACAAGGTTTTTTGTCTTTCGGTATAAAAAGCGGTTTAGGTGCCTCTTCTAAATCTGTAAAATCCGCGTTGGCATATGCATAATAAATGATATCCGGGCCATCGCCATGCTGCATGGACCAGTATACCATATATTTTTTCGCTTTCTCATCGAATACCGTTTGCGGCGCCCAGACGCGTTTTAGATTTTCCTGATTCGGATATTTTTGTTGTATATTGATGATATGTGATGTCCAATCCGTCAGATTCTCCGATTTTAATAAAATCAGTGCCCGGTTGGAATCCCATCCTTTGGAAGAGGTCATATCGGTCAAGACCATATAAAAAGCGTCGTTATCATGACGACGGAGGATATGCGGGTCACGGACCCCTCCCGTAGAACTGATGTCTTTGGAATTCAATACAGGCTTATTGCTATTTAGCGCCGTATAATGGAAACCGTCGTTGCTAATGGCATAATGTACCTGTTCTTCTTCTACGGCATTTCCTGTGAAATAAGGGAATAGATAGCCTACAAAATCTTTCTCTACGGGCTTGCCAGGCTGTGCATGTGTCAAAAATGTGCCGCATAGGAACAAACAGAATGTAATCAAATTTTTATTCATGGATGTCTAACAAATATAATTTACAATCGAATAAGGTTTACCTCGGTGCATCTGTTTGTATAATACACATGGAGGCTAGCTGAGCTGGTACATTTCTATTGTGGTTTAAAAATAAAAAATATACACGTTATTTTAAATGTTTTTTTTACATTTATTTTTAGAAACTCCTGCCTGCTCATGCAAAGCTAGCCAGTAAAGGTGTTTGTAGTATAGGTTTTTGGGTCAAAGAGGTTTAAATACGATTCAAAGAAAGAGAAATGCGCGTCGTGAGCTGAATTTAGGAGGTAAATAGTTTTTATTTGAACATCGCTTTGACGGACGATAGATATCTTTGCTACGTACGGGTGTACAAAAGTTAATCTAAAGATTTTAACCAAAGAAGAGATGCGTGTAAACTTTATCATTTGTTTTTTATTGCTGTATTCCTCAGCTCTATTTAGTCAGCGGCTGAACAAGGAGGATGTGATGTCGAAGTTAAACCTGGTCAATAACTACTGGCAGGAAAATAACAAACCGACTGTGTGGTCCTTTTGGGATATCGCAGCATACCATACGGGAAATATGGAACTCTATAAATTGACCCAAAATGAAACATATCGGGCTTATTCGGAAGCTTGGGCCGAACATAATGCCTGGAAAGGAGCAAAATCTGCTAACAAAACGGAGTGGAAGTATTCGTATGGTGAAAAAGATGACTATGTTCTCTTTGGTGATTGGCAGATCTGTTTCCAGACCTATATCGATCTATATAATCTGGATCCTCAACCACATAAGGTTGCTCGGGCTAAAGAGGTTATGGAATACCAGATGGGTACCTCTAATAGCGATTATTGGTGGTGGGCAGATGGCTTGTATATGGTTATGCCGGTGATGACGAAATTATATAAGCTGACGGGTAATGAACAGTATCTTGACAAAATGTATGTTTATTTGCAATATGCAGATAGTATCATGTATGATGAACAGGAGTCTTTGTATTATCGGGATGCTAAATATGTCTATCCGAAGCATAAATCTGAAAATGGAAAAAAAGACTTTTGGGCGCGTGGGGACGGATGGGTATTTGCGGGATTGGCGAAAGTGCTTCAGGATTTGCCAACGGATCACCGGCACTACGATTATTATGTGCAACGTTATCAGGATATGGCAGAGACGGTTGCTACATCTCAACAGAAAGAAGGCTATTGGACACGCAGTATGTTGGATCCACAGCATGCACCCGGACCGGAAGCTAGTGGTACGGCATTCTTTACGTATGGTTTTCTTTGGGGGATAAATAATGGCTTTTTAGCGGAAAAAGACTATCTCCGCACCGCACAATCAGGCTGGAAATTTTTGAGTGAAACAGCCCTGCAAGCTGATGGACGTGTGGGCTACGTACAACCTATTGGTGAAAAAGCGATACCGGGTCAGGTGGTCGATTCCCATTCAACGGCGAGTTTTGGTGTCGGCGCTTTTTTATTGGCGGGGTCGGAAATGTACCGGTATTTAGATAAATAAAACCACATGTATATAATGAAAAGCATATGTATATAATCAGAAAAATATGGATCACGGTAATAGTCGGTATATTTTTTATGCCAATTGCTGTTCTGGCGCAGCCTCAAGACGCCCGCGTGATGGACGTTGGTTTGGGTTGGGCTAAAAATACCGTGAACACCGTTGTATTTAGAAAAAACTCCTTAGTCAGCAATGACCATGTTCAATTTATATCCTATTATGATGGGGAGGGTTTCCTGACGTTAGGAAAACGACCGTTGGATAGCGTGAGCTGGACGGTAAAACAAACGCCATATAGCGGTCATGCGGCGGATGCGCATAACGTCATCAGCATGATGGTTGATGGTGACGGTTATCTGCATGTTGCTTGGGATCACCACAATGGGCGTTTGCGATACGCGAAGAGTATCGAGCCGGAAGGATTGCAATTGGGAGAAGAGGAGATTATGGTGGGATCGGAAGAAAGCCGGGTGACGTATCCCGAGTTTTTTGCGTTACCCAATGGTGATCTTCTTTTTTTCTATCGGGATGGCGGCTCCGGAGCTGGTAACTTGATTATCAACAAATACGAATTCGCACAGAAAAAATGGATACGTCTGCATACCAATTTGATCAGCGGAGAGGGACATCGGAATGCCTACTGGCAGGCCTATGTAGATCAAAAAGGAACGATCCATGTTTCTTGGGTATGGCGAGAATCACCCGATGTGGCGAGCAATCACGATATGGCGTATGCTTGTTCCAAAGACGGTGGACTAACGTGGCAAAGGACGGATGGTACGTTGTATAGTTTGCCCATTACAGCGACAAATGCGGAGTATGCGGCATGGATCCCTCAACAAAGTGAATTGATTAACCAAACGGCTATGACGGCGGATGAAGACGGAAATCCGTTTATTGCGACCTATTGGCGATCCGCAGATACGCAGGTTCCGCAATATAAAATCATCTATTTGGCGAACGGCAAATGGAAGGTAAAGTCATTGGATTTTCGGGAAACCGCTTTCTCTTTAAGTGGACACGGAACCAAAGAAATACCGATTTCAAGGCCTCAGCTGTTAGTGACGGGTAAAGGAGATAAAACATCACTTCTATTGCTCTTTCGGGATCAGGAACGCGGTAGTAAGGTTTCGGTGTTGAAACTGAATGATGTCCGCGAAGATAATTTTGAGATAATAGACCTGTCATCCGGTTCGGTGGGGGCTTGGGAGCCAACATATGATACCGAACTATGGCGAAATAAAAAACGGTTAGCCTTGTACGTACAGCAAACGGATCAAAAAGATGGAGAAGGTCTGCTTGATGCCGAGCCGACAGCAGTACATGTCATCGAGTGGCAGCCTGATTTTAGAAACAAATAAAATTGATGGCTTCATCTCAAAAAAAATATTTCTATATGAACTTAAAATTTATGTACGGCGCTTTATGCATATTCTTTCTATCTACTGCACAAGCGCAGGAAAAAATGAAGATGCTTAGTCCGGATGGTCAGCTTTCGGTGCAATTGGAAGCAGGACAGGGCCGATTATATTATTCCGTTATGTTGGATGGGCAGGAAATGCTCGAAAAATCACCGTTAGGTCTGCAGACGCATTTAGGGGATCTTTCTAGCGGACTACGCTTGGTTGATCAGCAGGCCCGCCAAATAGACGAACGTTACGAAGAACCGAAGATTAAAAAGAAATCGGTGCATTATCAGGCAAATGAGCATAGCTTTACATTCGAGAATAATGATAAGCTCAAACTGGAACTCATTTTTCAGGTCAGCAACAACAACGTAGCGTTTCGTTATGGTATACCACAAAGCGGAGAACCCGCAAATGCAATTATCCATAAGGAGCTAAGTGGTTTTGATTTTCCGGATGTTACGACGACATTTTTGACACCACAGGCCACACCGATGATCGGTTGGATGAAAACGAAGCCCAGTTATGAAGAGGAATATGTACCGGATGAGCCTATGGGTACACCTTCTAAATATGGTGTAGGGTATACCTTCCCGGCATTATTTCACATAGGCGACCGCGGATGGGTGTTGGTGTCGGAAACCGGTGTGGGTAGCCTTTATTGCGGGGCGAAATTGAGCGAAGGTACAGCAGATGGGCTTTACCAGATTTCTTTTCCGGAAGAAGGAGAAAATAATGGACTGGGAAGTACGCAGCCTGCGTTGAATTTGCCGGGTTACACACCTTGGCGTACATTGACGGTTGGGAAAGACCTCAAACCTATTGTGGAAACGACTATTGCTTTTGATGTGGTAAAACCACTTTATGAACCGACTCAAGATTATCAATTTGGACGTTCTACCTGGAGCTGGCTATTGTGGCAGGACAACAGTATCAATTTTGAAGATCAGCAGAAATTTATCGATCTCTCTGCCAATATGGGCTGGGAATTTGCGTTGGTAGACAATTGGTGGGATACAAAAATTGGTCACGACAAAGTAGAGGAATTAGTCGCTTATGGAAAAGAAAAAAATGTCGGGATCTGTCTGTGGTATAATTCCAATGGTTTTTGGAATGACGCGCCACAAGGACCTAAAAACCGCATGAATACGTCGGTGGCACGGAAAAAAGAGATGGCATGGATGCAAGGTATAGGCGTTAAAGGAATCAAGGTAGATTTCTTTGGTGGCGATAAGCAGGAAACGATGCAGCTATACGAGGATATCTTGTCGGATGCAAATGATCACGGTTTAGTCGTTATTTTTCATGGTTGTACATTACCGAGAGGATGGGAGCGGATGTATCCCAATTTTGTAGGAAGTGAAGCGGTATTGGCGTCGGAAAATTTAATATTTACCCAGCATGCGAACGACACAGAAGCGTATAACGCAACCTTGCATCCGTTTATCCGGAATGCAGTGGGTTCAATGGATTTCGGGCCGGTATTGCTGAACAAACGCCATAACCGTGAGAATAATGGTGGGACTATCCGCAAAACGAGCGAAACCTTTCAATTGGCAACGGCAATCCTGTTCCAAACACCGGTGCAAAACTTTGGTGTCACGCCAAATAACCTATCGGAATACCCCAATTTTGTGATTGATTTCATGAAAGAAGTGCCTACCACATGGGATGAGACGGTGTTTCTTGACGGATATCCCGGCAAATACGTTGTTTTGGCACGTCGACATGGCGATACGTGGTATATCGCCGGAGTCAATGCGGAAACAGAAGCTAAAAATCTATCCGTTTCTTTACCGATGCTTTCCGAAGGTCAAGCGGTATTGTATTGGGATGATCATCAATTGAATCCGAAACAAAATCAAGTCAAGGTTGTGAAAGACAAACAGGTTAAACTGACTTTGCAACCCAATGGTGCCGCTATTGTTTTCGGAAAATAGCATGAAGTAGAGACGCAGGCGCTGCGTCTCTACTTCATGTTTCTTCTGATGAAAACTTTCACTACTTCATTGGCCAGTAATGGTATAATGCTTAATCCAAAAACAGCAAGCCACTCTTGTATTCCCACGGCCTTTAATTTAAAAGCCGCTGTCATAAAAGGTACGTAGAGCACGATCAATTGCAGCAATAGACCGATGACTACGGCGCCGAACAGGTAACGGTTCGAGAAGAATCCCACCCGGAAGATGGATTTGTTTTCATGGCGGAAAGAGAATGAATAGAATAGCTGACAGCCAATGATGGTTAGGAAGGCCAACGTGCGCGCATATTCGTGAATGTTTTCGGGAATATGATCGGCAAAAGGAGAGTATCCTTTTGCGTGATAGCCACCTGCAAAAGCAACGATTGTCAGAAGACCAATAAGGATACCGGCCAAGATGATACGTCTTCCGGCTCCGTGCGAGAAGAAATTGTCATTTAATGGTCTCGGCTTTTCTTTCATCACATCTTTGTCGCCCGGATCCATACCTAAAGCCACGGCGGGTAGCGTATCCGTTAATAAGTTAATCCAAAGCAGCTGTGTCGCAATGAGCGGTATAGGTAAACCCACAGCGATTGCCACGACCATGGTAATGACTTCACCAACATTACAGGCGAGTAAGAAGACAACGGACTTTTTGATGTTATTGTAAATGTTCCGTCCTTGTTCGATGGCGACGATGATGGTCGAAAAATTGTCGTCTGCTAAGATCATGTCGGAAGCATTTTTGGCTACATCCGTGCCTTCTATTCCCATAGCCACGCCAATGTCTGCGGCATGAAGCGAAGGTGCATCGTTTACACCGTCCCCGGTCATCGAAACAATATTGCCTTTTGCCCGGAAAGCTTTTACAATATTTACTTTATGTTCAGGAGAGACTCTAGCAAATACTTTGTATTCGCCAATATGCGACTCCAATTCTTCTTGTGGCATATTATCAATCGCCGCTCCGGTTGTTGCCTCCGAGCGTTCAGAAGCGATGCCCAATTTCTTAGCGATTGCCAAGGCCGTGTTTTTATGATCTCCCGTGATCATAACCGTACTGATCCCGGCTTCTTTGGCTGTTGCGATCGAATCGTTAACCTCTTCGCGAGGAGGGTCTATCATACCCACGACGCCAATCATCACCAAGTTTTTTTCGAAATCTTCACGATCAATTTGTCTTTCCAGCGGTTTGTAGGCGACGGCTAATGTACGTAAAGCTTTATCCGACATGGCATCGGCGGCATGGGTAAGGATGGTTTTATGCGTATCCGTAAGGGGGATAATTTCACCATCTTCTACAACATGTTTGCATTTCAAAATAAGACTGTCTATTGCACCTTTTGCATAAAGCATGAATTTATCTTCCTGTTGATGGAGGGTCGACATCATTTTGCGTTTGGAATCAAAAGCTTGCTCGTCTATTCTTGGTTGTGATGACCATAAATCTTTTCTGTCGATTTTTAAATTGTCCGCTAGCTGCAGCAGTGCAATTTCGGTAGGGTCGCCCGTGCTGTCTCCGTTTTCCAACGTAGCATCAGAAGCCAACACCATGGCCGAAGAAAGCAAATGGGCTTCTGCGGATAGGTTGATCGTATCATCAATCTTTTGTGTTTTGTCTGTAAAGGTGAAGAACTCTTGAACGGTCATTTTGTTTTGTGTCAGTGTTCCCGTTTTATCCGAACAAACGATGTTTACAGAGCCTAATGTTTCGACGGCAGGAAGCCTTTTGATAATGGCATTCTGCTTGGCCATTTTCGTTACCCCGATGGAGAGTACGACAGCAACAATCGCCGCTAATCCCTCTGGAATAGCAGCAACAGCTAAGGAAACTGAGGTTAAAAACATCTCGGCGATATCTCTTCCCTGAAAATAAGAGATAACAAAAATGAGCATACTAATCGCGAGCGCCCCCTTTCCAAGTGTCTTACCGAGTTGATCCAGGCGAATTTCCAACGGTGTTTTGATTTTATCACCTTGACGTAATATGTCGGCGATTCTGCCGATTTCTGTATGTGTCCCTGTTCCGGTAACAAGCCCAAGACCACGTCCATAAGTTACCAACGTCGACATATAGCCCAGATTAATACGGTCGCCCAGTGATATGTGGGCATCTGAAAGCACCTTTAATGCATCTTTTTCTACCGTGACAGATTCACCTGTCAGGGCGGACTCATCGACTTGTAGGTTTGCACTTTCAATAAGACGTAGATCAGCCGGAATATAGCGCCCCGCTTCTATAACAACGATGTCGCCGGGCACGATATCTTCCGAAGCTATTTCCTCGACGTGATCGTCTCGCTTCACTAATGCTCTTGGGGTTGCCATTTTTTGTAATGCTTCGATTGCATTTCCAGCCTTTATTTCCTGAACGACCCCCAGTGTGGCATTAATAAAAATAACGATGATGATAATGATGCCGTCCAGATACTCGCCCATAAACATAGTGATGACAACAGCCACAAACAGCACATATATCAATACATCTTGTAGTTGTGATAAAAACATTAGAAAGACGGATTTACGCTTATGGGCCTGCAGCTGGTTTGGACCGTAGGTGGATAATCGTTGTTTGGCTTCGCTTTCCGATAAACCCGACGAAACATCGGTTTGTAGCATGTTAATGGATTCATCAATGGATTGTATATGAAAAGGTATGTTTTCTTTTGTGTTCATTTTGAGGTGCTTATATACGTGGTTAAACAGCTATAGGAGGTATTTGTTTATTATGAAAAAGAAGATTATCTCTTTATTTCGCATGTGTATTCGAATGAATTAGCAATTTTTCAGGACGAAAAATAATCTATTGTAAAAGCGTATATTTGTAACCTTTATAAGGAAGAAGCTAATATGGATGAATCTGTGAAAAAGATAGGCATCGTAGGGAGTGGAAGTTGGGCAACGGCTATGATCAAGATGCTTGGCGATAATGCAGAAAAGAAAGATATTTTATGGTGGGTTAGAAAGGAAGAAGATTTGGAATATATTCGATCTTATGGTCATAACCCCCGTTATTTGAGTGCTGTAAATGTCTCCGTGAAGCCTGGTCGTTTATTTTCGGATGTAAGATCTGTTGTTCAACAATCAGATATTGTTGTATTAAATACGCCTTCTGCATATTTAAAAGAAGCGCTAAAAGAGGTTGAAATTAAGGATTTTTCAGATAAAATTGTTGTATCCGCTATCAAAGGAATTATTCCAAATGATAATCTTATCGTCGGCGATTACCTGACTAGAACGTATCAGGTTCCTTTAGAAAATATCATCGTTATTGGAGGCCCTTGCCACGCCGAGGAGGTGTCTTCAGAAAAGCTATCTTATTTAACCTTGGCAGGGAAAGATGAACGTACTGTCGAACGTGTTGCAACACTTATACGCGGACGGTATATCAATACCGTTCTTTCCGGTGATGTTTTTGGCGTAGAATATGGAGCTGTACTTAAAAATATATACGCATTGGCTGCAGGTATATGTCACGGGCTAGGACTAGGTGACAATTTCATCGCCGTACTGATTTCAAACGCGATCCGGGAAATGGAAACCTGCTTATCGGCAATAGATCCGGAGACTGATCGGGATATTAAGACATCAGCGTATCTTGGTGATCTTCTAGTAACAGCCTATTCACAATTCAGTAGAAACCGCACTTTTGGACACATGATAGGGAAGGGGTACACGGTACAATCGGCACAATTGGAGATGAATATGGTGGCCGAGGGTTATTATGCCTCTGCATGTATTCAGAACATTATTCAACGATATCAGTTGGATATGCCGATTTGCCAAATGGTCTACGAAATCTTATATCACCGGCAGCCAGCAAATTTAGAAGTTAAGAAATTGCTAGAAAAATTAACGTAAATGAGTTTAACAAAAGAACAGATAGCCGAAACGTATAAATCCATCCAGGATGAAATTACGCATGGGTTAGAAGCTTTAGATGGAAAATCCACCTTTGTCGAAGAATTATGGCAGCGGGAGGGCGGCGGCGGCGGTCGAACACGTATTATACAACATGGCGATATATTAGAAAAGGGCGGTGTTAATTTTTCTGCCGTTCAAGGTAAATTACCGGATTCCGTCAAAAAATCCTTTAAAGTGGAAGAGGATGAATTTTTCGCGACGGGTGTTTCTATTGTTATTCACCCCAATAACCCATGGGTACCGATAATTCACATGAATATACGTTACTTTGAATTAGGGGAAAATATTCGTTGGTTCGGGGGCGGAATTGACCTTACTCCGCACTATATAATTGAAGATGATGCACGATTTTTTCACCACATGATGAAGAACGTATGTGACAGACATAATCCTACTTTTTATTCAGAATTTAAGACGTGGGCCGATAATTACTTTTATATTAAACATCGTCAAGAAACACGAGGGGTAGGCGGTGTATTTTACGATAAGCTAACACCTGAAAAAACAGGGCTGACCGATGAACAGCTTTTTAAATTCTCCTGTGATCTGGGCCGAACTTTCGTACCGACTTATACGGAATTGGTGAACCGTAACAGACATCGTAAATTCTCCCCACAGGAGAAAGAATGGCAATTGTTACGTAGAGGCCGTTATGTAGAATTTAACTTGGTGTATGACGCCGGAACCCGTTTCGGATTAGAAACGAATGGGCGTATAGAGTCCATATTGATGAGTTTACCGGCACAGGCCAATTGGGCGTATGATTTTAAACCGAAAGCTGGTTCGGAAGAGGAAAGAACATTGTCTTTATTAAAAAAAGGAGTAGACTGGACAGTCTAACCTATAATAGTTTTTTATGATTAATTATCAGCGTTTTACACTTGATAATGGCTTGTGTGTATTGGTACACGAAGACCATACCACAGCGATGGCCTGTGTGAATATAGTATACGATGTGGGAGCACGAGACGAATCTCCGGATAAAACCGGCTTCGCCCATCTTTTCGAGCATCTGATGTTTGGCGGTTCTGTCAACATTCCAAACTATGATACACCTCTGCAGGAAGTTGGTGGGGAAAATAATGCTTTTACAAGCAATGACATTACCAATTATTATATTACGCTGCCGTCTGCTAATCTGGAAACAGCATTTTGGTTAGAAAGTGATCGGATGTTGAGTCTGGCTTTTAGCGAGCAAAGTCTGGACGTGCAGCGAAATGTAGTAAGTGAAGAATTTAAACAACGTTACCTTAATCAACCATATGGCGATGTCTGGCTGCGTTTACGGCCACTTGCTTACAAAGAACATCCCTATCGCTGGGCAACAATCGGTAAGGAACTTCGCCATATTGAGGAGGCAACTATGGCAGATGTGAAAGCATTTTTCTTTAAGCATTATGTACCGAGCAATGCCATTATGGTGGTCGCTGGAGACGTAACATTTAATCAAGTAAAAGCATTGGCCGAAAAATGGTTTGCCGATATCCCCATGCGACCTAAGCCCATACGGAAATTGCCTGTAGAACCCAAGCAATTAGCTCCGAGACGAGAGGAAGTACATGCGGATGTACCGGTAAATAGCATTTACATTGCTTTTCATGGTCCAGGGCGTACGCATCCGGATTATCCGATAATGGATTTGTTGTCGGATATACTCTCGCGTGGAAGTTCTTCTAGACTCTATAGGGCTTTGGTGAAAGACCAGCCTCTGTTCAGCGAAGTGAATGCTTATGTGTGTGGTTCTATTGACCCGAATCTTATCGTTGTGGAAGGGAAACCGTTACCGCATGTAGACATGGCAGAGGCAGAGACATTGTTGTGGAACCAACTCGATATATTGAAAACCGAGCTGATGAACGATGCGGAATTGCAGAAGGTGAAGAACAAAATTGAATCAACAATGGTATTTGCAGAGCTTTCTATTTTGGATAAAGCCATGAACTTGGCTTTTTTTGAAGTGCTGGGAAATGCAGATTGGTATAATCAAGAAGTAGATCGATACCTTGCCATAACACCGTCTGCTATTCAACGAATGGCGCAAGAAATTTTTATTCCAGAAAATTCGTCCACCCTTATTTATTATGCTAAAAAACAACAACATGCTGAATAGAGTTATAGCACCGTTACGTCATGACATACAGGATATTACTCTTGTCCAACCAGACGAGGTGGTTTTTGATAATGGATTACGCGTTTTTGTTTTCAATGCACCCACACAAGAGTTGGTAAAGGCTGAATTTATTTTTCAGAATATATTCGACGGTTCAGAAAATTCTCTTCTACATACCTGTGCTTGCCACATGTTAAAAGAAGGTACGGAAACACGGACGAGTGCACAAATCGCAGCGGAAATCGATTTTTATGGTGCTTATCTTATGCCGGAATATAGTTTTGATCAAACGGCATTAACACTTTATTCATTGAATAAACATCTAAGTGCGGTTTTACCTGTTGTACACGATATATTGAATAATGCTATTTTTCCGGAAGCGGAGCTAGAAACATATATTCGAAACAATAAGCAGACGCTACAAATATCTTTACAAAAAAATGAATATGTAGCGCGACGGCTGTTTTTCACAACTTTGTTTGGAGAAAGTAGATACGGCCGTGTTCCTACCAAAGAAGCTTATGATAAGCTAAATAAGGAGGATTTGGTTGCTTTATATCAAAAGCAAATACAACCCCAAAACTGCACATTGATTTTGTCAGGAAATATCACCGGTGATGTTTTAAAACAAATACGAGAACTGTTCGACGTTCAGTGGGCAAACACTGTACGCATAAACAACATCCTGACACCCGAATTTCCAGTTTTTATACCGAAAACTGTTATAGAAGAACGTACGGACGCTCTACAATCTGCTATCCGACTAGGTATGCCAGCCATTAATCGTATACATCCCGATTTCCCGGCAATACAGTTTGTGAATACACTTCTTGGTGGTTATTTTGGTTCTCGTTTGATGCGAAACATCCGTGAAGACAAAGGGTTTACCTATAGTATTGGCTCTGCATTTGCTAGTTTGCAACACACGGGTTTTTTTACGATTGCCGCGGAAGTAGACATTACAAATACACATAAAACGTTAGCAGAGATAGAAAAAGAGTTTGATATTTTACACAACACCCAGGCTCCTGAAGAGGAGGTTGCGTTGGTGAAAAATTATATTCTGGGTTCCATTCTAGGAACCATTGAGTCTATTTTCTCGCATGCCGATAAGTTTAAAGCGGTGTATTTCTATGGACTCGACTTATCCTATTATACACGTTATAATGAAATCATCCGCAACATGACTACTGCGGATGTGCAACGTATAGCGAATACGTATTTTGATTACGATAACTTATTGAAAATTGTAGTAGGAAGAAATAATTAATCTTTCGTTATTCTTTTACTGTAATATTTGCCTTTCCTTCTCTGCCTGGTGAACCTGAGTAAACTTGGCCTTGTGGTAAACCACGGAGACCAGGGGCGGATGTGGCTATACGTGAATAAATCTGATTTAGATCAGAGAGAGGGTTAATGGCTCGGCCACCGGCAGACACATCGATATAAACGTAGTTCGCTTGTTTTTTATCTTCTGTTTGTGGTGTAATTCCATTCGGATCGTATTTGAAATTCACTTGACCACCGTCGCCGTTTGGGTCTGTCTTCGTTCCATTCATCGCATCTTGCCCACGGGCAATGACATATAAGGAACCCAATTTTGTAAGCTTGATGTCGATATCGAAGTCTGAAGCGTTATTTCGTCCACCTATACCGCTAATAAATGCACCTTTTCCGATTTCTGCATGTTTTACAATCAATTTGACATCTTTTTTTCCGTAAAATTGTAAAGACGACCTATCTTTCATGATCAGTGTATCAATATAGATAACCGCAGAAGAATCCCGGCTGCTAAAGGTTTTCTTTTTCTTTTTACCCAATTCTAATCGAGCAATATGTTCCTCTTGCGCATATCCTAACGATAGGAATGAAACGCCTAGGAAGAGGAAGATTATACTTAATACGTGCGTTAATTTCATGACTTCTACTATTTGCGTACGTTATATTAGAATAACAAAAAATCAAATAGTTTAGTTTGCTTCATCGGAAGAATATTGAACAATAAGTTTTGCTGCTTTTTCCGATGCTCCCGGTGAACCAAGTTTCTCCGCTAGTAAGTCATAGTTTTCCATTACACTGGTGCGGTGTTCTTTATTCGTAATCAGCTCACCAAGCTCGTCGGCAATAGTGCGCGTATTACATTCTTCTTGAATAAACTCCCGGACAGATAAAAAACCGTTGATAAGGTTCACTAAGGAAATAAACTCGACTTTCACCAGTCGGCGAGCTAAAAACACAGTGAGCGCATTCGCTTTGTACACCACAACCTGCGGAACCTTTA
The DNA here is from genome assembly GCF_014692505.1 of Sphingobacterium arenae. GTDB lineage: Bacteria > Bacteroidota > Bacteroidia > Sphingobacteriales > Sphingobacteriaceae > Sphingobacterium > Sphingobacterium arenae. The sequence goes on along the minus strand of NZ_JACNYK010000002.1, from coordinate 239,961 downwards.
ATATACCGGCTTCTAATGTAGCAGTACCGCTCGTCACCACGGCGGCTTCCGCATATTTGAGGAGATCGTATGTTTGGTGGAAAGCGACCTTTATTGGTAAATCTCCAATATATTGCCGATAGTAATCTTTATCAAAATTGGGTGCGCCGGCGATAACAAGCTGATGTGCTGGGAAAAGATAATACAAATCAACCATAACGGGCAATAGTTTTTCAATTTCCATTTTCCGACTGCCGGGTAGCAGGGCGATAATAGGACGTTCATTGAGTCCGTTGTCTTGTTTGAAAGCGGCATTGAACTTGTATTGACTTATCGCATCCAACAAGGGATTACCAACATAATCTACCGCATAATTATATTTTTTATAGAAATCCACTTCAAAAGGGAGGATACAGAACATGTGGTCAACGACTCTCTTGATTTTATGGACCCGACTTTGGTTCCATGCCCAGATTTTTGGCGAGATATAATAGCAAACGCGGATACCGATTTTTTTTGCAAATTCCGCTATTTTAAGGTTAAACCCCGGGAAATCTATTAAGATCAGGGTGTCTGGATTTTCCGTAGTAATATCCTCTTTGACCAACCTTAGGTTTTTTCGGATTTTTCCGAGATTTTTGATCACCTCCACAAACCCCATGAATGCCATTTCCGACGTATGTATCAAAGGCGTTTGTCCAGATGCCTCATACATCTGATCTCCACCCACAATACGGAAGCTAGCTTCTGCGTCTTCTTTTTTTAAAGCTTTAATCAGATTAGCACCGTGTAAATCTCCAGAGGTCTCGCCAGCAATGAGGTAATATTTCATAATTCTCCTTTTTATATCCCCAATTCAATCTGGAAAGTTCCCCCCCATGCGTTCTTGTTATAGTTGTTACCAAAATCACCATGGGATACGGTATAATTTGCGTTGATTTGAAATTTAAGCCGGTGTGCCTTCACGTATTTGGTTAATCCGAGCTCGATGACTTCTAGCTGGTCTTCGTAATCTCGTAATTGTTGATCTGGCTTTATGTAGGTATATCGCGTAGCTATTTCGTAACCTTTATTGAGTAAATAGGAGGCTTGTTGGTTTACACCCCAACCCTTTTGTGCATATGTTAGCTCCTCTTCAGGTCCGTCAACCTGGTTGAATTGGTCGTCTACAATGTTAAACGGATCATCCACGTCACGACGCATGTATTCGACCTGGTAAGCAAATCCTTGATATTTGAAGATTGCATCGGCAAAAGAGGTCTTAAGTGTGAACGGATTTTTTACATACCGTCCAAGCTGCCCGCCTTCTCTGGTCGTGCGGTCGTTGTAACTATACCCACCTCCAATGGAAAGTTTCGGTGTTTCTTCACGCTCAAGGTCACCTTCGGAATAATCACCATCGTTGGTGAAATCTCCCAAGGGTAAAAATTCAACACGACCGGTATATGCTAAACCATTATCCGTCCCTAACGCTGCACGTCCTTCGCCCGTCGAGATGGCCGCTTTTGCATTGATAGGCATCTGTCCAATTTTTTTACTTAGGTTAAACGACATACCAAAGTCACGATCGACCGTGAAGTTGCTATTAACCAAAGACCGGTCGGCAAATTGCAATTGACTGGACGAGTTAACACGTTGTCTATTTCCGGGTAATTTATTCTGTCCGAAAGAAATGTAAAAGTCATCAGTAAAATTGTAAAAAATCACTGCATCACGTACGATATTTGGAACACCGCTATCGTCAAAATCCTGATCACCGCGCGTAAACGCTAACTGGATAGAGTAAGAAATTTTAGGTGTATAGATGTAACCATCCATCCGCAAACGTAGTCTGCGGATTCGGGCGTCGAACTTATCGTTGTCTTCGTTATCCAACACATTATTGAAGCCGAGTCTATTTTGCATCCGAAATCTAAAATTGGTGTAAAATAACGAGTCATTACTCATGTATTGTATCCCTTTGAAATTTAAGATAGTTGCCCGGTCATCTCGTTCCTGCGCTCGGCTTTGGAGTGTAAATAAAAGGCTACTTGTGGTCATTAACAATAGTCCAATTTTAATCTTCATGCGTATGGTTATAAAAAATGTATTTTTAATACGTATAGCAAAATGCCAAAGATAATGTTTATTGGTTTTACTTTATACTATACTTGGTTACGAAATTTCATTTTAATTTTGGAAAGAAATAGGAATCTTCTATTTGCGTCTTTTTTAGAAAAAGACGCGCAAAAATCGTCGCTTCAAATGTTTTACATGAAGGATAGTACAAGAATGAGTTTATGCAGTTGTAAAACATTTGGATGCGACCTTTACTGTTAAGGAATGGGCGGTACAATTCTAGTACAGATAAGATAATTGGAGAAAATTGTGAGCGAAAAGACGCGAAAAATAATCCATATTGACATGGATGCATTTTATGCTTCGGTGGAGCAACGTGACTTTCCGGAATTACGGAACAAAGCACTTGCAGTAGGAGGTTCGCCGGATGGTAGAGGCGTGGTGGCGACAGCGAGTTACGAGGCACGCGCATACGGAGTCCGCTCGGCGATGTCTTCCCGGCAAGCGTTACAACTTTGTCCGCACCTGATGTTTACACGACCCCGATTTGATATATATCGGGAAGTTTCAAAGCAGATACGGGCAATTTTTACGCGATATACCGATTTGATAGAGCCACTTTCGCTAGACGAAGCCTACCTTGATGTGACGGAAGATAAACAGGGAATAGGATCGGCTATTGAAATCGCCAAAGCGATCAAAACTGCCATTTGTGAAGAATTAGGACTGACGGCTTCAGCAGGTGTGTCTATCAATAAATTTATTGCAAAAATTGCATCGGATTATCAGAAACCGGATGGATTAACGTTTATCGGACCTTCTAAAATTATTGCTTTTTTAGAGCAGCTTCCTATCGAAAAGTTTTTTGGCGTAGGCAAAGTAACGGCTCATAAAATGAAAAGTATGGGTATACATACTGGGAAAGAACTGAAGCAGTTTAGTGAAAACGAGTTGATTCGGAGATTTGGGAAATCAGGTAAATTTTTTTACCACATGGTCAGGGGGGAGGACAGTCGTCCAGTCAAGCCGAATAGGATTGTCAAATCGATTAGCATAGAAGATACTTTCGAAACCGACCTTAAAGAGGAACAGGAGATGCTGAAAGAGCTGAAAAAGTTGTGCGGAAAATTGGAGAAAAGACTAGAAGAAAAAGCAAAGCAAGGCCGTACCGTAACTTTGAAAATAAAATTTGCAGATTTTACCCAGATAACGAGAAGTAAAACAAGCATGTTCTATCTAAATGTTGCAGATGATATTTTTCAACAGGTAACCGATCTTTTCAGCAAAGCAAACATGGAAGATAAAAAAGTACGACTTTTGGGGGTGACAATCTCTAATTTTTACGATGCTGATTTGGAAAAATTAAATAATCCGCAATTGCGGTTATTTTAGTTTAAATATGGTGTTTTGTGTCTATGATATATCCCTGAATCTAACATGGAGAACATCGTCTGTAAGAATTAGCAAAAAATGATTATGTGTAGGTTTTATTAACTGCGTTTGTCTAATGAATGAACTGACGCAATTCATTTAAATTGCGCCAGTTCATGAATTTGTTTTATGAATTTAAAGTTCTTCGTTGTGTTGGCTCATGTCCAGCCCTACGTTTTCTGCTTCTTCACTAACACGTAATGATGCCAGGAGATCAGTTACTTTCAAGAGAAGTAAAGACCCGAAAAAAGCGAACGCCGAAGCACCGACAAGGGCAATTAAGTGGGCAACGAAAAGTCCGGTTTCACCGAAGAAAAGCCCGTTGGTTTCCACAGCACTGTTGACGTTGCTATGTGCAAATACGGCGGTCAACAACATCCCCACCATACCACCAACACCGTGGCAAGGGAAGACATCTAATGTATCATCAATACCTTTTTTCGTTCTCCAGATAACCACTAAGTTACTAATAACAGCCGCTACAATACCGATAACCAATGAATGGGGGATCGTTACAAAACCAGCGGCTGGTGTGATAGCTACCAATCCAACAACTGCACCGATACAGGCCCCCATTGCCGACGGCTTTTTCCCTCGCAGGATGTCAAAGAAAATCCAAGCCATCGCTGCTGCGGCTGATGCAGTGGTTGTGGTTCCGAACGCAGAAGCGGCTATTTCGTTAGCGCCTCCTGCCGAACCGGCATTGAATCCGAACCATCCAAACCATAGTAACCCCGTTCCTAAGATGACATAACTGATACGGGCAGGTGTATGTACCTGTTCTTTACGTTTGCCCAAGTATAATGCGGAAGCTAATGCAGCCCAACCAGCCGACATATGGACAACAGTTCCACCTGCGAAGTCGAGCACGCCCATGTTGGCTAAAAGGCCTTCAGGATGCCAGGTAGCGTGTGCTAGCGGAGCATAGATGAAGATAACAAATAAAGTAATGAAAATAAGATATGCATTGAATTTAATACGTTCGGCAAAGGCCCCTGTAATGAGTGCTGGAGTTATTACGGCGAATTTTAATTGAAACATAGCAAACAATGCTATTGGAATGGTCGGTAATGCCGACCATGCGTCATTGCCTAACATACCTTTCATCATATAGAAAGTGGAAGGATTGCCGATTATGCCGCCAATATCTTCACCAAAGGCAAGGCTAAAGCCAAATACAACCCAAATAATCGTGATAAGGCCCATACATACGAAACTTTGTAACATGGTAGATATCACATTTTTTTTGCGAACCATACCGCCGTAGAAAAATGCCAAACCCGGTGTCATTAACAATACCAGCGCTGCAGACATCAATAGCCAGGCTGTATCGCCTGTATCGATATTGCTTTCCGTGACGGTAGTAACCTCAGTTGATGGAGCGAGCAATGCTAAGATTGCAGCTAACGCGAGGAGTCCAAATGGGAGAATCTTTTTCATCTTATTTAATTTGTTTTTAAAGCTGATGAAGCAATCAGATTTTTCACCTGTATCTACAGAGGGTGTTCCAGAGCTCGTAAACTCGGTTTGTACATCCCACTGCGTGATTTGAAAAATCATAATGGTTTCATTTCTGGTTTTTGATTAATTTTTTTGATTAATTAGTAATTTTTGCCTTGTTTTTTTTGATTATTTGATATGTAAAATTGTTTTTCACTTCAAATATCAAAATAAAAAACCATAAAATCTAATAAATTTTTAATTTTTACTGATAAAATTGATTTGTTTTGGATTTTTTATTTAAAATTTTAATTTTTTTTGTTCAAAAATTGTATATTTTATATATTTTTTGTTTTTATTTGCATTTATAAATAGTAAAAATCACATTCTAACGTATTTTTTGTTATTTATTTTTGTTTTTCATGTTCGTTCTTTATTTTAATAATGTATTATGTGCCTTTTTTTTAGTGTTTGATGGTTTTTTATTGTTTTGTGTTAATAAATTTATTTTAAAACGTATTAAAACAAATAAAAATCATGAATAAATCGTTATCTATACTCGCTTTTGTGTTAATTTCAATATTTTCGTATGCTCAAGAGAGTTCGCCTTTGGAAATCACCGGTTATGCAGATGCCTACTGGAAATATGATTTTGCAGAACAAGAAAATATCGGTACGTTCTTTGGAAATAATCATAACTCCATTTCGCTGGGTATGCTTGGTTTAGGATTAAAAAAATCAACTGGTAAAGCGACCTTTGTCGGTGAACTTGCTTTCGGTCCCCGTGGGCAGTACCAAAGTATCTTGAACGGAGATGGAAATGCAGACAATGCAGACAATTCGTTTCATATTCAAAACCTGTATATGTCGTACGATTTTACAGACAAGTTTAATATGACAGCTGGTTATATGGGGACATTTATTGGTTATGAGGTAATTTCTCCTGCTTCAAATTTTCATTATTCTACGTCATATTTATTTGGTGCGGGACCATTTCAAAATGCCGGAATCAAAGCAACTTATGCTTTCTCAGACAAGGTGTCGTTGATGGCTGGACTTTTTAACGATTGGAATGTGTATCAAGACTTTAATGGTATATCGCACGTAGGCGCGCAGTTAGCGCTTACACCGATCGAAGGATTCAGTGCCTACTTAAACTTCCTAACCGGCTCGTCGGACGGTGGCGAAGACAATTACAGTTCTGGAACGTTGGTTGATCTAGTGGCTAGTTACGATTTCTCTCCGAAAGTGAGTTTAGGACTGAATGCTGCCGACTATACTTTTCAGTCCGACGGTGGGTATAGCGGTGTAGCACTTTATCCTCGGTACAACTTTACGGAAAACATAGGTTTGGGTGTTCGCGCGGAATACTTTAAAGAGAAGGATGTAGAAGAATTGGAAGGGGCACAATTCACATCATTTACACTATCTGCACAGTTGAAACACGGTGGGTTGACACTGATTCCGGAAATTCGTCTCGACAACAATAACCAGTCAAGCTTCTTGAAGAAAGATGGGCTTACTGCTACGAAGAACGCTTCTCAGGCATCAATAGCGTTAGTTTACGCATTTTAGATAGCTTAATATATACCTTAGGCCATATACAAAATATTATGGCCTAAGGTTATTAACCTATAGCTGGTCGATTTATTTGGATTTCAATTGTTCTACTTCTTTTTTCAGGGCCTCAATCTGTTCCTGCTGTTCTTTTATAGCAGCAACGAGTACCGGAATTAGTCTTTCATTGTCAATGTCATCGTATTTGGCCGTTTTAGTTGTATTTTTCCCAGTTATATATACCTTTGAAGATGTTTGTATCATATCTGGAAATACATTTTCTACGTCACGGGTTAGAAAACCATAACGGTTTCCCGCTGGTAAGTCAAGGTTTTTGAATTTATCTTGATCGTAATTATAAACGATCGGATTTAAATTTTTTAACTTTTCGGTGGAGTTCTCAATTTGTACAATATTGGTTTTTATTTCGTCTTTATGAAGTTGTTGACCGTGACTGAACGTAAAGGTTCCAATGGTAATACTTAATATACAAATTCCTTTAATGATGAAAGATGTCTTCATGCTAATATGTGTTTTAAAAATGTTATATGAAAAATTGGTGTCCACAGTGTTGCGAACACAAAATATGTGCTATGTTTTGAATATATCTCCTTAAACAGGAGCCTAACTAGGCTATGTTAGGAGGCGGAAAATGCAGACTGATACTAATATAGGGGAGAGGCCTGCCCGGCAAAAGATAAAAGCAATCTTTAGGTGGAGGTAAAAGATAGGGAGAAAGAAGCGCTTCGGCGATAATCTCGTCGTCTAAGCTAAGTCTTGTTTCGCTTTCTTCGGCGTCGTTATTCTGATTGGAGGTTTGCTCCGTATTTATGGCATATTCATCCACAGTGCATACGGGAATAAGTTGGAAACAAAGTACACCTCCCAGAAGAATAAGTATATATGTTATCCAAACTTTTTTCATATAATGAATAGTAATTCCCTCTTGTACAATTATACAAATTTTATATTTTTTAACCTAGTGTAAACGGTGTTTTTATGAAAATTACATCATCGTTGTGTTTTTTATGCCAAAAATGAAACGCTAATCCTGATGATTTATTTTTTCAAAAATAAGGTCATTCTCAAAACCCTTTGATTGCAAATAATTAGCCAGTTTTGATTTTTCGTTAAAAGAGAGTTCCGGTAAGGATTTGTTTATCTTTTTATGTATTGTTTCTTCTATTTTTTTGTCGTATTCATCCATATCTATGCTTTTTAGTGCAAGTCGGATGAGCGGCTCAGAAACCTTTTTAAACTTCAAGTGTTGTTTTATTTTAATTTTCCCCCAGCCCTTCATACGGAATTTACCCAAAGTGTATGCTTTTGCAAATCGTTCTTCGTTGACAAAGTTGTCCTCAATAAGCTGAGCGATGATATTTTCTATTTCTTTTTGATGAAGTCCCCATTCATACAATTTGTTTCTTACTTCCTGTTGAGCTCGCTCTTGATAAGCACAGTAATTTTCAGCTTTTCTTTTTGCTTCAAGAGGAGTTAACAACTTTCTTGGTTTCTTAGATTCTTCCATAACACAAACCTAAATAAAATGCCTATTATTCCTGAATACCTCGTAAAACAAAATACGATGCATAATTCATTTTTAGTTGTTGAAAATATTGATGAAATTTGTTCTTTGAGATTTATCATGTACACACTTGGATCCATTCTTATCCCTATTCATAGTAAACAGCACCTGATTTGTGATACGGAACTGCCAATCTATGATTTGGCCTACGACAGCCGTAAAATAAGAAATGCCGAACATAGTCTTTTTTTTGCTTTGAAGAATGTTCGTGACGGACATACTTTTATTCCAGATGCTTATCAGAAAGGAGTCCGCGCTTTTGTTGTGTCGCGTGAAGATATTGATGTTATGTTGTATCCCGAAGCTAGCTTTTTCTGGGTAGATGACGTGTTGGTTGCTTTACAAAAATTAGCCCGTTATCATCGCGAGAAGTTTAATAAACCGGTTATTGGGATTACAGGCAGTAATGGCAAAACGATTGTAAAGGAATGGCTCACACAGCTATTACAAGAGGACAAGAAAGTTTATCAAAGTCCCAAAAGTTATAATTCGCAATTGGGCGTAGCCTTATCGTTATGGGATCTTTCGGATGACTATGATTGTGCCATTATTGAAGCGGGGATTAGTTTGCCGGATGAAATGGACCAGCTAGAAGCGATGATATGCCCGGATATCGGTATTATGACCAATATTGGGGTCGCGCATGCGGATGGTTTCGCGAGCAAAGCGTTGAAAATAACGGAGAAGATAAAGCTTTTTAAGCATGCCAAAGACGTTATTTTCCCTTCGCGCTACGGATTTGAGGTATACCTACCTGCGGAAAGCCGCACGTTTACGTTTGGCGAGTCTGATCGGGATGATGTAAAAATAGGACGCATAGAAGAAAGACGGGATGGTAGCTCGTCTATACAAGTAAGCTATAGGCAGGAGATGGCAACTTTTACAGTGCCTTTTGTAGATAAGGGTTCCGTCGAAGATGTGCTAATTTGCTTAACCACGCTGTTGTTTTTAGGTTATTCTTTAGATGCGATTGTGCATAAGCTCGGCAGATTACGTCCGTTAGAGATGCGCTTGCAACTAAAAACGGGGCGAAATAATTGCTCCATTATTGACGATACGTATTCAAATGATTTGGCGTCTTTACAAATCGCTTTAGATTTTTTGCACCAGCAGCAGCAACATAAGAAGAAGACACTTATTCTGTCTGATATGGAAGGGCTGAATGACAAGCTACAAATAAAGCTTCTTTCTATCTTGAGACAGCAAAATCTTACGCGAATAATTGTAGTGGGCAGCGCCTTGAGGTACTTGCAGGGTAAATTGCAGATGCCACTTTTATTTTTTGCTTCTACCGAAGAGCTGGTTCAAAATCTGCATGAGATCTCGTTAGAGAATGAATCTATTCTCATTAAAGGAAGCAGGCGGTATCATTTGGAGGACGTCAGCAAGCTGTTGGTTGCGAAATCGCATGAAACTGTCCTGGAGATAAATCTTAGTGCATTGGAACACAATTTGAAAGCATACCGCTCCATGTTACCTTCCCATGTCAAGCTAATGGCTATGGTCAAGGCTTTTTCTTATGGGAGTGGAAGTTATGAAGTGGCAAACCTTTTGCAGTTTAATAAGGTAGACTATTTGACGGTCGCATTTGCGGATGAGGGTGTTGAATTGCGCCAGCATGGCATAGATTTACCGATAATGGTATTGAGCCCGGACGAGCAAGCGTTTGAAAGTTTGCTAATCTTCAAATTGGAACCGGAAATATACAGTTTCCGAATTTTAAAAGCTTTGATAGATTTTCTACGAATTCGTAAACAGAAAGCTGTCCCCATCCATATAAAAATTGATACCGGCATGCATCGTTTGGGTTTCTTATCGAATGAGATAGCAGAATTAGCAACGTTATTGTCTACAACGACGGAGGTAGAGGTCAAGACGGCGTTTTCACATTTGGTAGCTGCTGGCAATAGGCACCATCGTGATTTTACGATGCAACAGATTACTATGTTTTCGGCAAGTGTAAACGAGCTGGAAGCAATATTGGGTTATAAAGTTATCCGTCATGTTGCAAATACTTCAGGTATCGTAAATTGGCCGTCTGCATATATGGATATGGTACGTTTGGGAATTGGTCTCTATGGAGTGGATATGAGTGGAGAAATGGGTTTGGAAAAAGTAGGTGAATTAAAGACGACCATTACCCAAATTAAAGAACTTCCTGCTGGAGAGACAGTTGGTTATGACAGGAAAGGACTCTTGCATCGACCAAGCCGGATTGCGACAGTGAAAATAGGATATGCAGATGGTTATAGCAGACGGTTTGGTGAAGGTATAGGAGAGATGTCTATAAACGGACAGAGAGTAAAGACAGTCGGATCTATTTGTATGGATATGTGTATGCTTGACGTCACGGATATTATGGCACACGAATTGGATGAGGTTGTGGTATTTCCGGATTTGATGGACGCAGCAAAACGCATTGATACGATTCCTTATGAATTACTGGTGAACATTTCCGATAGGGTGAAAAGAATATATTTCTACGGATAGACAAATAGATTATGATGAAAAAGTTTACACAAAAAAAAATATTGTATTACCTTATAAAAGGTACATTAGTTACGGTACCGGTCGCTGGAGCTATATTTCTTATAGTCTGGGTCTTTGCATCGTTGGATAATGCTTTAAATCTTACAACCCATTTTTTAGAAGATGAACAGGGGCATCCTCTTTATATTCCGGGTATTGGAATCTTGACGGTGCTCATTATTTTGATTCTGGTAGGGGTGGTTTTTACAACTTTCGTAACTGAACCAATACGCGCATGGTTAAAACGTACTATTGATAAGATTCCATTGTTTAATACGCTTCATTCTTCGATCAAGGATTTTACAGAAGCTTTTGTGGGTGATGCAAAAAAGTTCAATGAACCGGTGTTGGTACTGGTCAACGAGACCGGATTGCGAAAAATCGGCTTTCTCACACAGCGCGACCTTCATAAAATTGGTTTACCTGACGATGTAATTGTTTACTTTCCATATTCTTACTCGGTTGCTGGACAAGTAGTCGTCGTGAAAGCGGCTCACGTACAACGTTTAGACATGAGCGCAACCGATGCGATGAAATTAGTTGTCTCTGGTGGTGTGAGCGGCATTGATTAATGATCATTTCGTTTTTTTTCGTAAATATTTATACAATTCAAATTGTGATCGTTGGGGCGGTTTGTCGTTTTGCACGTAAGTATTGTCCAACTTATTGTTCAAAAGCCGAGCTTTAACATTATCTTTCAATTGTATTTCTAACATCGCAATAAGTTCTTGCTTAATTTTTTTGTTGGTAATTTGTACGGCGGCCTCCACACGGAAATCGAGATTCCGAGGCATCCAATCAGCGGAAGAAATATATACTAGTTCTTTGCCCCCTGCGTAAAAATATACCACACGGGCATGTTCTAGGTATTCATCCACAATGCTGATAGCATGAAGGGGATTGGCAAAATTTTTTTGGTTCACAGCACAATAAATCCCTCGAACGATCATTTCAATCTTAACACCCTGGGCGGCTGCTTCATATATTTTGTTAATAAGCTGTTTGTCACTTAAAGAGTTTATTTTGACTATAATACGTGCTTTATTGCCCGCGCGAGCTTCTGCTATTTCTTTATCTATAAGTATAAGGAAGGTCGATCGCATATTGGTCGGACAGACAAGTAGATTTTTGCAAGCTTTGAAAACTTGTGATAAATCTTCCTTATACTTTCTTAGTCCGGAAAAAATCCTGTTGATATCCGCCATCACTGTTCTATTGCTGGTCATCAAGCAATAATCACCATAGATCTTAGCTGTTTTTTCATTGAAATTTCCTGTACTGACAAAGCCATATTGGATTGTTTTGTTGTTCAGCCTTTTTTTGATAACACAGAGTTTAGCGTGTACTTTTTTTTCCGGGATACCCAAAAGCACTTTAACGCCCTCCATTTCGAAACGTTCTTTCCAAATGATGTTATGCTCCTCGTCGAAACGGGCCCGAAGTTCGAGCATGATGGTCACATCCTTTCCATTTCTTGCAGCATTAATAAGCGCATTGGCTATCTTAGAGTTTTCCGCCATACGATAAATAGTGATATATATTGAACGTACTTCAGGGTCCATAGCTGCTTCGCGAAGTAGGTCAATGACCGGGTGAAAAGTATGATATGGAAAGGATAGTAGGACATCCTTTTTAACAACGACGTCGCTAATACGTTGTCGTCCGGCGAAATCAGGATGGACGAAGGAACTGCGCACTTTGGATTGCTTTTCCGATTCAAAAATCTTCGGAAAATCCATAAAATGCTTGAAATTATGAATTTTCTGCCCAGGGATGATGCTATCTTTTTTAGAAAGATTCAGCTTTTTAATCAGGAAAGCCACTAAAGACGAATCCATATCCTTGTCGAAGACGAAACGAGTAGGCTTCCCCTTCCTACGGTTTTTAATTCCCTTTTCGATTTTCTCCACCAAGGTGGTATTGATGTCGTTATCAAGATCGAATTCAGCGTCTCTGGTGATTTTGAACGCATGTGCCTTAAAAGAGTCAAAACCGAAATAAGAAAAAATATACGGTATATTAAATTTGATGACATCTTCCAAAAGGATGACGTGTTTCTCTCCTTCCGGAGAAGGGAGAAGCAAAAAACGACCATTGCGTCGGGTAGGGTTTTCAATAATGGCAAAACGTGTTTCGTACTCCCAATCTTTTTTCCGCATGGCAATACCTAGGTATAGACTTTTGTCACGCAGATAGGGCATCGTGCGCGCGTCGTCAAGCATTAATGGGATAACGTTTGACTCAACTTCTTCTTCATAATAAAACTTGACAAACTGTTGCTGTTCCTTATTCAGTTCCTCATCGGTCTTGATGAAAACCCTTTCCTTCGCCATTTCAGCTTGCACTTTTAGCCAGATATGATCAAATTGTTGTTGCTGCTGAATGACAATATCGTTAATCTGGTCTAAGATAATTTGTGGTTTTTCGAAGAAAATTTCTTTAGCTTGTTTTTCGTTAAACGCTAATGCCCTTTTTAACCCAGCTACTCTTACACGAAAAAACTCATCAAGATTGTTGGAGAAAATACCTAAAAACTTAATCCTTTCGGAAAGAGGGACGCTTGCGTCGGCAGCTTCCTGCAATACCCGGTCATTAAAACTCAACCAACTGATATCGCGGGGAATAAACCTATTTATCATCTTCTTTTTCTTTGTCACTGTTTGGATGTTTTAAATATACCTCCCTAATGTGTCTTAAATATAATGAAAATATTAATTGTCTTTAACTTCTTTTTCCCGCAAAAGAAGCAAAACCTCGTCGCTTCAAATCTTTGAGGATAGGGATAGTAGTAAGGATGAGTTCCTACAGCCTCAAAATCTGGATGCGACCTTTAGTGTTAAGGAGAGGGATCATACAATTGTATTGCCCCTTCCTTAATCTCTTAATGCCACATGTAAACTATTCTCTATGCGGGAAAAGTGCGGGGTAGTGGGACGCATCAAAATTTTAAAGTGACGCTTTTTTTGTACAACTTTTTTTTAGAAAAAAGTTGTTTAAAGAAAATTTTTATAAAAAATAAGCAGTTGAATATCAGTCTGATAAATATGTGTATATCGTACAATAAGCTGAAAATCAGTTTTTTAATTAGGTTAGCTTGTGTAGATTTGCACCGTGAAATTTGTTACCAAACTGAACAACTATATATCATGGCATTCAAAACATTAGGTCAATTTATTATTGAAAAACAGGCTGATTTCCCATATGCAAAAGGGGAACTTTCGAGGTTGTTGCGAGATATTGGGATCGCGGCAAAGATGATTAATCGTGAGGTTAACAAAGCTGGACTGGTGGATATATTGGGAGAGAATGGGAATCATAACGTACAAGGTGAAGCCCAAAAAAAATTGGATGTATATGCCGACGAACAATTTGTTGAAGCGTTGACACGAGGGGGAGAATGCTGCTATATTGCTTCTGAAGAGCATGAAGAATGTATTGAAGTTTCTTTGAAAAACTCGGTAAGTAAAGGTAAATATATGGTTTGTATGGACCCGTTGGATGGGTCAGCAAACATTGATTTAAATGTCTCCGTTGGATCTATCTTTTCTATTTATCGAAGGGAGAGGCTTGATACCCCCGTGTCTGAAGAAGAGATATTGCAATATGGGCATGAGCAGGTAGCTGCGGGATATGTTATTTATGGCTCGTCCACGATGTTGGTTTACACTACAGGTAAAGGTGTGAATGGCTTTACATTGGATCCATCTATTGGAGAATTTTGTTTGTCACATCCAAATATGCAAGTTCCTGTAGATGGTAATTCTTATTCCGTAAACGAAGGGAATTATTTAAAATTCCCACAATATATCAAAGATTATATCAAATATTGTCAAGAGGAAGATAGTGTAACATCGAGACCCTATACTTCCCGTTATATTGGTTCTATGGTGGCGGATATTCATCGCACTTTAATTATGGGAGGTGTATTTCTTTATCCCGAGACATCTAGTTATCCCAGTGGTAAGTTACGGCTGCTTTATGAATGTAATCCCATGGCATTTATTATAGAACAAGCGGGAGGGAAGGCAGTATCTGGTAAAGAGCGCGTATTGGGAATCAAACCGTCTCATCTACATCAACGGACACCTATTGTTATCGGAAGTAAAAACATGGTAGATAAGGTGCTCAGTTTTAAGAAAGAAAACTCACTGCTGCGCTGATGGAGGTAGGATGGTGACTTTCTCCGGAAAGCGCTCTGCATATTGTAGGACAATATGTTGCATATAAAAATTACTGATGCATTTATCGGTATAGGAAACAACATCCTCCACTTGTGACCATTGTTGGGCATATTCGACAAACCCAAAAGCATAGAGCTTGTCCTTTTTAAAATAGATGTAGCTATTTTCCTCATCGTTTCGTCCGCGATCGATCAGCAGGAAGGACCGTGTACGGGTGGTTAGTTGTTGAAATATAAAAGCTATAGTTTGGTTGTGTTCATCCAGTGAGGGGAGTGTTTCTTTAACTACTTTTCTGTCTTCGCTCTTCTCTGTAGCGGGGGAGTAGAATGTACAGAGCGTAGCAGCCAGGTTAAATTCTTCCAACAAATTAGCTAAGAATTGATTTGCTTCTTGTACGGTCTCAAAATAACGGACGCTGTTAGCATGATCAGCTACCCTGCTTACCGCTAGCCTGATATATCCTCTCATATCTTCGTACTGAATAAGTGCAAATTTCGGCTCGTAGCGTTTCAATGCACGGTTATGGATAGGCCAATATTTTTTGATCATTTGGCATTCCATGAGAAGCGCCATGAGTTCAGTGCCCGATTCCTCAAAATCTATCGTCGCAATATCGTTGATAAATTGTTGTCGCCTAAGACTGCTACTAATACCCTCAAAATGGCTCAACACACGTTTTTTAATATTGACTGCTTTCCCTACATAGATAATTTTCCCTTTTTTATTCCGGAAAATGTAGATTCCGGTAGATTCCGGCAATCTTTGGAATTGAGCTAAAGAAAGATGAGTTGGTAGCCGATGTTCAATATTTCTGCCCAGGCTCTCTTGCAAATATTGATTTTTATCGTGTGCAAGAAGTTGCGAAAAAAGTTCGACGGTTGCTTCAGCATCTCCCATGGCTCTATGTCGTGCGGTAATAGAAATATTGCGTACTTTGCACAACTCTCCTAAGCTGTAGGAACGGTGTCCAGGAAAGATTTTTCTGGATAGCCGAACAGTACAGAGTTTTGGTGCTTGCCAATCATAGCCTGCTTGCTTTAGTTCTTTCACCAGGAAGGAATAATCGAAATTTACATTATGGGCAACAAAAATTCTGCCTTGCAAAAGGTGGTATACATCTTCTGCAATTTCGTCGAAAGTAGGGACATCGGCTAACATATCAGGCGTGATACCCGTTAGCATCTGAATAGCGAAAGGGATAGGGCATTGCGGATTAACGAGGCTTTGATACCGTTCGACGACCTTTTTTCCGTTATGTATCAAAATGGCAACTTCCGTAATACGACTTCCACCCGCGTGACTTCCGGTTGTTTCGATATCGACTATAGCAAAGTGTTTTTGTTTGTTCACGATACAATATTACTAATTTAATTAGTAATACGGAAGGGTGTTGATGTTAATTAACTTTCTTGCCAATCAAGTCACGAATGGCCACGGAAGCGATGGCTCCACCAAACGCAGCTGGTAAATAGGACATCGTTCCATAAGCAGATTTCTTGAAATTACTGCCATCGGTATACAGTAGGGATTTCTTATCGGGAAGCTCCGTTGAAAAGGCTACCTTAACGCCATCACGGATGCCGTGCTTGCGAAGTTTCTTACGGATATGGTGGGCAAGTTTACAGTTGTATGATTTACTGATGTCGGCAATGCGGATTTTGGTAGGGTCTACTTTTCCGCCAGCACCCATCGAACTGACAAAGGGAATTTTTGCTTCTAGTGCATGCCGGATGAAAAAAAGTTTTGGCGTAATGCTGTCAATCGCCTCCACACAATAATCGGGAATTGACGCTAAAAGAGCTGGGATTTTTTCCGGTATGATAAAATCTTGGACAACATGAAGTTCTAGCTCGGGATTGATGGCTAATAACCGATCTTTCATGATTTGTGCTTTGGCTTCACCATGGTTGGTGGCAAGGGCTGGCAATTGTCGATTTCGATTGGATGGATCTACAGTGTCGCCATCAATAATGGTCATTTTGCCTACTCCGGCACGGCAGATGAATTCTGCCGCAAACGAACCTACTCCTCCTAAACCGAGAACCATCACATGTGAATTTGCTAATTTTTCCAATGCCTCACGTCCTGTTAAAGCTTCTGTTCTTGATAACCAAGATAAATCTTTCATTTTCCTATCGGATAATTAAATATATGCATAAAATTTTGATACAATTCTTCTTTTAAGAGTTGCATCTCTATTTTTCGAACGCGGCAAAAATAAGCATAAATATCAATGATATTGACAGATTTATCATCCGTTTCTAATAAAATTTTGTTAAGTGGTACTTGTCGGATAAGTTCGCCTTTCTGCTCTGAAAGGATGGCGCTTCCTAAACTAATAAAATAACCTAGACTAAGAATTTGTTTTGCTAAAGCAGGTTTTTTTTCAAATCCATGAAAGATAACAGGGACGGATACTTTTTCTTCGTAAAGTATTTCCAGACATTCTTGATAAGCACGGACACAATGTATAATTAAAGGCTTTTGGATACTATTGGCATAATTGATTTGCTTTCGAAAAATCAATTCCTGCAAAGACCATTCGGTATCGCAGCGTTTATCAAGACCACACTCACCAATAGCCAAAACCTGTTTCTTGGTTCCATATTGATGAAGGGCATCTAATTGTGCCTTGGTATTAAGCTCGATATACCAAGGATGTATGCCTAATGAACAGGGATAGGGGGACAAATAGTCCTTTGATATAATAACATTGGGAAGCGGAAAGATTTGTTCTGTCGGCGCATGGGTGCAATGCGTGTGTATGTTGATGTAGGGTGTAGACATACTCAAACCTAAACAAAATGCATTGCATTCACGAGTGCCGATGGGAAAAAATCTGAGTAATTAGTTCACGAAGGAATTAATTACTCTACTAACTTTGCGTTCAAGGTTTTGAGTATGGCAGAAGCTTTCAATAGGCATTCTTCGTATTCCTTTTCCGGATCCGCATCAATAGTTATTGCGCCTCCCGTATGGAAAGATAGGTATTGCTTTTTGCTATTGTAAAGTAAGGAACGTATAACTACGTTGAAATCAAAATCACCTTCTGGATTAAAATAGCCTACAGCACCCGCGTATATGCCCCGTTTACTGTTTTCGTAACGATCGCATAATCTCATCGCACTGATTTTCGGTGCTCCGGTCATCGAACCGGCGGGGAAAGTGTTACGGATAACTTCTATGTCTGATATGCCACTTTTCTTTTGGCAGGTGATGGTGGAAACCAATTGATGCACTTGCTCAAACGTCTGCACTTCCAGTTGTTTTTCTGCCTTTACGGTACCTTTTTGTGCACTGCGTGTTAAATCATTTCGAACCAAATCCACGATCATCACATTCTCTGAAATTTCCTTCGGACTGTTTTTCAATGTCTCGATAATGTGATGGTCTTCTTTCATAGTCTTTCCACGGGGGGCAGTACCTTTAATAGGCTGAGAAATCAGCGTATCCCCCCGCTTTGCTAAGAAACGTTCAGGCGATGCGGATAGAATATAGTTGTCGTTGATTTTGAAAAAACAGGAAAATGGAGTAGGGGAAATCCTGTTCAATTTTTGGTATACGGCTATTGGTGACAACGTAACGTCTTCAGCATAAAATTCTTGACAAAGGTTGACTTCATAAATGTCACCCTGTTGGATGTGTTTTAACAAATGCTGAAACGCGCGTACATACGCTGGTTTCGACATCCGTTTTTTAAAATGGATGTTTTCTGGCTCTATCATTTCCTCACCTGCGGTATGGCTACTGGTTAAAATATCATTATATATATTTTTTGGATTGGCAGCTTCAATTTTTACCTGGTTGTCTTTGAAATGCAAAACGATGGCTGGAATAAAAAAAAAAGCTTCTGGGAAATCTAGCCGATTAGGGAAAGACGTCGTTAAATCTTCAATTTCATTTTTAAGATCGTAACTAAAAACGCCAGGCATCCATCTATTCGGATGCTTGGCTCTAAATTTTTCCAAGGCATGGAATGTATCTGTTTGCCCGCTGACAAAGCTGTCTAAAGCCTTTACGGCAAGTAAACTATCTATTTGTGCATACTCATCACGATAGTCATTAGATTGAAAGTAACAAGCCTCATCAAATTGTTGCGCCCACTGAAGCGCTTGTTTTTCGAATAGCTGCCTTTCAACCTGAAATACGGCTGTAGCCATTTGTATATGATATTACAGTTCGATTGTCTGAATACGATCGGGGCCTACAGATAAATATTTAATAGGGACCTCCAACGCTTTTTCCAAATAAGCGATGTAATTTTTTAATGCTGCAGGAATCTCGTCTTTCGAACGAATGCCCGTAATATCTTGATTCCATCCTTCTATTTCTTCCAAGACAGGCTCCGCTTGATTGGTTATGATTTCGTAAGGCATGTAATCGATGGTTTCACCGTTGTGTTTGTAATGTGTACAAATATTGATTTTTTCAAATGTATCCAATACATCGGCTTTCATCATGATCAATTCGGTTACGCCATTTAACATGATGGCATATTTCAAAGCAGGGATATCAATCCATCCCGTACGACGCGAACGCCCGGTAGTTGCACCAAATTCATGTCCTATCTGGCGTAACTTTTCACCCGTTTCGTCATCCAGTTCCGTTGGAAATGGTCCGCCGCCCACACGGGTAGCATAAGCTTTGAAGATACCATATACTGCACCGATTTTATTGGGTGCGATGCCAAGTCCCGTACATGCTCCGGCAGTAGTCGTATTGGATGAGGTAACGAACGGATAAGAACCGAAATCTACATCTAGTAATGTACCTTGTGCACCTTCGGCAAGGACTTTTTTTCCTTCTTTTAAATAGTTGTTGACTAAATGTTCGGCGTCTACGTGTGGAATCGTTTTGATAAAATCAATGGCGCTCATGAAAGCCGCTTCTTTTTCAGAAAAATCAGGAATTTCCCCATAATGGGAAAGAATCTCCAAATGCTTGGCTTTTAATTTTTCATAGCGTTGTTGAAAATCTGGAAGGGTTGTATCTCCTACACGTAAACCATTTCGGCCAGTTTTGTCCATATAGGTCGGACCGATTCCTTTAAGAGTAGAACCGATTTTACCAGCGCCCATTTTGGATTCGGAAGCTGCGTCCAACAATTGGTGTGTAGGAAGGATTAAATGTGCTTTGCGTGCAAGAACCAATGTACCTTTGCCTACTGGATCAAATCCCGATGCACGTAGATTATCTAACTCGCGTTTTAAAATAATTGGGTCGATGACGACACCACCGCCAATAAGGTTAAGTGTACCTTCATTAAAAATACCGGACGGGATGGTGTTCAAGACAAATTTCTTGTTATCAAACTCTAATGTATGTCCGGCGTTAGGGCCGCCTTGAAAGCGGGCGATTAAGTCATACTTCGGACAGAATACGTCCACGATTTTTCCCTTTCCTTCATCGCCCCATTGCAGGCCCAAAAGCACATCAACTTGCATAATTTGAAATATCGATATTAAAATTTAAATGATACGTTTAGAAAAAACACG
The DNA here is from genome assembly GCF_014692505.1 of Sphingobacterium arenae. Lineage (GTDB taxonomy): Bacteria > Bacteroidota > Bacteroidia > Sphingobacteriales > Sphingobacteriaceae > Sphingobacterium > Sphingobacterium arenae. Next base: position 219,706 of record NZ_JACNYK010000002.1, on the reverse strand, counting down.
ACAAACCGGTCTTTTCTGAACAAAGGTAATACAATAATTGGCGATTACCACATTAATTTGAAATTACCGGGCTCCTGCCTTTTTTAGGCATACTTTCGGTATTTTCAGTATCTTTCTTTTGACAATCTTCACAGACACCATATAAATTAAGGGAGTGATGTTTAATGTCAAATTTCAACAAATCGCCCATCAAACTTTGGATTTGGTTGATGCGTGGGTCGCAAAACTCCACGACTTTATTACATTCGATGCAGATAACGTGATCATGTTGTTTAAAGCCATAAGATTTCTCAAATTGAGCCATGTTGCGACCGAATTGGTGTTTGGTAACCAAATCGCATGACACTAATAATTCGAGTGTATTATATACTGTAGCACGGCTTACACGATATTTCTTGTTCTTCATGTGGATGTAAAGTGACTCCACATCAAAGTGATCAGAACGTGAATAAATTTCTTCTAAAATAGCATAGCGCTCAGGCGTTTTTCTCAGATTCTTATTTTCTAAGTAAGCTTCGAAGATTTTTTTTACAGTTTGATAATTTTCGCCTTTATTCATATGTATATTATTTGTCTTTTAAAAGTCATATGGAACGACCAGATTTAATCTACAAATTTACCAAATTCTTCTGTAAAAAACGACGGGTAAACTGTGAAGTGTGCTTGGGGTTTTAATTATCTGTTTCATAGCGCGTTATGCCTGTTATCCCGCTGATCTGTTTCAATGTTTTCATCAAGTCCTCTAATTGTTCGATATGATTGACGAACACCATGATGTTCCCTTCGAAAATTCCCTCATTACTAGTTATGGATAGGGAACGTATATTGACGTTATATTCTTGAGAAATGACGTTTGTGATCTTGTTGATAAGTCCCACGTCATCAATTCCTACGATACGTAATCCCGTAAGGAAAGCTACGTTGGGTTGAGAAGAAGCCCATTTTGCTTTCAATATTCGATAGCCGTAGCTTGCCATGAGTTTGGAAGCGTTTGGACAACTTGTACGGTGTATTTTAATTCCATCATTAACGGTTAAAAAACCAAAAATATCATCGCCTGGAATAGGGTTGCAACACGGTGCTAGCGTGTAATCGACTTGTTGATAATCATCACCAATCAGGATCGTGTCGATTTCTTTTTTGTTTATCTTTTCTACGAGGCCAGAAACATGGGAGCTGAAGTGGTTTTGACCGGGTGTGTTTGTTTTTTCGCTTTCCGCGTATTCGCGAAGATTTTTGATGTCGACATTGCCCTTTGCGACGTTATAGAAGAGCTCTTGGGAGCTAGGGTATTTAAAATAGTTGGAAATTTTATTGATATTGTCTGTATTGTAGGTGATCTTTAACGATTTTAGTTTGCGTTCTAAAATCTCCTTGCCATCTTCTGCAACCCGTCTTTTTTCTTCTTTTAGCGACGAACGTATTTTTGATTTCGCTTTCGCTGTAACAACAAAGTTTAGCCAATCCTCTTTTGGTGTTTGTTTACTAGATGTAATGATTTCAACCTGATCGCCATTTTGAAGTGGATGACTAAGTGGAACCAGCTTATGATTGACCTTAGCGCCTATGCAGGTAGCCCCAATATCCGAGTGGATCTCAAAAGCAAAATCTAACGCTGTAGCTCCATTGGGGAGCTGGACCAATGTGCCTTTTGGCGTGAAAATAAATATCTCGTCCGAAAATAAATTCATTTTAAAATCGTCCACGAAATCCATCGCATTTTGCTCGGGGCTACTGAGTAGATTTCGAACTTTTTGAATCCATTGGTCTAAACCACTGTCAGAGTTAGACTCTTTGTATTTCCAATGTGCCGCAAATCCTTTCTCGGCAATTTCGTTCATACGTTTTGTCCGGATTTGTACTTCCACCCATTGACCTCGTGGGCCCATCACTGTAGTGTGAAGGGATTCGTATCCATTCCCTTTCGGGGAAGATATCCAATCGCGGAGACGATCTGGATTAGGGCGGTACAAATCTGTCACAATGGAATATACTTTCCAGCATTCTGTTTTTTCCCGCTCTGTAGGTGTGTCAATGATAATTCGGATAGCAAACAGGTCGTAGACCTCTTCAAATGGAATAGATTTTTTACGCATTTTATTCCAGATGGAATAAATGGATTTTGGACGTCCGAATACTTGTGCCTTGATGCCTTGTTCTTCGAGTATTTTTTTTACCGGCTGGATGAAGTCGGCTACAAATTTTTCCCGTTCTGCTTTCTTTTCGTTCAGTTTTCGAGCGATGAATTTGTAAGTATCTGGATCTGTGTACTTCATGGAAAGGTCTTCCAACTCGGATTTTATGGCGTAAAGACCCAGCCGGTGTGCGAGAGGAGCATAGAGATAACTCGTCTCTGAGGCAATTTTCAATTGCTTATGTCGGGCCATAAATTCCATCGTGCGCATATTATGTAGGCGATCCGCTAATTTGATCAAGATTACACGTACGTCGTCTGCTAGGGTGAGCAACATTTTACGAAAATTTTCCGCTTGCATGGAACTATTGGGGTCGAAGATACCAGAAATTTTAGTGAGTCCATCAATAATGCGAGCTACCTTCTTGCCAAATTGTGCTTCTATCTCCTGTAGGGTAATAGATGTATCTTCTACCACGTCGTGCAGTAATGCGCATACGATGGAAGTCGTTCCTAAACCTATTTCCTCTGCTGCTATCTGTGCAACGGCTATAGGGTGATATATGTATGGTTCGCCCGATTTACGGCGCATATCTTTATGGCTTTCTAATGCCAGATCAAATGCTCTGCGGATCTCTTGTTTATCGCCTCGTTGCAACGTGGGTTTGCAAGCCCTGAGTAGTGCGCGGTACCTCTTTCTAATTTCCTTGTTTTCTGCCTCTATATCAATCTCGAATTCTTCCATATACACACTGAAAAAAGTTGCTTTTATATTTTTTTGTTCGTAATTTTATTATTGTTTTTTCACTTGTATGAAAACAGGGGGAAAACAATAGATAAATATAGCGATTTTTTTACATACTTGGAAATTGATTAATATTTTTTAAGAGAGGATGAAACGGTCTTTTGTATGGGGGGTATTTTTGATTTTTCTGATGCCAATTATAGGTAGAGGTCAAGTTTTGCAGGTTCCTCATTATGGAGACGGAGAGGGGGAAATCATGCAAAACTATCCCACCACGCGTTTGGAGAGCGGAGAGGTAGTGCCTTGGTTCCCTATTAAAGATGTTATAGTCACTGCAAGGAGAACATTCAAAACAGAAGATGATCGTCTAAAATATCTCCGTTTAGAGCGCAATGTATTACGGGTTTTGCCCTATGCCATTTATGCACAGAAGCGTTATGAACAACTTGATCGTGACATTGCACTAGTGTCTTCTAAAAGAGAGGAAAGACGTTTGGTTAAAGTGTGTGAGGAGGAAATAAAAGAGAAGTTTAGAACGGAAATAAAAAATCTAAGTGTCTCGCAAGGGGTTATATTGATCAAGTTGATTCAGCGCCAAACTGGCAATAGCAGCTACGAGCTTGTACGGGAGATGAAAGGAGGTCTTTCGGCTTTCTTCTATCAATCGGTAGCCAAAGTGTTTGGTCATAACCTTAAATCGGTGTATGATCCAGTAGAAGATTATGAAATAGAAAATATTATCCGAGGATATGAACGCATTCGTCCTATAAAGAATTTGTATAATTATTAACCTAATGGAAAGGAGAGTCTATGCAGACGGTTTATGATTTTCATGGTGTACAGTTTAACGGAGAAAAGAAATCGTTACAAGATTATTCCGGTAGAGTTCTATTGATCGTTAATACGGCTAGCAAGTGCTTTTTTACTAAACAATTTAAGTCGCTCGAAAAATTATATCAACAATACAAGGGCCAAGGATTCGAAATTTTAGCTTTTCCGTCCAATGATTTTCGAGGACAGGAACCGATGACCGGCTTACAACTCGAAACTTTTTGCCGTTTACAGCAACAGGTTACTTTTCCTGTGTTTAAACGTGTGCATGTTATTGGTGAACATTGTGACCCCCTATTTAAGTTTTTATCCGACAAGAACCTAAACGGAAGGGTAAACGTCAAACCTCTCTGGAATTTTCACAAATATCTCGTCAATAGGGAAGGAGAGGTCGTAGACTATTTTTACAGTGTGACAAATCCCCAAGCAAACAGGTTGATCACGAAAATAGAAAAATTGATAACTGCGTAGTGTATTCATAATCATTTCTGCACATTTGCCAAATTTTCGTTAAATGCCTACTTTTGGAGCAAACAGAAAGATACTATGAAGTTGGATTTAATGGTGATGACCGTTCATCCCGATGATGCTGAATTAGGAGCGGGCGGAACGATTGCAAAATACGTTGCTGCAGGTAAAAAGGTGGGTATTATCGATTTGACACAAGGCGAATTGGGAACGCGTGGAACCGCGGAAACCCGACAACAGGAAGCAACGAGAGCGGCTGATATTTTGGGCGTTCAAGTTCGTGAAAACCTCGGCCTACGTGATGGTTTCTTCACCAATGATGAAGAAAGTCAGCTCGTTATTATCCGTGCAATCCGTAAATATCAACCCGAAATTGTCATAACAAATGCATTGGACGATCGTCATCCCGATCATGGACGGGCAAGCAAACTGGTGAATGATGCACTTTTTTTAAGTGGACTCCGCCGAATCGAAACTGTTTATGAAGGGCAGATACAGGAGGCTTTTCGTCCACGGCTTCAATTGCAAGTGATTCAAGATAAATATATTCAACCCGATATTATACTAGATATTACAGACTTTTGGCAGCAGAAAGAGCAGTCTGTTTTAGCTTATACTACACAATTTAACGTGTCGTCAGATGACGATGAACCTCAGACGTATATTTCGAATCCGGCCTTTATGGAATCTACCCGCGGTAGAGCGGCAGAATTGGGCCGGAATATTCAGGTTAAATATGCGGAAGGATTCACTGCTCGCAAACTCTTGGGGGTACAGGATATCTTTCAACTTTTATAGGGCATGGCCGTTAAGTTAAATAAAGTCCACCATATTGCCATTATCTGTAGCGATTATGTGCGTAGTCTGTCTTTTTATTGCGATATTTTAGGTTTGGAATTGCAACGGGAGATCTATCGTGTTGAACGTGATTCCCATAAAGCAGAATTAACACTAAACAACCAATATATCATCGAACTATTTTCATTCCGATCGCCGCCGGAACGTCTGTCGTATCCGGAAGCAACCGGATTACGACATTTGGCCTTTGAAGTATTGGATATGGATGGGACTATTCGTGCGTTAGAGGAAAATGAAATAACGTATGAACCTATCCGAATGGATGAAAACACCGGAAAGAAATTTATTTTCATTGCTGATCCAGACGGATTACCGATTGAGTTTTACGAGAAGTAGAGGGTACACATAAAAAATGTACCTTTGCAGTATGTCAACAGGATTAGTTTCGCAAGATACCATTGTAGCTCTAGCGACTTCGCCAGGAGTAAATGGAGCTATTGCGGTTATTCGTTTGTCTGGTTCACAAGCGATCCGGATTACCAACGCGGTCTTCAAAGGGAAAGATCTCCTAAATCAGGACTCTCATACGATTCATTTTGGTACTGTACGGGATGGGGAAGAAATAATTGATGAGGTATTGATCTCTCTTTTTAAAGGGCCGCATTCCTATACGAAAGAAGACGTAGTCGAAATTTCTACTCATAATTCGAAATATATTATTGAGCGGCTAATGACATTGCTTATCAAAAAGGGAGCAAGGGCAGCACAAGCGGGAGAATTTACACTGCGCGCCTTTTTAAATGGTGGCATGGATCTCTCACAGGCAGAGGCCGTGGCAGATTTGATCGCTTCGGAAAATAAAGCATCCCATGAAATCGCCATGAACCAAATGCGTGGGGGAATCAGTAATAAGCTACAGGAGATGCGTGAACAATTAATTAATTTTACAGCGCTCCTGGAACTCGAATTGGATTTTGGAGAAGAGGACGTGGAATTTGCGGATCGGACACAATTTGTAGCCCTTGTGCAGGAGCTGAAGGCGCACATCGGCAAACTTATATATTCATTTGCCTACGGAAATGCTATAAAACAGGGGGTGCCTGTCGCGATCATCGGAAAACCCAATGCTGGAAAATCAACGCTGCTCAATACATTGCTTGATGAGGAACGCGCTATTGTGAGTGATATTGCAGGAACTACCCGAGATACTATAGAAGAATCTATTAATCTAGATGGGATCACCTTTCGTTTTATCGATACGGCTGGTCTTCGAGAAACTGCAGATACTATTGAGGCCATCGGCGTAACAAAAGCAAAAGAAAAGGTTCAGCAGGCGAAGGTGCTATTGTATTTGTATGATGATAAAGACAGTACAGCAAATGAGGTGATTGCACACGTCAAGGAACTCCATTACCCTAGCCTTATTGTGATTTTAGTTCGCAATAAAATTGATTTACAGGGAGGGTATCATCCGAATGAAATGGATTCCCATATTAAAAAAGCGCTATTTGACGAATATAGTGACTCACTCGTTGCTATATCTGCAAAGGATAGCGATAGTGTAGAAGGGTTGAAGAGCCTGCTTCTAGAAAAAATCCGGGAAATGGCAGTCGAAGATCAACAGATTATTACCAATACTCGTCATGTAGAAGCGTTAGAACAAGCGCTGGCTGATCTTGAACAGGTGGAGCAGGGATTTGATGTACAACTTCCTGGAGATTTGCTTGCCCACCATGTACGCGCCGCCTTACGCCATATTTCCAGTATCACTGGAGATATTGACGTTGATCGGGATATCTTGGGTACAATTTTCGGAAAGTTTTGTATCGGTAAATAGATATATATAGCTGTATACTTTTTATACCAGTTATCTTTTATATAAAATGTAATCAGTCATTAGGGGGGCAATTCCGGCGCTTCTGAATTCGGAGGCAATTTGTGCACGATGGTATGTGGAATGGTTAATGACATGGAAAAGGATATCCTGTACCTTGGAAGCAAGTATGTGCCCTTGCCCGGTTTTGTAATCTATTATTTTGTTCAAGTCACACTGCTCCAATAGAAAAGCGGACTCCCTATAGTTCATCATGTCGATTTCTTGAAAATCTCTAACGGAATGTTCTTGCCACACTTGGAAGATCTTTTGTGTGGGCTGAATCCTGTTGTTCCAGATTTGATGTGCACTAATTATATGGCTATATAATTTTACTGTTTTTTCCGATACGATATTTTCGTTTTCTGATATAGCGGTCGCCAATTGTTGGTTGCAATGATGGCTATATTCGAATAGATCCTTAAAAAAATGTTTCATTCTTATTTTATAACCATTCAATATACAAAAAAAATTCTGAAGCGGGGAGCTCCAGAATTTTTCAACTAACCAATTATTAACCTAAATTATGAATGCAGTATAATCTGCAATGTCTATGCCAGAATTACTGTTTTTATTTTTTGTATTTCTTTCAGTAGCGATTGATTGTGAAAAACCCCGTCTCGGACGGCATTTCTTTTTCATTAAGGGCGATTACACTACCGCCGTAAGCGAAAACCATACGTCCCAATTCATTAATAACGTCTGTATGTTGTTTATTATTTTGTACTATTTCGCGCCTGTCGACATCAATATGTCCGTCGATGGATGTGCCATGAGCGAAGCAAAATATGTCAACTTTACCGTCAATAACATCTCTTACGACATCGCCTATATCCAAACTGCTTAAATTTTCCGGAACAGCAAGTTGATAACGTTTGAGGAGCTCTATTTTTCGCTTTTCAAGTATTTTATCGAATATTTTCTGTACTTTTTCTAGTAGAACAGCCTTGCTTAAGGATTGCGGATTGATTTGTAGGTGGATAGGAGACAAATTGGTGTGTTTGCTGATCCGCAGAAAATGGTTATGATGTTCAGGAAGAGCAACCAACACTAACGGAATATCTTGGGGAATAGGATAATGTTCAAGGATAGCTTGATCGATTTTTCTGAAAAATCGATCCATATCAATATCTTCTTCTTGGCTTTTTTCCATATATCCGTGCAATCCAGCGCCTTGTACAACCGAAGCATGTAGATGATTGTCCGTTAGTTCATCACCCAAGGCTTCCTTCATGGTAGTAGGTACGTTATCTTTTATATTTAGCTTTTGAAGCTGGTATTTGTCGCCGTGATAGAGTTGAACATCGTCCAAACCCAGCGCAAGAAGATAATAGGGTTGGTTTTCATAATACAATTTAAATAGAGGTTTGACGCAGAAGGAGTCGGCGACACACGATATTTCTTGAACTTTTTCGGGTAAACGTAATATTTGCATGCCCTCGGAAGATGCAAAAATTGCCAACCCTTCATCATTATGATCCCAAAATGTTTTGTCGTTTATGAGTTTTTCCAACGGTTGGATAAGTTTTTCATGTTCATGAAGATTATTGTTGTGGATATACTGTAAAGTCTTTTTATAAAGATTTTTAAAGGTGATGGGATCCGTTGCATTTGCTGGATGCACCCGGTGGGTAGGCATGTATAATGAGATACAAGGTATACGCTGAGTTGCTGTCAACTCTTTTAGTAATTTCAAATCGATTGTCTGCATAATAGATGTTTTTAATGAATGCATTGATTTTTTCTGTTATGTTGTATGTAGCATATATATGAAACAGTGTAAAGAACGAGATGTTTAGAAAAATTTGATAAGTATGAAACAAAAAAATACTGGAGTAGGGAACTCCAGTATTTTTAAACTAATCAACCAATTATAAACCTAAATTACGAAGTACTTATTTAACGGCGTATAATATGTTGTTATTATAGAATGACTTTTGATTAACAGTTTTTAACGAATCTTGTGTGTTATTTATTTTTTGGATAATTAGGATGCGCTTTAATTTCTTCTATCTGTAAAATATGTCTGTCCGAATGCGATGTTATAAACAGCAAGTTTTGATAACCATCTACTCGACCTGTTGGCCCTTGGCTGGTGTGGGTTCTTAATGCATTTATATCAGCATTTTTGATGTAATTGATAATTTCTCCTCTTCCGACTTCGAAAGCTGTCAAAGCCTCCTTTACATTTTTGTATTTTCCGGTAGGTTTAAGCATCTCAGGGGCTTGATATTTTTCACTTCTGTCTGTGATGCTATTGATAATTTCTTCGTCGCTGTTGCTTGGTTTTGGAGGGGTTTCAGACAGATTAGGTTTTGAAATTTCCTGTTTAAACATAGCAAAAATCATCGGCTCTGATAAAATGATGTGTTCTAGACATTGGTTAATAGACCATTGGTCTTCTCCGGGACTGAAACGCAACTGTTCTTCTGTAAGTCCGTCCACACTCTTCTTTAGATGCAATGCAGTCTCTTCGTAATGCGCAAGTAATTTTTCAATATCTTGACTACTGTCTTGTTTAGTGGATATAATATCTGTATTGTTATTATACGCGATTACATGAGGGGTGTTTAACAGCAGGGCGACTAATAACGAAGCTGCCCAAGCAAAATGTGCTATGTTTCTTTTCATTATATCTTTTTTTATATTAACATCATCCTTTACGATACTTTTATAGCCTTTCGTCATACAATATTATATAATTTTTTGAATAGGGGACTTTGCATAAGGCAAGTTTTTATAATAGTTGCCTATGGAAAAAGTTTCGAAGATATCTGGATAAGCCTAGAGACTTTAAAACCTTATGAAGAGCAGCTTGTTTATTTCCATAAAAAACAGGTATGGCAAAGCTGGCAGATTATAAAAAGAAAAGGAATTTCAAGCAGACGCACGAACCGAAGGGTGGCAGCAACGACAATAAAAGTAAACAAAAAAAATTACGGTTCGTGATACAGCGGCATCACGCTTCTCGCTTACATTATGATTTTCGGTTGGAACTGGATGGTGTTTTGAAAAGCTGGGCAGTTCCCAAGGGACCTTCATTGTATCCTAAAGATAAACGGTTAGCTATGCAAGTCGAAGATCATCCCATAGATTATGCCTCTTTTGAGGGAATTATTCCAAAAGGTAATTATGGTGCGGGTGTGGTTACTATTTTTGATTCAGGATACTATGAATTTACGACAGCAAAGAATGCAAAAGAATTTTTGCAAGACTTAGAAAAAGGTTCCCTCAAATTTAAATTACATGGTCATATTCTTCGCGGTGAATTTGCGTTAGTGCAGATGAAAGGGCAGGAGGATAATGCCTGGTTACTTATAAAGCATAAAGATCGGTATGCATGGGATGAACCCTACAATAGCGAGGATAATGTGCAAAGAAAGATTAAGCAAGCTGGCGTCGACTTTAAAAAGGAGAAGAAAGGTAGTGCTCCAAAAAAGCTTCCCAAAGTTAGTCAAAAAAACAAAACGGAAGGATTTCCGAAACCTATGTTGGCAAAATTGGTGGAACAGCTCCCTGAAGGAAGGGAATGGCGGTACGAAAAAAAATATGATGGGTTTCGTATTCTTGCGGTACGGAACGAAACCGGCGTTCAACTTTATTCACGTAACGGGAAAGACATGAATACGTTATTTCCTTCTTTGGTAACAGATCTATCTTCCTTGGACAGACATGTGTGGCTTGATGGAGAACTTGTTATCGAGAATAAACAAAGAAAGCCACATTTTCAGTTGATAGCCAGCGGGGAACCGATTCCGAGTAACCTCATGTTGCACTATTATGTTTTTGATATACTTCGTTTAGAGGACGAATATGTTACAGATTATGCGCTTAAAGAACGGGAAGAATTATTGACGTTGTTGTTCCGTCGGATAAAGAAATCTAAAATTGTTCAGTTAACGCAGATTCTGCAAGGGACGGCCCAACAAGTTAAAATCAAAGCCGGAGAGCAACAATGGGAAGGAATTATTGCAAAAGATGTAAATAGTAGCTACTTGCAAGGTAAACGCAGTAGTTTCTGGTCAAAATTCAAGTTACGGAATAGTCAGGAAGCCATTATATGCGGTTATACATTACCCCAAGGAAGCCGCTCATTTTTTGGAGCTTTGGTATTAGGCTATTATCGAGACGGAGAGCTTGTGTATATAGGTAATTGCGGTACGGGATTCAATACAAAGAGTCTTAAAGATATATATACCACTATGCACAAGCATGAGAGCGGATATAAACCTTTTGAGGAAGAAGTGACGGTAGCGAAAGAGAAAGAAGTTACTTGGCTACGGCCGTTGCTGGTATGTGAAGTGTACTATAGCGAGTGGACGACAGATGGTCGTTTACGCCACCCTGTATTCAAAGGGTTGCGACAGGATAAAGATGCAGAAGAAATTGAAAAGGAGAGTTCTATGAAAAATGAAAAGAATGAAGATTTAATAACGATAGGTCGTAAAAAGGTACAACTCACGAATTTAAACAAGGAATATTGGCCCAAAGAGCATTACATCAAAGGGCAGATGATTGCGTATTATGAACAAATGGCGGATTATATTCTTCCGTTTATTAAGAATAAACCGATATCTATGCACCGCTTTCCAAACGGGATCGCCGCAGAGGGTTTTTTTCAAAAAGACGTAGATACGGACAATATTCCTCGTTGGGTAAAAACAGCTCCGATACATTCTGAAAGCACCGGCAAAGAAACAGATTATATTATTTGTAACGATAAGGCAACCCTTCTTTATATTGCCAATCTGGGCTCTATTGAAGTTAATCCCTGGCTTTCTTCCTATCAAAAGCCCGAACACCCGGACTTTGCCGTATTGGATCTAGATCCCAACGGCGCCGATTTTCAAGAGCTTATACAGGTGGCGACGACAGCGTACGAAACTTTTGAGGAACTGAAAGTTCCGGCTTTTTTGAAAACTTCCGGATCTACGGGATTCCACATTTACGTCTATTTAAAAAAGAAGTATACGTACGATGTTGCGAGGGATTTTATTGAGCTAATAGCTCAAATGGTTCAAGAAAGACATCCTGATACGACAAGCCTAGTACGAGATCCAAAAAAAAGAAAGGGGATGATTTATTTGGATTTTTTGCAGAACAGACGCGGGCAGACCATTGCGGCACCTTATTCTTTACGCCCCAAAGAAGGGGCGACCGTCAGTGCGCCGTTGCGATGGGACGAATTAACGCCTAAACTGCATATTGCTGATTACAATATCAAGACGATGTTAAAACGGGTAAAAGAGGTAGACGATCCTTGGAAAACTTTGTGGGATAGCGTAGTCAATATAAAACAAGTGCTCGCTAAACTTTAGGCTAAACTCGCCTTCAATTTATTTAATAAGTCTGTTGATTTCGTATTCTCCACTTTCATTCTACGAATGGAGGTGTGTTTTCCTTTAGCCTTTTGTTTAATAATTTTCAACAACTCACTCGTATATTCATTTTTATATTTTGATATATCAAAAGGTTGACTATGCTGTTTGATGAGTTGAAGGGCCATATCCATCTCCTCTTTTTTTAATCGCGTACTACCCGGTAACGTTAAATCATCCGTTGATCGGATTTCTTCTTCAAACCTAATTTTATTGAGCAATAGCATATTTTCATAGGGTTTCACAATGACAAGATGTTCTACATTGCGCATGACAAAGGAACCTAATCCCGCCGTTTTACTTTTATCAAGGGCTTTAAGGAGAAGTTGGTACGCTTTCGTTCCTCCTTTTTGAGGTTCTAAATAATAGGGCGTATCAAAATAAATACTATCTATTTCATCCATCTTGACAAAAGAATGCAGATTAATCATTTTGTTTTTCTCAGGACTGGCCTCTTCGAAGTCGGTATCTTCTAAAATCACGTACTTATCTTTAAGCAAGTACCCTTTGACAATATTTTCCCATTTGACTTCCTTGCCCGTACTCTCGTTTACACGTTTGTATCTGATGTTCGATTTATCTTTTCTATCCAACATATCTAAATCTAATGAACTGCTTTGCACAGCACTATATATCTTAACGGGGATATTAACCAATCCAAATCCTATTGCTCCGGTCCAAATAGCTCTCATTTTATTTTTTTTGTTTCCATTAATAAGAACAATGCTTTGTTGAAAAGGTTCGTTTTTATATTTAAACGGATTATTAGCGGTGGTCAGTCGCCGATTTGATCTTTTGGTATTTTAGAACCACTCATAATTAACTTAATAGTTAATTTTTGGTTCTGTTTTTACAGGACGTAAGGGAAGATCATAGAATATCACTAAGCATCCAATACAAATTAAGTACATTGCAAATGGTACTTCATCCATACTTCATCCTTACTTGATCTCTACTTGATTTATACTGGATGATTAAAGGTGCGAATCTAGAGGTGTCGTCGGAATCATTGGTCTTTACTTTTAACTTAAAAGTAATTATAGAATAATCATAGTCTTGCTTTTGGTATTTTTGATGCAACATTCGGTGTGGGGACAAATCAATAATAGGTGGTCGCAGCTTGTCCATACTTCGTGTTTTATGCTTTAGGCGTTCGCCATGTCCAGAATAACCCCCAGATAAAAGCACCTAACCCTAGAGCAAAACTCTGCAATAAGGTTCCCCCATACTCAATCCACACTTTAGCAAGCCAAGGGCCAATGAGCTGTGATCCGGCGTAAATGGCGATAAGTGCAGCGGATAATCTCGGCCCCTGATGCGGTTGAAAGTATCGGGCCAACCGTTGTGTACACATGACAGACCCTAAAAAACTACCGCCAATAAAAACGGCACAAATTAAGATGCCCCAGGTGGAGGGAAACAACAATATCGAACCCACACCAAGTGCCTGTAAAATATAGGTATAGATTAAGCTAATCCGATCTCCGAATCGATGACCAATCCCGTTCCATAAAGGGATAAAAAGTAGGGAGGATAGGGAAGTGATTGCCCAGACATTTTTAACGAGTAAACTATCGGCGGGCATGGTTTCGTGAGCAAGGGTAGGTAGGAATGTCATAGGGAGGATGTAGCCCAAACCCGCACCAATATACGAGAGAAATAAAGGAATACTGCGGTGATCAAAAAGCGTAGCTTTAGCTCCATTTGATGCTTTGTAATCAATAGGCTGTATCTTAAGTTGATAGAAACGAAAAGCACTAAATATCGCCAACGCTGAAGAAACGATAGCTACCGGAATCCAACGATATTCTGCAGTAAAATAAGAGGCTGTGCTGTCTACTAAGACACCACCAGCCAAAAGCCCACCTCCCACACCAAAATAAACCAAACCACTAAGATGTGCTTTGTTCTTCGTAATCAGCCATTCTAAAAGTAGAGCGGGTGCTAAAACGAATACAATTCCGTTTGATACGCCATTAAATAGACGAAGAACTAGAAGCCAGGCAAATTGCGGGACAAAGCACTGTATAACAGTTACGAGTGCATTTCCTAAAAGACCAATAAGTAAAAACTTTTTGATGACATTCGGACCAGAATAACGCACAGCAATGAGCGCACCGATTAAATAGCCCGCATAATTGATCGTGGCTAGATCAGCACCCTGTGTGATCGTTAGCATATGATCGTCAATAAAATAGGGGAGCAAAGGGGTAAATGAAAAACGCCCCAAAGCGTGTACCACTGCGAGGGCAGCGCCACCTGCCATTAAGTAGCGAAATACAATCCGTTTATCCATCGAGTCCATTGTCCTGGAAATCAACTATTGTTATCCATAGGAGGGCTTAAAGCTCCTTCCTCAATCTGGCTACTGGGATATTCATCGCTTCCCGATATTTAGCGACAGTGCGTCTGGCAATCGTATATCCTTTTTCTTTTAATATTTCTGTTAATTTTTCATCTGCCAGCGGTTTGCGTTTATTCTCGTTAGCAATACATTCTTCTAGTATTTTCTTTACTTCTTTATTGGAGACCTCTTCTCCTGAATCGGTTTGGATAGCTTCAGAAAAAAACGACTTTAAGAGAAAAGTTCCAAACTCAGTCTGCACATATTTAGAGTTGGCAACACGTGATACTGTTGAAATGTCCATCTCAATCTTGTCCGCTATGTCTTTTAATATCATGGGTTTAAGGAGTCGTTCGTCTCCTGTAAGAAAATAGTCATACTGATACTCCATAATCGCGTTCATCGTCTTTAACAGGGTCTGTTGTCGTTGTTTGATCGCGTCTATAAACCATTTGGCGGAATCCAGTTTTTGCTTGACAAATTGTACCGCCTCTTTCATTTTCTTATCTGTTTTTTCGGCTTTTTCGTAGTGTTCAAACATTTCTTGATAGGAACGAGACACGCGTAGTTCCGGTGCATTTCTTCCATTAAGTGTGAGATGGAGAGTTCCATCATTGTTCATAATATGGAAATCCGGAATAACATGAAGTTGTTTACCTGCTGAAGCTCCAGAATCGCCTGGTTTCGGATTTAGTTTAAGTATTTCGTTGATGATATCTTTGAGCTCTTCTGAATTTACGCCTAATTGTTTTTCGATCTTGTCGTAATGTTTTTTGGTGAATTCTTCAAGGTAATCTTCTACAACTTTAATGGCTTGGTTAATGATGGGATTACTCTGGTCTTTCTTACGTAATTGTATAAGTAAACATTCTTGTAAGCCACGTGCTCCGATGCCCGCAGGTTCAAAATCTTGAATCAACTTAAGTATGGTTTCCACCTCTGCTTCTTCTGCTATTACATTTTGTGAAAAGGCGAGATCATCAATCAATGAAAGGATCGGACGTCTTAGATAACCATCATCATCGAGGCTACCGATGATTTGCTGTCCGACAAGATAATCCTTATCTGATAAAGCAAGTAAATCCAATTGATTTTGCAATGACTCGAAGAATGAATCTTGGACAGCTATAGGGATTTCTTTCCTGTCTTCGTCATCGTCGCCTCCGTAATTAGTAGAATAATCGTTATAATCATCTTCTTGTATGTATTCGTCTACACTGAATTCTTCCTCAAAGTCGTTTTCTTGGTTTTCAAAGTTATCATCGGGATCACGGTCTGGGTATTCCTCTACGGGGTCATTCATATTTGTTAAACTCCCGTCTTCCAACGCTGGGTTTTCCTCCAACTCCTCTTTAATGCGGGCATCGAGAGAAACGGTAGGCACCTGTAACAGTTTTATAAACTGAATTTGTTGAGGTGAGAGTTTCTGTAATAACTTTTGCTGTAACGTCTGTTTTAACATGCTCTGTGCTTCTTTTGCAGGGTAAAAATACTTAAATAAATCAGAAAACTAAAGTGTACCGTATTGGGAGCAATCTAACATAGGTATAATTATTGATAGGTAATTTATATAGAGATGAGATTTGCGTATATCGGAAACGTTAAATTACGTTAATTTCAAAAACCGTATTCTGTTTTTTCGCCTTGCATAGCTGTTTTTAAAAAAACAATTTCCATATTTACCGTATGTTTAAAAGGGTTAAAAACAAATTCTTCCGTTATTTTTTCATAACGGTGTATAGCCTTATTCTATTGGTATGTGCTGTGCAGCTTAACTTTTTATGGTTGTTTGGATATTCCCCAACGAAAAAAGATATTCTTCTGCCAACATTACGTGTTTCTTCTGAACTGTATACCGCAGATTCGGTATTGATAGGACGGTATTTTGAAGAAGATAGAGACCCTGTTACCTATGATAGCATTTCAAAAAATATATTAAATGCACTCATTGCGACCGAAGATGTACGTTTTTATAAACATAGAGGAGTGGATTTTATAGGCCTGTTCTCTAGTGTCTTATCTACAATACGAGGCGATAAGCGTGGAGGGAGTACCATCACACAACAGCTTGCAAAGAATTTATACCGTACACGATATAATCAGTCTCAGGGATTACTTGGTCGTATCCCGATTGTCCGTATGGGCGTGACGAAATTTAAAGAGTGGATGACAGCTTATAAACTGGAAAGTAAGTACCAAAAAAAGGAGATTATTACTATGTACCTGAATACGGTTTCGTTTAGTAACAATGCGTATGGTATTAAATCAGCTTCTTTACGCTATTTCAACAAGCAGCCAAATGCACTATCTGCCTCTGAATCCGCTGTACTTATTGGTATGTTAAAGGGGACGACGCTCTACAATCCAATCCGTAATCCAGATAAATCCATAGAACGCAGAAATATTGTGTTGAAGCAGATGCAGAAAGAAGGATATATTGACGGGGAGCAGTACAATACATTTTCGAAAGAACCATTAGGTTTGAATATCAACAACCCTGATCGAGAGGGGACAAACGATTCTTACCTACGGGCTGCGGTTCAAAAATGGTTAGAGAGGTGGAGTGAAGAACAAGGCGTTGATATTTATACGGCTGGTTTAAAGATATATACGACTATTGATTCGCGTATGCAGCAATTGGCAGAAGAAACGGTAGCTAAGCAGATGAAGGGACTACAAGAACGCTTGGATAATACTTGGCGAGACGAGGAGCCTTGGCGAGATAAAAATGGAAAGGTAATCCCCGGATTTTTGGAGGAGAAAGCTCGAAAATTACCGATATATCTCGCATTGATGAAAGAATATGACGACGATGAAGAGCAGGTGTTTCAACTTTTGCAAAAGCCAAAAAAAATGAAAGTTTTTACGTGGACGGGAGAAAAGGACGTCGAAATGTCAACGATGGACTCACTGAAACATTATGTGAGTATGTTGAATACAGGAATGATGGCCATGGATCCTTACAACGGAGAAATCAAAATTTGGATAGGCGGTATTAACCACCGTTATTATAAATTCGATCATGTAAATCAGGCCAAGCGACAAGCGGGTTCTACCTTCAAACCTTTTGTTTATCTCACAGCATTGGAAAATGGTATGGAGCCCTGTGATACATATGAAGATAAGCCTGTACGATTAGATTTTATAAATAATGAAGGAGAAAAGGAAGTTTGGGAGCCTAAAAATGCAGATTGGAGTTTTTCTTATCGTAACATGTCGCTTCGTTGGGCGATGGCTCGTTCTTTAAATACGATAACGGCACAAATAACGAGAGACGTTGGCTGGGATAAAATTGTGGAAACCGCACACCGCGTCGGAATTGAGAGCCACTTGGAGTCTGTACCTTCGGTAGGGCTTGGTTCAAACGATGTATCTGTATTTGAAATGGTGAATGCTTATGCGACATTTATGAATGAAGGCAAAAGGGTCGATCCGATTTTGGTGTCAAAGATTTATGACAATGGCGGAAAGCTGATTGCGTCTTTTCAGACAACGGAAAAGCAAGTAGTAGACCCGGAGAATGCTTGGTTGATGACCTATATGTTGCGGGGTACAATAGAAGAGCCGGGAGGAACATCGCAAGCGTTGTGGGAATGGGATCTCTTTGGTAATGAAAATCAAGTTGGAGGGAAAACAGGTACCTCATCGGACTATGTAGATGGCTGGTATATGGGGGTTACCAAAGACTTAGTTGCTGGAGTTTGGGTAGGGTGTGATGAGCAGAGTATTCGCTTTAAAAATTCACAGACCGGAGAAGGGTCTAAAACAGCGTTGCCCATTTACGCGACATTTATGGAGGCGCTTTACAAACGGCCGGAATTAGGAGTGACCGAAGGAAAATTTCCGGACCCGAAAGTGGAGATTGAGAAAAAATATAATTGCCCTAGCCCACGAATTCGAATAGAAGCACCAAACGATAGCATAACAGCAGAGATAGATATAGAAGATAGCGATGAACAAATCTTAATAACGTTACCAGAAGTAGACAATACGGAAAAAACTGAAATAGAAAGATAATTTGTATTTTTGAGGAAAGACTAATCTTTAATTATGAAATATCCACGAGTTCACCACACGGACATGCATGAAAATAATGGGATATTCCATATGGCCATAAAAAAAAATAGTATATACATATGAAATATTCATCTCTATACCGGACGATTAAAAAGCAGATAAAAAAAACGGATATGTACGCTAAAGGGTGTTTAATGAATATCAAACAGACGATTGTGGCAATGTTGCTGCTACTGCTTGTACCGTATATTGCTTCCGCGCAATATTTTGGGCAGAATAAAATGCGTTATAAGAAATTGCACTTCAATGTGAAGGAAACGCCGCATTTCGAAATGTATAGCTATCTTAAAAACGATAGTATGATGACATGGTTGGCAAAAGAATCGGAGGTTTGGTACAATATGCACCAGCAAGTTTTTCAGGATACTTTTTTACGCAAAAATCCGCTTATCATCTATAATAATCATCCCGAGTTTCAACAGACAACGGCTATATCCGGTGAAATATCTGTCGGTACAGGCGGGGTGACGGAAGCATTTAAGCAGCGCGTGGTGATGCCAATAATGCAGATTAATCATCAGACGAGACACGTGTTGGGACACGAAATGGTGCACGCTTTCCAATTTCGTATGTTGATGGAAGGTAGAGATACGACACGTTTGGAAAATGTCGGAAATATCCCCCTATGGATGGTGGAGGGAATGGCTGAATACCTGTCTATTGGGAAGAAGGATGCATTCACCGCGATGTGGATGCGGGATGCCTATGCCCGAAATGATATTCCGTCCTTAAAGCAATTGACAGAACAATCTTATAATTATTTTCCTTATCGTTATGGTCAAGCTTTTTTAGCTTTTATCGGAGCCACTTATGGGGATACGGTCATCATGCCGATGTTTATGGAAACGGCAAAATATGGTTATGAAATGGGGATACGTCGTGTTTTTGGTTATGATGCCCAGACCATGTCTACCTTATGGCGGAATACAATGGAATCGACTTTTAAGTCTTTGGGAAAAGACACAACTTCTCGCCCTATAGGAGAGGCCTTAATTACGTCGAAGAATGGAGGCCGCATGAATGTCGCACCTGCGATCTCTCCAGATGGACGTTTTGTCGCTTTTATGTCGGAGAAAGATCTATTCGGTATTGATCTATTTTTAGCGAACGCGAAAACGGGTGAGATATTGAGAAAGTTGGGAAGCAGGACAACGAATCAAGATATTGATGAGTTTAGCTACTTAGAATCGGCAGGAGATTTTTCGGCCGATAGTCGCTATTTTGCCTTTAGTATTTTCAGCGAAGGCAAAAATAAATTGATGATCATTGATGTGCAGACAGGAAAAACGGTTGCGCTTGAGGCAATGGGCGATATCGTTGAATTTACGAATATTAACTTTGCACCGGATGGAGACCGCGTGGCATTTTCAGGTCTGCGCGATGGACAAAGTGATATTTATATTTATAACTTTAAGACAAAAGAGTTGGAACAGTTGACGAAGGATAAATATTCCGACTTCCAGCCTAGCTTCTCCCCGGATGGAAGAGCGATTGTTTTTAGCACGGATAGGATGTCTTTAGAAAGCGCTTCCCGTTCTGTTGATATTCCCATGGGAATGGCCACGATTGATGTAGCTACAAAAGAAGTTACGACGATAGATATTTTCCCGGGAGCAAATAATCTAAATCCACATTTCTCTGGAGATGGAAAACACATCTATTTCCTATCCAATGGCGATGGTTATCGCAATATGTTTCGCTATTCACTGAATGACGATGTGGTAGAAAGGCTGACTGATTATTTTACGGGGATTAGTGGTATTACAGAATATTCGCCAGCAATGAGTATCTCGAGCAATGATGATATTGTATATTCATATTTTAAGGGAAATCAATATAGTATATATAAGGCAAATGCTTCTGACTTCGAACCGGAAATAATGGATGCACGTACTGCCGATTTTACGGCAGCCATGCTGCCGCCAAATATAGATCGGGGAGTTAACGTTGTCAACACCAACCTGCAAAATTTTAACGCTTATCGACGAATTGATACTGCCCTGATAAGACCAACTCCTTACCGTTCAAAATTTAAGTTGGATTATCTAGCTAATTCGGGGGTCGGGATGACTGTCGGCACACGCTATGGGGCCGGAATGGCAGGTGGTATATTTGGTATATTCTCCGATATTCTGGGGTATAATCAGATTTATTCTACGTTAAATATTAATGGAGAAGTACAGGATTTTGGTGGGCAAGTGGCTTATGTAAACCAGCGAAGTCGTTGGAATTGGGGAGGCTCTATTTCACATATTCCCTATCGTAGTGGATTTCGCGCTTATGAAATGGACGATTTAGGCCGGGGAGAGGAATTGGTGCTAAGCGATTACATTATCCGTCAATTTGAGACGCAATTTGACGCCTTCGTTGCGTATCCTTTCAATAGACACCATAGATTCGAGATAGGTGGCGCCTTGGCGCGCTACGGTTATAGCGTGGAAAAATGGCAGCAAAGTTATTTTAGTTTCGGTTTTGTTGATCGTAAGCGACTGTCGAATGAGGAAGCTATGAACCTGCTTGGGTTTAGCCTAGACCCTCTCGTTATGCAGCAAGTTAGTACAGCCTTTGTCGGGGATAACTCTATATTTGGATTGACAGCTCCTTTGCAGGGGTTTCGTTACCGTTTATCGGCAGGACAATATTTTGGCGATATTAATATGCGGGCTTATAATGTTGATTTGCGACGTTATCTGCGTTTCCAGCCGGTGACAATAGCTGCACGAGCTTACGCTTATATCCGTTCAGGTGACGATGAAAATCGCTTGCGCGGGAATTATATCGGTTATCCATTTTTTGTCAGGGGATACGATAATCTAAGCCGTGACCGCGTTGGAAATATTTCTTTTGATGATTTGATGGGATCTCGCGTATTGGTCGGTAACTTTGAAATACGACTCCCGTTTACAGGTCCAGAAAAGCTTGCCGCAATAAAATCAGGATTGCTTTTTTCCGACCTTAACCTTTTCTTTGATGCTGGACTAGCTTGGAACAACGGTAATAAGATCGTGAGCAATTTAGATAAGAAACCGAGAGTACCACAATATAACCAGGATGGAACACCGATGCTTGATCAAAATGGAATGCCTGTGTATGGATACGATAGGAATTACCGTGTGCCGGTATTTAGTGCGGGAATATCTATGCGCGTAAATTTATTTGGCGCCATGATCCTTGAACCTTATTATGCGATACCTTTTGTTTCCTCTAGAACGAAATTTGGTACGTTTGGGTTAAACTTCATGCCGGGTTGGTAGTCTCGTGGCCAGCGTTGACAAGGAACGATAGCACAGGTTTAGCCAGTTAGGATTTTTTAATCGAATGAGTTTTTCCCGCTGCATTCGTGTATACTGACGTAAGGTATGTTGGTAAGCCATTGCTTTTTCCTCATCACGAAATGCTTCCATATATACGATGTTATTTAATGGAGATCCTTGACTGAGAAATCCGGATGCTGCAGAACGAAATTCCTGTAAGCATGTAGTTATATCGGTACAACATCCCACTTCCAAACAGGCCCGGTTACTATTTGTAATAATATATACAATATGTGCTTTCATGTGTCATTTGATGATTATATACTAATAAATTTGGTTGTTTAAATATTATTTGCTAATTTTATTGGCACAATATTACTAATTATTTTAGTAAATAAAAATTATTTAGAAAAAAATGTCAAATATTGCATCGAATCTTAAGTTTTTAAGAAAGAGAAAAGGACTAACGCAACAGCAATTTGCTGATGCATTGGAAATAAAAAGGGCTTCTGTAGGCGCTTATGAAGAAGACCGTGCTGAACCGAAGTATGAATTGCTCAGAAAAATAGCCCAGTTTTATGATCTGACAATGGATGAGTTGGCCCATGATGCCATCGATGAAAAATGGCGACCCCAACCCAAAAGCAATGCATCTAATTTGCGGGTGCTAAGCATAACTGTAGACGGTAATGAGCGAGAGAATATTGAACTGGTGCCGGTTAAAGCCAGTGCGGGTTATTTAAATGGATATGGAGATCCGGAATATGTCGCCGATTTACCTAAATTCTCACTGCCCATATTTAACCAGGGAACCTACCGCGCATTTGAAATTAAAGGAGACTCCATGTTGCCGCTACCGTCAGGAAGTATTATTATTGGCGAATATGTGGAAAACTGGCATGATATCAAATCTGGTCAAACATATGTAATTGTATCGAAAGAGGAAGGGGTGGTGTATAAGCGCATTGCCTACAAATTTAAAGAGGAGAAAGGTTTGAAACTTATTTCCGATAATAAGACGTATGAACCTTACTGGGTAAGTACAGAAGATATTATCGAGATCTGGAAAGCGAAAGCATTTATTAGTACAGAACTTCCCGAGCCAAGTCCCGAGCCTACAATGGAAACATTGACCTCTATGATGGCACAAATGCAAAAAACTATCAAATCGGTTGTAGATAACAAATAAATTCCATTTGTCTATTTAAAATAATATTTATATCTTTGTATAATCTGAATAAGAGGGGGCATGGTATGCCCCCTTTTTTATTCCCAAAATGAAAAGTTTTTAATTCACGTATCGAATTAGAGTATGCAAATAGAGGAAAGAGTACGAGAACTGGTGGAAGAAAAGATTGCCGACAGGCCAGATTTATTTATTGTGCAGATTAAGATGCACAATAGTGGTCTTTTGGAGATATTAGTGGATGGAGATGAGGGAATAGCTATTGAGGATTGCGTGCAAATTAGTCGTCATGTAGGTTTTCATTTAGAAGAAGAGGACGCGATTGATCGTGCCTACCGTTTGGAAGTCTCGTCTCCAGGTATCGACACGCCCTTGTTATCATTAAGACAATACCATAAAAATATTGGAAGAAATGTTCGTATAAAGGGGGGAGAGGATGAGAAATTTGAAGGAAAACTGATCGTGGTGAATGATAAAAGCATCACCATAGAAGTAAAAACAAAAGAAAAGGGGAAGAAAGCCGCCCTAAGGGAGACTGAAATTCCATTAGATAATATAACAGAAACAAAGGTGTTAATTTCATTTAAATAAAAAATGAGCAGCAATATCAATTTGATCGACTCTTTTCAAGAGTTTAAGGAATTTAAAAATATCGATCGCCCAACCGTTATTACAGTATTGGAAGAGGTGTTCCGGAGCATGATACGCAAGCGTTTTGGAACAGATGAGAACGTGGACGTGATCGTAAACCCAGATAATGGCGACTTGGAAATTTGGAGAACGCGGGTAGTGATGGAAGATGGGTTTTCAGAAGATGATGATCTAGAGATCGAATTGTCCGATGTGCGCCGATATGACCCAGATTTGGAAGTGGGCGATGAATATATCGAGCAAATTACGTTAGAAAGCTTTGGTAGACGAGCTATCTTGGCTGCACGTCAGACATTGGTTTCAAAAGTGTTAGAATTGGAAAAAGACGAGGTCTTCAAGAAATACAAGGATCGTGAAGGGGAATTGGTAATTGGTGAAGTTTATCAGATATGGAAAAAAGAGATCTTGGTGTTGGATGAAGACGGAAACGAATTAATTCTTCCGAAAACAGAGCAGATTCCAGCTGATTATTTCAAAAAAGGCGATAGTATTCGGGCTGTAGTGTTTAAGGTAGATATGATGAACAGTAATCCAAAAATTATCATTTCTCGTACTGCTCCTGAATTTTTACAACGTCTGTTCGAATTGGAGGTGCCTGAGATTTTTGATGGACTGATCACCATTAAGAAAATTGTTCGGGAACCTGGAGAAAGAGCAAAAGTTGCCGTGGAATCTTATGATGACCGTATAGATCCGGTAGGAGCCTGCGTCGGTATGAAGGGCTCTCGTATACATGGTATCGTTAGAGAATTGCGTAATGAGAATATCGATGTAATCAATTATACATCAAATAACAACTTATATATCACACGCGCATTAAGCCCTGCACGCATCTCTTCAATCAAAATTGATGATGAGAACAAAACGGCTGCCGTTTATCTTAAGCCTGATCAAGTATCCTTGGCCATTGGTAGAGGTGGCCATAATATTAAACTTGCAGGTAAATTGACGGGGTACGAAATTGATGTGTATAGAGAGAATGACGAAGTGGAAGAAGATGTAGATATTGAAGAATTTGCAGATGAAATCGATAGTTGGATTATCGATGAATTGAAACGTGTTGGCCTAGATACAGCGAAATCAGTTTTAGCATTGACAGAAGCAGAATTAGTGAGACGCACCGACTTAGAAGAGGATACCATACAAGAAATTTTACGGATCCTCGAATCCGAGTTCGAATAAGGGTTTCGTCGTATCTATACACTGAAAAAACAATTGGACGGAAATTGTTTTTTCAGTGTAAAAAAACATATTTTTGTAGTATTAAAATTTATAGAAGGTAAATAATAGATGACAGAAGGAAAAAGCATAAACTTGCTAAAGGCAGCAAAAGAACTTAACATTGGGATAGGTACAGCTGTTGACTTCTTGGTAAAAAAAGGTTTTGATGTAGAATCCAAGCCTAGCACTAAGTTGTCTCCAGATATGTACACTGTCCTTCTAAAAGAATTTCAAGGAGATAAAATCGTAAAAGACGAAGCCAAACAAATTATCATCGGTAAAATTCGTCGCGATGAGTCTGCTGCTGGACCAAGTGGAGCAAATCCTACGGAATCTAGAGATGATATTCAAGAAGAAGATAATATAACGTCTAAGGAAGTTCTGATTAAGGAGTCAAGCTCAGCACCAGTGTCTGAGTCCACGAAGCCCGTTGAGGAGGAGCCTGCAGCGCAGGAAAAAGAAGAGGTTGCTAGCAGTCCATTAAAGGTGGTTGGAAAGATTGATTTGGACAGCCTAAAACGGGGTAAATCTAAGAAAGCATCGGAAAAGGAAGATGTAGTGCAAGAAACATCTCTTAAGACAGCGGAACCAGAAGTTCAGCCTGCTGAGCAGGAAGTGAAGAAAGAGGAAAGCAAACCTGTAGTAGAACAGCCCAAAAAGGAAATACCTCAACAGGAAGTGAAACCTAAGAAAGAAGATACAAAGGATCTGCGATCAAAAGAAGAGCAAAAACAAGAAATAAAAGCAGAGCCTGCGGCTAACATGAATAAAGAAACTGAAGAAATTAAACCTCCGGTAACGGAAGAGCAAAAACCTGCTGTGTCTGAAAGACCCCAGAGCGATGTGATACGTGCTCGTTCGGAAACCCTAAGCGGGCCTAAAGTAGTTGGAAAAATTCAACTTCCGGTGGAGCGTAAACCTGTGGCGTCTTCCTCAGGTCCGTCACATATCAATGACAACAAGCGCAAACGCAAACGTTCGAATAAAACCGCCCCCGTCAATCCTAATGCAGTAACAGGGCAAAGAGGTCCGGGTGAAGGAAATACTAATCGTAGCGGAGGAGGGGGCTTCAATAAAGGAGGCGGACAGCAGACGGGTGGTTATAAACAGGGGCAAGGTAACCAACAGCACGGGCATGGCAAGGGACGTCACGATCATCGCGGAAAAGGACGTCATCAAGAAGCGCCTAAAGAAGAACCTTCAGAAAAAGAAATCCAAGACCAAATTAAGGCTACGCTGGCTCGCCTAAGTGGCGCCGGTAAGTCTGGTAAATTTGCGCAACGTGCTAAACTACGTCGCCAGAAACGCGACGATATAGCGCTTTCTGCTGAAGAAGCAGCTATGGAGGAAGCAGCACAATCCAAAATTTTACGTGTTACGGAGTTCGTAACCGCAAATGAGTTGGCGAACTTAATGGATGTGCAAGTTACACAAGTTATATCGACCTGTATGAGCTTGGGTATGTTCGTGTCCATCAACCAACGTTTGGATGCGGAAACTTTGGCGATTGTAGCGGAAGAATTTGGTTACCAAGTAGAGTTTATTAAGCCAGAAGATGAGGAAATTACTGAACTTGAGGAACCGGATAATGAAGCCAACTTAATTTCTCGTGCCCCAATTGTAACTGTCATGGGACACGTTGATCACGGTAAAACATCGCTATTAGATTATATCCGTAAGGCTAATGTAACAAAAGGTGAAGCTGGTGGTATTACGCAGCATATTGGAGCTTACGCGGTGAAACTGGAAGATGATCGCAAAATTACATTTTTAGATACTCCGGGGCACGAGGCGTTTACAGCGATGCGTGCACGCGGTGCGAAAGTGACGGATATTGTGATTATCGTTATCGCTGCTGATGATGCCGTCATGCCACAAACCAAAGAGGCTATCAACCATGCACAGGCAGCCGGAGTTCCCATCGTTTTTGCTTTTACTAAGGTGGACAAACCAGGTGCTAACGCGGATAGGATACGCGAGCAATTATCGGGTATGAATATTCTAGTGGAAGACTGGGGTGGTAAATACCAAGCTCAAGAAATATCTGCCAAAACCGGAGAGAATGTCGATTTGTTATTGGAGAAGGTTGTTTTGGAATCAGAAATGCTGGAATTAAAAGCAGACCCTAAGAAACGTGCGGTTGGCTCGGTGATTGAATCTGCGTTAGATAAAGGCAGGGGTATTGTTACGACAGTATTGATACAAGCGGGTACATTACGTGTAGGAGACCCTATTCTTGCTGGTTCGCATTCAGGTAAGGTAAAAGCCTTGACAAATGAACGTGGTGAACGCGTGAAAGAGGCAGGGCCTTCCGTACCGGTACAGATCTTGGGTATGGCCGGAGCACCTACTGCGGGGGACAAGCTATATGTTATGGAAAGCGAATCAGAAGCGCGGCAAGTAGCGAATAAACGTCTACAATTGCAACGTGAGCAAGGTATGCGCGCTACTAAGCACATTACGCTCGATGAAATCGGTCGTCGTTTAGCTATCGGTAACTTTAAAGAATTGAATATTATCGTTAAAGGTGACGTGGACGGTTCGATTGAAGCGTTGTCTGACTCCTTACTCAAATTGTCTACAGCCGAGATTCAAGTCAATATTATCCATAAATCTGTGGGAGCAATTTCAGAATCCGATGTACTTTTAGCATCTGCTTCAGACGCTATTATCATTGGTTTCCAAGTACGTCCGACACAAGGTGCTAAAAAGCTCGCGGAACATGAGCAAATTGACATTCGATTGTATTCTATTATTTATGATGCCATTGAAGAGTTGAAATCGGCGATGGAAGGCATGTTAGCACCGAAGTATGAAGAGAAAATTGTCGCTGAGGTTGAAATTCGAGAAACATTCAAAATCTCGAAAGTTGGTACCATTGCTGGATGTATGGTCCGTGAAGGTAAAATCAACCGGAACAATGATATTCGCGTTATCCGTGACGGCGTGGTTATTCATACGGGTAAGTTAGCCTCATTGAAACGCTTTAAAGACGATGTCAAAGAAGTGGCACAAGGATACGAATGTGGTTTGAATATCGATCGCTTCAATGATATAGAAGTGGGAGATATCGTAGAAGCCTATGAGCAAGTAGAAGTTAAGCGTAAGCTTTAACAGATACGTATTGATAAATATAATCCCAACAGGCTTTCCAGTTGGGATTTTTTATGTCCTATAGATGCTATCTATTTGACTAATTTCAATAATTAAGCTACTTTTATAGCATGTACAAATTTGAAATTTCAAACGTTATATATCAACCAAATGATACCGTTACGCTAATATTTAAAGATTTATCTGGTCATTATCCAAAACCCAAAGCGGGACAATTTCTGACTGTCTCTTTTACCTTTGGCGAACGAGAAGTACGACGATCTTACTCCTTCAGTAGCTCCCCTGATGTAGATGAACCGCTTGCCGTAACAGTGAAACGTGTTGATAATGGTGAAATATCTCGTTTTTTGCATCATCAAATTAAGATAGGTGACATTATTGATGTATTAGAACCGCAGGGTTTATTTTATTATGAACCCCAAAGAGGCCGCAAGTGCACATTGTTTCTTTTCGCTGCTGGTGTTGGAATAACCCCGCTATATTCGATTTTGAAAACAGCCCTTATGGGCGAAGACAAAACGAGGGTGATGCTGATATACAGTAATAGGACTGTAGAAAGTACAGTGTTTCGTGAAGAGCTGTTGGAATGGCAAAAGAAATATCCTGATCGGTTAGAGATTGAGTGGATATTTTCAAGCTCTAAGAATCTTTTACACGCACGTTTAAATAGGGAATATCTTATTCGTATTGTACGAGAACAGATGCCGTCGGACGGTGAGGCACTTTTCTTTACATGCGGTCCTGTTTTCTATATGGACTTAGTCCGGTTTACACTGTTGGGCATGGGAATTCCCGATAGCTGTATAACGAAGGAAACCTTCTATTTCCCAGAAGAAGAGGAAGATGATGACGAAAGAGAAGAGGAACCTGTGGATATGACTTCCTATGACATTAAACTTCGTTTTCAGGGAATAGAATATGAATTGACTGTTCCGTATAATAAAACAGTACTGGATGTAGGATTGGAACATAAAATCAAACTACCATACTCGTGCAAGTCTGGAATGTGCAGTACTTGTATATCACAGTGTACCACAGGTCGGGTGCGTATGGATTACAATGAGGTGTTAACGGATCGGGAAGTGGAAAATGGTCGTTGTTTAATTTGTGTATCACATCCATTGGAAGAAGGTACGGTAATCGAGGTAATGTAACACAATAAGAACTGATAATAATAAAACAAAAAAGCCGCTCTAAATAAATAGAACGGCTTTTTTAGTACGCCAATCAGGATTCGAACCTGAGACCGACGGTTTAGAAAACCGTTGCTCTATCCAGCTGAGCTATTGGCGCCTCCATTTGGAGTAGCAAAAGTAGACAATTACGCTTGTTTTTGCAAAATAAAACGACTGCTTTTTATTAGTTTTAAACTAACTACTTGCACATCAAAGATATATTTTGTGTTTTACATGTAGTTTTTCTGCCGCTTTGAAAGCGCCTTTCTGGATATATTAGAAATTTGAAATAAACTTTTGCATGAAAGAGAAAATTTGTACTTTTGTCGCGGAGAGTTGGCAGAGTGGTCGAATGCGGCGGTCTTGAAAACCGTTAACTGTCACAGGTTCGGGGGTTCGAATCCCTCACTCTCCGCAGAAAAATCCTTCATTGAGAGATGAGGGATTTTTTGCGTTTAGGGATGAGAACCAGAAGGGTTGGCTGGGGTTCGATCCGAAGGAGGTTTAGGGTTGAGCTTGGGGTAGTGGGGTTAAACCAATCCCTCACTCTCCGCGAGGTAAAAGTCCATCCAAAAGATGGACTTTTACTTTTATAGCGTTTAGGAATGAGAACCAGAAGGGTTGGCTGGGGTTCGATCCGAAGGAGGTTTAGGGTTGAGCTTGGGGTAGTGGGGCTAAACCAATCCCTCACTCTCCGCAGAAAAATCCTTCATTGAGAGATGAGGGATTTTTTGCGTTGTGAGGGGGCGGTTCTGGAAGAAGGATCAAGATTCGGATTATTCGACTATTGTTCGGAACGTCAGATTTATTCTTGGTGTTATTACTTTTTTAGTAGGAGGAAGCCTATGAAACCAGTGGTTCTGCGTGGTATCTTTCATTACCAATAGACTGCCGTGCTCTAAAATGAGTTCAATCTTCTCCCCGGTTTTTTTGTGTTTAAATGCAAATTTACGTTCGGCACCGAAGCTCAATGAGCCGATAGCACCATTTTTTTTCAAATCCGTTTCGCCGTCACTATGCCAAGCCATACCTTCATTTCCATTGTGATAAAGGTTAAGCAAACAGGAATTAAACGTTTCTTTTGTTTCATTTTCTACTATTTTTTTGAGCTCCAAAATTTCGGTTGTCCAGGGCAATGCTAATTTGGTTATATTGGAATAGGTGTATTCGAAAGGTCTTTCACCATACCAGGCCACTTTTCGCTTGGTAATAATTTTCTTTCCGAAGATAATTGCTTCATCATGCTGCCAATCAATTGTCTTTAGTAATTTTTCTAAATAACCGTCGGCCTCCTTTTG
This sequence comes from Sphingobacterium arenae, assembly GCF_014692505.1. Classification (GTDB taxonomy): domain Bacteria; phylum Bacteroidota; class Bacteroidia; order Sphingobacteriales; family Sphingobacteriaceae; genus Sphingobacterium; species Sphingobacterium arenae. The sequence goes on along the minus strand of NZ_JACNYK010000002.1, from coordinate 189,159 downwards.
ATTGAATAGCTTCCCGTAATAATTTACTGTCCCATCGTGGGGCAGCCAATTTTTTTTTCTATCAATGAATTCGTCAAATAGCTTCATTCTTCGATCATTTTCGTTTTTGCAATTTCCCAACCGATGATTGCCGTTTTTCTTGTGCTCCCCCACATATAACCGCCTGTATTACCCGATGATTGGATTACCCGGTGACAGGGAATTAGAAAAGCAACAGGGTTACTTCCAATGGCTGTACCCACCGCTCTTGATGCATTTGGATTGCCAAGTTGTTCCGCTATGTTCCCGTAGGAAGAAAGTCGTCCCATTGGAATTTTCAAAAGTGTTTCCCAAACTTTCAATTGAAAGTCTGTCCCTTTCAAATGTAATTTTATGTCTCCGAGTTTGCTCCAATCATTTTGAAAAATAGACAACGCATTTTGCTGTATGGAGTCCGATTTTTGTTGAAATTCTGCGTTCGGGAATTTTCCCTTTAAATCAATGATTGCATTGGTTTTATCGACGTAAAATGCCATATAGCAAACCCCTTTAGAGGTAGAGGCGACAATGAGGTTTCCAAAGGGACTATTCGCAAAGCGGTAATTAATAATAAGACTTTTTCCACCATGTTTATATTCGGCTGGAGTCATTCCCTCAATTTTAACAAATAAATCGTGTAGTCGCCCTGTCCCTGAAAGTCCAGTTTCAAAAGCCGCGTCAAAAAGAGTTGCTTGTTTATCCTTCAATAATGTTTTAGCGTGTCCAATGCTGATATATTGAAGGAACTTTTTAGGTGTTGTTCCTGCCCACTCACTAAACAATCGTTGAAAGTGAAAAGGACTTAAATGAACATTATCAGCGATTTGATCAAGCGTAGGTTGTGCTTTGAAGTTATTTCTGATGTATTCAATTGCCTCAGCAATTCTGTTATAATCAAGTTCTTGTTGTGCGTTCATCCGTCTTGTTTTTTTAACAAATCTCAGCAGAAAAGAGCTTTTTTAAAACCCGAAACTTGCTGAATTCAACTTGTCAATTTATGGATATCTTATGGTGGAAATTCTCAGATACCGCTACAAATAAACAAAAATCCTTCTTCTTAACCTAGATCAATTTTTTTCAATTCAGCAAACTGTATCTTCGTTATGTAATAAATCGTAATTGTTATGAAAAACAACATATTAGGGTTGCACCACATAACCGCAATCGCCAACGACGCGCAACAAAATCTGGATTTCTATACAAAGGTGTTAGGACTACGTCTGGTAAAAAAGACAGTGAATTTTGATGATCCGGGAACTTATCATTTTTATTTTGGTAATGAAACTGGAACTCCGGGAACGATTCTCACCTTCTTTCCGTGGGAAGGGATACGTCAGGGTAGAAATGGGACTGGGATGGCCACTCATATCGGATATGCTCTTCCGCACGGCGCATTGGATTTTTGGAAAGAAAGACTGAAAAAGAAAGATATCCTTTATGAGGAATACAGTGTTTTTGGAGAAAAACTTATTTCTTTCCGAGATCCTGACGGATTGCAACTTCAATTTATCGAAGGCCATACAAGCGATAACCGCGAAGCATGGACGACAGAAGATATTAACAAAGATGTAGGGTTAAAAGGGTTTCATAATGTCACGCTGACATTGCGAAGAACAGAAGCTACATCGAACGTATTGACAGGTATATTGGGATACGAACTACAAAAGCAAGAGGATAATAGGTTTCGCTTTGCGACGAGTGCGATAGATACAGCAAATCTTGTGGATCTTGTTGAAGATCCGTCTACCCCTCAAGGATATAATGCTGCAGGAACAAACCACCATATTGCTTTCCGAGTTAAGGACGATAACGTGCTGATGGAGTATCGAGAGAGAATATTGTCAGCTGGATTCATTGTAACGCCTAAAATAGATAGAGATTATTTCTTCTCCTTATATTTTAGAGAGCCGGGAGGTGTTCTTTTTGAACTCGCGACGGATAATCCGGGATTTGATATTGATGAACCGCTGGCAGAGTTAGGGAGTAATCTGAAGCTTCCAAAACAATATGAAAACAAACGTTTGGATATTGAGAAGGTGTTACCAAAGCTATCCTAAGTGCTAGCTATGTAATCTTGGTTTTTCATTGCCTAGTTTGTAATTTATAAATTTGGATTAAAAGTTGTACAGATCCTCTTATATGATGTGTTCCAATTATATGGGATAAAAAATGAATTCATGTGAGTTAAATAAATGAACAGTTATGAAATACAAAATCGCAGCCCTAGTAGGATCTCTTCGCAAGGATTCTTTCAATAAGAAAGTAGCTGAAAACTTGATTAGGTTAGCCCCCGACAGTTTGGAAATGGAAATTGTAGAGATCGGACAATTACCACATTATAACGAAGACTTGGATAACGATAATCCCCCCTCGGAATGGGTGGCATTTCGAGAGAAGATTAAAAAGTATGACGGTGTATTTTTGTTCACACCCGAATACAATCGTTCTATTTCCGGTGTGTTAAAAAATGCCTTAGATGTAGCGTCTCGACCTTACGGTCAAAGCGTTTGGGATGGTAAGCCGTCTGCAGTAGCAAGTGCCTCTTTAAGTCCGTTAGCCGCTTCTATTGCTAATCATACGGTACGTCAATCCTTGGTGTTTCTGAATATGCCCGTAATGCAGCAACCGGAGATATATATAGGAAGTGCTCACGAACTATTTGATGAAAACGGGAAGGTCTTAGAAAAGAGCCAAGGATTTTTCAAACAGGTGATTGATGCTTATGCAGATTGGGTAAAGAAAAATCGTGGATAGTAATTTAGCGTCAATTGCTTATATACTAAAAAGCGCTGAAAACGACTAAAATAGCAGGGGTATCTTAGAAAAAAAATGGTACAGCTATGTTAAAGGTATTTTTTTGTTATATTCACAAAAAAATACCTAATTATGATATATAGACTCCTTGCCCTTGTTTGGTTTTTGCAAGTGCTTTTATCCGACACCTATGCCCAAACGAGTGGATTGCCTTCGATTTCTTTTCGCGATTTCGAAATTCCTAATTCACCGATAATAGATTCCACGTCACATGCGGTGATTATCATTGAAAAAGGGAAATCGGATATACAGGTGGACGAAGCAGAAAGAGAGTTACGTGTCATACATCGTTATGGCGTCCGGATTAAGATATTGGATAAAGAAGGGTTTAAAGAAGCTAACTACGTTATTCCCCTCTATAAAATCGGAAATAAATTTGAAACCGTGGATGAGATTCACGGATATACACATTATATAGATGGGAAGATACATACAGTGAAGATGGATAAGGGAGCCATCTTTCACGAAAAAATCAATGAATTTGTAAACCTTAGCAAATTCACCTTACCGAACATTAAAGAGAACTGTATTATTGATATTGAATATGAGATAAAATCACCCGATATTTTTAATTATAGGACGTGGGAATATCAAGACGATATACCTAAACTTTATAGTGAATATACGGCGATAATTCCGGCTCTCTACAACTATAATGTAACACTCCTTGGTCCATATAAATTAACTGACCAAAAATCAAAATTGCTAAAAGACTATTTCTTATTGAACGGACGTCGGCAAGATTGTTCACAATTAACTTATATTATGGCAGATATCCCTGCCTTTCATGAAGAAAGTTATATGTTGGCACCCAAAAATTATAAGTCGGCGATCAACTTTGAACTCATGCAATATTATTCAACAAGTGGAGCGCGCCAGAACCTTACGAAAGAATGGAAGGATGTTGATCGGGAGTTATTGACTAACCGTTTGTTTGGTGGGCAGATTAATCGAGAAAATAATTTTAAGCATATTCTTTCCAGAATATATACAGAGAGTGATTCTGACGAAAATAAGGCTCGTAAAATATACGAATACATAAAAAGCCAGATCAGGTGGAATAAGGTATACGGAAAATACAGTCAATTTGGTGTAAAAGACGCTTTAGAAAGAAGAAACGGAAATGTTGGCGATATTAATCTGGCGCTGATTTCTGCCTGTGCTGCGGCAGGAATTGAAGTATACCCTGTGTTGGTATCTACTCGCGAAAATGGTCTGCCGAAAACTATACACCCCGTAATATCAGATTTTAATTATTTGGTAGCGCAGGTTCGAGTGAATGGTAAAAATTATTTTTTAGATGCATCAGAAGAAAATCTTCCCTTTGGTCTGTTGCCACTGCGATGTATTAACGGAAGTGGGCGTATTATTTATTCAAAAAAATCTTCCGAATGGATAAGGTTAGAAAATGAGATCGATGCAGCAACTCATTTTGATATCACTGGAAAAATAGATGAAACAGGTCAATTCAAAGGAAAACTTCGGGTTATCTATAAGGGACTAGATGCGCTGAATCATCGAAATTATATTCAGAAATTTTCATCGTTGGATAGCTATATTGAAGAGCGAATGAACAACTCGGCCAATATGCAAATTGAAGATGGAAATATCTATCAATTGGATAGTCTGGATAACGACCTTATCGAAAGTTACGAGATCAGTATGGATTTTACCAATAGCATACGCGGAAAGTATTTCTCCTTCAATCCTATATTAATGAATAGGGTGACAAAGAACCCCTTTAATTTGGAAGAACGGAATTATCCTGTCGATCTTGGGTCTAAGAAGAAAGAAACCTACTCCATTGCCATTCATTTACCACCAGACTTTGATATGGAGCATCAACCGGAAAATATCGCTTTAGCGCTTCCAGAGGCCGCTGCGAGATACACCTTTCGCTCGCAATACGTTGAAGGTAATTTAGTGCTCAAACAAGACCTGAACCTGAATAAAGCTATTTATGAGGTCGAAGAATATTTTCATCTCAAGGAGTTTTACTCCAGAATAATTCAACATCAGAAAGTAGATTTTACGTTTAAAAAAAATAAGCTATGACAAGGAGATTCTGCTTAGTTCTCTTATTGACAGGTACCGTTTACCTGTGTGTAATGGGGCAAAATCGGTATTCTGTAGATCTAATTGACGAACATTTGAAAGAACGCGCGGACGCAACGGTTAGAAACGAGCAGATAGAAATTGATATGAAAGATATCAACGATATGACTATCCGGATAATGCGCGCGGTGACTGTTTATAATCGAAACGGTGACGAACATGGAGGAATCGAGTTATATTATAATAAGTCTAGAAAAATAAGAAGTGTAAAGGGGGAGATATTTAATGAATTTGGTATTTCAATCGGAAAGTTTTCCTTGAAAGACTTTCGAGATAGAAGTGCTTCGGGTGAAAGTAATCTATATGATGATACCCGGATGAAAGCGTATAATCCAGCGGTGTATAGCTATCCGTACACCATTGCTTACAGTGTTGAAATTAACGAGAACCAAAACCTGTTGATTCCGTCTTGGATGCCGGATCATGCTTACGACGTCGCGATTGAACAGAGTAGCTATATTTTTCGGTGTCGTCCGACAGATGAGATTCGTATACACCAGCAAAATTATGATGGAGAAGCGTTAGTAGAAGAACTCGGAAAAACTAAAACTTATACTTGGGAGTTAAAAAGCATTCCTGCTCTTCGATCCGAACCTTATAGCCCGCCACGTGATCTTCAGGCGACGCGTATCAGAATTGTACCCGAAAATTTTCAATATTTCAGGAAAACAGGTCATTTTAAGAACTGGCAAGAGTTTGGTAAATGGAATTTTGAGCACCTGTTAGCAGATAAACGTAGGTTACCCGAAACAACTATTCGACATGGACAAGAATTAACGAGAGGTGTCGATTCACCCAAAGATAAGGCGAAGGTACTGTATAAATATATGCAAGATAAAACACGGTACATCAGTATTCAAGTAGGGATTGGAGGAATCGAACCCTTTCCTGCGGAAACGGTGGATCAGCTAGGGTATGGCGATTGTAAAGCCCTAGTGAACTATATGCAGAGTTTATTAGATATTGTTGATATTCCTTCTTATTACTGTGTTGTAGAGGCCGGGTCGTATAAAAGAGATATTACGGCCAATTTTGCAAATGTTTCTGATGGGAATCATATTATTCTGTGTATACCTTTTGAAAATGATACGACTTGGCTGGAATGTACCAATCAGAAAATTCCCTTTGGATTCTTAAGCGATTTCACAGACGATCGATTAGTTATCGCTTGCTCGGAAGAAGGAGGGAAGCTTCTGCGTACACCCAAATTTTCCGATGACGAAAGCCTACAGTATAGAGAGGGGCATTTTATAATACTGGAAGATGGATCATTAGAAGGTCATTTAACGACCACGTTTAAGGGAGCACAGTTTGATAACCATTATTACAATGCCCTTCTAAATCAATCGGATCAGTTGCGTAACTTAAAGAACTGGTACGACATAGATAACATCAGTTTTCAGAAAATTGATTACGAAATAATTGCAGAAGATAAAGATTCGATTGCCTTTTGTGAAACATTGGATCTTAAGATAAAAAATTATGTGGTAATGTCGGGAACACATGCCATCCTACATCCAAATATATTCAATCAAGCACGATCCATACCAGCAACACGAAATCGAGAGAACGATCTGTATATCAATCGTGGTTATACAGATATAGATATCCTACACTATACATTGCCGGGCAATCTTGATACCTTAGCCATACCGGCCCATAAACGATTGGAAACGGAGATGGGCGTATATGAGTTTCGCACGTCGATAGCGGACGGTGTATTGACAAGTTATCGGATGATCCAACTGTATGAAGGAGCCTATCCCAAAGAAAAATACGTGAAATTTTATCAATTTATGACCGAGGTTTATAATGCCGATCGCGGAAAATATAATCTACCTATAGTGCTTTAATTCGTGATTTCTATAAATAAAAAAGGGAAACAATACTAATGCATTGCTTCCCCAAGTACCTAGGGCGGGAATCGAACCCGCACTCCCTTAACGGGAACAGGATTTTAAGTCCTGCGTGTCTACCAGTTCCACCACCTAGGCAACTGAGCGAAAGACGAGATTCGAACTCGCGACCCCAACCTTGGCAAGGTTGTGCTCTACCAACTGAGCTACTTTCGCTTGCGACGATGCAAATATAGAGAGAAAATCTTATTCCTGAAATTATTTTTGTGCTTTTTAATACAACGCGTGCTAACCATCTAAAAATGTGCGTAATATTTTTCTTACCGAAGGCTTTAAAGTAGCTGATAATAATTAAATGGTGTAATATTTGCTTATTTTTGTCGAAGATCGATATTTGTTATGAAGCAATTCTATTTGTTTGTTCTGGTGTTAATGGGTAGTATCGCTACTTTGGAAAGAGGATATGCCGATACCTACCCCGAAGTTGTTTTCGACAATAGTTTAGTAAAAGGTATATATGCTAAAAGCAAAGTAACTTATACAGGGTATTCTTGGGTGGAGAATTTGAATCATCATTTATTGGTATCAGATACATTGTATTTCACGCCAGGTAATGCACTTTCTCTACAATACAAGTCTGCTGTGAACGGCGAGTGGCAAGTCGATCTACAATATAGTCGACAAAAGCTCCATTACGAAGTCGAGCGTTCACACTACCTTGTACTTAAGTTGTTTATTAAGTCTGAAAACACAAAGACGGATAATCTCCCGAAAATAAGTATTCAACAAAAGCAGTCCGAGACAAATCAACTGCAGTTGGGGTCTTATGTCAAGCATTTCGATTACAATAAGTGGATTGATGTTCGGATTCCAATAGCCGATTTTAAAAATCTACACGTCAAAGAATCGATTAGGGCACTTCGTTTTACCCAGAATGCCGCTGACGACGAGATGCATCATCTTTTTATTGACCAAGTAGAGTTTTTGACAAAAGATGTTTCGCGGGTAAAACTCTCTTCTCCCGCCATACTCTCTTCTGCAATAGCTTATGACAAACAAGTCCGTTTGGAATGGCAATTACCGTTAACCCCTTCGATCCGTTATATTAAAATCTATCGATCTGAAGATAACGAAAATTTTAAGGCAGTGGGTATACGTCCTATATCGATGCAAGGTTGTCTGGACTATGTGCCCGAGGTGAATAAAACCTATTATTATAAAATAGCTTGGGTAGATTACGATTACGAAGAATCACCATTCTCCAAAATAAAAGAGGTAAAGACGAAAATGTTGGAGAAAGCGGAATTGTTGGATCTTGTACAAGAAACACATGTCAATTATTTTGCGGAAAATTACGATATTAATAGCGGAATGTATTTGCCATTTCGTATGAAAGAGCGTGCTGTCGTATCGGTGAAAGAAAGCGGGAATGCCATCTTAAGTCTTATTGTAGGAGTAGAAAAAGAGCGGATTAACCGATCGTTGGCAGTAGGACGAATTTCCCGTATGGTGTATTTTCTAGCAAAAGCACAAAATCATTTAGGTGTCTTCCCAGCCTACTTCGATGGCCGTACAGGTTTGCCGGAACACCGTAATAACGAGGCAACTTACGATATATTGGCTACATCCTCGATGATAGAAGCGCTATTGGTCGCGCGCCAGTATTTTTCAAAGGAAGAGACTGTAGAAGTAGATCTGCGAAAACGAATAACGGCCCTGTGGGAAAATATCAAATGGAATCAGTTGTTAGCTGAGGGATATAACGACGTACTGGTAGAAAAAATATCACTAGTTGACCCTTCGTATCACTATCCAACCCTTGGCGGTATCAACGAATCCATGAATGCGTACTTATTGGCCATGAGCTCTCCCAAATATGCTATTCCCCTTTCGGCATACGAAAATGGTGTTAAATATATTGATTTGACCTATTCATCAGACTATAATAAGATGGATAGTTTGGCCAAAGATACGGTCATGACATTTATGCGGAGTTTACGGTTTGCCATGAATCCTTTGCAAAAGAGAACAGAGAACATGGCCCCCAGAGTTTCTGTATTCCAGGATACGATGATGTATGGAGAACATCTTGTGTTTGGTTTTTCCGGATCAACTTTATTAGATTTATATAAACCGTTTTTCACCATCGATCCGAAGTTATTGCGCGATAGCAATGTCAATTATGAAGAAGCTATAGGTAATTATATTAAAGTGCGTAAACGTCGGGATAATGAAATAGGTGTAGGATCCACCAACTCTGATGTGTGGGGGTTCTATCAACGTATGGATAGTATAGGAAGCTACCGTATAAATCCAGCTATTGCACCTTCTTCCATATTTATGTTGAAGGATGAAGGCGAAAAAGCGGTATTGGCATTGTATAATAATTACGGGGAGAACTTTTTTACGGAATATGGATTTCGAGCATGGCTTGATTTACGAAACAGTGACGTCTCGGATGAATATTTTGCCACAAATCAGGCTGCTATTACTATTTGTATAGAAAATGCACGCTCCGGACTGATATGGAATTTATATAAAGAAATACCGGAAATCAAGGCATTATTAACGAAGTTATTCGGAGCAGATAAACGATAAAGAACATTGGTTGCACGTCTTCAAAGTACAACCGAGTGGAACGATTCACTATAGATTTAATACGTAATTTATTTAGATGAAAATTACTACCTTTACAGGAATACTTAAAAAAGCAAATTTCATGAAATATCTAGGTACTGTGGCATTTTCCGTTATCGTTGCTCTTGGTATAACGTCTTGTAAGCAACAAGCTATTATGGTCAATTCTGGCGCGGTTGTTTCCAAGGATGGAACGGACGACGGTTTAAAAAATGTAAAAGGTGAGTTTAAAGATGCTACTCGTACAGGCGAAGGAATTAAATTTACGCTTTCCTCCGATGTTCTGTTCCCAACCAATTCTTCTTTTCTAACAGATAAGGCAAAGATAGAGTTGAGTAAACTATCAAAATTGTTGATCAACGATACAACGAAAAAGCTTCGTGTAGATGGGCATACCGATGCTACTGGCGAAGCAGGCTATAACCAATGGTTATCTGAAAAAAGAGCAAATTCTGTTAAGAAATTTTTAGAGGATGCAGGCGTTTCGCCATCGCGTATTAGCACCCAAGGCTTGGGGCAGATGAATCCGGTCGCCGATAATAAAACACCAGAAGGTCGTCAGCAAAACAGAAGGGTAGAAGTTGTGATCCTGAACTAATCGACGCTAGCAGAAATATAATAATTTTTGTACCGGATAATATCGCGTGAGTTCGTTATATACTTCACTGTAGCATTTTTAAATAAGTAAGCAGTAGCGCGTTGTTCCATTGTGCGCAGAAAGAATTCAAATTCTTTATAGAGTTCTTTTCGCATTTCACTAGGAAACTTACTGTTTTTGACGATACCTAAAAATTGTTCGTTATCAATTTTAAATGTTATACTGTCTATACTATCGCGGTAAAAATAGAGTAACGGGGTTGGAAGCTCATCTATAAAGATGGCAAAACCGACCTCGTCGTTCTGTATTTTAATCACATATGCATAAAAATCGACAGTGCCAATTTTTTGATTATCTACAGAAATTAATTTAGTAAACATAAAACACGTCATTAGGTTCTTGCTAAAAATAACAATTTAATTCTATTGAACGGCAGTTTTTTAGCAAAAATTATGACAAGAAATATTTATTTCTTCTGCTTCTCCAACTGTTTCTCTATCTTATCTAAAACGATATCTGCATAATCCACGTTGTTTAGTTTTGAGGCTAAATTGAGTGCTCCTGGACTAAAGACATTGATTTCCATTATTTTATCTCCCACGATATCAAGCCCTACGAAGTACATACCATCCTCTTTAAGTTTTTCAGCGACTTGGGAAATTGTGGCTAAAATAGTATCGTCAATATGTGCATGCTGGGCTCTTCCGCCTTGATGAATATTGCTTCGGATATCACCTTTTTGCTGTACCCGGTTAACACATGCATACTTTCCGTCTATCTGTATGGGTTCGCCATCCAAAAGAAAAAAGCGTATATCGCCATTAGCTGCCTCGGGCAGATATTCTTGCGCCAATAAATAGCCATCGCGTATAATCACTTCGACCGTCTGTTTTAGGTTGTGCCGTTCATCTTTTTTTACTAGAAAAACGTTTTTTCCACCGGAGCCTGTCAGTGGCTTCAAGATAATTTGATAATCTTGCTTATCTAAAAAATTGACAACATCCTCATAAGAGCGGGTAATCATCGTTTTCGGACGAATTTGTTTGGGAAAGTACTCCAGATATAATTTGTTGGTTGCCTCTACCAACTTATCCGGGTCATTGATAACCCATGTTCCTTGCCGTTTTATAAGCTGCGCAAATTGTAATGCAGTAGGAGGTGCCCACGGACGATTGATCATATCGACGACAGGGTCGTAGCGAATCCATAATACATCCATTTGCGACGCGTCGATATACTGTTTTTCTTTTTTACGTACTATTTGTAGAAAACTTTCTTGATTGTCTATGTTTTCCGATGATTCTACTACTCGACAATGGGCACCGATATTATGTTCATTATGATATGTAAAATCAGCTAATCCTATATAAAATACCGTATGCCTACGCTTGTGAGCTTTGAAAGCAAGCAAAGTCGTTGTAAAAATAGTTTCCTCTTTGTGCGTTTGGTTGATTAAAAATGCAATGTTCATATATTGTATCTAATACTAGTAATTAATCATTTTAAAAATACTGGCAAACTGATTTAAATCCTTTAGTTTGTCTGTGTAGGGGGCCTGTAAGTAGCGCGGCTTAATACGTGGAGGTCTCAGTATGCCGCGTTGAATTAAATCGTGCACAATGGGCAAATAGTCTTCCCGAATCTTACCTATCATGAGAAGATCTAAATCTTTACCTTCTTGGATGTATTGAATAAGCTCTTTAAACCCTTGGAGGTAAGCGGTGTCTTTCGTGAGTCCGCCCGAGCGGTATACCCGCATGGTCAATGTAAAGGCTGTGCCGGTACCGAAAGCATATTCTTCGTGCAACATGTCAAATGTTTCTACAAAAGAATACCCGAGCAGCATATGGCGTACGGCGATTACTCGTCCAGCTAATATGCGTAATCGCTCGTTGGTGAGTCCGTCGACCAAATATTCTGCAAGTACCGCAAGTCCTTCTTGAAGTTGTTCGTATCCCGGAACACCCAACCTGAAAAAACTAAATGGTTGTTCTTTTCCGTTGAAATAAGTGATGATATGAGTACCCACTTCATGTTGAATCAATGCTTGCGCTCTCCGTTTACTTATTTTGTATTGCTTACTTATATTTAAAACACCGTGATTAACCATAACGCCGGCAATATCATCACGTACACGCACGCTCGTTTTAAAACCAGCAGATTGTTGTTGGAGAAAAGATATTTCTTCCTCTGCCAGTTGCGCAAACGCTTTAGCATCTAAAAAATCATCTTCCGGCTCTTGTCTTTCAGGTTGCGTGATGCTTTCGATGACGGTAAGAACGGCCTTTGCCAGTTCATAGAGTTGCTCATCAACATTTCCAAAAACCATTAAACTTCCGTATTTGAAATCGGAAGTTCCCCGAGACGCGAGCATGGTCATCATGTCATCAAGCTCGCGTCGTTTATCCCTAAAAAGATAGGCTATCGTGGGATCATAAATATCCTCAATACGTAGATCGTACAGATTTCGTTTCACGATATCCGGATCGATCGGAATCGGACGGTAATGAAAAACCGGCGCCTTTCTATATTTGTCTTTTCTAAATTGTAGCCACGCTTCATGAGAGTTGGTCGGCGTCGTTAATAATAAAAAATCAAACTTTTGGCTTTCTTTCGCTAATGCACGGTCGATATCGTATATCTCTGCGTTAAGCTTTTCTTGGCCTTTCATCTTAAAATGCGCAGCCTTCGCTGTCGTATACAGCCGCACAAATTCAAAGAATAAGCGCGAAAGGCCTTTTGCTAAAGATTCTCGAAAAGCCCGAGCCAGTAATGGTAAACGTGTGCCATCGATATTTTCATATCTTTTCCGAACCGATATCCCCAAGGACAGGACGATATTATTTTTTGTGTCGGTCGTATCTACTAAAAGAGGAAGTCTAGGCGGGCGCGGTAGTTTTGTTTCTTTCTGGAGTTCAACCGAGATCTCCGGTGCCTCCGTTTCTATATTTTTCTTTAGGTACTCTGCTAATACCAATGCATTTTTCTGTGAAAGATGAATGGCGAAATCGGTGTTTTGGTCCTCTGTGGCACTCCATACTTCAATGAGCAAACAAGTGCCAAACTCATTTGCTAGTGCCGTTGCCAATTTCGGAACCCATAGATTTACTTGATCATCAACACTATTTGGTAAAAATAGTATACTGGCTAATTCTGACTTTGTTAATTCCGATAGCACATAATCTTTGCCAGAATCGGGTATACGATAAATAAACAGGTAAGGAACGATCTTGTTGAAAACTATTTTTCCTTTATTGGGGATTTGCTTGTGTATCGGTGTTCTGCTTTTAATTGCCTGTAATAGTTGGGGCAATATTTTATCCTTAAACTCCATATATGTCTAATTTTTGCAAATCTTTTAATGCGTGGAGTAATAACTGTTTGTATTCTAGAATAACAGGCTGATAGGGAAGCCCTGTCCATTCGTTCATAAAATCTTTTCGGAATTCAATTGATAAAACACAACCCCGTTCACCAAATTTTTGGAGGATGTGTTGTGCGAGATAGCCGCCTTTAAATTTTATATTCTCCCGAATATCAATTGCTTCCCCCAATAATTGCTGACTTCGCACACTATCTAGAAATCTATCAATTACCAATCTCCATTTTTCACGATTGTAATGTGTGCCCAAGTTTATCTGTGGATTGGCGGGCTTATCTATGGATTGTTTTTCACTGATTCGCTGGGCATTATACGTATGTACATCAAAAACAACAAAAAAACCATGCTGATCGATAGTTTGGTGTATGTATCGATCTACGTTTTGATAGAAATTCTTATACTCGTCATGGCACTTTTTTAAAATGGTAGACGGTAAACTGTCCCAAACTGTCAATCCCCATGCTTGTTCTGGCCTAATATATACAGCGTCCTCTTCTTTTCTGTTAATATCTAATTGAAAGCGAGAGGTGCCGACAACAAGTTGATTAACCCCTAATTCTGCCATCGAGGCCGTATACGGGTCTTCCTCTCTTAAACGTTGGGTTTCATCTAACAGCATAAATTGCTCGACAGCCGGGTCGATTTGATGGCCATCATGGATAGCAAACGCCCAGAACGGGCTGTCAGCAATATGTACGCTGTACTCAAATTTTAACGACATAACTATTTTGTCTTTTGTTAAATAATAACATGTTAATCGACAAATAGTTTTATGCGTCTACTTTACCTCTACAATAGTTCCTTCTTCTTGAGGTGGCTCTTCTGCTGGTGGCTCATTGGAAGGAGGAACGTCGTCATCTTTTCGTTTTTCCACTGTGATTTTACACTCGGTAAGAAGTGCGGCCAATGCGCCTATGGCCGCAAAGATAGGAGCAAATACGACGCCTACCACACCAATAGTGACAGGGAAGCTCATGATTTCTTTTCCAGATTTATCGGAGATACTAATTTTAGTGACGTTGCCCTCGGCAATAATCTCTTTGATTTTTTTTAGCAGGTTTTCACCGTTTACGATAAATGTTTCTTTGAATGACATAATTTATTTGTTTTTAGATATTTAATATATGAATAACAATTTCTAATATACCTTTGTTTAAGGTATGCGGAGTTTCTCTAACATTTGCATGCGGATATCTGTTTGATGTCGAAGTAGTCTATCATAATCCGAATCGCTGTCAGTTAATTTCATGACCAGTACAAACAATTCAATAGCAAGAAAAAAGAATAGAAAAAGCAAATAAACAAATAATCCTATGGAGGACGAGGTAACTACATCGTGCAATAGCGTCAGTTCATCTAAAAAACCAGTAGAAGCTTTTAACTCCTGTTCTTTTCGTTCTTTAATAGATGTAATGGAAGCTGCCAATGCAAATTTTTTATTTTGTAGCGTTTCGATCTGTTTGTGCAACTGTTCCATTTCCAGTTTCTTAGGGTTCTCCATGACTGATTTGTTTGTCGAGTGGGTGCTGTTTACTTCTTTTCCTTCGCTATCTCTCGTGACACTGCGATTGGTATACGAGGTTACAATGACCGGGTTCTTTTTAAGGTCTTCGCTTACGGTCTCGTATCTTGAATTGGCGACGGCAATCATGGTGTCTAGATCCTGAATCTGTTTCTGTATATCTTCTTCTGATTGTTTGACGGCAATTTTTACCCGTTCATCCATGACCTGCGCTTTTCGCAATTCAATATCATCTTTGAAGGTAATCTGATCCATAATAAAAGCACCCAGTATCGACATTACCAAAGCAAGTAATATTCGAAATAGGCTGGACCAGGTACTGACACGTGTCGATAGAATAATAATGCGTTCTATTTGGATAACAACAAAACTCATCAATAACCCTCCGGCTACGCCACCCCAAGTTGCCAAGTGGAGATAACGCGTCGCGAAACTATAACCGATGAAAAACCACACCAAAACAATAAGCAACATGGCCGAAGTGTATTTTTTGACATTTTTTGCCGATTGCTCACTGGAATTTTTAACGAGATTATAATTAAAGCCTGTTAAAAAACACCCGAATTTTAACCACCAGTCCTTCATAAGCTCAAAATTTCTTCGTTAATAAATAGGTTTGGGTGATGGAAGCCATGCCTTTCATAAAGCCTCGTTTGTACGAAAGGATCGCACGCTCGCACAGACCTGTATCCGTTTGCAATGCTTGTTCAAACGTCCTCACCTTATCTATGTGATCGACTAGATCCGTTTGTTTGATTCTTAATTCATCAACCAAATCTACTAGTCCGGCGCGTTCACGAGAATGTATGTGAAACTCGATGTCCTTCATGAGCGAATCATGATAGGTTCTGACTTGATGGATTAAAATCTCCAAGTCGTATTTAATCAATTTTAAATTATCATTTCGATAGCCTTCATCCGGGCTGGTCAGTGCATCGTTATATCCTCGTGTTTCAAAATCCTGTTGCAGGTAATTATAAATGAGAAAAATACCTTGCTCATCGTGTACGGATGCTCCGTTGAGTTGCGACTTGTTGTTCACAGCAGACGCTGGTGATACGTTATCCGGAACGGATGGAACTTCAGCTACTTTTCGTGTATCTTTGTTCTTTTTAAAAATTGTAAGCCATCCCATTTGTTTCGTGTTATGTTACGACAAAATAAGGAGGAAAGGGAAAAAGATAGGAGGATATTTAGGTAAATAAGTCGAAAAAATAGGTAAAACCTATCATATTGTCGGTAAAAGGTGGGGCATTAGCCGCCCCATTCGTATTTTATGCCGAGACTATACCATCGTCCAGGCATGGGGATAGCACTTGTTTCTATATAAGTAACGTCAAAAATATTTTGTGCATCGGCATATATCGAAAGAAATGGAAAGCTATATCCAATTCGTAAATCTGTTAAAAAGTAGGATTTGTCGGATATGCGCTGCTGGAAACGATTGGCGATAGAGGCATTCCAAATTCTATTGTTTGCCGTGAAGAGTAGTTTTCCCTGATGTTTTAGATTTTCCAGACTGTATTTAGATATAACCCCGTCTGTTTGCTTCAGAGAAGCGTGCAGATAGTTGTATCCCAGATTTACCCTGTACCGGATGTCGTTTGCTTGAAAGGTGTAGAGAAAATTGGTATTTACCCCGTGTACTTTGTTTTTACCTATATTAAATGGTTGGAAGGGATCGTTGACATCTGTTCTTATCCAATCTATAAAGTCTCTGATGTTCCGGTAAAAATACCCTCCATGAGCAATAAAATTAGCGCTTTGGAATTTGATGGCTCCTTCGGTTTGCCAGGCATCCTCCGAGTACAAATCTGGATTACCGATATTTCCCGGACGTTGGTTTAAGTAAAGATCCGTAAAAGAGGGAATACGTTGGCTAGATCCGGTATTGAACACAATTTTCCAATTTGACGTTATGCTATATCCTAAATCGATACCCGGATAAACTTGCCAACCATACTGCGTGTTATAATTCATATATGCTCCCACATTGACCGTCATTTTTTTTATCTGCTCGGTTCTAAACTCGGCATAAGCACCGTGATTATTTCGATCATGGTTACCCATATTAGAACTGGCTATACGGTCAAAGCGTGACTCCAATCCTAATCCGAAATCACCAAATGTGGTTTGATACCGGCTGTTCAGCTCCATTGAAAAAGCATTGGTATAATGAAGCGATCGTGCTGAAGAAAGGTTGTGCTTAAAATAACGGTAATCATCTTCGTTGTAACGATTGGTTATGCGAGGACTAAGATAGAAACGTTCGGAAAGCTGATGTTTGGAGCCTATAGATGCAAAGACGGTTTCCACAATTTCTTCAGACTCTCTGTCTCCGGGCGCAGCATAGAAACCGTTAGCTCCAAAATGATTATACATATAACTTCCTAGCCATTCCATTTCATTATGATCATCTATTGCCAGATTTCCTTGATAGAATATTTTATCGTTTTGAGACGCTGTATTGTAGCGTTGGCCATTGGATTTTTCTTTGTTATAATACAGTTGATGCTGGTGGTTGTCGCCAAACCAGCTAGCTCCAATTTGGGTGCCGGCGTGGTAATAAATACCCTCTTTGTCCTCTTCATCTCTGTTTTTAAATGAACTCCCTGTATACACATTGGCTTGGATCGAGGTTTTATCAACTGTTTTGGTGATGATATTGATTGCTCCAGTTAAAGCATTGATGCCATAAATTCGCGCTGCTGCACCACGAAGTACCTCTATTCTTTCAATTGCATCTAACGGAATAGGTAGGTTTAGATTATGGTGTGCGGTCTGTGAATCAGACACCTTTGCACCATTGACCAATACCAATGTTTGCTCAAAGCTTCCTCCATCGATGCTCACATCTGCTTGTGTTCCGAAAGGGCCGCGCTGTCGTATGTCAACGCCATTTAAAAGCCCAAGTACTTCGTTCAAATTTTTAACCGGGAGCTGCTTAATTTGCTCGGCATTCAAAATTTCCACATTTCTATTGTCTTTATTAAAAGGAATTTGCAATCGGTTTGCGTGGACGATCACCTCTTGAATACTGTCTAGTTTTGTTTCTTGTGCATGTCCCCACAACGGCAAAAATGCTGTGGCTAATAATATCTGGTGATTATTTATGAATTTCATGCGGCAAAAGTATTATCTTTCCGGATTGTTATATGGTTCCAATTTTAATAAGATGAGTAGTCCGGTTTTAGATTTGCTTTCAAATTTGGTGCTTATAGACCGTTCATCGGTACAGCCGATATATTTGCAAGTTTGCCAACAAATTATAAATGCTGTACAACGTGGGTATTTATTGGTGGGTACGAAACTACCTGGAACGAGAGCACTAAGCGAGGTATTACACGTGCACCGCAAGACGGTGATTGCGGTATACGATGAGCTTGAAGCACAGGGATGGGTTGAGGTGCGGCCGAACAAGGGTACGTTCGTCATCAATCAATCTCATCAGATCAAGATTGACAAACCATACGAAAAATTGGTTTCGCTGGCAAAATACCCTGTCCGCACGGGATTTACATTTCGACAATCTACCATTCTGGATAATCCTTTTGAATTTTCCAACAGCCATTTGTTTTTTAATGACGGACAGCCAGACATAAGGCTCACACAAATGCAGAACCTTTCCCGTTGGTACAGTGCTTCGATGAAACGGAAATACAACTTGAAACGTCTTACGGGATATAATTTGGAAGGAAGTGAATATTTTAGGGAACAACTGAGCAACTATTTGAATTTTTCGCGAGGTCTCCACATTTCAAAAAAGAATTTACTCATCACGCGCAGTGTGGAAATGAGTTTATATGTTATTTCTCAAATCTTGCTTTCGAAAGGTGATCAGGTTCTAGTCGGCGATTTGAGCATGTTTTCTGCCAATATGGTATTTCAAAAAATGGGTGCAAGAGTGCGTACAATGCCGGTCGATGAAAGCGGTATCGATGTAGATTATATCCGTACACATTTTAATCCCGGTGAAGTGCGAATGGTTTATGTCTCCCCTCAGCACCATTACCCGACCACGGTAACTTTATCTGCACAAAAACGAATTGCATTATTAGAGTTGGCTAGGGAATATGGTTTCGTTATTGTAGAGGATGATTATGATTATGATTTTCAATACGAGCAGATGGCTGTAATGCCATTGGCAAGCGGCGATATTAACGGGATGGTTGTTTATATAGGGGCGTTTGGAAAGTCGCTCGCACCCGCTTTTAGGAGAGGTTTTGTCGTCGCTCCGGATAATCTTATTATGGAAATGCGCAAATATCTAGGAATTATCGATAGACAAGGAGATGTGATTATGGAACAGGCGTTAGGCGAAATGATAGAAGAGGGGGAGATTCATCGACATCTCAAAAAATCCCTGAAAATATACCGTGAACGTAGAGATCTATTCTGTGAAATTTTAGAAACACGCTTTAAAGAAGTCGTGGAGTTCCAAAAACCTTCTGGCGGCTTAGCGCTGTGGACAACGTGGGATAGAAGACTTTCGCTCTTTCAGTTAGCAAATTCCTGTCAAAAAGAAGATTTATTTATTCCAAAGAATTTATTATTCCAGAACAATGTCTTATCTGCAATGCGGTTAGGATTCGGCCATTTAAATGAATCCGAGATGGACAAATCGTTGGAGATATTGCATAAAGGAATAATAAAAATGGGCTAATGCCACTCTGGGCGCCCGATAATATTCCGATTTTGGACAGGTATATGATCAACCTTTTCAACGGATCTATCTTTATTGTCTAAAATAGGCTGTCCTGCATCTACCCAAGCAGAAAACCAAAAGGAACCTGTCCGAAGAATCGATTTTCGCATACGATCTTCGACCATTCCCTGCATGCGTTGATGATAAGCGTTCGCGTACGCATCCGAGTAGGTTGAAATAAGTACATTATTTCGGGTAATATAGCTTCGTTGGAGATGTTTAGGGAATGTTTCGGAAAGTTCTTTTTCCAATAGTAACACGGAATCGACCAAGAGGTTACTCTCTCGTACGATGGTCCAAGCCGAATCGAGGGGACTATCGAGGTAATAGGCTTTTCCGACGAATAAATTATAGTCATCAGCAAACATCTCTGGTAATCTGCTTTCCCAGAATGCGTGAATACCGATTTGTCCAGTCAACTGTCCGTTATAATTACTTGTTGTGTGGAGCGGCACATGCGCGTCGGAAACATAATGACCGAGGTCGGCGGAATGCCGTATAATGGCATTAATATTTTTTTCTCTAAATGCCCTTACTAATTTCTGGTATGTGAAGTAAATTTGCCAAGGCACCACACCCCGTGCGCGTAATTTACGTTCCTGAAATTTGGCTTTAGCTTGACTCCAATGTACGGGAATAGAATCCACATGGCTACCTTCGTACTCTTCTACGTCAATAAAATGTCGAGGAGATTCCAACGAATCAACATAACATCTTTTATCTGCGTCTACGGCTTTTTCAGAGATTATGTCGATGTGTTGCTTGTAGAACTTAGCTAATGGTATAGACAATGTGAATACCGCAGAATGATTGATTTTTTTGTGGGCATAGAAACCCCATGAACTGAATAGGAGGGTCAGGATCACACCAAGGAGATAACAAAATTTACTGTACATAATTCACTCGTATATATGGTCTGTCCGAAAGGTAAGAAATTTATATTAAATTATCGGTTATCCGTTCCTAAATTAGCGGAAATTTAGTACTTTGGCATTTAAATTAAAAGCAATATAATGAAGATATTGTATGCTGTGCAGGGCACTGGAAACGGTCATCTAAGTCGAGCGCTGGACGTTGTTCCGATATTGCAGACCTTGGGCGAAGTAGATGTGTTGGTCAGTGGTATCCAGGCAGATATAGAGCTTCCATTTCCGGTTAAATATCGTCTTCATGGATTGAGTTTTATTTTTGGAAAATCAGGAGGCGTTGATTTGTGGCGCACTTTTATGAGTTCTACCGTTCGAAGGTTTATTAAAGAGATCAATAGTTTGCCTATAGAAAAATACGATCTCATCCTCAATGACTTTGAGCCAATTTCGGCATGGGCTTGTCAAACCCGTGAAACTCCCTGTATAGGGTTGAGTCATCAGATTGCCGCGCTACACCCAGCTAGTCCAAAACCTGAGGAGACAGACATGTTGGGCAAGTTTATCATGAAAAACTATGCACCTTCCAGCACGTCGTACGGATTCCATTTTAAATCGTATCACGAACATATTTATACCCCCGTTATTCGGGAGTCTGTCCGCCAGCTCGACCCGAAAGACCACGGGCATTATACAGTCTATTTACCTTCGTATGACGATGCACATCTATTGAAAAATCTCTCGAAATTTCCAGATATCCAATGGGATGTATATTCTAAACATAATAAAAGTAGGTTTACGGTTAAAAATGTAACCATTAATCCTATACAGAGTGATACCTTTGTGAAAAGTATGGCAAATGCAGCTGGTGTGCTCTGTGGAGCAGGATTTGAAACACCTGCGGAAGCGTTGTTTTTAGAAAAGAAGTTACTGGTCATTCCGATGAAAAACCAGTATGAACAACATTTGAACGCCGCAGCTTTGGAGCAAATAGGTGTTCCGGTAATTGGTAGCTTGAAGAAGAAATTTGATTATGCTATCGAAGCATGGCTGAATAGTAAAAGTAAAGTTAAGGTTGATTATCCCAATATGACAAGGGAAATTGTGACGAATATAGTAGAAAAACATAAACAATGAATATAAATAAAGTTGGATTCTTAGCGATGGCGTTTACATGTACGGCTTTGTCCATAACGCAGGCGCAAATTTTAAAATCAAATACAGACTCTGTATCTTATGCGTTAGGAAAGGATGTGGGATCTTCGCTGGCAAGCAACGGTATTGCAATTAATACAGAAAGTTTCTTACAAGGCGTAAACGATGCGATCCATGGAAAAGATGAACTAATTGGTGAAGAAGAGGGGATACGAATTATTAAAGGAGCATTTGCAAAAGCTGCGGAGGAAAGAATCAATGTACTTAAAAAAGAAGAAACGACATTTTTTGATGCCATTCAGAAAAAGACCGGTGTGCAACATTTGCAAGACGGACTTTATTATGAGATAATCCAAGAGGGCAGTGGAGCAAAACCAACCAGTGACTCGCAAGTGACTGTACATTATAAAGGTTCATTGGCGAATGGGAAAGTTTTTGATAACTCATACGAACGAGGAGAACCGTTGAATATTGATTTATCAAGTGTGATTCGAGGTTGGCAATTAGGTATTCCATTAATGGCAAGTGGAGCGAAGTACAAGTTATACATCCCTTCCAAATTAGGTTATGGTGAACGCGGTGGAGGGACAGATATACCACCGTATAGTCCGTTGATTTTTGAAATTGAGCTCCTCGAGATACATGGAGAGGAAGCTCCCGTCACGTTGTAGAGATTTTACATCATTGCCTCTTGCTTTCATACTAATTCTAGTAACCATGATAACATTGAAAAAACTAGGACATTCCGAATTATATGTTGCGCCAATTGGCTTGGGAACGATGTCTTTGAAAGGGGGGGCAACAAAACAAAATGTCGACGTTCTGCACCGAGCAGTGGAATTGGGTATTAATTATTTTGATACGGCTGATCTGTATGAGCGGGGCATGAATGAGGATATGGTTGGCCAGGCTTTGGCGCCGAAACGTGATAAAATAGTTTTGGCTACGAAAGTCGGTAATCAATGGCGTTCTGACGGTAGTACATGGGATTGGAAAGCTTCGAAAGCCTATATTATCAAGGCGGTGGATGCATCGTTGGCCCGGCTGAATACCAGTTATATTGATTTATACCAATTGCATGGTGGAACGATAGACGATCCGATCGACGAAATTATCGAAGGCTTTGAACAATTAGTAAAACAAGGGAAAATCCGTTACTATGGGCTTTCTTCCATACGGCCGAATGTGATTCGGGAATATGCCAAGAAATCCAATATCGTGAGCGTCATGATGCAATATAATTTGTTAGATCGCAGACCGGAAATTGTATTTCCGATCTTAGAGGCGAAGAATATTGCTGTTATCAGTCGTGGTGCCTTAACACAGGGACTATTGATGGACAAACCGGTAGCAGACTATTTACAGTTAACTTCTGGAGAAGTGGGGCGTGCAAAACGCAAAGTAGAAAAGCTAGCTGCGTCGTTGGGTATCAGTAAACCCCATCTTTTATTGGCGTACGTTTTAAGTCATCCTGTTGTGGACGTCGCGGCAGTCGGGGTACGGACGTTAGCGCAATTGAATGAACTCAAAGAAATGGTAGAAAAGCTGTTTGTGCTATCTGAAAACGACCGTACAGAACTAGAGCAGGGTATTCGCAAATTGATATATAAAGAACATATATAAAAAAGTAGAGACGCGACACAACGCATTGCATCTCTACTTTTAATTTTTTTTAAGAAAGGATAAACTGTAGGTCAGCATAAAATTTTACGTCTTCACTAACCATCACACCACCTGTTTCTAAAGCAGCGTTCCAAGTCAACCCAAAATCCTGACGGTTAATTTTACCATTTACCGTATATCCGACTTTTTGGTTACCCCACGGATCTTTAGCCAAACCACCAAATTCAGCCACGAAAGTCGCGGGCTTCGTAACATCTTTTATCGTTAAATTACCGATTAGTTGATACTCGTCGTCATTTATTTTTTTGATCTCTGTTGTTTTAAAACGGATATTTGCGTATTTCTCTGTATCAAAGAAATCACCACCTCTTAAATGCTCGTCTCGCGACTCATTTTTGGTATTAATAGAGGCAGTTTTAATGGATACGTCGACGGTGGACTGTGTCAAATCTTCTGCATTTCCGTCCACTGCAACATCAAAGTCGTGAAAATACCCTTTGACATTTGAAATCATCATGTGTTTTACTTTAAATTCGATCTCGCTATGCGCGTTATCTAAATTCCATGTTGCCATAATTTTATTTATTTTTTTAATTTTCTTGAACCTTACAAATATCAGGCAAAAATAAATGCCGTGCATTGATGTATATCAAGAAAAGAAAAAGCTAGAATAATGATGTTTGCCCCGAATCATCGAGATTAACGTCGTCAGGATTTGTAATTTCCAGACTGATCTCATCGTTCCCGTTATCTAGCACGACCGCGTTTTCTTTCGTTTTTTCCACGGAAACCTTGTCATTGTCGTCTGTTGTGTCTTGTTTCTGCGGCTCCATGGAAAATTCTTTTTCCGTGTTATCAACCTGGAGTCGAACTTCATTTCCAGTTTGCTCTTCAGTTTTTTCTGTAAAATCGATTTCCGCTGTAATCAACTTAACTTTCTTTACAGTATGAAACGACAGACGATTGCCCTGAGCGCGCATACCCTTGACGTCGATGATTTCGTTTAGCGATTGTTCTAATGTCTCGGGTGTTTGTGTTTTTCCCTTTAATAGATTCACGCGAACGATGGGGGTTGTACCGTTTGTCAGTACAATAAGTTTAGAACCTGGGGTCTCGTTGATTAGAGAAACACGCTTTCCTATGGGTTGATCGTCGAACTTAAAACGTTTTACATAGTACGTTCCCGATTTACCATCTTGATGAACTGCGGTATACACATGTTGCGGTGCAAACTTCTCCATGCGTAAAACTTCGCTATCAAAATGATTGCTGAGATCGAAGCTGGAGAATTCGTAGGAACCATCTCGATATACCAATAGGATTTTATCATCACCGTCAAACTCACCTAAGTAACGGCCACGTTCGTCTGCATTAAGACGGCGAAGCACATCGTCGAACCATATTTTACGACCCGCGAGCGTCGATACGCCCGCATTTTTAAACGAGACCTTTTTAACCGGATATTTGGAAACAATGTTGCCTTGAGACGCTCTACCTTTGATAGCAATTTCTGCAAAATCAATATCGAAGGTGAGTTTACGTAACTTTGAATGCGGTTTTAACTGTATATTTACAATTTCTGCTTCCCCATTTGGGTTGGCCGTGAAATAAAGTACTTTCGAACCTTTTGTACTTTTTGAAATATCATATTCTTTATCACGGGTTACGGCTGTAACAGCGAATCGCTTGACGTAGCTTGTACCCGATGTACCATCTTTGTAAATTGTGTTGTAAATAGTACGGTCATCGCCTTTTTTGAAAACAGCGACGTGGATAATATCTTTTCCTACGAAAACCTTGTCTTGCACTTTCGTTACCGAATACTTGCCATCGGCGCGGAAGACGATGATATCGTCAATGTCCGAACATTCCGATACAAATTCATCTTTACGCATGCCGGTTCCGATGAAGCCCTCGTCTCGGTTTACATAAAGTTTGGCATTAGCAAGGGCAACTTGGGAGGCTTCGACCTTATCGAAAACTCGAATTTCTGTCTTACGTTCCCGCCCCTTACTATACTTGTTACGAAGGTGTTCAAACCAGTCAATGGCAAACTCGGTCAAGTTTCGTAGATTCCGCTTGACTACTTTTATATCATCTTCCTGCGACTTCATCTGCTCGTCAGCTTTCTTCACGTCAAAGCGGGTAATACTACTCATCGGTTTATCGATAAGCTTCTTATAATCCTCCGGTGTAATCGCGCGATAAAATTGATCAAAGAACGGCTCAAAAAGACTATTTAGAACTTTTACGACGGTATCGAAGTCGCCTGCATTTTCATAATTGGAATGTTTGTACATGCCTTCTTGAATGAAAATCTTAAGCAGTGAGCTGAAAAATATTTTCTCCTGCAATTCGTGGAGTTTAATTTCAAGCTCCCGTTTTAAAAGCGCCTTCGTTTGTTTTGTGTTCTCAATCAAGATGTCGTTCACACTCATAAAGTGCGGCTTGTTTTCAATGATGACACAGGTATTTGGTGAAATGGATGTTTCACAAGCAGTAAAGGCGTATAATGCGTCTATAGTTACATCTGGCGAAATACCCGGTGCCAAATGCACAATAATCTCGACGTTCTTTGCCGTATTATCTTCGATTCTTTTAATCTTGATTTTACCTTTTTCATTCGCAGTAACCACACTTTCGATTAGTCCACCTGTTGTTGTCCCAAACGGGATTTCGGTAATAGCTAATGTTTTTTTATCCCGTTCTTCGATTCGCGCGCGTACACGGATTTTTCCACCCCGGCGCCCTTCATTATAATTAGAGACATCGGCAAATCCACCTGTTGGAAAATCGGGGAATAAATTTGGGCGTTCACCTTTCAGTACCTGTATTGAACCATCAATCAGCTCTATAAAATTGTGCGGCATGATCTTGGTCGCCAAGCCTACTGCGATACCTTCCGCTCCTTGCGCCAGTAGGAGTGGGAATTTTACCGGCAAGGTAACAGGCTCTTTATTTCGTCCGTCATAACTTAACTGCCATTCCGTGGTGTCCGGATTAAAAGTCACCTCGTTGGCAAATTTAGATAAACGACCTTCAATATAACGAGGAGCAGCGGCGGAGTCGCCCGTAATCGGATCGCCCCAGTTTCCTTGACAGTCAATTAGTAAATCCTTTTGCCCCAGTTGTACCATGGCGTCGCCGATCGACGCATCTCCATGCGGATGATATTTCATGGTGTTACCAATCACATTAGCCGCCTTATTATAGCGTCCATCGTCCATTTCCTTTAAGGAATGGAGGATGCGGCGTTGTACAGGTTTAAAACCATCGTTGATATGTGGTACGGCACGATCCAGGATAACATAAGAAGCATAATCCAGAAACCAGTTTTCATACAAGCCCGATAGGGGTATGGTGGTCGAATTTAGCTCGTGTTCTGAATGGTCTGTGTTCTGATCAGGATTTCCGTTCGGAAAATTTGTCTCTTCGCTCATTTAAAATAAAATGCCCTTTATTTTGATACAGTTTGTTTTACCTTGAAAGTAAGTAAAAGTACGAAAAAACGAAGAATCCTAAAAGAAATAGTCATACTATTCGTTGCAGATGGAAGAATCACCACCATTATGTACATGTACATGTTGATGCGCGCATGGTACATCTTTGCTTTGTCCCGGGACAAAGCAAAGATGCCAAATGACTTATAAGTTATGTCCCGTGACTTTGTCATCAACTACAGAGACATCGCCACTAACGCACGGAACATGTATGATGAGTACGAGTACAACCGTGTCATGTTACGCCAGCTAATCGTTCACTACAGGGACATGGCCGTTATGTCAAGCAACAAGTACGTTATGTAACGTGACATAGCCGACAACTACAGTGACTTGTTGATTATGTCACTGTACATAGACGCTATGTACATGGAGGTAGACGCTATGTCACTTGACGTAATGGGGGCTTTGTGTTAGAGCAACGAAAAATCAGCTTCTTTAACATCGCTCGAATTTGTGCCAATAAATAACTTAAAATCTCCCGGTTCTGCGACAAACTCGAGCGCATCGTTGTAGAATTTTAAATCTTCTACCCCGATTTCAAAAAACACATTCTGGCTCTCGCCTTTTTTAAGAGAAATCTTTTGAAATCCCTTAAGCTCCTTTACCGGACGGGTAACAGAACCTACCAAATCACGAATATAAAGTTGAACTACTTCCTCGCCATCGTAGTTTCCACTATTTGTCACCGTAACCGTTGCGGTAATCTTTTCATCGGCTTTCATGTTGGTTTTGTCCAACTGGATGTTACTGTATGTATACGTGGTGTAGCTTAGGCCATACCCAAAAGGGTAGAGGGGTTCGTTCGTTACGTCAAGATAGTTCGAGCGAAATTTTTCAAACCATGCACCATCAGCCAGTGGGCGTCCGGTGTTTTTAGAACTATAATAAAGCGGAATCTGTCCAACGTTTTGTGGAAAGGTAGCCGGAAGTTTTCCCGAAGGATTCACATCGCCAAAGAGTACGTCGGCGACCGCTTTACCTGTTTCAGTCCCACCAAACCACACATTTAATATAGCGGGAACGTGTTCATGCTCCCAGGTTAATGTCAATGGTCGGCCGGCAAACAAAACCAGGACGACGGGTTTACCTGTTTTTAGTAATGCCTCCAATAACCGCTTTTGGGTATCCGGGATGTCCAGATCGGTACGGCTAGAACTTTCACCACTCATCTCGGAGGATTCGCCAAGTGCGGCTACGATAACATCCGCCGATTCCGCTACTTGTAGGGCTTCCGCAATAATTTCGGCTTCTGGTCGGTCATCTCGAGGTATGGTGCGCCCGAACATGGTGGCGCGTTCTTGGTAGGCTGCATCCGATAGTAGGTTTGCGCCTAAATGTTGCACGATGTTAACCTTGTCGCCCAAAGCGTCTTGCATACCTTCCAATAAACTCGGGGTGTTTTCCAGATCGGCACTCACACTCCAAGTGCCCGGCATATTGGAACCGGTATTCGCTAGTGGGCCGATAAGTGCTAATGTACCTTCTTTCTTTAAAGGTAGGGTATTGTTTTCATTTTTTAAAAGAACAAAAGATTTACCCGCAATTTCACGAGCTTTCGCTAAGTGGGCTGTGGTGAGGATATCGGTTTTCGCCCGTTCTTCATCACAATAGCGGAATGGGTCATCAAAAAGTCCCAATTTATATTTGGTTTCCAGCACTAAGCGACAGGCCTCGTCAATATCGACCTGCGTCACTTTACCTTCTTCCAGCGATTTCTTTAAAGTCGTCAGATAGCCTTCGCCCACCATATCCATGTGTACACCAGCTTTCAGTGCCAGCGCAGATACGGTTTGCAGATCACCCAAACCGTGCTCAACCAGCTCGTTGATTGCTGTGTAATCCGTAACGACCATGCCCTTAAAACCCCATTGTTCGCGCAGGACGTCAGTCATCAGCCATCTATTGGCCGTAGCAGGCACACCATTGATATCGTTAAACGATGTCATGACCGTTCCGGCACCGGCATCAAGTGCAGCTTTGTACGGAGGGAAGTATTCATTATACATACGATGTAAGCTCATATCTGTTGTATGATAATCTCTTCCAGCTTCAGCGGCACCATAAAGCGCAAAGTGTTTCACACAGGCCATCAACGTATTGTTTGCGGCGAGATTATCACCTTGATATCCCTTCACCATTTCGGCTGCGATGCGCGAACTAAGGTAAGTGTCTTCACCACTTCCTTCGGATATCCGCCCCCAACGCGGATCTCGCGAGATATCAACCATCGGGGAGAAGGTCCAGTTCAAACCGTCGGCACTAGCCTCTACCGCGGCTATACGAGCTGATTCACGAATAAGATCCATATCCCACGTGGCTGCCAAACCGAGCGGAATAGGAAACATGGTTTTATATCCATGAATAACATCCATGCCGAAAATAATGGGGATACCCAGGCGGGAGTGTTTAACTGCAAGCTCCTGTGCAGCCCGTATTCTAGCTGGCGAAGACATACTGAAGATACCTCCGATTTCACCTGCTTTTATTTTAGCTTCTACACCGGTAGATACTACTGATCCGGTAACGGCTTCGCCTCCGGTAACGAGATTCAATTGTCCTATTTTTTCTTCTACCGTCATCATACCCATGAGGTCCGAAATGAACTGATCCATCTTAATATCGGTTTGGGCCTTGAGACTAACGCTCCATGAGAGCGCAAGACCGAGCATCCATATGGTTATTCCTTTCATGATTGTGATCCTTATTTATAGGGTTTATCTCTATCTTTATTCTATTTTAGTGATGGCGGACAATTCGGAAACACCATTTTCATTAAACGCCTCTATCGCGAAATAATACGTCTGATCGGTGTTCAAGGATTTTAACAAGAGTTCATTGTCACCATAAACCATCCAGGAACTATACAATTTATCCGGAGCAATGCCCCAACGCACATTATAACCTTGTGCGTTGTTTTGTTTTGTCCAGTGTAGCGAAATATCACGTCTATCCATCTGCCTCTCAAGCTGAAAATTTTTAACGGGAGCAGGTTTTTTACCGTTTCCTATTCCGAAGATACGGATCTCGGACATCGCTAGGTGAGGAGTAGGTACTTCGATATTCTTGTAACGGATATAACGTGTCGATACGGCAGATTCCAACTCGATATAGTCGTTGGGTGTATCCCTAAAACTGTTACTCTTATCGACCATCTTAAACCAGTTTTTGCCGTCAGCGGAACCTTCCAATGTATAGCGATGTCTTAATCCCTCGATGCGTCCATACATATCCGACCGGTAATCGGCATAATTGATTTGGATCGCATAAATATCTGCCGGTTTTTCCAGATCGACAATAACCCATTGACTAGCATCATTGTTTTCGGCTAGCCAAGACGTCTTTGCGATCTCATCGGTCAATGCCGAGGCATCATAGCCATCTTGTGCTGATGATACACGGACGGGTTTATTATAAGACAGCAACATCCAACCTCTAAATGCTCCTCTTTTATTCGGCACAGAAGGGGCATAACGCGGATAATCTCCGAAATAGGTATCCGTATACATGATGCCATCGTCGTCAAAAAATGTGGGGAACATGCACAGGCGCCGTTCCCAGGTCATGTTGACCGAATAGTCCATCGTGGCGAAGTGCCAATAGTGACCGCCCGGACCGATGACGGTACTGCCATGTCCCGCACCATTCATATAGCCTCCAGGTTTATAAGAAACCGGATTGTGAGCTTGATAGGTATACGGACCTAGCGGATGGTCGGCTATATATACGCCGTCGCCGTAGACATTGAATTGCGTGCCGGGCGCGGCATATTGCATATAATATTTGTTGTTATGTTTGGTAAGCCACGGTCCTTCAATATAGCCGCCCAATACGGTATCCGTATGGTTTTCTCCGAAGCGTTCCCAGCCATGTTTTTCGGGTTCTAGATTAAAGAGCTCCGCGATGACGGAGTCCGCGATAAACCGTTTGTTTTTGTCCAATTTACGCCCGCGGATGGGAAACTTGTTGGATGAGCCCCAGAACATATACGCCTGTCCGTCGTCGTCGATAAATAAATCCGGATCTTGCAGGTTGTTAATGATGGAGGGAGTGGCTTTCCAATCGCCTTTTTTAGGGTCGTCTGTGTAGAGAACGCTCATGTGCCCGGATGGATTACCGGTAACATATAATACAGAATCTTTGTAGTTATGTGCTGCCGGCGCGTTTGATCCTTCAAAATACCATTTCTCGGGCGTGATAAAGTTCCAGTTTTGTAAGTCGGTAGAATGCCAATAGCCCATGGATCGGGTAACGAACATATAGTATTCACCGCGGAATTCGACAACTGCCGGATCGGCTCCCGAGCGGTAGGATATGTCGCGATGCGCATTGTAGATCATGTAGGTATAATCGAGATTAAGAGGATTACAATACGTGTCGGCGCGCATACTTTGGCTATGGACAGTGATCGTCAAAAAGAGGAACAGCATGAAAATGCCAACCAGCCTTAGAGACGTTGTTTTGCTTTTTATTTTATCGATATTCTTCGTCAACTTCATATTTATCTTGTAGTTCCAGCAATTCTTGCTGGAGTTCCTTCGTTATTTTCTCGGTTCCTTGTTGACCGTATATATTGTTGATCTCGGATGGATCGTTTTCGATATCATAGAGTTCCCAAATATTTTCTTTTGGAAAATGCATTAATTTATATCGCTCCATTTTTACGCCATAATGGGCACGAACACTATGAAAGCCGGGGAATTCAAAATAATGATAGTATAGTGATTTTCGCCAGTCTTTTGGCGTTTTTCCATGTTGTACGAGTGCTTTGAAAGATTTTCCTTGCATGTCATCGGGTATGGCAATCTGACACATATCCAATAGGGTGGGGGCAAAATCGATATTCTGTGTTAAACCATCTACCGTGATGCCCGGCTTGATAAGTTCGGGATAGGACATGAGCAGCGGCATACCAAAAGATTCTTCGTACATAAATCGTTTGTCGAACCACCCATGTTCACCGAGGTAAAAGCCTTGATCGGAGGTGTAGATAACGATGGTGTTTTTGTCCAATCCGGTAGCTTCAAGATAGTCCATAATCGCACCGACACTTTCATCAACCGATTTAACGGTGGCTAAGTAATCCTGCATATAGCGTTGGAACTTCCAGATAGCTTTTTCTTTTTCCGTACGTTCTGTGGTATAAAAATCGTTGTTACGATCTCTATAAGCCGCGAAGAGGCGTTCCTGTTCTGCGGGCGTCATGGTTTCTAAGAACGCGTGTGGCCAAGGGTCGTACAATAAAGTGTCTGAGTCGATACCGGTTACCATCTTCAGATCGTGGCCTTCGTACATGTCTTTATAGACGTTCATTTCTTGTTGCGAAGCCGCGTATCGCCCTTCGTAATCATCGAAATATGTTTCGGGTAGGGGGAAGGTCGTGTGTTCGTAAAGTTTGTAATGCCGTTCGGCAGGCACCCAGTTACGGTGGGGGGCTTTATGATGCAGCATCAAGAAAAAGGGTCTTTTTTTATCCCGATTATCTAACCAGTCTTTGGTGAGATCGGTAATCAAATCGGTGACATAGCCCATATGCTGAACCGTATCCTGTTCTGTGATAAAATAGGGATTGTAATAATCTCCCTGATCGTTTAAAATTTCCCAGTGGTCGAAGCCCGTTGGTTTTGAAATGAGATGCCATTTCCCAATAATAGCTGTTTCATAACCGTTTTGCTGTAGTATTTTGGGAAGTGTCTGTTGGGTGCCATCAAAACCCTTATTCCCATTTCGCATAAATCCGTTCTTATGGCTGTGCTTACCCGTTAATATTGCTGCTCGGCTAGGCCCGCAAATGGAATTGCTGCAATAGTTATTTAAAAATAGTGCTCCTTCCCTGGCGATACGGTCAATATGGGGGGTCGACGCTTTTTGGGAAATAGGATGGTCGTATGCGCTGATGGCTTGTTCAGCATGATCGTCGCTCATAATAAATATTACATTAGGGCGCTGGGCATCCGTTTGACCGTATGAACTAAGGGAAGTTATACACGCTATGTAGACGTAAAGGGGATATTTTATTTTGTATGTGAACATAGACTGGTTTTATTACCTAAACTTGGGCATGGAAAACCCTAATTTTTTTAAACCTTCTTGTACTTCAGGTGCGCCCATGAATAAGTCCCAGATGAATCCATCTTTATAATTCTGAATCATCACGACTATCGGACCTTGATCGATGGCGAGATAGCGTTGTGGGTACCAATTCTCGGATTCGCTGTATGCGTCGTAAAAACCGTATTTACCCCATATGTTATCACCGATACTATCTTTTAAATAGTGCATAAAACTAATACTTTCTTTCGGCGTATAGGCAATAGATGAAATGGCTGCGGTAGGAGAAATCACACCGGTAGGGTCGTTGTCTGGATGATGGGCATTATAACCATTTGTAGAATAACTTGCCGTCCATCCCCAACCTTTATCCACTCCGTATCCCTTAAATTGTTTAGGGTTTTCCTCCGCGTAGGCAATATGAATTTTAGCATGGTTGGTCACTACTTCTTGATAATTAGCATATTGATCAGATAGTCCATTCGGGTTTAAGCCCAAAAAGGAGTAATGCGACCAAAATAGTGGGCCGACTTCACCTTCTTTAGCGTTGTGTTTAACAACGGTCGGTATATCGTATTTCGTAATCGACGTACGGATATCACCATCGCGTGCCCAGCCTTTATGATAGGTGTCTACGGGAATAGCATGTGTAGGAGAGGAAGCACCTAAAATGTAAGCGATCATACATTCATCGAACCCTTGAATAGCATGGTTCATACCCCAGCCATGCTTCGGGCTCCAATGCCAAAAAAGCACATTTTTCCCATTTCGGTAAAAATCCCAGTTGATACCTTTCCATAGCTCGTCGGCTTTAGCAGCGATCGCTTGCTCTGCATCGTTGCCGTTTTTGTAGTACTCTCGAATGGCGATTAGGGCTTGTGCCATAAACGCGGTCTCTACGATATCGCCTCCATCATCGTTTTCACTGAACGCCTTCGATTTTCCGGTGTCGCCGAAATACCAGTGCGACCAAGCGCCTTGGAAACGTTCTATTGTGTCGAGAAACGCTAATGCTTTGTCAAATCTTGCAAGTCCTTCTTCTTTAGTAATGTATTCGTTGTGTATGCCCACCAAGACAGCTAGGAGACCAAATCCGCTACCGCCAATAGTGATCACATTTTCGTCATCTTGAGGATATTCACCGTCGATGTGAATACGCTCTCTCGCCAATCCCGAATTGGGTTCAGCACCGTCCCAGAAATATTGGAAGGTTTGTTCTTGGACAAGATTTATTAAAGAACCGTCGGAAAGGGTGGTGTCTGATGGTTCAGTTTCTTTGCCGGTATCGTTTTCTGTCCTGCTTGGAGAGGTACAGGACAGGATACCGGCGAGAATACTTAAATATATTATATGTTTTTTCATTTTTTTAGTTAAAGATGACGAATTGTTCATAGATTAATAGTCGGGATTCTGGATTAGGACCCCTCCTGCGCGGTCAATTTCCGGTTGTGGGATAGGGAAGAAGCGATTACGAATCTGATACTGTGTATGGCCTGCTGAATGCATGGTTTCCACGTCAATATCCCAACGGATAAGATCAAAAAAACGTTCATTTTCCATCCCAAGTTCCACTTGTCGCTCGTGGCGTATCGCCTGGCGAAGCTCTTCTTGGTCACGTGTCGTTACCGCTGGTAATATATCGTTGTTGCCTCCACGTGCTCTTGCTCTTACATCTTCTAAGTATTCGAGTGCGAGATCGATATTATCTTCTCCTCCGATCTCATTAGCCGCCTCCGCTGCTAATAAAACAATATCTGCATAACGGATGATACGTACATTAAACCAATCACCGCCTAGGCTTCCGTAACGGTCTCTAAGGGCTTTATTGGTGTACACTTTATAATTCCATTGTGGTCGGGGCAGATTAGTCGGTACGATCTGATTGTCGTATGTTGTACCACCGCTATACAGTACGGTAGCGTGATGGCGGGGATCGTCCGGTTCGAAAGCGTCAATAAGTCGCTGATGAGGAATATTCCAGCCCCATCCCAGGTTCCATGGTCCGGACCCCCGAATACCCTGTCTGCTAGCCCATGTTACGCCGAAATCCTGTACACCGTCGAATAGCGCTTGTATCTCAAATATAGATTCGCTACTGTTTTCTCCTTCCTCTCTAAAGATGAGCTGGTAAGGCGTGTTCAAGTCGTATATGCCGGAACTAATGACCGCTTGGGCAGAAGCTAACGCATCTGAGAAACGCTGGCGTGCCATATAAGTTTTTGTCTGCAGTGATAAAGCAGCTCCTCTCGTAAGTCGTCCAGGATGGTCAGGCCATTCCTCAGGCAAAGCGGATACAGCCGCTTGGACGTCCTCATCGATAAGTTGATAGATCTCGGCAATAGTAGACTTCGGTCGTATAGCTGATGCTTGATCTGTGATACGAAAGTCGATTAACGGCACTTCTCCAAATGTCCGGACAAGATTAAAATATGCCCACCCACGAAGAAACCTGGCTTCTCCGATATTGATCACGGTAAGATCTGTAATTTCTTCTATTGAATCTGCTGCGGCCAGCACATTATTGGCTAAGTTGATTAATCCGTAATGACCGGTCCAATAGCCATTGGTAAGCCAATGATCGAGCGGATAATTGAATTCGTCATATATCGGGCCGGCAGCTGCGTAATCTCCCGAACTACTACCGAGATGTGCATCATCGGAGCGGATATTGTGCACCGCTGCATAAGGTAAACCACTTGTGGCTTCACTTCGCAAACCTGCATAGGCAGCAAAAACTTGCCCTTCTAAAGAACCTGGAGGGAGATCGTCTTCTGTAAAGCGACCCTGAGGTTGTATGTCTAACCAATCTGTGCTACAGCTTGTCGTTAATATGCACCCTATCAGGGTAATAACTAATAAAAATGCTTTACTATGTCTTGTTTTCATGTCTGTTCAGGATTTAGAGTTAAAAATTTAAGTTTACACCAAATGTATAAACAGCGGGAACGGGATACGTGCCATTATCCACTCCGAAGGATATGGCGCTACCCCCGATTTCCGGTGTAAATCCGGTATTGTTGGAAAATGTAAATACATTTTGCGCATTTAAAAATACACGTAAATTTTTCAGTCTCATCGACTGTAGCATTTTCTGTGGAAAGCGGTACGCTAATGTTACATCCCGTAACCGGAAGAAACTACCACTTTCAATAAAATAGGAAGAGTACTGTCTGTTGATTGCACGACCTTCATCGATGATGGGTTCCCAATTGCTTGTTCCGGGTCCATTCCAACGGCCTAGACGATCTTGTAGGAAATTGAGGGTGGCAAATTGGTTTTGATTCCAAGTACGCATGATGTCGTTACCATAGACACCTTGAAATTCGAGTCCAAGATCAAAATTTTTATAGGAAGTAGATAAGGAAGCGCCGTAATAGAAATCAGGCGTCGGATTACCGATCATTGTACGGTCATTTACATCCACAGTGCCGTTGTTATCCGTATCACGGAGACGAATATCTCCCGGACGGAACACACCACCTACGATACCATTTTCTGCGTATTCTTCTACCTCGGCTTCATTTTGGAATATGCCATCATGAATATAGCCGAAAAAATATCCGATCGGATAGCCGGCAGTAGTGCGGGAAGGACCTTCGATAACCTGGTATCCTTCCGTTGACAGGTTGTTGACCATATTCTTCACCGTAGTAATATTTCCGCCTATCGAGAACGACCAGTCTTCATCAATTTGTTGATTCCAACGAAGAGAAGCTTCGATCCCTTTGTTTTCGATGTTTCCGAGATTACCTAACCCGGGAAGGCTACCAAAGATGCCAGGGATTCTAACCAATACACCGTCTGTGTTTTTGTGATAATAAACAGCTTCTGCTTGTAATCGGTTATTGAAGGCTCCCAACTCGAAACCCGCTTCCCAGCTTTTTACAACCTCCCAACGGAGATTGGGATCAGGAATATATTCCGGACCGTAGGCAGGGATCAAGGTATTTCCGAAAACGGCAGAACTCCCGGCCACCAACTGTGGGTACATAGGATAGCGATTTCCACCAACATCCTGATTACCTAAAGTACCCCAAGACCCCCGTATTTTTAGATTATTGATGATGTCTTGATCCTGCATAAAGCCTTCGTCGCTTACTACCCATGCACCACCTATAGCATAAAAATTTTGCCATGCATTTCCGTTTTTGGCAAAAGCAGAAGAACCGTCTCTTCTAAAGGAAGCGTTCAACAAGTATTTTCTGTCATAGTTATATATACCTCTGACCATATACGATAGAGTGCGGTATTCAGACGCCGTGCCAGTACCTGTAGTGGTGTTCGGATCTCCTATACCTACGTACCAATAAGAAGGATCATTAGGGATCTCCATGCCGGAGCCTTGCGTGCGGCGTGCCCATGTCGCTTCAATTCCTTGCATATAGGTAGTGAAACCTGCCATGGCATTTAGGTTGTGCTTACCAAAACTATTACTGTAGTTCAATAGCCAGTCGGTTTGATACTTATAATATTTATCCTGATCCTGGCGAATATTCGTCAATTGGTTGCCGATACGCTCTGTTTTATCGTCGCCTTCCATATCTGGATTATAAACATTTACGAGTCCCTGGTATAATCGTGATTGGTTAAATCCGTAATCCGCAGATAAATTGGTACGGAACGAAAAGTGTTCCAGAAAGTCAACTTCCGCATATCCGTTTGCGACTACACGATAATTCATTCGAATCTGCGTATTTTTTCGATCCTCTATGCTCACGAGAGGATTGTCTACCTGTGGTCTTTGAAATTCAGGCATGGCATGAAGCAAGCCATATTCCGTATTAAAAACGGGGGCGATAGGAGACGCTAAAATAGCAGCAAATACATCACGCTCCTGTGGTAGCTGGGCTCGGTATGCATTTAAGACGACACCAGTTCGGAAATTGTCGGTTATTTTCAGCTCGTCGCTGATATTGAAGGTAAACTGTTTATGTCTTTCATGGTGGATAACGCCTTCATCATGGGCATAGCCTATACCCATTCGGAAACTGTTTCTTTCGGTAGCACCACTAACACTTAAATTGTTATAGTTGATGATGCCATTTTGAAAAATCTCGTCTTGCCAGTCCGTGTCACCCGTCCAATGAGTGTAATCAAAAGGAGAATCGCCTTGATTGACGCGTTGCTCATCATATAATTCTCTGAATTGTGCAGCATTCGCCATTTTCATTCTATGCGCGACATTTTTAACGCCGATTCTGGAACTAAACTCAAAGTCCAATTGACCTGTTCTTGCTCGTTTGGTCGTGACAGCAATTACGCCATTTGCTCCCCGGACACCAAAGATCGCTAAGGACGAAGGATCCTTCAACACCTCGATACTCTCTATATCTGAAGGGTTAAGAAAATTGATATTGTCGTTCAATAATCCGTCTACAACATATAAAGGTTTAGCACCGTTGATGGAATTCGTACCTCGAATCCTGATATCAGGTTCCTGCCCAGGTCTACCGGAGTTCGTTACCTGTAGACCGGCAACTTTACCCTGAAGATTGGAAACAGGATTGGTACCCGGTCTATCGACAATCTCACTACCTTTTACTTGGGTAATGGAACCCGTAAGATCACGCTTTTGGGCCGTACCATACCCAATAACAACAACCTCCTCTAGCGCCTGATCTTCACTGATCAAGAAGACATCAAGCAGCTCTTGATCACCTACGGTTACTGTCTGCGGTGTATAACCGATGAAACGAAATGTCAAAGAATCTGTTGGACCGACTTCAATAGAGAACTGCCCAGCAGCATCGGTTTGACTTCCGGTTCCATCCGACTTAGAAATGGTAACCCCCGGAAGACCTATCAAAGACTGGCTGTCTTTTACTGTGCCGGTGACGGTCTTAACCTGTCCATATCCATAGGATAGGGTAGTGGTTAAAAACAAAAAAAGTATAAATAAATTCCTCATAGAATTAGTTTGTTATGTTTATAATCGTGACACAATAACGGGTTATTGTAACACCGTGTTTATAATGATAACAAAGATGTGATGTATTGGTTTTAAGTGGAAATTATCGCCCTATACATTACTACTCTATGTGTAAAATCCTGCTAATATCGTTGTGTTTTGTTTGTGTAGTTCATTCGTTAATAGTGGTTTGTGGCATTTTATGGCTTGCACAGATTGTATTGGTTCGTGTTAAATGTACACTATTGGAATGTAGTAGTTTTGATGTAGTGTTTTAACGTTCTAACAGAAATTCACTAAGGTTTTTCTCGGTCGGCAGATTGAATTTCTTACGTAAGCGGTAGCGACGCACCTCCACACCACGTGTGGTGATATTTAATAGGGAAGCAATATCTTTACTCGACATATTCAAGCGCAGGTAGGCACACAGTTTAAGATCATTTGGAGACAAGCTTGGATAGTCGGATTTCAATTTCTTGAAGAAATTTTCGTGCGACTCGTTAAAACTCTTTTCAAATATGTCCCAATCTCGTTCATCACTCCGGGCGTTGTCCATCAGTTTGTTTATTTTTTGCAACTGGTCGGCAGATAGCTTATTGCCTGCTCTGTCCTTAACGTTGAAAAGCTCTTCCTGCAAATTGCTCAATAACTCGTTTTTGTAGACGATATTAGTCGCTACACTAGTAAGTTCCCGGCTTTTTTGGGTTAATGCCTGCTCCAGCTGTTCATTTTTTAGCTGCATGAGCTTCTTTTCATTTTGTTCGGCTTCACGGCGTAACAACTCCTCCTGGCGACGACGAAGTTTCTGTCTTAATTGAAGCTTGTCTTGTTTTATTTTCTCAATAATACGTTGTCGGATCATCATAATGACCAATACCAAAATAATGAGATATAGAAGAAGAGCTGGCCATTGGAGATAAAATGGGGGAGCAATGGTGAATATAATTTGGCTGACTTCTGAAATTTGTCCGTTGGTGGAAATTGCCCTAATCTTAAACGTGTAAGTTCCCCACGAAAGATTTGTGAAATCAA
Source organism: Sphingobacterium arenae (assembly GCF_014692505.1). Classification (GTDB taxonomy): domain Bacteria; phylum Bacteroidota; class Bacteroidia; order Sphingobacteriales; family Sphingobacteriaceae; genus Sphingobacterium; species Sphingobacterium arenae. The sequence continues at coordinate 149,377 of NZ_JACNYK010000002.1, read as the reverse complement.
TATAGGGTATTTCCGACGGACTAGACCACTTATTATGGTGTCCCTCTAGTTGGTATTGGTATTTGAGCGGTGTACTGGAATACCAGGGGGAGGAAAATAAGACGCGTATATTGTTATGATTGTATGAAAAGGGCTTATCCACTTCGAGATAGCGAATGGAATCATTGCTCGTCACCGAAATATCTTGTATTCCCTTTATGACCGGACTTTCAATAGGTATACTATGACTGAAATCTGGGTTATAGGCAACAAAGCCATTATCTAGTGCAAAAAGAAACCGATCTGCTGCAAACTCGACATTTTCGTAGTTTTTCATAACCGTGTTTTCTAATACATTAAATGTTGCAGAATCAATACGGATTGTGTTTTCTTTCCACTCGACTAACGCAAAACGTCCGTCGTTGATGAAAATGTAAGTGGTATTGTCACGCTCCCTAATGCCGGAGGAATGAGCAAAAGAACCGAGCGATTTATTTAAGTCGTCATATGCAACGAACTTGGCCAATACCCTGTCGTACGTGAAAAAGCCTTTATCGGTCGCAAAAACCGTATTGCCTCGGATGTTGGTAGGCGTAACACGTTGGATCTTGGGAAAATCCTCCGCGAATGAGAAAGTTTTTAGCGTTTTGATCGACGGATCTTCCGTCGATAGTTCTACCAGTTGAATACTGTTGTTAAAAACCGCCCAGAAGGTCATATTCTCCCAAGGATAAAGCTGAAGAACGGCTTGTTTCGGTTCGTCAAATTTATGATTTAATTGCCATCCTTGGCGGTCTTCAAATAAAGCTAGCCCCGTGTAATTACCCTGTATGAAAAACGGCGCGTTTGGTCTAAGTTGGATATTTTGCCAACCACCTGTCCACGTTGATATTCGCTCCATCCGATTGCCTTGAACTATAAAAGTACCATCGTTGTGTCCACAGATAAGTTGATTATTGAATATCTCTAATGACCAGACTTGTCCTTGTGAATGCGGGATGAACCGAAATTGAAGTTGCTGGGTATAGCTGTCTGCTTCCCAGTGGCTATAAAATAGACCTTGATTCGTTCCGAGATATATTTTATCTTGAAATACCTTGATGGCATATACTGTGCCTAGCTCCCCAAAAATATCTTTGTAGTAATAAAATGGCGAGCTAATTTCAATACGATCGATACCATTATCCAAACCTGCCCATATATTACCTTGTTTGTCCAATACCATGCTGAGTACAGTATTATTTTGGAGGCCATTTCGCTTGTGAATATGTTGGCGTATTGTTCCGGTTTTATCGACGATGAGGATACCGTTCTTTATGGTCCCGAGCGCGAATGTATTATTGTCTATTTGAATGCCATTGTTTATTTGGGCTTCTTTAAGAATTTCATTTAATAGGGGATTCGTGTTCCATGGGGCGGCCTTCCCATTATCATTCAACAAAAAGAGACCATCTTTTGCTGTTCCAACTAATGTTTCATTTTCGTTAAAAGGGAGAAGCACCAATACGTTGGTCAGTCGTGTCTCTAATGGTATAAAACCATTACGTCCCCAAATACTTAATCCGCTGGGAATCTTTTCCAGCCATATACGCTCTCTGGCTTGATGCGCAAAGAGGAATGGTTCGCCATTTCCATAATGTGTTGTTATTTTATCGTGATGTAGAAGATAAAACTTGGAAAACGATTGAAAAATAACCGAATCACCTGTGAAGAGAATTTTCCATATTTCATCGTTTTGGATGATCTCAGGTTCGACGAGGTGTGTTAGGGAGTGATAATGAAGTTTACCTTTCCTCTTTTCGAAAAAACCAAACTCTTCTTTACCCCCCGCATATATCTTTTCGTCCCGTCCCACTCGTACGCTGCGTGCGCCCGTTTTATTTTTTAAGGGATATATCTCCCAATATGCGCCATCGTATACCATTAAACCGTCACTATTTGCCGCATATATGACGCCGTCCGCCCCCTGATCAATACTCCAGTTTTGGTTTCCTGCCTTATATTGTGACTTGGTATAATTCTGGACATACGGGCTTCCAATAGACGAAATGGATTGTCCATAGCAACAAATGCCTACGAGTAAAGAAAACAATAAACTTATCGTGCGAATCACCATACAATGCCTTTCGAATGCTGCAAGTTACAAACTCAAGCGCTTTCTAGCAAAAGCTTCTTGAAACCTTCGTTGTTAAGGTTTAACGAACGATTAATATTTTTGTGTCGCTCAAACCGCGACATGGCTTTTACTTTTTTTACCTAAAAAAAGTAAACAAAAAAATCGACACTTTAAAATTTTGATGGGATAGATAGTGCATCTATAATATTTCTACATATTTCAAAATTTTGATGCGTCCCACTACCCGGGACTTTCCCCGCATCGAGAATAGTTTATATGTGGCATTAGAGGTTAAAAAAGGGGGAGTGCTATTGCATGATTCCCTCCTTAACTTTAATTGTCGCATCCAGATGTTTGAGTATGTAGAAACTCATCCTTCGTACTATCCATTATCTCAAATATCTGAAGCGACGAGGTTTTTGCTTCTTTTTCACGGGGAAAAAGAAGATGAAAAAATTGATTAATGACATCGTTCCTTTATTCTTAAACTACGTTATATTTTATAACGAAAGTTAAGTAATATTGCATTATGATTTCATTTGCAAATGCTAAAATCAATATAGGACTGAATATCGTCGACAAGCGTGCGGACGGTTATCATCTGTTGGAATCGGTATTTTATCCTTTTCCATTATATGATATTATAGAAATCACAACGAAAGAATCTACTGCGAAAACGACGTTGGAAATTACAGGAATGCATTTGCCGGCAGCGGATAATAATCTATGTTTAAGGGCTTACCGGTTATTAGACGAAAGAGTTAGTTTACCATCGGTACATATCCATTTACATAAACAGATTCCCTATGGAGCGGGATTAGGGGGAGGCTCGTCAGATGGCGCATTTGTGTTGAAAATGCTGAATGAAAAATTTGGTATTGGACTCTCTGATCTACAGCTGGAAGAAGAGGCTGCCAAATTGGGAGCAGATTGTCCTTTTTTTATTCAAAACAAACCGCTATATGCCCAAGGGATCGGAACGGATTTATCTTCTGTTTCGCTCGATCTATCGGATAAATTTTTAGTACTCGTTAAACCAGCGGTAAATATCGCCACCGCGGAGGCCTATCAAAGCATCACGCCTCGTGCTGCTGAGGAAGATTTGAGAGATGTGTTGCAACTTCCTATACAAGATTGGAAATTCTATGTTAAAAACGATTTTGAAGAACTTGTTGTCGAAAAGCATCCAGTTGTGAAAGATATCAAATTGGCCCTATATGCCCAAGGGGCTATCTATGCTTCTATGTCAGGCTCCGGCTCGGCGGTATTTGGCATATTTCAAAAACCTGTTGATTTAACAGACCTAAATAACCTCGGTCAAGTCTTTTATCCAATAGAGATTTAATTTGCTATACCGAAGTATTCCCGAATATTCTTTTCGTCTTTCTTGATCTGGCTTCGCATCGCGTCTAACGAATCAAACCATTGGTCGTGTCGAATAAATTTTAGAAACTTGACCCGTAATGTTGTTGAATAGATATCATCCGTAAAATCCAGCAAATTAATTTCTATTTTTCGGTTCATGCCATCTACTGTCGGTCGGGTACCAATATAAGCCATTCCTTTGGCTATACGGTCGGGCTGTGGGGCGACGTATTCTCCTGTATGGACGGTGGACAAGTTTGAATATATTTCTACCTCAACAGCATATATACCATACGCAGGTATGAGCTTATGTGTTTCATGTACATTGAGATTAGCAGTAGGGAACCCTATTTCCCGTCCTATTTGATCTCCACGGACTACTGTCCCCGTCAATTCAAATGGATAGCCGAGATATTTATTGGCTGTTTCAATATCCCCTTTGATTAAGGATTCTCTTATTTTGGTCGACGACACAGCAACATCCTCGATATCCTGTTCCGGGATCTGCTCAACTGTATAATCATATATTTCTGCTAACTCTTTCAAATCTTTGATGGAACCTTGTCTATCCTTGCCAAAATGGTGGTCATAGCCGATCACAATCTGCTTGGTGCCTAACCGACCAACCAAGACGTTACTAATGTACTCCTCCGCCGTTTGATTGGAAAAATCCCGTGTAAAAGGCGTAATGATTAAATGATCTATTCCAGAGAGCGCTAATCGATGTGTTTTTTCCTCTATATCGTTGATAAGACGTAAGTTATCATCGTTTGGGTTAATTATTAGTCGAGGATGTGGAAAAAAAGTAAGTAAGATCGTTTCACCATCTCTTTCTGCAGCGCATTCCCTTAATTTGGATAAGATTTTTTGATGACCTATATGCACGCCGTCGAATGTACCGATGGTTACGATAGCATTCGATAATGGTTCAAATTCATCTAAACTTTTATATATTTTCATTAAAATAGTTATCTATGAGTGTTAAACCTCCATTGTCTAGATGAGCTCGTTACACTCGGTTTGTTTTTTTTAAAACAATTTCCTTTTTAATTATAATTCAGCTTGCATGAGTTGAATCAATCATGTAGTTTGGGAGGCAGCTCATGCAAGGACCACTACTTATTATTCGTTGTTGGTTGCTGTTGAAACGATGTTTTGTGTAATTTAATTCTTTCGATCAAATCTTGCAAATTCCAAGCATTTTCAACATGAAAATCGCCGCTTTTGGTTCGCCTAAGCTGACTAAGGTGTGCGCCGATTCCTAACGCCTTTCCAAAATCATGCGCGATGGAGCGAATATAGGTTCCTTTGGAACAGGTGATTCTGAAATACACATGTGGTATTTCAATTTTTACTATTTCGAAACTGTTAACTACAATGCGTCGCGCCTTCAATTCTACTTCTTCTCCACGACGAGCCTTTTCGTACACGCGCTCACCTTTTATTTTTATAGCCGAATGAGCCGGTGGATATTGTTCAAGCTCGCCGATAAATTGTTGTTGTGCTGTATCGTAAATTTCAGCTTCGGTAATAGATGTGTAATCAAACGTTTGATCGACCTCCGTTTCCAAGTCATAAGAGGGTGTGGTTGCACCTAATGTAATAACACCCGTATACTCTTTATCTTCAGCCTGAAAAGAATCTATTCTTTTTGTGAATTTACCCGTACAGATAATCAGCAATCCGGTTGCCAAGGGATCGAGCGTGCCCGCATGTCCCACTTTAATCTTTTGGGGTTTCATGCTATTGCGAAGTTTCCCTACCACATCGAAACTCGTCCACTCCAAAGGTTTATCAACCAATAGAACCTCACCTCCTGCAAAATCAAATAAGGAAGAGGCAGTTTCTTCTACGTTTGTCATTTATATAATTTCCAAGCTATGTCCGCTCAATAATAAACCAATAATTACGAGTCCTACAATAATACGATACCATCCGAACGCTTTAAAACCGTATTTTGTTAATACACTAATAAAGCTTTTAATAGCGATAATTGCGACAACAAAACCAATCACGTTACCAACGATAAGGAGGTTTATTTCTTCTCCTGTAAAAACATGCCCTTCTTTAAGAAACTTATAAAGTTTAACAACTGAAGCGCCTGCCATCATTGGAATAGCTAGAAAAAAGGAAAACTCGGCAGCGGCCTTACGCGTTAGGCTTTGCGTCATGCCGCCAACAATAGTGCTCGCCGAACGTGAGGTTCCCGGAATCAATGCCAAACATTGATACCATCCGATAATGAACGCTTGTTTGTAGGAAATATCGTCTGAATTATCGACTTGCGGTCTGTTAAACCATTTGTCTACGAATAATAAGATAACACCACCAATAACCAACATCACCGCTACCATCAATGGACTTTCGAGAAGAGAGTCGATAAAGTCGTTGAGTATTAAGCCGAGTATGGAAGCGGGAATAGCCGCTACCATCAACTTGTAATAGAAGTCTAGCGATTTAAAGAACCTTCGGTAGTATAAAACCAAAACGGAAAGAATTGTACCAAGCTGAATAACGATGGTGAATAGCTTGACGAAAGGAGAAGGCTCCATCCCCATTAATGCGGTCCCGATAATCATATGACCTGTCGAAGAAACAGGTAAAAATTCTGTTAATCCTTCAATGATTGCCAAGACAATCGCCTGAAAATAGGTCATCCTTAATTATTTTTTTTGTTTTTGGATTTGTATAAAATAGCCACGAATCCTAAAGCGAATCCGAGGACAACGACGAAAGGAGCTAACGTTATTTTTGTAAAGCTGTAGATATCTTCTGTACCCATCATGAGGATGAAACCCAGAATGACCACTAGTGCACTCGCAACAAACAGCTGATAGTTTATTTTTTCAAAAACAAAGCCCGATTTTGACTGTGTAGTATGATGTTGTTTTTTTTCCGACATATTTCGTTCTTGGTGATTTAAATGGTCCAATACGATTGCACCTTATAGTTCACTTTTTATACATTTAAAGTTTGACCCGCTCGCCACTTAGTGTGTATTACTTAATCACATTATCTATAAAGGCTATGTGATTTAGCTCTTAAATATTTTGTTACCGCGAAGTAAGTACTGAAACCAGAGATTACAATGCCTAGACCAACTACGATGAGGAATATTGCACCAAACTCGTACCAATTACGTAAAAACACCAAATCTGGAATCTGTTTTTGCGCAAATTGCAAAGTAAATATTAATAACAAAATGGCAATCAAAGCACCCAACAAACCATGGAATATACCATATAGTAAATAAGGCTTTCGAATAAAGTTCTTCGTTGCACCGATAAGCTGCATACTCTTAATAAGAAACCTTTGCGAGTAGATAGCTAAACGGATGGTGTTATTAATCAACGCGACGGCGATGACTAACAATACAATGGTGAATCCTAACACAACAATTCCAATGATACGGATATTTTTATTGACCATATCAATGAGTGATTCTTGAAATACAACTTCTTTTACACGGCTGTTTTTTGCCGATTTTTGGATAAAAGTCTGTATACTATCTGTATTAGCATACTGTTCTTTTAGGTATACGTCAATGGACGGCAATAGGGGGTTATGTCCCAAATATTCTACAAAATCCTCACCCAGATCTTCTTTTAGATTTTTAGCAGCGAGTTCCTTGCTAATATATTCTGTACGCAAAACATAAGGATCCTTTTCGAGATCTTTTTGCATAGCCAATACATCGCCTTCGTTTACGTTGTCATTTACAATGATATTGAGGACGATATTTTCCTTGACATATTTGGATAGGTTTTTAGCATGTACCAAAATCAAACCTAACAATCCTGTCATCAGTAATACCAAGGCTATACTGATAACCGTGGATACATAAACAGATTTTGTTTTCTTTCTTGGTGAACCTTCTTCGTAAGTCGACATACGCTCTTTTTAATCTAATATTATGATGCGAAAGTAAATAATAATGTGCATTTAAGAAACAATTCGCCCGAATAATTTACTTTAGTACCTAGACATTTAACATTCGATAGACAGATTTTATTGCCCATTCTCAAAACTTTTATACCTAAATTGATGTAAAATAGCTATTTTCGCATCTCTTTCAGATTAGCTGCAATCATTATGGAATACAATCATCGATCGTTAGAAAAGAAGTGGCAACAGTTTTGGGCCGAAAATGGTACTTTTAGACCTGCTGAGACAACAGATAAACCCAAATATTACGTATTAGACATGTTTCCGTATCCGTCTGGTGCTGGACTGCATGTTGGGCATCCGCTCGGTTACATTGCGTCCGATATTTTCGCTAGATATAAGAGATTAAAAGGTTTTAACGTGTTGCATCCGATGGGATATGACTCCTTTGGGTTACCTGCGGAACAGTATGCAATCCAAACGGGACAGCATCCTTCCGTTACAACAGAAGTAAATATTAAACGTTATCGGGAGCAACTAGATAATATAGGTTTTTCCTATGATTGGTCAAGAGAGGTGCGCACGTCGGAACCCGATTATTACAAATGGACACAGTGGATTTTCATGCAGTTGTTCCATGCTTGGTATAATAAGGAGGCTGATAAATCAGAATCAATTGATAGTTTAACAAATCGTTTCGAAACATCTGGCTCTGAAGGTATTTATGCCGTTTGTGACGAGGATGTTTTAACGTTTACAGCAACCGAATGGAATAGCTTTTCGGTAGAAGAGCAGCAACGGGAATTGTTAAAATATCGCTTGGCTTACTTGCGAGAAAGCACGGTGAATTGGTGTGCTGCATTAGGGACGGTGTTGGCGAATGACGAAGTTATTAACGGGGTGTCAGAACGAGGAGGTTATCCTGTAGAACAGAAAAAAATGATGCAATGGTCGATGCGTATAACGGCGTATGCTGATCGTTTGTTGCGGGGATTGGATACGGTCGATTGGCCGGAACCGTTAGTAGAAATGCAGCGTAACTGGATAGGGAAATCGGTAGGTGCCTCGGTTAAATTCCTACTGCCTCAGTTGAATGACATTGAAGTGTTTACTACGCGCGTGGATACAATTTTTGGCGTTTCTTTTATAGTTTTAGCGCCAGAACATGAATTGGTGGATGCTTTAACTACTGATAAACAACGTGTGGAAATTGAGGGTTATAAAGAAAAGACTGCAAAGAAATCCGAATTAGATCGTATGGCGGATACAAAAACGGTATCGGGGGCTTTTACGGGCTCGTATGCGAAGCATCCGTTGACTGGGGCTGACGTACCTATTTGGATTGCAGATTATGTTTTAGCGGGATATGGGACGGGTGCGGTAATGGCCGTCCCATCCGGAGATCAACGGGATTATGTTTTTGCAAAACATTTTAATTTGCCGATTATTCCGATTTCTGATGCACAAAATATAGAAGAGGATGCTGACCCAACAAAAGAGGGGCGCTATATCAATTCGGATTTCATTAACGGCATGACGTACGAAGAAGCTGTCCCGGCGTTGATCAAACGTCTTGAAGGTCTTGGTCTAGGTAAGGCCAAGATAAATTATCGGATGCGCGATGCTATTTTTGGTCGCCAGCGCTATTGGGGAGAACCTGTGCCGGTATTCTTTAAAAACGGACTACCTTATTTGATAGATGAGAAAGAGTTACCTCTTTTACTACCAGAGGTAGATAAGTACTTACCCACAGAAACAGGAGAACCGCCACTGGGTAGAGCGGATGGGTGGAAGTACCAAGGAAAATACGAATACGAGTTGAGTACGATGCCGGGCTGGGCTGGCTCTTCGTGGTATTGGTTTCGTTATATGGATCCGACCAATGATGAATCTTTTGCATCTAAAGAGGCTGTAGATTATTGGAAAGCTGTAGATTTATATATTGGTGGCTCAGAGCATGCTACAGGGCATTTGCTCTATTCCAGGTTTTGGAATAAAGTGCTGAAAGATCTTGGATACCATAATGAGGAGGAACCTTTTAAAAAGTTAATCAACCAAGGGATGATCCAAGGGCGTTCTAACTTTGTATACCGCGTGCTTGATGAGGAGGGTAAAGGAACAAATGTTTTTGTTTCCTATGGCTTGAAAGACCAATACCATACGGTTCCCTTGCACGTGGATGTTAACATCGTCTATAATGATGTGCTGGATACGGAGAAATTTAAGGCGTTTCGTCCAGACTTTGTGAACGCAAAATTTGTCTTGGAAAATGGCAAATATATATGTGGTACCGAAGTGGAGAAGATGTCGAAATCTAAATTTAATGTGGTTAATCCTGACGACATTATAGAAACATATGGTGCAGATACACTCCGTCTTTACGAAATGTTCTTAGGTCCACTAGAGCAATCAAAACCTTGGAATACAAATGGTATAGAGGGTGTATATAAATTTTTACGTAAAGTATGGCGTTTATTCCATGATGCAGAAGGAAATCTTTTTATTTCAGACGATGAGCCGACCAAATCGGAATATAAGGCATTGCATAAAATTATCAAGAAGGTAGAAGAGGATATAGAGCGTTTCTCGTTCAATACTTCCGTATCGGCATTTATGATTTGCGTAAACGAGTTGTCTGATTTGAAATGCAATAAACGTAAAATATTACAAGACCTTATTATTGTTCTTGAGCCTTATGCTCCACATATCACCGAAGAGTTATGGGCGTTATTGGGGAATGAAGCAGGGACAATATCGTATGCACCGTATCCTGTCTTCCGCTCGGAGTACTTGGTGGAATCAGAATTTGCTTATCCGGTTTCCGTGAATGGAAAAATGAAAATGAACCTGTCATTGGCGTTAGATTTAGATGCGAAAGTGGTAGAGGAAATTATTTTGTCGAATGCGGATGTGCAGCGCTATTTGGACGGAAAAATTGTAAAAAAGGTTGTTTTTGTGAGGGGCAAGATCATCAACATCGTCGTATAATATATGGCTGTTTTTAATGATAATTTAGTTTATCATTGTTTTTAGTGATAATTTAGTTTATCATTGTTTTTAGTGATAATTTAGTTTATCATTGTTTTTAGTGATAATTTGATTTGTCGATAATTTTGCTGATATGCTATTCTATATCTATATTTGAGTAAAAGACGATATATGATAGCTGTAATATCAGGTGATATAATCAAATCGCGCTCCTTGGAGCCGAAAGTGTGGATGCCAGCTTTGGAGAAGGCTATAGGGCTATATTCACACAAATTTGATATCTTCCGTGGAGATAGTTTTCAAGCGGAACTTACATGTCAAAATGTATTAACAGCTACTTTCTATATTAAGGCTGCTATGCTGGCATTTGATTTAGACGCACGAATTGGTATTGGTATTGGAACGAAGGAATATGATGCTCCGCATATCAAAAATTCGTTTGGTTCTGCACTTATTTATTCTGGAGAAGCTTTTGAAGAACTAAAAAAGGAAACAATATTTTTTAAATCGGCTTATCCTAAACTCGATGCCGTATGTAATGTGATATTACCTTTAGTCGCAGAATTAACTACCCGATGGACGCCTAACATGGCCGAAACGGTGAAAGCGGCATTCCAGAATGAGGGAGCTAACCAAGCGGAATTGGCCAAAATATTGGATAAGAAATATCAAAGTCAAGTAAGTACCGAATTGCAGAAAGCGAGCTTTGCGAAAATACAACGGGCGTTAGATTATTGTACAAAAGAAATGTTAGCATTATGAGTCTTCTATTCTTAAAGCTGCTACTAGCTCATTTTATAGGTGATTTTGTACTACAACCCAAAAAATGGGTACAGAAACGACAAGAGCATATTGGTTATTTATTATTACATATTACCCTACACACCGCGTTATTGGTTGTGTTCTTTCTTCCCGAAATCTCTGATCAATGGCAAGTTATATTGTTTATAAGCTGCGCACACCTATTAATAGACAGTGGAAAGATTTATCTTGAAAAAAAAAATCCACGTCGCGCGTTTTTACTGTTTATGGCAGATCAGACGCTACATATCTTATCTCTAATTGTTGTCGTATTATATAAATATGGTTTACCGATCGATTGGGATGCGCTACTTTCTACAAAAAACCTGCTATATGTATTAACTTTTGTGCTGATCGTTTTCGTTAGTCCGATTGTGTTGCGCGTTTTCTTTAGTAAATGGACATCCGAAACTGATGTGGTCACGAAACCTGAAAATTCGCTCGTAGATGCCGGTATGCTCATTGGTATTATGGAACGGTTGCTTATCGTCCTCTTTATACACGTTGGTTTTTTGTCGGGTATAGGATTTCTTTTGGGAGCAAAATCCATCTTTCGTTTCGGAGACTTAACAAATGCAAAAGACACCAAGTTTACAGAATATATCCTCGTAGGTACCTTGGCTAGTTTCGTGATTGGCATAGCAATCGGTTATGGTTTGCGGCTAGGTTTGAAGTACATCGCATCATGCTAAAAGCCCGCGATAGTCCAACGATTTTCCTAGTTAACCGCTTTCACCAGCGCCTTTACTTCTTCACCAACAGCTGTTTCCGAGCCATCCGTAATGGCCGACGAATGAAAATACGCTGCATCTGTATCTTGCCAGATACGCTTAATATTGGTGGAACGCAACCCACCACCAGGCATAATTGTAATGCGATCACGAGCTTGCTGTACCAGACGTTTCAGTTCTTCTTGTCCTGAAACTACATTCGGTGCGCATCCCGAGGTGAGTACAGTAGTAAAACCACAGGCAATAATATCTTCTAATGCTTGGACACTATCAGAAACTTCATCAAATGCTCTATGGAAAGTACAAGGTTTGCCTCCTGCTAGCTCGACCAAAGCGTTATTTTTTTGCTTATCTATGTTTCCCGCCTCATCCAAGATACCGAATACAAAGCCATCCGCGCCCAATGCGTTATACGTTAGGATGTCGTTTTTCATCTGTGCAAATTCCTGCATTGAATACACAAAATTCCCACCTCGAGGCCGTATCATCACATGAAGCGCGATATGTAATTCACGACGTACGATTTCTGTTTCTCGCAAATCGGGAGTTGTTCCGCCGACTTGCATGTCGGCGCAAAACTCTACGCGGTCGGCGCCGTGCTGTTGTGCTATACGCGCTGCTTCTATATTAAAACAGGCAATTTCTATTTTTGACATCTTTATTTGAGATAGTGGGGAGAAGATATAAGTTCGTTTCCGGCATGATCATATTTCGCGTAATTAAAACCGCCATGTATGCAATACGCACCATATTCTCCTTGTTTGTTCAACGCAATAAACCCCACTTGTATGTTATCCAACATTTTCTTGCGATTCTCCGTAAATTTAATGATTCGATTGACAGCCTCTTCACAAGCATTTTGAGGAGTGTGTCCTTGACGCATCAATTCGACAACCAAATGCGAACCTACGGTGCGGATGACCTCTTCGCCATGTCCAGTGGCCGTAGCAGCCCCCACTTCGTTGTCAACATATAGCCCCGCTCCGATAATAGGAGAGTCACCAACCCGTCCGTGCATTTTAAACGCCATACCACTGGTTGTACAGGCTCCAGAAAGATTGCCTTGCGTATCTAATGCAATCATACCAATGGTATCGTGATTTTCGATATTAACAACGGGGTCGTATTTTGCTGTTTTGAGCCATTCACGCCATTCCTTTTCGGAAGTTTCTGTCAACAGGTTTTCGCGTGGAAACCCCTGTTCTTGTGCGAACTGTAATGCGCCATCCCCCACTAGCATTACGTGGGGTGTTTTTTCCATTACTGCCCGAGCGACGGATATAGGATGTTTAATCTGTTCTAGAGCGGCCACTGATCCGATATTTCCACTTTCATCCATAATGCAGGCGTCCAACGTCACTTTACCATCTCTGTCGGGACGTCCACCGTAGCCCACGCTGCGCTCGGTAGGATCAGCCTCGGTATAGCGCACCCCTTGTTCTACAGCATCTAATGCGCGACCTCCTGTAGAAAGAACTTTCCATGCTTCGATGTTCGCTTTCAACCCGAAATCCCAAGTAGATAGAACGATAGGTTTGTTAACCTCGGTCTGTAGCGGTTTTACCTGTTGGGCATACGTAGGATTTAACCCAAGCAGGAGCGAACCAGCTCCGATTTTCTTCAAAAATTGTCTCCGCGAATCCATAGAGGCAAATTTATGATTTCCTTTTGATATATGGAGAGTATGTATATGTATTGTCTGTTGAAATTGAAATAGTCCCCAAAGACAGGGCATAGTAGAATAAACTTCTTTTATATCATGCACAATTATAGCGCATCTAAAAATGAATTACTCATGATTTTTTTGCCATTGGCATTCGTGAATGCAAAGCATTTTATTTAGGTTTGTACTATCATGAATACGACATCATATTTATCAGATAGGATTAACAATTTATCCGAATCGGCGACCTTAAAAATGACAAAATTAGGGCGCGAGTTAGCTTCTAAAGGCATCAATGTTATTAGTTTAAGTGTAGGGGAACCAGACTTTAATACACCCAATAATGTAAAGGATGCAGCAAAGAAAGCGCTAGACGAAAACTATACACGTTATTCTCCGGTACCGGGGTATCCCGAACTCCGGCAAGCCATTGTAAATAAACTAAAGAATGAAAATGGCTTGGATTATGAGCCTTCACAAATTGTGGTTTCTACGGGTGCAAAACAATCGCTTTCTAATGTTATTTTAACGTTAATCAATCCTGGCGACGAGGTCATTATCCCTACCCCATATTGGGTTTCGTATTCAGAAATGGTTGTATTGGCGGAGGGAAAATCCGTATTTATCGATACCGATATTGATTCGGATTTCAAAATTACGCCCGAGCAGCTGGAGGCGGCTATTACACCCAAAACTAAATTGTTCATGTTCTCTTCACCCTGTAATCCAACAGGCTCTGTTTATAGCAAGGAAGAACTAGTGGCGTTAGCTAAGGTTTTTGAGAAACACCCAAATATTTTCATCTTGTCTGATGAGATTTATGAACATATTAACTTTATCGACAAGCATGAATCCATTGCTCAATTTGAATCCATTCGTGACCGTGTCATTATTGTAAATGGCTTTTCCAAAGCTTTCGCCATGACAGGTTGGCGTTTAGGGTATATAGCTGCCAATAAGGAAATTGCTGCTGCAAATGATAAATTGCAGGGACAAACGACCTCAGGTACTTGTTCCATTGCACAACGTGCCGGTATTATCGCCTATAATGGTGGGTTGGAAAGTGTTAATGAAATGAAAGAAGCATTTTTACGTAGACGTCAACTGGTATATGATTTATTAAATGATATACCAGGCGTGAAAACGAATCTTCCAGAAGGAGCCTTTTATTTCTTCCCGGAAATCAGTTCGTTTTTTGGTAAGAAAGATACGCATGGGAATGTAATTAAAGATTCTTCGGATCTGGCGTTATATCTACTCAACGAGGGGCATGTGGCCACTGTTGGCGGCGATTCTTTTGGAAATAACAATTACATCCGTCTTTCGTATGCTGCTTCAGATGACTCTTTGAAAGAAGCATTAAGACGGATAAAAGAGGCTTTAGGAAAGTTGTCTTCCTAGTAACTCTTTGGAACATAATTGAATTATTGGTAGAGACGCAACATGTTGCGTCTCTACTTTATTTATATGATTAATGAAACTGAAATTTGACGGCTTTATTTTGGCTTTGCTCTGCTTCATTGTATTAGCTTATTTTTTTCCACAGCTTTACTCATGGCGTGATGGGCAAATACTAAATTGGATTACGAGTGTTGGTGTGTCACTTATTTTCTTTTTTTATGGATTAAAGTTGAGTTTTCAACAGTTGAGAGCGGGGTTAAGCAATTGGAAACTTCATCTGTTGGTACAAGGAGCTACCTTTGTCTTATTTCCGCTGTTATTGTTACCATTTTATTCGTTTGTTCACAGTGAATTGCAGCGGGATTTTTGGCTCTCGTTTTTCTTTCTGGCGGCCTTGCCATCTACGGTATCCTCTTCCGTAGTCATGGTTTCCATTGCCCGCGGAAATATCCCTGCAGCAATTTTTAATGCGAGTATATCGGGGTTAATAGGTGTAATCATCACACCGTTATGGATGCAATTTTTTCTCGACTTCGGTGAGATTGATGTTTTGGGCGACGTGTATTGGGGGCTGATCAAGGAGATTATTATCCCTGTCGTTGGGGGATTACTCTTGCAACCGTATTTAGGGAAATGGGTTTCAAAATATAATCGGGAGTTAACGCTTTTCGACAAATCAATCATCTTACTTATTGTATATGATAGCTTTGCCGAGTCATTTGTTAGCGGGGTGTTCGAAAGCACGGGGAAGTTGTACTTATTGTGGATTTTTGTCGGCGTTGTGTTGCTGTTTGTCCTCGTTTACGGATTGATATATGTATTAAGTAGGTTTGTCTTTAAATTCAATAGGGAAGACCTTATAGTAGCGTTATTCTGCGGGTCTAAAAAATCACTGACCCACGGTTCGGTATTCGGCAAATTTCTGTTTGCCCATTCCGCGAGTGCAGGCTTATATTTTCTTCCGTTGATGATTTTTCATGCGTTCCAAATACTGGTCGTTACGGTGATAGCACAACGATATCATAATAAAGGTGCTATTTAAATAGTTCAAATCCATATTTTGCGTTACTCCAAAAGCGGTCTAAGGCAATAATACGAGGCTTGAAAAAACTGATTAATGCAGGCCAGTCTTCCGCTTTAAAAATCGAAGCTTTTTTGTTGAGTTCTATTCCGATACGAGCGGTGTTTTTACCGTATTCATCATCATGGTTTTCATTCCATATCCATTCTTCCATGAGTTCAGCACGCAGTATGTTTTTGTATTCCTGGAATTGGGTAAACATCAGTTCCCTTATTCCTTGATCCGGATGGCTGATTTCAATGTAGATGCATGCGGTTTTATTATCCACCTCCATACGAAAATAAAGATGCTTAATCCCCGTTTTATAGTTGATCCAATTGACCTTTAATCCCTCTTCATTTGGAATCGGGGACATAAACCGACCAAAGTTTGTCCAAAATTGTTCTTTTAATTTCTTTGCTTCTTCTTTTGAATACAATGTTCTTTGCTGAAAATGTTACTGCTAATATTCACTAAAAACCTTCTTGGGTGTATCAAGGAGGTTTTTCAAAACTATCAATTAATAGCCAAACTTTTATAATGCTTTTGGGTTTAGTGTATATGGACAGAAAAAAATCATTATTGTTGCTCGCTGCTGTAGCTGCTGGCACGACACTATATAATTTGTTGAAACCTGTCAAATCTAACGTAACAGTAGTGCAGGGTTTTCAAAAAGATAAATATTTGGGCGAATGGTACGAGATTGCGCGAATAGATTTTTATTGGGAAAAGAACCTTAAAAATGTAATCGCGTCCTATACATTGAACGACGATGGCAGCATTCGAGTCAATAATCAAGGATACGACATGGTAAAAGAAAAGTATAAGCAGAGTGTTGGCAAGGCAACCTTCGTAAGAAGCGAAGAGGAGGGAGCTCTAAAAGTTTCCTTTTTTGGCCCGTTCTATTCGGGATATAATGTTGTGATGGTGGATGATGATTATCGCTACGCGTTGGTGTTCGGTGAAAATCTTGACTATATGTGGATACTCTCGCGTGATAAAACAATACCGGAAGATATCAAGCAAAAGTATCTATCGTATGCCAAACGTTCGGGATATGCTACAGATAAATTGGTGTGGACGATACAGGAGTAAATAAGTAATAATGGACGTAATCTTGTCCTTATAGCACACGGATTGAACTCTGTGCGTATTTTGGTATGATCAAAAATAAAGCCCACCGTAAAGGATGGGCTTAATTTATTTGGGTTAGCAGAGAGGAAGGGATTCGAACCCTCGATACAGTCATCCCGTATACAGACTTTCCAGGTCTGCTCTTTCAACCACTCAGACACCTCTCTTTTCGGAGTGCAAATATACAATATTTATGCTTTAAAACTAATTTTTAATCTTTTTTATCGATAAATCGAAAGGATGTGGGCGCTACTGACAAACTGCTGTCAAAACTGTATATACTTTTGTTGACGAAACGTATTGATAAAGCGATTATTTATTTTTTAATTATATAATAATATGGAAACCACAGCAATTTTAACGAAAGAAGAATTTTTAAAACATTGGTTGGGTCATCGCGATTTAACTCGTCGGACATTGGAGAAATTTCCGGAAAAAGAACTTTTTGAATTTTCAATTGGCGGTATGCGTCCTTTTTCAGAATTAATTATGGAGTTACTGTCTATTGCAGAACCTGGATTGCGAGGGACGGTCGAAAGAAACGATAAGCCATATAGTCATAAATTGGCATTGAATTCTAAAGCGGAGCTTTTGGCGAGGTGGGATGCAGACACGCCAAAAATTATAGAATTATTCAATCAGATCCCCGAAGAAGATTTTCATTTGGAGCATAATTTATTCGGAGAATATAAATACCCTATTTACAGTAATCTGTTGTATTTTATTGACAATGAAATTCATCACCGTGGACAAGGTTTTGTCTATCTCCGTGCGTTAGGTATTGAGCCTCCATTTTTCTGGGAAAGAACAAAATAAAATAGCACCGTATTATCATTTAGCAATATGCTCTACGTCATGAAAAACGTGGGGCATTTTTTGTGAAATACATTAAATCTGAATACTCGTCAGTAGCGCTCTAACATATTCTTTTAGGCTATCAGGCTCTAAAATCCGAGCTTGGTCAGCAAACATTAGATACCAGCGCGCAAATTCCTGTTCCATGTTTTTACTGGCAAAGGTCATAATAACCTCTGAGTCGGTTATTTCTTCCGATACGAATCCGTAATACGAACGTTCCCATTCCGTATAACGAGCATATGCTAGTGGGAGGGCAATCCGTATAGTTACTGCTGGTATTGACTCCTCTTTCTTCAGATAATGCGATAGTGGGTTATGTTCTTTGGTGAAAGCCGTAGACGTTAATTGGATTTGATGAATCCGATCAATGCGAAATTGACGATAATCTTTCCGCAGATGGCAATACGCCATAAAATACCAATAGTTTCCTTGATGAAACACGCCCACGGGCTCGATTTCCCGATGTACAGCCCCCGCAGACAAACTGTTTCGATATTTCATATCTACCATTTGCTGTTGGGCAATACTTTCAAATAGTATCGATAGGGCAGATGGGACATTTTCGTTAAATCGATGGGCTAGAGAACCCATTAGCATGTTCTCTTCCAAGAACGTCACATTTAACTTATCATTGTAGCGAAGATAAGCTTTGATTTTATTCAGGGCGGAACTAAAATGTCGGAATAAATCAGGGTCAACAAATTTCTGCATCAACTTTTCTGCAGCAGCAAGGGTTAATATTTCTTCCTTAGAAAATTTAGTAGGTGGGAGGCGATAGCCCTCGACCAACCCGTAGCCTGTACCTGCTTCACCATAAATGGGAATACCAGCGTGCTCTAAAGCTTTTATATCACGGTAAATTGTCCGCTGGCTAACGTCAAATTGTTCGGCAAGATCCTTTGCTCTTATAACAGGCTTTGCCTGTAGTTGAAAATAAATAGCAACGATTCTATTAAACCGTTTCGTAACATCCATTTCGTAAAAGTAAACATTTTCAAACGAAAGAAAGCCAATCATAGATTGGCTTTCTTTCGTTTGGTGGGACTATTTTATCTAGAACATTCTGCTGTCCATACGCGATTATCTCTAGCATACGCAATGTTCAAGCTGGAAGCTGTAATTCGTATAGTTCCGAGCTCTCCGTCGTTAAATACGAGGGTACTGTTGTCTCCCTTTTCCATTGTAATGTCGCCTAAAGTCGGAATACCATCCGAAAAATTGAATGTATAGTTATTACCGACCTTGGTAACTGTAACCGAACCGTTGGACTCCGACACATCATCATCGTCAGGGCCATTAAAGGATACAGATCCCTCGTATTTTCCTAAAAACAAGTCGTTGTCCGCTGGGTCATCGTCTTTGCTACAAGAACTGAATGTAATAAATGAAATAAGCAACAAACTCAAAATTTTAATACTCGTTTTCATACCATTTAATTTAGTAAATCTTAACTGTTTCAGATACGTTACAATTGAAATGCCAGTTAACCTCCTCTTAACAAAAATTAACGTCTTTTTATGATCTATTTTTTGCATCTTTTATTTGTTCGAATATCTCTTGTTGAAGCATTGCTTGACTTTTTAGCATTTCCGTCGTGCTTTGTGTAAAGCTGCTGGGGGCGGCAAGAATATTCTGAAAAATATGAAGTAGCACGCTTTCCATTTTTTCACACACTTCCATAACTTGATGACGTCCGATTGGTTTCAAGGATGATCTTTCTTCTCGCCAACGGGCATACAGACTACCAGAAACCCACTGCTGTTTAGCGAATGGACTGTCTTCTTTTGCTAAAATGCCATTTAGCTCTGATTTGAATTGCTGTGTTAGTTGCATACATTTTTCTAAGAATGCAATCAAACTTATATCCTTGTCGGCGTCTGCACAAGAAATAGCCGCACTGTAAATTTGAAGACGTTCTGTTAGGATCTGGATAAGATCGTGCAGCTGGCCCGCATGTGTATTTGTGTTGTTTTCCATAAAATGAATAAGATGTTGTCTATTGAATGAACAATTTCATTTGCATTCAGTTTCTAATAGAAGAAGCTTTAGTATTTTAGTTTCGTAATGATATAAAATTCGAATATGGAGACCAGTCTAATTACACGAGAACAACTTGACAAGATCGTTGAGAGAATAGAAGAAAAATTTAAGACGTATTTCACTTCAGAGGAATCAAAAGTAAATTCTCTGCGCGATTGTTTTTTTATGCCGGAAATATATAAAAAAGAGAATTTGTTAAGCTTGGACCAAGAAATATTTCAACAACTCCCGAAGGAGATCCAAGCAGAAACACATGAATTGATTGCCGATTTTACGAAGGTAGATTGATGCGTATCTAAATGAAATGGATTATTTTATTTCCCATTGTAATACGCAGGATATTGCATAGTGGTCAGAAAGCGGTATATTGTCTCTGTCTGTAAAATATTGTTTTTCAACTTTGTATTTTTTGGGGGTGAATTTGATAACGGCACTATTCCGAAAAAAGATTTTGTCGATACTTTCACAAGTATCTGTTAATGTCAGCTTATCGTTTGGAACGAAAGTTTGGTAGGGCAGCGGACTTGTTCCGTTCTTCATAAGAGTGACCCAAACATCCTTTACCTGAGTCTGATCAACAAACCATGGTAGATTATCCCAAGCAGCTGCAAAATGTGCGTTAAAATCACCCATAACGATAACGGCGTTTTCGGTAGAATGTGTGTTGATATAGTCGGCCAATTGTTCAATATTCCTCTTGCGAGCATGAGCAGCTTTGTTATCATCCTGGGCTGTTGCATGAATATTGTAGACATCAATGCTGACATCTTTGGCTACAACAATACGGGAAAATGAAAACCCTTTGGCCGCCAAACAATCGGAACCATTACAATGTTGCCAAGGAATGCGTCGCGTTTCTTGAATCGGATATTTCGAAAAGGTATTGAGACCATCGCCATAGGGGACTGCCACTTTATGTTCGGTTCGATATCGATGATTATTCCCGCTTTCATAAAGTTCATGATGATAATGAAAATCTTCTTGTACGTTGACGATATCAAAATGATTGATTTTTTGAGAAATTTCTTTCATGCTTTTTGCCCGTGAATTTACAGCAGCAGATAGGAAATCGGGCAGACCTGCGACATTGTAAGTTAGTAATGATAGCTGACCATTATTAAGTTCCGCTAGCGTTATTATGTTTCCGTCGATATAGGAGGTCGTATTCGTATGGGAGTGTGTGGTTTTCGTGAAATAAAGTCCACAAACAATGGGGAGGAACGAAACGGATAAAACTTTTCGCCAATATTTCTGTTTGTGCGAGGTCATATCGAGTGTATATTTTTTATATATCAAAATTAAGGGACCTGTGTTAGGTATTCGTAAATCATCTATTATGCTTCTGTATGAAAATGATGTATGAGAGGTAAATAAGTAGTGAAAATTTCATAAATCATTAATATTCAGTTTCTATTAAGAAAATATGACATGTTTATTTTCGTGAAAACAAACAGCAAAGTATATGATAAGGGTAGCTTTTTTTGCGGAGATCTTGTTCGAAGAGTATGATGGTGCTGTTCGGACCATGTTTCAAATCATCAATCGAATAGATCCAAAGCGCTTTTCTTTCTTTTTTATTTATGGAACAGGCCCCGAGGAGATGGAAGGGCACGCTTCAATTCGTATACCTACACTCAATACAGGTTTAAACGTAGATTACAGTATTAGTTTACCCGCGTTGGTAAGAGGACAGATTAAGCAACAATTGGATCGTTTTCAACCAGATGTTATCCATATTGCGACGCCCTCTTTGCTGGGATTTTTTGCTTTGCGTTATGCTCGGTCACGAAATATTCCGGTTATTAGTCTATATCATACTAATTTTCTTTCTTATGTACCTTATTATTTTCGAAAGATACCTACACTTATTAAGCCTGTACAGCGCTGGATGACATCAGCCACGCGACGGTTTTACAATAATTGTGACGTCGTGTATGTGCCATCGTGTTCGATGCAAAAACAACTGGAAGATTTAGGTGTAGAAAAAGATAAAATGACTTTATGGCAGCGTGGCATTGATCTAACGCTCTTCAATCCTCAAAAAAGAGACATTGCCTATATACGAAATCTAACTGGCAACGATATGCCAAACATACTGTTTGCCAGTAGATTGGTCTGGGAAAAAAATATACAAACGTTGATAGAGATCTATAAACGGCTTCAAAGATCGCGTCTACCACATAATTTCATTGTAGCCGGCGATGGAGCAGCAGGTGAGGAGATGAAACGGCAGATGCCAAAGGCTGTGTTTTTAGGAAAGCTATCCCATAATGATCTTTCAAAATTATACGCCTCATCAGATATTTTTGTTTTTCCTTCAATTTCAGAAACCTATGGAAATGTGATCGTAGAAGCTATGGCTTCAGGTCTACCGTGTGTTATCGCCGATGGCGGGGGAAGTGCGGATTTAGTGCGTCATGGACAAACAGGTTATAAGTGTCTACCCAGATCGGCCGAAGATTTTCTTATTTATATCCAGATGTTACTGAAGGACCCGACACTCCATAAGTTTATTCGTGATACGGGCATTTCCTATGCACAAAAATTAGATTGGAACAACTTAGTAGATCGTTATTTTGACGAAGTTACTAGATTGGGATTGCAATCAAATAGAAGTATAGTTTGGGCAGCCTGCTGATGTATAGAAAAGGTTTTAGAATTTTAATCTTAGCTTCTATCGTGGTTCCTATAGCGATATTTGTCCTCCAAGTTGATTTTGCACTTGTTTGGGAGGGGCTTCGTAGAATCGGATCTGGATTTTTTGTTATCTTGCTGGTTACTTTTGTGGCGTATACACTTGGCACGATGGGTTGGTGGATCTGTCTGGGATCGGAACGCTCTAGCATTTCTTTATGGCAACTCTTTGGAATACGCCAAGTTGGAGAAACGGTGGCGCTTTACAACCCGTCGAGTGTAGTGGGAGGGGATATGCTTAAAAATGAATTACTGAAATCCTATTCGATCCCAAATGACAGAGCGTTAGAGTCGGTCGTCGCGTCGCGCGTTACCGCATTATTATCACAACAGTTACTTTTAGCAGTTTCCCTTTGTTGGTTAGCCACTATAACAACTTCACTGCACGACTTTGCGCGATACGGCATAGCGTTATTGATTGGATTGTTACTTTTGTTTAAAATCTTTTTTTTTTATTTGCTTAATCGAAAGCGTAATCAGATGTTGCCGAACCTCGAAGATTCCTCTACAATATGGCAACGTTTTCGCAGGATACTTTATAAATTAACTACGCAGACTCAATACTTTTTCCAGTATAAAAAAAAGTTATTTTGGTGGTCTTATTTTTTCTTTTTTCTCCATTGGGTGGTTGGAGGCTTAGAATTTTATCTTATCCTTCGTTTTCTGAATTATGATATCGAGTTAATGGACAGTGTATGGATGGATATGGGCGTTATACTATTCAAAAGTGTCGGCGCATTTATTCCGGGACAGCTTGGAATAGAGGAATTAGGTAATAAGTTACTTTTAACAACTATTAGCATCCAAGCCGCGAGCGTATGGGTGACCGTCTCGATATTACGTCGTGCACGCCAGTTATGTTGGATTATAGTCGGGGCAATTTGTTACATTTTTATCCGTAAAATCGATTCATTTAAAATTTTGAGAGATGGAAATACTGTTCGTTAGTCACAAATATCCACCGGCTACAGGAGGTATGGAAAAACAAAGTTACGAACTGATTGAAGGGATGCGGGCGTATGCCACTGTGCGAAAGATCGTCTATACACGAGAAGAAAGTTACTTTCAATTTTTTCGTAAATTAAATGGACGTATATTATCGATGATACATCGATATCCGAAGATCGGTATAATACATTTTAACGACGGTTTGATAGCAGCTATTAGTCTTTGGCACGTTGGTTACAGCCATTTACGTAGGGTGGTTACACTTCACGGTCTAGATGTAGTTTTTCCGCTCAAGATCTATCAGCGTCTTATTTTACCGCGTTTTAATAAATACGACCACATTGTAGCGGTAAGCCATGCGACCGCAGCAGCGGCAATTAGACGTGGAATAGATAAAAAAAAGGTTTCGGTGATACTAAACGGTATTGACCAACAGTTGAAGCCTAAAGTTAATGTGGAAGCTTGGGCGAATTTTCAACAGAAATATCATTTATCGGCTCATCAAAAGATATTGGTCACATTAGGTAGACCCGTCAAGCGTAAAGGTTTTTCGTGGTTTATCCGAGAAGTGCTTCCGTTGCTTCCAGACGAATACCATTTGGTCATGGCAGGACCTTTTTCTAGAGAATCGTCAAAGATGGACAAATTATTGTCGCGTTTGCCCGAGCGATGGCGTACCTTGTATATGCTATTTATGGGATACCCTTCAGATCAGGCAGAGCTTTGTAATTTGTTAAATCACCCGATATACGGAGAAAAGGTTACACATTTAGGAAAACTACCTTTGGAAGAATTGGCTATTCTTTTGAGTCATACGGAAGCGTTTTTAATGCCTAATATTAAGGTGGAAGGTGACATGGAGGGATTTGGGTTGGTATGTCTTGAAGCTAGTGCATGCGGCGCGTTGGTTCTAGCTTCGGCATTGGAAGGAATTACGGACGCAATCGTACACAGGAAAAACGGAATACAGGTGGAACCAGAAAATGCAAAGGCTTGGTCACAAGCGATTCAAGATCGGAAAGACGCTGGACGATCGCAGCGATATTCTTTTCGTGCATACACCTTAAATCACTTTGGGTGGGACAAAATGGTGCATGATTATGCTTCTTTACTTAAAGGCTTAATCGTATAAAAAAAGAGGCAAACAATTTGCCTCTTTATTTTTATCGTATCAAACAAGATTAAATAACCTCTTGATTTAATTGCTGTTTGTAGATTGCTTTTTTACGCTGGATACGACGGGTCACTGATCTTTTCTCGTATGCTTGACGAGAACGAAGCTCACGTAGTACACCTGTTTTTTCAAACTTCTTCTTGAAACGTTTCAACGCTCTGTCTAAAGATTCTCCTTCTTTTACATTTACGATAATCATGTTGTTAAATACCTCCTTTCGTGTCCTTTTGTTTTTTGTGTGTGCAAAGATAAATAAATGATTCGTATGTTAAAAGAAATTATTCTATAAATATTGTTGCCTCCTTTTTCTACTATTTCTTCTATTTGTACTTAGGGTCTATGAAATGCGTAGCATTTGAAAAATTCTATTCTTTAAAAACGTAAAAAACCATTTACTTTTTTGATATCCAAGGATATAAAAGTTTAAAGGACAGGAACAAAATTCACCATAAAAATAACGTTACGGTAATCAACCATAATATTTTTAATTTTTTGTCTATAAAATTTTGTTTTCTCCTCACAAATATCGATAATTGCATCGTCAAAACGGAACGACAATATCTGTTTTGATTATTTTCAAAATCTGCGCCTATAGCTCAGTTGGTTAGAGTAGAAGACTCATAATCTTTTGGTCCCTGGTTCGAGCCCAGGTGGGCGCACAAATCGAAAAGTCGTTTTCCCGCAATGGAAAACGGCTTTTTTCGTTTATGAGGACACTTTAAGATTATTTGCTCCACGTTGGATTAGAAGTTCGCATCGTTACGTGATAAAGAAGACGTTAAGGCAAGGAAGTTCCTCGCTATGTTATTTCCGTCGCTCAAAATGAACCGTTTATCAGTAAAAGAAGACACTTTAAGAAAAAAGAAGTAATATTGTCCGATCATGGGTGATCAAAACCTTGAGCTGAATCAGAACACGGCATCTCTAAAATATACCAGCATGTTGTAAACTCTTTACGTCCGTTCAAGAATTATATTTATAAAGACAAGAATGACTCATTACATAGACATTAATCAGATTATAGACGATATTTATCCAATACGAGAAGAAGCTAAAGGAAAGATAAGAGAATTAGTAAGGGAAATTGGTTTACCCAAAAAAACGATCATTATTGAAGCGGACAAAGTAGAAAAATATATTTATTTTATTAAAAATGGTGTTGTACGAGCTTATTCCGAACATGAAAAGGGAGAAATCACTTTTTGGTTTGGAGAGGAGGGGGAGGTTCTACTGTCCATGAAGAGCTATGTAGATGGGGAGAGGGGGTATGAAAATATCGAATTACTAGTGAATTGCAGTCTTTACCGGATAGAAATAGTTAAATTAAAACAACTTTTTAGAGAAGATATCGATGTTGCAAATTGGGCAAGGAAGTTAGCCGAAAAAGAATTGCTAAAAATCGAGCATCGCGTTATTTCACGCGAATTATTGTCAGCTAAACAACGATATAATGATTTAATAAAAAATAGACCGGGGCTTCTGAAAAGAGTGCCGTTGAAACACATTGCGTCCTATTTGGGGATAACGCAAGTGAGCTTGAGCAGAATACGCAGAGAAAAATAATTTAATTTTTTATCATAGGATAAATATCTTTTTGTTTCCTATGGCTAATTTTGGATAAAAAAAATATAAGAGTGATGTCATTGAAAACAAATAACATATCGTTTAGGGATATGATCCCCGCCAAGACTTGGATTCGACTCTTAATCGTTTGGACCGTCGTGGTATTGTTCTCTGTATGGGGAAATTCTTTGATGGGTGAAGGAATGACCTATGCCGCGGCAGCGGGGATTTTTGTAGTACTCCTGACTACAATCATTGGAGCCGCTTTTGGAGTGGTAAAAGAAGCGGATGAACTTGCCCATAAATTGGGAGAACCTTATGGCACATTAATACTTACTCTTTCCATTGTTTCGATCGAAGTCATTTTGATTTCAGCCGTTATGCTCGGGCCAGGTGAATTCCCTACTATTGGAAAAGATTCCATTTTTTCGGTAATGATGATTATTATGAATCTCGTTATTGGTTTATGTATTCTTCTGGGCGGTTTAAAATACGGTGAGCAAGAGTATAATGCACAGGGTACAATGTCTTATATAGCTATGATTATCATGCTCGGAGGGCTTTCCATGCTGTTGCCCAACTTTATTGAAGGAGCTGGGAATGGGATGTTCACGAATGTTCAGGCTATTAGTCTTTCTGTATTGATCGTAATCCTGTACGGTTTTTTCCTTGCTTTTCAGACGAAAACTTACAGTCATTTATACGTACAGCCAAACGAAGGCTCCATGGAGATTCCATTCAAAGACCGTAAACTGTTCTCCGTAAATAATCTCGATGGTCATACAAACGGAAAACCTAACAATAAAAGAGAAATGCTGATTCGTTCCATTGTCCTCTTAGCTATGATATTGCCCATCGTGCTATTGTCTCACAATATGGCGACCGTTGTCGATTTTGGTATCGAGGCAGCGAATCTTCCTCTTCAGTTGGGAGGGGTGCTTATTGCGATTATTGTATTTACCCCCGAGTCCATGACAGCAGTAAAAGCGGCATTAAATAATGAATTTCAACGAGCTATTAATCTTTGCCATGGTGCGTTTGTTTCCACGGTAGGGCTTACTGTTCCTGCAGTATTAACGATTGGTTTAATTTCGGGAAAGGTGGTTCGTTTCGGACTTACTGCTACGGAGATGATTCTCTTCTTTATTACGCTGCTTTTAAGCCTGATGACGTTTTTAGGAAAACGAACAACACCTTTCGTTGGGATAATGCATTTGGTTTTATTTGTGATGTTTATGTTGCTCATATTTAATCCTTAAATACATATGCATTCTAGAGGATTTTATCATCAAATAATGGATTTAATTTAACGAACTGAGCGTATCCGTACCTATATCGTGTTGAGCTAGAAGGGTCCGGTCAGGTATGGCATGAATAATTTTTGTGCTTGCCATATATTCGGGATTATCGGCATAGATATAGAGTAGTGTGCCGTTCTTTATTGTGTTGATAACTGGCTTATTTATTTCTCGTGGTAGCGCTGGGCATCCATAGCTTCGGCCCAAGCGACCGGTCGACTTAATAAACGATTCGCTACAATAATCTGCTCCATGCATGACTACCGCTCTTGCTTTAGCTTGATCATTGATACCCTTTTCAAGCCCGTTAAGCACTAAGGAGTAGCCATTCCCTCCTTGATAAGTACCTTCGGTTTCATAAAAACCTAGTGAACTTTGATAAGATCCATGCCTGTTCGAAAAAGCACGCGCATATTTATCACCAGAATTCCGTCCATGAGATACAATGGTATGGTATAATACCTTTTCGTTTTTCATATCCAATACAACCATTCTTTTTTCTGTCGAGGGCAATGTAAAATCGATAACAGTTAGAATTTGATCCCGTCTGGGCCGTAGCGTTTTATAACCCTGTATCGCTTGCTCAAAGGCGTCATATTGTAAAACAAACTCCAAATTCATTTTGCGGTAAAGAAGTTTGGTTTGATCAATTTTTGGAAGAGGTTCTTTTTTTACTACAGTATCAACTGCTTTTACTTTTGAGGGATGTTCTGATAGCCTAGTCGGTATATAACTCACTAAAAACGACGTCAACAGCACTAATATTAAACTACGCATAGGCAAAAAATATTTATTCCAGTTGCAAAGGTAGTATTAATTTGATTTTCAAAATGTTAAATTAATATAAATATCAGTCAATGACGATAACCAATGCATTAAATGTTTTCGCCCAATCATATACAAATTTAGCGTGGGAGGAGGCGTTACGTACGCACATATGTGAGCGAGGGGTGGTTCCCAATGACCAACTATGTTCTATAATACCGGCATTAACACTTTGTGTCGGTATCCCATGTATATAGGCGCCGTTGGTGAATCGACTCGCATATGGCGCATAACCATGAATGGTGTTTGTTCCGTCTTTTAAATAAAACATTTTAGCTTTTTTTTCCTGGATGACAAATATTCCCAATGGCGTTTCATGGGCATACGGAGGTTTGTGAACGCCAGAAGTTGCAGGGTTCATGCTTCGGATTACCCATCTACAATCACCAGTACGTTCAGCGGTGAGGATATTCTGGTTGGTTACGTCTACAAATGCTATATGGTGGAAAGTAACGGAATCACCGATCGCTTTTACGTACCGCTTTGGCGTTTCCCAAGTTCCCGGAAAAGAAACACCTTCCAGTCTAATCATATCCAATGTATCGCTGGTAAGCAATTTTACTAATGCACCATCTCGACCATAAATGGTGGGAGCGTCGTTCTCACCCACGGTATATAGAGGGGCAGCCTGATAGCGTTCCGTACCCAGCGAATCGGAAATAAGCTTATATTCATTGCGGTGATAATTCTTTACTAACGGGGCTTCTTGATTTTTATTTTTTCGATTTTGTAAGATTCCGTAAGAAGCGGGGGTACGTTGGAAATTTTCTACAAATGCAAGTTTTTCTTTGATTTTATTCAATTGAAAATGTCGAGTAGTGTCCTTATATGGATAGGTGTCCTCCAAAGTATGCTTATCATAAGAAAAATCTTTGGTCAGCTCCATATCCTCTGCTGTTTTTGGTCTTTTTTTCGCTTCTTCTTCCGCTTTCCGAACCAACTCGATGGAGTCTGTCCTTTGTTGTTCTGCGGGATCAATTGCTGTTGTTGCCTGCTTGCGGTTACACGACCACACTGTTGTCGTGATGATTAATAGCGATAACCTAAAATATATTCTCATGTGTAGCGTTAACAGTTTGCTGATAAGTGATTGCTCCAAAGATATATAAAATGTTTATTTTATACGGACAATCTTCTATCTTCGTATGAAGGAATGGAAGTATTTGAAAAAAATGAGATGGTTTGCCTGCATAGCAATTTTCTGTATATCTTGTGTCGCAAAATCACAAGGAATA
The DNA here is from genome assembly GCF_014692505.1 of Sphingobacterium arenae. Lineage (GTDB taxonomy): Bacteria > Bacteroidota > Bacteroidia > Sphingobacteriales > Sphingobacteriaceae > Sphingobacterium > Sphingobacterium arenae. The sequence continues at coordinate 119,619 of NZ_JACNYK010000002.1, read as the reverse complement.
TTTCAACTTCCTGACCACAAACCGGCATCTTTCAAGTTTGAATTAGTAAACAATATCGTGTTGGTGCCATTGACCATAAATGGCATTCCCTTCTCCTTTTTGCTTGATACCGGTGTAAAAGAAACAATATTATTTATCAACACCGAAGATTCGCTTTATCTGAAGAACCAAAGCAAAATGACGTTTCGTGGTATTGGTATAGAAGATGGCGTTGAGGGGATTTTGTCTACCGACAACGTGGTTGAGGTAGGAGGGGTCGCAGTAGACTCTCTTCATTGGCTTTATGTCATACAGGGTACCGAATTGGATATCTCTAGTGATGTTGGTGTGGCCATTAACGGTATACTGGGGTCTAAATTTTTTGATAGCTTCGCGGTACAACTTGACTATCAAAAACAACGTATAACGCTATTTCCACCTGATTATGATTATGAGAAATCCATTCGGAAATATAGTTATATTCCCATAGCTATAGAAAACGCCAGGCCGTATATAGTGGCCAATATGTTGGTCGACAGCTTGTGGGTCAGCGGAAAGATGTTGCTGGATATGGGGAATACCACGCCGTTGATGCTGTTTGCTTTCTTGCTGCCCGAATTCCATATTAAAGCACCCTATGTAGAAGAGTATATTGGACGAGGATTTAATGGTGCGGTTTATGGAAAGAGAAATCGTATACGGAAAGTCACAATAGCAGATTTTATGCTAGAATATCCTATAGTAGCCTACCCAGATTCGAACGCCTTATTTATGAGTAAGCTTGCACAAAACAGGATTGGTTCGGTGGGAAATCAAGTATTACAACGATTCCATTTGTTGATCGATTACCGTAAAAAAGCATTATACCTCCGTAAAAATAAAATATTTACCAAACCATTTTTAATCAATATGGCCGGACTAGAAGTGCGGCATGACGGGATGATCTGGAAAAAAGAATTGGTGAAAGCGAGATTACCCAAAAAACAGGAACGTCAAAAGATGCCCGATCAGGGGATAACAATTAATTTTGCAAATGATGCATTACAATATGCGTTTGTACTACAACCTACTTTTCGTATAGCGGGAGTCCGGAAAAATTCTCCTGCGGCCGCCGCGGGAATACAGGCGGGTGATAAGCTGCTAAAAGTAAACGGGAAATCAGTAGGGCGATTAACTTTGTCGAAGATTATGTCGGCATTGCAGTCTCGCCCCGGAGAAACCCTGCGACTCATATTGCTACGAGGTGATGAGCAATACCAAACACGTTTCCCTCTTGTCGATCCTATACCCTTTTGAATTTGCAAGCTCGGTCATTTTATCAAGCTATCACTAACCATAAGAAAGAAAAATAAATGAAAATTATTGGCATTCCATTTTGAAATCCCTTTATTTGCAAAAATCATTCATTATAAATGGCGAAAAATTTACTGATTGTAGAGTCACCGGCGAAAGCAAAAACAATAGAAGGATATTTGGGAAAGGATTTTTTGGTGAAATCCAGTTATGGTCATATCCGTGATTTAGTAAAAACGGATGATGCCATTGACGTAGAAAATAACTTTAAACAAAAATATGAAGTCCCTTCAGATAAGAAGGCAGTTGTCAGCGAATTAAAGAAACTAGCAAAAGATGCCGAAACAGTCTGGTTGGCGTCCGATGAAGACCGGGAGGGAGAAGCGATCTCTTGGCATTTATATGAAACGCTATCGTTGAAAGAGGACAAAACAAAACGTATTGTTTTCCATGAAATCACGAAACCGGCGATTGTGAAAGCCATTGAAACGCCTCGAAAAATTGACTATAATTTGGTGAATGCCCAACAAGCGCGTCGGGTATTAGACCGGTTGGTGGGGTTTGAGCTTTCTCCGGTACTGTGGAAAAAAGTTAAACCGTCCTTATCGGCAGGGCGCGTACAATCGGTTGCTGTGCGCCTTATAGTAGAACGTGAACGAGAAATCAATAAATTTACTGCAGATGCTTCCTTTAAGATTGTTGCGCAATTCACAACAGAGAAGGGAAAAGAACAATTTAAATCGGAGCTGCCGCAGCGCTTTGAGCGTAAAAGTGATGCTGAAACGTTCTTGAAAGATAGCATTCCGGCTGCTTTTGCAGTTAGTTCGTTGGAAAAGAAGCCTGCAAAACGTTCGCCCGCGGCTCCGTTCACAACGTCTACATTGCAACAAGAGGCCAGTAGAAAGTTGGGGTTCTCTGTCGCGCGTACTATGCAGGTGGCGCAGAGGTTATACGAAGCAGGACGGATAACCTACATGCGTACCGACTCCGTGAATTTGAGCGATACGGCTATCCAGGCCGCACAGCAGGAAATTGTAAATGCTTATGGTGAAAAATACCATAAATTACGTCGTTATAAAACCAAATCTGCTGGTGCACAGGAAGCGCACGAAGCAATTCGTCCAACTTATTTTTCGCAACATACCATTGAAGGGGACCATGCGGAACGTCGTCTATACGAATTAATATGGAAGCGGGCTATCGCGTCTCAGATGAGCGAAGCGGAATTTGAGAAAACAACAGCGAAGATTTCTATATCTACCCGTCAAGAGGAACTCGTAGCTACAGGAGAAGTGATGCGATTCGACGGTTTTCTTAAAGTCTATATGGAATCTACTGATGAAGATTCGGATAACATCCAAGAGCGGAATGACGGAAATACACTTTTGCCACCACTAGAAAAAGATCAGCAGTTGAACTTGCAGGCTATGCATGCTACAGAGCGATTTTCTCGCCCACCGGCCCGCTATACAGAAGCCTCGTTGGTAAAGAAACTGGAAGAATTGGGTATAGGGCGTCCCTCTACCTATGCCCCCACCATCTCTACCATACAAAATAGGGGGTATGTTGTTAAGGAAGACCGGGACGGTAAAGAAAGACAATACATCGTATTGCAGATAGCCGATAATAAGGTTATAGAGGAAGTCAAGACAGAAATGACGGGTGCGGAGCGATCAAAAATGTTCCCAACCGATATCGGCGTTTTGGTAAATGACTTTCTCGTAGAACATTTTCATGATATTATTGACTATAATTTTACCGCAAAAGTAGAAAAAGAATTTGACGAGATTGCCCACGGTAGTAAAGAATGGACAGCCATGTTGAACAACTTTTACGGACCATTTCATCAAGGAATTCAAGATACACTGGAACATGCTGATCGCGCAAGTCACGAACGGCAGTTGGGAACGGACCCAGTAAGCGGAAAACCAGTGAGCGTACGGGTTGGACGATTCGGTCCGTTGGTACAGATTGGTTCTGCTGACGATGAAGAAAAACCGCGCTTTGCCTCTTTGCGTAAAGGGCAAATGATCGAAACGATTACCTTTGAAGAAGCTATGGACTTATTCAAGCTTCCTAAGAAGGTAGGCGTGTTTGAAGAAAAAGAGATGACCGTTGCTATCGGACGGTTTGGTCCCTATATCCGCCATGCCAGCGCTTTTTATTCTCTGCCTAAAGGATTGGATCCCATGGATGTGACGGAAGAAGAAGCTATTCAGATTATTCAGGAAAAACGGCAGAAAGATAAGGAAAAGGTTATTCGTGTGTTTGCTGAAAATGCAGAGGCGCAAATTGAAAATGGTCGTTGGGGGCCTTTTATCCGCTTTGGTAAACAAAATGTAAAAATTCCGAAAGGTACGGAAATAGAGAAAATTACCTACGAAGATGTGTTGAAGTGGGCAGAAGCAGATCCGAAAGGCAAAGCTAAGGCTGCCGCAAAAACTGCTACGGCAAAAAAAACAACGAAAAAAAAGAGTACAAGTAAAGCAAAAAAGTAAACGAAGCAGCAAATCATGGAACGGGAGAATTTTATCATCGCAATTGATGGGTTTTCGTCTTGTGGGAAAAGTACTGTTGCGAAAGCGCTGGCAAAGAAGCTTCAGTTTGTATTCATAGACAGTGGTGCAATGTATCGTGCCGTAACTTTGTATTTTTTGAGACAGCATATCAATCTGACAAATCCGGACGAAATTCGGGCTGCTTTGGAAGAGATTCATATCGATTTTGTACCCCAGGGAGATACTGTACATATATTTCTAAATGGGGAAGATGTATCGAGAGAAATTCGTCAAATGCATGTTTCTGAGAAAGTGAGTGAGATAAGTGCAATAAAGGAAGTACGGCATGCGCTAGTCAAACAACAACAGGCCTTGGGAAAACGTCGAAATATTGTAATGGATGGACGAGATATCGGTACCACGGTATTTCCCGATGCAGACCTGAAAATATTTATGACGGCGAATTCAGAGGTTCGTGCACAGAGACGATTGGCAGAGTTGTTGGCTAAAGGTGAAGTCGTTTCGATAGAGGGGGTAAAGCAAAATTTAGCCCATCGAGACCATATGGACAGTACACGCGAAGAAAGTCCGTTACGACAGGCAACGGATGCTATTATTCTGGATAACTCGGATCTAACACAAGAAGAACAGCTAGAAATCGTTCTGGAAGAATATAGAGCCAGAATGGAGGGGCGCTAAAAAGCCCCAGGATCATCTCCTTCATGTAATACCAATGTTGCCGTATTTGCGTGCATGCGAAGCCGATTGCTCATGCTGGATTTGAACAACCGCTCCAGTAGACTTTTGTTTCTCTTTACCACACAAAGAAGGTCGACGCGATGCTGTTCGATATATTGGTTTAGTGTATGTTCGATAGATTGCTCTATATCTAATAATACGAATTCAAGATTATCATGCGGAAATACTTTCTGCCAACGATCGGTCATAGCAATAATATCGGTGTTTTTTTCCTTCAATACATGGACACACTTAACCTTTACTCCAAATTTATTAGCGATTTCCATGATATGACGTAGGGCGGCTTCGTCTTTTTCTCTAAAAAGTGTGGTAAACAAAATTTCCTTAATACCATCATATTTTGCCTCTTTTGGAACTGACAGAACTGGTACGCTAACACCTCGAATAACACCCAACGTGTTCGATCCAAAAATTTTATCAATGACACCATCCGCGCGATTTGTACCCATCACGATCAAATGGATACCCTCGCTTTCAATAATACGTTGGGCATTAGCTACAACGGTGCCCTCTTCAAAAAGAAAAGTCAGTGGAACATCCGATAGGTTGTAATCCTCGGCCATCTTATGAAGATCCGCAGTGTGTTTCTTGAAATTTTCAAATTGATGCAATTCATAGTTCTCGTATACCTCAGGCACAAGCTCTGGCTGTCCGGCATGTGTGGCAGATAACACGGGTTGCATATACGTATTGACGACATATAAACTGGCGTCCATTTCCTTTGCCAAATGTAAAGCGTATACAAACGCATTATTTGCGGCATTGGAGAAATCTGTTGGGAATAATATCTTTCTCATAACTCTAAGATTTATATGATATAGCAAGTTAACGTATTTCCTTGATTTTTACAAGCATCATTTTTATCTGTAGCATTTTGCAGCGATGCTACGTTTAAGTATAAAAAATAGAGATATATGACAGAATGTTAGGACGCTGTTCTGGTAAATAAGGATTAATTCGTTAAATTGGCATACCCGAACAGACGGTTTTAAGTGAAAATTGTTCAGCAATATTGGAAGAGGACGAGACCATTGACCTTAAGAGAGGCCTTGGAAAGCTGTGTTGTGGACAAAAGTGAGCGAGGAAAATCGTTTGTTTATAAAAAATATTACGGATATGTGATGGCTGTAGTACTTCGTTATATTACTTCAGAAATGGAAGCAGAAGAAGCCGTTAATGAGAGCTTTGTAAAAGCATTTAGGAAGATCGAAGCTTTCGAAATGCACGCAGATGAGGAGGCGTTAGAGAAAACATTTCGGTCTTGGCTAGCACGTATTGCGGTGAATACGTCAATCGATTTGTTAAGGACGAGAAAACCCACCAGTTTTTTAGAAGATACCTCGGACGAGGAGATGAAATCCCATACCGTAGTAATGACAGATAGATTGGGTGTGGAAGATATTATGAAACTGTTGACACGACTACCCGATATTCAACGCTCTATTTTTAATCTATTTGAAATTGAGGGATATTCGCACGAAGAAATAGGAACTATGCTCCACATTCCGGAAAGTACATCCAGAACATATTTGACGCGAGCTAAACAGCGCTTACGAAAATTATATATAGAAGAATTTAGTGTTTCGCACAATATACATTCATAAATGCGAAGAGAAACATGAAAGATCGTAATAAGGAACTTATAGAGCTCATCAAAGAAGGGCTAAAAAATGCAGAGGAACTTCCTTATAAAGAGGGGGCTTGGGAAGCATATAAAGCAAAATATGAGTCAGCTGGAAAGGTTACCTACTTTTCATTACCTTGGGTGGCTGCGGCTGCAGTGGTTTTGGTCGGTCTTACTTTCTTGTTTCATGATTGGAAGGGATCAACAGGACCTGTAAAGCTTGTTGAAACCAAACAGGAAATGAAGTGGTCTGCCCCAACAGCACCCTTACCAGTGCAGGAGGAATCCAATACGCGGGTGACGGCGATAGAAGGACAGGGACGCTTGTCTTCGAACAATATGAACGGTGATAAAGAGATGAGGCAAGATAGGAGAATGGTGAATGAAATAGACCTACAGGCAATGGAGTCACCACGTTTGACGAACAAGTCGGCGCTAATCGCGAAAATCCATACGCCTGACCGCTTGCCGTCCTATCAGGGAAGTAAACCAGTCAACGTATGGTCGTGGGATGATAATTTAATAGCAGGGGAAACCCTTGACCCTAACTTTGCCCATCAGCATGAATCGGCGCGTCATCTATCTCCAAAGAAATTGCGTCTTACCGATCGATTTGAGTTAGGTGCTTTCGTAAGCCCCTCGACGACCGATCAAAGTTTTGATTTGGGTGGGGGGCTTGTTTTTGCTTACAGATTGAATGATAAAATCGCTATCCGTACAGGGGCCTCGTTTAATCAATATGAAGTTAGTATGTTAAAATCTCAGGTACAGGAAGTAGGAGCAGAGATGAAGCAAGCAGCTGCCCCTATTAAAAATACGGACAATTTGATTTCTAAAGAAGCGTCGTCCCTTCGGACCAACAGTTTTTTCATTCCTAATTTAAATGCGGTAACTGGTAAGGTGCAAACCTTGGATATTCCACTAGAGATCCGATATAATGTGACGAAAGAGTTTTATGCTACTGGAGGTGTTTCTTATGCAGCTGTCTTATCTCAAGAGCGTTTTGCCCATTATGAAGAATCTGCAGGGATACCGACCTATTCCAGCGCATCCGATTCAGAAAAGCCTGTTGCGAATCCGGTGACGACTGTAGAAACAACTCAAATTAGTAGCGAAGAAAATATAAATACCAACGGTTTTGGAGGCTTTGTTAATTTTTCTGTCGGCCGTCGAGTAAATATGGGTAGAACATTAAAGGTTTCGATCGAACCGTTTGTGAAACTCCCAGTAGGTCAATTTAAGCGTGCTGACATGAATTACACAAACGGTGGAATACGAATTATGACAAGCTTTTAGTATAAAAGCTCGTCATATTCTATATTTTATCGATGCGCACCCAACTCATACCCGCAGCGATCGCACCTTGAACACCTGGATCACCGTCTTCAAAAACAAGACAATCCGTAGGAGCTACACCAAGTTGTTTAGCCGCTAAGAGAAAGGGTTGTGGGGAGGGTTTACCTTCGGGGGTATCACCGGCACATACTAGTGTTTCGAATTTTCCAATGATGTTAATCACCTCCAAAGTAACATTTAAGGTCGAGCGCGACCCGCCGGAGACAAGTCCAATTTTCTTTTGTCCTACATTTTCCAAGAGGTGCTGCAACACATAATCTACCGGTTTTGTCTGCCGGATAAATTGTTCCATGAAAATACCGGATTTTGTTTTAGCAAAATCCAATGTGTCTATATCTCGCTGGTACCGTCTGCCAATTTCAGCTGCGACATCTACTGTCGGCCAGCCTGCCAATTCCTCTACAATATTATCATCTAATTCAATTCCATATCGAGTTGCCGCCGCGACATAAGCCGCCTTATGAGCGGGCATATTATCAGCCAGCGTACCGTCTACATCATACAGTAGCGCTTTAAATGATTTGGACTTTTCTTGTAAGATGTTAAATTTCTTCTTTGATTCAGCATTCATGCCGCAAAACTACGATTTTCTTCTAGCTTTTTCCTTTAAAATCAAACTCAGCTCCCGACTCGTCTGGCCTCCTACAGACGTATTTTCCTGTGCGCGACGGAATAAATAAGGCATTACAGCTTTTACAGGCCCGTAAGGCATGTACTTCGCAACATGGAAACCCGCTTCTGCTAAATTGAATGATAGATTATCAGACATCCCTAATAGCTGCGCAAAGAAGATATGATCATTGGCGGGAGATATACCGCGTAAGGCCATTTCATCTACCAACAACCTGGCACTCTCTTCATTGTGTGTTCCAGCCATCAGACCTATACGGTTGATGTGGCTTAGACAAAACCGGATGGATTGATTATAGTCTTGGTCGCTTGCTTCCTTATTGGGTTGAATAGGCGAGGGGTAGCCAAGTTTGACAGCACGATCGCGTTCGATTTCCATATAGGCACCCCGGACAATTTTCGCACCCAAATAGAAGTTCTGGGTTTGCGCATAAGCGAAGTCAGCTTGCAGAGATGCTAGCTTATCCTGACGGTACAACTGATAGGTATTATACACGATTACACGTTCTTTGTTGTACTTTCCCATCATTTCTCGGGCAAAGTCATCGATCGTATCCTGTATCCAGGAATGCTCTGCATCTATTAATACACGTATATCTGCGGCATGACAGGCGCTACAAATGGTATCAATACGATCGTATATTCTGGTAAACTCCAGTTTTTCCTGATCAGACAGCGGTAGCTGTGCATCCACTTTGGCCAACAGGTCAAATCGTCCCAAACCCGTAGGCTTGAAAACACAAAACGATATCAATTTGTTCTTTTGAGAATAATCTACTGTACGTAAAATTTCCGAACAAGTTTGGTCAAAACTCTCTTCCGATTCTTCCCCTTCGACCGAATAATCTAGAATGGTCGTTACCTTAGCTCGCCCTAGTTCGGCTATAGCCTGTTGGCACCCTTCAATGGACTCTCCACCACAAAATTGCTTATAAATGGTGTTTCGAATGAGACCCTGAATAGGTAATCCAATTTTTAAAGCGAAGTTTGTAAGAGGAGTGCCTATCTTAATAAGGCTATTACTGGCGACTATTTTAAAAAGCCAGTATGCTTTTTCCAAATCTTTATCAGATTTATTCCGAAAGGCAATTTCGGTGTTGTTAAAATCCAGTTTAACCAAATTATGAACAGGTATCATATGTGTAAAATAATAACGGCCAAAATTAATTAATTATTTCATCTCTTTATCTATTTTCGATGGGCAACAAGCCTTTTATAATTAACAGGAATTATCCTTTTTTTTACGGATATTATTGATCCGTTAATTTTCGATCATGTATCTTTACCGAACCGTGTGATTATGATTTATTCAAACCGCATGGCGTGAATAAACTGAGCTTGCAAGCTCTCGAGCATATTGAACAAATACGGATGAAAAATAATATAGGAAAAGAATTATGCAAACATTTTCGTTAAGGGGTGAATATATCCAATTAATCCAGTTATTAAAGGTGATGAATTGGGTGGAACATGGGGCCATGGCACAACTTGTTGTTGAGGAGGGCTTGGTTAAATATAACGGTCAGGTAGACTTTAGAAAAAGATTAAAAGTAAAAGTGGGAGACATCATTGAATTTGATGGACAGCAAGTAAAAATTGTTTAATTTAGTGCTTTCATATTTCAAACATCGCAATACATGACAAAACAAATCGCCAGTCTCGGCTATTCGGTATTTTTCGAAAACAACCTCGAATCTCTAGCGACATTCATTACCTCGCGCAGCTATTCCCAAATTTTGGTTTTAGTTGATCGCAATACCAACGATCACTGTTTACCGATATTACAATCTGCACTTTCTGAGATAACGGATTACGATATTATTGAAATTGATCCGGGAGAAGAAAATAAGAATATTGATTTTTGTATAGGCGTCTGGAAGACTATGCTTGATTTCGGCGCTGATCGAAAGGCGCTCATGATAAATTTGGGAGGAGGGGTGGTGACCGATATGGGTGGATTTGCCGCTTCCACGTTTAAACGAGGAATTGACTTTATCCAGATTCCGACGACCCTGCTTTCGCAGGTAGATGCTTCTGTTGGCGGGAAAACGGGAATCGATTTAGATCATATAAAAAATATCGTTGGTACATTCACGCAACCCCAAGCTGTTTTTATTAGCGGGAAATTTCTTGAAACCCTGGATGATCGTCAAATGCGCTCGGGGTTTGCAGAAGTTATTAAACATGGATTGATTTATGATAAAGATTTGTTTTTCAGTGTAAAAGATATCGAATTAAGCAGTAATAATTTAGATAGTATCATTTTCCGGTCGGTGGAAATAAAAAATGAAGTAATTACACAAGATCCGACCGAAAATGGACTTCGGAAAATCTTAAACTTTGGCCACACGATTGGGCATGCAGTAGAGGCATATTCCCTTATACACGATGCGAACCCCCTTTTACATGGTGAAGCGATTGCATTGGGTATGATTTGTGAAGCCTATATTGCGCATAAAATAAACGGCCTTTCGGGAGAAGATTTGGCTCAAATAGAGACAGCATTCGATAATCGTTTTGAACCTTATTCCTTTACTGAAGAGATATATTCAGAACTCATTGCTTTGATGCAAAATGATAAAAAGAATGACGGCAAGAGACTTGGTTTTGCTTTGCTGTCTGAAATTGGAAAATGCGATTACGATAGATACGTAAAAGAAGAGTTGATTATAGAGAGTTTAAACTTTTATAAAAATAAAAATGTATGATGAAACACGTTCTACTTTTTATAAGCCTCCTTCTTTTTGGGCAGATGGTTACTGCCTATAGTCAGGAGCGGGTTCTGATTTTCACCAAAACAACGGGTTTTAGGCATAAAAGTATTCCAAAAGGTGTGGAAACAGTGAAAAAAATACTGCAATCAGAGGGGATTGTTACGGTGCATACGGAAGATGCACGCTATTTTTGTGCAGATAGCCTGCAGCAATTTGCTGCTGTCATTTTTTTAAGTACAACCGGAAATCTATTTAATGACGAACAAAAGACGGCATTTCAACGCTTTATCCGCGCAGGTAAGGGGTTTGTTGGTATACATGCAGCATCCGATACGGAGTTTGAATGGCCTTGGTATGGTGAATTAGTTGGTGGCTATTTTACACAACATCCGCCTGTACAAGAAGCTAAAATTGATGTTATAGATCGTACACATCTAGCAACAAGACACTTGTCTGAAGTTTGGTGGCATAAAGATGAATGGTACGATTTTAGAGATATACAGCCCGGCTTGCATGTCCTGATGACCCTCGATGAGCAAAGCTATAAAGGTGGCACCATGGGAAAGTTTCATCCAATAGCTTGGTTTAGAGAGTTCGATGGCGGACGTACATTCTATACGGGACTTGGACATACGGAGAAGTCTTTTGATGAAGTTTCATTTCAAAAGCATATTATCGGTGGGATCAAGTATGTATTAAAGTGCGCTCATGACTAAATTGTTACTTGTCCTATCTATATTTTTCTTTTCTACTTACATTACGTTTTCACAAGATACTTCCTTAATAAGTAGTCGTTTATACCAATCACCTATATTTAAAGATCATATATTTGGCTTTAGCCTTTATGATATGGACCAGCATCAATTTCTGCTGGGAACGAATGAAGATAAGTATTTTACTCCAGCTTCCAACACGAAGATATTCACCTTGTTTACCGCACTGAAAAATTTAGAAGATTCGATTCCCGCTCTCCATTATATTGAAAAGGGAGACTCGTTGTTGTTTTGGGGGACAGGTGACCCTACCTTTCTACATCCGAAATTGGATACACGCAAAGTCTATAATTTCTTAGCCGAGACAGATAAAAAGCTGTTTTATGTAGGCGACCTGACTGCAGACGAGCCATTTTACCGGATGGGATGGGCCATGGAAGATTACGACGAATATTATCAGCCAGAAATAACTGCATTTCCCATTTATGGCAATGTGGCTACCTTCCGAAGTGTAGGGCATAAACTTCGAGTTTCCCCAGCGCGTTTTCAGGTTGATATTGCTAGCGATGGGGTGGCTACTGATCGTTTCTGGATTCGCCGAGATTGGAACGATAATACATTTTTGATTAATAATACCAACATTCCAAACAGTTATATAACCCAAAAACCCTTCAAATATTCTGATAAGCTATTTGTACAATTATTGCAGGACACCTTACATAAACAGGTGAATTTCATTAGCTACCCTAAACCTATAAAGGTGGACACCCTGTATTCTGCTGTTACACGAGATGTTTTGCGGGAAATGATGTTGACCAGCGATAATTTTTTAGCAGAACAGTTAATGATGGTTGTCGCTTTAAATCGATACCATGCATTCCTCACTGCTCGATTAAGAAAAGATATGGCTACTTTTTATCCTGCTTATCTTATGGATAAAATTGATCTTTACGACGGTAGTGGTTTATCACCTTATAATAAGGTTACACCGAGGGCTTTAGTTGACCTACTACTGATGATAGCGCGAGAGGTTAATGATGTCGATGAGCTTCATTATCTATTTGCTGCTGGCGGATTGGAAGGCACTTTGCGAAACACCTATCAATTAGACGGCGGGATGCCCTTTGTTTGGGCAAAAACAGGAACGCTTAAGGGTGTATATTGTCAGAGCGGTTATATTCAAGCCCGTAGCGGGCGTAATTTAGCGTTTTCTTTTCTTCATAATAATTTTATTGGATCTCCAATGCCAGTTCGTCAGGAAGTTTCCCGGATTATAACTTTTATACGGAAGAATTTTTAATTTTCTGTTAACATATAGTATCTTCGCTTTGATTTATGCGTGTCATTGAAAAAAACAACAGACGCTTGATTCGGTCTTGGTCCATGTTTGACTGGGCGAACTCGGCTTATAATCTGGTCATTACATCGACCATCTTTCCTGCTTATTACACAGCGATCACGCAGACTGCGGAAAAGGGTGATGTGGTTAGTTTTTTTGGGTTTGAGGTAGTCAATACCGCTCTTTCCAACTTTGCGTTGGCTTTTTCTTATCTTTTCATGGCTTGTGTATTACCTTTTCTCTCGTCTTATGCGGATGTACAAGGGAAAAAGAAGACTATGATGATGTTCTTCACCTATTTTGGTGCCATAGCTTGTATGGGACTTTTCTTTTTTAAGCTGGAAACATTAGAGTTAGGGGTAGTATTGTTTGGCTTAGCGGCTATGGGCTATATTGGAGGTGTTTTATTTAACAATTCTTATTTACCGCAAATCGCGACGGTAGATAAGCAGGACAGTGTGAGTGCACAGGGCTTTGCTTATGGTTATGTTGGTTGCGTGACCTTACAACTAATCTGTTTGGTGTTTATTTTAAAGCCCGATTGGTTTGGTATAACAGATTCGACCTTTGGACCACGATTATCCTTTTTACTTGTGGGGCTGTGGTGGGCTGGTTTTTCGACAATTCCATTTTTTGTGCTCCCGAATAACCAAAAGTCCGCAATCTTGGCTTCGAAAAAAGTTTTTCGTACGGTTATTATAGAGTATCGTATTGTGCTGCGCCGCATTCAAAAAATGCAGCGTATTCGCCGATTTTTACCAGCATACTTCTTTTATGCTGCCGGTGTTCAGACGTTAATGATCGTAGCGGCTGCGTTTGGTGCTAAAGAACTTCAACTCGAAAGCTCTAAACTCATTATTACCATATTGTTAATTCAATTAGTAGCTATATTCGGTGCTTATTTAATGTCCAAGCTCTCTACAAAATTTGGCAATATTAAGGTTTTGATTGCTGTGGTGTTTGTTTGGATCGGTGTCTGTGTGTCCGCATTTTTTATAAAAACCGAAACAGAGTTTTACGTTTTAGCGTGTTTGGTTGGACTAGTAATGGGCGGAGTTCAGTCTCTATCACGTTCTACCTATTCTAAATTTCTTCCAGAAAACATCAAGGATACGACATCTTTTTTTAGTTTTTACGACATTACGGAAAAATTGGCTATTGTGTTAGGTTTATTTTCGTTCGGATTGATAGAGCAGTTTACCCACAACATACGTTACTCTGCTTTATTTCTTTCTGTATTTTTTATCATTGGATGTGGTCTACTCTTTCGCTTGCTGCGATTTAATAAAGCAATGACGTTATGAAAGTAGAATTATTTATACCCTGTTTTGTAGATCAAGTTTACCCAGAGACTGCTTTCAGCACATTGAAATTGCTTCAAAAGGCAGGTTGCGAAGTAATCTACAACCCGAAACAAACGTGTTGTGGGCAACCTGCATATAATGCAGGATTCTGGGATGAGGCTAAGAAAGTTGGACTAAAATTTCTGGACGATTTTTCTGAAGATCATTACATCGTATCCCCATCGGCCTCTTGTACAGGTATGATTAAAAATGGATACGACGACCTTTTTACGAATACTACGGTACATAACCGCTGTCGTAATATCCAATCGAATATTTACGAACTGAGCGACTTTTTGGTAAATGTGTTAAAAAAAGATTATTTTGGTGCTGAGTTAGTGGGGACGGCAGTTTATCATGATTCTTGCGCCGCATTAAGAGAGTGTAAAATTAAAGATGAGCCGCGACAATTGCTTGCCCAAGTAGGTGGTCTTGAGGTTGTTCCCATGCGCGATCAAGAAACATGTTGTGGATTCGGGGGGACTTTCGCTGTGAAATTTGAAGGCATATCGGCAGCGATGGCTGAGCAGAAAGTGCAAAATGCGATGGCCGTAAAAGCTGACTACATTATTTCAACAGATAGCTCTTGTTTATTACAGATACAGGCTTACATTGATAAGCATCAACTCCCCGTCAAGACGAAGCACATTGCCGATGTGTTAACATCTGGATGGGCTAATATTTAATTAAACCTTTAAAATTCATGAACTCAAGAAGAACTTTTTTAAAAAACCTAGGATTAGCCACAGCAGGTGTAATGATAGCTCCGTCGTTGGACGTTTTTGCCGCAAAAAAATCGTGGTTTGACATTTCATTAGCGCAATGGTCATTGCACAAAACATTATTTGCTGGAGATTTAAAAAACATCGATTTTCCGGAATTTGCTGCCAAGAAATTTAATATTTACGGAGTAGAATACGTAAACCAATTTTTTAAGGACAAAGCGAAAGATATGACTTACCTTAAAGATTTAAATCACCGTGCTAAGGACAACGGTGTGAAGAATGTCTTAATTATGGTTGATGGAGAAGGAAATCTAGGCGATGAAGATGATACGAAGCGACTGCAAGCCGTTGACAATCATTATAAGTGGATCGATGCAGCCGCTTTTTTAGGATGTAAGGCCATTCGTGTAAATGCAGCAGGAAAAGGAACGCCAGAAGAGGTTGCGCAACGTGTCGTGAACAGCTTGGGTACCTTGGCGGACTACGGAAAAAAAGCAAAGATTAATGTTGTCGTAGAAAACCATGGTGGTATTTCCTCGCATGGTGATTGGTTGGCAGGTGTATTGAAAGAAGTGGGGAAGAAAAACTGCGGAAGTTTACCTGATTTTGGTAATTTTTATGAATATGACCGTTATCAGGGGGTCGAGGATTTGATGCCTTATGCCAAAGGAGTAAGTGCTAAATCTCATGATTTTGATGCAAATGGCAACGAAACGGGCATCGATTATCACCGCATGATGCAAATTGTGAAAGACGCTGGGTTTAAGGGCTATGTCGGAATTGAATATGAAGGTAAAAAGTTGCCCGAAGTAGAAGGTGTCTTGGCAACTAAAAAACTTTTGGAGAGATTTAAAACTTTATAAAAATCGGTTATCCCGTAATTGAAATTTTACAAAATAAAAAATGGAGATTACGGGAAAAACCAGAATTTTTATTTTCTTTGTAGCGAAGTAACCAAAATCAATTAGGAAAAAACCTAAGGATTTTTGATTTTTATAAGAAAAATTTAAGAGATGAATCAAGAAAAAGAAGACCAAGTCCTGATAAATCACCTAGCAACGCAGGGCATTGACCATAAAATGGTGATGGGACATCCCGCTAGTTTGTTTGTGCTGTTTTTTACAGAAATGTGGGAACGCTTTAGCTACTATGGGATGCGCGCTCTATTGACGGTCTTTCTTATCACAGAAATTGTGAAAGGCGGATGGGGGTGGACAAATGCCGACGCTATGCAACTTTACGCATGGTATACCGGATTGGTCTATCTCACGCCGTTGATTGGTGGGATGATCGCGGACAAGCTCACAGGTTATCGGAAAGCAATTCTACTTGGAGCTTTGACCATGACCTTGGGTCACTTGTCTATGGCCTTTGAAACATTTGGAGATCACTTTTTTTACCTGGGGTTAGTTTTAATGATTCTCGGAAATGGTTTGTTCAAACCCAATATCTCTTCTATGGTGGGACAATTGTATCCCGACACCAGTACAAAAAAAGATGCTGGTTATACCATTTTCTATATGGGCATCAATGCGGGAGCCTTTTTGGGCATGTTGTTATGTGGTTATATTGGGGAGAAAATTGGTTGGCATTACGGTTTCGGTCTGGCAGGCGTATTCATGTTTTTTGGTATGCTACAATTCTTTTTTGCACAAAAGATTTTTGGTATTATTGGAGAGAAGCCCGATACAAAACATAAACCCGAAGAGCACGTAGAGAAGATTACAGACGAAGAGACCCCTAAACATGTCGTTCGGGATCGCCTTATCGTCGCCGGGGTTTTGATGTTGGCCAGCGTGTTTTTCTTCTTCGCTTTTGAACAGGCCGGAGGTTCTATGTCAATCTTTGCCAAAGATTATACACAACGGGTTTTGGAGGGTAGTGCCGGACTAACTTTTAAATGGGTCGATGCGGCATTGACCATTTTCCCAATCATAATCGTCACATGGGTATTATATGGTCTCTCTAAAAAAATTGCTTCTGCTTATCCGTTAACGATTATGTTTACGGCGTTGTCGTTTGCGATTATTTGGGGACTAGGCATCTGGAAGGTATACAGAGAATTCAGTGCTGAACAAACAGAAGTGACGGTCTCCTGGTTTCAGATCTTAAACTCCTTCTTTATCATTACATTAGCTTCTTCTTTCAGTAAAATGTGGGAGAGAATATGGAACCCTTCGGGGGCTGTAAAATTTGCTATGGGGCTTTTGCTGGTAGGCGTAGGTTTTGTTGCCCTAGCTTTTGGAGCCAGCTCCATTCCGAAGGGAGCAACAACGGCTACGGTTAGTATGGTATGGCTGATACTTGCATACTTCTTCCATACGACAGGCGAACTTTGTTTATCGCCGGTAGGCTTATCGTATATCAGTAAGCTTTCACCAAAGAAATTTGTGGGCTTGCTTTTCGGACTTTGGTTTACGGCATCTGCTATCGCGAATTTTATTGCCGGAATGACCGGATCGTATATTGATAAGATTTCTGAAGAATATTCCATGTCGATATTCTTTTACATCATTGCATCCATTCCCATTGTAGCAGCTTTGTTATTGTTGGTCTTCAGCGGTAAGTTGCGGAAAATGACGCATGGCATTGATTAAGAAAAATTACCTCATATTTCAGCGAACGTGGTAGATAGTTTAGTCATTATTCCGACATACAACGAAAAAGAAAATATAGCGAAAATTATTCGGAAGGTTTTTTCTTTACAGATTCCGTTTCATGTTTTGGTTGTAGATGATGGTTCTCCGGATGGAACAGCATCTATTGTCAAAGCTATGCAACAGGAATATCCCGATCGTCTGTTTATCGAGGAAAGAGTAGGGAAGTTGGGATTGGGGACTGCTTATATCCACGGATTTCGATGGGCTTTGCAACGCCACTACACTTATATATATGAGATGGATGCAGATTTTAGCCATAATCCGGACGATCTAATACGCCTGCGTCAAGCGTGTCTGGATGGAGCCGATATGGCCATTGGGTCCCGCTATATAAAAGGTGTCAATGTCGTGAATTGGCCTATGAGCAGGGTATTGATGTCCTATTTTGCATCAGCGTATGTACGACTTATTATGCGTATCCCTATCCAGGACGCTACAGCTGGTTTTGTCTGCTTTTCCAGGAAGGTGTTAGAAAAAATTCCACTAGACAACATTAAGTTTATCGGTTATGCTTTCCAGATTGAAATGAAATTTACATCCATCCAATATGGTTTCAAACTCGTAGAAGTACCTATTATATTTACCGATCGCACAGAGGGGATCTCGAAGATGAGTACACGCATATTCCGTGAAGCTTTTTTTGGGGTTATCCAACTAAAAGTAGAGAGTTGGTTTAAGAAATATAAATAGTTAACTTCGCGTATATATGAATGAATATCTTGATCCGAATCCAGAAAGATTGAATTCCATTGATAGGGATATAGAAAGGGCATTGCGTCCGCAAGTCTTCGAGGATTTCACGGGGCAAGAGAAAATACTAGAAAACCTTTCTATTTTTGTCAAAGCTGCGAAACTACGTAGCGAGGCACTGGATCACGTGTTGTTACATGGTCCTCCCGGACTAGGAAAGACCACATTATCCCATATTATTGCAAATGAAATGGGTGTAAACATCAAAATTACCTCTGGACCAGTATTGGACAAGCCGGGAGATTTAGCTGGTCTTCTGACAAATCTGGAGGAAGGAGATGTTTTGTTTATCGACGAAATCCACCGTTTAAGTCCCTTGGTAGAAGAATATCTCTATTCCGCGATGGAGGATTTCAAGATTGACATTATGTTAGAAACCGGTCCTAACGCTCGATCGGTACAGATTTCCTTAAATCCGTTTACATTGATCGGCGCAACCACCCGATCGGGGCTGTTAACTGCTCCATTGCGTGCTCGTTTTGGAATTAACTCACGACTTCAGTATTACGACGCGAAGTTATTGACTACTATCGTGCTAAGATCGGCGCATATCTTAAATACACCCATTACCGAAGAGGGAGCCTATGAAATCGCAAGGAGAAGCCGAGGAACACCTCGTATTGCCAATGCTTTGCTCCGAAGGACACGGGATTTCGCGCAGATCAAAGGCAACGGATCCATTGATAAGGCCATTGCACAGTATGCACTGAATGCGCTGAATGTAGACGAAAATGGATTAGATGAGATGGATAATCGGATTCTGACCACCATCATCGATAAATTCAAAGGCGGGCCCGTCGGACTGAAAACGATCGCTACAGCTGTAGGAGAAGATGAAGGAACGATTGAGGAGGTATATGAACCGTTTTTGATCCAAGAAGGTTACCTCATGCGTACTTCTCGCGGTCGTGAGTGTACGGAGATGGCCTTCAAACACTTAGGGAAAAATACCTTCCACCGAGGGAATACGTTGTTCTAAATATTGTATATTTTCTTTTCCTCCACAACTTTTTATGTAGTTGCTTGTTTTTCAAACGTGATGAATTCTACAAATAGAAAGTTTACGACATTAAGGATCTTTAACCAAGTTTTACTTTTTTTTGTTTTACTTTTCGCAATCCTATATTATGCGAAAAGCTTTCTTGTACCTGTCGTTACCAGCGCGTTGTTTGCTATGTTACTGGTACCTATTTGTCAAAAATTAGAACACTGGGGCATGAAGCGAGGCTGGGCTGCAGTTTTGGTCGTGTTAGTTAGTATATTGATTATAATGGCCGTGCTGTATGTATTATTCAGTGAACTTGTAGGTCTTGGTGGTGATATTGTTGTTATTGGGAAGCGGATAAACGTAGTATTGGATGAAACACATGCCTTCATTACTGAACATTTTAATGTATCCAGAATAAAACAAAAAGAATATCTTCAGAAACAATTATCGGAGTGGTCTAATGCGGCTGGTGAAGTTGTGGGTGGTACGGTTTTCTCTATTGTTTCCTTAGCGGGTAACATTTTAATTGTCACCATCTATACGATTATGATGCTGATATACAGAAAACGTATAAAATGGTTTGTCCTTCAATTGGTCAAACGTCATGCTGGGTATGATGAAGTAGGTCATGCGAAGACAATCGTAGGAAAAATAACAAAGGTTTCCAGTCTGTACGTTGGCGGTATTTTTTTGGTTGTATTGATACTATCGGTTATCTACTTCACGGGGTTGACTCTCATTGGGGTAAAAAACGCCTTATTTTTTGCGCTTTTAGCGGCATTGATAAATGTCATCCCTTATATAGGTTCGGTATTAGGTGGCGCTATTGTCGTTTTATATACCTTGATAACCGGAGATTCGTTGACGACATCGATCATCGTCGCGATTTTTTTTGCAGCCGTCCAACAATTGGATAGCTATGTGCTGACGCCAAAAATTACCGGTGGAAACGTAAAACTTAGTCCGCTGTTTACCATTATGGGGTTATTATTAGGAGGGATGGTATGGGGTGCGGCAGGCATGATTTTATTTATACCCATATTGGGTATTTGTAAAGTGATTTTTGATAATGTGGATTTGCTTAAGCCTTATGGACATTTGATAGGCGACTAGGAAATTCGTTTTAATATTTTATTTGCTCTGCTCGCCAATGCAGGTGTCGGATTTTTGAGCAAATGCTGAATCTGTGCTTTTAATTCCTCTTCTAGCCACGGATTTTTCTTACGCAGGTTATACAATATGTCGAGACAGTTGACAACCACCGCCACCGGACAACTTATGTTAATTAACCAATTAAAGCACTGCTCAATTACTATTTCTTCCTGTTCTTTGGTATGGGGTATCGCTGTTTTACGCTTTGTGGCCAGCATCGCTATTTTGGTATAGCTGCGGATTGTTCCCCAATGCTTTTGCGCTGCTAGCCGATTAATAAATGTATTGTAAATCGGTGCGATGATAGCAGGGTCTTTTATACAGATATGTTCCAGAAGCCACGCCGCCCGAAAAGAAACCTGGTTGTCGGGATGATAAGAATACGCAAGCAAACCAGCTACTGTAAAACCATGTTTCTGAATAAAATCCAGATTAAATGATTTTGCCGGGTATTGTCGGATATCGACTTTCAGAAATTGGACAAGTTGGGGCTCAAAAACCTTATTCTCCATAAAATTTAGGATTAAAGTTAACCAAAAATAATTGTGCTGTGGCCCGGGTGATAGCGGTGTAGAGCCAACGTAAAAACTCCATATTGAGCATCTCGTCATTTAAATATCCCTGATCTACAAACACACAGGGCCATTGTCCGCCCTGTGCTTTATGGCACGTGATCGCGTAAGCAAACTTAATCTGTAAGGCATTATAATAAGGGTCTTTTTTTATGGCCTCCAAGCGATCTTTTTTGGTCGGTATGTCTGCATAGTCCAACGCAATCGATTCATATAGCTGCAGCTGCTGTTCACGAGGCAGGTTGGGCGCATCCACGTGCAAACTATCAAGTAGAACACGACATACTATCGGTTCTAATTCGTCATCATCTATAAACTCCAGCGAGACATCTGCAAAGCGGAAGCCATGTTGATCGTGTATATTGCTGACCTTCCGAACTTTCGACAGATCGCCATTAGCAATGAATCCCGTGTTTTTTTCGTCATGTTGCTGGAGCCAATAGTAATTGTTCCGTACTACCATTATTAGATCGCCTCCAGTAATTTCTTCGTCGCGAAAGAGAATCTGATTTCGGATATGCTGGTTATATAAATTAGCAGATTTATTGGAGCGGCAAAGCACGATGGTATTTTCAATATCAAAGTGGTCATAGCTATAATGTAGTCCTTCCAATAGCCGATCGCCATTCATACGGAAGATATCCGTAAATCCCTTGGTATGGAATTGTGGAAAGGGGAGTCCACCACGCTGATTTTCCAAATGGATATCGTTTCGCACTTTGGTAGCATTATAGAGTATACCTGATGCTTTTTCCTGTCGAACAACTTCCCGAAGTTCATAATGAAAGACCCTTAGATGGTAGTTTGCTTCGAGGTAATTCGGATCCAGAGCTGGGCTTTCCTGCATACCAACGGGCGGAAGCTGCGCCGTATCGCCAACGAACATTAAGCAACAGTTTTGGCCCGATCGCACATAACGGATCAGGTCATCTAATAAACTCCGGGAAAAAAATTGTTCACCGGAATCTGATATCATAGATGATTCATCTACAATAAATAAAGTGTCTTCATGTAGATTTTCCGATAAGGTAAAATCCAGCTCCAAGGTAGCTGCAGATTTTTTTCGGTATATCTTTTTATGGATGGTAAACGCTTTTCTTCCGGAATAGTGACGCATGACTTTTGCAGCACGTCCGGTAGGGGCCAGTAATACCGATCGTTTCTGAAGCGTCGGCAAAACCTTTACTAACGCGCTGATAATCGTGGTCTTTCCCGTGCCAGCATAACCCTTCAAAAGGAAACATGTACTCGGTAGGAAGGTCGTCAAGAACTCGTCCAACAGCAAAAACGATTCCTGCTGCTGCTGCGTAGGCTTCCACACAAACTGTTGAGTAAGCAGGTTCTGAATATGCATAATCAAAGTTATGCAAAAGGTTGGTCATATCGATTGGAAAAGCTAATTTTGTTGAGGGACTTCAACAACCCAGCGTATGAAATACACATCGAAGAATTTTCATTTACATTATATACCACAGTATAAGCTGTTCGTAAGAGCGGATTTTTTAGAAGATACGTTAATCGTTGTCGACGAATCCAATCAGGTTCAAGCCATGTTTCGTTACCCGTCGAATGAACCTGATACAGAAGCTATTAAATTGTTGGGTTTGCCATTTAAATACGTGTTCATTAGTCTGCCCGCGCAAAGTCTAGTATTCATCCCTACCGAAGTATATCAGGCAGAAAACCGTCCGTTATATCAGGAGTTTTTGCTAGACGATCACGCCCATCGTACACAAATTCATAGCTTAGATAACCTAGCCATAACAGCTTGTTATCAATTTGATTTACTCTTGCACAACCGCTGGCGTGCTATCTTTCCCCAAGCGAAATTTGTGGCTGATTTTCAACTTCTTCTAGATGAAGTACAAGCTTATATTCCCATGCAGGGCGAAGTATTGGGTGCACATTTCAATAATACGCAGGCAGAACTGTTTGCTTTCAAAAATGGGAAAATCTTATTTTATAATGTGTTCGATATACAACATGTAGACGATTTAAATTATTTTGTATTGACCACTTGCCAAGCCTTTGATTTACATATCAAACTACATAAAATATTGATCTCTGGTGTCGATGCCCAACATGCTTATAGTGCCGCACTTACTCACTTTGCCAATCGTGTAGAGTTTATCCAGGGCCGTATAGATTTGTACACCGATGATGAAGGTGTACAGCAGGAAGTCGGTAAGTTGAATTTCATAGCAGATGCTCCGCTATGCGTATCATAGGTGGAAAATATGGAGGACTTCGGTTATCTCCACCAGCTAACTTACCGGTACGCCCCACGACGGATATCGCCAAAGAAGCGCTGTTCAATATATTGGATAATCGAATTTCGCTAGACGAATGTGACTGTCTTGATCTTTTTGCCGGAACGGGGAATATCAGTTTTGAACTGGCCTCCAGGGGGGCGCTATCGGTAGAAGCAGTTGACATCCATTTTAAATGCTTACAATTTATTAGGGAAACAGCGAAGAAATTGCAAACAGATATTATTGAAACAAAGAAAGCGGATGTGCTGAAGTTTATTGTTGCCCGTAAAAATCAGTATGATTTTATTTTTGTCGATCCACCATATGATTTGCCAGCTTTACCACAATTAGCTAACCGCATTATGGAGAATAAGCTTTTGAAACCAGAAGGAGTGATGGTTATTGAACACCCTTCTACTCGGAAAATGGATGAATCGCCGTTTCACATAGAAACAAGGAAATATGGTTATTCTTCGTTTAGCTTTTATAAACTAGATTCGTAAACCTTTAAGCTTATCGGATATGAAAACAGCCGTTTTTGCTGGATCGTTTGATCCTTTTACGTACGCCCACCAAAATATAGTTGAAAGGGGATTATCGTTATTTGATAAGATTGTGATTGCAGTTGGCGTGAATAGTACGAAAAAAGGGTTGATGTCTTTTGAAGATCGCGTTAAAGCGATTTCGGATCTTTTCCAATCGAATGAAAGGGTAGAAGTGACGCAGTTTTCGGGCCTCACGATTGACTTTTGCAAGGAAATAGGCGCAAAATATCTGCTTCGTGGTTTGCGTAATACCGCTGATTTCGAATTTGAAAACGCGATAGCGCAGAACAATCTTATACTCGCTTCGGAAATTGAGACCTATTTTTTAATGGCAAAATCTGGGCTGGCGCATATTTCCTCGACAATTGTTCGGGATATATTACTTCATAAAGGTGACGTTTCAGCGTTGGTACCAAAGGAGGTTATGAAGTATATCGAAGATTGAATAATATAATTTAGAAAAAACAATGGACATCCAACCCCACAAAATAAATAATATCGAAATTGCGGAAATAATAGCAGACGAAATCTTTATTCAGAATGCCGAAGACGCGTTAGATCTAATGGGTAATGTGTATTATCAAGGTTTCGATAAAATGATTATACATCAAAAAAATATAACGTCCGACTTTTTCGATTTAAAAAACAAGATGGCTGGAGAAATTCTTCAGAAATTTTCCAATTATCGTATCTCTCTGGTTATTGTAGGCGACTTCGCACGATTTGAGAGTAAAAGCTTAAGCGATTTTATCCGTGAAAGTAACAAGGGAAAACATGTTAATTTTGTGGCTTCTTTTGAAGATGCTATAGAAGCCTTGAGCAGATAGATAAAAATTATGTCCTTCCAACGCGTATCTTCCGGCCTTTGATTTTTTGATTATTCGCTTGTTTGATAATACGAGCTGCTGTGGCACGTTCCACCGCGACATAAGATTCCTTATCTTTAACTTCGATAATCCCAACCTGTTCTTTCGATATCCCGTTTAGATTTAACAGAAAACCGACAATATCTATCTTATTGATTTTGTCTTTTCGACCTCCGGTAACATAGAGTGTAGCGAAAGGTGAATTGGGCGGAAGAGGATATTCCTCTTCTAAGGCTACAGTTTCACTATTTTCAGGAACGTATGGGTATTCCTCTTCTGGCTTCAAAATAACGTATACTTCGCCACTCGCTTGCATACGTGCTGTTCGACCGTTACGATGAATGAAAGCGTCTTCTTTATAAGGTAACTGGTAATGGATAATTACATCTACTTCGGGAATATCCAACCCACGTGCCGCTAAATCCGTCGTGATTAAGATACGATTGGAGTTATTACGGAATTTTAATAAGGCAAGTTCACGGTCTTCTTGTTCTAAACCACCATGAAACATATCGTGTATAATTTCCCGGTTTTCGAGCAACTCGCTGATATGATCCACGGCCTCCCGATGATTACAGAAGATAAGTGTTTTCTTTTCTCCATTCCGACACAACAATTTAAATAAAGCACTCAATTTATACTGTGCTGGGGTGATTACCTTTTTGATGGTGAGTTTCGGGGCAGTGTCGGCGTCAGCAGAAAAATCGACCGTAACAAAATCACCGATTCCTGTAAAGGTTGGAATGTCGGTCATTTTCGTTGCCGAAGTGAGTATGCGATGCTGCAGTCGGGGTAGCTGTTCGATGATATATTCCATTTGACCTTGGAACCCGAATTCCAACGATTTGTCAAATTCATCCAGGACGAGTGTCTCTATAGAGGACGTATCGATATATGCCCTTTCGATGTGGTACATTACTCGCCCGGGAGTACCTATTAACAAGTTTGGAGCTTCACGAAGTTTATTACGTTCCGTCTTTGTGTCATTTCCACCATATACACAAGTTATCTTATGGCCCGTAAGCACTTTACGCATCACTTGTTCTATCTGAAGTGCCAATTCACGGGTAGGTACCAATATCAAGGCTTGTATACCCTGCTTATCCTTCTTTAGATGTTCCGCCAGCAACAAACCAAAAGCAAGTGTTTTACCACTTCCGGTAGGCGAATGCAAAACGAAGTCTTTTGTATGGTCATAGCTGTTTAGGACGGCTGTTTGCATTGGATTTAATGCGGCAATTTGCATTCTACTTAAAATCTGTTGAGGCTCCATGGGTCAAATTTACGGATTAAAAATGGACAATACCCGTATTAAAAAATGTAAATCTTGGCATGATGGTTGTGTAGATATATACAATTCATAATTTAGGTTAATAATTGGTTAGTTAGTAAAAGCTTCAATCTCCCCGGTTGAAGCTTTTTAATTTTTTCCTAAACATATTTACGCTTGATACGTTTATTTCAACAAAGAAAGAGGGCATTTATATGCGTATCAAGGTGATATTTATCGGATTACTGCTGCTGAGTACGGGGTGTAACCAATCAACACAGCAAGATAGCGAACAATCTAGTAAAGCGGATGATACCACATCGCTAGATACGGGTCGGCGTACAGAAAACCCGTTTATCTATATCCCGGAAGATGCCTTTTGGGAATACCAATATGATACAATCATTCACGATTTCAAACCGGTGAAAATAAAGGAAGTTACGACAGATAGCTTAACCGCTGAAAGTGTGGAGAGTATAGTTAATAATACCTGGCCTAATGTGCAGGTTCGGTATCAAAAGATCTCCGGTGATACCCTTTTTATCGAAATTCCGGAAAGTGCTGTGTTAACACAACAAATGGGAACCGCAGGAGCCAAACAATTTTTGGCCTCTACTACTTATTCCTTTACAGAGTTGTCTAATGTCCGTTATGTTGCTTTTGATTTTGAAGAAGGCGACCATGCTGTACCGGGTGTTTATAGCCGGAGATCGTTCCCGTAATTCCCAACCTGTTTTCATCGATAACGGATGTTTTTATATTGATTTGCAGACCTTGTTCTTGTAGCGTGTGCAATCTGCCACGTTTCCAAGAAGGGGGGAGATGGCGAAAATCTACTGTAACATAGAATGGACCAGGTGCCGTCACGAATGATGAAGGAAGTTCCGTGTCTGTTTTTGTAGACAATAAAATCAGACTATCTGTCATCTGTTTATGAAACCGGTAAAATAATTTATTCGGTAGAGACGTGGCGAATTGCTGATTTCCTTTCCAGGTGTTTTCGATAATAGGTACTGTTATTTCCTGTATTTCCGTTTTCTCGATACGATTAAAATTTATATCATAATCGTACATGATCACCGTATCATGTTGAAGCGTACTTTCTGAACTTACTAGTAAATCTGTATAGCTATACGTGCTAGCTGCACATCTATCGGGTTCGATCGTTGAAAAAATCGATAAGGTTTTTAGGATAAAGGGTGTTTCAGTGATGGGAAGACTACTTTGTAGCCAAATAAAGGCATTACTTGTTTCTCGCTGCCGCATTTGTAAATTAGGCGGTAAGGCTGTAGTCAAATGCCATTCACCGTTTAGGCTAATTTCATTGCCAGATTTATCAGCAAAAAGCTGAAAAGTTCCGTCAGTATGCCGGTAAGAGAAGTGATGAACATTTTGATTTATGAAAGAAGGAAATGAAAGGTCCCGTACATATATCCATTCGTCCTTTCTGTCCCAAATCGCTTGTATTTCCGTATTCAAGCTCTGTGGAAAAGCCGTCAAACCGATCAACAAAAATTTATCATCGTATAAAATCGAAACATGTGGAGAAATATGCGTTATGGAATCGATATGTTGTTCTTTTAAAAATGCATTCCATTTTTCAACATTCGTGATTTTTTGGATGGTGAAAAATGTAAGGGGTTTATCTTTCATGCTGAAAAAATGGATTTGCGCGGGTATGTGTACCCCCGCACGCCACCAATTTTTCATGTCTAACCAATCGAGTTTTGATGCTTCAGTATCCGGTGCATGTCGTTTAAAAAGCTGTCCCACGTTATCGAATAGCAAATCGTCGAAGGCGATAGTTGCTACCGCTTCACTGTTGGAGTGCACATACTGATTCCGCGCTTCATTTTTTCTGACAAAGTAGCATGTCAGTAAGATAATTCCCAGCAATAGTAAAATTGCGATCAAAAGCCATATAATTTTTTTCATCAGAATCGCTATATCGCTAATCTACTATATGAAGCAATTCTTGTAAAAGATACTGTAGTGCATTCGCTTCTTTTTTAGGGAAGTCAACAGCAATCTCTCCCGTTATTCTTCCTTTCTTTGCAGCCCCGGCAGTAATGGTCACATCCCCATATTGAGAAAGATTTTTAACGGTATTGTCCCAACGTTTAATAACCGGAATCTCTAACCTATTAATCGTTTTCGGAATTTCGGAAAGATGGGTAACCGCCGTCATGTTATGGGAAAAAATTTGTTTTTTAATATTTCTATCTTTCGATGCTCGAAATTTATTTGTACGGATTGCCGAAAGTTGATCCGCATCATTACTGACAAATACGATATCGTTCTTAAATAAGACATAGATAATTTCCGACTTTGGCGTGTCTACGATCTTATAAATGCCATTCGTTTGCATAACTTTTTCTTTAGACTCGCCTAGAGATAATATTTTCTGATAAA
The DNA here is from genome assembly GCF_014692505.1 of Sphingobacterium arenae. Classification (GTDB taxonomy): domain Bacteria; phylum Bacteroidota; class Bacteroidia; order Sphingobacteriales; family Sphingobacteriaceae; genus Sphingobacterium; species Sphingobacterium arenae. The sequence goes on along the minus strand of NZ_JACNYK010000002.1, from coordinate 91,179 downwards.
TCCGCTGATCTTTGGACGTGAACATCCATAGAAAAGTCGGTATGTAATCATCTTTCGTTTTTTTAATCTCTTTATAATCAAAACTGTCGTTATCGTATTCGTAATCAATATATTCTTTCTTTACCTTTTTTAATTCATTTATAAAAACAAGATGATCGCCACCGATTACATTTGCAATTGCCTTCTCGTCCAAAATAACATCAAAAGCTGTTGCTACAATACCAGCAATATCCTGATAGGCATACAATGAATATCCCCCCCAACGTTCCATCATGATGGGGAAACTTTTAAGGTAGGATTCCATGTTAAAATTGGCAGAAAAATATCCAATGTGATTTTCAGGAATATATTTCGCAAATTTACGGTTCATCTTATTTTTGTATATCGGCCTGACTAACTTATCCATTTCCTCATTCAACGCCATGGAGCCTGTTATTTTTAATGTATGTTTATCTTGTACCAGATCGAACACTATATCTTGATATGCGTAGATTAAGTTTTCCATACCATAGCCCAGCTGCATACTCGACATGTAGTAGGGCATCGCCTCTTTATAAAATCCAACGAGGTCTCTTACCCAAACATGTACTAACGTATTTTTTTTGTCAAACTTATTTAAAAACCTATGCGAAGAGGCATTTTTGTTAGGGTAGAGATAACGATCGAGATCCTGTGCCAGCCACGACACGAAAGCGGCGTTACGCAAGGAGTCATTTTTAGCGTTTCGAGCCATTTCATTTTGATACGTAGAATCGGAGTAGGTATCATAAGCGAGGTAATCCGTATATCCGGTATCAATCTTTACAGGAGGAGGTATTAAGATGCTATCAACAGTGTGCCCACCATCAGGGATTGTATCCTCTTCAAAATTATAGGCATCCCAAGTCGTCTCGACGCTGTCAGCTAAAGCATAGGTTTCGTCGATAGTATCTGGAGATACATAGTCATAATCATACGTGGTCGGCGAAGCATAGCCATAGTCTGGGATTTCCAAACCGTATCGTTGTGCCACGGAATCATTATCGAAATAATAACGGTGTGCATCTCCAGTTAAAATCAGAAGGCTATGCTTATTCCAAGCAACCTGTGTTTTTCCGTCGGTACTAACACGACGTTCATATCCTTGTGATACCGGAAGCGGCTGCAACTTGCCGAATAGGTTTTGGCCTATCTGATGGTTGGCTTTTAGTGGTAGCAGAATACCTATGTAATAGGAGCTATCGGTATCGGTTTTATAAACGTAAGCATTTCTGTCATAGGATAGATCCAAATCCGATATACTTTCTAATTGTAGGGTCTCCTTGTTGATTTCTTTGAATAAGCCGGCTTTATCCAAAACTTGGTTTATTTTTTCGAAAGAGCTATGTTTCACAATAGCCTGATTATTCACGACGACTACAAACGATGCTTCTTCGGGTACCTGCTGTATAAGATCTTGCTGGCTGTAACCACTAACAGCACTAAACAGCCCCAATAATGTACCGATATATTTTTTTTTCAATTTCATCTATCTATTTTCTTATTTTACAAGGATAATTCTGTTGGCTAAGCTAGTTGTGCCTTTAATCAGATCAATCGCTTTTATCTTTAAAAGAACGGCTTGTTTATTCGCAGATATCTTTGCGAGTTTATGACTTTGGGATTGAATTTTTTTATCGAAACGCATTATATTGGTATAATAGGCTTCGTTAAACAGGTTTTGATCCTCCGAAGATATCTTATTAAATTCCTTTGCTAGGTTGTCTGTGTAGCTGTATGAGCGTTTAAATGTGTGGGAAGGGGGATCGTATCGGTAACTGTTGTAACTTGTAATCTGTATTTTGAATTGGTCAGACAAGGTCTGACTAAATTCATTTAGCGCCTGCACATTATCGAAATGACAGGACAAACTCGCGATATAATTATGGAAGTCTAAATTATACTGCACGTGGCTGATTCCCGGGGTGGATTTCAACGTACGAACGGTTTTTTCCATTTCCTGTTTAATCTTAGCCTCTGAAGGTATGTCGATACCGTTGACCCGTTTCATCTTTAAAAGGGATGCAACTTGTGTACGACTTTTACTTAGATTCAACGTTGCTTTGATGGTACCGGCCCCTTGATGGTTCATGTCAATCTCTTCGACCAAATCGAAACAGCTACTCCATAATAAACAACCAGCTACCATGCATAGGAAGAAGAAGAATCTGTGTGTATATACACCCGTGTTTTTGCTCATGTTTATTTTTTGTCGAGCAAAGGTAATAAATTAGCTGGCGGGGAAAAACCCCTAGAATCAGCTATTTTTTCGATGTATATACAATGTAGATTACCGTTCGTTTTTCTTGCGGCTATGCTAGTTAGGGATTATCTCCATCTCTTTTTCAATTGCTTCACGCGTTTGTGAACCAACTGGTACCAATGGTAAACGGACAGCGTCCGACTCAATAATACCTTGTTTTTTTAGAACATATTTAACACCGCAGGGATTGCTTTCCACAAAGCATAAATCAGTAATTTTTAATAAAGTTCCATGTATTTTGCGTGCTGTCACGTAGTTCCCATCTGCACATAACTTGACTAAGGTCGCTACATTCTTAGGATAGGCATTTCCAACGACGGAGATAACACCTACTGCTCCTAAGGCCATCATAGGCAAAGTAGCTGGGTCATCTCCCGAAATCAATAAAAATTCGTTCGGTTTGTCACGTATAATTTCACTGAATTGTGCAAAATTTCCGGAAGCTTCTTTAATTCCAATAATATTAGAACAGTCTTTAGCCAAACGGATAGCAGTGCTCGGTAAGATATTGCTCCCTGTTCTACCGGGTACATTATACAAAATGATCGGTAATTTAGATACCGCTGAAATAGCTTTATAGTGTTGATAAATACCTTCTTGTGTAGGCTTGTTATAATAAGGAGACACGGAAAGAATTGCACAGTAGCCGTGATGATTAAATTGATCGACTTGCTTTACAATTTCCTGTGTATTATTGCCTCCAATGCCGGCAATTAAGGGCAGTCGCCCTGAAACACGCTCAGCCGTATATTCCCAAACCTGTTTTCGCTCGTCGGCCGTCAGTGTAGCTGTTTCCCCTGTAGTACCTAAAACAACCAAATAGTCCATACCCTCTTTGATTTGGTAGTCAATTAGATTGCCTAATGATCCATAATCAACCGTTCCATCCATATTAAAAGGTGTAATCAGTGCGACACCCGCTCCTCGAAGCTCATTCATCGTATTATGATATATATTATTTATGTATTCTGAATAATCATTTCCAATATTTCCTTATCCGAAATAATCGGTATTTTCAATTTTTCTGCTTTCGCCAATTTCGAAGGTCCCATTTTATCACCCGCTACCAAATAATTCAGTTTTGCCGAGATTGAAGATACCATTTTTCCACCGTGAGACTCGATAAGCTGTGCCAATTCCTCCCTAGAAAAATCTGCAAATACACCAGAAATAAGAAAAGTCTTGCCTGTTAAATTGCTACCGGCAGCTACAACTTCCTGTTCCTCCATTTCAAACCGCAGACCTGCTAACTTTAGTCTGTTGAGTTCCTGCACATGCCGTTCGTCTCGGAGATAGTGATAAACGCTTTCTGCAATCCGTATCCCAATATCTGGTACATCAGCGATTTCGTCAACATTAGCTTGCGCTAAGTTATCTAAACTTTTGAAATGCAACGCTAATTTTTTTGCAATAGTTTCGCCAACATGGCGAATGCCTAAAGCAAAAAGCACCTTTTCAAAAGGCTTGCTCTTTGAGTTTTCAATACCCGTCAGCATATTTTCGATAGATTTTTCCCCAAATCTATCAAGCGTTTTCAATTCCTCCCGATGTTCCTTCAAAGAATAAATATCACTGATATTATGTAGCAGCCCAAGAGAATAGAAAGTCTCTATCGTTTCATTTCCCAAACCCTGTATATCCATCATTTTCCGGCCGATAAAGTGTTGTAACTTACCGACGATCTGCGGTTTACACCCCGCTTCGTTGAGACAATAATGCACAGCTTCTCCTTCTTGCCTGACAAGTGGCTCATGGCACTCTGGACATAACGTTGGGTACACGAAAGGAGAAGTACCTACGGCACGTTTTTCATTGTTGACGCCTATGATTTTTGGTATGATTTCACCACCTTTTTCTACATATACCGTATCGTTAACATGTAAGTCTAACCGCGCTATTTCATTCGCATTATGGAGAGAAGCCCTCTTCACCGTAGTTCCCGCCAATAACACGGGCTCTAGATTAGCTACCGGCGTAACCGCGCCTGTACGTCCGACCTGGTAAGTAATGCTTTTCAATAACGTTTCTACTCGTTCGGCTTTATACTTATAGGAAATTGCCCAACGCGGGGATTTTGCTGTAAAACCGAGCTCTTCTTGTTGGGCGTAATCGTTCACTTTGATCACAATACCATCGATATCGTATGTCAATTGATGACGCATCTCTTCCCAAAAATTAATAAAAGCCCATATTTCTTCTATATTCTGGCACAACTTCGTGTGTTCAGATATGGGAAATCCCCAGCTTTTAATCGCTTGTATACTATCCCAATGGCTGTCGAAAAGCCGGTTTCTCCGGTCTGTATACAAAAAATAAAGAAAACAATCTAGCGGACGTTTAGCAACTTCTTTCGGATCTTGTAATTTTACGGTGCCTGATGCAAAATTACGTGGATTCGCGTAAATTTGTTCACCGTTTTCCTCTCGTTTCTTATTCAGTCTTTCAAAAGCTGCGTGATGCATAAAGATTTCGCCACGTATTTCAAAGATATCGGGATAGCTATTCTTTTTCAAGGAATGCGGAATACTCCGGATTGTTTTGACATTATTGGTCACGTCGTCTCCCTGTGTTCCATCACCACGCGTTACAGCACGAACAAGTTTACCTTGTTCATAGGTGATAGAAATCGAAAGACCATCAAACTTTAGTTCACAGACATATTGTACCTGATCTCCTACAATCTTGCGTACACGTTCGTCAAAATCACGTAACTCCTGCTCATTATAGGTATTCCCTAATGATAACATCGGCCAGCGATGTTTTACAGTATTGAATTTATGCGTAATATCCCCACCCACTTTTTGGGTAGGCGAATTGGGATCTTTAAATTGCGGATACTGTTTTTCTAGCGCCTCTAACTCTTTCAGCTTGATGTCAAAATCATAGTCTGATATGGCAGAATGAGCCAATACATAATATTGATAATTGTATTCGTTTAGCTCTTTTGTTAGCTGCGTTATTTTTTCCTGAATATCTGCAAACATAGTGGACAAACTTAGCTATTACTTTTTTTCTCTCAAAAAAAGTAAACAAAAAAAACCGACCACTGGAAATTCATAAACAAAAGACAGCAAGTTTACATCCCTACGCTGCGGAATTTGGCGATAATAAATATGATCAAGGTTAGCAAGAGAGAGCATATAACCATATCAACCTAATGAAAATTTCTGTTTTTCAATTGAGAGAATTTCCGTATTTTATTTACATAAAAATCCCATATAATAGATTTCTTATACAATCCCGTTCGGTTTTCCTTTGCTGCATATCGTTTTCTCTTCTTAGCATTTTTGAAGAGATTAATGAAAAGATATTGGTGCGCTTTGCTAATGGCCCACGCATCACGCGGTTTACCGTCAATCAAAAATTTAATCAAGGCAAATAAATCCAACCATAAACGTGCGAATATAATCCACCAGCAAGCAAAAAAACCAGTATTCTTTTGCACCATGAGCAGATTATTTCGGAAATTAAGGTAGGTTTTTTTGGGATTACTTGTTTTTAGTGTTCCACCGCCAACATGGTACACGGTAGAATCCGCTACGTATCCTATGCGGTAGCCCATCCGTTTCAGTCGCCAACATAAATCGATTTCTTCCATGTGAGCGAAAAAATCGTCGTCGAATCCACCAGCTTCCCGCCATATATCAGCTCGGATAAACAACGCGGCACCCGTTGCCCAGAAAATTTCCCGGTTATCATCGTACTGTTGTCGGTCTGTTTCGACCTCATGGAGTATTCTGCCCCGACAAAAAGGATAACCTAGTGCGTCGATATACCCTCCGGCGGCACCAGCATGTTCGAAAAGACTCTTGTCATGATAAGCGAGAATTTTGGGTTGTGCAGCTACCATTCCGGGTTCTGTTTGCAAATAACGAATAACTGGTTCTATCCAGCTAGGGGTGACTTCTACATCGGAATTTAAAAGAATATAGTAATCCGCATCCACCTTTTTGAGTATCTCATTATACCCACCAGCGAAACCGTAATTTTGATCGTTTTTGATAATTTTAATAGAGGGATATGTCTCTTGGACAAAGGCTACCGAATTGTCGGTAGAACCATTGTCGCCTACGATAAATTCAATATTAGGATAAGTGCTATTATATACATAGGGGAGAAATTTTTCTAAAAAAAATTCCCCGTTCCAATTTAAGATAACAACGGCGACTTTGGGGTAATTTGTCATATTCTGCGTTTTCTTTTCCAACGTCTATGTGTCCACAGCCAGTATTCCGGCTGTTCTTTAATTATTTTTTCCGTAAAACGGTTATGCAATTGCGTGATTTCATAGGGTGGATAATCGCTGGGATTCTCAACCAAAGTGGTGAATTTACAAAAGTAATGCCCACGCTTTTCCTTGCGCCCTATATGGCAATAAACAATCGGGTTATTGGTCAGTCGGGCAATACGCTCTGTACCCGTGTATACCAATGTTTCTTGGTTCAAGAATTCCATAAAATAGTCGGAGTCTTGATAGGTTGGGGTTTGATCGGCGACAAACATACTGATATGAGCCGTATTTTTCAACCGAACGATATGCCGCAAAATTTGTTTCATCGGTACCATAGTAGCTCCGAAACGGCTACGTAAACCGTTGTAAACCTTATTAAAAGCTTTATCATTAAGCGGTTTATAAATTACCAACCGGGGATGATCTGTCATCAACGATAAGCGGTAAATGCCTAATTCCCAATTTCCGTAATGTGCCGTTACACCAATAACGCCTTTATTTTGCTCAAAATGTCGATACACCTCTTCGGGGTTAAGAAGCTCTATGCGTCGTTGTACCTGCTCTGCTGACATGGTCCGCATTTTAATTGACTCGACTACTAGATCAGGAAAGAAACGATAGAATTTTTTCGTTATTTGATTTCGCTCCTTTACGGATTTTTCAGGAAACGAATTTTTTAAATTATGTAATACAACCTCCCTGCGATATCGAATAATATAAAAAAGAAGATAATACATTCCGTTGGATATCCCGTACAATACCCAAAAAGGCAGCAGCGAGAGCACATATAGGAATACATCTATACTTCTTTTTTTCATTTTTAGCATTTTGCTTTTATATGTGATGAAGCTATCCCATTTATCCGTCCTATTACTAAACGCGAATAAATCAGGATGGTCTCATAAATACGGTCATTCCTCCGGAATAAGTTACAAATTTAGATAAATCTCCTCTCCATTAAGAACCTATTCTTAGAGGAAATTCCTAAAATAAGTTTAAATTTGCCTAAATTAGTTAAAATACATGGAATCACTGTTGCTTTTACCTGCATTTTATTTACCTCCTATCAGTTATTTTCATACCATACAGCAAAATGAACAGCCACTTGTCATGGAGCGTTACGAACACTATCCCAAACAGACGTATAGAACACGTACAAAGATAGCAACGGCAAATGGTGTTTTAGATCTTATCGTTCCGATTTTACATGGTAGAAAAGACCATGTTCGTATGAAAGATATTCGAATTAATTATGATTTTAACTGGCAACGTTTGCATTGGCTTAGTATACAGACGGCTTATCGTAGTTCGGCGTATTTTGAATATTATGAAGACGATTTTGTGCGCTTTTATGAACAACGGTATGATTATCTTCTCGATTTCAATATAGAACAGCTACAACTACTCCTGAAATCCTTAAAAATACAACGTTCCTTGACATTCACGGAAACGTATACCCCCAGGGTAGAACGACTGGACTATCGGGAAACTATTCACCCAAAGAAAGCAAGTATATTGAAAAGCCCAAAACCTTATTATCAAGTATTTGAAGACAAGCACGGTTTTTTACCTGATCTCAGTGTAGTTGATCTATTGTTTAATCAAGGACCCCAGAGTAAAAGTTACTTATAATCTCGCGGTAAAACATTTCTGAGTCGTTGATTGTTTTACAAACAAATGTATCCGTTTCATGAGAGTCTTATTTATTCTACTTTTGTTATGTGCTGTCGGTTGTATGGTGTCTGCCCAAACAGAAGCAGATAGCTTACATTATCGTAAGATTTACTATATGGGTGGAACCGGTCTTTCATTTCCGTTGGGAAAATCAAAGAATGTACTGGGGACAAAGTTGTTTTCGGGCAGTGCTGGTTTGGATATAGCTTTGAAAGATAGACGCTATTTCTTGAGCCCTACACTGTACATGCTAACATTTCGTTATGATCAGCAACAAGAAGATCCGAAGTATAACTATATGATAGAGAATGGCCGCACGAACTTTTATATGCTTAGTCTAGCGGCAGGGAGAAGACACCAATTCCGCCGACTAAATACGTATGCCTATTTTGGACCGGTGGCTGGGTTGGTAGTAGAGCCCAGAGGAAATATTGTGGGAGAGAAATTAAGAATGGCTAACAAAAATTCATTGACGGTGGCAGCCAAGATAGGAACGGGTGCAGACTATAAGTTTCCTGGCTTTTTTATCGGTGGAGAAATAGGGTATATGCATAGTTTTAAAAAAATTGAAGGTAACCCTATACAGTTTCTAACCATTATGGTAGGACTCAAATCGGATATTACGCGTTTAAGTGAAAAGGTTACAGAAGTTATCGGCATAGACACCTATAAAGATTAGCATATGTATGGTATCTATAAATTCAAGCGTATAGGACATATTCTTCGTATATTATCTAAGCATGGATTGGCGGAAGTCGTATCTCGCTCTAATATTGACCGTATTATTCCGGATAGCTTTCTCCTTTGGAACACCCATACACGACGAATTTTCGAAGATGATTTTAACGTCCGTGTCCGTGCTGCTATAGAAGAGCTAGGTCCTACTTTCATCAAACTCGGGCAACTCCTTAGTAATAGGGCAGATATCGTTCCCCGAGATTTAAGACAAGAGCTCATTAGGTTACAAGATGACGTACCAACGGATGCCATTGACATAAGGGCTAAACTTCGTACTGCTTTTGACATAGATGTAGATGCACATTTTAGTCACATCGATGAAGAACCGCTTGCTGCAGCCTCTATTGCACAAGTGTATCGTGCCATATTAAAAGACGGGACGGTAGTCGTCTTAAAAGTAAAAAGAGAAGGAATAAATGACATTGTACATGCCGATTTAGATTTTATCCGTGATCTGGTAAAACTACTTCGCGATAAATATGAAGTTATTCAGAAAATTAATCTTTATGAAATAGTACAATCTTTTGCCAATTCGTTACTCAGTGAGTTGTCTTTTACAAACGAACTACATAATATCGAACGTTTTCGACGAAATTTTAGAGGAGATGCGAATATATACGTACCTCAAACCTATCGGGCATATTCCAACGACGAGGTATTATGCATGCAATTCGTGGAAGGGGTTAAAATCAATGATATCGACGGACTATATTCGTTGGGTATTTCGCCAAAAACAATTTTACAGAATTGTTTGGATTTATATTTAGAGCAGGTCCTTCAACACGGTTTTTTTCATGCTGATCCACACCCGGGCAACGTCTTTATAAATAAACGTGGACAGGTTGCATTCATCGATTTTGGATCTATGGGGTTTATGATACCACGCGATCGTGATATTATCGAAGCAATGGTTATCAATTTTTTGACAAATGACGCGAAGGACCTTATCCGAAATGTGAAAAAATTGGCTGTGGTCCATCATATTGAAGACGAGCGTCAGCTGGAACGAGATGCCTACGAAATATTTCAGATGATCGAAGAGAATTCGTTGGAGGATATTGATATCTCGGTGATGCTTCGGAAGCTAAATAAGGTGTTGCAGTATAATAGCATTTTACTACCGGATTTTGTCTATGTGTTATTGCGCGGTGTGTCTTTGTTGGAAGGTACGGGAAGACAACTTGATGCACAGCTGAATATTCCGGAAAGTATCAAGCCTTTCGCGAAGAAAATAGCAAAGGAAAAAACGTCAATCGACTATCTGAGGAAACAACTCTTTGAAAAAGGAAAATTTGCGAAAGAGCTCCTTACCGAAGTTCCGCAAGATCTGCTTACGTTATTGGAAAAAACGAAAGCAGATAAATTGACACTAAACCATAAGATTCACGATTTTGATCGTATGCAATTGATTCTACATCGTATAGGCAACAAATTTCTATTATCCATACTCGCCATGACATTTGGCGTGGGCGCGAGTATTTTGGCCCATGGCAGGGTAGGATACCTACTTTGGGGAATGCCCATTCTTTCTTGGTTGGGATTTATTACTAGCTTTGTCTTATCTACTATTTTGATTATCTATCTATTACGCAGTAAATAAATGTTATGAGACTTTTAATTTTACTTTTTATATCGCTCGGGATTGGATCTATCGGTTATACACAGGAAATTCGTTATGAAACGGTTGAAAATATAAGCTATGTTGGTGAAACTGCCTCCGATTATGCAAAAGAACAATGTAAATTGGATATACATTATCCTACGTCGGGCAGTAATGTGCCCGTTGTACTCTGGTTTCATGGTGGCGGATTGACGGGCGGTGGAAAAGAAATACCTGCTTTTTTAAAAGAAAAGGGTCTTGTGATCGTCGGTGTAGGTTATCGATTTTCCCCAAAGGTGAAGGTAGAAGATATCATTCGCGATGCCGCAAAGGCAACATCCTTTGTGATGAAAAATATCGGGAAATACCAGGGCGATACCGAAAAAATGTTTATTTCTGGTCATTCGGCAGGAGGCTATCTGGCACTGATGCTCGCGTTGAACAAGACGTATTTAGCGACAGAAGGAATGGATGCAGATCAACTAGCGGGCATTATCCCGTTCAGCGCACAGACCATTACGCATTTTACCGCGCGTAACGAACAGGGTATTAAAGAGGAACAACCGACGATTGATGCGTTAGCTCCCTTGTTTTGGGTACGGAAAGACGCCCCACCCATTACGTTGTTGACAGGCGACCGTGAACTGGAGATGTTAGGGCGTTATGAAGAAAATGCGTATCTGAAACGGATGTTATCCATTGTAGGGCACGAAAACGTTACCCTCTTCGAATTTCAAGGCTATAATCACGGCATGGTGTACCCAGGTCTTCCAATTTTATTGCAGGAGGTCAAACGCCTATCCGAAAAAAGAAAAAAATAGTTTAGCGGTTTATTTTATCCTTGTCGGTGATTTCACGAAGCACCCGACAGGGATTTCCTGCCGCAACCACATTTTCTGGGATATTTTTCGTTACCACCGATCCAGAGCCAATTACCGTGTTTTTCCCAATGGTCACGCCGGGATTTATTACCGTATGACCACCGATCCAAACATTATCACCGATATTGATAGGCTTTGCAAATTCCCAGCCGGCTATGCGAGGTTCGTGGTGCACAGGATGGCCAGCTGTAAAAAGGGAAACATTTGGGCCTATCATGACGTTGTCGCCGATGATAACCGGAGCGCAATCCAAGACGATTAAATTGTAATTCGCATAGAAGTTATCTCCCAAAAAGATATTATATCCATAATCACAACGAAACGGAGGTTCGATAAAAAAGCGACTGGTGGTCTCGCCGAATAGCTTTTTTAATATTTGATTTCGTGCTTTTATTTTGGACGGTTCGAGATTATTATATTGAAAGAGTTGTTCTTTGGCGTATTGTCGTTCTTCCATCAACTCTTTTCCCATTGCTTGGTATAACTCCCCGGTAATCATTTTTTCTTTTTCTGTTTTTTTCATGTTGTTATTCTTTTGTGCGCGTTACTCCATTATCGTCGCCACTTTTCTTCGTGATTATAAATTATGTTTTAAATCTAGTATTTTTTCGTTCAGTAAAGATAGGCGAAACTAGCGAGTTCCATAATCCTGATAAAATCGTTATTTTTGAACAAAACGATAACAGAATACACATGATGTTAGAACAACAAATAGAACCAAAGTCGGTATGGACTTATTTTAAAGCGTTAAACGCCGTTCCCCGTGCTTCAAAGAAAGAAGAACAGGTCATTCAGTTTATGCTTGATTTCGCAGCCCGTTTAGGGTTGGAGTCGATACAGGATAGGGTCGGTAATGTGATTATCCGAAAGGCCGCTACCCCTGGAATGGAAAATCGAAAAACAGTTGTCCTTCAATCCCATTTAGATATGGTCCATCAGAAGAACAACGATACTGTATTTGATTTTGACATTCAAGGCATTTCGATGTTTGTCGACGGCGACTGGGTCAAGGCGAAAGGAACCACGTTGGGAGCCGACAACGGGATGGGCGTAGCCGCTATCATGGCCATACTGGCATCGGAAGATATCGCACATCCTGCTATTGAAGCGTTGTTTACCATAGATGAAGAAACCGGTATGACTGGTGCAAAGGGGTTACAGCCCAATTTGCTACAAGGTGAAATTCTATTAAATCTCGATACCGAAGACGATACAGAAATCGATGTTGGCTGTGCGGGAGGCGTGGATGTCACAGCCCGTCGCACATACCTCCCGGAAACCATTGGCGACGACGCTGTGTGTTTTAGATTAACCGTGAAAGGCTTGCATGGAGGACATTCAGGGATGGAAATTCACAAAGGCTTGGGCAATGCCAATAAAATAATCAACCGCTTATTGTATAGTTTATTACCGCTAGACATTCGATTGTCCAATATCGATGGTGGAGGGCTACGGAATGCTATTCCAAGAGAGAGTGTAGCAATTTTCGCTGCTGAGAAAACAACGGCAGAACTGCTCCTATCAGTTGTAGCACAAGAGAGTGCGGCGATAAAACAAGAGTTGGCAGGAGTCGATGAATATCTTGAAATCGTATTGGAGCGTTGTGAAGTGCCAAGTGATGACGTACTGCCGCTAGCGGTACAGACGAAATTGATACAGACGCTCTATACAGCACCAAACGGCGTTTACCGGATGAGTGCCAATTTTGATGATCTTGTGGAGACATCGAACAATATAGCACGTGTCAAGGTAGGGAAAGGAAAGATTACAGTTAAGTGTCTGACGCGTTCTTCAGTAGAATCGTCTAAAGTAGATTTAGCAAATGCCCTAAAATGTTGCTTCGAATTAATGGATGCAGAAGTTACCTTTTCCGGGGATTATCCGGGCTGGACGCCAAATCCAGATTCAGATATTCTCGAGGTCCTACGATCAGTCTATACGAATCTGTTTGACGAAAAACCACATGTTGTCGCCTGTCATGCTGGGTTGGAATGCGGTATATTGGGCAGTCATTACCCGGAAATGGATATGATTTCGTTTGGTCCGACCATTTTAGGAGCACATTCTCCACAGGAACGCGTATCGATATCTTCTGTACAGAAGTTCTGGAGATTCTTGTTGGAAATCTTACGACAGATCCCCGTAAAATGATTTTAAGTAGGACCGGATAATACCACTGCATAAATGAGGAGTTTTAAAAAACGAAAAAGAATATCCCTAGTACTTGGCGGTGGTGGCGCCCGAGGTCTTGCACACATCGGTGTCATCCAATACTTGGAAGAACAGGGCTATGAGATCGACGAGATTGTTGGTTGTTCGATAGGCGCCCTCGTTGGGGGTGCCTATGCGAATAAGCGCTTGCACGAACTAGGGGAGTGGATGAAAACCTTGACAAGAGGACAAGTCTTTAAACTAATGGATTTTTCAAATCCCCGCTATGGCTTGTTAAAAGGTGAGCGCGTACTAAATAACCTGCATGAGGTGTTTGAAGATATCAACATTGAGGACTTACCCCTGACTTATACGGCGATAGCCACAGATATGGAAAATGAGCAAGAAATGGTGTTTCGCAAAGGGAGCATATATGCCGCTATACGTGCTTCCATCGCTATTCCAGGTGTTTTTACAGGCGTATCTGTCGACGATCGTTTTTTAGTGGACGGCGGTGTTTTAAATCCGTTGCCTCTTAATTATGTGTCAAAAAAAAGAAATCTGGTCATCGCCGTAAATTTAGACGGGATGCCCATTAAGGACAAAACGAATGCTGCTCCAAACTTTACCGCACGGGCGCTATTGGTAGAGTCGTACTTCGCCATGCGCCGACGGTTAGCCGCGCTGACGATCGAGCTGTACCCGCCTGATTACGTGGTAGACGTTCCTCATAACGCGGCGGAAATCTGGGATTTTCATCGGGCTTCGGAATTGATCGATTTGGGATATAACATAGCAAGCAGAACATTTACAACCTAACCAAAAAATCCGCTAATAACGCATTGAATTCTGCTGGTGCTTCCATGTTCGGTAAATGACCACATCTAGCAATCTCTACAAACTGCGCATCCGAAATAGCTTCTTCTAGATCCCGCATATCCTGTGCAGCGGTAATCCGGTCGTCGCTACCACGAATTAGGAGTACAGGTACACGAATAGCACCCAAGGTATCGCTCGTATCTGTTCTTGCTGCCAATGCCAATAAGGTGGAACAGATGCTACGTATGCTATTTCTGCGAATGGCGCTTTTGATATACTCCACCGCTTCTGGGTTTTCTTGTATGCTATGAGCCGAAAATACATTTTCCACGAAGCCAATAGAAAATGGTCGGCGTCCGTGGTTCAGGATGGCCTGGATACTATCAAATCGCTTCTGTTTTCCTGCATTGGTATCTGCTTTGCTGTGTGTATCGGCTAGGATAAGACCTGATATCTTTTCCGGGAATAATTGATAGGCGCGCAAGGCAATATATCCCCCCATCGAAATTCCACAGAATATCGCTTGTTGGATATCCAGTTTTTCCATAAACACTCGAATATCCTTTGTAAAAACATCAATGGAAAAAAAGCCATGTCCGCTGGTCGATAGACCATGCCCACGAATATCCAGCGCGATTCCAGTAACATCATCCGGCAAGACCTGTAATTGGTCGCGCCACATATTTTTATTAAAAGGAAAGCCGTGTAAAAATATAATGGTTTTGGATGATGTAACTACTGATTTTTTTATATAATAGGAGATACTAATATCTCCAATACGTATTTTATTGCTTTTAATTAAGCTTTCGGTCATGTTTATAAATTTAATACGAATGTAATTATTTTTTAATCAACAATATACATACCATAGCTGTGTTTAATGTATCTTTTTTTTAAAATTAATTTGGAAAGACGGAAAAAGTGGCGATATTTGCATCACTAAATACAACGATAAATCATCGTTGCTATTGACGTAAAAGTCCGCGCTTGTAGCTTAACTGGATAGAGCACCTGACTACGGATCAGGAGGTTAGGGGTTCGACTCCCTTCAAGCGCACTTTTTTCTTACCGAATCTTAATTACATTTTGACATACTTTTTTTATCTATCCTGGAGTCATTCAGTTCCTGGCACAAATCAACAAAAATCCGCGATTTGTTTGGACTGGAAAAGCGACGGTACGTAACGATCTACCAAGCTTCAGCCTGTACGGGGATGCTTGTAGCGGACATGATTCGTTTCCTGAAATAGCTTGAAAACCGAAAGAAAACTGACCCTAGGCTGGCCGGTGCAGCAAAAAGACTTTTATCGCGACAACAGAATTAGTTGTCGCGATTTTTTTTGCAATGACTAACCGCCCGATAAATCGGAAAAAGGAACAAAAAGCGAAAAGCATCGGGGTGACCGATGCTTTTCTTAATTCCTTACTGATACCCCAGCAATTTCATTACCTGTTTGGAGTTTTGTTCCTCTCCGAATACTTCGAAATTAAAAGTCTCATCCCGGTTTCTACGGATAAGGACGTGCTTAGGAGAAGGTAGCAAACAATGGTGGATGCCACCATAACCACTCAAAACATCTTGATAGGCGCCTGTATGAAAGAACCCTAGATATTGCACCTTACGTGTTTTGGGCATAAAGATAGAATCCATGTGGGCTTCTTGGCTATAATAGTCTTGACCATCACAGGTAATACCGCCTAAATTCACTTTTTCATACTCAAAATCCCAATTGTTTATCGGTAATAGGATATACTTTTGGTTCAACGCCCATACGTCAGGCAGGTTGGTGATAAACGATCCATCGATCATAAACCACTTCTCTCGGTCGTTCTGTTGTTTACGACCTAGAACTTTATACAGGATACCCGATGCTTCAGCAACGGTATATTTTCCAAATTCGGTGATGATATCCGGTTCCATCACCTCATGGTGTGCACAGATTTGCTTGATACGGTTAACGATTTCATTCACCATATATTCATAGTCAAAATTGTGCTCCAAAGAATCTTTGAATGGCATACCACCACCGATATCTAAGGTGTCGAGTTCCGGATTTACTTTCTTAAACTTACAATAAAGGGTAACATATTTCTCCAGCTCGTTCCAATAATAAGGGGTATCAGATATACCCGAATTAATGAAAAAGTGTAGCAGCTTAACTTTGAAATTAGGATTAGCAGCGATTTTACTGTTATAGAAATCAATAACATCCTCTGAACGGATACCCAAGCGCGAAGTATAAAACTGAGAATCAGGCTGCTCTTCGGATGCTATGCGGATACCCAATGCACAGGGTTCATCCAACTCAATCTCATCGTCATAAAGATTAAATTCCTCTTTATTATCCAAAACGGGAATGATATTCGTATACCCATCATGAATCATATCGACAATGTATTGCTTATATTGGTAAGTTTTAAACCCGTTACAAATCACTGTAATGTCCTTGGTCACCGTGCCAGCACGCTCTAAGGAATCAATCATCGGCATATCAAAAGCAGACGATGTTTCCAAGTGGATGTCGTTTTTAAGCGCTTCCTCTACAATATGCTTGAAATGGGATGATTTGGTACAATAACAATATTTATAACTTCCTCTGTAGTCATTTTTTAAAATGGCTGTTTGGAACAAAATTTTTGCCTGTTGGATTTTTTTGCTGACGATAGGTAAATAGGTAAAACGCAATGGCGTGCCATACGTCTCTATCATCTCCATCAAATTCAAATCATGGAAATACAATTCGTCGTCGATAACCTCGAACCCGTCTTGTGGAAAACCAACACTTAAGTCAAGAAATTCCTGATAGCTCTGCATTTTTTATTATTTTTGGCAAAGATATACTTTCATGATGAATACCCTGCTATATAGGGGTATATTTTTCTATCTCATTATCAGAAAGTTATAAAAATTACGAAATAATTACATGGCTAATTCTATTCAACAGACTTTAATTGCACAGACAATTCAAGCAGTGCGGGAGCTTTATAACGCGGATATTCCCGAATCGCAGGTGACTTTACAGGAAACCCGGAAGGAGTTTGAAGGGCATATTACAGTGGTCGTTTTCCCGATAACACGCTTCTCCAAGAAATCGCCTGAGCAGACAGGTGAAGATATCGGAAAGTGGTTAAAGGCCTCTGTGCACGAGATATCGGATTTCAATGTGATAAAAGGCTTTTTAAATATTAGTCTTTCGGATCAACACTGGGTAACACTGGTCAACACGACATTAGCGAGTCCTACTTTCGGTTCTTTTCCGTCGAATGGGAAGAAACTCATGGTGGAATACAGTTCCCCCAATACCAATAAACCGCTTCACTTAGGCCACATACGAAATAACTTATTAGGCTACTCGGTTGCAGAAATATTAAAAGCTTATGGGTATGATGTTGTGAAAGCCAACCTAGTCAATGATCGTGGCATCCATATATGTAAGTCGATGCTCGCCTGGCAGAAATATGGAAATGGGGAAACGCCAACCTCTTCTGGATTGAAGGGCGATCATTTGGTTGGCAAATACTATGTTATCTTTGATCAGGAATACAAAAAAGAGATCCACTTACTGAAAGAGCAGGGGCAGACAGAAGAGGAAGCGAAAAAGAATGCTCCTTTGATAAAAGAAGCGCAGGCGATGTTGCAACAATGGGAAGCTGGTGAGAAGGAGGTCATCCAGTTGTGGAAAACGATGAACGGGTGGGTATACGAGGGGTTCGAGCAAACTTACAATAAGTTGGGGGTTGATTTTGATAAGTTTTATTATGAATCGGACACTTATCTGCTGGGCAAGGATATTATCCAAGAAGGATTAGACAAAGGCGTATTCTTTCGAAAAGAGGACAATTCGGTGTGGATTGATTTAGCGGATGAAGGATTGGATGAGAAACTGGTTTTACGGGGAGATGGTACCTCGGTATATATAACCCAAGATTTAGGTACTGCCCAACTCAAATACGACGAATTTCGAATGGATGAATCGATCTATGTCGTGGGTAATGAACAGGATTACCACTTTAAGGTCTTATTTCTCATCTTAAAGAAATTAGGAAAATCTTGGGCAGAAGGATTATACCATTTGTCTTACGGAATGGTGGATTTACCTTCAGGAAAGATGAAATCGAGGGAAGGAACGGTGGTTGATGCAGACGATTTGATGGACGAAATGCTAGAAACGGCCAAAACGCGTACGGAAGAACTAGGAAAAACCGAAGGATTAGGGGAAGAGGAAAAATCTTCGTTGTATAATACCATCGGCATGGGCGCTTTAAAATACTTCTTGCTCAAGGTAGATCCCAAGAAACGGTTGTTGTTCGATCCCAATGAGTCTGTTGACTTTCAGGGGCATACAGGGCCTTTTATCCAATACACCCATGCACGTATTAAGTCCGTCTTACGCAAAGCACCGTTCGACTCTTCTGTTACCTTAGGGACACCGTCTGAATTATCTGTTTATGAACAAGACTTAATACAATCGTTAAGCAGATATCCGGACGTATTGGAAGCCTCGGCAAAAGAGTTCTCGCCTGCGCAGCTCGCGAATTACGTATATGAAGTAGCGAAATCTTACAATAAATTTTATCACGAAGAAAGCATCTTAAAAACCGAGGACGAAACGGTGAAGAATTTCCGTTTACACTTGTCGGCGATAGCGGCACGGGTTATTTCGGAAAGTATGCGGTTATTAGGTATCCAGGTGCCAGAGAGGATGTAGGTTTTTCTCTTCTTTTTTTACCTCAAGAAAAGAAACAAAACGAAGTGAGCTCATGAACACTAAAATAAACACATGTTGATAAAAAATCGTCGCTTCGGATCTTTGCCATCAGGGATAATACTAAGGATGTATTTCTACAGTTGTTAAAGATCCAGAGGCGACATGTAGTGTTAACGGATGGATAGTACAATATGGAAACGATGCAAAAAAAATATAAAATAGGATTAATCGGATTTTCGATAGGAGGACAGGTGTTCCATGCGCCCTTCATTATCGGTAACACGTCGTTGGAATTGTATAAAGTAACGGCGAGAAAACCGGAGCAACAGCAGATTTTGGCTAATAAATACCCAACAGC
The DNA here is from genome assembly GCF_014692505.1 of Sphingobacterium arenae. GTDB lineage: Bacteria > Bacteroidota > Bacteroidia > Sphingobacteriales > Sphingobacteriaceae > Sphingobacterium > Sphingobacterium arenae. The sequence continues at coordinate 71,737 of NZ_JACNYK010000002.1, read as the reverse complement.
TGTTGCTGTACAAACGCCGGATGAAATCATCGATGATCCGCTAGTGGATATCGTGGTCATTGCCACATCCAATGATGTACATTTCTCTTTAACGAAGCAAGCACTGAATGCGGGAAAGCACGTTGTTGTCGAAAAACCGTTTACTAACACCACGGCCGAAGCAGATGAGTTGATTGCCCTGGCTAAACAGAAAGGACGAATACTAACTGTTCATCATAATGCCAGATTTCATTCTGATTTCAAAACAGTTAAACGAATAATAGAAAGGAAAAGATTAGGTTCGGTTGTGAATTATCAAGCACGTTTTGACCGCTTTAGAAACTACCTACGAGAGGGGGCTTGGCGAGAACAAGATTTGCCGGGTTCCGGTATTCATTACGACTTGGGGGCACATTTAATAGACCAAGCGTTGCAACTGTTTGGGAAGCCTGAGACTGTCTTTGCCGATTTGCGAAAACAACGCGAACATGCCAAAGCAGTTGATGATTTTGAGATTATTTTAAGTTATCCTACGCGCAAGGTTTCTTTGTTCGGACACATGTTGGCAAAGGAGCCTACACCACGATTTTCACTTTATGGCCTGAAAGGCTCGTTCGTGAAACGAGGCGTAGATCCGCAGGAAGAGTTACTACGCAAGGGGGCTTTTCCACACGAGCATCCCAAATGGGGAGTGGAATCGGAACACCTACATGGTGTGCTGAACATACTGGAAAATAGACAGGATATACGTGAGACAATACCCAGTGAAATAGGGGCGGGACAAGACTTTTACCAAAACTTAGTAGATGTATTAAATGGTGATGCAGAACTCCTGATAACACCGCAACAGGCCCGAGACGTTATCCGTATCTTAGAGGCAGCAGAACAATCTTGGACAGAACAACGTGTTATTTCGCTTAAAGACGAATTGATCGCTTATTAAATGAAATACGACGCAATCATCATCGGAGGGGGCGCTTGCGGACTGATGTGTGCAGCGCAGGCCGGATTATTAGGTAAACGTACGTTGGTACTGGAAAAAAATGATAAACCCGGTGCCAAAATTTTAATCTCGGGAGGAGGGCGCTGTAATTTCACCAACCTCTATACGTCATCTGAGAACTTTGTAACAGAAAACCAACATTTTTTACACACGGTATTCTCCCGATGGACAGTGGAGAACACCATTTCCTTCTTTGACACCTTCGGTGGGATTCAAGGGGAGGAAAAGACACTCGGACAACTTTTTCCGAGATCAAATAAGGCCAAAGATATCGTCGCTGTATTTATGAAATTGCTCTATGAAACTGCACAAGATATTTGGATGCACACCGAGGTGAAATCTGTTTTAAAGGACGGAGAAGGATACACAGTATCTTTTGTACGGGAAGGAACGGAGCAACAACTTTTTTGTAAGAAAGTAGTTTTTGCTTCAGGAGGTTTGCCTGTTTCCAAATTAGGTGCTTCCGATTTTGCGTTGCAAGCGGCTCGTCAATTCGGTTTGTCTGTGGTGGATACCGCACCAGCACTGGTGCCATTAACCATAACGGGAAAAGATGCGATATGGTATGCGTCGTTGGCAGGGAACAGTGTTTTTGCTCGTGTTTATAACGATAGAATCAGTTTTGAAGAAAATATCCTGTTCACCCATTGGGGGCTGAGTGGTCCGGCCATTTTACAAATATCATCTTATTGGCGTGCCGGCGAGACCTTCACGATAGACCTACTGCCCAATTTCAATCTGGATGAAATAATCAAAAACGAACGGGCAACGGGAGGAAAACGCACTGTAGGACAACTGTTGAACAACTATTTTACAAAAAAGATGGTGGAAGCTTTGAGAAAATACCTCCCTCTTGACCTGAAGATTGCATCGCTTAGTAAAGCGGATGCCAAATCTGTGTGTGACACTATACATAAGTTTGAGGTGAAACCGGCCGGGGATAAAGGTTATGATAAAGCGGAGGTGATGCGGGGTGGAATCTCGACGAAAGAACTTCATCAGCGTACACTAGAGGTTCAAAAGCATCCCGGGCTTTATTTTGGAGGAGAAGCTGTGGACATTACCGGATGGCTCGGTGGTTATAATTTTCAATGGGCTTGGGCTTCCGGTTACCTAATTGCGCAAGATTTATAATTTTCTTAACTTTGTGGCGAAGCAAACTGGTTCTATCGCTGTCTTGCCCTTGGGCAGGAGAGAGGAAAGTCCGGGCAACATAGAGCAACACGCTTCCTAACGGGAAGGCTCTTATGTAAATAAGAGACAGAAAGTGCCACAGAAAGGATACCGCCTCGACACGTTCGAGGTAAGGGTGAAAGCGTGAGGTAAGAGCTCACGGTATTGTATGGTGACATGCATTACGGTAAACCTCGTGTGTTGAAAGACCAAATAGATTACGAAATTCGAAGGCTGCTCGTCTTCTCTCGACCTGTCGAGATTCGTAATGGGTAGGTTGATGGAGCCTGTGTGCGAATGCAGGCCTAGATAAATGATAGAAGTCCAAAAAATACGGATACAGAACCCGGCTTACAAGGTTTGCTTCTTTTTTTTAATAAAGATACTTATATTAGTTATTCACCAAGTTGAACATATAAATGACCACAATCTTAATCATCGACGATGAACGACCTATAAGGAGCTCGTTACGCGATATATTGGAATACGAAGATTACAAAGTGCTAGACGTCGATAACGGGTTTGATGGATTGGATATTCTGAAAAAGGAAAAAATAGATCTCGTTCTATGTGATATCAAAATGAATAAGATGGACGGCATGGAAGTCCTGACAGAGGCGCAAAATATCAGTGATACACCCTTTATCATGATTTCCGGTCACGGTACCATCGAGACAGCGGTGGAAGCCGCCCGAAAAGGGGCTTTCGACTTTTTGGAAAAACCACTCGATCTCAACAGACTGTTGATTACCGTGCGTAATGCCCTTGAAAAAGGTGTCTTGGTCAAAGAAACCAAAGTGTTAAAGAAAAAAGTTTCCAAAACCAAGGAGATACTAGGTGAATCGCCAACAATCAGTATTATAAAGGAAACAATAGATCGCGTAGCGCCAACAGAAGCACGTGTTTTGATAACTGGAGAAAACGGGTCTGGAAAGGAACTGGTAGCACACTGGCTTCATGAGAAGTCTGCTCGAGCAAGTTCACCTTTAATCGAGGTCAACTGTGCCGCAATTCCCTCCGAATTAATCGAATCTGAATTATTTGGTCATGAAAAAGGGTCGTTTACCTCTGCCGTAAAGCAACGTATCGGAAAGTTTGAGCAAGCCAATGGTGGTACGTTATTTCTAGATGAAATTGGTGATATGAGCCTTTCGGCACAAGCGAAGGTATTGCGTGCATTGCAAGAAAACAAAATAACACGTGTAGGTGGAGAAAAGGAAATTGACGTGAATGTTCGGGTCATTGCCGCGACGAACAAAGACCTCCTAAAAGAAATCGAGAATGGCAATTTCCGGATGGACCTTTACCATCGTTTAAGTGTTATCTTAATTCATGTGCCATCCCTGCAGCAACGTACCGTAGATATTCCGATTATAGCGTCCAGTTTCTGTGAAGAAATATGTGGAGGGTATAATACGCCTACAAAAGAGATCACAGAAGGAGCAATGCAAGCCTTACAAGAATTGCCTTGGACAGGAAATATCCGTGAATTACGGAATATGATTGAACGGTTGATTATCCTAAGTGATAAAAAAATTACGGAAAAGGAAGTGGCATTGTATGCTAATCCGTCAAATAACCATATAGCGGTGGTGGAAAGCCCGAATCGTAAGACAGATCAAACGCTACATTTTGATAAATTTGAATCTTTTCAAGACTTTAAAGATTATGCGGAAAAAGAGTTTATCAACTTTAAATTAGATAAAAATGGATGGAATGTTTCAAAAACTGCCGATGATATCGGGATACAACGTAGTCACTTATATCATAAAATTGAAAAGTTTGGTTTAAAACGAGCAGACTAATGATTAAAAAAGCGGTAGACAACTTTCTACCGCTTTTTTAATCATTAAATCTTCGCTTTTGTCTCCTATACAGCACAATAATAATAACAAGCAGTATGATAGCTCCTACAATAATCGCTGCCGTAGGCGATGTTTCTTTCCCTTCTGCCGGGATATCTTGAATAACAAACCCCATCGTTCTCATAACTTCATTATTTTAAATAATACACTTGAGTTAATGTAATGTTTTTATTCTGAAAAACCAAATATATTAGTACAAATATGGCGTCTTTTTCGTTAAATAATGTTAAATATGTGTTAAAATTATTTTATTTTTAGAAGAAAATAACGTTGACAAGAAACTATTTCTCGCTCTCAACCGGTTGGTGAATTAATTCTTGAGCTTCGATTAAAATTCGCTTTTTTTGAGAAGATGCGGTTTGCAAGGACTGTAGATATTCGGGGTTTTCCACCAGGTCGCGGACAAGGATACAACCATTTTTGAGTAAGGCCGACTTCTCTGCGTTACTTAAGTTCGTTAAACAGGTTATAGGATAAAGCGCTAAATCGTCTGCTTGGTTCTTAATACTATTCTGTGCGGGATAATCCCAGGCTAACATGTTCAGATTATAATATTCGCCAAAACGAATAGAATCTGTTGTAAGATAGGCGTTCGTCACTAACCAACCATCCGTAAATTGTTGAGAAGTTTCAAAAAAAGAAAAGGATAGCTCTTTAATATCTTTTACTCTCGAAAGGAAGTACATAGGCGTAGTGACGGATATTTTTGCATCTACATCGTTTCGGAATTTACATTCTATGGCTAACATCGTTGTTCCTTTTGTGGCAATTACATCGATTTCGTGTGTCACGGCATGACCTTGTACAGTTTTTCCCGTAGTCGTTTGGTAGCCTGCATTGGCAAACAATTTACCGATCCATTTTTCAAAATAAAAGCCTTCAGGCCCTAGATCGCGTAGGGCTTTTTTCAAAGAATATCTGGCAGCATAGGAATCGCGGTGATTTCTTAGTAAATCAAAAGCCAATTCATAAAGTTCGCGTGTGGTTATACCGTGATAGAGGCGGGGCTGGATGCTTCGGAAGACCTTTTCAACTTCTTCTTCCGATGCCTCTGATTTGGAAAGAGAGTGCCTCAATTTTTTCGGTTCAAAAGGCACCAATTCTCCGGAATGTTTTTTTACATGAATATTCATTTGTATCTGTTTGGATGCCAAAAAGTACAACTTTTAACATAGACAACAAAACATTTTTGACAAATAAACTGTTCTAATTAAAAAATACGTTATGGGAATTATAGATCAAGCGGTAGACAAAATGAAAACTAAACTGGATGATGCCTGTGAACATGGTACGATAGGGCGTTCAGAACGTATGCTTTCTGTTATTGCGGGTGGCTTTATCCTGGGATATAGTCTAAAGAAAATAATCAAAAAGCCGCTGAGAGCGTTATCGGGTGTTACGTTGGGAGGAGCTTTGATCGTTCGGGGAGTAACTGGTAAATGTCCGGTAGTGGGGGCAATAGACCATGCGGAAGAGGAAGAACGTAATCTTACATTAATCGAACGTCGATATTTTGAGAAATAACAGATATCGTATTTAATACTAATTCAAGTCAGATTATCAAATGATAGTTTGGCTTTTTTTATCAACTGATAAAACCTTTTACATATTGTTGTGTGATTTCTTGCTTTGGATTCAACAATATTTCGTCTGTTTTGCCAAATTCGATTATTTCTCCATCATACACAAATATGATATAATCAGATACCCGTCGGGCTTGGCGGAGAATGTGAGTCACCAGCACAATCGTATAGTCTTGTTTGAGCTCAATCAATAAATTTTCTATGGTTTGGGTAGACACCGGATCCAACGCCGAAGTCGATTCATCTCCTAGAATAATTTCTGGTTTTACGGCTAATCCGCGAGCTAAGCATAAACGTTGTTGCTGCCCTATCGAAAGTCGAGTTGCTGAGGCATCCAAACGATCTTTGACCTCCTCCCACAAACCGACATTCCGCAATTGAGTTTCCACTAGTTGCGCTAATACACGCTTGTTTTTTTCGCCATGTATCCGCGGTCCATATGCCACATTGTCAAAAATGGACATCGGCAACGGGAAAGGTTTTTGCGAAAGTAGTCCCATTTTTTTTCGTATATGGATAACCTCTGCGCCATCTGCATAGAGATCCTCCCCATTCACCAGAACAGACCCACTGATCTCCAGTCCCTTTGTATCGTCTACAAGACGATTTAAGGTCTTAAGTAGGGTAGTTTTTCCACAGCCAGACGGGCCAATAATAGAGGTAATCGAATTATTGGGGATAGATAAGTTTATATTCTTTAAAATACGTTTACCTTCAATGGTAACATTTAGATCTTTAATTTGAATATGAGGACGGGAAGCGTTCATTAAATCTTGTGTTTCCGTTGCTTGGATGCCAGCAGGTGTGTGCATATGACGATAACTAATATAATAAATGTTAAAACTAGAGCGGAAGCATAGGCGCGTCCTTGTACTTCCGGAATGGGGCTGCTCAATTGAAAGAAAATAGCTAAGGGTAAGGTGGCAGCGGGTTCGTCTATATATTTGGGCAAGTTATCACTAAATCCGGTGGTTAACAAAACACCGGCAACATCCCCAATAGCACGTCCAAAAGCTAGTAGTATAGCGGTGAAAACACCGGGCTTGATGTATTTTAGACATATTTTTGCCGTTTCCCATCGGGTTGCACCTAACGAAAAGGTCACGTGTTTCAAATCGATCGGAATCGTTCTTAGCAACTCATCTATGGTTCGAACGACAATAGGGATAGTTAATAAGGTAATCGTAATTATTCCACCCAGTAAGGAGGCTCGGATACCCACCCAAACCATGATACTGAAGGCGATGGCGCCATATACAATAGAAGGGATGCCAAAAAGCACATCAAATAATAATTTGCATGAACGTTCTAGAAAAGAGCCACTCTTTACATAAACGTTCAGAAACACCGAAATGGGAACTCCGAGAAGCGTCGCGAGTATAGTAGAAGAGGTTGCCAAATATAACGAACCTAAAATAGCATTTAGAATACCGCCTTCTTTACCCATATAAAATCCCCCTTTTGGCACCTGGCTAATGATATCCCAAGACAGATACGGAATTCCCTTGTAAAGAATTGTACCTATGATAAAGAAAAGAGAGCCCGTAATAGTTATACCCGAAACCTGCATAGCTACCTTCGCTATTTTTTCTTTAAATAGTCGTTTATTTACATTTGACATTATGCTTTTCCCTCCAGTCTATTGAGAATTATGCGCGATATTAAATTGAATCCAAAAATGAGTGTAAATAACAATAAAGCTGCAAACATCAATGCAGAATCATACAAGGGTATAGACATCATCTCCCCGAAGTTATTCGCGATTAAAGCCGGTAATGGATAGCCAGCATCGAAGAACGATTTCGGAACCTGCGGGATATTTCCGCAGACCATGAGAACGGCTATTGTTTCGCCAAAGGCACGAGAAATCCCTAAAACAACCGCCGCAACTAATCCCGGTCTTGATTTCACCAAGATTACTTTGACGATCGTTTCCCATTTGGTTGCGCCTAATGATAGCGAGGCAGCTTTCAGTTCATAAGGAATAGTTTGGAGTACTTCCACCATAATGCTCACCATGATGGGGAAAATCATTACGGCCAAAACAATTCCGCCGGCGAATACGGTATAGCCTGTAGTTTCAGCCCCCACAATAGGAGCAATATATTCGCTCAAAAAAGGCACGACAAACAATACCCCCCAAACGCCATATAGCACAGGCGGAATGGCCGCCAAAACATTCACTAAAGGTAAAACCATCTTCCGCAGTGCATCATCAGCATACTCTACCAGATAAGTCGAGGCCAAAATACAAAGCGGTACGGCAATAATGAGCGAAATAAAAGTTACCCATACCGTCCCCATAATGAAAGGGAAAAAACCAAAACTGCCATTCAATGGCGACCATACACTTTCTGTAAGTATAGTTCCTAAATCTTCCGCACGCAGCAACGGTATTGATTTTAATCCCAGCCCGATAAGTATAACGGCGATAACGACGAGGGATAAAATCAACATCGCAGCAAAACTCTGTCGTATAAGCTTATCTTTTAATAATCTCCAGCTCACTTTAATTTAGTTAATTCATTATTCTTTATCTCATCGTTCAAAGGAACGTATCCATTTTCGAGTAAGTAGCCCTGTTGCTCCTTTTCGAGGACAAATCGTATAAAAGCAGCCAATAATTTTGTCTTGTTATCAGCCCGGATGACAAATGTCAGATCCCGGGAGGGGGGCGAAGGGTAATGATTGGTGGCAACAGCTTGCGTTAAGGAATCTAGGTGATCATAGAAATATTCTTCTTTATCAACATACCCATTACCATTCAGGTCCAGTGGGAGAACAGCTATATTTTCGACTGTTTTCTTTGTTTTGAGGTTATAAACAAAATTGACATTGCTGAAGCCGATCGAAAGAGGCTTATCCTTAATCGCCTGTACCAAGCCGGGATCTCCGAATATTCCCACACCTTTTAACCCCTCTTGGTGTACGCCGAGAAACTTTGCCCAAGTTTCCGCAGCTCCCGCAGCATCCGAACGTACATAAACTTCGATCGGTTTATTGATGAAACGATCATCGATGTCGCTCCAAAGCTTATATCGACGATGTACAAAAACCCCTTCTAATTCCGCTCGTGTCAACCCACGTTCCTTAAGAAGAGCATAATTCGGATGATTGCAATTAAAAGAACCTACTACAGCATCTTTCGCTACCTGTATAGGATAAGCACCGCGTTCAAGTTCCTGTTTATGTAAATCGCGGGATACCAGACCGATATCCACCATATTGGATAATACGTCGGAAATACCCTTGCCAGCACCACCTGCCGAAATATTAAACCGTACGTGCGGGTTCTCCTTTTTAAAATCTTCACTCCATAATACCGCGATAGGATATAGAGCAAATGCTCCCGAAATAGATATATTCCCGATATAACCTTTTTTTTCGTCGTACCCTTCTTTAATTTTGGGGGCGCATGAAATGAATAGAAATATATATAAAATGCTGTATATTAAATAATTATGTATTTTCACTGAACTTGCATTTGAATCGCTTCAGAAAACTTCACACAAATATATACTAAATTGGTAGATTTTGTATTATTAATAGATAAAAATTTTATAACTTTGCCCATGTGCTATTGATAAAATGTAGCCATATTGAGGAGTAAATTAGAGAATTCGTAAATAGAAAAGAGTTTAGGTTCATGCAAAGTTTCCGAACAGAGTTAGAAAATCCGGTTGTTCCACAAGAGATTATCGATTTAGAAAAGAATATTCGTGCCTATAGGGAAGGGCAGATAGTCGAAGATAAATTTAAATCTTTAAGACTGGCACGTGGTATCTACGGACAACGTCAACCCGGTGTACAGATGGTACGCATCAAAATTCCATTTGGTAAGTTGACATTTAAGCAACTGCTTAAGATTGCTGATGTGTCTGATGAATATGCTTCTTCAAACCTGCATTTTACGACCCGTCAAGATATTCAGATACACTATGTGAGTTTGGATAGAACACCAGAGTTATGGGCTAAATTATCTGAAGATGATATCACCATTCGTGAGGCATGTAGTAATACGGTGCGAAACGTCACTGCTTCCTGTGTAGCAGGTATAGATCCCAATGAGCCGTTTGATGTCGCTCCCTATGCACATGGTTTCTTTAAGTATTTCTTAGGCAACCCCGTTAGTACGGAGTTAGGAAGAAAATTCAAATTTGGTTTTTCGTCCAGTGAAGAGGATACGGCACTTTCTTTTATTCATGATATTGGCTTTATTCCAAAAGTGCAATACGAAAATGACCAAGAAATTAGAGGGTTCAAAGTCGTACTTGGAGGAAGTCTAGGGGCACAACCTTATATCGGACAAGCGGTTTCGGAATTTATGCACGAGGATCATATTATTCCTTTCGCGGAGTCGGTTATACGTGTATTTGGCATATATGGAGAGCGTTCTAACAGAAATAAGGCGCGTTTAAAATTCTTATTGAATAAAGTCGGTTTTGATGAATTTGTAAAAATGGCTGCCGAAGAACAGGTCGCGAATAAAGTAAAGACATATAAAATTGATCGAGATACTGTCCTAGAGCCTATTCCACCTACTCCTGCAGTAATTAAAGTAGAAATTCCTGCTAGTAGACAATTGGCCTATGAACAATGGAGAACAACAAATATTTTTGAGCAGAAGCAGCCGGGATATTATGGCGTATTCATAAAGGCTAAAACTGGAGATATGTCTACCGATATCGCTCGTAAGCTGGTGGCCTCTGTACGTCATCTTATCGCGGATGATATGCGGGTTACGATCAACCAAGGATTGTTGCTTAAATATGTTCCATATGACAACCTTCCTGAATTGTTTCTCGCATTAGACACATTAGGATTGACAGAGCCTGGACATGATAGCGTTGCCGATGTAACCACCTGTCCGGGAACCGACACCTGTAACCTAGGTATATCGAACTCTATGGAGTTGTCCCGTGTGCTGGAATCTGTTATTTATGAAGAATATATCGATTTTATTCACAACAAAGAAATCAAGATAAAAATTTCGGGCTGTATGAACAGTTGCGGCCAACACGGTATTGCGCATATCGGATTTCATGGTAGCTCTATGAAAGTCAACGGAAAGATTATGCCTACAGTACAAGTATTGTTGGGAGGCGGCGCTGTTGGCAATGGCGAGGGCCGCGCTGCCGATAAAGTAATCAAAGTTCCGTCTAAACGTGCCCCGCAGGTATTACGAACCGTACTTGATGATTATAGCGCCAAGGCAAATGATTATAAGAGTTTCTTAGACTATTACGATGGTTTAGGCAAAGATTATTTCTATCAGCTTTTGAAACCATTGGCGGATCAAAGTACAGTAGTGGACGACGAGTATGTGGACTGGGGACAAGATTCAGAATTCATACGTGCGATAGGTGTAGGCGAATGTGCCGGTGTGATTATCGACCTTGTTGCCGCCCTGTTAGTGGACTCACAAGAGAAATTGCATTATGCGGATTTATCCATAAAGGAGGGAGCATATGCTGATGGGATCTACCATACGTACAGTTCCTTTATTAATAGCGCAAAAGCATTATTATTGGATAAACAAATACACAGCAGCACACAGATTGGTATTATCAAAGACTTTGATACCCATTTTGTAGAAACCGGAGAATTTGATTTTGAACAAAAGAGTTTTGCAGATGTAGTTCTTCAGATCAGCAAAAACGAGCCGACGTTAGAATTTGCGCAAGCATATTTTATACAAGCACAACAATTTTTAGAACAAACTAAATCACAGCGAGAAGCTGTGTTGGAAAAATAGTCATGCAACAAGAAAACAAACATATAGTACCAAAAGTGACGTTGGTAGGAGCGGGTCCGGGAGATCCAGAATTGATCACCTTGAAGGGAATAAAGGCCATACGAGAAGCTGATGTTATCCTATATGATGCTTTGGTGAACGAAGAACTATTATCTTATGCAAAGTCATCTTGTACATTGATTTATGTAGGAAAAAGAGCGGAAAGAATATCCACGTCGCAAGATTACATTAATAAACTTCTTGTCGATTATGCACTGACTCATGGCCATGTCGTACGTTTAAAAGGGGGAGATCCATTTGTATTTGGACGGGGAGGAGAAGAGATAGATTACGTCAGACGGTTCGACATCCCTACAGCTGTAATACCGGGCATATCTTCTTCTGTAGGTTTGACAGGATTACAACAGATTCCTTTAACATATCGCGGAATCAGTGAAAGTTTTTGGGTGATTACGGGCGCTACATCGGATGGACGTTTGTCGGACGATCTGCAATCGGCTGTACACACCAATGCTACAGTTGTAGTGCTTATGGGATATGCTAAATTAGCGCAGATTGTTGCTTTTTATCAACAACATGACAAAGGCCAACTACCGATAGCACTAATACAAAATGGATCATTACCAAACGAACGAATTGCTTTAGGACGAATAGATAATATCTTACAAGAAGCCGAGCGGAGTCTAGTTGGTGTTCCGGCGATTATCGTTTTGGGCGAGGTCGTAGCTAAACACCATGCATTTGAAAATTTAAAAAAAGAACTTCCGTCACTTTCTGTTTAGCATGAACAACTTGTTTCCCATATATGTAAAACTTCATCAGATCAAAATGTTATTGGTGGGCGCTGGCAATGTTGGATTGGAAAAATTAGAGGCAATTTTAGCAAATTCACCTGCGGCGAAAATACATATTGTGGCAACAGAAGTGAGTCCGGAGGTGCATGCGCTCGTTAAAGAGAAGTTGAATATCCAAGTCTCGGAGCGGGCTTTTGATGAAAGCGATGTTGAAAACGTAGATTTAATCATGCTAGCAACAAACAACACGAGATTGAACGCGCAAATCCGTCGGATAGCTAGCAAACATCACATTTTATTGAACGTAGCGGATAAACCTGCACTATGCGATTTCTATCTAGGTTCAGTAGTCCAAAAAGGTAATCTAAAAATAGGAATATCCACAAATGGTAAATCCCCCACAATGGCCAAGCGACTCAAGGAGTTTCTCTACGACCTACTTCCCGAAGAAATCGATGAAACACTCGAATTAATGGGACAGTTAAGGGATAATTTAAAGGGGGACTTCCAAGAAAAAGTACGTGCCCTAAATGAGCATACAAAGGACGTTTTAGTTAAGAAATCGTATGATAGCACAAATTAAGCGAGAAATACAGGGTTTGAATGCCGCAGAAATCATTGAACATGTGCAACGAAAATATGGTTCAAGAACAGTTTTTTCTACATCTTTCGGGATAGAAGATCAGGTTGTAACACACCTCATTGCGCAGTCAGGTAAAGAAATTTCTCTTTTTACATTGGAGACTGGGCGTCTTTTCCCCGAAACATATTATGTATGGAACCGAACGTTGGAAAAATACAAACTTCCGATCCAAGCTTACTATCCAAATACCGCCAATGTAGAGAAAATGGTCACAGAAAAGGGACCATCCAGTTTCTATGAATCAGTAGAAAATAGAAAGGAATGTTGCTATATCCGTAAAATAGAGCCTTTACGTCGAGCTATAGAAGGGTTTGAAATATGGCTTACAGGCATCCGAGCCGAACAGTCTTCCAATCGAGAAGATATGGAAAACGTGGAGTGGGATGCGGCGAACAATATCATTAAAATACACCCTTTGTTCCATTGGACATTAAAAGAGGTAGAAGACTTTCTCAGAAAAAATGGCATACCCTATAATCCTTTACATGACAAGGGTTTTCCGAGTATAGGCTGTCAGCCTTGTACACGGGCCATACGTGAAGGGGAGGATTTCCGTGCTGGTCGATGGTGGTGGGAAGATAAGAGTAAAAAAGAATGTGGTCTACATGTTACACAATAAAACAGTCAACAGATTATAAATAGAAAATGGATTATTTAGATCATTTAGAAGCGGAGGCAATATATATTCTGCGTGAGGTAGCCGGACAATTTGAGAATCCTGCACTTTTGTTCTCAGGAGGAAAAGATTCAATAACGTTAGTCCATTTGGCTAAAAAAGCATTTCGCCCAGGTAAATTTCCCTTTCCGCTTGTGCATATCGATACCGGACATAACTTTCCAGAAACAATAGAGTTTAGAGACTGGTTGGTTGAACAGTTAGGAGAGAAACTCATTGTCGGATTGGTTCAAGAAAGTATCGATCAAGGAAAAGCTGTAGAGCAAAGGGGGAAAAACGCAAGTCGAAATCCTTTACAGACCGTTACACTTTTGGATACGATTGAGAAATACGGTTTTGACGCATGTATAGGAGGGGCTCGTCGAGATGAGGAAAAAGCGAGAGCAAAAGAACGTATTTTTTCTGTACGTGACGAATTTGGACAATGGGATCCAAAGCGTCAACGTCCTGAACTATGGAGTATCCTAAACGGTAAAATTCATAAAGGAGAAAATGTGCGTGTGTTTCCGATTTCAAACTGGACAGAATTGGATGTTTGGAACTATATTAAAAGAGAAAATATAGCATTACCTTCTATATATTTTAGTCACGAACGAGATGTCGTGTTGCGCAATGGACAATGGATGGCGGCAGCACCATTTCTTCAAATCGATGGAGAGGATATTGTAGAGCATAAGTCCGTTCGTTTCAGAACAGTAGGCGACATGACCTGTACCGCATCTGTAGATTCGGTAGCGACGGAGCTTGATGATATCATCGAAGAAATAAAGGCTTCAACGGTAAGTGAGAGAGGCGCAAGGATGGATGATAAGGTTTCGGAAGCGGCAATGGAAGAACGTAAAAAACAGGGATATTTTTAAGGAAGTAAGCTAGAGAGAAATGAACATACTGAAATTTATAACGGCAGGCTCTGTAGACGACGGCAAAAGTACGTTGATTGGTAGATTGTTATATGATACAAATTCCATTTTAGACGATCAGTTAGAAGCTATAAAAAAGGCCAACAGAAAAAATAATGACGGAACCGTTGACCTTGCAATTTTAACAGATGGTCTAAAAGCGGAGCGCGAACAAGGAATTACTATCGACGTCGCATATAAATATTTTCAAACAGAAAAAAGAAAATTTATTATTGCGGATGCGCCTGGCCATATACAATATACGCGTAATATGATAACCGGTGCTTCAAACTCTGAACTGATTATCATCCTCATCGATGCGCGCAAAGGCGTTATCGAACAAACGAAGCGTCACTCGTTCCTTGCGAAGTTACTGTCATTGAAAAAAGTTCTCGTTTGTGTCAATAAAATGGATATGGTTGGATTTGATCCGTTTGTTTATGAAAAAATAAAATCGGATTACATGATATTAGCAAACCGATTAGGTCTCGAAAATGTAGATTTTATACCTGTATCGGCATTAAAAGGTGATAATATTGTAAGCCGTTCCGAACGAATATCTTGGTATGATGGAGCTTCGTTATTAGATTACCTGGAAACAATTAGTATAGAAGACAAAAAAACACAACCTTGGCGCTTTCCTGTGCAATGGATAGTACGTCCGCAGACAGAAGATTTACACGATTATAGGGGGTATGCCGGTCGTGTTTTGGGAGATGGGCTAACCACGGGAGACGAAGTTGTTGTACTTCCTAGTGGTGTAAGAAGTACGGTGAAAAGTATCGAATTAGCTGAACAATCGTTAGATCAAGCACAACATGGTCAGTCCGTTATCGTGCATCTAACCGATGATATCGACATTTCGAGAGGGGACATCTTGGTGGCTGCTTCTTGTCCACCGCTAGCGGAAAGAAATTTTCAAGCTAACATTTGTTGGTTTGATAACAAACCTTTAGATAAAGATCAAGTTTATCTGCTTCAGAACCACACTACTGTCACGAAAGTCAAAGTGGCTGACGTCCTGTATAAATTTGATGTGAATACACAGGACAAGCAATACGACGCTGATATCAGCCTCAACGATATTGCGAAAGTTGAACTTAAAGCCGCTGGCGAAGTTGTCTTTGATTTAAACCGCGAATTTCCTGAAAATTCGCAAGGTATATTAATCGACCCAAGAACAAATTTAACGGTCGGTGCTTTAATGATCGAAGACGTAGCTTAATCTTTCACCTTCAAGCGAAACAAAAAGGGCCACACTGATAAAGTAAGTGTGGCCCTTTCTTATACATCACTATTTCTATAAGATCTATAATTGACATTATGTTAAATAGTAAATTATATACATCCCCTTTTTATCCAATTTCAACACCAATCCAAGTGAATTCGTTTGCTTTCCTACCTGCATTATTTTAATAGCTGCTCGCAGTTTTTCGATTTTTTTTAATAAATTAGCAATCTGAGGGAAAATAACAACTATAATTAATAACAAATGTCACTTAACTTTAAGAAGTTTATTAAATACGTTGAGGAGAAAAATCCGAACGAACCAGAATTTTTACAGGCTGTTGCCGAGGTTACTGAAGATTTGATACCTTATATTAACGAGCGTCACCCAACTTGGAGTGATTTAAAAATATTAGAACGCATTATCGAGCCAGAGCGCGTTGTTTCTTTCCGAGTAGCCTGGCTAAACGATAAAAATGAAGTTCAGGTAAACCGCGGTTATCGCGTACAAATGAACAGTGCTATCGGGCCTTATAAAGGAGGACTTCGCTTCTCTCCCACGGTAAACCTTAGTATTTTAAAATTTTTGGCGTTCGAGCAGGTATTCAAAAACAGCTTAACTGGAATACCTCTTGGTGGAGGAAAAGGTGGTTCAGACTTTGATCCTAAAGGCAAATCGAATATGGAAATTATGCGCTTTTGCCAAAGTTTCATGACAGAACTCTACCGCCATATCGGGGCAGAAACCGATGTTCCTGCTGGAGATATAGGCGTAGGCGAACGTGAGGTCGGATACATGTTCGGTCAATATAAACGTATTCAGAATAACTTTACAGGCGTATTGACAGGAAAAGGTAAACACTGGGGAGGTTCATTTATTCGCCCAGAGGCTACCGGATACGGCCTACTCTATTTTGTCGAATGTATTTTTGAGAATATAGACGAAGAGATTACAGGAAAAACGATAGCGATATCAGGCGCAGGTAATGTGGCCTACTATGCCGCAGAAAAGGCTATACATTTAGGCGCTAAAGTAATTTCATTATCGAATAGTACAGGAACGTTGCATGACCCAGAGGGATTAACGTTAGAAAAACTATCTTATGTAAGTACTTTAGGACGGGAATTATCGCGATATCCACAGAAATTTAAAGCAGCATCTTTTCATGCAGGCAAAACCCCTTGGCACATCAAGTGTGATATTGCCCTTCCTTGTGCTACACAAAATGAATTAGATCAGGAAGATGCGAAGCAACTTGTTAAACACGGTTGTGTATGTGTTGCTGAGGGTGCTAACATGCCCTCCACTGCAGAGGCTATTAAAGTGTTCCATAAAGCAAAGATCCACTTTGCCCCGGGTAAGGCGGCAAATGCGGGTGGCGTAGCAGTTTCTGGCTTAGAAATGTCGCAGAATTCGATTGGACAGCAATGGTCGTCGGAAAAAGTAGATGCCCGTTTGAAAGGTATTATGGATAACATCCATAAAACTTGTTTGAAATACGGCAAGGAAGAAGATGGATATATCAATTATTTAAAAGGTGCAAACATCGGAGGCTTCATTAAAGTTGGTGCCGCGATGAAGGCACAAGGATTGGTTTAATCCAGAATTCATCGTAAATTCGAAAGCTCCACAATTTCATTGTGGAGCTTTATTTTTATCTAATTTTTAATATATGAGAATAGTAGCAGAACTCCCCCATCCCGATTGTAAAATATCTATTTTTTCGATAAACCAAAAGTTCATCATTAAATTTGAACAGGGTGTGCTTGAGCAATCTTATAAACTAGCGGAGACCGATATTGTTGGCGGTGTGAATGGTGTATTTGAATTAATAGATGAAGAATTTATCGCCCATGTAATCGAGCAGTTTAAACAAATGCGTAAAACGTTTATATCTGCCTATGAAAGATATGAATAATTGGTTTATTTATGTAATATAAATTACTGATAAAGAATTAATTATGTAAATAAAAAAGTAAAAACAAAATATAATTTGGCGGAAATTCGATGACTGCACATCCTTTTTTCGAATTATTTAAACTATTACTTTATATTACAATTATAATAGATTGGTTTTCAGAATATATAACTTATTAACAAAATAATATTTGGCGGTAGGATGCGAACAAAGATAAGAAACATAGATACAAACGAGGCCGATCGTCCGAATTCCATTGATCGGCCTGGTATTTAAAGACTAACTTTGATAATTGATTTTAAAGGGATAAGGACACCATTTTTAATCTGGATATACCGGTCCGTCAATGACCAAACAGTAGTCTCGATTCGTTTAGGCCCATCCTCCGTTTGGAAGACAATAGTTGTTTTGGATTTAAACTCATTTCCCAATCGCTGTGCTGACCGTAACTTATCATACAATACAGCTGTGTTGTCTACCTCGGCCGGAATGATTTTATATTCACCAATACGTTCTTTTTCGATAATTTGCGCTGTCATATAGTAAGGGCTTATTTATGTAATTCACTAAATTAATCTCGCATAAAAGCGTCTATTAAATATAAATATTTGACGTTAATGTTTTATACATAACAACAATTTCTTTACAATATTGCTTGATTTTTAACATTTATTTGCACCTGAGGCCACTCAATAAAAAAACATCCAAACAAGATATATCTCGCTTGGATGTTTCCCAAATTGACATTCACTGTCTAGTGCTTACTTCCGCTATTATGCAAATGCTCTGTCGCCTTTTTTATACGGATAGTTACCATCGTATTTTCCTGGAATCTTAACATAGCGTAACGCTTTGGTCATACCAACCTCTGAAGTGAAAAATCCGGTCAATGTTAATTGTTTTAACATGTGAAAGAAATGATTTGGAAGTTGCTCCACGTCTTCTGCTTTCTTCCCATTTTTTTCTGCTTCTTCATTGAGTTCACGTTGTTTCTGCCCTCTTTCTTTTTGGAATTCTTTGGCTTCTTTGTCCAACATATTGACAAACTGTAACTGCTCATCTTTTGA
Source organism: Sphingobacterium arenae (assembly GCF_014692505.1). Lineage (GTDB taxonomy): Bacteria > Bacteroidota > Bacteroidia > Sphingobacteriales > Sphingobacteriaceae > Sphingobacterium > Sphingobacterium arenae. Next base: position 53,154 of record NZ_JACNYK010000002.1, on the reverse strand, counting down.
CAGTTCCTGGAATTTTTTTCCAAATTCCGTGTTTGCTTTCGCATCGACTCCATCTAACCCTTCTAAGAAAGCCTTTTGATCTTGTGGATCATAACAATCTCGGATCATGACAGGGATAAACTCGCCCACACCAGCTTCTTTTGCGCCGGGTGTAGATGTCTTTGGCAAAATTGCCTCTGCAAGATCTCCTAGAAAATTCATTTTATCTTTTTCAAACAATACGGCGACATCCTTAGAAGCCGGTCTTGTACACCCTTCTAAGAATAAGTTAGCTCCGATAACAGAGCCTCCAATAAGCATGGCCACACGTTGAATTGCTTCTCTTCTATTCATTTCAATCTGCTTAAAATTAAATATTATAATTTATATCCCATCCCTGACGGTATTCCCTTTTCACAAACTGATTTACCAGGTCAAAGTTAGTTACTTTCATTTGATCCTTATCCCATAGTAATTTAAGGTTCCTTCCAGGAAATTTATTGTCTACCTTAAGATCCGCACCACGAATCGCTAAGTTAGCCATAAGGATTGCTTCGGTAAGCGGGCCCGAAATCTCAAATGGCGCACTTACTTCCATATTTCCATAGCCTGCGATACAAGCTTCTACCCATTGCGCGTAGTGACCACTTGCTTTACCTGGAACACGAGCATATTTCTGCGCTACAGTTTCTTTACGGCTAGTTGGAAGCAATCGGGCATTATCACCATAAGTATCTGCTAACAGCTTTCCTTTTGTTCCAACAATCAAGATACCGTTACCACCATCACCGAAAACTTCATTAGGTTCTAATTCATCTGGACGTGCGGGCTGTATCCCTCCATCCATCCAATGTAATGTAATTGGCCCACTGGTCTTCTCGGTTTTAGGGAAGGTCATGGTAACATGACTTGACGGTGGACAGCTTTCCGGAAAATAGCCTCGTTTGAATTCATCCACATAGATCGTACCTACCGTAGCCTGCACATCCTTTACATATTGAAGGCCTAAGGTACTAAAAGGTACTTCCAAAAGGTGGCACCCCATATCTCCTAACGCACCAGTTCCATAATCCCACCAACCTCGCCAGTTGAATGGCACCAATTTTTCAATATAGTCTTTGTACGGAGCTGTTCCCAGCCAAAGATCCCAATCCAACTCATTTGGTACAGGTGCTGTTTGCGTCGGCCATGGAATTCCCGACGGCCATACGGGTCTATCCGTCCAACAGTAAATGGTGTGTACATCGCCAATTAAACCAGCCTCATACCATTCCCTAATCTCTCTGGGACCATCGTTGGAAGCACCTTGGTTCCCCATTTGTGTTACGACTTTATATTTTTTTGCTGCTTCTGTCAATACACGCGCTTCCCAAACATCATGTGTTAACGGTTTTTGCACATATACGTGCTTACCCAATTCCATAGCAGCTAAGGTTTGAATCGCATGACCATGGTCAGGAGTAGAGATCGAAACAGCATCTATATGCTTATGTTCCTTGTCCAGCATTTCCCGATAATCTTTGTAATATTTCGCTTTCGGAAAATTTTTAACGGTTCCCGCAGCACGACGGTCATCAACATCGCATAAGAATGCGATCTCTGCTTTCCCACTTTTGTGAAAAGACATAATATCCCCATGCCCCTTGCCTCCCACACCTATTCCAGCGATAGATAATCTATCACTTGGTGCAGTAAATCCATTTCCGCCAAGGACATGCCGCGGGACGATCATAAAACCTGCCGCCGCTAAAGCTGCGCCCTTTATAAAATTCCTTCTTGAACTATTTGTTTCTTTCATGATTTGATACTTTATCGTAGATAAGCTGATTTATAGATTTCCTTTCTTAAGCTCGCTCACTGCAAAATCGACCGCACGTGCCGTTAACGCCATATAAGTTAATGACGGGTTGACACAAGCTGCCGATGTCATGGCAGCACCGTCAGTCACGAACACATTTTTTGCATCCCAAACCTGATTATGTTTATTCAAAACTGAATTTTTTGGATCAGTTCCCATTCGAGCCGTTCCCATTTCGTGAATTCCTTGGCCAAATCCATACGTATTATCGTAGGTATGAACGTTTTTAACGCCGATTTTCTCCAACATCTCTTTCATCTCATTCATCATATCCGGACGCATTTTCCATTCGTTATCCTTAATTTCCATGTCCATCGCCAATACCGGTAAGCCCCACTTATCTTTTTTATCCTTATCGAGATAAATCCTATTTTCATGGTAAGGCAATATTTCGCCAAATGCGCCAAAGCCGACACTCCAGTTACCTGGTTCCAACATCGCATCTTTCCAATCGCCACCAACGCTCATTTCAGCAACTTCACCCTGCCATCTGCCACGGCTTGCAGCACCTTGGTAACCAAATCCACGAACATAATCACGCTTTTTATCATCGCTCGGTATATTTACAAAGCGAGGCACATATAAGCCCGTTGGCCGTCTTCCAAAAATATATTTATCCTCATAACCTTCTATCGTGCCACCGGCCCCACAGCGGAAATGGTGATCCATAGCATTATGACCAAGCTCGCCAGAACTACTTCCTAAGCCATCTTCCCAAACATCGGTAGCCGAATTCATCAATACCCATGTCGAATTAAATGCCGAAGCACATACAAAGATAACTTTCGCATGAAATTCATATGTTTTGTTGGTTTCTGCATCAACAATCTCCACTCCTGTTGCCTTTTGCGTATCCTTATCGTATAGGATACGTGTTACAATAGAAAACGGACGAAGCGTTAAGTTTCCCGTTGCCATAGCCGGAGGCAATGTCGAAGACTGCGTACTGAAATAAGCGCCGAAGTTACATCCCAACCAACATTGGTTTTGATATTGACAGTTAACACGTCCGTGATGAGGTTTGGTGATGTTGGCTGTTCGTCCCATAATAAAGTGGCGTTTTCCACTGTATTCTTTTTGTAAGCGAGCAGCTAGATCTTTCTCCACCACATTAAAATCCATTGCTGGCAGGAAATCACCATCTGGTAACACATCTAAACCGTCACGGTTACCAGAAATACCCGCCCATTTCTCCGCATAGCTGTACCACGGTGCTATATCAGCGTACCGAATCGGCCAATCTGTACCATGGCCATCTTTTATATTTGCTTCAAAATCTAAATCAGAAAAACGATAACTCTGACGTCCCCACATAAGTGAACGCCCCCCCACATGGTAGCCGCGATACCAGTCAAACCGTTTTTTTTCTGTATAGGGACTTTCTTTTTCGTTTACCCAAAAATCTAAATTCTTCTCATTCAATGGATAATCTCGCTTCAACACAGGATAATCTTTCTCCATTTGTTTGGTCCGCCCCCCTCTATGCGGATATTCCCATGTATCTTTATTCGCGTGATAGTCTTTTATATGCTCAACGTTTCTCCCACGCTCTAGCATAATGGTTTTCAGCCCTTTCTCCGTCAACTCTTTCGCTGCCCAACCACCGCTGATGCCTGATCCGATGACAATTGCATCGTATACATTATCTGCCATACTTTTCTATTTTTAGTTTTGTTGTTTATACTGTTTTACTCTCTATTTTCTCATTTTTAAATAAAATCATGAACAATATCATGACGACAAATGCAATACCCGCTGGCACAATCCATGTTTGTTGCCAAAACGCAGCTACATCTGTTTCTTTAATACTTTGATATTTGTCTCCAATAAAACCAGCAACCCAAAAACCTATTAACTGCCCCACACCGTAGGTTGCTAAGGTAATCAGCCCTTGAGCCGCACTTTTATATTTTACTCCCGCTTTGCTATCTGTATAAATCTGTCCCGAAACAAAGAAGAAATCGTAGCAAATACCATGTAGAGCAATACCGATAATTAACATGAACGATAAATCTCCCGCATTTCCATATGCAAACAAAAGATAACGCACCACCCATGCCAGCATGCCGATTAGAATAGTCTTTTTAAAACCAAACCGGACAAACAATACAGGAAGCAATAATAAAAATACAGCTTCAGAAACCTGTCCAATAGCCATTTTTCCCGTTGCATTTGATAAACCAATTTCCACCAAAAAAGGATTGGCATTAGAATAATAAAAAGCTAAGGGTATACATATCAAGATAGATGAAATAAAGAAAATCAAAAAGTTTCTATCTTTCAACAGCTTTATAGCGTCTAAACCAATGATAGAAGCAAATGATGGTTTATCCCCAGAATCTACTTTTATCGGAGGCGTTTTAGGTAAGGTGAACGAGAATAGCCCCAATATTGCAGAAGCGACACCTGCCATCAAAAAAGTGTTCCGTAAAGCACCCTCTTGTGCACCTTCGGGTGAATCCCATCGAAATAAGAAACTAATGGCCAAACCAGCTATAATCCAACCAATTGTACCCCATACACGAATACTTGAAAATTGAGTTTCCGGATTGGTTAGCTGTCGGAAAGAAACCGAATTCACCAATGCCAATGTAGGCATATAAAGAATCATATACACCAAAACATAAGGATAAAAAGTAGCGATATCGGTCGCCTTATACATTTGGAACATCAGAACCGCACCAACTAAATGTAGTATAGCCAGAATCCTTTCCGCATTAAAATATCGGTCGGCAATCATACCAATAATGAAAGGCGCAATAATAGCGCCGAGTGATTGCGTCGAAAATACGTTGGAAATTTGAAAGGGTTCCGCTTGTAAATTTTGAATCAGGAAAGTTCCCAATGTTACGAACCATGCTCCCCAAATAAAAAATTCGAGGAACATCATAAACGACAATTTAAATCTTATGGATGTTGACATCTGCTAATAGGTTTATTTCTGTATAAATATATTACTTCTCCTTTATATTCTATAATGCACTTAAAAATTGTCGACCTCTCGGTAAGCGGCGACCAAGGATTTTTCTCCCTCTACACCCGATTTTGACATGCCGTGTTCCATTCCAACAATACCGGTATACCCCTTTTCTTTCAACCATTTGAATACATTTTTATAATTGATCTCTCCAGTCGTAGGCTCCTTTCTGCCTGGATTATCTCCTACTTGGATATAAGCAATTTCGCTCCAGCACATGTCCATAAGGTTGATAAGATTTCCCTCATTTTTTTGTTGATGGTACGCATCATATAGAATCTTACAAGATGGACTTCCTACTGCCTTACAGATCTCATATGTTTGATCGGTGAAACGAAGAAATAAGTCCGGCGTATCGCTTAATGGTTCCAATACCATCGTGATACCATGTGGTTCAAAAATTTCAGCACCGCGTTTTAATCCATCAATCACATTAGCCGTTTGCACACCTATAGGTAAGTTACGCTGATAATTGCCAGGAACAACCGTTACCCATTTGGCGTTAACACGTTTTGCAACTTCCACCGATTCTCTACATCCTTTCAAGAAGATGTCGATATGTTCCTGTTTCCCTGCAGCTAATGTATTCGCACCGTTTCCGCCTTTAGGTACAACAAATACGCCCATGCGCATCCCCAATTTTGCCAAGGTCTCTCCCACTTTCACTTGCTCTTCTACCGGCCGGGTTGGTAAGCCATTGTCTTCGATACTGCGGAACCCGAGTTCGTGCATGTACTTGATTTCATCCACAAAGTCTTTACCCGCTGTCGTCGAAAACATGCCTTGATGTGGAGCATAATCTAATTGGAAGGTATTTCCCTCTTTATTTTGTGTTGTTGTTGCCATCGTTTCATTTCCTAAAAGCGTTGCACTTCCAATAAGTGCCGCTCCACTTTTTATAAAATCTCCTCGTTTCATTATATTAAATTTAATCGGTTAATTATTCCTTATATATTGATGAAATCCTGCCGAAAAAGCTTCTTTAAATTGACCATTATCCTCATAAATAATATAGACCTCAATATCCTTTAAGCTATTGGCTAAATTTACACCTTCTTCTGGCGTCATTGCCATAAAAACATTATCATAACCATCTGCATCCATCGCTGTACGTGCAATAACCGTAACACTCGTAACGTTGTTTTGCACAGGATAACCATCGCTGGGATTGATATGGTGATGAATACGGCGACCATCAACATCAAAAGCCCGTCGATAGTTTCCAGACGTAGTTACCGCCCTATCTGTCAATTGCAATATAACATCCGAATACTTTCCGTTTTTAGGGCTTTCGATAGCAATCTCAAAAGGAACATGAACATCCTTGTAACCTTTTACCTTTATTTCCCCACCTAATTCCACCAAATAATTTTCAATACCTTTACTGTCCAATAATTGAGAAACAACATCCACGGAATACCCCTGTGCTATTCCATTTAAATCCACCTGTACTCTCTTGTCTTTCTTGGTTAACGTATTGTTATTATTTAATGCGAGTTTATCCATTCCTACGAATTGTAATATGCTATCAATTATCTGTGGTTGCGGAAATTCCTTGACACGATTTGGTCCAAATCCCCACAAGTTCACTAGGGGCATTACGGTAATATCAAAAATCCCTTTCGATATACGGTTTATCTCGAACGAACGCCTTACCACATTACTCATATGCTCATCCAACGCTATACTTTGATCTGCTTTATTAAAAGCCGTTATAAGCGATTGGTTATCATATAGAGACATTGACTTGTCAATAACGCTCAGCACACTATCTATTTCTCTTTTAGAAACGACAGAATTTGGCGCATAGTATTGGACACCGTAAGAAGTACCCTGTGCCTGACCGTCAATAATAAACTTAGGTTGTTGCGCATAAACAAAACAACCTATGTTTATTAAATATAATATAAATACACCTTTAAACACCTTTAGATATAAAGTTCCGTGTTCTTTCCAGGTATAGCATAAGGGTATTCCCCATTTTCGTTCGGAACGATACTAGGGAGCGCGTCCCAAGCATACACACTAGGAGATAAATCAACTGTTGAGGATATCGCCTCATCCCATTTAATTACCTTACCCGTGTAACAAGCTATACGGCCGATGATACCTGTAAGTGTACTATAGGCTCCATGTTGCGTATCGTCAAAAGCATATTCATTTTTTGCTATGGCCGCAAAAAGCTCTTTGTGCTCCTGTCGATAAGCATTGGGATTCCCTTTCGGATCATGACGGTATATTTCATTCCCTTTTGCATCCCACAACACCGCTTGATTGCCCGCCGAGAGATAAGCCCTTCCTCCGGTTGCTTGAAATGTTTCATCTACGCGATTGGACACACCTTCAAAATGTCTGCATTGGCTATACACCACAGCGCCATCATCATAGGTGAGTTCAATAGCGAAGTTATCGTAGATTTCACCATAATCCTTTCCTGTTCGATGAGCTCTACTGCCCGTCCCTTGAATAGAAATAGGATATTTTCCTTTTACCCAATTGGCTATATCAATATTATGCACATGTTGTTCCACAATATGATCACCACAAAGCCAGTTAAAATAAAACCAATTGCGCATCTGATATTCCATTTCGGATTGCTCTGGTTTGCGTGGTCGAACCCATACCCCACCACTATTCCAATAAACCTGTCCAGAGACCACATCGCCGATGGCACCGTCCTGTATACGTTTGATGGCTTCCCGATAATTCGTCTGGTAGCGTCGCTGTAACCCTACCACAACATTTAATTTTTTCTTTTTGGCTTCTTCCGCTGCCGCAAGCACCTTTCTTATACCGGGAATATCCACAGCAACGGGTTTCTCCATAAAAATATGCTTACCCGCCTTTACCGCTTCCTCAAAATGGATAGGACGAAACCCCGGAGGTGTCGTTAGCAATACCACGTCGGCATCTTTAATCGCTTCCTTGTAAGCATCGAATCCGACATATTTACGACTATCAGGCACATCAACCTTGTCACCAAACTTCTCCTTTATAGTTTGATACGTCTTTTCCAAATTATCTTCGAAAGCGTCCGCCATCGCGACCAATTTAATGTTTTGTCCAGAAGCAAAAGCATCAAATGTCGCACCGGTACCACGTCCGCCACAACCAATTAATGCGATCTTGATAACATCGCTTCCAGCAGCGAACACACCAGATACCGGCATGGAAGACAATGCGGCAGCTCCGGTTAGTGCGGATCCAGCTTTGATAAAATCTCTCCTTTTAAAATGTTGCATTAGTTCAGGTATTATAATCTATTATTTATTAAAAATCTTTTATAGGCTCTTGATTGTAATAAGCCATTATCTCTTCTTGCGATGGCGTATTCACCGGACGAACAAGACGTAGTCCCACGAATGGAGCTTCTGGAAACCACCAATTCGATTTCGGTATTTGTGGATCCAACTGCTTCCATATAGGATCAGATGCCATACGGGCAGCCGATCGAAGCTCATCTGCTTGACTTTCGAAAGAACCACCTCTTACACTATGCGGGTATAGTTCCGTCGGTACAGCAACAGGGCTTTTAGTTGTCTGGCCCTCGAATTGCATATAATAATCCGCAACATATTGATCGAAAGTCCATTCCGCCACATTTCCCGCCATATCGAATAAACCCCAAGCATTCGGTTTTTTTGTTCCTACAGGAGCAGTTTTTTCATTGCTGTTCAATGCGAACCACGCATACTCGCTTAACTGCGAAGCGTCGTCCCCAAAAAAATATTCCGATGTAGAGCCGGCACGACAAGCATACTCCCACTCAGCTTCCGTTGGTAACCTGTAAAATACACCTGTACGCATATAAATCCATTTACAGAATTGAATAGCATTATAATGTGTCATCGCCAACGCCGGATGCCCCTCTTTCCCCATACCGAAAGTCATGTCTAAATAAGGTTTTGTGGGGCGCGTAATAGCATCTACCTCAGCCGCCACTTTACCATCGACAGCGATTGTCTGTTCTAAATCCTTGTAGACAAAAGGCTCATATAGATCCCAAGTTACCTCATAGGTGCCCATCCAAAACGGGTCAAGTTCTACTTTATGGACCGGTTTTTCATCCGCTTTCCCCCCTTTATCGCTGCCCATAAGAAATATTCCTCCAGGAATGGCTTCCATAGAAAATTCCAAATGAGTTCCCTCAATTTTCTGAATGTAACGTTCGTGCTTCTGCTGCGCCTTTGAAAGTAAACCAGCCGTCACTAATGTAAAAATAATTACACCGTTCTTTACTTTTTGTACCATCATTAATCTAGATTTTTACAAATCGGAATTAAATATAGGAATAATATTGTAAAAAATACACTAAGTCTTTTTTACAACAATCAAGTTACAAAAAAGAATATGTGTAAATAATCTCATAAAATGACTGAAATATCGCCGATTACACGCGAAACCAAGCAGCATAACGTAAAAAAAAATAATATCTTTGGCACCAATTTATGACTATTGAAGAGAAAATATTGAAAAAAATAGTTTTAACATCCTTGTTGTTGACCACGATTTTACGTCTATCCGCACAGACAGACACTGTCGCACCCGCGAATCCAACTGTAAAGAATGCATTTATTATAGAGTTGGAGATGGAAAACGGTGGCATACTAGCTGCGAAAGACATACGGCGTACTACTTTTGAAAGCGCTTACTATAATGGCGTCAATTTAAAAATAGGCTGGAAAATCCAGAAGTCAGACGACCCTTATTTTGCATTATACAATAACCCAATATACGGAATAGGCTTTTATAGTAGTACATTTAATACCGATATTATTGGCAGCCCTTATGCAATATATGGTTTTATGCAATCCCCATTTGGAAACCTAAGGAACAAACGCTGGGGATTCGATTACCGCATCGGACTCGGTATTTCAGGTAACTTTAAACCATACAATCCAGAAACTAACCCTTTGAATGTTGTCATCGGCGCCAAGAATAATGTTTTTATTGATTTCGGTATACGCAGTCAATATAAAATCAACCCCAACTGGCGTGTAGGTCTGGGCTTAGCCTATCATCATTTTTCAAACGGCGCTCTTCGGTTACCCAACAAAGGCGTTAATTTGATTCCGCTTACAGCCTCGATTACCTATCAACCCAATGGGCAGACCGTTCTTCCTGACAAAAGCAAGGTAGAACCCTATAGCAATAAAATACTATACCACATTAACTACGGGGCAGGTTGGAAACAATTAGATAAAGACAAGGACGAGCGTTTTTTTAAGACGACGATAAGTGCTTACGCCAGTAAGCACGTGTCACATAAGTGGCGAATGGGCGGTGGTTTCGATATATTTTACTCGGCTTCGGGGAACTACGATGAAATCGCGGGAGACGATAGTGGCAAACTAAGTGCTAAGTTATCCGGTGGTCCCTCTTTTTATTTAGTACACGTATTAAATCGCAACCTCGTATTGAATGGGAACGTGGGATATTATATTCACAAACGAAATTTCAACGGAGAAATAAACCCTGTCTTTTTAAGAGCGGGAGCCCGATATTATGTTTACAAAAACTATAATGCCGGCATTTCCATCAAAGCCCATAAAGGGAAGGCTGATTTCATTGAATGGACCGTGGGATATACGTTTAATAGGGATTAACTTCTCCTTTAACATTAAATGTCGCATACGGATGTTTGAGGCATGTAGAAACTCATCCTTAGGACGAACCATCCTTCTCAAATATCCGAAGCGACGCTTTTATGAACACGTGTTTATTTTTAGCGTTCATGAGCTCACTTCGTTCGGTTTTCGTTCTTTTTTAGAAAAAAGAACAGACAAAATTACATAACTAATTTCCCAATGCTTTTCGCCAGATTCCTATCTACCGTAATATAGCCTGGGTAATAAATATTACTATTTCCGATCTTAATAGACGGCTTTATTTTAAGAACTAGAAAACCCTCTCCTTTTCTGGTAAAAAGCTCATTTAATACACTTTCTATACCGTTTTCTTTCGCTGTACCGAAGATATTCGCTTTGAAGGTCAAGGGGACAACGGTACTTTCACCGGTTGCTAAATGCAGATTTTCATTTACGGTTCCTTCAAAAAGCGGTTTCCCCTGAATTTCAATTAAGTACTTAAAGGAATTAATTTTAGTCGTCGTCGTCGTAGGGTTACTAACTTTCATATTTATGCGCGCCTCCAAAGGTAAATCCTGGCGCAACATAGCCACAGCTATCCCTGGAAGAGACGCCAAATTCACCCCCTCTTTACCTGTATAGCTACCCATATCCCGACCCGCCAAACGAATATCTTGAAGAGACTCAACCGTATAGTCGCAATTCGCAAGTGCGTCAATTTGTTTTTTATTAATTGCACAACCACTCACTAGTAATCCTATAAACATTATACATAGGATATTCATATTCTTTCTTTTCATATCTAATTTATTATTTTCCCTTTTTATTGTTTTTTCCACCAAAGTGATACGTCAAACCTAACGTAAATACGGCATTTCCAGCTTTTAAATAAGTATTATCAACCACATTAAAATTAAAGCCATTCGTGTATTGAATCTGAAAGCCCCTATTCAACTCCATACGCGTATAAAATAGTGGCTCGATAAACAAAGCCTCTTCCATTGGACTATTTAGACCGTTAATTGTAAACTCTTGCATCGCCACCCGACTTGCGCGGATTGCGGTACCATAGTTCAACGCGCGTGGCTTGCCGAATAAATTTAATTTCCGTTTACGAGTGGAGGAGTAATTCACCTGAACAAAAATCTTATCGAAATCCGCTACTCTCGTTTCTACCGGCATCATACCCGTTGTAGAAGCCCGACGATCTATCTCTGTTGAAGATCCTATACCATAACCCGCATATAACTCCAGTACCTGTCTCTTTTCCTTGCCAATTCGAGTGAAATATCCTATACCACCTTCAATCAGATGTTGTTTAAAAAGCTCATTTCTATTATTATTATCACCCTGATCAATATAAGATCCGTTCGCTATGACGGCGACATGGTTTCCCACTGCCACCCCCACACTTCCACTTAAGTTTCCTTTGACATTGGCATGAGCAGCCGCATGCACCTCGCCTTTTCCCTGAAACATAGGCGTTGCCGGCACATTGGGCATATATATCGAACTACAAGAAGCAAAAAACAATGCTAGAGAAAAGACGATAAAATATATAAATCGGATATACATAAGTTGCTGTTCTTATGCTCTAGCAATAAGTAATTATTGTGCCAAAATTATTTCAGCTCTTTCCAGCTCTATCTGCATCTCCATTTGTAGTTTTAAGGCTTCTTCTCGTGCCCGTTCCGCAAAGTCCCTTCCATCAGATGCATAAATAATGCCGCGGGTACTATTTACCAATAAACCACACTCTTTATTCATACCATATTGACACACCTCCTGTAGCGAACCTCCCTGCGCTCCTACACCCGGCACCAGCAGAAAATGATCCGGGACATGCTGTCGCACCTTCAAAAAACCTTCCCCACGGGTAGCACCCACAACAAACATCGTATTTTCCGGTGTACCCCATTCCCTTACCCTTATCAACACCTGTTCAAATAATTCTAAGCCAGATGAGGCGGTAAAATTCTGGAAATCCTTACTACCCGGATTAGATGTCAATGCCAGCACGATAGACCACTTATCCGGAATCTCCAAAAACGGGATTACAGAATCATGCCCCATATAAGGAGCTATAGTAAGCGCATCAAATCCCAAACCTGATACCTCCTGATCAAAGAAAGCCTTCGCATATCTTGTAGATGTATTGCCGATATCACCCCGTTTGGCATCAGCTATGCTCAAACAGTTTTTTGGAAGGATTTCCCACGTCTTTTGTAACGACCGCCATCCTTTTGCACCATAACATTCGTAAAAAGCAATGTTAGGTTTATAGGCCACACAAAGGTCTTCAGTCGCTTCAATAATTGCCTTGTTAAAAGAAAATATAGGGTCTTCATCGTCCAGCAGATGTGGGGGTATTTTAGTGAGATCGGTATCCAAACCCACACACAAAAAGCTTTTTTTCGTCTTAATTTGTTGAACTAACGCTGCTCTATTCATTCTTATTGATGGATTAATTCTGTAATAAAGTCCGACACATCTGCACGGGAATAATCCGCCATACCTTCGTGTTTTGCCGCGATTTTTCCTGTTTTATCCAGAATAACGGTCGTTGGAATAGCACCCCCTAACCATTCCCCCGGAATCTGACTCTCCGGGTAATAAATAGGTAAATCCATATTACCTTTTTTCATAAAATCGCGCGCTTTGTCCTTTTCTCCTTCAATCTCGACAATAAGGAAAGCCACTTGTTCGTTGCCCTTAAATTTATCTTTCAACACTTGGATGGAGGGCATCTCCGCTTTGCAAGGCGGGCACCAAGTAGCCCAGAAATTCAAGAAAACAACTTTCCCTTTTAAATCCGGCACGTTTACCACGTTTCCATTATCATCCGAAAAAGCAACGCCAGCATAATTACTGCCCGATGATGTTTCATCTTCCGTAGCCCGCACCGGTTCCTCTCGAGGCGCTTCCAATTTGGGCTTAAATAGACCAATCTTCATCAGTCCCTGCTGTATCCATGTACGACCACTCGGTAGGATCAGGAAAATGATCAATCCTACGAATAGGATGTTGCTAACTATTTTCCAAATTTTCTTTTTATTCATTTTATTTAGATTTTTGATCTTCAAGTTTCCGTTATAAAGATTTCTATATCACAAAGCCCGTAGCGTACACTTAAAAGATCATCCTATTAACTATCAAACTTTTCCAACAACCTTAATAAGGTAGCAAAATCTTTCGGATAAGGCGCTTCAAAATTATATTCCTTTCCTTCAATAGAAAAGCGAATCTGGTGCGCATGCAAAGCAAAACGTTTCATAATAGGTTGTTCCTCCTCTCCCTTTGCCAGCGTGAACCCCCTTTTCTTAATCTGAGATAGATAAACTGGCTTGCCGCGATACATTTCATCCCCCACAATAGCAGCTCGTTGAGTAGCCAAATGAATACGGATCTGGTGCATACGACCCGTAATCGGTTTGCACTCCACAAGTGTGAAATGTCTAAAATACTGTATAGAATTAAAGATCGTTTCGGCCGGTTTCCCATTGGCACGATCGATAGAAACATTTTTATTCCCTTGATTCAAAATAGGTAAATCCACCGATAGATCAGTAAACACATGTGTGCCGCCGATAACAGCATGATAAATTTTATCTACACGCCGACGTTCGAATTCGATAGACACCAAACGATACGTTTCTGGATTTTTAGCCAACAAGAGTAAACCCGAGGTATCTTTGTCCAAGCGATGACATACCTGAGCATCCGGATAGTATTTTTTTGCAAGGCGCAAGATATTCACCTCATCTCCGCTCCTATTATCTAACGACGCTACAAATGGAGGCTTATTGATAACAATGAGATTATCATCCTCAAAAAGGATCAGATCTTGAAATTTCGGCAATTTAAATAAACGATTGTCGCTTTTTTGCATAAACGCAAAAATACAGAAATACCTTTAACATCCTCGACTTCTATAACTTTTTATTAGCTTTGTCTGTTCAAACTATAAGCAATGTCAGTAAATAAAATAATCAAACGAGTAACAACGAACACCATTTTAGCCATGAAAGCGAATGGTGAAAAAGTGAGTATGCTCACCGCATATGATTACTCTACTGCGCGTGCATTAGACGAAGCAGGTATCGACGTTTTATTAGTAGGCGATTCTGCCGCGAATGTCTTTGCAGGATATGAAACCACCTTGCCTATCACATTAGACAACATGATATATCATGCCAGTGCCGTAGCGAGAGGTGCAAAACGAGCGCTGGTATTAGTAGACCTTCCCTTTGGTGAATACCAAGGTACCGCTGAAGATGCCTTCAAATCGGCTGTTCGAATGATGAAAGAATCTGGCGTTCACGCATTGAAACTCGAAGGTGGTGTGGAGATATTGGATAATATAAAAAAAATCATTGATGCGGGTATTCCTGTCTGCGGACACCTGGGGCTTACACCGCAATCCATTAATAAATTTGGTACCTTCGGTGTCCGTGCACAAGAAGAAGCAGAGGCGGAGAAACTGAAGTCAGATGCGTTGGCACTGCAAGAAGTCGGATGCTTCGCAATTGTGCTAGAAAAAATACCCGCAAAACTAGCGAAAGAAGTCAGTGAATCACTTTCGATCCCTACCATTGGCATCGGTGCCGGAAACGGGTGTGACGGGCAAGTACTCGTGGTAAACGATATGCTTGGGTTCACCAAAGACTTCAAACCGAAATTTTTAAGACGCTATATGGAAATGTACACCGGTATCGTAGAGGCAGCAACAAAATACGCCGAAGATGTGAAGTCCGGAAATTATCCCAATGAATCTGAACAATACTAAATCCCAAGAGATTACATATTTTTTCCAAACAAGGAGATGAAGATCTTTATTATTATCGCTTTAATCGGACTTTTGGTATACCTTATCGCCAGAAAGTTTATGTTGACGACAAGTGGAAGCAATACGTCTATCGTTAAAGCCAGCCAACGGCAACGTTTTGTCGTTATAGACACTTCATCTCCATTGATAAACCGCGTTACAAGAAGTACATTGCGAACCGTTGGAATAGGCTTCTTACTTCTATTGCTCACGTTGGTTTTAGGAATGAAAATAAAGATCCTTTGGATACTTATACCATTAAGTCTGTACCTTATAGGTCAATTTTTTGTTTATACAAACCACATTAAGTCCATTAAGAATCAACGCATTTACTTTAATCCAGAGACGTATGAAGTTTTGGTTGACTATATAAAAGATCAACCCTTGTCTTTTAATTTAATGCGAGATATCGTAAGCGTATCCGAAATAAAATCAGTTCAGAAAAACCGCGACACATTGTTTGGGTATTACAAACTTCATTTAAAGCAAGGCATGGTCGTTATCCCTTATCTCATCGAGCAAAACGACAATAGCACAAATAAGCTCTTTTTCACTTATCTCAATGAAAACTATAAGATCGAGGTAGAAAGTAAATTGTTTCCTATTATTTAAGCGTATCAGCTATCAGTCGTTAATCGCTCGCCAGATAGCATCCTTCAGCTGTTGGATATTTTTACCCGATACAGAAGATATGAATATCGAAGATATTCCTTTAGGCAATGTTTCGGCCATCTCCGTTTCGAGTTCATCATCAAGCATATCTGCTTTTGTAATTGCCAACAAGCGCGGTTTATCCATAAGCTCCGGGTTATAAGCCGTTAGCTCGTTTAATAAAATATCGTATTCCTCTGCGATGCTGCGATCTGTATCCGCTGGAATCATAAATAATAAGACAGCATTGCGCTCAATATGGCGTAAGAATCGATGACCTAAACCTTTCCCTTGCGAAGCCCCCTCAATAATCCCCGGGATATCCGCCATCACAAACGATCTATTATCCCGATATCCAACAATACCAAGGTTTGGCACCAACGTAGTAAAAGGATAGTCAGCAATTTCGGGTTTCGCGGCAGACACGACAGATAACAGTGTAGACTTACCCGCGTTCGGAAAACCGACCAATCCAACGTCGGCCAGTACTTTCAGCTCCAGTATAACCCATTGTTCCTTGCCAGGAAGACCCGGTTGTGCAAAGCGGGGCGTCTGTTGCGTGGCAGACTTGAAGTGCCAATTGCCCAATCCCCCCTTTCCACCAGGAGTCAGTATTTTCGTCTCTCCGTCTTCCGTAATATCAAACAGAATCTCGCCCGTCTCAGCATCCTTAGCTACGGTTCCTAAAGGTACTTCCAATATATCATCTTTGCCGTTAGCCCCGGTACGCAGTGCACTTAATCCAGGCCCCCCATTTTCCGCAATGATATGCTTACGGTATTTTAAATGAAGTAAAGTCCAATGATTCGAAGAACCTTTTAGGATGATATGACCACCGCGCCCCCCATCACCACCGTCCGGTCCACCTTTGGCGGTGAACTTATCGCGGTGTAGGTGGGCCGAACCGGCTCCTCCATGTCCAGAGCGACAGCACACCTTCACATAATCCACGAAATTTGAGCCCTGAGCCATATTCTAGAATGCTATTCCTTTTTTGCTGGAGAATTAATACTGATCAATAATCGTTGTCAACGATTGGAAAATGGTATCAATGTCACCAATACCATTTACTTTCGACAATTTGCCCTGTCCTTCATAATATGGTAATACGTGTATAGTTTTATTAAAATACTCTTCGATACGTTTTGTCAACTTATCAGCAGCATCATCTGCACGGCCAGAGATCGCCTGTCGTTTAGCAATACGCTGCTTTAATTCTTCTTCGGTTACATCCAATGCCAAGACACCCGTGATGCGTTCATTGATCGATTCCATAAATTCGTCCAAAGCCTCTGCCTGCGCCACTGTACGAGGAAATCCATCAAAAATAAATCCCTTAGCATGCGGATTTTTATTAATTTCCTCTTCAAGCATCGCAATGGTGATCGCATCAGGGACAAGATTACCATCGGCAATGATCTGACTAACTTGCTGTCCTAATGTTGTTTGGCCTTTGATATGCGCACGAAAAATATCGCCCGTAGAAATATGAACCAATTGGTATTTTTCAATGAGTTTTTCTGATTGAGTACCTTTCCCTGCACCGGGAGGACCGAATAAGACGAGGTTTAGCATAAGTTGTTATTTTATGTTCAAAAAAAAGCCTAATCCGATAACGAATTAGGCTTCGCTTGTGCGCTCAAAGGGAGTCGAACCCCTAACCTCCTGATTCGTAGTCAGGTGCTCTATCCAGTTAAGCTATGAGCGCGGTAACCATCACATCTTGGCATATCGCCATATTGTTTTGGTATTTTTGAGCCTCCTATCGGGATCGAACCAATGACCTACTGATTACAAGTCAGTTGCTCTACCAGCTGAGCTAAGGAGGCTTAAATCGTTTCCGATTTGGTGATGCAAATATCATAGTTCTATTTCTATTATGCAAGTACTTTTTTAAAAAACTCGCTATCCGCCTTACACTCAGCAAAGTCAAAAATAAACACAAGACATTTTGGCATTCATCCCCTATTTTAAAATGACATAATTTCCGAATAAAAATCTAAAATCAAAAAGGCACTTAAATTGTTTAGCAATAAAAGGACATCAAATTAAGATATTACACAGTTTTTAAATAGATATGATTATATCCAAGATTACCTATACAAATGGAATATAACGGAGCATAGCAAGCTCATCGAAGATAATCTGAATATACCATATGGCCTTTTAAAGACTTATAAATAATTATAACACATGAACTTTAACAACTATACAATCAAAGCACAGGAAGCCATACAAAAGGCATCTGAAATTGCGTCGGGTAATCAGCAGCAAGCCATCGAGCCCGCACATATATTAAAAGCACTCCTCACCGTGGACGAGCACGTTATCGGCCATCTACTAAAGAAGCTAAACGTGAACACCCCCTACCTGGAAACAGAGACAGACAAACAAATAGCTTCCTTACCTAAAGTAAGTGGAAGCAACGTATACCTCAGTAATACATCGGCTTCGGTATTGCAAAAGGCACAAAGTTACCTCAAAGAGTTTCATGATGAATTTGTTTCCATCGAACACATTCTCTTAGGTTTACTTTCCTCGAGCGATAAAACAGCTTCCCTATTGAAAGATCAAGGCGTAAATGAGAAAGACCTGAAGCTTGCGATCAAAGAACTCCGGGGAAATAATCGGGTTACCGATCAGAATGCAGAAGCAACTTACAATGCCCTCGGCAAATACGCCCGTAATCTCAATGAGTTTGCAGAGTCCGGAAAGTTGGACCCCGTAATCGGTCGCGACGAAGAAATTCGTCGCGTGATGCAAATACTATCACGCCGTACCAAGAATAATCCGATTCTAGTTGGTGAGCCCGGTGTGGGTAAAACAGCCATTGCCGAAGGTATCGCACATCGGATCATCAAAGGAGACGCGCCAGAAAATTTAAAATCAAAAACGGTGTTCTCCTTAGATATGGGTGCACTCATCGCGGGGGCGAAATACAAGGGCGAGTTTGAAGAACGTCTAAAAGCCGTGGTAAAAGAGGTATCAGATAGCGATGGAGAAATTATCTTATTTATCGACGAAATCCACACCTTGGTAGGTGCCGGTGGTGGTGAAGGTGCTATGGACGCCGCAAACATCCTAAAACCAGCATTAGCCCGTGGCGAACTCCGCGCAATTGGTGCAACCACGCTAAATGAATATCAAAAATACTTTGAAAAAGATAAAGCCTTGGAACGTCGCTTCCAGAAGGTTATGGTCGAGGAGCCAGATACACAAGATGCTATTTCTATCCTCCGCGGTTTAAAAGAACGATATGAAACACACCATAAAGTCCGTATACTCGACGAATCTATCATAGCCGCCGTAGAGCTATCGCAGCGTTATATTACCGATAGATTTCTGCCAGACAAAGCGATAGACCTGATAGACGAAGCCGCCTCTAAGCTACGGCTGGAGATGGACTCCGTTCCAGAAGAGGTCGATGAACTCGAAAGACGCATTATGCAATTGGAAATTGAGCGAGAAGCCATTAAACGGGAACATGATAAGAAGAAAGTCAGTGAGCTTTCGGAGACCATTGCCAACCTTTCCAACGAGCGTGATTCGCTAAAAGCCGCTTGGCAATCGGAGAAAAGCTTGGTGGATCAAGTGAACCAAGAAATTCAATATATTGAAGACTATAAACTGGAAGCCGAACAGGCGGAGCGTGCCGGCGATTACGGTAAAGTAGCTGAATTGCGCTACGGAAAAATCAAGGAAGCACAAGATAAAGTCGAGAAACTAAAGGTTGAACTGGCGGAGAAGCAGCAGGACAGCCGTATGCTGAAAGAAGAAGTCACCTCGGAAGATATCGCCGATGTCGTATCCCGCTGGACCGGTATCCCCGTCAATAAGATGATACAATCGGAGCGCGAGAAGCTGCTTAACCTCGAAGAAGAACTGCACAAGCGTGTTGCGGGCCAACACGAGGCCATCGAAGCCATTTCTGACGCCATACGTCGTTCCAGAGCCGGACTGAGTGATGCGAAACGCCCTATCGGTTCTTTCATCTTCCTCGGTACAACCGGGGTAGGTAAAACGGAACTTGCCAAAGCGCTCGCTGAGTTTCTATTTGACGACGAACAAGCCATGGTACGGATTGATATGTCAGAATATCAAGAGCGCCACGCCGTATCCAGATTAATTGGAGCGCCTCCCGGCTACGTTGGTTACGAAGAAGGTGGACAGTTAACCGAAGCCGTCCGTCGTCGGCCATATTCCGTCGTTCTTTTAGACGAAATAGAAAAAGCACATCCCGATGTATTTAATATTTTATTACAAGTATTGGACGACGGACACCTCACAGACAATAAAGGACGTGTCGTCAACTTCAAGAATACGATCATCATCATGACGTCCAACACCGGATCGCATATTATTCAAGAGAATTTCTCGAAATTGGATGACAATAACCGGGATGAAGTAATTGCAAAAACCAAAGATGACGTGTTTGAACTCTTACAGAAATCTATCAGACCGGAGTTCCTGAACCGGATCGATGAAGTGATCATGTTTACACCGTTGAGCCGGGATGAAATTGGCGATATTGTACGCATGCAGTTTCAAAACATAGAGAGACAGCTTGCTGAGCAACATATATTCTTATCCGCAAGCGAAGACGCCCTTGATTGGTTAGGTCAATTGGGCTACGATCCGGTATACGGTGCAAGACCGTTAAAACGGGTTATCCAAAAACGCGTACTCAACGAACTTTCTAAAGAGATCCTTTCCGGCAAAATAACGAAAGATGCTGTTATCCAACTGGATGTATTCGACGGTAAGTTTGTGTTTATGAATAAAAAAAACGGGGATGATTGATCCCCGTTTTTTATTCTTTAATCCGCCATACCGAAATAGCACCTAGCAACATAAACACCCCTCCTAGCATAATCCCATATATCGGCTGGCTACCAAAAGCATATTTAATAATCATGCCACCGAAAAAGCCACATACTATTTGCGGAAAAGTGATGAAGAAATTAAAAATTCCCATATATACCCCCATTTTTCGAGCAGGTAAGCTATCGCTTAGAATAGCATAAGGCATAGAAAGAATGCTACCCCACGCTATCCCGACTCCCAACATCGTTAACAACAAAATATTCGGCGAAGAAATAAAAAGTATCGAAATCAACGAAACGCCACCTATTACCAACCCGACTGCATGTACCTTTGTTCGTCCAAATCGATTCGCAAGCCGCGGTAAGAAAATAGCGTATATGGCGGATATACCGTTGTATACACCAAAAAGTACACCCACCCAGTTGCCCGCTTCCGCATAAAGTCGATTGCGTTCTCCATCCATCCTATAAAATACATGTTCCGCAATAGCCGGTGTCATGTACACCCACATCATGAACAGCGCAAACCAGGAGAAAAACTGCACCCATCCAAGCTTTTTCATGGTTAAAGGCATCCGTTTGAAATCCTGAACGATAGCACCCAAATGATGACTCGTTGACGATTGAGCTTCCGCTTCGACCTCTTCCTCCCCCACAAAAGACTCCAGTTCTTTCGGCGTATATTCTTTTGTCGTGAAAACAGTCCACAGAATAGTTGCAATCAATACGAACGCACCGAAGTAAAAAGAATAAATTACATTTTGCGGCACGATGCCGTCGCCCCCATCTGCAGGTATATGTAAGTATTCCGCAAATACATAAGGCAGCCAGGAACCTACCACCGCCCCCATACCTATTAAAACAGTCTGAACCGAAAAGCCCAAACTTCGTTGAGCACTGGGAAGGTTATCCCCTACAAGTGCTCGAAAAGGTTCCATGGTTACATTGATAGACGCATCCATCAGCATGAGCATACCAGCACCGATCAACAAGGGCGGAAGTATTGCCGTGAACAAAGCAATATTGGGCATCAAGACCAATGCTATTGCCGTTAATAAGGCACCCACCAAAAAGAAAGGCCGGCGGCGGCCCATCTTTGTCCATGTACGATCACTATAATGACCAATAATCGGTTGTACAATCATTCCTGTAATCGGAGCTGCTAGCCAAAACAAAGACAAATGCTCCACATCAGCACCAAATGTTTGCAGAATGCGGGAAGCATTGCTATTCTGCAAAGCGAATCCCATTTGGATCCCTAAAAAGCCCATACTCATATTGATGATCTGAGCTACAGTCAAAGCAGGTTTAACGCGTATATTGTTCATGAAAGGGATTTAAGATTTCCATTCAGGTTCTATCAAAAGCTGTTCACCGTTAAATATAATACTAATTTCCGTATCCGATAGATTTTTGATTTCAAAATCATCCTGGTTTACGCGGATGTACAACTTCGTTCCTCGATACTGTACATGAAAAGCATAGCTTTGCCAGTTTTTAGGAATAAAAGTCTGGAAATGTAATTGTCCCTCCCGCACCCGCATTCCCGCAAACCCTTCTACAATAGCCAACCAAGTCCCCGCCATCGACGTGATGTGTAAACCATCTTCCGTATCGTTGTTATAATCATCTAAATCCAGTCGTGCCGTGCGGAGATAGAATTCATATGCCTTATCTTCCTTGCCTAATTTAGCCGCGATAATCGCATGCACACAAGGCGACAGCGAACTTTCATGAACCGTTAGCGGTTCGTAGAAGTCATAGTTACGGCGAATGGTACCCTCATCAAATTCATCTTCAAAGAAATAAATACCCTGCAACACATCCGCCTGTTTAATATAGCAAGAACGTAAAATTCGGTCCCAACTCCAATGTTGATTTAAAGGCCGTACTTCCGCGGGGAGTTCCGCCGCCGGAACCAACTCCTTGTCCAAGAAACCATCCTGCTGCAGAAATACACCACGGTCGCTATCTTCCGGAAGGAACATATTATCGACAATATGCTGCCATTGTTTACCTTCCTCCACTTTATAATCCAGTCTCGACAGTAAATCGTATAAACGGTCCTCTTGTTGTACCTGTTCCTGCGAAATGATTTTTAAGGTATATCGTAAACACCATACCGCTATTTTGTTCGTATACCAATTGTTATTCACGTTATTCTCGTACTCATTCGGACCCGTTACACCCAACATCACATATTGTTGTTTCTCCTCGCTCCAATTAACACGTTGCGCCCAAAAACGACTGATCCCAATTAACACCTCCAAACCGTGGGTTGCCAAATATTCGCGATCGTCCGTATACCGAACGTAGTTGTATATGGCAAAAGCAATAGCACCGTTCCGGTGGATTTCCTCAAACGTAATTTCCCATTCGTTATGGCATTCCTCCCCGTTGACCGTAACCATCGGATATAATGCCGCCCCATTACCAAACCCTAACTTGCCTGCATTTTCAATCGCTTTCTCCAGATGCTGATAGCGGTAGAGTAACAGATTACGGGCTATCCTAGGCTCCTGTGTTGCCATATAAAACGGCAAACAGTACGCTTCGGTATCCCAATAAGTTACCCCCCCATATTTCTCTCCCGTAAAACCCTTCGGCCCGATATTTAACCTCGCATCTTCGCCTGTATACGTTTGGTTTAGCTGGAAAATATTAAATCGAATAGCCTGCTGTGCCGCCACATCCCCTTCAATCTGAATATCACTTTCCTCCCAAATGCGCGCCCAAGCATCTGTTTGCAATTGTATTAATTCACCAAAGGTTTTGGACGCGATTTTTTCCAGACTGCGCCGTGCAGCCTCCGTTAGCTTATCCAAAGGGTGGTTCAGGTTGCTCACCATCGCCACATATTTCTCTATACGTACCGACTCACCAGCTTTCAAATGCGTACGGAGGTCCTCTTCTACGTAGAACTGTTCTTTTCTCTTTATACCCGACGGCTGTACCGCTCCGCCAACATAAAACACGTTTCGCAAACGCGCTTCTACACGAAACTGTGTCTTCTTGGTTTCCGTTACCAGTACCAGGTCGTCCTGCATATCTTCTGCAATAGGCACCCAGAAGCGTTCATCGTAATTGCTGTCCCGATTAACAACATCGCCATTTAAATAAGAACGAATAGACACGTTTGCATCCGAATTTAAAACACGTAGCGTATACTGCAAGGAGGCTGTATCCGATTGAAACAGATGATACATCCGTTTAGCGGTCACTTCCACTTCCCTACCATGAGGCATTTTTGCCTTAAACGTACGATAAAGGACACCCCCTTTCATATCCAGACGGCGCTCAAAACTGGTGATTTCACACTCTGCCAAATCCAGTGCTATACCGTCTATTTGCACGTCAACCCCAATCCATTGCACGGCATTGATTACTTTCGCAAAATATTCGGGATAGCCATTCTTCCACCAACCCACTCTTGTTTTATCAGGATAATAGATACCGGCTAGATACGAGCCTTGCATCGTTTTTCCAGAATACGCTTCCTCAAAATTCGCCCGCTGCCCCATCCGGCCATTACCAATGGAAAAAATACTTTCCGAAAATTCATTGTGCTCTGCTCTAAATTGGTCTTCAATAATATGCCAAGGATCGTGTATGATATAATTCTTCATGTTCTTCGTTAATAGTCACTTATCAATATTTCCGATAAATCGTCGACACGCACATCGTAGTTCGCCAGCGTATAAGACTTGTCTACCGCTATCACCTGCATATTGGCGGCCCTTGCCGCGTCAATTCCTGCCTGCGCATCTTCCAGCACAACACAACCCGAAGGCGCTACACCAACTGCCGTAGCGGCTTTCAAGAAAACTTCCGGATCAGGTTTAGAATTTTTGACAGCATTCCCGTCAAGAATAGCATCAAAATAATGTCGAATACCGGTTTTCTCTAAAATTCGTACCGCATTTTTACTCGCCGAACCCAGTGCTATCTTTTTATCTGTCGCTTTCAAATAAGTCAATAAGTCTATCGTGCCAGGCAGCACATCCCCCTCCTTCATGTTTTCCACTAGTTCCAAATACCAGGTATTTTTTAACGACGCCAATTGTTCCCTTTCTGCAGCAGGCACATCCTTATCTGCCCACTTTAAGATAAGATTCAGCGAATCCACCCGGCTCACTCCTTTTAATTGTTCATTTTCTACCTCCGTAAAATCAAAATCAAATTGTTTTGCCAGTCGCTTCCAAGCCCGATAATGAAACACAGCCGTGTCCACCAAAACCCCATCCAAATCAAATATGACAGCAGCTACTCCGTCTACTATTTCCCTTGCCTTCATTCGTTATTTTAGTTCAAATACCAACGTTTGTTTCCCCTTCACTACAATGCTTTTTGGTAAATCCGAAGATTGACCCGTTAAAATATTTTTGAGCTGATTAGACTGCCCGATACCCTCGTCAAAACGAGCTAATGCTACATCCTGTTGTTCATCACCACAGTTCATCAGCACCATTACTTTTTCCTTTTCGTTATACCGGAAATACACATATACATCATTTTGCGGCACATAATGCAACAATTTTCCATTCTGTAGTGCAGCCGTCTGCTTTCTATATTGCGCCAATGTACGCACATGATTAAACATGTCATTTTCAGCTTCCGTACGCCCCTCAGCCGTAAACTTATTCACTTCATCCCCCGGAAAACCACCCTTAAAATCATCCCGCACCAAGCCATCCGGTCTACTGAAGTTTTTCATTAATATTTCTGCACCATAATACATCTGTGGAATACCACGATAGGTCAATAACCAGCTAAACGCACTTTTATATTTTTCCAGATCTTCTCCTACCGTTGAAAAGAAACGGTCTTTATCGTGATTGTCCAAGAAAATCACGTTCGCTAAAGGATTTGGATACAAGTAATCACCACTTAGCGTACTGTACAATCTATTAGCCCCATCTTTTTCCAAGTTAAGAGCATCACCTATGGCGTATGTTAATTGGAAATCCGTTACCCCCTCCAATTTCGTATCCACATCTTGTCCTACCTTTTGCCCACCTAAGAAATACGCCTGGTTAGGGACGGAGTTTACCCATGTTTCTCCAAAAAAGGAAAAATTGGGATATTCCGAGCGGATCGCATCCGTCCACTGTCCCATAAAAGCCAAATCATTGTAGGGATACGTATCGATGCGAAACCCATCAACGCCCGCCTCTTCAATCCACCAAATATGGCTTTGCGTAATATACCTCTGCATTTTTTCATTTTGGTGGTTTAGATCCGGCATCGTTCTCACAAACCATCCTTTTTCCATCAGATCCTTGTCTGCCTGCGTTCCATAAGGATCAAACATCGTCTGGTCTTTATAGGTTGTTTGTGTAAACGTATCCCATTCATGTAGCCAATCCGAAGACGGACGATCGATCACCGTCCAATGATAAAGCCCCACATGGTTGGGTACCACATCGTGTACCAATTTCATATCACGCTTATGGAGTTCCTTTCCGAGCTCGCGGTAAGTATCCACTGTTCCAAAACGCGGATCGATTTCATAGTTTTCTGTATTGGCATAGCCATGGTAAGAAGCCTGTGGCATATCGTTGGTCACAACAGGTGTCATCCAAAGCGTTGTAACACCTAAATCCTCGAGGTAATCCAAGTTATTGATAATCCCCTGAAGATCACCACCGTGTCGATAATACATCGAGTCTCGGTTCACCATAGTTTCACGCAGACCTTTTACCGAATCATTACTGGGATCGCCGTTGGCAAACCGATCAGGCATGATCAAATAAATAAGATCAGCAGCTGTCACACCTTGTGCTTTCACGAGATTTTTGTCCCGATCCTTCAACACATAATCTCGGGTTAACACTTTCTTACCTTTTTTGTATAGCTCAATGGGATAAGTTCCTGCTTGCGCATTCCCCAGAATTTCGACATCCAGAAAAAGGTAATTTGAATTTTCTACCTGCTGAACCTTTTTTAACTGCATGCCGGCCTTCGGCAATTTCACTTCACAATCTCCGATATCCGAACCGTATAACACGATTTGCAGTTCCGGGTTATGCATACCAACCCACCAATGCAGGGGTTCCGCCCGTTGTATGGATTGCCCTTGTGCAAAGGCAACCCATAACATCGAGCATAATAGAGTGATCGCTATCTTGATGTTGTTCATTATTATTATTTATTTATCTAATTACCTATTATTTCTTCACTAGGGTGTATGTCAAGTTGACGAGGTCTAAAGTAATATCATATGTACCTGCTGCTGTTATAGCAATGTTTTTATCATTTAACGTACCGTTTGCACCACCGTAGCTTGTACCCCAATCGTGGTTTTTCCGGAATTTCATCTCGCCAGCCGTCAGCTCTACGGTTATCTTCCACAGCTGCGTACTGTTTTCGTAACGCATATCCGTATCGTCATCCCAACTAACAGCTGCGTCGCCGACAATTCCCCAACTATGATCCTTAAAAGAAATCGTATTTTCATTGGTATTTACCGTAAGCTCCAGATTTCCCGCTCGAGGTGCCTTGATATTTCCAGACGCCGTTAATGATATTCTTCCGGCACCATCATCACCATATGAAGCATCCCAACTGCGTGCAGGTGTCACCTTAAACTCCGAATCCGCTTCTGGAAAATAAATAATACCCGTGTAGATGCCATTACTCGTTGGTGAGATCAAACTTTCGGCCGTTTCGACCGCCCATTCGGCTCCTGGCGGGATAGCCTTTTGGTAGGCCCCCGGCACATAGAGATAGCTAATCGCTGCATAAGGCGTAACCGCCAACGGCAACGTATTGGAATAAAGAGGCGTAAACGACGTGGAGATACTAGACTTTAACCGCAGTTCCAGATCTGTCGCTACGTCTACAGGCAACTCCATAGCGAGCAACAATGCATTTAGTTCAAGCGTATTAAAACTGTAACGATCATCGCCAGCGGAAAAAGCGATCTCTTTCGCACCTTCAAAATTCTGTCCTTTCAATCCAATTTGCAGCGCATTGCTAATAGCGGCATTAAACCCGAAATCAGCAGGTTCCCATTGTATTGCTAATGCTTCCTCATCCGCATTCTCTCTCGTAAGTACCACCGAAGATACCGAAGCCTGTAACGAAGCACCATCACCCGGCACCGCCACCAGTTTGGTTTCATCTTTGCTGCAGGATACACCCAGTAATCCAAAAAGTACAGCAATACATGCCATTATATTAAACGTTCTCATTATTTTCTTATTTGAATATATACTGTATTAATACCCTGTATTTTGTTCCAGATTTGGATTCGCGATTAGATCCGCCGCAGGTATAGGGAAAAGCGTGCGAAACGACTCCACTGCCCTTCCGGATGCTTGCCCACCTTTAAAAGGCCATAGATAACTTCCACCCGTATACCGTCCATAACGAATCAAATCCGTCCGGCGGAAAGCCTCCCAATACAATTCTCTACTGCGCTCGTCCAACACCAGATCTAACGAGATGGTACTCAAATTACCCGAAGCGTTGCCATAGGCACGCGCTCTAAGGAGATTAAGGTAAGCCAAGGCCTGCGTATTGCTACCGCCAGATCCGCCACGCAACACCGCTTCCGCATATATCAAATATTGTTCAGCCAAACGGAACAATGGAAAATCGGTCGAAACGAACGTACCGTTGATCGATTTACCATCCTGATTTGTAGACGTTTTGTTGCTGAACTTCGTCACCGCCAATCCCTCCGTGAATACAGCCGGATCTTCAATATTCGGATTCGAACCAAAAAACATCGCCCGCGTATCGGTCTCTCCGCTTACATCGTCAAAGGTGCCGGGTAGCGTGCTGCGACTACGATTACCGCCCCATCCCCCACCCGGGATACCGAAGTTTGCCGGTGTCATAGAACCATGTACAGACGAGTTGATGATGAATGTTGTCCCACCGTTATTTTGCGTCTGTATACCATCATAGGCAATCGGAAGAATTATCTCGGGGTTATTCTGATCGTTGTCAGCCAAGAAAAGATGTTGATACTGTTCCATTAAACTATAGCCTGCATCGATCACTTTAGAAGAGTAAGTTACCGCTTCGGTAAACTTCCCATTTCCTTGTCCAAGATACACTTCGGCATTTAAATATAAACGCGCTAATAACGCCCAAGCCGCCCCTTGGTCAACACGCGCGTACTCGTTCTGCCGAGGAGCCGCCAATAACGCTTCAATAGCAAGCAACTCGCTCTCCACGTAAGCAAAGAGTTGAGGTCTTGTAATCTGATTAGGTGGCGTGACACCTATTTCATTCTCTTCCGTTATAAAAGGAGGATTGCCAAACAGATCCATAAGCACCCAATATTGATAAGCCCGTAGAAACCTAGCCTCTGCACGATATTGCGCAATAGCTGTCGCATCATTTCCCGTAATACCTCTCCCAGCCAGCTTTTCGTCTGTGCTTTCACGTAAAAACTCATTAATCACCGTGATATGGTAAATACTTCTGGTATAAAGCCCTCGGAGCATAATATTGCTCGAATTCCAAGTCTGGTAATTGAGATCAGCTACCCCAGGATCGCCTAGCCATGCACAAATACCTTCATCCGTGGTCAGTTCCTGTGCATTCCAATAAAGACGCAAAAAATCAGATGTTCCCGCATCAATTCCTCCTAAATCACTATCTCCTGGGCCCGTTCCACTGGTTAGGGCAAAGCTACCATACACCTTTGCTAACGCATTTTTATATCCCTCCGGCGAGCCATAAGCGACATCCGCCGTAATATCATTTGTTGGCGCCAAGTCTAGATTCTGACTACAACTTGTCCAGATTAGCGCTACACTTATCCCTAAAAATATAGTACGTTTCATTTTTCTTCAGTTAACGGTTAAAAATCTAAGTTTACACCTAATACATACGTTCTTGGTCTTGGATAAAAACGGTTATCGATACCCCCGTCTATTTCCGGATCCACCCCTTTGTACTTACTTACCGTAAATACATTTTGCATATTGGCAGATAGGGTAAGCCTACCGTTACCATTCCGGAAAAAATTTCCCACAGCATAGCTTACCGAAAGGTTATCCATTTTTAGGAATGATGCGTTGTGAATATAGAAATCGCTGTTGTATTGCTTTTGCTCGAATTGTGCGCCTAAAAAGCTTGTCGGTGCATTATTTATCGGTCCGTTCGGATCCAGCACATTATAGCGGCTCGCAAAATTGGATGACACGTTATCGTAAACATAATTCCCAATATTAGAACGTAAAACCGTATTCAAAGTCCACTTCTTATAATTCAGTTGCGCCGTAAAACCCAACATATATACCGGAAGCGGCGATTTATAGAAATAGCGGTCATTATCGTTGATGATGCCATCACCGTTCAAGTCCTCATAGATCCCTTCCAGCGGGCTACCATCTTCGGCATACACTTGTTTATAGACGCGGTAGCTGTAGGGCACATGGTTCACCACATGTGCTTGTATGTTATTCCCCGTACTACCCGATATCCCTCCCTGCTCGACGAGATAATTTGGATCGTCCACAGCCGTTAGGTTGGTTACCTTACTGTGGTTATACGTAAAATTAAAACCTAAATCCAAGTTGAGATCATCTTTACGGATGGCCGCACCATTTAAACTAAACTCGACACCCTTGTTCTCCATATTGCCGACATTGGTCAAGAGTAGGTTGCTGAAGTTTGTTCCCACAGGAATAGGTATCGTACTTAATAAATCTTTGGTCTTTTTGAAATACACATCCACACTACCCGATAGGCGTCCGTTTAGGAAGCCATAGTCGATACCACCGTTGTATGTTGTCGTACTTTCCCACCGTATGTTTTTATCGTAGGCTACCGGTGTGTACATATTATAAAACTGGTTACCAAATTGATACAACGACTCGTTCATGCTACGAACATAATTCGGTAGATAAGCATAGTTTGCAATACCATCCTGCTGGCCGGTCACACCGTAGCTTAACCGCAATTTCAAGTCAGAAACCGTATTGTTGTCTTTTAAGAAGCTTTCTTCTTTAATGCGCCAAGTGGCACCCACCGACGGAAATACCCCCCATCGGTTTTCTTCACTAAAACGCGAAGACCCATCCGTACGCAACGTACCCGAAAAGATATACTTGTCCGAATACGTATAAATTAAACGACCATAATAAGAAATAAGTCGGCTATGCGGAATGTCGAAAGGAAAGATCGGTGTACTCAATACCGTGCCATCAGCACTTGTACGGTCAAAATTATACTCCTTTGATCTATTATCATAATAACCATAACCCGCAGTAGCGTTAATATTGCTCTGGATAGCGGTTAAGTCCTTCGTATAATTTAAATAAAACTCACCTACTGTATTGGTAATTTCTTTTTTATAGCGGCTAACTTCTCCCCTCGTATTGATATTTGAAGCTGCATATTCAGGAATAAATACACCACCCTGCCCTCTAGACACATCGTATCCGAGATTCAAATTGGCATGTAACTCGGGAAGAAAAGGCAATGCATAATCGAATTGAATGTTACCAAAACTTCTAGCCACCTCGCCGTTATCATCTTTCAGGTCGATGAGTCCCACGGGGTTTCGTGGAGCATTCGGGTTTGGATCATCTAAACCCGTATCGTTGTTAAATTGCGTCCATTCATAATAATTACCAAAGCGGTTTTCCGTATATACAGGCTTGGTGGGGTCAAATTGTATCGCGGCCCCGATCGCATCTTGATTGCCAAATTGCGACTTAGAAAGCGACCCTTTCAGATTGATATCAATTTGCAGGCTATTATCAAAAAACTTAGGTGCAAAATTGATACCCCCTGTGGTACGTTTCATATGATCCCGCTTGAGTATACCCTGTTGGTTAAGATAACCCAATGATACACGATACGGTAAATTAGGCTGAATAGCCCCCGCGACGCTCAGATTATTATCCGATGCAAATGCTTCCCGGTAGATTTCATCCTGCCAATCCGTATTCGCTTCCCCCAGCGAAGCACGTTGGGCGTCATTTCCATTTGCATGCACATATTCTCGGATTTGATCAGCCGAGAGTAAATCTACCTTTCTCCCCACCTGTGCCAACGAATTTTGCGAGCTGAAATTAAAAGATGGCTTACCGCTGGTACCCTTTTTCGTTGTAATCAAGATAACCCCATTAGATGCACGCGAACCATAAATGGCCGTTGCATTCGCATCCTTTAACACGGTGAAGGTTTCAATATCATTTGGGTTAATCAGACTCAACGGATTCCCGACGCCCGATATTTCCCCGGTCGATAAAGGAACACCATCGACAACGATTAAAGGATCATTACTCGCATTCAGTGATGCACCCGCACGAACCCGAATGGTTGCTCCACCGCCAGGCTGACCACCACTGGTCGTAATCTGCACGCCCGCTGCCTTACCGGCAATAAGCTGCTCCGGCGAGGTAATCAAACCTTTTTGAAAATCTTTTGAAGATACCGTTGTTACCGATCCCGTTAGGTCTCCCTTCCTTTGGGTACCATAACCAATAACCACCACCTCGTCCAGACTACTCATAGACGATGTTAAGGTCATATCCAACGTGTTGTCGCCCACGACGATATCCGTCCTACGATCAGTCTGGTCGTATCCGATCATATTGACGATCACCGTATACGTACCAGGCGTAATATTCCCGAGCGCGTATGCGCCATCCGCCCCCGTTGATGTAGAAGTTTGTTGGCCAAGAAGATAGACTGTCGCTCCAGCTACACCCACACCTTCGCTATCTACGACGCGACCCTGTAAACGAGCCGTCTGTGCGAATCCAAGTGTACTAAGCAACATCAGGAAACTCATGGCCATTACGCTGCGTAATGTAAAATTATTCATCATGTGATTAGTTTAATTATTATTTATTGTTCAGTTTATTTATGCTTAATAGGTAATATTGTCCCGCTGCCAATGTAATCGAACTTGTCGAATGCCAATCGAGCACTGATTCCGCCAAGTTATCATACCAGTTGTTCCGCAATTCTGCCGGAACAGCAAAATCATGTACCACCACGTCAAAGTTCCCAACCAAAAGTACCTCCTGCCCACCATCCTTTAACCGATAATACTTCACAGCGCCGTTTACTTTGTGGTCGACCAGCCCCTCTCTAAAAATCGTATTGTGCTGTTTCCAACCGATCAGCTTAGCGTAATGTGTAAACAAGTTATAGCGATTCGGATCCTTCAAATAATCCCATTTCAAAGGTTTCTCTCCCGTTCTACCATTTTCATCAATCGAGATATCATAGCCCAGTTCTCCAAATTGCCATATCATCTTTGGGCCGGGCGCACAAAGGAAAAATGCCGCTGCCTGTTTCATACGCTCCAGCGCCGTTACCAAGTCCCTGGTCGAATAACTACCCTGCGCGTTACCATATTGCAGGTTTTTATACAATAATCGCTGTTCATCATGCGATTCCATATACGACACGAATTGCGGTTTTTCGAAACCATGCGCATTAGCGAAAAGGCGTTTAAGATCGGAGTTATCGTTCCATCCCATGGTGGCTTCATTAAATACATAATTCAAATTGTTCCATAAGAACATGCCTTCATTTGCCAATTCCCTTTCTTCCCGATCTTCTGCAAAATGTTCTAAAATGACATAGAAGTTCGGATCCCGTTCCCGAATAAAATTGTTGTATTTTTTCCATATCGCGATACGACTTGCATCATAGGCAGACCATTGTTGTACCGCCCCATCGCTCTGATCGCTACCCGAATTTTTCTGCGTGAAGCCCTTGGAAAGGTCAAAACGGAAACCATCCACCTTAAACTCTTCCATCCAGAATGCAATAACATCTTTGGCAAACTGCTGTGTAAGCAGGCTTTCATGATTAAAGTCGTAACCCACGTTGTACGGATGGGTAGGTGTGCTGTTAAACCAAGGATTAGTGGAGAGCGAACCCGATTGCTGGTATAACCGTACCATAGGTGATTGTCCGAACGCATGGTTTAATACCATATCCAGTATCACGGCAATTCCCTCCCGGTGGCATGCATCAATAAATGCTTTCAATTCATTGGTAGTACCGTAATATTTATCTAAAGCAAAGTGAAAAGAAGGGTTATATCCCCAGCTGGAATTTGCCTCAAATTCCTGTACAGGCATCAGCTCGACCGCATTCACCCCCAATCGCTTCAGATAAGCAATAGAATCTCTTAATGTTGCATAATTTCGTTGGTCCAAGAAATCCCGCACATGCAATTCATAGATCACCAAATCGAATACATCCGGACGATGGAATGTCGAGGTTTGCCAAGTATATGTCGTATTGTTTAACGACAATACCGACACCATACCTTCTGTAGCACCCTGCGGATAGTCCGGTAGATGCACATTGGGCGCCACTTCGGCATCATGAAGCGGATCTAGTACCAATCTCGCGTATGGATCGGCAATCTTAAGCTGTCCGTCTATCAGAAATTGGTATGTATAATTCTTTTGAAAATCCAGCTGTTTTAGCGTAATCCACCACGTATTGCCGTCGGGTGTACGTTTCATCGCATAATCTTCCGTTGCCTTATAATCGTTGAAATCCCCTATTAAAAAGGCAGAAGATTTATCCGGAGCCGTAAGTGCGAAAGTTACCTCTTGCTTATCCCGATCTATTGCCACGCCGTTTTTAAGCCCCTGCTCGGTGTTGTCATCCATAGGATCTACCGCGGGTTTTACATCCTTTTTACAGGATACAGTCCAGCACAGCATAATTAACAGATAACCTAAACTCTTATACGTTTTCATCCTCAAAACGGCTAGCGAAAAAACAGCGGGAATGTTCCCGAAAATAACTCCATTTAACCACATTATGGAAGAACAGAGCATCCTATATTAAACTTACTCTTGTGACTCCTCTATAACTGTTAGCATTTCGGGAATGTTCCCGAAACATATCAAAGATAAAATGTTTCGGGAAGAATACAAAGTAAAAGATATTTTTTTTTCGAAAATTTAAACACGACGACTGGAATCTTGGAAAATAAGGCTGGATTGCAGTAAGGTTGTTTGTTGCCGGTGGCGCTCGGAAGGCTGATCTAACGTCTGGATAAGGAAATTGGCCGCCTGTTTTCCCATAGCAAACGCCGGTTGTTTCACCACACTTAGCGATGGATTTAATAAATCGGCAATGTCCAGACATGAGAAACATATCAATTTCAAATCTTCTGGAATCCGCACCCCCTCCTCCCCTGCGACTCGAATTGTCGATATCGCCAGTCTCTCAACCGAAGCAAAAATACCATCGGGTTTATGCTGCTTAATTAAATTTTTAATTGCCGCCCTGTTCTTGGCTTCGTCGTTTTCGGTATCCAATATCAATTCCTGCCGAAATGGTATCCCATTATCTTCTATCGCCTTTTTATAGCCATCCATCCGGATTTTACCAATAGACACCTTCTGATTGATTACAAGATAGGCAATATTTTTGCATCCGCTATCAATCAGATGCTGCGTGGCAAGCCGGCTAGATTCAAAATCGTTACCCGTAACGAAATGTCCTTGAAAGTCATCATAGCTTCTATCGAAGAACACCGTGGGTATGCCATGATCAGCCAGCGTTTGTAAATGGCTATGATCTTTCCCCTCTCCCGAAGCAGAAATAAGCACCCCATCTACCCGACCATTCACCAGCGAACGTACAATAGAGGCTTCATTCTGCACGCTACTATCTGTAACATATATTAACGTATGGTATTTTTTTGAACGGGCTACCAACTCGATTCCCTTTATCGCCTGGCTGAAAAACTTGTTTCCAAATTCAGGAATAATAATGGCAATCGTTTGGCTACGGTTTCCGCGCAAACTACTGGCATACAAGTTAGGCGAAAAGCCCAGTTCTTCCGCTTTCGCCAAAATACGTTCTTTTGTTTTCTGACTAATGTCGCTGCTATCCCGAAATGCCCGGGATACCGTAGACTTAGACAGCCCCAATTTCTCCGCCAAATCAACTATCGTTATCTGTGACATATCTTTATTCTTCTTTCAAATGTACATTAAAATCAGGATTTATAACCGCATTCGTACCGGCTTGTATCTTAGAACACGATATCCAATAAATAGCACGCAGCAAATATCACCGAAGCCACACCATTGGTCGTCATAAATGCACGGTTTACACGTGTTAGATCTGTTGGGCTGACAATACGATGTTGATATATCAATAGAACACCGTAAAACACAACGCCCAGATAATAAAACCATCCTACAGGCATATAGAAGGCCGGTAGTAAGACGAATACAAACGAGATCACGTGCAAAATTTCCGAAATACGCAACGCTCTTGTTGCTCCAAAGTAAGCTGGAATGGAGCTTAAACCGTTTTCTTTATCAAATTCTTCATCTTGCAGGGCATAGATAATATCAAACCCGCCAGACCAACACATCACGGCGATACCATAGAATATCGGCACGATATCAAATTGGTTTGTCACAACCAAATAGGCGCCTATAGGCGACAATCCCAGTCCCACGCCCAATACGATATGACACAACGGCGTAAACCGTTTTGTGTAACTGTAAAACAGGACGACAAATAAGGCAATGGGCGATAAATAAAAACACAGTGTATTAATAAAATAGGTTGCCGCTATAAAAAGGAGGCAATTCACGATGGTAAACATCAGCGCGTTATTGGCTGAAATTATTCCCGCAGGAATATCGCGCATCGCCGTTCGCGGGTTTTTAGCATCAATATCACGATCTAAAAAGCGATTAAATGCCATAGCTGCATTCCGGGCCGCTACCATACACACCAACATCAGCAAAAGCTTCTTCCAATCAAAACCGTGTTCGGTGGTTTGTATAGCCAGAAAAAAACCGATAATAGCAAAAGGCAAAGCAAAGACGCTGTGTGCGAACAGCACAAGAGACATATACTTCTTCATAATTATTACTGCTCCACAGTAGGCAAAACAAAATTTTTATTAATATCGTCTATCATCGCCAAAATCTCTTCCATACCTTGCTTTTTCTCGGCAGAAGTCAGGAAAATAGGTGGCACTTCTTCAAACCAAGTTAGGAGCGATTTCCTAAATTTCGCAATATTTTGATCCGATTTCAAACTCGACTGCTTGTCGGCCTTGGTAAACACCAACAAAAAAGGCAGTCCCTGTTCCCCCAACCATGTACAAAATTCCAAATCGATCTTTTGCGGTTCGAGCCGGCTGTCAATAAGCACAAAAATACACTGCAGATTTTTGCGCTGCGTTAAGTACTTTCGGATAAAACGTTCCCATTCAGCACGGTTCTTCTTGGACGTTTGTGCAAACCCATAGCCCGGAAGATCGACAAGGTACCACTCCTTATTGATTATAAAATGATTGATAAGTTGCGTTTTACCGGGCTTCTGTGATGTTTTTGCCAACCCTTTTTTATTCACCATCGCGTTGATCAACGATGATTTTCCCACATTCGAGCGACCGATGAATGCGTATTCCGGCAATGATGGCTCCGGGAGCTTCCGCACATCCGTATTACTCGTGATAAATTCTGCAGTTTTTACAACCATAGAACAAAGGTAATATTTTTTCCCATTCGGTTCGCCGTAGATTTTAAAGGTTCTTTTCCGGCACACATACGATAATTGTTTGTAGAAATTTTATATCGTTAAGCATGTATTGCCTTATAAAACATTTCCCTCGGAATGGAAAAGGCCATTTTTCACAAATCGTTCGTACGCAAATTTTCGGAAAGTCTCGGGAAGATGACCGATGACACCGTGCGGTCGTACAAAGTAAAAATTGCGATCGATAGTAAGCCCGTCTACTTCTACAATTTGAAGTGTTCCGTTTTGCAGCTCTGCTGTGATCGCATGGATCGAAAGGAACGAAAAGCAATCCGTCTTCGAAAGAAAACTTTTAATACTTTCCGTGCTTGCCAGATACACTTTCACGTAAAGCGCGTGCCAATCTATATCTACGGTTGTCAGTGCTTTGCGGATAATCTCATTCGTACCAGAACCATCTTCACGCAAAACATACTCCAACTCCAAAAGCTTTTGGGGATGCAATGAATCTACCTGCTCTAATTTAGGGTTTCCCGAACGTGTAACGAGTACCACTTCGTCCTTAATAAAAGTTTCATATTTCATGGAAGGGTTGTCAGACAACCCTTCTGTTACCCCAAGGTCGATCGTTCTATCCAGCAGCAGTTCTTCTATCATCCGTGAATTGCCGTGAAGAACTTTCAAACTGATCGTTGAAAACGCGATATGGAAATCGGCCAAGATGTTGGGCAAGATGTAATGCGATAACGTGTTACTCGCACCCAAACGCAATTCCCCTAACAAAATGCCGTCCAGTAAACCTAATTCACCGTTGAGGGTCTCGTAGACATTAACCAGACGCATAGCATATTCAAAGAAAAGCCGACCAGCTTCGTTCAGCCTAATACGTTGCCCCGTTCGTTCAAAAAGGCTACGACCTGCCTGTGCCTCCAGCTCCTTGATATTTTTACTTACGGCAGGCTGGGAAATATTCATTTCCTTCGCAGCCCTTGTAAAATTGAGGTGTTTAGCTGCCGAGATAAAAACCAGTATCTTGAAATCAACGTTTATCATCACCAATTTTACAAAAAATCCTTCCGAAAGCCTAATCTACTTCAAATCCATACTTGATATAAATTTTCTTTGCCTCGTCGGAAATAAGGTATTCCATAAACAGATCCGCCGCCTCGGGCCGTGGAGCATTTTTGAGTCTGCCCGCACGATAAGTTGACCGTATATTTTCTTCCTGCGGAATTTCCACCTCTTCTACCGGATGTCCGATCATTTTTTGATAAACCACCTCGGAAGTCCAAACCGGAGCTACATCACTGTTTCCAAGAAGTATCCTTAACGGACTTTCCCTGTGGTGTATGCGGGTCAGGAAAGTCGACCCATCCTTTACTTTGTTTTCCATCACAGCCGTGTGTAGTTCTTCCCCACCCACTTTTCGATAGGCAGCTTCTATCTGCCGGCCAATACCTTCCCATGCCGGGTTGGGCATACTTACCCTTATACTTGTATTTCTTAGGTCTGCCAATTTCTGTACCCCTTTAGGATTACCCTGTGGTACCATGAGGCTCAATTTATTGTAGGCATACGTTTCGATTGTGCTGAAGTGTTCTTCCATCAATGCTATCCTTGACTTTCCTGCGGTATACACATCGGGCTTATGGGTAATCCGTAGATTCCCGATCGTCAATGAGCCCCCTTCAATCTGTTTGGCCAATATGCCGGGAGGCAATGTTTCTGCGAATATACGTTCAATATGCGGATGCTTTTTTTTGAAACCCGCCAACAGATCGTCTATACACATGAATTGGTTTCCTGCAAAAAAAACAACCAATTGCGGATCCACAATATCCCCGTACAGATCGGGAACATTATTTATTCCCCGTATCGTAAATTCGACAGCCGATGATGGAGGCGTATTCCAAGGCGGGTCAAACCTATGAAGATCCTGCGCGCTGACATGGACTGATGCGGTAAAAACCAGAAAGAAGAGATAGTAAATAAAATGATAGCCTATTTTCATTTCTTTTGGTGTTTTATGGTTTAATAATCGTCCATCCATCATTTGCTCTAATAACAAGCTCGCCGTTTCCAGTAGGCACATACGCTAGAAAATCATACAGTTCGCTTTTGTCTATTTTCCGTTCCTCCAGCGTATTCAGGCATTGTGCCACAATAACGCCTTGCGAAATCAATCCTTTAATAGCAGCCTCGTATTCACTCCCCTTTCGATAAGCGTCCGTACCTCCGGAAAAAGCGACGAGTTCGACCTGTAATTTTCCTTTAAGCCTGGGGTCTTTGAGCAGGTTGTTGATATTTCTTATCGTTTTCTTGATGATTTCTGGAGAAGCATTGTCCATTTGATAGATAACCTTATAGATCTGTTCTTTAGCCACGGCACCCTGATACAATTTGTTCTGGTCCAATGTCTGCTGGGCGTTAGCACGGGCCATTATACCTGAAATCGCGAGAAAAGTGAGTAAAATCAATGTGTGTTTTTTCATATCACTAGTATTTTATTTAAATAATTCATCTTAAAAATTAAAGGGTCCAACCCGATGCTGTTCTTGCGGTATATTATCGTTGTAGGGCGGATACGGGCTATCCTTCGGTTTTTTCGATAGGTCGGGATAGTCCAGCTCTTTGTTTGCTTTCATTGGCCTACTGTGGCTATTGATATAAGCTGCTACATCATACGCCTCCTCATCACTCAATAATGGTGCTTTATGTGTTACACCAAGCGGCATATTTCCCTTTATAAACTTGGCTGCCGTAATCAGTCTGGCCATTCCAGCTCCATCGTTATAGGTGTCGTCTCCCCATAACGGCGGGTAAATGTACCCATCCTCTCGATTACCTACTGTACCGTTCATACCTTCACCATTAACACCATGGCAGGACGAACAGGTACTCCTATAGATCAATGCCCCCCTCTTCCGGTCCGCAGCTCTATCGGGCACGTCAAAATCTACAAAACCCTGGCCCGCTATCCTTTTACCAATGGGAGCCTCTTTGCTGATGTGTTTGATATAACTGATCATCGCACGCATTTCCTTACTGTCCACCGCAATTGCTTTTCCATTCATGCTTCTTTCAAAGCAACCATTGATGCGTTCTTCCAGCGATACCACTTTATCTTCGCGTCCGATATAGATAGGAAACACCCCGCTAAGTCCGACATAGGGTGCCGCATACGGTTTTGTTCCGCCGTTCAGGTGGCAACTTGAACAAGAGAGCTTATTCCCCGTTATAGCAAGCTCTGTCCCGGGCCCTAACAAAGCAAAGGTCTCGGTAATCAGGCGGTGACCATATTCAGCCATTCTACCCTCTTCGGTATCGTCAAACGGTGAAATTTCAAAATCATCCGAAATGAGTGTTACTTCCGTTTCCCGATCCCTATCTTCCGACGTATTTCCGTTCGCGCTGTCTGCATTCCTCTGAACCCAAACGGCTATCAAAATCAAGAGGATAATACAGAGTGCCACCAAACGGTTTAGATTTCTCAATATCACCCCAACATCCGACAACGTTTTTTCATCCACATCGTTTTGTTTCATGGTACAAACTTCCACAAAACGGCAATGACATTAAAATGATACTTATTTATTGGCTATAACAAAAAGTTATGACGTTGTTGCCCGTCTTCTGGGTTAGAAACATTATTTTTATAACAAAGCGGAAAGAAAAGATGGATACACGAGATATAAAAGACCAGGAACCAATTAACGACGCATATGGCGCTGTATTCGAGCCGGCGTTAATTGCCGAAATAACGTCGGTCGCAAAGCTCACCGAATTTAAGGAAGGCGACGTACTGATCGAAATTGGCAAATACGTTAAAACCATGCCTTTATTGATCCACGGGGCCATCAAGATTATGCGGGAAGACTTCGATGAAGGCGAACTGTTATTATACTTTATAGAACGGGGAGATACCTGCGCCATGACGCTGGCCTGTTGCATGGGCGAAACAAAAAGCGAAATCCGGGCAATCGCAGAAACCGATGGACTCGTTGCTATGATTCCGATAAAGTACATGGAAACATGGATGGCGAAATACCATAGCTGGCGCGCTTTTGTGTTCTCAAGCTACAACGGACGGCTCAACGAAATGCTATCGGCTATCGATAATATTGCATTTACAAAAATGGATCAACGACTTTACAACTATCTATTAGAAACAGCTAAGATCAATTCGTCCAATACGATCAACAAAACACACCAAGAGATTGCCTATGAATTGAACAGCTCACGCGTGGTCGTTTCCCGCCTTTTGAAAGCACTCGAAAACGAAGGCAAGGTTAAACTGAGCAGAAACAATATCGAACTTTTAGCCTCGGATAAATAAAGATCAAATACTTACGCCAATTTAATAAACGGCACCAGTGCAAACCACATAATATACGATAGAGATACGGCCATGATACCATCGATTCGATTCGGCTTTTTCTCTGTACGTATAAACTTATACAGCATACTTAAAAGCCAAAAAGCGTGTATTATAGCGAGATATATAATATTTCCGTACACTTCATCCAAATAATCTGATTCTTTCAAAAAAAAGATTGATATAACAGACAACAGTACAAAAAAAACAGCGAAGTAAGCCGCTCTATTTTTTCCAAGCCGAACAGCTAATGTACCTTTTCCTGCTTGCTTATCCGCGGCAAAATCCGGAACACCCCCCATAATTATCGCAGGAATAATGGATAGAAATAACGGTATACCCAATAACCAAGGTAGAATAACGCCCATACTTCCTCCCTGAAACACGAACCCACAAAGAATTACCGCAAAACTATGGGTAAACCCCACAACGACTTCTCCCCATCCTCTGTATGAAAATTTTAACGGAGGAGCCGTATAAGAAATCGCTATTAAAAATAAAACGGCTACCATCAACACGACTTGGTGGAAAACTGCTGCAGATAAAAAAGCGACCACAGCCGTCAATACACAGCTTATAAAGAAAAGAATTTTCATTGCTTTTTTGAGAGCAGACTCCGAAATCAGTCCGTTTATCAATACCCTAGACCCTCCCGAAAAAGGACTATAAAAGCGATTTAACCTATCCGTCTCCCTATCATAATAGTCATTACTAAAAACCACGATGACTTCCATGAGAAATAGCAATATATACCCCAATACAAAAACCAGTATATTAAAATCTCCGTTTAGCTTGGAGAAGGCAAATGCACCTATACCATAGGCAAAAAAAGTCATCGGATAAAACTGTAGCCGAACTGCCTGTATCCAAGGCGTTATTTTTTTCTTGAATTTTTCCCACGGAGTCAATACACCACGTTCGAGGTTCCTCCCTTTTTGATACACCTCACGTAGCCATTGTTGCTTTTTCTCATCGGTCGAATGCTTTATCGGACTCAGCAGCATTTTACGCACGGGCTTCACGCCGCAAAATTTAAGGGTCGCGTTCGTGAGTGATTTTGTTGCGGGAGCGCCATTAAATAGCCTGTCTATTAACACCGGCGTATCCATGGTGGCAATCAATTGTGCTGTCCGGGGGCTCAGTAGCTTATTGAAAGCATCCGGCTGTATTTCCCTAAAGGCAAAACCAGGAGTTAGGACACGATCGAGAAATGCCTTTAACAATGCAGGCATATTGCCCCACCATGTCGGAAATACAAATACGAGGTGATCGGCCCATTTTATCCATTCTTGTGCCTTTAAAATATCATCCTCCATATGTTGATCTTCCGGCGAAGGCACCACGACGCTCATTTCAAATCGCATATCAGCGAGTACAAGACTCTCTATGTTTACACCAGCTTCCTTCGCCCCACGTATATACTCTTTTGCCAACGCAGCACAATAACTATCTTTGCGGGGATGTCCCCATATCACCAAAACATTCATATCGTTGCCTTTATCTAACAACAGACATGTAAATAAAAGTGTTTCGAACTTGGCATGATGTATTTCTTTTTTTAGGTATCGTCGGTTTATAATTAATTCTTTTTCCTTATAAAATACCAGATAAATTCTCTTTTCATAGCGGCGTTTTTGGATCTAGATGAAAATAAAAAACGGATCCCTCGCCAAGCTTACTATCTACCTCGATCCTGCTACCGTGCAAGCGTACAAGTTCCGAAACCAGATATAGTCCGATACCAAAGCCTGCAATATTTCGCCGGTCGTCATCATGAACACGGTAGAACCGCTTGAATAAACTGGTTTGGTCGTCAGGCGCGATACCTAAACCCTCATCCTTTACATAAATCCGCAGCTTGTCCGACGTACTTTCCCAACCCAGTGTTACGAGACCGCCTGAAGGCGAATATTTCACGGCGTTGCTGACCAAGTTTATCAGTATTTGCCTCATTTTCTCACGGTCTGCACAAACCTCTACTGTCGTACATCCCTCAATTCTAAGCTCATGCTTGGAACTCATTAGACGTGCTTCTTCCATCACTTCATCAGCTAACGGTTTCAGCTCAAAATGCGTCTTCCTTATGTCAATCTTCCCCTCTTCAATGCGCGAGAGCCCGAGGTAATCCGTTATCATCGAGACCATTCTTTTCACATACGCTTCGATTTTGGTACTCATACTCAGAAAGGAAGGATCGTCTATGTTCGTGGACTTTTTAACCAACAGCTGGACATACAGTAGTATCGATGTTAGCGGTGTTTTGAGTTCGTGGCTTACCATCGCAACAAAGTCATTCTTCCGCTTTTCTTCCTGCTTTCGTTCGGTGATATCACGCGCTATCTTGGAGATACCGATAATTTTGTCCGAGTCATCTTTTATAGGCGATATAGTCAGCGATACGTCTATTAGTCGCCCGGCCTTTGTGAGTCGCTTTGTTTCGTAATGCTCGACACTTTCGCCATTCCGCAATTTAGATAAGATATATTTTTCTTCCTCCTTGCGGTCCTGGGGTATAATCTTCATGATGGATTCTCCGATGATCTCTTCCGGCGTATATCCAAACATTATCTGTGCAGCGTTATTCCAGCTCGTGATTATTCCTTCGGTGGTTTTGGCCACTATGGCGTCGTTAGACGAAGCGATGATTGCAGCAAGCATTGCGTTTCGCTCGCCCGCCTGAACCGAATCGGTAATATCCAGCATCGTGCCGATAAACCGAATCAATGTCTTATTTTCAACAAAAACGGTACCTTGAATTCTGATCCAACGCGGTCGGTCATCGTCGAACCTTCTAATCTTATATCGTACATCGATATTCCCCTCATTGGAACCATTGGCGATTTCCCGCACCCTAGCCTTGACGTCCGAACGGTCCGCTATACCTATCCGTTGCAGGAACTCCTGAAAAGAAATATGATCTTCTGCTCGGAGGCCGAGAATTCTTTTACATTCGGCAGACCAGTAGACTTTGCCCCGTTCCCGATTCCAGTCCCAAGTTCCCAACTTTGTGGAATCGATTGCAAGCTGCAATCTTGATTCACTTTCCTGCAACTTTGACAACAATACTTCGGCACGGTGAAGTTTATAGTTCTGGTTTTCTTCGTTATGGGTGTGCTTTTCTATATTTTCGTTCTCCATCTATAACCGAAATTTACCAATTATCGACATAAAGTTAATTATTATTTTCGGGTTTGAAATTCCCTTCATTCGTTATATTTGTCCCCATCCCATGAACTCAGTCGTTATTAGGGTACATTTAATTTAAATTTTATTACAATGAAAGAATTTGCATTAATTTTCAGACTGAAAGACATTTCCGATTTCAAACCATCTCCCGAA
The DNA here is from genome assembly GCF_014692505.1 of Sphingobacterium arenae. Lineage (GTDB taxonomy): Bacteria > Bacteroidota > Bacteroidia > Sphingobacteriales > Sphingobacteriaceae > Sphingobacterium > Sphingobacterium arenae. The sequence continues at coordinate 8,278 of NZ_JACNYK010000002.1, read as the reverse complement.
CAGATGCAAGAGAGGATGAATTGGTTGGCAGGTATCGCCTCGCAAAACAAATTAGCAGATAAAGGCAATACGCTTCTACCCTTCGCAGCAAGTGCAAAAACCGTAAAACCCAACAATGTCATAACGGACGGTGCTTATACCGAAATCAAAGAATTTATCAGTGGTTATATCGTCGTAAAAGCTGACACCATTGACGAAGCGGTAGAAATGGCAAAAGGTAATCCAATTTTCGACCAAGTAGGTGGAAGCATTGAAGTGCGAGAAGTTTTACAACGTGATTAATTCAAAATCGCATAAGGAACTTTTACCACACTTATTCCGACAGGAATATGCTAAAATGACGGCTGTGCTTTGCCGTCATTTTGGCTTGGCCCATATTGAAATTGCAGAAGATATTGCCAGCGATACATTTTTGAAAGCATCTGAACACTGGGCTATCAATGGCGTACCCGATAACCCGACCGCATGGCTATACACAGTAGCGCGAAACAAGATCAGAGACTATTTCAAACATAAGTCTGTTTTTGAGAACAAAATAAAGTCCGCCGCAAAACCCGTCGAAATTGAACTAGAAAAGGATTTTGAAATTAATCATCAAATCATTGCAGACAGCCAGTTAGCGATGATTTTTGCTGTATGTAATCCTGCAAACCCAATAGAAGCCCAAATTTCTTTGGCACTTCAAATCTTATGTGGTTTTAGCGTAGAAGAAATAGCCAATGCCTTTTTAACAAATCGAGAGACCATCAAAAAGCGGCTGCAAAGAGCTCGAACCAAACTACGGAATGACAAGTTTCAAATCGATTACTTAACCGCAGCCGATATCAAAACAAGGCTGGAAACGGTGCTAAAAACGTTGTACTTGCTTTTCAACGAGGGGTACTTTTCTACTACCAACAATCAGTTAATCAGAAAGGAACTATGTTTCGAAGCCATTAGATTAACGTTGGTCTTAACTGAAAACTCATTGACCAATACACCCCAAGTAAATGCTTTGCTTGCTTTGATGTGCTTTCAGAGCTCGAGATTGGAGGCAAGAACAGGTGTTAACGGGGAAGCTATCCTGTTTGACAAACAGGACAAAAGCCTCTGGGACAGATCACTTATCGACAGAGGAAATTACTATTTGGTCGAAGCCTGCCATGGTGGAGAAATTTCAACGTATCACTTGGAAGCAGGTATAGCCTATTGGCATACCACCTTCACCGATAATAACAAATGGGAACACATCCTACAATTGTATAACAAACTTATACTTGTTGAATATTCACCCGTTACGGCCTTGAATAGAGCATTTGCTTTCTCTAAAGTCTATGGTAATGAAAAAGCCATCAAGGAGGTGGAAATGCTAAATCTTTCGGAGAGCAACTACTACCATGAACTACTGGGCTATTTATATTCTAGCATAGACGTTCCTACTTCAATTCAACACTATACAAGGGCAATTAATTTGACAAAATCCAAAGTAGAACAGGAGACACTCCAGCAAGAAATCAATAGATTGCTACAAATTTCACTGCCCCCATTCAAATAAATTTTACTTCTCTAAATCGGATTCTGTATGCATGGCGCAAAGCCACTGATCATTTTCCTTTACCCATGTTGATGCACATGCGCAGCGAAATGTTGATGCCTGTCCGTCGACGACATATTCCAATTGAACGATGTAAGCAATAATAGTCGTCGTTTCATTGATTGCTTGCGACGTGATATCCGAAATATCAAGAACCTTCATCTGCATGTCTTTGCTAGATTCGAAATTCTTGTGAAATTCAGTTTCATCCACTTTTCGTACGCCCGTTTTCCCGGTAATAATACAAGGAAAGCGGGTAAGATTTTTAACCGTGTCGATATCGCGCTGTTCCATGGCTTTCCAATACCGTTTTTCAAATTCCAAAACTTCCATATTCCCTTATTTTATCTTTAAAATAAACTTTTGGTCACAAATACCTTTCCAAAACCCAACGGAGTGTCGCCACTTTACCAATTATTTGGTTGTAACCTGCACCTAGTTCAGCATAAGTTTTGAAACGTGAACCTACTTCTAGAAAATAGTAACGTCCGAAAGTACCGATACCAAAGTTGTTACTTTTCTCGTACACATCATTTTCCCCAGAAATAGCGCGCTAAAATAAGTGCAACGGCAAGCAAAACGGCGATAAAACGAATTATTGGCCAGATGCCGGGACTATCTCGAATTAACTTCTTTTCGCTATATTGGAAATTGCTGGTGCTATCTACGGTATGCTCCTCTGATTGATGATTAACGCTCAGCTCCCAACCCAATAAACGGCCGGAAAGCGTGCGCAGCCCGCTATCGGGATGATAAGAAAAAGCGGAATCGGAAGCGAAGTACCAGTACCGAAACGTACTATCCGAGGCGAAAGCCGTATGTGTATAGGCCAATCCATGTTGCTCCGCGCTGTCCATTCGTTTACGCATCGTATAGCACGATGATGTTAATAATAACGTCAAGGACGCTATCGCGTGTACAGTCGCCAGCTTTTTCATCTCCCACCTCCAACCCAATCTGCCAAAGCGTATATCGTAGCTAGATGCCGTCGTTTAGATTCCACCCGATTATTGCTGTTGCCTTCGATTGTGATGAGGTATTTGCCCTGTACCTCTTTTACCAGACCGACGTGGTTGATCCGCCGGACACTTTGCCCATAAATGCCAAAGATATCAGCAGGGTTTATCCGCATCAACGTAGGGGAACGACGGCAAGCGTCGCTCCTACAATACGTCCGGGCATTCGGAAACAGCGCCGGGCTCCATGGGTTTCGTGGTTCATCAAGACCGGCCTGCCCATAGCACCACGATACGAATGCGCTACACCAGGCGTAGCCTTTGCCCAAGCCAGTGTACCGAAGGTACTCCGCTACCCTTTTCCCATCATTCCTGCCAGTAGCCTCTCGCACACCAATTTCACCCGAGGCGATATGGATTATTTTTTGCCTGATGCCTACAGGATGATGGACAGCGTCCACAGTATCGCATATAGCGATAAGAACAAGACAGAGAAATAGATAATACATTGTTGCCATGATGTCAATTGATTAAAATGGTAATTAAACTCTTTGCGGAAGGTTTTAAACGGCTGCCAGAGGATTTCCTGCAACCAGAGGCTGCAAAAAATAGCAGACAACCCCATTAGCAAACCGAAAATGCCTATCGATAAAATACCGATATCCAGCACACCTGCCGTGGGGTCGATAATCTGTAAGATCGTTCCGATGAAGAGAAAAAGTGCACACAATAAAATCACCGCAATGCCCAGTTTGTGTTTTCCTGATAGTTCTCCTGCCATATCCTCGATAAGCCAGGTGATATTTGTTTCTAATGTTTTCATGTCATTATTCTGTTGTACCCTATTCCTTATTTGCCGTCGATGCGCCGAGATACATATTGCGCGAAAACCGCTTTTTATCCCGGGTGTGTGCCATCAAATAGAGGTGTACCGTTTCGGCCCCCAGGTCGTCTGTCAAGACAACCACGGCACGGCCATCTTTCCGCATCACTTCACCCTTTTGGAGCACAGCCGAACGGATTGCGATGCCATATGCACAGACGATGATAAGATCGTCATCATAGGCATTGAAATGATTCAAAATCTCCGTGGGCCAAGAAATGATTATCGTATCCCCCTGACGGGACATCTCCACATCCGTGGGATTTGCTAAGTTGCCATCACTTAGCTTTACCTTGCCGGGATCAATTTCCAAACCGGGGAATTCGCCAGCAAAACAGCTGGTCAATATATGCGACATCGCTCTTCCCATAGGTGTCTCGCCCTTCCTCGAGGAGGCAAGCCCCTGTTTTATCAGTGCCGCCAAAGGAGCCAAAAATTTCGAAGCATATCGGAACCGTAGCCTGGCTACTGTCCGTCCATCCATTAATGAGGATATTCCATTATGTACAATCATATTGTATTATCTTTTAAGTTTTAAATTCTTTAAAGGAAGAGGCAGCATCTCACTGCCCCTTCACCTGCAGGTCTATTGCAGATCGAATTCACCTAAGTATGAACTCCGCGATACACGCTTAGCCTTTCGGTCGGAGAAAAAAATCCAGACATGGCCATTCCCGCCCAAAAAGTGATCGGGGATCATGATGTCTACTTCCCCATCTCCTCTCGTGGGGCGTGTCGGTGTGGACATGAACTCGTCAATCTCCGGCTGAAACAGCACGATGTACACCAGATCGTCCGCATTGGAATCCATCAAGTCGTTAACCTCCGTGCTCCAATTCACGGTGAGTACACCGGTCTCGACCACGGCCGATACCGTACCTCCGCCTAATAAACGACCTTCGCTGATACGAATAGCGGCATAGTCGAGCGAAAAATCCGGATAGGTTCCGATAATGGCCCGATCCATGTTTTGCTGGACGGCCACATTCATCGGGGTGGCCCGATCCGATTGAATCTGACTATATCCAATGCGTACCATCGGTGTCAACGGCATCAAGAAACGGGTCAACACCCCAAAGCGCGCCTGTTGAATGCGTTGATCTTCAGACATCGGTTTCGTCCGTTTCTTTGGCAGCCCTTTGATGTAGTCGATACTTTTCCAGCTGCTGCCGATTACCGATCCAGCTTTGCCGCTGAATCCTCCATTTGCTCCTCTTCTAATCGTTCCCATAATTGAAAAAAAAAATTAAAATGTTAAACCATATGTAACGCCTTTTCGCATACCGGTATATGGGGCTTACAGCAACAAACATACAGTGTACACTGGGCACAAAACAAGCGCTGGAACACGGTTGACAGGGTATTGACAGGAGGATTCCGTTGGATTGACCGGATACTGACAGGATGTGTTTTGCAAGGGAATTAAAAAGTATCGGTATTGGCTTCGTTTCCGGTTCGGATCGCCCTCATCCTCTATTCGGACACTATTCGCCCATGTACCGGGAATTTACCGTGTAGCCAACGGGGATTTACCGAGGTTTCCCCGGTAAATTCACGGTAAATTCTCGTAAAAAACACGGTAAAAAGGCGAAGCAGGTATAAAGGAGGTGTGAAGCAGGTATAGAAAGAGCGGTTAATCGGGCAAGTTCCAATAGTCTTTTTTGAAACGTTCTAGATCCTGCTGCCTGAAATAGCGCTTCCCTCTGTCAATCTTCGCCACAACAAGCTGCCCTTTACGCTGGTGGCGGGCAAGTGTGCTTTCGCTGATACCGATGAATTCGATGGCATACTCCGCATCACGGTATACGGTTTCCTGCTCCACTTGATTCGATAGCTGTTGTTTTAGGTCAGCGTATTCCTCTCGGAGAGCGGACAGCACGCGCCTGTTCTCTGTTTCCTGATGGGTAATCTGAAACTTTAATTCATGCAACAAACGGATAATACGTATCAGATAACGGCATATAGCCATTAAGGTTCTTCTCATAGTAGATCGGCAGCATGGTTTAAATTAGCTAATTTTATAAATTAGGTGTTAACACTCCAATTGCTCTACAATCTTTTTTACCTCTTTTTCGTAGTTGCCCCCTATCGATACTTTAGCGAAGCTAGTGAGTGTTAAAGTTTTCCAGCGTTTGCTACGTATAGCCGATATCTTCACGGCAGCATTCCGGTGAATCTGTAGAAATTCGTGTGACGGCACCTTTTCCAGAAAAGCTAATAGCGTACAATAGTACTGTTCTTTCTTTTTGTCCATATTATATACGGTCAATATATCAGCCGTAATCGAAACATGTTCGATCATTTGCCAGTTGACTTCCACTCTTTTGTTGCCGCGCACCCGCCTGAGCGTGATGACTGCTTTGACATATTCCCTTTCAGCTTCCTGCTCGTGGAATTTCTTTATCGCCTTATCCACTGCGCGTTGCACCCTTTTTATGGAGGCGAGTTTGCTGATACAATCGACCACATCGTTGTCAAAAGCTGTTGTGCCCGGTATTTCCCGGCCGGAGCACATCACCGTAGCTGGAAGGTCATTCAAAAACCCTAAAAAAGTAAAGCCGTCCGCTTCTGGCATCATCAGATCCAGAAAAAGGATATCCACACCACCGTTGTCCAGCATCGACCGAGCCTTAGCAAGATTACTCTCCTTCTTCACCTCCACGTAGGGTATCTGTGCCAACGTTGTCTCCACATGACCGACAGATTCCAACTCATCGTCGACTATTAGAATGTTATACTTTTGCTTTTTTTTCATCATCATAGGTTTTTGAGATACTGTCTATTATTTCGATATCCACACAGAAACAGTCGCCCTCTTCCTGCCGGCGCATTGCAATAGGCCATGAACCACCTGCCAAGCGTGCCTCCATGAGGGGAAATCCCTGACCGGTAGACTCTATTTTGTCTCGCTTCAGCGGGTCAAAATAATTAGTATAACGAATGTGTATCCGATCATCCTTTCTACTAAATCCCATCCGTAACGGCCATTCTGCCGTGTTTTCACCATACTTCAAGGCGTTTTCCAGCGGCATAAGCAATAGGCCGTGCGGGATAATCATCTCCAAATCTGCCAGGCAATCGTTATCACTCCATTCGTAAACAAACTTTGGATCCCTATAGTACGCCATTTCCAGTAGGCTTTCGATCTGCTCCCACTCGTCTTGCCAGCGGGTCGTTTGTTGGTTGCCATCCATGCGCAATTGGTAATTCATGAGCGCGATCAACATCGTGAGCATCTTTATATTTTCCTCATTATGTTTCTTCCTTTCCCTACCCAACGCTAGGGCTGCAAAATTCCCCATAAAATGTGGATTCAAATTACGGGCTTTCAACAAGCTGTTTAGATTCGAAATTTCCTTCTCCAATCCGTTCGTCCGCTGGTTTGATCTTTTTACTTCTGCACTTTTCTCCCTTGAGCCTCTATGGCTAAGCCTTATGACTACCAAAACGCAAAGAAATATTATGGCTGATCCATACCGTTGCCTAAGCTCTGTCGTATCGGGTTCATAGCCCGGATCGTCCATATAGCGATCCATATGCACACCCAGTGACGGAAAATAATGGTATATTAAAAATATTAACGTAGGTTCAATCGTAAATACGAGCAACAGTGTGGCAGCTGTAGCAGCCATTCTCTTCTTTAGATTTTTAACCCAGAAATTCGAAATAATATAATACACCCAACTATAATACAATAAAAACAAGGCACTGACCAGCAACAGTTGCTTCATCGGAATCGGCTCGGCTCCCATCAGCCAATTAGCCACGAATAAGACAATGGCAAAAATCGGAAAAGCCCACACGTTGGAACGATATATAGTAATGAAAATTGGATTCATTAGCCGATTTAGGTGATTTAAAATCCAATTTACAGTATAAATGTCAAAACAACAAATATACTATTCCATCCCCACTGTGTAATTCAGCCGATCAAAAACTACCATTTTATCTTGCCATAATACCGGAATTGTGGCGACCTTACAATTAATATTCTGATTATCAATTGGTTTATCTAACATCCCATTCTGGTGCATGTATGCCCAGCATTCCCACAGGTACGGATGATTTTTTATTTTTTTTTCCAAGCTTCCATATAGTTGTTGTAGACATCGAAGCAGATAGCGTTCCCGATCCTCGTGCTCAGCTGGCAAAATGGTTTTATAGAGTTGCAACTGTTCGATGGAGCCGATCTTATTTGGTATGAGCGAGATCACCGGCATCCTAAATAAATGGCTGATAAACGGAATCCCCTTCTTAAGCCACAGCGTTCCATCCAAGAAACGAATCGGTAATCGTTCATCTTTTATGATCGCCCCCGAACCGGATGCTCCATCGGCAAAACACAGCAGGTGTTGGCCGTCTGCTATCCTAGATCTTATCTTAAGCAGTAACGCGCGATCATCGCTAAAGAGCAGTTCCGGCGTGTGCCCGTATGCTGCTAACTTTATCAACAGCTGATCCAACAGCCCTTTAGCCTCCAAGTAAACCGCTCGATCCAGGACGACATTAAAATGGAGGTCTTTCTGCGCCAACATTACCGGCCAGACCAAATGATCCCCTAAATGAAACAAGGTAATAACGGATGGTTCCTGAAAAGATTCAAGAACCTGCGCATCGACCTCTCTCCGATTTAATAACTCAGCCAGCGGCTTCTTTTGGTGATGATCTTTCCAGTTGATATAAACGGTCTTATGCTCTTGCCAGCCAAGCTTGGGCAAATAGCGGTGCAGGTTCGCACTTGTAAATCGTCAGCAAAAAGTGGACACGATAATTTAAAAACTTAAGGAGTGTTTTCATCAAAAACGTTAGATTTAATTATGGGAACATCAAAGAAGAAGAGCACGGAATCATTTGTAAAAGACATTC
>NZ_JACNYK010000020.1 GCF_014692505.1 Sphingobacterium arenae | reverse complement strand
ACGCACCCGTGCGCCACTCTCATCCGTTATAGCAAGCTATAACGGAATCCCGTCCGACTTGCATGTATTAGGCCTGCCGCTAGCGTTCATCCTGAGCCAGGATCAAACTCTCCATTGTAAAATGTAAAATTGACCCCGGTCTGTATAGACCGGATCGTCAGTATTGTTGTACTGTACGGCCCGGACCGGAATAATTGTAACTTCTTGTTACAGCATTCCCCTATAAAGGGTATCTGCTGCGCTACATGATCATCTATTTAAAGAACTTATATGCCTCCGCTTCGCGCTTTGGCCTCTATATCTGGACCGAATAAACGGCCGGATTATCTTTTTTTAAAACCCCTCGTTCCCGAAGGGACTGCAAAGGTAAGGGAAATTTCCAACAAAACAAAATAAAATTTTCTTTTTTTATCGGACCGGAACCTATCTACCGGTATCCCCCGTACCATACCCCCTCGCGGAGTGGTGCAAAGGTAGAAACTTTAACCTTATACTCCAAGGCCCATAGCAACCTTTTACACCAAAAATATC
>NZ_JACNYK010000001.1:1655079-1668140 GCF_014692505.1 Sphingobacterium arenae | reverse complement strand
TTGTACTGTACGGCCCGGACCGGAATAATTGTAACTTCTTGTTACAGCATTCCCCTATAAAGGGTATCTGCTGCGCTACATGATCATCTATTTAAAGAACTTCTATACCTCCGCTTCGCGCTTTGGCCTCTATATCTGAACCGAATAAACGGCCGGATTATCTTTTCTGTATTTACCCTTTCGGGTTGGCAAAGGTAAGGAAGTTTAACGAAAACCAAAAATATTTTTTTTACTAATTTTTCAGCCCCGGACCCACTTTATATGCCCTCCCTCGCGGAGTGGTGCAAAGGTAGAAACTTTAACCTTATGCTCCAACAGTTTCGGAACCTTTTCCTAAACAAAAAACACAATTGACTGGAAGTCTGAAAGATATTTTTTCAATATACAATTCGTTTCTATCAAAAAATTTCGATTTTATCCATATTCTTCTACAACACTTCGTCTGTTATTAAGACAGCATTCACACCTGCTTCGCCCAATTACTGTGCTTTTACCGACATTTTACCGTGTAAACTTCGGTAAACACACGGTAAATCTCCAATTATCAGGCGAATGAGTTTCGAAGCCTATGCGAATACAATAAGAAGTTAAAACGAGGGTAACACGAAGAGTTAGCGGGCTTTGAAAGATTTATCCCTTCCCGTTTTTTTTTCTTCCTCGACCTCATCATCAAATAGAATTCGTACGGAGGGCGTATAGGTATCTTCGTGCTGTCCAGTTTTATTTGCCCAAAAAAACGCCCCTAAAAAGATTAAAGCAATGAAAACACTACAGCCGATTAAAAAGAATATAATACTCATTTTATAATATTGAATAATGGATATATTTTAGACAAGCTATCTACGCTTAAACCCAAACAAATTTATTTCACTCTCCTTAGCTATCAAAGCTATTTTATACAAGAAATATACGAATTTAATATTTCGTTAAGTCGCTTAACTTACTTTGAACAACAATTCCCTCTGTCTGGCAAACCAACGCGTCATCAGACTGGTAAATGAAATAATAGTTACGGTACTAATCGGCATCAAAATCGCCGCAAATAATGGAGACATTGTTCCCTGCACTGCGAAGCTTACCCCAACTACATTATAGATCAAGGATATTGCAAAACTCATGTGTATGACTTGAACAGAATCTTTCGCAAAAGCTAAAAACGAAGGTAATTTCGCAAAAGAGTCTCCGTCTAAGATCGCATCACAACCAGGCGAAAAATTATTAATATCATCAGATACCGCGATTCCCAGATCCGCCTTCCGCAATGCCCCTGCATCATTAAGTCCATCTCCCAACATACATACCTGTTTCCCTCGCTCCTGCCAAAAACCTATTTGGCGCAATTTATCCGAGGGACTTTGGTTAAATAATAGTCGAGCTGTTTCTGGGAAAATGAGCTTCAAGACATCGGAACGCCTATCGTTATCTCCCGAAATCAAATGTAGATCATATTCTTCTTTATTCAACGTACCGACGACCTCTATCAATCCATCCCTCCAGGACTGTTCTAAGGTAAAATAACCTTTTACCACTTCATTTACCATGATATATACTACAGAACCGTCTTGGTAATTATTTCTGATCCCTAAAAAAGACGCGGATCCTATTCTTACTTCAACCGTATCAAACCGCGCCTCCATACCTTTACCACTTATTTCTATAAAGGTGTCTGCTGACAAAATGGACGTATCCCCTATCCATTTGACAATCTCTCTACTTAAAGGATGATTAGAATTTCGACAAACCGAAGAGACCAAGGAACGCTCTTCGTCGTCCAATTCACCTTCAAACAGCATCAACGAAGATTTAGGGGACGAAATTGTTCCTGTTTTATCAAACACTACGCAATTTATTGCCGATAATTGTTCAACTGCCTCCGTATTTTTTACATAGAACTTATTCCGATCGAAAATACTTAATGCAGCCGAAAGCGTAAAAGGTGAACTCAAAGCCAGCGCACAAGGACAAGCAATAATCAATACGGCCGTAAAAGCGCTCCATGCTTTTGATGAGTCGCCACCGACAAACCAGAAAACACCAGCAACAACAGCTATACTAATCAACGCAACCGTAAAGTATTTACTTATAAAATCGATAAAGGTATCGAACTTCTTCTCCTGCGTTTTGAAACTCTCGTTGTTCCATAATTTTGTCAGGTAACTCTGAGATACAGGTTTAACGACCTCTAACTCAATCGCCTCCCCAATTTGCCTTCCGCCCGCATATATAATCTCCCCCAATGTTTTATCAACAGCTTTCGATTCGCCAGTTACAAAACTAAAGTCGACCGAAGCATTTCCTTTTAATAAAATGGCATCTGCAGGAATAATTTCGTTATTACGCACTAAGATGCGTTGCCCCACTTCTAAATCGGCAATTTGTATTGGCTTTTCGCGCTTCTCTTCAATTACGGTTACCGCGACCGGAAAATACGAACGATAATCCCGCTCAAACGAAATATGGTAGTATGTCCGTTGCTGTACCCATTTACCGATTAAGATAAAAAACACTAAACTGCATAAGGTATCGATAAAGCCCGGGCCTGATTGTGTAAGGACTTCAAATGCCGAACGAAAAAACAGTACGAAAATACCTAATGCCAAAGGTACGTCCAGATTCAGTCGCTTCTGTCTCAAGCTTAACCAAGCCGATTTGAAATAATCCGAGGCACTATAAAGGAGAACCGGAATACCAAATGCCAAGTTCATAAAACCAAAGAAACTCGCATACTGTTGTTCAAATGCATTCATCCCAAAGTATTCCGGAAAACTGATCATCATGGAATTTCCGAAACAAAATCCGGCTACGGTTATTTTAGCTATCAACCCTCGTTGATTAAGTTTCTTCCTTTCTTTTACGACGTCTTGAAGCGTGATTTTAGGTTCGTAACCAATCTGCATTAGTAATTCCACTAGTTTGCGTAACGAGATCTCCTGATGTCTAAATGCGATATTCGCTTGTTTCTTCATAAAATCAACTTGCGAACTTTTAATACCAGCATGCAATTTATAGAGATGCTCCAAAAGCCAAATACAGGAACTACAATGGATGACCGGAATATAGAACGTAATCATGGTTACATCTTCATCTTTATAATCAACGAGCTTGGCTATAATATTTGGTTCATCGAGATAACTCAAATCTGTCTTCGCTCCTTTTTGAGATTTCCCCGGATGTGGATTGTAGCGATAATAATTATGTAGATCACTTTCGTTCAATACTTGATATACAGTTTGGCATCCCAAGCAACAAAAGTTGTGGTTATCCAACACATAGGGCATCGCATCTACTTTATCTCCGCAGTGAAAGCATTTTTTTTCTATAACAATTTGTTCTGACTCCGGCATTTTTAATGTCTCATAATTTGTTGTATAAGATATGCTCCGTACGATTCATCTTAAATCGCCTGGCTAAATAATTGCTTTTGTCCCCTTGAGGATTGCAATCGCTGGTCAAATGCCATACATATATTCCTCAAAAATGATCTCCCGATTTGCGTTGCTGTGACATGACCGGTTCCACACACTACTAGATCATCTCTTTCTAAAGGACGTAATCGGTCAACTATAACCTCATTAAGCGAAAAGCCATTCTTCAATTCCACTTTCCCTTTACACATCATCTCCAGAATATAACGGCGCAATACCTTATCTTCCTCATGTAATAAATGTCCTTTTACCACAGGTAAACGCTCTTCATCCAACAACCTATAATAGTCTTCCACCTTCTTTACATTTTGCGCAAAACTACTCCAAGCATCACTTATGGATGACACGCCTAATCCTATTAAAACAGGTGTATAGCGATCCGCGTAACCCATAAAATTACGATGCAGATGTCCAGATAAAGAAGCCTTAAAAAGTGCATCTTCTGGTTTCGCAAAATGGTCCATCCCTATGTCCTTATAACCTGCCTCCCCAATCATTTGTTTACCTAATATATAGAGCGCAAGCTTTTTCTCTCCTACCGGCAGATCGTGCTCCGTAAAACGTCTTTGCCCCGGTTTTATCCACGGAACATGTGCATAGCTATAGAAAGATATTCGATCGGGTAACATACATAACGATTTTTTTATCGTATCACCTACCGTCGTTTGAGTCTGTAACGGTAATCCATATATCAAATCAAAATTGATAGAGGTATATCCTATTTCCCGAGCCTCACCCATAACACGTTGTACCTCCTCCTCCGTTTGGTGTCGATTGATAAGATATTGCACATGTGGATCAAAGTCTTGGATTCCCAAGCTTAATCTTCGGAAACCAAGATCATACAGTGTTTGCAGATGTTCTTTTGTAGTGTTTGCCGGGTGAGCTTCAAATGAAAAAGAGGCTCCTTCTTTCACAACAGCGCCATCTAACAAACCCAAGATCAGGCGTTGCAGACTTGTCGGTTCAAAAAAAGTAGGGGTTCCTCCTCCCAAATGTATTTCGCTGACAACAATCGATTCATCCATAGCGGCTTGATACATTTTCCATTCCCGGAGCACATAATTGATGTAGGGAGTTTCTACACCATGATTTTTGGTAATCCGGGTATTACATCCACAATAGGTGCATAAATTTTCGCAAAACGGAAGATGAACATATATACTTATTCCGTCTTCTTTTGATCGACTGTACGTTCTTTTCAAACGGGACAACCATTCTTGGGAATTAAAACTATGGGATTCCCAAAATGGTACAGTGGGGTAACTGGTATAACGTGGTGCCGCTACATCGTATTTCGTAATCAAGCTATTATTTGGCTGCATCATTTTTTAGTTGATTTGGGTCCATAACATTACATTCCTTCGCGCAACAACAAGCGCGGCCAACACATTTACCACTCCCCCACAAGTTTAAGTTTCGGATGGTTTGCTCCGCGATACCTTTTGGCGTCCGATCCTCGTACGGTGTATTCGCTATTTGAATCCCTAAATCGTATGCGCGCAATAAATCGATGTGGCTTGTCGTTATCGAACGGGTTACAATTTTCTGTACACCTGCCCGCTGCAATTCTTCCAGTAATTCGGCATCCAAATAATCATCTTCAGAAATGATGACCACTTCCTTCCCTTGTGCATAATGTATTGTTCTAAAGTTTAAAGAATTGGAAATCAAGGTCAAATCATGAACCTTTCCGTTTGCGATCGCCAACGATTCCTTCTCATAATCCTTAATATTATATGCGACAGCTTTCATGAGGTCTAATTTCAGTAATGTAAACAATACAAAAATAAGGAGACCTCCTGCGGATTAGGATGCAAAGCATCAAGTTAGAAAATGATCTTGGTCACTTAATTATTTCACTGCCTTTAATTTAGCGACAGAAGGGACAACAATAGCATTGCCCGTTTTGGTGATTAGTTTTTCCTCTTTAAAGTCAGCCAGCATGCGGCTAATGGTTTCGCTTGCCGTACCGGCCAAAGCAGCTAGGTCATCTCTGGAAATACGTATAGTAATTTCTCCGTCCTTACTCGATAGCGTCGATTTTTCCGCTACATTGACCAATGCATTTGCGACGCGTTTTCTCACAGTATCATAGGCAAAACCGAGCAATTGCTCTTCTTTTTCCCGAATATTCCCCGAAAGCAACTTAATAAACTTACGAGCGATAGTAGGTTTGTTATAAAGTAATTCGAAAAACCGTTCTTTTGCGATCAGTGCGATTTCACAATCTTCTAATGCTTCCGCGTTATCACTGTATGATTCGTTAAGCAAGAGCGCTTCATAGCCAAAAAAACTATCATCTATATGAATACCTGTCGAGAGCTCTCGTCCATCTTGGTACATTAAAAAACGGCGTATTTTCCCCTTGAGTAGATAAAACATAAAAATCGGCATGTCTCCTGCTTCGTATATATGCTGTTTCTTTTTGAGACATTTTACACGAGCTTCTTTCACCAAACCATGCAACAGATAGTCTTGCTCCTCTTCATTTAATCTCAAAGTTCCCCCTGGACCTAGAGCTGTCATTAACTGACGTGCCAGGAATTTCCCCCGCTTGCGAAAACGACTTTCTATCGCATTAAGCAGTTCAATGTCGTCAAACGGTTTTGTCAAATAGTCATCGGCGCCCATCTCCATCGCCTTACGAACATCAGTTCTCTCGGATTTGGCGGTTAAGAAAATAAACGGAATATCAGCAGTAGATTCGTTTTTACTAAGCATATACAGCACCCCATATCCGTCGAGTTCGGGCATCATAATGTCGCATAAAATAAGATCAGGACGGTGTCTCAATGCCATATCTACCCCTTCCTTACCATGCTCGGCTGTCAACACCTCATATTCACCGGTCAACGACAGTATTTCTGCGGTTCCCTCGCGGATTTCCAAGTTATCTTCAATGATTAATATCGTTTTAGACATTTTCCAATATACATTATTGTTGAAAACTCATTTTGAACATTGCGCCTTTATTTATTGCCGAACGGTATTCCAAGCGTCCACGCATTAATTCGACATAGCGTCTAACAATATTAAGTCCCAAACCTGTTCCTGGAATATTTCCCGTATTATGCGCTCTAAAAAATGGTTCAAAGAGACTTTTTTGATCTTCTGCCGGAATCCCGATGCCGTTATCTTTGATACAGAGTATGCAAATATCATCTTTTATTTCTGTAGAAAATTCGATTAAGGTATTTTCTCCGGAATACTTTATCGCGTTCGATATCAAATTAATGACACTACTTTTAATCAAATGAGGATCTAAATAAAAAACGCCTACTGCACCCGTATGTTGATAAACGATGTGTTGGTTCTTTTTACAAATCATCTGCATCTCCTCTGTTATCTCCTCTGCAAGTTGCACTAGATTAATCTCCGTTTTATTGACCACAACCTTGCCAGCTTCTAATTTTTCTAAAGAAAGAAAGTCATTCAGAATATTATTGAGTAATTGAACGGCTCCGCGGATACGGTTGGTATGTTTCATGATATTCGGAAGGTCAGGTCGCTCCGCATACTTCTCTATCAAAGAAGCGGATAATTGCACAGCGCTCAACGGCGTACGAAATTCATGCGATGCCATGGACACAAATCGGGATTTCAACTGGCTAAGCTCTTTCTCTTTTTCTAACGACAGACTAACATCGGACTTTGCTTTCTCCAATTCAGAAACCAACTTAATCAAATCTTTTGTCCGCTCTCTTACCTTTTCTTCCAGCTCATCAGCATGCTTCCTCAACTCATCCTCTGCAGCACGCTCTTTCGTTAAATCGTGAATAAATCCGGTAAAGATATTTTTTTTTCGGTAATGCACTTCACTCACAGCTAATCGAAACGGAAAGGTCGTCCCATCTTTTTTTAGACCACGGACCTCTCTTCCAATTCCGATAATTTTTTTGACACCTGTACGCTGATAACGCTCAATGTATCCATCGTGCCGACTGTGATCGGGTTCGGGCATTAACATCGAAATATTATTCCCAATTACTTCTTGCGGACTATATCCAAAAAGCGTAGATGCTGCGGGATTTATAGACTCTACAATACCCCGATTATCAATAGTGATAATCCCATCAATGGCATTTTCAATAATGGCTTCAAGAAGTTTAGCAGAATCTATCATCTTTACCTCACCTCTATTTCACCAACTTCTTGTACTTGATACGTTTTGGACCCGTGTCTCCTAAACGTTTCTTGCGGTTTTCTTCATATTCGGTATAATTTCCATCAAAGAAATAAACCTGAGAATCCCCTTCGAATGCTAAAATATGGGTACAGATACGGTCTAAAAACCAACGATCATGCGAGATAATAACAGCACAACCCCCAAAATTTTCCAACCCCTCTTCCAAGGCCCGCAACGTGTTTACATCGATATCGTTTGTGGGTTCGTCAAGCAATAAGACGTTAGACGATTTTTTTAACGTAATCGCCAGATGTACCCGATTTCGTTCTCCGCCAGATAGAACGCCTACCTTCTTCTGCTGATCACCCCCGTTAAAATTAAATTTCGACACATAAGCCCTGGAGTTTATCGGTCTGTTTCCAAGCATAATGTTATCATTGCCATCCGTAATATTTTCCCATACTGTTTGATCGGGGTCAAGATCGTCGTGATTTTGATCTACATAGCCTAAAACCACCGTTTCTCCAACTTTAAAAGTTCCTGCATCAGGTTTCTCTTGACCAGTAATCAACCGGAATAAAGTTGTCTTACCAGCCCCATTTGGACCAATGATTCCCACAATACCGGCAGGTGGCAAAGAAAAACTCAGGTTTTCAAATAGCAATTTATCCCCATATGCTTTCGAAATATTATCGGCTTCGATAACCGTATTCCCCAGTCGAGGTCCCGGCGGGATAAACAATTCTAGCTTATCTTCCCGATCTTTCGTTTCCTCTGACGCTAGTTTCTCATAATTATGCAAACGGGCCTTAGATTTTGCATGTCTTGCTTTCGGGGCCATACGTACCCATTCTAGTTCCCTTTCCAGCGTTTTTTGGCGTTTAGTTTCTAGTTTTTCTTCTTGTGCCAAACGTTTTGCTTTCTGATCTAACCAAGAAGAATAGTTCCCTTTCCACGGAATCCCTTCCCCTCTATCTAACTCCAAAATCCATCCCGCAACGTTATCCAAGAAATATCGGTCGTGGGTAACCGAGATAACCGTTCCTTTATACTGCTGCAAATGTTGCTCTAACCAATCAATCGATTCTGCATCCAAGTGGTTGGTGGGTTCGTCCAAAAGCAAAACATCCGGTTCTTGGAGCAACAAGCGACAAAGTGCCACTCTTCTCCGCTCCCCACCAGACAAATTGGCAACTTTCACCTCGGGTTCCGGACACCGTAGAGCATCCATGGCACGCTCCAGTTTAGTGTCCAGTTCCCAAGCATTTGTAGCATCAATTTTATCTTGTAACTCGCCCTGACGTGTCAGTAATTTATCCATTTCATCCGGGTTTTCGTAAACCTCGGGTAAGCCAAATTTTTCATTTATTTCTTCATATTCCTTGAGGATCGATGCTATCTCGGAAACTCCCTCTTCCACAGTTTCTTTTACGGTTTTTTCATTATCCAATTCGGGTTCCTGCGCTAGATAGCCGACGGAATAACCTGCAGAGAAAACAACTTCTCCCTGATAAGATTTATCTAAGCCAGCAATAATTTTCAGTAACGAAGATTTCCCCGATCCATTCAAACCAATAACTCCAATTTTTGCTCCGTAAAAAAAAGATAAATAGATATTTTTAAGCACCTGTTTTTGTGGCGGGTATATTTTATTTACACCGGCCATTGAAAAAATAATTTTCTCGTCAGACATAAGATTGTATTCCTGTATTTGTACAAATATAGTCATTTTTACTTCGCAAAGACTGCCATTTTGGTAGTTTAGGGGCTATGGCGTAATTATTGATAAATCTGTGTAGAACATACGATGGGATTTATAATTTATTTTTATACATTTATAACATCCTATCATTAAAATAAGGAAAGGTTAATAAATGGAAGCAAAATTTTCACCACGCGTAAAAGATGTCATTTCTTATAGTCGAGAGGAAGCGCTTAGACTTCGCCATGATTACATCGGCACAGAACATCTTTTGCTCGGCTTGATTCGTGAAGGCGACGGAGTGGCGATAAAGATTTTGAAAAATATTGGAGTCGATATAGGATCAATCCGTCAATCTACCGAAGATGCCGTTAAAGGGTCTTCGATGTCACGCGCACCTATCGGCAATATGCCGTTGACGAAACAGGCTGAGAAGGTACTAAAAATAACGTATTTGGAGGCTAAGATTTTTAAAAGTGATGTAATTGGCACAGAGCACTTATTATTAGCAATTTTACGAGACGAAGAGAATATCGCATCTCAGGTCTTACAACAATACAATATTACGTACGATATATTCAAAAGCGAAGTTGAGCAAAACAAAACAACCATTACCGACGAAGCATCCAGTTCGCCGACAGGAGATGATGATTTTGCGGATGACGATCAACAATTTACCACCCCTAAGAAAGTTTCTGACATCAAGTCAAAGACACCCGTACTGGACAATTTTGGGCGAGATTTGACCAAGGCAGCTGAAGAAGGTCGGTTAGATCCGATTGTGGGTCGTGAGAAAGAAATTGAACGCGTTTCACAGATTCTTTCCCGTCGGAAGAAAAACAACCCGATTTTGATTGGAGAGCCGGGGGTTGGTAAGTCGGCTATAGCAGAAGGCCTAGCCTTACGTATCGTACAACGTAAAGTATCTCGGGTACTATTCAACAAGCGCGTTGTCACTCTTGATTTAGCGTCTTTAGTTGCAGGCACAAAATATCGTGGTCAGTTTGAAGAACGCATGAAGGCCGTAATGAACGAATTGGAAAAATCGCCCGATGTAATTTTGTTCATCGACGAAATCCATACCATTGTCGGTGCCGGCGGGGCTTCAGGCTCTTTGGACGCTTCCAATATGTTCAAACCGGCTTTGGCCCGAGGCGAAATCCAATGTATAGGTGCCACCACTTTGGATGAATATCGTCAATATATTGAGAAAGATGGTGCCTTGGATCGTCGGTTCCAAAAAGTCGTTGTAGAGCCTGCATCGCACGACGAAACAATCGAGATTCTGAATCGTATAAAGGATAAGTACGAAGAACATCACAATGTGACCTATACGCCGGATGCGATTGAGGCCTGTGTGTCTCTGACTACCCGTTACGTTACTGATCGTTTCTTACCTGACAAGGCTATTGACGCCTTGGACGAAGCAGGTTCACGTGTACATTTGAACAACATCCACGTTCCACAAACTATCTTGGACATCGAAGAGAAAATCGAAGAAGTCAAAGTAGAAAAGAACAAAGTCGTACGTAGCCAAAAATATGAAGAGGCAGCCAAGTTAAGGGATACCGAGAAAAAGCTCCTTGATCAACTTGAAAAAGAAAAAACGGCATGGGAAGCTGACACAAAATCCAAACGCTACACGGTAGCCGAGGATAATGTAGCCGAGGTAGTGTCTATGATGACAGGTATTCCAGTTCAACGTGTAAGCCAATCGGACAGCCAGAAGCTATTGAATATGGCGGAAGCGGTTAAAGGTCGAATTATCGGGCAGGACGATGCTGTACAGAAATTGGTGAAAGCAATACAGCGTACCCGCGCCGGCCTAAAAGATCCGAAGAAACCGATCGGTTCTTTCATCTTCTTAGGCCCTACAGGAGTTGGTAAAACTGAATTAGCAAAAGAATTAGCTCGTTTCATGTTTGATTCAGAAGATGCTTTGATTCAAATTGACATGAGTGAATACATGGAAAAATTCGCCGTGTCACGTTTGGTCGGAGCGCCTCCGGGATACGTGGGCTATGAAGAAGGTGGACAATTGACCGAGAAAGTACGTCGTAAACCGTACGCAGTAGTTCTTCTTGATGAGATCGAGAAAGCACATCCAGATGTGTTTAACTTATTGCTACAGGTATTGGATGAAGGACAATTGACCGATAGCTTAGGTAGAAAAGTAGATTTTCGCAACACCATCGTTATCATGACGTCGAACATTGGTGCTCGTCAATTGAAAGAATTCGGACAGGGCGTCGGATTTACGACTGCAGCAAAAGCGAACCAGGCCGACTCACATTCGCGCGGGGTTATCGAAACGGCACTCAAACGTGCATTTGCGCCGGAGTTCCTGAACCGAGTCGATGACGTGATTGTTTTCAACTCATTATCAAAAGAGCATATCTTTAAGATTATTGATATCGAATTGAAGTCACTTTTCCAACGAATCGAAGGATTAGGTTATCATATTGCACTCACAGAAAAAGCTAAAAACTTTATCGCAGAGAAAGGATATGATAGTAATTTTGGTGCACGCCCATTGAAGCGTGCGATCCAAAAGTATCTGGAAGATCCAATTGCAGAGGAAATATTGAAAGGTGAGGTAAAAAATGGTTCTCAATTGAACATTGATTACGATGATGATAAAAAAGAGATCACCGTTAGTAGTGCCAACCCGAAAGAAGCAGCGAGTGATTCCATTGAATCGGATATTTCGGAATCCAATGACAAAGAAAAAGAGTAAAAATTTCAACTAAATAAAAAAGCGCTATGTCCACACGGCATAGCGCTTTTTTATTTGGCTTATTTTTTGCTCAATAACATTAAACTATTAACGTTTTTTAACGTCTTATTGAATAAGAATAAATTGATAACTCTTAATACGATACACATGAAAAAATTTCTATTAGCCTTTGTAATCGGTACGGCAACGTTAGCAATGACGAGTAGCTGTACAAAAGAATATTATGATACCGTACCGAGTATAACCATGGTATACGAAAGAACGGCAAATCAATGGGAACAGATTAATTCAAATCAAATATATGTCGATTTAAGTGTTCCCGAGTTAACGAATTACTATGTAGATCAAGGCATTGTTAATGTCGCCATTAGTTTTGATGATGAAAACACTTACAATACTATACCTGCCACTATCGAAGCTATCTCCTATTCTTATGATTATACTACAGGTTCTGTGAGAATTTATGCGGAAGATCCCCTTTTGGAAAGTGGAGTTTCTATTGACCCTCCTTCTCATGTTTTTGTAAAAATATCCTTAACAGAAGCTGATTTCGTACAATAAGCTCTTATTAGCACTTTAATGGAAGAAAGGCCACGTCATTTATTTATTTGGCATGGCTTTTTTTCAACTTGAATCTTTATTTTCATACTCCACTTATTTTTTACCTCATCTACCGACACCTCTTTCTACACGCATTAAACTATTTTTAAGTACCCAATATTCGTCATCTTCAGCCAAACACACCATATCCCGTTCTATCCGCTCCAATTATAACGTGTTTATTTTTTTTAGTAATCAACGCCAACATTCACAAATTAACTACTCAGGCCACATTAAATGATGCTATTTAAAAAAATATCAATCATATTATCAATCATTTACGTTGTAATTCAAAAAAATATATTGACAACGATAAAATTTTGCCGTACATTTGTGCCACACAAAAAAGGTGATACCTTTTCGGGGTGTAGCGTAGCCCGGTATCGCGCCACATTTGGGATGTGGAGGTCGTAGGTTCGAATCCTGCCACCCCGACGAAAAAGCTCGACAACAAGTCGGGCTTTTTTT
>NZ_JACNYK010000001.1:505921-1654982 GCF_014692505.1 Sphingobacterium arenae | reverse complement strand
TTTGTTCTGGGGCAGGATGAGAACCGTTGGTTCGATCCGAAGGAGCTTTAGGGTGGAGCTTGGGGATTGCGTGGCTAAAGCAATCCTGCCACCCCGACAAAAAGCTCGACAACAAGTCGGGCTTTTTTTGTTCTGGGGCAGGATGAGAACCGTTGGTTCGATCCGAAGGAGCTTTAGGGTGGAGCTTGGGGATTGCGTGGCTAAAGCAATCCTGCCACCCCGACAAAAAGCTCGACAACAAGTCGGGCTTTTTTTTGTTTTAGTGTATGGAAAGATCAAGAGGTTGTTCTATACAAACCCAGATAAATTCTTTCTATCTTTATTGGATATCTTATAGCATATCCATCCCATGAAAGCAAAAAACTTTTACGTTGCTATCGGAGCCATCGTCGGGTGGTTCGCAGTTATCGCGCAGTTTTCCATTTTGGTTGCCGAAGGGTCTCTTTCATTCGGACGATATCTTGCCCAATTCATAGGTTACTTCACCATAACGACCAATACGCTGGTTGCCCTGTGTTATACATTTTATGGATTTAAAGGGGCTTCCCGTATTGGGAAATGGTTAATACGGCCTGACTCCATTTTTGCAATTACCGTGTTTATTGCCATTGTTGGATTGATATACCATACCGTTCTCCGACCATTATCCGAGTTTTCGGGTTTTCCGCTACTGATCACTGAACTGCTGCATACGGTTCAACCTATAGGTTTCATGCTGTTTTGGATTTGCTTCATCTCCAAAGACGGGTTGACCTGGAAAGGGTTTCTGCCTTGGCTACTCTATCCTTTGCTGTATATCCTGTATGTTATGCTTCTGGGTACCCTTACACAGCATTACCCCTACCCGTTTGCCGATGCCAGCAAATTAGGCTATCCGAAGGCTTTATTGAACGGTATTGGCGTACTTTTTCTAATAGCTACACTTGCCCTCATCCTGCTGGGGATTGTTAAACTGACAATTTCTCGTAAAAATAAAAAAATACATAATCCTTAGACTATGACCGCTAAAGAATTTATCGAAACATTAACCATAATAAGCCAAAATTATTCTGGAGAAATCCCAAAGAGAGAAATATTTTCTCTAGCAAAAAAACACGAAAAAACTCCAGTATTTGAGGTTGTAAAATTGCTAAGAGAAAAAGATGACAATCATAGACTTGGAGCTGTATCTATTTTAGATTGGAAAGCACGAAATAATAAAACTTCCAAAGATGAACGACAAGATATATATAGAGCGTTTATTGATAATCATAAATGGATTGATAATTGGGGTTTAGTAGATAGAGCAGCCCCCTATGTGGTTGGTAGATATCTACACGACAAAGATAGAAAACAATTGTACAATTTAGCAAAATCTAAAAACCCATTGGAACGTCGAACTGCAATCGTAAGTACCTATTACTTTATTAGAAAAAATGAAGTGGAAGATACATTTAAAATTGCTGAAATTCTAATAAATGACACCGATGAATACGTGCAAAAAGCTGTGGGAAGTTGGATAAGAGAAGCGGGGAAACGTGATGAAAAAACATTAAAAATTTTCCTTGACAAATATGCGGCTGATATGCCAAGAATAACGCTTCGTTATGCAATTGAGAAATTCGCCCCGGAAACGAGAGATTATTACTTGAATTTAAAAAAGCCCGCAGCTAACAAATATAATAATAGGGGCTTTTGATGCTTAATCGAAAAAAGCTCGACCAAAATCGAGCTTTTTTCAAAGTGGACCGGATAAGAGCCCAAGGCTTAATTGTATGAGCTTCTAATATAATTATAGATTTCTATCTAAAAACTGTTTCAAAGCCGGCCCACGGAGATTCTTTCCTATTATTTTTCCATCAGGATCTATCATAAAAGATGCAGGAATCGCGGTGATATTATACAACCGACCCGCCTCGCTATTCCACATTTTAAGCTCAGAGACCTGTGTCCACTCCAGTTTGTCGTCTTTAATCGCTTTTAACCAGGCTTCACGATCTTGATCCAGAGAGACGCCAAACACTGTAAATCCTTTATCTTTAAACTGATGATACTGGGTCACAATATTCGGATTCTCATGACGGCACGGCGTACACCACGCTGCCCAAAAATCTAGTAAAACATATTGACCTCTGAGATCCGAAAGCTTCACTTCTTTGCCATCCGGTGTTGTCGAACTAAAATCAGGCGCAATTTGACCGATGCTTAGTGGCTTAATCTCTTCCATATGAGTAGCAAAAGATTGTGCTGTCTCATTGTTAGGAAACTGGTGTCGTGCTTTTTCCGCATACTCAACAAGCACCTCTTCATATCCTGTGGGATCTACGGAATAGAGAACCAACATACCGAAGAAACCCGCTAGGTTATCTTCATTATTCCGCGCAAACTGCAAAACCTGTTCCGCTAAATCGCTGGTGTAGACATCATTTTTAGCTATAAGATCATGTTGAACGACCGCCTGTTCTTCTCCCTTCCCCAAACGTTGCTCAAATTCATTTTGTAAATTCATTTGGTGTTCTTGAAATCTGTCACGCATTTCGTTAAGCTCTTTTAGTTTTGTCGAAGTTTCAGAACCTTTTACCGTGTATTGGCGAGGTGCATTTAAATCGGCTTTAAACTCGACCTTTTCTCCATTCTCTAATATCAACATATAAGACTCTTGCTCGACAAGCAATTCGTATAACGTTGGTTCCAATGCTGTACCTTCCATATAAAAATTACCGCTCTCATCTAAAGCAATAGAGTCGACAAATGTTTCTCCTTCATACAAGACAATAGAACGGAGTTGAGGAGCATTATCAATACGCCCTGCAAGTATAAAACTATCATCATTGGCTGCATTGCAAGCACTAAAAAAGATTAATGCAAATATCTTGGTTAAAAATATTCCTATTTTCATGGTATTCGTATTTTGAGTATTCAATTTATAAATATGGCTTCTTGGTTCTGGTATCCTAGGTCGTTATCGAACCATTGTGTAGCAAAACCCAGTAAAGCTGTTTTTGAGCGAGTCGGCGGTCAAAATCTTTAAAAATCATAGAAGTTTGGACCCCGAAAAAATTGGATGGAATGGGTACTATATGATGATAGACTGGTTTCTAAGGAACAGCGGAACCCTTTCTACAAAATAGTATCTCCGCTTTTTACCAATCGACTTTGCAGCTGAGCACAAAAGCAGTGAAGCTAAAGATAAACCTGCGCGAAAAAAAACCGGAACGTTCTGATGATTATTTTTGCGGACTTTCGAACGTTTCAACAGCGTGGCTTCAATCATGTTGGTGCCATAACATCGAGCCCCCTGATCGATTAACCGTTGCGGAGCAGAGGATTTTTCCGTATGTGTCCCAGGTAAAGAGATACTTGATAATAAGGTCCTAATCGGGCACGTATTTATCATCATACAGAAAAGGCCAAGCAAAAGTATTGCTGCCAGCACTTTTTTATAAATCGATTTAACGTGTTTATTCATAATTATTATCTACCTACCACAAAGGTAAACAAAATGATAGGATATCCAATTTGGGGTAATTAGCGTAAAAAAATGATGACAAAATGTTTTAAACGATATTAAATCATACCCAACAGAGATTTTATTTTGTGCAGTTAGACAAATAAACCTATGTTTGTAAACCATGTACAAGAATATTTTAGATAGCTTTAAAATTTATCAGCGATACCTATCTGGCGTAGCACTGCTATTTTTTGTGCTTCTTTCTTCTTGTCCGGTGAAGGCCAGTATCAAAAATTTCGCAGATAACCCAATAAAAAAAGAACAATCGTCCACTAATCGGTCAAACGCCCTATTCCATAGTTCTGACCGTTGTGCGGATACGGAGTTGACAACGAAAGTTATCAAACAAGGTTCATCGCAACATGTAGATATACTACCTGCGATATTGTTTACGGCTATTGTATTTTTCCTTTTCTGCATTCCTCACCGTAAAGAAAAAGCACATCCCCTTTATGGAAACTTAAAACTAGCCGGTACCCTACCTATTTTCCTACAATACCGGAAACTTATCATTTAATACCCTTCCTGACAGGCTTTTCTTGTTGAGATAAGATTTCGACAGGTGATTTTTATTTTTTTATTTTTTAAATCATCCTTGGTCGGCTTTACGACCTACCAAATTTTATAGGAATATGATAAAAAAGATTATGGCAATCACGGTGTGGTTCGTCATTCCTGCCGTGTTTCCATTATACGCACAGCAGCAATATACGTTGGGTAGCCTCTGGCCTGATGTTGAAAAAAACTACCCCGGAGTTGGAGCAAAAATGTCCGCTATTGATGCCGCAAAAGTTCATGAACGGGTCGTTAGGGCTAATATGCTACCACAAATTAAGGCACAGGTACAAAACACCTATGGAACATACGAAGGCAGCGCAGGCGCATTTTTCCCTCAAGCAGGTTTTTTTAATGTAAGTGGTGCAACAACTGGCTCAAACGGTAGCTCTCTGGCAGCCAACAGCTTCGGTTCCACTACGGTAGAATGGGAATTATTTTCTTTTGGAAAACTTCGCAAGGCAAATGAAGCCGCGAATACCCTGATCGATAAAACAGTCAGCGAAAAGGATGCTTATCTACTGGACCTTAAAAGAACATTGTCCGAACGATATATTACGCTATTATATAACAACGCCAAACTAAGCTGGGCAACCAGAAATGCGGAGCGCCTAGACAGTATACGCAACATTACATCCGGTCTTTCCGCTGCCGGGATAAGACCAGCGGCAGATAGCCTATTAGCGTCATCGTCTTATGTCCAGGCTATGGGGGAGCGAGATAAATGGGATGGCTTTAAAAATGCCTCGCTGATCAAGCTGTTGGAACTGTATGGCCACGACACCGTTGATTACGGAATCTCCGCCCATCGTTTTGGCAATCCAAAAAACGATCGGTTAAGCGAAAAACACGGCATCAATGTATCACACCCCACGCTACAAGCTTTGCATAAACAAGCTACATATTATACACTGCGTGGCGACGCTCAAAAAAGGGCTTCTTTACCCTCTATAAATCTATTGGGAGGATATGCTTATCGTGGAACGGGCATCAACCCAAACGGCACCGTGTCGGGCGAATGGCAAGATGGCTTCAGAAATACCTCCAGCAACATTTTAATTGGTATCGGCATCATGTGGAATATAACCAGCCTCCATACCAACCGTTTAAAAAGTGAAGAGTTTTCTAAGAATGCAGAAAGCACCAAGTTACTCCAAGCACAATACGGCAAAGCGATGCAGGCAGATCTGTCCGCGTCACAGACAAAGATCCGTAGGCAATATGAACAGCTTGGAAAAACGAGGTTTGCAGTAAAGCAATCGCAGGACGCCTACCGTATGTATTTAGCAAGATATAAAAGCGGTCTGATTACATTAAGCGAATTATTACAGATACGCACTTTACTAGAACAGGCTGAAAATGCTCATATAGAGGCTTCCCGTGACTATTGGGCGTTACTCGCTTACGAGGCAGAGTTGACCGCTGATTTTGATTTTCTATTTAACAATCTTTAATTATTACACATGAACCTGATAAGATTTGCGTTAAGAAGACCGATTGCCATTATGGTCTTTGTGATGACAATAGGCTTCTTTTCCTATAATACCATAAAAAACATCCATGTAGATATTTTTCCCGAAGTGGAACTGCCGGCGATATATATCGCTATGCCTTATGGGGGATTATCTCCTGCCTATATGGATGGGTTTATGGCCAATGAGTTTCAAAAAGTACTGTTGTTTGTAAGTGGGGTAAAGAACATAGATTTCAAAAGCGTACAGGGTTTGACGCTTATGAAGCTTACCTTTTATCCCGGGACTGATATGGCACAAGTTGCCGGCGAGGTATCTACCACTGTTTCCAGAGCGATGGGTTTTCTACCTCTCGGTGCCGTACCCCCAATGGTGGTAAGGTTTGACGGGAGCTCGCTTCCCGTGGGGCAACTTGTATTCGAGAGCGAGCAACGATCGGTCAATGAACTGCAAACGCTCGCAATTACAAGAATTAGACCGATGTTCGTAGAAATACCGGGCATTACGTCGCCCGCACCTTTCGGCGGTAACATCCGCTCTATAGTTGTCAATGTAGATCCCGAAGCATTGCAAGCAAATGAACTAAGTCCCGAGGAAGTGACTATCGCGATGATGAAGAACAGCCTCCCTTCCCCTGCTGGGAATATCCGTATAGGTGATCAAAATCTAATGGCACCGATTAACTCGATCGCCAAAAACCCAGAAGAGTTTCTGAATACACCGGTAAAGAAAATCGGGAACCGTACCATATATGTGAAGGACGTAGCAAATGTACTAGATGGCGCCGATCAAACCGTGGGGTATGCACTGGTAAACGGCAAACGGTCCGTTTACTTGCCCATCATCAAAAAAGCGGATGCCTCGACGTTGGATGCAGTAAAGAACCTAAAGGATGCTATCCCCCTGCTCAAAAACCAACTACCTGAGGATGTAGATGTTCGTTATGAATTCGATCAGTCAACCTATATCGAACGAGCACTTTCGACACTTATTCACGAAGGCATATTGGGTGCTGTATTCACAGGCTTGATGATATTGTTGTTTTTGGGTGATACCCGCGGTGCGGTTATTGTAGTATTGACTATTCCAATTGCCATCCTTTCGGCTGTTACGGTATTGCACCTTTTTGGCCAGACCATCAACATCATGACATTAAGTGGCCTAGCCCTCTCTATCGGCATTTTGGTCGATGAAGCTACTGTAACGATAGAGAATATCCACCAGCATATGGAAATGGGCAAGAGAAAACAGCGTGCCATTGTGGATGCCTTGTTGGAGATCTCGATTCCCAAATTATTGATATTACTCTGTATCCTCGCTGTGTTAACACCTGCGTTTATCATGACAGGTATTCCGAGAGACATGTTCATGCCCTTATCGATGGCAGTTGCTTTCGCTATGATAGCGTCTTTTTTAGCATCACAAACTTTCGTCCCCATCTTAGCGAATTGGATGATGAAAAACAAGCATAACAAAGAAGCCGATACGCCAAGAAAAAGAGCTTTCTTTGAAAAATTCCGGGTGAACTATTCTTACAGGATGCGCAAATGGGGAACAAAGTCATTATTTCTTTTCGGCATATATGCTTTAATTGCCGGAGGGATTGCCGCTACGTTGTTAGCCGTTGTGGGAACAGATGTAATGCCTGTTTCTAATAACGGGGATTTTCAGTTGCGGATACAAGCTCCCCAAGGAAGCCGGATTGAAAAAACGGAAAAAATAGTTAGCCGAGTTACCGAAGATATTAGGACATTAGTACCGGATAACGGAATAAACCTAACATCGGCATTTGTAGGCACGCACCCTGCGGGCTCGCCAATCAATCCTATTTTTCTCTTCACAAGTGCCTCGCACGAAGCTGTCTTACAGGTATCCATCAATCAGGATGTATACAGCGGATCTATGGAAGATCTGAAAGAAGATATCAGGCAAGAGATTGCCGAAAAATATCCCGAAGTCCGATTCAATTTCGAACCGATGGAACTGACCGAGAAAATAATGGGACAAGGTGCTATGACACCGATTGAAATAAAAGTAGGCGCAAATCAAATAAATGATGCATTTGCCCATGCGTCGAAGATTGAAGCAAACCTCAAAGAAATATCCTATCTGCGAGACGTCCGCATTGCCGAAGCGCTTTTCTACCCCACATTGGAGATTGATGTAGATCGCGATTTAGCTGGACAATTTGGATTAACGATGCAGGATGTTACTCGAAGTTTGGTAACCGCCACCTCATCCACCCGTTTTACGGATAAAAATCTTTGGATCGATCCAAAATCAGGGTTGGTATTTCAAACACAAGTACAAATACCGGAAGGCGATATATCATCAGAAGAAAAATTGCGATCGCTTCCCGTGAAAAAAGGCAGCATGCGCCCTGTACTGGAAGATATCGCAACCATACGTCAAATTACCTCCCCCGCACAGGTAAACCGAAAAGGCCCTAATCGGTATGTTACTTTAGTAGCCAATGTTTACGGAAAGGACTTGGGTACCGCATCACGAGCAGTTAAAGCAGCCATTAACGATGCCGGTGAACCGCCTCGCGGAACTACAATATGGACAGAAGGAACGCTACAGTTACTCGATGAAACCCTCGGCAGTCTTTTGATCGGTTTGGGAGTAGCCATTATCGTTATTTTTCTAATGCTCTCAGCCTATTACCAGTCCTTTAAAGTTCCGTTGGTTATTCTATCGGTACTACCCGGAGTTATTGCTGGGAGCCTAGTCTTGCTCTTCCTCACGGGTAGCACGCTCAATCTTCAGTCCTACATGGGAATTATTATGTCATTAGGCGTATCGGTGTCAAATGCCGTACTACTTGTTAACCAGGCAGAGTACTATCGTAAAAAAATGGCGCTCAAACCTGCTAATGCCGCTAGGTTAGCAGCCTCGTCCCGATTAAGGCCAGTATTAATGACGGCAGTCGCCATGATGGCAGGAATGCTACCCATGGCAATGGGCTTGGGTGATGGAGCTGAACAGGTTGCCCCTTTAGGTAGAGCGGTCATTGGGGGATTGGTTGCATCCACAGTAACTATACTATTATTGGTTCCACACTTTTTTTCATCCATGATGTCCCGAACTTCTATTGTTAGTCCGTCATTAGATCCTGACGATAAGGAAAGCCCCTACTACGCACAAAAAGAGACGATATAACCACCTTTTAAAATAACACAAAATGATGTATCAAAGCATTTCAAAAAATAGAATATCGCCCGCATTGCGAGCATTGACAATTATCTTAGCATTCGTTGTTACAGCGTGTTCCCCAAGAGGTAAAGGCCAAAAACCAACACAAAATACGAAGCCAACGACCGTGAGTTATCCGACGGCACCTGTACAGTTCATTAATCCCCAATACGAAATATCCGTTCCCGGGGAACTAAATCCTTATGAACAGGTTTCCATATACGCCAAGGTTAAAGGCTTTGTCAAACAGCTGTATGTTGATCGTGGCGATCGCGTCCACAAAGGACAACTTCTAGCCCTTCTGGAAGCACCAGAAATGGAACAACGGTATCTGTCCAACAAATCCAATGAACAAAAAATATATAGTGATTACCTCTATGCGAAACAGGCATATGAGCGATTGGTAGATGCTTCTAAGACAACGGGGGCGGTAGCAGATATAGAGCTAGATCGGGCTAAAAGTACTATGGAAAGTGCCAAGTCCGCTTATCAAGCTTCCCAAGCGGGTACAGCACATTCCGCTCAACTACAACAATATTTACGTATCACAGCCCCTTTCGATGGTGTAATCACGCAAAGAAATGTTTCGGTCGGTGCGCTGGCGGGCACAGATTCGAACATTCCCTTGTTTTTGATGGCGCAAGGCAATAAACTCCGTCTGACACTCTCTTTGCCCGAAAGACACGCGACGTCCGTCCAGGGAGATATGCAAGCGACATTTACCGTGAGTTCACAGCCGGGAAAAATTTTTGACGCGGCACTGTCGCGCACTTCCGGCCTACTCAACCAACAGGATCGTTCCCTTACATTGGAGTTTGATGTAGACAATCCTTCGGATGAATTGCAGGGTGGTGATTATGCACAAGTTAAGTTGATATTACAGCGTAAAAAACCTTCGTTTTGGGTTTCTTCGAAAAGCATCCTCCATACACAGTCGGGAAAATATATCATGACCTTGGACGATAACGCGATCAAACGTATTGCCATCAAAGAAGGCATACGCGTGGATACACTGACAGAAGTGTTCGGTAATCTTTCACCAGAAAATCACATCATTCTAAAACCATCTGCAGAAATACAGGAAGGCCCACTAAAAAACTAGAATGACCATAGCAGGCGGCCAAGTTGGCACCGCCTGCTATATGAATCTTAAAACAATATACAAAAGTGCTGTTTATCATCTCTAAGAAATAATATTTCCGTACATTTGGGACAGATTCATTAGATAAGAAAAGGCTTGATACGTTTTTGCACCTATATTCTACTGCTCGCTTTGACCCTGCAATCATTCTATCGCAGTATTATGGCCGTGGAATATCAGATACACTTACCCGAGTATCTAGCAAAATGTATCAACAAAGATCAACCGCAACTCCATTGCGATGGTCAATGCGTGCTGATGAAGAAAATAAACGAAAAAGAAAAAGAGGAAACAAAAAAGAATCTCGTCGTCTATGATTACAGTTCTCTTTATGTCCATAAAGAGCGTACGGCATATACAGTATACCAACCGAACAATGAAATCGCACCAAAGCATTGCTCATTTTATCGGATTGATTACCTATTTGATTACAACACTTCCGTATTCCATCCCCCGCTCAGCTAAACCATCCCCATGGCGTATAGCTTAGTGTCAATCAAACGCTATTTATTATACAGATACAACGCATTTCTTGCCTAAATTTAAGGCAGGATATCTTTATCTATTAAAGATAATTACCATTGATGCGTGGACTTTAGTCATTATCCACAATATTCATCAACAATAATGAACAAAATCATATTTTTCCTTGCTGCAATTTGTTTTGCCGTGTCATCCTGTACAAAAGAAAAAACGGATTACGAAGCAGAAATAGACATTACCGTCCCTGAATACATTGCATTTAAAGAAGCTACACGTATCCATGCCGCCGATCATGACATCAGCATTGAGGCACTGAATGGAACTTTTTATAAAGGCTACAATGAAATTCGTTTGAAAATCATCGATCGTAAAACGCAGAAAGAGGTAAATGCAACCGCAACCACATATCTACCCATTTTGACGGAAGCCAATGGCAATATCCTCACCTGCCCTCATCGCTATCATCTAGATTATAAAACGGAAGGCAAGTATTTTTCAGGATACACCGTATTTACAGACAAAAGTAATACAACTAGAAACTGGGAGCTTCACATTACTTTTACTCTTGATAATCAAACCTATACTGCGAAGCAAGCGGTTAATGTTCAAGAACAGACGAATAAAAATTTAAATGCAACCGTATTTACAGGAAAAGACAACGAGCAGTATATTATTGCCTTGGTGTCTCCCCAAAAGCCTCAGATTGGCGAGAACGAACTGATCGCAGGAATTTATCGATTCAATCGGCCGAATAATCCAGCATCTGGTGATTTTCCAGATCCCACACAGTTTTCATACACGGAAGTGAGAGACTATACCCTGAAATTGGATCCCCGTATGCCGGAGCCCTCTATGGGCAACCATTCTTCACCCAACAACCAGGATTTAACACAGCGGGATGACGGCCTGTACCACGGCGTCGTAAATTACACGATGACGGGAAACTGGACATTGAATTTCATCCTACTGAACAAGCAGGGAGATCTTCTCAAAGGAACCGAGGTGCCTACAGATTTCACTCCTGGAATCGAGGGTGTAAAAAGTGAATTATATATTGACATTCTATTCTAGGATTTATGAAGAATCTACTTATTATTTTTGGAATACTTTTTCTCGGAATAAATACGCAAGCCCAACATGTGCCTATAACGCGTGATAGTATCCACAAAATTGAAGAAGTGAATGTTACCGCCAACGTGAAGAAAAAAATAGAAACCGAAATGAAGATGGCCATTTCGGTAGACGAATTTTTAGCTTCTTCAGATAACATCAGTTTTATAAAACGAGGCGCCTACGCATGGGAACCGTTACTCAATAATATGAGTACAGAACGTTCCACCATTACGATTGATGGCATGCACATTTTTGGTGCATGCACCGATAAAATGGATCCAGTTACTTCCTATGTTGAAAGCAACAATCTTTCCGCAATCGATATAACATCTGGCCAAGAAGGAAGCCTACATGGCGCAACTGTCGCGGGAAGTATCGATCTAAAAAAGAAAAGTACCCCGTTCGGACTTAAAAAGAAATGGAGCGGCGGTTATCAAACGGGGTTTGAGACCAACAACAAGCAGTTTTTTAATCTCGGAAACCTATCTTATTCAAGTGATAGATTTGTTGCAGATGGAAGTATAGCCTTTCGTAAAGCCGGCAATTATTATGACGGTAGCAACAATGAAGTAAAGCACTCGCAATATAGTAAATTTAACACCTCTTTGGGTCTAGCTTACAAAATGAGTCCGCTTTCCTCCATTCGGATGGATGCTATCTACGACAAAGCAGAGGATGTGGGCTTCCCCGCCCTTCCCATGGACTTATGGCTATCTCGCGCCCTGATCACCTCTGCCGCTTACAAGCAGTTATTTGAAAAAGGAATTGTCCGCGTTTGGGATACAAAACTGTATTTCAATACGGTAGAGCATTATATGGACGACACCAAACGACCTGAAAATTTGGTTCACATGGATATGCCTGGATGGAGTACAACTTACGGACTAGTTTCACGTGTAAATTTGAAACGTGCCGATTACAATGCCGAAATCCAGTTAAATGCTTACGACAACACCTCCATTGCCGAAATGACCATGTATCCGCAAGACCGAAGTAATAAAACGATGTTTGCATATAGTTGGCCGTGGGTGACAACACGTTTTGTCGGGCTTTCCATGAGCAACTCTTGGGACCTTTCGGACATAAGCCGACTAAATTTTGGAGGCTCTTTAGGCTGGAATTACAACTATTCCAAATACGTGGAATTTAATTGGATTTTCTACCCCGGCACACCACAGGAAAAAAACAGAATATTGCCTGCACTACATGCCAGCTACCAGCTGCATATCAACCAATTTGATTTTTCTGTCGGAACAGGCTATGGCCATCGCGCACCCTCTGTTTCGGAAGGATACGGATATTATATCTATAACAGCTTCGACCGCTACGATTATATTGGAAACCCCGATTTGAAAAACGAAATTTCTTATGAAGCTAATGCAAGCGTGGGGTTCAAAAATGACAAGATGGCCATAGAAGCAAAAATCAACTATTTTCATATCCAAAATTATATCGTAGGAAGAATTATGAATTTGGGAAGTCCCATGAATTACCAATCCGTGGGGGTAAAAGGTTATACATCCTTGGATTATGCCAAACTTTTCAATACAGCGATAAACGCCAAATACGATATCTTACAACATCTGCATTGGAAGGGAACACTTACCTATGCCCGGGCCACAGATCATAAGAATGGCAACCTGCCGTTCATCCGTCCACTGACTTATCAAACTTCACTCCATTACATGTACGGAAAATTCGGTATTCAAACATCTGTACATGGCGATTTCGTACAGGAACATTACAGTCCCGAATACGGTGAAGATCCAACGCCAGCATATCACATATGGAACGTCTCGACGGACTACACCTTTAATATCAAAAATTATAGCGCCGTTTTACAAGTTGGAGCGGAAAACTTATTC
This sequence comes from Sphingobacterium arenae, assembly GCF_014692505.1. Lineage (GTDB taxonomy): Bacteria > Bacteroidota > Bacteroidia > Sphingobacteriales > Sphingobacteriaceae > Sphingobacterium > Sphingobacterium arenae. The sequence goes on along the minus strand of NZ_JACNYK010000001.1, from coordinate 1,641,668 downwards.
AACGAATATTACAGCACCTATGCAGACTGGGGGAATATTCCGCGAATGGGGCGGAATATTTACACCTCCCTAAAATTTAATTTTTAATGCTCGAAAACGGATTAAACAACGAATACATTCATACACCTTAATATAACAAAAAAATGAAAACACGTAAAAACTATCTATTATTGTCGATCTGTGCACTTGCACTTACATCCTGTAGCAAGACCGACGACAACCCTGTTGCCAACAATATCACCTTGCATTTTAACAACACATTTAAAAACAATACCATTATACTTGGGGACGCCACATCTCCAACGGCTACCAAAAACACTTCCACGGAAGATCAAATCCATCACTTTTCCGAATTGAAATACGTGATAAGCAATATCCGTCTCCTAAAGATAGATGGCACTGAAATCCCTTATAACATCAATGATCTAGATAAAGGGGCAACCGTCGTAAATCAGGCAAAACCACAGACGCTGGCCTATGTGCTAAGCAATATTCCAGCAGGTGAATATAAACAGATCAAATTTGGATTAGGTGTTAAGCCTGAATTAAATACGCTCGACCAGGTGAGATTTCCGAAGTTTTATGGCGAAGCGGGTGCAAACGACACCAAAATGATGTGGGAATGGGGAGCTGGATATCGTTTTACCAAAATCGAAGGTTTTTATGGAACAGATAATAAACAGATGTCCATACATACGGGAAGTACCATAGAAGGCTCAGAGGATGCTCCTACACAAGGCGTGGATGCATACCGGGATATCACATTAGCGCTTTCCACCTATGCTCTCGTTGGGAAAAACACTCCGCGAATCACCATAAATGCCGATTTCGACAAATTGTTAAGTGGAAAGACAAATACGATCATATTGAAATCAAAAACAGACGACAATAATCATAACGATGATAGTAATGCTACTCCCAATACAATGTCCGCACTTCAAATGGTAAAGTTCGTGGACAACTTGGGCGGTGATGGTTCCAGCGATCTCACCGGTATGTTTTCTGTTGAAAACGTAGAAAATTAAAACGAAGAAAAAGAGCCACCTAAATCCGCAGAGAACGGTGGCTCTTTGTCCAATATATCATTTTGATACAATGAAAGAGGCACTCATAATAATATCCATGATATTGCTTTTGCTATCCTGTAACAAGGAGAATGTCGTCGAACCAATACATGAAAACCCGGAGGTTACACTGAACACGCCACAAGGCTTTCCAGCATTGAACAGTGCCGCAAATAAAAACAAACCTACAAAATACGGTATCGAATTAGGAGAGAAACTATTCCACGAGAAAAAGTTCAGCGGCAATAATACCATTTCGTGTGCTGATTGTCATAAACAATCAAGTGCTTTTGCAGACAATAATATCCAGGCTATTGGGATTTATGGCAGAGTAGGCCTACGGAATACCCCCCCTATTCAAAATTTGGCCTTTATGAAGTTCTACAATTGGGATGGCAATAAACTCACCTTAGAAAGCCAACCGCTAGTTCCCATCATCACACACGAAGAGATGAATTCTTCCATTATGGAAGTCATCGGAAAAATAAGGGTAGAATCAGAATATACTGATTTATTCAAAAAAGCATTTGGCGACGACCATATCACCCCTGACAGAATTTACAGAAGCATTGCACAGTATGAATATACGCTCATCTCCGCCAACAGTAAATACGATAAAGTGAAACAAAACAAGGGAGAAATATTTACTGAAAGCGAAGCACGTGGATATCAAGTTTTTCAGCAGAAATGTGCAAGCTGTCATAGTGGAGAGCTTTTTACAGACCAAAGTTTCAGAAATATCGGTTTCCCTTTAAACCCCAGTTTGGAAGAGGCAGGACGGGGTAGAGTAACAGGGATTCCGGCAGATTATATGCGTTTTCGAGTTCCCTCTTTAAGGAATGCCGAATACACCGCACCTTATGGTAGTTTCGGGCAATTCTCCACTTTAAGGGCTGTTTTGGATTACCTGGATAACGGCGTATTAGATGACGACAATCTCGATCCAATTCTAAAAGAAAATGGTAATAGAATACCGCTAAGTGAACAACAAAAGGACGATATTATATCCTTTATCAAAACGTTAAGCGATCACGCGTTTGTCGGCGGATAAATTCCCAATTGTTTCCCAATTTGAAATTAATATTTGTCTTAACAACATGCTATAACACCAATTTCGTCGTTATAGATATGGCATAATGAAGAAAGACGATATTTTGATTAGCAAATTTATAGGCAATACCCCACTTCGATACTGTGATGCTCTTTCCACTCGATATCACACCAACATTTTCATTAAAGAGGAATTTCACAACCCTGGAATGTCCGCCAAAGATAGACCGGCCCTGTTTATGATTAAAGACGCTATCGCTAAAAAGAAGATTAAACCCGGTGGTTTTTTTGTAGAGGCGAGCAGTGGTAACACAGGACTAGGGATTTCATTGATAGCGAAAAAATTAGGGTATCGTGCTAAAATATTCGTTTCACAAAGCTGTTCAGAAGAGAAAATCGAGCTTCTATTAAAAGCTGGTGCAGAGATCGAAATTTGTGAAAATTCCAACGGTTTACACGATTTCAATTCCACACAATTTAGAGCACAATCATTCGCTGCTACCCATCCTAACACCTACTTCACCAATCAATATTACAATACCCAAAATATTAGGGCACACTATAAAACAACAGCTCCCGAAATATGGGAACAAACTGCTGGTACCATCACCCATTTTATCGCGGGCGTGGGCACCGGCGGCACCATATCCGGAGTTGGTCGTTTCTTAAAAGAGCAGCGTTCCGGCATTAAAGTGTGGGGGATAGAACCTAACGGCTCCATTCTTAGCCATTTTCTGAGATACCGTACTTTGCCAACCAATACAGTCTCTTTTGATAGCATTGAAGGTATTGGAAGAAACTTTGTCCCAGGATCCTTTGATGCGGCCGCTATTGACCATATCTTTCAGGTGAACTGTCAAGAAACAAGACATATGGCAATGGAATATTATACGCAAACAGGCATTATGACAGGATTTTCCAGCGCTGCCGTAATCGCATCGTTAGATAGTTACGTCAGTAAGATGTGCTTCAAACTAACGGATAAGGTTGTTTTATTTTTTCCCGATCACGGGAGCCGGTATATTAGTAAACTTTATAAGGGAAGCGCTCATCAATCAATCGCTTCCTCCAACATAACGTCATCCTAATTTTTGAATATGTACACTTTCAATGATATCGCTATCCCGATTTCTTGGCCCGATAAAACAGCCTTGGGAGATGAAAAATGGATGGCATTTTTAAAGCAGATAGGCCTTGTAAAAAACCTCCATTTTAAAGTAGGGCATGCCGCTATATTGCTCATTGAACGAAATAGTGGCAGTATACTGTATTTCGATTTTGGACGCTATTTATCTCCACGCGGTTACGGCAGAGCGAGATCTGCTCTGTTCGATCCACGTTTAGAGATTGACACAAAAGCACAAATAGGACGACAAAGTGAAATAAAGAATATAGAAGAAGTTTTGGAGGAGCTATGTAAAAAAGAAGGAGCTACACATGGAGGTGGGCGCACCGTATTTTCCATATGTAAACAAGTTTCTTTCTCAAAAAGTGTCGCGTATGCGGAAAAACTCGTTGCCGAGGGTCCTATTTTATATGGAGCACTGGCGAGAGACAACAACAGCTGTTCCCGGTTTGTGGCCCAAATATTAACCGAAGGTATGGATATTGATGATAAAAGGCGTCGAAAAATATTATATCCCGAGTGTCTAAAAGCGAGTCCGACAAGCAATGTCGTTAACGCCACTTCTGAAGATATTTTTTGTTACGAACGAGGTACACTGGAGCAGTGGAAGATGGGACGCAAAGATTCTCTGCTGTTCCAATTCCGTTTGCTGAAAGACAATTTCACAAAAAAAGGCTCACAACACTTGGCTTCCGATCAAATACCCGGGATGATCGCGGCTCCACCACATCCGTCTCACATATCTCCGCATGCACAATGGATGGGCGGTATCGGTGAAGGTGCCTGGTTCCATTTAGAGCAGCCTCAAGATCAAAATCTATTTATCATTTATAAATATGACGCCTCCGGCGAACTAGAGTATAACGTAGAGACAACCTGCATGCAAAATTTCGACATCAATCGTCCATATACTTTTACCCCAAACTTCCTGTATAACAGCTATGCGGTTATACAGGACAACAATCTCTACATCTTTTCAACAGAAACGGACACGAACAAAACAGACAGCAATCCAGAAAAAATAAAAGCTATTTTATAATAATATAACTGGATATTGCATAGAACCATTAAAAAAATAAGTTATATACATATGAAAGTGACAATTTTAAAAGCAAAAATTCACACGGTTAAGGTTACAGAGGCAAATGTAGCATACAACGGTTCTATTACGATCGATGCCGATCTACTTGACGCAGCGGGCATCAAGAAATATGAACAAGTTTATATTAACAATGCCGTTAACGGTAGCCGAATTATGACCTATGTATTACCCGGAAAAAGAGGCAGTGGAGAAGTTTGTATGAATGGCGGAGCCGCCCTTCACGCCAAACTAGGAGAAACCGTACACATCCTTTCTTTTATCCAGTTATCTCCGGAAGAGGCAGATACATACCAACCGACGCTTGTATTCACAGAAGGGGAAAATAAAATTAAATCGGTCGAAAAATACGACTACTAAAATAGACTGTCCTATATCGAATCTCCCAAAAGGTTGCACTACACAGACAAATGTGCAGCCTTTTGTGCGTTCCATCATATTTTTTCTATTATTTGTTGTTTAACTTTGTATAAGGAAGATACATGATGATAAAAGCAGATATACAAACATTAGATAACGTTAAACTGATGGTCAATACATTTTATGGCCGTGTACAGAAAGACGATCTTATCGGGCCGATCTTCAACGCCAAATTGGAAGATCATTGGCCGGAGCATTTAGAGAAAATGTATACCTTTTGGCAGACCATCTTACTTGACGAGTACACCTACCAAGGCCGCCCCTTCCCTCCGCACGCACAATTACCGATAGAAGCGGAACACTTCGATCGCTGGCTACAGCTTTTCGATAAGACGGTAAACGATCTATTTGCAGGTCCCGTCGCCGAAGAAGCAAAAAGTCGCGGACGTAAAATGGCCGCGTTGTTCCAGGTAAAACTTGACCATATCCGTCAATCACCTTTTAAACCCTTGCTTTAAAACCTTCTCCCTTTCTTATGGCAACTGGTCTATTTGCTGATCGACCAAATACAATAAAGAAGCAATAGCGGCCACCCCAGATTGTAATTCACGTCGGTCTACTGCTTCAAAAACATCCTTGGCAGTATGGTGTATATCGAAATAACGATGTGGATCCGGACGAAAATTAAACATGATCGTGTTCGGGAAATGCCGTCCCCATACGCCCGAATCTACGCCGGGACTCCCTTGTAAAAATCGTGACACCCAAAATTTTTGTTCAAAGAGTGGCTTCCAATGTTGTTGGATCCAATTCACCCGTTCGGCCGACGATTTAATGTCAAATCCACGCGGCGCAAATCCTCCCGCATCACTTTCGATAGCGGCAATTATCCTTTCTGCATTTGCTTTCGCCGTTTCTCCGTATTGTAGCGCACCATGCACGCCATTTTCTTCGTTCATATAAAAGACCAGCCGAATAGTATGTCTCGGTCTATAATCCAGTTTCATCAAAGTCCGTATCGCATCTAAAGTCCCCATTGTACCCGTTCCGTTATCATGTGCACCCTCCCCCACATCCCAAGAGTCAATGTGTCCACCTATCGTTATAATCTCATCGGGTTTATCCGTCCCGCGCCACTCGGCGATGACGTTATGTGTGGTAACATTTCCTTTCCATGCGGAATGGTTTACGATGTGAATACGCGTTGCCGAATCCTTCTTTAATGCTTCGGAAAGTTTATTTGCGCCGACAGGTGATATAGCCAAAGCCGGGATACTATCAATGTCATTTACATATCTTGTACCTCCTGTATGTGGGTAATCGTCATCCGGAGACGATGACAAAGATCGAAAAAGATAAGCTACTGCGCCCAGTTTAGCTGCTTCCACCGGCCCCCGACTACGTTGGCTACTATTTAAACCGTATGCGATACCTGTTTCCACCATAGATTCGTCCCAAGGCTTATTGACGAATACTATTTTTCCCCTTACCTTATTTCCCTGTGCACGCAATTCACTCAATAATTCTACTTCTATAATCTCTGCTTCCAACCCGCCTGGCGGTGTCGCTACCGAACCTCCCAAGGACAATATATTTAACGGTTCCTTGGTGGATACAATATAGGCTTCTTCTTTCTCTCCCCTGTCCCAAAAAGGCATCTCCACCTCTTGCAGATAAACACGATCAAATGCTAATCCCTCCATAAGCGCTTTAGACCATAATACAGCTTTCTCCGCTTTCGCTGAGCCCGCAATACGGTGACCAATGTTCTTGGTTAAGTAGCGCAGATTCTCATAGGCTTTCCCATTCTCAAAAGAGGCTGTATATATACGCTCCATCATCAACGAATCTTGTTGCGCAACTACTTTTCCCAAAATACAGACACCAAGAAGTAAAACCCTACAAATTGCTTTCATAAACATTTATTATTTATAATCCTAAAATAACCATTATTTTTGAAACATGGCAAGGACATTACCGAGGCCCCCAAAGACGGTGGATTTACATGCAGAAGCTTTCCTGAGAAATCTCGACATATACGAGACCAATGAATTACTGGCTGAATCCCTAGAATTGATGCGTGAGATGCTTGACGCCGCCATCTATTGGGATTATACAGAAATCCGCTTTATCCACGGTAAAGGGAAGGGCATACTGCGCCAAGCTATTTATGAAGAATTAGCTGACTATAAACAGAGCGGTGCCATTTCCAACTACCATCCGTCGTACCATAACGAAGATATCGTGGTCGTCTATATTGGTCTATAACACTTTTACACGATAAACCTCATAAGGATAGGAAACTTTATCTTTACCATCGTTCCATTGGGGCAAACGGTTTACTTGCGCACATGAAAAATACAGATAACCATCATCTCCCATACCCAAAGAATCCGGCCAGATCAAACGACTATCCTGCACTATTATCTCTATTTTACCCTCCGGTGTATAACGCTTGATACTGTAATCCAACGAAGAAGTCAAATAAATGTTCCCTTTTACATCGGCTACCAAACCATGCGTGATGGCCGTTTCTCCCAGATCTTCAACCTTTGTTTTCAATTCGTCCTCCGTTAAAGAGGTGTCTGCAAGATAAGCTGTTTCTATCCGATAAAGTTTCGTCGTATTGATCGGTTTGAAATAAAAATAGCTATTGTCTTTCGTCAGTGCAATACCATTCACGTTGGAACGAAATGGGTTACCTTTGCTGTCACGCATGTTATTTCCTTCGTAGCTTAACACCACATCAGGATCAGCTTTTGTAAACGGTGATTCTGCTAACAGCAATCTCGTTGTCCCGGTATTTAAATCTAACACGACAACCCCCGCCTGTCCCGGATCCGAAAGGTAAGCCAGCTTTTTATCCGTATCGACACGTACGTCGTTTAAACCTGATTTCGCTTTATCCAAATCGTCGAAAGTATATTGCCGAACCACTTTGTTGTCCGCTAAGTCTATCTGCACTAATTTGAATTGTCCATGCTGAATCTCCTCGGAGCCATCTTTTCCGAACACAGATCCTGCCGAGGAAGGTTTAGAGTCCAAAACCCATAATTGGTCATCCGTATCCACATAGATGTCCTGTACATTCACAAAACGATGGTCTGATAGTCCCTCTTTTGCATTCCAATCCGTATCGGGGTAAGGCTTACGCTCACCATTGATAATCTCCGATAACCCCATGGTATATGGTTCCCGACGCGGAAAGGATACGAACACCCGGTTATCACTTGAAACGCTTACCCCTATCGGCTGCGACTTTCCGAAAGAAGCAACAACCTCCAAACGCGGGTCTTTTATCTCTTGGGCAAACACAGGTAAACTTATCATTGTTAAATAAATAAAAATTAAATTTTTCGGCATAATATTTCTTTTTTGATATCGATATGTCTATAATTTTAAACAAGACAACACCTATTTAGTTTGTTTTTTGCAATTTGACGATTACGGTAAATCCAGTGTACGGTAGCCGATTGCTGAATATAAATCAAATCCATTAAATTTGATTTTTAGCGAGGATGTTATCCTTCCGTCCAAATATAAATGATATGATGAACAACTTCAAATATGGTATTGACGTTCTCCACAGCTCCACGGCCTTACGTTTAGCGCAAGGACAACAAAAGGGGATCTTATCGGAAGACACAAAAGAAGCGGTGCAACGAAGCGCAGCATACGTCCAAGATATTGTCGCCGCCGGCGATACCGTATACGGCGTAAATACCGGATTTGGTCCGTTATGTACAACGATTATAAACGCCAGTGACACCCAAAAACTACAAGAAAATATTTTGAAGAGCCATGCAGTGGGTGTCGGCAATCCCATTTCCCCGCTACTCTCTAAACTGATGCTTGTGTTGAAGATCCATGCGCTGGCAAAAGGCTTTTCCGGTGTACAATGGAGTACCATGGAACGTATCCTCTGGCATATCGAGCAAGACATCACACCTATCGTTCCGGAACAAGGGTCTGTAGGCGCTTCAGGCGATCTAGCTCCCCTAGCACATCTTTTCTTACCCCTTATCGGACTGGGAAAGGTCTGGGTAAATGGCGAAATAAAAGAGACAACCTCCGTTCTCGAGCAACATCAACTTGCTCCCATTACATTAGGTGCCAAAGAAGGCCTGGCTCTTATTAATGGGACGCAGTTCATGGCGGCACACGGTGTCATGGGGGTAGCCGAACTACATAACGCATTAACAAATGCTGACCTAATAGCCGCCTTGATGCTCGAAGGATTAAATGCTTCCATCAAACCGTTTTTCCCGGAGCTACATGCCCTCCGTCAACATCCGGGGAATCAATTTGTTGCCAGTACGATTTATAATTTGCTAAACGGCTCCAAGATTGTGGAGTCCCATAAAAACTGTTCTCGGGTTCAAGATCCCTATTCGCTACGCTGTATCCCCCAAATCCATGGTGCATCCCGGCAGGCTTGGTTACATCTTAAAGATATTGTTGAAATCGAAATTAACGCCGTGACGGACAATCCCGTTATTATCAACAACGAGCTGACCATTAGTGGCGGTAGTTTTCACGGTCAACCCATCGCACTCCCCATGGATTACGCCACATTGGCTACCTCCGAATTAGGGAACGTATCGGATAGACGCATCTATCTTTCATTGGAAGGAGACACACCCCATGTTCCCAAATTGCTGCTTCAGTCTACAGGATTGAACTCGGGTTTTATGATCCTGCAGTATACGACAGCTGCTTTAGCCAGTGAAAATAAAGGGTTATGTTTCCCCGCCAGTGCCGATAGTATTCCTACCTCTCTTGGACAGGAAGACCATGTCAGTATGGGGTCTATCAGTGGACGTAAACTTCGCCAAGTTATCCAAAACGTAAACCGTATCCTGAGCATCGAATTGATTTGCGCAGCACAGGCATTTGATTTCCATAGGCCTTTACAATCGACTCCTATCATAGAAGCTGTCCATCAACGAATTAGGCAACATATTCCGCACATCGAAGCCGATCAACCCATGGAGGACATCCTATCCAGAGCGCAAAAATTGGTCAGTTCCGGTGAGCTTGTTAAATTGGCATTACAGGTGGCTGAAGAACAAGGTATTCTCTATTATGGTCAACATGCAGAACAATTCAATACATTTTAATCATGGCAAAAAAACTAATAGGTCCGTTCACCCAATTATTGCCCTTGACAAACATGCCTTTACATGGCGCGTTAGCCGATAGTTCCTTGGAAATTATCGAAAACGGCGGTATGGTTATAGAACACAATTGCATCGTCGACGTTGGACCGTACGTTGCTTTGCAGGAAAAATATAGTCCGACGATAACACGCGTCGAAATCAACAAGCCGGCGGTATGTATGCCAAGTTATATTGATTGTCATACCCATATCGCCTTCGGCGGAAATCGGGCACAGGATTTTGCACTACGCAATGCCGGCGCCACGTACTTGGAAATAGCGGAAGCGGGTGGCGGTATTTGGAGTACGGTACAACATACACGAGAAGCCTCGACAGAAGAGCTTGCTGCATATGTTATGGAACGCGTCAATGCCCTAATAAAGCAAGGTATTACCACTATCGAAGTCAAAAGCGGTTATGGTCTTTCGGTAGACCAAGAAGTCAAAACGCTACGCGCCATACAGCAGGCTCAAAAACAAGTCCCTGTAGATCTAGTGCCTACCTGTCTTGCTGCACACATGAAACCGCGCGATTTTGACGGAGACGCCACCGTCTATTTAGACAAGATGGCGGCAGAACTTTTCCCCATCCTGCTTAACGAAAACTTAACGAATAGGATCGACGCTTTCATCGAAAAAAGCGCATTTAACGCTATCGAGATAAGGCCTTACCTCCGTAGCGCCAAAGAACAAGGTTTTGATATTACAATACATGCCGACCAGTTTACAGCTGGTGGCGCTGCAATTGCCGTTGAATTTGGCGCCGTAAGTGCAGACCATCTGGAAGCGTCCGCAGAAAACGAAATTCAAATGCTGGCTAAGTCAGATACAGTCGCCGTAGCTTTGCCCGGCGCATCCTTAGGACTTGGATGCGCGTACGCACCTGCGCGCCGTCTGCTGGACGAAGGAGCGATTTTAGCGATAGCAACCGATTGGAATCCCGGCTCAGCGCCTATGGGGCAGCTCATGGTACAGGCATCTATTTTAGCGACCGCCGAAAAACTCAGCAATGCAGAAGTCTTTTCCGCTATTACCTTTAGGGCGGCGAGCGCGTTGAATTTATCAGATAGAGGACAGCTAAAACGTGGACAGCTTGCCGACTTCAATATCTATACGACCTCTAACTATCAAAACATCACGTACAGGCAAGGAACGCTCTTACCCCAACAAGTTTGGAAAAGCGGCAAGTTAATCTATACAAAAGGAGAGCAACCATGACATTTCAGGAACAAATAGCACAAGGTATACCTACGGCACTACCTCCAAAACCAGAATACGGTAAAGCGGTCAGCCATGCTCCGAAACGCAAAGATATATTGCAAACCGATGAGAAAAAACTCGCCGTTCGAAACGCCCTGCGTTATTTTCCCGCTGCATGGCACGAAGAACTGGCTTCAGAGTTTTTGGAAGAACTCAACAACTATGGCCGTATCTATATGTACAGATTCCGTCCAAAATATGCCATGTACGCACGTCCTATTTCGGAATATCCTGCCAAAAGCAAGCAAGCCGCGGCTATTATGCTTATGATACAGAATAACCTTGACCCCGCCATAGCGCAACATCCGCACGAGTTGATTACGTACGGTGGAAATGGAGCCGTTTTTCAGAATTGGGCGCAGTACCTGCTAACGATGCAATATTTATCCGATATGACAGACGAACAGACGCTCCACGTCTACAGCGGGCATCCGATGGGATTATTTCCCTCTTCTAAAGAAGCACCGCGGCTAGTCGTGACCAATGGGATGATGATTCCTAATTACTCCAAACCGGACGATTGGGAACGGTACAATGCGTTGGGCGTAACGCAATACGGGCAGATGACCGCCGGGTCGTATATGTATATCGGTCCACAAGGTATCGTCCATGGTACGACGATCACGGTGATGAATGCCTTTCGAAAACAACTACCCGAAAACGAAAGCCCCCATGGCAAAATATTTCTTACGTCGGGACTCGGTGGTATGAGTGGTGCACAACCCAAAGCGGGAAATATCGTAGAATGTATCACCGTATGTGCAGAAGTGAACCCTGCTGCTGCACATAAACGCCACGAACAAGGCTGGGTCGATCTGTTGATCGAGGATATGCCCGAGCTTATTAACCGGGTAAATCAAGCCGTTAAACAACAAGAGGTGATTTCAATTGCCTACATCGGGAATGTCGTTGATGTATGGGAAGCTTTTTGGGATGCTCATATACAGGTATCGGTGGGTTCAGACCAAACATCTTTGCACAATCCTTGGGCGGGCGGTTATTATCCGGCAGGATTTTCGTTCGAAGAATCCAATAAACTCCTCACCGAACAACCCGAAGTTTTTAAAGAAGTGGTACAGCGTTCATTGATACGGCAAGTGGACGCCATCAACAAGCACGTGTCTCGAGGGACCTATTTCTTCGACTATGGCAATGCCTTTCTTTTGGAAAGCAGTCGGGCGGGTGCTGAGGTGATGGCAGCCGATAATATCAATTTCCGTTATCCTTCTTATGTACAAGATATTTTAGGCCCGATGTGCTTCGATTATGGCTTTGGCCCTTTTCGATGGGTGTGTACTTCCGGTCTGGCCAGCGATCTTCATGAAACCGATACAATCGCTATGGAGGTATTGGAAGCGTTATTGGCATCGGCATACCCGGAAATTGAACAACAACTACAAGATAATATCCAATGGATCCGGCAGGCGGAAGCAAATCAGCTTGTTGTCGGTTCACAAGCGCGAATACTCTACGCCGATGCGCTCGGGCGCATACGGATTGCCAAAGCATTCAATAAAGCTATTCGGGATGGGCAACTTACGGCTCCCGTAGTTTTAGGACGTGACCACCATGATGTCAGTGGCACGGATTCTCCATATCGCGAGACGAGTAACATTTACGATGGCAGTCAATTCACAGCAGATATGGCGATCCATAACGTTATCGGTGACAGTTTCCGCGGCGCGACATGGGTTTCTATCCATAACGGGGGCGGTGTCGGCTGGGGTGAGGTCATCAATGGTGGCTTCGGCATGGTTTTGGATGGTTCTGCGGAGGCAGATCGAAAACTAGAAAGTATGTTGTTTTACGATGTTAATAACGGTATAGCACGTCGTTCATGGGCGCGTAATAAAGAAGCTCGTCAAGCCATCGAGATGGAATTGAACCGAACAAGCTCACTGAAAGTGACGCTGGCAAATGAAGTCGATGACCATATATTAAATCATATTTTCCAATAATCAGTCGATGGCATACCAAAACTATTATACAGCTCCTTCGTCTGCAAATTGGACAGGAAGAGTGGATGGTTCTGACCAAGCGCACCTTCGTTGGCACCAGGTTGCAGCATGTATACACCTCGATGAAACAGACGATTTAAGTAATTGTTTTGTCTTGCTCGGTTACGCATGTGATGAAGGTGTGAAACGAAATCTAGGACGCGTAGGGGCGGCAAAAGCACCGGCGTTGTTAAGAAAAAGTTTATCGAATTTGCCCATCTTCCAAGAACAACAAGTTCGTATAATAGATGTGGGTGACATCCGTTGCTATAATAACGATTTGGAAGCATCGCAAGAAGCGCTGGGTGAAACGATAACCTGCATCTTAAAGAAAGGTGGTTTTCCTATTGTGCTCGGTGGCGGACATGAGGTTACTTTTGGGCATTATCTCGGACTTCGGAATGCCAGTGATAAAAAAATCGGTATCATCAGCTTCGATGCTCACTTTGATATCCGGGAACCGAAAGATAATAAGGCTACTTCGGGTACGGGCTTTTATCAAATAGCACAACGAGAAGAAAGTTTCCATTATCTGCCTATTGGCATACAGCAAATAAGCAATACACAAGCATTATTCAACACCGCGCGTGCCCTTGGCGTAAATTGGATAGAAGCACAGGATTTTGATGTTTCCGATCGAGAAATAATACAGGAACAGCTATCTTCATTTATAAAAGGAATAGATCAGTTGTATGTAACGGTCGATATGGATGTATTTGCTTCACCTTACGCTCCCGGCGTAAGCGCACCAGCCTACAACGGGATAGTGCCTAACGCTTTCTTTATGTGGGTCTTTGAACGTATAATCAATTCTCCAAAACTTGTCAGTATGGATTTTGCCGAACTAAATCCCGATTATGATATCGATAACCGCACCGCAAAATTAGTCGCGGATTTAGTGTTCAGGGTGGTCAAAAAATAGCGTCGTTAGTTATTTGAACCTTTCTACAATGTCGTCAACCATTAAGTCAACAGAAGTCAAGCCACCACCGGAAATAAACCACAAATCGGGGGCTAGATAAAATATTTTATCGTTTTTGAACGCGTTTGTTTGTTTTACGAGCAGATTTTCCACCTCACTTAAATTCGCTTTTTTTCCGACAACAGCCGCATTCCTATCCACGATAAAAAGGTAATCTGGATTAGCGTTAGCGATAAGTTCGTTAGACACCCGTTGTCCGTGTACCGATTCGTCGTTTAATTCCATAACGGGTTTAATATGCAATACATCATGTATAAAGCCGAAACGGCTTCCTTTGCCAAAAGCACTAAATTTGCCATTATTATAGATTAAGAAGAGTGCCTTGCCAGGATTCGCTTCGAATTTTTGCTGTGCCGCTTTGATTTTTTCCTCCAATTTATGAAGCTTTTCCTCCGCCACGTGCTCCTTATCGACAATTTTCGCCAAAAGCATAACATTATGTTTGAATGAAGGTAAATAATCTTTATTATCTGTCCCGATAAAGATAGCAGGTGCAATATCATTCAGCTCGTCATAGAAACGTTCCTGACGGGTAGACATCAAAATCAAATCAGGAGACAATGCATTTATCCCCTCAAAATTGGGTTCGATTACAGACCCTACATCCGCAATATCCGGGTTATTTTTAAGATCGTCTAAATATTCCGGCATGTATTTCTTGGGAATCCCGATAGGCGTTACACCCAGTTCCTTTAAAGTCTCCAATGCTCCAATATCTAGCACCACGATACGAGACGGATTTTGGGGTACCATCGTTGTCCCCAGCTTATGTACAACTTCATTCTGCTCTCCAGAAACCTGACCCTGTTGGGTACCCGAATTGCAGCTTACTTGAACGAGGAAAAACAAGAAGCAGATAAAAGCAAACGGTATGTTCGATATTTTATTCATTCTTTTGTTATTTTATTGTTGGCGGGCTTAAAGATTAAAATAATTACAAATTTTCTTGTTATTTTTTTCGATAATGTCAAACTCAATACCGAAAATCTCCCGAAGAATTTCGGGTCTGATAATATGATTGACTTCATCATTATAACGTATTTTACCATCTTTCATGGCAATGATATAGTCTGAATATTGAGCGGCAAAATTAATTTCATGAATAACAATCACCACGGTTTTCCCTAACTCATCTACCAATCTTCGCAAGGTCTTCATCACATGCACCGAATGTTTCATATCGAGGTTATTTAACGGTTCATCCAACAGAATATATTCGGTATCCTGTGCAATAATCATCGAAATAAATGCACGTTGCCGTTGTCCTCCGCTCAACTCATCTATATAGGCGTCTGTCAAATCTTCGAGATCGGAAAAAGCAATAGCTTCCTGTACTTTCTGCCAATCTGTTTCTGTCATTCTTCCCTTGCTATAAGGAAAACGACCAAATGCAACCAAATCCTTGACGGTGAGCTTCACATCCGTTTGGTTTGACTGTTTTAGAATAGAAAGTTTTTGAGCAAGCTCGTTGCTTTTGTAAACATGGAGGGATTTATCCATAAAAGAAACCTCTCCCCCATCTTGTTTAAGCAAACGGCTAAGGATAGAAAGCAATGTACTTTTACCAGCACCATTCGGTCCGATAAGCGAGGTGATACGGTTGTTCACTACGCTACCATCCAGCTTGTCAATGACACGTTTTTTCCCGTATTCTTTTACAAGACCTTGAAAAATCAGCTTATTCTCTTTCTTGAACTCCATATCAAATACATAAAATAGATACCACCAACAAAGTTAATAACAATGCTTACTGTGGTGGAAAAGCTTAGAATATGTTCAACAAAAAACTGCCCGGTAATCAAACATATACACGATACCGCGCTACAAAGCCATACTGTTTGCACATGTTTGTTCGTCTTAAATAGCTCGTAAGTCAAGTTGGTAACCAGAATGCCCAAAAACGTAATAGGCCCTACCAACGCTGTCGAAACAGAAACTAACAAAGCAATAATAAGCATAAAAGTCCGGATCAACTTATTATAGTCCAAACCTAAATTAATCGCATGATCTTTCCCTAGCGCAATCACATCTAAATACTTTAAATAACGAAGTGTCAGAACAAGTGTCCCAATCGACGTTATCGTCGCTATTCCTAATAATTTAACGTTCATCTTAGCAAAAGACACGAACATAAAATTCTGTACGATGGAAAATTCGTTCGGATCGATGATGACATGAAGAAATTGGCTCAACGTATTGAACAACGTTCCCATCACCATCCCCATTAACAATAAATAGAAGATATTTTTTCGTTGCCTCCCGAAAATCAGAAAATACATGAATACAGAAAAGCCAAGCATCAGCAATACGGCATAGAAAAAGTTCTCTTGTTGTGAGATGACCTTAAAGGCCTTGTCCCCATAAAAAAACACAATCAACGTCTGGAAGAGGATGAAAATCGATTCATATCCCATGATAGAAGGAGTCAATATCCTGTTATTGGTAATCGTTTGAAAAATAACCGAGGAGAAAGCCACACTAATACCCACGATCGTCATGGTCGCTAATCGAATACTGCGGCGGCTCAATACGTAATCGAGGTTATTACCCATATGGTATGTCATAAAGAACACGATAGATACCACCAACAACACGATCAATAATATAATTTTATTCCCCTGCTTCATTTACTCTTTTTTAATATAAGCAAAAAGAAAGCGATTCCACCAACGACACCTACCGTCATTCCAATCGGTATTTCATAAGGGAAGACCAGCAATCGGCCGATAATATCACACCCCAACAAAAGCACTGCTCCCAGAAAAGCCGTTAGTGGCAAGGCACGCCGAAGATTGTCACCAATGAGCATACGCACGACATTAGGCACGATAAGCCCGACAAAAGGAATCGCTCCTACGGTTACGACAGATGCACTGACGACGAGTGAGACGGCCACAAGACCTATATTGACAACAGTATGATAGGATAATCCCAAGTTCGTAGCAAAACTTTTCCCCATTCCAGCAATGGTAAACCGCTCTGCATACAGGTAACTAATCAACACGATGGGCAAGATGATATAAATGGCTTCATATTGCCCCTGCATAACCGACGAAAAATCACCTAATAACCATTCCTGTGTATTCTGGACGATATTGTTTTTGTAAGCAAAAAAGGTGGAAATAGATGCTAAAATACTTCCAAACATAATCCCAACCAATGGGATAAAAACGGTGTTTTTATCTTTGACTTGTTCTACAAACCAAATAAAAAGAAGGGAGGATAAAAACGTAAAAACCAAAGCAAAGAGCATCCGAACCATTAAGGAAGCTTCAGGCGAAAATACCAAGGCAAAGAGTATGCCCATTTTTGCAGACTCCAATGCACCCGAGGTTGTCGGTGAAACAAATCGGTTTTGTGAGAGCTGTTGCATAATGAAACCCGAAATACTCAGTCCCGCACCGATCAAAATCAAAGCTAGCGTACGTGGAATACGACTTATTAAGAAAACGATAAGCTTATCCTCATCGCCCAACAAATCCACTACTCGAATATCCTTAACCCCTGTAAACAAAGAAATCCATGCTAATAGCAGGATACAGCATACAGAAACGGTATAATAGATTACACTCCGGTTCTTTGTTCTCAAATTAATTCATTTACAAATGTAGAGACGCAACATATTACGTCTCTACAGAAAATACTATGTACGTACAAAGGTATTAATTAATTAATTTTTGTCACCGTATCTCCATTGTTATCCACGACAACGGGTTGACCTTCCACCGGTCTTCCTCCCTTGGTCTTATTGATAACGTAGGCTATGCCTTCTGCATCAATTTTTACGTGATTCGGATGAGAACCTGTTTGTAAATCAGCTAATATTTCATATGAATTTGCGTCAATAACCGTTGTTGTTCCGGTTTGGCGATTTGCAGAATATATTCTGTTTTTAACAGGATCATACGCTACACCGATAGCTCCAGCGCCAGTTTCAATAGTTTTCAACAGCGTTCCATCGGTATCTAAAACAGTGAGTGTGCCCGATTTCTGATTGGTCACAAACAAACGTTTGCCGTCACTAATGATATTTACAGGTGACTCTCCACCGGAAGGGAATGTTTTCTCTATATTTTTTGTCTTCGTATTGATTATAGCCACACTATTTGTACCCATGATGGTGGCGTATATCTTGTCCTTACTTCCTGCGAAAGCCATTCCCGTTAGCGTTTTACCAAGATTCTCAATCAGATGCGAAAACGTATTTGTCTTGCCGTCTATCACCCAAATACTGCTTGGATCGCCAACATCACTTACATATACAACATTATTATCTTCATCCACCAGCACTTCGCGGGTATGCGATTTTTCACCTCCGTGATTAAATGTCGCAATCAGTTTACCTGATTTCAAATCAACGGCACTGACCGAATTCGTTCTTGTATTGGTCGTATACACCGTCTGTGTTTTATTGTTGATTCCGATTCCAAAAGGTGGATTTTCCGCCAACCTGATACTGTCGACTATCGAAAGGTCTGCCCGATCAATTTTATATAACGCGCCTCCTGGACTCGTCCGAGACCCTGCTCCGGTAACATACAAAAAACCGTCCTGTTGGTTAATAACTGCTTCATATACACCGCGACCGGCTGGTGCGGATTTTTCGACTTGTTGAGCAGACACTTGTAAAGCCGGTAACGCGGCTAGCCCTGCAAGCAACAAGAGATTCGTTCTGTTGCTTTTTTTAAAGAATTTATTCGTAACCATAAAATTATTGTAATTAAGTAATCTACTATATGTTAATTGTCTGAAATTTCTTGCTGCCAGCGTTCATAAAAACGGGTAAAAGCTTTTTGCCAATACAACGCACCATGTTTCCCCTCTTCATCAATATCAATCATGATTTTTACACACATCGCTTTTTTATGCGTATCAATAAAGTCCAGCATATCCGCTCGCATATCACCTTCCCCCTCTGGTGCATTTCTACGTTTTTCCCTGCCACCGGCATAAAAATAATAGCATTGTCCACAGAGCAAACAGGGATTGCTTTCCAATTTTATCGAAAAAAGATCAGCCAGCTGCTGCTTCCCTGTCCAAATCGATGGCGAAAAAACACCTAACGTACCAAATACATTGGCATGGAGCGCGCCCGCGTAAAGTGTAAGCAAACCGCCGAATGAACTGCCTACCATGCCTGTATGCCTTTTATCTGCTAACGTTCGATAATGCTTGTCTACATAAGGTTTCAGTATTTCCACGATATCACGCAGGTATAAATGTCCGACCGGTTCATCGACCTCTCTAAATGGAAAAAGCAGAAACTCGCGAGTCCTGTCGGCTGTTTGATTGGGATGCTCGATTCCAATAACAATCGCCTGACGACTTGCGGCATCGATGGTCTCGTCTACCATCCATTCCACTGGTCCCGTTCTCCCCACCGATGTCGCTTCATCAAAAAGATGTTGGCCATCATGCATATATAACACGGGATATTGTTTATCTGAATATTGATAATCTTTCGGCAGATAAATCCATATCCTACGGTATGTGTCGAGATATGGAAAATAGAACCTATCCGCCAAGACATGCACCTGCGGACTCGCCGTAGATGAAGGAAATTTATCACGCCAGCCATCAATGGTGACCTCCATCTCGGAACAACGACTAACATCTATGCGATGTGGCGCGAGAAGCTCGCCGTTTGCCGCAGTATTTAATGTATCCCACCCCCCTCTTGTAATCTTAAACTCCAGTTCACTTTCTTCCAATCCCTCAAGTACCACGCTTGTTTTTTTCCCTAGCGGTGGTATCAAACCTACCGGATGCGCATCCACCTGCCAATTACTAAGATTGCTTGTCAAATAACACGGCTCACCAACAAAATTATTGCTGTTGTTCAAAATATGGATGACTACCGTAAACGTTTTCTTTGACATGCCTAGATAAATTAAACCCTGCGTTAAGCCGGAACTATAAATTGGCGCTAATTTAGATAGATTCTAAACAAATAACAAGAGTTATTTAAATTTAATCTAAATTACCTTATATTTGCAGCAATTATTAGGAAGAATAATCCATGCGCTATAAAATATACATGCTATCGGTTCTGTTTTTTTTGTCCAAGTTTATACTGGCACAAACAACCGACGTAGTAACAGGGTATGTGCACAATGAAGACGGAATTCCGCTCGGGGATGCTACGGTGCAAGTAGGAAACTACGGTACGACGGCGCTTTCCAATGGCTATTTTAGTCTTAAAAACATCCCGACGGGTAAACATATATTGGTGGTATCTGCGGTTGGGTACACCGCTTTTCAAGATACTATTGTCAAATTAGCGCAAGAAAATTTGGCACTACAAATTCGTCTATCTAAAGATGATAAGGTCTTGCAGGAGGTGACGGTTTTGGGTAAATCAGAAACACAGCAGGCGAAAGAGCAGACCGTACGTGCAGTGGTCGTGGATACACGAGCAGTTTCTACACAGGCAACTACCTTAACTGATTTAATGAATCGAAGTACTGGTGTACGAATAAGACAAAATGGTGGATTGGGTGGTCGCCCGGAAATATCCATTAATGGATTTCAAGGCAAAGCGATTAAGTATTTTAAAGACGGTATTCCTTTAGACTATATGGGAGATGGCTACAATATTGCCAGTCTACCCTTGGAAGCATTGGAGCGAATTGAAGTATATAAAGGTGTACTTCCAGTTTCACTAGGCGCGGATGCCTTAGGCGGTGCAGTCAACCTCGTCTCCGCAAAACGGAGAGGTTCTCACATGCACACTTTTTATGAAATCGGCTCCTTCAACACGCATCGTTTAGGGGTAACGGCGGCTCACGAAACAAAAGATCAAAAATGGTCGTATGGTACGGAGCTTTTCTTCAATCACTCCGACAACGATTATAATGCCTTCGTGGGTGTGCGTAACCCGAATACCGCCAACCTGGAATATATGGATATGCGCATGTTTCACAATGCATTTCAACATTCCTACGGTGAGGCGTATGTCAATATCCAAAACCGTAATTGGGCAGACGAGCTTCGTCTAAGCGTGGCGGCGTTCGCATTGGAACGAGAGCAACAGCATCCTGCATTGATGACCGATCCGTACGGTGCAATACTCGGCAAGCAGCAAACCGTGGCACCTAGCTTGCGTTACAAGAAAAAATTGCTAGATGGGCGGCTCTCGATTGACCAGTTCGCATCCTACAACAATTTGCAGACGCGTCGTATCGATACGTTGATGGGCAGTTATGACTGGTATGGTGAGTTTACACCAAAAACGACTCCGGGAGAAAGTCGTTTACCCTCGCTTTCCAAAATTCACGAACGGCAGACCGTACTACGGACCAACATTGGGTATCAAATCAACAGTAGTACATCACTGGGTTTTAATTACATCTTTACCGACGTTAGACGCGATGGTGAAGATCCCTATGGACAGCGTTTACAAGATACAGATATTGATGTTCTTTCCTTGGAGTCAACCTATCAAAAGCAGATATATGGATTATCCCTGGATAAATACTGGCTGGATGAGAAACTGCACAACCAGTTAATGGGGAAATTTTATCACTACAGCGCTTCCGGCATCCAAAACACGTGGTTTTCTACAGGTGTCACAGAAGCAGACAAGCGTCGGCTATCCGGAAATTATTGGGGTATTGCGGAAGCACTGCGATACCGGCTAACGCCAAGCGCCTTTATCCGGGGATCTTTAGAATATACCTATCGCCTTCCAGAAAGAGAAGAGCTATTTGGGAATAATATTTTTGTGGTGCCCAATTTCGAGTTGAATCCCGAAAAGAGTTTCAACGCGAGTTTAGGCTATCAACAGGTTATTGGCGGACGTCTTACGGTAGAAGCCAATGGATTTTATCGTCGTACGAAAGGTCTTATTTTACTTGTTCCGATACAAGCACCGAATGCTCAGTACCAAAACCAGGAAAACGTAAAAGGATTTGGTTTTGATCTGGACCTCAATTATCATTTCGCCACCCACTACACCTTAAGTGGTAATGCCACTTGGCAAAACCTTCGATTATTCGGCATTACAGACGAAACAGATCGATGGAAAAACAATGCCCGGTTGCGGAATACGCCTTACTTCTTTGCCAATGCCGGTATACAGTCAAACCACAGTGCTATTCTCTCCCAAAACGACAATCTCAAGGTCTTTGTTCATTATAATTTCCTGCGGGAGTTTTATTTGGAAACGATACGGAAGGATTTGGAGCCGGGCGGCTTTCTGGGACTGTCCGGACAAGCAAATATCAATTCCAACCTCCGAATTCCGAATCAACATTTATTGAATGCTGGCTTTACTTATAAATTACCATCGGGCGATGTCAACATTGGTGCTGAAATACGGAACATGCTCAATAAAAACCTGTATGACTATTATCGGGTACAGCGTCCTGGCAGAAGCTTTCACTTGAAATTGAGTTATACATTAGCTAAAGGTGGGTAATCATTAACAAAAAAGAAATAGTAGTATAATCATTAATCATAAACAAAAATGAAACCTTTAAAACTCAAAACTGGAATAATCGCACTGACGATCGGGGTACTTTTTGCCGGTTGTAGTGATAACGACGGACCGACACCTGATCCTGATGAGAGCCAGGAAAGCAAATACGTTTTAATCACCATGAGTGACAATGTCAACACGAAGCCTGGTTACGCAACTGCTTTTGATGAGCTGCCCTCAGGGAATGTAATTAATAATGGAAACAATAGCTTACAAGGTTTAGGATTTGGAGGCTGGCGTCCATATGGCAACTGGTTGTTCAAAATGTTCAGCACCGATGCCAATGCATTGGGAATAGAACGCTTAGAAGTAAATGCTGATGGCAAAGTTACACCTGGACAGTTTATTGCAGGAGACAACACCACCAACGGAACAGGAAATTTTGTCATCGTAGATGAAACGAAAGGGTATTATTGGGATGGAGCCTCTCCATTAAAAATTCAAGTATTTAATCCGACAACACTATCGAGAACCGGCGATATAGATTTGGCAGAGGCTGTTAACGAGCGTGGCGCCGATGAACCTGAAATTTTATATCGTGCTATCGGACAGAAGTTCCTGTCCGTGAAAAACGGAAAATTATTTGCCAACATTACCTATGCCACATCAGACGGTACGCAAAAAGGTTTTTGGGATGATTTCTATCCCGATGTATACATTGCTGTTATTGATATAGCAACCAGTAAGCATGAAAAAACCATCAAAATAAAAGATACAGGTGCTATTACTTATATTAACGATAACAACATGTACGATTTCGACACCAATGGTGATTTATATATCGTCACACAAGGCGTCCATCCCCGAGGCACGGGTGGAAAATCAAAAATTGTGCGCATCAAAGCCAACGAAACAGACATTGATTCGGATTGGAGCTTGGATATGGATGCTATTACAGGCGAGGGCCCACGTAAATTTGTCTCCGTATTTGCTAAAGATGGAAAAATCATTACGCTTATTCCTAACGCGTCGTTAACAGGAGGGCCGACCGGCAATATCAATTTTGAAGATGTATGGGAATATTTCAGCATCGATATTGCCTCCAAAGAGCGGACAAAAATCGGCGGTGTACCAGTAGTAACAAATCCGGGTGCAGCCTTTTGTGCTATCGAAATTGATAACAAGATATTACTTCGTGTCAATACGAAAGACGGCAGCAGCAACGGTTATTTTGAATATAATCCTTCTACAAATTCTGCTACCGAGCTGTTTAAAGTTACTTCGGGTGGTTCTGTATCGGGATTGCATAAAGTAAAAGTCGGAAACTAACGGCCTGGGTTCACAAAAAGCATAATTCACTATTACCGAACAACTTATACTTTGTAAAAAAACGCATATGCATTTTCGCGAAAATGCATATGCAATTTTTCAAGAACAAGCTTCTCCTCTGTTCAATTTAAGGTCATCTATTAAAACTGACCGCTATCTGTTAGCAAAAAAGCTTGTTATTTTCCCGGGATAACCGTGATCTTCCTAAATTCTACGCCTGTGTGATCACCCTGTAAATAAATCGGCCCTGGATCGCCTTCTTTACTATCCAAAGCACCTCCTGTAATACCGGGAATCTCTTGGTTGCTGATGATTGTTTTTCCATTCGCCACGATCGTCACCATACGTCCACGTAACGTTATCTCATATGTATTCCATTCATTCGGTCCTAATGTAGCAATCTCACTGGGCGATAGAAAACCGTATACCCCACCGAAATACATAGATCCTGGATGTCTATCCTTTGGCGAGTCCTCGATCTGTACTTCGTAGCGGCCTCTCAAATAGATTCCCGAATTAGCTCCTTCTTTATAACGAAACTCTGCAATAAGCTTAAAATCATCAAATTTCTGTTCACTAATCAGATTAGCTCCTGTTTCCTTGTTAATCAAGATACCACCTTCTACCATCCATTGACTATTATCACCCGAAGTCTTCCATCCGGCAAGATCTTTTCCATTGAAAAGCTCGATAGGCTCTCCCCATTGTGCTTCGCCTGTACGAACGAGATAGGGAGCCTTCACCCCAGTGAAATCGAATTTGTTCCCTTTATTAGTTGTAATCGTACCTTTGATTCCATCCCCTACTAATTCACCTTCGATTGTAAAGAATCCATCTCCTCCTTCCCATTGGGGTGGAATCTGAAATGAAAACTTCCCCTCTTTGAGTTGAATAAACGAAATAGGTCGAGCACTTCCCGCATCCGCGACAAAAGATCCTACTAATACATTAAATCCCGACAGTTTCACTTCCAACCAAGATGGCGCTTCCTTGCCTTCTTTATCGACTGTGATATCCCATCGCCCGATCAGTCCTTCCGCCTCTTCGGGCACCACCTGTGTAGCGGCATTATGTATTTCCTCTTTCTGTTTTTGTTCCGTTGTTCCGTTGTTACAGGAAATCAAACTTGCTGTTAATAAACACATCAATGTGCTATAGCCAACATACTTTTTTAGCATAACTTTAGTTTAGAGTTTTTTGAAGACACTAATCTACAAAAAAATAACACTATACAGCCCATTCTGAATTAAAGACAAGCTGATCACCCTCCAAAGTGAATCACTACATCATGTTTATAATGTCCTCTTCCTTTCTTGGCTTTCTTATATCTTTTCTTTTTCTGACCTGGGGCATGCCGTTTAGCCGATTTGTCCCCATAAATTTTCTTCGCTTTACCCGGCGGTAGATGCCCGTGAGGGTGTCGGTGTGAGTAACAAGAAGAAACCACGAAAAACAGCAATATTATTGTTAAAAATCCTAAAATTCTTTTCATATCCAATCTCCTATTTTGCAACAGTGTGCAAATTCTGCGCCAAAGCAAACAGCATCTTATAGATTCAAATGCGTCAGTTATTCCACCCACCGCCCCGTTATATGGAAATAAATCGATAATTTAGCCAAAAACAATCCGTAGTCCATCATGGGAAAAATCAACATAAAGTCTATTGCAGCGGCGCTCAATTTGTCTCCGGCAACGGTTTCCCGGGCATTAAATGATAGCTATGAAATCAGAGAGGAAACTAAACAACGGGTTTTGGCGTATGCCGCAAAACATAATTATAGACCGAATCCATTTGCAAAGCACCTCAAAACCGGAAAAACGAACCTTATTGGCGTCGTCATTCCATTCCTTTCCAGTCCATTCTTTTTAGAATTTATTGACGAGCTTTATAAACTAGCCATGCTGCATCACTACACCTTACTTCCCTTTCAAACCCAAAATAGGGAGGAAATAGAAAAAGAAGCCTTAGATTTTCTTATTCGTCAGAATGTCGCTGGAATCATCATTTCCCCCGCTTTTGAAAACTCCAATACGGCGTTATTAAGAGATATTCATCACCAATACTGTCCCGTCATCCTATTTGACCGCATACAGCATGATCTGAATACGTATAAGATCGGTATACACAATAGCTTGGAAACATTCAAAGCGACAGAAGAACTCATCAAAAAAGGACGTACACGGATTGCTTTTCTGTGCGGAAAAGATATCGGTAATACAAAAGACCGCATTCGTGGTTACAAAAATGCACTTCACAACTACGGCATACCCTTTCAAAAAGAGTATGTGATCGATGCCGACTACCAAGATCCGACCGAAGATATTGATAGCGAGTTGAAAGAAGTTTTCAAAAAACTGCAGGCCAGTAATCATATGCCTAATGCCATTGTAGGTGGTACAGACACGTTATCGATTAAGATTTTGGGCGTATTGGCTGATCTCGACCTCCGCGTTCCAGACGACGTTGCGGTTATCGGCTTTACCAATACCAATTTGGCAGATTACTTAAATCCGGCACTATCGACGATTCGGCAGCCCACACAACAAATGGCACAACTTACGCTGGACTTATTGATTCCATTGATAGAAAAACAACAAAATAGACAGGGTATGGTCTATGAAAACTTTCTACTTGAAGCAACAACTTGCTATAGGAAATCAACGGATATTTAATAAAAAACTCACCCACCTTCAAGATTAGATGAGCGAGTTTTAAGAAATGATGTTTTTCTAGATATTATTAATTATACCCCGGATTCTGATACGCAGCTTTTTCATTTGCCTCCAGTTCCATCGCATCCATTTGACCTTGAGGGATGGGGCGTAGGTAATGAAAGGGCTGAATATCCCGCGTAAAGGTAATAGGCGTATGATCTCCAACATCAGGTCCCGCAATTTGGTACGTTTTTGCAACATCCGTCCATTTCTGCGTTCTGACCAAATCAAACCAACGGTAGCCTTCTCCAAAATATTCCCTAGAACGTTCCTCTAATATATAATCAACGGTAATATTGGCAGGAGTTGCCGCTATCATATCTAAACTTCTATCTTCATTTCTTTCTATGTTTCCGTTATTGTCCCAACGCCACATTCCAGCTCGCGCTCTCATTACATTGATCAATTCACGCGCACTTTTTCCTGCCTGCACAGAGGCACCTTTTACCGCTGCTTCAGCCGCAACGAAATACAGTTCTGAAAATTTAGCAATATTGAAAGGACGTGTACTACCGCCATTTGGCTGTCCCAAGCCCGTACCATTATCCGTGCGATAGGTTCCTAATTTCCACAAGTTGGGGTGTTTTCTTCTACTAATTGCACTAGGAGGTATCACAAATGATGCTTGTCCGGGAATAATTCCAGCACCAACATTACTATTATATGGTGAGTTCGAGTAATCCACGGCCACGGTTGGCTCTTCATCCAAAATTGTTAAGATGGCATCCCCGGGCTGAACTTCCAAGCCGTTGGCATTGTAAAGCACTGCATTAGCAATACCTCCTTTATCCCAGTTCGCTCTCCACGTGGTTACAAACGTGCCGTCATATCGCGAGTCGTTCACTTTGTCTTCAAAGGTGTTGATAATCGCGTTTTGCGTAGGCGCCATCCGAGTCCACGGCCGGCCGTATGCTTGCGCGGCTTCTCGCTGTACCGATCTCACTTTGGATGTCCAGTCTTGCGTCGTTGCACTTTCTAAAAAAGTATAGTCCCAGGTGACCATCCAAACAGCAAAGTTATCCGGTGCTCCACCACTTCCGTAAGAATGACTTCCTCCGTTAAAATACTCACTATCTTCTGTATGATCTGCGTAAAGCATAATTTCGCTATTCCGGTCGTTAGGGCCGTAGTTGACGTCATAATACGTTTCTTGCAAACCGTAGTCTCCCGGGTTATCAATCCCCTCGACAGCAATATCGTAGGCCATTTGGTAATAATATGTTGCATCGTGACCATCGGGATCTGTGCGCGCCGTTTCTGGATAGGTAGGTATATTGTTGGGATTTTCCAACCACCACGCATAGGTGAGATATGCTTTCGAAAGATATAAACGGGCCAACGTCTTCGTTGCACCTCCCTTGACACGTCCAACATCGGGCAAGTCCTCAATAGCCTTTAACAAATCCGGAAAGACAGCTCGCGTATATACCTCCGGAACCGTATTACGAACCGATGTCCGGATTGTTGATGTATTGAACTTTAGCTCACCAGATCCCAAATCCAATGGTACACCACCAAAGGACTGTACTAACATAAAATAATCAAATCCTCTAAAAAAATAGGCTTCTGCGACTATGGCGTCCGAAATGCCTTCTACTTCCACCGCATTTTCTATAACACCGTTTGCCGTATTTATCGCTGGAAAAGCTTCGTTCCACAACACGTCTGATCGGCTGCTACTCGGTGTCAACGACCCCACTCCTGATAAATCCGCATCTTTAAAATTCCCATCTGCTTGTTGCGCGTAGGTATACTCATCGGTTCCAGTTAAACAGGCGTTATAATAGTAACCGTTTCCGTATATATTCCGTAAATGTCCATACAACGCGGTGATTCCACCAACGACGCCCTTTTCCGTTTTAAAAAAATCCGGTGTAAATACACTTCTTGGTTCTTCTTCTAGTATTTTGGAACAACTGCCTAAACCTAACGTTGCAAAAAAGACAACCCCCGATATAAGTTTTATATATATAGTTTTCATAACTAACATCCTCTTTTTAAAATGACACATTAAGTCCGATCATGTAATTTCTGTTGGCTGGGGTATTGGTACCGATGACCATAAGTCTACTTTGGTAAGAAGACACAGCTTGATTCTCATCGCCTCTCGAATTAGGCTCAGGATCCATACCAGATTCGCTATGATACGGAGAAAATAACACAAAAGGATTTTGTACTGTTCCATAAATCCGCAGTCCCCCGATACCTACTCGTTGTATCCAACCTTCGCTATTGAAATTATACCCGAGCGAAATTGTTCTGATCTTTAAATAAGAGGCATCAAAATACCCCAGTGTGCTTCCATATTTTGGATTATCGCCACTGGCTATACCACCCGGCTTCGGATATTTGGCATCGGTGTTCTCCGGTGTCCAATAATCCACTTTCACATTATTCCGACGTCCGCTCATCAAGTTTAAATAACTCGCTGAAGAATACAGTGAGCTGATTAACGTTCCGCCATTTTTAAATGCCGCAACAAGCCCTAAATCAAACCCCTTATATGCTAGACGTGTATTAAATCCACCCTCAAACCGGGGATTAACATCCATAATCTGTCGATCGTCGGCGTTAATTTGTCGTACAGGCGCGCCGTCCTCACTGTATTCTCCCGTATACCTTACCTTAATCATACCCGGATTCCCCCCTGGCTCTAAAACATCCAAATAAGGGTCATTCTCCTGCCAGAGGCCTATTTTTTCATGATCATAAATCACATCAATCGGATGCCCTACAAACCATGCATTCCCCTCGTCGCGGTCGCGTCCAGAAGAAAGCGCTAATAGCTTGTTCCGGTTCAAATAGAAGTTAAATCCAGCTTCCCAAGTCAATCCGTCTGGATTATCTAAAATCAAACCGTCCAATGAAAATTCAAAACCCTTGTTTTGCGTCTCGCCAATATTTCCCATATAACTACCTACACCCGACGATGCTGGCAATCCAACACTCAACAACAAGTCTTTTGTATGCTGCGTGTAATATTCAAAAGTACCCCGTAATCTGTTATTCAAAAGAGCAAAATCGACCCCATAATTCCATGTCTTCGTGTATTCCCAACCCAATGCGGCATTCGGTAATTCCGTTACGTAATATCCCATTGCAAACTCATCCGCGAAATTATACGGGCGTGTAGACAATCTCCCTAACGTCTTGTAAGGAGCTACTGATTGATTAGAAGTTTGACCGAATCCTGCGCGGATTTTTAACAGGTCCAACCAACTGACATCCGAGAGAAACGATTCTCTTTTTGCGTTCCATCCCGCGGATACCGCCGGGTAAGCGTGCCACTTATGTCCCGGTGCTAATCTTGACGAACCATCCGTGCGAATTGTCGCGCTAACCATGTACCGTCCGTCATAGTCATACATAACACGCCCCATCCAAGACAACAAGCCTGTTTTATAATAGTCCTGATTATTTGGGTCGACCGTAATCTCACCCGTCGCATGTCCCAAGTTATAAAATTGGAACTGGTCTGCCGGAATATGCAAGGCCGAAACATGCGAGCTATTGTAACGGATTTGTTCTGCCGAGTAAAGTCCTACCACGTTAAGATTATGCTTTTCTGCAAATGTGCGGTCGTAGGTCAATAGGTTTTCTATCGTCCACTGCGTATGTAATGAATTGTTAATCGACGCCGTAGACGGATTGTTGATTTCGGAACTGAAAACCCCTTCTCCCGTATATGCCCCTCCGTTCGTTGTCCTAAAATTGAGCCCTACATTCGCTCTATACTTCAGCCCCGCTATACCAGGTATATCTATTTCCCCAAAAAAGGTGTTATAAGAGCCGAAGCCTTTGGCCATATCTACCCATTTATTTCCAAGATTTTCTATGGTTTCTCTTGAATATACCCAATGATTATCCTGTGCCATCCCGACGATATTCTTGAAGGAACCGTCCTCATTATAAGGGTTTGCAATAGGTGTCGTACTTAAAGTCGTATAGACACCCAAATTATTTCCTCTATTAACCGAATAATTATTATTTGTGCTGAAACCTACCCGTATCCGCTCTCCAATTTTCTGGTCTAGACTTCCCCGCAACGAAAAGCGATCGAAATTTTGGCCGGGCAAGACAGCTTCATCACGAAAATAACCTGTGCTAAAATTATAGATTGTTTTTTCCGTACCGCCGGAAACACTCAAGTCTTGACTGGTCATGATACCATTTTTATATAACAGATCCTGCCAGTCTACATCCACATCATCCGATTCATCTACGCCGTTCTGATATAGGCCGGCGGCTTTTCTAAGCTCGACGAACTCGGCACCATTCATCATGGGATAACGCGCAAACAATGTTTTCAATCCTGTGTAGCTATTAAAAGTGACTCTTGCTTGTTGCCCGGTATACCCTTTATGTGTTGTTACAAGAATCACCCCATTTGCTCCCCGAGAACCATAAATTGCGGTAGCTGAAGCGTCTTTTAAGATATCCACACTTTTGATATCAATGGGATTGATGTCACCAATAGATCCCGCAAATGGAATCCCATCTAACACGATTAACGGATCGTTACTCGCATTTAACGAGCGTGTACCGCGTATACGTATCTGCATTGCTGCTCCAGGCTTGGATGATGTTTGGGTCATCTGTACCCCTGCCACCCGGCCTTGCAATGCCTGTGTAATGTTAGCCGCCGGCACCTCGTTCATCTTTTCACCACTAATGGAAGCCACCGATCCTGTTACTGCTTCTTTGCGTTGTGTACCGTAACCAACGACGACGACTTCGTCTAACTGAGAATCGGAACTTAACATCGTAATCTGAAGCGACGTTTCATCGCCTAATACATATTCCTGTGCCGAGAAACCGACATATGAAAATAGTAATACAGACCCTGAACTTGTAGCTAAAGAAAACTGTCCGTTGTCTCCAGAAGACGTGCTCGTAGTTGTTCCCTTGACGTGAACAGAAACACCGACCAATGGTTTTCCTTCTTCCGAGGTGACTCTCCCTTTAATTTCTCTTTCCTGCGCCCATACATTATTTGCCAACAAAAACAACAGTAACAGCATGAAACGATGGAGCGGAGCTTTTCTCCTCTTCATCTGAAATCGTGCGGACGATAAAAAATCAGGTTTTGTTATCATGTTAAGTTTAAATTTAGTGTTCAATTTGTTGCATTCTCCATACAACCGGTTGCACTCTTCTACAATAGTATCGGAACTGTGAATAGAATTATCTTGGTTGCTAATGCAATATTAGGATTATGCACGAATGATAATATTCGTACATGTAACATAAACGTTTCAATTGGTTACATCATGCGTTTATGCTCTCTAATCCGCGATTTTAAGTGTTAAAGTTTTCAATCCCATATCGGCCGAAGTACCTCCATAAAGAATAGTATATGCGCCAACTTTTCGCTGTAAAGCATCTGCGCTTTCCTCATAAAAATGAAAAGCCTCAGGGCTGATTGCCACATCGACCGTTTTTGTTTGTCCTGCTTTGAGGGAGACCCGCGCAAATCCTCGTAACGATTTAACTGGAGCGAGCGCATCATTATTCCGCGTCACATAAACTTGTACGACCTCTTCGCCATCTATCTTTGAGGTATTGGTCACTGGAATGGACAACTGCACCGGACTATCGCCCTTAAAAGTTGATTGCGCTAACTGTACATCACCATAAGAAAAAGTGGCATAACTCAAGCCATGCCCAAACGGATATAACGGTGTATCCTTCATATAACGATACGTACGTCCCTGCATATCGTAATTTTCAAAACCTTGCCGTGTTTCGTCTCCGGTTTGGGTCAGGGCGCCATCCAGCTGTGCTAAGGTTCTATAGAAAGTCACAGGTAAACGTCCCGCTGGATTATAGTCGCCGAAAAGGACATCCGCCACCGCAGTTCCCGCTTCTTCTCCGCCATACCAAGCACAAAGCAAAGCATCGTAGTTTTTTTCATCTTGCTCCAAGGTCAGGGAGCTTCCGGTACACAGAACGAACACCACCGGCCTTCCCGTTTGGCGTAATGCAGCCAACAGGTCGCGCTGAACTTTGGGCAAATCGATAGAGGTTCTGTCGCCTCCTTTGAACCCCTCCGCATCCACAAACATTTCTTCCCCTTCTAGTTGTGGGGACAAGCCACCAGCATAAACAATAGCATCGACATCTTTCAAACGCTCTGTCAAATCCGTAAAGTCAGCTTTCTCCTTTTTAAAGACAGCGAATCCCATCGTCAGGATACTGCCTTTTTGGCGATGTTCGAATACCATCGGATAGGCTTTTCCTTTCTCTACCTGCACGGCATATTCCGCACCACGAACCGCTTGACGACCTTCCATTTTACCTATTTCTTTTCCATCAAAGTTTAAAACGTAACCATCGTTGGCGTTCGCTTTAAAGACGACTTCACCGGTATAAGGAGCCACAAAAACACCCGAAATACGCGTGGACGTATTTTCCAGGTTGACATCCTGCGCCAAGGCGGTACCGCCACGGTTAGAATATTCAATTCCCAAACGGTTTGTTAACGTACGCACGGGCTTCCCTTCCAACATATTGTTGTTGTAAAATTCTACTTTCAAACCTTGCTCACCATCTTTTGATGTGAAGAACGATTCGTACAGGGAATGTCTTACCCAAGGGTCGACAAGGTCGCTACCTTTTTCATAGATGACTTCCGCATTGGGCACTTTTTCCCGGATGCCTTCTAAAATCGTCACCGTCGAGGTCGGCGTACCATTATAGTTGCCCCAAAGCATCATACTATCCGCCGCATTTGCCCCCACAACGGCTATCCGTTTCAATTTTTTGCCTAACGGGAGTGTTTGGTTATCATTCTTCAACAACGTCATGGATTGGCGCGCAACGTCCAAAGCCTGCTGTCTATGCTTGTCGGAGGCTACAATGTCATAAGATAATTGACTCCATGGCACACGGTCTGCCGGATCAAACATGCCCAATTCGAACCAACCTCGTAAAATACGTCGCAATGAAACGTCGATTTGTTCTTCCGTGATCAGTCCCTCTTTCACCGACGCTAATAAATGTTCATAAGACTGTCCGCATTCCAAATCCGTAGAAGTTAACACCGCATTTGCGACTGCTTCCGCAGGCGTGTCGTGGGATTCGTGATGTCCTTTTTTAAAAAAATCATCAATCGCCCAGCAGTCCGATACGACCATGCCTTCGAAGCCCCATTTATTCCGGAGAATATCCATCATCAGCCGATCACTTCCGCAACAGGGCTGTCCTTCAAAGGCGTTATAAGCGCACATCACTTCCTGCACGTTTCCTTCTTGTACCAACGCTTTAAACGCAGGCAGATAGGTTTCCCAAAGATCACGATCGGAAATCACCGCATTATACGAGTGTCGGTTCCATTCTGGGCCGCTATGTACCGCATAATGTTTGGCGCAGGCGTGCGTTTTAAAATATCTGTCATCGTCTCCCTGTAAACCTTTCACGGCTGCTAATCCGAGGCGGGTTGTCAAATAGGGGTCTTCCCCATACGTCTCTTGTCCGCGTCCCCATCTGGGATCTCGAAAGATATTGATATTGGGCGTCCAAAAACTTAAGCCGTAATAACGTCCCCGTTCTTCTTGACGCACCGCTTCGTTATATTTCGCACGCGCTTCATCCGAGATGATCTCAAATGTCTTTAAATGATTCTCTTCATCCCAAGTAGCAGCCATACCAATGGCTTGCGGAAATACCGTTGCTTTACCGGAACGTGCCACCCCATGCAACGCTTCGTTCCACCAATCATAGGCCGGGATCCCCAAGCGTGGGACCGGTTTTGAACTGTTCATCATCAATCCAACTTTTTCTTCCAAGTTCAGCATTCCGATGAGGTTGTCTATTCGTTCTTCAACAGGAAGATCTGGATTTCTAAAAGGATGATCATTCTTTTCATTTCCCTTGTGGGTGCAGGCCATCACTACCGTGATCAAAAAAGCACCCATCGAATAAAATATATTTTTCATATCGTTATCGGGTTTATCGTATACGTCCATTCTTTATCAACGTCCTTACTCCGAAGAGAATAGAACGCAGTATGTTTTAACTACATCGTTATAATCAAACTCCACTATCGCGCCTTCCGAAATGTTTTCTGCTTGTGTTATACTCACTTTTACATCCGGGTTATCCGCAGAAGCCGACACCATCGGTATTGTGGTCGTGTTAGTCGGCATTTTATAAGTCGCCTCATAACGATTATAACCGACAATACCATTCGCGTTGGTGGATCGAATAGGGGCATCCGGCAGCACGATCTCTTTCCCATCGACCGTGATATTCACGGTAGGCACGATGGGACGGACGATTTCCTTTTCATTCGAACTGAACCCAATCCCCGCCAGATCGAAAAGCACTTCCGATTCATCGCCTTCAGCGACTAGAAAGATCGCATGTTTTTTATCTAAATGGTTTACAAACTCAGCCACGTCTACCGTGAATTTTGTCGGCTCCTGCGCAGAACTAGCAGGAACCGTAATCTCTCCGATCTTTTTCCCCTTCCAGCCTTCGTTATCCCACGGTCCATCTAACCAAACATTCACTTTAAAAGTTTTTGCAGTTTTGGGCGTAAGAAATACATTAAAAGCTGTTTCATTACCTTTTTTCGTTCCTTCAAACGCTTTTAAACCTTTCTTATCCTGATCGAGCCCGCCGAAACCAAAATATTTATACCCTATGATATGACCATCTTTTACCTTTGTTATCGGCATATGGTTATCCCAAATATCCCAAGAATCTTGCATCGTGCTTACGTCGGAAAGATAACAAGCATAACCCGCCGAGTAATACTGATAAGGATCCAAGCCGTAGACGTGAAAGCCTTCTGACGTCACCTCTGCTCCCGTATATTCCCTTCCTTGGCTATCTTTGGCTGTCCATACACTGTCCGCAGCATACGGGTCGTAAGCACGGATCCTGACGGTACCACCCTCGGATACTGGCTTCTCATCCCAATCTATTGTTATAGCCGCTACCACTGCCTGACGTGCAAAACCAAAATTTCTCGGAGGCCTGTGGTAAAAAGCATACCATTGTCCGTTAATCAATTCGATACTGCCGTGTGTATTATGTCCGCCATTGGTCGTTTCCAAAGCACTTCCGTCCCGGTTGAGCACCGGTCCACGTGAATCGACTAATACACCGCCGCTTTTCCACGGTCCCAATGGGGAATCACCTACCAGATACCGTAGAGTAGAATTAGAGCTACCGATTCCATATTCCGGCCCCGAGTACCCACTATAGACGGAAACGTACTTATTGCCGACTTTCCGAATCGACGACGCTTCGAAAAAGTTGAACGAGCCCAAGTCTTCACCCGGTAAGATGTTCGGATATTCCGTTCCTTCGGGATCACGCAACTGGCCATATCGGGCACTTGCCGGTATAAAGTAATT
Organism: Sphingobacterium arenae; assembly: GCF_014692505.1. Lineage (GTDB taxonomy): Bacteria > Bacteroidota > Bacteroidia > Sphingobacteriales > Sphingobacteriaceae > Sphingobacterium > Sphingobacterium arenae. The sequence goes on along the minus strand of NZ_JACNYK010000001.1, from coordinate 1,605,743 downwards.
GATCACCTCTGTGCCCGGTCTAACCGAATACATCGTATTTTGGTCTAGCTGAGCCGCCAAAGAACGTTGGAAACCCCAATATCCATATGCGCGGTAGCCAATTTCATAATCTGGATCATTCGGATCCGTGATGTATTCAATATATACCGCCGGATCGAATCCTAGAATACTTCCTGGCACCGTACGCTTTCCATCGGCTGTTAGGTTGATGGGTTTAAACGGACCGTCCGGTCGATCCCCTTTTGCCACCATAGCCTCTCTATGCGGTCCGCGGCTATGCGGATACAGGTAATATTCCTTTTTGCCGTCTTTTCTTTTTACCTCTACAAGATCCGGCGCATACATCACGTCCCATTGCTCGTCAATTTTGTAGGTAAAAATAGCACCTTCATCCCTCCAGCTGGATAAATCCTCCACAGGGGCCGACCACATCCGAATGTCCGGTCCACAATAACTGGTTAATCTCAAATCGTGCGAACCGATAATATACGCTCGATATTTCCCGGGATTATCGGGATCTTCGAATACACGAGGCTCGCCATCGGGCACATGCTCCCAAAGGGGTAAATACGGATTTCCAGCCGCCTTGTGTACAAATTTCTGCTGAGCAGCTGTTCCTTGCGTGGTCTGGTCCTGCCCTTTTACCTCGGTTACAGAAAACAACGTCGCAGCAACAACGGATAACACGATTTGCTTTTTCTTAAACATCATTTTAAATCTCTTATAAATAATACTTCTATACATTCTTCCTATTTCTACCAATCGTCAGTACGGAACGGCGAAGCCAACAGGCCCGCCTTGTTCTCTAGGTTGGCGTCTTCCGGGTTATTGCTCCAGCCATAGCGGACGGCTAGCGGATTTTTCACCTGTTCGCTATGGACCACAACCGTATTGCCTTTGACGACGGCCTGCGCCCACACAAACTTTTTATCCTCTCCTGCGATCGCAAAATGCCGTAACGCTCCGTCTCTACTGCACAATCCTCCACCAATCTCCGTGAAAGACAATACTATTTTATCGCCTTCTATTTTCATACCCTGATATATAGGCCCCGAGCTGGTTAACTTTTCGCTATAAGATATTTTCCTTGCCCCTAAAAATAACCGATGCGCAATATCCTTTTTGTTCAAAGGATGAATGTCATTCCATTCGCCCACATCGTATGTCACGGCTAATGTCGTATTCGGAACCCGCTGCGTCGCTTTAAGCTGTGCTTCGCGTATTTCTGCCCAACCACTTTCCTCAGGCTCTTCCGATTTTTTTAAGTAATTGGGTAACTGTACGATCAAAAATGGCAGTTCAGGAGCTCGATACAATTCCCGCCAATTACGCATCAACGACTCCAGATGGGTTTGATAATCCTGTGGGCGACCGGCATTCGTCTCTCCCTGATACCAAATTGTTCCTCGTACCCGGTAATCACGGATAGGGTAAATCATGCCATTGTACAATCCCGATCCGGCTGTTTTTATATTTTGGAGGCGGGCTCTGTATACCGCAATTTCGTCAAAGTCTACACCGACCTGATATTGCCATTCACCACTTAGATCCACCTCGATATCATCTCCAATGACCTTATAAGACTTGTCCTCTACAAAACCACCGCCGCCGTTCTTTGCCGTTAACTGTACCGTAATGTTATTTTTCCCAGCACGCAACACACCCGCCGGGATATGATATTCACGCGGCGGATACATATAGGAGGTAGAACCTACAAAGTGTCCATTCACGAAAACAGAATCACTATCGATCAACATGCCCAAACGGAGTTTTGCGTGCCGTCCGTCCATCGATTTAGGCATTTCAAATTCTTTTCGAAAATAGATTACGCCTTTCGTGTGTATTCCCTGAGAGCGCCAATGCCCCGGCACGGTCATCATTTTCCAGTGGATATCATCCCAATTCGGGTTCGTCCACTTTCCTGCTCCCTGGTCTTGCATTGCTTTAGGCAAGCTGTCGACGGCCACTTGATCAACCAATAAATGCGGGAACTCCCGGAGATGTTCTTGGCTAATCCAACTTTCAATCGCGGAACCGCCCAAACTAGAGACGAGCATACCCACAGGCACTTTCGTATGATTGTAAGCTTCTTGTGCATAAAAATAGGCCAAAGCCGTCCAATTCATCACTTCCGAGGCCACGGCTGAGTGCCATTTTCCGCCCTTAGGAATATCTTCCTGTACCGATTCGACCGTGTTTTGTGTAGGCACTTTAAAATGGCGGATCATGTGGTTATTGGATACATTTATTTCCGGATAGCGATGCGTTAAACGCGCAATAGGCGTTTCCATGTTTGATTGCCCGGATGCCAACCATACGTCGCCAATGAGGATGTCTCTAATTACGATTTCATTGACTTCCATGATATACGGCCCTCCTGCAGCTTGCGGAGGTAAGGACACAAACCATTTGCCATCGTTGCCCGCTTCCGTATAATAGTGTTCACCTTGAAACCGAACGGTTACTTTCTCGCCTACATCCGCCCATCCCCAGATACGGAGATCAATGTCACGCTGCAGGACCATCTTGTCGCCGATAAGTGCAGGTAAACGTATTTTGGCCAAGACACCAGATCCACCTAATAAGCAAAAAACAATGGTTAGTCGAAAAAACAGCTTGTCCATTCTAATTTTCTTTAGAAAACATCCAATAATCAAAATACATGATTATGCCGGGCTTATTTTTTGCTTTGAAAACAAAATATACGTCGTGCTTCCCCGAGATCTTCGGGATATCATGCGACACTAGTGCCCATCTATTATCTCCTCCCGTCCGCGGTACTTCTATCGTGGTCAGTACCCGTCCATCTACTCCATCTAGACGGACTTCCATCGTGACACCCGTGTTGTGCGTCGTTCCAATCCGTGCCGTAAATCTAGAAGCGCCCGCAGCAAAATCCACGTTTTTTACGCTCGTATAGGCACCGTCTTGCATGGCTTGTACGAATACGCCAACCTCCTCATTTTGCTTCGCTTTGACATGTTCAGACCAGGCGATCGTCTCTGCTTCCACTTTCTGGTATGGGTTCAATGGCTTCAGCTGCTCGGTAACCCCCTGCGTCATGTTTAAGGGTGTGATTGCGCCCTCTTTAGTAAATTCTACCTCTTCCACCGCCACAGAACGTGTAAAACCGCTTCCACCCGGCAGTGCACCGTTGTGATAAAATAAATACGTCTTTCCTCTAAAATCTATAATTCCGGGATGGTTCGTAAAGCTATGCCCTTCTGTCGGCATTAACTTTCCACCGTATTTCCACGGACCAATCGGTGATTCGCTAGTCGAATAACCTAAGTGTTCCGGTATAGGCCCACCAGCCCACAATAGGTAATACAGGTCTTTTCTTTTATATAACCATGGTCCCTCCTCATAGAGCGTCGGTCTCTTTTCTACATTTCCCTCCCGCGTGCCGAATGCCTCCGAAGTCATGGGAACCTCTGTAATTTTACCGCTCAGCGAGATCATATCTTCGTTCAGTTTCACATGATACAGAAAAGGGTTCCCCCAATACAAATAAGCCTGTCTGTCATCGTCTATCCATACAGTCGGGTCAATATCCCCTTCATTCGTCTGCACCAAGGGATGACCCAGTGGATCGTAAAATGGCCCATAAGGGCTGTCGGAGACAGCGACGCCGATTGCCGGACGGTTGTTAATAGCGGAAGTTATCGGTGCATATAAATAGAACTTACCGTCTCGCTCAACGACCTGAATTGCCCAAGCATCTCCTTTTGCCCAATGAAATGTCTTATAAGAGGCGATAACCCCGTGGTCCGTCCAATTGACCATATCCTCCGTTGTATAGAGTTTCCAATCGTCCATGACAAACCAAGTGGAATTGTCTTCATCGTGGCTGGTATACAAATACATTTTGTCCTTGTAAACCATAGGCGCCGGATCGGCGGTGTACATTGTTTGTACAATGGGATTTTGTGCATTGACAGCATGTCCTCTGCCTAATACGATAAGCAAAAACAGACAGAAATATCTTTTTGTAATCATTGTATTATTAATTATTTCTCTATTGCCATTCATTATTGACCGATTTCGAAATAATCAAAATCGACATATCCACCAGGAGTCTTTGTTGCATAATTAAATAAACCAAAACGATAGCCCATAAAGTGCGGGATAGTATAAGCCATCTTTAACTCCGTTCCGATGGGGCTCCATTTTTTTCCATCCAAGCTATAAAAGAAATTAGCCACATCTTTTTTATTTGTGAAATCGCATTCGGCCTTTAAATATAGTGTCTGTTGGGTTACAGGGATGTTCGCAACTTCTTCGGGTGTCCCGGTTGTCGCGTTGACCATTACCAGTGATTTTTTATTGTCTACCATACGTACACCAACCAAGCCATAGTTTTTTTGCAGGAGAGAAAGTCCTGCGAAATCACCGTCTTTCATTTTTGACACATCTATCGCCGTAGCTCCCACACATGTTGGTCCTATTGTGCGTTGCGTTAACGTGTTCCTTGCCTGTAAGAAGTTCTCGTCTATACGATCCGTTTTCAGACGCAGATATCCCTTACGCTCGCTCACCGACCAAAGATGATCTGCCGGATTGTGATTCCATTGCCACACCAGTGGTAAATCAGGCTCGCCATTTTTTCGACTGAAGTCGTCGGAATGGACAATGCCGGGTATAAGCCCTTTGCTAGCCGGAAGATCCAATTCCATCGGCACCTTACCGTCTATGCCCAAAACAGGCCAGCCATCTTCCCATTTCACGGGAACCATAAACGGAATCCGGCCTACCGCGCCGTAGTCTTGAAATAGGTAAGCATACCATTCTCCGTTAGGCATATCGATAAGTCCACCCTGTGCGACACCCTTATCCTGTAGAACCACACGACCTTCATATGGCCCTTCTAGTTGATCTGCTCGATGTACAATCACGGTACGCATTCCGCCCGGCGGCCATGATATATTGAACAGGTAGTATTTTCCGTTAACTTTAAACAGTTGGGATCCCTCCGCCGGTAGACCGCCTTTTGTACCTGCGGGGGTGCTCGGCGAGGTTGCGTTTTCGATCAGTACACGTTGCGTTTCGGGTTTGATACCCGAAAAATCAGGTTGCAGTTCGACGATATTAAGCTTTCCCCCACCCCATATCATGTATATTTTATCGTCCTCGAAAAAGAGCGTATGATCATGCATCATGGGTTCAAACTTCTTGACCTCCCAGGGGCCATTTTCTATATCTTCGGTTATATAGACGTAGGTTTTGCCGGTAGTTTGTGCAAATGTACTCACGTAATACTTCCCGTTGTGGTATCGAATGCTACTGGCCCATGTACCCCGACCATACGTGCTTTTCCCGTTATTCAGGTTCAGTTCGTCCATATCCGCCAGCGATGTATGGCCATAGCCAATCAGTTCCCAGTTCACCAGATCTTTGGACTTCATCAGCGGGAGCCCCGGATTCATGTGCATCGTGGTACTGCTCATATAGTAGGTATCTCCCACACGAATCATGGACATATCCGGCACATCGGCGAAAATTATCGGATTTTTCGCTTTTTGCGCATAGGAAACGCCAAAGATACCGATTAACCCTATACAGGTAAACGTTTTTAAAATGGTTGAAAATCTATTCATGGATTATCGTGTTATTTTTTATAGAAACTATATTCTTTACCCGCTATCGTAGCCAAATCGTACTCATAAACCTTCTGTAAGTCATTTCCTTTCAAAGAAGCCTGCTCCGAAACAATAACTTCAGCACCTTCGACCGCATTTAATAAACTATTTGGGTTATTACCGGAAGCCTCCTGCAGTCCTTTACCCGTCAATGGTACATACGAACGCAAACGCAAGTTTCCTCCGATAGTCGAAGCCACCGTTACTTCTTGTACTTCACCGTTTTCCCAGCGCATGTCCAATTCAAACCCTCCCCTCGCCTTGATCCCCTTCACAGAACCATCCGGCCAGACATCCGGCAGTGCCGGTAATACATGTACCGCTCCATCATGACTCTGGACTAACATCTCCGCCACGCCCGCCGTCAAGCCGAAATTACCATCAATCTGAAAAGGCGGATGTGCCGTAAACAGGTTCGGGTACGTTCGTCCGTCTTCATTTTTACCGTCCGCCAACGTCAGCATATTATTGATGATTCTATACGCATGGTTGCCATCCAGAAGACGCGCCCAGAGATTAACCTTCCAACCGATCGACCAACCCGTTGCCATATCCCCCCGGTAGTTTAACGAGTTACGCGACGCTTCAAAAAGTTCGGGCGTCCGATACGGAGAAATCTGATTACTAGGATACAAACCATAAAGATGCGATACGTGTCGATGTTCGCTTTTCGGGTCATCACGGTCTTCCAGCCACTCCTGCAGTTGGGTGTGTTTCCCCACCTGCATAGGCGGGATACACTCGGCTGTTGCTCGAATCTTTGCTCTATACGAGGCGTCTCCCCCCAATATTTCGTTCGCTAGTGCCGTACGGGTCAACATATCAAAAGCCAATTGATTGTCCATCGTGACCCCGGCCGACATAGGTCCATGTTCCGGTGAGACTGATGGAGAAAGAACCAACCAACCTTTGTCTGTATGCTTAGGATGTTCAATCAGGGTTGTCAATAAAAAGTCTGCTGCTCCTTTCATAACCGGATACACTTCACGCAGAAATTCCCGATCACCTGTGTATAAATAGTGCTCCCATAGGTGTTGTGCCAACCAGGTTCCACCGGTTGGCCACATGCCGGCTGCGGCAAAATCTATAGGACTTGTTACGCGCCAAATATCCGTATTGTGGTGCGCTACCCAACCATCTGCGCCGTACAGCTTTTTAGCTGTTTCTTGACCACTTTCTCCGAGTTCTTTGACCATCTGAAAAAGCGGCTCGTGTGTTTCGGAAAGGTTAGTCACCTCGGCCGGCCAATAGTTCATTTCGGCGTTGATATTGATGGTATATTTACTATCCCAAGCTGGGTGCATCGAGTTATTCCAAAGTCCCTGTAAGTTCGCTGGCTGTCCGCCGGGTTGCGACGAACAGATTAGAAGATAGCGCCCAAACTGCGCCAATAGCGCAACCAATGCCGGATCTTGCGTTCTCTTGAAATTCGCTATGCGCTCGGTCATAGTACGTTTGGAATCTACGGATTTTCCCAAGTCCAACGAAAAACGACCAAACTGCTTATCATAACGTTCCGTATGCGTTTGCTGTGCCTTTCGGAAATCTTTCTGTATAGCCTGTGCAAGTTTGTCGGCCGCACGTGAGCTTTGGTTGTTGTCAACCGTTTTATAATCCACGAAGTTGGTTCCGATCGAGATATAGAGCACAACAGAACTCGCATCAGATACTGTTAGGCTGTTATCTGTCAAGGCCACTTTACCATCTTTATTCTTGACGGTCGTATGTGTTTGATATACAATTTTTCCTTCAATCCCTTCGTGTGTAGCTCCCTTCCCTTCTAGCACTAAACAATTGCCCTCTTTAAAAACCTTATGTTCAGCGGGGTTATTATATTCTACCGTGAAATTTAACGCGCCCTTTTTGCTTGCCGTTAACTGCATAACAATAACGTCTTCTGCAAAAGATGACAATACTTCTCGGGTATAGATCACACCATCTACGGTATATCTAGCGGTCGCTACCGCTTTTTCCAAATCTAGCTCACGCGTATAATTGCTATAAGTTTCATGCCCAGGAAAATATAATAAGACACTTCCCGCGGTTCGGAAAGGCATTCCGTGTGTCTTTGTGAAGAAGGTCTCATTGATGAGCTTGTCCGCTTCACCCGTCTTTCCGTCAAAGATCAACTGTTGAATTTGGGCCAATGCTGTCCCTCCTTTTTCGTTGTCGTTACGATAAGGCCCACCTCCCCAGATGGTTTCTTCATTGAGTTGCAGTTCTTCACGCTGTGGTATGCCATATACCATCGCTCCCAAACGCCCATTGCCGATGGGTAATGCTTGTTCCCAAACCTTCGCGTCTGCCGGCTTGTCGTACCAAAGTTTGAGTTGATTAGTCTCTTGCCCATATGTGTTACCGCTATATAGCATCATAACCCATAATCCTATCATGGCCGATGCACGCAAACTTATTTCTATATTCATATTATCGCGTTAAGAATAGGTTTTTATTGGAATAGAAGCTGACTCACTTGGTATAGATCATTTTTCCATACCTTAAAATCATGCCCTCCCGGTTCGATGTAATAAATATGAGGAACCTCATGCTTTTCCAAATATTCATGGGTGCGCTCTGTGAATCGCATCAACCTATCCTGATCTCCGCAGGAAATCCAAAGAAGTTTTAATTTATCTTTCGCCTCCTGTGGATTAGGCAACAGCTGTTCAGGCGTCCGCGTATTTGGAGCCGAAGAGAAACCACCCACCCAAGCAAAAACATCCATGTTTCCCAATCCGAAGTTTAGCGCTTGTCCGCCCCCCATAGACAGACCCAACAAGGCTCTATGTTCCCGATCTTTTTTTACTGCGTATTTTTGTTCGACGAACGGAATCAAATCATCGAGCAGGTCACGCTCAAAAGTAGAAAAGGCCTCTACTTTATCCCCGGCCATGATATCGCCGGTTGCCCGATCATCCTTCATCGCCCGGCCATTGGGTAATACCACGATCATCGGCTCTATTTTTCCGTCTGCATATAAATTATCCAAAATAATATGTGGCACACCATGCCTAAACCATTCCAACTCATCTCCTCCTATGCCATGGAGCAGGTACAACACCGGATATTCCTTTGATTTATCATACCCCGGCGAGGTATATATTAATGCCTTCCGCTTGACCCCTACCGTTTTAGAATTGTACTCGACGGTATCTATTTTACCGTGGGCAATATCGGATCGCTGTACATCGAATCCCGCCGGCGCAATTTTCACATCTTGTGCGTCCGAAGCACCCCATATCAGTACGGCTCCTAAGATTAAAATGATCTTTTTCATAACATGTTTATCTATTTCTATAGTTGTTAATTTATGGTATATGACCATAAGCTCCCAAACACTGTTCCGTCGGCTAATCTTTCGCGTTTTCCCTTGAAATCCGCTTATTTGGCGACTCATCCATAAAAAGATAAGTATCCTGATAGCCGCCAAAATCAACAATTATTTTTTCGAATACGATCCCTGGGTCCAGTGGTTTCAGGGTTAATGTCTGCATACCATCAACCGTGTTGGGTACTTGAAACTTCGCTTCCTTTTTCACCACACGGCGAGCGACCGTAGGATAGAATACGCTATAAACATTTTCCGGTTCTTCGTTCAGGTCAGCATTGAAGTTTATCATTTTTTCTGTACCATCCTCAAATCCCACCATGTATTCATGCCCCTTGCCATCGTGAAATGCCAAAGTCGATTTAACGACCACATGCACATTCACTTCGGTGACGTCCTTCGGAATCTGCATCTTATAAGATAAAGACGCTCCTTCGACGGGTTTCGAATAAGGCATCAATGCCATACCGCTCAAGGTACGTCCCATATGCGGAATAACGGTCCACTCTGCTTCCGATGCGTTATCAGCTTCAAAATAATGCTCCGCTTCGATCACGACAACACCATCCTTCCCTGTAAAAACATATCCCCCAACCGCTTCTTCGGGGTTTTCCAGACGGTAAATTTCCGGCAATGTATCTTCTGGGAAATTATCATTCCACGACGTATATCCAATTTTCTTTTGGGTCATCATGCCGTTCCATTTACCGTCAGACATCACGTGATTATAATCGTAACTTAATTCCGCATCGCGTTTGAATGCTTCTTCAACCTTGTCTGCCCAATTATTTGCTTGCGGATTGTTCTCCTTATATAGCTTATGATTCATTGCCTGCGCATAGTACATGGTGTATAGATTTGCCATCGCTTGTACGGGGTACAGGATCAGTTGCTTATAAGCATCTCGATATTCCGGCTGGAGTGTAAGATATTGGCGAAGCGCTTCGGCTTCGAGCTTGATGTATTCGTCGGATACCTGTTTCCATTCCCCTGTCTCGATATTATAGGTATGACGATCGAGCATTTCAGGGGTAACACGTCCATTGTATTTACTATACAGATTTAGAATACGCATCGCCTCATCTGCCTGCTTTTCACCAAACTGCTGGGCGCAGAATTCGCGTGTATGTTCTAGGAGGTTATCTATCGTGAAGTTATTCGGATTCCAAGCCATGTCTAAGAAAAGAGTAATCGGATATTCCATGGGCTTTAAGTCACCTACGTTCACTACCCAAAGCTTGTCTACGCCGTAATCGTATGTCAGTTGCAACTGCTCCCATATGTTCTGAATTGGACTAACATTCAACCATTTTGTATTACGGGGCGCACCTACATAGTCGAAATGGTAGTACATGCCCCATCCCCCAGGATGATTTCTTTCTTCTCCTTGAGGTAGGCGGCGTACATTCCCCCAGTTATCGTCACAAAGTAGCATGATGACATCATCGGGTGGTCTTAATCCCATATCAAAATAACGTTGTACTTCTTTATATATAGCCCACACCTGTGGTGTTTTCTCCGGGGTTTCGCCCGTTACATCCTTTATGATCTGACGCTGATTTTTGATAATTTCCTCCAGCAGTTTGATATTTTCTTCGTCACGCGCTACATAGTTGTGATCCTCGCCTTCTTTACCTCCCATCGGTGTATCGCCATCGCCACGCATACCTATAGTGATCAAGTCTTCCGTACCGGACGCTCTCTCAATCCCTTCACGGAAAAAGCGATCAATCACCGTTTGATTTTTGCTATAATCCCACACGCCGTAGTCTTTTCGCTTCCTTGCCCATTCCTGATGGTTACGCGCCATCGGCTCGTGGTGCGTGGTACCGATAATGACTCCCATCTCATCGGCTAGTTTACTATTTTCCGGATCGTCCCCGTAGAAGCTCCAGCTCCACATCGCAGGCCATAAAAAATTACCGCGTAAGCGGAGAATTAGTTCGAATACACGGCCGTAGAACCTGTGGTCGCCGTAATTCGTCCCATACGTATGCTTTACCCAGCCTGTTAAACAAGGGGCTTCGTCGTTCAAGAATATTCCGCGGTATTTTACAGCCGGTTCACCCGCCGTATGTTGCCCCCGATCAATCGCTAAATTCTGTTGCGGTTGGACCGGCACATCCGCCCAATCATACCAAGGAGAAACACCCATCTGTTCAGACAGCTCGTATATACCGTATATGGTGCCGCGCTTATCACTGCCGACGATCACTAACGCTTCCTTTACACCTCCTAAAGGATTATCGACTACGGTCATCAAGTATTTTTCGTTTTTACCATGCAGTTGCGTTCCATCAATTTTCTTGTTCTTTATCAAATCCTTGATGTAATGGCTCTCTAACGTGCCAATTATAATCAAACGGTTCCCATTAGGCTCGAATATGAGCGGCGCACGACTGCCGGAAACTCTCGCAAAATCTTCCTGGAGATTCTGGGCGGCAATCATTACCCCTTTATCATCGTTTTGATCGATTAATATTGTACTCGATATGCCTTTTTCAATCAGCGTGAATCGGCTAGCTGACAATTCATGGGAGGTTATCCCTTTATGATCTATTGCCAGCGCATTTAAGCCAGTCAGGGTTAACAGTAGTAATAGTATAAAGTCTTTCATTATTTTATGGTTAATTTATTTGTATAAATGTCATGTTTAGCCTACTCATTTTACTTCCAGTAAGAGGTTGCCACCTTTTAGATGTCCCGATTTTACCGTTACTTTAATCGCTCCTGTCTGTCCTTTTTTTGCCTGTATTATCGTCAGTGCTTTTCCGTTAAACGCCTTGCGTTCCAGTGATGCAAACGATACCAGATCATTCGCATTTCCATTATCTGTCGCCACAATTTCACCCGGACCCTCAATAGTAAAGATTAAATCTTGGTTGCTACGCGGCACAATATCACCGCGATCATCCACCACATCTACCGTTACAAAAATCAAATCTTCTCCGTCTGATTTAATTGTTGGCTTATCACTTGTTAAGCGCAACGCAACGGCAGCATCTGTCGTTCTAACTTTATTCTCCGCCCATTTTTGTCCGTTTTTATAAGCAATCACCTGTAATTCACCCGGCTGGTATACCACGTCATCCCAACGCAAACGATAGTCGCCTTTCTCTTTCATTTTACGTCCCAAGGATTTACCATTTAAAAATAGCTCTGCCTCATCACCAGAAGTGAATACATGTACTGGAACCGTATCATTAATCCGCTCGGGCCAGTTCCAATGCGGCAGAATATGAGCCATCGGGAAATCTGGTCTCCAATAAGATTGATACAGGTAAAAACGATCCTTTTTAAACCCTGCCAGATCAATCATTCCGAAATAAGAGCTCTTAGACTGATAATAAGGCGTTGGTTCACCAATATAGTCCCAGCCCGTCCATACAAATCCACCGGCTACATAAGGATTTTCGTCCATCGTTGCGAATACCTTATCTGCACTCGAGCCGAAAGGCACCGTATAGAGTTCATAACCGCTTACTTGCGCCAGTTCGTTATTTCCTCCCTGCCCTTCGTCTATAGGTGCGCTATTCTCGGGGTATACCGGAAAAAAATACTCTCCACGGCTACTGACGGCTGCCGCATTTTCACTACTGATGATCATCGTATTCGGATGTTTTTCCCGAAACGCCCCAAACGAGGGTGGAGCAGTAATACCTTTCAAGTGCCGATAAGCTGGCGCATCTCGTATACCTTCTCCCTGATAGTTTAAGCTAATGATATCAGCTACGGATGCAAAAGGCATATGCGCTTTGGCATAATTCATCGAAACTGTTGTCGGCCTGCTACTATCTTCTTCTTTAACGATGGCGTTCAGTTTGGCCGAAAGCTGTGCGCCTTCATCTTCGGTATACTGCTCCCCTACTTCGTTACCATAACTCCACATAATAACCGATGGGTGGTTACGATCTCGGCGCATAAATGCACGAATATCCTGTTCGTGCCAATCGTCAAAAATCAAATGAAAATCCAACGGCGTCTTACGTAATTTCCAGTTATCAAAAATCTCATCCACTACCAAAAAACCCAAACTATCGGTGAGCTCCAGTAATTCGCGTGCAGGTGGATTATGCGCCATGCGTATGGCATTACATCCCACCTCCTGCAACATTTCCAATTGCCTTTCGGCGGCTCGACGGTTAAATGCTGCCCCCAATGCGCCTAAGTCGTGGTGCTGATTAACACCCTTCATAATCACATGCTGGCCGTTGACAAAAAGTCCATTCGTTCCATCAAATTCCAAAGATCGAATTCCAAATTTTGTCTCATAGGTATCCGCTAGATTACCATCAACATACACCTCCGTTACTGCTATATAGCGGTGTGGTGTCTGTTCTGGGGCAGGTCCCCAAAGTTTGGGATTGCGAACGGTAGCAAGCGCTGAAAAAACAGCTTTCCGTCCTATTTGCAATACCTTACTCTGCTCAGGAAACGTAAAATCTGCCTTTGAACGCCGTTTCCCTTCCCTGTCTATCCAATAGGCAGATGTAATAACTTTTATATTGCGCTGTTCATTTCCCTTATTGGCTACTGTTACATCTAAGGTCACATCGGCTGACTGTTCCGACACGTTCATCGAACGGATAAACGTCCCCCATTGATCTACCTGTATAGGATCAGTTTTTGTCAACCATACATTTCGATACAAGCCCGCTCCCGGATACCATCTCGACGAACTTGCCGGATTATCCAAACGAATGGCCAATTGGTTGTCGCCACCAGGGATAATATAAGGTGTTAAATCGATCCGAAACGACGCATAGCCAAAAGGCCAGCCTCCAGCCAATTTGCCGTTTATCCATACCATCGCATAAGACATCGCACCATCTACATCTAAGTAGATCGATTTTCCTTTATCCGATAATGGGATTTCTAATTTTTTACGATACCATGCTACGCCTTGCACGGGCAATCGCCCCATTCCTCCGCCAATAGGCACATCCCACCCTTTATAAAATTCACCTCGAGCTGCCCAATCGTGTGGTACCGTGATCTGCTCCCATGTGCTATCGTCAAAATCAGCTTGTACAAAAGGGAAGTCTGTTCCGGGGTGACCATCTGGTATTTGGTGGTGTTTTTCTTTATCTTTTAAAAATGCATTTCCTGATGGTAATATCCACGGTTTGAGTACAAATGCTTCGGTAGTCGCTTTATCACCCTCCACAGGTTTAGCGTCTGCTTCCCGCTTGTCAATATCTTCTTTTACCTCCGGTCTAACATCATAAATAAGGCTATCTCCATCATTTTCATAACGGAAGAATTTCCAATCATCCGATAACAAAATCCGTTCACGAGAATTTTTAGCCTCCTGTTGACCTAAAACAAAGCCGAACGAAAGAATTGCTAGAAATAATGTGACAATCTGTTTAACATATATCATAATGAGCGTTTTTTTATTTTTCCTATCCAGAACCTTTTGGACCGCAATAATTATAGCTTCCTTATCCAATGGCTTGATCGTATGGATATCGTTAATTAGCTTATCGCTAAATTACAAACTTGTCCACGTCTTTACGAAAAGGCAGTGGCAGAATAAAATAACCACCAACCCATAAAACCTTAAAATGACACCATTTGAAATAAATAGAAAGGGATATGCAACATCGAGAAGTAAAAACATCGTTATCTCCTTCCAAAAAAAACGTCTAGACTGTGGAAGAACCAAAACCATAAAATACATTTTAACTGACTGATAATATGAACGTTAAAACACCATGTTACAAACAGAAATCAGAATGAAACACAAAAATTTGAGCTCTTAAATTGTTTTATAGACATTTAACCTCATAAACCAGAGTATCTTCATTGCTAACAGAAATAAAGAACTCGGAAACAGCGTTTTTTTATTTGTCCTGATGCACATAAGGATAAATTTAGCGCGAGAAGCAACAACTAATTTATATAACCATTTAAACAAAAATAATAATATGCGTAACAGACACAACCCGTGGGCCTATTCATCAACAATGTATTAGACGGCACACAATCGCGCGACAACTAACAAGTGCTTTTATTAAAATAATAATCAATTAAAATAAACTATGATGATAGAATCTACTAATTCTCATTGGAGATATTGGCAGCGTTTGAATGGTTTCTCCCGTCGATCGCTGATCATCCTTTTTATCGGCTGGATCAGCTCCATGACGATTGCTGTCGCCCAAAATACCCGAACGATCCAGGGTATTGTGATAGACCAACACCAAAACCCCGTAGAGAATGCGAATGTTGTTGTAATGGGCAGCAACATCGTGGCGTCTACCGATGTAAACGGCGCTTTCACCTTATCACAGGTGCCACAAAACGCAAATACAATCGTGGTTTCCAAAGTTGGCCACAGCCGCACCGAGGTAACGATAGGTCATCAAGATCAGTTCCGTATTACCATCACCAATGAAAGTATCCAGATCGAAGAGACGATCGTTGTGGGATACGGAACCCAGAAGAAAGAAAGTTTGGTAGGCGCGATCGCTCAAACTACCGGTGAAGTGCTTGAACGCACGGGGGGCGTCACTAACCTCGGAATGGCCTTGACCGGTAATTTGCCTGGGCTGGTGACATCGAGCTCTTCTGGTATGCCGGGTGGCGAAGATCCACAGATCTTAATCCGCGCACAAACATCCTGGAACAGTAGCTCTCCCCTAATTTTAGTCGACGGTGTTGAACGGTCTATGAGCGGGATTGATATCGCCTCGGTCGAAAGCATTTCTGTACTAAAAGATGCTTCCGCCACCGCCGTATTCGGTGTAAAAGGAGCAAATGGCGTTATCCTTATTACTACCAAACAGGGACGATCTGGAACGGCTGTCATCCGTGGTCGCGTGAACACCACGGCAAAAGTGGCCTCGCGACTACCAACAAAATATGATGCCTATGATGCTCTTTCGCTGCGTAATCGGGTAATCGAGAATGAGCTTATCGTTGACCAAATCGGATGGGGAAACATACGACCTGAAGAAATATTATTAAAATATCGGCATCCAGCCAATGCCGAGGAATGGGATCGATATCCCAATGTGGATTGGGAAAAAGAACTTTTTCGATCACATGCCATGTCCTACGGTGCGAATGCCAACGTATCCGGAGGAACAGATTTTGTCACCTATTTCGGTTCAGTTGATTATGTTAAAGAAGGTGATTTATTCAAATCTTTCGAAAACAACCGGGGTTATACTTCCAATTATGGCTACAACCGTGTGAATGTACGCAGCAACCTCGACTTTAATCTAACCAGTACGACGAAATTTTCAACGAAGCTATTTGGGTCTAACGGCGTACGTCAATTTCCTTGGAATTCGGCTGCCCAAACCGATAATGCATTCTGGGCCTCTGCCTACCGATCGTCTCCAGATGCGATGCGTCCGATATATTCCGACGGTACGTGGGGCTATTATACCCCTAGAGAACATGATGTTCCGAATTCAGTATATAATCTAGCCGTTTCCGGTTTAGAAAAGCGCACCAATACCCAATTGACAACCGATTTTATTATTACGCAAGACTTGAGTATGGTTACCCAAGGGCTTAGCTTCCGGGCTAACTACTCCCTAGACAATACCTTTGTCGAACATGAAAGGGGAGTCAATGATCTATACAATGGACCTCCCCGTAAATGGATTGATCCGGAAACAGGCAATATAACTTGGGAAGAACAAGTTGATGGGTCCACCCAACTGGATTATTCCGACCGTATCCGGTGGACGACCGCTTCTGGAGCCCTAGATAAAGGAGCAACGTACCGTCGTATCAATTATTCTGCCCAATTAAACTATAACCGACAGTTCGATAAGCATAATGTGGGTGTAATGGGCTTGTTCTTAAGAGAAAAGTTTGCTGTTGGGAGCATGTTTCCGCGTTATCGGGAAGATTGGGTATTTCGGACTACCTACGCATTTGATGCCCGTTATCTTTTTGAAGCAAACGGCGCTTACAATGGTTCAGAAATGTTTGGCCCGGATTACCGCTTTGATTTCTTCCCCTCCCTTTCTGCCGGTTGGGTGATCAGCAATGAGAAATTCATGCAAGGCCTTCCATTTATAAACACCTTGAAAGTAAGGGCTTCTTGGGGGAAAATAGGTGACGACAACGTTAGTGGACGTTGGCTGTATAGAGACCAATGGGCATTTGGCGGTAACGCACAAATGGGTAGTCCTATTCAAAATACCCCATTTACTTTTTATCGGATTACGGATTTAGGTAATCCCAATATCTTTTGGGAGAATGTGGAAAAACGTAACCTGGGCATCGATTACTCCTTCTTAAATGGGATGCTTTCTGGCAGTGTCGATTTCTTTCGGGACTTAAGAACCGACATTATTATCGACGGAAATGGACGGGCTATTCCCAGTTATTTTGGACAAACTGCGGCGAGAGCTAATCTTGGAAGTGTGCGCGGACAAGGCTATGAACTGGAGTTAAATTTCAATCATCGGTTTGCCAACGGCCTGCGCTTATGGGCTAACACCAACATGACACATGCAGTTAATGAAGTATTATTTCGAGATGATCCAGAGTTATTACCTGCTTATCAGAAGCAAGCCGGATGGCAATTGGGACAACATAGAACCCATATCGACCACGGACATTTAGCCAGTTGGGATGATATATACGGGAGCACAGAACGCACCTCGAATAACCATCTAAAGCTGCCAGGCGATTATAACATTATCGACTTTAACGGCGACGGTATCATCGATCGATTCGATTCCGCACCTTACGGCTATTCGGGTTCCCCACACAATACCTATAATGCAAGTATTGGGGGCGAATGGAAAGGTATTAGTCTTTTTGTACAATTCTACGGAGTGAATAATGTATCTCGAACGGTAGACTTTCCGACCTTCAACACGTATTCCGGATCTAACGTAGCTTTCGTCGAAGGTACTTACTGGACGAAAGAAAACGGTGGTGGCGATGTTCCCCTTCCTAGGTGGGGCACACTTATTCCTTACGCCGGAAATGCTACTCGCTATCTGTATGATGGATCTTATGTACGCTTGAAAAATGCTGAAGTAGCTTACACGCTCAGTGGAAAAATCGTAAACAGGTTAGGGATCAATGCCTGCAGAGTCTATATAAACGGAAATAATTTGCTTTTATGGACAAAGATGCCGGACGATAGGGAATCAAACTTCGCGGCCAGTGCAGGTGGTGGAGCGTATCCCACCGTACGTCGCATTAACCTAGGTCTGGATATAACCTTCTAAAACTAGCTAAAATGAAAACATATTTTAAAAAGATATTATGGCAACTCGTTGTCATATCCACATGTTTAGGTACCAGTTCGTGTCAAAAATATCTTGATAAATCGCCGCTCGCGGATATTGACGAAACGGAAGCCTTTAAAGATTTTCGGAATTTTCAAGGATTTACCGAGGAATTATACAATTGTGTCCCTGTGATTACCGCCATTGGTTCGCACAATAACTGGAATTTTGGAGACGAAGAAATGTGGGAGCCTACTGAAACGCGGCTACTGGCTTATAATATAGACCATGGAGATTATTGGGCATGGAATACCGCAATTTTTGGGTCCTGGTTCAAATCTGGTGGAAATCCGAACAATCAAGTGCGCGAGAACAAAGGAAACCTATGGGGACTATCTTGGTACGGCATACGTAAAGCCAATATCGGGCTAGCCAACCTAGATTTACTAATCGATGCGACACCGGAAGAAAGACGTCTGATTGAAGGACAACTGTATTTTTTCCGAGGATGGTTTCATTTTATGCTTATGCAATATTGGGGTGGGTTACCTTATATCGATACTGTGTTGCCTCCAGATGAAGCACCGAGGGTCGTTCGGTTGAATTATCACGAAACGGCAGAAAAAGTGGCCGCCGATCTTCGGAAAGCGGCTGATTTACTTCCCATATCCTGGGAAGAAACCGCTGTAGGTCCCAACATCGGAAATACGGATCGCCGGGCAAACAAGATCATGGCCTTAGGATTCCTTGGGAAAAATCTATTGTTCGCTGGAAGCCCACTCATGAACGAAGAATCTACCGGCGAGCGGTCTTATCATACGGAATATTGCAAACGTGCTGCAGATGTATTTGGAGAAGCCCTGAATCTTGTAGAATCTACCGACCGTTACCAATTGGTTCCTTTCTCGCACTATTCGCGCATTTTTTACACCTTTAATCAAAATTATGCCATTCCAGGCGCTGTGGTCGTAAATAATCAACGTTACACAGAAGCTATTATGATGGAAAATCCAGCGAATGTCTCCGACAATCGTTTCCGATGGAATCAGGTCAATGACTATCGTCCGATGACCATTAATGGCTCCGGAATCAAAGTGTATCCTACGGCAAATTATGTAGATTATTATGGTATGGCGAACGGCCTGCCGATAAAAAATCCGACACAGGCAGATTCCGAATCGGGATATGATCCGGAATACCCTTGGCGGGACCGTGATCCGCGATTCTATCATGACATTATGATTGATGGAGAAAAAGCTGTCAACAATGGAGGCCTCGTCGGCAATAACGAATATCGTCAATACGCCAGTCTATTTACTGGGGGCTTTTACCGTACCGCCAACCCAACCAAAGCCGTGTTTACGGGCTATATGTTCTCCAAATTCGTCTCCAAACAGATGAACGATTGGGAAGGGTTTGCTGACGGAAATACTGTTCTTTTGAGTCTACTGCGCCTATCGGATGTATATTTAATGTATGCCGAATCGGCATCAGAAGGGTATAATTCTCCAACCGGAAAAGCGCTCGGCTATAGTAAAACTGCTGTTGATGCCGTTAATTTTGTACGGGATAGACCGGGACTAGGCGTTGGTCATGTCGCTCCTCAATTTTTAGTCTCACAAGAAGCGTTCCGGGAAGAATATAGGCGGGAACGCGCTGTCGAGCTGGCCTTTGAAGGACATCGGTTTGTGGATCTTCGTCGCTGGCTCTTATTATCCGAACGCCCTTATACCTATAAGAAGGGGATCGAGTTTGATCGGGCCACACCCAACGACGAAGTATATGCCGATCCAAGAAATGCGCGGGTAAGAAACTTCCGGCAAACGATTTTATTTGAAAGACAATACACCCAACGGCATTACTGGTTTCCGTTTCTCGTAGACGACATCAGTATATACGAAGAGTTTCCTCAGAACCCAGGTTGGTAGTATAAAATTGCAGCTAAAATGATAAAAAAACATATAAAAGCTTGTTGTATCTATATTTCACTCTCTTTAACAGCAGTTGGATTACAGGCACAAGAAGTTGTCGAAAATAGGTCACAGACGAACCCAGACAGTTCCATCCATGTGGCATTCGGGAAAATAAACGAAAAAGATGTATTAGGTGCCGTCACTTCTGTGGACGTTTCTTCTCTGATAAACAAAAACTATAGCACCTATAGCTTAGATAACCTAGAAAGTTTCGTGAGTGGATATAGCGGAAATATCTGGGGACAGTCGCCGCTCATTCTAATCGACGGTATTCCACGCCGTGCGGAGGATGTTCGTATGGTCGAGATAGAATCCATCACCGTATTAAAGGATGCGAGCAGCGTCGCTTTATATGGGAGTGCGGGTTCCAAGGGCGCTATATTGATCAATACGCGCCGGGGATCGATCAAGCCGCTCAGCATCGACGTCCGAGCTAACACCGGGATATTAGTTCCGAAGCGCTATCCTACGTATCTAAATGCGGCAGAATACATGACGCTTTACAACGAAGCATCACGTAATGACGGTATCGCAGAGCGGTATACGCCCGAAGCGATCTATAATACGACGATAGGGTCAAATCCCTATCGGTATCCGGATCTTAATTTTTTCTCGGACGAATATTTAAAGAAATATTCGTCTAGATCGGATATAACAACGGAAATCTCCGGCGGGAATGAGCGTGCACGTTATTATACCAACATGGGGATGTCTCACTTCAATGATATCCTTAAAGTTGGAGAAGGCAACAATAACAAAGACCTCTCCTTCAACATCCGTACGAACGTGGATATGAACCTGACAAGTTGGTTAAAAGCATCAACCGATGCTGTCGCCATCATCGCAGATAACAACTATGCTCGAGGTAATTTCTGGGGTGCCACGGCAAATATCCGTCCTAATCACGACGGATTTCATCCGTTTGTGCCTATAGATCGGTTAGATCTTACCAATCCTGATCTCGAAGCTATCGTTCAAAACAGTAATCACATTATTGATGGAAAATACCTGTTAGGCGGATTATCCAATATGCAGACAAACGATCTTTCGCAAATGATCGCATCCGGCTACATCAAGAACAGAAATCGAACTTTTATGTTCAATGTCGGCGCGGAAGCAGATTTGAGCAGCATTACACCGGGCCTAAGTTTCAGCACCCGTTACAGCATGGACTATACCACGCGCTATACGGAAGGGTATAACGTACCCTACGCGACGTATCAACCCCACTGGCAAATGGTCGATGGTCAAGAAATGATTACCTCGCTGACTAAATTTGGTAATGATGGGAACAGTACCAATGAGTTCATCGGTACTTCATTATATTATCAGACGATGTCACTCACATCTCAGTTCAATTATCAACGCACCTTCAATCAACATCATAACGTAACCAGTACCTTATTGGGATGGGGTTATATGCGGCAGTTCTCGAGTGATATCGATACCAATCAGGGTGGAAGCGACTATCAGCCTTTCCGAAATACCAATCTCGGTATCCACGCCGGTTACAATTACAAACAACGGTACTATATCGATTTTACGGGATCTGTTGTTCATTCCGCCAAACTGCCCAAAGACAACCGAAGAGCCCTTTCACCCAGTGCAACTCTTGGCTGGCGGATCAGCGAGGAAGATTTCTTTAAAGATCAAAAGTCATTTGTAGACGATCTAAAGTTGACGGCTTCTTACTCATCGTTGAAACAAGATCTAGATATTACGGGGTACTACCTCTATCACGAAAATTATGGCAATAGCACTGCGGAAGGTGCGTTGGGTGCATGGTATCAATGGCGAGACGGAGGTACTACGGGTGGCGGTGGTGCCACTGTTCTCTCTGGTCGTGGGGCTAACCCAAATCTTACCTTTGTGGAGCGCAAAGAGTTTAGAGTTGGTTTAGATGCATCGCTTTTAAATAACCGCATCCAATTAAACGCCAACTATTTTAGACAACACACCAATGGTTTGCTCACGCGAGGAGACGCTACTGTTTTTCCATCTTATTTTTTGGGGAACGGGGATTTTCGGCCTTGGCTTAATTTCAACAACGATATGCGTACGGGCGTTGATTTCTCCGGAAATTTCAACGATAAAATCGGCAATGTAGATTATTCTTTAGGCTTTGTGGGAATGATATACAATTCTAGAGCAACGAAGAGAGACGAGGTATACGAAAATGATTATCAGTATCGGGCAGATAGACCATTAGACGCTTCTTGGGGATATATTGCAGAAGGATTTTTCCAGAACCAAATCGAAATAGAAAACCATGCTAGGCAAACCTTTGGCGGAGATTTAAAACCTGGAGACATCAAATATCAGGATATAAATGGTGATGGACTTATCGATAGTAGAGATCAGGTTGACTTGGGACATCATGGTGGGGCCGCCAATCCGTTTAGTTACGGATTGAACCTGACCCTAAAGTGGAAAAACCTAACGTTTTTTGCGCTGGGATCAGGGCACGTCGGCGGTATGGGCTTCAAGAACAATTCCTATTATTGGGTAAGAGGGCTAGGTAAATACTCGGAAGAAGCTTTAGGTCGTTGGACAGCAGAAACGGCGAGTACAGCCACTCATCCTCGCCTAACTACAACCGGGAATAGTAATAATTTCCAGAATTCCACTTTTTGGATGTACAAAAATAACCGCTTTAATCTGAACCGCGTACAGCTTACCTACGACTTAGACGAACATCTATTCCAGAATTCGTCGGTTGTCAACCGCATAAGCGTTTATGTAAACGGGGATAACCTACTCGTTATTTCAAAAGAACGAAAAATGATGGAAACCAGCTTTGGAAGTGCGCCTCAAATGCGGTTTTATAACGTAGGGGTTAAAGCTTTCTTTTAAATCTAATCAAACGTACTATAATATGAAAACGAAGTTATTTATGATCGGTATAATCGCTGCAATACTAAGTAGCTGTGAAAAGTGGTTAGAACCCGATCCCGAAAATATAAGGAACGCGGAGCAAATGCAAGTTGATACACATTTTGCACAGGGTTTTGTAACGACCGCGTATAGAGCCATTCCTGGTTATTATAACAATAGCGATTTTGCAACGGACGATGCCGTTACCAACCTGCGTACACATTCCTTTCTGCAAATGGCGACCGGCTCATGGAGCGCTGCCAACAATCCATTAAGTGTTTGGAACCAATCCTATGCCACCTTATTATATCTTCACCAATTTTTGGAAAATTCACATCAAATAAAATGGGCGGAAGACGAAGAAGCGACTGCACTTTTTAACATGCGATTGCGAGGAGAAGCATATGGTCTACGGGCATTATATATGTACTTTCTGTTACGTAATCACGCGGGTTTCACACCGGATGGACAGTTACTGGGCGTTCCTATTGTGACCGAATTCCTATCCACCACCGCGGATTTCAATACACCCCGTGCTAGTTTTGCAGCTTGTTTAGAGCAGATATACCATGATCTAGACAGTGCCGAGCGATTTTTGCCCTTAGAGTATGATGATATCAGTAATGCTTCTCAAATACCCGAACGTTTTACTTTCATAACACAGAATGCATCCACTTATAACCGCGTTATGGGTCGATACAGTCGTCAACTTTTTAACGGGCTTATAGCCAAATCTTTTCGAGCAAGAACAGCCTTGCTGGCTGCTAGTCCGGCCTTTCAGCACGTATCTAATCCGGCTAACTGGGAACAGGCAGCCGACGCAGCGGCAGCAATTATTCAATATAAGGGTGGTGCAGATGCTTTGCCTGATAATGGATTGACTTTTTACAATAATGTGAATGAAATAGATGGCTTAAATGATGGTAACAATCCACCCGAAATGATCTGGCGGGAAAACATCCAAGCAAACAATGGTGATCGCGAGGCACAAAACTTTCCTCCATCATTATATGGCGAAGGTTTAACAAACCCGACACAAAATTTAGTGGATGCTTTCCCAACAGCCGACGGATACCCTATCGATCATCCAAATAGCACCTATAACGCGGACAATCCTTATGCCGGGCGAGATCCTCGCCTGAGTTATTATATCATCTACAACGGTAGTACAGCGGGGGTTACAAGTGCCGCTATCTATACGGGGAATGCTTCCTCCACCGACGATGGATTGAATAAACTGGCAACGTCTACCCGGACGGGCTACTATATGAAGAAAGGGTTGCGGATGGATGTCAATAGAACCCCGGGCAATATCGTGGGGAGAAACCGTTACACGCCACGTATTCGATATACAGAGATTTATCTATCTTATGCGGAAGCAGCGAACGAAGCATGGGGTCCAACCGGCACCGGAGTCCATTCATTTTCTGCATATGACGTTATCAAAGCCATACGTCAAAGAGCTGGTGTAGGGGCGAGCAATAATGACCCCTATTTAGAGGAGTGTAAAGCGGATAAAGAAAAGATGCGGGAATTAATTCGAAATGAACGTCGATTAGAACTGTGCTTTGAAAGTTTCCGTTTTTGGGATCTTCGCCGCTGGAAGCTCAGTTTGACAGAAACCGCTCGTGGCTTAGATGTAAATGGAACCAATTATACACCGATTGCTGTCGAGGTGCGATCTTATCAAAACCACATGTATTACGGCCCCATTCCTTTTTCCGAGATACTCAAATACAACAACCTAGTACAGAACGCCGGTTGGGAATAACGTAAAGGTTAATTTAATTTTAGAAGACATGAAAAGAAATAAAATTTTAATAGGTTTAGCGTTGATTTTCAGTACGATAAACAGTTGTAAAAACAACATGCTTGAATTACCAGATTTCGATTACCAAACGGTCTATTTTGCTAACCAATACCCCGTTCGTACGGTGGTGCTGGGCGAAGACGCGAACGTAGACAATACGCTGGATAAGGAACATAAGGTGGAAATAAAGGCAACCCTTGGCGGAACACGGAACAACACCGAAAATGTTATTATTGATGTAGCAGTAGACAATACATTAATAGACGATCTCTATTTTCCGAACAACGGCCCTAAGATGGAACCATTGCCTGCAGGCTATTATAGTTTGGCGGCAGATCAGATCACTATTGCTCCCGGCAACATTATGGGCGGCGTTCAGGTACAGCTTACAGATGCTTTCTTTGCCGACCCATCGGCCATATCGAACACGTACACTCTCCCATTAAAGATGAAAAATGTGCAGCATGCAGACTCCATTTTATCCACGAAAGACTTTGTACTGTATACCCTTAAGTTTATCAACCAATGGCATGGGAATTATCTTCGACGGGGTAAAGATGCCATGACAGGCGACGTTGTTCGCAATGTTACACGCCATGCGGCATACGTAGAAAATGACGAACTCAACAAGTTAAATACCCGCTCGCTTCATTCCACCGCTTTTCCGGTACAATTTAGGGATGCGGAAGGAGGCAATATTTTTTCCTGTACATTATTATTAGATTTTGACGAGGAGGGGAAGTGCAGCATTTCAACGAACACGACGGGGTATACAGTGACAGGCACGGGTTCTTTTGTAACGAAAGGAGAGAAAAACAGTTGGGGTAATAAAGATCGTGATGCCTTGTATTTAGATTATCAAGTAACGTATAGTAATATCTCCGTGGGTAGTAGCGATGATACGAGAATCATCAGCGGCAATATCGCTAGCAAAGATACGCTCGTCATGCGTGATCGTGCGGTGTCGCCAGAGTATATTACCCCTGTAGTGCGTTAATTTCAAAAAAGACAAATTATGAAAAGTTATACAAAATGGAATAAGAGGCTTGCTATTTGCTTAGCAGCCTCTACCCTGCTCGGTAGTTGTGCCGAATTTGAAACCCGTGATTTCTTTGCTGACAGACCGCAAAGTTTAATTGACCAAGAAGAACGGGATGCCTACAACGAGCTCAAAACTTACGTCAATTACGATGGTCAACCGCATTTTAAATTAGGTGTCGAGCTTTCTTTAGCCGATCTGGCGAGCAACAACGTTTTCTATCGGTTGATGCAGCAACATTTTGATGAGGTCAGTTTAACGACGGATTTGAGACACGTCAACGCTGTCCAAGAAGATGGGTCGGTCGTCTTAAACAATAATGTGAGTGCAGCACTGGAAACCCATGCGAACACCGACATGTCCACACATCTGGGGCATTTGGTCTGGCATGAAAATCAAGCGTCAGATTATTTAAATGCTTTAGTTGCCGATATCATTATTCCCGGAGAATCAGGAACAGAAATGCTACTGAATTTTGAAGAGGATGAATTGGGTAAATCTTATGCCGTCATCGGTTCAGGAAGTACGAGCGTAGCAAATGACCCGGACGGCATAAGCGGAAAAGTATTATATGTATTGGGCCCTCAAACCTTTCCCCAGTTTGAGATTAACTTACCCGAAGGGCTTACACTAGGTGATTCGAAGTCTGTCACGATAGATTTTAAGGGCGCAGGCTGTTGTGGTTTATACGGAGCAGGTATGCGTATGGCTATCAGCACTTCATTAGGTTCAGTAACATTGATTAATTATGGTAGCCCTTCCAGCTTCGGTGCGCCTGATGGTCAATGGTTCAGAAACGGTATTATTTTACCAATTGCAAACCTCAACCTCAGTGATGCGCAGAAACAGCTCACCAGTTTTGTCTTAACCATTGGTTCAGCAACAGGAGCTGCCGATTATCTGATAGACAATATCTCCGTGCAATGGGAAAAAGTCGGCGAAACAATTATCAAAACACCGGAAGAAAAAGCGGAGATATTTACGGTTGAACTTGATAAATGGATCGCAACTATCGGCACAACCGGTAAAGAAAGGGTTAAATCTTGGAGTGTTGTATATCAGCCTATGGATGAAGAAAACCCTTCTGAATTGCGTAGCGGCGCTGGTGTAGCTGAGTTACCTGCGAACACGTTCTATTGGCAAGATTATCTTGGTAAAGATTACGCCAGCATTGCCATCGGTATGATTAAGCAATACGCCAATGCAAGCGATCAGATATTTTTTACGGAAACAAATTTAGTCGACAATCCCACTAAGATTCAAGGTTTAGTAGATTTTATTGCCTATACAGAAGATAAGGGAACGCCAGTCGATGGTATAATTGCCGAATTGTCCTTAAATGTGGATGATAACAAGGAAAAAATAGAATCTACGCTGCAACAGTTAGCCGCAATAGATAAACTAATAAAAATCTCGTTCGATATCGGTACAGGAACAACGATTAATCAAGCAACAACGGCTTTATATCAGCAACAAGCCGCGATGTATAAATGGTTTGTGGAAGCATATTATCAAATAATTCCGGCAGATCAACGAGCTGGCATTATATTCCGAAGCCCGGCGGATCGGGTTTCTAACGCGACCTGGAGGCCGAATCAACCAGTGGGCTTATTTACCAATAGTGGTGGTTATCAACGTAAACCTGCTTATGTAGGTGTCGTTGAAGCATTACAAAATAATTGATTCTCCTACATTTAATAATGGATAAGGGCTGTGGTTTTGTACACGGCCCTTAGATATGCTATATCTGTCTATTCTTAAATTGCTTTGTCGTCGTTCGGAAGTATCATTGCAGCGGACGGAAGTGTCATGTCGTTGGGCAGGAGGGTAATGTCGTCGTCTGCCGAAATCGTTTTGTTGCCCTACCTGATGAAACTTCCGGCCATCTTTTTTGCGTCGTCGTATGGGATGATCATTCCGTTGCCCAAGACAAACGTATTGTCGTATGCCGAAATCACGTTGGTGCACAAGAGTTTATTTTCGGCGGGCAAGAAAATTACATGGAAAGACACAAAATTGGTTATGGAGGGCAACAGTATCATCTCGGCACACGGCATATTGGTTTCCTTGCATGGGGTTATGAAAAAGAAGCCCATCTTAATCGTCTTGGCATATGCCGGAATCCGTTCCCCATACAAAAGAGCCGTATCCTTGCCCGGCACCTTGTTCAAGTCGTACGCCGCCACGACGTCGACGGATTTCAATTGATCCTATTTTTAGATTTTAATAAACGGCGTCCCACGGACGTGGAGCAACCGTTCAAGCAACTAAACTAAAAAATTAGTCTATTTTAATATCGCTGGCAGAAGTTGCATATAGCCCGATCATAGCGCCGGTAAACCCACCAGCTACATCTGTCGACAGGATATCACCTGATACCGTGCCGCCTAAGTTTTCAAAATCGCCACTATCTAGCGCGTAGGCAAATTGATAATCATCTCCCTGGGCTTCCACTTTCAGGGAAATTTTGCCGATTTCAGCTAGTTTAGCTTGTGCAATAATAGACGATTCGCCCTTCTCCGTCCGTTCTAAAACGATATAATACTCTGCACCCGACTTGGTTACGCCGAATACATAATTAAATGTCTCGCTTTGTACGCAAGCTAATCCTGCCAGATCACTTTCTGTTTCAGGTTTATAGTACATATCCACGGATGCCGAAAAAGTAATATGCTGCTGGCGGTGAAATAGGGTAGAAATGGGTTTCTGCGCTTTGATATTCACATCAAATGGTTTAATGACCAATCCATTTGTACGCTCTTCAACAAATTTTTCACGAGGGCCGCGGAGGGCAATCCAGCGATCATCCAAACCGTTTCCGTCAAATTTATCTATAAATGTAAAATTACCGTTCTGGAAAAACTCACCGCTGTTCATTTTATTTTCCGCACCTTGGGGCATTTTGATAGACGGTCGGAGCGGCTCCATCCCTCCTTCAAATACAGGCCATTCACCGGACCAATCAACGGGTAAAATAAACGTTTCACGACCAGTATTTACGCGATTTTTCTCATTCGGGCGGATGGCTAGAAATACGCCATACCATTCTCCGTTCGGGGTTTCAACAAGATCCGCATGGCCGGCCCATTCCACCGCATTAGATCGGCTCTTATCCAAATGCCGCTGCGAAAGAATAGGGTTCGTTGCAGCTGGCTTATAAGGACCACGGGGACTATCGCTCACAAAGACAACTTCGCTATGGTTCCCTCCCGTTCCACCTTCCGCACACATCAGATAATATTTATCGTTCCGTTTATAAATATGCGGGGCTTCGATCCAAATCGGTTTTTGAGCGATATCGACACCACCGTCGACAATAATCTTATCGGTACCAGCGATGACCTGATCTTTCTCCACATCATAATCCCACACCTTAATCACACGATGTCCTTGGTATAATTCTTTCCCTTCGTCAGGTGCATCGTTATGGATCACATAAGCTTTCCCATCGTCATCAAAAAACAATGCCGGGTCAATTCCACCGAAATCGAGCTTAATGGGATCTGACCAATTACCCTGCAACGGATCTTTAGTCTTAACAACCATATTGCCAATTCCAGATGCAATTTGTGTTGTAATCATATAAAACGTGTCGTTATGCGGATTGTACATGATGTCTGGGGCGTAGATCCCGGCACTGATGCCTGCTGTTTCGACCTTTAACTGGGACTCTCTATCCAGTACATGACCAATCTGCTTCCAGTTCACCAAATCCTTGGAATGGAAGATAGGCACACCGGGAAACATCACAAATGAAGAAGTCACCAAATAATAATCGCCTCCCTTGCGGGTAATACTCGGATCGGGATAACAGCCTTGTAAGATCGGGCTGTAAAAGTGTCCTTCGGGTAAGGAGTTTTGGGTATATATTTTATCATTGCCCACATATTCAAAATTCTGAAAAACAGGCTCGCGGCCTGCAACAACAGCATCTTTCTGATTTCTGTGATCTTGCTGACAAGACGACATCAATGTTATTGCCAGCAAGCTGAGCCAAGTATTCCGTTTATACTTCATCCTTCTCGGTTTTATTTTCATGTTTTTCACTTTTATTTATTACCACCTATTCATTCCAATGCCGGAGCCGTAACCTACTTTGTTAATCTAATTGAAACGATTGATTTTGCATCTACATTAACGACAACAGTTCTTTTATCTCCCGATAACGCAACATTCTTGCTGGTCATTACACTTTCTTCTGTGCTTTCCATGGCTTCAACACTAGATATCTCAATAGGTAGATCAAATTGTATGACGCCTAAGTGAATTTCCGCGCTGTTCTGTAACACGAGCGTAATGTCATACTCACCCTCATAAGCAGTTAGCAAAAAGTCATTATTTCCCGTTATTCTATCTATACCGATGCGCTGACGCCCTGTGGCATACTGCGCATAGTGCGTCATGATGGTCGATCTGGGCAACAACTGCCCTACAGCCGTTCCTTGCTCGCCGTCGCCAAGCATGCTATAATAACGTTTCAGGTACCAATAGATGTAAGCATTGAAGTTAGCATCCATACAACCGTAAATATCCTCGCCCACCATCAACGCTTGATCCCATGACCAGTCGTTAGGACTATTTGTATTATGCAAGTGCTCCGTCATCCAGATTTCTTTCCCGTGTTGTCTGGCTAAGGGGTAATCACCGATTCCTCCTCCATATAAATGTGTTCCTACTATGTCCAAATTTTGTACAGCAATAGGATCGTTTAAAACCGGATCCGTATATTCTTTTTTGAAATTAACCGCTTCCGCAGCAATAACGTTCACCTTTATCCCGTTGGCGTAATCTTTCATGAATGCCAATATCTGAGCGGGTGTCCACACACAAGCATCATAATCCGGATCCCAATCCGGTTCATTTTGGATAGAGACAGCTTCAATGGTAACACCGTTATCCGCCATGTAATCGACGAAAGCATTCAGATGATCCACGTAATCTTGGTAATACTCGGGCAACAGATATCCACCATTGCCTCCCGACTGTTGTTGATTACTTTTCATATAGGCGGGAGGTGTCCACGGAGAGCCGAAAATACGTACCCCTAAAGATTGTGCTTTTTTGGCTATCGCCAAATCTCTGTCCCAATGTGCAGGGTCAGCGTAGATCATCATGCGTAGCATTTTGAAACCCAATCCGTCTTCTCCATACAGAAGCTCTATTTCCCCTTCTGTCAATTGATTGCTTCCTAGCCATAGCGCGGGATTGAGCATCCCGCCGAAACCGGTAATATGCTGATATTTCAAGGCCGTATTAACCGCTAATGTAATGGGGGGCTTTGGAGATTGGCTAACGTTGACTTTTTGCTCAACACCGGTCGTACGGTTTTTAAACACCAGCTCCTGCGATCGTTCTTCTCCTGTAGTATTCTCCGAATAGTTGAACTGGATCCGGGTAGCGCTCGCATGCGCTAAACTTCCGCCTTTCTTAAAGGTGAAATCCGATAAAAATCCGTCGGATGTTGATGTCAATTCCCACTCGGAATACGCCCAACGCAACGTAAGTTCTCCGCGGCCTGCAGCGTGGGTCAGCGCCATCCCGTCTTCCGATACCTCGAGAGATGGCGCCGTGGTTCCTTCTTCTTTCTTACAACCTAGGAAAAACAAAGGCAGCAAGAAAATCATAAAAATAGATTTGTTCATTGTTATAGGTTCATATAAGTTAACAGTTAATTATGGTGTTTCATATCTAATTTAATTTTCTTCAATTCTTCTAAATCATGAATCGGGCGATCGAGCTCATAAGGTATAGGCATTTGGGAGAACGTCTGGAAATATAATAAGCAGGCATCTTTCCACCACACCGCATCCTTTGTCTGAATTTTCAATTTGGATTGTATCTCGTTAAATCGTTGTTGATCGACATAGGATTCAAGCTTATCCCAAGTTTTCTGAAACTCCCGTACCTCCTGTACGCCTCGGTCATAATGAACACAAAGCTCATCCCATAACGTACGTCCACTTCTCATGCGGTGCGTCCACGACACATGATGGAACCATAGTAACAGATTTTCCGGGCACGTCCCGATCATATTAAATGTAGTCCGCAAAGGTTCATTATATTGCGACACGGCGTTGCTCCCGTTTGTCGTACGGTCAAATCCTAAACCCACGGTATCTGCATTATGGTAATACCAAGGCATCCAGTCTGGTCTCCCTCCTTTCCGATCCCCCCACGGTTCCGGCCCATAGTGGTGGTCGAAGGCGAAAATATGATGTAAGCCCAATGGCATCATATAATCCACGACTGCTTCACGGGAATCCATCATCATCTGCTGAACCGGCTTCACAAAATCCGCATCCCGGGTAAACGTCGTCCGAATCCATTCTCGTGCAATCTCTTCCGACGAAAGTTGATGATTCCAGGCCAGGCGTCCAAACGCGTACCAATTCGCTTGTGCAAAATGGTGCCCTGTCCAGTTGGCGTCTTCACCTATATTGGCAACGGCCGAAATAGCGGTTTTCTTATGCTGCCAGATACTTCCATCTGTAATACGCGCCACCGTATTCCCCTTTCCGTCGCTATACGTATCCGCATCCAACGTTTCTTTAAATAACGGTGCCAGATAAGCTAAATGGTTCGAAAAGCCCAGGTATTCCTGTGTAATCTGAAACTCGATCATTTGGGCGGTATTCTTCATGGCGCCGAAGAGCGGCGTAAACGGTTCTCTAGGTTGAAAATCTACGGGGCCATTTTTGATCTGGATGATGACATTTTCCCGAAATTTCCCATCCAGCGGTACAAACTCCTGATAGGCTTGTTTAGCCCGATCCTCTTCCGTTGGATTATAGACAAAAGCCCGCCACATCACCAGCCCGCCATAAGGCTTCAACGCATCCGCCAGCATATTCGCGCCATCGGCGTGGGTACGACCATAATCCTGCGGCCCCGGCTGGCCTTCTGAATTTGCTTTGACCAAAAAACCTCCAAAATCAGGAATATGCTGATAGATTTCTTTCACCTTCTTTTTCCACCAATCTTGCACCTCTTCGCGCAAGGGGTCGGAGTCAGACAATCCATCCAATACTTTCGGTGATGAAAAATTGGCCGATAAATAAACCCGGATACCATATTTTCGGAAGATATCGGCCAAAGCTTTCACCTTAACAAGATAATCCGAGGTTAAAATTTGTGGTGATGCATTGACATTGTTCAACACGGTAGCATTGATACCGATAGACGCGTTTGCACGCGCATACTGTTCGTATCGTGGCGACAGTGTATGAGGCAGCTCATCCCAACGCCATAACGAATACCCCGCATACCCTCTTTCTACCGTCCTGTCGAGATTATCCCAATGGTTTAATATGCGGATATCGTAATCGGGAATCTCTTCGACCTGTAGGTGGTTGGTGTCCTCTCCTGCCTCTTGCAGCCTTAATAAGTGGTAAGCGCCGTAAAGCAGCCCCACCGGTTCCGCGGCAACAAGCTCGATGTTCGACGCATCTCCTTTCAGCACATAACCTTCTTTTAATCTTTTCAACTTTTTATCTAGCCTCAGCACCACCGACTGTCCTGCCCAGTAAGTCTGGAGTTCCTGTTGGGCCAATTGAACCAGATCATGTGTGGCGCGTAGCTTTATGGTCCGTTTATTCGCCACAGACTCATCAACAGGTGTATACCTTAACCAAAGCTGACTTCCATCTTCTGCATACACCAAAAACGGAAAGAGAAAGATTACATATAAGAAATGTCGTGTCATGGTAACCCGAATTTTTATTTTTTTGAAATTATTGCCCTGCTATTGTCCTGATGGCACCATTTTCATCATACTCCAATTCGATCATTTTCATGCTGCGCAACCAAGTTTTACCTCCGGCGGGCACAGCGTCATGATAGAACAGATACCACTTTCCTTTAAACTCGAGAATACTGTGATGCGTTGTCCAGCCGACGACAGGTGTAAGAATAACCCCCTGATAGGTAAACGGACCATACGGATTATCACCCGTAGCATAACACAATAAATGCGTATCACCCGTGGAATAGGAAAAATAGTACTTGCCATTGTATTTATGTACCCAGGACGCTTCAAAAAAGCGGCGTTCGGTATCCCCCTGTTTCAACGGATTACCTTCCTCGTCCAGCAAAAGTATATCGCAAGGTACTTCAGCAAACTCCAGCATATTATCCTGGAGTTTGGCTATTTTCGGACAAAGTGCCGGTTCATGAAAATGTGGAAGTGAACAAGGGGGAGTCAGTTTATTGTCCCGATAAAACTGCAATTGTCCACCCCAGATCCCACCGAAATAAACGTAATGTACGCCATTCTCTTCGAAAACACAGGGGTCTATACTATAGCTTCCCTTCATCGGGTTTGCTTCCGGAACAAATGGTCCTTCTGGTCTATCGCTAATCGCCACGCCTAGACGAAAAATATCATTTTGGTCTTTCAGTGGAAAGTACAAATAATACTTTCCATCCTTATGTGCCACATCCGCATCCCAAAGCTGTCGTCCTGCCCATGGAATGTCCTTTACCGAAAGTACGACGCCGTGATCGATGACTTCGGATTCCGGATCTTCCATCGAAAAAGCATGATAATCTCGCATATTGAAATGATCACCGTTATCGTTTTCGGCGATACCACTTTCCCAATCATGCGAGGGATATATATAAATCTTATCTTCAAATACGTGAGCAGACGGATCTGCCATATAATCATTCGGAACTAAATATCTAGGCGTCTTCATATTAAAAATGTGTCTGGTTATTTTGTTAAATCAATAAGGTCTTGAAAGAACAGTTTCGGTTCATAGTCACGGTCGAACAACAACGGATAATCTGTACGTCCTTCGATCGGCCAATCATTCTTCCAGGAATCGGCGTCTCCCACTCCCCACACAGTTACCCGACTGATCTTGTCTTGGTGCTTTACATATAATTTAAAGAAATCGACATAGCGCTTTCCCAATTCTTGCATTTTATCCTCCGGTAGATTTTCCTTATAGGGATCTAAGCTCCTACTATAGGCTGCCGTATCGGTCAATTCGGCTCCTACATGCTTTCTTGCATGTGGTAGAACAGATATATCCATCTCCGTCACCATGACTTTAACACCTAGGTCCGCAAAGTCATTTATCGTTTGCTCTGTTTCTTCGAGGGAAGCATGGGTCAACCCGTGATGTTCTTGCATGCCTAAACCATCGATTTTTATCCCCGCTTCCTGTAACTTCTTAGCTAACCTGACGATACCTGCACGTTTCGCCGGGATGGCTGTCGAATAATCATTATAATAAAGTTCCGCTTCGGGATCGGCCTCGTGTGCAAATTGAAAAGCTAATGGAATGAAATCTTCACCAATAATCTCGTAAAACTTACTTTTTCTGTATTCTCCATTATCTAGAATAGCTTCGTTTACGACGTCCCATCCGTCGATACGGCCTTTATAGCGGGATACCACTGTATGAATATGGTTTCGCATCCTTTCAATCAACACATCACGCGAAACATCTTTTCCCGCTTTGTCGGAAAAAAACCATCTAGGCGCTTGGGAATGCCAGATTAAGGTATGTCCCACCATGTGCATATTGTGCTTTTCACCATATGCAACAAACTGGTCGGCGTCTTTGAAATAAAACTCGCCTTCCCGGGGCTGTATATTTTCACTTTTCATACAGTTTTCGGCAACTACCGAGTTAAAATGCTGTTCGATTACTTTGTTCGCAACAGGATTCCGCTCCCAAATCTGCGCTAAGTTCAAAGCGGTGCCCACGTAAAACTGTTCCGCATAGGCCTCCTTTAAAATGGTCTCCTTCTTCTTGCTCGTTACCTGTGAATTTGTAGAAGTGCAACCCACACTCCACGTAGCTATTCCAGCTAAAATTACGGTCTTTACTATGTTCATATTTAATTTATATTTCTGCTTACTGTTTATGTCTATTTTCTATTTCGTAATTGAGTTTATCGATCAGCTCATCTTCCAACTTGTATTTGGAAATAATAAACATTGCCACGATCAAGAGAATCGCCGGAATAATGGCCACGAGCCATAAAATACCTTGCTCAGCGAAGGCAGATTGTGTAAGTGTATTATCTTTATCAAAACCAACATACGACAACACTAAACCGGGGACAACGCCCCCCAATGCCATCCCTGCTTTGTAGAAAATCCCGGTCAACGCATTGACAATACCCGAGATACGTTTGCCCGTTGCATGTTCTCCATAGGATATGACTTCCGGCACCAGCGCCCACATATAACCCGTCGCGACAATAATACCGGTCGATTTCACAAACTGCGCAACAAGTACCAACCCAACCTGTGATTTGAAGGAAGGAACGATCGATATAACATACAGCATGACCATCCCCACAATAGCAATGGTTAGGAACACGTAAAACATCTGTTTCTTACCGATAGCCCGCTTGATAGCCGGTACCAAGGGCATAAAGATGAATGCCGGAATAGAACCTAACGCCATAAAATAGGGCAGCATTTCAGGCGCTTGTACATTGTAGATCATATAGTAGGATCCTGCGGAATTCCCAATAGCCATCATGGCAAATGCCGTGATGAAAAAGAACGCCAAAACCCGAAGCGGACCATTGTGTTTAAATTCGACCCACAGATCGGAAACCTTTACATTCTCGGTTTCCTTTTCATCCATGACCACGCGCTCTTTCGTTTGTGTATAACAAAACAGCAGCAAGCACAGACCGATAATGGCATAAATGGTCATCGTTATAAACCAAGCTTCACCCGATTCACGGGAGTTTATTTTACCATCTGGTGAAAAATACTGCACGACAATAGGTACGCCGTATCCCACGGCTAGACCACCTAGATTCGCCATGAACATGCGCACCGAGGTCAGTTTGGTGATCTCATCCGTATCCCGGGTCAGCGATGCGTTTAACGCCCCATAAGGAACGTTGATCAGGGTATAAAGCATCGACAAGCCTACGTAGGTCACATAGGCGTAAACCAACGATCCGGAAAATCCGTTCCAAAAACATAGGATAGCAAAACCCGTGAGCGGAATTCCCCCCAGCACTAAATAAGAACGGTATTTACCCATCTTCGGATTACGCTTATCGACAAAGGCACCTACAATAGGATCCCAGATCACGTCGACAATCCGGACGACAAGGAACATGACACCGGCGGCGGCAGCGGAAATTCCGAAAACATTCGTGTAAAAAATAAGCAGGTACATCGAAACCGTTTGGTAAATAAGGTTCTGGGCTAAATCGCCTGATCCGAAGCCTATACGTTGTACATGTGATAGCTTATAAAAGCCTTTTGATTCGTTTACCAAACGTGTTTCTGCGTTCATGTTGTGCGTATCTCTTGTTTTAGGGTTTATAATTCGACCGTGCTTCCTTATCATAAACGATGATTTATTATCGTGTTTAGCCCATTCCTATCTTATAGCAAGTCCTGCATATTGAAGGGATATGACGAACGAAGCAAAAACGTGAAGTAAAGGTAAATCAATCGGTTAGCAAAGATGATCGGGCACGTTACATTCCATCTCTCTTTTGTTGCAAAGACCTTTCCATATGTTACATATTCGTTTCTTTCCGTTTCGCGCTTCGATTCGCTGTCTGTTTTGAGTTCAAAAAAAACTTTCCATTGTCACAGAAATGAATAGATTTTGTATCTTTCCTTTTGATAACCGTAAAAACCAATGTTAAGAGTATTTTTGCTTTCGATATTTTCTTTCTGTACGCTCATGGTTAGCGGACAAGCCACTCGCATTTATGATCATCGAGATTATGGATTTGGTGAACTGTCGTCTAATCTAATTACGAGTGTGGAGCAGGACCAAAATGGATATATATGGATCGCTACCGAATACGGTCTTAATAAGTTTGATGGGGTGCGTTTTGTGCAATATCTTCATGATGTACAAGACAGCACTTCCATATCAAGCAATCACGTTACTATTCTTCATCGAGATAGCGATAACCGTCTTTGGATTGGTTGTTCAAATGGTCTTCAGTATTACGATGATCATAGCGAACAATTTATTCGGATTAAATTCCCTGATCAGATTGCTCCTCACATTATCGATATTCTAACACGTGCCGACGGGTCATTATGGGTCGCTACCTCAGGTTGGGGTTTTTTTTCCATTGATATCAACCTGAACGCAGCCCATTCATTAGAACAAGTGAATCAACTTGCGGGTGGTATGTATGGGCGTAAGCTTTTAGAAGACAGTAGACACCGGGTTTGGATAGCGACCGATCGCGCCGGTGTCATTTGTATATCTGCAGACCTCCAACACACTAAAAAGTTTTCGGACGATGAAGTTCCGTTTCCCAAGGGGGCGAAGTATAACATGGTGAATACGCCCTCTGGCGATATAATATTAGCTTACAACTCCCGGGTTGTCCTCGCCGATAAGTCGCTTACGAAATTCACCTCCTTATCATTTGAAAATAAACAACATCCGACGATCAATGAAATACGAACTGTGCAAGATGGGAATGTCGTCATGAGTACGGAAGGTGGCGGCATATGGCATTTAAAGTTATCGGAGCATCCCTTATTAATTCGTCAAACAGAATTATCAAATCTCGACAAGAATTATAGTAAAGCCAGTATAAGAACATTTTTTCAAGATCAAGAAAGCAATTTTTGGCTCGGTTGGTTCCAGCGCGGTCTCGTTTTTATACCGGCTTCCAGCCACCAATTCGAATTTTGGCGTATCTTAGAAATAGAAGAATCTGATAGCAAAAAGATCAATGCGATTACAACCGACCGACGAAAGCATATTTGGTATAGTGTAGAAGGTGCTGGACTATTTAAAGTAGATAGTACAGGCCGCATACTAAAGAGATATCCCCAACTTCATGATATCATGCAGCTATTAGAAGACCAACGTGGTCATATTTGGTTCTTGTCCTTTCGCCGTGGGCTAGGCAAGATTGAAGAAGGAAAGAGCGACGCCGTATATATGGATATCTTGCGGGAGAAAGAGACCAGAACAATGGCGTTAGGAAAAAACGGCAAATTGTATATTTCGACATTCGGAAACGGATTTGCAGAGTATGACCCCCACAATAACATATCCAAACAGTTCACTATGAACGATACCACGAACCCTAACGGTGTATTAGGGAATGATTGGGTCAACACCATTTTATGCGGTCAAAATGGCTTAATTTGGCTTGGTCACCATAAGGGCGTGAGTTGTTATGATCCCCAACAGCAGACATTTATAAACCAATGGGCAAACGAGGATCTTTCGGAACAAATTGTCCTTTCTTTACTAGAAGATAAAGATGAGCATGTCTGGGTCGGAACATATAACGGCCTGCACAAAGTTGACAAAAGAAGCAGAAAATTAACAAGTTACACCACCAACAACGGCCTATCCAGTAATGTTATTTCTGGCCTTGGTAAAGATAAAAGGGGAAATATTTGGTGTAGTACATTTAACGGTATCAATTATGTAAACCCGAAAGAAGATCGGATCATTACCTATTACACGGGAGACGGTTTAGTTGATCGTTCGTATAACCGCTCCGTTTATTATCAAGACCCTGATGGAAAAATATACTTTGGTGGAAAACAAGGCATTACCTCCTTTTATCCAGAGCAGGTGCAATTAACGAAATATACGTACCCCGTATATGTCACCAACTTATATATCCGAAATCAGACCATCAAACCTGGATATTTGTCTGGTAATACGCCTATTTACACGCAAAGTTTGGCGACCACAAACGAATTCCATTTTGGCAACCACGACGATAGTTTTACATTGGAACTCTCCACGATGGATTTTAACAGTCCAGAAAACATCCACTACGAATATCGGTTGAAGGGTTTCAACAAAGCTTGGAATACGACTTTACCGGGCGTCAATCTGATCACCTACAATAATCTTTCGCCGGGAGAGCATGAGTTGGAAATCAGAGCCTGTAAATTTGGGGCGTATTCGGAAAGCAAGTTTCTTACACTGCATGTCATGCCTCCTTGGTACCGCAGCACATTAGCTTATCTTATTTATCTGGTGCTATTCATCGGTATCCTTACCTTTATCGCTCATTATCTTCGGGAACGCCGGTTAGAAAAGCTACACGCCTATAAGCTTCAGCTTTTCACGGACATCTCGCACGAGATTCGCTCCCCGCTCACCTTGGTTCTTAGTCCCATTGATAAGTTGATAAAAAACACGGTTGATGCACAAGCCAAAGACACACTACAAAATATGCGCAGAAATGCACATCGCATTCTTAACCTTGTCAATCAATTGCTCGATATCCGCAAGTTGGAAAGTGGCCAACTTCAATTAAAATTCCAGGAAACAAACATTGTCGCATTTATCAAGCAGGCTGCGGATGCCTTTGCGCAACAGGCGCACGAAAGAAACATAACGTTTCAGGTCACCTCCGATTCCAACTACATTTCGATTTGGGTAGACACGAACAGTCTGGAGAAGGTCATCCATAATTTATTGTCCAACGCCTTTAAATATACGCCCGACGGCGGTATGGTTGATGTGCATGTCACCTCTTCCCTCAACAAACAAAACAGTAAACCCCTTAGCTATGTGGAGATAAGTGTTTCCGATACGGGGCCGGGCATCCCGGAAGATGATACGATCAAGATTTTTAAACGTTTTTATCAGGGAAACAATCAAATTTCGGGAGGACAGCGGGGATCAGGTATCGGCTTGCACTTTACGCAAGTACTTGTTGAAAGACACGGCGGGAAGGTCTTTGTCGAAAACCGAACAGACAAATCAGGAAGTCGCTTTTTCGTCCAAATCCCTATGGGAACCCGCCATTTACCCAAAGCCCAGTTAACAACGGAAAACGATCCTATATTGGTTGAAAAACCAGCTGTGAGACCGATCGTGGAAACCATTATGAAGCCAACCATTTCCCATAAAACAAATTTCAAGGTGCTCGTCGTAGATGATGAGAAAGATATTCTTCGTTATGTAAGCCAGGAACTGCAAAACATCTATAAAATCATATCTGCAGAAAATGGAAGTGAAGCATTCCAACTCGCGCTATCGCAGCTCCCAGATTTGGTTATATCAGATGTCTCCATGCCCGATATGGATGGATTTGAACTCGTCAAAAAGATGAAGAGCAACAGCACGACTAACCATATACCCGTTATTCTGCTTACTGCTAAAATAAACCACGAGGACCGCATGCAAGGAATCGGTTTAGGCGCAGATGCTTACCTGACCAAACCCTTTTTAATTGAAGAACTATTGGTCTTGGCTGAAAACTTAATCAAGAACCGAATGACGGTGAAAGGAAAATACTCGGGCGCCCAGGAGCAAGAAGGA
Source organism: Sphingobacterium arenae (assembly GCF_014692505.1). GTDB lineage: Bacteria > Bacteroidota > Bacteroidia > Sphingobacteriales > Sphingobacteriaceae > Sphingobacterium > Sphingobacterium arenae. The sequence goes on along the minus strand of NZ_JACNYK010000001.1, from coordinate 1,564,608 downwards.
AAAGTGAAGACGATCTCCTTTAAATCAAGCGACGAGATCCTGATGGAACGCATCGTTAGCATCATTAACCAGTATCTGGAAGATCCAAGCCTCAATGTACAATTATTAGCCGACGAAGTAGGATTAAGCCGGGTACAGTTACATCGCAAAGTGAAGGCATTGACCGGTATTTCGACGAGTGAGTTTATTCGGAACATACGCCTCAAGCAGGCTGAAAAACTACTTTTAGACAAGCAAATGAATATCTCCCAGGTGGCATACGCTCTGGGCTTCACGAATCAGACACATTTTTCTACCTTGTTTAAAAAGATGTATGGACTGAGTCCTTCGGAATATATAAACCGCCACGCGAAACAACATAGTTGATACACAGCGATCTTTAAGGCACAAGCGGTTGATAAAATCATCAACCGCTTGTGCCTTATTGCATAAATGTTGGTTAATAAATATTTAATTAACATTAATGTAACCGTAAAATCATATAAGCATTTTACTTTTAAGCTTTTAGGTTCATTTCACAAAGGACAACAACTTAATGACAATTTTCTTTAGGTATTTATTTCTTCCGGCATTCCTGTTATGTCTGGGGAATGTGCTGCTTGCCCAGAAAGACACGCCCGAGGCCCCACTCCTACGGGAATCCATGCGTGAAAATCCCGATGAGGCATTTAAACAGATAAGAAGAACGTTACATGCCGCTTTAGCCGATGACGACCACTACCTAGTGGCAGTCTGCTACGGACAGCTAGGCGATTTATATTATTTTCAAGCAGCCTATCTACAGGCATTAGACAACTTCTACCGGGCCGAATCCCTATTTAGAAAGCAAGAACAGTTACCCCAACTGGCAGCGATATGGATTAAAATCGGCGAAACCAGGCTCCATAACAAACAATACTCTTCCTCCTTAGAGGCTTTTGAACAGGGTCTCTTCTTATATAAGTCGGCAGACGTACAGGAAGGTATCGCCGATGCGCTGGCACACATCGGACAGGTACATGAGAAAAACGGAAAGCTGGAAGAAGCTAAACATTATCAGCATTTGGCACTCGCGCAGGTTGGCGAGAAAGGTGATTGGGCCCTTGCCGCGAAAATTCATGAAAATATAGGTAGCATTTATGAAGATAAATTTCAGCTCGACTCGGCCCGCTTCTATTTTAGCAAAGCATTGGAAATCGCCAAGAAGACAAGTGATCAGACGCTCCATATCCGAATTACCAATAACATGGGCGACATTTATCGAAAAACGGGCGAATACAGCACGGCACTGGATTACACGCGTCAGGCGGTCGACTTGGCAACAAGGATGAACGAACATTATCAGCTGGCTAGTGCCTACCGTGATCTCTCCAAAATATTTTCCTTGACCGGACAGTACGACAGTGCCTACCATTACAGTGAAGCCGGCAGAAATATCCATACCGAGATATTCTCCGAAGATAATGCCAAACAACTAACGATCCTGCAGACTTTATTTGAATTGGAGCAAAAAGAGGATGCTATTACCCAATATGAACGGGAGCGGAGAATTCACTTAACCATGTTCCTATTCGGTATAGCCATTGTTTTGTTGTTGTTATTCTTAGGGCTCAGCATCATCAGCCGGCAGCGGTCAAAGATTGCCAATGAACGCAAGCTTAACGAGCAAAATCAAAAACTCCACGAGACACAGAAGATCGCCATGGAGACCGATCTCTATAACAAGCAGCTGAAAGCCGAAAACCTACGAAACGAGCTGGAGCTCAAAAGCAAGGAACTGACCAGCCACACCCTTCACCTAATCCAGAAAAACCAGCTTCTGGAAGAGCTGAAGGAAAAGCTTGGCGAAATCGTTAATAACGATAAGCGAGATCAGCGAAAAGAATTAAAACAGCTCTTGAATCTGCTCCAGCTCAACCACAACCAAGACAAAAACTGGGAGGACTTTCGCGTTGTATTCGAACGTGTACACGAACATTTCTTCGAGGGGTTAATGGCGCACTGCAGCAAACTCAGTTCCGCAGACCTCCGATTGGCTGCATTATTAAAAATGAATCTACGTTCGGCCGATATAGCCACGATGCTCGGCATATCACAAGATAGTCTTCGAATAGCCCGATATCGGCTACGAAAAAAACTCGTCCTACCCGAAGGGGAAAGCTTAAGCACCTTTATCCAAAATCTTTGACACCCCTGTTAAAAATAAGATAATACCTTTTTAACACAAACTTAATGGATTTAAAAACACAGCACAACAAACTGATAAACAGTGTTTTGATAAATAAAAAGACAGATTGTTGCCCTGTTGTATACGGTCATAAAGCAGCTGTTGATGTTTTGTTTACGGCAGAAAATTGTAATTAACGGCCAAGTCGTTAACCTTTGTCGAGTATTAATTAACGGAACAATTTATATACACATGAAACTTATTTACACTATTCTGCTTTTATTATGTTGCGCTGCATCTTACGCGCAGACAACAATCTTAAAAGGTAAAGTTTTGGACAGCAACGACACCTTTTCGTTGCCCGGGGCAACACTAAAACTCGAACCGAGCAACCGATATACCATATCCGATATCTCCGGAAATTTCGAGTTTCTGAATCTTCCGGCCGGCACCTATACCCTCAGCGTGAACTATATGGGTTATCAAGCATATACCAAACAGATTTCGGTAAATGGAAAACAAGAGCAATTAGCCGTTTTGTTATCCCCTTCTAGCCAGACTATCGGGGAAGTCAGCGTGATGGGCGATATCGCTAAAGGACAGGCTAGAGCACTAAACCAGCAAAAAAACAACAGTAATATTACCAACATCATCTCCAGTGATCAAGTCGGCCGTTTTCCAGATCAAAACATCGGTGACGCATTGAAACGTGTACCCGGTATCACCATGCAGAATGACCAAGGTGAAGCACGTAATATTATCGTACGCGGCTTATCCCCGGAATTGAATTCGGTTACGCTGAATGGTGACCGCATCCCCTCGGCCGAAGGCGACAACCGGAACGTACAGATGGACTTGATTCCAGCCGATATGATCTCCACGATTGAAGTAAACAAAACATTAACCCCCGATATGGATGCCGACGCTATCGGCGGGTCAGTGAACTTGATTACGCGCGCGGTACCGAATAAACAACGTATATCCGCTACATTTGGCGGGGGATATATGCCTATCCGCGAGAAAGGCATCTACAATGGTTCCTTGGTATATGGTAACCGCTTTGCCGACAACAAACTAGGCATCGTGCTCAGCGGTACGATTCAAAGCCAAACCTTTGGGTCCGATAATATCGAGGCCGCCTGGGAACAAGAAGACGATCAACCCTTTGTCGAGGAGATGGAAATCCGTAAATATGATGTGCAACGTATTCGCCGTAGCTTCTCCTTAGCCACCGATTACGAAATCAATTCCAGAAACCGGCTGGAACTGAATGCCATCTATAACTGGCGTGATGACCGTGAAAACCGTTATGCTACGACCTACACCGACCTGGAATGGGACGCCGATCAAAATTCGTATGTGGGCGGTATCCGTAGACAAACAAAAGGCGGTATAGACGACAAGACGAATAAAAACGCGCGTCTGGAAAGACAGACCGTCATGAATTTTTCGTTAAAGGGTGAGCATTTATTGACTTCTAAATTAGATTTCGATTGGGCGGCTTCTTACTCCAAAGCTTCTGAAGATCGCCCCAACGAACGCTATATCGAGTTCGAGCAGGAAGATGTGCTGTTAAATAACGACTTTTCAAACCCGCGCAAACCTTTCGTTGGAGGGGATAACCGAGATTACGGGCAGTTTAGCCTGCGCGAATTAACGGACAACCAAGATTATACGTCCGAAGACGAGTTTGGTGCGAAAATAAACTTCCGTATCCCGTTAAGCGTCATTGCCGATCAAAAAGGCAGATTCCGTTTTGGCACAAGGTTGCGTATCAAGAGCAAAAAAAGAGATAATATTTTTTACGAGTATGCTCCTATCGAAGATCTAGGTGCCATGAGCACGTTACCGATCGAAAATTGGGCTAACAGTAACTTCGCTCCGGGTAGCCAATATGTTCCCGGCGGTTTCGTAGACAAGCGTTATCTAGGTGGATTAGACCTACATAATGGGTCGCTATTCGAGCAAGATGTCAATGCTTCGGAATACCTGGCCGAGAACTATCATGCGAATGAACTCATCGGCGCAGGTTATGTACGCTGGGATCAAAACTTCAGCGAAAGAACATCGATGATCGTAGGTGCACGGGTAGAATACACCAAAATCGATTATACCGGAAATTATGTACAAGATGAAGAAGAGCTGATCGGTGAGATAAACAACAAAAACGACTATGTCAATATACTGCCGAGCATTACGTTCCGCCACGACGTGACAAAGGACTTCATCTTGCGTGCTGCTGTGACAACGAGCTTAGCCCGTCCGAATTACTATGCCTTAGCACCATTCGTCAGCGCGCTTCCGGGCGACTACGAGGTTTTTGCCGGAAACCCTGACCTAAAAGCTACTTATGCCACGAATTTCGATCTGATGGCGGAAAACTACTTTGACAACATTGGTATACTATCCGGTGGTATCTTTTATAAGAAGCTGAAAAACTTTATCTACTCCTATCGCGATGCCAACTATTCTCGTGAAAAGTTTGCATCAGATTTTCCGGATATTACCAATCCTATCCCGGCCGATGTAGATAGACAATGGACATTTGTGCAATCCCGGAACGGCGACAATGTGGACGTATATGGTGCAGAAGTTGCCTTTCAACGGCAGTTGGATTTCCTTCCCGGCAAGTTTCTAAAAGGCTTCGGCATTTATGCCAACTATACCTACACACATTCTGTGGCGAAGGGGATTACCAGTGAGGATGGCGAGGAAAGAACCGGTCTTGGCCTTCCCCGTACAGCACCACACATGTTAAACGGATCCCTATCTTGGGAAAACAATAAATTTTCGGCCCGGGTATCGGCCAACTACACTGCCGCTTATCTGGATGAGATCGGTGACGCCGATTTCTATGACGCTTACTACGACAACCAGTTTTTCTTAGATGCCAATGCAGCTTACAAAATCACGAAGCAGCTGCGCATCTTCGGTGAAGCGAATAACCTGACCAACCAGCCTTTGCGCTACTATCAGGGAAGTAAAGAACGCACGATGCAAATGGAATATTATCGTCCGCGCTTTAACTTAGGATTGAAATTTGATTTATAACAACCCGATGGGTACACCCATACCAAAACCAGCAGCGAAAATAATGCGGTTGGTTTTGGTTATAAAAAAATGCATATGAAAAGACTTCTTTTTGCCACGATCATTTCCTTCAACTTGTTTTTCGCATTCGCGCAGACAACGCCATTCGATTACGAGAAGCAAACCGGATATAAAGGCAATAACATCCCGGATTTAACCTATTTGGAAGACAGCTACAGTTTTTTGGTACTCGGAGACTTTGGGCGCGTGGGCGATTATTACCAACAGGATGTAGCTCGGGAGCTAGGCCATGCCGCTATTGTCGCGGAAGCAGAGTTTATTGTTTCCGTAGGCGATAATTTCTATCCCAACGGTGTCGCGAGTACCACGGATTATCACTGGATTTCCTCCTATGAATCCATTTACAAGGATCCAAGCTTATACTGCGATTGGTACGTAGCCTTGGGAAATCACGACTACCGCGGAAATGTACAGGCACAAATTGACTATTCGGATGTAAGTAGAAGATGGAATATGCCAGCTCGCTATTATAGCAAAACATTCGAGATAGACGATAACGAAAAAATGCTCCTTGTTGTTATGGATACGAATCCGTATATCGACGGTTATCATGAGGATCCTGAAAAGTATGCAGACTTGGCCAAGCAGGATACCGCTCTACAAACGCAGTGGTTGATTGAGCAACTCAACACAACGGATCCACAAGTGAAGTGGAAAATCGTCGTGGGCCATCATCCTTTATATTCCGGAGGTAAACGGAAAGAAAGCGAAGACACGAAATTGTTTGAACAGAAATTCGCTGGCTTATTTGATCAATACAAGGTTGATGCCTATATCTGTGGACACGAGCATGATCTCCAGATTATCAAGCCACAAAATCGTTTTACCACGCAATTCCTTTCGGGAGCAGCGAGCGAGGTACGGGCATCGGGCAAGCGTGATGGGACTATTTTCGCCGCGGCTGAGCCTGGCTTTATGGCATTCTCCATATTAGATAACAAGATGCTTATCCAGAGCGTCCAAGCAACGGCGACCGGCGCAAAAGTGCTACACAAACATGAACTAACAAAATAAAAACCATAAAACACATGACGATGAACAAATTTCTTATTTCACCCCTATTGGCTCTATTGGCCCTATCTTGTCAAGATCGCATGGCTCCGCTAGCAGACAACGCCATTAAGCCGACCATTATTACAGAGCCTACGCCACATGACACAGATGATCCTGCTATTTGGGTAAACGCCGAAGATCCGATACAAAGTCTGATTATTGGAACCGACAAGGAAGTTGGCGGCGGATTGTATGTGTATGACCTACAAGGCAAGATCGTAAACAAGTACATTGATATGGAACGTCCGAATAATGTGGATGTTGCTTATGGACTCCTGATTAACGGGAAAAAGACGGATATAGCGGTGACTACCGAACGTAAAGCGCACCGCCTCCGCATTTTTTCACTACCGGATTTAACGCCTATCGATAATGGCGGCATTCCGATTTTCGAAGGAGAGACCGGAGAGGAGGAACGGGACGGCATGGGAGTAGCGCTCTATACGAAACAGATTGACTCTGCCCAGGTAGAAATACAAGCGATTGTGGGGCGCAAGACCGGGCCTTCGGGCAGCTATCTATGGCAATATAAGCTATCCGGAAACGAGGATGGCACGGTATCCGGCGAGGTTATCCGTAAATTCGGTACATACAGCGGGAAGAAAGAAATTGAAGCCATCGCCGTCGACAATGAATTAGGGTACGTCTATTACTCGGATGAAACGGTAGGTGTTCGAAAATACTATGCTGATCCCAAAAAAGGGGACGAAGAGCTGGCTTTTTTTGCGCAGAACGATGCACAGCGGGATCATGAAGGTATCGCAATTTATAAGAACGATGACAAAACAGGGTATATCTTGGTTTCAAACCAGCAAAACAATACTTTTTTAGTCTATAAAAGAGAAGGTGAATCGACTAATCCACATGAACATACATTGATTGCAGATATTCCGGTTTCGACTGTAGAGTGTGACGGTGCGGATGCATTGAATGTAAATTTTGGAAATCAATTTCCCAACGGCGTATTTGTGGCAATGAGTAACGGCAATGTATTCCACCTCTATGATTGGAATATTTTACAAGATTGGATAGATCAGCATCCTGTACAATAAAAATATAAATGGCGGTGCATAAGAAATGTCCGCCATTTATTTTTCTTATGGGATACTCTCCCAGTTAAAAGGTTTCAAACTCAGCTCCAGATGACGATTGCACATCCTCTTCCGTTACCAACTTTCCATTGATCGTTACATTATCAAACTTCATCCCTTTCGTATAGTTCGCCTGAATAGGTACATCTACCCCCTCGATATTTGAATTGATAATTTTAAGATTTTCTGCTGGAGATTCTTCATAAGCGTTGATCAACACGCCGAACTTCCCTCCTTGTTTTACATTCAAGTTCTCTACGGTAATATTACGTACTGTAGGCATAAAATCGCCCGGGTTTTCGTAATACATATCTACTAGGACTGCCGCCTCTTTGTAGGTGCCCACTTCAATATTACGCACATAAATATCTTCTATGATCCCACCGCGGAGCGAACTCGTTTTGATCCGTAGTATCCTGTCGAGCTCGGGGCTATCCATCTTGAGGTTTTGCGCAAAAATATTCCTTGCACCGCCAGATATCTCGCTACCCAGTACAATACCACCGTGTCCATCCTTCATCTCACAATTTTCGATGATATGGTTTTCTGCAGGACGTCCGATCTCGCGACCATCTTCGTTTCGACCCGATTTTATAGCAATACAATCATCTCCCGTATCAAAATAACAATCTGTTATCAACACATTTTTGCTGGATTCTGGATTACAACCATCATTATTTGGTCCATGTGTCACCACACTCACATTACGTACGGTGACGTTTTCACATAGTACCGGGTTAATATTCCAGAACGGTGCATTAATGATTTTCACATCTGCAATCAGAATATTGGAAGAATTATAAGGTTGAATAAACGGTGGACGCAAGAAATGTCCGTCGCCGTATATACGCTTTTCTACAGGAGTCCTATCTTTTACGTCCTGCGTCAGTTTCTTAACAGCAGCCAGCTGGTTATCCATCCCTTCAACCCAACCGTGCTCTTTCTTCGCTTTCCATGGCCACCAATGTTCGTTATTGGCATTTCCATCGAGGACACCATTTCCGGTAATAGCAATATTTTCTTGACCATAAGCATAAATCAAAGGCGAGTAGTTCATACACTCCATTCCTTCCCAACGCGTCTTCACCAGCGGCTTATAGTCTGCCACATCCCGGCTGAACAACAATTTTGCGCCATCTTCCAGATGTAGGTTGACGTTGCTCTTCAGATGGATTGCACCGGTTAAAAACGTGCCTTTAGGAACGATCACTCGTCCTCCCCCATCGGAATGACAGGCTTCAATAGCTCCGTTGATCGCTTTGGTGCTTAGCACGGTGCTATCTAAACCAGCACCGTATTCCGTAATGACAAAATCTTTCGCAGCGAAAGTGGGTTCCACAATCAACGCGCGTATGCTATCGGCTGTTTGCCACGCCTTGTCCGTTTCTTGTACTTGTTTGTTTTGGGTCTCTCCGCAGCCTACCAATAAACCAATAGGTATAACGACGGAGCACAATAAATTACGTACTTGCTTCATATATAGTTCACTTGGATAAAGGCCGAAGATAGGAAAATTTTGTTACATATATACCGTTGTACGCTAGCCTAAAAATTGGGCAACCAGTTCATTGAACGCTTTCGGATTTTCGGCTTGCACCCAATGCCCCGCTTTAGGAACCGTCTTGACGACCGAATTCGGGAACATCTCTTTGATCATCGGATAGTCTTCTTCCAAGATATAATTTGATTTCTCGCCAGACACGAATAGAGTCTCCCCTTCATACACGCCAGGCTCTACCCCCACCGTGATAAATTCAGCGTATTTTTCCGTGAGCGTTTTTAGATTAAAACGCCAGTCTAACGTACGGTCTCCCTTAATATATACGTTTTTTAGCAAAAATTGAATAACACCGATTTCATCCAAATATTGGCGCAGTTGGTTTTCTACATCTCCGCGATTACTGGCTTCGCCAATCGTCACCGCCTTCAATGCTTCAATTATTTTTTGATGATGTGGAGGATAAGCTTTCGGAGCAATATCCACAATAATCAGCTTACGGATATTTGTCGACTTAGAAACCGCATATTGCATAGCTGCTTTCCCCCCAAGGGAATGTCCAAGAATATCGACCTCGCTCAATTGATGATGTGAAATATAAGCCTCTAAATCATCGACCATGGCCACCAACGACATCTCTTCACTATGAAAGCTATGCCCATGGTTACGCAGATCCAGCAAATGAATCGGTCTCTCCTGACCAAATTCACGGGCAAAGGATCCCCAGTTATCAGACATTCCAAATAAGCCATGCATAACTAATAGCGGTGTACCAGGTTTATCTTCTCCGTATATTCGTGAATGTAAAATTTCCATAAGGGGTAAAGATAAGGTTTTTCATTGTTCTTTTTTCTCTCAAAAAAGAACCAAAAAAGTCGTCGCTTCGGATATTTGAGAGGAATGGATAGTACTAAGGATGAATTGGTGCAGTTGTAAAACATTTGGATGCGACCTTAAGGGTTAAGGAGGGATAGTGCGAATGCGTAACTAAAAGCGTTTTATATAGCATGGCAATTACTTATACTAAAATGACCTTGTACTTTTCTGCGTCCATTTTTATGTAGACTATTCCGTATAGAACAGAATGTTGTTTGAACGAAGTGAGTTTCATTCTGTTCAGGAATAGGAGAATAAAAATAGCAGAAACGTGCTCAGTCTTGATTTTTTTGTTTCTTTTTTTATCAAGAAAAAAAGAAAAGAGAATCCCATTATTCTTCGTTATTTTGCATAATAGCTATAGGTTCGTATAATGTATAAAAACATGACGATATACATCAAAAACATGGTATGCAACCGTTGTATCATGGTTGTTCGACAAGAGGTAGAGAAACTCGGTTTCCATATACAGGCGATAAAATTAGGAGAAGTGGTGTTGACGGAGGCATCGGCGCAAGTACAGTTAGGTAAGATTGCAGACGTTCTGGAGCCACTCGGATTTGAGTTAATAGACGACAAAAAGAGCCAACTCATTGCGCAGATAAAGGCCATCGTTATAAAATGGGTTCGCGAACAAGATGGAGAACGTACGGTTAACCTCTCCGATGTTTTAGCCGATGAGCTCCATCATGATTACAACTACCTGTCTAACTTATTCTCCGAAGTCGAAGGTATCACGATCGAAAAATATCACATCGCGCAAAAAATAGAACGGGTGAAGGAATTATTGGTGTACGATGAGTTGTCGTTAAGCGAAATCGCTTATCAGCTGGGCTATTCCAGTGTAGCCTATCTGAGCAACCAGTTTAAGAAGGTTACCGGCCTATCGCCCAGCCATTTTAAAAAAATTAAAGAGGATAAGCGTAAGCCGCTAGATGAAGTATAATGTATGTAAATCTTACAACTCTTTCCCGAAATAGTGTAAGATCCTATCAACTCTTTATGCCGAACTTTGTTGATAACAACAAGAAAGGTATAAAGCTATGGCTACAAATAATAAACAAACGGCGGTAAAAGAATCATTTCCGGTCTTGAATATGACCTGTGCAGGCTGTGCTGTAAGTTCCGAAAGCACCGTTAAAGCAGTGCCGGGAGTATTGGACGCTGCGGTAAACTTTGCCAATGGCACCCTTACCGTTGAATACCAGCCGGAGACGACCAGCCCTATGACTATGCAAAAAGCGTTGCAAGCGATAGGTTATGATTTGCTCTTGGAAGATGAAAGTACGCAGCAGGAAACCCTCGAAGCCATTCATGAGAAAAAATATAAAACGCTAAAAGACAAAACGCTTTGGGCAATTATTCTATCACTTCCGGTGGTTGTGATCGGCATGTTTTTTATGGACATGCCCTATGGCAATGAAATTATGTGGTTATTCTCTACTCCGGTCGTCCTATGGCTGGGAAGGGATTTCTTTATCAACGCCTGGAAGCAAGCCAAACACCGTTCGGCGAATATGGATACACTCGTCGCAATGAGCACGGGGATCGCCTATATCTTTAGTGTCTTTAATATGCTGTACCCAGATTTCTGGCATAGCAGAGGACTAGAAGCACATGTCTATTTTGAAGCGGCCGCCGTTATCATTGCATTTATTCTATTGGGCAAATTATTAGAAGAACGAGCCAAGGGAAACACCTCCACGGCCATCAAAAAGTTGATGGGCCTACAACCCAAAAATGTTGTCGTCATCCTTCCCGACGGAACCGAAAAAGAAATGGCTATTGAAGACGTCCATGTGGACGACGTGATTTTGGTAAAGCCGGGTGAAAAGATCGCCGTAGACGGTATAGTTACCTCCGGGAATTCATACGTCGACGAAAGCATGCTCAGCGGCGAACCTATCCCGGTGCAGAAACAAGAAAACGAAAAAGTCTTTGCCGGCACCATTAACCAAAAAGGAAGCTTCCAATTTAAAGCGACCAAGGTAGGCAAAGAAACAATGCTTGCGCAAATTATCAAGATGGTGCAGGATGCACAAGGCAGTAAAGCGCCTGTACAAAAGCTGGTCGATAAGATAGCCGGTATATTCGTTCCTATCGTTATGGCGATTGCGTTGCTCACTTTTATCTTATGGCTCGTATTAGACGGAAATGAAGGTCTTGTGCATGGTCTTCTAGCTGCTGTTACTGTTTTGGTCATTGCCTGTCCATGTGCATTGGGTCTTGCAACGCCTACGGCTATTATGGTAGGCGTTGGAAAAGGGGCTGAGCGGGGTATTTTAATTAAGGACGCGGAAAGCTTAGAATTGGCCCAAAAGGTGGACGCCATTATTCTGGATAAAACCGGTACCATTACCGAAGGTAAGCCAGAAGTGACGGACGCACACTGGCTTCGCGATGGCGGTATCGACAAAAATATATTATTTAGTTTGGAGAAACAATCCGAACATCCCCTAGCCGACGCCGTCGTAAAACATTTGGAAAACAGCCAGACGCTTTCGTTATCTTCCTTTGAAAGCATTACCGGGAAAGGTGCTAAAGCAACTTACGAAGATGAAAATTACTATGCGGGCAACAAAAAGCTATTGACGGAAAATGGGATCCAAATTTCACCCAAACTCCAGCAACACGCCGACACGTGGAGCACCCAATCTAAAACGGTTATTTGGTTTGCTAATCGTACAGAAGCGCTTGCCGTATTGGCAATCTCCGATAGAATAAAAGATACTTCGGCCGAAGCTATCCAACAGCTCCAGGAGATGGGCATCGAATTATATATGCTTACCGGCGACAACGAAGCAACTGCCAAAGCAATTGCAGCGCAGATAGGAATCGCCCATTATAAAGCCGAGATGTTACCGCAGCATAAGGCAGACTTCGTTAAGGAGTTACATCAGCGAGGAAAGGTAGTTGCTATGGTAGGCGACGGTATTAACGATAGCACCGCTTTGGCAACCGCCGATGTGAGTATCGCTATGGGGAAAGGAAGTGATATCGCGATCGATGTGGCGAAAATGACCATCATTTCCTCCGATTTAAAGAAGATACCCGAAGCGATCAAATTATCTAAACAGACCGTGGCTACTATCAAACAGAACTTATTTTGGGCTTTCATTTACAACCTAATTGGCATCCCAATTGCAGCAGGTATATTATACCCGATAAATGGGTTCCTGCTCAACCCAATGATTGCCGGTGCGGCGATGGCATTGAGTAGTGTAAGCGTGGTAAGTAACAGTTTACGGTTGAAATGGAAGAAGTAACGTTGCACCAAACGTAAACAACTACAGATAATAAATATAATTCACACACATAATTTACAATGGAACATCATGGAAAATAAAACTTTTAAATTCAAAACAAACATCAATTGTGGCGGATGCGTATCTGGTGTAACACCATTTCTAAATGGACTGGATGGGGTAACCAAATGGGACGTAGACACCGACAATAAAGATAAAGTGTTAACCGTTGTTGCAGATACGGCGACGGAAAAAGAGGTTATAGATTCGGTTCAGAAAGCGGGCTTTAAAATAGAACCGACGCAAGTTTAGTAAACGATAAAACAATAAAAAAATGAAGAGATTATCTTATATTATCACGACATGTTTCGTCCTTTTATCGACGCTATCGATCGCGCAGATAAAAAATGCAAAAACCGAGACCGCGAAAGTCAATGGCAATTGCGGTATGTGCAAGCGTACAATCGAGAAAGCAGGTAATGTAAAAAATGAAGCACAGGTTGTTTGGGATGCCGATAACCAGCGAGCTTCTATTACCTACGATGCAGAAAAGACGACAGTGGACACAGTCTTGAAACGTATTGCACAAGTGGGCTATGATAATGAAAAATATTTGGCTCCTGATGATGTCTACAGTAATTTACATGACTGTTGTCAATATGATCGTAAATTGAAGCAATCGAAGCCCAAAACAAAGACCGATGAGCATTCGCAACATGATCACCATCAAGGTTCATCACATCAAGGAAAACATCATTAAAAAATAACAATATTTAAAAAGATGAATATGTTTAGTCGGTATCTATCCTTCCTGTTCCCTCTCCTTTTATCTGTTTCGTTTACTTTTGCCCAAAACGTCGTCCGATACGATCTATACGTGACGGATACACTGGTTAACTACAGTGGAAAAGAAAGACACGCCATTGCCGTAAATGGACAGATTCCGATGCCGACATTGATCTTTACAGAAGGCGACACCGCCGAAATCGTCGTGCATAACCAGCTTAAAGAAAGCACCTCTTTGCATTGGCACGGTGTACAGCTACCCAACCGAGAAGACGGTGTACCATTTCTTACCCAAATGCCTATACCTGCGGGGGCAACTTACACTTATCGTTTCCCTGTAAAGCAAAATGGTACCTATTGGTACCACAGCCACTCTGGCTTTCAGGAACAGATAGGCATGTATGGTGCTATCATTTTTCAGAAACGCAAGGATGACCGTAGCTTTCGGAAGGGAATTGACGACATACCGACCATCCCTGTGGTTTTGAGTGAATGGACGGATCTCCACCCGCATCATGTACAGCGTATGCTGGGTACGGGGAACGATTGGTTTGGTATCAAGAAGAATACGGTACAAAGCTACGCCGAGGCAATCAAGGCAGGTCATTTTAAAACAAAAGTAGTGAATGAATGGAAGCGTATGGAAGCTATGGACGTTAGTGATGTTTATTACGAAAAGTTTTTGATAAACGGCACGAGCGAACAACAACTTTCCCAGTTTAAAGCAGGGGATCGCGTGCGCCTCCGGGTTATTAACGGTGGTGCCTCTTCCTATTTTTGGATGACCTATGCCGGCGGCAAAATAACGGTCGTTGCTAACGACGGTAACGATGTGGTTCCCGTAGAAGTGGACCGACTGATCATCGGTGTATCGGAGACTTATGATATTATTGTCGATATTCCGGCAGAACATACCGCTTATGAGCTAATGGCAACAGCGGAAGATCGTTCCGGTTCTGCTTCTGTTTATATCGGCGAAGGTATTCGCCAGCTCGTTTCGCCTTTACCCCGTTTACGGTACTTTGAGGGGATGAAGATGATGAACGACATGATGAAGATGAACGGTGATATGGACGATATGGGCATGGATATGGGGCTTCAAAAGATGGATATGAACGCGGTGATGTATCCGGAAATCCCCGCAGAGGAGGGGCATCACGAGCACGGTGCAACCTCATCAGATGGTAATACACACCAAACGGAGCATGATCATCACCACGATGATAATGCAGCGCATCAGCAAGAACAGAAAAACGCTCATCATTACGCTCAGGAACATACATCTGATCATAACCACGTTAACCATAAACAACATAACGGACGCGAGCTATCATCCCAGAAAATGGTGACGTTAAACTATGCGATGTTGAAATCGCCTCACAAGACTACCTTGCCTAGTGATGCGCCTGTCAAGGAACTTCGATTTGAATTGACGGGGAACATGAATCGGTATGTATGGAGTATGGACAATAAGGTTTTATCCGAAACAGACAAAATCCCGGTGGATAAAGGAGAAGTTTTACGGATTATTCTATTCAATAACTCCATGATGCGCCACCCCATGCACCTGCATGGTTTTGATTTCCGTGTTCTGAACGGGCAGGGTGAATATGCTCCTTTAAAAAATGTGTTGGATATCATGCCCATGGAAACAGATACCATCGAATTTATGGCAAACACGGAAGGAGACTGGTTTTTCCATTGCCATATCTTATACCATATGATGGCCGGCATGAACCGTGTATTCGCGGTAGGTGATTATCAAAATGACTTGCTCCCCGATAAGGAAAAGGCTTATAAAGTGCTACAACGCGAAAGCAATATGCTGCATTTCATGGCCGAAAATGATTTTGCGACCAACGGTAATGACGGGCAAGCGATGTTGCAAAACACACGTTGGAGCTTAGGGACAGAATGGCGGTTAGGCTATCATGATATGCATGGTTATGAGGTAGAAACGCACTTCGGCCGGTATATCGGAAAAATGCAGTGGCTTATGCCGTTTGTCGGTTTCGACTGGCGCTATCGAAAAATGGGGCACAACGAACAGGAAAAGAATATGTTCGGACAGGTAAATAAGAAAGATAGCCGGAGTGCCTTTAGTGTAGGAGTCATGTACACATTACCGATGCTCATTAATTTTCAAGCGGAAATGTATCATGACGGTATTGTGCGGTTAGCCTTGATGCGTGAAGATATTCCTGTATCCAGACGACTGCGCGCAGGTTTTATGGTCAACACCGATAAAGAATATATGCTCGACTTACGGTATATCCTTACTCGGAATTTTGGTATCCGCACGCATTATGATAGCGATATGGGTTTTGGTGTAGGATTAGCCGTGAATTACTGATTTTCAAAATGAGATTCGATCAGCTTTAGCAGTTCTTCATAATCTTTGGGGTCGCTAGAGACCCCCTCATCCCTATAATAGTACTCGCTGCCATTAACCTGACCATTCCATACCTCCTTTTCTACATTGGCTTGCAGCATAAGCAGAACGCCCCCTCCTTCCCTTTCTCGCAATAATATATTATAAACTATTCTATCTCCCGTATTTTTACCAAATATGCCTGCCTTCTTTTTTTGAATACGTTTAATTTGAATAAATCCCACATCTTTTTCTATATTTTGGATGAAATAGTCACTCTCTGCCAATAGTTCCACTAATTCCTCGAATGCCGTTGCTTTATCGATATCCTTCACCATCATGGAAGGTAGCTTTGTTTGGCTGAAGCTAAATAGACTGGCCATCAACAAGCTTAATGCGATTCCGTATTTTTTGATAATCATGGTTAGGATACTATATTGCTATAAATAAAATGAATTACTCCCAGGTGTTTTCCTCTCTAATACTCCTTTGTATATTTGTGAATATATAGAATTCTATACATATAAAGAAATTTGGAAGTGAAAACTCACTTTTGACTCACAAACGTTTTGGATAGGTCTAAGCGATTATGTACGGTTACATGTCAATGCCGGCACGGAACATCTTTTCGTTGTCAGATGGGTTGTTGATCTTGTTCCGTGACTTTGTCGTCGATTACATGGACATCGCCGTTAAAGCAGACGGCATGTTTCACTTGAGCGGGGACAAATGGATTATGTCACTTTAGTTAGTCGCCCATTAGAGTGACGTAGCCGTTATGTCAAGCAACAAGTATATATTGTAACCCGTCAAAGCCGACAACTACTTTGCTTTGTTGATTATGTCACTGTACATAGCCGCTAACTACATTGCGGAAGGCTCTATGTAAATGTACAAAATGGCTATTTTCTCGGAATACGACTAGACACTACTTTCCAAGGCCTTTCACAAAACGTGATACCGCACCGTAATTACCTCCGTAGTTCGCTTGCTCAACAACACCATCATGCAGCTTGAATCTAATCCCGCATGTGATTATGCTGTCTCCATCCAGTGCTTTATAAGCATACGCTATAAGTGTTCACCCATCTTTAAGCGCTTGTTTACGCATCGGCGGGCCATACACAAGATAGACCTGATCTTCATCCTGTCCCTTCCATTCGCTCATATAATTATTGTAGCGACTGAACAGCGCACCTCAGGCTGTCAACAAGCGCATCTTGCTAGTTAGTTGTTCAACTTCACTTCATTCGCCTTAATATAGTCATTAATATAAACCTCTACCTTTTGTTTTTTCTCAGCATCTTCTATAAGCTCTGAAATAGGCAACAAGTTATCGAGACCATCAATATATACAAACCGATGATTATCTTCGTTGACACTTTTTGACCATTCCGAAATACTAACCTTTGGATTATAACCTCGCGTATTATCTATTACTATTTTAGATGGATCACCTCCAATTGCTTCGAAAGCGATTATCGGAGTACCCACATCCTTGAGCGCCGTTGAATCTATTGGATCAAAAGAGCCATAAAAAAATCCAAAACACTCACTTAGACCAAGGTTAAAACTGTTCTTCACAGCATTTTGTCTGTCTTTCCCTGTATATTCGGCTTGGTAATCTAAGCTTAGCTTAGCTCCGGTAAACAAAGAAAGTAACACATGTGTGCCATATTTTTCAACAAGTTCCGCTGGTTTCAGAGATTCGCTGTCGGTTTGAAAATTTTTGGTCAAATACCGTATCAAACGGTTTTCTCCGGGATTTCGAAATATTCTGAGTCGTTTGTGTTGTATATAGGTATCATACAGCCCATAAACGTATTTACTTCCTTTGGGATCGGTATTTGGAAAAGGATGTATGATATTGCCCTTAAAGTAATTGGTATCAGTCGTTTCATCTGTCAACCAATTTGTAAAATCCTCCGAATCGACGCCATAAACGGTTGTAAAACTCGCTTCACGAATAAATCGTACATCAAGACGGCTGGGATTGTCTTGTCCAAATGTCGGTGTATTAATTATAGCCTCTCTAACGGAACTCTTATGAGAATATTTACCGGTAACATCATAGCCAAACCCTAAAAAATTAAGCTCGCCATACCCTTCTACATCTGTCGTACTATTGCCCTCCGCGAGGTTCTTAATCACAAATTTGAGTTCTATTGGTTCTTCTAATGTTGGTTCTACGATTTCCGAATCCGTTATTTCAGGCTCATCTGACGTATTTTTCTCACAGCCGATGAAGCAACTAACCATTATCATCGTTAATGGAAGTATAAATTTAATCTTTATCATATTCTTTTGCTAGTTAGCCGAAATAACAAATTTAATGTCATCCGTTAATGAGAGCAATATTATCGTTTTGTTAAAACACCAAAAAAAAGCCAGCTCCTTATAGGAAGCCGGCTTTTTGAGAGGTATTTTTTATGTTCTGAAGCGTATCCGCTTTTTACACAAGCTTAGAAAGAATAACCTGTCCAGCTGAATACTGAAGTATTTGCACCTGTTTGCGAATCGTTTTTCGTGATTGTAGCACCTTCGTCTTTCACTTTGGACGCATCAAACAAAGATGCTGGATTGAAAGTATACGTAATAGAAGAAGTGCTTTCACCCGCACCTTTACCATCTTCAAAATCAATGATATCAGTCTCCACAAACTTAGCACCTTCTGCAATTTCTAATAAAAGATTAGTAATTGTGGCCGTAGCACCTCTTCTGATTTTGATCATGTCATTCATATCTGCTTGCGATCGGTTTACAATCGTCATATCTTTGACCGTAAAATTTGATTGATTTATGTCATCTGGACCGTCACCGTCTAAGTTACCGTCAGCTTCTATACCACGTGGATCACTAGAAGTACTTACATAACTTGGTTCCCATACACCATATGCATTCGCCAGTGTACCACTGTACCCTTGCGAGAAATCAAACATATCGTCTTCCGAGTTGACCACTAACAAGTTAGTTACATTAACTGTTCCGCCAAAGAATTCGATCGCATCATCTGCTCCGTCAACGATAAAGATATCGCTAATGACAGTACCGTTTCCTACTCCATTCAATGTTAATCCATTGTGTTCCGCATCATTATCAATTTTAGCGCCTGAGTATTCAATTTTAACAAATTTTAGGATACCAGAATTATCGTTGGGTTTATCACCACCAAACATAATATTTCCCGCAATTTCAGTAGCTGCTTCAAGAGAACCACCTTCAGAACGTGAGATAGGTGCATAGCCGTTTATTAACAGTCCTCCCCAGCTAGCAGACTTGCCTCCTGAAGATGTAAATACAATCGGGTTATCGGCCGTACCTTCAGCAATAATTTTAGCCCCACGCTCCACCAACAAATATGTTCCTGTTCCAGCCGCATCTGCCGTGATCGTTGTTCCTTCAGGAATGGTTAACGTTGCTCCTTCCCTGACGATCGTTGCACCACTCAAGGGAACATTAGTGGATCCTAGCGTAGCATTTCCAGTGATATTGCCTTTTAACTCCGTTAAAACCACATCTTCTTGTCCTGGTGTTGGATTGTCGTCATCTGAACAAGCTGTAAAGGCTAGCGCAGAAACGGTTACGATTGCAAGTAATTTTGTTTTCATAATCTTCTTCATTTTTATAGTGCAATATTAATCTTCTCTTTTAAATCCATCATTAAGCTGATGTTATCTTACTGTTAAAACTTATAAGAAACACCAATACTCCCATCTACTCCTCTTGTATAGGATTCCAACACGATACTTTCGCCTGAATTAGACTCACGTTCTAGCTCAATTGCTGCATTCAGGATATTACGAGCTTTGATATTCACTCCCCAGTTCTTGTTAATGGAGGCATTAGCTACAAAATCTAAAACGGGAACCCCTTTTTCGACAATATTATTAAATCCTCGTGTTCCGATGGTATAAATACGATCGCTGAAATAATTAAACACAACAGACGACGTAACATTCCATTTCCGTCCATGGAATAAATAAGATACATCGGCGTTTGCCAAGAACGGCGATGCGCCCTGCAAAGCACTTTCATCTTCTGTAAATTCGGCTGGCGAAGTTGCCAAATCTTGCATCGAATATAAATAAGATAAGTTCGCACCCGCAGAAAGCACATTTTCACCATGTGTTGTCTGCGTTTTAAACAAGTTCTTCTTCACTTCGATTTCTGCACCTGCAACTTGTGCGGTCGTTCCTACATTCCTATATGAAACGGTATTACCCGCAACCGGCATTTCCGTTCTTGCTATCGGATTTTTAAGCTGTTTATAAAATGCTCCCACAGCAATTAATTCGCTGTCCGATGGGAAAAGTTCCCATTTTACATCTACATTATAGTTCTCAACAGGCACTAGATCTGGATAACCCTCTGATTTATAGGTCGCAAATGTATTCCGAAAAGGTGCTAGTTCTATAAATTGGGGCAAAGTATATGACTTGCTGAAAGATGTTCTTAGATTACTTTTGTCTGTTAAGACATATTTTAGATTCAAACTAGGAAGGAAGAAGTCCTTATCAATTTTGGAAGGACCGTTCAGATCACTACTGTAGTTTTGCGTAAAAAAAGTAACCTCTTGCATGACCTTATCATAGCGTAAACCTAATACCGCAGTAAATCTGTCAGTAAACTGGTATGTTCCAAAAGCTAAGGCAGAATGTGATTGTTTATCGCCTTTATACCAATATGGGTTAAGCGTACTACCGAGTGTTTCTAGATAGTATCTTCCAGCATCTTGAGCAGCCCCACTAAAAATATCATCAAAATGTACATCAATATTATCAACTTCGTAAGGCATCCTTAAATTGTGGACAAAAATATTGGCGTTGAATTCTCGCCTCGCAGTACTACCATTGTATCCAAATTCGATTTTTCTATCGAAATTGTCGTCATTATTAAATTTGTAAGTAGCAAGAGCTTTTGCAGTCCATCCTTTTTCAAACATATCTGAGTAATAACGTTCGTTATCTGTCCCTCTTCCATCGTTCAATACACGTATGATGCCGTCACGCTCATATAGATTGGTCGTACGACGATCTGGCTCTATCCCGTTTACAACATTATAGCCTACACCTAAGTCCAATTGCCAATTTTCCGACAAATTCAATTTCGACAATAATTGATTGACATATAGATTATTGTCAACAACGTAGCTTCTTTGAAACAAGCGCTTATCACCGATATTGATAGCTTCGTGCTTGCCATAATAATGCCCAAAATCTTGCATTTGATCATTGATATATAAAGAATTAAATGCGATAAAGTTGTTATTAAACGTATATTTCAAGTTAGCCATACCGGTCTTCGAAACATTGTATTGAGATCGACGCATATTTTGATCAATCAGGATATTTCCATTTTGCAGCGTCTGTCTGGAAATACCATCAAAATCACGATACTCGGAATTGAAGTTTCCGGTTAAAAATACATCTAGATTTCCATCACCTATTCTAAATTTTTTTCCGCCAGACAAAGAAAAACTAGAATTTACGGGATTTTTTACATTCTTCGGATCCCAGCTGTTTTTAAACTGGTATTGTGAGAGATCCGTAATCGAATGTGTTCTCTCCTGTAGTGAACCGAACCAATTCGTTCCGGAAATACGCTTAAAGTCTGTTGCTTTAACCGCCTGAGAGTTAACGCCTGCTGAAGCGCCTATTTCAAAGAAAGCTTCCTCCGATAATTCCTTAGATACGATATCTATATTCGCACCAGCAACATCTCCCCCGATAGCAGGATTAAACGTTTTATTTACCCCAATACTTTGAATAATGCCCGTACCGAAGAAATCCAAGGAAATATTCTTATTCAATGGATCTTCTGACGGGAGCGCCAAACCGTTTAATGATGAACTGTTGTAACGATCACCTAGACCACGTACAAATACATTCGCTCCACTTGCAGATTTGGTTACTCCACTCATTTTTGTCAATGCAGCTTCCGCATTACTAACTCCCTTTCTCGACAACTCCTGTGCACCAATTTTTTCTAACATTAAGTTAGACGCCTTACGCTCTGCCAACAGAGCCGCTTCACTGATGCGCTCTCTCCTTCTCGTAATGACGACCTCTTCTAACGTAGAATTCGCATTGACCATCACTACCGGTACATATTCCCATTCGCTGGCTCCCACGTTGAATGCGGTAGAATCGGTATCGTATCCTACGAACGTACTGACAAGAACATATTCCGTCTGTTTCTCCGGTAATGTAATCGAAAACTCTCCGGCATTGTCCGTCGAGGTTGCATATTGCGTGTTCGCGATTTTGATGCTCACGCCAGAAATAGGTTGATAGGTTTCAATATCTAAGACCTTCCCTTTTACCCCAAATTGTTGTGCGTTAACCCGCGCAGCCTGTACAGTGACTAGCGTAACGATTAAAGCAACATAATAACTAAACTTAATCATCGTGTGTTAATATTATGTTGCAATATTATGAGCATAATATTAGCTAACTGTTAACACTAAATTATTAAAACATCACTTGTTTGTTAATAAATTGTTAACCTTTGTTAGGGCGATTTGTATTTTTTTCGTTAAATCCTAGCATCCCTCATTTGTTTATTCGGAGTTGTGTATAATAGTTAGTAATTTGGTGCCTTAAAACAACAACTATGGCAGATACGATACTATCGTCCGTCGGGTTAAGTTACCAATACCCACAAAGTGTTAAATTGGACTTTCCTGACATCCATATAGCGAAAAACCAACATAGCTTGCTCTTAGGCGACTCCGGGAGTGGCAAAACGACACTTTTACACTTATTGAGTGGTTTGTCCAAACCGACTACCGGCGAAGTTCACTTGATGGGTCAATCTTTATATACCATGAACGGCACGACGCTGGATGCTTTCCGTGCAAAGAATCTTGGCTTTATATTTCAGGAAGCGCATCTTCTACGAAACCTCACCATAACCGAAAATATCAAGCTGGCACAGAGCCTAGCTAAAAATCCAGTGGATGAACAAACTATTATCGAGCTGTTGGATTATTTGCAACTAAAGGAGAAAGCTCAAGTATTGCCAAGCCAATTGAGCCGCGGCCAAAAACAACGTGTTGCCATAGCCAGGGCCGTCGTTAATCGTCCGGGGTTATTGCTAGCAGATGAGCCTACGGCATCGTTAGATGATAAAAATACGGATCTCGTATTAAAGTTGCTTTTCAACATTGCTAGCGACTACGGCTCTACCCTACTTATCGCTACCCACGATAAGCGTATCAAGGATCAATTCGCTAACTCTTATCAGCTTTAGGCATGAACAATTTGCAACTCGTCTGGAAAAACATTACCCAACAACTGGGCTCTACCTTACTCAGCATATTACTCACCGCTTTCGGTGTGGCCATTTTGTGTGTTATTTACATCACGGGAGATACGTTCGAAAAGCAACTCACCAATAACACCAAAAACATCGATCTTGTCGTCGGAGCAAAGGGAAGTCCTTTGCAGCTCATTCTGAGTTCGCTTTACCATGTAGACAACCCCACCGGTAATATCGCATTGGCAGAGGCCAGGCAACTCGGCGAAAATCCGTTTATCGAGATGGCGGTTCCTATCTCTTTAGGTGATAACTTCAAAGGACACCGCGTCATTGGTACAGAGCCTTCTTACTTGGAGCTATATGGACTATCCATAGAAAACGGTGAACCATGGACAACATCGTTTGAAGCTGTAATAGGGAGCGAGGTGGCGCGCAAAAGGGGCCTGAAAATTGGTGATGAATTTCATACAGCTCATGGTCTTTCGGAAGATGGACATGTGCACGACGAGCATCCGTTTAAAATAGTCGGTATTTTGGAAAAATCGGGATCTATTGTGGACAACCTTATTTTATGCAATCTGGAAAGCGTGTGGGATGTGCATGGGCTCCACCATGGCGAGCATGACCATGAACACGAACATGGGGAACCGCATGAGCATGACCACGATCCGGATCATAAACACGACGATGATCAGCACGAAGCCCATCAACATGATCACAGCGACCATGTACACGAGCACCATACCGAGCATGCACATGGAGAGCATAAACATGACGAGGATGTACACGATCATGATGAAATGGTTTCTGAAAAACCGAAAGATATGTTCGTCAAAAGCATTGGAGCGGATATGCTGGAAGACCGCGGTGAGGAAGTGACAGCCTTGTTGATCAAATATAGTTCGCCGGCGGCAATGGGGGTTATTCCCCGTTTGGTGAACGAATCAACCGATATGCAGGCTGCATCGCCGGCAATCGAAAGCTCCCGTTTATTCTCACTAATGGGCGTAGGATTAGATTCTCTTGCTATCCTGGCTTATATTATCATGCTTATCGCAGGTCTAAGTGTGTTTATTAGTCTTTATAACGCTTTGAAAGAGCGTAAATACGACCTCGCTATCATGCGTTCAATGGGCGCATCTAAAACTAAACTTTTCAGCTTGGTATTAGTCGAAGGTTTAGTGATTACATGGGTAGGTGGAGTACTTGGATTACTGCTTGGACATGGGGCCTTGTATGCTATTAGTCAGCAAACCACTGAAAGTGCAGATTTTATGGAGGCTTTTCATATTCACGGACGGGAACTGGTTTTAGTCCTCGCTGCTTGCCTGCTCGGCATCTTAGCGGCAATTATTCCGGCTATTAAAGCCTACAAAACATCCATTTCAACAATTTTAGCAGATAAATGAAGATGAAAAAGATCTATATATTAGCATTTATTATTACTGTATTTACATCGGGTTTGGCAAAAGCTCAAATCGGACAATTTCCAGATGCCAATGTGCCTGACCATACGCCTATGATGAACAGCACTTGGGAAGCTGTCGATAAAATGATGTATAAAGTGACTACAGAGAACAATAAAAAGGTATATACCCCCCACTATCCACCCGTTCTAAAAGCCTTAGAAAACAAAGTGGTAGAACTTCCGGGCTATCTTGTGCCATTAAACAGTGGTCGCAATCACCAGACGTTTATGCTATCGGTGCTTCCCGTTATGCAATGCGCTTTCTGTGGAAGCAATGGTATACCTCCCATGGTCGAAATTTTCATGAAGACGGAATCTGTAAGGTTTACAGAGGAACCCATTAAGGTAAAAGGTAAAATGGTGTTTAATCCGGAACCTCTAAAGGGGAATGCAGAGATTCAAATTGTAGATGCTGTGTTAGTTAAATAACTTTTTCTTCTTTCTTTTTCTCCGCGAAAAAGAAACAAAAAGCTCGTCGCTTCGGATGTTTGAAAGGGCGGGAAAGTGCAAGGAGAGGATTTCTACAGTTGTCAAAAATCCGGATGCGACAATTAAGGTTAAGGAAGGGATAGTGCACCCGCGTTGACATGAACGATCAATAATAAATAGCTACTGTGCGGATTAAAACGACCTTATATCGTTCTACGGCCATTTTTCTGAAGATTATTCCGTAAAAAACAAAATACTGTCCGAGCATAGCGAGTTTATTTTGTTTAGGAATAGACAAAGAAAAATAGCAGAACGATATTCAGTCTTGACTTTTTGTCTCCTTTTTTGTCAAGAAAAAAGGAGTAAAAGAAATTTGATTAAAGAAAACCTTCTTTTAAAAAGAACGGTTCAGTAGCGCTATTTCCATGCAACTTGCTAGCGCAGCGGTTTCGGTGCGGAGACGACTGCTTCCTAATGAAACAGGTTGATATCCTAAAGATAACGCCTGTGCAATTTCGTTCTCAGAAAAATCGCCTTCTGGTCCTATCAGGATTAAATATTTCTCTTCCGGCGAACAAATATCGGCTAAATATTGTTTTTGCCCTTCGGCACAATGCGCAATCGTTGTGGTGGTATATTCTTCTGATTTTATCTGCTCGAAGAAATGCGAAAGCGAAATTGCTGGGTTTATCTTCGGGAGGTACGCCTTAAGCGATTGTTTCATCGCCGAGACAACGACTTTATTTAAGCGCTCCAACTTTATTTCTTTGCGTTCCGAACGATCCGAAATAATCGGTGTGATCTCCTGTATACCAATTTCCGTGGCCTTCTCTAAAAACCACTCCATCCGATCGATATTTTTAGTCGGTGCTACGGCAACATGTAAGTAATATGCTGGCTTTTCATAACCCTGTTTTACCTGCAGTATAGACAATGTTGTTCGCTTGGGATGCGGATCCAAAATTCTAGCCGTATACCACCCTCCAACACCATCAATCAAATAGATGTCATCCCCAGCGGTTAGGCGCAGCACCCGAACAGCATGCTTACTTTCGTCTTCGGTAAGCATGAATTCTGTATAATGCGGCTCGATAGTGGGTGTGTAAAACAAATGCATGTTTGAACGTTATGAGGTTCTACTCTTCATCAATATCATCGTATGGTGTCTCTAGCAGTTCCAATTTCACGAATTCAATGTTTTGCTGGGTTTTCTTCATAATCGTGAATGAATAACCCGCGGCCACGCGAACCTCCCCCACATCGGGAATCTTTTCAAAATAGTGACTCACTAAACCGGCCATGGTGTCATAGTCAGAACTCTCGGGTAGTTCTAGTGGTAAATATCCATTAACGTCGTGTACGCTAGCACCGGCATCCACCATATATTCCGTTTCCGAAATTTTTTCCACAACCGGTGTTTCCTCATCATACTCATCTTGAATTTCGCCAACTAATTCCTCGACGATATCTTCCAGTGTTACCATGCCTGCCGTACCACCAAATTCGTCCAAAACAATAGCAATCTGAATCCGCTTTTGCTGGAATTCTGCCATCAAGTCGTTGATTTTCTTCGTTTCGGGAATAAAATAAGGCTTACGTATGATATTTTTTAAGACGACTTCCTTCCCCTGTACAATAATGGGCAATAAATCCTTCGTGTGTACGATTCCCACGATCTGATCAATATTATCATCGTAAATTGGGATTCGGGAGTAACCTTCCTCTGTAGCTGTCGTAATGAGTTCTTCTGTAGTATCTGTAACTTCTACGGCAACAATTTTTGTACGCGGTACCATAATATTCTTTACGATACGCTCATTGAAATCAAAAACGTTCTTAATAAGTTCGTGCTCCGCATTATTCAATGCGCCACTTTCTTTTCCTTTTTCTAACAGGTATTGTAATTCTTCGGAAGAGTGATGCGCGTCATGCGGGTTTACTTCAATGCCTATCAGGCGTAACAAGAAATTAGCAAACCCATTCAACACCCATATAATTGGTCTGAAAATGTAGTAAAAGAACTGCAATGGTGCCGCTATACGCATGGTTGTTGCCACCGGCCGTTGTATAGCTATCGATTTTGGCGCCAATTCCCCAAAAACGATATGTAAAAATGTAATAATACCAAATGCTAAGACATGTCCCAAGTTTTTCGCTAATGTTCCAGTCAACTCGACATTGAACAAACCAAAAAACTCATGAACAATTCGGGTCATTACAGCCTCTCCCACCCATCCCAGAGCAAGAGAAGCCAATGTAATCCCGAGCTGTGTAGCCGCTAAATAGCCATCTAAGTGTTCGGTGATATTCTTAGCAATTTTGGCAACTTTGCTACCCGATTTTGCCTGAAGCTCAATCTGCGAAGCCCGAACTTTGACAATTGCAAATTCCGCAGCAACGAAAAAACCATTAGCCAAAACCAAAAATACCGTCCAAAAAACATCGAGAGCCATGCTACAGATTATTTATTACCGAATTCCTTTTTATATAATTCGATACTTTCCAATAAAATCTCCTGCGCACGGTCACGACCGTGGATACCGTCCACACTCACTTTTTTCTTCTCAAGCGCCTTATAGCTTTCAAAAAACTGAACGATTTCTTTCATAATATGCGGTGCCAAATCTTCCATATGGTTCAGATAGCTATATTTAGGGTCATGTTTTGCTACGGCGATGATTTTATCATCCTGTTCTCCGCCATCAATCATATTCATTACACCGATAACTTTCGCTTCAACCAATGTCATCGGCAAAATATCTACCGAGCAAATAACCAAGATATCCAATGGATCTTTATCATCACAATACGTTTGCGGGATAAAACCATAGTTGGCAGGGTATACTACCGACGAACTCAAAACACGGTCTAGTAAAAGAAGTCCCGTTTCTTTGTCTAATTCGTATTTCCCTTTAGAGCCATTTGTAATTTCAATGATTGCATTGACCGAATTTGGCACGTCGCTGCCGGGAGCTATCTGATGCCAAGGATGTTGTTTGTTCATTAATTAATTAACGTTACTGTTATTACTGTTTGTTTTATTTGTTTCTTTTTTTCTATTCTTTAACCACCTTTTAAAAAGTGCGATAACAATCGGTAGAAAGGCGATAGCAATCAATGCTACGATGATATATTCTACATAATTAATGATAGCGGGGAATTTAACACCAAGAAAATACCCACTCAACGTGAGTAAGCTGACCCATAAGAACGCACCGGAGATATTATAGAAAACGAATTTTTTAAAATTCAGTTTCACGACCCCGGCGAATATCGGAGCAAAGGTACGCACAATCGGTACAAAACGACCGATGACCAAGGCTGTTCCACCATATTTTTGATAGAATTCTTCTGCCATAATCACGTATTTACGTTTGAAAAGAAGAGAATCTTTCCTTTTGAAGAGTACAGGCCCCGTTCGATAGCCAAACCAATATCCCGTAAAATTCCCTAAAATACCGGCTCCGAGAATTCCCATATACATCGTCACAATATCGACGTCTATTTTCCCTAACGCACAAAACAATCCTGCCAGAAATAGTAAATAGTCTCCTGGTAAAAAGAAGCCAAAGAAAAGACCTGTTTCAGCAAAAACGATCAGCACTACGAGATAGAATCCACCGTGGCTTAATAAATACTCCGGATCCATCATCTGCTGAAAGGATAGCCATAAATCTTGCATAATTTCCATTTATTCTATCAGCACCAGCTGAACTGAAATCTTTTCGTTTTCCAATTAGACATCATTAATTATGGATTAGTTACTTCCGAAATAGCTTCTCTGATATCTTCCGCTATTTTCATCATTTCATCATTTGACAAGCTCAGTTTAGGGCGCGCAAAATTCATATCGTCCACTTTATTTATCGGTATTAAGTGAATATGCGCGTGTGCCACCTCTAAACCGACTACAGCAACCCCCACTTTAGGGCAAGGAAACACTTTTTTTATACCTTGGGCCACAATTTTTGCAAACACCCACATACCCATATATTCATCATCGTTAATATCAAAGATATAATCCGTTTCCTTCTTCGGAATCACCAATACATGTCCCTTAGCCAAAGGACTAATATCTAAAAAAGCTAAATAATCAATACTTTCCGCTACCTTATAAGCTGGAATTTCACCGGACACTATCTTTGAAAAAATTGTTGACATTTTTATCTTTTTTAAACAAAACAAACAAATTTACATAAAATGCCCAGTATTCACGAACCGAATTTTAAATGAGTTCATGTATGCCCTTATAGATAAACAAAAATGCACAAATCCAAATAGAAAAAACCAGACGACATACGCGCATTGGAAAATTCTAGTAAAGAAAAAACGGTTGCTCTTTCGCAACCGTTTTTTTAATTTCTTAGATGATGTGCGGTTATGGCAGAAACCGCACATAACCGTATATCTTTTACCTTGAGATTTCCAAGATTTCGAACTCCATAACACCTGCGGGAGCTTCCACCTGGGCTACTTCTCCTACAGATTTACCAAGAAGACCTTGCGCAATAGGAGATTTTACGGAGATCTTCCCGGCTTTCAAGTCAGCCTCTGTCTCCGACACCAGCTGATAGGTCATTACAGCGTTGTTTTTCTTGTTTTTAATTTTCACATAAGATAACGCCAATACCTTTGACGTATCTAAACTAGATTCGTCGATTAGGCGGGCACTGGCCAAAACGCCTTCTAGCTTAGCAATCTTTGCTTCGTGCAAACCCTGTGCTTCTTTCGCAGCATCATATTCCGCATTTTCGGATAAATCTCCTTTATCCCTGGCCTCCGCTATGGCTTTCGCAATACTCGCCCGGCCTTCCGTTTTTAGATAGTGTAACTCTTGCTTCAGCTTATCTAAACCCTCTTGTGTGTAATAAGTTACTTCTGCCATATTTCTTCTTATTTGTTTACAAAAAAAATTAAAAAAAGACAAGACCATACCGCCCTTTGTCAGGACAACATGGTCTTGCTCGTTGTCTGCTAAGATAGTGAGCAACTTCTAATAAAACAAATTTCTTTTATTATTCTTGCTCGTCTGTATCGACAAATTTATACCCTAATCCGCGGACAGTCTGTAAATAATGAGGCTTATCGGGATTCGTTTCGATTTTTTTACGAAGCCGTACCACGTGCATATCGAGCGTTCGCGTATTGACATTAGAACTATAACCCCAAACAACCTCCATAAGCTCCTCTCGTGTAATTTCCTTTCCCACATTTTGTAGAAAATAAAGCAATATTCGATTTTCCAAGATCGTTAACTCGATCTTACGTCCATCTCTTACCAAGGAATGTATGGTGGGGTGGTGTTCCGTTTGGCCAAAAGTATACACATCGCTATTTTTGGGAACGAAGAATCGAACTTTGTTTTCGATCATAGCGACCAACACGTCCATATTAAACGGCTTCGTAATATAGTCGGTTACACCGTAGCTATAAGCATCAATTTTGTCGACATCTTGTGATTTCGCAGTCATCATAATAATGATATTCTCAAAACCAGCCTGACGCACGGATTCACACACATCAATACCTTCTTTGCCAGGAAGCATCCAATCCAAGAGAACGACATCGGGCTTCTCTTGCAGTATTTGTTCTTCGGCCTCCAGGCCGTTGGCGGCCTGAATAACTTTGTACCCCTCCGTTTGCAAACGGTGTGTTACCAAAAAACGTAAGTTTTCGTCGTCTTCTATTACAGCAATAGTGATATCTTTACTCATAATATTATTTAGTTCTTTTCGGTCCTAGGGGTAAGAACAGTGTAAATGTGGTGCCTTGATCTGGCACACTATCCACTTTAATCTCGCCTCCCATGAAATCTACAATTTCCTTACAGAACGCCAAACCTAAACCAATGCTTCCTTGTTGGTTGAATTGATTCTTTACCCTATAAAATTTTTTAAAAATACTATTAAATTCCTTTTTATTTATACCTATCCCTCTATCTTTAAACTTTATAACAAAATTTTTCTTGTTTTGTTGCACGTCGATATCAAGGAACTTTCGCTCCGATTCCGAATACTTATAAGCATTGTCAATCAGGTTTTGGAATACACTCAATAAAAGTGTTGTATCCACCATCATATTGTTTTGGACATCGATCACATAGGAAAAGTTTAAATCAGGATATTTTAATCTGACAGCCTCGAAAATCGGTTCACAAAACTCCTCTACGCCTACCTCCTCTTTATTGGGTTTAATCGATTTGTTTTCAATTTGTGCAAATGACAACAACTTATTCATCAAACTGTTCAACTTGTCGGCCTCCTGGTCTAAAATCTTCCCGTACATACGTTGCTCTTCCGTTGAAAGCTTCTCACTGCTCTGAATGTTATTTCCAGCAATCTTAATCACACTGACGGGTGTCTTAAATTCGTGGGTTAGATTATTGATAAAATCATACTGCAACTGGAACAGTCTACTATTGATCGTTACATTTCGATAAATCAGATAAGCGATCAAGATCAATATGAGATATACCCCCGATATACCAAGGCTGACTGGGAAGAACCGTCTATTAATTTCTTTATTAATAAATGTTTCGGAACTGGTATACTGCAATTTATAATCAGACAATGCTCCCGGAAGGGGCAATTCGGTTTGCAGATAGAAATTCTGATCACTCACGCTACCCGAAACAATGGGTTGTATCTCAATTTTTTCGTATAAATTTAAAGCGACGTTTTTAATTTGAATCTTGCTGGGATCAATTAAAAACATGAACATATCCTGATCATAGGCAACAATATTTGTATCCGGCGCTAACATCATATGCTTATACACCAATAGGTCAGAAATACGCGGAATATTCATGTAAGTTACCTTACCCGGATTCAACGTGTAAAATACGCGATAAATATCATCGTCCGACATACTGGTCGATTCATTTACACGGTCTAAAAAGCCGACAAACTTCAACACCATCGTGTTAAAATCATCTATAAAAGCGCGTGTTTGTGTGTTTTCAGGACGTTGGGCAATAAACCTATTTTCTTTATCTAAATGGAAAGAGGTTATGTTTTTGGGGTACAGCAGCAAGTGATTATACTTGATACCTAAATCTATGGAATCGGAATTCGTGATAACAATATCGTAAAAAAGAACGCGATCAACAAAAGGATATTTTCGAATAACATCGTTAACGTATGAAGCGGCTTTTACGGAGTCCAAATATCCTTGATAATACGATATCTCAGGGATCTTATCATTAAAAAACTCATGGAAAGGCTGTACGGATCTATCGAATACTTCTACTTTTCTGTTGTTAAATTCTGTTTCGATAAAATTCGCGATCATAGATCGAGCCGCGAGCATAGCGACACCAAATAATATCGTCACCAATATTACAAAAGCAATCAGCAACCCAAAATTCTTTCGGTATTTTAGCTGGTTATACGCCATGCGGTTATAGATACTTATTTAAAAAAGCCTCTACTTCTTGATAATAGTTTATAATGTTTTCCTCGCTTCTAAATCGTCTTCCTTCCTCTTCTCTATATATATACTTAATCGGCACATTATTGTTTTTCAATTTCTGTACAAATTGATTTGCGTCCGTCAACGAACTGAATCTATCTTTTCCTCCTTGTGCAAAAAGCACCGGGATTTTCACCTTATCTGCGTGAAAGACGGGTGATATTGCCTTGAACATCTCGTATTCTGTAACTGGATCACCGATTATATTGTAGAAAAGACGAACGTAGTGTTGATGATGAGGCGGAATTTCTCTGAAATAGGTAAATAAATTGGTATACCCCGACATGGAAATAGCGCACTTATAAAAGGATGAATTATAGGTAGCTGCATGTAACGCGGAATACCCTCCAAAACCAGTTCCCATGATAGCCACTCGATTCTTGTCGACAATCCCTTGATGTATCAACCAAGTCACGCCGTCGATCATATCGGCTTGTATCTTCCCCCCCCATTCCTTGAATCCAGCTGCCCAGAATTTCTTTCCATAGCCTGCCGATCCTCTATAATTCAATTGAAACACCAAATAGCCTCTGTTTGCAAGAAACTGTACCTCCGCATCAAAGTCACTTGTTTCGCGACGATAGGGTCCATCGTGTACCAGTACGACTACCGGTAATCCCTCCCGCTTTCCGGTTAGTGGATAAGTTAGGTAGCCATGCAATGTCAGACCATCTCGACTTTGAAAACCAACAGGTTCTTTCGGAGATAGGGATACCGCTGATAATTTCGGATTCATCTCTTCCAATAGTTCCGCTGTATCGTGTTGCACATCATAGTGATAAATTCCACCGGCATCTACGTCCGTATAAACTTTAACAAGCCATTGACGCATACTGGTATCTGTATCAATAATATCAATAGATTGGTTATCGAATTTCGCAGAAAGCTTTTCGAAATATTGTTGAACGGTGGAGTGAAAAAAATGTCTTTTCACCTTATTAATCGTGTATTGGCTATAAATAAGTTCTTGCAGATGTTCAGCATATCCGACTGGCTCAATATCTACCTCTGAATTTTCGAAGACTAACCGTTCTTCTTCTCCTGTAGACACGTTGTATTCCACCAAAGACAATCGATCTCTATTATGGTTAGACAGCGCATAGATGAGCGTATCGGAATCCCTCACAAACCCCAAAGGTCTTATCGATGTCTGGTAATCGGTTGTGGTAACTTGTCGAAAAGGCATATCCTCTTCCGCTCTGTACAAGATACTTTCTTGTACGCTATCATTGGTCATCGCCAATCGTACTTTTCCATCTGGCGACGAAAACCATTTGGAAATATTGCCCGGATTACGTGTCAATAATTCGGGAGCCGTGCCATCTACAAAAATTTTATACAAGTCGAATACGGTCGAATCTCGATCGTTTAGCGTAGCAAGCAAATAATCTCCATATAATGTATGCGGTGCTAACCACCGTAATCGAGCTTTCTTAACGGGCAATAACGGTGTTGTTTTTTCCGTGTCGACAAGGATACTATAAATACGCAGACTATCCTGCGGTGAGTGACTATTGGAATATATGATCAAGGAGTCAGACGCCCAGAAAAAATACTGCACATTCATATCCGACTGATAGGTAAGTTGTTTGGATTTTCTTTTGTTCTGTAAATCCAAAACAAAAATATTCCTGCAATGGTCGTCTATCCCTAAATAAGCAATCCGACGACCATCCGGGGATATTTTGAAGTTACTTTTTTCCGGCTTGACGAAAAAATCTTCAATGGGGATTAATTTCTTCGTATTTTGTTTGTTTTCACATGAAACGGAAGCGACAAAGAAACATACAGCAAATACCCAAAGCAAACATCTAAACATATTCCAATCTATTGCAATTTCAAATATTGTTATTTTTTTATTAAATATAGTATGTGCAACCTTATTTTTACAAGGTTATCTCTATTTCATTCGCGTTCGTATGCCACAATCGCGGATATTTTATAGAAGAACCTATACGGGGATTTATATCGCTTTGTTCATTTCTTGTTATTCCCGTATCTTTGCGCATGATTTTATATAATATCTCCGTTATTGTCGAGGATAGCAGCCACCATAAAGTGATTCAATGGCTCAAATCACATTTACGCGCAAGTAATTATGAGACGACATTGTTAAAAATGTTGGACTCTCCCCACGAAGGCAACACGTATTGTGTACAGTTTCTGGCAACCGACCACGCCGCAATCGTTAAGTTTCAAGAAGATGTCGTAGCCGAATTACAAACGTATCTCGCAACCAACCATACCGAGAAAGCTTTTATTTTTGACAGCAAGATGCAATATTTATCGCTGGAATAACAAACTCAAAAAAGGATTATTTTAGTCCTTTTTTAAGGCATCTTGGTAGCTCGGGTTATAAATAATTTTTGGCGAAAGGTAATGTAACAATACCAAGCGAGAATAGCGAAGATTAAACGGTGCAAAAATCAGTATAGCCGCCAAAAGGACTAAAACATATACCCAAGGTGATTCACTTTTTGTCAACAGGCCTGTTGCCAAACCTAAAGTGACTACTTCTGCGACGGAAAAAGCATAGCTCACATACATCGCCGCATAAAAGTAACCCGGTTCTATTTCGAACTTTAGCCCACAATGCGGACAGTGTTCGTGCATTTTTTGTTTTTTAAAACCGTATGCCGCTCCTTCAAAGACATTCCCAACCCTGCATTTCGGACATTTAGAATGTATCATCGCCGAAAACCTAGATGTTGCCATATTAGATTTGCTCTCCAAAAGGTGATACTTTTTTTGAACTGTTCTTCCGGTATTTTTTATACCACAATAGACCAATTCCTATGGCAATCAGATAGGGAATAGCCAATAGAAAGAGGATACCATCATTCAATCCTTTACCTTGCGTATTGCCATTGGTCGCGCTGTTCTCCGCGTTTAAGGAACACATTGCACATTGGGCAGATACCTCCGTATAACATAAGATACCCAACACGATGAATGTTGCTACAACCAACAGGGGCTTCCATTTCGAAATCATGCACAAAAATACCAAAATTTTATGGTTTCGCGTAATCACCGCCATTTATCTATCAGCCATGCCAAAATTTATATATTTTATTTCTTGGTATTCGTCCAGGCCATACCTTGAGCCTTCTCTGCCGACACCAGATTCCTTGATTCCGCCAAACGGCGCTCCAGCAAATGAAATCCGCCCCTCGTTCACTCCAACCATCCCAGCTTCAATGGCCTCTGCAACGCGCCAGCAACGGTGTACATCATTACTATAAAAATAGGCCGCGAGTCCAAATTCTGTATCG
Organism: Sphingobacterium arenae; assembly: GCF_014692505.1. Taxonomy (GTDB): domain Bacteria; phylum Bacteroidota; class Bacteroidia; order Sphingobacteriales; family Sphingobacteriaceae; genus Sphingobacterium; species Sphingobacterium arenae. The sequence continues at coordinate 1,528,532 of NZ_JACNYK010000001.1, read as the reverse complement.
TTTGCCATTTGGATAGCCTCCTCTTCAGTAGTAAACCGAAATAGCGAAGCTACTGGCCCAAAAGTTTCTTCCTTTGCAATCAGCGAATTTTCGGGTACATTAACTAGGACTGTAGGTTCGTAAAACAATCCTTCGATTACCTTACCTCCTGTCAATATGCGAGCTCCCTTATCAATAGCGTCTGCCACATGTTCCTGGACTTTGACCAACCCGTTTTTATTGATCATTGGCCCGATCTGAACACCGTCATCCAATCCATTCCCAACGTGCAATGCTTTTACAGCGTCCGCTAATCGCTCTGAAAATTTATCAAAAATAGAATCCTGTACTAAAAATCGGTTTATAGCTACGCAAGTTTGTCCGGCGTTACGAAACTTCGCAAACATAGCGCCTTCGACAGCAGCGTCCATATCCGCATCCTCAAATACAATAAATGGAGCGTTTCCCCCAAGTTCCAAAGAAACCTTCTTTACATTATCTGCGGCTTGCTTCATCAATAACTTCCCAACAGAAGTCGAACCGGTGAACGATAATTTTCTGATTAACGGATTTGTACTCAACTCATAACCGATGCCCGAAGAATCAGTCCCCGTCACGACGTTTAATACCCCAGCCGGCCAGCCGGCTTTCTCCGAGAGAATAGCAAGCGCTAAAGCAGTCAATGGCGTCTGTGAAGCCGGGCGGTGCACCACTGTACAGCCTGCTGCAATAGCCGGAGCGATTTTTCTCGTCACCATCGCTAGTGGAAAATTCCATGGTGTTATTGCTGCGACGACCCCCACTCCCTGTTTAATTGTAAGTATTCTGTTTGATATCTTCGGTGCAGGCATGGTCTCCCCATAAGCCCGCTTGCCCTCCTCCGCAAACCATAACACAAAGGATGCCCCATAATCCACTTCCCCCAAGCTATCGGCCAACGCTTTTCCCGATTCCAGCGTTATAATCTCCGCCAGCTCCCGTTTATGCTCCATAATCAATTGATACCAACGCTCCAACATGGATGCGCGCTGCGAGGTATCACTAATTTTAAAAGATGACCAAACTTTATATGCTGCGTCTACCGCATCATGTACTTCGGTTACGGTTAGATTTGCTACTTTTTCAACAACCGTATCGGAGGCGGGGTTTACCACATCAAATGTATTTGTACCCTCTATCCATCGTCCGTTTATAAAGGCTTTTCCTCTTATCAGTCTTTTAGCATTCATATCATGTAGATTTTGACTTATTTCTAGTAAAACCCCATCGAGTAGTTATTTGTTTAAAACAAAAAAAGTATAAACCTTTTAATATAATAATTTAGGACTTCAACAGCACATTAAACCGTTCCCAAAAACCGTCAACCGGTAATTTTGCAGTAAGCGTCAACTTTTCATCTTTGATAGGGTGGATGAATTCCAGAGAACGAGAATGTAGACAAATCGTACGGCGGAGGCTTCCTCGAGGGTAGCCGTACTTATTATCTCCTACAATGGGGCAACCCATATAGGCTAATTGCGCGCGAATCTGATGTGTACGCCCAGTGAGAGGGGTTACTTTCAAGAGGTAGTAGCCATCGAGGATACCTAAAACTTCGTAATCCAATTGTGCAAAACTACCCCCTTTCACTTCCCGGTCATAGGCTTTGGTAACCATTTTCTTTCGATCACGCAGCAACCAGTTCTTCAACGTATCGGCCTCTTTAGGCGGGCGCATCCGAACTATGGCCAAGTAAGTTTTTGATACCTTTCGGTCGTGAAACAGCCGGTTCATACGATCCAACCCCTTACTTGTTTTTGCAAAAAGAATCATCCCGCTAACGGGCCGATCCAGTCGGTGAATAACACCCACGAAAGCACCATTTGGCTTTTGGTATTTGGCCGTAAGATAAACATTCACCATATCTTCTAGCGACCTGTCGCCGGTATCATCAACTTGGACAATATCGCCCGCTCGTTTGTTTATGGCAAGATAGTGGTTGTCTTCGTAGATAACATCTTTATCCGTCACACCCATTCGAATAACTATAAGGAATCCTTTGCGAGCTTTTCCTGCTCCTTTTGTTGCTTTCTAAAATACCCTCTAAACAGGAAGTTGCTTTGCAGTGCCTTCATATTATCATCGAGTTTTTCTGTACTCATATTGAGGTTTCGCAGGATTTGTTTAATTTCTGCTGCCGCTTCTGGATCATTAGTCAATACACCGATCGCATTATCTTTATCGTTTAGGCGAGCCGAAGTCGTATTCAGATTTTCCATCAACGTAGAGGCTGTCGTGGTCACGTCCTGCAATTGGGAGGCTGACGCCCGTAAGCTGGCAAAAACAGCCGTATCGGTCGTTAAATCATGAATGAGCCCTTGATTACTATTCAGCTTATCCATCAAAACTGCGAGATTTCCCGATGCTTTATTGACATCTGTCATCACCTTATTTAACGAGTTCACAGAACTTTTTAACGAAAGTGCGATAGTGGAGTCGGTCATTAGAGCGCCAACAGCACCTTTTCCCTCCACCATTTGTTGAGAAAGAACCGCAAAGTTTTTCGTTATTTCCACCAAATTCTCATTGTTTGTCTGTAATGTTGCAAACATGGCATCTGTATCCGTACCTGTCACGGATTTAATAACCGCACCGTCCTTTATAGGCGGAGCTTGGTCCGTTCCACCCACCAAGTTAACGATAGCGTTTCCGATCAATCCATCAGAACCGAGCTTGGTGACGACATCCTCCCGAATAAACTGACTGGACTTCTCTTCGATGTGCATTATTACCTTTACATCGTCAATGCTCTGGAATTTTATTTCCTTGACGATCCCTACCTTTACACCCGAAAACCAGACGTTATTTCCGACTTTCAACCCTTTCACGTCATGAAAGTACGTCGTCACCACCAAATTCTTGCTAAATTTATTTTGCTGTGTACCCAATACCAGAATACCCGCAACTAAAATAATCAAACCGATCAGGACGAATAATCCCACTGTAAGCGAACGCTTCCTTTCGTTTGTATTCATATGTATAAAACTTGCTTTTTAATTGTCATATGGAATATCCAGACTACATCATTGATGCTTGTATTTATTGATAATTGTCTATTTTCAGTTGCATCAATGAGCGCGCTCCGTTCGGTTTGCAATCGTGAATATTTCATATATCTTTAATCGATAAAATTATAATCATAAAAAGGCTTCACCCGTTCATCGTCCGTATCAAAGATTTCCTCGAACGTTCCTTGCCTTTCAAATTTACCATCCAACAACATCACCATTCTATCTCCGACCATTTTTGCACAGGACAAATCATGGGTAATAATAATGGATGAAGTTTGGTATTGTTCCTGCACCTGATTTATCAATGAATTGATATCCAGACAAGTCAGTGGATCAAGCCCTGCTGTTGGTTCGTCATAAAGCATGATATCGGGGCGCAATATCAATGTACGGGCAATCCCTATGCGTTTACGTTGTCCACCCGATAGTTCAGAAGGCATCTGGTTAATCGCTTGCGATAGCCCTACACCCTCCAGTACTTCTTCTACTTCTTTGTTAATCTCTGTTCTGGTCAAATTACGCTTATTTCTGACCAACGGAAATTCCAAATTCTCCCGTACGGTCATGCTATCGTATAAAGCACTATTCTGAAAAGAAAAACCAATACGCTGGCGTAAATTTCGCAATTCGCGTTCATCCAACTGATTTACCACCTCTCCTAGCACATGAATATTGCCTTTATCTGGTTTTAACAAACCCGATATCAGCTTGATCAATACGGATTTACCAGTACCCGATCGCCCTAATACAACTAAGTTTTCTCCATTAAATAACTGGAGATCGACATCGCGTAATACATGCAGGTCACCAAATGACTTACTGACGTTGTCTACGCGGATAACGACGTCGTCCTGATTGATATTGACAATCTTCTTTTCCATATCCGTTTACCCAATCAATGAAAGTAACTGAACAATAAGTAACTCTTCGATAAACACAAGGAACATCGAAGATACGACGGCGGCATTGGCAGCCTTACCTACCCCTTCTGTTCCTTTGGAAGAATAATATCCGACATAGGTGCTTGCAAAACCAATCGTGAAGCCAAAGACCACTGCCCGTATTACCATAGCAAATATATCCTTGGCAGCAATAGCTTCGAAAACCTGTGTGAAAAATGCCAGAATACTGATATCATCTTTTGCCGATATACTGAGGTATCCTCCCAACAACCCTATTCCGGCCACATAAAAGCACAATACGGGAATCATGGTTGTAGTGGCAATAATACGTGTGGAAATTAAAAACTTTGTTGGATTTGTGCCCGAAACTTCCATGGCGTCAATCTGCTCGGTCACATTCATCGAACTCAACTCAGCGCCGATCTGAGAACCAACTTTTCCGGAGGCAATAAGTGCGGTCACTAGTGGCGCTAGCGCCCGTACAATGGCAATAGATATGAGGGCCGGCAACCAAGATGTTGCTCCGAACTCTTCCAAAGAAGGGCGCGACTGTTTGGTAAATACGAACCCTACAATAAATCCTGTCAAACTGATTAATGGGAACGATTTCCAACCTATTTCATAACACTGCCGGATAATCTCTTTAAATTCATAGGGAGGAGACACCGCTTCCCGCAGGAAGCTCATCATAAAACGATGGATTCTGGCGAACTCGATAAGTAATTTTTCTATTTTTCGTCCCATGTATGTATGAGGTTTCCAAAAAAGTACTCGGCAAATATAAAAACTTTTATGAAGATCAACGTGATCAACTTATTAAACCTTTTATATTACTATGCAGTCATAACAATACAGACAGCAGATGGTTTCATTTATAAAGACGAAGATCATGAGAAGCATAAAAATATCCCCCATACTGATTACACTAATAGCATTTGCATTTAGTGTCTTCTCGAGTAAACAAGTGTCTGCTCAACCTCACGGTTCAGTTTCATTTGATTTATTTTACGATGAATTAGCTCCATACGGACATTGGGATCGAGACGCTGCCTACGGTGACATCTGGTTTCCACGGGCAGAAGCTAATTTTCGTCCGTACGGTACAAACGGTTACTGGGCGATGACCGAATATGGTAATACTTGGGTATCCGACTATGATTGGGGATGGGCACCGTTTCATTACGGTCGTTGGGTCTACACCAACCACCGCGGTTGGGGGTGGATTCCGGGTTATGAATGGGGTCCGGCATGGGTAGATTGGAGAAGTGGTGGCGGATATTACGGATGGGCGCCGATGGCTCCTGCAGTAGGTGTTACGGTTTCTGTGGGTCTCCCAATTAACTTATGGGTATTTCTTCCCTCACGCCGTATTTACGACCGTCATATACACCGTCATTGGTCTCACGGTCAACGTGCTATCTATAATCGCACAACGATTATCAACAATACCTATATTGTAAACAACAACCGCTATTATGGCGGTCCGGCCCGTCGTGATATTGAACTTAATATTGGACGCCGCGTAGCTGTTCGAAACGTTCGCACGACCGAGCGCCCTGGACGCTCGCGTGTAGACAGTCGTTCGGTTTCCATTTACCGTCCGGATAGAGCGGCCAACACCCGTAGCAACCGAAATTCTGCACGAGTTTCGGAATCGAGCCGCAACAGTCGCACTACACGGTCAAACACAGGAAGAACAGAACGTTATATTGGAGATAACCCTAATCGTAACAATCAGCGTTCGACAGAAAATCGAGCGACACGCGGCAATACAACGTCCAATCGTACACAAAATCAACGGGCGACAAGGACACCGAATACGAACAACCGTTCTTCGTCCAATAATCGCGAAGGTACATCGACGCAGCGCCAAACACGTTCTAACGAGCAACGGACGAATGTTAACCGCAGCTCAACACAACGGAACCAACGTGCGACACAACCGCGGAGTCAGCAGTCTAATAACCGCTCCCAACAACGAAGCGAGGTGAATCGCAGGACTACCACACAACCGCAACAAAATAATCGCGGTAGGGTACAACGTACTACGCCTAACCGTACGCAGACGCCCTCGCGTAGCAGTCAGCCTCGTCAGCAGTCTACGCCTTCCCGCAACGTGCAGCAAACTAGCCAGCGGAGCAGCGCACCTGCACAGGTTAATCGTTCGCGCAGCAGCTCTTCGAGCAGTGTAAACCGTTCGAACAGTTCAAACAGATCCAGCGTACAACGCAGTAGCAATTCTTCGTCGCGCGGATCGGCAACTTCAAATAGTAGAAGCAATCGCTCTTCTTCGTCTAGTCGAGGTAGCAGATAAAAACTTTCTGTTTTATATTGATGCGATAGCCTCCTGTTTTGCTCTTGCAAACAGGAGGCTTGTTATTAACAAAAATTCCATTAAGCTTTTTGTTTTTATGTATCGGTTTAGATCTTTTCATTGGTTTCACTTCTTATCAAGTTTCCTATGCCGATGAAATAAAAGTTGGTGTAGGGACTGAATTTATCGTATATTTCCCTATAGAAATTCCGTAACTTCACGCTAATTTTACATAAAAAGGCTTTTACATGGCAACACTCACCTCCATTCTCGATAACGACTTCTACAAATTCACTATGCAATTTGCCGCCAGTAAATTGTTTCCTAGGGCACGAGCCCGTTATGCGTTCATCAACCGAGGCAAACACCAGTTTCCTCGTGGCTTTGACAAGTTGCTAAAAGATGCTTTAAACGAGATGGCAGGGCTTAAACTTACCAAAGCAGAGAAAGAATTTTTACGCACCAAATGTCCTTATATCGACCCGACCTATCTGGATTTCCTACAAGGTTATCGCTATGATCCCGATGAGGTCTACATTACACAAACTGGTGGTGAGCTGTCCGTCACGATAGATGGCTATTGGTACCGTACCATTCTTTGGGAAGTGCCGATTATGTCATTAATCTGCGAACTGTATTACGAAATGGACGGGACGGCGCGTGTCGCCAACGAAGAGGTTTGCCAGATAGCGGAAGATAAAATGGAAAAATACGATAAATTGAATATCACCATTGCCGATTTTGGTACCCGACGTCGCCATTCCTACGAAGTACACGATCTCGTTATCCGCACCTTAAAAAACCACCCGTCCAAGACTTTTATCGGCACATCGAATGTACATTTTGCGATGAAATACGAAACAACACCTATTGGCACCCACGCCCATGAATGGTTCATGTTTCATGCCGCGAAATATGGATACAAAATGGCCAATCTGCTTGGGCTTGAACATTGGTCGGACGTATATCGGGGCGACTTAGGTATCGCGCTATCAGACACGTATACGACGGAAGTATTCTTCAAACAATTCGATAAAAAATTATCCAAATTGTTCGATGGTGTGCGGCACGACAGCGGGGATCCTATTACTTTCGCCGAAATGACTATCGAACATTATAAACAGCAAGGAATCGACCCGCAGTCGAAAACCATCATTTTTTCGGACGGACTGGACTACGATAAAGTCGAAAATATCGTTCGCTTTTGCGAGGGGAAAATCGGCATCTCCTTCGGTATAGGGACGGACTTCACGAATGATGTCGGTCTACCGCGCATGAATATCGTTTTAAAAATGGTAGAGGCTAAACCGGAAGACGGCGACTGGACGACCGTCATTAAACTTTCCGATGAACCGGGTAAGCACACCGGCGACCGCAACGAAATAGCTATTGCCAAACAAATATTGAAAATAGAAGATTAATGGAGCGTGATGTATATGGAGAAGCTTTGTATGATTTTCACATGCTTCAAGAATTAAATGATCCGCTATTGTTACATAGCAGTTATGGCGATATCGAAGAAATGCCTATTGAAGTCTTTTTCCGGGATGAGACCGATTTCCCAGAATTGGAACATATTGCGCTTGCGCTTTGTGATGGCCATGTACTGGATGTAGGAGCTGGTGTCGGCAGCCATGCACTATACCTACAAGATAAAGGTTTTCAGGTGGATGCTTTGGAAATATCGGAATCTGCGTGCAGCATCATGAAAAAACGCAGTGTGCGGCATATTATTCAACATGATTTCTTCACGTTGCAGAATGGAAATTACGACACGCTTCTATTCCTGATGAACGGTATTGGTCTTGCCGGTACCATCACCGGGTTACGGGATTTACTTCGTCACAGCAAAAAGCTGTTGTCTGAGAGAGGGCAACTGCTCTTTGATTCGTCTGATATTTCCTATTTATACGAAGAATACCGCATTCCTAAACCGGAATATTACTTGGGCGAGATCCGTTTCCAGTATGAATATAAGGGCATTCTCGGGAAACCGTTTCCTTGGTTATATATCGACCAGCAGGAACTCATTAAAATCGCCCATGAAGAAGGTTGGGTGGTACAGATTCTTTTTGAAGATGATAATGATCAGTATTTAGCGAGAATGGAACCGAGAAAAGAATAAATTCATATCAAGTTCCTTATTATGGCTTATATTAGAGCGAAGTCTTAAGGACATAGAACGCACATTTTTCGCTTTTATCCGAATAAGGTCCGAACGAGGTCCGTATAAAGTCCCTATAATATCCTTATTATTTAGCAAGTTGTATTTACCGAGACAATCCCAAAGTATGACGCATAAAAAAGCCCTATAAAGCTTCTCACTTTATGGGGCTTTTGATATTCCTGTAACAAGTCGTTACGCCAAATCAATCCATTCAAAACCGGTATAAGGAACCAAAACGGCGGGAATACGTATGCCCTTTTCGGTCTGGTTATTTTCTAGAATACAGGCTACAATTCTGGGTAGTGCCAATGCTGAGCCATTAAGAGTATGTGCTAGTTGCATTTTGCCGTTCTCGTCTTTAAACCGTACTTTCAAACGATTAGATTGGTAGGTCTCAAAGTTGGACACGGACGACACCTCTAACCAGCGTTGCTGTGCTGCACTGAACACTTCCATATCATACGTCAGCGCAGAAGTGAAGCCCATATCTCCGCCACATAAACGCAATACGCGGTACGGTAATTCCAGTTGTTGCAATAAGCCTTGTATATATAGGCTCATTTCTTCCAGTACCGCGTATGATTTATCTGGATGTACAATCTGTACGGTCTCTACCTTATCAAACTGATGGAGTCTGTTCAAGCCGCGGACGTGCGCACCGTATGAACCTGCCTCCCTGCGGAAGCATGGCGTATACGCACAATGCTTGATCGGAAATTGTTCTTCTTTCACAATCGTACCGCGGTAAAGATTCGTCACCGGTACCTCCGCTGTGGGGATCAGATAAAAATCGTCATCACCAACATGGTACATCTGCCCTTCTTTATCCGGGAGTTGTCCAGTTGCAAATGCCGAATCTTCATTAACCAGAATAGGCACCTGTACCTCATTGTAGCCAGCTTCTACGGCTTGGTCTAAAAAGAAATTGATGAGGGCACGTTGCAACCGAGCTCCTTTCCCTTTATAGACTGGAAAACCTGCTCCGGTTACTTTTACCCCGAGTTCCAAATCGACAATATCATATTTGCTTAACAGTTCCCAGTGTGGCAACGCCGACTCTCCCAGTTGCGGTACAACCCCATACTCCAATATCACTTCATTATCTTCAGCAGAAACCCCTACCGGAACGGATACATGTGGTAAATTCGGCAATTGCACAATCTTGTCTTGCAATGTTTGTTCAACTTCCGCCAGTTTTTCGGTCAACGCTTTTACTTGCTCCTTATATCCGGACGACTTGGATTTCGCGGCTTCGGCTTCTTCTTTTTTTCCTTGACGCATCAAATCCCCAATCTGCTTGGCAGCAGCATTGGCTTCCGCAGCAATCGCATCCGATTCGTTCTGAATTTTACGACGCGACTCGTCCAATTGAATGACTTCGTCAACCAATTCCATGTCTTTAAAATTCTTTACTGCCAATCGTTCAAGGACTGCATCTTTGTTTTCACGGATATAATTTATCTGTAACATAAAATGAATAAGTAAATTAGAGGAGCAAAGATAATAAAAACACGAGAAGTGTAATCAAAATACCTCAAACCAGTCAATATATCAACTAAAAGGCTATTTTAATGAAATATTCGTATTAATAATTTGTAATTGTTAAAAATATTACATACTTTAGAGTCATTATCAATCATATTAACAATTATTTGATATAAGTATCACGTAGAGTTCATATGACTGTAGTATATTTGTAATATAAAATAAAATAGTAACATGTTAAAAGATTTAGAAATTTTCGAACAAGACATCTATCCAGACTTACTTGAGTTTGCATATGATGGCGACGACTTCAACGATTTTGAAGACTAATCCCCCTCACCCCGAGGGGGATATTTTTTTTATAATATCTTTTAAAAACATCACTCTTTCTTTAAAATACATATTACACCTACCGGAAATTACTCCCTTCAACATATAATTCATAACGCATCACTTATAACTCATAACTAATGCTTATTTTTGATCATGCTATATCTCGTACCTACGCCTATTGGCAATCTGGAAGATATGACCTTTCGAGCGATACGTATTTTGAAAGAGGTCGACTTAATTTTAGCGGAGGATACGCGTACAAGTGCTCCTCTTCTTAAGCATTTTGGCATCGACAAAAAGGTCTTTGCCCATCACCAACATAATGAACATAAGGCTGTTGCGGAAATTATTCGATTTCTGAAAGAGGGCCAACAGATAGCATTAATTTCCGATGCCGGAACCCCTGCCATATCTGACCCCGGCTTTTTGTTGGTGAGGGAAGCGATTAAAGAGGGGCTAGCTGTACAATGCTTACCCGGCGCCACCGCCTTTGTACCTGCCCTTGTCAATTCGGGCCTGCCGAACGACCGGTTTTGTTTTGAAGGCTTCCTGCCCGTCAAAAAAGGACGCCAAACGCGGCTGAAACAATTGGCAGAAGAAAAACGGACGATGATTTTCTATGAATCTCCGCATCGTATCCTTAAAACCATTGAGGAATTTATACAATATTTTGGGGAAGGAAGAGAAGCCGCTATTTCACGGGAAATCAGTAAATTGTACGAAGAAACGATAAGAGGCACCCTTGCAACGCTAAAATTACATTTTGAACAACACGCTATTAAGGGGGAATTTGTATTTTGTGTAGCAGGGAAAGGGTGATGCGTGAAAATTGGTTAACTATATAGTTACTGATTACGATTAATGACATAAATAATGAGTGTAGATAAATTTATTCAGGATGGACAGGATGCCAAAGTGGCGGAAAGAATCCACGACAAAATTGTCGATATTTTAACGGCAGGCGAATTTATACAATACATCTCGCTGCAGAAGAAACCAGCGGTGACGCTACTGCCCGACAGTATCACGATCAGCAACAAGCGTATTTTCCTTTGTGAGTTTACAAAACTGGGATTAGCAACAAATTTTGAAATTTTTTCTTGGAACGACATCAAAGATATTGCATTCAAGGAGGAAATCTTTGGATCGAAAGTGACGGTCATACCGTTTACAGGGGAAAATCTCACCATTGATTATATTCCAAAGGTGCAGGCTCGAAAGTTATATCAGCTTATTAAAACAGCGTTGGAAAATCCAGCAGGCAATAAAAGCGAAGAACCTACTCCGGTTATTCCAGCGGAAAGGCCGATTGAGCCTCTCACGATACCGGTGCAACCCGTTGTTGATGAACCAGCAATACCGCCGGTTACGGAGAAAAACAAAGAGGAGAAAATAACAGAATCCAATATATCCGTTGTAGGAGACGATGAGCTTACACAAAAGCTAAAAAAGCTTAAAACACTTTATGACCGGCAGCTCATCACACAATCCGAATACGAAAACAAAAAATCAGAACTTTTATCACAGCTCTGATCTGTGAAATATCCGTGATTATAAAAAATACAGATCATCTGGATATGCCATGCGGCCTTTAAAAGACAGTTTATCCACTCATGAAACAAAATTATCTTCTAGCACTTTTAAGCGCAGTTATTTTATGGTTGGCTTGGCCACCAGTCCCCTATAGCAGTCCATTGTTGTTTGTGGGTTTCGTACCCTTACTCATTGCTATTGAAAAAATTATGAGGGGGAATTATACGCATAAAGGCAAAAAGATCTTCTGGTTGAGTTTCCTCACTGGTTTTATATGGAATACGGCTTCTATCTATTGGGTATACAATGCCATGAATGCGTATTTACCATCCTATGTATCGCTGCTCATTTCACTCATTCCTTTCGGGCTGGCTCCGCTACTAATGGCACTTGTTTTTCGGCTTTACTATCAACTCCGCAAGAGAACAGCCATCGGTTATAGTTTTATCGGTCTGGTTTCTTTTTGGTTGGGATACGAGTTTCTACACCAATGGTGGGATTTAGCCTTTCCTTGGATGACGTTGGGCAATGGCTTTGCTAATTTTCACCAGCTTGTTCAGTGGTATAGCTTTACGGGCGTTTTTGGGGGTACGGTGTGGATTTGGGCAGTCAATTTATTCGTGTTTATGTTTATCTGGCAAAAACGCGAAAAAATAGAAGTCTTTCATTCCAAAAAACTTATGATCGCTATTACGGCGACTTTGGCACTGCCTATCGGGGCTTCCATTATACAATATAATACGTACGTCGAGCACACCAACCCATCGGAAGTTGTGGTGGTTCAACCTAATATTGACCCGTATGGAAAGTTTGGGTTGATTCCTCCGGCGGAACAACTAACTACGCTATTAGAACTATCGGAGCGCGTTGCTAAACCGAATACCGAGTTTTTCCTATGGCCAGAAACAGCTCTTTCGTCCGAACGGGGTGCAATTGATGAAGAGCAATTTAGAGCCCATCCGGCTTATGAACGGGTGATAGATTTCCTCAATCGATACAAGAACGGCAATGTACTCTCGGGTATTGAAAGTTATCAAATTTATAATTACGCGAAAACCTCAACTGCCCGAGATTATGGTAACGGTGTCTTCCTTGACCCATTTAATGCTGCCGTCTTGATAGATCAATCCAGTAAACTGCAGTTCTACCATAAATCGAAGCTAGTTCCTGGTGTAGAACAGCTTCCTTTTGGCGAGACACTAAGTTTTATGAAGCCTCTTTTTGCGCATTTCGGTGGCTCTACAGGAGGGTATGGCAGCCAAGAAGAACCATCGGTATTCTATTCTCAAAGTGGCATTGGAGCAGCCCCTGTTATTTGCTATGAATCTATTTGGGGCGATTATGTGGCCGAATATATCCGGAAAGGCGCACAGTTTATCGCCATCGTGACCAACGACGGATGGTGGGGCAACACCTCCGGAAAAGACCAACACCTACTCTATGCCAAACTACGGGCGATAGAGAACCGGCGTTGGGTAGCCCGTTCTGCAAACACTGGGATTTCCGGTTTCATCAATCAACGCGGCGATATTGTCCAAAAAACAGCCTGGTGGACCGCGGATGCGCTGGCACAGGAAATCAACTTGAATGAAGAGTTGACTTTTTATACCAAAAATGGTGATTTGATTTTGTATTTGGCATTATTCGGCGGGTTGTTTTCTGTTTTTCTGCTTTTTAAGAAAAGTTCTTTTCCTCCTTTTTTCTTGACAAAAAAGGAGACAAAACCGAACGAAGTGAGCTCATGGATACCAAAATGAACGCAGAACAATATAAGGCCGTTTTGATCTGTATAATCGCATTGCGATAATGATCGCTTTCAGCTACGCTATTCCCCCTCCGTTGGAGGAGTGCCCGTTGGACGGGGTGGTAAATTGCACTCCCCCACCCTTAACCGTTAAGGTTGCCTTGGAACTTTGCATTTGTAGAAATTTTCCTTTTGCACTTACCCATTATGCAAAAGTTCCCAGCGACGATTTTTTTGGTTCTTTTTTGAGGAAAAAAAGAACATAAAATTTCCTTATTTTTGCCATCATGCAAGTATATTTCGATAATGCCGCCACGACGCCATTAGATCCAGAGGTAACAAAGGTCATGGTAGAGGCTATGCAAGAACATTTTGGCAACCCCTCTTCTATCCATGCGCACGGTCGTCAAGCCAAGACTATTATAGAAAAGGCAAGAAAGACGGTAGCAGGCTTGTTAAAAGCATCGCCCTCCGAAATCTTCTTTACATCGGGAGGTACAGAAGCAGACAATATGGCGATTGTTAGATCCATCGCGGATCTCGGTATAACACATGCAATTACTTCCGCCTTGGAACATCATGCTGTTTTGCATACGATGGAGGATTTAGCGCAGCAAGGCATTATACAGTTGGATTTTGTATACGTAGACGGAAAAGGCAATGTTGATGTAGACCATCTAAGGGAATTGTTATCTCAAAACCCACGGACCCTTGTGTCCCTGATGCATGCCAACAACGAAATCGGCACCTTGACCGACATCCATAAAATTTCGGAAATATGCCAGGAGTTTAATGCGGTTTTTCATTCGGATACGGTGCAGACCATGGGGCATTATAAACACGACCTTTCTACATTACATATTGATTTTCTGACGGGCGCTGCTCATAAATTTCACGGTCCAAAAGGGGTAGGTTTTATCTATATTAACGGTAAAAATAAAATTCGTCCGCTCCTTTACGGTGGCGCGCAGGAAAGAAATATGCGTGGCGGAACGGAAAATGTTTACGGCATCGTCGGCTTGGCAAAGGCCTTGGAATTGTGTTATCAAGACATGGAAAGCCATCGGATTTATATTCAAGAGTTGAAAGACTATATGCGTACGGAACTGCAAAAAAATATCCCCGAAATTACATTTAACGGAAATATTGCAGCGGAAGCGTCTCTTTACACCGTCTTAAACGTATCCCTTCCCTGTACAGAGATGGCAGATATGTTGCTATTTAGCCTCGATATTGCCGGTATCTCGGCTTCGGGAGGAAGTGCATGTAGTTCTGGCTCGCAACTGGGCAGTCATGTGCTTCAAGCCCTTGGAACAGACGACGATAAACCTGCTGTTCGATTTTCATTTAGCAAATACAACACGAAGGAAGAAATCGACTTTGTTGTTAAGAAACTGAAAGAGCTCTGCGAGGAACACCGGTAAAAATAGAAAGGGGTCAATTCGCAAAACGGAGCACGTAGCGTTCTGCCAATTCACCCCGAATTTCTTTCCCTGACAGATCGAGCTGTCTTAACTGATCGAGTTCCACTTTATATTTGTAGTCTACACCCTCTAAATTAAGCTCTCCATCTTGTAATTTCCAGCTTCCTGTTTTAGAAAAGGATTTGGCACTTTTTCCCATATATATATATTTCAACGAATAGCCTCTGTCATTGGACAAGGTTAAGGAAGTCGCAATTGCGTCACAATCTGTGCACGGTAGACTACCACGGTAGGTCCCGACTAAACGACTCTCGGTCATGTTACTCACTTTGTTGTTTTCTATATTGGCATTGGTGCGGGTATTCACACAACTGATGATGATGAATATTCCCGACAGCAATAGTCCACATAAATATACAACCAAGCGCATGACATCGAATTTTACTATAGACTACAAAAAAGGTACCACATTTTAGCCCTCCCATTCGTCGTCGTCCACCCCCATTGCGAGATTATAGGCTGCCAGTAGCTCGTTGTATGCGTGACGGTTGCGCAATCGTTGCGCCACCTCCATCCCTGCTTGATAAATTTCCAAGGCTTCCGCTCTTCTTGCCCGCTCTTCTAAAAATTTAGCAAAATGATAGTATGCCCCCACATAATCTGGATGGTTTAGTCGTAAGTCCTGAAAGCCAGCAAACGTCTTTTCGGCATCCCCCCTCTTTTTCCATTCCATCGTAAGGGCATATTTTAAAAACGGATCTTCTGGACTCTCGTTTAAAAACCGTTGTAATTCTTCTAACCTATTTTCCATAATAAAGCAAAAATAGGAAATTCTCATCTCAAAGCATTACGCAACAATACTATGCTTGCATAGAAAAATGACAGTTTGCTGACGTCTTACGTCGGTCTATCTCTTGTTTTTGGTTTTTGAAATTGCTAGGTTTGGGTGAAGGCTAATAAAAAACACTCCAATGAAGATACTTGTATGTTTAAGTAATGTGCCCGACACAACATCTAAAATCACGTTTACGGATAATAATACAGCATTCAATACAGCTGGCATACAATATATTATTAATCCATATGACGAAATTGCGCTGGCGAGGGCTGTAGAACTTGCCGGCAACGGTCAAGGCACTATTACGGTTATCCATGTGGGCGAAGCTGCCGCTGACCCTACCATTAGAAAGGCACTGGCAATTGGTGCAGACCAAGCTGTCCGTATAGACGCCTATCCACGCGATGCCTGGTTTGTAGCGCATCAAATCGCATCCTACGCGAAGACACAAAACTTTGACCTGATTTTAACCGGGCGTGAATCTATTGATTATAATGGCAGCTTGGTTCAGGGATATATTGCAGAACTGTTAGGTATACCGTCGATTTCTATTGCTAAAAAACTAGACATCAACGATTCGCAGGCAACGGTAGAACGTGAAATTGAAGGAGGTAAGGAAGTAATACAAGTACCTTTACCTGTCGTTATCGGAACAGCCGAGGGTGTCGCGGAACCCAAAATACCAAACATGCGGGGAATTATGAGTGCGCGCACGAAACCACTCGAAGTAATTCAGGCCATTGATGTGCCCGCATTATCTCATATTACTCATTTTGATACACCGCCTCCTCGGGGCAACGTTAAACTTGTTGACAAAGATCATGTAACGCAACTGGTTGAGTTGTTACACAGTGAAGCAAAAGTTATATAAATCTTCATTAAAGCGCTTATTATGGCAATTTTAGTATATATCGAAAATATAGCAGGAGCATTTAAAAAATCTGGATACGAGGCGGTGTCCTATGCGAAAGCCATTGGCGACGCTACCGGTCAGCCTGTTACTGCACTCAGTATCGGAAAGGTTGATACCGGATCTTTAGAAGGTCTCGGCCGCTACGGCGTCAGCAAAGTAATAGCAGTGAATACCGAACAGCTTCATCAATTCGTTAATCAAGCGTATGCTGCCGTTATCGCGGAGGTGGCGAATAGCATACAGGCAACGACCATTGTGCTATCTAATTCTTTTAGCGGAAAAGGACTAGCACCGCGTATTGCCGCTAAATTGGATGCCGCACTTGCTGACGGTGCGATTACATTACCCGTTATCAAGGGAGACGCTTGGGAGATTAAGAAGTCTGCCTTTTCAGGCAAAGCTATTGCAACGCAGGAGCTCACGGCTCCTATTAAAGTGATTGCATTGACGCCGAATACCATAGAGGCAGTAGAAGCACAGACAACGGTTGAAATCGAAGCTTTCCAACCGCAAGTTGCCGCTACGGATTTGTCTACGGTTGTTAAAGATATCATGCAGGCAACAGACAAAATACCATTGCCCGAGGCGAATATTGTCGTATCTGCCGGACGTGGATTAAAGGGTCCAGAAAACTGGAAAATGATAGAGGAATTAGCGGACGTTTTAGGTGCAGCTACCGCATGTTCTAAACCGGTTTCTGATGCAGGTTGGCGTCCGCATGAGGAGCATGTCGGACAAACAGGGTTAGCCGTAAGTCCAAATCTGTACATCGCAATCGGTATTTCGGGCGCTATCCAACACCTTGCAGGAATAAGCTCATCCAAGACTATTGTGGTCATCAATAACGATCCAGAGGCTCCTTTTTTTAAAGTTGCTGATTATGGCATCGTGGGAGATGCGTTTGATGTCGTCCCGAAGCTTATCGACGCGTTCAAAGCATATAAGAATCACTAAACAGAAACAATTGAAACAATGAAAAATGGTCGAGCTGTAATGCATTACAGCCGATCATTTTTTTTCCTGTTGGTCGGTTTTTTGCATACTTTTTTTGAGGTAAAAAAAGTAATATATATGTTTGTACTATAGTTTAGGCTTTAAGAATGAAGAAAATCAAATTAGATATAGTGGGGTTGTCGTACAGCCAAACACAGTCTGGTGCGTACGCATTAGTCTTGGGGGAGACCGGAGGGAACCGGCGACTGCCCATTATCATTGGAGGTTTTGAGGCACAAGCAATCGCCGTAGAAATCGAAAAAATGCAACCAAGCCGCCCATTAACACATGATCTCTTCAAGACTTTTGCCGACAATTTCCAGATCAATATCCAAGAGATACTGGTCTATAATTTGATAGATGGCATATTCTTCGCCAAGCTGGTATGCTCCAACGGGGACAAAACTTTTGATATTGATTCACGAACTTCGGACGCTGTTGCCTTAGCGGTACGTTTTGGTGCCCCCATATATGTCTACGACTTTATAATGGATGCGGCCGGTATCGTGATCGAAAGTAACGACTTTGCTTTTCTAGAGAATTTAGAGGGGCTCCCAAAAGAAAATACGATGACTGGAGCAACAGCTTCATCCACGGAAAAAGAACATACACCAAAATCGCCCTATGGTAATATAAGCGACGACCAACTGGAAATAAATCTCAACAAAGCCATTGAAGCAGAACAATATGAAACGGCTGCCAAAATCCGCGACGAGATAGAAAGAAGGAAAAACAGGTAATATCATCACGATGCCTATCAAATTCCGGTTAACCATTGTAAGCTTCTTTCAATTTTTTGTTTGGGGAGCTTGGTTAATCACCATTGCCAATTATTGGTTTGGCACAAAACAATGGGACGGCACACAATTTGGCGCTATTTTTTCGACCATGGGCATTTCTGCAATCTTTATGCCCACACTGATGGGTATCGTTGCCGATCGCTGGATAAATGCGGAAAAGTTATACGCTATACTGCATATTTTATACGCCGCCACCCTCTTTTACTTACCACAGGTTGACAATCCACAACTATTTTTCTATGTTATGTTGTTGGCGATGTGCTTCTACATGCCAACACTTGCACTCTCTAATTCCATTTCTTATACAACGCTGGTTGCGAACGAATTTGACGTGGTCAAGGTTTTTCCACCGATACGAGTGTGGGGTACGATAGGTTTTATCACCGCGATGTGGATGGTGAACCTAACCGGAAATAAAGCCACGTCTTATCAGTTTTATGTCGCTGGAATAGCGGCTGTAGGATTGGGATTATATGCATTAACACTTCCCAAGTGTCCACCAAAAAATCGACAGTGGCAAGAAAAACAATCTTGGACAAAAACATGGGGACTCGATTCCTTCCGACTGTTTGCAGATTACAAGATGGCTGTTTTTTTTATCTTCTGTATGTTTTTAGGAGGTGCATTGCAATTGACCAACGCTTACGGCGATGTATACCTGGATGAGTTCAAATTTTACCCAAAATATGCCGACGCCTTCGCGGTCAAGTACTCTACACTGATTATGTCCATCTCTCAGATTTCGGAAACACTCTTTATCTTAGCTATACCTTTTTTTTTGAAACGATATGGCATCAAAAAAGTGATGCTTATCGCCATGTGGGCCTGGGTGGCTCGATTTGGACTATTTGCTTTCGGAGATCCGCAAACCGGCTTATGGATGATCATCCTTTCCTGCATTGTATATGGAATGGCATTTGATTTCTTCAATATATCGGGATCCTTATTTGTTGAAAAATCTACCACGGTTGAAATTCGCAATGCGGCCCAAGGCCTCTTCATGATGATGACCAATGGTTTTGGCGCGATACTCGGCAGCCTCATATCCGGATGGGTAATAGATTACTTTTTCACGCTACAGTTTTCCACTATAGAAATGTTGGCATCTTACTTGCAAACCGAAGCTTCTAATAATACCTTGTTGCTATTTATCCAATCGCGTGGAATCTCCGTATCACCTGATGGCGCGCTGAGCGAAAATGTACTCCTAAAAGATTGGCGTAATATATGGCTGGCTTTTGCTGGCTATACGTTGATAGTTGTCTTTTTATTCGATTTGCTTTTTAAACACAAACACGAGTCATGATGAATTACGCATCATGTTTATTAAAGGCATGTAGGAATTCATTTAAAATTCGGTTCGTGAATGCAGCGCATTTTATGTAGGTTTGTCTGCTGATATGGATAAAACAGACATCATTAACATTGCCTCACAACAAACCAGCGCACTCTACAATTGGACATTTAACGCCATACAAAACGTCGGCCTATCCGACCGAGTAGCGCATATAACAACCTCTGTCAGCCTGCTTATTATTGCTTTTGCGCTTTTATACATAATAAACATTATTATAGCCGCTATCTTTAATTCCGTGTTGACAAAAATTATCAAGAAGACCAAAACCAACTGGGATGATTTTTTACTGAGTAATAAGGTATTAAACAAACTTAGTCAGCTTATTCTCGTCATCATTGCGCAGCAGATGATACCATTCATTTTTATGGGCTTCCCGAATTTCACCGCAGGTCTCCAAAAATTTCTAAACATACTTGTTATCCTTTCCGTTTATGCATTCATCAATAGCTTACTCAAAACTGGGCGGGATATTTTACGTACCTCTAAAGCCTTTGTAGACAAACCACTTGACAGTTATTTACAGGTTGTACAAATATTTTTATTTTTTGTTATAGGTACCCTTATTGTTTCGATACTAACCGGTAATTCACCGTGGTCTTTCCTTGTTTCACTAGGAGCCGCATCGGCCATTTTAATGTTGGTATTTAAGGATACTATTCTCGGCTTTGTCGCCAGCATACAGGTGTCGGCAAATGATTCTGTCCGTGTAGGCGACTGGATTGCCATGCCGAAGTACGGTGCGGATGGTGATGTCGTACAGATCAACTTGAACAATGTAAAAATACAGAACTTCGACAAGACAATTACCACTATTCCTACATATACCTTATTAAGTGATTCCTTTACAAATTACCGGGGGATGCAGGAATCGGGCGGACGACGGATTAAACGATCGATCAATATCAAAATCTCGACGATCCGCTATCTTTCAGAAGCAGAAATTTCTGAACTGAAGAAAATTGAACTACTGGCGCCTTTCATTGCAAAACGGGAAGAGGAAATCAAAACTTATAATGAACGTACCGGCGTGGACGAATCGGTACTGGTGAACGGCAGGCGAATGACCAATATCGGCCTGTTTAGAGCGTACATCAATGCTTACGCCAAAAATAACCCCGATATCCATAAGGGATTGACCTTTATGGTTCGTCAATTAGCCCCCAATGAACATGGCTTACCGCTAGAGCTATATATGTTTACGAATGGTACGCAATGGGCGTTCTTCGAAAATACCATGTCTGATTTATTTGATCACCTATTTGCCGCAATAAAATACTTTCATCTCGAAGTATTTGAATTACCAGCTTCTGATGATTTAAGGCTTCTGCTTTCGCAGGGAGCGCTAAGAGCAGGTGAAAAAGCACCAAACTAGCCCTGTCTAAGATGTGAAAATTTTTAGGAAATAAAAAAGGGTTATCCTTCGGGACAACCCTTTGTTTTCGGCGTATTTCACAATAGACCTCAACATAAACACTAACCATTAATTAAACCATTAATGACGAACAAAAATTACTCATCACAAAGGTGCTGTATTAATATGAAGTAATGATTAGCACTATGTTAAAAGTTATGTTTTTTCGCTAGCGTGCATTAGCGATATTTATCCGCTCCAATACCGTCTCGATCGTTGTTTTGGCTGCGTCCATCATTTTTTGGTTACCCGGATAATCTGCATCCATCGTCACTGTTTTTCCTTTTTCCTTGTACTTATACTCCAATATATAACGCGGAACTCGTCGCCCGTCAACGGAATCTTTCTGAGGCGTAGTCATATCATCATCTACATTCCAGAATCCCATTTCCATCGCTTTCCGATGTAGAAAAAGTAAATCATCATCCGAAAGTTTCAATTTTTTTTTGATGACTTCATTTTGTCGATTCAAATATTGGTAGTCTTGCGTCGCGGAATTGTAACTGTTCAACATCGAATCGCGCAAACCATATTGAATGGAAACATATTCAAAATCTGAATATCGAAATGGGGCATTTTTTATCATGTTGGAATAGTAATAAACACAATAGATAAAAAAGGAACCGATAATACACAACGCCAAAAAGATGGCCTTCGCTCTTTTACTCATGACAAATCAATTTGTCGCAAAAATACACATTAGATGGAACTTAACCACCAAAGGCCACTGCTTATTGGCGTGTTTTTGTAATTTGAATGTTAGATTTTAGGCGTTCCGGCGCGTACAAAGTATTTATAGTACCAACTATCTTTTATGTCGGAGATAATAACTCCTCTGCGCGTGGATACGTGTACAAACTTATTGTTATGCAGATATACGCCCACATGATCGATATTTCTACCACCAAATGAGAAAAAAACCAGATCACCTTCACGCAGCTGCCTTTCGTATTTTCGCTTTACTTGGCTCCCCATATCCCGTGAGGTACGAGGCAGATCTTTGCCGTAAACCTCGCGGTATAAGATCCCCACAAAACCAGAACAGTCTATGCCTGATGGCTTCATGCCACCCAAACGATGGGGGCTGCCCAACCATTTATCAATAAATTCATACAACGATCTATTCTTCAAATCCCGAGAAGATACGCCTAATATGGATGCATAATTATCTAGACCGGTTCCTGATATTGATTTACCGCGCGCATCACTTGCATCTGTGGGAATTGACTTGCTCGTAGAAGACGTGCCTTGCCCATGATCACCGCGATGAAGCACCTTTCTTTTCGTTCCACAAGATACCAATAAGAAAACGGCTATAATCCACGAAAATAGTGCGATGTATCGATAGAGTTGTCGCTGCATACAACAA
This sequence comes from Sphingobacterium arenae, assembly GCF_014692505.1. Classification (GTDB taxonomy): domain Bacteria; phylum Bacteroidota; class Bacteroidia; order Sphingobacteriales; family Sphingobacteriaceae; genus Sphingobacterium; species Sphingobacterium arenae. Next base: position 1,505,920 of record NZ_JACNYK010000001.1, on the reverse strand, counting down.
AAATAAGCATCCCAAATTAGTTTGACAATGTTTTTATATTTGGCGCCGCAGAATGAACATCTTACTTACTTCACCTTCGTAAATGATACGCGAGCAGAGACAGTTCCAAACTACGATGTTAGGAATGTGCTAATAGCTCGGGTAGCTCTTCTGACTCCACTTCGCACTGCTCGGTGATCGATGTGAATTTAACCGGCACTATTTCATTGACCATCAATGGATCGTACAACGAACGTACCTTCACATAATTTTTGGAGAAGCCATGCATATAACCGTCTTTCACATCACCTTCAAACAGCACCTCTCCTACTTTGCCGAGCTGCTGCTCGTAAAATGACCGCCGCTTTTTCTCCGAAAGGATGTGAAGCATTTTGCTTCTGTCACTTCGCTGTGCACCAGGAACAGCACCTTCCATCTGGGCAGCAATTGTATTTTCTCTTTCTGAGTAGGTAAAAACGTGCAAATAGGAGATGTCCATTTCATGGAGAAAATTATAGGTATCTAGAAAATCTTCTCGCGTTTCCCCGGGGAATCCTACAATAACATCAACCCCTATACAGCAATCTGGCATAAGCGATTTTATCTTCGCAACACGCTCCGCATACAGCTCTCGCTTATATCGTCGCCGCATTTTTGACAACACCTTGTTACTCCCAGACTGTAGTGGCATGTGAAAATGTGGCACAAAACGCTTTGATTGCGCAACAAATTCTATAATCTCATTCGCGAGAAGGTTCGGCTCAATAGACGAGATACGGATACGGTCTATACCGTCCACTTCGTCTAACGCTTTTACCAAATCCAAAAAACGATCCTGTCGCTTTCCATCCCGTATACCGTAGTCGCCAATATTCACGCCGGTCAACACGATCTCTTTCACGCCTGAAGCCGCAATCTCTTCCGCTTGCCGCACAATATCCTCGATCTTGCCCGAACGACTTGCTCCACGTGCTAACGGAATGGTACAGAATGTACAGGAATAATCGCAACCATCTTGTACTTTTAGAAATGTCCGGGTACGGTCGCCTATGGAGAAGGCGGGAACAAACTGATTTGTTTCGTCAATCGGAGCATTATGAACAACCGCTTTTTCTTGTTTAGTCAGATCGTTGATATGTTCGATAATGTTGAATTTCTCGGCCGCCCCCAATACCATATCTACACCTGGAATTTCAGCAATCTCTTGTGGCTTCAATTGGGCATAGCACCCTACAATGGTGATATAGGCATTGGGAGAATGCTTTAGGGCTTCTTTCACAACCTTACGGCACTTCTTATCGGCATGATCTGTTACCGAACAGGTATTGATCACATATACATCTGCTTGACTATTGAATGGCGTGGCGTCATAACCAGCTTCTTTAAAAATACGACCAATAGAAGACGTCTCTGAATAATTCAGTTTACATCCTAACGTATAAAAAGCTACTTTTTTGTTCATGATAATGGTGCAAAGTTACTTTTTTTCCCTCAAAAAAATAACCAAAACCGAACGAAGTGAGCTCATGGATACTAAAATAAACACTTATCCATAAAAAACTCGTCGCTTCAAATGTTTTACATCTAGGATAGTGCCAAAAATAGATTCGTGCAGTTGTAAAACATTTGGATGCGACATTTAAGGTTAATTTAGGGATCGTGCAATCTTGTAATGTTCGCAATCCATAATTGCACAGCGATTACGCAGATTAAATCGACCTCGCATCGTTCCGCAGCCAGCTTTACGCAGGATATTCCGTTAAAAACAGCATTTGTCCGAGCACCGCGAGTTTATGCTGTTTTAGGAATAGACAAGTAAAGGTAGCGGAACGATGCAAGTCTTGATTTTTTTTGCTTCGTTTTTTTATCAAGAAAAAAATGAAGAAAAAGGCCTATCTTCGTAATCAATATGAAACAATATTTGGATTTACTGCGGCATGTTTACGAAAATGGAGTTGAAAAAACAGACCGTACGGGAACAGGTACCCGGAGTGTGTTTGGTTACCAGATGCGTTTCAATCTAAACGATGGTTTTCCGTTAGTAACAACAAAAAAATTACACCTTCGCTCCATCATACACGAACTGATATGGTTCTTAAAAGGTGAGACGAATATCAAATATTTAAAAGAAAATGGTGTGAGCATTTGGGATGAATGGGCAGATGAGAACGGTAATTTAGGTCCAGTATACGGCTCGCAATGGCGCTCCTGGCCGACACCGGATGGTCGTCATATCGATCAGATAACGCAAGTTATTGAACAACTAAAAAAATCACCCGATTCCCGTCGGATTATTGTATCTGCATGGAATGTAGGGGAAATAGAGAATATGGCACTTCCGCCCTGTCATGCTTTTTTCCAATTTTATGTTGCACCCGCACAACCTGAAAAGGGTATCCTGAAACCACAGCTTTCTTGCCAACTCTACCAGCGAAGTGCGGACATTTTCTTAGGTGTTCCTTTTAATATCGCATCATACGCCTTATTGACCATGATGGTCGCTCAAGTATGTGATATGGAAGTGGGCGATTTTGTACACACCCTAGGCGACGCTCATATCTATAGCAACCATTTTGAGCAAACAGAATTGCAATTGAGCAGGGAACCAAAACCGCTGCCTTCAATGAAAATAAATCCGGCTGTGAAAGATATTTTTGAATTTAAATTTGAGGATTTTGAGCTGGAAAATTATCAATTTCACCCCCATATCAAGGCACCCGTTGCCGTGTAATGATGTAGGATTTGTATTAGGGTAAAATAACAAACGATGAGTAATCTAAAAATAACACTGATTGTTGCTGCAGCAGCGAACAATGCTATTGGAAAAAACAATAAGATGCTATGGCATTTGCCAGACGATTTTAAATATTTCAAGCAGCATACCCTAGACCATTCTGTTGTCATGGGGCGAAAAACATTTGAATCTATAGGGAAACCCCTTCCACAACGACGCAATATTGTATTAACAAAAGATCTAAATTGGTCTGCTGAGGAAGTCGATGTCGCGAATTCGCTCGACGAGGTACTTACGTATTGTCGTGATGAGAGAGAAATCTTCGTCATCGGTGGAGCCAAAATTTATCAACAGGTGCTTCCGTTCGCGCAAAAGATTTTATTAACCCGGGTACATACGACGTTAGACGGTGATGTCTACTTTCCGGAGCTTCCACAAACAGAGTGGAAAAAGGTAAGTGAAGAAAGACACGCACAAGATGACCGACATGCATATGCTTTTACGTTCGAAGTGTGGGATCGGGTGCTATAACCGCTTCAATCAATTCTGCATAAAACTCGCTTTCTTTCATACCTAATGCGCGAACTTGCTGTGGGATAAAACTTTGCGGCGTCTGGCCAGGGATCGTGTTAATTTCGATAAAGTAAAACTTATCTGTATCCTTTTCTAAAAAGAAATCAACCCGCACCATGCCTTTGCAGTTCAACCGTATATAAATATCTCGAATAATTCGGGAAGCTCTTTCTTTCTGCTCCTCTGTCAAGTCAGCAGGTGTGATTTCTTCCGTTAAGCCCGCCACATACTTTGCTTCAAAATCAAAAAACTCACGCGTCGTACGAACCTCCGTCGCGGGTAACACCAGCAGCTCGCCTTTTGCATTTCGAAAAATACCTTGCGAAAATTCACGACCTGTTACAAATTCTTCGACAAGAACCTGACAGCCTGTATTTGCGGCGTCAAAAGCTTTATCCAACGCCTCTTGTAGTTCGGATGGCACTTTCACTTTTGACATTCCTATACTGCTTCCACCGGCATTGGGTTTTACGAAATAAGGTAAAGTTAGATTTTTCTGCACAACATCGCCCGCTCCCTGCCGATCGGGTCCAAACAGCAAAACGGATTTTGCCACATAGAGATTTTGGATACCGGATATAACGGCTTTGGTGTACTCCTTATTCATGGTTAACGCAGATGTCAACGCTCCACAGGACGTATAGGGTAACCCAATCATATCGAGATATCCCTGTAACCGTCCGTCTTCTCCCGGTGAGCCATGTAAGATAATAAAAGCGACATCAAACATGACGATATCCCCGTCGATATCCAATGAGAAATCTTCTCTATTGACCGAAATCTTAATTCCGGCATCCGTTACATGAAACCAACTATCCAACGTGATCGTTATCGGATAGACCGCATACTTTTCCTTATCGAGTTGCGCCTGTACAAATGCAGCACTTTTAAAAGAAACCTCCGCTTCCCCGGTATAACCTCCGGTAATCAAAGCTACTTTCGTCTTCATATTCTTTTTGTTATTATCTAAAGATGAGCACACAAGCTCGGTTATCTAAAGATGCATCCACCGACTGGCGGACTCCTAAAACCTCTCATCCTGACGAAGGAAGGATCTTTTCCAACTCTTCACTTCTTTACCGTTTATTCTTAATTAATGTTAAACGAAAACAAATATAACTTGTGTTACGGGGAAAAAAGAATAATTTTGTGTATTATATTGCATGTTCGGCCCATAGCATAATGTGCTTTAATTATAGAGGAACAACACATGTCGAAATTATTACTGTATCTCCGAACGGATACTTTTAGAAAAAATTTAATTGGAGCGCTAATTGCGCTCGCACTCCTGTTTTTAGGTGTTTATCTCGGGCTTCAATGGTATACAAAACACGGCATTTCGATTGAAGTACCGCAGGTAAAAGGGTTACATATCGATGAAGCTGTCAAAACATTGGAGAAAGCGGATTTGGAATATTCAATTGATTACGTATATCAGATGGATGCGCAACCGGGGCTCGTCATCGATCAGGATCCGGATCCGAAATCACAGGTGAAAAACGGGCGGACGGTCTATTTGACCATTATCACTGAAACGCCACCAGAGGTAGCCTTCCCAGACATCATTGAAAAAACGTGGATAGAGGCATCTGCAATTTTGAGAAACCAGTCTCTTAAAATTGCGGACACCGTATATATTGCGGATATTGCACGAGATGTTGTTTTGGATGTTAAATTTGCTGGACAACCATTAAAAGCCGGACGACTTATACCGAAGGGCTCTCAGATAACGCTTGTATTGGGTAACGGTCGGGGAGCCGACGATGTTGAAGTGCCTAATCTTGTCGGCTTATCGTTAAGTGAAGCACGATTTGCCCTTTCTGGCGTGGGGTTAAACTTAGGAAATATCTCCTATGGGGGAATAATAACCGACTCGTTATCGACAACTATTACTTCTCAACAACCGGATAGTACGGCCGGTTTTATAAGCTTAGGCAGTGCGGTAAACGTAACGTTATCTAATTAAAGAAACATGGCGATAAAGAGAAGAGGTTTTCGAAAAATATTCGGCATTATACTCCTGTTGCTAGTCATCGTAGGCGCTGTAATGGCGTGGATAGGCTACCAAGCTTTCATGGGGCCTAGCGTCAGTGACAAACAGGAATATTTATATGTCAAGACAAGCGATACCTTCGACGATGTGTTGCATACCGTTACCGAGCAACAAATCGTCAAAAATCCCGATTTTTTCCGCTACGTAGCCGAAACAATGGAATACCCCGGAAATATTAAACCTGGGCGTTACAAACTTATCGAAGGTATGTCTAACCGACGCTTGATAGGGAATCTTAGAGGCGGATATCAGGAAGCGGTTAAATTTCGGTTTGAAAACATCCGCTTGAAAGAAAACTTCGCGGCCCTGCTAGGAAAAAACTTCGAGGCAGACTCCGCCTCTTTTATCGAGATCTTAAATAAGGAAGATATCGCAGAGTCGTACGGTTTTACCGTGGAAAACTTCTTCACGATGTTTGTGCCGAATACCTACGAAATTTATTGGAATACGGCTCCCAATAAAATTATTGCTCGGTTCCATGATGAATACAACAAATTTTGGACAGCCGAACGTAAAGAAAAAGCAACAGCTATTAATTTAACGACCCAAGAAGTCAGTATCCTCGCTTCTATCGTCAAAGGAGAAGCGTTGCATACGGATGAAATGCCCGATATTGCCGGGTTGTACCTCAACAGGCTGGAAAAGGGGATGTTATTGCAAGCAGACCCCACGGTCATTTTCGCAAATAACGACTTTACAATTAGGCGTGTCCTCAATAAGCATTTAACTGTCGACAATCCATATAATACGTATCGATATAAGGGGCTACCTCCAGGACCAATTATGCTTCCGAGCATTGCTTCTATCGACGCTGTCCTGAATCACCAAAAGCACGAGTACATTTATATGTGTGCCAAAGATGATTTTTCGGGTTACCATAATTTTGCTAAAACGCAGGCAGAACATTTAATAAACGCACGAAAGTTTCAACGCGCGTTGAACGAACGCAATATAATGAGATAGCAGGAGTAGTATGTTTACACACGAAACCACCCTACGCATACGATACGCAGAAACAGATAATATGGGGTATGTGTATTACGGGAATTACGCTGCGTTCTATGAAGTAGCACGTACAGAAATGCTCCGTAGCACCGGAATTTCCTATAAGGAATTGGAAGACATGGGCGTCATGCTACCCGTTACTGATCTGGTTTGTAAATATTATCAGCCCGCTCGATACGACGATCTGATCACGATCAAAACCTCTATTAAGGAAAAACCTTTAGTACGTATTCAGTTTGAATATGAAATATACAACCAAGATGGCGTACTGTTGAATACAGGGTATACACAACTCGTCTTCGTTGATATGAAAAAGAATCGGCCCTGCCGCGCTCCGCAGATTTTCCAAGAAAAAATGGAGCCTTTTTTTTAATATAATCTATTGTAAATAAAAGTTTTTCGTATCTTTGCAGTCCTTGCAACGCAAGGAAAAGGAGAATTAATAATTAATGGCAAAAAAACAAGAAGCAGAAAAAGAGTTAGCGGCGAAAAACGCAGAGCTACAAGGTGCTGACACTAAAGTAGTGAAAGACACTGAAGAAATCGAGTCTGAAGCAGATTCAAAATTAATCGACGACATCAAGTCTACAACTTGGAGCACACCAGAAGGTGACTTCGATTGGGATTTAGATGAAAAAGCGTTCGGTAACTATAGTGACGCAGAGCGTGCTAAATTAGAAGAGCAGTACGCTGGAACGTTCAATCAAATCAACCAAGGTGAAATTATTGAAGGTATCGTTGTATCGATCAATAACAAAGATGTTGTATTGAACGTAGGCTTCAAATCAGACGGCCTTGTAGCATCCTCGGAGTTCCGCGACTTACCTGACTTGAAACCTGGTGATAAAGTAGATGTGTTTGTAGAATCGCAAGAAGATGCAAATGGTCAACTCGTATTATCACGCAAACGTGCTAAAACACAAAAATCATGGGAGGCCATCAACGAGGCATTGGAAAACGATGCTATCATTGACGGTTTCGTTAAATCTCGTACAAAAGGTGGTTTAATTGTGGACATCAAAGGTGTAGAAGCTTTCTTGCCGGGTTCACAAATCGACATCAAACCTATCCGTGACTACGACGTATACGTCGGTAAAACGATGGAATTCAAAGTGGTTAAGATCAACCATGAGTTTAAAAACGTTGTTGTATCACACAAAGTATTAATTGAAGACGACCTAGAAAACCAAAAATCTGAAATCGTTGCTAAGTTAGAAAAAGGACAAGTATTGGAAGGTACTGTTAAAAACATTACAGATTTCGGTGTGTTCATCGATCTAGGTGGTGTTGACGGTTTACTTCACATTACAGATATTTCTTGGGGCCGTATTGAACATCCGAAAGAAGTCTTGGCTTTAGATCAAACAATCAACGTGGTTGTATTAGATTTTGACGATGAGAAAAAACGTATCGCTTTAGGTCTTAAACAACTATCAGAGCATCCTTGGGAATCTTTAGATACGGAACTAGCTGTTGGTTCTAAAGTAAAAGGAAAAATTGTTACCGTAGCAGACTATGGTGCATTCCTTGAAATCATTCCTGGAGTAGAAGGCTTAATTCACGTATCGGAAATGTCTTGGTCTCAAAACTTACGTTCTCCACAAGAATTCTTGAAAGTAGGCGATGAAATCGAAGCAGAAATCTTAACATTAGACCGTGAAGAACGGAAGATGAGCTTAGGTATTAAACAATTGACACCGGATCCTTGGAAAAACATCACAGAGCGCTACCCAATCGGATCTAAGCAATCTGCTGTTGTTAAAAACATGACCAACTTCGGCGTGTTTGTAGAGCTAGAAGATGGTATAGATGGTTTAATCCATATCTCTGATCTTTCTTGGTCTAAGAAAATCAACCACCCTAACGAATTCACTAAAGTAGGTGAAACATTAGAGGTTGTTGTTTTAGAGCTTGATGAAGAAAATCGTAAACTTTCTCTGGGACACAAACAATTGGAGGAAAACCCTTGGGATACATTTGAAACCATCTTTACAGAAGGTTCTATCCACGAAGGTACAGTAATCAAAGTTGGTGACAAAGGTGATATCGTTGCATTACAATATGGTGTTGAAGGCTTCTGCCCTAACAAACACTCTATCAAAGAAGACGGTAACCCATTGAAAGTTGACGAAGTTACTGAGTTTAAAATCATCGAATTCAACAAAGAGAACAAGCGTTTGGTTATCTCTCACTCACGTATTTGGGAGGACAAAAAATCAGAAGCTCGCATCGAAGAATTCAATAACCGTAAAAAAGAAGCCAAAGCGGCTAATTCAGCTGTGAAAAAAGTAAAAGACTCTGTTGAGAAATCTACATTAGGTGACTTAGATGTTCTTGCACAATTAAAACAGCAAATGGAAGGTGACGAAAAGAAATCTAAATAATTTAGATTGATCTTTATACTTCAAAAGCCCCGATTGGAAATCCATCGGGGCTTTCTATTATAACCTTTATTAGAACTTGAATGTTAAACCTGCATTCAAGACAGACACACCATATCCTAATTCGGCATAGACACCCATGCTGTTGCTGAAGAACCATCGACCACCTAAAAACCCACTGAATCCCATACCACTACCGTAGCTATTGGCCATGGACATATCATCGCCATCGGACGAATATTTAACGATATTATAGCCGAGCATGACGCCGCCATACACATCCAATTTAGGAACTGAGGTGAACCCGTTGTAGTGGTAGGCTCCGCGTGCCCCGACTACGATATAATTCCATTTGTAGGTATAATTACCGCTTGCGTATTTGTAACCGGTATTACCGACATAGCCGCCTAAACTAATAATTCCGGGTCCACCGACATCCCAAACCCCATGGTCAATCGAGGCGCTAATAGCAGGACGTGCCTTACCAAGCCCGCCAAGTGCGGTTCCTAGCCCCACACCAATATTGGCAGTAGTCGTTCCTTTTTGAAATGGCTGCGCCTCCGCAGCTACGGCCATAAAAATAGCCAGAAGAATAAAGATTGATTTTTTCATTTTTGTTAATTGTTATTTGTTATAAAGTATTGTTGCCATATCTAAAAAACCGTAAGCCTGAGTTTAACCTAACAGGCAGTCTAATTTTAACTAATCGATGAAGAACGACTCGAGACTTACGGTCCACTGCCTGCTTTTTATTGTTTAATTTTTCACATCTCTCGATATGGTAAAGGCAAAGTTATAAGAGGTCGGACAGCTAGCTTACCCCCAAAAGGGGGTTTTTATTCATGGTAAATGCGTTACCTTTGTTATCATTAAACTAACACAAATGGATAACCCTTTATAGATAGGTTGATGAAAAGACATGTATATAAAACGACAAATCAATTCTGGCCATGGCTCATAATTCTCTTGGGATTTAGTTTGCCATTGAACTCACTAGGACAATATATAGACTCCTTGATTTTGGAGCATACGGATAGTCAGGGGAAATTGAATATAACAACGCTATTAGAAACGGAAAAAAAACGAGTTTATAGCCACCCTACGGAAACCTTCAATCTTGCAAAGAAAACGCTTTCTATTGCAAAAAGACAAAGAGTTCCGCTAGAACTCGCACAAAGCTATCAATTTATGGGAGTTTGCTATTTTCAGATAAAAGCAGATTACGATTCGGCTATTTATTGTTTTGGAAAAGCACAACAACTCTTCCGTTCGTTGAACCAAAAAGAGGCTGTTGAAGGCCTTGCGATGGTTTTTCATAATTTCGGCACAATCCAACAAGTAAAAGGGGAATACGCAGGCGCAATTGATGATTATATTCAGGCGTTGAAATTATTTGACGAAGTTGAAAACACAAAATTTTATGCGTATACCCTGAACAATATCTCGACCATGTATGCCCTTGTTAAAGATAACCAAAAAGCAGAAAAGTACGCCCGCGAATGCATTTCGCACGCGCAGCAAATCAATGATAGTTTTATGGAAGCGACCGGGAGCATTGCGTTGTCAGATGCCTTATTACAGCAAGACAAATACCACGAAATAATTCCTTTGCTAAACAAAGTTTTAGAATATGGAGAGCGTTACAATGACCCCTATAAGATATTGTTGTATCACTTAAATTACGGCACCTATCTTATGAAATATAAAAAAGACTATCTATCAGCCGTGGTAGAATACGAGAAGGCCACAGAATTAGCGGAATCGATAGGCGATGAATGGGAGCTCATGCGGCAAAACGCTGCACTATCGGAGGCTTACTTACAAAATGAACAATATGAAAACGCTTGGTTAGCGGCTAAAAAAACTTTACAGTTAGCCGAACAGTTGCAATCAAAAGATAAAAAAGAAATCGCGTTATCGGTCGGGGCACAAGTGAGTGCTAACAACCTAAATTTTGAAATGGCCTATCAGCAGCTGTTGCAAGCGTATACACTTAAAGATACGCTCTATAATGAAGCAAGTCAACAACAAACTTCGTTTTTGGAAACAACATATCAAACGGAGAAAAAAGAACTCAAAATAGCAGGGTTAGAAAAACAACGAAAGCTTTATATTTTACTAGGTGTTGCTGGGGCGACTATATTTCTCATCGCACTTGCCTTTGCATTCATCCGCTATCGTTTGGCCGTTTCCAAAAGAAAACTTGCCGAGAAAGAATCTCAACGACTGGAACAAGAGAAGCAATTGGTGGCTGTACAGGCCACCTTGGATGGTGAGGCGGCAGAACGAACTCGCCTGGCGAAAGATCTCCATGATGGTTTAGGTAGTATGTTATCGTTGGTAAAATTTAATCTGCCTCAGATGAAGGGAGAGGCAGCCGTATTGGAAACCATTGATGTATCTCGCTTTCAAAAAGCTCTTGGTATGCTGGATGATTCCATACAGGAACTGCGGCGCGTAGCCCATCACATGATGCCAGAATCATTACTGCGTTACGGTTTAAAGACTTCCTTGACCGATTTCTGCATGGCGATTTCTACAGCTGATTTTCACTACTTTGGTGATGAAACCCGGTTGCCGGAAAAATTAGAAATTATGATCTACCGTTGTATCCATGAGCTGGTTAATAATGCGCTCAAGCACGCTGAAGCTAACCATATCCACGTGCAGCTGGTGCAGGAAGAAAATCGAATCTCTTTTACGGTGCAAGATGATGGTAAGGGCTTCGATCAGAAAAAGATTGCAAAAGGGATGGGCTTACAGAATGTACAGCAACGGGTGGAGGCCTTTCAAGGGAAGATGAATATCTATTCTTCTGAGCAGGGCACGGAAATTCATGTCGAGTTGGACCATACACAAAAGGATGAAGCTCGGGGAGAGAACAGAAAATGAAAATGATTAACGTAGCTATTGTAGACGATCACAAAATCCTAACGGAGGGGTTACAGAGTCTTATTCAAGATTCTGGTATAGCTCAGGTTGTTGGTGTAGCGCATAGCGCCACGGAGTGTCGATTATCCCTTGGTTTTTGGAAACCAGATATTCTATTGTTGGACGTAGGTTTGCCTGATACGAGTGGACTGGATTTTTGCAAGGAAATAAAAGAACAATTCCCCAAAATCAAGGTATTGGCACTAACGACACATAATGAATATGCCATTGTTCGGCAAATGTTAGATAACGGTGCTTCTGGATATCTCATTAAGAACGCGATGGCGGATGAAGTATTGATGGGGATAGAAGTCGTTGCTGCCGGTGGAACGTTTCTTTGCCATGAGATAGACTTGTTGATGAAACGGCCTTCAGAAAAAAACATCTGGCTAAGCCCGCGGGAACGAGAACTGCTTCGTCTTATTTCAGAAGGCTTGACCAATACAGAAATTGCTGACCAAATCTTTTTAAGTCCGGAAACAATCCGTGGTTACCGGAAAAACCTCCTATTAAAACTGGGTGCAAAAAACACAGCCGTATTGGTTAAAATGGCTATCGAACAGAAACTGATATAGTATATAAAAAAATCCCGATCTGGTTTAGATCGGGATCGTGCATCAACCTATGTGTTATACGTCAATTTTTGCGTATTTCGCATTTCTTTCGATAAATTCTCGTCTCGGAGCGACTTCATCTCCCATCAACATGGAGAAGATACGATCGCTTTCCGCAGCATTTTCGATGGTCACCTGGCGTAAAGTACGCTGGTCTGGATCCATAGTGGTTTGCCATAACTGTTCGGCATTCATTTCACCAAGCCCCTTATAACGTTGCACGCTGACGGAATCTTCCTTTCCCGTGCCTTTCAAACGCTGGATAGCTGCCAGACGCTGGTCTTCACTCCATGCGTACTCGGACTCTTTCCCTTTCTTGACCTGATAAAGCGGTGGTGTTGCTATATATACATAACCCTTCTCTATCAGCTCTTTCATGTAACGGAAATAGAAAGTCAAGATCAGCGTTGCAATGTGTGAACCATCGACGTCGGCATCCGTCATGATGATGATCTTGTGATAACGTAATTTCTCTATATTCAGGGCTTTGGAATCTTCTGCAGTCCCGACACTTACGCCCAACGCCGTAAACATATTTTTTATTTCCTCGTTTTCATAAATCTTATGTTCCATGGCTTTCTCAACATTCAAGATTTTACCCCTTAAAGGCATAATGGCTTGAAAACGGCGATTACGGCCTTGCTTAGCTGTTCCACCTGCCGAATCACCCTCGACGAAGAAAATCTCACATTTTTCCGGGTCAGTATCTGAACAATCTGCTAGTTTACCAGGAAGACCAGACCCTCCCATAACGGTTTTACGTTGTACCAGCTCTCTTGCTTTACGTGCAGCGGCACGTGCTTGGGCTGCTATGACAACTTTCTGTACAATGGTTTTTGCCTCCCTTGGGTTTTCTTCTAGATAAATACCCAAAATCTCCCCCACAGCCATATCAACAGCCCCCATCACTTCGTTATTTCCCAGTTTTGTTTTGGTTTGTCCCTCAAACTGTGGTTCGGCTACCTTAACGGATACTACCGCAGTTAAACCTTCCCGAAAATCATCGCCTGTTATATCAACCTTCAAGTTTTTCAATAAACCTGATTTATCCGCATAGGCTTTTAGCGTACGAGTTAATCCCCGTCGGAAACCCGCTACGTGTGTCCCTCCTTCAATGGTATTAATATTATTGACATAGGAGTGTACGTTTTCTGAATACGTCTCATTGTACTGCAGAGCGAGTTCTACAGGCACCCCTTGTTTGATACCCTCTACATATATCGGTTCCGGAATAAGCGCCTGACGCGTTCCATCCAAAAATTTAACAAATTCACGCAAACCACCCTCCGAGAAAAACTCATCCGACTTACGGGATCCATCTTCATTCATCTCGCGCTCATCTATCAGCGATAAACGTATGCCTTTATTTAGAAATGCTAACTCTCGTAAACGATTGGCCAATGTATCGTAGTTGTACGTAATCGTCATCGTGAAAATATCGGGATCCGGCCGAAAAGTGACAATGGTCCCCGTGATTTCACTTTCTCCAATTTCTTTCACATCATACAAAGGTTTCCCTTTTTCATATTCTTGTTGAAAAATCTTTCCCTCACGATGTACCACGGCAGACAAACGGGTAGACAGCGCGTTTACACAAGAAACCCCTACACCATGCAAACCACCAGACACTTTATAGGTATCTTTATCAAATTTACCCCCGGCATGCAACACGGTCATCACTAATTCCAGAGCCGATTTATTCTCTTTCCTGTTGATACCGGTAGGAATACCTCGTCCGTCATCCTTAACAGAAATGGAATTGTCACTGTGAATCGTAACTGTAATTTCTGAACAATACCCCGCAACCGCTTCGTCAATAGAGTTGTCGACCACCTCATAAACCAAATGATGTAAACCTTTAACACCCGTATCGCCAATGTACATGGAAGGTCTCTTACGTACCGCTTCCAGACCTTCTAATACCTGAATATTGTCTGCAGAGTACGTTGATGAATTCTTATTTTCTTCGCTCATGAAATTAAATTAAAATGAGTATCGTTTAACATCCAAAAATACGATTTTTTTCCCTAAAAATCAAGAGATGATATCTATACAATCGACCTCATCAAAATCGTAAATAACGATAAAACAAGGTTGATTCTGTTGGCTATAACGTCTTATTTCGCCAAGAAATAATAAAGAACTTCTAAAATTTGATTTTTTATCTTAGGTTTGTTTTCTGAAAACTATATTAGAATGAAATATCCACGATGGCTAAACGTACACGAATGACGGCAAAGCAGTATGTCCACCAGTCCGCGATAAAAGTGTACACAAATATGACTGGATATTCCATATGACCATTAAAAAAACAAGTTATATACATATGAATAAACTACTTAAAACTGTAACAAACGTATCTTTAGGGTTAGTCGCCGTTTTGGCTATAGCTTCCTGTAATCAAAATGCGAATACCGGAGCCACGAATACGACAAATGATTCGACGGCATCGGTAGCGAACGCTAACGAAGGAGAGAAAATCGTTTATATAAACGCTGATACGTTATCCGAAAAATACGAATATTACAAAGATGTTAGAACGAAGCTCGAAGCGAAGGTCAAAAAAGCACAAGGTGATTTACAAAGTAAAGGACAAGCCTTCCAACGTGAGGTTGCTGAGTATCAACAAAAAGCGGCTACCATGAGTGCTTCTGACCGCCAGGCTACCGAAGAAAGACTTGCTCGTAAACAAGACGAATTGGGCCGTCTAGACCAAAATGCTTCCGCTTCGATTGCGCAGGATGAATCGACTGAGTTCAATAATGTGTATAACACGATCTCGGAGTATTTGAAAAAACATGCAGAAGAGAAAGGCTATGAATTAGTATTAACCTACTCCGTCTCCAACCCTACCGTGTTATATGCGGAAAAGAAAAAGGATATTACCACCGAAGTAGTAGCGGCGTTAAACAAGGAATACCAAGACAAAAAAGCGAAAGAAAAGAAATAAGAAAATTCAAACAAATAAGGCTATTCTAAGAATAGCCTTATTTGTTTTTATATATTTATGGATAATTGTAACGCATATGGTACGTACTATCTTAGATGCTGGCAATGCGCCTTTCGACTGGATCGATATATCCGAACCTACACTGGAAGATTTCGCAACGCTCAAGACGACATATCAATTGCATGAAGCTTCCATTAAAGATTGTCTACAGGTAGGACAGTTGCCTAAGATCGAAGAATTTGAAAATTATCACTTTCTCATCATCCGTTCGATTCCGACTAAATTTGACAACTTTTCCGATACCTTAACGGAAATAACCGAACGCATATCTGTATTCTTTAGTGATAAGTTTGTCATTACGGTGCACCGTGGAAATGTCGAGTACTTGGAAAAACTTGCTGACAACTTTCCGTTTAACAAGCTTAACTCCAGCAAGCTTTTAATCAACCACCTTACCTCAGAAGCACTAAAGACCTTTGAAAACCTGGTTATCAACAAACTGAATACCCAATTGGACAGCTATGAAGAAATGGTTTTTTTAAACCGGCGGAAAAGAGATTTCCTCCGCCAGCTGTATCATATTAAACGTCAAATAGATCTTATTCGTATTATTTTGACACTTTACAAAGACATCGTAGATTTCTTCCACTTATCGGCATTCAAAAATATTTATACGCAGGACTTAAAAGATATTTATGCCCGCTCATCTACTTTATACCGCAACATCTCGGAAAATACAGCGCAACTGCTTTCGGTTTATTTCAATATAGAGTCCAATCATACGAACGACATTATGCGCACCTTAACCATTATATCGGTATTTTTCATGCCGCTTACATTCATCGTAGGTGTATATGGTATGAATTTCAAAAATATGCCCGAACTGGAGTGGTACTATGGTTATCCGGCAATAATGCTAGCGATGGCTATTCTTGCTGCACTTATTTATTATTGGTTCAAAAAGCGCAGATGGTTATAGCTAACGTCTTTTTGGAGTCGTTGCGATAAAATCTTTCAGATAATACGGCTCAAAATAAACCACATCCTCAAAGGCGCCCTGCCTGAATTTTTGGAAGGCTAGGCTATCGAAAAATGACGCGGCATTACGAAATCCCATTTTCACCTGTACGTCTGCCCTATTTTCGAAAAGTGTCTCAAATTTGTCCGCACCGCTCCCAAAGAGAATATAATACCGATCTCTTGTTTGATTGGCAAACGAATTTTCATCTATGATACAGGCAGCTGTTTCTTTCATACATTGCAACTGTTCATTATATTCGGCCATATAGACTTCCATCCGACGTGCATCAATCATCGGAACCAGAATAGAGCTTATATCTGCTAGGTTATCCTTTTGCCGAACAAATCCGTGCGCCATCGCTTCCAGCGTATTGACAGCAATTAATGGAAGGTCGAGCGCATAACACAAACCTTTAGCTGTCGAAACACCTATTCGGAGACCGGTATAGGAGCCAGGGCCCTTGCTCACCGCTACGGCATGCAGGTCTTTCCGGCTAACGTCTGCCCTTTCTAAAGCTTCTTCAATGAACAACGTCAGATAACTTGCATGTAAATTAGGACCGTCTGCTTCCACTTGAGCAATGGTTTCACCATTTTTACTGATAGCGACCGAACACACCGGCGTCGCTGTTTCTATTTGTAAGATGTACGTATTTTCAGTCATAAACATTATGGAACAGGATCGTGCCCATGCCCTCCCCAAGGATGGCATCTCAAAATCCGTCGAATCGCCAGATAACCTCCTCTAAAAGGACCATGCTTTAGAATAGCTTCCTTACCATATTGTGAACAAGTAGGCGTGTATCGACAGTTGGCACCCAGAAACGGTGAAATGAAAAGTTGATAAAAACGAATAATAAGTACAAAAAACCACTGTAATGGTTGTTTAATCAGCTTCTCCCATATAAATTTGAGTATGTGCATCTTTCAGCTTGGCTAATACTTTTCCCATACGTTGATAGAGCATTGCATAGGGTTCCTTTTCCTTTCCCACATATTGGAATGCCAAGAGCAAATGTAGGGAATGTTCCTGAAGAAAGTTGTATAAATCTGATTTTTGCAGGCGGTAGGTCTCGCGTATACGACGCTTTATCGCATTCCGATCCACCGCTTGCCGAAAGCGACGTTTGGAAACAGAAATCACACACTGTACTGGAATGGTGTCTTTCTGCACTAATGGGCTATACAGAAACACGATTCGATAAGGATAAACAACAAAAGAAGAACCATTACGGAAAAGACGCTCGAGAAGTCTTTTACTACATAATCGTTCTTCTTTAGTAAATGTATAGCTCATCGTGACTATTTGCCGAAACACAAGCCCTCAGGAGCCACAGAGTTGACTTATCCTTTGTGACGGTATTCGTCTGATACAGAAAGACGTCTTCTTCCTTTAGCTCTACGAGCCGCCAATACTCTTCTACCGTTAGCTGTGCTCATACGCTCACGGAAACCGTGCTTATTTCTTCTTTTTCTTAACGAAGGCTGAAATGTTCTTTTCATGACGCTATTATGCTTGTTTTTATATCTAAATCAATCCCTCCCTATATAATAGGGAATGCAAAAGTACTGTTTTCCTCGAAAAGAAGCAAATTTCATCTCTATAATTTTCTTCTTCGCTGAAGACGCTTGCCGAAACACGCTATTTATTACGAAGTATATCCCGGATTTCAGCCAACAGTATCTCTTCTTTGGATGGTGCAGGGGCTTCTTCAGGCGCAGCTTCTTCTTTACGTTTTAAAGAATTTATTCCTTTAATAACCAAGAATATACAGAACGCGATAATCAAAAACTGAATAATAACATTGATAAAATTGCCATAAGTAATGGCTACTTCGGTAGTACCAGCCGTCTCATTAGCTTCCGTGAGGACATACTTCATATTACTGAAGTCTACTCCACCAGTAATATAGCCGATGGGCGGCATAATAATATCATCTACCATGGACGTCACAATCTTGCCAAAGGCACCTCCAATTACCACACCGACAGCAAGATCGACGACACTTCCCCGCATGGCAAATTCTTTAAATTCTTTTAGAAACCCCATAATTTTAAATTTAAAAATAATCAATAATCAAAAATGACAATTAAATCTACAATATTCAAAAAATTCGAAATATTTTTAACACAGCCATATATATCATTATTCATGCCAACACATATGATGATGACATTTGCTGAATACACTTTTTTATATTTTTTATAAAAAATATATAAGTGGAGAACTACAATATCCGTCTTCATATTACAGCGACATGATATTGTGCAGAACGATGAACTCCACATGCCTATTTTGTACTATAGGCAGTAAGCATTTTTGTTTTTTCGAGACATGTATGGACTCGTTTAACATTCGGTTGGAAAATACAAAGCATTTTATGTAGGTTTGTAGTTAGATGCAAAAAATTGCGTCGACAGCAAAAGTTACGTAACATCAACAGAAGTACCCACGTAAATGAAGAGAATATTAATAGCTGATGACCATAGCATTGTAAGGCTAGGAGCTTCTATGATTATTAAGGAGTGCATTCCCAATACAGATATTCAACAGGCACAAACTTACGACGAAGTCTACAATCATTTACGCAAAGAATCCTTCGACTTACTCCTGCTCGACATCAACATGCCCGGCGGAAATAATATTAAAGTCGTTAAGAAGTTATTAGATATCCAACCCGCAGTGAAGATATTGGTTTTTTCCTCTTATGAGGAAAGTATTTATGCCTTGCGTTATATCGATGCAGGTGCCTGTGGATACCTAAATAAGACAACCGCGATGTCCGAGCTTAAAAACGCCATAGAGAGTATCATGACACGCGGGAAATATATGTCAGATACGGTTAAAGAACTCTACATACAGAAACTCACAACAAGCAAATCTTCTTTCGTCAAGAACAATCCGTTGCACAAATTATCCAATCGTGAAATGGATGTAGCCAAGCATCTAACAAAGGGACTTGGTATTTTGGAGGTGGCAAAACTAATGGAGTTAAGCTCTTCTACGGTAAGCACTTATAAAAGTCGTGTTTTCGAAAAATTAAATGTAGGTAATATCCCCGAATTGATCGAGCTATTTAAATTACATAGTGAGGGAAATACATAAAAGATATAGATAAAAAAGGCTGCGTTGCAGCCTTTTTTATCTATATCAAGTCGGTTATGAAAACCTCTGGAAGATCTTTTACCGAAGGCTCTTTCAAATAACTTCTCCGCTGAAAAGTATATCCCTCTTCAAGATCTAACTCCCACAATAGGGGTGATAGGAAACGGATGCAATTTGCAAACCCTTGATTAGTTGCCGCAAGATTACCCGTATCTTTGGAATTCTTAGCTTCATTTTCAATTTCAAAAGGGCCATCGAAACCTCTCCGATGCAATACGGCCACAAAATCATTCCAATCCATATGATCCGTTCCGCCAAACCCCGGAAGCATAGCTTCGTAATGGTGACGATCCCAATCATGTTGTGGAATAGTTACTCCTGCACGTTCTGCTAAGGATGTATCTACATATTGCATAGGGTACATTCCTCCCCATTCTACACGGGCTTTGGTTTTTAAATTACGAGTCGTTTTTACGTGAATGCGTTTCAATCGATCGATATCCATGTGCTCTATCACGTCCACAGGATTTACATTTTGCCATATATCATGTGAAGGGTCATATATTTCACCATGTGCTTTGCTCGGAATTAATGTATACATCAATTTTCTCGCGGCCAATACAGCAGGCAAATTATTATACGTGGAGGTATAACGAGCAGAACGCCAACCCTCCATCGGACAATTTTCGTATACAATCGTGACGCCGAGATCTTCCGCGTATTTTACAATCGGCTCGAATACACGCTTATACTCTTCTAAATTCTTGTGAAACCCGTCTATCTCATTTCCCAGGTCATGATTGTATCCTACAAATGTTCCTACTTTCACATCATTCTCGTCTCCTCCCAAAAGGTGCGCTATTCGAATAAGACGCAACAGATGGTTCTGATTTTTTACACGTTGTTCCGGGTCGCCACCAATCATGTTCTCAAACGCACCCAAAGATAAGCTCAATTCTGCTGTATTAAATTTTTCAATAAGGCGCTTACCATCTTCCGGCGAAAAGTCTTCGTATGTTAGATGTGTAGCGGTGTGATCTTCTCGTGTACCGTCTTTTCTAAACACACACAAGTCAATCCCTTGCGCCCCCACCTGCTTGGAGGTCGCTATCAGTTCGTCCAAAGATAATTTATCATACGCAGAGCTCATTACCCATATCGGATTATTTAGTTTAGCCAACATAACGTCAATATTTTAATTTTCAATTCGGTTAAATATAAACAAAAAAGACAGCATTTCGGCTGTCTTTCAGGTGTATTTCATGTGCGATTAATCAACGTTATCATGCAGAAACGAATTGTTCGGACGAATCTCTGTCTCTCCGTCATCAAACGACAACGTAAACCTTGACACTTGGGATTGCGACGAATGTGGCACATCTTCCAATGATTTTTGTCGACGTTTATAAGCCGGTTCATTTTCCAACTCTTGCAAACCATTGCTAGACTTCAACTTCATGCTCAATTCTTTCAAGCGCAATATTCGTTCTTTCGTCTTCATCAATTGATCTTCAAAATCAATTTCCTTTTCCGGTGTAGCTTCTACTTGTGCCACCGTTTCTTCTCTTATTATGTTTTCCGGCTTTTCCGCTTCTTCCCCCTCTGATGGTGATGGTGTTTCCTTTTTATAGGCATCGAATACCGATGGCAACTTAAATTCAAACATGGAAGGAGAAGTCTTCAGTTCAAAGCCAGCATCTTCAACAGCCTCCTCTTGCTCCGGCTCATCTAAGCTCAGCGTATGGCGAATCACTTCTGGTTCTTCTTTTTTTACAACTGCCGCATGAATGGGCTTCGGCGAGGTAAACAAATCTCCTTGAGGCGCACTAGTCCCTCCAAAAGAAGGTGTTTTCTCGATAGTATCCTGGATTGGTTTAATAAACGGCTGTTGTGTATCAGCACTTCCTTCTTTCTTTATAAATTGATTTTGAACTACTGGCTTTACGAATTGTTTTGTGGTAGGCTCTGGTGTTAAAGGTAATGCTATTTTTTCCTTCTCTTTTTCTATAACACGCTCTTCCGCCGTTTGGAAACCTGTCGCAATAATAGTTACCGACAACTCGTCGTCCAAATTCTCATCAATACAATTACCCCAAATAAGATCCGCAGATAAGCCTGCTTTTTCCTGGATATAATCGGTAACAATAGCAACTTCATCCATCGTTACTTCATTTTTACCGGAGGTAATATTCAGCAAAATATAGCGCGCACCTTCAATTTCGTTATCTTTCAATAGCGGCGATGCCAATGCGCCTGTTACAGCTTCAATAGCGCGATTTTCGCCGGTAGATATTCCG
Source organism: Sphingobacterium arenae (assembly GCF_014692505.1). Lineage (GTDB taxonomy): Bacteria > Bacteroidota > Bacteroidia > Sphingobacteriales > Sphingobacteriaceae > Sphingobacterium > Sphingobacterium arenae. The sequence goes on along the minus strand of NZ_JACNYK010000001.1, from coordinate 1,484,277 downwards.
TTCCCCATGATGGCAACACCACTATCATTCATAACGGTACGTACATCTTTAAAATCCACATTCACGTAGCCCGGAATGGTAATAATTTCGGCAATACCTTTCGCCGCTGTTGTCAAAATATCATCCGCCTTCGCAAAAGCCGCCTGCATGGTAAGGTTCCCAAATATCTCTCGCAAACGGTCATTCGAGATAACTAGATAAGAGTCTACATATTTACGCAACTCTTCCATACCTTCTTCCGCCTGCGCGCGACGTCGCTTACCTTCGAATGTAAAAGGAGTAGTTACAATAGCTACGGTGAGGATGCCCAGCTCTTTTGCAGCCTTAGCCAATACGGGGCTAGCTCCAGTACCCGTACCACCTCCCATTCCTGCTGTTATGAAAAGCATCTTCGTATTGGTACCTAGCATACGTTTGATATCCTCGATACTTTCAATAGCCGAATTTTCACCTACGTCGGGGTCAGCACCTGCGCCCATTCCCTCTGTCAAACTTGTGCCTAACTGCACCTTATTTGGGATAGGACTTAGCTCTAACGCCTGTGCATCCGTATTGCAAACGATAAAGTCTACACCGCTGATCCCTTGCTTGTACATGTGGTTTACGGCATTGCCACCACCACCACCAACCCCAATAACCTTGATTATTGACGATTGTTCCTTTAACATTTCAAATTGTATCGACATAAAATACCCTATTTAACTCTTGCTAAACCACTTAGAAATCCCCGATAGGTTCAACAATTCAAATGTAATAATACCAAATTCCTCACAACAGTTTTCCACATTTGTGAATTTGTGGAAAAAAGACCTGATGTGGAAAACTTACTTATTTCCTTCCTATAAATGTATCGTCATCAATTCCCGTGTCATCCTTGATGAAGTCGGATAACAGTTTGGAAAACCAACTTTCTTTTTTGTTCTTTTCTTCAGCTATATCTTTTACTCGTCCGCTTTTTTTGAACGCTTCTTCTTCGTGTTCGGTAGCTTCGGCGTCTTCCACAGCTTGAACACCTTTGATTAGCAATCCAATGGAAGTTGCGTACATCGGGCTTTTCAATTCTTCTAACGCCTGTTTGTTCAACATTTCTGTCTTTGCCAGGTATTCGTTGGGATAACCTATTCTACAATCAATTCCGGTAATGTATTCTACCAATTGCACCAAATGCTTCAATTGCGCACCGCCGCCGGTGATGACTATGCCCGCAATCAATTTATCTTCGTAACCAGACGATTTAATTTCGTAATAAACGTGCTCAATAATTTCCTCCATCCGTGCCTGAATAATGTAGGCTAAGTTCTTCACCGATATTTCTTTTGCTTCACGCCCACGAATACCTGGTACACAAATCACTTCATTGTCTTTATTTTCATCAGCCAACGCAGAGCCATAGCGAACCTTCAACTGCTCTGCTTGATTACGCAAAACCGAACAACCTTGTTTTATATCTTCCGTCACAATATTCCCTCCCAATGGAATCACCGCCGTATGACGAATAATACCTTCATGAAAAATCGCAACATCGGTCGTACCGCCACCAACATCCACTAACACCACACCAGCTGTTTTCTCCTCGTCATCCAACACAGCTTCAGATGATGCTAGAGGTTCCAAAACCAAGGAAGAAATCTCCAAATCCGAATTGTCTACACACCGTTTAATGTTGTTAATGTCTGTTACACGTCCGGAAATAATATGAAAATTAGCTTCTACACGACGTCCAGCCATCCCAATAGGCTCTTTAATACCTGGTTCGTTATCGATGGTAAATTCCTGGGGCAATACGTGGATAATTTCCTCTCCCGGAGGGAGAACCAGCTTATACATATCGGAGATGAGTTGCTCCACGTCAACACGGGTAACCTCGTCGTAATCGCGTTTGGTTAGAATACCCCGATGTTGAATGCTCTTGATATGCTGGCCAGCGATTCCTACATTCACCACCTTGATATCTACATTCGATTGAGATTCCGCAATGGAAACCGCGTCCCGGATACTACTGACCGTTCTTTGGATGTTCGCAACGACTCCACGGTTAACCCCCGAGGACTCCGCTTTCCCTACACCCAAAAGCTCAATTTTACTGGCTCCACTACGACGACCGACTGTAACACAAATTTTCGTTGTTCCAATATCCAATCCTACGATGATTGGACTATCTTTTTCGTTTTCTGCTAATCTTGGTTTCATATGCTGTGTGTTTTGTTGCTGTTTATTCAAATCAATTATTTCATTTTTAGTTTCATCTGTAAACTATCTAACATCCATCCATCCCTTCGTTCACAGATAATCTGTCCGTCATATTTCACATTTACTTTTTCATAAGCGCGTGTACCTACCTTTGGCAGAATATTTTTATAAAAAATCTCTAACCTTCCTAATTTCTCCTCCAATTTAGATGCATCGCCGATGATCAGCGGCTGCGTTCCTACTCTTGGAATAATCTCAATATCTTGCTGGTGATCAACATACAACTGTACAATTTGATTACTCCACAAAGGGTCGTTTTTCACATGCTCCACAATGGCAACTAAGTCTTTTACCAATTGCGTTTGAATGGTGTCTAACGGCTTTTCATATCCTTCCCGTATATTACCGTTAGCCACTAAAACATGCGGAACATACTTTAAAGTAACAGGTACTTTTTCTCCCTGTGTATCAATATAATATTCTTTACCCACCTTATTAACAATACGTAAAATAACTTCCCGTTGCTGTACAAGGATCTGCAGAATCCCGTCCATATCGGCATACACCTCCGCGCTAGATACGTAAGGAAGCTCCATCAATGCTTTCTCGATTTTGTCCGTGGGAATCTCCGCCAACGGTCTTCCGACGACCTTCCCGAATTGTGCACTGACTAGATTAGAAATATCATGTTGGTCGATAAAGGTTTCTTTTCCTTCTACAATTACTTTCATCGAGACACAGGCCTGCGCCATGTCTTTCTTTTTGACCACGCCCATCAACATACCTATCCCTGCCAAAGCAAGAAGCCCGATACACAGATAACCAAGCTGTCTCCACGGTATGTTACGAACGATCTTCAGCATTTTCTAATATCTCTTTTAAAGGTTTCACCAGTCTGTCTATATCTCCCGCGCCTATCGTCACGATTAGTTCGGGACTGTTTTGTTGTACAATTTCCATGACCTCATTAGGCGAAACAAGTTGTTTATTATCGATTCCAACCTTGTCTAATAGCCAACTGGAGGTTACCCCTTCCATAGGCAACTCTCTTGCCGGATAGATATCCATCAGCAGCAATTCATCGGCCAATTCCAACACTTCCGCAAAGCCGTCCACAAAATCCCGGGTTCTACTATATAGATGTGGCTGAAAAACGACAGTCAACTTTTTTGTCGGATAGAGTTTCTTCACCGATACCAGAAACGCACGCAATTCTTCTGGATGGTGCGCATAATCATCTATATATACGTGTGCTGGTGCTTTGACGATATACTCAAACCGTCTCTTCGCCCCTCTAAACGACGTCAACGCCGATTGGATCTTCTCTTCCGCTATTCCAAGCCGTAACGCAACGGTAATGGCGGCAATAGCATTTTCCACATTATGAAACCCCGGAATCCCCAACGATATATTTCGTATTTCCGTTTGTTTACTGATGTAATCGAAATAAAACACCCCATTTTCTATATGGATACGACTTGCATAGGCATCACACGCATCCGTCTGTGCGTAAGTTACGTGACCACGAAAAGGCAATCCTTTTTTCACGATAGACACACCGTCTGGGACGACGCGCTGCAAAAAAAGCTCAAAAGATTCAATGAGGTGCTTGGCATCCCCATAGATATCCAAATGATCAGGATCTGACGAGGTAACCACAGCGATATTCGGATGTAAAGTGAGAAAAGAGCGATCATATTCATCTGCTTCCACCACAACCACGTTGTTCGCCCCGTACAACACATTACTGTTATAATTTGAACTAATTCCTCCTAAAAAAGCCGAACAATCATATCCCGAATCCTTCAGTATATGCGCAATCATCGTCGACGTCGTCGTCTTACCATGCGTTCCAGCCACGGCGATTGTATACCTGCTGGCACTAATAATGCCCAATACCTCCGAACGTTTGTAGGGTACAAAGCCACGCTCTAAAAAGTAAGCCTTCAATTTGAGATCTTTTGGAATCGCCGGTGTAAAGATCAACAATGTTTGCGCAGACGGCTGCTTATATGCATCCGGTAATAACGCTATATCATCTTGATAAGTCACCTCAATACCCTCTTGCACCAACGCGCGTGTTAACTCGGTTTCCGTTTTATCATACCCCTGCACATCGCAGCCGAGGTGCTTGAAATAACGAGCCAGTCCGCTCATACCAATCCCTCCGATTCCGAGCAGATAAACACGTTTTATATGGTCAAGGTTCATCATCTATTTAATAAGTTTCAATACTTCTCTTGCGATCACTTCATCCGCGTCGGGCATCGCCATCTTTCTTATTTCCCTACCTAAAGTCGCACATCTGGTTTCATCAGAAAGTAACTCTAGCGCCACATACATCATCGTATCCCGAGCATCGGCTTCCGAGATCATTATTGCTGCATTTTTTGCCACTAAAGCCTGTGCATTTTTTGTTTGGTGATCTTCAGCAACATTGGGCGATGGTATTAATATAACAGGTTTACCTACTACACAAAGTTCGGATATCGTCCCAGCACCTGCTCGAGAAATAATCAAATCAGCTGCCGCATACGCCAGATCCATACGATCTAAAAATGGTTTTACTTTTACATTTCCCGGAATTAACTGATCCATTTTCAGCATACTTTTCATGTCCTCATAATACGTTTTCCCTGTTTGCCAAATAAATTGCACATCTTCCTTCTCACCAAGTTCGTGTATCACATCCAGGACATAACCGTTCAGCTGCTTGGCACCCAAACTTCCTCCGATAATCAGGATCGTCTTTTTTTGCGACTGTAGTCCGAACAGCTGTATGGCAAATTCACGCTTGCCTTCAATATCTACCGAATCACGGCGTATAGGATTGCCCGTCAAAATAACTTTTTCAGCTGGAAAGAACTTATCCATCCCTTCATAGGCTACGCATATCTTTTTTGCTTTCTTCCCTAAACTTTTGTTGGTTACACCTGCGTATGAATTTTGCTCTTGGATCAATGTCGGCAACCCCATGTTATTCGCTGCCATCAATAATGGTCCCGATGCGTAGCCACCAACACCTACAGCAGCGTCCGCACGAAAATCAGTGATGGTTTTTCGTGCTTTTAGCAAACTACTTACCAGTTTAAAGGGCAACGTCAGATTGTTCAGTATGGATTTTCTGTCTATGCCTTGTATATTTAGTCCGACTATTTTATAACCGGCCTGTGGTACACGTTCCATTTCCATTCTTCCGTTTGCGCCTACAAACAATATTTCAATTTCCGGCTCTATACGACGTAATGCATGGGCTATAGCAATAGCCGGAAAAACATGTCCCCCTGTCCCTCCTCCGCTTATGATTATTCTATGCGCCATATCTTGTTTGTTCTATCGTTATTAAATCGTTCCAACAACCACTTTTGGGTTTTTCGGAATTTCGTTCAATTCTTCTTTTCCTTTCAATTCTTCTACACTGCGACTCACGCTTAAAATGATACCTAACGCTACACTGGTGAACAAAATGGATGTCCCACCCATGCTGACCAATGGTAACGGCACCCCAGTGACGGGCCCTAACCCCACAGCAACCGCCATATTCGCCAAAGCCTGTATAGTGAGGCTAAAGCCTAACCCAGCAGCCAAGAACGCGCCAAAGGCCCGTGGACTCAGCGTCACAATGCGTATACAGCGATACATGAGTGCCACATACAGAAAGAGTAAAATTGCGCCTCCAATAGTTCCGTATTCCTCCACAATCACCGCAAAAATAAAATCAGAATAAGGGTGTGGTAATAGATTTCTGCCTACACTATTTCCTGCGCCTTTGCCGAATAATTCCCCGGAAGCGATAGACATTTTCGCCAGATTTGCCTGATAATTTTTATCTTCCTGAAAAGAGACGGGACCCTGTGTCGTTTGTTCAGTCTTAAAAAAACTTTCGAAGCGGCTAATATATGTGGCGCGTCTGGGACCGATAAGGATTACTAACAAAAGCAAAAACGCACCTCCGACGCAAACAATGCCGATTTGCTTAAAACTTACTCGACCAATCAAAAGAAGTAGTACACTTGTTCCAAACAACATTAAGGCAGTAGATAAATTTGCCCATGCGATCAGGACGAACACCAGACACACTGTTCCCATGATGGGAATAAATGATTTTTTAAGATCCTTTATCTCATGTGCTTTACGTGACAACATGCGCGCTAAAAAAGTAATCAGCGCCAGTTTTGCCAAGTCTGATGTTTGAAATGTCTGGTTTATAACCGGAATCGTTACCCAACGACTAGCTTCGTTTACTTTATTTCCCCCAATCAGCGTAAATAAGAGTAAGGGAATAGCAATGATCATCAACAACTTAGAAATACCAGCGTAATAGCGGTAATCTAATTTATGCGATAGATACATCAACACCAACCCCACCACAATGATGGAAAAATGTTTAAACAGATATAATTCCGTTCCTTTACCCTCCTTATAGGCAAGCGTTCCAACAGAGCTATACACCGCCAACAGAGACCAGCCGGACAGGACAATCACAATAATCCAAATCCATTTATCTCCTTTTAATTTACTGAAAATCTGATCCATCATCGCTTATCAAATTTTTATTCGTTTCACAAAGACATTACGGCTTCCTTGAATTTTTCTCCACGTTCTTCGTAATTTTTGAACCAATCAAAACTAGCGCATGCTGGCGACAACAAAACGGTGTCTCCTTTTTTCGCCAAATAAGAAGCAATCTCAACAGCGTCCTGCATCGACGAACTATTCACAATTACATCCGTATCTTCTTCAAAAGATTCATGGATACGCACGGTGTCCTTGCCAATACATACGATTGCCTTAACTTTAGTCTTCACCAGATCACGCATCATCTCATAGTCATTCCCCTTATCTACACCGCCCATAATCAATATAATATCGGGTGAAAAACTCTCCAAAGCATACCAAACAGAGTTCACATTTGTTGCTTTCGAGTCGTTAATATAATTTACACCACCGATACAGGCCACATGCTCCAAACGATGTTCTATATTCACATACGATTCCATACTTTCTTTCATCGTTTGATTGCGTAATTCCTGAACCTTCGCAATCAAGCCTGAGGCCATGTTATTGTATACGTTGTGCTTCCCTTGTAATGATAACTCTTCCATATTCATCGCAAAAATGTCTTTATGAGGTACTTTTATTATAATATTCTTTTCTTCATCTATATACGCTCCCTGCCCCACCACTTCTTTTTGTGTAAAGGGCAAATGCTGAGCCTCTGTTTTAAATCCGCTTAGTCCTTTTATCGTTTCTTCATCATCCAAACAATAGATAAAATAATCGTCTTTTGTCTGGTTTCGAATCATACGAAATTTGGACGCCCTATAGTGTTCCATCTGGTTGTCGTAACGGTCCAAATGATCGGGCGTGATGTTCAAAATAACCGCCACATCTGCACGGAAATGATACATATCATCTAACATAAAACTGGATATTTCCAACACATATGCATCATAATTTTCACGTGCTATCTGTAGCGCAAAGCTTTTGCCGATGTTTCCGGCTAAACCCACATTTACACCACCACGCTGCAACATATAATACGTCAACATCGTTGTGGTTGATTTACCATTAGAGCCCGTAATGCAATAGAGTTTCGCGTCTGTATACTGCGCAGCAAATTCGATCTCCGAAATAACAGGAATATGCGCGGCTTTTAGGGCTTTTATTAAAGGTGCGTGCGCTGGAATACCAGGACTCTTGACAATCAGCGTAGCTTGCATAATCTTATTTTCGCTATGTCGACGCTCTTCAAAGGCAATTCCTTCCTGCTGTAATGTATTTTTATACCCCTCGCTTATCGTTCCGCTGTCGGAAACAAATACATCAAACCCTTTATCCTGACCCAATATAGCCGCACCAACACCGCTTTCCCCTGCGCCTAATATGACAAGAAAACCAGATTGCGGATAATATGTATGTGCTATATTGGACATTTCTTATCTTATTTTTAATGTGACAATAGTCAGAATCGCAAGAATAATCGATACGATAAAAAACCGCATCACAATCTTCGATTCATGATATCCCTTTTTTTGGTAATGATGATGCAAGGGAGACATCAGGAATATCCGTCGTCCCTCCCCATATTTTTTCCTCGTGTATTTGAAATAGGACACTTGCATAATGACCGACAGGTTTTCTAACAAGAAAATACCACATAGCATCGGAATCAACAGTTCCTTCCGGATAAGAATAGCAAACGCAGCGATGATACCACCAATGGTCAAACTTCCAGTATCTCCCATAAAGACCTGAGCTGGATAAGCATTATACCACAAGAAGCCCGTACAGGCACCTACAAAGGCCCCGGCGAAAATCACCAGTTCTCCCGAATTAGGGATATACATAATGTTCAAGTAATCGGAGAAAATCACATTCCCGGATACGTAAGCTAAAATAGCTAGAGTGATCCCGATAATGGCAGAGGTTCCCGTAGCCAGCCCATCTATTCCATCCGTGATATTCGCACCGTTGGATACAGCAGTGACGATAAACACAACTACAATTAGGAACACAATAAATGTGACTAAATAGCCATTCAACCCAAACATGCTCAACACTTTAGCATAATCGAATTCGTTGTTTTTATAGAATGGAATATTCGTTTTCGTCGATTTTACATTTTCAGTGTAATAACGTTTCCCTGTTTGGACGTCCATCATCACCTCTACCGCTTTTGTCGATGTGGGGTTCTGCACTATTTCACGAACAACAATATCGGGATGGAAGTACATAGTAATCGCGATCAATGTCCCCAACCCGACTTGTCCAATGATCTTAAAGCGTCCAGCAAGTCCTTCTTTATTTTTTCGGAATACTTTAATGTAGTCATCTAAGAAACCAATCGTACCCATCCAAATGGTCGTGATAATCATGATGATCACGTAGATATTATCTAGTTTGGCGAATAAAAGTGTAGGAACCAAAATCCCGCCGATGATAATCAATCCACCCATCGTTGGCGTGCCGACTTTTTTCTTCTCGCCCTCCAAGCCCAAATCACGGATGGTCTCGCCGACCTGTTTATTGCGTAAAGCACGGATCAGACGGCTTCCGTACACCGTCGTAATAATTAACGAAACAATAACGGCCATTGCTGTCCTAAAGGAGATGTATTGAAACAATCCCGCTCCGGGTATATGCATATGTTCTTGTAGCCAACTGAATAGATAATATAACATCCGTATTTCTTATTGTTCGTTAAACGTTTCTATTAAAATTTCCTTATCGTCAAAATGTTGACGCATACCGTTAACCTCCTGGTATTTCTCGTGTCCTTTACCCGCAACCAAGACGATATCGCCCGGCTGCGCTAAATGACATGCGGCACGGATAGCCTCCTTACGTTCAGCAATGGTAAAAACATGTTTGCGATCCTTGGCGTCTACTCCCGCTTCCATGTCCCGAATAATCATCATCGGATCTTCCGTCCTTGGGTTGTCAGAGGTAATAATAACTTTATCACTCAAACGCACAGCCACCGCTGCCATTTCGGGACGCTTGGCTTTATCTCGATCACCTCCACAACCTAACACGGTAATAATCTGTTGCCCACTTTGCCTAAGTTCCCGGATTGTAGAAAGAACATTTTCTACCGCGTCTGGGGTATGCGCATAGTCTACCACGCCCACTATACCGTTTGTTGAACGTAACACATCAAATCTTCCTTCCGCTCCTATGATATCGCTCATGGCGGTCAACACTTTCATGGTCTCCTGCTCCAGCAATATTGCCGCACCATAAACAGCCAGCATATTATACGCATTAAATCCTCCAACGAGTTTTACCCACACGTCATGCCCATCTACCTGTAGTAGCATCCCGTCCATATGGCTTTCTATAATTTTCGCCTTGAAGTCCGCCATATTTTTTAACCCGTAAGTCTTTTTATGCGCAAACGTATTTTGCAGCATTATCGCTCCATTCCGGTCATCTACATTGGTCAGCGCAAAGGCAAACCTATCCAAGTCATCAAAAAACTTTTTCTTGGCTTTGATATAATGATCAAACGAACCATGAAAATCCAGGTGATCATGCGTAATATTGGAAAATATACCTCCCGCAAAACGCAACCCCGCTATACGCTGTTGCACGACAGCGTGCGAACTCACTTCCATAAAGCAATAGTCGCACCCTTCGTTTACCATCTCCGAAAGCAAACTATTCAGCGCTATCGAATCAGGCGTTGTATGCGTTGCTGGGATAACACGGTCTCCAATTTTATTCTCGACGGTTGACAGCAACCCGACATGATACCCTAAATTTTTAAACAAGTTAAAAAGAAGCGTGGCCATGGTCGTTTTTCCATTCGTTCCCGTGATACCGACAAGTTTCAACGCTTTAGATGGATTTCCATAAAAATTAGAAGCCAACAATCCCAGTACATACGAAGTATCCGCCACCATTACATAGGTCACCTCGGCTTGCAATTGATCAGGCAAAGCATCAACAACCAATACTTTTGCACCATTTTCGATCGCCTTATCGAGATACAAATGCCCATCGGTATGCACCCCTCGCACGGCAACAAAAAGGCTGTGTGCTGAAACTTTTCGCGAATCAAAGCATACCGACGACACCTCGAGGTCAACCGTTCCTTCGAGCTGTTGTACAGGAATCGCATGTAGTAATTCTCTTAGCTTCATATTTTCTAATTAAGCGCCAATGCGATCGGCGTTCCTATTTTTAATTTTTCTCCGGCAGCGAGGGATTGATTAACCACCTTTCCCCAACCGGTAACCTTCGTTTTAAACCCTGCATTTTCCATGGTAAATATCGCGTCAGACAACCCCATGCCCACGACATCGGGCACAACACCTTCCTTCACCTGTGTTTCTACAAACGGGACAGCTTTAGTAGAAGAATCCGCTGACTGTGCTATCCCATTCCAATTGGATGGATGGAATCCTAATGCTTGATACACCGCATTCGATGCCTCTTTGGATCCTCTCAACGTCAGGGGTAATCTTGATCCAGCTGTATTAACTTTTCTGTTTGCCAACGTTCCGTGCAAGGTTAAGTCATTCGCATAAATCATATCCGCCAGCTCCTTAAAAACCGGCCCGGCAATTGTTCCTCCGTAATAGCCTTTTCTCGGATTCCGAATAACCACGATCATCGAATATTTTGGGTTCTCCGCGGGAAAATAACCTGCAAACGAGGATTGGTAACGACGTTGCCCGTACCCTCTCGCACCATCGTTCATTTGTGCGGTACCCGTTTTACCGGCCGACGAATACAAAGGCGAACTCAAGCGCTTACCGGTTCCTTCTATCATTACGCCTGCCAACATATCTTGCATTTTATGAATCGCCTCTTTTGACGCAATCTGCTTATTAAGTACTTTTGCTTCAAAGCGCTCCACCGTATTACCTAAATGACGAATTTCCTTTACAAATAATGGGGCAAGTAATTCCCCATCATTGGCAACGGCATTATAAAGAGCTAACATCTGCAACGGTGTTAACCGTAACTCGTAACCATAGGCCATTTGTACTAACGACAGCTTGCTCCATGTTTTACTATCTGGCATCTTTACCCATGGAGTGGCCTCGCCAGGAATCTGTAACCCTAAAGGTTTACCTAAACCAAAATGATGCAACTTCGACGTATATTTCGCTGGTTTATTGCCGTAATAAGTATTTATCAGCTTAGCAACCCCAACGTTAGATGATTGCTCGAATGCTTCTTTAACGGTCATCACGGATTTTTTTGGCGCGTGTGAGTCACGGATAGTGTGAGCAGGCACTTTGTATGTGCCATTTCCGACATCTACTGTGCTTGATGTATCGACAAAACCATCATCCAATAATGCCAAATAGCTCGCCAGCTTAAATGTTGATCCCGGGTCAGCGCCCTGTGCAATAGCGTAATTGTATTTCTCGCGAAAGACGCCTTCTTTATCTCGTGTAAAATTCGCGATTGCCCTTACCTCTCCGGTTTTCACCTCCATAACCACCACACAGCCGTTGTCTGCATCACTTGCAATCAACTGTTTCTCCAATGCCCGTTGTGCCATATCTTGCATATTCACATCCAGTGTGGAAATGATATCTGAGCCATCCACCGGCGCAACTTCGACTTCCCGATTTACGGGTACCCAAACGCCACCTGCGATACGCTGCATGAGCTGCGAACCACTTTTCCCATCTATATAAGATCCGTAAGCGCCTTCCAAGCCGACCAACACCGTATCCCCTTTGATATTTTTATAGCCAATAGTACGTGCTGCTAAATTCGTAAATGGTAAAATCCGTTTGTTTTCACGCACGGTAACCAAACTAGTAGGATAGCGTTTCTTCCCCTCTCTGAATGTATGAAACAACGGAAAAGTCTTGATAATTTTTAAATCTTGATGGGAAACATTTCTTTTGATCAGAACATACCGCTGCTTTTTTGCGCGGGCGTTTTTCAACAATATAAGGTACTGTCGGGATGATTTATCTTTGAAGTGAACAGCTAGTCTCGCGGCTAAGGAGTCCACTTTGGAATTAAACACATCGCTCTCTTCGGTAGGTATCGACATCGCATCAAAACGAAGTTCGTATTCCGGAACAGAGGTAGCCAATAAACTACCGTCATTGGAGTATATATTACCACGAGCCGCCTCAATCCCGCGCTCCTGAATCGTCAAACTATCGACCATAGCACGCCACTCTCCCCCATCTATATATTGTAAATGCAAGAGCTTACCAAAGACCGTTAGCGCAAAAAGCACCATGAGGCCAAATGCCACGTACACGCGGATAAGTATAGTCTTCCTGATATTCATACGACTCCGTGTCTATCTATTTTTTTTCTTTTACGACCTCTAACTTAATCGGAGGTTGCATACGTTCTTTTAATCCTAGGGTATCAGCCCGTTTCGCAATTTCTGTTTGCGTTGTTAGCTTCATCAATTCCGCGGACAGCGACTTGTAATCCCAACCCAACTCCTTCACTTCGCGCCCCACATGATCAATAGTTCGCACCGTTCTTTCGGCTAAGTGGCGATTGGAGATATACAACAAACCAAGCAGTGCCACAAAGGCGGCAAAGGGCAAATTTCTTGCCACCAGATAACTGGACAAGTACTTTGTGGAGAAAATAGAGCGAAGAAAATGCTGTGTTTCCTCCACCTTTTCCTCTACAGACTCATTCATTTTTGTCTGAACCTCTTCACTTAATTCGTTGTTTCGGACGGTGTTTTTTTTAGCCATATCTCTCCAAAAATTAAGCTTTGCGCTCGGCCACACGTAACTTCGCGCTACGCGCCCTATTATTTACCTCCAATTCTGCCAAACTTGCCGTCACAGCTTTACGACTGACAACATGGAATGGTTTTATTTCATTGCCAAAGAAATCCTTTTCTACCTCACCCTTAAACCTGCCTTTTTGCATAAAATTCTTCACCAACCTATCCTCTAATGAGTGATAAGACATCACTACTAAACGACCACCAGGCTTCAAAACAGCTCCCGTTTGCTCTAAAAAATCTTGCAGCACCTCCAATTCACCATTCACCTCAATGCGTAAGGCCTGAAAAACCTGTGCGTGATATTTATGCTCTTTTCCTTTCGGAACCTGAGGCTTAATCACATCCCGCAACCCGCTTACCGTTTCAATAGGCGAACTTAGGCGTCCTGTGACGATTGTTTTTGCCAGCGAGCGCGCATTTTTTATTTCACCATACATACCAAAAATGCGATGCAATTCGGCTTCCGAGTAGTTGTTCAAAACTTTCTTTGCATCCAAATCAGCCACCTGATCCATTCGCATATCCAAATCCGCATCATAACGGGTAGAGAAACCACGATCAGGCGAGTCAAATTGATGGGAAGAAACACCCAAATCAGCCAATATTCCATCTACTTGCCGAACACCCAATAATCGAAGATTATTTTTCAAAAATCTAAAATTGTGCTGTACGAGTGTGAAACGCGGATCATCTAGTGCATTCTTTACCGCATCCGGATCCTGATCAAACGCTATCAACCTCCCTTTATCACCTAATTTTTTCAAGATCTCCCGAGAATGACCACCACCGCCGAACGTCACGTCAACATATACACCATCCGGCTTAATCGCCAAGCCCTCTATGCACTCTTCCAACATCACCGGAACATGATAACCATTCGGATTATTCGCCATCCCGCCCTCCTTCCAAGTCAAATCCACCCATCACTTGCGCAGCCAAGTCCGAAAAATCATCTTCGGATATCGCACCCAACTGCTCTTCATATTTTGCTTTCGACCAAACTTCTATTTTTTCTAAATTACAAGCCAAAACCAATTCATTCCCCACTTCAGCATATTCCAACAACCCCTTAGGTAATAAAACCCTTCCCGCCGAGTCAAGCATCAATTCAGTCGCTCCACTCATAAACTTCCTTACAAAATCCCTGTTCTTGGGCTGAAACTGGTTAAGCCTAGACAACTGCTTCAAAATCTTATTCCATTCAGACCGCGTATAAATGACCAAATTTTTCTCGAAGCCACGATTCACGACAAGCCCGTCTCGCTCTACATCCGGCAGTTGCCTTTTGAGCGCGGCAGGAACCACCATTCTACCTTTGGCGTCCAGCTTGCATTCGTATTCTCCGATTAAATAGTTCACAGTCTATACAGCTAATCTAAATTTTAATGTAAAAGTATACACTTTCTCCCACTTTCTCCCACAATATAACACAAAAAAGTTTTCCACATCGAAGAAATACTACATAGTGGTTCTTTTATCCATGAAGATTTATGTTGAATGGTATGCATGAACACTTCGTGATTTTTCTAAAAAAGAACTAAAACTGACCGAAAGGGGCTCATGGACATCAAAACAAGCACTCGTCCATAAAACCCGTCGCTGCGGATATTTGACAGGATGGGATAATACTAAGGATGCGATCACAAAAACCGAGCGAAGTGAACGCATGAATACCATTAAAAAAAACAGTAATGAATAATCACAGTTCAGACAATAATCAAGCAATACGGTGTGAGCAGCTACGGGTTGTGTTTTCCAAGTGGGGTAAAGTGGGAGAAGCGTGAGGCTCGGAACGATCATTGGAGCAAAAAAAGAACAAACAAATCTTTATTGTCCGTAAAATCCGATATTTTTGCGAACATGTACAGAAGCCATCATTGCGGTGAATTACGGATCACCGATACAAACAAGGAAGTCATATTAGCGGGCTGGGTCCAAAAGTCGCGCGACAAAGGGTTTATGATCTGGGTAGACTTGCGTGACCGCTATGGCATTACGCAATTGATCTTCGACGAGGTACGTACCGATGACACCATTATGCAACAGGCAAGGTCATTGGGCCGTGAATTCGTCATCCAAATAAAAGGCACCGTTATCGAACGCGAATCTAAAAATACGAATATTCCCACCGGTGAGATTGAAGTACTCGTAAACGAGTTGACCGTGCTGAACCAATCGCAGGTCCCTCCCTTTACCATGGAGGATGAAACTGACGGCGGCGAAGACCTACGCATGAAATATCGGTATTTGGACATTCGCCGTAATCCGGTAAAAAATAGTCTACTTTTCCGTCATAAGGTAACACAGGAGGTTCGTAATTACCTCTCGAATTTGGACTTTTGTGAAGTAGAAACTCCCTATTTAATTAAGTCTACACCAGAAGGTGCACGTGACTTCGTGGTCCCATCTCGTATGAATCCTGGCCAGTTTTACGCATTACCACAATCACCGCAAACTTTTAAACAACTATTGATGGTAGGCGGTCTAGATAAATATTTTCAGATTGTGAAATGTTTCCGCGATGAGGATCTTCGGGCAGACCGTCAGCCGGAATTCACGCAGATTGACTGTGAAATGTCCTTCATTGAACAAGAGGATATTCTACATATTTTTGAGGGATTGACACGTCATTTATTGAAAACGACACACGGGGTCGATATTGCGCAATTTCCCCGTATGACCTACGACGAAGCGATGCGAAGGTACGGAAACGACAAACCCGACATCCGCTTCGGCATGGAGTTTGGCGAACTGAATGTCGTTGCCCAACATAAGGAGTTTACCGTGTTTAACAATGCCGAATTGGTTGTCGGTATCGCTGTACCAGACGCGGCATCCTACACGAGAAAGCAAATCGATGCATTAATTGATTGGGTAAAGCGTCCACAAGTAGGTGCCTTAGGCATGGTATACTGCAAGTGTGAGCTTGATGGAACATTTAAATCATCTGTTGATAAGTTCTATGATCAAGCCGATCTTGCCAAATGGGCGGAAATTACCGATGCAAAAGCAGGAGACCTTATCTTGGTTTTGTCCGGACCAGCGAACAAGACGCGCGCGCAACTAAGCGCCTTACGTATGGAATTAGCCAACCGTTTAGGGTTGCGCAAACCAGGTGAGTTTGCTCCGCTATGGGTAACGGATTTCCCTTTACTTGAATGGGATGAGGAGACAGGGCGACATCACGCTATGCACCATCCGTTCACTTCTCCAAAAAAAGAGGACATGCACCTCTTGGATACGGACCCCGGAAAAGTTCGTGCCAATGCGTACGATCTGGTGCTGAACGGCAATGAAATTGGCGGCGGTTCAATTCGTATCCACGATGCGGAAACACAAGCGCTAATGTTTAAACATCTCGGATTTACACGAGAGCAGGCGCAGGAGCAATTTGGATTTTTGATGAGCGCTTTTCAATACGGAGCACCTCCACACGGTGGATTGGCATTCGGTCTTGATCGCCTGGTAGCTATTTTAGGTGGACAGGAGACCATACGTGATTTTATTGCATTCCCAAAAAATAATGCAGGGCGCGATGTGATGATTGATGCTCCAGCGGTTCTTGATAATGCGCAACTCGACGAACTGAACTTAAAGATTCGTAGTGCGTTATAAGACTTCAAATACGGTAGGGGGAAACTTTACCTCCCTACTGTATTACATGTTTACTTTCTAACGGTAGCGTCAACCAGCTTCCCATAAGAGCATCTATTTCCGCTGGCTCCAGCTTCGTAAAGCCACAACCGGGTGTAAACGTTAATTCCCCAAAAACAACCTTTCCCCCTACGTTATATAAATCCACACGTACGTATCCGAAATCGGCCGAAAGCGCACGCGCAATATCCAACATCTCTTCTAGATTAGTCGGCTTATCTTCTGCTCGGGGGTAGTTGTCTTGCTCCACCCATTTAATATTTGTTAGACTCCAATCTGGATCATAGTAATTGCGTTGGTGCTCCGTAAAACGTTCGTAGTCTACTTGAATTAGCTTAGGTTCTCCATGAAAACAATGTATTTTGTAATCTCTTATCTGACTCCCATCTGCATTTTCTAAAAAACGTTCACAGATGAGTCTTGGCGGGATGTAAGTATAATGAAGTTCCCTACCATGCATAGCGTAATCTTGGGTAAGCCATTCGTCCAGCAATCGTTTGGTCTCCGTCCATTTCGGGACTTCTTCCGATTTATCTCTACAGAGATAATTCCATGTACAACCGTGCGTCGCTTTTAACACAAACTTATCTGGAAGCTCCGCTAACGGAATATCTCCCGCAGCGGAATAAACACCAATCAAATTATTTAAGATATATTTATACCCCTTGCTTTCTACATACGTTCTAACCGCATATTTATCCGCACATGTTATATACAGTGGATTATTGTAGTGCAGCTTAAGCCATTGCATTTTTTCAGTAAACAATGTTGGATTTTCCAAATCAGGTGCTTGCCCCATTGCCTCGGTATACCGGTTTACAATATAGTCTCTGTTAGAATAACAACGTTTTTGCTCCAACACATGTCGATACAGATTTATCGCCTCTTCAAGGGCTGTTGATTGGTGTTTAGTATCTTTTTTTGTATTACTTTTCTTGAAAAAATTCAACATTCCATTCTATATTGTTGTCAAGAAAACTAAAATCGGAATTTTAAACGGTTTAACCAAAATTATGTACGCAACGACTGTGTTCCGCGTGGCGTTCAGATGGGTACCGGTATAAATCCGGATATATGCCAGCACCAACCCGGACAGAGGTCAAACAATAGCCTAAGATGCTCCGAAGCAGTTTCGAAGGAAGGTCGAAACTGCTCCAAACAACGATCGAAGAAGTAACCGATATATCGACAGAACTGCCTGCAAATTTTTGTGAATCTTTCGAAAAAAGATTAGCTTTACCTCATGGCTCGAGATGTTGCAGAAAAGTTTTTAAAAGATAGCGCGGTCAAATCCTTTGATCAACGCCATAGGGAGATCATCAACACCAATATAGATAAATATAACCTCGCATTTGAGCGTGGAAAAAGTAAATTTTTCGATCTAGAAAACTCAAAAAAGAAAGCGAACCTGATCAAATGGAAAACGATCGAAAACTTGGAACGCTATCTCCTAGATTTCGAGAGCAATTTTACGAAAAAAGGGGGACAGGTTATTTGGGCAAATGATGCAGAAGAGGCTCGACAGGCGATTGCGAAGATTATGGAGCGTCACCAAGCACAATCGGTTGTCAAGTCGAAATCTATGGCCACCGAGGAAATCGAACTCAACCATTTTTTGGAGAAACAACATGTAGAAGTCTTCGAAAGTGATTTAGGGGAGTTTATCATCCAGCTACTCGATCAAAAACCCTATCATTTTGTTACACCTGCCATGCACCTCAGTTTGGAGGAGATAGCGAAACTGTTTCACGAGAAATTTGACACTCCACTGGACGCCTCAGCGGAACAATTGACGATGAAAGCCCGGGAATTGTTACGCGAGAAATATACATCGACAGGTGTGGGCATTTCGGGCGCAAATTTCATCATCGCTGATACAGGTAGTATCGCAATTACAGAAAACGAAGGAAATGCACGATTAACGACGTCTTTTCCAAAAGTGCATATCGCCCTAGTGGGCATTGAGAAAGTTATTCCGACCATGAGCGACCTCGATTTATTCTGGCCCTTACTCGCTTCACATGGAACAGGGCAAAATCTTACCGTATACAACACCATTTTAGGAGGGCCTCGGCAAGAAAAGGATATAGACGGCCCAGAGGAAATGTACGTTATATTACTTGATAACGGCAGAACCAATGTATTGGCACAAAAAGATCAACGTCAAGGACTTTATTGTATTCGTTGTGGAGCATGCTTAAATGTATGCCCCATTTACCAGAATATCGGTGGACACACGTATGAAACAACCTATCAAGGCCCTATCGGTTCGTTGATATCCCCCCACTTACAGGGCATGAAGGAATTTAAACACCTAAGTTATGCTTCATCGCTCTGCGGGAAGTGTACCGAAGTATGCCCAGTCGGTATAGACATTCAGAAGATGCTTCTGCTCAACCGCCGAGATGCTGTTGCACAGGGTTTGGCACCGGGCATGGAAAGACGGACATGGAAAGGTTTTACCTACGCCATCCAACGTCGTGGGCTGATCGATTTCTTCAGCGGAAAAACCAAAAATTTCTTTCTGCAAAGTTTTTTCAAGAAAACTTGGGGCAAGCATCGGGAACTGCCAAAACTCGCAGAAAAATCATTCACTAAGCAATGGAAAGAGCGGAGAGATCAATAAGGATCAACATCAACAGAAATACGCGCACCTTTGTATTGTTTTTCCATGCCAAATTGCGTTATAGCTTGGTTTATTAATTCTTTCACGCGTGTGATACTGACGTTGTTTCGCTCTATTTTTAAGGTAACCGTTTGAATGAAATGATTCCGTATACGAGAAATCATCGGTGGCTCAGGTCCTAAGACCCTACTCCCCAACAGGGCACGAAGCAAAATTGCCAAACGAGTGGCTGCATCACTGGCGATTTGCATTTCTGTATGGCGAACATCCAGTTTAATGATGCGATAAAAAGGAGGATATTGGTAGTTCTTTCGTTCTTTTATTTCCGTCATGAACATACCTTCATAATCGTGCTGAATAACTTGTTCCAACACGCGATGATTGGGGGTATGTGTTTGAATGATTACTTTCCCTTTGTGCTCCCTGCGTCCGGCACGTCCGGCTACCTGCGAAAATAGCGAAAATGCCCGTTCATAGGCCCGGAAGTCTGGAAAATTAATCATCGCATCTGCATTGATGATACCAATTAGACTAACACGCCCGAAATCCAATCCTTTTGCCACCATTTGTGTACCCACAAGAATATCAAATTCGTGTTCATCAAACGCTGTGATAATATTCTCAAATCCATATTTCCCTTTCGTAGAGTCCAAGTCCAAACGCCCTAGCCGTGCTTGTGGCAGCAGCAATTCCAGTTCCTCCTCTACCCTTTCAGTTCCGAAACCTTTACTTTCAATGTGTGGCATCCCACAAGCGGGACAAACCTGCACCGGGGGCTCCGTATGTCCGCAATAATGGCAATGCAAATGATTGGTGGATTTATGATATGTCAAACTCACATCACAGTTCACACATTTAGCGACCCAGCCGCAAGTATTGCACTGTACAAATGGTGTATGCCCACGTCTGTTCTGAAACAAAATCACCTGTTCCTTTCGCTCCAAAGCATTTGTTATCCCCTGCAACAAGACACTGCTGAAATAAGAAAACATTTGGTCTTTGCGGCCTTCTTCTGCGACATTAACAATCTGTATATCGGGTAATTGAGATTCTCCAAAACGTTCCGTTAATTCTACCAATCCATATTTATCCGCTCTAGCGTTATAGTAGCTTTCTATCGATGGCGTAGCTGACCCTAACAGTACTTTTGCCTGTTGTAAATAGGCCAAGTAGATCGCGGTATCCCGAGCGTGGTATCGCGGAGCTGGTTCATATTGTTTATAAGAGTTCTCATGTTCTTCATCAACGACCACCAACCCTAAATTTTGGAAAGGCAAGAATATGGAAGAACGAGCTCCTACAACCACTTTATACTCACCTTTCAATACCTTATGCCACACCTCTGCTCGCTCATTATCATTAAATTTTGAGTGATAAACTCCCAATTTATCCCCAAAATGCAGTTTCAATCGATCTGTAATCTGTGCGGTCAGCGCTATTTCTGGCAAAAGATATAAGGCATTTTTACCGTCCTTAATAGCTTGCTCAATCAGCCGTATGTAAATCTGTGTTTTGCCCGAAGCGGTTACACCATGCAAAAGCACAACGTCTTTTTTTTCAAAAGAAACTTTTATTTGATCAAAAGCCTGTTGTTGTGCCGCATTGAAGTTGAATGCTGCCGTTACTTCTACCTCTTCACCTCCTAAACGGGAGACGATCTTCTCCTCCACCACAAACACCTCCTTTTCAATCAATGACGCAACAATCCCGGAACTCACACCCGTAACCTCCATAATATCTTGTCGGGTAATATCGGTTTTGGTCTTCCGAAGCTGAATAAAACCTAAAACCGCATCCTGTTGCTTTGGTGCTCGGTTTAAAGAATCCAGCAATCCCCGGATACCTTCGCCATCGTCAAACTCCGATGCCAATCTTAAATATGCCTTACGCTTTGGCACGTACCTGTTTTTGATCTCTTCAGATATCAATATATGTCCTTGATCAAAAAGTTTCTTCAGTAGGGGGAAAACCGTGCTTTGCCCTAATAGCTTCACAATATCGTTTATCGTCAATTCTCCTGCCACATCCAACGCTTCCATGACCATGTATCCCTTGTCAGATAAAAGCGAACGATCCAAATCGACATTTTCTGACGCCACAATTTTTGTTTCGCTCGCCATCTTTAACGCTGCTGGTAAAGCCGCTTGCATAACTTCTCCCAGATAACACATGTAATAACCGGCAATCCATTCCCAAAGAGCTAACTGATTAGCATCAACTACCGGTTCTTCATCTATTACGTTGAGTATATACTTTGCTTCATAACTTAAAGGTGCTTCTTTAGAAATCTTATGGATGATCGCTGCATAGATTTTATTGCGACCAAATTGTACGATGACACGTTTTCCAACGGCAATATCGGTGTTCGATTCTAAAGGAACACGGTAGGTATATGTTTTAGCGATGTATAACGGTAAGATAACATCGACAAACAGTGTTTCTCGATCACTATGAAATAAAGAAGTTTCTGACATAATTATCTTTCTTTTCTTTTTTCCTTGATGAAAAAAGAAACAAAAAAATCAAGACTTGCAAGGTTCCGCTATCTTTACTTGTTTATTCCTAAACAGCATAAACTCGCTTCGCTCAGACAAATGCTGTTTTTAACGGAATATCCTGCGTAAAGTTGGTCACGGAACAATGCGAGGCCGATTTAGTCCGCATTACAGCTATTTTTTAATTCTCCACTTTTATTTACGCCATTGCATAGCCCATCCTTTCCCCGTCCCACAATGTCTCCTCTAATCTATCCCCAACACGCTCTTTCAGAGATAGGCAGATTGCACTACCCTTTATTAACATTCCATGTCGCATCCGAATGTTTGAAGCATGTAGAAATCTCCTTTTTGCACAAACCATCATTTTAAACATTCGAAGCGACGATTTTTTCGTTCTTTTTTCTAAAAAAAGAACAAACAAAACCGTTATGAACGATTCCGGACAGCAGCTACAAACAACCCTATCCATCCTACCATAAAACAAAGTCCTCCAAGCGGCGTCACCGGACCCAACCATCCAAATCCCTCTAATCCAATTAACGAACGAACACTCAATAAGTAAAGTGAACCCGAAAATAATAGCATACCAATCGTAAAAGCGATAAACGAAACACGTATAGAGGAATTCTTCGCTCGGGAAAAGGTAGACAAAAACAACAATGCAAAAGTATGGTAGAAATGATACTGGTTTGCGGTCTTCCAAGTCTCCAAATGATAATCGCTAATTTTCCCCTCTAACCCATGCGCCCCGAATGCGCCCAATATTACAGCCGTCAATCCGAAAAAAGATGCTATTAATATAATTTGTTTATTCATAAAAGAGATCGTATTCTAATGAAATTTCTTCCGTGGGTATAAATGTAATAAAATATAACACATCATGTATTTTAAATTTTACAAAACACACTGCCAGGCGTTATTGATCACGATTTTATGAGGCTGGTATTGCGCATAGTTGTTTATTTTTAGAGGCTAACAGCCGCTCATTTAGTATTCGGTTCGTAAAATGCTACGCATTTTACTTAAATTTGGATCTGTTAGAGGTTGTTCTTGATGAGAAATACGATTATCATTACCGTTTTACTGTTTGTCGCCATTATTGGTGCTTCCATATATTATTTTGCGAATTTAGACGGCGATAAAAAGGAAACACTCCGCCCGCTTACTTTCCTTCCAAAAGAGACTTTTCTAATTACTACATTTCAAAATAATGCAACGACCGATAACATCTTCAAAGATTTTGAAATTTTTGGAGCGTTGGTGGGTAGACAAGAATTTGAACAGTGGCAAACATTAAAAGCTAAGTTACTTCGACACGCAGCTATGCAACCCTATGTGAATGATGTCGATCTATACGTTTCTTTTCATCCGGAAAAAGATGCCATCACCAGCTTGTTTACTATTCCTACTTCAGCGCGTATCGACACGTCGGCAATCAGGTCATTTTTAGACAACGCCGCATCTACGTACACCATAACACAGAAAGACACCCTAGAGCATCGTATTTATAGCTTGGATAAGGGGGTTAAAGATTCCGTTTTTCATATCGTTTACCACGAGGATATTTTCTTCGCATCTTTTTCGGAACGTATACTTTACCAAGTTATAGACAAACAAAGTCCTAAGCTCGGCAGGGATCAAATTGATTACTTTATTGATAATAACAGCCGTAATTCACCGCTCAGTATATATTTTGTCCATGAACAGATTTCCCAGATCGCGGAACACCTTATGCGTAGAAAAACGGGGGACTTTATCGAACTATTCAAGAACCTGGGCGGTCAATCGGCATGGAACTTAAGTTTCAAAAATGACGCGCTTATCCTAAGTGGCGAAAGTGAAACAGCGCATCGAAAAGAACATTATATAGAACTGTTCGCGAACCAACATAAGACGTCACAGACGCTATATAATTACTTTCCTCAAAGTACGGCTTCTTACCTATCTTTTGCTATCAGTGATCCCGATCGCTTCCGAAACGATTTATTTTCATGGTTAGAACAGCAGAAGGAACTACCTCGATTACAAGCACAGTTTGCGGAAATAAAACGAAGCAAAGACGTTTCCTTTGAAGAAGATATACGCCCGATCTTCGGAAAAGAATTTGCGTTGGTAGAACAAAGTAACCAAGCTCAGCTTGCCTTTATTTCTGTTGCCGATTCTAATCAACTCGACGCATTCCTTTCTTCTATAGCCACCCATATAAGCGACTCTCTTTATCGATTCGATCATTCCAATATTCCGTTTGCACTTTATGGCGACCCACTCAAATCTTTTCAACGTCCGTATTTTCTTCGCATCGCGAATATTCTTGTATTAGCCAACTACGAAAGTCTATTGAGCGAGTACCAGCGCGACTGGCGACGGGTCAATCTACTCACCAATACATTAGGTTTCAAGAATTCGGAACGGATACAGGGAAATGAAGCGAATATTACCTGTTTTATCCGTACAAGCACATCGTCTTCGATCATCAATAATTTACTAAAACCGGACTTTCGCGAATCTTTCCGTGACAAAAAGGATTTCGGCTACCAAGACTTTTATTCCTGGTCCATACAGATTGCCGGTAACAATGGTCACTTCCAATCGAGTATTTATGGTGTCTACAAAAGTAAAAATGCATTGGGTTCCGTAGCCGATTGGACATATGAATTTGACCATAGACCGATCACTGCCCCACAAGTTTTCGAACATTCAGATACCAGCCAATTTATTCTGATGCAGGAACAGGATCATACGGTGCACGCTATTAGCCCTGCGGGGAGCAAACTTTGGTCTACGGTATTTCATGGACGTGTGGTAGGTGAAGCACAACAACTGGAAGACCGATCCATTGTATTAGTAACGGATCGAAATAGACTTTACAGGTTTGATCCAGACGGTAATTCTTTACCGGGATTCTCCCTAGGCATGGATAATGAACCTACTTATTCACCAACTATAGGAGATGTAGGCGGTAAACCTTTAATTTTTATTCCTGCTGGTCAAAAGTTGCTCGTTTTCACCTTGGACGGTAAAAAGCCGGAAAGTTGGAATCACAAAAATTTGGAGGGAAAAATCCTATTTGATGTAAAAGTTCATAATGATCAGATCTTCGTGGGCACAGAAAATGGTCATTTTTATCAGTTTGATGCACAAGGCAATCTTCTTAAAGAAGAAATTATCGCCGACAGCCACTTCAACAATCCGATAGCCCTTATCCGTCCGGAACAAAACCAATATGCGGTATACGCTATTGATACCGCCAACGTTTCGTTTACCATAGATTTTAGAGACGAACTTAAAACCTATAGACTGGAACCGGACGGACACCGCTCCTTGATATCCTTTTTCCCAAATACAGAGGATATTGCCCATCGCATGGTAATCATTAATCAAAAGCATGTATTAACGAAAGGTATACAAGACAGTAGCGCATTGTTTGATTTCACCTTTACACAAGAGATTACGGATCGTCCGCAATATTTCGCGGAGGGCCCTAATAATTATTTATTAGGGATTGCCTCGCGTAGAAACTATCTTGTTTATCTCTTTGACGAAAAGGGATCGATACGCGATGGTTTTCCCATTGAGGCGCTACCGGACTTTTATTATGGGAAAATCGACTATAATAGTGCTACCTATTTACTATGTGTCAGACGTGATCGTAAGCTATATGCATTCAAGCACTAGTCTTATTTTTCTTCAACTATTTTCTTAACATTTTTTAAGAAAGTGATGGCCGCAAAAATTTCCGCAACCCATAAAATAATAGTAGGTTTGCACACTTATAAGATTTATGCTGACAGGAGAAAATAATTTACACTTACTGGCCCAACCTAAGAAAATCGTTATCACAACCCACCACAAACCGGATGGGGATGCACTTGGTTCTTCTTTAGGTTTGTATCATTGGCTAAAAACGAAAGGACATCACGTGGAGGTCGTTTTATCTTCTGATTTTCCAGATTTTTTAGACTGGATGCCCGGTCGTGAAAATGTTATTATCTTCCCGCATGAAAACACACGAGCAGAACATCTTATCGCGCAGGCCGACATTATTTTTTGTTTGGATTATAGCGCACTCAGCCGTACAAATATTCTGGAGCCCCTTCTTCAGGCTGCAGCTGGCCAAAAATGGATGATCGATCACCATTTGGATCCAGAAGATTTTGCTTCTCTTCGTTATTGGGATCCTATGGCGGCGGCCACGGCTCAATTGGTATACACCTTTATCACGGATATTTGTGAGGATACAGCAGCTATAACGGTGGAAATAGCTACTTGCCTGTATGCAGGAATCATGACCGATACCGGTTCTTTTCGCTTTCGCTCTACCACCGCTGCCGTACACTTGATTATATCAAAACTAATCGAAGCAGGCGCTAGAAACTGGGAAATTCATGAACATGTTTACAATAGTTCAACAGAAAACCGATTGAAATTTTTGGGATATTGTCTATTGAATTGCTTAGAAGTCATCCCACAATACAATACTGCAGTGTTTGCTGTTACAAAAGAGGATTTAGAGCGTTTCCACGTCACTACGGGAGACACGGAAGGACTCGTAAATTACGCACTATCAGTCAAAGGCATACGATTAGCTGCATTATTTATTGACAGAACCGAATTAATTAAATTATCTTTGCGATCGACTGGAGAAATTCCATGTAATGAAATTTGTAAAAAGTACTTTAACGGAGGAGGACATTTAAACGCTTCGGGGGGTAGTTCGACAGACACACTCAGCCAGACCGTAAATAAGTTCAAATCCATATTACCAACATATAAAGAAATTTTAACAACATAATTTAAGTGACTATATCAGAATGAAGAAATCAATTTTATTCCTTTCGGCTGCTGTGGGCTTATTAGCCGCAACGAGTTGCCAAAATTTCAAGAAAGGTGATGGCGGTCTTGAATATAATATTGTAAAAGACGCAGGAGCTGAAAAAGCCGAGGCTGGCGATTTATTGTCGGTAGACATGATCGTAACATCGGATCGTAAAGATTCTTTGTTGCAAAGTACTTACGACATCGGTTTGCCCCAAATCGTCAATATTGCACCCGATTCTATTCCTGGCTTGTATGCTGGCGATTATAATTCGATGTTCAAAATGTTAGGAGAAGGCGACAGTGCTATTTTCCGTCTGAACCTAGATACTATGGCCGCCAAAACTGGCCAACCCAAGCCAGAGTTTGCAGATCACTACGCTACCTTCAAGGTAAAAGTGAGAAAGCATTTCAAAAAAGGTGACCTGACAGATTCAGCGATGTATGCGCAAGTGGATGAGTATTTCAAAGCAGAAATTGAAACTTTGAAGACCGCGGAAGAGGGTAAGTTGGCAAATTATATTTCGAAAAACAAACTGGAGCCTAAGAAAACAGATTCTGGCTTACAGTATATCTTAAAAGAAGAGGGTTCAGGAAACAAAGCAGTAGTTGGTGATACCGTTGTCGTAAATTATACGGGTTCTTTGGTATCTGGTACTATTTTCGATACAAACGACGCCGAGGTCGCCAAAAAAGAAAATGTGTTTAATCCGATGCGTCAATACGAGCCTATTCGTTTCCGTGTAGGCCACGATCCTGTTATCCAAGGATGGACAGAAGGGTTACAACTGCTTAGCAAAGGTTCGAAAGCAACATTACTAGTACCTTCTAGTATTGGCTATGGTGAACGTGGTGGTGGTAAAATTCCTCCATATGCGCCATTAGTGTTTGATGTGGAATTGGTAGACATTGTGCCTGGACCAAAAGACGCTCCAGCAGATTCAACAGCTGTAAATTAATTGATATTGATGTAGTAACATAACAGCAATATCAGCTGAAATAAAAATGCGAGATCAGTAACGTGATCTCGCATTTTTATTTCAAAATCCCCAAATTCCGCTATTTCCTCTCCTACGACCTTTAGGTAATTTTGTTTCAAGATGTACCAAAAGAAAAAAGACCATTATCCAACCGCTGTGTTGGCTATTACCAGTTTACTGTGTGGAATAGCTAGCATTGTATTACTGATATTGGTACCGATAGAATGGTTGGATTTTGTAATCTATACCTATTTATTTTTCGCTATTGTCGCAGTATTATTGGGAGGTTATAGTCTCCTCATAAAACGTAATACCCGTGCGTGGGTAGCTGTAATAGCTGGTCTTATTTTCATTATCTTGTTTTTAATCACGGCTTATCTCATGAGCACAATATGTATTATCTGCTGAATGTGAAGTGTAAGATATATTGTTCTAAAAATATCATTGATAGCAGCAACAAGCGACACTACACCCAACATATGAATGCAAAAAAAATCATACGCCTATCGGGGAGATACCATCTATTTGATACACATATTTTTAGTAAGATTTTAAATATTTTTGTGACAACACCCCTTGATCTATATTATCATATGACAAAACACCTTACTTTCGGATTGAACGTTACGTTATTGCCCATACTCCTGCTCTTCATTACCTGCTTTATTACCGATATGTTGCCCGCCCAAGGCAGTAAACAAGATTCCCTAGAACAGCTGTTGCGAAGCGAGAACACATCGATAAGCGAAAATATATTGACCATGGGCCGATTGGGTACCCACTACTATTTTAATGGCAAACAAGCCGAAGGTGAAAAGCTACTAAAGGAAGCAGTACAATTAGCGGAAACATTAACAGACAAACAGTTTCTTGCCCGGACACTAGCCGTGCAGGCAATGATGCTACGTATACAAGGGGACTCAACCGCGAGGAAGAAATTACAGTTGGCTCTTGATCAGCTTACCGAAAGTGACGACAAAAGTATTAAGGGTTATGTGTGGTATGCCAAAGGCTGGATGGAAGCGCGTAACGAACAACTTGTAGAGGCCACAGCCAGTTTTATTCAATCATTACAATACTATGGTGATACTGAAATACTTTCCGATATGACGACCAAATCGTCTGTCTTTAATGAGTTGTATAGTATTTATGGTGCGTGGGGAGATAAAGAGAATATGGAAAAGTATGCCCGACTTGGACTAAAAAATGCCCAGAAATCAGGGGATCCTGAACAGATCGCGTCAACGCAGTATTCTTTAGCCTATACCTTTGAAGAAAGATATCGTACCGATAGAACGGATCCTTCCTTCCGCGATTCGGCAGAATTTTATTACAAGCAATCCATATCCACCATCACCGTTCATGAAAATCGTATCACACCGCGTTCCCAGTTACCTTTTAATGCATTGGGTTTGGCCAATTTGTACGCAGAATTTTATCCATTAAGCTATAAAGATACGGCCAAAAGGTATTTGGATATTGCATTGAAAGAAGGGTTGAGAAGTAAGCAATATACGGTGGTTACCGGGGTCTAT
Organism: Sphingobacterium arenae; assembly: GCF_014692505.1. Lineage (GTDB taxonomy): Bacteria > Bacteroidota > Bacteroidia > Sphingobacteriales > Sphingobacteriaceae > Sphingobacterium > Sphingobacterium arenae. Next base: position 1,454,740 of record NZ_JACNYK010000001.1, on the reverse strand, counting down.
GGTATTATGAGCGAATACGCTCAACGTGAAAATCGGTGGGATGACGCATCGCATTCCTTAAACCAGGCGACCCTGTATAATCAGATGAATGAAATGCCTGAACTCGCCACCCAGCTCCACCTGACGGAAGCGCTTGCTAAGGTGGCCGAAAAGAAAGAAGATTATCGATCTGCTTTGGAATACTATAAAAACTATTTATCTTATTATAAGCAGCAATTTGATAAAGAAAAGATGGCATCCAGTAAAGAACTGGAGGTAAAATACAGTACAGAACTGAAGGAGCAAAAACTCATCATGCTAGAAGAGCAGGTAGCACACCGAAAAAAGCTCAACCTCATCTATATCCTCTTCTCGTTGACAATTTTCATCGCGCTCATTTTTCTTTTCTTAGCCTATCGACAACGCTCCAAGAGCTTAAAGCAACAACAGCGTCTGCATCTCATGGAGCTCGATAACATCAAACAGGAACACAAAATATCCCTCTTATCGGCTATGATCGAAGGGCAGGAGAACGAACGGGGTCGTATTGCCCGCGATCTGCATGACGGGCTGGGTGGACTGCTTTCTGGATTGAAAATTGAACTTTCAGGAGGAACGACACTTCCGACAATCGAAAATACACAAAAACTTATCCGCAACGGCTTGTTACGTATTGACCAGGCGGTAGACGAGCTCCGGCGTATCTCTCGTAACATGATGCCCGAAATATTATTGCATTATGGCTTGGAAGAAGCCATGAAAGAATACTGTCAATCGTTAAAACGTTCGGGGGTGAATATTACATGTCAGGTATTCAATTATCAGAATAACTTATCGAAAAACAAACAAGTGGTGGTATATCGTATCGCACAAGAGCTTGTCAACAATGCAATAAAATACGCAAAGTCAAGCCACATCCTCGTAGAATTACGACAGGAACAAGAGCATTTGTCGTTAATCGTGGAAGATGATGGCATTGGTTTTGATATCGGGCTAGCAAAACAAAAAAAGGGTTCTGGACTGCAAAATATCGAAGCCCGCGCAGTATTTCTGAACGGCACCTTACAAATCGATAGCTCACCGGAAACAGGCACCTCAACCGTATTACATTGCCCTATTTAGGTAAATAAAGAACAAGGTTGTAAAGTCATAAGATAACAGGGTAAACTATCTCATAACATAAAAACATGATACGAATATATATTACCGATGATCACCCGATTGTATTGGATGGATTAAAAAATCTAATTAGTGCTCAAGAAGATATGGAGCTCAAAGGATTGTTTAACACGGGTGCGGATACGATCGCAGCATTGAAAGAGGAGGTTCCTGATGTGCTCTTATTAGATATTAACTTACCGGACATTAATGGCATTGAATTGAGTCGCCAATTTAATGAACTTTATCCGGATCTTCACATTATCATCTTAAGTATACATAATGAAAAAGCAGTTATCGGATCTGTCTTAAAAAATAAGGTAAAAGGTTATTTACTTAAAAACTCCACAGGAGATGAAATCATAGACGCCATACACCAAGTTGTGGATAACAAAACATACTTTTGCCGGCAAGTACGGGAAATATATGATAACGATCAAGATTCGGGTCCCGACGCTGTTCCTGCCATCACCCGCAGGGAAAAAGAAGTTATATCTTTAATTGCAGCTGGACTCACTTCTTCGCAAATCGCAGACAAACTATTCATCAGCACACATACAGTGGACTCACACCGCAAGAATCTAATGGAAAAATTCAATACCAACAGTATGGCAGTCGTCGTCAAACTTGCTACGGAATTTAGACTTTTTTAACGGGAGGGAAGTAGCCTTCTCTCTCGTTCATCATTATTGCGCTCCGTAGTTAAGTACTTTAATATAATGCAAGACACTGTGTACCTGCGCTTTTGCTTCGCTATCTTTTTCCGGATAAGAAAAATGCATTTCCAGGTATTGATTATCCTTATAATAGGTTTTTGCTACACCGTTAACAATTCCATTTTCAGCTCGTTCCTCATAGAAAATATCCTGATAACTGTACCTATATTTATCCATTTTCTTATTGGCTTTTTCGAAGTTTTCTTTATTCATTTCTGATTCCCGCAACTCCGTATACAGCTCAACCAAACCGTCGTCTGAGCGATAGCTGAAATAATAATCTCCTTTACGCGCTTTGTCGTCTTGGACAAAAGGTGTCTGTTTTGTTTTTAGGTAGACATCATCTGTATATTCCCCGGGATAAATTCCCTGAAAAGGATCTTTCCAGAAGCTTTCTGGATCTTCAACACGTTGCAGATCCGCTACCTGGGCACGCTCCCATTCGACAATATTCAGCCCGAGCTTATGACTGATTTCGTTCAATTTATCGAGGGTCGCTAGGGTGTCTCCTCTTAATAAAGGTACAGCCGTTTCAAAAATCAACTGCCCTTGTTGGTAGAACCCGAGGAGATAGTCTCGGTAATTCGCGGATACCCAATATATTCCCGTTTTGTACTGCTGCTGTTTTTTGAAAACAGCGGTTTCATATAGCGATGCACGGTGCATTTCTGTAAAAGCATCCACTCCGCCGAAAAAAGGACTTCCCATTTCGAGATAACTATCGCTCAAAAAAACTTCCTCATGATTATAAAGTAACGTTGCCGAAAGAAATAAATCGCCCCATATGGAATCCTGAAAAAGGATATCAGTTTCCGTAAAAATGAGGGTATCTATATCTGTACTATGATCCCTGTGAAGCTCTTCTATAGCGTTGTAATAGCGCCCCAAAAAAGGGAATACTTGCTTCGCATTGGTAAAAACTAGCTTATCCTTTTCATATTTTTTTAATTCGTTATCAAAGGGGGCGTTCTCCAGCCAAGCATGGAGGTTTTCTCCAGTAAGTTCTTTTATTTCGTCATCCCAAACGAATTCCTTCCGCGTTGCATTTCTGTTATCACAAGATGCTAACAGCATTATTGCGAATAATATGGATATAACACCGGCTGTGTTTTTTATAAATATTCTTGTCATTGCCATGAAAACTAGTTTGTTGGCATCAAAAATCCAGAAAATAAATTTGAATGGAAATCCCCAAAATCCGGGATATTGTATGCCGTATTGATTTTTATCTTTGAATTTAAACAAATGCCATTTCACGTGGTTGCCATTATTGGTTTAGTTCTTTACCTTCCTATTAGATCTCTTTTTAACCCTGGTATTTTTTTTTGCTTTGTTTTTTTTTCCCGTACCGGCGACTCCGTGGCTATACCTTAATTCCACCGGCACAACTCCCGCCTGGATCATCCCAATCTTCTTGGCCGCTCCTTTGGAAAGATCAATCACCCTTGACTTGGAAGACGGACCTCTGTCGTTGATTTTTACGACCACCTGTTTTCCGTTACTTAAGTTCTTTACGGTAACCTTGGTACCAAAAGGAAGAGTCCTGTGGGCTGCCGTCATTGCATTTTGATTGAACCTCTCACCGCTAGCGGTAGTCCTCCCGTGAAATTTACCACCATAATAAGAAGCATTGCCATTCTCTCGCACTTCCCTACTGCTTGTGTGTAACTTTGGTGAGCAGCTCGCAAGAAGCAGGACGGCCATGAAACTGACGTAAACAATATGTTGAATGCGTATAATTTTATAGGATTTTTTATTCATTTCAGATTTCAGAACCTCTACGTTTATCAAATGTTGGCGGCTAATATACGTTTTTTCAAGCTTTTTGTATCTAAAAGGGTTCCATGACATCACAGGTAACCTAACACAACCTATACATCCATTGCTTCTCGATAGCCGACATCAGGCATTTGGTAAAATGTTCTTTTTCATCTTTTTGCTTTTATATTATCTTTCTGAACAAAATCAACAGGGGTGTCGTTTGGAAACTACGCTGGAGAATAGGGAGTTAAAAATCCGTTGTCATGCGATAATGTTCACAGCGAAGACCAAAAACATTAACAAATCCACAACAAATGCAAGATCTCCTTACCAATCTCGCTTTTTTTATTCGGCATTAGGTGTTTTAGCATGAAAGTCCTAAATTTAGCCCGCTATGACAACGTCTATTGATCCCTATACACTCACCGATACCCACACGCACATTTATTACCATGCGGGAACGCCCGAATTGGACGAGCAGCTTCAACGATGTTTTGAGAAAAATATCCAACGTTTGTTTTTACCAAACGTCGATAACGAGTCTGTTCCTTTGGTGATGGAAACGGCTCGGGCCTATCCGACAAACTGCTTTCCCATGTTGGGGCTGCATCCCTGCTCTGTGAAAGAGAATTATAAAGAAGAATTGGAACGAATAGAGCGTCTACTAGCTGCCCACCGCATATACGCCATTGGCGAAATTGGATTAGATCTCTATTGGGATAAAAGCACGTTGGATTTTCAACGTGAAGCTTTTCGCATTCAAGTAAGTTGGGCAAAGACTATGGGGTTACCCATCGACATTCATTGTCGAGATGCTTTTAATGAACTATTCGAATTATTGGAGGAATTAAAAGACGACAAACTATTCGGTATTTTTCATTGTTTCACCGGAACACTCGAACAGGCGAAGCGCGCCATTGATTTCGGGTTTTCTTTAGGCATTGGTGGTGTCGTTACGTTTAAAAAAGCCGGACTGGACGCCGTCGTCAAAGAAATAGATCTTCAACATATTGTATTGGAAACAGACGCACCTTACTTAGCTCCAAGCCCTTATCGCGGTAAAGAAAACGAAAGTAGTTATCTTTATCACATTGCAAAAAAGGTAGCTGACATACATGAAATAGATATTTCAGAAGTAGCCAAGATTACCACAGAGAACTCAAAGAGAATATTTGCCATCTAACATTCCGATATGCAAAATATATTTATTATTTATACGGGGGGCACAATCGGCATGGTCAAAGATGCTGAAACGGGTACATTTGTTCCCTTCGATTTTGATTTAATAGCCCGCAACTTGCCCGATTTGGAAAGAGTGGATTATAGATTAACAGTCCATTCCTTCACCCCTATTATTGATTCTTCCAATATGAATCCGACGATTTGGGTGGAAATGGCGGAAATTATCCGGAATAACCACGACAACTATGATGGTTTTGTTATATTACATGGTTCTGATACGATGTCGTTCTCTGCGTCAATTTTGAGCTTTATGCTCGAGGGGCTTCAAAAACCCGTTATTCTATCCGGTTCTCAACTCCCCATCGGAGAAATCAGAACGGATGCACGGGAAAACATGATGACAGCCTTGGAAATTGCGTCTGCAAAGGACAATGGCAAATCTATTGTCCAGGAAGTTTGTATTTTGTTTGACAACAAGTTGTTTCGGGGAAACCGTTCTTTCAAATATAACTCGGCTAAGTTTGAGGCATTCCGCTCGCCCAACTATCCTGTTTTAGCAGAAGCCGGTATCCACATCAATTACAACCGCGAAGCCTTATTAGACAACACAGCCAAGGAGTTCATTATGCATACAGCGCTAGATAACCGAGTAGGTGTTCTTAAATTGTTTCCGGGGATTAGTCCGACCATTGTCAAGTCTATTTTAGATGCCGATGTACGTAGTATTGTCATGGAGACCTTTGGATCGGGAAATACAATGACCGATCAATGGTTTCTCGATATGCTTGCTGACACGATAAAAAAGGGAAAGAATATTGTCGATATTTCGCAATGCAAAGTGGGGTCGGTTGAACTGGGCCGGTACGAAACGTCACAAGGGTTGAAAGAACTAGGTGTTCTCAACGGATACGATATGACTTTCGAAGCTGCTGTGACAAAGCTCATTTATCTACAAGGACAGCTGGCCGAACAAGATGACGTTGCCTATTGGGTCGAAAAGAATATACGCGGAGAGTTAACCGTGAATGATTAAAAAGAGAACAAAATGGATATTACACGTAAACGTATACTGGTATCGGGTGGAGCTGGATTCATAGGTTCCCATCTTTGTGAAAGACTGCTAAGAGAGGGCAATGAAGTACTCTGTCTGGACAATTTTTTCACCGGCGCGAAATCAAATGTAGTACATTTATTGAATGACCCCTATTTCGAGCTAATCCGACATGATGTCACGGAACCTTTCTTAGCTGAGGTAGACCAGATTTATAACCTTGCGTGTCCTGCAAGTCCCTTACACTATCAGTATAATGCTATCAAAACAATTAAAACTTCGGTAATGGGGGCCATTCATATGCTAGGGTTAGCCAAACGCACACATGCTCGTATATTACAAGCGTCCACAAGTGAAATATATGGCAATCCTACCGTACACCCACAGGAAGAGAATTATTGGGGTAATGTCAACCCTATCGGTATTCGCTCGTGTTATGATGAAGGCAAACGGTGCGCAGAAACACTTTTCATGGATTATCATCGTCAGCATCAGGTCGATATTAAGATCGTACGAATCTTCAATACATATGGTCCAAGAATGCACCCTCAAGACGGACGCGTTGTCTCTAATTTTGTCGTACAGGCTCTCCAAGGTGGAGATATTACTATCTATGGAGATGGAACGCAGACGCGCAGTTTCCAATATGTAGATGATCTGGTAGACGGTATGATCAAAATGATGGCGTCGGATGATTTTATCGGCCCTGTAAATATGGGTAATCCTCATGAGTTTACCATACTCCAGCTTGCAGAAAAAGTAATTGAACTTACCAACTCCACGTCCAAAATTAAATTTATGCCCCTTCCTATGGATGATCCAAAGCAGCGTCAGCCAGACATTGGATTGGCCAAAGAAGTACTGGATTGGACACCAACAATACAACTAGAAAAAGGTCTGCTAAATACCATTGCTTATTTTCGAAAACTCATACATACCTCGGGTTATCCCTATACGAGCGTATAAAGAAAAAGACGCTTTCGCGTCTTTCCCTATAAATTCTTCATGATAGAATGGCCCATCCGATCCCTTTTTGTTTTGAGATAATGCTCATTATAAGGATTTGGCTCTATTTCTATCGGCACATTTTCAACTACTTCCAAACCATAGCCGATAAGTCCGGCACGCTTAGTAGGATTATTGGACATCAAGCGCATTTTAGAAACCCCCATGTGTCGTAAAATCTGCGCACCTACACCGTAATCCCGCAAGTCTGATTTGAAACCCAACTGCAAGTTAGCATCTACAGTGTCCACGCCTTCTTCTTGTAGACGATAAGCATGAAGCTTGTTTACCAAACCTATTCCACGCCCTTCTTGATTCATATAAACAACAATTCCCTTCCCTTCTTTCTGGATCATCTCCATGGCTTTATGAAGCTGTGGTCCACAGTCACATCTACATGAACCAAAAATATCTCCGGTCATACAGGAACTATGTACACGTACCAAAACAGGCTCGCCTTCCTCCCATTCTCCTTTATACAAAGCGAGATGTTGTTCGCCGGTATTTTTTTGTGTAAATGCTTTCAGCTTAAAGTCGCCCCACTGTGTTGGCATTTGAACCGTCTCTTCTTCCTGAATAAGAGAATCATGTTTTAGTCGGTATTCTATCAAATCCTGAATACTCACTATTTTGAGATCAAAACGCTCGGCTACCGGGATTAAATCCGGAAGACGGGCCATTTCTCCGTCGTCTTTTAAGATTTCGACCAATACACCTGCGGGTTCAAACCCCGCTAGACGAGCTAGATCGATCGCGGCCTCGGTATGGCCGGTACGTCGTAATACACCTCCATCTTTTGCAATTAACGGAAATATATGTCCTGGACGCCCCAATTCCTCAGGCTTAATATCGGGATTGATGAGCGCTTGAATGGTTTTTGATCTATCAGAAGCAGAAATGCCTGTGGTACATCCATATCCTTGCAAATCCACCGACACCGTAAAATTAGTTTCATACACCGCGGTATTTTGCCCCACCATCAGGCCAAGATTCAATTCGTCACAACGTTCTTGCGTCAAAGGAACGCAGACAAGCCCCCGACCATGCGTAGCCATGAAGTTTATTATTTCTGGGGTGGCGTTCCGGGCTGCGGTGACAAAATCGCCCTCATTTTCCCGATCTTCATCATCCACCACGATGACCACTTTCCCCGCTTTAATATCTTCTATAGCCTCCGCTATTGTGTTTAATTTTATATCCATCTTCATGTACGCTTAATCTATGCAAAGGTAGATTTCATATGTAAATAATTTGTCTTTTAAAGGTCATATGGAATATCCCGTCGTATTCATTTGTGTTTTACAATCGTGGATATTTCTTTATGCTGTTTTGTATAACAAACTTGTCAAAATCCAATGCTATATCTTCTTTCTAGTAAATTTGAAGCTGATCCATTTCCAGATGCGTTCCAATTTCTGTTTATATTGGTCTGCATCAAATAATGCGGAATCTGTTGTTGACTTATAGGTTAAAAACGCGGCCAAAGGCGTTAGTACAATAATCGCCATCCACATACCGATAAGCGGATCCATACTGCCATCTTTTGCTGCTTTTTCGGCCATTGTAGATATAATGTGGTATATCAGAAAGAAAATAATAGCTACCACAACAGGCAATCCTAGACCTCCTTTGCGGATAATGGCACCTAGTGGTGCTCCGATAGCAAAAAGTAAAAGACAGGACACCGCTAATGTAAACTTTCTATGAAACTCAATATGGTAGCGAATATCTCTATCGGAAAAAGCTCGATATTCGATGTCCTTCATTTCTAAAACGCTACTCATTTGCTGCGCTTGGCTCAACGCGTTGCTGATAATACCGCGACGTTGGTCTTCCGGCACATAGTCCATCAAAAAATGATTAAATTTTTGTACAGCTATGTGCTGTACGGTATCAACTCGGTAATAAGGCGAAAAATAAGAAACGTAGCTTTGCGTTTCTACTAAAATCTGGCGAGAAATACTATCTAATTGTATACGATTCGAGTCGGTATAATGCCTGAGCTGTTTTAAATTCAGCATTTGATGGTGTGACTTAAAAAGGCTTTCATCGGTTCGTTTCATTTGGAAGGCTTCCATGTCAAACTTTTGCTCTGTTTCCGCGAAGCGGAAGCGAGTGAACTGCTGCCTAGGGTCGTATCGCTTCGCATTTTTTACGCGTGATTCTTCATAACGAACACCATCTCTCAGACGCAGTATCATGTAGTTGTTATCGGCAGAGTTGTGCATAAAACCCTCTTTTGCCAACAGGACATTATTTGCGGTGTTGCCGGTTCGATGATCATAAATCATCAAATCGTACAATATTGTCCCGTCTTCACTTTTATTCTTAGCCCGAATCGAATAGCCGGGGATGGATTTATTAAAGATTCCAGGTTTGATTAAAAAATCAGCTTTCTTGTTGCGTACATCCCACAATAAAGACCCCATCTTTAAATTAACCACCGGTAGTATATAATCAGAAAATAAAAAAGAACCACCTGCAAATAATGTGACGAGAATGATAAGTGGTGTCATTGCTTTTCGCAAGGAGAACCCAGCCGCTTTGATGGCGACCAATTCATAGCTTTCTCCAAGGTTACCAAAGGTCATAATAGAGGAAAGCAACATGGAAAGCGGTAATGCCATAGACAATTGGACAGCACACTGGTAACCGATAAGTTCCATCAACACATACCATTCAAAACCTTTGCCTATGAGATCATCGATATACTTAAATAAAAAAAGCATCAATAGCACAAACATCACGATACAGAAACATACCATGAATGGTCTAATAAATGCTTGTAAAATTAATAAGTGTATCTTCTTCATATCACCTCTTATCGATCACCGCAATATGGTTACAAAGATACTATTTTTCCAGTAAGTAATCTAACTTATGCGCCTATTACGCTCTGCAGGTAACCGACAGAATTATTCCATATCTGTTTCCTATCTTCCAGGTTATCGGGCTTTACAAAATCGGTTATGGAAAGGGCTACATCATTCGTTAACTCATCTTGAATAATCTCTATTTCAAAATAATAAGGTTCATCCTCGAGCCATTTAAAACGAACACTTTTATTCTCTTTTACCGATACCAATTTGGCACGGTTCATCTCGTCGTCCCATATGAACTCATAGATGCCCTCTTTGTAATTGACATCGTCGGCAAACCACTGTGCCAATGCATTTGGTTCATGGATAAAAGGAAACAAGATGCGTGGTGATGAATTTATGATATACTCTAAGTGAATTTCTACTTTCTTTTCCATATAGTTCGTTTCGGCCATTTTAAAAACCAAGGTATTTTGTCTGTCGGTAAGTATACAATTTTATTTTGTTATTCTAAAACGGAATAGCTGAATTAATTTTTGACGATCCTATTTAGTTAAATTAAAAAAATAATTTTTTGCCTTTGGAAATGACGACTTATTGCTATATTACCTCTACAAAATAGCCCTTGATGACCGAGGAGAGCGAAATAAAATTTATTTTATATACAGACGAGAATATATTGCATATATAAATAAATTTATTTAGGTTTGCATCACGAAAAACGGCGGGGTAGCTCAGATGGTTAGAGCGCAGGATTCATAACCCTGAGGTCGGCAGTTCGATCCTGCTCCCCGCTACTAAATAGGAGAAGTGATTAAAACAATCGCTTCTCCTATTTTTATTTAGGGTAATCCAGTGTTAATCGGAAAAATGTAGATGAGGTTTCAGATCTTCCTATTACCGGAGGTTAAAAATACGGAAATAAAGTAGCGGGTGTCACAGCGGTAGTTGTTCATCCACAAAACGCTGCGCCGACTTCCCTTTTATTAACGTTCCCTTATGGAGATCGACCACCCAAGGTATTTTTTTACCATTTCCTCCCTTTTTGTAAAGCAGCAAAAACGGTTTAGACGTAGTATCAACCGCCGGATTTACATAAGGTTCACTTGGCGGTATAATTTTTGCATCCTCAAACAGGTATGTGGCTTTTTCCGTTTCTGTATAAAAGTTAGAAATATGGCTTGTCCATGGAAATCTTAGGAAATACCGATAAAATTGGAATACCTAGTATTTAAAGGACGTTAATCCTCCTGCGAAGCACAGCAAAATTCCGTCCCGCCAGACTTTGAATAAAAAACCAATAGCACAAAGCTATTAGAGGGAATTAACTATATTTTTCTCCGTGGTCTGCAAACTTAATTTACTTTTGTTTGTTAAATGTTCACCATTCATAAGCCATGTGAACATGAAGGTTATTTTATACACATTTTTGATAGTTGCACTGTCGGGTTGCGGACACGTTAGCGACCGACATAAGGGTGATGCCATCTATTTTGGAGGAACGATTTTGACCATGGAGGATACGTCCCCAACGGTTGAGGCCGTGGTGCTAAATGATGGAAAAATCATCTTCGCCGGTGACAAGCAAGAAGCAGAAAAATATGCCGATGAAACGACCGTCGAGTATGATCTGAAAGGAAAGACGTTATTGCCTGGGTTTATAGATGCTCACGGACATATTACATCAAGAGCAGGCATGATGCAAGCCGTTGATTTATCGCCTACACCTTATGGAACAGTAAATTCAATTGCTGACTTACAACAAACACTAAAGGAATATATTCGAAAACATAATTTACCAGTAGATCAACCTATAATTGGAAATGGTTATGACGATGCCATCATTACCGAACACCGACACCCTACAATACTCGAATTGAATGCTGTTAGTCAAACTCATCCAATTATTGTTATTCATGCATCAGGTCATGCTAGTGTTGTTAACTCAGCTATGCTGAAGTTCTTAGGAATAGATGAAACAGTACGAGATCCGGAAGGTGGCCATTTTGGTCGAGATAAAAAGACAGGAAAACTTAATGGGAAATTAGAAGAGAACGCAAGTTTTACAGCGTTGCTAAATTTGACAAAAAAGATCGCCCAAGAAAATGGAAACGAAAATAATGATACGATATCAAATGCTCTAAAAAATTTGTTGAAAGCCCAAGATGAATGGTTAAGCTACGGACAAACTACCATCTGTGATGGAAGAACAATGGGCGAGAGCCTTGCACTCTTAAAGGACGCGGCGGATAAAAATCTTTTAAAAGCAGACATTATTTACTTCCCTGACTATGAACACTATAAAGAACACCTGAAGGATTTCAAGCCCGAATACATGAAATATTACAATCGCCTGAAATTAGGTGGTTTCAAATTTTCTGATGATGGCTCTCCACAGGGAAAGACAGCATGGTTGACCCAACCCTACTTAGTTCCTCCAGAAGGTCAGGGAACCGATTATAAGGGCTTTCCTATTTTCACCGACTCAACTTTGTATTCAGACCTTAAAACATTGTTTCAAAACCATATCACCGCACAAATGCATGTTAATGGCGACGCTGCAATTGATCAAGCTATTCGGGTAATTAGCCGATTAAAAAGCGAAGGTACCTATAAGCCAGAATTACGCACGACCTTTATTCATGTGCAAAATAGTCGTCCAGATCATATTCAAAAAATTAAGGATATCGGTGTGATTCCTTCTTATTTCCCCACACATGTATATCTATGGGGAGATTGGCATTACACTAGTGTTTTCGGCCCCGAAAGGGCAGCTTTTATCAGTCCTACTAACGCTGCAAAAAAAGCAGGTATTATTTTCACAATCCATCACGATGCTCCGGTTACACCGCCAGATCTCATTACTGCTGTATATGCAGCTGTAAATCGAAAAACACGGTCAGGAAGAATCTTAGGACCTGACGAAAGAATAAAACCTTTGGATGCATTGAAAGCGATCACCATTCATGCTGCCTATCAGTTCCATGAAGAAAAAATAAAAGGTTCCATTAAAGTGGGGAAACTCGCAGATTTAGTTATTCTCGATCAAAATCCCCTTGAAATACCATCAGAAAAAATAAAAGATATTAAGGTATTGGAAACCATAAAAGAAGGAAAATCGATTTATAAATGGAATGAATAGAAATCATGAAAAAAGCTTATACTAAGTATGGCTATGCGAATATGAATTATTATAACCAAGCGTCTAAAAAATCTGATCGCTTTTCAATACTTTGATGCTAAAAAAATAGGCCAATTTGCCCGCTGGTGTAACACACTTAATATATTCTTAAAAATGTGGCTACGATTTGTTAATTTTAAAAAGTGACCTTTGTGAAAAATAATAATTTATCAACTAAAACCATGAATTTAAAATTTACCCTGATAATTGCTGGACTTTTTGTTTCAAGTCTAGGTTATGGACAAGAGATTGCCCGCGGTTTGGTTTATGAAGACACCAACCTGAACGGTAAGCGGGATGCAAAAGAAAAAGGAATCGCGCAGGTTGCTATCAGTAACGGCGTGGACGTTGTGCTTACCGATGCATCAGGGAGATATAACATTCCGGCCCGGGAAAACAGTGTTTTTTTCGTAATCAAACCCAACGGCTATCAGTTTCCGGTAGACGAAAACAACAGACCCCAATTTTATTATATCCACAAGCCAGAAGGATCTCCTGTCTTGAAATATACGGGGAGCAAACCTACAGGTAAATTACCGAAATCTGTCGATTTTGCGTTGCAAAAGGACGTCAATGAACAAAAAGATTTCAGCGCCTTAGTTTTTGGCGATCCACAGGCATACAATATGGACGAAATCAGTTATTTTGATAAAGGCATTATACAGGACATCGCTGATAAAGAAAAATTTTCTTTTGGACTAAGTTTAGGAGATTTAGTGGGTGATGACCTCGCTTTACATGGTCCCTATATAGAAACTGTCGGTAAACTTGGACTTCCATGGTTTAATGTGATGGGAAACCATGACATGAACTACGATGTTCAGGAAGATATATTCTCTGATGAAACCTATGAACAGAATTTTGGCCCCAACAACTTTTCTTTTAATTACGGCGACGCTCATTTTATTGTCCTTGACAATATCTTATATCCAAACCCTCGTACGGGAAAGGGCTATTTGGGTGGCTTTCGGAAAGATCAACTCGATTTTGTTGAGAACAATTTAAAATTCGTCCCGAAAGATAAACTGATTGTACTAGCTTTTCATATTCCGCTCTTACACCAAAATTCGAATGTTTTCCGCGATGAAGACAGACAGCGTTTATTCGATTTATTGGCAGAATACCCCAATACGCTTTCACTTTCGGCACATACGCATCTCCAAAGACATAATTTTTATACAAAAAATGATGGTTGGAGACAGGAGAAACCACACCATGAATATAATGTGGGCACGACTTCCGGAGACTGGTACTCGGGATTAAAAAATAAGCAAGGTGTACCTGCATCGACGATGCGTGACGGAACTCCAAAAGGCTATGTTATCCTGAATATAACCGGCAATACTTACACTTTTGACTATCAGGTAGCGGGTGAACCTGCTGATTATCAGCTCAACTTGACCTTCCCTGCAGAATTACAGCAGAAGAATGTTAGACGACATACCCTTTATGTAAACTTTTTTATCGGTAGTGAGGACAATATAGTGGAATATAGTTTGGATGGAAAAAGTTGGACCAAAATGCAACATACGCTAATAGAAGATCCTAGCTATCAATTCAACGTATTGAAATTTGATAACGCAGAAACCTTAATGGATGGACGCAGACCATCAGCTGCCACACCTTCTACTCATATCTGGGAAGCCAAACTACCTAGAAAGTTAGAAGTCGGTGAACACAATATTCAAGTAAGGGCAACCGATATGTTCGGAAGGACACACTTACAAACAAAATCTTTAAAAGTTGTAGAATAAAAATAAATGTCGTAGGATATCAAGAAGTATAAAAGAAAAGGTGAACTTAAAAAATTCACCTTTTCTTTTTCTGTTACCTTGCCAATACACTATAACGTTACGCGTTCGACGTAAACATTCCCATAAGGATCTTCTGCTTCCACTTTAATAGTGATTCCTGTCGTTGCAGAAGGTTTATAATAAAACATATGGTCATTATACGCCTCTGGTTCCGCAGAAGGGCGGTGAGCAGGTTTTTCGTCTCCGGAATAAGCATCGTACGCATCCCTATCCATCTCAAACCGTAGATTCTCCGCTAAAGTAGCTTTATAAACATCGTTCTCATAGACCTTAACCGTCCAATTGGTATGCCAAGCAAAAATATTGATAATAACACCATCCTGTCTAGAAGTTGTTACGGCTTGTCCCGGTTTATAGATCTTTATCTGGTAATCTTTTGATTGATCCGTACCCTTATAATACCAGTTTTTAATTTCATTGCCTTCAATCTCATAAACAGCATACCCACGCGGACTACCATCATTACATAGATAGTTCCAAAAAGCCCCCATGACCGATCCCAAGTTATTCTCCTCAATATCTTCACTGATTGTTGTCATGCGATTATTATGCAAGTGCCCCGTTAGTATGCGCACTTTATAGCCTTCTAATAGCTTATAGAGATCCTCTTTATTGCTAACGCCTAGATTTGGACGGTCTCTTCTTGATGTATAGATATGCGTACCCAATATAATAAGTTTATCCTTACTTACATGTTTTAAGTCTTCTTCCAACCAATCAAGCTGATTTTGTGTAATATGCGCGCTATAATCACTATGCCCGTTAAAATTAACGTTGTCCAATACGACGAAATGACAATCTCCGATATTATAGGAATAATAGGTTGGCCCGAAATTCGCTTCAAACTGGCGTGCTGCGTTATAATCGTCCATTAAAACTGTCCGGTCATGGTCGTGGTTACCAATAACCTGAAATACCGGCAGTTGTAGACGTTTTATCTCCGTCGCGTATTCTGGGAAATAGGCCATGTTGTCCCAAACTAGATCCCCCAAAGAAATCCCGTACACCGGTGACTCGGTTTTCATACTATTTGCATACTCTGCTATTAGCGGTATTTCTGTATTACGCAACCAGTTCAGTTCCACCGTTTGGCCGATTTGCACATCGGCTAACGC
This sequence comes from Sphingobacterium arenae, assembly GCF_014692505.1. Lineage (GTDB taxonomy): Bacteria > Bacteroidota > Bacteroidia > Sphingobacteriales > Sphingobacteriaceae > Sphingobacterium > Sphingobacterium arenae. The sequence goes on along the minus strand of NZ_JACNYK010000001.1, from coordinate 1,438,959 downwards.
CAGCAACTGAAATTTATTTACAACAGCTTGTTTTTTCAGACTAAAATCCCGTCGCATAACTTCACTCCTGTCCGCAGGCAACGCATAATAGATTTTCGGTAATCCATTCTCCATGGGTATTTCATAGTTTGATGGAACGGAAACAAAGACAAATTTTGCGCGTTCGTTTGCTCCTAGCTGATAAATACCTTCCTCATCTGTCAGCGTCGTGGTATACCCATCGCTGACAACAGCGCCAACAACAGGTGTATCACCATCTGTAAGCTTACCGACCAGATTCATACCCTCTTTTACGACGATATCCGTAGGTTCTTCGGGAGCTGGATTTCTAACAAGTCGCTCATCCTCACTGCATCCGATAAAGAAGAGTAGGCTTAACGTTAACAATTTAAAAAATATTTTCCTTGTCATGATTCGATTATTTTCTCTTTAAATGATTTAAATTGATTATTTGCTATTTCCTCCATATCCCGGATTCTGTAACAATAAGTTATTCGCTGAAATAGCAGAGTATGGTATTGGAAATCTATTTTTCGTGTTATCTGTCGGCTCATGATCCCACCATTTCTCTTGTGTAAATGCTTCCCAACGGATAAGATCTGTACGACGACGTCCTTCTCCAAGAAATTCGATCAACCATTCATCCAGCATTCTGTATTTATCCATATTAGCAGCCGTCGCCGGGTTTGGATCGACCCTGTTTGCAAAGTTCCGTTCACGGACCGTATTGATTAATGTAGCAGCTGCTCCTGCGTCTCCCTCACGAAGCTTACATTCGGCGAGCATATAATATATTTCAGCCAAACGAATAACAGGTGCATCCGGATCAAATTGAAGTGGCTGATCCGCTAAATTGGGCTGTGGGACTTTTACGAGACGTATTCCACTGTTCTCCTCTCCTACTTGGATATTTGAAGGCAATTTGGATACATCCCCGCCATACTTTGTATTGAGTTCTTTAAATGGCGCAACAATGTCAACAAGATTAAGGATTTCTCCCGAATATGCCTTTGTTCCTTTAGTAGATTCCCCTGTTATAGGATTTGTTTGAGTACCCACCAAGAACATACCTTCGTAATTCTTATTACCTCTATAAACAAAAGGTTTTTTTCGAAGATCATTATCATGGAATTTCTCGTAAGGATTCCCTAATTTAAATTCTGTATATATCTGTCCGGTAGGTTTGCGGGAAGGACTAAGCATAAAACCATTGTATGGTGCTCCATTCCCGGAGACTCCACCAAAGTATTTACCGCTTTCCTGATGATAGAAATATCGCCAGTACCAAAGCCATGCGGCATCTGTTGTGGAACCGCCTTTGGAAGGAGCTGCCCAAATTATTTCCGGAGAGCGATCGTTATCGAAACCGTGCGGTCCCCACCATGTATTATCAAGTTCATAAACGCCGTATTCAACGTTAATGATATCTTGGCAAATAGCAGCACATTCCGCAAATCGGTCCTGTCCGGTATAAGCCTCTGCATTGAAATAAAGCTGTGCCAACATGGATGCAGCGGCCGCTTGTCTGATATATCCATCTTCAAATGCGCCCAATTGCGTCTTTTTCTTCAAGTTGGGAATTGCATTTTTCAGCAATCCTTCTATGTGGTCGAATGTTTCTTGTGCCGAAGCTCTTGGACGTAGCTCATCTTGGGTTGATTCATATATGGGCATTCCACCAAAAAAATCAAGACCGCGCATATAGAACCATGCAATCAAAGCCTCCAATTGTTGAACTTGATCTGCCTTGTCTTGTTCTGTCATTCCGACAGTCGAATAATCCAATGCCTCCAAATCTTCTTTAGCAGACATCGTACGGGCGATCCCCCCTCCAACTCCGTTATACGTATTTTCGACAAAACGATCATCCGGATTCCAAGTATGGTACTGCAAGCGGAAATATTCACCTCCATTATACCAATCCTCAGCACGCTGCGGACAGGTCATTGCATCCGTCGTCAACTCCTGTAGATACCAACGGTCGGCACCAATAAACCATCGCCAATGGGTAAACGGACGAGCAAGGACAGCGTATGTACTTTCTTTTGATGTAAAAAAGGTATCCGGCGTAACCGAAGAATAGTGTTGTTCATTGAGATCACAACCTCCCAATAAAAGGGAAAGCATGACTCCAGATAGTTTAAAATATTTTAGTGAATTGCGTTTCATATCTTATCTAATTTTAGAATGTCAATTGTACGCCTAACGTGAACCGACGGGTTTGTGGATACATACTAGCCGTACTATTAATTTGTTCAAAACCTGGGAATAGTCCGTTTAAACTTACTTCAGGATTGATTCCTTTATAAGAGGTCAATACCAATAAGTCTCTTGAGGTAAAGTACAATCGTGCTTTCGATATATATGGTGTATATTTCTTTAAATCGAACGTGTATCCAGCGCTGACTGCATCAAGCGCTACAAAAGAAGCGTCGCTTATAAATACATCGCTCAATATTTTTTCATCATTGACAGCAGCGTATCGATCAAATGCTTCTTTTAATACATTAAATTGCGACTGCGTACGCAACCCATAATACATATTGACTTGACTAAACGCATCATAATTAATATAGCTACGTAGAGATGCCGAGAAATCAAATTGTTTATAGCTTAAGTTGTGATCCCATGAAACGGTCAACTTAGGGATGGCATTGCCAACATAGTGTTTATTATCGTTGATCAAATTTTCACTTGTGCCTGGAACGATCTCGCCGTTCTGGTCGTGGATCAACCATTTTCCATTTTCGTCTAGTCCCGCATATTTAAAGACAAAGAATTGACCGATGGTCGATCCATTCAATAGACGTCCGGCCCTTCCTGGGTTACCCGGAGAAGGAAAAGCATCCATATCGATAACACCGTCTTCTCCCAAATCCAATATTTTGGACGTATTGTGTGAAAAACGGGCTATGGTATTATAGTTCCAATCTTTATTACGGACGATTTCGCCACCCAGTTCAAATTCCCAACCTTTATTCTGTAAGGTTCCCACATTTCGCATGATGGTGGTATGGGTCATTGGAGGCGTTGGGGCATCCGTTTGGAATAACAGGTCTTTCACGCGCCGTTGATAAATATCAAATTTACCAAATAAGCGATTGTTCCAGAATCCAAAGTCTACTCCAGCGTTAAACTCACCTTTTTCTTCCCATTTGAGATTAGAGTTGACATTTCGTTGTGGTCCGTATGCGTAGATCCACTCACCTGTGGGCGTCGGATACATTTGACTATCCGGGCTGTACATACGGGTCGCGTAACCGTTACCAAAACTATTGTTACCTGTTACACCGTAACCTGCACGTAGCTTTAGGTCACTGATGAAAGGTAAATCTTTGATAAAGTCTTCTTCAATAAGTCGCCATCCTCCCGAAACAGCCCAAAAGTTCCCCCAACGATGGTTTGGACCGAATTTAGAAGAGCCCTCTCGCCGATAACTTCCGGATAGGATATAACGGTTTTTAAACGTATAATTAACACGCCCAAACAGCGATAAAAGGCGTTCACGTGGATCTTTCTGTGAAGCCATGCCTGCTCTTCCATCGCTTAGCCACGTACCGTCTTCCATATTCCACGGCCCCACCCCTTCGATCGTAAAATTGTAATTTGTCATATTAAAGCTTTCGCCATTTCCTTCCCAATAACTATATCCGGCTACCGCATCAACATGGTGATTCTCTTGGAATATCTTCTTATAGTTAAGATAAGCATCTGCAGAAAAACGGTTATCTTTACTAAATCCATGATAACCCTCTCCTCGTCTTGCATTATCGACGGATGATTTATGATGAGGAGATGTATAACGGTACAACTGCCATTTTGATTCTTGATATCCAACAGTTCCCTTTGCAGATAAATTATCTGTCAGGTTAATATTAAGCGAAACATCGCTTAACAACCAGCTGTCTTTTCCATCATAGGTTTTCAACATGATATCAGCGACGGGATTGTAACTCGTTCCAGAAATACCAATTTCCCTTACGTTATACCCCGATTCATTCGCATCGTTGTATATCGGTATGGTTGGATTTAACATCATCGCCGCATTGAAAGAACCGGAACCGTTTCGCTGATCTCGTTGTGCTTGACGGTATTCTGCACGTGCCTGAATCTCTACTTTATTGTCAAATAAGGAAAATTTGCTATTCATACGCCCAGCATAATCTTTCCGTCCGTCGCCAATGACAATTCCTTTTTGATCCTGTGTCGAAAACGTAGTATATATCAGCGCGTTCGGACTACCGCCAGATATATTGAGCACTTGACGGTGTGAAAACGGGCGATCATTGGTCAACGCACTATACCAGTCCGTATCGTATCCATAATCTTGACCAAGACCATACATGACATATTCACTCGATGTAAGAAGATCAGGACGTTTTCTTACCTGTTCTGTCGAAAACTCTCCACTGTATTGCACTTTTACATCGCCCACTTTAGCTTGCTTGGTAGTTATGAGTATAACACCACCTGCGGCACGCGTACCGTAAATAGCACCTGCCGAGGCATCTTTTAACACGTCAATGGTTTCAATGTCTTCTTGGCTAAGCGCCCGGATATCGCCACCGGGAATACCATCAATAACAACCAATGGTCCTTGCCCTGCGTTTACAGAAGCAACTCCCCTTAACTGAAAACTGTTACCGGCGTTCGGACTCGAAGTACCGTCAATCATCAATCCCGGCACCTTTCCCCGTAAAGCAGTTGCAATGGTAGCTCCGCCAAGTCCTGAAGTAAGCTTATCGCCTCGAATAGATGTAATGGAGGAAGTAACCTGTCGTTTTTCCAAAGAGCCGTACCCGATAACAACGGTCTCGCCTAAATCAATGAATGAGGAGACCAATTGAATATTAATCTCACTTCGGTCACCCGCCAACTCTTCTACGGTTTGATAACCGATAAGTGAAAATACCAATACATCTGTTGGTTGAATATTACTGATCGCATAGTTTCCTTCCCGGTCAGAAACGGTTGTTTTTTGCTCCCCTTTCACGGTGACACTCACGCCGATCATTACTTCACCATCTTCATCCTTGATGGTTCCCGAGATATTATTAGTCTGCCCTTGGGCTGTCGATATAAGCGTAAAGAACGCAAATATGGGGGCTAATATATGATAAAGCGCACGCTTTCTTAATTTTTTCATTTTATGATATTATTTCTATGACAAAGAGCTACTAATTTACCTTACTGTGTTTCTCCAACTTGATGTCGTTCAACAACCAACGATTGTATCTGCCACCAAGGGTTTTCGTACTTGGCCTTATGATGACTTTTGTTTCGGAGGTGATGCCATAAAGAACCACACTTTTTTCTATCCAATACCAATCAGTAGCCGCGTTATCTGGAATCTGGATGTCAAGATCATCTTTATACTTGGTGCTTTTATCATCTATGCCAACCGATCCCGGCCCTTCTATCTCGACCATCAAGATGACATCATCGAACCCACTTCCCGAACTTCCTCCTCGCGCAGGTGTCGCATTAAACGTCAGTCTCACATTCGTTGATCTGTCTGCTGTTGTATTCGGTATAGACACCAATTTAATTCCGGTTTCTACGTCTGTCTTTCCCATTTTGAAATAGTGCGCACCATAATAGAAGGCGTTCCCGTTCCAATTGACATCCTCATAGTTGCGATTTGCGAAGGCTGTAGCGGCAGACACTGTCGCAGATCCCGTGGGACCGGTGGTGTGCATATTTTTAGTTGATCCCGCGAAACCTTTTCCATGCCCCGCTGAGGTAGGTGCTTTCAACAACTCGTCTTCTCCGCCATATGGACGTACCCATTCAAAGTCATCTGCATAATATAAATATCCAACCGCTTTTCCATCGTCCGGCAACAATACTTCTTGTTTCACGGTAACAACAGTAGTTAAATTATCAGCATCTTTAATGGTAATCGCACCGGTACGTGCTACGGCAGTCGGTTCCAGACTAACAGTCACTTCCGTTGTACCAGCATCTCCTTTATTGGGCGTTACGTGTATCCAACTGTCGCTTGCCAATGTCCAAGCCTCAACAGCATTAATCTCAAAGGTTGCCGCCCCGCTGGTAATTGCTCCACTTTGATTCCCTGTGATTATAGTGACCTCCGTCAGCGGAATATAAGTAAGGTCCTGTTCTACATCGACTTTTTCCGTTTTATCACCGGAAATAACCGTAAACGACCCTTGACGAGATTCTCCTGTATTATTCTTCGTAACCGTTAATATTACCGAGACATTCCCCGCTTTTCCCTCCGTTTTGTCCACGGAAATCCATTCCGGTAATTCGGAAATACGCCAATCTGAATTCGTGGATATATAGATAGCCGGTGCTTTTCCATTATCAAGTAAACCTCTGATATTAACCGCTATTTCTGCAGGAGATATATTTAGTTCCTCTACTTTTTTCACTTGTTTGATATCGACAGAAATCGTTTGACCGAGGCTTTCAAATACAATCTTGCCTTCTCTGTCTTCCATCGTCCCAGCTTCTTCTCCGGTTAAAAAGATCGTATAACGACCACGATCACCAGTGCCTTTACTGAGTTCTATCCACTCCGGCTTTGACGATACTTGCCAGGTTCCGCTGGTACCGATTTCAATCTGGGCATGATCTCCGTTTTCTAATAGCCCCTGATAATTCAACGAAACGCTATTCGTTGATACTTCGAAAATGTCATCCATATCCAATGTCTGCTTACAAGAATGAAAAGACATTGTTGCCAAAATGGTCAGCAAGATGACAGTTGCTTTTATATTTTTCATAATCTATTGGATGCTAGTTTGTTTTTATTTTTTCAATCTTGATATCATTCAAGCTCCAGCGAAAAGTACCTGTATCGGAACCTGTTTTTGTTGTTTTTAATGTGATCTTGCTACCTGCTTCTATTCCGAAAAGTTCCACACTTCTTTCAACCCAATGCCAAGGGCCACCGTTGGGAATCTGTATGCTGATTTCCTCACTTGTCTTTTTTGATCCGCCGCCGACAGTACCCGGCCCCTCAATCTCAACGATAACCTGTACATTGTCATAGTTCCCGCTACCCGTACGAATTGGGGTGGCATTGAATGTAAGACGGGCATTTGTTGTTTTACCGTCTTCAAGATTAGGAATATTGGTAAGTCGAACCCCAGTTTGATAGTTAGTTTTCCCCATTTTAAAGTAATGTTTCCCTAAATAGAAACAATTGCCTCCCGAATTAATGTCTTCATATCCTCTGGAATTGAGTGCCGCTTTTGCAGCGGCTACGGTATTCGCATTAATTGTCGTTCCGGTAGCTTGTTTTTCAATTTCATCTTCTCCTCCAAATTCTTCACACCAGCTAAAGTCATCTTCCAAGTATACGAATCCTACATCTTGACCATCATCCGTGTCTAAATCCATAGTCTGTATAACCGTTACTTTTTCTTTTAACTCTTTAGAAGATATAGTAAGTTGCCCTATACGGGTATCCCCAGTGGTGTTTTCCTGGATGTCGATTATCACGTCTGTTTGTCCCCTTCCTATAGGTTTATCCGTCGTTATCCAGTTGACATCACTCGTTATTTCATATCCTAAATTTGCTAAAACGGTAAGCGTAGGCTTGCTACCGGAGCTCAATCTTCCCGATTGGATAACAGATAGCTGTATTTTGTCTACCTTGAGACGTGCAGCAGCATTCTTGGTATTGTCCTCCTTTGAACAGGCAAAAAATCCTAGACAGCCGAGCAATAGTACAAAGCCCCAGAAAATATTTCTTTTTTGTTTCATATTTATATAAATTAATTATGGCTCGCATTTTCATTTACTGATACGTACTTCATATAAGCATCAGTCGGTATTTTATGATTCTATGATTATGATAGTAGATAAGTACAATAATTTTTTTGGTATCTTAATATTATTAGCGACATCAAAGTTCTGAATTTTGATTTGAGATAAAGATACCCCTGCTGTCTATACAGGAAAAATCAAAACAAAAGAAATAAATAATAATCTGAAAATGAATCGATTATAACACTTCACGAATCCCCGTAATCTAAACTTTTTCGTCTATAAAAAAGAGGTTATAGGGTAGAGGCACCCCATTGTTTGTGTTTCCGATATTCTTTGATTCGCTCTTCAAAACTATGTGGATAGTTTGATTTATTTTTCATTTTTGACCTATATGTATAGATCGTTGTAATGGAGCACCTCAAAAACTTGGCTATTTTATAGCTGTCCGTTATACCGAGTCTAATAAGTGCAAACACACGTAGCTCTGTCGTCAATAACTCGTTTTGTTTTATTTTTTGCTGGTCCTCTTCAGCGAACAAGCCGTTAAATTCAGAAACAAAGTTCGGGTATAAATTCAAAAATGTTTCGTCAAAGTTTGCAAGAAACACTTTATGTTCATTTTCAATATATTTTGTAGACTGTAACTCTTTTTCTATTTTGTCTAACTTCCCTCCTTTAAGCAGTCGTTTTAAACTACCTCTATATTCATCAAGTTTATCAATATAATCAGAACATAAGTCTATAAACTTGCTTAGGTAGGTTTCTTTCAAGATATTTGTTGATACCAATTCGCTGTTGACAAAACGGAGCTGATTATTGGTCGTTTCTAGTTCGGTGTTCGTTAAGTGTAATTTATCACTCAGTGCATTCAATTCCTCATTCATCTCCATCAGGTCGTCATTCATTCTGCTCAGCTGACCTTTTGCTCTGTCCAACTTTCTGTACTGTCTAACGATATATATCGACAGAAAAACCGAACAACCTAATAAACAGACAATTACAAAAAAAGCGGATGAAATCGTATTCTTCTGCTGTAGAATTTTGGCGTTGTAGCTTGCATAAATGCTCGGCATAATTTTTATGATATACTGCGTCCACCTATATGCACCACTATATATCGCATCCTGTAAGGAAATTTCAATAAATTTATACGCGACTTCTATGTTACCTTCATTATAAAGAATCTCTGCAAGCTTCCAAAGGGAAACGTATTCTTTTACAGCATGTTTTACATCTGTAATAGATGATATCACCAAATATTGTCTTTCTTTTTCTACATTCCCCTTTAGTCTATACAAATCAGACATATAAAAAGCGACATGGGCCATATCGCGGTCTTCAGTAGTTAGCTGGTGATAGGCTTTGTACAATATTTCCATCGCCTGATTATAGTCGCCTTCTACCTTGATTTTATTTGATAAATGTATAAGGTACCAAACGGAGTTTTTTGGAATGATAGCCATTAAGGAGTCTCGGCTAGCTTCTATTATGTTCTCGTAAGCTTTCAGCTCTCGTTCACTAATAGCTTGATCAGCTAAACCTTTGTATAATTCCATCTGTGCGACAAAATAAAGTCGTTTGAGATCTTCCGAGAGCTCCTTTTTAAAGAAATGCTCTTCTAATAATTCTGCACATTCTTTATACATTCCTGTGTATGCATAAACACGAGCAGTCAAAAGTAATGACTCTTTTAGGTAAGCCGGGTGAGATTTAAGTATACGCTCCGACAAAGAGCGCATATGCTCTGCATACTCCAAAGCGGTATCAATCTGTAAATCATAGTACATATGATATAGCGTTCTACATGCATCAAACTGCTCCACGGCTTCGGTAGATGATTGCAATTCTTTTCGCACACTGTCAATCTGATTTAACTTCCTGTCGAGGTAATATTCACGGTCCCCAATCGCCTGCTTTAATGTATCCAGAGATTTTGAAGATGAATCCGTCGGGCTACATTGGCTAGCAAATATTAGTATTATTGTCGAAACAACTACGCCGAATAGGGTACGGTTTTTATTCGAAATATAATTTACAGACATGCGTGTTTCTCTAAAAGCATGCTTTAAAGTCAATTGTTTTATTTGTCCAGATAACGAGCATGTGAATATGTCATCAGCTACGTTATAAAGTTCTTTACCACAAATGATAACGCATGCCGAACATCAAATAATTAGGCTGTACTTCTTCCCATTCGAAATGGTATTTAAGTTTATATCCCGTATATAACGATAGGTTTACTGCCGGCATATAATAACTAACACCAGCTTGTCCATTCAATATGGTAAAATTCTCGCGTTTTTCGGGTGATACCTGTTCTTGGTCTACCATCAATTCATTGTAACGGTAAAAGTCTTGGCTTAATCCCCCTCCGATAAATACATTAAAATTACGCTGGGTTTTATCTAACAATGACAACAGATAATCAGTGCCAACGGCTACGTATCCATTTCGACCATATACCTGTGCTTGTAAGGCAGAGCGTTTGGCGAAGTCGTACTTTCCCTGAACGCCAAATGCTCCTTGATAATCTGGCGATTCTAACTGCACATCACCGTAGAAACCAAATGCCCAAGCATGTTCTTGTGCTTTTCCTTGCCATACAACTACAGATAGAAGTAATAATAAAACTATATTCTTCATATGTCTATTTCCTGATAATTAGTCTCCTACGTTACTCTTTTTTCGCATTTCGATACCTTCTGTAAAGCTTAATCAGCAGCATCAATAAGAGCGCTAGCCCTAACAAACCTACCACACCGTAAATCCAATCGATCGCAGACCTAAAAATAACTAAAAAAACGATGGCAAAAAGAATAATGGTGGAAATTTCGTTCCACAGGCGTAACTGTGTGGAAGTCCATGTAGACGTACCTGCAGCCAATTGCTTCATGATGTGCTGACTTTTAAAATGATAAACGAGTAAAGCCGCGACAAATGTAAGTTTCACGTGCATCCATCCTTGACTTAACAAACCTGGCGATAGATAAAGCATGGTCAATGCAGAAGCGACAGTGATATACATCGCCGGCGTGGTGATCACCCACCAAAGCCTTCGTTCCATAACGATAAATTGCGCATGCAAAACCTGGTACTCCATGTCCAGTTTTTGCTTTGCTTCTGTATGGTAGACGAACAAACGGGGCATGTAGAACAGCCCCGCCATCCAACAGACCATAAAGATAATATGCAGTGATTTTGCGTATAGGTATATCATCTGTTCATTCATTGTTTGTGATTCGTTCCTGCCTGAGCAAGTTTACGAATCACAATAGACTAATATCGAAATTCCTTTACAAGGTTAATAGCATGCTTCACGTTATCAAAGGGAATATCCGGCATAATCCCATGCCCTAAATTAAAGATAAATCCATCCTCGCCACGCATACGCTCAAACAATTGTAAAATTTTATCCGTAATAACCTGCTTATCTGCATACAATACAAATGGATCTAAATTGCCTTGTACGGCAATCCCCTTGGGGAGCATTTGTTTCACATTTTTTAAATCAGCATTCCAGTCGATGGATACCACATCTGGATTTGCTTCTGCCATCATCGGCGCAAATACCGAAGAACCTTTACAGAAAGAAATCACGGGAACGGACCGTTTGATATTGTCCAGAATATATTTATTATAGTAATGTGCAAAATCGCGATAATCGTTCCATGATAATGCTAATGCCCAACTATCAAACAATTGTACAGCATTGACACCGGCATCAATTTGCATATTCAGATAACTTATCGTGACGTCGGCAATTTTTTGCAGAAGCTGATGGGCTAACGCGGGTTCATTATTAAGCAACAATTTTGTTCGTTTAAAATCTTTAGACGAACCTCCCTCTACAAGATAACTTAATAGCGTGAATGGTGCTCCTGCAAAGCCAATTAAAGGGATACGTCCTCCCAGACGTTCTTGTACTACTCGAATAGCATCTGCCACGTATTGTAGTTTATCTAAACAATCGACTTCGAGCTGATCTATATCCGCCTGCGTACGTACGGGATTACTAAATCGAGGGCCTACTCCTTGTTCAAACGATAGGTCTCCTCCCATGGCCTCACCCGTTACCAGGATATCAGAAAATAGGATCGCTGCGTCGATATCCAACAGATCTACCGGCAACATGGTGACATCTGCTGCGATTTCCGGTGTTTTACACATTTCCAAAAAACTGTATTTATTCTTTATTTCCCAATATTCGGGCATAAAGCGTCCAGCTTGACGCATCATCCAAACAGGAGGTCTCTCCGTAGACTGCGATAACGCAGCTCTAATCAATAAATCGTTCTGTAAAGTTTTGTTCACTACGTCTGTTTATTTAGTTCTTTTTGTATTTTTTCGATAATTCCTTTTTGACGTTCTGTAAGCTTGAGCTTACTAGCGAGTTCAAGATAGGCTGGAACACGTTCATAATTACGCTTGCGTAAACTAATATTTGCCAAATTAATCAATACGAACCCCTTCTCTGTATCCCGTTTCCAGGGTAAACGAGATGCTAATTGAAAATGATACTCAGCGTCGTCAATCCGCTCCTCTTTCAACGCAATATTACCCATCATAAATTCGTAATAGTTCCGTCGCTTCTTCCGCAACTTGTCGGGATCTTTAATTTCCGACAGCAAGCTTTTTGTCTTCTCGTAATCTTGTTTGTGAAAAGCTTGCGTAGCCAAGAAAACAGTACCTTCCCGATAATGGCTCCAAATGAAGTATCCAATCAGCCCTAAAATATAAATTGTAATATTGTAATGCTTCTCGTAAACTGCATAAAGAAGAAATGTCACCGCAATGCCGATGACAATCATTCTTGCTCGTGTGTTCATTTACTCTTATGTTGGTGTATCCGTAAACTTATACCCCACCCCACGGATTGAATGAAAATACACAGGATGTTTTTGATCTGGTTCAAAATATTTACGAAATGTCAAAATAAAATTATCTATCGTACGCGTCGATGGATAGACATCATAATTCCACACAGTCTCTAATATTTGCTCTCGGGAAACCGCTTCATTTTTACGTTCGATCAATAGCTTCAACAGCATGGTTTCCTTTTTTGTTAGTGAGGTGATGTTTCCATCCGCATGATGAAGTTCATAGGAGTTAAAATAAATTGTCTTATCACCAATAGTATACGAGTTAAATTCCTTTAGATCGTCTGACTTAAGTCCTCTACGGATCAAATTGCCTACACGGAGAATCAACTCTTCCAAGTTAAAAGGCTTTACTAGATAGTCGTCCGCACCTTTTTTTAAGCCTGTGATACGGTCTTCGCTACTATTTTTTGCAGTTAAAAACATAATAGGCACCTCCGAATTTTGTAAACGAATGGTCTCCGCAACCTGAAAACCGTCGATTTCGGGAATCATCACATCTAAAACCACTAGATTGAAGCGTTCTTCTTTAAATATCTTTAATGCTTTCTTTCCGTCGGTCGCTGTCGTTACACGATAGCCTTCTAATTCTAAATTCAATTTGATGGCTTCTAACAAGTGTTCCTCATCTTCCACCAATAATATACGTTGCTTAGCTTGCATAATTTTCAAATGTTACTTCAAAAATACTCCCAGATGGAGCGTTATCTTTTACCTTAATGGAGGCGTTGTGTTTTTGCAATACCGTCTTCACTATATACAACCCTAAACCTGTGCCTTTAGTTTTACGCGTCGACTCATTGCCTATTCTGTAAAACTTATTAAATATATTCTTTTTTTCTTCGTCTACAACGCCCGGACCGTGGTCAGCCACTGAAAAGATGATACGATTACCTTCCTCTTCCTCTTTAAGCTGCACTTCTACAGTCGCACAAGGTGGCGAATATTTAATCGCATTTTCAATTAGATTAGTCACAACATTTGTGATGGCAAATTTATCTGCACGAATAATTAGCCCTGCTTCCAAATCCGGCTTTATCACCTGAGAACTACATGCATTTTTTTGCAGTCTGTCAACCACATTGTCCACCAATTCTGTTAAATTAAAATTTTCTTTTGGAAAATTAAAACTTCGGTTTTCCAATTTGGTTGTCAATAATACATTTTCGACAAGATCGTCCAATCTTTCGATATCCTTTAAGGAATTAGAGAGGAAAACTTTTTGCTGCTCTCTTTCTAGATCACGCTTTAGAATAGTCTGGATGTATAGCTTTACGGAAGCGAGAGGTGATTTCAATTCATGCGTTACAGAGAGTAGAAAGTTTTGTTGCTGCTGCTGCTGTTTATGCTCGCGCGTGAATAGCTTCTTCAGCCGCATGGCTCCCCAAATAAAAATCAAAAAGAAGAAAAGCCCTTCTCCAATGATCATCCCCTTGCGTTCCGGTTCGTAATTAACCAGCAGATACCCCCACCAAAGTAATTGTGTAATAGCGTAAAACACCAAAAAATAAAACAGCACGAGCGCTCGCTTCATACAGATAAATTAATGTCATACAAAAATAACCATTTGTTAACCTGAAAGGAAATACTCGGCGCAATATGACAATAGGTTAAGAAAGGTGCTATATTTGCCTTATGTTTTTCCACAAAAAAGATATTTTCTTCGACTTAGATCACACGATTTGGGATTTTGACAAGAACGCACAGGAAACGCTACATGATCTTTACTATAAATATCATTTTGACAAATTGATCGGAAAGGCTGATTCTGATCTTTTTATCGAGACGTATACTGTAAATAATCACCGGCTTTGGGCACTTTACCATCACGGAAAAATCGACAAGTCGACCCTACGCCGACTTCGGTTTGCTGATACTTTTACCCAGCTTGGAATTGACCCAGAACTATTTCCGGAGGCTTTTGAGGAGGAGTATTTACACATTTGCCCTACCAAAACAAACCTGTTTCCAAATGCGATTGAAACATTAGCCTATTTACAGCGTAAATATAAACTACATTTGATATCAAATGGTTTCAAAGAGGCCTGTGAAAAGAAGTTGGAACACAGCAAACTAAAGCCCTATTTTAAAACGATTGTTATTTCCGAATTATTCGGAGTAAATAAACCCGATCCTAGAATCTTCGAGCACGCGTTACAGCATGGAGAAGCGGAGAAAACAACATCTATCATGATTGGAGATAGTCTCGATGCCGATGTTCGTGGTGCACAAAACGCGGGTATTGATGCTATCTTCTTTAATGCCATGGGTCTCGAACAACCGAAAGATATCCGTCATATGATTCGCGATTTAGCGGAATTACAACAGGTATTCTAAAATGCAGAGATGCGATTAAATGACCCTTGGAGAGTTCAGGATAATCCCATCTCTGCATATCTCTGTGGCTTGAATTATAAAACTTTCACGGTTATATTCTTCAACCACACATCATCACCGTGATCTTGAAACCCGATCACACCCGATTTAGAAACTCCCCCTACGTTATTCAATAATTCAAATGCCAATGGCCATTTTTCTTGACTGAACTTACTCGCTTGCAATAAGGCGGTCCAATCGGGTGTCCACAATGTATACTCAACCACTTTCTCTCCATTTTGATAATGGGTAACTTTCCCTTTATTGACGACAATCTTCGCTTTATTCCATTCTCCAGCGGGTTTACCATTTTGTGGCTTGGCCGGAATCATGTCATAAAGGGATCCCGATTTACGATTGCCATCAACCCCTTGTTTAGCGTCCGGATGATTCTCATTATCTAACAATTGGTATTCCGGGCTCGATATATATATAGCTTGTCCTTTTACTTCTTTTGCTAAGAAAAACACGCCTGAATTACCTGCATGGGAAATCTTCCATTCAAACTCCAATTCAAAATTCTGAAAATCGTGTGCAAAAATAATGTCTCCCCCATCGTTTTTGGTTAGCCCCGCGTCCTTCCCAGAGAATTTTAAGGTTCCCTCTTCAATACTCCACTTTGCTGGAACATTTGCTTTGTTGTACCCTCGCCACCCCTCCAATGATGTGCCATTAAAGAGCACATAGGCTCCTTCCGCATTTTTTTGAATTTTATTCATATCCATCTTGGGAAGATTATTCAACTCATAGGGGGGAACATTGTTGCCGGCTACATCTTGTGCCTTACAAATAGTGGAGGACAATAACACTACCGATCCTACCATATACAAAAATCTTTTCTTCATGTTAAAACACATCTTTTATTTTTTTAGTTGTCCGTTAAAGGTAGAAAAATATCTGATTTTTTAAAAGCCGCCTTCCATACCTTCGTCCATCCCATTATCTCCTCCACGATCTTCTTGTTTCTTTGTCAAATCTTGCATACCGAAACGGTAGGTGAATGACAGTGAGAACATGCGTCGCATCCATCGGCTTTCCCTTTGATTAAACTGGGTAGGCAAGTTATTTTCCATACGGAACCGTTGGCTGTTGAATACATCACGCACATTAAACATCACGCTCCCTTTACCGGCTAACACGTCCTGACGTACAGCAACATCCAAGCCCGCCATGGATTTCATCCGACCTTGCACCCATTTCCGGGGAGCACGATAGAAACCACGAGCCTGCAAAGTGGTGGATTTTGTAAATTTCACATTGGTATTGATGTTTCCGTTCCAGCTGAAGTTCTCTACATCTCCCGTGTTGAATTCTGCATAAGGCATGGTTTTATCATAAAACAAGTTCACATTTGCCGTGGCGTCCCACCACTGCAGAAAGTTCACTTTTGATATCAGTTCCAGTCCCATCGCATTTTGTTTCGAAACGTTTTCCCAGCGACTATACGTCACGTTACTTCTGTCGCCGACAATATCCGCTATTTCTTCGGGATCCCTCAAAAACGGACTCATCATATCACTTGAGCGACGATAATACGCGGAACTAATAAAGTTCCACTTGTCATAAAATTTCGCAAAACTCAATTCAAAGGAATGTATATCTTCGGGCAATAAGTTTGGATTACCTTGTCGATAATTGATTTCATCATTTACGTTGACGAAGGGGTTCACCTGCCACCCTCGTGGGCGTTGCACTCTGCGTGTATAAGAAAGCTGTACTTTGTCACCGGAATCACCCACTTCATACGACAAAAAAGCACTCGGGTAAAGACGAAAGAAATCTTGATTTCCGTCATTTCTTTTTTCATCTTCGGGTGCGTCTGGATCTAAATTATAGTAAGTAGACCTTAAATAGGTTTGCTCTCCACGCAGCCCCACTTGCATACCTAATTTCTCTGTCAGCTTTCGTTGATAATTCGCATATAATGCATGCACACTATTCGCCAGGTCAAAATCGTTGCTAACACTATAGTCCGGCAGAAATTGATTCGTCAGGGTATCCAATACTTCCGACCATTGGGTATCCTCACTGTTACGTACGATGGTACGATAACCTGCTTCAAATTTGTGATCTTCCCCGAACGGCAGAACATAATCTACTTGAAAATTCCAGTTCTTTCCGGCCTCACTCGTTACATTCTGGCGTCGGAAATCCGCACGATTATTGGCATAAGTTTGATGAAAATCATTTGTCCCATCTTCCGTATCGTTACCATACGTAATATTAGCGGTAATCTCTTCTCCCTCTCTTTTGAGTTCCTGCTTAAAATCAAAGGTTATATCCATCCCCAGATCTTCTTCGTATTGCTGTGAAATTCGAGAAGATCGGTCCCCTAGACCCAGGACATTAAAATAACGATAATCAATATCCGAGCGCCTGTCATTATCGCGAACGCTAACATTTGCACCTAGGCTAAGCGTAGTTTTCGGTGCGGCGTACCAATCCGTACCAAACCTAAACGTATGGTTCTTACCTTTCCGGCTATTTTCACTCGTGCTAATTGTACGGGCACTATTTTCCTGAATTACGCCATCGATGAGTTCTGTATTATCATTAAAATCGTTCCCCGGACGAACCCTATTCGCATAGTTATATCCGCCAAAGAAATTAAATTTGCGATCTCGATAATTCAAGTCCACCCCAGCACTGTAGTTATCATAAGAACCACCCGATGCCGTCACACTTCCATTCAACCCAGTTCTCACGTTCTTTTTTAATATAATGTTGATAATACCCGATTGGCCCTCCGCATCATATTTGGCAGACGGGTTGGTAATAAGTTCAACCTTTTCTATGCTATTGGCAGGCAAGGATTGTAGCAATGCATTTATATCGGAACCGGCCATCGCTGATTCTCTTCCATCAATCAAAATTTTTACGCTGCTGGAACCGCGGAGAGAAACATTCCCATCGACATCGACGTCAAGCGTGGGCACATTCTGTAACAAATCACTGGCAGACCCCCCTACACTGACCAAACTTTGGGAAACATCGAACACCTTTTTATCAATTCCCAAACGCATCTCTGGCGTACGTCCTTCCACAACTACTTCCTCGATCAGCTTGCCATCATCCATCATGGATACCTGCGCCAGTTTTACTGGCTGTGAATTCGCTACACGTACGTTTTCAATAAGAACATTTTCTTTCCCAACGTACGTAATCCGGATCGCATATGTTCCGAAATCAACATCAGAAAACATTAGTTTACCTTCAATGTCGCTCTGTGCTCCTTGAATATAATGTTGGTTGGATTGTTGGAGAAGGGAAGCACTAGCGCCTATGATAGGCTCCTTTGTCTCCTCGTCGATAATAATAGTTTCTATCTTCCCTTGTTGTGCAAAAAGAAATATCGGGCAAAAAATAATAAAAAAAATAAGCTTCAAGTTTCGCGTAAACATCATGTAAAAAATTATCCTTTTCACAAAAAAACAAAATAAAAGCTGCTATCGTTCTATCGTAACCGCATTATTACGATGGGATTTTTATTTTTTTTCCGAAAAAAGAAACAAAAAAAATCGTCGCTTTGGATGTTTGAGAGGAGGGGATCGTAATAAGGATGAGTTTCTACAGATCCCAAAAATCCGGATGCGACATTGTTGTGTTAAAGGGATATTTGTACAATTGTACTATCTCATCCTCAACCTTCTTAATGCCATATGTAAACTATTGTCGATGCGAGAAAAGTGCGGGCTAGTGGGACGCATCAAAATATTACTCTACAGAAACTGTCAACCCCTCGGATTTTAAGATTTTTCGGTATATTTCCATCTCTGTGAAAGAACCTTCGAGTACGGCGCATTTGCCTTCCGTATGTACTTTCCACGCAATTTGTTCTGCTTGCCCTTCCGAGTACTGCAGATGCTTCATCAGGCAATCGATAACATGATCAAATGTGTTAACTTCGTCATTCCATAGAATCAAACGGTTCGAAGACCGGACAGTCGCCAATATCTCTTCAAGCGTGAACGCTTCTTGCTCTATTTGTACCCCCATTCTGCAAAAATAATTAATATTTTAAAAAATATGTAGATTTACAAACTAATCATGAGGAAAGTAAGATGTTTCAATCGAAAATTGCCGGCATAGGTTATTACGTGCCAAAAAATGTTTACACAAATGATGACCTTACCCGGTTTATGGATACCAATGATGAATGGATCCAAGAGCGGACAGGCATCAAAGAGCGACGCTATGCCGACCGTATAGGAGAGACGACTACTACAATGGGTATCGAAGCGGCTAGAATTGCGATCGAACGGGCAAATACTACAGTAGAAGATATTGATTTTATCATATTCGCAACATTATCGCCCGATTACTATTTTCCGGGTTGTGGTGTGTTATTACAACGTGAAATGGGGATGGGAGAAATTGGTGCACTGGATATCAGAAATCAGTGCTCCGGTTTTGTTTATGCGCTTTCGATTGCTGATCAGTTTATCAAAACGGGTATGTATAAAAATATCTTGGTTGTAGGTGCAGAAAAGCACTCTTTTGCGCTAGATTATTCTACCCGAGGGCGTTCAGTGTCCGTTATTTTTGGAGATGGGGCCGGGGCCGTTGTCTTACAACCAACGAGCGAGCCAGGAAAAGGCATTCTAAGCACCCATTTACATTCGGACGGCGCTGACGCGGAAAAGCTTGCTATGTACTATCCAGGGAGCTCAAGCGGAATATGGTTAGATCAAGATCAACAGCCCGACTGGCCGAAGCAGGAACTTGGCGGAATGTTGATGACCAAGGAAATGTTGGACGACGGCACTGCTTTCCCCTATATGGACGGACAAGCAGTATTCAAAAAAGCCGTGGTTAAATTTCCGGAAGTCATATTAGAATCCTTGACGAAAAACAATCTTCAATCAACTGATATTAATTTACTTATCCCCCATCAAGCCAACCTACGAATTGCCCAATTTGTTCAGAAAACGTTAAGGCTAGGGGATGATCAAGTTTTTAACAATATTCAGAAATATGGGAATACCACCGCAGCATCAGTCCCTATCGCTTTATGTGAAGCGTGGGAGGAGGGAAAAATTAAAGATGGTGACCTCATATGCTTAGCAGCGTTTGGCGCTGGTTTTACCTGGGGTTCGGCGCTAATACGTTGGTAGATAAATGAAAAGGACGCTGACTAATCAACGTCTTTTTCTTTTATCGTGTTCTTCTTCTTTTTTTTCCGAAAACCAGAATTGAATATAACATCCCATATCGCCGAGCTCACACCGAATCCACGCTCTGGATCCGAATAGTGATGCAACATATGGTGATCTTTTATTTTCTTGAATAAGCCCGACTTAAAATTAGCGTGGTGCATGGCATAGTGGCATTCATCATAAATAAGATAGCCCAATAAAAATCCCGCAAAAAAAGAGGCTAATATAAACTCCGGTAAGAACAGACTGAAAATAAGATAAATGATGGTCGCCAGTGGAATACTAGCCGATAAGGGCATCACTAACCGTAAACGGTCTTTCGGATAATCGTGATGAACGCCATGAAAAATAAAATGTATCCGTTTGCCCCAACTAGAAGTTGGCTCATAATGAAAAACCCAGCGATGCAGTATATATTCTGCTAACGTCCAAAATGCTAGCCCAGCGAAAAAATACAGGATAATATTTCCTACAGACATTTCCCCTTCTGTGTATGCTTTGTAAATAAAATAGCCTATCACTGGAATCCAAAATATCAGTGGAATACTGTAATGTATTTTGGTCAGAGATTCTAAAAAATTATTTTTAAACATCCGAACGGATTCGGTCCCGTTAGAAACATATAATTTCTTTGCCATAGCACATATTTTTGATAAACAAAGCAAACAAAGTTACCATGTATCACGATCTTATCAAAGGCTTACTTTTTGAATATATTCACATTTTTGTCAAAAAGCCGAGTATCTTACACTACTCTAATCAACAATCCTTTTAAATATTCACCTTCTGGAAATGATGCTCGAATAGGGTGATCCTCTGGCTGATTGAATTGCCTGATAAACTGGATTTCCTTCCCAGCGTCCAAGGCCGACCATGCGATAACTTGCTTAAAGGTATCCATATCCATTGCACCCGAACAGGAAAACGTGGCCAATAGCCCACCACTTTCCAGCAAGAGCAGAGCTCGTCTATTCAAATCTTTATAAGCCCTAGCCGCCTTGTCTAATGCCGAACGAGATGGTGCATACTTAGGCGGGTCGAGAATAATAACGTCAAACTTTTCTTCTTTCTCTCCCAACTGCCGAAGATATTTATTGACATCGGCCTGTACTGCTGTCAACATCGTCGCGTCAAAACCATTCAATATTATATTTTTATTTAGCGTTTCTATCGCTAACGCAGAACTATCCACAGAAACAATGGAAGAGGCTCCCATCTTAAAAGCATTCAGTGTAAACCCGCCGGAATAGCAGAAACAGTCTAACACACGTTTCCCGCTGACGTATTGTGCCGCTAATAAGCGATTATCCCGCTGATCACAGTAAAAGCCAGATTTCTGCCCTTCAATAATATTGACTTGATAGCGAATACCATTTTCTACGACCTCGACAAATTCGGGTGGCATGTCTCCGTAAAGTAGCCCATTGGTGTCTCGTAGTCCCTCATGTTGGCGGGCGTTTAAATCACTCCGCTCATAGATCCCTTTAGGTTGTACAAGCTGTACCAGCTCATCAACAATGATGTTCTTTACAGCTTCTATACCCGAAGAATGTACTTGTAACGACAAAAAATCACCATATTTGTCGACGATAAGCCCTGGTAAAAAATCGGCTTCTGCAAAAACCAAACGCACCGTATTATTCTGATCCGTTAACAAATGAGTTCTCAGTTCTAAAGCTCGGCGTATCCTATTGCGCCACCAAATTTCGTCTATCGGATGCTCCGGGTCCCATTCCAATAAACGGACGGCTACCCTTGAGTGGGCGTTGTAAACGCCATATGCTATAAATTCTTTATCTATATTAAAAACCTTAACAACAGTACCATTTGTAGGTGTCCCATCTACATTTTTTATTGCGCCAGAAAAAACCCAAGGGTGTAATTGCCAGGCAGCCTTCTCTTTGCCTTTATGCAATGTTATTTTATTCATATTTGCAAAAGTATGGGTTTAGGAGGGCAAAATCAGAAAAAAACAGGTGAAAGTTTTTCTTCCACCTGTTTTGTTTTTTTAATTAAGTTTAGTAACCTGGGTTTTGTACGAGATCTGGTTCTATTTTCAGCTGTAACGCATGGTGCGGCCACAAATAATTGTGTGGTGCAAAAGTCCTATTTTCGATGTGTAGCGTTTGTTTTTGATTCCCAACCATTCTAGTATGCCCTAATGCTGGTTTATTTAATACATCTTCGGCAATTTTCCATCGGATAATATCGTCATAACGCATCCCTTCTCCTGCAAACTCCGTACGGCGTTCGTTACGGACCAAATCAATCCACTGCTGTTGGTTATAAGCACTATATTCCGATAGTGTAACGTCTGCATAGCTCATATCCAACCCCGCCCGTCTTCTCACCTGATTGATGCAGTCTTTTGCCAAAGCATCGATATCATCTTGCATAATTTTGGCCTCCGCGTAGGTTAGCAAGACTTCGGCATAACGGGTGATACCAAATACTAAATTGCCGTTACGAAAGGCATCTTCTTCGGGTACAAACTTACGATACCAATATCCCGATTTACTGGCTCTCAGGTTCTGGTAGTACATGGGTTGTCCGGGGGTATAGATATCAATTTCTTCGCCATAAAATATATCTCCGTGTCCCATGATGCTCGCTTGGTAACGTGGGTCTCTGTTCAATTTGGGATCTAATTCATATTCTTCCTTACTATGGAGTGGGCAATCATCGATGGGCCGTCCTTGTAACGTCCAATAAGCATCTACTAATGCTTTGGTCGGGACGCTATAAGATTGCCCATTTCCTGTACGGAAATGCGGACCCAAATCCCGGAAAGACCAGGTGTTATTAGCGCCTACTGCTTCCAAATTATGATGCTGGATAAATTCTTTATTTGACGATGCTCCGGCGTACTGAAACAAATCTCCATAATTCGGATAAAGCTCATATCTTCCACTTTCCATAACTTCCTGTGCCAAACGGGCCGCTAGTTCATAACGCCCATGGTACAAAGCATAGCGCATTACAAGCGTTTTGAAAGATTCTTTATTCAAAAAGTGCTTATCTGTAGAATATTCCCCCGAGGGTAAGCGGCTAATAATATTATCTGACATTTCAAACAGCTTGTCTAATATCTCGGCCTGTGGTAAAGGTGGTTGTTTCGCTTCCTCTATCGTAGCCGGCTCCAGCAGAAAGGGGATATTTCCCCATCGTGTTGTAGCTTCAAAATAGTGCCATACACGCAATCCTTCCAGGATAGCTTTATATTTCTGTCGTACTGCTTCATTTTCTAAATAAGGCTTATCGATATTAGCAATATACATATTGATACGACCAATATGTTTCATATGCAAGGTATAATAATATTCAAATGCTCGTGTATTGGCGTTGATATTACCGTTCGCAATGCGCAGGTGATGATCGCCTTCCACTCGAGCATACGCATCATCAGATCTACCATCTTTCATATAAAAGAGAAGTCTGCGGTTATCCCGGGGAGTGAAAAAATCCAGATAAGAACTGTAGGTCACACGCTGTAAATCAGCTTCGGTATTGAAAAACTCCTCAAAGGTAGTAGCAGTTGGGTCGCGCTTGTCCAAAAAACTCTCACAACTCGTAAGAACTACCAATAGAGAAATCATAAATATAAATTTCGTTTTCATCTTCTTTATGTTTGTAGATTACAATATTGTTGCTTTAATACCTATGCTGTATGTAGCCATTCGCGGATAGGCTCCGTTACCGTAAAAGCGCGCCGAATCTTTCTCTTCAATTTCCGGCTCCAATCCTTCCCACTTGGTGAAGGTAATCGCATCCTGTGCATTCACATAGACACGCACATTACGGATAGATTTACCAATATTTTTAAAGGTATAGCCTAGCTGTATTGTTTTGATACGAAAGTAAGCCGCATCGCCCAACCACACGTCGCTGAGATTGGCATTCGGCGAAGCGCCAGTCCATACCCTCGGAAAGCGGCTATTCGGATTGTCCGGTGTCCATCGGTTATCCATATAATACTGCCGCGGCGTACCTAAACTATTCTCACTGCCGTCCATCAATACCGGATAAGCTTCAAGTCCCCGTATCCGTTGTGTTCGACGACCTACGCCCTGCCCTAGCATACTAAAATCCCAGTTTTTGTATCGCATATCTACATTAACAGCAAAATTCATATGCGGAAAGGGGTCTCCCAGGTTTATACGGTCATTTTCATTAATGATACCGTCTCCATTTTGATCCACATAGCGAATATCGCCGATTTGCGTGTTCGCCAGTTTCGCTTCAGTAGCATCCAGTTCTTCTTGATTTTGATAATAGCCATTGCTTTGGTATCCATAATAGTTATCAATAGCAATACCTCGATACCATATTTTATCTTCATTTCCTTTAAACACCAAACTATCAGTAGTGGAATAACCAGCTTTGAGTACACGGTTTACGTTATCGAACAGCATCCCGCCGACGGAATAGGAAAAATCTCCGGCTTTATCACTCCAACTGGCACCGATCTCCCAACCTTTATTTTCGACTTCGCCAATATTAACACTGGATTCTAAAATACTTGCACCAATTAGCGGGGGAATAGGAAAGTTATCGTAAATCAGATCGTAGGAATGTTTATGATATACTTCTGCCGTCACATTCAATCGGTTCTTCAAAGCTGCCAAATCCATCCCAATATTCCATTGATTTTGCTTTTCCCAACTAAACTCAGGATTAGGGACACGTGTGTACCATCCCCAGTTATTCACCACTTCTTGCCAAAGATAAGGATCCACATTTTCGTTACCGATTTTACCATAAGAGAACCGGAATTTCAGGTTGTTGATCGCTCCACTGGTCTTCAAATCCTGCATAAACTTCTCGTTATGTACATTCCAAGCTAAGGCTGCGGAGGGGAAAAATCCCCAGCGATGGCCGGGTGCAAATTTGCTACTGCCATCGGCGCGTGCCGTCACTTCGAGGAGATAACGTTCATCAAATACATAGTTTAACTTCCCGAAGAAAGAAGCTTTATTAATTTCTCTATAGTCCGAAAAAATATTTGACATGGTCTCTGTACCGGCGATCAAATAGATTTTATCACGATTGTTAAACAGAGATTCCTGGTAGTTGATGTTTGCCCTTGCGGTCAACTGGCTCTCGCTTACATTCTGGGTTGCATCAACATTGTTCCCCCATATCAGTGCCGGTTTACCTTCTTCATCATAAAAACGGTAGGTTAAACGCTCCTGTTTCCATGCTGATTTATTGATCAGATAAGATACGTTACCATCGATAGAGAAGTTATCACTGATGAAGTAACGAGGCCTTAAATTAATCGTGCTCCGATCATACATACTGCTTCGTGTCCCACCGTGGTGGATCGATGCCACAGGATTAAGATTATTGTATAGCGCGTAGTGATCTGGCCGATCGGTATCATAAAATATCGATTGCGTCGGATTCATCTTCCAAGCATCCTGATATAATCCATGCCCGTTGGTGTTAGCCATAAGTCGATCGTTCTGTAAGCGATGTGCATAAAAATCAGCCAACAACACAAACTTATCCGCCATATTGATGTTGGTATTAAAACGTGCACTGAATTTGTCAGATCCCTCAATATTATTCAACCCCTTATCGGCCATATATCCCAGCATCAGATTAAATGTTCCGACACCTCCGCCACCAGAGATATTAGCACTGGTATTCTGCTTGAATGGGGTACGTTCCGCAATAGCATCCAACCAATCTACAGAAGGTGTTTCGCCCGATTCAGCTTTTGCAATATCTTCATCCGAAAAAAGGTGCGACTGCCCCTGCAAGCCACGTGCTTCATTGTTCAGACGCATATAATCTGCAGCGCCGACGAAATCAGGCTTGTCGATCTGTGAGCTAACACCCGACCAATGGTGTAGGTCCACTTTAAACTGCCCCGGCTGTCCACGATGCGTCTCGATAATGATTACACCATTTGCTCCTTTAGAACCATAAAGTGAAGCGGATGCAGCATCTTTCAGTACGGAAATACTTTTAACCTGATTGGGATCAATGTCTGTAAGCGTCTGTTCCATTCCGTCGACAATGACCAAAGGTGCCTGTCCTTTTAACGTGCTAATTCCACGAATCGATATGTCTCCGGGCGTCTCCCCCGGCATATTACTACTCTGCATCATCATCACCCCCGGCACAGTGCCGCTAAATGCTTCCTGCAATTTGGACATCGGTCTATTGGTAACCCGGTCCATATTCACTTCGGATACCGAAGAAGCCACGTGTCTTCTCTCGATCTGGCTGTAGCCCGTCACCACCACTTCATCTATATCTCGAGTATCAGAACGTAGTACCACATCAATACGGGTTCGATTCTGCGTACCTTCTTCCACTTCCTGGTATCCCATCATACTGAACATTAATGTCACCTCGCCATTTATTGTAATTTGATAACGCCCTGCGTCATCTGTCACGGTGCCTACCGTTGATCCCCTGATCAATACGTTCGCCGCCGCAAGCGGGTTCCCATCTTCATCCCTGACGGTACCGGAAACAACTCGCTGCTGGACTTCTTTCCGCAGCATAATGGTAATTTGATTACCGGTAATGGTATAATCTAAATTTTCGGCGTTTAGCGTCTTCTTCAAAAGACGTTGTAAATTTTCATTTTTGGCGGTTATATTTATCTTTTTATCGGCAACTAATTTATCTCTATACAGAAATACGTATTCACTTTGTCCTTCGATTTCCTCAAATAAATCGATCAATTTACCGTTTCTGATATCAACACTGACATTTTGTGAATAGGTGTCGGCATGAACTGCCACCATTCCCAAACACAAAAAAAGAGCTGTTAACTTTATCATACGGATCGCTTTTTGGTATAGACTTTTATGCCTTTCTTTGACAAAAAAGGTTTGCCTATTGTAAAGAAACTTCATAGATTTACAATCGTTATAAATTAATATTTTGTTAATTAATACACTTATAAATAGGTGGATGTAGCCGCATCTGCCTATTTCTTTTATCGACTTTTGTTAGTATGTCAGTTAAACATCGTGTTACTTTTTCTTGATCGTGATCCTCCTTTCCTCTTGTTGAAGTTGGTATTCAACTGGGTTATATAATGTTGTCAGTAAACTCGTTAAAGGCTGTGTTAAATCTAACCTCCCCGAAAAGGTTTCATTAGATCCAGACGTAGATTCTACTGTAATATCCGTATTATAAACACGCTCTAGCCTCGTGGTAATCTCTGCCAAAGGGGTATTTTTCAAAATAAGTTGTTTCTGTCTCCATGAGATATGATCTTCAACAGTTTCGTTGGAAATAGATAAATGTTTACTGTCCTTGCGCAATACGGCAGCAGTTCCTGGTTTTAGGATTTGAGGTTCAAATAATGTCTCTCCCGCCCCTTGTAATTCTATTTCTCCGCTAAGCAACACTGTTGAAGCAAAAGGATCATCTTTATAAGAACTAATGTTAAACGTTGTCCCCAATACTTTGACCTCCAGATTTGCCGTATGAACGTAGAACGGTCTTTTTACATCGCTCTCTACATCAAAATACCCCTCGCCTTCCAAATATACCCGTCTTTCAGCAGCGTCAAATATGGTTGGGAATGTCAGTTGCGACCCCGCATTCAACCACACTTTCGAGTTATCCGGCAATATGACTTCGATACGTTTTCCATAAGGCACCGTAAGTGTATTGAATGTAGACGTTTTCTTTCTGGCATTCTCATACTTCTGATCCAAACTTAAATCAATAACCTCTTGCCCGTCGGAAATACGCACGTTTTGTCCATCGCCATGTCTCATAGATACCTCTTGTTCCTCTGTTATCAAATTTTGGTTATTCATGGCATTATACAATAAGGAATTATAAGAAATATCAGGGTCCTGCCTATTCCAAAAAAAGAATGAAAGCGCAATAAAGGCGCAAGCAACTGCGCTATATCTTAAGATTTTAATTTGACGATTCCGTCGACGGGCATTTTTCGTTGTTTCTTCGATACGTGTCCATAACGTCACGTGCGCCTCAGATGACAACCTGAGGGATTTCGTCGATTGCAATATGTTTAAAATACGGTCTCCCAACTTTCTAACGTCGGCAGCCGCCTCTTTATCGAGATCCTCGCGGGGTGAGTCGCCACTTAGAATGTCCTCTACTTTACGTTCCATATATCGATTAACGCTTTTGGGATTTATAAATAATTCCGTCTTTATCTACATATATAGAGAACCGAATTATCTTTTTATAGACAGGAATTTTGAAAAAAAAGAAAAAAATTAGAATCAACCGGAAATCAACGTAAAAAAGCAAAAGCTTAAATATACAGAACAGAAGGTATCTTGATTAAATGAGCATGGAGCGACTTGTAATAGGCTGATCGTTACTTTCCCGAACCGGCAGAAATGCGATGAATAATAATTGAGAAATTTTATTGTTTTCCATCCGTAGACGCAAATCCTTTATAGCCCTATATATAAGCGTACGACAAGATGCGATAGAAATATCCATAATTTGGGCAACCTGTTCATAGGACATTTCACAGGTAAACCGCAAATAAAGAGCCTCTTTTTGGCGGTATGGCAATTTCTCCATTTCAGCACGAAGTTTCGTTAAAACCTCGTTTTCTTTATCATCAGATAACGTAATATAGTCTTCGGTATCCAATCCCAATCGAAAACGATAGTTTTCGGCAGAAATAGAACGGTCTATACTTTTTCTCTTACTTTCTACCACTTTTCGGCGAAGAGAACCAAACAGATAGGCTTTTACATTCACGTGAAGATTCAATCTGGAACGATACCGATGTAAATCAACAAACAAATCATGTATGCTATCCTTTACTATTTCCTCGTCGGCACAATATCGAATTGCATAAGAAAAAAGCGCATTGACATATAGGTCATATAAGCTTCTGAATGCCTCTTGATCTCCCTGAATAAAACGCTGCCAATATTCTATGTGCGAATAATTCGTCATATCTAACTTAAACGTCGGACTCCATAACGAACCATTGGAACATCATAATCCGATCGATTGCTATATTGCGTTTACAATATAGCAATCTTTCTGCCATCTACCCAAATTAATTTAGGCACAAATATCCTTAGTTTTTTGTTAAATTAAGGTTATCTTTTTAAAACGGAATAAACACATCAATAGTAGAACTGTTGCTTTTAATCCTTTTTATAATTAATTATTGACAAGCAGATAGGATTTAAATCTTTCGTAGTCCGCAGGTAATTCCGTCGCTATCTTTGGCTTCCCAGCTAATTCCTCGGCACCTTTTGGCAATTCAATTTTTGCAAATACTTCCGCAGAAATAGCATCGGGAAATTTACATGGATGGGCTGTTGATAAAAACACAGAAGCATATGTTCCTGGGTGATCTTGCCGATATTGATTCGATGCGAGATAAGCAATAGCTGTATGTGGACAAGCTATATACTGATATTTATTATAAAGCTCTTCCATTGCTTTCACCGTTTGGTCATCATCATACGTATAAGATGATACGATGTGACGAAGTTCTTCCAAATTGTTGTGAAACATATCTTGAATACGCACCCAATTGCTCGGATTCCCCACGTCCATTGCGTTTGCCAGTGTCTGCACCGACGGCTTCGGATCGTAGCTACCTGATTGCAAAAAACGTGGAACAGTATCATTGATATTGGTTCCCGCTACGAAGTGTTTCACCGGTAGTCCCATTTTATAGGCTAATAAGCCCGCACCGATATTACCAAAATTACCGCTAGGAACTGTAAAAACGACTTCAGAAATACTTTGTGATTTTAGTTGTGCGTATGCCCAAAAATAATAGAATGTTTGCGGTATCAATCGAGCAATATTAATGGAATTAGCAGAAGTCAATCTCAGCACGTTATTAAGCTCAGCGTCATTAAATGCCGTTTTCACCAGTGCTTGACAATCGTCAAACGTACCGTCAACCTCCAATGCACGTATATTTTTCCCGTTCGTTGTCAATTGTTCTTCCTGCACTTTAGACACCTTGCCTTTGGGATAAAGTATGGTTACACGTGTACCTTCGACGCCTAAAAACCCTGATGCGACAGCTCCACCGGTATCTCCGGAGGTAGCAACTAAAACATCTAACAATTGATCTCCTTGCTTAGAGAAATAGCCCATTACCCGACTCATAAATCGCGCGCCAAAATCCTTGAAGGCGTATGACGGTCCGTGGAATAATTCTAATACGGCTGTTTCCGCATCTAGAAACCGAACGGGCGCATCAAAATTAATCGCATCGGCGATAATGCTCTTTAAATCATCGTCTGGAATATCATTTCCGATTAACGCCTGCGCTACTTCAAAAGCGATATCTTGTAAAGAATATTGTTGAATATTACGAATAAAAGCAGGATCCAATGATGGAATAACTTCGGGCATATATAAGCCTTTGTCCGACGGCAATGAATTGAAGACGGCTTCCTGAAAGGAAACACGAAGTTCCTTATTGTTTGTACTATATAATTTCATCTTTTATTATAAAATTTTTGGGCCATTGATATTGACAGGCGATACATATTTAAAACTATCGATCTCACAATCTGTTAAGTGTTTCTGGATGAGGTTCGCCGCATTTTTAGCCGTTTCCTCACCGCGGGAAATAGCAACTACAGAAGGTCCCGATCCCGAAATACCAAAACTTAGAGCGCCTGCATCGAGCGCAATTTGCTTCATGGTATAAAATTCTGGAATCAAAATCGCGCGGGTAGGTTCGATAAGCACGTCGTGCATGCTTCTACTAATCAACGCGTAATCCCTTTCATATAGGCCTGCGATTAGCCCAGCGATATTGCCCCACTGGGTAACGGCATCTCTCAAAAACACTTTTTCTTTTATAAGCTGCCGCGCATCACGCGTAGGTACATCAACCTTGGGAAAGACTATTCCCGCATACAGTTCTTCCGGCACCGGCAGTTTGATCACGTCAAGCGGATGTTGTCCGCGGATTAACGTAATACCACCCATCAAAGCTGGAGCCACGTTATCAGCATGTCCATGACCGCAGGCAAGACGCTCGCCTTCCACACAGAAAGGCAACAATTCTTCCTTGGTCAACGGGTTTCCCAACAAACTATTGATGGCAAACAACCCGCCTACGGTACTAGCGGAACTCGACCCCAAACCACTCCCGATAGGCATATGTTTGATGAGTTCAATCTCTACTCCGATTTCTTTCGAAATGCCAAGATATTCCAATACCATTTGTACGCAGGCGCTTACCGTATTTTTATCTGCATCGACCGGCAGTCTTCCATCATCTCCGGTTATCGAACGGATACGCACTCCAGGCGTTGCTACGCGATACATAACGACCTCATCCCCCGGATAGTCTACAGCGAAACCCAATATATCAAATCCACATATCATGTTCGCTACAGTAGCCGGTGCAAACACCCGGACGGTATTCAAGATTTTATCAAAATCTATTTTTTTAACTGTTTTATTTTGATTCATTACTATAACTTATAACTCTATCTTGATTACGCTCCCACATTAACCAAATCAGCAAATACCCCCGCAGCAGTCACTTCCGCTCCGGCCCCAGGGCCTTTTACGACCAACGGGCGTTCCTTATAACGCTCTGTCGTAAATGAGATGATATTGTCGCTTCCCGACAAGGCGTAGAAAGGATGATTTTCGTCAACCATCTCCAACGCAATCGATACTTTACCATCTTCTAACTTTCCAATGTACCGGATTACTTTCTTTTGACTTTCTGCTTCTTCTTTTAATTTGTTGAAATACTGATCAGCTTTAAGCAGCTCGGCATAGAAATCATCAACAGATGCGGCTTCTAAACATGCCGGGGGAAGGATGGCACCTAAATTAACATCCGAAGGTTCAATCACGTGCCCTGCATCTCGCGCTAAAATAAGCATCTTCCGCATGAAGTCAATTCCTCCTAGATCATCCCGCGGGTCGGGTTCTGTATATCCCAATTCTTGTGCCTGCTTGACGATTTCATAAAAAGAAGCATCTCCTGTAAAGTTATTGAATATATACGAAATCGTTCCGGAGAGAATAGCTTCGATACGTACAATACGGTCTCCACTCAACATCAGATCTTTCAACACGCGAACAATAGGTAAGCCGGCTCCTACATTCGTCTCATAGAAAAAGTCGACACCATATTTACGTGCGGTATCATGAAGCGATTTGTACTGCGTATATTCGCCGGAGTTGGCTATTTTATTACAGGTGACAACTGAAATATTCGATTTAAATACATCCAAATAATAAGTAGATGGAAGTGGGCTAGCTGTATTATCGATAAAAACACAATTTGGAAGATTCATGGCCTTCATACGTTCCACAAAACCGGACAAATCTGCCACCTCACCTTGTCCTTCCAACGTTGTGCGCCAGTCTGCCAAATCAATACCTTCTGCATCGAAAAGCATTTTTCTTGAGTTAGCTATACCCGCCACTTTAATTTCCAAGTCGTTATTCTCCACTAAAAAGTTATATTGCTCATGGATTTGCTTAAACAACGTGCCGCCGATATTACCTGTGCCTATACTAAATACGTACAAGGTTTTCTTTAATTCCGCAAAAAATGCATCGTGCACTGTATTCAGCGCCTTCGCCATATTCTCCTGCTCGATAATTACCGATATATTAAGCTCGGAAGATCCCTGTGCAATAGCCCGCACATTGATCCCATTTCTGCCCAATGCATGGAATAAACGACCTGACATTCCCGGTGTTTGTTTCATATTCTCTCCAACAATTGCTAATACGGAAAGATCATTTTCAACGGTTGGGAGAACTAGTTTATTTGCTTCCAACTCGAGTTCAAACTCCATTTTGATAAGTTGTACAGCTTTCGTAGCATCGTTTGGATGGACCGCAAAAGTAATACTGTGCTCCGACGAGGATTGCGTGATCAGTACCACGTTAATCTGCTCTCTTGCTAACAACGTGAAAAGACGACCACTGAACCCTGACTTACCAATCATGCCACTTCCGGAAACATTGATAACAGAAATAGAAGCGATAGAGGAAATCCCTTTAATTGGATAAACAGATTTCCCACTTTCAAATTGGATAACTGTACCGGGAAATGTTGGTTCGAAGGTGTTTCTGATTACAATAGGAATTTTTTTCAAAAAAGCTGGAATCATAGTCGGTGGATAAATGACCTTCGCTCCAAAGTAAGAAAGCTCCATCGCCTCATTATAGGATAAAGTGGGTTGGGAAAAGGCTTTCTTTACAATACGGGGATCCGCCGTCAACATCCCATTGACATCCGTCCAAATCTCAATAGTGGAAGCTTCCAGAACCGACCCAAAAATCGCCGCTGTATAATCAGATCCCCCTCTTCCTAGTGTGGTGACACGTCCGTTCTCATTCGACCCTATAAAACCGGTAACAAATAAAAGTTTTTCTCCGTATGTATGAGCCAGCGACTGAATAAGTTGATTGGTGACCTCCTCATTTATGTGTGCGTGTCCGAAATTGGAATCTGTTTTTATATAATGAGAGGCATCAATATATGTGGTTTGTTCCACGTACTGTTCCATGATTTTAGAAACCATATAGTTTGATAGTCGTTCTCCAAAGGAGATAATCAAGTCTTTACTCTGCAAGCTTAGTTCGCGGAGCGCATTGATCCCTTGCAAAACGTCTTCTAATTCATTGAGCATCAATTTCAATTTGGTAAAAACCGGGTTCTGGTATTTTACCGCGATGAGCTTTTTCACCACTTCAAAATGACGTTCTTCCAACAACTTTAAATCTTCGTCAAAAGGGATACGTCCTGCTGCATTTTCTGCCATTTTGGTCAACAAGTTCGTTACACCAGACATAGCCGACAAGACGACTAAAGGATTCTCTCCTTTATCGTAAGAGCTCTTAACAATGTCTAATACAGCTTTTACACTCTCTACATTGCCAACTGACGTCCCTCCAAACTTTAATACTTTCATTTCAGTTTATTTATTAATTTAAAATAATGTATATACTAACTAAAAAAGCCTTCCCATTTGGAGGAAGGCTCTATATGTTATGTACACTTTCTTATACAATAGAATTACTTCCTCCGATGAATCGCGTCGGTGGTAATAATAATCGTTGTAATAATAAGGTGTAAACTTTCCATATTTTTGAAAAACGATATAAATATAGGGGTTTTAATTTGAAACAGTCAAATATTTTTTAATTTTAATTGAATTTTAACAAAAGCATTTTTAGAAAAAGTAGCAATCCAACTACGCGTTTAAAAAATAGTTTAATTGAAAAACAATAAAATTTTTGTTAAAATACGTTAAAAAAGTATAAAATAAACACCAAAATGCTTGGAACCCTAGACATTATGTAGTAGATTTGCTTCAGTCCTGTAGAAAATATAAGACAGGACACAAACGTATCATCAATAGTGAAATAGGCGACGTAATGAATATAAAAAAACTGACAGCAGGCATGCTTTTCGTAGGCTTATGCACTGTGTCTCAGGCACAAACAGCAAAATCGACTTCTTCTGACCCTGATAACCTAGCCAAAGAATACTTTTCACAGATAATGGGCGTCGCGTCTAATGCGATGGCAAACACAAAGCTTTATCAATTCGTATACGAATGGTTAGGCACTCCTTATCGTTTAGGTGGGGACTCCAAAAAAGGCATTGATTGCTCCAAGTTTTCCCTCGCTGTATACGAGAATGTTTTTAATACAACTATAGGCTACAACAGCCGTAATCAATACGCAAACGTAAAACCAATCCGTAAAAACGATCTGCAACCGGGCGACCTTGTATTTTTTAAAATTCGTAGCCGGCAGATTACGCATGTAGGCATCTATTTGGGCGATGATAAATTCGCGCATGCTGCCTCTAGTAGGGGTGTTATGATTAGCAATCTTAATGAGGCTTATTGGAAACGGTATTATTACAACGGCGGTAGGCCGTCGGAAATAAATGAAGCCATGTTAGCGGATACTGGGTCCGACGATGAAGATAAAAACTTACATTAATCTCTTTTCTTGAAAGGTGATTACAAAAGGTTCGGATGTAAAGGATATCCGAACCTTTTTTGTATTTTTATGGGGCAATAATCAACATGTGTAATATGTCTAATAAACGAACTCTTATTCTTGATAAAGAACAGATCAAACAAAAATCTATTCGTATCGCATATCAAATACTCGAAGATAACTTCGATGAAAGATCTTTGGTATTGGTTGGCGTTGCAGACCGAGGTTACGTTTTTGCAGAGCGACTTCAGCAGCTTTTAAAAGACATTGCTCCAGAAAAAAGCATCGAACTCATCAAAGTTTCGATTTCAAAAACGAAAAGAAATTTAGAGGCGATTACCGACATTCCCGTTGAAACGGCAAAAAATAAAGTAATTATATTGATCGACGACGTACTCAATAGCGGTCGTACGCTAGCATATGGGCTTGGCTTATTCCTTAACGTACCTCTCAAGAAAATGCGAACAGCAGTACTCATCGACCGATCTCATCATCAGTTTCCATTGTTCAGTGATTATTATGGACTTAAACTCTCTACAATATTAAAGGAACATGTGGAAGTTGAACTGGAAGAGTTCGACAAAAAAGAAGACGCAGCCTGGTTATCGTAGAAGGTCAAGACGATTTCTTAATCCGCAGCTTCTGGCCTATCTTAAGTCTTGTACTACGCAGATTGTTATCTGTTTTTATCTGAGCAACAGTGGCTCCCTTATATCGAGCCGCTATATGTGATAATGTATCGCCCTTTTTAACAGTATACGTGGTGTATACCGCTCCTCTTTTTGTAGCTTTCCTGGAAACAGCAACCAATCTTTCTCCCGATCCCGACGAACGTTTGCTCGGAGAGGTGGATGCACGCTCATCTTTTATAGCCAACATATTACTTCTATCGCCGACCTGATCATTTAATACGACATATAGCAAGCTATCGTTCAAAGACCCCTTGTGCGGTAAAACCAAACGTTTCGGACTTTCCGTACTGGCATTTACAACTGTACGTTTGTACGCGGGATTAAACTTCTTGATGGTTTCCAAGGGTAAATCGACCGCTTGCGCAACTTGTTGTAGGTTAATTGGTTTTTCCACCATGATAGGCCTTGCTTCCCAAGCGAAATCGGTAGCAGCGGCGGATATGCCGTAGTCATCTGCGTGTTTTAACGTGTATGTCATCGCTATGAACTTGGGTATATAATTTTGAGTTTCTTTCGGCAAATAAGGAGCGAGCTGCCAAAAGTCCGGATTTTGCAGTCCAGATCTTTGAATGGCGCGTCGCACACATCCCCTCCCACAATTATAAGATGCCAATGCCAATAACCAATCGTTAAATTCGTCGTAAGCATCCTGAAAATAACGGCTCGCCGCATAACAGGCAGCATATGGATCTTTCCGTTCGTCTATGTAGCTATCCATTGTCAGATCGTATACCTTAGCCGTTGGGTACATAAATTGCCATGGCCCCACTGCACCTGCACGAGATACCAGGTTCGGATCTAAGGACGATTCAATAACGGATAGGTATTTTAATTCTTCAGGCAACTGATTTTCAGAAAATATCTTTTCATATATAGGAAAATAATACTCCGTCAATCCTTTTAATTTATTCATGTAAGGATTGTAATTACGTGAAATATACTTATCGATATAAGACTTAATTTCTTCGTTCAGGGCTAATGGAATAGTCTGTTGTATTTTACGCATACGGTTGAAGACCAAGGAGTCTTCTGCCGTGTAAAGAGGAGCACAATAAGACAATGTTTTAAGCGAATCCAAGCCAGAAATAATGATTTGCCGTTGGTTGGATGCGGCCTCGATCAGATGTAATGGGACGGGTTCCATATCAACGAGTTCCATGTCTTGCGCATGCAAGGAGGACTGAAACCCGAATAGACAAAAAGGCATTAACCACAAAAGGCTTTTAATCATACGGTATTTGGTGTTTTTATCTAAACGTAAATTTTCCCCAAGTAGTATATTCACGTCAAAAAACTCAAAGAGTTTCGTAAAGGACTACCCCACGAAACTCTTATTTTTTTCCACCCTCTAATTAATTCTGGGGGTTATTGTTATTATTTGTGTTGTTGTTTTGGTTTTCACTAGCGTCGTCTCGCTGTCCGTCTTTAAACTCCTTAACACCGCGGCCTAGACCACGCATTAATTCTGGAATTTTTTTACCACCAAAAAGTAGCAAAACCAAAACAACTATGATAATAATCTCTTGCGTTCCAATAAATAATAATCCCGATGTATACATAGCTTTAACATTCTTAGCGTTGCTTTCATTATCAACGTATTACAAATATATAATTAAAATCCTGAATTTCCTGTAACTATTTTGCTAACCACGAAACAGGATTCATTGCAGTCTGTCCTTGAAACACCCCAAAGTTTACAATGGAATAACCGGCGTCCGGATCTTCCCCCGCTGTTCCAATTTGTTGTCCTCTCCCTACTTTCTGCCCGCGTCTTACAGACACACTCTTCAAGTTGGAGTAAGATGTAAAATATTCCCCGTGTTTTATTACGACAAAACTTCCAACCACCTGTACCACATCTCCCTCGAAAACCGCTTTCACTGCAGCGTTATCAGCTGTGCGAATAGCCACATCCGAGTTATCAATACGTACATTCCGCTCTACTGTTTCGAAACCAAAATTTCGCACAACGTTTCCTTGTGATACTGGCCAAGGCAGGCGTCCACGATTGGATTTGAAATCTGCGGACAGCTTTGCAGCTTCCGGTGTAGAACGCAGAACCTCACTATCTGATTTCCGTGGTGTTGATTTCTCCACTTCTTCAACAGTTTTACCCGTTCGTCTAGCTTCTGCTTCTGCTGCTTTTCTTCGTGCTGCCTCAGCGAGTTTTCTCTGTGCTTCGATCTCTCTACGTATGGCCGCTTGAATCATCGCATCGATACGTTTTTTTTCTTGCTGTTTCTTGCTGAGTTGCCCTCTATAATCCGTTTCTTCTCTTTTCAATTGACTGAGTTCTTTCGCATGCGCAGATCGATCTTTGGCAATGATGGCCTTCTCCGCTTCCTGTTCTTTCAACAGTTTATTTTGCATTTCCCGATCTCTTTCTAATTGCGAAATTTTCAGCTCTATTTCCTGTTTTGTAGCCTCAATTTCTGCCGCCTTTATTTTGCGGGCGTCGTTAAATTGCTGCAAATATTTCACCCTTTTGAAGGCTTGGTTAAAGTCCTTAGAGGCAAAAATAAACATCAGTTTATTATAACCGTTTTTGTTTCGGAAAGCAAAGAGAATCATTTTCTCATAATCCTTTCGCATCTTTTCCAATTCCGCTTTCAATTCATTAACCGCTTTTGTATTTTTTTGTATATTGCTATTAATGATCCGTAGCTCTGAACTTATCGTTTTAATTTTATCTTCTCGGAGATTAAGTTGTCGGCTTAACGCATTCACCTCCTTTTGAGACAATAGCTTTTCTTGTGTTTTAGCCCGGACAATCTTCATCAATTCCGCAATCTCTGCATCTATCTTTTCTCGTTGCTTTTTTAATTCAGCACTACTTTGCGCGGAAACCAGTCCCACCCCGACACTACAAACAAATAAGAAGCTAAATAGTATTTTTCTAATATCCATGTACCGTTTTCTCTTTTCGGCAAAAATAAGCCTACAAAAATAAAAATTATTTTATGCTTTTTTATGATTTTATGATTATCCCTAATTTATTACTTTGTACCGACTAGGAACAGAAAAGGGCATTTCGATATGCTCATTAAAAGAAACACGGTTATACCCCAACCGTGCTTTCAACGACACCTCTTCCCCTACGATATTTAACGCCATATCTTCCGGAAAATTATAACCGTTCGTTTTCACATAGTCTCCGTAAAACGCTTCAAGATTATGCCCACCCCCCACTTCTTGCAAGACAAAATTGAAAGGTCTATTTTCTTTATTAATACGATACTGATAGGATAATTCTTCTTTAATCCCAACGACAATGAATTCATCTGTAGCACTAGCCACCTGTACGTCGTTGGTACGTAACAAATTAGAAGACACATTTGCCATCAATAGATCTTGTAGTATAGCAAAGGTAACACCTCGATTTGTATAATTATATATATAATGAAAAGGTTTTGCGATATACTCTCCCTGCAATTTATTGAGTATTTTAACACTGTCGGGGGTTATTAAGATTCGAGCTACCTCAACGCCCAATATGGCTGTAACAGATAACCAAATCGCTTTATCGCGTTCTATTCGTACATTTAATGTAACATCCTGTATGTTTTTACCCATCTCGATCTTTGTTTTTGCTCGTCCGGAAAAGGTATAAAAATCCAGATTACTCATTTCGAAAGTCTTGATATTCGTTGCAAGGGCGTTCCCAGTTTCCGCTGGTGTGTCATGCGTAGGCATAGTTACTTTTCGTTTCGTTTTACAAGAAGTAAAGGCCACGACACTCACCACCACGAGCAAAACTACTCTACTCCACATATTTTTTTGTTTCTATTTTTGATTTTAATTTCTCCACATCGACGTCACTTCCGTCACTCATCGTCAATGCTCTTTGCCATTGCTTTAACGCATCTTTACTATTCCCAGATTTAAAAAGGATATCACCATAATGCTCATATAGTACCGCTGACGGCGATGATCCGTGAACTGCCTTTTCTATCCATTTTAGGGCTTCTTTATAATTTTCTTGCTGAAAAAGTACCCATGCGTAAGTATCTTGAAAAGTAGCAGATGCAGGTTCCAATTCGTTGGATTGTCGAGAAAGTTTTTCTGCCAAATCGAGCTTCTCTTTACGCTCTGCCAGATAGTATGCATAGTTATTCATAGCAGTAGCGTTTGTACTGTCAAGTTTTATGGCCTCTTCATACGCAACATCAGATACATCCGCCATCTCCAGTTTATGGTATAGATCACCAAGCCCCGCATAAATAAGCGACTGTAAATACGTATTATCCTCTCCATTGTTATCCAATGCCGCTTCCATCATTTTGCGGGCATTTTCTCCGTCATCCTTCACCATATAAGCCAAGCCGGTAAAATACAACAGCATCGGATTATTGGGATTTACTTCTAATGCCTCTAAACCGTGATGAATTGCTTGATCAACCTCATTAAGTGCCATTTCCACATTCATCAACATCCGCCAAGCATCTACATGTGCCTGATTGATCCCTACAGCTGTAAGGAAAAGGGATCTCGCCTCTTGCAAGTTTCCCTGTCTCCAAAGCACATCGCCTTTCGCTACATGGCTATCGGCTATGCGTGGGTGTTTCAACACCAATATATTAGCTAACTGCTGAATTTGCTCCAGTTTAAAACCTGACTTCCCACTCAATAATGTAAACATCACGCGATGTTTATCCATATAATTAACATCCATCGATTCGAAAGCTTTTCGCAACGACTCAAAGGCCTGTTTATCTTTTTTTTCCGCTGTATATGCATCTGCAAGATCTAAATATAAGAGCGGGTCTTCCGTGTTCTTCAATCCTTTCTCTAATATCTGTACGGCTCGCTTCGTAGCATTCCGATCCATGTATATGAATCCTAAGGTGCTGTAAACCTGGCGGAGGCTAGTGTTATTTTGAACTTGCGGTAATAACAATTTTTCTGCTTCCTGCTTTCTATCCAAATCAAGTAACATCTCCGCTTTCATCACATCTAACGTGTCGGAGCTTCCAAACTCGGCAACCGCGTCATCATATATCTTCAAAGCTTCATCTGATTGCTTTGAAGCATGTAACAAGAGCATTTTCTCCCGGTACAGCGATGCGTTATTCGGATATATAGCGATTGCTCGGTCGATAACGGGAATCGCAGCAGCAACATCTCCCTTGCCTTTATATAATTCCACTAGATAGTTGACATATAACATATTTTTAGGCTCTATTTCTAATGCCTTTTCTGTCAACGAAATCGCTACATCGAAATTGCGGGCTTGTCCATATAAAAGTGCCTTAGCATAATATACTTCCGCTGCATCGGGATATTTGGCGATAATGTCATCCAGTTTTTCTATCGCCCCTGCGAAG
This sequence comes from Sphingobacterium arenae, assembly GCF_014692505.1. Classification (GTDB taxonomy): domain Bacteria; phylum Bacteroidota; class Bacteroidia; order Sphingobacteriales; family Sphingobacteriaceae; genus Sphingobacterium; species Sphingobacterium arenae. The sequence continues at coordinate 1,397,848 of NZ_JACNYK010000001.1, read as the reverse complement.
TCCCCCGTGCGTAGCCTTGCTTCCACATCGACCAACAACTGCTTATACGGTTTGTCGTCAGTTTGTGCCTGCTGTGCATACATACACGTTGTGCAAAACAATCCTACAATAACAAGCAATCCGATATAAGCTATTTTTTTAAACATATTCATCCAAAGTCCTTCCTATTATACTATGGGTAAAGTGCCCATCTTATAAAGATGACAAAAAAAAGTAAAAGTTTAGTGATTGTATCTTAAAATAGGTTAAATTTTAATTTTTCAGGCAAAAATAAAGCCTGTCCGAACGATCAGACAGGCTTTATTTTTGCCACGAACAGGAACTATGCCCCTAATTGAACGCGCTTAAATGCATTGACCGTCAAACCTTTAGAAACGGAATCTAAGAATTGAGCAATATTTTTAGAAGAGTCTTTCACGAACTCTTGGTTTAATAACGTCGTATCTTTGAAGAATTTGTTCAATTTACCTTGTGCAATTTTCTCCGCCATTTCAGCAGGCTTACCTTCTGCGATAATTTGTTCTTTCGCAATAGCGATTTCACGATCAACGATCTCTTGATCTACACCATCCTTATCGATTGCAACAGGGTTCATTGCAGCAATTTGCATAGCCACATCTTTACCAGCTTCATCAATCCCTGCTACATTAGCAGAAAGGCCAACCAATACACCTAAACGATAATTTCCGTGGATATAGGCTACCACTTTCTCTGCAGAAACAGTTTCGTACTTAGAAACATCGATTTTTTCACCGATCACACCAGTTTGCTCGATTAAAGCGTCGCCAATTTTTTTACCATCCAGCTCTAAAGCTTTCAATTCCTCAACGGAAGCAGGGTTATTTTGCAAAGCGATGTCAGCGATTTTTTCTGCGAAGGCTACGAAGTCTGCATTTTTTGCTACGAAGTCTGTCTCACAGTTCACCTCCACTACGATACCTGATTTTCCATCAGCAGTGGCCTTAGCGATAACCACACCCTCGTTAGAATCACGATCTTGACGGCTAGCAGCAACTTTAGCACCTTTTTTACGCAAATAATCGATAGCAGCTTCGAAATCACCATTTGATTCTACTAATGCTTTTTTACAATCCATCATACCAGCGCCCGTTTGTTGACGCAATTTGTTTACATCTGATGCAGAAATTTTTACTGACATGTTTTATTTCTTTAATAATTTTTACAATTCGACAGCCTGACAAGTATAATATGTATATGTAACGCAGGCATTAAACTTTTGTTAAATAATAAAAAAACCGGACGAACTTATGTAGACTCCGCGAAGCAATGCTCCATAAAGACTAACACTTGTTCATCCGGCTTCCACACGGAGAGGAATATTATTCTCCGTCTTTTGCTTTACGAGGACGCTTTCCAGTGTTAGCTTCTTCAGCTTCACCGTTATCTACCGCAGCCTTAGCAGCTACCGCTTCTTTTTCAGCCTCTTCTTCCTTATCGCGTTTGCGTTCATCCAAACCTTCTTGAATAGCCTTTCCTATAATGCTTGCGATTAAGCTAATTGATTTTGTAGCATCATCATTTGCAGGAATAGGGAAGTCGATATTAGAAGGATCCGAGTTGGTATCCACCATTGCAAAAGTAGGAATATTCAACTTGATTGCTTCTGAAATCGCTATATGTTCTTTTTTTACATCGATGACAAACAAAGCAGCAGGCAAACGATTCAAATCAGCGATACCTCCTAAAAGACTCTCCAATTTCACACGCTCGCGTTGAATCATGAGCTTCTCTTTTTTAGACAATACCGCATATGTACCGTCTTTTTGCATTTTGTCAATGTTAGACATTTTCTTGATAGACTTACGCACTGTTGCAAAGTTAGTAAGCATACCCCCCAACCATCTTTCTGTTACGAACGGCATATTTACTGCTTTCGCTTGCTCAGAGATGATTTCTTTTGCTTGTTTTTTTGTTGCTACAAATAGCACTTTACGACCTGATTTAACGATTTGTTTGATAGCTGAAGCAGCTTCCTCTAATTTCGTTAAAGTTTTGTTCAAGTCGATGATGTGGATACCGTTGCGTTCCATGAAAATGTACTTAGCCATTTTCGGATCCCACTTACGAGTAAGGTGACCAAAGTGAACACCTGCATCCAATAGTTCTTGATATGTTGTTCTTGCCATTTTTTGATCCTCCTTTGATTAACGTTTACTGAATTGGAACCTTCTACGTGCTTTGCGACGCCCTGGTTTCTTACGCTCAACCATACGGTCATCACGTGTCATCAAACCTTTAGCACGCAACGCTGGTTTTACCTCTGGGTCAAGTTCTACTAGAGCTTTCGCTATAGCTAAACGTACCGCTTCAGCTTGGCCCTTAACGCCACCACCATTCACGTTAACTTTTACATCAAAATTTCCAGCAACACCTGCTACCTCAACAGACTGAGTAACAATATATTGCAATGGCAATGTTGGAAAATACTCTTTATAATCTTTACCGTTTACGATAATGTTTCCACTACCAGCAGATAAATAAATGCGGGCAACGGCTGTCTTTCTTCTTCCTGAAGTATTTGTTGTTGACATATTTGCTCTCCTTAAAATTTAACTGGTTTTGGTTTCTGCGCCTCATGCTTGTGCTCTGTACCTGCATAAACATAAAGGTTTCCAAATAATTGACGACCTAAACGATTTTTAGGCAACATACCACGAACTGCCTTCTCAATAAGACGTTCCGGATGCTTAGCCAAGATTTCTTTTGGAGAGGTAAAGCGCTGACCACCTGGGTAGCCTGTGTAACGGGTATACACCTTGTCGCTTAATTTGTTCCCAGTCAACTTTACTTTGTCTGCATTGATAACGATCACGTTATCTCCACAGTCTACGTGTGGGGTGAACTCCGGCTTATGCTTACCACGAATTACTTTCGCAATCTGGCTTGCTAAGCGCCCCAAAATCTCTCCTTCAGCGTCAACAACAATCCACTCCTTGTTAACGGTGTTTTTGTTGGCAGAGACAGTTTTGTAACTTAACGTATTCACTTGCTTTCGATTAAATAAATATTAATAAAAATGTTCTTTCCTACTGTAATCCCTACAATAAGGTCTGCAAAGGTACAACAATGAATTTGAAAATACAAAACATTTTATTTATGTTTGGAAAACCTAATCGATAATATATGCAAAAAAAATATCTCTTGGTGATTATTGTGTTACTGAGTAGTCTTACCGGCATACGGGCTCAACAAGTTATCCCATCATCTATTCTTACTGTGCAAGGTCGGGCGTTTTCTGAAGTCCCTGGTTTTCACCGGGTAGACACCATAAAATACCACAATATCCCCCCTGCGGTGAAGAAGTTATATGCACATGCTGCGGGGCTATTTATTACCTTCCGCACAAATAGTGCTAAACTTTCCATTGACTGGGAAACGGCTGATGCCGCATTGGGTAATAACTCGACTCCTATTATGTCTCGTGGCTTTGATGCCTATGTGAAAGAACCTGATGGCTGGCGTTTCGCTGGTGTTGCACGTCCCCAATTGAAAAAAGCAGAGAGTAGCTATACTATCGTCGAAAATATGGAGAAGACCGAAAAAGAATTTCTTCTTTATTTCCCTCTTTATAAAGAACTTCGTTCCTTCCAACTACGTATTGATGAAGATGCCTCGTTTTCTCCTACGATACAACAATTTGACAAAAAAATAGTCATTTATGGCTCCAGTATCGTACATGGAGCCTCAGCAAGCCGTCCAGGTTTGGCCTACCCGGCAAAAATCTCTCGCAGCATGCATGCCGACGTCATCAATATGGGCGTCAGTGGTAATGCGCGAATGGAACTGTCCGTCGCCCAAATGATAAATGACATCGAAGGTGTGGATCTTATCGTCATGGACTGTGTTCCCAATTGCTCGCCCGAGCAGGTTACAGAACGTACTTTTGCGTTCGTAAAAGAACTCAGAAAAAGACATCCGAACACACCTATCTTAATGATGGAGAGTATTATAAGGCAGATCGGAAATTATAACCTAGAATGGAAGAAAAAACGGCATAAGCAAAACGTAAACTTCAGAACAGAATATGAACGATTGCTAGCAGCAGGCTATAAAAACCTGTTTTACCTGCCTGCTGATCATCTAATCGGCGACGATTATGAGGGCACCATAGATGGGACACACCCAACAGATGTTGGTTTCGAACGCATGGTAAAAATCATTCAACCCAAAATTGAAGAGATATTAGATTTGAAAAGCAAGATGTAAATGACCGAGCTTGGCATTAGCCATCAAAAAAAATAAATGAAAAATGGGGCTAATTATGTATTTTGTGACAGTATAACGTCGAAACATGAAATACAAACAAATTAACAACAATTCCATCAATCAGATTATGCTGATCATTATCATTGTCTTGATATTGATTCTCGTTTTCAGTAATCTATTATACTATTTACCTGGCTTTTTGGGAGCCATTACGCTTTATATCCTGTTTCGTAAGTCTTATTTCCATCTTACAGATGTTCGTCACTGGAAAAAATCATTGACCAGTATCTTCTTTATCGTGCTTTCTGTTGTTTTTATCGTATTGCCCCTGTGGGCGCTTATCGATTATCTGATAGCACAGCTCAACAGTTTTCTAGGCAACCGCGATGAGATCATTGAGAAATTTAACATGCTAAAGGAATATATGGCTGATAAACCTCTCTTAAGGGATATCGACATGTCAGACGCGGCATTATTAGCTTTTTTGCAAAACTTGACACGTTACGTGCCTAATATCTTAAATTCCGTTGCAGAGGTAGCCGTTAACATTATCGTAACCCTCTTTGTCCTTTATTTTATGCAGGTGCATGCAAAGAAAATGGAAATCACCATATATCGCGCTCTCCCATTCAGCCGTACGAGTAAACAGGAGATATGGGATGAAGTGAACATGATGGTCCGTTCCAATGCGCTTGGAATCCCTATACTTGGATTTTTTCAAGGTATAGTTGCGATGATAGGATATTGGATTTTCGGGGTCGAAAGTTATATCTTGCTTGGATTATTAACAGGAATCGCATCCATTATTCCTATTTTGGGAACCATGACGATTTATGTACCTATCTGCCTCATCGCCTTTGCTACAGGTTCTTTAGGGAATGCTATTGGTCTAACGCTATACTGTTTCTTTTTAGTAGGTGGGATAGATAACATCCTACGTTTTACCATTTTAAAAACCATTGGAAACGTTCCCCCGATGATTACGGTATTTGGTGTATTATTAGGCTTAAACCTCTTCGGTATGCTCGGACTTATCTTTGGCCCATTGATCCTTTCTTCCATTGGCGTATTGGTTAAGGTTTATAGCAATGAGTACGGTAAGGGTATTGTGCGAGATTACAAACGTTCGCGTATCCCGCGACAAAATGATTCGTCTACGATGAATACAGACAACGAATAAAAACGGTTATTTATATTCTTTTAGTACATCGGCCACCACAAAATTGCTACCTCCGACAAAGATTAGATCTCCGTCTGCATAAGCTCGCTTTGCCGAAGTAAGGGCGTTAGCGATAGAAGAGTATGCTTGGCCCTTTAATTCGTATTTGTCCGCTTCCTCTTTCAATTCCATGGCAGGCAAGGCTCGTGGCATATCCGGGCTACAGAAATAATAAACGGCCTCCTTCGGGAGTTGAGGAAGCATGTGGCTTAAATCTTTATCCCGCATAGCTCCAATAACAACATGTAAATTATGATGTGCTGTTGCTTGGATGTTCGCCACAACCTCCCGTATACCATCTTCATTATGTCCCGTATCGCAGATAATAAGGGGATCTACAGATAGTGTTTGCCATCTTCCTTGTAAGCCTGTATTCCCTTCTACATAAGCGAGACCATACCGTAATTGCTCTTCTCCAATCTCCCACCCAAGTTTTCTCAATTCATCCACAGCCGTCAATACTCCCAAGATATTTTTTTGTTGATAATATCCCGCTAATCCAACGTAGATCTCGTTCGCTATATGGTGTATGTTATCTACGATATTTAACGTTAGGCCAATACCGCTAGGTTCGCAAGCCTGCACGGCTAATTCTGTTGAAGCAAAACGAAGGGGAGCATTCATTTTTCGGGCTTTCTGCTGAAAGACGTAAGCAATTGATTCATCTCGTTCCGATAAAACGACTGGCACATGCGGTTTGATGATACCCGCCTTTTCGCTCGCTATCTCCGCTAGCGTGCTGCCGAGCAAATCGATGTGGTCCATACCAATATTAGTGATCACACATAATTCAGGAACTAAAATATTGGTACTGTCTAATCGCCCACCTAGCCCTACTTCTACAACGGCAACATCTACATTTTCTGACGCAAAATAATCAAACGCCATAGCTACCGTTACCTCAAAAAAAGACGGTTGAGTCTCTTCTATTAAAGAACGATGTCTATTAACAAAATTGGTGACTTTTCCTTGTGGAATCATTACTCCGTTTATACGGATACGTTCTCTAAAATCGACGAGATGTGGTGAGGTGTATAATCCTGTTTTATATCCGGCAGAAGCCAGAATAGAAGCTAACATATGAGATGTGGAGCCCTTTCCGTTGGTGCCGGCGATATGAATAGATCTAAATTTGTTTTGCGGGTTACCCAGTGCCTGACAAAGACGCATCGTATTGTCGGTATCTTTTTTTATCGCGCTGGCACCATCACGGGTAAACATGGGTAACCGAGCGAATAGATACCCAATTACCTCATCATATGTTTTTACCATGTAAGTTACCTAGACTTGAAGTTGAAAACAATGGTTCCTTGTTGGGATTCCGGTGCGTTCTGCAACTGATTCAAACGCGCCGACATAACTGCACGTTCAATTTTCTCCCAGAGTCCTGGCTCGGATAAGGTCGTCCCAGAACGACCGGCTCTGGCAGAAGTAATTCTTCCTTCTTTATTCACCGTAAACAGCACCACCACCCGTCCGGGACGTTGTCCGCGATCGTCAAATTTAGGTGGTACTGCCCAGTTTCGGTTTTTAATGTCCAACATCATATTCCCATCTCCCGAGCCGCCATCACCATAATTACTAGCCAACGGATCTCCTAAGTTACTACCCTGATTTCCAGCAGTCGTGCCAGTTCCATCACCTTTACCTGTAGTATTATTTTGCTTGCCTTTGTATAAAGCATTTGGATTAACCGCAGGTTTCGATTCTTTCTTTTCCGGCGTAGCGATATCTGCGTTTGCCTGTATCGGTTTTTCCTGCTTAGGCACAGCAGGCGCATCATCCATATCCTGTGTTGCGACCACTTTATCCGTCACTTGTTGTGATGGTGTCGGCACAGGAGTCGTATTTGGATCTACTTTATCGGGTTGTACATTATTGGCGTTTTCATTCATAGACGGTTCGTCAACGCTCATGTAATCGTCTCCCATTCCCTCCTCTGCAGTACCATAATTTACAATAATTCCGCCCATGCCATAACGCGGTATATCTCCTCCAAATACGATAAAAAAACCAATCAACACGAATAAACCCATCACCGCAGTCGAAAGCCCCAGCGCCTTAGGCATATTATTTTCCTCTTGTGTGTGGTAATACATATCTTTTTTGTTTAGCTTTTGACCATGCTATTTTCCAAACGTTTAATTCTACTCTCTCTTCGGCTCTGTTGCTAGAACCATCCTGACACCATTCCTATTGGCTATGTCCATCACCGCGATGACGTTCTGAATAGGCACTGCACTATCTGCGTATAACATAATCGTTAATTCCTCACCTGTCGCTATATTCGACTGAATAAGCGGTTCCAATTGTTCTAAACTCACCGGTTGCTTATCAACATGATAAGTCAAATCCGATGTGATGGAAACCGTCATGGTCTTTTTTGCCACCGATTGTTCTCCCGCGCTTGATTTTGGTAAAAGTAACTTGACCACCTGTGGGTTCGCAACTGCAGAAGCCAATAGGAAAAACAACATCAAGAAAAACATGATATCGTTCAGTGCTGCAGTGTGTACCTCTGCTGCAGGCTTATGTCGTCTATTCCTTAAATTCATTTTAAAAAATTTTATACACCCGGCTCGTCCAATAAATCGATAAACTCTACGGCATCTGTTTCCATCCGCAGAATTAGTCTCTCCACCATCATGTTCAATGCGTGATAACCGATATAAGCCAAGATACCCACCGTTAAACCACTAGCCGAGGCAATCATCTTCACATATAGACCGCCCGAAACCGTACCGATATCGATACCTCCAGCCATTTCTACCTCACGAAAAATCTGAATAACCCCAAAAATGGTTCCAACAAAACCCATCATCGGTGCGATACCCGCCACAATACCTAAAATATTGATATTTTTCTCCAATTTAGACACCTCCAGTTTACCTGCATTTTCTATAGCAGCTTCAATATCTTTAATCGGCCTTCCTACACGAGACAATCCTTTTTGGAGCATCCGTCCCAATGCCGAATTGTTGGAACGACATACGGCAACTGCCGCGTCCAAGCGACCAGACATTACATTACTCTTCACCTGTGACATTAGACCGGTATCCGATTTTGTCGCCTTCCTGATCGTGATATATCGCTCAAAAAAGATAACCAATGCGAGAAACAAAAGAAATGTGATGGGAATCATGATCCATCCGCCTTTCATCAACATCTGAATCATATTCAGGCTCTCTTCGGTCGTCGCTAACTCTATAGTCTGCTGTTGAACTGTGTTCAAAGAATCCATCTCTTGCATAAATGACATCGTCTTTTTATAATATTTGTTATGAGTTTGTTTACTTTCTATTTAATCTTATCCGGCCAGGCGTCCTTGATGTGATGCCTTTGCACATATTTCAGGGCAGAGTCCACTTCTTGTTTTGTTCCGTACGAATCCCAGATTACTTTCTTCCGATTCTTTGCTAGGTTGCTCGGAATGACCCTTACCTTCGGGAATCCAGCTTTATTGTAGGATTCTGCTTGTTCATAAGCCTGTGCCAACGTTTTATGTGAACCTATCACAATCTGCCAAGTGTGGTGTTCGGGAACCAACAGTTCCTTCATTTTTGTTTTTATTTCGGCGCTATCTATATTATTTTGTGCCAGTGAGTCGATGACCTGTGTTGAATCTCCTGCCAACGAAAGCGCCGTCGTATCTCGTTTGTGCAAATTTGAATCGATAGCTAACACTTGTGTTTCCGGTACGCTCGATTGATGTCGGTTTGCTAAATACAACGCAACCATGATTCCTAACGCAATCACGACGATAACTGCATACCATATTGTATTGCTCCGTGGGCTGACCGCCTCTTCATCAGCAACAACCGATTCCACAATATCAGCTGCGACGGGTTGCTCTATTTCCGGTATTGATTGCGCGCCCTCCGTCGGTTCTTCACCAATGTTGGCAACATCTTCCATTACAGGGCTCTTTTCATCCAATTCAGGGGTATCCTCTTCGGTGGGTTGCGGTTGTCCGGCTATCGCTTCGACAGGTTCATAATGAAAGCCGGACAGATCCAATGCTTTGAAAACATAGCTATCTCCATAGCTTACCAAATGACCTAAATCATCTAACTTCGCTTGGCCCTCCTCTCGCACATGACGTAGCAAATCGATAACTTGTAATGCTACCGCTTCCTCGGCTTCCTTTCGGTCTATAAGCTCTAACTGCTGTATATATTGAATAAAATCATATCCTTGTCGGCTTGTCTGTTCAAAATCAATATATGTTATAGGTGGAAGATAGACATTTCGCTTCTCGTCATACGTTGCCGGCGTATGGTTCCGCCTGAAAGAACCCAACCCCTCTACGTATACTTCGGGTTGCCTCTTTAACAGGTTATAAACGTTCCTACCTAAATTCATCCTATTTTCTATTAACTCACAAAGTTATATGTTCTGCGCTTAAAATGAAAAATTTAAACCACCGAGTACGTTAAATCCGAGCTTCGGATAATATAAATATGTTTGATATTCTGTATTGAAAATATTATTTGCTTTCACAAATAACCCCAACTGCTTCGTCGCTTTATATTCGGCTCCCGCACTCAAATCGAAAAACGAAGGTACTTCTTTTCTATAGTAGTCGCCTGTTGGGATATAAGCACCTGAAGAAGCGTCATAACTATAATCAAAAGCTTTTCCATAAGATACACCGTGGAATAACGCCTCTGCGTCTATATACAATTTTTCAGAAATATTAAAGCGTGCATTGGCTGCCAGCCGTATTTTTGGTGTATGCCAGACCTCCTCTTGCTGTGCAGAGGTATACTCATCGATATTTAAACGACCTCCCAAATTCACTAATTTGGAAAGACGCACATTAATCTCTCCCTCTACGCCAACATGTTTTACCGCTTTATCGCCATTTCCATCATAAAGGATATCAAACTGAAAAGGCGTTCCTGTATTGTTAACGAACAAAGGCATTCCTTCTAATTGTCGGTAAATGGCTTTTACTTTGTAACCGAATGTTGCTCCTGCGTTTCCTTTAATCCCCCCGAAAATGTGTAAACGCTCCACCATATTCTGAATAGCAAGGTGACTACCTAAAAACGGATTTTGTCTGGCAAATTCCCGATAAGAAGCTTTTTTTACTCCTCCATTTACCCCACCGAAAATATGGAAGTATTCTGGCGCTAATGCAAAATCCACTTCAGCCGACGGGAAAATATTGAAACTAGTACTATCTCCAAACTCAGGAATAAAGTTCGCGCCTAACGTAATCGCATAATTATCTCCTTTAAAACGGATATACGGGTTTAAAGTTGCTAGCGAATTCTTTGTTCTTCCTCCACTAGAGATATTGTTCGTGCCGTCAACACTATTTATATCGACGCTTACATTTGCTCCAACATTAAAAGCGTTCACCCGCTTATTTAGATAAGCAGATAATGCGAATGATGTTTCCTTCGCATCAAATTTATCACTAAACGAATAGGCGTCCAACTTTGCGGAATAGGTTATGGCTTGGTCATCATTCGGGTCATAGTTACTTGTTAGCTCGCCCGTAAAATAAATATCGTTGAATGCCTGACTCTCTGGCGATGGGTTTAGAGACGACATACCATCATCCGCCAGTGGTATTCCATAAAAATTGGTCGCATAGCGATTATAGCCGATTAAACCATCGACCGTAAATAAAGGTAGAATTCGTCTGCCGAATACACCTACTTCCTGACGGGAAAATTTCTGCCCTTCTAGGCTTCCTTTTTGACTTAGGTGCTTTAGGAAACCGCCCACCTGCATATCTTCATATTCATCATAAGAGAAATAACCTTCACCCAATATGGTGTTGAAATTTCCTAAGCCAAACTTCACGTAATTACTTCGCAAATCCTGTGCCTGAGAAAAAGGTGTTTCCTGCACATTTAATTCTTTCAATCCCGTGTTGATATCCAGCTTTTTGTCGGGTATATTTCCATAAGATAATTTCGGCATGTAGCTACGCTTATTTGTCATATCGGGGCTACGACGAATCTTAACCGCATCTGCTAGAATAGGCCTATAATCACGGACAATATCAAATGAATCGACTGTCACCGGTCTGTCCGGAACAGTATCCCGCTGTTGTGCATACCCCTCCACACCTATACCAAGTAATAACGCCATGATAGCGTAATTCTTAAATACTTTTTTATGCTTCATCATTCTTCCTATTCTTACTTATTTCAATTTTTGTAAACGAGACTGAGCATCTTTTAGTACATCGTCCTCTTCATTATCATAATTGTCGATTACACTTTCTAATGTTGACTTCGCTTGGAAGGTATCGCCTTTACCAGCATAAGCATCAGCCATTAGAATAAATCCTTTAGCCACCCAATAGTCATACGAAGAAAAGGTATTGGAAATATCGAATGCGGACTCAATCGCTTTATCGTATTGCTTCGCTTTCAATTGTTGGTCCGCTACGAGATATCTCGCTTCTGCTCCCGTAATGGTATTGCTCTTCAATGCTGCGAGATTAAATTCTTTCAATGCTTCCGCCGATTTATTAGTAGCCACATATGCTTTACCCGAATAAAGATGAGCAAGTGCAATATCTTCTTCGGAAGATTTATCGTGTTCTTTCACCAATTTTGCGTAGGTTTCTGTCTGCACATAATCTCCTAAATTATAGTAAGCGATCAATTGGTTTTTGATCGCAAAACCATAATTTGACTTATATTCGGAGGTCAACTCTAGCTTTCGCAATACCTGTACAGCCTCATTGTACGCCTTTTTATTTAGGTGTAATTTGGCAACGCTAACTAAAGTTTGTTCGGTATAAGCACTAGTCCAATCGTTCATGATAATATTAAAATCGTGAAGAGCTTCGCTGTCTTTACCTAACCGCGCATAACTTTCCCCGCGGATAAAGCGTGCGTGTTTCTCTTGAATAGGTTTTGGAAATTTATCAAAATAGGCATTTATTGCCTCGACCGCCCCTTGATAATTACCTCTATCAAATAATGTTTTTGCCACGCTAAAGGTGTGGCTATCCTGTTCGGCCGTGCTCAAGTCACCAATATTGGTACTCGTGGCATAGCGGATATATCCAGTTGCATCGCCTTTATCTAAGTAGATATTCTCAATGGAACGCATGGCTTGCTGCGCCTCATCTGTTATCGCATACTGATCTACGACGCGCTGGAATGTCGCTAACGCAGCTTCATTTTCATTTTTATTATATTGAACCAATCCAATCGTAACCAATGCTCGAGGCACATAGCTACTACGAGGGTAATCTTCTACCATCTGTTGTAAGCCATCAATTGCACGATCATGGTCACCCATTAAGAAATGCGTATAGGGAATTTCAAAGGCTACATCATCCGCATAATTTGATTTTGGATACTTCGTTACAACGGAATTTAATGTGGCAATTTTCGCATTGTTATCCCCTTGTAATCCTTGTATAATTCCTCTTTGGAACAATGCGTAATCCTGGCTCGCCGCATTCGAGTTAATCAGCCGATTATAATATTCCATCGCCCGACCGTAGTTTTTCATACCGAAATAAGAATCTGCTAAACGGGCAATGGCGTCGTTGCGTGTATTCAACTCTATTCCCTCTTTGCCACCTGTTGCCAAAAAGCGTTCAAAGTAATTCGCGGCGGTATTATAACGATCGTTACGGAATGCTGCATAGGCTAGCGCATAATTGGCATAACTGTATACATCCGTTTTACGCGCTGCAGGCAATTGCATGAATTTGTTAAAATTAGCTACAGATTCGCCATACTTACGTACTTCATACATGGCTTCCGCTTTCCAGTACAACGCCAAAGCATATATCTCTTGATCATATTGGTGGGCTTCAGAACGCATGAACATGGAGATGGCATTTTCAAAAGCGCGTTCATTATAGAACTCCAATCCACGATAATAGGTTACTTTTTGGTAAGCGGCATTAGCCTCCTGGCCACGCTTTCCGATACTTTCCAAAATATCGACCGCAGCACGGTAGTTTTTTGTACTCAACAATACTTCTGCCAATAAAGTTTTTGCTTCTTCCAAACGCGCGGAACGTGGGTATGTATCTAAATATTCTTGCGTTGCGTCCAAGGCTACTTGATGAAACTCCAACTCGTACGATAGCTTCGCGTAATTAAAAAGCCCCTCTTCTTTAAGCTCCGGATCGAAATCCAATTTTGAAGCTCTAAAAAAAGCATTACGTGCACTTTGCTTATTTCCAGTTTTCAAAAAGGCATCCCCCAATGTAATCATCGCACTCTGATAATAGGCATCTGGCTCACTCAGCTTCTCTAATTCGCTGATGGCTTTGTCATAATCCTTCAGTCTATAAGCAATGTAACCGATCTGGTAGCTATCTTGATTGTTTTGTGTTTTTCCTTGATCCTGGGCCTGAAATTTATCGTAATAGCTTTTTGACTTTTCTAAATCCCCTTTTATAAAATAAGTTGCCGCGACGATCCGGAAAAGCTCTGTTTCATTCTCTTGCTTCGTACGATCCAAGATGGGCAAAGCATAATTTAAAACATCATCATAGCGCTTATCTAAAAAGTAAAGCGCAGTGATATAATAAGGATAGCTGTTTTCATAGGCCTTCGATCCCTCTAGCCTTTCGAATTCATTTAATGCCGTTTTATATTCAGCATCCAAATAGCTCAAATAGGCGTAGTAATAGATCGATGCTTCCTGATACTGACCACTTTCATCTTTCAACCGTTCAAATAGTGGTTTGGAAGTCTCGTAATCATCCGTCATAAACTTCGCATAAGCAAGTTTAAAACGGTACTCTACGTTCTCGGCACCTGCAAGGTTCTTACTGTCAATTTTTTCAAACCATTCTATGGCTTTAACATAGTCTTTCTTCGCATAATATGATCGACCTATCTGAAAATACGCCGCTTTCGAATTGGCACTGGCTGGATAGTCTTTAATATATTTCAAGAAACGGGATTCGGCATTGGTATCGCCTAACTCCAGTGCACAGATAGCTTGATAAAAGCGAACATTTTCTTTGATTAGGGTGAGCTCCTCCGTCTCGTCCAGTTGCAAGGTAGATTTAGTCCGGATGTCTTCGACTCGATCAAACTGCTTTGCTGCAGAGCTAAATTTCCCTCTTTCAAACAACTCCATTCCGGATTTGTACGCATTGTTTATCTGTTGCCAGGCCGTTTGTTGCCCAAACGCAGTGGCCCCCATTAAACTCAATGCCACTCCTACACCATAAATTTTCTTATTCATACTGATGAATTATTCAACAACTAAATCTTCGCATTAAACATGAAAACGCCTCACCTCAAGGCTCAATTCTTCAGGATACTAAATTATAACTAAACTTTCACGTTTTCCTCAAAAGTTCTTAACATCTGTTGGTAACCATGTCTTTATAACGAACTTTTTACCCAAAAAATATGCCCAACTTTTAAAAGCTGGGCATATTTCATTTTTTTTAACGCCACAGGACCGAACATCCGTCGATCACCCCCGTTGTCCAGCAAGCAAATAAAGCACTGCCATACGCACCGCCACACCGTTTTCAACCTGTTCCAGAATGATGGAATGTTCACTGTCCGCCACATCTGATGTGATCTCTACCCCCCTATTGATCGGACCGGGATGCATAATCGTAATCTGTTTATCCAAAGAATCTAGAATCTCTTTATTAAGCCCATAGAGCATAGAATATTCCCGTAAGGAAGGAAAATAACCTATATCTTGCCGCTCAAGCTGTATACGCAACATATTAGCCACATCACACCACTGTAACGCCCTGCGTAAATTGTGCTCCACTTTAACACCGAGGGAACTGATATATTTTGGAATCAGGGTCGTCGGCCCACATACCATGACCTCCGCTCCCTGTTTTTGCAAGCAAAGGATGTTCGACAGTGCAACACGGGAGTGTAGTATATCGCCAATGATCGTTACTTTTCGCCCCGCGACATCACCCAAGCGCTCACGAATAGAAAAGGAATCGAGTAAAGCCTGCGTAGGGTGTTCATGCGCACCGTCTCCGGCATTGACGATCTGTGCATCGACATGTTTACGCAGGAAAACGCCAGCTCCCGCATACGGATGGCGCATGACAATCATATCAACTTTCATGGCCAAAATATTATTAACCGTATCAATCAATGTTTCACCTTTACTAACAGAGGAAGAAGAAGCTGCAAAATTGATAGTATCAGCGGAGAGGCGTTTTTCTGCTAATTCGAAAGATAAACGCGTACGCGTAGAATTTTCGAAAAACACATTTGCAATCGTAATATCCCGTAGAGACGGAACTTTCTTTATCGGACGATTTAATACTTCTTTAAAATTTGCTGCCGTATCCAGAATAAGTTGAATATCATTTTCATTCAAATCCTTTATTCCCAGAAGATGTCTTGTACTTAGCTGCTCTATTGTAGTTGACATGTTATCAAAATTTTCTCTCGCGTTATTTCTTTTCCGTAATCAGCACAATGCTATCTGTCTCGTCGATATCCTGCCAGCTCACAATCACTTTTTGCGAATCAATAGAATCCACCTGTATGCCAATATAGTCAGGCTGGATAGGTATTTGACGAGAAAAACGACGATCGACGAGCACCATGAGTTCCATTTTACCCGGCCTGCCAAAAGCTTGAATCGCATCCATTGCGGAACGAATGGTTCGTCCTGTCCAGAGTACATCATCGATCAAAATAACGTCTTTGTCATCGACCATAAAATCGATATCTGTACTGTTTGCGATCAACGGATTAGCACCCTTCATTCGAAAGTCATCGCGGTAAAAAGTAATATCTAGAATACCGAGTTGGATCTCTGCCCCCGTCATTTTTTCCAGTTCATTTTGAATACGTTTCGCCAAGTAAGTGCCGCGGGGTTGAATCCCAATAAGCACCGCATTGGAAAAATCGCCATGATCCTCAATCAGTTGCTGGCATAGACGCTTGATCGTTATTTGAAATTTAGCTCCTTCTAATAAAATGGATTGTTTCATCATGGGAATATTTAAGCAAAAATAATGTATTTTTTGTGCTTTTCCTTTTTTTATTCGCCAGCTTGTTCAAAATAATGTCTGTACGTCTGGAATAACTCGTTTATTTGTTTTTTCAACTCCGGTTGGTCGATCTCATCTAACATGTGTTTGTATCGTTGAATCGATGCTAGCCCAAAACGCATATTCTGATATTCCAAGTTAGATTTTGTTTGTCCTACCCTCTCGTAATACGCCATGTTTTCGCGAATAAAGGTTAAGTTTCGCTGTGTAATCTCATTTGCCTTATCAGCTTCACCTACTTCATACATAGCCCCCAGTAGAGGAACATAACCCATTACCTCCGACATAAGAAATGCCTTTTTTGGCATATTTTCATACGCATCCAACACCAATTTCTTCGCTTTGTCCGTTTCCCCTCCCGACAACAGTTGCTGTGCAGATTGACCATATATCGATCCCACATACATACTGATATAGCGATAGGAATCAGGATCTATATACGACGCATTTCCAATATTGCCCCACGAAAATTTATTCATTACGTTATCGTATATCTGTTCGGTGTTCTCGATCGTGGATGGATCTCCTTCTTGTAATCCGAAGTCGACCGGCATCAGGCGATAGGCAAAACCTTCGTTTATTAAATACCTATCCAATCCCATGTAGTTTGTTTCCGGTGTAGTAATCGTATAATAGATAGGACGTTTCCAATTATTATTAGCCAAAATTGCCAACATCGAAAGTTCCGCGCGGCTCACATAGTTTTGACTGTATGTCCAGCGCATGGTATCCACAATAGCAGATTCCCATTCTTTAGGAACAACTTTATTTACCAAAACAGCCTTTTTATCCACAGTCAACTCCATTTTTTTAGTTGGCAACACGTTAACGAACTCACCGCTCTGTAATTGCGCTTTATTCTGCTGATTATCTGACAACATCACCTTCAGAAGATCTTGAACAGGAATATAGCCCGGCACATTATAATCTTGGTAATAAATTACATCACGCACACCATCTTTAATCAGTTCAGGGTCAATATTAATGGGCAATGCGTCAGCGTCATTGACTTTCTTCATCATCTGTTTCATATACCAATCCGCACTAAGTAGACTCAAATTGACAACGCGAACGTCGGTACGGAAACCTTCCACCTCTTGCACATACCACAGCGGATAGGTATCGTTATCCCCATAGCTAAACAAAATCGCATTAGGCGCGCAAGATTCCAGATAATTTCGAGCCATATCTCTCGCTAAAGATTTCTCGGAACGATTGTGATCATTATAATTCTGCGCAATAAGAATAACAGGACCCGCCAATACACCTACAACTGCTGCCGCATACCCCGCAACCTTTATATTCGTTTTCTTTCGAAGGAAATCTGCAATCGCCAAAACACCCAGACCAATCCAAATACTGAATGCATAAAAAGAACCGGCATAAGCATAGTCTCGCTCCCGCGGCTGTAATGGGTTTTGGTTCAGATATAATACGATAGCAATACCCGTAAAGAAAAACAATAACCCGACTACACCAGCATCACGCTGTCGTTTACCAAAGTGCCAAAAAGCTCCAAGTAACCCTAGAATAAGTGGTAGAAAAAAATACGTATTCCGAGACGGGTCTGTTTTCGCCGAAGTGGGTAGCGCATCTTGTCCACCAACCAACATATTATCAATAGGTTTGACACCACTTATCCAATTTCCCTCCGTAAAGGAACCATGTCCTTGCTGGTCATTTTGGCGTCCAGCAAAATTCCATAGAAAGTAGCGACCGTACATATGCCCAATCTGATAACCAAAGAAGAACTTTAAGTTGTCTGCAAATGTCGGTGCCTCATTCGGTCCCAATCCCAAATATTCTCGATAATATTCTGGATGTCCACCTTTATCACTGTAAATTCGGGGAAATATAGTTTCTCTATCATAACCATAGGCCGGATTACGCTTAGCGACCACATATTTATTACCATCCTTGCGATACACTTTCTTTCCATCTTCTACACTCGTAAGCCGGGCGTCGAAGAACTTACCTTTAAAGAGGGGCTCATCGCCGTATTGTTCCCTGTTCAAATAACTGAGAAATGAAAACGCATTATCGGGATCACTATTATTTAAAGTAGGGTTAGCTTTTGCACGAATCATAATCATCGCAAAAGAACTGTACCCCAAAATAATAAAAGCCGTACTGATCATGGCAATATTCAAGATATACTTCTTCTTTTTGACAGAATAATAAATACCATAGGTCAATCCGCCAACGAGTAATAGGATAAAGAAAGCGAGACCCGAACCAAAACCTAAGCCCAGCGTATTCACGAAGAACAAATCAAAATAGGCCGCAATTTTAACAGAATATTGGATGACCCCCCAAAGGATAAAGGCCAACACAACGACTCCTAGCGCCAACGCTTTTAAAATTCCAGCACTGGTACTTTGTTTTGTTTTCCGGAAATAAATAACCAAAGCGATTGCAGGGATAACCAATAAGTTCAGCAAATGCACGCCAATGGACAACCCCATCACATACGCTATCAGTACAAGCCATTTATCTGCTTGCGGTTCATCCGCCCGCGCTTCCCATTTCAATATAGCCCAAAATACGACGGCCGTGCAAAGGGAAGACATCGCATATACCTCCGATTCCACAGCAGAAAACCAAAACGTATCCGTGAAAGCATATGCTAGTGCCCCTACCACTCCAGAAGCCATAACGACAAATAGTTGCGGAGAACTTAATTCGGCATGGTCCGATGTGCCGACAAATACTTTACGCGCCAAGGCGGTAATTGTCCAAAACAGAAAGAGAATTGTCAAACCACTACAGACAACAGATCCTATATTCATCCAAAATGCAATCCGGGAGGTATCCCCCATCGCTAAATTGGAAAATAGATTTTGTATCATCAAAAACAGAGGGGCGCCCGGTTGGTGCACAATCTGCATTTTAAAAGCCGAGGCAATAAATTCACCACAATCCCACCAGCTCACCGTACGTTCGACCGTCATGATATATATTACCGTCGCGATGATTCCACATATCCATCCCAAAAGGTTGTTGATCTTCTTGTAATCCATTCTATACTAGATAAGGTTATTCTAAAATACGCTCCGAAAATAAGGAATACTAACCGACTATTAAATATTATTTGCACATTTTAACGAAGTTTGTTACAAACACTACAATTAAAAGCTCATACTTTCTACTTCTCGTAAAAAAATATTTCACTGAGAATCAGTCTGGATATAGGATTTTAGCTATTTTTTTTTGTAAGTTTTAAAAACTGCTGTATATTTGCATCGTCAAAACGGAAACAAACCCGGTTTCGACAAAAGTTTGTCCCATAGTATAAGGGTAGTACAAGTGATTTTGGTTCATTTAGTCTTGGTTCGAATCCAGGTGGGACAACAAAAAGAGAGCGCATATATGCGCTCTCTTTTTGTTGATCTAATCTTTGTGCGTTTCTATAACGTTAGAAAATATACGTCAAACCAATTGTTCCCCCACCGTGAAAGGTATTTCTTCTCTGGTCGGCTCCCCAAAACCTCCATACCCGACCCCTAGCTTCCTGCATAGGATTGACTGCCTCCGCATAGGTTAGCGAAGGTGCCGCATATACCTGAAGATGCCGGCTTAAATTGATCGCCGGTACAAGACGTAGAGAACTTCGGTTAGGATCAATGTATTTAAAATCCTTATCAAAATGTGTGCGATGAACCAGTTCTGTAGACAAGGTAAACGTTGTTCTTCGCAACAGATGCGCTCCAATACCCGCCTCAATACCGTATTTAACGTCATGATAACTTAGATAGGCTCCTATTCCCAAGACACTATATAACACCCGTCCACCACTTTTAAAATTTAAATTCGTGAACCGACTTTCGTCGATGCCTACTGACAATTGACGGGAGCCATTTCTAATCCAATTAAACACGCCGATAGGATAATCGCTACTGTCAGCAACGTTAACAACAGCAAACTGCACACCGTGCACCTTCTTGGCCACATTAATTCCTCCCGCCAATTGGCTTCCGATCTCATCCTTAGCTAAATTCATCACGCCGGCAAACTGCAGGTTCTTTGGAGCATAATTAACCTTATT
Source organism: Sphingobacterium arenae (assembly GCF_014692505.1). GTDB lineage: Bacteria > Bacteroidota > Bacteroidia > Sphingobacteriales > Sphingobacteriaceae > Sphingobacterium > Sphingobacterium arenae. Next base: position 1,377,361 of record NZ_JACNYK010000001.1, on the reverse strand, counting down.
GATACCCCCTGTTAATTGTATTCCCGACAGAGCCGTATCCGCGCTATTCCACCCGCCTGCAAATTGTGCACCGGCCAATTTATTCAAACCAACATTGCTGATTCCCGCCGCCTGGAATCCTTTAACGTCGCCTCCAACCACATTGAATAAACCGGCAAATTGGAGGCCGTGCATATCAAACTGGTTGACATTAAAAGCACCAGCAATTTCCGTCCCATTCACTCCCGCTGTATATCCTCCAATGATGTTTAGCGAAAACTTATTAACTACCTGCGAGTTGAAAAGCCCGTGCGTACTCAAACCAGGAGTCATCGAAACTTGAAAAGGGCTGTACACAAAGAATCCTCCTAAATTAAGGTTTTGTATTCGTTGTCTGGAACTCGTAAAGAATCTACCAAAGGCGGTATTTGAAATCATTTTACTAGAATCAGACGCATAATAATACCCAGTTTTCCTCTCCTTCCCGGAGAGCGACACCTCTACCGGGAGCAATAAGACGAGCATCGTATCGCGGTAGTTTTCTTTACTCAAGGCAATTGTAAAAGTAGCTTCTGGATGCTTAACATCTAGCTCAAAATATCCACGTTTATTCGTAAGCGTAGCTGCTTGATATGTCGTTCTGTCGTATACAGTCGCAAAACTAACCGGTATATCCGTTCGAATATCTTTAACATAGCCAGAAATTCTCGTCCGATTATTTTTGGTCGTATCCAAATCGACGGTACTTAAATTCATCTGTTGCGGAGCATACCTTATAATAATATGCGAATTGGTCTCGTTAAAACTGTATTGCTTGCCAAGCAACTTTTCCAAATAATCGATCAACGTCCCTTGATAAGAGCCTACAAAAACTTCTTTATCTAAATCGAGTAGTTTGCTATCATAGGAAAACAATACCGCTTGATCTTTTTTTAAGATCTCAAAAACATCTCTCATACTTGCTCCCTCAAATTTCGGCAGCTGTATATTGTTTGAAAGTCTATTTTGAGCAAAGACTGGTAAATAGTTAAAAACAACGATCACCGCGCTAACCAGGAAAAGCTTCGATTTCCGAATAATATATAGGATAATTTTCAAATGTTTGATAACGTCAGCGTATTTTGACATAAACTGTTTAATTAATGTAATAGGCCTCATCTTTTTTACTTATTTTTAAGCTGAACGTTTTAAGAATCACGTCAATGATTTCGTTCAGATCCTGCTGCTCGAACGTTGCCGTATAGGTTAAAGCCTTGATTCTTGGGTCTTCGATAAGAAACTTTTTTTGATAGGCCTTCCCTAAAATTTCAAAAACTCGTGGCAAGGGCGTATTTTCGAATGTAAATTCCTGATGAACATAATACCGATAAAGCTGATCCGGAACGGTGTCTATGCGGGCTTCCCGATCAGAGGTATCCGAGACAACAATCATCTGATTAGGCTTTAAAACAACTTCCTGCCCCCTGTAGCCAACTTTTACAGCACCACTCGCAACAATAACTTCTGTATCCATTCCATCTCGCCGAACCTGAAAACTTGTCCCTAACACTGTGATTTTACTTTTACCGCTTTCGATGACAAAAGGATGATGTATGTCTTTTTTTACGTCAAAAAAGACTTCTCCTTTCAGTAGCCGAACCTTTCGGTCTTTCTCAAGCCATTGCTTTCGATACACCATTTCTGCGTGTGTATTTAGATGCACCGTACTCCCGTCCGGCAATCCAATGTGTTGTACCTGTAGATCTGTTGCTAGTTGTGTTTCTACGCTTAGAAAAGATCGGAGTCCCCAAAAAGCAAATGCCCCCAACAGTACCAACGACGCAGCTATGTGCATCCAATTCAGGCTATATCGCTTCCCCTTGCCACGCATCCGAACGAAATCAGACCATGCCTTATCAATGTTTATTTCAGGAACCTCATTAAATTCGCCCCCAATGTCCCATACTTTTTTCATTTCCTCCAATTCCTTTTTATTGTCGCTTTGCTCAGCAACCCACGCTTCCACCAAAAGACGCTCTTGATTGTTGGCTTCTCCAACAATATATTTTATTATCAATTCTTTCATAATCCTGTCATGATGATTAAAGTCAATAGATTTAAATAATCTGCGAGATGATGTCGCAAGTGTTTCAACGCTCTGGTCATATGCCCTTCCACAGTTTTTAGTGACAATGTCAGCGCGTCTGCTATTTCATGATATTTCAATTCCTGAAACCTACTCATCTCAAATACCATCCGGCTCTTTTCTGGTAATCTAGCCAGGGCGACATGCAATTGTCGTCGCAATTCAGTATCACTTTGTTCTGCATAGGTGTGATTAGCCCCAGCATGTTGCAGATCTATTTCATATCGAACCTTTCGTTGTTCTCGCTTAATGAGATTTACACTCTCGTTATATACCGCACGGTACAGATAGGATCGAACAGATGTATGGATAATTCGTTGCCAGTCTTTTTCCCACAGTTTCAAAAAAACTTGTTGAACAGTTTCTTCCGCCGTCTCGGTATTCCCCAATATTTTAAAAGCATATCGATGCAGCTCTCCAAAATGAGCCCTGAATACTTCTTCAAATTTTTTTTCTTTATCTAACAGCATATTTATATTCTAAATGCCCTAACTATCTATAAAGACAATCAATTCGGTTTTCACCCTTGAAAGATTTTCTCTTTTTGTTTTTTCATCCACATTCTCCATTCTTTTGGAACAAAAATAGACAACGACAATTTATTTTTATTTTACAGTAAGGGTATATCCAGAATAAACTGTCATATACCTAAAAGAATAAACAATATTTAATCTTAAACGTAATCACAAAATGAAAAAAACGCAAAAAATGCAAAAACAAGCACAGCACGTATTAACGATTTTCGTTTTATGTCTTGGCTTTCAGTTAACAGCATATGCCCAAGACATTACATACGGTTTGAGGGCAGGAGCTTTATACAATATGCCAAGCTTTGGCAATAAAGCGGTCAGTGATTCTGAATCGAAGTTTGGGATACAAGCGGGAGTTTTCGCTCGAACTTCTGAAAAACTATATCTGCAAGGAGAATTAACCTTTTCTACCTTTAAGTCGAAATATACATTTCAACAACGAAACTACAAGCCGACTTTCTATCAATTGAATTTACCGATCCAACTAGGCTATAAAATCATAGAAACAGCGCAAATGAATTTACGAGCTTCCGTAGGTCCTCAAGTAAACTATAACTTAAAAAAGATTGATGCTACAGATAACACAAATTTCAATACATTCACTTTTGATGGCGTTGTGAACATCGGAACGGACATCAATCGCTTTACGATAGATCTTCGATATAATCACTCGGTTAACAAAACGAGTAAAGCCCTTGATAGCCGAGATCGAATAGTAGGCTTATCTGTTGGATATAAGTTTTAAATTGTAATATTATTATAAATGGAAAACGGTTCGAGCCACGGTTCTCATCTTGCCTAAAATTAAAAAAAGACTGACGAAAATCAGTCTTTTTTTAATATACCCTATTTTGTAGGCATTTGCGTTCTGTTGATAGCACCTTTTCCAATCAAACAATATACTTTATTATCATCAAGACACGCGGTTCGTCGATAACAATTTACTCTTTCTATTTTTTCAGCTTATCTACTTGTATAGCTATTAATTTGGGCAAATAATTAGGTGTACAATTTTTGGCAACTATTTCATCCTTATATAAGCCAGTGCGTTCGCCAAGTTCAATACATCTGGAGCGATATTTTTCTTCAAAAATTCCGATTTGAGCCGTCGTGTAATTCATAGCCCATTGTACTTCTGGCACCTCCTTTTCAATCCGTATTTCGATTTTAGAGAGCAATTCTTCCGTATTTGGAGGTGGTGTTTGTCCAACCCAACGTAGACGAGCCTGATAATACCAAAAAACTCGTCTTTGCAACGAAGACGGGCTATTTTCCCAACTTTCCATTAATGAAATTGTCTTTTTGTCTTTGGAAAGTTGATTTGCCATTAACCAGTCAATTAACTGAAGTTTTTCACCATCATTATGTTGCCTAATGTTGTTATCTAACTTATCGATGAGTTTTTGCGAAAGCTGCTTCTTGTCCATAATCAGAATAGCCAATTGTCGGGGTAAAAACTCCCCCGTAGACCAAAGTTCCAAAGCAAGTTCGTGATCTTTTTTAATCTCGCTCGCAATCTTCCGTAGATCGCCCAACTTAGCTCCCCTATTGATTTGGGCCAAGACGTTTTCTGCTTTTGAAGAGCGTTTCATATCAATCTTTGTTTTACTCCTATTTTAACAAGCTTAATTCTTTGGTCATTTCTGCAACCGCCTCAGGTCTGCCGTGAAATTGTGCAGGCGTGTTTTGGAATAGAGATATTACTAGGTCGTTGAACAACCCATTCTGGTTTATCATATTTTCAGGAATATCTTGTCTGAACGCCCAAAATGCAACAATCTTTATCGTTGTCACAATCTTTTCGTTACAAATCTAAAAATATCCGTTTTTTATCTTCTTTGCATAAGACAAGAAATTGAACATTTATTTATGATAACCAAGCATATCATCGTTAACAGATGTTCCAATTGGCTGTTAATATTTGCCAGATATGTCAAATAAGCTCTGTGTTCGGCCGGGGTGGCAGGATTGCTTTAGCCACGCAATCCCCAAGCTCCACCCGAAAGCTCCTGCGGATCGAACCAACGGTTCTCATCCTGCCCTAAAACAAAAAAAGCCCGACTTGTTGTCGAGCTTTTTTTGTCGGGGTGGCAGGATTCGAACCTACGACCTCCACATCCCAAATGTGGCGCGATACCGGGCTACGCTACACCCCGAAAAGGTATCACCTTTTTTGTGTGGCACAAATATACGGCATATTTTATTACTGTCAAGATTTTATTTACGATTATTCCCTAATCTCCTCATTAATTGCAGAATAATAATATCGTGCATTATTAATTACTTTTTCTTTAGCTTTGCATCCGTTTATTGAAAAAGCGTTTATCAGGTTTTTTAAAAAAGTATTTTTTTATTCAAGATAAAAGCCGTAATATTGCATTCCGATTTTTGCAGGATATAAAATCGTTTTAATAATTACTCGAAATCATGGATTTAGTAAAATTTGTAGAAGAACAAGCGGTAGTGAAAAATGAAATCCCCGCTTTCAAAGCAGGAGATACCGTCAGCGTTCATTATAAAATTCGCGAAGGAAATAAAGAGCGTGTTCAGGTGTACCAAGGCGTCGTTATTCAGTTAAACAGCGAAGGTTCTAACGCTACTTTTACAGTGCGTAAAATCTCTAACGGTATAGGTGTTGAACGTATTTTTCCGATAAATTCGCCTAACATCCAAAAAATAGATATTAATAGTGTAGGTAAAGTTCGTCGCGCTAAATTATTCTATTTACGTGGCCGTACCGGTAAAGCCGCACGTATCAAAGCGAAACGCATATAATAAATACATACCGCCTTAAAGTATAAAAAGCCTCACCATTGTGGGGCTTTTTTTATGCTTTAATTTCGGTTAGTATCAAAAAAAACTTATCTTTGTATCCCGTACATAAAGCAGATTTAAAGCCATATTTAGGTCTTAAAATAGCTGAAATTTTCATTATTGCTATGAGTAAATACATCTTCGTTACGGGCGGCGTAACTTCGTCGTTAGGAAAAGGCATTATTGCTGCTTCTCTCGCCAAACTTCTCCAAGCTCGAGGGCTTAAAGTGACCATACAGAAATTCGACCCCTACATTAACATCGATCCGGGAACATTGAACCCTTACGAACACGGAGAATGTTATGTAACGGAGGATGGCGCCGAAACGGACCTAGATCTGGGTCATTACGAAAGATTTTTGAATGTTCCCACTTCGCAAGCCAACAATGTTACGACGGGAAGAATATACCAACATGTTATTGATCAGGAGCGTGCAGGAGCCTATTTAGGAAAGACCGTTCAAGTAGTTCCACATATTACCGATGAAATCAAGCGGAGAATGCAACTCTTAGGACAAACCGGAGAGTACGACATTGTTATCACGGAACTAGGAGGCACCGTCGGCGATATCGAGTCGCTCCCGTTTATTGAGGCAGTAAGACAGCTACGTTGGGAACTTGGCAACAGTGACTCTTTGGTCATACACCTGACCCTCGTTCCTTATTTAGCAGCCGCGGGGGAGCTGAAAACCAAACCAACACAGCATTCCGTAAAAACGCTTTTGGAATATGGTATCCAACCCGATATCCTCGTGTGCCGTACGGAACATAAACTAACACACGAAATCAGGAAAAAACTTGCTCAATTTTGTAATGTTAATATAAATGCGGTAGTTGAGTCTATCGACGCTCCTACCATATACGACGTGCCGCTAAATATGCTTAAAGAGCAATTGGACAAAACCGCTTTAGCGAAACTGAAGTTATCCAGCAAGAACGAACCTAATTTAGAAAGCTGGAAAACTTTTTTGGGCAAACTCAAAAATCCAACAAGTGAGGTATGTATAGGTTTAGTGGGCAAATACATCGAACTTCCCGACGCTTATAAATCCATTACCGAAGCGTTTATCCATGCTGGTGCGATCAATGAAACCAAAGTAAAAGTAAAATATATCGCAGCAGAAAGTATCAGCGATGACAATGTCGCTGAGAAACTAAAAGATCTCGCGGGAGTTTTGGTCGCTCCCGGCTTTGGCGAACGTGGATTAGAAGGCAAATTGGCTGCAATTAAATTCGTACGAGAAAACTCAATCCCTTTCTTCGGTATCTGTTTGGGTATGCAGTGTTCCGTTATAGAGTTTGGAAGAAATGTCCTTGGTTTGAAAAAAGCAAACAGCTTTGAGATGGATGAAAATACACCTCATCCGGTTATTAATTTAATGGAAGAACAAAAAAACATTACCGATATGGGGGGCACCATGCGACTGGGGGCATATGCCTGCGACATAAAAAAAGGTACGAAAGCCTATTCTATCTACGGTAAAACTAAGATATCCGAACGGCACAGACACCGCTACGAATTTAATAACGCGTATCTAAAACAATATGAAGATGCGGGTATGATCGCGTCGGGGAAGAATCCGGAAACTGGACTGGTAGAGATTGTCGAATTGAAAAACCACCCTTTCTTTGTGGCAGGACAATTCCACCCCGAACTAAAGTCGACTGTAGCAAATCCTCACCCGCTTTTTGTTAGCTTTGTAGCCGCTGCCATCTCCTATAGAAAAGGTTAAGACATGCATTTGTAATATATAATTGAAAAAATAAAAAATAAAAAATGGATAGAAATACCCTCATTGGATTAGTACTAATTTTCGGAATCCTGGCAGGCTCTTTTTATTTAATGAAACCTACGGAGCAAGAACTTCAACAAGAGCAAAGGCTTCAGGATTCGTTAAAAAGAGTTAGAGATGGCCTTCCTATTACAGACACATTAAGCGCTAATTCGCAAACAACAATTGACACCGCCGAAATATCCAGCAAACCATTTGGCAATGCTCGTCTGGGAGATGAACAAGTCGTTACACTAGAAAATGAGTTGATTATTGCTAAGGTAAGTTCCAAAGGTGGGCAAATCCGATCTGTTCAGTTGAAGAACGAAACAAATTACGATGGGAAACCTCTCATGATTATTGACGAGGGTCAGAACCAATTCGGTTTCGCTTTCAAGGCCAATGACGAAAATATCAACACCAGCAATTTGACCTTCACCCCACAAGGTGGAGATATTTCCGTTACCGGAGAGTCTACCCAATCGATAACTTTTAGACTGAACTATAATGAAACCCAGTATTTAGAATACACGTATACTATTAAAGGTAACGATTATAACATTGGACTTGATGTGAAAGCAGTGGGTATTCAAAACCTCATGGACATCAAGTCCAATTCCATCGGATTAAACTGGGAAACAACGCTGCTCAGAAAAGAACGAAATGCTAAATCCGAACGTGAACGGTCAACAATATTCTATAAAGAATCTACGGGGAATGTAGACAATCTATCAGAGACAAGTGACGATAAGGAGCAGATCTCGGAAAAACTAAGTTGGATCGCGTTCAAACAACACTTCTTTTCTGCCGCCATAACATCTGATCAACCGTTAAACAACACAGAACTTAGTGTGTCTTTTGACGCCAACGATGGCGTAATCAAACACTACAAGGCTTCTGCAGATTTGGATTTCTCAGCCCAAAAAGATAATCACTACACTTTCAATTTATTTTTTGGTCCGAACCAATACAAAGTGTTGAAAGCACATGGAGATGATTTCGAACAAATCATTAAGATGGGTTGGGGACCTATGGGTTGGATAAACAAATTTATCACGGTTCCAATTTTTGACGTTCTCGACGGTCTTCATTTGAGCTACGGTATCATTATCTTAATATTAACCCTTATTTTGAAGGGCGTATTGTTCCCATTGACCTACAAATCATATCAGTCCATGGCGAAAATGCGTGTATTAAAGCCACAAATCGACGAAATAAAGGAAAAAGTAGGCAACGATAATCCTATGCTTCTTCAACAGGAGACCATGAAGCTGTATAAACAAGCCGGCGTAAATCCGCTAGGGGGGTGTTTACCCCTCGTGCTACAGATGCCTTTCACACTTGCTTTCTTCTTCTTCTTTCCCAATCTATTTGAGTTACGAGGAGAGAGTTTTCTTTGGGTAAAAGATTTGTCCACTTATGACGCACCGATTACTTTTACCCCTATTTTTGGAATAGACCATATTTCATTTATGTGTGTGCTCATGACACTGACCACATTGGTAACGACATGGTATAACAATGCTACATCTGGCGCAGCAGCCAACAATCAAATGAAATACATCGGTTACTTTATGCCGTTGATATTCTTCTTTGTATTGAACAGTTTCCCTGCTGGATTAAACTACTATTACTTCTTATCAGCAGTCTTAACATTACTCACGCAGTTTATCATTCGTCAGTTTATTGATGATGACAAAATCTTAGCAAAGATCGAGGAACATAAGAAAAACCCAAAAGCAGCAAAAAAATCCTCTTTTCAACAAAAAATGGAAGAGATGATGCGTCAACAGCAAGCACAACAGAAAAACAGAAAGAAGTAAATAATAAAAAAGCCCGGCTAAACAGCTGGGCTTTTTTATATGTCGACATTTGGCATCTACACGTTATACAAACGCGCTTATACCTGTAATGCTACGCCCGACAATCAGAGAATTAATCTCTTTTGTCCCCTCATACGAATAAATAGCTTCTGCATCAGCCAAAAATCGGGCAACATTATATTCCAACAAGATTCCATTACCCCCCATCACTTCACGTGCTCTCGAAACAATATCCCGTGTACGCAGTGTACAAAACACTTTGGCCAAGGAGGCGTGTTCATCTTTCAATTTCCCTTCGTCTTGTAGTTCTGACAAACGGAAAACGAGCGTCTGCATAGCCGTCAAATTAGACAACATTTCTACTAAATGGTTTTGAATTAACTGAAAGGAAGCAATCGGTTTACCAAACTGCTTGCGTTTCAATGTATAATCCAGCGCGTTTTCGTATGCACCTCGGGCACAGCCAACCGCCATCCAAGCTACACCCGCGCGCGTCATTTGCAATACTTTCGCTGTATCCTTAAAACTATTGGCAAGTGGCAAACGGTCAACTTCCTGAATCAAGCAATCCGTCAATGTTATCAATCCATTCTGCACAATGCGCAACGCCATCTTACCCTTAATTTTTTCAACCATAAAACCTGGGTTGTCTTTACGAACAATAAATCCTTTCACCTGGTTATCATCCACATCACGCGCCCAAATGATCGTCATGTCAGAGAATGTAGAATTGCCAATCCACTTCTTTTGTCCGTTTAGTACCCATCCCTCTGCTGTCTTACGACAAGTTGTCGTTAAACCACCTGCCGTTCCTGATCCGACTTCTGGCTCTGTCAATCCAAATGCACCGATCTTCTCCAGTCGCTGCATTTTTGGCAGCCACTCCTGCTTCTGTTCCTCAGAACCACACATATAGATAGACCCCATTGCCAATCCACTTTGCACCCCTAAGAATGTGGCGATCGAAGGATCGATCCGTCCAAATTCTGCAGCTATAATACCATCCATCAACGACGTACCTCCTGCGCAGCCATACCCCTCATAAACATAACCACAAACATTAAGCTCTGCTAATTTGGGAATGATTTCAAAGGGGAACTCGTCATGCAACCAATATTTATTGACAATGGGTTTAATTTCCCGTTCTAAGAACTCCCTTACCTTCAATTGTAGGGTGCGGTTCTCGGAAGACAACTTTGCCTCTATATCATAGAAATCTGCATCAATTTCAGGTGCCTCCCGCCTCTTCGTATTGCTTGTTAATAGTTTAGCCATCCCTTTCAACTGTTCTTCACTCATTTTTGACATCCCATCCATCAATGTAGGAATATCAACCTTCTTTGATAGCGCATCTAATTGCTCCAGATCTACGTGCTTCAACAATTGAAGCATATTCCTCAGTTTTTTTATCATATTAAGTTATTTGAGTTATCCTCCTCAATTGTAACACTTTTTTCATAAAAAATGTTTTTTATTGTTGTATTTCGGCAAAACACTATTATATTCGCACCTGCTTTATAAAAGAGGTCCTTTATGAATGGATTAATTTTTATTTATCCTTGTGTAAAAAAATTGGGTTACCTTTTATAATTGCCGGTATTAAGATGTAATAAACAAATTTGTTTCAATTAAACAGAAAATTAAAAATGAAAAATTTATTTAAATTCGGATTTTTAGGTCTTGCGTTAACAATCGGACTTGCTTCATGTGGCGGTCAGCAAACTCAAAACGAAGATGCTACAGAAACATTAACAGAAGGAATCGAAAACTCTACTGAGCAAGTAGCAGATTCATTGGAAAATGTCGCTGATTCAGTTAGAGCAGAAGGCGATTCTATCGTTGACTCTTTGGAAAACGTTCAATAATCCGAACGACATTAAAAAATACGTTAAAACCCACACAGCTGTGTGGGTTTTCTTTTTTTCTACAAGTGCTTCTTTTCGAGTTTTTATTATTTTTGTTGCGTAGTTTCATTCTGCCCTAAAAAGCAGATGTTTAATTTTAATTTTTATTTTTCGTAATCATGAGCTTATCCCCCCTAACTGCCGTCTCTCCTATCGATGGACGTTATCATAACAATACAAAGGAACTTTCAAACTATTTTTCGGAGTTCGCCTTGATTAAATACCGCGTTTTAGTGGAAGTAGAATACTTCATCGCGTTGTGTGAATCTGGAATTCCACAGTTAGCTCATTTTGATGGCTCTCTCAATGAGCGTCTTCGTCAAATCTACCAGAATTTTTCGTTGGAAAACGCAGCATGGATAAAAGACACTGAAAAAGTAACTAACCACGATGTTAAAGCAGTAGAATACTTTCTAAAAAATGAGTTTGAAAAACTAGGGTTGCATAATTCACTCGAATTTATCCATTTCGGGCTGACCTCACAAGATATAAACAATACAGCTATTCCCTATTCTTGGAAAGAGGCCTTAAATCAAATCTATCTCCCGAATGTCCAGGAATTACTAAGCGAACTGACATCGCTTGCAAAACAGTGGCAGGACGTCCCCATGTTGGCCAGAACGCACGGACAACCCGCCTCTCCGACGCGCTTAGGAAAAGAGATTAAGGTTTTCATCGAACGGATAGAAAAGCAGTTAGAGCTGTTGCAACAGATACCCTTCTCCGCAAAATTTGGTGGTGCAACTGGAAACTTCAATGCCCACCACGTCGCATATCCAGAGACAGATTGGGTGGCGTTTGGCAATAAATTTGTGAATGAGACCCTGGGGCTATCCCGTTCTCAAACAACAACACAAATTGAACATTATGATAATTTTGCTGCCAGTTGTGATGCTATCAAACGCATTAACAATATATTCATAGACCTATGTCGGGATATGTGGACTTATATATCCATGGAATATTTCAAACAGAAAATAACAGCGGGACAAATTGGATCTTCAGCCATGCCACATAAGGTCAATCCTATAGATTTTGAGAATGCGGAAGGAAATCTAGGTCTCGCTAATGCATTATTCGAGCATTTGGCAGCGAAGCTTCCTATCTCTCGTCTGCAACGTGATTTGACCGATTCGACAGTACTCCGTAATATAGGCGTACCCCTTTCCCACACGATTATCGCAGTTAAATCCACCTTGAGAGGGCTACGGAAACTCATTCTTAACGAACCTGTACTCCAAGCGGATCTAGCGAACAATTGGGCTGTCGTAGCTGAAGCTATTCAAACGATATTACGAAGAGACGGGCACCCAAAACCATACGAGACATTGAAAGACCTAACACGTACGCATGCACACGTAACACAAGAAACAATCGCCACTTTTGTTGATGGATTAAATGTAAGTGAAGAAATCAAAAAAGAAATTAAAGCAATTTCGCCAAATAATTACACGGGCCTCATACGCTAAGCTTTGACGTCAAGATGACCTGTGTTGGTACATTTTTGGTGTATATTTGTCAACTATTATAGATGATACACAGTATGGCAACAATTAACGTATATACAGAAACAACTCCCAATCCTTCTACAATGAAGTTTTTGGTCAACAAGTTATTAATCAATGGTAGTCTGGATTATCCCGACCGGGAAAAAGCCCAAGAATCCGAATTTGCCAGAGAATTATTTAAATTTAATTTTGTAGAAGGGGTCTTTTTTGCGAGCAATTTCGTGACAGTTACCAAAAGCGAAAGTGTAGAATGGAGCGATATTGAACCGTTATTAAAAGATTTTGTTAAAGGGGCTGTGGAATCAGAATTACCAGTAAAACCAATCGAACATTCGGAAGAGGTAAATTTTGAGGGATCGGAAACAGAGATAAAAATACAACAGGTATTGCACGATTATGTACGTCCAGCCGTAGAGCAAGATGGCGGCGCTATCGCCTACCGGTCATTTGATAATGGTGTAGTTACCGTAGAGTTACGCGGTTCATGTAGTGGCTGCCCATCCTCTACCATTACACTAAAAGCGGGAATTGAAGGTTTATTGAAACGAATGGTGCCAGAAGTCGAAGAAGTCGTTGCCGAGGCACTATAATCCATTATAAAAAAGCAGAAAAGGGAAGGTTGTATAGTCTTCCCTTTTTTAGTTACGGTTTTTGTCAGCTACTCTGCTAAAAATCATTAACTTTACAGCCAAAATAACCGAAACATTAAATTTCAAAAATGAGTGCAGATATCAACAAACTAGAACAGATCGCTTCACAAGTAAGACGTGACATCGTTCGTATGGTGCATGCTTGCCAATCCGGTCACCCGGGAGGTTCGCTTGGTTGTACGGACTATTTTGTAGCGTTGTATTTTTATGCGATGAAACATGACCCTTCTTTTAATATGGACGGCGTCGGAGAAGATTTATTTTTCTTATCGAACGGACACATTTCTCCTGTTTTCTATAGTACCTTAGCACATGCCGGATACTTTCCTGCAAGTGAACTTAGTACCTTTAGAAAAATGGACTCTCGTTTGCAGGGGCATCCCACCACGCACGAAGGGTTACCAGGCATTCGTATCGCGTCGGGCTCATTAGGCCAGGGTTTATCTGTTGCTATCGGAGCCGCGCAAGCTAAAAAATTGAACAAAGACAGCAGTTTGGTATACGTGTTGATGGGCGATGGAGAGCTTCAAGAAGGACAAGTGTGGGAAGCAGCGATGTACGCCCCCCACAATAAGATGGACAACATCATTGCTGCCATTGATTATAATGGCGCTCAGATCGATGGTTCGACGGAGGATGTTCTGTCTCTCGGAAATCTTCGTGCGAAATGGGAAGCTTTCGGGTGGGATGTGCTGGACGTAGAACAGGGTAATGATATGACATCAGTAATCCGAGGTTTAGATGAAGCCAAATCACGTTCGGGAAAAGGCAAACCAGTGATGATCTTGTTGCATACAAAAATGGGCAACGGGGTTGATTTCATGATGGGATCGCACAAATGGCATGGTATTGCACCTAACGATGAACAACTGGCCTCTGCATTGGCACAGAATGCCGAAACATTGGGAGACTATTAAATAGATGTTGGATAGGAGAGATACTAAGAAATGAAAAAATACACATATACAGAATCAAAAGATACGCGTTCCGGCTTTGGTGCTGGTCTGTTAGAAGCAGGAAGGCAGAACGATAACGTAGTTGCACTTTGTGCCGACTTGATCGGGTCGTTAAAGATGAACGATTTCATCAAAGAATTTCCAGAACGCTTCTTCCAAATTGGAATAGCAGAAGCCAATATGATGGGTATTGCCGCAGGCTTAACCATTGGTGGCAAGATTCCTTTCACCGGTACCTTTGCCAATTTTTCAACCGGTCGCGTATACGATCAAATTAGGCAGTCCATCGCTTACTCAGACAAAAACGTGAAAATATGTGCTTCACATGCGGGGTTGACATTGGGTGAAGATGGCGCTACACACCAGATTCTTGAAGATATCGGATTAATGAAGATGTTACCTGGGATGACCGTAATTAATCCCTGCGATTTTAACCAGACCAAAGCAGCAACCCTTGCTCTGGTCAACCATGAAGGCCCAGCTTACCTGCGTTTCGGACGTCCGGTAGTCCCTAACTTTACCCCGGCCGACCAAACATTTGAAATAGGTAAAGCTGTCATGTTAAATGAGGGAACAGACGTCACGATTATTGCCACGGGACATTTGGTCTGGGAAGCTATCCAAGCAGGCGAGGAGTTAGAAACATTGGGGATTAATGCGGAGATTATAAATATCCACACCATTAAACCCCTCGATGAGGAGGCCGTATTAAACTCTGTGACTAAAACAGGCTGTGTGGTCACTGCTGAAGAGCACAACCGTTTAGGTGGTCTGGGCGACAGTATTGCCCAACTTTTAGCGACAAAGAGACCTACTCCACAAGAGTTTGTTGCCGTCAACGATAGCTTCGGTGAATCGGGAAAACCCGCACAACTGATGGAAAAATATGGACTTAATGCCGCTTCAATCGTAGCAGCAGCAAGAAAAGTAATTACCAGAAAATAGTGACAAAGAACAAATGGAAGACGCCTTAATTATATCAAAATTTGCTGATGAACGTACACGTGAAGAGGCGTTTGGCTATTTGCTCAAAAAATACCAACAAAAAATATATTGGCACGTTCGCCGGATGGTTATTGATCATGATGATGCGGATGACGTCGTGCAAGATATATTCATCAAAGTTTGGCGAAACCTCGAAAAATTTCGCGAAGATTCCCAGCTTTATACATGGCTATATCGTATCGCTACCAATGAATGTATCACTTTTCTAAATAGAAAAAAACAAAAGCAGAGCGTGTCGTTAGATGACGACAGCTCTGCTTATCTATCCGAAACGTTAGCGGAAGGAAGTTATTTTAACGGTGATCAAGCACAGATGAAATTACAACAAGCATTGTTAACTCTTCCAGACAAACAACGGTTGGTATTTAACATGAAATATTTTGAGGATCTCAAATACGACGAAATATCCGAGATTCTAGGTACAAGCGTAGGTGCATTAAAAGCGTCTTATCACCTAGCCGTTAAAAAAATAGAGCACTTTTTTACATCAAACGATTAAACCCTAAACGGTTTTTTGACTCTAAACAAGTGACTATGAAGGAAGATAATACATATTACGATGGAATGGATGGTTTAAACCTTCCGGGATCATTACGTGTCCCCCCCTTTGTGGTACCCAAAAATTATTTTTCTCAATTAACGGATCATATACAGCTTCACATCAAAATGGAGCAGTATAAAGATACTGTAACTCAAGATGCCAACATTCCTAAAGGATACTTTGAAGATTTATCAGATAAAATTCTTGCCCAAACAAGAATAGAAAACGCCGTACCACGAGCGAACTTCGTTGTTCCAGCAAACTATTTTGAAAGCTTGTCAGGACGCATCCAAAACAAAATATTTGAAGATAAATTAAAAAAACAGGTATCTAATGACGGATTTGTCATACCCGAAGGTTATACACAAGTACTGCAGGATAAGATTATTGCGCGAACTGTAGAGAAGGCGCGTCAGCATATACCTGTACGAAGGCTCCATTTCAATAAGTGGGTTTCCTATGTGGCTGCAGCGTGTATCGCCGTAATCGTTGGAATTGCTTCATACAACGGCATATACAATAAAACCCAAGGCAGCGTCGACGAGTCGCATCTGTCTTCTATTCCTGATGACGAGATTATTAATTATCTAAGTGCTTTGAATGACAGCGATGACATCCTTTATGTCATAGAGTGTATCGATCATGCTCATGATGCGGAAGGGGTTTGTACACATGTTAAGGAAAATGATATTGAAGACTATTTAAATTATGCATTATAATGTTACGTTTTAAACATTTGTTTGTTACGATTGGCGCGATTATACTCTGTATAGCATCTGCGAGTGCACAACCCCGGGATTCCAAACGATTTGCGGCGATTGAGAGTGAAAAGATTGCTTATATCACGAAAGAATTAAGCTTAACGCCTGCTGAAGCACAACGTTTCTTCCCGATATATAATCAATATAGCAAAGAAATTTGGGCTATTCGGTCTAAGAAAAAAGAAAGTACAACCACACCTTCACCAAGAGGAGTGAATGCTTTCAATAAATCGGATCGGTCTGAAAAACGGGACATACTTTCATATGATGCGAAAGAACTGGATGTCAAAAAAGAATATCGAAAAAAATTCGCAGAAGTAGTTGGCTCCGCCAGAGCCTCTCAATTTTTTGAAGTCGAACAGAATTTCCGTGAGTTACTTTACAAGGAATTACAAAGAAGAAACCGTTAATCTGGGTAGCGTCCGGAGTAGTGACAACGTTACAAGTTATCAGGGTACTCTTTACAGAACACGCATCACAGGTTAGTCGTTACGGATCACTTGTCATTAAAAAATGATTAGCAACAGAGAGCTTTTTCTTAATAATACAGCGCAAACATCTTCGTCTCCCCGTTTATTCGAAATTGCAAAAGCCGAGGGAGTTTATCTATACGGTCCTCATGGCGAACGCTATTTAGACCTCGTATCCGGTTTTAATGTCAGTAATATCGGACACCGGCACCCCAAGGTATTAGCGGCCATCCAACAGCAGTTGGAAAAATACCTACATGTTACGGTATACGGGGAGTTTATACAAGCCCCTCAGGTACAATTTGCCACCGAGTTACTTTCTATACTGCCCTCGTCATTCGGCTCCGTTTATTTCACGAACAGTGGAGCGGAGGCCGTCGAAGGTTCCATGAAAATCGCCAAGAAGTATACCGGACGTCGGCAGATTATTGCTGCGGAAAAAGCATATCATGGTAGCACACAAGGGGCTTTAAGTCTAATTGGGAATCCTGCTTATCAAGAAGCGTATGCTCCCCTACTCCCCGAAATAGAATTTATCCAGTTCAACAACGTACGTAGTTTGGACAGCATTACAAACCAAACCGCAGCGGTTATCGTGGAGGCTATCCAAGGAGAGGCAGGCGTGCGTGTTCCCTCCACAACATTTATGCAAGATCTCCGCCGAAAATGTGACGAAACGGGTGCTATTCTGATTTTTGATGAGATACAAACCGGCTTCGGAAGAACAGGAAAAATGTTCGCTTTCGAACATTTTGGGATTGTACCAGATGTGTTGATGTTAGCAAAAGGTATTGGAGGCGGTATGCCACTTGGCGCATTCGTTGCACGAAAGGAAATTATGGACGTCATCAAAGACAATCCCATGTTAGGACACATTACCACTTTCGGGGGCCATCCGGTAAGCTGTGCTGCTGCGTTAACCTCCTTGCAGGTCATCCAGAATGAAAACCTGCTAGCTACAGTGGACACAAAAGCGGCTTTGTTCCGCAAGGAACTAAACCATCCTAAAATAAAAGAGATTAGGGGAATGGGCTTGATGATGTGCCTGCAATTAGAAACCTTTGAACAGGTGTACCAAGTGAGTACATTTTGTGCTGCGCACGGACTCATGGTCGATTGGTATTTGCATTGTGAAACTGCCTTACGAATTGCTCCTCCACTTACTATATCAGAAGCCGAAATAAAACATGCGTGTGAAATAATACGACGCGGTATTGAAAAGTTCGTCTGAAAAAGCTAACTTGGTTTTCTTAAACCTTCATATTATATGGAAACAAGAAGAAAATTCTTAGCGAAAAGCCTCCTCACCATAGGAGCTGCCACAATCGGCACGAAAGCACTGTTTGCGGAAGAAAAAAGCCTGAAAAAAGGAGGCAATTTACGCATACAACAAAATGATATCATCTTATTTCAAGGCGACTCTATTACCGACGCGGGACGCAAACGGGATAATTTAAATCCAAACGATACCGGTGCTTTTGGTCATGGGTATGCGATGATGGCCGCCGCCACCCTACTCAATAAATATGCAGACAAAAACATTCAGGTTTATAACCGTGGTATCAGCGGGAATAGAGTTCCGGATCTGATCAACAGATGGGATACGGATGCGATTCAACTTCGTCCAACGATATTAAGCATTCTTATTGGTGTAAACGATTTTTGGCGTACCGTAGACCGAGGTGCTCAAAATACGCCGCAACAATACAAACAACAATACCAACAATTGTTAGATACTACATTAAAACAACTTCCACAAGTTAAATTGATTATTGGCGAGCCATTCGGTGTCAAAGGCGTAAAGCATGTAACGGACGCCTGGTATCCCAATTTCTTAGGTTATCAAGAAGCCGCAAAGGAAATAGCTAAAGAGTATAACGCGACATTTCTGCCTTACCAATCCGTATTTGACAAAGCCGCGAGCCGAGGTGCGGGCGATTATTGGACAACAGACGGTGTACATACTTCCTTAGCAGGTGCAAATCTCATGGCGGAAGCTTGGTTAAGCTTGATTAAATAATAATTTTTGGGGCAGGAATAAAATCTGCCCTAAAAATCACTATTCCAATAATACAAACCATCTCGCAAAACAATCTGTTCTTTATCCATAAGCAATCGAATCACGTGCAGCTTCGTATCATCGTCACCAAGCGTTAATTCGTCAACCAACGTTTTCACATCTTTTTCCCCTGCTAACAGCGCTGTCTTTATTTCTTCCTGTAATGTGTTGTGTATATCGTCCCGATGCTGGCGCATCAAACATAAATCACAGCTCCCACAAAAGGTTTCCTCTTCTTCTCCAAAATACGTCTGCAATGCGACACTTCGGCAATCCTTTGTATCCAGATAAGCATAAATAGCTTTTATCTGTTGCTCTTTGATACGCTTTCTCTCCGCTATAAAAGACGTATCGATAAAGAGATGCTTATAATCCACACGCGCTTGGAGAAACTCCAATTGCGGAGCATCAGTCTTAGGCAGATAAGACGCTATTTCCAATTGTTGAAGGCCCTGCAACATACTCACCACCATATCATATGAAATCCGAAGTTTTTTTGCCAATTCATATTCATTCAACGTGATATAAAAATCGAATACACCACCTGTTGTACGCAAAATCAGTTTTATGATCGGATCGTATTTCGCCGACTGTACTTGAAATTTATACAGTTCCTGATATTCGATTTCAAACTTAAATCGAGACGGTATAAAAACCGATTCAGATACGGCAATCCATCCATCTCTTTCCAAAAATTTCAAAGCACTCAATGTGGGTAGAACGTCCATTTTATAGCGCTTGCAGAAATCGACTACATCAAAATCAAAAAACAGCCCTTTTCCAGCCCCATACGCAATTTGAAAGTAGTTTCCTAAATGATGATAAACCTGTTGTATAAACGGTATAGGCGGGAAATTGGCTATAAAATTTTCCCACAATTTTTCCCGATCAGCCTGTTGATACATCAGCACCGGAAAAGCTTTTTTTCCATCACGACCAGCGCGGCCCGCTTCCTGGTAATACGCTTCCAATGAATCTGGAATATCCAAGTGCAATACGAACCGTACATCCGGCTTATCGATCCCCATTCCAAACGCATTTGTCGCCACAATAACACGCACGCGATTTTCCATCCAGCTGTCCTGTTTTTGCGAACGGGTTACCGGATCAAGTCCGGCATGGTAAAAATCTGCGGGTATACCATGATTGATTAAATATTGCGCCACTTCTTGTGTTTCCCGGCGGTTACGGACATAGATCACTCCGGAGCCTCCAATTTTGTGAATCATCCGTAACATACGCGCCATTTTGTCTTCCTCGGCAAGTATTATGTAGGCTAAATTTTCCCTTCGGAAGCTTTTTTTAAATACCCGCCCTCCCACGAAAGATAATTTATCTTGGATGTCTTCGACAACCCGCGGCGTCGCCGTAGCCGTCAATGCTAAAAAAGGTGTATTTGGGTGAATTTCCCGCAACTTCGCCAACTCCAAATAGGCCGGGCGAAAATCATACCCCCATTGCGAAATACAATGTGCTTCGTCGATGGCAAAAAGACTCACCTTCATATAGCGTATCCGTTCTTTTACCAGATCACTATAAAGACGTTCTGGCGCAAGATACAGAAACTTGATCCGTCCGTACACACAATTATCCAACGTCATATCCACCTCCCGATGCGACATGCCCGAAAAGATAGCTACTGCTTCGATACCCTTTTTCCGTAAGCTTTGGACTTGATCTTTCATCAATGCGATCAGCGGACTTACCACGATGCATATACCTGCCAACTGAAGCGCCGGCACTTGAAAACAAATAGACTTTCCTCCACCTGTCGGCATAAGCGCAAGTGTATCACGTCCCTGCAACACCGCATTGATAATATCTTGCTGCAGTGGACGGAAGGCCTTATATCCCCAATACTGTTCTAGTATATCCAGACTTTTATTTTCCATGCTTCTTATCCCAAACATAAGCAAAATTATTTTTCAACACATAATAGGATATACCCAAAGAGTCTGCTTTTTTTGCCATTTCCGACAAGATGTTCGCTTTGCTTGATCCATCTAATATCAAAAGCTGAACACCACGGAAACTCTCATCGTCGACCACAGCATAAGGTGTGAGGTTACGCCACAACAAAATATCGTATCCACTAGGCTTTCTTACTAGCCTTCCACCCTCCAGAATACCGAGCATCCCAATCGGAGTTTGTATTTCCATCTGCTGTCCCTTTTTTAATGGCAATGTTCGGAAAACGATATCTTCGGTTCGCATATAATGGCGAAGATCCGGCAAAACCTGCGCAACCAGCCGTGGATGCTTGATGCTATCCAGTGTAGAAATAAGAGAAACTTTTCTGCGATTAATCACCGCAATAGCAATCTCACGCCCCACATTATATATTTTTATCCCCTGATAAGAAGTATGCCTTATAGAAGTTACAGCCGCAGAAAGTAACAGTAATGTTCCCGAGATGAGCGTACAACACAAGAATTGTTTACTCAACCCATACCAGGTAATCAGCAGAAAAATGATAACCAACAGGAATAAAACGAGTTGTGTTCCCGTCAGATCAACACCTTGCACAATAGCAAAAGGTAAAGATTCAATAGCCGTAAGCCCCCAAAGGAGAAAGCGACACAAATAGGTTAAGCCTATTCCCAAATAACCATTTAGAAATAAAAAAGGAGATATCGCTAATGCTATACCGATATACATCAACGCTGTAGCAGGCAGCGATACAAATAAATTTCCGAGCAGAAAATAATTAGGAAACTGCTGGAAGTAATACAACGCTAAAGGCGTTGTGAAAAGTTGAGCACTGACCGAAACCAATACAGCTTGCCATATTACACGTAGAAATTTATTGTTTATCGAAAATATACCATTCAATATCGGGTATAAGGTAAATAAACCTAAAACAGCCAAATAGGACAATTGAAAGCCCATATCAAAGATCATGAAAGGATCAAACAGAAGTAGGCAGCATGCTGACGCAAAAAGCGAATTTAAATTCTGGTTAGATCGTTGACTCCACCCTGCTAATAAGAGAAAAGAGATCATCACACCCGCACGCAAAATAGACGGCGCCATACCCGTCAATAAAACATAAGCCCAAATAGAAAACAAGATCAGTACAAATCGAATGGGTCTACCAGGAGAGAAACGATCTAAAAACCCGAACAAAAAGTTCAATAGGAAGAATACCATACCTACATGCAATCCCGATACACTCAACACATGCACTGTGCCGGTATTTATAAAAGCGGCCAAGGTTTCTGCCTGAAAATTAGCGCGATAGCCTAGAATGAGTGCTGAACAAACTTCTAAAGCTTCTCTATTTGTAATAAAGCGTTTGAATTTGCGGACAAAATACTGACGTATGCACAACGCCTTTGCGACGATTTTATTTCCTTCTCCACTCCCGATCAGCCTGAGATCCACAGATTGTATATAGGCCTGATGGTAGATATTTTTATGTGCCAGATACCGCTTATAATCAAATTGTTTCGGATTATGGGGTGCGTGCATTTCTGCGACCTTATTACGAAACAATAGCTTGTCACCATAAGATAATGTTAGATCAGGATCCGCGCTCTTCCGAGAAATACGCAGCATAATTTGGCCGGTTGCTGGAGTTAAATTTTCGTCGTGTACGGTATGACAAATTTCTAAGGGAAAGCGAATGCTTTCCTCGCCATATACGGGCTCATCCGTTATTATCCCTATCAAATAATCGGCTTTCTTATCAACAAAATGTCGTGATTGCTGCGCGGGGAGCTCCTTTCCCAGCCAAACAACACCCAGAAAAAATAATAAGATGTAAAAAATCAACGGAAAAGAAACACGTCGCCATCGTCGACAAAACACCTCCACGCCGATCAAAAGCAGAAGCATCGCTATAACACATACGACTATAACTTGAAACGCCCATGTCGATAGCGGTATATAATAACCGCCAACAATGCCTGTTCCGAAGAATAAGAAAGCTCGAGCAAACGGTACTTTCCGTAATGCCAAATAAAAAGTCTGCCCTACCATCGATATCGGAATTGAACTTTAATATCCGACCGATGTGGCCCCTCGCTTTGATCCAACCCTGAGCCTACCGTCTCTACGTTCAAATAGCGATTACGAGCATAACGGAGCCAAAAATCTGTTTTACGACCGATACGATAACGCAGGTTGACATAAGAACGACCACCTTTCCCGTTATACATCGGAAACGCGCTCGCATATAACACATCATTTTCGTAAGCGTATAATCTTGCGTCATACGAATCCGTAGCAAACACGGCCAGACGCATGTTTACCTGGATAGGCAAGCGATCGGGTTTCCAAAATACATCTTGATAGGCCATCCATCCAAAATCAGTTCTTCCCTCCTTTTCATATCGCACACCCTCTGCCCTCGTTCGGATTTCCCATTTGGCGGACAGTTTATACTGAAAGGCTAAACGCACTTGGTCTTTCCGTGCATCTACCACTACCCTTTCCGGAGGACGATCACGATTGTTTTCTTGCTTTAATCGATGACGATAGCGTAAGGAAACACGACCTATCTTATACCAGGTATACGTCAGTTGCGACAGCAAATCCATTCCGGCACTAGGTTCATCAACCCGGTAGCGCAGCCAAGGGAAACGAAACATATCAATGTAACTCATCCACTCCCATTTTCTGCTTGGATGGAGCATAATTCCTGTATAAACCCCTTCCTCGTTGGCAACCGCACTTCCCTCGCCCAAGGCTTGTGCAAAAACAGCATGGTAGTTCCGTTGGTAATTCCGATAATTGGCAAATGCCGATACCTTCGGATGTAAGCTCGCTATTAGGCCATTTAGCGTCGCCCAGCCCCGTCCATATTCGTGAGCCGTTTCTCCAAAGAGATAAATATTCCTAAATGTATATTGGTAATTAACCCCAAAATTGATCAATCGGTCATCTTCAAAAGAATAGGCATGACGTCGGGAACCATCGTGTACAATAGTACCATCATATTGTGTATAAACTCCTACAGCACCTAACTTCAAGCGCTTATAACGATACGTCACATCGATGCCGACAACACCTTGATTGATAGCACGACGATTACGTTGCTCATTAGGTGTGCGATGTAATCCAGATGCTGAAATAGAACTGATAATGTAACGGCCATCTTCTGCTAGGGAGCGGTTGCCAGATAATTTTCGCCAAGAAATAAAAGGTGTAATTTCCCACTTATCAATAGATAACCGCGTGGAAAGGCCAGAAAGATAGTTATGTTCATTCATAGACGTATAACTTCGTAATCCAACCCCTTGTCTGGCACTGCTGGTCATCATCGCGCCTTTACCAAAACTCAGACCATTCCACATCACTAGTCCTTGTCCAATCTGTAACGCATAATTACCGAGCAGCAATTCTTTAAATATACCGACATCTTTTGCATATAGGCTAACACCATAATGGTCAAAACCAAAGCGTTGCTTCTCACGAAAGAAAGGTTCTCCAGCATCTTTTTCCGCATTGATTGCCACACGTAGACGATTTCGAAAATTTAAACGGTAACGCAGCATATAGCGGTTAGCATCTCCTAGGTAACGTGATCGTGTGCTATCCGTAATCAGGTAACCACGCTGTTCCTGAAAAATAGTACCATAACGCGCCATAAGCTGTTGCTCACTATCATTATAAAGTTGCCGCAACGTTAATCCTTCCAGTGTAGATACGGATGATACCTTAACGAAAGGACTTAATCGTTCGACAGTTGACAGATCAAAATTGGCGATTCCTTGCAGCTCAAGAAGCGAAAGAAACTTGCCTGTCTGTTCACGATGCTCCAAAAGACTGGTAATCTGCAAAGGGGATAAAATCAACAGTTTTGCCAGCTCCTGTTCGTTGGTTTGATTCAAATCAATTGGTCGTGTATGATAATATCGAAGATGCTCCAGAAACTCATCGGCATCTATCACGTCATCCAATTCTTCCGAAAGCTGCTCCATAATCTGTTCTACAGCCGGGCTTTCCTCCCATGTTTGACTTTTTACCAGCGTACTATACCCCAGTAAGAACACAGCCGTCATAATTCGTACACTGGCAAAACGCATAGACGGTGAGCATTTGAAATAAACAGATAGGATTTGCTGATACAGGTAGTGTTGTCTGCCAGACTATCTGGCAGCAAAAAGCTCCTTTTAAACGTTAACGCATCATTTTTCCTCCTATATAAAAAGGATAAATAAAGTTGCTGAACGGATAAATAGAGCGTTACAACGGTTAGTAGTAAACTTCTTTTCATCACAATTCATTATAATTGATAATATGAAAGTACAGAATACCAGAACATTATCCAATTTTTTGGCTTAAACTTTTTTAAAAAGTATGTTCAGTTTTGATTTAAGGGGGAAAAACACTATCTTTGTGTCACCAAAAAAATTGCGGGGTGGAGCAGTTGGTAGCTCGTCGGGCTCATAACCCGAAGGTCATCAGTTCGAGTCTGATCCCCGCTACTAACAAAAGAAAGAGCAAAGCGCGAGGCCGAGCTGAAAATAAAGAAACATTGCGGGGTGGAGCAGTTGGTAGCTCGTCGGGCTCATAACCCGAAGGTCATCAGTTCGAGTCTGATCCCCGCTACTAAATCAAAAGCGCTAAGGAAACTTAGTGCTTTTTTTGTATCTGTATTTAGAACAACAAGAAAAGGTCGACTAATGCGTCGACCTTTTCTTGTTAAACTTATATCGTCTTACCGTTATTTTATTTCAAATAGATCTGAAATTGAACCGTGTTCATTTACATTTTTAATCGCGCCCGCAAATAATTCCGCAGTAGATAATACTTTAATTTTGCTACAACTTCTTCGTTTTTCTGGATTTAGCTGAATCGTATCCGTGACAATCATTTCTGTTAAAACCGAATTTTCGATGGTATCATAAGCCTTTCCCGATAAGACTGCATGCGTACAGACAGCCCTTACCGAACGAGCGCCGTTTTCCATAATTAGTGCCGCCGCTTTTGACAGCGTACCGGCCGTATCACAGATATCATCGATTAAAACCACATCTTGATCTTTCACATCGCCAATAATTGACATGGACTCAATCTCATTGGCACGTTTACGGCGTTTGTCACAGATGATAACCTCCGCATTGAAAAATTTGGCAAATGTGCGGGCACGATATGATCCACCCATATCCGGAGATGCAATGGTCAGGTTCGGCAGTTTCAACGATTTGATATACGGTACAAATATAATAGATCCATCTAAGTGGTCTACCGGTATATCAAAAAATCCTTGTATCTGCGCAGCGTGCAAATCCATGGTCATGATACGATGCGCACCGGCGGCCACAATGAGGTTTGCAATTAACTTCGCACCAATAGCGACACGCGGTTTGTCTTTTCTATCTTGACGGGCATAACCGAGATAAGGAACGACCACCGTGATATAATGGGCAGAGGCACGCTTTGCCGCATCAATCATAAATAAAAGCTCTAAAAGATTGTCGTTTGGCTGGTTTGTGGATTGGATTAAGAACACGTCGCTGCCGCGTACGGATTCATTGTAAAAAGGCTGAATTTCCCCATCGCTGAACTTAGATAAGGTCATGTCGCCAAGCGGCTTCCCGTAAGAGTTGGAGATTTTTTCCGCTAATTCCACTGTCCCAGACCCTGCGAACAGCTTCACCGTGTTAAATTGCAAAGGCATTTCTCTATGCGTGTTTTATATGTTGGATTTATTAATATTTCCAATGATGATCAAGAAAAATCAAAAAGTTGTCCGACCTGGATTCGAACCAAGACTAAATGAACCAAAATCACTTGTACTACCCTTATACTATCGGACAAAACTCCAAGATTAACTTAGTTTTGCCACAAAGTTAGCCAAATGTTTCTTAAAACAAAATGGTTAAATTGCTATAGATCACAGCAAATAAAATTTGCTTATCAAAAAAAATACCGTATTTTTGCACCTCAAAATTAGATAATTTACAAAAGATGAAACCGACCCCGATAACGGGGGAGCTCTCATCAACCATTCAAAAAACAAATTAGATGAAATCAATTGCTATTAGCGGTTCTGTTAGGCAGAACGTAGGGAAAAGAGATGCAAAAGAATTGCGTTACGAAGGAAAGATTCCTGCAGTTCTTTATGGTGGCAAAGAACAAACCCACCTTGCTGTATCCGCAGCTGATTTGAAATCTGTTCTTTATACTGCTGACGTAGTATTTGTAGAATTGGATATCAACGGCAAAAAAACAAGGGCTATCGTTCAAGAGGCACAGTTCCATCCACTTACCGATTTGGTAACGCACGTGGATTTTATGGAATTGTTCGATGACAAAGAAGTTTCCGTAAACATTCCTATTAAATTAACAGGAGATTCTCCAGGCGTTAAAATGGGTGGTAAACTGGTTCAGAAATTACGCAGCCTGCGTGTGAAAGCACTACCAAACAATCTTCCTCAAGAAATTGAAGTTCCTATGGAATCGTTAGAGGTAGGTAAATCTTTCCGAGTAAGCCAAGTGTCATTGGAAAATGCGAAAATTCTTAATAACGCTGATGACACCATTGTATCTGTAGTTATGTCTCGTGCATTGCGTCAAGCAGAGCAAGAAGCCGCGAAAGCAGCAAAAGGTCCTAAGAAATAACGCTGAGTTATTTACAATAAATAAAAAGCATTGCACTCGTGCGATGCTTTTTTATTTGTCTAACACGAATCCTTATCTTTGCATCCATGAATTATTTAATTGTCGGGCTAGGCAATATCGGCAAAGAATACGCGGATACACGCCACAATATTGGTTTTATGGTGGTAGACGAAGCTGCAAATCAAGCAGGGTCCTCCTGGTCACTGATGAAGCTCGCTTACTATACGGAATTTAAACATAAAGGCAGAAACATATACATGATTAAGCCTACCACTTATATGAATTTAAGTGGTAAGGCAGTTAACTATTGGATGCAGGAACTCAAAGTTCCGATACAAAATGTATTGGTCGTCGTGGACGATCTTGCTATTCCATTTGGATCGTTACGGATCCGTCCCAAAGGCTCTGCCGCGGGTCATAATGGGCTGCGCTCCATAGAGGCTACTTGCGGTGGGCAAAACTATCCTCGTCTACGTTTCGGCATCGGCGACAATTTCCCAAAAGGGCGACAAGTAGATTATGTATTGAGTCCTTTTGACCGTGATGAACAGAAAGAATTACCTGCGCTCATAGATCACGCCGTGAAGATGATACAAAGTTTTGTTCACATTGGTATCGAATTGACGATGACGAATCTTAACACAAAATAAGCAGCAAGAGCCGCTTATTTTGTTATTTTATTGTCCATTTCCGTGTTTTTATCTCTATTTCCCGTCCTTTTTCTCCAGTTTTTCCACGTATATCTTTCACAATAATCTTATTCTCAGGAACGGCTGTAAATTCGTTTTTAGATACCGCTTTACCGTCAATAAAAAACACATCATCATCGGTATAGCGATCACCTCCTTCCCTTTGCCTAGCTTTAGCACTATTTTTTGTCGTGATGAGCATAACTCCTTCCTTCGCCTTATCTCCATATATTGCAACGGCAGACTGGTCTTTCAAAATAGAAATAGATTCAATTTGCTCCGGATTCAGTTTATCTACTCTCATATCTACAGGTTGTACCACACCGTCTATCACAATTAACGGCGCCCCCCCTTCACTTTTCACTCCTCTGATAACAATTTTCGGAGGCTTTGTCGTATCCGCTACATTCGTTATTTCCTCCGTTTCGACAATACGGATACCTGTCGCTTTTCCATCCAGCGAATCCGCCGGCATTTCCGACCGATGACCCGTAACGACAACTTCTGTATCAGCTTTGGCTGTTTTCATGGTAAATTCTATAACCCCATTTTTACCCTTATCGCCATACTTTTCTGTTGCAAATTCATCTTTCAGGACATTCATAGATTCAATTTGATTCGGATTGATGGCATCCATCACAGCTTTCCCTTCACCCCGAATCTCGCCGTCTATCACAATTAAAACCTTTTCCTGTTGCTTTCTTCGCTTGTTATGCTCTTCTTTGGAATAAGCGGAAATTACACCTTCCCGATCTTTATGCGCTGCATACGGCCCTTTTAAATCAACTTTGGAAATAAACAGTATATCGAATAATTCCGAATCGTCTATTTGAAAAAAGTCATCTTTAGACAGCTCCTTTTTATCATACAAATACAAATAATTACGTGTTTGATCAATTTCCGATTTACTTTCCAACCTCTTCGTTTCCGGTACCGCTGTCTTTGCCGTATCTTCCTGAGTTATTACACTAGCGAGCCGAACATCCTTCACCGTTTTTACAGCTTCTGTAATTTTCTCATCAGCCTTGCTGATCGTAAATGCTCCTGCCGTGAAAATAACGATCGGTAGCAGAAAAGCATATTTGCTCAATTCAAGTTTCGACGATTTTTTTTTGTTCATCATCATAATGCGCTTTTTTAAAAATTTAAAATTAAACTGATTGCTGAGGCCGATCGAAGCACCCTGCTTCGACACCTGCAGCAACGAATACTGATAGGTTTGCCGGTCCACACCCTTATTCAGCACTTGTTGATCAGTCAAGTATTCCAAATTTTGACGTACGGCTCTGCGCATGAACCAAACGAAGGGATTATACCAACAAACTATCCGTAAAATTTCAAACATTAATATATCCATGCTGTGAAGGCCTTTCACGTGGATATCCTCATGTTCAAAAATATCATAGAGTTCTGGTTCCTGATGTTGTTCTTTATGAAGGTAAATCTTGTTTAAAAAAGAAAAAGGAACAATAGGAAATAATACATCCTGATACCAGTATGTTTTCCATATAGCTTTCCTCGAGTAAAGATGAATACGCAATAAACTCAGCAGTTGTATACAGAATCGTATAGCAAACCACAATCCGACGACCGCGATACCGCTATATATTGCATTCTCTAACGTATAAACAGATTCTTCTGCTTGTTGCATATAAAAAGCAGGTAAATACGTCATCCACTCACCTACAGGCTCTATATGTTGCCGAACAAGGGTTTTAATATCCAAAAAAGGGTACGCAAACGCGAAAACAACTCCTACAAGAAAATACCCTCTATTCAGACGATAGAATGTCAATTTTCTTAGCAATACGTGATATCCGGTGTACACAATAATCAGTAGAATATTGACTTGGGCGATATAGGCAAGTAAAGAATACATCATCTAAGATTGTTTTTTCTGTATCATATCCATGATTTCCTTCAATTCCGTTGCAGAAAGTTTCTCTTCTTTTACAAAAAAGGAAACCATTTCTTTATAGGAGTTTCTAAAATAATCACCCACGAACCCATGCATAAACCTCCCTTTGTATTCCTCTTCAGAAATAATAGATTCATAGCGCTTAGCATTAGCATATTTGACAGCTTTCACATAGCCTTTGCGTTCCAAGTTTCTAATAGTCGATGCTAATGTGGTATAAGGCGGCTTCTCTCCTTTTAAATTATCCAATATTTCTTTCACAAATCCGCCATCTAATTGCCAAATGGACAACATGGCTTCTTCTTCTTGAATGGTTAACTTTTCCATAATCAATACTAATCTTTCACAATACTACGAAAATTTCGTAAACATCAAAACATATTTAACAGAAAAGATTACAAGATTAAAAATGAATAGTGACAGTTCTTTGTCATTTAAATTGCTTCACTATTAGATATTATCACCTATTTTTATAAATTTGTAAAAAGAGATTATTTATATTAACAACATATGTCGGATAAAGCAACAATAAATTTAGGCGGAAAATCTTATGAATTGCCAGTTATTATTGGTACTGAAAACGAAAAAGCAATTGACATCTCCAAATTAAGGGGTGAATCGGAGTATATTACACTAGATCCGGGGTTTAAAAACACAGGCTCTACCGAAAGTGCTATTACTTTTCTTGATGGCGAAAAGGGCGTCTTACATTACAGGGGCTACCCTATCGAACAATTAGCAGAGAAATCAACCTTTATAGAAGTCGCCTATCTTCTAATATATGGAGAACTTCCGACAAAAGAGGTGCTAGAACAGTTCCGGTCCGCTATTAGAAAGCAGATGATGATCCACGAGGATATGAAGAATTTCTTCGTTGGCTTCCCATCCAAATCTCACCCAATGGGACAATTATCTTGTTTGGTAGGCGCCTTGTCTTCATTCTACCCTGAGTCGTTGAATCCGAATGCGACAGAAGAAGAAGACAATAAAACCATCATCAATCTCTTGGCAAAGATGCCCACGATCGTTTCCTGGATTCAGAAAAAATCGTTAGGCCAGCCGGTAGTTTATCCTAAAAACAACTACGGCTATATTGAGAACTTTCTAAATATGATTTTTGGAGAGGTCACTGGTGAGACCACTTTCGACCCGGTGGTTATTAGTGCGATGCACAAGTTATTGATTCTACACGCAGACCATGAACAAAACTGTTCTACCTCCACCGTTCGTATTGTAGGCTCATCCAATGCTAATTTATATGCTTCCATTTCGGCAGGGATCAATGCATTATGGGGTCCGCTACACGGCGGAGCCAACCAAGCCGTTATCGAAATGTTGGAAGCCATTAAAAATGACGGCGGCGACGCGGATAAATACCTTGCTAAAGCAAAAGATAAAAACGACCCATTTCGTTTAATGGGCTTTGGACACCGTGTGTACAAAAACTTCGACCCACGTGCAAAAATTATCAAAAAAGCCTGTGATGATATTTTAGAAAAATTAGGGGTACAAGATCCCATATTGGATATTGCAAAAAAATTAGAAGAAGCAGCCTTAAACGACCAATATTTCGTGGATAGAAAACTATATCCAAATGTGGACTTCTATTCTGGTATCATCTACCGAGCCTTAGGATTCGAGTCGGATATGTTTACGGTATTATTTGCATTAGGACGCCTGCCAGGATGGATTGCGCAATGGAAAGAAATGCGTGACAATAAAGAACCAATCGGCCGGCCGCGTCAAATTTATGTCGGAGAAACAAAACGTGACTACGTTGGCTTCGATAAGCGGTAATAGATAAAAAAACGCGATGAAAACTAAATTCATCGCGTTTTTTATTATTTATTTTTTCTTCCAGCGCATAACGACAATATCATCCATCAGCATCGTCAGACTTTCGTTCTGAACATCAAACCCCGTGACCCGTTCGATATTCTTGAAAAACACCCGTTCACCATCGCCTGGACAAGCCATTTTCGTCGACATCAATGGGCCAAACGAAATCGCTTGTCCTTCGATTTTAACACTTCCTGAAAAGTTGTTACAACTGCTGTTACCACTCACTTTATTTTCTGCCATATCAAATGTAATCGTTGGCTTTCGCGACGAATACAACTGCGCAAAATCGGCTGATTCCATAATATAGTCTAATTCCCATGTACCTGCCAATTTATCAGATTGATCCGCCACGAGCACAAATTTAGCCAATGCAGCCCCTTCCTTTCCTTTCGATAATATCAACGTATTTTCAGTAACTGTATACGTATCTGCCTCATCAAACAAAGTACGTAAGCCGTTTTCAACACGCATATCCGCACAGGCCATCATCGTAGACATACCCCGAGAAAAAGTGATACCGTTATTCTTTTGCAATGTATACTCCCCCCCTATGCCATTACAGCCACCACTGGCACTATAACGGCCGTTTTCTTCGTCCAATTTCAAAAACGGCATTTTGCCGTTTACTTTTGCCGGAACAGCTTCCGCGTTCAACTCGACCAATTGCCAATGTTTTCCTACTAAAGTGGCCCCATTATCCCCCGAAGGTTTACGCACTGCGCAACTGGTTAACAACATTACAAAAATGGCTAGATAAATAAAGTTATGTTTTTTCATTCTATTAATTTATTCGTTATTCATTTATTAAAACACTTCTTCAAACGAAAGGTTTGCGGCCTATGCTACAAGAATAAAATAGATGATTAAAAATAAAATCTACTGTTTTAGTATATTTTTTTTAAATATTATGGCGTTTTGCTACGTTTTCCGTATGTTTGCATCCAATTAAGAACTATTCTAAAAAAGACAAATTGGCCGATCTTGTTGTCCATATTATTGTACCCGTTGTCATCTTTGCTTTCATTGCAGGGTTTACGCTTTTTGCTGTATATGCAGAACGCAAAATTGCAGGTTTTGTACAAGATCGTTTAGGCCCGATGGAAACGGGGAAATATGGGCTCATCCAGACATTGGCGGATATTTTAAAACTATTGCAGAAAGAATTTATTACTCCATCGGCAGCAGACAAAATTTTATTTGCGGTGGCCCCTATCGTGATATTTGTCGCGGTGTTCATTGGCTTCAGTGTTGTACCATGGGCGCCTGACTTCATCCCGGCTAACACCAACACCGGACTCTTTTTTATCATGGCCGTTGTATCCATTGATGCTATCGGTATCTTAATGGCTGGATGGGGGTCGAATAACAAATATTCCCTCCTCGGTTCCATCCGCGCTATCGCGCAAATGGTTTCCTACGAACTCCCTGTGGGTCTTTCTTTGATTGCTGCCGTCATGATTACACAAACGTTAAATCTGAACGACATCGCCTACCTGCAGGGAATTTCCTCTCCGGAGCAAATCTATTTTATGGGGGTTTGGGATGTAAGCGATATCGGTGGAATATTGGCTTGGCACATCTTCCAAGCACCTCATCTACTCGTTGTCTATGTAATATTCTTTATTTCGTCGCTCGCGGAATGTAACCGCGCACCATTTGACATTCCCGAAGCCGAGTCAGAGCTTATTGGTGGGTTTCATACCGAATATGGTGGGATCAAATTTGCTTTTTTGTTTCTTGCCGAATATGCGATGATGTTTCTAGTCGCGATATTGGGTGTAGTAGTTTTCTTGGGCGGGTGGAACAGCCCATTACCTAACATAGGTAGTCTACGCCTGGCCGATTGGACGACCGGCTTGGGTTGGGGAATCATGTGGACACTGTTGAAATCACTGGCCATTGTTGGCGTACAGATGTGGATTCGTTGGACATTACCACGTTTTCGGGCCGACCAATTGTTGACCCTATGTTGGAAAGTCTTAATCCCCCTGGCGTTTGTATGTCTCGCTATATCCGGGTTATGGCGAATATTGGTTATGTTATAAAATAAGATCGCTTTGGTATTAAAAACAACCATACAAGGATTTATAACAGCTGTTAAAGGTTTATTTTTAACGGTAAAACACTTGTTTGGCGCTCGGAAGTCGCGTACTACACGAGACATTCGTAACGAAAATTACTTCCAGCAACAACAAGGTGTTACGACGGTGCAATATCCAAAAGAAAAGATGCCTATTCCGGAAGTCGCACGTTATCAATTACAAGTAGATATTGACGACTGCATTGTCTGTGACCTCTGTGCGAAAGCATGTCCGGTAGATTGTATAGATATTCAATCTATCAAATCCATAGGTGTCATTGGGAAAACGTCAG
This sequence comes from Sphingobacterium arenae, assembly GCF_014692505.1. GTDB lineage: Bacteria > Bacteroidota > Bacteroidia > Sphingobacteriales > Sphingobacteriaceae > Sphingobacterium > Sphingobacterium arenae. Next base: position 1,343,071 of record NZ_JACNYK010000001.1, on the reverse strand, counting down.
ATGGCAGTGTCAAACGTTTATATCCGGAGCGATTTGATATCGATATGGCAAAATGCATGTATTGCGGACTATGTACTGTCGTATGCCCTACGGAGTGTATCACGATGACCGACCAATACGACCGCAGCACCACGAAACTGACGGATTTAATTTACGGATTTTCCGATATGACAGATGAAGATATAGCTAAACGAAAAGAGGAATGGACACGCTTTCAAGCTGATAAGGAGGCAGCCAAGAAAAAATAAATGATGATCGAATCTTTACTATTTTATGCTTTTGCCGGTCTAGCAATCCTCTCCGCTCTTTTATTAGTCCACATACGCAATATTGCCCGGGCGCTGTTTCTACTTTTTATTGTCCTTTTCGCAATGGCAGGGCTTTACCTTTTCGCCCTTGCTGACTTTATCGCTATTACGCAGATTTTAGTCTATGTAGGCGGGGTACTTATCCTGCTCATATTTGCTTTTATGCTGTCCAACAAGGAATTGCTTGACGATCTGCAACCGTCATCAAAACGTTTTATATCTCTACCCAATTGGCAGGCAATAATTTTAGCCCTTGCTTTTCTAAGCCTGATGATATACAGTTATATCAGTTGGGCACAACATATGCCCAAGTGGATTTCTCAAGCCGAAGCCAAAGGAAGAATGATATTGCCTACAGATAATAACATCAAAACCTTAGGTTTCAAATTTATGACGCAATATGTGTTACCATTCGAAGTTATATCTGTTTTCCTCATGATGGCACTTATCGGAGCTGCACACCTATCACGAAAGGAGAGCAACAAATGATCACACTCACTCACTTTCTTGTTGTCAGTGCCTGTATTTTCTGTATTGGTTTATATGCTGTGTTAGCTAAACGCAATACGATCATGATCCTCGTAGGTATCGAACTTATGATCAACGCTGCCATATTGAATTTTGTCGCATTTGGAAAATATGATAAAGTAAACTACGGGGGGCAAGTCTTTGCTATCTTTGCCATTGTATTAGCCGCCGCTGCCGTTGCCGTGGGGTTAGCAATTATCTTAAATGTCTACCGGCACTTTAATACGATTAACCCCCAAAACATTCACGAATTGAAAGATTAAGCTTGAACACTTTTCTTCACATATCGCCCGTTACCGCCAGTATCCTCGTTACACTGTTACCGCTATTCGCATGCCTGGCACAGGCACTGATAGGCAAAAAATCAATTTCAGGAAACATAGCATTAGTTGCCATTATTGCCAGCACGGGCATCAGTTTGTTCGGTGTTTTTCTACCCATCTGGAACGAAACAACGACGCTACAAAAATGGGCATGGTTCACCATCGGAGAATATACACTCGAAGTAGGTATTCTTCTTAATAACCTCACTGCACTCATGCAGCTGCTTGTCTGTATTATTTCCTTACCCGTCCATATCTATTCGCGCGCGTATATGAAAAGCGACGAAGGCATACACCGCTATTGGATGTATCTGAGCCTGTTTTGCTTCGCTATGCTCGGACTCACCGTATCGCTCAATCTATTGCAATTATATATTTTCTGGGAACTAGTAGGTTTTGCTTCTTACTTATTAATTGGCTTTTGGTTTACCAAAGAAACCGCCGTGCAGGCTAATAAAAAAGCATTTCTGGTCAATAGAATCGGAGATATCGGTTTTCTAATCGGTATAGCACTTGTTTATGCACATTGTGGTACATTAGATTTATCGGTATTATTTAATCAAACCGGCACCCAAATAGCGATCGACAAGAATGCCACTTGGGTAACTTTTGCAGGTTTAGCATTTTTCTTGGGGGCAATGGCAAAGTCGGCTCAGTTTCCGTTGCATGTGTGGTTGCCGGATGCCATGGAGGGACCTACTTCCGTATCATCTCTTATCCATGCCGCCACGATGGTTGCAGCGGGCATATTTTTATTATGCACCGTTTTTCCACTTTTCAACGATACGGTGTTACTCGTTGTCTGTATTATCGGTACACTTACCGCATTATCGGCCGCTATTTTCGCTTTAGGGCAACATGATATCAAAAAGATACTCGCCTTTTCGACCATCTCCCAACTGGGTTTTATGATGGTCGGCGTGGGCATTGGTGCATGGGACGCCGCCATGTTTCACCTCACCACACATGCTTTTTTTAAATGCTTGTTGTTTTTATGTGCAGGCGCGGTTATCCACGAAATGACGCATCTGAAAGCAAAAGCAAAACTGGACATCGATCCACAGGATTTACGTCACTTGGGGGGGCTACGACATTTTATGCCGAAAACATTTATCTGCATGGTTGTCGCCTCGCTATCCCTAGCCGGATTTCCGTTCACTTCGGGTTATCTTTCTAAGGACAGCATCGTAATTACAGCATACGAATGGGCAAATCACCTCCGTGGGGTTTATGTGCTTATCCCTATATTGTTGACTATCGTTAGTTTACTTACCGCCTTTTATATTGGTCGTCTTATTTTTAAAACATTTTTTGGCGATTTCAAATATCGTTCTTATATCGACGAAGGCATCATCTTCCACGAAGCACCAAGCCTCATGCTTGTACCGATGTTTTTCCTTGCCGCAGGAAGTTTATTTCCACTTTTCGGGATATCATTAACCGATTATCACAGCGCATGGATTATGCTAACGTTGGACGCGGGCACCAATTACCCTATTCTTGCGCAGGCTCATTTATTCATTCCTATTCTTTTAACCGGCGGAGCAATCTTGAGTTGGTTTATGGGATGGCGCTGGTACGTGAAGCAAAAGTATCCGTTATCGGAAAATAATAGATTCGTACACTTTGCCTATAAACAAGGCTATCTAAACGAATTTAACGAACATATTTTTGTAAGGGGGACCACCGGTCTTAGCCGCATACTCTATACTTTCGATCGCTATGTGGTAGACGGGTTTACGAAATTTTTCTCTTGGCTTGTTCGTCAACTATCCGTGGTTGCATACTGGTTTGACAAACATATTGTCGACGGAATAGTCAATTTACTGGCGGGGACAATGTATTATATCGGTCATCTCGTCCGCCATGTTCAAAATGGACAGTTACAAACGTATTTGGGCTTTGCATTGACCATCGTTGTTTTAGGACTACTTTATCTGATAATTAAATAGAAAATGGGCGTATTATCCATATTGATATTTTTACCACTTGTTGCGACATTGCTGATTTTGGTCTTACCGTTATCAGCCAAAGCGACCTTTAAATACATTGCATTAGGTTTCACCTTTCTTCAATTCGGGCTCTCCCTTTATCTTTACGGAAATTTCGATGCGTCATTAGGTGGCATCCACCAGTTGGAAGCTTACCAATATGTGGAACAGCTAGCATGGATACGCATGGATCTCGGTGCTATTGGGAAGTTAGAAATAGATTATTTAGTCGGTGTAGACGGGATTTCACTGCCCCTTATCGTCTTAAGTACATTGGTCATGTTAATGGGAGTAGGTGCGTCGTGGAACACCGAAAAAAGTCCGAAAGGTTACTTTGCGCTATTGATGGTACTGAATACCGCTGTCATGGGTATTTTTTCCGCACTGGATTTTTTCCTATTCTATGTATTCTACGAAGTGATGCTGCTTCCCCTTTATTTCCTCATAGGCATATGGGGTGGAGAGCGTCGTGAATATGCTGCCATCAAGTTCTTTATTTATACCCTCCTAGGTTCCGTACTTATGCTATTGGTTATTGTGGGACTTTATTTCTCAGTTATCAATCCCACAACAGGCGCACACACGTTCAATATGTTGCATATGATGAACCCGGCCAACTACGTTGACGGCTCCTTTTTTGCTTATATCGCCAATTATCATGAAGTCTTTGGCATACCCGCTCGTCTGATTGGCTTTATTGTCTTATTTTTTGCCTTCGCCATTAAAGTACCGATTGTTCCGCTACACACTTGGCTCCCGGATGCACACGTAGAGGCCCCAACACCCGTTTCCATTATCCTTGCCGGTATATTACTAAAAATCGGGGGATATGGAATTATTCGGGTCTGCTACAGCATTTTTCCTGATATTGCTGCTGCTACGAACTGGTGGCTTGCCTTAATTGGCGTTGTATCGATATTATATGGAGCACTCAATGCATTAGCACAAAAAGATCTAAAGCGCATGATTGCTTACTCCTCCGTATCACATATGGGATTCGTGCTCTTGGGAATTGCCTCATTAACTGCAGAGGGGATATCGGGTGCTATGTTTCAAATGATTTCTCATGGATTCTTGAGCGCTGCGCTGTTTTTCTTAGTAGGTGTGCTATACGATCGCGTACACGACCGGTATATCTATAATTTTCGCGGACTGGCCTCACTTACGCCAAAATATACCGCTTACGTGGCTATTGCTTTTTTTGCTTCCTTAGGTCTACCTGGTTTCTCCGCTTTCATTGGGGAAGCCTTCGTCATTATCGGGGCGTTCAATGCAGAAAGTATGGCGACCGGGGTACCTCGTTGGATGGCGATAGGGGGATCGCTCGGTATCCTGTTGAGTGCAGTCTATTTATTATGGACGTTACAACGTATGTTTTTCGGCCAGGTAAGACTAAAAGGCGGATTGGCCTGGCAAGAAGCATTGACCGATCTAAACACCCGAGAACAGCTCATTTTATTCCCTGCGCTGGCTTTAGCATTGCTCTTAGGAATTATGCCTTCCCTTATATTTGGCAACCTGAATGCTTCTGTACTACAACTTATTGATTTAATAAACCCCTATTTGTAAAGTTAAGTATAACGTGAACGTATCCATACCAAACATACTCGACCAGATTATTGCCTCTATTCCGCTTTTCAAACCGGAACTGGCATTGATCATTGGTTTTATTGTGTGTATCTTCCTCGCCTTATTTCTGGAAAAACGTTGGAGAAACAGCACATTTATCGGCTGTTTGGTTACCTTGGGATTTTCGTTATATCATCTCGCCGGGCAATTATCAATAACTGCGGTAGGTTTCTCGGGCATGTGGTTGGTAGACAGTTGGAGCACACTTGCCCGTCTCATCATCGGGTTGAGTACGGTCATTATTGCGATCTTTATACAACAACGTCATGGCAAAAACAACGGCGACGTATACAGTATATTAATAGCCGCTACCTTGGGGATGCATGTTCTAAGTAGTACGAGCCATTGGTTAATGGCATTTATCGGTATCGAGATCGTCTCTATCGCTTCTTATATACTGGTGGGCTATTTCTCACAAAATAAAGCACAATCAGAAGCTGCCATGAAATATGTACTTTTCGGGTCCGTATGTGCCGCTGTAATGCTTTATGGACTTTCGCTTGTATACGGATTAACGGGCAGTTTAGATTTTCAATCGGTCGAACACTTACAAGGGCTCATGGATGCACCCGAAGCAGTTATTACGTTGGCTTTGCTTTTTGTATTTGCTGGTATCGGATTTAAGCTCAGCTTTGTACCTTTCCACGTTTGGAGCCCCGACGTTTATCAAGGTGCCCCTACAGCGATTACCGCTTTTCTATCTACGATCCCTAAAGTAGGCGCTATTATATTGTTTGCCCGTCTCTACGCATCCTGGTCATCCACTGCATTTTACTTCTCTGAATTAAGCACTTGGTTTATTACTATAGTGGCTATCGTTACCATGCTCGTGGGTAATCTCGCCGCACTTCGACAACAAGACGTCAAACGAATGATGGCGTATTCGTCCATCGGGCATACCGGCTTACTACTGATGGCCGTATTTGCTTATCAAGATTCGAGCAGTTATTTGCTATTCTACATCGTAGCCTATGTCATCATGAACCTGGCTACGTTTATTTTTATCGATCAAATAGAACAACAAACCGGCTCTACTTCCCTCCTGTCCTACGCAGGTCTAGGCAAGAAGATGCCGATATTGTTTACCGCATTTACGCTGGTTGCCATCTCGCTTATTGGCATCCCTCCAACAGTAGGATTTGTAGCGAAGCTGATGGTTTTTACCTCCACTTTCTCTGTGTTCCAATCCTCTGGTGACACAGGTGCACTTCTCTTACTTATTGTCGGCGCACTTACATCCGTTATCTCGCTATTTTTCTATTTCAAGATCCCGTTATATGCATTTTTGCGCAGTAGTGACCAACCTATAACCGCTAAAAAACAAATCAGTATTTTGCTTATTATAGCGTATATTCTAACGGTATTGGTTATCCTATTTGGAATATTCCCGAACTGGGTGATGCTATAACTCTTTTTCTTGACAAAAAAAGAAACAAAACCGAGCTTGCGAGCTCATGGATACCAAAATAAACACGAATCCATAAAAGTCAAGACTTGTCTTCATCCGCATAACTCTGGAGCACTATTAATCGGTTAATTTACGCAATTTCACAGTCCCTCCTTAACCTCCAATGTCGCATGCGAATGTTTTACAACTGTACAAACTCATCCTTAGTACTATCCCTGATGTAAAACATTCGAGGCGACGATTTTTTTGGTTCTTTTTTGAGGAAAAAAAGAACAAAAGAAAACATTATCTTTGCCGTTATGATCAGCGCAATTGCCAACAACATATTTCAACGCGTCCTGGAGGATTATCATCGTTATGATGATATTGACCATCCTATGGAGAACCCTTTCGACAATCAATCGTTAGAACACTTGCTCTATTTAAAATGCTGGATAGATACGATGCAATGGCACATGGAAGATGTCGTCCGTAATCCACATATTCTACCACAAGAGGGGTTAAACTGGAAGCGTCGTATCGACAAACAAAATCAAGTGCGTACCGATACTGTAGAATATATCGATAGTTACTATCTACACCAGTACCGTGACGTGCAAACAAAAGAGCATGCACGAATCAATACAGAAAGTCCCGCCTGGGCTATCGATAGGCTATCCATTTTGGCGCTGAAGATCTACCATATGGATCAGGAAACTAAGCGTACCGATGTTGAGCGGGCACATATTCTTTCTTGTCAATCCAAATTAGACATATTGCTAGAGCAGCGCAAAGATTTATCACAAAGCATTGATGAACTGCTGTCCGATATTGCCTCAGGAGATAAATATATGAAGGTCTACAAGCAAATGAAAATGTATAATGACCCTTCGCTGAATCCAGTCCTTTACAAAAAAACACCATAGGGAAAATGAAGAAAGCCCGAGTATTGGTTATACGCTTCTCGGCAATGGGCGATGTGGCTATGGTGGCTTCTGTCTTGCGTGAGCTTAGTGCTCAACATAAGCAAATGGAACTCATCATGGTAAGCCGCCCACAATTCGCGGCCTTTTTTGAAGGCATTCCCAACCTCACTTTTCATCCCATCTTTCCTGATGAGCAGCACAAAGGCCCCAAGGGACTATGGCGCCTTTTCAACGAGCTCAAAAAATACGACATCGACTATGTAGCCGATCTGCACAACAATATCCGCTCGCGGATTCTCACTCTATTTTTCAAGACCGCAGGTTATCATTTGGCTATTCTTGATAAAGCACGCCATCGAAAGAAAGAGTTGACTAGAAAGAGACATAAGATTTTTAAGCCACTACGCCCTACCGTGGAACGTTATGCAGATGTATTCCGAAACTTAGGGTTTTCCATAAAGCTAAAACATCGATTACAAAAAGAAGAACGCCCCATACCCGTCGTTTATCAATCGTTATTAGGGTCCGAAAAGATTAAAATCGGCATCGCACCCTTTGCCCAGCATCCTTATAAAGTGTGGAAGCTAAGCCATTGGGATACGATTTTCAAAACGTTTCCAGCTTCTACTTATTCCTTTTTTATCTTTGGTGGCGGAAAACAGGAATCGGAAATCGCCGCAAGATGGAGTAGCCAACATCCACATGTACACAGCACAATAGGTCAAATAGGGTTAACAGGCGAGCTCGACCTCATCAGCCATTTGGATCTTATGATCAGCATGGATTCCTCGGGTATGCATATGGCTTCCATGGTAGGTACATGCTGTCTTTCCATTTGGGGAGCCACTCATCCTTATGCCGGTTTTCTAGGTTATGGACAATCGAAAGAAGATTGTATACAGGTAGAACATCCGAACCGCCCCAGCTCCATCTATGGAAATAAATCCTGTATTTGTAACGGTGTAGAAGCCATCGATCTCGTTACACCAGAGATGGTTTTGGAAAAAATCCGTAAAACGTTGCCCGCTTCTCGCGCTTAGTCACGGGTATACAAAAAGAAATTTTCCTCTTTCCCGAATGTATAAGCCAATCGTGATGCCAAAATTAAAGGTGTGCGCTCTATTTTTCTAGATAACGACCGCCAATAATATGCCATATTTTTCTTCTTATTCCCCCAAGAGTCCTCCCACCAATGTATCGCTAGCGTATCTGGTGTGATGCAACTCTCATGAAATGTCTCCATCCACGAAAAAGGATAAAAATAATCCTTAGTGAGGACGAGGACATCCGTTAATCGCTGGGTTTTATAGGTACGCACATTATACTTGGTCATCAATACTTCCGTTGAAACGACGGGCGCCGCCATCGGGTGATATTTCATCCGTTGCCGTTTTTCGGTCTCTTGCAAGCAAAGCTCCACAAAACGATTTCCCGGCTCACAGCCGATGATCGCTGTATTGAAAGGATACTTCGACAAGCCTATCTCCGTCTGGAATCCAATAAAAGCTTTTTCCGCCAGCAAGCCGTCAAATGTCCTTATCGCTTCCACATCCGTATCGAAATAAATTCCTCCATGCTTAAAAACAGCATATAGGCGCACATAATCGGCTATAAAAGCCCATCGCTTTTGCTTATACAGGACTTTCAAAAAAGGCATACGATCAAATGGCGTATTGGATTCGTCCCATCTTATAATTTTATAATCTGGCAGAAACGTTTCCCAAGATTTAATGCACTTTTGAATCGTTTCACTATACGCTCCACCCCCATACCAACAAAAATGAATTATTTTAGGAATCATCGTTTTAATTTCTAATTTATTTATCTTTGCCTCGCGTAGACAAAAAAGCATAGTATTCACGAACCGGATTCAGTAAGCTCATCCATGCTGTTAAAAACAAAGATAAATGAATACTATGAATAATGCCTAAAGAAATAATTAGCACGAGTAATTAGCAATATGGGGATAAGCGGACTGGTTATCACGTTCAACGAAGAAAAGTATATCGGAAAATGTATTGAGGGCTTACAGCGAATCTGTGACGAAGTTATCATCATAGATTCAAACAGTCAGGACAAAACCGTTGAAATCGCCACCGCACTAGGAGCAACCGTTATTTCTCAAGCTTTTTTGGGGGATGGCCCACAAAGAACCTTCGGGCTTCAATTCTGCCAGCACGATTGGATACTTAATGTGGATACCGATGAGTTTTTGGACGAGGATTGTATTCCATTTTTTGAAAACAAAAAATACTTACAGCTCCCCTATGATGCCTATAGCTTCAAAAGAAGGAACTTTTTAAAAGACAAGGAAATAAATTTTGCGGATTGGTATCCTGATTATGCTTGTCGCTTCTTTAATAAAAACACCGCCCACCCTTCCTCCCATCATGTGCATCAACGCGTAATCGCTACCAATTTATACAAATCAAACATGCATTTGCTTCATTACGCTTGGGATAGTTTCCATCAATTGATCTCCAAAAAGAATCAATACACGGAATGGCAAGTAGAAGAATTTATAAAAAAAGAGAAAAAAGTAAATGCGCTTTCACCCGTGATTCATGGCGTTACAGCCTTCTTTAAAGCCTATTTTTTAAAAAAAGGTATATTTCATGGCATTGATGGTGTAACGTTTTCGTTAATTCAATCGTTTTTCTCTTATATGAAGTATGCGAAGATGCTGGAAGTGCAGCGCCAACGTAAAATATAGGTGGCATATATTTTGTATGACACTACTTCGTTTTTAAGAATTTAGAGTAAGATAAGAACTAAACATTAATAGATGACATATTCTTTACCCACGATTAAACAAAGTACGAAACCTGCAAAAAACAAAAGAGCTGTAGCGTTATGTGTAGATAATGCCTATCTACCGTATGCCTCTTTCGTTGCGGGGCAAATACTAAAAAAAGAGCAAGAGCGTGATTTCGATATCGTGATCTGTCTGCCGGATACGGAAAAAATACCGGTATCAGCACACGAAGATATCCGCTATTGCACTGTTGATTTTTCGGCTATTCAGGGGCTTCCGGTAGGCCGGCTATCGTCCGCGACATACCACAAGATATTTTTACCGCACATTTTTAGGGATGAATACGAGCAGATATTGTATTTGGATGCCGATGTTTACGTTAGCGGGCAATGTGTTTCGCAAATTTTGAACAACCATCAAGAAGAAAAGGGGCTTATGATGGCCATTGACATATCAGAAATCGAACGTAAATCGGGATTCAACTTTCACAATGCCTACCTAAACCGCTATATTGCACTAAAGCATCAATACAGGAATGCTGGCGTAATTTTGTTTAATACCCGCCGTTTGCTCGAGATAGATTATCTGACGCAGATGATGGATTATGCGAAAAAAAATAGACATAAACTTTTACGGCACGACCAAACATTAATCAATACGGTACTGCACGACGAAATCGGATCATTATCTTTTTTATATAATTACCAGCTTATCGATACAACTATACCTTTATTAGAAGAATTTCAGCCTAAAATCTTTCATTTTGTAGGCGAGTTAAAACCTTGGAATACCGAGCACGGTTTTATAGGCTCTTTTTACGCTGAATATGAACATTACATCGCACAATATTTTCCGACCCATCATATTGACTCGAAAACAGAATTTGAGCTCAAATTTGAAAGCCGCAAGAAAAAACGAAAATACAAAAATCCCATCCGCGAACAGCTATCAATTGGTGTATTTGTAGGCAAGGAAAAACTGAAACATGTACTTTCTTTCTTTGATGAAGAATCTCGGGAAAACGTCATCAACAATCCCAAAATACGTCGAATTCTGTCGCGTTTTAGAAATACGATTGACACCTCTATTTATGAGTGTGAAATAGGGGCTTCGAGAGTTTAACATGCAAGGGTTTATTTTATAATAGGCAAAAATGTTTAGGCATAAAAGTATACTCTTTATTGCCCCTGACGAAGTCGTATTCCCAAGCGCTTTTGAGAAAAACTTAAAGTTCTTGGGATTTGACGTTTATATAGTTAGGCCTTTGGATGCCAGAAATTTTAGGTACAAAAATTTCGCACAGCGGCTTCGTAACTTTTGGAGGAAAATTATTTTAGGCGACAAAAGTTTTAAGCGTAACCTTATCCTTGAGCAACATAGAGAGCAACTTCTCAACGATCTAAATACCCTTGGAAATATGGATTATGGGCTCGTTATCCGACCAGATCTTTATCCCGTCGAATTTATCGAATTAGCAAATAAGAAATGTAAGACATTTGTGGGCTATCAATGGGATGGGCTAGATCGATATCCGGAAATACAGCAGTACATCCCTTTAATGGATAGGTTCTTTGTGTTTGATGCATCCGATTTATCCGTAGAGGGTGTGCTTCCTACGACCAATTTTTATTTCGATTACACGATGTCTACTTTTCCTCACAGTCAGAACACGGTATACTACCTGGGCAGCTATATGGAAGAACGTATTGACACCCTAAGTGACATCAAATCAAAATTGGAGCTATCGCATGTAACTCAGCATATAAAAGTTGTGTCGGATAGAAATAGGATTATGGAGCTTGTGGCATCAAAAGGCCTAACACCAACTTCGGACGTTCTATCATATGAAAAAAATCTACAAGATGTTTTCAAGGCGAATATCCTTATCGACATACAGAATCCCGTCCATCAAGGATTGTCTTTTCGGATTTTTGAGGGAATAGGGTATAATAAGAAAGTAATTACCACTAATTCGAACGTGGTCAACTATGATTTTTATCAGCCCGAGAACTTTTTGATTTGGAAGGGGCAAAACGTACAGGAACTTGCAGAATTTATTGCAACTCCATATAAGTCACTTGACGACGCTATCAAAGTAAAGTACAGCTTTTCAAACTGGATAGCATATGTGCTTGATAAAACGCCTTATACACCAATACAGCTCCCTTCATAGTTATGACAATAAATTAGGAATTATTTTCTAACTTTGACGCGTGTTCGTCAATCTTCCGGTAATACTTATTCAATAAAAACTCATTAAAATGGCAAAAAGCTTCTTACGTTCCGTTCTATATCAATTCACGATATTATTTAATTCATCTGTAATAAAGCAGCGAAAAAAACCAGACAGTATCCCCGTCATTATCATCAATTTCAATCAACTTGACAATCTGAAAAAGCTAGTTGACTTCCTTTTAGAAAGAAAGCTAGAAAATATCGTTATAATTGATAATAAATCTGACTATCCGCCGCTATTGGCGTACTATAACACCATCCAGCCACAAGTTAAAGTTGAACTAATGAACGAAAATTTCGGCCACATGGTTTTTTTTGAAAATCAAGACCTTCAAAAGAAGTATGGACAGGGTTACTATTTTATTACCGATGCGGACATCTTACCTAATCCTGATCTGCCGAAAGACTTTATCAAGACAATGATAAAGAAAATGGATAAGTACAATAAGAAAATTGTCAAAGTAGGATTTGCTTTAGACATCGATAGCATTCCCGATTATTATCCCTTGAAAGAAAAGGTTGTCACCTGGGAACAGAAATTCTGGGAAGATAGGTTGGAAAATGACATTTTCCGAGCTGATGTAGATACTACTTTCGCGCTGTATAAGCCATTCTACCCTACCAAATTTAAAGTCAAAGAACGTAATTTTTACAGAGCAATCAGATTAGGTGGCAATTTCACATCCAAACATATGGGCTGGTATATAGATCCTAAAAATCTGACGGAGGAACAAAGACATTATATGAAAACCTCTTCAACTTCCAATTCGTGGAAATTTGATGAGGAGGGAAATCTGGATTCGCCATCAGCTTATTAAAAATACCTATTCTATATTCAGTACATCTTTTATCCAACAGGAAAAACTATATTTCAATCGTACGGATTCGTCAATAGGTTTAAAAGAAGTGTTGACGAATTTTAAGAGCTCTGCTTCATTAAGTGAGTCATAATCCAACACATAGAAATTGTCGGGTGTATAAAAGTCGTATTTTACAACATTTGCGTTTGTCGTGATAACCTTTTTTTGATATTTGACTCCTTCAAATATCCGAAATGAAAGACCTTTATGGTCACTAATAACAAAATCTACAATGACTTTTGCTTGTTCCACTCTTTGTAAATATTCCTCAAAGGGAACTAATTCAGTCAAACATTCAATACCTCGCCGTTCATACTCCGCTAAGCGATCCATATTCTTGGGAAGGAACACCACCTGAAACTTAACATTCCCCAAACAACGCCTAGCTAAATCACAGAATTTTAATAACAGGTCTTCACGAGTGTCGTTGTAAAAACCTAGAAAATATAAATCATATATTGGTTCTCTTTTCTCAACTTCTTCATAATCAAAATAAAAATTATGAGAAAGATAGGTTTTTATCTTTCCATCCGATATTAAATCTTCTTCATCAAATACATAGAAACGATCAAACAAAGGTATCCGATCATAAATAAGAGGATTTCGTCGCAATCCATCATAATGGTAAGAAACGATGAAATCAGATTTTTCCTTGGCTTTATGCAATACATCCTTATGAAAAAAATCGGCTCGTATTACCAAACAATAGTCAAATCTATTAAACCTGTCAATTTCTTTAACTAAACACGCAGCCGCATGAGCATCTTTTAGTTTTTTCTTATAATTTGTGTTCCCATCGATTAATTTTCGAAACAGATTTGATAAACGTTGTGAGATGTTTTTATACTTAAACCTAACAGAGTTATGAAGAATGGTGGTAACCTCGAAACCGAGTTCTTTTAAATTCTTCTCTATCAATATATATAAGCTGTAGTCATCAGGAACGAGAAGCAGTATTTTCTTTTTCATCAAGGGGACGATCATTTATTATTAATGTGTTAAACTTAATAAAAAACTATGCATATAAGAAATAAGCAGCATTAATTGTATAAACAATATATTCAAATACAAAGTTCAAATCATTAAGTAAAAGGTATTTTTATTTATTTCTCAAAAACTATTGTAAAGAGAATCATTAAAATGTATTATCATTGCCAAATGAAAAAGTTATATATTTTTTCTTTATGTATTTACTTAAAAAATATGCTAAAAACTAAACATATACTCCTATTTGTTTTATCGGTTGTCATTGCACTAAGTTCCTGTAAAAAAACAACTCTCGATAACCCAGAAACAATAGATCCAGAATTAGAGGAAAAGATAGAACTCGAATTCTCCGTAGAGAACCTTAGGGACGATGAAAATAATACACACAAGGAGGGATACAATGATTATAACTTTTTAGGTTATGGATACGACATAACAGGTAGATATGCCGATGCTACTTCTATAAGAGAACCGGTGATCAATACCCCGGACTTCGTAAAAGATCATACCGGTCGTTTCGTCGTTGCACGTCTTTTGAGCTCAACTTTCACCCCCATATATGCTACTGACGCAGAACAGTTCACCAAAAACTTAACACATGTTTTCTTAAGACAGCATGAACCGCACAGTTATAGCTATTTTAAAGGAAATATCGTCCACGCATTCCCCGAAACAGAAGTAACCTCAAGCAATTATTTGTATGGGCTTTATGAACTAGAAATAAAATACCGTAGATTGTCATTGAATGCTTACGACCGTTTATTATCTCCTTACCTAACGGAAAGTTTTAAATTTGATTGTCAGTCATTAAGTTCTCCCGAGCTTATAGAGAAATACGGTACGCATGCGTTAATTTCATTAGAAATTGGCGCGAAATTAAGCGTCAACTATCAAGCCAAATATACAGAAGAAGATAGACGTAAAGCTGTGGAGAATAGTTTTAGAATAGGTCTGAAAGAATGTTTTGGATTGTTTTCCGGATTTCTTGACCCGATTGACTCAGCGGCATTAAAGGGAGTGACGGATCCTAAAATAGCTTTTGAAGTAGTTGGCGGCGACCCCTCTAAAATTAGAATTGAAGAAAAAGCTGGGGAAAATCCGTTTGTAAGAATCGAAGAGTGGCAAGAAAGCATCACCGAAGAGAATGCTAGATTCGCGTATTTAGATGGATTAGAAAATTTATTACCTATTTCTGATCTCATTGAGGATGCAGAGAAAAAGATAGAAGTAGAAAACTATATCAATGCGTATATCAAAGCGAATGAGGTGACCCTTAAGTAGCTACTCGTCGCTCGCTATTTAAATGGAAACGTATTGCTGGCCAAAAAAGGCGTATATTTACGCTGTCCTTAATCGGAATCGATTATAGAAATGCAAACATGCCCGATAAAAAGAAGATTCAAATAACCGTTTTCATGGCTGCCTACAATGCAGCAGATTATATAGCAGCATCAATAGAAAGTGTATTAGAACAAACCTACACGAACTTTGAACTCCTAATTGTAGACGATGGGTCTACCGACAATACTGTTGAAATCATTCGGAGTTTTGAAGATCCCCGGATACGCTTCATTCAAAATGATGGAAATAAAGGGCAACCTTATACACGAAATCTCGCGTTAAAAGAAGCTAATGGAGAATTTTTAGCCGTGTTAGATAGTGATGACATTGCTTTTCCAAACAGGCTGGAAATACAACTCCAACATTTTTTAAACAGACCCCAACTTGCTGTTTTAGGCGGAAAAGCACATATCATTGATAAACACGGGATGCGAACCGGTCAAGAGGTGATTCCGATTTGTGGATCGAAAAAACTGCATGCAGCATTATTATTCTACAATTCATTTGTACATCCTACCGTCATGATGCGCATGGCAGCATTTCGGGACATTGGAGGTTATCCCAACCATCTCGTTGCCCAGGACTACGCTTTATTTTCGCGGATGGCTTTAAAATATGAAGTCGATAATGTCTCGGAGTTTCTCGGGGAATACCGCATACACGACAACAACATCTCCATTCGAAAAAAAGATCTCGCTGCTGCGCAACTCCGCATTATTCTACGCTACCAGTTGGATAAATTATTGCCCAAGACCGACCACATTGATTTAGATATCTTATTGACCCCGATTATAAACAGTAAATACACTCCAGATGAATATTACACCGTGTATCGCGAAATCATTCACCATAACCGACAAAAAAAACAATACCCTATTGTAGAATTGGAACGTACATTTTTCGATAACTGGTACGCTATCGTGATGGAGAAAGCGAAATCCAATACCTTTCCACTTTTTCTTCGTAAGCCGGTTTTCAACGGGCGATATGTCACCGCGAAACAAATCCGGAAAACATTCAAACAGTCACTGAAATACTTGTTAGGGATTCGTCGTTAAAAAAATTGCCAATCACTACCAAATAGAAGAAAAAACACTATTTCCTATCAGAGAAGCAGGTATGATAAAATTAACTCCGAATTAAATAAAATTCACTCTAATAGGGTTTTTAAAGCCCAAAATGGCTCCAAAAAAATTAACCACGGTAACTTTCTCGACTCGAAGTTTGTTTTTGGAAAGCGACCATGGCCGTTTGAATAATACAAACCTTCTTTTGAGAAAAATAAACCTTCATTTTTTTAACAACCACGGTCATTTAATGGTATCTAAACACAAAAAAGGGCCGACATCCTAAGATACCGACCCAACTGTTAAGCTAAAAAAACAAATTATTCGCTTTTCCTGAAAGTTAAATCCGTTATAGCCTTTTTGATACGTGTACCATTTTGAAACAGCACCCGTTTGCGGTGAATGTTAGCAGCTGTTACTTCTTCTGCTGTATCACTACCCATGCTGCCCGTTCCCAAACGGAAAGAACCGAGTCCACCTAAACGGACGATATAGCCCTGCGAGATGTTACGCGGGATTTCCCGCACTAAGCTGTATAAAACAGCCATAACATCCGCCTCGTTGATGGACGAAGCATGGGAAATGTCGGAAGCCAGATCTTCTAAAGTGATCTCTCCGCTGCTTACCGGACGTGCATAGAACTTCTTAGGGGCAGCCGCATCCTGCGGGTTGCCGATTTCCTGTACATTAAATTTAATTGCCATAATACTAATAATTTAAAAGTTTAAAAAAAATGTTTGTCGGTACCGGTCTACTCCTCCTGCGGCGAGCTCTTTCCGTTTTGGAGATCCGTTACCTTCTCTTCTTGTTCGTGGCCTCGCGAGATGATCGAACAGCACAAACGTAAAGACGGCGATCAAACAAAATGAAATTTTGATCCGATTTGATCTAAATTGATAGGATTTGATAAAAATTAACCCTAACGAAACCACTGTACCTGTCTGTCAACTCTTCGCAAGACGATCGAACAGCACAAACATAAAACATCATCCAAAATCCTTTGTCCGAAATGGCCGGAAATGACCGAAATGGTATCAAATGTCCGGATATGACCGAAATGTCCGAATCGCCGTTATACCCATACTAAAATAACTTATACGTCAAAACATTTTGTGTGTTCGTGCTGTTTATCAGACAGTACAATTTAATATTTAACAAAAAGTATGATGATGAAATTTAATAAAATAATGTCCGCGATTGCTGTGGTGATAGCCATAGCGTGCGTCGCCATCTCCTGTAAACCTAAAGTTTCCGACGCCGATCTAAAAGCCAAGGTAGAATCTGTTATCTCAGCAGGACATTCCGATATATCGGTTGATGCAAAGGATGGCGTTATCACCCTTTCGGGCACCGTCGCTACGGAAACAGAAAAACAGGAATTGGAAAAGGCCGTTAAAAATGCAGACGAGAAAAACGTCAAATCAGTCGTTAACCATATCGTAGTTGAAACGCCACAAATCGAAACCAATAGTAACGATGCTGATCTGGCCGCCAAAGTGTCGGACTTGACCAAAGACTTTCCTACCATTAAAGCCGATGTAAACGGTGGTGTGATTACCGTAACCGGCTCCTTGGAACAGGCGCGTGTTCAGACCTTAAAAATGGCGCTAGACGCATTGCATCCTAAAAAGGTAGATATGACCGCATTAATCGTAGAATAGAGATATAAAGATTATAGAAATGGCACTATTAGATAAATATAAGGTATTGCTGGATACAGCAAAATCCGCTGGAATAAACGATTTTCAATATGCAGAACAAGAAGGTGTCTTGCAGATTCGTGGAACAGCCCCCAACGCGGATATAAAAAACAAACTGTGGGATATCTACAACCAGATTGATCCGAATTTTCTATCCGGGGATGTTGTCATGGATATTGACGTCTCTTCGGCAGTAGCCGGCACTCAGGTGAAGGTTATCACACAAAACTCCAACCTGAATATTCGCAAAGGCCCCGGAACGGATCAGCCCATCGTCGGCAAAGCGGCAAAAGGCGAAACGATCACATTGATCAGCCGTGCCAACGACCAATGGTGGCTTGTTCGTACCAAAGATGGCGAAGAAGGGTATTGCTACGCGCAGTACCTAGAGCCTGTTTCTTAAAGACATATGTTTTCATAATCAGTACATAGTTAAAATAAGTAAAGAAGGGCTTTTTTAACAATAATAGCAAGCAATAATGACAGATTAATATCAATTTTTTTCTTTTAATCTGACAAAATGAGTCGTTTTTATTATCTTCAAGGCGAAGAACAACAAATGGAATGTGGTTTGTAGAGCTAGGAGAAATAGCGAAACGATTTAAAAAGAAATAAAGACTATGTATTGGATTATATTTATTGGGATTGCGGTTATCAGTTGGATTGTGCAATCGAGGTTTAAGAACAAGTTTAAAAAATATTCAGAATTCCCACTAAGTTCGGGACTTTCCGGTGCGGAGATTGCACAAAAAATGCTTCATGAAAATGGCATATACGACGTAAAGGTGCTCGTCGCTGACGGCGGCGGCTTGTCGGACCACTATAACCCGGCAAATAAAACCGTCAACCTGAGCAACGAAGTTTATTACGGTCGTAGTGTCGCTGCCGCTGCTGTTGCCGCGCACGAATGTGGCCACGCCGTACAACACGTAACAGCCTATTCTTGGCTACAGTTCCGCTCCGCCATGGTGCCGATGGTTAGTGTGGCTTCCCGGTTAACGTCTTGGGTATTGATTGGTGGTGTTTTGCTGATGGCATTCAGCCAGGGACAAAATCCATGGTTACTCGCGGTCGGTGTAGGAGCACTATTCCTGACCACACTATTCGCCTTCGTGACCTTACCGGTGGAATTTGACGCATCGGGTAGAGCCTTGAAATGGTTGGAAACCGCAAATATCACCCATAGCCGCGATGAGCACGACGGAGCGAAAGATGCCTTGAAATGGGCCGCAATGACTTACGTGGTAGCCGCCTTATCAGCCTTGGTAACGTTATTATATTACGCATATATTCTTTTTGGAAGAAGAGATTAATACACGAAGTGCATACTCCGTGTCCTTGCTATAATATGCAACAAGAAATGCGATATATTTTGTCGCATTTCTTTGTTTTATCATGGATTCCCCGTGTATGATGAAATAAAATTCACCACTATTTTGTAACTTTGGCACTTAGCACATTTTAAGACGAGAGATAACATGTTTCAGAATTTACAGGATAAACTGGATAGAGCCTTTAAAGTACTAAAAGGGCAAGGAAATATCACTGAAATAAACGTCGCAGAGACGATGAAAGAAATTCGCAAGGCCTTATTGGATGCCGATGTGAATTATAAAACAGCTAAAACATTCACCGACGAAGTAAAGCAAAAGGCACTGGGCCAAAATGTACTCACCAGCATTTCACCAGGACAGTTGCTCACTAAAATCATGAACGATGAGTTGACAGACCTCATGGGCGGAACGGTCAATGACTTAGATATATCGCAAAATCCCACGGTAATTTTAATAGCGGGCTTGAACGGTGCGGGTAAAACCACCTTCTCCGGCAAGTTGGCAAATTATCTCCGGGATAAAAAAGGTAAAAAGCCTTTATTAGTCGCAGGTGACGTTTATCGCCCGGCTGCGGTAGATCAGTTGCAAGTATTGGGCGAGCAGGTGAGTGTACCCGTCTATGTGAACCGCGAATCAAACGACCCCATTGCCATCGCTAAAGAAGGTGTGGCAGAAGCCAAGCGCAACGGGAATAACATCGTCATTATTGATACGGCTGGACGGCTAGCCATTGATGAGGCATTGATGACGGAAATAACCGCCGTAAAAGAGGCGACACAACCGCATGAAATCCTATTTGTGGTGGATGCCATGACAGGTCAAGATGCCGTTAATACCGCCAAAACATTCAACGACCGCTTAGATTTCACGGGCGTGGTTCTAACCAAGTTGGATGGTGATACCCGCGGTGGTGCAGCTTTGTCTATTAAATCCGTAGTCAATAAACCAATCAAATTTATCGGTACGGGCGAGAAAATGGAAGCCCTCGATGTATTCCATCCCGACCGTATGGCATCCCGTATCCTCGGTATGGGAGACGTGGTTTCCTTGGTCGAGCGAGCCCAACAACAATTTGACGAAAAAGAAGCCGCAGAGTTACAAAAGAAAATCCGGAAAAATAAATTCGACTTCAACGATTTCAAATCCCAGATCCAACAGATTAAGAAAATGGGAAATATGAAAGATTTGATGGGAATGATTCCTGGCGTCGGCAAAGCCATAAAAGATGTGGAGATAGAGGATGATGCTTTTAAACCGATTGAAGCTATTATCGACTCTATGACCCCTTTTGAAAGAGAAAATCCCGATGCGATTGACACGAAAAGACGTACGCGTATAGCAAAAGGTTCCGGCACGGATGTTAACGAAGTGAACAAGCTCATGAAACAATTTGCCGATATGCGCAAAGTCATGAAGCAGATGTCCAATCCGGCTATGGCGGCGAAGATGATGCGTAATATGCCCAAAATGCCCGGTAAACCTTTTTAAATATTATTTTGTAATTTTGCCTTATGGACGACCCCGCGCAGCTATCAGAATACGGAAAAATACTATTAATAGCAATAGTAGGTATCCTCTTGGTATGCGTAACCATTTTGCTAGCGAAAATACTATCACCCAAAAATCCAAACCCGCAAAAACTCAGCACATACGAATGTGGTGAGGAAGCCATCGGTACGGCTTGGATACAGATAAATCCACGGTTTTATGTCATTGCGTTGGTCTTTCTCTTATTTGATGTGGAGTTGATTTTCGTATTTCCTTGGGCAACGGTTTTCGGAAACAGGGAATTTATCCATGCCGATGGGCGTTGGGGTTGGTTCACATTAATGGAGATGGGCATGTTTTTGGGCATTCTGATTGTAGGATTAGTTTATGTATGGAAACGGGGTGATATTTCATGGATTAAACCTGCACATATACAGCCCAGCGTTTCTGTAGGTATTCCCCCAAAAGCCTACGAACAGCTAAACAACAAAAAATATAACGTTCGTGACTACAAGAAAACTGTTTCCGCGAAAACGGAAGACACCGATACAAAAGTGACTCGCAGTGGCGGTTTAGGGTTTCGACCAAAATTCAAAACGTCAAACGAATAAAACATGGATGCAGCACAAAATCAAGCGCAAAGTGGCGGCGTAATTATCGCTAAAATGGACGATTTGCTGAATTGGGCCAGGCTATCATCTATGTGGCCGGTCAGTTTTGGAATCGCTTGCTGTGCCATTGAAATGATGGGCGCTATGGCTTCCACCTACGACCTGGACCGTTTGGGCGTCTTCCCGCGCCCCTCTCCCAGACAATCGGATGTAATGATTATCGCCGGCACAGTAACCTTTAAGATGGCAGATAGGATTAAAAAGCTCTACGAGCAGATGCCCGAACCTAAGTATGTCATATCGATGGGTTCCTGTTCAAATTGTGGAGGCCCGTATTGGCAACATGGCTATCATGTGGTGAAAGGTGTCGATAGGGTTATTCCGGTCGATGTCTATGTGCAGGGATGTCCCCCCAGACCAGAAGCATTGATAGGGGCTTTTTTAGAACTTCAAAAGAAAATAGAAACAGAGAATATATTACAAGATCAATATTTTTCTGAACAAGCTTAATATATTTTTCAAACATTATGACAAAAGATTTTTATGGCGAGTTGCAATTGGGCGTTCTTGGCGGTGGCCAGTTAGGTCGTATGCTTATTCAAGAGGCCATCAATTACAACGTAAACGTGCATATATTAGATCCCGATAAAAATGCACCTTGCCGTAAATTATGTAACCGCTTCGAATGCGGTTCGTTAAGTGATTTCGAAACCGTCTATAATTTCGGTAAGGATCTGGATATGATCACCATTGAAATCGAAAAAGTAAATGTGGATGCACTAGAGAAGTTAGAGAACGAAGGCGTCATCGTATATCCACAATCCCGAATCATCCGTTTGATTCAAGATAAAGGTTTACAAAAGCAGTTTTTTAAACAGAATGATATTCCGACAGCCGCTTTTCAGCTTATCTCTAATAAGGAAAATTTGTATGAAACACCCATTCCATTTCCTTACATACAAAAACTCCGTAAAGACGGCTACGATGGTAAAGGAGTAAAGAAAATCACCCATACATCAGAAATAGAACAGGCCTTTGAAGATCCATCTTTGGTAGAAGAGCTAATCGATTTTGAGAAAGAAATCGCGGTAATTGTGGCCCGAAATGACAAAGGTGATATAACCACATTTCCGCTGGTGGAAATGGAGTTTAATCCCGATGCGAACTTAGTAGAATTTCTGATTTCACCATCAACATTGCCTTTTGAGGTTCAAACGCAAGCCGATGAGATCGCGAAGAAAATAGCGGAGGACTTACAAATTGTGGGGCTTTTAGCGGTTGAAATGTTTCTGACGAAAGAAGGAGAGATTTTGGTAAACGAACTTGCTCCCCGTCCGCACAACAGCGGACATCATACTATCGAGGGTAATATAACATCGCAATTTGCTCAGCATTTGCGTGCCATATTTAATTTGCCGTTGGGCGCAACAACAGCCAGGACAAATGCGGTGATGATAAATCTATTAGGTGAGCCGCGATATGAGGGGCTAGCGAAATATGAAGGCGTAGAAGATGTCCTGGCGGTAGAAGGTGTATTTGTTCATTTATATGGAAAAAAATACACCAAACCTTTCCGAAAAATGGGGCATGTATGCATTGTAAATGACGACCGCGAATTGGCCATAAAAAATGCACGTTGGGTACAGGAAACATTAAAGGTAAAAGCGTAGTAAAATGAATCACGAAAGTATGGCAAAAGTAGGTATAATCATGGGAAGCAAATCGGATCTTCCCGTCATGCAGGACGCTATCGAAGTTTTAAAAAAACTGGGCGTGGCATTCGAAGTCTCGATTGTTTCCGCTCATCGTACGCCCGAGCGGATGTATGAATATGCAAAATCAGCTGCAACACGCGGATTGAAAGTTATTATCGCCGGAGCTGGCGGTGCCGCTCATCTTCCGGGGATGGTTGCATCTATTACGCATTTACCGGTAATCGGTGTTCCCGTAAAATCTTCGAACTCTATTGATGGTTGGGATTCGGTGCTTTCAATTTTACAAATGCCGAATGGGATACCTGTGGCAACTGTCGCATTGAATGCGGCAAAGAATGCGGGCATTTTAGCCGCTCAGATTTTAGCCACTTCTTCAGAAGAACTCGCAAAAGCTGTTTTAGCATTTAAGGCGGAGTTGAGAACGAATGTGGAAGAAAATGCTAAAGAAGTGGAGAATATGGGCTTTTAGCCCATATTCAGTATCATATTGTGCTCCTCGATCATTTTCCGTAAATTGTTGAGTGCATAGCGCATACGGCCAAGCGCGGTATTGATACTGACGTCGGTTATCTCCGCAATTTCTTTAAAGCTCATATCACAAAAATGACGCATAATCAGCACCTCTTTTTGGTCATCGGGTAACTTCTGTATAATCTTCTGTAAATCTACATCACGCTGGTTGGTCATCAATTTAGATTCAGCATTATCGTCCGCAAACTCCAATACACCAAAAATATCGTACCCATCACTACTCACCACAGTCGGGCTTCGCTTTTCTTTCCTGAAATGATCAATCACCATGTTCTGGGCAATCCGAACTACCCAAGGCAGAAACTTGCCTTCCTCATTATATCGCCCAGATTTTAATGTTTTGATAACCTTGATAAAGGTCTCTTGAAAGATATCCTCCGCAAGGTACTGATCTTTCACTTGTAAGTAGATCGATGTATATATTTTTGACTTATATCTATTTAGTAATCGCTCTATTCCCGTTTCGTCCCCCGCTATATAAGCCTGAATCAACTCAAGGTCACTTTTTTCTTTTAACGTTTTCATAGTAAATCCCTAGATTTATGTTTGAATTTATTTTAAAGAGTAAAGTGTTTTATAGGCGTCCTTTCGTTTGAATTATCATATTCCAAAGCAAATGAAAAATAACGAAGATTCAAATTATACAATTATATTTTAACATTTATTCACACATCTTTCGCTTTCCCGATATAACAAATAAGAACACCGAATAGTTTATTTTATTTACTATTTCCCCAATTCGTACCCACAAAAAAAGTGGGCTAAAGTAAGCCCACCTCTATATATTAAAGCGAATATGATGTCGTACTATCTGTACAGCGGAAATTGTGCCATCAAGGCTTTCACTTTACCATGAATCGCATCTAAAGCACTGTCATTCGAACGATTTGCCAATGCTTCATCGATCAATTCACCGATTTGAATGATTTCGTCCTCCTTGACACCGCGTGTAGTAACGGCTGCTGTTCCGAAACGTACACCCGAAGTCACGAATGGTGAGCGTGTATCAAATGGAACCATATTTTTATTCGTCGTAATACCAGCCTTACCTAATACCGCTTCTGCTTCTTTACCAGAAATATCTTTGTTCCGCAAATCAACCAGCATCAAATGGTTGTCTGTACCTCCGGAAATAATCTTATAATCGCGATCAACAAAGAATTGCGCTAAAGTCTGGGCATTTTTACGCACCTGTTTAGCATATGCTAAGTATTCGTCACTTAACGCCTCTCCATACGCGATAGCTTTCGCTGCAATCGTATGTTCCAACGGCCCCCCTTGTGTCCCAGGGAATACCGCCAAATCGAGCAATTGTGTTATCGTCCGCGTTTCGCCTTTCGGCGTTTTAACACCCCAAGTATTTTCAAAATCCTGACCAACCATAATCATACCGCCACGGGGGCCACGTAATGTTTTATGTGTCGTTGTTGTCACGATATGGCAATGCGGAAGTGGATCGTTTAATAAACCTTTTGCGATCAACCCGGCAGGATGTGAGATATCCGCCAGCACGAGTGCTCCGATTTCATCGGCCACTTTGCGGATACGGGCATAATCCCAATCGCGGGAATACGCCGAAGCACCACATATAATCATTTTGGGCTTTTCACGCAATGCGGTTTCTTCTAGTTGCTCATAGTCGATCAGCCCTGTATCTTCTTTTACTCCATAAAATACCGGTTGGTATATTTTACCCGAGAGATTCGCAGGCGAACCATGCGTCAAATGTCCTCCATGAGATAGATCAAGCCCTAAAATTTTATCTCCAGGCTGAATTGTCGCCAAGAAAACCGCTGCATTTGCCTGCGCTCCAGAGTGAGGCTGCACGTTTACCCACGTTGCTCCGAACAACTTCTTCGCGCGGTCGATAGCGATCGTTTCAATTTCGTCGACAACCTCACAACCTCCGTAGTAACGCTTTCCGGGCAAGCCTTCCGCGTATTTGTTGGTTAAAACAGAACCAGCGGCTTCCATCACTTGCTTACTTACAAAGTTCTCTGAAGCAATCAATTCGATACCTTCTTCTTGACGCGTTAGCTCATCGGCTATTAGGTTAAAAATCACCTGATCTCTTTCCATCGTGTTATTGTTAAGGAGTGTTATAAAACTTCTAAATTTTGCTGCAAACCTAAATAAAATCGTGATTATATGCAATTTAATTCTACAGCATATAATAAAGAATTTTCATTTCGCTCTCCTCTGCCTTTAAAAATAGATGACTTCAGAGGAAACATCATATAAATCCATAAAAAAGTTAGTAATGTTTTATTATTGTCAAAAATAAACGACTTCCAAAAGCTTCTTTAAAAGAAAGATGTAAATTTGTAACAAACGAAATAATTAAAACAACGCGTAATGAGTACAGAGACTACAACAAATACTGCTCCCGTAACCCTAACTGAAGGGGCAGTTTCGGAACTGAAAAAGTTGATCGACCAACAGGAAATCGGCGCAGATTTCGGCTTACGTATCGGCGTTGAAGGCGGAGGCTGCTCGGGCATGAGTTATATACTCGGTTTCGACCAAAAGAAAGATGGTGACAATGAGTATATACTTGAAGGCATACGCCTTTTTATGAATAAAGCGCATGGACTCTATTTAGCGGGCATGGAAATTGACTTCAAAAGTGGCTTAGACGCACGCGGCTTTACATTTAATAACCCAAACGCAACAAGTACTTGCGGTTGTGGAAGTTCGTTCTCGGCATAAACCCCTGCCTTCCAAAACACAAACAACATAAGCTTACAGGAGCTTACTGGAAATTGCGCACTACCATTTTCAATTTAAAATCACTAAATTAGCGACCTTTAAAAAACAATCGCAATTTCGGATGTACAAGGAATATAAGCAGTTAAACTTGCCTGAAATAGGTAGAGACATACTAGAACGGTGGGAATCGAATAATATCTTTGAAAAAAGTATTTCAAATCGTCCGGCCAGCAAACCCTATACGTTTTATGAAGGTCCCCCATCCGCCAATGGTATGCCGGGCATCCATCATGTAATGGCACGCTCGATTAAGGATATTTTTTGTCGGTATAAAACCCTAAAAGGCTTTCAGGTAAAGCGTAAAGGAGGATGGGATACACATGGATTGCCTATTGAGCTAGCCGTCGAAAAAACATTAGGTATTACCAAAGAAGATATCGGCAAGAAAATTAGCGTAGAAGCTTATAATGACGCTTGTCGAAAAGAGGTGATGAAATATACCGACGTATGGAACGACCTTACCCAGAAAATGGGTTATTGGGTTGATCTTAGCAATCCATATATCACCTATCAGAATGAATATATAGAAACGCTATGGTATTTGCTGAAAGAGCTTTACAAGAAAGGTCTTTTATACAAAGGCTATACCATACAGCCCTATTCTCCAGCGGCCGGAACGGGCTTGAGTTCCCATGAGCTAAACCAGCCGGGAACATACAAAGATGTCAAAGACACGACCATTGTTGCAGAATTCCGTTTAGATAAAACACAGGTACATCCGCTTATGACTACGTTGGTGGAATCCGAGGAAGAAGATGTTGCCTTTGTCGCCTGGACAACCACCCCTTGGACACTACCGGGTAACGCCGCATTGGTAGTCGGGAAGAACATTGACTATGTCAAAATAAAAACCTTTAATCAATATACAGGGTTTCCCGTATCGGTTATTTTAGCGAAAAATCTGATCGGAAAGCATTTTAAAGCTGAGGGACAACAAGCTTCTTTTCAAGATTATCACGTAGGCGATAAAATCGTTCCGTGGGAAATTACAGCAGAATTTAAAGGAGAAGCATTGGTAGGACTGCGTTACCACCAACTGCTACCCTATGTCACCAGCGAAGAATTACTAGAGAAAGCCTTTCGTGTAATTCCGGGAGATTTTGTGACGACCGAGGACGGTACGGGTATCGTACATGCTTCGCCAACCTATGGTGCAGACGACTTTAGGGTTTGTAAGGAGAATGGCATCCCCGCTATTTTGGTGCGTGATGAAAACGGAAAGGACATCCCTACTGTAGACCGTACCGGACGTTTTGTTAATGAAATAACTGATTTTGCAGGCCGCTTTGTCAAAGAAGAGTATTATTCCGCCGAAGAGCGTGCAGATAAAGACTTCAGACCTACAGATGTCCTGATAGCCATCAAACTCAAAGAGGAAAACAAAGCCTTCGATGTCAAGAAATACGAACACTCTTATCCCCATTGCTGGCGTACGGACAAACCGGTACTGTACTATCCGCTAGATAGTTGGTTTATCCGTACCACGGCTGTTAAAGACAAGTTGGTTGCTTTAAACCAAACGATTAACTGGAAGCCGGAGGCTACTGGTTCGGGGCGCTTCGGCAACTGGCTAGAAAATTTGGTAGATTGGAATCTCTCCCGTTCCCGTTATTGGGGAACGCCGCTTCCGATATGGCGCTCGGTAGATGAAAATGAGGAAATATGTGTGGGCTCCTTGCCGGAATTGAAAATACAGTTAGAACAGGCCGTCCAATCGGATGTATTAAGTGCCGAAGAAAAAGCGGTAAATCAATCCTATCTGGATAAATTTGGAACGGACACCCTTGATTTGCATCGTCCTTATGTAGACGATATTGTTTTGGTTTCCGATAATGGACAAAAGATGTTCCGGGAACCGGATTTAATCGATGTTTGGTTTGATTCGGGCGCCATGCCTTACGCACAGTGGGGGCTTGACCATGACAAACTAGCTCGTGGAGAGGAATATCCTTTCAAAGACGGATACGAGGATGCTTTTCCGGCAGATTTCATCGCGGAAGGTGTCGATCAAACACGAGGTTGGTTTTTCACACTCCATGCAATATCCACTATGATCCGTGGATCAGTAGCCTTTAAAAACGTCGTGTCTAATGGGTTGGTTTTAGACAAAAACGGAAACAAGATGTCTAAGCGTTTGGGTAACGCGGTTGACCCTTTTATCACCATTGATAAATACAGTGCCGATGCCACGCGTTGGTATATGATCAGCAATGCAGCCCCGTGGGATAACCTTAAATTTAACGAAGAGGGTCTCGATGAGGTTCGACGTAAATTCTTTGGTACCCTATATAATACCTACGCTTTCTTCGCACTATATGCCAATATTGATAATTTTAGTTATAATGAGCCGGATATCGCCATCGAAAAGCGTCCGGAAATTGATCGCTGGATTATTTCATTATTGAATAGCTTAACGAAAGAAGTGGATGCGTACTACGCCGACTTTGAACCGACCAAAGCCGCACGTGCCATCCAGAATTTTGTAGATGAACATCTCAGCAACTGGTACGTACGTTTGTGCCGCCGTCGTTTTTGGAAAGGTGATTATACCGAAGACAAAATATCGGCTTACCAAACATTATATACGTGTTTGGATACGATAGCCAAGTTGATGGCACCGATTTCGCCGTTCTTCGCTGATCATTTGTATCTTGATTTAAATGCGGGATCGCGTAAGGAGACATACGAATCCGTACACCTAGCGAATTTTCCAAGCTACCACAGCGAACTGGTAGACAAGGATCTGGAAGAACGCATGGCACTGGCACAAGATATATCCTCACTGACATTATCCTTACGGAAGAAAACAGGAATCAATGTCCGTCAACCCTTAAATAAAATTTTGGTCCCGGTATTGGACAATGCTTTCCAGGAAAAAGTAGAAAAGGTCAAAGAGCTTATTCTATCGGAAACGAATATGAAGGAGGTTTCTTTTATTACGGACACGGCCGGAATAATTAAAAAGAAAATAAAACCAAATTTTAAGGTACTTGGTGCAAAAGTAGGAAAGGATATGAAAATGGTTGTGGCTGCTATCCAAGCATTAGATGTCGAACAGATCGGTGTACTGGAAAGCCAGGGCGTTTTGCCACTGGCAGATACGCCCTACAGCATCACACCGGAAGATGTGGAGATTATAGCAGAAGATGTCGCCGGATGGCAGGTAGCAAATCTAGGGAAATTAACGGTTGCGCTAGATATCCATATTACGCCAGAATTAAAACAAGAAGGGCTATCTAGGGAATTGATTAACCGCATACAAAACCTTCGTAAGGAGAAGGGGTTTGAGGTTACAGATCGAATTAACGTTACCATAACGCATAATACTGAAATACAAGAAGCTGTAGAAAATAATTTATCGTATATTTGCACCGAAATTCTGGCAAACTCTATTGATTTTAAAGAAGCATCATTGGAGTCCGGAGATCCTGTAGAGATCGATGGTAAGGAGTTAAGAGTAATTGTTGATAAAATTTAATTATTAGAATGAGTACAGAAAAAACACGCTACAGTGACGCTGAACTTCAAGAGTTTAAAGAAATTATTCTTGCAAAGCTTCGCATCGCGAAAGAAGAACTTGCTGCACTGACTTCTGCGTTGAGCAGTAGCAACGCGAATGGCACCGATGACACTGCGGGAACATACAAGACTTTAGAAGATGGTTCTGCCACATTGGAAAAAGAACAAACCAACCAGCTTGCAGCTCGCCAGAAAAAATTCATTGACAATCTAGACGCTGCTTTGGTACGTATTGAAAACAAAACGTATGGTATCTGTCGGGAAACGGGTAAGCTTATCCAAAAGGAACGTTTAAAAGCTGTCCCACACACGACGTTGAGTATTGAAGCGAAAAACAAACAGTATTAATATTAATATGAAACTAAAGTGGAGATGTTCAAAACGCAATTTTAAGCATCTCCATTTTTTGCACTTATGAAAGGCTATAACCGACCACTCTTACTGATCGCCATTATCTTGTTCATTGACCAAGTATCAAAATTTTGGGTAAAACTCAACATGACGATTGGACAGGATTTTAATATCATAGGCAATAAATTTCTCATTCATTTCATTGAGAACAATGGAATGGCCTATGGTATGGAATTTGGCGGAGAATTCGGAAAACTCTTTCTTACGCTGTTTCGGATCGTTGCTGTAATCGGTATAGGATATGGGTTACATTATATGGTTAAAAACAAGTATCATCGTGGTTTTATCCTCAATGTGGCCTTGATATTTGCTGGGGCATTAGGCAACATCATTGACTCGACCTTTTATGGTGTCATATTTAGCGAGAGCACATTCTATACGACGGCAGCTTTGTTTCCGGATGGTGGAGGATATTCCTCCCTGTTTCACGGAAAAGTCGTGGATATGCTTTATTTTCCGTTGATCGAAGGAAATTTTCCAGATTGGTTTCCGATTTGGGGAGGAGAACATTTTTTGTTTTTCCGCCCGGTATTCAATATTGCTGATTCTGCTATCTCGGTTGGTGTATTTCTTATTCTAATCTTTCAGAAACGTTATTTCAAAGAGGAGCACATAGAAAAAGAAAGCGTAAACAGCGAAGTTTTGGAAGATTAAGTATATTTCCTCTGTTAGAATGTTTTCAATGGTAGAGGAGAGCGAAATTAAACCACGCAGTGCTCATGAGTACCTTTAAGACATATGCTTACGAATAATTCATTTTATATGTATAAAGATTATATTGCATATAAAAATGAATTACTCATAATAGTTTTTCTTTTAGGAATTCGTGAATGCAAAGCATTTTATTTAGGTTTAGGGCATGAATAACAAAGCCCTTTTTTCGTTTTATATAATAGTACTCCATTTTCTATTATGTACACCACTTTCCCCTGTTTTTGCACAGATTAAGCAAGAAAACCTGAAAAAACACATTTATTATTTGGCAGACGACAATATGAAAGGTCGTGGAACAGGCTCCAAACAAGTCAAAAAAGCTGCAAAATACATTGAAACCTATTTCAAAGAATACGGACTGAAACCTCAGGGTGAAAAAGGCTACCGCCAACCCTTCGAAGCAAAGGTACGACGCGTCGTGGTAGAAGATAGTATCCGCCAAGCAGACAACGTTATTGGTTACCTTGATAACGATGCTCCATACACTATTGTTGTTGGCGCACATTACGACCATTTAGGAGATGGACGCCAAGGTGGCTCGAGGGATTCACTAGGGGTTGGTGAAATACATAATGGTGCGGATGATAATGCTTCCGGCGTTGCAGGCCTATTGGAACTTGCGCGCCACTACAGCAGCAATGATATCAAAGAGCCTTTCAACTTATTATTTATTGCTTTTGGAGCGGAAGAACTGGGTTTGGTAGGTTCCCGATATTTCACGGAGAACCCTACGGTTCCACTGGAAAATATCCATTGGATGTTAAATATGGATATGATCGGCCGCTATAATCCAGATAATGGCCTTGCCGTCATCGGCTATGGAACCAGTTCGAAATTCCCGACAATTTTTAAAAATATAACAAGCGAGATTAAATTTAATCTCAGCCGTGACGGAAACGGCGGTTCGGACCAAACCTCCTTTTATAAAAAAGATATTCCCGTTTTGTTTTTCCACACCGGCGGACATGATGACTATCATAAGCCAGGAGATGATCCCGAAAAAATTGATTACAAAGCACTTGAATCTATTTTAAGATTGGAAATTGATGTTATCGACAATTCCATGAAACAGGACAAAATGGATTTTCAATGGACCAATTAATCTCACGTTTACGAACCTGCTTTTACCGACATTCATGACAAATTTAAAACGGATACAAACCATTTTGGTGACAGGAGCAAATGGATTTCTCGGACAGAAGTTAATCGAAAGATTAGTCGATAAACCAGGTTATCGTATAGTAGCCACTTCTAAAAGTGAAAACCGGATTTTTATCCGCGAAGGTTACACCTATACGCCCTGTAACATAGCCGATCCTGCTTCTCTACAATCGCTGCTGGACGAAGTTCGCCCCGATAACATCATTCATACTGCCGCGATGAGTAGTGTAGAGGCGTGTGAAAACGATCCGGTACAATGTGAAAAAATCAATGTACGAGCCGTTTACCAATTGGGACAATATTGCGCTGAACATGACGCGCATCTTGTCCATCTATCTACAGATTTTGTATTTGACGGAATGGAAGGCCCATATAGAGAAACCGGTCAAACCAATCCATGCAATGCCTATGGAAAAAGTAAAACGATATCCGAAAAGCGCCTATCATCCATAGATTGCCGCGCGGCTATCCTCCGAACTATTTTAGTGTATGGTATAAACGGTGACACGAAGCGCTCCAACCTGGTGTTATGGGCAAAAACACAATTGGAAAGCAATAACCGCATCAACGTCGTGAGCGACCAATGGCGAATGCCTACTTTCGTAGATGATTTAGCCGATGCTTGTATACGCGCCATGGAGAAAGAAGCAACCGGCATCTACCATATATCAGGCGATGAAATGATGACTATAATAGATGCCGTCTATCGAATCGCAGATTTTTGGCGTTTGGACAGGTCGCTCATTAATCCAATCCGTGCAATGGATATAGGGCAGGAAACTAACCGCCCAAGAAAAACCGGCTTCATCCTCGACAAGGCAAAAACAGCATTAGGATACTCCCCTACGCCGTTTATAAAATCACTAAAGGAGATAGAACAGCAGTTTAGTTTTTATAACAGATAGACAAAACGTTTATTTACCTTTGCCATAGTGCATAATAACGTCAACAAACGCATGAATAAAAAATTCGCAAAAGAATCTTATACAGAAATGAACGAGCTCGTGCTTCCAAACGACACGAATACCTTCGGTAATCTCATGGGAGGACGGTTATTATATTGGATGGATATTTGTTCTGCTATGGCATCTCAAAAACACTCCAATAGCCCCGTCGTAACGGTATCAGTGGATAACGTGTCTTTTAAACGTTCGATCAAACTAGGTGAAGTAGTCACCATACAAGCCAAGGTAACACGTGCATTCAATTCTTCGATGGAAGTGCGGATGGAGATTTTTGCACACAATTTACCGAAAGGTACACGGGTGAAAACAAATGAAGCCTATTACACGTTTGTTGCCATTGATGAACATACCAAACCAAGAAAAGTAGCCGAACTTCTCCCCGAAACCGACGAAGAAAAAAAGCTATTCGACGAGGCATTACAACGACGGGAGCTGCGATTAATTCTGGCGGGAAAAATGGAGATTAAAGATGCGAAAAGCCTCCAGCAGCTTATCAATTCTGCTGCGACCCATTAATACTCCAGAAGCTAGTTGAATTATCCGTTCCCTAATTCCACGATACGATCAAATTCCTCCGCTTTCAGTGGCATAACCGAAAGTCTCCCTTGGCGTACCAAAGCGATATCCTGTAAGAATGGGTCTGCCTTTACGTCTTCCAATGTAACGGGTTTCTTCAAGGTTTCTATGGGTGCCAAATCGACTACGACCCAACGTTCGTCATCTGTCGTCGGGTCCTGATAAAATTCTTTAACGACCTGCGCTATCCCAACGACCTCTTTTCCTTCATTACTATGATAAAACAAGACCAAATCTCCTTTTTTCATCGCTTTCAGATTGTTACGCGCCTGGTAGTTGCGCACTCCATCCCAAAACGTTTCCCCGTCTTTATTAAATTGCTCCCAGCTATATTTAAACGGCTCAGATTTCACTAAGAAATAGTTCATTTTTCCTCCTCCAATACTTCCATTTTTTCAGCAAAATGCGCACAGTAATCCCGCAGATCACCAATAACCTTATCGGCCATAGGATCTCCTCCCGATGCCCGTAGGAAAGAATCGCCCAAGGTTTGCAACGTTTCGTAAAAGAACCGCTTCATTTCATCGTAAGGCATATCTTTTGTCCAAAGGTCGATACGCATTGAATTTTTATATTGGGCATCCCAAAGTGCCAAAAACATGGCCTTTGAAGGCATTTCTTCAGAAGTTTCTCCGTCTGTAGACGACCAATCTATACGTTCAGGAACATTTTGTTCGTCTAATGTAACATTTAGTTTTATTTCTGCTTTTTTCATTTCTTTTTTGCTTTAGCTATGTGCTGTAGGCTATAATCTCTTTAATGTATAACGTTTCACTCGGTACCCCTCACATTACCCGTATAACCACCATCAAGACGCCGACGACCAATATAAACGCGATCTGGGCAAACCACACTTTTTTCAAATCTTTGAAGATCATCCGAAATCCTAAATCTATCAGGGACAAAATTACGCATAGTGCGATTAGCCATCCCCATGAGAATGTCATTTCGGTGTCCAAATTCATTTCCGAAATAGCCCAAACCAGCAAACAGGCTAATGTAATATTTAAAGGTGTAAGCTTCACGATTTATTTTTTTCTAAATTTAGTTGCTTTTCCTTTAGGCCCCGTTTTTCCTTTCAACGGTTTCTTTGTCCGGGAATTGACTTTTGGGGCATGTTTCTTTTCATGAAATGCGCCTTGAAAATCCGGATTCTCTTTTCTTTTTTGGCTATCGATTTCACGAGCTATAGACTGGCTTTCTTGAAAGTCTGTTTTTTCAACAAAAACTTCATTCGGGATAGGATAGACCGGTATACCCTGTCGAATAAGCTTTTCGATCTTATCCACGTAATATTGTTCTGCCGGATTACAGAACGTTATCGCATCGCCCTGATTAAACGCTCGTCCTGTCCGACCAATCCGATGCACGTAATCTTCGATCACAATAGGCACGTCAAAATTAAACACATGACTTACATTCGACACATCCAAGCCCCGTGCCGCTACATCTGTCGCAACCAAAATACGGATGTTTCCTTCTTTAAAGGCATTAATTGAATTTATACGCGTATTCTGTCCTTTGTTCGCATGGATAACCCGTACTTGCTCTCGTCCGTATTTTCGTTCCAGGTAATGAAAAACGTTATCCGCAACCGTTTTTGTTTTACAGAAAATAATAATCCGGTGAAAGGATTCATCATCTTTCAAAAGATGTTGCAGGAGGTTGAGTTTAGTCTTTAAGTTAGGGACTTTGTAAAGTGCTTGGGTTACCGTTTTCGCAGGGGTTGCTTGCTCTGTTACTTCGATAACCGTCGGGAACGCCAAAAAGTCACCAGCTATCTTGCGGACCAGTTCACTCATCGTGGCCGAGAAAAGTAGGTTTTGTCGTTTCCGAGGTACGATTTCCAGTATCCGATGGATTTTACCGATAAACCCCATGTCCATCATTTTATCGGCTTCATCCATGACTAAAAATTTCAGGGATTTCGTGTGGATGTCCCCTGCTAAATACAGATCGAGAAAGCGTCCGGGCGTGGCGACGATAATGTCACATCCTTTGGCTAATTGCTCTTTTTGTGTTTTAGGGCCTAGCCCCCCGAATAATAACACGGTACGTAAATCGAGATAGGTAGAAAACAAACGAATATGCTCTTCGATTTGCATCGCCAGTTCACGTGTGGGTGATAAAATTAAGGCGCGTGCGTCATTCCCTTGCGCATATTTCAATTTCATCAGCATCGGCAACACAAAAGCCGCCGTTTTCCCTGTACCCGTTTGCGCAATTCCCATCACATCTTGCCCGGCCAGAATGGGAGTTATTGCTTTTTGCTGAATTTCCGTAGGGATCGTGTAACCCGCTTCCGTAATTGCATTTTGCAATTGTTTATTGAGCTTGAAATCTTCAAATGATGCCATTGAACAAAGATAGTAATTTCTGTCTCCACTTATCAATTGCCGTTTGCTACTTTGCGATAAATACGTCAAATTTGCATATCAAAATTGGTTGAAAATGAAGAAAATTTGGATTTTTATACTCCTTATCACAGGGAGTATAACCACATTTGCTGATGAAGGCATGTGGTTTTTAATGCATTTAAAACGCTTGAATGAAGCGGATATGCAGAAAAAGGGGCTGAAGCTAACAGCCGAGGAAATTTACAGCATTAATAATTCCTCTCTTAAAGACGCTATTGTACAGTTTGCCGGCGGGTGTACGGCAGAGATTGTTTCGGGCAAAGGATTGGTGTTTACGAATCATCACTGCGGTTACGGTGCCATTGCCGAGCTTTCCTCACCCGAAAACGACTATTTAACAAATGGATTCTGGGCAAAGTCGTTGGAGGAAGAGCTAAAACCCAAGTCATTATCTGTTCGCTTTTTTGTAAGGATGGATGATGTTTCACAGCGCATACTGGGTCTGGTGAATGACAGCATGAACGAAAAAGAGCGGGAAAAAATTGTGAACCAGGAAATTGCTAAAATTGAACAGGAAAATAGCGAAAATGGTAAATACGTTGTTTCCGTTAAATCATTTTATAATGGAAACGAATACTATTACTTCGTTTACCAAGATTACACGGATGTACGTTTAGTGGGTACGCCTCCGAATAGCATCGGAAAATTCGGTGGTGATACCGACAATTGGGAGTGGCCTAGACATACAGGCGATTTTTCTGTTTTCCGCGTATATGCCGATAAGGATGGTAATCCTGCAGCTTATTCAGAAGATAATGTACCTCTTAAACCAAAACATTTCTTGCCTATCAGTATCAAAGGTTTTCAAGAGGGTGATTTCTCGATGATTTTAGGTTATCCGGGACGTACAAATCGTTGGATGCCTGCCGCAGGCATTGATCAAAATGTGCAATATGCGTACCCAGCATGGGTAGAGGCCTCTAAGGTAGGGATGGATGCCATGAAAAAGCACATGGACAACAATCAAGCCGTAAAATTAAATTATGCTTCCACCTATTCGGGTGTTGCAAACTATTGGAAGAACCGCCAGGGAATGATTGATGCATTAACGAAACATCGCACGGCGGCAACCAAACGCAAGCAAGAAAAGAAATTCCAAAAGTGGGCAAATAAAAAAACGAATCGTGCAAAATACGGCGATGTACTTTCCGATATTAACGCTTATTATGCCGCCACCAATGAAAAAGCAAGGCATGACAACTACCTGATCGGCATGCTTCGTTCCTCGACGTTTGCTCCACTCCCGTATAGTCTGGGAAGTGCTTTAAAACAATATGCTGCTGCTAATGAAAAGGGTCGTGCAGATATGCTCCCGCGTCTGGAAAATGGAATTGCGGAGACATTTGAGAATATCTATCTTCCATTGGAAATGGATGTTTTATCGGATGAACTCAATCTTTACGCTGCAAAAGCGGGAAATATTGCGCCCTATATACAAGAGCTTGCCTCCAAAAATAATGGCAATTTCCAAACAGAAGTTCAAACGGCATTCGACCAAAGCATTTTTGCTTCGGCTGACCGACTACATTCATTCTTGGTCAACCCATCCGTAGAAGCGATTGATAACGACCCACTGTATTTGATTTCTACCGCTTTAATGGATAAATACCGTGAAAAAACGCCAGAAATAGAAGCCTTGGAAGACACGTTCCAGTCGGCTTACCGTAAATACATTGCGGGTACATTGGAGGCCAATCCCAAAGGAAAGTATTATCCAGATGCGAATTCTACCTTACGGTTGACCTATGGAACCATTCGGGCCTTGCCGAAAGATTCGCGTAATGATGCTAAAATCAATAACTACACCACCTTAAAAGGTACGATCGCGAAATATCAACCCGGCGACGAGGAGTTTGATTTGCCCCAACGCTTGATGGATTTATATGAGGCGAAAGACTATGGACGTTACGCTGATAAGGACGGTCATATGTCCGTGAATTTCTTGAGTGACCAAGATATAACCGGGGGTAATTCTGGTTCTCCCGTATTAAATGGAAACGGCGAACTTATTGGCTTGGCTTTTGATGGAAATATAGAGGCGATGGCGGGCGATGTAATTTTCGACCCGGTTTTACAACGTACCATATCGGTAGATATTCGTTATGTATTATTCATTATCGATAAATTTGCAGGAGCACAAAACATCATTGATGAGCTAAAAATTGTCGAATAATAGCTTCAAACGAAATTTATTTTTCGATTTTAATACAAAAATTGCACTTTAAAACGTTGTTTTTGTATATTTAGCTTGTATTTAGAATCAGCTTAAAATATAATATTCATAAAAACTAAATTACTTTTTAAAAATGGAAAACTACAACAAACTAAAAGACTTAGTAGCATCAATCGAAGGAGATGCAGACAAATTCTTTAACAATGGTAATTCTGCTGCAGGAACACGTGTACGTAAAGGTTTACAAGAAATCAAAACGTTAGCGCAGGAACTTCGTAACGAAGTGACGGCGAAGAAAAATTCCGAGAAATAGTCTTTTGGCTTTTCGCTTATAAAAAGCCCGATTGTGTGTACAATCGGGCTTTTTTTCATCATATTCGTTTCTCCTATAGAAACATGGCCGCAAACAACAGGTTAAGCTGTTGATCAGTCATCCATCGCCCAAGAATATCTTTCAGCCTGCTATGCGCTTCTTGGCGTGTCATCGGTTCATCTCTTTTTCGACTTGTTACTGTTTTTAGATCTGGAGAGCCGAATTTCACATCTGTGGCGTAAATATTGAAATGTTGCTCCGGCACGACCAACCCTAAAATCATTCCAGGGAGTCCATGTACCGTACCGGGTCCGGCAGACAATGGGATTTGATCGGTATAGAAAGCGACAACGTATACGGAATCAAGGGTTACCCCGTTTGCTCTTCGACAATCGTATCCCGCGATATTTCTGTATTCGTTTGTAATCTTCCACTTCACCTGTAACAACGAGTCTTGGATGAAAACGGGAGATCCACCTATTTCAAAGGTTGATTTTGAAATGGATTTTGAAAGATCTTGATAGAGGGTCGGTTGATAATCCAATAAACCCGATCTTAATAGGTTGGAAAGTATAGGATCATAGGTTTCCTTTATACTCTCCAAGCTCATTTCCTGCCCCCGAAAAGAGACTTTCTTTTTTAACACGGCTGTTTCAGAAACCCTATCCATCAATTCTTGATAGTATTTCTTACTAAAATTATCATCTTTTAAGGTGGAAATATGTCTTCTCAAAAGATTCTTGACGTGTATCGTCTTATCATAAAGAATGGTACCCTCTGTAGGAAAATAAGCGTGTTGTGCATTTGCCATTCCACCGACAAAAATCGTCAGTACCAAAATCATCACATAGGTTGCCTTCTTCATTACTCCTTTCCTCCTTTCATAGATGTAAAGTCCCAACTGACTTTCAACATAAAATACCGCGATATCGTGTTATAGGTATTTTGAGAAATCATACTTCCCGATTGAAACCTTCTGAATCCTTTATTCTGGTTAAAAATATCGTTAACGTAGACATCCACAGCAAGGCTTTCATCTTTTAAGAACTTCTTGGATATCCCCGGTTTGAACAACAAGAGCTCAAATTTCTCGTTCAACGCTTTCGTTGGCGCCTCGTAGTTATACGACATATCTCCGTAAAAACTGAATTTCCACGGCAATTTCCAAGAATACCATACGTTGGTGCGATAAACAAACCCCGAGCTGTTTAACTCCGGTTGCA
Organism: Sphingobacterium arenae; assembly: GCF_014692505.1. Classification (GTDB taxonomy): domain Bacteria; phylum Bacteroidota; class Bacteroidia; order Sphingobacteriales; family Sphingobacteriaceae; genus Sphingobacterium; species Sphingobacterium arenae. Next base: position 1,303,114 of record NZ_JACNYK010000001.1, on the reverse strand, counting down.
AGGAGGTCTCCATTAGCCGCCACCCCGGATGGAAACCGATATTGAAATCAATATTTTTCGTCGTATTCTTAGAAATATTCAACCCAAAGGAGTAGTCATAGTTTGTATTCTCGTTCAATTGTGAATTGATATAATTATAGTAGTTATTGTAACTTCCATTACCCGAAATACGCGCTTTCAATTGCATTTTTTTGCTCACGTCAAACCCGCCACCTAACCATATCCTTCCGTTGTTACTAACGTATCCATCCAAGTTTTCATAAAATAACGTCCGCACACCGTTTTCAATCATGACATTCTGTTGAATGGCATTTCTGGTTTGCCTCCACTCCATATCGACATATAAATTCGTACCCTTCATCATATTATAGTTGCTGTAATACATATTATATCGGTCGTTGCGCGCTGGCGTCAGATCCTCGTTTCCGACAACGATATTTAAAGGATCCTGGTTCTGTCGGAGTGGCTGGATCTGGGAAAGCGAGGGCAACGTATTCGAATGATTATAGTGAAACCCGATCCTTTTATTGCTACTTAAATTATAGCGTAATCTTGCAGAAGGATTGTACGTAAAAAAGTCTCGGCTCGCGTTGAGGTCTTCGTAATTATTTTGCTGGAACATATCATCGTTCCGAAAGTTATTCGTGAAATTAGCCTCAAATTTTTCCAGCTTATAGTTAAGGGCCACATTCACCGCATTTCTAACCGTATTGAAATTAAAATCACTACTAAATTCCTCATCGAAGTCCGTATAGTTACCTTCGCCATCGCCATTATAGGAGGTATTGATGGCGTGCGCTCTAGACATATTATACTCATATCCGATCGAGGAGTTCAATTTGGAAGTAATCGGTTCGGTATATGTTAACGAGGTGGTTATACTATTCGATTGCCGGTTCATTTCTTTTTGTTGGTCTGTCGTATCTCTCTGCGTATTCCCGTCCTCATCATAGATGTTCAGGGTTGAATTCAAAAAGCCCGACCCTTTGTTATCGCTGACATTACCGCCAAATCGAAAGGATATCGAACGCCCCATTTTTTTGAACCGTCGCGTAAGATAACCGCGGTAGTTAAAATCCGTATTATCGGAGATGGAGCTTTCCGCTCGCTGGTTGTCGTTTATCGCCTCGCCATCCTGATTCCAAGACTCGGCCCGAGTATAGCTATTCGATTCGGATCGACCTTTTGACGCGGATAGATTGAGCGTAAGCGTCGTCAATGAATCTATTTTCCAGTCGTACTTTGAATTAAAGCGGTGTCTACGCGCATCCGTTTCTCTATTGGATGTACTGGATGTATTTAGTTCTTCATTATCCGGCAAACTATTTCTGGATAGGGAACTCTCCCCCACCTCATTTTGAATCATGCCGTATTTATAGCTCCCGTTTAATTTATGCTTGTTTTCTTTCCAAGCATCCAGAAAACTGACGCCCGTACTCAATGCCTCAGGCCTACCTTTCCCATCCCAATAATCAAAGCTGTCACCAGATGAATAAAAATACATTCCCCCGTCATCGGTCATCCCTGATTCCATCGTTGACATGCCAAACTTCTCTGCTTCTTGCCAATTTAAACTTAGGTTACCATCATTAGCACCCATCAGATAAGCTCCAATTTTCTGACTACCGCTAAATTTGTTAAGCGCAAGCTTTCCTAAATAAAAATCGTCTGTCCCTCCGGCTCCTTCAACCTTCCCGAACATTCCTTTTTTTGCATCTTCTTTCAATTTTACGTTGATGGTTTGGATGCGTTCGCCATCATCCACGCCCGTCCGCTCGGCTTCTTCTGACTTCTTTTCGTATAACTGAACTTTGTCCACCATATCCGAACGGATATTACGTGTCACCAGTGTTGGATCATCACCAAAAAATTCCTCGCCATCTACCAGAACTTTCTCTACGGTTTTTCCTTGCGCTGTTATTTTTCCGTCGGCGTCCACCGAAATACCCGGTAGTACTTTTAATAAGTCTTCTACTTTCGCGTTTTTTTCAACGACGAAACTGGATGCATCATATTCGGTTGTGTCTCCTTTTATAACAACGGGAATTCGACCCGTCACAATAACCTCTTCAATAAGATGGCTTATACTCGTCAATTTCACATCGCCTAAATGTACATTCGCATCGTCTCCGATATGCTTAAAATAATCACCGTATTTTGGATAACTTACGATAAGCAAATACGGAATGGTATCCGGTTTATGCAATTTAAACTCGCCATTCGCTCCCGCTCTTGTGTGTTCCACCAAAATAGAGTCTTTGGCCTGCAACAGCATAATCGTCGCATTCGTGAGCGCGGTTTGGTCGCCTTCGTCCAACACCTTGCCTGTGATTTCCGTTTGTGCTTGTAAAGAATTAAAAGATAAGAGGAAAGAGATGATAAAAAGTAGGGCAGATAGTCTTTTCATTAAATAGGTCGCTAAAATTCATAAACTAACGTTTACACGAAAATATATATAATTAAGTCACAATTCATGTTTTTTCGAAATCTTTTGCATTTTTTAACATCTTCCACCTAGATCGATCGTTTAAAAAAAATAGGTAACTTTGTAAAAACACAACATTATGCTGACAATAAAAGAATATGTCCAATCCAACAAGGATAGATTTTTAGAAGAGTTATTCGCGCTATTACGTTTCCCATCCATAAGTGCCGATTCGAAATACAAAGAAGACATCGTAAAGACGGCAAACTTCGTTGCTGACAAGTTAAAAGAAGCAGGTGCTGATCAGGTCGAAGTTTGTCCAACAGCCGGTAACCCTATCGTTTACGGAGAAAAGATAATAGATCCATCCCTTCCTACGGTGTTGGTGTATGGACATTACGACGTGCAGCCTGCCGACCCCTTGGAACTGTGGGACACGCCTCCGTTTGAACCGACGGTTCGCGATGGAAAAATTTACGCCAGGGGAGCTGCGGATGATAAGGGGCAATTCTATATGCATGTCAAGGCATTTGAATATATGATGAAAAACAATGCGTTGACCTGTAACATCAAATTTATGATCGAAGGCGAAGAAGAAGTAGGTTCCGCCAATTTAGGAGCTTTTGTCAAAGAGAATAAAGAGCGTCTAAAGAACGATGTCATTGTGATCTCCGACACATCGATGATTAGCCTCGAACAACCTTCGTTAGAAACCGGGCTCCGAGGTCTTTCTTATGTAGAAGTAGAAGTCACCGGACCAAACCGTGACCTGCATTCGGGCGTTTATGGCGGAGCTGTTGCGAATCCGGCAACTATCCTTGCCAAGCTTATTGCTTCCTTACACGATGAAAACAATCATATTACCATTCCTGGATTTTATGATGATGTTGCAGAATTGAGCGAGGAAGAACGAGAAGCACTGAACAAGGCTCCGTTTGATATCGAAGAATATAAAGCGGATTTAGGTATCGACGAGGTGTGGGGAGAAAAAGACTATACCACGATCGAGCGCACTGGAATTCGTCCAACACTAGAGGTAAACGGTATATGGGGTGGCTATATTGGTGAGGGGGCAAAAACAGTATTACCAGCTAAAGCCCACGCTAAAATATCCATGCGATTGGTTCCTAATCAAGATTCCGAAAAGATCACCCATCTTTTCAAAAAGCATTTTGAGGCAATCGCTCCACCTTATGTCAACGTAATCGTATCACCACATCATGGAGGGGAGCCGGTTGTAACACCAACGGATAGTATTGCATACCAAGCTGCGGAAAAAGCATTAGAAGAGGCATTCAGCAAAAAACCTATTCCAACCCGAGGCGGAGGCTCTATCCCCATCGTAGCGCTATTTGAAAAAGAACTTAACGTAAAAACCGTCTTATTAGGCTTTGGACTGGACAGTGATAATTTACATTCACCAAACGAAAAATACGATATCGCGAATTACCTAAAAGGTATTGAGACGATTCCATTATTCTTCAAATATTATGCGGAATTAAGTAAATAATAAATTATAATTGTAGAGACGTAAAGATGGCGTCTCTACCTTTTTAATATGACAAGATTCTTAAAAAAGATACATCTTTATGCCTATTTTACTGCTGTCCTATTTTTCTTTCTGTTAGGCTACCCGTTTCTATTTTATTATGCCCGAACTCCCCAAAAGTACTACCGTAAATTGGTGCTGTTTCGAAGATGGATCAGCTTAGCGGGTATCTACGTCGTCGGTATCCGTATCCATGTAGAATATGAAACACCTATCGATTGGTCCCAAAACTATGTACTATGTGCCAACCATACCTCCATTCTTGATATCACCGTCTTAAATTACCTGTGTAAATCTCCCTTTTCCTTTATGGGGAAAATAGAACTTTTGAAAAATCCAATTACGCGTATATTCTTTCAAACCATTGACATACCTGTCAAAAGAGACAGTAAAATATCCGCATTTAAAGCGTATAAAAGAGCGCTCGAGCTTCTACAGAAAGAAAAATCACTGGCGATTTTTCCAGAGGGGAAAATTGACGACGATTATCCGCCGATGCTGCACCCCTTTAAATCGGGCGCATTCCGAATAGCCTCTGAAAACCGGACGACCATTCTCCCAGTTGTTATTCAAGATGCTTGGCAGATACTGTGGGATGACGGAAAAACCTATGGATCAAAACCGGGTATCATACATGTCAAAGTACTGGCTCCCATTTCGTCTGACGCCGAAAGAGACAAGGCCTCCCCTTCGTTAGAAGCCGAAGTTTATCACAAAATGAAGAAAGCATGGAACATCTATAATAAATAAATTGTATCTTATCCTCCATTTTAAGGCGAAACGCATGGAAGAGCATTACTTAATTCAGATAGAAGATATTGGAAGAGAATACGTCATCGGCGCAGAGCGGATACATGCACTAAAGTCCGTATCCCTAAACATCAAAAAGGGGGAGTTTGTTGCCCTTATGGGACCATCTGGCTCGGGTAAATCTACGCTGATGAATATTCTAGGCTGTCTCGACACCCCCACCAAAGGGCAATATATACTAAACAACATTAACGTTTCGGACATGAGCGAGAACGAACTGGCCGAGGTTCGCAATAAAGAAATTGGTTTTGTTTTCCAAACGTTCAATCTCCTGCCAAAAAATTCGGCTTTGGAAAACGTCGCGCTCCCCTTAATTTATGCCGGATACAATAAAAAAATGCGGGAAGAAAAGGCATTACAGGCTTTGGAAAACGTCGCATTAGGAAACCGTGTGGATCATAAGCCCAACGAGTTATCCGGTGGACAACGGCAACGTGTGGCTGTAGCCCGCGCCCTTATCAACGACCCTTCCATTATTTTAGCAGACGAACCGACGGGTAATCTGGATACGAAAACATCTATTGAAATCATGGGGCTAGTGGAAGATATACATTCCAAAGGCAATACCATTATACTCGTAACCCATGAAGAAGATATAGCGCAACATGCGCATCGTATTGTCCGGATGCGCGATGGGTTAATCGAAGACGACTACCCCAACCCGGATATTAAATCTGTACACCCTCGACTTGATGCACTGAAAGAAAAAGGCACTGATTTTGAAAATATATAATTTTATCTACCTATAAAACAGATAATTACAACAAAACAAATTTAATAACAATCGCCTGACTTGATTTAGTGGATAATAATGTTATTTTTGCGAAAAAAAGGAATTCACTAAAATAGTAGATATATGTATTGGACACTAGAACTTGCTTCACATTTGGAAGACGCGCCATGGCCAGCAACTAAGGATGAGTTAATTGACTATGGTATTCGTTCGGGGGCTCCAGTTGAGGTTATTGAAAACCTTCAAGCGCTGGAGGACGATGGAGAGCCTTACGAGAACATCGAGGAAATTTGGCCAGACTACCCCACGAAAGACGATTTCTTCTTTAACGAAGATGAATATTAAAAAGAGAAGGTATTAATCCTTCTCTTTGAAAAGCTGTCTTATATAAAAAGCAAGCTTTTTATGTTAAAAATATTATCCGGTTTCCTTCTTTTCTGTTTCATTACACACGTTACGGCACAAACCACCGTCACGACTAAGCAAGATGACATTCAACTTATTAAAGATTTTGTCGCGGATATAGCGGATGAAACATTGCGTCCAGATATAATTCTAAGCAGACATGTATTATTGGAACAAACAGACACCGATGAGGAATACGACTATCTGGAAGCGAGTATAGAGGAAATACGCATTAACCTCCAACCCAAGAACCTAAACGAAATAGTTTATACGCCCTTTAAGGCGTTACCCAACCGAGAAACGCGAGACATCGATCCGGAAGGAAAACCTACAGATAGCATGTATTTTTTACGTTATCACAACCGTCAGATGCTCGCCGTTTATATTGCCCAAGGTAAAATTGCATCGTTCACACTGGTATCTAAAGGCGATAAAGCTCATTTTGTGACGTATTGACCCTTGTATGGAGAATCTGACAATCTCTGTCCAACTGCACATTTCACTTATGCTGTCGGAATATCCAAGTTATTATCGGTTTAGTGCCTCGGAAGAAAAAAGTTCATTAAAGCTTTCTGTCATGGAAGGATGTGTATAGATCTGGTCACGCAGAATTTCGTAACGCAAATTGGCGTTCATAGCGAGTTGAATGGTATTAATCATCTCATGCGCTTCCGCACAATACAGCATGCATCCCAATATTTTGCCCGACTCGTTATCAACGATTGCTTTTAAAATTCCCCTTTCCTCACGCAGTATCGCTGCTTTTGGAATATGATCTGCCGAAAGCATATAAACCGAAAAATCGAGTCCTTGCTCTTTTGCCTCCGTTTCATTCATTCCGATCCGCGCATAAGGCGGTGTGATGAAAACCGTCGTCGCGAATGGTTGTCTTTTCTTAACCGAATTGTATTTTCCTTTTATAATTTGATTTTTGATAATTCGGAAATCATCCAGCGAAATATAAGTAAACTGCGGACCGCCATTGATATCACCGATTGCCCAAACATGTTCGGCACTCGTCCGTAGCTGGTCGTCGACTACGATATACCCCTTTTTGTCCGTTTCAATTCCCGCCGCTTTCAGATCCAACGGTTCCGTCTCCGTTGTCCGGCCTGTCGCTAAAAGTACCGCGTCGGCCTTGATTGTATCCCGCTGCTTTCCCATCTTATAATCAACTGCTACTCCTTCTTGTCCTTCGCGAAAACGCTCCACTTTGGCACCTGGCAGGAAATGGAGTCCTTTTTCCTCCAGCACACTCTCGATTGCTTCGCGGATATCGGCATCTTCGTTTGGTAGGAGCCGCTCGTGGCTATCCAACAGGTACACGTCCGTCCCAAACTTCAAATACATATCGGCAAATTCCAATCCGATAAAACCACCTCCCACAATCACCAAGCGTTGCGGTTTCTCCTCCAGCTCCATGAGGGTCGTACTCGTGTAAATTTTGCTACCGTCTGCTCCTTCTATTTCAGGAACCATCGGCTTGGTCCCGGTGTTAATAAAAATCCGATCAGCTACAATAGTCTGCTCTCCGTCGTGTCCTACGACTCTCAGTGTATTTGGCGATATAAAAGATGCCGATCCGTCGACGACCGTTGCTTTCTCTGCGTCCGCTACCTTCTTATAGTTTTTCTCACGCAACGCTCCGGTCAGCTGATCTTTGATATCATGAGCATCCGTATAAGATGTTCCCTTTTCCGCATTCACGATCAGAGACTTTGTCGGAATACAAGCGATATTAATGCAAGATCCACCATACATTTGCTTTGACTTCTCAATGACAGCCACCTCTTCACCCCGCGCTGCCAGCCAAGTAGCCAGCGTTTTCCCTGCCTTTCCAAAGCCAATAACAACGTTGTTATAATGTTTTTTCATTCTTTATATCCTCCCATTAAAAATAAGTATCGAAAGATCTCCGTGGTCTTTTAGAACAGAACAAAACTCAAGGAAAAAGGTTGTAAGAAAGTCAGCTCTTGACTGGATATTTCACTTATATTGACCGTGCGATTCCTGCCGATGTTCCAGATGAACTCTCATTTTTGAGATAATTTTCACATTTTTTCTTGCTTTTGATTAACAAATATGAGACATTTGCTAATGTATAGTAGTAAAAATGAAACTTAACAATGTAAATAGGGCATGGTGGTGGCACAACAGTTAATGTTGTGGCAAAAACCTATTGCTTGAAATTTTTACATCAAAAGATAGTGGCTTGCCTAAAGATTAGGCAAGCCTTTTTTATAGACTTTGTTCTGCATCAGATGAAAGAAATACTCGCTCATTTATTTGAGTACAAAACGTTCACAAAGGAAGAAGCATACGATATTCTTACGAATATTGCGACTGGGAAATATGATTCGCATCAAATAGCGGCGTTTATGACGACCTATGGCATGCGGAGCATCCGCGTAGAGGAACTTAGCGGTTTTCGTAATGCCATGTACGACCTCTGTCAAAAAGTTGAATTTCCGGGATACGACCTCATTGATTTATGTGGTACGGGTGGAGACGGTAAAAATACCTTTAACATTTCCACATTAGCGTCTTTCGTTGTAGCGGGAGCCGGTTATCACGTGGCAAAGCATGGTAATGTGGGGGTCTCTTCTGGATGCGGCTCTTCCAATGTAATGGAATATCTAGGTTATACCTTCACCAACGATCATGATGAACTACAACGGCAGTTAGATGAAGCCCATATCTGTTTTTTACATGCTCCCCTCTTCCATCCTGCCATGAAAACCGTAGCACCGATCAGACGTGCATTAGCGGTTAAAACTTTCTTCAACATGTTGGGTCCACTTACCAATCCGGCCAATCCTAAGTTTCAGGCTGTAGGCGTATTCAGTCTGGAGCTGGCCCGACTATATAATTATCTATATCAACAAACCACCAAACAATACAGCGTCATTCACGCACTAGACGGCTACGACGAAATATCCCTCACAGGAGATTTTAAAATCATAGACAATCAAGGCGAGAAATACATGAAGGTCGAAGAGCTCGGTTTTTCTCCACTGGTACCTACCGATCTCGCAGGAGGAAATACGGTGGAAGAAGCGGCCGCTATCTTCCGTCGCATCATCAGCGGGGAAGGCAACGACAAACAAAATAATGTAGTGCTAACGAACGCCGCTTTTGCTATAAAGACGATCCATCCTGAAAAAACCTTCGGGGATTGTTATTATGAAGCGGAATCATCCTTACTGGGGAAAAAAGCATTGCAAAGTTTTCATAAATTGATTTCCGCATAAAACATGAAAAGGCTAAAAGTAAAAGTATGTGGCATGCGTGAACCGGCAAATATGCAGGCGCTCGCCTTGCTTCCCATCGACTATATGGGATTCATCTTTTATGAAAAATCCGCTCGCTATACGCCAGAACTCCCAAACATGCTTATCCCCGATCGAATTAAAAAGACAGGCGTATTCGTGAATGCGGAGAAGGCATTTATACATAAAAAAGTAGAGCAGGGTCTACAGGCGATACAGTTACACGGACAAGAATTACCTGCATTTTGTGAACAAGTAAAAACAGCGGATATAGAAGTCATCAAGGCGTTCGGAATGGATGCGGACTTATCGTGGAAAACCTTTGCACCCTATGTGGGCGTGGTCGATTATTTCCTGTTCGACACGAGCAGTCCACAACACGGCGGAACCGGACGTACTTTTGATTGGGCCTTGTTAAAAAGCTACCCTTATGACGTTCCTTATTTCCTTAGTGGCGGTTTAGACTTAGCTAATATTCCCCATGCATTAGCTATTGCAGATGAACGCTTAATCGGCTTAGACATCAATTCTAAATTTGAACTAGAGCCGGGATTAAAAGATATCGACAAATTAAAGAAAGCATTGAAAATAATCAGACATGAGTAAATATCACGTAAACGAAAAAGGATATTATGGCCCCTTTGGAGGCGCTTACGTCCCCGAGATGTTGTACCCCAATGTGGAGGAACTCCAAAAAAAATATAGGGAGATCATGCGGGAAGAGCGCTTTCAACAAGAGTTTCAGGAATTGTTGAAAGATTACGTAGGACGCCCCTCTCCCTTGTATCTCGCCAAACGTTTATCAGCACGTTACGGTGCCAACATTTTCCTTAAACGCGAAGATCTCAACCATACAGGTGCACACAAAATAAATAATACGATCGGACAGATCCTCCTCGCTGAACGTCTTGGCAAAAAAAGGATTATTGCAGAAACTGGCGCAGGTCAACACGGTGTCGCAACGGCCACCGTCTGTGCCCTAAAAGGATTGGAATGTGTTGTATACATGGGTGAAATCGACATTCAACGGCAAGCACCAAATGTGGCACGTATGAAAATGATGGGGGCCACTGTTGTTGCGGCTCAATCGGGGAGCAAGACGTTGAAAGATGCGACCAATGAGGCTTTGCGCGACTGGATAAATAATCCGGTGGATACGCATTATATTATCGGTTCGGTGGTGGGACCACACCCCTACCCTGATTTAGTAGCTCGTTTTCAATCCATTATATCTGAAGAAACAAAAAAACAACTGGTAGAAAAAACAGGTAGTAGTTTACCGGACTATGTACTTGCCTGTGTTGGCGGGGGCTCAAATGCAGCGGGAATGTTTTATCATTTTCTAGAAGACGAACAGGTACAGCTTATCGCGGTAGAGGCTGCTGGACATGGTGTAGATAGTGGTGAATCTGCAGCTACAACAGCCTTAGGGAAAGAAGGCGTATTACATGGGAGCCGTTCTATTCTCATGCAAACCGACGACGGACAAGTTGTCGAACCATACTCTATCTCCGCCGGTTTAGATTATCCGGGTATCGGTCCCCAACATGCCTGGCTATATAAAAGTGGTCGGGGAAAGTATGTCAGCATTACCGATGAAGAAGCCATGCAAGCCGGATTATTGCTCACCAAACTGGAAGGAATCATACCGGCAATAGAAAGCGCACACGCAATCGCCTATCTCGAAAAAATGAAATTTCAGGGCAAGGAGAATGTCGTTATCTGCTTATCAGGCCGTGGCGATAAGGATTTGGATAACTATATGAAATATTTTGGATTTTAAACATGATGCAAACACAAGATATATTTAAAAAGGATACGTCAGAAAATTTGCTATCCATCTACTACACGGCGGGCTATCCGCATTTGGATAGCACGATAGCTATTGCTGAAAAATTAGAACAGGCGGGTGCAGATTTTCTCGAGATTGGTTTTCCCTATTCCGATCCGGTAGCGGACGGACCGGTTATTCAGCATAGCTCACAGGTAGCCCTTAAAAACGGTATGACACTCCAGCTACTCTTTCAACAATTGAAAGCGTTGAGGTCACGGGTATCTATCCCCGTTTTTTTGATGGGGTACTTTAATACAGTCTTACAATATGGTGTGGAAAACTTTTGCAAATCTTGTCAGGAAGTTGGTGTAAATGGCGCCATTATTCCAGATTTGCCTATGTACGAGTACGAGGAACTTTATCAGGCTATATTTGCACAATATGGGATCAGTAATATCTTTTTAGTCACGCCGCAAACCTCTGTGGAACGCATACGAAAAATAGACGCGCTCTCTAATAGCTTTATTTATCTGCTCTCTTCCAATGCAACAACCGGTAAAAACCTGAAAGTTGGTGAGCAAGCAGAACAGTATTTTCAACGCTTAAAAGATATGAAATTAACGAACCCATTGGTCATTGGATTTGGGATCTCGGATAAAGGAACATTTCAGAAAGCTACAGATTATGCCAAAGGAGCCATTATTGGAAGTGCTTTTGTCCGTTTATTAACAGACGAGAATTACCTACACAAAATAGATCCTTTTATAAAGGGAATCAAAGCCCCTTAAGGAGATGTTAGCTCTTTATGCCTGTCTTACAGCTCCGCTTCAGACAGGCATAAAGATGATTCTTACTGTTCCTTCACATACCGGGAGTACACTTTAAATACACCAACAGCTATTATTAATAGTGATACCGCTAAAGAAAGAAGAACCCTAGGTTCTGACATTAGTTGCTCCATATCGATTAGTTTTATGATGATATAAATTTAATATCTTCATAACTTAAATGCAAGATCATTCAACTATTTTTTTAAACACCGTTTTTCCAAGATAAAATATCTTTCTTATCTTTGTTTGTCATGAGAGCATTCTTATCGAGCATCATCTTATTGTTTTACACCCTGACATGTACGGGAATGACCGTATACATGCACCAATGTCATGGGGGCTCGTTTGTTATGCTAGAAGATCGTGTGGAGGAACACCACCAGAGTTGTCCTGTTTGCTTACAAGATGAACATGAAGAAAAAGCTCCCTCCCATATCTGTGATATGGAAGAAACTACTTGCTGCAAAGATTTCAAAATTGATTTAAAGAAAGGACAAGAAGAGGTTGAAAGTACGCCGTCGTCTTTTAATTTGATGACACTATCGCCCGCTACGCTCTCTATCATTTGGCTCGTCGTTTTTCAGCCACATTTCGACACACAAAAAATAAAACTCAGGTCTGATCGGTTCATACTGGCCAAACAGTCTACACCGACATATCTTCTTCATTGTAATTTCCGTATCTGATTTTCATTGTTATTAGGTTAACCCACACATTCCACATTGTTCCCCGGAGGCAGCAAACGGAATGTAAGCATTATTTAATTAACAGGAATCACATAAAGAAATAAAATGAACAGATTATATAAGGGGCTAGTTACCTTACTCTTTATCAGCATATATACCTTTAGTTTTGCACAGCAAGATAGTACGATTACATTTGAAGTAGCGGGAAATTGCGCGATGTGTAAACAACGGATTGAGAAAGCAGCGAAAATCAACGGCGTTTCGCAAGCGACTTGGAATATAGAAAATGGTATGGCAACCGTCGTCTTTACTCCAAATGTTACCTCTTCGAAAAACATCAAGCAGTCGATTGCCGATGCTGGACATGATACAGATGAAACGCGAGCAAAACAAGAAGTTTATGAAGAGCTCCATCAATGTTGTCTGTACGACCGCCTCGATGAAGAAAAAAGTAGTCAGGGGCATGATGACGATCATGACCACCATGATCACGAACATATCGTTCGCGGTGTTGTGGTACAAGAAAATAATCGCGGCGATCTAACACCTATTCCAGGTGTAAACGTCTATTGGCTCGAAGATAAAACTGCACAAAAACAAAGCAACGAAGAGGGTGTGTTTGATATCAAACATGAAAAAGGCTATAAAAATCTCGTCGTGAGCTACGCGGGTATGCTGCCCGATACCGTCGAAGTAAAAAATCTACACGAGATTTTGGTCATCCACGCAAAAGATAATGTTCTAGGAGAAGTAGTTGTTTCCAGAAGACAACGTACCGCCTATGTAGATAAATTGAACGCCAATCGGGTAGAAACGATTACGGCAAGGGAACTGTTTAAGGCTGCTTGTTGCGATCTCAGTGAAAGTTTCGAGACGAACGCCTCCGTAGATGTTGTCGCGAGTGACGCAGTAACAGGCGCTAAGCAAGTGCAGCTACTAGGTTTAAGTGGCATCTACACACAATTAACGGTGGAAAATCTACCCGGCCCTCGTGGCTTTGCCTCTCCGTTGGGATTAAACAGCATGGCCGGGCCGTGGATTGAAGCCATACAGATTAGTAAAGGTATGGGTTCTGTCGCGAATGGATTCGAAAGCATGTCGGGACAGATCAATGTGGAATTAAAAAAACCACACCAAACAGATCGACTCTATTTCAATGCTTATGCCAACAATATGGGGCGTACGGACGTCAATTTAAATCTGGCACAAAAAATAAACGATAAATGGTCTGTAGGCCTCTTATTGCATGACAATTTCATGTACAACAAAAACATGAATTTCAGCAATAACGGATTTCGAGACATGCCTGTGGGCAACACATTTTCGGGTATAAACAGGTGGCATTATGAAGATGGCAAAGGTTTAATCGCCCAATTCGGCATCAAGTATTTAAGTGACGACCGGACGGGGGGGGAAATCGATTTTGATAAAAAAACCGACAAGTTAACCACGAATCGTTACGGATTAGGATTCGATATTGATCGTGTAGAAGGTTTTGCAAAAATTGGTTATGTTTTCCCCGGGAATAAATTACGCAGCATCGGTTTACAATTATCCGGGGCACATTTTCGCCAGAATAGTTTTTTTGGTTTAACGACCTATGACAATGAGCAAAATAGCGGATATGCCAACTTGCTTTATCAGGATGTTATCGGCAATGTAAATCATAAGTACAGAACCGGGCTCTCCATGTCGTACGATAAATACAACGAGCATATCCTCCAACACGACTTTAATCGCACAGAGACAGTTTCGGGCGCGTTCCTAGAGTACACCTATACACCTAGCGAGAAATTCGACGCCGTATTAGGTCTCCGTCAAGATTACAACAGCATTTACGGCTGGTTTACGACACCAAGAGCGGTACTTCGCTATGCGCCCACCAATACGACTACCATCCGCTTGAGCTCCGGAAGAGGGCAACGTACCGCCAACATATTTGCGGAAAATCTGGGTATATTCGCATCAAGCCGTGCTATAAACTACCCCCAACTGGCCAATAATGATGGTACAGCTTATGGACTAAAACCAGAGGTATCTTGGAACACCGGACTTACTTTTGATCAAGACTTTAGGTTGTTTGGTAGAGAATCGGGGATGTCCCTAGAGCTTTTTCACAACAATTTCACCAATCAAGTGGTTGTAGACTGGGAGAACCCCAGAACGGTATCCTTCTATAATCTGGATGGCAAATCTTACTCCAATAGCTTACAAGCCGAATTTAGATTCATGCCCATTCAGCACTTTGAAACCAGGATGGCTTATAGATTATTAGACGTACAAACAGATTATCAAAACGGACGTCAACAGAAACCATTGACGGCCAAGCACAGGGGTTTCGTCAATATGGCATACAACCTACATAGTGGATGGAGTTTTGATTATACCTTAAATGTAGTAGGTAAAAAACGGCTGCCTTCCACCTTAGACAACCCAGCCGAATATCAACTGGCGACCTATTCTGATGCCTATGTCACCATGAATGCACAAATCAGCAAAAGCTTCGGTGCAGACAAAAACTTCACCATTTATCTTGGTGGAGAAAACTTGACAGATTTCTATCAGAAAGATCCGATTCTAGCATTTGAAGAACCTTTCGGGAATCACTTTGACACCAACTTGTTGTGGGGTCCGATAACCGGACGAATGTTCTACACAGGCGTGCGGTACACCATTAAATAATCGTATAGGGGCAAAATTCTGCCCCTATACTAATTTTTTCATTTCTTGATATAGTCGCGCCGTTGGTAATCCTACCACATTTTCATACGAGCCCTGAATCGATTTTACACCAATAAACCCGATCCATTCCTGTATACCATAAGAGCCTGCTTTATCAAACGGCTGATAATTTTCCAGATAAAAGAAAATTTCTTGCTCCGATAAGGGATAAAATGTTACTTGCGTTTCCTCCATAAAACAATGTAGATTTCCTTGGTAGCGCAATGCCACAGCTGTTAGTACCCGATGATCCCCCCCTTGCAATTTATGCAGCGTTTGAAATGCTTCTTTCTGATCATGGGGCTTCCCTAAGATACTACCTCCACAAACAACAACTGTATCCGCTGTAATAACAAGGGTGTCATAGAATGAAATGCTATCGAAGCCTTGAATTTTGTCAATGGCAATATGCTCGACTATCTCTTGTGGTGTTTGCTGCGGATCGAAATGTTCGTCCGTTTCCTTAACAACAACCTGAAAATCAAACCCCATTTTTTGCAATAGTTCTTTCCGCCGAGGCGATTGGGAACCTAAGATGATGGGGATATTTTTGAATTTATTTAGTAACATCTAGATACTTCTAACTTTATCGTGATCATGCCACTTTTTTTGCAGTTTCAAAATCTTTTCGATGACATCGCGAACACACCCCTCGCCACCTTTCTTGGGGGAGATATAATGTGCCACTGCTTTTACTTCTTCGACAGCATCTTGCGGGCATAAGCGCAAAGCCGCTTGTCGCATACACGCTACATCCGGCATATCATCTCCCATAAACGCGACTTCGGCTAACACCACACCGTAGCGAAGAGCGACTTCCTGCATAACGGCTAATTTATCGGAAACACCAAGATACACGTCCTGCACACCAAGGCCACGCAAGCGGTGTAATACCCCCTGCGAGTTTCCACCACTGATTATACAAATCCGAAGTCCACATTTTACCGCCAACTGTATAGCGTATCCATCTTTAATAGAAAAACGTCGTAGTTGCTCTCCTTGTTCCGTAACAAGGACAGAACCATCCGTAAGTACGCCATCGACATCTAGAAAAAGAACTTTAACGTTGGCGAACTGTTGTAAAACCATAAATTGCTAATTAATATAAGTCAAAACCTTATCTAAAAAAGTCATATCATCAAAAGTTTGTCACATATTGATTGCAAACACAACTATAAGCGAAATACGCTTGACAAATCCCATTTTTCGACGTACTTTTGTATTGTAATCAATGAGCAAATAACGATTACAGTATTAAAATTGTCTTTTCATAATTTAGGTTTATAATTGGTTAGTAGCAAACCCTGACGCCCATCGTCAGGGTTTTGTTTTAAGAACAACTTTGTTGTCGTATTTTTTCTACGATTTTCCCTTTTCACCCGATGGCGGTTTAGAAATGGAAGAACGCATATCCGTATCAGCTTGTATGTTCTGCATTTTATAATAATCCATCAAGCCCAGATTTCCATTTCGGAAAGCCTCGGCCATGGCCAGTGGAACCTGCGATTCCGCTTCAATTACTTTTGCTTTTGCTTCTTGTGCCTTGGCACGCATTTCCTGCTCCGTAGCCACAGCCATCGCACGACGTTCTTCCGCCCGCGCATTGGCTACTTTTAAATCTGCTTCCGCTTGGTCTGTTTGTAATTTCGCGCCCACGTTTTCGCCGATATCGATATCGGCGATATCGATGGATAAAATCTCAAACGCTGTTCCCGAGTCCAGTCCTTTGGATAAGACCGTTTTGGATATTCGGTCTGGATTTTCTAATACCTCTTTATGGTTCGTCGAAGAACCAATCGTGGTCACAATTCCTTCCCCTACCCGAGCTAATATTGTTTCCTCTCCTGCTCCACCAACCAATTGATTGATATTGGCCCGTACCGTCACTCTGGCTTTCGCAATGAGTTGTATACCATCCTTTGCAACAGCCGCAACAGGCGGAGTATTAATAACCTGCGGATTGACAGACAGTTGCACCGCATCAAAAACATCCCGACCGGCAAGATCAATAGCCGTCGCTAACTTAAAATCAAGCGGAATATTCGCTTTATCAGCAGATATAAGGGCTTTGATTACTTTATTCACATTTCCTCCGGCCAAATAATGCGTTTCGATGTCATTGGTAGAAATGCGCAAACCCGCTTTTGTTGATGTGATCATCGCATTGCTTACCAACGATGGTGGCACCTTCCGCAAGCGCATCAATACTAAATTTAAAAGACTAATTTTTACATTGGAAAGTTGGGCCGTAAACCACAGATTTACCGGTAGTAAATACATCAATACAAAAAAAGCGACGACTCCCCCTACGATAATTAAAATTAAGCTAATTTCAGGTTCCATATATTATATTCATTAAAGTAATTCCTTAAAGGTATTATTTTATTTTGCATTTTCTGCAACCTAATTGACAATAAAACACCCTAGACCAAGAGCTTATCTTCCCCAAAGTTAAATCGAATCTAAAATATCGCACAGCTAACGACTTCCATAGCGTTAGATACGAGGCGAGATTATGCGCTCAAAAACATCTACCATGATCGGTATCATCCTATATAGACAAGCTGTAAGAAATGAAGGGAGACTTATATCATAAAAATGCTAAACTTATCTTAAAAAGGGGGTGATATCTTGATTATAAAAGAATATTGGCTATTTTTGTTTAAAAGCATATACAATAAATATATATTTAACTTCTTTAAAATGAAAAAATTATTTGTTTTTCCAGCAATTGCTGTCGCCTTGGCATTCACAGCTTGTGGCGGTTCCGAAAATAAGAGCGATTCGACTACAACCGAAGAAACAACGACAGCTGACGCAGGAAGCACGTCTACAGAAACGGTTCCTGGAATTGAAAACGTGGAATTATCCAATAAGCCTGTTGTAGAAGGTAATGACCAAATGAAATTTAACACCGAGCTTTTACGGGTAAAAGCAGGCGAGGAAGTTGAACTAACCCTAAAAAATGTAGGTGAATTACCCAAAGAATCTATGGGTCACAACTTCGTGATATTGGCTCCAGGTGTAGACGTGGCGACCTTTGGCGCAGAGGCAGTTGCCGCTGCAGATAATGATTACATTCCCAAAACATCGTTGAGTTCTGTCGTTGCCCACACGAAATTATTAGGACCAGGCGAAGAGGATAAAATTACGTTTACCTTAGAAAAGGGTGTATACACATTCATCTGTAGTTTTCCCGGACATTTCGGGGTGATGCAAGGTAAGATTGTCGCCGAATAAGCGATTTTACATTTTATAAAATGTGTTACAAATCGAGAAGCATTTACCCCCAGGTAAATGCTTTTTATTTACGCATTAAAATGTCATTAAATCTATTTAAATCGTTAACTTTGAGGTCGAAACTACAATACTATTTTTTATGCAATACGACGTAATCGTTATAGGAAGCGGTCCCGGTGGATATGTAAGCGCTATTCGCTGTGCGCAGCTTGGACTAAAAACGGCTGTAATCGAGAAATATAGCACTTTTGGAGGCACGTGTCTAAACGTTGGATGTATTCCTTCTAAAGCGTTATTAGACAGCTCAGAGCATTATCACAACGCCGCCCACAGTTTTGAGACACATGGTATCGGATTGACCAATCTTAAGATCGATGTAAAAAAGATGATGGCGCGTAAAAACGATGTCATATCGCAAAACACGGCGGGTATTACGTTTCTTTTTAAGAAAAACAAAATAGATACTTACGAAGGCGTTGGATCTTTTCTGGATAAAAACACCATTAAAGTCGTCCAAAACGATGGTAGCTCAACCGAACTAAAAGCAAAAAATGTAATCATCGCAACAGGGTCAAAACCTACAGCCCTGCCTTTCTTACCAATTGATAAAAAGCGCATCATCACATCAACGGAAGCATTGAATCTTCAAGAAGTTCCGAAACATCTTATCGTTATTGGCGGTGGTGTAATCGGTTTGGAGCTGGGATCTGTTTATGCACGTTTGGGTGCAAAAGTATCCGTTGTCGAATATGAGAAATCCATCATCGGAACAATGGATGGAGGGTTAGGAAAGGAATTACAGCGTGTCTTAAAGAAAAACTTAGGTGTCGAGTTCTTCTTAGGACACAAAGTTACGGGCGCTACCGCAAAGGGCAAAAAAGTGACCGTTACTGCGGAAAACCCTAAAGGCGAAACAGTTTCTTTAGAAGGCGACTATTGTATTGTTGCCGTGGGAAGAACCGCGTATACCGAAGGTCTCGGCTTAGAAAATATTGGCATCAAAACGGAAGAACGAGGAAATAAGATCCCGGTGAATGAGCATCTAGAAACAGCTGTGGAAGGTGTTTACGCAATCGGTGATGTCATAAAAGGCGCCATGCTTGCTCATAAAGCAGAAGATGAGGGTGTCTATGTAGCAGAACATATTGTTGGACAAAAGCCCCATATAGACTATAATCTGATACCAGGTGTAGTATATACCTGGCCTGAGGTGGCCTCTGTCGGAAAAACAGAAGAACAATTGAAAGAAGCCGGTGTAAAATATAAAACAGGTTCCTTCTCTTTTAAAGCATCGGGACGAGCGAAAGCTTCGGGAGACACGGATGGATTCATCAAAGTGTTAGCAGATCTCGCTACTGATGAGGTATTGGGTGTACATATGATTGGGCCCCGAGCAGCTGACATGATCGCAGAGGCGGTGGTAGCGATGGAATACCGCGCATCTGCTGAAGATATAGGCCGAATATGCCACGCACATCCTACGTTTACGGAAGCAATAAAAGAAGCGGCGTTGGCCGCAACGGCAAACCGAGCCATCCACGCTTAAATAATAAAAGGCAAGATCACCGATCTTGCCTTTCTTAATGAAGAATAACATTATGAATTTTCACACTAGAAAATGGGTAAAGCCCGAAGACCTTAACCCCAACGGTTCCCTGTTCGGTGGCAGGTTGTTAAGTTGGATAGATGAAGAAGCCGTCATCTATGCGATTGTACAATTGAGCAACCCGCATGTTGTCACAAAGTACATTTCCGAAATCAATTTTGTTAGTTCCGCCAAGCAGGGCGATATTATAGAAATGGGCATTACGGCTACAAATTTCGGCACGACATCCATCACCATGCGATGTGAGGTCCGCAACAAGATTACCCGAAAAACTATACTTTCGATCGACAAGCTTGTATTCGTCAATCTGGACAAGGATGGCAATCCTGTACCACACGGAAAGACAGAGATTACCTATGCTTACATGAGCATCGACTCCTTTCCGGACAAACAACAAGGCTAAAGTGAACTACCGGTCGTCTTTTGTGTGTGGATCTGGCGTTTAACATCCCGCTCTACCCAAAAGGAAACAACAGGAATCAAGGATACCAAGAAATATTTTATTACTCGGCTAAACGGCCATTTATATTCATTCCAGCACATCACGAGCAAAACAACAAACAATACCACAAGAAAACCGTGAATAGAGCCGGCAATACGAACGGCCTCAGGTATATCGGCTAGATATTTTAAGGGCATAGCGACAAAAAAAAGAATGACAGTGGAGACAGCCTCCCACAAGGCAATTTGCTGAAAAATACGTAGCATAATGAACAATTAAAAGTTTTCGCAAACATACGTTCTAAACTCCAATCGCCCTATATTTTAATCATCTATTGACCAAATGCTGACACGATAGCTTCCACATCTTAAAGAAGACAACATGATATACAGCGGAAATATCCACGGATTCATGACAAGAACACGCATAACATAACTGAATATTCCATATGGCCGGTAAAGAACAAGTTATATACATATGAAAAAAATATGTATTTTTGGAACGTTCGCAAAGCGAGCAAGATCTTTTACTATAAAACGTTTAAATTAAATGCGTACTCGGAATGCCTCATGTGCAATGAATACGCGTAAAAACAAATACACATTATGAACTACGATATCATAGTAATCGGTAGTGGTCCGGGAGGATATGTTGCTGCTATCCGTGCATCTCAATTAGGTTTTAAAACAGCGATTGTAGAACGCGAAGCATTAGGTGGCATCTGTTTAAACTGGGGCTGTATACCCACCAAAGCTCTCTTGAAAAGTGCACAAGTATTTGAGTATTTAAATCATGCTGAGGAATATGGCATTAAAGTGCAAGGGGGCGAAGCAGACTTTTCTGCGATCGTAAAACGGAGTCGTGGCGTTGCTGATGGTATGAGTAAAGGCATCCAGTTCTTGATGAAAAAGAACAAAATTGATGTCATTATGGGTGCCGCAAAAATAAAAAAAGGTGGTAAGATAGAAGTAAAAGGCGCCGATGGTTCTTCAAAAGAATACGGCGCTAAACACACTATATTAGCCACAGGCGCCCGCTCACGTGAATTACCGAACCTACCTCAAGATGGCAAGAAGATCATCGGTTATCGTCAGGCCATGAATCTTCCTGAACAACCTAAATCGTTGGTTGTTGTTGGATCGGGAGCTATTGGTGTTGAGTTTGCCTATTTCTATAACGCGATCGGCACCAAAGTAACCATTGTCGAATTCATGGACAGAATAGTGCCCGTAGAAGACGAAGAGGTATCGAAACAGCTTGAAAAATCGTTAAAAAAAGTAGGCATCGATATTATGACCAAATCAGAGGTTCAATCGGTGGACACAAAAGGTGCGTTATCAAAAGTTTCGATCAAAACCGCAAAAGGGACAGAAACTATTGAAGCTGAAGTTGTTCTTTCTGCAGTAGGTATCACACCAAATATTGAAAATTTAGGATTAGAAGAAGTGGGTGTAAAAACCGATAAAGGCCGCGTGGTGGTCGACGATTTTTACCAAACCAATATCAACGGCGTATACGCTATCGGTGATATCGTAAAAGGCCAGGCCTTGGCGCACGTTGCTTCTGCTGAAGGTATAACGTGTGTAGAGAAAATAAAAGGCCTACATGTAGACCCTATTGACTACAATAACATACCGGGATGTACTTACTGCTCGCCAGAGATTGCATCTGTCGGTTATACGGAAAAAGCGGCGAAAGAAGCTGGTTACGAACTTAAAGTGGGAAAATTCCCGTTTTCGGCATCTGGTAAGGCTTCGGCTGCAGGTGCTAAAGACGGGTTTGTCAAATTAATTTTTGACGCGAAATACGGAGAGCTTCTCGGAGCACATATGATAGGTGCCAACGTAACGGAAATGATTGCAGAAATTGTTGTTGCCCGAAAACTAGAAACTACAGGACACGAGATGATCAAAGCTGTTCATCCACACCCGACAATGAGTGAGGCTATTATGGAAGCTGCGGCGGCGGCCTATGACGAAGTAATTCATTTATAAAATAAAGAAGCGAGGCATATACCTCGCTTCTTTATTTTAACACTAACTTCGATTTAAAAATAACCGTTTCCGGTTCCTGTTCCCCCTCTGTTGTTCCAATATGTTTAAACAGAATTTCAGCCGCTTTACGAGCCTGTTTGTCTGGATATTGTTCGATGCTTCCCATCGGCGGATTTTCCATATATTTCCATAAAGGATAATTAGCATAGCTAATAAAAAAAACGTCTTTCTTTTGCACCAGTCCTTTTTGTCGTACATGTTTTATCACATCTAGGGTGACAAAATCGTTAAAAGACACAATGGCCGATGGGCGTTCTGACAACGTCAATAATTTGTCGATCGCCGCGATATTACCCTGTTCCGTTAAGTCGGTATCAACTTCATAACGTTCGCTGTATTCCAGATTTTCACTTTTCAGCGCCTTTTTATACGCTGCTGCTCGTTCTTGGGATGCCAGTAAATTTCTCGGACCGTTAATCAACGCTATATTCTTATGCCCTAAGGAAGCAAACGATTGAACCGCTTCGCGCATACCTGTCGAAAGATCGCTATATACTTTATTAACCCCATCAATGCTCGGCACGCAGTCAAAGAAAACAATCGGCACTTCTGCATCCGCTAACATCTTGATAAAACTCAAGTCTTCTGTATTTTTACCAAGCGACATCAGAATACCGTCCACGCGGTGTTTTCTAAACGTTTTTAGAATTTTTAATTCACGCGCAGCATCGTCATGCGACTGTCCCATAAGCACAGTGTATTCATGCTCCACTGCCACTTTTTCAATTTCACTAATCGCAGAGGAGAAGAAAGGTTCGGAAAGACTTGGAAGAATGACGCCGATGGTGAATGTGCGTCGTTGTTTAAAAAATATCGCCGTCTGATTAGGTTCATAATTAAGTTCTTCGGCCACCTTTTTTACGCGCATTGTTGTTACCAAACCAATGCTCGGATGATCATTAAGTGCACGCGACACCGTGGACGGCGATATTTTCAGTCTACGAGCAATTTCCTTTATCGTTGCCGGTTTTTTCTTCATATCTTTTCCTTTGACAAAAACAATCCATCAAAATTTCAAACTCTCCTCCTTAAAGATCGAAATTTCATCGGCAGAAACCTGATACTCCTCTTTAAGAAAATCAATAGGATTGATATTACGAAATATCAATTCACGTATAAAAAACACTTTTAATGAAGGCAAAAATCTAGCTAGCTCTTGCCAATCGATGTGCTTCAGTTTATTTAGTTGCTCTACAGGATTCCCATCTGTTAATATACCCACTTGCTTTCCCTGTTCGAATAAAGATAACAATATTTTTTTAATATTATCTGTCAAAATTAGCTTCAAAGGGAGGTGTGCATTGGCTTTCAGCCTTTCAAAGTTTTCAAGATACGCTTCATTTAACCCAAAATACATAATCGTCTTTGGCAGTACTTCATGCTCTCCTAGATCCTCAAAAGTTTTCTTCATATAGTCTACCATTTCTTTCGCTATCGACCGTCCTTCCGTATATTCTACGAAATTGGAAAACAAATAATAGACCTGCAATAGATAATCCTGCTTCGGATATAAAACATCATCGATTTCAAAGACATAAACCAATTTATCAAAAGAGACTATATCGTTATTTATCATCATCTACACTAAACAAAGTATCGGTTCATCACTGGAGTCGGACAACATCGCCACGCCCGAAAAATGGTCATGGCATAGCTGATCCCCTGTCAACATATCTTTTCCCGCTTCCACTACATGTATTTCTCCTGACGGACTCTCGAGCATAAAACAATATTCCAAATTACGTGGTAATAAAACAACTATCCCGTATTCTTCCAATAAAATTCGGGCTTCGTGTAGCGGTTGCAGTTCCTTTTTACCCAACGGAAGTATCATCCTACAACCGCTATCCAAACATAGCTTTAATATTTCATGCGCAAAGGTGGGTGTTGCCGCCATCGGTATTCGAAAATAGTTTTGCTTCAACAGCAGATCAGGGAAGGCTTCTGAAGTGGCATAAGCAACTTCATAACGCGACGACAATAACCTGCCCACACGTTGAGCAAGGGGCCGCGTACCAAAAGTGATTAAAATAGTATCCATTATTTATTTTAAAGAATCTGTCCATCACGCATGTGCACCGTTCTATCCGAGATGCTTGCCAGTTCTTCATTATGCGTAACGATGATAAAAGTCTGACCGAGGGACGCACGTAAATCAAAAAACAACTGATGTAACGAAGCCGCATTCTCTGAATCGAGGTTACCGGACGGCTCGTCTGCAAGAATTAAGGAAGGATTATTAACCAGCGCACGAGCCACCGAAACCCTTTGTTGCTCTCCTCCAGACATTTCCGATGGTTTGTGTTGCGCGCGATGTTCAACCCCCAGTCGCTCCAAAAGCTCCATTCCGCGTGCTTCCGCTTCTTTTTTTTCGACGCGGTTAATAAAAGCTGGAATGCAGACATTTTCAAGAGCTGTAAATTCCGGCAACAGATGATGAAATTGAAAAACGAAACCAATATGTTTATTACGGAATAAACTCATTTTCTTTTCACTCAGTGCGTTTACATCGATTCCATCAATAACCACACGCCCGTTATCCGGCCTGTCTAGCGTACCGACAATATGTAATAAGGTGCTTTTTCCCGCTCCCGATGCACCAACGATCGAAACAATCTCTCCCCTATCCACAGAGAGGTCTACTCCGCGCAGAATCGGTAACTGACCGAAAGACTTATATATTTGGGTAGCATCCAATATCATAATGCGAAGGTAAGAAACCGCCATGATTTTCGAAAATCACTTTCCATTATATTTAAATCATGGCCGCTTCATCACCCTGGAAGAAAAAACAATTACATGAAAAAAGGGGGAAAAGATTACTTGCCCTTTCCATTTAAAAATCATAATTTTACGACAAATTTTTTAAGATGAACATTCACGAATATCAAGCAAAAGAAATACTTAAAAGTTTTGGCGTAAGAGTTCAAGAAGGAATCCTTGCAGAAACTCCTGAGCAAGCTGTTGAAGCTGCACAGACATTAAAACAAGATTTTAACTCGGACTGGGTGGTTGTAAAAGCACAAATCCATGCCGGTGGTCGCGGTAAAGGTGGCGGCGTGAAATTAGCAAAAAACCATGACGAGGTGTTGCAACGGGCAACAGATATCATTGGCATGCAATTGGTTACTCCACAAACAGGGCCAGAAGGAAAAAAAGTAAACAAAGTTTTGGTTGCACAGGATGTGTATTATCCTGGAGAGAGTGAAGTCAAAGAATTTTATGTTTCTGTCTTATTAGACCGTGCAAAAGGACGTAACATCATCATGTATTCTACCGAAGGTGGCATGGACATTGAAGAGGTTGCGGAAAAAACACCACACCTAATTTTCAAAGAAGAAATCGACCCTAAAGTTGGCATACAAGGTTTCCAAGCTCGTAAAATTGCCTTCAACTTAGGTTTGTCCGGTGCCGCACAGAAGGAAATGGTAAAATTTATTGCCGCCCTGTATAAGGCCTACGACACGATTGACGCTGCATTATTTGAAATCAACCCAGTGTTGAAAACGTCTGACGACAAAATTTTAGCTGTAGATGCGAAAGTTAATTTTGACGAGAACGCATTATACCGCCACGCAGATTATGCTGCTTTACGTGACCTAGCAGAAGAAGACCCTACGGAGGTTGAAGCTGGCCAATCGAATTTGAACTATGTGAAATTGGATGGTAACGTAGGTTGTATGGTAAATGGTGCTGGTTTAGCTATGGCTACTATGGATATCATTAAACTTGCCGGTGGTGAACCAGCAAATTTCTTGGACGTGGGTGGTACAGCAAATGCAGAGACCGTAAAGGCCGGTTTCAACATCATTTTGAAAGATCCGAACGTTAAGGCTATTTTGATTAATATCTTCGGTGGTATCGTTCGTTGTGATCGCGTTGCACAAGGGGTAATTGATGCGTATCAGGAAATTGGAAATATTCCAGTACCTATTATTGTCCGTCTTCAAGGAACAAACGCAGCAGAAGCCA
Organism: Sphingobacterium arenae; assembly: GCF_014692505.1. Classification (GTDB taxonomy): domain Bacteria; phylum Bacteroidota; class Bacteroidia; order Sphingobacteriales; family Sphingobacteriaceae; genus Sphingobacterium; species Sphingobacterium arenae. The sequence goes on along the minus strand of NZ_JACNYK010000001.1, from coordinate 1,276,598 downwards.
AAAAATTAATCGATGAGTCTGGCTTACAAGTTTATTCTGCTATTTTATTGAAAGAAGCGGCGGAATTAGTAACGAAAGTACTGAAAGGATAGTCAGGATTATAGTATAAAAAGCCGGTTTCCTTTTGAAAACCGGCTTTTTTGATAAAATATTTTTTATGTTCTTTTTTTAGAAAAAAGAACGAAAAAAGCGTCGCTGAAAAATTTTGATGGGATGGAAAGTGCAAAAAAAAGCAGTTTCTACATTTTCAAAATTTTTGAGGCGACATTATAGGTTAAAGGAAGGGATCGTGCAATGCGTACTGAAAGACAAACTGGTCGTGTGTATTGCGTAAATAAATGTGACCAGTAAGGTAAGTGATGACGCGGTTTAAACGGCCTTGTGTTTTTTTGCGGCCAGCTTTACGTAGACTATTCCGTTTAGGAAGAGGCAAGTAAAGGTAGCGAAAACATACTAAGCCTTGATTTTTTTGCTTCGTTTTTTTATCAAGAAAAAAATGAAGAGAAATACTATTAAGAAAATGGAACATACACGTGTAAAAGAGTTATTGAAGTCAGAAGAATTTGGCAAGGAAGTCATTGTAAAAGGTTGGGTACGGACTTTTCGTAACAACCAATTTATAGCTATTAACGACGGTTCATCCATCAATAATATACAAGCTGTTGTAGATTTCGAGAATACGGATGAGAGCTTGCTAAAAAGAGTAACCACAGGGGCTGCCGTACGCGTAAAAGGCCAACTTATCGAATCTTTAGGAAAAGGGCAACGCGTAGAAATTAAAGTTAATGAGTTGACCATTTTGGGTGATTCCGATCCTGAAAAATATCCATTACAACCGAAAAAGCACAGTTTGGAATTTTTAAGGGAAATAGCGCATTTACGTTTTCGTACGGGAACATTCAGTGCCATATTTAAAATCCGAAATGCACTCTCATTTGCCGTACACAAATTCTTCAACGAACGGGATTTCGTGTATATGCATACCCCTATTATTACGGGCTCGGATGCCGAGGGCGCCGGCGAAATGTTCCAGGTAACAACGTTAGATCTGAACAATCCTCCCCGCACCGAATCTGGCGAAGTAGATTTCAAAGAGGATTTTTTCGGCAAACAGACTAATCTAACCGTATCCGGCCAATTGGAAGGAGAACTTGCGGCAATGGCGTTAGGTAATATTTATACTTTTGGCCCCACTTTTCGAGCAGAAAACTCGAATACGACCCGCCACTTGGCTGAGTTTTGGATGATTGAGCCGGAAATGGCTTTTTATGAGTTGGACGATAACATGGATCTAGCGGAAGATCTGTTGAAATATGTTATCAAATATGCGTTAGACACCTGTCCAGAAGAAATCGAGCTATTGAACAACCGTCTGTTGGAGGAAGAGAAATCAAAACCGCAACAGCAGCGTTCTGAAATGAACTTAATTGAAAAACTGAACTTCGTTATCGAAAACGATTTTGAACGCGTTACTTACACAGAGGCTATCGAAATCCTGAAACGCAGCAAACCCAATCAGAAGAAGCAATTTAAATACCTTATTGAGGAATGGGGCGCAGATTTGCAATCGGAACACGAACGCTATTTGGTAGAAAAACATTATAAAAAACCGGTAATTCTGACTGATTATCCACGTGAGATTAAGTCGTTCTACATGAAGCAGAATGAACCCGACGCACAAGGCCGCCATACAGTACGTGCTATGGATATTTTGTTTCCTGGTATCGGAGAGATGGTTGGCGGTTCACAACGAGAAGAAAATCTGGATAAACTGCTCACACGTATGGCTGAAGTCGGTATTCCAGAAGAAGAGATGGATTGGTTTTTAGACACCCGCCGTTTTGGATCTGCTCCACATGCTGGCTTTGGTGTAGGTTTCGAACGTCTTGTACTATTTGTAACCGGGATGACCAACATACGGGATGTTATTCCATTTCCGAGAACGCCCAACAATGCAGAATTTTAACAAAGGAGATGAAACTGCTGAACAATTTTAAGTTTCAGCGGTTTTATTATTGTTAGCTTCAGCTTCTTTATTTATTTAACAATGCTTTTAAGAATACACGAGGAAAATCCGAATCCGAAATTTATCGAGCAGGCGGTAGATATACTGAAAAAGGGAGGTGTTATTATTTATCCTACGGATACGGTGTATGGTATAGGTTGCGATATTACGAATCAACGCGCTATTGAGCGTGTATGCAAAATAAGAGGTCTAAAACCGGAAAAGTCAAATCTATCTTTTATTTGCTATGATTTGACCGATATTTCCCAGTACACCAAACCTTTTGATACCGTTGTATTCCGTGTGTTAAAAAAGGCATTGCCCGGTCCGTTCACGTTTATTTTTAATGCCAGCAGCCAAGTCCCTAAGCTATTAAGTACCAAAAAGAAAACGGTAGGTATTCGTGTTCCCAATAACAACATCGTACGCGAAATAGTTAAAGAACTAGGTAATCCAATTGTAACCTCCTCTATTCGTGATGAAGATGAGATTATCGAATATTCTACAGACCCCGAACTCATTCATGAAAAATACGAGGAGTTAGTAGATTTGGTGATTGATGGCGGGTACGGCGACAATGTTGCCTCTACCGTTGTGGATGTTACTTCAGGCGATTTTGAAATTATACGGGACGGAAAAGGAGACCTCGACGAGTACTTATAAAATAATAAATTCTTCTACCACCACGTGTCCGACATATTCATTCACCCGACCTATTATTTGTCGACGCATCATCGCCAATTCATTTTTAATGACCGCCGATTCGACTTTAACAAACAATTTTTTATCGCGAATATAGATCTGTTGGGTACGATTGGCAATAGCTTTCCCAATTATATTTGGCCAAGCATTCACGATCGATGATTCATCGTATTTAGAACGTAGACGATAGGTCTCAATCCACTTTTCTACGGCCTCCTTAATACCTATATCATCTTTTGTCGGGATTTCGTCCTGTTTCTTTTTATACATCTATAGTGCCACCTTTCACCTCAAAAATACGAATTGGTTGCGCTATTTCCTCAAAAATATCTTTTATTCTTTTGGCCTCTGTATCCGTAATGAATATTTGCCCGAATTCGTCCTCTGAAACGAGCTGCATAAGCTTTTTTGTTCTATTCTCATCCAATTTATCAAAAATATCATCTAATAAAAGTAGCGGCTTAGCGTTTTTTTTGTTTTTAAGGAAACTATATTGCGCTAACTTCAGCGCGATCAGAAAAGATTTCTGTTGACCCTGTGAGCCAAATTTTTTTAACGCCATGCCATCGTGAATAGTGAATACAAGGTCATCTTTATGTATCCCCTGCGACGTTCGCTCTAACACCCGGTCTTTTTCCAAACTATCCCGCAACAACTTCCCGAAATCCGCCCCCATCAATGGCGATTCATAAACCAACGAAACTTCTTCCGAACCATCTGTTAAAAAAGCATAGTACCGTTCAAATTCAAGAAGAAATTCATCCATAAATTGCTTTCTTCTTTCGAATATCCGCTCCCCTACTTCGGTCAGTTGAAGATTCAAAATATCCAATAAGCCCAAGTCCAATATTCCTCTCTCTTTTACCTGCTTAAGCAATGTATTACGCTGTAAAAGGATTTTATTGTATTGAATAAGAATGTCCAAATAATGATTATCGGTTTGAGAGATCACATTATCCATGAATTTACGTCGTTCTTCGCTTCCCTCTGTCACGATAGCCGCATCATTAGGTGAAATCATCACCAACGGAAATAAACCGATATGATCGGCTAAACGTTGATAATCCTTTTTATTACGCTTGAACTGTTTCTTCTGATTTCTTTTTAAGCTGCAAGAAATAACATCCGGCACCTGTTCGCGCTCAAACTCGCCTTGTACAATAAACCAGTCACAGCCTTTTTTGATATGTTGTGAATCTATTGGATTAAAATAAGATTTACATAAAGCGAGATAATGGATAGCATCTAGTAAATTGGTTTTCCCTGCACCATTTAGTCCTGCAAAAGCATTTATCTGGGGCAAAAATTCCAAAGAGGATTCCGTGTAGTTTTTAAAATTAAAAACAGCAAGTTGCTTCAACCACATTTTTTTATACAGTAAAAACTCAAAAGTAAAAGAGTGGGAGGCAAACGGTTATTTAATTTCTTCGAAGTCGATAAACTCACCCGCCGTCTGTGCCCCTTTTTTGGGTTTCGCTTCCTCTTGCGGCACATAGTCCACACGCACCTCCCCTTCTCTTTTGGGCGGCGTTTGTTGCTTAAATTGATCAAAAGGGTTTCCTCCAGTGGTATTATAATAATGTGTCTTGCGTCCCCCTCCTGCGGCTTGTTGCTGCTGGGCTTTATTCATGAGGCGTTCCGTCATTTTGCGCAGGGCAAAAGGCATCAGCAGGCGAAACAAATATTTCAATCCATAAAAGACCAGCAAAAAGATAGCGAGTATTTTAAGTAATTCCATGCTTTTTTCTACGTTTTCCTCAAATTTAGTAATTTAATTCTTTTTTCACCGTCAACGGAATGTCAGCATCAAAACCCTTAACAAAATTTAAGAATTCAGCTTCCGTTTTGCTTCCATAACTGCACGGGCAAATTCCTCGGCTTTATGCGAACCGATAATATATACCAAACCTTCTTTATCCGTCAGCCACACCGCATCCTTTCCGCCAGAATAAAAACGTATTTTCCCCCCTTTATGCAAATTATAAACCGGATTATTGAAGATGAAGGAGCTATACGGCTTGAGCTCGACCTTCGCAATATTATACAAGTCTATTTTAACAAGCTTAGACGACCAAAGACCGCTTAGTATTAAAAACTTACCCGATACAGTTGTTTTATAGTGCACCATATAAATCATGACCACAGAAACAATAATCACCCCTGTACCAACAATGAAAAACAACTGTCGGGAAGGTAAATTTTCTATATTCAAATAATAGGCTACAAAACAAAATAAGGCCAAAATCAACCGCACGCTAATCCATGTTGCATCCCGTCCCAAATATTGCTTTTCCTGAAAAAGATAATTTCCGCTCATAGCTTTTATTTACAAACTAAAGTAAAGACTTTTTTTGTACTTTCTGTTATCCGATATCGATTATCTGCACGATAGTTCACAATCCATACAACATCCCCATTTCGGTTGATTAAAATCGGTATTGTATTTTTGTCGTATCGCCCTATTTTCTGTTGCACGAAATAGTCACTCAGTTTTTGTCGCTTCCCCCCCATCCCTAGCGGATAAAAATAATCGCCCTCTTGCCAGAAGCGCATTGTCAACGGAAACACTAACTTTTCGAAATCAACCTGTAATACATTTTCAGATTGGCGAATCGACGTATCTTCTACGACACACATCTCAAATTGTTTATCTCCAAAAGCAAAATTGGCACTATCCGCAGCTATTTCTAGAAGATTACCTGTATTCGAAACGAGATTTTTCGATTTCAACCAGATATCGTTCCGATCCAACAGTAATTCATAATGTGGTGAATGGAAGATTTTCCCCGATTCACCGCGCCAATGCTCTTGTAGGTCGGTCAAAACATTCTTAGAAAAACCGTATGGCTTAAACAATTCAAATAATAAGGGAAGCCGTTGAATATACGGCTCCAATTTTTGCTTGCTAATTCGGACCCTATTATCCTGTAACACAAACAATTCTTCGCGGATCGGCAAAACAAAAGACTGGAGCAGATCATATGCCTCTTGAAAGTGAACAATATTCTCTCGCATGATACCATCAAATTCTGGCGTAATTTCTCGGAATTTGGGCATAATTTCCAACCGCACTTTGTTGCGCGCGTATTTCGTAGAAAAATTAGATTGGTCGTCCCGAAATGGGATCTGTAATTGCTGTACACCGGTGGTGATCTCTTCCGATGAAAAACGTAAAAGCGGTCTAATTATCTCTCCTCTTTTAGGGAGGATACCTTGTAGGCCGAGCAAGCCGGTTCCTCTTGCCAAATTAAGCAGAACCGTTTCGATATGATCATCCTGGTGCTGGGCAATCGCAATCCATCGTGCATCCTGTTGTACTCGTAGTTTTTCAAACCAAGCATAGCGTAGCTCGCGGGCAGCCATTTGTATGGACAAGCCATGCTGCTGTGCGTAGTCAGTAGTTTGAAAATGCCTCGCGAAAAAAGGTACTTTATGTTGTTGCGCAAATGTGCTTACCAACTGTTCATCTAGGTCAGCCTCCCCCTCCCGTAACTGGAAGTTACAATGTGCTATTATACAGGTATAGCCACTCGTTATAAACAGATGTGCCATCAACATCGAATCACGCCCCCCGCTGACCGCTAGCAATACCTTGTCATCTGCGCTAATATGTAGTGTTTCTCGTATATACTGTTGAAAACGGTGAACTAGATTCATATGTCAAAGTTAAGGGTTGTTTTTCTTAAACAACTTTTTTTAGAAAAAAGTTGTACAAAAAATCGTCGCTGCGAATATTTGAAACAAAGGTCTGTGCAAAATGAAGGTTCTACATACTTCAAATATTCGGATGCGACATAAAAAGTTAATGAGGGATAGTACAATTGCATTGTCTCTCCCTTAACATCGAAATGCCGTATCCAAATGTTTTACAACTGTACAAAATCATCCTTAGTAGTATCTCAAATGTAAAACATTTGAAGCGGCGAGCTTTATGGATAAGTGTATATTATGGTATCCATGAGCTCACTTCGTTCGGTTTTGGTTCTTTTTCGCGGGGAAACCACGAAGTGCTCATCCATACAATTAAACACTCATGGATAAAAGAACATGAAAAAAATTGCTTTAACAAATTTTTGCTATTTAATTAACTATTTTTGTCTTCGTGAAATACTGTTTTGCACTTATTTTAAACCTCATGTGGCTTACATCGGTGTTTGCTCAGGAGGAGTTACGTCTTATCTCCTCGAGATATAGTACGGTTATCGACCAACAGGGTTTTAGCAGTATTCAACCTGTGTATGCGCATAAAGGGAATACATTGTCTGCCGACAGCGGCATTATTTACGAGGATGAGGTTGGCCGACAATTCTTTGAGGCATTCGGCAATGTCGTCATCACGCAGCCGTCAGGGACAATCATCTATTCTGACCGCTTACATTATGATGCTTCTCCCCAAATTGCTACATTAACCAATAACGTACGCATGGTCGATGCCAACTCGGTTTTAACGACCAATCACCTTATTTACAAGATGCGTGACAAAATAGGCAACTACACCGGAGGTGGAAGAATTATTTCCAAAGGAGATACGATTACTTCCCGAAATGCCTACTACTTCGAAAACACACAAGATGCCTATTTCCGCAATAAAGTCGTGGTGCGCACACCGGATGTAAAGATCTATACAGATACAATGCGGTACAATTCTGATCTGCGGATGACTTATTTCTTTGGACCGACAAACATCAAAGGGAATAGCGGAGAGAATCTGTACACCGAAAAAGGCAACTACAATACGGAAAAAGGTATCGCCAATTTCAACAAAAACAATTTATATACCGAGGGAACACGTTTTTTAAAGGGCGACAGTCTTTACTACGATCGCGCTACGGGTGTAGGAAAAGCCTATCGGAATGTCGTATTTGTCGATACGCTGGATAAATTCTATGCGTACGGTGGTTATGGTTTATATGACCAAGCGGATGAATCGATTACCATGACAGACAAGCCCTTGATCACCATGGTGGTGGAGAACGACTCGACCAGTTCTGCCCCTGCCGATAGTTCGGTAATGGTTCCGGTAGATTCTGTTAAAATCGACCTAACGGAGGCAAAGAAAGACACGGTAACGCAGGAAGAAATCATTCAAATAGAAGAAGAGGATGTCGCTGCCGATAAAGAAATTATCACCGCAGCAGATTCTACACAAATGACACTTCCCCGGGACACCGCTAAGGTGGATTCCGTTTATATGACGGCAGACACCCTCTATTCCCGTATGATTATGCTGCGCGATTACCAGGCGCTAGACTTTAAGCTAGATCGGAGTGGCGGAGAAATAGAGACGGATGAGGATATTGATTATGGAGACGAGGACGACTATGGATCGGAGGATAGCGGCATAGAAACGGATAATCTAACACAACTGTCCGACTCTGTTAAAACAGCAATCGATAGCGTCTCCACAGATAGCATACCCATCGATAGCGCATCGATTAACCGGATGAAAACGGACAGCGTGGAGACCGTCGTGGCACAAAAAGTTGAGGAGAAGTTAGCCATAGCGAAGCCGGCGGACACCAAGAAAGTAACACCGGTTGATTCCACCAAAAAAGCGGCTATCAAGGAGACAGCGCGGGCAGATATCGCGCGAAGCATGGCACAGGATTCGATTTTACGCCTGCAAGCCACCATGCCCGAAGAGGCAACCGCCGACAGTCTCATTAATCAAGCTATATCGGTTGCACAAACGCCTGATACGACATTCAAGGACACGACCAATCAAGCGTATCTGGATACCGCTCGGACACGTATTGTCAAAGCCTACTACAATGTTCGGATGTTCAAATCCGATTTGCAGGCGGTAGCTGATTCTGTATACTATGGCATGGCAGATTCCATGTTCCGTTTTATGGGTCGTCCCATGATTTGGGCCGAAGGGTCTCAAATTTCTTCCGACACGATCTATATGCAGATTCAAAATCAACGCATGGATAATGCACTTTTGATTAACAACGCCTTTATGGTAAACGCCGTGTTGGACACCGTTAAGTTCAATCAGCTTAAGGGTCGAAAAATTACCGCTTTCTTTGCCAATAATTCCATTGATCGGATGTATGTGGATGGAAATGCGGAGAATTTAAGCTTTGCCACGAACGATAAAACCCATCGGATAACGGAGATGTTTCACGACAGGGGGGCGCGTATCAAAATTAAGATGGAGGGTAAAAAAATCATTGACTACATCACGATACGAAAAGTAGACCAGAAGCTTTATCCTTTTAAGCAAGTGACACAGGAAAATGAAGTCTTACCTGGGTTTGTCTGGCGCCCACAAGATCGACCAAAATCGAAAGAGGATATGATGAACAGGAAGCGGGAAGTCGAAAAACCAGAAGCTCCTGCGGGAGGCCCACAGGATGAAAGCCCGCTCGGAACGCCTGATGACATAACGGAACTCGATGAATTGACAGAAACTTCTGAAGAGCCGGCAACACAACAGGAGACAGCAGAAAATCCACCTGTTTTGAATAATGAGACGGATGAGAGACCGACCGATCCGAAACAGCCGAACGAAAATGAAACAGAGGTAGAACCAGCGCCACAAGAGGGCGAAGCTCCGATCACTACCGAAGAAGAGGTGGAGAAAGCAGCAGCTAAAAAAGAAGAAGCTGTGGAGAAAGAAAATGTACCTGACCCCGAATAACGTCATGACAATCGGGGCACCTGCATCCGTTCAACAAAATATATAGAACTTGGTAACGGATTGTCTCCATTTTTTGCAGAACGGGAACGACATAGCGAGGTACCTCTTTGTCCTAACGAGGAATGTCTTCACTTTAACGAGCCCCCTCTTTGCTTCGATCCCGGACCTCTGTGACTTGTTGAGGCACGTCTTTATCTTTACGACGAGCCTCTTTGCTTTGTTGATGCACCTCAAAACCAAGTAGAGGAATCTCTATGGCTATATGCCGTCCCTCTTGAACGCCTTGAGGGGCGTCAAAGTGGTGTCGAAGGACGTAAATGCGGCATTGCCGTTGCTCAAAATGTTATTGCGGTGTGAGATAGCTATATGGAGAGATGGCTAGTTTACAAAGAGGGTTGAATATAACGTGTAGACGTACGGATACGGTGTTCTGAGGGCACTCACACTGCTGTCGAGGGACAACAAGGAATGTAAGAAGGGCCTCCGTGCTTCCTTGATGGTCGTATAAGCCGCATATCGGGGCCTCGGCACGCTCATGAGGAGCGTCGTCGTTGCAGACTCGTACGTCGTCAAGCTGTTGAGGTACGGAAAAATGAGGGAAGTGTACAGGAAGGAATAAAAGCATTGCCAAAGGCTGCCGTGCTGGGATATTTTAAAGGTAAATAGCGAATCTACTTTAGATAACGCTTTAACCAGGACTATTCTCTTTCAAAAACGTCGCTAATTTCCCAACCGCAATAGCCCGATGGCTGATTTTATTTTTTTCTTCAGAAGTCATTTCTGCAAATGTCTGGTCGTAGCCCGCAGGAATAAAAATAGGGTCATAACCGAAACCTCCCGATCCTCTACGCTCGCGGATGATCGTTCCTTCTATCGCTCCTTCAAAGAAATATTGCTGTCCATTTAGAAACAGCGAAATCACCGTTCGAAAACGTGCTGTTCGATTCGGATTATCGCCCAATTTGGCTAGCACCAAATCAATATTTTTTTCCATATCACGCGAACCGGAATAGCGCGCGGAGTAAACACCTGGTTCCTTATTAAGGGCATCAATCTCTAGCCCGGAGTCATCACCAAAACAATCCAAGCCGTATCTATCAACAAGATAGTCTGTTTTCTGTTTAGCGTTCTCCTCAAAGGTCACACCTGTTTCCGGGATGTCATCCGTACAACCGATATCTGCTAAAGATTTAACAACAAACCTATCGCCAATAATCGCTTGGACCTCTTCGAGCTTATGGGCATTATTCGTCGCAAAAATTAGTTCCATATGTTTGTAATTTCCTAGATTATACTAAATTATGACACCACAAATGTCTTGAATTCATTCCAGAACAGTCTTTTCTTTTGCACATCGGCAAACATTTCCTCAAAGCTAAAGGTATGGAAGACGGTCGCTACCTTACCTTTCATATACGAATTGTGCGCGATCTCGGGAAGCTTGAGCGAGATCGGTTCCACGCCGAGCAATGTAATCTTAGTCGGTTGAAAAAACTGCATAATCCGCTTGAAATCATTTGGATTATGGGAGTTTGCTAGATTGACAACCGCTACATTTTCAAACGACAAATTCAACGCACCCAAGGTTTTCACAAAGGCATCCTCCGCCTGCGGCGAAAAATACGGGAAATCTGGATACCGCAAAATAAACAAGATTCCCGTAGATTTATCGCCTTGATAAATAAATTCTTCTGTCTCTCCTCCTGTCCCGCCATCCAGCACGTTCCCCGAGCGCGGCGCTACAAAGTCCGCTTTCTCCTTGGGAATAAAAAGGGTTTCTGACATCAACGCTTGAAGCGCAACAGGATTATTCGTTTTTAAATGACTCATCAAGGAGGAGAGAAAGATTAATATCCCAAAATATAAGAGAAAATCAACGGTGCCACAATAGTCGCATCCGACTCTACGACAAACTTTGGTGTATCAACATCCAATTTACCCCAGGTAATTTTCTCATTAGGAACAGCACCTGAATACGAACCATACGAGGTTGTGGAATCCGATATCTGACAGAAATAAGACCAAAAAGGTACGTCTTCCCATTCTAAATCCTGATACATCATCGGAACAACACAGATAGGAAAATCCCCTGATATACCGCCCGCAATCTGAAAGAATCCTACTCCTTTACCATCGGAATTAGCGCGATACCATTCTGTTAAATAGATCATATATTCAATACCTGACTTCACCGTGCTGGCTTTCAAGTTACCTTTAATCACATTCGAAGCAAAGATATTTCCGGTTGTAGAATCTTCCCAACCTGGGCATACAATAGGGAGGTTTTTCTCTGCAGCTGCCACGATCCAAGAATTCTTCGGATCAATTTCGTAGTATTGCTCCAATACACCCGAATTCACCACCTGATACAGAAACTCATGCGGTAGATAACGTTCTCCTTTTTCTTCGGCAGCATGCCATACATCTTCCAAGTGTTTCTGTAAACGGCGAAAAGCTTCTTCTTCCGGAATGCAGGTATCCGTTACACGGTTGTAATGCTGGTCAAGCAATTCACGCTCTTGCTCCGGCGTTAAATCTCGGTAATTCGGCACGCGTTTGTAATGGGAATGAGCCACCAAATTCATGACATCTTCTTCGAGGTTTGCACCTGTACAAGAAATAATGTGGACTTTATCTTGCCGAATCATTTCTGCCAATGAAATCCCCAATTCAGCCGTACTCATCGCACCGCCTAGAGAGACTAACATCTTTCCACCTTCCAATAGGTGCGTTTCATATCCCTTGGCCGCATCTACCAGAGCAGCCGCATTGAAATGCAGGTAGTTTTTCTCAATAAATTGAGAAATAGGACCTTTTTGTGTACTCATAATTTCAAACTTTGTATTTTAGAAGCAAAGGTACGGATTTTATCAAGATACTGGCGATGCAGATTATCATTACTTCCGCTTCAACAAACGACTAAAAACAACCCCAAAAAAAACCAAAATCAAGACGAGAATAGAAAGGATAATAATTTCCTCCGTTCCTATTACCCATGTAAGTATGTGCATATCCAAACTTACATCTTTTTACTTAGAAAGTAAAAAGACAGATTATTGTCCTTCGACATAAAATTGTATATATTTGTTTAGGTTACAAATTCTTGGAACATATGCCGTACAAAGAACGCGAAATAAACAAGCTATACTATACCATGGGTGAGGTGACTGCCATGTTCGATGTAAATGCGTCACAGATACGCTTTTACGAACGGGAGTTTGATATTATACAACCCAAGAAAAACAAAAAAGGGAATCGTCTTTTCACGCAAAACGACATCTCCAATTTAAAAATCATCTTTAATCTTGTAAAAGATAAGGGGTATACGCTGCAGGGCGCCAGGGATTATATTCGGTCCAATAAAAATGAAGTAAAAGAGAATCAGCGGGTTATCGACTCGTTAGAACGGCTTAAGAAATTCTTAGTGGAGGTTCGGGACAGCCTATAAATTTTCGTTTTCTACCGCACACCCAACTCAATCACTTCCAAGTTTTCTATTTTATCTCCGTTAATATCAAAACGCATTAACGTACGCACCGTATGCCAACCCTGTTTACCAGCAGCACCGGGGTTGAGGTGCAACAAACCCAGTTTTGGATCAAACTGTACCTTTAGGATATGAGAATGGCCACAGATAAAAAGCTTTGGGGGATGAAGAACAATTTCCGGTTTCACCTGCACCGCGTATCGTCCGGGATAACCTCCGATATGCGTCATCCACACATCGACTCCCTCGCAAAAAAACCGCTGATGCTCTGGACACACTGCTCGTACATCCTTCCCATCAATATTTCCCCATACGCCCTTAAAAGGCTTAAAAGCCGCTAGTGTATCGACTATGGCGACAGATCCAAAATCTCCTGCGTGCCATACCTCATCACACTGATCGAAATAATTGAAAACAGCCTCATCCAAAAAACCATGGGTATCCGATATAAGTCCAATCTTCGTCATGTCAGAACGCTAAAAAATAAGGTTTCAATAATGTTTTATAATCTGCAGAATAAATACCTCTTTCTGTATAAATATGAAGAACCGTTGTTTTCAGAGGTACTTCTTTCTTTCCAATCCCCCATATTTTCCTCATTGGCAGCTCCTTCGAAAAAGATGATATGGCTATTTCATCCTGCACATACAATTTATAGTCAGAAAGAATAGGTGCAATTTCTTCGTCTGCCAATGCAGCCGGAATAATCAGTTTAAATTGCCCGTTATCTGTTAAGTAGCGCGATACAAAAGACAACAGTTTTTCAAAAAATAACATGTCTGTATGTTTTGCTAGACGTTTTCGCGTATCGGGATTATGAAGTGAATTCGTATAAAATGGTGGATTCGATACGATCAAATCATAAGCTAATTCCGGTTGAAGATCCGCAAATGAACCTAAGAACACCTTCAGACGTTCCGCAAAATCTGATTTTTGAAAATTAATATCGGCTTGCTGGTACGCAGCATCGTCAATTTCGACTGCATCGATATAGGCATGGGGATGACTTTGCGCGAGCATCAATGCTATAACACCGGTACCAGTTCCGACATCCAATATACGTCTCGCTTCCGGAAAATAAGTAGAACCACCCAACAACACACCATCTGTATTAATTTTCATTGCACAAGTACCCTGATCTACCTCAAACTGTTTAAAACGAAAAACCGAACGCATAGTACAAAGGTAATTTTTCTTTGCCCCTTTTTTAGAAAAAGGAACGCAAAAATCGTCGCTTTGGATTTTTGAGAAAATGGAAAGTGCAAAAAACGGGGGTTCCTACAAACCTCAAAATTCCGGATGCGACCTAAAAAGTTAAAGAACGGCTGGTGCAATTGTACTATTCCATCCTTAATCTCTTAATGCGACATGTAAACTATTCTCGATGCGGGAAAGGTGCGGGGTAGTGGGACGCATCCAATTTTAAAGTGGCGAGTTTTATGGATTTGTGTTTATTTTGGTATCCATGAGCTCGCTGCGCTCGGTTTTGTTTATTTTTTTTGAGGGAAAAAAGTAAAAATTCCGTACTTTGGTTGGCGATTCATTACGCCATGGCTAAAATTTTAACATTTCTCCTGTTTATACAGTTTGCCTCTCTTCCCATCGATGGTTATGGCAAAGAACAACATAATATATCTATAAAATGGCAGGACTGTGAACAAATAACGAAAGTAGCCCTGGAACAACTTGTCGATATTTTTCGTAAAAATGATTTTGAAAGGCTAGAACCTGTCTTAAACACGATTCAGAGTACTTGTGGAGAAAATGAATTCACACAACGGTTGCGGATCCTACGTGCTTTAATCGAGAAAAAAACAACGGGAGATATCATAGCAAATTATTTATCCAAAGACTATCAAGAGGTATTGGTGATGCGCTGGGATTATTCGGTCGAGGAAAAACACGCCGAAATATACCGCGAAAACCGATCAGACTTTGACTTCGTGCCGCTACGGCATGCCATCGACTCATTGACCAAAACCAAAGCTTTAGCGCTATTAAACTCTCCCTCTTATAATTTGACCGAACAAGAAGAGAAAATTGCGCTGCTGTTTGCTGACCACATTGATGAATTTTATCAGGTGCATGATGGAGCGACTCGTCAACCGAGCGGCAACAATACCCCAAAACCCACTTCTGATAAGTATTACGGTAAGAACCGTCATGGCGTGAGTGTTTACGCAGGTGCCGAGTTTCCGTTAACAGGTTCCGCCCCTGTATTTACAACAAGCCCCGCTGTCGGCGTTCTATTTTCTTCTAGACTTTCCAATCCCTTTTTGTTTGAAGCGGGTTTAAAGGTACGCATCAACAGCAACGACAGAGAGGTAGAATATAGGTTATACGATGAGATAGAAGTCATTCGATCAATGGCAAGCCTTGGCATCGGCGGTACAGTGGGATATAAGGTTTTCGACAACGATAAGTTTATTATAGCCCCTAAAGTTGGTCTATTCTGGGAAATGGCAACGACAGGGCTTTCAGAGGTCAATGAAGGCTACTACGATGATGGTTATGACTATTACGAAACACGATCTGTTCGTCATTTCTATATAAACACCATGCGCAGTAGCCTGGCTCTATCCGCTATGCGCCATCTCTCCGGAAAAACCTATATTGGATTGGAAGCAGCTTATCATTATGTCCCCTACAATTGGGACAGCAACCTCCTAACGTCAGTCCAACCGAATTACGGCAGTTTGCAATTGTTTTTTAGATTTTAAAAAGATTTATCTTTTACTTTTTTTCCGCAAAAAAGTAACAAAAAACTCGTCGCTTTGGCTATTTGAGAGGATTTGTAGTGCAAAGGAATATTTCTACAAACCTCAAATAGCCAGATGCGACCTCTAAAAAGTTAAGGGTGGGACAATACAAATGCATGAACCCCTCTTAACCAAAAATAAAATCCGAAGTGACGCTTCGCTGAACACTTCGGATAGTTTCTACATCCAATGCACTTCCCCTCCCTTAACATTAAAATGTCGCATCCCGATGTTTTACAACTGTAGAAATTCATCCTTAGTACTACCCACGATGTAAAACATCCGAAGCGACGAGTTTATGAACAAGTGTTTATTTGGGTGTTCATGAGCTCCCGTTGGTCGGTTCGCTCCACTTTTGCGGTCAAAAGTGGAAAATCAATTCTTTAACAACCGTTGTATTTCATCCAATTTCATCAGTGCTTCCACCGGTGTCAACGTATTTACATCAAGATTATTCAACATATCTCTTATCTTTTCTAAAACAGGATCATCGATGGAAAACATTTGTAATTGATAGGCCTGCTTTTGTATTTTACGCATACTATCTTTAATCTGCTCCCCTCCTGTACGTTCTTGCTCTAAGCGCTTCAAGATTTCATTGGCACGTCCAATTAACTTCGGTGGCATCCCGGCTAATTTAGCCACATGGATACCAAAGCTATGCTCTGATCCACCTGGAACCAGTTTCCGTAAGAAGATTACCTTGTTATTCATCTCCTTGACCGTGACGTTGAAATTTTTGATACGCGACATGGAGTTTGTCAGCTCGTTTAGTTCGTGGTAATGGGTTGCGAAGAGTGTTTTCGCCCGTGCAAAGGGATGGTTATGGAGAAACTCCGCAATTGCCCATGCAATGGATATACCATCATAGGTACTCGTTCCGCGTCCAATTTCGTCCAATAACACCAACGATCTATCAGACAAATTATTCATAATACTGGCTGTTTCGTTCATTTCCACCATGAACGTCGATTCACCAGAGGAAAGATTATCCGATGCGCCAACCCGCGTAAATATTTTGTCTACCAGACCGATAGACGCCTCTTTTGCTGGCACAAAACTGCCTATCTGAGCCATCAATACAATTAAGCCTGTTTGACGCAATAGCGCTGATTTACCGGCCATATTGGGACCAGTGATTATAATGATTTGTTGCGTTTCTGGATCCAATAACGTGTCATTGGTGATATAATCCTCGCCTATAGGCAAATGCTTCTCAATAACCGGGTGCCGTCCACCTTTGATATCTAATATCTTCCCATCGCTGAGTTGCGGTTTCACATAAAAGTTCTTCTCCGCAATCCGTGCAAAGTTCAACAGTACATCAAGCTTAGCTATTAGCTGGGCATTTAGTTGAATAGGTTTAATATAAGTCGCAATATCAAGCAAAAGCTCCGCATAAATACGATTCTCAATCGCCTGCATCTTCTCTTCTGCGCCCAATATCTGCTCTTCGTATTCCTTGAGTTCTTCTGTAATGTACCGCTCTGCATTTACCAACGTCTGTTTACGCACCCAAGATGAGGGGACTTTATCTTTGTGCGTATTGGTCACTTCCAAATAGTATCCAAAGACATTATTAAATGCTATTTTCAATGAGGGTATGCCCGTTGCTTCCGATTCCCGACGTTGTATTTCCAAAAGATAGTCTTTACCACCAAAAGCTACTTTACGTAATTTATCCAATTCTTCATCTACCCCATCGGCAATCACATTCCCCTTATGAAGTAATACGGGAGGCTCTGGGTGCAAAGTCCGCTCCATTTTGTTCCGAATATCCTGACAAATATTCAGCTGGTCCGATATGATTCGTAATGCCTCCGATGTGTCTTGATGCGTTAGGGCTTTCAGTTTTTCCACGACATATAGGGCACGCTTCAACTGCGTAATCTCCCGCGGGTTCGCTTTTTGAAGGCCGATTTTAGAAATTAAACGCTCTAAATCGCCCACTTGCTTTATTTCCCGGATTAGCTCGTCCCGTAAGGTCGCATTCGCATAAAAAAAAGATACCACATGCAGTCGCTCATTTATAGACTGTAGATCTTTCAATGGCATCACCATCCATCTCTTCAATAGCCGCGCACCCATAGGTGATGCAGTTTCATCGAGGATATCAACTAAGGTCGCGGCATTTTCATTTGGTGAACCGATAAGCTCCAAATTGCGTATGGTGAAACGGTCTAACCACATATAACGATCTTCCTCAATGCGGGAGATATTCGATATATGTTGTAGATTCCGATGTTCTGTCTCATTTAGATAATGTAGAGCAACACCAGCAGAAACAATGCCTACGGGCATCCGATCGATTCCAAAGCCCTTCATAGACTTGACCTCAAAATGCTTCAGTAAAGTTTCGGTAGCATAATCTCCCGTGTAGGGCCATTCATCTAACGTGTAGGTATAATACTGGCTACCAAACTGTTCTAAAAAGTCCCTATACTGTTTTTTAGGTAAAATAATTTCGGTCGGCTTAAAGCCCTGCAAAAGTTTATCTACATAACCGGCGTTTCCTTGTGTCACCAAAAACTCCCCGGTAGATATATCCAGGAACGCCACCCCATATTGTCCTTTTTCGCTAAAAATAGATACCAGATAATTATTAGCTTTCTGCTGTACGATATTGTCATTATAGGAGACTCCCGGCGTCACTAACTCGGTGACACCACGCTTGACGATCGTTTTAGTTTGCTTAGGATCTTCCAACTGGTCGCATATCGCAACACGTTGTCCTGCACGCACCAATTTCGGCAAATACGTCTCTAAAGAATGGTGAGGAAAACCCGCGAGTGCCGTTTCCGATTCGGTGCCGTTTCCTCGTTTTGTCAAAACGATCCCCAAAATTCCTGCTGCCTTGACCGCGTCGTCTCCAAACGTTTCGTAAAAATCGCCTACTCGAAACAGCAATAACGCACCTGGATATTTCGCCTTGATCGTGTTATATTGCTGCATTAAAGGTGTTTGTTTTTTCGCCTTTGCCAATGGTTTTATGATTTTTTAATGAATCGTAAAAATAAGGGAAATGATGTGATTTGACAAGGTGAATGCTATTTTGAAAAAAATCTTCTAGTTTTGTGTATCGAACCAAGAAAAAAATGGCAATCAAGCGGTCATCAAAAAGAAAGAATACAAAGAAAAAAACAACAGCGAATAAGTTGAATACCCTTGTCAAAAAATGGTTGATACGTCTTGTTATTGCTTTTTTTGGAGGTACCATTACCTGGGTATTACTACTTACTTTCATAAACCCGCCTCTCACCTATCTCCAGGTCAAGCGCGCTTTTGAACGAAAAGCCGCCGGTAAAGAATGGAAGATAGACAAGAAGTGGCTGCCGTATGAGGACATATCCGACAACCTCAAGCGTGCCGCCATTGCAGGAGAGGATGCCTATTTTATATCGCACAGCGGTTTCGATACGAAAGCGATCCGAAAGGCGATCGAACGAAATCAAGCCGGTAAGACCTTGAGGGGTGGCAGTACCATCAGCCAACAGGTAGCAAAAAATGTCTTTCTGTGGCCACAGCGTTCTTGGTTCCGAAAGGGAATGGAAGCGTATTTCACCGTCCTTATAGAAGCTTTTTGGAGCAAAAAACGTATTTTAGAAGTATACCTGAATGTCATTGAAATGGGGCAAGGCGTATATGGAGCAGAAGCAGCGGCGAATTATTATTTTCACAAATCGGCTAAAAGCATGACAAGAAAAGAAGCCGCATTGATTATTGCCATTCTGCCAAGCCCGCAAAAATGGGACGCTAGACGTCCGTCTGCCTATGTCAACCGACGGGCAAACAGCATTGTAAGATATATGGGCCACTACCGTATTCCAGAGTAATCGGTATAACCGAAGACTTTCTCTCCCATGTAACATCATATCTATCGAACGAAGAACTATTGTTCGACAGGAATTTCTATTGCGCATCCCGAACCAGATGATGGAATACAAGGAAGTTTCCAAAGGGATGTTCATGTCAAATTTAAAAAGTCGTTAACCAGTCATTAACAAGTACACATACCGAGTAGATGTAAATTAGCATTCATCAATGTATAAATCAGCTATCGCAGTTGGCATCAAAGCTTTCAAACATATAAACAGAATACACATTACATTTACTTATTGCTAAAAACCATGAAGAAAATTGTTATACCATTAGCGCTTCTGGTCGCTTATATCGGACCGACACAACCTGCTAAATCGAATCAGCTTATTTCACTGAGGCAACATTCCGTCTTACAGGAACTTAAAGTACAGGGAACGGTTATAGACGCTAAAACAAACCAACCTATAGCAGCTGTCAGTATCGTCGTTAAAGGTACAGATCGGGGTACACAAACTGATCAAAACGGTCATTTTGTTATCGAAGCCCGTGCTGGTGAGGTACTCGTTGCCTCCATTATCGGGTATGGATCGCTGGAACTTCCTGTCGCCGAACAGGTAGAATTCAGCTTAGTTCCTGACGAGGAAACATTGGAAGAGGTTGTTGTTGTAGGATACGGTACCCAGAGCAGGCGCGAAATAACGTCGGCCGTAGCTTCCGTTAAAGAGAAAGATTTCAATCGCGGTGGTGTTCGGAATCCAATGGAGTTAGTACAAGGAAAAGTCGCCGGACTTAATATTACAAGTCCACAAGGGAGCAATCCGAATGGGCAAACAAACATACAACTTCGGGGAATGGCATCTATTAAAGGAACAAATACCCCTTTGGTCGTCATTGATGGGATCCCGGGCGGAAGCTTGGATCTCATCAAACAAGGAGACATTGAATCTATCGATGTTTTAAAAGACGGTTCGGCAGCGGCTATCTATGGAACAAGAGGTAACGGTGGCGTTATCTTGGTGACGACAAAAAAGGGAAGGGCTGGCACACCACAATTTGAATACTACACCTATGGACAGCGAGAATTTGTAGATAAGCGACCTGCTATGTTGAATGCATCGAAGTTTAGGGAACTCGTGGTGAACGGTCAGGACAGACCAAATTTGGACCTTGGGGCATCTACTGATTTGTTCGACGAATTGGTTAACAAAGACAACTTTTCTCATTTTCATAATTTTGTCGCAAGCGGTGGAGGTGACAATTCTACCTATCGCGCAGCCATTAACTTTGAAAATGCGGAGGGTATTGCAAAAGCAAGCGGAAAGGAACAATTTGGCGGGCGATTTAATTTTACGCAGACCGGACTTGGCAATCGATTAACGATATCTACCAACATAGCCGCAAACTTCAGTAAAGCAAACCTATTGGGAGGTGGTGTAAACAACGACTTTACTTCAGCAGATTACGGCAAAACAACCGGGAGTGATTTCGAACAGGCTGTACAACGCAACCCGACAGCTCCGTTGATCAATGAAGACGGTACTTTTTACGAAACACAAGAGTACAATAATTACAATCCCTTGAGCCGGTTAGCACACCGTATTTTTGAGAGAGACCAGCAGTCATTTTCGGGCGACAGCAAACTGAAGTTACAAATCCTCGATCAATTAAGTGTGTCGGCATTCGGCTCGTACGTCAGGAGAACATTCAACGATAGGTTATACCGTTCTACCTTAGATTGGGACCAGCGCCTACAAACGGACTATCGTGGAATGGCCTTTGCAGCTAAAAGAAATGAGCTGGAATGGACAAAAACTTTTGAATCGACAATTGATTACCAACAAACTTTCAATGAAAAGCATAAAGTAACCGGACTATTGGGATATAGCTATCAATATAGCACATTAGAACGCTTTCATGTAGGAAATAATGGTTTGACAACAGACGGTTTTTTAGATTGGGATTTGGGTAGCGGATTAGCACTACGTGATAAAACCTTGCCACCGCCATTAGCAGGTTCGTTCAAGGAAGATAATACCTTGGTTGCTTTTTTTGGACGTGCAAATTATAATTTTGACGATCGGTATTTCGTGACGGCTATTTTACGCCGAGAGGGATCATCTCGTTTTGGCGCAAACCACAAATGGGGTAATTTCCCGGCTATTTCTGCAGGGTGGAACATAACCAACGAGGAATTTTTCACCAATAAAGAAATCGTAAATGACCTTAAATTACGGATTGGCTATGGGGTTACGGGAAATCAGGGCATTCCAAACTACCAATCTTTAATCCGTTTGGGCACCGGTGGGGTCTATCCACAGAACGGCACCTATTACGAAACATATGGTATCGTCTCCAACCCGAACCCAGACTTAAAATGGGAAGAAAAAGCGGAAACTAATATTGGATTAGACTTTTCTCTTTTTGGCAACAAGCTGTCAGGCGCGTTAGATGTTTACCATCGTCGCACGAGCAACCTGTTGAACGAATACCGTGCGCAGCAACCTTCGTACTTACAACCACGCATATGGTATAA
This sequence comes from Sphingobacterium arenae, assembly GCF_014692505.1. Taxonomy (GTDB): domain Bacteria; phylum Bacteroidota; class Bacteroidia; order Sphingobacteriales; family Sphingobacteriaceae; genus Sphingobacterium; species Sphingobacterium arenae. The sequence goes on along the minus strand of NZ_JACNYK010000001.1, from coordinate 1,254,647 downwards.
CGTGGGAGCGGTTACCAACAAAGGAATGGAGTTACAGTTATCTTACGCCGCGATCGAAAAAGAGAATTTTACCTGGTCCGTCGATTTTGCAGGAAACTACCAACAAAACAAATTAACGAAACTATCCAGCGATATCTTCCAGAGCGATTGGCTGACTTTTGGAGGGCTCCCTTCCCCCGGAAATTTAGGTGATGCCATACGTTTGGAAGAAGGAGGCGAGGTAGGATCGTTCTATGGTAAGCGTTATGCTGGGCTTACCGATGATGGCAACTGGCTGTTTTATAAAGAAGATGGTTCTACCGCTAGCGCTGCAGACATGAACGACAACGATTTGACATACATCGGAAATGGTATCCCCAAATTCCAAGCGTCGCTCGGCAATAGATTCACGTATAAGAATTTTGATTTGACCGTATTCTTGAGAGGTAAATTTAAATATGATATTTTAAATACAGCTGATATGTTCTTCGGTAATAAACGGTGGTTACCCAATAATGTGCTGGAATCGGCATTTGAAAAACACCAAGCATTAAACGACGATCCACAATATTCCGATTACTACCTGGAGAACGGATCGTTCGTTAAGATCGACAATATTACATTAGGGTATAATATCAAAACGAAAACACCTCTTGTACGGAATCTATATGTGTATTTAACGGGACGAAATATCGCAACAATTACTTCGTATTCCGGATTAGACCCCGAACTACAAGATACAGGGTTTGATGGCGGAATAGATTCACGGGGATTTTACCCGAGAACACAATCATGGCTTTTGGGATTAAATATTGGTTTTTAAGGAAGAATGTTATGAAAATTTCTATTAGAAGATACGCAACTTTATTTGCTTTGACAGCTGCACTTACACTAAACTTCACGGGCTGCACCAACTTGGACGAAAGCCTGTATAGTACGTTGGAAAAAGACCGTTTTTATAAAAATAAGCTAGAAGTCATGCAGGCCGCGCTACGCCCTTTTACCCACATGCAGGCGTGGTTAGCGCCGACAGGTGGAAGTGGGCATTATTATCATGCCGAATTGAGCGCGGATCAGATAGCTTGGCCTCAAAAAGGAAAACATGGTTATGATAATGGCGATCACATCAGGATGCATTATCACACTTGGACACCCAACGAAAATCGTATGATTACTGCATGGGAACTCATGTGGACAGGCCTTGGACATGTAAATGGTGCATTGAATGATATCAGTCAATTGGATGTCGCACAGATCGATATGACCACCGAAGAACATGAACAAGTCCTTGCACAGTTGAAGGTCCTGCGCGCGTTCCATTACCTCAAAATAATGGACATGTGGGGAAATGTTCCCCTTGCGCTGGAAGTACCGCTCTCCCCCCAAAACCCTGAAACACAACCTAGGGCAGAAGTTTTTGCATTCGTAGAAAAAGAGCTATTAGATAATATGGATAAGCTGCCGCTGACGGAAGCCTCTACGGTTGGACAGATTTCTACCGCAGCAGCTTACGCAATGTTAGCCGAATTGTACCTCAATGCGGAAGAATGGTCTGGAACGGCAAGATGGGATGATTGTGTGGCTGCTTGTGACAAAATTATTTCTGGAGAAGCAGGAGGAGTCGGTGGTATACCGCAACTTTCCGCTGATATCAACGAACTTTTTGCGAATACAAACAGCGCCAACCCGGAGTCACTCTTTCAGTTTGAATATAGCCGACAGGCTGGATTTACCTTTGACTGGGGTGGGTTTTATATGGGGTATGACAACATGAGGGAAGCATTGAACGTAACGTATGGTGGATGGAATGCATTTGTCGTTATCCCCTCGGCTTTCGATGCCTATGCGGAGAATGATATGCGAAAAAAGGACTGGTTTTTATTCGGGCCGCAATATAAATACGGAACGACGACACCCGTTTTAGGCACCGAAGAATGGAATGGCAAACCATTGGTATACGTGAATACGATCCGAAGAGAAAGTGAAGGAGATTTAACATCAGAAGGATCGATGACCGAAGGGGAGGAAAATTCTGGTGCACGGTTCCATAAATATAAATCGGGTATACAGAGCGACCCCAATTACCAAGAGAACGATTATATTATTTATCGTTTAACAGAGATTTATTTCAACAAGGCAGAGGCGTTAATGCGTAAGAACGGAGGAGCTGCTACTACAGACGCAGTACAATTGATCAATAAATCGCGTGAACGGGCATTCGCTGAACAAGATTGGGCTAATGAAAAATATACCGAATCCAGTCTCACGCTGGAGGAGCTGCTTGCCGAACGGGGACGAGAGTTTATCTTTGAGGGTAAACGACGCACCGATCTCATCCGGTTTGGCAGATTTCATACCGCCACGTGGTGGGATCATGACCCTAAAAGCTCATCGGAGCACAAAACATTGTTTCCAATACCACAGGTTCAGTTATCAATTAACCCTAATCTAAAACAGAATCCGGGTTATTAAAAGAAAACATAATATCTTCTGTATTTATCAACGATAGGTGCAGGAGATATTATTCCTATTTTTTCTCCTTCATTATAAATCCAACTTTGAAAACAGTTTCTAATTCAACGTTACCGGAGAACCGAAGAATCTTACGTATCCGGCTAATAAATACATCCAAGCTACGCCCTAAAAAATAGTCGTCCTTACCCCAGATATGAAGGAGTATATCCGACCTCTTCAATACTTTATTTTCCTGAGCGAGGAGAAATTTCCACAATTCAAACTCTCTAGTCGTTAACTTATACTCCTTTTGTTTACCAATAGTCAACCGCATCGTATTACAGTCTAGCATTACATCACCGAACCCTAACTTTTGATGTACGATTTCTCCATTGTTTCTTTTCAAAATATTATGAATACGCCATACGAGCTCCTCGGCATCAAAAGGTTTTGTTATATAGTCCGCCGCTCCAAGTTTCAACCCTCTTAAACGGCTTTGCCGCTGATTCCTGGCTGTCAGAAACAAGAAAGCAGTCGTAGGTCTTATTTTTCGGACAACTTCGATTAATTCAAATCCATCCATCCCAGGCAACTGTACATCGACAATCAACAGATCGAATTCCTCTTCTTTACAACTTTCCGTCGCACCGAAAGCACTCGGCACTAATTTCGTTGTAAACCCGACCGCATTTAGATAATTTTTAACTTCTTGCCCAAGATCCTGATCGTCCTCTATCAATAAAAGCTTCCCGTTCATCATACATAGATCTTAAATCACCTCTTAGCGAAACACTAAACTAAACTGCATAACAACACAAACATGTTAAGCGGATGTTAATGCTAGCAAAAGGTGTTCCGATACGGAATTACCTACGCGTCGGAATAATGATTTTAACGGACATCCCTTCCCCATCGATATACGCTAGTTCTAGCTGCCAAGCGTGTATTCGGATCATCTCATGTACATAATAAAGCCCTAATCCCAGGCCTCCCTTCTCCTTTCCTTTTTCTCCTTGATAAAATTTTCTAAAAACGTGACGTCGTTCTTGATGATCTATCCCTTCCCCATTGTCCAACACCTCCAAGATAATCTGTCGTCCACTGGAGAGCAAACGAAGGGTGACTTCTTTTTCTACAATATGATTATGCTTAATACCATTTTCAATTAAATTGTTAACAGCAGTGGTGAGTAAAAACAAATCATATTCCGCAAAAATCTCTTCGGTTCCCGTTTCAATATCAATATAAACATTTGGGTTCTGCACGTATTTTAGCCGTAAATCATAAACTATTTTTTCAAGATCTTCTGTCAAATTTCGTCGTTCAAAGCACAACTGATCGGGATTAAACATCGAAATCCAAAGGGCTTGATCGACCATCTGGTCAATTCGTTTCGATTGCCGATCAATAACCTCAATACTTTGTGCTATACGCTCGTTTTGCAGTCCTTGTGTTTCCCGTAATAAGTTCTTTACAGAAACAGCGATAGAAGATATCGGGGTTTTAAATTCATGGGTGATGCTATTCAGAAAGTCTTGTGAAATCTCATTCAGTTTCTTTTGTTTCTGCCAACTGCGGAATGTCCTTAGATAAGTGACTGCGATCATTAGGACACTCACGGCCGTAAGCGCTAAAAGAGGAAATATCTTCTTAAAGACCTTGCGGCGTTGTGTCAAATCCAATCCATAAAGTGTAAATTTCATCAGGTAGCTATAGGGTTCGTATGCGCTCACGGAAACCGAAGTAATTACATTATTCGGAGATATATAATGACCATCACCATCGATAAGAACTGGTTTAAGGCTGTCCTGCTGGCTAAGATGTATATACTTTTTACCGTCAAAAGATACCGCTACGTGATCCAGTGTTAACGCATAGCCATATTCTTCTAAATCCAACTGTTGTAATTCTAAAATAGCCGACAATAAGGAATCCATATTCGACTTAGCCCGCAATTCCAGTATAACATGGTCTCGTAAGGCTATCAGGGAATCTTTTAATGCAATCGGATTGTTGTCCAGCTTTTTCTGCAACGAAAACAGCTCATCTTTACTCAAATATTCATCGATCACTTCCTGACCGCTCGGATATAGCTTATCGTTTATGATGGCTAATTCATACGCCTCTTTTATATATTTTTTTTCCGTTTTTGAAAACTCCTTATGCTCAATTTCGTATGAACTGGACAAAAGTTTATACTGCAAAAAAAGCAATATGAAGAAACAGATAGTAGCCAATACCCGCAATAAGTGGTCATGCTTCATACCCCAAAAAGACAAAACTGTATCTGCTATATTTACATCCTAAATAATCATCAACATCAAGCGTCGTCATCTTCCCACAAATCCGACTTTAAATCGTCTATCTCCCGACGATCTTTTTTCGTTGGCCGTCCCGTACCACGATCTCGCTTTAGCACAGGTGCATGAAATGTAGACTTATAAGCATATGTTTCTTCCACCGGTGTTTGGTCTTCATAAAACTGGACTGCTGTTTTGGCATCTACCCGTCGTTCCAATAATCCCGTCACGTGGATCACCTTGCGTTCGATACCCTTTTGAATCGAATATATTTCTCCTATTTTCACCATATAGGAGGGCTTTATATTTTGCCCGTTCAGCTTCACTCGTCCCGCTTTACACGCTTCCGTGGCCAAGCTTCTTGTCTTAAATATACGAATTGCCCACAAGTATTTATCTATGCGTAGTTTTTCCGTTTCTGCTCCCATATTGCAAAAATAGGGGTTTTCTTTTCATTTAAATTACCTTTGCTAGGTTTTTACATTTAGATATTATTCAATTATATTTGTCCTTCAATGACATGAATGAGCGCACGATACGCAGTGCCGGAGTCCAAGTGTTTTATATACGTTAGTATTCCAACTCTTCATTTTACAACATAATAATTAAAAATGGACTTACACAAATTGCAAAAATTAATTGACGATGCTTGGGAAAACAGGCAATTATTAGAATATAAGGAACATTATGAGGCTGTTAAAGTGGTCATCGATAAGCTGGACAAAGGTAAATTACGTGTCGCCGAGCCGATTGGCACCCGTTGGCATGTGAACGACTGGATTAAAAAAGCCGTTATTCTTTATTTCCCTATTCAGGAAATGAAAGAAGTTCATAATAACCCATTCGTCTATCATGATAAAATGGAGTTAAAGACGAATTACAAGTCTCTTGGCGTACGTGTGGTTCCGGGCGCGAGCGCGCGTTACGGTGCCTATCTATCGAAAGGCGTTATCATGATGCCTTCTTATGTAAACATCGGTGCTTACGTCGATGAAGGTACAATGGTGGACACTTGGGCTACCGTAGGTTCCTGTGCACAAATCGGTAAAAACGTCCACTTAAGCGGGGGTGTGGGTATCGGTGGGGTCCTGGAACCCGTCCAAGCCGCACCGGTTATTATTGAAGATAATGTATTTGTAGGCTCACGTGCCATTGTCGTGGAGGGTATTCGCGTGGAAACAGAAGCGGTTTTAGGCGCCAATGTGGTATTAACCGCATCAACAAAGATCATTGACGTATCGGGGGCCGAGCCCGTAGAATACAAAGGCTACGTTCCCGCACGATCTGTGGTTATACCGGGCTCCTATACAAAAGAATTTCCTGCAGGTGAATACCAGGTACCTTGTGCTTTGATTATTGGTCAGCGTAAAGAATCTACCGACAAGAAAACTTCCTTAAACGACGCATTACGCGAGCACAATGTGGCGGTTTAATGACGTATACCGCGGTACATAAAGAAGATGTGAATAAAGCCCTTGAAACGTTGAAAAACGGAGGGCTTATTCTTTATCCTACGGATACGATTTGGGGTATAGGCTGTGACGCTACCAATGCGGAGGCTGTGGAAAAAGTTTTTGCTTTGAAAGGACGAGCGTTCCATAAAAGTTTAATTGTGCTTTTACATAACGATAATCAACTGGCAAGTTATGTCAATGACATACCGGAGGTTGCATACGAATTGATTGAATACAGTGAAAAACCTTTAACTATAGTGTATTCGAACGCCAAAAACCTAGCACCGAATGTTATTGCGGCGGATAACAGCGTCGGTATCCGTATAGTTCACCATCCTTTCTGTGAACTGTTGCTACAACGGTTTCGCAAACCTATCGTATCTACATCAGCAAATAGCAGTGGGGAGTTTTCTCCTTCTTGCTTCGCAGAAATTTCCGAACAGATTAAAGCGGGTGTTGATTACATTGTGTCGTACGGTCAGGATGAAAAGGGAGATGGCAAATCTTCTACCGTGATGAAGCTAGACCCCAGTGGTAAATTTGAGTTTTTACGAAAATGATATCGACACGACCAGCACAATCCGTCAACGCAGCGGGGCGGTTGATTACTTTCGAGAGACCCTTGATTATGGGGATTCTCAACGTAACGCCTGATTCCTTTTTTGATGGAGGAAAGCATAATAACCTCGATAATGCGCTGCTAAAAGCGGAAGAACTTATTCGGGACGGGGTGGATATCATCGACATTGGTGCTTATTCTTCTCGTCCAGGCGCCTCTCCTGTCTCGTCAGCAGAGGAGATAAATAGAGCTATACCGGTTATCCGGGAATTAACAAAAAAGCCCAACCTTGTCCTGTCTATCGATACCTTCCGTGCCGACGTTGCGGAAGCCTGTGTAGAAGCGGGTGCACACATTATCAATGATATCTCGGGTGGTACACTTGACGAGCATATGTTTGCTACAGTAGCTCGATTACAAGTGCCGTACATCTTGATGCACATGCGTGGCACACCGGAAACGATGCAAACGTTCACGGATTACGATGATATAGCTGTAGATGTAGCCACCGCATTAGGAGAAAAGATTTCCGTATTGCGCGCCTTAGGGGTGAAAGATATCATCCTTGACCCGGGTTTCGGATTTGCAAAGACAATTGAACAAAACTATGAGCTCCTCTATCGTGTCGATGAGCTGCATTATTTCGGCCTGCCGATATTAGGCGGAATATCCCGTAAATCAATGATTTACAAAAAGCTTGGCGTTACGCCAGAAGAAGCATTAACAGGTACAATAGCACTAAACACCGTATTGCTCACAAAAGGGGTACAACTGCTCCGCGTGCATGACGTGAAAGAAGCGAAGCAATTGGTTAAACTATTATTTTAATAGACTATTTTGAGAAAGCTACGAGATATTATCACGATCGGTTTCGCTTTGTTTGCCATGTTCTTCGGAGCAGGAAATCTACTTCTTCCTCCGTTTATCGGCATACAAGTGGGTAACCATATATGGATAACGATCTTAGCTTTTGGATTAACGGGTATCCTACTCCCCTTTTTGGGAATACTATCGGTTACTAATTCGGGATATGATTTTAATGACTTGGGGCACCGCATCAATAAGAACCTAGCTGCTATACTCGGCGCGGTCATCATGATCTGTATCGGCCCGTTAATTGCGCTTCCTCGAACAGCAGCGACCACTTTTGAGGTCGGCGTGCTTCCCTCCTTTCCAAACAGCAACCCGATCTGGACATCCATTCTCTTTTTTGCTATCACCTGGCTATTTTCTATCGTACCTTCGAAGGTTGTCGACCTGGTTGGAAACATATTAACGCCATTTTTGTTGATCGTGTTGGTCATGTTAATTGTTGTAGGAATTACTTCCCCTGTTGCTGCACCGCAAGAAGGCCTCCTATTAACATCAGAGTCATTTACATTGGGTTTTATCGAAGGCTACCAAACCCTCGATGTATTAGCATCGGTGATATTTGCGGGCATTATTATCTCCGCTACGAAAGCCAAAGGATATGAACGGATTGCCGAAAAAAACAAAGTCGTCATCGCTTCCGGCGCATTAGCGGCCGCTTGTTTATTCTTTATTTACGGCGGTTTAATCTATCTCGGAGCCACTGCTGGTGTCGAAGGAACAGATATGAGCCGATCGGCACTTCTTATTCACATTTCAAACAATATCTTGGGCAAGTACGGAACGTTGGCCATCGCAATCAGCATTGCGCTGGCTTGTCTCACCACCGCCATCGCTTTGACGACGGCCGTAGGTACTTTCTTTAGCAAACTGACCAACGGCAGACTTGGCTACAAGCTACTTGTAACCGTTTCCTGTCTGCTCTCGGGTGTTCTTTCTGTCACAGGTGTAGACAACATCATTCAGTTCGCTTATCCTCCATTAGCTTTTGTCTATCCTATTGTCATCACGTTGGTTTTATATATTGTTATATTTGGCCGGTTTGTCAAAACCAAACTTCCGTATATCATGGCATTAATGGCCTCTACGATCATAGCCGCATTAAATGTAATGAAGATAGTGGGCATCTTGCATGCTGATATTTTGATTTGGTTCAACCACATTCCCTTCTTTGCTTACGAGCTAGGATGGGTGGTTCCTTCGTTTGTGTTTTTTGTTATTGGTCTGTGCGTGAATAATTATAGAAAAAACATTCAGTCAGTCAGATAAAAGAAAACAACCTTTTCTAGACACCTACTTCTTCCACTCCATTTATAGGTTTATCCACGAAAATTAAACACGGTCAAACAAATGCGTGCACCTTTTACACATTTCTATTGAATGCTTTTTAAAGAATTGAAGCCCGCTTATCATTTACACTCTTTCCATTGTTTTTTAATGTCGTATAAATCTTGAACAATGCCCGCGGCACATGAAAACAGCCTTTCCATTTACCACCTTTCAACGTTAGCAATGGTTCGCCTTGTCTATTTAAATAACCATACCATTCACCATACTCCGGATCTGAAAAATGGCCGAAAGCGTACGCATCCAATTTTTCAAACCATTCTTTACAACGTGTGTCACCTGTATAAGCATAGCCCTTCGCCATACAGACTAATGCTTCCAGATGTACCCACCAAAGTTTTTGATCCCATTCTAGCTGCTGCATAGGTTTATTCAGTATATCTTTAAAATACAATATCCCCCCATATTTATCATCCCAACCAAATTCTAAAGCCCGGAGCGCTATATCAACACACTTTGCCATGAGGGAATCATCTCCACGTCTGTCTGCTAGATCCATCATAAACCACATCGCCTCTATAATATGCCCAGGGTTTACTAACCGTCCGTCGAACGAATCAGAAAACGAGCCATCTATATTCACATTCTCCATAATCAAACCGGTATCTGGCTGATAAAAAACCTCCATGACTTCATGGATGACTTCATCTATCAATGACTCGACGGTATTAACCTCTACAATATGCTCAAGCTCTAAAGAAAGGTTACTTAAAATCATCGGTAGGGCAAATCCTTTGAGGGAGCGAGTACCGGGATAACTTTTATTATATTGATCTTTGGGATTGTCCCGGCGATTCAATATTCTTTTAAAAGTGTCGTGAGCCACTTGCGCATGCTCATCTTTTCCTGTAATCTTGTATATCGCACCCAATCCCATGCTGGCAAAGCAATCTGAAAATATATTGTATGGCTGCACCAGCGGACGACCTGCTCTATCTAATGAAAAATACCAATCACCGTGTTTATTCCGTCCATTTTTTAAGATAAAAGCAGAACCTTGCTCTGCCATTTCTCGCCAGATTTCCTTTGGTTCCACTTGATGATAGAGCATAGACAGTGTCCAAATCTGCCGACCTTGCAACCACATGAACTTATCTGTATCAAATAGCGTCCCGTCTCGATCCAAACAAGTCAAAAAACCACCATAATCCTTGTCATTGGAATACTTTACCCAAAACGGCATAACATGCTCTAAAAGTTCCTTCTCATACCGTTCAACAAATCCTTTCATTTCTACTCTATTTATTCAATGTTTCTAAATATTCCTTATACCTGTTATATAAATGTCCTGCCTGCAAATAGGCGGACTGAGGACTCATAAAATGCGAAAATTCAAAAGTGATCGCTTTATCATATCCAGCCTTTCGGGCAGCTTCCAATTTAAGGCGAAGCTTCTCGAATTTAATCGGCAAAAACTTAATTGGCATATCCCGGTCAAAAGATTCGGCATTGGTCCAGCATTGCATGTTGTATTTGCTGGCGAGCTTCTTGTTGACCGCAAAAAAATCATCCAGCTCATGGTAATCAATATGCCCATCCTGAAAAGCAACCGCATCGACAACCTCATGTATTTCATGAAATATCTCATTCCATTCGCTCTCATGTTCCTGTACAGATACAAAATCTGCTTTCGTCAGCCCCGAAGATGCAGCCATTACGGCTTTCTTACCGTCAATCCAAGGTGAAATAAAAGTGGGTAGATTATTGCTTACGGCTTTGCATTGTTCCCCCAGAATACGAAAGGCCGTGGAAGCTCCTTTGGTCTGGCGGCTAATTTCCATACTCAAATACCAGCCACCAAAACTCGGATAATGACCATACTTTTTCCACACCTCATCAATCACAAAGCGATTGGCATCTATTTCATGCTGCATTTTCCCAGTATCCCAATATTTTCCGCTATCGTAAAGACCGAAATAGAATTTCATACTGTGTTTCTCAGCCAATTGCAGAAACATCTCTACCATGTCAACTGGCGGTGCATAGCATCCCATATTTTGCTGTAGCCAAGTGGATGGATAAGTAATGAATCTTCGATATCCGCTACGGATCATGATAACCGTATCGATCCCTATAGCCTTCATGTGTCCAAAATCGAGATCCCATTCTGCCCTGCCCCAGTTTTGATGAGGTATGTCATGGCTGATCTCATCTAAAAAAGTACCCGTAATCTTCATCTATAAATATTTTTTCTCTTTCAAATATTCCACCCAACGGATGTAAGCGTCTGTATTAATGTGAATGCCATCCGTTGTATATTCCTTTTTTAGCACATAACCATCCGCCAGTACTTCTTTTACATCAACATACGTCAGATTATACTCATGGATCAAGGCTTCTATTCCATTATCCAATGCTTTCACCATCTCTTCCTTTCCCTTCAAATAATCGTATTTTAATATATCTTCATTTAGCGGTAAGATACTCTGTAAGTAAATCTTTGTTTTCGGACTCTTTCTTTGGATAATCCGAATGATTTCCTCGTAATTCTGCAGACTCCAGGCGGTAGGCAGTCCTCGACCAATATCATTAATCCCCATCATGAGAAACACTTTCTTAGGTTTAGATTTCATGACATCGGCAATACGGGCTTTCATCCCAAATGTATTATCACCTCCTATTCCCCGGTTACCAACCTTATACCGACGACCAACCAACTCCTGCCAAGGCCCTCTCTCTGTAATACTATTGCCAAAAAATATAACATCATACTTCTTACCCTTCAATGCCTGATACAACTTTTCCCGACCTTCATAATACCAGTTGCTATACGTACTATCTTGAGATTTATCTTGCGCATAAAGCTGTACAGTTGCTAACATCGCTAACAATATCCATCCTGTTTTTTTCATCGTTACAATGCTTTTACTGTTTTCAAATAATTAATCATATCAACATATACGGACACCTCCAGATGGATACCGTCTGGCGTAACGTCGGAGCGTAGGTTGCCAGAATTGTCCGCCAGTATCTCGTGTAAATTGATAAAGCGGACATCTTTCTCCGTTTTACTAATCTGCTGCAAACCTTCATTCAATATCCGGATATCATTGTTCTTAACAGCCTGAAATGCTTCCAATAACTTGTCCGGATTAATCGGCAATATGCTATTAAGATAAATCTGTGTTTTGGGACAATCTTGCTTAATCTTACGCACAATTCTGGTGTAATTTTCTATAATATTCGCTGTTGGCACACCACGTTTGAGATCATTTACCCCAATCATCAGAAATACTTTCTTGGGCTGATGTCTCGTTATTTCATCCAACCGAGCCAATACACCGTAAGAAATATCTCCGCTGATCCCTCTATTTAGAACCGGGAGTTCAGGCAAAATATCATTCCAACGACCTGCGTCTGTCAAGCTATTGCCTATGAATATTATGGCGTTGGGAAGAACGGGCATCTTTCGGAACTGCGCCAGCTGTTCGGTATATCCCGAGAAAATATAATTACTGTCGATCCGCGATACGATTTGGGCTTTAACCTCGTGAATAAACAGTGTAATAATGAGTAAACCCAATAATCTCTTTTCCATGTTACTTAAATTAAATTTATGAACGCCAGAACCATTTCTTCGTCGTAGCATAATTTGTTATCATTACCATTAGCAGCAGATAAACTACCGTCCTTATCAAGCCCAAATACGGACTCATTGTTGATAACTGATCAAAAACCGGCAATATATAGGCAAGCCCCAAAACAGGAGTAATACAAAAAGTAGAAACACAGTAGGCGATCATGGGATTTTGTCCATTTTTTACGATAGAGGATACCACAAGATTTTTTGGAAAACGCTTGGTCAAATAATCACAGACAATATAAAAAACGAAAGCTAATCCGCTCGTAAGAAACCAATAACTAAAAGAAGACGGATCTTTCTTAATCCCTCCATCCAACGGTTCAAAGAACAATGCCAAAGAAGCTAAAACAAAACCCCAGCTAACCAACGTTTTGTAAAAAGTGAACTGTCCATCATTATTTTTCTTAAAAAACAGGAAAAATAGCCCGCCAAAGACAGCATGTCCCAATAGATTGACGTGCAGCAAACGCATGTATAACGTCGCTACATGAAAAATTACAAAACTTAAGCCGAGCACTGCTAAGCGCCTTGCTTGTTTTCGTTCGATATCGGTATACAGACTATTGGCAATTTCTTTATTCCTAACCAATAAATCCCCTAATATCGAACCGGGTAATACGATACAGAGGTATTTTAAAAATGAAAAATTGTAAAACCAACTAATATCCGGGTGAAAATTCCAAAGAATTTGTGTCCAACCTCCTTGTATATCTTTTGTAAACCAAATGCCCATAAAAGCAATAAGCACAGCTACCCGTAACAGAAAATTTTCGGACGTCAGCAACCAAAAAAAGGCGCCAAATACCGCCATATTGCCTAATACCAGAATGATGATATTACTCTTTGATTTGTCAAATGTGTTGGCGAGTATTTCGCTATGATACCAGATCAACAGTCCTATCACGAGAAAACCCGACAGTTGTAAGCCGTATCTTCTAAGTTTTCCTCCTTCAAAACGTAAGAATACAAGAAAGAAAGAGAAAAATGTGAGCAAAGAAGTTGCGTAATTCAACCAAATTGGTCCTGTTAGATTTTCCGGAGTAAGGTAGGCCAACGTTATTGCAAAAAACACCAGCAAAAAACCTCGTCTTAACAGCCCCAAAAGAATCTCATCATATTGCTTATTGACCAGTTTATTTCGCAATGCTAATGGGAATGCAGCCCCCATAGCAAATAGAAAAAATGGAAAGACCAGATCGACCCAAGTAATACCGGGTTGGTTGGGATTAAACTGGAAATTCGGAGGGCCTACCTGTGCATGGTACATCCACGCTGGAAATTCCGAAGTCCAGGGAATCACAGCGGCCAAGACCATCCCAATGATTGCTAATCCACGCAATAAGTCTATGCTATAGTTTCTTTTGATCATCGAAGTTTCTATTTGGTCCTATAAGTCTATCGGAACCAATATCAAAGGTGTTGGCAAGCAAGACGCCCCTGGAGGCGAATATGTAAAATTAATTTCTTGAATATCTTTCGACGGATCTGGTTTATAAACCCCTATTAAGATCGCTTCTGGAGCTGCTTTTGTCACCAATTGATCGGATGGATATTGGATCACACTTTTCTTCATATTTTCATCAAACATTTCCATCGTCAGTCCCATTCCGCCACACCATTGGTTGTCTTCCGACCTACAGTTCCAAGTAATTAATGCCAGACCTTTCCCCCCCGTACTTTTCCACTTGATGTTCGTATGGTATAACACGCCGTAATTCCCGACGTTTCTCGCAAATTCCTTTTTCTCTCCGATAGTTCCTGTAATCCATGCATCATCATTTCCGTCGGCCAGAATGAGCTGCGACACACCATTATTGGTATCAATGGTATCTCGCCCTTTAATTTTGTAATTAGATACCGGAAATATCCCTCTACCGGCATTAACATGACTAAAAGGTATAATGGTGTCAATTTCATGGAAAGCTTTGGGTCCTTCTTTATCAGGGGATGTCTGGAGTACACTGATCAATGCGGGCTGATCTATGACAAACTCATAGAAACCATGCACCAACTCATCGTACAGCACCACCTGTTTTTCCAGCCGCTCATCTATCGCGATCACTTCCCCTGGTTTGATGGCCCGTACATTATTCGTTTCACGTGACGAAAAATAGTCGTATAATCCTTGTTTTCCAATTTGGAAATAATTCATGCTAGGTTTTTGTGAAGAATACCGAAGCATTCTCAAATGCATATCTTCGTTTCCCAGATTTTTTATTACCGCCGATATCTTTCTCGGCATTTTTTGAGGTTCTTTTACTCCATTAACATTATATACATATAATCGCACCGCACCAGCATCAGCCTGCTCTTGCATAACAATTGCTTCGGGAATACGAATGTACTCCGGATCGTCGGATATCATAAACTGTGGTCCTGGTATAATCGCTTTATCATAAGCAATCTTTGGAAAGTCCATCGTTAAAAAGTCATCTAAAATCACCACATCCCCCAGCTTAGCACCGATTAAGGTTGCAGAAATAGACTCCATTTTACTTTGTGCATGGCAAACCCATGTACACATACATAACAACAATAATAATGATATATTCGCTTTCATTTATAATAATTTAATTGCTCAAACCTTCTTTTACCTGATCCCACCAACCATAATTAATAATGTGAACAATATCAAATATCATGGATCCATGTGATTTCTGACGGCACATTTTCAATGCTTTTACAAATTGATCTGGATGCCCTTTGTATTGTTCCACGTATAGGCCTGCATATACAGGGGTTTTCCCCATGGTGACTTTATTGACCAGCTCTGCTGATCCCTCTACCGTATACCAATCTTCTTTCTTCACAATTAATCCCGACTCTAGCGTCTTTTTCGTCGTATCGGTCTGTGCAAGCAATTCGGATTTCTCTACCTCAAAATAATAATTGCCCGTGGTGAACAAATCCAAAGCTTCGGCATAGCCGTATTCTTTATACGCAGTAGTAGCCCAATCAAATTCTTCGCTAGGATCATATTCTTTGCTTGCGAAATTTACACCAACATCAAAATAAAGTGGATACCAAGACCCCGTATAATCTCCGAAAACAATATCCGGATGGATAGCTTTTAATTCTTCTCTGGCTTTATAGATAAAATCGTGAATCACCTTAGCTCTCCACGCTAACCATTCTTTAAAGAGCGGTCCATTTTTTCTTTCCGTTCCCGCAAACGTATAAATATCAGCGGGGAAATTTTTAACGGCTTCTCCTCTATGCTGCTCGAATAGCCGCTTACTTTGTTCGGAAAAATCGGCATTCAAATTATCAAAGCGCACGCGATCCAGAATTATACCATCCAATTGGGGGTACATAGCGACAAGTTCTTTTAAAATAGATAGTTCGTATTCCTGTACTTGGGGCAACGCCGGATTCAACATCGTCGAATATTTGTTTTTTTGCTCGGAGATCAACTTCATACCTTCCGGCAGGTAAGATAACGTTTGCCACTTGGCTTTTGATGTATCATCATATACCACACCTCTGTCAAAATAATTGTGTCCTGCAACAAATACATTCGTCGAAGCGTGTACCTTCAAATCAAGTTTATGCCCTTCCTCTATAAAATAGCTCAGCATATCCCAAGTGGTATCTTTAACCGTTTTGCTTTCACCCCAAGAAGTCATCACCGGAGCTATCTTACTTGGGTAAAGGACCTCCCCTGTAATAGGTTTTACATCAACTACAATATCTGTTACGCCTACTTCTTTAGATTTTTGAAGATAAAATAAAATGGAGTCCTTCTCGCAAAAACGATCAAAATTTGCCGTGGCATCGAACCAGAGAATATTGCGATGAACAAAATAGTCTATATTCTCTTTTGACGCATTATCAGCACTATTACAGGAAAAAAAGAACAATGTAACAGCAAGAAAAAAATTAAATAAACGCTTCATGTTTTATAAAAAATAAATTAATCTCCAATACCTGCTTTTATTGCATCAAAAAGAGGCTCTTTCAGTTGGTTATATTGAGGTGCATACATATGTACGACATCGAATAACATCATCTTTCCTTTCGTTTTAGATAGGATATAGCGGATAGCCTTTGTTATCTCTCCTTTATTGGCGTAAGCAATATTCCCAACATCAATACTCCCATATAGGGGTACTTTGTCTTTTGTAATATAACTAGCTCCGTTTAAAGAGCCTTCTATACTCCACCAATGATATTTCATGCCGGCAGTTGCTGGATTATCAGCCAACATGATCTGGGTAAAATAATTGCCTGTCATGAGTATATCTAACTCTTCTGCATAACCTGTTGCACCATAACCAGGTGATGCCCAGTCAAAACGAACTTCAAAATCTTGAAAAGGATCATAGTCTTTGCTTGCCCAGTTAACCCCGACTTGATAATAAGTCGTATACCAAGCACCAACATAAACCCCAAATTCCACATTAGGCTTTACTGATTTTACAGCAGCCCGGGCTTTCGCCATAAAATCTTTAATGACCTGTGCACGATAAATCAACCACTGCTTATAATATTTGCCTGTCGTTGCAGGCAAAAGCTGTCCCGAACTTTCCCGCCATGAAGTAACAATATCAGCTGGAAAATTCATATTTTTTGCCTGTGTATCATTATATTTAGATTCCAAAAAAGAAATAAACTGCTGCTTACTTAAATCAGAAAAGTCAGCCGTTATATCCGTATACCGTCCATAGTCTAAAATCATCCCATCTAAATCAAACTTACCTACAATCTCTTTGATAATATTAAGTGCTTTTTCCTGTACTACGGATGCTCCTGGATTTACAAAGATATTTTTTCCAGTTTCTGAAATTGGCCCTAGCGTTCCAGCAGTATTCTTGACGACAATAGATTCATATTTATCTCTATAGGCAGGATTGTCAAACACGTAACCAAAACCTCTACGGTCACCGTCCACAAAAGTCACCATAGACAAATACACCTTGAATTTTCTTTTCTTCGCCTCGGAAATCAGGAATGGGACATAGTCGCTCAATCGCGTCTTGCCATCTCTTTCTGTCATTTCCCCCGTATAATCACTCGGATACATCGTATAGCCCGAACTTCCCTTAACATCTACAACGAGACCTGTCACACCAACATCTTCCAATATATCCAGAATTTCGACGATCCCCTCTTTTTGACTAAATTTCCCATAAGTTCCAAACACATTTGAGTTTGCATCCACCCAAACCAATACTTCCTTATTTTCTTCTTCGTCTGGATTTTCGATATCAGGATCTTTTGGATCCGGGGTAGACCCAGTGTCTTTCTTGCATGCGTACAACGCAAAGAATACGATTGCCAAGACAATTATTTTATAATTCATACGCTATTTTTATGAAGGCAATACGAGAAATCCCGTATTGCCTGATCCAAAATTAATGTTCGTTTTTATTACTCTACATCCACACAATCAAACTGTACTCCGACCACGTACCCGTTAGTAAACATAAAATATAGATATAGGTAGTAGCCATTCTCCGATACAGTCATAGCGACGTCTCCCGTACCATTTCCATTTTTTGCGCTGAGCGCCGCATTCGCTCCGTATTTCCCTTTATCCGGTGACCAAATAAGTCCCGGGGTGGTATTGGCCGACGGGTTCCCGGAGAAACCTCCTTCCGTATCAATTAAGAACACCTGGTCAGCCGACCCCCACTCAAAACCGTTCACATGGTTGTAGGCAACCAATTTGGCATTGTTAAATTCAATATAATCTACTGAATTAGCGATAAAGTTAGCGTCTAATTGGTCCAGCTGCGCCATGATGCTATTCGTAGAACCATTGACCCGGGCAAGTCGATTGTTAGAATATCCGATCGCATAGTAATCGCTACTTGCGTCCGTCGGCGAAGTATAAATGACGTCGATATTATTATTACTCCAGGAATATCCTGAAATCGTCACCATTTCTGGGGTTTGGGATACGAGGTTTCCATTCACCACCTGCCATCGCGCAAAACTGCTTGACAAAACACCGACGACAGGAACTGTAATGATAGCATTGGTATTGACATCCCCGATAATGGAGAATTTCCGACCAAACGATGTACTTCCAGAGTTCCACTGGATAAATGGTTGAGGCGTTCCTGTCACTGAAGATATTTTCCATATATTGAATGTATTCCCATCATTCGGAACGAGATTACACACGAAGATATTTCCTGCATCATCGGCGGTCGTATAGAAATTTCGAAGGCCTCCTCGAATAGATCCCAAATCAATTTCCCCCACTTTCGCACCGGTAAACGCATCGATATATATACTATTTTGATTTCTCGTATTCAATACAATATATTGCCCCGTAGCAGCAATACCTCCCGTGACATCATCAACAGTTATTCCCAAATCATTTTTTAACCTTTTAGCAAACATAACTTTAGCACTGCCCGGACGGATGCCTTTGGCCAATTTGACAGCCTCAATGACTTGGATGGTATAATCACGTTGTGCATTTCCCGGAGCTTTTACAACAAACGGCTGTGGGCTTGCCAAATTAATATTGGCTTCGTTAGGAAGAGAAGCAGAAGCATGTCTATTGATTACATAAGACAGTGTAGCATTATTCAAAATCGTCCCCGGGACCAAAGAGAAATTAATTTTATCACCAATTATAATCGCTTGGACTTCCTGTGGATTGCCTCCTTCATCATTAAAGCGTAGGATAGCATTCGAGACGTCTGTATTTCCTTGTTTGTTTGCGATAACAGTATACGTCTTTTTTTCGCCGGTTCCTGATGTCACTGTCAGTTCCTTCGGAGAAGTCAAATCCCAAAAATCACTTAGCGACGGCGAAACAAGTGCGTCCGATGGTACTGTCGCGCGGATTAAAATCTTAGACAGGTCTACCTCATTATCCGAATCTATCGGGTGATAATAGTCTATGTCCAGATAAATTTTATCCTCTACGACCCTAGCTTCAAACAGCCGAGTCCTACCCTCTCCTTCATATGTTGCATATATATCACTGATTTCATTCAATTCATATCGATCTCTATATTCAACTTTCTGACAAGAGATTGTGCATAGCGTTCCCAAAAAAAGCAAAAACACTATGTAAGTTTTATAAAACCTTTTCATTTTATTCGATTAAGATATTACCATCCCTTTATTTGATCCAATGCATTATTTCGTTGCACCTCCATTTCGGGAATAGGCAGATAATACAATGCGCCGGTAAAGCTACGGTCCGTATTGTCGGCAGGTACCACTTCGTAATTAAATCCCGTGTATTTATGCCCTGTAAATTGAACACCGTTTAGTACGGTATGTGCTTTCCGCCACCTTCTTAGATCCCAGAAACGGTGCCCTTCGAAAGCTAGTTCAACCATACGCTCATGTTCTATCAATGCCATTACAGCGGATTTCGTATTCGCATAAGCGTTAGGCAACCCCCGCACACCACGCAGTTTATTGATGGTCGAAACGGCGTATGTTAACTGATTAGCTCCCGCCTGTGCTTCTGCTAAAATCAACAACACTTCCGCATACCGTAATTCAATCCAACTCTGCGTACTTCCATTGACAACGAAGTCAGTATTTTGTGGATCGAGCATCTTTTTAGCGTAATATCCGGTAACTGTCCGTTTCGGATCACCCATAGAGCCGTATGGTATGAACCCCTCGGAGTTTGATTCAGCAAGGTTTAAAGTTCTTCCTTTCCAGTTAGCTCCATGATACAGCACCGTCGCGTAAAATCTAGGTTCTCTGTTTTCATACGGTTCGGCACTGTGTACCGAATTAGACCAAGAGAATCTTGTTCCATCTGCCATTTCAAATTCATCGACCAGCTCCGCAGTAGGAACGCCATATACCAATGTGTTACCTGGCGAATCTCCCGGAGGCGCAAACCCTAAATCATATTGATGTCGCATCAACGGTGCTGAAAAGTCCACTCTAAAAATTGCCTCTTTTGTATTTTTATTTGTAAAAATAGAAGCAAAATTCGCATCCAGATCATACAATCCTTCATTCGCTAGCGTCACAACTTCATTAGCAGCACTCATCGCATTGGCGTAATACGCAGTTGCTTTTTCTCGCGGAATCCCTGTCAATGGATCAGCATTAAATTGCTTCCGATCGTTTTCGGCTATAGATGCCGCGTAAATCCACGTACGGGCAAGCATACCGTACGCAGCTCCCTTTGTCGCTCTCCCGTCTAAGTTCGTCTTATCCAAGTGTTCGGCGGCGAAGGTAAAATCTTGCGCAATATAATTCCAGCAATCATCTTCACTCGAGCGCGGATGGTCCTTCGTAGCGTATTGTTCTAAATCTTCATAGAGGATAACACTTCCATGGATCCGCAATAACCAAAAATAAACGTATCCTCTTATGAAGCGAGCCTCAGCTTCATATTTCAGTTTTTGCTCATCGTCCAGTGTTGACTTCGTTGCCAACCCATGTAAAAATTCATTCACCCGACGGATTCGCTCGTATCCTGGTCCCCAATAATTAAGCCCTACACTTCCTGCACTGAATTGGTTGGCATTTGATACCAGGATGTTCACCGTACCATTCCCTGCTGTTGTAGACGTATATTTCATAATATCCGACAATGCGTCTGTTGCATTATCGTAACCTAGATTAGGAAACAAACCAAATTGAAATTTTTTAAATTCCGCATATAGTCCGCTGACATACAGTTCTGCTGACTTAGGATCATTCCACACGGCTTCTTCTGTATATCGATCTTGTAAAGGTATATCGATTTTACATCCCTGGAATGCGACGATGGTCGACACCATCACAGCTCCAGCGATCCATCTTTTTATTTCTTTTATCTTTTTCATTGTTCTCATAATTTTAAAAGATCCTTAAAAGGTAACATTCACACCAAAAGCATAAATTCGCTGCTGGGGATAGAATCCGTTGTTTACGTTTGGCATTTCAGGATCCAAATATTTCAGATAATCAAACGTCATCAAGTTCGATCCAGTTGCGTAAAGACGAACCTGCTGTAATTTAGCGCCCGAAATCCATCTTTGCGGCAGGGTATATCCAATCTGCACCGATTTCAACCTTAAATAGTCACCTTTACGCTCCCATCCCGAGTTTTTATGCGCATTATGAGCCGACAGCTGTGCTTTATAGGCCGTTAATCTTGGGAATTCCGCATCCGGATTATCTGGTCTCCACGCATTTTCAACTAAGAAGTATGGGGAGTTTCCATAACCATAGAATGTACGGGTAAATGGTGTATTATCGTCTACTCCTTCGGTTCCGCTCGAACCTTCGTATGTACCTGCTAAGTTAACACTGGACAATCCAGCTCCCTGTAACAGGGCAGAGAAATCAAATCCTTTATACGCCAGATCGATATTTAATCCATACATTAATTCTGGCATATTTGGCCGGCCGATATAGGTCATGTCGTCATTTCTCGTGATACGGCCGTCACCGTTTAGATCACGGTATTTGAAAAAACCGGGGGCTACAATCCCGCCCGATGGCGATGGTGTATCGGCAGCTTCTTCCCAGTTCTGTACCATACCGTCTACTACGAAACCGATTTTTGTACCAATCGGCTTTCCTATCAGGCTTTGCCAAGAGGGAATATTATCGCCCTCATTCAATTTTAGATAACGGTTGCGTGCCCAGTTGATGTTTCCCGTCAACCGTAGTTGAAAGTCACCAAAACGCTCATTATAGCGCAGTTGTGCATCGAATCCACGGTTATCGGCTTCTCCAATATTTGCTATGGCTGGAAAATACCCGCCCAAAGACGGAGGATATAAATTACCTACCGAACCCAAGATGTCTTTTGTATGCTTGTAATACCATTCAAAATCCAATCCGAATTTTCCGTTCAGGAATATGGATTCAAATCCAACACTACGGGTATACGTCGTTTCCCATTTTACATCCGGATTTGCTATCGCATTGGTATAAAGCGATTTGACTGGCTGACCATCGATTACAACGACGGGTTTATCATTTAACGAAAAAGTAGATAGATAGGCGAACCGGGCACTGCCAACCTGATCATTACCTGTTTTACCATACGATCCCTTGATCTTTAAGAAGTCAATAAACGAGATGTTATCTTTAAAAAACTGTTCATCACTGGCAATCCACCCCAGTCCGACACTTGGGAAAATATCCCAGCGGTTATGCGGTGCAAACCAAACCGACGCGTCCCAGCGGGAAGCAACTTCCAATAAATAACGGTCTTTGTAACCATATGTACCACGGAAAACATAGCCTGCTTTAGATTCCGGTGTATTTGTACTACCGGTCGGTGCGATACGGTCGTCATCTTCCGCACTTCCAAAATCAATGTCCTGGATAATGTCTATGGGTAGATTGCTTGCCCCTGCCGAAAAGATAAATCCTTCTAGCCGAGAATAGTCGTATACAGCCAAAAGTCCCACAGCATGATCCTCTCCGAACACCTTGTTATATTGTATCGCTGGTTGGAATGTTTTGCGCTGGGTATTCTGGTAACTTTGTCTGACGGAATTCTTAGTGATTCCGGGCAACGTGGTTAGATGAGTAAAATCTCCGGTTACCTGCTCGCGTGCCCGACCCATCGTTTCATAGGGTGTCAACCATCCCTTTGTAGACCGGCCCGTCCAATCGAATGAAGTTATAACACGTGCTTCCAGGCCAGGTATACCAGGTACCTTAACATTGATATTTGCTGTTCCTTCCAGTACATTTCTAGTCCATTTTTGGTAACCCGAGTTTTGTACAGCCGCTACAGGGTTTACCCATCCGGCGTTAGAATTATAGCTAACAGGCAACCCGTTCTCAGCATACATTGGCATATTGGGCAACATACGAACCGCCTGGTAAAACGGATTCATATAAGCCGTATTATCCGGTGCGATACCCGGTGTATTCGTCTGTTCTTGACGAAGTCCAATATTGATCCCTGCGGTAATATATTCATTGATTTTCGCTTCGACATTAGAACGCACGTTATAGCGTTTAAAGTTCGTATTTTCTACAACCCCATCTTGATGCATGTGGGATACCGCACCAAAGTAGTTCAAGCGCTCCGTCCCTCCGTTCATAGTCAAACTATGGTTTTGAGACACACTATTTCTGCCCACCAACATCCCAATCCAGTCTGTATCACCAAATAGAGGATTCGTATTGGTACCGTTGCGGACTGCTTCAATTAACGCCGGATCATATAACATAGGCTGTGCACTCGCGCCAGTATGGGTCAGGTAATCATTATCTACCTCGATTCCTTTATTATACCATTCCATATAATCCGGTCCATTCATGAATTTAGGGAAACGTGTGTTCTGACCAATATTCACCCCGGCACTATAAGAGAATCTAGGTTTGCCCTGTTGTCCTTTTTTTGTCGTGATCATAATGATTCCATTGGATCCCCGCACACCATAAGGAGCTGTCGATATTGCGTCTTTCAAGAAGCTCAAGCTCTCTATTTCCGTCGGATCCAAATAACTGAACGATGCTCGCTCTACACCATCAATAATAATCAGAGGTGCGGCATTTCCATACGTTGAAATACCTCTGATACGTAGTGTAGCATCATCTGCTCCGGGGCGTCCGGATTGCTGCAATGTGGTTAATCCCGGTACACGTCCTGCCAAGGAATTCGTTACATTCATTGTAGGTGCCTTAGTGAGTTCCTCACCTCCTATCTGCGCCACAGAACCTACGATATTCCTTCTTTTCTGCGTTCCATATGCCACAACCACGACTTCATCCAATTCTGATCCACCGGGGTTCATCGTTACGATAATCGGCTGATTGGATGACACAGATATCGAGGTTGTTTCATATCCGATGTAACTAAATTCCAGCACAACAGGATACTTCTCAGCGTTGAGTCGGAATGCCCCTTTCTCATCTGTTGAGGCAACCTGTGCTCCTCCTTTCACCTTCACCGTGACACCCATGAGAGGCGCTTTTTGATTGTCGAGCACCGTTCCATTTACGGACGATTGTCCTTGGACAGCTATCGCCTGTGCAAGCATGAAAAGCATACAACTTACCCTAAATAAATAGGATTTTATGAAGTTTAAATGTTTCATAATTTGGGGTTTAAAATTATTATTATAGTATTAAATGATATTTCCTTTAAAATCGACGTCTTTTTCAAACAGCTGTAAATGAGCATCCAATAAAACCGAAACCCATCGGCGGTTCAACTTGGTATCCGTATGTATTTCTTCGTTATACCCCCCATTGGACAATATCGTCTTCAAATCAGCCGTGGTGATCTCCCTCTCTATGGATTTCACGATCTCCTGATAGCCTTTCACAGTCAAGGTTTCCCCCGAAGCCGACCAATTGTCATCCAACAGTGGAAAATAGCTTCGCAAACCTACCAAAAGTTCAAACGCACTGATTTCCCTCTCCGGATAAAACCAGGTTTGGTTTGCCCATTTGTACGGAACACCGAATCCTTTCACAACTCCGGTAGCACCTATTTTTTGCAGAATTTTAAAATGGGGATCTGCTGGAGGTACGTCTATATAAGGCATGATATACGCTGTATGGTCTAATAAGGTCGATTGCGCCTCGCGGATGGACACCTGCGACGGTGGTATCCCATTTTTTACCGCTAATGCCGCAATCACACCCGACGCCTGCCCAATACCTAAAACAACGGGCTGCAGACGGGTAGCGCCATTTACGATGTTGCTCACACCGATACTTTTTTCGGCTACAATCAATCCCTCATAATCTTTTGGTATCAATGATCCCATCGGAACATTATAAGAGGGTACGCGGATTTTAACAAAGTCAATCTCCGGTGCATTACCATATTTGTAATGATGATGGTCAATGGTGTAGTCACCAACAACTACGCCTGTACGGTAATAAGCCTCCGGTGTATCAAAAGGGGTCATTACATGTGGTAATGAGAATAACGATTTCGCCTGCAAACGCCTTGATTCACGATGATAAGGTATCATCGGAAAACCGTCGTCGGTAGGATATTCATCATAGGCTATCCCTAAATTTTTAAATCCCAGTTCAGCTTGGATATAGTACACAAACCGCAAGGTCATCTGTTTGGCTTCTTCCAATAATTTGCTGCGTTCAGTTGGTGTTCTTTCCACAATATTCAAGTAGATATCATTTCCTTTCTTAGGCCAGTTGATCATAAATTTATTGTTGGGTAACCGGCCATAGGTTAACATCTTGAAACAATCGTTATTGTCTTTATTAAAAGTAGCAGGATCGGAAACATCGCAACAACCAGCAAACTCCTCTTTGCTGTAATTTTTTGGCTTCTTTATCGTTTTGTCTGCTCCTTTACCAAAATCTTTCAATGTGATCACGTAGGTTAGATCCTGCACAATGTCATTTGCTTCTTCCAAAGCAAACGATTCATTTGTCAACGATTTGCTATCCATGCCTAAATAGTAAGGTACGTTCAAAGAAGCCATGACATCGCCTAGTTCCGTTGCATCGATAAGCACCTTTCCTTGTATAGTGGATTTTTTTCCAGCTTTAGCTTTAACGTCTACAAACCATTCTCCATTTATTTTTCGCGCATTGTCCCAAGAAGCTTCAAACAATACCTGAATATTTTTTTGTGCTTTAACCATTTTTTGGAGAATACGATTGCCTACAGATGGCTCGAAAAGCGTATTACTCACCCAACCCGTTTCAACGGCTTCCGGCCCGCCATAATAATCATATAAGTGTTGGCGGAACTCTCCCCACAGACCGGATGGCAGTCTGTGGTTTCCGTCTATAGCAGACACCCCTGCTGACGTCAACATCCCTCCCAGCCAACTTGTCTCTTCAATGACGATCACGTGAACACCCGAACGAGCCGCCTGAATTGCTGCCATTGTACCACTCGCCCCGCCACCGATAATAACAACATCTGTCTTGGTTTGAGCGGATAATTGCATCGTCCATGACCATAAGAAAATCGATAAAAATGTTATGTAAGATATCTTCATCATCAAGTTTATTAGGTGTTTCGAAACGCTAAATAAGAAATAATATTTTAAACAGACAAGATATTTTTAATTTTTTTTAAAAATACAAGATCAAATATGTTTTTTATTAAAAAACAAAACATTAATTAAAAATATTTCTACTCTTCTATTATCTCCTTTTCATCATCTATTTTTCTCAGCGGTACTAACCAAGTCACTATGAACGCTGGAATAGTTGCAATCAATACCCAAGTAAAAAATTCCTTATAGCCCAGGTAGTCACTCAACAATCCACTGATCATGGAGGGGATCATAAAGCCCAAGTTCATCAGGCCACTTCCAAAGGCATAATGTGCCATCTTATAGGGACCAGGGGCTATATTTTGCATCATAAACAGAATAAGTCCCACGAAACCAAATCCATATCCAAAGTACTCTGTCACAACGGCAATTCCTACTGTATAAAGGCTTGTCGGCATAGCTATGGCTAGAAACGCATAAGCTGCAAAAGGCAGATTAAAAGCAGAGCAGAGGATCAGCAAGGTTTTCCGGTTCAGCCCTTTATTGGACACATAATGTCCCGCTACGATAGACCCTAGTACGAACGCTATTGATCCAAACACACCATAAAGTAGCCCAATTTGGGAAGTACTAAGCTCTAATCCTCCTTCGGCTCGAGAAGCTCTAAAAAATAGTGGGATAATCTTAATTGCCTGCCCCTCAGCAAAGCGATAGAGCACAATAAAACACAAGCTATATCCAATATTTTTCTTTTGAAAGAAAGTTATGATAACGTCTTTTAATGTAGCAAACCCTTCTTTTAATGAACTCGTCCTTGCTATTCCATGCGTAGAGGGCAATACCCGCATATTATAAATGCCTAATATTACCATAATTATACCATAGACAAACATAACGATCATCCACGCATTCCGAATGCCTATTTCTTCTTCTAGTTGTCCTGCTAGATATACCAGTGCTCCTCCAGAAAAGACTTTGGCTATATTATAAAATGCACCTTGCCACCCTACATACTTTGCCTGTAGTTTCGCATTGAGCTCATTGAGGTATACACCGTCGGCGGCCGTATCATGGGTAGCGCCACTAATGGCAATAATAGTAAGTACAGCTATCGAAAAGCTAAAAAAATAATCAAGCTGTAAGGTAAGTCCAACCAAACCGAAGAGTACGCCGGTAAATATCTGGGTGATGTAAACAAAAAACTTCTTTGTCTTATACATCTCCAAAAAAGGTCCCCACAGCGGCTTTAGTGTCCAGGGGAGCATAATAATTGACGTCCAGAATGCAATCTGCGTGTCAGATACGCCGAGATTCTTATACATAATGGAACTTGCTCCTGATAGAGCAACAAACGGCAGCCCCATAGCGAACCACGTGGTAGGTATCCAATATATAGGATGGATATGTTTACTTTCGACTTGTTTCACGATTTATTAGTGGATAAGTTTCTCATTAAAAATTTGATTAGTATATTTTGGAATGTTCAATATTATTAAAAAAAATAGATAACTCAAATCTATTTTTAAATTATTTTAATAATAATCTTGTCACACACCATTAGTTTGGGCATACATCATATTATATAAATAGTTTTTTTATCTTTATCGGTTAATTAAATAAAGTTTATTAACAACATGAGCTCAAGTTTTCTTAAAGATCTACATAATGCCAATATTAGTGGCGTGGCGTACAAGAATGTCCAGCTAAAGAAAAAGATATTAGCTTATTTTGCCGCGCATGAATTAGGTACAATAGCTGAATTGAGCAAAGCATTTAACGTTAGTATTCCAAAAATTAATGAATCAATTAACGAGTTAATAGAGGAAAAACTGGTCAAAGATTACGGCAAACAAACATCCAACGTAGGAAGGAAACCCAACAATTATGGACTAGAAGCAAATTCCGCTTTTTTTATCGGCGTGCAGGTGAGCGAAGACTATATTTCTATTGCCATGATTAACATGAAAAAGGAATTAGTCGCTCACAAAGATGAGATTCCATTTCTACTGGAAAACAATGAACGCTCCCTTCAACATCTATGTAAAGAAATAAAAGACTTTGTTACCAAGATTGCTGCTAAACAAGAAAAGATACTAGGTATTGGCATTAATTTGTCTGGAAGGATAAATTACCGAACAGGCTATTCCTATAGTTATTTTAATTTTTACGAGGATCCGTTATCTAATTTTTTCGAACAACAATTGGGTATACATACTTTCCTCGAAAACGACACGAAGGCATTATCGTACGGCGAGTTTACCAATGGAGGTCTGAGTGATGAAAAGGACGCGTTATTCATTAACGTTGATAACGGGATAGGTTTGGGGATCATGATTAATAAGCAACTTTATTACGGGAAATCTGGTTTTTCAGGTGAGTTTGGGCATATCCCCATCTTTGACAACGACATTATCTGTCGGTGTGGAAAAAAAGGTTGCTTGGAGACGGAGGCTTCTGGTCACGCGTTACGCAAGAAGATTATAGAGGCCATCCAAAATGGCGCTACCAGCATTCTTACAAAAAAATTCAGTTCTATTGAAGATGTCCGCCTTAACGATATTATTCTTGCCGCTAAAAAAGACGATACGCTCGCTATTGAGGCTATTAACGAAATTGGCGAAAAACTTGGCCGCGGCATGGCTGCGCTTATCAACATATTCAACCCCGAATTAATTATCATAGGAGGTATTCTTGCAAAATCAGAGGAATATTTAAGCCTCCCACTCAAAAACTCAATAAACAAATATTCCTTATCTATGGTTAATAAGGACACCAAGATCGTTTTGTCGACGCATGGAGAAAAATTCGCCGCCATAGGAGCTAGTTTACTACTTCGCGACCGACTTTTGGAGATTACAAAATAACTATTTATTTTAAAACCAGACCCGCCAACGCTCACTTGCTTCTCATGGTTCCGGTCAAACTAACGTTAAAGTAAGGATGTTTTATTCCTATCTAAGAGTTATCATATTCACCATACTTTTTTAGAAATCCTAAAACCTACCTTACCGAACTACCCGGTTTAATCGTCGAAGTTGGATTCACAAAGTCTAATCGGCCATCCGCATCTTCCGCCATCAAAATCATCCCTTGGGATGTTATTCCTTTAATAACTCGAGGTTCCAAATTCACAAGAATAGAGACCTGTTTACCTACAATATCTTCCGAGCTAAAAAACTCCGCAATGCCCGAAACGACCGTGCGTTGATCAATGCCCGTGTCAATTTTAAGTTTTAATAATTTCTTCGTCTTGGCGACCTTCTCCGCTTCCAATATCGTTCCGACGCGAATATCCATTTTCAGGAAATCGTCGTAACTGATATTCGCCTTCGCTGGCTCCGCTTTTGTCGCTATAGCTGCATTGCTAGCTTTAGCTTCCTGTAGCTTCTGCAACTGAAAGTCTACTTGTTCATCCGTAATCTTCTCAAACAATAATTGTGCATCTCCGAGTACATGTCCCGATGGAATAAGATTTTGCTGTCCGGCATGCATCCAATCTTGTTGTTCCAAATTCAACATCGTAAACAACTTACTGGCCGATTTCGGTAAAAACGGCTGTGCCATTACAGCGAGGTTAGCAACGATCTGCGAGGCTACATACAGCACGGTTTTAACACGCTCCGGATTTTCCTTGTATATCTTCCAAGGTTCTTCATCTGCCAAGTATTTATTACCTAGACGAGCTACATTCATGAAATGACCTAATGCCTCTCGAAAACGATATTGTGCAATCGCTTGGCTAATGAGCTGCGGGTAGGTTATAAGCTCGTCCAGTATACCCTGGTCGCCATCTGTCAAAGCCTCTCCTACCACAACCTGTCCTGCGAAATATTTCTGAGAAAGAACCATTACCCGGTTTACAAAATTACCTAAAATAGCCACCAGTTCGTTATTTACACGCGCCTGAAAATCCTTCCATGTAAACTCACTATCCGATGTTTCTGGTAAAATAGACGTCAGCACATAACGTAGTTCGTCTTGCTTTTCAGGAAATTCTAAAAGATACTCATGCAACCATACCGCGTGATTACGGGAGGTAGATAGTTTATCTCCTTCTAAGTTCAAAAACTCATTTGCTGGCACATTCTCCGGCAGAATATATTCACCATGGGCATGTAATATAGCGGGGAATGTAATGCAATGAAATACAATATTATCTTTTCCGATAAAATGAATCAAGGTGGAATCGTCTTCCGTATTGACTTGTTTTTTCCAATACTTTTCCCAATCTTGGCCATGGTCAAGCGCCCATTGCTTCGTGGCCGAAATATACCCGATTGGCGCATCCAACCAAACATATAACTTTTTACCTTTTGCTTCTTCAAGAGGAACGTCTACCCCCCAGTCCAGATCACGTGTCATGGAACGAGGCTGTAGACCAGATTTCAGCCAAGACTGACATTGTCCGAAAACATTTGGTTTAAGCACACTCTTTTTACCTTCGATAAGCCATTTTTCCAACCATGGTTGATATTTATCGAGCGGGAGATACCAGTGCTTCGTTTCTCTTAACACGGGGGTTTTTCCGCTTAACGTCGATTTAGGGTTAATCAAATCCGTGGGGCTCAAAGATGTACCACATTTCTCACACTGATCGCCATAAGCACCTTCATTATGGCAGTGCGGGCATGTACCTACGATATAGCGGTCAGCCAAAAACTGATGATATTCTTCATCATAATACTGTTCAGAAAATTTTTCTATAAATTCTCCCTTCTCATAGAGGTTTATAAAAAACTCCTGAGACAACTCATGATGCACTTGTTCCGATGTACGATGATAAATATCGAAACCAATACCAAACTCTTCAAAGCTTTTTTTAATCTGTTGATTGTATTTATCTATAATCTCCCGCGGTGTTACGCCTTCTTTCTTTGCCTTAATGGTAATAGCCGCCCCGTGCTCATCCGAACCGCAAACGAACACCACGTCTTTATGGTTCAAACGAAGAAAGCGTGCAAAAATATCAGCTGGAACATAAGCTCCGGCAAGGTGCCCGATGTGTAAAGGACCATTCGCGTAAGGCAAAGCCGATGTAATAGTAAAACGATTTTTAGATAAGATACTCAACGTATAACGATTTAAATTGCAAACAATGATTAAAACAAAACCTAGCCCTCATCAGCCTTTAAAAAGAAAATAAACAGATGAAAACTTGTTTCTTTGGCAAAGATAACTCAAATTGCGCGTATAATAATAAGGGAGCGATATGAAATCACCAGAATTTCTTAAGAAAGGCGATAAAGTTGCTATTGTTTGTCCGGCAAGCTATATCAAAGGCGATATAGAAGTTGCTCTCCAGATATTGAGCAGTTGGGGGCTCCGCGTAGGAGTAGGCAAAAGCGTCACTTCCCGATTCCACCAATTTGCCGGGACAGACGAGGTACGCAGACAGGATTTACAGGCTGCACTTGACGATCCGGA
Organism: Sphingobacterium arenae; assembly: GCF_014692505.1. Lineage (GTDB taxonomy): Bacteria > Bacteroidota > Bacteroidia > Sphingobacteriales > Sphingobacteriaceae > Sphingobacterium > Sphingobacterium arenae. Next base: position 1,222,797 of record NZ_JACNYK010000001.1, on the reverse strand, counting down.
CATTAAAGCTATTTTCGCCGCGCGGGGTGGCTATGGTACAGTTAGGATTATCGACCAATTAGACTTTCGAAAGCTCAAAAAACATCCGAAGTGGATCATAGGCTTCAGCGACATCACGGTACTGCACAGCCATCTGCATCATAAAGTGGGGATCTGCAGTATACACGGACAAATGCCAAAATCTTTCGCCGAAAGTACAAAAACTGCACTCACCTCCCTGGAGCATGCTTTATTCGGCAATAATATCGACATCAACTATCACCAACACACCTTTCCAAACCGATCCGGCAAAGGGTATGGCCATCTGTTTGGGGGAAATTTAGCCATTCTTCATAGCATCTTGGCTTCTCCATCCGATGGTAAATATGACGGTAAAATTCTCTTCATTGAAGATGTTGGCGAACAGCACTATAATATTGATCGTATGCTGTGGACCTTGAAAAGAGCAAATAAGTTGACCAATCTCAAAGGATTAATTGTAGGCGGCTTTACCTCCCTAAAAGATAGTGATCCGCCGTTTGGACAGCGGGTTGAAGAGATTATCATGGATAAAGTACGCGGATATGATTTCCCCGTCTGCTTTGATTTCCCTGCCGGACACATCGACAATAATTATAGTCTTATTTTTGGGAAAGAAGTGACGCTCAACGTTAATCAGAAAGAGGTTTCGCTCACATACCACTAGCGTTAGTAGCTTCTTAAGCACAATCTCAACCTTTAATAATATCGAAATCCAGGACCAACACAAACAATTATTCCGAAAAAATATTAAAAATTAAAATATTAATATATTTTATCCAATTATTTACGGAAACTATCCCTCACCCATTTTCTATTCTTATTCTCCATACCTTCGCTCCATAAACCAAATAATGATTCTTATGGCTATGGAAAGGTTAGCTACACGCCCTGCACAGGTTTATCTTAATCAAGATGCAAATACCCTCGTCCGTCAGACACTGGAACGCGGCCAGGGTAAACTCAATGACACCGGAGCGCTGTGTATTCAAACAGGAAAATTTACGGGGCGTTCTCCTAAAGACCGCTTTATCGTTCGGGACGAAATGTCGGAAAACACTGTTGATTGGGGAGAAGTCAATATTCCGGTTTCTTCTGAGATCTTTGACAATCTTTTACGAAAAATGAACGTCTTTATTCAAGACCGGGAAGTATGGGTACGTCAGTGTTACGCTGGCGCAGATTTCGATTATCGACTCAACGTTACCGTCATGAATACAACGCCTTGGGCGAACCTGTTCTGTCATCATCTTTTCCTGCGACCATCAACGAGTGAGCTTGAAACTTATCAACAAGAATGGGTGATATTACAAGTGCCGGAGTTTTTAGCCGACCCCGCAATCGATGGAACCAGACAAGAGAATTTCACGATGATCAATTTCAGTAAGAAAATGATTTTGATAGGCGGGTCCGCCTACACGGGTGAAATGAAAAAGGGGATCTTCTCGGTCTTGAATTTTCTATTGCCCCACCAACACAACGTACTGCCCATGCACTGTTCTGCAAACGAAGGAATACAGGGTGATGTAGCCCTATTCTTTGGGCTAAGCGGTACAGGAAAGACAACGCTGTCTGCTGACGTTAATCGCAAATTAATCGGAGACGATGAACACGGTTGGGCCGCTGACACCGTGTTTAATTTCGAAGGGGGCTGTTACGCTAAATGTATTGACCTTCGTGCAGACAAAGAGCCTCAAATATATGCTGCCATAAAGCACCCTGCGCTCCTCGAAAATGTCGGTTTCTTTTCAGACACGAATAGAGTGGATTATGGCGATGCTGGCATTACCGAAAATACACGGGCAGCGTATCCTATTGATCATATCAAGAATGCAAAGAAACATTCTACAGGTGGAATACCAAAAAATATCTTTTTTCTGACATGCGATGCTTTTGGTGTTTTGCCCCCCATCGCCAAATTGACGACAGCGCAGGCGATGTATCACTTCTTATCGGGATATACCGCTAAAGTAGCCGGAACCGAGGTTGGCATCCGTGAACCGCAGAGCACCTTCTCTGCATGCTTCGGAAGAGTTTTCCTTCCTCTCCATCCTACAGCATACGCCGAATTATTAGGCAAAAAGCTAGATGCCCATCCCGAAGTTAATGTCTGGCTGGTGAACACAGGTTGGACAGGGGGAGCTTATGGTGTTGGAAACAGAATCAGTTTACATTATACCCGTGCCATGGTGCAAGCCGCCATTCAAGGAGATCTTACAAATCAAATGTTTACACCCCACCCCTATTTTGGAGTCCTCATACCCGAAACATGTCCCGGTGTTCCGGCAGAAATATTAGACACTCGAAATACTTGGAAAAATAAGGATGCGTACGATAAACAGGCAAAAATATTGGCGGATCTTTTCATTCAGAATTTCGCTCCATACCGCACGAAAGCCAGTCAAGAAATACAAAATGCTTCACCTCAATTGGTGCAAGAGGTTTAAGTGTTCTTTCTTACAAAAATACTTTGGAGTGCCAGCTCGCTTGCATTGGCACTTCCCATTTTGTCTCCAATTCCTCTACGGAAGATATCATATTATTAAAAACGATAGTAGCATCTGAATGAATAACACCTGTAGCCAACAATTTTCGAAAATCATCTTGTTTAGCCACTTTGATGGGCTCCTCTGCTGCAGAACGATAAGCGATCTGTAATCGATCAAATAGGGAGATTCCGAGTACTTGTTCGATTTTCTTCAAGAGGTGTACCGACTTATCAATAGAACATCCCGTGACCATAGCTTTTTGTTCATCGACGAACAGAAGAATAAATAGCCCATAACGAATTTCAAACGAACCGGCCAGCTGATCGCCATGCGCTGTCCATTGAGCAACAAATTCTTGAAGAATTTGCTCTACTCTTTGAATTTCGTCCTCTTTCAAAAACCGGTTACTCTGATAAATCCAAACTCTTTTCATTTCTATAAAGTTAAGGGAATCCTATTCGTACCTCTAATTGTAATAAGGAGAAATCATCAAATAGACAACCACACCTGTTACGGCCACATACAACCACATCGGATAGGTGATACGTGCTAGTTTTTTATGTCGCTCGTAAGCGCCTGCAATACCGCGCACGAATGTAAACAACACAAAAGGTATGACGATAATCGATAAAAGGATATGACTAATCAATACAATGAAATACAGATATCGTAACGTGCCTTCTCCGCCATACGGCGTAGATTCAGATGTCATGTGATAGGCCACATACATCAATAAGAAGGCCACAGAACACCCCATACACACCTTAATTAAATTCTCGTGCAATTTTCTATTTCCTCTTTTCACGGCAGACACGGCTACCATCAATAAAACCGCGGTAATCCCGTTGATAGTTGCATAAATGGGCGGTAAGAAGGTTAAGGGTTCCACATCGTAACCTAACTTCCTCAAATTTACACCGAAAAGCATCGCCACAACTAAAGGAATAATTATCGAAAGCGTGATAATCCACTTTTTGTATTTCTTCTCCTCTGCCGTCATCATACCCATATCTTATTTCTTCTCCACTTTTAATGATCTGTTACGAATTTCTTCCACAGACAATAATTTTAATTCATCTTCTAAGCGGTCCACCTCGCCTTTCTGACTAATATCATAAAAGCCACGGATACGACGCTTCGAATCCAGTAGCACCAAGCGATTGCTGATCAGAAACCGGCTAGAATCCGCAGGGTCTACCATCGCGTCAATCAGTAACTGTTCCCGGCTGTATCTGAAAATATCAGTCGAAGGGCTAAACACAGTTTGCCATTGCTTCTCTGCCATATTCTTATAACCACGAACAAACGATGATAGCGAAGCCCCTGTCTCCATGCTATCTACCGAAATAGAATAAAAGCTGATTATTGGATTACCCTTAAACCGTGTTGCCAACGCATCTACATGATCCAACATCAACCGGGAAAACGCCTCGTCACGTGTATAAAAAAGATGTACAACACTAACGCAGGTATCAGGTGCGGGAAAAAGGACGTCCTTGCCGGACGCATCTTTGAAAACCATCTCTTCAACGGTATGAAAAATCGTATCTGGATATTCCCTACCCCAATTCCTTTTGGTCTCTCCACTAAGACTTTTCTCTCCGAATACCGGCAGTCGTACATATTCGTTCGAGCCGAACCGATTAACAGCTATATATAAAAATCCTGGCAAGAGTAAGATCAATGCCAGGATTATTATCTTTCCTTTATTTATTTGAGTACGCTTACCCATTCACTACCTTCCACTAATACTAATTATTTGGGAACACGGGATGCGACTGAAATGCGTCCAGTAAAAAGTCTCCTTCAATCAGTAACAAAATTATAAAATATACAATAAAGAGTAAACCTACACTACAGCATACAATAAAGCTTGATTTTTCAAACTTCAAGTGCATAAAATAGGCTACAATATAGTAGGCTTTTGCCAACGTTAGGACAATATATACTACATTCAAAAACATTCCCTTTTCGATGATTCCCCAATGATGGACAAAACCCAAAGCTATTAAAAACTCGAGCGCAGTCAATGCTAACAAGACAAAGAAAACTCTCCAAATCCCCTTTTTGTCCATGCCGCCGTGTTCCTCATGTCCGTGAACCGCTGCAATATTTTCGTTATGATGTGACATTTCTATATTTGTTATTTTATTATAACCCAATTAATTAAATCAAATAGAAGAACGTAAATACAAACACCCAAACTAAGTCTACAAAGTGCCAATATAAACCGACTTTTTCTACCATCAAATAAGAACCGCTTTTTTGAAAAGTATTATTTAATGTTTTACACAAAACAATAATATTTAACAAGACGCCAATGGAAACGTGAAATCCGTGAAATCCTGTAATGGTAAAGAACATATTAGCAAATTGTAATGCCGCCGTATAAGCAATGTCTTTGGTAAAATACGGTGCAAGGGCTTCTGCTACGGCCTCTCCCTCCAAACCTGTGGCTGGATTTCTTCCGAACCAAAATCCTTGGTGATGCAAATGCGTCCACTCAATAGCCTGGCAACCCAAGAAACACAAACCACCCAAGATAGTCCAAAGCATCCATTTCACCACCTCATTTTTCTTATTCCGATGTCCTGCATCCACTGCCAATACCATCGTAACAGAGGACATGATCAAGATAAAGGTCATAATTCCGACAAATACCAATGGCTGGCCGGATTCGGCAATCCCCGGAATAGACTGGAACACTTTATCCGCATCAATCCACGTAGGTTGCGCGAATTTCTGCGCACCGTACATAATCAGAAATGCAGAAAATGTAAAGGTATCCGACACCAAGAAAAACCACATCATGATCTTTCCATACTCTAAGTTCCAAGGTGACCTTCCTCCATTCCATGGGCCATCTTTCACCTTATCCAATTGCGATACAGTTGTTGTACTCATTTTTTACTATTATTGATTCAAAAGTAAGAAAACATAAATATAAATCCATAAAAGATCGAGAAAATGCCAAAAAATAGCGGCTAAATTCATGCGGAATAGGTTGTCCGGAAAGGGTATCGGCTTTAAAGCCCCCCATAAACATCTTACCAATACGATCAAACCCGCGATAATATGTGCTAAATGCATTCCCGTAAATACATATATAAAGGATTGCGAAGCGTTATTATTTACAAAATAGACACCGCGCTCCGTTAACACAGACCATGCGTCTAGCTGCAATACGAAGAATACCACTCCCAAAACAATCGTCAACAATAAAAACAGCTTCTGCTTGCCCAGTTGTTCTAACTTTGTTGCGCGATAACCTAAATGTAAAATCAAACTACTTACAACGATCACAATCGTACTGTAAATAAATGTATTCGGCAATATCGTTTTAATTCCCTTATCGACTCCACTAGCCGTGTATACAATGAAGCCACTCGATAATGCAGCAAACATCATAAACATACCAATCATACCCAGCCAAAGATTGAATTTTTTGGCCTTCCTCGATTGAAGCACTTCCTCCATTGTATAATCTTCCGTACGTTCCATCTATTTCAAAGGAATAAAATCAAATAACAAAACTAATTGTGTCAAAGGCAAATAAAAAAAAGAAGTAAACATCACTTTTTTTGCCGTGGCATCTGTTCTCTCCTGTACGTGTTTCATTCCATAATAAGCAAACAACAGACCGCCCAACACGGACACTATAGTAAATACCCAACCACCGAAACCGTAATACATCGGCAGTAAGCCTACCGGAATCATCAACGCAGCCGAGATAAAAATCATCCAAGCAGAAACAGCGTCTTTCCGCGTAGTTGGCAATAACCTAAATCCGGCATGCTTATAATCCTCATCAGCCACCCAAGCAATAGCCCAAAAATGGGGAAACTGCCAAAAGAATTGAACTAAGAACAAAACCCAGGGTGTTATGACAATCGCGGCCTCACTAACCGCTGCATATTCAAAACCAAATCCAGCCGACTCAAAAGCAGCATAATAACCAATCAATGGAGGCAGCGCCCCTGGAAATGCACCAACAAAAACCGCTATAGGTGATTTTTGTTTCAATGGCGTATATACAAATGCATATAGAAAAATCGCAAACACCGATAGCAATCCAGCAAGAAAATTCAACTGCAGGAGCAATAGTGTGCCAAACAATCCCATAAACAAGCTCAATACCAACGCCTGCCCCGTAGTCATCCGACCTGCAGGCAATGGTCTGTCTTGGGTTCGCACCATTAATTTATCCAAATTACGCTCGATGATTTCATTAAAACCATTTGCCGATCCGGTTATCATAAACCCACCGATAGTCAGAATCAACCAGTTTATCCAAATAACATCCCCCTGTTGTTGCGCTCCAATCAAAAATGAAATAGACGCGGAAAAAACAACGGTCAAATTCAGCCTAAGCTTAACTAATTTACCAAAATCAGAGATAAACTGCTTCATGAAAACTATACCCTCTTCTAAAAATGAACAACTGCATTAGAACCACAAATGTCTATAACTTTGTTCATACTATCGTTTTAATTTTGTCATTAATAGCATTAGATAATACTGCGCACCAAAAAACAAGCTAGCGAAAACCAGATGTGTAGTCTGGGCAACCGCTGGCACATTAAAACGAGCTAGAATAATTCCGGACACCATCTGAACACCAACCAAGATCAGTATAATCCAAGCGTATCTACTTTGTAATGTCAATGAACTAAACTTATTTTTGACCAAAAAAAACAACAGAACAGTTGCTCCTAATGATATATAAGCCAACATTCGGTGTATGTCATAAGATGCTCCTATACTGGATATCCAGTCTTGACGAGAAACACCTTCGTAATTTAAATGATCAATCGCTTCCCTGACCTCCGTTCCGTAGACCACCTGTACAACAGTCAGCAACAACAGAAACACCGCTATTCCTTTCAGGAGATCAAAACGATTATTAATAAGAATGCTCTTATTCCGCATGGTAGTCGCCAAATAGAACGTATAGATGCTAATGGCAACAATAATCAAAGCCAACAACATGTGTACTGTAATAATCCAAGGCATTAGATTCGTAGAGACCACAATAGATCCTAACCATGCCTGAATAACGACAACAATAAGATTCAGAACACTCCACCATAAAATCGATGGCTTACTTTTCCTATAGGTAAAAGAAAATATCGCGGAAAACAAAAGACAGAAACCGACTGTAACACCAACTAAACGATTTATATATTCTGTCCACGTCTTTGCTGCGTTAAATTCCTCATGCTTTAAGATCGACTCGTCATGACGTATTTTATCAGCCATTTCGGGGTATCCAAAAAAAGCTACCATCTTAGCAAACCGTTGGTTTTTTTTAACCCGTCCGTCAATATAATGTTGCTCATAGCCCGCAGGCAATTGCGACACATTTGTAGGCGGAATTATACGATTAAAACATTTCGGCCAATCCGGACAACCCATCCCAGACCCTGTACTTCGCACGACTCCTCCAGCCAGAATGACTAGGAATAAAACAAATATCGTAATCCTATTTGCTTTAATGAACCGCTTTTCCGTATCAGGGTACATAATGCTAATCTGCTCTCCGCTGCTTCTTTATTTATTAGACTTAACCTTCTATTACCTCTCTTTTATTTTCTTTGTTCCATTCATTTTGTATACGTATAGCTTCTTCGTTACCTTCAAAATCATGTGGTAAATTCGAGCTCATCGTCTCCGAAAACGGAACATGTTGTGGAATAAAGTCTGTATGGTGTCCAGGTTTGCTGTAATCATACGGCCAACGATAAACAGTAGGGATTTCACCCGGCCAGTTTCCGTGAATATGTTCTACCGGTGTCGTCCACTCCAATGTATTGGCTGCCCAAGGATTTTGAGTTGCTTTTCTACCTCTCCAAATGGAGGCGAAAAAGTTCCATAAAAATGCAACCTGTGCTAATGCCGCAATAATCGCCGCCCACGTAATTAATAAGTTTACCGAGAACCACTTATCCATGAAAGGGAATGCAGTAAAAGTATAATAACGACGTGGCACACCATCAATTCCCATAAAGTGCATTGGGAAGAATACTAAGTATGCACAAACGAACGTAATCCAAAAGTGCAAATACCCTAGTTTAGTGTCCATCATACGTCCGAACATCTTCGGGTACCAATGATAAACCCCGGCCAACATCCCAAAAATCGAAGCTGATCCCATCACCAAATGGAAATGCGCAACCACAAAATAAGTATCGTGCAAGTTAATATCCAGTGCCGCGTTACCTACATATAAACCGGTAACACCTCCCGAGACAAAAAACGACACCATTCCGATCGCAAACATCATCGCCGGTGTAAAACGGATATTACCTCTCCAAAGTGTAGCTGTATAGTTAAAGGCCTTTACCGCAGATGGCACCGCAATAATCAGTGTCGTTATCATGAACACCCCACCTAAGAACGGGTTCATCCCTGTTACAAACATATGGTGTCCCCAAACGATAAAAGACAATACGGTAATACCTACCAATGAATAAACCATCGCATGGTAGCCGAAAATTGGCTTCCGAGAATTCGTGGAGATTATTTCCGAAGTGAGACCCATCGCAGGCATCACCACAATATATACTTCGGGATGTCCTAAGAACCAAAACAAGTGCTGAAACAAGATAGGTGAACCACCTTCGTTAGGCAAAATTTGACCTTGGACAACTAAATCAGACAAGTAAAACGACGTTCCTACCGAACGGTCAAAGAACAATAGAACAACGGCCGAAACCAATACAGGGAAAGATAATAGACCTACAATTGCTGTCAAGAAAAAAGACCAGATAGTTAACGGCATCTTCCACAAATCCATTCCTTTGGTACGCATGTTCAAGATTGTACTGATATAATTCACCCCGCCCAGTACCTGCGAAATAATGAACAATCCCATACTTATCAGCCACAACGTCATCCCCAGTCCGGATCCCGCAATAGATGTCGGCACCGACGAAAGCGGAGGGTAAATTGTCCACCCAGCAGATGCTGGCCCACTCTCTACAAAGAAAGAGCTTACCATGATAACACAAGCTGTTAAGAAGAACCAATACGACAACATATTCATAAAAGGCGACGCCATATCGCGTGCACCCAATTGATACGGAATCAATAGGTTACTAAAAGTACCTGACAAACCTGCTGTCAATACGAAGAAAACCATCATCGTACCGTGAATAGTGACGAGAGCTAAGAAAAAATCAGGTTTAATACGTCCACCTTCTGCCCATTTGCCTAAGAAGACCTCTAAAATTGGAAAATCTGTATCCGGCCAAGCTAATTGGATACGGAACAAGATAGAAAGCACCATAGCGAAGACCGCCATCACAATACCTGTGATCAAAAATTGCTTCGCAATCATCTTGTGATCCTGACTGAAGACATACTTCGTCAGAAAAGTTTCTTGATGATGATCATGTGCGTCATGATGCGCTGCGCCGTGCGATATAACTGTACTTGACATATTCGTTTAATAGTTATCTTATTTCAATTAATTTAATGAAGCTGTGGTGAGTTCTTTCGCATCACCGGAATCTGCTGAAGCAAACTCTTTCTGCAAATCTTCAGTAAAATATTTCCCCTGTGTACTCAACCATGTTTTGTACTCTTCTTCTGTCACCACAACCACATTCTTTTGCATATTGTAATGTCCCGAACCACATATTTTGTTACATAACATAACGAAATTATATTTCGGATCATCCATTTTCTCCCGCATCTCCTCTGTTGTAATCGTTGGTGTAAACTGGAAATAGTTGGTCATCCCCGGTACTGCGTTGATTTGTACTCGGAAATCAGGGATATAGAACGAATGAATAATATCTTTTGATATAATATGGAAACGCACTGATTTATTGACAGGAATAACAATATCCGACCCCTGAATATCATCCCAAGCGTGCTTATCGGCGAAATCAATACCATAAGAATTCATCGGAGTCGTCAATTTATAGTTCCGTTTTCCGAAAGTACCGTCGTTACCTGGGTAACGAACTTGCCATTGGAACTGCTCGCCCAGAACTTCAATCTGAATGGCAGACTTCTGCAGTTCTTCCGGCACATTCGTGATTGATCTCCACGTAAAGAACCCAAAAAGAACCAATATTGTCAATACCACCGCTGGAACAATTGTCCATATTTTCTCTATCGTATCATTATGCGGATAATAATAAGCACGTGATTCGGCAGAACGCATTCTATAAATAAACGGAAAGGAAAGTAACAACAAGTGGATTACCACCAATACTATGGTAATGATAACCGTCGTTACGATAAACATCGTATCAATGCGCTGCCCATGTTCGGTTGCAGCTTCCCTCCACGCCCAGCTACCCCAAACAGCGTAGCCATAGTAAAGCATCGCTAAAAATCCTACCAAAAAGATAAGAAATAAGACAGATTGAAAAGTGTTGTTGGCGAATGGATTGTATCTTCCATTCATTTTACGGGTCAAATCGTAAATCGATAACACCTTACAAACGATCGCCACAATCGTACATAGAATTAAAAATAATAATATGTAGTACGTTAAGTTTTTATAAACTTGTGGATCTATTTGCGACTCCTCGTCTGCAGCAGTAGCTGCGGATGATGCTGACGATGTTGTCGTTGTCGTTGCGGCAACGGCTTCTCCCGCTGCTGCGGACGCCGTATCCGTTGCTGCCAATTCTGTTGCAGCAGTATCAACATCTCCCTCCTCAACCGTATCTGCAACGGCTGAGACCTCGGTTTCCTGAGCTAATGAATCCTGTTGAAAAGCTAAACTCGGTGTAGAGAATAGTAACCCTACGGCTAGTAAGCATCCCAACACGGCTCTGAATCTGTTATTAATTTTGAATTTCATTTCTTATTAAAACGTTTAAACGTATTATTATGCAATGATTAGAAAACTATATTTGATGATGTAAACTCTCTTCCAAAAACGGATGGTTTTTGGGAGCCAATGCATGTTTGCTCAACTTACTCATCACGAGGAATGTGAATAACCCTACAAAACCTAACGCTGTTCCAATCTCGATAAATCCAAATCCACGATGGTTTTCTACAGTACCCGGCATAATCATAATATAATAATCTAACCAGTGTCCACACAATAATAAAATAGAGGTGAACAGAAGAGCATTTGAACTCCGTATCCGACTTCTATCTACCAAAAGCAATAGCGGCGCAACAAAGTTGATTATAATATTCACCCAAAACCAAGGCTTATATTCTGGTTCCCATCTTTTATAGAAGTATACCGTTTCTTCCGGGATATTAGAGTACCAAATCAATATAAATTGTGCAAACCACACATAAGTCCAAAAGATAGAGAAACCGAACAGCAATTTACCCAGATCATGTAAATGATTCTCGTTTACCCACGATAAATATCCAGCTTTCTTCACCAATATCAGAATGATAATAATAGCAGCCAATCCACTAACCCACATAGCAGCAAAATTATACCATCCAAACATCGTAGAAAACCAATGTGCTTCGAGTGACATAACCGTGTCAAACGACCATATCGGTGTTGTAAAGCCAAAAATTACTAAGAAAATAGCCGATAATTTAAAACTCTTCTTATAAGAGTTCAATCCTCCGTCTAAATCTTCCTGATAAGACAGTTTCGCTAAAATAAAAGCAAATATACTATATGATCCCATGAATAGAATCTGGCGAATCAAGAATCCAGGGACATTTAAAAAAGCAGATTTACCTGCCACCAACGCATCGTAATGCGGGCTATCGGGATCCGTCAACCCGTCAGCATGCCAATGATGGTATAAATTATGTGTAAACAATCCCAGACCAACAATAGCAAACAATATGACTGCCGCTATTGGTAATACACTTGCCATAGCCTGCGGAATACGTATTAAACCAGCAGACCAACCCGACTGTGTAACAAATTGCAATGCTAAGAAAAATGCGCCCGCAGCACATACACAAGTGAAATAATAACCCATCAATAATAGGTTAGCGTATGTACGTTCAACCATAATATGGTCACTTGATAGAAGGCCGAAAGCAATAGCTACCACCCCTACAGCAATTCCAATCAAGCTGAGTATCTTAGCGATACCTGCGAACTGAAATTTTTCGCCGAAATTATAATCGTGATGATGATTGTGAGTTCCCATTTACTATATTGATGTTAGATTATTTTTTTTGTAATTCCTGTACATACATGACAACCTGCCAACGCTCTTCTGGTGATAATTGAGATGCATGTGATCCCATTGAGTTATGACCGTAGTATATCGTATGATATATTTTACCTTCCGAAAGCGCACTCATAGCGCCACCACGTGACGAATTTGCACCATCCGATTTCTGATAAGACGGCGGTGGTGGAAAATTTTCTAACGCTCGTGTGCCACGCGAATCTGATACGGAACGATCCTTTGTAATAGGTCCATCACCTTTACCATCTTTACCATGACATACTGCACAATACGTATGATATAAAGCACCCCCTTTTGCCAAATTTTCGTTTGTAACTGCCAACGGGTTGGTCAATTCCAGACCTGCACGTTCGTACTCTTCTATCGAATTATCAAACTCAAACCGCTCAAAACCAATCGGCGTTGTATTTTCCGGTGGAAGTTGCGCTGTTATTTTATTTTCAAAATTGTTATTGGGTTGATCCGGGTTATAAGCGATCGGATCATACATATTTCTGGAGAATTCCCATCCTGTGCTGCGTGTCTTTCCATCACCACAGCTGGAAACTACCGCCGTCAAAACAAATGCGGCGCATACAGTTCCAAGAAAATTCTTCTTATTCATAGCTAACATATTTTCTTTCATTGTATTTAACTTCAACCGCGCCGGCATCTTTTAACAAAGATTCAATTAGCGTATGGTCTGTATTTTCACGGGCATCTATAGCAATAACGAAACGATCATCGGAGGCTCTCAAGTCCATTACGCGAGGTGCACGTCCAGGGAATAAATGATTACGGAAAAAGAATGTTGCCACCATGCCTAAAGCACAAAGCAAAATGGTAACTTCGAATGTAACCGGTACAAAGTTAGGTAAAGGTAGAGAGGGTTTACCACCGATATTCATCGGCCAATCATAAGCCATGGTGTAATACAATAAGCTAAAACCCAAACAAGTACCCAACGCGCCAAAACAAAACGCTGCTATGGGTAAACGAGATGGCTTAACACCTAATTTATCCTCAATTCCATGAATAGGCATCGGCGTAAAACAATCATATATGCCGATATTGTTTGCCTGCAACTTGTCGATACCGTGCATCATTTCATCGGGATCGGCAAAACTACCTAATATATATTTTGTATTGCTCATTGCTTATTATTTTCTAACGTCTAATGCCTTAATATCTTCTTCCGAAACAGAATCGTATTTCTCTAGTGAATTCTCGAAGTATTTCACCTGTTCATCTGGGAATGCACCCTCTTGCGCCAATTTCGTCTTCTGTTGCAAACTTGCAGATTTTAACAACAGCTTAACTTCTGCAATCGCAATGCTTGGTAAGAAACGCAGGAACAACAAGAACAGCGTGAAGAACAAACCGATGGAACCTATGAATATACCCACGTCCACCCATGTAGGATAGAACATTGCCCATGAAGATGGTAGGTAATCCCGGTGCAAAGAGGTTACGATAATCACAAAACGTTCAAACCACATCCCGATATTGACCACGATAGACAATACCCAAGAGATAGGAATACTTGTACGAATTTTCTTAAACCAAAACAACTGAGGTGAAATAACGTTGCAGGTCATCATTGCCCAATAAGCCCAAGCATAAGGACCAGCAATACGGTTTGCAAAAGCATACATCTCATATTCTGAACCTGAATACCATGCGATAAACAACTCGGTTAAGTAAGCGATTCCGACGATAGAACCCGTCACCATGATAATCTTGTTCATCGATTCGATGTGGAACATGGTAATGTAATTTTCGAAATTCATTACCTTGCGCAGGATTAACAATAGCGTCTGTACCATTGCAAACCCCGAGAAGATTGCCCCCGCAACGAAATACGGAGGGAAGATCGTTGTATGCCATCCCGGAATCACGGAAGTAGCAAAGTCCATAGATACAATGGTGTGTACGGAAAGTACGAGTGGCGTAGAAATACCAGCAAGAATCAAAGAAACGATTTCAAAACGTTGCCACGTTTTAACCGAACCATTCCATCCAAAGGATAAAACTTTATAAATCTTCCGTTTAAGTCCCGTTGCACGGTCACGAACAGTTGCAATATCCGGCAAAAGACCACAATACCAAAACACCAATGACACCGTGAAATAAGTAGAGATGGCAAACGCATCCCATACCAGCGGAGAGTTGAAGTTTACCCACAACGATCCAAATTGATTCGGCAATGGGAAAATCCAATAGGCTAACCAGGGACGCCCCATGTGCGCAACAACATACGTAGCCGCACAGATAACGGCGAAGATTGTCATCGCTTCTGCTGAACGGTTAATGGAGTTACGCCAATTCTGACGGAAAAGTAACAATACGGCTGAAATCAACGTTCCGGCGTGACCGATACCTACCCACCATACAAAGTCGGTGATATCCCATGCCCAACCTACCGTTTTATTCAGACCCCAAGCGCCGATTCCCGTCCAAAAGGTATATCCGACACTCACTACCCACAACATAGCTCCTAGAGCGGCTATGATAAAGCCGATCCACCAAGCTTTGTTTGGCTTATTTTCAACCGGGAGCAAGATATCATCTGTCACTTTAGCATAAGTGATATCCTTGCCGGTTATTAATGGTTCTCTTAATATTGATTCGTTATGCGATGACATAGTTGTTTTATTTCAGATTAGAACAAAATTAAGCTTCAAAGGTATTTCTAACTTTCGTCATATAACCAATGTTAGGTTGAACGTTGATTTCCTCTAACACATAATATACACGTTCGTTACGCAATGCTTTTGAAACCTCTGATTCCGGGTCATTAACATCACCAAAGATGATTGCATTTGCCGAACACGCTTCTTGACAAGCCATTTTTACATCGCCGTCTTTCAGCTTACGGTTCTCCATCTTCGCCTGTAATTTACCCCCCTGAATACGTTGGATACACATCGAACATTTTTCCATAACACCACGTGAACGCGCTGTTACGTCTGGGTTTAACACCAATTGTGTAAATTCGTTATTCAAGTAATTATCGAAACGAGCGTCATTCCAATAGTTAAACCAGTTGAAACGACGTACTTTGTACGGACAGTTGTTTGCACAATAACGTGTACCGAAACAACGGTTATATGCCATGTGGTTTAGTCCTTCCGAAGAGTGTACTGTCGCCAAAACGGGACACACTGTTTCACAAGGAGCATGGTCACAATGCTGACATAACATGGGCTGGTGAACAACCGTAACGTTCTCGTAATCGTAATCTGTCGCTTTCGCTATTTCTTTTTCTTCCGTTAATTTCGTACCATCTTCCTGCTCCAAGGTATAGTAGCGATCAATGCGCAACCAATGCATTTCGCGACGACGACGTACCTCATCCCTACCGACAACAGGAACGTTATTTTCCACGCTACATGCCACAATACAAGAACCGCACCCTGTACAAGCATTCAAGTCGATTGCCATAACCCACTTATGACCCGGCGATTCAAATTTGTTCCACAGATCATATGTTTTATGTGAATCTGCAAAACGACCCGACTCTGAGTTTGGATCCTTCAAATATTTGGCAAACGTTGTTTCGCGAATAATGTTACGTCCCTCAATGGTATGGTGTGTTTGCGTTTGTGCTAACTCATAAGTACCGCTTGCCTTAGTAACCGTAGCTTTCGCTTCAAACTGAACAGTACCATTCACCAAACGCGCGAATGGAAACGCATTCTGTCCTACATTATTACCCGCCTTACCTACTTTCGTCCGCCCGTACCCTACGGCAATCGAGACAGTCCCTTGCGCTTGGCCCGGTTGCAACACCACGGGAAGTTCCACGGTATAACCATTCGCCTCCACACTAACCTTACCATGCTCGCCTAAACCTAAGTTTTCTGCATCGCGTGGATTTAACGCAGCATAGTTATCCCAAGTTACTTTGGAAACCGGGTCCGGTAACTCTTGTAAGAAAGCATTGTTGGCATAACGACCATCACGCAGCACGGTGGATTCGTATAATTTCAATTCGAAATCGCCGACAATCGCTTTAGAAGTTGCGCCGATAGCATTTGCTATAGCATTCACATCGACATTAGCTGTATAGGAAGATCCTACCGACGAACCTTTATAAATAAAGCCTGTCTGTAGAACATCATTCCATGATTTACCCGTACCTGCAAGGATATTTTCTTCCCAAATTTTTCTTACGAAATCGTAGATATTGGTATTATCGCCTGCCCAAACCAACAAGCTCTGTTCTGCTTGACGTGTATTGAACACCGGATTGATAGTCGGCTGAACTATGGTATAGTACCCTTCTTTTGCTGAAGCATCTCCCCATGATTCTAAAAAAGAAGAAGTTGGAGCAACTGCTTTCAATATAGATGCTGTTTCATCAGCACGATCAGCAAAAGATAACGTAAAATCTATTTTTGCAAGCGCATTGCTTACGTCCTCCGCCTTAAAGTAATCGTAAACAGGATTGCTATTCAAGAAAAGAGCCGCGCCGACTTGTCCCGCTGTAGCCGCAGACAAGAACTGCTGAAATGCAGCATCAGAACCTTCATATTGTTTGGAGTAATTATCTAAATCAATAATAGCACCATAAGCTCCCAACGCGCTGTTGATAGCATTTGCCAGCAATTGAATATTCACATCATTGGCACCTGCAACCACAACAGCATTTCCTCTGTTATTGGTCAATTCTTTTGCAGCCAACACAATTGCTGTCTGTGCCTTTTTATTAGCAACACCTCCAGCTAAAGACTGCCCGGTAATGGCATTGTATAAAGAGATCAAGACAGCACCTTCTTCAGAAGGTTTAATCGCGATACGTACGTCCGCATTCGAACCGGTCATGCTTAATCCAGATTCAAATTGAATGTGACGAGACATTTTACCGTTTTTCAACGATTTATAATCACGATTTTGAATATAATCTTGTGTATGTTCTTCGCCGGCTAACCATGAACCTAAAAAGTCAGCAGCGACGGAAACCACTACATTTGCATTCGCTAAATGGTAGGAAGGTATAACAGCTTTTCCAAAACTTGCTCTGTTAGCTTCAAGAATACCACTGTACGATACGGCATCAACCTGTATATGCGTCGCAGTAGGATATTTTGTCTTAAACGCTGCAATAGCTGCCAACGATGACGGGCTATTCACTGTATTCGATACAATCGCGATCTGTTTTCCAGTTCCCGCTGCTTTATTCAATGCATCGATAACCGTTTTATCCAATGTAGACCAATCTACATCCTGACCATCCAATTGCGGATTTTGCAATTTGGACATATCGTATAAATCCAAAACGACAGCGGCAGTAGTAGCATCCGTACCTTGATTTAATCCGATAGAATTTGGATTTGCAGCAAGAGAGATCGGACGTCCTTCGCGGGTTCTTACCAATACACTCTGACCATTAAAAGAAGAAGCGTAATAATTCGGAATACCCGGTGTAACTTCCTCTGGTTTGATTACATATGGCACTGCCTTATGAACAGGTGTACGATTACACGCTGCCAAGGTTACAGCCCCTAAACCGAATCCCAAAGCCTTCAAAAAGTCACGACGGGGTGTCCTCGTGCTTAGACCTGCTTCATTTAATACATCTTCAACAGGAATAGGTTCAGCAAACTCACCCTTATTACTTTCTATGAAAGCAGGTGTTTGTTGCAATTCTTCCAAACCCTTCCAATATTTTTTATTGCTATCCATTTAAGCTGTATATAAGATTGCGTATTTCTAAATTATTATTAATAGTGACACTTACCACACTCCAAACCACCGATCATAGCAGCAGTCATCTTCTCTCCTTTTTTCAATTTCTCGTGTGCCTCGATCAACTGATCATAGTATGCGTTATCCGCATTTACCTCCGTGGTTTTGTGACAATCAACACACCACTTCATGGTTAATGGCGAATACTGATAAACCTCTTCCATTGTTTCTATTGGTCCGTGACATGTTTGACACTCTACACCAGCTACTGATACGTGTTGCGAGTGATTAAAATAAGCGAAGTCAGGAAGATTATGAATCCTCACCCATTCAATAGGTTTTGGATTATCACCATATTCACGTGTAGCCGGATCATAATCCAAGGCTTTATAAATCTTCGCAATTTCAGGAGAAGTCTCACCATCGTAATGATCCGCAGCTGTTACTGTGTTATGGCAATTCATACAGACATTAGCTGAAGGAATGGACGCGTTCTTCGACTTATACGCTCCTCCATGACAATATTGACACTCAATTTGATTAACACCTGCGTGAATCTGATGCGAAAACTTAATAGGCTGCACCGGCTGATATCCTGTATGAACACCAACATTCCACATCACATTCCATCCCCAAACACCGAGCAACGCCACTAACATCAACACCACAAAACCAACCAATTTCTTGTTCCGCACGAAAGCTTTGGCAAATTTACCAAAACGACTTTCCTGATACTTCTCATGCTTCGCTTGTGCCGCCTCGATCGCTGCCTGATTAGTAGCAATTACTTTCTCTAAAGTGTGGATTACACGATTTAAGACAACAATAACAACAATTGCCAAAACGACAATAGCCAATAAACCAAAAATCATCAGCGTGTTAGCATCGCTTGATTTTGCAGCACCAGCTCCACCACCTTCGCCCTCAGCCGGACCGGCAGCAGCTTTAGCTTCCTCCGCATCAACATAAGCTATGATACTCTTAATTTGATCGTCAGACAAATCCGTGAAAGAAGTCATCACTAAATTATTCCAGTCTGCAAAAAGCTGCACCGCAGCTTCATCACCAGAAGCGATCATTGCCTGCGAATTATGAATCCAGGAAATCAACCATTCTTCCGAATGTCTTTCCGACATCCCCGCCAATGCAGGACCTACCATGTTCCTTGTCACACTATGACAAGTCGTACATTTCGATTTGAAAAGGGTCTCCCCTTCTTTGACATCCTGCGCATGCGCCATTGTAACGGCAAAAAACAGTACCAGACCAACCGATACCGACTTTGCAAGTCTTCCCAAAACGGATGAGATATTTCTCATATTTAGCACTTTATACTATTTATTTGTGATATAAAACTTTTTAAAATACTCGTCTAAGTGGTTTAACCCCTCCAAACAATGCACAAAAGTATAACTATTTAAGCAATCGCTGACAATTTAATGACGCAAATTATCAATTTAAAACCATTCTAAATAATTGCTCTACACGGCGTAAAAAAGGCTTTTATTGACATTTAAAATGACATATTCGTGATCTGATCAGGAACTTTATAAAACAAATACATCTTGACATATATTAAACAATATTAACAATAAATTTCACGAACTTAGACCACATGATGGATTACCGGATATTTTTATCGCTTTTATTTACCACACTATTTATTTGTGGCCCGTTATCCAGGCAAAAAACAGACAACGAACAGACATCAATTCACACCACGATGAACGACAGCATAAAACACAACGAACTTACACCGGAGGAAGAATATATTATCGTACACAAAGGCACCGAAAGGCCTTTTACGGGACAACTACTTAACAATAAGGACGAGGGTACATATATCTGTAAGAGGTGCGACGCGCCTTTATATCATTCACACGACAAATTCGAATCACATTGTGGCTGGCCGAGTTTTGACGATGAAATTCCAGGAGCAGTAAAACGTGTGCCTGATGCAGACGGAAGACGCGTAGAAATCCTTTGTGCCAAATGCGATGCCCACCTTGGGCATGTATTCGAGGGGGAAAGATTTACGTCAAAAAATACGCGGCATTGTGTAAATTCATTATCGATGAAGTTCATACCGGCTAAGAAGTAGGGGCTTCGCGTACAAGCAATGTACAAGGAACAACAACCTTATATTCTCCGCGCAGGTTACCATCAATTTCTGTTATCATTATCTGCATCAGTTCCGTGGCCACGGCCTTCCCGTCTTGTATAACCACGGAAATAGCAGGCGTATGGAGTTCAAATAGCACATGATCGTCAAATGTTGCGATTTGCGGAAATACGTTCGTTTTTCCCTTCATTGCCTTCAATCCATCAATCGCCAAATAATGGCTAGCAAACAGTATGGCATCCAATTTATTATCGACAATAAACGAAACAATTTGCTCTCCCACCTCATCCCCTGGGCCATCGACATTTAATTTCCTAATGAAAGATTGCTGCTGAAGTTCATCCATGGCATCCATATAGCCATCGAGTCTCGCCCGCATTTGCGTCTGATTGG
The DNA here is from genome assembly GCF_014692505.1 of Sphingobacterium arenae. GTDB lineage: Bacteria > Bacteroidota > Bacteroidia > Sphingobacteriales > Sphingobacteriaceae > Sphingobacterium > Sphingobacterium arenae. Next base: position 1,201,957 of record NZ_JACNYK010000001.1, on the reverse strand, counting down.
AATATAAGGAAACTAACCCAACACGTCTGCCCCCTATCTCCGACAAATATTTGGTTGCCTCATAAGCCCCCTTTCTATTATCAGAAATAACATAAGGGACATCCAAAGTGGAGATAAAACGGTCAAAAAAGACGACAGGAATACGTTGCTTTTTTATTTTCAGAATCGTTTCTTCCAAATCGTCCGACGGCATTAGGAACACACCATCAATCTCCTTATCTATACAAAGCCTAACGAACTGATTGATCTGCCGGGTATCATTACCAGTATTACAATACACCATATGATATCCCAATCCGGAAGCGATGCGTTCGATATGTCTCCCTACCTCGGAAACGAACGTATTATTTATGTCGTCGGCTAATAAGGCTAATACTTTCGTTTGTCCGCCGGGCGCATTCCGCACCAATTGACTAGGTTTATATCCTACTCTTTTCACATATTCCAACACCCGTTTGTTCACCGTGTCACTGATTCTTCTTTCCTTCGCCTTCCCATTTAAGATAAAGGATACGGTGGTAACAGAAGTTCCTACTGCTTTCGCTATATCCGTAATCGTAATTCGTTTTTTCATTGCCATAACAGATTCCAATCTACTAAAAAAAATCACACGTAATGGTATACTTATTGATAATATTCTCTACAAAGGAGAAAAGTAATGAGTGAATTTAATAATGACATCCGCATCCAAGACCTTTCGGACGGTGGGAACAACAATTCAACTGATTTTTACGACAACTTTCGTGCGAAGCTGAATTCTGTGGAACAATTCCCGACGATATATACCTTTAAATTTATTGTGAAGGCTGATAGCAATGCACAGGAAGAAGTAAAACAGATATTTACGCATGAAAGCACCAAATTTTCCGAGAAAACGTCGTCTGGGGGGAAATACACTTCCATCACGGTCGAAACCTTTGTAAACGATGCGGAAAATGTCATTGATTATTATAAGAAAGTTTCAAAAATAGAATCGGTCATTATGCTTTAAAGGAAGCTATAAAAAAGATGGGGCTGCCAAATTGACAGCCCCATCTTTTTTATATAACTTAAGCTACCCTTGCGGGGCATCTTTCGCAGCGGTTTCCGATTTCGGTTTATCCTCTTTTGGCGGACGTGGTAGTAATACTTTACGGGATAGCTTCAATTTGCCTTGTTTGTCAATATCCAACAATTTAACTTTCACTATATCACCTTCCTTCAACACACCATCCATAGTTTCCAGACGTTTCCATTCTATTTCAGATATATGTAACAAACCATCCTTACCCGGCATAATTTCTACAAATGCACCAAAGGGCATAATTGATTTCACTTTACCTTCGTAAATTTCGCCGACTTCTGGTTTTGCGACAATGGCTTTGATACGCGAAACAGCTGCATCGATAGATGCTTTATTATCTGCAAACACCTGCACAATCCCTTTTCCATCAACTTCTTCAATAGAGATCGTTGATTCGGTTTCACGCTGCATCTCCTGAATAATTTTCCCGCCAGGCCCGATGATCGCACCAATAAATTCTTTATCGATACTAAACGAAACAATACGAGGTGCATGCGGTTTATAATCCTCACGAGGCGCAGAAAGGGTTTTCTTCATCTCGCCAAGAATATGTAAGCGCGCTTCTTTTGCCTGATCCAAAGCTTGTGTCAACACTTCCCATTTCAGTCCATTGATCTTCAAGTCCATTTGACAAGCCACAATACCATTCTCGGTACCTGTCACTTTAAAGTCCATGTCACCTAAATGATCTTCGTCTCCTAGTATGTCTGAAAGAATAGCATATTTACCTGTTTTTTCATCGGTAATAAGCCCCATCGCAATCCCCGAAACTGGTGCTTTCAATTTCACACCAGCATCCATTAGCGCCAAAGTACCCGCGCAGACTGTAGCCATTGAAGACGAACCATTAGACTCTAAGATATCTGAAACTACACGAATAGTATAAGGATTTTCGTTGGCTGCAGGAAGCACCTGTTTCAACGAACGCATAGCCAAGTTACCATGCCCTACCTCTCGACGGCCAGGCCCCCGGTTTGGACGCACCTCACCTGTAGAAAACGCAGGAAAATTATAGTGTAAAATAAATTTATTATATCCGTGAATGAATGCGCCATCAATCATTTGCTCATCATCCTTAGCACCCAATGTAACCGATGTCAAAGATTGCGTCTCTCCACGAGTAAAAACTGCCGATCCATGTGCCGCTGGTAAATAATCTACTTCAGACCATATCGGGCGAACAGTACGTGCATCACGTCCATCCAAACGAATACCTTCGTCTAACACTAAATTACGGACAGCGTCATACTGGACGTCATGGTAATATTTCTTTGCCAAAAATGCTGTTTCGTCGTCAATTTCTTCGCCCAATGTCGCAAAAAAAGCATCGCCTATTGCGGCAAATTGTTCCGTGCGTTCGTGTTTCGTAGAACCTGATTTTGCAACAGCGTATACTTTATCGTACGTAGCTGCAAAAACCGCATCACGTAAATCAAGATTCGAAGGCTCATGGTTACCGTCGCGTTTTTCAGCAACACCTACCAAATTCGCCAATTCTGTTTGTGCAGCAACTTGTTTCTTGATCGCTTCATGAGCAAAAGCAATAGCTTCTACCATTTCAGCTTCAGAAATTTCCTTAGACTCGCCCTCGACCATAACGATATCTTGCGCGGAGCCTGCTACAATATATTCTAATGTCGCACTTTCCAATGCAGACAAACCTGGATTAACAACCAACTGCCCATCGATTTTAGCAACACGGACTTCTGAAATCGGCCCGTTGAAAGGAATATCCGAAACCGCAATAGCAGCCGACGCAGCTAAACCGGCCAATGCATCCGGCATAATATCTTTATCAGCAGAAATCAGTGAAATCATTACTTGTGTGTCTGCATGGTATGTCTCCGGGAATAGGGGGCGCAATGCCCTATCGACCAAACGAGAAATCAAGACCTCATAATCCGATAATCTTGCCTCTCGACGAAGGAAACCACCCGGTATACGACCTGCCGCTGCATATTTTTCTTGATAATCGACAGAAAGCGGAAGAAAATCCACACCCTCTTTTGGTTCTTTTGCAGAAACCACTGTTGCTAATAGCATCGTGTCTCCCTGTTTCAATACTACCGACCCATCCGCTTGTTTCGCCAATTTACCGGTAGACAATTCGATCGGAGCTAATCCATTGCCCAAGTCGATCGTCACTTTTTTTTCGTTATAACTCATTTGTAATTCATTTCGGTATACGGGTTCATCTTTTTACTACTCTTTCGTATACCATCTTATTTATAGACTTTTAAAATCCCCACAAAGGTAAATAATAAAAAACAAAAAATTCACACGTAAAAAAAGCCGTTCACAATCGTAAACGGCTTCTTCTTTAATTTCCTAAAAGCTATTTTTTGATAATATCACGTAAGCCTAGTCCTTTGATAATCGCACGGTAACGCTCGATATCTTTTTTGTGTAGATAAGCTAATAATGAACGACGTTTACCAACCAATAACTGTAGCGAACGTTGTGTGTTAAAATCTTTTCTGTTTTTTTTCAAATGCTCGGTTAAATGAGCAATCCTTTTAGTGAATAAAGCCACTTGTCCTTCTGTAGAACCCGTGTTTGTTGCTGAACCTGCAAATTCTGCAAAAATGTCAGCTTTGTACTCTTTACTTAAATACATTCTTGAATAATATTAAAGCGTTAAAAAACTTATTAATTGAGCGCAAAGATAAAAATTAAAAAGTGAAAATTAAAAACTTTAATCCTACACCTTAATATAGATCTTTTTCTTATCCAAGAAATAACAGATTCCCCACATCAACGCCAAAAAACAAAGGGAATAGACAAATGAACCGACTTCTGCTGGACCCGGAATTTTTGCACACACATATTTATAAAACCAAGACAAAGCTGTCAAATATTGTGGCACACCGTCTGAAGAGACGCCATCGGAAATTCGAAATAACCCTAAAAACCGAGGCAATAAGCCACTAAGCACGAAAATAAACAACGGATTTTTACCAAATACATCAAAAAATCTTGTTAGCGCATTTTTTATCGCCTGTAACTCAATAAACCAGATCATTGTGCCTAAAGAAAGTATACCCAATCCTGTCGTATAAAGCACATATGAGCTTGTCCAGATTTTCTTATTTATTGGAAACCCCAAGGACCACCCCCAACCTAATACCAAGAGCATAAACCCCGTGATCATGAATGCCGACAACAATTTAAAATGTGCTTCAGTTGTCTTGGGTACTTTTGTCCACAGCCAATCGACCTGTCCCTGCTTCTGAATAAACGTCCCAGCCAGGTAGCCAAACACGACTTGCACAATAGCAGGAATGGTACTCATTAGACCTTCGGGATCGAAAGGTACCCCCTCTCCTTTATACATATGAGCAACACCCAATACCTGTTTGTCGATAGCCGTCCCAAACCACCCTTCTAACGAATAGGGATCCCCCTCTCCTAAGAACGCACAAAGCCCCCAATACCCTAATAGTATTAAAGCTGTTATGTAAATTAAGCTCTTGGGTTTAAAGAAATAAACCAAAATAGAAGCAAAAAAATAAGATACGGCGATGCGTTGCAAAACACCGAAAACACGTACGCCTCGCTCGATATTATCCGAAGCTATCCACTGCCGAAACTGCAGCTCATTCCCTACCCACTGTACAAACGGCCACCAATTCAGAAAAATGCCAATAAAAAAAATCAACAGCGCTCTTTTTATTATTTTTCTCCAAAACACGGCCTGCCCCGCATCTTGCAGTTTAGGCATAACAAACGCCATGGCGTTCCCAACAGCAAACAGAAAGAAAGGAAACACAAGGTCTGTAGGCGTACAACCATGCCAAGCAGCGTGCTTTAAGGGTGCAAACATATGAGCCCAAGTACCTGGGTTATTAACCAAAATCATCAGGGCCACTGTCGCTCCTCTGAATACATCCAAGGAATAATAACGTTGCTTTGTCATCAACATTTAGATTTTATACACAAGCGAAGCTATGAAATTAGCCAAACACCTCCTCGTTTAACCATAACTTTGTTACAATAGAGCGAATGTTTATGTTAAAACAAGCATTAAAACACATACTTTTAAAAAAAATTAAAAAGTATTTGGAAGTTAATATTAAACAACAATATATTTACAGTTATTAAATAATTAAGTTAAGAAGCCGACATAATAGTTATGAGCCCATGGATAGCCTAAAACTTGCGATTTTACGCGCTTTATATTTTTCTCCTAATCAGTCTATCGCAGAATTAAGCGAGTGGATAGGGAAAAGCATCCCCCTTGTTACGAAATCAATTAATGAGCTTTTAGTCAGCGAATTGGTTGTGAGCTGCGGTTTACGAGCTTCTACCGGCGGACGGCGCGCGATACACTTTATGCTAAACAGCGACAAACAGGGGTATATCCTGGCTGTGGCTATGGATCAATATTCTACAAGTATTTCCATCGTTGACCTCGCCAATAAGCAACGCCTACCCACCAAGAACATAGCATCTCCTTTATTAGAAGATCCAAAAATTTATAACAAAATAATCGATACTATAACGCGTGTTATTTCTGAATTTTCAAAAGACAGCATCTTAAGCATCGGCATGACTATGCCCGGTTTTGTAGATTCGAAAACAGGCATTAACAATTCATTTCCACCAGAATCTCCCCTGTACAACCTTCGAGAAAACATCCAATCACATTTTGAAATCCCCACGTACTTAGAAAATGATTCAGCAGCCATTGCCATTGCGGAAAAGCATTTCGGCTTGATTCAAGATGCCCCGGATGCATTGGTAGTCAATTTGAATTGGGGTGTCGGTTTAGGTATGATTGTAGACGGCAAACTCTTTAAGGGTCATAGCGGATTCGCGGGAGAGTTTAGCCACATCCCCTTGGCGAATGAAGACAAACTCTGCTCTTGCGGAAAAAAAGGCTGTTTGGAGGTAGCAGCATCGTTACTATGCGCCATTGAATATATCGTTGATGCTATAGAAGACGGACAGCGATCCTCACTAGAAAAAATTTACCATAAGCACAAGAAACTTACATTAGAAGATGTGCTTGAAGCCTATTTAAAAGGTGACCAAGTAACGATTATAGCCATCCGAAAAATCGCCTATATGTTAGGGAAAGGAATTGCAACACTCATTCACATCCTCAACCCTGAAACCGTTATTATTAGTGGAAAGGGTGCTATGTTCGGCGATGTATTGTTACCACAGATCCAATCTTCCATACAGGAATATTGTATACCACGCTTAGCAAAATGCACTTCCATACAAATTTCAGAAACTAAAGACGTTCAACTACTCGCATCGACCTGCATAGCAGTGCAGCAGATGGATTGGGACATAAACACACAACACAAACAATTAACTAAAGTAAAACTATGAGCAAACTTTACAAACAATGTTGCAGTTTGACGCTGATTATGCTTTTTAGTGTAACGGCGTTATTTGCACAGCAGACCGTTACGGGGATCGTAACGGATGCAAATGGCGCGGTTGCTGGCGTTACCGTATCCGTAGTCGGGACTACGGAAGGAGCACAAACCGATGCGAAAGGTACTTATACCGTCCAGGCGGCTAATGGAGCCAAGCTAAGATTCTCCGCAGTCGGCTACCTCACCAAAGAAGTAACGGTTTCTGGACCTCAACACAATGTTGCGCTACAGGAAGATGCTACAGCTATAGACGAAGTCGTTGTCACTTCTTTCGGGATTAAAAGGGAACAACGTGCGTTAGGATATGCGGCAAGCACGATCTCTGCTGAAGAAATTACCCAAGCAGGGGCTACTAATTTCGCTTCAGCAATGTATGGCAAGGCTGCGGGGGTTAAAATTACCACCGCTCCTGGCGGTGCATCCAGCGCGGTAAATGTACAAATACGAGGTATTAACTCCATTAGCTATGGCTCCCAACCCTTATATGTTGTCGACGGTGTCATTATTAGGAATGATAACCAAAACGGCACCCAAGGTTCAAATAATGACGGTTACTGGGGTGATCAACGTATCCGAGGAAATGGTATTTTAGATATTAACCCGGCTGATATTGAGAATCTAACTGTACTAAAAGGAGCTAGTGCAACAGCATTATATGGTTCCGATGCCGCGAATGGCGCTATTGTGATTACAACAAAAAAGGGAAATCGTGATAGAGGTCTCGGTATAGATTTTAATTATACAGGGACTATTGAAAATGTTGCATTTACACCGAAATTTCAGAACGTATATGGCCCCGGATACGACAGGGAGACTAACATTTCCGTTGGCGCAACGGAAGAAGGCTGGATACCGGATAGCCAGTCGCCTTCGGGTTACCGTCCAAACTTTAGGGCCTATTCTAACTTTGGACCAAAAATGGAAGGACAGGATGTAATTTGGTGGGACGGTTCTATACGCCCGTTTGTAGCCTATCCCGACAACTATAAGGATATTTTTCGAGGAGGTCATAGCTCGAATGCCAATCTTTCTATTTCTAATCAGACAGATAACATCAATTATCGTTTGTCCTATACAAGACTCGATTACAATGGTATTCAGCGAGGCTCTAATTTGCAAAAAAACACCTTCAACTTGAACAGTAATGTGAAAATGCACGAAAAACTAAATGCAGACATTATTGTAAACTATATCAATACGAAAACGACCAATAGACCGTACTTGATGAATCGGGTGCTTGGCGGTTATGATGGTTTCTTTAGTCGTGCGGAAGATGTATCAGCCATGTTGAATAAATATCAGACAAGTGAAGGCTTCAAATGGGTGCCTTATGATAGGACGGAGAGAAATCCAGATGAAGCATTCGCATACAATATGCGTCCAGATTTGTTGAACTTTTTCTGGAGTACACTGAAAAATCAAAATGTGGAAATAGAGAATCGATTCATTACCAGTGCAGCGTTAAACTGGGACATTGTAGGTAATCTGAAATTTAAAGGCCGATTAGGGAATGATTTATCTGTGATCAATATAGAGAATAGAGAACACAGCGAATATCCCGTTGAATTTAATGAGAATGTGAGCACCGGTGGATTTCGTGTTGATAAAGGGGTGTACAACATTCTATATGGAGATGCACTTGTGAGTTATGACGACAAGCTAGGCAGCGATTTCGATTTTAGTGTGAGTGCGGGTTTTACAGGACGCCAGGAAATGTTCCGTGATCAATGGTCAAGTACTTACCAAGGATTAGTGAGCGAAAACTGGTTTTCGTTAAATAACTCGTTTAGCCCATTGACCACCAATGCTTCGCGAAAAGAATTGTTGAAATATGGCTTTTTGGGAATCCTGAATCTAAGTTATAAAAACCTCTTGTATCTGGAAGGGACCGCACGTCAGGAATATGCATCTTCCTTACCACCAAAGAATAATAGCTACTTTTATCCTTCGGTAAATACCAGTTTTATATTTACAGAGTTATGGGATAATAAACCAGCTTTTTGGGATTTTGGTAAACTCCGTGCATCTTATGGTGTGGTCGGTAACGCTTCTCCATTTTATGAGGCGAATGTTTTATATACGCAAAAATCATTACAATCAATTAACGGTTCCCTACCCGCCCTTTCAATCAGCGAAAGCTATGGAAACTTGGAATTGAGACCCGAAATGAAACATGAAGCAGAGTTTGGGTTGGAATCACGTTTTTTCAATGGAAGACTGGGTGTGGATGCGAGTTATTATAATAACTTGATTAAAGACGTTATTCTGCAATTAGATGTTGCGTCTTCCAATGGGGCAGCACGTCAAATTATGAATGTTGGAGAATTGCGTAATTATGGTTTTGAATTAGCTTTGGATGGAACACCAATCGATGGCAACTTCCGATGGAATACGCGTGTCAACTTTGCGTTTAATAGATCGCGATTGGAATCGTTGACAGAAGGATTAGATGAATTGAACTTCTATAATGCCGAGGCAAACGGTATCAAGCTCGTGGCACAAGCGGGGGAGACATTAGGGAATGTGTACGTACAGGAACGAATGAAAGACGCTAATGGTAACTTTGTAATTAATGACGATGGGTATTATGTTATTGATAACTCTCAATATGTTAAGGCAGGGAATATACTTCCGAAGGTAGTAGGAGGTTTCTCGAATAGTTTTAGCTACAAAAACTTTTCCTTGGATGTCATGACTGACTTTCGCTTTGGTGGGCAGATGATTTCTACACCATTAAAATACGGGATAGGGACAGGGCAGTATGAAAGTACGATGAAATACCGCGACGCCGCGAATGGCGGATTGACTTATGAAGAAAATGGAAAAATGTATGATGACGGGGTTTTGTTGGAAGGTGTTAATCAGAATACCGGCCAGCCGAATGACAAGATTATCTCTGCCGGTGCATATTATAACAACAGCTATCAATGGGGCGCAAACGCCTTGAATGGTAAAGACGCAGCAATCTTTGACAACAGCTATATCAAATTAAGGGAATTGTCTCTGGGATATCGAGTACCAAACCACGTTACGGAAAGAATGAAAATAAGTAACCTTCGTATTAATGTAGTGGGAAGAAACTTATTTTACTTTTGGAGAACGTTGGAAAACCTAGATCCGGAAGCTCCTGTGGGAGGAATGTGGTATAGACAAGGAATCGATGAAGGTTCCGTAGCCGCTACCAGAAGCTTTGGATTATCATTACACGCAAGTTTTTAATATTGAAGATTATGAAGAAGTATTATATAATAATCGCCTTAATAACAGGCATCGTTTTTTCTTCTTGCCAGAAACAACTCGAAGAAAAATTTAATGATCCGGAACGTACAGACCAGGCGAGCATTCCTGCATTTTTCGCATCAATGCTTAATAACGAAAAAGTGAAACCACAATACTATAATGTCCGGACATTTTTAATACAACAACCGGGGATTTTCAGTCAAACAAATACGTTCAGTAATTCTAATACCTCCTACCAACATAACGATGGATATCTGGGGTCCTTCTGGAAAGAGTTTTATCATACAAACCGAGACAACGATCGAGATATTACGCTTAACGGCGCGATGGCCCTTTATCGTCTCATGGAGAAAGCATACCGGGAAAACGATGCCTCGTCTATGGAGCAATATGATAGTTTTATGCAGGCTGGAAAAATTGTGTTGATATGGCATGCGGCACAAATGGTGGACATGTGGGGCGATATCCCTTATTCAGAGGCGGGAAGTTTGCAAACAAATGACGTTATAAACAACGCGAAGTTTGATAATCAGGTTGAACTATACGAAAGTTTTATTGCTGATTTGACGGATGCAGCTACTTATTTTTCCACTGCTGAAGCTACCCAAGCATTTACCCGTTATGATATTATGTTGACAGGCGATACTGATCGTTGGCGACGATTCGCGAACTCGTTGAAGATGCGTCTTTTGATGCGTATATCCTTCTACGATGAGCCAACAGCACAACAAAAGGTGATGGAGATGTTGAATAATCCAACAGATTATCCACTTATCGACGGCGATAATTCATCGACCTATAGCCCTGCAACTACCGATGTCTTGATTCATCAATTGACGGACAACGTGCTTACGCTGAACAATGCATTGACAGAAGGAAGGGAATATTCAGCTCCTGACTATCTTTTGAATACGCTGATGCTGCCCGCAGAGGATCCACGGATTCCTATTTTGTTTGATAAATTTGGCGACTTAGTGGATAATAAGTTTATCCCCAACAAAGAATATAAAGCGATGCCGGTAACGACTACACAAGCGGTACAGGATCGGGATTGGCGACTTTATTCTACCTGGGACACAACTACGTTCTTAATAAATGCACAATTGCCCGGCATCCTAATGACTGCCTCTGAGGTTAACTATCTGAAAGCCGAAGCCGAACAACGTTGGGGAAGTGCAGATAAGGCAAAAACAGCCTACGAGACAGGATTAAGACAATCGGTCACTTTTTATTATTATTTGCACAATACCAATACCTCACGCGAGTATCCGAAAGAAGATAATCCGTCGGCAGAAGAAGTGAACGCTTTTATTGAAAATCCAAACGTTCGTTTAGAGGGATCGGCTACGGATAAATTAGCGAAGATATGGATACAGAAGTGGGCGCATTTTGGTTTTCTCCAATCGCCACAAGCATGGTCGGAGTATCGTCGGACAAAATATCCGCAATTAACTTTCCCTACTACGGGTAAATTGCAGGGGTTTTCTACGCCAGCCAATCGTTTGGTATATCCAAGTGTAGAAACAGCGTACAACCCACACTATTCGGAGGTGCGCGCGAAAGATACGCGCGACACAAAAATATTTTGGGATGTAAAATAGCTTAGTACAAACCTTTAGGAAAGCCACCACCGTGTGGCTTTTCTTTTATACTCATATACACAACAATGATAAAAAATACATTTTTCAATATAATCCTAATTTCTGCAACAACCTTTATTTCTAAAGCCCAAGAACACAACGTATCCGCCGGCTACCAAAAACCGACAGATCCACAGGTTCTTCAAAGCCTCGAAACCTGGCAAGATCTTAAATTTGGCCTTTTTATGCATTGGGGGACCTACAGTCAATGGGGAATCGTAGAAAGCTGGAGTCTCTGTCCCGAAGACGAGGGTTGGACACAACGTAATCCCGAACATGGAGAAACTTATTATGACTATGTAAAAAATTACGAACATCTCCAAAAAACCTTCAATCCAGTTGACTTCAATCCAAAAAAATGGGCTGATGCTGCAAAAGCCGCCGGAATGAAATACGTGGTTTTCACCACGAAACACCACGACGGCTTTGCTATGTTTGATACCAAAGAGTCTGACTATAAAATCACATCGCCTAACACCCCCTTTTCTAAAAATCCAAAAGCAGACGTCACCAAAGAGATTTTCTCGACATTCCGAGACGAAGGTTTTAAAATCGGCGCTTATTTTTCGAAACCTGACTGGCATACCGAGTATTACTGGTGGCCCTATTTTCCCCCAAAAGACCGTAATGTCAATTACGATCCCTTAAAATACCCCGATCGTTGGGAGAAATACAAAGCATTCACCTATAATCAGATCAATGAGCTGACATCCAACTACGGGAAAGTGGACATTCTTTGGTTAGACGGCGGGTGGGTGAGACCATTTAAAACGATCGATCAAAACGTCGAATGGCAACGTACTATCCAAGTCGAGCAAGACATCGATATGGACAAAATAGGTCGAATGGCACGCAGAAACCAACCAGGCATCATTGTCGTAGACCGAACAGTACCGGGCGACTGGGAAAACTACGTCACCCCCGAGCAGGCCATCCCTGAGCATCCCCTCGATATCCCATGGGAAAGCTGCATTACCATGGGCAATTCCTTCTCGTATGTTCCCAACGATCATTACAAACCCACCAAAAAAATTGTAGAAACATTGGTTAAAATTATATCCCGTGGGGGCAACTATCTGCTGAATATAGCACCGGGACCTCATGGAGATTTCGATCAAGCGGCTTACGATCGTTTACAAGAGCTATCTTCTTGGATAGCCATTAATGAATCTGCGATTTTTGCTACACGTGCTATTGCACCGTATCATGACGGCGACTATTATTACACGCGTAGTAAAGATTATAAAACAGTAAATGTATTTCACCTTTCTGAAGACAACGATTATCAGCAACCGGAAACATTCCAGTTCACCATACCTGAAAACTTCCCTATTAAAGAGGTAAAAATATTAGGTTTTGAAGGAAAAGTAAAATGGAAAAAAAACAATAATACGTTAACGATTAACACACCCAAAATGGACACGAAGTATTCTAGTGTTATCCAGTTGACATCGAAATAGGAGGTTATCTTGATTTGATGAGCGGAATATTACAAAAACAGATATAGCTACATATTTCAAAATTTAACTTCGTTGAGTTCGCCAAAGGCTCTGTTTTGATGTGGAATTAGAGGTTAACAAAAGGTATATGCAGCAAGACAATTTCGCATTGTAGAAAAAATAAATAAGATGAGTTTTAATAATATTATAAGAAGATTGGCTTTCATTGGCGGGACACTTGGGATTTTAGGAGCTTGCAGTCTAGGTTTGGGACTTCAAAAGTCGGATGCACCAACGGCGTATGTTGATCCCTATATTGGCACAGGTGGACATGGACATGTATTTCTGGGAGCAAATGTTCCGTATGGAGCTGTTCAACTTGGACCATCCAACCTTTCGACGGGCTGGGATTGGGTTTCGGGCTATCATATTTCTGATTCAACAATTATTGGATTTGCCCATCAGCATTTGAGCGGAACGGGGATTGGCGATTTAGGTGACATCGTGTTGTTGCCCTTCACGGGTAATATAAGGTTTGATCGGGGAGTGCATGGTAACGAACAAAGCGGCGCTTATTCGTTGTTTAACCGCAATACGGAGCGGGCGAGACCGGGTTATTACGCCGTACATCTGGATCGGTTTCAGATAGATGTGGAATTGACGGCAACCTCGCGTATCGGCTTTCACAAATACAGCTATAAACAAGGGGAAGCACCGAAGATATTGATTAATCTGGATGCCGGTATTGGCTGGGAAGGCGAAAAAGAAGGTCAGATCACCATAGAGAACGACACCATTGTTTCGGGTTATCGGTATTCTATGGGATGGGCCAAAAACCAAAAGATTTATTTTACTGCGACTTTTTCGCAACCGATTACGGATTTTCAACTAGCAGACAGTATGGCTGCACAAAAGGGGAATAGCCTAACGGCTGCTCGTGCATATGCGGAACTTGTATTTAGAGATGTGGAAGAACCGCAGGAGATCATGGTGAAGGTAGCGTTGTCTCCGGTAAGCATAGACAACGCCAAACTGAATATGCAGGAAGAACTTCCTAGCTGGGATTTCGCGGCTACAAGAGAAGCGGCAGACGCGGCCTGGAATGAGCAACTGCAGAAAGTAGAGATCGAAACAAACGATACAACGGCCCGTAAAATATTTTATACAGCACTTTATCATACCATGGTTGCGCCGTCGATATTTAATGACGTGAACGGCGAATATATGGGAAGTGACTTTAAACCGCATAAACTTGTGACCGGAGAAAATTATACGACGTTCTCCTTATGGGACACCTATCGTGCGGCTCATCCTTTGATGAGCATCATCCATCGCGAGCGTGTCCCAGACATGATCAACAGTATGTTACGTATTTATCAGGAGCAGGGAAAGTTACCTGTTTGGCATCTTGCCGGAAATGAAACAGATTGTATGGTAGGTAACCCCGGAATTATTGTGGTGGCAGACGCTTATCTAAAAGGTATAGAAGGTTTTGATAAAGATTTGGCGTATGAGGCGATGAAGGTTTCGGCCATGAAAGATGATCGGGGTTTGAACTGGCATAAGCAATACGGATATGTGCCTTTTGATAAAGAAGAGGTGGAATCCGTTGCTAAAGGACTGGAATTTGCTATTGCGGATTGGAGCTTGGCGCAGGTAGCGAAGCTCCGCGGAGAGCAGGAAGATTATAATTATTTTATCAAACGCAGCGATGCTTTTCAATATTACTTTGATAAGGATCTGCAGTTTTTGCGTGGTGTAGACACCATGGGGAATTTCAGACCGGAAGAATTTGATCCTTTTCATTCTGCGCATCTTGCCAACGACTATACGGAAGGCAATGCATGGCAATATACATGGTTGGTCCCGCATAACGTCAATGGTTTTATTGATCTTTTTGGTGGTGAGGATAAATTTATTACGAAGTTGGATTCGTTATTCGTGGTGGAGGGTAATCTGGGCAAGGAAGCTTCACCGGATATTAGCGGATTGATCGGTCAATATGCACATGGAAACGAACCAAGCCACCACGTTATCTATATGTATCCTTATGCGGGACAGCCATGGAAGGCGGCGGAACGAATAAGACAGACCCTCGCTACGATGTACACGGATCAAGTAGATGGTCTTTCGGGCAACGAGGACGTAGGCCAGATGTCGGCTTGGTATATACTATCAGCATTGGGGTTTTATCAGGTTTCGCCTGCCGGTGGCCCCTTTATCTTCGGAAGCCCTTTATTTGATAAAGTCACGATAGCTTTGGGGGACGGCAAAAAGCTGGAATTGATAGCACATGGCAATAGTAAGGAAAATAAATATATTCAGAAGATTCGTTTCAATAATGCGCCTTATATGAAATCCTACATAGCCTATGAAGACCTCATGAAGGGCGGCCAGTTGGAGTTCGAGATGGGCAGTACGCCTTCGGTTACGTTCGGTGTAGAGCTAGCAAACAGACCGAAATCTATGCGTTAAAAGGAATGATAAAATTATACGTATGAAGTTAAAATATATATTGTTCAGTGGATTAATTAGCTTGGGTACGGGACTTCGTGCACAAGTTTTACCTTATAAGAATAGCCAGTTGCCTATTGAAGACCGTGTTCGGGATTTAGTGGGACGCATGACAGTGGAGGAGAAAGTAGGACAGCTCTCGAAATTGCTCGGCTGGGAAATGTATGAGAAAGATGCAGCGGGCATACGTGTTAGCGAAAAATTGAAAGATGCTGTTAAAAGTCAACATATCGGACTGCTGTGGGCCACTTTACGGGCGGATCCGTGGACACAAAAAACGTTGAAAAATGGGCTTAGTCCACAGGAAGCAGCAAAAGTGACCAACGCGATTCAACGTTATATGGTAGATAGCACACGACTCGGAATTCCGCTGTTGCTCTCTGAAGAGGCTCCACACGGACACATGGCTATTGGCGCTACGGTTTTTCCGACAGCTATTGGTCAGGCAAGCACGTGGAACCCGAAGCTAATTAAACAAATGGCCCAGACGATCGCGCGAGAAACGTTTGCCGTGGGTGGGAAGAACGGTTATGGACCCGTACTGGATCTGGCACGGGATCCTCGATGGTCTCGAACGGAAGAATCTTACGGAGAAGATCCTTATCTCGTTGGGAAGATGGGAGAAGCCATGGTAAAAGGGTTTCAAGGTGACAGGACGAGAAAAGAGGATAGGATAATCGCTACGTTGAAACATTTCGTAGCCTATGGTGTACCCGAAGGTGGGCATAATGGTGGCAGCGTAAGTATTGGCGAACGGGCGTTACGCCAAAGTTTTCTACCCCCATTTGAGCAAGCGGTAAGGGCTGGTGCAGGCTCGGTCATGACGGCTTATAATTCGATTGATGGCATTCCTTGCTCCTCCAATCCTTGGCTTTTAAATGAGGTGTTGCGGAAGCAGTGGGGCTTTAAAGGCTTCGTGGTTTCAGACCTGTTGAGTATCTCTGGTCTAAACGGAAGCCATGCTACTGCTGCGGATGCCATCGATGCTGCGAAACAGAGTATAGAAGCCGGGTTGGATGTAGATCTCAGCGGTTCCGGTTTCGGAAACAACTTATTGAAAGGCGTAAAATCAGGGCGGGTAGCTATACAACAAGTCGACATCGCTGTGGCGCGCTTGTTGCACCAAAAGTTTTCGTTGGGGCTTTTCGAGCACCCATACGTAGATGAAAATCTGGTAGAACAGAAAGTAGCAACGGCAGAACATAGGGCGATAGCAAAGCAGGTCGCCCGAGAGGCTATCGTCTTGCTAAAGAATGAGAAGGATCTTTTACCATTGAGCAAATCTGTAAAGAGGATCGCGGTAATTGGTCCCAATGCGGATAATATGTATAATCAGCTCGGCGATTATACAGCGCCGCAACGTGAAGACAAGGTCAAGACGGTATTGCAGGGCGTACGTGCCACCGTATCTGCAAATACGCATGTGGATTATGTGAAAGGTTGCGCTATCCGTGATACAAGTGCGACGGATATTGCATCTGCTGTAAAGGCTACGGAATCGGCAGATGTAGCTATAGTGGTATTGGGTGGTTCCAGTGCACGGGATTTTAAAACTTCGTATCAGGCCACGGGTGCGGCAAATGTAGAAAGTGGAAAAGAGTCCGTCAGCGATATGGAAAGTGGAGAAGGGTTTGATCGGGCAACGCTAGATTTACTAGGGGATCAGTTACCCTTGCTAAAAGCCATCGTGGCAACGGGCAAACCGGTTGTATTGGTAACCATTATGGGGCGTCCGTTGAATTTGAACTGGGCAGCGGAGCATGTTCCGGCTATTGTTAACGCATGGTATCCTGGCCAGGAAGGAGGACAGGCTATTGCGGATGTTTTGTTTGGTGATTATAATCCGGCAGGTAGATTGCCCATATCGGTTGCTCAATCTGTCGGTCAGCTACCGATCTATTATAACCACGCAAAGCCGAAACATCATGATTACATCGAATTCGAAGCAAAACCTTTATATGTTTTTGGATTCGGATTAAGCTACACGACCTTTGCTTATGATAACTTGCAGGTAGCAGTAGAAAAAACGAATGATGACTTTAGGTGTTCTATCCAATTTGATGTGAAGAATGTTGGCGATAGGGACGGCGAAGAGGTAACGCAACTCTATGTGGTGGATGAGGTAAGCAGCGTGGTTACACCCGTTAAACAATTGAAAGGCTTTGCTCGTCAGTTAATAAAAAAAGGAGAAACGCAGCCAGTTGTTTTCGAACTGACAAAAGAGGATTTGAAGCTGTGGAGTGCGGATCGGAAATGGGAAACCGAGAAGGGAAGATTTAAATTATTAGTAGGTTCTTCTTCCGATGACATTCGTTTAGAAGGAATATTGGTGCTGGAAAAGAATTATACACTGTAATGAAATTACGATTACTATCCGTTCTAGCGCTCATCCCGTTGTTCGGGTACCTGGTTTCCGCACAAACGTTGATTCAGTTAGAAAATATGCAAACTCCACCTGCATGTTATGGTGTGATGAAAATCGATGTCCCTATTCAGATCGACGGTCGGGATGATGAACAAGCCTGGGATTTGGCTTCTTGGACGGAAGAGTTTGTCGACATCGAAGGTGATGCAAAATCCAAACCGCCTTACACCACAAAAGTCAAAATGTTATGGGACCACGAATGCCTCTACATCTATGCCAAGATGGAGGAACCGCATGTGTGGGGAAATTTAAAGAAACGTGATGCAATTATTTATCATGATAATGATTTTGAAGTTTTTATAAAGCCTTTTGAGCAACAGGCTTTTTATTACGAGATAGAAGTTAATCCCTTAAATACGATTTTGGACCTGATGATGCCCAAACCGTATCGCTTTGGCGGCGATGCATTGATGCATTGGGATGTTAGAAATTTGAAATCTGCGATTCATGTGGAAGGAACGTTAAATAACCCAGATGACACCGATCAATATTGGTCCGTTGAGATGGCAATTCCTTTTAAATCGCTAACCACTTTCAGTAGAAAGGTAACTCCAAACATAAATGACTATTGGCGGGTTAATTTTTCACGCGTACAATGGCAACATGAACTCCATAGCGGAGCGTATTCTAGAAAGATGAAAAATGGAAAATATTTACCGGAAAATAATTGGGTGTGGTCCCCCATAGGGATTATCAATATGCATCATCCCGAAAGATGGGGATATATTCAGTTTATGGATACAGTTCAGCATGTTGCTTTGCCCAAATCTTATTTTGCAGAAAAAGCCGCGTGGAATATTTTTTATTTACAGCAGCTGTACAAAAAACAGCATAAAAAATTTGCAGATGATCTAGCGGAGCTAAAGAATGGGAAACATGTGCTCGAAGAAGATCGGAAGGAATTGGTTTACGCAATTTTTATAAACCGTAATAAAGAAGGATACGTTATAGAAGTAAAAGACGTGAAACATCATCTTACGGTGACATTAGATAATTTTGGACATTATACCGTTAACTATGAATAGTAGAAGAAATTTTATCAAGACTGCAGGTTTGGGGATGGCCGCCCTACAGTTAAAACCCACCGAACTATGGGCGGCCGATAACAATCCGTTATTATTTGATTTTTGGCTTTGGATGCGGCCGCAGGACACCGAAACCGACGAGCAGTTAAAAAATCGCTACCAAAATTATAAAGATGCCGGCATCAGGGGGATCTTTTTTGAAGACTACAGCAAGCGTCACTTTCAGTTGGCGAAAGAGTATGGGCTGGAAGCACACCGCTGGATGTGGACGATGAACCGCGGAGAAAAGGAGCTTTTGGAAAAGCACCCGGAATATTATGCCGTCAACCGATTAGGGCAATCTTGCGCAGATCAACCTCCTTATGTAAACTATTATCGATTCCTATGCCCCTCCCACCCAGATGTTCCGAAATACCTGGAGGAAAAGGCAAGGGAGCAGATGGAAAAAGAGGATGTAGACGGACTACATCTGGATTATATCCGTTATCCGGATGTTGTTTTACCCGTTAATTTATGGACGAACTACGATTTGGACCAATCAACCGAATTACCCGAATATGACTTCTGTTACAGTAAATTTAGTAAAGATACTTTTTTGAAGGAAACGGGTATCGATATCGATCAAGTGGAACGTCCGGAACAAAGCCTATCATGGCGATCTTTTCGCTATCGGCAGATTACAAGCGTAGTCAACCGTATCTGTGACGTGGCTAAGGAGTATAAAAAACCTGTTACGGCAGCCGTATTCCCTACTCCAGATCTGGCTCGTCGGATTGTGAGGCAGGATTGGACAAGCTGGAATCTATCTGGTGTCTTTCCCATGATTTATCATGGCTTTTACAAGGAACCGATACATTGGATCGGTACGGCAACTGCGGAAGGCGTAGCGGGAATACACGGCAAATTTCCATTGTACGCGGGCTTGTACTTGCCGGACTTTAAAAATTTGGAAGAATTGAAGCAAGGTATCACACTTGCAATAGACAATGGAGCCGCTGGTATATCGTTGTTTGGCGAATCGGATTTCGACGCAGCGACGATTGAATTGTTACGATCAATTAAGTAATATTAGATTAAACGAAAATATGAGCATAGCCTTTCATTTTAGTATTAGAAACCCTATTTTAGGAATTTAGAATCGTTAAACATGTTTCAACAAAACAACCTTAAAAATTGCCTCCTTATCACCCTATCCTATTTCTTGAGTTTCTCTGCGCTCTTCGCCCAATCGCCCCGCACCGACTGGTTCGAGGAAGCGCGCTACGGCATGTTCATCCACTGGGGTCTATACAGTGCTGCCGAAGGACTATGGAAGGGTGAGCCACTCCGTTACGCCAACAACTACGCCGAATGGATTCGATACCGTAACCGTATATCCAAAGAAGAGTATGGCGAATTGGCGAAGCGCTTTGTATGGGACAAGATCGATCCGGAAGATTGGGTCTTACTCGCCAAAAAATCAGGCATGAAATATATTATCATCACCTCCAAACACCATGACGGCGTAGCGCTGTGGGACACCCAAATAGGCGACTACTCGCTTCCTAAACTTTCAGGTACAGGAAGAGATGTCATTAAAGAAATTGCGGACGCCTGCCGCAAGCACGACATGAAACTTGGCTTCTATTATTCGCATTGGCTCGATTGGGAACACCCCTATGCCTGGGATCATAATCAGGAACTAACCGGGCATGTCACGGACGAGCAGTTCAACCAATATTGGCAGGAAAAAGCTATACCACAAATGCGTGAGCTACTGACCAACTACGGTGACATCGCCATCATGTGGTTCGATATGTGGATTCCCTACGAGAAGACAATATTTAAACGGGAACAATTGGAACAAGCCGTAGCTCTAATCCGCGAACTGCAGCCCAATTGTCTGATCAATTCCCGATTAGGGTTACCGACAGATGCTAAATATGTAGATTTTGAGACGTTAGGTGACAATCAGTTTGGCACAAGCTTCGTGGATCATCCATGGGAAACACCGGGTACAATTGCCCATTCGTGGGGTTACAACGGACAGGAAAAAAACTGGAAATCGACCGGACAGCTTTTTGAGTCATTGATCAGCAATGTGGCCCTGAACGGAGGTTTTACATTAAACATTGGCCCTAGAGCTGACGGTACCGTGCCTTATGAGAGCGTTAACCGTCTTCACGATATCGGTAAATGGCTTGGTCAATACGGCGAAGCATTGTACGACAATACGGGTCTGGATCTTCCGGTTGGTCAACACGATTGGGGCAAAATCACAAAAAGTAGAAAAAGTAATACCGTTTATCTCCATATATCCAACTGGCCTTTAGATGGGAAACTTCGTGTATCAGGAATAAGCAGCAAGCCTCAAAAAGCAGCATTGTTATCCGCTGTAGGAAGCCATTCCTTATCGTTCGAACAATATGGTCCCCTGACACATATACAACTACCGCAGCAGCAGAGCGATCCCTTTGTATCCGTTGTACGTCTGACGTACGATAGCCTAGAAACTGTTCCATCTATTGTTGCGGAGTCTACTTTCGGCGGATTTGCGCTGAAAGGGTCGAACGCGGCAAATAGAGAGCGCCTTAAGCTTGTGGAAGAAGATGATACCCGTCCGGCCTATGTGCAGACAGCGGGTAAGAAAATAACCTGGGAGCTGTATCTTCCAGAAGCTGGCCATTACCATATTGATCTATCTGCGCACAATCCAACAAAAGAGCGTATTCTTGTCTCTATACGATTTGCTGACAAGACCATCGAAGGAACGATAGTCCCTTCGGGGAAAGTGGTAGCCGAGCCGAACGAAGACAATTACACGGATGAGTTTGTGGATAGCCACATCGGCGAGATTACCGTCGAGCAAGCAGGCCAATACAATGTCGAATTTCAAGCAAAAGGAAATCAGGAATTGTGGCTGAACCGGATCTGGATAGAGAAAAGGAAGGATGCCGAGCAAGCCAGCGTGTCTACGCAAGATAAACCACTGGTCATTGAGCAGATCAACCCTAAACTCTATCTCTTCACCACTTATCACGAATATGAGGGCACCAAGGTTTCAGCCAATGCACTATACCTCCTTACCAAAGAAGGTGCGCTCCTTTTTGATACCCCTTGGGATCCCACACAGTACCAGCCACTTTTGGATAGTATACAAGAAAAACACGATATGCCCGTCATCGGTGTGTATGCCACCCACTGGCATGAAGACCGTGCCGGAGGTTTCGGCTATTACAACAACATAGGCATCCCAACATATGCCACAGCACGTACCAATGAATTATTGCGTGCAAATGGTAAGCCGCTGGCCATCCGTAAGATCGAAGAAGGAAAGACATATTCCGTAGGCGGCGAATCTTTTGTGTTCGATTTCTTCGGCCCGGGACACTCCATGGATAATGTAGTCGTCTGGTTTCCCGAATACAAGATCTTGGATGGTGGCTGTTTTATCAAGAGTTCGGATGCCAAAAACCTCGGTAATACCAGCGACGGCGATGTCAAAGAATGGAAACCCTCGATAGCAAGATTACTCGCCCACTATCCCGAGATTAATTTGGTGATTCCTGGTCACGACGATTGGAAAGCTTCTGAACAGCATATTGAGAATACTTTTAAGCTTTTGGAAGGGAAACGCTAAAATATTACTTTTGACGCAAAGCGCCATACTAATGAGCCACAAGTAATGTCTTTTAGGCCATAGCTAATATCTTATAAGGTGGAACACATGTATGTAGAGGGAGAAATCTCTACTCTTCTCTAAGTTTTATAATTTCTTCGAGTGCCTGAACATCAATTTGATCTTTAGGTCTATTAACAGCTTTTTTATTCGCTATCAGCTGGTTGATATGCAGGAAAGGAACATGTACCTCTTCAATATCTGCCACAGAAGCCATTGCTAAGCATTCATCAAAAGAGTATCCCTCTAACCCTTTCATATCGGTCAAGATATCTAAACGTAACCCATTGTTAAGATGAAAGTCCGTCCACCCAGCTATAAAAGGAATAGTTTCTAACTGTGGAATATCGCCAAGATTTGATAATTGGAATGCTTTTCTCAGATTCTTTCTATTATCAAGAGAATCTTTTATCCATATATCCAAATCACCAGTAAATCGCTGGAAGCCGTGTAAATTTGTAGCATAGCCCCCTATCATAATATAGGACACCTTGGCATTCGCGAGGTTTCGCCAAAAATTTAATATTTCTTCATCAAAGATATCCATCTTTTACTTTTGGACAAAAGGTTTATGAACGATCTTCGCTTTCTTAAGCGTTTCTTGTATTTTATAGAGTCGCGTGGCCATCTCAAACCGCTCTTTATACGAACGCTTCAACCCCTCTTTCAATAACGCAATTTCCGCATCGCTAAAATGTTGTGGATTATGTTCTTTCTTGACATGCATGATATACCTACCGACTTATTAAACATATAAAGATACGGGTTTTATATAAAAAAATGGCGACAGAACGATAACTGTTTCACCACATCAATGGTAATTCGTAAATTTGACGATATGGACACTGTAGTAATTCATCCTAAAACCAAAGAGCAATTGGCAGTAATTAAAGCTTTTGCTAAGGCGCTGGAAATGGAGTTTGAAATAACGCAGCCAGCTAGCTCATACGACCCAGAATTTGTCAAAAAATTCTAGACGCGACACTATTCCGATAAGTAGTTATGCCTCAATAAAAGTACCGATCCAGAAGCTCCCAGAAAAACTCTTCGTCCGTGCCATAGTGCTCCAAGATGCGTTTCCAGGTTTCCTTACCAAACTGAATCTCATTTCCAAAACTATCTTTATAAATCCACTTGTCGAATATATCTTTATCAAAAGAAGCTTTATTGTTATCCCGCGTATATTCTAAACCTCCGCGCAGATTTCTTTTGAGCTGGGTTTTAGAGCCATTCACCCGTTCTTTCACATTAACGTGCCCGAAGATATCCTTCCCTTCCTCCAGTTTATAACCTTTATTATCCTCGATTATTGTTTTATCAAAAATATCCACCTTAAAAGTAGCCCTATAGTCGGCGTGTCTGCTATTTTCCCTTACCAACCGTCTTAGCAGTCTCATTTGCGCATCCTTATTCCCCCTCAAATCAGGCTCTGCCTTATCTAGATATTTCTTTTCGTACTGTAGCTTATTATTGCGGCTATCTGTAAATATCAAGTCATCAAAGATATTTTTTTCGAGACTGGCCTTATATCTCCCGTCAGCAGATCTATACTGGAGCGCCCCAAAAATATCAGTGTCTATAGCACCTCGCTGTGCAAACAGAACAGAAAACGACAACATCAACGCAACACAAACGATAAACTTTTTCATATCAACAAGATCTTTGCAAAGATAGACTCCTTGCCGCGGGATTGGTTTATTCTATTTCAATAAAAACGTTTTTGCAACCTCCATTAAGGATACAGCGCTGGCCATTTATCCATGTTCTAGATATAGATGAGGTGCTTCACTTTCCATTTATTCTCCCAACCGAAAAATAGATTGATTGCATTATAAGGATTCCCGATTTCCTGCGGGTGCAACCTCCGCGGGAAATAATCATAAGGGGTAGGGTTTGCAAAGGGCATAATTAATCTTTGTTTGATAAGTTATCATTGCGCTCATCGTCATCTTTCATAATTTCGTAAATGCGATTTTCTAAAATCACCTTATGCCATTCGTCTAATAGCTTTTTAGTGTTTTCAAAAGCATTTTTTCTATCCTTCTTCATCATAGCAGCCCACTTCTCACTGAACTCGTAATACCCATTCAACTCATCTGCTGATTCAATTTCCGCAATAATCTGTTCCATTACCAGCACATTTGCCCAACGTTTTTCCTCAAAAGGAAAGCACATATAGCGCGCTATATCAACATGATCAACAAACTGTTGGATAACAAACTCTGGCTTCATATTAAATATTTCACACGCTTGCTTAAACGCTGCTGTTAACTTAATTTGATCTATATTGTTCATGAGAATAATTATTAATATATTTTAATTTAAAAACGATTTTCTTCCAAGAATTCCTCTAACCACTCCTGATAAATTTCTACTCTATCTTCTAGATTTCTATAGAAATAAAACTGTTTGGGCAATTCTTGTAATGACCAAATGAATTCAGCATATTCTTCAGAATCCAGATAGTCCCCATTTCGGATATTCCCATATCCATCCATAACTCTAATAAAGAAACCTAAAACAGGATTAAAAACGAAGTTGTCCAAATGCAATCTTGCCAAGTGATTAGGCATATCAACGTACTGCATTATAGCGTTAAGCAATTCCACAGGAGAAACCCCGGTAAGAATGCACTGAAACCGTATATCCTTATTTAGTTTAATAAAGTTAAACTCGTCTAAATAGACTGTATCTTTCAATTCGACTCCTTTCGAAAACAGCTCAAAAAGCTGTCCCGTCAAAACTTTACCCTTATTTCTACGTTGTGAGAAACTATAATTCCGATTAGTAGCAAGCTTTACCATTCGCCTGACCATACCAACTCCTCTATTTTTATCCTGTTTACTCATAACATTAGGCATACTCTTCCTTTCTAAAGCAAACTCCTCACGAATAAAATAGAATGATTTAGTTGCCAAACTAAAAGCCGACTTATCATCGAAATGATTATCTATCAATGAATAATGATCAACAAAAATTTGTAAAAATTCATGTACCTTAAATCCAGCAACCTTACACGCTACTTTAAATTTATTGGGTACAACCAGATGTTCTTTTTCCAATTCTCGTTTCATTCTTTTATTGCTTATGTATAATAAATCGATATCCGTAACTCCGCCTTTTAGTACGTCTTAACGGAGCCTGCCCCTTTCTACCCCAAAGTTTATCCAACTCGGTCTTTAATTGCTTAGGTTGAAAATGGCTACAAACATTCGTCCTCAATAAATTAAAAATGTCTAATGTGGTTCTATGTTTTTTAAAATACTCCTTAGATATTAAAATCCGGAGCAACTCTTCTGCATGTTCAAGCTCCATAGCTACCGAGTTGGATGCAACTTTATCCCGATACGTCCCATCTTCCTCGATCAGTTCAAATACCGTTATGCTTTCCCATTCATTAACCAACTGCTCCATCGTATAGCGAATTAAATCCCCTTCTCTACTGATTGTGTGGTTATACTTACTTTCGGTATTGCTCCTCACCGAAGTCATCAATAAATCCGCTTGGGGCATTACCAGTAATAGCTGCCTCATTAATTCTACCCCATAATCAAATGCAATAAACCGTTCCAGATCTGCCATAAAGTTTTCATCTTGTCCTAATAAAAAGGACAGTTCTTCAGCAGACCATCCTCTACTAATCCGGTTAATAAGTATACCGTACAGGAAATTTATATACTGCGGTTTACATTCCATTACATAGGCCTCCATTTTCGGTTGCGCTAATTGTTCTTCCATACCCTTATCTTGTTAAATCTCAAAAATCACGTATCTTCCATCCACATTTCGTATATACAATAGTCCAGCTTTAATCAGATTGTACAACCCATCCTTTAGATGCCTGGGAAAAATTTGGAGATGGTACTGCCCCGTAAACTCCACCACTTGAAATATTTCATCAGGCGCTCTGCCTTCTTTAAAATATTTACTTTTCAAAAGACGATTTAGTTTTTCTCGAATATCTATAGTCGCATCGGAAACTGTCTCTAAACTTTCTTCCTCCTTCCATTCCCTAAATGTAAGATCAGGAACCGCACAGCTTCTTATTTTTGTCTTTCCATTCTCCGTATACGATTCTTTACTCGCCAGGGCCCAAGGGATAATAATTTCATAGTCCTTATAAAATCGTTCATCTTCTATATTGACCCGCACCAATCGCTCCTCATTAGCTTCATATCTTTCCCGGTGGAAAGTCATCGATTCTGTCGTCGAATCTTGATAGATCCTATCCAGTAGCATACGTTCTTCTTCTAAAGCTCCCCCAACATTATGCATACGTTCAAAATCACTATAGTAAAACGGAGCCCTTCCCAACAAGAAGGAAACTTCTTCGGCAGACCAACCCTTTGCTATTCTCCGTTTTAAATACGTATACCAATACATAAAATCCATGGAATACATTATGCCTGCATAGGTATCTTTGTTAGTTATATTTTTGTTCATAATCTTATTCTAATCTTAAACTTACATACCTAATTCCCCCCAGCTTCGCTAACACAATAATGCCATCCGTTTTCAAAAGTGGCTTTTACGAGATCCAATATTTTATTTAGCTTTCTATTTTGCTGATGTGTTTTTTTAAGAAAGTCCAACTGGAGTACCGCGCCAGATTCCTAATTTCAGTATCCTGCGGACTTTTCAATAATAATTTGATTAGATTTCTCCCCGTCTAAAGGAGATGTCATTGAGTAGTACCAGTTGACATATTTCCGACGGTTTCTGGTTCTGCAAGTCTTTTCAATTGTTGCAGCACACCATCTAACAATTTTTCGAAGAAAATTAAATGTCGCCTCACTTTTTTGACATCTAGAAATGAACCTGCATATAATGTATCAAATTTAGGTTGTGTCCATAATTTTTCAGGTCGAAGAAAAATCCCAAGCTGTAAATATTCTAACTCACATTTTGGATAGAGAAATTCAATAAGTTGTCGATCTACAACCCCCGTCCAATCGATCAGATGACGTAAAGGAACATCTTTCGGAACATAGCCAACAGCACATCGCAGATAGGATATCACAGCAGCTTCTAGTGTGCTTTTTAAGACGCAGTAATTTACTTCGACATCGGCATTACCCACTTCAAATGGATCACGAATCTCTCCGATAACATGTTTCGCCATGTCAATAACCCCTCCTATCTCGCCATACTCTTTCTCCCAATCCACTTCCCCGACAACAAAGTTCGGTTCAAAAGTCGATTTCCTCCGCAACACATGCCCTTTGGTCCATACCGTATTTACAAAACGGTCACCTTCCGACAACTTCCGTTCGACATATCCCAAATCCAAAAACAATATCATCGCACTGGCCATCCCCACCTCCATGCATTTAAACCGAAATGGCCCGGTATTTTTCATCAATACCACTAAATACAGCTCAACTTTAACTCCATTTTCATTCGTTGCATCGGTACGCTGCTGAAACAGATTGTTACCTGAAAAGCCATCCGTGTGATAATTTAACATCACCACCTGCTCTGGATTATGGTTAGACCGTACCTTATCCAACAACATGTTCACATCATCTTTGTATTGTTGTGGCCAAGGAAAATCGGAAAAATCCTCAAATTGTAACTGGTTTATAGACTGTTGCTTTTCTCGGGTGGGTGTGATAGCCTTTTCCACTTTATTTGCTTCCGCTTGTTGCGCTGCCTGTTCCATACGCTGCTCCCACTCCCCTTTCAACCCATTTAAAAAATGCTCGAACAACATTTCTATCGTTTTGGATATTTCAAAACATTTATCATACAGATAAGAAGCATCGAAAGCCGTTATCTCCAAATCCCTATTCTGCTTCACCGCCTGATAGCTCTTATCGAGTAACCGAAAAGTCTCGATCTCCATAAATGCATCGCTCAGCAGCACCGTTTTGAACGCCGGCATATGTGCGCTCAGCGCCCGCATTCTATTTTCCAAGTTGTGCTGATTATTTGCCTTACCTTGTATCATGGCCTGTGGCAAGCGCAGAAAAGATTCTAAACTCTGGTGAACCATAAAGGTGGCTTTCAAGTAATCGTTATGCTCCGCAAACTTCAATGCTCCTTCTCGAAACTCCTCCCCTTCTTTTCTCATCTTTATTTGCCATTGATCAGCCAATTCAATAATACCACCGATCTCATTGACAGAAAGCGATTTTGTAGCTTTACGGGGCGATCTGTATATTTCATGCTGCGGCAATGAAGCGTAAGCATAGTACAATCCCCCATGACGTACTTTGTTACGCCATTCACCAAACGGGATCAGTTCAAAGGAAAGGTCAGGCATATCGATAAGACAAAGCTCAATAACAGGTATCATCACCTTCGGCGAAATCCCATCTGCCGGATTCAACACCAAAATCAAGTGTTGCTGCTCCTTGCCCAAAAAAGAATAGGAGAACAAGAAAATGCGATCCAAGTCTATGCGTTGAACCAATCGCTCGACTAAAGTCTCTTTATTTATGAACATAATCTGATTTATTAAAATAATTAATTGTATAGTTTTTCTATACAAAAAATACACATAAAGTTTGAATAATGAAATTTTTTATACATTTTTTCTATACGTTAATTATATTTATCTAAACCATTGAGTAGAAAATCGGCCAGCGTTAGGAGAATTTTTAGCAAAGCGATCAGTAAATAAATCTATGTAATAGCTCACGCCCCGGTATACCGACAACCCCTCACAGATGACCTAATAATCATCTACCCCTCGCAGTAGGTGTGTCCGGCGTGAGTCCATGTTCTCTCCATGTTGAGTCCGAGTCTATATCGTTGACAAGTTCCTTTTACGGTGGTTGTACCCTGCATACAGCTACTGGTATTAGCAAAGCATGGGTATATCATAGGTACAGCATTAGCGACGCGTCGCACCAATCTATTATCATTTTCATAATCGTGAAGGACCGACGATTATGAAATTCAAAATGCGCTGTCCTTCACTATTTGCATTTTCACAAAAATTCACAAAAACCTGTTTTTCAACAACATAAAATAATAGATTTGGAATATGGCAGTAATTGATAATGGCTATTTGAGAGGCCAGATTGGAAATGTGGGTATTACGGGGCAACGGGAAAACCGCGAGGGGCCACATGCAGGTCAAAGATGGAATGTATACCTATTTACGCAACAGCGAAACATTAAATCCGGCGGGAATAATTGCAGCTTTTACGCTGAACAACCATTCCAAATAAAATTGAAACTACAAAATAGGGCAATCGCAATGATTGCCCTTTACTTATTTAATGTACAACACGAATTATATCGCTTCCGTCTTATCCTTCAGCCACGCTGCCTCCTCACCGCTTAAATGGGGAGATAGCTTTTCAAACACCCAAGCGTTATATCCATTCAACCATTGCACATGCCTATCGTCCAACAACGATTTATCAACCAGATCCGTCGCGATATAACAGATCGTTAATGTCTCAAAATCCATAAAATCGCCAAATTGATTCGAAGCAAGATCTTGGCTCAATACTAGATTCTCGATACGAATACCATATTCTCCCTCTCGATACAGTCCAGGTTCGATAGAAGAAATCATCCCTTTTTCTATCGGAATATCAACATTCGACGGATTAAATACATGTGGGCCTTCATGTACGTTAAGGAAGAAACCAACGCCATGCCCTGTACCATGCCCATAATTACGCAATTGTTCCCATAGCGGTCGCCGTGTAATGGCATCGATTTGGTAGCCGCGGGTACCTTTCGGAAATACAGCAATAGACCCTTCGATTAAAGCTTTCAATACAAAGGTATAGTCCATTTTCTCCTCCTTGGTGATATGGCCCAATGATACCACACGGGTAATGTCCGTTGTACCATCTTTATATTGTCCGCCCGAATCCACCAACAATAAGCCTTCTAATTTCAAAGTCGCGTTACTTGTTTCGGTGGCCTTATAATGTGGTAATGCGCCATGCGCCCTATAACCGGCAATCGTATCAAACGAAATATCAACGAAATTTTCTCCCTCGGCACGTATATGTTGCAACTTATCTGCAATCGAAATTTCAGTCAGCGTCCCGTGTTGCACCTGTTGCTCTAACCACCTAAAAAAACGGGTCATCGCCACACCATCTTTAATCATCACATTTCGTGTATGTGCTGCTTCGACCTGATTCTTTACCGCTTTCATCATTGTAGACGGATTAAGATCCTCTATTATTTTAGTTGATGTAGGAACGGCGTCATACATCGCAAAGCAGGTTCGTTTGGGGTCTAGCAAGATCGTATCAGCTTCCAACGATGAAACCACAGAATAAGCTTCCGCATAGGGCCTTATCTGTACAGCCGCCTGCTCCAAGCTCGCTTTATCCGCATCAGCTAATTTATTAGGATCGATAAACAGGGTGATTTCATTTCCTGCCAGCAGCACGAATCCCAAAACCACCGGATTGCACGGTACATCGTTCCCCCGAATATTTAATAACCACGCTAAATCATCTAACGATGAAATCAAATGTGCAGAAACACGTTTTGCTTTCATTTTTTCACGAACGCGGTTTAATTTGCTAACTGTATCTTCTCCTGTAGTAGACTCGTCCAACAGAAATGCGGGAGATGTAGGTAGCGTCGGCCTATTGCTCCAGATCGTATCCAAAATATCCACATGCCCGTCCACTACTATATCTAACGGCAAGAGGATATCTTTAACTGTCTGCGCCACGGCTAAGGATGCTAAATTACCGTCGAATGCCACTTTGCTGCCGGTGGGAAGTTGTTCTGCCAGCCAAGCTGCATATTCCGCCGCACCTTGCGTTTTCAACTTCACGAGTTCGAAGCCCGTTCCCTCCAACTGTTCTTTCGCTTGCACAAAATATCTTGCATCTGTCCATAAGCCCGCAAAATCGGCAGTAATGGCTAATGTGCCAGCCGACCCGGTAAAACCCGAAGCCCATGCAATACACTTGTAACGCTCTGGCAGATATTCACTGATATGGGGGTCTGACGACGGAATGATATAGGCATCAATCCCCTGTGATTTCATCTCTCTCCTAATAGCGTCTAAACGTTCTATATGCGTCATATTAAATCAATTCTAGTATTCGCGCAAGTTAATTTATTCTTTTTTCTTTGCAAAAAGATAATAGAAAAGGAAGGTTTTCTTTAAATATTTGAGGCGACCTTAGCGGTTAAGGAAGGATGGTGCAATTGTATGAACCCTCTTTAACCCGTAAATGCCACATGTAAACTATTCTCTATGCAGGAAAAGTGCGGGGTAGTGGGACGCATCAAATTTTAAAGTGGCTAGGTTTTTGGTTCTTTTTTCGGAAAAAAAACATAAAAAAAGTTTGTACAACTACATATAAAGAATATGGCAAAAAAAACAATTTACTCCATAACTTGTCTAGTGACAGTATTGTTGCTATCCATGCGTGCAAGCTATGCGCAGTCATTGAAGAATAATATTGATCATGCTTATCAACAATTCTTAAATAGCGGAAAACTTGTCAATGGTATTGCATCCCTAACGGTGCTGGACGGTAAAACCGGCCAGCCCATTTTTACAAACAATGCGTCTATCGGCCTGCCTACTGCATCAACGATGAAGGTTATCACATCCATCACGGCTTTGGATATATTAGGCCCCAATTATACCTATCAAACCAAGTTAGCCTATGTAGGTGAAATCGACAGTTTGGGTGTGCTTCATGGTGACATCCTCGTCATCGGTTCTGGCGATCCTACACTAGGAAGTGATCGCTATACCGACACCAAAGCGGAAACTATACTAAACAAGTGGGTATATACGATTCAAAATGCCGGCATCAACCATATCAATGGAAGTGTGATAGGCGACGATCTGTATCTGAATGGCAACGATGTTCCACCCACGTGGAACTGGGTCGATATAGGAAACTATTACGGTGCCGGTATTTCGGGATTGAATTGGCGCGAGAACAAAACGGGCATCACGTTCTCTCCCAGCGTCATAGGACAACCTGTCACACTTTCCTCCACAACGACGCCACTGACCGGAATCACGTTAATCAACGAGGTTATCACAGGAGGAAACGGCTCTGGAGACAATGTCTATGCCTATTCCGCACCGTACTCCGATATAATATATTTACGTGGCACTTACGGGAGGGATCTTAAGAAGGTTATCGAAATAGCGGTGCCGGATCCAGCGTTGGAATTAGCGCAACAATTAACAACCTCATTATCCGAAGCGGGTATTCTCGTAGATAGCATACCAACTACAGGGAAACGACTATTGAATAAAGGGAAGAGACTGCAAAGTCAAAGACAGGAACTGGACGTCCACCGGTCGCCTTTATTGAAGGATATCATATATTGGTTCAATCAAAAAAGTGTCAATCTCTATGGAGAAGCCATGCTCAAAAGTTTTGGTATCATAAGCCATAACGAATCTACGACCCAGAAGGCAGTCTCGTTGCTAGGCAAGTATTGGGAACAAAAACTGCGTATACCGAATAGCGAGCTGAACATTCAAGATGGTTCCGGCCTTTCACCTCAAAACCGGGTCACCACGTTGGCCATGGCGAAAATCATGCATTATGCACAAAGTCGGCCTTGGTTTACCGATTTTCAAAAAAGCCTGCCCGAGATCAATGGCATGACCATGAAAAGTGGTACTATCGGCGGCGTCCTAGGATACACAGGTTTCCATCGTCATAAAACAGGTACGCCGGTTACTTTTTCGCTCTTGGTAAATAACTATACAGGAAGTACTTCGGCTATGCGGCAAGAAATGTTTAAGCTCTTGAACAGTCTTAAATAAGATCAAAAATTAGCTAATCTTCTTTTGAAGTTTTAGATTTGTAACTACAGAAATGTCGATAATTTACTTAACACAAATGAGTATCAACAGAAAAAAAGACGCTTTAGACTACCATTCCAAGGGAAGACCCGGAAAAATCGAAGTCGTTCCAACAAAACCGCATAATTCCCAACGCGATTTATCATTAGCATATTCGCCGGGCGTAGCAGAACCCTGCTTGGCAATTGCTGAAAACAGTGAAGATGCGTATAAATATACATCTAAAGGAAATTTAGTGGCCGTTATCAGTAACGGTACCGCCGTATTGGGATTAGGGGATATTGGTGCACAGGCAGGCAAACCCGTTATGGAAGGAAAAGGATTGTTATTCAAAATATTCGCAGATATCGACGTATTTGACATTGAGCTGGACACCAAGAATGTCGATGAATTTGTCCAGATCGTGAAAGCACTCGAACCAACTTTCGGAGGTGTAAACCTCGAAGATATCAAAGCGCCCGAATGTTTTGAAATTGAGCAGCGTCTAAAAAAGGAAATGAACATCCCGGTTATGCATGATGATCAACACGGGACAGCTATTATTTCGGGCGCAGCGTTAATCAACGCTTGTGAACTAATAGATAAAGATATCAGTCGAGTCAAAATCGTTGTAAACGGGGCCGGAGCAGCCGCTATTTCCTGTACAGCGATGTATGTTGCAGTCGGAGCATCCAAGGAAAATATTGTCATGTTGGATAGTCAAGGCGTGATACGTAAAGACAGAGAAAACCTAAGTACGACGAAAGCCGAATGGGCGACCAATCAGGATATTCACACGTTAGCGGACGCTGTCAAGGGTGCCGATGTTTTCATTGGACTTTCTGCGGCAGACGTATTAACGCCAGAAATGCTGCTTTCTATGGCCCCACGACCAATCGTATTGGCCATGGCAAATCCTAATCCAGAAATCGCCTATGATCTAGCGGTAGAAACACGCGACGATGTCATTATGGGTACTGGTCGTTCGGATTACCCGAATCAAGTCAACAATGTGTTGGGATTTCCGTACATCTTTAGAGGTGCACTGGATGTCCGCGCGACAAGCATTAACGAAGAAATGAAAATCGCTGCAGTTCAAGCCATAGCTGCATTGGCAAAGCAACCTGTGCCGGAAGAGGTTAATCAAGCTTACGACACGAACAATTTAAGGTTTGGTCCAGAGTACATTATTCCCAAGCCAACGGATCCGCGTCTAATTACAGAGGTGTCGGTAGCGGTGGCAAAAGCGGCAATTGCCTCGGGGGTATCCAGAATAGAAATCTCAGATTGGGAACAGTATAAAGATGATTTGCGTAAGCGTTTGGGCAAAGACGACCGGATTATCCGTAATTTAACCAGTAGGGCTAAGAAAAATCCAAAACGTGTCGTCTTTGCTGAAGCAGATAATTACAAAACGCTTCGTGCAGCACAAATTGTTAAAGAAGAAGGGATTGCATTTCCGATCCTACTGGGTGATAAAGAGAAAATTCAACGCTTGATACAGGAATATGACTTTGAACTGGGGGATGTAGAAATCATTAATCCCGTCGAAGAAAAAGACTCCGAACGCTTTAACAAGTTTACCCAACATCTCTACAGCAAAAGGCAACGCCGCGGTATGACCGAGAACGAGGCTATCAAATTAATATCCACCAATCGCAATTACTTTGCCGCGAGTATGGTGCAGTTTGGTGAAGCAGATACGCTTATTTCGGGATTAACCCGAAATTACGCAACCACGATACGTCCGGCGTTGCAAGTTATCGGCGCGAAACCCAATAGCCGTGTTGCCGGAATGTACATTATGTTGACCTCTAAGGGGCCACTTTTCTTTGGAGACACCACGGTAAATGCAGACCCAACAGCAGATGAACTAGCAGATATTACGATCTTATTGGATGAGGCAGTCAGACGATTTAATATCACTCCCCGTACCGCTTTGCTGTCCTATTCCAACTTTGGCTCCAACGACGGTCGAACTGCCGTGAAAGTCCGGGAAGCTGCAAAAATATTGAGAGAGAAAGCACCACATATTATCGCCGATGGTGATATTCAAGCTAACTTCGCCTTAAATAGTAATCTATTACAGTCAAATTTTCCTTTTAGCACCTTAAACGGCGGAGCCGCAAATACGTTGGTATTCCCTAATTTAGAGTCGGGTAATATTGCCTACAAACTTTTACAGGAAGCCGGAGATGCAGAAGCTTTAGGGCCAATTTTACTGGGGATGAACAAACCCGTGCATGTATTGCAGTTAGATAGTTCCGTCCGGGAGATTGTCAATATGGTCACTATTGCCGTAGTCGATGTGCAGGAACATGAAAAAAGAGGATAATTATGTACGATTATTTTAACGGAAAATTGGTATTCAAAGCCCCTACCCACGTCATCCTTGATGTGGGCGGGATTGGCTATTACATTCATATTTCGCTGACTACTTATAGCCAGATTAAAGATCAGGAGCAAAGTAAACTTTACATTTCATTCCAGGTTCGCGAGGATTCGCAGACGTTATACGGTTTTGCAACAGAGGGAGAACGCCAACTATTCAACCACTTGATTTCGGTATCCGGAATTGGCCCGAACACGGGACGTATGATGCTTTCTTCGATTACACCGGAGGAAATCCAGCATGCTATTATTAATGGGCAAGTACAAGTAATGCAGAAAATAAAGGGAATAGGTCCCAAATCGGCACAACGCGTCATTTTGGAACTACAAGATAAGCTAAAAAAACAAGGTCCGGATGCCCTCATCCCACTTCCGATTACCAAACAGTCGGTACCCGAAGAGGCACTTAGCGCTTTACTCATGCTCGGTTTTGGTAAACCACAGGCGGAAAAAGTATTAAACAGTTTGGTGACGAGCGATCCGGAGCAAACGGTGGAGCAACTTATTAAAGCGGCATTAAAGCGTTTGTAAGAAGATTAATTCTCTTCAGCGGAGACATCCCATATTTTGATCAGTTTATCGTCACCTGCGGTAATCAACTGGTTACCTACCCAGGTGGCGGTATTGATAGACAAGCGATGAGCATCATAACCACGCTCTATACTTATATTTTTAAGTAAAGATAACGATAGGGCATCCCATATTTTAATAGACTTGTCCCGACTGATAGTGGCTATAATGGGTAAATTAGGGTGTGGAAGTATAGCGTATACGGTAAACATATGTGGCGTTATAGATTGAAGGATCGATAAATCACTTTGAGCCACGCGAACCAGCTTTGCATCTCTTCCCCCAGTAAGTAGACTTGTATCCGTAGCGGCCAATGCCGTAACCGGCAAACTATGTATCTGTTGTTTGGCTATCTCCCGAAAATCCGTTATATCATATAAATGTACAAACCCATTTTTATCACCAAAAGCTACCTGCTTCATATTCGAATACGGTTCAATAACGCGCACCGTCGTATCCGCTATCGGAAACCTATACAACAAGGCATAAGTGTCCAACGACCATACGTAGGCAAAACCCTCTTCTCCGGTAGCAATGACTTCTCTTTTTTCTGGAAACACATTGATTGCAAAAACAGCGCCTTTATCCGTCTGTGTTTTACGGATGAGCGCCTGCTTTTCTACGTCTACAAACCATACTTCACCGTTACGCAAACCAACAATGAGAATCCCCTCCTCTTCCAATGGATAGAGTACATACACAGATGCTGGAACAGCGCACAAAATACGTTTGAATTTTCCATCCGTCAAATCCCATTCGACGACACCTTTATCATTTCCTCCTGTAAAAATAGTTGTCGAATCCATCCCGCGGGATATCGCAAAAATAGGATTTTGATGGCCTGCAAGTGTAGTAGATAAAGAAACATCAATCGTAAGCATAATGTCGTCTCCCCTTTTATTGATGCCTACTCTCCAAGTTTTTGGCAATCGTTTGTAAATTTAATTCTTTTTCGCGAAGCAACACCAAAAGATGAAAAAGCAAATCGGAGGATTCGTTAATGAAATCGTGCTCTGACTCGGCCAATGCGGCGATAACGGTCTCTACAGCCTCCTCCCCTACTTTTTGTGCAATTTTATTCAATCCGCGCTGCCGTAATTTATTGACATAGGATTCTTCCGTTGGTACCTCGTAACGTTGTTGAACGATACGCTCCAACTGCAACAGAAAATTCTGATTATATTCTGTCTGGAAGCAGCTACGGGCACCTGTATGACAAGTTGGTCCTGCCGGCTGGACTTTTATTAACAAGGTATCTTGATCACAATCTATATGGAATGAAATCATCTCCAAAAAATGACCACTTTCCTCTCCTTTTGTCCACAATCTATTTTTACTTCGCGAGTAAAAGGTTACACGCTTCTCCTGTTGGGTTTTGGTCCATGCTTCCTCATTCATGTAACCCAACATCAGTACTTCCAGTGTCTGGTTATCCTGTATAACAACGGGAATTAAACCGTCTCCTTTTGCGAAATCTAACATCTTAATCTATTTAGTATTTACCTTACCACAATCCCGTTCGTGCGCAATGTTTCTTTTAGCTCCGGAATCAAAATCTCTCCATAATGAAATACCGAAGCGGCTAAAGCTGCATCTACATTCGTCTGTTGAAACACGTCCACAAAATGCTGTTGCTGGCCTGCTCCACCGGAAGCGATCAAGGGAATATGTATACTTTCGTTAATCTTCTTCAAAAACATGTTATCGAAACCGTTCTTTGTTCCGTCATGGTCCATCGACGTCAACAAAATCTCTCCCGCGCCACGTTGCTCCGCTTCTTTGACCCAATCTTCCGTTTGTATTTCCGTCTTATCCCGTCCGCCACGTAGGTAAACAAAGTTCTTTCCGTCAACGGCACGGGTATCTACCGCTACGACGACAAACTGCCGCCCAAATGAACGGGCAAGCTCGTCAATCAATTTCGGATTGCGTACCGCCGCAGAATTAATCGAAATCTTGTCTGCACCTGCATGGAGCAACACTTCCGCGTCCTTCAGCTCATTAATTCCTCCACCTATGGTAAAAGGAATATTGACCTGACGTGCGACCGCTTTGACCAGCTCGATTGTCGTTTTTCGCTTTTCATGGGTCGCCGTAATATCTAAAAACACCAGCTCATCGGCTCCCTGTTGCGAATATTGCCAAGCGAGTTCGACCGGATCGCCCGCGTCCCGGAGGTCGACAAAATTAACGCCTTTAACCGTACGGCCGTCCTTTACATCTAAACAAGGAATGATACGCTTCGCCAACATATCAAAGACTGATAAGCGTTTTTAAGTTCCAATCCTTAATCTCATCGATGGAAATTTTGTTTTCGTAAATGGCTTTACCCACCACGCAGGACTCCATTCTGTCTAACGCACTCAAGGCACGGATATCGTCCATAGAGCTAATCCCTCCTGAACCAATCAACTTAATGATAGGCGAATGATCTAAAAGCTTCTGATATAGCTCAACACCGGCTCCTCCTAGTTTACCATCTTTGCTAATATCGGTGCAGAGAAAACGAAAGAAACCTAACGAGAGGCATTTATCTATGTATGAAATCAACTTAATGGGCGAACTCTCGAGCCAGCCGGAATATTTAATGACTTCGTCCAACACATCGATCGCAATAACGATATGTTTTGCATATTTCACTCGTCCTTCGTTTAATTTAGCTAATTCTTCCAAAAAAGTTGGATTGGTGATTGCCTGTGTTCCCACGATCACCCGATAGATTCCCGCGTCAACCAATTCCTTTACTTTTTCAATACTTCTTACGCCCCCTCCATACTGTACTTTCATGTCCGTTTTACGGATAATGTCAAACAGATAGTCCTGGTTACTGAAATCGCCTTTTGCACCATTTAAATCAATGATATGCACGAGTTCGGTACCGTTCGCATGATACATTTTTATCTGTTCTTCCAAGGATATGTCATACGTCGTGACGTCATCGTAATTGCCCTCTCTCAGACGGACAACCTTTTTATCCAAAACATCAATAGCAGGAATGATATACATATT
Organism: Sphingobacterium arenae; assembly: GCF_014692505.1. Classification (GTDB taxonomy): domain Bacteria; phylum Bacteroidota; class Bacteroidia; order Sphingobacteriales; family Sphingobacteriaceae; genus Sphingobacterium; species Sphingobacterium arenae. The sequence goes on along the minus strand of NZ_JACNYK010000001.1, from coordinate 1,162,837 downwards.
TTAAAGTAATAATTTAATGTCAAAAACTATAAATTTGTCAATAATAACCAACAATTATAAGCAATATCCCCTATAATCGGGAAAAATTAAGTAATATCTGCTCACCGACTTTTCCGGATTTTTCCGGGTGAAATTGTACACCGTAAAAGTTTTCCTTTTGTATTGCGGCAGAAAAGACAACATCGTAGGTGCAAGACGCACTGGTATATTCCTCATCAGCCTCAATAAAATAGGAGTGAACAAAATAAAAATAGCTATTATCCGCAATATGCTCAAAAAGAGGACAATCCCTTTTTGGCGATATACTATTCCAACCCATATGCGGAATTTTTTTACCCATGTGTTTATCAAAATGTAACGTTTTCAACGGTACAATATTCAAAAGTTCGGCATTCCCTTCTTCCGAAAAAGAAGTCAATAACTGCATCCCCACACAAATTCCTAATACCGGTTTCTTTAAGGATACAATACGCTGTACAAAACCTGTTTCTTCGAGCTTTTGCATCGCAGCGCCAGCGTGTCCTACCCCCGGAATGATAACACGGTCGTAATGCTCGAAGTCATCCAGTTTATCGATCATGCCATAAGGGATACCCACACGCTGCAATGCAGCTGTTAATGAAAAAATATTCCCTGCGCCGTAGTTAACGATTCCGATCATTTTTACAATCTATAATACACCCTTCGTACTCGGTAATTGCATATTCTCCGCATCCCGTCGTACCGCCTTTTTTATTGACTTCGCAAAAGCTTTAAAGATAGCCTCTATTTTATGATGTTCATTTTCACCTTCCGCTTTGATATTCAAGTTGGACTTCGACGCATCAGAGAACGATTTAAAGAAATGGAAAAACATCTCCGTAGGCATATCGCCTATTTTCTCTCGCTTGAAAATCGCATCCCATACGATCCAATTTCGCCCACCAAAATCAATAGCTACCTGGGCTAAGCAATCGTCCATAGGCAACGTATACGCGTAACGTTCAATGCCACGCTTATCGCCCAACACCTTTAGAAAAATCTCGCCTAATGCAATCCCCGTATCCTCAATCGTGTGATGTTCGTCAATATGCAGATCTCCTTTGGTCTTCACCGTAAGGTCGATTGCTCCGTGTCTGGCGATTTGGTCGAGCATGTGGTCAAAGAACGGTAAGCCCGTGTCAATATCTGATTTTCCTGAACCATCAAGATTCAATTGGATAAAGATATCGGTCTCATTCGTCTTACGGTGATGTTCACCTGTGCGCGTCCCCAGTTTCAAAAATTCGTATATCGACTTCCAATCAGTCGTTTCCAATGCGACAGACCCACTTTGTATATTTAGATTTTCTGCCTGCCCCAATTCATCGTTATTCCTTAACCAAATTGCTTTAGCTCCTAAATTTTCAGCCAGTTTAACGTCGTTAATACGATCGCCAATCACAAAGGATTCCGCTAAATTATATTGCGTCCCATCAAAGTATTCGTTTAACATACCAATACCAGGCTTACGTGTCGGTGCATTTTCGTGTGGAAATGTGCGATCAATATGCTCTTTTACAAAACGGACACCTTCCCCAACAAATGTATCGACAATAAAATGATGTACCGGCCAAAAGTTCTCTTCAGGATGAGAGGCGGTACCCAGTCCATCTTGGTTAGAGACCAAAATCAACTCAAAATCCAGTTCGTTTGCGATACGTGGTAAATACTGCAACGCTCCAGGATAAAATTTAAGCTTGGCAAACGAATCAATCTGTTCGTCTTCCGGCTCTAATATCAATGTACCGTCACGGTCTATAAACAATACTCTTTTCATACAATCTAAAATCATTAAACAACAGCATAAAACGCCCGAATATTTTCTAATAGCATTCTATTTTCTTTAGGTGTACCAACAGTCAAACGTAAACACCCTTCACATAACTCCACTTTGGAGCGATCGCGTACGATGATCCCGTTGCTTACTAAAAAATTGTAAAGCTCCCGAGGCTCCTCCAACTTAACCAATATAAAATTGGCATCCGATGGCGTCACATGAGCAACCTGAGACAACATCTGTAAAGATACGGATAACTTCTCCCGTTCTTCGACGACCTCCTTAATCCATTCGTTGACTATATCCACACCTTCCAGCGCTTCCAGGACAACATCCTGGGTGGCTTGATTAATATTGTAGGGTGGTTTAATCTTGTTGAACACCGTTATAATTTCCTTTCCGGCAAAAGCCATACCCAACCGCAAAGCAGCTAATCCCCACGCTTTGGAAAGTGTTTGTAATATTACTAAATTCGGAAACTCTTCCAAATCTTTGGTAAAGGATGGTTGTTTCGAAAAATTGATATACGCTTCGTCTATCACCACAATCCCATCAAAATTAACCAAGATTGTCTCTATATCTTGACGACGGATACTGTTTCCCGTAGGGTTATTGGGTGAACAGATAAATATCAGCTTTGTATAAGTATCGATTGCTTCTGCGATACCATCTAAATCCAGCTGATAATCATGCGTTAAGTTCACCTTCTTATAGAGAACGTTATTAATATTTGCCGAAACTTCATACATACCATATGTCGGAGGCACCAAAATAACGTTATCCCTTCCAGGTTCACAAAAGGCACGAAAAAGGATATCAATAGCCTCGTCGCTTCCATTTCCCAAAAATATATTCTCGCTTGGAACACCTTTAATACGATATAATTTTTCCTTTATCCTACGTTGCAAAGGGTCTGGATATCGGTTATAATTCTTCGAATAAGGGGAGCCAAAGGCGTTTTCATTGGCGTCCAATAAAACAGAAGCCTCACCTTTAAATTCATCTCTTGCCGACGAATAGGGCACTAATCTTTTTATGTTATCCCTCAGCAACAGGTCTAGGCTAAAAGACATTTTCATATTTCTTTAATTAAGCGTGTAAAGATGGGGAAAAATCTACAAAAACCCTATACTAAAAACCACTTCCCTTCTTCAGACAGCTCTGTTTGCGCAAAAATTGTCCGAGATTCTTCCAAAAGTGGTTGTAAATCTTTATAACGGGCGGAAAAATGTCCAAGTAAAAGTTTTTTGGCGTTGACTGTCTGTGCTACTTCTGCCGCCTCCAAGCTGGTTGTGTGAAAGGTTTCCTTGGCACGTTCTACACGATCATGAAGAAATGTCGCCTCGTGGTATAATAGATCCACGTCTTTAATGGCTTCAAAATAGTCTTCATTCATCACCGTGTCAGAGCAATAACCATAACTTCGTGGGCGCGGTAGCGGATAAGTTAAATCTTTTGCTCGATGCACCGTACCATCATCCGCTACATAGTCTATGCCTTTTTTCAATAAACGCAAGTAGGGAATAGGGATGTTTAGTCGTTCTACCTCTTCTTTTTTCAACGATGCGGATTGTACCTTTTCGTCAAACCGAAATCCGGTACAAGCAATACGATGCTGCAAAGGGAAACTGCGCACGCTAAGCCGTGTGTTTTCAAATAGCACTTCTTGGTGGCATGCATTTGTAGGATGAAAAATCAATGGGTAGCGCAGCCGCGTATCGGAGTGTTTAAATTGCAAATCTAATATCTCTTTCAGGGCGGCGGGACCATACAGATGCAATTCGCTCTTACGTCCGACCAGATGTTGCGACGAAAGCAAACCAACCAGTCCCAAATAATGATCCCCGTGTAAGTGGCTGATGAAAATATGGCTTATTCGACTTCCCTTAATTCCGTGGCGGAATAATTGCATCTGCGTACCTTCACCACAATCGATCAGAAAGAACTGTTCATTAAAGTTAAGAACTTGGGATGTTGGATGACGACCGTACATGGGTGTCGCCGAACTATTTCCCAATATCAAAACCTCAAACCTTGTCATGTTGGCCTGTTCTTAGGTCCAATCGAATCTCATTACCAAAAATCATGTCTTCTGCAGCAGAAACCGTAGAGGCCGTTTTGAAATACCTTTCCATATTAGCCACTTTCAGCAGGTTTAAGAGTCTATCATTTAGTCCAGTAAGAATAAAGAGTCCACCAGAGGCTTTACATAACCTGCGTGCCAACAACCCCATTCGCAGACCATCCTCATCCGCATCAGCGACATGACAGAGATTCAATACAATATTACGTTGGCCGCCTGTATGACGCAACATAAACTCACCTTTCAATTTCGCTGCCGCTTTTCCATTCAGAAAATCTGTCAATGGCTCAATAACCACATAGCGTTCATGCTTGTCAACCGTAAATTTCATATCTATTTAATTATTTATCAGCATTAGATTTCAATTGTAAATGAACCCGTCATACTCGACTTGTCTTTTAAAAGTCAATAGGATATCATAGCAATTTATTTAAAGCTTCTGTTACATTTCTTTCTACCCGGGACACCATGTCTTCATTTGCTGGATATTGGAATTTCTCTCCCGTAATATGCTCATATAGCTCGATATAACGCTCCGATATTGTTTGAACAATATCGTCTGTCATCTCCGGGACCGTCTGTCCGTCTTTTCCTTGAAAGCCATTATTCATGAGCCACTCGCGCACAAATTCTTTAGACAGTTGTCGCTGTGGTTCCCCACTTACCTGTCGTTGCTCATAACCTTCCGCATAAAAATAGCGCGACGAGTCGGGCGTATGGATCTCATCCATCAAATATATTCTCCCGTCCCTTTTGCCAAATTCGTATTTCGTATCCACCAATATCAATCCTCTTTCCTGCGCCATTTCTACACCGCGTCTATATAATGCACGAGCAAATTTCTCCAACTGTATATAGTCTTCTTCCGGCACAATACCCTTCGCTATAATATCTTCTCGCGAAATATCTTCGTCATGTCCAACGTCGGCTTTCGTCGTGGGCGTTATAATAGGTTCGGGAAGTTTATCGTTTTCTTTCAGCCCGTTTGGTAATGACACGCCACAAAGGACTCTCTTCCCATCGCGATAAGTACGCCACAAATGTCCTGCCAAGTATCCTCTGATCACCATCTCCACCTTAAATGGTTCACACCTATACCCTATCGTCGCATTGGGATCCGGCACGGCAATAACCCAGTTTGGAATAATATCTTTTGTGGATGAAAGGAATTTCGCTGCAATCTGATTGAGTACTTGCCCTTTATAAGGAATTGGCCGTGGCAAGATCACATCGAAAGCGGAAATTCTATCCGAAGCCACCATCACCAGATAATCATCTGTCAAAGTATATACATCACGCACCTTCCCTTTATAAAAGCCGATCTGCTTGTTAAAATTAAATGTTGTCTCTTTTATCGCGTCCATATGTTTTCGTTTGTGTAGTCCGTAATCGTTGATAAAAAACACGTTTATATATCACCGTATGCTTCCAATATACGTCGCACTAGTTTATGTCGAACCACATCCGATCCACTTAAGTGAATAATATCAATTCCATGGATCTTCTCTAAGAGTTTTACGGCTGTTGCTAATCCGGACTGTGTCTTCTTCGGCAAGTCGATTTGCGTCAAATCACCCGTAACGATAAATTTCGCCGTTGGCCCCATTCGCGTAAGGAACATTTTTAATTGCATATCCGTCGCGTTCTGCGCTTCATCCAGAATAACAAAACAATTATCCAATGTCCGTCCGCGCATAAAGGCTAATGGGGCTACTTCTATAACTCGCCGCTCCAAATAATCTTTCAGTTTATCTGCAGGAATCATATCGTCCAACGCATCGTAAAGTGGGCGTAAGTACGGATCCACTTTCTCTTTAAGATCGCCTGGCAGGAAACCTAGATTCTCTCCAGCTTCCACGGCCGGCCGGGTTAATATAATACGTTTTATTTCTTTATTTCGCAATGCTCGAACGGCTAAAGCGACGGCCGTATAGGTTTTGCCCGTACCCGCCGGCCCAATGGCAAACAGAATATCATTTTTGGCAATACTCTCTACCATTTTAAGTTGATTCGCTGTGCGAGCTCGAACAATCAAGCCATTAGGCCCATATACAATTGGCTCTCCCCTTAAAGCAACAGGCTCGTCCACTTTCTTTTCTACCGCCTTTTCGAACGTACCATTTACACCAACCAAATTCTCCAAAGCGTTGGAATCCAAAACTTGAAACCGTTCGATATGTTGCAATATTTTTTCAAAAGCCTGTTTAAATCTCCGTTGTTCCGACTCTTCTCCCAACACCTTCAATTCATTGCCCCGAGCAACTAGGCGGAGCTTTGGATAGCCTTTTTTTATGAACTCAAAATGCTCGTTTTGGGCACCCCATAACGTTACTAAATTAACGTCGTCTAATGGTATAAGTACTTCGTTCAAATTGTTCGTTTTAATTTTTACGTAATAAAGATAAATCAAAAATACGAACTATAATCATCTATTTGCATCCACACGATAAAAAATGGAAATTTAGCTTTATAGCAACCATTATTGCACTTTCTTTTATTACTTTTGTAGTTCTCACAAGAGGGCATCATCGCATTTTAATGTTTTTTAGTATCTTTAAAAGGGGTACACAAGTGTATGGGAGTAATAACGCTTACAACAGATTTGGGACATCGTGATTTTTATCAGGCGGCATTAAAAGGCAGTATTATATCGCAATTACCGGATGTCCGTTTGGTGGATATTACGCATGAAATTCCTTCTTTTGATATACAGCGCGCAGCCGTGGTGCTTCGCAACGCTTTCCGTTACTTTCCTGACGGAACAGTTCATCTCATTGGTATCGACACCGTTTTTCAAGAGGATTCCCATTATGCGATGATGAAATTTGATGACCACTTTTTCGTGGGCGCTGACAATGGTATTTTTAGCATTATCCTTGGAGATAATGATCCGCAGGAACTCTATGAAATCGATATCATGCAAGATTTACGCTACTTGCACTTTCCACTCGCCGACATACTATCGAAGGCAGCTTGTCATATTGCCAAAGGAGAACCTTTATCCGCCATCGGGCAACCTATGGAAAAACCACTTAAAAAAGTATTAGTACAGCCATTGGTTAGTGCCAATAGTATAAAGGGGCATGTTTCCTATATTGATGCGTTTGGAAACGTCATTAGCAATATCAGCAAAGAACTTTTCAACGAAATACAAAAGGGACGGAGTTTCAAATTACATTTCAAAAGGAATGAAACAATAAATAAGCTAAGCTGGCACTATAATGAGGTGCCGGAAGGAGAAAAACTCTGTTTGTTCGGGATTAGCAACTTTCTGGAAATAGCCATCAATAAGGGACATGCCAGTCGCTTATTGGGATTACAGCAAGATGAGGTGGTTATGGTAGAATTTTTAGACAGCTAATATGAAAAGATTGTCCCTATTTCTTGTCTTTCTTATGGGTATGCTGTTTGCAGGCAAGTCTCAAACCAATATTGATTCAGATTCCATCAGTTTCGAACAGCAACGAGAACGTATAAACAATTTGTTGGAGGAGCGTAGCAGGCGTTTCGGCGAATTTGACAACAGTCTACGGCAAAAGACGGGGGTATTCGGTATCTTCAAAAGAAAAAAAGATATGCAGAAATCAATCGATATCCTCCGCGAAATTGTATTGACAGATAACCATATTTTTTTGGAAACAAAAAAGCTGCTCGACATCAAGGGACACGAAAGTGATCGAAATGAAAATTTGGCGACAGTGTATGATAGACAGGTCACGGGCTATATGCACACGATTACCAAGCTTCAGACAGAAAACGAAAAATTGCGACTAGAAATCAACGATTTGGAAAGCAAACAACGAGGCGGGCACCTGGCCATTCTTTTGCTTATCATCGTCAGTTTAGCACTAGGTTTCGGCTTATACCGCTATTTTAAGCGGTCTACGGCTTAAAATTTGACGTAAGAGTGATAAGGTCACACAAATAATACTGTATTTTTGCTTTCTAATAATTCGAGTTAGAGAATGGCGAGATCGCGTTTGAATAGTAGCAACACACAGTCGGAAGACTTACCCAAACCTAAGCTTAGTAAGGAATTACTTAAGAAGGCGTTAAAAATTTTCACCTATTTAAAACCTTATAGGGGGAAGTTTATATTGGGCATGTTTTTCCTTATTTTATCCAGCTTGACGATGCTGACTTTCCCGGCCTTACTTGGGGCCATGATTGACGCAGCCCAAGGAGGACAGAAATATTCTTGGCTACCGGCAGGTGTATTTGGTATCGGTGCGGTTTCGATGGTCTTGCTTTTATTCCTATCGTTGGTATCATTCTGTAGGATACGCTTCTTTGTAGAGATAGCAGAAAAGGCGTTAGCGAGTATCCGCAAAGACACGTATCATAAACTCATCACACTTCCGATCGAGTTTTTTGCCAATCGGCGCGTAGGAGAATTAAACAGTCGTCTTTCTACCGATTTGGCTCAGATTCAGGACACATTAACAACAACGTTAGCGGAAATATTACGTCAGACTATTAGCCTGGCTTTAGGGGTATGTCTTCTAGTATTTGTTTCTCCGAAACTAGCATTGATGAATCTCTCCATTCTACCGATCATTATCATCATCGCCATTATTTTCGGACGCTTTATCCGTAACTTGTCTCGTCAGGCGCAAGATCAGCTAGCAGATTCCAATACGATCGTACAGGAAACCCTGTCCGGTATTAGCAATGTCAAGGCCTTTGTAAACGAATACTACGAATCCAACCGCTACGCCCATAAATTGAATGCTGTAGTAAGCCTCGCCGTCAAAGGGGCAACGTATCGAGGCATCTTCGCTTCTTTTATCATTTTCTGTATTTTCGGAGCTGTTCTTGTCGTCATTTGGTATGGAGCCTCACTTGTTTCGCAAGGAGAGATTTCCGTGGGGGATCTCACAACCTACATTCTGTATTCCATGTTTGTCGCTGGATCGATGGGTAGCTTCCCCGAGCTGTATGCTAATATACAACGTTCCATTGGCGCCAGTGAACGGGTTTTGGACATATTGGATGAAGAACCGGAAGCGATTTCGATTTCTCCAGAGAACAATGATATCCAACAGACTATGCAAGGGGCACTCACCTTTAATCATATTGGATTCACTTATCCTTCCCGTCCAGATATACCGATCCTAAAAGATATTTCGTTTCATGTGGATGCTGGAAAAAAATTGGCGTTAGTAGGGCCAAGTGGCACAGGGAAATCAACTATTGCTTCCCTTATTTTACAATTTTATACGCCTACGTCAGGAACCATTGCATACGACGGCAAGGATAGTACAGCATATTCCCTAACAGACATTCGTAACCAAGTGGCTATTGTTCCGCAGGATGTATTATTATTCGGAGGCACTATACGTGAAAACATTGGATACGGACGTTTAGATGCCAATGCAGAAGATATTATCGAAGCAGCAAAACGGGCAAATGCACACGAGTTTATTATGGCTTTCCCGCAGGGATACGATACCCTTGTCGGAGAGCGTGGTGTGAAATTGTCGGGCGGGCAGCGCCAGCGTGTTGCCATTGCGCGCGCGTTGCTGAAAGATCCTGCCATTCTCATCCTGGATGAAGCAACCTCTTCATTAGATTCGGAATCAGAAAGACTGGTACAGTTGGCTTTGGAAGAACTTATGCGTAATCGTACGTCTGTCATCATCGCCCATCGGTTAAGCACAATTAAAGACGCGGATCAAATTGTGGTTATTGAAAACGGTGAGGTATGTGATATAGGTAACCATGTGGAGTTGATGTCAAAAGGCAGTGGTCTTTATCATCACCTTTATTCCTTACAGTCGATACAGCATGTCATACAGCGAGATTAACGACAACTTCCTTTACCCACAAAAAACGTATACGCAAAAAACTTTTTTCGACTTTTTTTGTTAGATTTAAGAAAAGGGTGATTAATTTTTAGAAAAGACAAAAACAAGGTATTATGGAAAATAAAAATGGATTTATCGCATTCGCACTTCTTGGTTTAGCTGCTGGAGCTGCTGCTTATTATCTACTTGGTACAGATGATGGGAAACGTCAATTAGAGCGTGCAAATGAGGGTGTGAAAGACCTGACGAAATCAATCAAAGAACTTTCTAAAAAAGAGGCAAAGCGTGCGGCTAAAATTGCAAAGTCTACGAAAGCTGAATTGGACAACTTAAAAGCAAAAGCAAAAGACGCCGGTGTACGTGCGGTAGATGCGGCTGCAGAAAAAGCGCATAAATTGGCGGATAAAGCTTCCCAAGCTGTACACCACGCGGAAGACAAAGCCGAAAAGATAGTTTCCAAAGCAAAATCAGAACTGGACAAAGCCTAACCCTTATTTTTGGAGTGGGTGCGTCATTTCAAACGCAAGTATTCGTATCTTTGCAACGCCCATGAATACACTCCAGCAGGTAAAGACTTTAGTTTATAAAGATATCGTTCTTGAATGGCGTTCAAAATATGCTATAAACGGTATCTTATTATACGTTGTATCTACAGTATTTGTTTGTTACCAAGCATTCCAATCTGTAGATACATTTGTTTGGAACGCTTTGTTCTGGATTATTATGCTGTTTGCCAGTGTGAATGCCATTAGCCGAAGCTTTGTTCAAGAGAGCCAAAGCAGACAACTTTATTATTACACACTGATTAGTCCCCAGGCGATTATATTATCCAAAATAATATATAATACGCTGATCATGATCCTCTTATCACTGATAGCCTATACAGCGTATAGCATTACCTTTAGCAATCCCGTGGGTGATCCGATCTTGTATACGACGGCAGTTGTTTTAGGAAGTATGAGTTTTTCCTCGGTCTTTACGATGGTGTCTGGCATTAGCGCAAAAGCGGGCAATAACAGTACCCTAATGGCGATATTAAGTTTTCCTGTCATCATTCCCCTACTCATCGTTTTAATCTCCTTGTCCCAAAATGCATTAGCAGGGGCTCCAAGAGTCGACAGCACCAATGACATACTCGTCTTGCTGGCAATTAATGTAATTACGATTACCATTTCTTTATTGTTATTTCCTTATCTTTGGCGAGATTAATTCTTTCGAATCATGAGACAATCTTGGTGGAAAATTTTAGGACTGGTGATGGTTGCTGCTAGTATTGTGGTGGGTCTCCTTGGTCCGGTTCCCGCTTTATTCCTGTTACACGAAACCATCCGCAATGTGTATTTCCATGTACCCATGTGGTTCGCTATGTTTGCTCTTTACCTTATTTCCGTTATCTATAGCATACGTTACCTGAGCAACGGACGAATCAACGATGATTTAATCGCCGTCGAGGCTGTCAATACCGGTATTGTTTTTTGCATCATAGGTCTGCTAACCGGTATGCAATGGGCTAATATCACGTGGGGAATGGCGTGGCCTAACGATGCTAAAACAAATGGTTCAGCAATCGCTACACTCATGTATCTCGCCTATCTCGTTTTGCGGAATGCTTTAGAAGAAGAGCAGAAAAGAGGCAAAATAGCGGCCATCTACAATATCTTTGCGTTTCCCGTTATGATCGTATTGATGTACATCATGCCCAAAATGACCGACTCGTTGCATCCTGGAAGCGGCGGAAATGGAACGTTTGGCGACCTCGATATGGACAACCAAATGCGGCCTGTGTTTTACACTGCGATTATCGGGTGGATGCTCATAGGTGTTTGGATATGCACTTTACGTTATCGTGTACGCCTTCTGGAAAGAAAAAGAAACCTCATCGATTAATCAGATATCATCATGAAGAAAATCATTACAATTTTACTGCTTTTTCTAACAACTAGTTATACGTTCGCTCAAAATCAGATAGAAATGGCCACAGACCTTCGTAGCTCTGGTAAGATATACGTCGTGGTACTCGTCTTGTTAACTATCTTTATCGTTTTGGGCGTATTCTTATTTATGCTAGATAGACGTATCAAAAAATTAGAGAAGTAGCCGGACGATGATCATAAACCAACATCGAAAATTTTCGCCAGTCAATTTTATTTTCGTCTCGGCTATCGGTTTGGTTCTGTGTCTAGGGATCTTTCTTAGCCTTCCGGAGCACATCACACCTATCCTCTTTGAGCCTGCGATTAATAATCTTATTGGGATACGCATTGGCTCCCGCTTGTCCCCTGGAGCGAATGTCATGATTACGTTGACCCTTACCCTCCTACAAGGATTTTTCCTGAACCGGATCGTTAACAATTATAATCTTCTGGGCAAACCCAATTTCACCCCGGCATTAATGTATATGACTTTAGTCAGTTTATTTACGCCGTTCCTCGTACTTTCCCCGCCCCTTATCTGTAATTTCATAACCATATGGATGTTGGGCAAACTATTTAATATTTACAAGCAACATGATATAAAAGGATTAATGCTTGATTTGGGGATGATTGTCGCCGTCGGGAGTTTGATTTACTTTCCCTTTATGATCATGATGCTGCTTTTGTGGATAAGTTTATTGATCTTTCGTCCCTTTAATTGGAGAGAATGGATAACGCCTTTATTAGGCTTTTTGACCATATACTTCCTTTTAGGTGTCATCTATTATTGGATAGGGCGTCTGAAAGAATTTTTTGCTATTTTCAAACCTTTGGGCTACGCTTTTCCTACCGAGCTGTCCCTGAACATGTATGATTACCTTGTTATCATTCCAGTGGTTATCGCCCTACTATTTTTTCTTTTCGTATTGAAAGAACATTTCTTCAAGAGTGTCGTGCATCTGCGCAAATCATTTCAACTTTTGTTTTTCATGATATTGTTGACGTTGGGATCCTTTTATCTTAATAATCATATAACTATAAATCATTTCCTACTTTGCGCCCCCCCCATTGCCATCTATCTGGGATTTTATTTTACGAACTCGAAATCAAAATGGATATACGAAACGCTGTATCTCATTATCATAGCGTCAATTATTTATTTCCAATTTGTTTAGCGAGCGAATATCTCTACGCAATCAACTAAATATCAACCGATTAACCTTTTTTAACAAATAGAACTAACGGAATAGTTAAAAATTAGATAGTTTTGTAGCAAATTTTGACCATGTACAGATACTCGATAGGAAGTTTCACCAAAATAGCGCTGCAATTGTTGTTAGGATTAGGTTTATTTGGCATCCAGCAAGGATACGCACAGCGATCCACCTCCCATTCTCCTTATTCGCAATTTGGTCTGGGGCAAATGCGGAACGATTTATTACCACAAACTCGTGCTATGGGCGGGATTTCTACCGGTGTAAGATATCTTACGGGTCTTCCAACCTTAAACATTGCTAATCCGGCCTCGTACTCGGGATTAAATCGTACGGTTTTGGAAGCCGGTATGTATGGTAATTTCACCCAGCTATCAAGAGATAATGCCAGCGACCATACAGCCGATTTTGCCTTTGGCCACGTCGCCATTGGTATTCCGTTGCAAAAATACGGTGGCTTTTCCTTTGGATTAATTCCTTTTTCCGATGTAGGATATTCATCAAAAAATGTGGAGTCCATAGACGATCTGGTTTATGAAAAGCAAATATTTGGAGAAGGTGGAATCAACAAAGCCTATTTAGGTTATGGTGTATCGCCTATTAAGGGTTTAAGCATCGGAGCAAATGCCGGTTTTCTTTTCGGAAATCTATACGATATTACGCAGGTCAAGTTTGTAGATGATCTTACTTCATACCCTGCAGAGCTAAAGGAAACTCGGAACATAAGAGGCGTAACTGTAGACTACGGCCTTCAATACAGCAAATCTATTAATAGAAAATATAATTTAACAGTGGGGTATACTGGAACGCTAAATAATCATATCAACGCGAAACCAAGTCGGATTATTACCATTTCAGAAAACAATTTTGACGATGACTATATTGCTCCGCCGTTGGATACCGTGAGTACCGGAACCTTCGCTACCAGAAAAATTCAGCTTCCGCTGAAGCATAATGTAGGTTTCACATTATCAAAAGGATATAACTGGTTAATCGGTGCAGATTTTAATTACGCAGACTGGTCCAAATTTGAAGTGCAGGAAGGTCAAAACAAACTGGAAAAAAGCTACGGGTTTGCCATTGGCGGACAAATTAAACCTGACCCCACTTCTGTACGATACTGGAACCAAGTAGATTACCGTCTAGGATTCCGTTATAATCAAACGCCTATCGTATATAGAAACCAACGAATTAATGACATGGCTGTCAGCGTGGGAATAGGCTTACCGCTACCTGAAACAAACTTCGGGCGTACATTTTCCCAAATTAATATTTCCGCCGAGTTCGGACAACAGGGATCACTCAATCACAATCTTGTACGAGAACGATATATCAATATTAATTTTGGTTTCACCATTAATGATTCCTGGTTTATCCGTCGAAGTTTAGATTAATCATGTACTTTCTTCTGCGCTATATCGATAAGAAGCTATTCAGACTCCCATTGGTATGTCTAGGAGCGATGTTATTGATGGCCTGTGAGAACGATCTTCGGGATGTGGAGAAGATCGCCAATATACAGCAGGAAGAGAATGTGAACATTTCTAAAGATGTTACCGTAATCTATAGCGATTCAGCTACCGTAAAAGCGGAGTTAACAGCTCCCGAACTGCGTGAATACCCGGACAGCATCGCGATGTACGAGTTTCAAAAGGGGGTACTGGTCCGTTTCTTTGACGAGAATAACCAAGAATCACAACGCATCCGTTCAGATTATGCCGTACAAAAAATAGAGGAAGGATTAACAGAGTTTCGAAAAAATGTAGTGCTTACGATGGCAAACGGCTCTGTCATCAGAACAGAGGAACTACTATTTGATGAAAAAAAACAGATATATTATAACTCCGTTCCTATCACCTTTGATATGAAGGATAGCCGAGGTAGTTTTCAAGCCACCTCATTCATTTCCGATGCAGATTTCAAAAAAATTGATGGGCAAAATATGACGGGTTTCTATATTCCCTCAGGCGATCAGCAATTTCCCACTTTCGGCAATTAAAATGTCTCGTGATTTTTTTATCTTCCGGCATAAATTTATTTTATGTAGGCCACATTTAGTTTCCATATAAAAATAAATTTTTGCAAGTTTTTTTTCATAAAAGTTGTATCTTGCGCCTTGTTTTTAATAGAGGTCAATTAAGTAACTGAATAAACAGAGTATATAGACTATGGGATTAATGAGCTATTTGCGGAACCGAGCGGGGCTTGTAGTAACCGTTATTGGTTTAGCAATTATTGCGTTTTTATTAGGAGATATCATCAGCTATGGGACTCCTTTTTGGATGAAGAATCAAAATCAAGTCGGTAGTGTTAATGGAGAATCCATCGATTATCAAGTGTTTAACGCCCAAGTTGACCAAACGACTGCGATGTACCAACAGCAAATGGGAGGCACGACGTCTCCGCAAATGCGAAACTATGCGGTACAACAAGTCTGGAATCAATTTATCTCACAAGAGCTTCTAAAACAGGAAATTGAGAAAATAGGTCTTTCTGTCGGCAGAGATGAACTGAACAGTTTGGTATCGGGTGTTAATCCGTCACCACAAATTGTTCAAGCATTTACGAATCCCGAAACAGGCGTATTCGATAAGAACCAACTGAACACGTTCCTTTCACAAATCAATAGCCAAGGAACACCAGAAATGCGCCAACAATGGGAAATGCTTTTAGAAAATATCCGCAACGAACGTTTAAACGAAAAGTATTCGAACCTACTCACCAATAGTGTATATGTTACTTCATTGGAAGCCCAAGAAGAATATAACCAGCGCAATAAATTGGCAAACTTCAAGTATGTGATGCTCGATTATTCCTCGGTGAAAGACGCTGAGATTAAATTGACCGATGCGGATTACCAGACGTACTATGATGCGCACAAAAATACATTGGAAAATCAAGAGGAAACAAGAACGATAGAATATGTACTGTTTGATGCGAGACCTACTGCTAACGATACCGCAGCGACAAAGTCGGTTATTGAACAATTGAAATCAGAATTGGTAAATTCTACGACGGATTCATTATTTGCCGCGGTAAATTCCGATACAAAATATCCTTATACTTATCTCCGCAAAGGACAGGTAAGTCCAGCGTTGGATTCGGTCATTTTCAATGCAGCTGTTGGTACGACAGTAGGACCGTTCTTGTCTCAAGATAGATTTGAGGTAGCAAAGGTTGTGGATGCGAAATTCAGTCCAGATTCTGTCAAAGCCTCACATATCTTATTGAATACAACCGCAGAAGGCGGGGTAGACAAGGCACAAGCGAAAGCGGATTCTATCAAAAGATTAATTCAACAAGGAGAAAGCTTCTCGGCTCTTGCTATACAATTTAGCTTAGATGAGGGTAGTAAAATAAATGGGGGTGATCTCGGTACTTTCCCACGCGGACAAATGGTTCCGGAATTCGATGAAGCTGTGTTTTCCGGAAAAACGGGCGAAGTCGTTATTGTCAACAGCCGTTTCGGCACGCACATTATCCGGATCGAAAAACAAATTGGAAATTCAAAAATTGTTAAAGCAGCAATTGTCGACAAAGTGATCAACAGCGGTAAAGCGACCACGGACGCCGCGTATGCAAAAGCTAATAATTTCTTTGGTGACGCAAACAGCAAAAATTTTGAAGAGGTTGCCAATAAACAAAGTACGACGTTACATAAAGCAGAACGCGTCTTACCAATGGACAATACTTTTAATGGCGTGGAGGTTCCAAGAGATATCATACGCTGGGCTTTTGAAGCCAAAAAAGGGGATGTTTCCGAACGGGTATTTGACACCGAAGACAATTTTATTGTCGCGCGGTTAACCGATATACAACCAAAGGGCCCGCTCTCTTTGGAGTCCGCGAAACCACAAATAGAAGCACGTGTACGTAATGAAGTAAAAGCAAAAATGCTGATCGAAAAGTTAAACAATGCTTTAAATGGTTCCTCGTCCATAGATCAGGTCGCCCAAAAGTTAGAAAAATCAGCGGTAGACATTGAAAATATCGTCATGGCCAATCCGGTGCTTCCGGGTATTGCAATGGAACCCGCCGTCGTAGGAACAGCATTTGGCTTGCAACCCAATAAATTATCGAAAGCGATTAAAGGTGAGCAGGGTGTCTATGCGGTACAGGTAGCTGGTTTTGTTAATCCGGCCGAACTGGTCTCCAGTGATATGAACAATCAAAGACAACAAATGCAAACGGCAAAAGCCCAGCGTTCCTGGAATGCAATTTACCAAGCACTTCAATATAAAGCGGATATTCATGACAATCGCATTAGATTCTATTAGAATATAATAATTAACTTTATAGCCGGACAATTGTTGTCCGGCTTTTTGTTTTGTATCGTATGGACATTCAAGAAAATATCATTAATAAAGTTGCGCAAAGTGGCTTAGTAACTGTCGATTTAGCAGATTATGCCCCAAAGGAAGAGATTGTCATCTATGACATCAAAGACAACTTATTTCACGGACTAATCTTGAAAGAAAAAGACTTTAGGACGTTTATTAAGGAACACGAGTGGAGCCAATACCAAAACAAGCATATAGGTATAATATGCTCTACCGATGCGATTGTGCCTACTTGGGCCTATATGCTCCTCGCAAACAAGCTCGAGCCTTATGTACTTTCCGTTCATTTCGGAGATAAGGACTCCGTCTGGAGCAATTTGTTCAATCAAGCCTTAGATGGGATGGATTTTAGTACTTATCAGGACGAACGTGTAGTCGTGAAGGGGTGCGGGGAAATTTATGTACCTGAATCCGCCTTTATTAAATTCACGCTCGGTTTAAGTAAAGTTGTCAAGAGCATAATGTACGGCGAACCCTGCTCTACAGTACCTGTGTATAAGCGTAAAAGTTAAACTATCGGCGGCCATCTTTGTCCATTATCATATGAGAAAAATATACACGTTTATCGCTTTTTTCATTTGTAGTATCGGTCTGACCATGGGACAAACTTTACCCTATCTACCACAACCTACATATCAGCCCGGCGAAAACTTGACCTATAAGCTAAAATATGGAATTTTATCTGTTGCAACAGGCACATTAAAAGTTGAAAAATCGAAATTACGCTTTAGCAATCCAAATGCTTTTCACCTATCCGCGTTCGGTCAGACGTCGGGAATATTTGCCGTCTATAAAGTAAGAAACAAATATGACTCCTATATCGATGGTGATACGTATCTGCCTTATCTTTATATAGAAGATATACACGAAGGAAGTTATACGCGCGAGGAGTATGCTACTTTTGACCATCGAAATAAAAAAGTTTCAGGCAAGAAAGGTACATTTACCAGTCCTACATCACAATTTTTCGATTTACTATCTGCTTATTATTTTTCGCGTAATCTGGACCTTTCGTCTCTCAAAAAGGGAGATTCGTTTAAACTCACGTATTTCTTAAACGATGAAGTCGCCCAATTAGGCATTAAATATATTGGCATTGAAAAGATCAAAACGTCGTTGGGGGAGTTGGAATGTATTAAATTCAGTCCGGAGATTACACCAGGTAGGATATTCAGAAAAGACAGCCAGCTTTTTCTATGGGTAACCAACGATGGCAATCGTATCCCCGTAAAAGCGCAAGTAGAGATTTTGGTGGGTACGGTAACCATGGAATTAATCAATGCAAATGGTTTAAAGCACACGCTTGGAAAGCGCGTCAGTTATTCAAAATAAACAACATGATCGAAGTAGGCAACGTATTAGTGCATGAGGACATTATTAAGAATGACTTCGTTTGTAATTTAAACAAATGTAAGGGCATTTGCTGTGTGGAAGGCGATTCAGGAGCCCCTCTAAATGAAAAAGAAACGGAGATTCTCCGTGAGATTTATCCTAAAGTAAAACCTTATATGACCGAGAAGGGTATTCGGGCTATCGAAGAACAAGGCACACACGTCATCGATATGGATGGAGATCTTACAACCACTTGTGTGGATGGCAATAAAGAATGTGCTTATGTAACATGGGATAACGGAATTACCAAATGTGCCATTGAAAAAGCGTATGAACTCGGCGAAGTTGATTGGAAAAAGCCTATTTCCTGTCACCTCTATCCTATCCGGACGACTCGTTATCCCGCGTTTGACGTTTTACATTACGATCGTTGGCATATTTGTAGCGACGCTTGCACATTTGGCAAAGAACTGGGTATTCCAGTATACAAATTTGTCAAAGAACCTCTTATCCGTGAATATGGAGAGGAGTGGTACAAAGAATTAGAATTAGCTATCGAAGCCTTATAAGCTAGTATATATGCATTCTATTATTTATTCGCTAGTTTCCAATTACCTTTATGAATACTTCACTTCCAGTTTCTTTTAGCGCTATAAGAGCTCTTTATTATTTCGTTCGTATCTGTGTTCATGCTACGTGGATATTTCTTATATTTATGGCGATTTTGACTGCTTTAAAGCCATGGTGATTTAGCCATTTTTCATGCTGAAATTAAAAGATATACAAACCCCGATAGCACAAGAGCTAAAAGAATTTGAAAATCGATTTAAAGAATCGATGCACAGTGCTGTACCTTTATTAAACCGCATTACACAATACGTCTTGAAACAAAAGGGAAAACAGATGCGTCCGATGTTTGTTTTTCTTTCCGCCGGATTGTGTGGAAACATCAATGATTCTACCTATCGGGCCGCTTCGTTGGTTGAGCTATTACATACGGCTTCCTTAATCCACGACGACGTCGTGGATAACGCAAATGAACGTCGGGGGTTTTTCTCGGTCAACGCTTTGTGGAAAAACAAAATAGCGGTATTATTAGGTGATTTCCTACTATCGAAGGGGATGTCTCTTTCCGTCAAACATAACGAACTAAACCTGTTAAAGGTTATGTCTGACGCTGTAGAAGAAATGAGTGAGGGAGAATTGCTGCAAATAGAAAAAGCGCGCAAACTGGATATTCAGGAAGAAGTATATTTTGAAATTATCCGTAAGAAAACGGCCTCGCTCATTGCAGCGTGTTGCGCTTGTGGTGCATCATCCACACAAGCCCCAAAAGAAACCGTCGACCGTCTAGGTCTGTTTGGCGAGAAGGTGGGTATAGCCTTCCAAATAAAAGATGATCTTTTTGATTTTGGCTTGGACGACGTTGGAAAACCTGTCGGAAATGATATCAAAGAAAAAAAGATGACCCTTCCACTCATCTATGCGCTTAAAAATACGACTTCTGCGGAAAAGAGACGTATTATCAACTTGGTAAAAAACCATAGTGAAAACAAAGATAAGGTTACCGAGGTTATTACTTTTGTACGCAGCAGTGGAGGTATGGACTATGCACGGGAAAAAATGCTGCAATACCAACAGGAAGCGTTTGATATATTAACCACGTTTCCGGATAATCCTTATCGAGCTGCACTGGAACAATTAGTCAGGTTTACAACAGAAAGAAATAAATAAAAAACACATTATATCACATGAGTCACGAACTGTTATTTTTTGGAGGTTTTATTATATTCATTATCCTCATGCTTGCTATTGATTTAGGTTTATTCTCCAAGAGCGACAAACCCGTATCATTTAAAGCTGCAGCCATTATGAGTGCGGTCTGGGTTTTCTTCGCACTCGCATTCGGCTTAGTGTTATATATCTGGGGACATGAACTTCATAACGTACATGATTTTGCAAGGCTAGAAGAAATTATTGCCAAACACTACCATAATATTCGTGTCAATGAAAGTGATTTGGCTGCCAGTATTCAATTATACAACAAGACGTTAAGTCTAGAATACCTTACAGGCTACGTCGTGGAATATGCCTTATCTGTAGATAACATATTCGTCATGGTGCTTCTATTTAGCTCCTTTGGTATACCCGAGAAATACTACCATAAGGTATTAGTTTGGGGAATTATTGGTGCGATTATACTACGCTGTATCTTCATTTTCATTGGGGCGGCCCTTATTGCTAAGTTTGGCTGGATACTCTACGTTTTTGGTGCGTTTTTGGTATATACGGGGATTATGATGTACATCAATCGCAACAAAGAGGAGGAAGTTGATCCACAGAACCACCCTGTGGTAAAATTCATGTCCAAATACTTTAAAGTAACGCCACGTATGGACGGTGGTCGCTTTTTCCACATAGAAAACGGAGTAAGGTACATGACTCCTTTATTTCTAGTATTATTGGTGATCGAATTTACCGATTTGATTTTCGCCGTAGACTCTATCCCCGCTATCTTTTCTGTAACAAAAGACCCTTACATTGTATTTTTCTCCAATATCTTTGCTGTTCTGGGGTTACGGTCTATGTTTTTTCTTTTAGTGAACATCATAGACAAATTCCATTACCTGAAAGTCGGCTTGGCATTTCTATTAATTTTCATTGGTGCAAAAATGCTATTACACAGTTGGTTAGAAGGATTAGGGTTTCAAACGGTTCATTCGTTAATTATCATTATATCTATTCTGGCGATTAGTATCGTAGCTTCACTGATGTTTCCGAAAAAAGAAGAGGTTTAGTTTTTCTTTTTTTCTTAACAAAAAAAGAAACAAAACCGAGCTTGCGAGCTCATGGATGCCATAATAAACACGAGTCCATAAATCAAGACTTGCAAGGTTCCGCTAACTTTACTTGTCTATTCCTAAATCTTTCTTTAATTTCTTTTTCCTTGACGAAAAAGAAACAAAAAGTCAAGGCTTGCAAGGTTCCGCTATCTTTACTGGTCTATTCCTAAACAGAATGAAACTCCCTTCGGTCGAACAGCATTCTGTTTTTAACGGAATATCCTGCGTAAAGCTAGTCGCGGAACAAGGCGAGGCCGATTTAGTCCGCATAAAAGCTGCCTATTATTGATCGCTTTCATTTACGCATGGTCTTCGCTAATCTGAAATTTTACTTAGAAGCTGCTATATAGGTTTTGACACAGTATACAGGTAGTGTAATGTCCCGCATTAACCTCAAAAGGTCGCATCCAAATTTTTGAGGTTGCAGAAACCCATCCTTAGTACTATCCCTTTCCTCAAAGATTGAAGCGACGAGCTTTTTGGTTCTTTTTCGCGGAGAAAAAGAACAGGTTAATTGATAAAATCTCCTTGTTGGTTGATCGCTTTGACATATGGATTGGCATATATATCCAAAATAACAGCAAATTGATAGCGGCTAACAAACGCTTCTTTATCAAAGTTACCTTCAAATTTTAACTTCGTCGACCATGCATCTGCTATCTGTCTGTCTATTTCGTTTCCACGAAGCCCGACAAATTTTATTAAGGACAGAAAATCTTTCCACCGGAAATAATCACCTTTATTATCCAAAAACCACAGTTGGCTCCGGGAGTATAGCCTATCAAAAATGGGCTCCACTTCTTCGAAGCTTACGCGTTCATCCTTTTGGAAATGGAAATTATCATCTTTATGTAGACTTGACAGTAAGCCCGTCAACCCAAATCGCTGTAAAGCATAAAAGTGTACATCGTTGATCGAGATATCTTGATAGGGCAAAATACGGGCTTTATAAGTCATTAACTCTGTTTGCAATTTCCGGACATCCAGCTCGTCGGCAGCAGTCTTGAAAAAGGCCAAATATGCTGCCGCTGCACCCACAGCTTGTCCTACTGCTGCACGGAAAGCGCTTAATGTCATATCTTCATCCAACACTTCTGCTACACCTCTAAAATTAAAAAAGCCATCTTTTTCTCCCGCTAAAATATTTTCCACTTGTGCTCCAAACAGAGAATTACCGATTTGTCCCGCGGCCACTAATGTGCGCACTTTTGCCAAAGACAATGCACCAAGCGGTTGCATCTGCTCTATATGATTATCCCAAGATATGTCGATCAAATGGGATAGCTCCTGCTCTCGGGAGGCGTCAATAACACATCTCACGACGTACTTGTGTTTACTGGACGTCTGCACTTCCCAGTTTCGCTTCCGTCGATGGATGGACAGCACCTCTTCTCCTTTTATTACCGTTAATTGCGGTAGCTTTCGCAACACTTTCTCCACCGCATTCTGAAACAGTCGAGGATTCATTTCACGTTTAACAACCGTCGCAAGCGAATCATCAGGCGATTTCGCAAGCGCCATTTCCATTAAAATTTCCATCCATATTCCACCATCTAAATGTGGCATATTCTCTATCTGAACATGCCCACTGGAAAATTCAGGCATCAGCTGTTCTCCCTCAACCAACCATATCGTTGGAACACTCGATTTAGCGCTCTGTACCGCTACGGAGAACGCCAAAAGGTCCGATCCGTATACAATCACCTGAGGCTTCTTGGCTTTTTGCCCAAAACAAGGTTGTACAATGATTAATAGTATGAGAAAAATAGTGCTTATGAAATGTTTCATATTCGAAAATACAGATTTTTCTTCTTCTTTTCCCATTGATGGAAAAGAAGCAAAAGATCTAGGCTTGCATTCTTCCACTACCTTTACTAGCCTATTCCTAAACAGCATGCAACTCCCTTCGGTCAAACAGCATGCTATTTAACGGAATAGCCGGCGTAAAGCTGGTCGCGGAACAATGCGAGGCCGATTTAGTCCGCGTAAAAGCTGCTTATTATTGTTCGCGTTTATCTACGCATTATGCACAATCCGTCCTCAACCTCAGATGTCGCCTTGGAACTTTGCATCTGTACAAATTTGCCTTTTGCACTCCCTATTATGCAAAGATTCCCAGCGACGAGCTTTTTGTTTCTTTTTCGCGGAGAAAAAGAAAGAAGAAAAAGCTAACTTTGTAGTTATGTTAAACGAAGAAAAGCCACTGAATTTTATCGAGGAGATTATCGAAGAGGATCTCCGCAAAGGTACACATGACGGACGTGTTTTAACACGCTTTCCGCCTGAGCCAAATGGTTATCTCCATATCGGTCATGCAAAATCGATTTGCCTTAACTTTGGACTTGCTCAAAGGTACAATGGGAAAACCAACCTACGTTTTGACGACACCAATCCCGTAACGGAAGAAACGGAATACGTGGATAGCATCAAACAGGATATTCAGTGGTTAGGCTTTCAATGGGCTGAAGAGTTATACACTTCTGATTACTTTGAAACCTTGTACACCTTTGCCATTGATTTAATCAACAAGGGGCTAGCTTATGTAGACGATAGTACATCCGAGCAAATCGCTGCGTCCAAAGGAACACCGACGGAGCCTGGCGTACCCACGCCCTATCGTGACCGCAGCATCGAAGAAAACTTGAAGCTTTTTCAAGAAATGCGCGATGGTAAATATAAAGATGGCGAAAAGGTACTCCGCGTGAAAATTGATTTGGCAAGCCCAAACATGCATCTACGTGACCCACTGTTATATCGTATAAAGCACGCTCACCACCACCGCACGGGCGACAAATGGTGTATTTATCCTATGTATGATTTTGCCCATGGTCAATCCGATTCCATTGAAAAAATTACACATTCTATTTGCACATTAGAGTTCATTCCACACCGTCCGTTATATGATTGGCTTATTGAGAAACTGGAAATATTCCCATCTAAACAATATGAATTTGCACGTTTGAACATGACCTATACGGTCATGAGTAAGCGTAAATTATTGCAATTGGTCAACGAGAAATACGTAGAAAGTTGGGACGACCCGCGTATGCCAACTATTTCGGGCTTAAGACGACGTGGCTATACGCCAGCATCTATACGTAACTTCTGTGAGCGTATAGGCGTCCAAAAGCGAGAGAATATGATTGACGTCGGCTTATTGGAGTTCTGTATCCGAGAAGATCTTAATGCTACCGCTTGGCGACGGATGGCCGTACTTAATCCGATTAAACTCGTTATTACGAATTATCCAGACGGGCAAACGGAAGAGCTGATCGGTGAAAATAATCCAGAAGTAGAAGGAGGCGAAGGTTCACGTAGTATTCCGTTTTCTAAAGAGCTTTGGATAGAACGGGACGATTTTATGGAAGAACCTCCGAAGAAATTTTTCCGGTTGGGCCCTGGACTTTCCGTACGCCTAAAGCATGCCTACATCGTGCAATGCCACGATTTTATAAAAGATGAAGACGGTAATATAACGGAAGTACATTGTACATATGTGCCTGATTCCAAATCAGGAGAAGACACTTCTGGGCTAAAAGTAAAAGGGACGATCCATTGGGTATCAGCAGCGCATGCCAAAGAAGCCGAAGTTAGATTGTATGATCGCTTGTTTAATGAAGAAAATCCAGCTTCTACAGAAGACTTCAAAGCATCTATCAATCCGAATAGTTTGCAAATTATCAATAAAGCTTATATAGAACCCGATTTGGCAACAGCAGAGACTGGTAAAGGTTATCAGTTTATCAGATTAGGCTATTTTACCCTAGATAGCAAATCGACGGAAGCTCATTTGGTATTCAACCGTACGGTGACTTTGAAAGATAGCTGGGCAAAAGAAGTTAAGAAAGGATAATCACAAAAAAGAGGCGTTCGCCTCTTTTTTATAATTTATATTTACACCAATCGTTGCACAATTTTCTTCGTTGGCCCAGGGTTACTCATCGTATAGAAATGTAGTACCGGAGCACCGAACTTGATTAACTCCTTACATTGCTCTACGAGCCACTCCTCCCCTACCTGACGTACATCTGCATTAGTTTTACAATGCTCTACCGCTTCACTTAATTCCTCAGGAATATCCAAATGGAAAATCTTAGGCAATGTAATCAATTGTCTTTTGGTCGTCATGGGCTTGAGGCCTGGAATAATAGGCACATGAATACCGTTATCCCTACATTTGGTAACAAATTCCTTATACTTCTCGACATTGAAAAACATCTGCGTTACGATAAATTCTGCACCCATTTCTACTTTTTTCTTCAACCATTTAAAATCGGTATTGAAATTAGGCGACTCAAAATGTTTCTCCGGATAACCTGCTACGCCAATGCAAAAATCTGTTTTTGCGGAGCTTTCAATATCTTCATGCAGATATTTGCCACTATTCATATCAACAACTTGCTGCAACAAGTCCGTGGCATAAGCATGTCCTCCTGGCGTCGGAACGAAATCAGGATCACCTTTTCTCGCATCGCCACGAAGTACCAGCACATTATCAATACCCAAAAAATTTAAGTCGATCAGCGCATTCTCTGTTTCCTCCTTTGTAAATCCACCACAAATTAAATGAGGCACAGCGTCCACCTTATATTTATTCATAATGGCTGCACAGATAGCAACCGTACCAGGTCGCTTGCGATACGCCACACGTTCTAGAAGTCCGCTGGCATGCTGTTTATAGAGGTAGTCTTCCCGGTGATAAGTGACATCAATAAATGGAGGGTTAAACTCCATCAACTCATCCATTGTTTTAAAAATACTCTCGATACCCTGCCCTTTTGCCGGCGGTAGTAATTCGAATGAAAACAAGGTCTTTCCGTTTGCGTTCTTTATATGGTCTACAATCTTCATTTTTATCTAAAAGTTACGAAAGATATGGAAGTTAGCGGAGTTATTAAAATGAAATTTACTTTTGATTACGATTCCCGGTATAGATCAATTAAGCCTTCTGGTAACGCTACTTCTAGAACCTGCTCTTCTACATCAATTCCCAAAATAAGATCTTCACTTAACGGAAACATCAACTCCTTCCCATCAAAATCAACGGTAGCAATAAATTGCTGCGGAAACTCTTGCACTTCGATTATTTCACCAACCTCCCCTTCCTCTTCATCCACGACAAGATATCCGACAAAATCGGTATAGCGAAAATCGTCGGGATCTCTTTCGGGCATTTTATCCTTAGATAGATAGACCTTTTTCCTTATAAGTTCTTTCGCTTTATCGACATGATCTATGTCTCCCAGATTTAAGTACGCCGTGCTGTTGTTCTGTAATTTTATACTATCTACAAAATAAGGTATCAACTTTTTGTTTATCTCCAGAAAGAGAACATTTAAGTCTAACTCCGTATAATCGGCGAATTCAAAATAAAGTTGTAATTCACCTTTTAATCCACGTGTTTTTGTGATGTAACCAATATAAAAAGCGTCGTTGATGTTCATAATAGTAATCTTTTTCTTTTTCCTTGATGAAAAAGAAACAAAAAATCAAGGCTTGCATGGTTCCGCTACCTTTACTTGACTATTCCTAAACAGAATGAAACTCGCTGCGCTCAAACAACATTCTGTTTTTAACGGAATATTCTGCATAAAGCTGCCCGCGGAACAACGCGAGGCAGTTTTAATACGTGTAACTGCAATCCATCAATGATCACGGTCATTTACGCATATGCACTAGACCTCCCTTAAACTTTGAGGTCGCATCCGGAGATTTGAGGTCTGTAGAAACTCATCCTTAGCACTATCTCAAATCTCCGAAGCGACGATTTTTTCGTTCTTTTTTCTAAAAAAAGAACATAAAAAAGGTATTAAAAAAGCCGAATTTTCATAAACTCGGCTTTCTTGAATCTGTATGAATAAGATTTACCCTTCAGTTTCTTCTGTGTTTGCAGCATCTTCTGCCGTTGCTTCAGGAGTTTCTTCAGCAGGGGCTTCCGCCTCCACCTCTTCTTCTGTCGCTTCAGTCTCTTCCTCAGCTGGTGCATTTTTTGCCGCAAGAGCAGCAGCTTTTTCAGCATTTTTCTTTACCTCTGCCTCCAAAGCAGCTTTTTTAGCTTCTTCTTTCGATTGAACTAAACCTGTCTTCTTACCTTCAATCTTAGCATCTTTTTCTTCCAACCATTTAGCGAATTTCTCTTCTAATTGGGCCTCGTCAAAAGCGCCTTTCTTCACACCACCTTCTAAGTGCTTTTTGTACAAAACACCTTTATAAGAAAGGATAGCACGAGCGGTGTCGGTAGGTTGTGCACCTACGTTCATCCAGTACAAAGCTCTGTCGAAATCCAAAACGATAGTCGCTGGGTTTGTGTTTGGGTTGTAAGAGCCTAAACGCTCGATGAATTTACCATCACGTGGAGCACGTGAATCTGCTACTACTACGTGGTAAAAAGGTTTTCCTTTTTTACCCTGTCTTTGCAATCTGATTTTAGTTGCCATTTTTTTATTTGTTTATGTATTCAACATATCCCCCGTGCTTCGCGCAAGAGGGGACGCAAAGATAGTAATTAAAAAATAAAAAGGAAAAATTAAATACGACTATTAACTGGATTAAAGACTATTCGTAAGTGATTACTATAAGCTCCTTTCGGCGGTTGCCTTCACCAACGATTTCAGTAGGTAATTCTAATGCATTGAAACGATAACTATATGTTGTTTTTCCATCGAATAAGAAAGGTAGGTTATCTGTATTACTATCTATACCCCAATCTGTCCAATTAATATCCTCTCCTTCAGGTAGTGTCCAATTAATATCTTCATCCCCTTCTATTTCAGCATCAGCCTGGCTTCTAGCAATACTATTAGCACTTATTACTTCAGCTAGGTCATAGGGGTGGAAGCCTAATTGAGCATAAATTTTAGTTAAATAATGTGGATTTCCTAAATAGGTATTGGAAACTGCTTTTTTGTACGGAACCAGGCTTATTAGCGGATCTGTTCCAAGCTGAGCGTGCTTTAGATATCCATCAAGCTGAATGGATATAACATTATCGTCGTCGTCGTATAAATAGCGCACTTCTTCTTCCTTTCCTAAAGTAACATATGGAGATGGCAGATCGAAACTCATTTTACGATAACGAATGGTGGAAGGCTTACGATTCGCCCCCTCATAGCTAAACGTCGCTAACAGTTCATTTTCCTCTTTACTCTCCTTATCCTGTTCCCAAACGGGATATTCCGAGGTATAATTATATTTTTGGTATAACAAATCTACATATACTTCTTTCAGCCTTCCCTGTGCATCCCAATGATAACTTAAGTGCTCGACATATTCTTCATCTCTATATTCATCTTTAGCCTTTCGCTCTATTCTAGAGAATTCGACACGCCCGTTAGTTCCATAATAAAACTCTTTATCGTTGACCTTTTTTAAACGGTCCATGGCATCGTATTCAAATCTATAGGTCGCACCAGTTGCAGATGAACCATATCCTCCAGTAGCCGTGACAGCACTTATTTCTATGCTTGAAATCCTATCCGATAAAAGGTCTTCCATATCATCTGATTTGCAGGATGCAAAAAGCCCCCAAACCAAAAGTATATAGAGTAATCTTTTCATAATTTTAATTAATCAGTAGTTACACAACAATACACAAATATATGAAAAACAAGCTGTTGATCACTACATTTCATTATTTTTTCTTACTAACAAAAAAGAAATACAGGAAATTCAATATCGTCGAAACCAATAATAAAATGACATATACATTTATTTCTTTAAATAAAACGTAAAGAGAAAAGATAAAAATAATACTGTTTATAATCAATAGAATCTTCATGAGACAATGTTAAGCATTTTTCTTCAACAGTACTTTTTTGCCTTTTTCATTTTTACTTCTTACTTTGTAATATGAACACTGTTGCTCCTTTAAAAATATTGAAAGCCTCGGCCGGTTCGGGGAAGACGTTCAGCCTCACGCTCCATTACCTGACCCTGTTACTATCCAACGAAAACAGCTATCGGGAGATTCTAGCCGTAACGTTTACCAACAAGGCTACAGCAGAAATGAAGGAACGCATACTTAGCGTTCTGCAAGGATTAGCGACCGCGGATAAAAGAAAAAAAATGGAGGACTTTAGGCAACTCCTACTCGAACAATTTCCAGAATGGGATGCCTCGCAATTGCAACAAAAAGCCTATCGCGTCTACCGTAAAGTCTTACATGATTACAGCCGCTTTAGCGTAAGTACGATAGACGGTTTTTCACAAAAGGTTATTCGCAGTTTTACGTATGAGCTCAATCTGGATGCCGCGTATAAAATAGAGATGAATACGGCTAAAGTAAAACAGGATTTATCCGTCATGCTCAATCAATCTCTAGACGAACGACCCGATTTGCTCGAATGGATTATCGAGTATGCGGAACAAAAAATAGCGCGCAATGAAAACTGGAACTACAGGCAACAGCTTCTTAATCTTGCTAATTTAATTTTCACAGAGAACTTCCAGGAGTTTAATGCTTATTTAGCATCCGCCAAAGCGCGTGATGTGTTTACGCTGCTAAACCAAGATATCCAAGAGAAAACAACATCTTTCCTGGATACCCTAAGCCAGACTATCAAGACATATACAACGATCTTCCGTTCGTTTGATGTTATAGCCGATGAACTGAAAGGGAAATCTCGGAATAAACTTATCGCAGCCAGCAAAGTCAGTGATAATATTCATAAAAAATCGCCTTCAGAACTTCAAAAGTACTTTGACCGTTTTCTCCCGTTGCTTGACGACGAAGATGCCTATACCAACACAGATAAAAGTATACGGTATGACATCCAACAGGCATTGCGGCCCATTCTTCAACAATTTGCTGATTTATACAGGTTATTTCCAACTTTCATTGCTTACCAGTCTGTGCAAAACAACCTGTATTACCTCAGGTTACTTAAAGAGATGAGCGATTTATTAAGCCAATGGCGAAAAGTAAACGGTGCACAGCTCATTTCGGATGCCCAGATTTTGCTCAATCGGCTTGGACTAGACGAGCAAAACGATCCCACGTTCATTTGGGAAAAAATTGGTAATCGCTATAATTATTTCCTATTTGATGAGTTTCAGGATACATCACGTATTCAATGGAAAAATTACAGCCCGTTACTCATCAACGCACTGGGAAATGCCAAGCAGAAAATCAACGAACACCTTATCGTTGGCGACGTAAAACAGAGCATCTACCGCTGGCGTAACGGCGACTGGCGTATCTTATTGCAACAGGTAGAAGACCAAATCGCCCAAGCTTTTCATCTATCCGAACAGCAACGCTCCAGTTTTATTGAAAACGGATCCTTGGAAACAAATTTCCGGAGCTACCCCAATATCATTGCACTAAACAACTATTTGTTCGGTACTATTCCACAAAGGCTACAGAATGTCCTCAATGAAAAAGTAGTGGAATGTTTGGATGAGGAGGGACAACATTGGTGGGCTAGTTCCGGCAATGCCGAGATGCTAACCAAAGCCTATCAAAACAGTACGCAACAAACGCCTCCTCACCGTTACGATAATCGAAGTAAGGTCGGTTCTATAGAAATTCAATATCTGCCTGTGCAGGACGGGCGCTACCGAAGAAATCAGGTTATGGAAGATTCTCTAGCGCTTCTCTGTCATAAAATCCAGGCTTGGATTTCTTCGGGACGATACGAGGCAAAGCAAATCGGCATATTGGTCAGGAGCAATACGCAAGCGCGTCAAGTTATTGAAACATTAATGCTGCATAAGAACAATACGGGGCTTCATTTTGACATTATCTCGGGCGACGTATTATACCTATCCGCTAATGATGTCATTTTATTGCTCATAGAAACACTTAAAGCATTAGTCTACACGACGGACAAACACGTCATCCACCGAGCAAAAATGGCTTACCTTTACCAAATTGTCAGGAAGCAACAAACATTTGATCCTGCATATTGGCTGAAGTTCAAAAACAATAATCTCCACGAAATCGAAGCCATCCTACCGCCCGACTTGCCGGCGCAATGGACAAAATTGCAACAAGCGCCTCTTATACATCTCGTTGAACAACTGATCGAGATATACGGCCTTCATGAAACCGACAGTATACATACCCCGTATATATTGGCGTTCAAGGATATCGTTTCCAATTTTTCGATCATGGGAGAGCGCGGTATCACACAATTTTTACAATATTGGGAAGAAGATGGTAGCAACACCTCCCTGCCGGCAAACGGAAAAATCGATGCCATTGAGGTGACTACTATACACAAATCAAAAGGTTTAGCGTATGATGTTGTTATGCTCCCTTTTTGCTCTTGGGATCTGGACGGCATGACGAACGGTGATTTTTGGATTGATACCGGCGAGTCTCCGTTTCAAGCGTTAGGTAAAATACCCATAAAATACAATAGCACCATAGGCAAGTCGATTTTCTACCGACAGTATTTTGAAGAAATGTTATTTAACTATATGGACGCATTAAACACGTTTTATGTGGCCACAACCAGAACCGTACAGCATTTGTATATATCAGCGCCATCGTTCAAGGAAAATGTTGATAAGAAAACAGGTGAGATATCCGGATTGGATATAAAAAACGAATATATCGGCGACTTACTTTATCAGGTGTTATCCGATAAAAACGCACCGTTTCCGTTCCACGAGAATCATCTTTTTGCAGACCACCCCGTTCCCAAAATACCCGATGAACAGCTTTCCAATCAAAATGACCAAGAAGTATCCACGGAGGCAAAAGTAACGTATCGCAACATCAGTTTGTCATCCTATCCTGTCTCGTCCGAATTGCAAAACGCTTTCGATAAATCCAACAAACGGAACCTGAATAACATCTTAATGTTGGAGAAAGCTGCCCAATATGGTATTCTTGCGCACGAGATCATGTCGGAGGTTACCAGCGAGCAAGAAATAGTCGAGCTGGTAGACAATTACATCGAAAATGGAATACTGACGCCAGAAGATCGTCCTTTTATCCTACAAGAAATTCACCAGATATGGCATCATCCTATAATCAATCCATGGTTAACAGGCAACTATAAGGTATGGAACGAAGCGGGCATTATCCTGGGAAATGGGGAAACGATTCGGCCAGACAAGGTATTTACAAGTGATCAAGAGACGATTGTACTCGACTTCAAATTTACGAAAGGCGATTACGCCGACCATCAATGGCAGGTGGATAGTTATAAAAAAGCATTGCATAATCTCGGATACACCAATATAAGGGGGTATCTTTATTACGCCAAGATTAACGAATTAGTTGAAGTAAAATGAACAAACCTTTCTTACATATTGTAGCCGAAGATATTCACCAACGCTTCGGACAGGAACTAGCAGATATCGCCATTATATTCAACAATAAGCGCCCCATTACTTATTTAAAGAAACACTTGGCGGACGTATATGGTAAAGCAATATGGTCTCCACAGTTTTTCACCATTCAAGAATTTTTCAAACAGGCTTCTGACGCCACGGAAGCGTCACAACTCAGTCAATTCTTTTATCTTTTCCAACTGCACAACGAACTGTTGGCTGCCGAAGGTTCCGAACCGGAAACACTAGAAGAGTTTTATCCAATAGCGGAAATTATCTTGAGCGATTTCGGCCAATTGGACTATGAGCTCGTAGATATCGACCATATCTACATGGAGCTATACGATACCACCAAGATTGACATTACCTTTCAACATTTTACCGTCGAACAGCAGCACTTCATCCGTCAGTTTTGGCAATCGTTCAGTGTTGCCGGCCACAGCGTTCTGCAACAACGGTTCCTTAAACTATGGAAGCGGCTTCCTAAGTTATATCGTGCTTTCAAACAAAAATTAGCACAGGAAAATCAATTAAATTACCCTACGCTATATCGTAGTTTAGTAGAGGGGAATGTTGCCGTCCCTAACTTTACACAACGTTATAAAAAAATAATATTCGTTGGTTTTAACGCCCTCAATAAAGCAGAAGTACATTTATTCCAAAAGTGGCAAGAAGAAAAGCGTGCGCTTTTCTATTTCGATACCGATGCCTACTATATGGACGATGCACAGCAAGAAGCCGGTCTATTTATCCGCCGTAACATCAAAACCTACGGTCTGGTAAATGCCCTAGGTGAAAGCCCCAATATACTGGGCAATCGAAACACGGCTATACAACTGTATGCCTGTACCGGCAAAAACAGCCAAACGAAGATTTTACACGATGTATTAAAAGCTTGTGAATCATCCGATCAAAGCGCCGCTATTTTACTCGCAGACGAAAATCTACTCGTCCCTTTACTACAAAGTTTACCGGACGTAAAACCCAATATCACGACAGGTTATCCGCTTACCCAGTCTCCAATATATGGGCTTCTGAATCTTTGGATGGACGTACAAGAAGAAATTTCGCACCACCACAGGCTTAAAATTCCTTTTCAATATGTAGAAACTTTCATGAACCACCCGCTAACGCGTGTTTCTTCCACGGAAAGAGAAAGCCTGCTGAAGGACATAACAGATAAACAACTGTTTGAAGTGGATATCGATAGGATAACCATCGCGAGTAGTGTATTTCCGCCGTTTTTCAAACCATTAACTAGCCCGTTGGCACTTATCCCCACCTGTATACATTTACTAGACGGTCTGCTGGTTTCTATAGCAGCACACAACCGCATCAGCCAGATTGATAGCACGCTCCTTATTGAAACAAAAAAAATCCTGAATCAACTAAAACGGGGGATAGAAAAAATCGCCCCAACTTCCATCTCTTTCCAAATTGGATTAATTCGAAAGGCTATAACGCCCATTAATTCCGCCATCGAAGGAGATCCATTACGTGGTTTACAAATCATGGGGTTATTGGAGAGTCGCTGTTTGAATTTCGATCAGGTGTATATTCTCGGGGCGAACGAAGGTGTCTTGCCGAAGACCTCCAGTTCGCCTACATTTCTACCCAATAGCTTGCGACAAGCGTACGGCCTTCCCGTATTGGAAAACCAAGATGCTCTTTCCGCTTACCTGTTCTATCGTCATTTTCAATATAGCACTGGCCTCCATGTATTCTACAATAGCTTAGTGGACGAGCATAGTACCGGGGAAGAAAGCCGTTTTATCAAGCAATTACAGTTCGAAAGCAATTTTCACTTTGTTGTCCACACGCAGCAGCAACCCATCCGTTTTCCTGAAAAGAGTAAAGAACTTGTCATACCAAAAGAAGGGGATATATGGCATCAAATGTGGAATATGTTTATCGTAGAGAAGAAAAGACTGGCCGCGACAGCGCTGACCACGTATCTACAATCGCCACTACAGTTTTTTTTAAAGCATATTGCCGAAATAAAAGAACCTCCCACCATTTCGCAAGAATTCGAGATGAATAGGTTGGGTACCGTTATCCACAACGTAATGGAAACGATATTGAAACCATACAAGGGATTAGCCGATTTCACGGACACAAAAGTGTTGCGGAATAACCTACAGGAGATTGACCAACTCGTTGTTCAGGAGATCGGAATACAATATCATACCGCGATAGCATCCGTTGATGCACTAAACAGCATGCAACGTATTATGTACAAGATCGCTTCGGCATACATCAACGTATATTTGCAATACGACATCGAACATTATAAAGCTTTTCGTATCATCGAATTGGAAAACACGGAAGACTACACGTTTGACTTTCCGATAATCATCAACGGGAAAGAAGAAACGGTCCGCTTGTTTGGTATTATTGACAGGATAGATGAAGTGATTGATCATGAAAACCAGGTGAGAACGCGTATTGTAGATTACAAAACGGGAAGTGATAGTGTCGAATTTAAAAACCTAGAAAAAGTGTTTGCATCTCATACGGAAAACAAAGCGTTGGTACAGACCTTGTTTTACACCTATGTATTTGAACAAGTAACAGGTCGTAAGCAATTAGAACCTCATCTATACGTTGCCCGCCGGATGCGCGACGAGGGAACATTATTCTGCAAAGGCAATACAACATTGGAGGGAGAAACATTGCATACCGTTAAAGAAGATTTCGCGACTTTTCTTCGAGCCACATTGGAAGAAATTTTTAATCCCAATATTCCATTTAAGCATTCGCCCGAAAGCACAGTCTACCCATCGGATCCTTATACTCTGTTTTATCGGAATGCCGTGGAAGGTGTGGAGGAGTAATTATTCTTCACGCTCCACGTCCTCTTTGCCAAATAGTTTTTCCAATAAGCTTTTACGTCGTGCTTCATCTCTTTCCATCTCTTGCATGATAGCCTCCTGTTCCGGATCTATCTCTCTAAAAGCGGTATCTATCAACCCCTTTGGCCTTGGTGGGCGTAACCCGGGCTCCAGAACAACCCCGTAAAAGCCGTAGGTTTCCGGTACATGTTCATCCTGCAATTGGCCAAGTTTATTCATGATATAGCCGTAGGTGTTGAAATGCCGTTGTACCCAAGGTTTCAAATGTCCGGTATAATCAAACGACGAAAGACCCGTTTTAGGACGTGGTATAATACTAGAGAGGTATAAGCTTTCTCCAATATTCAATTGAGCAGGTGTTTTTCCAAAATAGTACGAAGATGCTTCCTGAATACCGTACACATTTTTTCCCCATTCAATAACGTTGAGATAAACTTCAAACATCCGATCCTTACTAACCTGTCCAGAACCCTCCATTAGCCAGACGAGGAGGATTTCCTCGAATTTCCGCATCAGGGTTTTATTCCGGTTCAGGAAAACGTTTTTCACCAATTGCATGGAGATGGTACTTGCTCCACGCTTAAAGGCACGTTCTTTGATATTTGTTGCGATAGAAAGTTTAAACGCTTCTTCCTCAAAGCCCTTATGTTGATAAAAGTACGGATCTTCGGTATTCAATACCGTTTTCTTTAAAATAGAGGCCACTTGACCTAAGGGCGTGAATTTTGGATTTTGCGTACCGACAACGATCTCCCGCATCAATACCGTATCCTCATATGCTTTATAAGTAAACGCTGTATTTAATTGACTGATATCGGCTTTTCCCCAACTGGTGATTTTCAACTCCTGATCATCCATTTTAGAATCAAATGCCAAACTATCCGGCTCCGCAAAGTTGACCGAAAAATCAAGATCATACGCTATTTTTCCTTCTACTTGAATACCATCTAATGTTTCAAATAATCCCTGCGGAATAGCGTCAAATAATTTTTGTGCTTCGAACTTGCCTGTATGAACGGACAAACTAACCACCTTATCGGGTTTAGGAATAAACTTGACATAGGGTTGAAACTCAAATTCCTTTACCCGGATTTTACTTGCTGGATCAACTTCTATAGCAGTTTTGCCAATATTAAGTTGACCTTCACCGATGGCTTCCGGAAGAATAACCTCATCCTCCGAAAGACGACGATGTTTTACACGCAGATTGTCGAAAGACCACTTACCGGCAAGTGTTAAAGAATCTTTCGTAACACGTTTCACTTGGGCGAGGTCAAACATGATCTTATCGAAACTTACCGTTAGTCCAAATTTTCGACGTAGAAAAGGGAGCTCCACATTTTTCTCCTCAGATGACACTTCTACGCGCAATTGCTGTTTATCCGGGTTTACCCGCCCGCTCAAGTTCCATTGCGCATCATGATCATTTAGCAAAAGGCTTGTTTCGAAATCGCCACCATCCATCACCGCTTCAGGCAATCGAATCCGTTGATGAACACTATCATCTTGGTAAGAAAGCTGAAAATTTTCTAACTCCATATTTCGGGGAATCTTAAAGAAAACCTGCTTTATCACGCCATCAATCAAAGCAGCGTAATTAGTTTCTACATCCTTTTCTACGCTAACCGTCGTATCTTTAGATTGTTTTCTAAATAGAAAATCATAATTACTGATAGAATCACGCTTTAAAAGAGTTACATCTGCATTTCGTAAAGCCAAATTCCCAATTTTCACGTCTCCGAATAGCAAGGGAAATAAACGAACCGATACGGCCATTCGTTCAATTTTCGCAAGGGTATCCCGTTGTTGCGGTATGACTTCAATATCCCGAAAAGTAACGGTGGCCAAACCCGTAAAAGAATATTCTTGTACATTAAAATCGGTATGATAACGCTCGCGCAAGGTATTTTCTACTTTCTTCATTGCCTCATCCAGCATTCGCGTACGAACGGACAGCGCTATGGTGAGCCCTGATATCAACAGTAAAAGGAAAATACCGCCAGTTATTAGGGTGATTTTCTTTTGTTTCCGTGTTAACGAAGGTAGCTTTTCGAATATCCTCATACCAATCTAATTCGGTTTAAAATTAGAATATTTTTCTGAAAGAGTAAGTTGTTTTTGATTAACTTAGCGTATGAAGCAACACTACGGAATCAAAGATATTGCGAAAATGCTGAATATTTCCGTTTCCACGGTATCCAGAGCTTTACGGGATGCCTATGATGTTAATCCGGAGACTAGAAAAAAAGTTTTAGAATTAACGGAGAAACTAAATTTCAAACCGAATAAAAATGCGGCGGCTTTGGCATCCGGTAGCACAAAAAATATCGGCGTCGTCATTCCATTTATTACCAATTATTATTTTTCTACAGTGATCTCCGGCATTCAAGACGAAGCGTATAAACAAGGATATAACATTATACTCTTTGTCACGAATGATGATTTAGATCGAGAAAAGACTTTACTTCGAAACATTGCAGCAACAAGCTTAGATGGACTATTAATCTCCATCTCATCTCATTCAGATACACAAGATCACTTCGAAGAATTATTAAACGAGGGTGTTCCGATCGTATTCTTTGATCGAGTCCCCCATGATATTCGCGTTTCAAGAATTATGCAAAATGACTTTGATGGTGCTTTTCTAGCCACAAAGCATCTCATCGACAACGGATATAAAAAGATTGCGCATATTGCGGGACCCAAAGAGCTAAATTTCACACAAGAACGACTGAAAGGATATCTTGCTGCTTTAGAAGCCACCAATCTGTCACGAAACGATGATCACATTATTTTTTCTGGTTTTTCGCAAGATGACGGATATAGCGATACCTTAACGTTATTATCGTTAGAAGAGAAACCCGATGCCATTTTTGCCGTCAATGACCGGAAAGCCGTCGGTTCCATTCAGGCACTAAAAGCAAACCATGTTCAAGTCGGACTAGAATTTGGTGTAATCGGTTTCACCAATGACCCTATTGCTACGGTGATAGAGCCTAACTTAACCACTGTGGAAGAACCGGCATTTGAAATTGGCAAGCAAAGTTGTAGCCTTCTGATTAAACATATTAAGAATAAAAATCACGAGCCGCACGATATATTGCTACCAGGAAAGCTCGTTATCCGGCAATCTGTCAAGCTATCTCATGATGCATAGACCACGCATCCTTTTACCATGGTCTTTTTGATATGAATGTTGTCGTCAAAAATCACCAGGTCAGCATCTTTTCCTACTTCGATCGAACCCGTATGTTGGTCGATTCCAATAATTCTGGCGGGATTTAAAGTTATCATTTGTATAGTATCCAACAAACTTATCCCTGCCATGTCAATCATTGTCCGTACGAGCCTGTCTGTCGTTGCCACACTGCCTGCAAAGGAAGTACGATCTGGCAACTTAGCAACACCTCCTTCTACAATAACATCCAGTCCGTGTGTCTTACCTCCCAATGTACTGACCGTATCAGCCGTACCCGCAGCACGCATCGCATCCGTGATCAGCACGATCTTATTCTTGTCCTTAATCTTGCAAATCAATTTCAGAAAAGGCTCGGGAAGATGCACGCCGTCCGCAATAATTTCCACATCTATCTCATCGAGCAACAGGCACGACTCTATGGCTCCTGCATAACGATAGGCGTTCTTCCGGGTCATTCCCGACATTCCCGAATAGAGATGGGTCGCAAGGCGGTATCCACAGTCCAGACCTTTAAGAATATCCTCGTATACCGCGTCCGTATGGGCCAATGCGACCAATATACCCTCTTCTTGTACTCGTCGACCAAAGTCAAGTGCTCCCGGTAGCTCGGGTGCCGCACTCCAGCGCGCGATAAGATGTTTATAATGCTTCAGGATAGGTTCATATTCTGCCGGATTGGGGTTTCGGATAAACCGAGGATCTTGTGCTCCACGTTGGTTCATGGCAAAATAAGGACCTTCCAAATGTAATCCGTAGAAACGGGCACCATCGTGATGGATGCCAATCGTTTTCTCATATACCCTAAATGTTTCCAGAAGCGATGCCTGATCGCTGGTTAGTGTGGTTGGCAACATACCCGTCGTGCCGAACCGGGCATGCGTCTCTGCGATATGTAAAAATGCATCTACATCATTGTCCATAAAATCAGCGCCACCGCCACCGTGTACATGGATATCGATAAAGCCCGGCGAAACGTATGCTCCTTCTGCATCCAACACCTCTCCGTTCCATCCCTCCTCGTCTTCTTCTCCAATACCGCTTATCAAGCCATCCTGAACCAAGAGTATACCGTTGTCCATGATACGATCAGGCATGATTATCTTTGCATTTACGATTTTAATCTTAGACATTCTCTGTTGTTTTGTATTATTTAACCGACCAAGATTTAACCCGATGCCCCCAAAAGGCATAGTACACAATATAAAGAAAACACGGCACCAACACCCAATAGGCCTGCTTGACATCAAGTATATCTGCCAGCGCCCCGTACACCATAGGCAATATCGCGTTCCCGCAAAGCCCCATGATAAGGAGGGCCGAACCTGATTTAGCATATTTCCCCAGACCTGCAATGGCCAATGGCCATATACCGGCCCATATCAGGGCATTTGGCAGGCCAATAAATACGAGGAACCAAAGAGATACATCCAGGTGCATGTTAAACCAGGTTACCTGTCCGTAGGCCACGCAGACCAAGACGGAGAGGCTTAACCCCAACAGCGCACAAACCTGTAGCATCCTTTTTTGGGCGATAAACCGTGGTATGAGCGTGATCCCTAATAAATACCCGATGATTGTGGCCGTTAACGTGTACGAGGGAAGTGCTTTTGCCTCTACCAACGATAACCCCATCGAATCCGCATAATTAATTACGGTATCGATCGCAATAACCTGCGTACCGACATGCAAAAATATAGCTATTGCACCCAATACCAGATGCGGAAACTGCAACACACCTTTTTTCTGCTCCTGGCTATCGTCTATATCCGGATTTTCTATTTCCGGGAGGGGCGAATAATTCACCAACAAACCAATCAGGAACAGTACGATAGCTACTACTGTATACGGCCCTACCAC
Organism: Sphingobacterium arenae; assembly: GCF_014692505.1. Classification (GTDB taxonomy): domain Bacteria; phylum Bacteroidota; class Bacteroidia; order Sphingobacteriales; family Sphingobacteriaceae; genus Sphingobacterium; species Sphingobacterium arenae. The sequence goes on along the minus strand of NZ_JACNYK010000001.1, from coordinate 1,122,316 downwards.
CCGGAGTATCAGCTCATCCAGTACCGCGGTGCGCTGTACCACATCCATCAGGGGTATCTGTTTGAACAGTTCATTATCCGTAGGTCGCAGGACTGCCCAGGAGAATGCCAAAGGAGCCAGTATCCCTGCTCCTTTGTTGCATATTCCCATCATACTGATCCGTTGGGCAGCACGTTCTTTATCGCCGATTAAGGTGATATACAGATTGGCTACCGTCTGAAGGACTGCCAGCCCTGTTCCCAATGTAAAAAGCCCTGCTAAAAAAATCATATACGTACGTCCATATGCCGCGGGAATGAACAACAAGGCGCCCAAGGCCATGATCCAGAACCCGATGACGATCCCCTTTTTATAGCCCACACGTTTCAGTAAGTAGGAAGAAGGCATAGACATCACCAGATAGGATATATAGAAGGCAAAAGCCACCAGATAGGACTGAAAATTGGTCAGTTCGCATGCTATCTTAAAATAAGGGATCAATATTGCATTAACCCACGAAACAAATCCAAAAACAAAGAACATCATACCAATAATCCCTATTGATATGATCGTTCCCTTTTTATCCAGTGCATATGTTGATGTCGTCATGATAAAATACAGTACGCTAGATTACAATAATGACGCAGATCCCTCATCGAGAAAACAAACACATTCAGGATGCTCCTGCAAAATACTTGACGGGTGCATATTGGTGACCGGTAGTGTCAGACAGTCTTTTATCGCCTGTGCTTTTCTCCTGTCTGGTGCAGCACAGATAATACGGTCCGATTTCATAATCTGCTTGATCGACATCGAAATTGCTTGCAACGGAACTTCCTCCACATTGTTGAACCATCCCTCTCCCAATTGTTGCTGGCGACACTGCAAGTCAAGATTGACAATCAGGTACGCATCTTCCACATCAAAATCTGCCGGTGGATCGTTGAACGCCAGATGGCCGTTTTCCCCTATGCCCACAAAAGCCACGTCAATCGGATGTCGCCCGATTTTCTCTTCCAAACGCTTACGTTCCTCTTCCGGGTCATTTTCACCGTTGATGAGCACCGCTTCCTTCACTCCACCCACCTTGTCGATGAACCGTTCTGTCAGGTACTTCCTAAAACTGGCCTTGTGGGTGATCGGCATACCAATATATTCATCCAGATGGAACATTCTCACCTTAGACCAGTCTATACGTTTGTCCTGCACCAGCGTCTCGATTGTCTCAAACTGGCTCTGCCCGGTTGCCAGAATGATATTGGCTTCGCCCTTTTTCACAATCGCGTCTCTGATCCATTCCGCACCTAACTTTCCCGCTGCCTGTCCCAATTCCCTAGGGGTTGCATACTTTTCAATTTTCATCTGTATTAAATATTTATATGTGTTAAATTTTCATTTGTATAGTTTGTATAAATGGACGCATTGCACCCGGTTTCCCTGCCAATAGCAATAGAGCCTAGATCATTGGATCAAGCTTTGATAACATTGGTATTGCCACCAGATTCCAGATGGATTTGGTGTACCTTATTGCCTTTCCACCTCCCCATCGTAAAGTCTGGTATGGCGATAGCTTGGGAACCGTTAGCCACCGACCACTCACTGAGCGGGCCTACGACACTCCACGCTGCCGCATCATATACATCCATATCCACCGGCAATCCGTTCCGCAGACAATCGATCAACCGCCAATCCATCATAAAGTCCATACCGCCGTGCCCACCGACGCTTTTCGCCAATTCGCCAATATGCTTGACGATTCCCGGCGTATATTCGCTTTCTAACTGTTCCATTTCGGCTTTGCCCAGAAAGTCGTCGTGACCGACCGCTATTTTTCCGGGCAGTGGATATTTCTGTGCAAAAGCCTTTGTCCCGCTTATCAGATGTAACCTAGAATAGGGCCTAGGCGTGCTCACATCGTGCTGTAGCATAATCGTGCTACCACTGTTTGTCATGATACTGGAAACGTTCATGTTTCCGCGCATCGGCTTGTCGGTATACGCCTCAAAACGCTTGTCTGTCCGACCGAGTTCCTTTGCTTTTGCCTGGAGTGAAAAATCTGCCGAAGCCATCGATGTCATATATTCCAGCTTATTGCCTCTATTTACGTTCAATATCTGGCAAACCGGCCCCAATCCATGGGTAGGATACAGGTTACCGTTACGGGCAGCATTTTCCTTTAATCGCCAAAAATCATAACGCTTCTCTTCGTCAAAAAAACTGTCCAATATATCATGTATATAAGCGCCTTCACAGTGTACAATGTCGCCGAAAAAACCCTGTCTTGTCAGGTTCAGCGTTAGCAGTTCAAAAAAGTCGTAGCAACAATTTTCCAGGATTACACAATGTTTTTTTGTTTTTTCCGAGGTCATCACCAGCCGCCAGCAGTCCTCCACCGTTGTCGCTGCTGGAATCTCCAAAGCCACATGCTTACCATGCTCCATCGCATAGATAGCCATCTCCGCATGCGTCGCCCAATGCGTGGCGATATAGACCAGATCGATGTCCTCGCGCTCACACATCTTTTTCCAGATTTCCTCATCTCCAGCGTAGATGCTTGCTTCATGTCCGGAAGAGGTTATCCGCCCTTTCGCCGCTGTTGCTTTCTCTTCTCTAACGTCACAGATTCCCTGGATTGCAACACCCTCTATCCTGCTCATGCGTGCTACTGCCGCCGATCCCCGATTACCAACCCCGATAAAACCTAGCCGGACGGTTTCCAAAGCCGGCGCAGCATAGCCCGACATATTGAATATAGGCTGATATGATTTTTCAACCTGCTTGAAGATATGATCCAATTCGGTTGAGGCCTGCTTTTCACTGGAAGGTTTACAGCCTGCCAGCCAGCCCATCCCAGCCAACCCAGACAATTTCAAGAATGATCTTCTGTTTGTTGTCATATGTTTTATATATTGATGTGTTAAAGTTTTCTATTGTATCAATGAGCTCGTTTCACTCGGTTATTGATGTGTTAAAGTTGTTGTTCGGTGTTAAAATGAATTTTACTAGTATTCCCTAGCTTTGCCCTTATTTGCTCCATTTTTTTAGCAAACTCCATCATGTCTGACTTCCCAACCCTCCTCCCCGACATTCCGGTAACATTTTCTATAGTTACTTCTGCAGGACTAAGACCGACTAATCCGGTGATGTCGCCCCAAGGAATAATCCCAGGTATATGTACCGCCATATTTACGCCACTTTCATCCCTATTCGTCTCATAGTCCGGCACGTAACTTACGGGCATATCCGTTAGTAAAAAGGGGGCATGGTATTGATCCAGTACGCTATAAATTAGACCAGCTATAGCGGTTTCTCTATCGGCAACGACGCGAATCTCTCGATCAGGGAATCGCTCTTTCAAAAATGTCAAGACCAACCCTATTTCAGAGGCCCAGGTAGCCATCATACTTTCTCCCATCCATAACAGTGATCTCGATAGCGTGTGGAAACGAGGTAAACGCCCGTCGATATCGTCGCCCTGTTTTGAGCTTCGCTCTCCCAATCCAAATAAATCCACCATCACGACACCACCTCCATTGGCGCACCATCTTACAACACTATCTACTGCAATAGAAGCCACGCCCTTCGAGGGAAATACAACATGCAATGTTTTCTGTCCAATCGGGTCATCTTTCATCAAAAGCGGAATAAGTCTCCGATCGGTTGACGTCAGAATAACACGTTCATACCCCGATTGCATGGGGAGTTTTTCGACGTGTTGGACAGCTAATTCCTGATAATTTAACAAGAGATTTTTTAATTCTCGGATTTTTGCATCCGGGTTGATGGTATTTGCTTCCGATAGGGCTTCTTGCATACGTTTCTCCCGTGCGCTTACGTAGGAGACTGTCGTGGTAATTTTATTTTTCAGCTCGGGGGAGACTCCGACCGTCAGGACCTTTTCGTCCAGTGGATAAAAAGGCACATCCGTGGAATCCGTCGCTCCTTCTTTCAAATATTGATTAAACCAATCCAGCATACGACGTTGCATTTCCACTGTATAATCATGCTTTTCGTCGAACAATTCATATACAAAATGATCACTACATTCCATGGCATTATAGCGCTTTTTGGCTTTATCATAAGTCTTTAGCATCTCCTGCACATTAAAGGCCGCATTTCCATCTTGTAGTGCCGTAATTATTTTAACAGCTCGCGGCGCTATCGATGCCATGATATCCGCTTTCTCCATGCTGACAAGGCCGCTAGGATGAAGTTCACACACGCAATTGCTGTTCATGATATAAGATTCAAACGTCCCCACGCTTACTACGGGAACCGCAGCTTTTATCCGTTCATCCAGTGCGGTCAACCACCAGGTTTGGTTTCCACCACCACTCGCTCCCGTTGCACCAATTCTATTGGGATCAACATAGGGAAGCGATTGCAATAAATCGATTCCCCTTTGGTTATCGATCAACTGCATACCCATCAATGGGATACCTGCGTCCAAAAGTGATGATCCAAGACTTGCGCCATGATATTCATGGGTGTGATTAGATCCCCTTTCGCCTGCTCCCCAAGCATCCATATTCAAGCATACATAACCATTTCGGGCCAACAATTGCGCTGTCTGCTGTACGATTTGACCTTTTTTTGCTCCGGGCCAATGACCATGGCTATTAATGACGGCGGGGAAAGGCCCCTTGCCTTTCGGCACATATAGGTTTGCCGGCACGTATACGCCCCGTTGGCTTTGAAACACTATATTATGCACTACCCAATCATCAAACTCCATGGTTTTGACAATTTGCATATCCAAGTCCCCGATCTGTACCATATCCAGATTTAAATTTTTGCGGATCCATCCGGGTATGTCGAGCGGGTGCTGGCGAGCGTTTCTGTCTATGGCTAAGTCCTGAACATGATCCATCACCCAGCTTTTGGTCGGATCCAGTATTTCTGAAACGCCTAAAACGTTAGGTAACGAATCAACTTGCTGTGCTTGAGACAATTTTAACATAGTCGATTGAAGAATGATGATCACCACGATATAGGTATAATGCATCAATCTATATCCCACCATAATGTTGTTGCTGCATTGTCCTCTCCACCTAACAAGGCACGTCCTTTCGTTAACTCTTCCATATTGCTTGTTTCTTCCGTTAATGGGAAAGGCATTCTTTTAATAAAAGTGCCTATAGGTAAATCTGCATTTTCGGACTGGATTAAATCGTACATTTTAGGAAAACCGGAACGTCTAAATTCTGTCCAAGCCTCCATACCATCGGGGAATATGGCCAACCATTTCTGTACGCCAATTTGTTCCCGCTGCGTTGCTTCCGTCGCTGCCCAAATAACAGGTGTACTCGCTACCGCTGGCGACTCATGGTAGTCGCCCGGAGCAACGGGTGTATTCGTTGTGGTCAGGTAGACAGCAATCGCATCTTCATCTCGCACCTCCCACTGCGCTAAACTCATCCTTATTCCATCTTCATACAGACTTTTTGCATCTGCCCCCATATTCCAACCATTCAATGCTCCTTCGGCCCGCAAAAAATACGATTCCGCAGCACACATCACCTGTTGTCGTTGGGTCAAGTTTCCCTCTATCACCAGATTGTCCGCTTCAGTTGATCCGCTATAAGCTACCCAGTATTCCCCTACATTGGAATTCGCATTCGCTTGGTTTCTGGATACGCCCAAGTCTGTTGTTGTTATCCCATTACGCAGACTATTAAATTGATCGCCATTTGCGCTAGGTTGAAAATAAATGCCTAAACGAGGGTCTTCATAACCTTTGAGGTAGGAAGCGATGGTCGAGCTCATCGCAAATTCGTTCCACATCGCTACTTGTGCTAAACCGTTGGTATCATTCCCCTCTAAAGCTTTCGCCAGCGATGCGTTGTGTCCATTGTCTTCCATCACGCCGGAAGCCACGGCAGCCTCTGCTTCTGTCTTCGCTCTTTCTGGGTCAACTTTCGAAATCCGCAAGGCTAGCCGCAAGCGGAGCGAATTGGCAAACCGGATCCAGTTATCCAAGTTGCCATCATACATCAAATCATAACCCTGATATACCGTGGTTCCTGCCGGAAGTGCCTTTAGCGCCTCTACCGCTTTCGTCAATCGGACAAAGAAATCATCGTAGATTTTATCCATAGGATCATATGGAATCACGTCAATCGGCTCCGCCGCTTGAAAATAGGGAATTGGCCCAAATTGATCAGTCAGACGGTGAAAAGCATAGACCCATAGGATATTTGCCAAAGCTCCTTCCCCGCTGTCCTCCTCTACATTATCCATGATACTTTTCAATTGCGGCGCGGTATCCACATATACCACGGTCCAGAACCGGCGTTGCCAATCGGGTGTCAATGCATAACGATCCGTTCTGAACGAAGTTGTCGTCAGTGCAAAATATTGTGCATAAAGGTCGGGGCCCAAATTTTGAACAGTCTGATAAAATGAACGATTCATAGCGGAGGAAGATTGTGCTTTTGCAAACATAAAAGGCCGCTCCCTTGCTCCTACCTCAGTCAGGTTGTCGGGATCGGTATTCAATTCGTCGAAATCCTTCGTGCACGATCCCAAGCCAAAAACAACTATCGCACTATATATAAATAATCTTTTCATGATTTCTGAAATTTAAAATGTAACCTTTACGTTCAAACCATAGGTACGCACCGTCGGCGGCAACCCGACCTCTACCCCTTGATAATTACCTGCTCCTAATGCACCTTCTGGATCTATCGGATTTTTAATTTTACCCAATCCCGGTATATCTAATGTAGATTTACCTCGGTAAAAGAAAAACAAATTACGCCCTGTTAGAGAGACCTGTGCCGCTTGTATACCTTTCCAAGATTCTACATTAAACTTGTAGCTTATCGCCAATTCGCGGAAACGAACATTGGTCATATCGTACGTAAAAAACTGTCCCCACGCATCCCGACCATTCTGTCCTACGGTTGTCCAAAATTCCTGTGCCGTTATCGCTGTGCTATTCGCTGTTCCGTCCTCTAATACGCCGGGAATGACCCAGTTGCCTTCGCGATGCGTTTCTGTAAAGTCAGCGACTCCAAATGCCGCTAGGTATGCAGCCGTTCCCGATACGATTTCACCGCCGATACGGGCATCAATCAGCGTGCGCAACGATATATTCCCATAGGTAAATGTATTTCCCCAGCCCAACAAGGCCTTCGGGTTAAAATTCCCTAGTTTTTTGTTTGCCTCTACTACGGGTAATCCCTTCGCATCCACAATATATTGACCACTAGCATCCTTTTTCCAAACATGGCCGTACAAATCCCCGTATTTCCCCCCCTCATTGACCACGACAGTCGCGTATTTCGTGTTATCCGTTATGTTCGCCCGCTTGGTTTTCTCATGTAGTTCTACAACCGTATTTGTATTGGTTGCAAAATTTACATTCGTCGTCCAATTAAAAACGTCGTTTCTCACCGGTATAGCGGTTAATTGAACTTCCAGTCCTTTATTCTCTATATTTCCCGCATTGATATACTCCCGACTAAATCCACTAGCCATCGGTAGTGCTAAATACATCAGCTGGTTTTCTGAATTACTTTTATAATAGGTAGCATCAAACGTCAAGCGACTATCGAAGAAACGCATATCCAAGCCCGCTTCAAATGATTTTGTCAACTCCGGCTTCAGATCGGGAATAGCTTTGGTTGGATTACGAGATACAAACCCCTTACCTGCGCCAAGACCGAATTGGTATAGCTGGTTCAGTAAATAGGGTTCTGCATCATTACCCACTTGCGTATAAGACACTCTTGCTTTACCAAAGGTCACCCAGCTGGGCATCTTTAGCCATTCATTAAACACAACCGACAGACCTGCCGATGGGTAGAAAAAGCTATACGATGACGGCAAGGTCGACGACCAGTCGTTACGCGCTGTCAGATCTAAGAAAACATTGTCGTAGAACCCCAGTTGTGCGCTACCATATACCGAGTTTAATCGCCGTTCGTAACGTGCTATATTTAAAAACTCAGGTGTGGTAGCCATCCGGAAAGAGAATTGATTGGGAATGGTCAACCCATTCGCCATATTTTGAAAAGTATTATGGGTTCTTTTTAAAAAACTTGTCCCCACATTATAGTTCAACTGAATATTGTCGCTTAGCTTATTTTCACCATTCAATAGGAAATCAAAGTTCTGTTCCGAATGTCCCGTATGCGTTTCATAATACTTTCCGCCTTCTCGTACATCGCCCAGCGAAACCGTACTGTTGTAAAATGAGCCATCTGCCACATCTCTATATTTATCGAAAGAATAACGTCCCAAGACGTTCAGCCAATCCGTCAATTGATAGGATACCGACCCCAACGCCGTTATCCGGTCACGCACCTCGTTTACAGAGGTACGGTTCAAGCTCCAATACGGATTGTCGTAAATAGCCGATCCAGACCAATATTTACGGGTTGGCTCTCCATTAACGGGATTGATTGTTTCAAAATCTTTTAGCTCCGCCTGGTCCATATCCCTTGGCATGATATACGCTTCGATCGGGATTCCCATATCGCCCAAGCGAGGTCGATTATCCACTTGCTGGTTGACGTAGTTCAGCTTGACATCCGTTTTTAATCCCGGAATAAATTCGGTATTTAGTCGTAAGTTCAGACTGTTTCGTTTAAGGTCATTACCTTGAAAAATACCGCCTATTTTGTTATTGGAATAAGACATATACCCCTGTACTTTCTCAGTTCCTCCGTAGGTACTGATACTGTTGTTAAATGTAGACGAGTTTTGAAAGAAATCACGTACATTATGACTATAAGTGGTACCTTGCTCACCCCAGCTTTCGCCAATATTCGTTCCCGCTACACCGCCATTTCCTCTTCCATATGTATCTTGGAAACGGGTCAACATATTCACCTGATCTATGGCGGCACTCCCATTATATTCAATACGATAATTCCCCTCCCGGCCCTGCTTGGTCGTAATGATAATAGCACCATTCGCTGCCCGGCTTCCATACAACGCTGCTGCGGAAGGCCCCTTCAAAATGTTGATCGATTCAATATCGTCCGGATTGATATTCGCTGCACCGTCACTCGTACCATAATTAGGTGTCGTGCCTGTAGCTTGTGTCCCAGCCGAATTATCATAGGGAACACCGTCTACAACAACCAATGCATTATTGTTCCCCGATATCGATTTATTCCCCCGCAACACAACACGTGCCGCAGCACCGGGACCTGATGATGCCGTGGTAACAACTGCACCGGCTACTTTTCCATTTAGGCTACTCATGATGTTCCCACTATTATCCCGGGCATCATTTACGGCGTCCGCAGAAAGCTGCTGCGTCGCGTAGGTTAAACCTCTTGTTTCCCGCTTAATACCCAAGGCCGTTACCACGACCTCTTTGATATTCTGCTCTTCGGGGAGAAGGATAAATTCGATCGTGTTTTCATTTCCAATGGTTAGTGTTTGCCCCACGTACCCCACTAATGTTACGCGAAGCTCGTCTCCGGCGGAGGCTTCCAGATGAGCAATTCCAGTTTCGTCTGTTGCTGTAGACTGCTGGGTGGCAAGGTTAACGATCGTAGCTCCCGGTAAAGTGGTCTGCTGGCTACCTTCTATTACCGTAATTGTTCTTGTGCTTGTTTGTTGCCCCCAAACAACTGTTACTCCGAAACAGAGATAAAGAAACACAATCCCTGTTAAAAATACTTGTCTAAGGTGATGTTTGTGTATCATAATATTTTGGGTTTACGTATTTTGACTCCTGTATTTTGTCAAAATTTAATTACTCAAAGAAATACCATATACGTTTATATTCCAACTGTTTCCCCAACTAAAATACCGGTAGCGTTATCGGAAATGTAAAAAATACACAACGAAAAAAGCCCCTTTTCCAAAAGAGAAAAAAGGGGCAAAATTTTCAATACAAGCCGTATCCTTACGGATTCAGCAAATCATATACGCGAACGTAATCTATCTGTAACTGTGCAGGAAAAGCTTCCCCATCTATACCCTGTTGGCCTCCCCAATTACCACCGACAGCCAGATTCAACAGCCAATGAAACTTCTTATCAAAAGGCCACACTTGATATCCTTTGCCCTCATTCGGGAAATTGAACAGTTGAACATCATCTACAAAGCCACGGATATATTGGGGTGTCCAATCTACGCGGAAGGTATGAAACTCGGTCGTGGCATGCTGTATTTTTCTAAAAGCGGTCTTTTGGGTACCGATGGAATGATTATAATCTTCGGTATGCACACTGATGTGCACGACATCCCGATCATACCCGACATGTTCGAGAATATCAATCTCTCCCGACGCCGGCCAATCTCCATAAGCCCAATCGCTAGGCAACATCCAAGCAGCAGGCCACGTTCCACGGCCTTGCGGCACTTTGGCTTTCACTTCAAACCGACCATACAGAAAATCGCCTTTTCCTTTACTTATCAAGCGTGTGGACGTGTATTCGCTGCCTTCATATGCTTCTTTACGGGCGGTAATGGTTAATAGGCCGTCTGCCACGTGTACATTTTCCGGACGCGCTTCTGTATAATATTGCAACTCATTATTTCCCCAGCCGCTCCCTCCTATATCGTAGCTCCATTTATCTGTATCAGGAAGCCCTTCGTAATCAAACTCATCTGCCCACACAGGATGCTCTGTAAAACGATATGTTTGTGAAGCAAATGTATCAACAGCAGATGTAACATAAAAAGGAATATTAGCCGTTGCGACATTATTATTCCCGTCTGCCACATAGACAAAAAGACGATAGGCGCCCGCCTGTTTAGGAGCCGTCAACATTGTTTGCATCGCATCTTCCTCTGTTACCAACCCCGGCAGTGCGGCCGGACGTTCTTCACGATCCCCGCCTTCTTTCAAATCTGTGCTTTCTTCCAAAAGTTCCCACCGCACCACCAGCTTATCGCCGTCTGGATCCGTTACAGAAGCAGCGATCGCATAACTTTTTCCGGGTTCAACAACCGGGAAATCGGACGCTTGCTTACCATCTAATGTCAACGCTTTCAGATGGGGTGCTCTATTTGCCGGCCAATTGCCCGACCAGAGATACTGCATCACATCGACAACTTCGTTCTCCTCTCCGCTTTCAGTAAAAAGCCCGTACCAGGTGGGCGTCCGTTCTTGTTTTTGTCCCCAGAGGAAAACATAGGACCCCAAGCATGATTGATCTTTTGCGATGGAGGCTTGATAGCGATTTTTGTATACCGTCGCTTTCGCGCTGCTTGTTTCCTCTATCGCTGCGCCCCAAGGCGTCGAGACGACTTCCCAGTGCCCGGTCGGACCCCATTCGGTAACCATGTATGCTTTGTCCCAACCCACATCCTTGATTTGCTGAGGTACGGAGGCGAGGCTGCCGTACACCTGTACCGCAATTAAATCTAGCGCTGGACATCGTTCCTTGATATAGTCGATTTCCTTTTTATTCACACCAGCTAACATGGTTGTCACCAGATGGTTTCCATCCACTTGATGGATCATGCTGGCGATATCGTTGACCGCATTCCAAACGTTCGGATTGCTATAATGCAGGTTCAATTCATTACCAATACCCCAAGCCAGAAGTGCAGGATGATCTTTGTATGCCAAGATAACTGCACGGGTCGCTTCTAATTGCTGCGCCACTGCTTCTGCATTATTATAATCAAAACCGTGACGTTCGGTTTGTATCGAGAGTCCTAATGTAACCGTCAGCCCTAAATCATACGCCTCATCCAGAATTCGGCCTGCATCGTGTGGACTCCACGTCCGTATCGAGTTCCCACCGTAAGCTTTTAAGCGTTCCATATACTGACTTCCGCCAGCACCGTTTATAAAATAGGGCTTTCCGCCTCTCATCAAAGTATAGCCGTCCTTATGTTGTACAACCGTCGTTTTGATGGGTTTATTCTTCTGTGCGAAAACGGTCGAAATTCCCAGAGAAAGTAGCACATATAATAGTGTTCTGAATAGCATCATGGAGCATCTAAATTTTAAAGTTTTATCTTAAATTGGGGTTAGCATCTATCTGTGTCTGTGGAATGGGGATAAATTCACTCGTACCGGGCACAAATTTAGCCCCGAAGACATCCTTCGCTTTACCCGTACGAACCAAATCGTTGAAACGTTCGCCCCACCATTCGCAAGCGAACTCCGCACGTCTTTCGTCGAGGATCTGATCCAGCGTCACATTGGAAATCGGATCCAATTTGGCGCGCTCACGAACCAGGCGGAAAGGTTCATCACCATTCTGTCCTTTCCGAACCTTTGCTTCGGCATTTAGCAACAGCGCATCGGCATAACGCAGGATACGGACATTATTATTCGCCCCGTATTCCATACGGCCCGGTGTCATATCCGATTTCGGTAAGTAAGCCTTCCCATTGAAATATTTGACACCAAACTCATTTCCATAAACCTCATCTCCACTGGGTGTGGTGGCAAAAGTAGCCGGATTTCCATCTTCGCCACAATACTGGATCGTTGCTTTCAACCGCTCGTCATCACCTCGCGCAGTGAGGAAATCCACTATATTCTGTGATGGAGGCACCCAACCTGCACCAGATATTGGACTTCCCTTCTGATCTCCCGGAGGCCCCTGCCATCTAAAAAATGTTCCCCAGTCTACCCCAGGACGCACAATATCACCTGTTCCTAGACCAAAGTCGGAGTATTGTAACTCAAATAAAGATTCATCTGCGAGCTTACCCTTGATCTTAAACAGCTCGTATAGGTCCTGATACAAGGAAAATTTATTGCTGTTGATAATCTGATTTGTTGCATCAAGCACATCATCCCAATAGGAGCTACTGTTATCATTCCCAGCCAAGTCAGCTGCAGCTTTCGCTTTGAGCAGTAACGCCGAATAGCGCGTAATGGCCCCCGTATGTTCCGATTGGTTCGGACGGGCATCTTCCAGATCTGGCACACAGGCATTCATTTCAGCAATGATAAACTCCCGCACGGCGTCCTTTGTACTTTTACCAATCGTCGCTAGACTACCGATATCTTCGCTATCTGTCAGGATAGGCACATCACCAAAAAGGCGGGATGCCATCAAATGAGCATAAGCTCTCAAAAAACGGACTTCAGCTTTATACTGCCTATTACGGGCGAGATCCTCGGTATTTGTTTCCGAAATATGCTCGGCGAACTGATCCAGTTCAACCAAAGCATTATTGGCAGCAATAACCAACCCATAGTAGCTATTCCAAGACTGGTTAAGCCCCCAGTAGGATTGTACGGTCACGTCACGCTGGAAATTTTTAATAGCCATCAACTCCGGATTGTCATTTGGCGTTGGGGCCCCTTGCTGATAATCATCATCCCGAACGCAACGGATAGAAAGGTCTATCCAGTGAACGAGGTTATCGTCTGCTGCCGAACGGTATACGCCCGACACCGGCGCATACATCTGCGCTGTGTTGGTATAATCGATTTCTTCCGAACGTTGCTGGTTCTCCAAGGGTTTATCCAGAAATTTGCTACACCCGACGAAAGAAAAGCTACTTGTCATACAAGCCGCTAACAAGATATATTTCACTGTGTTCATATTTTTAATCATTAATAAATTAGAAAGATACCTGTACACCTAAACTATAAGAAGACGCGATAGGATAAACATTCGCATCAAATCCCATATCCGCGACTTCGGGCGTAAACCCGTTATACTTGGTGAAGATGAATGGTCTGTCTGCCGTCACATATAGTCGGGCAGGGATTCCTTTTGCCAGATCCACATGATACCCTAGTTGTATATTCTGTATACGCAGGTAAGCACCACTTTCTACAAAAAAAGAACTTGCCTGTAAGTTCCAAGGTGCCACTGAACCTTGTGCCGAAGGAGAAGAATTGCTTGTCCCCTCGCCTGTCCAGAGATCTTTTATAAAAGCAGCATCCGCATTCATCTGGCTATATTTCCGACGCATAGCCCGGTTCAAGTTATGAATCTTATTGCCAGCAACCCCTTGAAGTGCGATACTGAAATCAAACTTCTTATAATCCATTGCGAGGTTGAAGCCATATGTCAGTTGAGGTAAGTAATTCCCAAGGTTGACACGGTCATCTTCGTCCAGTTCACCATTTTGATTTTGATCTTTGTATTTCAGATACCCTGGGAGAATAGGATTGTCCGGATTTTGTGTGTTATACGTCTTTGCGATTGGATCGGCTTCGATCTGTGTCTGATTTTGATAAACGCCCTCCACCTCATAACCATAGTAGAAGTTAATTGGTTGGTTAAGTTCAATCCGGGAAGGAAATTCAGCTGACCACTCGGGGAAACCATTCAAAATACTTTCAAGCCCACCAAGGTCATTAACTCGGTTTTTCAGTGTCGTCAGGTTTCCACCGATAGCATAGCCGAGGTCACCCTTTTTATCTTTCCATTGAAGACCGATTTCCCATCCACTGTTGGTAACGCTCCCCCAGTTGCCATACACGCGATCCCAAGAGAACGGAATCGGACGCTCAAAAGCCAAATCATTCGTTTTCCGATGATAGTAATCCACCGTTCCGCTCAGGCGGTTGTTCAACAACGTAAAATCGAGACCTCCATCCCATTCTTCCACCACTTCCCAGCGGACATGCGTAAAAAATTTACTCATGCGGTACCCCGGAATACGGCTACCATTCGTGGTGCCTATACTTCCAAATATTCCGGAATAATTATTTCCCGAAAAAACCGTTGCATAACCGGCATTCGGCTGAATACCGTCATTACCCAATTTACCCCAACTTCCGCGGATTTTTAATTGATTGAAAAGCGTTTGGTTTTCCATGAATTTCTCTCGACTCAGCACCCAGCCCAAACCTACAGAGGGGAAATACCCCCATTTGGTCTGGTACTTGGAGCTTCCGTCGGCACGGAAGGTAGCAGTCAGCAAATACTTATTGTCATAGTCATACGTACCGCGGGTAAAGTATGAAATTCCTGCGTTCCGAAAACCACCCTCTCCATATCCCGTTGCCGATGCCGTTCCCTGGGCGCCGACGCCGATATACCAGAACTCTTCCGATTCGGGAACATCGTTCGCCTGTACCCACGTTTGTCGCCAGCGGTCCTCCCGTGTCGATTGTCCCAAAAGTACCGACCAATGGTGTTTTTCGTTCCCGTCTTTATAGGTCAGCAAATTATCGAAGATATAATTTGTACTACGTTCCTGGGCAGAGCGCAGAAACGAGTTATTGTTGCGCTGATCGTTGTCAATATAATAGACCGGCTGATAGTTGATATTGTGCGTAGAGTGATAACGTTGGCTCCATTGTGTACGAAACGTCAATTTGTCTTTCCACAATTGGATCTCTGCATACGCGCTTGGCAATATCTGGAATCCTTTCGTCTGGTCGTTTCTATAATATGCCGTGGCGACAGGGTTCGCAAACCAGAAGCTGGAAGGCATACCAATGACCGTGCTGGATCCAAATTTTTCCGGTTTAGCCAGTTCTAAGGAGGGGTCGTATACCGGGTAGAGTGGGGAGGCAAAGTAAGCCTGGCGAAAAGCCGCATTATCCGGTGAATGGTTATGGAAATTATTGAAGTGCGCCGTAAAACCAAGTTTCAACCAATCGGTGACATGTGCCTCTGTCTGCATCCGAATATTATACTTACGGTGACTATTTTTAGCATCCATAATCCCATCCTGATCCAAGTAGTTTACGCCGAATGTATAGGTGATTTTTTCGGCGCCACCTTGTATATCGATATTATGGTTAGTCAGTAATGCCTTGGAACGTAACAATTCTTTATACCAGTCTGTATCCATACCCGGATTTTCGACTGTGCCGCCAAATTTACTGACCGAACTATTCACAAAAGCTTCATTTCCGGTTGCAATCGCGTAAGCGGCATAATCGTGCGCGTTAGCCATCTTTAATAAGTTGGTCGGCGACTGGAAGCCAACGTAACCATTATATGTTACCCGTGGTTTCATATTCAGTTTTCCTTTCTTGGTGGTCACCAAAATTACACCGTTCGCTGCCCGCACACCATATATGGCAGCTCCGGAAGCATCTTTCAGTACCGACATCTCTGCAATATCGTTCGGATTCAGGAAGTCGATATTATCCATGAACATTCCATCCACCACATAAAGTGGGCTTTCATTATTGAAGGACCCTACGCCTCTTATCCGAACCGTAGGTGTTGTTCCCGGGGTACCCGAATTGACAATCTGCACCCCCGTCACAGCACCTTGCAATGCTTCCATGGGATTAGATACCGTGCGCTTACCCATTTCCTCCATATCAACAGTAGCTATAGGAGCCGTCAGGTCACCTTTACGCTGCGTGCCGTATCCCACGACGATAACTTCTTCCAGTTCGTCCATACCTTCCTGCAGTTGGATGTCATAAACACCTGTCTGCGTTACCACCAGCTGGCTAGATAGCATCCCCATCTGGGTGAATACCAGCGTAGCTCTATCTCCAGTTATCTCCAAGGCATACTGTCCGGATTGATCCGTACTTGTTGCCATGTTACGCCCTTGAACAGTTACAGTAACACCTGCCAAGGGTTCCTGATCTACGGCCGACGTCACCCGCCCCCGTACTTGCAAAGTCTGTGCGGCAAGTTCTATAACAGAAAAGCACATACACAGCACCATGCATGCATGTAAAATTCTAATCCTCATAAGTTGAATTTGTTTAACATGGTTTATAAATTTTAGTTCGCTATTATTCTCCCTAGTGAAGAGAACGTCATCCAAAAATAGGTTTCGAATTGGAAAAGTATATTTTTTTTGAGACTACAATTACTACTACAATAGGCGTTTGGAAGCCTAAAACAACACGAAAACACCCCTACAAATACCCTACACAAATCACACAACACACTGGTTTTCAAAGCGCATAATCGTTATTCATCATGATGACACACTATCCTTGGGCAGGTTCTTGATGTTCTATTAACGTTTGGGGGTTACACGTCAACAGTCGTATACTGCATCAAATAATCATAGAGATTAACTTCCGAATCGATCTTTAATTTCTTGCGTAAACGGTAACGGCTTACTTCTACTGCTTTGACAGTGACGTGCAGGAGCTGCGCAATTTCTTTGGAGAGCAGATTCATCCGTAGCAAGGCACATAATTTCAATTCATGTGCAGTCAGGTCAGGGTGTTGTTTTTTAAGCCTCCCGAAGAAATTTTCATTGGCATAGTGGATATGCGCATTAAACTTTTCCCAATCCTCATTTGTTCTTTCCGCAGATCGGATAAGTCGAATCAATTGCTTGAAGTTTTGTTGCGTTTCTTTATCTTCCAAACGGTTCATGGTTTGGGTAATGTTGTCTTTAATCTTACTCAATACCTCGCCTCGCTGAATGATATTCATCGTCAAATTTGCCAGTTCTTTATCCTTGAAACCAAGTTCTGTTTCCAATTTTTCATTGCGGAGCTTGATAACCTCTTTCTCTTTCTTCTCAATTTCTAACTGCCTTACATGTAGTTCATCCCGGTGTCTTTCTTTTAATTTTTTTCGTTGTATACGCAGCAGCCAAAAAATAAATACGAGCAACAATCCAGCATACAGTGCATAACTAACCGGATGAGCATACCAAGGCGGCATAACACGAAAAGAAAATGTCTGTTCCTCTGATTCGTTCCCCATCCCGTTTCGGGACTTCACCCTAAAAACATATGTACCTGCCGGTAAATTGGTGTATTCTTTTTCACTCCTATTGCTCCATGCCGACCATTTTGTTTCTAGCCCCTCCAACATATAACGGAACTCCACCTGGTCCTGTTGGTCATACATGGTCGAACTAAAATTAAATTGAAGGGAATTAAAAACGTAGCGCAGTTTTGTATGGGAGACATCTTGATAGCGATACCCCCCAAACAACAGCTGCTCTTTTTTATCGCTATCAAACGCTTTTACTGTACGGAGTAGCATATTGGGTTTGGATGCACGTTCCTGATAGGCGGTGTAATTAAGTAAAATGCCCCCCTTTTGTCCACTTATAAATACATTCTCTGTATCATGGACGTAGACCGATTCAAACCCACCTAATATTTCGCCATTCAATTCTGGGAAATAAGAAACCGTATACGGATATTCTTCTAGTGGACGAGAAAAGTCGAGTACGCCTAGTCTTTTATTGCTGGCAAACCATACATTTCCCATCTTATCCTCCGTCATGTATTGAATGGGCATATCAACAAGCGCCTGATATTGTTTTGCTGATATAAAAGCATCCGTTTCGCCATCGTACATATACACCCCTTTGGGTGTCGAAACAACAATATCATTTCGAATATGAAATACGTAGTTGTGCAACCTAGCGGGTAACCCTTCGGCTACGTCATATTGCTTCTGCCGGATAATTTTCTTAAAGTCTGGCGATAAAGATAACTTAAAAACGCCCCGATAAGGGTGTGACACCCATACTACGTGATTTTTATCATCGTAATAGACAAATCTTAACGATTCATCTGAACCGTCTATATGTCCATCGTCCACAAAATGCTGACCGTCGAATACAAGATGCCTTAACCCCAAATAGGAACCGACCACAACATCCCGGGATGGAGAAACCCGCGAAGCCGCTTGATATGTCCAGATTCCCGTGTTTGTATGGATAGGCCGTACACTTCCGTCTCTTACTTCAAAACTTCCCTCTTCATGTCCGATCAACAAGCGTCCGTTCACCTCTTGGATAGACCATATCTGCCCATCACTGTGCCGCACCTTTTCGAACTGCGCCTCCGACATGCCGATATTATCCAAAGCATTGCCCACATAAGGTGTAACATATAAACCATTGGACGTTCCAAGATACAGCTTATGGTTAAAAATACGAACGCTATATGTTCCTAATTTTGTGTGTTGATCGGGATAAATATATTTGATGGCACTATTGACTGCAATGTAATCAATGCCATCATCCAAAGCTAACCATAGATTACCGTTTCTGTCTTTAAAGATATCGCGGATGTTATTTGTCTGCAAACCCTCTCCGTAACTATATCGTTGAACGACCTCGCCCCTTTTGTCCATAATCAACATACCGCCGGGATACATGCTGAGGGCAAACAGATCATTCCCCAAAAACCGGATGCTTGAAATCCGATTTGTCGAAAACCGCGGCCCCATAGACGTTACTTTCGGAACAAAATGACCATTTGCTAGGTAAAAAAGACCATCTTTCATCGTCGCAACCAATAAGGTGTCAGCAGCATAAGATACGACACCGGTAATGATCGCTCCTTCTTTCAGCGTGCTCTCTATGGCGGTCGGCTTCCAAATGCCCTCTTCATAATGTAGAAGCCCTCTTTCCATATCTTGGGCATAAACATCCTCCCCAACGGATGTCATATACTGCCAACTACTGTGCGGTCGATCCACACTGATTTTGTCTTGATAATGATGAAAAATATGGTTATTAGCTTGAAAAAAGACGTGCTCTCCTGATATAGCAATATGCCATACATCCGCAAACTGCCTTTCTTTCTCCGGGATTTCCCCCACTAAGGAATGGTAGACCAAGGTACCCCTTTCATCGGCTTGGAAGTAACCTATTTCATCTTGTCCTCCCACATAAATCCTTCTATGACCATCAAAACAAACGGACCGCACAATCGTGGAATTGGGTAACGGATAAACATGCCAATACCGTCCATCAAAAGAAAGCAACCCCTCGTTATTACCAAAATATAGGATCCCCTGCGTATCCTGCGTTACACCCCAGTTTTGGACACCTCCGCGATAAACCTTACTGGGATAGTTTACAATCTGGGGCATCGCAATCGTACGTTGCGCGTAGATTTTTCCACCCAAAATTATAATTAAAATCGAAAGAAGAATTATATATCTACTCATTCGTATATGGCTATATCGTTAGCATTGGTAAACGAAGATAGCAAAATCCCCTAAGATGACAATTTAGCTTAACAACAAATCGATGACATGATTCTCTCTTTCAATGTGTAAATTTGTAAGGTAACAAACCATGGTCATGATTACAAAAGAACAGATATTACACGCTTTGAGTCACGTAGAAGAGCCCGATCTCAAGAAAGATTTGGTGACATTGAACATGATTCAAAATATAGAAATCCTACCCGACAAGATTAAGTTTGATGTCGTGTTAACGACGCCCGCCTGTCCTTTAAAGGGACATATCGAACACGCCTGTCGGAATGCTATTGGCCTTTTTGTAAGCAAGGAGGCTACTGTAGATATTAATATGACCTCGCGCGTTGTGGGTGTTGAATCTGCACAATTGGATGGCATTAAAAATATAGTTTTGGTTTCATCCGGTAAAGGCGGGGTAGGTAAATCGACTGTGGCGAGTAACTTAGCATTGGCCTTGGCGGAAAGCGGTGCAAAAACCGGTTTGTTGGACGCTGATATCTATGGCCCTTCCTTACCCCTCATGTTCGGGTTAGAAGGTACTCGCCCGGAATCCATTCAAATTAACGGCAAACAAAAAATAGCGCCGGTAGAAAAATTCGGATTAAAGTTATTATCTATTGGTTTTTTCACCGACCCCAACCAACCTATTCCTTGGCGTGGACCCATGGCAACATCGGCTATCAAACAGCTCTTTGGCGATGCACACTGGGGCGACTTGGATTATCTGGTTGTCGATATGCCTCCAGGCACAGGTGATATCCATATCACTGTAGCGCAGTCGTATCCTATTTCGGGTGCTGTTATCGTGACGACACCACAACAAGTTGCCTTAGCTGATACGATGAAAGGGATGGCGATGTTCCGCATGGACGGTATTCATATCCCCATCATTGGTATTGTCGAGAACATGTCGTATTTCACGCCTGCCGAATTACCGGACAACAAGTATTATATCTTTGGCAAAGATGGTGGAAAACGGCTGGCAGAAGACAACAATGTTCCCTTCTTAGGCGAAATACCGCTGGTAAAAGCTGTTGCCGATGCAGGTGACAATGGCTTTCCTATCCTTTTAGATGCGGATGAGCCTGTTGTCAACGCCTTTAAAGAAATAGCCGGCCGTACGGCGCAAGAATTGAGCATATTAGCAAATCAAGTGGGTTAAGCACCAAAAGCGCCATAATAACCGGCACCGATCAATGCCGCTTGGCTATTTAAAATAACACGGATAGAGACCTTTTCCAACAGTTGTTTCATATGTGCATTTTGAATGAACTGTTCCCGGAAAAGGTCTTTTTTCAACAACGGAAATATCCTCGGTGGAATCCCTCCTCCTAACCATAAGCCTCCTACAGCTTTATGCTTCAGCACCAGACTCGCCGACTCGCGCGCCATATAACTTACGAATAAGTCCATCGCCAAACTACAAGTCGCATCCAGCTCCCGCATAGCAGCATGGCTGATTACCGCCGCCGGGTTATCGTTATTTTTGAAGTTTTCTTTCAACCAAGTAGGTTCCTTGTGCCCTTTGGCATCGCGAAGGAATTTATATATCCGGTATATCCCCGGCCCGGATACCACATGTTCCCAGCTAATGATTTCATCTTCTTGCTGCAGATATTTCAATAGTTCCACATCGAGCTCTGTGCGTGGTGCAAATTCGCTATGGCCACCTTCGGTTGCAAATGGGCGATGGAAGGACCCGTCCCAAAATATACCAGCCTCACCCAATCCCGTTCCGGGAGCCAATACCGCCATATTGCCAGAGGTCGTGTCTGTACTTTCAAACAAGGGTATGGTATCTTCTGGACTTAATCCTACTAAACCATACGCTGTAGCTTCCAAGTCATTGATAATCGACACTTTATCCATATCAAATTCAGTTTTTAACGCCGTAGCATCCAACTCCCAAGCGAGATTGGTCAATGTGACTTTATTTCCCAATACAGGCCCCGCCACACCGATCGATAGCACATCTGGTCTATCATCCTTCTTTCCGGCAAGAAATTTCTGTAGAATTTCTTCAAATGTTCCCATCGAACGGGACCCGAATGTTTCTTCCCGTAGGAGGGAAAGTGCGTTATCGTTTACCTCAAAAACACCAAAAATCGTTTTAGTTCCGCCTATATCGACAGCCAAAATTTTCTTTCCCTTTTGGGAACCTTCCTCTTTGCGTGGCAAATAAAATCTATATGACATAGCTCCTTGATTGTTACGCTATAATACGAATATTTTCTAGAGGAAGCAACCGTGTTATCTATCTTATTAAAAACAAGTTTTTCTTAGCCATTATGTACTTATACATGTGCATGCCCGCACGGAACGATTAGATTTTGTTCCTTGACAAAGCGGCTATCTTCGGTGCATTGTTCATTTTGTCAGGGTAGATTGCGCATATGTTCTCTGAGTATTGGGCTAAGTACTGTGCCTTTGCAATGCATGCACGCAACAAGTCTATTTTGTAATGTGACATGTCGGTTATGTCACGCAACAAATAGGTTATGTAACGTGACATAGCCGACAGCTACATTGACTTGTTGATTATGTCACTGTACATAGACGTTAATTACATTGCGGTAGACGCTATGTACATGTACAAAATGGGGCTTTTGTGGACAAGCACGATTTTACCCCAATACGAAAAGGAAGAAAAACGATTTTTAATTGAGCATGCTAATAACGTTATCATCCCGTTTATCTTACATCACCGGATAACGAGTCAAGAGATTTATCAGTCTTTTAAGTCGGTTATTGATGCCATGCCAGATAAGTATCGGTAGCTGAGTTTTATTAAAGGGTTGGCGAAGTTGCGGAGTGGGAAATAAAGAGAGAAATGTAAAAAAGATATTTGCCAGCTTCACTATTCATTCGTAATTATTATAACTTCACAGGATTACAATCCGTGAATATCATAATATTACTGGATCACAATCCTTAAATATTATGATATTTCAGGAAATCATATTATGATAAATCGTTCTATTCCATAAGATACGGCAATATAATTAGTAAAAAAATATTAAACACTACCGATAACATTACTGGAATATATAGTGAAAAATCTTTTTTAAATAGTTTCATAACCAGCATAGCGACACTGAACAAGATAAGACCAATAATAGGTATGATACAAAGTTCCCATAATACGCCAAAGATGGTTACCATAAAACTTTCCGGCCACACCAAATACAATATCCGATTTAGAATCAAAAATACAGTGACTGCAATATGTAATCCAAACAATATTCTCATCATAAGCAATGTTTTTATTTGTTATCTCCCTATCATAAAAAGGTTAGGCTAATGATTGTTGAGGCACAGGATTATTATAAACCAAAGCATCAGGACTACTTATAATTAGTCCGTCGTTGGAAAATAACACATTTTCAACTGGGTACAAATCCCTATTTTCAATCACGGATTGACAAGATGAAAATATCATAAAAACCAATATTACTAATTTCGATAAAACAATAATTTTTTTCATAAAAATAAGGTTGTATAGATATAATTCATTAACATAGGAGAGTCTTGTTAACTCCCCTATGTTTTTATAACAAACACAAATTAATTATTAAATGGATCTGTGATTGCATCCAGCGTCAATTCAAACGTATTCGTTGGAATCTGTGTATCCGTTAACAAAATTGACTTAGGTCGATCTAGTGCATCCAAAGTAGTAATCACAAAAGTACGATTATTGAATGGCGTAGTAAACTGATTTAACCCTGCGTTCCAGTATGCTACTCCAAAAGTCATCCCCGTATAGGTATAGATAGATCCAGCAAGCGAGATTCTCACCTGATCTGTTGTTCCTGGAACCGGCACAAGGTTATGTGTTATCAGTCCTCCTATCGTATAATTGTTTAATAGATAAGACGTAACGCCAGAAAGGCCTGCGATTGAACCAATACTAAACTCATTCAGCTGCAAACCATTGGATTCGAGGGCGGTTCTCGCATTATCCCAATAAGTTCGTCCGGTCGGGCCAACTTTACTATACGCCATATACCACTCTTTACTAGCAAACCACAAATTCAACGGCGTCACGTCTGGCACAATCTTAAAAGTCGTATTATCATTAGTATAATAGCCATAAGGATAAGCAGACGTAGGTTCCACGAATTTTAAGGTCTTAAATGTTACACCTTCCATTTCCTGCTCCTCATAAAACTCCAATCCGTCCGGAACAACGCGAAAAGACATTTGCTTACCGCTAGCATCCTTAGGATTACGGAAAATGCGTATAGGAGAAGAGTAAGGTAAATCTAACATTTCCCCAGAAGCATCTTCCAATTTAAAAACACCAAACTGACTAAACCGAATAGCAGCTTCACGATATAAAGAAGCCTCCTCTTCAAAATTACGATCACTTAAGGGAAGCATTACAACCTCCGTACCGCTTTTCTTACCCTTCAGTACAACTGAATCCGGTGTCGCCGCCAAGACGATAAATTCATAATCTCCCTTCATTCCCGTATCATCGGCACCAATACCTTCCCCTGGAGGGGTAAAAACACCACCGTTATCCATTCCGGGTTCAGAAAACCAGTGAATTGCTTTATTATAGCCATTAAAAGTTAAAACAGGTCCCGAGTCGTGTACCACCGCGTAGGTGCTAGTTCCTGGCGTTTCCACAGCATCCGACGCGACGATAACTTGAGCATTGGATGAGAATTTGGTAAAAATGGTATATCCCCCAAACTCTTGATTATTGCTTGGATAAAATTTCATTACCCAGCCTTCTTTATTTCCCTGCAAAACCTCGTATGCATGAACTATCGCTTCGGTCATCTTAGCAGAGGCGTTCTGCTCGAAGATAGGGTCCTCTTCTCGCTTACATGCGAAGAAGAATAAAACAGGAAGCAAAAATATAAATATGATATATTTCAATTTCATAATAACCTAATTTAAAGATAACTGATCAAATTCAGGCAAAGCCTCTTGTCTACGCAATATCTCATCGCGCAACACATCTAGATCGATATTCCAAACCGTTTCGAAATAGGTTCGTACGATATCCAATTTCTCCTCGATTATTTCCATACCTTCCTCGCTTCCGCTACTGATACGCACCTCCCATTGCTCGGGAGTTAGGGTGATATAATAAGAATACGTTTCAACGAAGTCCTCATTAGCTTCTTTTGACGCATAAGGTGATATAAATCCATCTGCTGCTGCTCCTGCCACATCGTCACCTTCGTACACATCATTCCAAGCATCGCCTACATACCCTGATCCTGATATTTCCCTAAACGAGGCTGGATAATCCTTATTCTGATGCAGGATATGTGCAAACTCATGATGCATGGTATGGAAATAATACCGATTTAGAAAAGCAACATTCGTACTTCTTTCTTCGGTAAGTTGGTTCAATGCATACAAGGTTATTTTAACTCCTCCTTCCGCCGTTCCGAGCACCATGGTACCGTTGTTCCTGTATGCTGGGGAACCGATATAGTTCAACAGTTTCGGAAAATAGGCCCGAATAAAATCTTTGTTTCCGACAATCCTATCATAGGGTTCTATGCCTAGATAATGCAAAAGTCTCGTGATGCGCACGGCACTTTCGTAATTCGCCGGACTTAAATTGTAATCGTAATCTGATTCCGGTTCGACAAATTTATATACGATCGAAATGTTATAATCGTCGGTAAATTGATTTTGGATATAATTATCCAGTTCATTTTGTTCAATATCTAAATCTACTAAGATGCTTTCTGGGTCAAGCTTATCCTCCGAACACGAGCAAGCCATTCCGACAGCCAAAAAGAGGATACTTATTTTATTAAAGAAATTCATAATTATCTTGGATTAGGGGTTAAACCTGCTGCGATAACCTCTAATGGCAACTGTAAAGCCGCCCTGTTATCACGTGCTACTAATTTCGTTTCGCTTTCTACTGCGGCAACGGTGGTTCCCGACGTAATCAACCTACGCTCAACTTCGATACCATAACGCTTGACATCAAACCAACGAAGTCCCATATGCATGGTTTCGATCCGACGGATATACAGCAAGGCATGAAGCATGTTTTCTTGCGTTCCTGTTTCGACCGCAATCATCTCTGGATTAAAACGTTTCTTCGGTGTAGGATTACGAGCTGTAAAATATTCCAGGCCATCCGCCCATTCATTAATGCTCGTCACAGTGAAGGTCGCCGGTGGACTGGTAAGCGTATTATCAACCCAGCGTTTCATATCCACAATCGCTTCCTCGTAACGCTTCAGATGAATTAGCGCTTCCGCACGAACCAACATTGTCTCCTCGGTAGTAAATGGCGCGTACACCCCTCTGCGATAACCGGTACCTGCGGCAGGGTCCAACATCTCGAACTGATAGGAAACACGTGGTAACAAATGTTTGTCCAAATTGGTTCCTGCATAAACAAAAACCCGGGGAATATATGAATTGGCAGCGCGTTTACCATACGGTGATTCTGCCAACATGGTTTCGGTATTGCTGATAAATGCCCCGTGCGAAAAACGTGCTCCTGTATAAAAAGCACCAAAATATAAACCATGGTTAGTCCCCGCAGTGGCTAGCATCAAATTTGCCTTTATCGAGCTCCTGTTATAATAAATAGCCAAATCCGTCACTTCACCTACCGCATTGGCAGCGATCCCTCGGTTATCCCGCAATAAAGCCCTTGGATTGTTGCCAATAGCCGCTGTAGCATACGCAGCCGCCTTTTCCCAATCCCGTATATACAAACAAATTCTAGCTGCTAATGCGTTAGTTGCCCTAGAGTTCATATGATATTTAGGTGTGGATCCATAGGAAGAATCGTCAATTAATGGTAATGCTTCTTCCAGATCCCGTAGCATAAAATCATAGACTTCCTGGACCGTATTACGCTCATATTTGGGATCAAGCCCATCCTCGGGTTCCAACATATACGTCACCCCTAAATCGCTTGTTGCATAGTCTGGATGGTAATGTTGCGCAAACAAATTCACCAAAATAAAGTGGGCATAAGCACGTGCCGCCAAAGCTTCACCCCGTTGCGCATCCAAAGTTGACGGATTTTCAAATTCTTCAATAGCCGCCAAGGCTGCATTGGCACTACTAATCGCCGAATAACATGCCTCCCAAACTTGCTTTGGGCTATCGTTTGTATCTTCCGTCACATCCTGCCAACGGAACAATTGTTCCAGGTCCCGCTCACTATACGGATTGGTCGCGCCATAATCATCAATATTGTCGGAGGAGAATTCTGCCGACACTAAATAAGCAGTAGCCGGATATGCAGAGACTAAGATCTTATCTATTTTCTCTTCCGTGTCCAATTTTGCCCGGTTGTCCGGCATCTCGTCCAAAAATTTGCCACAAGAAGAAAAGCTAAGACCACCTAGAAGGGCTATTGTTATATATATTTTATTCTTTCTTTTCATTTCACTAAAACTTAAAGTTTACACTACAATCCCAAGCGGAGGGTCAGGGTATATTGTCTCGCCATTGGCGCAGCCACACCACCGGCATTTACGAACTCTGGATCCTGTCCATTGAGTTTCTTATCTGCATACAACAAAAAGAGGTTCGTTGCGTTAAAGCGCAAACCCAGTGAGTTCACCTTCCATGCACTTAACCATTCTTTCGGTAATTCGTAGGATAACGAGACATCTTTTAAGCGTATAAAATCTCCTTTTGCCACACGTACAGAGGAATAGTTGTAGGTATTGTAAGCAAATTCCAAATTCTCGCTGTATGCACGGTTCTGGCCTTTCGAGGCGATAATCGGCACATTCGTAAACGCTTCGTCGCCCGGAACCATCCAACGGTCTGCAAATTCCTTTGTCGAAGAAGCTAGATCATCATACTCATGATCGAAGACTGGATTCAAACGTACCACGTTACCAAAAGAATAGGTAAAAAACACATTCAAACCAATATTCTTATAGTTGAACTGGTTACCCCAACCACCAGTATGAATAGGATCTGTCGGCCCCTCATATTTCAGATAGTCAATTCTATCTCGCTCCTGGAAATAAATATCGGTAATCGTTTCTTCATTATCTGGCCCTAAGAAGATAGGCAAACCTTCGTTATTCAAACGAACAAAAGGAACAGAATGCAAGCCTCTCACCGGCCCATCTTCTAGCGCGAAACCTGTACCGGTTATGAGATCAAAAACTCTACTACGTGTATCCAAACGGGTTACTTTAGTCTTTACATTAGAGTAAATCAAATTTGACGTCCATTTAAAAGCCCTATCGCGAAAAATATTTCCGGTTAAACTTAACTCTGCTCCATGAGATTTCATATCGGCGACATTTCCCATTTTTGAAATAATTCCGCCTAGACCTTGGGTGTTTACGACACCAATCAGGTCGAAGTTGTTACGCTTAAACCAGTCGAATTCCATATTAATCCGATTGTCCAAAAAACCTATCGAGGCGCCGAGATTCAGTTCATGTTTTTTCTCATAGGTCAGCTCGTTATTTGCTAAATCTAAGATCTGTAGACCTGATTCTGTATCTCCAGCAGACGGACGCCACGGATTATAGGACGCATACACAGCATGTGAATTGGTCACATCTGCCGGTCCCCGATCCCCTGTCAAGCTATAGGAAGCTTTTAACATGAGATGTGATAACGTTGGTGTTAACTGTTCGAAGAATTTTTCTTCGTGCATATTCCATGCGCCAGATATGTTGAAACTCGGCATCCAGCGCGCGGAGGTCGCCTCTCCCAATTTATTGGCCCCTTCATACCGAAAAGTACCGTTCAAGATATACTTGCCTGCGTACGCATAGGTCAAGTTGGTGAAAAATGCGGCTTGCTTGTAACGTGTACTGGTCGGGTCGTTGTCTTTATTCCTGTTGACATGGAAATATGGCGAGTTTTCTTCTTGCCCCCTTTTAAACACCTGATAATCAGTAAAAGGGCTTTCACCAAGCTCATACTGCAAACCCCAACCCCTGAACCAGGTATTGTTTCTATCTGAAGCAGTAACCTCAGACCCCGCAAATACACTCACCGTGTGATCTTGATTAAAGGTTTTATTATACTGTGCAGTAAATCGGAATAATTGCTCAAACATCGTATAATCTGTTCGATTATAGATACCTCCTTCTGGTAATACGGAAATCGGCAATGCAAACGGATTATCCGGATCAGTATACAAGAATGGGTTTTTATCCCGTATTGTCGTATTCAAAGGATCCAGCCCTGCCCGATAAGCCATCGCCTGATTGGAAAGATCTTTCACGTAATGGTGCTGTGCGGTCGACTGATAGCGCACCGATCCAAAAGCACCAACTTCCAATTCGGGAATAATTTTCCACTTCAAGTCTCCTTGAAAACGCAAATCGGCTACATTGATATCCATGTAATTGTTTTCCAATTCATGCAGAATGTTAAACGGTGCATAATTACGGGTATAGAAAACCGCTGGATCAAGCGTACGTGAGGTGTTCATCGCATAAGCATAGGGATTGATGTCGAAATCGCGCTTCACTTCACCAAATACCACGTCCATACTTTGTCCCAAGGTTCCCGGGGCCTGCTGCTGGCGGTACGATCCATTTGTAATAATATTCAAGCGTAAGTTATCTGAAATGTTGTAGTTCGCGTTCAAATTACCCGTATACCGGTTAACTTTACTACGCTTCGTCCATCCAGGATCTACTAATGCACTAACGGAAGAATAGTACTGCGATTTTTCGGTACCGGACGACATACTTACTGCGTGATTATGCTGTAAACTCGGTTCGAACAATTCGCTAAACCAATCGGTATTCCGGTATTCTGCTTCGCGTAGAAAATCATTAACGTAGTGTCTACTCGTAAACAGATCGTTCGGGATTTCGCCGTTCTGAATTTTCCGGTAAAGATCACCATACACCCCACTATTATCGTTGGTCAGTACATCGGCAAAACGGATGTAGCCCTTATTATACATATCTTGATAGACCGACATTTGCTGCTGCGAGTTCATAATATTAAATTCACCGTAACGGGGTGTCGCACGCGTGGTATATTCGCCGGTATAGTTCAACGAGCTACGCCCGGCTGTTCCTTTTTTCGTCGTGATAACGATTACCCCCGCCATCGCTCTTGCACCGTATATGGAGGTTGCGGAACCATCTTTCAAAATCTGAAAGGATTCAATATCGTGCGCATTCAATCCAGCTACGGCAGAACTGATTAACGTTAAGGCGTCTCCAGAAGAAAGGGCATCTGCATTGACGTCGGCCACATCTTCTATAATGACGCCGTCAATAACCCATAGTGGTTTTGAGGCACCATAGATTGATGTCGCCCCACGCACGCGAATTTTCGGTGCTGTACCGAATGTACCCGTTACGTTTTGTACCGAGACTCCGGCCACACGGCCTTCCAATCCACGACTTGGATCAATTTGTCCACCGATCTGCGCAGCGTCGCCGGAAATTTGCGATGTCGCTCCGGTAAACAGACGACGGTCCACTCGTTGTCCCATTCCCGTTACAACGACTTCTTCAATCGCTTGGTCTTCTGCTATCAACTGCACATTCAATGTTCGTTGATTGCCCACAGGTATGTCTCTCGTCAAATAGCCAACATAACGGAACGTCAATATATTTCCACTGGGAACACTAATTGAAAAGTTACCGTTCTCATTCGTAGTAGTGCCTTGTGAAGTTCCTTTTATGCCAATGGAAACACCGGCTAGGGGCTCTCCGTTCATTGAAGTCACGCTACCAGTGACTATATCTTGCTCGCTAATCGTAGTCTTTTTCACAACCGGGGCAGTTTCCCGATAATTTACGCTAACTGTACCTGCGATAACCTTAAAGGAATAATTTGCTTCCGGCAACATCATGTGAAGTACATCTTCTACATCCGTTGCACGTACGTTAAGGCTAACACGCGATGATTTAGTGATCACATCGTCACTGTACAAAAACTTGAGGTTTGTTTGTTTACTAATTTGCTGAAAAGCGTCATCCAACTTCGCATTCTTTAATGATAATGACACTTTCTGTGCAGTTCCTTCTGCATAAGCACAGGTCATGAAAACCAGCAGGAGAAAAGTTGTAATCTTCATCGTCCGGATAATTAAGACAATAGACGGCATCCATGCTTCTTGTCGCCTTTTGTCAAATAAGAAGTAATTCATACATTTGAGTAATTGAGTTAATGTGTAAGGTTCATTGCTTTATTTAAATTTAACTTGATTTCAACAGGGGTGCTGCAACATCCCTGTTTCTTGTTAAACATCATTTGTTTCGTTTGTTGTCGTAAATTTCTATTTCATCATTGGTTCTTGTTTAGTGATTAATAATTTATTAGAGTTTAGTGTAAATTTTAGATCGCTGACAAATGCCAACATGGTCAATACTTCAGATAGATTGACATCCCGCCCGATTTCACCGGAATAAGTATTATGTAACACCACATCCTGTGATAAAGAAATATCTATATTATACCAGCGTTTCAGCTGGTTGGCAATATTGACAATATGATCATTCTTAAAATAGAAAACGTTATTTTTCCAGGCAAGATCTCGTTGTAAGTTAGTTGTTCTTACTTTTAAATCTCCATCGCTCCACTCCGCACTTTGTCCGGGTGCAATGACCACAGATCGTGCCTCATTAATTACCTTCACACTCCCTTCTGTCAATGAAGTTTTGACATTCTTCCCATAAGCAGATACGTTAAAATGTGTTCCCAATACACGAATATCAACTTCTTCCGTTTCCACAAAGAATGGTCTTTCCGTATCTTTTGTCACTTCAAAATAGGCCTCGCCTTTTAGATATACACGTCGTTCAGCATCTCCGAAATGCTCCGGAAACCGGAGTTCACTCGCGGCATTGACCCACACGGCTGTTCCATCCGATAAGGTTATCTTGAAGAAATTGGCAGCAGGAACGACCAACGTATGGAAAATGAGTTCGCGTGTAACAGACTCATTAGAAAAGTCTAATTCATTCTCTATAATAGCTGAACTCGAAGCGATATTAAGCGTATCGTCTACTTTCACCTCTTTACCATTTGCGAGGATGATTTTAGCTCCTAAAAGAGCTGGACTTACATCATCTGCCGCTATATGGAGCGCTTGAGCAGCAGCTTCTTTTTCATCGTTGATATCCGTCCTAAGAAACCATAAACATAAACTTAAAGAGCAAATGAGTGCAATAGTCGCTGCCACACGCCAAACAAACTGTTTTCTACGCTTTTTTCCACGCTTCTTTTCGATACGTTGCCAAGCAGACTCTTCATCCAGATTATCCAGCCAGTCTAGTTTCATGGACCTGCTTTGTGCAATGAGTTCATCAAACAAGAGCTTGTTCTTAGGATGAGATTGTATCCATATATCCAATGCTTGCTGTTCATGGCTGTCGAGCGGTTCATTTCTGAAATGCTTAGCAATGATATCGGCGATATTGAATGGGTTTGTATCCATAATTTAAGTTAAGAAACCTAAATTAGGATTTGGGGTGACAAGAAATTTATTTTTCTTTTTTTTAGAAAAAAAGAAACAAAAAACCTCGCCACTTAAAATTTTGAATGAGGGGATATTGCATACATAATATTTCTACATATTTCAAAATTTTATATGTGGCATCTCATGTTAAGGAGGGAATTGTGCAATTCTCACAATGTACTAAGCGCCAGCACAAACAGCCAGAAGTAATTGAAATTCAGCTTTTCGCGCAGGACACTAAGCCCTCGACGTTTTTGTGTTTTGATGGTATTGATGCTCACTTGTAATTCTTGGGCAATTTCTTCGTTGGAGTAGCCGTCGACATAACTCATCGTCATGATTTTTCGACAGCCATCTGGGAGTTTTTCTAATGCTTCGTGTACAGCTATTGTGAATTCCGCCCGAATAATTTGGTGTTCGTAATCGATGTCATCCGACTCCGTAAATACCGTACGTTCCCAAAATTTTCGTACGACTTTGTTATGGCGGCTTAGGTTGTATACAGCGTGCTTTACCGAAGTATACAAAAAAGATTTTATGGTGTTTTCATCATTCGCTAGTGTTGTTTTATTATTTAAGTAGGCAACAAAAGCGTCTTGTGCCAAATCTTCCGAAGTCTCTTTGTCTTGCACCATTTGCCACGCAAAATAACATAAAGCACGATAATGCTTTTTGAAAAGGAGCCTATCTTGATCTGTAGCTTTCATGGACAAGTCGCTTACAATTGAAAAAGGAAGTAAGTTAGTTGTAATTAAAAGCTAATATACAAATTTATATTTTGCATGCTAATTTTTGCAAAAATTCAGCCGCGTGTAAAAAGAACGACGAATAGATATAGAAATACACAACCCCATAACGGCTTTGCCGATATGGGGCTGTGTATACGCAGTCCATAATCAGTACAACGTCTTTGCCTGTTAATTATATCCTTTATTTTGTTCGTATACCCCGGGATTGATGTTTAACTCTGCCTGCGGTACAGGATAAATAATAAAGTCTTCGGTCATCGTATTGATGGCATTCTTGTCATCTTCCTCATCGGACCATCGATTCATAATCGACACTGCTTGTCCAGATCGCACCAAATCATGCCACCGTATTCCCTCACCTATAAACTCTCTTCTCCGCTCTTCCATTAAAAAATCCAAATTAACCGTCTGAACAGGTTCAATTCCCGCCCGTGTACGCACGGCGTTCACAACCTCTAGAACATCGTCCATGGTTCCTGGAGTCCCATGAAGGATACATTCCGCTCTCAATAGCAAGATGTCTGTATAACGCAACACAATAAAATTTAATGGCCAATCCGTCCAACGGGTGCCTTTTTTACTTGCATCTACAAACTTGACCAACATCGGCCGGGGATCGTATCGACCACCATCCGTAAATCCGAACTGCACGGATAGCGCTAGTCGTTTATCTTCGTCTGAATAAGATGAAAGCAAATTTACTGAGGGTGGGCGCACCATTACTCCTCCCGCAAACCCAGCAATTTGTTGTACATATCGGTCGGGAAGAAATAACGAAGGATACTCTGCCCCCAACCCTAGCCCACCAGATATATATTGAACATCAAATATAACCTCTTCATTATTCTCGTTATCGTAGTCAAAAATTTCCGCATAAGACGTCAACATACGGAATTTGTCACTCTGTATGACTTCATCTAATAGCGTTGCTGCTTCCGTCCATTCATTCATTCCTAACCCCGGCCCTTCGATACCATAGGTTTCTCCAGAACGCGTCATATGAACTAGTGCAAGTAACCCTTTCGCCGCGTAACGTGTCGCATGCCCAATCATTTGCCCCGAATACGATTCGGGTAAATGTTCAGCTGCAAACTTCAAATCATTTAAAATTAGTTCATAAACCGTTTCCACGGGGCTCCGTGCAATATTTTCAGCTTCTTCTGCTGTCATAACGCGATCAATAATGGGAACTTTTCCAAACGATTTTAGAAGGTCAAAATAATAAAAAGCGCGCAAGAATCGTCCTTCTGCCTCTAGCCTTACGCTTATGGTCTCATCTAAGACGGTTTCCCCTACAGCTTCTAGCTGCTCTAGTAACGTATTTGCTTTAAAGATTCCACTGTAATTGTCCGTCCAACAAGACTGCACCTTGGAATTAGAAGCCAAAGAAGGAGATAGATTATTAATATCATCCCAATAACGCTTGCCATCATCAGATACGCCGTATATATTATCCGACCGTGTTTCGGAAAGGTCTAACACCCGGGTAGGATACGATTTTAAATCGGCATACACCGCGTTAGTTGCTTGTAAAAAATCACTCTCTGTTTTATAAAAAACCATCGAAGTCGCGCTTGACGGTGGTATCAATTCTAATCTGTCGGCGCATCCTGACCATAGGACAGCACCCAGTATCGGGATAACTAAACGTAGTTTCATATCAATTCTTTTAAAATGTAACATTAATACCAGCAACTATTGACTTGGGAAGTGACATTCCACCATAGTCTGCTGCGATCGGAAATTTCGAATCGCCGCTGACGTTAGAAGTTTCCGCTTCGGGGTTATATCCACCATAGTATTTATCATTTCCAAACCAATTCTCCATCGTAAAGAATATCCGAAACGAATCAAAAAAAGATTGTCTAGATTTAAAATTGTATCCGGCGGTTATATTACGCACCCGCCAATAATTTGTGGAATAGAGCCAATCTGTATTGTTGACAGGCGTAAAGTTAGACGATGCTGCTTTTCCCCGTTCTGCAGATGGATCGGGATTCTCCTGTGTCCATCGATCTCGATGGATACCCAATTGATTGTCCGTATACACCACGCCCGTTACATCTATAGCACGACCTAGCAAGGAATAAATAGATCCTCCACGCTGTCCCTGTAACAAAACGGAAAGGTCGAAATTTTTATATCGAAAATTATTTGTTATCCCCCAAACGTGCGTTGGATTAGGTTGTCCTGATATTTGACGGTCTGCGGCATTAATAACACCATCTTTATTAACGTCTTCATATTTAGGGTCGCCAATTTGTTGACCGGGAACAATTGCCGTTCCATTATCAAAGTCTGCTTGTGTTAATATGCCATTTTTATGGATAACGTAAATACTGTTTATCGGAAGCCCCACCTGGAGCATAGTGAAAGCATCACCGCTATAATTGGAAGGTAAGGGGACTTCTATAGTCGTGTTATTTCTGCCCAACTGAAGAATTTCGTTGGTGTTATGACTGAGATTGAAAGCAGTTGTCCACTGGAAAGCACCCGTTAAGTTTCTGGTCGACAATTCCACTTCCCATCCCCTGTTTTTAACAGCCCCAATATTCGTCAGCATGTTTCGGAATCCCGAAGCCGCCACCGTAGGCACATACAATAACAGATCTGTGTTTTTTTTACTGTAGTAGTCGAAGCTAGCCGTAATTCGGTTTTGGATAAATCCTGCATCGACACCGATATTGAATGTATTGGATTTTTCCCAACTCAGGTTAGGATCAGCGATAATGTCGGGTGCTAGGCCACCCACTTGCGTTCCTGCAAAACTGTAATTAAAGTTTCCGAGCGTGGATATACTGGTATAATCCCCAATATTGTTATTCCCCGATTTCCCCCAGCTACCGCGGATTTTAAGATCGCTTATCCCTTTTATATCTTGCATAAAAGCCTCCTCCGAAACCCGCCAACCGATAGACGCCGAGGGAAACCACCCCCATTTCGAACGAACACCAAAACGCGAGGAGCCGTCTCGTCTAATACTAGCGGAAAATAAATATTTGGAATCATACGCATACTGAAGTCGGCCAAACCAAGAAAGCAATGTATTCTCATTTTCTGTCGTATTACCCGTGATTGCTGCTGCTCCATTCAGCGTCGTCACATAAATATTGGTAAACCCTCCGGCAGATGCCATATTGGACGCATCTAGCGACGTATGATTATACGCAAATCCTGCCAAGGCAGAAATATCATGTACATCCTCGAGTTGTGCATTATAAGTCAAGGTATTTTCATTGACAAATGTTTTTAATCGATAAGTAGCGTACGATCCACGTGTGACTTCTCCCGGATTATTCATTCGGGTAGTCAAGTTTCCATTGACCGTGTGCGGTGTAAACTTCTTGGTACTCGCATCCGTATGATCCAAATTTAATGTGGTCTTAAACTTTAGATTTTTCACCAGCTCATATTCTCCAAATAAAGAAGCAATCGTACGGAAGTTTTTCGTTAGACCAATGGTTTCACGAGCAATCGCTGCCGAACTGTTGTTTCGCGTACCCCACCGGTAACTATCATTATTATAAGCATTAACATCCGATCCCATATACGCTTCGGCGACAGGACTAAAAATGAGCGATCGATGAAGGAAGGCATCTTTACCCTCTGTCGATCCCCCTCCATGCCCCGGTTCATGGAGTTCAGAGTAGGTTGGTGCAATATTCATCCCCAATAGCATTTTTTTGGTTGGTCGGACCTCCACATTCGCTCTACCCGATATCGGTCTATATCGCTGATTTATAATTGTACCTTCTTGATCGGCATAATTTCCGGAAATATAATACTTCACCACATCGGTTCCACCACTCACACTTAACTGTAAGTTATTACTATGTGCTGTTCTAAATAATTCATCTTGCCAATCGATAATTGTTAAACCTGGATGCCCGGGTATGGCCCATCGATCATCTAACATATATTGGGTATTAAATGCTCCCTCGCCAAGCCCTAATATCTGCCTTCGTTCTTCGGTGCTCTGCAAAGCAGATCTACCAGGACCGGATGCCTCCCATTGTGCATTGATAACTTCGGTTGCCCGAGCCATCCATTCTTCTCCACTTAAAAGATCAATCTTTTTGGTCGCTTTGGATATGCCACTAAACGCATTAACATTTATTTTAGGCACACCCGCTTTTCCTTGTTTCGTGGTGATTAACACAACCCCATTAGAAGCCCTTGAACCATAGATGGCTGCCGCTGATGCATCTTTTAGTACCTGAATAGATTCAATATCATTGGGGTTGATATTGTCTAATGGATTTCCATTGGTATATCCTCCATTCGAGTTTTGACTATTTACAGCGAGCGGAAAACCGTCTAATACATATAACGGTTCTCGTCCTGCGGTTATGGAACCCGAACCCCTTACCTGGACGCTAAACCCTTTTCCTGGAACGCCGGTTGTCTGTTTGACGTGGACACCCGCCATCTGCCCAACCAGCGCTTGGTCCACCCGGGTAATTGGGCGCTCCTCTATACCGTCTGCTTGCATTGTCGATACAGGAGCAATCACATTCGATCGTTTCTGCGTGCCGTAGCCAATAACAACAACTTCATCCAAGCCTGTCTGTTCCTGCAACAATGTTATCTGTAGATGTTGCTGATTGCGTATGCCGATTTCCTGTTTTTCAAAACCAACAAAGGAGACCGTTATTATTTGTCCCTGCGCTACTTCCAATGAAAATATACCTCGATCATTCGTTTTGGTCGATTTTCCAAGGTCACCCTTGATGGTGATAGACGCTCCGATAACTGGCTGTCCTTGTTCGTCACGCACCTGTCCCTGTAA
This sequence comes from Sphingobacterium arenae, assembly GCF_014692505.1. Taxonomy (GTDB): domain Bacteria; phylum Bacteroidota; class Bacteroidia; order Sphingobacteriales; family Sphingobacteriaceae; genus Sphingobacterium; species Sphingobacterium arenae. The sequence continues at coordinate 1,084,600 of NZ_JACNYK010000001.1, read as the reverse complement.
CAATCTTTCTTGTTTTTCCTTTACAGATGGAGCCGGCTTAATAATAATATTTTTCGTTCTAATTTCATACGATAATGGCTGCCCTTTCAAACTTTGGTGCAGGGCTTCTTCGATGGTCGCATTCTGCAGATTTAAATCGATTTTCTGCTGTTCGTTGAGTAGTTGTGTACCGACGATAATATTGTAGCCGCTCTGCTTTCGAATTTCGCGAAACACATCCTCAAGTAATATTTGTTTGCTGGCGATTGTTATTCGCTGGGTATAGCCGGTGGCTACCACCGAATGTATATTCAGCAAAGTTAGGAATACGATTAGTTTCATCATCAAAATAAATCTGTTGCTCAGGCGATATTCTGTCCTGAACCTTCTTATAGGTATTTTTTTATACATTTGGTAAAGCTTTTATATTGGTTAAACGCAAAAACTAATGAAAGCAAGCTTTATTTCTCATTGGGGGTGTGTCCGCACTCCCAATGTATTTTTACTGCCTGCTGTGATGTAGTAACTTTATTTTCTTACAATAATCCTCCTTTCTTCTAATGAAAATTGAGCAGCGCCTGTCAATTCCAAGGCATCCAGCAGCTGTCGCAGATCTTCCATTCTCGATATCGTACCGTCGAGTCCTCTATCTGGAAGTTCCCCTTCGTATTTCACCTCGACATTATACCAACGTCCTATCTTTTTCATCGCGCTTTGGATATCTTCTTTATGAAAATAGAAATATCCATTTTTCCAGGCAATGGCTTCCTCTATATCCACCGTCTGAACGGTTATATCGTTAGATTCTCCCTTCTGAACAAGGGCTTGTTGCCCCGGCAGTAAATTTTTTACTTTTTGGCCCTTTTGCATACGGACACTACCTTCGATGAGCGTCGTGCGAATAGCCATATCTTCGGGATACGCCGACACATTAAAGCTCGTCCCGAGCACGGTAATGGATGTTTCTTCCGCATGCACCACAAAAGGTTTGTTTCGGTCTTTCTCTACATCAAAAAACACTTCCCCCGTTATAGTGACTTCTCGTTTGTCTGTATGGAAAACAAGCGGATAAGTTATCGAGGAACCCGCATTTAGCCATACGGAAGTACCGTCTGATAATCGTGTCTGATATTCGCCTCCGTGAGGTGTCCGTAAGGTGGTTGTTGCCGACAACAGTTGATCGTTCGCTCCATCTGTCTTTATCTGTCCATCTTCAAAACGCAGTGTAAAACCTTCTCCTTGCAAGGAAGTGCCTTCTTTTAACGAATCTAGCGCGACCACTTTTCCACCGGGTAGGGTCAGTGTAGCCTGTTCACGTCCGGGTGTAATGGCCTTTTCGGTAGTCGTGATCAGTATCTCGTCGCCCCTGTTGGGCATTTCGATCCCTTGCTGAAAAAAGTAAATAGTATAACCGACCAATATACAAGCAGCTGCACCAGCCAGATAATACCATGTAGATAAAAAAGATTTTCGGTTTATTGTTCTTTCCTCGTTTGCAAAAAAACGAGCATCGTTTAGTATAGCCTGCCACATCTGCGAAGAGGGCGTACTGGAATCCTTTATTGTATGTCGATGTTCGGCAAAGACTTCTTCCATCAGCTCGCCCAATAGTGGGTTGTCTCCATCGGATTTCATAATTTCCGATAGTTCGATTTTTTCACGATTGGAGAGCCTATTTTGTATATACCCCCTCAATAAATACAGTACACGTTGTTCATCCATCGTCGTTAGCTTGCCGGTTTACATACAGGTAAACGAACGAACACGAAAAACGGGTAGTGAAAAAAATAAAATTTTATAAAAAAAAATAAAATAGGATTGTACAGGAGATCTCGTAATGTGCCAAGACCCTTTTTAATGTTTTCAGTGCACGCATGAGATGATATTTCACGGTATGCTTGGAAATACCTAAATCATCGGATATCTGTTCATAACTTAATCCTTCAAACCGGCTCATCACGAAAACACGTCGTTGATGTTCCGGAAGGTTATCTATAGCAGAATCGGTCAGCTCTTTCAGTTCTTTCCAGCCGAGATAAGCTTCTGTCTCCTCGTGGTAATCACGACCAGAATGCATGTAGTCTTGTACATAGCGGGTCGCGATCGCATGCTTTCGAAAGGCGTCTATTGTTGCTCTCCGCACATGGGTGAACAGATAAGGGTATAAAGGCAGCGCTGGCGAAAGCTTATCGCGATTTGTCCAAAGTTGGATAAACGCTTCCTGTGTGATCTCTTTCGCCTGCTCCTCGGACTTTACGTAACTCAGCGCAAACTGATATAACAACGTATGATACCGATTAAAAACCGCCTCAAATGCTGCCTCATCGCCATGCTTTAAGCGGCAGATAGTCTCGGGATCTACTGGAGGTAAAGCCATACCAAACGTAACGCGTTAAAAATAAACTAAACATCTCCTTGTGAACCATAACGGTTTAATAAAATGCAGTTCACTATAGGTTCATAGACAAGTGTAGTATTTTATACGCAAGAAACTATCCTGTAGCGTCATGCCTCGCCATACCAGATTACGGCAACACGAACACCACTTCGCCCTTCTGTCTATCTTTATAGAAAACAATCGTACATAAATTTTTACTTCTATCGATTGCCAGGATTTCCAGTTTCGTCAAACTGATATCCTGTTTACCTTCATCATCTATTATACGAAGTGTTGCCCTTGGCTTTACACCGATTGCAAACTCGCCATTCCACGACAGTACAAATTGCTTCTTTTCGGTGATATTGGTTGCGGCAATCTTATTTTCCATAACCGTTGTACTCCACTGGTTAGCCTGCTCCAGTTCAACCAATCCATCCCAATAAAAGCGGGGATCGTCCGCGCTGAGTACCGCGGGAATTACTTTGACATCCACCGCTGCTTTTCTCCCTGTCCCATCCATGATGAATAGACGCTCCTCACCATAATTTTCCGTCGCGGTAAACGTAATCGTATTCCCGTTCACCTCCACTTCGACCAGCGAGGGCTCTGAAACGGTATAATCTCCGTTACCACTTATAACTTCTACGGTTGACGTGTAATTTTCCAGAATTTCGATATTATTTTTATCCAGCTCCAGCGCCTGTAGCGGTACCGCTTTCTCTTTTTCGCAAGCTGTCCATATACTTCCGCACAACAGCAAAAGCATGATAAAGTGTCTATCTGTACTATTTTTCATAATTATCTTATCCTATCCCCCTTACTTTGTTATTTTCAATCGGATCACATCGCCACTTGCGGTAACCGCACGTAGATCCACCTCCCCTTCATACGTCGTTAAGTCTACTCGTCCCGTATTAAACGGAGTCCGTGTACCGTTGACAAAAAAGCTGTTAAAACGTCCCGCACCATTCCCGACGATCCGCGCCACATGATGCTCAACGACAATGGTCGGTTCTTCAATCCACTCATACGAAACGGCACTACCCAAGGGTGTATAGAAATAGCCCATCCCAGCGGCATAAAATGTACTACTCGTCTTTAATTTCAAGAAATCAATATCTGGTAAACTACCATCAGACTGCCGCGGCCACAAAAGCTGAGCCTCATCCAAACTCATAAAATCGTTTGCCGTTACTTCCATATTCACCGGTAGAAAAGAGTTATTGCTTATTTGAGAAAGTTCCTGATTTACATTCACGATATGTTGCCCGGCGGTACGCGGGCTATAGGATAGGTTATGGCGGATAATATGTCCATATCCATCTACATCAACAGCCTCTTCCCTAGACTTACGGGTCAGCATATTAAAATTAGAAGGGTTTCTATAACCTGTATTGTTTTCCCATAGGATTCCACCAAGATGGTGATTCGCATACAACCCCTGGTTACGATTTTGAAAGGCAATATTATTCCGGACAACATGCATCGGGATCGCCGATGGTGCGTCCGCATTCTCTCCCATACCATAGCCTCCTGCTTTTATACCGGTTCCATCTCCCGCAGTTTCAAAAGTTCCCGGTTTATAACCATTATAAAATGCCCAACAGTTTTCAATCGTATAAGCGGTGTAAGCACTGATTAAATCGAAGCCATCGTCGCTGTTCCACCACGCCCGGCAACCACGAAACACATTACCGGTACTCGTGGCATTCGTCGGATGCCCACCAAATCCGTCAACGTTCCCTCCACGGCCACCATCGGAGATATAATCCCAGTTGTTGTAAGCATCACAGTTTAAAACGAGGTTATTGGATCCTCTCACCAAATAGAATCCGATCGCCATACCGTCATGCATGGCGAGGTTTTCATAGATATTATTGTTCCCCCCATCGTTACGGAAGCATTCCGACTGCGTATGTCCCACAATAGTCACTTGTGTGCCGATCACTTCAAAGTTTTTAAAATGGAGATTGGAACCACTGACGTAAAAGACAATTACCCGACGATCGGCCGGTTTCACGTCAGACATATCGAATATGGGGCGTTCACCTTCGTACCCGAAATAATGTATGCGTTGGTTTTCACTCGCCCCGCTTTTACTCATATCGAATACATGTGCCCATATCCCTCCACTGGTAGGCGTCATAATCTGTTCGGGCTTAATTTTGTACGTTCCTCCTCGGAAGTATACCGTATCTCCAGATTGCACCAGTGATTGCGCCTTGTTCAGTGTCGCAAAAGGAGCTGATTTTGTCCCCTCTTGGTTATCATCGCCGTCCACAGCGATGTAATATGTGCGCGCCGACACCGAAAAACCAATGGTAAACAACATCATTAAAAAAAGATAAATATATTTCTTCATTATTGTAGTTTTTTAGACCTCATCACCTTGTCATCATCTCACTTAGTTACTCGTCATTAACGATTAACAATTAATCACTGTTCCCAGTTAAACGGCAAATACCAGTTCTCGCGGTTCATCAACTTGCTGCGGACAGCATCTGCCTGTGGATGGCCTTCCTTGCTTAATTTTTCGTAAATTTTATCGGCTAAGAAGGATGGATCGTTACGACGTATCGCTATTCGCACCAAATCCTCCCAACGACTGCCTTCAAACGCCATCTCTAAAGCCGCTTCTTCGATCAGGTAATCTTCTACTTGGGTCAAGCTATCTGTCGGATTGATTTCCCGAAAGGTGAGATAAGCTCTTCCCCGAAGACCATCATTTCGGTGCCAAGTGGCGCGATAACGTGGATTGTTCCCATTACGTGCATCGAAATCATATGGAAACGGCAAATGCGTTTGTTGTACATCCGTTTTATCGGACTGATTGGGATCGTCATATATCCGCCCCACACCGTTATTCAACAGTCCTACCGCCAATTTATGATGCCCATCCCGATTAGCAGCCTCGGCAAAGCGCAAATGCAATTTCGCTGCCCGATAAAGATGCCATTTACCCCCGCGCTGAAATTTATCGATTGGCAACATGGTTTCGATATCCGAGAACTCGTCGGTATATTTTGTCACGACGCCCTCCTGTCCGATCATCGATACCGATAAATCCCGTCGCGCGTCATAAGGCACGCCGTTGCGCTGGGTTTGATTACCCCATAGATCCAACGATTCTTGACTTGGCTTTAGCAAGTGATCGCCCCCATTAGCCGCAAACAAACGAATGAAAGGGTTCTGCGGATTAAAATTACTGTTAAAGGGCAAGGTCCACACCCACTCCGTATTCCACAGCTCATCCTGCGAACGGGAAAACATCGAGCGCCAGCCCTGTGTTTTGCTGTTGATCAACGTACGCACGTCTTGTTCTCGGTAGCGTAAATACCCAACAGCAATATCATTATTGGTTGATATCTCTGCCCATTTAATCTTGTACCGATCGTAACGATAGCCGTCGTTTCCGAGATTATCATAGCTGGTCATCACCAGCTTATAATATTCCGCCGCTTTCTGATAATCGTTATTCCACAAATGCAAATCGCCCAATAACGCCTGCTTATTGATATAAAAACGTTCCATCGTGTAGCCATCCACATTGAACATCAACGACTCCGTATCCGAATACAGCAACTTATACGGAACAGCTTCCATATCGGCAATAAGCTTCGTCAGCAATTGCTCAAACTCCAAGAGTGGATATTTGTCTTTATCCAATACTGCATCGGTGTCTTCCAACGGATCAGTGATATAGGGTACACGTCCGAAATGTATCCCCAATTGCAGGTATACCCAGCTCCGCACCGCCATGATATCCGAATAGCGTTGGTTATACTCTTCCGGCGTAAATTTATTCTCCGCCCGCATAACCTGAAAATTCGTCAGCACGTCGTTGCAGTTGAGGATCACCTCATAAAACTTACGTGGATTAGCATAGGGATTATCAACACTGATGGCGCCCACATCGTTGGTATTGATTTCCTTTAAATACGGGTTTGCTCGGTTGGTTACGGTCAGTAAATCGGCACGCAGTTCATTCCATAGGATGTGCTGCTCCGCTAATGACAATAGCTTACCATAGATGCCAATAACGGCTGCGTCGGCGTCGTATATATTTCGATACATCTGTTCTTTGACCAACACTTCCTTCGGTTCTACCTCGAGAAATTTACTGCAGGAAGAGAACGTCAAGCATGCTAGTGCAGCATACAGTCCATATATCGTAATACGTTTCATTTTTCTCGTTTTCATGTTCACTCTTTTAACTATTATCCTAAAACCCAGCCTTAATTCCCACCTGTATTGTCCTAAATTGCGGTGTCATACCGATATCGATACCTTGGCTATAGATCGAGCTATTCGCACTAAACTCCGGGTCGTATCCTAAATACCTAGACACCGTAAACAGGTTGTTGACCGTCAGAAAAGCATCAAATGATTTCAGGATATCGTGATTAACCGGTATATGGTAACCAAAATTGATCGTGCGCAAGCGCAGGTACGAGCCATCTTCTATCCAGCGATCGGAGAACTCGGCGTTATTCAACGGATCACCCCAATTTGCCCGCGGCATATCCGTAACCTGCCCTTCCTCTTTCCAACGGTAATTCGCCGCGATGCTTTGGTTATGGTAGTCGGATACGCTTTCCAGTCGATGGCGTGTTGCATTATATACATCATTACCCAGTGAATAGGTAAACAGTGCATGCATCGAAAAACGTTTGTAGCGTAGCGTCGTATGCCACGAACCGAACCAATTCGGATTCGGGTTACCGATCACGACCCGATCCTTTTCGTCGATGATATTATCGCCATTTTGATCCACGAAATGCACATCTCCCGCTTCAAAAGGCAACAAACTACCATCCGTTAATCGTCTGCTCAAACCCGTATTCGCCGCGTCACGTGCCGTAGCGAATACACCATAGGTCTGTAAGCCGTAAAACTGGTTGGCCGCACCTCCCTCTTCGGTAATCATGCGGGCACCATAATACGTCGTCTCAAAGGCACCGTCCGGCAGCGTCAACACTTTATTCCGATAGGTCGCCAGTTGTAGCCCCATATCCCACTTCATATTCGGTTTGTTGATTAGCCGTCCTGTGATGTTCAAATCCAATCCGTTATTCTGCATCGCTGCCCCATTCGTAAAGGCGAGATCCATACCTGTCTGTGCCGAAAGTGCTTGATAGGTAATTATGTCTTTGAAACGGTGGTTATAGAGATCCAACAATATATTTACCCTTTCTTTTGCTATCGACAGATCAAGTCCTAGATTGGTTTTGAAGGCACGTTCCCATTGCAGGGCCGGATTTCCGATATTGCCCCGGATAAGTCCTTGTATGCCCAGAAAATTTTGGGAAATATAATAGGTCCGTGCAGCATAGTCGCCAATGTCATCATTTCCGGATATACCATAAGAAGCTCGTAATTTCAAGAGATTAATAGCATCCGTACGGAAAAAGTCTTCTGCCGAAACCACCCAAGCCGCGTGGAGCGCTGTATTCAAGGCAAAGGCATCCTTACCTAGCTTCAAGGTTCCTCGACGAGCCTCGTTACCAAAACGCGAGGAACCGTCGAGAGCGGCATCCCAACGCAATAGATAGCGCTCCTTATACGCATAATTATGCGACATGTAGGCATTTACCCAATTTGCATTCCCAAAACCACCGCGGATCTGACGCAACAGGTTACTTCCACCCGTTACGTTCACATAATTGTCATTTGCCGTATTAAACGCCAAACCATAATCATATTCCGCGTTGCGCTGCTGTAAACGGAAGCCAATCCGGTTGCTTAACCGGTGATTTGCCCCGAAGGTATTGTTCGCACTAAAGTACGTGTCGTTAAACAATGCAAAAAGTTTACGGTTCTGAATCCCCGCTTCGTTCCGTATCTCTGCCGTCGGTTGCTCTTCGGAAAACACGCCTAGTTCCGGTAGGAAAAAATTCTCCCGACCCTTATCGTACACCAATCCAGCAATTGTACGCAAAGCGTAACGTTCATTAAACTGATAGTTGAAATGTAAATTCCCGACAAAACGGTAACTCTGGTTCTGTCCTATCGTGTTCTCACTAACCAACACCGCCGGATTACTCTGATTAAAGACATCCACATCTGCAAATACTGGCGACATATTGCCTTGCTCATCAAAACCATAGGGTGCCAAGAAAGGTGATTTGATCAGCGACTGGTATAACGGGCTGGAATGCGAGTCCACCCCTTGGTTTCGAATATCCTGCCGATTATAGAAAAAGGACAGGTTGCTCTGCACGGTAAACTTTTCGGATAATGTCAAGTCGCCGTTGAGGCGCATGTTATAACGGGTAAAGTTATCGTACTTCAAAACACCTCGATCGTTGGTATAGCCCGCAGATAGTGCATATTGCGCGATATTATCACCTCCCGCCACTTTAAGGTAATAATTTTGGTTGATACTGTGATCCATGACTTCCGATTGCCAATCGGTTTCATTCATATAGCTATAGCGCTCCGTATTTTCCGAATCTAGCCGATAATAGGGCAACCGTCCAATAGAATCCGCTCCCAATCCCTGCGTACTCAGCAATTCCGACAGGTAAGTTCGATGGCCTCTACTATCCAGCAACGGCAGGTTCTTCGGCCTGTTATTAAAACCGGTCGTCGCCAGAAAATCAATCCGTGTCGCCAGCTCTTTCGCACGGGAGGTCGTAATAAAGATCACCCCGTTGCCACCTTTTGTACCATATAGTGCCGATCCATCTTTTAACACGGAGATGTTATCAATATCTTTCACATCGATATTTGCCAGGCCCGATTCGCTGTAATTAGCGAGTAGGTCGGCACTATAATCCTCATCATCGTAGAGCACGCCGTCTACCACCAAAAGCGGTTTGGACGTACCGTAAAACGAGTTGATCCCCCGAAGGCTCAGATTTGCTCCGGTATTGGTCGTCCCCGAATTGCGCACCACATTTAAACCGGCAATTTTTCCTTGCAGAAATTGTGCAGTATTATCGTTGGACGTCGTTTTCCATTGATATTTCCCCAAATCCACGGTCTGTACGGCGGTAGCATGCGACAAGACACTTTGTTTCTCATTAAACAAGATCGCTTCCTGCCGGATAGGGTTATAGCCGTCCTCATATAACCAAATCTCCAAATTCAATTCTCTGGCTTTTGCAAATACGATTTTCTCCTGATAACCGGGTGCATTGATGGTTATTTTAGCCGTCGGCGACGGTAATTTGAGGGAAAACGTTCCGTCATCTTCGGTAATGGCTGCGGAGAATCCGATCACCTGCACGTTAGCCCCTACCACCGGTGCACCACTATCTGCCGCCCGAACGGTTCCCGAAATTGTTACTTCCTGAACAGCCCCCGTTGTTATTTCCAGTTTTACGAACGGTGCTCCCGATCCTGCCTGTAACGTCCCGACCGACATGGATGTGGCTAATGCCGCACCGCCAATAAATAGTTTATATATTAATTGCATCATCTAATTGGTTTAGTTGGTTTTTAGTTTCGGCACGAAGCGTAGATAATCCAGCACCAGGGTGTTAATTCCCTCATCAGTAGTTGCGGCCCCTTGCAGTACAGTGAGAATTCGATCATATTCTTCCAATGTAAACTCTCCTAGATAGACCTCGTTGTAGTCATTTTGCTCCACGTTGGTATAGGGGAATTGAAAAATTTGTGCATGAACTGGTATTTCCGGATCCTCTTCGCTAGGTCGTGGATTAAATTCGAAAACGCCAACACGCTGTTGAAACACATTGTTCTGTATATCATTCAAAGCTCTCCAATACACATCGTAGGTAGTACTATACATTCGTGGCAGGTTATAAAATATAGACAAACTGGATACTTTATGATTTTGCACCATGATATCCTTAAAAAACTCACCGTAAGGGTCTTTCCGTATCCGATGGAAAGTACTCGCGGTAACAGATTCGGAAAAGCGGCTAGGCTCCTCCCCTTGTACATAGGTATCGACGAGCTTATTAACAACAGGCAGTGTCGCTCTATCCAAAATATGTACCCAGCCGTTGCTCAATCGCACCGATTGGCTAATAGCCGATTTATCTACGGGGAACGGTACATTCGATGCACTCAGCAGCATAGCCGGTAGATTGTCCTTGCTGTATGCCTGCTTAAAAAGCATATCTTTTACAATTTCGTACTGGCCAATAGCATACGAGGAATCAGCATGGTTACGGTAGTTTACGTAGGGTAAAAACTGCTCTACCTCTGCTGTAAAATCAGCGTCCTTCAAGACAAAATAGGTAAAACGCTGATTCTCATCCCGCATATCACCCACATTTCGCAAAAACTCGTTGTTTAAATAATAATCTGCTGGATCTTCCACAACCGCTGTATCGTATAAGTTATATTCGTTCAAGCTTAAAATAAACGCATTTTGCAGTTCATCGTTGTGATCGCTCATATATTCCCATAAGCTCTGCCGAGGTATCAATGCGTCCGTAATAACATGATACATGCCATCAGCTCCTGCTTGGTTCGACTTGCTAAAAGCTGCGCCATCAATTTCACTGTTTACGAAATCTAAGGTCTTTCCGCTGAGCATAGTCAGGCGGACCGTATCCGCCGAGGCATTCAAGCGGTGGGTGGATACGGCAATATGGTTTTTCACAAAGCGGTCTAAGGCTTCCGCATCATTTTGCAGCGAAGAGGATACAGCCTGTATTCGGCTGTTCTCGGGTACAAAGACGGTGTAGGCATTGTTCCCATCCAACGTTTTGTCTACGCCTGATGCATGTAGCAACTTCATAAATTCGCTTGATTCCGGTTCTTTCTCCAACCGTTCCAATAGCGGTTCGTTTGTCAGTCCCTCGTTATCCCGGGCATGTTCATCCCATGGATCGGAGCAGCTGACCTGTAGCAATAGCATACAAATCAATCCTATTACTGGCGTTAGTATATCGTGTTTTTTCATTATCTTCATCATTAGGGTTTACGGATAAACAGCATTGCCTTGTTCATCAAACTGCGGATAGATCTGCTCCTGATCGATTGGAATAAATTGGATAAAATCCAGGTCGAATCTTGCTCTGGCGTTTGTACTACACTCAAACCTCAGTGTTTGCCTATCGGTGATATCGATATCCACAATACCTACCATTTTACAGTTGTAATTATTGGCATTAGCGGATACATGCTTTTTATACCCCAATGCTTCCAATTCCCGTTCAGGTAACGTACGTATCCTGTACTCCCCATTATTCAGTGTCCGAGATAATTCCTTTCCATTGATAAAAGTTCGAATCGTATTCCCTCCATCATCCGTTCTTGTTCGCCAACCTACCCAAACCTTGTAGCGTCCTCTCACAACTACAGGTGTCTTCAACTCAACCCAAGGAATTACCGAGGCTCTAAGGTAAAATTCTATATAATCTCCATTAACGGCACCACCGAAACTTCCACTTGCAACACCATTGTAATACGGCGAATTATTAGCACTGGTGTTTGGCCATGTTATATCTCTAAAAAAAGCTTCATCTGGAAAACTTAATTCTCCTCTACCATAGACTCCCGCCACTTTAAGCTCCGGTTGATCCGCCGGATCCCAATCTACGCGGAACGGCTGCCGTTGTTTGATATAGATATCGTCTTTAATATAATGCAACACACCATTAACAGTCGTATTGTCACTTGCTTCCCGGTCTACCTCCGCTCCTTCTTCCAACTCACCTAGCCATTCTTCCTCATTCAGCAGGATTTTTTCCCGATCCACTTTAACGAGCAATACTTCCCGTGGTACCTGTGTGGTATGTGAGCTGGAGAAGGCCAAATCGGATACATATTTCAAGTCGGGTAAGATGTGGTATGCGATATGCATATACAAGCTATCCTCTGGATTTTTCGGATTTCCCGTATGATTGTACTCATCAACTAAATCCTGTATGGTGTTGAAACCTCGCTGTGCAAAAGCCGTATTGCTCACCGCCAGTACCGAGAAAAATTCTTCGGCTACCCGTTGATTGAGCAAGGCATCCAAACCGGTTAGGTGCAAAGCCTCTGCAAAAAGACTTAAATTTGGGTCGGCTTCGATTTCCTGCATGACCGTATTCGTCACCTTCGTAAATACCTTGTCGATACCATGCACCACGCCATTCCCTGTTCGAATATTGGGCATAATGATCTTCGACTCTTTATTGAGGACGAAATAGGATTCCCCGTCAATATTTTGCACAGCGGTGGTTATAAACATCCCAAAAACAGAGTTCCGCTGAATCTTGCCATCCCGAAACTGCCCTGTCGAAACGGTATCCTGCACGATATGCAGGTTAACCAGATCCTTCACGTCGCTCTCCGAGAGATCACCCACGCTACCTTTTCCCTCGCTTTGTAAAAAAGTTTGCATCGCGCTGTTATTCGGTGCAAACACGGTATATGTTCCCCAAGCATCCAGATAGGAGGCTGCCCCAGCCTGTCTAAGTGCTTCGGCAAAAAGGCTATAATCTTCGTGTTCCGCCAAAAAACGGTTAATATTGGGGCTCGTGTCTGTAGTCTCCGTAAAATTCTCCTTGGTACAAGAAAATAACATCATAAACAGTCCTGTCCATAGGCTTAGACTGATACTCAATTTTAATATTTTTCTCATCGTCATCGTTCTCCTATCTTTAGTTTCCATAAAAAGCGTTCTGTTCCAATACGCCACCACTGCGTTGTATTTCCATATAGTAAATAGGCAAGTAATGGCTATTTACATCCCGGTATTTCCCCAGCATCGCCTGTTGTCGATCTGCCGGCGCATAGTTCACGATCATACCTGTGATCAAATCCAAGCGGGCGTAATTATTCCGACGGGCGTTGCGTAGTACATCAAACCAGCGCTTTCCTTCATAAGCGAATTCGCGAGCACGCTCTGCGACAATAAAATCGGTAATTCCCTGCTCATCATCCGCTCCGGGATCCAAATCCGTTCCTTGCATCGCATTTCCTCGTTCCCGGATGGTATAAATCAGGTCTAGGGCTTCTTGTCCACGGTTCAAACCGTTCAGTGCTTCCGCTTTCATCAAGAGCACATCTGCATAACGGTAAACGATCCAATGGGTATAGGAGTCTTCCAGCGATTTGGTTTGCGTACGGCTAAAAGCGTGGTACTTGTAAATCATATTGGTCGCGGTCGATAACGCTCCCCGATCGCCACGCACATCAAAATTTTCGGGATCAGTGGCATCAAATTGAAATAAATCTTCATACACGTTTTGTCCTGCGGTATAGAGCGCATTTTGTCGGAACAGTGTATAAAATGGATTCAGCTGCTGCCGATCATATTGCAATTCAAAAATCCCTTCCACGGAATTTCCTTGTCCGAATAGCTCATTTATCCAGGTCGATGGGTCGCCCGACACCAGTTCAAATACACCGGCCTCGATAATCTCGTCGCAAGCATCTGCCGCTTTCTGGTACTCATCCTGCCAAAGATAAGCGTCCGCCAGCAGCGCGTTTACGGTATAACGAGTAATCTTTCCTTTATCTGCAGCCGTAGTCCCGAACGTTTCGTGTACCATCGGTTCGGCACGAACCAAGTCTGCCACGACGGCTTTCAACACCTCGCTTTGCGATGATTTGGCAATCGATGCTAAGTCTTCATCAGAGGCCGTATAATTCAGTTTAATCGGCACATCGCCCCAGATACGTGCCAAGTTGAGGTACATCCAAGCGCGTATCGCGAGTGCCTCCCCGATATAAGCATCCAATTCCGCTTGTTTCAATGTAGGATCCACAGCTTTGACATCGGGTGCATTGTCGATCACGTTATTACAATAATTAATCATCCGATAAAACGTTCTCCAGTTACTAAAGGAATTGGTAGACAACATATCCGAAAACCGATATTCTGTATAGGCCTGTGTCGCAAAAGTACTCACCTCGATCATATCGGTGCGGATTTCGCCATGCATAAACAGCTCCTGCGTTAAGGAACTCGTAATTAAAGAGATATAAAGTCCGTTGACCGCAGACCGCACCTGTTCCTTCGTCTTCCAATAGTCTTCTGCCACGACACCTTCCTGTGGCTTTAAATCCAGCCATTTATCACAGGAACTGAAACTCAACAACGCAAGAGCCAAGGCAGGGATTGATTTTTTGAATATATGTATCATTACTATCTTCTTCTAGGTTAAAAACTTGTCGACAAACCGAATGTAAAGCGCATGGTTGGTGGCGTGCGTGAATTATCTCTTGCCATCCCAAAGATTCCGCCTTTTATATTCACCTCTGGATCTTGTCCGAGGTACCTTGTCCAGGTATAGAAATTCTCTCCCGTGACGTATAAGCGTAGATTACTCATTCCGAGCCTATCGATTACGCTGCCCCGATTAAAGGTATAGCTCACTGTCGCCGAGCGGAAACGGAGAAATGAGGCATCTTCCACATATCGATCAGAACCCAACCAGTTATACCCTGCGCCCATCAGCGCACGTGGCATATCTGTTACATCGCCTTCTTTCCGCCAGCGACGTAATACAGCCGTAGATTGGTTATCGTAGTTTGTCATCTTCGTCGTGTGCATCAACGCATCGTTCGCCACTTCATAGCCCGTACGAAAATTAAAATACAAGTTGATGCGTAGGCTATTTTTAATCGTTATCGATGGACCGAAACCACCTGTAAACTTCGGACTGGAATTACCGAGATATACAATATCGCGTTCATCAATGCTTCCATCATGATTCATATCCGCATATTTCGCATCGCCCGGTTGGAACACATAATCGGTATAAGGATAATTAAACCGCATATAAACGGGTTCGCCATCTGGACCATAAATAGGTTGGCCGTTGACATCTTTCGCTATGGTTTCGTCTAGGGTTGAATAAACCCCCTCGTATCGGTATCCGTAGAACGAACCGATGGGGTTGTTGATTTGCAGATAACGTTTGTAATCGCCATTGACCGTCCCGGTTCCCTCTTCATTCACAAAGAATTCCGGAACTTCCTTTACTACATTTAAATTACGTGCAATATTGAAGGAAAAATCAACCATCAGATCCTTCGAACGGTAAGGCGTAGCGTGGAGATTCAATTCCCAACCTTTATTTTCCATGACGCCGTAGTTCAACCATATACTTTCAAAGCCGGATGTATTCGGTACGCCGAGGTCGTCAAATAACATATCTGTCGTGCGTTTATGATAAAACTCCATATCCAACCGTACACGCCGTTTCCACATTTCCAAGTTCAACCCTACGTTTCCTTCCTTTACCCGTTCAAATTTCAGATTTCTATACGCCATATTCGCTGGAGCGGTACCCGCTTCACCCAGATAAGTCTGATCAAAGCTGACAATATTGCTATAAAAAAGGTAATCGTAACGTGGCGCCTTCCCAGAATGACCGTAACTTGCGCGCAAGCTGAATTCATCAATAAACGGTAGATGCTCCATAAAACGCTCGCCGGAAACGCGCCAACGGGTGGAAATAGAAGGAAAATAGCCGTACCGGTAGTTGGTTCCAAATTTAGAGTTTCCATCCCCACGCACGCCCACATTTACGATATAACGGTCTAAGAATTTATACTGCGTACTGAAAACAGCCCCTATGGAGCGCGATTGTCCTTCACCACCTTTTAAGACTAACTCATTATTCTGCGTCCGACCCGGATTCGAGGGGTCTGTTAACAATGTGGACGCTGTATTGGAAATCATCGACTCATAACTCAACCCCCTAAAATCATCCGTTTGCCAAGAAAATAACATCTGCAGATCATGCTTCATTTTATCACCGAGATTCGGCGTATAAATCAGATTCGATTTAGTTTGTATCCGAAAATCGTCGCGATCTGACTCTCCGGCACGGTTCACTACCGTTTCGGTATAAGGCCTACCTGTTGCCAATTGCGGTAAAAAATTATTCACCCGTGTGTTATTCATATCGAACATCACACTCAAATCCGAGAAGAGAATGCCTTTAATCAGTTCATAACGCAGGTTAAATGTCGGTGTAATCCGTTCACCCATATGCTTATTATAGGCATAGTCCGCCATCGCCGCAGGGTTATATGTACCCGGATACGCCCCTTGAATATTTCGATCTGGCGAGAAGTAAACCGGCATGAGGTTGCCATATGGATCGTATTCCCACAAGCTCATGTTTGGCATTTTAATATAGGCTGCACCCCGGATATTGTCCTGATCGTCTTTAGAATTGACATAGTTGCGATCCGTTACGGTATGCGTATAGGCGATGTCGGTGCGGAATTTGATGCGTTCCGAGATATCGTAATCGAGGTTCAACCGTGCCGAGATACGGTTTAAACCCGTACCGATCGTTACCCCACGCTGCCCTAGGTACGCCACGGACGAATAGTAACGCGCTTTCTCTCCTCCTCCTTGTATAGAGAAAGTATGGTCATTGGACAGACCGGTTTGGTTGATCGCTTTGATCCAATCCGTATTCTGGCTATAATTATTATAGTAATAGACGTCTCCCGGATCATATTGAAATTCTTTACTGTTCAAGGTATTCAAAGGTAATCCCGTCCGGTTCATATACATTTCTGGGATCAGCGAAGAGTATTGATCGCCGCTAAGTAATGGGATAGCACTGGGCACCGAGGAAAGTGCACCACGGAAGGAATAGCCCACACGCGGCTTCGACATCGTCCCCCGCTTCGTCGTGATCAATAAAACGCCATTGGAACCTCTAGATCCCCACATGGCTGTCGCTGCGGCATCCTTTAATACCGAGATAGTTTCTATATCCGCAGGAGCGACATTCAGCAATTGGGCGTAAGCATCTTCATCGGCAGATCCAAAGTTAAAATCACTGGGAACCTCCGTTTCATACGGCATTCCATCCACTACAATTAAGGGTTCTGCGCTTCCACTTAACGTAGATGTTCCTCTTATGCGAATTTGCATCCCCGAACCAGGATCGCCAGAATTGGCGGCAATATCCACTCCCGGCAAGCGTCCTTGCAGGGCCTCATCTATAGACGCCGACTGCATGTCCTGCAATACGCTTGCATTAATCGTCGCCGTCGCCGTGGTCAAATCCCGTGCGGAGATATTCAACAACCCCGTGTTGGGTGGTGTTCCGCCGACCCCTGTAATAACCACTTCTTCAATTTGACTGTCACTCGTACTCAGTTCTATATTAATCTGGTTTCTACTGTTGATACGGACGACCTGTGCATTGTAACTAATAAACGAAAAATTCAATCGATTCAGTGGGGTAGTAACCGCTAAAGCATAGTTACCTTCAATATCCGTTGTGGTTGCGGCTACCGTACGGTTGTCTGCACTTAGCTCCGATACCGTGACACCCGCTAAAGGCTGTTTGGATATTGCATCCACTGCTTTTCCGCGCACAATGTGTTGCGCGACAGCCGCATGCCCTACACAGCACATCCAAAACAATAAAAATGTAAAACTATAGGTTAATTGTCTCATAATCTGGATTTAATTGTTGTAGTTTAAATATCCATTCAGTTCGTGCAACACGATGCGGTCACTCAGGTATAGATCGGGTGTATAAACTGTAGGTATCGTTCTCCCTTTTCGATCCACAAAGCGGAGGTTACCGACAGCGTTGGAAACATTCACCGTCAACGATTCATCGTCGGAATTTTTCGCTAAAGTAACAGCAGACAGAATATCCGGATTACCATCAGCGGCAACATTGACATTGGTCAGGATATGGTATTTAATAAAACTCTCTATCTGAAATTTACCAACAATATCGCCGGTCGCCGGATCGGCCGGTAAAATACCGTCATCTATGGCCTGCTGTATTGCCTCATTATTTGGCATGAGTAAGGTATATAAGCTTCCACCAGCTACTCCGGTAATCACCCGGTCGTTCGCTACGTAGAGTGGTGATTTGGAGACATACTCCCAGAACCGGCTAACATTGGGGTTTTCCGTCGCCACCCGCACCATGGCTTCTCCCGCCGTTTCGTTCGAAAATTCCAACAGGTTGTTTACATAATAAACACGTCCATTATTACCGAATTTAGCCGTCCCGACAATCTGTACCGGTTCCTGCAAACGTTCGTTACCAGCGGCGTAAATATGTCCGTTTTTCCATTTGATAAATTCGCCTGGCAATGCACGGTCTCCGGTCTGGATAAAGCCCTGTGTACTATTAATATTCGCCAACTCATCATTTGGTGTTTCGATGATATGGCTATAGAGCAGCCGAGCCAATCGTGTCTCTGTTTGACCATGTCCTATTGTATTCCCATTGCGATCTATCCAGGACCATTCGCTCAGCCGTTCATTATAGCTATAGCCCAAGCTATTGAGTAAGCTGTTGGAAAACAAAAACAGGGTAAAATTCGTGCCGGGATTGATGACCAAACGTTTATGTTCCCGTTCGAGCAGCATCAGCATCAACGAATAATCTGGATCCAAAATCACGTGTTTATATACGGTATTAAATAAATCAGACTCCTGTATCTTATTCGTACCATAGAAGAACCCATTACTCAATAGTTGTTTGTCCGTAATATCGGTTTTGGTAAAGCGGGCCGGTTCTTCATGTAGATTCATTTTCCCGTCAAACTGACTGGGCCACACCATGCTCTTCCACAACATCGTGTTCACAAAATCCGCCATGACACCTTTGGGCACCCGATTCAGCGTTTTGTAATGTTCCAGAAATACGTTTCGTATCCAGGGCTCTATGATATCATTGGTCGGGATGAACATACTATAACCATCTTGCTGTCCGTCATTATCCTCCTCTTTTAGAAAATTCTCATTGTTAGGCGAAAAGGCTAACAGTGGATCATACACCTTGATGTACACCTCTTCTACTTGTCCAGTACGGTATTCATAGGTTTTGCTTGCTGTAGGACTGTATTCGTAAGTCACGAAAAACTGGTGTAGGATGGAGTCCCGGAAGAAACTGTATTCTTCGTTTTCTTTCAGGTATTGATCCAAACTCGGACGGGGTAACGTCACGGCATCGACCTCATGGATCACCCCATTCTCGGCGATGATATCGGTTTTCGCCACCGTTCCCCCCATAAAGAAAAAGTTGGATGCCGCCAAAGAAGGGTAAAAGAACTGGTAGTCATCCGCAGGGAGACTATTAAACTGCCTGTACTTCTCGTGAAAATAAGTCACATATTTATTGTTGTTATCACCATCCACATAATACGGTGTTCCGAAGTTCACCGTCACGTTATTCCGGTTTGATGCCCCGACGATAATCTCTTTTTCTACGCCGTCAATCTTCACTTTTTCTTTCCGAAAGCCATCGTAATAAGCAGTACGTCGCCGAAAGCCCAATCCCTCTTCCCATCCCAAATTAGACTGGTAATCGGAAATGTGGTTGGTTTGAAAAGCATTGTACACCAGAGCATAGCGTACAATTTGCTCCGCGATAGCATCCGGTACCTCTTCTACCGTTGCATAACTTCTCTCCTGTAGAAATTTATTGACCGCATCGTCATTTGGCGCAAAAAGTGTCCAGTATCCAGCTTGGTTAAGAGTCTCCATATAACCCGCTTTTTCAATCAGACGGCGAAACTGGGAAAACCTCCCTTCCTCTTCCAGTCGAGTATATATGGGTGATTCCAGATCATCCGGGCGGCTGTAATAGTCGTCGAATGCTTCTTTCCGACAGCTCAAGCAGAATGCCGTTAATAGCCCCAATAAAAAGGTTAATTTGTAAAAACGCATACCATAGTTTTATAGGTTTATAAAAATTTACTGAAAGACAGTACGGCATACCAAACCTTGACAGCATGGTTAATCATCCTATTCAAATCATCGTTACCGTTTCGTCTAAAATTCTATTATTTATTAGTTACTTGTTGGACTTTTATAGTTGTATTTTCTTTTAAATAGTTTATTGTTAGTTCTTCGATTGTTAGTTCTTTCTGTATATATCAAATATATTACATCGTTTTAAAAGCGGCAACCTGCCGCATCCTGCTATTTAGATTCCATTCTCCATTGGATCGCCGGCCAAAGCTAGGCATTGCATTGCCGCTAAGCACCATTGCGCCACGGCATTGGTAGACAAAGGCGCCTCATCCCGCTCACTGAACACCTCCGGCGGTACCCAACGAATTGTTGGCGGTATACTTAATTGCATGCCCGCGGCACCGGCATAAAATTCCTTCCAAGCGCGTTCTTTCAGTTTTCGATCTTTCAAAAACCATCCGGCATAGGCCGTAAGCCGGCTGTGTCCCTGACCTAAATTCGGTTTAGGAAAGGTTTGTCCTAAGTTTTTTTTCTGCCAGGCCGAGTCGGCATTAAAAGCTTCACAATATTGCAACCAAGCTTTTGTAAACTCTGGAACATCAAATGCGTCAATAAGTTCGGTACATATTTCGGACAAGCCAAACGCCGCGTTAAGGTGCGATACACGTATATTACGGTGTCCGGCCCGATCAAACGTCCCTGTATTTACATCCATATTTGCCGAACCCGTCAAAAAACCATAAGGCTGATTACCAATACTTTTCATACTGTTTAGCAAACGCTGTTTTATTCTTTTGTCACCTGTTCTCTCCCATTCGGTAAACCAAGCCGATGCCAAAGCTCCCCAATCGGTGCCGAATGACATGCTGACTTTATCGCCGTCCTTGGCGGCAATCTGGCCCACCTTCCGACCGGGCACAATGCGTTGGAGGGTATGGACAGCCTCGATCTGCTCCCGCATCAGATCACTTATACGCTCGTCCGCAGTGAGATAATAGAGAAAACGCCGATTAATAACGGTGCTAATCCGCAACTGTTTCGCGCTACAGCCCCAATGCATAACATTGTGTCGCGATCCTAGAGGTGCGAAACGACCGATATGATGGACATCCACCTCTCCGGTATGGCGCGTCATCGCCTCGGCCATGCGGAATACGTCCTGTCGGCCAGAACGCAAGAAATAGAACCATAGCCAAAGGTCGGTAGACAACTCGGAATTATCCCATGCAAACCCGCCCACGTCGTACCGCCACATATGTCGGTCGTAGTCGTAACTGTGCATCACATCCCCGTAATTCCAAAAGCCGTACCATCGATGTTGCTCAATCTGCTTCTTATAGTAGTCAATATAAAAGGCAAGCTGCTCTTCAATAGCCTTTTCAGCCGTGCTTTTTGGTGGACCAGCGGTAAAAGCCCCTCCAAAAACACCACTTGTTTCATAGTCATTTGGGCTACATACTAACACTGGAGGATCCTGCATATCTTTAACCCTATTAGCAAGTTCCTCGTGCGTTGGTGTATGATCTAATGCGCAAATTTCAAGCTCGCTTGTCCGGGCAACTCCGTGAGGTGTCCCAAATTCCGGTTCATAGTCCTCATAGGTGACGTCCATTCCTGCCAATTGCTTTTCATAAGTATCTTGGCCCAAGCCGTCGTGGTAGAACCGGAGATCCATGGCCGGTGCATCAGGAGCCCATAACCAGAGCGTGAGGTTGGCCGCCTCGGTATGTGCATGCCGAATATCTACCTGAGCCGGGAAACTTTGCCAAAAATTTCGGATACTGAACACCAATCCGCCGCTGGCACCCCCGATATACCCAGCTCCTGCGGCACGCTGACCGTGAGCCGACGCAAGCCAACCGTGACCGGCCGTTGTTCGTTTACGGATTTCAAAACCATCCGGCGTGAGTTGGGTAAGCGAGTAGTCACCAAAAGAGGGTATATAGGATAGCCCATTTGCCACGCGCGGATTGAATGTTGAAATTGGAGGTGTTGCCTTCCCGATAACCTGTGCATCCCGAATTTCCTTACCCGGATCACGCCTCAATCCCGTCAACCCCTTTACCGCCTCTCCGAACACCCCTCCATTATCCCCCAAAAAGCGGATGTGTCGATCGTATAGTGCATCTGTCATCGGTACCGTGAACCGTACCCCTAACCCACGGATAAAATCGCTATATTCGTCTGCATCATATACCAACGTATGAACCATTCGGATCGATGAGGTATGAAGATAGCAATAACAACGTACGGTAAAAGGTAGCAACTCGCGTCCAGTATCCGAGCGATGTATGCCTGTAGTTTTGATAACCAACCGGACAGGTCCGGCATGTTCTACAACCGCATTCCGGATTTCGCTCGTGAGCGCTTCGCTCAGCAACGGTTCCCCTTCCGTGGGTTCCGGCAGATTTTGCCATTGGAGTACCAATTGGCCATCGGTGGCTGTTATTCGCGTGCCTAATTGGATAGATTGGATTAGCTTACCTCCATTTTTAGGGAAGACACATTGCATGGAACCTGTATCCACGCGAATTACGTCATCATCTTCTGCGACAACAATTGATCTGTCTGCTCGCACGGGTCTCCCTTCTTTTTTATGCAAAACAAGATCTGCTCGGGAATCTTCACGTCCTAATACCGCAGCATGCGCCGACCATTTAACCGATCCGTCGGGCCATCGGGCCGTCACCCAATGTTGTACGTATAGGTTAGGATTTCCTGCCGCGGACAGTACCAACGTTTCCGCCGCCTTCAATTCCCCTTTGCTCCACGGAACACCCCAAGTTACACCACGTTTATTTGCGGGGACATGATCACCTAACCAACGTAAGTTTGTTCCATGTTCGTAGTTTGTGGTCGGAAGCAACGCAGAGAAAGAGGCCTTACCATGGAATGGTAAGCTGGATAACAATACGGTGGATTGCTTGAGAAACTGTCGCCTGGACTCCTGGTTCGTTTTTTTTTCTGGTCTATGCATGATGGCTTTTGACGTTTGTTTGTTTATTTTTGGTTTATGAAATGGATAAATCTGATATTCTTCTCGATCGGTATAACTGCTACGTTTTTGGCATGCCAGTCCAATTCAACGCGTTCCGGTGAGCCCGAACTTTTATTCGAAGACTCTTTTGAACAAGGGTTGGATAGTACCTTATGGATAGCCGAAATAGCACCGGAGCCGAATTCACACGTCTACGTAGCGGAGGGTAAACTTTGGCTCGACACCTATGGCGGCGTAACTGTATGGTTAAATCAGCTACTGGATGGCAATTATGCCATTGAATATGAACGTACGGTAGCCGTAGACACCGGTGCAAATGATCGACTTTCCGATTTGAATCAATTTTGGATGGCCAGCGATCCATCCAATGAAAACCTGTTTTCCCGATCCGGTGTATTTGAAAGCTATGACTCCTTATCATTATATTATGTAGGTATGGGTGGCAACACCAATACGACAACCCGTTTCCGGAAATATGAAGGTGGCGGAACCAAACCGCTACTCTACGAACACGACCATAAGTTGAAAGCAAACCATACCTATCGTATCCGTACCGAAGTGATTGACGGCGTTACCACCTTCTCCGTAGACGGTCAAGAACTATTCAGCCACCGTGATCCGGATCCATTGACACAAGGCTATTTCGGACTGCGGTCTACATATTCTCGTCAAGCGATTGATAACGTACGTATTTATCGACTTAACAACTAAACTAAGTTATTCTTTTGTAAAATTGATAGCAACCTGCGGTATCCTGCGCTCCGACTCTAACGAGCCCCTGTTAACGTCTAAGATTTGCTTTTCTTAAGGGTTACTGCTTCAATAATAAGAGCATCATCGCCGATAGTTCCCTTTGCTGAAATGGAACTTTCCGTGTAAAGAACAACAAATAATCAAATTTTTAAGCCTCTGCGTGACCAGAATTTGGTCGGAGTTAGGTGGGAGGAGCATATATTCTATAAGGGATATTCCTATCTAAATTATAAATAAGAATACCCCATATAGTTATGAATTAATACCCCGGATTCTGATAAGCCTTTCGAGCCGCTTCATCCAGTGTCGTACCATTTTCATCGGTAAGCCTCACTAAGAAGGCATCAGGCCATGGCCGGAACGTATGAAATTTCTCCATTTGTCCTTTTCCATTTCCATTCTGACCGTTCCCGTTTGCGGTGTTACTTGCCACCGGCCACAAACCTGCGCGATTCGAAGCCATCTGGTTAAAGTGTACTGTTCGCTCGTAAAGAATACCTGCATTATGAAGATCCTCCCAAGCCAATCCTTCCGACATGAATTCTCTTGCTTTTTCATTGTAAATGAAATGAATAAACATATCGGCCTTAGACGTAATAGTTGGCATGTAACTTTCTTTTTCGGCTTCCGCGGTACCTGCCGTAAAATGGCTTTCCGATACTGCTATTTTATCGAACGTATTCGCTACACTTTGATAAGGCGCCTCGCGCTCCTCAGGCAATAAATCTTCTGCCTCCGCGTCCCAGTTCACGAGCACTTGTGGACGTTCCTCGCCTGCTTTGAAAGCAGCTCTCCGGCGCACGACGTTAATATCTTCTACCGCTAATCCATAATCTCCTTTGCGTCCGTAGGCTTCTGCGCGGATTAAGTAGGTTTCCGCGAGGCGCATTAAGATCGCATCGCGCGTACCCGATTCACTATTAAAATTAGCCTCATCGGCGCTTCCTCCACGCAAGGGGTCTACATGTTTTCTAGACGCTAAGTATGGTGCTGGTGCCCCTGTAGCAAGACCTAAATTTGAACCGTCAATAAACAGTCGGTAATAATATCTACCCGTAACTGCCGAGCGCACCCACCGAACAATAAACTGATACGGCTGGCTATGTACCATGGCAGAATCTAACGCTGTCTCTTTCGTGTTCTCCACATAAATAATGGCAGGTTGATTTTCCTTGATACGTTGTTCATTCGCTCTTACCGTAGGCGCATCAGCCGGCTTATTTGCATTCCACCAATTGGCCGCAGCGGTATTCCATGCATAGGAAGTACTGGTCGCCGCTGGCATATTGCTGATATATTGATGTTCGAACGTCTTTGCATAGCGCGAGTCATACATCCGATCGTGGAAGTTATCATATCCCCAATCCGTTGGTTTAAATGTTCCGAAAGGTCTTCCGTATTTCATCGAACGCTGTACACCCGATTGATTGGTATAATTACCTGTATGGTAGTTAGCCGAACGATTACCAAAGCGGCTGTGCAAGGTCAAGTTCACATCAAATTGTGCTGCCCACAAAACTTCAGGATGTGGATTTGTCTCGGATACCGCCGGATCAAACAGCGTCCAATAATCTGGAGCCAAACCTGTCGGTCCTCCAGCCAAGTTGATAACTTCACTTGCCACAGTAATGACGGAATCCAAATCTGTACTAACATTTCCTTTATACAACATTTTCAAATGCTCTTCAGAACTGGACTGAAATCCGGCCGCCTGCGCCCGGTTCAGATAAACCTTCGCTAAAAAATGACCTGCTGCTAGTTTTGTTACCCTACCCTGATCGGGTTGCGTTGTCGGTAAATACTCATAAGCAAATCTTACATCGGCAATAATCTGTTTATAGATATCTTCCAAACTTGCTTTGGGGTAATAATAAATTCCATTGTCTTCGCGCTTAGCGTCCAAGAGTAAAGGTACCGCCCCCAATTGATTTGAAATCAAATAATAAGCCCATGCCCGCAAAAAGCGTATTTCTGCTATACGGATATTTCTGAATTCTTCATCCTCCCCAAATCTACCCGGTGCCACCTCGTCGATCTGCGCCAACGCGATATTACAGTTATTGATATGCGGATAGGCTCCCATAGGGGCATAGTTGCTATTTTCTGAGCCTAAGAAGTTGTTGATATTTCCCGCAATACGACTCACATCGGTTCCATATTCACTGCTATTAAATTGTGCTACAGGTGCCGAAGCGGTTTGGTAACCATCGGTTTCCGTTTCGATAAGACGCGCACCGCTGCCATCCCATTCGTGTTTATTCCGAGCGTACACATACAACCCTTTGATCAACGATTCCAAGCCGCCTTCGTTGTTGTAAAAATCCTGTGTTAGATTAGATACCTGTCGCTCTTCCAAAAAATCTTTACACGACAAGAACATTGACCCAATTAATAACCCTATAATATATCTTTTCATGACTTTTCTTTTTTCTTGTTTAACACCCTAAAAATTCGCTCTGATACTAAACACATAAGATTGTGGTAAGATGGTATTGTTATTACTTCCCCCCAACGGATTACCATCTCCGGAAGGTCTTTCCCAATTGGTGTCATCATCTGGGTTATATCCCATTTTGACGGCTGACTTACCAAAAATAAACGGATTCATGACCTGTGTATTCAACTGCAACCCTTTAACAAATTGATTGGCTAGCCATTCCTTCGGCAAATCATAGGTCAAGGAGATGTTACGAACCGATATAAAAGAACCGTCGTGGAACTGCATCGCCACGCTGGTGTTTTCACGGCCTGGTAAATTACTAGCCATCGGCCAAGTTCCATTCGGGTTATCCCAAGACCATAGATCGTTCTCCACCCGTCCGTTCGGCCATATACCGCCATATGAATTCGGATATCCACCAAAGAAAGTCTGTCCCCAGCGCGCGTATATAAACGTACTTAAAGTCAAATCCTTGTATCGGAATGTATTTGTAATACCGCCCGACCATTTCGGTCTTGTTGTCCCCCGAATCACCATGTCATCGGCCGTAATACGATAATCGCCATTTTGATCGACTACCCGTACCGTACCTGGATAGAAACGGTGTCCGTTGGCGTTAAACTGTTCGATTTCCGCGAGATCTTCCGGCGTATTTTGCCACACACCGGCATTATCATACTGATAAAAAACCTGTAGAGGTTGACCAATAAACCAGCGATCCGCCAACATATCCTGTTTTCCGTTTTGCAATTCTACAATCTCCTCTTTATTGGTATTCCAGTTGATAGACGTAGACCAGGTAAAGTGCTCTTTCTGAATATTCACCGTATTCAAGGTGACCTCGTATCCGGTATTCCGTGTTCTCCCTACGTTCTCCAGCTTTTCAACATAGCCAGATACCGGAGGTAACGACCGTTCTAGGATAAGATCACTGGTATTTCCCTGATAAGCTTCCAATGAACCACTGACTCTACTGTTCCATAAATTAAAATCTATACCAATATTGTATTGCGCGGTTTGCTCCCAACCCAAAAATGGATTTCGAACCAGTTGCGGTAAATACCCAACAGCCGCCACATCGCCAAATGCATAGGGGTTTCTACTCAGCGGACCCGACGTGGTATAAGGGTTAACAGCTGAATTTCCCGTCACCCCGTATCCGCCACGTAGTTTCAACTCGTTGACCCAGGTAAGGGAAGACATAAAGTTTTCATCCATTACGTTCCAGGCAGCGGAAACAGAGGGGTAAAAACGCCATTTATGGTCTGGAGCTAATACCGACGCTCCATCGTAACGGCCAGTAGCCGTAATCAAATATTTCCCTTTATAGCCATAGTTCACACGCCCCATCCAAGACATCATTGTTTCTTCTGAAAACCCAGAACCATAGCCATTCGGCTTACCATTGGTATTCGCAGCAAGGTCGTACCAGTAGCTAATGTCGTAGATTGTCCCCGTTACATTGGTGGCTATATTTTCTCTTTGCTCTCGTTGAGCAGACTGTAGCAGAGTAACATTCAGCCGGTGGTCTTCCCCGAAATTCTGATCGATGTAGAGCAAGTTCTCAGCTACCCAGGAGAAACGCTGTTCATTGGTATATCCCGCCGTGTTGGGGCGATTGGTTAAATGCGTTGTCGCTTCTGGACCTGTCCAGGCGCCAGATCGATAATTACGAAACTGGGCACCGAAATTAAACCGGTATTTTAACCATGGTAACAATTGGAGTTCCGAAAATAAAGTGGGCGACACAGCATACGCTTTGCGCTCATTCTTCACCTGATCAATATCGATCAGTGGATTGTACAACTGCAGGTTTCCACCCGGATTAACAATCCAATTACCATCTTCACTCTGCGGTACCGCATAAGGAAATTGATTTAACGCTCTTGATAGTAGATCCTTGGAACCTGTGTTCGAGGTATTGTTGCCAAGAATACCATAGTTCTGTAACGAAGTCGACGCCATGATACTTGCGCCAAATGTCAACCAATCGGTCGGTTTGATATCCCCATTCAGATTTAAATTAATACGTTCATAATCTTGATCTTTTAACACACCTTGTTGATCAAAGTAGTCTAACGATGCATACAAACGTGATTTCTCAGTACCCGCCGACACCGACACCTGATGGTTTTGGGTTACGCCCGGTCTTGTCACCGCACCTACCCAGTCGTAGGTCGGAATATTACCCGAATTGTATATCGGTACCTCTTCCGGCCAGCCCATCGAACGTTCGGCTTCTGTAGTAGGCCGCATTTTCACGGTTTCGCCAAATACCTCCCATTCGTAACCCTGCCATACATTATTCCGTGTAATGATATCCTGTGAAAGCCCCATCTGACTCGCATCTAAAAATGGGTCAGGAAACCACATCGCCGTAGGCGAAAAACCGTCAGCAGGAATATTGGTGTTATACATACCGCCGTTCATGAGGCCTTCACGCCAACGATCAATATATTGTCCACCGTTCATCCAATCGGTGAGGGATTTATAATGATCGATTGTCGCGGTACCACGATAGTTTGCGGTAACCCTGCCCACCTGTCCTTTTTTGGTGGTCACTAAGATCACCCCGTTAGCCGCTCGGGAACCGTAAATCGCTGTTGCCGAAGCATCCTTTAGTACATCCAAGGTCTCAATATCATTGGGGCTAATATCGCCTAAACTACCACTTATCAACGGAATACCGTCAACGACAATCAATGGATCATTCTCTGCCCTCAAAGAACGGTTTCCGCGAATGGTAATCGCGGGTGTTTCTCCCGGCCGTATATTACTGCCGACACTTACACCTGCTGCTTTTCCCTGCAGGGCTTCTGATATATTTTGGACCGGTCGCTCTTGCAATTCTGCTCCCGAAACGCGTGAGATCGCACCGGTTACGTCTCGTTTACGCTGCGTACCGTAACCGACCACCACAATCTCCTCCAGATCCTGTTGATCCGGTTCCAGCGAAATATTGATTTGACTTCCACTGACAGCTACTTCTTTGGATAAATAGCCTATTACGCTAATAACGAGCGTTTGTCCTTGCGTTGCCTCGATACGAAAGCTACCGTCTGCATCCGTGCTGGACTGGATACTGCTTTCTTTTACCGATACCGTCGCGTTAGGGATAACTTCATTGGTTGATGCATCCGTTACCCTGCCACTGACAGCCTGTGTCTGTGCAGCCAAAAGAGATGCATAAAACATGCTACAGGTGATATAAAATACCACCGCCAGCATTCGAGAAATAAGTTTTTTTGGCGTAAAATGTTTCATGAAACAATGTTCTAATATGTGTTTATAATTTGAAATACCTTGACCGCTTCCTACAGCCCTCGTCACTAAGTTTACGGAGTTAATTTGCCGTAAAATTGCTGTTACAATTTATTCCTTACGAAGTTATCTTTTTGTTAAATCACTAGCAACCTGCGGTATCCTGCCTTATTTAATGTATACTCTCTACTGCTGTAACATCTCCTTTAGGTCAGGCTTTAATTCATCCGGATTCGCCTCCGTATAGGCCTCGAAGGTCAATTTAGAGTTATTATGGGTTAACCCTCCAATCAGTTCCAGTCCAATTTCCTGTTCTGGCTGAAAGGACGACGACGTCATATAATTGACAAGACTATGGTATAGATTTTTTCTGACCAGATTGTTCGTGCTATCGGAGAGGTCTGCCGAGGTCACCATGATCTTGCCCTTTCCCACTTTCGCCTCAAAAATTAATCCCAGCCGTCTATTCAGGAACCACGTATCAATCGGCTGTACCAACGGACGAAATGTGGTCGGGAAATCTTCCAAATGCATCACCTGTGTTTGATGCAGGATATCCCACCATTGCATCGTGCTATGGTTCTGTGTCGGGAAAGAAGCGAAAGCTACATGTGTTTCGTCGAGCGTGATGCCCAAGGTATGCGGTGGCCGCATCTTGAACCAAGAGGTGTTCCAGAATACGGGACGAAAATGTTGTGCTATCTCTTTGCCCTGTGTAATCTGCCCGGCTAAGTTCAAGAATACTTTTCCGCCTTGTTCCAGTACCTGACGCACGGTATCGTTCAACGATGTTGTATAGTAAATCTCACCGGAAAGAGCAGGTAAAGTTTTCGGGAAAATATAAAAATCCCAATCATTGCTGATCTGCGATCCCAGCAACCGAATTTCCAATTTCATCTCCCGGGCGTCTTCGATACCATCTAACGGAATATCGATAACGCCGATATTTTCATTAAGTCCAAGCGACACGCTATCTACGGTCAATTTCCCTTCTTTATATTTTTTTCTTTCGTCATTTAACAAACGCCAAATCAGGGTCGGTTTTTTCAAGGCATCTTGACCGTAATGTGCCACATCGACAGAAAAACGAATGTTTTCGGAATTATCGTAAACAAATTTTGCCGTCCGCATCAGCAGTACCGTTGTATCACAAGCTTTTCTGAATTCTGCGGCGTCGATATATCCCTTGTCATCCCAAAAGGCATCCAATAAACCCACCAACGCCGTACCCTGTCCCGGATAATCATTCAGGGATAACAGTTGGAAACCACTATAGTTGGGCGTACGGAAAGCGCGTTCCATTTCATGCTTATACGCCAATGCCTGAAGCTTTCCGGAGGCATGAAGAAACGTATTTGCCTGATCACCCATATGGTGGTCGTTTAAGTCTTCCTGAAAAAGCTCAAAGTTTTTGGCGCGGTACGCACCGGTATATTTTTTGATTTCTTCAAAATTAGGAAACACACAGTGCTGCCCCAATTCATGTGCTACAAAAGGCACGTCAAACTGTGCAATTTTAGCACTAAAGTCACGCTCACTCTCCGGTCTCCGATCCCATTCCACTCCCCTTGCACCGGCACGTACCATAAACTCATTATTGGGTATGACAGGCCAACTTCCCCCTACCGACGCTCCCGTATAGAGGCGGCGCGAGTCCTTCGCTTTCCAATAGTTGACGAAGGTAGTTAAGTAAGGAATTTGATTGCCTCGGGGTTCGTTTCCATACGCCATCATGCAGAAGGAGGCGTAATTGCCGTATTGCTGTGCCATACGATTTGTTTCCGCGTAAATATACTGATCGATGGGGTGACCTTGCCCTAATGATGAGCCGTGGTTCGCCCAACTTGGCCCTTCGGGCTGTAAATACATGCCAACGATATCGGCGGCTTGAAAAGCCGCTTCCGGCGGACACCAAGAGTGATAGCGAACGTGGTTCAGTCCGTACGATTTGATTTTTCGAAAAATCTTCAACCAGCTTTCCACATCCATATTGGGGTATCCTGTCAGCGGAAATACCGCATTATCACAGGTACCCCGTAAGAATGTCTTCCGACCATTCACGTAAAAATAGTGCCCCACTGCTTTAAATTCCCGCATACCAAAGGTCACTTTTCGCTCATCGAGCAACTCTTCTCCATCGTATAAACGGAACGTTGTTCGATACAGGTTAGGATTGAACTCATCCCATAATAGCATATCTTCTCCTAACGTCATTGTTAAATTTACGGTATCGGCTTGGTTTGTCACGTGCAACAACTCCGTGTGGACCGCAGTCGTGTGTTGGTTATTGCTGTTGAAGGCTTCTGCGATATACCGTATCCGTAATTTTCTGGGACGAGTGGTCTGCACATTTAGCCGAATAGCGGCCGTTTTCTGATGGATATCCGGATAGATCTGAATATCCTCTAGATGAACTTTCGATCGCTTTTCAATACCGATACGACCCGTTATTCCGTTCCAATTGCCTTGCGTATGATCGGTCAGGCTATGCGAATCTGGTCCAACATTGATCTCCTTGATCCGATTGTCCACCCGGATGGTCAATGTGTTCTTGCCGGCTTTCACCACATCTGCAAGTTTAAATTGGTGTGCAACAACCATGCTGTTTTGTGCACCCACCAAATGACCGTTCACCCATACCGCCGTTTCGGTATGTGGCTGTTCCAAGAAAAGGTTCAGATGCTGTTTCAGGTCGCTGGCTGAAAGCTGAAAATCCCGCTGGTACCATGCCGGTCCGACATAATGTTTCAAAGGGCTAAGCCAAAACGGCAGCTTAATATTGCCCGTTTGCCTAAATTTTTCCAGCCGTGGATGGTAATAGAATGAACTGTCATAGATGCTTCCTGTCCACTGCGTTTCCAGTGTAATGTCGTCGCCAATATTTTGCTCGATCAGTGATCCCGGCAACTTTACATCGTCTGCAAGACGTTGATTGAACCACTGGTCTTTTATACCCCGATCTGTTTTATCGAGCGCAAAACGCCAGGTACCGGAGAGATCCAGAAAATGTTGCTGCGCTTGTAAAGCGGAAACAGTAAGCAGAAAAAGGGCGGTAAAAAACAAATATCTATACATGGCAGCCATCGTCTTTATAATCGATTCACATTTGGTATTTCCAAAGATATCGATCTGCGCTGTCCCGGGCAACCTGCGGTAACCTGTTCCTCCACCCCGTACTTTCACCTCATGCAGAAAGCTCTTACTCCACCCAACTCACCCATTTTGTATCGTCATTCCAACCCGCTTTCACAATCGTTTCAATAAACTGCATGCCTCTCACCCCGTCGTTCACGTCGGGAAAATCCAACATTTCCGCTGTTGGGTGTTCGCCTGCTTTATGCGCGGCTACCGTAAGCGCGAAATTACGGTAAATATTAGCGAAAGCCTCGATAAAGCCTTCGGGATGTCCTCCCGGCGTTCGTATATTCCATTGCGCGCGTTGGCTTAAATAAGGATAGTCTCCACCGATATAAATAATTTGCTCGGGAGTATGGCTGGTATTGAAGAATAACTTATTGGGATCTTCCTGCACCCATTTTAGGCTGCCCTTCTCGCCATAGACACGGATACTAATATTGTTTGCATTGCCAATAGCGATCTGACTGGCCGCTAGCAAAGCCTTTACACCCTGTTCCATCCGCATCATGGCTGTGCCATCGTCGTCAATAGGACGCCCGGGGACAAAGGTGTTCAGTTCGGCACACATCTCTTTAACCTTCAATCCGGAGATATATTCACAAAGATGCCATGCATGCGTGCCAATATCGCCCATACAGCCTGCCTTTCCG
This sequence comes from Sphingobacterium arenae, assembly GCF_014692505.1. Lineage (GTDB taxonomy): Bacteria > Bacteroidota > Bacteroidia > Sphingobacteriales > Sphingobacteriaceae > Sphingobacterium > Sphingobacterium arenae. The sequence goes on along the minus strand of NZ_JACNYK010000001.1, from coordinate 1,051,390 downwards.
GACAGCTTGGGGTCTGTACGCCAACCGGCATTGTTTCCGCTTTCGATTTCGATACGTTCTGCCAGCCAGCCTTGCGGATATTCTACATAGATGCGGCGTAGCTTACCAAGTTCGCCTGCGGTTATTCTCGTCTTCATCTCCTTCACCGCGGGATAACCAGCATAGACGTGTGTCACCGCTAATATCAATCCGGTTTCCGTTACTTTCTGCTGCAAGATCTTTGCCTCTTCTAAAGAGAATGTCATAGGCTTATCCACCACAACATGCATACCGTTGTCCAGGGCGAGCATAGCCGGTTCGAAATGATGGTTATTCGGCGTGACGATAACGACGAAATCCATCCGCTCCTCCTCCGGTAGTGCGATCTCCCGCGCAAACATCTCCTGATAGGAGCTATATATACGGTTGTCGGGAAGGTTATAAAACCTTCCCGACTCTTTAGAGACCTCCGGCTTTGAACTGAAACAACCACAAACCAGTTCGATCTTATTTTCCATAAGGGCGGCCCGCAAGTGAATGGCACCGATAAAACCGGTGAGACCACCACCAACCATGCCCATCTTTAACTTTCTACTTTTCATATTCCACGATAAACAAGGTTAATCTTTTGCAAAAAAAGCATCAAAAGCATGCTTTGAAGCTTGAAAGTCGATACGTTTCGTAAACGCACAGGATTCCCGCGCACCATGCTCACGGTCCATCGCACTATCTTCCCATTCTATAGATAATGGCCCTTGATAATCAATAACATTCAGTGCGCGAACAATCTCTTCAAAATTGATTTTACCTCTTCCGACGCTTCTGAAGTTCCAATAACGACGCGGGTCACCAAAAGGGACATGCCCGCCAAAAACACCTACTTGTTTGGGTGTATCACTCCAATAGACATCTTTCATGTGGACATGAAAAATCCGCTCTGGAAACTGGTAAATAAAATCCACGTAATCCACACGTTGATAGCCTAGATGACTCGGATCATAATTAAACCCGAAAGCAGGATGATGATCGACTGCCTCTAATGCGCGACGAGCCGAAAAAGTATCAAACGCAATCTCCGTAGGATGTACTTCCAGCGCAAAACGGACACCTATTTTCTCAAACGCATCCAGAATGGGAATGAAACGGTGGGCAAATGCTTTATACCCTTCTTCAATCATCGATTCGGGAACGGGAGGGAACGCATATAGCAAATGCCATATCGGACTTCCGGTAAATCCGACAACCGTATTTACACCTAATGCTTTTGCGGCTTTTGCCGTTAATATCAATTCAGCTGCCGCACGTTGCCGAACACCTTCAGGCTCGCCGTCGCCCCATATATAATCCGGCAAAATACCTTTATGCCGCCCGTCAATTCTATCGCATACCGCTTGTCCGACCAAGTGCGAAGAAATCGTTTTTAGCTGCAATCCATACTTTCCCAACAGGTCTTTGATGCCCTTATAATATTCGGCATCCGTTTGCCGTACGTCCAAATGATCGGGTAATCCAAGTTCCAGTCCGTCGTAGCCAAATTCTTTTGCTTTGATACATACATCCTCCAAGGATAGATCTCCCCATTGGAGCGAGTATAATGTTACTAATCGAGCCATATTATCTATTTATAAGTTGCGTAGTCCGTGTTGTTAAATTTGGGGCAGTTTATAACCGTTATGGTATGCCGATACCAGATAACGATTCGCCTCTATGTCCGTAAATTTTCGATTTTCTTTATCCCAGTAGAGTTTCTTTCCGGTTCGGTAAGCAATATTTCCCATCTGCGAAAAGATCGCAATATGTGCTCCTGCTTCGATTGGCGCATGCAATAAAGTTTGGTCATTACGCTGTATGGCTTGTACGAAATTTGCCATATGGTTGTCCAGACCACTATCCTGACTTTTTTGAAACGACACGGCCGCCATCCGCTCGCCTTCCGGGATAACTTCCCATCCCCTTCTGTTCAGTACGAGTGTACCGTTATTACCGATAAACGCAACCCCGTGATCTTTGCCATAAGGTCCAAGGTCTATACCCGTAGCATGCTCCCACTGTATATTAAAATCATCAAATTCAAATACCGTCGTTAACGTATCTGGCGTTTCTGCCGCATCATCGGGATAGGCAAACTTCCCCCCTGCAGCCATCACCGATTTCGGATCGGACACCTTCATGCCTAACAATGCGTAATCCAACATATGCACGCCCCAATCGGTCATCAGCCCACCGGCATAATCCCAAAACCAACGAAATTCAAAGTGGAAACGATTAGGGTTGAACGGCCTTTCTTTTGCCGGACCTAGCCACTGATCGTAATGGACACCTGCCGGAATTGGCTCATCGGGTTTTACCGGTATACTTTTCATCCAACCTTGATAGGCCCAGGCCTTCACCAACCTAATTTTCCCCAGTTTGCCCGAATGCACAAAATTTATGGCATCCCTAAAATGTTGTTGACTACGTTGCCATTGTCCGACCTGTACAATACTATTGTGTTTTTGTGCCGCGGCCACCATGAGCTCACATTCGCCGATAGAATTTCCTATTGGCTTTTCCACATACACATGCTTACCCGCTTTTACTGCATCTACTAATTGTAGACAATGCCAATGGTCAGGTGTTCCGATGATGACGGTATCCACGAGATCGCCTTCCAACAACTCTTTATAATTGATAAAGCGTTTGACTTCAATCTGCTTCTTCCGGAGTTCCTCTATACGCTGGTCTAAAATGCGTTCGTCGACATCGCATAAGGCCGTACATTGCACGTTAGGTTGCTTCAGTAAGGCCATTAAGTTAGCCCATCCCATCCCTTTTACACCGATGAGCCCCACTTTAAGTGTTTTGCTTTCGGCGGAAAAAGCATTTGCTTTATAAAACATGGTGGAAGCCGCTAACACAGCAGCACTTTTAATAAAACTTTTTCTTTTCATCATATAAGTTTTTAATTATACAGGTACATTTAACTCCCCTTAATCTTTTGGTAACAGATTAAAGGAAACCGGTTGCATAAATATGCAATTAGCGGTTTAAGTTACATTTAATGAATAACTTTTACAACATCTGCCTATAAAATCACAGGAAAAATCCTGTCAGAATTCGTATCCCTCTATGTGTATAAACTAATCATTTTAAATTGCAGTTAGCTAAATAAGATACAAGTATTATATAGGCGCAAGACTGCAACCTGTAATAACATGCCCTCTTACTTTACGCAGTACCAAAGTAACACCTATGTGTTACTTCGCTTCAAAGACTGCTATAATATACCAATATCTGATCCAACAGCACACCTTCATCCAACGCAGCGATTTTGATTCGCCCTTTTTCTTTCCCTTTGATCGGGAGGCTTATTTTGCGGATAGCCTGGTTTCGGAAAACATTCATTTTCCACTCTTCACTGCGTCCCTGAGTTTTGTAAGACACCACTTGAAGCGGTTCATCATCCAAGGCAATACCAAACCGGATATCGCTTCCTGATACAGGGTGTACCGGCAATAACCTGACCTCCACAAGCAACGAATCGCCAACTAGGCTGGCCATATCGTAATAAACTTCCGTACCTTCTGTTATAGAGACTGCTCTTCCTTCGTGGCCCAAGCCTTCAACAGCTTGTGTATATCCCTGAAAGTCCGTTCCATTGAGTTTCATCGGCGGTTGTATATCTGCAACCATGGGACTGGATGCTACCTCCTCTTTTACGCGATCAAACACCGGCAGGTTGCGCGGTTTATAATCCATCATGCGGTTCCATTTGCCACCGTTCAGCTGGTTATATGTTTGCGTGAGCGACACGATACGCTCGAAAGCATCATGGCTCTGCTGCCAGTCCGCCTTTCCATGGCGTGCCAGCTGTGCATACAGTATCTTTTTGTTCATCTCCACCGCTCCCTGTATCGGATAGGCTACCAATTGAAAGAATGCGTCTTTCTTCTCTGAGGAAACTTGATCGGACAACGCGTTTGCCTGTGCCGAGAGCGTTAAATATGCGGTCAGTCTATCGTTCACCGTTCTTTCACTCCAAGGCAGATCACGTACCGTCCGGTAGTATGCACGATCAGCCTCTTCTTCGCGTGTGTTGCCCATAAACTCCGGTTTACGGATATGCGCCAAGCGATAATGTTCCTGCATAAGCGGCAGTAATTCCCTACCTACTTCGGCTCCGAAACTACGCGCCAACCAATTTTGAAGATGCTGAGCTACGCCCATGGTGTTCACGCGATCGATATCCCAAGCCATGTCCAAAAAGAGCTCTGTTTGATATTCGCCGGGTTTGATATCGCCCACATTGACGATCCATATCTTACGCACGTCATGCTCATAAGCCATCTTCATCTGCTGGTGGATCAGCGCAGGACTCATCGTGGAGAGCCAGAGATAATCATGCGGCCTGCCCCAATAGGAAATATGGTAATATATGCCGTTGCCTCCGGCCCGTTGTTTCTCTTTCGCATCCGGAAAATGGGTGATATATCCATAATTATCGTCACACCACATCAACGTTGCATAATCGGGCACCTTCATCCCAGCACGGTATACATCCAATACTTCCTTATAGGGAATAACCACCTGTGGAATCTGTGAGGGATCGGGATTGATATAGGTTTTTAAAAGTTCGGTCTGGTCAACAATAACTTGATCAATAGCTTCTTTATATTCTGCTACTCCCTTTACACCTTCCATCCTGCCATCGTGTTTCCCGCGCATCCCAAGGGTAAAGATATTGTTGGAATTACCCAGTTCTTTCAATCGATCACTCCAATACGAAACCACATTTTCTTTATTTGTAAGGTAATTATAACGTCCTTCGCCAACGATATCCCATTCTGTAGCACTGTTTCGCGCCAGCGGCTCGCAGTGGGAGGACCCGATATAGATTCCATATTTCTCCGATGCTTCCCGGTTGCCCTGAACAAAATAAAATGGAACGGTTACTTCATGCATCGCCGGCCAAATGGTGTTTGCACGCAACCGCAGCAAGAGTTCAAAAATCCGGCTATAGGTTTTTGGACCGATGGTCTGCATCTTTTTTGTTTTATCTGGATCAATGCCCTCTTTTATCTTGGCTTCCGGCTCGAATGTTTTGGCGCTCCAGGGTGTCAGCCCCCAATCTTCATCATTCAGGAAAATGCCCCGATACTGTACATCGGGACGTTGGGTATCCTGGAAACCGGCCGGCAAGACCACTTCTGTTTGACGCTCGGGTACCACGTCAGCCCACCATACCCACGGCGAGACACCAATTAAACGGGAAAGTTCCAATACGCCATAGGCAGCACCGTGCGGGTCACTTCCGATGACGAACAGGTAATTTTCGTTACCTTGCTGTATAGACTGTATATGAAATGCCTCCCATTGTCCTACGACCGATGTTACATCGATCTTGTAAGTGGAGAGCAGCTTATCAAACGTTTTGTCTTCGCCGGGAATACCCACCAATATGGCTCCGTTATCAAGCTTATTCGCCAGTTGAAAAGGGTGTCCGGCAACATGTTCCGAATCGCTCAGCAACATTTCCAAAGCAGTCTGTACCAAGGCGGTTTGCCCACCGTAATATATGGATGTCCCTTGTCCTTTGCTAATCAGCTTAAATCCGTCTTGTGCGTAACTTCCTACATTGACAAACAAGAAAAATAGGATTCCGAATATTCTCATATCTTGTAAATTTAAATTTTATAAGTGGAGCAGGCTGCCTGCTCCGTTATGACTATTTCTTCGATTCATTTTTTTAACTTCCTGTATACGAATACTTTGTATACCGCTTTGTTTTTAGACAACCGATTATTGCTGCTGGCGTATAGCCCCACTCCTAAGCCATTAAATCGATTAATGGGGCTATCTGCCAATGCCGTCAAATCCTGTCTTTTTCCGATTGGTTTCATCTGTGTTTCGGACGCTCCAAAATAGAATTTTATATCCAGGCCTGTTACCTTCACCTGAAAATATACATCGGCTTTATCATACGGAACCTGTTCAACCAACTGTTTCTCCCCTTCAATTTTTCTATAGAGTGCTACTGTTGATTTTTCCTTCGCTAAGAAATAATAATTATCAGTAGCCCGATAGAGTATAAGTCCAGCATGTTCATTGGCTAATGTTGTTTTCATAGACAATTTAGTCATTGCCTGAAAATAATGATCCGTCACCCGTTGAAGCAATATTGGAACAGCAGATAAGCTGTCTACAGATTCCTTCATCAATTGCATCTCTAACTTATTCCCAACTAGTTTATAAAACGGATATCGAGGAGCACGAACAGAATACCAGCTTTTATCCCCATGATGCAGTACTTTTTTTTCATTCCAAGGCGTCCAAGGTAAATTCGGACGTTGTTGTTCTAAAAGAACTTTACCATACCCGGCATTAAATATTGGCGTTTCCCCTTCAAAATCTACTTTGCATAGAAACGTTTCTCTCCCTAGGGGCACTTTATTATTAACAGTACGCTTGCCAAGCACGACCGACCACCATTCTCCGTACTGCGTTTGTACCAGATCCGCATGACCGATAGCTTGCAGCGGATAATCTTCACCTAAATGTCGATGGGTCAGTACCGGATTAATTTGATCAGCGACATAAGGTCCAAAAATAGAATTGCTATGATGTACCGAAACAGAATGGTTCTCGTCGGTACCACCTTCCCCAATCATCAATAAGTAGCGACCGTTCACCTTATAGATATGTGGTGCTTCCGCATACCGGGCATTATTAGCATGCCCGTGGATCAACATTTTCGGCTCACCGATCAACTTTTGTTCTTTTAAGTTTATCTCCTGTATCCATATCGTACATTTTCCCGGCCAACTATCATCATACTTAATATCCCATCTGTTTCCGGTGTAATAGCATTTACCGTCCTCATCCCAGAATAAGCTCGGGTCAATGCCCGGAGCATCCTCTATCCAAACCGGATCCGACCAAGGCCCCGCTGGATTTCTTGCTGTAATATAGAAATTTCCGCCACACGTATTACATGTTGTAATAATATAGAATACTCCCTCATGATAACGAATAGTGGGTGCCCATATTCCATTTTTCTCTACAACAGAACTCATATCCAGCTGATCCGATCGCTCAATACCATGCCCTATCAACTTCCAATTCGTCAGATCTTTACTATGATAAATCGGTAACCCCGGATACCACGCAAACGAAGAAGTGACTAAATAGTAATCATCTTCTACTCTACAAATAGAGGGATCTGGATTAAAACCAGGCAATATCGGATTACGGAATGTTTCCGGTATATCTTGGGCATTCGCCCAGATCAGGCAACAAAACAAAATAACTGTAAAAAATATTTTCATCGTGTTCTCTTAACCTGCTATTTCATCACAAAGCCTTCTACATTCTTTGTCTGAATTTCTTCTTCGGAAGCGTTAACAAGCGTCACATTTTTCAAGTGGATGTTGCGTACGGGCAAATCCGCATTCCCATTTATCTTGGCGACAAACTTGGCGTCCTTTGCCTGTACATTTTCTAAGTAGATATCCTGAACCGGTGTCAATTTCCGAACCACGGTTGGCACTAACGTACGCCACTGATATAATACATCCGTATCAATTCCTAGAATACCTTCCCGGATCGCATTGGCGTCAATATTTTTGAAATATACATGCTTAACATGGCCGCCCATACGCTCGTTCGTTTTGATGAATAATAGGTGCATCAATTTCTCGTTATCATCTGCCACTTTACAATTTTCAACATAGATATTTTCGATACCTCCGGATAATTCACTGCCTATCGCGAGTAATTGGTGTCCGTCTTTGACCAGACAGTTCCGTACGACAATATTTTTAGACGGCGTTTTCAGTCGCCAGCCTTCCGGATTTCTGCCCGACTTGATCGCAATAGCATCATCTCCTTGATCGAATACGCAATTTTCTATTAACACGTTCTGGCTCATCTCCGGGTCAATGCCGTCGTTGTTATGTCCGTGGGCATACATATCGATACCCCTGACAATGATATCTTTGGACAGATAAAGATGTAAGGTCCAAAATGGGCTGTTGCGTATCTGGATATCTTCGACCAATACGTTCTCACAACGGTTAAACTGGATAAACTGCGGGCGCATATTCGATGTATCATTGACCATATTTCTGTCTTCTACCGGCACGCGATCCTGCGCCCAGTTATATAAGCGTTTGATACTTTCCATGTGTGCCGACGGACGCGGGAACCATTTACGCCATTGGCTGATATCTGCCCTGACCTCTCCTTTTCCCGTAATCGCGACATTCTTCGCCTCGAACGCATAGATCAGTGGCGAATAATTGTAGCATTCCAATCCTTCCCAAGTGGTAAATACAGCCGGTAGATAATCCTGTGGATCGGGCGAAAACAACAATACGGCACCTTCGGAAAGATGGAGATTCACATTGCTCTTCAAATGAATTTTCTTGGTTTTCCATTCGCCCGCCGGGATAATCACATTTCCCCCGGCAATGGCAGCTTTCGCGATGGCTTTCTCAATGGCTATAGCATTTTTTTCTTTATCTTCTGGTTCTGCACCATAATCCGTAATGACAAAATCCGCAACTCGTGCAAAGTTCGGTGTTTTGATCTTCGGCATCTTAAAAGGTGCCTCCACGCTGACTTGTTGTAGTATTACTTGGTTTTTCTGAGCAGCAAGTCTGCCTCCGGTAAGGAAAAAAAGAACCAAGAGCAATATCATCCTATATGTATTCCTCGTTTTCATCATCGTCATTTAACTTATTCGTTATGTAAAGATTATATTCACGATTAGGGCTGTATGCATATACTCTTCAAAGCAACCGCATACCCCGCACTACCGTAGTTGCTTCTTCTTTTATCCGACCAGTTGCCGCGTTCACCCATTACGGTGACGACCACAGTATAGGTATCTTTCGGTAATGCCGGACTCACAAATTTGAGCGTTTCGGTAGGATATAAACAATACATATCGACAACGGACTCTATGATCGTATTACCTTTTTGATCCCGTATACAAACTTTCGCATACCCACCGTCCGGCCGCGCCACACCGTATAATTTTAGACCTGTTCCGGTAAACGTGTGCGAAAAATGATCGTCTTTATTATCTGATCGATAAATCGCCATGCTGTCTACTTTCCAATTGCCTTGAAAGTTCACCGCATCCAGAACTTTCCCTTCGATCTCCGTTCCTTGCGTTTGCAAGAGTTTATATTGCCCTGTGGACAAATCGACCGTCCAAGATTCCTGATAAGCCGGAATAGACAGATGTTCTCCATCTATCTCCAAAGGCTGCCACACATAAGTCGCCGCCGAATTCTGCTTCGGAAACGACCAACGGTCGCCCATATACATAAAAGTGGTATCCTGTGTGCCCATAATTGGCAGTACAAAAGAGCACTGGGAATTCCAGGTCAAGCTACCCTCGGGTGCAAACAAACCTTGTTCTGTCCACGGGCCAGCGATGTTCCGTGCGGTATGATACTGATTATCGTTGCGCTCCCAGCTGGTCAGATTGGAACTCAGCAGGAAGTACACACCGTTTTTCTTTAACATCGCAGGGGATTCGCCCATACCCGGAACATTGCTGGCGACTTGCTTTTCAATTCCACGGTAATTGGCTGTCAACTGGTAAATGTCTCCGTGATGTACCAAGAGATACCCCGTTCCGTCTTCATCTTGGAACGCGCCCATATCCCATCTCCGGACCGGCTTCCCTTCGTACAGAATAGGACCTTTGAACGTATAAGGCCCGGTGATATGTTGTGCTGTCGCATACCCTACATATTGATCCTTATAGTTTAAGGAATCTACATGCATAAACATGACGTACTCACCTGTGGTTGGTGATTTCATTACTTTCGGACGTTCACCAACCCGGTTCGGTCCTAACTTCCCCTCTTCTTGCACAGGCAACGCCATACACTCAAATGTCCAGTTGTAGAGATCCGTCGAGGAATAGCAGGCAAAACCGTTAAATACATTGGCCGAATCAGTCTTAAATTCACCGAATAAATAATAGCGATCCCCCTCTTTTATTATACCTGCACCGTGCGCACTTACGGTATTCCTATGCTGGTCAAACCAAGGAACCCCGGAATGGATCGCGTCGTAGGCCGGTTGTTTAAAATGAGTTTGCCCATCGCTGCAAATAGTTATACAGGCAAACAAAAAAATTATTATCAGTCTTTGGATCATGTCTATAAATGTATGTAATAACACCACAGGTTGCAACCTGTGGCAACCTGCGGTGTTGCTATCTAATACCCCTCATTCTGTGGATATTCTCCGGTGTCGCGATCAATAACCGTTTGCGGAATTGGTCTCCGATAGTATTTTTCATCCACTGTACCGGCAGGATTTGTCATTTTGGTCAATATATTATGTTCAAATGCCCGTTCTAGTCTATGCGTACGCTTCAAATCCAACCATCTTTTATACTCTCCCACTTGCTCACGAGCGCGTTCATCCAAAATAAAATCCAATGTTACATCCGCCGCCGATATAGCAAGATTTTGCCCTTCCTTTGCCGCACGGTCACGAACAATATTCAGCATTTCGGCTGCCTTATCTGGCTGTCCTGCTTTAAAATAGGCTTCTGCAGCAATAAGATACGTTTCTGATAACCGGAAAATAAAGATATCACGAGAACTTCGGTGATTGTTTTCTGAATTTCCAAATGCTGTTGCCTCTGGATCAAAAAATTTACCAACCATGGGGAATTTCATTTCGCCGCCTATTCCATTAAAATCTTGCTTCCATGCCTCGAAACGAACAATTTCTACATGAGGATTTGCGGCTTTTAATGCTTGTGCATCCTGATCGGTAAAAGGTTGATCCGGGTAAGGAAAATAGAAACGTAAGTCTCCTTTCTTTATCGGTACATTTCCTAAAAGGTCGTCTTTGGTTGCGTAAAAATTGCTGATAAACGTGACGTCATACCGGGCATCTTTTGCAGTATTATAAAGTGTGTACAAAAATTGTGTTGGCATAAAATCCGACAAGCGCCGATTGTAGATATCTGTTTCTTCATGAAAGCCGGCTTCACGCCATTGTCTCCAGCCGAAAAGTACATTTTGTCCATTCCCAGTCCCTAACGACGGCTTTAGGCTTGTTTGGTCATACTGTACTGAAAAAATAATTTCCTTATTTTGCTGGTTCTTCGGATCAAAAACAGCGGCAAAGCTTGGCTGCAAAACATATACGCCTCCATCGATTACTTCTTCTGCAAGTTTAACTGCTTTGAGAAAATCATCGGTATTTCCAAAATTCTTATATCCTCGCGTAAGATGTATCAGTGCTAAGAGGTGCTTACTCGCGTCACGCGTCACGCGACCGAATTCTACTGCTGTGCGATCTGCCGTTTCGATAGACTGCTGTAAATCAGCAATCATAAAATTGTAAACTTCTTCTTCACTTCGGGGCTCAAAATGGGTGATCGCGGTATTGATCTCTTCCTCCACAATAGGAACATTACCAAAATTCTCCACCAACAGGTAATAATAGTAAGCACGGATAAAGCGTACCTCTGCTAGACGTCTGTCCCGTAGTTCACCCGATAAATCGGGTATGTCATCCACTCTATTTATTGCCGTATTACAGCGCTGGATACCGCTATAAGCCGCTTTAAAAAACCGATCTATTGCCGAATTATCCGCCGTGAGCGTTTTATATTCGTTGAGCGCGGTAGCACGAATCACTAAGTCCCCCACTGTTCCACTAACCGGTTCAATTTCTCCTCGTGTCATGATATCTGTTCCATACTCAAATAAGCTTGGATTGATATCATAAATACTGCGGAGTGAGGCGTAACACGATCTAACGAGCGATTCGTAACCTTCGGCGTCAATATAAAAATTTTCGGCAGTAATACCCGACATATTATTTTCCTCCAAAAACTTGGTGCATGAAGCCATATTGCCAGTAAGGAGACTAATCGCTATATAATAAAATATCTTTTTCATGTTATCGATTTAAGAATTAAAAGGATAGATTAACACCGAAAAGGTAAGACGCTGAGCCAATTGCCGTGCCATAACTATTTTGGCTCGGCCATTCCGGATCAAAGCCTTCATATTTACTAAAAGTAAATGGGTTGGTTGCTGTGGCATATACCCGAAGGTTTTGTAAGCCAATTCGGTTGATTAATGATTTGGGCAACTGATACCCTAATGTGATATTACCGACACGCACAAAGTTTACCGTACGATAATTAATAATCCCCGCGTAAGGCCCAGGATTTCCCGGCTGAAAATGTGTCTGCGACGGATTATTTTCTGTCCAATAATCTACCTGAACCTGATTGTAAGGTGAATTATAATTCATCAGCGTTGCATCAAATGAACTATTATACTGTTCTCCTTGACGGGTGTATACCAATATGTATAAGTCGATATCTCCATACTTAAATGTGTTTCCTATAGCGCCCGTCCATGTCGGCAATCGCTTACCGATAATCGCCCGATCATTCGCGTTGATAATACCATTATCATCTAAGTCTTTAACTCTAACCTGTCCCGGTGTCTGATTATATCTTGCGGCTTCTTCTTTCTCGTCCGATTGCCAAATACCATCAAATACATAGTCATAATTTACCTGCGCAGGTTCTCCGATAAAAAGCTTATTACCTATATCATCCCGTTTTCCTCCACTTAGCTCAAGAATTTTATTCTTATTCTTATCGAAGACAAAATCAGTTTTCCACATAAATTCTCCAGTATTGATATTAATGGTAGACAATCCCACTTCTATTCCGCTGTTCTGCAATTTTCCAATATTATCCATAATAGACTCCCATCCAGATGGTGCTGGCAATAACCGGTTAAGGAGAATATTATCAATTTTCCGATCATATACATCTACATTCCCTGTAATCCGTCCCTGAAAAAAGGAGAAATCTAGACCGGCATTTAGCTCCTTCGTCCGCTCCCATACTAAATTTTTATTCGGTAATTGATTTGGCGCATAGCCAGGAGAATTTATACCTCCAAAATCGTAGTACGCTTGCCCCAAAGCTGCTTGTGTCAAATAAGGGTCTATCCGGTCATTCCCGCTCACACCATAACTTAAACGTAACTTCAGATCCTGAATAGTCGAAATATCAGTCAGAAAATCTTCTTGTGAAATACGCCAAGCGAAGGAGGCTGACGGAAAGAAACCCCATTTATTCCCCTCCGCAAGTCTCGAGGATCCATCCCATCTTCCGGTAGCCGTTAATAAGTATCGCTCATCAAAGCTATAGTTAACACGTCCCATAAAGGAAACGAGCGTAGATTGTGTAAATCCTGAACCATATTCCCGTACATTCGGTCCCGTCGCCAGATTGTACCATAATGATTTATAAGGCAGCCCCTCTGCTGTGATCAAATTGGATTCCATACGATCTTTCTGCATACTCTGCACGACAGTTGCCGTCAACTTATGAACGTCTATTTGTGTTTCATAGATAGCCTGATTATCCAACACCCAAGTAAACTCTTCTCTTGTCGTATTGTTTCCCTGTGTGGGGAGCGTTCCACCAAGACGTTCTTTAGAAAGCGGCCCGAAGTAATGTCCCGCTCGTCGCGCATAATAGCTTGGCGAGATAGTTGACTTTAATGTCAGTTCCTCGATAGGCTTAACTTGAAGATAAAGATTACCAAAAGTTCTGAAACTGCGGGAGTGGCGAATTTCATTTTCCTGATCAAATGTAGGGTTAGTAACTGGATCTACTCCGTAAACCCGAAACACACGTTCACCATTTGCATCGTAAGGACCTGCAACTATCGGTGGCAAACGATAAGCTGACCGAAGTGCTTCGGAACTACCAATGTCTCGAAGATTTTGTGCCATATACATATTAAGACCGGCCTTCCATTTATCATTGATTTCACGATCTACATTTCCACGGATACTATAACGTTCAAAGCCCTCCGGCGCCACATTACCTTCTTCTTCAAGTAAACCTGCACCAATAGAAAAACGTGTTTTATCGTCTCCTCCACTTGCAGAAACGTTGTGGTTCATTTGGAGACCATTTTGTAATATTAATGAAGGCCAATCTGTAAAATTTCCGGCATCAATCCGCTCCCATTGTTCTGGTGTAAAGAAATCTGAGTTGCTGCGAGAGGCATCTCTGCCCTGTGCCTTAAACATTTCTGTCCGAAATTGCACGTACTCTTCCCCATCAAACATATCAGGAAGATTAGCGGGTCTTCTAGAACCAATATAAGCGTCGTAAGCGATGGTCGTCTTTCCACTTTTACCGCGCTTGGTTGTCACGATGATAACCCCTTTGGCCCCTCTTGAACCATAGATTGCCGTAGCAGAAGCGTCTTTCAACACATCTATTTTTTCAATATCTGTAGGGTTTAAATCTTCCAATCCGGCACTGGATGGAACCCCATCAATGACCAACAACGGAGCGTTTGAACCGCCTATGGAGCTAACTCCTCTAATATTTATATTAAAACTGCCGCCCGGCTTTCCTGCATTCTTCGTAATCACTACGCCGGGAACCTGACCTTGCAATGTACCGACAGCATTCGGCATCGCAGCGCGCGCTATTGCTTCTGCACTTACTGATCCGATGGCACCCGTAACATCAGACTTTCGCTGTGTACCATATCCCACCACCACGACTTCATCCAAGCTAGACTCCTCACTTTCCAGAACCACATCGACAATTACCGACTTTATCGTCACTTCTTGGTCCACAAAACCTACCGAGGAAAAAGTCAACACATCACTGCGTTGTGCTGCAATGGTATACTCGCCATTTTCATTTGTTGCTGTTGCGTTATTTTTTCCTTTGACAGCGACACTCACACCTACCAAAGGAAATCCTTCCCCACTTTTCACCGTACCCGTAACCTGCTGTTGTGTTGTTATGAGTGGCTGCACAAACATTTTGGCAGATTTTTCTTCCGCTACCTGCACCACGATCGACTTTCCATCTACAACGTAAGTCAATCCGCGGTGATTGAAAATCGTATTCAAAGCATTTCGAAGAGGAACATTTTGGAGACTGACCGTCACCGGATCGGATTGTTTTAAAATAGCTACGTCACAGATAATCGTATAGCCCGTCTGCTTCTTAATTTCCCGGAACACATCCTTCATTGCTGCTTCCTTCCGGTTTAGGCTGACCGTCTGTGCCAGTGCACTTGCATAGCTTTGCACGGAAAAGGCAACGATAAGAAATAGGATTAATTTCATAATGATTAAGTTTCTATAGTCGCGCAATAGATAGCGCCACCATAGGAATAAAACGCAAAATTTCATTACTTTTGATTGGTTTTTAAGTTTACATGAATAGTTTATAACACAGTTTATGGAAGTTAAACCATCTTGACTGGGGAAGCTCCACCTTTCCCAGTTCTTCGTTTCTCCTTCCGAATGCGTAAAAGTCTTTATTTCATAAAGTACACCCTCCTTCCCTCAATTTTTACTTTTACATGTTTATTCGTCAGCTGGATCAGCTTTAACACTTCACCGAAGTTTTCCTTTCGTGGTACAGAACCCCAGAGATAGAGATCTTTCAAAGCGGGATCAACATCTATTTCCAAATTATACCATCGCCCAATCTTACGCCCAGCGCTCATCAAGCTTTCTTCGTTGAACATGAACTCTCCATTTTTCCAGGCGATATATTCGTCGATATTCACATTTTGAACCCGCAACTGTTTACCTTGCACGATGGATTGTTGACCCGGATGAAGTACCTGGCGATCCTGTCCATCCACCGAAACCACTACCTTTCCTTCCACAAGTGTAACCGATGATTTACGCTCCTTCGGATAGGAATTGACGTTAAAATGGGTCCCTAAAACTTCAATATGCTCCGTTGGTGTTTCCACAACAAAGGGCTTTTGTTTATTCTTGATAACTTCAAAGTAGGCTTCTCCCGTCAGTTGTACTACGCGCTTTGTCCCGGTAAACGTCTGTGGGTAACGTAGCTCACTTTCGGCATTCATCCATACTTTGGTACCATCAGCCAAAACCACATAGAAGTCACTTCCCCGGGGTACGGATAGGGTCATCATGGCATCGTTCACTGGTGCTCCGTCTTCAAACAAGGGGCTTCCATCAGCATAGCGGAGCTGCTCGCCCGTAATAATCCCACTTTCTTCCGAGCGTAGTTGTATGTTCCGCCCGTCCGAAATAGACAGCACGGCCCCATTTTGGCTTGGCAGAATATGCGCTGCTACTTCCATGGCATCTGCAGGTTGAACGTCCTCCGAAGGTTTCAACAATAAAATACCCGACACCAACGCAATACATGCAGCGGCACCCGCCAGCCAGTAGCGAAGTCGCTTCCTTTGATCCACACGCTGTATCCGCTTCGTTTCTTGTATCCGATCGAGAATCTTTGCTAAAAGAGGGTCATCGGCTCCTTGATCACGATCTTGGGACAAACTGTTATAGAGCTTAACCGCTCTTATAAACCGATCGTTGTCGCCCATTTCGTCGAACAATTCCTTCAACGATGGATGCTCCTCGACGTAGGCCCTGACATCAGCTTCAACAGATTTATCAGGAGCTGTATGTATAAAATATCGTTTCCACTGAAGGACAATTTGATCTATTCGTTGCATGGATTTATAATCGTATTGTAGTAGTGGGACACACAAGACGGGAAAATCTTACACAAAAAATGAAAATAATTTTAAACAATTGATTATCAACAAGAAAATATTATCTCGACAAGCGAAGAATAGCATTATCTCATAAACAGGGCTTGTAACAAAGACAATGTCACTACGACTCCTTTTTTCATCAGCAATTCGCGCAGAGTCGCAATAGCACGGGAACGATTCGCATAAACTGCCGTCGCGCTGAGCTGCAGCTTTTCACTGATTTCTTCCACATTTAGGTCTTCCAAAAAGGTATACTGAAAGACCTCACGTTGTTTCTGCGGTAATTTATCCACCTCCTCCAAAATGCTTTTGATCAATTCGGTACGTAGTATGCCCGAAAATATATCCTCATCAAAGCCCGTTTCCTGAAAGTCGGCCGGTACATCTTCCAAGGATACAGGCTGGGGTTTGCGCAAATAATTCAAACTGGCGTTCTTAGCAGCGGTATAAAGGTAGGCTCGTAAACTGTCTACACGATGGAAAATATCGCGCGCATTCCATGCTTTAACAAAGACATCGGCCACGATATCTTCCGCGGTCTCCCGGCTTCCCACATAACGTATCACAAAAAAAAGTAAGGGCTGACGATAAAGACGATATGCCGCAACCAATCCTTCTTCCTCTCCATTACGCAAATCATCTATAAAGATGGTATTTTCCATTCCACTATATAGTCTATATTGTGTCCGTATAAAGCATGCTAAAATACAAATCTTTTCTCACCCATGCTTATATTTGGTTTATGCCGTGGAATCGTATTTTACGATGTTTCTATATTATCGCATTCGTGACGACCTATATTTTATAAAAATTATTAAAACGACTATTATCCTTAATCTCCCAAATAATACGATGGAACCGGTGCTTGCGGATAACCCTGTGAGCGTTGGAGTACATAACTTCTATAAATGGGATCCTGCATTAAGGTCACCTTACGATCCTTCGCCGGAATATCCGTATGATAAACCCGTAGTTCGCCCGGCAGGGCAGTCACCACCTCCTCACGCCAGTCACCAAATAGGTCTGCAATCATAATAATATCGCCGTAGATACCATTAGCAATTTTTGCACCTTTCCAATAGCCTATCGACTGACTCCTTCCTCCCGACGTGGACTCTGCTCCCCAACGGTTATCATCCCCGAAAAACAGTTGGCGGATATTTCCGGCATCCCACCAAATCCAATTTCGGCAAGGCGGGACATCCGCATTGGAAGCCAGCTTTTTTCCGTCCGCACTCAACATATATTTATCTGTAGAGCCACCTTTTTTGTCTTCTGAAGCGAAACATTCAAGTCCCGGGCGGGTAGGATCGATATCTGCCACCATGCCGTCTCCCACGTGAAAAGTTTTATGCCCAACTCCCCAGATTCGCTCTCCGCTACTTGCATCGACCGTACTCACGCCATAGCCGTTGTCTATCCAAGGTTCAATAGCGAGAAAGACCTCCATACCCTCCCGATTGGGATCTATATCGGTAAGATAGGCTTTATCGGAATGCCCTAGACCTGTTGACCAGCGTAATGTTCCGTTGCTATTGAGCATACAGGAGCCAAGCAGAATCTCATCCTTTCCATCACCATCCACATCACCACTCACCATATTATGCGCTCCCTGACTTCGTACAACCGGATTCTCTTCGTCACCGTCCCATCGCCATAACCGTTCTAATTTACCGTTATTAAGCTGCCAAGCATCTACGACCATCAGTCGATAAGTGCCTCGTGTTGCGAGAATACAAGGCGTCTTACCATCTAAATAAGCCATACCGATCTGATTCCGGTTCTGACGATTTACATCCCCGTATCGGTTATTCCGTTCCGGCCAGTCCACACGGACTATCTCCTCTCCGGTCATCCCATCCAAGACTGACAAATATTCACTGCCCCCATATATGCGTGCAGCATCGTTCTTTAGATAATCATCTCCGGCAGTTTTTAAGGCAATTTCGGCTTTTCCGTCTCCATCAAAATCATACGCGATAAAGGGTGAATACCACACACCCGGTTCAATCCCTAGTCCTAAATCCTTCGTCCATAAATACGTACCGTCGTGCAAATAGGCCTCAATCTTATAAGTTGTACCGTCATCCGGTGTAGGAACGCCGGGGTCTACATTACTATTCGGATGGCGAATGATGTAATCGTATTTTCCGTCACCATTTAAATCCGCTACTGCTACTCTACCCGCTGTTACATTTGGGTCTTTCAATTTTATACAATGGTAGTTTGCTTCATCGCCAGCAACTGGTGTTAAAGATATTTTCTCACTTCTCGTTTTCTCTTCCCCGTTGACGCTCTCCACCCAATACGTTGCATGCGCAGCTTTACTCGACGTATCCACAAAATCTGTTGTAGCGGTTATTGGTTTTTGGTTCAGTTTTTTCTCTTTGTTATTCACAGAGCGATATACATTAAACGACACCGTCTCCGCATCTGTTTGTAACAGCCGCCAGCTGATATGAACCGCACCTTTCTCTTTCATATGTGCCAACGTCAATCCACGACCAAGAGGTTCCACGGCCCGTTTCGATGCAAACCCATTCACTTCCGGCTTGGTCGCATGGTTTGGTTTTAAAATCTCATACATATAGTGGCGTTCTCGGGTATCTTGTGAAAAGGCAGGAGCTATAAGGAGCAACGTCAATACGATACAACAAAGGGTTTTGATACGCGTCATAGTGTGTGTTTTTGTAGAATAAATTCCTTTTGATATATGGATTTACATCTGGTATTCACGAATATAACCATATATTATATCGATGGCAACCTGCACCGTCCTGCCTACAAAACACCTGCTGTAAGTATTTGAATTGCGGCGTTTTATCATACATTGACTAGGATACCACAGGTTGCCTACATGATAAAAAAAGTATAGTATTGTAAATAGTGTAACTTATTCATACAACCTGTTATATGAAAAAAATCAAAACAACTGTCCTCCTATCGTTCTTGTTCCTATTGAGCACATCTTTATCTGCTCAAAATAAAGACAACACCATTGAAAAAGACCTTACTGGATACCTCTTTACTTATTTCGGAGGAGGTGAAAACGGTGAGGCAGTCCGGTTTGCCATTAGCTTAGATGGGTACAACTATTTTGCACTCAATGACAACCAACCTGTTTTGAATAGCAAAGAAATTAGCTCTGCCGGTGGACTGCGGGATCCGCATATTCTGCGTGCTGAAGATGGAAAGACATTCTATATGGTCGCGACGGACATGATGGCTTCCAAAGGATGGGATTCTAATCGCGCTATGGTGCTATTAAAATCGACCGATCTCGTTAACTGGAGTTCCAATATTGTCAATATCCAACAGAAATATCGTGGACAGGAAGATCTAAAACGGGTATGGGCGCCACAGACGATCTATGATAAAGAAGCTGGCAAATACATGATCTATTGGTCGATGAAACATGGAGATGGCCCGGATATTATTTATTATGCCTACGCAAATGCAGATTTTACCGATCTGGAAACGGAGCCAAAACAATTGTTTTTTCCGAAAGATGGTAAACCATGTATTGATGGCGATATTATCCACTATCAAGACAGCCTCTATTACATGTTCTATAAAACCGAAGGCCATGGGGACGGTATCAAACTGGCTACAACGGCGTCGCTTACCTCAGGTAAATGGGAAGAAAAAGACGGATATAAACAACAAACGCAGGAGTCTGTCGAGGGCTCCAGCGTCTTTAAGCTGAACAATTCGGATACTTATATCCTGATGTACGATGTTTACCGCAAAAAGGAATTTCACTTTACGAAAAGTGAAGACTTGGAAAACTTCACATCCATTGATCAAGAGGTATCGATGGATTTCAAACCGCGCCATGGCTCGATCGTTTCGGTTACCAACGAAGAGCTGCGAAGACTGATTGACAAATGGGACAAACCAGCAGGTTTTCCGAAGATCAACAAAAATCCCATTATAGCCGGTTATTACGCTGATCCAGAGATTATGTATTCGCAGAAAGACAAAAAATACTACTTATACCCAACCAGTGATGGATTTATGGAATGGAGTGGTCATTATTTTAAGACGTTCTCCTCTGAAAATCTCGTGGACTGGAAGGATGAGGGTGTGATCCTGGATCTGGCAAAGAATGTTCCCTGGGCGCGTGAGAAGGCTTGGGCTCCGTGTATCATCGAGAAAGAAAAAAATAGCAGCTACAAATATTATTATTATTACACCGGTGCAGGGAAAATCGGCGTAGCCGTATCGGATAAGCCGACCGGGCCATTTGTCGATTCGGGCAAGCCTTTGGTCGACTGGAAACCGGAGGGAATAAACCGGGGTGCCGAAATAGATCCCGATATATTCCATGATCCGGTATCGGGAAAAGACTATCTCTATTGGGGCAATGGTTACGTTGCTGTTGTCGAATTAAACGACGACATGGTATCGATGAAAAAAGAGACATTGCAAACATTTTCTCTACCGCACTTCCGGGAAGCGGTGGAAGTTTTTTACCGCAAGGGGATTTACTATTTCCTCTATTCGGAAAACGACACCCGCAGTGAGGACTACCGCGTTCGCTACGCGATGTCTAAATCTCCGACAGGACCTATGGAAATTCCGGAAGACAATCTTATTTTGTCAAAAGTCCCTGAAAAGGGAATATATGGCACTGGGCATAATTCCGTACTGCAAATACCCGGTACAGATCAGTGGTACATCGTCTACCATCGCTTTAGCCGTCCAGACGGCATCGATATGGGACGAGCTGCAGGGTATCATCGGGAAGTTTGTATTGATAATTTAGCGTTTCATGAAGACGGAAAAATAAAAAAAGTGGTGCCGACTTTGTAATCGGCACCTACCATTTATTCTACGATCTTATATACCTCCGTTCCGGCAAGCAATACACAGCCTAAACCATAATCCTCAAAGTCAGGCATCTTGTCCACAGTAACCGGTTGGCCATCTTTAGGCTCTTTCCCCGTGGATTGCACGTAACCTAAAAATCCATTCGGTTGGATCGCTTCGCTGCTGATCGCTGTCCAACCTTTTTCTACTACAGGCAAATATGTCGCTTTATCCAAGATACCGTTGTTCAAACCCCAAGCCATGCCATATACAAAAAGCGCTGTGCCCGTTGTTTCTTTCCCGCCATAGTGATTCGGATCGTGCAAACTCACGTTCCAAAAGCCATCTGCACGTTGCAAAGGCGCTACGCCCTCAGCCAAGTTCTTAAAATCTTGTAGATACTCCGCGTAGTGCGGGTCGCTGGTCGGTAACTCTTGCAATACAAGCGCCAATGCTGCCAACACCCAACCATTACCACGAGACCAATAACAATCTTCACCGTTCGGTTCGGTATATGGCGGTATAAAATCCTTATCGCGCCACCATAGCTTATCTTCCGAATTGTACAGTCCATTCCCGCCTTCCACATATTTAATATGATGGTACATTTTGTACATGTAATCGAAATACTTTGTGTCATTCAACGTCACACCTAGCTTCACAAAAATCGGCATCGCCATTTGTATCGCGTCAATCCAGGTCCAGTCGTTGTAACGGCCGCTATTGATCACCGAATCGATATTCATTTTAATCGCTTCGATCCGGATTGGCTGTGGATCAATACGGTAAAGATCAATATAGGTCATCCCACAATTTTGGTTATCCGCATGTCGGGTATACACTTCGCCACGAACAGGCTTCCAGTCGTGTTTGTCACCCCATTCTATGGCGTAATCGTAATATCGTTTGTTTGGGTCTATCCCGTAAAAAGCCATGAGCCCTTCGTAATACACTCCACGTGTCCAGATATTGGCCCGACGTTCCTTATTGGTGATGATATTTTTCCCTGGATCGGGCCACTTTTTCATGAAATAATCATTCGCCAAACGCAATTGCTTCACCACCTCTTGTTTTGTCGTGAAGTTTTGGGCTGTGGAAACAATGCTTCCACAACCCAATAAAATAAATAGAAATAGCTTCTTCATATTACACTACGGCATCTTTTTAAATCCTTCTTTTTTTATCTTCCATGTGCCATCTTTCGGAAAACCCGGAAATTCGCCGTCCGAAGTATCCCACCCTTCGAGCATCATCGCCACGGCGGTCAGTGTACCCCCATTCCCGGGCAGATAGATACGTAATCGTCCATCCTGGTAGTTGTGTCCATTTTTGAGATAGGTATTCGTCTGGATATCCATAAAGAGCGCATCCAACGCTTTCTCAGGTAAATTCAAGCGAGCCGCGTTCATCGCCGTCATCGGGAAATCCCATCCCCACGTTTTTTCCCACGACCATTTCGCCCATACGGTATCCAGCGTATTCTTCATTATGGCTTTATCCAATTTAGGCGATTCAGGAACCATGCCCAACGCGCCAAGTACGGCTGGATGGTCCGTCATCCATTTGGGGAACGTGTATGAGTCTGTCGCTGTTTCGGTTGCCAAATAAACATCGTCTTGCATCGGTAATACAGCCAGCTTGTTGATCACTTCATCCCAAGCCTCCACGCGTGGCTCTCCTAAACGCTCTTTCCACTCCTGTGCTATGCGTAACGCCCAATCCCAATAAGCAACCTCATAGGTAGGGTTGATGGTCTTCGCAGCGGGAAAAACTTCCTGTGCTGGAATCACACCCAATCCTAAGTTATACCGATCATTTTCCTCATCATAATAGGCATAATCTGCCATAAACTCGGCGGTAGCAAACACGAGGTCTTTATATTTTTCTAAAACACTTTTATCCTGCTGATCGCGATACGCCAATTCTGTCATATAGATGATATGCGGTTGTTGCCATATGAGGAAGGCCGCTACCGACGAAGGGCTTTCATTCCCATCGTTGTCTGACATTTTAATCCACCGCACCCCTTTATATCCTTGACGTTCTGCCAGTGCTTTTGCTTTTTCAAACGTATGGAAATAATAGTTCAATGTCTTTTCCATAATCTCCGGACGCCCCCAGAGTGCAAAATGCACACCATGCCACCAGTGCATCTCGGTGTGTGGTTTGCCATACCAGCTATTGAAGGTAAGTCCTGTCTCTTGAGGAGGGTTGTCTCCACCGCACTGTACTTTTGTCAGGTATTGAGATAGCACCAAACGGCGTTCCAATTCATGCGCCCGCGGGTCGGTACTTCCTTCAAAATCTACTGCGGCTCCGCTTTCCCAAAACGCTTTCCAACTTTCCTGACTTTCTTGAGCAGCTTTTTCATAGGTCGGCGCAGTATCGGTAAAACTGTTTTCCTCTGCAAAGGCGAAAGAAAATTCAAATGTATCCAAATCCGACGCCGGTTGGTAGACAAAATAATGTTTATCTGCCTCTGCGATCGCTCCTTTGCTGTAATTCAAACCCGTGAAATAGTTTGTTCCCGAAAGAATATGCTCCAATACAGCCGATTCACCGGTTTGGGCAACAATCTTACTCTCATGTTCCTCCGCCTGACCGTAATAAGCGGCTTCATCCAGAAACTGCCCTGACGGATAAGGATAACGTACAAACACTCGCAGGCGTTCGGCTGCGATCAACGGTGACGATACTTTTACCGTAATTTTATCGGCTGATTGTGCCGCCGCTGTCCACACTTCTACCAGTTCTTCTTCGATCGTAAATTTACTATGGATTAATCCTGTCCATAAATCCAATGTTTGTTCAGCCTGCTGAATATCCTCTACACTCGCCGGCTCACCGTTTTTCAAAGTAAACGCCAAACCTACGTTTCCAAGCTGCAGGCGGTGGGGATTCACCCGGTAATATTCTGTCGCTCCGGTATTCCGTCCACCTTCTTTGTGCTGAACGCTGTATTTTGCATCCCGTCCTTCATGATTAAAATCATATGATTTTAAGGTTTCTTCAAACAAGTAGTTTTCATCGTTATCGAAGGTATTCCATCCCCATTCCGATTGTGTACCCAATGAGACGCCTTTTTTGTAATATACCGGAAAGGACTGCATCCCGGTGACATCTACCGTATAAGCAAACACACCATTTCCAACGGTTAGTGAAGCCAGCGTATCGGCGGATTGATTAACGATATTGTGACGCTGCACAACCGCTTTTCTATCAATTTTTTCGCTCTCGGGCGTCGTCTGGCAGGAGGCGAAGATCAAGAGGGCCGCTCCAAGTCCCGTTATCAAATTTCTGCTCATCTATATGTATTTTTTGTATGTTAGCAATAGATTTTATTTTGTCAATAATGTGGCGGCGATAAGCCCCACCACCACGTCGTTTGTCTCTGCAATAAGCTGTAATGCTTTCAAGTTTTTCGAACTATCTAAAGGTAAGTCGAGTATGGTTGCCGCACCGCCGTCAATCCCTCTACTATTAAGCCCTTTAATCTCCGTGTACCTCTTCCATTCACCCCCACGATATAATTCTCCTGTTTTGAGTGCTACACGATAAGGGATGTCCTCATCGGGAATCTCGAAAGCATAATTATCATCCAGATAATCCTGTTCGATCGGCCACCAGTTTGTCGGGTTTTTCAATTCCAAAACAGCTTCTTCCCCATCCTCATACAGCACTTTGACCCGCGCATTTACCATCTGGGATTGCATCGGGTTAGTCGAGCCAGCCATCAATAGGTATACCTTATCTGCCTTGCCGGCTAACGGTATTTCCTGCACCGTCGGATAATTATCCCATTGGCTGACAAACGTCACGTTTTTTGTTTTCCCTTTAATCAAGAATGGAATACCTAGATAATTTACTTCTTCGTTATTACGCGCCGCCATTAAGCCGCTATCAGTGATCGAAGGCTCTACCAGTGGATAGCACCAATTGCCAACACCTTGCCACGGCAACTGTAGTGTAGGGAGAGTCGTCCGTGGCGATAAGTAACGCTGCTTAAAAATATCGCTGAGCTGCGCATTATAATGCGTTGAGAGATCTTGCGTACGGTATGTCCCTTCGTTTTGCAGCTCCCACTGTACATGTTTCACCGGTATCTGCGTTCCCGCCACATCGATCTGAAAAACATTGGTACCCTTCGTCAGCGAAGCACTTGGCAATTCGATTTCCGTAATATTTGATGGCGAAAACGATACGGCCTGCTCGAACCCGGCTTTTTCAATGCGACCATCCAATTGCCTATCCGTATAATTTCGTAGACGCAGCTGTTGCATCCCCTTCTTAATTTGTGCATCCGTGTCAACCGGTGCCGTCAAAGAAAGGTCTACCGCGTGCCACCAAGTCACGTTTCCCTGCTTCAGTTTCGCAAAGAAAGTACCTTTATGCTCTTTCTGTACAAAGGAAAAAACTTGTTCTGTTTGCGCGGTAATGAGCTGCTGCGGATCGTAGATATCGACAAGTTTCACATTTGTTGATAGCGGAAGCGTAAATTCCTCCGTATAGGGATGTTCGATCAAGGCATTCCCCGGGAAATCCAACTGACCCAAACCGTTTATTTTTACAGAAAAATCTGTTGCGGCAAGAGCTTCAAACGTCAACACGGGCTTATTGATAGACGACCTCTTAATCGACCAATCTACCGGCTCTCCGTTCACCTCTACAGCGTTTATATAGGCAAAATTAAGCGGCACTTCCATTTTTAGGGTTACCGGTTTCGTATATTTCGTATGGATGTCGTAATAGAGATTCTCCGCTTCTCGCCGAAAGGCATAACGCCATTCGGGAAGCTCAATCTCGGCAAAATCCCAATCCTCCGGGAATCCTGGCTTCACCAATATATGTTCATCCAACAGTTTGGGGTAAAACCCGAAAAGGCCTTCCGTTAGCGTCCGTGAAGCCACCCCGATGGGATCTGCAAAATCCCGGTATAGTTCGCCGCGGAAGGCATCGTAATGCGACAATTGTTGAAAATTACCCGGACTTATACCATGGTACATGCTTTCCATGATATTGCTCTTCCAAAGCCGGAAGGCGTCGTCCTGTCGTCCCGATTGCCAATAGGCCAAGGCTCCCTGCAAGTTCTCTGCGAGCGCCACGTTGTTGACCGACCACGTATAGGGTTGCCAGGTAGTTGTCGCTAAGGTGTAAAGATCCTCGTGCTCCTGCCCTTCAACCTTAATAGGGATATGAGGCAGGTGATTATCGATATATCGGGTATTTTGGTAGCTGTCAAATTCATCCAGTAAATAGGCGTCTGCGATGTGATAGATGGTCCATAGTCCCGGTTTGTCGTGCACCAATTGCTGGCCTAAAGCATCCTGATATTCGGCAAAATAGCCTTTTTCTTCTAGCCAGAGTCGTTCGCGTAACGCCTTACCGATATCCGCGGCTTCCTTTTCGTAAAGAAAAGGATCTTTCCCAAGCAGTTTAGCTAGTTTTGCAGCGGCTTTATTCGCTCTATAATTGTACGCGGAAGTGTGGGCTACGCCTCCTCCCGAATACTGTAACCCGTCACTGGCCCATATGGCACAATAAGCATCATAGAGCCCTCCTCTTTTGAAATTACGACGCTCCCAATCGAGGTGACGTTCAATAGTAGGCCACATTTCCCGTAGGTAAGTCAAATCGCCCGTATAATCAAAATGCGTAAACATTTGATCAAAAAACACCAGGTTCATATCATAATGGTGGGCTACCGTATTATTATTCGGATTTCGGGAAATATACCCGCTCGAAAACATAGATGTGCCCATTTCTTCAATATGACGTGCCAAATGCAAGGCGGTATCCATAACGACTTTGGCATTTTCAGGTTCCAGCACTTGCGAATTAGCATAGCTCGAAAAATGCTCTTTTGCCCGGTCGTGCCAGCCCAATGCATCTGCTGAATATGCTCCCCTCCATGCATTCAAACGCATGCGCCAAGCTACTGCACCATGTAAAAAGGTAGGGCTTTCCCACACGCCATCAGCAGCAACCGCCAAAGCGGAACCAAACGTATTCAAGAAACGATCCGGTGTTTTTAATTGTATCCGCTCTGTCAATTGCAAACGCGCCTGTTCAGCACGGCCATAGCGTTCCACAAGTTCTTCTTCGGAATATACTTTCTTACCTAAACGACCTTTAGCTACTTGAATATATATTGGTTTATGCTGTAATGTATAAGAACTATATACGATTGGATGGCCGTTGGTCCCCGTCTGCGTGAGTTTAGCTAAATCTTCCAATACCGTCGCATCAGAAAGTTGAAGCTGGTCGGTAGCTGTGAATGTGCCGTAGACAAACTCCTCCTTTCCTTTCCCATCCAGGTAGGCTAACTCGAAACTATTTTGCACGAACTGGTAGCGATTATTGACGCTATATTCCGGCAATAAGTAAAAGCCCGATTCAGGATCGGCTCCAATATCTCCACCGCGGCTGAACTTGCGCCCGCTGGCTCCACCATAGATCGCATGTAATTTAGCCCCCTCGGCGACACCAGTTGCATCCAGTTTGACGATTAGTCCTTCTTCGTCCGCCTGCGCTAACACCGTAATATCTATATGACCGCTCCCAATGAACGCATCTTGTATCTTATATACCATCGAACCGGGACGATATCTCGTCTCAATATGTTCTGCTTCGATCAGTTTCTTGAAAGAACCTCGATTTTCTAACACAAATTGCAAATTTCCGGCCATCCCGGGCATATATAGCGCAAATTCTGGCAGGTCTCCAGCTTCTACCCGAGAGGCCTTATGGTTTCCATACAAAGCCCTATTAAAACGGTATGTCCCGTTGACGAGTAGGAAATCTCCATTATCCTCCGTATAATGTAAATTACGGAGATTGTTCTGCCAATGCTTGGACTGTGCCATACCTGTAAACAAACAAACTCCACTAAGCAGGAGCACGGCTACCAATCTAATTATCATAATCATTAAAAGAACTATACACTTTACCGTTTATTTCCACATTTTCCAAGGTCACATTTTTGAGATGATCAACATCATACGCCTCTTCTACACCGTTTATTTTACAATTGATCATCGTAAAGCCCGTCACCGGCGACGATTCGTAAGCATTTGAACGTACCGCATATTGACCTCCCTGGCTGATCTCCAAATTTTCTACCCAAATATGACGGATAGTCGGGATATACTCTCCTTCCTTATCGTAAAACATATTGAAACGCACTGCAGCATCTTTGTATTGCCCCACTTTGATGTTATAGAAAAATACATTTTCAATAATTCCACCACGCATAGAATTGGTTTTGATGCGTAGGGCTCTATCGAGTTGTGGGCTATCCATTGTATTATTCAGTGCGTAAATGTTACGAGCTCCACCGGCGATTTCGCTACCGATCACCACACCGCCGTGACCGTCTTTCATCATACAGTTCTCAATGATGTAGTTTTCTGCCGGACGTCCCATGTTACGACCGTCCTCATCTCTTCCGGATTTAATCGCAATACAGTCATCCCCAGTATCAAAATAACAATCGCGAATCCAAACATTCTTAGACGCTTCCGGATTGCACCCATCGTTATTCGGACCATGTGCAATAACACGCACACGCTCGATCAGCACGTTTTCGCACAAAACAGGATTTAGATTCCACATCGGACCATCAATCACTTCTACATCGGCGATCCACACGTTTTTACATTTATAGGGTTGTATGAACGTCGGTCGTAAGAAATGCCCGTGACCAAAGACCCGCTCTTCTACAGCGCGCTGCTCCGCCGTGTATTGATGGATTAATTTACGCGCGTTTTTTTGGTTGCCCGCTCGTGTTTCATCCCAACCGTATTTAGGATTGCCAACCCAGTACCACCAATGGTCTTTGTTGGCATTTCCATTTAACAAGCCTTTTCCTGTTATGGCAATATTTTCTTGCTCATAAGCGTAAATAAACGGGGAGAAATTTATACAATCGGATCCTTCCCATCGCGTGTGTACCATCGGATAATCTGAACTGTCTCTACTAAACAGGATAGTAGCGCCATCACTCAGGTGCAGGTTGACGTTACTTTTCAAATGAATAGCTCCGGTTAGAAATTCGCCTTTTGGCACGACGACGCGTCCACCCCCCTCCGCATGGCAAACTTCGATCGCTTTTTGAAAGGCTTCGGTATTTTTGGTAATACCATCGCTCTGTGCCCCGTAAGCTGTAATCAAATAATCCTTATCCCGAAAAACAGGTTTTGTTATCTGTTTTTTCAAGACGTCAATCTCGGCTAAAGGCTGTTCCGTAGTGGTCCAGCGGTTTCCTTGCCCCATCCCCATCGTCACCAGACAACACAAGTACAAACTTCCCAATAGTTTTTTCATTCTCATTTTTTTAGTCAGGCAGATCTTAAAACACCATAATCTCCTATCAATTGACCGCGTTTAATTTCACGGCATCCGACGGGAGATCTCTTTCTATCTGAATTTGTTCTTCTTGATAATTTCCAAGTATATTCATGTTCGTTGACCGACGCCCTGATAGATTAAAAATTGCAGATCGGACATCTGTTTGCAGTTGTTCAACCTGTACATCTTGTACATTTCGTAACGTGAGAGCTGGCCCTTCCTTCGGATAAATAGCCATATTTTTAAGATTTATTTTCGCTGACTCCATGATTTCCCCACCCAATTGGGAATGAACGACAAAGTTCTCCACGTTGATATTTTCAATCATGTGTTCTGGCAACCCGTAAAAATACATCGCTTTTCGTGCGCCGGCACAGGTGACGTCAGTGATATAAATATTTCTGAACGTAGGGGTGGTTTCATCCACCGGCGGAATCTCCTCGATTATTTCATCACCATCCTCCAAAGATTCTACAACGGACTTGCCACCATAATATAGATTAAAATGAAGGGGTTCCGTAGCAATGTCAAACATACTGATTTCCCGAATGAATATATTCTCCACGACACCACCACGTCCTCGGCGACTTTTGAAACGCAGCCCTACATCTGTCCCTAAAAATTGACAGTTGGAAACAAGAATATTTTTTACGCCACCGGACATCTCGCTCCCCACGACAAAACCACCATGACCTTTGAATACGGTACAATTGTCGATAATAACATTTTCCGTTGCCCGGTTACGTTTTCTACCGTCTTCGTCCTTTCCAGATTTTATACAAATCCCGTCATCCCCTACATCAAAAGTACTGTTGACAATAATCGCATTTTTGCAGGACTCTAGATCTAGTCCATCGCCATTTTGCGCATACGACGGATTTCTGACCTGCACTCCGTCCAAAATCACGTTTTCACACATCAATGGATGGATATTCCATGCGGGTGAATTCTGGAAAATCACGCCTTGCAGGAAAACGTTTCTACATTCCATAAAACTGACCATCACCGGACGTAGGAAGTCTCTTACAGATTGCCATTCTTCCGCCGTTTGTAAATGACGTGGCACATTCATTTCACTGGTGGTATCCGCATGTAAATATGCAGCAGACGGCATCCAATAATCGTCACGTTTAAACACCCCTCCCGAGGAAGTTGCGCGTTTCCAAAAGCTTTCGGACACCTTACCTTTTTTCAATGGACGCCAGTAATGCCCATTACCGTCGATGGCTCCACTGCCCGTTATCGCAACATTTTCTAAGTTCCGTCCTGAAATCGGCGACTGACATCTGCGGGTATCGAGTCCTTCAAAAGAAGTTTCCACAATGGGATATAAATCTTTGTCAGGCGAAAACAAGATAATCGCCCGATCTTCCAAATGCAAATTAATATTGCTCTTAAAAACAATCGGGCCGGTGAACCACACGCCTGCCGGCACACGAAGCCGTCCACCTCCTTTTTGTGAAAGTGTTTCCATTGCGTTGGCAAATGCCTCTGTGTTCAGCGTTGTTCCGTCTCCGATACCACCGAAATCTATGATCGACACCTCGTTGCCTGGAAATGTAGGCTGTGACAGAACGGGCATATCAAAAGGTAAATCTTCATATAAATATCCGTAGCCTACTTGTTTCGACTGATCGTTTGTACAGGATAAGCATCCCACGGAAATCAAAACCACCAAGAAACGTTTTAATCGGCATATCGTCTTTCTCATCATCATATCTATTTTATTCATCTATATCATCAATAGGTAATTTTTACCGGGCGGATCGAACTGGAATTAGCACGGCTATTCGCCCCCTTCAGCGTAACCCCACCCGAATTTATGCTCATGTACCAAGCGTTGGCATTTACCGCACCCGATACGCTACTACTCCAATAATACCCGGTTGAGTTGGCATTACTCAGGTTTCCGTTGCTACGGCTTCTCCAACCGCCGATCGTACACCAGCTTTCCTGTCCGTTATGCTGTACACGATAGCCCAAATTGGTTGCGTCCCACTCGGCGTCGGCGAATATACTAGCGGCCTTATCGGTGCCCGAAGAAGCTTTTAACCATACATCTACCGGCGCAACCATGTAACCTGCCGGCGACGGATCGTAGACGGACTTGCTCAAGGTCGAAAAAGCTGGAAAATTAAATCCTTCCGGATTTCCCCATAGCGCATCATCTGCGTAATACAGCCAATCGTGTGCATAGCGAAACGGTCGGGATCCGGTACTGCTACCAGTTTGGGATGACCGTATAAATCGTGTTGGGTTCTGCGTAGCGTATTCTATTGTACCCGTTGTTGCTCCTCCGGCGACAACAGGCAGGCTCACGGTGCCATTGCGGTTATACATAGTCGCATTACTATTTTGTCCCATGCTACCGGTACTGACGAATGGATCTTTACGCCCCCATTGGTATAGCGTACCAATGGACCGCCAATCTCCCGGAGTCGCCGATACAGCCCCTAGGTTACGGTCTAAAATCGTGTAGGTATTTCCTTTACCATTGGTTTCCATCTGTATCTCATTCGTTTCCGTCACCCAGATATGAAAAGACCAAAGGATATTTGCTCCTGTTGCATCCGGATCTTCCTGATCGTAGATAGCAATCACGGCGTTGCCCCGCTGTCCGTTAAGTTGTGCTGTAAACGATTTACCATCGACAGCTAAAGCGACGTCGCTCACAAAATCGGGAGATACATCGTTCCACAGCATCTTAGCAGAACGCGGTTGTTTATCCTCGTCTTCATTCGGACGATTTTCATAGGTATAGCGTACACTTGTGGTATAATAAGGTGTACAATCGACGGTAACGGAGGCTGTGCCCGGAGCAACGATAACACTATTGGCTTTTCCATAATAATCTGTTTTTGCCATCCAATTGATATTTTCCAAGTCCACGGCCAATAGCTTACCGCTTTCGATATGTTGTCCCGTTAAGTCGATGGTACAGGTTCCCATACCTTTTAACGTCGTAAACTTCACATCCAAAACATCACTGAACGCCACCGGCGGCAAGGCGATGAACAGTTCTTGTCCAGCAGAAATATCTATTTCTCCCTTTAGCGTAACTTTCGTTGAAGCCCCTTCTTCGACCAAATCCAACTGTCCGTTCTCGCCATTGACCTGCACAGCTCCTATCAGGATGTCCGTTTCGGAAGTTATGGATACCGAGGTAATGGCACTAAATTGGTCGTTGGCAGGTACGATCAGTTTTAATCCGCCACAGACCGGGCTCATTGTCATACTGTCCAACCCCTCATTATCCGTTAAGCTATACAATGGATAGCCCGCCGGATCCACACCTCCTTTAACATATTTTTGAGTCTCAGGCAAGCTAAATTTCAGCATATTGTCCGCTGAAAATTCCGCGTTTGAAGGATAATAGATTAAATATTCTGGTTCTACCGGCACATCGTACAGACTGACCAGACTATTATAAAGAACTGGATAGGCGGTGCCATTGATACCAATCTTATCATTGGCCTTAATCTGATAGGTCAGCTCACTCGCTTCACTGATCGATAAAACAAAGGAATTGGGTTGCTCTACAATAATTTGCTGCAAAGCATCTTTAGAACAATTCGCAAATAAAACGACGATGAGTACTATTTGCAGACTTTTTATCATGGATTTCATAGGAGTAGTTAGTTAGTGATACCAATAGAAAATACATAGTTTTCAATGTTCATGTAACCATTATTAGCCAGCTTCGTTGCATCGGTCGGGTCGTTCTTATCCAAATCATGTTCATCTTCAAAGCTATCCGGCATACCATCGCCGTCACTATCCAGCGGTTTTTCGCCTACGTTGATTTCGCCAACACCTCCCAATGGATATTGTTGGGTATCCCGTTCGTTCTGGATAATTGTACCTTTTGTTCCCAGCGAGGTTAATTCTTCGATCAGATAGCTATCGACCTGATCACGGGCTGGTAAGCTTGCGCCACCGTTCTCCACAATCCATGCATAAGCTTCCTCCGCATTTGTCTGTTGTTCTATGGCAGGGAACACATTTGGTCTCGACGAAAGAAATATCGGACTGCCCGAGCAATATTCCTCCCAATTGGTTTCGGGGATAATCTCCACTCCATTCAGGGTTCCATCTTTGTCGTGATCATAAAAATTACCGGTATAGTACGCGCTGAAATTTTCATTTCCTCCAGTAAACGGACGGGATGGGTTCATCGGTACCAATTGCAACTCCAGACTGCCATCGTCCAATCTAACCTCCTGCCAATTTACGACCGGTCCTTTGATAAAATAGTTATCTTCGATACTGGTCAATGAAAGTCCCTCCGAGCCACCTCCCATATCATAGGCTGTACCGCTGCCCCAATTATACACTACATTGTTGATAAACTGGTTTAAGCCTTTGACTTTCGGATTGCGCGTTTTGTTGTCAATATACAAGTTACGGAACAAGGTGATGCCATTTTCCTCTGTTGTCTGCATTAATCCCCCACAGGAGTGATTTTGCAACCCCTGACCGATGAAGGAATTTTGTATGGTGATATTTCGTGTTGTATTGCTGTTGATGGAAAAATTTTCGTCGCGTCCCCATGTTGCGGAAATATGGTCAAAGATCATATTTTCACCCGAAGCGATCCCCATGGCATCCTGACCGCTGGGACCATTCCTCCCCATCCTTACGCGGATATAACGACAGATAACATTTGTAGCTCCTGAAGCAGAAATACGATTTCCATAAAGAACAATTCCGTCTCCCGGGGCTGTCTGCCCCAAGATCGTCAAATCGGAGTTCAATACCAAAACACTTTTCAGGTTTATTACACCCGCCACGTCAAACACCACGATTCTTCCGGGCTGGCTAACCGCATCCCGTAACGATCCTTCGCCACTATCTTCTAGGGTGGTAACGCGATACACATCGCCTCCACGGCCTCCGGTTGCGTTGCGACCAAACCCTTCAGCTCCGGGAAACGCGACTACCTCTCCGTAATCGGGAAAAGGCCCCTGACTTGGTTTCGTATAAATACGTACGTCCGTCAAATCCGCTTTGGTGCAGCCGATAGTCCCTAGTCCCGCAAACAGTACCAAGGCTAACGTTTTTCTAAAAAAAGGATTATTCTTCATTTCGAATAATTGTTTATAAGTGAATAGTCTTGTCCCTACAATGATTAGTCCGATGCGTTAAAAAAATCCTTAACGTATATTCCAACGAATCCAAAAATAAGCTACCCGACCGCCTTGAACATTTAAAAATTGACTTATTCCATCTAAAAACTGATCAAAACCATGTGATTGCGATTTTTAGGCTTCTATAATGTATACGATTCGATCTCGAAGACAAAAGTAGTCGATGTTTCAGCCGTCCCTCCCTGCGTCGCACCAAAGAGGTAACACGGTGTTCCCTTATGTTTGTCGAGTAATAACATAGGCCGCTCCAAACGACCAAAGCGTTTGAGATGCGCGGGAGGATCGCTTTCCTGCACGTAGCTCTTCATATCCAAATAAGAGACCTGAGGTTCCGACCAACGGAGACCGTCCGGAGAAGACAACAACAGTCCAAACTCATGGTTATAAAACCCCATATCCCGGGCAATCATGTAATACATCCCTGCTTCCTTCCATACAAAAGCATCTTCCAGTTGCGCATTATTCGGACTGTCCGAGAAATCGATAACGGGGTTCTCCGACACTTTTAAATAGGGTCCCTGTGGATGATCTGCCTTTGCTAAGCCGTATTTTCGATTTCCCCGTACCGACCCCGATTGGTTTTGGTATTCTGCAGTATTCCAAGATTTATAAAACAGCCAATATTTGCCATCATTCCCCTTCACAAAGGCAGGATTCGTCGTACAATGATCGTCCCAAGCGCCCTTCTCTCCCGGCATTAGCGTGGGACTATCCAGTCGTTCCCAAGGTCCATCCAAGCTTTTTGAAGTAGCAATACCAATGCGTTTGGTATCGGTTTTTCCATTTGAATTCCCCATATAGAACAGGTAATAGGTATCCCCAACTTTCTGAATGAGGGGATTATGACAGGTTGTACTGTCCCAATATCCTTCCCTTGGACGAAGCACCACACCAAGATCTTTAAAAGGTGCATCCGGGCGTTCGGCGACAGCATGCGCAATCTCCGATCCCCGAATCCAACCACTCATACCCTTCTCTTTCTTCCAACGGGAATAAAAGAGATGTACTTTGTCGTCATCGCCCCAAATTGGAGAAGAACACCAAATGTAGTAGTCTGCCAGAGCGAACGAGCGACCGATAGGTTTTAACGCAAAAGCCGGCGTATTACCCGCATTAAATGCATAAAGAGACGGTGTCACCATCGCACCCGACAATAAAAAAAAGCTAGCTTTTATAAAATCTCTTCTGGAATGTCCAGCGCGTTGTCCTGTTATTTTTGTCATGGTTTTATTTATTTAACATCGCTGTTCAGGTCTATGTCTCTAATATAGAGAAAAATACAACTGCCGGTGTCATGGACTATCCTGCCTATCCGGATTATTGATCCAATTCCAATAAACCCATGATAAACGGCCCTGTAGCTTTGGCATCATTTTCCCGGATACGTTCGTTGACGTAATAATCATAGCTTCCGTCACGGTAAGGATGTCCACCCAAACCCGCGACCGCATTACATTGGATAAGGGTGAGTGTACCGTCTACGTCTTTCTTTAGCAGCTTTTTTTGTATACCTTTTAAAGTCCTCTCGGCTATGGCGTGATAAGATTGGGGGATGTAACCTCTATTAGCCGCTTTTGCAAAACTGTACATAAACATGGCGTTGACGGAAGCCTCCTGATAATTTTTTTCCTTCCCTGCCTGATCCAATACCTGCCACCATAAGCCTTCTTCGTCTTGATATTTAGGCAGGGTCTTAGCAAGGCCGTCGATAATTGCCACAATCTCGTCTCTTTTCGGGTAATCTTCCGGAATAAAATCAAGCACATCAACCAATGCCATAAACCACCAACCGATACTACGTCCCCAAAAGTTCGGCGACTGCCCCGTCACTTTATTGGCCCACTGTTGCTTTTTGCTTTCGTCCCAAGCGTGGTAATAAAGTCCAGTTTGGGGATCATAGGTATGCTTCGCCGTTACGAGAATGTGATTGATCACATCGTCAAAATATGCATTATCGCCGGTAAACTTTCCGTATGCGGCAATGAAAGGATCCGCCATATAAATACCATCTAGCCAGATTTGATGCGGATAAATCAATTTATGCCAGTAGGCTCCCTCCAATGTACGGGGATGCACTTTCAACTGGGACATCAAATTTTCAATGGCTAATTTATATTTTTCTTTCCCCGTTTTTTCGTATAACGTGAATAGGATTTTACCGGGATTGATATAATCGATATTGTAGGTCTCTCTTTTGTAGAGATGGATACTTCCCTCTTCATTAATGATCGTATCTGCCCACGTCTCAACATAATCGAAATATTTCTGATCGCCGGTCTTCTCCCACATTTTCAACATGGCTAGACAGCCCAGTCCCTGACCGTATCCGAAGTAAAGTCGCTTGCCATGATCAATCTGCCAAGCTTCCGGAAATCGTTGCATTTCGGATTCCGCAAATCGCAGATATAGTTTCCTTTCCTGTGCTTTAACCCACGCACCGGAGAAACAGAAAACAACAAAAGCTACAACGGTTATATGATATCTCATTTATTTATCTTTTTACGAAATTTATTAATATAGAGGGTGCTGTTGTCCACGTAATCCCGGGTTTGCATCGATCGTGTTGGTAGAGAGCGGAAACAGTTCTACCTTATTCTTTTCCAACCCACGGAAAATATTTTTCACCCAAACTTCGTTAGCCGTGAATCTATTATTAAAAAAGGCGGCTGTGCTTCCATACATATCTAAGATCGTATAACCTTGACTCTCCAGTTCCTCTTTTTCACTTGGTGTCGGTTCATTTTCCAACGGTATAAAATCTAAGGCTACGGTCGGATCATTGAATGTCTTTGCATCCGTTATCTGATAAGCTCTATACCTCGCGACCTCCGTATATTTCCCGGTATGGTTTGCCAGATCCAGTATTTCTTGTTTCGTTTCCGTGAGTTTCTCGTACAGTATGCCCCAACGGATTAAATCGGTTCTGCGCCAACCTTCAAAGCCCAGCTCTAGCTTCCGTTCCTGTATGATCGCGTTTTTGAAATCCGCATATGTTGTCGGCGTTTCTCCGATCTTAGAACGATCATTTTGGAAGGCACGCAAACGCACTTTTTCGTACATTTCTACCGCCACGCCCGTCGGCCCATTGTTCAACTCGTTTTCTGCTTCCGCATACATTAACAATACATCCGCATACCGCAAATGAATCCAATTGATATCTCTTTTATTTACCGCCACGCCTTCATCCGCTTTCCAGTTCACCCGAAATTTACCTATCATGTGATTGGCATAGGTGTTCATCTGATGCGCGCTATCTGCCGTAAGGGCATAATTCGAAATGGTCACATCGCGGCGAACGTCGCCGTCTTCAAACTCAAAGTAGTACGTTGGTAAAGCCGCCATAGCGGGTTGCGATTTATTGTAGAACGATTGGCTATGTGCGAACAGGCCATTAGTGTAACCGATTCTTGTCTCATTACGATCGTTCCCTTTTTGTCCATATTCAAACATCGACTCCTGATTATATTTTCCATTGAGCAAATCTCTAAAAATCGTTTCGTAGTCGATCAACTCATTTTCTCCTCTATCGACAACGGCTTTACAGGCATCCCGTGCGATCTCGTAAAGTTCTTGAATACGTTGCGTATCGGAACGTCGCGCCAATTGTACGCTACCCGGTGCATAGCTATCCAGATCCCAACGCAGGGAATAACCCGCTGCATATAATGCGATGCGCGCCAACAATCCATAGGCAGCATTCTTTGACACACGTTCCACCGGCATCCCCGACTCGCCCTTCCAAGGTAATAATTCAATAGCTTGCTGCAGATCCCGCACACAACCATCCAATATCGTATCTCTGCTTACGCGAGACGAGGAGAAGTTTGGCATTTCCACAACGGGGATAGTCGGATAGGGCACATCACCAAAATGACGCACGACATGCAGCATATT
The DNA here is from genome assembly GCF_014692505.1 of Sphingobacterium arenae. Classification (GTDB taxonomy): domain Bacteria; phylum Bacteroidota; class Bacteroidia; order Sphingobacteriales; family Sphingobacteriaceae; genus Sphingobacterium; species Sphingobacterium arenae. The sequence goes on along the minus strand of NZ_JACNYK010000001.1, from coordinate 1,012,638 downwards.
CATACCCCGGATAGCATAAGCTTCTCCCAGCAGTGTATTCAGCTTGTCCTGTTCAGCTTCGTCCGCACTCGTCATCAACGGTATATTTCTAATCAACACATTAGCTTGTTCCACACCGGCGTACATCGTCGTATAGGTACTCGTCGGGCTGACAGCAGGGCTATACACATAATTGGAAACCTGGTTTTTCGAGTTGGTTTCCCCCTCGGTAGAAAAGATTTCATCATTTCCCATACCAAATTGATAAAAGAGTTCGGCGTTAAACGTACTGGTGTAAGCTCCTAAGACCGCCATTTCCACCTTCCCTACGTCCTCAAAAATCGTTGAGCTGTCAAAATCCTTTTCTGATGGCAGTTCCAGAAAATCTTTACACGATGTTGTACCCAATAGAAGGCCTGCAATAACAATATATATTTTCTTCATGATACGATTCGTTAAAACGTTAAATTAATTCCCGTTACAAAGCTCTTTATCCGCGGATAGGCCGAGTTGTCTACGCCTCGCGTAAGAATCTCGTCGGTCGCAGAAACCTCCGGATCAAATCCAGCGTAATTGGTAAAAGTGTGTATATTGTTTAATGTAACATAAAACCTTAACCGTTGGATAAATGCCTTCTTAGAGACTTCTCCCGGTAATGTATAACCGAGCGTAATATTGTTTATGCGCAAAAAAGAGGCATCTTCTAAATAGTAATCTAAGGGGTCGGATATGGCGATGTTGTTGCTCGCATTTAAGCTCCATACCTGACGCTCATCTTGTTGATTCGGATTCAACTCCGCCAAACGATTTAGATCGTTTGTTTCCAGACCGGTGCTGGGATCTATTAGGGTGAAGCGATCGGCCATGTAACCCAGCGAATTCTGGTTGGGTAAATAAGGCCCCATAAAGCGCTGGCTATTCATATTGAACACCTTGTTTCCATAGGCAAAATTCAAAAACACACTAAGATCGAATCCTTTATAGATAAATTCGTTGTTAAATCCGCCAAAAAATTTAGGCTCCGGGTTTCCTAATTCGGTCCGATCGTCCGCCGACCACACCGGATTGCCATCGTCGTCTGTTTGGCCGGCTACAGGAAGGTATTTTACGTCACCCGGTTTAACCGCGGAACGGTCTTTACCTTTAAGAGAAGCCACCCCATCTCTCAAGGTGTAGCTGCCATCGCCGTTTTGCACGAAGTCGTCTGTCGTATACACGCCATCGTATTTATAGCCATAAAAAGTACTGATCGGGCCGCCTACACTGGTATAAAAGTTGATCCTGGACTCATAATTGGTGATCATGTAATCATTGCCGGCGCTTCCGAAAAGCTGCCCCACTTTCGAGCGGTTGAACGTCATATTGAAGGCCGACCGCCATTGGAAGTTCTCGTTACGGATATTCAACGTATTCAAGGAGAGTTCGACACCTCTATTTCGCAATGTGGCGACATTTTGGTATTGCTCGCTGTATCCCGTCGACGTGGGGATTGCGGCCTTCAATAATAAATTCTTCGACTCGTTGTTGTAAAAATCGGCAGTCAAGTTTACCCGGTTGTTTAGCAAGGCCACATCTAGTCCAACATTTGCTGTTTGGGTCTTTTCCCAAACCAAGGCAGGGTTTCCTAGCGTATTACTGGGCTTTACGCCGATGACCGTCTTATTGTCTACCGCAACAACCGTCGACCCGTATAAGGTGGCATACCGCGTACTTCCAATTCGATCATTTCCGGTAGTACCATATCCGACGCGAAGTTTCAACTGATCAAAAAGTCCATTATCTTCCATGAAGCTTTCATTATGGATATTCCAAGCAGCGGATGCAGAGGGGAAAGCCCCCCATTTGTTACCTTGTCGGAACGTGGATACACCATCGGCGCGGACGGTCGCCGTCACTAAATAACGGTCATTGTAATTGTAGATTCCACGGAAGAAGCCAGACACCAGGCCATATCGACGAGCTTCGGATTCACCACGTTCGGTTCGCCCCGCTAAACTCACGTCTTTAAGCCCAAAATTACTGGCTGGGAATTCAAAATACTCGTGTTTAAGACCTTGGCTTTCTTCGTACCGCACTTCATGACCGCCCATTAAATTGATATGATGATTTCCCAAATTTTTCATCCAAGACAAGGTATTCGTCCATTGCCATTCAAAACCTTCCGCATTGTTTATATCTCCATAAGGACCTCCGTTATTCTGTGCATCTCGGGTTCGTCCATCGTCCCAAAAATCCGTACGCGTTTGCCCCCACTGATAGGATCCCTGCGTCCGAAAAGTGAAATCGTTCAGAAACTTCGCCGTTAAACCCACATTTACATTCGCTAATCGGGAAGCCCGCTCTCGGGTACGCGCGTCGTTCATGATAATGGGGTTGGAAATATCGTACTGCGAGTCGATCAATTGCATCTCATCCCCAATATCCGTATACAACATTTCTTCGTCAGTATAACGGATTCCACCCGTGGCGGGCTGCAAAGCTGACATCTTGAGCATACCGCCCAGCGATCCTCCACCTTGTCTATTGGCATCTTGGAACAAGGAATTGAAATCCACATTCACACCTTCAAACAGCTGATGGTCAACCTTAGCACGTACACTATTTCGCCGGAAACCCGATTTCGCCAAAATACCGTCTTGATTGGTGTTATTGTAAGACAGCATTAATTTTGTTTTCTCGTTTCCGCCGGAAATATTTAGGTTGTGGTTTTGCAACAAGGCGTTTCCACCGAATACTTCTTCCTGCCAGTCAATACCAGCACGTGTACCATAGTCGTTATGGATACGTGCATATGCGCCCGAAGCGAAATTAGAATCGTCCACATCTCCTCCATACATATTTGCAAAGTTGGCGGTGTTGCCGGCGAGTGTTTGGAATTCGTATTGATATTTTACATAATCTTCTACGCCGAGCAAATCGAGTTTTTTGCTCAACCGTTCAAAACTCAGATAGGTATTATAATCGACCGTAGTACGGCCAGATTTTGCAGATTTCGTGGTAATCAATACCACGCCATTCGCGCCACGGGCACCATAAATTGCGGTTGCCGAGGCATCTTTTAGGATATCGATACTTTCGATGTCGTTGATGTCAATTTTCATCAAAGCATCTTCCATAACGAACCCGTCTACAACATACAAGGGTTTCGTTGAACCGGTGATGGATGTCCCACCACGCACGGTAATATTGACATCAGCTCCGGGCGCACCGCTCTGCGTGACCACGTTCACACCAGCGACTTTTCCGGTTAATGCTTGCGCTGCCGTTGTAACGGGAACTTGACGAATATCGTCCCCTTTCACGGAACCCACCGCACCAGTCAGATCTCTTTTTCTGGCTGTACCATAACCGATCACGACAACTTCGTCCAAATCATTGTTGGCTGCCATCAGCAAGACGGTAATCGGATTTCGACTGCTTACAGTCACCTCTTCGGGCATATATCCCACATAGCTTGTCTGTAATATGTCGCCCACTTCTATAGGAAGCGAAAAAGTTCCGTCTTCGTCCGTCAGTGTGCTCGTATTTTTTCCTTTAATCTGTACACTAGCTCCGCTGATGGGTTGATTACTGGCATCGGTAACTCTCCCCGACAAGGAAAATTCTTGCGCCTTACCCAACGAAATCATAGCAAAAAAGAGTAACAGGCACACCACTCCCCCCTTTACGTTTTGTCTAACAGTTAGCATCATAAATGTTTCAGTTTATAGTTACTTCCTGTCAAAAGTAGGGGTCAGTGCGTGTTTTACACTTTCAAAAATTGACGTATTTTATCTAAAAATTGACAAAACAACTAAATAGCAGGAGGTCATCACCTATTTCAACGGATACTTCACAAACCAGTTCTGTTCGTTCATCAAATGGCCTCTAACCTGCTGCTTTTGTCCATCTGGATATTTTGCAGAAACGATATCGGCTAAGATAGCTGGATCATTCCATCGCTTGGCAATACGCATCAATGCAAAATAAGCTTTTGCTTCGCCTGCACTTTCCATCAGCGTTTCTTCCGCTACAAGTTTGTCCAATGCCTTCATATATGCGCGTTTCTTCTCCTCGGTATCCAGATCATCTTTTGATAAGCCTTGTGGGTATACCGGAGCAAGGCTTACTCTCCTTCGGATCCCCATATTGATTGCAAAATGGGAATTGATCGTAGGATCATCAAACGGAGCTTCCAAATTATCTCCGTTGCGCGATCGATATAGCTCAACACCATCATTAAACAAAGCCTCTGCCGGTCCAAACTTTCCTAGGTTATTCAGCGCTTCGATTACAAAGAAATGCACATCGGAATCCCGGTAAATTGAAATATGGACATTGTTTTTATAAATTTCAGAAGCACTCTCGCGATCTCTGGAAAACTTACGGATCACCCACTCCCCATTTTGGAAATAATACGTAAAATCAACACCCCGATATCGATCTCCCAGGGTATGCCCATCATAACGTAATTGCGACTCGTAACGTTGCATAGCCACCTCTGTAGGTTTTAGATAATAAACAGAAGGTTCCTCGTTCGAGAAAAAACGGATTAAACGATTGGTCTGGTTTCTTTCAAAATCGTAAGGAACCATATTAATCAGCACGCGCGTACGCGTGATAGGATCTCGTGTAAATGCCTGTATCCATTCACCATTCCAATCCTCATTGCTGACTTTATATCTTTTGCCACCGCCATCTGAAATAAACGGTATACCGATGTCCACTACGCGCTGATATTCTTTATTCCACAGGTACAATTCCATACGAAGAGGAGCCGGTGACGGACAGATCATGTTCCACACCAAATCTTGTTGGTTGGCCGGTATACCGGGGTATAATATATTTCCCCAATTGGCTTCATATAGGCCATTTACACCATCTTCACCATTTTCCATCAGGGTAATCAACTTCGGAATCAATTCATCGAAACCGATTACCGGAATCTCACCTATTTTATCTAGATTCAGGTCTGGATCGTCGAAATAGGCTACCTGCCCGTATAATTTACCCAAAGTCAAGTAAGTCCACACTTTAAAACGGATAGTTCCGGATATCAATGCCGCATAGTGCGCCTCCTCAATGGCAGTGGGGTTGCTTTTTCTGTACGCAATAATCTTACTCAGGTAAGCGTTTGCATTGACGATCAAATCGTAATACGGTCTCGGATTGGCAAAGCTATTGCCTGGCTTTTCCTTGAAATTGTATAAATCCCAAAGATCCTGCGGAGCATTCGCGGTCGGCTCGAGTAAATCCGTACGTAAATCACTGAGAAACACCGTCTGGTCCGCGATTGCCTGCATTTTAGACGCAACGCCCATATAACCGGAATACAGCTCATTCGACTCCTTTACATAATCTTTATCTAGCAATATATCGTTCGTATCCACTTCAAAATAACGGGAACATCCCGTTAAAGTCAAGGCAGCAGTGGCTATTCCACATACGAAAAAACTCCTTCTTATATTCATATTCTTCATTACAGCTTAATGTTAACACCAAATTTAAATGTACGTGGCAATGGAATCTTACCATAATCTGCTCCCATATAGCTAATCGCATTGCTATATGCGGTCACGGGATCCAAACCAAGATAGTCTGTCCATGTAAATAAGTTTTCGCCAGCAATGTACCATTCCGAATTAGATAGCACATTTAGTCGGTGCTGTCCAAACTTATACGACAGGGTGATGTTTTCCAGTCGTAGGAACGATGCATCTTCTATCCACCTGTTTGAAAAGCGCGCATTTTCCATAGGGTCACCATAAGCAGCTTGGGGAATATTGGTCTGCTGACCGTCAGTTTGCCAGCGGCGGAGTACGGCTTCCGACTGATTGGCATAACTATCCATGCTCTCCATGCTACGACGTAAACCGTTGTACATCTGATTTCCTTGGCTGAAACTGAGCAATCCCTGTAGATGGATGTTTTTATAACGGATGCTAAGGGAGGTTCCTCCGAAAAGGTTTGGCAAACTGTTGCCCAACGATACCTGGTCTTCATTGTCAATTACGCCATCTTGATTAATATCTGCGAAGTGCGCATCACCGGCACCAAAATATCTGTTCTTATAATCCTGTAATCCCAAAGCGTCTGCCTCTGCATCACTGGAAATAACACCGCGGAAGTTTGCCCCGTAAAAAGAGAAGGGAGAGACGCCGACGCGATTAATGCGGGTAACACCGTCCGCCTGCTGATGGAGCATATCGGCTCCACCGACCAAACGCTTAACCTTACTATTCAAGGTAGACAGATTACCTCTCCAGGTTAAAGACCAGTCCCGGTTATCGATGACTGCCACATTCAGCTCCACTTCCAGCCCTTGATTGTCTATGGCACCGCCATTCATGTAGATCCGGTCGATGCCACCGATCGGCGAGACAGGAAAGGCATTTAATAAGTTGCTGGCACGATTAAAATAATAGCCTACATTAAGATTCAGGCGCTGGTTAATACCCGAGAAAATTAAATTCGCCTGCCAGTTTTCGTTATCTTCCCAGCGGATGTTTTGATTAGGAATGTTACCTACCACGATGCCCGCTAATTGCCGGTACAACTGGCTCCCATAATATGCCTGTCCAATCTTCGACGAAAAGCGACTATTTCCAGTCTTCACATAGCCAATTTTAAATACGAGGTTATCAATACTGTTGATGTCTTTCAAAAGTGCTGTGTTGGACAGTAGGAACGACAAATCGGCTGCCGGGAACACACCGAAACGGCTGGCATTCGCCCCCGATACAGACGAACCATCTATACTCAAATTGACGTCCAATTTGGCTAAACTACGCCAACTGTACTGTGTATAGCCGTATATGTTCATCCAATTCCACTGTTCATTGTAGCCCCAAAAAAGGCGACCAGCATTATTCACATAATTGAGGGTACGGTAGAAATCCGAGCTGGTGTTTCTTCCACTTCCGGCATCATACTCCTGAGAAGTTAACAAGCCCTGTACACCGCCTCCGAAGAACGCCTCATCCTGATTCCAATTTTTGTGGTAGGTTCCGTAGAGGTTCCATGAAATATTGGACGTTTGTCCCGCTCCTGCTCTGGCGCTATTTAACGCTAGTCCATCTTCAAGCGGCAGGATCGTACCACTGGATAATCCGGGGATGAAAGCATTCTGCCGTGTATAATTGGAAAAGAGGCCTAAAACAGCGTTTAATCTAAAGCGATCGGTAGCTTGATAGCCTAAGTTTGCCTGCACAAACACATCATAGATATCCGATTTAAAATCGGCAGTTTGCAAAAGCGCCAATGGGTTGGAAACACCAAACTGTCCGACGCGATCCAGATCTGGCAAAACATTATTGTCCACATCTTTTTGGTATGGGCTAAGGATCGGCGCTCGGTATAATGCAGATATTAAGGGGTTTGTTGCCGTTAGGATACCCTGTTCCTGTAAACGGGAAGTACTATACGTAAGCGCTGTAATAGCTTTTAAATCGAACTTACCTCCTAAATTGATGCTGGAATTCAAGCGTGTGCTATATCGTGTGGTCGCAGTCTGATCCAGTGCCCCTTGCTGGCTAAGTACGCCCAGCGACAAATCATATTTCGCTACCGCATCGCCACCTTTGATACGCAAATGGTTATCAGTTACAAAGGCATTTCGATAAATGACATCTTGCCAATCTGTCGTATTATTGTATAGGTAGTTATAATAGTAGTCCGGATCATCACGCAGGAAAGGGAACCTCGTCAATAGTTCGCCCATATCTTCGTATTGCGTCATGCCGACACTACCTAGTAAACTTTTATACGCACTACCTCCCAATAAAGGTAGTGTGCTATAATTGTGGGCGAGACCATAGTTACCTCTGAATTCTACAACGGTTTCCAAATCGTCGGAGGACGATGTTTCTAAAAGAAGTACGCCGTTCGATCCCAAGGATCCGTATCGGGCAGTCTCTGCTCCCTTCAACAAACGGATATGTTTGATATCTTGCAAGGCAAAGGGTGCGAACGTCCCTCTGGAATAGCCGCCGATAATGGGCGAGTTTCCTAAATCTGGCAAATACGGCACACCATCGACCACAATCAATGGTGTATTATCCGCATCGAACGAGCGTACGCCTCGAAAGTTCAACATCCCCCCTTCGGAGACCATCCCACTCTTATTGAGAACGCGCAGTCCCGTCATTTCGCCCGTTAATACCTGCTCGATATCGACGGCGCCCGCACGATAGTCGTTATCAGACAGCACGTTGCTGTTCTTATCAGAAAACGTTCCGTCGACCACATTGATATAGTTTGTCCGCCCTTCACCAATCAATGTTATTTCGAAAGTACTGCGTCCCAAAATTTCTACGTATGCCTCATAGTATCCCGGGCTCCAGATCCGAATCGTAGTGGCCCGATCGTCGACCTCATCCAATGTAAAGGATCCATCTTTCTTCGTACGGACGTTGGACGTTGTATTTAATACCGTCACCACTGCATCGGGTACCGGACTTTTATCGTAATTACTAACCACCTTTCCGGTAATCGTCGTTTGTGCAAACACAGGAACGACCCCTAACGCCAACATGGTAAACAATAGCGAACGCCATATCCTCTTTTTCGTTATCTTCGTCATATATTCAGTTAATATTCGGTTCATTAATAGTTATTTTGTGTTGGGATCAAAGCCCAGTGGTAAAGATCCAGCCGTTCAACATTTCCTTTACCTAGGCCTGCAAACTCCACCTTAATTTTAAAGGAACGCACATCGTCACCCTCAAGCATAACCGGGCCGACCAATCCACCCCAACCGTTGTACTTCGTTCCAGGCACCGTATTCGTATTCCGATCGAAATGCCAAGGTGTTGCCGGCTCCACATTGAGATTTAACGCAACGGGTTTATCGTCAATATAAATATTGACAAAGGGATGGTTCGTTGCTCGGAATCCCATATACAGGTTATACTCTCCGGGCGGTACTTCGACGACCTTATAATCCGTCGAACCATCTGCGTTCCGCTCCAACATAACTGGTGTATAGTCAATCGATGTTGGTTTGTTATCTTCCAGATCACCCTCTATCCGTAGTGTGCGATAAGTTATCTCTACACCAATAGTAGGAAACGTTACGGTAACATCATCTGCAGGTCCAATACTTTTGACGTTATTCAATGTAAACCGCAAATCCTTCTCGTCATCCGGTACAAACTCCCAATAATGAAACAATTGCTTAATCATACTGATATGGACGTTATTTGGTATTTTGAGTTTGCTGATCTCGTAGATACGGCCGTTGCTCATGCGCCTAAAATTTGGGTCTACTTTTTGCACGGAAGGCTTCCAAAGCTTTCCAAAAACTGATGTAAGATCTTCTCCCGAAACATCATCGAGTAATGATTTATAAAAGATAGCATCTTTGATCCAGATGAAGGCCACTAAAGAATCCTCTTTCAAAAATTCCTTACCAAATTGATCGTACAATAGTCCTAGATCATTAAAACAATTTTCGATAACGTGATTGCTAGGCAAAAACATCGTTATTTCCGAGAACTCCGACCGGATATCTGCTTTTTCGAAAATAGGGTTGGTAATTACATATACCGAGTCATACAGCGTATTACCCGTCGGGTCCACACCAATCGGAATACTGTTTTCTAGGTCAAAAATGGTATCGTTCATCGCGAGGATGGTATCCCGGATGATCGAGTAATCACTACCCAACGCTTCTACGTATTCATAAATGCTCAAATCGGGGGTCAAGAGTTGGTCGATCTCATGGACTACACCGTTCTGGCAAATCTGATTCCCTTTCACGACTGCTGCATCACCGACGTGTACGACCCCGCCATCTTTGTTTATCGATAAATATTTACCATTGAAGGTCATCACACGTAACCCACTCTTGAGCTTGGTATTATCATACATCAAACTGTTGATATGGTACCGCAGGATAAACTCGGTATCTTCTCCCAAATTATTCAATGCGCCCATTTTTTCATTAGAAACCGCCCAAATAGTCAGGTTCTGGTCGCGCGCGAGTTCCGCTGCCAAATCATATTCTTCTAGCTTGGCCACAAAGTCCGAATACTGGGGCTGCGATTTTAAATAGGCCAAAAGATTCAGGGAAGATACTGTTCCCTCTTCTTCTCCGTAATGGGTGTCCCAGTTTTTGTTACAACCGACAAGTATGGTAACTAAACATACTGTCGCATAAATTATCTGTTTCATAACAATAAGGTTTAAATCATTCTACGGGATCAAATTGCAAATAATCCATCGTGATCAAACGACCATCCAGTGATAATATACGCAAGGTATGATCTGCAGTTTCTGTAAATTCTACGGTGCCCATCGCTTGCGTTAGATTTCGCTCTTCTCTGGAGTTCGATATGACCAACCGAGCATGGATTATCTCATTATCAAGAATAAAAGCACAGATACCCGTATGGGCCGAATGCTTAGGGCTCGGCCAGACAAAGGATACTTTATATCGTCCTTTGACGATGGTCGGGCTTTTAAACTCGATCCAGCCCGACTCACCCAGTTCAGCACGAAGGTGGTCATGGTTCAATAGGGCATACCAATTCCCCTCCGATGGTCTATTGTTGCGATAGGTAAGTACATTCGACTTGTATTCCGGACGTGCAGACCAGGTGATATTCGTTAGTTCATTGGCTGTAAATGTTTTATTATACTGTGATCCTAAATTGGAATTACGGTATTGGCTAACATTTGCTTCAATATCGGGGTAATCGGTCAATTCCCATATCACCTGAACTTGCTCTGGGGAAAATAAAGGCATCCAGTTGTTTACTTCGTGGACAACACCGTTTTTACAGGCGATATTCATCTCCACGAAGGCAATGGACTCCCCGGTTTCGACATCTTCATTGAGCACTAAACCAGCGCCACTTTCAGAAACCTTAAGCAATTCATGGGGAGCCATGGTCTGCAGGTTCATTTTAGTGCCATTTTCCGAGAATTTTCCCAGATCGGCATATGAACGCTGCTGATCCAATAAATGGTATGAAACATATTTATTCAATGGGTTATCCGGGTTTGTATAATCGCTGCCTGCCGACACCTCGAGTCGCTCCAATAAATCCTGTATGCCATGGATACCTGCTTTAGTGTAGGTCTCATTGCTTACAACAAAGGCTGTATATTTAAACCGTTGCTGAATCGGATTTCCTAAAGGATCGGTCGTTTCGGTGTATACGGTTTCCAGTCTTTCCTTATATCCGGTTAGATCTACCAGCTCCTTGAACAGGCTCCAATGTTGTTGTGCTTGCAACCGGTCATAAACGGTCTCCACCAACGGAACCAGCACATCATCGATACTATGAATGATACCATTGGTCGCTTTAATATCATAACTGTTGAATCTCGACACGCCATTCAGATAAACTGCCTCTAACCCCCCATTTCTAAAGTCAACAAATAAGTTATCGTCCGTCGCATTGAGTTCGTTAATGGCGCCACTTTGAAACTGTGCAAATTCTACTTTTGCATTCGGAATTAAATGATATCGAACCAAATAAGCAGCCTGTTCTTCCGACATTTCCGATATCGCCCCCAAGTTTGTTGCTTTTAGGTAACGTTCTACCCCTTCGTTAACTGGAACGAAGTGGGTATATATGGCATCGAGATTTAGTGTATTATATAGGTTTGCTTTTTGCAGTACCTCTACCCAAAGGCTGTATTTGTCTTCGTTGTTTTTCAGGTAAAGAGCGATTGGTGTCTCTTCATACGCGGTATAGGTGTTGTTTTCAAAAGCATCCTTACAGGAACTCACCAACGTGAGCATCCAACCCAGAAAGATCAAGAGCCCCCAGCTCCAAATTTGTTTTTTTGTGTTCATCTCTCTTAATTTAAGTGTTCATAATAGGGGTTCTGTACTAAAAGCCTATTGAAGCGCAATTCATCGATGTGGATCGGCAAGTAGTGTGCATTTTCATTCATCAGCTGCGCTCGAATCACCGGCGCAGCGGCTCCGGGGTTGCCTGCTAGTACCTGTTCAATAAAATATTCTTTGTATTTATAGTTGTCTCGCTGCGCGACACGCAATAGATCAAACCAACGCTTCCCCTCTGCCAGAAACTCTTTTGCTCGTTCTTTGAGCAATGCGTCCAATAGCTGTAGCTCCGTAGTACCTGCGTCCAATGGACGAGATATCGTCGCTCTGGTGCGGACATCGGTAATGAGCTCTATCGCTGCCGGGTAGGAGCTTTCACCTTTCATGATCAGCGCCTCCGCCTTCATGAGATAAATATCGGCCATCCGGTACACAATCCAGTTTTGATCGCTAAACGAGCGTGGTACCCCCGTGCCTGCTTCCGCACCGAGATATTTCCATATTTTCAGATCGGTGGCATAAGAAGCCCCCAGCGCACGTATATCTTCTGTATCTTCCGCATATAATGACAGGGCATAATTCGAGATAATCCAGTTATACGACGCACCGAACATATTCATCAAATCGTTATTCTGCGCCTTGGAGTTATCAAACTGTATCTCGAAAATCCCTTCGTTGGTGTTGCCTTCACTAAAGATGGTGAACCAGTTATTGGTGGTATTTATCCTTCCCTGAATCAATCCCACTCGTCCCGACTCCATCACGGCGTTACAAGATATGATGGCTTTATCATATTCGCCCATCCATAAATAGACGTCAGCCAATGTGGCGTGGATAGCCCATTTCGTGGCACGTCCTTTTGTTTCCCATACCGTCGGCCAAATTTCTTTGCTATTGGCTAAAGCCGTTGTTAAATCGTGTTCAATCTGTAACATGATCTGTTCTTTGGAGGATTTCGCGACTTCGTAGGCTGCGTGGTCGTCCATATAAGGTTCAAGAAGGAGCGGTGCTTCCCCAAACGTGCGCACGATGTAGAAATAACTTAATGCTCGGAGGAAATACGCCTCTGACAGATAAGATTGCATGACGGCCTGATTAAACGAGGGATCCCTGTCCACCACATCCGGCGCATATTTCAATACCATATTGGCATAATTGATAATCTGATAAAAATTGCTCCATTTCACCAGCTTGTTGGATGGCAGGATGGACAAGCCTTTTAGCCGTATTAAGTCCATATCTACGACAAGACCCGCTACACTTAATGTATTGCCACGTCCGTCACCGAAAATTAGCATATCCTTTACCGCTTTCTGGAGTCCGACATAAGCCGCTCCTAAAACCGCTTCCGCTTCTTCTTTATTTGCCCAATAGTCATCAGTAACCTGCTGGTTTTCCGGCTTTAATTCCAGCCATTTTTGGCAAGAACTGCTTATCAACAGCACTGTGATTATTAGGAAGCTATACCATACTTTCATAGTTCTTCTGTATTAAAAATTTACATTTACGCCCAACGCAAACCGTCGTGGCCGTGGGGTGTTGGCATTATCTTGACTTAACATATATACATCGCTGGAAAGCGATACTTCGGGGTCTTGACCCGAATATTTTGTCCAGGTGTACACATCTTGTAAGGTAGCAAATACGTCAAAACGGGTGACCCCAAAGCGCTCTATGAGCGACTTAGGCAACGAATAACGTAGCGACACCATCTTCAATCGCACGAATGATGCATCTTCGACGAAACGATCTGATCCAAGATAGTTATAGCCTTCACCGTACAGCGCCCTCGGGATCATACTGGCATCACCCTCATTCCGCCATCTTCCCAATACGGCGGTACTCTGATTGCCCGTTCCGCGCATATTCTCTGTGCTCATCCGAATTTTGTTCACCACTTTCTGTCCGAATCGTCCGTGGAAAAAGGTGCTCAAACGGAACCCTTTATAATGGACATCAATTCCTCCACCGGCAGTAAAGAGCGGCATGGCATTTCCCAAGTAGACAATATCATACTGATTGATAACCCCATTTCCATCAATATCCTGATATTTGGCATCGCCCGCAAATACACGTCGATCTCCATTCCGGGTGAACACGGCTTCTCCATCGAGATCCCGAATAACTTCGCCATTCAGATCCCGGGCGTAGGTTTCTTCTATATTTTGATACACACCTTGATACCGATAACCATAGAATGAACCCAAAGGATTTCCTTCTACAATTTTGTGCGCATAATTTTCGTTGTCAAAATCATAGCGTTCAAACTCCATATTATCCGGCAATTCCAGCACGGTATTTCTATTCTTGGAAATATTCAGGTGGCTAAAACTCAAACCAAAGTCTTTACTACGAATGGCCTCGACATTCAGAATTAACTCCCATCCTTTATTCTCCATTTTGCCAGAATTGTAGAAGCTCATTTCTGTGAATCCGGTCGAGGACGGCAGTTTTACATCTTTCTGTAATAAGTCGGTGGTCACGCGGTTATAAATTTCACCGGTAATGGTCAACCTGTTTTTAAAGAAGGCCAGATCAACGCCGAAATCGGTTTGTGTAACCGTTTCCCATTTGAGGTTGTCGAGCTGCATGGATACAGGCCTGATGGCTGTCATGTCCCCATAACCGGGGGTAATCGGTTCAAATACGCCTAAATAGGTATAGTTACCCCGTGGCGAGTTACCGGTTTTCCCCCAGCTATAACGTAGCTTGACCATATCAGCGATACCCAATTTCTTGATGAACTCCTCGTCACCAAGATGATAAGCCACCCCGAGCGCAGGGAATCCCTTCCAACGATGCTGCGCAGAAACTGCGGTACTAGCTTCCCAGCGATAGGTTCCGTTAATTAAATATTTATTTTTAAATCCGTAATGCACACTGGAGATCACACCAATATCTCTTCCCATCGAGTTACCGGATCCCATTTTTGCAATCGCTCCGCCTGAAGTGGGATCACTCAGTGAGGAAGATGCATTTCCGGAGGTCTCGCTGGCATAACTAAAGTTTCTGGACTCTCGCGTCTGTACCAAGGCGGCCCCGACAATACTGTGATCTTGTTGAAAAGTCTTATTGTATATAAATTTATTTTCTGTTGAAATATATAAGTTATCGGTTAGCGCATCTGTACTTCTGTTGAAGAACGGATCTGTCCAGATCACTCCGGTTACGGATTGTGGCAAATACTTTTTATTCTTGGTGGAACGGGTATCAAAGCCTACCGTAGCAGTATATTGCAGTTCAGGAAAGATCTGATACTGTGCTCTAAAAATAACACGCGCCTGCTCTCCAGAAGTTTTATTAACCGATTCATTGACCATCGCGACAGGATTGTACATACTTTCTTTTTCATCCCCAATAAAACTTCCCTGGAAATTAAGACGCGGTGTAAAATACTCGTCGGTATAATTACCGTACGCATCTATAAAGTACGGACTCATGTTCGGCATCTTCGTCATCGCCATGCCACGTGGTGTCTGAATCTTCCCCGTCCAAAAATTGTCGCGGTTACTCAATGAATACGACATATCCGCATTGATATTAAATTTGTTCGAAAACTTATAATTCACGCTTACCAAGGAATTGTAGCGGTTCAATCCCGTTCCCTTTGTCGTTCCGACATCGTTCAAGTAGCCCAAGGATACACGGTAAGTGGCCTTATCTCCTCCGCCGCTGATCGACAAAGAATTGTCGACAAAATACCCGACTTGGGTAACCTGATCCATCCAATTGGTATTTTGGTTATATTCTTTAAAATAAATCCATGACGGATCGTAGTTGATCTCTTGGGTATTATACAACAACGAGAGATAAGGAAGTGCGCGCTGATACCCCAAATCGTTTACGGAATTCCAGATCGCATCCTGTATCATGGCGACATATTGTCCACCATCCAACATCGGAATGGTCTCTGCCTCTCGTTTGACGTCGACTTTACTGGAAAAGGCAAATCGTGTTTTCCCCTGTCGGCCTTTTTTGGTTTTAAAGAGTAAAACACCATTCGCACCACGCGATCCCCATATCGCTGTTGCCGCCGCATCTTTCAGTACTTCGATCGATTCGATATCCATCGGCGAAATGTTGATTAACGCGCCGAAATCCTCATCATTGGCTGTCGAGAAATTAAAATCACTGGAAATCTCCGTTGGATAGGGTACACCGTCGACAACGATTAAGGGCTCCGAATTTCCATTGAGCGAGGAGGTTCCGCGAATACGGATCGAGCTACGCGCTCCGGGATCGGCACCGGAAATAATATCTACGTTGGCCAACCGTCCTTGCAGACCACTTTCAATAGAAGCAAAAGGCATGGTTTCCAAAGCTTTCATATCGATACTCTCGGTTGCCGAAACCTGATTCCGGTAAGAAATACCCATGGCATTCCTTTGCTGATCTCCCGCGCCGGTCACCACGACCTCTTCAATAGACTTATCGTCAACTTGTAAAGTCACATTCACTTCAGCTTGCCCCGTATAAGGGATCCGCTGTGAAATGTAGCCTATACACGCAACTACAATTGTCAAATCACTTTCTGCGGGCACCTCGACACTATATTGTCCTTGGGCGTCTGTGGAAGCCCCCCTTAAGTTTCTATTATCTTTGTTTTCTACAAAGATCGAAGCCCCCTGTAGCGCTTCATTTCCCTGACCTTTTATATTTCCCGTCAACACATTGGATGATTGACCGACGACCAGAGAAATAACGCTAAAACATGTTATTAAGGTTAATATATATCGCCTCATTTATCTTTTTTTAAATGCTAAACCTAAAATATTTTAATCCGTTATCGTTTTAACAGCTTGTTTATTCGATAAACAGCTCCATCACTGAATACCTGCGGAAAATCTCCTAAAATCGGGACTATGGTACCATCCGAATCAATTAACTCGAGATTTGTTCCGCGATCTGCTAGACTGATCTGCCGGTATCCCGAAGCTCCCAGTCGCAAAGCCGTATCCCATGTTCCCTGAACACCAAATCCCGGAAATGGATAGTCGCCCAAAGAGTTATCCGGAACAGATACAAAATAGGATTTCAGGTATGCTGCCAGTTCCGATTTTTCAGTCGGGATGCTACCATCTTCCAAACCAGCTAACACCGTCTCGTTATCTGGCGCAAAGAGTAGAAAGCGATTACCAAACAGGAAAGACAAGGAGTTCCCGACTTCCATCAATCCGGCACGAGCTAGTAATTTGGAGAATTCGGCATAGGGATGTAGCACGTTCACAGAAGATTCTGCACTGATCAACGTAAACTTGATCGTTCTCGTTTCCGCACCCATCGCTACCTGTGTTTCCATACTCCGACCGTTGTACCATGCACCTTCGATAATACGGGTACCTACATCTTCGTGCCCGTTATAGGTAGATGTAGAGTATACTTTTCCGTCCAGCACATAGACATAGTTAAACGGATTTCGGGTGCGGTACACTTTTTTCCCCTGTAGGGAGGTGATTTCATCGTATACAATATGGTCTGAAACAAAGTTCTCCATTTGATTTTGGGATAAGGCCACGAGGACGCCGTCCGAGTTTTCAACCAACACGTATTCGTCGCCAAATACTGCTGGATTTCCCTCCGTCCAAAACAGCTGGCTATCTCCAATATAAGTATTCTGGATAACCACGTTGGTCGGTATAAAAAGTGTAAAGTCGATATCATTACTCGCTAAGGTTTCATAAAGGCCGGATTGGAACAGCATATACATGAAAATTTTGTAATTCGGATTCCGGAATGCCGCACCGGTTACACTATTGAACATATCGGGCACCAATACTTTATCCAAGCCATAGAAAGCGCCATTGGAGGCAATAGCTTTTTGTTTTACATCGTTGTCTGGATCAAATACGATCGGCGTACCGAAAGCCGTCTTGATATCGGGATTCTTTCCGATTTCGGACGGGAAGACAATACTCCCCGCATACACATGGTTATACATTAACAACAATAGGGGCAGTAGATCTACTTGGCTCAGCGACGTATAGTGTTCGGCCAAATAGCTATCAAAAAAGCTTTCCAAGGCTCTGTTATTTGGCGCAAACACATTAAACCCTCTATAAGCCAGTCCGGCTAAATCAAAATAGGCGACCGCATCTGACAACCCATAGGTGGTCCATTCGGACGCGATAGATGGCAACGCACCGTGCGACACATTAAAGAGGGAGTCTCCCGCTAGCGCATAGTCTCTGCTCGTCTCCTCATCATAAGTGAACGTCCGGTAACGATCGTAGATAGTCAAAAAATCCTTGTATTCGGGATATTCTTCGAGCGTTGCATGCAAGGTTTTCAACGGCTTCAAGACTTCGTCGACGATGTAGATATATCCGTTATCGCTGGGAATGGAATACTCGGTTACTCCGGCATTTCCCACGTTAAAACCGCTGTCTCCTTTCCAGGTTCCGCTGCCAAAGAAATACCCGTAGTTGCTTGCAGCATCAATACCTTTGGTCTGAAAATGTGTTGGAGATAAAACCGGCAGAAATCGATCCTTGTTGAATACTTTTCGCTGCTTTCCGGTAATCTGATCCAGCTCTATGCTGATGGAATCTGAGCTACGCGTACGATGTTTGTAATAGAGTCCCGCCATATTGGGCTCTCTCGCTTCGCTGCCGTTGGGCTGATAATTGACCAACATGTCTTTATTGAAGGCGTAGTAGACTAAGTGGTAGCCAATCAGCTTTTTCAATTCTTGTTGTGGAACTTGGGCTACCGAAGACCACTTGTTTTCGGCCAGATATCGCTGAAACGCTTCGTCGGACGGAGCAAAAACCGTGGCGATGGTTTTTCCATCGAGGACCTCTTTAAATCCTGCCCGTTCTGCTGCTTCCAAAAACAGGGTAAACTGGCCCCTATCTTCCAAGATTTCCCAACTATTGCCTTTTAGCCAATCCGGACGTTCGTAATGCGAGACCAGTTCTTTCTTGGAACATGCCACAAAACAAGCTATAAATACACTCATCGTGTACAGTAACAGTTTTCTCATGGATTAATTGGTTTACTGAATTGTTAGTTATTGTTTATTATTTATTCTAGTCTATCTTATTGTTTTGCAAGATGATGGAGATAAACTTCTATATTCAAATATCCCCGGTATCTTGGATCGTTACTTAACTGAAGGGCATCTGCCTTTTTATTTTTATCCAAACCTAGACGAATTTCCCATTCGTCGGGAATACCATCATTATCGGTATCTATTAATGCTGACTCATCCGCTAGATCACCCAATCCAGCATTACTTAACGGTAAATCTGACTCGTCATAAACATAAAGTCCGGAGACACCTTTACTAGATAGCTCATCAATTAGCAAAGCATCTACCTGATCTCGTTTCGGCCGTGTTGCGCCAACTTGATTAATCAGATAAGAAACTACTTCTTGTGCTTGCAACGCCGGCGATACGGAGGGGTAATCGGCATAATCGGCCTTTGTTTTAAAATTTTTCAACGCCAACCCTGGATACCATTGCTCATCCTCTTCTATCAACACGCCATCTAATATCCCATTTTGGTTGTTATCGTAATAATTGCCCGTTTGATACAGGTTAAAATTCTCGTTCCCTCTCGAAAACGGACTTTGCTTGTCCCTCGGTGTGGCAGGACCACCAATAAAATAGTTGTTTAGTATGAGCGCATTAGAAATCATCTCCGAATTGCCACCTAAAATATAAGCGTCTGCTGACAACTGATGTTCATTCTTGGTCTTATTGGCGTTACCAAAATTGTAGACAACATTATTTACAAACTCACTGGTCCCTTTTACTTTCGGGTTACGCGTCTTATTACTGATATAAAGCGACTTTAGTATGGAAAGCTTACCTCCAGTTTGCATCAACCCGCCTGCAGAATGATTATAGCGATGGAGCCCCTGCGCAATAATGCAGTTCTGAAGGGTTATACTATCGGGCTCCACGCCCTTCTTATCCCAGCTAACGGAGAAAACTTCATCTAACCCCCATGAAAACGACATGTGATCCAAGATTATATTTTTACCGTTTGCGATGCCGGACGCATCCTCATTTTTTCCTGCGCCTGCGTTAGCACCCAAGCGGATCCGCAAAAAACGCGCGATCGTTTCGTTAGCGCCGGAAAAGGAAACTTTTCGCCCATACAAAACAACCCCGTCTCCGGGAGCAGTATGTCCCGCAATGGTCGTGTAAGGGGCAACGGTTATGTTGTTTTTTAAACGTATTACACCTGCAACCCTAAAGACAACAAAACGTCCGGGCTGACTTACTGCCTCCCGAAAGGAACCCGGGCCATCGTCTGCAAGGGTAGTCACGAAATAAACACGGGGCTCTTCGTATCCTCTTGCACCTTGTGCAAAACGTCCAAATCCTTCTGCTTCCGGAAAAGACAGCAACGACTGCGCCTGTAATACGGAACTTAGGGTGAATAAGACCCCGATAAATAATCCGCTGATTAGGTTCAAATCTCTCCTCATCTTAGTTAGTTTAAGATAGGCTTAAAAAAAGCCATTATTTCACTGTCTATATTTTGGTGTTTAGTTGTTACATCCGTTTATCTGAAAACGATGTATGTGTTATTTCACATAGTCAAATGTAGGATAAGTGTATTTTTTTTACTTTCAAAAATTGACACAATGCGTTTAAAAATTGACAAGGCACTTTTTTTAAACGTTTTAACCGAGAATTGCTGCTAAAGCGTCGGTGTATCAGGAAGCGACACACCAACAATCACTCTTTTTTTTTCAAATAATCAGATGGGGAAACCTGATACATCTCTTTAAAGCAGGTACTGAAATATCCTGAACTGTTGAACCCCACTTTGTAGGCAACTTCCGTCACTGTAAGCTCACCTGTATCCAACAGCTGCTTGGCGCGTTTCAATCTAATGTCCCGAATAAACTCTACCGGAGACATGTTTGTTAGGCTTTTTAGTTTTTTATAGAACGTGGTTCTTCCCATCGCCATCGCATTTACGGCCACATCAATAGTAAACGAGGTGTCCGACATCTGGTTTTCAATAATTTGGATAACCTCTCGCAAAAAAGTTTCGTCTTTAGACGTGATGACGACTTCCGTAGGTTCCAGTTTCAGTATCGTTTGCTTATCGACCATAGCGGCAACCACCTGCTGTCGATTTTTTAAAAGATTCCGCAGCAAATACTTGACATAATCAATGTGAAAAGGTTTGGTGATATAAAAATCAGCGCCGTAGGATAGGCCTTTTATTTGATCCTCTATAGCGGACTTCGCTGTGAGTAAAATGATCGGGATATGGCTCGTTTCCATATCATTTTTCATCATTCCCAGCATTTGGATACCGTCTATTTCCGGCATCATGACATCCGAAATAATGACGTCCGGTTTCCATTCCCGAGCTTTCTCATAGCCTTCCCTGCCGTTGCTGGCTTCGTATATAGTATACACCGTTTTGAATTCATCAACCATAAAGCGCCTTAACTCCGGATTATCTTCGACCAAAAGTAATTTAAGAAGATCTTCTCCTTCTTTTTCGTCTGCACCTGTTTCGCGTACCCCGGTCGGCACATCAGCGCTTTCTTTTTCTTTACGGGTGTCCGGATTTTCTTCCAACAGATCTCGCGATTCAAAATGGACATTGTCTTCCAAAAATTTGATGGTGAAGGTCATCCCCCCGTCATCGTTTATTTCCGCAACGATCGTTCCACCATGCAACTGCATAATATCTTTTGATAAGGCCAAACCGATTCCGGTGCCTTTAAACGCTTTGTCTTGCGAATTTCCTCCTTCGTAATAAGGCTCAAAAATAACTTCGAGCTGATCTTTATGAATGCCATCGCCTTGATCATGTACCTGAACGAAGATATGCTCTCTTTCTTTTTCGGCACGGATAACAATCCGACTATGGTGTGGAGAAAACTTGATCGCGTTGGATATCACATTAAAAAATACAATATCCATCTTCTCCTCATCAAACCATACCGGGATTTCCGGTTCGTTCGTAATCATTTCCAAGGAAATCTGCTTATCCTCCACGATATCCGCGAAATTATCCAACAATTGTGTCAGAAAGCCCACCAATTCTACTTTTCTCACATTCAACTGCGCCTTTTGTTCTTGAATCTTACGGAAATCCAGCAGTTGATTGACAAACCGAACCATACGGTCTGTATTCCTATTGGCCACGTGCAAGTATTTAACACCTTTTTCTGATAACGTTTCCGTCTGCTTCAATTTAAGTAATGGGTTGACGATAAGCGTTAAAGGCGTCCGCAATTCGTGTGAAATATTTGTAAAGAATTGTATTTTCAATGCCGCTATTTTCTTCTCTAAGGCTACTTTGTGCTTCAACCTTATCATCGTGAAAATAATCCGTCGAACAATCTCCAATGCACCGACAACCAAAATAATATAACAAACTATCGCCCAACCACTTAACCACCAAGGTTTGTTTACGATGACGGCTATACTTTTTTCCGGTATGTTTGCAAAGTGTCCGTTGCTGG
This sequence comes from Sphingobacterium arenae, assembly GCF_014692505.1. Lineage (GTDB taxonomy): Bacteria > Bacteroidota > Bacteroidia > Sphingobacteriales > Sphingobacteriaceae > Sphingobacterium > Sphingobacterium arenae. Next base: position 990,434 of record NZ_JACNYK010000001.1, on the reverse strand, counting down.
TCGTCTTCACCCGAAACGTGTAATTCCCGGGCGGGATTTTGGTATAGGTAGCTTTCTTCTGATTTTTCACGAAGTGCCAGTCTTTATCATACCCCTCTAATATATAAGCATAGGATATATCATCTGGCGTCCGATAATCCAACACCGTGTACTCAATGGTAATCACATCCTGATCGTGTCGAAATACAATTTTGTCCGCATAATTAATGGATGTTTTCAGTGGCGATTCGGGATCCTGAATACCGATCTCTTTATTGTATAATTGACTACCCGTAAACACCATATTTCCGGGGAATTTTTCATTCACGATTTTATCCGGATAAAACGATATATAGCCGTCCATTCCTCCAAAAAAGATCTCTCCTTTATCGGTTTTGAGACAAGCCGCCTCGGAAAAGCCCACTTTAGGGAGTCCGTTGTAGGTATTGTAATTTCTGAAATCTTCTGTTACCACGTTCATCACCGCAATACCATTTTCCGTAGTCATCCAAAGATTTTGATGATTATCCTCGATGATGCTTAGTATAATATCATTTGGCAAACCCTGTTCTTTGGTAAAAGCTCTAAATCGCAGATCCTCATTAAAATGACCGGGTTTATTCAGAACTTTACTCAAGCCTCCACCAAAAGTACCTATCCAAACTTGATCATCGCTCGATTTAAAAAGGTACATGATGTCGTTATTCCCCAAACTACTTTTATCTCCCGATATCTTTACGGTGGGTATAAATTTAATGTCATCGGGATTTCCGTCAGGATCGAACCGCAGGAGCCCGTCGGTCGTTCCTAACCATATCTTCTTATCCGGTCCTTCTATGGCGTGCCGAATCACCTGAAAGGCACGTTTGGGATAGTGCTTAAAAGAATTGTTAATGTTTTTAAAATGCACCTTCCCCTTTTCCTCGATCAATAGATTGGGACCTTTCTGAAAGGTAAAGATCCACAACCTACCTTTGTTATCTTCGGTAATGTTATAAATCTGATTGCTGCTCAGACTCCGGATGTCCTTGGGATCGTTCTTATATCGGACGACTTTATACTTCGTTCGCTCTTCATTTTCAGGTTCTAGCTTAATTAGCCCATAGCCTTTAGTACCCATCCAGATGTTCTTCTGCCGATCTTCCGTGATACAATATATACTACCTGGAATTTGGCTATTATTAAGCACTTTTACATCGCCGTTTTTATGGAAATATACTTCACCTCGCTTATTCGTAATCCATATCTTTCCGTCGGAATCCTGCAGTATGGCCCTTATTTCATTATCAAACCGGTCCGGAGAGGTATTGACCAAACGGTTATGTTGGAAGTTGTCAGAAAAAAATGTTGCTTTATTCACCCCGCCATTTCGGGTACAGAACCATAATACTCCTTTTTTATCCGAATATGCTGCAACGATATTATTTGAAAACAGGCTATTCGGATCGGCGGGATCATTATAGAAGTAGGTCAGTTTATTTGTACTTCCTGTGTACCTACCAAATCCCCCTCCTTTTAAGCAAACCCATACCGTTCCCTTAATATCTTCAAAGACTTTAAAACTTCGGTCGTTTATGATCCCTTCTTGCGTTATAAAAGGTAAATTATGTTCTTTCTTTTGTACAAAAGCGTCGAATGTGTCGGTCGATGGGTTATATAAAACGGCTCCATCTTTTTCGGGTTCTAACCAAATATTTCCGGTTCCATCTTCATATATGGACAAATAACTCATTTGCCTATTTTTATGCTGCAGGGTTCCATGTCGTGTGTCATAAATCTTCAAGCCGTGACCGGGCATGGTTAGATAGATCTCGCCTGTTTTAGAGACTAACATATCGGAAATTTCGCTATCTCCTATCCGCTTCCGGGTAAAGGTTTTCGATGACGGATCATACACCGCCAAAATACCATCTGTTGTTGCGAAAAACAATTTTCCTTCTGCATTGGTCGCGGCATGTGTGAAGTTATGTTGGTGTCCATACACCTGATTTTTAGGTCCCATAAGGGGGGTATATTCTTTATTCTCTTTGATCAAACAGATTAGACCACGTTTCGTTCCGAACCAAACCCGATGGCTAAGATCTTCAAATATGAAGTTCACGTTGTTTCCCAGATAAGCGGTCTCCATACTGTAATTTACGACCTGTACCTTTCCATTCGCTAAGTCTGATACACATATCGCACTATTGTCTTCCGTGGTTAACCACACATCCCCATTAGCGAGCGGAATAATGCTTGAAATAAAGGCATGTTCCAAACTTCCTCCTTTATCTGTCATCGTAATCGGCAAAAATTCTTCTTTGCGCTTGTCAAAGCGATATACTTTTTTATCGTAAGTTTTCACCCATAAGTATCCACGTTTATCTTCAACTATTTCCCTTATTTTATTACTTTTTAAAGTTGACTGATCTCCAGGTCTGGATTTATAAACGACAAATTTATTGCCATCATAACGATTCAGTCCATCCCAAGTCCCGAACCATATAAAACCTTCCCTATCTTCTACTATACAAGAAACCCCATCATGAGACAATCCATTTTCGGTGGAATAGGTCCTAAATCTAGGTTCTCTCGCGATTCCCAGCGCATGAAATACAAGGATCAACAGTATCAATATCACTGCACTCCAAGCTTTTTTAATTTTTGCAGTCATTTATATAGGCTCAATGCTATCGTCATTTTGGTTTACAATTTCTAAATATAAACCATTCCTTAACATCACGCATCATGTAGTATCCTGCTCGGTGTTGTATTACAAAAAACAGGCTGTCCACGAAGGAACAGCCTGTTGAAAAGTAAACAATATAAACTTGTATGGTGACTTAATATGTTTGCCCGTCTACCCCAAAAATCGCTGCATCCGTTTTCGGATCGGTTTCGTAGTATTGAATAGCGCTATCATTCATTTTTGGGTATGCTTTTTTGATCAGCATAATCATCTCTGCTCCTGCCAACAACGCGGGTCCATATCCATGTGCCGCATAGGCATTTACCGGACGGTGGTAATAATAGGCCGGATCAAAAGCCATACCTGTACCGACACAGGTACCCTCTACCTGTCCTTTCGCATTGATTTGCGTGGACACGGCGCTCCATCCCAATTGTGCTACCGGTCCGTAGGATATGACATCCAACCAGCCTTTGTTGATGCCCCGCGCGATACAGTATACATAGATGGCCGTAGCCGAAGTCTCTAGGTAGGAATCATTTTTATCCAATAACTGGTGCCAGAAGCCGGTACCTGATTGGTAAGGCGTAATACCTTTGACATGCTTTTTATAAATATCGAGTATATCCGCTCTCTCCGGGTGATCCAGCGGCAATACATCCAGCACTTCGGTTAGTGTAAGCAACGCCCATCCGTTGGCACGTGCCCAATGAAAAGCGGGGTGGCTATCTGCACTTTCGATCCAGCCATGCATATACAATCCTTTTTCCGGCACGAACATACGTTTTGTAAATTGCTTTATCTGGCGTACAGCTTCGTCGAAATAACGTTTCTCGCCGGTGTACCTCCCCATTTGTGCAAGTGCTGGTATGCCCATATACATATCATCCAGCCATAAACTGTTCGCCTGTGGACGCATACGGGCGAACGTGCCATCGGCCAGACGGTGTTCTTTATTTTGAATAAAGTCCATGTAATTGTTGATCAGATCCTTGTAATCTACACCAGATGCCGTATGGCTAAATTTCACCATCGCGGCACACATAGCACCGGCATCATCCAACGAACCAGGCAATATCACTTGCCGGATTTGCCTATCCACCACATGGTGTTCTTCGTGCAGGCGCCGGAAATGCGGAGCCACGTCTGATAGAAAATCAAAGCGTTTCGCTACGTACTCCCTATATTTCGGATCTGCTGTTGCTTCCGCTGCCTCCAACATACCCGCATAGGTCACTCCCCATTCGTAACTTGCCAGACGAAAGTCACCTTTTTCCAATTGGGCATGTTTATTTAGTTGTGTGTAGTCCGTAATATCCTTTCCTGTTATAGTATCTAGTACACGGGTAGGTGTCTCTTCATCCAGATAAACAAATATCCGATCAAGATGCTGTTTAATTTCCGCTGCGGTCCACTCTTTATAGGGTGTGGTATATTCTGGCGCCAACAGGTGCAGCGGAGTATTCGAATCGTTGACCTTCGTCTCTTGTGTGGTCGTCTCTTGACATGACATCATTCCTACTATGGAAATGAGTCCTATTGATAAATACGCGGTTCTCATATGTTCGTTAATCATTTTATCGTTCTTTTCAAGGGAATCAAGGTTACCTCACCAGAAAGACCAGAGATTTTCGGGCTCCAATTTCGGGCAGAAAATATACCATCTTCCCCTCTATTTTCTGCCCTTCTAGCAGAAAAATTGATGTTATAAAATTTTCGCCAAGTCATTCCTTGTTTATCCATATAGGCTATGCGGTTGGCCATCAGATTAGATACAGCAATTTTTAAGGTGTCGGCCTCACGCAAAGCATTTGCCGGTATTTCCAGTTCGTATGGCGCATTCAGCAGGGCACCAATATGCTTATCATTCAAATACACCGCAGCACTTTCATGCACATTATCCAAACGCAACAACCAAGCGTCGGTACTTTCCGATAAGGACGGAATAATCGTCATATATTCCGCCGTCCCAGAAAAATGTTCATAATCGCTACCATAATTCACCCAGGACTGCAATTTGTCTGTCGAGACACTTTCCGGCAAGGTAGGACCTCCTTTAATAAAATCAATCTTCCAGTCTGAGAGGGCGACAGTATTGTCCAATATTTCGTAGAAAGGGTATAATTCTCCCGTATAAATATCCTTAAATGTCTCCACGACAATCGATTCTTCGGGACGAATACTTACATATATGACGGTTTCTCTTTCATCTGATTTGGTAAACGCATACCCTTCCGCACCTGTCATCGGGTTATATAATGCAGCCGAAGTGTAATCAGCCTGTAGGGCAATCCATCCCTTAAACAATGTATCGGAGGTATTTTTGATAAAATAATAGTAGTTACCATCATCTTTCAGACGACGAATCGATTGTAAACCATCGTTGTAAAACGATTCAGGCTGAACGCCGGAATATGTGACAAGCTCCGGGAGCTCTTCAGCGACCACAATTAATCCTTTTCCATAAGCCGCCATACGCCGGTTGCCTTCCTGTTTAAACGGTAATTCGTTTTTCAAATGTGCTATCTTCTGCGTTCCCTCTGACTTTCCGCGCATACCCGGAGCGGCCTTTGGAAGATCTTTCACAAATAACAAAGTTGCTCCCTCATTCGCCAAATTAATCAGTTTTTCAAAGGTCTCAGCCGGCATAAGGGACGCTTCCGGAATTAAAATAGTTTTATAGCTATTCCCATTTGTAAGGAGTTGATTATCCGCGTAGGTAACATCCTGCAATTGTTGATCGGAAATAGCATCCCAGGAATATCCATTATCCGACAAGTAATCCCCACAGACCTTGAGACTGAGATCGTCAAATAAGGTGTTGGAATGAAAGTGTTTCAACATGTAATTCCCTCGTTCTGACCAGTGGTCGGCAACATTAAAATAAACCAGTATATCATTGGCTGGACGCCCTGCTTGCAGGAAACTCTGGGAACGGGCGACGTATTGGTTTAATGTTTTAAAATCGTCCCACAGACTATTGGTCGGCGTAAAATGTACCGCTGCATAAAAAAGCCATCCTGGCCACATAGCTTCTTGTGGAGAATAAGCCGTACCATGATAAAAGATATGATTTACGCCAGAGAGAAACATGTTATCTACCGCATTCTTTACATCCCCCCAATTCGACTCAAAATGTTCATTAAGCCAAGTGGCCGATTCGGAGGAAATCAGCTTTTTACCCGTAACATGTGCGGCTGAGGCGGCACTTTTAAGGTTAACGATTTCGCGGCCTTCGATTTCGGGCACGTCGCTGGCTGCGTACAAATCCAACACATTTGCCGGCGAACCATGCGCCTGATTACGGATGCCTTTACCCTGTGCACTCGCCCATTTCTGCCATGGTTTGGTATAGTTTTCTAACAAAAGCTGACTTATCGTCCAGCGGTAATCATATATAACGCGGCCGTTCATTTCCTCCGTATCTTGCCCTAACAAGGCAGGAATATAGTTGCTCAAATCGTAGTCATTTAGCTGCTGGAATGCGGTAAAGAAGTCCGGAGTCCAATTGGCTTCGCCATGTGCGTCGTCCACTTCATAGGAATCGTTAAAATAGTATCTTAGATAGCTGAGATCATGATTTTTGAACGCTGTATCAAACTTATCCAAATATCCGTCTAACGCTGATCTCGAAAAATGATCGATCACATTTCCTTCTCCTCCAGGACCAGCACGCTCTACCTGTTTGCCGTGCAAACCTTCAAACAGTGCACAAATCACCCACTCTCCCTCGGGAACTACCCATGTCAGCTTCCCATTTTTTACCTGATTCGTCAGGTCGATCTTCTCTGTAAAACCATCTTGACCAGACTTATGTGCCGAAACCAAAATCAGCGGCAAAGGCTTCTCCAAGCGCACCTGATCGAAAGCGTATTCTTGCAAATCGCCATAAGTTGACAACGGTTCTTTTACATCGTTGATTTGCACCTTCTTTCCGTCTTGCATACGCAGGACAGGTTGCTGCATATACGCTATGTTTGTTGAAAATGTTTCTCCACCGGCGACGTTAAACACTTGCGAAGTGAAATATCGAGATGCTGTTTCCGCGCCGACCCAAGGTCCACCGAATGGCCATCCTGATGCGTTCGCTAGATCTACACCTAATCCAAGTCGCTCGGATTCTTTCAACGTATATACCAACTTCTCGGTCCAATCAGGAGAAAGAAAATCAAGAAATTGTTTTTCTTCTCCTTTCACACCATAAATAGGTGTTATTTCCACGCCTCCTAATCCCGCTTCTTTATATGATTCCAATGATGCTGTTAGTCCTTTTTTCGTCACGGCACTACCATGCCACCACCAACGTGTCCACGGTCTCATTTCCGGGGTAATTTCCGGCCAGACAATCTCTCCTGTTTCCTTTAGTTGCGAATTATTTTGTTTGCAGCTGAGGAACAAAGCTATTAGACAAACGGAGAAAAAGGTGAAACATTTTATGGTAGTAGGTGTCGCGTTATTCATCAGAACGGTTTATAATATTAATTTATGATATAGTTGCCAGTCGCAATTTAGGCAAAGTATGTCGTAGAGCTATCATGCCGTATCCTGTGCAAGGATAGAAAAGAAAAGAGCTGCTCAAATAAAATCAAGCAGCTCTCTAACTCCTACATATAATAAAAACTAATACCCATTATTTTGATCGTACAGCCCTGGAGCTGTATTCATTTCTGATTGTGGAACGGGGTATAACACATAGTCAATCTGGAAATCCCGCATCTGTCCACCGGTATCTTCTTCTTCAATCCATGTGTTCATCGTGTTTTCCACTGTTCCCGAGCGAATAAGATCAAACCAACGTATCCCTTCTCCTATAAACTCGCGACGTCGTTCTTCCAGCAGTTGTGCTTTCGTAACTCCCGTTAAGGGAGATGTCAGCCCTGCTCGCTCTCGAACGAAGTTCACGATATCATCCACATCGGTATCCGTCGATCCGGATGCTCCGTTCAGTACACACTCTGCTTTAAGCATCAGTAGGTCTGTGTAACGGAACACAATATAATTGATCGGCCAATCCGTTCTACTGGTAATCGGTACTCTACTGATATCCACAAACTTCTTAATAAAAGGTCGGGTCTCCACATTATCTCCATCTTCATAGCCTTCTTGAATACTAAAACCACGACGCACATCATCTGTTTCGTATTTATCCACAAGCTCCGTCGAGACCGGTCGTATCGTCAACCCGCCCTGTGCGCCAAATCCTAAAGAACGAAACCACGTATCGGGTACGAGTACCCAGGGAAAGGTCGAACCGACTGCGGGATTGCTTCCGGTAGCATATTCAATATTAAAAATGACTTCTTCATTATTTTCATTCGTATAATCGAAAATACGGGCATAAGATGGTAACAATTCAAATTCATTACTGGCGATAATATCGTTAAATTGCTTTACTGCTTCATCCCATTCATTCGAATTCAGACCAGCGCCTTCAATGCCTAGATCAGGGCCTGACCGTGTCATGTAGACTAATCCCAACAGCATTTTTGCACTATATTTATTTGCTCTTCCCTTATCCGCGGCAGCATAATCACTCGGTGCCGGTAAATAATCTATCGCCGTATTCAGATCTTCAATAATCAAGTTATACACATCACTTACAGGGCTGCGGGGAATCGTTTTTGCTTCTGGCGCATCGACTACACGATCGATCAACGGCACCTTTCCGAAATAGCGAATGAGATCAAAATAATAGAACGCACGGAGAAAGCGTGCTTGCCCTTCCATTTGTCGACGCACATCTTCTTCCAAAATGACAGCTTCTCCTTTTTCAGCCAGTTGTTCCAAATAATTATTTGCTCTGAAAATACCCGTGAAGTTCGTTTGCCAAGCTTCTACAATATAGGGGTTCGCTGCAATATTTTGATGAAAGCTGTTTACACCTTCCCAATCGCGTACACCTCCGTCAGACACGGCATATAAATTATCCGATCGCGTTTCCGATAGGTTCATCAAACGATCCGGATAGCCTCTGGCAGAGCTGTATACAGCATTCAGTCCTTGATTGAAATCATCTACTGTTTGAAAATAAGTCTCTGCTGCAGGATCCGATATCGGTTGTTGTCCTAAGTCCATATCGCAGGACATTAACAACCCTAAACTCATTACAAAATATAATATCTTTTTCATCTCTTAAAAAGTCAAGTTTATACCAAATGTGATTGTCTTCGGCAAAGCTAATCCACCATAATCGCCGGGTTCCATATATGTACTGCTACCACTCAAATTGGTATTGGCGGATTCGGGGTTCAATCCTCCGTCATATTTGTCTTTTCCCCAAAAATTTTCTAAAGTAAGATATACACGGCCCGTATTTAACCAAGATTGTCCGGCTAAACGAATATCTTTAAAGTTATATCCGAAGGTAACATTGCGTAAACGCCAATAGTCTGAGGAATACAGCCAATCTGTATTTTTTATGCGCCCAAAGGTAGAATATGCATTTCCAACCCGACCTTCGCCAGGATCTTCTGCCGAACGCCACCTATCCCGATAGAAGCCTAGTGCATTGTCTGTCGCTCCTTGCCCGGTACGCCCTAAAGCACGACCCAAAAGCGAATAAAGGTGTCCACCATTCTGACCTTGAAACATAAAGCTTACATCGAAATTCCTATACCGAAAGTCGTTCGTGATTCCCCAGACATAATCGGGATTCGGATGCCCAACAATCACCCTGTCATCCGCATCGATCACTTTATCTCCATTAGCGTCCACGTAGCGCGGATCACCGGCTACCTGCGTACCATATAATGCGGCTCCATTATCAATATCCTGTTGCGTCAGGATTCCATCTTGTTGTACCACATAAATACTGTACATCGGTTGTCCAACCCGCAGAATACTGTGCTCAATATCGAAAGACGATGGTATCAGAATTTCTTGTTGATCACCTATCAGTTTTGTCACCTTATTCGTATTATGGCTCAGGTTAAGTGAGGTCGACCAAGAGAAATTGTCGCGTTGTATATTACGAGAGCTAATCTCTATCTCCCAACCACGACTCTGCACTTCCCCTGCATTGTCGAGCAAGGAAGAAAAGCCCGATGCAAACATGGTCGGCACGTTCAGCAAGAGGTTGCTACTCGTTCTCGTGTACCAATCAAATGATCCAGATAATCGAGAACGGAACAAAGCAAAATCCAAGCCTACATCAAAGGTCCTCGATTTCTCCCAAGTAAGATCTGGATTAATGATATTTCCCGGTGCCCATCCCGGTGCAGCAGCCCCTCCCCATGAGTAGTTTGCAGCATTCAATACGGCTACGCTGCTGTAATCGCCTATGTTATTATTACCGGATTCACCGTAACTCGCCCTAATTTTTAAATCTTGGATGAAATCGGCAGACTGTATAAAATTTTCCTCTGACAAACGCCAACCGGCCGATAATGACGGGAACCAACCCCACTTAGTATTCGCTCCAAAACGCGACGATCCATCGCGGCGCATACTAGCCGATAGCAAATATTTGCTATCAAAAGCATACTGTACACGTCCAAAATACGACAACAATAAATTCTTGGTCGCATCGGTAGAAGCCGTTGTTCCTACGGCCGCATTCAACGTCTTGACATTGCTATTTCGATACCCTCCCTGCGAGGTAATCGTAGATGCATCGAATCGATCGTAGTTATACGCATGTCCCAATAACGCTGTCAGGCTATGTCTATCACGTTCCAAATTGTATGTTAGCGTATTCTCATTGACGAAAGTCTGTTTACGATATTTATTGCTCGACCCATACGTAGCAAAATTCGGTCTCGTCGTACGCTGCGGCAGATCTCCACCGACTGTATACGGCCGGTAACGAAACGATGTATAGTCCGTATGATCTAAATTTACCGTAGTTTTAAAAACCAAGTTATCTAAAATATTATATTGGCCATATAATGTCGCTAAAATACGTGCTGTTTTGTTTTCGCCATCATAATGATCTAGTTTTGCAATGGGGTCATTTGTCGATGTACTCCAAGGATACCGCGGATTATCAAAAACATTGACCATACCCGCTGGATTTTCCTGTACGGGCGACATAGAATAAATTTGGTGTATGATATTATCTTTTCCCTCTACCCCGGGATCATTCGCTTCGGAGTATGTGGGCGCAAGGTTCATTCCAAACGCCAGCTTTTTAGTGGGTTTGACATCCACATTTGCCCGTAAGGCATAATTTTTATAATCCAAGCCGCGCACAATACCCTTTTGATCCATATAATTTCCGGACACGTAATAATTCACGTACTCCGTACCACCAGACGCGCCTAATTGATAGTTTTGTACCATTCCGGTGCGATAAGCCTCATCTTGCCAATCGATTAAATGTAGACCGGGCTGGCCATCTTGCAACCAGCGTTCGTCGAACATAAACGCGGTATTATAGGTTCCCGGATCCAAACCTAAAATTGCCCGGCGTTCGTCCATACTCTGGTTAGCGGTCCGTCCCGCGCCGGAAACCACCCACGCACTGTTAATCATTTCTATAGAACGATCTATCCACTCCTCTCCATTTAACATATCCAGTTTTCGATAAGGCGATGATGCTCCCAAATAGGTATTGAAAGAAATGGCCGGTTTTCCGGATTTTCCCCGTTTTGTGGTAATGAGTACGACCCCATTGGCAGCTCTCGATCCGTAAATAGCTGCTGCCGAAGCATCCTTTAACACCTCAATGGATTCAATATCGTTCGGGTTGATATTGTCCAGTGGATTGCCCTGCGCATAGTTTCCCGATCCATTGGGTGCTGCAGTTGCCAACGGGAATCCGTCGATTACATACAACGGTTCGCTACCGGCGGTAATAGAACCTGATCCCCGGACCTGCACACTAAGTCCCTTGCCTGGCACACCGGTTGTCTGTTTTACCCGAACACCCGACATTTGTCCTACTAATGCCTGATCGACACGTACCAATGGACGTTCCTCCAAACCTTCAGCATCAAATTTGGAAACAGGAGCAATGACATCCGAACGACGCTGCGTACCATAGCCGATAACCACTACTTCATCCAACACCTCATCTTTCGTTTTCATAACGACCGTCAATGGCTGTAATGCCTTCACGACAAGATTTTGATTCTCATACTCCACGGAGGTAAAACGTAATGTTTCACCAACCTTAACAGACACGCTGAACGCTCCATCTACATCAGAAGAAGAAGAACGGTTCCCATCTCCTAAAACCTGTACAGAAACCCCCTGTATAGGCTGCTGCAATGCGTTTACGACCTTTCCCGTCAATGCTTCCTGCGCTACCAAAACATGACTGGTACCAAGAAAAAGGGTAAGCAAACAATAAAAAAAAACGGACTCTCTCATAGATTTATCAACTTGTTATACCATAGATTTATACTAGCTCTAAAGCAAGGTAGAAAGTTTGTGTAACAAAACTGTTATGCACTCTCATGGTCGTCATAAAAGAGGCCATTTCCTTTTCGAAAATGGCCTCTTTATAGAAAATAGACAGGAAAAGTATTAATAACTGAATAGACGCACAGGCCCTTTCAGCCCGCTATCCATTAGATTCCAATGACTTGCATCAAAATCTTCGTAATCAATATTTACGAAATTGATCTCATGATAGTTGCGCCAGGAAACTCTTCGCTTATCGAGATCCCGAACGCGGTTAGCCATCAAATTAGCGACTTCTATCCGTATATCATTTTTCCCATTTTGTAACACATCACCAATTTCTACCGTAAACGGATGAGCCCATACGATACCGGCGTCTTTTCCATTTACCCAAACCTGTGCACTTTCACCCAACGCCCCCAAATGCAATTGATATCCCTTGTCCGACTTCTTTTCGATGGTGAACGAGGTTTCGTAAGCAGCCGTGCCAGAAAACTTTTCAGCGACCGCATCTCCCCAAGTTGTCCAATAGCTTAACTTGTCCAATATTCGTGCTTTGGGTAATTGTGGCCCGCCGTGCAAGAAGCTTACCCTCCACGGATGAACGAACACCTTTTCCTCTTGTGGTTGATTGATATAGCGATAGTCCGTATCTACTTTATCCATATCGGACACATACACCACCCAAGCATAACCGGCAGGAATCTGCAAGCGAATAGTTCTCTTTTCTATTGGAAGATTAAATATATCGCCAGTCTGCGGATCCAATAACGTATAATGCGTTCCCTCGCTATTTAACCGAACAAATTGGTCTACTGTTTTATCGGTATGGTTCACCAGGTAATAGTACGTCCCTTTTTCCGTCACCCGTCTATTAAATTTCAACCCCGTACGTGCTAGTCGCTCCGCATACAATTGTTCGGTTTCTAAAGCTGAGTAAACATCATTCGTCAGGTAGACTTTTCCGTCACCATAGGCTGTATATTGGTTTTCTTCATCCCCGTCAAAGTGCAGCGTTGCCAACAGATCTTTCATCTTTTTACGACGCTCTTCCAGATTCGCCAGGCCATTCACATCTTTTGGCAGTGTTTCAAAAATAATTGTCGCGCCGTTCCTTGCTAATGTCAATAGATTGGCGAGGGTTTTCTCCGAAAAATACTGAGTCGATGGGATGTAGATAACCTTATAGGGTCGCGCATTCTCCGCCGTTACGACCACCTTATCTTTTACCGTCGATTTAGCGAGGATCGCATCGGTCACAAAATCAAAACTATAACCTAAACGTTGTAAGTACATACTTTGCTTATAGAACTCAGTTGGATGCAACCAATTATCAACATGATGTACACTTAACGTCTTGAAGGGTGACTTTGTATCGTGCCATACATCGTATATGGGCCAATAAACTAACAGTTCATTATCCGCCTTTGCCGTCTGCAAAATAGATTGCACACGGGTGATATAGCTATTTAATCCGGAAAGATGAGACCAAAACGAGTTGTTGGTCGTGAAATTAACCGATGCATAAAACAACCAGCCCGGATACGGCACATCTTCAGGGGAATAGGTTGTACCGTGATAAAACACATGGTTTACGCCGGCTAAAAACAACTGCTCGACCTCTGGTTTTGCCTGCGCGAGCGATGTCTTGAAGTGCTCCGTGAGCCAAGTAAACGTTTCGGAAGAAGTATATTTTTTACCAGTCGTGTGGGTTGCCGACGATGCGAATTTAAACATCATCGGATCCGGATCGACATTCCGAACATCGGTACTGTCGCGTCTCAAATCCGGAATAGCAAAAAAACTCGATCCAAAGGTCTCACATTCGGCAATATCGGTACTGGCATACAAGTCTATCAGATTTCCCGGAGACCCGTGTGCCTGGTTTTTCGATAGCGCACCGTGTTGATTGGAAAACGAGGTAAAAGGAATCAAAAAGTTATCCCGGAGAATAGCATTCACTACTTCCCGATAATCTGATTTCACGCGCTTTTCCCGCTCTTTGTCCTTTCCTTTTCCGGAAAAGTCTAATAAATACGCCTGTAATTTATAACCCTTTCTTTTTTCAAATTCTTCCAAAAAGCTATCGGTCCAGTTGGCACCATATACTTCATAGCTGTCGTTAAAAAAAGCGCGGATCTGTAAGTCTTTTCCTTGAAATGCTTTCTGAAAATGGCTGAAGTAACGTTGCACCGATTCTTTACCCAAATGGTCAAGCGTAAAGCCCTCACCTCCTGGAGCAGCACGCTTTACTTTTTGACGCGTTCTTCCCGAAAAAAGCGCAACTACCCGGACATCTTCTGGTGCTACCCAGCTTCCCGACTGGTTATGCATCAGGTTATCCAGATCAATCTCTTCTCCATTAGATTTAAACGCTCGAAGAGCCTGTAATTTGCTAAAACTTTGTTTAGTATCACTTACCCCTAGCGGAAATGTTATAGCTTGTCCTTTCTTCAGATTGATTTCATCCAAAAACAATTTGGTCGCCGCATGTTGTTCGTCGATTTGGGATCCACCAAATGGCCAGCCTGTCCCTAAATTAATGTCGACACCCATTTGGTGAGACTTTGCCTGATCTACTGTAAATTCCAGCATATCTATCCATTGTTTCGAAAGAAACGGGATATACCGATCTTCGTATCCTTTTGCTCCATATATTGGTGTTACCTCGACACCGCCAAATCCCGCTTCGTCCAATAATTTAATTTCTCTTTCGAGATTTGGCTTATCTACTGCAGAACCAAGCCACCACCAGCGTGTCCACGGCTTCATTTCCTTTGTTACGCTAGGCCACAAGTCTTGTGTCCATCCCATCGAGGTAGTCAGTCCATAACATAGCAATATCGCTAAAAATCTTCTCTTTATCATCGTTTAATCTAAATGGAATACGTTTATTAAAGGTTTAGAAATCGGAGAAAAGTCAGGGTTGGTTTCCATAATATCGGCCATATATTTCCACCAGCGCTGGACAAGCTCCGTGTTTCCCAGTTCTTGAGATGAGTTACCAGTCAAACGTTGCACCGCAAAAAGTGTATACGTTTCTTCATCCAAATAAATACTATAATCCGCAATACCATTATCCTTTAGTAAAGCAACCAATTCTGGCCAAATAGCGGCATGTCTCTTCTCATATTCTTCCTTCATTCCCGGTTTCAATTGCATCTTAAACGCTACTTTCATCTGTTGTTTATTTTTTTGTGGATATCTATTTCAATAATACTCAACCTACCTTTTGCACCGATATCATCTCTTGTCACGCCGTCATCCAATTTTTTTCCACCAATTTCGGCATGCTGGTTCTCCGCAGCAACAACGGAACTTCCCTTCAGCTGGATTTTCACGCGGCGTCCTTGGGTACGTGGAATTTCTAAGGTATAATACCCTAATGTTGTTTCTGTATTTCCATCAAATACCAGTTTGTCATCAACGAAAACCTGCAACGGATAGCTTCTGGATCTGAAGTTATTCAATTTTAGATCAATCTCGTCAATAGTCGATTTCTTTGCCAGGGTATATTCTATCCAAGCGTTTTGAAGAGATCCATCGTTTACCCAGTCCGTCAGCTCATTATCATCATAGGTAGAGACTGCCATTTCTTGATTTGCACCTGCCTGCACTTTCTGTATCGGCAGAGTTATACGCCGTTGCTTTAATGGTTCCTCTTGCAAACCTTCCCCTCTATCTAAATTCAGGGGCAATCCTATTCCGGCATTTTTCACAAAAAGCCCATTTTTATCCGAGATAGGAGAAACTTCCCATATAAGGCTATCGGCGACAAGACCATTTGATTGTGCCTGGATTTTCACTCCTCCAGCTTCACCAAATCGGGTACGCAGCATAACCCTGTTTACGCCTGCTTCTACCGGTAACGATTCGGAAAGGATGTAATTATTGGGCCCTTGCGCAATACCGCCCCGCCAATCCATAGGCCCATCCAAACGAAAATCAATCATATGGGTCGCTGTGGGGCAACGTCTTCCTTCCTTGTCCAACACTTCCACGTCGACTAAAACCATATCATTGCCATCGGCATATAAACCGTTATCGCCGTGCTTATAATTTAGTTTTACCCGATACGGTTCGCCTGCCGTTTGTATCGTTTTTTCGTTTAACACCTTATCATTTTCATCATAGGAACGTGCTTTCAGTTCACCGGCCGCAAAAGCTATTTGCGGAAAAGTAAACAGAAACTGATAGGAACGATCACCAAATCCCTGGCTCTGTCCGTTCACAAAAAGCTCTACTTTTTCACCTGCACTAACGACGTGTATATCCTTTTTCGTATCTGTTGGATAATTCCAATGCCCGATGATGTGCAACCCTTTGGGGTCTGGGTCGACCCAGCCATCCCACATCACTTGATGTGCATAATACGCATCTTTCGGAATCCGCATAGCGTCTACCTCTCCGCTGCGACGATAGTTCTCCTTCCCTCTATAATGCGTATTAGAGTCAGAAAAAATAATATTTACACCGCCTGAGCTGGCCCTTTTTCCCGTTCCTGGACGTACTTTCCAGTATTCCCACCAGCGACGAACCGTCTCCATGGCATGTTGATCCTGATTTCTGTTGTAGTCGCTGGCATCATTACCTTTATACAGCGGGCCTGCCCCCTCCTTGTGGAAGGGATAGGTATATTCATCCCAGTATTTACGCAAACCTTCATCGCGCATATACTCGGTAGCAATCATCGGATGCCTAGCACTTTTATTGATATAAAGCATCTCTCCACCATACTCAGCCAGCTTGCTATCCAGCATTTCACGGGATCCGATGGCACGTCCACCATGCGGATCATATTGGTCACGAATGGCGATCATCTCGGCCATGTGTTCTTCAGAGATGGATTCATTTCCACTTTCCCAAAACAGGACACTCGGACTGTTCCGGTAGTAGATAATTGCATCTCGCATCAATTCTGTCCGCTGCTCCCATCGGCGGCCTTCCACATCCCTTTCCGCATCGCCAGCGGGGAGCATCTGCATCAGGCCAACACGGTCACAAGATTCCACGTCTTGGCGCCAAGGCGCGACATGCATCCAACGAACTAGATTCGCATTGCTTTCCACCATCAACTTATTGCTATAGTCACTTATCCATGGGGCAACGGAGAGCCCTACTGCAGGCCATTCATTGCTCGTTCGTTGGGCATATCCTTTCATCATCAAGACCTGGTCGTTGAGATAAACCATACCGTCCCGAAATGCGGTTTTCCGGAATCCGGTACGCGTATCAACCGCATCGATCGTTTCTCCATCAACGACCAATTTAGACGTTAGGGTATATAGGTAACCGTATCCCCAATTCCAGAAATTGACATTGTCTAATTTAGATTGTGCCCGGATAATTTCTGTAGTTCCTGCTGCCAGTGAAAATGGATTTTCAAATGTCTGTACGACCACACCAGATGCATCCCTTACTTCCACGACAAATTGCCCCTTAGAAACCGTAGATGTTTCATTTTTTACTTCGGATTCTACATGAAGATCCAACTTCTTTTTGGAAATATCGATGTTCTGCGCATATACATATACGCCCTTTGTTCCTAAATTGGAATATAAGGGCAGGGTCTGGTATGTACCGCCGGTAAAATGAATCCATACATTTTTCGGAATACCGCCATAATTCGCATTAAAGTTTTTATCGTTCCATTGGAAAATGCTGTTGGTTGCTTTTTCCCTATATCGCCAATCGTTATCCGTTCGAACAGCAAGGACATTTTCTCCTTTTTGCAAAATATGCTGAGAGATGTCTAAACCCGCTGCCATGACGCCGTTTTCATGACGACCTATCCAAATACCGTTGAGATAAAATTCCGCTCCGAAACGTACCCCTTCAAATTCCAAAAACACCTTTTCTAACGGTACATCAGCTGGTAATATAAACGTCTTGCGATACCAAACTACATCCGTGCTATGTTCATGTATGGGTTTAGCAAAAGCTTCGTCCTCATTCCAGGCGTATGGTAATGTCACACTTCTCCATTCCTTATCATCCAATTCGGGCTGCTGGGCATCTTGTAAATCGCCCTTGTGAATTTTCCATCCTGCATTAAAACTGTAAGTCTGCCGGGGTTGTGCAAACGTTGTTACCCCCAACAACAAGACACATATCGTTATATAAAGTTTTTTCATATCTCTAGGTTTTAATCTCTTTTCCTACGTGTATATTATCTTCATTTATTCTTTTGTTCCCATGACGGATTAGCACTCAACGTAAATAATAGTTGTCTTATGCAGCAATCTGATTTACATTTCGGCTTCTAATAACCGATACACTTCTGTGCCCGCCAACAAGAAACACCCGAGCCCGTAATCTTCAAAATCAGGTACGCTCGCGTAGCTAACGGGTTGTCCATCCTTGGGCTCTTTTCCGGTTCCTTGAAGATAGCCTAAAAACCCAGACGGGTGAACCGCTTCGTTTACCATGGCTTTCCATGCCTTCTCCATAGCTGGGCGGTAAACGGCAGCGTCCAGAATACCTTGATTAATACCCCAGGCCATTCCGTATACAAAAAGAGCTGTTCCGCTCGTCTCACGGCCACCGAAATGGGTTGGATCGTGCATGCTGACATTCCAGAAGCCGTCTTCCCGTTGTGTAGCAAGAACTCCTTCCATAAGCGCCTCAAAATCCTGTAGATATTCCGCACGATGCTTTTGGTTTTCGGGTAGAAGATCTAATACGCGCACTAAAGCCGCCACTACCCAACCGTTTCCACGCGACCAATAACAATCTTCTCCGTTAGGTTCTTTATACGGTGGAACAAAATCCTTGTCGCGCCACCAAAGCTTATCTTCTCGATTATATAAACCGCCACCTTCAACATCACGCGAGTGCACATACATCTTGTACATATAGTCAAAGTATTGTTCATCATCATACATGACCCCTAGTTTTGCATAGATAGGCATTGCCATCTGAATAGCATCTATCCAGGTCCAGTCATCCACTTTTCCCGATGCGATGACGAAATCGATATTCTTTTTAATATCCGCTATACGTTCCGGCTGTGGATCTATTTCATAAAGATCCAGATAGGTTTGACCGCAGTTTTGATCATCGCCATTACGGGTTTCTGTACCGTTACGCAATCCCCATGCATGATTATTTCCCCAATCCACCGCATAATCATAATATCGTTTGTCGGGATCAATTTTATATAGCGCCATTAAGCCCTCATAATACACTCCCCTTGTCCAAATATTACTTGGACGCCAACGGGTCGTATAAATAGGTTTCTTCGTATCCGGCCATTTCTCCATAAAATAGTTGTTGGTTTGCCGCAAGATTTCCAATACCTCATGCTTGTCCTCCTTTTTGGAAACCAACTGCTTTTTGGATGCACAGGCACTCATGATAACCGCTGTCAACAACAGGAGACTATATATCGTTCTCTTTTTACTACTCATCGTATTATTGAAATAAATTACTTGATCTATATTTGACGCAACTATAATACGGCGTAATTTCTTCCCGGGCAACCTGCTGTATCCTGAGAAATGCTCATTTTTTATCCAGCTTCTGGTATGGTATCACGCCGACACGATCCGCCCAAGCCTCATAAATAGCTGTTAACTCTTTCAAGACCTGCGGATACATATCTTTCACATCGGTATTTTCCGTCCGGTCCTGCGCCAAGTCATAGAGATACCAGATATCCTCCGGGTATTCCGCCACCAACTTCCATTTTCCTTTCCGAACAGCTTTATTCCCCTCGTGTTCAAAGCAAATCGCTCGATCTTCGTCTATTATCTCCTGTTTCCATATCGCCTGCAGAGCTTTACCCTCCATAGGTTGGATAATATGTCCGGTAAATTCCTTCGGGTAAGTGGCATCCGCCCATCCCACTAAAGAGGGCATAATATCAATCAGATGCGCCGGCTGGTCAATCTGGAAACCTTGTGGAATATAGTTGGGGCCATAGGCAATAAAACTTGTGGCATTCCCCCCTTCAAACTCCCAATGTTTGAACTTACGAAAAGGGGTATTACTCACCACAGCACCTTCCTTTCCATATGCCGTAAAAGATCTGGGATGACTCGCTGGAAAGAAATTGGCAGCTCTGATTTCTTCCGTGAACCCTTGGTTGGTTATCGTTTCGTTACTTGCCCCATTATCGGATAGGAACAAGAAGATCGTGTTCTCCAATTGACCGTTTTTACGTAGATGCTCTACTAACCTACCGACATTTTGATCGATGGCATCTACCATCGCTGCATACACGGACATACGTTCATCCCAATGTACTTTTTCTTCGCATGAAAGATCCTTCCAATTGCCGATGGTTGTATCTAATGAAGACAACTCCGTCGACGACGGAAACAAGCCTAATGTTTGTTGCTTTTCAAATCGTCGCTGACGAACAGCCTCCCAACCATCCATATATTTCCCTTGATAGCGTGCAATGTCTTCCGGTTTGGCATGTAATGGCCAATGTGGTGCTTGATAGGCGATATAAAGAAAAAACGGATCTGTTTTTCGCTCCTGTAGGTGTCCCTCTATGAACGAAATAGCATAGTCGGTGTAGGCATCGGTACTATAATAGTTTTGAGGCGGTGTTATTTCTTTGTTATCCAAGGCAATAGTCAGCTTTTGATTGGGTCGATAAGGTCTGTTCTCAAAATAACTATTTGCCCCATCAATAAGACCATAAAACCGATCAAAACCACGCTGTAGTGGCCAGTGTTCCTCTGTCTGCCCCACATGCCACTTCCCTGTCATATACGTACCATAACCAGCGCTTCCCAATACTTCTGCGAGTGTAACCGTCTCGCGGTTCAAGTATCCCTGATAGGCGGGATAGGGTCGGGTGTTCATCATGTCTCCTATCCCTGCTTGGTGGGGATATACCCCTGTAAGCAACGATGCCCGAGACGGACAACAGCGCGAAGCATTGTAAAAATTGGTCATTTTAACGCCGCCTTGCGCCATACTATCCAGATAAGGTGTCTGTATCTCGGATCCAAAACAACCTAAATCCGAATAGCCCATATCGTCGGCCAGAATTAAGACAATATTTGGTCGCTCAGCAACTTGCTGCGCCACAACGATGTCGAATAGTGCTAAAACGTAAATCAGACTGATGCTTATTTTTTTCATTTGTTGTTTTTCGTGATTCGTAACTAATCAAAAATTACCAGAAACTAATTAGGAGATACCAGATACTTTTTCAATCCTATTTCGAGATTTTTCCCCAAATAATCTGCTATTAACGATGCGTTCACTTCTGCCCCAGCTTTCAACGTATGGGTATGATCTTTTGGATCAAAAAATAAACGGCCTACTTCTGCTTTTCCGCTTTTTTCATATTCGGCTATAATCAAATCTTCCAACGGGATAAAAAATGCATCGGCTTGTTGTGCGGCTTCTTTTGCCCATATGGCATAATCTGATCGGATTACTTTGTCTCCCTCCCAACGATTTCGGGGAATAGGCGAGCAGACAATCGCCGTAGCTCCTTTATCCCGAATATTCTTCACAAATAAGCGTAGATAGTATCCGTAACTATAAACTATTTCTTTCTGTTGTAGTAGCGGGTTTTTCACCTCTTGATAATCGTCGCCGTTTCCTTTGATCGTACCACGCGCACGCGAGGTGTCTACAATCGGACTGGCATCATTATGGCCAAACTGCATGAGGACGTAATCTCCCGGCCGGATGCTATCCAAGACCTGTTGCCATAGTTTCGGATTGTTGTAAAATGTACGGCTGCTCGTTCCGCCCAATGCCTTATTCTGCACATCGATCTGTTTCAGATTAAAATAATCTGCGATAAAACTGCCCCATCCCCATTGTCCGTTGCCACCGTCCCCTCGCCCAGTTTTTACCGTAGAATCTCCGATCAGAAAAAGAGTAGGTTTGTCTTTCTTCTCGATAAAAGAGCATAAGCTCCATACCAATAAAATAAAAGATAACGTTATGCTAATTTTGTTGTTCGTCATTTTATATATTTTACCAATGGATGTTCTACATTTCTTAAACCTTCTATCACCGAAGCCGCATTCTCCATAGCTCCCTCATAATTAGTGTGGGTATGGTCTCCCGGAAAATACTTCGTTTTCACCTGTTCCGGCCCCATGTTATCGTATTTTTTGGCGGTAATTTCATTCAGATCGATAAAGGGGACCTGTTCCTCTTCTGCAATCTGCCTTGCCCATAGACCGAAATCCTGATTCGCGCGCTTCACGTTTCCCTGCTCATCCCATTGATTTCGTGGAATCATCGAAACCAATATCGGAGCGGCACCTATCTGCTTCGCCTCCCGTACAAAACGGCGTAAATTTTCACCATAGGTGCGTACTATTTCTCTTTCCCCATTTCCCCAATCCAACGTAATGGAGTCTTGTCCGATTCCTCTTAACACACCTCGATAGCCTTGTCGGGTTGTATCCGGCTTACTGCCCTCATTATGTCCAAATTGAATCAACAGGTAATCACCAGGTTTCATATTTTCCTTCACCTTATCCCAGCGTCCTTCTTTCCGAAAAGTACGTGTACTCCGACCCGCCATGGCATGGTTGGCCAAAACCACTTGTGTCGTATCCAAAAATTCGCCGATTAGCGATCCCCAACCCCAATACGCCTGATTACTATTTCTTACCGTAGAATCTCCAATCAAATAAATCGTCGGTCGATCTTGTTTTCCAAAAGAAAAAAGACATACTGCTAATACGATGACCGTCAATTGCTTTATCATCTTTTTGTCGTCTTTATTTTTTTGTTTTTAATTCTCGATCAGGTTTTACAATACGTATGTCCGGCGTCTCGACCGGCAAGGTCATCCCTGTTCCGAGATAAAAGCCGGTGTGAGGTGGTTGGTTATAGGCCACATTTTGCCAAGCGATACTCAAACGGTATACGGGATCATGCATCAAGGTATACAACCGATATTCTGTCGGAATGCTTGTCGTGTATATCCGTAAGGATTGATTATCATCCGAACGAATAACCAGTTCCTCCCGCCAGTCACCGAAGATATCTGCGCTCAGATTAGGAGTGCTTTTTGATCCATTAATGGAGGAAGCTCCTTCGGCTCTAAAAATAACACCCTGTTGATATTTCTCTATATAATTACTGTTCAACAACTCCCGGCTCAAATCGGCATCCCACCAAATGAGAAAGTTGGTTGACCGTGGGGCATCCCCAACGCGGTTTCCTTTCATATCGTACACGCCTTTTGAACCCAGCCACCACATATAGGCGCCGCGATAATTAGGATCTATATTGGCCGCTACTCCTCTTCCTACGTCCTGATCAATGGCACCTTTAAAGAGCACTTCCCCCGTTCTTGCATCGCGAAGTGCCGCTCCTACACCTTTACGTCCACCTTTCAATTCATGTATACCAAACGCCTCCAAGCCCGGACGGTCCGGATCTAAATCGGTTACATGCAATGCATCGCCATGTCCTAAACCTGTTGTATATAATCCAGTACCGTCATCATCGATGCACATCGCACCGAATATGATTTCGTCTTTTCCATCTTGGTCTACGTCAGCCACCGATAGACTATGATAGCCTTGTCCCGCATAGGGATGTTTACCCGTTTTCGTATCAAAAACCCAACGGCTCACTAATTTTCCATCTTTAAAATCCCAAGCGGCTAGTGTCGTCCGTTCATAATAACCTCGTGTCATGACAAGACTAGGATTCGTTCCATCTAAATAAGCAATCGCTGCCAGATAACGTTCGGAGCGATTCGCTCGAGTATCTCCCCAACTGCGAAGATCACCTCTTTCCGGAAGATAATCCACGGTGCTGACCGCCGCACCTGTACGTCCGTCAAAAACAGTCAAGTATTCTGGCCCCTCTAAAATACGACCATAGGTAGACGAGTTGCTGTCGGTATCCCGCCAATCCGCATCGGCATCGCCTATTATCTTTCCGAGGCCGTCTTTTGTACCGTCTGCCGTTTTACATACGAACTCTGCAAATCCGTCTCCATCCAAATCGTACACCATAAATTGTGTGTAGTGAGCACCCTCCCGAATATTTTTTCCGAGGTTAATTTCCCAAAGAAAAGTGCCATCAAGTTTATATGCCTGAAAAATAGGATCGGTCGTGATACCATTATGCGCATTGTCATGTCCCTTTCCCGTTTGATGTATGATAATTTCATATATGCCATCGCCATCTAAATCCCCTACAGATGCATCTCCCGGCGTATAACCTGCCGGGATTTGTAGTGGAATCTCCAAATACTGCCTTACAGGTGTATTCTTTGCCAGTTTCAGCTCGGCTTCGAAGTTTTCCTGTTGGTTTTGCACACTAACCAACGTATAGGTTACGTCTTTCGTTAAATTGACTTGTTTATCTTCGAAGTTTGTTCCTTTCATCAACGGTTGATCGGTAAGGCGCACCTTTTCCTCTCCTCCGTATTGTCGATAAAGGTGAAAAGGAAGATTATACGCATCCGTTGCGAGCAGACGCCAACTGAGAAATGCGCTATTATCGCCCGTTTTAACCGCAATCAATCCACGGTCTAAATATTCCATATAACGTTGGGCCGAAAGAGGTGTTGCCAGAAACACGGCAGATATGACGAACAGGAGGTTTATCAAGAAGTTCTGTGGGGTTGTAGTGCGTACCATATCTTTATTATTTTGGCTTATTTCTGAACAATTTCTTTACCGTTCACGACGACATTGTTTAATGTAAAATTCTCAATATAGTCCTGATTGATATGTGGTCTTTTCGCTTTGATATTCATGTTTTCAAATATAAAATTGGACAACTGATACTGATCGGAGTTACTTACATCAAACAATACATTACATTCCAAATCGATATTACGTAGGCGGATATTCCGCGCATAGGAAAGTTTAATACCTTCTTCTCCCTTCAAGTTAAAAAACTGTGTCCAAGGGCGGATAAACAGCATGATATCAGCGGTTCCCTTGACATTTTCAACAAGAATATGTTCGTACTCCTGTGGTGTATCAGGCCGCATCTTCAATTGTAGCATTCTTTTCGCGCCATTTAGCGTATTATTCCGATAAATAATGTTATAGCTATGGATCGATTCACTACCACAGGTTAATGTACTATGACAGAATCCAAACGTACAATCTTCAATAATAATATTATAGTTCGGGCCATTATTAGGGTCTTTATCGGCTTGCGGTCCTTTTCCTCCTTTTAACGCAATAGCATCATCGTTCACCGACATGTAACAATTTTTAACCAATACATTATGGCAGTCATCTAAATCTATAGCATCAGAGCTCGGCGCTTTAACAGGTTTCTCTGGCGCTGTGATACGCAGATCAACAAGTTTTAAGTTTTCGCACCGGTAGTAATGTGATGTCCAAAATGGTGAATTCCTTAGGTGTATCCCCGAAATCTGCACGTCTTTGCTGTTCGACACATACAATACTCGTGGGCGCATTTCATCTTTATTTGTACAGTTTGGATTAAATCCGCGTCGAAGCCAAAAAGCTTTCCAATACCGGAGTCCATTTCCATCTAACGCCCCCTTCCCCGATACCGTAAAACCATCTACTTTGTCTGCATTGATCAATGCCGCAAAATACTTCACTGTTTCTCCTTCTATACGCGTCATCAATAATTCAAAATGGCTGATATCATCACTTCCTTTTATGACCGCATCCTCTTCTAAGTGTAAATGGGTTTTTGGTTTAAAAAATAAAGATCCACTAAGAAATGTACCTTTCGGGACAACGATTACTCCTCCTCCACTTTCATAGGCCTTGTCTATGACGGCCTGAATTTTCTCTGTCTGTAGGACCGTACTGTCTTGAATAACACCAAAATCCGTAATACGATAGGATTTCCCCAATTTATCGATACGTGTAGGTTCTACTTTTTTAAACCAATCGGAGACTGCCGTTCCATCTGGAAATCGATCTTGCCCCTTTATCAGGTTCAGAGAGGTAAGGCCTACAAATAACATGGCTACTATGAAGATTCTGCTTTTCATCTGTTTATTTTTTCTTTTATAATTTTAAATTGAAACATAGGTTTCTCTACCTTCCGGTCAGCTCGCTAGCTCTATTATTGTTTCACTCTTTATTTATCATCTCTAAACTATTAACAAATAGCGGCAAAGGCAACCTGTAGTGTCCTGTCTGCACAGCTAAAAAAGGCGTATTAAGTCGCTTTTTTGAGAAAAAACCCGTATATAGGTTCGATAGTGTCGTGTAAAAACTTTGTTATAACGGGCAAATAATGGTATCCACTTGCACAAATGAAAAAAGCTGGCCAACAATCCCCGTTGACCAGCCAAGCTAAACTTAACTAAACTAAAAACTAAACGATTATCTTCAAAACTCGGCTGTTCTATTCTTAATCGGTCAAGATGTTTTCTT
Organism: Sphingobacterium arenae; assembly: GCF_014692505.1. Taxonomy (GTDB): domain Bacteria; phylum Bacteroidota; class Bacteroidia; order Sphingobacteriales; family Sphingobacteriaceae; genus Sphingobacterium; species Sphingobacterium arenae. Next base: position 964,115 of record NZ_JACNYK010000001.1, on the reverse strand, counting down.
TCGGCATCACAAACTGTGTATTTTCTTTTTCACCTTTCGGTGTACCAAAATAAAAGTAGAGGGTACGGGATACAGGTTTATCCAGTGTTGTCATTTCTCCGGCCGGACCGTTGACTTCCGGTCTGTTATTGATACCCATAGCCAATTTAGTACCGATAGCCGGGATAGCATCCAAAAAGGAAATATCGCCTTCGGGCAGTTTGGGGTAATGTTGCGGTCCAGAAATGCCATAGAAATCGAACAAACGTAAATACATATCGTCCTGCTCAGTGGCCACGAGGAACTTGCCTTGTGTCGTATTAAATTGTACCCAGCTTACATCGGAAAAATATCCCTTGAACTCGGGAAATTCCCAAGGCCCAATACCTGCTCTGGAGTCGTTATACATATTTTCCCACGTATTTAGGGTAACGCCTTGTAGTCGGTTTTTCCAAACACGATACGGTCCGTTACCCAACCACTTTGCCGTGATGATATAATTTTCCGGAAAATTAAAGCTTACGCCAGCATACGGACGCTTGCCGCGCATCTCATAGCTATAATCTAATTTTAGCCACCCATCAGGTCGCATGGTCCACCGGATATAATCCAACTGACCGTCAAAGGTAAACTCCACGGTCTTATTTTCGCCTACCGAATTCGTCTTTACATCCTTCAGGGTGTATTCTCCGTCAATCAAAAGCGGTCCATCTCGGAAAGCGAGCTTCATACTATAATCATTTGCTAAATCAGCCAACAAACCTGTTTCCTTTGCTATAAAGGCAGTAATACCATTGGCTTTCAACATATAGTGTACGCTATCCTCTGTCAGCTCTACCGTAGTCGCCGTCTTGACAGGTAAGATATCCTTCGTAATAGCCGCATTATCCCGAACCCGCCAAGACCAGGTATATATTTCTTCGCCATGAGGATCAGTGGCTGTTAACAATAACGCGTCATAAACTTTCCAGTCGTCCGGCAGTTGAAGCTTTAAGATTCCCTTTTCGGTCGGCTTTATCGCCGGCGCGCTCAGGCCGTATTCTTTTTCTGTCCGTATCCCTTTAGCATCTGCATAGGGTAGTTGATAGCGAACCAGCTTATAGGCAAACGAACAGGCGGAAAGGTCCGTATGATGATAACGATTTTCGACCTCGATGTTTCCATCGAAATCAGCCGGCAGCTTTTTCAGCTTGATATGAACTGGAGAGAAAATCTCTTTTATCGCAAAGAAACTCCCCTCCTTTTGACGATATGGCCCTAAAATGCCGTCAGGTGCATTTACCCGATTGACATCGATAGTGCCATTAAAGTCTGTCCGTACGATGCCTTCGTCTGCAAAGTTCCATATAAAACCTCCCCCTCCAAGTTTAGCCTCCCAATGCAATTCCCAAATATCGGCTAATCCGGCCGCTGCACCACCGTCATCTTGTGCATGTAGGAATTCTGTCGTCATGTAGATATTTGGTCCTTCCAGTATTTTTTTTGTAGAATAATAATCTTCATAGTGATTGCCGTCTATACCGTTAATGGCATTTCCCGGCCGATGGTGAGCATGAATCACGGTGCGTGCGGATAAATCATATTTCGCGTATTCGTCTACTAATTCTTTATTATGACCGCCCTCGTTACCGTTGCTCCATAGGATGATTGACGGATGGTTCACATCACGTATGACCATCTCTTTTACTAATTTCTTTCCGACGGGTGTTCCGTATGCTTTTTGCCAACCAGCAAGTTCATCCAGCACATATAGTCCTAAGGAGTCGCAGTAATCTAGAAACGATTTGTCGGGCGGATAGTGCGAACAACGAACGGCATTCATATTCATCTCTTTGATAAGCTTCACATCGTTCAAATCTAATCTTGGGTTTACGGAACGACCTGTTTCAGGCCACCACACATGGCGGTTTACGCCTTTCATTTTCACTTTCACACCGTTCACATATAGCCCATCTCCCTGGCGTACCTCAACCGTACGAAACCCGAAACGTTCTGTTGTTTGATAGTTTTCCACGCGGTCATTTTCTAACGTAAAAACGGCATGATATAGATGAGGCGTCTCTGCTGTCCATAAGTTGGGGTTCTTTACAGCTAAGGATACTAGTCTCACCGAATCAGACGCTTGTAACTTGACACGTGTCGTTGCGACAACACTTCCTTCTCTATCCTTCAAATCTACACGTAAGGCTGAATTTTCTTGAATATTCTCTAGATAAACATTGCTCTTAAACGAACCATCGGCTTTTGCATCAATAGCTGTCCATGCAATATGGGCTTTAGGCGTAGCTTCCAAATATACGGGTCGGTATATCCCGCCAAAAATCCAATAGTCGGCCAAGCGTTCCGCATTATTCACCGTATTGTCTTTCGACATTTTGGAGACCGTTGCCTCCAGTGTATTCTCCTTGCCGAAATGAACCTTGTCTGTAATATCATACGAAAACCGATAGAAAGAACCCTGATGGATATCGCCAGCCAATTCTCCATTAATCTTCACCTCGGTATCCGTCATCGACCCTTCGAAGACGATAGAAATCTTTTTGTCTTTCCAATCTGCAGGAACCTTAAATGCATGCCGATAAATACCTTTTTCTTCATGAAAACGAAAATTCTTACCGTAGGTTACATAGTCGCGACCATAATTATAGGATCCAAAGCCCTGTTGTTCCCAATGACTAGGTACTGCAATTTTTGACCACTCCCCTGCTTTCCTCCCTCCGGTGATCCAAAAATCCCACGCCACGGTGTGCTCGTTATCAGTACCCGATAAATATTGCACTTCTTTTGCAACCTGCGCGTAACCAGGCACGACAATGCACAGAAGAAGTATACAAATGATATATATGTTTATTTTATGTGAAAACATAGGTTTGTTCATTGTTTTTAAAAGCAGGGCTAAACTACAAAACAAAATACGGTTTTGCATCCTGCGGCGTCCTGTCACTTCGCGGTATAAGCGATGTACACTCGCTTATACCGAGGCACGCAAAACAGTATAAAAAGGTACTTCTAAACGACTTTTCAATCCATCCAGAATACTGGTAGCTGCATATTCGCCCATCAGGCGGAAATCTGTAGAAATGGTTGTGATACCGTTTAATATAAATTTTTTAAGCGGAGTTTCGTTGTAGGAGATTACCCCAATATCTCGTCCAATTTCCAGCCCTTTTACACTCACTTTATCCAACAGCCGAAATAAGTCGTCTTCCGCTAGGTTAATATAACAGGTTTCTTTTTCTATAGGTTCTTCATCCAGATCACCAACCAACAAATGATCAAAAGCATATTCCTGGCAAAATTTATAGAAACCCTTGATAATGGTTTTTGGATAATCGCTATTATCCGGAAAAACCAATTTGAGCATACTGTATTTGGAGAGTGGCTCCCGGATAGACTCCAATGCTTCGTATATATCTTTCTCATGGTTTTCACATACAATCGGAAAATCTCCATGTACGCCATCCACATCACGTCCCAACAACAACAGCTTGTCGGTTGGGATAACAGACAGTACTTCTGCCGCTTTTTCTCTTCCTTCCTTAAAGTAGGGAAAGACAACATAATAATCGTAGGGCTGAGACAAATTTTGTAGTAGCGTGCGTAGCTGGGTAATATCACTATTGTATACAAAAAGGTCTATGGAAGCCTCGCCGCCTAACTTCGCTGCTAATGCATCGTAAACAATCTTCTTATGTGCACTTAACTTGTTTAAGAATACAGCCGTTCGCAAGCGAAAGGAGTGTTCCTTCGCAACAAAATAACCTTTCCCCGGAGAAGACTTAATAATCTCCTCCTGACGTAATTTACGATATCCTTTCTCCACCGTATCCCGTGCAATTTGCAATTGGTAACTTAGATCATTAATAGACGGAAGTGCATCACCGATTTCAACGACCTTTTGCTTAATCGCCTCCACAATTGCATCAGCTACCTGTACGTATTTAGGGGTCGCAGAAAAATCGTTGATCTTAATCATCTTAATCAGTGCGGCATTTATGGTACCGCGTGCACGTGAGGAAATATATAAAGTTTCCATGTTACTATAATTTAAGGTTGGTTAACAAATCTTGTTATTTTATCTCCATGATATTGAATCCGTTGTTTATATAGCGTGATCAGCGTTTTACAAAGCTATTCCGAACAACAAACCTTAGCCAGTAAAAAATGCTCAAATTCCCTGTAAAAACGTCTCAACCCTGCCGAATTTGATTTATCAGGATGGAACGGGACAGCACTATCAAGCTTTTTTTGTATTTTAGATCATTATGTCAGGGGCTATGCTAATCGAAAAAAAAACAACAATCATAACCATGTTTCTTGTGCTGCTAACGAGCATAGGATTACATACTCGTGGTCAGTTCCTGCAACTCAAATTTGATCATATTACATCTGAAAATGGCTTACCCCAAAGTACCATACACGGTATAGCAAAAGATAAGTATGGCTTTATGTGGTTCGGCACCTGGTCTGGACTTTGTCGATACGACGGCTATAATATACGTGTTTATCGGTATGACGCATTAAATAGCAGAAGTCTAATAAATAGCCGTATACATAATATTCTCGCTGACAACAAAGGAGATTTATGGATATCCACATTCGACGAACAAACGTTATGCCGTTATAACTATGAAACAGATGATTTTGATCGTCTCTCCTTGGAAGATTGCCCTCCCGAACTAAAAGATAAAATAAACCGACGGAACCACCGCCTTCAAGTGAATGTTAGCTATGAACAAACAAGATGGCATTTAGACAACCTTTCAACAACTTTGGTGGAAACGCATCTTCCGTCCGGAAAGCAAAAAACATATACCGTTGATGCCGGGAATCCGTGGTCGATAAACGATGGATACGTTAGCGACATTTTCCTAGACGAACAACATGTTATCTGGCTCGGAACCTACAGCAATGGCATTAATCGCGCCTATCTGGACGCTAGTCCTTTTCATTATCTTTATCATTATCCAGATCGACCGAATTCTCTTGCCGAGAATATCGTTCGTTCCATTTCCGAAGACAAAGATGGAAATCTATGGGTCGGCACACGAAGTAAGGGAGTTACACTCGTCAAAAAAAATGGAGAATATCAACATTTCCAACACGATCCACAGACCCAGCATTCCATTCAGAATAACTATATTAAGAAGGTTTTTTGTGATACGGAAGGTTATACTTGGATTGGAAGCCAAAATGGTTTAGATCGTTACAACCCACGTTTGGGTTTTATCGAACGCATCCGAGATTCCGCGATAGTGAATATCGGTGTGTACGGTATGGCGGAAGATTCTGATGGGGATATCTGGTTAGCGACTTGGAATGGTATCTCTAAGTTCGATCGTCACCGCCAAAGCGTAGAAACCTTTGATCTAAGCAATGTGCTTACGCAACAGCATGTATGGAGTATTTTCGTTGATTATAAAAAACAAATATGGGCCGGAACAGAAGGCGGAGGAGTCTTTATTTTTAAAGAATCCAATGACGGTCGGCTAGCCCTTCTACGGACACTGCATCATGGCAATCCAACGACTACTTCTATAAGTGATAATAGAATATACAGCATGTTTGAGGATAGCGAAAACCGAGTTTGGATTGGAACAGGGAATGGTCTAGATTGCTATGATCCGCAGACGAACCAAGTAAAACAACTCTCTCTCCTTGGCGATGCGTGGCCCAAGGGTACCATTGCTGGCATTACCGAAGATGATAATGGTTTTATTTGGGCTAGTCATAAACAGGGTATTTCACGAATAAACAAAAAAACGCTAGATATCCGTACCTTTTCAAAACAAGACGGTTTGCAGAGCAACGAATTTGCCGATGGTGCGGTGTACCGGAGTACCCGTGCGAATAGACTTTATTTTGGAGGGAACAAGGGGATAAACCATTTCTGTCCGGATAGTATCCGGACAAATAAAATAGCTCCGAAAGTTGTACTAACCGAACTCCGAATTCTCAATCAACCTGTGGAAGTGAATCAACAGATAAATAACAGGGTGGTATTACAGCGTCCGCTGTACCTAAGTTCTTCTATAGGGCTAACGCATGAAGATAAAAGTATTAGTATTGAGTTTGCTGCCCTGCACTTCGTCAATCCAGCAGGCAATCAATATGCCTATATGTTGGAAGGTTTTGACAAGGACTGGATATATGGAGATGCTAATAAACGCGTTGCCAGTTACTCTAATCTTGCTCCCGGCAACTATACGTTCAAAGTAAAAGCTTCTAATAGCGATGGGATATGGGCAACCGTACCCACCGAACTGTCGATCTCTGTCGCTCCTGCTTTTTGGGCGAGTCAAGGAGCTTATAGCCTCTATACGCTTATTTTTCTCCTGTTACTATACGCATTCTATTATTACATAACCCGCTATACCAAGCTCAAATCAAAGCTTAATTACGAAGCTATTCTACATGAAAAAGAGCGGGAGCTCCACGAAAGTAAGGTTCAGTTTTTCACCAATATTTCTCATGAGATAAAAACACCACTTACCTTAATCCTCTCACCTATACAACAGTTGAAAACATGGGGAGGACAAGATTTACGGGTACAAGAGCAACTTAAAACGATGGAAAACAATGGCCAACATCTTTTAAAAACCGTAAATCAATTATTAGATATACGACGTTTTGAGACGGGGAATGAAGAACTCCATATGGAGCAAACGGAATTAATCTCCCTGATACAGCAGGTTGTTGACTCTTTTACGCAACAAGCTCGCCAGAAGAAGATACATCTTAAACTCGCGTCATCGAAACCGGCCATTTATGTGACATTAGATGCGGATAAAATAGAGAAAGTCTTGTACAATCTATTATCGAATGCGCTTAAGTTCACAGACAGCGGCGGTATGATCAAAGTTCGTATCCAGCAACAGGAAGCGCATTTATACATAGACGTCATCGACAATGGAAAAGGTATTTCGCCGGAAGATCTCGACCGTATTTTTAAACCTTTTCTGCAAGGTAAATCTACCGTACCGGGCGGCACCGGCCTTGGCCTGAGTTATAGCAAGACGCTCATCGAAATGCACGGCGGAAAACTGACAGTGGAAAGCCGTACGAATACGAAACGGAATAAGCTGACCTTATTTCGCATTGTATTACCGCAGACACCAAAGGTCGCAGGACCCTACGACGAGTTGGAAACGCTACAAGATACCCCTGTTTCGTCGACAAATGTCTCGCCTGCCGAGATCCCCGAAGAGCTCCCTTCGCTTCCACGACAGTGCACCTTGCTTTTAGTAGAGGACAACGATCAAATGCGGAGCTATCTGGCTCAATTCTTCCGCAGTAGCTACCATATACTCGAAGCGTCAAATGGTGAACAGGGATTAACACTAGCACGAAAACATGTACCTGATTTGATTATCAGTGATGTCATGATGCCCAAAATCGACGGTATATCTTTTACCCGTCAAGTAAAATCGGATGTATTGCTCCGTCATATTCCCGTTATTCTACTGACTGCACGGACCTGGGTTGAGTATGAGTTAGAAGGGTTAGAAACCGGAGCAGACGACTATATGGTTAAACCTTTCTATTTACCTGTACTCGCGCTAAAAGTACGAAATCAGCTCCTAACCCGTTTTCATATACAGGAAAAGTTTAAACAACAGGTTATCGCTATCGAACCAACAAAAACAACCCCACAATCGCCTGACGAAGTCTTATTACAAAAAGTATTGGCTTATATCGATAAACATATACAAGACTCTGATTTAAAAATCGAAGACGTGTGTCGCGCAATCGGACTTAGCAGAGCGCAACTTTACCGAAAAATGAAAGCGTTGACGGGCTACACGATGAATGATTTAATTAAAGAGATTCGCTTAAAACGCGCGCAACAGCTCCTTAAAGACAATAAATTTCAAATCAATGAAGTCGCGTATATGGTCGGGTTCAATGATCCGGAGTATTTCCGAAAAACGTTTAAAACAAAAATCGGATGTTCGCCCAGTGCGTATGCCAAACAATGCCAAACATCTTCGTCTGATGTATCGCAGGACAGCACATAACGCCTTTACACAAATAATCCTATAAATTGCAGGGTCAACTTATTGTATATCGTTATGATGAAACCTGCGCATCTTATTTTTTTATCCTTTTTGGCTATCTGCCTTTCTCTTTCGCGAGTTTGTTGCCAAGAAAAACCCCTTACGGAAGACTGGCGTACCAAAGTCGGCGCGCAATCACAACCGACAAAAATCAAAGAATTTATCGTTAACGATTATGGGGCTAAAAACGACGGCATAACATTAAACACAAATGCTATTCAATCGGCTATCGATGCCTGTGCCAAAGAAGGAGGCGGTCTCGTTCGCTTTCAGTCAGGCGCTTATCTTACCGGTTCTATATTTGTAAAAAGTAATGTCCACCTGCGTATAGACAGTGGTGTTACGTTACTAGGAAGCCAAGACATCGACGATTATAAGGTAATTGATACACGTGTAGCTGGTATTGAGATGGAATGGCCGGCAGCGTTAATTAATATCCTCCATCAGGAGAATGCCGTTATTAGCGGGAGAGGACTCATTCATGCACAGGGCAAACCCTTTTGGGAGCAATATTGGCGGATGAGAACAGAAGAATACGAACCGAAAGGTTTACGCTGGATTGTAGATTACGACGCACGCCGTCCACGTACCATCCTCGTATCAGATGCAAAAAATATAACCTTAAAAGATCTGGAAATACAACAAGCAGGCTTTTGGACGGTACAGATTTTATATTCCTCCTATGTCACTGTGGATGGTTTAACGATCAATAACAACGTGGACGGCCATGGACCAAGTACGGATGGCATCGATATTGACTCCTCGTCCTGGATTTTAGTGCAGAACACGGATATTGATTGCAACGATGATAATTTTTGTATCAAAGCAGGTCGTGATGCTGACGGTTTACGTGTAAACAGACCGGCTGAATACATTGTTATTCGGGATTGCTTTGCCCGTCGTGGAGGTGGATTACTCACCTTGGGTAGCGAAACCTCTGGCAGTATCCGCCATGTTTATGCCTCCAATATCCAAGGTTCGGGCACCAAAAACTGTCTGAATATCAAGTCGGCAATAACCCGTGGCGGGACGGTAGAACATATCGTACTGGAAAATGTCAAAATGGACAGTGTAGGCGTTGCCTTGCAGATAAACATGAACTGGAATCCGACGTACAGCTATTCTACACTGCCGGAAGGATATGATTATGAAAAAATCCCAATACATTGGAAAAAGTTGTTACAACCCGTGGAACCTGCTGAGCGGGGCATCCCAACTTTTCGGGACATCACGATGCGTAATGTACATATCAAGGGAGCTAGCAGAGCCATCAACGTAGAGGGGCTTCCTTCCTCTTGGGTAGAAGGTATCACCCTGCAGCGTGTATCTATCGAAGCCAAAGAAGCTGGCAAAATCCGTTACAGTAAAAACTGGGATATACAAGATTTCAACCTTGTAAGTGAAGATGGTTCGACGATAGCAAAAGAGCATACAACCGGCATCTCGTTATAAAACTTCATGGTCACTTGAATCATCAACAGCATAAAGGCTCTTGATGTCTTTTGAAAACAGAGACTTTCAGAAAAAAAGCGCGTAGACTTTACATCTACACGCTTTTAAAATAAACACTGTATAATAAAAGTCTTGATCTACGCGCGATAATAGCGTAATTCGATAATGTCGCTCGGAACGGATTGTCTATTCCATTGGTCATGAATCACTAAGGCAGCGCCGATAGCCGTAGCCTGCGCCATCGATGCGGCATATAACTCGATATTACCGAACGTTCTGGCCAGTAAGTTCATAAAGATATTATTCTTACTAAAACCACCATCTACGAAAATCCGTTTGATCCTCTTTTCTGCTAATATAAGACGGGTAGAAGCCACTTGTGCTTCGACGAGGTATAGCATAAATGCATGGTACGCCTCTACGTAATCCTCAAAGTTATCCAAATCAACTTGTCCAAAAGCATCCAGACTAGATGGAATTTCCTTCCCTACACTAAGTTTATCTATTAATGACCAATCAATTTCAATTTGCTTAAAGCGGCCCGTCGTTACCTGAAAGTGCTCCGCAATACGTTTTGTCTGCACGTCATGCTCATAACCAGCAAACAAACGAGAGGCTTTCACCGGCGTACCGGCGTAGGTCATGTAAAACAGACAATCTTTTTCTAACTGCTCTTTGGTTAATCCCTCGTCATTAAACGGATTTAGTGAAATACACCAAGTGCCCGTAGAAATCAGAATAAAAGGTTCATGGAAATTTAGCAGGTACGGAATTAATGCCGAAGAGCTATCATGCAGCCCTACACCCACCTTATAAGTGCTTCCTGGAAAAGCAGCCGAAAACACTTCTTCTCCTTTGACAACGGGTGCTAGTTTCTGTTCGATGCCTGTATCTTTCACCCATTGGTGATAATCATTCTTATCAAAATCCCATAATGCAGTATGACAGCCGATACTGGTCATATCCGAATATATCTGTCCGGAAACTAAAAAACTAAGGTATTGTGGTAGATGTACCGCATATTTCATTTTTTCGTATACTTCCGGCTTTTCCTGTTGCAAACGATATACCTGAAGTCCCGAGTTCAAGCTGCCCAACGCTGGCGATGCTGTCTTTAACGAGAAGTCTTCTACTCCACCATAGTTATGGTACAATTGATCTTCTAAAGCTTTCGGATAGGTTTTGAGATAATTATACAAAGGGGTCAATGGTCGCCCGCTTTCATCTAAATAGACAAAACTGGCACCATACGAAGTGAAGTTGATCGCTTTGATATCAAACTCGTCCAAACGAAAAACTTCATGAAGCGAGTCGAATACGGAGAGACGTAAACTTTCGAGATTTTCACATGGGTCTCCATCTTCGTCTACAGTCTCCAAAAACCGAGCTGAGCGTTCAAAAACAATATTATAACGCTCATCAAACAAAAACAATTTTTTGTTCGTCTTCCCTACATCGAAAATAGCGACAACTGGTGTACGCATTTTGAAAATTTAAAATTAGCTAAAAATGATCCGCCAATAAGGCGGATCAATTGAAAAAATTGTGTCTTACTCTTTGTGGCTACAATCCCGTCGCTACGGTATTGCTGCCGCGTTCTTCGATTAGGCTATTTCTGATACCTAATTCGTTAAACAACGTTACAGGGTTTAAGGCACCTCCTTGGCGCAAGCGCGCCTCGGCAACCAATGACCGTACGTCCGTACGGAATACATCTTGCAAAATCTCTTGTGCACGCACAACGTCATTTTGTTGTTGGGCTTCTTTTAACGCTTTGCGATCCACTAACAGCGCCTGTGCATAAGCAATCTTAATCGCTTCTACCGATTGCAATAGGTCTACTAATGGATCTTTTAAGTTGTGTGATGCATCAATCATCCATCCCAGGCCTGTCGCATGGTCGATTCCTCGTGCGTCCATTCCATCGACCAGTTCACTAAAAATTAGGAATAACTGATACGGCTTGATACTTCCTGCCGTTAAGTCATCGTCTGCATATTTACTGTCGTTGAAATGGAAACCACCCAACTTACCTTCCATCAGCAATAAAGAAACGATCTGCTCAATATTCGCATTCGGCAAATGATGTCCCAAATCCACTAAAGTATAGGCTTTATCGCCCAATTTGCTAGCGAGTAACAGCGATTGTCCCCAGTCTGCTATCGTTGTCGAATAGAAGTTTGGTTCAAAGGCTTTGTATTCGACAAACATTTTCCAATCTTCTGGTAAATGTTTATAAATCTCTTTCAAACTTTCTAACGTATTTTGGAAAGCCTCGCGAAAATTGAGCTGGCCCGGAAAGGAAGAACCGTCAGCCAACCAAACGGTCAATGCTTTTGATCCTAATGCTATACCATGTTTGATCACTTCGATATTATGATCGACCGCTTGTTTACGAACTTTTGGATCAACATGGTGCAAAGAGCCAAACTTGTAACTGTGCTCTTGGCCAGGCTGATCTTGAAACGTATTGGAGTTTACTGCATCAAAACCCAAACCGTGGGAAGCTGCAAGTGCTTTTATCTTTTCGGCATCTTGCGGAATATCCCATGGAATATGGAGTGAAATAGCCCCGCTAGAACGGTTCAGTGCGTGCAATAATCCAACATCTTCAATCTTCTGCTCTAACGTTCCTGGCTCACCCTTACCCGAAAAGCGGCCAAAACGAGTTCCACCGGTACCCAATGCCCAACTTGGAATAGCAATATTGAATTGTTGCAACTTATCCATTATTTCTTCGGCATTCGCGATGTTTTCGGTCGTGTAGGAGAAAGCACGTTGGTGCTTCTCCACGAATTCACGATTATGTTGTTCTATCGTTTGATTATCTAGCTTCATCTGTTTAAATTTAAGTAAAAAAACTAACGTACGAAGGCCATGGCAACGCCACCATCTACGTTTAGTACGTTTCCGGTCGATTTATTTAGATTTCCACCAACAAATGCAAAGCATGCATTTGCGATATCATCCGGTAAAATAATTTCGTTTAGCAGTGTACGCTTCGCGTAATAAGCTGGCAATTCCTCTACCGTAATACCATAAGCTTTGGCACGACCTTCGGCCCATCCACCAGCCCAAATATTACTATCGGAAATTACCGCATCCGGATTTACCACATTGACACGAATCCGAGCTGCGCCCAATTCCGCAGCATTCAAACGGCTAAGGTGAAGTTGCGCGGCTTTCGCACTACCGTAGCCCGCATTGTTAGGACCACTTACTAGGGCATTCTTACTCACGATATTGACAATATCACCACCAATATGTTGCGCTTTCAATACGTGTGTTGCTCCTTGGGTCACGAGGAACTGTCCCTTCACCAAAACGTCATATAGTAAGTTCCAATCTTTTTGCGTATGGTCTTCAATGGATTTAGAAATCGACAAGCCCGCGTTGTTTACGATAATATCTATACCACCAAAAGCTAATGCAGCTTTCTTCAATGCTTCTTCTATTTGCTCTTGGTTGGTCACATCTAATATAGCCGTTGCTACGGCATCTTTGCCAAATAGTTCGATAAATTCTTGTTCCGCACCCGCAAGACGTTCAGCGTTCAAGTCGTTCAACAATACAACAGCGCCTTCCTGCGCAAATTTCTTCGCTATCGCTTTACCAATCCCCCCGGCACTTCCAGTAACCAATGCGATTCTACCAGATAGTGCTTTCGGCTTCGGCATCCGCTGAAGTTTCGCTTCTTCTAACAACCAATACTCGATATTAAAGGCTTCTTGTCTAGGTAATGACGTATATTCACTGACAGCTTCAGATCCTTTCATCACATTGATCGCGTTGATGTAGAATTCCGCTGCTACCCGTGCCGTTTGCTTATCTTTTGCAAAGGCAAACATACCTACACCTGGATACAAGATAATAACTGGGTTCCGATCGCGAATAGCCGGACTATTTGGGTGCTTACAAGTCTCGTAATACTCGGTATACATCGCCCGGTAGTCTTCGAAAAGGGGTACTAATTGCGCCTTCACAGCTTCTACATCGCTCAAATCTGCACCTTTATCTAAGTTTAAGATAAGGGGTTGTATTTTTGTCCGTAAAAAGTGATCCGGACAGCTCGTCCCTAACGGAGCTAGACGCTCCAAATCGTTTGAATTGATATATTCGAGCACTTTTTCATCATCCGTAAAATGACCGATCATATGGCGTTCGCTCGAACAGAAACCTCTCAAAATCGGGGCTAGCGCAGCTGCTTGTTCCTTCCGTGCATCAGCCGGTAGACTGTCTACTTTTTGACCACCAAACACGGGTCTTGTCTTACCATAGTTCTGTGCTAAATACTCCGCACAGGTTTCGATAACATCTAATGAATTCACATAGCTTTCATAGGCCGTATCCCCCCATGTAAATAGCCCATGCGACCCCAACATAATTCCACGAATACCTGGATTTTCTTCCAGACAAGCTCGCAATTGCAATCCAAGATCAAATCCTGGCTTCTGCCATTCCACCCATCCGATCGTACCGTTAAAAAGCTCTTGCGTAATTTTTTTTCCATCTTTCGCTGCCGCAATCGCAATGGCAGCATCTGGATGCAAGTGGTCAATATGTTTGAACGGGAGGAAACCATGTAACGGCGTATCAATCGACGGAGCTTTTGAAGCCAAATCAAAGATACAGTGGTTGAACAATTCCACCATTTCATCTTCGTGTTCAATACCACGGTATACATTCTCCAAGTTGCGCAGGCGCTCTACATATAACGCCGCCAAGCCCGACTTCTTCAGTGTACCGATATCACCACCAGATCCTTTGATCCACATCACTTCCACCTCTTCACCCGTCAATGGATCTTTATCAATTGTTTTACACGATGTATTTCCACCGCCATAATTTGTAATGCGCAAATCTGACCCCAACAAATTGGAGCGATATAACAATAAAGCAACTTCATCACCTTCTAGTGATTTTGCTTTTTGTTCGTCCCATAGATAGTTTACATGTTTGTATTCTTTCACGGCTATTTAAATTTGATATTTTATTATTCTAATGTTTTTGCTAATCCAACAATACAAATAGACAGGATAATCGTCGCAATACCAGCTATAATAGAGGTATAGGTCGATTTATTCACCCCTTTCCATTCTTTTAAGATAACACCCCAAGCATTGGCGATCAAAATGATAAACGCCATATGGAGAATCCAGGAGCTCGCTCCGTTTCCGAGACGGCTTTCGCCCATACCGTAGAAGAAAAACTGTAGATACCAAGTCGTTCCTCCCAATGCACATAGCAAAAGGTTCTTCCGCAGCGGAGCTGTTTTATTCGTATAATCAGAAAATGTTTTGTTTTTTGTCAATAAATAAAGGCACCAGATCACATTCGTTGTGAATCCTCCCCATAGGATGACGACGTAACTCACGTTATTTTGATACAGGAATTCGCCCTGATTAGGATTTGCTGCCTTCCAGAGTTGATTCGCAACATCCGCCAGTGGTTTTCCGGCTTCGATACCAAAGTTAAAGCAGGCACTCAACACGCCGGATACAATCGCCACGACAATTCCTACTCCGAAATTGTACCCCAACTTTGCTTCTGCTGACAGGGAGGCTAAACTTCTTTCTTTTAAGATCCCTGCACGTCCACAGAGATATATTCCCACTATACAGACCAAAAGCCCTATCATTACACAGATTCCTGCGTTTGTGGTAAAGAAATAATCGATACCTTGTTTACCGGGCGATTGGTTGAAAAAATAGTAAATAGCGGGCATTAACGAGCCAAATACCATACTCAAGCCCAACATGACACTACTACCTAACGACACCCCAAGATAACGTACGCCCAAACCATAGGTCAGGCCACCGATACCCCATAAGAGCCCAAATAAATACGTGTAACCTAAGGTTGACGCATCCGCTTCCCGGATGATATCTCCAAAATTCGGGATCGTAAGCCAAGCCGCGATGGGTGGCACAATAATCCAAGAAAAGAGTCCCCCGAGAATCCACATTGCTTCCCATGACCATCCTCTTACTTTCTTGTAAGGAACATAGAAGCTACCAGACGCAAAACCGCCTATAAAGTGGAATAAAACTCCAGCTAATGCATTCATAAATTATGTATTAAATAATATATCGATTCTTCATAAGAACGTTCCAAGGTAAAAGGAATAATAGAGAAAACTGTTATGTTCTGTCATGTATCCCGTCGTTCAATTTGTTTTCCATGGGTAACGTGTGTTATCGATTATCGTCCAAGCATATTGATAACATCCGCTGTTCGCTTCTCTGGTAATACCCGTAGATCGACGAGCTTCCCGTTACGTAATTTGCCTTCTACCGTTGTTTGATGGGGGGCATGAAGCTTGAAATCTACGTCCCATTCTACTGGCCAAGCCGGGAAAAGGTAGAGTTTATCGTCCACTGCCTGCAATAACATTTCTTGTAGGCCAATCATGCCTGACCCTCCCCAATTATGATCTGGAACCCAATCAAAACCAGGCCCCCAAAAGGTCGGAAAACGTCGATCCGCATTTTTTAATTTAAGGGTGGTAAATTTTTTAGCTTCTGCTGTTAGTCCTAGGCGTGCGGCAAAAATATTATCCTGTTTCCAGCCAACATGACTCCTGAATTTTAACACATCGGGATCGTCATGAAAGGTATTTAACGCGACGTCCATATCCGGTCTTCCCACGCCATATATCCCCCAAGGATATACACCATATAGCTGTGGTGCTTCTGTATTATTAATTCGAGCCCATATTTCAGCCGGTGCCAACATTTTCTTCCCATTTAGTACTCTAGTGGGTAAAGGCGGTATCTTTTGCTGGAATTCCTCCAGATAAGTTCGTAATGAATCATTTACCACTGCTGCGGAAAGTGACAACATCCTTCGGGTAACTTCTTGCAATGCGGCTACCGTCGTCGATGCATTGTAGGCCATTTTATATGTTTCTGCCGAAGAACCGGGATAGAAAACCAAATGCCCGTTTTGATCTAAAACCTTACTTCCAAGTTTTTTTGCCTGATATTGATAGTGCTCGTCGAAGAATCGCAAACAGCTTTCTATAAAAGGAATATAAGGACGGATATCGGCATCGTTGTAATGAGCTGTTTCCAGCATCATCATACAGAATTCCAGTACCGTATCCCACTGATGCTCCAACCAAGCATTATATTCAACGCCCTTATCATAATCTTCGGGTCGTTTCCAATTATATTCTGCCGGGTTCGGCAACCCAAAATTCTCAATCTGCTCAGTAAAGCTCGCACCATCGTGACCCCAATATACTTTCGATCGCCATTCCGCGTTGCGCTGTATCCGTTGGTAAAACTTGAACTGCGCTGGCATCATATCAAAGTCGCCACTTTTTAGCATAGGCCAATATACCAAACGTTGGTTTTGCGCCGTGTGGGTTCCTCCTCCCCAATTGCGGAAGTCAGGTGTAAAATTCATTGTGCTGTCAATAGATGATGGATCGTACGTGAACAATCCACCATTAAATTTTGTCGGATATTCACCATAGGCATTTGCGGCCAACATAAAGCGGAAAAGCTGATAGTTACGGCCCACTTGCCAACGCTCATTATGCTCATCTGGTGTAGTGGGTTGTATGCGAATATAGCTTCTATCCCAGAAGTTGCGCCACCATTCCAGATTCCGGCTCTTCGTGCGGGATTTTGATTCCTTCGAATAGGCCAAATCCTTTAGCTGTTGCTGCCAATCGGCTAACGAAACCGGCCCCGCTACATGTAATGACACCTGCAAGGCGTGTTTGGCAGCAGGCTTTTTGCTTTTCAGCACCCAAGCTTGATAGTCGGTATCCATATATTTACCCGAACGCTGTTCGACGAAGGTAAAATCCTGACTTTGCAACATTCCGCCCGAGATCAACCCGTCGAGTGGATTGTATAAAGAATCCTTCACCGATTCCATCCCTTGCTGTCGCACGACAATATCAAATACGCTACTATCCGAATTCTGGTGGAAAAACACCACTTTATCATCTCGCGTATAAATGCTATCCCGTTTTGTCACCACCTCATGTGGAGGAGCCCATTTCCACGAGTTGGCATTATTTTCTCTCTTTTTAGGAAAGCGCTCTTTATAACGCCAACTTTCGTAAGCGGCTTCCACCGCCATTTTTTTATTCGCCTGAATATCCACGTAAACATTTGGACGCTCCACGTCGACCCACAAAGACACTTCCGCCTTTATACCATGATGTTCTCCCGAAATAATAACCTGCCCCTTATCCACCTGCAACTGTTGCTTAAATACGGTACCTTCAAACGGGTTAGGATAAAGTTTTAGACGTACCCGACCGAGTTTCAATAGGGTGTTATTTTCATCAAAAGCGCCCGATTTACCTAAATAGAAAAGAATGTCGCCATTTTCTACCCATACATTCAGACCTATATCCCCTCCCCCCAATGGCATGGACTCTCCGGAATGTTTACTCGGTTTATCCCAGGTGATATAATAATCTTCCCAATTAAATTCCTGTGCATATACCGTAGCGCTAAGCTGCACACAGCCGATCAATAATACGATAGCAATATAGGCTAATCTATTCATCCTTATTTCATTTTTTGCGTCTGTTCGCTCTACTGTCAGACATCACAAATTGTACTCCCTTCATTTTTTGTCTTGACACAAAAAACGAAGCAAAAAAAGTCAAGACTTGCATCGTTCCGCTACCTTTACTTGTCTATTCCGAAACAGCATGCAACTCCCTTCGGTCAGACAGCATGCTGTTTTTAACGGAATAGCCGGCGTAAAGCTGGCCGCGGAACAATGCTAGGCCCTTTTTGCCCGCGTACCGCGTGCGTGGGTGTCTACATCCTTTTTTATTCTTGTTTATTAAATACCGTAGAAACAAAAATTAACAGACTATACAAATTGTACTATCCCTAATTAACACCTAAAGTCACCTCCGGATATTTGACGACTGCACAAACTCATCCTTAGTACTGTCCCTCCCTGTCAAATATCCGAAGTGACGAGTTTTGCTCCACTTTTGCGGTCAAACCACGAAGTGCTCATCCATTCCGTTAAAAACAAACTCTAATGGATAAAGTGGAAAAAAGATTACCAATCATCCGTTCGGAACGAACCCACAGGCAGTCCGTTAACACCAAACAAGTCTCCCAACACAAAATCTTTAAACGCATAGCGCACAGCAACGGGATGGGCTACACGTGGAGACGACACAACGATCGTTTTACCCTGTACAATCGCACTAGCAGGGTAGAAAACTTTATTTTCTCCCGCAATTTCAAAGCTTTTGATATCCTTTCCGAAGGATGTCAACCCTAATGGTGCATCCTTAAAATATACGACTACCGTGCTACCGTCAATAGCAATGCTATCGTAAACTGGACTCCTATGGTTTAGCCCTTCTATATGATAAGCATCACCTAGGGCCAATAAAGCTAAGCGATCACCTCCTTCTTTCTTATGCGCGGGATGGATACAATTCTTCTCCCCTATATCCATCGTAACGGCCATGCCAGATTCCGGCATCTTTTCCAAGGATTTTCGTTGCGCATCCCGTATAAATGCCGAATTATATTTTCCGCCAACGTAATATGGTGGTAAAGACGCATAATCAAACGGGGCAATCTGTGTAAAATAAAAGGGCAACATATCATCTTTCCACAACGCGCGATATTTCGCCACCATGCGCGGAAACAAGATTTCATATCGATCTGCTGTTTCGTAGTTTGATTCGCCCTGGTACCAAATCATACCTTTAATCCCATATTCTACCAATGGATGGATCATGCCGTTGTACAGCATAGTAGGTACACGGTTTTTATCTTTAAGTCCTTCTTCTTGTTGTGGAATTTCGACCCCTTCGATGTCTTGCAACCAAGCGGCATCCATCCAGGCTTCTATATTCGAACCACCATAGCTACTGTGAACAAGCCCAACAGGTACATCCAAGACATCTCGTAATCTCCGTCCGAAGAAATAAGCCGTTGCACTAAAATTAGCCACGTTTTGAGGATTAGCTTTCTTCCATACAGAAGGTTTGCTGTCGTCCGCCGGCTTTAGTTGAGGGTTGCGTGGCACCGTATATAATCGCAACTGTTCATCTTTAGACCCCAAAATAGCATCGGTACTACCGATAATCGGTTGTGCGGGATACCCCTTCAATGGCATCTCCATATTGGATTGTCCAGAACACAACCATACCTCGCCGATCAATACATCGTCCAGTACGATCGTATTCTCTTCCGAAACTGTCAGGCTATATGGCCCCCCTGCTTCCGGTGTTTGGATGAACACACGCCACACACCTTTTTCATTGGCCTTTACCTGATATTCTTTCTTATCCCAGGAGGTTTTCACTTTTATCGTAGCAGCCTTACCTGCCCATCCCCAAATCGGGACACTCTTTTTCTGCTGCAAGACCATACCATCTGTAAAAATGGCAGAAAGACGCACCTCGGCATGCGAACCGAGGAAGGCGAATACTAGCAGTGCGAGAATTAAATGTTTCATTTTTTTATCTTAAAAAAGTGAGAAAGTTAAACAGTCACTTACCACTTATAATTCATCACTACTTGCGCGGCAACCAAACGGCCATATCACCGAATGTACGGTTTCCCCATGCGAAATACGGAACAAGCTTTACCGACACAGCTTCTTGTTCGTCGGCTGATACTTTCCTATATAGTGTGTTCCACTTTTCGGTATTATCGGTGTAAGCATTGCCTTGTAAGAATACAATCGATTGTCCAAGAACCGATTCCTCTACGGGCTCAAAGCTACTCGATGCATTAATCTTCAAATCAAATATATCTGCATTTTCCGGAACATCCGCTTTTTCAAGGCAGTAAACTACCGGTCCACGCATTACGGCTACTTGGTTTCGTGCTTCCTCTACCAATGGATTTGCTTCCATAAATGTCACGTTCATGGGTAGCTGAAGGGTGATGCGGTCTCCTTTTTTTAGTCCGGCAGACAATATCGCGTACCCCTTTTCTGTCTGAAAGGCAACCTCCTTATTGTTTTTCATAATCTTGGCATCATCTGCCCAACCCGGTATACGTAATTTTAAAACGTAATTTGCGGGCAATTCCTCCACAACAAACGACGCGTCACCATCCCATGGATAGTTCGACTCTTGTGAAATTTTAATTTTTTGGCCTTTATATTCGGTATCGAGGATATTTCCACCAAACAGGTTCACCCATACCGCGTCATCGGACACACTGTAGGCATAACTGCTAACCTCCGCAATCGTACGTACCACATTCGGCGGACAGCAATTAGACAAGGAAATATAAGGCACGCGCTTTTTAGACCAACGTTGCTGAAAAGGCAGGTTAGACGAATAGCTTAACGGATTGGTATATAAAAACTTATCACCATCTAAACTGATGCCCGACAAAACACTATTGTAAAGTGCTAACTCGAGTACATCAATATATTTCGCATCGCCTGTCAAGCCTGCCATCCGCCAGTTCCAGAGCATATTGCCTATATTCGCGCAGGTTTCATTATGTGCTGTTAAATTCGGCAGTTGATAGTCTCGCCCAAAAGCCTGGTGTATTTTCTGTACATCGGTGGGGTTGTAAGAAGTACCATCCGGTGATGTTCCATCATACAGGGAACCCAAGCCTCCGGTAATATACATTTTGTGCTTAACGACATCATCCCATATGGCAAAAAGACGATTGCTCAACGTGGTATCCTGTATCTCTGTAACCAAATCGGTTACCCCGGCGTAAAGATAGCTTGCTCTCACCGCGTGCCCCATGGCTTTATTCTGCTGACGAAACGGAATACGATCTTGGTTGTCATCTGTACCGTCTTCAATTTCCCCTTTAATATCGACCAGGTGTTGTGCCAATTCTAAATATTTAGGATCTTTCGTCGTGCGATACAGCTCGATTGTCCCCATGT
The DNA here is from genome assembly GCF_014692505.1 of Sphingobacterium arenae. Lineage (GTDB taxonomy): Bacteria > Bacteroidota > Bacteroidia > Sphingobacteriales > Sphingobacteriaceae > Sphingobacterium > Sphingobacterium arenae. Next base: position 942,756 of record NZ_JACNYK010000001.1, on the reverse strand, counting down.
AATGCGATGGGCAGATAGCATTTCGTGCTAAGGTAGGATTCGATTTTTTATAGAAACCGTAGAGATAATCGGCCGCCTTAACCGCGATATTCAAGAGGTTCTTGTTTCCCGTTACCCGGTAGTGTATGCATCCGGCGGTCATCAAATGTCCGATGTTATAGGCTTCAAAGCTTAAACGATCCTGAAATTCGATATTCTCACCAGAATTACGTTGGTCGATGGTTGCTTTTGTGTAGATATATCCATCTTCGCGTTGCGATTTTGCGATCACGGGTGTCACTTCATCAATCATTTGCAGCAAACGCTCGTCTTTCGTCTGCGCGTATAATGCACAAACGGCCTCTAATGTTTTATAAAAATCGCCATCATGAAACGAAGGCCCTTTATGTTCTCCTTCCGCTAGGCCCGCAGCGATTTCAAAGTTACGGTAAGCGTGGCTGATATCTGCACTCGTGTATACATCCCAAAGGTGGGGTACCATACGCTCGTAACAAACGCTCGTACGTTCTGCCCAGAAACCTTTTGTCCAAGACACATCCCCCATATTTACGGCATTTTGTACGGCGAAAGGACTTTCTCCCGTATTTGTAATCGCTTTTTCTTGCGCATATAACTGTCCGGTTAGCAAACCAGACAAAGCAAGTATAAGTAGATTGTTTTTTGCTTTCATGTTGTTCATTTTTTATGATACCATATCAATTGGATATCTCCCTGCAATCCAGATTCCTGCAAGTCTTTCAAATATTTCGGTGTTGCTATCGTTTGAATAAGTCTTTCTGCCGGTTCATGACGGCTTTCATAGCCAAAACGGTTACCCCAAGTATTATATACGCGCACCTCCAGTTTATTTTTCCCACGTGTCAAATAGTCCGTTACATCAATCTCCAACGGGTTTGTCCATATAACACCGACCTCTTTCCCGTTCAACACGATCTCTGCAAGGCTTTCCACTCTTTCTAGTTTCAAGGTTACGCGTTGTTTACCGATTTTCTTAGGCTGATCGAAGGTTAAGGAGTAGCTGCCCATCCCGGAATGATAACGCACATCATCCACTGCCGATGTCGTCCAGAAATCTGGCTGTTGTTGCTTTATGGGTTCGTGTTTCACACCCGCCAGCTGTAAATCCCATTCGCCTTTTAATGTCTCTACTTTCGCGACCTCCCAATCTGGAAGATTTAGCTGGCTTTCGCTAAATAATACAAAAAATGACTGGAACGGCTCAAATGCTATATTTAGCTCGGTACGATTATCTTTTTGTACCGAAGAAACGGGCAATAATCTATCCTGTAGAACATCATACAAATAAATATATGATGCAGTTGCTCTAAACGATAAAGAAGCTTCCCGCTGTAGACTATCTTGATTGGCTATGAAATAGCTATCTCCTCCTTCAAAATGTCGGTGGTTCCAAGAAATGGATGCATTATTTTTGTTATCAATGATCACATCCTCTTTTATGCCCAACGGACCAAAACTATCCGCATGATATACACCCAGATAAACCTTACCTTTTCCGACGGATTTATAGTGTAAACCATCCGTCATCTGCATATCATTAAAGAGTTTATCGACTATCTCTTGAAAAGCGATAGAATCTTGTTTAGCAGCAATACCATGTATATGCATAGGTTTTTCCTTAAACAACAGGCTTGCTCCCTGTTCCGCTAAATCCGCAAACTTCTGTAGTACGGGCAGTGAGAAATGGTTTGGTGTAGGATTCAAAAGATGTTGCCCAGGTACCACCAGCAAACGATAGGCAATATGATCGGCAAATATAACGTTGCCATCCACCACTTTCGCTTGGTTCAGTAAAACATCCGGGTTAAACGAATCGTAGGCATATCCCCGTAACGGATCCACCCAATCTGCCGGATTATACATATTCGCACTGGTGGTCACACTGGCGATCTTCTGTGTAGGCCAGCCTTCGTTAAGCATCAAGGAGTCTGTCCGTTTCACCCGGAACTGCCCAATAATCCCCGGCAGCGTTGTTGTCAACCGGTCTGGCAGCAGTGATCTTCGGGGCATTTCTTCCCCTATAAATACGGCGATATCCCGTTGCGGTTTACCTACCTGCAATAATTGCTGTGCACGTATGGCGTAGTCGACCCACGCTTTTCCGGGCTTCCACCAAGTCTGATCGCGCTGAAAATAAAGTCCTATACCGTCTAATGTCATTCCCGGTTTACGATCCATCCAAGGATTATGCACATAAACATGATAAACTAAACTATTGATACCTAATGCAAAGTTTCGATCTTGAAGCGATTTTAACAAGCGCGGATGCTCATCCCATTCCATGCGGATCTGCGTAAACGCCTCTGCCATAATGTTATTCTTTCCATAGATGTGTCCGCCGGAGATCGCGTCTAAGATATCATTAGGTTTATCATGCGACGGACTCCTGAACCAAAACTCACCCATCGGCCTGTCTGTCCAGCCGAAATGTTCCATACCGTCGCTCAACATGACGGGAGCCGTCATCTCCGCCGTAAATTCCACTCCATATTCATCCGACTTCTGGCGGAGCGTTTGATAACCCTTCTCCTGCAACAGATCAGCGATCGTCTCGCGGAAGTCGTGCAGGAAAGCTTCGGATTCTTCGACACTATTAACAATATATCCGGCTAATACAGGGAGATAGGTCGTAAGATCATATCCTCTCCTTGTGCTAAACTCCTGCGGCATCTGCTTTGTCCAATTTTGGCTACCCGATTCCCAAGAATCGATATGATAGACAGTAAGAACATCTTTTGCCAGTTCCCGGCCCACCATTTCGTATGCTTTTCCAAACCATTGCTCGAATTGGAAAGCAACTGTTTCGGCATTTAATTTGTCACATTCTAAACCTTTCCCCGCTCCTGCCGTTTCATTTTTATGTCCGGTGGTCGTATGCCCGATCCGCAAGATCTTCCAGGCACCCGCTGGCAGCTCGGTCGTCAACTCCTCTCCTCGGACAACTGTCGGATTTAGCGCAATCGTTTTTTTACTGTCGATAATATAAGCAGAATTAACGTCTTCTTTATCGGTTGGCAACGAAACTCGCCAGATTTCACCAATCTTCCCTTCAAACTGATGAACGCGCGGTTCTTCGTACAAGGTGATCCCTAAAATATTGATGGATGGTTTCCATTTTGCCGCATCTAAATCTTCCGCACCCGGTTCAAAATTCGCAGGGTCGAATACAAATCGATAGTATTTAGCGGTCGTATACGGTATGGTATGTGTCACCCCATTATCCCAATCAAGCCAACCTGTTCGGGGAGATGATAATTGCGTTAACTCATCAAAGTTGACACCGTCATTACTCACCAATATCTTCAACCTATTCGCTCCATAATTATTCGCCCGGCGCTCCACCTTCAGGGCATTGCTTGGAAAAGGCTGCTCAAAAGCATATTGTATCCATCCCGGTTGAGATGTGGTAAAACGCTGTTCATTACCCTTCTGCGCTAATCGCTGTAAATCTTCGTCGTAGCTGCTGGTTACCTTCGGAGGCTCTTCATCGCTACGTCGATATTTTTGGGCAACGGGTATTGCAAAAAGCTGAATATCCTCGTAATAGTTATATAGCTTTTCCGGTTGTGGCAAACGAATGTTGACTTTGCCGCTGCGCTCGAGGGTTATAGTCGTATCCGCATAAACCACTTTCTGCATGGATGTTTCCGGTGTAATCCAAGGACCACCTGCCGTAGCAAAACCGTCATTGGGAAACATCGCGATCTGTATGCCGTATTTTTTAGCTTCTGCTACCAAATGGCGAAACATCTCCCACCATTCGGGTGTCAAAGTTTCCGCGGTGGGCTCAAACAACGGTGGATCTGTTTTTGCCTTGATGGGTGTAAAATACGCCCCTGCAATATTATTTTCGGCCATTGCTTTCAAATCAGCGGTAATGCCTTCTTTCGAATAGCTGGCATGCATAAAATACCACACCACCCAAGGCTTTGCTTTTTCATAAGAATCTGCCGCAAGTGGCACGATGTGCGTCGGAATACCTTTTATCTGTGCCTGCCCCACCAAGCAGCACCACAATATCCCAATACTGATGTAATATCTTAATGTCATGTTTACTGTATATACTGCTCTACGGTCGATTTAGCGTCCATCGGGACCAGATGAAACGAATAACTATAATTTTTCGCAGGTACCTGGTATTTTTCTAACGGTGCCGAAACATCTGTCCAACTGTCATTCCCGCCAATACCCATTTGTAACAAATCAACATTCAATGTTATTTTATCCTCTTTTTCGAGTTTAAACCAATGTTTACTTTCTTCTATTGCTTTTTGAGAAAACGGCCATGCACTCATATAAAGAGGCTGGTCACCGACAACCAGAAGGCCTGCTTTCTTTTTATTCTGAAGAAGGAACCAGCGCACATCCATACGGTTACCATTTTCCTGTGGTACCAAATACGGTTCCATAAACGTGTCAATATCCATGGCATAGACGCCTAAATCAAACCCATAGGCTCTATCCGGGTAATTTTCCATGGCTCCGAGCCCATAATACTGTATCTGATCGAAACTTGGGTTAATCCCCATCTGCAAACCTACTTTTGGAATATTGGGCAATCCATCCTTCACCTGCAAATCATAATTGACAGATACTATTCCTTGTGGCTTCACGACATAACGAACAAGGATTCGAGCAGAATCTCCGCGCAGCGTATAACCTGACAGGACATGTACGCCGTCCGCTTCTTCTGACATTTTTGTTTCTGTCAGTTTTGCATCGCCGTACCAGTATTTCAATTTTCTATCTGGCTTCCATCCTCTACGATCATTTTCCGTTGCCGGCCGTACAAAGTTTGGTAATACAGCACCCTTGACAACTTCCTGTCCTTGATATACAAACTGCTGTAAAGCCCCGGTCGATTTATCAAAAACCGTCTCGAATCCTGCCCCTGCAACGCGATATTCCCTATCATTTTCTACAACCTTCAACGATTTTCCGGCAGCCTTTAATGGTTTCCATAAGCTTTCCATTTCCTGCCAGCGCACCTGCGATGCGGATACGACAAAGCCTTTCGGCGCCCATTGTGTTGCCGATTTCAAGCGAAACTGTATATCGAGTTGATATTCTTTTCCCTTTTTAGGCTTAACGGCTATATAGGAAAGCAAATCGATCTCGGTCGAATCACCAGCAGCCAAATCGATGCTCGGCAACGCTACTTCTCTCACCACCTTCCCGTTCTCTTTGATCATCATGATCGGTTGGTAATGATCGAGATTCTGCTCTACGGCTCTGTTCTTTATCTTCATACGGACTGCTTTCGAATCTACTAACGTAATTTCGGCCGGCTGATAAATCCTTTTATTATCATACATCGCAGCCTTTGGTCGGTTCCAGGCATCCACAATACCGTTCAAACTGAACGCGCCATTATGGATTTTTTCGCCAAAGTCACCTCCATACGCCAAGACTTTACCGTATATCGAATCCTGCCGCACCAATGCCTGGTCTTTATAATCCCAGATAAAACCACCAATTAAACGTGAGTGCGAACGGAAAATATCCCAGAAATCTTTCATGTTGCCGGTAGAATTTCCCATCGAATGGGAATACTCTACAAAAAGAATCGGGCGGTTATCCCCGTTATCCTGCTCCAGCAATAACTGTGGTGTAAAAATACCGGGATAGAAGCGCGATACCATATCGACATAATATTGATCGCGTATGTTTTGTAAGCGATACGCATGCGCATTGGATTTGGGATACCTCGGATCGGAAGGATCGATATAGCCCGGCAGCTGATGGCTTCCCATGGCCGGTTCGTAATGTACAGGACGCGTGATATCAAAATCATGCACCCATGCCGCCATGGCCGCAGTCGTAGGGCCTCTACCCGATTCATTACCCAGTGACCAGATAACCACCGATGGGTGGTTTTTATCACGTTCTACCATACGGATGATCCGCTCCATATGTGCGGCCAACCAAGACGGATCATTCATCAGCTTTCCGCCCAGCCCATGGGTTTCGAGGTTCGCCTCGTCCATAACCATGATGCCATAACGGTCACAAAGCTCATATATATAAGGGTCGTTCGGATAATGCGAGGTCCGTATCGCATTAAAATTAAACTGTTTGATCTGCCGGATATCGGCTTCCATATCTTCCCGCGTTAACGCTTTACCACGTTCGGGATGATGGTCATGTCGGTTGACACCGTAGAGCTTCGTCGGCTTTCCGTTGATCAAAAAGGCACCCGTTTCTTTGGAAATTTCGATGCTTCGGAAACCTACCTGAGTAGTCTTAGCCTCCAGCAATCGCCCTTGCTGATCATAAAGCGTAACCACCAACCGATACAGGTTAGGGTTTTCAGCCGACCATTTCTTCGGGTTGGAAATATGTGTTTCGAGCAGACCAAATTTTACATTGTCCAAACGAGGATATATCTCGTCAAAAATCTCCCCTGCGCTACGTGCCAGCGCTTTCGGTAAAATAGGGTTAAGATCATCGTCGTATAACTGCGCTTTCACGGTAAATCCGTTTATGCTATCTCCCGAAAAGTTATCAATCTTAGGCCGCAAAGAAAACTTGACATCTTGATATGCCGAATCTAATGTCGCCTGCCAATGAAAGTCTGCAATCCGCACAGTAGGTTCCGCCATTAAGAATACATCGCGATGTATACCGCTCATACGCCAGTGGTCTTGATCCTCTAAATAAGATGCATCGCTCCAACGAATAACCTGTACGGAGATGCGGTTCTTCCCAGCTTGTAAATAGGGCGTAGCATTAAACTCTGATGGCAGATGGGAATCCTCGGCATAACCAACATATCGATCGTTTATCCATAGATGATAAGCGGAAGAAACCGCACCAAAGTGTAGCGTGACGTTCATACCATCCCAGTCTGTCGGCAAATCAAAGATCCGCTGATAGGAACCAACCGCATTGTAATCGGTGGGTATATGTGGTGGATCAATCGGTAGAAACGGATATACCGCCGAACGGTAAATCGGGATGTCATATCCCTGCATTTCCCAATTTGACGGCACCGAAATCTTATCCCAACCACTTACTTCCGAAAGATGAAAATCCTTCGGTGCATCCGAAGGCTTGCTCGCGAATTTGAAGTTCCATTCGCCATTTAGGAATAAAAGACGTTTGTTTGCTTCACGGTCGTTTTTCAACGCTTCCTCCACTGAAGCATAGGAATAGGCCGTGGCACGGGCCGGTTCCCGATTGATGGCTGTTATCGTAGGATCTTCCCATGCTGTAGCAATCTTTCCATCAGGAATCTGCGGAATAACTGCAGGCTTTCCATCTACTGTCTGCCCTTGCACCGATAAAGACGACAACCCGAATAATAGACCAAAGATAACCGTTGATTTTTTCACGTCTGTATATTTCTTATCCCGTATATTCCACTTCATAGTCGATTCCGTTTTCCAATTCTAGCGTATAGGTATTCTCAGACACTTTGGTAATCTTTCCATGATTTGTACGTGGCAAAGATTGGCTGCTAATCTTTAGCTTTCCTTTTCCGATAGGCGATTTTACCTTGATCTTCTTTTTAGACACAAAAAGCTCAATTTCGCCACCCGGTGTTGGAATCTTTCCTTCCATCCATTCCTGAGAAGCCAAATAAGGATCGACCGTATAGGTTTCGTAACCTGCCGATGTAGGCTCTACGCCTAAATAGTATTTACCAAGTAAATAAATCGGACTGGCGCCCCAGGAATGACAAAGACTTTTACCAAATTCCCGACCATACATCGTGTAGTGTTCAGCGCCTTCTTTTTCAGGATTATATTCTTCCCAAAAGGTTGTTGCACCGAGCTTTAACATACCTCCCCAATAGCTTTTTATCTCATTCATCACATAGTCCTTTTCTCCCAGGGCACAAAGTGCTTCCAGTTCATAATAACGCATATAGGGTGTCATAATCTTCTTGACGTTATCGTTTAGCAATACATTTTTCTTCACACCTTGCTGTTGATCGGCAGATAGGTAATCAAAAAAGATAGCAAACATATTCGTGTAGCGTGTCACTTCATCACTTTGTTGACCGTCAATGCGACTATGCACAAATGCCGTTTTCTGATCGTTCCAGTAAAAGTCAAAAAACTTATCTTTTAGATTTTTAGCTTCTTTCGCATAAAAATCTTGGTCTTCGGGGATTTGCAGCAAATCGGCACACAACGCCATGGTTTCCAGACTGCGGCACAGGAGTAATTGCTCAAAACTAACTTCGCCTTTTTTACTCAGTCCTTCTGCCCAATCAATAAACACCCAATCTCCGGACAACCCTTCCATCAAACCATCCTTGTTACGTCTGTCCAAGCAAAATTCCATCAACGTTTGCATGCGGGGATAGATGGATTCGATAAATTCTTTATCCCCGGTATACCGATAGTAATCGTATATACTCAAAAACCAGTAGAACGTATAGTCCATAATGGTATTGATATGTGTGATGGTAGGTTCTTTACCCCGTAAGGCCAGAATAGTCCGTTTTACCGTTTCCGAATCGAAACCGAGGTAATAGTTCATGGCGTACGATTGGTAGGCATCGCCACTCCATATCCAACGGTCACGTTTAATCCCGTCGATATAAAATTCTCTGGAAGTCAGCTCCATGGTGTATTTGGCAACTTCCCATATATTATTTAATTCTTCATCCGAACTTCGGAACATCCCCCGATCTTCTACAGGCAAATACTCATATTGCATAGAGACTTCATCGAATTGTACATTACCCTTTGGCTCGATGTAGACATAACGAAACGCCTTCGAAAGTTCCAACGTACTGTCTCGGGCAGAAGATGTTGACACGTCGAGCAAATCCAAAGTCTCACAGGTTTCTGTTGCCAAGGCTTCTTCTTTAGACTCGCCGTAGTAAATCGCTAGGTCTCCTTCTCCCTGTAATTTATGCAACGTGAGAAAACCGAACGTATTCTTCCCAAAGTCTACTAAGAAACCCTTGTTATGAGCGGCTTTACTTACAGATCTTTCTGGACGGGTAGGTAGTCTGAATTGGGAAGGTTTTTCATTCGGATTGTCCATGTTCCAATAACCAGCTTTGACATAAGTCGTTCCCGATTGATCAGAAGCTTTACCCGTTTCATCGATCCATTCCTTATCTTCAAAAGTGACCAACCAATCTTTATTCGTCTGGACGAATTTACCTGTGACATACAACGCAGGCACGTGCGCCTGGTTATATACTTTAATATTAATCTGTTGTTTTCCTTTTCCAAGTTTTACTTTGGAAGGCATACCAGGCAACATTTTGCCATTTACCTTTACATTATACTGGCCTTCCGTATGGATAGTTATCTCATCTGGTTCCGGCAAATCGAAGGCTTTGTTAAACTCCACCAGAACATAATGGCTATCCATTTTCCAAAAGGGAGGAAAGAAAGTTCCCCTTTCCGTTCGGCGATTTTGCATATCATTACTTAACCAAACTTCAAAATCTCCCGGATACCAAATCCAGGTACTCGTCTGTTGCGCAAATGATGTAGCTGTTGCAACTAAACAACCTACAACTAGAAGTAATTTCTTCATCCTATTTTTCATAATGGTTGAAAACGTGTTTATGCTAATATTGTATAAGGAATAATATTATATATTGCTATTTCTTATAAAAATACCTTTGTCTTTTGGCGTATTTTGCACCAATTACAAACATACCGCAAAAGTAAACCAAGACCTTATGATATTTTCTCCAGCTATTATATTATGTTGCCACACCCATTACAGATGGACGGGTTTATATCCTTTCTGTGCAAACCACAGAATAACGAGATAGCATACAAAAGGCACTACATATCCCATCTGCGTATTATCGCCGGCCATATCAATGATCCCGCCCGTTATATAGGGAAAGATCGCACCGCCGACAATCGCCATGATCAACCAGGAAGAAGCTTGCTTGGTCTCTTTACCCAAGCCGGTAATTCCTAAGGAGAATATCGTCGGAAACATAATCGACATAAAAAAACCTAAACCGCCTAGTGCATACAATACGACCATGCCCGAACCAAGCACGGCAATCGCTGCCAATACGGTGCAAACGACTGCATATAATGCTAATAAACGGTTAGCTGTCGTATAGCGTAGCAAGAACGTTCCAACAAATCGTCCTACCATAAAAAGCAATCCATATACGCCTAGATAATAACCCGCTGTTTTCTCATCGACGCCCGCACCTTGCTGTGCCATTCGAATAAAAAAACTCGTTACACAAACCTGCGCACCAATGTAGAAAAACTGTGCAATGACAGCAAACGCCAAATGTTTATGTCGCAGGACGGAGAAAAGACCTGTTTTCGAGTTTTCGTCGGTATCCGGTCCTTCTTCCTTTATTTCTGGCAACTTAACAAACATAAACACAACGGCCACGAGCAATAGCACGAGACCTAGTACCAAATAAGGTGTTTTGACAGATGCAGCTTCCCCCATAAGGTACGATAATCGATCTACCTCGGCCATCGCATTCAGCTCCGGTTCCGTATAGCTTTTACCAGATAAAATAAACATCGTTCCGACAATCGGTGCGACCATTGCTGCCAACCCATTGAACGATGCAGCAAGGTTAAGCCGATGTGTTGCTGCTTCTGGTTTCCCCAAAATAGCCGCATAGGGATTCGCAGCCGTTTCCAACATCGCTAAACCACAACCGATAATAAACAGCGCCAGCAGAAACAGTTCATACATGCGATAGTCTGCAGCAGGAATAAATAAGAAGGCACCTATCGAAAAGGCGATCAATCCCATGATAATCGATAACTTATATCCCCAACGTCGGAGTAAATAACCTGCAGGAAGCGCCATGATGAAATACGCCAGAAAGACTGACGTATCGACTAGTGCCGATTGACTATTGTCCAACTGACAGGCCTTTTTCAAATGTGGAATCAAAACGCCATTTAAATTGTGCGCCATCCCCCACAAAAAAAATAAACTGACAATTAGAATAAATGGGAAAAGATAACCTTTAGCTCCTCCATTGGTTAATGTGATATTGTCTTTTGTGCCAATTTCCATGCGTTAAATAGATTGAGTTGTTATCTCCTTACGTTTAGCAAGCAAAATATGATCTGCTACCAAAACCACCTCCCCATGCTGATTTATCATTTTTACATGTTCCACGACAGTTCCAAATTCAGGCTTTTTCGCGTCAGACTTTTCGGAAATCGTCACTTCCGCATGTATCGTGTCACCAATAAATACAGGTTTCACAAACCGCAAGCGGTCATAGCCTTTGGAAAATGCTTCGGGATTGATGATCGACGCAGTGAGTCCAATGCCAATCGCAAATATCATCGTACCGTGGGCAATTCGCTGTCCGAACGGTTGTGTCTTACACCATTCCGCATCCATATGGTGCGGAAAGAAATCACCCGTGTGACCCGCGTGTACGACGAAATCGGTTTCTGTAATCGTACGACCTAGGGTCGTCCGCTTATCGTTTAATATATAATCTTCAAAAAAAATAGATTCGAAATGCATGTCTTAAAATTGTGCGTGATAAATTATGAGTAATTAGAGATTCCTTTATCCTTGTTGATTGTAATCGATAGGTTGACCACCTTGTGCACTGCTCTTATAGGCGGCTTCCACCACTGCCATGGTATGGATAACATCCTCTACAGCTGCGGGCAGCACGGCTATTTCACCAAGTTTATACCGCATTAAACTGCCCATGCTCCCAATGAATGCATCGGGAAACCAGGTGCCTTCGACCGGATATTCCACCCATTGTGGTGCACTTCCGTCCGTTGGTTTAATGCAATATTCAAATACATCGGGGACACCATGCGGATAGTCCATTAATACGCCCATGGTGGTTTTTATGGCACCTTTTGTCCCTTCCCATTTGATGTAGCTTTCTTGGTGTTTTGGCCCGAAATCATGATCGTGATTGGTATTGACAACGGCGTGTAATGTATCGCCATAATCAAATAAAAGTGTCGTTCGGCTCGACGATAGATCTTTTGCGGGGTGCCTCAACGTCTTCGCATATACCGAGTGTGGATTCCCCAAAAACGAGCGGATCAAATCAATATAATGTACACTGTGATAGAGAATTTCCAAACGTGGATGTACCATCACGTGTGGAAAAAGTTGCCAAGGTGTATGTAAGTTTACACGTACCTCCATATCATAAACCTCACCGATATACCCCTGTTCAATGAGCCAACGTGCCGCGTTAACGAATGGCGCTTGACGAAGTTGGCAATTGATCGCCGCCACTAAACCTTTCCGTTGGCAAACCTCCAAAATAGCTTCGCTTTCGGGGTAATAATCGCCCATGGGTTTTTGAATCAAAACGGCTGCTCCATCAGGCAAGGCCTCCAAGGTTTCGATAAATTTATTGGGCATAATCGTAATGTCGTACACCGCATTTTCCGGCGCTTGTGCTACCGCATCGGCGACCGAATCGTAGACATGCGGAATACCAAACTCCTGCGCCAAAGCTTCTGCCTTCGCTTTTGTCCGGTTCACCATGCCATGCACCTCAAAACCGGCCTTACGATAAGCCGGCAGATGGGCATCTTTTACAATACCACCTGCGCCAATAATAACAATGGGCAAGGGTTGCTTTGGCAAAATCGCTTTATAATCAATAGGTATCATATCCATTTATTTATTTTCTCCTGTGCCTCCATTAATAGCCCATGGCTACTTCGATCCGTTTGAATTGCGCCCGTAACCGTCTCGTCGATAATATGTGCAATCTGTGGCCAGTTTGCCAATCTCGGCAACGTACGTGCAGTCTCGTGCAATTCCGCGAGTTTGTTATAAAAAGGAATAGTTTCATTTATATCCACATCATGCCAGGTTGAATAACGACAACCAACGCCTCCCTCCAATGTCAAAAGTTTATCGTTCGCTTTGCTCACGGCAAAGCGGATAAAATCGTAAGCGAGTTCTTTATGCCGGCTACCTGCCGGGATAGCATACAGCCAATAGACATTTAGCGACGGGGACACGGCTGTTTTAACCGCCGGAATAGGTGCCACGTCTACCTTTCCTTTCACGGCAGACGCATCATCTATTTGTGCCCATGATGCAAAGCCAAACCAATTGACCATCATCGCGACCTCTCCACGTGCAAAGGCTTGACCTGCTTGGACAGATTCATAGGTTGCCGATTGCGGATGCAGACAAGTTTGTTTTTGAAATAAGGCTCTATAGAAATCCAAAGATGCTACCGCTACCGGTTGATCCAGCTGAATAGGTTTATCACCAACAGAAAGCTCCGCACCGCGAGACCAGAGCTGTATACAAAAGTCAAACACGGCATTATGTCCATCCGGATATCCTGCGAAGACCGTCCCGTAGAGATTGTCTTCCGGTCTGGTAAAGAAATCGGCTACCTTTAAAAAATCATCCCAAGTTTTGGGAACCTCCAGTGCTTTGCCATAGCGTTCTTGAAAACGCCGCTGCTCTTCTTTATTTTCAAATAAGTCTTTCCTAAGCACAAGGCACTCCGGTCCGTCGTGAAAAGGAAGCCCATATAGATTTCCGTTAAAATTTTGTAAACCCGTTAAGCTATTCGACCAAATATTCGGGTAATCTTCTGGGGGAGCTGTTTGAACAAAGTCATCCAACGCGAACAACCCGTCTGTTTCAAATGCTCGTGTTACCCAATCCGTATTGATATGTACGATGTCCCAATCACCATTACAAAGACCTTTCCGTTCGAAGAAAGCATCTGTTAGCTGTTCTAGATCCAAGGGTACGAATTCCATTTGTACGTCCGAAGGGTACAAATTTTGATAGGCGGACCAACATTTTTCCAGGGTTCTTTCGAAAGGGTCGAACTTCCGAACCGCAAAACGTAACTTATCCATATAATTCCTCCAATATTTTAGTGGTATGCTCCCCTAATTTCGGAGAACCTTTTGAAGAGATCAATAGCTCTCCATCTATTCGGATCGGACAGCGGGTTGTTTCATACGTAAATCCATCGCCCATCGTTACCTGTTGCACCATATCTAATATTTTAAAACCATCATGTTCCGTCAATCGATGCCAATCCAACACATCCGCACACCATATATCTGCAGCTTCCAAAATACCAAGCCAATGAGCGGTAGACTTGGTTATTAAATGCTGCATCAAAATCTTTTTAATAGCATCCCGCTCTTTAAATGCTTGTTCGCCATCGGTAAAGTTTTCCAATTCCCGACAATCCAATAATTGTCTCAATTGCGGGATAGATCCCATCGCCAAGGCTAGAAAGCCGTCTGCTGTACGATATACCCCATATGGAGCGGCCAAATAGGCGTGTGCATTACTCACTTCACTCCGTTGCGGCAGTAATTGACCGTCCCGAAAATAGGTCGTAACGGTTTCAAACTGTATGTCTACCGCTGAATCGAGCATACTAACGTGTACGTGTGCACCGACTTTTTGTATCGCCCGACGGTATAAACAAGCCAAAATAGCGCTACACAAGTTGCCTCCGGCAAACATATCTACAATAGATAAGCCCATGGGAACAGGCCCATTTGTGGCGTCGCCACTGAGCCAGGTCATGCCCGTGAGTGATTGTAACAATAAATCTTGCCCAGGCTTAGCCGCCCATGTGCCTTCTTTTCCGTATCCGGAAATCTCTCCATAAATAACCGTCGGGTTGATTTCCCGAACGCGCGCATAATCAAAACCTAAACGTTCCATGACACCCGGTCGAAAATTATGCATCACTACATCCGCTTGAGCAATCAAGTCCCGGATAACGCGACAATCCGCCTCACTTTTTATATCCAGTATGATACTTTCCTTATTCCGGTTAATTGCATGAAAAACGGTAGATGTCCCATTTAATACGATCTCGGAGGTATATAATTGTCGACATATATCGCCCGTGCCCGGCTTTTCTATTTTAATAACCCGAGCACCCAAATCGGCCAAACGAAGGCTCGTTAATGGACCGGATAGAAATTGACTAAAATCTATTACTGTAAAACCTGCTAAGGGTAACATATCAACGTATTAAATAATCTTCCACAATCTTTTCATTATCATCCCCTACTTTCGGAGCAGGCTTGTTCGAATACAAATAATGCCCGTCGATGCCATACACACTCCGGGTTGTCCGCAGTGCGGTTCCGTCGTGCAGCGCGATTTCTTGCAACATCCCTGTTTGTACGAAGCTCTCTTCCTGCAAAAAGGTATGGTAATCATGCACCGATCCACACCAGATGCCCGCTTTCTCCAATAAGGTTACCCATTCCTGGGTTGTTTTTTCGCGGAGTGCCTGCCCCAGTTCTCGCATGATGGTATCTCGCTGAGAGAACCACATCGACTGATCCTGATAGCGCTCTTCCGACAGTCCAATAACAACGGCTATCTTCTGCAAATCACCCATAGCGAGCGCCAGATAGCCATTCGCTGTTTGGTACAATCCGTATGGTGCGCTTAAATACGCATGGCCTCCCCCACGAACCGCAGATCGTTTCGGCAGCTTTCTTCCATCATTAAAATAAGTCGTTAACACTTCAAACTGCATATCCAATGCCGATTCAAGCAAACTAACTTCTACCAACACACCTTCCTCGGTACGGGAGCGTTTTAATAGAGCAGCTAATATACCTTGGGTAAGATGGGTAGCACAATACATATCGATTACGGCCAAGCCGAAAGGTACCGGCCCATCCCCTTCACTTCCGGATAACCAAGAAAGTCCAGACATGGACTGCACTAGCAGATCCTGTCCGGGCTTTTTCGCCCAAGGGCCTTCGTTTCCATAGCCGGTCACGGTGGCGTATATAATCTTTGGATTTAGCGCTTTGACACTTTCGTAATCCAAGCCGATTTTTTCCATTACACCCGGACGAAAATTATGGGTAATGACATCCGCTTTTTGTATCAAGGCTTTGATATCCGCTAGATCCTTTTCGTTTTTTAAATCCGCGGCATAGGACTCCTTATTCCGATTTATCGTGTGAAAGACTAAGCTACTATCGTCGACAAAGATGTTTTTAATCGCAATTTGGCGTCCTCCTTCCCCCTTAACGGGACGTTCAATTTTCACCACACGAGCCCCCAGATCCGCTAATCGCAGTCCAGCAGTAGGTCCTGCCATAAATTGGGAGAACTCTAGTACCAATAGGCCGTCTAAAGGTTTGTTATCCATTCTTACTTTCCCATGTTAATGAGTTCCGATACATATTATTTAGTTCACGCAACACAGCATGTTCATCTCCGCCATTTTTCAAATAATTCACGACAACATCACCAGCGTGGTCCTGAAAATGTAGATGCCCGTCGTATCGTGGACGGAGATATGCTCGCTGCAATGTCGGCAACGTATTCTTAAAATAATCAGCTGTGGCTGCGTTGACTTGTACATTTTCCCAGGCTTTTAAATGCCCCGGCTGTCCACCATTTTCCACATATAAGGTTTCCTGTATTTCCGGCGATGCCACAAAACGGGCATAATCCACCGCAACATCAATATGTTTACCCTGGGAAGAAACAGCTAAGCCTGCGCCTCCCAATGTACTCTTCATTGGTTCATCACCTGCTTTCAAAGCTACCAAATCATGGAAATGTAGGAGCTTCCGGGCATAGCCAACCTTCGAATAATTAGAATACCCGTAAGCAAACGGACAATACGCAATTTCATCTTGTTGCGTCATATCTTCAAATACCTTAAAGGGATTTTTTTCATAAAAACGCGTATCGATATGATCTGCTAGTGACTTGAAAAGTTTCAGAACGAAAACGCCTGTTTCTTCACTTACAACCTCCTCATCGTTCTGACATGGGGCTTCCCCCGATGAACAACAGAACATATAGAAACTCATTAATACATCAATTGGCAAGAGAGAAAATCCAACACGTCCTTTTTTGGCTAAGGCTAGAAGATCTTCAAAGGTACGGGGAAGTTCCGCACCAAGTTCTTTTAAAAGATCTGGACGGCTCGCTGCCACAGGCGTTGCCGCATCAATAGGTAATGCCCACTGCTTTCCTTCAAAGTTGTAGCTGGCATACGATTGGCCCACACTGTTTTCTTGCTGATCTGCCAAAAACACTTCCGGCAGAAAATCATCAAAAGGAATGACCATTTTTTGCGCCGCTGCATGCCCCGTCCATGGATGGTCAATGACCAACAAATCATATTCCTTCGCTAAATCCGTAACCGACTTGTCTGCAAACTCCTGCAATGTACGCTTCGTCCAAACGATTTCGATTTCCGGGTGTAACTCTTCATAACGTTGCGCTGTTGCAACCATCGGCACAAATCCCCTTGTATGCCCCCATGTAATCCCTTTCAGTTGGATTTTCTCTTTCTTCATGTATTAAAATTATTGTTTTTTTTCTCGTATTACAACGGGATATCACCTATACCCCTCATTTTGTTCTAGTTGCGGATTATTATCTAATTCTGTGATACTAAACGGTAGACGGTAATTGTGCTCCTTAAACACGTATGAAACACCCGATGGCGTCTTCACTGTCGGCAACAGCGTATGCGCAATTCTCCAACGCTTTAAGTCATTATACCGATGTCCCTCCAAAGCAAATTCTATACGCCGTTCGTGGCGGATATACTCCCGAAGCTTATCTTTTGTATCGTATATTGATCGATCTACATCGGGCAAGTCTACGCTCGTTCTTCCGCGAACTAAATTAAGCTGATTGTATACCAAATCGACCGGCCCATCTAATTCGTTAACAGCTTCTGCATACATCAACAATATATCGGCATAACGAAGATGGATATAATCCTGATCTGATTGTGCCGCTGTAGCGGTAGTAATAGGTAAACGTCTCAAATCCACCCATTTCTTTGTGTGAAAGCCTGTATAGGTATTATACGTCGCATCCCAAACTTCTCCGGTCACGGGGTTAGTCCAGACATCGCCCGGAAGCCTTACCGTGGCATAAAGTCTGGGGTCCCTATTTTCATAAGGCTTATCTGCTTCGTACAGGTCGGATTCGGCTGGACGCTTACCATCCCGCATCTCATAGTCGTCTACCAGATTTTTGTAGGGCTGCATCAACGCATACCAGCCCAACTCGATATCTAGCCCTCCTGCTCCTGGGGTAAGACGGTGTACACTATTGGGTGCCAGATATTGCGTTGCAAAAATAATTTCGCGATTCACAGAGGCTTTTGCCTGACCTGTAGTCGTAAAAAGATCTTCATAATTATCGGCTAACGCAAACGTATTATCACTGATAATTTCCGCTAATAGGGTGCGGGCGGCAGACCAATTTTGCTGCGTCATGTAGACGCGTGCTTTGATTCCCTGCGCACTACCTTTCACGGCATGGCCAGTATAGGCTGTTGCTGACAGATGTTCTATTGCAAAGTCCAAATCCTCATGGATAAAGGCATAAACTTCCTCCTCGGAAGATTGTGGAATACGAGCATCCTCAACTTTCGACAAAAAATTACGATAGATCACGACCCCACCAAACGATTGCACGAGATCAAAATACGCCAGTGCACGTAGGAAACGGATTTCTGCTTTATAGACGTTAACGGTTTGTTCATCTATTTCCGCTTTATCCACATTGTCTAAAAAATAATTTGCACTGGATATTAGTTTGTAAGGTGTTTCATATAAATGCTCTAGGACACCACCCAAACCAGGTGAAATAGCTCCAATCGTCATCGCACCTAAATTCGGTTGTGTGTTATTTCCCGGATCCGGAAATGCATTATCTGTCAGCGCGTCAAAGTAGACCCGTTCGTAGCCCATAAAATTCTCCTGCAGCCGGTAATAGACCCCTGCCAACGCTGTTTCCACATCGGCCTGACTCTTCCAAAAAATTTCGCCCGACACACTGTTCTCCGGATTTCTATCTAGAAAATCCTTATTGCAACTTCCGCCTAATAATATAAGCGAGGCAGCCGCTGCACATGTTAATATTTTAAAACCTTTCATGGTACAATTTCTTTAAATAAAATTTACGCTTTGTAGCGCTTAAAATCTAATGCTAGCTCCAATATTAAAAATTCTCGCCTGCGGATATTGCGCATAATTTCCAGATGTCGATGCACGTTCCGGATCGGATCCTTTGTAATCGGTAATCGTAAAAAGATTATCCGCCGATATATATACCTGTGCGCCTTTTAGCTTTGCGGACTCTATCCAGTTTGTTGGTACATCATAGGAAAGCATAATGTTCTTTAACCGCAGGTATGAAGCGTCGCGTAAATAGTACGTCGAGCCTTTATAGTTAGCAACACCTTGATAACCGGCAACATATACACCTGGCAGTTCGTTACTTCGATTTTCTGGCGTCCAGGCATTTCTCCACTCTGTCGTCGGCGGTGTGCCTTGCATAAACGGATCCATCCCCCAGTTTTCCACTCGGTTTTTCAATCCGTCCACACCTTGAAAAAAGGCACTTAAATTGAAATTCTTATAACCCACATTCACGCCGAACGAATACATATAGTTTGGATAAGCGCCCTTTGTCACGACACGGTCGTCCGCATTGACGACGCCGTCGCCGTTAACATCTTTCATTTTCAGATCACCTGCTTGTGGGTTCGGATTTAATTCATGTGTTGGAACAGTCGATCCCGGCAAAACGTCTTCTTCCTGAAAGATTCCGTCCCACACATACAGGTAGTGTGCATCATAGGCTTGTCCAACTTCTTTTATACGGGTCTTATATTCTGGCACCCGAATATGTAACAATTCATTGCGCGCCGTAGAAATCATCCCGTTTACACTGTACGTCACGCTACCAATACGATTGTGGTGCGACAAGGCAAGTTCTATACCTTTATTGCGTAATTTTCCATCATTGGTTGTTGGCTCTTTTAGACCTAAACTTGCCGGAACCGGTTGTGCTGCCAAGATGTCATACGACGTTTTGTTAAACCAATCAAAGTTCACTTCGAGCAAGCGATTTTTCAACGCCAAATCAAAACCTACGTTAAATATACTGGTTGATTCCCAACGTAAGCTTTGGTCACTAAACTTATTCAGCACGGCACCCGAACTTAATTGCTCGTTATCAAACGAATAATAAATATCACGAAGATCGAGATTATTGTGGTAAGCATAAGCGCCAATATCCTGATTGCCAAGAATGCCATAAGAAGTGCGCAACTTCAATTGCGAGATCCAAGGCAATGCTTCTTGAAAAAAGTCCTCTTTAGATGCCATCCACGCCCCTGAGAAAGAAGGGAATACTCCCCAACGATATTCAGGAGACACTTTAGAGGTTCCGTCATAACGGATATTCGATTCTATAAAATATTTCTCTTTGTAATTATAACCCACACGTCCAAAAACAGATTGTAAAGCCCATTCGGTCGGTGCAATCACTCCAGGCAGCCGTGGGTGGTTAAAATACAACGTCTCTCCTGAAGGCAAATATCCGGTTAGATCCTGCAACTCAGGATAAACACTGGACGTTCTACGTCCACGCAGACTTTGTGTACGATAAGATACCTGCTCGTATCCAGCCAAGGCCGAGAAATTATGATCACTACCAAACTGTGTATTATAATTTAAAACAGAGTAAATCGTCGGGGTCAATGTCTTCGCATATTGATCGGTCACGCCCACAATATCGGGACCGAATGTGGAGCGCTTGTAGTCTCCAGTTGCCGGGTCGCGTTCTTGCAACAAAAAGGCATCATAAGGAACTTGGTGCATTTTATAATACTGATCCTCATAATTCAAGGCAAATTTCGTGGTCCAGGTCAAATCCTTGAACGGCGTAATGTCAATAAACGCCTGCGCATTCACCCTATAATCCTTCGTATATTGATTCCCCATCGCGTAATACTCCTGTGGATTACGGTTTCTGCCTTCCCCTTCATAAGCTTTAGAAACCACTCTTCCACTTCCATCAGGTAGAAACGGACCGTACAAAGGCCCTGACGCATAAATTGCCAATGCCATATTTTCGCCGGTGAAAGGAGGTTCCTGTCTGTCTCGATATGTGGCATTCACGATCGTCCCCACTTTCACGTAGTCTGAAAGCTCATTCGTATAGTTCAGCAATGCATTATAGCGTTTAAAATCATAGCCTTTGATCATGGCTTTTTGATCAAGATAGCCAAGCGATAAATTAAAGGTGCTTTTTTCATCACCGCCGCTTATGGATAAATTATGATTGTGCACGGTCGCCGGATTGATGTAATAATCTACCGCATCAAAATTTGGATATTGTTCTCGATCTGTCGCATTGCGGTAAGCGTCGATCTGTTCCGGCTTAAACTCAAACGCAATGCCCGATCGTTTTGCCGCTGCATTATACATGTCCATATACTCTGCGGAATTGGTAATAAAATCGGGTAAAGCTGTTGGTGTATGCCGACCAACATTCACACGATAATTAACTGTCGTCGCCCCTTTTTTTCCACCTTTCGTGGTCACTAAGATTACGCCATTCGCCGCTCTGGATCCATATATCGCTGCTGAAGATGCGTCTTTCAAAACCGTCACATTCTCGATGTCTCCAGGAGAAATTGCATCCAATGAACCAGTTACTCCGTCAATTAGAACCAACGGGCCGGTATTGTTGCCAAAAGTACCTTTTCCCCGAATCAATAAATTGGGATTATCCCGCCCCGGTTCTCCGGATGGTTGGGTTACCTGCAATCCCGGAATCCTACCTTGCAACATATTGGCTGCGTTTGGGACAGGACGTTCATTCAGTGTTTTTCCATCAACTGTAGCCAGTGCGCCCGAAACATTCGACCGGCGTTGTACACCATATCCGACGACGACGATTTCCTCGAGCTGGGATTCGTCCGTATCCAATACGACGGTCAACACCGTATCTTGCGTAACCCGTAGTGTTTTGGACGTGTGTCCGATCGCCGAAAAAACGACATTGCCTGCGGTCGCTAATTGCATTGTAAACCGTCCATTTTGATCAGCGGATGCCTCCGCCCCGCCATAATGAATGGTCGCCCCCGCTACCGGCCCGCCTTCCGATGACAGCACCTGTCCACTTAGATGAATAACATCTTGTGTCTGTGCTATGGGCGTTCCCACTGCTCTCGCTACAGGACTGGCAAAGCACCACGCTGCGGCGCACACCGCATAAAAAACCCATCTTTTTGTTGATATTACCATAATTAAATTGTTTATAATTTCTCCCCATCTTTCTTCCCCATGCTAATACGCACTGAAAAACATGGTCTATATCATTCAAATATAAATACAATATTTGTATATAAAAACAATTATGTTTTCCTCTTTCTAGAAAAAAGAATTTTTATCCACCTCTTTAGTTTTTATCTCTGCTTACCGATGGAATAGAATTATTTTTCGATTAAATAATAATTCTATTTTTATTGGGAGTTTATTCGGAGCTTGTTCGGACATTCTTCGGACTTTATTCGGATAAAGTCGATAAAAGTCCGATTTAATTACGAATCATCTTTGTCTAAGATTAAATTAAAGAAATAAGTCGTGAACAACTAAGTTGACGCTTGCCATAGTTTTTATATCTTTAGCGTCATCAGTCGTACAATTAAATATAGATAGTATGTCTTTAAACTATTCGGATAAATATAAAGCGCCTGCTCTTGAAAAAGGGCTGGCTATTATCGAATATCTGGCACTCCAACCTACCGCCCAATCGCAGGCGGAAATTGCCATCGGGCTGGATAAAAGTCCAAATGAGATATATCGAATGCTCGCTTCTTTAGAGACCAGAGGATACATACAGCGAGATTCCGTTTCCTCGAAATATTCGCTTACGCTTAAACTTTATTATTTATCTCATCGCCATTCTTTTGTCGAAAAGTTACGTTCGGCAGCCTTGCAACCGATGAAACAGGTCTCTGCTACTATACAGCAACCTTGCCATCTTGCGGTATTATTCAATGATAAGGTTCTTGTAGTCGCCTATAGCAAAAGCCCCCGCCCTATTGCAGTGATGATTGAGGAAGGGAATTTACACCAAACGTCAACTACGGCTTCAGGAAAAACGCTACTTAGCTTTTTAGATGAGACGAGTAGGTCCCAAGTTTTAGGGGGAGACCCGCAGTTTCAAAAGCTCTCCAAAATCCAGAAACAGAACTTCGAGCGGGAGCTTATACACATAAAAAAACAAGGTTATATCGAGATGCCGAGTTCGTATGCGCAAGGAGTTGTTGATTTTTCCGTACCGATAGGTGACGGTGATACCCCTGGTGATATCACCGCTTGTCTCACGGTTTCAAAACTACTACTGTTACAAGACGAAAGTAATCCTTCACACGAAGAGATTATTCAAGAATTACTCGCTTGCAAAAAGGAAATAGAAAGAAACCTTGGCTTGGCTTCCCTTGCCAAAGATTGAAGAACAATTGAAATAAAGATTTATTTCAATTGTTCATATTCTAACGAAGCTAAAATAAAGGTACCTATTGCCTTTCCTTCATTTTCAACAACCGTGACATCCTTCCCGGCGAGATAATAATTGATTGTTCCCGTTCGGGAGGGATCTTTGGCCGGGCCGAGTCCTGCCGAGGCACAGCTCTTCACAATATCGATTCGGTCTCCATCTGGATTCTCTCTCAAAAATTCTTTCAGAATTCCTTGATAGGCTTTCTCCGCAACAGGACGATAGGATTCCTTGTCTAAAATCCCCAATCGTGTGCCTTTTAGGTAGGCGTAAGTGAAAATACAAGATGCCGAAGATTCAAGATAGTTTGCTTCATCCCCTATATTATAGATCTCTCCAGCAATATGGTCTCCCTGGCCATCAGCGGTCATGTTGGCATCATACTGCAACAGTTGATACCAAAGACCCGATTCATCATCCTGCCATCGCTTCAGGCCTGCAGCAACCTGGTTTGTTATCTTTAACATATCCGCATAGGAGGAATGATCCCGGGGCATAAATTCGAGCACATCAACCAATGCAGCAAAATACCATCCCATACCACGTGCCCAAAATTCTTGGCTACAGCCCACGAACGGTTCTTGTTTATTGGTCCAGAAAGAATTGGAGTCTGCCGGAGTGGCTGACCATGCATGGTAATTTAATTGCTTTTCTGGATCATATGTTTTCTGATGAATGGTTTTAAATTGCAAGGCAATATCATCCCAACTCGCACTATATTCTACAGAATTGTCTTTACCAAATGTACTCTCCCACTGCGCGTATATCGGTGAGCCCATATACAATCCATCCAGCCACATCTGATTGGGGTAAATCGCCTTATGAAAAAAGCCTCCCGCTCCCGGTAGCCCCTCTGCAATCCGCGAGTGGTTATATTTTAAGGTGTTCCTTATCAGATCCACAGCTTTACGATATCGCGCAGCATCCTTGGTGTTGCCTTTCTGTAATTCCTCTTTATACAAAGTGAAGTAGATACGTCCAGCCGGAAGATCATCAATATTACTGGGACGAAGTGCGGAACCACCCTTGCTGTTGAGGATCATGCTTCCATCTTCATTTAGATTCAAATCCGCAAAGGCTTTTACCGATTCGTAATATTCTGTTTTCTCCGGATACTGTTCCCATGTTTCCAAAACAGCACCTGCCACTAAGCCCGACACGTAGTCCCAACCCGTAGAATCCAATTTGGATTGATAGTGTCTGTTGCAATAAAAATCTCCTAACCCGTGTGACTCAACCATCCTTTGTGACCAGATTACCGCATCATTATCCTGTTGTTGACTACAAGCCACCAATAGGAAAGGCAGTACAGTCAATATTAAATATTTTTTCATTTTATTCTTCTTATCAAATCTTTCGTTAAAATACAATAATTCGCCAGACATCATCTAAAGACGATATACAGCAGCAGCATAACCACAAAAAGTGTTCCCCATGCCCATTTTACACGCGCTGTGGGTTTCTCTATCTGAAAACGAAACGCCATTTCATTTTCTTTTTCGTAAGTCGATTTAGGGATTACTAAGGATATGATTACCCCTAAGATCAGCAAGGCTAAAAACAAATAAAAAGAAAGCATCAGATAATGTGGCCAAAAGGTATACACATCTTTTGGAAATACCCACAAATAACACACACCTGTTCCAAGACTCAATACTGCCCCGAAAGTCAACAGTGTGTTGACCGCAGCTTTATTCGTACGTTTCCACAAGACAGCCATCAAAAAGATGACAGCAAGCGGCGGTGCTATAAAACCTAAAATTGACTGAAATACATCAAAGAGGTTCAGGCCTTTTATCTGATCAATAGCAACAGCCACCAACACGGAAATCAAGCAGCCTACAATAATTGTATAACGCCCAATCTGTGTTACTTTACGACCGTCTGCTTTGGGGTTGATATGTTTCAAATAGATATCCATTGTGTAGACCGTACTCAGCGAATTGAGTGATGAGCCGATCGTACCAACCAGCACGGCAATTAGCACAACAATAACTAAACCATTTAAGCCTGTAGGGAAGAGGTTGGTAACCATCGTCATATAAGCCAGGGAGGGATCATCCAGTCCCGGGAACAGGATATAACAGATAATACCTGTTAAGATAAAAAGTGGTAAAGAAAGAATTTTTAACCAAGCAATAAAATTTACGCCCAATTGCCCCTGTTCCAAATTTCTTGCCCCTAAAACGGATTGCACCATCGCTTGGTCCGTACAGAAAAATGCAATAGCAGCGACAGGATAACCCAGCGCGATCGCATACCAAGGATAATCCGGATCGTCGGCTGGTTTGATCAATGACCAATATCCTTCAGGCGTGCTATCGAACAAAGCCCCTGCGCCTCCTATTTTCGATAGCCCTAAAAATGTTAGTAACGCGGAAACAGCTATCAACAGAATCATCTGGAAAATGTTAATCTTCGCTACCGTCCGTAATCCACCTGTATAAGCAAACAAGCCCGCTAAGGCGACTAGTACTATAACGGATTGCCACATAGGAATACCCAATATTTGTCGTACCAGAAAACCTCCGGCAAACAGCCCCAAAGACAACCAAGAAATCATCATCTTAACCAGGGAGTACCAAGCTAAAATCGTTTGTGTATCCGGTCCATATCGCTTCCCCATAAACTCTGGAAGCGTACGCACTCCAGAAGACAAATAGCGCGGCGCAAAAACGATAGCTAATAAAAAGAGGTATACAAAAGCGTACCAATCAAAATTCACGGCGACAATACCAGTTGTATAACCCACCGTAGCGAAAGCTAGCAGCATAGACGGACCGACGTTCGTCGCCCACATATTGAAGCCAATACTATACCAGCTTAAAGACTTTCCAGCGAGGAAATGCTCCGCCCCTTCTGCATTCTTTCGGGATGAAACAAGGCCTATGACAATTAAAGCGATCAGGTATACGACTACGATTACATAATCGTATATCGTCAATTTGTCTAACAGGTTGTTCATGTCCCCTTTTACAAGTTTACGCTGTATTTGGATAATAAGTCGCCAGGACGAACGGGTTTACCCGTAGTCAATGATTCATCCATCGCCTGTAATAATGCAATTGTTCCGATTCCCTCTTTCATATCCGGGAATGCCGGTGTATCTTCCCGAATAGCTTTGGCAAAGTGTTCGAGATAATTCTGATATTCGCCGGCGTGGTGACTTTTGCCCTCAAAACGGAAATAATGTTTCAGTTTGTGTTCCCAGGTCAACATTCTTTCTTCGCCTGTATGATCCGTGATGGCATAACGTAAATCCATATAATCTGCTTGGCTACATCCTTCTGTACCACGCAGAATACAACTCATCTCGCTATCGCGCGTAACGGGCTGCACGGGTCCGGTATAGGCTCCGCTCACACGAGCTACACGACCATCTTCTGCTTTCAATATAAAATGCATGGTGTCCACATTTTGTAAACCTCCTTTACGCCCATTTGCACTGAGCATCCCGTACCCCATGACTTCCTCTATATTAGGCAGGTACCAGCGAATAAAATCTACCGGATGGCTCAACCCACCATACAACCATTTAAATGAGGACTGTAGCGACCAAGGTTTTTCCAAAAACCAACGGTGATCCGCGTGATAATAGCCTTCGATGGTGATTAAGTCTCCAATTAAGCCCGCTTCAAAGTCTGTCCGCTGCTTTTTCATCGGTTCAAAAAAGCGGGAACTCTGCCCCACGAATACCCGCTTTCCAGTTTGCTCGGCTAGGCGGAGTAAATCATTCGCATCTGCTAGGTTATCGATAAAGGGTTTCGTACAGATTACATGCTTACCATGTTCCAACGCTTGTTTAATATGCGTGGCATGCAGGTGATCGGGCGTATAAATAGCTATAGCTTCAATATTCGAATTCTCCAAGAGGTCTTCATACCGTTGGGTATACGCATGAAAATCGAACTCTTTCATCCGCTTGTGCCCTAAATCTTCATTCAGATCACAAATCTGCACCAGCTCCACGTATTCGCTTTGCAAAGCTCCTGACATCGTACTTCTGCCTTCACCAAGTCCCAGAATACCTAATCTTAATTTCTCCATTTTATCTATTATCGCTTATAAAAAATCCATGTTTCGTTTGCAGCTGTCCCCGGAATTCCTTCCTGATAAGTACTCATCAGCTGATTCCACTTCGTCACTCTCGGGTTATCTTTGGTCGTTAAAGCATCAATCTCCGCAAAATCTTTTCCTTTAGGAAAGGAGATATACAGTAATAACTGTCGTCCGTTTCGATAAAGCAGCACCTCTTGAAAACGTGCGCGACAAAAGCCCGAGGCAACCTCCGGCCACTCCTCGAGTTGCGTTTTATGATGCTCAAAGTACGCCTGTTGTTTCGATTCATCATCCACCAACTGGGCTGTCAACAGTACAAAATCGACTTCATCAGCCTTCTTAGTCACAGCACAGTTTTCCTGATCAAAGGTATAAAATACGTCATTAAACATCTTTACTTCAAACTTCGGAAAATTGGCAAATAAAGCACTTGTCAGTTTCTTAGCCATGTTATCATCAGTCATCAGCAGTAGGTAATGCCCCCACTGATAAATTTGTGGTTTGTCGATTCCTTGACCACGCGCAAAGGCAGCAAAAGCTTCCTCAGACAAGGTACTTTTCGGATCATATACTTGTACAAATACAGGTTTGGTAAAAGGGATATGCTGATTAAACGTATAACCTTCTGGAACCGGCCGCTTCCACCGCAACAAGTCCCGATAAGGTTCTTCTAAGCCAGCATTAAGTACTGTTTTATCCGTTTCTGGCCCATTATTTTTCCAAATGACACCTGGACCATTGGCATTTTTCAAAATTTTATTTTCGGGGAACCAATTATCGGAGACATCCATATAGGCTGATCCTTCATCGGTATATAGATAGAACCAATGATCTGGAATATGGGCGTAGGGCGATACATAGATACTATCGATCTCGTTTTGACGAATCTTCGTACCGGGTTGTGCCGAAAGAGTATATACTCCGGCCACATCATACATAAACTTACCATAGCGTGTAATCCGATTCCGTTCTACGGTATTGTTCTTCATGATGTTCACCGTGGGTGTCCAACCCCAACCCAAGCTAATTCCCGAATACGCTATGTCGCTTATATCGTTATGAGAAATGTCCACACCCTGTACAAAGCCCGCTCCGATTCCCACCGCTCCCCAATCTTCATTCGCTGTATGATGAATGAGGTTGTTTCGAACAACAATTTCTCTGGACAACTCCCGTTCATCTTGCGGATGAAACGGCAGATGCGCCTCCACTTGGTCCTCGGAAAAAGTACCGATCAACACGGCATTACCGCCGATATCATAAAAGACATTGCCTTCTAGGCGATCTTGGAAATTTCCACCATAAAAATCGAATCCAGTGGACGCTAAATGGCTAAATGTGCAATGCTGAAAACGAACATGCGCTGTGTTTGCGAGTACAACTGCACTCGCTGGTCGCCCTACCCATGCCTGATTTTCCAGCCCTTTCTTATCGGACGTACCCGGTTTATCTAATTTATAAGCTTCATGGAAATACATTCCAGCTTGCAAAGCCACATGTCCATGAGTATTGGGTCTAAACCACGCCGCATGCTCAAAAGACAATCCCTCAATTTGTACATGGGCAACCGGGTTTTCTCGGGTTCCCTCGATTTCCAAAATGGTTTCCAAGTAAGGAAATACCACATCCGCTTGTTCGAGATCTTCTCCGCTACGCTTGTAATAATAGACCCTCCCTTCTTCTTCATCCAAAAACCACTCACCTGGTTTATCCAAGAATTGTAGCGCATTGACTAACCGAAAAGCGGAATTACCCGATTCTTTCGACAGCCAAGGCTTCGGCCAAGGATGTTCGCTTTGTATTTTGCTCTCGGGCTGGTGAAAAAACACTTCAATACTGTCTTTATACACTACCGCGTCTTTAACACGTAGTTGGGCGATGGCCCACCATTGATGGATAAAAAACTCCATCCCCTCTGTAAACTGAAATCCGTTGAATACGTTCGGAATAATAGCCGTCTGTTTATCAAAGTTCCAATTCAAGATACGAGGAAGTTCCAAATCGCCGTGACTTTCCGCACGGATAGCTTTGTTATTATTTATCCAGAGTTGACGAAAGTGAACACGTTTCCCGCCGACTTTCGGGGCATCTGCTACATAGATGTGTCGTGCCACCGACGTCGGAATATTCCGACGGTTCCGAAGTTTTTTCCAACCGTTTATCGATCTGCCCCCTGAGAATATCACCTCGCCATCCAACGAACGTATCCTTGTCGGGCTTGCCGCTGTACCACTATCTTCCGGACGAAGTCGAATAGTTTGATGAGGATAATATGTTCCCCCCTTAACCCAGATATTGATACCTTCCGAAATACTCGGATCGTTCAGCCGACGAAGCTCCCGGGCATGGCGGATCGCATCTTCCAAAGAACCATAGGGGTTCTCTATCGAACCATCTCGCGAACCGTTTCTACTATTCTTCCCGACATAGATATCTGCAGCGCTAACCGAAACCACGACGCAGAGCATACTTATCAACCAAACGATCTTCTTACTAATCTTCATATTTTATTTTAATATCCATCATTTTGACCAAACTCTTGCGGGTTGGTGATCACATCTAAAAACTGTTGCGGAATAGGTCGATTCACGTGATACGGTTGCATCGTCGTAATATCTTTATTATACGCTTGGACATAACTGTACAATTTACCCGTACGTTTTAAGTCGAACCATCGGATATGTTCGCCACACAACTCTCTGCCACGCTCTTCCAATAAGAAATCAACATCCAAGTCGCTCTCTGTTATCAACATATCGCTTTCTTTTCCCGGCACAGCCGCTCTTTCGCGTAGCACATTCACCATATCCTTCGCCAGTGTTTTGTTTCCTCCGCTCATCAATGTTTCTGCTTCCGCTGCAATGAGGTACATTTCAGCTAACCGCATCACAATAACATCTTTAGAACCTGCTTGCGAATTAGCTTCCGGTAAATCCGGGTCATCATGTTTCATCAATGCCGGAAAGTGCACATTAAAACGGGCATTTGTGGATACACGGTCACCATCATAGGTATCATCAATATCCACTAAAGCATAAGGCAGGTTCCTCTTTTCTCCACTTACTTTTTTCTTTGTAAACAAAAGAGCTAGATCCCCACGGTTCAACGTTGTTTTTCCCGCCATACTTACCGGTTTCTCAAAAGCGGCTAAATCATCCGCCGTCCAGGTATAGCTATTGACATTCAAATAGTATTCCTCCCGAAACCAATCACCATACCGTCTGTCCATTTCTTCATCGTAAAGTTCCAACAAATGTCTTGTCGGCATAAAACACATACTTCCAGATTTTGAATTACGGTCTGCTCCATACGGCAAATCCACGACCATACCGGCTTTGGCAGAGTATTTCGCTTTAAACCAAATATGCAATCGGTTAGGGTCATTAGGTCGGGGATTCAAAGAATTGATCGTCGAATGCGTAATAAAGAACATGGCTTCTTTATTATTTTTATTATTTGCCGGCCGAAAAACCTCTTCCGGCGTGTCATACAAACTGACTTGCAACTCCGCTTGGTTGTTGATCACATATTGAGCTGCATCTGAGGCTATCTTATAATATTTATCTTTTTCTGATGTCGATGATTCATAAGCCACCCTCGTTAATGCTACCCGAGCTTTCAGGCCATAAGCAGCTTTTTTTGTTGCACGCCCCTGATCCGTTGCCGGGATCGGTTGAACGGGTAAGTTCGCTATCGCTACATCCAAATCGCTCAACATCAAATCATAAAATGCGGTGGCAGGAGAACGTTGAGCGGTAAGTACCGCTGTCTTCGTCTCTTCTGTGCGTAAATCTATATCACCATACTGTTCGACCAAATGCCAATAAGCATAAGCCCGCAAAAAAGATAACTCTCCAATGCGCGCATTCTTTTCCTCCTCATTTGTAAAAGATACATCGACGATACGCTCCAGACCTGCGTTACAATAATTGACAATTTCGTAAAGCCTATTCCAGGTGTTCCGTATTTGTCCCGTAGTAGCTACCAATTCCTCGTATTTAGTCATCTGTCTACCATAACCCGAATTGGCAATATTAATCCAAAGATCCGTTCCACCCTCGGTCAACATTAATATATCCTCCCGTCCGTAAAACTGTGACGCGAAGTTCACGTAGGCGGAATTAACCAAGGCATTGATTCCATTTTCAGTCGAAAAAACGACTTCGGCTGTGGCTCCTCCGGGATTATGTTCCTCTAAACTACACCCTGCTAATGTACCCGCTAAACCTATTCCTATTATATATTTATACACATGTTTCATGATAAATTCCTCCTTATAAATCTAGATTGATACCAAACACAAATTGACGCAATAACGGGCTTTTTGCCGAGCCTCCTCGTTCCGCATCGTAATGCTGTACAAAATCACTTTTTGCCCAAGAGAACAGGTTGTTGCCGCTCACGTAAAGCCTAGCACCATTTAGACCTGCCCGATCTGTAAAAGATTTTGGCAAGCGGTAACCTACCGTAACCGTCTTCAATTTGATGTACGAACCGTCTACATAATTATAAGATTGGTAGCCAAGATAATTGTAGAAGTTCGTCATACCCGGCCGCGGAAAATCATTTGATGGATTTTCCTCCGTCCAGTAATCTAAATAAGCCGGATGGTTTCCTCTTCCTTGCGGATCGTAAGACGCCGTAAAATCATACTCCATCATCTGTCCCCAACGGGCAATGGCGTATATATTGATATCGAAATTTTTATAAGAAAAGTTATTATTAAAACCTAGCGTCCAACGCGGTGAGGTAGTACCGATATAGGTAACGTCGTTCAGATCGTCGATAACGTTATCTCCATTGAGATCGGCCAACTTAATATCCCCCGGCTTGAACGGTTGCGTTTTAGCAGCATCCTTAAAATAAGTAGCGGCTTCGGCGGCTTCATCAGCTTGCCAGATGCCAAGCCGCTTGAAGGTATAAAAAGATTGCAGCGGTCTACCGATCAACAGACTTTCTGTTTCACGGGTCGTGGCACCGATGATATCTCTGCCGTCAATTAAGTCTAGGATCTCCTCCTTGTTGGCACCAAAAGTGAAGTCGCTGCTCCATTTGAATGTCTTATCAATATTTTTGGTATTTAGGACCACTTCAACCCCACGATTTCGCGAGCTTCCGATATTCTGGTAAATCTGAAAAGGCGTATTATTACCCGATCCCATGGACGTTGGCAATGTTCTGGGCAGTAATATATCCGTCGTTTTCGTATCATATAAATCCACGACGAGATTAATCCGATTCGCAAATAAGCGGAGGTCTGCTCCAAGGTTCCACGATGCCGATCGCTCCCATCCCAAATCTCGGTTTCCGATCAAGGTATTATAGGCATAATACGTAAAGCCTTGATCTTGGAAACCGGCGTTAGCGTATGAGGTCAACCCCGATTGTGTACCATAGGGACTGATACCGGAATTACCTGTTTGTCCATAGCTTAAGCGGATTTTGAAATCATCTACCTGTGGTAAGCTGAACCAGCTTTCATCACTCATGCGCCACGCAGCTGCCACGGAGGGAAACATCGCCCACTTATTGCCAACAGAAAGGCGAGAAGCTCCATCCCAACGATTAGATACGGTCAATAAATATTTACCTTGGTAGGAGTAGTTGGCACGAAAAGCGTATGACATCGTCTGGTTTTGTATATAACTCGAACGAATGATATAAGAATCTTTATCATTAGCCCCTATATTATGCCATAATTGTTCTGGCACAAGTTGACCTGTTCCTTCCATGTAAGAAGAATTAAATTTTGACTGTGTCCAAGAGGATAGTGCGGTCAGCGCAAAGTTGTGTTGACCCGCATCAAAATTGTAGTTGATGATATTGTCCCAAGAGAGAAATGATTTATTCGTGTTTAGAATAGAGGCGAGGGAATTGGGAAATTCACCGGCCCGATCGATAGAATTCTCGCTCTCGAAGTCATTGTTTTTATGATAGAATAAATTCACACCTAAATTCGAGCGGAAAGAAAACCCCTTGAACGGTTTGATCTCGGCAAACCCGTTTGTAATCAGGTTCGTATTTGCGATGCGATGCTGTGCCGTATAAGGTGTCGCCTCATCGGCTAGCGGACTCACTTTGCCTTCTCGACCAACCGGCCATAAAACAACGTTTCCTTGATCGTCATAAGGTATGCCCAACGGCACATTAGTCGACGCCCGCCAAAGTACATTATCTGCCCGTTCACTACCGTCGTAGTGTGTTACTTGGCTGGAGGTTCCTACTTTCACAAAACTTCCAATATTCTGATCCACATTCAAGCGCAGATTAAATTTGTCTAACGCGTCGTCTTTAAAGGAACCTAATTCCCGATAATAGCCTCCAGACAATAATGCGGTTGTATTATCTGTTCCGCCACTAATGGACAATTGGTGGTTTTGTACAACACCATTTTTAAAGACTTCGTCTTTCCAATTAACCCATTGATTGTTTTGCAGGGCAGTCCACTCCCCAGCGGTAAACAACGTCTGATCGTCTTTAGGTCCCTCCCACTGTCCTGCCGCTTTAGCTGCTTCGCGTCGTAACTGTATATAGTCATCACCTATACGCATCTCGGGATATTGTGCCCAACCATTTACACCGATATAGGTATTAAAGTTAATCTTAGGCGCCCCGGTTTTCCCTCTTTTGGTCGTTACGATAATAACCCCATTAGCTCCTTGGGAACCATAAATTGCCGTAGAGGAAGCATCCTTCAAGACATCAATAGACTCTATATCCTGGGGATGGATATCACTAATGTTTCCTCCCTGCATACCATCGATAATTACCAAGGGATTATTAGCAATCGCATTTCCATACTCGTCTTCTGCTGTCGACAGGGATCTTTTCCCCCGGATAGTCATGTTGACGCCCGACGTCGCACTTCCCGAGGTACGCGTAATATCTAATCCAGGTACCTGCCCTTGAATAGCTTCTAACGGGTTACTTGCTGGCGAACGAACGACATCTTCGGGTTTAACGGAAGTTACGGAACCTGTTAAATCACGCTTTCTTACCGTCCCGTATCCAATCACGATAACTTCATCCAATTGCTGGTCGTCAACCGTAAGGGCGACTTGAATGTCCTCACCAGCTTTCACCTCTTGCGGACGATCTAAATAACCAATAGCTGTAAACAGGAGTGTGCCTGTAGAACCGACGAGACGAATAGAAAATGTTCCGTCTTCCGCTGTCAATGTACTGACGGTAGAATTTGTTAGAGCCACTGTCACACCTTCCAGTGGATTTCCAGTCTCATCTAATACCACGCCGCTTACAACGAATTGGGGTTGAGTTGCCGAAAAGACATACTGAACAGGAGACAACATTACGCACCCTAGCATAATGAGCAACATGGAGATTGTTCGCTTGTTCAATCTCCATGTGATTGGAGTAAAATGTAGGTTCATCATAGAATTTCAGGTTAGCTTCAAAAACCTATTTAATCGTTATTTCTTTCTCTACTATATTTGTCTTAATCAATATTTTCCCGGCTTTGTCCAGATCTCCCTTTTTCACCATCCCTACAGCTAGGCCCTTATACGTATTCCTTTTAGGGTTACTTAAAGAATTAAGGTCGGCCTGATAACCGTTATCAGTACCCACAATGGTGATATTTTCTTGAGGGATAAATGACAGCTCCACATCACTATTCGGCACGATGGTGCCTTTTTCATCTACGAGGGACACCGTCAGAAAATATAAATCTGTCGCTCCATCGACGGCATAACGCTCATGCTCCACATCAACGACGATATCAACCGGATTTCCGGCCGTTTTCTTTGCGACCTCTTGTACTGTCGTACCGTTCTTTATTTTTACGGCTTTCAGTTCGCCAGCTTCGAACGGCACTTTCCACGCCGCATGCAATTGATCATCGGTTTTAGATTGGCGGCCGAGACTGCGGCCGTTTAAGAATAGCTCCACTTCATCGGCATTGTTATAGTAACACCATACATCTACAAGATCGCCTTCTTTCCAGTTCCAATGTGGCAAAAGATGCAGAACCTCCGTATCCGTCCATTCCGATTGGTACATATAATACACATCTTTCGGTAATCCGGCTAAATCAACAACACCGTAATAAGAACTACGCGCAGGGTAGGGATAGGGTACAGGTTCTCCCAAGTAATCAAAACCTGTCCATACAAAGATACCACCTAAGAAATCTCGTTTTTTCACTTCTAACCAGGCCCGCTCATGACTTGTTCCCCAATAAGCTGCTACGTTATCGTAAGCAGAAACGGTAAAATCTGGATTGCCATTCGTTACAAATTTGTCTTTAGAAGAAGCTGGCCACAATTGGATCGTATCCTGTAGCGGATCATATACGCCTCTGGTTTGCAACGCAGAAGTCGTCTCTGATGCGATTAAAGGATATCCCTTAAATTCCGTCGGTAACTTATCGTAGTCAAAGTATTTATAATTAAAGCCCAACACATCGAGTGCCTCAGCTTGAGCAATAAAGTTTTTATCAAAATTCGTTTCCGTTAGTGCAGCGGTCACCGGACGAGTGGGGTCAAGTGCCTTCACCACCTCCGCCATATTTTTCGTCAGGGCAATCCCGGTACTATCAAACTGTTCGCGTATCTCGTTTCCTATGCTCCACATAAAAATGGAAGGATGATTACGGTCACGCTTTACTAAACTAATCAGGTCTGCGATATGATGTTCTTTAAAATCAATATGATAATCAAATTTATTCTTGCGCTTTGCCCACATATCATAGGATTCATTTTGTACCAAAAAGCCTAATTCATCACATAAATCCAAGAATTCCTCTGCCGGCGGATTATGCGCGGTACGGATCGCATTGACCCCCATATCTTTCATGATCAAGAGCTGCCTTTTAGCCGCCGATTTGTTGAATGCTGCGCCTAAAGCTCCTAGATCGTGGTGTAAACAAACACCAAATAATTTAAACGACTGTCCATTTAGGAAAAATCCTTTGTGCTCATCGAAATGGAAGTGACGAAAGCCGACAGCGTACTGCAAATGGTCTATTACCTCATCGCTACTGTCCAATAAGCTAATGCTCAAATCATACAAAGTCGGACTATCAGGCGACCATAGATCAACACGGCCTAACGATAACCCCTCCTCGAACTGACTACCCGAAAAAGCTAAAGTCTGCTCTGCGATGAGCTTCTTGTTTTTATCATGCAATTTTAACTGCAGTTTGCCGGTCTTACCTGACATGGCTTGGTTAAGCGCTGTCTGCACACGCAGTGTACTTCTATCGGCTGATACTTCAGGCGTCGTGATAAAGGTTTCTGCGCGTAGCAGATGAATCGGCGAACGCTTCTCCAATCGTACATCCCTGTAAATACCGGAACCAGTATACCAACGAGAGTTCGGCTGCAAACTGTTGTCTACGCGTACTGCAATGACGTTCTCCTCGTTTCCATAGTGTAAGTGGGATGTCAGGTCATGTTCAAAAGAGAGGTATCCGTTTATATTTTTACCTAAATATTTTCCGTTAATCCAAACTTCCGCATAACGGTACACACCGCCAAAGTGTAGCGTATAATGGCTTCCTTTGTCCTTTGCTGACAATGGAAAGGTTTTTCTATACCAGCCCACTCCTCCGGGAAGTGCTCCTCCCGCATTTCCGGCTGGGTATTCTTCTCCGAAATCAAAACCAATGCTCCAATCGTGTGGCAAGGAAATTTTTTTCCAGTTTACTGGAGAGAAATCCGTTCGTCTAAACTGCAAATCATCTTCCAGCGTAAAAGACCAATCTTCATTAAAATTAATGGTTTGCCGTGGTTGCGCAATAGCTGTCATAACCATAGCGAACAGAATAAAGAAAGACACTAATTTATTAAACATGGTTATCATGTGATTTTTATTATTTCAATTCAAATTTTACGTTACTTTTTCCTTTATCCTTTGAGGTCGCCAAGGCTATTCCCCTATTTCCGTCCTTATCAACGGCACAATAATAGTGGTAAACAGTCCCTTTATGCTTGATGACAAAAGATTTATGGGCATACTGGCTATCGAAGTCTTTCGAAGACTCAATAAGGTTGTCACCCTGCCAATCCGTCCAATGAATCAAGTCTTTAGAAGCAGCAAACCTGTTGAACGCCCCTTCCCGATCCTTCCAGAACGCTCCGAAATAAAACATGACCCAAGTATTATTGATCCGCTGAATCATGGGGTCACCTGTAATCCCAACAGGATGATGCACCACTGGATCTTTTAAATAGCGTTTCCAGTTCTGCATGTCATCCGAAACAGCCATACCAATCCTTTCGTACCAGCGGGTAGGCTTATTATTTTCCAAGGAGTCGCCCACCGCATTATAGTACATAATAAAACGGTGTCCCGTATTTCTATCTTTGTCTTCGATCACATAGCTTTTAAACAGCTTATGTCGGTTTTCCCACCAACGCACATCGGCGTCATCGCTTGTTAGAACCGGGTTGTCTAATCGCTGCCATTCCGTTGGTTTAGATGGCTTCTCGGTCGTATAAGCCATACCGATCGCCAACGGCTCCGGTTCGTATCCCACCGATGCTCCTCCGAAATAGGACATCCAATATTTTCCGTCATAGGTATGCAACTTATAGCTTCCTCCCCATTTCGTATCGATTAGGGCATTATATCCGGCTCGTTGTTTACTGTCCCATTTATTGCCTGGCTCTTTTGACATTTGCTTACCCAGCGGTATCCATTTCAATAAATCTTCACTTTCCGCCAACCAAGTTTCATATCCTTCTCCATCAAAAACAAGATACGTCATGAACCATTTCTTCCCTACGCGATATACACTTGGACAATCCATCAGGTCTCCTTTTTGATCTGGAGTTAATACCAAACCATATTTAAAGGGTGTTTTTACTTCTTGGTAGATCCGTTCCATTTCCGCTTCGGAGATCGCGGCGGGTTGTGCCATCCCCATTTTTCCGATCCATATTAGGCACCACAGTAGCCATACTTTTTTCATCACCTTGTTATTTTATATCATATTTTCCTGAACCCAATTGGATTTCTACCCCGGCATCTGTAGACACATGTTCATAAACACCTAATTCTTCTCTGTTGATCCGGTAATCCGAAGATACTGGAAGAACCAAAGTGCATCTACTGTTCACCGGAACTTCGATATGAAAACCACCTTCCTTCCGTTCGAACTTCACCACCCCATAGGGGCTTTCGTAAGTTACCGCTCTTTGCTTCACGACGTCAAGTAGTTTAGGAGCTATGCGTATATGCTTATAGGCGATAGATCCTTCTTCCTGCCCGAGACCGCCTAACCTTGTATGGAACCATTCCATAAGGTGCCCTAACATAAAGTGGTTATTCGAAACAGTCGGTAAAGCGGCCCAGGATTCGGTCAGTGCTGTAGCCCCTTGGCGAATCTGGTAGCCATATCCCGGCCGGGTATCGTCTTTATGCATGGCATAGATCAAATCATCACGCCCTGCCTGCTGCAGCACCTGTAAGAGATAACGATGCCCGATATCTCCCGCGGTAAAGCTCGTATCTCTATCCACAATGTCCTTGACTAGGTTCGCTAATACTTTACCCTTGTTTGATTCATCAACCAGCCCCACGTATAATGGCATAGCTAACGCCGTTTGACTTCCCGAGCCGTATATACCGGTATGCTCGTTGTAGAATGTGTCATTGAAGGCCCGATATACTTCCTGTTGCAGCGAATCAGCATAAATTTTGTAAGTGCTATCTTCCAACAGATCCGCAATTTGACTCATCGTCTTCAGATTATAATAGTATATCGCCGTTGCGGTAATTCCAGGTGTCGTTAACTGGGAAAAACCCGGACGTTCGGGACCCAAATCGTACCAATCACCCAGTCCGTGGTAAAGGACATTGTCTTTCGCTTTCCCTTGCAGATAATGCATATATTTTTTCATCATCGCATAGTTATCAACTAAAAGCGCTTTATTGCCGTACCATTGGTAGGCGTACCAAGCCAGCAAAATCGAACTCGATCCCCATTCCGGTGAATCACGAAACACGTCGCCTCCCCAATCAAAATGCACATACTCTGGCGCCGTTTCCGGCACGAGGCCTTCTTCCGTTTGGGATTGGCGCATATCGCTCAA
This sequence comes from Sphingobacterium arenae, assembly GCF_014692505.1. Lineage (GTDB taxonomy): Bacteria > Bacteroidota > Bacteroidia > Sphingobacteriales > Sphingobacteriaceae > Sphingobacterium > Sphingobacterium arenae. The sequence continues at coordinate 903,349 of NZ_JACNYK010000001.1, read as the reverse complement.
TGATTTGGCAAACAAGCGCTCCACATCAAAATTATATTGAACAGAAGGCCCCATGAGATGCAGTTGCTCCAGCCATCCCAATTTCTCCCGGTGCGGACAATCAGTAAATACGCTCACCATATTGCTCTTTATACCCCAATTGATCAGCGTATGTACTTGATTAAATAATGTATCCGATGATTGAAAACTGCCGATCTGGCGGGCGCCGTTACGAATGTGTTCGGCCGTGATTTCCTGTATTTCGATATCTTGCTCTCCAGCAGGCATGGATCGTACTTCAGCGTATCGAAAGCCATAATAGGTAAATCGTGGACGCCAGCTTACTTCTCCATCTTGCGCAAAAATATATTGGTAATAGTACGGACTACCGGAATGCTTTTGGTTTGCTCGGCCTTTATCCGTAAGCAGTTCTGCCGGATAGATCCGAACGGTATCACCCTGATGACCTTTCATGGTAACATGCACGATACCCGACGCATTCTGGCCAAAATCATACACGTTTATGTCCTTCTCGATTTGATTTACCGATTGTGAGGTAAAGCGTTCCATAATGCGAACGGGTTCCGCTTCCTGTACACGGAGCGCCGGACCGTCTACCAATAAAGCATTATCCCATGTTGTATCGCTATAATCCGGCGTTCCCCAGTTCTTAGGCAGCACATGTTCATCATAGTCCTCCCCACCATACATGCTGGAAAACGTAAGCGGCGAGCGGTGTACTTTCCAACTCCCGTCACTGACGATTGTTTCTTCTGTACCGTCATCGTATCGGTTCACGACTTTCATTTTCATTTTTGGTAATCCAAAGGCTACTTTATGCTTTTGGTACCGTCCCTTGATAGGTGGGATATAATAAAAGCCATTACCGAGCATGACACCGATTGTATTCTTCCCTTTATGCCAATGCTCGGTTAAGTCGTACACCACATAGTACGCTTCTTTATCGTATTTTGTCCAACCTGGTTGCAGCACCGCGCTGTCTACCGGTTGACCGTTAAGCAAGAGCTCGTAATGCCCTAATCCGGAAATGTAACCAATAGAGGATACCACTTTTTTTGGGATTTCCAGATTCTTTCGAAATACCGGTAGTTCATAATTTTTATCGATACGGAGTTTACTCGAGCTTAAGGGCAACGGATTCACTAAAGAGTCGGGGAGCTCCTCTTTGGCAATCCATTGTGCGTCATCCCAATCTGCTTCGGCTAACAGACCTGTATGAAAACTTTGTACAATACTCTCCGCGAGATTGCCTTGATTATCTTTTACTTCTACGCGTGCATAATAAGTTGTCCCTGCTTGAAGATCTTGTCCTTGATAAACGTTATATAAAGATTCATCCGTAGACACCCAGTCCGAATCCCACAGAAGATCTTGTTGTTTTGATAAATCTGCATTGGTGCTAACAGTGATTCTATACGCCGTCTGCATAACATGGTGACCTTCGCTCCGGAGTTTCCAGCTAAAGGAGGGGGTCAGCGTATTTATTCCCAACGGATTTTCCCGGCCTTCGATCAAGACCTTTTCAATACGTAATTTTTCTACGGCGGAACAGCTCGATAATCCGATTAAAATCGACGTAACAAAGAGGTAACAAAACAGGTGTTGATAAATTTTAAGCCCTTTCATTTATATGAAATTTTCATTTATTTATATCATGTTATCACGCTTTCCGAATACAAGGAAAATAAACGTCAGTTTCTGGTGAAACTATTAAAACGCAACTAAACCACCGTCCTGTAGTGTCCTGTTTTCTACATAAACTCAACTCCCTCTTTCCATTCTTAAAAAATAATCCAAACCGCCCACCTGTCCACCTTTAAAATTGATCGTCATACCCTGGATATGTGTTTTTTTGGCATGTATACGACAGAGCGGGGCACCCGGCACCACCGGAGCTACCATTTCGACCGCCTCAATACCTAAATGGCGTGCAAACAGACTTGACGTATCTCCTCCTGCAATCACCAGCCGTTCTACCCGGCTAGCTTGTATCACTTGGTCTGCAATCTGGGCGAGGGTTTTACCATACAAACTCGCCGTATAGCCACTGATTTCGAGTGCGGTCAATCCCCGTTTCCGTAGGACCTGTTGTGTTTTTTTCATTCGGGAATCGTCCGGACCAATACTGGTATGGATAATCACGCTGTGCCCCTCCTGCATATGCCGCAATACCTCTTCTGTAATCGCGGAAATATCATACGTATCGGGATTAGTCGCTAATTCCACACCGTCAATAGCTACCCCTTTAAATCCATTTGTCATCGCGTATGCTATCTGTCTTCCTGTCACAACAGAGCCGCTACCCGAAAGGACCAATAAAGGTTTAGCCGGTCTAAGTGACGGCCACTCCGTGCGGGGCGACAAGACACCGGCCTTCTTCCATGCAGCACACAGCGCTTTTGACACCGCTGATGATCCTACAGAAAAAAGAGGCTGATGCCGGATAGATAATCCATCCAACACTTCCCCTATCCGCTCTAAATGCGGCTCGGTCGTCGCATCAAATAACACAACTTCCGTTTGCTCTCTTTCGTCCATCTCCCGAATAATAGCCGGTGCGTCTAAGCGGTCCAATTGCGTGACATCCACCAAGCCGATTTTTTTATGCGTTTGCTGTGCTAAATGGCGTCGAAGATCACTTTCCTCAGCCGGCGTAACCGGGTGCTTCGACATACTGGGATGCCTATCCAAACGAAAAACCTCACCTTCTTGCCCTGTGCCCATCCGTGCAAACAGATTTCCAAAAGCACAAAACCTTCCCAGATAAGGTGCTCCCACGACCAGGGGAATAAGCTGTGCCGAAAAGGCTGCCGCTCCCACATCGACCGCTTTTCCTATACTGCCCACTTCGGGCGATGAATCAAACGTGGAACACACCTTATAATGGATATGCTTTACGTCTATCGCCGAGAAGAGCTCAAATACCTTTTTTAGCTGCTGTTCTATTTTACCTGTCGGCAGCGTACGCGTCATCCCCGCGATACCGATGGCCCGTTTATCTCCGAAAGCCGTCAGTTGCTCTAATGTGGGAACTTCCGTAAACAATATGGTATCCAGCCCCATCTCCTCCAATGTCTCTAATGCATCGGTAGAACCTGTAAAGTCATCTCCATAAAAAGCTATTTTATATGCCATAATTCTTACCTTACCATTGTTTGGATTAAGCTTTGACGAGTTTACTTCGCCAGGTTTCCAAATTTCTCTACAGCTTGTTTTACGGCCGGATACTTTTGCGTTGCTTCTTCCAACGTCAATCCCGTTACGGCCGCTTCCCACGCCTGTTTAATCCCATTTACTCCTCCGCTGATACCTCCCGGATGTGCCATAATTCCGCCACCAGCGAGGTATAGATAATCGGTCGTCTGCGTCAGTTTATACGTATCTATGGCTTGACCTCCCCACTGCCCAGAAGAAAGAACGGGTAATGCAGGTAGCACGCCCTCCATAGAGGTTAAGCATGCTTTTATCGAGTTTACAACCGATTCGTCAGATTCCCAGAATTTATTGCGGATACCGTTTACGTGCAATTGATCGACACCTGCCAATCGCCACAATTTCTGATAAGCAGCGAACGTAACACCTAATAAAGGATGTCGGTTTAGCATTCCCCAACCATTACGGTGCCCATGGATAGTCAGCTGTCCGATATCGGCTATACGCTTTACCGCCGTTAGCCCCACGCTATACAGGCTGATCATCGCACAGCTTCCTCCTGCTTTGACTACGTGCTCGTAATGACGAAGCATATTATCCATTTCATCGCTGATGTTGAACGCATACATCACCTTTTTCCCTGTCTTATCCTGATGCCTATTCAGCACCCCCATAATCGCATCCACACGTTTTTCAAAAGGAGAGTTCTGTGCAGACCCCATGAGCTCGTCATCCTTAATAAAATCAATTCCAGCCTCTGCCAGTCGTCGTACCAGATCGGCCGTATCCTCGATCGTTAAACCTACACTTGGCTTGATAATCGTTCCCACCAACGGTGTTTTCGCCTGAGGTGAAATCAACTTCGCGGTTCCTTCAATACCGAATTTCGGCCCACGGAAATGTGCCGTATAGCTGTCGGGTAACTGAATATCGATCAACTTAATACCTGTAAACTGGCGCAACTCGTATAAGTTACCCATAAGCGTCGAACAAAGCACCGGCAGGTTTGTTCCAAAATTGGCAAGAGACCATGAAATCGTAATATTGCCCCGGTAATACTTTTCGAAATGTAGCTGTTCACCCGCTAATGATGGCTGTGTTACCGTTTCTAACGCCTCGATATGCTCGACACGAGCGGCATATTGTATTTTTAATTCTTCTGTTTCGCCTGGTATGGCTACAAATGTACCTGACGACTGTTCTCCTGCCATCACCGCCGCCGCATCCGCTAGGGGGTATGGCGTCTCTACATAATAAGTCGCTTCAATTCTCTCCATATTCTTCATTTACTTTTTTATCTCGACCTCGGTTTTCATTGACGATATTATTCAACCGATCTTCTTTTTCTTGTTTTCTCCTCCAATAATTCGCTAATATCGACCCCGAAATATTCATCCAGGGGCTAAATACGGCTGCTGCGAGACCTACGGTGCCCAACTTCCCCATACTGCCCGCCAATCCACTCGCCATACCGCCGTTTTGCAACCCAATCTCTAAGGCCATTGCCCGTGCGGAATATTCATTCAATCCAAATAGTTTACTAAACCAATAGCCAAAGAAGTACCCTGCTCCATTATGGATGACCGCAGCCAGAAACAATACCGCCCCTATCTCGAGCAAATATTGCTGACCAGCAGCCGTGGTTACGGCCGTAAAGTATATAATGCCAAACATCGAAAAATAGGGCATCCGCTTATCCAACGACGGGAGCTTTTTTGTTAACAGATGATAGCCGAAACCTACCGGTATCGCCCCTAACACAAAACAACATGCTTCTACTACCGTCATTCCGTCGGCTGTAAATGAACCCGTAAAAAACGTCCAAAAACCACCAATTGATATGGCCAGCAACAATGCAATGATAATAGATGCACGTCCTATGAATTTATAGACAACACGCGGAGCCGTTTTTAAATAGTCGTGCAACAGGCCCGCTCCAATAGGTACGATCATGATCTTGATGATTTCCATGGCCATCGCCATAAAACCGACCTCCACCATTGTACCGGCATACATTTTCATCATGAAAGGGGTCATAATCGGCGCGACAATAGTGGTCATCGCGGTTACCGTCACAGATAACACCAAATTAGCTTTCGCAATATAGGCCATTACATTCGATGCTAATCCGCTGGAACAACAGCCGATCAAAATAACACCTGCTGCTATTTCCGGCTCGAAATCAAACACTTTCGTCAACAAAAAGCCAATTAAGGGCATAATGGTAAATTGTGTAGCCAATCCAATCGCCACCCCTTTGCCGGAAGCCCCGATCCGCGTAAAATCCTGTACTTTCATCTGTATCCCCATGCCAAACATGACCAGCTGGATAATCACGAGAATAAGCCATTTATTCCGCATATCAAACTCGCCGACATGCAAAATGCGTTCGGGAAAAGTCATACCGGCAACTACCGCCACAACAATCCACATCGTGTATTGGTAGCCTTTCGTTTTCTCAAAGGCTCCCAAGCCTAATGCTCCTAGAATACTTCCTGCCAACAATGCCTGGCGGAAGTAAGGAAATGCATCTACGACAAGTCCTATACCGGCGATTGCAAAAGCAATCGCTGCTAAGTATAAACTGTATAGTTTCCATTTGCCCATAGTGTCTCGGTTTATAGGGTTATGACGTTTGGCATAGTCCTGCCACATGATCCACGGCGATTCCAGGGCTACTTAAGATAGGTACCTTACGATCGCTTTCCGACATTTGACTGACGACACGTGCCATCGACGCCTGTGCCAACAAAATCACATCAACTTGTTCTGACAATTCTTGAAGCGCCTGTTTCACCATTTCATCGTGCTTCGCTGCATCTCCCCCCATAAGAGCCTCAAAAGCACCCTCACATAATCGGCTAACCAACTCCACCTCTTTTCCGGCTTTTTGCGCCCGGCGCAAAACGAGATCACCCGTCGGCTCCAAAGTGGTGGGCAATGTGGCAACCACACCGATACGTGTTCCTGCTGCAACAGCATGGTCTGCCATCGGTTGATCTACACGAAGCACCGGTACACCTGCCTTTTCTGCTGCCTGTTCTACGGCTCGACCAATGGATGAGCAGGTCACCATAATCAGATCGGCACCGGCTTCTTCTGCGGATGTCACATAGTTTATAACACGCTGTGCTGTCTTATCTTCCAGCCGTCCTTTCTGAATCACGTCTTTGATCAGACTATCATCCACAATATTAAAAACTTCAGCCTGCACGGATTTCTCACTGAACAACTGTTGAAATACCGGAACGAGTGTTGCTGAGGTATGTATAAGTCCTACTTTCTTCATATCTATTGCGTTATTTATTTTTTATATCTTATTTAAAGCATACGATCAATGTGTTCAAGCCAGTTATGGTAGCTTGATTGTACCACTTCCAGATCTACGTTCGGGAGATATTGCTGGACCGCTACATGATGTTGTGGTAATCGTGTTTCCAATGGAGCGGGCTGCAGCGTTACTGCCGCCAAACGCGCGCATCCTAACGCCGATGCATCTGGCATGGCACTACACAATACAGGTTTATTTAACACATTCGCTAGAAACTGAACAACGAAGGCGTTTTCGGACATACCTCCGTTCACGTGCAATTGAGATAGCGTTAATTGATGTTCGGTTTCTGTCGCCGTGATCACATCCTTTATCTGGAAACATACCGATTCTAGTGCTGCGCGAATCAGATGTGAGCGATCGCTCGCAAACGTCAAACCCGTAATGGTCGCTTTGGCGTCCTTTTTCCAATAAGGCGTACCCATTCCACTAAAAGCCGGTATAACGGTCACACCGTGGTTTGCCGGAACGCCTTTCGCCAGTTGTTCCAACGCTGCTTCTTCTGCAAAGAGCCCTAGTTGGTCTCTCATCCACGTGAGGGTCGCACCGCAAGAGACAATAATCCCTTCAGCTGCATAAACCACTCCTTTCTCCGTACTATAATAGATGGCATCGACAGTATCCTGGCCTTTATAGCGTAAATCCTTTCCTACGGCCATCATAATCGAACTACCTGTACCCAATGTGGCTTTCGCCTCCCCGCTTTGAAAACAACCTGCTCCCAAAGCCGCTGCCTGCGAATCGCCGACCACAGCACAGATCGTCAACGGTTCGGCAAACGTCCCTTCAAACGTAGAGCTGGCATATGCATAAGCCGAAGGGCGCACCTCCGGCAGTTTCAGCCCACGCAAGCCCAGTTCATCCAACAACACGTTATCCCAGGTTAGTTCGTAAATATTGAAAAGCATCGTCCGAGATGCATTCGTATGGTCGGTCATATAGCATTCCCCGTCCGTCAATTTATACAGTATCCAGGTATCTACCGTACCAAAAAACACATTGCCACGCTCCAGTTCTGCTGCAATCGACGGAACATTTTCGATCAACCATATCAATTTCGTAGCCGAAAAATAAGGATCTATAGGGAGGCCGGTTTTCTCTTTCACCAAAGCTTCCTTGCCAGCGTCCTTTAAACGGTCACATATCGCCGAAGAGCGCTTACATTGCCAAGATATCGCATTATACAACAGCTTCCCTTCTGCATCCCAGAGCACAAAGGTCTCCCGTTGATTGGTTAAGCCCACCCCTGCAATCTGGTTGGGTTGTATCCCTTGCCGTGCCATATCGTCGCGGCAGGCTTTCACCGCTTGCAACACGCTGCTGTATATCTCTTCCGGAGATTGTTCAACAAAGTGATGCTCGTAACGAATGCCCAGCTTCGCCGTTCCTTTGGCGGCTACATTTCCCGATTCGTCAAACACCAGCGTTTTTGTGCTGCTCGTTCCTTGGTCTATCGCTAAAATATACGGTTTGCTACTCATGTTACTTTTTCTCTTTATGCTGTGAGCGGTCAATAATAACCGCAATCAAAATCACCATGCCTTTCACTACCTGTTGCCAGAAAGGCGAAACACCCAAAAGCACTAAACCGTTGTTCAGCACGCCTATGATCACCGCACCAAGTACCGTCCCCATAATCAAACCCCGCCCACCCGATAAGGAGGTGCCACCTATCACGACAGCTGCAATCGCATCCAGCTCATACCCCATCCCCGCATTGGGCTGTGCCGAGTCTAGACGGGAAGTTACCAATATACCTCCCACAGCTGCCAGCATTCCTGCCAACATGTAGACCAATGTTTTTACCTGGTTTACCTTGATACCCGACAAGCGTGCAGCGCGCTCGTTTCCTCCTATAGCGTAGATATAGCGGCCAAAACGGGTCTTTCGCATCACAAAAACGGCTAGAACGGTAACAATAGCGGCAATCCATACCGGAATTGGCACGCCTAAAAACCAACCGGTACCCAGATGCGCGAATGGTGCTCCGAGTGAACTAATTGGGTATCCTTGCGTCCAGAGCATAGTGAGCCCGCGCGCAATCGTCAACATGGCTAAAGTGGCCACGAAGGGTTGCACCTTGAAATAGGTAATGACCCAGCCGTTTACCAAGCCTAGGACTCCCCCCATAGTAATTCCCATCAGGATAGCGCCTAAAGTTGTAAAACCTACATACACGCCGAAAAAAGGCAGTTCCACCCCCATACTGAGGAAAGAAGCCGTAACCGCTCCCGCAAAAGCAAGCACAGATCCTACGGATAAGTCTATCCCTGCCGAGATGATGACCAACGTCATGCCTACCGCTATACAGATATTGACCGATATTTGCCGCATCACGTTCCAGAGGTTGGTTACCGTCATGAAACGATCGGAAAAAATGGCGATAATCAGACACAACAAAAACAACGCAATTAATGGTTGCAGTTGCTGTAGCTGTTTTTTATAGGATGTAATACTCATGTTCATATATCATACTTTATTGATCAGGCAATGCCGCCTGTAATATCGTTTCTTCGGTAGCTTCTTCCGTTTTAAATTGTTTGGTGATACGGCCATCGCACATCACCAGAATCCGATCGGCAATGGCAAATAACTCCGGTAATTCGGAGGAGACCACCATAACGCCTAAGCCCAAGGCTGCCTGCTCCCGTATCAAATCATAAATCTCTTGTTTGGCATAGACATCTATACCCCGCGTCGGCTCGTCCAGCATCAACACTTTTGGCTTTGTGGCCAAGTATTTGGCTAACACAACTTTCTGTTGGTTTCCACCGCTCAGGTTACCCACGTACTGCTGATCCGTAGCCGTTTTGATACGCAGGCGCTCTACATACTGCTGACAAAGTTCTTTTTCTTGTACATCCGCCAGCACGCCTAAGTTCTCTAGACTCGACAATACCGAAAGCGATAAGTTAGCGCGTACATTCATGCCTAACACCAATCCATCGCCCTTTCGGTCTTCAGGCACCAATGCCAGCCCGTATCGAAGCGCTTGGTTAGGTGATGTAAAAAAAGATATCTCCTGCTCGTCAAAAGTAAAGCGACCTGAGCTCGGTTTTCCTCGTAGTCCAAATAATGTTTCCAATAACTCCGTCCTTCCGGCGCCCATCAAACCGAAAACACCCAATATTTCGCCTTTACAGAGGTCAAAAGACAGGTTCTCCAACAACAGCCCCTCCTTTACGGGATGTGGAAGCGATAGGTTATCCACCTGCAAGACCGTCGCATCGGTAACCCGATCTTGGCATTTTACACGCTCCGCCAGTGCCCTGCCCACCATCATATTAACCAGTTGCTGTTCATCCACCTCAGCCATCGGCCCTTGTTTCACGACCTGGCCGTCGCGTAACACGACATATTCGTCAGCCAGTGTAAACAATTCCTTCATTTTGTGCGATATATAAACGACCGTTTTTCCCGACGCTTTCAGGTCGGCAATAATATCATACAACGCGCATACCTCCGATTCACTGATGGCCGACGTAGGCTCATCCATAATCACCACCTCACTCTCTACCAACAACGCTTTCGCAATTTCGATCAATTGACATTCGCCCACCTTCAATTGCGACACAGGTACGTCCAGATCAAGTTCCAATTTCAGGCGCGAAAGCAGTTCTTTAGCTACGCTCTTCATCTTCGGTGTATCCAAAGCGCCCCAAGCAGTCATCCGTTCTCTACCTAAAAAAATATTCTCGACCACACTGAGATACGGAATCAAATTGAGCTCCTGATGGATAATCGTAATGCCGCGGTCTTGCGCGTCGCGCGGACCTTGAAACTGCACCACTTCTCCCTTATACAGCAATTCTCCTTCGTAATCGGGATACACGCCGCTCAATATATTCATCAAGGTCGATTTACCAGCGCCGTTCTCGCCAACTAAAGCGATGACCTTGGCTGCCGGAAACTCGATGTTTACATCCCGAAGGGCATATACACCGTTAAATTGTTTTGTTATATTTCTTAATGAGACCACGATTCTTTTCTTAATCCACGATTTGCAACTGTACAGGCATAACTTCAAAATCATCGGTGACACCGAGACGGCGATTCAAGGCAAAGGCGCCTGTTATTTGTATTTTTTGACCTACTTGTACCTTTTCCAGAAATTCGGGTATAATTTCCTCCCGAACCCTTTTATTGAGCTTTTCGGAGATCGCATTAAACTTTGTCAATTCACCCACATCCGCTAACGCCAGTTTACCCGAGGCATCGCGAATTTCGTTTCCGAAAATGTATACGGTTGCGATGCGCAAAGAACAAGCTTGTTCACCCTCACCAAAAGCCACCCGCACATAGCTGTCTTTTATTTCCTGTATATTACCTTCGCCCCGGATGAGAAAGTAATAGCGGTTCCCGATGTTCGTCTGCTTTCCGTAGCTTGCCCAATCTTGATCTTTTTGCGATAACGCTGCCAGCAAGGTGCAAGGTTCGGGCGCATCTGCCAATACCTTCGGCAAACTTTGCAGGAAGTATGCATCTGCTAATTGAGTAACGTCCTCCTCATCGCCACCCTTCTTACGCGAATCCAAGGACACGACATCAAAAGAATGATAGATTAAAAAAACAGCTATTAATCCAATCAGTCCATATTTAAGCGCCCTACGTTTTTTAGACGGTATGTTTTTATCATTCTTTACCATAGCTCGAATATATACTTACGTTTGCAGGTGTCACCAATTCGACATCGACTAGTGTTTTTTGGGGGAAACTGGTTTTTCCTTCAAAATATTCTCCCGAGAAAGCAACGGCCGTTTCTGCAATTTTTTGAGGAAATTGCATCACGGTAGCGGCGAGACCATCAGATTGGATAGAGCTCACCGCATCTTCCGAACCATCAAATCCAAACACTTGGATCTTTTTATCTTTACCCGCCGCCACCAACGCTTGATAAGCGCCCATAGCCATCGCGTCGTTACCGCAGAACACAGCATCTATATCGGGATGTGCCTGCAAAATAGACTCCAGTACCTCCATCGCTTTATTTCGGTCAAAATCCGCACTTTGCTGCGCCACCATCTTGATTTCCGGAAAATGATCGACTACATAATGGAATCCTTTCGACCGGTTCCACGTGTTATTGTCGCCTACTAAACCAAGCAGCTCCACATATTTACCTTTTTGTCCAAGCGACCGAACAAAGAGCCCGCCCAATTCCACACAGCCCGAATAACTATCTGATACGATCTGTGAGGTGGCCGCATTCGGGTTGTTTAGCTCTCTGTCCATACAGAAAACGGGAATACCCGCCTCTATCGCCTTTCGAGCATTCGCCACAGAGCCATCCGAATCCGTTGCATTCAACAGAATCGCATCATAACCCAATGCGACGGCATTTTCAAAATGATCTGACTCGAGCGACGTGTTGTTCTGCGAGTCGAAAATCCGGGCCACATAGCCTCGGCTTTCCGCCTCCTCCCTGGCCGTTTCGGCCAAGAATACAAACCAGGGATTGTTTAGCGTGGAAACAATAATAGCGATCTGTTTCTGTTGCGTTTTGTCTGCTTCCCCGCGACCACAAGCGATCAATAACGATAACAGTATTCCCATCCATAGACACCTGTTTACGATACGCATAATAAAATCGGTTTATTTATCTGTTTATAATTAGGGGTGGGATACACCCTATTACTTTTCTTGGGAAACACCCAATAGCTGTTGGGCAACTTCCATTATTCCCTGGCCGTTCAGACCATAATGATCAAATATTTCTTGCTGGGAGCCGGTTACGGTGTATTCATCCGGAATACCCATCACCTGGAAACGGTTATGGAAGCCTTCTTGCAACAGGAATGAAGCACAAGCTTCTCCCATACCGCCATACACACTATGCTCTTCCACCGTCAATATCGGCATACCTGTAGCAGCCACTTGTATTAACAATTCCGTATCCAAGGGTTTTACGGTATGCATGCTAATCACCGTCACCTCTATATCTGCGGATTCGTTCAGCAAAGCAGCCGCTTCCAACGCGGGGTGTACCATTTCGCCCGTCGCAACAATAGCCAGATCTTTACCTTCTTGCAGGACGCGTCCCTTTCCTAACACAAAAGGTACGTCCTTACGCAGTAAGGGCATCGGGCGTTTGCCAAACCGCAGGTACACCGGCTGGTTTAATGCAGCCGCCTGTCGAACAGCTTCCTCCGTTTCAAAATTATCCGCCGGCGCACAAACAATGATATTGTGAATAGCCCGTAATACGGCATAGTCGTGCAAACTGTGATGTGTTGAGCCCAACGCTCCGTAACTCACTCCTGCACTGATCCCGACCACGGTCACCGCGTTGTCCGAATAGGTCACATCATTTTTTATCTGTTCCAGCGATCTCGCAGTCAGAAAACAAGCCGGCGAAACGGCAAATACCTGTTTCCCCGCGGAGGCTAAGCCTGCTGATATACCAACCAAATTCTGTTCTGCAATGCCTACCTCGACCAGCTGATCTGGAAAACGTTGTGCAAAAGGCACCAATTTACCTGATCCTCTGGAATCGCTCGTAACCACTAATAGATCGCGGTTGCTCTCGGCAATATGCTGCAAGGTTTCTGAAAAAACCTCTAAATTTGCCTTTCCCATGTTTATCTCTCTATCCATATCCAAAGCCTGTTCTATATTAAAGCGCTAAAAGGGCGCTATCCAATTCTTTTTGTGCCTGTTCATACTGATCTTCACTTGGCACCCCATGATGCCATTTCAGCACATTCTCCATATAACTGATCCCCTTGCCCTTCACGGTATGCGCAATCACCAAAGAGGGTTTCCCCGCCGCAAATGGAAGCTTGCGAAATGTAGCTTCCAGCGCATCCAAATCATGCCCGTCAACCTCCACAACCTCCCAACCAAAACTTCTAAACTTGTCCGCCACCGGATCCGTATTGCACACATCCCGGGTCGGTGCCGAAATCTGCAGGCGGTTATAGTCCACAATGGCACAAAGATTATCTAGTTTATAGTGTGAAGCTGTCAACGCAGCTTCCCAGTTGGAACCTTCCGCTAATTCACCGTCACCCATTAAAGTAAATACCTGATAATCTTTCTTATCCAGCTTAGCCGCGATAGCCATTCCTACACTTAGCGAAAGACCATGCCCTAAGGCTCCGGTATTTTGCTCCACACCAGGCACCTTCCGTGTGGGGTGCCCAATAAAATGAGAATTATATTGGCACAGCGTTTCCAGCTCCGATTCCGGGAAAAACCCTTGGTCGGCTAATACGACAAACAAAGCTTCTACGCAATGCCCTTTACTCTGGACGTAACGGTCCCTATCCGGACTATCGAAATTGGAGGGTCCTACATTCATAATCCTATTGTACAGCACGTTCAACACGTCTACGCAAGATAAGCTCCCTCCCGTATGCCCCGCTTTTGCTTTGTAAATGTATTTTAAGATACGTTTACGGTATTCAATAGATTTTTTTGCTAACGATTCTTTCATTACTTGTTATCATGATTATATACCTCCCAAGAGAAGTAGTTACCTAATGCCTCTTCGAGTATCTTGCCAGTCTTAGATGCATTCATGACCACATGATGCTCAAAACCATTTCGACAGACATATTGCATAAGCCCCTGCAGATCGGGAATTTGCGCAACCGCCCGGTTGCCAAACGTATTCAATTCGTCGTCTGTGAGTTCTCCTTCGCCTAGGTATACTTTTATTTTACCTTGCACATCATCTGTACTGATCCGGCCGTAGGTCAATGGCGATGCCGGTGTCCTTCCATCCAGCGCTCCCCATGTATTTTCTACGCCCAAGGATGAGCCCAGAATTGGTGCATTACTAATTTCAATTTCCGGCAGGAATGCCTTTGCCCAGTTCCCACAGTGGAACAAAACCGTTTTATTGGGATCGTCGGCGTAGTTATTATTCCAATCTACCAAAGCACTTGGCGTGCCGGATGCCAACTGCATAGCATACATCGTCAATGTACCCGTTACATCCACCTCGCAAGCACTCGGCAACATATTCTCACTCATCATACTCATGGAGGTACATACGTTACAGCCATAATTTTGCTGTAACGATGTCCAGCACTGCAAGGCCGTAGCATCTAACGCATGTTCTTCTACAAACTCTTTGAGTACAATATCCAGCTTCGCCATTTGCACCAGCGACTCATCTGGGGTCAGTCCCCGTTTCGCGTAATTGGTGATGGTTTCTATATGTTCTTTCACCTTCGTATCTCCGTCTTTGATACGATTAGCACGTCCCAAAATTTCAGAAAGGTCAGCAGTTACAACCGTAATGCCATTTCTTTGCAGTATTTTTTCACTGTATCGTACCGTATTAAAACCACCCGGTCTGGCACCGATCGCACCGATCCGCATACCTTTCAATCCGCGAACCACCCGACAAACAGCCGCAAAATCTTTCAGCTCCTGCACAAACCCCTCGTCATCTGGGCGGATAACGTGCTGATCTGTGAGACTATATTTAATGCCGTATTGGTATAAATTATTACAGACAGAGATCTTGCCACACCAAGCGTCACGTCGACGAGCGACATCCAGTTTATCTAGATCGTCTGGATAAGCCTGCACGAGCACGGGCACATCTAACCCTGATAGACTGATCGCCTCCGCAATCCCCCTTTCATCTCCAAAGTTGGGCAGCACCACTAAGATTCCCATAATCTCTTCCCGGCTCGCCTTAAAAAGGTTCGCACATTTCTGAGCGTCTGCAAAGGTCTTCACCCCTCCCATTTCCGTATCGGATTCCTGCAACATCTTATAGCTCAACCCTGCCGTATCCAAGGACCGCATCACCTCGTTGCGCGCAGTTCCTACCAAATGGTCTGGAAAAAAATCCCTGTTTCCAAAAATTACACCTAGCACTCCTGTATTCATTTGTTTCTCTCTCTATGTGATTTATATTTAACTTTTTATCCCAGCGCCCCTCAATTCGCTATGATAATCTCAATTTCATGATCCTTAAACATCTTTTTATGTGTCTCCTGTATACCTGCATCCGTAACCAAATAATCAATAAGCGACATGGCACCCAAACTGGCGAACGATGTTTTCCCCAACTTCGTGGAATCTGCCACCAGATAGGTCAGCTCTGCGGCCTCGACCATTGCCTTTTTAACGACGATATCGCTGATACTAGGATAAGTCAGTCCGGCCTTCAAGGATACACCTGCCGTGGCCAAAAAAAGCTTCTGCACATTAATGCCCTTAAAAAAATCAGCTGCTTTTTGCCCGGTAAGTGACAAGGTAGGCGGCTTAAACTCTCCTCCGGTCATGATCACCTCTATGCCCGGTTCTGCACCCAGCATCAGGGCGATATTCAACGCATTGGTAATCACGGTCAGGTTCTTCAGACCTTTTATTTTACGAGCAATCTCGGTGGTGGTGGAGCCCGAATCGAGAATGATCGTATCGCCGTTCTCAATCAGTTCGACACATTTTACGGCGATTTGCTCTTTTTTGTTTATATTTTCGTTTTGATGTGAAAGCGAAAAATTTCGAACCTGATCTTCTATGTTACGGAGATAGGCACCTCCATGATCTCGCGAAATAAGACCTTCCTTTTCCAGTTTCTCCAGATCTTGACGAATGGTTGCTTCAGTGACCTTAAAAAGATTCGCTAAGTCTATCACTTTGGCTGCACCATCTTCTTTCAGCAAGCCTAATATTTTCTCCCTTCGTTGTATTGGCAGCATAATTATTTAACAAGGTAAAGTTTACTAATGTTAAATATCGAAAATAAAACGCAATAAACAAAGAAAAAAACAAATAAACGAAAAAATATTTTTATGTAAAGCACCTCAAATAATCCGCGGGAATCCCCTGCAATCAAACAGGTTACGGAGTAGTCGTCGTTACATTCTCCTGCACTAACCCCGTGACATGCACACTGTCCACCCCACAGTCGTCACAATGTATCTCACTGTCTTTTATCACAAAATTTTTCGCATCCTTGATCGCCAAATAGCGTTTTCCTGTAGCGTGCATGTTAGAAATCATCACATTTTCCAACCTCGATTCGGGAATTCCTTCTACATGAATACACTCCCGAGCTGATTCGATGAGCACGTTATTAATGGTTACATCCGAAAATCTCGGTGTCAGGGCATTGACTTCCACTGTGAAGTCACGGCTGGCCTGCGCACCTACGTGTTGCGAACTTCCCAACATATCCCAGCGTAACGCAGATTTCCCCGTATTCATCCGGATATTTTCGAAGGCTATATTTTGCCCGCCACCACCGCGTGGACGGCGTGTTTTAAAGCGTATCCCCACATCCGTTCCATCAAAGGCACAGTCGTGGACGTATAAATTTTTAATCATACCCGCTGTTTCACTGCCCAAAGTGATACCACCATGCCCTTCGCCGGCTAAGCAGTAACGTACCACAATATTTTCTGAAGGCTTGGCTGCACGAAGCCCGTCATATCCCCTACCTGCTTTTATGGCGATACAGTCGTCGCCCGTATACAGACTACAATACTCGACTAGTACATTTTTGGACGATTCAATATCTATCCCATCACCACGGGGAATACCCTTAGAATGCACCTGTACTCCCCGGATAATCACATCCTCGCAAAATGTCGGCACGACATTCCAAAAAGCAGAGCGCTCTAAAGTAAGCCCTTCAATAAAAACTTGTTTACAGTTGATCGGCGCAATCATCGCTGGCGGAAAAATAAATTCTGTCGTTTTACCATCGTATATACGCTCTTCTATCGGTGTGTCGCTGCGCACGATATTTTCGATTACGTCGTGCGTCATCGTCTGCTCGCGTATGGATCCCTCCCCTGGACCTACCAATTTCCCCTTGCCAGTAATGGCAATATTCACAGCGTCGTTCGCATAGATACATGCCCCTAACGAGTATAACTCTATTCCCTCATTTCGTGTATATACCACCGGCAAGAAATCGGCAATCTCACTTTTGAACGTGATCACCGCTCCCTCTTGTAAATGTAGGTTGATATTCGATTTTAATTCTATTCTCCCTGACAGATAGTCGCCTTCGGTCAATACCAATGTTCCACCTCCTGCGGATGCCAATTGATCGATACCTTCCTGAATAACGTCCTCGCTAGGAGACAGCGAATCGATACGTTCCGGAAAGGTGGGACGTTTGAAGCCGTATTCGAAAAAAGGTGACTGAATTGCTGCAATACTATCTGGCATTACAGCAGCTCCCACTTCGTCATATTGCAGTAAGTTGCTATCTAATCTTTCCTGCAAAGAGGTCGAGGCACAAGCCGCACACAAAAGCGCTATTAAACCAATCCATATCGTTTTCATACAATGATAGTTTTTAACCGGCGATAAGGCCTTTATTTTTGAAAAACAGATTTTACATACCGTGTATTTGCCCCGAAGTTCTCTTTCACCATCCGAGGCGACAAGCTCGCATCTCTGGAGCGCTCGATCACTAACCAGCCCTTCCACCCCATCTTATCTAAGGTTTCTTTCACTTTGGGCATGTTTAGGCGTGTATTGTTTTCCAACCATACACCGTCTTCATCTGTACAATGAATTTGGCAAATACGCTTCTTACCTAAGATCTGGAGTTCTTCTATTAAATCCCGTCCTTCTTTTAACGGATTGGAAAAATTAAAATAGATCTGGACATTCTTCGATCCAATCTCTTTTAACAATTCCACATCTCCCCGCGCATCGAGGGCCGTTTCTATTCCAACGATAACACCTGCCTTTTTTGCCATCTTTCCCACTTCTTTCAACCGTTCTACAATCGCCGGACGCAGTTCTGGATTTTGCACTAAATCGCCCTGTACCCCCAGTGGTAAAAAGGCTATCTTCGCTCCCAATAGCTGGCAAGTCTTCAGACAGTCGCCTACCATTTGTTGGTATGTAGGCCGCGTTGCAAAAGATTGTGCGTAAAAACCGGTCATCGCGACCGAAGCTATTTCGATGCCATATTCCTTTAATTCGTTCATATAATTTGTACGAAACTCTTCATTGAAAAAATTATTATCAAATGTATCGCGATTACCCAATCCACCCATATCAACTTCCAGACCGTCTGCGCCAATTTCACTGGTCAATTTCACGGCACTAAGCTTTTGCCTTTTCAAGATCATCAAATCGATAACCGCCACCTTATAGCGTTGTTTATTCCGTTCAAGTGGCCATCCTGTACTTGGCAACATCAACGCCGTCGCACCAAGGACAGCCGTTGTTATAAATGCTCTTCTATTTAATGATTCCATGTTATTGATCTTTAAAGAGTTTTTCTAAATTTTCATAGCCTTTTATCGCGTTTGAGGGCAGATTTTCCCCATTCGGCCCAAATGCATATAAGGCTGTTTCTTCTTCAATCACACAGCGAGATTCATCATAATCGCCTGCTGCATTTTTTAGCCCCCGCGTGTCGAGTCTAAAATGCTTCGTGATAAAATCGTAGACCGGCTTCCGTTTCGAGTAGCCGAAATCGTGTCCATCCTCCGGAAGATGTACATTTTCTACGTAGTCTGCTTTTCCATAGTACGCATATATCTTTTGGAGATACGGAAAGTCGTGTTCCGGCATCTGTGCGGTCCAATCGTGACCATCCGAGATAAGCAGTTGCGGCCTCGGAGCCGCCATCGCTGCCAACTCTACGTTATTTGTACCTCGTGCAGCAGCGTGTATAGGCATCCCGCTTTCACAAGGGCATCCACCAAAGTGATACGAGGAAAGAGATACTACAGGCACACTCAGTTTAATCCGATCATCCAGCGCAGTTAAGAGTACCGATTGGCTTCCGCCACCGGATCCACCACAAATCCCCACACGTTCCTCGTCTATTTGTTGATCAGCCAACATCCAATCCAATATCCGTAACGCGCCTAAAGTTTGTATCGTCACTGCTAAGCTTCTGCGGTGGTCACTATAATCAAACTGCAATCCTGATTCTCCCCAGGCAAAGAGATCATAACTCACGGCAACGGCTCCCATTTTCGCGAGCATAGCGCAGCGAATCTGCGCATCTTTCCGAAAGCGATGCCCGAACCAATGTCCATCGGGACTCATCACCAAAGGTACTCCCCCTTTCGAATTCAACGGACGATAAATAGAGCCATTGATATAGACCCCTGGCAGAATCTCCAATGCAAAATTCTCAACAGTATAATCTGTAAACTTTCTTTTTTTTGTAACTAAGGGTACCGATTCCGGAAGGCTCGGCAGAGGCGAGAGTTTCAAGGCCTTGTATAGGTCTGCACGGATCTCCTGTTTTCGACTCTCCCAACTCGCCTTGTCCTGATATTGGGCAGCGAGGTAATCGAGGTAATCCCATCCATCCTGTGGCTCCCAACGGTAATATTCGTATTCTTTTAATTTATACTTCCGCTCACCCTCTTTATTCACTTTCATATCTAAGGGCCCCAGTACATTTCGAAGCGTTTCATCTACATCGGGTCGGAAACGCCATTTCGCGTAATTCAGCCATTTATCTTTGACTTGGCTTTCATCATATTTAATTTGGATGTCGTATCGCGCTTCTAACATGTCAATAACATCTTTCAAGGGTACCCGGTACTTATCATCCGAATTTTGAGCCTGCACCGCTCCCGTCCAACAGCACCAACATAATCCCACGATCATTAAAATTCTTTTCATGATTCTATTCCCCTTTCTCTATCCAATTTGCGGTTTGCCTTCCAGCCTCTATAATATAAATTTGGATCCAGCTCCGGCTTTGGAAAGAATAAGCTGGCAACATATCCCACAACGATAACGACCAAGTGGCTATACACCCCAAGCATCATTTTATTATGTGTAAAATTAAATTCGCCGAGATCAAGCAGGACGAACGACTTTCCATTAAATTCGATCTCGGTACTGGTTAAAAACGCATACGCCGTAAAGAGCACACATACCACAATAGCTATATTTATTCCCTGACGATTCGCACGTTCCGTAAAAATCCCCAATAAGAAGACACCCACAATCCCCCCCGAAAAAATGGCATACAGTGTAAAAATAATACCAAGAATACTTTCGCTGCCCAATTCTACATAGATAAACCCGATCAACATTGATAGGATTCCCGCAATGGCAACCATCCACCTGCTCGCTCTCAAATATTCGTTATCCACCTTTTCTGGACGAAGCTTTTTATAATAATCTTCAATACCTACAGCCGCCAACGAATTAAGGTCTGCACTTAAACTACATATAGCTGCAGAGATCATGGCCGCTAATATAAAACCGACTACACCTACCGGGAGCTGTGTCATGATAAAATAAGGGAATACGCTATTGGGGCCCACATCATCAGGTAACGGTTGCTGTGTATAATACACGAAAAGAGCCGTGCCGATAAACATAAAAAGTGACCATACCGGAACCGTCAGCAAAATACCCATCAAGGAAGCACGGATAGCCGACCTGTCCGAGCGTGCCGTTAGGTAGCGCTGAATCACCGTTTGGTCGGTACCATACTTTTGGATAGCGTAAAACATTCCATTGATCGCCATTACCACAAAGGTCAATCGAGTAAAATCCAGATCATATGGTCCAAATCCCGTTCGTCCATTTTCTGATGCAACACGCCATACTTCTGGGAGTCCACCATTCACGGAGAAAATAACGACCAACAAACAAAGAATTCCACTGGCAAAGAGCATAAAGCCTTGAAATACATCCAGCCAGATGACCGCCTCGATACCGCCAAGCAGATTAACGATCACAATAATGCTTCCCACCACAAGTATAATCCAATAGGTATTTATATCGGTCATACTCGATAGGGCAACGGCCAACAGGTACAAAACAGTTCCCATGCCAGAGAACTGGCGCAAGACGAATGCGATGGAACTATAATAGCGTGCAAAATTGCCAAAACGCTTCTCGAAGTACTCGTAGGTGCTCAATCCGATTACTTTTCGGTACAACGGTACAATGAACCACACGGTACCCAACAATACAATCGGCACCATAAGACCTTGCACAAGTAATATCCAGTTGTTTGAAAAGCCCTCTGCTGGATACCCCAGAAAAGTAACACTACTAATTAGGGTCGCCAAAAGTGACATCCCAATTGCCCAAGAAGGGACACGTCCTTTAGCGGAAAAATACGCCTCGGTCGATTTTTGATTTTTAGCGTATCGAAGACCGAAATATAAGGTGATCAATAAAACTGCTATTATTATTCCGTAATCAAATATGCTTAACATAAGGTTTAACTATCATTACTCGATGTTACATCGATTGGGCTAAAATACCCATAATTTATCAGTCCAAGGATAACTCCCCGGTTTCAATGTTACTGTCCATGTGGTTCCCGGCACATGGTTCCGAATCACACCCAATCCGTGTACGCCTATTGGCCAAAGCGTATCGATATGTAAAGCTTCCAACACCGCTCTGGCTGTCGCTCCGCCCTCAATCAACAACTCGTGCACCGCACAATCCCGCTGCACCAGTGCCACCACCTGTGCCATAGATGTACGAATAGTAGATGCTCCTACACGTTCTAAAGGATCCACAGCAAATACGATTATCCCTCTCTTCTCGATTTTCTGACATATAGTCCGGGCTAATGTTTGTTCCTGCCCTGTATGTCGCCAATATACGACTTCATCAAAATCTAAGCTCCTCACCCGCTTTGTGCTCTGTTCATGATTGGATCCACAAACGTAGAGAAGAGGTGGGATTGGAAGAGATTCATCCGCTACATCTTTTGAAAAAGCAGGCACACGGTGATGCAGCAACGCTTCGAAAAAAGCTGCTGCTCCTGCATAAATTCCAAAAAACGCTGGAGACGCTGCCCATCGATTCAGATCATCCACATCCCCGACAGCGGCAACCGTGTAAGGTATATCTCCGTTGGGGGCTGTCGGTACATCTTTTGCAAGTACCCACGACTCTGCACCAATTGCCGCCAATACGCCACTTTTCCGAATCGGAAACTCTGGATCACGTGCAAAATCCGTTTCCGCAATAGGCTTTCCTTCCACCCAATACAAACCGTCTGCAATCACGCGCCCCAACGCGGGATTTACAGGGCAAAAAACAACACGATCTTTTTGAAGAACCTCACGATAAAACGAGATCTCCGCAACAATATGCCCACGTAAAGCAGAATCAAACTTGAGATAGATCCAGTCCCAACAATACGAAAAGTCAGCAGCAAAAAGCTTCCTCAGATGTATAATCACATCGTCTGCTCTCATAGAACGTGTATTCGTGTTCAGTATCTGGACATCTTTATTTGTTGGCTTTGCCAACGTATGTACAATTTCTACCGATAATCCGTTGCGCAAAGCTATCCCGCCTATTTCAGCAGCACCTGTCAAGTCATCCGCAATTACCAATATCGTCATACGTATTATTTATTTGATGCCAATTGCACCGCAGATTCAATCGCCAATATCATTGCATCTGGACTTGCCACACCTTTTCCAGCAATTTCAAAGGCCGTACCATGATCTACGGATGTCCGGATAATCGGCAAACCCATCGTAATATTCACACCCTTTACACTATCCATTTGCTTTTTCTCGGCGTTCCACTTAAAACCTGTCAACTTAAATGGAATATGCCCCTGGTCGTGATACATGGCGACAATACCGCCGTAATAACCTGTCGCAGCTTTCGAAAACAAGGTATCCGCAGGAACAGGGCCTTCTACATCGTATCCACGTCTACGAGCCTCTTCTACTGCGGGTACAATCTCTTCATCGTCTTCTGTACCGAATAACCCCGAATCACCTGCATGCGGATTCAAACCCGCTATCCCTATTTTTAGATTAGTTTCTCCCAAACTCACCAAACCCTGATGCAATAGTTCTGTCACTTCCACAATCCGGTCCTTTTTGACAAGGTCGCAAGCCTGCCGTAACGACACATGTGTAGACACATGAATAACCTTCATGTTTTCTTCCACGAGAAGCATCGCATACTTTTTTGTTTGTGTATAATGCGCGTAAATTTCTGTATGTCCTGCAAAATGATGTCCTGCCTCGTTAACTGACTTCTTATTTATTGGTCCTGTTACGGTGGCATTTACCGCTCCGTTTAATGCTAAGTCTATCACCTTAGTAACCGCTTCGAACGAGGCATTGCCGGCCTCCGCTGATATCTCTCCGAAGGTTACTTTAGAGAGATTTGTATTTTTCAAGTCCAATACATCTGCTTCTCCAGCTATAAACTGGGCTTCTGAAACCTGTTCTACAGCGTGGATACGTATCGGGATATGCAACAGCGATGCTATTTGCTGAAAAACTGCCGCGTCCCCAACCAAAATAGGTTTGCAAATAGCTTGCACACGCGTATCCAATAATGCTTTCAATGCTATTTCGGGACCGATACTCGCCGGATCCCCCATGGTAATACCAATAATCGGTTTATACATGACTAACTAAATTCAGTTTAATGTTATCCTTTGCTATCAACGTTTGATAGGCTTTCACAATATGTTCTTCTTCTTGTTTTCCTAAAGTATACAAGGGTGGCATCATATGCGATTCGCATAAACCCAACTGCTTCATCAATATTTTCAGTGCCCATAAGGATTCTCCCAACGATTTGTTGGATTGATACAAAGCACCTAAGTCGTCTGATTGTTTTTGTAACGCGTAAGCACTTTCCAGATCTCCTTGTTCTACCGCTAAGCACATATCCCGATATATGGCAGGAGCGAAATTTGCGGAACTCGGTACAACTCCATCACCACCGTTTATTAACGAATGAGCACATGCCCCTGCCCAGCCCATATAATGCTTAAAATCTGTTCGATCTCTCCATAACTCAAGCGACTGATCCAACCGCTCCATATTACGCTCGGAGTCCTTTACAGCCACAATCTTGGGGTGATGACTTAGCCTATCCAAAAGATTCAGTGGGATCGACATATGGGTGGTTGCAGGGATATTGTAGACAATCAGATCAGGTGTAATCGCCTCGGCTAAATCCAGATAGTATTTTTCCATCTGTGCATCCGACAATTTATAATAAGTAGGTAATGTCGCCGCTACTTGAGAAACGCCTAAGTCGAATGCTAAGTTAGCGAAGGAAATGGAATCCTCGAGAATATTTGACGAAATCCCCACATATAGTTTCTCACCCTTCGGTCTATTGGCCACAGCCGTTCTAAGATAGGCTTCTTTAAACGCATTCGAGAGCGACGCTGATTCGCCTGTGGTACCTAAGATAAACGGTGTGGCTCCATTGGTATACAAATACGAGAATATACGGGCCACTGCATCATGGTCCAAATTCAAATCTTGTTTCAGTGGAGCAACCACTGGTACAATAGTTTCTTTTTTTGTTTTTATTTCTTTCATTTAGTAAGCAGCATTAAATATAGTTACGGCATCGTGTAAGGTAATCTCTCTCGGGTTGTTGACCAATAGGCGGGTAATCTTCATCGCATCCTCCGCCATTTGCGGAATGGCCTCTCGAGGTATTTCTACATCGCGTAAACGAGCAGGGATACCACAAGCGCTGATCAGCGCTCTAATTTTCGCAATACCGGCACGGGCTGTTTCTTCGTCTGTAGTTAAGCGGTCACATCCTAAAGCAACAGCCACTTCCGCATATTTTTTGGGAGAAGCTACATAGTTATACTCCATCACATAAGGTAATAGTAAGGCATTGGAAAGGCCGTGTGCTAAATGGAATAGACTTCCCAAAGGGTACGATAGCGCATGGACTGCCGCCGTGTTAACGGGTCCGAGACAAACACCCCCCAGCATACTTCCCATCGCTACATGATACCGTGCCTCTTCATTTGTCCCGTTATGTACCGCCTCTTCCAGATTCGCGGCTATCAGCCGCATGCCCTCATAAGCATACATATCTATAAAAGGCTGTGAAAACTTATTCGTATAGGCTTCCAAACAGTGCGTTAGCGCATCCAAGCCAGTAGCTGCAGTTACAGCGGGTGGTACACCGATTGTCAGCAGCGGGTCTATATAGACTTTATCTGGAACCAAAAAAGGGCTGATGATACCTTTTTTCTGATTTTCGTCATCCACTAAAATAGCATTTGGAGACATCTCACTTCCTGTCCCCGCCGTCGTTGGCACGCAAAGGAGAGCCTTATTTCGCCCCGTTAACATCCCATTTCCAACAATCTCTTCTAGGGGTTGCGTGTTGTCCAACTGAGCCGCAATTATTTTAGCGACGTCCAATACGCTGCCACCACCGATACCGATGACCGCATCTGCGGAAAACGATGAAAGCTGTTGCAACACGCTTTTCACATCGGAAAAAGAAGGCTCCTGCTCCACACTGGTATCCATCTGCAGTGCTATATTATTTTTTTCCAATACGGCCGTCAAATCCGCTAATTGATCTAATAACGGCTTAATTGTCATAATAACGACCGCCTTATATCCCTGCGCTACGACATCCTCGGCCAGCTGTTTCAGCACACCATTTCCAAAAACCAACTTCCCCGGAAAGCTAACCTTTAATATCCGATCTATTGACATATTTTTATTCGATAATCTATTTATTCTTCTTCTGCTTTGTAAGTTTCTAAAGTAGGCAGTTCGTAGCCTTTCACCGTTGGCCAAACACCATCTTTTATCACTCTTTTCTTTAATTTCTTAGGGTTCACCACGACATGCTTCATCTTTTGCCGCCGCCATGTATAAGCGAAATGCAATAAGCCATCCTTCGTTTGTATAACGGCTGGGTAGGAATACTGGCTAATAGGAGAATCTTCCAAAATCAACACGGCATGCCACTTTTTACCATCTGTAGAGATCGCCACATTCAGTGGTGTACGTGGTCCTTTTGGATTTTCGGGCCCCGGTAAAACGTGGTTGTATACCAGAACATGCATACCATTATCCATGGTAACCGCATCCGTGCCCGAGTTATTATTAGGCAGTGTTGTTTTATGCAACGGTGTCCAGGTTTCGCCATTATCATATGACCATGATTCAACCAGTGCCCAATTACGGCTTCTGGCTAAGATCTGTAATGTACCATTACCATGGTCTAACACACTAGGTTGAATCCCTTGGAGATTATCTTCACCCGTCGCAATTGGACCTACCTTACGCCAGGTTTTCCCGAAATCGGGTGTAATTTCAAAGTGGATATTCCAGCCGTCCCCTTCGGTACTCGTCGGACAAATTAAATTACCATTGCTCAATAAAACAGGTTTGTTCTTAACCGGTCCCAGATATCCTTCGGGAAGTTTTTCGGCAGCCGACCACGTTTTTCCGTCGTCTGTAGAACGCTTTAACATGCCCCACCATTCGGATGGTTTAGGGCCAATTTTGTAGAACAATAGTAGATCACCGTTAGGAACCTGATATAGTACGGGATTCCAAGTCGGCAGTCTGCTTCCATCTTCCAGCACACCATCTGCAACAGACGTAGGAGGCGTCCATGCTCCATTTTCATACCTACAAATATAAATCTCGACATCTGGGTTGCGTTCTCTCGTTCCTCCGAAAAAAGTGTATACCAAATTTCCGGCAGTCGTTTCCGCAATGCTCGCGGAATGACAAGAAGGGAAAGTGGCTTTATCGTAGATAAATTCATCTTTTACAATCCCCTTTTGCCACTTATCTAAAGCGTTTTTTGGTTGTGCTTGTGTCTCAAAAAGGAACAAAAAACTGAGAATAACGGTTAAACCTATCTTATTTTTCATTTGATTTTTTCACTTTTTCGGCTCTAACTTTATTGACGTAATCTTTATATAGCTGTCTCCAACTTCTACCATTGGCATTCAAATACTGCTCTGATTTGGTTTTATATATCTCGAAAATAGCAGAGATCTGTTTCATATTTTTGTAGTCAATAGCCATTTCCCGTGCTTCTTCTAAATGCGTTCGGATTACCTTTTCTTCTTCCGCAGTTAAATCTGGAACAATGGCTTTATAACCCTGCATCGTAAAATCAACTTTCCCAATCGTATATTTATCCAATATAAAGGCTACCTGAGCAGCATCCAATTCTTCTCTTAAACCACCCATTAAGGTTTGATGGACGGTTTCCGGCATAGCAGAATCCGCTATGATCGTTCTGTCTAGTTCACTTAATTTCTGCCCCGTTAAAGGGTTAATTCCGGCAGGAACCGTACTAGCAGGATGGCTATTATGCCAGTCTTTCACTGCAATGAGGTGATTATATATTAAGGTTTTTACTTGTGCTTCTTTTTCAGCATCATTTAGTTGAAGCGAGGCACTCCACTCGGTCGCCTTTTTTTGTTCCCCGACATTATCCTGTGCTGTAACACTCGCAGCTAAGAAGCTCGTCAGAATAATAATGACTATGTTTTTCATATAATTTATTCTTTATTGTTTTTTTAAAGTTTTATCTTAAAATGATAAACTCCTGATCCTGCCAAGATTTTCACCTTACCTGCTTCTTCCGACAACACTTCGATATCTTTGTGATCTTGTAATTTTTTATTTTTCTCTGTTACGGCTGATAAATTTTTCGTCGGCAGGTATATTTCTGCTTTTGCGTTTGCGGGAATAGACACTGTCCATTCAAGTGCAGACTTGCTCTTTGACCAGTTTGACGCGATCTCACCATACAGACTATGGTAACTCGCGTTAACACTATCCAGTCCTTCAATCATTTCCGGTTTCATCCGGATCGTTTGAAACCCATTTTCCTTGGACTTGATACCTGCGAGATTTTCGTAAGACCACACGAGCAAATCGCCCAACATCATGACATGGTTTTCGGAGTTCATCTGCGGATGCGCGGTATTCCCGTTCCAAAGCTCCCAAATTGTCGTCGCCCCGTGTTCGATCATATATCCCCACGAAGGATAAGTCTTGTTTGTAGTTAACTTGAAAGCCAGGTCGGACCGTCCCATATCGGTCAGTGTACGCATGATCCATTGCGTCCCGACGACGCCCGTACTTAAGTGTCCGTCGTTTTCCTCCTCGATAATCTCGACAATGCGATCGGCCAACTTAACCTTTTCACCCTCTTCCACCAAGCCAAAATACATGGCCAGTAAGTTTTCCGTTAGCGTATTGTTGCCATATCCACCGTTCTGATTATAAAATTGCAAGTTGAAGTCCTTTCGTATCTGCGTAGCCTGCTGCAGAAAATCGGCGCGATCCCGTTCATTTCCCAGGTGTACTGAAAAATCAGCCATAAGCTGCAATAAGTAGTAATAATAAGCCGTTGATAGCACCGGATTCGGATATTTCTTGTCCGCGCTTTTCCCCCGTCCCGCCTCAATGGTCGCAGGCGGTGCACACCAGTCACCGTAGCTATCCTTGGTGATGATACCCTTATCGTTCATATACCGCGCGCGCATATAATCCATCCATTTCTTCATGGATGGATAGTGGTCTTGCAATACCCGCACATCCCCCGTATGCCGAAACAGCATATCGGCAATCATAGGGTAAGCGCTAGGCCAGGTCATGTTATCGCTATAGTAGCGCCAAAAGGCCGGCGCGACATCTGGGATGGCGCCATCCGTTTTTTGGGACAGGCGAATATCTTCCAACCACTTGACATAGAAGTTCGCGTTATCGAACAGGAAATTTTCACCGTAGGCACTCGTCGGACGGTCGCCTAACCAAGCTTGACGTTCGTTACGTTGCGGACAGTCAACCGGAATACTTTTATAATTGGAGGCTATACCCCACCAAGCATTTTTATGTATCTGGTTCAATAGCGGATTGGAAGAACTGAATTCGCCTACGGTCTCCATTTCGTCGTACACGAAACGTCCCATAAAATCGTCTATGTCTGCCTCGCCGGGATACCCTGACACTTCCACGTAACGAAACCCATGGTAGGTGAATCTCGGTTCCCACACTTCTTCCTCATCCCCTTTTAAGATATATGTATCCGTCGCTTTCGCCGCGCGTAGATTATCCCTGGACAACGTACCATCCTCCTGTAGTGCTTCCGCAAAACGTAATGTAACTTCCGTACCACGGGCGCCTTGTACGCGCATCTTCACCCAACCCGAAAAATTCTGTCCAAAATCGAGTATATATTTTCCGTCTTCCGACGTTATCGATACCGGTTTGATATCCTGCATCACCTTCATGTTACGGTTGATCTGGGATTCATATTTCCCCCCGGGCTCCTGCACGTATTCCGCCGGTATCCAAGCGGTGTCATCATAGCCAAGCGATGCCCAACCTTGCAGTTCTTTTCGCGCATCATATACTTCGCCGTCGTATTCGTTATTGGAGCGGATGGGTCCGTCGGTCGTTCCTTTCCAAGTATTATCGGTGTACAACGTCTGTTTAGAGCCATCGGTATAGGTAATCCGAATCTGCAGTTGCATCTTCGGGAAACCAAAATCCTTGACTTTATAGGGCTTTTCCTGGCGGACCGCATAATAGCGTCCATTTCCTAAAGTCACGCCCAATGCATGGTTGTTCCCGCTGAGTTGCTCGGTCACATCAAAGGTATTGTACATCACATTTTGCGTGTAGTCCGTCAACCCCGGAGCCAGCACCTGATCACCTATTTTCTTCCCATCAATATAAAATTCGTACAATCCCAGACCTATAATATAGGCCGTAGCTTTCGCCACTTTTTTAGATAACGAAATCTCTTTTCGGAAATAGCGCGCCGATAGATAACCGGCCTGGTGATCATCGGTGTTAAAATACCTATCGAATCCAATCCATCGCTTATCCCAGTCTTTATAGTACAATAGACCAACCTGCCAACGTGCGGGAGCAGACCAATCACATTCTCCTTTATTGGTATATACTTTAACTTTCCAGAAGACCTCGGCATCACTCTTCAGGGCTTTACCGTCGTAAAAAACCGAAATGGAATTATCCGAAAAAACCTGCCCTGAATCCCAAAGATCACCCTCATCCCGATCGAGTTTCGCGAAGGAGGAGGCCACGAGAACGCGGTACGCCGTTTGTTTCACATTCCGTTCTTCGCTCAAAATCCGCCAGCTCAGACGAGGACTCGCTTTATCGATTCCTAACGGGTTGCGAAGCAGCTCTACAAGTAGATGCTCAGCATGAGGCTGGGCAATTGCTGTTAGACTAAAACATAAGCCTAACATCACCGATAGTATCTTCGCCATTTCTTTCATTATCTTCTCTTATTATGTATATTCAAGACATCCTATTCTTTTTTACGGCTTCCTTTCATCCCCCATTACTGCCCGGAGAAATCAAAATAAAGTACCATGTGCAATGCACGGATGGGCTCCTTTTCGAAATCGTAATATACATGCTTCATACCCATTGGACCGGTTGTCTCCGGCTTCTGTGTTTTCGTGCCGATAGCCGATATACCGTTCATGAAGGAGATGTCGCCACTCGGAAAGGTCGGCTCCATATTCTTCCAATCCGTATCCTGCTGTTCTTTCGGTGTAAATAGGCGTAGAAACACATCTTCCCGATCGGTGAACACCAGAAACGACTGTTCATCGGTCATAAATTTTGTCCAATACATATGGCTATGATAGCCTTTAAACTCCGGATAGATAAAAGGCACCTCTCCGGTAGCTACATCGTTATAATCTTTCTTCCATACGCCAAATTGATTTCCTTTCATGCGGTTTTTCCACACCCGGTACGGGCCATTCCCCATATATTCCACGCCTTTGATCTTGTCTTCCGGAAAAGAGAAATTCACACCCACATATTTGGTGAAGTATTCTTTTGGGAAATATTGCACATGCATTTTCAGCTGTCCCGAAGGATAAACCGTCCAAGTCAGTGTATTGTAGCTTTCTTTTTTATCAAAGGTAGAGGCAATAACCACGGTGTCTCCGTCCCTTCGCAGCGTAAAATTCTTGTAATTGGTCACCGCTTCTTCAACCTGTGGTCCATTGTTAAAAGGAATAACACCGTTGGCGTTTTTGACTTCTTCCAAAAAACCACTTCTCTTGTTAAATTTCAGGGTGATTCCATTTGCAGCCACTAAATAACTGGAATCTGACTCCGAAGTTTCGATGGCCGCATTGCCCTTACGGATAAAGTTCTGTGCCACTTTATTCGGCAGACTAATCGGAAAACTCCACGTGAAAATTTCCAGACCATTCCTATCTTTTGCGGTGATATATAAAGCATCATAATCTCGCCACTCCGCTGGAAAATCCAATTTTAAAATCCCCTTATCGTAAGGCGCAATATCCGGTGCAGTAATCGTTCCGGTACGGCTACCCTTATCTTCGCCATATTGCCCTAATTTTTTCAGTTCATAGCTAAACGAACATTGGTTGATATTGGTAAATGCGTATCTGTTTTCAATATGAAAAGTCCCGTCAAAACCGGCTGTCATTTCTCTTTTCTCGAAGAAAATTGGACTCCATACCTCTTTGATGGTATAAAAGCTACCTTCCTTCTCATAATGAGGCCCAACAATACCATCGGCACCTAGATTACCTTTGGTATCCACGAAGTTATTTTTATCCGTACGTATAACTCCCTGATCTTGAAAATCCCAGAGGAAGCCGCCGGCCGACAATGGGTTCGCCCACATCGCCTTCCAATAATCTTCAATTCCGGCACCGTGACCGCCGTCAAACATACCATGCAGAAACTCCGTAGGCATCACAATATTATGTCCATGGTCATAGGTTCCGATACCATAATTATATTCGCGGTAATGCGTGGTTTCGAAGCCGCCGTATACCGCCCAAGGGTAGATCAGCGGTCTCTTCTGGATATCGTTGGCAAAAAATACACTATCGAGTTCGGGGTTATGCCCCCCTTCATTTCCGTTGGCCCAGAAAATAATCGACGGATGATTTTCCGATGCAATCATCATTTCCTCTGTCAACTTGGTACCTGTAGGCGTATCGTAATATCCGTGCCATCCCCCCAATTCATTCATTACATATAAGCCCAACGAATCACAGACTTCCAAAAAGTGGTTGTCAGGTGGGTAATGCGCCATACGCACAGCGTTCATATTCATCTCCTTGATCAAATTTACATCATGGATACTGACCGCCTTACTGGTGGTACGTCCAGATTCGGGTGTAAAAGAGTGCCTGTTAACCCCTTTAAATTTGATTTTAACGCCATTTACATAAACGCCATCTCTTTCCTTGACCTCCACGGTACGGAAGCCGAACTTTTGACGCATTTCGTGTACCTTTTTACCATTTTGGAATAAAGAAATATGTGCTTGATACAGATTCGGAAATTCCGAAGACCATAATGCAGGGTCCGAAAATGTGCCCTTGAGTTCGGCTTGATCACCCTCAAAGTCAGCGCGAAGCACCTCGCCATACGACCGCCCCGCGGCATCGTGCAGCTGCACCTGCACCGCATCGGCTTTGCCCTGCTTCTTGATGATGCTACGAAACTGCCCGTCAGCTTTCGCATCAATGGACACTCGCTGGATGTGATCTTGCGGAAATGCTTCCAGATAAACCGGGCGAAAAATACCGCCAAATACCCAGAAATCACCTTCCCTTTCAGCGGCATTGACAGATTTGTTCGCCGAATGTTTGGCAACCGTCACCTCCAGTAAGTTTTTACCTGTATAATTTAACAGCTTAGAAATATCGTATTTGAAGACATAAAAAGCCCCTTGGTGGATTGCACCGGCAGATTTTCCATTTACTTTAACTTCGGCATCGGTCATGACCCCTTCGAATACCAAGTTCACCACGGATCCCTTCCAAGCTTTATCTACTTGAAAAGTATACTTATACAGCCCTTCTTCTTTCCCCTTTTTCTCCTCCTTATCAAAACCATAGTTATATTGACCAAAACCGTGCAGCTCCCAATTGGATGGTACCGGGATTTTTGTCTGCTCCCCCGCACGCATACCACCCGTTACGGTAAAATCCCAGAGCACTGTGTCATCATTTCCTGTACCCGACAAATACTTCACAGTTTTGGTTTGGGCGTTAGAAAAAGACAATCCCACAAACCACAGGCAAATGACCCATACACTCCTAAAACTACGCTTCATATCAAACTTTCGGTTAATCATTAATTCAATTTTTCGGCCTGGAATGACGAAATAGCGTATGCTGCTTCGTTGTCCATTCCATCCGCATCATCCACATCAAAATTCTGGTCGGTTGGCGTATCGGCATCTGGATATCGACGGACATCTCCAGTACGGAACGCTACGCGGCTAATCTCACTTACCGGCTGAAAAAACAGACGCGTTCCCTTATCGGTTCCGTTGATATTGATATCATAAGAGCGGGTTTGCACATTTGCCGTCAACTCGATACGATAGGTTTTTCCAGCTTCGTAAGATTGTAACGACGCCATACGGTATCCCGCTTTATTCAAAATTTGTCCTTCTGCATCAAATACAATACGAGCAGCTGCTTGCCCTAGGTCATTGACCAATTCAATCTGCAAATTACCATGATCCGCTTGCTTCGGCGTGACAGTAAACACGATTTTAGCTTTGTTCGACGATACGATCACGCGCTCGGCTTTTGCATAATCAAAGGGATCTTTGTCTTTTAATACCAGTGCATTATTTTCTACCTGAACCGGTGCCCAAAGCGGACTATAAATATTCCATCGATTGAATGTTTCTACAGCATGCTGAGAGAAGTCGTCGTTTACATTACCTTCTACAGCTGCGGTAACCGGAACGGGTACCTTCGAGACCCACATATCTTCCTTATTCATACTATACGTCACCCACATATTGTTGTCGGGTGGCAAACCATTTCCCTCTTGTATGCCTCTGGGGTACTGTGGGCCGTACGATTTATAGTTCCCTCCATAGCGCATCGTGGTAATCTCGCCATTAATTAACAGTAGATCCGTATAGGTCAGGCCATCATCACTTGTTGATAGCGCTAAAGGCCAACGAAACTCCGACGGGTTGTAAACGGTGGCAAAACGATTGTCAGATGTACGTTGGCCCCATATTTTAGCGTTGCTATTCACAAAACCCGGTGCACGTAGTGGATTGTACCCCCATGTTTTGCCCTTATCTTTACTGACCGATGTCAAGGCGTGTTTCCACATACCGACCACATCTCCATTATCAAGCGTATAATAAGCAAATGCTTTTAGCGGACGTTTAAACGGAACTAACGGATCGTCGCGATCAGCTTCTTCGACCCATTGCTGCATCTGCAGTGGTTTATCCATCAGCTCCTTACAGGCTGCCACAAATGCCTTGTCCTTACTTTTGGTATAAAATGGAAATTTCGCTAACTTCTGGTCAAATGACGCGTTAAAACGGATAAAATAAATCGGACCGAAAGAGCCGTCTTTTTTTATTTCCCGGACGACACGCCCAATACCATTACCATCATTGGGATCATCTTTTGCATCGAGCGCTACACCATAGTAACCAATGGTCAGCAACTTACCGTTAGACGCGGTATAGAACCCCATGCGTTGGTGCATAATCGCATACAGGTCTTTCCCCGCTTTATCCGAACGTCCAGGTTTTGTAAACCCTTCCGGTACGAGATAAGGCGGAAACAATTCCTCCGGATCCGACCAAGTATAGCCATCTTTGGAGGTCTGGAGGGAAGTTTTCCCTTCAGCCACATGCTCGCCTATCGGGTTGCTCAAAAACTGGAGGTAGTAGGTATTATTCCAATACGCCAAAAAAGGCTGATGATTATAGGTGAAATTTAATCCCCCCGCACGCTCAGGATAGGCTCTGTTTGCCCGAAAGGTTTGTATATTGTGCGTTCCCACAGCAGGTTTTAATTGTCCGTGGTGATAGTCCACATTCGACAAGGTTTTGCCGACATAGGTCATCGTATCTTGAGCTGCCACATACTGTGTCGTACATAACAAGGCAATACCTAATAGTGTTGATCTCATCTGTTTTTTATTTTTGCGCTTTTAACAATCGCTCCAGGTCTGATTTGGATGCTTTGAAAATCGTTCCATGCTTGTGTCCTTTTGGAACAGAAATTTTATGGTTGGCGTTCTTAAACGTTTTAAAATCCGTAGTCGATACTGCCTCATAGCTCATCGTACCATAGGAATCAAAATAAATAAGCCACTCGCCATCCAGCTTCACCACCGACGGGCCTTCGGTCTTAAAACCAGAATAAGGCTCCGATACATTTTCATAAGGCCCTAACGGGTTATTCGAAAAAGCAACTTTCAAATTTCGGTTCGGCCGTGTATTGTCTTTCAAAACAAGCACATAATCGTTCTTATCTTTTTTTACGATGACCGCATCAATAATACTGAAACCCGGATCGGAGAATAGTTTCGTTTCCGTAAACGTTTCAAAATCTTCTGTGGTCGTATAGTACATCCGGTGGTTATTTCGCTCTTCCTCTTCTCCCTTTGGGAAACGCTCAGGAATAGTGGATGCCCATATAATAATAAAGCGGTCGTCGTCCTCGTCATAGAACAACTCTGGTGCCCATACATTTACAGTCGTTTCCTCATGCTTCATGACCGGCACGACTTTCTTGTTTTCCCAATGGATCAAATCTTTCGAAGAAGCGTATCCAATACCTTCATTTCCTTGCCAGCCGATGGTCCATACCAAATGATACACCCCATCTTTCCCACGCACCATCGAGGGATCCCGCATGATCTTTTGCTCTCCTAGTTCAGGTTTTAGAAAAATGCCGTCGATAGCCGTCCAAGAATAACCATCATCACTATAAAGGTACTGCAAACCTCCATCGGCAGGTTCACGAAACGATGTGTACATATAAACATCCCTTTGGCATGACGCCAAGAGGGATGCTATAAACACAACAACTAAAATATTTAACCGACCTTTCATGTTACTATATGCTGTCTAAAATCAATACCCAATCATTTCCATCTTTCTCTCCTCCTTCAGGCTTGAACGTCTGTACACCTGTATTTTCTACTTCTCCTATCACCGTCGACTCACCCGTACGCGGATCGTACCAAGACGCTTTCACTTTGTCTCCGTTAATTTTCCCCATGTTCACCTTCATTTCCCGACCATTATAGTTGTAGATAAATGCATACTGATCCGTCCGCGTTGCCAATAGTCGATTATATTTTTCTCCATTTTCGGCTATCAGGCTCTGATCGGGCACACGATCAAAATAACCATCTCTAGACAACATAAGCTTTTTCAAATACTGCATTTGCCCTGCTCCTGGCGCATCCATGGCTTCTGTCCACAACGTTGTTGATCCGTAAGCTGTCGTGGAGTCGCTTGCAGAATGCATCTGCATAACCGAGTTTTGCCCATATGTATATCCAAAAGCACCTGCAAACACCGACCAATAGCCGTACCGACGCACATCATGGTCTTGCCAAACAGGTTCTTTCGTATCGTGCAAACCCTGCGGAATACCCTCATAGGAAGGTTCTCCGTCGATCGTCGGCTTCACCGGACTTAACGCCCAGTCTACTTCCATAAATTTCCAATTATCTTCGCCGTAATGTTTCTTTTCATTGCTCGAAGTGTCCTGGTCATATCTTCTGTGTCCCGACTGTACCATGTTGAAATCCAACCAAGGTTCATTGTGAAACCAATCCGAAGAAGCTGTTCTACCCCGTGGGTGATAGGTCATCAAGTGATCTGGATCGATCGCTTTAATGGTTTTCCCCATTTCCAACCACACAGCCGTAGAGTCAGAAGCGGGAATATCTCCCCCATTCAACCAGATAATATTCGGTTTATCTTTCCATCGTTCGGCAAGAAACGTTGCATATTTCGTGGTTTGTTCGACCGACACTTTACCATCTTTTACCGGCGATCCCCATACAGGAACAAGGGCCATATAAATCCCTTTCTCTGCTGCCTGATCAATAATATAATCGATATGATCCCAGTAATCGTACTCTTCTGCTACTTCTGGGTTATTTCCCTCTGTCACAAGCGGACGCGCAATATCTTTGTTTACCATGGATGAATCGCCGTACACATTGACAGATGGCACAGTATGCAGAACCATCGCCTGGACGACGTTAAATCCTTTTTGTTTACGGTTTTCCAAATACTGTTCTGCTCCCTCGCGATCTAATTTATTAAACAGCAACCAGCCCGTGTCGCCAAGCCAAAAGAAAGGCCTGCCATCGTCGGTCATTAAATATCTGCCGTTTTCAGACACGTTCAGCGCACTCATCGTCGAGGAAAGTCTCCCTTCATCTGAGGTAGTAGAGGTACAGGAAAAAAGAGCTCCTGCAAACGCTAATGGTAATAGTTTTTTGCAAATAGATATCATATTACTTCTTGGTTATCCAGACTACTTCTGGGGTGTTTTTATATTTTTTTAAGGTGATACGTTGCCCCGTTTTAATACGCTCAGAACGAAGGACCGCTCCCGTTTTTACGTCAATATGGTACGCTTTGTAATTTCCTTTCCAAGCAGGTACATCCACTTGGAACGTCGTCTTATCGGTATTATAGAAGATGGCAGATTCCGGACCTTCTAGGCGCCAGATATCGTCTTGCGTCATCGCCTGCATATCCGAGGCTTCTCTAGTGAATCCTGCATGTTGCACTTTTGGTATACCAGCCATGGATCCACCTGCCATAAACACTGCCCAAGCATATTCTGGATAACTGCTACTGTGGTAAACAACAGCTTTTTCGGGAAATTTGGCACGGTATTCAGAAACCGCATGATATACCTGCTCAGGCGAGGTACCACTGGATTTCATCTTACGTGCGTGTTGGCGTGGTGCAAGATTCCTTCCTCCTTCCGGAGCGTAAGGTTCTCCATTTTTTTGATAATACCAATAACGAATATCAATTACCTGAATTTCCTTTGCTCTGTCCGTATCCGCTAAAATAGCGTCCTGCACATCTTTCGTCGCGCTAAGACCAATTATCGGATGAAGACCGGTTTCTGCTTTCCATTCTTTAATCACATCAATCCAAAACTCCACAAAGTGCAGCGGTCCGGTATATTCCGCACTGATAAGCTGAATAACGCCCGTATTATCTTTAAAGTTCTCCAGACACTGACGAATATATGCGCGGTGCAATTCCCGTCTTACCGGGTGGGTGACATCATAAAACTGTTCCGCCATAAAAATCCGCTTATCACCCGCATACGGTACAGGCTCCGGAAAGCCGACATTATTGATGTTGTTGGCCGTACGCCAAGGAAAGTCTGTATAATGACCTCCTGCTTCTAAAATATTATGTTGGAAATAATTCTGATGCAGCAACACCAATCCTTTCTCGTCCGCTAAATCCGCAAATTGCTTCAGTCGATTCCAATAAAAACGATTATATTTTGTCAAATCATATTTTGACAGGCCATCGTACGCCAATCCCTGTCCGCTTCGTGCAAAAGGTAACTCGTAAAACGGCGGCCAGACTTCGCCATCCATACGACGAATACGCTCGTGATCATCTCTCCGTCTATCATACCATAAACCATAATTATGGTCGATACTCAATACGTTCTTTGCGACCATATTATCTGCCACTTCTTGAAGGTCATCGGTTAAACCAGTTCCTATTTCTCCTGGAACGTAACGTGTTATATGCGGTTTAGCATCTTTCAATCCGCGCGGTTTAATATTTCCGTTCCACCAGGGCACATCATGTTTCCGACCGGTCAGCACTTTTTGTCCCCGCACGAGCCAGCCATTTAAGATGGTCATGTCCGCCACCTTAGTTGTTTTTACTTTCTGCGGTACATCCTGATCTGTTAGGATCTTTATTCCCTGTACACCGGTCGCTAAAGGAGCACGTTGTGATACTTCTGTTATAAGATCTTTGAGTTGAGGTGCCGGTTTCTCCGCTATCCTTGTCAACTCTTCTGCCGCCTCTATCGTCGGGCTGGTAGATGCTTCCGTAGGAACCGGCAACAAAATTTTTCTTACAGCAGCACTTTCTCCTATTCTGTTTTCCAACTGCGCATAATACAGGCTTCGCGGGTTTATATGGCTATTAGATTCTGTCCAGTAGGCATTTCCCTGGAACTGTGCCCAAAGGCCGAAACCCCAATTTTGCGCAGTAGGAGGTTGATCACTCTCGATCAGTGCCGCAGTGGATTGCCAGAACACACTATTTGCAGCTGTCCATCCCGCACCTTTCCCATCCTGTCCACGGTTTTTGTAGCTCAGCGCTTGTGCATCGATGTCTACAATATCAAACAATACACCAGAAGCCCAGCTATCAATCGTGCCACTAAAGCTATATGGTTCTACTGCTTGGCACTGTACGAAAGCATTCGGTCCTGCGGCTGTAAACCCAACAGCAAAATCATGATACCCTTTTTCGGAATACAGTCGTTGAAATAATGTCTGTTGACCTCGGGTATAAAACGTATATCTTCGCTGCCCACCGATTTCAGAAATCGGATCGCGGGAAATACAATCTTCAACGGTCAGTTTGCTAGCTGTCTCTTTTGCATACACAGCCGATCCTGCAAAATATCTAAATTGCATTCGTCGAATCCATACATTCTGCGCATTCTCCACCGTAATGGCCATCCATCGATGATCTTCATCTTTTGGATTATTTTCATCGAAAGCCGATTCCAATTGTATATTTTCGATACCGACCTGCTCAATTCTACCATTCCATGTATATTTCTCGACCGTTGCTCCGCCGTACCGTCGATCCAATGCCGTTGTAATAGGCACGTCTACCTCGACCAAATTTCCATCTAAGCGTACAATCTCTCGGTCCCAGGTGGTGTTCCAAAACCCCGGTTTCCATCCTAAAAAAGACATTTCTCCACCAAAGTCTTCTGCCTGTAATACCTTAATCCATTCCGCAGTGGAAGGTCGCGTAATCAGGATACGATCTCCCACCTGAAGACCATGCACATTATCGAGTTGAAACGTCGTCGCATTCACAGGCACATAATCATCTTGTACATTTCGTTGCTCCTCCCGTACTACATCCTGCACACCCGCTATGCGGATTAACGTTTCCCTGCCTGTCCCCCCGCCGACTAATACTGTACCATTTTCTGTAAAACCCGCACCTCGTAATACCACCCCCGAGGTGTGGAGTTTCAAGGAACCGGACAACGTGTATTGTCCGGGTTGCAACAGTACCGTTCCACGCACACCTTGTTTATCCACAGGCAATTGCGACACATAATCTATAGCCGCTTGAAGACGCGCTGTAGCGTCACCTTCTTGTATCGGTACCACAATTTTCACCGGTACTTCGGGGATAGCTTTGTTGCCGCCTGCATAACCTGCATGCGAAAAATCGGGAATACGATTGCCTAAGGAATCTGGTTGGTAAATTAACTTTCCATCGTTCCAAGCTAAGGGCTTAAACCCTTCTTGCGCATATCCTACAAAATAGCTCAAAAAAAACAGGCCGAGTACCCACGTGTATTTCACTGGAACCAATCGACAATATGTACGTTTACTATTCAATACCAATACAATTTAAAAAAAGATTTATTAAGCTCAAAATAAAGAAGTTATATTCAACTCCGCTAACGTTAACAACAGGTAACTTGGCCTACATATCTCGCTATACAAACATAGCTATAAGGGTATAGCTATGTTTGTAGTATTTTCTCTAGCTATTGTATTATTTTGTCGCGGACAATATTCCATAAAATAACTTATCTTGACAAGGAATCTAATAGCCGTTAGAGCCAAATTCATCCGCGTTATTAATCTGATTTAAGAAATTAAACGGAATAGGGCGCTTATAATGTCTACCTGGAATAAAATTGGCTGCCGCCGTTTTATTATAAGCGGCTAGCCTGGTTTCAAACGCTTTATTGCGCTTCAACAGGGCCCACCGATTAAATTCCCCACAAAGTTCCCTTGCATACTCATCAAAAACATCGTCCATCGTCGCCGTGGTTAATTGCATGCCGGTAGCCGTGTTGAAATCTGCCGCGTCTCTACATGCACGCTTGCGTAGTTCGTTCAAATACCCCGCCGCCGCAGCACCGTCACCATTTACATGAAGAGTAGCCTCCGCAGCGATTAAATAGGCTTCCGCCATCCGCATGATCATGATATTACCCAGTTTCTGCTGAAAGTTTCCGCCGAGCCATCCTCCGTCGAAGTTCGTATTAAATTTCATCATCGCCGGAAAAAGATTCGCCAAGCTTGACGGTGTTAAATTATTATTCGAGGTCACACCTTTGTATGTACTACCCGTAGGGTCAACCGTCAGGTCAAACAATTCATCTATATTAACGGTCACATACCCTCGTGTTTTTTTATCATCCGTACTCAGGCTTTCTTTACTCAAATAGGCAAAAAACCGATCTTCGTCTGCCGCTAAAGGATAAGGGTGTACATTCGCGTTCGGTATCGTTTCTAAATCTGAAGTTGACCCATTATACGCCTCTTTTTCCCAGATTTTCGGAATATATTGCCAAGTCGCATTTCGAGAAGCCAGACTCGCATTAACATCCACGTAAGGATAGATCTTTTTTCCGACATGGCTAGGATCTATACCATATTTTGCACACATGGCAGCTGTGAGGGTAACAGTCGCCGCATCATAGGTAACGTTTGCCGGAGTAGGAGCGCCCGTTCCCAAGCTACCTATCGCCTGCACCCCCGAATAGTTTGTAAAAGCAGTTACAAATGTGTTCTCCCAACGTTTATCGTATCTCGCATCAAAACAATTTATCAAATATCTTGTAGGTGCGATGAATTGTTGGTTTAAGCGGCCATAGTAAGCATTCGAAGTATTGGAATTAACCCCTCTTTTGAAAATATCTGATGTCCCGAAAGCATCGTCCAATTTCGGATAGTAGTGGAGATAGAGATTTGGTTTGGAACCGCCAGTGAAGTAATCATAGGATTCGTCGTAGGGGTTTAAACCATATGCGGTAAAAAGCGCCTCTTCATTATTTCTATTGTTGTCCGAAGCAAATACGTCTGCAAAATCATCGTATAACACCGCTCCGTATTCTCCTTTCATATTGATCAGGCTGTCAGCAACTTCTTTTGCACGCATCCAATAAGTTTTATCACCTTCCTGTAAATCCTCTCCTGCCCCTTGTGCATACACACGAGCAAGAAGGCCCAAAGCTGCCTTTTTCGTGACCCGAGCTGGATTTCCATCATACGGCGTAACCGGAAGATCATTAAATGCGGCTCTCAGATCGGAAATAATCTGCGTATAAATTTCTGGGATGCCATTTCGTTGGGGGCTTAAGTTTTTCACCGGGTCATTCGTCAATACCAATGGAAGCTCTCCGAATTGCGCGACTAAAACGGAGTAAAAATATCCTCTCAAAAGCCGTGTCTCAGCCACCAAAACCGCAATATCCTCTGGATTACCATCGGCTAAAGCAGGAGCAAGATCGATGGCTTTATTACAATGATTGATCGATCCCCAGGCGTAATCCCATGTATTTCTTACAACATTAGAATTTATAGTAAACTCTTCATAAGCAAGAAGGTCCCGGTATTGATTGTGATTTCCATAGGGGAATGTCCACAAATCGGTCCCTCCTTCCGATACGATCCCATAAGGCATACCAATGAGCGGCCCCCATAGCCCTGTATAACAATTAGACTGATAGGCTTTCCAACCTTCGAAATTGGTCAAGACATCTTCTTCA
Organism: Sphingobacterium arenae; assembly: GCF_014692505.1. Lineage (GTDB taxonomy): Bacteria > Bacteroidota > Bacteroidia > Sphingobacteriales > Sphingobacteriaceae > Sphingobacterium > Sphingobacterium arenae. The sequence goes on along the minus strand of NZ_JACNYK010000001.1, from coordinate 860,555 downwards.
GACAGGACGACGGGATTGTACTCATCTAAACTACAAGAGCTGATCGCTACTGCGGTAGAGAATCCCAGCCCGATCGTGTATAATATTCTTTTTAATTTATTTGTTTTCATGATCTGTCGTTTACATATTAAAAGGTCATATTCAAGCCAAACACCAGTTGCTTGGTTAAAGGATAGGCTAATTCACCATTCATTTCCGGATCATACTGTTTGATCAAGTGACTTTTGGCGACGATTAACGGGTTCGTCATCGTACCATATATACGTAGCTTGCCCAAAGAAAGTTTCTCCGCCACACCTTTCGGCATGGTATAACCGAGGGTGATATTCTTGATTTTAAAGAAGGATCCGTCCACATAGTTTAGTCCTGAGAAACCAGTCATCGTCGAGGCTGTCGCCTGATATTGCATAACGGGGAAATCATTTGTTGGATTTTCCGGTGTCCAATAGTCAAAATATTCCGGAATTGTTCTGGAGGGACTGGCATTCGCCGCTAATCCGTTAGGCTGGTACCACCCTAACATATTGTAATGGATCATTTGTCCCCAACGGAAATACGAATATATCCCAAGGTCTATATTTTTGTATTTGAATGTATTTTGAATACCCAAAGACCAATCTGGAGAATTGCGTCCTAAAATCTGATAATCGTTTGCACTATAGTTGTATCTTGACGTTGCTTCTGTAAGGTTACCATTGTATTGCTGCGCCGTGGCCAAGTCCGTATAGTAATAAGACGTTGTACCATCTACATTCTCTTTCATAAATACACCGTCTGCTACTTTCGTCATATTCGGAACGTTCACCTTTAAATCGCCGGGACGCTTACCAAATACCGCCGCATCCGCCTCTTCACCAATTTGCCAAACACCATCCAATTTATAATTGCGGAATGAATTGAGCGGTTCTCCTATACTAAGGCTATATACATCATTTATAATATTGTTTGCGACGCCATCGGTCAGCTTTAAAATCCGCTCCTTATTGTATGCGAAAGCCGCGGACGTACTCCATTCAAAATTTTCAGAAACGATGTTACGCGAGTTGACCGTGAATTCGAAACCTCGGTTTTGTGTCCGTGCAATATTAACATAAGTTTGATATTGGGTACCCGGCACATAAGTACCATAGATAATTGGCGACGTTAAATTCCAGATCACACCATCCGTTTTTGTCGTATAATACTCTAAAGCAAGGTCGACTCTATTTTTGAACATGGATACATCTAAACCAATATTGGTGTTATAGGACTTCTCCCACCCCAAAAGCGGATTCGTAATAAATTGGGAATTCCGATAAATCAGCTGCGTCATGCCACCTAACGACATATTCGCATTTTCTAAATTTGCCACGGAGCTGTACGGATCGATTTTTGCAGATCCAGTGACCCCCCAACCTACACGGACCTTCAAATCGTCTAACCAATTTTTTGTCCCGTTCATGAAGGATTCTTCGGAAATCCGCCAGCCTGCGGATGCTGCGGGGAATGTGTTCCAACGATTCGTTCTATATAAAACTGATGCACCATCTCTACGTATAGAGGCAGAGGCCAGGTATTTTCCCAGATACGAGTAGTTTACCCGCCCGATGACACCAAAGGTTTTAGCCATATCATAAGTCGAAGTTGCCGTTGTATTTGCATCGCCCATAAACTTATGCCATTGAAAATTATTGGACAAAATATTGCTTTGGAGCATTTCGGTCTCATTATTTTGGTTATCATGCCAAGTGGTTACGCCGGTTAACGTAAAGTCATGATCATCTGCCACCTGGAAATTATACGTTAGTATATTTTCCCACTGGTAGCCTATCGAGCGATTCTGATTAATCGACGCTTTTGCGATCCCCGCATTATTATACGTATAGCTTACCGATCCTATCCCATCAAACCGATAGCCATTGGAGTAGGTTAGCCAAGTACCTATTCTGGACAATAAAGTCAATCCTTTTAGCGGTTTGATCTCCAGATAAGGGTTTACGTATAGTTTAAGATTATTATCTTTATTCGCATATACACCCGGTTGATAATCCAGCAGTAGGTTATATACGTTATTACCCAAATCCGGATTTAAAGAGCCGTCTTCCCTATAAAGCTGTACCAGTGGATCGGTAACTAACGCATTCTCTAGTTTATCTTGTGCCTTATTCCGAATAACGTAGGATGCCTGAAGATCACTACCGATCGAGATCCAATCTCTTATTTTATGGTTTAACCGCATACTCGTCGAAAGCAGATTATAGCCATCTCCTCTATACTGTCCTTCTTCGTTCGTGTAATTAAAAGACAGATAGCCGGTCGTTTTTTCATTACCCCCCGATACGCTCAAACTGTAGTTCTGTGTTGCCGCACTTTTTTGTAAAAACTCATCCGTCCAATTAACAAAATTACCTTGCTGAAAGGTGGCATATCTATCTTCACCAAAGATAATCTCATCATCAGCCTCGGATTGCCATAGCGCTCCTTCTGTGGTCCATTTTTGGTTGGCTTCGTCCCAAATGTACTTATAAGCGTCTCGCTTAGCTTGTAAATAAGCATCGCCCGTACGCATTTTGGGTGTAATAGACCATCCATTATAACCATAATACGCATTCAAATCAATATTTAGTTTCCCAGCCTTTCCACTTTTTGTGGTAATGATAATAACGCCGTTTGCTCCAGCAGATCCATATACCGCGGTGGAAGCTGCGTCCTTCAATATCTCTATCGATTCAATATCATAAGGGTTTAGCGTAGCATAATCACCTGGCAAGCCATTGATAATAAATAATGGAGTACCAGTAGCACTGAATGATCGAGAACCACGCAGCTGCATATCCACTCCTTCTCCAGGTTGTCCGGATGATCGTGTGATATCTAAACCAGCTACCCTTCCCTGCAAGGATTCCATCGGGTTTGGCCCAGGCCTCGCCGTAATTTCCTCGCTTTTTACCGATACGACGGACCCCGTCAGATCGCGTCTCTTTACCGTACCAAAACCGATGACAACAACTTCATCCAAAGTCGATTCGCCGGTTTCCAGCACGATATCCAGTACCGTATCTTTCGAAACATGTACCGTATTGGAGGCATACCCCACCGCAGAAAAAACAACATCTCCGGCTGCTGCTAACCGAATGGAGAACCTGCCATTTTGATCTGTAGATGCTTCTGCACCGTCGTAACGGACGGTAACCCCGGCGATTGCCTCTCCCTCAGACGACCGCACTTGTCCACTCACCTGAATAGATTGTTGTGGATGTTCCGTTGCTGCATACGCCATACTTGGCATCGGCCACGTAAAGACCAAAACCGAAGCACATGTTGCATACAAAAAACGCTTTTTTGTAAATCTTAACATAATTGAAATTGTTTATAATCCCTAAGCTAGCTGTTAGATAATATTCTACACTCAAACTTACTTTCCATATTGTCTAGACGTTATATGCGACCCCGTTTACAAGCTACAAAACGCCTTCACAACGAAATCGAAAACATCTAATTGTCCACCAATCTAACTAACTATTTGTTTATAACTGCGTCTACCATGAGTAAGGCACCGTTAGTTTCTAAGACAAAGAAGAAGAAAAAACAACATGAAATACTATATAGAATTAGCGGAGTAATATACAATATTACCATTTTCTATATCTTTATCCATAGAATAAAAATAAAAAATCCGAGCATGTTATTAACACACTCGGATAATTTGCTGTTTGAATTTACGCTTCCTCTTATTCGGAAAATAAGCTTCGATTAACTAATCGTATCTACGTTGTTACCAAGATTTCGGTAATCTATTTTCTCCTTTGGATTTGTTCCATTCAAATATTCCTCCACATTCGTGTAGCCATCGCCGTCAGCGTCTTTAGCGCCATCGGTAGGATCGTTTGGATCAAAACCATATTTTTTCTCCCATTCGTCCGGCATACCATCACCATCGCTATCTACAGGCACCTGTGCTTTATTGTAAGTCAATTCAGGATAACCGCCTACTTCGGAAATCTCCTTAATGATACCCGTTTCAGTCGTCGGTTTTCCGGTGCGTACCATTTCTACCACACGGGTATCCACCGCGTCACGTTTTGGTAATGTCGCTCCGGCTTTCGCCAATACAGCCTCGAAAGCTTCTTCTGCAGTATGATGGGGAGCTACTGGCCAGCCGACAAATGGCGTATTCACGCCCGCAATACTTTTGGCTTGTTCTGCGGTAGAACCATCGTCTTTGACACGCATACCGGCCCAATTATTCTGGGTTAACTCCGCATTATCGTGCATGATGTTACCTGCTACATACCACTTACCGGGACGGTTAGCTTCTTTCTGGTACCAATCTCCTTCTTTCCAGGCGTTACCGGGTGAATACATACTGCGTTGCTCAATACGGGCAAATACGTCGCGTATATTATCGTTCGTCGCTGGTCCTGGTTTATAATAATTGTTAATCACGTTGACTTGCGATGTCTCATCGCCTCCATCCATTGAACGGTGGCGCCAGTTAAAAACCACGTTATTCCGGAAATCAAATGGTCCTGACATACCTATAGACGGGTTCCGTGCGGTATTGCTCGCAAAGAGGTTGTGGTGGAATGTCGATGGATTTCCTCCCCAAGTACCACCAAATGCGTGTCCTCTGGCATCCAATGCTTCACTGGAAATCGTCCATTGGATGGTGATATTCTCTGCAGGGTCTTTTATCTGCGTCGTTCCGTCGAGTGATGGTCGCATGTGTCTATATAACGAAATATTTTCATCCATTCCCCAGCTCGTCGAACAATGGTCGATGATAATGTGGTGATGTGGATTTCCACCGATATTATCATCACCCTGCCCCCCTTCCGGAACACCTCGACGTACACGCACATGTCGAACAATGACGTTATGGGTATTGATATTCAGTGTTCCAGCTATACAGATACCATCTCCTGGCGCGGATTGTCCTGCTATGGTAATATCGGGGTGGTTGATATTTAGATCGCCCTCAATATCGATTGTGCCTGCTACGCGGAATATAACTATACGCGGTCCTTTCGCTTCTAAAGCGGCACGTAAACTACCCTCGCCGCTGTCGTTCAGATTAGTCACCGCTATCACTTTACCTCCGCGTCCGCCGGTGGTGAACATACCACCTCCCCAGGCTCCCGGAAATGCGGGGATAGCACCTTCGGGCAATCGCGGTGGATGAGGTGGAATCTGTCCACGCTCCGGTTGTGTTTGCTGTGCGTCAACACCCGTTCCCGCCAACAAAAGCGCTATAAAAAGCAGACTTTTTTTCAACGATTTATGTGAAAATGTTTTATTGGTCATCATATACTATTTATTTTTTATACTTCATTTACACTAAACAAATCTAAGTAAAAGAGCCGAAGCGTACTTATAACATATTCTCCGGCTCTTGTATCATGTTAGCGGCTGACCCTAGTAATTCGGATTCTGCCCAAATTCTTGCGGATTGGCAATAGCATCCAAGAACGATTGTGGAATTGGACGAACTGTATGTTTACTCTCGTCAAAGAAAAGAATATCCGGATTGGTCGCCTGCAGGTATGTATCGGTAAGTTTCCCCATGCGCTTTAAATCATACCAACGTGTCTGCTCGCCGGCCAATTCACGGCCTCTTTCGGCTAAGATAAAATCTAGCGTTACATCGCCAACAGCGACCTCCATTTCGGTTTGTCTTGACGTCACAGCCGCTCTTTTCCGGATCTCGTTGACATACCCCCGCGCTTTATTAGCATCACCATTAGCAAGCAACGCTGCTTCAGCTGCGATCAGATACACTTCACCCAAGCGAATGATCGGTACATCACCTAACCACTGTTGTCGATCCAAAATATATTCCCAACTCGAAAATTTCTTTAAAGAAGGATAAATCTCACGTGTATAGGTCGCCATGGCGTTACTTCCCGGCTGCACCCATTTTCCATCCACCTGGAACTGATCGGAGGGATCGACGATCCAAAACGGAAGATCTCTTTTGTCCGCTGCCGACATGACCCAGTTTGGCGTCAAAATCGATAAGCCATCCAGCCAGCCATCGTCGTTATCATCTACCATATTCGTGACACCCATACGCCAAGTCGATAAACCGCCCCGTACTAACGTTTCGTCGCCTGCTGCCGTATTTTTGATGACATGACCTACCAGGTTCGGGTTTTTGCCATACTGATTCACCATAGCTTGGCTAATCGTTACATCTTCCCATTTGGAATTATAATGCTCCATAAAAAAGGACTCCTTAAAGCGGGTATCTGCAGGATCCGCTACCGGTTCAAACACTTCGGTCAACAAGTATTTCGTCGGTTTAAAACTACGACTGTTAGAACGCCCTGTCCACGTCTCGCTTTCCTGCGTTCCCCAAGGTGCGCCAGTGGTACGCGTATCCATTAAATAATATTGTCGTGTTCTTCCACGATTCCAATTTTCGGGATTTCGGCCGTCGATGGCATCTATCGCTTCTAAAAACAGAAACTCTGTGTTGTTTTTATTATTGGTGCCATCCCAAAGTTTGGCAAAGCCCGATTTTTCTGCATCACTTTGATATAAGGCAATGCCATACTCACTCTGATTGTCGATCAGCTCCTCCGCTGTCTCTAACGCCAGACGGGCATTTTCCTGCACATCGCCTAAACGCGTCCGTTGCAGGTAGGCTTTCGCCAACATCGCATAAGCTGCTTTTTTTGTTACACGCCCTCTTTCTCCGTCCGACTTTGTTGGCAGATTCTCCGTCGCGAATTTCAAATCTGATATAATCAAATCATAAAAATCCTGTTCGCTGCTCCGGACCGGATTATTTACTGCTCCGGTTTCCGTTAACGGCAATGTCGTCAACGACACACCTCCAAATTGCTCTACTAAGTGCCAATTTGCCCATCCGCGCAAGAAGTAGGCTTCCGCAACCTTCGCATTCTTTGCTTCTTCCGATTCATAACCTTCTACCTGATCAGCATAGTAAATAGCCGTATTGCAGTAATTCACGGTCGCATACATCCCACGCCAGAACACTCTAAGCGTACCCAAATCAGGGTTCATATCACTATTATAAAGGGTAAATCCCGATTCGCTATTTGCCACATTAATCCAAAGATCCGTCCCCATCTCCATCGCGCCAATACCATCTATTTTACCATAGAAATAATACATCCCATCGTAACAGTAATTGATCAGGCTCTCGTATCCATCTTTATATTTATAAGCCGTCTCTACGTCAACCGTAGAAGGATTCCATTCGTCCAAAGCACAGGAGCTTACGCCGGTAGCCAAAAAAAGACCGAGGACTATTTTATAACCTATTGTTTTCATTTGTTTCTTTTTTATTTTCAAACTACGCACTATGATTCGTTAGAATGAAAGATTAACACCAAATACCATCTGTCTATATAGCGGAAACGAGTCCGATGCACCCGTCTCGGGATCCATACCTTCCAGCAAATGACTTCTCGTAAAGATAATGGGGTTGTACATCGTTGCATATATACGGCAATTCGACAGCTTTATTCTGTTGGTAATGGATTCGGGAAGCGTATACCCTAGAGAAATGTTCTTAATTTTAATAAAAGACGCATCGACCGTATTCATCCCCAACAGCGGGTTAGAATGATTCGCTGTCCTATTTAGATAAGGTCTCGGATAATCATTGGTTGGATTTTCCGGTGTCCAGTAGTTATAAGCCGATGGTATGTTAATCGACCTATAATCAAAATAACCCAACAATTCCGCATCAATATGATGTCCCCAGCGAGCGATGGTGAAAATATTCAAGTCAAACCCTTTATAATTAAACGTGTTTTGCCAACCGGCTGTCCATTTAGGGCTCCCTTGTCCTAATATGACCCGATCATCAGGCGAAATGGAATACGGATTATCCGCAGAGTATTCTACGCCCTCTCCGTCCACCCAAACTCCATCGCTGGTCTTGGTTAAGTTGGATTGCGTTTTCACATCCCCTGGCAGTAAGCCGAATGCCGCGGCATCAGCAGCTTCTCCTTCTTGCCAAATCCCGATTTTCTTATACCCGTATAAGGTATTGCTCGGTCTACCCATAAATAACCCCAAAGAAATCAGGTCATCAACCGAAATACCACTACCTAAATCAATGGAGCGCACCTGCTCTCTGTTGTGTGCAAAAGTTACCGTCGAGTTCCATCTAAATGCATCTCCGTTCAGGATATTATTCCCTGTCAGTGTTACCTCCATTCCACGGTTGTTCATACGCGCCAAATTGGCTGTCATCTTATACGGCAATTTGGGGGTAAAACCGCCGCTAGAAAACGGTAAGTCACGTGCGTATAACACATCCCGGGTATCGGTATCATACCATTCTACAGCACCCGTTATACGATTATTGAAAAAACCAAAGTCTAACCCTACATTGAAGTTATAAGACTTTTCCCAAGTCAGATCCGGATTACCAACCGCTTGCGTCAACACAGCTACCGGCAAAACACCCCCACCCAAGTTGATCTGGTCTAATCCAGAACTGGTTACCTCTGTCCGCGTGGAATATGGATCGATGCCCGAGTTACCGGAAACACCATAGGATACCCGAAGCTTCAAATCGCTGAGCACATCCCGCGTCCCTTCCATAAAGTTCTCATCACTAATCCGCCACGCTCCGGCCGCGGCTAAGAACGTATCCCAACGACGTGCCAATTGTGAAACTCCATCGGTACGTTGTGTCAAGGTCAGTAAATAACGGCCTTTATATCCATAGTTGATCCGTGAGGCAACCGACATCCGTTTGGTTGTCGAATAACCTGACATTACATTCGCTTTTGTTCCACCCTGCAACGCATAAAACTCGTATTCATCGTACAAGAAACCTTCGTTGTAAGCATAAGAACTTTCGCTTTGATTGTCTGCCCAAGACGAAACCAAAGTCGCCGACAGGTCATGGTTCTGTCCGAGCTTAGTCTCATAATTTAAGATATTCTCCCATACATAATTGTATGCTAATGCAGTTTCGTAGCTGCCGTTACGTATCGGCGTTGAACTCCCCGTCAGCATCATATACGTGCGGTCACTGTTAAAGTTCCCAGTTCTCCGGTTACTTAGTGTCGCTCCCAATATGGAACGGAAAGTCAGGCCTTTCGCGATATCAACATCAACATAAGGGTTCACGGTTACCGCCAGTTGCTTTGAATTCTGACGTAATGTATTTGGAATGTCATCGGCTAGTAGACTTGGCATAGTCATCCCCTCAACGGGGTAAACGTTGATATTACCCATCGCATCATAAACCTCCCCTATGGGTGCCATGTCGAATGTCTTGTTTAGGCGACTCGGACGGCTCTCGTTATCTCTCCAGGTCAGACCTGTTACGATACCACCTGTAAACCATTCGGCAATTTTGCTTGTCGCACCCGCTCTTGCCGTAAACAAATCGGATTGATCACTTCGGTAGATCCCTTTCGTCGAGTTATAACCGAGAGAGAAATAACCTTGTGTCTTTTCCGTTCCGCCGTTGACAGAAAGCGAGTAATTCTGCTGTACACCGGTACGCAAGGTTTCATCCACCCAGTCTATCCATTTGCCGTTGTCAATATAGGGGTTAACCTGCTCAGGGTTCAAGCTCCAAGCCGTCAACAGTTCGTTTCTATCGGCAGACGGGCGTCCGTTCGTCGCCACAAAACCATCTTCCAGATACTGTAGCCAGGTGTCTTGTTGTAACGCAGAAGGGTAACGACCATTCGCATTTACGCCAGCATAGGCATCAAAATTAACAGACACACGGCCTACCTTTGCTTTTTTCGTCGTGATAATAAAAACACCATTTGCCCCAGCAGAGCCGTAAATAGCGGTTGAAGCGGCATCTTTCAAGATATCGATACTCTCGATATCATTGGGGTTGAGGTTCGTGATACTTCCGGGTATACCATCGATAATATACAAGGGCTCACTACCTGCCGTCAACGATCTATTTCCACGCAAGAGGATACTAGATCCTGAATTAGCCTGTCCAGATTCCCGTGCGATATCCACTCCCGCCACCCGACCCTGCAACGCTTCTATCGGATTGGCAACGGGTGCCATGGCAATTTCCTCGGCTTTCACCGAAGACACTGCTCCTGTCAGGTCCTTTCTTTTCACCGAACCATAACCGATAACGACTACTTCTTCCAATGTGGATTCACCAGCTTGCAGCACCACATTAAGAACCGTATCTTGCGTTACACGCTCCGTATGAGGAGCATACCCAACAGCCGAAAAAACAACGTCTCCCGCTGTAGCCATTTGAAAGGAAAACCTCCCGTTTTGATCGGTAGACGCTTCTGCACCACCATAACGGACGGTAACCCCTGCGATTGCCTCACCTTGAGATGACCGCACTTGTCCGCTCACCGTAATCTCCGTTTGTTGATACTCCATGGCGACACGCGCTTGCCCGGGCATAGGCAGGGCAAAAAGTAATGCCGATGCACAGGTGGCTGCCCAAATCCATTTTTTACTTGATTTTACCATAGTTAATAATGTTTATAATATGAATGGAAACCTAGTTAGTAGTTCGTTAACCAAGATGCTAATATTCTACATCGACACTTTACATCTACGTACTCTTTATCGGTCAATTATTGATAAAAACTGTAAACTAATCTATAACTGTCAGCCTCTACCACAAAATTGACAAAAACCTGAGTAATAATATTATATCGCATTACCTTATCACTATATAATATTATCACATCATTCAAACATCTATTTTCCAAACATCTGTCTTTTGTCGTGACTCGTTATATTCTCAACGCATAAAAAAATCCGAACATGTTTTTGACATGCTCGGATGGATAATAACATAGTTAGGTTATTTATTCTGTTTATTTCTGAATCTTTACGTGCACATTGATATACGGCTTGCCATCTGTGTCCTGTGTGGATTGCGTTACATACAAGGCGCCATATTTGCCCTCGGGTGTCAGGAAGTACAACAAAGTATTCGGAGTCAAGCCTTGAGTATGAAGAATTCCATCTGTTTGCTTACGATCGATCGTCAATTTCTCAGCTTCTTCCTGAATCTTACTACCGGACACCAAGACACGAGTATAGTTCGTATTCGAGTAATTATAGATCGGAACACTAAATAGCGTTTCTCGTTGGGTCCAGCCGGAAAGATCATAGAAAGATACGGGGTATTCTTCCACACTTGTTGAGTAGAGGTTATACACCAATTCCGTAGGGTTATTTGGATCCGCCGTCAACACGGTATCAATTCCAAAATCAATTTGAGCGGACGCACTGCTTCCTTCGCTATAACTATAGCTTCGCCCTGTTGTGAGCGATAAAAAACACGGCAATTCCGGCGTGTTTTCATTCGGTGCATACAGCCGTCTATTCACAAAGTGATCGAAGCTCGGGCGGGCATTTATTGTAATGGAAGTATAGCCGTCTCCCAGATACTCGTCTTTGAAATCACGGGCATAAAAACGAAAGGTTACCTTTCCGTCGCGTTGCATCTTAAACTTTCGCACACCGGAAAAGGAACGACGCTCATTACCCTCTGTATCGATGGTCACCGTGGACCAAGTACCGGTACCATTGGTACTATCTACCACCACAGAGTACATATCCTCCTTTGCCGAGGTAACGGTAAAATAGATGTGCACACTATCGCCATCATTCACCACCGCATCTTGGGTAACGGCGAATTCACTACTATTTTGGAAGGTAACTTCGATATCCCCAAACATGTTAAATATATTTTCCGACTCCACCTTGCAGGCACTAAAAGCCAATAGCGTAAAGAAAATCGGCAGGTATCTTTTAAATTTCATCATTTTCATCATTAATCATTTAATCAATTCATCAAACAACCTGATTAGTCGTCGAGCGGATCAAAAATCCCACCCTCCCAGCCAATCGTGGGGTGTATATCCACACCTCTCCAAACATAGTCGTTGTGGAAAGTATAGAAATTATGGTACGCCGGAATATCGATAGGCCTGAAGTTTGCCGCCTGCACAATTCTTCGTGCTTTAAAATGTTGCGAATACTCTACCGGATCGTTCATATCGATACCATCCCGAAATGGCCGTCCAGTTTCTGGATCTATTGCTTCCAATTCCGCAATTTTCTCATTCCGTAATTTTTCGGCGTCACTCGCTGTCTCGTCATGTTCCACTACAATCATCACCGTCGTCAATGTTTCACCCGATAGTTTATGCCAATTCCGCGTGCGACGCAGGTCAGCATTTCGTTTATTCTCAAAAGGAAACTCGATCATGCGCTCATTGAGCAACAGCGCACGCATTTCCTCGATACTAGCAATATGTCCGAGGCCGTAGTCATTGCTTCCTTGCTCAATGCCGGCACGCTGGCGAATCTGGCGTACCATTTCCTTGGCTGTCCCCATGTCTCCGGTTTCATTTGCACAATCCGCGAGGTTCAACATCACTTCCGCAAAGCGCATTTCGATCCAATCCACAGGATTTCCTCCACCGGTATCGTTGTTGTAGCCAACAGCTGTGCGTGCCAGAGTTGGCGAAGCAAAGCGTTTGCAATAGACACCCCAATTGGCTCCTTCACTACGACCATCATTGGACGCACCTTCATAGGTCCATTGCCGGCGGTTTGCGTTTCCACTCAAGGCCCAAGTACTACCATTATAAGCAAAAGTAGCTTCGAAACGCGGGTCTCTATCCTTCCAGAATAAAATCGGATCGTAGGTATAATCTCCGTCTTCGCCCAGTTGATTTCCATCCTTCATCGGATAGGCATCCAGCAACTTTGTTGTTGCTCGGTAGGCTAAATGTGGCGATCCGTCTTCGGAACTCGGTCGCCATTTGCGTTCCCCGTTGTGTCCTCTACGTTGTACGTCCGAAGAATACGGTCGAGAAATCAAGGTTTCCGGATTAGAAGATCCCTGTATACGAAATATATCCGCGTATTCAGGAACAAGGGTGTGTCCGTTGGCTAGTCCAATTTCATACGCGGCTCTATTCGCTATTAAGGCGTCTTGCCAACGTGAAGCATCGTAGGGATGTTTAGGGTCATCCAATGGATTAAACTGCGGACTTGCCCAGTACAGCAGGGCTTTCCCCTTCAAAGCCGCGGCAGCCTCGTAGGTAATGCGTCCCCAATCATTCCCCGTCCAGGTTATCCCCTCCAAATACTCCATCGCCTTCGTCAAGTCATCGATAATCACCTCAAAACAAGCACGGGCACTTGCACGACCTTGCGCTGTAATATTGTCCGGATCCTGTGGCTCCAACACCAAAGTGACTCCGCCATATACTTTCACCAACTCCAGATAGACCATCGCACGAAGCGCATGATACTGCCCTAAAAACCTCGCTTGGGTTTCCGCATCTAAATCACCCTCCGGAATCCAACGAATGGCATTATTACAGCGAGCAATATCATAGTAGCGATTCAGTCCATAGCCCGTTTGGTATCGGTTTCCCACATAACGCACATCGTGGTTTGTCAAGGGGTTTCCCGTAATGCCCATCGCCTGCGCTCCCCAACCTCCACCGAAAGCAAACACATGCTCATCACTTACCATGTGTATATCAAAACGCTCATTCGCCTCCCGTCCCCATTCCCAAGGGAACATCGGAATAACTACCTGATAAGTTCCATTCAAGTGAAAATCCACAGCCCCCTCAATGCTCCATATTTCCGCATCTATTCCACCTCTATCCGGTAAGATAAAAAAATCATCATTATTACAGGAAAGCAAGACGGCCGATGAGATTGCGACCAACACCCCTGTTTTTATCCTTGTATATATATTCTTTTTCATGTCTCTTTCGTATTAAGTTTACAAACTAGCACTCAAGCCCAGCGAAAGCGTCCGTACTGTAGGATAGTTATAAGCGCTGGATGTATATGGATCCTTGTAACTGTATGGATTTACCAGTACCCATAAGTTATTTCCGGTCGCGAGAATGCGCGCACTTCCCAGCCCCAAGCGACGTGCGACATTGGACGGCAGGCTATAACTAAAAGTCATATTATTGATCCGGATCATCGTTCCGTTTACGGTCCATATATCCGCATGACGATTAATATAAGGATCGTCTGCGCGCGGATATATTCCATTCATCGGATCATCCGGCGTCCAGCGATCACGCCAAAGTATCGGCACATTGGTATCAAGGCTCGGTCTCGTTCTTGCCCGGCTATCGATAGCCGCCCTACCTCCAAAATTCATGACGATGTTTGTTCGTAAACTAAAGCTTTTATAGTTAATCCCAATATTCCCTCCCATACCGAACGTACTATTCGTTCGACGATCCTGAAGCAAGGTCTGATCCAAGTGGTTCACCACACCGTCTCCGTTGACATCCTCGTAGACCAACCAACCTACTTGTGGAACCTCCCCATTAATGGTATAATTCGGATTTTCCACCATAAAAGCATCCAATTGTTCTCGGGTACGAAATATACCTTGCGTACGGAAGCCTATATTACCTGAGTGGTAAATTCGCGGATCTACACCGAACTTTGTCCCCAACCATTTACCATCATCCAAATCTTTTTCCAAGATATCATTTGGCGGATAAAGCATTTGTGTCACAATGGAGCCTCCGTAGAATGGGATGCCAAAGTTCATATTCGTGCTCAAGCTCCAGTCTTCCGCTAATTTCGTTTTATAACCTACCGAAATCTCCGAACCCCAGTTGTAAGCCTCCCGGTAGTTAACGACCGGTGCGAGCAGACCGGCATAAAGCGGGTTCGTTTGATCTGCTCCCTTATCAAAACCGTCATAAGTCCTATTTTTAAAGATCTCTAAAGTAATGTTCATTTTATTATTCAGCAGGGTCGCATCCAATCCAAAGTTGAACGTTTCTTTCTTCTCCCAAGTGATGTTCAAGTTGGGGAATGTAGAAGGATTTACACCAACCCCATATTGATTGTCGCCGAACAAGTAGCCGTCATTAATCCCCAACAGATAGCGTTCCTGCCAGAGACGTTCCGACACGCGGTCGTCGCCTGTAATCCCCCAGTTGACCCGCAATTTCAAATTGTTGATAAAGGAGATATTGTCTTTGAAAAAATCTTCCTCACTAATGTTCCAGCCGGCACCTACACTTGGTGACCAGCCCCAGCGATCGCCTCGTGCAAAATTCGAGGAAGCATCTAAACGTGCCACTACCTGAAGCATGTATTTTTTCTTGTAGTCGTAGCTAGCCCGTCCAAAACCTGAACGTTTGGTATGCTCTGTAATGGCTCTAGCTGTACGCTGTATTGTGTTTTGATCAAATGCCCAATAATCTTCAAAGCCCGGAACCAACTGGGTAAGCCATCGCACACCCAAATTTTCCGAATAACCACGCGTTTGTTCTCCTCCAACAATAACCCCCAGCGTGTGGTCTGCAAAGGTGTTATTATAAGACAAGGTCACAAAGCCCTGATAGCCCTTGTTTTGTGCTAGCGTAGGCTGTGTTAACGAGTTGTCCTTATCAACTCCCCATGGTTCTTCATCGGGATCCATCGTCGTCGAGAAGAATGCGTTATTATTTCCCATGCGTTCGAATTGGTATAAGCGGTACGGCGGACGATACGTGTTCGTATTTTCATTCCCTCCGCGTTGCGACATTTGCACCCGTGCAGACAAACCCTTTAAAAACTTAGGTTCCCAAGTTAGACTTGCATTAATGCTATAACCCTGTCCTTTACGCGACTCCAAGTATCCGGAATTCAGTGCTGCTAAGAGGTTGGATCGATTGCCTAAATCAACAGGATATCCGTCAATGTACATCGGATACCAATCGGGTGTAGATACGATGTCTTCATAGAAGCTTGCGTCCGTTTCGTTCCCGATTTGGTTTTTACTCTCCCGAATGCTGTGATCTACATTAAAGGCAATATCGGCCTTTAAGCCTTCCACAATGGTCGTCGTTAATCCACTACGCAAGGTGTATTTATCCTGCTTCATACCGGCATAGTTCGCATCTTGGTTCTGAAAGCTTCCGCCCACAAAGAAGGTCGTATTTTCACCGCCACCGGAAATACTCAGGTTATGCCTTTGCATCACTGCCGGCTTCCAAAGCTGATCGTACCAGCTATCCACATCCAGCCCGCGCAGGTAGTCCAAATCCGCCTCAGAAAAGAAGCTGCCTCTGGAGGCATTCGCCATATAATAACCTTCGTTCAGGAATTCTGCCAATTCGTATGCAGAAAGAAACTCCGGCCTGCGCGCGGCATCCGTAACTCCTAGATAACCATTATAGGAAATACTGGGTTTCCCCTGTTTTCCCCGTTTTGTAGTGACAAGCACTACCCCTTTTGCACCAGCGGCACCATATATCGCTGCTGAGGCATCTTTTAGAAAGGTAATAT
This sequence comes from Sphingobacterium arenae, assembly GCF_014692505.1. GTDB lineage: Bacteria > Bacteroidota > Bacteroidia > Sphingobacteriales > Sphingobacteriaceae > Sphingobacterium > Sphingobacterium arenae. The sequence goes on along the minus strand of NZ_JACNYK010000001.1, from coordinate 844,298 downwards.
TTTCGACCATGGAAGGATCCAACGCATCAAAAACATCAGAGGTTACGGTTATCCCATCCACGATATAGAGCGGTTCAGTTGTCGCATTGATGGAAGCTCCAGCGTCACTCATACTCGCCCCCCGAATATTCAGCGTAATCCTCGAGCCAGGGCGGCCGGAGGCCTCGCTCACGCCTACACCTGGAATCTGGTTTCGCAGGGCACCTGCGATATTTGGCGCCGGGATATCCATCAATTCTTCGCCGGTAATGGTTACAACGGATCCCACAATTTCGGAACGCTTCTGGGTACCGTATCCTGTTACAATCACTTCTTCGATTGCGTCAGTAGATTCCAGTGTAACGGTAATACGTGTCATGCCACCAACGTTGACTTCCTGTACTTTATAGCCGACAAAGCTCACTACCAATTGTGTGTTTCCTTCAGGCAGGTTTATTCTAAACATTCCATCTTTATCGGTCTGTACTCCCGACTTTGTTCCTTTTATCAAAACGGTGGCGCCCACTACAGGGTTGCCATCCTGATCAATAACTTTCCCTGTTATGTTGACAAAATTCTCGATTTTCATCAGCTCTCGAGCAGGTATATCGGCCGCCTCCACTCCCGCAAAAGGAGCGACTAGCAAGCAGGCCAACAGCACGTTTCGCGTTCCCCGTAGAAAAGCTAGGGGCATATCAGCACGACTCTTCATATACTTCATTTTAAGTTTATTCATTCTAAAATAGGTTTTATCTCCTTTGTTCTCCTCTCCACTTATGGTCTCCAACGTGGGTCACCGACAGTAAACAACGCTGCATCGATAATGGTCAAATCGCTATTCGCATAATTGGTCTTATCCGGATTAGCAAATACTTCTTCTGAGGTTCGTCCATAAGCGATTACACCTTCTATCATCCTTTGTTGCGTATTTGATCCCCAAGTAATGTCAGAAGTTGCAAAACTATTCGACACGGTAATCGAATTCGGCATCACGCGATTAAAGGAACGCCCGCCCGATGTATAACCAATGATTGTATTACGAACCGTTAGGCTGCCAATCTCACCGCGGCTAGCATCAATGATGTTACGGTTGTCGCTTGGCGAATGGTACAACGTGGTATTTTCGATGAGCATGGCATTCAGAGTAGCATTCACCGAACCACCATGACGCATCAGGTATTGCAAATTGATGAAGGTTGAGTTTGTCCACCTGATATCACGCACGCTCGCATCGTTATGATCTATCGTAAGCGCGTTGTAATTCCCAATATTCTGCACGATGGAGTTATTGATCACATACTCATTCACGGATTTCGCCCCTTCGGACTGCAGTCGCATCACACCGCGTAGCTCGGACATTCTACAAGCTTCAAATTCAATTTTGTTAATCGCAGCAACTCTACTGATGTTAAACACATAACTACCGCCGATATCGCCAGTAAAATGCACATCTTCAAACTTGATCAGATCCATGGTTCCTTCCACATTAAAGGAAGAAGACATCTCAATACGGGCTTGCGGTCCAAAGCCTGGTTCGGATATCAAGGTTACACCACGATCCAACGTAAATCCTCCCATGGTATAAGTCATACCGCGTTTCAGTGCGATGACACTTCCATCAGGCACCGTATTCAAGGTGTTTTGCAGAATTTGCGGATCGGAACTTCCTCTGAGGTCAATATAACCCGCCTCCTCTACGGTAGGTTTAGTACTAAATTCAAGCTCACCTAGCGAGCGATCATCGTGACGGAAAAGCCGGGCGACGTAATTAGTGTTCGAGGTCAGCCCATCCAATTGCATGGTAATTAATTTATCATTGGACACGTCGAATTCCTGGGAATCAGTTCCGTCTGCTTTTTCCACCACCATTTTTGTCAGCTCGCCATGTCTTCCAAAATTCAGCACTACCGCTTCATGAGATAAGTTCCAGACTTTAATCGGCGTAAACAGCTCGATTGGCCTCACTTGAAAGCGTGAAGTCCGCATCCAAGGAGAATCTCCTGTCCCCGTGCTGGACACGGTACGTACCCGAGCGAAATAAGGCTCCAGTGGTGTCAGTTCTTGATCACTCAAGAAAAGTGAGGTAGAATCGGTGATAAAATCGAATACATTTTGAGCGGCGTTACTAAATGTAGAGTCAGAAGAAACCTGCACCTCGTAGGATACTACCGCCTGACGGCTGTCGCCTTCCCAAGCCGCATGTCCCCGCTCCCACTGCAATACTAAGGAGGTATCAGCATGAACGAGCGTAATCGCACTTCCCATCTCCGTCAAACTTGTTGGTGGTCCAGTCACGCTATCCTTATTACAGGCATAGATCGAAGCTAACAAAAGCATCAGAAGCCCAGTTCTGTAAAATGAAACGGCATGGCTCATAAACTTTTTTAATCTCATCTTTTTAGGTTATTTGTTATTAATTTAAATTACTACTTAGACTGTTATAAAAATCATCTATATTCTCCCTCATCGCTATATATTGTACAGCAGAAGGTATATTACATTATTTCAAATATTAAAAGACTATGCTGTAATTCTGCTCAGTTAGTTTATCGTAAAAACAATCGGTTGCATCTGTCACTCTCTGTTAATATTGTACATAGTACACGCCGATTCTCTCTCCTTTTTTCACAATATCCGTGATACTTCCCCTCCTATTTTTTCTTGGATACTATTCTATATTAACATAGAACTAAAGAAATATCCCTTACTTAAATATATAATCGCTAGTCGTTGTAACAAAGTTGATAATAAACGTTGCACATATATTATATTGCATTGCCCTTTTATTATAAGATATTATCAATCGAACACATACTTGATCCATATATCTAAAAAATGATGGCTTCTATACACACATGGCGAGGGACCTCATTGCCTTAACGAGCTCCCTCTTTATCCTGACGAAGGACTTCTTTTCTTTGTTGAGGTACATCAACGCGTTACTGGAGGAACTCAATATCATATCGAGGGGCATCTATGCCAGCAAGAGGTACCTCGACGTCTACATGTCCTCCGTGTAGGAGGTTACGAGGGGCATCAATGTGATGTCGAAGGACGACAACACGGTAGTGCCGTTGCTCAACACATTTTCGAGGTATGAGATGACGACATTGAAGGGGGAATAGGTTACAAAGAGGGACGAATATAACGTAGAGACGTACCGATACAATGCACCGAGGGGGCTCTTGCCGGTGTCGAGGGACAGCGGAAGATATCGGACGGACTTCATTGCTTTCTTGAGGGAGGTAGAGAGCGCATATCGCTGTCTCGGCAAACACATGAAGGGCCTCATCAGGTTCAAGAGATACAGCAATGGGCTATTGAGGTACCGCAAAACGACGGGAACGCACGTCACCCAGACACTTTATCTGTTATATGATCTAGAAACATCCGGTACCCGTGCGCTCATATTCGGTAAAAAGTCAGTAAAACAAATAATTACTACTTGGTCCTCTGCACTTGGTTGAAATAGTTCGAAAGAAAATCAAGGTTAAACATCAAAAGATACGAACGTCCAAATTAGTCATTCTATTATATCCCACTAAGAATATTGACCTTACGGGTCATACTATCACCTTCGGCGTCGGTAACCGTAAACTCAAACGAACCTACGCCAGCCGTAGACGGCTTGAAAATAGCTCTACCGTTTTCTACCGATACCGTACCGTTCTCTGCCTTACTTGCTTTGAACATGGGTTTTTTCGTAAATCCTCTGGCCAATGCTTTAAGGTCTATTTCTAAGGATTCCCCTGCTGCCGCGCTAAAGTACGCTTTGGACATCCATTGTAAATAATAATCTAATTCCGTATACCCATCGCGATTATTATCCAGATTGGTATCTGAAAAATCACCCTTCGGAGAATTCGGGTTTAACCCACGATGGATTTCCCACCAGTCCGGTAGTCCGTCGTGATCACTATCCCAGTTAGCAGCACGTTTTACTTCAGGATAATCCTCGTAGCCGCCTACATCGTCCTGATGATCGGGGAACCCCGGTTTACCGGATATGCTGCCTGTTGCTGAATAGGTGCTATCAATTGTTTCTTGGATGATACGCTGGTCGTGTTCATCCAACACAGGTCGGTTGTTACCCACATCAGACAGCACCAATTTATAAGCCAACCGTGCACTATGGGTCGTTACGTTTGCATCAAAAAATGGCTGATCGACAAATGTTTCATATTTTTCGGAGTCTCCATTGCTATATCTTGCTTTCCGACCCTCTTCCTGGTTTTGTTCATCAAAGTGTCCCGGCATCACATTACCATCGAAATAGCACCGTTGCATCCCTTTTCCAACATTTTCGTGATCGCCGATGAAGGCAAAGAACTGGGTTGTTCCCGCTCCCGGTTTATAATAATTGTTCACAAAATTAACTTCATGAGCGCCACCGTCTGTCGCACGTGCTCCCCAGTTATACACGACGTTATTGCGAAGATCCAGTTTACCACTATAAAACCCGTCGCCGTTCAATCCCCCAGCCAAGCTCCAATTTCTACCATAGTTATGCGCCAACAGGTTGTGGTGGAAGCTGCCGATTTCGCCACCGATACTGGCAGCATACCCATGCATTTTACCCTTCTCATATTTGCTATGCCCTGCCGAGTTCAACGCTTCGGAAATTAACGTTCGTTGTAAGGTAATATTTTTTGCCCCACGCGAGCTGAAACCCTCGTCGATCGTCCAGCTAATGGAACAATGGTCTACGATACTATGGTTTGCCCCCGTTAAGCCCATTCCATCCGCTGTTTTTCCCGCACCTAAACGAACACGCAGGTGCTGCGCGACCACATCATTTCCTGTGAATCCAAAAGGAGCTCCTGCAATACAAATTCCTTTTCCAGGTGCTGTCTGTCCGGCTATCGTCACATAAGGCTGGTTCACTACCAAGCGGGACTTCAGATGGATAATACCTGAAACGGCAAAAACAATAGTCCGCGGACCCGTGTGATTCTCTACGGCTTCCCGCAAGCTCCCCGGACCGCTATCGTTCAGGTTGGTGACTTCTACTACTTTTCCGCCACGACCTCCACGTGCATGTCGACCATATCCTTCCGCCTCTGGAAAAGCCAGCTGCGCTGGCCGGAAATACCAAACATCACCTTTCGTTTTGCCTTCGCCCGTTATTTCATCTACACGCCAGTAATAGGTATCCATACTATACAGGTTTCCTGTCAAAAATTCAGTCGCGCTTTGCTCCCCTTTGAATTCGGGAGAGGCAGGTGTAGCGTCTGCAATGGTGGTTGAATCCAAACCAAAATATATTTCGTGTCTTGTGGCCCCAGGTGCCGCCCTCCAGGTTAAAGTAAGCTTTTTGTCTTGCGGTTCTGCATGTTCATCGGCATTACCCGGCGATGGCGAATGTGCCTGCTTCGCCGCATCAGGTGTATTAATCTTGAACGCGTTGATAACGAGATCCCTGACAACAGCATCTGTTCGGTCTCCGGCCTCAAATACGACAATGGCATCCTCGCCCTGCTTTACATCCAGATGTGTATAAGCGGTTACAGCGTCCGCCGTTTTGAGTGCTCTCACACTCGGTTGCACCGTCAGCTTCTTATCCTTATGCGAAATCACGATAGGACTGAATGTGTTACCTTCGGGGCTATGAGGGATGTTATGATAAGTCAGTAAGGTATTTTTGCCTTCGGGTAACCCGCTGATACGCATTTCTATCTTTCCTGCTGCATCTCCGTCTTTTAGTGTGAGGCCGTCGGAAACCAAATAGGCAAAGTTAGGCGACCCCATACCTGCTTTGTACCATTCAGAGGCAAGCTCGCCCCTATCCGAATCCACTTTTGTGAAGGTGATTTTTATATTACCCTCCGTAAAGCTGTCAGAATTCCCTGCTTTTATCTGCCAAGAGGAATAACCGCTTTCATTTGTTTCAGCAACTCGGCGGCTCGTTTCATTAAGATCGACCTTCACCACCGGTTTCTGCTGGGCTAAAATTGATGGAGCCGTTAATAGGCAAAACAAGGTAAAGCCATAGGGAAGTAAATGGGAAATAATATTCTTTATAGACATATTTTGTTCGTTTTTTTAACGTTTATAATTCACAATGTTTACTACAGGATCTTTGTTAGCGATTAACCTCCAAAATTCTGCAGTCGGTAATTAAAAGACAGCATGAAGTAGGTACTCAGACGATTGCTCCGGGTATCCACGATTTCATTGTCAAAAATATCACGTTGTATGCCGGTATTTTGTCCAAAAATATCGAATCCTTGCAGTCTGATTTCAGCCTGATTGTTCTTTAGGAAACGATGTTCCAGATAGACGCTCAAAAATGTTGGATCCCCGATACCAGCATTGTACCCTCTATTGAACCTCTTAGTCAAGTCATATCCCAATGTAAAATCTTCAAAAAAGTAGTTTCTACCTTCCAGACTTATATTAAACTGGCTGCTGGAACGATCATCCATCGACGCAGTTGAAAACTTTGCATTGTTGTGGCTATAAGAGGTGTTTAACTCTGTGTCAACGATATCCTCCAGGTCTACACGGAATTTGACGCCCTGCCTTACTCCTAAATTTTTACCCACGATACGCTCGTCATTGGTTAACGAAATATTATTGCTATAATTTGAACCACCGTAATAAGAAACAACAAATTTTCGCTCGCTAAGCGGTACGGTAACCGAATAGTCGCCGGTAGCGTTATACGAGCCATTTACATTGGTGTAACTGATCTCTTGTTTCACCTCGTCATCAGCAATGTTCTTGCTCGTCACGATTTTGTCGTTTACCTGTTCAATACTTATCCGGCCATACAACGAGCTGCCTAAATGTGTATCCGTCTGTCTATATTCTACTTTTCCTCGATGTGAAAATTCGGGTTTGAGATTCGGGTTACCGGTTATTACACTTTGGAGATTGGAGTTATCCGTCACCGGCTGTAGCTGCTGAAAACTCGGTTGATTCGTGTTCCCATCATAATCGAGCACCAATTGTTTCTCTCTGGAAAACTGATAGGCAAACCGAAGTGATGGTACCCAGTTAAAGTGTTGATGAAACGTCTCGATATCTCTGGTAAAATCAAAACCCGATAGGGTGGACGGCTGTGCAAACAAACCGATGGTTGAATTTATTTTTTCGTTTTTCAGCCGATAATTAAGTCCAAATCGGTTGGTCGTAAAATGATAGTCGTAGTCATTGCTCAAGTTCTTATTAAGCGTTTCGTCCCCGTCCGCAGGGTCAATATCAAACGTTTCTTTTAAGATATCATTCGACGTACGGTTCCACCGATAGGCCAGTTCGAGGAAAGACACCGAACTCAATGGTTCAAAGTACGAAGCTCTGGCTTGGGAACGAAGATTCCCCTCGCGGTTATAGGTGTCTTGGTATTGTTGTTCAGCGGCGCTATTGCCCTCTTCGTCGGTATCCAAATAGTCATTCTGTACATGCCGGTCTCCTTGTCCAGTAGCGGAATTGATTTCCATCTCCAGCGTCAGATTTCGCCTCGGTTTCCGAAATTTATGGTTATAGAAGACCTCCAGCCCTAGATCCATAGAACGATCTGCTGATCCTCCGCGGGTCTCCCGATGTGAAGTAGCGTTGTTAAGCTGTATTTGACTAGATTCCGTATTCGTACCGCGATTCGTTTCGTAACGGATGTCGGGTTCAATTTTTATATAATTACTGGTGTCGGGACGGTACTCGAAATTCCAGGAAAAGCGATGGCTTTTACTTTTACTCCGACGACTACTTTCCTTTACTTCATATCGCGTATAATCCGGAAAAAAAGTCTCGCTGCTGGTATTTACCCAACTATCGTTATCATTGACATCAAAGCGGTAATTGCCGTACGATTCTAATTTTTTGTTCCAGTTATCCCTATAGTTCCCCTTGACAGACTTCCTATCATTAACACCCGAAGATCGGCCCCTATTATTGCTCGCTTGGGCGTCTAGCGATAATTGTTGTTCTCCGTTCAGATAATTCCCCCTTAATCGACTATTGTATCTATTCTCTGTACCCAAACCTGCAGCACCCCGGGCAAAATATCCTCTTTTTTTGTCGTCTTGAAGGTTGATATTCAGCACTTTTTCCGGCGTACCGCTTTTTAACCCCGTCTCATTTGCTTGTTCGCCATAATCATCTATGACTTGTAGATTTTTCACGATATCAGCAGGCAAATTCTGGATTGCACCGGCGACGTCATCGCCGAAGTATTCTTTACCATCAAGACGTATACTCGTAATCGGTTCACCGTTTGCCGTGATATTTCCATCGTTGTCAACATCGATGCCCGGTAGCTTTTTCACCATCTCTTCCACCGCATCGCCCTCCCGTACTTGGTATGCCCGCGCATCGTATTGTACCGTATCTTCCTTTAGGATAACTGGTATCATGGCCGTGACCATCACCTCATCCAATACACTATTGGCACTGTGTAATCTAACCGTTCCTATATCATTAACGGTAAGTTTCCTATCTACGGAAAAGGATTGTTGTAGATGATCATATCCCATAGATTGAACGATGATGTTCACTGTGCTATCTTGGACTCCCGGAAACAAGAAGAAACCATTAACATCGGTAGACATCGACAATTTTTGGTTAGCTGATTGGAGACTAATCAACGCCCCCGGTATAGGAGTACCCGTTGAATCGGCCACTACTCCTTTTAACTGGATTCCTTGCGCAAAAACAGTCAACGACGTTATAATGAATGAAATTAATAACAAATATTTTTTCATCTCAGAGCCTTACTAAACTTATATTGAACAGTAAAATAAATAGGTGTAAAAAGGTATCTATTGAATCAACTATTTACGTCTATTCAAATGTAATAGGCTTTGTATATTGTTTATTATATCATTTTTACGCTTTCTTGCAATATCTTATCGAATTAACAAACTGTATATCAGAATACAACGAAAGATACCGCAAAACTTCTTCAACAGGCATCCCAATGCGTTCAGAAATCAACCGGCTTACTGACGTTTTCTACCCTACAAACACTTTGCTAATCTGCAACTTAGCAGTATCGAAAAAAAAAGCAACAATATATTTCCAATGAGAAAGCCTATCCCGTAGGCGTTAAGACTTCCCCAATTAAAATATAATGTATTATAAATTTCCACTGCGCTTATAAACGTTAAAGTAAGCAAACCAGTCAACCCGATGGTACGTATAGTATATATGACTACGCGAATTTTAAAAACCTTAGCGAAGCTCATCACTGGTTACAAATTCCTTATTTGGTGTATATACGCCTAACGTTACGGCAGAAAACAAACCGTTCTTAAACGTTCGATCAGTTTTAAAACGGCCACTTCCCGACTTCATTGATGCCGTATCCGTACCGTTTTTTGATTCCGGTAATAATCCGTATACGGCGTAGTGATTTAAAATTATCTTTTTTTGATCTATTGGCGGATAGGCTGTTTTATTGTTAGCGATCAACGTTAGTATACACAGCACATAGAGCAACTCCATTCTCATTGTAAATTGACACAAAATTCTGTACTAAAAATTCTTTGATTTTAATTCCCACGCCAGCGGAAAATACGCAATCTCTTCGTCATCAATCCGCACATATCCCATTCCCTCCATTTTTATGATTCCCGATGACAAACTAATGAAATAGTCCGCATAGAATTGCGGGTGAGACGACGCCGTGTGCCTTACTTTATATACATCCGTAAACGTCTTTCCAATGGCGGTTGTCGAAGCATCCACCGCTATTATTTTATAGGTGATCGTTCCCGAAAGATCATCATCCTCCGGATCCAAAGGTGCTGGAATAAAATATTCCCAACGGTCCCCAACCTTAGCATCCTTTTCTAACATCGTAAATTTAAGGTCACTGTCTGGCCAACCCGTTGCCATTGTAAAAATCTCTTGATCAGCGTACCAAAAATGGTCCACCGAAGGCAGTTCTGAACCTACAAAATTCAACAGCACCTTGAAGTAGTTTTCTTGCACTTTATCTGCAATCTTATAGCTGATTTCCGTCTCGCCACCTTCGGTTATCATCCTATAGTTCCACTGGTTACCCACTTTCATAAAGGGAAATGTCGGTTTCTCCGGTTCCCGATCTTCGTCGCGCTTGCAGGAAAACAACATCAACAACAACAAACCTGACACAACAATGAATACAATTTTCTTCATAATATTTATTTTTTTTGCGAAACTAAACGGATATCACCCTTGGAACAACTGTAGTAAAGCGTATTCACTAATTTTCCGTACTGGTACGGATGTCCAGCATCAAAATTCCATTGTATCTTAGTCGCTCGCTAATGCGCTTCGTCGATCAATAACAACTTTAGTAGAAAGAAATGCGTAGAAAAATTTAAACGATCTATATTTCAGCTCCATAAAGAATATTACTAGATTATCTATGTACACATTTTATTTATTTCTTTTTGTCGTCCTACCTTCCGAAACTTCTTCTTTCATAGAGCGGAATGACACTACTCAAATTTCACATTTAGTGGAAATGGCGAAACAAAAACACAAGGCAAGATTTCCCGATTCTGCGGAATATTATTTCCGGCAAGCCGGTAATCTTGCCAATCAATTGAATTCAGAATCAGGCAAGTTGTTATTCGCAGGCAACTACAGTGTATTTCTGTATGATCAGGTGCGGTTTGATGAAGCTATGGAATATGCGCGGCTCGCATTAACCCTAAGTTTACGTCTAAATAACCGACCGAAAGCGGCGGCGGCCTATAATAATATTGCGTTACAACATCAGGCTAAAGGACGGCTAGAAGACGCTGCAAACAATTTAATCAGTGCACTGGAAATTTCCAACGAAATCAAAGATCCGACCTACAAGGATTTGTCTGATAGAAGAAAATATCTTAATAATTTGAGCTCTCTATTGCTGGATCTCCATGATCTGGACAAAGGTCTACAATATGCTTGGCAGTCCTTTGAGATTGCCCGGCAATTAAAGGACACTGTGGCCATGGGCAACAGCTTGGTTAATGTCATGGTTGCGGAAGCTATGGCCGGAAAACTGACCGATGCTGTACAACATGGAAAACAGTACTTATCTATAGGACGTTCTTATGGAGACCTGCCCATGGAAATCAAGGCACTTAATAATCTCGCCGATGTATACCGTATGCAGCGGTATTATCCGTTGGCACTCGAGACATTTTCCAAAGCGCTGGCCATCACGCCGAAATCTATGCCAGGAAATGAGGTTTATACCCTATCGGGTATGTCGCGCGTATTTAAAGAAATAGGTAATGCACAAGCTGCAAAAGAATATTTCGAAAAGGCCCATAAACTAGCGGTAAAGGAATTGGCAACACCGCAGCTTATCGACTTATATAAAGATGGCGCCGACATCAATGAAGCCCTGGGGTACTACAAACAAGCACTGGATTTTCAAAAAAAACATGCACAATTAAAGGATTCGCTACAAAACCAAGAAACACAAAAGACGATACATGAACTTGAAGTACGATACGAAACCGCGCAAAACAGAAAACAAATCGCCGAACGGGATCTCAAAATTGTAGAGCAGGCCGCCGAACTCGACCGCAAGAATACATGGTTTATGATCTATATATTTTCGATATTCCTGTTAACCTTTGGATTGGTCGTCATACGGCTATTAAACAGACAAAAACGAAAGGCACAATCAACGGAATTGCAAAAGAAGCTGATCGAAGCACAACTAGCAGGTGAAGAACGGGAACGAGAACGGACAGCTAAGGAATTGCACGACGGTGTAGCCAGTATCTTATCGGCAGCAAGCCTACAAATCAATGCCATGACCGAACATAGCGACCCCCATACGACGTTCAAAGATATAAGTCAATTGATAGAAATAGCCGTGCGCGAAATACGGAATATCTCCCACAACCTTGCGCCAGAAATGATTCTCGAGGAAGGGCTTGGCTACGCCATTCAATCGTTTTGCCAAAGGGTAAATAAACCGGACTTTCAGATGCATTGCTACGTCATTGGCGAGCTTCCTGAATTAAACAAGAGTTCCCAATTAACCATTTACCGTGTCATCCAGGAATGCGTGACCAATATCTTGAAACATGCACAAGCTACTGAAGGAATTGTACAACTCAGCGAAGAACAGGGACGCTTGCTAATCACCGTTGAAGATAATGGAATAGGGTTCGACACCGAACCGCTTTGGGTCAACGGTATTGGTTTTCATAATTTAAATAATCGCGTAAAATCACTGCAGGGCAACATTGATATTCGATCTTGCATCGGAAAGGGAACATCTGTATTTATAGAGATTGACTGCCCTATGACCGCATGTTTGGACAAAGCAACTGTTGATCTTTAAACGTATTTGATACGATAAAATGTTTTCCGTACTAATACGGTAAAATACCGTCTCCATTCTTTCTTCTTTTGTACAAGAAAATAACTTCAGCATATATGATAACTATTGGCATAATAGACGATCATTCCTTGATCATCAATGGGCTTCTAAAAATGCTACAAAATGAACCGGCATATCAAGTCCTATTCACCGCTCAGGACGGTGTCGATGTATTACGGAAAATGAGTGAACAGCTACCGGATGTGCTCTTACTGGATATTGAGCTACCCGATACAAACGGAATAGATCTTTGTAAAAAGTTACTTAATTTATATCCAAAGCTTGCTGTTATTGGACTGACTAACCATGACGATGTGGTATATGTGCGAAAAATGATGCGGAATGGTGCCATGGGCTACTTACTTAAGGGCACAGAAAAAGAGTCGCTTCTTCAGGCTATAGAAACGGTGGCAGCAGGGGAACAGTATATTGATAAGCAGATTGAACAACAAATCCTACAGCAATCTATTCATGGCAGAAAAGCGACAGCATACGTTAAGCTCACCAACAGGGAACTCGAGATTCTGGCTTTGATAGCAAACGAGTATTCCAATCAGGAAATTGCCGACAAGCTTTTCCTTAGTGTTCGTACCGTGGAATCTCACCGACACAGCCTCAATCAAAAGCTTAATATAAAAACGACCGCGGGACTTGTTAAAGAGGCTTACCTCCGCGGTCTTATTTAGCTCCGTTGTACCAGATTTTTACGGATCCTGCTTAAACTGTCCTGGTGTATGGCCAAAAATGATGCAATATACTTTAACGGAACTTGTTGAACAACAATCGGTTGGGTCTCCATCAAATGGATGTAGCGTTCTTCCGCCGTCATACAGATGGAATTGATCTGGATGTCCTGCAGCCATCTGAGTAAGGTATCCATGACCGCCAAATCCATGGATTCCATCTTTGGAATATTTTTTTTCAAGTAGAGCGCGCTTTCCTTGTCCCATATCAACACATCAATCTCACTCAATGATTCCAAGGAACAGGTAGAAATCTCGCCACTTTGCAGATATAACGGTGTGGATAAAAAATAATGATCCGAAACAATACCTAATGTATGATCTACTCCATGATGAACACGGTATAATCTTGCAATCCCCCGGTTGAGAAAATACAGTTTATCCACTTTTTTACCTTGTTCCATGAGTATGGTATGCGCTGGTAAAACTTCACATTTAGTTTGGGTTCGTATAATATCAAATTCATCAGGGGTGAAGCGTATATTATAATTCCTAGCAAAAGCGCATACGTGCTCAAAATGGTATTGCAAAAGCATATTGATGATCTGCTAATTGTATAAACACGAAGGTAATAAAAAATTATAGGAAGTTCATTTTCTGACATTTGTCAGTTCTAAATCAATGCTTCGACGCCTATTTTTGACGGAACTTGGTATTAACGAAATATGAGAAAACAAACTTTGCTTATCGTGGACCGGGATTGTTTGTTTCGTAGGCAACTTATTGATGAAGTGAAACAAAATCAGTATCCCGCGATTTTCTGGGAGGCGAGCAACGGTCTGGAAGCTCTACGGTATATTGACGCACTTCAACCAGATGTGATGTTCATCAGCGTGAGATTGCCCGGCATCAATGGATTTGAGGTACTGGATAGAACAGAACATTTACCGGCCGTTGTCTTGACCTCTGAGTGTACAACCGACGCCGCCAAAGCCTTTGAATACGACGCAGTGGACTACCTTCTCAAACCTTTTACCACCAAACGTTTACAGATGTCCTTACAAAAGCTATGGTGCAAGAATAACGACATCACCGATCCTTTGCAAGATAAAGCAGCTTTATATCCGCGACGTATTCTGGTCGAAAAAGGAAATCGTTTGACCTGTATTCCTGTTTCCGAAATCACACATTTAAAGGCAGATAAAGATTATACATGGATCTTCACCCTTCACAACGAGTCTTTTTTAAGTACACAGGGGATAGGACAACTTATGCAAAAACTTGACCCTCAACAATTTTTACGCATCCATCGATCATACATCGTGAACCTGGACCATCTAAAGGAACTATACAAGGACATTCACAAAACGTTCATCACGCTACCCAATAATGTAGAGCTGAACGTTAGTCGAAACTATCTCCCAGCCATCAAAGAATTGATGTACTAGCTTCAAAATATCCCGTATCTACCGCATTACCCACTAATTCATGGAATCCGTAGTGCTACGGTAATACTGATTTTTTGGCATTCCGTAGTAGCACGTAAATTTTGATCATTCCCCTCGTCTAATTTTGCTTTCACAAAAATTAAAACTTAAAATAAATCATGACAAAGATTAAAAGCACTGTATTTATTACACTGGCGTACATTTTGTACGCAACAAGCTCTCCCGCGCAGTCTTTCCAAAAAGGCGACAAAATATTTAACCTAGGCATAGGAATCGGAGGTGGTCTTGGTATTCCTATTGGATTAAGCTACGAACAGGCTATTTCAGATCGTGTCAGTGTGGGTGCCTACACGGCTTTTTCGACCAAAAAGGAATCTTTTGGGGGGTACGGCAATTGGAAATATACCCATATTTTAGCCGCAGCTAGAGGATCCTACCATCTGAAAGTAAATTCAACAAAGTTCGATCCATACGGCGGGATCATGCTCGGCTATAACGTTGCTTCTGTTAAATGGGATGGTGCAGATGACGCGCCGTTTTCTACTTCTGCCGGTGGCTTCCTTTGGGCTGGGCATATTGGTTCTAGGTACTGGTTCTCCGAAAAATTTGGAGCCTTTGCTGAAATTGGGTATGGCGCCGCGGTATTAAACATCGGTGTAACTTTTAAACTCAACTAATACCTGATCTGCGCATTTTGTCGATAAAACAAAAACATAGAACGTCAAAAATCGCCCTTTGTCGAAAAAATCGTTGACAAAATACATAGGTAAGTAGATTTATGAAAAACTTATTTAAAAGTATATGAAGATGGAAAAAACAGTGATATGGACAAGAATCATGCTGGTCTTTGCGGTACACTCGATATGTATCATTAGTCCGCTCTATTCCCAGGGAATATGGAAGAAGGTAAAAGGCAGAATAGAAAACACGGCTGTGAATAAAATAGTAAACGAAACCGACAAAGCGGTATCCAAAGGGATCGATCAAGCTATAGAATCGGCTTCTACTGCCAACGGACAGGATACAACGGTACAACAAGACCAATCAACGAACACACATGCTGCTGAACCACAAAATAACAACCCGCTCCAATCTTACAGCAAATACGATTTCATTCCTGGCGATTCCGTACTATACGCGGCAAATTTTGTCGACGATCCCATTGGAGAATTGCCATCAGGATGGAATAGCAATGGTAGTTCGGTTATCGTTAATTTGAATAATGTGGAAGGGAAGTGGCTACGCATGGCACAACGAAGCGTCGTTTTGACGAGTAATGAACAAGGGTTTGGTCAAGATTTTAGCGTAGAGTTTGATATGGTTTTCGAGATAGACTTTCAGGGATGGATGGCTCCGGAGTTTAGATTTGGTTTATTCGCTTCGGGTGAGCAATCCCCTACATCAAACAAACTGCTCAATGAACAAAATGGCGACAAGTCTTTCTATGTAAACATCTCACCACATGCCCATTCAGGAACCTTTAGTTTAGATTCATATGAAAAGTATATCCGTTATTTCAACAGTCCGGCAAAAAGTGAAAACAAGGTAAAAACATGGTATGGACGAATCGCCCACGTAGCTATACAGGTCCAGAAAGAACGTTTGCGAATATGGATTGACGGAGAAAAGCTATATGATGCACCAAAAGGTGTGGCAAAAGCCGGGGAGTTTAATCAATTGTTTTTCAAATTAGCGAGCAGTCCTTATAAGGATGAACAAATCGGCGTTTATGTCGGTAATATCAAAATCGCCAAGGGTTTGATACCGCCTCGCCAGCATCTTCTTCAAAATGGCTCATTTACGACGACCGGCATACTGTTTGATACCGGCGCTTCACGTATACAGCCACAATCGTTTGGCGTTATAAAATCTGTTGCCGATCTCCTGCTGGAAAACCCGCAATTACGCTTGCAAATCGTAGGGCATACAGATAACGTTGGGGATGATAAAACAAATCTGACGTTAAGTGAACAGCGAGCTGCGGCCGTCAAAGAGATATTAGTATCGACGCATAGCATCTCTACAGACAGGCTAGAGACCCTCGGAAAAGGTGAAGCGGTTCCTGTGTCAACGAATGACTCCGAAGCGGGAAGAACCCAAAATAGACGTGTTGAATTTACCAAACTGTAATCGGGCATTCCTAAAAAAAGGCTGTTGCGATCGCAACAGCCTACCAAACTAACTAAACTAATAAAAGAGCGCCTTTAAAAAGGGGTTATAAAGGCTTAACAGTCTTTTCTGGAACTACACTATTCAGGTAGTTCTCTATATGTGCATATCCGTTGTCACTAATTTGTGCCGCATCGTCCGGATTACTGGCGTCCAAGCCCATTTTTGTTTCCACATCATCCGGAATTCCGTCATTGTCGGAATCTTTGTACGGTGTTCCTGCATAGACGGGATAGCCACCGACCTGGTTTACATCCGTTATAATGCCCTGCTTATAGGAATCTACCGGTAATCTACGTTTCACATAGGGTGATGGCGCCAATGGCTCGGCAGGCTCTGTATAAAACACTTTGCCCGTTTTCACTTGCTTGACAATGCGTTCGTCTACCGCATCACGCTTTGGTAGCGTAGCACCTACATTTTTCAGTACATAGTCGTAAGCTTTCTGGGCGGTTAATATTTTCCCGAAATTAGAAAGCGAAAACGGCTTATCCATTTTTATTTTCGCTAAAAGCGTACTGAGATCCCCCTCAGCCTCCGGTTGTACACCCCCATCCCAATTGTCTTTCGTTACACGCTTATTTCCTTCCACGATATTTCCATGCACATACGCTTTTCCAAACATGTTCGCATTTTCTTGGCTTCTGCCAGATTCCGGTTTGAGGATACGGTAGGATATCGGTTTATCCAAAGGCGTAATCGGCCCGGGTTTGTAATAGTTATTAATGAAATTATATTCGGAACGGTGATCGCCTCCATCCGCACTCCGGTTCCACCAGTTCCATACCACATTATTTACAAACCCAAAGTCGCCATACATCCCTACAGACGGGTTACGGCTGATATTCGAAGCCCATAAATTTCGCATAAATGTACTGTTCAAACCACCTATGGTACTACCAAAAGCGTGATTATACGTATCCAGCGCTTCGGAAAAGATAGAATTCTGTATCGTGATGTTTACAGTTGGCAACTTTAAATCTTTGCCCCCTCTGTCATAGACATGACGGTACATTGACATATTTTCATCCAGTCCCCAACTAGCAGAAACATGATCTAACATAATATTGCCTACGCCATTTCCACCTAATGCATCGTCCCTCCGTGTGACTTCATTTACACCTCTACGAAAGCGCATAAATCGTACGATGACATCGTGCGTGTCAATCAAAAAAGATTCACCTGCCACGCAAACACCATCTCCAGGAGCAGTTTGTCCCGCAATCGTCACATACGGTGCTTTCACGATAATAGGTTTCTCCAACTGGATGATTCCCGCCACGTTGAATACAATAATCCGGGCACCACCTGCTTCACAGGCTTCGCGTAATGTGCCTGGCCCGCTATCGGCTAAACTAGTCACCACAAATATGCGACCACCTCTTCCCCCCGGGGTATAGGCTCCTCCGCCCTCTGCACCAGGAAACGCCAGTATATCCGCTTGCGGCAAATCTTTTGGTTCCGCGGCCCAAGGAATATAAGGTTTCCCTTCTTGATCCATCACAGCTTTCGCCGCTTCCCATACTTTTGCCAAACGTTGCTCTTCTGCTTTATCCCGCGCATCCGCCATTTTCTGTAGAGAATCGGGAATAACTGGATATTGTGCTTTTACCTCCTGCTGGTTACACAAACCGAGGGTTACCGCCAATAAGGGTATGTATAGATTATTCCGTTTCAGTATTCTTGTAAACATCGGTATATAAATTTAGTTATCAGTTATAGACAATGCTTAATCCAAAGGTAAAATGATTTATTATCAAATACTTATATCATATTTACGATTATCTATAAAATATTATCCCCTCCGATCATTTTCCTACCGAAGGGAATAAACCAATTATAAAAATTATGACTTCTCTCCTAATCCATTCAAGTAGATCTCGATGTTGGCGTAACCAGATTCCGTTATCGCCGCCGAGTCTTCTCCGTTATTTGGATCTAAGCCCATTTTCTTTTCTACATCATCTGGAATACCATCATTGTCCGAATCTTTATAAGGTTTGCCATTATATTCAGGATAACCACCGACCTGAGAGATGTGTGTAATTATACCCATTTTATAGGAATCTTTCGGCAGTCTGCGGTGCTCAAAGTCAACTTCCGGATATTGCACGTCTTTTTCGGCTAACGGTATTGGTTTACCATCTTTGACTTCTTTCACGATCCGAAGATCGACGGCGTCACGTTTCGGCAAAGTGGCACCGGCATTTGCTAAAACTTCTTCATATGCTTCTTCAGCAGAGGTAACACGGAATTCAGCATGAGGGAAAGGTTTCGCCGCACGCATAGCGGCAAAATAAGGTTTTGCTTCCTCAAAACTCATCAGGTTACCGGCTTTGTTTTCGACCTGAACACCACCATCCCAGTTGTTCTCTGTCACTTTAGTATTTCCGTTGACGATATTACCTTCTACATACGCGCGGCCAAAGACAACATAGGGCAACTTACTTCTTCCGGACTCTGGCTTCAATAAGCGATAGCTGATTGGTTCTCCTTTCGGCGTTGCTGGCCCTGGTTTGAAATAGTTATTAAAGATGTTATACGTTGCTTGATAGTCACCCCCGTCGATCGCACGGTGCACCCAGTTGTACACGACATTATTCGCAAAGTTAAAAATACCATTCCACCCGATAGAAGGGTTTCTGGCCGCATTATTCGCCCAAAGGTTGCGCATAAAGGTTGCGTTCTCGCCTCCTAATGTGCTACCAAAGGCATGGTTCCAAGTATCCAGTGCTTCGGAGAAGATAGAGTTTTGGATGGTGATATTCACCGTTCCATATTTCTTCTCCTGAGAACCCGTACTGTCGTTATACATATGTCTGTACATCGACATATTCTCGTCTAGACCCCAGCTGGCAGAAACGTGGTCAATCATAATGTTACCAACCGGATTACCGCCGATAGCGTCATCACGGCGTCCGACGTAGGTCTCCCCTCTACGGAAACGCATATGGCGAATCAACACGTCGTGCGTGTCTATCCATACCGACTCCCCAGCCACAACGACGCCATCTCCTGGAGCGGATTGGCCGGCAATCGTGATATAAGGAGCCCGGATAATCAACGGGGTCTTCAAGCGAATAATACCCGCGACGTTAAAGACGATTATACGCGGCCCTCCTTGTTCACAGGCTTCACGAAGTGTTCCCGGACCATGATCTTCCAAACTAGTCACCACGATCACTTTTCCACCTCGTCCACCGAAAGTATATTTACCACCACCCTCTGCACCTGGAAATGCAGCAATCTCTGCCTGAGGTAAATCTGTAGGACGAAATGCCCAAGGAATATAAGGCTTCCCCTGTTTCGCATATTCCTCAATCACGGGCAGTGCTTTGCCCCAGGCAATGTCTGAACGCTGGCGTGCAGCCTCCATCATTGTATTTGTTTCTTTTTGTACTTGCTCCGGTATCTTTGGATACTGCGCTTTTGCTTGGTTTATCGCGACCAAAGTGAAAATTGTCGCAATCAAAAATGATAATTTTTTACTCATATATAAATATTTTATGATAATATCAGGCATATAATCGATAATCGATATTAGCTATACCAAAGTTAGGGGTATAAAAAATGACTTATCTATATTATCTTCACGAGAGACTATAGGATATTATCTATATCTTTTTTGCCCTAATTTTTCGTTCTCTGCTCCAAATCTTCTGTGGCCTTTTTTAAATCATATCCTTGCTTAGATAGATAGTTATTCGCGCGACCCCGATATTTAGCAAACCACTGATTCCGCTCTCTATTTGTCTGCACATTCAATGCATTCTCGCGTGCTTCTTTTAAATATTCGATTATCACAACTTTTTCTTCATCGTTCAAATCTGGCAGCAATTCTTCAAAACGCGTTAATTCTTTTTGAAAACCGTTATGCGTCATTTCGTTTTTAACCAGCTCAATTTGTTCCTTATTCAACAATGGTTCTAATTTTTTAAAAAATTTATCTCGTTGCACATCAAGTGCATTTTTACTTTCTTCCCAAATCTGAACGGCGCGTTTTTCTCTTTCCGCGTCATCGAGCGATGCACGCTCCATTTCGGCTGTTTGCAATTGCTTATCAGTATAAATAACATCCATCTTCTGATATTGAAAAGCCAACAGGTTTCGTATCTGCTCCTCTATCCATTTATCTGATATACTTAATTTTTCCATTACCCTATTAGATTCCGTAATATAAGTTGCGGACGACTCTAAATTTCTTCTTTCCGCCCACCTTTCTCCTTCTTCTTTTAGATTATATCCTCGACTAGCCAATGCATTGGCAATACGTCCTTTGTACTTATTAAACCAAGCGTGTTTTTCCTTTGCCGAACCTCCATCCATAGCATGTTCACGGGCTTCTTTCAGATTTTCCCGGATAAGCACCAATTCTTCTTCCGTCGCAAAAGGTAGCATTAAGAGATAATTGTTATAGGTCTTTGGTACCGTATAATAGGTCATTCCATTTTTTATGGCCTCAACCTGTTCTGCTGTTAACAATTCCTGTAATGCGGTAATGTATTGATCGTGTCTCTCTGCCACCATGGAGTCGGCATGAGCTAAAACCCGTTCCTTATTTGCCCCTTGTTTCTCTAATTGGCGATCTCGCTCGGCGTGGATAGTATGTAGTGCAATATATTGGTTCGCCACTACATCGCGGATCTTGCCCCTAATACTGCTTGCCAATGCAGGTTCTACCTCCGCTACAATTTTTTCTGCACGCGCCGAAGCAACCGATTGGTACTCGGGATCCGCTTGCCCTAGAGCAACTAAAATACTGGTCGATAAAAAAAATATTAAAAATCCTGCTTTCATATCGTTTATTTATAACATTATTGACTAGGAAATCATCCTGATTATTATAGGTTTACGAATCAAAAGTACAGAAACCAAAAAAGTCAATTTTATATTATTTTATCCTGTTCATATCAAATATTAACTATGTAATTCCGTATAAAAGAAAAACACCTCTTTCCAAAGAAGGATGAGGTGTTTCCTGTATTTGATATTTTGACGTCTTTTATTGCAAGGGATCAAATGTACCCATTCCAGTGATACTATTCCATCCTTTGGTTTGCTCTAAATAAGGTGAACTTTCCAATACATTTTGATGTATACCGAAATAATAGTATTCTGGGTACCACTGAAATGTCCATGTAGGCGAGACATTTGTCCGATCCAAATCATCTCTTTCTTCCACCACGAAATAGTTATCATACAGATAATCGACGTACTCTTCATGTGTTTTGATATCCCCCGGATACTCTGTGGTGTTTCTATCGATAACCGGTGCGCTACCACCATCTCCAACCAATAGCGGATCCCCGGCGCCAAAATACTCTCCTGCACCGTCTTTAACGGTAATGCGATAGCCGGTCCGTCGTGTACCATTCAATTCCGGAATACCAAGCCGCGTATTCATCCCGGTCTCGTTGTCGAACAGCATCCAACGCCTAAGATCGTAGAAACGTTTGCCCTCATATGCAAACTCTACTTTTCTTTCATCGAGAATAGCTTTAAACAATTTGTTTCTATCTCCAGCAACATCGGCTAGACCGTACGAACCATCATTGTTTTCGACACCTGCACGTTCCCGTATGGCGACCAAACCTTCTAATCCTTCATTAAGACGATTAATTCCGACAGCACACTCGGCAAGGTTTAAAACAAGCTCCGCAAAACGGAACTCCATAAAATCTGTCCCGCTTTCTTCAAAGTTGTTGATGGAATTATTTGCGCCTAAATTCGATGCTTTGCGCACATATATTCCACTGGCATTAGCACCCCGTGTTTCAGTAGGCTTATATGCACCGCCATCACTTTCCCTCCAAGAGTACGTCCATAGTTTATATTGGTCGTCCCTACCATAAGGCCATATAGCCCCATTATAGGCAAACGATTTATAAAATCTGGGATCTCTATTTTTGTAAAACTTATTTGGATCATAAGTATATGCAGAAGAGGCATCGTCTATGGCTTTTCCGTCTTTCATTGGAAAAGATTCTACGATTTGTTTAGTCGGTGAAACCGAACCCGCACCATTTATTTCCGTCGGCCGGATCGATTGCTCCCAACCACTATTTTTAGCAAAATTTCCGCCCTTTGCCAAATTATTGAATCCAAAAACGATAATTGCCTCGGGATTTCCCTCTTCTTTATGCCACATGCCTTCCCATGCCTCACCATTCGCGAAATTTCCTTCCTGGTAAAGCCCAAAACCATTTTGTTCCAACAGTGTTTTTGCTTCCAAGTTGGCATCGTAAGCTGCTTGCCACCTTTCTACCTCATCGTTTGGATTAAATAGTGGACTAGCATAGGTCAATAATACGCGACCCTTTACCGCCGCCGCCGCACCACTGGTAATACGTCCCCAATTGGCCGCATCCCATCTACCGGGCAGCAATTCCATTGCCATATCGAGATCGGAGAGAATCTGCGCGATGGTTTCTGCGGTCGAACTACGCGGGGTTGAATTTTCTTCAATATCACTCACGGCCGGATTCTGCGGTTCCAGTACCAACGGTACCCCCCCATAAAGCCTGACCAATTCAAAATATTGCCACGCGCGCCAGAAGTACATCTGCCCTTTCAACAGGTTTTTAGGTTCCTCGTCCATCCCATACTTGTCTACCTCCGTTAAGAACAGATTGATTTGTCGTAATCTCGTCCACGTGTTATTATTGATATTCGTAGTCATTCGTTGACCAAAATATTTATTTGCATGGTTATTGACATAGGAGATATTGGCCCATTGCTTGTTAAAATCGGTTTCACCGGCTAATTCATCGGTCGTTTGTGTAAACACAGTATTATAAGAGCCGTTTTCAGACGCTGTATTTGTCTGCATAAACCCGGTTTGATTGTTAGCTGGTAAGAACATGCCGTACACATAATCGATATAGGCCTGTCCCAATACTGGATCGATAAAAACATCTTCATTAACTGCTCCTAAATCTCGCTTTTCTTCCAGAAATTTATCACTACAGCTGGTATGCATTAAGAGTATGGATAGAAACAGGTTGATATATAGATACTTCTTCATTTCTCAATTTATTTAATGGTAATTATAGCGTAAGATTAAGGCCGAAAGAGAACGTCTTTAGATTCGGATAAGAGTCCCATGAGGTACCATACGCATCTTTGTAACTAAAAGGCTGGTATAAGGCCATCGGATTTATCGCCGAAAGATACAAACGCGCATTGGATACTTTCAAACGATCGATCAAGCTCCCGGGTAAAGTATACCCCAAGTTCAGGCTGGCTACCCGCATTCTGAATGCACTCGTTCTCCAGAAATTGGAGCTGACACCATATATATTTTCCCAGTGCGGGTTTGGCATTGTTCCTGTTGGATTTAATTCCGGATCATAAATATCATTCCAAATCACGGGAAGATTATTATATACTCGCGTGATATCATTATTCAATTGCTTCGTTTCACCAATCTCCGACCATCCGCCAAAGCTACCGGTGATGACCGTCTCGAATGAAAAGCTCTTATATCCCGCTTTTAGTGTAAAACCATAAGCAAAAGGATTATTTGCTTTCTTGCTTAATTGCACCTGATCAAATTCGTTGATAATCCCGTCCGGTTCTGCAAACGTACCGTCTGCTTGCAACTCACCTCTTACATCCCGATAATACAGCATACCCGGACGCAAGTCGTTTGCTTGTGTACCAAAGACTTCTTTGATATTATATTCGCTTACGTACGCGTCGATCTCCGCCTGCGTTTTAAACATCCCCAAGTGATCATACCCCCACATACCGTGATCGCCCGTTGAACCGTTTATTCCCGAATTCCAAGGTTGTGCTTCGTAGGCTGCGGGATGGTCAATCTCTATTATTTTCGATTCTCCCCAAGACAAACGACCGCTAATACCGTAGCGAAAATCGCGACCGATCTGATCGTCCCATCCCAAGGATATCTCGTATCCATAGTTATTTACGCGTGCATAGTTTTCTGCCGCAATAGATCCTCCTACAGAGACAGGAACATTACCGACACGCTCCAGCAATATATTTGTCCCTTTATTGAAATATCCGTCTAAGGTCGCAGAAAGCCGATTATTCAAGAATCGGGCATCAATTCCAAGGTTGTTTTTGAATTCGTCGCTCCAGGTCGCATCCCTATTGGGCGATTTTTCCATTCTCATACCAGTCAGTGCATTTCCATTCCCACCGAATACGGGTCCTTTACCAACCTGGTACGTATAACGCTGTCTCCATGTCCATGCCGCAAACTGATCATTTCCCATTAGTCCAACCGAATAACGCAATTTTAAATGGTTTATACCTTTCACTTCTTTGAAAAAATCTTCTTCACTCAAAACCCAACCCGCCGATAGGGAGTAAAATTTACCCCAGTAATTTTCGGGCGCAAACTTGGTAGAAGCATCGGTACGGAAAAGGAACTCTGCGAGGTATTTTTCGCCGTAACGGTAGTTGACACGCCCTATATACCCCAGAGATCCCGATTCATTTGCAAATGTACGTCCGTCAATTTCACCAAAAGCAGTACCAAACTGACCATTAGTCGACTCTAGCGGATCGTATTTCCAAACATCTTCCTGTTCGCCTTCTGCTTCGCCGCGCTCTACGGAAAAAAGACCACTGAAATTATGCTTTCCGATCTGCTTTTCATAGGTTAAAAAGAAGTTAACCTGTGTATTGATTCCGCTTCTATTGGAAAAATACAAGCGGTTACCATTGCTTACAGTGAGCGATTTAGGATTTGTTGCACCCTCGTAGATGTGCCCGTGTTCTCCTCTCCTTGTAAATTCGTACAAGTCATATTTTGTACCGATCTGGCTTCCCACAGAATGGCGCATATTGCGGGCGTAGGTCATTCGTGCTTTCAACCCCTCTAAGAACGGTGCTTCGTATTCAGCGGATGCATTGATAGAGAAGAACCGGGAATCCGTTTCTGCTAAATTGCCTAAACGCTCAATTTCATAAAAATGATAGGCAGATAAATCATTTGTCCGTCCCGGCAGTTTAACCGGTAAACCATCTATATAAGCCGGCACATACGGCGCCGCTAAGAGGAGGTTCTTATAATCATCTTCCTGTCCTTCCCCCGAAACTTTGTTAAAGGTTTTATCCAATTGATCCTCATTTCCGGAGACTTGTAACGAAACCTTAAAGTTGGACGCGACCTTGACATCGGTTCCCGCCCTAAAATTCCATTTATTATAATCTAATGTACCTAAGTTTCCGTTCTGCTTACTATAAGTCACACCTGCAAAATAGGTTGCCCGCTCAGAGCCTCCACTCAAATTGAGCGCATGTCGTGTATTATAGGAGGCTTTCCAAGCATCATCCAACCAATTATAATCTAAACCTTTAAAATGCTCTAACTCGTCTGCTGAAAATATTCGATCTCGGTAGTTACCATCGGTAGGCTGAACATTGGCGCCGTATTTCCCATTCATGATGTTGAAATATTGCCCAAACTCGTAGGCATTCATCATTTTGGTACGGTAGGTTCTGTCATTGACCGCAATCGAACCGTTATAAGAAATCTTAGGGGCTCCCGCTTTTCCTCTTTTCGTCGTCACGATAACTACACCATTCGCCCCGCGTACACCATATACCGCCGCAGCACCATCTTTCAGAACCGATATACTTTCTATCTCTGAGGGGTCAAGATTCCGAAAAAGGGTTGCCTCGGGCGTATTCTGTTCGTCAACCTGTATCACACCATCAATGACATATAAAGGCTCCGTAGTTCCGGCGTCCTTTCCGTAAGGAATTGTTGTACGGACTACCAAACCGGCCTTCGAGCCGGGTCTGGAGGTACCTCCCGAAATATCAACACCGACTAAACGTCCTGCTAGCGCAGCCCCGATATTAGTCGCCGGCAGGTCCTCTATCGCTTCCATGTCTACCGTCTCCACTGAACCCGTCAGGTGCGCTTTCTTTTGCGTGCCGTATCCCACAACCACCACCTCATCTAGTGCATCGGCAGGTTCTAATGTTATCTCTACATTCGTCTGCTTATTTACTGGATATTCAATGGTCTTATAACCTACGTAGCTAATCACTAATATCTCATCTCCCTGTGGTAAATTTATTCTAAATATACCATCGACATCTGTTTTGGTGCCCGTTGTTGTTCCTTTTATGGCAACAGTGGCTCCAATCACCGGATTTCCTTCCGGATCCGAGACTTTACCGGTTACGTTTACGAAAAGATCGGCATGAACTGCCTCATGATCATTCGGTACCGTAGCCATTGTCATCTGCAACGGTGCTACAGCAAAGAAAGGGCAAAGTAATAAAAATTGACTCTTCATGGTTTATCTGATTCTCTATTCTATACTATTAAAATTAGGGGTACTTTAATTAGGGCCTACTTTGCACGGCGTTCTGCCCATCTGTCTCCTTCTTCTTTCAGGTTATAACCTTCGGAAGACAGATAATTATTAATTCGCCCTTTATATTTCCCAAATACGCCATGCTTTTCTTTGGAGCCTGGAGCATCCATGGCCAGCTCCCGCGCCTCCGTTAAATAAACCAGAATTCTCGCTTTTTGCTCGCTGGTTAAGCTCGGTATCATATCCTGATAAGCACCATAAGTCAACGGCAATACGCCGTATGTCATGCCGTCTTTAATCTTTTCTATTTGCTCGGATTGTATCAAATTACCCAAAGCTTCCAAAAAGGTATGATGTATCTCCCGAAGAGCAGCATCTTCCTTCGCTTCATACTTCGTACGTTCCTCCTCGAGTGCCTCCTTCTGTCCAGCAAAAGTGCCTTTGAGCTTTTTAATTTCTGCTTCCCGATTCTCGTGGTGCGCATTTAATGTAGCGTACTGGTTAACCAACACATCGCGTACTTGATTATATTTTACCGAATCCGTAATACCCAAAGTCGTCACAATTTTATCCGATCGTTCCGTAATGACTTGAAGGTACTTTTCTTCCTCGGTTTGTGCAAATCCTTTTCCGACAAAAAACATCAATAGTATCCCCGCGAACCATTTCATATTAACTTTCATATATAGCAATGATTATATTATTTTTTTATATCTTATAGATAAACCGACTGTTAAAAAAGTACATAAATCAAGCATTCATTGAGCAACAGGCAATACGAAATCTATACTTTCAATTCTCACACTTCTCATCGACAATACCCTAAAAAACAATCGATTAACGTTAAAACATTTCACGACAGCTGAAACTGTAACTAATCGCAAGATCAAAATAACATAATATTATCATGTTAATAATGTGTTAATTTATCCAATCACTATAATATATTATCATCCAAGATTTAACAATATGTTACGACATTTGAAGGCGTAGTTTTATCTTAACATCAGAACCCGGGTCTTTATCACACCTAAAAGTTGCAAATCATATTAATAAGCAATTTTGTATTTACCTGTAGGTCAATCGAAAAACCGGCATCTATGGCGAATATCCTCAAGCTTAAAATAAATTGGACTGGCTTGTAACAATCTCCTTTCATTATAGCATATTGCCATAGAAAAAGAAATAAAAACCCTATATTCGAAAACTGAAACAAGAATCGTACATAACATATCTGCCATAAATTATTTGGTTAATAGTATGAAATGTCAATGATTATCAAATACAAACACCGATGAATATCGTCTGGACATTCCATATGGCCTTTAAAAGACAAATGGTATACATATGAAACCTTTATATCGAAAACTTCCGGCAGAATTGGAAAGCTCATTTTCCGCTCGTCATGATATCATGCCAAATTTTGGGAATGTGTGGCACTACCATGCAGAACTAGAGCTGCATTATACTATCCGTGGCGAAGGTATTCGTTTTATAGGGGATAATATCAGTCAATTTGCAGCGGACGAAATTATCTTGGTGGGTGAAAAGCTATCACACGCATGGCGATGCAAGGATGAGTATTTCCAGAATAATCCAGATTACAACATCGAAGCGATCGTATTACAGTTTCTCCCGGACTGTATGGGCAAGCAATTACTCCAACTTCCAGAATCTTACTTAATTCCTAGGTTATTTGAAAAAGCCAAAAGTGGCTTGCTTATTAAGGGGGAAACCAGACGTCTTGTCGCTCAACTCATGCATGATTGTGTGAACGAAACTGGGCTGGGTAGGGTCATCTCCTTATTGCAGATTTTAAAAACGATTGCTGAAAGTGATGAATGTGAAACCATCGTCAAAACCCAGACAACCTTTCATCAATCCAATGAAGCGGATAACATCCGTCTAAACAATATTTTTAATTACACCCATACGCATTACAGAAACGACATTACCTTGGAAGAGGTTGCCAATATCGCCAACCTGAGTATCACCTCTTTTTGTCGATATTTTAAGATGATGACACGGAAAACGTATTATGATTTCTTAGTGGAAATCCGTATCAGCCACGCTTGCCGTCTACTTGTCGAAAATAAAATGCCGACCGAAGTGATCTGCTTCGAATGTGGTTTTAATAACGTATCAAATTTCTACCGCCATTTTAAAAAGGTTATGGGGTTGACACCATTAGAGTATAAAAAGAGATATCTTAATCGTAATTAGTTCTTTCTACCCCTTTTTTCTTGACAAAAAAGGGGACAAAAAGTCAAGGCTGAGTATAGTTCGGCTATCTTTGTTTGTCTATTCCTAAACAGAATAAAACTCACTTCGTTCAGACATTATTCTGTTTTTTTACGGAATAGCCTGCTCAAAGATGGCCGCCGAACGATACAAGGCCGTTTTAGCCCGCGTTCCGCGTGCGTAGGTGTCTACATTCGTGTTAGCCTTATATGTTTGTTTAATAGCTATCTTCGAAACCGAAAGAACGATATTCTATTATCTTTATAAAGAAGCGCTAACACACCATACATTATTGTATTATCCCCCAATTAACACAAAGGGTCGCATCCGGATGTTTGAGGTCTGTAGAAACTCATCCTTAGCACAAACAATCCCTCTCAAATATCCGAAGCGACGATTTTTTTATTTCTTTTTTTCTAAAAAAAAGAAAGACTACTTAACATCAACAGCATCAATATAAATATCCTTGGCGTCTATAGATTTAACCCTTATGCGATAAGTCCCTGCATTGATCATCGTTCCGGTGTCGGTATCAATATAGTTCCATTTACCTTCTCGTGTGGGTTCTAAACGAACTGTTTCTGCTGGCTTCAAAACCACATCATCCATTGTAATTAATTCAATGGTCGCCTCTCTTGTCTCTTTGGATGCGTTATGGTATTTTAACATCAAAGCGTATACGTCTGCGACGCCTACTTTTATTTCAAACTCCATCCAGCCATCATTATCAGTATACTGTAAGCGATCGCTTTTCTGGAAGTGTATTTTCCGCATATTCTCGTAATTTGACGCTTCATGAGCTTTATAGCTTACCGACTCTTTCAAATCGAACGCGGGCTGCAAGCCGCTCTGTTGCTGGAACACCACCAAGTCGGCCACGGTCTCTTTGGGTACTTGTACAATCTCACCTGCATCTAATACTTTACGGTATATCTGGTAATGGGTTCCTTTATTATTCATGACAGAGTCCCCCATAAATTCGTAACCTGCTGGCTCTTCATTTGTTAGAAGATAGAAATTCGTAGGGTGGCGGAAAGTTAGAGACAAATCTTCTCTACTCCCGCTTCGTGTGAAATAGTCCGCTCCATAAAGGTAGCCCGGCAATTTGTGGAAAGACAGCTGTTGCACCGTGTCGTAGGTCTGCCCGATATCCATCCATCGTTCTATTTTCGAACCTGCTCCTGCTTTCACCTCCGCATTAAAGTGCGTGAATTTTTTCTCGTTTTCAGATTGTGCATCCGCCGAAGCAATGGCAATCGCCTGAATAACGGCTTGTCCGGCTGCTACATGTGGGAAATGAACCGTTAGCTGCCCGCCCTCTACCATTACTTCATAGCTACGTTTCAGTGCGGCATCATGCCCGACTTCCTTCCATATATCGATATTTTTTTCTTGAACGACATTGTTGATTGCCACATCAAAAAGACGCATCGCTGTACCATTCTTCAATCCGGCACCGCCAACCCAAGGTTCGGCAAAATAAAGCTCCACCTGATACGTTCCGTCAGGTAGGTCAAAACGATAAGCCAGTTGATCTAGACCATAACGAAACGTTTGGAATAGGGCCCAATCGGCCACCCCTTTAATGGGGTCGAAGATGCGTCTTTGGCTAGCAAAAGTCGAGGAGATATCATCAAAGTTATCCGCCCAGGATAACGATCCCCACCCTGCTTCCGTTGTGTAGGGCTGATCCGCAAGCCAATCCTGATCAAATACATCCGTATAGGCCGGCCCGCCACTGTTCACGCGATACAGGTAATGGGCATCCGCATCTCCTTTCAATAAAGTCGATGATACGTCGCGCATCTGCTCAAAATTCGGGCTCTGCGGCATGTTGAACAGGATAATGGTATCCCGAACGACTGTCTTACCGCCGTTTCTACCTTCTGCGTAGAGTACATTATATTGGACATCGACGCCATTAAACTCAAATGGCTTGCCAAAGCCCGGATGCTTTTGCACGCCCAAGGAAATATTTTCCAAATCGTTGAAAAGCTCCACTTCTTCACAGTTGGAAAAGATCCGAATCGCATCTTTCACTCCCGGCTCCAACCAACGGTTAGGCCAAGTATGGGATGCGATGTGCACCATCGGGTCATTCTTTTTATCACTGTAATGCGCCCGGTACATATAATAGGCGTCCGTCGGCTCACCCCAAGGGGTCAATAACCCTTTATAATTGACCGGACCGATCTTGTCTAAGTCCCGCAATCCCTCTCCTCCTTGTATCCTTCCTGGGTTGTCGTGGGAGTTCCACAGCCACTGGTAATGTCCGATCGCTTCATCTTTTACAGAGTCGGCTAAGCGCAGCTTAGTCTCCAGAATCTCTGTAAAGCGCGCTTCGCTATAGACCGGGTGGTTCGGAAGATAAGGAGGCTCGGCGTGGAGCTCCAATGTGCGCCAAGCACCATACTCGCCAACTAATAGTTGACGCTTTAAGTCTTCGCCATAGGTGTTGTGATCCCCGCCATAAGTTCCTGTCCAGTTTTGCGGCACATCCCAATCCGTACCGTCTCCGCCATTACAGGTGGTCACCAAACGTTGGATAGAGGCTGTAGGGTCAAGTGAACGGATGATATCCATACATTCTCTGGCAAAATCTTCCGGTAAAGTGCTTTCATTTTCGATACCCCAAAGGAAAACAGAGGGGCTATTTCTCCGTTCTTTTACCCAATCGCGGAGCAGATTCTTGAAATTCGTTCGAAACGCTTCGTTGTCAAACCAGATATGCGCCGCCATCTGCGTCCATAATAAGATACCGTTTTGATCCCAAAACTGTTGATAACGAAGATTGTGCGGCTGATGGGCATCCCGGAATGAATTGAAACCCAAAGCTTTCATATCCCGAACCCGCGCGGTTATCTCTTCTGCCGTAAAAGCATGGGAACCGCCTAATTTATGTTCATATTCGGCAATACCGTGGATGAACACCGGCTTCCCATTTACAAGTAGTTGGTTTGTTCCAATCGGCTTTATGCCTTTGGGCCAGCGTATCGCACGTATGCCATAGGGTGTTTCTATCCGATCAAGGACACGTCTTCCCTCTTGGACAATGGTTTCCATCGTATACAAATAAGGATCTTCGGTATCCCAGAGAGTGGGTTTAGCTACCTGGAGGGTTGACAACGGAAACTCGCTCGTTATATGTGCATCGATTTGTAGCACATCTTTACTGCTGTGTATTTTTTTACCCTTTGCATTTCGCATGTTTGTCACGATAGTCAAACGTCTAGTTTGGTTCGAGGTATTCACGATCTCTACGGTTTGTTGTATTTCCGCTCCGTCTTCATCTGCCGTTTCATCGTTCCAATAATGCACACCAAAGGGTGCGATATTAACCTCATTTTTCACGATGAGGCTAACGGGCCGGAAGATTCCCATGGGTTGTGATCCCTCCGAAAAACCACGCTCGGCCGAGCCGCCGCCATCTACCCAAGGTAAATCCCGGATCAACGTCGGGTGATCGGCACGTACGGCCAATAAATTGGAGCGTCCATCGGCGTATATAGCATCCGTTACATCTAAGGTAAACGTCGTCCGTCCTCCGGCATGGTATCCGACCTGCTGTCCATTCAACCACACGGTAGCATAAGAACCTACACCTTCAAAAAAAACGTAAAAACGTTTTCCCTCAGGTTTCTGCTGAATGGTAAATTCTTTACGATACCAGGCGTACCCGAATTGATTTCCACGGAGCAGGCGCCGGTATCCGCCGTACTGATCCCAGTTATGTGGAACATCCACCGATTTCCAGTCGTCCGTTTCAACAAACGACGTCTGCTCAAAACCTTGATAACGGGTCGAGTCGTCCTCGTCCATAATAGTTTGCCAGTCTTCATCCAATGATATCATCTGACGCGGTTCTTGCGCAAGGGCAAGGGTCACAAAAACAAAGAAGAAGGTGATACCGGCAAGGGCTTTATGCATTATTTTAAAAGATTAAGTGTTGTATCGAATGTATATGTTTTATTCTTTTTGGTTGGAATCTCCACGACTTTCCCCTCGTAACGAAGCTTTAGTGGCTTGCCGGCATTCGACTTTACGGAAATTTGCTGTAGATGGTTGTCGAACCATTTCAGATCGATTTCAAACCCGCCACGTGCCTTGAGGCCGCGCACTTCTCCTTGGGGAAGTTCTCGGGGAAGAGCTGGCAAAACATCCACAAAAGTGGTATGACTCTGCAACAACATCTCGCCGATGCCAGCGGCGCCACCAAAATTCCCATCAATCTGGAAAGGTGGGTGGGCATCGAACAGGTTCGGGTAAGATCCACCAGCTTTACTAGCCGGGCGTAACAACATTTTGATCATCGTATACGTATGTTGTGCGTCCTTCAACCTAGCCCAAAAATTTATTTTCCAA
Organism: Sphingobacterium arenae; assembly: GCF_014692505.1. Classification (GTDB taxonomy): domain Bacteria; phylum Bacteroidota; class Bacteroidia; order Sphingobacteriales; family Sphingobacteriaceae; genus Sphingobacterium; species Sphingobacterium arenae. The sequence goes on along the minus strand of NZ_JACNYK010000001.1, from coordinate 810,799 downwards.
GCTAAGCTCCATCCTGTACCATCATCACCACGCATTCGTAGAGACTGCTTAGCAGCTTCTACTAACTCCGGCGTATCGTCCGCATTAATTTCGTTCCCGGGATGTAGCCCCCATAAATGCGAAACGTGCCGATGCTTGTTATCCGGATCATCGAGATCTTCCATCCATTCTTGCAACTGCCCATATTGACCGATTTGGTTTGGCGCAATCTGTGGCAACATGGTTTGTATCGAGTCGCGTAGCGCGGTATCTTTTCCGAGCAGTTTCGCCGATTCGGAAAATACGCCGAACAGGGCCCGTATAATTTGATGATCCATAGTCGGTCCTTTCACCAATCCGCCATACTCCGGAGAGTTGGAAGGCGTACTGACCAACCAACCTGTCTGCTCATCCTTTACCAAGACATCTTTAAAGAAAAGCGTCGCTCCCTTAATCACGTCGTAATACTCCGCAATAATTTTCGGGTCTTGGTTAAACAGGTAATGCTCCCAAAGATGGGTCAACAGCCAAGCGCCACCCGTTGGCCATATCCCGTGATTGGAATTATTGATTGGCGCTGTTCCACGCCAGACATCTGTATTGTGATGCAGTACCCAGCCTCGCGCATGGTAATATTCACGTGCGGTTTCACGACCGGCTTCGCTCAACTCTCGAATCATCTGAAACAGCGAATGGTGTAGCTCCGGTAGGTTGAGTATCTCCGTCGGCCAATAATTCATCTCGAGATTAATATTGGTCGTGTATTTGCTTCCCCACGAAGGTTCTAACCAAGGGTTCCATACACCTTGAAGATTGGCCGGATGTGTTCCCTCACGCGCACTGGCAATCTGCAAATAGCGCCCGAACTGCATATATAAGGCAACTAAATCCGGGTCTGCTGCTGATTCAAAACGGTGTAGGCGTTCATCGGTCGGAATGTCGCGTTGCGCTTCTCCACCCAAGTCTATGCTAAACCGGCTAAACAATTGACGATAATCTTGTTGATGGTTCTTGAGCAACTTTGAGAAAGTCTTTTTCTTTACCTTTTGATGGTGTGCTTGGGCTGGGGCGATGTAATCGGGAACTAATGTCTTATAGTCGCCGTAATTGGTTGCCCCCGTCAGATATATATCAGCGCTATGGGCATCTCTCACTTGTAATTGGCCATCTTGTTCTGTTATCGTTCCACCGTCTAGTTTGACGGTTAAGAAAGATGTTCCCTCCAACGCGCCTCCTTTGACGTCAACGGTCATCGCAAGAGTTTGTTCATCCACCTTCCAGATCTGATGTTTTTCATGTTTTGTTTCCATGGCCAAGCCGAAAGAAATCTGCCCGGGCTTATCGGCTGTCAAGCGGATTCCGATCATATTATCGGGATAACTGGCAAAATAGACCCTGGAAAACTGTACGCCTGCTCTTTTATATTGAACTTCGGCTAGACCGGTTTCCAAATCTAAACTGCGTTCATATTCTTGGGTATCTCCTGCTGGAAAGCGAAACTTCAGGCGCCCAAATGGCTGGTAGGATGCTTGGAATGTCCCTACTTTGGGGACTTCGGAGTCTTGGATCCAGTACTTCCATTCGCCAACAATGGAGATAAACTTCCCGGCTGCATTTTTAAAGCCAATCGGGATGCTGGTGTCTTTGTAGCCCGAAATCCCGCCTTTGCCGACCAAGTTAATCACCTGTACAGCGATTACATTCGTTCCTTCCCGAAGGATTTCTTTTGGAACAGTATATAAACGCTTTGTCCCATCTCCCTGTTCATGACCGACCAACTGGCCATTGACATAGGTATAATCATACTGCCGAACCCGATTTAGATCGAGCTCCCAGTCACTTTTTAAGTCTTCTGCCGTGAGCTCGAAAGTCGTCCGAAACCAAGCAGCTCCATCAACTCCTTCCAGCCCCACTTCTTCCCAACCTTCGTAAGAGGGCACGGGAATCTTGCCCCAATCGGCATCATCAAAATGGTAGGTATAGGCGCCGTCCTCTTTCTTTCTCTCCGCGGCTACGCGCGCCAACCAAGGACCATTATCCTCTGTTTCGCTTTGCAGGCCCATGAACTCGTTCATCGCGAGCTCTTCTGCTTCGCGTTGTTTTCCCTGTTCTAACAAAAGCCGGATGGTATCCAGATATCGATACGCCCCTTTTCTATTATAATTTCGCGGCTCACCCGTCCAAAGTGTTTCTTCATTAAATTGCACTTCTTCCAAAGTGTCACCACCAAATATCATGGCGCCCATCCTTCCATTCCCGATAGGCAGGGCTTCTTCCCACTCTTGGGCAGGCTCATCGTACCAGAGCCTATTCTGTCCCTGCGCCATCACGGCACTTGCTATATAAAGAGAAAGAAAGATAAACGTTAAGCGCATAGTACTATTTCTTTTGTGCGTCGATGTTATTGGTTAAGACAGCGGATGCTGTATTACCCGTTATGGTCTGTTGCACATTTTTAAAATTATTGCTGTGTATAAAGATGTCTTTATTGTCGTCTCCGACGAGTTCTAAAAAGGTATCTGTGCCTGCACTCGGGAAGTTCTGTTGTATATTAGCATCAGAAACCCCCTCAAACACCAACATCGGACGGTCTTTCTTCGGTGTGTAGTTGTGGATTCCGGTTAAATGCAGAACATCCACGTTCTTCGCTTGGATAAACGGTTCATTTTCGACATCCACATGTACATGATTAAATGATATCTTCGTCGCGTTCTCTATTTCGAAGCCGGATTTTGCCTGCATGCTGATGTTGTTGAAGCTGATATTCTCAATAGGCATCTCCTCCAATCCGCGGATTCGGCTCACACGGTTTGTTGTTCCGCTCATGTTACTGATATGAATATTTTTGAATTGCGGAGTACGTTCGGATACGGGCTCTACGTCTGTTTTAGCATATTGCGTATTCAATACAATCGCTTGGTCGCGGATATTGCGCATGACAATATTGCTTACGCGGATATTCTCCACAACACCCCCGCGGCCACGAGCCGTTTTCAAGCGGATACCGCGGTCCGTACCATCGAATATACAATTCGAGATCACGATATTCTTCACGCCTCCGGACATTTCACTTCCGATAACGACGCCACCATGACCGTTCAACATCGTACAATTGGTGATAGTATAATTTTCGGCCGGGATATTAACTTTACGACCTGAACGATCTTTACCTGATTTGATGGTGATACAGTCGTCTCCTACAGAAATATGGCAGTTGGCAATATGCACATTACGACAAGATTCTGGGTTAATTCCGTCGGTATTAGGCGATTCTGGATTATAGATCGTTACACCGTCTATCGTCACGTTATCGCAGTATTGTGGATTCACCGTCCAAAAAGGAGAGTTTTGAATCTTGATATCCTTGATCTGTACATTTTCGCAACGAAGAAATTGAATAAATGGCGGGCGTAAGAAGCCGCGCTCTACCCAACCTGGTAGATCGGGAGCCAACACGTCTTTGTTTAGTCTTTTAAATTCCTTTTGCCATTTTGTCTCTTCGCCTTCTTTTTGCTGGCGAATAGTCACTTCAGAGTATCCCCACCATTTTTCGCCATGACCGTCGATCAGGCCACGACCAACGATGGCGATGTTTTCAAGATCTGTTCCATAAATCAACGGAGAGAAGTTAGTCACTTCTGTACCTTCCCAACGCGACTCCACCATGGGTAAATAATGATCAAAGTCATCACTGAAATGCAGCTCCGCGCCGGCATCGATAAAAAGAGTAATATTGCTTTTAAAATGTATCGGCCCAGTAATGTATTTCCCAGCAGGGAAATAGACTGTCCCGCCTCCTTTGCTTGCGGCGGCATCGATCGCTTTGGCAATAGCATCGGTGTTTAGCCCCGTGCTGTCATTGCTCCCGCCGTAATCCAATACGTTATAATATTGTTGTGCCTGTACCGACATCCCCATAGTGGCTACAAACAGCCACAACACCATAATTCCTTTCTTTATCATTTCAAATTAACTTTTAGCGATTTTAGTTTTTTAGATTGTGCAACACGCTGACCATCTGCATATACGGTCAGACCTTTTCCTTTTCCGTATTGCGTTCCATCAAGATCCCAATAGATGTCGACAATTTTATTTTTATAGGGCACACCCTGTAGCGTAAAGTAAGCCCATTGCTCTTGTGGAATAAGAGGTTTGAGTTCGAAAGTGTTTCCAAGCTGGGGTTTAAAACCAATCAGGTCTTGGATAATAACATCGGCAAAAGTAGAATGGTTATAGAATTTGCTGCGGGGATTATCTCCCTTCAGCCAAAAACCCGTCACTTCATCCTGGTATTCGCCTATATAAGCTTTACCGTCCATTACATGAGATGCTGCATACTGCTGCACCGCTTCATAGAAATCAGCTTTCGTAATCTGTTTTCCCTGTTTATAGTCTGCCAAAAAGTTAGCCATACCGCGCAGGGTCTGGCTACTGGCAAATGGCCATATTGCACCGTCCCATTCGCAGCTGTGCCCCGTTCCGCGTGTCCGGAAAGTAGGTTCCCTACGCTCTGCGGTTGTCAACCCCCAAGGAGCTTTAAAGCCAGCGGTATCTACCACTTGCGTCCAAGCTTCTGCATACGAGCGTTGATCGGGTACCGCATGAAAACCCCAGGGAATAAAGCCTATTGCCTCACGCGCGGAATGCAACTCGCCGTTTTCCAAACGAGTCTTGAAGAATTGATCTTCTTTATCCCATAAGGAGTCTAACAGAAGTGTCTGTAAACGCGCGGCTTTTGCATCGTAGTTTCGTTTCAAGCTATCCTTGCCAGCCAGCTGCGCGATGGTGGATAGTGCACGAGCGTTCGCGTACATATAACTATTAATGGTCGGACGTCGATTTTCTACACGTCGTCCACCCGACACCGATTCCTCCATACCATCTTTGACATCGTGTTGCCAAAACATACCGCTCGGAAGCTGACGCTCCTCTTCCCACTTCAAATAATCTTTATCCAGATCCTGTAGGCGGTCAAGCAGGTAGCCTTTATCATTGTCTACCATATAATAGGCTAATAGCGCATCCGGCACCCAAGAGCTAAATTGATGAAACCGAGGTCTGTTCTCCCCTTCGTCGGCATGATACATAAAGAAGTCCACATACTCTTTCAGAAAATCGCTATTACGTAACCACCGTCCTTCATAGATATGGTGTCCTAAAGCACAACTGATGGAGTTATACTTACCGGCGTGCGATACGGGCTCAATAAACTCGGTTACGATCGTTCCCGATGGCGTTTCCTTGATGTGTTTTCGATAAGACCACCACCGGAAATAATACGTTTCTTCGATAGCGCTGTCAGGACAGGCAAACAAGGGGATATTATCTTTCATCCACGTCGCCGAATTTTTATTGTCAATCTTGTTGATAACAGCTTCGTTATCTTGACTGTTAAACTTGTCGACATACATATTGAGCTTAGCGTTCAAATCTTCCTGGCCCGCGAGCGCACCGGGCAGGAGGAACAGTAGGATACCTGCGAGTTTGTTTATTTTCATGAGCGTTATTTGTTCTTCTGTTACAGTTTAGTTTCTTCATAATAACCGAAAAGGTCGTCCATATCGTCGCCTTGGTTATCGACATCCGCATTGTAGGCATGCTGCAATTCGTCATCGGCAATAAAGCCTAGAATCAGTGCTTCTCCCTTGGGTATTTTTAGTTCGTTCTTTCCCTTTGGAAAGGAGTATGTGTGGATATCCAACATCGGCATATACTGTATTCGTAACGCATGGCGGATCTTGGCTTCTGCTTGGCCATAATCATTGGCCGTAGCATCAATTTCTAAAACCGGCTTCGGCGCAAAGACTTTATCCGTATTATTAAAATACCCTACCAAAACCTTTACGGCTTGGTCATTTTCAAATTTCAGCGTTGTCCCATTCAGCTTCTGATCTTCTGAATTGATCATGACCGCTTTCATTCCTTCCAATTCGTTTGCCAAATGCGTTACAACTAACTCTTGATCTAAATGCAGTTTCGCACCTTTCTTCAAAACGGCGTATTGTACATTTGCTTTTACAGAAACTTCCTTTTCGTTAAGGAGCTTACGCTCTTTTTTAGGTTGACCCGCTGTCGATGCGATAGAATCTATTGCTTGCTGAAAGTTGTGCAGTTCCGTTTCGAAAACTGGCAACATCTCCGTCCAATGCTTAAAAGTGGCATCTACGCCTCGCATAGGAATTTTACGCTGCTTCGTTTGCATGCTGTTGGCATATAGATAGCTATCCGTGGTCAACGCTGTCAGCTTTTTATAAGCGTCGACACTTTTCTCAAAATCGGGAAGTGCTTTCCGGAGAGATTCTACATCTTCCGTATACTTGTATTCCAATAGCTGAATCGCTGCTTTTACTTTGGAGCTGTAGTGTTCGGCAAGTGCTTGGTGGATATAAACATCATTGATCAAACGCTGAAATTCCTCCTGATTTTTATGCGCGGATTGCTGTATGCCTTGTATTGCCTGTACAGCCTTGTTGGCATGAGCTACAATCTCATCGGCCACACGCATAGGCGTTTCACCAACATGCTGCTCGCCTTTAAACTGTTTTTCGGCATATTCTATAATCATTTCACCTTCGGGTGCTTCTGATTCGTACAGCAAGGTGAAAAGTCCGTAACGATAAGGGTTAATCAGCTGTGTCATCAGCATACCCAACGAGGACGTCTGACGGTTACCATCCGTAATGCCAAAGCGCCGAAGAATTTTGGGTGATATTTCGCCGACTTCGTCCAGTGCTACAAGAAGATTTGTTGCATCTTTTTCCGGGAGTCCGTAATAGTTACTTAACAGCGACGACCAGTAGATCTTTTCTTTGTTTTCGGGACGAGCAGCTTTCCATGCATAACGGGCCCAGGCCTTATACCACATCCAGTCCCTTTCCACCTGCAATAAGCGTTCGTCAGTCTTATCTGCCGTATAGGGCCAGTCCCAATAAGATGCTTGTGGGTAGAGATGAAGACCATTAGAAAAATGGATATCATGCATCGATTTAACTGATTTCTGTATAAAGTCAGGTGCTGCATAGCGGAACGGCTCGAGATTCGCCAGAATATGTACGTTCTGTATATGCACGGTACCAATACTCCCAAGAGTTTGATGCAATTCAGCCCATTTCCCTCGTGTTTCGTAAGTGGTCAGCGCCTCTCCGTTAAATTTGGCGGAGGTATATAGATTCTGATAGATCGGCAATGCGGCTTTCATTACTGCTGGCGCATCCGTATCATGTGCCCGTAGAATAATAGGCGGTTCCAGCTCACTCTGTATGGCATTTAAACCATCTTTTACACCCGGAATAATCGTTTTTGTAAACCAATCAATATCATCCTGACCAACACCTTCCATGGCTTCTCCTAGGGTGACCAATAATCCAACATTCGGGTATTTTTCCACAAACGCAGCAATGGATTTACGGGTATAATCCGAAATCAACGGTGTGATAACCCGGTTTCTTTCTTGTGTTTTCAATCCATGCTTATCCGCAAACGGTTTCGGTAACAAAATATTGTAAAACATTTGAATAACCCATATTCCGCGTTTATTTGCTTCTTCGGTTAGGAAACGATAAATTTCCTCATTCTTCGCGAATGTTTCGTCGTCGACCTCCAGCGCATAAGGATAGTCCTTCAATTTTACTAAAGAAGAAAAAGGATGTCCATTCCACAAATACAAGGTATTGTATCGGTTTTCGAGCATCATATCTAAATACTGAACCCAAAGCTCTTTATCATAGAACCAAGGGAACAAGTCTTCGGTATAAGGGTATTCGTATACATCACGTCCGGGCAGATACTCCGTTTTCTGTAAGCCGATCGCGGTGCCACGAAGCACCATTTCTGGTGCATCCGTATAAGAAACTGGCTTATTCGCATAAAACGTGTTCTCAAGCGCTTGCTCACAGCCGTATAAAACACCGGTTTCGTCTTTTCCTACAATGATCAACGGCGATGTTGAGTCTTTTCTATAGATAACAAACGACTCCTTGTTTTTCAGATCGTCCAATAATTTAGCAGGTACAAGTTCTTGCCAACGTGCTGTTGTTCCAAGAACCCCGAGCAACAGATCACCCTTCTGCAGTGCCGTTTCACCAAACCTAAACACAGCTGACGGTTTCTGCGTAGCAACAGTCAATTTGTTCACAGCATACTGTAAACGCTGTTGATTAACAACCTCATTTTCTGCGTATAATACTCGGATGGGTTCGGCGCTAAGCGCGTTGCGGCCCATCAGGCCGAAAACGCAAAACAGGAAAATATACTTTAAAAAAAACTTCATCATCCAAAGCAACAATTAAAAATGCTATTTTTCCTCTGTATAATTATCCTATTATTACAGCATATTATCATCACACTCTATTATAACGCATAAGTTACACAAAACAGAGGCAAAAATACTATAGTAAATACATTAAAAATAATCCTTTCTCAGACTATATTTATTTATTTTTTTTGCAAATCCCTTATTTATTTTCCACCTTTAGCGTTTCATCTAGGAAGCAATTATTTTTAATTATTTCAAAACTTATGTTAAAAAAACTCTTGTTGTTCGCTTGTATCGTATCGTCAACTGCGCTTTTCGGACAGAACAAACGAATGTTACCCTATGCCATTCAAGAAGGGACATTGAATGAACAATTCAACAATCTTACTAATTTATCCAGATCGCAGGCCGGTGACTTTAAACTTATTCGAAGAACAAATATAGAGATCGTACGGAGAAATGTATTGGATTCTATTTCGCGTTATCAAAAAGAGATTGCGACACTCAAGACAAATTCTTCATCATCAACAGGCACCATCAATACGCTACGGGATTCAGTAACCACACTGGATGCTGCTTTGCAGGTAGAACAACATAAAACGAATAGCATTTCCTTTCTGGGGATCGATTTTGCGAAGGGATCCTACCATACCATGGTTTGGAGTATTATTATTGTATTTGTTTTAGCGTTTGTAGTAACATTAGCTTCCTTCAGGAAGGCAAAAGTAGACACAGGCGAGCATAAGAAAACAGCAGAGGATCTACAAGAAGAATTGCAGGCGCTCCGCAAGAAATCATTGGAAAAAGAACAACAATTAAAACGACAGCTGCTCGATGAACAGATGAAGCGGAATTCGTAATATTGGTTTTCCAAAGCTATTTTTTGTAACTAGAGGCACAGCTATCTGCGCCTCTAGTTGCTTTTATTCTCCCACCACCCTCGATAAACCAACCCATTATATTTTAGTAACACATTGTTAACATAAAGCTAACATAGCTTTCCTACTATTGCAGGAAATTCTTAAAAAAGATCATTTTGCAATCATGTTGTTACGTTCAATATTTCACAAACCAACCGATTACTTTCGTTTGATTACAATTAACCATCATTTGTCTGCGTATTTTTTGTGTATTAAGTTTTTTATACTTAATATTGTAAGCTATAAACCAGCTTTATTTAACTGCAAGATACATAAACCACATAACGGCGATAAAAAACAATCTGATCAAGAAAACAATAGTTATTCAAACCATCGAACACACTTCTTTCATAATATTTCGTTTTAAAGAAATAAGCCATCAAGCAGAAGATAGTATTAAATCTTAAATCAACATTATTTTATCAATAGATATGAAGAAAACTCTACTCTATCCCAAACGCGGCCGTATAGTTTCCAAGCGAAATTATATGCTACCTTTAGCCGCGCTTTTGTTATTCACTCCGTTTGAATCAGCGGAAGCGAATAACTCCCCCCACACACAGTTCAGTTCCGAAAATCAAGAACAGGTATCCATCCAAGGGGTGGTTCGCGACCGAGAAACGGGCCTACCGTTATCTGGAGTAACCATTTCCAGTCAAGGACGATCATTAGGCGCTACGAATGAAACGGGCGGGTTCTCCATACAGGTGAACCAGGGAGTAAACGTTACATTCGCCTTAATTGGCTACAATAGTCACGAAGAACGGTTCGCCACTGGAGGCACAAGAAACATCGCGTTAAGCACGAGCTCGCAAGAGGTTGAAGAGGTTGTGGTTACGGCGCTCGGCATCGAGCGGGAGGCCAAAGGTTTGGGCTATGCGATATCGTCTGTCAAAGGAGATGAGCTAACAAACGCACCCAGTTCTAACTGGAGTGATGCGCTGAAAGGAAAAGTAGCCGGGCTAAACCTCACGCAGGCCAGTTCGGGCCCAATTGGCTCCACACGCATTAACCTACGAGGCGATCGTTCTTTAGAAGGTAATAATGAGGCCTTGATTGTGATTGACGGTATCCCAATCGTGAACGGTAAATTGAGCTCGGGCGTAGGGGATGCTTACGGTGTAGGTGGCGCCGATGTCCCGATTGATTTTGGAAATGGACTGAGCGATTTAAACCCGGACGACATTGAATCCATCTCGGTACTTAAGGGCGCGGCGGCAACAGCGCTGTATGGTAGCCGTGCCGCCAATGGCGCATTGATCGTAACGACCAAATCAGGAAAAAACACCAAAGGAATAGGTATAACATTCAGCTCGAACAGCAGCATCAATGATGTCCTCCGTTGGCCAGAATACCAATACGAATATGGGCAAGGAACCAATCAGCGAAATGCAGATGGGGAACTTTTTTACTCCTATCAGCCCTCCGATGACGGTCCAAACACCGGTAGTACGTCAAGTGCTTTCGGGCCAAAATTTGCCGGACAATCCTATTTTCAATACGACCCGACAACAGGTGCACAATCTACCGATCGGCTACCATGGGTACCGTACAAGGACAATATCAAAGGCTTTTGGCGAACGGGATCTACGTTTATGAACAGCATTGCCATGGAAGCCGGAACGGACAAGTATACCGGAAGATTTTCTTTAGGGCACACCAAAAACAACTGGCTCATGCCGAATACCGGCTTTGAACGTATTATCGCCTCTGTCAACAATAGATTTACAGTAACGGATAAGTTATCGGTATCATCCAGAATATCGTATACCAATAAGTCGAGCGATAATTTACCGGCCACAGGATATAACAACCAGTCGATTGCCTATTTCATGATCTTCCAAAATCCGAACATTGACCTCGACGTATATAGACCTAGATGGCAACCCGGACTGGAACAAATTCAGCAGATACATCCGTTTAGCTCGTTTATCGACAATCCCTTCATTATCGCCCACGAGATGACCAACGGTTTGAAAAACCATAACATCGATGGAAATATCCAATTGAATTACCAAATCAATGATAAATGGGATGCTATGGTACGAACCGGTTTAAATTATCGCCAGGACTTTAGGGACATGAAACGGCCGTGGAATACTGCTCAATTTGTTCAAGGATACTATAAAGAGCAGGATGCCATGTGGATGGAACATAACACGGACTTCTTAGTTAATTACCGCGAGCAGCTGAATGACCGGATCAAGATGACCCTCGCTGCAGGGGGAAATATACGCAAGGAAGAAAGCCGCTCAAAAAGCACCTCCGCGAACGGCTTAATGCTACCGGGTATATTTAAACTATCCAACGCATTAAACAACCTTTATGTGGAGCACTTCAAATCCGAAAGACAGGTAAATGGTTTATATGGATTGGCCAACTTTTCTTTCGACGACAAGATATTTGTTGATCTGACCGCAAGAAATGACTGGTCATCTACCCTTCCCAGAGGAAACAACTCCTATTTTTATCCTTCTATCAGCTCTAGTTTTATTTTGTCCGATATTTTCAACTTGCCGCAACAGATATCCTTTGCGAAACTCCGACTATCTTATGCGAAAGTAGGTAACGACACCCAACCTTACCGTCTTTACAAGGTATACAACCAAAGTATGTTCCCTGGATCGGTTACGCCGCCCAGTACGAGAAATAACGCCGAGCTCAAGCCAGAAACCTCGAATTCCTTTGAATCAGGGATTAATTTCTCTTTATTCAAAAACAGGGTAACGGCAGACGTTAATTACTATTACAGCACGACGATTAATCAGGTATTACACGTCCCGGTTGATATCACAACGGGATATAGCTATGCTTTTATCAATGGGGGCAACATTCGCAATCAAGGTGTAGAAATTATGCTAACAGGCCATCCGGTGCGTGGTGATTTCAGTTGGACGCCCACCATCACCTGGGCGAAGAACAACAATAAAATATTAAGGCTCAGCGAAGATTTCGAACTCGAACAACAGGAGATGATGAGAAGTGGGACAGCCTCTATTGTTGCTGTAAAAGGCGGAACCATGGGCGACATTTGGGGAGCTGGCTTAGTCAAAAATGAGGAAGGCCAGACCATCTTTAACGCACAATCTGGACATTCTCTCAGGTCTCCGATTAAATACATCGGAAACGCCTATCCTGCCTGGCGTGGCGGATTCCATAATGAATTCCGTTATAAAAACTACATGCTTAGTGCTTTAGTTGATGGGCAATACGGAGGGATTGTGTATTCCCAAACGCACCATAAAATGAGTGAACAAGGGAAGCTACTACATACCCTAAAAGGACGTGATGAAGGTTACGTCATCGGTGAAGGTGTTGTGGAAAACGCTGACGGCAGCTACTCACCAAACACGACTAAAGTTGCGGTAAACTCATATTATTCGGACTATTATCGTAGAGCCAACATCGAGACCAACAGTTTGGACGCTTCTTATCTGAAGTTGCGTGAAGTTCGTGTCCAGTACACCTTCCCACGCGAAGTTACAGAGCGCTTGCGTTTGAATGGCCTGTCTGTCGCCCTTTACGGTCGTGACTTGCTGTTGATATCGAAGTTCCCAATCTTTGATCCGGAAACTGCTGCACTCAATGGAGCTACCATAATGCCTGGTGTGGAAATGGGACAGCTTCCTACACCACGCACATTTGGTTTTAATTTGAATTTAACGCTATAATATCACCATAGCATTGAAATATATATCATGAAAAATACGATAAAGACTTATATTCTTCCGGCTATCCTGAGCACAGCCCTGTTGGCCACGTCTTGCAGCCATCTTGAAGAAATGAACATCGACCCCAACAATATTAACGTAGTTGTACCCAACAGCTTAATGAACCCATTGCTTCATGACATGGGCGCGTTTAGCAGCAACCGGAACTATGACTTTACTTGGCAGCTTATGCAAGTGGGTTTCCCTTACCCTGCAACCGCTACGGGGGTGCACCGTTACGATATTACCCCAACAGCTGGAAATGGCACATGGAACAAAGCCTACACTTGGCTGCGCAGTATCAGAGAAATGGAAGAGGCCGCGATCCGGGTAGACCAACCTGTTTATCAGGCGGTGGCCAAAACATTGGAAGCCTATGCCGCGAGCATGCTCACGGATGCTTTTGGCGATGTCCCTTTCAGCGAAGCCATCAAATTGGATGAAGGCATTTCTACACCAAAATTTGACGAACAAAAAGAGATATACACTTTGTTAATAGACGGCTTAGAACAAGCGAATACCATCTATGCATCTACCGAAGGTGAAATGGCGGGCGGCGACATCTTGTTCAACAACAACAAGCAATATTGGCAAAAATTCAATAATTCGTTGCTGATGCGCCTCCTTTTGCGCACGAGCAAAAGGACTGAAATGGACAGTTACAATAGGTTAAAAGAAATCATCGAAAATCCGGCGAAATATCCGGTATTCGAAAGTAATGCAGAAGCGGCGATCTTGAAGATCAACGGCCTAAGTCCTTTCGACTACGCATGGAACAGAAGGCAGGATTATACCCTAACCATAACCAAGGCAGAATTTTTCGTGAATATGCTAAATGATTATGAAGATCCTAGGAGACCATTCTTTATGAGCGAAGCCGCTTCTATTCCTCCTGGAACAAGTCTAGGCTACAAGGGGATTCCGGCAGCTCATGACGAGACGGCTACTTTTACCTTTACCCCCAGCATTCCAAATCCAGATCTGATGATCCCCGCAACGCTGGGTACCGTGATTCATGAAATGATTATGCCTTATGCAGAGGTAGAATTTATAAAAAGCGAGGTATATCTACATTTCGGCGATTTAGACAAAGCAGAAGAAGCCTATAAGAAAGGAACAATAGCCGGGATGACGCAATGGATAGGCATATCCTCTCCGGGGGAAGCGTACTTCGACAACCCGCTTACAGCTTTTGATGGCACTTTGGAACGTATTATGAACCAAAAATACCTCGCTTTGTACATGTGCGATTACCAACAATGGTTTGAATACCGCAGAACAGGATACCCTGTACTTCCGAAAACGCCACACATGCTTCATGATGGTGAGATGCCAAAACGATTTATGTATCATGACAGGTTATCCATAACGAATCCCGAGAACTACAGAATCGCCGCGGATAAAATGGAGCATGGAGATTCTCCATTATCAAGAGTTTGGTGGGAGAAATAAAATAGATCCATTATCAAAAAAAATAGAGACGTTGAATCAACGTCTCTATTTTTTTTGAACGCAGCAAAAACTCATAACGTAAAAAAAACGTTATAAAACGAAAAAAAATGAAATACTTTCTGATATTAGCAAAACAGCTTGACATCGCACAAGACGGACAATAAATTAAACCAAAATACGATGAACAACCAACGAAGAGATTTTCTAAAAAAAGCATTGTTACTTACGGGAATGGCAGGAATCGAACACACGATCCCAACGGCGATACAGCGCGCTCTGGCCATTGAGCCGATACCTGGAAGCACTTTCATGGACGCCGAGCATGTCGTTATCCTGATGCAGGAAAATCGGTCGTTCGATCATGGATTTGGTACACTGCAAGGCGTAAGAGGGTTTAATGACCCTCGATATATACGACTTCCTAATGGAAATCCAGTTTGGTTCCAACCCGATAAACAAGGTAACGCCTTTGTTCCGTTTCGGTTAAATCTGATGGATTCCAAATCGACATGGATGGGCGCAGTACCGCATTCTCGACATAGCCAAGTAGATGCCTTTAATGAAGGCCGCTATGACAACTGGATCGAGGCTAAACGTGTCGGAAAGAATTATGCTCATATGCCGCTGACAATGGGGTATTACAACAGACAAGATATTCCGTTCAACTATGCACTGGCTGACGCATTTACAATCTGTGATCAACATTTCTGCTCCGCAATGACGAGTACTTGGCCTAATCGTTTTTTCTTTTGGACCGGCACGGTAAGAACGGAACAGGATAAAAACGCCAAAGCCGAAATGCGAAATGAATTACCATTTGGTGGAGGAAAATGGCCAACGTTCCCCGAATTGCTTGAAGACGCTGGCGTCCCGTGGAAAATTTATCAAAATGATGTGAGCTGCGGTGGAGGTTTTAGTGGGGAAGAACGCTCTTGGCTCGCTAGTTTTAGCTGTAATCCACTCGAACGATTTCAGAAATATAATGTTCAGTTTTCCGACCGCTACGTTGCCAATCTCAAAATACAAGCGGATAAGTTACCAAAAGAAATTGCGGAACTCGAGCAAAAGCAACGTCACATTTCTCGTCAAGACAAACAATATAACAAGACGCAGGATGCAATAGACCAGAAAAAAAAGGTCTTAAAAAACGCAAAACAAGAACTGAAAACTTGGTCTCCATCCAACTTTGACAAACTTTCTCAACGGGAAAAAAAACTCTATCAAAAAGCCTTTATTACCAATAGCAATGATCCAGATTACCGTCGTTTAGACAAACTCGAGTATATCGATTATAACGGCAAAAAACAGAAAATGGACACTCCAAAAGGCGATATACTGCATCAATTTCGGCAAGATGTGCAAGGGGGAGAACTACCCACCGTGTCCTGGTTAATACCGGCGCAACGTTATTCTGACCATCCCAGCTCGCCGTGGTATGGGTCTTGGTATATTTCAGAAATTATCGATATCCTCACACAGAACCCGAAGATTTGGCAAAAAACCATCTTTATTTTGACCTACGATGAGAATGATGGCTATTTTGATCATGTCCCTCCCTTTACCCCTCCCAATCCCTATGTTGCCCATAGTGGAAAATGCTCTGCCGGAATAGACCCCGCTATAGAGTATATCACAGCAGAACAAGAACTCGCCGAAGGCAGGAGTAAAAAAACAGCCCGTACAGGCCCTATCGGGCTAGGTTATCGCGTTCCCATGATAGTCGCATCACCATGGAGCAAAGGAGGGAAGGTGTGCTCGCAGGTATTCGACCATACATCTACTTTACAGTTTCTGGAAAAATTCTTGAGCCATAAATTTAATCGCGATATTGCGTCAAACCAGATCAGCGATTGGCGACGGACAATCTGTGGTGATCTGACATCTATATTCAGCGAAGCCAAGCAGAAGAAAGCAAATGAGAAACTTCCATTTCTAAACCGTGATTCCTATTTAGAAAACATCCACCAAACACAACATAAGGCGTTACCTACCTTTGGTCAGCTCACAGGCGAAGATTTAATGAAAGGCAAAACGCATCCACATCATACCGCGCTCATGCCTAAACAAGAGAATGGAATCCGCCCTTCATGCCCTTTGCCTTACGAATTATACGTCGAGGGAAAAATAGAAGAGGACGCGTTTGACTTGAATTTCCATGTTGATAATGCTATTTTTGGCAATAGAAGTTCGGGCGCTCCTTTTACCGTATATGCGAACGGTGCCATACGTCAATATGCGGTCAAGGCTGGTGATACACTTTCCGATAAGTTTACCTATACCCCAAATCAAGGAACGGATATACACGTACATGGTCCTAATGGTTTTTTCCGACGTTTTAAAAACAAACATAACCTCGTCCCTGTATCGTGCTCTTTGAAATATGAACAGCAAGAGAAAAACTTCACGGGAAAGATTCAGTTATTACTTGAAAACAAATCGCAAGAAACGATACAGATATATATCCGGGATAAAGGTTATGGGCAAGAAACAAGAGAGATACATATACCAGTCGGAGAGCGACACGTAGAACTCGTCGATTTACAAGCCAGTCAACATTGGTATGATCTTGAAATAACCGTAAATGGTTATCCAGATTTTCTGTGGGGTTATGCCGGTCGTGTGGAAACAGATCGTTTAGGATATACAGATCCTCAAATAGCAAAAGTAGAAACGAATTAATACGAATAGAAGAAGTTTCTTAAAATCTTCTAGATTGCTCATCGGTGGCCTGGATAAAAAGAAAATTAAATTATTATCAATAAGCGTTTTGCTTTTAACAAGATATAGTTTATTTTTGCATTCCAAAATGTGGGTGTATAAGACCATCCGCTGTAAAAATTGATTAATAATTATTTTTAGTCCCTATAATATGCCCAATATTGGTAAAATAGCGCAGATTATCGGCCCCGTAGTTGACGTCAACTTCGCCGAAAATGACAGTCTTCCTAAAATCTTCGATGCTTTGTATATTGAAAAAGACAATGGTCAACGCATCGTTTTGGAAGTCCAGCAACACTTAGGTGAAGATCGCGTTCGCACTATCGCGATGGATGCAACCGAAGGTTTGGTTCGTGGAATGAAAGTGGTCGACACGGGTGCTCCCATTAAAATGCCTGTCGGCGAAGAAATCAAAGGCCGTGTATTTAACGTAGTTGGTGGTGCCATAGATGGTATCCAAGAATTAGACACGACAAACGGACGTCCTATCCATAACGAACCGCCTAAATTCGACGAGCTTTCTACCGAAACAGAGGTATTGTTTACAGGTATTAAAGTTATCGACTTGTTAGAACCTTACTCAAAAGGTGGTAAAATCGGTCTATTCGGTGGAGCTGGTGTAGGGAAAACGGTATTGATTCAGGAATTGATCAACAACATCGCCAAAGGGCACGGTGGACTTTCCGTATTTGCGGGTGTGGGAGAACGTACGCGCGAAGGAAACGACTTGTTACGTGAAATGCTTGAATCGGGCATTATCAAATATGGTGAGCCTTTTATGGAAGGTATGGAAAAAGGCGAATGGCCTTTGGACAAAGTCGACAATGAATTGCTTAAAGACTCCAAGTGTACCTTCGTTTTCGGGCAAATGAACGAGCCTCCTGGGGCACGTGCTCGTGTTGCGTTATCCGGACTTACCGTAGCCGAATATTTCCGTGATGGAGATGGAGAAGGCCAAGGACGGGATATACTTTTCTTTATTGACAATATCTTCCGTTTTACGCAAGCAGGTTCTGAGGTATCGGCCCTTTTGGGACGTATGCCATCCGCCGTCGGTTATCAACCAACGTTAGCAACCGAGATGGGTTTGATGCAAGAGCGTATTACCTCTACCAAAAACGGCTCTATTACATCGGTACAAGCAGTATACGTACCTGCCGATGACTTAACTGACCCTGCGCCGGCAACAACCTTTGCCCATTTAGATGCAACAACGGTATTATCTCGTAAAATTGCCGAACTAGGTATTTATCCTGCGGTTGACCCCCTTGATTCAACTTCTCGTATCTTATCACCAGCTATATTAGGTGACGAGCACTATAACACAGCGCAACGCGTAAAAGAAATCTTGCAACGTTATAAAGAACTTCAAGATATCATCGCCATCTTGGGTATGGATGAATTATCAGAAGAAGATAAGCTGACCGTTCACCGTGCACGTCGCGTACAACGTTTCTTGTCACAACCGTTCCACGTAGCAGAGCAATTCACCGGTCTAAAAGGTGTACTTGTTGACATCAAAGATACAATCAAAGGTTTTAACATGATTATTGATGGTGAGGTGGACGAGTATCCAGAAGCAGCGTTTAACTTGGTGGGTAATATGGAAGAAGCTATCGAAAAAGGCAAAAAATTATTAGCAGAAGCTGTTTAATAAAGCATATAGTGGAAGTGTATATATTACAAATATGAGATTAACGATTATTACCCCAGATAAATTAGCATATGAAGGTGACGCTACAGCTGTAACGGTGCCTGGAAGCGCAGGATCCTTTCAAATTTTGCAAGACCACGCTCCTATCGTATCTACTTTAGAGGATGGAAAAGTTATTATTCGGGATGCACAGGGCCACACGGTTTTCGTTATTAAAGGTGGTGTCGTAGAAGCGAAGGACAATCATATCACGGTCTTAGCAGAAGGAATCGTCGAAGAATAATAGTTCAAGAAAATACATTCAATGAGGTAGCTCGCGGTTCAGACTGCGGGCTATTTTTTTTCAACTTCTCTTCGACTTTTGTCCATTTTAAGAAGAATTTCGTACTTTTTTGGGAAAAGTCATATTTTGAATAACTATACCGATTTTAATTTTAGTCTACAAAGACAAAAATTAAAACACACAAAATAAACAAAATAAAGAATTATATTTTAATACAATTAAATACACGGAACAATAAACTTTTTCAAAATTCTTTGTTTTGCTATTGTAAAGAATTTTTAATAGCATTACCTTGAGCATAGCGAAAAGGGAGGTTAGCATGCAGTATTATAATCACGACACTTACATTTATTTGGACGGCGATTTCGTAAAGGCCACAGATGCCGGAATAGATTTATTCGGTCAATCGCTGCATTATGGGTACGGTGCTTTCGAGGGATTGCGGGCATATAGTACACATCATGGCACCAGAATTTTCAAAGCCGAAGAACATTTCGCACGTTTACAGCGTTCTTGTGAAGCCATTAATCTTCCCTATCAATGGGACAACCAACTATTGATAGAAAAATCGTATGCTTTATTAGAAACTAATAATTTGCGTTCCGCCTATATCCGGCCACTTGTGTTTTCAGGGTCCAATATGCACCTTACTTCCGCAAAAGACGCACGCATTATGATTGCCGCTTGGGAATGGGGGCCTTATTTGGGACAAAATCTGCTTCGTGTCTGCACATCCAGAGTTCAACGTCTACACCCCAAGTCTTTTCATATCGAAGCGAAGGTCTCCGGTCAATACATCAACGCCATTCTCGCATCGAGTGAAGCTATCCGTGAAGGATTTGACGAGGCGCTTATGTTAGACCATGATGGTTTTTTGGCCCAAGCATCGAGTGAAAATTTATTTGTCGAAAAAGACTTTAAGCTATATACGCCACCTTTAGGAAATATATTTCCGGGTATTACGCGGCAGACAGTTATCGAAATATGCAAAGGTCTGCACATTGACGTAGTCGAAAAGAAACTGACCATCCAAGACGTCCACCAAGCGGATAGCGCATTTTTATGTGGTACCGCCGCTGAAATCATTGGCATCAAGGAAGTAGATCGTATTATATATAAGGAAGATTGGGAGCATACTATTGGAGCTACCGTCCAGAGGAAATACAAACAATTAGTTTTAGAAGAAGAGAATTATGAAGTCATCATCTGACATGAAAAGTGTAATGAATAAGTATAGTCGCATCTTTACACAAGATGAAACACAGCCCGCAGCAAAAGCGATGCTGTATGGTATCGGTCTTACGGACGTCGATATGGATAAAGCGCAAGTCGGTATTGCTTCTATGGGGTATGATGGAAACACCTGTAATATGCACTTGAACGATTTGGCCCAATTGGTAAAACAAGGTATTTGGAACAACGACTTGGTGGGTCTTACATTCGGAACGATCGGCGTAAGTGATGGCATGAGTAATGGTACCGAAGGGATGCGTTATTCGTTGGTCTCTCGTGATGTTATTGCAGACAGTATCGAAACCATCTGTGGCGGCCAATATTATGATGGTGTCGTTGCGATTCCTGGTTGTGATAAGAACATGCCGGGTGCTATTATGGCGATGGGTAGATTAAACCGTCCTGCTATTATGGTATATGGGGGAACGATTGCACCGGGTCATTATAAAGGGGAAGAATTAAATATCGTATCTGCTTTCGAAGCCCTAGGTAAAAAAATTGCAGGCACTATCTCGGACGAGGACTACGACGGTGTTATCCGCCACACTTGTCCTGGTGCAGGTGCTTGTGGCGGGATGTACACGGCCAATACCATGGCGTCTGCTATTGAAGCTTTGGGCATGAGTTTACCCTATTCCTCTTCTAACCCCGCCATATCGGAAGAAAAAAAGAAAGAATGTCTGGAGGTAGGAAAATATATATACACGCTTTTGGAAAAAGACATCAAACCGACCGACATCATGACGCGCAAAGCGTTCGAAAATGCCATGCGTGTGATTGTGGTTATGGGTGGATCGACCAATGCGGTATTGCATTTTATCGCCATCGGTAAAGCCGTAGGTGTTGATATTACCCCGGATGATTTCCAGCGTATGTCTGACGAAACACCTGTATTAGCGGATTTCAAACCGTCGGGCAAATTCTTGATGCAAGATTTACAACAGTACGGTGGTACACCTGCCGTCATGAAATATCTATTGGATGAAGGTCTATTACACGGAGATTGTCTAACCGTTACCGGAAAAACCATTGCAGAGAATTTAGCTGACGTCAAATCGGTAATGGAATACGACCAGCAAATCATACAACCGCTGGATAAACCGATTAAAGCGACTGGGCATTTACAAATCTTATACGGTAACTTGGCAGAACAGGGTTCTGTAGCCAAAATTTCCGGCAAGGAAGGAGAAAAATTTAATGGTCCAGCTCGCGTGTTTGACGGGGAACAGGATTTGGCAAAAGGAGTTGCGTCGGGACGCGTTAAACCAGGAGATGTTATCGTCATCAAAAACGAGGGACCGAAAGGTGCACCTGGCATGCCAGAAATGTTGAAACCAACCTCTTTAATTATCGGAGCAGGCCTGGGGAAATCCGTTGCCCTGATCACGGATGGTCGTTTCTCCGGCGGAACACACGGGTTTGTGGTCGGACATATCACGCCGGAAGCCTACGAAGGTGGTCTTATTGGTTTAGTTGAGGATGATGATATTATCGAAATTGACGCCGTAAACAACACCATCAATGTTAACCTCTCTGCCGAAGAGATTGCTACCCGTCGGGAAAACTGGAAACAACCAGCATTAAAAGTAAATAAAGGTGTATTATATAAATATGCGAAAACAGTAGCCAATGCATCACAGGGCTGCGTAACAGATTTGTAAATCAAAAAACCTCAATACGATTAAAATGAGTACACTGGAAAAAACGCTATCAAAGCCACAAGAGCCAACAGCCCACAAAACCCAATTAAGTGGATCTCAAGCTGTACTGGAAGCTTTGATTCAGGAAGGGGTAGATACCATATTTGGTTATCCAGGTGGGGCAATTATGCCTATTTACGATGCGTTATACGATTATAACGACAAGCTTAATCATATCTTGGTCCGTCATGAACAGGGTGGCGTCCATGCAGCGCAGGGTTATGCCCGTACATCGGGACGTGTCGGCGTCGCGTTCGCCACGAGTGGCCCGGGAGCAACCAATTTAGTGACCGGACTAGCGGATGCCATGATCGATAGCAATCCTATCGTATGTGTTACAGGGCAGGTGTTTGCTTCTTTATTGGGGACGGATGCCTTTCAAGAAACAGATGTCATCAATATCACGACACCTGTCACAAAATGGAATTATCAAGTTACTGACGCTACGGAAATTCCAAGTGTTTTGGCAAAAGCATTCTATATTGCGAAAACCGGACGCCCGGGTCCCGTTTTAATTGATATTACGAAAAACGCGCAAATACAATTGTTTGATTACAAAGGTTATGAAAAATGTGATCATGTGCGTAGCTACAGACCAAAACCGATTGTACGAAAAGAATATGTTGAAAAGGCGGCCGAGATCATAAACAATGCTAAAAAACCTTTTGTTTTGTTCGGACAGGGTGTCATCTTGGGTCAAGCAGAACAAGATTTTAAAAACTTCATCGAAAAGGGAGGGTTTCCAGCCGCAACGACCGTTATGGGGTTGAGTGCGTTAGAGACTGGTCATCCTTTGCATGTCGGCATGCTCGGTATGCACGGAAATTATGCGCCCAATGTGATGACCAATGAATGTGATGTCTTGATCGCCGTTGGGATGCGCTTTGATGATCGTGTAACAGGCCGATTAGATAAATATGCCAAGCAGGCAAAAGTTATCCATTTGGACATTGATCCGGCCGAAATCGATAAGAATGTTGCGGCAACCGTGCCGGTATGGGGCGACTGTAAGGAAACGCTTCCTTTGTTAACGCAACTCATCGAACAGCATGATCATAGTGCCTGGTTGGCCGAATTCCGTGAATTAGAGAAAAGAGAAGTCGAGGAAGTAATCCAAGATGAGTTGAATCCCACGTCGGATATCATGACGATGGGCGAAGTGATCAAGGTTTTAAATGAATTAACCGGCGGTGATGCCGTGATTGTCACGGACGTAGGGCAGCATCAAATGGTTGCTTGTCGTTATGCAAAATTCAACAAATCGAAGTCAAATGTAACTTCGGGAGGATTAGGTACAATGGGATTTGGGTTACCTGCGGCGATCGGTGCATGGTACGGAGCCCCCGAGCGCGACGTGATTGCCATCATTGGTGATGGTGGAATCCAGATGACTATCCAGGAATTGGGAACGATTATGCAATTTGGTGCAAAAGTCAAAATTCTCATCCTCAACAATGAGTTTTTAGGTATGGTACGCCAATGGCAGCAGTTATTTAACGATAGACGCTATTCCTTTGTGAATATAACGAGCCCAGATTTTGTAGCCGTTGCAAAAGGCTACCATATTGACGGCAACAAAATCTCCGAACGCAAAGATCTACACGCGGCATTGAAGACGATGCTCGATCATGATGGGTCTTACTTATTAGAGATCATGGTCGGCAAGGAAAACAACGTTTTCCCCATGGTTCCACAAGGTGCATCTGTATCGGAAATACGCTTAAAGTAAAAAATTAAAAAAATGGAAAAACAAGAATATACGATCACGTTGTACACAGAGAATTCTATCGGTATGATAGGACGCATCTCGGGTATCTTTTCCAGAAGAAAAATCAATGTAGAAAGCTTGAATACCTCACCGTCGGAGGTAGAAGGCATTCACCGATTCACGATTTTAATTAATGAGAGCGAAGATGTGGTCCGCAAACTGTGTCGGCAGATCGAAAAGCAGGTCGAAGTTTTAAAGGCCTACTACAATACAGACGAAGAATTAATCTGGCAAGAGCAAGCTCTTTACAAAGTTCCAACCGAGATCATCGCTGAAAAGGCGTCCGTGGAACGATTACTTCGGGAGTACGGCGCGTCTGCTGTCGTTATCCGACATGATTATACGGTATTTGAAACAGCAGGCCATCGGGAAGAAATCGACCGTTTGACGGCCGCTCTAGGTGAATACGGACTCATCGAATTCGTACGTGGCGCCCGTATTGCCATCATTAAGGACAGTGCTGGCTTTCATAAAAAAATAAAACAGTTCGAACGCGAAGAACCTGCACCGGAAATTGTAGAAAATGAATACCTCAATCAGCAAGAGCGCGTATTTACGATGTAGAAATGGAACGAAAATGACAGAAACTTTCAAATTTATCAAAGATACAAGGAAAGCCTTTATCCAGTTATTGGACGAACTTTCTTTAGATGAAATGAACCAGATTCCCGCAGGATTCAACAACAACATCATCTGGAATTTCGGGCATATCGTCGTGAGTACACAAACCCTTTGCTATGTGCGGACGGGCATTACTTCGGATACATCATCCGTTAGGTATTTAGATGCTTATAAGAAAGGCTCGAGACCGACATATGTTGTGTCTGCAGAAGAGGTAACAGCCCTGAAAGAACTAGCACTTTCTACGATAGGAAAAATCGAGGAAGACTATAAAAATGGTATATTTCAGCATATCGAACCGTACGATACAGCAACTTATGGTGCTACATTGCACAACTTCGCGGATGTATTGGTCACCACTTCAGGGCACGATAACTTGCATTTAGGTTATGCCATTGCGCAACGAAGAGCAATTAAAAAGTAAATCAATCAAAAACAAACGTATTATAACAACAAAAACAATGGCAAATTATTTTAACACATTACCTCTTAGAGAGCAATTAAATCAATTGAAACACGCTGAATTTATGGATTCAAACGAATTCTCGGATGGCGTTAATGCTTTAAAAGGTAAAAAAATCGTAATCGTAGGATGTGGTGCGCAAGGTTTGAACCAAGGCTTAAACCTTAGAGATAGCGGGTTAGACATTTCTTATGCGTTACGTAAGGAAGCTATTGAACAAAAAAGAGATTCTTGGAAAAATGCGACGGACAATAACTTCAACGTAGGAACCTACGAAGAATTGATTCCGTCGGCAGACTTGGTCATCAACCTGACACCTGATAAACAACATACGTCGGTTATCAATGCTGTTCAACCGTTAATGAAACAAGGAGCCGCCCTATCCTACTCACATGGCTTTAACATTGTAGAAGAAGGTATGCAGATACGTAAAGATATTACGGTTATCATGGTAGCACCTAAGTGTCCAGGATCTGAAGTCCGCGCGGAGTATTTAAGAGGTTTCGGTGTCCCCACTTTAATTGCAGTACACCCGGAGAATGACCCTGAAGGTAAGGGATGGCCATATGCAAAAGCCTATTGTGTGGGCACAGGTGGACACCGTGCAGGTGTATTAAAGTCTTCATTCGTCGCCGAAGTTAAGTCTGACTTGATGGGTGAGCAAACGATACTTTGTGGTTTGTTGCAAACCGGCTCGATTCTATCTTTTGATAAAATGGTAGAAAAAGGTATTGATCCCGGCTACGCGTCAAAATTAGTACAATACGGCGTAGAAGTCATCACAGAAGCCTTGAAACACGGTGGTGTAAGTGGTATGATGGATCGTTTGTCCAACCCTGCGAAAATCAAAGCTTTTGAGATATCCGAGGAATTGAAAGACATTATGCGCTCGCTATTCCAAAAACACCAAGACGATATCATGTCAGGTGAGTTTAGCAAAACGATGATGGAAGACTGGGCAAATGGAGATGCTAATTTATTAAAGTGGAGAGCCGAAACAGGTGAAACCGCTTTTGAAAAAACACCTGCCGGTGATGTTAAAATCAACGAACAGGAATACTTTGATAATTATCTATTAATGGTTGCTTTCGTTAGAGCAGGTGTAGAATTAGCCTTTGAAACTATGGTGGAAGCAGGTATAAAAGCGGAATCCGCTTATTACGAATCCCTGCATGAAACACCTTTGATTGCAAACACGATTGCCCGCAAAAAATTATTCGAAATGAATCGCGTCATTTCCGACACGGCTGAATATGGCTGTTATTTATTCGATCAGGCGTGTAAACCGCTATTGGCTGATTTCATGAAAAAAGTAGATACCGATATCGTTGGTAAAAACTTCAACGAAGGAAAAGACGGTTCCGTAGATAACATTCAGCTTGTGCAAGTTAACGAAATCTTACGCAACCATCCTGTGGAAATCGTAGGCGTCAAATTACGCCAAGCGATGACAGCGATGAAAGCGATCAAAACTGTTTAAGCATTATAAGTGACAAAGGGTTACAAAGTTACAAGGGAATAGAGGACTATCTTGTAACTTTGTAACTCTATCACAAAAAAGAGAGAAATGGGAAAAACATTAGTAGAGAAGATTTGGGATGCGCACGTTGTCAAGCGCCAAGAGGGCTTCCCAGATATTTTGTATATAGATACACATTTGATTCATGAGGTCACATCGCCTCAAGCGTTCGACGGGTTGCGAAAACGAGGAATACCTGTTTTTCGTCCGAATCAAACGGTAGCCACAGCCGACCATAACGTACCTACGCTCAATCAACATCTTCCTATCCAGGAAGAACTTTCGCGGTACCAAGTGGATATGTTGACCAAAAACTGTAAAGAGTTTGGCATTGAACTATATGGCTTGGGGCACCCCTACCAAGGCATCGTGCACGTTATCGGACCAGAGCTGGGCATCACCCAACCGGGAAAAACGATGGTCTGTGGGGACAGCCACACGTCTACACACGGTGCTTTCGGCGCCATTGCGTTTGGAATTGGCACCTCGCAAGTAGAACAGGTATTTGCTACCCAATGTCTATTGCAGCAAAAACCAAAAACGATGAAAATCGAGGTCAACGGTGAGCTAGCAAAAGGCGTTGGTGCAAAAGATATCGTGTTGTATATTATTTCTAAAACAACAGCTGCTGGCGGCACAGGATATTTCGTCGAATTTGCAGGTTCAGCCATTCGTTCGTTAAGTATGGAAGGCCGGATGACTGTCTGCAATATGAGTATCGAAATGGGTGCACGTGGCGGACTTATTGCACCCGATCAAACCACATTTGACTATGTTCATGGTCGTGAATTTGCACCTAAAGGGGAAGACTGGGACAAGGCTCTTGCTTATTGGGAAACATTATATTCCGACGAAGACGCACAATTCGATGCGGTATTGGAATTTGATGCAGCCGACATTCAGCCCATGATTACATACGGAACTAATCCAGGAATGGGAATTGGTATCTCCGAGGTGATTCCGGCAACTGTCGATCAACCCGAATCCGAACGTCCATCCTATAGAAAAGCTTTGGATTACATGGGCTTCCAAGATAATGAAACATTATTAGGCCATCCTGTAGACTATGTTTTCATCGGTTCTTGTACGAACTCCCGTATCGAGGATTTACGGGCTGTTGCTTCTTTTGTACAAGGAAAGAAAAAAGCAGCTCATGTTGAGGTTTGGATTGTTCCCGGCTCTAAACAAGTAGAAGCACAAGCGAAAGAAGAAGGTATAGACAAAATATTTGAGGAAGCAGGTTTTATGCTTCGCGAACCAGGCTGTTCGGCTTGTTTAGGTATGAACGAAGATAAAATTCCAGCTGGAAAATATTGCGTTTCGACGTCTAACAGAAATTTTGAAGGCCGCCAGGGTCCGAATGCACGTACGATGCTGGCTAGCCCGCTAACCGCTGCTGCTGCTGCTGTGAGCGGAAAGATTGTAGACGTTAGGGAGTTATTGGCAGAATATGATGTTGTGAAAGACAATGCATAATTTCTGCAAGCTTCATGGCCATTAAAAAATTATTCTGATGAAAAAATTTGAAAAATTAACATCCTCGGTCGTGCCGTTACCAATCGAGAATGTCGACACCGACCAGATTATCCCTGCACGCTTTTTGAAAGCGACCACAAGAGAGGGGTTTGGCGATAATTTATTCCGCGACTGGCGTTATGATAGTGACGGACAACCAAAAGCGGACTTCGTGATGAACAATCCGACATACAGCGGAAAAATATTGGTAGCTGGTAAAAATTTCGGTTGTGGCTCTTCTCGCGAACATGCGGCATGGGCCATCCAAGATTATGGTTTTGACGTTGTCATCAGTTCATTCTTTGCCGATATTTTCAAAGGCAATGCGCTAAACAACGCGGTCTTGCCCATTACCGTTCCAGATGAATTTTTAGAGAAAATATTTAACACCACTTTTGCCAATCCAGATGCGGAACTAACCGTTAATTTAGAGGCGCAAACCGTAACGATCAATGCAACGGGGGACAGTTTTATATTTGAAATCAACCCGTATAAAAAATCTTGTTTAATTAATGGTTACGATGATATCGACTACATCTTGAGCCATACAGCAGAAATCGAAGAATTTGAAAGGACAAGACCCTTTTCATTTTATCGTTAATATGATGATGCACAATAACCCTATCGTCCATATTGCTCATTTGAATCTCCACTACGCTGGTCAGGCGGTATTGTCCGATTTCAATTGGCATATATATCCCGGCGAAAATTGGGTTATCGGCGGGAAAAGCGGAACAGGGAAAACATCGTTAGCCAAAGCGATTGTAGGAGAAGAGAAAACGACAGGAAAGATCACCTTTCATTTTAACGAACATAATCCATGTCCGCCACGTAGTTACTATGTTTCTAACTGGTATCAGTTTACGAATCTGGAGGGAGACCGCAACTTTTATTACCAACAACGTTATAATAAGTTCCAAAAAAACGACACCCTCACGGTCTATGCGGAGCTCATCCATTTTGGTCAGAAAAACGACCTTCAATATTCGGATGTCGAACCTATTTTATACGCATTGGGTTTCGAAAACTGTAGAGATACACAACTCATCGAACTATCTAGTGGCGAACATAAAAAACTGCAACTGGTACAAGCTCTTTGGCTTAACCCACAGCTTTTAATCATTGACGAACCGTTTACCGGGCTCGACAAACGATCTAGAACGAACCTGCTATCTATTTTTGACGAGGTTGCGCACAGAGGGACAACACTGATCTTGATCACAAACGCTCCACAGCTCCCCACTTGTATCAATCGTTTTGCAGAAATCGAAAACGGTCAGCTCAACGTGGTAGAACAGGCAACGGATTTTTCAAAAGATGCTGTCCGCGAAAAGAAACCGCTCCCCTATTTCTTACAAAAGGAGCCGGAAAGCACGAGCCAAACCATGGTTGAGCTGAAAAATGTATCTGTTCGCTACGGAGATAAAGTCGTATTAAAAAATATAAACTGGAGGGTAAAAGCAGGTGAAAAATGGTTATTACAAGGACCAAATGGTTCTGGTAAATCCACTTTGTTGAGCCTATTAAATGGAGATCATCCCCAAGCCTACTCTTCCAACATTTGGTTGTTTGGAACCAAACGTGGCTCGGGGGAAAGTATTTGGGACATTAAGGAAAAAGTAGGTATTATCTCGCCGGAGATGCACTGGTATTTTGATCGAAATGCGACCGTATGGCATACGGTGGCATCGGGTTTTTATGATAGCATCGGTTGGTTTATCGATGTAAAACACGAAGAAAAAAAACGCATAGAGCAATTATTGGATTTCTTCGATTTACTTCCTCATAAAGACCAATTGCTTCATACACTCCCGCTAGGGAAACAGCGTTTGGCTCTTTTGGCAAGAACCATCATCAAAAATCCACCACTGCTGATACTGGACGAGCCGTGTCAAGGACTGGATGTGGCGCAAACGACACATTTCAATAGTGTGGTAGACGAACTGTGTACACATGGCAATACGTTGATTTACGTCGGTCATTACGAATCACAATTGCCCTCTTGCATCGAACATCAACTTATTTTGGAGAACGGTGAAGTAGTAGAGGAAATAACGATATAAATAATTATATACAAATGAACAAAAATATTTTAATTATCCCCGGAGATGGTATTGGACAAGAAGTAACGACTTGGGGAAAACAAGCATTAGAAACAATAGCAAAGAAATACGATCACACGTTTAACTTCGACGAGGCCATAATGGGACATACGGCTATCGAAGAGACCGGTAATCCACTGCCTGATGAAACCTTAGCGAAAGCCAAAACGTCAGATGCTATTCTATTTGGTGCGATAGGCCATGCGAAGTATGACAACGACCCCTCTGCAAAAGTAAGACCCGAACAAGGGCTATTAAAAATAAGAAAAGAATTAGGCTTGTACGCCAACCTTCGTCCCATATTGTTATTTGATGAGTTGTTGGAAGCTTCCAGTCTAAAGCCCGAAATCTTACGCGGAACAGATATTTTGTTCTTTCGGGAGTTAACCGGAGATGTATATTTCGGTGAAAAAATACGCAGTGAAGACAATAGCTTTGCTTCAGATTTAATGAATTACCACCGTTATGAAGTAGAACGTATAGCACGTAAAGCTTACGAAGCCGCCCGCACGCGAAGCAAAAAGCTCTGCTCTGTTGACAAAGCAAACGTATTGGAAACGTCCCGCTTATGGCGAGATGTTGTGCAGGAAATAGCACGTGAATATCCGGACGTAGAAACAGAGCACATGTTTATTGACAATGCGGCCATGCAATTGGTGAAGAATCCTAAAAAATTTGATGTCGTACTAACAGCCAATCTGTTTGGAGATATCCTGACCGACGAGGCCTCTCAAATTGCCGGTTCTATGGGTATGTTGGCTTCTGCCTCTATTGGTGACGGGACGGGATTTTTCGAGCCTATTCACGGCTCCGCACATGATATTGCCGGACAAAATAAAGCCAACCCTCTAGCATCTATTTTATCAGCCGCCTTGATGCTTGATATTGCATTCGGCTTACAGGAAGAAGCCAAAGCCGTAACCCAAGCCGTCGCAGACACGCTGAAAGCAGGTTGGAGAACGGGTGATATCGCCAGTGCAGAGACACCTACTACGCGTATACTGGGCACAAACGAGATGGGAGCCAAAGTATTGGAATGTTTGAGATAAGGAAAAATATTTTTTAATTTTAGGTTTTTAACCGATGCGCCAATTGGCGATCATCTTTAGATAATTATAAGACTATGCTACACGATCCTAATCATTTATATATTTTCGATACGACCCTACGCGATGGTGAACAGGTTCCTGGCTGTCAATTAACGACTCCGGAAAAGGTAGATATCGCAAAAGATTTAGAACTTTTGGGCGTAGACATCATCGAAGCGGGGTTCCCGGTATCGAGCCCGGGCGATTTTCAGTCGGTTGTCGAATTATCGAAAGCCGTAGACAACGTGATTATCTGCGCGCTCACACGGGCGAACAAAAATGATATTGATGTCGCTGCCGATGCATTGCAATATGCTAAACGTCCACGTATCCATACGGGAATCGGCTCGTCGGATATGCATATACAATATAAATTCAATTCCACACGTGAGGAAATTCTGGAACGTGCAGTTGCCGCCGTAAAACATGCCAAATCGTATGTAGAAGATGTCGAATTTTATGCAGAAGATGCCGGTCGGGCAGATTTAGTTTATTTAGCAAAAATGGTAGAGGCGGTTATTGCCGCAGGAGCGACCGTTGTCAACATTCCCGATACCAATGGCTATTGCTTACCAGACCAATACGGTGCAAAAATCAAGTATTTGAAGGAAAACGTGAAGAACATCGATGACGCTATCATCTCTGCACATTGCCACAATGATTTAGGGTTAGCGACAGCCAATTCCATTGCGGCCGTTCAAAACGGAGCACGTCAAGTCGAATGCACCATCAATGGTATCGGTGAACGTGCCGGTAATACTTCACTAGAAGAAGTTGCGATGATTATGCAAGTACACGCCAAGCACTTCCCAGGCTTAACATCTACCATCAACAGCAAAATGTTTACGCACATCTCTCGTAAAGTGAGTTCTATGATGCGTATGCCTGTGCAACCAAACAAAGCTATTGTGGGCAAAAATGCCTTTGCGCACAGCTCTGGTATCCATCAAGATGGATTCCTCAAACATCGTGAAAATTACGAGATTATTCGTCCGGAAGATGTGGGCTTATTGGAGGCCGATATTATCTTGACTGCTCGTTCTGGTCGTCATGCATTAAAACACCATTTGGAACGCCTGGGTTACCAGCTAGACAAAGATAACCTATCGGTAATCTATGAAAAGTTTCTCGTCATGGCAGATGCAAAAAAAGACATCGACGACGAGGATCTACATACGTTGTTAAAATAATCATGGCCAAACATTTAGAATTTGGAAAGCAGGGCGAAGGGGAAGCACAAGAGTTTCTACGTACCCAAGGCTACCAAATTCTACAAATAAATTGGCGATACAAGTGGTGGGAAATAGATATCATTGCTAAAGAGGGGGATATACTCGCTTTTGTAGAAGTAAAAACGCGCAGCTCCACACAGTTTGGCCAGCCTTTTCAGTTTGTCGATTTTAAAAAGCAGAAAAACCTTATTAAAGCAGCCGGCGTTTTTTTAAAACGAATCAACCATCAGGGCGATATCAGATTTGATATTGTTTCCATTTATAGCCGTAACGGCAAAAAAGATATTTCACTCGTTAAAGACGCTTTTTGGGGCAGTTATTCTTAAACAATATGACCTTAAACATAGATTCATTGCAAGCGGCAGAACGCATAAAAGGCGTTGTGAACCGCACACCTTTGCAATACAACATCCACCTTTCCGAAAAATACGATGCGGATGTATACTTAAAACGGGAAGATCTACAAGTGGTTCGTTCGTATAAACTGCGTGGCGCATACAACAAAATTGTTAGCCTATCGGAGGACGAAAAACGTCGGGGCGTTACCTGTGCCAGTGCAGGCAATCATGCGCAAGGCGTCGCTCTGTCCTGTAAAAAATTGGATATTAAAGGTGTTATTTTCATGCCCGGCCCAACTCCACGTCAAAAAATTACACAAACGGAAATGTGGGGCAACGGTAATATTGAAATTGTATTAACCGGAGATACGTTCGACGACTGTCAGAAAGCAGCATTGGAATACACGAAAGAACACAATATGACGTTCATTCCTCCTTTCGATGACGAAAAAATTATCGAAGGACAAGGTACGGTGGCCGTGGAGATATTGGAAGACCTTCCAGATGTAGACGCTGTTATTATTCCTATAGGGGGCGGTGGGCTATCTTCTGGGCTGAGCTATCACATGAAAAAACATGCGCCGCACGTGAAACTATATGGTGTGGAGCCTGAAGGCGCACCTTCCATGATTGCTGCCATGCGAAATAATGGCCCGATAGAACTGGAACACATCAATAAATTTGTGGACGGCGCTGCGGTAAAAAAAATAGGTGCTTTAACCTATGAGATTAGCAGCAAGCTGCTCGATAGTGTGAAGCCGATACCTGAGGGTAAAATCTGCACCACTATTTTACAACTCTATAATAAGGACGCTATTGTGGCGGAACCCGCCGGCGCATTGTCTATCGCTGCTTTGGATTTTCATAAAGAAGAAATAAAAGGCAAAAAGGTCGTTTGCATCGTCTCCGGAGGTAACAACGATATTGACCGCATGAGTGAAATTAAGGAAATGTCCTTGCTATACGAGGGTTTTAAACATTACTTTATCGTTCGTTTCCCGCAGCGTCCTGGCGCTTTACGTTTACTCGTAACAGAAGTACTTGGGCCAAAGGATGATATTACCCGATTTGAATATATTAAGAAGACAGAACGCGAAAGAGGTCCGGCATTGATTGGTATCGAACTAAACGACCCGAAGGATTATACCATTTTTATTGAAAGAATGAAGTCCTACAAATTCGATTTCATTGAGGTGAATAAGGATCAGACGTTATTTGAGTATTTGGTATAAATTAATCCCGCTGCAAGCGGGGTTAATTTTAAAGCTTCTTCTTTAGCATATTGCGTTCATGTGGTTTATTGATAATTCCTACTTTTACACCTCGATTTGCCGTGGCGCTTTTTCTGGAAGAGGCCCGCATACCAGACGTCGATACGCCTGCAAGACTTAACGCTTTAGCGGTCATATCCTCTTCGGAATCACCAAAATCTTTAAAAATATAATCATCGATATTTGGAACGTCGACCTGCATACCATTCCAATAATCCGTATATCCAGCAGCATTCACCGTCTTGAAAGAAGTTACCCACAACGTCACGTCGTCCGTTATCTCCTCGGGGAAGAAACCTACCGGTTTACCATACGTTCGATTCGTTTCCGCAATAATCGTGACATTTAGATAAGGTTTAAGTACATTGATAAGCAATTCTGAAGCCGATGCCGTCTGCTCCGTCGCTAGAATATAAACATTTTCCAATACCAATTGGGTGTTACTGTTCTCAAAATAAACATCTTGAAAATCACTCTTATAAGCAAGGGATGTTGCGAGATATTCGTTCACTTTATACTTAAACATCAATTTTCCGTGATCGGTTGCCTTAACCATTTTATTCGCCAGATATTCCGCTGTGCTCACATAGCCTCCCGTATTATATCGTAAGTCCAAGATAAGGTCTTTAATATGGGCTTCTTTAAAAGATTCAAAAACATCCTCTAGCTTTTTATAATTCTGATGCGTCTTCGGCCATACTTCTTCAAAAGATGAATATGCCAGATAACCAATTTTTTTATCTGAGTACGTATAAACCGTATCTAAAATTACGGGGTCAATGTCATAGGAATTCCCATATGCCAGCGTGTACTCCTTCTCCTCTCCTTCCGCTGTTTCCACTTTTAAATCTAATGAGTTTGCTGCCAATGCAGCATCCAGTTTTTTCGCAAAGTCTCGCACATCGGTTTGATTCAGATTACTCCCATTATACCTAACGGTAATATCTTCGTCACCATTAATGGCGTAAACGATCGATCCTCGTTTTACATCGCCCTTTTGTGCGGGAGACCCTCCTTCTACAAAATAAATAACAGGGTACGCTTTTGTCGCGTTCGCAGTGAGTACACCCCATCCAAAACTAAGGCCATATCCATCATTGGTGTCCATCCGAAAACCGTCTGCATAACTTAAATTTCCCTCCGAATCAGATTCATCCAAGAATGAAAAGCGATCAATGCTTCCATTATATCCGGCATAAAAAGGCGTCATATTTTTTAAGGCTGTCAAGAGATTTCCGTTCGAAGAATACGTCTTTGCAAAGTCAAGTCGTTCTTTTTCATCTCGGTCCGGAATCTGTTCTGTCCATAAGGAATACTTATTAAAATAATCGTAGATGTCTGCCTTGATATGGTCATCTTCGGTCGGTTCCGGCCTTGGTTCTACAGGTGGTTTTATCTCCTTCTTACAAGCAAACAAAATACCCAAACAGCATAACAACAAATATTTATATAGGTTCATTTAATGTCTATTTATCGATGACTAAGATAACAGTTATTTTTTAGATATCCGCCTAGTAGAAAAGCAAGCAATACCATAAAAAAACCGACCAATTGGGCTTCCGATAAATAGAGTCCAAAAACGTTAAATTTATAATTTATGCGTATAAATTCAATTAGAAACCGTTCTGTCCCCGTAATAAACAGGTAAATAACAAATAGTCTCCCCGGTGTTTTGATACGTTCTTTTATTTTCCAAAGAACAGCAAAAACAAGTAATATAACGAAGGCTTCATAAAACGAAGTAGGAAATACGCCATCCGGGAGTATATAACAATATTTGCCTTCACATCCCGAGATATGTTCTCCTTGCCCAATAACATTGTGGGGGAAGCGGAAAGACCACATCCAATCCGGTAGGAAAGAAAATGGCTTTTCTACGGTGTTCACCACCCCCCAATCACCATCGCCAGAAAGATGACATCCAATCCGACCAACACCATAAGCGACCAACATGCCTAGCGATCCTACATCCGCCAAATGTCGCCATCCCATCCCCTTTCGCATGCCAATATAAAGATAGCTGATCGCCCCAAAAATAAATCCACCCCAAAAAGTAAGACCACTGAAATCCAAGATTTCAAAAATAGAATGGGCGTGATGCAACTGTCCGTCCTCAAAAACATTAAAGACTTTGGATCCAATAAATCCCGTTATTCCCGCCCATAATAACATCATAGGAAGTAACTCTACCGGTCTTACCCATCGTGTTTCCTTCGTGTTCCTTAAGAAAATCCATTTTCTATACAAAAGACCTATGAGCACACAAGAGATCAGCGCCAACAACAATCCGACCGTCCAATTTCCTTGTGTCGAAAAAATAAAACGAAGCGGGTTATGGGAAAATGCCTCCAGATTCAATAACGCACCAATTCCCTTATAGCCAACCAAAAAACCCAAAAACCCATACCCTAAAAAAAGAAGAGAAATAGCCTTCGCGTCCCACTGCACGTGCTCTTCGAAGGCTTTAAATTCTCCTCGTTTTTCTTTTCGTACAAATTCGCTTTTGAATACCCGATAGGAAAGTACAAAAGCCAGCGTGACAAAAAAGCCAAAGGTTGGGATTGGCCAAGAGAAATCTGTACCAAAGATGTAGTTGATTAACGAGGAGAACGTTGGAAACATATCCTGTCAATTATTGAAAATAAAGTCCATCAAAAGAAACAGGTATTCCCCCCAAACTATAGGTTGACAAAGAAAGATATTCCAAA
This sequence comes from Sphingobacterium arenae, assembly GCF_014692505.1. Taxonomy (GTDB): domain Bacteria; phylum Bacteroidota; class Bacteroidia; order Sphingobacteriales; family Sphingobacteriaceae; genus Sphingobacterium; species Sphingobacterium arenae. Next base: position 774,271 of record NZ_JACNYK010000001.1, on the reverse strand, counting down.
GTGTTTGCCGTGAGCTCATCGGGTTTGGCACATTCAAAATTTTGGGAATAAATGCCTGAATGAGGAATTGTCACACTTAAGGGATGATAACTGATACCTCCATTCCAAGTTATCCGACCATTTACCGTAATAGGTCCAGGAATAGGGACATTTATAGTGGTATCATTATCTGCATACGCGTACGCTACAATACGATATCGATTAACGGTGGGAGAAGGGTCAGGTTCCTTGTTGACAACAACTCGAATCTTATAGCTTGATACGGAAAGTTTGTTGACATCATTTTTGTTTAGATGTGTACCTCTTGCAGCTAAAGTAAATACTCCCATTGCCACGATAGCAAAAACTAGAATTTTCATTAAATTATTCATATTAAACATGTTAAAATATTAAAAAAACATTTATAAGCCTATTTGAATCCCCAGATTAATCACGCGCTGGTTTTGATAAGCATCCCCTGCCGTATTAGAAGTTACTTCCGGATCTTGCTGATATAACGAATAGTTTGTCCAGGTAAATAGATTATACCCACTAACATAAGCCCGCGCATTGTTGATCTTGAAAGGCAACCAACGATCCGGCAACTGATAACCCAACTCGACTGTTTTTAATCGAAGATAAGTCGCATCAATTAACCAAAAATCCGACATGTAGGAGGAAGGACTACTGATCGTTGTCGGGTTCGTGGTCAGGCGGGGAAACATCGCTGTTGAAGCAGTTTCAGGCGTCCAGCGTTCTTGGTGTATGGGCTGGAACTGGCTTTGGAACGGCTCAATACCACTTCCCTGCACGCTAAAGCTATAGTCGGTCGTTCCTTGCAACAGCGCACTAAAACTGAAACCTTTATAACTTCCGCCAAGCGTTAAACCAAAACTGGTATTGGGGATATTCGGTCGGCCTATCGTCGTTCTGTCGTAGTCGTCAATGATACCATCGTCATTGAGGTCCTTGTAACGCAGATCACCCGGTTGTACAATATACCCTCCGGTAGGTTTGGGACTATCCGGTATATTCTCTGCTGTATAAAATCCATCAAATAGATAACCAATGGGCTGATTGATCTGGTGGCCTGTCAGCTGTAACCAGGGATAAGCCGGCATAGGCTCATCCTGGAATAATATTTTATTTTTGAAATAGGTCAATACACCCTTTACAGTATAATTGAATTCGCCAATGTGATTATTATAGTTCAACTCAAATTCCACACCGCGGTTGCGAACACGCGCTATATTCGTTGGAGAAACGCCCACACCGATATGGATAGGCAATGATTGTGATGTTACCAATTGATCATAACGAATATTGTTGAAATAGTCCACGACTAAGGAGAATTTGTTTTTTAATAGGTTCATTTCCAGTCCTACGTCGAACGAGCGTTGCTTTTCCCAAGTCACGCGCGGATTCCCTAAATTTCCCTCATAGATCGTACCCGAGGATTGATGCGTTTCTCCAAAGGAATATCCCCCTCCTCCGTTGTAGACTTGTTGAAACAGGTATCGATCTCCCGCCACCTTGTCTGAGCCAACAACACCATAAGAGGCTCGAAGCTTAAACAGGTCAACAAAATGGAATGCCTCCTGAAAGAACTTTTCCTGAGACAGGTTATATCCTACAGAAACAGCAGGGAAAAGACCATAACGTTTATCCGATTGGAAGCGATCCGAACCATTATAGGCCAAAGTCAGATCCACCAAATATTTCTCGCTGTAATTATAGCCCGTACGCCAAGTAAAACCCTGGAAATTCTGCGGAATCCAGTTCGTACTCTTATCACCTTTGGTTTTATAAGATTCCCTGTTGTATAATAAAAGAGAATTAACGTGATGCATACCAAAAGTTCTATCGTAATTAAAATTGGCCTGAAAATTCATGCGGTTATTGTAATCGCCTTGGTAAGCACGCAACGTATAATTACCTAAAACATACGGCGAACCTCCTTTCAGAAGATAACTATCGGTGTATGGGTAATACCGATACACAGGTATCTCGTCCCTAGCCTGCTCCCGTACGTTAGACTCCACGCTGGCGTAGGCTATGCGTGTCGAGAAAGACAAGCCTTTCGTCACCACATCCAATTCCTGCGTACCGCCAAATAAGATATTAATATCATTCCGTCTATCCAGATTATATCCGGCAGTGGCTAAGCGTGCGTTAACAGTGGGTAATAGATCCTGTGTATCGTTAGCATACGTATATGAACCGTTCGGATTCAGGAAAGGAGCCGACCACGGCCGTATTTTATTGAAATCAAACACCTCACCAACGATATTACCTGCCCTAGGCGAATTGATATTACCAAAATTTGTCCTGAAATCCAACCGTAATTTTAAGCTTTTAGTAGCCTGTACATCCAGATTGGATCGAAGGTTATATCGTCTATAATAGTAATTATTATTGATCTGATCCCCTTCATTGGAAAAGGTATACAAGTTACCATCCTGCGAAAATGCACCCCCTGAAATAAAATATCGAATGCTCTCACTACCTCCCGAAATATCCACATTGGTATTATATTGAAAGCTTACCGGTTTAAAAATACGTTCATACCAGTTGATATCTGGATGACCATAAGGATCATCTCCTAAGCGAAACCGCTCCAGTGACTCGGCACTAAAAGGTTGGTTGGTATTATCTCCATCTGTATTCATGATGGCTTCATTCCACAGCAATGCACTTTCATAGGCATTTAAAAAATTTAGTCTTGTTACCGGACTCTGCATCCCCGATTCTGCGCGGAAATTAATCCGAGGTGTCCCAGACTCTCCCCGACGTGTTTTTACCACAAGCACCCCATTTGCGCCTTTGATACCAAATACAGCTGTAGTGGATGCATCTTTCAGGATGGATATGCTTTCGATCTCATTCACATTGATCTGGGACAATTGTTCGTACGTATATTCAATATCGTCCACGATAATCAAGGGTTGATTGCCCTCCGAGTTCAGCGAACTCACACCCCGGATATAAAAGTCGGAAGCATCCCGTCCTGGCTGACCAGAACGTTGGACGGAAACAAAACCAGGCAGTCTACCGGTAAGCGCATTCTGCACACTGGAAGTAGGTACATTGCGAATCTCGGCTCCTTTTATGGAACTGACGGCTCCCGTATTGGTCAATTTTTTGGTCGTACCAAATCCAATAACAACGACCTCATTAATATCCTGACTACTGGATTGGAGAATAATTTCTAACTCCTCCCCGCCCTTCACCGTTCTTTCCTGCGAGACATACCCCACACTTGTAAATATCAATTCTTTATTTCGGCTTAACGACAAACTGAATCGTCCGTTCCGATCCGTTTGTACAGCGTTACCCCCCTTCTCCGAGATGGTTACGCCGGACAAAGGTCCGGCACTGTTTTTCACAACCCCCGTAACGGTCGATTGTGCAAAGGTTAAAAATGGCACAAAAACCATTATTATGAAGTTATATAATGCTCTTTTCATCACAATAGCTTATAAGATTATAATTGGACTACCACTCCGGATTTTGTTCCATATTCGGGTTTTTAATGACCTCATTGAATGGAATCGGTGCCAGATACATTTTCTTTTCAAAATTCATCTTCAAGACGGGAACAGCTTGACGAATAGTCCCTGTACCCGTTTCGTAAATAACCATCCCATGTAGTTCCTTATTGAACTCCTGTTCGGCGATTTTCCACCTGCGCATATCGTAAAAACGATGCTCCTCAAAAGCAAGTTCTTTACGGCGTTCGTTCCGAATAACCGCCCGCATCTGTTCCTGGTTCAATCCGGAAGGAAGCTCAAAAGGACTTAAACCGGCACGTTTCCGAATATTTTCAACCGCCTGATAAACCGCTTGGTCTGGCACGCTCAGCCGTTCGTTTCGTGCTTCGGCATAGTTTAGCAACGTCTCCGCATAACGAAATAGGATATGATCATGGTTTACACCGCTGTAATTGACAGATTCTTCAAAGTTGCCCATGAATTTCCGCAGATAATATCCCGTCTTGGTCTGTTGCCTTGTTCCGCCGGGCTTGTCTGCCCCGCCTTCAAACGTTTGAACGGCTCGACTCAACCACATCGCTCCGTTATAAAAAACAGTGGCATAGAAACGTTTATCACGGCCGCTGTACGGATCGTCCTCATTATATCCCGAATTGGGATCTGTAATATCCAAACCATTTATCATACCGAATGCCTCTATAAATTCCTGCGTAGGACTGGTTCTTCCGTTGTTAACACCTGCAGCATACCCTATCGGCCCATTATTATTCTCTATACTGGTGTTGTTTCCGCCCTGCTTCGAAAATATCCGCTCATTGTTGCGGGTAATAAATACCTGCTTAAATTCGGGCTCTAGTTGGAACAAGTTAAGATCGATGATTTCTTTGGCAGCATGCTCTGCCGCCTGCCATCTAGCTACCGAAAAATCGGCATAACCCGTCAGGGGATTCTGTCCGCCAATATTCCCGCCATTGTATAGCGGGCTTGCAGCGTATAGCAAGATGCGCGATTTCAAAGCAAGCGCTGCCGCCTTCGTAGGCCGTCCGTAGTTAGGAAGGTCAAACGGATCCACCCGCAAGCTATCTTTTATCGCATCACATTCAGTTACGATAAAATCCACACATTCCTGAAAGCTATTACGTGGCAACTCGATATCATCGCTCAGTTGATAGACCTTGTCTCCCAGTAAGGGGATGCCACCATGCCGTCTCACCAGTTCAAAATAAAACATCGCCCGCAGAAAGCGTGCTTCCGCTTTCCATACACGCTTTAATGGTGTGCCGTTTGACAACTGACCTTTCAACGGAACCCGGTCGATATTTTGGATAAAAATACTGGCAATGCGGATCCCTGTATAGAAATCTGACCAACGATTATCCGGATAACTATCATCCGTGTAAGTGCCTAAAGCCAACTGCTGTACCGAAGTATTGGTGGGATTGGAAGATACAGCGTCGTCCGTACCCGCGTCTAGGAAATCGCCGCCGACCCGGTTTCCTGTATTGGGAAGATAACGGTAACAATCTGTCAAAAAGCGATTCGCATTGGTACCTGCCGAATCATTCGTGTCGAAAACCTGTTCCAAGGTTTGGTTCTCGATAGGCACGTTTTCTAGATCACTCTTGCAAGAAGAGAGTGCAAAGATTGCCACTGCAACCCATAAAGTCCATTTTAATTCTATATATCTCATAGCGGTATCTGTCTTAGGTTTATAATTTGATATTGACACCAAAAACGATCGTCCGTTGCGCCGGATAAGCAGCATTCCCGGAGATCTCCGGATCCAATCGGTCATAGGACGTAAAGGTGAAAAGGTTTTGTGCATTGGCAAAAACACGAAACGACGAAAGATTGATTTTGCGGCTTAAATGGGTGGGGATCGTATAGCCTAGATCTACATTTCTGACCCGTAGATACTCCCCGGAGCGTGTCCAGTAGCTGGAGGTATTGAGATAAGGCGTGTTCGTCGGATCAAAGCCAACCGTAAGACGAGGGTAAGTCGCCGTTTCGGCTGTCTCTGGCGTCCAGCGTCCCATCATATACGAATAGCCCTGGCTATCGCCATTGTTGCCAAAGGAGTAATCCATTTGTTGGTAAGTCCGGTTCGCAACACCTTGTAAAAGCACACTAAAATCAAATCCGGAGACGCTAAACCCAAGTGTAGCCCCATAGTAAATTATAGGTTTCGTGTTGCCGATCGCTGTTTGGTCGTGTATATTGATGATTCCATCTCCATTCAGGTCGACCAGCTTTACATCGCCCGGACGTACCACATTACCACCCAATAACGGTGCTGCATCCGCCTCCGCCTGTGTCTGTATCAGTCCGTTTGCCAAATATCCAAAAGTTTGGCCGACCGGCATACCCGTACGATAATTCCAAGAATAATCGCGACGTACTTCGTTCATATACAGCACTTCCGTGCGCATACGGGACGCATTGGCGGCAATAAAATAGTTAAACTTACCCACATTGTTTTGATAGGTTAGGTCGATTTCCTGTCCTTCGAACAGATTTTCGCCGATATTTTCATTTGGATAGCCTATCCCAATCATCTCGATCGTCGACCCACGCTGTTGGAGCAAGTCGTAATAGCGATCCCTGTAATATTCGACCGTCAGCCGGAACATGGAATTCCATAAAGAGGCATCCATGCCGATATTTAATTTATTTCCTTTCTCCCAGGTGGCATTTACATTAGCCAAACCCCGCTCTTCCAAACTATTGACATACGAATATTCCGAACCAAATTCATAACCATTGTTACCTCCTTGACCGTAAGCCGCGCGCCAACTGTAGTAACCCAAAGCGCCTTCGTTGGTGTTACCCGTTTTTCCATAGGTAGCTCTTAATTTCAATTGGTTCAGCCAATCTATTTGTGTGGATAGAAACGATTCCTTTGCCAAGTCCCAGCCTATGCCCAGTGCATAAAACGTTCCGTATTTCCTACCCGGCTGAAAGCGATTGAAACCGGAATAGTTTACCGCCAGTTCGGCATAGTATTTTTGCCTATAAGCGTAGTTACCCGTTGCGGCAAAATTGGTATGGATGGCAGGCAAATCAAACTGGTAGTTAGCCGTCTGCTGATCGACAAATAGCTTTCCGCCTATCTGGTGGTTATCGGCAATTTGTCCGTCATATCCGATTGCCCCCTGAAAATAAACGAAATTTGCCGTAGAAGTGGTCGAAAATGAATTGGGTTGATCCGCAATATTTCCATAACGTATATAGGTCAATTCACCGGCATCATTATATTGCACATCAAAAACCGGTTGCTGCCGATATCGGTTAATGAAACTAGAGGAAGTTGCTGATACATTCACCTTTCCCTTCGCATATAAGCCCGGCAACCATTGGTCAAGTCTATAGTTGAAATCCAGGTTTGCAAAAACGTCCCTTGTATTATCGATCAAGTAACCTGAGCCCATTACTTGCTGATAAATATTCGTTCTGAACTGAGGAGAACCTCCGTAGGAACCATTATCATTAAAGATAGGATAAGCATGATTGGGCGTAGCAAAAAGAGCATTCATAATGTTTGATGTTCCAGCTCCCGGCTGTCTACCATCCTGAATACGGCCGAAAAGCTGTAATCCAATCGTGAAATCTTTCGTAACATCCACATCGATGGAACTATTTATCAAGTATCGGCTTTGACTCGCATTGGTCGCGTAGTCAAATTCATCCGACTCCCGAAACATTCCTTCCTGATTTAAATAACTGAGCGAAAGCGCATATCGGGCGTTACGGATGCCTCCATTTACACCCAAATTATACTTTGTAATTGGGCTATTGTTCCGTAGCACCGCATCATACCAATTTACATCCGGATACAACAGGGGCGAGTTTCCGTTACGGAAGAATTCAAATTCTTCCTGCGAATAGGCCGGTAGCCGCCCGACGTTCGCCAAGGCTTCGTTGTAGAGGTAAGCATATTGATAAGCATTTAACGGTTCAGGCATCTTCAATGCTTCCTGCACACCTGTCTGCGCCGTAAAGGAGATTCGGGGAGGGCCTGCCATACCTTTTTTGGTGGTGATCTGCAATACGCCTCTTGAACTGCGCTGTCCTAACAAAATAGAGGATAGCGCATCTTTCGCAACAGTAATGGATTCAATGCTTTCCGGGTCGATGGAATAAATCTCCCGTTGCACGCCGTCAATAATCGTGACGGGTTGCTGTCCTCTTAATTGAAGGAAGACCTCACTATTATCGCTGAGCGCGGAACTGTATTTTGTACCTTCCGTAGGCAAGGAACCCGCAAGATCACCATAGGTAATGGCCGTTGACCGTGCCGATCGGAAGCCACTGATTTCCTGCGCATAGAACCCGGCGAGTCTACCGGTTAACGCATTTAAATAAAGCGGGGTCGGTGTGGTCTTAAGCTGGCTATTGTATACGCTAGATACAGCTCCTAACAGATTTTGATCTGTTTTTTGATCATAAAGCACTTCCCGTATTTCTTCCTGTTTTAGATAATTGACCACCATCGCTATCCGGATGCCGGACGCCACCACGATCGTTTTGGGGTAATATGCCGGATGCCGGACAATAATCTCCGTCCCTGCGATCGCCTCCACATGCACATCTCCGGTTTCGTCCGTCTCTCCAAGCAGCTCATCCGCTAAGGAGTATACCTTTGCTCCCAACAGCGGTTTTCCGTATTCGTCAACAACGTTCACCGGAAGCCCCTTCACACTTTGTCGGAAAGAGCGAGCCAAAACACTATGCTGTCCGACAAAAAGAAACAACATCGCTATTAAACTGATTTTTATATACTGATTCATCATATTTCAGATCATTTTTTGATTCATATTCCTGGATTGCCCCGATAACTTATTCACAGCGGAAAGTATATCGAAAAGGCTCTTCCGTATTGCCATACCCCACCGTTTTTGTTCCATCGGCGCTGGTGAAAAAATATTCCACGCGGGCAATTTGCTTTCCCTTTTCAATCGCAAAGAACCCCCTCGGCCATATATCAATACGAAACTGTCTGCCGCCTATACTGCTCATTTTTGTCTTGTCGTTCTGCTCCATCACCGCTTCGATCATTTGGCCATCGCTGTCAAATGCCTGTGCGCGCAGATAAACTTCATTCAGTCCATCCAGTGCGGTGTTCATCACACCCCCATTAAAAACAAGGGTAATGATATCGTTGTCCAGACTTCTTACCGGCTGGATGGTGCCCAGTTGCGGGTTGACAAAGTCAATCACATCACCTTCGCCACCGGTTACCTCAAAGACATCCGAAAAAGTGAATTTCTTATACTGGTCGTCCTCAGGTCGTAAATTCTCGATAGAAGACCCCACATAGAACCCTAAACGGACCAACATATTTTCAGATCCTACATGACATGCAACCTGCACATTGAAGTCTATATCTTCATTGTTGGAAAACGTATACGATTGCGTACTCCTGTAGATAATCCACTCGAAATCGTCCACGAGGTTTGGACCGATGCCAAACATATTCTTGGCCGCTTGGTGCCAGCTCACACCCGATACCGGCTCTATTTCCGAATCCGGTATCATGCGCAACGTTCCGTTCCCTTTCGGGCTTGTATAGGTCAGTACGGCCTGTTCTCTTGCATTCCAGTTTTTCGGAACCATAATCCCCGCTAGCAGTTGGGTCGTATACGTTCCGGGTTCCTCTATACGAGGTTCCGCACCACTGTGCATCACGAAGGTCACGCGTTCATCAACCTGCGCTTGCGCCGGGACGGTAACCGTCAATGCTTTTAGTCCACAGTGGACTAAAAAGATGGTCAAAGACAGTCCTGCCAGAATATATAAATACACGAGGTTTTGAAATGGTCTTTTCATGGTTGTTAGTTTTCACGTTCAAAATTATATTGGTAGGTATTGCCGGCACATCCCAGACTGAATGAAAGACTTAACTGTCTTTTTCCACGCACCACCGGATACTGAAGTTTCACAGCAATCTGTTCCGATTCTCCATCAGCAGTCAGCAGTACGCTGAAAGGATACTGCGGATCATTCAAGGTGTAGGTTCCGGATCCCACTAATACAAATGGTAATTCATTTGCTAAGATATAGTTCCCGTCTGCTTTGAAATCTACACGAAAATCGGTCAGATTTAATCGTTGGCTCAAATCTTCGCCATTTCTCATCAGCTGGACAACTTTCCAACTTCCGGTTATGTCTTTAACGGGCTCATCCGTAACGATATTTGCCATCTCATCCTCACAGGAGACATGAAATAAATAGCCAAATGCAATGAAGACAAATAATAATAAGTGCTTGATTTTCATCTCTTCTTTTCTTTTAATATCCAGGATTTTGTAGTAGGTCAACCGATTTCGCAACTTCCGATTGCGGAATTGGCCAGAGATACATGCGCTGGTTAAACACTCTTTTTCGCACATCGATCGTATTGTAGGTAGTAACACCTGCTACGCGTACAGGTTCGGTACCGTGTAGCTGGCGGTTTTCCATCGTTTCAGCAATCTTCCAGCGACGTACATCGAAAAAACGATGGCCCTCGAACGCCAGTTCTTTTTGTCTTTCGTTTTGGATAATTGCGCGCATATCTGCCTGAGAAAGGCCCGTCGGCAAGGTATAGGGAGAAAGCCCAGCCCGCTGGCGTATGGCTTCCACAGCTTCATAGACCTTCCCATCCGGTACAGCAAGGTGTTCATTACGTGCTTCGGCATAGTTCAGTAGGATCTCTGCATACCGGATAATCGGCAGGCATCGCGGCGTTTCGGTATTGAACTGATCCACCACCACGAATCTATGTATCATCTTATAGACATAAAAACCCGTCGACGTACCCTTATAGATTGCATCCTGTCCCGAACTAACATTATTGGGATTGGTTTTATCGATAAAAATATTGACAGGCCGACGCGCTAAGCCGTCTCGGTGAAAAGCCATGGATTGGTCGCGTGTAATCGTATTCGCCAACCTCGGATCCCTATCGTTATAGGGGCGTGCCGGATCATAGCCCGAATTGGGGTCATCTATAGGTAAGCCATTTCGCATACCGAAAGCGTTTACGATTTCCAAATAAGGATAAGCGCCGGGGTTGTCCACCCCAAAAGTAGGAGGGTTCCAAGTCGCTTCCAATTCCCGGTTGCCGCCTTGCATCCTCGCCAACAAGTATTCGCTGTTTTTACGCAGATGGAAAACTTCATAAAAACCATAGCCGGGCTCGGTGGTATTGTTGAGGTGTAAGCTATATTGACCGGATGTCATCACCTCTTCTGCCGCCGCTTCTGCCTGTTCCCATCTGGATTGATCTGCATTAGGGTAACCTACGATACTACGCAGCGGTTCTTCTGTCGCCAATCCTCCTCCATTAAATAATGGACTGGCGGCATAAAGCAATACCCGGGATTTCAGACCATAGCAAGCAGCCTTATTGACACGTCCATAATTTTCACCGGTATGTACCCACGGTAGATCGTCGGCAGCGGCATCACACTCCTGCACAATATAGTCCACACATTGTGCAAAGGTATTCCGGGTAAAAGGGACGACATCATCAGCACGGTAAACACTATCCCCCATCAACGGCACACCTCCGTAATGCTCCAGAAGAATAAAATAATAATACGCTCTCAAAAACCGTGTTTCTGCAGTAGCCCGCACCTTGATATCGTTAGCAAACTGAGCATCCGGCAAATTTTTAAGCATAATATTGGATCTGCGGATGTTCGTATAACAAGTAGACCAAGCGTCCTTTGTAATCATATTCGCATTGACCGTACCTGTCGCAAATTGTATGAACGTGTTAATCGTGCCCAGTCCTGCTCCTTCCGCTTCGTCGGTACTAGCGTCTAATCCGCCACCACCAAAGCGCTTAGGTGCCGTGGCAAAACCTATATTTTCATATATCCCCGAAAGAAAATTAATCGTGTAGGCACTATCCGAAAAAACAACTTGCTCGTTCAGATCAGTCGACTGTGTCGAATCCAAAAAACCCTGTTTTTCGCACGACACAAATGCCAGCATGGCACACACTGCGTAAATCAAATATTCCTTGTTCATAATTTAATTTATAATGTATTATAATTATTTGCTACTCTCCTGCTAGCTGGCTCAACGAAAACGGTCGGGATTCTATCGAAACTCCCCTGTTCATATTAGGAGAGGCTCCCATCACAAATTCCAGTTTTCCGCCTTGTATGATGTCCTCATACCGTATGAAATTCCTATCATAAGGAACACCATTCAACTGCGCCGACTGTATATAGACATTCTTCGGACTGTTATTCTTGGCAATCACGACAAACTCCTTCCCGTTTTCCAGCTTCACGGTAGCTTTCTCAAAGACCGGGCTGCCAAAAACATATTCGTCCGTTCCCGGACATACGCTATAAATTCCCAACGCACTTAACACATACCAAGAAGACATTCCGCCTTGATCTTCGTCTCCTGGATAGCCTTTTTCCGAAGCGTTGTACAGCTGGGACATGACTTTACGCGTCCGCTCCTGCGATTTCCAGGGTTGGCCGCTGAAATTGTATAAATACGCAACATGCTGTACCGGTTGATTACCATGTGCATATTGTCCCATTTTGGCCAAGAGCATTTCCCGCATCTCGTGTATTTCCTGTTTATAGCTGCCATACTTGATCGTCTGTTCCATCGTGAATAAAGAATCTAATTTCGCGTTGAAACGATCTACGCCGCCGATGAGATTAATCAGTCCGTTTATGTCGTGCATCACTGACCACGTATATTGCCAGGCATTGGCCTCGGTAAAAGCACCACCCCATTCCACCGGATCAAAATCTGGCATCCATTCGCCATTTGCCAATCGTCCGCGCATAAATTTGCTATCTTTATCAAAAACGTTGACGTAATTATACATCTGGCGGGCAAATATATTTTCGTAGAATTTATTACCCGTCATTTTTGCCAGTTGATAAGCACAAAAATCATCATAAGCATACTCTAATGTTTTGGCGGTGCTTTCATGCAAATCATCCTGATACGGAATATATCCTTTGATAAAGTACGCTTCCCAACCCTGTCGACCATTCGAACCTCCATAAAAACCTTTATTGGTTACCTCATGATAATAGGCGTGCAAAGCACTATCGGGATTAAAAGTACGCACACCTTTTACCCAGGCATCCGTTAGTAAGGAAATCGCATGGTTTCCGATCATCACACCGGACATACCCGGATTAGACCAAGTTGGAAGAAAGCCTGCCTGTTGCTGCGCATCCAATAAAGACTGCATATAGCGCCCCTGCATTTCACGATGTAGGATATTACTCAATGGAAATTGGGAACGAAAAGTGTCCCAAAAGCCATTATCCGTATACATATAGCCCAGGTGAATTTTTCCGTCATACGGGCTGAAATAATAGGGATTACCCGCTGGATCAATTTCATAGAACTTACGGGAAAAGAGATTGGCACGAAACAGACAAGAGTAGAAGGTTGCTTTTTCTTCTTCTGTTCCCCCTTCTACTACGATACGGTTTAACCATGCATTCCAAACATCGAACGCTTTGGTTTTGGTCGTTTCAAAATTTTTATTTCCGTCCAGCTCCTGTTTTAAATTCCGTAATGCTTGATCGGGGTCAATATAGGAAGATGCCATTTTCACTTCTACACGTGTGCCCGGCTTAAATTCTAGGTAAGCACCAATGCCTTCTCCTTCATCCGCTCTATTTCCCGAAGAGATTTTATTCGCTCTATTTTCCCACGTGCCATAGCTCTTAAAATCCTGATTGAAAACCAGTACAAAATAATTACGGAAGTTTTCAGGAACGAACCGACCATTATTAACATAGCCGATAATTTTGCGCTCTTCCGGAATGATCTTTACTTGACTATGCTTCAGAAAGCCGTCTAAGATCAAATAAGCCTTTTCCTTTTTCGGAAAGGAGAACCGCATGTGCGCACCACGCTCTACCGGACTGATCTCTGCTTGTATCCCGTTATCAAACTTTACGGAATAATAATGTGGTTTAGCAATTTCATTATCATGGTTAAAAGGCAAAGCTCTTTCATCTTCATTGACAAGGAGGTTTCCCTTTCCCGGCATCAGGGAGAAAACCGCATAATCACCCATCCAAGGACTACACTGGTGTACTTGCTGAAAACCACGGATCGTATTCGCCTTATAGGTGTATTTCCAACCATCACCATTCTTTCCTGTCTGTGCAGAAAAAAAATGCATCGCAAAAGGCAAGCCTACCGTGGGGTAGGTATTCCCATAGGACAACGCCCATTCGGAATCTGTCCCCTGCAACGTATTCACATACTTTACCAAGTCCTTCTCCTGTGCATAACCTGTTGTTATCCCAAGCGAAAAAAGAACAACCCAAACTATATTTTTTATTTTCATCCGTTTATTTTTTTTTCTTCACTACTAAAACATGTTCCTCTTTATATCCATATTGCTTCCACAGTAGATCAAATTGACCTGCTTCTAAATCCGAAATCTGGACGATTTTCTCCTCACCCGGCATCAAGGTGAAATAATTATCGGAAAACAATACAGGCAATACCCGCTCCTGCGTATCATGTCGGACAAGTCGGAGTCGATTACCAAAAGCCACACTCTTTCCTTGATTTTTAAGTAAGATCTGCTTTCCATCATCTGCTTTGTCCAATAATGTAAAAGTCAGATCTGCAGCAGGCAGCTTATTGAGCTTCGTATAGTCAAGTTCTTTTTCACCGTTCCGCCAATAAAAATTCTCGGAGAGCATATTTCCCAAACTGTCCTTTAGTTCCAGTTTTATAAAATGTAAAGGTGTAAGTTCAGCATCGAAACACGCTTTGCAGGAATCGAAGTTTAAACGGTAAACCTCTTTTTTGTTACTTGCCGGCACGTTCACTTTTTCCCTGCGGCCATACGCTGCTAATTCTTTACCCCCAAAAGTGAAAACCCGCGCGGTCGCCACGGCCCCTTTCAGATCTTCGGATGTTGTATTTATCGCTTTCACACTATTATTAGCGGCGTTCCATTGTATATGCAAAGGTTCACAGGCATATTTAGCGCCCCAATAAGCCCCGGTCGCGTCATGATAGTAATCATACGTTTGCCATACAAAGGAAGGGTACGCCGATTGGCTCATCCAGAGCAATAACCCCGATGCATCTTCCCACATCTTATCATTCCAAGCTTCATATATCCCTTTCATCACTTCTATATTGAGGTATTGTGCCTTTTCGCAAAAAGCAATCAGGTTATCTGACTCTCCAAATTGGGTATTTACCGCTCGTTTATAATTAATCGGACTTGCGTTAGATGCCTCTTTTCCGAAATAATGCTTGTTCCACACATTGTCATCATCCTTTTCCAGTTGCTCATCTGTAGGCAAAGGCCACAATGACTCGGCCGGCATAAATTCTTTCACACTCTCATAATTCGGGAAAGTCGCTGTACCAATTTCTGTTCGCAATCCGTAACCCCGGTCCGAACCATACGGATAAGGCGGATTATTCCACGCCAGGTTACTCCCCGAGTTTTCGAAATGATGCTTCGGCGGCTGATTGCCCCACCAACCACTACCAGATAGCCCATCTTGATTAGAACTGGACTTGTACATCCGGTCATTATGGTCTTCCAAAGCAACAATGCTGCGGAGATAGCCATCCAACTCTGGCTTAGGATGTGTTTCATTCGCTCCACACCATAGTGCAATACTCGGATGATTCCTTAATCTTTTCACTTTATCCAACGCATTTGCTTTAAAATCTTCATCATTTGCGACATCATTATAAGCCACATAAAGCCAGAAGTCATCCCAGACCATGATACCATAACGGTCACAGTAATCATAAAAAGCATCATCTGTAACACAACCCGTCCAAAGACGAATCATATTATAATTCATGTCTTTGTGCAATTTTATCTTCGTCTCGTATTCTTTTCTGGAACACCGCAACAAATATTCACTCATACCCCAATTGCCACCTTTCAAAAATATGCGCTGTCCGTTGATAAAGAACTGGAGAACAGGCCATCCCGCATTGTTTCGACTATATTGGTATTCATACTGACGTATGCCAAAAGTGATTTCCTTTTGATCGGATACCGCACCATCAATCTCACTTCGCAACGTACACGTATATAAATGCGGCTCTCCATAACCATTAGGCCACCAAAGCTTGGGTTGCTTTACAATGAGGGCCTCCATTTCTTTACGGTCCATATATATCTTCTTCGACGTATTGGCCTCCAAGTGTACTTGCTTTGAGAACTGTATATTACCCGGTTGAATGCGTCCGGATAGCAAGACCTCTTTTGCCTGATCGGAAGCATTCTTCAACTCCGTTGAAACAAATAAGTACGCAATGTCATTCGATTCCAGCTCAGATCTTACCCAAGGATCTTCCATGGTCACATCACCGGTAAAATTTAACGATACATTTCCCGTTATACCGGCCAATCGTCCGGGCACATAGGGCATCCAGTCCCAGCTTGCGGCCGATAAATAGGTCGGACTGGCTACTACGCCAAATTGATCCTTGGCATCCCTTGTCTTCTTTTGGTCAGCATCGGTAATCAGTACAGCGACGACATTCTCCTGATCATGGCTAACCAAATGGCTAACCTCATATTTGGTACGTAGCATATGCCCACTGACATCTTTCGTAGATTCTCGTGTTCCCGATAATTTTACACCATTCATATAAAAATCTGCATACCGGTTCGTATTGTCGAACTGCAACCAGATTTGTTGTCCCGGTTTTACCGAGGTAGGCAGTTGAAAGGTTGTTCGATACCAAAAAGGGCGATTAAAAAAAGCCGCATCAACACGGTGGATATTATCCGAATAGTTCGGATCAGGCACTTCATCCGCCTCTACATATGCTGTAAACACTACCCCAGGAACTACGCCTTTGACGGCGTCTTCCATCCGATAACCTGAAGTTGAAATCTCAAACCCCGACGGTGAACCTTCTGTTTTTGGTTGTACCCACCATGTTATATCCGGATTGGTACTATTTAACGATAGCTGCTGAAGCTGTCCGTTACATGCAACAGAAACCAATAGCAAGGATAACATGGTAAACAATATCTTCTTTATTATACCCATTGTCTTTTTAATTACTTTCTACACCCCATTTCTTGTTCGGCTGTTCTCCCATGAACAACTCAAGTTTTCCACCTGCAGCGATCTCCTGAAAATCGATATAGCATTTATCATAGGGATTTCCATTTAACAGTGCTTTCTGGATATATATATTTTTAGCTGTATTATTATGGGTCTTAATCGTGAAATGCGTTCCCGAATAATAATCATTATCCAAACGGAATTTAACTTCATCAAATAGTGGACTGGTTATCTCCAAACGGGTACTTCCCGGACAGGAGGGATGCAGACCACTGGAAGCCAATACATACCAAGCAGACATTTGTCCTACATCCTCGTTTCCCACAATACCTTCTACGGAATTTTTATACGCCTCGTCACAGATATGGCGTGTCCATTTCTGGGTATCCCAAGGTGCATCGAGGTGATTAAATAAGAATGGTACGAGGTGAACAGGTTCATTAGCATGGTTATAATAATCATTCCACAGCATATGGTCCGGTGTCTGTTCAAAAAAACTTGTCAAATCTTCCAATACGTTCTCCCTTCCACCCATGAGCTGTATCATCCCCGGAATATCATGCGGAACAAACCACCCTTGTTGGTAAGGATTACATTCAACAGTTCCATACCACTCTTTTGTTCTCGCTCCCTCCGGCCAGATTTCCCAAGAACCATCTGTATTTCTAGGCCGGAACCAGCCTTTTTCAGTATCAAAGATATTCCTGTATGCTTGTGATTTTTCTAAGAAAAGCTGTTCATCTTCTTGTTTTCCAAGCCGGTTTGCCAATTGTGCGATGCACCAATCTGTATACGCATATTCCAACGTATTTGAAATACTGAACGGCGCCGCTGTATAACCCAAAGAATCGTTTCCGAATTTTTCAGACGTATTGACGGCAAATGCATAGGCTTTTTCCACATCGTATCCTCGGATACCTTTTACATAGGCATCGGCCAGCACAGATAAAGCCGGATTCCCGATCATACATCCGGAATAGGCGTTCATAATCTCCCACCGCTCGTAATATCCACGTCCAGATTCCTCCGCAAGTGTAATCAATGAGTTAAGTTGGTCATCCACCAATCTTGGATTTATAATGGTTTGCAGCGGGAACTGGCTTCGAAAAACATCCCAACCACTGAACATCGTCCGTTTTGTAAACCCGCTTTCTTGGTGTACCTGCTTGTCTCCACCGATATAACGTCCGTCTACATCCGTATATGTACGAGGATCAATCATCGTGTGATAAAGCGCGGTATAGAAGATTGTTTTCTGATCATCCGTTCCACCTTGGATATGCACTCTATCCAGTTCTTGATTCCATAAATCATACGCTTCCTCCCGAATTTGATCAAAAGACTTCCCTTCCATTTCCTTCCTAAAATTATTTTCTGCTCCGCCCATATCAACAAAAGAAATACCCACCTGCAAAGTAACCTCCTCATTTTCGCTTGTTTCAAAGTCAGAGAAAAAACCCAAGTGCTTTCCTTCTAAGGTTTCCTCGTCCCGTATAATAGTGGCCTTTTCCACCGCTCTTAAATAAGGGATGCTAACAACTTCATCTCTTTTTCGCTTCCAATTGTCGGGAATATCAGCTGTCCAGAAACCATAATTTTCCAAGGGTTTACTGAATCGTGCATAGAAGTAAACTGTATAATCCGCATTCCCTTCACCGTTTCCCCATCCACCGCCATCCGGTGTGCACAACATCCATCCCCTAATCGTGTGCTCATCCACCTTATGGATATACTGTTTTATAGCTGTCCCTCCTACCCGACGAGCAAGATCGATCTGTATGCGCGATTCTTTATGTTGCGGGAACGTGAAACGGATCATTCCGCTATGCGCGGCAGCCGTCGTCTCCACTTTGATATGATAATCTGTTAAATCCACGGCATAATAACCTGCCTTTGCTATTTCCGTTTGCTTATTGTAGTGCGAACGGTACCCTTCGATACTGCCATCTTCTTTCCCGGCAATAACCTTCAGTTTTCCTGTCGTAGGCATCACCAGAAAATTTCCTAAATCCCCAAACCAGCCGACCCCACTCATCTGTGTAAAAGCGAATCCTTCTATCGTCTGATGCTCGTAACTATACCCCGGACTATTATCCCCTCCTGTAATGGTATTGGGGCTGACCTGCACCATACCATAGGGTGTAGCAGCTCCCGGAAACGTCTTCCCTAAACCATGATAAACTTCGGCAATCCCCACACTTGTACTGGCCCCTATAAAGGGATTTACATAATCCGCCGGAGACGAGTATGCTGTTGTATCACCCACCGCACAGGATTTTAATAACAGGAAACAGGATACAAGGCTCCCCCATAATTGTATACTCCTTAACATCGATGTTTAATTAGCTATATCTATTTTTTCTTTATTCGAACTGTTTTTATTCCAAAGCGAGGTATATCCATGGAAAAGGTTGGTTTGCCCATATGATCCGCTACTTGTAGCGCACCTACCTTTTCACCGTCCAACAAAACCTCTTCTATACCTTCTACCGGGAAATCAAGCCTAATCTGGTGTACGCCCGATACGCCTTCCGCATTAAAAAGCCTAAGCAGGAGGTCTTCCTGATCAAGTTTCATCGCCGACACCTCTATTCCTGCTTGACCCGCCGCAACAAATTGCCTATCCTCACCTACGAAATCTCCTCCATATACGCCCAGCAAGGGCTCATTCCAACAGTTGCTTTCGGTAGCAATCTGTGCCGTGTCCCATCTGCCCGCGTGGGGGATCAACGCATAGCGCATTTTTAAGGCTTCCGTTATCTCATAGTCCACGCCCCACAGCCCGACGCCCGAATATTGTGCGGTAAGGCTCAAGGGGTAATCCGAACCATGGAGATAGGACGTGGTATGATCGGACAGGAGCGCCAGGCCATATTCCTGGTCTTCTTCCACCAGATCTACCCAATGAAGAATCACATTGTGCTTGATTTCGTCCCAATTCCCGAAAAACGTATTTTCATGTCGGCTCTCACATACATCAAAAGGCGCATTTTTGTACAACTTAGCACCTTGGAGATTATTGGGAAACATCACTTTAAGTTTGTACCTGTCATCTGTGTATGCGCGCCTATTGTCTGTCCAGTCATGCTCTTGTTTATATTCACCGATGCCCACATTTCGCTGCCAATCAACCGTTAGCTCAAAGTCTATCCGTCGCTGGCCAGCCTCAAGCGTGATTACTTGGACCATCGGGTGTGAAGCGATATAGCCCGCGACCCTTACCTTTACGATAAACGGGTTATCTTCCAAAACAGTTATGGTAGCGGGGTTATCCTTTGACGAATGAAATTTTCCTTCCTCATAAAAATGGCCCGCGATCTCCCCTAAACCGTAAGGTCCGTAGGGATCAACGAATTGCCTATTATCGATATGCTTAGCGAAAAGACTAGTGATTACGCCCCCATTAGATTTGTCGAGCGTTATCTTATACATATCGTTCTCTATGATGCAATTTCCTTCTGCATCAAAACGCACCTGTTGCACTTTTTTGTTGACAGGTTGACTATTTTTTCGCAAAGCATAGGTTACATAACCCAAGGTGGCCACGTTTGGTTTAAAAACGATCCATAAAGCATTATCCTTTTCCTCTATAACACAAGCCAACTCTTCTCCTTTACGATCATGAAGCGTCACATCTCTTTGCGTCCAAGTTGCCGGTAATTTTACACGGACAACCGCTGATCTTTTTGCGGCAACGGTATTAAAAATCCGGACATAGCCCAAATCTTTTCCTTTTTTCGATGTGCCCTTTACATAACTGGAGACCGCCTCCTGTATGATCTTTTCGGATAACCTATCTGTCGTATTCGTCCACGAACGAACCGCCTGTTCCCATGTTTGCTGTTGGTCCAGACGATTATAAGGAACAATCCAAGAATCATGATGCTGCGCCATCATCAAGGTCCGCCATGCTTCATCTTCGTCGTCAGCTAATGGTTGGTAGTTATTATCCAAATAGGCCATCGCACTGATTTTCTCGGCCATCACCCTATTATTTTCGGATTTCCGGACATCCTGTGCTATACGTTGCAATGCTTGGCTTCCCCACATCAAGTTGACCAAAACATCTTCCTGCGAAAAATGCCAGCTATCGTCCGTTTGTCTAGACGATATATCTTCGATGTACCCTGTCCAGGTTACATAAGTAGAATTGTTCTTGATATGCTTACCGGAACCAAGCCAAGGGCCGTTTTTCCAGCCCGCATCCTGATAACACATGCCTACGGGATTATCAATTCCCTGTTGGTAGGCCGCTTGTATAAAAGCAGTCGAGTTATTCCACGCTGTCGTTTGCCAAGTAGAATTTTCTTCTAAATCTTCCGATGCGTATCGTGGCACGGTTAATATAGACGTTCCTTCCGGTCCGATCCAATTCACCAGTTCTCCTCCATATCCGGTCGTGTAACCACCCCAACACGTGTTCGGACATTTCAATACAGCATATTTAAAACCAAATTGCTTTAATATTTGAGGCAAGCTGCTTGTAAAACAGGGTTCTTCAACAGCGTAGGTCGTATACGTAACATCTGGAAAATGTTCACGCATCTTACGCATACCATATTCAAATTGCCGTATAATACTTTCTCCTGAGATGTTGTAACAGTAGGGCTGTGCATACGTGGGATTTGTAAATTCAATGCGCTTATCTCGCACGATATTGGAAAATTGCGCATAGGCCGTTGGTTCGTTTCGTTTTACCGTGTCCCATGTTTCAGGTTCTATCTCCAAACCCAATTTCCATTCGGGGTGAGCAGCCAACTTATCCACCATAAATTGCGTCACCCACATTGGATAGTGCCCATACACCCCGCCGTGATATCCATCCACAAAGTAGGGTTTCTGTGCATAAACGGTGAACGACGATAGCAAAAGAAATAAAAGGGTTAATATTCTCATCTTCATCATATGTCGGATTATGGCATTAGTTACGAACAAGGCTGATTTTTCTTGTTTTTGGTACGCTAACCTGTTTGATCGTCTGCAACAACACGTCCATTTCATGCTGCCAGGCCTGTCTCACTTCGGGAAACATCGCCTTGCTGTAAAGATCTCTTTTGGCCCGTAGCCACCCATCCTTTTCTTTGAACTGGTCGAACACCTCGATGGCCCGCCGGTTATTGGCATCCAACAATCCTTTCGGTTGGAAAAAATTATACTGCACCCAGGCATAATCCCTGAAACGGCGTTCTATTTCCCATCTTTCTTCATTAAGATGCATAATACGGAGTGCCTGCTGATATTGAGGTGTGTTATCCAAAGCGGCAAGATTTATACCTTTTGCGAATTCCGCAGCCGACCATTTGCCGATCTCTTCTCCATCAATAAGAAGTTTATAATTTCCTTTCAAACCTTTTACGATCAAAAGTTCTTGGTTCATTTCTTCCATAAAAGGCACCACCGCAAGTGCATCGAAGGCGCTCTTCTTACTCCCCCATCCTCTTGTCACGGTATCCAACGGATAAGGAAGGGCGTTTGCGTGATAATCAAAACTCCAACCCGTACCTGTTTTCACGATATCGGACAGGTTACAGTTCAAAGCAGTTATTACCTTTTGGCTAGGCGCATTTATTTCCATTTTGGCTACCTTCTGCCCACTAAACCCCTGTGCTTTTAATAAAAGGTATGCCATCACCATGTGGCCATCCAGGTCTGGATGTACACGATCATTTCCAGATAAGGTAAAGGAGGGGTCTTCTTGCTGAACACGCTTACTAATGGCTGTCATCGGTTCATTAAAGTCAAGAAACTCCCATTTATTGGCTGTTGCCGATGCTCTTTGAAAATCGACGATACGCTGCATCGCTTTATTTTTATTTTTCAATGGTGTGTTATCCGGAATAACTACATCTTCATCATAAGGTGAACTTCCCAATAATACGATCCTGGTGCCCACGAGTCCTTTATACCTTTCCTCCATCTGTTTATAGCCGTTGTGGGACTCCTCCACTTTCTCGTCAGCAAATTTCTCCGGCTCTGATCCGTTGTATTCAAAGTATCCGGAATCATTCATACCAAAGGTGGTCAACAGCACGGTTGGCTGTTTGCTGAACACATCTCCGTCTAGGCGTTTGAGCATATCCCCTACGCGGTCTCCGCCAATACCGGCATTGAGAATCGTTAGGTTCATCGTCGGGAAACGCGTCATGTAATAGAGCCATACATACGCGTGGTAATGCCCACCGTCCGTGATACTATTCCCTAAGAAAACGACACGATCATTTTCCTTAAATGGTGCTATTTGTTGCGCCAACAACGGATTCGCTCCGAGAGCAAGCACTAAAATTCCTATAAAAAATCTCCTCATGGATAATACTTATTTTTGGGTTTTATAATCAACACGTATACAATTAATATCGCTTTTCTAATTTCACTTTACGCCTAGTGACAATATATTTGAACCGGCTTCCAGTGCGTAAATCTGACCTTTCCAAATGAATTTTCCGGTCGTTTTTTCTGGAAGGTTTACACTGATTTTCCATTTATTCTTTTGTTGTTTATAATGGACTGAAATTTTTCCGTTCGGATGGGGCATTTCACCACGCACATCGGTCATTATACCCAAACGCGGTTCAATTTTTACGCGGGCAAACCCCGGAGCATCCGTATCGATTCCTAATACGATTCTGAAAAACTCAATATTCGGACTGGCTCCCCAGGCATGGCATTCCGACCGAACAGTTTGCAAGCGGGAGTCTTCTGCCCAGGTGCTTAATCCCATTTGTATATTTTCGCGCCAGATACCCAGCCAGTTCATATAATCATCGCCCAATCCCGCTTTTGCCAATGCCTGATGGAGATAATACTTGAAGTATATGGTGCAAGGCGTTAATTCGGTGTTTTGGAGCAAGCTGTTACCCACCGTAGCCAGATCTTGTTCGCCGATCAATCCTGCTAGGATAGCCAGCGAATTGGCATGTTGCGAGAAACCTTTCTTTTCCTTGGTGTCGGCAAATAGTTTCTTTTCGCCATCCCAATATTTATTTTTTATGGTGGCTTTTAATTGGGCGGCTTTTTCTTCGTAATAGGTGGCAAAGTGGGTTAGTCCAAACGCGGCCTCCATTTCTGAGGCCCATTGGTATGCCAGCAGCAGCTGCAGATCATAGATGGCTGCGCTTCCGTCCGGCCCCATAGGCCCCCACCCCATATCGCCCACCCAATCCACAAACCGCCAGTAAGGCAAATCTTTGATAGAGCCATCCGGTTGCTGTAGTTTTTCAAAAAATTCGAGTATAGCCCGTTGCCCGGTCAGTTTTTCCTTGATGAAATCGCTGTCGGGGCGGTACATCCAATAGTCATGCAACATACCGATATACCAAAGAGAGAACGTAGATATAATCTGCGTTCCGCGCGTAGGATAGCGGCTCATGGTGACTCCTTCCGTCAAGCGTGAGCGATCCATCAGGTCAAGCGCATAACGGGCAAGCCTGTCATCGCCACTGTTGTAGTATGAAATCATAGCCTGTATACGCGTATCACCAATATACTGCAACTGTTCGTAATACGGACAATCCATATAGGTTTCCCAGGCGTTTAGCCGGGCAGTCCGCCAACCGATATCCAATATTTGGTCTATTTCGCTATTGCCCGTGTTAAGTACATAATTTTGTTTAAAAGGGTACCCTGTAAAAGTGCCGTACAAGTCTTTGATGATTAGCGGCTCGTTGCTTGTGCTGACAATCAATCGCAGATAACGGTAAGTACGATAGTTTAGCGTAGTAAACGTTTGGTTCTCCGTCCCATCGGCCAATAGGCTGTCTATTCTGCCGACAAATATTTTGTTTTCTACTTCATTACGGTTGCTTTTCCGGAGCTCGTCACCTTCGTGCCGGTCATACAATGTTTCGGCGTATCCCAAAGAAATACCCGCCCCCTTACCTTTGCTAAAAAGAAGTGTAACATAAGCGTTGGTCATATAGGTCTGGTCGAGTAACAAGGTAACGGTACGGTTGGCCGGAATAGTGAGGTTTTCTTTCTTTGCCGGAAAGGAAACCGGTGCTTCCATGCCGCTGACCGCCCGCAGTTTGACAAGACGTTCGTAGCTCAGTTCCATTTGTGGCAAAGGAGAAGGCACAAGTTGCCAGGTCCAGCCGTCAGACGTTCCCTTGGTTTTTCCGTCAGAAAGTTCCCGAGCGGATGACCAGCTATGATCATCATAATGCACGGCATGCCAATCATCTTTGATAGTCTGGTTCATATCGACCAGCTCTCCTTTACTCGCCGCAAAGAAAAATCCAGGAATAGGGTGGTGTCCGTGGCTCTTCACACATTTCCAGCTTCCGTTCGTATTCAATATTTCCTCGGATGCTGAATGTCCCTGCACAATAAACGCTGTCCGCAAACTAATCTGTGCTTCCGGCCTGTATTCAGCCTCGTTCCACACCAACGCTGACACCACATTTTGTCCAGAAACCAAATAAGGGGCGATGTCTACCGTTTCATAGTTCCAAAAATGAAGGTCACCACGCGCGGGACCCATCGATACAACTTGACCGTTGACATATAACTTATAGCGATTATCTGCCGAAACATGTATAACGAAACTTTCTGGTTTTCCAGCGAGTTCGATACTTTTCCGAAAATGGTACACACCGTATGTCAGCCCCTCATCGCTCTTCTCTGAAATCCATTTTGCGTTCCAAAGCCTGCTGTTCTGCATATAGCCATGCGAAAAAGCAGCTTTTGACAAGAAAAGAAAGCCGGACAATAGGCAAAGGATAGACAGATACTTTATCATATCTTGTTGATCTTTTATTTATAATTTTTTTAATATTCTAAAAGCCGATCATCTCGTACGGAATACGTACACCTTTTACCCGGTAATAGTAGGGATCAAAATTGCCGTCATCTTCCTTGACCACATTTTCACTGTTTTCTTCACAAGCGCCATAGTTAATACTGTATGTCAACAGAAGTTCATCCCTGTCATTTTGTGCTATCGTATGGATAATTGGTGTGTATATACGCGCATTATACCCCTTATAAAATTCGGTAAAGTGGTACACCAGCTTTCTTGAAGTGAACGGTCCGGTCGGGCTGCTGGACGTAGCGATGTACATATTGATGGAAGGAATGCCGCAATAAAAACCTTGATCCATGGTTAAGTGAAGAAATTTACCATTTAAATAACCAAAGTTATTGGTTCCGTTGCCTTCTGCAATTACCGAGGAAGAGGTAACTAAAGGCGTATGCCCCCATGTTGATCCGTCCCAAAAAGACCATTCAGTCGGCTCATCGTGCGAAAACCGCGCTACGTACAACAGGGTATTAAATCCAAATGTTTCCGGTGCCGTGCGTTCTCCGTACACATAGACATAACCGTCATCGGATTTGACCATACCATCCTTATACCGGATATCAAGTTGACCGGTCATGTTCGCGATCGCCAGTCTTTCGACTTGATTCCATTCATTTCCGGACTCTTTTTTCAGTCTGTACACCGCCTGATCTGTGTCATCAAGACCATATCCTTCTCCACCGTGGATATATACATATTCACCCAGCTCGACACCGGGACCAACCCAATTCCGGCTCGCACCCGATGGAATGGGGCATATATTACCAATATTGTGGTGCGCTCCTTGTCTGGTCATCATCGGTGCGTTTGGATCCCAATCGTCAATGGAGGGTTGTATAATGATGGAATTGGTATAAGAGATAAAGTGGTTTCCATACAGATTTCCGTTAGGGGCCATTGACCCATGGTGCCAGGCATCCTGTGTAACCCAAAGCACACGCCCATCCGAAAGCGGTATGCTCGTGCCCTGATCAAACGCCACAGAGCCTGTCGTCCGGCTAAAGAAATTCGTCACATCGCCATCCCGGTAACTGTCCCTGGGCAATTTAGTGATCGCCCAACGCTGGGCCTCATTATGCTGTTTAGCCCCTGCCAAAACAGCTCCATCCCCGCTCAACGTCAAGTACAGGCCGTTAGCTTTGTTTACCAATTCAAATTTTCCGGTCTCCACCGACTCCTCGATATTCCACAACTGCAGGTCAGTATCGTTTTTCAATTCCCAGCTTTGCTTCAGCTGTTCACCATCAGAAACACCGTTCAAGAACATGCCGCTATGTAGATTCCGCAGCTGATAATATTTGGTATCTCCTTCCGAAGAATGATAGATGATAGCCCACTCTTGCCATCTTTTGAGGTTTTCGTCTTCTGCTGCCTCCGCTGTTGCGGTGTTGATTATGGCATT
This sequence comes from Sphingobacterium arenae, assembly GCF_014692505.1. Taxonomy (GTDB): domain Bacteria; phylum Bacteroidota; class Bacteroidia; order Sphingobacteriales; family Sphingobacteriaceae; genus Sphingobacterium; species Sphingobacterium arenae. Next base: position 747,553 of record NZ_JACNYK010000001.1, on the reverse strand, counting down.
GTCAAGATATTTTTCATTGAAAGTCAGATCGCCCTGTACCTGCATAACAGCCGACCCGTCGTTCACCGATATACTATACGTATCATAATCGGAAATACTGGAGTCATACGCTCTAAATTCGGCCTCCCATTGTCTGACCTCCCCCGATGCGGCCGTAACGGTAAAAATAACTTTATTCCCCTTGGATACATCGATGGCTTCGCCAGAGGCCGGACGGCTAATAGCGCCGTCCGATAACGTGAATATGGGTACGACCTTCGTCAGATCGGTTCCCTGGACGAGTCTTATTAATATCTTAAAAGTATCACCGTCCTGATAGATGATGGCATTACCATACTGTCCGGTTTCCAACTTAAAATCTTTAATCATCCGTCCCGGGCTAGGGGGAAGATCGTGTTGTTTTTCACACCCAAAGAAGAGGACAAAAAGCATAAAAGTTAGTAGTTTTTTCATATAATTTAAAATTGATTAATCATTCCACATATCGTAAAAAAATATTTTATGCACTTGTCATGCTATGGTGTAAAAAATAGATTTATATATATATGCGTTTATAATTTTAAATGGTTAAGCGCTCCGCTGGTGCTATTCAAATGACATGATAGCGCATCCTCGTTTTACTTCTCACAAATTTATAAACCAATACGCCTACCTGTATGTACAAGTAGGCGTATTGGTAAATGTTTAAAAAGCAAAAAAATATAAATAGCTACAAACAAGCCACTTAGCAAAACGAAAATTGTTCGTTTGGTAAATCGGATAGAATTTATCCTTGTGTAAAACCCCCTATTTTCTTAACCTTTTCTTCAAAACTATCACTATCCACAAGTGCCTTCCCCTTTACTTTACTCTTATAGTTATAAATAGTTTGCATAGAATAACGAAGAAAGGTGGCAATTTGATTTACGTCTGTTATCCCCAAACGTATAAGTGCAAAAATACGAAGTTCCGTATTCAGCTGATGTCTCTTTAGATCATAACGCTCGCCCTCTTTCAGGAGACTATTAAATTCCTCTACAAAATTAGGATAAACCTCAAAAAATGTTTTATCAAAATCATAATATAAGGCTTCCGTATCCCGTTCAAAAACAAGATTGGACGAACTTAATTTTTGTAAATCTTCTATTTGCCCTGCCTTTATCTTTCGATGAACATATTTCCTATATTCTTCCAGTTTATCTAAATAGATAGCACACTGATTAATATAATATCCTATATAACGCTCACGTATAAGATTAGCCTCATCCAGTTTTTGATTGACAGATACAAGCTGATTATTGATCGTTTTCAGATTTTTTCTGGCTTTAGACACCATTCTCATCTGTTTATATAAAAAATAAAGCGTAACGATCAAAACGACAACAAAAACACTGATGGTTAGTGCATACAATCGTAGATTTTTCTTTTGTTGCTCAATTTTCGCCAAATAAGTTGCTTCTATAATAGGATGAACCTTGGCAATAACGGCATTCCTAAAACGTGAATTATAAAAATTGGCATCTTCCAAAGACGCCTGTACGTAGTTAAACGCCCGGTCCACATCTCCTTTCTCATATTGAAAAATGGCTAAAGCCAATAAAGATTCGTTTTCCTTCACGGCCAATTGCACATCGGTTATCGCTGCCAGGAGCAGGTATTTTTCTTCGAGCGCTACATTCCCCAGTTCTTTAAACACCATGGCCAGGCCCATGGCAGACATCGCGTATCCATGTGTATGCGGTGCTACCTTTGCAAACAGCTCCAACTGTATCTCTGCCGACTCTTGATATGCTTCTTCTGCTTTCAACTTAAACGATTTCTCTTTCAGGTACATGTCGCTACCCTGGCCTAACAAATTCATCAGCGAATCCCGATAACGTCTATTCTCCGAAAGGTATAATTTTTCATAGGTCCGGTTATCCATGTACTTTATCAGGTTTTCGTTATAGCGGATATAGCCCCAGCAATACGATACCTTGAGATAGGATGGCAGCTTTTGGTAATCCATAGATTCCAGAACCGCCCGTGCCGGCGAAAACAAACCGGATAAGGACAGTACGAAGGCCTGTTTCAATTTACTGTTCTGGAGGTATTCCTCATTTCCCAAAGTTTGCGCGACCGCAATGTTACGATCCACATAAGCTAGGGCAGAATCGCATTTAAAAGATTGGTATTCCGATATAATTTCATCATGAAGACGAAACCGGTCTTCTAAAGCAATGGTGTTATGGAGTTTCTTTTTGATACTTTCAATATACGCTTCTTTCTTTGTAGTGTATTCCTTACGATTAATAATCATCTTATCCAAGATACCCAATAGTGAGTCAGTCTCACTCATACTATAAATGTTTGCTACAGAAAATAAGAAAAAAAATACGGTTAGTAATGTCTTTTTCACTTCTAAATATGTAATAATAATTAAAGGCCACTTTACGTGAAAGGCTGTACAATATAAGTGAAATGCATAGACAAACCAAATACGGTGTGGAATATCCACACCGTATCGTTCCCCGATATCGGCATTTTTCTTTAAAAAAGTAATTATCGGATCTATCTATAAGCTCCTCCAAAAAATATAAATTCACAAATTGTCCACCTGCTATTATAGCATAAAAAAAGTCAATTGATTCAAACACAGAGCCGATGAAAAACAAGTCAAAATATCGTCAGCTTTTTACTTGTTTGAGGTATATATTTTTTCAGGAATCCTCCTATAAATTTTCGTCTATAAAAGCAATTTTAAAGTTATCAACATCCCCATCACAATCTATCTATCAACAGATTACACTTAAAAACAGTCGTAGAACGCGGTTTATTCGATCTGTTTGTTATGCATGTGGAAAAGTATCACTACCGTCCAGAATTAAAATATTGGATATTTGTTATGCTTGAGATGCAGACCTGCCTCAAGTCTCGTGTTTTAACTTCTTGGAGATGGTTCACCACCTCCGCAAATTTAAACTTACAACAACATGGCAAGAATCATTAAATTCGAAAAAAATGACTGTGCGCCATGCGCACAAGTGTCAGCCTTCTTAGACAACAGAGGGATCACATACGAAACCATCAACCCGTTCGACCAACCTGATTTAGCTGCTAAGTTTAAAATCAGAACGGTTCCAACGGTCCTTGTACTTGACAACGAAGAAGTACAACAGCGCATCATCGGTTTCAAACCCGAGGAATTGGCGTCGATAGCCCTTTAATTGTTTCACCCTTAACGGAGCGAGATATGGTTCATCTATATTACGATTCAAAAACAGGAAATGTCCAGCGCTTTATTAACAAAGTTATCCAAATAACCGGATGGCAAGCGCATAAGATTGAAGAAAGCTTGGAAATCCAAGAATCTGGGCACTTGGTTACTTATACGACCAAGTTAGGATCTATGCCGGAAAAAACGAAGATGTTTATGGATAACCACGCGGATAAAATCTATTCCGTGACCTCCAGCGGTAACAGAAACTGGGGCAGGAACTTTGGGTTAGCAGCCGACAAGGTATCCGAAGATTACGATATTCCACTCGCCACGAAATTCGAGCTTTCGGGCACGATGGAAGATATCAATCAATTTATTGAAATTATAAAACACCAATACAATGATAGCAAACGAGGTAGCAAAAAATTGGATATTGCTTAATAACGAAATCATGATTAAGCATGATGAGGAGTATAGCTTACATAAAGACAAAGAGGCTGTACGTGCCTATTTCTTGGAACACGTAAATAAGAACACCGTTTTCTTCTATACGTTAAAAGAGAAGATTGATTATCTGATTGAGCATAATTACTATATCAATTTCTACGAGTGGTTCAGCTTCGAAGAAATGGAACAAGTATACAACTATGTCCATGCCAAAAAATTCCGTTTCCAATCGTTCATGGCTGCGTTTAAATTCTTCCAAAGCTACGCATTACGCGATGACTCGGGTGAAAAATTCTTAGAACGCTATGAAGACCGTGTGGTGGCGGTAGCACTTTTCCTTGCGCGTGAAGAAGGTATACAAAAAGCTATCGAGTATGCTGAAATCATGATCAATCAAGAATATCAGCCTGCTACCCCGACGTTCTTGAACGCTGGAAAAAAACGTTCCGGCGAATTGGTATCTTGTTTTTTAGATGAGATTGGTGACAACTTGAACGGTATTGGATATGCTGTCGACTCCGCCATGAAACTATCTTCTATCGGTGGAGGGGTCTCTTTTAACATCTCCAAAATCCGGGCGCGTGGAGAAGCCATCAAAGGTGTGGATGGTCGTGCCGGTGGTGTCCTTCCTATCATGAAAATCATGGAAGACACGTTCTCCTATGCCAACCAATTGGGGCAACGCCCAGGTGCAGGAGCGGTTTACCTCAATATCTTCCACGCCGACATCGAAGAATTCCTGGATTGTAAGAAAATCAATGTCGATGAGAAAGTACGTATCAAGTCGCTTTCTATAGGCATTATTGTTCCGGATAAATTTATGGAGATGGCGGAAAAAGATGAGCCATGCTACCTGATCTATCCGCATACCGTCATGCAGGAGTATGGTCAGTACCTAGACGACATGGATATGGACAAGATGTATGATGAGTTGATTACCAATCCAAACGTTAAAAAGAAAAAAGTCAATGCACGCCACTTATTAGTGCGTATTGCGCAGATCCAAAAGGAATCGGGATACCCTTACATTTTCTTCAAGGAAAACGCCAATAGAGCACATGCCTTAAATGGTGTAGGCCAAGTGAAATTCTCTAACTTGTGTACCGAAATCATGCAAGTTTCCGAAGTTTCTGATATTGAGATCTATGGTAAAGAAGACACCATCCGCTATGGTATCTCCTGTAATCTCGGATCACTCAATATCGCGACCGTGATGGACAACAAACGTATTAAAGAAGCGGTGAAAACGGCTACTCGTGCCCTAACGGTGGTAACCGACGTAACTGATATCGAAATGGTACCTTCTATTGCTAAAGCCAACAGAGAATTACATTCTGTAGGACTCGGTGCGATGAACCTTCACGGTTATCTGGCAAAGAGCTTCATTATGTATGAATCTACAGAAGCCTTAGATTTTGCCAATACATTCTTTATGATGATGAATTACTACTCCCTGGAAGCATCGATGGAAATTGCCAAAGAGCGTGGTAAGACATTCGTGGGCTTTGAGAAATCAGCTTACGCAGATGGCACCTATTTCGATAAATATACGTCGCAAGATTATGTACCAACTACCGATAAGGTGAAAGAGTTGTTTGATGGTATTCACGTGCCAACAAGACAAGATTGGGAAAACTTAAAAACACAAATCCAGGAGCACGGTATTTACCATGCCTATCGCATGGCTATTGCGCCGAATCAGTCGACCTCCTATATCATGAATGCTACCGCATCCGTTATGCCGGTGGTGGATATCATCGAGGTGCGTGAGTATGGAGACAGCACCACTTATTATCCAATGCCTTACCTGACAAACGACAATTACTTCTATTTCAAGTCGGCATACGATATGGATCAGTTTAAGGTATTGAAGTTGATCTCCGTCATTCAACGTCATATCGATCAGGGTGTGTCTACGATTCTTCACACCAATTCTAAAGACACCACGAGAGATTTAGCGAAATACTATATATATGGGCATAAACTCGGTTTGAAATCGCTGTACTACACGCGTACACGTAAATCAACCGTAGAAGAATGTATCTCCTGCTCAGCATAATTGGGGGTAAAAAGGCAGAAACCGATCACTCGTTATTGGTGATCACGAATAAAAACAGACACAAAATGAAACAATATAAAGCGGTAAACTGGAACACCCCGGAAAACGACTATGTGCTGATGTTCTGGGAACAGAATATTAAGCAATTCTGGATTGACACGGAGTATATTCCTTCCAAAGACATCGACAGCTGGAAAGGATTAAGTTGGGATATGAAAGAGTGCTATAAGAAAGCATTGGGCGGATTGACGCTATTGGATACACTCCAAAGCCATACGGGTATGCCTAAAATCATCGATCATATCGACTCGTTGCAGAATAAAGCGGTATTATCGTATATGTGTATGATGGAAGCCATACATGCAAAATCATACTCCACTATTTTTACCACCGTATCAACAACCAACGAAATCAACGATGTGTTCGGTTGGGTAAGGGAAAACAAATTTTTACAATACAAAGCTGCCACCATCGATAAATATTACCGCGGCGTTGACAAGGAAAAAGTCTCTGATGAAGAACTTTTCATGGCTTTAGGCGCGTCCGTGCTATTAGAGTCTTTCTTATTCTATTCCGGATTCTTCCTACCTCTTTGGTTATGTGGTCAAGGACAAATGGTGGCTTCTGCAGACATTATTAAGAAGATTGTAGCAGATGAATCCATCCACGGCGTATTCGTAGGTTTAATAGCGCAAGAAGTATTTGCGAAGCTTCCAAACAAAGAAGAGGTAAAAGCACGCTTCCTCAACTTGTTAAACGACCTGTATGAAAACGAGATTAAATACACCGAAGAGCTCTACACTGTTGTGGGTTTAACAGCTGAAGTGAAAGAATATGTACGCTACAATGGAAATAAAGCATTGATGAATCTCGGCTTCGACCCTATTTTTGAAGTTAAACAAGTGAATCCGATTGTGTTAAATGGGTTAAACACAGAAACTACACAGCACGATTTCTTCTCGAAGAAATCTACAAACTACGAGAAGGCTATGGAAATTGTACACCTAAAAGATGACGATTTCAAATTAGATCTTACCGTAGAAGTATAAAAAGTTTAACAAACCGTATCTATTATAAACAAGCCTTTTTCGATATAGAGAAAGGCTTGTTTTTTATTGCTTCCTACTCCACCGCCCCAACATACACCGAGTCCGACAGCTCCTCCGTATATGCATCAACAACGCCCATATATACATGTAGCGGTCCTTTTTTATACGCTAACAAATCACACAACATACTGTACTCACCTTTATGCACATCTTCTTCAGCAATCTTGAATACAAACGCATGATCAATATCGTAAACTACAATATTAACTCTATAGGTTTGACTACCCCGTATGGGTTCATAACCCCATTTAAAATGTAAACTATTATCTACCCGCCAAACCGAATAATCTTTCGGAGGATTCAAGCTGCCACGAAATACACGTACTTTTTCCGGATTGACATATGGCTTACCTTCCTCATCAATCCCCAAACATTCTTTGAAAATATGTGATTGTGCCAATTGCACGGCTCCTACCCGACTGCCCTTGGGTGCTAACGCTCTATATCCATAACGTAAACAAGGGACTAACATCGTAGAAAAACTACTGGCAACCTTCATTTTCGCTCGGTTAAGGAGCATTGCCGGTGTAGGTTTCTTTGTGGATGGCTTCCGCGCTCCCCGGATAATGTTCTGACCATGGAGTACATACCCGTAAACACTGCCTACTTTTCCGATATAAGCTCCGTTTGGTCCGTCTTTCTGTATAGCCATAATTTTCGTTTTTAATTCGTTATCATTTAATAGGGATCTCAATATACACAGATTATCCCTTAAGTGCAATTTTATAGGGAAATTACAGGGTATTAATAGGGATTTTATCTCTACTAATACCCTATTATACCCCTACTATCCCCCTGTTAACCCCCTATAAATAGATAAGTAGATAACTCGAAGTTAACTTGTCTCCTATAACATTTTATTTATCTTTGTTATGAGCACAATAATAATATATATGAACCCGAGATGTAAATAACCATTAACACAGGGGAATGATTATCTCTGATAAGCTCGCAAGCTCGGTTATTTGCTCGAGCGCTCATCAGCCATTAAGAAAAAAATAAATAGATGAAAATTATCGCCGTAGGCAGGAATTATATCGATCACGCTAAAGAGTTAAATAACCCCGTTCCCGATAAGCCGGTTATCTTTATGAAACCAGATACCGCATTATTAAAAGACAACAAAGATTTTTACTACCCCGAATTTTCCAATGATGTGCATTACGAAGTCGAACTGGTATTTCGTATTTGCAACGAGGGCAAGCATGTCTCGCCCAAGTTTGCGCATAAATATGTGGATGCTATAGGTTTAGGCATTGACTTCACTGCCCGTGATATCCAATCTATGCATAAAGAAAAAGGGTTACCATGGGAGTTGGCAAAATCATTTGATCACTCTGCTGTTATCAGTCCACTTTATCCAAAAGAAGAATTCCCTGACCTACAGAATATAGCTTTCTCTTTAAAGAAAAACGATGAAATCGTACAATCAGGAAATACAAAAGACATGATTTTCGATATCGATAGCTTGATTGTCTTCATTTCAAAATATATTACATTACGCAAAGGAGACCTTATCTATACCGGAACACCTGTAGGTGTAGGCCCGATCGCGATAGGTGATCAATTTGAAGGATTTATACAAGATAACTCCGTGTTCAGTTGTCAGATAAAATAGATATTCCGATATGAAACTATACAGATTATTATACATGTGCTTAGGGCTTACCGTCAGCAGCATGCACGTAAACGCACAGCATCAAGATATCATCACTTCGCGCGAATACCCCCAAGGATATTTTCGTAACCCGCTCAACATAGCCATGGATGCGTCTGGCACTTTTGGTGAACTCCGCTCCACACATTTCCATGCGGGCGACGACTACCGCACACAGCAACGTATAGGCTTGCCTTTACATGCCGCGGCCGAGGGGCATGTATCGCGTGTACGTGTACAGATTGGTGGGGGCGGAAACTCCGTCTATATCGATCATCCGAACGGATACACGACGGTGTACTTACACATGGACAAATTCAACGATGCGCTAACCAATATTATCAGAGCAGAGCAATATAAGCAACAACGATTTGATGTGGATGTCACGGTAGACTCCGGGGTGGTAAAACTGACAAAAGGACAATATATAGGGAATGCGGGCAACACCGGCGCATCGGGCGGTCCTCATCTCCATTTTGAAATTCGAGATACCAAAACGCAGCATCCACTTAACCCACAATTGTTCGGGTTGCGTTTTAACGATCGATTTCTTCCCACCATCAACAACATCATGGTGTACGATCTGAACGACGATTTGTTCAACGAGCATACGCCCAGACGCGCTATGCAAGTAAAGGCGATTCGAAATGGCGTGTATACTTTGGCACAAAATACACCTATTAACGTAAATGGAAAATTTGGATTAGGGATCAATAGCATTGATCGACATCGCGCAGGAGGTTTCCGGAATGGTGTTTATTCGATCGAACTTTTCATTGGCGGAGAAGCTGTTTCCACCGTCGTCTTCGAGGAACTTGACTTCAACACCTCCCGTGGCATACATGCTTATATTGATTATCCTTATTGGCGCAAAACAAAAGCAAAAGTTCAAAAAAGCTTTAAAGACCCAGGGAATCCCATTAAAATATTCAAAGTCCTAAAAAATGAAGGTGTCCTATCGTTACCCGACGATAAAGTATACGATGCGAAATATGTCGTAAAAGATATTGCAGGGAATTGTAGTGAGCTGAACTTTAAAATACAAAATGGTGCTGCTGCACAGCGCACACCGCAAAAACGTCAGGGTACCCAATTATTCAAATACGATACGGAGAACACATTTGAGAACAAAGATGTCCAAATAAATATGCCAAAAGGCGTTCTCTATAGCGATTTAGACTTCACCTACAATGCGGCCCCTCAACCTGCAGGTGGATACTCTGTGATCCACCGTGTACATAACAACTTGATACCTTTATTTAGCACGTATAATCTACGTATCAAGCCCACGAACCTACCTGCTCATTTGGAAAGCAAGGCTCTTCTCGCATCTGTAGAGAACGGTTCAGAAGGAGGCAAATTTGAAGATGGTTGGGTAACCGTCAACACACGAAATCTTGGGAGTTTCTACGTTGCCGTAGACACCGTCGCACCCACTATCGCGCCCCGCAATTTGAGCAACGGAAAAAATGTAAGTACACAAGCAAAAATTGATTTCACCATCCGCGACAATTTTTCGGGTATACAGTCTTTTAATGGCTATATAGATGGCAAGTGGGTACTGATGGAGTACGACCCCAAAAATAGACATCTATGGCATACCTTTGACGCTGCCCTTCCCAAGGGACAACATACTTTTAGATTAATCGTGACGGACTGGAAAGATAACGAACAGGTATTTGAAGCAAAATTTACAAGATAAAATAACGATGGAGACACTACAAATAGGCGACAAAGCGCCTGCAATAGAAGCAAAAAACCAAAACGGAGAAATCATTCAACTATCTGATTTCAAGGGCAAGAAAGTTATCCTGTATTTTTACCCAAAAGACAACACACCAGGATGTACCACCGAAGCTTGTAATTTCCGGGATAATTATCAATCACTGGTTAAAGATGGGTTCGAAGTAATAGGCGTCAGCATTGACAGCGAACAATCGCATCAAAAGTTTATCAGCAAGTTCGACTTACCTTTCCATTTGCTAGCAGACGAAGATCAGAAAATCGTAAACGACTACGGTGTATGGGTCGAGAAAAATATGTATGGGCGGAAATATATGGGAACGGCACGAACTACTTTTGTGATTGACGAACAAGGTATTATCCAACATATTATTAAGAAAGTAGATAGTAAAAATGCTTCCCAGCAGATTCGGGATTTAGTGCGTAAGGATTAAGTTCTTTTAGCTATATTTGCGATTATGAGTAAGCAAACAGACGACTTTTTCAAAAACATTATATCACATGCCAAGGAATACGGGTTTGTATTCCCTTCGAGTGAAATTTACGACGGTCTAAGTGCCGTGTACGATTATGGTCAAATGGGTTCAGAATTAAAAAACAACCTCAAGACCTATTGGTGGAAATCTATGGTGCAACTAAATGAAAACATTGTCGGTATCGATGCGGCAATTTTCATGCATCCCACGACTTGGAAAGCGTCTGGACATGTCGATGGGTTTAATGACCCTATGATAGACAATAAGGATTCCAAGAAACGTTATCGTGCGGACCAACTTATCGAAGACAAAATAGACCGTTACGAAAAAGACGGTAAAACCGATAAGGCCACACGGCTTCAAAAAGACCTCGATGATGCTATCACGGCAGATGATTTAGTACGTTTAAAAGCGATTATCGAAGAACATCATATCGTTTGTCCTATTTCGGGAACCAAAAACTGGACAGACGTACGTCAGTTTAATCTGATGTTTGCTACACAAATGGGCGCCATGGCGGAGGAAGCTGAAAAAGTATATTTACGTCCAGAAACCGCACAAGGTATCTTTGTAAACTTCTTAAATGTACAGAAGACCGGCCGTATGAAGATTCCTTTCGGTATAGCACAGATCGGTAAAGCTTTCCGCAATGAGGTTATTGCCCGCCAGTTTATCATGCGGATGCGTGAGTTTGAACAGATGGAGCTACAATTCTTCATCCGCCCCGGCACCGAGATGGAATGGTACGAAAAATGGAAAGCAACGCGCTTGAAATGGCACTTAGCGTTAGGAGCAGACGCAACAAAATATCGTTATCACGATCACGTCAAACCAGCACATTATGCTAACGCAGCCGTCGATATCGAATATCAATTTCCATTTGGTTTCAAAGAAGTAGAAGGAATACATTCGCGTACAGATTTCGATCTGAAACAACACCAAGAGTACTCTAAAAAGAAAATACAGTACTTTGATCCGGAAATTAATCAGAATTACGTCCCCTATGTGGTAGAAACTTCCATCGGTTTGGATCGTTTATTTTTAACGGTATTGGCGAACTCTCTTGTAGAAGAAGATTTGTCAACCGAAGAAAAGAAAGATTCGCGTGTTGTGTTGAAATTCCATCCCGCTATCGCCCCTGTCAAAGCGGCTGTATTACCGCTCACTAAAAAAGACGGATTACCAGACAAAGCGCGGGAGATTATGACCAAATTGAAACTGGATTTCAATATACAGTATGACGAAAAAGATGCCATCGGAAAACGCTATCGTCGCCAAGATGCCATTGGCACGCCTTTCTGTATCACGGTGGATTACCAAACGTTAGAAGATAATACAGTAACGATACGTCACCGCGACAGCATGGAGCAAGAACGTGTTCCTGCCGCTGATCTTCGCAACATCATCGGAGAACTTGTTAGTTGGAACAATCTGTTAGAGCAGTTAATGTAAAAAATAACGGGATGAAAATTGTCGTTTTAGATGGCTATGCTATGAATCCGGGAGATTTATCCTGGGATGGGCTACAACGGCTCGGAGATGTCGTGATTTATGACCGTTCCTCCGAAAAAGAAGTTCTCGAACGGGCAAAAGGAGCCGAAATTGTGCTCACCAACAAGGTTTCGCTTCCCGCACAGATCATCGAATCTCTTCCAGAACTAAAGTATATCGGTGTTATGGCTACCGGCTATAATATCATCGATATGGATTGTGCTAGAAAACGAGGTATCGTCGTGACCAACGTCCCGGGATACAGTACGCCATCTGTTGTCCAACTCACTTTCTCTCTCCTATTGGAGCTATGTTATCGCACGCAGCGCCACAGCGATGCAGTAACGGGGGGCAAATGGACAGCAAGCCCTGATTTTTGTTTTTGGGATTACCCGTTAACAGAGTTATCAGGAAAAACGCTTGGCATTATAGGATTTGGAAGTATCGGACAGAAAGTAGCGGATGTTGGTGCTGCTTTGGGTATGTCCGTTCTAGCTTATAGCCGTACAAAAACAGATCAGTCTCATCGCAAGAATTTTAAATGGGCAACCGAACAGGCAGATCTGTTGGCACAAGCGGATATCGTCAGCTTGCATTGCCCTTTGACCCCTCAAACGGAAAACCTCATCAATGTATCGTCCCTCGCGATAATGAAGCCTTCTGCTGTTATCATCAATACCTCCCGGGGAGGTTTGGTAGATGCGTCAGCATTAGCAAACGCACTGAACGAGGACCGTATTAGCGGGGCGGGTATAGATGTATTGCCAATAGAACCACCCCCAGCTGGAAATCCACTTTTTAATGCCAAAAATTGTTTAATTACCCCGCACATAGCGTGGGCAACCAAAGAATCCAGAATTCGTCTCCTGGATGTTGTTGTAGGAAACATCAAATCCTTCCTAGACGGACAATCGGTTAATGTAATAGGATCATAAATAATGAGACGCGATAAAAATCGCGTCTCTCGTATCATATTAAATTACAACTTGCAATTAAAAAATCAGTTATTTAATTAAAATCGACTTGTTGCTCGCCATCCCATTTTTCATTCAAGCGGACGACGAACTGCCCGTTTGGGGCATCTAATAATTTCCCACGAAATAGCAGTTGCATATTGTTACGGATTTCACTTTCCACTTGGAATGTGCGTATCCATTCGTCGGAGGCGTCATATACGTCTACCCTGTATCCCAGTGGTAAGGGAATTGATGTATGTCCGATAAATTGGTTAAAATATATTTCCCGGTTCGTTTCATCAAATTCGGGAAGGAGAACAATTTCCGACGTATCTTCTATCGGATTATTCATGATGGGATTAAAAGGAGCGTAGAAATTCGCTTCATGCGTTCGCTTTACAATCAGCTTTGCCACACCCGATAAATCTCCGGGGTCTGTAAAAGCAAACCGAATCTCACTATAATAGCGGTTCAATGCTATATCCTTTTGCATATCACCCTGAACGGTAAACGTATCCAAAACACCAAAAATCTCCGCCTTACTGTTAGAAAAGGTATTCGCAACGAAATAGTCCGATGCCCCTCCTATCTCGGGGATATCTAGTTCCGCATTTGACACATTGGTCACGAAAGAAGCGATATAGTCTCCCCCTGGAAGCGTCAGCGCAAAATCAGACAGCGCCCCTTCCCGAAAATGATCGGCGCCAGACAAAATTACGTTTTTCGTTATCGCATCGAAAATATGATAGTGTATACGACGTACATTCGCATCCGCTACGCGTTCGGCAATACCCGATAAACGGAAGTTATCGACGCGCATAATGCCCGTAACTTCATTATAATCACCCGCACTTCCTCTATTGCCCGCTTTCGGCGTCAATTTAATATATAAATCGCGCGAAAAATCCAGTGATTGTTCCGCTAATGCAAAGGTGAATGTGTTTTTTGCCTGTGGGGTATTCGTATTTGTAAACTGGTTGTTTTCTTGGAGAGCTGTATAATCGTCTCCATTTTGGGAAAAGGAAAGGGAAAAGCTCTTTGGCCCTGTTCCTGAGGAGCTAACGTCAAAAGCTAATTCATGCAGCGCCAACACATTTGTCAACGGCATCTTAAAAATTAGCTCCTTCAAACCTTTTAAAGATAAAGCTCTGCCTGCCGTATGATCTTCGTAAGCCCAGCCGATTCCATATTCGTCCGGAATCTGTCCGCCGTTATACGTGATACGCCAGTGTGTACTTGGATAAATATCCGGCATCAATGTTTCTGTATTAAAAGACCAATAATAGATGTGGCCTTCATACATGTTTTCTGTTGTGGTGTTGACGACAGCATAGCGTTTGCTACTTGCTGCCCTTTTTGCTCCCAAAGGGGAGGCATCTTGTTCAAATTCCTGGAATTTGAACCCTACGGTATAGCTTTCTTGAGCATCATTTTGTTCTTCTGTATTTTTCTTACAAGAAGAGACGTTAAACATGATAAAAAAGATAAAAAAGCTATACCAACCCGAGTGGATTGGTCTTCTCATCATAGTTCAGTTATCAAGTTATAATTTAATTGATAACCAAATATAAGCACTAAAAACCAGAAAGTCAACTATTTATTGACTTTCTGGTTTTTCAGCATGGACCGTCTGCCGTTAATTAAACAGTGTAAATGAAGCGACAGAAAATGTCTTATTTACTGTTTCTGTTGGGAAAAAGCGTATATATTTCTCCCGAACCGGGCCATCTAATGTGATAATCTGCTCCATGGGGTTTGCCTGAATATTCGAAAATTCTCCCCTCTTAATCGTTTTCCATTCTTTGCCATCGGCGCTTGTTGCAATCTCGTACTTCAACACGATGCCTTCCTTTTGTCCGTCTTGACGTGGCAAATAACCTATTGCAGAAATTGGCTTTTTCAATTCAAAAACAACACCACTTCCAATTTCCGAAAGTGTTTCGAAAGTTGCCGGGTCGTTATCCAAACTTTTCGGCAAACCATCGCCTGTTTGTATAGAGAAATCATTCAAAGTAAACTTCGTCTCTCGGTCGTTGGTATTTGTATCAAAAGTGAAAGGCTCTGTAAAGGCTTTGAACACGCCGAAATCACTTAACGTCGGTGCCACCGGTGCATACAACTTCATCTTCAGCTTCGTAGCTTTAACCGGTTTATCCAAATAGATAAGTCGATTAGCTCCAATGCTCGTTGCGGATGCCAGTGGTACCCATTCATTACCTTCGGAGATGGATATTAACACGCTGTCCAATCGTTGCCCCAATTTGATATTTTCCCGTAAACGGATGATATCAAACTCTTGTTCCGAGGTTAATGTAATCTCCAGCTCCGGTTCCAATACATCGTCGTCTGAAGCGTAATACGTATAGCGGTCGTCGTCCAGCAGCCATTTCGTTCCAAACTTAGTGGAATTCCCTCTTACGTTTGAAGCGTTAATCTGTGCTCCTTTTGCAAGATTGGTTTCGAAGGTCTTTTCCACTTTCCGACCGAAAGCGGCTAAAGATTTCACGTCATTAGCATGTAGGTAGCCGTCCGGCATGGGTGCTAGACCCAAGTTCATATTCGCTCCACGTCCTACCGATTTGAGATAGATCTCAAACAACTCATCCGGCGTTTTCACCCGATTGTCTTGATCAGGATGGTAGAACCAACCTGGTCGATGAGGCACATCACATTCTGCTGGAATCCAGTGTTCGCCATGGCGGGTGCCTGTCTCGGATTCACTGTAGTCCGATGCTCCCGGCAAAGGAGGTCCTCCATCGATTCCTCTGGGTGTATAAGTAGCCCAGCTTGTTTCAGCGGCAAAACCTCGCTCATTGCCAACCCAACGCATGTCTGGCCCTACATCGGAAAAAATCATCGCCATCGGTTGCTTTTCGCGTACGATAGGCCAGGTTTTCTCATGCCATTCGTAATACCTCGTACGATCGATGATACGCTTTTCTTTTTTACCACCATAATAGCCGTCTCCGCCGTTTGCTCCGTCGTGCCATGACGTAAATAATTCCCCATATTGCGTCATCAACTCGCGCAATTGCTCCCGATAAGCGTCCGCATAAGCAGTTGTGCCATAACGTATATCATTTCTGTCCCAAGCAGACAGGTATACACCAAATTGCATTCCGTGGTCGTGGGTCGCCTGCATAAATTCCTTTACCATGTCTCCTTTCCCCTCTTTCCAAGGCGATGCAGCTATACTGTAACTTGTCGTTGTGGTAGGCCACAAACAAAAACCATCATGATGCTTCGCTACAGAAATCAATCCTTTGAAACCAGCCGAGGCGGCGGCGGCGGCAATCTGCTGCGCATCAAAATGCTGCGGGTTGAAGATCTGCGGATCAGCATCGCCAAATCCCCATTCTTTATTCTGAAAAGTTGTTGGCGTATAGTGAATTAAAGAATACATCTCCATTTCATGCCATCGCAGTTGGCGTTCTGTAGGCAAGGCCCCGTAAGGATCTGGTTCGGCGACCTCTGGCATACATGCTACTACCGGTAGAAGAAAAGATAAAAAAAAGAACTTTGATTTTTTCATTGAAATATAAGACATCATAATCGAAAATAGTTTTTTAAACATACATACAATAGGCGGCGCTACCAGCTTTTATTCTGCGCATATTCGGCAAAATTAATCTGATTGAGTAGCATTTTCTGCATAGTGGCAAGGTTTAAACCTCGTATAACACTACAAACATATATACCGCTAGTCAATTCCTATTTAATAAAATTACCTATCGTGTAAACGATTTTACCCCATATATCGAAATTCAGGATGTTTTCACGAAAAAATAATTTATTGTTTTGATTCATATCCAGTGCTAAATTGAATTTAACGCCGATTGTTATTTAAAATTTCGTATCTTAATAGACGCATTTAAAATTAAAAAATAATGGCTAAAATTACATTTAAAGGAACAGCAGTACATACACAAGGTGAGTTACCAGCAGTTGGATCTTCTGCCCCAGACTTCAAATTGACCGCAAGCGATTTATCAGAGAAAGGTTTAGGCAATTTTAAAGGAAAGAAAGTTGTTTTGAATATTTTTCCAAGCATAGATACGGGCACATGTGCCATGTCTGTACGTACATTTAACGAAAAAGCTTCTAAATTGGAAAATACCGTTGTACTGTGCATCTCGCGCGATCTTCCTTTTGCGCAGGGGCGCTTCTGCGCTGCAGAGAACTTAGAGAACGTCATCACGCTTTCCGAGTATAAAGACAGTAACTTTTCAGATGCTTATCATGTAAAGTTTGTAGATGGTCCATTGACCGGTTTATTGAGCCGTTCGGTTGTGGTAATCGATGAAGAAGGTAAGGTCTCTTATATCGAACAGGTTGCCGAAACAACGGAAGAACCAGATTACGATAAGGCTTTGGCAGCATTGTAATATTTTGAAAAAAGAGAAATGAAAAAAGAGCAAAGACGATGTGTATACCACCACATCTTTGCTCTTTTTATCCTTTAGAAGCTTCCAATGCTTGCAAAATATCTCCAATGATGTCTTCTTTGTCTTCCAAACCTACAGATATACGTACAGTACCAGGCATAATGCCTATGCTTAATCTTTCCTCTTCTTTAAGTTTAGCGTGTGTCGTAGAAGCCGGATGCGTGGCAATGGAGCGCACATCACCCAAGTTTGACGTGTAAAGAATCATTTCTAGCTTGTCTAAAAAACGAAAAGCCCTTTCCCTCTCCCCTTTGACCTCAAAGGTGACGATACCACCACCGGCTTTCATTTGTTTCTTAGCCAGGTCATGCTGTGGATGAGAACGTAGAAATGGATATTTTACCTGTACAATTTCCGGATGCTTTTCCAGTGTTTCAGCCAAAGCCAAAGCGTTGCTGCAATGTCTATCCATACGAAGGGCAAGCGTATCCAAACTTTTTGATAGTGTCCAGGCATTAAATGCAGACATAGCAGGTCCAGTATGACGAATAAAAAACATCAATTCATCAATTAAATCTTGTTTTCCGACAATAACACCACCCAACACTCTGCCCTGGCCATCCATATATTTGGTCGCCGAATGCAACGAGAGATCAAAACCATATGCTAATGGCTTCTGCAGATAAGGTGTCGCAAAGCAATTGTCAATAATAAAGATGATCTGGGGATATCTCTTCTTTAAGCCACCCAAAAACTCCAAATCCGCAAGTTCTAATCCGGGGTTAGAAGGCGATTCTAAGAAAACAATCTTCGTGTTGGGTTGTATAGCTTTCTCCCAAGCTTCATTGTTTACCGCATTTACATAGCTGGTCGTGATTCCCCAGCGAGGAAACAGTTCTGTAAATAGTTGGTGGGTAGAACCAAAGATAGCACCAGCAGAAACAATATGGTCGCCACTTCGTACAAAACCTGCAAAAGAAGCAAAAACAGCGGCCATTCCTGATGAAAAAGCTAAACCATCTTCTGCTCCCTCCATGATACATACTTTATTTATAAATTCTGTGGTATTCGGATTGGAGTAACGTGAATATATAGTACCTTCTTCTTCGCCCGCAAAAACAGCACGACCTTGTTCAGCGCTATCAAAAATGAAACTGGATGTTAAGTATAAAGGAACAGAATGCTCACGGGTCGCGGATCGAGGAGCTTGTTCGCGGATGATTTTAGATTGATCTTTGTCCATAACGAAGCAAAGTTAAAATTTTTTCTATATTTCACAGGCATAAAATACTATGCTGGCATATAGTTTGCTCTCTTTTGTCTAAGAGTTTATAAACCTATTAATACGTTTAGCTAAAAGGACAACTTATGCGAATAAAAGAACTACTACTAGGATTATTACTTGCCAGTCCTACCGTATTATGGGCACAGGGGTCGCAGGTAAACACGCAAGGTCAAAAAGCCGTTGGTATGGCTGGTGCTGGGTCAGCGCTTTTTGTAGATGAGACTTCCATCTTCTATAGTCCCGGTGCACTTGTTAAAATGGATCACAATGCTTTATCGGTAGGCGCAAGCGCCGTTATGTATCGTTCAGCCTTTCGAGAACTTAATAGTACCGATGTGCATCACACCAAGTTTAAGATTTCGCCCCCGTTCTCCGTCTTTGCGACATTTGGCCCTAAAAATGCATGGTGGAAAGCAGGTCTGGGCGTATATACCCCGTTTGGCGGTTCTGTCGATTGGGGTGATCGGTGGCCCGGCCGATATGAGTTGAATCATCTGCAAATGCGTGCCATCTATATCCAACCGACATTAAGCTTTAAACTAACCGAAAATTTCGGTATCGGTGGGGGCTTCGTGTACAACGTCGGTTTGGTCGATCTTTCTCGTTCGATTCCTACCGCTTCGGCTGATGGAACCCCCGGAAGAGCGGAACTGTCGGGGGTAGGTACAGGTATGGGTTTTAATGTGGGCGTGCATTATAATTTAGAAGACGATTTTGCAATCTCCCTAAGTTATCGTTCCCAAGTAACCACTAAACTTAAAGACGGAGATGCTAAATTTACGGTACCGCCAGCGTTAGCGACATCCTTTCCAAACACAACATTTGATGCAGAGCTTCCATTACCAAGTTCGTTTAATATAGGGCTTACATTCCCTGCCGGTGAACGCATGGACATCGCTGCTGATGCCACTTTCATTGGTTACAGCATATATAAAGAGCTCGTTTTCGATTACAAAGACAACACGCCTGTATTAGAAGACACAAAACAGGAGAAAAAATACGAAAATGCATTTTCCGCTAAGGTGGGTATCAATTATGAAACATCTGATCGTCTCGATCTTCGAATTGGAGGCGGATACGTCTATAGCCCTGTGCGGGGGCCTTATGTATCACCCGAAACCCCGGACAATAACCGTATTATGGGATCCATAGGTTTTACGTACGATATTAATGATCGATGGGATCTTACCGGCGCTTATGTATTTCAACGCATTCTAGAGCGTACAGTAACCAGTGTGAACACAGGGCTCTCCGGTGCATACAAAACAAATATTCATGCTCCTGGCCTATCCTTAACTTATAAATGGTGATGACGATGAAAAGAATATTCAAAAATATTGCGCTATATATTGGTATTTTATCCACCCTTGTAGCATCCTCTTGTAAGCCTGAAATAGAAGGCTTTCAACCCACCTCTGGCGAGGCGGATTTCTCGAAATACATTGCCGTTGGAAATTCTTTAACTGCGGGCTTTGCCGATGGGGGATTATATCTGGAGGGGCAGCAAATGGCATTTCCTAATCTTATTGCCGAACAGTTGCGAGAAGTCGGTGGGCGAGATTTTAGAAGCCCCTTTTTCGCGGAGAATGAACGTAACGGTTCTGGGTATCTACAACTTAAAGAACTCGTCAATGGACAGCCAGTCATGGAGGACGTTACCGATAACCTGGCTTATCGTGAACCGGGGAAGCTGAGCAAACACATGGGAGATATAGAGAACCTGGGTGTTCCGGGCATGCGGTTAGATCTTTCTACCCAAGATTGGTTTGGTGCCTTGAACATGTATTTTGAGCGCTTATTACCCGACACCGATGTTGGAACAAAGACTTACATGCAATTTGCCACGGAAAAAAACCATACATTTTTTAGTTTTTGGCTGGGGAACAACGATGTGTTGGGTTATGCCATGAACGGCGCGGTCACCAACGAAGGAGATCCCACCACGGTACTGACAGAAACGGCAACGTTTGAACAGGTATACAGGGGGTTTATCCTAGCATTGACTGCCAACGAACGAAAAGGTGTTGTGGCCACTATTCCGGATGTGACAGCCATCCCTTTTTTCACCACCGTAACACGGGAAGCATTGATTGCAGCGGTGAAAGCTGCCAGCGGTCAAGATGTTCAAGACATCTACATTGAAACGGGTTCGGATACGCGGAGAGCAGCTACAGATGAAGACTTATTTGTACTACCCTTTGCATCGGCGGGTTTGCTGGGCAGCACCTCAACGGAGAACCCACTTCCCTACGGCTTGCATCCAGACCATCCGGTCGAAAGCAAATATGTACTCGACGACGGGGAGGTGACAACTATTCAAGCACGCATAAAGGCTTTCAATAATATTATTGAAGACATTGCAGAAGAAGAGGATTTAGCCTTGGCAGATGCGCATGCTTATCTCAACCGTATTCAAAATCCGGGCATTGTTTACAATGGTGTAGCTGTCAATGCATCGTTTATTACAGGGAACGCGTTTTCATTGGATGGCGTGCATCTCACGCCGATGGGAAATGCGCTCATCGCCAATCTTTTTATTGAAGCCATAAATAAACAATACAGTAGTAGAATTCCAAAAGTAGATGCTTCAAAATATAGAGGGGTGAAGTTTCCTTAGTGCGTATATTTTCAATAAGTTTGCGTAACTTGGCAGCAATGAATTCCTTGGGGAAAACAGCTACAAATGAATAAATAATCATATTCAAAATGAAAATCCATTTGCAACGTAAAAACGACGCCGTTCATTTTGAGGGTTCGAGCGAACTCGGCAACGTAACAGTAAATATTGACGGTTCGGAGAGTATCGGTGGAGAAGGGAAAGGCGTACGCCCGATGGAACTGGTACTCATGGCGTTAGGTTCTTGTAGCGTATTTGATCTTTCCAGTATCCTGAAAAAACAGCGTCAGATCATAGAAGACATACAGGTTGAGGTAGAGGGGAAACGTCGGGAAGAAATTCCTAATATTTTCACCCACATACACCTTACTTTTACGCTAAAAGGGCAACTCGACGAAGCAAAAGTACATAAAGCGGCAGAACTGGCCGTAAAGAAATATTGTTCCGTTCATGATATGTTAGCAGCAGGCGGTGTAGAGATTACGTATAGTTTGAAATTTGTTTAAATGGCTGAAGGCCGCAATCTGATTTCTACTGGTGATGCTGCTTTATCTCCATTCTTCGAAAAGTGCGTTATGCGATGTTTTTGCAGCGTCGGCATCGGGTAAGCACTCCAAATAACCTACTTCTACTTGCGCCATTAATTGCGAGAGTGTATCTGTCATGGCGTTGAATAGATCTTTATTCCAACGGAGAGCGGTACAGCTCGGAAGAACGGTGACCAAGCTTTCTACACCTTTTTTCCATGTAAATCTGTTTAGGGGGGCCTGTTCTAGCCGTACAAAACCTTTAAGTTCTACACGTTTATTTTTGTAACAAGGGGTTTTCCCACTCCACGGCGTACCATATATCATGATCTTTCCATCCTCTTCAAAGCGTACTACGGGGTTATCGTCGTTTAACAACTCGGTATCTGGAATATGTTGCAGCCAAAGTCTACTATGCGTACTCTTGCCCGTACCACTCTTTCCCAAAAAAGCGACACCGTACTTTTGCCGGTAAGCAATCACAGACGCATGAATCAAGATCAGTCGGTGTTGCAGTCCTACTTGTCCAAAAACCACCATCAATAGCCAACTGACAAATTCCCCCATTCTCGGATCGTCCGCTTTTCCATATATGCGGGATTCTCTAAAATCTTTCGAACTCTTCATCATCCACTGCTTGTCCTTTACGGTATGTTTTATCAGTGTAACGAATGCGTCTTCCTGTTCATAGAAACGAAAGTTGTCGCCCCAAACTAAAGAAATATCGCTTCGAAGCATACCCCATTCTTCTTCCGAAGGCACTTCTTCTTCCTGAAAGGTGACGACTGCGGCAGATGTTTCATTCCGCTTTTCCACACGAAAACCGACAAAAGAAGGTAAAATATTATTCAAGCTTAACGTTGAGCAAAAGCGTAATTCTAATTGTAAGCCTGCGATTTCATAATAATGATTTGTCAATTTCGGTACGGTGTTGGCTCCCATATTTTTTTACTTACGCTATGCTTCCAAAAGACCGGCTTTCTCAAATTCTTGAATCAACGCTTCCGCATCCTGTACGGCCTTTTCTTGCGAAACGTCGTATCGTTCACATAGAAGCTCGGATATACCTCCAACGCTGATTTCTTTACCTATCGATTGCTCCCAAAGCCACGCCGCTGTTTCATTAAGCGTATGAACTTTGGAAAGGTCTACCATGCCCTGACTTGGATCTACCATAATATAGTCGTCCCCTACTTTCCGAAGGACTAAATCTTGTCTTAACTTCATAATGAAACAAAAATAACATTATTTATTATAAATTACTTCCCTTTACGCCATATCCGTTCTGCCCACCTACCAACAAACCAAAACGATCCAGCTAGCAGGAGAAAAAATATCGTGCGATTGATATTATCCCATAGGTATTCTACAAAGCGGGTGTAAAGATTAAGGATGAAGAACACGAAACCTATATCGCGCGTGGCGTGGTCTTTTATTTTCATCCCATACAATGCCAAGCCCAATGAAAGCACAATAGCTAAAATTCCCCAGTAAAGAATATGATATTGGCGAACCTGTGTCCAAGCGTCTAAATCGCTATAATTTCCAAAAATAGAAAGACACCATAGCGCAATCATGGTATATAATAATCCAACGATATAGCTTGTGGATTGGAAAGGTTTCAACGGTCTGATTTTTTCTTGTCCCCATAGTGCAAAAGTGGTCAAAAGCAATCCAAACAACGTAAAGCGTAACGGATAATTCATCCCCCAAAACTTAAATCCCCAATTGCTGTGGTATGCTGTTTCGGTCGCAAACCAGATACCGAGTGCTACCAAGGTAAACACCCATATCAGTTTCGAATTAAGTTTAACGGATAAGGTCCCATATATGATAATCGACAATAGAAAAAGGAGTGTGTAATGACTCGTCGTCCGATCCAGCACTTGCCCCAAAAAACCTATACATGCGGCTGTTGCAAAAGAACCGGCCAGCATCAGGGTTTCATTGGAAAACGTCTTCTCCGGGTATCGCTTTTTGTTCCGGAAGCCCAAAAAATAAAAAAGAACCGCGATTCCCCCAAAAAACAGGCAGAAAACAATATTTGGAGTTTCGTAAAAGCGTTCTACAAAACGAATCAATGCATCGTCTGCAAAAAGCGAAAATACTGCAAAAATGAGGGAAACCAATGCTATCCAAAATGCATATCGAGCCAAATGTTTCCATTCGAACCCTCTTTCGTCAATGGTTTGCTTCAACTCTTCGACTTTGCCCGCTTCCAATAAATTGGACGCTTGCCAGTGGTCCAGTGCATTTTCAACGACTTCTCGTTCCTGCTTTGTCAAATCCAATTTTTTCACGCGTTGTTTGTTTTTATACAACCAAAGTACAAATTTTTTTCAATACCACTTTTGACCGCAAAAGTGAAGCAAACCAAACAAAGTGAGCTCATGAATACCAAAATAAACAAGAGTTCATAAACTCGTCGCTTAAAATCTTTGGCATTAGGGATAGTACTAAGAATAGAGTCCTACATTTGCCAAAGTTTAACTTCGTTGAGCTCGCCAAGGGCTCGGTTTTGATGCGACCTTGAATGTTAAGGAGGGGATGGTGCAATTTACCACCCCGTCCTAACGAGCACCCCTCCAATGGAGGGGAATAGCGTAGTTGAAAGCAATTATTATCGCATTGTGATTATGCGGGTTAAAACGACCTAGCATTGTTCCGCGGGCAGCTTTACGCAGTGTGTTCCGTTAAAAACAGAAAGCTGTTTGAACCGCCCCTACGCGGTGAGTTCCTTTCTGTTTAGGAAGAGGCAAGTAAAGGTAGCGGAACCTTGCCAGTCTTGACTTTTTGGTTCTTTTTTGTTAAGAAAAAAGAAAAGAAATAAACCGTACCTTTGTAACTTGCAAATTTCAGAACAACACAACATGAGCTCTATCCAGCAGCACAATCCTATAGATTTAGGCGAACAACGTGAAATTGAGGTGTTTGGCGCACGTGTACATAACCTCAGAAATATCGACGTCAGTTTTCCACGCAATGAATTAGTCGTGATTACAGGACTTAGTGGTAGTGGTAAATCTTCCCTGGCATTCGATACGATTTACGCGGAGGGACAGCGTCGTTATATGGAGACTTTCTCTGCCTACAGCCGACAGTTCTTAGGAGGAATGGAACGCCCTGATGTTGATAAAATATCGGGACTAAGTCCCGTGATATCCATCGAACAGAAAACTACAAATAAGAATCCACGCTCGACCGTGGGAACGATCACCGAGATATATGATTTCTTACGATTGCTGTACGCAAGGGCGAGCGAAGCGTATTCTTACGTGACGGGTAAACGCATGCAGCGGATGTCGGAAGAGCAAATTGTTGATAGGGTATTGGTAGAATTCAATGATGAACCGATATATATTTTAGCCCCTGTCGTCAAAGGTCGTAAAGGCCATTATCGCGAGCTTTTTGAACAGATTCGAAAACAAGGCTATACCAAAGTACGCGTAGACGGGGAAATTCTGGATCTCGCACCTAAAATGCAGGTCGATCGCTATAAGATCCACGATATTGAAACGGTTGTAGACCGGCTATACGCAAGTGAAGGTGATAAAAAACGACTATATACGTCCGTTATGCAGGCTATGAAAGTAGCAAAAGGTATTATCAAAATTGCGAACAAGGACGGACGAGAACATTTTTTCAGCCGCTATCTTATGGATGCAGCGTCCGGTATCTCCTACGATGAACCACAACCCAATACTTTTTCCTTCAACTCTCCGTATGGCGCATGTCCAAAATGTGATGGGCTTGGCTATATATTCGAAATAGACAAAGATATCGTTATCCCCGATAAAAAAGCGAGCATACAAAAGGGCGCTATTCTGCCTTTAGGCCCATCGCGTGACTCTTGGACATTCCAAGTTGTAAAAGCGGTGGCTAAAAAACTGGATTTTTCGTTGACCAGTCCGATCGAAAAACTGAACAACGAGCAACTGGACACACTGCTTTTTGGAGGTGAAGAGCCTTTAAGTCTTACCGTTTCGTACGGGAGTTATGGAGCGCGCGAATACAAAATACAGTTTACGGGTATCTTCAACATGTTGGAAGAAATCAATGGTAGAGGCTCAGACGATGCGCCTATTCTAGAAGATTTCCGAACAAAAATTGTATGCCCCTCATGCGAGGGCGCTCGATTGAAAAAAGAATCTCTACATTTCAGAATAGACCAAAAGAATATTCATGAGCTGGCGACAATGGATATTAATGCGTTGCACGATTGGTTTGAAGGTATAGAGGGGCGTCTCAACGAGCGCCAAAACACCATTGCTGCCGAAATACTTAAGGAAATTCGAGCCCGAATAGGTTTTCTCTTGGATGTAGGATTAAGTTATCTTACTTTAGACCGTTCTTCCAAAACACTTTCGGGGGGCGAAGCCCAACGTATACGACTAGCAACGCAAATAGGTTCACAACTCGTGAACGTCCTCTATATTCTGGACGAACCAAGCATCGGATTACATCAACGGGATAACGAACGGCTAATTCATTCACTGAAAAACCTACGTGATATCGGTAACTCCGTATTGGTAGTCGAGCATGACAAGGATATGATTCTACAAGCTGATTACGTGATCGACATGGGCCCACAAGCCGGCATACATGGTGGAAGCGTGGTAGCTCAGGGAACACCGACAGAAATTTTGAAAGCGAACACATTGACCGCTAGCTACCTCAATGGGCAGAAAGAAGTTGCTATTCCTACTAAACGACGTAAAGGTAACGGCAAAATATTATCGCTAAAAGGTGCATCTGGCCATAATTTAAAAAATGTCCAAGTAGATTTTCCTTTGGGAAAATTAATTTTGGTGACGGGCGTGTCCGGTTCGGGAAAATCCAGTCTAATCACGGGGACACTCTACCCGATATTAAACAAACACTTTTTCCGCGCTAAAAGCACACCGCTACCTTATAAAAAAATCGAAGGACTCGAACATATAGACAAGGTTATCGAAATCAACCAAAGCCCGATAGGTCGCACACCACGCTCTAACCCGTCGACTTATACCGGTGTATTTTCAGATATCCGAACTTTATTTGTGCAACTGCCGGAAGCAAAAATACGAGGCTATAAGCCCGGTCGTTTTTCTTTTAATGTCAAAGGAGGACGTTGTGAAACCTGCCAAGGAGCGGGTTTGAAGATCATCGAAATGAATTTCTTACCGGATGTACAGGTCCCTTGTGAGACTTGTCATGGGAAGCGTTATAACCGTGAGACGCTGGAGGTCCGCTACCGTGGAAAATCAATCTCTGATGTTTTAGATATGAGTATCGATGAAGCGGTAGATTTCTTTGAAAACATTCCTTCCATTTATAGAAAGATCAAAACATTACACGATGTAGGCTTAGGTTATATCACATTAGGACAATCGTCTACGACGCTTTCCGGGGGGGAAGCACAACGGGTCAAGCTGGCTACCGAACTGTCTAAAAAGGATACAGGTAATACGTTCTATATTTTGGACGAACCGACGACCGGTCTTCATTTTGAAGATGTAAATGTCTTATTGGGTGTTATCAACCGTCTAGTAGATCGCGGAAACACCGTATTAATCATTGAGCATAATCTGGATGTCGTAAAAACTGCTGACTGGGTTATTGACATGGGGCCTGAGGGCGGAAAAGGTGGCGGGCAATTGATGTTCGCTGGATTACCGGAAGACCTCGTCAAGCAGAAAGGCAATGAAACAGCTAGGTTTTTAAAAGCCGAAATGACATAATTTTTCTTTTTTTTCAAGACAAAAAGTTGTGCTTCCTCTATCAACAATTAGATACTGCATTCGGATGTTTTACGACTGCACAAACTCCCCCTTAGTACTATCCCCAGGTGTAAAACATCACCACCTACCTCCCGCACCACCGCCTCCCGATGAGCCGCCGCCAAAGCTACCACCCCCACTACTAGAGGAGCCACCACTAAAACCGCCGCTCCCAGAACTGGAGCCACCACTGCCGGAGCTGCGTACTTTCTTTGGAATCGTCCGCGTTCCCTTGTCCTCTCTATGCTTGCAATGCCTACATTCGTCATAGATTTTTTGTAATCCGGCGCTGGTGTATGTCGCGCGCTTCAATACCTTTCCTCTTATCCCCTTTTCATAAGTTCGGTATCCGCAAGACGGACATACGTCAAGTTCGTCTTTTCCTTTCCAACCTAATATCTTCTTCTCTCCTGTCTTTTTATGGAGCCAAATCTCATAAAATCGGGAATTCAGGCTTTCTTCTTTCAACCGTCCCTTGCTTAGATAATCACGTATTACCCTCGCTTTCACAGTGTCGCGGTTAACACGTTCCCAATCCCCAGAATCATCTGGCGGAATAAACCGTAGTCGACTATTTTTCCATTTTCGGTTAAGGTTAAAAAAGCCAAACAGCATAAACGGGCTGAACAGATAAGAAATAAATACGCTTCGTTGAAAACCACGGAGTGCTTTTAACTTATTCTCTTCATCTCGATAACTCTTTTTAACAATATCCAGTTCTTCAGCTATTTTGAAAGCCATCGTGTAACTGCCCCAAATGGCAAAAACATAGGGGAGTACAGTAAGTTGGAACATGCGATTCATATCTCTTATTAAAAAAGCAAAAATCAGCATGATAAACAACATCGTGAATACCGTTGCCAAACCACCCATGATCGTATAAGCAAACCAACCGCTACAACCTTGTTTTCTTTTTTTTGTGCGAACTTTTGTGCTACGGTTACTTCTTGCATAAACTTGTCCCCCTTTTTTCCATTTTTTCCCCGATCGATCTACCCAGTAATACATCCCCATATACAGCACGACAACAATAAGTGTATTTTTTAGGTGGACGTTACGCTGACTAAAGAAAGGTGTTGCTTCTGGCATCATACGGTGTAGCTCTGCTTGCACATCCGACGACATCAATGCGTGCTGGATAACGGTGGATGCCTCCAACACACCTTGGTCATAATCCCCTTCCTTAAAATGAGGAACAAGATATTTCTCACCAATACGATGCAAATAAACATCTGGAAAAATCGCTTCCATGCCATATCCAGATATAAAGCGGTATTCCCTCCGGTCTTTGGCAATAAATAATAGCAGCCCGTTATTTTGTCCTTGCTTGCCTATCCCCCATGTATTGAACAATTCCATTGCAAATTCGAATATATCATATCCCTCAAAATCATTGACCACGGCTACAGCATACTCCACTCCCGAGACTTTATCTACTCCGACAGAAAGCATATTTAGTTGGTCTACGATTGCAGAAGACAATACAGCATCCGGATTACTGACGTAAAAATCTTGCCCTGCTTCTTTCGGACTGGGTAACGTTTCGACGGTGTACAAATGCGGAGACAAACCACTCGAAACAAAAAGTAGAGCTGAAAATAAGATGGGAAGGTGTATCCACCAACGTAATGATGTATATTTCATAGGCTTTAAAAAAACCTGCGAAGCGCGCACAGGGCTTAAGTCGGAAAACAACAAGAACTAAAGCTTATCTGAACAAATCCGTATACGCTCAGCCAAATCATTAAGCGCGTGTTTTAGTTTTTCTTTTTCTTCCTCTGTAAACTCTGTCGCGGTACCATTCCCATCAAGCCCATTCATCTTCTGACTTAACCAAGACCGGGATTTACCAAAATATTTTTGTGATATCTGTGCCCAAGACACATCTACAATGATATCCCATAGTTGAGATTTCATACTTTCTTTTTTTACTTGCACTTCCATATCTTTTGTTTTCATGCCCTTTTCAAGAGCTGTTATTAATTTTGTTCTTTGTCCAACAATATATCCACGAGCATCATGATATACCACTCAAGTTCAACAGATGGAGGATACGTTTTTTTATAATTACGGATAGTTTCAATCAACTCCCATTCCCGTTCTGTTAATTCCTTTCTCATACTTCGTTATATTTGGTTTCTACAATAAAGATATTAAACATTTGTATAATAACCAAATCGCGCGTTAGGAGTACAAGTTATGAATCACGAAAAATTAGTAACTTTGCTCTTGTATGTCAGATATTATACAGTTACTGCCGGATTCAGTTGCCAATCAGATTGCTGCAGGAGAAGTGGTACAACGCCCAGCTTCTGCGGTAAAAGAACTTATTGAAAATGCAATCGATGCGGGAGCGGATAAAATTAAACTTATCGTTAAAGACGCTGGAAAATCCCTCATACAAGTCATTGATAATGGCTGTGGTATGAGCATCACCGATGCTCGCCTTTGTTTTGAAAGACATGCTACGTCCAAAATACGCCAGGCAGAAGATTTATTTGCTATCCGGACAATGGGTTTCCGTGGAGAGGCTCTCGCGTCGATTGCCGCCATTGCGCAGGTAGAGCTGAAAAGCAGACGTGTGGAAGACGAACTGGGAACGATTATACAAATTGAGGGTTCGAAGGTCGTCAGTCAGCAACCCGAAGCGTTGCCCGCCGGCACGAGTATCTGCGTAAAAAACCTTTTTTACAATATTCCTGCCCGCCGTAATTTCTTGAAAAGCAATTCCGTTGAAATGCGTCACATCATTGACGAATTTCAACGTGTAGCCTTGGCGCATCCAAGAATATTCTTCAGTTTACATAGTGAGGGTAATGAACTCTTTCATTTACCTTCCGAAACCTTGAAGCAACGGATAGTACACCTTTTTGGAAACAACTATAATCAACGTCTTGTGCCCGTAGAGGAAGACACGACTATTATTACCGTCAGCGGATTTATCGGCAAACCAGAATTTGCAAAGAAAACCCGTGGTGAACAGTTTTTTTTCGTCAATAAACGTTTTGTGAAGGATCCTTATCTCCATCACGCTGTCATGAATGCTTACGAGGATATTCTGCCGACAGACACCTATCCGTTATACGTTTTGTTTATCGAGATAGACCCCTCCAAAATTGACATCAACGTCCACCCTACAAAAACAGAAATTAAGTATGAGGACGACAAAGCAATGTATGCGATTTTAAGATCGACCGTTAAACGCTCGTTGGGCCGGTATAATATTACGCCGACATTAGACTTCAATCAAGAAACAAGTTTCACGAATTTCATTACCAATAAACCACTGGAAGAGATTCAGGCACCCACTATTTCCTTTAACCCGAATTTCAATCCTTTTGAAGACGCGAAATCTTCTTCGGCTAGTTCTCGTGCCTCCAGTTATGCAGCGGGGTTGGAAAAGAAAACCGGAATTCCGCAAAATTGGGATTCCTTATACCAAATTACACAAGAGGGCACCCCTGAACAATTATCTTTACACGAGGAAGAAAAAGCATTTTCGAGCGTCTCGGCAAGAGAACACACGTCCTCTTCTACCATTTCTCAAGATCCTGTTAAACAGTTTTTTCAGTTGCATAATCGCTTTATCGTGTCACAGATTCATTCGGGGTTCATGCTGATAGACCAGCAAGCGGCTCATGAACGTATTTTATATGAACACTATATGGAGCAGCTGGAACATAACCAAGGAAGTAGCCAACAAAGTTTGTTTCCCCAAACTGTCGAGCTAAGTCCCGCAGACTGTGTATTGATGGAAGACATTCTACCCGAAATCCAAACCTTAGGCTTCCAAGTTCGGCCTTTCGGGAAAACCACTTTTATTGTTGATGGTATTCCGGCAGATTTAGGGCAAGGTATCCACGAAACAAAAATTTTAGAACAGCTTTTGGAAGATTTCAAAAACAATAAAGACGAATTACAACTTAATAAAAGAGAAAACTTAGCACGTAGTCTCGCAAAAAACGCGGCAATCAAACCGGGTACAGCGTTAGACAACCAAGAGATGGCTGAATTGATAGACAAACTCTTTGCTACCCAATCGCCGAGTATATCGATACACGGCAAGCCGATTGTAGTGACGATTACCTTGCAAGAACTCATGGAACGATTTAATAGAAACTAAACATTTACAACCTACGGTATAGTATATGAACAACATCCTCTCGAATTTAACGCCCGTCGTCAAAAATCTACTCATCATTAACGTGGTGTGTTTTATTGGCTCTGCCATTTTCACGCAAGCCCCTCGTTTTTTTGGGGTATTCTATCCAGATTCACCTTTCTTTCATATCTGGCAATTGATTACCTATATGTTTATGCATGGGGGGTTCGGGCATATTTTCTTTAATATGTTCGCACTCGTCATGTTTGGACCGATTATCGAACAAGTTTTAGGATCTAAGCGTTTTATAAATTTTTATTTGATTTGCGGGCTCGGGGCACTTGTATTGCAATACGGTGTACAAGCGGCAGAGGTCTATAACATCGCCGGAACGGTTCGGGCATCTGAATTTTTAAATTTCGATATGTTAAGCAATCGGGTGAGCTCCAATCTGGACGTCACACAGGATCAATTTAACACGCTAGCCTCTATATACGGCACACCGCTTGTCGGTGCCTCTGGCGCCATATATGGGCTGTTGTTAGCTTTTGGGTTTCTGTTTCCCAATATGTCGCTTTACCTCATGTTTATCCCGATTCCCATAAAAGCGAAATTTTTTATTCCGATTTTAATTTTAATTGAGATATATTTAGGCTTTTCAAATTCTGGAGGATCTATTGCCCACCTAGCCCACGTGGGAGGAGCTTTGTTCGCCTATATCTTACTCAAAATATGGCGTATTAAAAGGGGCAGCATGTACTAAAGATTAGTGTAACTGATGAAAGAGAGCGTGTTAAAAACTTTTTGGCGTGATACTTACCAGAGTAAGTCTCCCATCCCTTTTATCATATCCGTACAAGTTATCATCTTCGTACTCATCCATCTGTTGGATCTACTAAAAGAAGTCAACCTTCTTCAGGTATCGCTCTACGCCTATGCCATCGATTATCTGAGCTTGCCGCTATCTTTGAGTCAGTTTGTGACACAACCCTGGTCCATCATCACCTATCCTTTTTTATATACAGGATTGTTTCAGTTGTTGTTTGATTGTCTGTGGTTATACTGGATGGGCAATATTTTTTTAAATTTTCTGAACAGGCGGCAATTCTTATTTCTTTATTTCAGCACCGCTCTTTTAGGAGCATGCCTCTATCTCGGTCTTGGATTTGTACCGATATTACAAAATAGTGTACAATTATCCTTTCACACCTCTACATTTGCTCTGGGCGCCTTAGTAGCTTCCGTAGCCACCTTAGCGCCCCGATACGAAGTACGCCTACTCCTATTGGGATCGATTTCCTTAAAAACCATTGCCCTTATTTATATTTGTGTAGAGCTGGTTTTTACAGGTCTGATGAATAAGGCTGGCGGCATCAGCTTTCTGGCAGCAGCGGGCTGGGGTATTCTCTTTATCCAATCCTTGAATAAAGGAAAAGATTTTAGTTTATTAAAATTAAGAAAACGCATAAAAAAGTCGAAGATGAAAGTCGTGCACCAAAACAAAACCACTTCAACCACTTACAGCAGTTACAAGCATGTATCCGATCTTCCGAATCAAGAAGAAATTGACGAAATTTTGGATAAAATTTCTGTAGGCGGCTATGAAAGCTTAACTTCACGGGAGAAAGAAGTGCTATTCAAAGCAAGTAAGGATGATAAATAGTCATGGCAAGGAAGAGTCTCTTCAAAAAGAATCTAGGTTATTTCAGTAAAGCGATATTTTTATGTAATATGGTTGCTGTACTCTTCTTACTTTTGAGTTATGCAGCATCCTTTATCAACCCTAAAACACTCTGGGTTTTACCTTTCTTTGGTCTAGGCTATCTTCCCATCTTAATAGTCAACATTGGCTTTGTCCTGTATTGGCTATTACGTCGTCCTTTTTATTCCCTCTACACCTTAATTCCGATTCTTCTCGGATGGAATTTGCTCACGCAGCATATCGGCTTTCGTTCGCAACATACAAACGCAGATAGAAATGAAAAAGCTATACGCGTAATGAGTTTCAACGCGCATCTCTTCAACGAAGTAAATGGCGTAGCCTCAACAACTATTCGGGATGAAGTGGTATCGCTTATAACAAACACGGATCCAGACATCCTCTGTATCCAAGAATTCTTTACCAAGATCAAAGGCACCAAACAGATGAGTGATCGCATTGTGGCCGAGAGCGGACTGGAAGATTATTTTTTCGAACCAGCAACTAAAAGCGAGCATGAGGGGTACGGGCAAATTATTTTTTCTAAATATCCGATTATACACTCCGGTACTATTACCAAAAATGAGTATGGTATCAACCGCATCACCTTTTCAGATATACGAAAAGGTCAAGACACGATCCGTGTATATAACGTACATTTACGCTCTTTTGGGCTGCAGACGGAAGACAAGGAATTTATTCAAAACCCGTCTAATACCTCGAACGAGGAACACGCCACTACGCGCGTGGGCAGGAAGCTGAAATATGCTTTCGAACAACGTAGTCAACAGGCGAGAGCATTACGAGACCACATGGATGCAACGCATTACCCTATTATCGTTATGGGCGACTTTAATGATACACCCATGTCGTATAGTGTCAATCTTATCCGAAAAGGATTGAAAAACACTTTCCGAGAAAAGGGTCGGGGATGGGGCGTTACACATTATGAAATGCTCCCGCTCTTTCAGATTGATTACATCTTCTGTAGTCCCGGGTTTCAAGTCGAAAATTACCAAATAATCAAGCAAGAACTTTCTGACCATTACCCTCTTTTTGCAGATATTAGATTGTAAGCAATCATTTTAGCGCCTATTTAAAGTTGTATTATTAAGAATTTTACAGGTTATTTTTAAGCGAAACAAGGCAAATTTTCTTGGAATAGCCGGAAGCTATCTCGATAAAATTTAACGAAGTTGCAGCCAGAAAGAGGCATAAAAAAACAATTAGGTGAATTTTAAACAGACTCTTAGATGCAAAAACACTATATTGTTCACTTATTCTTAATCAATTGAGCGAGATGAGTTTGTGCTTTTTAAAAGACAGGAAGTTTTTAATCTTACTTCTATCCCAATTATTAATTTGTCATATTGCAACTGCTCAACAAAAGAAACTCTTGTTGACACCAGATACCAATCTTGTTAACCAATTAAACCAAGAAGCTCCGACATTTTGGTCCTCAAAGCCTGATTCCACCATTATTTTAGCTGAACAGGCGCTTTCTATAAGCAGCACACTTGCCTATACCAAGGGACAGATGTTGGCCTATAGGAATTTAGGTCTCGGCCATTACGAAAAGGGAAATTATGGCGAAGCAGTGCAATCTTATAAACGAGCCATAGCACTTTCGCAAGAAATGGAGGAGACCTCCTTCCAAGCTCGGCTACATAGCAATATCGCTATGGCCTATCTGGCTTTAGGTGCACACGACGAGGCACTGGTCAATCTAAATGAAGCCTTAGCAATTGCCGAGAAAGAGAAACTCATAAGTACCTTAGCACATGTACATCATAACATCGGCATGGTATATCATTATCAATTCAAAAATGATCAAGCCATCCAGTTTTACGACAAAAGCTTACAGTTATACGAATCAAACGGCGACACTACACATTCTACTTTCATTTTAGGGAATATGGCACATTTATTTTTGAAAAAGAAAAATTTCAAGAAAGCAGAAGCGCTCTATTTTAAATCTCTAACGCTGGCAGAAAAACAACAAAATAAAAAAGCGATCGGAAACGCTTTGCAGTCTTTGGGTGCCTTCTTTATGGAGAAAGGAAACTACCAGAAAGCATTAGCTTATTTCTTCCAAGCAAAAGAAGTATTAACCTCTACGGGTGAACAGACAGAATATCTACGCTTACTGGACAATCTTGCCACTTGCTATGCAAAACTCGGCAATGATATCCTTGCAAATCGATTTGCTACCAAAAGCTTAGACTTGGCCAAGAAACAACAGCAACTCTATTACATACAAACCGCAGCAAATCAATTGGCCAAGCTTTACGAGAAAAAAGGACATCATAAACAAGCATTAGATTATTATAAGCAAGCGATAACGGCTGCAGATAGTCTATACAGTCAGAGGAATAAAGAAGAGTTGGTACGCATGGAAGAAAAATACAAGTACCAAAAAGATCAGGAACAGGCAAAACTGATCTATCATATGCAATTGAAAAAACAGCGACAATTCTTATATGGTGCTGTCGCGCTGGTTTTTGTATTGATGGTCACGGCCTTTTTATTGTATAGCAATATTAAACAAAAACACAAAACAAATCGCATCCTGAAGGAAACAAACAATTTGCTGGAAGAACAACATGTTCAGTTGGAATCATCCAATCATTTTAAAGAACAACTGATATCATTGGTAGCACATGATGTGCGCCATCCGATAACAAGTTTGCAAAAAGTACTATCCCTTTTTGAAAACAAGCATTTGTCGCCCGAAGAAATCCAACAGCTAATGTCCTATTCACATCAAGATGTAAATAATTTAATCCACCTTCTCGACGATTTGCTGTTGTGGGTGAGGCTCCAACTGCGTTACACAAAATTGCAAAAAACAGTATTCCTTATCGAGGATGTGCTACAACCTATATGTGAGCTGTATCAAAAAAAAGCGCGGGACAAAAACATTCAATTGGTGGCCACGTACGATTTAGGTACCAAAGTATATGCTGACGAAGAAGCTATCGCTACGGTGATCCGTAACTTAATCGATAACAGCATCAAGTTTTCTCATCCCGGAGCTGTTGTCCATATCCGTACCACATCAGCAGCAAATAATCGTCGTATAAAAATACAAATCATTGACACCGGCATCGGCATGTCTGAAAAAACGATCAAAAACCTCTTTACTGTATCTACCTACGCCCGACAGTATGGCACACAAAACGAGGAAGGCTCTGGCCTGGGCATACAGATATGTAGACACTACCTTCAGCTAAATAACAGTGAATTATTTGTCGAAAGCACGTTCGGAAAAGGGACAACATTCTGGTTTGAAATTGACACTGCAGAAGAAACAACGGAAAACTAGATCAACTCGTTATCCCGTGCATAGGTAAGCATCTGGGCAATCGTCTGCGCATTAGCTTTCGCCATCATGTTCCGGCGGTGTGCAACGACTGTATGCGGGCTTAAAAAGGTCTTAACAGCTGTTTCTGCTATTGTATTTCCCTGTGAGAAGTATTTTAACAATTCAATTTCTCTAGGTGTGAAGTTCACAGCAATCTCGTCGCGTTGCGTCAAATACGGTTCAAATTGTGTATCAATATATTGCCGTCCACGTTCAATGTCCTTAATACATCGGATAAAATCGTGGATATCTGCAGATTTACTCAGTAGTCCATTCGGTTTGTATTTAACGATATTCCTTACAACTGCGGGTGAAATGGTACCGGTTATAAAAATAATCTTGGCATGCCTATTCAGTCTTCTAATATCGGTTAAGAGTGCGAGGCCATTTGTGTCCGGAAGATAATAATCCAAAAAAACAAAGAGCGTCTGATCCCCAAAAGTTTCTAGAAAACCGAAGAATTCATCCACTTTACTAAAGGATGAGACCGCATCGAAAGCACCATGTCTTTGTAGCAGCAGCGCAAAAGAATCCGCAAATAATTGGTGATCATCTAATACTACAGCATGTGTTAAATTGCTCATAAGTGCAACAAATATCCCATAAAAAATCAACTATTTTATTTGCTAAATACCGTCAGTGTTCTAAATGTAAACTTTCAACTACAGTTAACTAGAAAGGCATAGCATGTTTTTGCTATATATCGCAAAAAGCATCGCAAAAGCATGTTACAAGGGGGATCCTTTCCCCAAAAAACAATAACAAAACCTGTTCCTTTGCACCCAAATCAATAATTAATGAGATTCATCAGGGTCAGCGTTTATGTAGTATGGCCTTCGATACAAGGAATAAAATATCGACAATAAAAAATCATGAAAAAAACAAAATCAACAAAAAATTTAGACACAAAGCTCAGCTATGAAGCCCCGGTCTTGCGATCAATGGAAATAGAATTAGAGTATGGTATTGCTTCTGGTTCGGCAGCACCTTCGACCAGCCATCAATGGAATACTACGGAAACACAAACGCAAGAGGTACAAAACAATCATTGGTAGACTAGGAGGTTACACTACGCGATTACATTCAATTTTATTTAATATCACAATTTCCAAATAATGAGACATAATTACATCAAAACCTTAGTGGCCTGCTTTATCGCGGTTTCTGTCTTTGCATCTTGTCAAAAAGAAAATGGCGTCGATAACTTACGTGGTGAAGCGACTGTTACCGTCAACATGCAAGGTGTGGGGCCTTCAACCGGCAATAAAGCTAAAGCTGGTCTACGCGCATCTGCTAGCGCAGGCAATACTATTGCAACACCTGCTGTACAACGTCAAGTAATCAAGTTTAACGAGCTATATAATGTTACCGCAACCCTGAAAGAAGTAACACCTACAGCACCGGCATTACGTGCTTCTGCAAACCGTGCAGAGACGATAACTACTGGCACGGGAGAAATCTTGGCATTAGCCCCAGGTACAGCGTATACAGTTCGAGTATACGACGGTGCTACATATGTAGATCAAAAAACGTTTATACAAGGCGAAGGTAATACCGAAAAGTTTGCGCTAGAAGGCGGAAAAACTTATACTTTCCAAGCATTTGCATATGGAGACGCGAGCGCAGAAGAGGGTTCTGCGGATCAGGATCCTTTGTGGTGGGAAAAAGAGGTCGCGATAGCCGCCGGTAGTAACACCCTTGATATTGTATTGGGACACAAGCTTACAGAAGTAACCGTTGTATTCAATGCAGGTGCTGGCCGCCAAATCACTGCTATTAATGCAGGTACCCTCGCTCCAAATTATAACTACACATTTAACGAGGAAACAGGTAGCGTTACTTTCGGTTCAGCGACAACTGCAGCAGCTATTAAGTTTACAAACCAGTCTGTAGGTCAAACTTGGACAAGTGACCCCGTTATGATTGCTGTTGAGGATACAAACAACGGTATTGTGGAATTGAGCGATGTAACTATCAACGGTATTGACGGAGCCATTAGCAGCGACGGCTGGGCACTAAAAGCCGGTGTTCAATATATACTGGAATTAAATTTGGGTGATAAGGAGGATACGGGCATTGATATTGGGGGCTCTATGTGGGCTCCGGGACATTTGACATATGATCCCGCAACCGATACCTATGACTTTACGTCAAACAATCAAATTTCAGATTCATATTTCTTCCCGAATTACGTGAAGCCAAAAGTATTCGGATTAAACGGAAACGGGGACGATATTAATCGAGGACCGAACCCCGAAATGAACGGGACTAACGGGGACCCTTGTGCATTAGTTTATCCCCTCAACACGTGGAGATTGCCTACTACCGCAGAAATGAATACATTAAAGAGACGGACAAATCCGATAGGTAATAACGACCAAGGAGCGGACAATCCAGGTCCTAATCAATATGCCCCTGCCAGATGGGGTGGCTATTATACCGGAACATCGGGACAACAAGGAGTATTTTTCGGCACACAGTCGCGACCAGATGAGGACAAGGCGCAGTATCTGTTTATTCCTTACACGGGTGTCTACAACAATGGATCCGACAAACAAGAGGAAGGTTTTGGTTATTATCTACTACGTAACAGCAACGGCGATTTTGGAGCTCTTCAAGTTCAGGGTACTTATACCATGAACGTATCGGAGACACCACGCAGTTCAAGTACGGCTTACCAAATCCGCTGCGTACAAAACTAAGTACAATCACAATTTTATAAATAAAACGAGGGACTTTCCAAAAGGTAAGCCCTCTTTTTATTTTTACCGAGGCAGCTCTTTTAACCAAGAAATAAAAACTTATAAAACAGCCACTTACGAAAATGTGATACCTATGTGAATATCACTTTTTTTGCGTCCAATCATCTAAATACTATTATTGTCGCAGAAATGCGATGACAAAAAATTTAGAATCGATATTTCATCATAAATATGAATAACCTCAAACAACAATGAAAAAATTAAACAGACCAAAAAAGAAAGATGTAGGTATCTTACAGGAAAGACAGACCTATATCCCGCCCATGATCCAAGGAATGTCTATCGAAATGGAGTATTCGATTGCCTCCGGATCCGGAGCGGGAAACATAGGCTCCGGATCAGTCAATGAACAATGGGATCAAGAGTCCACCCAGAGCAAAGAAATTAATTGGTAACGCTATTATTTAACGGAGACCAACACACGTTAATCCAAAGATTGTATTATGAAAAAAATATTAAGTCGACCGATGCTTAAGCCGGTTATCGGCATCCTCATTTCTCTTGTTTTCCTTACGGCCTGTTCGAAGGAAGAAAACACTATCCATTCGGATAAGGTAGCCAAAGTCCAAGTACGCGTTGCCGGTATAGACCACGCCGAAACAAGTGGGTTAAAGTCTTCATCTGCAAAGCAAGCGAGCGCGAAGAATTCCCTTTCTCGTGTTCAGACAGTCAGTGTTCGGTTGGATAATGACCATTATATGCAAGCGACGTTGTCAAGAACAGACGCAGAGGATCAAGCGTCCGGCGTTGCGCATTTAAAAAGAGCAAATGCCCCTCGGGCTCAAGCCTCGTCATCAAAAATTCAAGCGGCAAATCCGTTACCAACAGGTGTTACCTATATCGTTGTGGTTTATGATAGCAAAGGAGATTACGTTGACCAAGCGGATTATATAATTGGCGGTAGCGCACCCGAACCATTTGAGCTGGCTGCTGACCAAACCTATACATTTATTGCTTATTCTTTAAACAATTCCGATCTTGTACCAAGTATCGGGACAGATCCTTTGTCTACAGTGAAAGTAGAAAGCATTGCAGGAACGTCGGATCTCTTGTATACGCGTATAGATCAAGTCGTAACTGCCGGAGACAATACCTTGAATATTACCTTAAGACATCTGTTCAGCGAAATTACGACAACAGTTGATGGAAGTCAAATCGGATCGATCGAGATCGCGGACAATTTCTATTTAGCGCCTCACTACAACGAAGTCGACTTGGCGTTAACAGATGGGGCAATAACCTATAACAACATAAGTACCGACGGATCACCGGTTCAAATGGACGTTTTGGGAAGTAACACCATCACCTCCCTACCCACCATTATCGCTCATCCAAGTACGACAAACGGTATTCTGAAAATCGGAGCAATAAAAATTGGGGATGTCACAAAAAACAATGTGGAAATCGGTGGGATTTCAATTCATCCTGGCGAACGTTATGATTTAAACATTACCATTAAAAAGCATCCACAGGACGTCGGTGGTTTAATTTGGGCCGAAGGAGATCTTGCATACGATACCAATACGGATATATATAACTTTGCACAAAATCAAGGAGGTGGTAGCTATTTCCCTTTTGGGCACCTTTATCCGTATGGCGACGGTCGGGAATTTGATCGCTCTGCTGCCAATCTAGGGGACCCCTGTGCATTGGTGATGGACGGTAATCAATGGCGCACGCCAACAAAAGAAGATTTCGACATTTTAAGCGGCGAAACGGATACATCGGAACCTCGCATTATGGACGGTATAGATGGCGCTTGGTATCCAACCATCGATGATGAGGGTTTATTTTTTCCCGAGACGGGCTACAGAGTACCTACAAATTCAAACATCCTTCAACCGAGAGAGGGCTGGCGTTGGTCTACAACTTCCTTGTGGATTCTTTGGGCCGGAAGACATCAAGAAAAC
This sequence comes from Sphingobacterium arenae, assembly GCF_014692505.1. Classification (GTDB taxonomy): domain Bacteria; phylum Bacteroidota; class Bacteroidia; order Sphingobacteriales; family Sphingobacteriaceae; genus Sphingobacterium; species Sphingobacterium arenae. Next base: position 706,027 of record NZ_JACNYK010000001.1, on the reverse strand, counting down.
GGCAATTGGTATAGTGTTGTTTCTAACCGAGACGGGGGATTCTCTACCGTAGACTGGGGTATGAAAATCCGTTGTGTAAGAGATTATAACTAACCTACCCACCGTATCAAATGACTTAAAAAATTTTTAAGTTGATGATTGCATTTACTATTGGTTGCGCTTGACATGGAATTGTCCATGTCAAGCTATTTTTCTCTTTTTTCAAGGGATCGATCATTTCTCTTATTGTACTATTAAATCGATTAAAAGGAAGGATTTCAACATCTGGATGAGGGAAAGAGTATAACGTTTACAAACACACAGATGAAATCTAAACAGGAACTTCAAATAGAAGCCGTAAAGGCTATTGTTAGCGGTGAACTGCTTTTGGAGGAAGCTATGGTCACATATAACGTTAAGGATAAACGGACGATGTTGGCCTGGATAAAAAAGACCATGCCTCTACTGAAAATAGCGAAACCAGAACCCAATAAGGGCTTCCGTACCACATTTAATACAGTAAACGAAATATCTGGGTTATATAATCAGGAGGCATCTCAGGGCCTATTAAAAGAAAATTCGTTATTAAAAAGAATCATTGCTTTACAAGATAGGGTACGTGATCTCGAAGAGAAGAATTCGCTATTAACTCGTCATAGGGACCTCTTAATGGAAAAAGTATCTTCGTTAGCTTTACGCGCTCAAATACCGGAAAAAGAGGCTAAGTAATTTATCATTCATCACTCGCCCAAAAAATCCAATGCTTTTCGCACAAAGTTATCGTTCCGATTTTTAACTTTGAAATAGGCTTCGCGTCCGAAATAAAAGCGTCCTACAAGCGCTTCGATATCCGATTCGATAAGTCCCCTTAGCTCGTCTTTCTTTCTATCCGAGATGACAAAGCCCTCCTCGCGGACAAAGTCAATAAATGCATGGTATTCATTATCGGGCAAGTGGTAGCCCTGTAAGAAATTCTCAATAGAATAAGCCGGTGTCTGCTTTGTAAAACGCGTATATACAAATTGCTCGATAAAACTATATTGTATTAAGTCCTGATAGAAAAGGCTTAATGCATTCGAATCCTGTGCCACATGAATATCGGGTAATATGCCTCCTCCGCTATAGACGCGCTTACCTGCCTTCGTTTCAAAGGCCTTTCCATGCGCATATAAGGTATCCAGTGCCCACAATCCACTATACATCGAACTGAAGTCATCCATTATAGACCAATTCGCCATATATTTCTTTTGTATACTTCGTCCAAGTGGGGTGAAATAACGTGCGATACTCAAATTTACTGTCGAACCGTCTGAAAAATCAAATTGCTCCTGTACGATTCCCTTTCCATACGACCGCCTTCCGATAATTGTTCCACGATCCCAATCTTGAACAGCTCCTGCTACAATCTCACTCGCCGAAGCGGTATTTTCGTTAATCAATATGGTCAAGTCTTCCGTTGCAAAATGGCCTCCGTGTATACTATCGGAATAATATTCGTGTCGCTCTTCGTGCGCTCCTTGGGTATAGACAATAAGACGCTTGTCAGAAAAAAATTCGCTAGCTACCTTGATTGCCATATGGAAATACCCGCCGCCGTTATCGCGTAGATCAAGAATCAATTTTTGTGCACCCTGTTTTTTCAGCTCCGTGATAGCCTGTCGAAATTCGTCCGCTGTATTAATCCCAAATCGTCTTATCTTGACGTATCCCACACCGGGTTCAATCATATAAACGACATCTAACGAGCTTACCGTTACCTGATCACGAACTACTTTAATCGGTGTATCCATCGCCTCCCCATCTCGCTTTACATGGATACTGACATCCGTTCCCCGACGCCCTCGGATCAACTTCTCCACCTTCTCGCGAGAAATATGTATACCTGCTACTGTTTGATTTCCTATTTTCAGGAGCTTATCCCCTACCCGAAATCCCGCCTTATCAGCGGGCCCGCCGTTAATTAGGGAGACAATCATCAACGTATCGTTCAGGTTAAAATACTCCATGCCGATACCTTCAAATGTTCCCTCCAAAATTTCGGTTTGTCGTTGCGACTCGTTCGGAACCAAATAATGCGAGTAAGGATCTAAATGAGAAATAATGTGGTTGATGGCTCCATTTTGTACCGAATCAATGTCAACACTATCCACATAAGCTTCCGCCACAAGGTTTAACAATTGCTGTACTTTCCACGTATTACTCGACAAACCGATAGGTATCAATGTGTTACCGGGTTTACTTCCCTGCTCGTCCGCATAGTTCTGCCCCAGTAGGATCCCCAAGAACAATACGGCAGCATAAGTAGCTGCTACAAAGATATTCCGTTTAGTACCTTTTTGCATGGATAAAATTCAGTTGCAAAATTAAAATAGTTTTCTCAAATAGTTGCGTAATAAGTTGACAAGTATTCGAATAATATACGTATTAAATGCGTTATTGTTCATAATATTCTCGTAAAAACTACGTGATAATTATTTTCATCCGTTAAATTTGTTTTTTAGCGGCGATGAAGCTATCAGATTTTTCACCAGTGTTTGTTTTGTCTGTGTTCAAGAGCTCGCAAGCTCGGTGTATTCATTACCCTTTATGGTTTGAATAAATCCTGATGGTTTTATCTTTGTTTTTGTTGGTGACAGTATTGCACGTCCCTCAATTAACTGAAGAATGTCGTCTCCGGAGATTTGAAGTATGCAGAAATACGCTAGTGCACTACACATTCTTTCAAATATCCGCTGCGACGATTTTTTCGTCCTTTTTTCTAAAAAAAAGACACATAAAAATATATGCACGAAATCGAACCTTATTATAATTGGCGCGATGATTACATCGCCTCGGAAGACGAAAAATCGCCTTTCTACGGCACGGTATATAGCGAATTCGCATACGATAAGCAGATTTATAACTTTCTGCTGCATCCGCAGTGGGACGAATTCGGATCACAAACCCTGTACATCAAAATCCTCTATGCGAGCTACGACATGGGGTTTGCTGTCATCGAACTCATCGGCGAATGGAACGACACCATCTATAACGACATCATGTTACTAAAACGCGAAATAATCGATATGATGATTGCAGAAGGGATCAGCAAGTTTTTGCTTATCGGCGAAAATGTTCTCAATTTCCATAGTTCGGATGATTCTTATTACGAAGAATGGTTCCAGGATATCGACGATGGCTGGATCGTAGCTATGAATTTTCGTGATCATGTGATTCAGGAATTTCAGGCACAGGGAATTGATTATTACATCCATTTTGGCGGTGATCTTAACAGCTTCCCCTGGCGTACACTGAAGCCCAAACAACTGTACCATCATATACAGCAACGTATCAATAAACGGTTGGGGATGTAGAAACCCCAACCGTTTACATCGGAACAGTTCGCTTATCTTCTAAACTTATACCGCACCGTCCCGCCGACTTTCATGGAAGTTGATGTGCCGAATGTCCCAGTTTCAATCTCGATCGCATCCCGGTTTCGTAACGATATCTGGTATCCAGCACCAATACTTTTGTATAAGCTGTTCGTGCTTCCCCCACTGCGGGTCATCCCATCGGTCTGTTTGAACGTACCCCGCTCATGTCCTAATCCCAATGCCGCTCCAAGATAAAAATCACCCATGTAGTATCTGGCACCGACATGAAAAGCGTATACCTCGTGTCGCCAGGTTTCCTCTCCAAAGCTGGATTCCGGAACATTTTTCCGCATCTGCTCGTAATTAAATCCGGCGGTAAACCCCACATTCTTAAAGGGTCGAAATTCATACATCAATCCGCCGCCATATACAGGCCCTTTGAGTTCATAATCGTAACCAGCAAGGGGGCCAATGCTGAAATTATGCTTTGGGGGATTAGTAGAAATCTGGCCATGGGCAGTTGTCATTGCCATGCAGAAAAACAGGCATAAAAATAAGTAGCGTTTGTTCATAATTGAAATATTAAAGTTTAACAAAATATTGATAATCACGAAAATAGAGTTAAAAACATACGGTACCAGCACCTTTAACATTTTTAACTTTTTAATTCAAGACAGTATTAAAAGGACGCTCAACAACAGCACAAACAAAAATTCCTTTTTCCTTCAAGTTTCATTAACTTTGTTGCACAACCCTTTACAGGTTGATTTTTTAACGTTTAACATTCACGCACACTATGTCATTTAGGATAGAAAAAGATACCATGGGTGAAGTTCAAGTTCCTGCGGATAAATACTGGGGAGCACAAACTGAACGTTCACGTAACAATTTTAAGATTGGTCCGGCAGCGTCTATGCCGAAAGAGATTATCGAAGGTTTCGCTTATTTAAAGAAAGCGGCGGCTTTTGCTAATCACGAGTTAGGCGTTTTATCCGTAGAGAAACGCGATGCGATCGGCGCTGTCTGTGATGAAATCTTAGCTGGCAAGCTCGACGACCAGTTCCCTTTGGTGATCTGGCAAACCGGTTCGGGCACACAATCCAATATGAATGTCAACGAAGTAGTCGCTAATCGTGCGCAAGTATTGGCTGGCGGCAAAATCGGTGAGGGTGAACCGGTATTAAAGGCAAACGATGATGTCAATAAATCGCAGTCGTCAAACGATACTTACCCCACCGGTATGCATATCGCGGCCTACAAAGCTGTAGTAGAAGTAACGATTCCGGGCGTGGAAAAACTACGGGATACGCTGCAACGTAAGTCCGAAGAATTTATGAAAGTCGTCAAGATAGGTCGTACGCACTTAATGGATGCTACGCCGTTGACACTTGGACAGGAACTTTCGGGCTATGTGGCACAGCTTAATCATGGGTTAAAAGCGGTAAAGAATACATTGGCTCACTTATCCGAATTGGCCTTGGGTGGCACCGCAGTAGGAACTGGGTTGAATACGCCGGAGGGTTATGACGTTGTCGTGGCCAGGTATATCTCCGAGTTTACGGGACTACCTTTCGTTACAGCTCCGAATAAATTTGAGGCGCTAGCTGCACACGATGCTATCGTGGAAACACATGGTGCACTTAAACAGCTTGCCGTTTCATTGAATAAAATAGCAAACGACATTCGTATGCTGGCTTCCGGTCCGCGTTCGGGTATCGGCGAAATCCTGATTCCGGAAAACGAACCGGGTTCTTCCATCATGCCAGGTAAAGTGAACCCTACCCAATGCGAAGCGCTCACGATGGTTGCTGCACAGGTAATGGGAAATGATGTTGCCATCACCATCGGAGGTACACAAGGACATTACGAATTGAACGTATTCAAACCGCTTATGGCAGCCAACTTCTTACAATCGGCACGTCTTATCGGGGATGCTTGCGTATCTTTTGAGGAGCACTGTGCCGCAGGTATCGAACCTAATTACGCGCGTATTAAAGAGCTTGTGGACAATTCCTTGATGCTTGTAACAGCTCTCAATACCAAAATCGGCTATTACAAAGCCGCAGAAATAGCGCAAACTGCTCATAAAAATAACGCTACCCTTAAAGAAACTGCCATTGCGTTAGGGTATGTAACAGCAGAGCAGTTTGATGAGTGGGTGAAACCGGAGGATATGGTTGGAAGCTTAAAATAATCAGGTGATTATACTGTTATCGTCAAAACAACGCTTATTCGCATGCCTATCTACGATGGTAGGCATGCTTCTTTTTGTAAGCAGCTGTGTTCGTCATTCAGAAATGCAGTCCGAAGGCGCAGATTATTTACAGGGTGTGTGGGTTCAAGACAGTATCCTCCATCAATCGCAGATGATGGATTATACCCTACATGAATTTAGATTTGTATGTGACTCGGTATATACCACCATGCGGGTGCACGCTAAAATGCAACGTATACCCGATTCCTGTTATAAGGACGGAAAATGGACAGAGTATGCGAAAGGTGTCTATGTGGTGCGTGGCGATAGCTTGATCGGAGAAGGCATCTACACGCGTCCAAATGGCAGATACAAGGTTTCTGGCTGCCATAGAACCGGAACATACTTACCTCGTTACCGCATTGCTTACCACAATACCGATTCCTTAATATTAGAAAGCCGATATGACCAGCGACCTATCGTGTTGCGGAAAGTACATAGCATTTCTTGTGTGCCTAAAAAGCGATGGGAAGATTGATTTTTCTTCTTCTTTTCCCTAGATGGAAAAGAAGCAAAAGATCACGACTTGCATCGTTTCGCTACCTTTTCTTGCCTATTTCGGAACAAAATAAACTCCCTTCGGTCAAACAAATTTTGTTCTTTCCGAAATAGCCTGCGAAAAGCTGGCCGCGAAACGATACGATGTCGATTATAGCCCACGTACCGTGGGCTTAGGGTGTCTATATTTGTTTTACCTTACTACCTTAGCCTTAGGATTATTAAACAAGGGAATAACACGCTATACAAAATTGTATTATCCCTTATTAACACAAAATGTCCATCCGAATGTTTGAGGTCGGTAGAAACTCATCCTTAGTACCATTCCCTCCTCTCAAACATTCGAAGGACGAGTTTTTTTGGTTACTTTTTTTGCGGAAAAAAAAGTGACAGAAAAACTAGTTTAATAAATTATTCTCATCCGTTGCAGACTTCAAGATATGCGTCTTCAATTCATTTTCGGATTGGAGTAATTCCTGTTCTACAACTTTGCGTTTCTCCCGACCTTCCCGTTGTATCTGGAGTACTTGATCAATCGTGGAAACAATATCCTGGTTAGCCTTTTTGATGGTTTCAATATCGACAATACCGCGTTCTGTTTCTTTCGCAATATTAATGGTCGAGTCTTTCAGCATCTCGGAGTTTCGTCTCAGCAATTCATTGGTTGCATCCGTAACCGCCTTTTGCGCTTCTAATGCCCGCTGCGAATGAGCAATACCCAACGTCAATATCATTTGGTTTTTCCATAACGGAATGGTATTCACCAGCGAAGATTGGATTTTTTCCATCAAAGACGAGCTGTTGTTTTGTATTAACCTAATTTGCGGGGCAGTTTGTAGCACAACCATCCGCGTAAGCTTCAAGTCATGTATTTTACGTTCAAAACGCACCACATGCTGCTCCATGTCTTTATACGCTTGTACTTTATGTTGATCTCCGGAAGCTTCGGCCTCTGACTTTAATTGCGGTAGTGTAGTGGAGTGGGCTTCCTGTAATTTCTCTTCTCCTGCCGCAATGTACAGCGAAAGTTCCTTAAAATAGTTTTGATTTTCTACAAACAGCTTATCAAATATATTGACGTCTTTTGCCAAGTTTTTATAGTGCCCTTCTAGTTTCAGTTCAATCTGATGGATATTCTTTTCTACCGATTGGTACTCGGTACGCATACGCTTTACCTTTTTCTTTAAGTTATCAAAAAAAGGGATTAACGGTTTTTTGTTTACGTTTTCATCAAATGATTTAATGTCGGAGCGCAGATTCAATAGGATATCTTCTGCTCCTCCCATATCTTTGGTACGCACTTGTTTCAGTATTTCGTTTGAAAAATTACTGACCTTTGTTTGGCTTCCTACACCATATTGGATGACATCGGTGGTTGATGTCAAGTTGATTTTATCCTTATATTGCTTTATCACAGCCTTTTCCTCATCAGAGAAATTTACCGATACGTCCTGGCTTTTTTTGTTTTCGTCGTTATCGTCGTACGTCGTCAAATCTAGATTTGCCATAAGTTAATCTTTTAATAGGTTCCTGTTTTTTAATGTCTGTATATACACATCTGTCTCGGCTGATACGTCCAAGATACCTGCTTTGAACTGATTCGTTACTTCCTGTTCAATAGCAACAGCCGCCTTAGCAATCACCTCCTCCAATTTCTTTTTAGATTCTATAGCCACTTGATTATTAAGCCGTGAATTCTCAATTTCATCGTATTTCATCAATACATTAACCACGGTAGCGTGTCGAACAAGGAATTTCTCCGCTTCCATTTTATCGCGCTGCTCCAAGAGATGAAAGAGATGGATAATTTTATCTATATTCTGATGTATTGTTCGATTATTAATCGCTTTACGCCAATGTAGTAACCTCTCAATAAACAATTGAGGGGTATCCAATGTTGCTTGCGGTAATTCCTGTAATCTGTTTCGCGAAGAAGCTGTGGGAATCCAAGCTAGAGGGCGCACTTCTGCGAGCTCCAACCGTTGTAAATAGGGTTTAGCACGATTCAATAACAAGCCATTTCCAACGATGTAAGATGTAACATATCCGCCGAGTGTCAATAACATTCCTTGAGAAAACGCACCAAAAAAATAAACGAAGGAAGCAAATAACGCAAGTTCCACCATCAACAACACCACGCCTGTAGCATACCAAGAACGGATCTTGCTTTTTTTGGCTTGGGATAACATCACAAAGGGAAATGCATGTACCGGAAACGGAATAAACATAGCAATGGATATGAATGTCCATGTCAATTGCCGTAATTCCCAGCGCTTCGGTTTCTTCGTCGCAAATCCCATGTTGCAATTTAGTTATTTTTCATTAAAAAATTTGTTTATTCATCTGTATATGTCCTCAATTGTATTCATAAATTCGCTACGCTTGTTTTTCAATCGCGATGAAACTAACATGAATTAATGACTCGATTTCCGTCTCCCGAACAAAACATGTGCGGTAAAAGCTAACGTACTGAAAACCGTTCCTACGACGCAGACCCCCGTCCATCCCGCATATTGCCAGCCAACAGCGCCCAAGTAGGTCCCTAACGAGCCGCCGATAAAATAGCTGACCATATAAACCGTATTTAATCGATTAGTAGCATGTGTCGGTAACGCGAAAAAATCAGATTGATTCATTATATGGGAGCTCTGTAATCCCAAATCAACCAAGATAATACCTATAATTAAGCCCCAATAGGTGTATCCTCCGAAATAAATAAATATCCAGCTCAGCAGCAATATCCATAATGAGTAATAAATCAATTGATATCGGGTAAAACGCTGTGCTAATCTTCCCACAAAGGCTGCCGCTAAAGCGCCTACAGCGCCGATCAAACCGAACCCTCCTACTACCGATGAACCTGCATGAAAAGGATCTCCTTCCATGTGGAATACGAGTGTTGTGAAAACCGCAGACATCGCACCGAAGCCCATTGCGCCACGGAATGAAGCTACTTGTAGGACAGGCTGGGTTTTCGCTAGCTGCCATACCGATTTCATCAACGAACCGTAAGAGCCCTCGAAATTAGGTCGTAGTTCCGGCAAATACCGATAGACCAACAACCAAGCTAATAGCATCATCCCCGCCGCTATTTCGAACATCGTCCGCCAACCCCACAACTCGCCGACTATACCGCTGAAAAAGCGCGATAATAATATGCCGATCAGCAACCCGGACATGACCATACCGATATTGACCGATTTTTTCTCCGGGCTGGAAAGTTCTGCCGCCATTGGTACAAATAGTTGGGGAATCACGGAGGTAACTCCAATAAAGAAACTCGCAACAAAAAGTCCTGTTAGCTGCTGCGCATATGCCATAAATAGCAAGGCCAGAATAACGAGCGCTAAATCGACCAGGATTAATTTCTTTCTCCATAATTTATCGCCCAATGGCACGATAAATAGCAGTCCAAAAGCGTATCCTATCTGGGTCAGCACAGCAATTTTGCTCACGCTACTTTCGCTAACTTGGAAGTCTGCAGCGATTAGCCCCAAAAGAGGTTGGTTGTAATAGTTATTGGCCACTACCAAGCCGGACAGAACGGCCATCAACCACAATATCGCTGGTGTTAATTGTGTTTTCTGCGTGTCGATTTGTATATCTTTCATTCGATTGGAGACAAACTTAACCAATAAAAGAAAAGCCCGCAATGTATGCAGGCTCTTCTTGGCAATTTTTCCATTTGTTATAGCTGTTTTTTGTAGATGTAATGCGCTGCTAGATCTCCTGTAATTTCATTACCTTCTTGATCTAACTGAAACAGCCTGTTTTCGCCCACTTTAAGCTTCATATCGGTATCTTTTCCCTTCAAATGCACAACAGAACCATTATTTTGCCACTCCAATGTTCCCTTGTCTTCAAACTTTGTATCTCTTTCGAGATATTCATTGCTCATTTGAAATGTTTCATCGTCGTTCAGAACTAAGACTGTCTTAATTCCCGGACAGTCTGCACACGGCAAAGTGGCCTCATAAGTCCCCATCCAATCAACAGCGTTTTGGGAATTATGTGCCGGGTCTGGGTTTTCCATCTCTAACGGTCGAGATACCATTTGGTCTGTCAATGAATCTGTTTGTCCTTCCGAGCTTGTCTGTGAGTTATTAGGCGAGGTGCAGGCTGAAAAAACAAATACTGCAAATGCCACATAAAATAATTTCTTCATGACTTTTTTAGTATTTATCACAAATATTGCACCATCCTTTCCTTAACACAAAAGGTCACATACGGATATTTTACAACTGTACAAATTCATCCTTAGTACGATCCCACATGTAAAACATCCGAAGCGACGAGTTTTTTGTTTCTTTTTTGCGGAAAAAAAGAAAAAATCACTCTTCCCAGCGAATTTTCTCCTCGACGGGAGAACGAACCGGCTCACGGGGTTCGCTGTTATGATGTCCCATATAAAAAAGACCGATACATCGCTGATTTTCTCCTAAATTCAAGAACGGTCCTAAATGGTTAATAAGCCCCGGTGACGCCCAGTAACCTCCGATATTAAGCGAATGAGCCGCCAACCACATATTTTGTACAGCACAAGCCGTCGCCGCTAGCTCTTCCCACTCGGGCAGCTCGCCCGTATAATTCACAATAATGGCGATCGCCACATTCGACATGGTTGCTTTTTTTGCCATGTTTTGCTCCGTCAGTTCGGTATACTTTTCGGACGGCGTAATTTCCTTATAAATACGGCTCAGTTCTGTACCCAAGCGGTCCAGCCCATCCTTCTGAAAAACGACAAAACGCCAAGGCTGTGTCCGTTTGTGGGTAGGAGCTGTGTTTGCGGCTTCCAACACGGTAAGGATATCCTCTTTCGAAATTTCTTCGTTGGTAAAACTATTTTGGTTTACCATTCTTCTGCCGTGAATGGCCTGCAATACTTCGTTCTTCATATTTTTTATTTTTTTTCGTGATTTTCAATTTACCTCTCCTGCCAAATATGGGCAATGTGTAAAATAGTCAGCACCGCTTTTTCCATATCTTGTTTGCTGACCCATTCCATTTTTCCATGGAAAGCGTGCCCCCCCGCAAATACATTCGGACAGGGAAGCCCCATAAAAGAAAGGCGCGAGCCGTCCGTGCCGCCACGTATACTTCTTCGCTCGGGCGTAAGTCCGGCACGTCTAATGGCCTCCATACCTACTTCCATAACTTCCGGATACTGATCGAGGACTTCTTTCATATTTCGATACTGCTCTTTCACATCGAACGTATACGATGCGCCCGGATAACGTGTTACCACATTTTCTACGATACGTTGTAATATAGCTTCGTGCTCCATCAACTTTGTGGTATCGTGGTCTCTGATGATAAAACCAATTTCTGCTTTGTCTACGCCTCCGTTTACTTCAGTCGGATGGATAAAGCCCGCTGCTCCTGTCGTTGTTTCAGGCGACAACTTATCTTTCGGCAAATCTGCGATAATATCGGCCGCTATCTTCAGTGCACTGACCATTTTCCCTTTGGCAAAACCGGGATGTACGGAAATTCCCTGAATAATGACACGCACTCCATCCGCTGAAAAGGTCTCATCTTCAATAGTGCCTGCTTTTTCTCCATCAATCGTATAGCCAAACGCTGCGCCCAACTTATTTAAATCGACATATTCAACCCCCTGACCTATTTCTTCATCGGGCGTAAACAACAATTTGATTTCCCCGTGCTTTATTTCCGGATGATTCATTAACAAACGCGCGGCATCCATAATCTCCGCTACCCCTGCTTTATCGTCGGCCCCAAGTAGCGTTGTACCACTGGCCGTGATAATATCATGCCCTAATTGATATTGCAAATCAGGATGCTCACTGTATTTAATAATAACAGATGGGTCGTCTGGTAACACGATATCCTGACCTTGATAAGCCGCGTGTATCACCGGCTTCACATCTTTCCCCGAACAATCCGGCGACGTGTCCACATGTGAACAAAAACAGATAACAGGCACTTCCTTATCTGTATTTGACGGGATGGTTGCATAAACATAGCCATATTTATCCAAATGTGCGTCCGTTATTCCCATTTGTTGCAATTCCGAGACTAAAAGCCTGCTCAAATCCTTTTGCTTCTCCGTGGAAGGGAATGAAGTTGCATGAGGGTCGGACGCCGTATCAATCTGAACATAGCGCATAAACCGTTCGGCTACCTGAAAATCGACAATACTATTAATATCAAAATTATGCATATGTATATCTTGTTTTTTTCGGTCGTATGGAATATCCAAATGATCTTTGTTAGGCGCGCTATACACGATTATTTTGATCGTGTTTGTCCTTTGTTAAAAATGGATATTTCCTACAAACCTGTAATTATCGTCCAAAGGTAGAAAGTTTTGCAGTTTTTTTCAGCCAAATAAATTGGTTTGAAAAAACCATGATGGTTTTCTAAATTTGCGCCCTAATTAAAACACATCTATGTACCGAAGTTTATTGGCTCTGTTGTTGAGTCTTTTCCTTTCCACGGTTTCTTCACAGGAGAAACTTTTTAAAATTGACTACAAGCTCGCACTTTCTTCAGAAACGTCTGCACAAACCGACACAGCAGAAGACGGTTCTATGGCATTATTAGCAGCTTTGGCGGCGGCATTTTCCGAAGATGATACACCGCAAGTGCAGGCTTGGGTAAATCGCGATTTTATCCGTGTAGAGACACAGGGTATTATGCAAAACAATCAAATCCAGATTACCGATCGCAACTCCGGTCATTCCTATATGCTCCATCCGTCTGTACAGGCATACACCAAAACAGCCGACGCGACAGATAAGATAAATGTCCACGACACCGGAGAAGACATTCTCGTCACAAATACGGCCGATTTCCCGATACGTCTCGTAGCCGATACCAGCAAGACCATCGCCGGCCTACCGTGCAAGCTGGCCGTTCTAGAATTCGAATCAGAAGAGTTTGATCCATCGCTCACCCAAGACGCTAAACTGGAGATTTGGTATAATGAAAACCTTCCTTCCGTATATTGGGGTGAATATGCCTATCTCAAAGATATCCCCGGTGCAGCACTGTATATCGGCGCATTTGGAATCGGCATAGAAGCCAGCACCGTTAATGAAATAGATTTTGACCCGACACTCTTCGAAATTCCCGAAAACTACTCCTTACAAGAAGATATTTATGCTCTTAGCTTCTTCGATATGCCGCTAGGTCACGATTTATATGCGTTTCAGGATTCAACAAGCCATCTCATTGGTATCCGGGACAGCAACCAACAGGTCATCGTGACGCCACGATACGGTTCTATCAATGAATTTATTGGAACACATGCCGTTGTCACAAACACCGAATTTCAATATGGTATTATTGACACGGATGGCCGGGAAATTATCTCTTGCGAATGGGAGTATCTCGCCCAAGATCCCGAACTGGAAATTATCTTCTTCTCCATAGATGGAAAAACGGGGGTGATGGATTACCATCAACACGTAATTATCCCCGCTCAATATGACCATATTTCCTTCTTTGCGAAGGGGCACGCATCTTTTTTCCAAGATGGGAAAACGGGTCTCGTAAATCTAGATGGCCATATTGTTTTGCCCCCTGTCTTCGAGACCATTATGGATTATGATGAAGACCATATCATCATCATCGAAAATGAGCAGTATTACGTGGTGGATATACGATCACAGCAAAAGACGACAGCAGGATACGCATACTTACTATTGGCAAATGAGGATAACCTTGTAGTAGCCCTTCAAGGGGACAAATATGGTTACATCACGAAAGATGGGAAAACAGTTATACCTTTTAAATATGACTATGCTACACCATTTTATGACGGAATAGCTGCGGTAAATGAAACCGAAGGTGAAGATGCATTGTATATCAACACGAAAGGGGAATATGTACAGCCTGAGGAGGGGAAATAATGCGCAGATAACGCATGATATTTAATCAAAAGAGCGGCTATATGGCTGCTCTTTCTTATTTTTGGGGCATGGCCAACAAGTCTTTTCATATAGCAACACTACATCGCGGACGATATATGTTACTTCTTCTGGCAGGAGTCTGTCTAGTGACGCTTATCGCCTCGCGGCTTCCTATATCCGAGATCGCCAAGATTCTTGTGGTACTGGTAAGCCTACCGTTATTGATTTTTTGCAGTATCAGATGGAGTAAAAACGACTCGATATGGTCTATACAAGAAGGACATATCGTGATACGTTTTAAGAACCAACAAGAGGATTCTTTCTCTATAAACGAAATTAAGTATTTACGTAACGTACCTCGATCTGGTGGCAACCTTATTATGTTTTTTTATAAGAAAGGTACAACACCAAAAAGATACTGGCGTAATAAGTTATTTCAAAAAGCAGATGACCTCGATGCACTTGTCCACGCGATACGGCAAGAAGGCGTCGAATATTATTATATGTAATAGAATGATGCGCTATAGTGATGAGTTACGAGAAACGAACGATAAATGATATGAAGACAAAATTGCTTTTACTTTTTTTAATGCTTTTTCATACACTCTTGTTTGCCCAACGCGCGGGATACTGGCAACAAGCTGTCGATTACAAAATGAATATTGATGTCGATGAAAAAAAATATCAGTATCAAGGGAAAATGGCATTAAAATACACCAACAATTCCAATCAAACCCTGGGAAAGGTATACTTCCATTTATATTTCAATGCATTCCAACCGGGAAGCATGATGGACTATCGATTAGCCCACATTGCCGATCCGGATCCGCGGATGACGTCCAATTTAGGCACAACAGAAAATCCGAAAATCCAAAGTCGAATCGCCACATTGACACCAGAACAAATCGGCTATCAGCGTATACAATCGCTCACCATGAACGGACAGCCAACTACTTTTAAAGAAGACGGCACTATACTGGAAGTGGTCTTGCCAGCGGGCATACAAAGTGGAGAAACAGTCACCTTCGATATGAACTGGGAAGCGCAGGTGCCGGAACAGATACGCCGCAGCGGCAGAAATTCGAAAGAAGGCGTAGCTTTATCCATGACACAATGGTATCCTAAAATGGCACATTTCGATGAGTTTGGCTGGCACTTGGATGAATATGTCGCTCGTGAGTTTGTGGCTCCTTTTGGCAATTTTGATGTAACCCTACACCTTCACAAAGATTACGTCGTAGGGAGTTCGGGTGTATTGCAAAATCCAACAGAAGTGAAAGGATATAACAAAAAAGCCCGGGTAGTTTCGTCTAACGGGAAAGCGAGCTGGCATTTCAAAGCGGAAAACATCCATGATTTTGCCTGGGCAGCTGATCCCAAGTTTGTTGTCGATTCGACCAAAAGCACGGGAGGGGTATCGGTATACACCGTGTATTTACCGACGAACAAACAGGTGAAAGAAAATTGGAAAACCGCCCAGCGACTCGCTGCGGAATTCTTTGATTTTTGTGCCGAACGTTTTGGGGCTTATCCTTGGCCCACCTACACGATCGTTCAGGGAGGCGATGGTGGTATGGAATACGGTACCGCAACCCTCGTGACTGGCGGTCGTGATATTCAAAGCTTGGTCGGTGTTATTTTCCATGAAGCTGCTCACTCTTGGTATCAACATTTGTTCGGAATCAATGAAACGGTAGATGAATGGTTTGACGAAGGGTTTACCAGTTATATAGAGGAGTTAGGCTTCCAGAGTTTGTTCGAAAAAAGAGGTCAATTAGACACCAATCCCGTCATTGGTGCTTATCGGGCTTACTACAAACTGGCTTTATCTGGGAAGGAAGAGCCCATGAGCTTACTGGCGGATTATTACGACACCAATTATGGCTATAGCCAACAGGCTTATAACAAAGGACAAGTTTTTGCACAACAGTTGGGCTATATTATTGGTCAGCAGAACTTAGATAAAACCTTTCTCAAATTTTACGAGCTATGGAAATTTAAGCACCCCACTCCCAATGACTTTAAGCGGGTGGCTGAAGAGGTATCTGGCATCAATTTAAAATGGTACTTCAATCTATTTGTAAACACGACACGCACCATTGACTATGCTATCGAGCGCGTCGCCGATAACGAAATTACTTTACGGAATAAGTCGAACCTCGCTATGCCGATCGATCTGCTGGTAGAATACGAAGACGGCACCAAAGAACTCTTCTACATCCCACTACGGGAAATGCGTGGTGAAAAACCTGCCGAATCCTTTTCTATGTATAACGGTGTGCCACGCACGATATCGGAAGATTGGTTCTGGACAAAACCGAGCTATACCTTACCCACAAATAAGAAGCCTGTTAAGGTCCAGATAGACCCATCCTTGCGGTTAGCGGATATAGAATCGGCGGATAATAATTGGGTGAAATAGTCATATGATTTACTTCCATATCCCTTTCTGTAAACAAGCCTGCCATTACTGCGACTTCCACTTCAGCACTTCACTAAAGTATAAGGAGGAGTTGTTACAAGCCTTGCAAAAGGAGGTAACATTACGTGCAAACTATCTAGCGGATAAAGCGATTACCTCCATTTATTTCGGTGGGGGAACCCCTTCGTTGCTGACGGCTGGAGAAATCGAACAACTGATCGGGCAGGTTGCTGCACACTTCGAGATCGCCAGTGATGCTGAAATCACACTAGAAGCAAACCCCGACGACCTAGACAATGCCAAGGTACAAGCCCTGAGACATACCCCCATCAACCGATTTAGCATCGGTATACAATCGTTCTACGAAGAAGATTTACGTTGGATGAATAGGGCACACAACGCCTTAGAGGGGGAGTCTTCGATTAAACGAGTACAGGATGCCGGTTTCGAAAACATAACGGCCGATCTGATCTATGGCTACCCCTTGTTAACAGACACCAAATGGAAATCCAACATGGAGAAACTGATCGCATTTGATGTTCCACATATTTCTTCCTACGCGATGACCGTAGAGCAGAAGACGGCACTTGCACACTTCATCGGCAGCGGAAAAACACCTCCCATGCAAGAAGCACAAAGTGCGGAACAGATGCAGATGCTTTTTGATGTCTTAACCCAAAATGGATTTGAGCACTATGAAATATCGAACTTTGCCAAAAACGGCCAATACGCCAAACACAATACGGCATATTGGCAAGGTAAGCATTATCTTGGCATTGGCCCGTCGGCACATTCGTTTAACGGGAAATCGAGAAGTTGGAACATCGCCAACAATGCACGCTATATCGACGGTATAACAACAGAACAATTCGCATATGAAATAGAAAACTTATCCCGCGAAGATCAATTTAATGAGTATATCATGACCTCTTTGCGAACGATGTGGGGCGTTGATCTGGAGAAAATATTGCGAGAATTTGGTGCAGATACCGAGCAACATCTCGTTTTGAATACGCAACCTTTTATAACAAAGCAAGAAGTGGAGTTAATCGGTGAGCGCTACCTTATCCTGACGATGAAAGGAAAACTCCTGGCGGATTACATCGCGTCGGAACTTTTTCTCATCCCCTAAATAACGCCATTTGCAAAATGAGAAATCATTATCAAATAACCGTTTTTTGATTATTTTTTTAGCATTTCATCAAAAACATAAACCTATTTTATCCATATTTTATCATTTTTTAAATTTCACCCTTTTCATATTCAACATTTAATATGTTTGTACTGTAATCATCTATAACAAAAATTATGGTACCAACAGTTGCTTTTGAACAGGAAATCAAAAGTTATCAACAACAGCAAAATGCGGCTGCCCGCCTCATTAAAATTGTCAGCAATCTATGGATTAACCAGGGTGTTGAACTGGTTCTCTTTCGAAATCAGATTTTACATCAGCGGCCCGGGTCTCTGCTTCACATCCACAAACACGCGTCAAATTTAATAGGTACAACAACGCTTTGCATATCCAACATATTGGAAGTGGCAGAAGCGATACAAGAAATGGAGTTGCCGCCTTCCCGAATTGATATCGGAACACTGACGTTGGATTTTAGTCGTCAACAAAATGGTGGAGACCCCCTCTATTTATTTGTGCGCAAGCGATTAGCTTCTGTTATACGACATGAGGCGTTCCAGGCCAAGGACGTGATATTATATGGCTTTGGACGTATCGGACGATTATTGGCAAGAGAATTAATAAACACCACCGGCGATGGGAAACAGCTACGGCTCCGCGCGATTGTCGTACGGGAGGAAATCGATGGGGCTAGTTTAACGAAACGTGCAAATTTGTTAAAGCGGGATTCCATACACGGTAATTTCGACGGAACCGTAGATATTGACAATGAAAAGAAAGCGCTTGTTATTAATGGTATTACCGTGTATATGCTGTCCGCAGGCGCACCGGAAGATATAGACTATTCGGTCTACGCTATCCAAAACGCACTTGTTATAGACAATACAGGAGCCTACCGCGAACAACAGGAGTTGGCACGTCATTTAAAGGCTAAGGGCGTTGCCCAAGTGCTGCTGACTGCTCCGGGCAAAGGTGTGCCCAATATAGTCTATGGCCTTAATGAAAATAGCATCTCCCCTAGTGAAACCACGCTATGTTCCGCAGCTTCCTGTACCACCAATGCCATTACGCCTGTTTTGGCTGTTATTGACAAAGAGCTGGGTATAGCCAGCGGCCACATCGAAACGGTACATGCTTACACGAACGATCAAAACCTCGTGGACAATATCCATAAAAAATACCGAAGAGGACGTGCCGCCGCTTTAAATATGGTGATTACCGAAACCGGAGCAGGTGTGGCGGTATCGAAGGTATTACCTTCACTTGCAGGTAAAATCACCTCTAATGCTGTTCGTGTACCGATCCCAAATGGTTCGCTCGCGATCTTGCAGTTGGAAGTAGAGCAACCTTGTACCGTCAACGGCATACATGATATTCTGCTCAACGCCGCCTTAAAGGGATCGCTGGTCGAACAGATCAAATATGAGAACAATCCAGATTTAGTATCGGTGGACGTGATTGGCACCACCGCAGCCGCGGTGGTCGATGCGCCGGCCACTATTGTATCTTCTAACGGTAAAAATATAGTTATCTATGTCTGGTACGACAATGAATATGGCTATGTAAACCAGGTTATGCGGTTGGCACGACACCAAGCAGGCGTCAGACAATATAGCTATTACTAAGTGCTTTCAATTTTCATCTATTAGTATCGTCTTATTGGACGGAAAAACCTACCTGCATTTGCGGGTAGGTTTCTTTTTCAGCTGAGGGCACCCTGATTTATCCTATCAATCCCTCCGTCTCCAAGTACTTCATAATAATTTGTGTCGCTCCTGCTTTTTCCTGTACATACTGTTGTGCAGCCTCTCCCACCATACTTCTCTTCTCTTCATCGGATAACGCACATACAATACGCTCTAATTCTTTGGCATTTCTCACAGGAAAGGCACTTCCAATACCGATCAGGTCGACTGCCTCTTGAAAACGTGCATAATTCGGTCCGAAAACAACAGGCATACCGTATGTAGCAGCCTCCAGTGTATTGTGGATTCCGGCACCAAAACCTCCACCAATATAGGCGATTCGCCCATAACCATACAGCGAAGATAACATGCCGATGTTATCGATAACCAAAACCGAAGCCTTTTCTATTTCAGTGGTCGTATAGTTGGCAAAGCGAGAGAAAAATAAGGCATCGGGAAATAGTAGTTTAATCTCCTGCAAATGAGCTTCGTGTATTTCATGCGGTGCCATGAGCATTTTCCAACCTTCTTGGACGGCGAATAATTCGGCCAATATACGTTCGTCAGGCGTCCATGTACTTCCCGCGACGAAGACTTGTGTATGTCTATTCAGAAACTGTTCCACTTCTGGTATGTTGCGCTGATGCTTAGGTAACTCCACGACTCTGTCGAACCGAGTATCTCCCCCCAGTCCAGCCTGTCTAATACGAATGGCCCGCAACCACAGTACAGAGTCCCTATTCTGGGCAAAGAAAAAACTAACGTTTTTCAATATTTGACGAAAGAATCCGCCGTACCATTTAAAGAACACTTGTTCTTCTCGAAAAATAGCCGAAATAACAAATAAAGGAATACGACGTTCTCGAAGAATGCGGAAATAATGATACCAGTATTCATATTTCGTAAATAGGGCAAACTTGGGCTGTACGATATCTAGAAATTTTCGTGCATGGACTGCTGTATCCGTAGGCAAATAAAAAACGTAATCTGCTAAGGGCGTATTTTTTCGAATTTCATATCCTGACGGTGAATAAAAAGTGATCACTATCTTTTCCTCTGGATATTTTTTTCTTATAGCTTCCATAACCGACCTTCCCTGCTCAAACTCACCCAACGAAGCAAAATGGAACCAAATTGGCGCAGCATCCTTTTCCATCGTTTGTTCTATATGTTCAAATAGATGTTTACGTCCCTCCACCCACAGCCTTGCCTTTGGGTGAAAGGGGGAAACCAAGCGCAACAGCACTGTGTAAAGGACTATTCCTATGTCGTATAGAACACGCATGTTGATTAAAAATCTAATAAATTTATTTATTTTGCTCTCCGCTGTCCTCCAGAACTATAGTACAGCGAAAAATATGCTTATATTCGTCAAAGATATACTAAACTACAAAGAAATAACATATTATAGTCAAGAACAATGAGCAAAATCTTAGTCACTGGCGGGACCGGATACATCGGTTCGCACACGGTAGTAGAATTACACAACTCGGGTTACACACCGGTTATTGTCGATAACTTATCGAACTCAAATATTCAAATTCTAAATCAAATAGAAAAAATTATCGGTGTACGACCGGAGTTCCATCAATTCGACTTATGTGACGAAGCGCAAACGAAAACTTTTGTTCAAGAAAATCCAGATATTACAGGGATTATTCATTTTGCGGCGTCAAAAGCAGTAGGAGAATCCGTCGAAAAACCGTTAAAATATTACCATAACAATTTCTTCTCGTTAATTAATCTCCTTAATGCCTATCAGGGCAAGCCGATCAATTTTGTTTTTTCGTCCAGTTGTACGGTGTACGGCGAACCCGACACCTTGCCGGTAACAGAATCTGCCCCCGTAAAGAAAGCGGCCTCTCCCTATGGTAATACCAAGCAGATTGCCGAAGAAATATTAGAGGAAGTGGCTGCCGCTTATGGAAATTATAATACCATCGCTTTACGCTATTTCAATCCGGTCGGAGCACATGCTTCGGCACTAATTGGTGAGCTTCCGCTTGGTGTTCCGCAAAACCTCTTACCTTTCATCACGCAGACCGCCATTGGCAAACGGGAAAAGTTAACCGTTTTCGGCGGTGATTATGACACGCCTGATGGCTCTTGTATCCGCGATTACATCCATGTAGTCGATTTGGCGAAAGCCCACGTTGCGGCCATTCGCCTGCTAGAAAAAGGCAACCCCAACGGCAAGTATGATGTGTTTAATGTAGGTACCGGAAACGGCTATTCGGTGTTGGAAGCTATTGCTGCTTTTGAAAAAGCTTCGGGACAGAAACTGAACTACGTCGTGGGCCCGCGTCGCGATGGCGACATCATCAGGGTATGGGGAGACGTCACGAAATCAACTGAACAACTGGGTTGGAAAGCCGAGCTCGGCATCGACGAGATGATGGCATCCGCATGGGCTTGGGAGAGGTACCTGCAAGAAAACCCAATTGGATAACATCGACGCCTATGATTTCTTATAGGCGTCTCCATAGTATTTTTCATTAAAGTTCACACTGGGTGCCAACCAATACAATTGGATAACTCGGGCGTATCGGAAATTAAAGCCTGCCAAGACCACTGCGGTTAACATACAAGCTGTTAAATACACCCAAGGTGATTCCGATCCTCCGGACAGCACATATGTTGCTATACAAACAGCTATAAATTGGGCAACACTCAATGCGTAGCTAACGAACATAGCAACATAAAAAAAACCGGGTTCTATTTCAAACTTGAATCCACAATGTGGGCAATTTTTATTCATTTTCTGCCTCAGGCTGAATGTACCGGCTCCAAACATTTTACCGGTTCGGCATCGGGGACATTTACATTCCCGCGCAGCTTTCAATGGACTGATTGTGTAGGTAATATTGTTTTCCATTTTTATTATACGAATTAAATATGTTTTCTTCTAAATTCTTCTGGCGTCATGCCAACACCCTTTTTAAAAAATTTTGTGAAATAAGAGTTATCGTTAAAGTTGAGTTCATAAGCGATCTCGGATATCCCGTAATCCCTAATTACCAATAAACGTTTTGCTTCCAACAACACACGCTTACGGATAACATCTCCTGCCGATGTCCCCAGCACTTCTCGGCATAAGGCATTAAGATGATTGGGTGTGATATAAAGTAGGGCTGCGTACTCTTTGGGTAACCGTAAGGTTCTAAAATTGGATTCGATCAAATTCAGAAAGTTACGCAACAGCGTATGATTGTACGTATCATCCTGCAATACTGTTGATCGATCACGTTGTTGTTCAAGCAGATGAAAAATATACAAAAGCGAAATACGGGCAAAATCCATATCGTCCGCATAACTTTGTAAGCGTTTAAATATTTCCTCTATTATACCGCGTTCCTTTTCCTGCACCACAAAAACCTCGTCCTGAACCAAACCGGAAAAAAAGGAAAATAGCGTGATGTAATCTGGCTGGAGCAAAAAGGTTTTAAAAAAATCGGCGTCGAAATTAACCACATAACCGTCCATTTCTCCGATAAAAGACCAGGTATGGATTTGCCCGGGTGACATAAAGTAAATCTGCCACGGCACAACCTCAAAGGTTTCAAAGTCGATTGTATGCGTTCCTCCACCCTGCGTAAACCACAACAAATGGTAAAAATTATGTCTATGTGGAAAAACAAGATTCTTATTCCGCTCTAAATAACCCGCCAAACCCTCTATCATAACACCTCGTCGAAAGTTTGTCGACACTGTACATTGCTCTATGATAGGCACTTTCGAAATCATACACAAAGATACAGAGATATATCCACAAACAATGGTAGAAAAAAGGGAGGTAATGGTATTTTTTACTTGTAAGAAGTTAAATAATTATTTTTAACTTCACGTCATGTCGTTACATAAGCAACCCGAATTAAAGGAGGCCGTCTTAAATCTTCCCCAAAAGGAAAAGGATAAGTTACTCGTGCGTTTAGTCGGCAAAGATAAAATGTTGATGAAACAGCTCCACTTTCAACTTTTAGAAGACCAAATCGATCTCGAAGACCGCATCGAGAAACTCAAAGAAAGACTGGCCGCTCTCTTTGTCGAAAGCAGAAATTCTGTCAAGAACATCCCTGTATACAGTAATTACAAAGAACTTCAAAGTCTGATACGGCAAGCTAGCGGCATGATCAACGAACATGAAAAGATCACGAAAGACAAATATAGCGAGGTGGATTGCCGGATCTATATCTTAAATCAGGCTTTCACACGGTTTCCGCGTCTGTTTGAAAAATCAGCGGTTCATAGTGCTTCCAAGTTGCACGATTACGTACGAGCCCGTATTAAAACGACAACCGCCAAGTTTGCAAAACTTCACGAAGATCTACAGTTTGATCTGCAAGCTCCGATGGAGGAAATGACGGTCTTTACAATGGAGCATAATTTAACTTAAGCATGCTGACATTACCTATATACGTTTACTAGTAATTTCTTTCATTTCTCCATTGACCTTGACCTTAACTTTCGTCGGTTTTGGAGATGAAATACGATAATACGTTACTTTTCCATCTTTCCATTTCATATCGACTGTGAAATTTCCACGAGCGCGGAATCCCCTAACCTCCCCGCTTTCTTTCCACGTATCCGGCAACGCCGGTAATAAATCAATCATCCCGTTGTGACTTTGCAGCAACATCTCTGCAATGGCGGCTGTTGCACCAAAATTCCCATCGATCTGCATGGGAGGCCCCGCAGTAAATAGATTGGGATAGGTACCACCCCCTGCGCCGTAGTTGATATGCGTTTCTCGAGTGGGGGTTAGTAATTGCATGAGCAACTTATAAGCCCGGTTACCGTCCAACAGACGAGCCCAAAAGATTTGCTTATAGGCAATGGCCCAACTAGGACCATCATCACCGCGCACCTCCAATGATTTTTTGGATGCTTCGGCGAGCTCTGGTGTCTTAAAGGGTGAAATAAGATCCGCCGGGAACACCCCATATAAATGGGAGATATGCCGGTGCTGTAGATCCACCTCCTTGTGTTCCTCCAGCCACTCCAAGAGACGTCCGTCTGACCCAATCCTGCCCGGGGGCGGAATACGTTCCAGTTTCGTACGGAGCGTATCGCTAAAATCTTTATCCAATCCAAGAAGTGTTGCCGCTTCAATAACATTCGTGAAAAGCTCCCGTGTAATCTGATGATCAATAGTAGGTCCCATAGCGACATTGGTATGTGTCTTGCCATCGGGCATGTAAAATGTATTTTCTGGTGATACCGACGGTCCTGTTACCAACCAGCCGGTCTTGGGATCTTCCATCAGCGCACTGTTGTAAAATTGTGCTGATCCTTTCAGAATGGGGTAAATATCGCGTAAATAGTCTTTATCCCCCGTAAAGGCGTAATGTTCCCATAAGTTGTTACACAACCAACCGGAACCCGCATTAGCAATGCCCCAGGAAGCGCTTTCACCGGGCTCGGTAAACCCCCATATATTGGTAATAACGTGTGCCACCCACCCCTCGGCGTTATAGTACGCCTTTGCTGTACGTTGACCCGGTTCCACCAAACCACGTACCAATTCCACCAGCGGAAGATGCAGCTCACTGAGATTAGCAGCACCCAAATGCCAGTGATTCATTTGCACATTAACATCCAGATGGTAATCGCCATTCCAAGGTGTGTGAATCTGGTTTGCCCAAAGTCCTTGAAGATTTGGCGGAAGTAAACCTATCCGCGTACTGCTGATACTTAAATACCGCCCGAATTGGAAAAACAATGCCGGTAATCCGCGATCCCGTTCCGGATGCTGCTGGAATTCCTCTAGGCGTCGATCGGTTGAAATGTCCATTCTTCCCTTTCCTAAATCAAGCTGCAAACGGTTAAAAAGTTTCTGGTAATCCGCTTGGTGTTGTTTTTTCAGACTTTCATAAGGTGTATCCATAGCGCCTTGTAACAGCTTGGCCGTCGTCGCCAGATAATTGTCCCCTCGGAAATCCGTACCTGCCGACATTAACAAGATAACAGAGGTTGCACCACGAATGACCAATTCATCCGGTGTGCTCGTTTGGATCCCCCCATCGAGCAATGCCCGCACCCGGGCGATATACTGCATGCCGTTCCCGTCAGTACCATTGTCCAACTGTCCGGCTAATTGCAATTCTTCCCCGACCACCTTGGTATCGCCCCGCTCCGGCCGATGCATAGAAATTTTAAGATTTAATTTTCCCGGCACACTAGCCGACAAGCGAATAACACCTACATCCGTCCCAAATGCCGTAAAGTATTCACGTTTATAAGTAACACCATTTATTTCGAAAGTACTATTAGCTACGGCATTGTCGATATCCAGACTGCGGCGATAATTCTCCATCGTAGCCACCTTTGCCCCGGGGTATTCAAATGCCAGATCCAAAAAACCCAGCACTTGGTATTTTCCCCATTGCGGGCCACCAGAACCGGGCCCTTTACACACAAAATGTTGGCTGATCAGCTGCTGCGCTTCATCGTTTTTTCCTTCTTTTAACAACCGACGTATTTCTGGCAGGTACTTGTGTGCTTCGTAGTTATTAGCATCTTGTGGTGAACCGGACCATAGGGTAATATCATTTAAAACGATAGATTCTTTCGTCACCCCGCCATCCGGCATCATCCCTAATCGACCATTGCCGAGAGGTAGTGTCTCCTCCCATTGATTGGCCGGTGCATCGTACCATAATACGTTGGGATTATTATTTTTCTTTGCAAAAACTGCCAACGGACAAATCGCAGATAGAAAAAACAAAACCGCGAAAAATAAATTCTTGATTGGAACTAACATATATAATGATTAATCTGTTTTTGTATTCGTAATGAGTTTGTAAGGCAGAAACACCTCCTATTTATTCTCCTAGTTTATATACCGAAAGCTGCGATAGATGAAGGTAATCACCATTCCATACTTCCAAAACACGAAAACGCAAGTAACGTACAGGAGCAGTCGGTTCACTGAACTCATACAGCTCTCCGGCCGCCGCGGTGGTATTATCGATATCCGAATTTTGTCCTCCCGGCAAGCCTGATGGTTTAACATTCGTAAATGTACCGAGTTTGGTCCAGGAATCCCAACTGCCATCCGACGCCGGGTCGTTGCTTCCCCATACTTCAAATTGTTTTGGATTGCCATCGTTATAGCGGGCGGAATAGCGCTGCCAGAACCGCACACTCGTAAGCGCAGATTCCGCTCCCATATCCAATGAAAAGGAAATCGGCATACCTATCCCATCGGTATGGAAACCTTGATCGCTGGTCGTATTGCCGTTCCATAGATTGGGCAATACCCAGCCCCAAGCATCTCCTGCATCATTTGGCAGGTACCAAGGTTGAAACAGCGATTTGTCTGCCTCCACGATGTGTACAATCGCGGGAAACGTTTCCCAAGACAACGTATATAAGGTATCCGCCGCGTTCGGTTCTGGCACATAGCCAGATCGGTATTGCAAGGTCGTTCCAAACTTAAAATCGGGTATGGTGATATCGTTATCGCCTGGTAATAAAACGACCATCTTTTCCTGCTCGTCTCTGTTTGTATATTTAATCTGCGTGCCCGTATTCAATGTATCAGGTGCGTTGAAAAACAGTTTCAGAAAACCGTCTTCATACGTTTCATAAGGATCAGACAGGCGATAAGCCCTATTTTGTAATACAGCCCGATAAGTTTCTCCGTATACACGTACGTTGTTCAGTTCCTGTCCGACCGACACATTTCCCTCGCTATCGTAAGCAACGATGGTGAAGCTATAGACATATTCTTCCAAATTGGGAATGGAAACAACGATACTGTCCGAAGGACTGTGGGTGGTAGCTTCCACACGCTGCGAATTGTTGTTATTGTTCCAATACACCATATAGTGATCAATATTGGGATCCGGGCTAGGGTTCCAAACCAATACAGCCCGGAGGTATCCCGCCTGAGATCGGACATCCCGGGCTAAACCCGGATACGTAATCTCCTTATCATCTAAATATTGCTTATAATCATCTGCGTATTTTTCACAACCTACCCAGGCTATCAATAAACTAAAAGCAAGGAGTATATAAATCAAATGTTTCATATGTATATAACTTGTTTTTTTAATGGTCATATGGAATATCCAGTTATATTATACACGTTTTTATTACGAATTAGTGTGTATGCTGCTCCGCGGTCATCCGCGTTTATATTTTGTAATCATGGATATTTCATATTCGTCTAATTGAAAATATTCATTATTCTTCCGGACTGCCAAAAAAGGTAATCTCCATCGCATTGATATAATTGAGTCCACCCCAGGTCTGGGTACATACAAAACGAATGTATTTTACAGCTGGAGCCGCACTAGGCATACTAAAATCTATGCCAGCGGCAGCAAATGCATTATCCGCAGCATTAGCTTGCGTAGGCGGTAACCCTGATGGCGGATTAGGATGGCTAAAATTACCCATATTCACCCAGTCGCCGACAACTGTTCCCGGTTCTGACATTCTCGGCAAATTTGCATCTGGTGGATTATCCACGTTGGAACCCCATATCGTGATTTCCTTGGCATTTTGATAGGTATACATATTATCCTGTATTCTGGGATAAAAAATAAAGCGGCTAATCTTGGCCGTTTGGCCCAATCCGAATGTGCCGGCCGTCAACGGCGCTGTTGTGGTATGCCACCCATTACCCGTCAAGCTTCCGTCAAAGAAATTCCGTAAATCCCAATCACCCCAAACAGGAGCATCCGTTGGCAATGGATAAACGAAAAACTTCTTTTTATCCAATTGTGTCTCAAACAACGGTATCAATGAAGTATAGCGGATTTCGGACTTGTTGCCGTAGCGATCTGACGTATACACACCAAACTGCCGTTCCGTAGGTTCAAATCCCCGCACTGAAACATCGATGGTATTGGTGTGAATATAAATCGGATCCCGCTCCTTAAAAGAATTAGTGGCATCATCAAATGCGAGTAAATGGATCGATATGGGAGCACCATTTGGATTAACACCCGCAAAGTTAGCTCCTCCAAAGTCCGGCGAAATTTCTAGCCCTTCGTTGATCAGGATATAATTCGGGGTCTTAGGTTGCACCTTGACGACGACTGGATCCGAAAGGACATTCGCACGACTCACCGCATATAAGGAGACTTCATATTCCCCTTCGCGGGCGAATCCTTCCACCAGAATGGTATCTTGATAATAACTGGTTTTCGCTTCACGAACATGATCATCATTAATCGAATAACGCGCCAACACATACAGCAAATTCTTGGAGTTCGGCAACTTATACGTAATCTTGGCGGCGCCATTCAGATTTTCAACATGCACATCGGTCACCATCTCCGGCTTCGTCATATCATTCGAAATGATTTCCACAGGCGATTCACTTTCTTTACACGCTCCCACAAATAAGGCGATAAACAAAACGAAAGGCATCATGTAAGTCGGTATATTTCTATTTATTTGTTTATTCTTTTTCATCTCGTTACATATTAAACTGTCCATCTTGTCTTACCAATAAGGGTTTTGTTTCAGGTGTTCATTAACGACCACATCATAATTATTCAGTGGCCACAAATAATCGCGTACACTGAATGAAGGTATAATGACCGGAACAGGTCGATAATAATCCGTTGCAGTTTCTCCTTGCACGCTCCATCCTTGTAACGGTCGTCCCAATACCCCCTGCAATTCTTTCCAGCGCCTTAAGTCCCAGCCGCTTTGCCCTTCAAAAGCCAGTTCGATGCGACGTTCCTGGCGAATGATTTGACGCATGCCGTCTTTGTTAGTTGCTTTCTGCGGACTTCGTGCGTAAGCAGACCAGGCCTCCCGTACCCCCGCCAGGCCAGCCCGATGCCGCACGCGATCTATATATTCATACACTTCTTCGGTTGGACTGCTCTCGACTTCGTTCAACGCTTCGGCATACAGCAGATAAAGCCCTGCCAACCGCATCATCGGTATACGAAAACCTTCTGCCGAGAAATTCACATCCATAACCGACAGGTAATTCGTTAATTTTTTAGGCCAATATCCTGTGATATTGGTAGCATTCAAGCTTTTCGGTCCGGCAATAGCCGGCAAACCGCGGGCTTGTACGTGATAAGCGGTCTCCTCATCTACCTGTCCATTGCCAAACCAGATGCCTCCATCAAATCCTAAGGCAGCATAAAAGCGGCGTTCACGATCAAAATGCGCTTTCACCGTCTCATATCCTTGTTTAATATAATGTTGATTTGCTTCGTTACCTACCGCTACCGAAAAACGGTTGGCATAATCCCACGAGACATCTTCGTTGATCGGCACCCCATTACGGGTATAGAACAATTCTGTTGTAACAAAAGGTACTGCCCAGTTGCTCGGATAGCTGTTTGACATACCGACGGCATTCATTGTCAGTTTCGGAATGGTGTAGCCTTGATAATCGAACCCATGGTTCAATGACCAAATCAATTCCGGATTCTCCTCCCATCGTTGGGTAAGGATATTCTGCAGAATAAGAACCTCCTTCAATTCGTCCGAAACATTGCGAATACCGTTTACCGGTAATATATCATATAGTCGTAAGCCCTGTGCCTCACATTCCTCAATAGCTTCCTTGCAAGCATCGGCTGCTAATCGCCATTTCTGCGGATCGTATGCCGATGGGAACAACTCCCTTCCGTCTTTATCTTGATACCCGATATAGTCCGGATTTCCGTTAAATAATGGACTAGCTGCCCATACAAGCATTTCGGCTTTAACAGCCATGGCGATAAATTTGGTGATACGACCAAATTCCTGTGCTCTATTCTCGATAATCGGCGGTAAATCCGGTATCGCCTCATCCATCAAGGATACGACATACGTAAAGGATTCATCTAGCGTAGCGCGTTTACGTTTGGTTAGTTCGATGCTCACGTCAACAGGATTGTTTTCGTCTATCAGAATAATTGGTCCGTACATCCGGATCAAATAATAATGATAGTAGGCTTTTAGAAATTTTGTTTCCGCAATCCATCGCCGTTTTTCAGCTTCTCTTAGATCGATTGGCTGATCAATATTTTCCAACATGATATTGCAACGGCGAATAGCCTTGTACATATTGCCCCACTGCGAAAGCACCGGACTACTGCTATTCTGCGTCCCCCGGATCAGATTGAAACCTGATGCGTTAAAAAACTGTGTTTCCAATATCGGATAAACCACCTCGGCAGATGTCGTAAATCCGGGATTGTATATTACATCCGAGAGGCGCTGCATAGTTGAATAACAGCCAAATAAATAATTTTCGGCTTCGTTACGGTTGCGAAAGGCATATTCTAACGTTCCCACGTTATCTGGCACAATGTCGAGATAGTTGCAGGAAGACACTGTCATTCCCATGATGAACAGGTATATATATCGAAATATTCTTTTCATGACTTTTTGATTTACAAATTCACATTTAGCCCCATATTAAACACTTTTTGTATCGGATAGGCAAATCCATTTCCACCCTGTTCGGGATCCCACAATTTGAACGGACTAAACGTAAACAAGTTGAGCCCGTTGAAGTAGATCCTACAGTTCTTTAGCTTTAACCGATCAGAGACAGATTGAGGTAAACTATATCCAATTTCCAATGATTTCAGACGGATAAAGCTACCATCACGCATCCACCAGGTACTCGATTGTAAATTATTGGCAATAGATGGAACATTCACGCCCATCCTCGGATATTGGGCGTACAGATCCTGATTTTCTTCCGACCAGTGGCTCTCCGCAAATGCCTGTAAGACCTGGGTATTACCATAGATGTATTGTTCAGGACTTTGTACAAAAGGACTTACCTTCCATGGATCGATGAAAAGCGATGTACGCGTCTGTCCTTGAAAAAATGCAGAGAGATCAAAACCTTTGTAGCCTGTCGAGAACCCAAAGCCATAAACAACTTCAGGAACCGTAGGATAGCCCATAAAGACCATATCAAGGTCATCGATACGCCCGTCGCCATTCATGTCCCGATACTTAATGTCCCCTCCTTGCGGTAAGATACCCTGGATAGTATTTCCCGACGCATCTTGTACATTCATTACTTGCCTCGGTGAATTACGGACCTCCTCATCGTCTACAAACAACCGTTCGGCAATAAATCCATACTGGCGGTTAATGGGCTGACCCATAAAATGTCGCCACTCCTCCGCAAAATTTGGCTCCTCTATATACGTATACCGGTTGGTAGAAAAAGTAAAATTACCGCGAAACGATGTCCACCAGCCGTTACTAAAGCTCTTACTATAATCTGCCGAGAGATCGATCCCTTTCGAATCTACTTCACCTAAATTTGTACTGACCGAAGCTTCCAATCCTTCGCTAGATGGTATAAATCGTTCCCGAAGAATATCATAACGATGATTTTTATAAACTTCTGCAATGATATTCAGTTTGTCGAAAAGCGTCGCCTCTACCCCTACATTACTCATCCGCGACGTTTCCCAACTGATGTTTCGATTCTCATAGCTCTTAATCTCCACCCCTTTTCGCTCATAACTATTATTGATACCGAACTGTGACCAGTGCGGACCATTGGCCAATTCTACATTAGATAGATAGAAAAATCGTTGAGATCCGATCGCATCATTACCGACCAAACCATGGCTACCCCGTATTTTTAGTTTATTCACCCAACCCTCGGTATTCCAAAAATCTTCGTTGGATATTACCCACGACGCTCCGATAGTCGGAAAAAAGCCAAAACGGTGCTCTTTTGAAAAACGTTCCGATCCATTGTATCCAAAATTGAACTCGCTGAAATATTTATTTTTGAACGAATACGTTAGTCTTCCCGCAAGCCCTAAATTGCGATAGGGTAACGAATTATGTAAATCACTGGCACTGGAATGAACCGTCTGTTGCAGCGTACCAATCAGGGTGGAGCTGACCGTGTGATTTTCATCCAACGCTTTATTATAGTCTAAAGCGGTCTGCAAATACACAAATGTATTGGCATTGGGTTCGCTGCGGCTATAACCCAAGTATTCCGTCGCTACATTATAACCGGTAGGTTGCGGATTAAGCCACAATAGGGAATATGCCCCTGTCTCTTCATCGTACGTGTTGATATTGTAGTAAAACGGACTGTAGGCGAGTTGAGAATCGAAATACGAATAACGGTTAGTATTAAACAGACTTCGGAATTTTAGTCCCTCTGTAATAAAGTCAAAATTTTGGTTCAGCTCCAACTGGGCAGACATCCGAGATTGTGAATAGCGCTTCTGTCCGCGCAACATCTGCGCATAAGGGTTATTATAAAGAATCTGGTTGCTGGCTGTACCACCCGCCGTGCCATTATTACCAAACAAGATATGTTTTGCGTTCAGTGTGGCTTCGTCGGGTTCGTAGTATGCCGGAAACAACACGGGGCTGGTATGCATGGCGACATTGTATAAATCTGAAGCAAATGATCCGTCAACGGTAATTGGCCCTCTGTACTCGTTGAAATTTCCAGATAGCCGGACCACCAATTCCGTTGTTTTGATTAAGTTGACATTCACATTCGACCGAATCTGATAATTTTTAAAGTTAAGGCTGTTATCGTTATTGTTCCGCGGGTCCGTTTTCAATACGCCGAAATCTTGGTTGTAGGTACCAGCAACGTAGTATCTAGCCACGTTTCCTCCACCGCTAACACTGAGGTTGTTGCGCTGGGTCATCGCTCGTTTCTTGAAGAGCATATCCAGCCAATCAACAGCGGGATATACATAAGGATTACTACCCGGATCGCCATTGATCGTAGCCTGCGTATTCCTAATTTTCGTAGGCGAGAACGGTAATGGCAATTCTGGATCTCGGGTGAGCGATGCCTCGTTATACAGGCGCATATATTCCATAGGCTCGATCAAGTCCAGTGTCCGGTTAGATTGGGAACTGGAGAGTTCCGTCCGAAAATTAATAGAAGCTTTACCTTCCTTTCCTTCTTTTGTCGTCACCAGAATCACCCCATTGGCACCGCGTGCACCATAGAGTGCTGTTGCATTGGCATCTTTGAGAATAACAAAACTCTCGATATCATCTACGTTCAGCCGTGCAAGGTCGTCTGTCGAGAGTTCTACATTGTCTATTAAGATAAGTGGTTGTTGCCGATAGCCAAAGGTTGTTACGCCACGGATAAAAAATTGGGAATTATCCTGCCCCGGTTGGCCTGAGCGTTGGAAACCGATAACGCCGGCTATTTGTCCGGCCATGGCATTCGTCAGATTACTTGCCGGGATCCGCAGTTCGCCGGGCTTCACCGAAGCGACCGATCCAACAACCGCTTCGCGCCGTTGTCGTTGTCCAAAGGCCGTTACCACCACTTCTTCTATACCTTCTCCACTTTCCGCAAGATGCACAATTAGTTCCTTTCCACCTTCGGGAACTTGTATCTCTTCCGTTTGGTAACCAACGAATGAAAAAATCAGGATATCGTCCTCTTCTTGCAACTCCAAAATAAAGCGACCGTTCTGATCCGTTCTTGTTTCCCTCCCGGCTGTCATTTTGGATTTAATGCTAACTCCTTCCAAGGCCTTTTCCAAAGAGTCAAGCACAGAACCCGAGACAATAATCTTATCCTGCTGCCCCAACACCTGGGATGGAGACGCCTGAAACAAGACAAGCAAACAAAAACACGATACATAATAATAAATAGGTTTCATAGTTTTAAAATTCTGTAGTCAGCATATGGTTTATTAACTGGGTTATTTATTACAATCAAATTTAGAGCATAGGAGAAGCTTTAGGATGCATAATTTCATGCTATTGATGGATTATATTATCTCCTAAAAAGGAATTGCCCGAGCTATTTTCATCCGTTAGGAATAGCTTGGGCAATAACGAAATAAGAGTGACGACAGGCGCGGTACTTGTTACTTTTGCATTAATTGTAACCGGGGTTTTGATCTTCTTCCGTGAATGCGTCGTTCGTTTTAATCTCCGTATCGGGGATAGGATAACGTTTGTGAAAATCCTGTATGGTTCCCGACTCTTTTGCCCATTTGTTACGTTCTTTGACCAGCGTCACAAACTGACCGGTACGCAAGAGGTCGATACGACGCCAACCTTCAAAACATAACTCGCGCATGCGTTCATCCATAATTTTGGCCCGGAAATCGTCAGGAGACAGGGCGCCCCACTTCTTATCTTCCGGAAGCGTGCCTCCCCATGCTCTCGTACGGATCTCGTCATTTACAATGTTGATTGCTTCAGCGGTCTGTCCTAACTCGTTCAAACATTCCGCGTGTAAAAGCAAGACATCTGCGTATCGTATGACAGCGAAATTTTTACCCGAATTCCACATATTGTTAATTCCAAGACCCGAAAGAATGTCGGTCCGAGGATCTTCATATTTTTTAATATGTGGATCCAATTCGTCGGTTGTTCCGGTCCACTGCGTTTTTGACAAGTCTGGGGTGACATGTTGAAAAGATCCATCGGAACTGTATCGGTTGGTGTAATACGTGAAGTCCTCCCGCAGTGCTTCCCCTTTACGGGTGTCTCCGTCTTCCCAAACACCGCCTTCCTCCACAGCTTGATACGCAAAAGGGGTAGGAAGAAGAAAGTCATAGCCAGAAAAAGAACATGATTGGCTAAACCAAGAGTCGGCAGCGCGTGAACCGGTATCAAACTGCCAAAAATTACAATCGGGATACACATTATTGAATTGCAGTTCAAACAAAGATTCTGTCGTGTTTGGGTTATCATAGCGGAACAAGTCACTATAATTATCCAGCAATCGGTATCGTCCCATATCAATTATTTGCTTAAAGCAGTCGTCTGCTTTCGAAAAATCACGTAGGTTGGTCGATTCGGGAGCAGCCATATATGCCTTCCCCAACATGGCCAATGCAGCGCCTTTTGTAGCACGTTGCGGTTCGCCATCGTACGATTCGGGTAGATTGTTTGCCGCCGTGGTGAAATCATCGATAATATATTGCCATACGACATCCAAGGGTTGACGCCCAAGTCCGAGTTCGTCTGTCCTGTTCATATCAACAACCGGGATCTCGCCCCAGAGCATGCTCAATTCGAACATTAACAAACCCCGTATAAAACAGGCCTCTCCTGTTAATTTCATAGCGCGTTCGGGATCTTCCGTGGTTATGCTTAGCGCATAAATGGCTTTTGCAGCCGAGACGACGGCAGGCCAACGATTGTTCCAGATACTGGCCACCTGTGTGGATGTCGCATTTAATTGCCCATTGTATTTATCCATACCTGCCTGATCACCGGAAGAAATCAACTGATAATTACCCTGTTGTGTTTCATCCGTTCCCAAGTAAGGCATTAGTCCGTTACGTCCTTCTTTACATCCACGATAGCTATCGTACAACCCGAGAACCAACGGCTGTACGTTTTCGATCTTTTCAAAAACCTGCTCTTCTGTAAGTGATCCCGTAGGCTCTACAGACAGGAAATTCGAACAAGAAGATGTGCTGAGTATGAATGCATAGCTTAACACACCTATTGCGCTATATTTATATATCTTTTTCATCGATTTATTTGTTCTTTAATTGTGCTGAAGCTATCCTATTTATTCATACCCCTGTGGATTGAATAAATAGGATGGTTTCATCGCTTTATTTGTTTTTTAAACTATTTTAATACTATCCCTAAAACGCCATGTTTATACCGAATGTCCACATACGTGTGGGTGGATACCAGTCGCCCATTTCGGGATCATACCCTTTATAATTTGTCAGACAGAATAGGTTGGAACCGGTCGCATAAACACGTAGATTGGAGAATTTAGCCGCATGGAGAACTTGATTTGGGAAGTTATAAGCCACGGTTAGGGCAGACAGCCGAAGGAATGATGCATCCTGCACGGTGAAATCCATTTGACTCGCATTATAACGGTTATAGTCAAAACCGGCCAATACCCGTGGAAGCGGGGCACCCGTATTCTCTGGTGTCCAACGATCTAACAAATCAATAGAAGCCACACTTGACCCACTGCTGGTAACTAAGGACTCATACCATGGACTCAGTTTTTTCGCGCCGTAAGAATAACTAAACACCGCATTCATAGAGAGATTTTTCCACTTGAAATCCGAGGAGAACCCGCCATAAAATTTGGGATCGGTAGCCCCTATAACAACACGGTCATTCTGATCGATTTGCCCGTCCTCATTTATATCCAGTGGATAGAGGTCTCCCGGATTGACGTTATAACCGTTCCAATTAATCTGATTTAAACGAGCCATATCGACAGACTGCGCTATGCCTCCCGTTCTCCACAGATATAGTGTATTACGTGATTCGCCTAGGAATAAGTTGCCTTCTTTCTGAATGTTACGGTCTCCATCTACGTTATAAACCACACCGGTATTTCCATAAAGTTGTGTTACCTTATTTTTATCCATGGACAAGGTCGCCGCAAAATTCCACTCGAAATCTTCTGTCCGCCATAGATTAGCGTTCAAAGAAAACTCCAAACCTTTATTCTCAATAGCGCCGATATTCTCAATTGTGGTCGAATAGCCGGTAGTCGTAGCGAGGGAGTGGCTCATCAGCAAATCTTTGTTTTTGATCAAAAACGCGTCCACCGACAATTGGAAACGATTCTGCAGGAACCCCATGTCTACGCCTAGGTTCCACTGTTGCTGCTTTTCCCAACTTATATTGGGTGTGCCCCGGCGTCCGTTAGATGCGAATGAATAGGTGTAACCCGTCTCTGCAGTACCGGTATAACTAACGTTATATAAAGATAGATAAGCAAAATCATCGATATTTTGATTACCGACGATGCCAAACCCCGTACGTAGCTTCAATTGATCAAAGAAATGCTGCTCCTTCATAAAATCTTCTTCCGTTATGTTCCATGCAGCCGATAATGAGGGGAATATACCCCACTGGTTTCCACTCGCAAATTTGGAAGAACCGTCGTAACGACCCGTAGCCGTCAATAAATATCTGTCGTCATAGGTATAATTTACGCGGGCGATATAGGAAAGCAACGTATGTTCTGACCATCCTGAACTCAAACCGCGTTGGTCTTTCTTATAACCCGACTGCAAACTATGATATCCAAACAAATTAGATCCATATCCCATAGCGCTCCCGTTTATATAGCTATACTTTGTCTGGGTAGCACTTGTACCCACCATAGCGTTCAACTTGTGGCGGTCATTAAACGTCGTTGCATATGAAATCGTATTATCCCACTGCCATACCGTACGTGTATCCCGGTTATCACTCGCTTGTCCTTGTGTGCCATAGCGTTCCGATTCGTAAATATCGTTGGGCGTGTACTGATTGTCTTGTTTCTGCGCGTAATCAACAGAAAACGTCGAGCGTAGATTCAATCCTTCTATCGGGTTAATATTAACATAGTTAGAAGTAAGCAACCGATTATAAACCAGATCGTGGTCGACCCGCAACGAACGCAGTGGATTGAAGTTATTCTGGTCAAAAATGCCCTGCCAGTTTAACGTTTCCAACTCATCCGAAACGGCTAGCATGGGATTAGCCAAACGTGCACGGTTCATGATACCATCATCAACCAATGTATTGTTGGTGCGGGTATAAGAAGTATTGGTACTAACCTTCAGCCAAGGTTTGATCTGTTGGTCCGCATTGATACGTCCGCTGTACTTTTCTTGTTCCGATTTTTTAATGACTCCTTTGTGGTCTGTATAACCGAAGCTGATATAATAGGATCCTCTGTCGTCTGCGTTGGACATGCTCACAACATGATTTTGCTGTCTGCCCGTACGGCTCACCGCATCCAACCAATTGTAATTTTCATTATTATTATAGGCCGTAAACTCGTAATCGGCAAAGACGGTATTAGACCCCATGATAATATCATTAATATAGGTATTCACATCACCGTCCGGATTGGTCTGCTGATAGCCATTGCTATAGGCTTCTTTACGAAGCTCAAACAATTGGTGCGTGTTCATCGTCTTCGGTGTGTTAGCATAGGTCTGAAAACCCATCCACCCGTCGTACGTCACGCGTCCTTCACCTCTCCTGCCTTTTTTGGTGGTAATGACGACAACGCCATTCGATCCGCGCGAACCATAAAGTGCCGTGGCAGAGGCGTCTTTCAGCACCTCAATGGAGGCCACATCATTCAGGTTTACGGCATTGAAGCCGGAAAATGAGTTGTCCATGACCATACCATCTACCACATAGATAGGGTCAGTAGAGCCGTTAATGGTATTGATACCGCGAATCTTGATAGAAGCATCGTCTGTCGGGCGAGTCGGGTTGGCGATGAAAACACCTGCGACACGACCTTGAATGGCTTGGTTAATATTGGTTACCGGTCTTTCTTCCAAAACTTTACTGCCCACACTACTAACGGCTCCAGTGAGGTCACTTTTCTTAAATGCAGCACCAACCACGACCACCTCGTCAAGCTGATAATCATGCGATGCAAGCGTTACATGCATCGTTGCGTTGATAACGGAAATTTCCTTCGCCTCATAGCCCATAAAGGTAAAAATCAGCGTGCTTCCCTTTGCCGCCGTGATGGAATAGCGCCCCTGCTCGTCAGATAATGTGCCTGTAGAGCTGCCTTTCACAGCCACAGACACCCCCACAAGGGGTTCTTTGGTCTGTGCATCGGTGATGCTTCCCACAACGTTTACATCCTGAGCAATGACAGTACCCCCGGATATAATAAACAGCAGCAGCATGAGCGCTATTTTTAAGTTAGAATTAACGTTTATAAAATTGTTCATACAGTTAGTGGTTTAAAATAAATAGGTACGAAATAAAATGTTAGCGCGACGCTATTCTACAAACTGGATAATAAATCCTCCTTTTGGCGCCATGGTATACGACCAGTCTGCCGTGATGGGATAGGTCTCTGTTTTAAATTCCATTAACGGATCTTCACCCTCGGTAATGACGCTGAACTTCGAAAAGCCTTTACCATATTTTGCCAAATCCAATTTAACGGACATTTCCTGATCACCACCATTAATACCGACGATATAAGCTTTTGCCCCTTCCCGGCGAGAAAGTATAATAGCTTTACCGGGCTCTGCCACAATACATTCGGTTTTATCCCAAGTGGCGGGCATCTCTTTAAATAAATGCTTCACCGCTACCGGAAGCCCATCAAACACCTGTTTAGAATCTGCAAAATGAATAATTCCGGACGTATAGATCATGGCTGTTGCCAGCTCATGGACAGCGGTGTTGACCCGCGGATATTGCCGCATCGTTAAGGCAAACGGCGTATAATCTGTAGGTCCAGCTACATTTCGGGTAAAAGGTAACACGGTATTTTGCTCCGCTGCTTTTTCCGGAAACCTCGGCTCGTAAAAATAGCTTTCTGTTCCCAGTACGGATTCTGCCGTCATAAAATTAGGCCAAGTTCTATGCCAACCCCTGGGCATGGTGGAACCGTGCAAGTTGATCATGAGTTTTTCGTTAGCCGCGTCTTCAAAAACCGACTGTAATGCGGCCATGACTTCTTGCCTATCTGAGCACCAAAAGTCTATTTTAACCGCTTTAACTCCCATATCGGCCAATTCCCTGAATCTCTTTTTTCGGCTTTCGGAATCAAAATAAGAAGCAGAATATCCCCAAACCATCGGTTTAATCCCTTTTGCAATAGCATGATCAATGATACCGCCCTCCTGGTTTGCTTTTTCCCAACCCGCATCAAAGAGCGTATATTCAAAACCAAAGGTATCGGCAAGATCGGTAAATTCTTTATAGATTGCCGGTGAATGATCATCGGGGTGCGACCACCATGACCAAGAGGCCTTCCCCGGCTCAATCCAGGAAGTATCTTCAATTTTGGATGCTGGCGCTAAATCTGTAATTAAGGTTGACAGTAAGATGTCACCGGCCTGATCTCCAATAATAATAGCCCGCCACGGCATTGCCCATGGAAGATTGGATGTGGGGTAAGCGTTTTCTTTTTCTTCTAAGGGGAGCGTGTATCGTTCATCTTCTTTTGCAAAAGCGACTTTATAGAGCCCACCTTCCGAATCAGCCTGTAGATGACACCCTGAGAACATACCATCATGGCCTGTTTCCGCAATAAGAATCCAGTTTTTCTGATCATTTACATGAAAGAGAGCCGGCATGCACCACCCCACAGAAGGATTACGGGCACCCTGAATCGAGTCTCCCGAATTTACATTCAAGTAAAAATCTTCATAACCTGGCGTGTATTGTCCAGCACTGTTATAGGGCTGCAACCAAGCTTTTGCATCTCGTTCAATATGAAAGCCCGTCTTTTCATCTTTTACTATTCGCGGTTGTCCGCCCTCATCGGGGAATCGATACCGGAATGCGACTCCTTCTTCCCCTGCGATCAGATCAATGATCATAGACGCATCGGCGCTGTTTTTAAACGTTATACTTCTACCATTAAAAACATGATCGATATTTTTATAATGACCGACCTTTAAGTCGTACGTTTCTCTTCTTTCTTCCATAGACGAAATTTCAGCGATTGATAATCCCGATGTGAAGTTCTGATCGTCGCAATAAAGCCCCAAGGGAGAGTCGGAGATTAGTATACTGTCGCGGCGCGTTACGTTGTAAAATAGTTCTCCATTCTCATTTAGCGACAACGTAATTTTATTTAACCCGTTTTTGGATGCCACATAAGGAGATTTCTTTGTGATATTACAACTGGCAAATAAAAAAACCATCCCAATGCTAACTAAAACCAAGTGTACTTCAATTAATTTATTTTTCATCGATATTTTCTTAAAATTTTTGTGAATAATAGAGTCTGGATGTTAGGCCTCCGTCTACCAGGAAGTCGGCCCCGGTTACATTTCGGCTTTTATCACTCGCCAAAAAAGACACCATATGTGCAATGTCGGTTGGTGTGGATATATTACCTAACGCGTGCAGCGCATGTATCTCTTGCTCTAGCGCTTGTGGATTCTCTTTTTCGGTTAACCAGTTTTGATAATGGTGCGTATCGGTAAACCCCGGACAAATACTGTTCACACGGATTCCATATTGTCCCAAACTAATGGCCATACTACGTGTCATAGCGTTGATACCTCCTTTTGCCGCGGCATATACTTCTGTATCTGGTAACGTACGATAGGCATGATTGGATGAAATATTGATAATACATCCCTTTGTTTTATGGGCAATCATATTTTGCGCAGCATATTTGCTGCAGAGAAAGACACCTTTTAAATCCGTGTCGATAACCCTGTTCCAGTCTTCCAATGTCGTCTCAATCAGTGGCTTGAAAATAGTTATCCCGGCATTGTTAACCAAAACATCCACTTTTCCCACTTCCGTCTGCGTCGTACGCAACATACGTTGTACACTTTGCCCGTCGCTCACATCGGTCTGGATGTGTTTTGCCCAATAACCCGCCGCTGTCAGGTCTTGTTCTACCTGATAACCCTCGGCATCTTCTTTGGTTGCGATAATGACCTTCGCACCTTGTTCGGCCATCAGTTTGGCGATGCCTTTCCCTATTCCATTGCCGGCACCGGTTACAATGACTATTTTGTTCTTAAAGTCGCTCATATTGTCTATCAAAAAATAGTGTTTATCTTGTATCGTTCCAATGTCTTACTGTCGGTTCCAGGAACTGCTCCATAGCAGATAACTGGAAAAGATGACACACGAATATTTCCGGACTTAGCGTTCATCATAACGACGGTTTATTTTATGATGCTAAGTTAGACCCTTTGACAATCACCTACATGCAGAATATGAGCTTATTAATGGATTTTATTATTATTATCTTGTTCTAGACTAGCACGGTAAGAAGAAGGAGACACCCCCATATGTTCTTTAAATAGGCGGGAAAAGTAATATTGGTCTTCAAATCCCAGATCATAGGAAATTAATGAAATTCTTTTATCGGAAAATTGTAAAAGGTAGCAAGCCTTTTGCACTTTCAAATGGTTGAGATACTCGATTGGAGAATATCCCGTTCGATGCTTAAATACCTTACTAAAATGCGAGACCGATAGATTCACGTGCGATGCTATTTCCTGTAAACCTATTCGATTTCCGATGTTTATTTTTAGAAATTCTATAGCGAGTTCGATGACATCGGTGCCATCGACATTCTTATCTCTGGCAATTTCTGGATACAAGTACTCGCAGAAAAAATAGGGCAATGTCAGGTTAATATATTCCAGTATTTCCCGGCTATATCCTTTCGACAGTAATTTACAAAAACGGTTGAAAATACGATACACCTCGCCATCGAAAGCCAGTACGTTTTTACGCTCTTGGATGCGTTGGAATATTTTCTGAATAAAATCGTCCGATGGTCTTCCAATAAAATGCATCCAATATATCGTCCACGGATTCGTATTATCAGCTTGATACGCGTGCATGTGGTGGGCAGGAATCAGGATATACCGATTGGCTTCCAATTCAAAAGCTTCGTGACCAATACGCACTACACCACGTCCATTGACACAATGCAGCAAAATGTGTTCTTCTGAACCCTCCGGTCGATAACAATAATGATGTCTGGCTTTTGGATAATAGCCAATATCGGTAATATACAGGGCGTCTGGCCTCCCTTTCCGTATGTTTTCCGCTAGAATTACCGGAGGTACAACAATACGCATCTCCCCATCAAATCCTTCAAGTTTACTTTTTGCTTCCATTGGTCTCAAATTAATTACATAAGAATATAATCCATCTTAATGAACAATAATTCTATCATAATACACCTATTCTCTACCTAAATTTGTGCGGTTGGCAGTTGTAACCTTCTTTTAACGAAACGAGTAGTCAATTGTAAATGAAGTTCAAAGTAAAAGCATTTTTTTGAGGAATGAAAAGACTTGTGATAAAAAATAAACAAAATATGCATGTCGAGGTCCTAGACTGGGGTTGTCGCATTATTGCGCTTAAGGTGCCGGACAAGTCGGGGAGACTCATTGATGCGGTCTTGAATTATCCGAATCTAGCCGATTATAAAAATGATCCTTATTATGTCGGCGGAACAGTAGGAAGGTACGCCAATCGCATTGCACAGGGTCGTTTCACACTGGAGCAACTGCCCATACAATTGACGACTAACGAAAAGATAGAAAAAAACCATCTACATGGTGGCGAGATTGGATTTGATAAACGGTATTGGAATGTGGTCGACATAACGGACAATGCGATTGAGATGACATTGACCAGTTTGCATGGAGAAGAAGGATATCCCGGGATGCTAATCGCGAATACACGTTATGAACTTTCGGACGACAACGAACTGACGATTAAATATACCGCAAAATCAACGCAGACAACGATCGCCAACATCACCAACCACAGCTATTTCA
This sequence comes from Sphingobacterium arenae, assembly GCF_014692505.1. Classification (GTDB taxonomy): domain Bacteria; phylum Bacteroidota; class Bacteroidia; order Sphingobacteriales; family Sphingobacteriaceae; genus Sphingobacterium; species Sphingobacterium arenae. The sequence goes on along the minus strand of NZ_JACNYK010000001.1, from coordinate 662,633 downwards.
ACCTATCGGACGAACAACTTTCTATAGATGGGCATGAAATCAAAGTGGAAGCAAATTTTTACACTCCACTAGACCTTTACCATTTACCTAAGTATCCTTTTAAGGAAAAAGTAGATAATACAGTATTTGATTTACGCCAATTTAAAGACGTTGGTCACATTAAAGATGTGATCTGCAACGCCAACTATTGTATAGAAAAGAAAGAAGGAAATCAGGTGCAAAGGGTGGCAACGATTTTACATATAGAAACAGGGCGTCAATTGACAATATTCTCTGATTACCCCAGTTTACAAGTATATTTTGGTAATTATCTGACGGGTAAGCTACTCCCTTTTCAGGGATTGTGCTGTGAACCTCACTTCGCTCCTAATTCCCCTAATATTATAACGTATCCATCCGCTATATTAAAGCCCGGCGAGGAATATTGTCACGTCATTCGCTATCAATTTGAGAATTTTTAATTTATTTGTTTATTTTAAACCTTCGTTATTCATGAAAAAAATTATTTTATCCATATTGATTACGATTTATATCGGTCAATCATTTGCGCAGCAACAACAACTTATTTTGGAGACGCTAAATAATATTGTACTGGAGACAGAAAAATTGTCCCTGGCATTTAGCATCGAAGAGAATAGGGATGTCAATATGCTCTACTTAGGCGACAAATTGAAAAACGACGGAGAATACGCGTTGGTCAACAGTCAATATAAGCAGAATCACGATTATACCAATATGTATCAATCGGCTTATACCGCCTCTGGAACGCGTAACCTATTAGAGCCCGCCATTAGCGTAGAACATGCTGATGGCAATCTATCCCTTGATTTGAAATATGTTCGTCATGAAATAAAAAGCCTGAGCGATAATCAAAAACAGCTGACGATCTTTCTGCAAGATGAGGTTTATCCATTTACGGTGGAGTTACATTATCTGGCCAACTACAAAGAAAATGTTTTCGAGCAGTGGGCCAGCATTCGACATCAGGAAACAGGTAACGTCAAGTTGCATAAGTTCGCTTCCGCAAACCTTAGTCTTAAAGGGAGCGACTTCTTTTTAAAAAGCTATCATGGAGATTGGATTGCAGAAATGCAACCAGAGGTTGAACGAATTACCCATGGTATCAAAACACTGGATAGTAAACTAGGAACCCGGACCAACCTTTTCCGTACCTCTTATTTTGCATTAGCCACTACCCCATATTTTTCTGAAAACGAAGGGATGGTATTATTGGGGGGACTCGATTGGAGCGGCAACTTTAAGGTTGATTTTGAAAAAGATCCACAGGATAACCTACGCATTATTGCGGGTATTAACAACTACGCTTCTCATTATTCTCTGATTCCCCACAGTACGTTCACAACCCCGCGTTTTACTTTTACCTTGTCAACAACGGGGCTTGGTCAAGGAAGCAGAAATTTTCATGATTGGGCACGCAACTACCGTCTGATTGACGGGTTTGGTTCCCGTAATACGTTATTGAATAACTGGGAAAGCACCTATTTCGATTTTAATGAACCCAAAATTTTTAAGCTTTTAGAAAACACGAAAGAGTTGGGTGTAGATTTATTTTTGTTGGATGATGGTTGGTTCGGAAACAAGTACCCTAGAAACGCAGATACATCCGCATTAGGCGATTGGATAGAAAATAAAGAAAAATTACCCAATGGAATCATTTCTTTAGTTCAAGAAGCTAAAAAAGTAGGGGTAGGTTTTGGAATTTGGGTAGAGCCGGAAATGATCAGTCCGAAGAGTGAACTTTATGACAAAAAACCAGAATGGGTTGTCAAACAACCAAAGCGCGATGAATATTATTTCCGAAACCAATTGGTATTAGATTTATCCAATCCCGAAGTTCAGGACTTTGTATATGATATGTTGGACAGTTTACTTCAACGAAATCCAGGAATAGCTTATATAAAATGGGACTGTAATGCGGTCATTTATAACGCACATTCTAGCTATGTGAACAATCAAAACAATTTCTATGTTGACTACACGCTGGGCCTATATAAGGTCTTGGAGCGCTTCCGCAGTAAATATCCAGATCTTCCCATGATGCTTTGCTCGGGCGGAGGGGGGAGAATGGATTACGGTGCGATGCAGTATTTTACAGAATACTGGCCGAGTGACAATACTGATCCGTTGGATCGGATATATATGCAATATGAAAACTCGTTATTTTTCCCGGCTATAGCCAGTGCCAACCACGTTACTACTTTCGGAAAACAAGATATAAAATTCAAAATCGACGTGGCAATGATGGGGAAAATGGGTTTTGATCTCAACTTAGAGGAACTCGAGGCAGCAGACCTCGCTTTCGCACAGGACGCCGTTAAAAATTATGACCGCTACAAACGTATAATATGGCACGGTGATTTATACCGCTTCGCAGATCCACGACAAACTAATTACGCAAGTTTGGCCTACATCAGCAAAGATCAGTCAGAAGCCGTTATGTTCAATTACTTAACAACATATAGCCAAGTTTCCAATACCCCTACACCTATCAAATGGCAAGGATTAGCCGCGGAAAAAAATTATCAAATCAAGGAGATAAATCTAGGTGGACGAAACAGTAATTTTGCGTCAGATTTTGTTTTGTCTGGTGATTTCCTCATGAGAATAGGGCTGAATCCTGTATTAAACAACCATCGGAGAAGCGTCGTATTGGTATTGAAGGAAATCAAATAAATAATACGATCGTCCTCTTTTTTGTTGTCGACAAAAAAGAAGACGATCCTTAAAATCTGGATATGCTCCCCCATTATACTGTACATAAAAGTGATTTTGTGTAAGTTTGCAGAAACAAGATCTGGCATTACGTGGGTATACAAGAAATTCTCGACAAGTACGCGCAAAGCGAAAAGATAAAATCACTGGTTAAAGGCATACAAGCGAAAAATCCAAAGGTCCATCTCAAAGGGCTCATCGGTTCATCTGACGCCCTAGTTGCGGCAGCGGCTTATAAGCTACAGGAAAGACCTTTTATCTTTATTTTGCCAACGCACGAAGAAGCCTCTTATTTTCTGAGTGATTTGGAAAGTATTTTAGACAAACAGATTCTGTTTTTCCCCGCATCGTTCCGAAAAGCCTTTGAATTTACACAAACAGATGCATCTCATGTGCTGCAGCGTGCGGAGGCGTTAAGTGCATTAAACCATGCTTCGGAATTGCCCAAAATGCTCGTGACCTACCCGGAAGCTATTGCGGAAAAGGTCATCAATCGGGACGATTTAGAAAAAAATACGTTAAGCATTACCCAGCAAAGCAAACTCAGTATTGACTTTATCAACGAATTTCTTTACGAATACGATTTTGAGCGTGTAGATTTTGTGTATCAGCCCGGACAATTTGCTATCCGAGGTGGTATCGTCGATATTTTTTCTTTTTCCAACGATCTCCCCTACCGGATTGAATTTTTCGGTGATGATATCGAGAGCATCCGGACATTTGACGTGGACACACAGCTTTCTGTCAGCAAAATCCACACGGTTACCATTGTACCCAATGTACAGGCAAAATTCCTATCTAATAATCATATTTCTTTACTGGAATATATCGATCGCGACAGTGTCATTTGGCTAAAAGATGTACAGTTCACCCTTGATATCCTGAAAGATGGCCATAAAAAAGCCTCCGAATTTTGGAAAGCACTTTCGGAAAAGGACATCCAAGCCAATAGCGAATGGGTCGATCCACGGGTTACCTTCACGACTGATCGTACCTTCAGCGAAATGCTCTTTGACTTTCCGAATATGGAATTTGGGAAGCAATTTTTTTATAAGGCAGACGAAACTTTTTCTTTCGACATACACCCACAACCCTCCTTTAATAAAGATTTTAATCTGCTGATCCACAATTTTCAGGAAAACGTCAAGCAAGGTATAACGAATCTTATCTTCGCCGACTCCACGAAACAAATTGAGCGGATTTTCACCATTCTTGAAGATATCGACAAGTCGGCAACATTTATCCCCGTACACCGAGCGTTACGTGGAGGTTTTCGTGACGACGAGCAAAAACTGGCCTGTTATACGGATCACCAGATTTTTGATCGGTACTATAAATACAAACGTAAAAAGGGATATGAACGCTCGCAAGCGATTACGTTGAAAGAACTTCGTGACCTAAAACCGGGCGACTTTATTACGCATATCGACCATGGCGTGGGAAAATACGCGGGTCTGGAGAAAGTGGAAGTCAACGGTAAGACACAGGAGATGATACGTCTGGTCTATGCCGATAACGACCTACTCTATGTCAATATCAACTCCTTAAACCGCATCTCCAAATATTCAGGTAAAGAGGGAACGGTCCCTAAAATGAACAAGCTTGGGACAGACGCATGGGACAAATTGAAGAAGACGACCAAGAAAAAGGTTAAAGACATTGCCCGCGACCTTATTAAATTATATGCCAAGCGGAAAGCCCAAACGGGAAATGCGTTCAGTCCCGATACTTACTTACAAAATGAACTCGAAGCTTCTTTTATCTACGAAGATACACCAGATCAAGAAAAGGCTACCAACGACGTCAAACGGGATATGGAATCGCCCCATCCGATGGATAGGCTGGTTTGTGGTGATGTAGGTTTTGGAAAAACAGAAGTTGCTATTCGCGCGGCTTTCAAAGCTGTAGCCGACAGTAAGCAGGTAGCGGTATTAGTCCCCACAACCATTTTAGCATTACAACATTACCGTACGTTCAGCGAACGTCTGAAGGGACTGCCTGCAAACATAGACTATATTAATCGTTTCAAATCATCCAAGCAGATTAAAGATACCTTGACGCGGTTGGCCGAAGGCAAAATCGATATTATCATCGGCACACACCGATTGGTCAGTAAAGACGTCAAGTTTAAAGACTTGGGGCTGATGATTATCGACGAGGAACAAAAGTTTGGTGTTTCCGTCAAAGAGAAGCTCAAAGTGATTCGGGCAAACGTAGATTCCCTGACGTTAACCGCCACCCCCATTCCACGTACGCTGCATTTTTCGCTGATGGGTGCCCGTGATTTGAGTATCATCTCCACACCACCACCCAACAGGCAGCCCGTACAAACAGAACTACACGTGTTTAACGAAACACTCATACAGGAAGCTGTTGCCTATGAGCTCGAACGGAATGGTCAGGTGTTTTTTATTCATAACCGAGTAGCTGATTTACCGCAACTGGGTGCTATGATTCAAAAATTGGTCCCCGGCGCTCGCGTAGGTATTGCACATGGACAATTGGAAGGAGATGAACTAGAAGATGTCATGCTCAAATTCATTAACCACAAGTTTGACGTATTGATCGCCACCACGATTATAGAAGCGGGTCTGGATATCCCCAATGCCAATACGATCATTATCAACCATGCGCATATGTTCGGGCTCAGTGATCTCCATCAGATGCGCGGCCGTGTAGGGCGTTCCAACAAAAAAGCATTCTGCTATCTATTAAGTCCGCCCTTATCCACATTAACCAACGAAGCGTATAAACGCCTCTCCGCCCTGGAAGAGTTTTCAGAACTCGGCTCAGGTTTTAATGTGGCGATGCGTGATCTCGATATTCGCGGTTCGGGGAACCTATTGGGTGCAGAACAATCCGGCTTTATTGCCGAAATCGGCTTCGAGATGTACAACAAGATTCTAGACGAAGCCGTCCAGGAGTTAAAGGAAGATGAATTTGGAGAACTATTTGCCGACGAAAAGGATAAAAAGTATGTTACGTTTACCCAAATAGATACCGATCTGGAAGTCATGATTCCGGATGAATACGTCACCAATATCAGTGAACGTTATAACCTGTATAACGACATCGGTAAACTGGAAAACGAACAGCAGTTAGCGACGTTTGAAAAAGAATTGGAGGACCGATTTGGCCCAATACCGAAGCCCGTCTATGAGTTGTTCAATACCCTACGTTTACAATGGCTCGGTAAACAAATTGGCTTCGAGAAGATTTCTTTTAAGAAGAATACACTCAAAGGCTATTTTGTCAGTAATCCGAAATCCAGTTATTATGAATCTGATCAATTTGGGAAAGTACTGGCATTCGTGCAGGCACATCCAGCGATATCGAATTTAAAAGAGGTAAAAGGGCAACTTAGGCTAGCGCTTAGCAATGTTAATAGCATTGATTATGCGTTGCATTTATTAAAAGAGATGATATAGATATAGTGGTCGGCTTGTAGCTACCGACCACCGTATGTTATTTGCCGTTCAATAGCCTATATTATTATAGACTTAACTTGACCTCTAAATGCTTGTCACTGCGTATATATGTCGACACGACTTCGTACGTTAGCTCTGCTTGTCCGTCCTGAGCGGTAATAATCTGTGAAGAGGAAGGAAAAAGCGTTATCTTTTTTGTTCCTTTACCATTCTTCAAATGTAATTCAAAATACAGATCGCTATGATTGCTAATTTCGTAGTACTTCGTGACCACACCTTGCGCATTCTTTTTGCTATGGTAGGCGCTGCTTAACGAAACGCACGTATGAAAAAGATCGTTGACGTGCTCTTCTTTCCCAAACAAGTAATTACTGGACCAAGCGATAGTTCTACCTCGTTCTAACGCTTCACGGATAGCGGTAGCCGAACGATCTTCTGCCATGACCAATGTCATGGTACGATGCACTCCTTCTCTTTCAATAGCATACTCATGCGCAATTAAATTATGAATATCTGTATTTCCTATAATGGTTAAATTTCGATCTAACGCCCAATCCAATGCTTTTTTATGAAACCCTAAACCATTCACAACCTCGATTCCATGTAATTTTTTTTCTTGGTACATTTTCTCTACAAAAGGGATCCAATCGTATGAGCCTTCGATTTGCGTGGCCTTCCAACCGGGATGATTCCAAAAAACAAACGCGTTTTGGTCTATAACAGCTTGGATGGCCTGCTCATCCAACGCATTCGCTCTATCAGCGACAAGATTCTCATCATTATCGATAAAAAGTGCGTTAAAATGTCCGGGAGGCGTATTTCTGGTTACCTCTGTTCCTTTGATCAAAAGGATATTATTTTCATCAGCCATATTTTTAGCTAATTCGTACGAGCGGAGGTTGCCGGGCTTAACATCCGCTTGATGCGGTGTATATTCGACGTGCTCCGTAAAAGAAATCACATCCAGTCCTTCTTTCCAAGCTTCCTGAACACGTACATTCGGCCATACATGCCCGTCGGTGAACACAGTATGCATATGGAAATCACATTTCAAAACCTTTCGTCCGTTTACGTCTGGAATAGTTATCATATTTCGTTTTTTAGTGTAACGGAATTCATCCAAACGTATGATTCCATTGTCTGTCTGTGCTTGACCTATGTAGCTACATAAACCTGTCAACGCCAGTAAAAGGGCTATTTTTCTCATATTTAATGAATTGATTTTCTGTCCACAAGATACGCATATCATATAAAATACATATTAAGCGACTATTTCCTCTGCATCAAGTCACCACGATACCGTCCGTTAATCACTACTATTTAAGTAGATTATTTATTAGCTTTGCGCTATATTTTATTCGTTATGGCAAAGCTAGAAACCTCTTTGATTCACGAAGGTGAACATTTCAATACTACGAATTCCGTCGTTACTCCAATTTTTCAAACATCGACGTATCTTGCTGATGATATAGATACTTTTTCACATGCGGCGGCAGCAGTCAAATCGCCTGCGTTTTATCATCGTCACGGCAATCCCAATAATAGTCAGGCGGCAGCGCTTATCGCAAAATTAGAGAAAAAAGAAGACGCGCTTGTATTAGCTACCGGGATGGCGGCAATCAGCGCAGCTATCCTAGCCGTCGTTAAAAGTGGCGACCATATTATCGCACAGCACGCCCATTATGCCGCATCATTGACATTTATGCGCGATTTTCTGCTGCAATATGGCATCGAGGTGACGCAAGTAGACCAGACAGATAACGACGCTTTCGAAGCCGCTATACGCCCAAATACAAAGCTCATTTTTGTAGAGACCCCTTCCAACCCAAACCTCGATATTACGGATTTGGAATATATTGGCAAACTGGGAAAAAAACATGGTATTTTGACCATGATAGACAACACCTTTGCTTCTCCTATTAACCAAGTACCTGCTGATTTCGGTATTGATATTATTGTCCATAGTGCTACGAAATATCTCGGCGGACATAGCGACCTCACAGCAGGTGCGGTATGCGGTTCAAAAGAGTACATCGAGCAAGTTTGGCGCCGATCCCTTTTATTAGGAGCATCGTTAAGTCCTTTTGATTCTTGGTTGCTATTACGGGGATTAAAAACACTGGCATTACGTGTCCGTCAAATTAATGAAAATGCGCTTGTTTTAGCGCAATGGTTGGAAAAGCATCCGCTGATCAGGTCGGTGGCATACGTGGGGTTAAAAAGTCATCCGCAATATACCCTAGCAACAAAACAGATGAAAGGATTCACCGGCATGCTTGCTATTGAGGTGGATGGCAAAGATGATGCGGAACAATTTAAACGCGCACAAGCCCTATTAAGTGGATTAGACTTCTTCCACAACGCCGTTAGTTTAGGAGGAGTCGAATCGTTGATTACACATCCCGCCAGCATGTGGGGCGCACATCAATCCGGAAAAAACGGAAATCAACCCTCCTTTAGTAAAGGGTTGCTTCGTGTGTCGGTAGGTATCGAACATATCGATGACCTTATTGCAGATTTTGAAAGGGCTTTACAAGAGATATAAGAAGAGGATTCTCCTCTTCTTATAAATCACCGTTCTTCAACGATTTGACCGCATGGTCGACCGCCCTTGCTGTAAGTGCCATATAGGTCAATGTCGGGTTTTGCGTTGCAGTCGATGTCATACACGCACCATCGGTGACATATACATTTTGGCAAAGGTGCAGTTGATTCCATTTATTTAATAGCGATGTTTTGGGATCATGCCCCATCCGAACCCCACCCATCTCGTGAATATCGTTACCGGGCCGACGACCATCATTAGATGTTCGGATGTTCGTAAATCCGGCAGCTTCGTACATCGCGGTCATCTGCTCAAAATAATCTTTACGTCGTTGCCAGTCATCCTCTGCATAGTCCACAGAAATATGTAAGAGCGGTACACCCCATTTATCTGCTTTATCGGTATCGAGCCACACCCGGTTTTCCTCTTTGGGAATTGTCTCCGCCATCATATGGGAATGTACACGCCAGTTGCTCCATTTGGAATCATCCAACAGTGCATCCTTCAGTGTTTCACCCACACCTTTCGTATCTCGAATCTGTGATCGGCCAGCGCCGAAAGCGGCCGCCCAGCCCCGTAAAAAGTCTGTTTCCTGACGATCTACATTCCGAAAATTCGGGATATACCCGCCGCCGGCAGGGTTACGACCATCGGTTCGATATTCCAGTAGCCCATCATATTCCGCATGGATACGCGCCGTATAATTATGGAAAGCCACATATTTTCCCAGCAAGCCATTGTCATTTCCTAAGCCTTCTGGAAAACGGTCGGATTTGGAATTCAGCAGGATGAGATTCGTGTTCAATGCCGAGGCGTTGACAAAAATCACGTTGGCAAAAAAATCTATTTCCTCCAGCGATTCGGTATCAATTACTTTTACGCCCGTAGCCTTTCCAGATTCTTGGTCGTATAATATCGAATGCACCACAGAATGCGGGCGCAACGTTAGGTTTCCTGTCTTTTGCGCCCAAGGAATCGTCGATGCATTACTACTAAAATACCCTCCAAACGGACATCCACGTTGACACAATATACGGTGTTGGCATTTTACACGCCCTTGCTCCATATGGATCGGTTGTGGTTCTGAAAGATGTGCGCATCTAGCACTGATAATATGTCTATCTTTAAAATTTTTGTTAACGGATTGGCGAAAGTAATCCTCTACGGCATTCAATGGATAACCAGGCAAAAAATCTCCGTCTGGCAATGTATATAAACCATCCTTATTGCCCGCAATACCCACAAAACGCTCGACATAACTATACCACGGATCAATATCTTGATATCGGATAGGCCAATCAACAGCAAAGCCGTCACGTGCAGGTCCTTCGAAATCATATTCGCTCCATCGCTGGGTCTGTCTTGCCCATAAAAGCGATTTTCCACCTACTTGATATCCCCGGATCCAATCGAAATCCTTTTCTTGAACATAAGGATGTTCTTCGTCCTTAACGAAAAAATGTTGTGTATCTTCTTTATAAGCATAGCACCTATTGGCAATAGGGTTTGCTTGCTTATCAGCATATGTCATCTCTCCGCGGTGTTCCAATTCATAAGGGTAAAGGTTGGTCGTCGGATAATCTTTGACATGTACCACATCGCGTCCTCTTTCAAGTACAAGTGTTTTTAGGCCTTTTTCGGTGAATTCTTTTGCTGCCCACCCCCCGCTCGCACCTGAACCTATGACGATCGCATCGAACGTGCGTGCTTTTATACTGTTTATATTTAAGTTTGCCATTCTTTTGGTGTTCTCTCTCTAAAATTTCTTTTTAATCTCCGTTATAGCCGAGCTTTCGCTTCTGAAGATTTCATATGTAAATAATTATTTATAAGTGTAAGTATTCATTTATGTAAATGAGCTCGTTACACTCGGTTTGTTTTTTAAAGGCCATATGGAATGTCCAGATTATCTTCGATGAGCTCGCAAGCTCGGTTATTTTCATTCGTGTTTGTGTTTTGCAATCATGGACATTTCGTATGTTTTCAGTTTGCCCCTTTGGTATGCGTCGCAACTGGAACGCTCGCTCCGCTCACGTCCCTAGGTTGCTCATGCGTATCCAAGGGAGAGCACCGAAGCTAATCCCTGACCGCTATGAGCGATCAGGTCATTTTAAAATAACCATTATATCTTCCGGGGACAAGCTCATATTTCTTCAAATCTGTCATCACGTACTTCGAATTCATATATCCCTGTATCGTTCGACGTTTGGTTATGGCATAAAATCGCTTAACCTGTTCATCGGCTATTTCTCCCATTGTCTCTAAAAAAGCGATTCGTTGATCAACTGTCAGTTTCATAAAGTCTTGCCCCATGTTTTCCCGCGAACAAGCAGAAAAAGAAGCCAATCCCGCCATGAAATCTGCTTGATCTTCCGGTTTATGACAGTCATCGACCATTTTCAACACAAAAAGGTGTAGCAATAATTCTTTTCCTCCTGGTGTGTCGGATGCGGGAATAATTGTCTCCACCAGTTCAGCCAGCAGGTTTTCCTGTTCTTCATCGATTACCAAATGGGTTAATGCTATGGTCTCTTTACCCGATTGTCGATAGCAAGCCGGAAGCAAAAGTGTTCCGCCTGCTATATACAATAAGCGTCGAAGGGCGGTTCTTCTATTGATAACCTCTACTTTCATAGTATCTTTTTACAAAATTCTAATTTCGGATTTCTTCTATAGGTAAATATAGTCATTATGGTTTTGCTAAAACCTGTTTACTATCTAATAGTAATTTTTGAAGCGCATCATAAGAAACCTCTTGCACGCCAATTCCCTCGTCAATAGCGATAGATGCCGCTAAAGCTGCACTTTGCCCCAATATCATAAATACCGGTTCCATACGAATACTGCCAAAAGCAATATGGGAGCTAGAAACACATACCGGAACCAGCAGGTTTGTACACTCTTCTTTTTTGGGCACGAGGGAGCCATAGGCTATTTTATAAGGCCCTTTTTTGGGTTTTACACCGATATCCCCCTCATTCTGGACATAACCATCAGCTTTGACATACCGCTGTACGTTATGTGAATCCAACGCATAGGATCCCATACCAACAGGATCTAAAATCTCGCCTTCGCTAAACGTGTCGTGCTCGGTCATGACATGCTGCCCAACCATCCGACGGGCTTCTCTAATATAAAGCTGATGTGGCCAATTGCCGTTATCCACAAACTCATCTTTTGCTAAGCCCCATTGTTTCATTTGGTCCCGCACGTCGGATGGCACGTTCGCGTCGTTAGCCATAAAATACAGTAACCCTTTCTGATAGTCCTCATGTTCTTTAACGATTTCCCTGCGGCGTTCATAACTGGCTTCCGGGTAATCGTAATTCATTCCGATAAAATCGGTACTGAAGGGGCCGTGGTTATTCGTATCCGTTTTGCGGTTAGGAACCGGATCAAACTTCCGAAAAGTCTCCCGCCAGCCTGAAGCGAAAACCCGGGACAATAATGCATAGTTCTCCGGGTTATAACCGTCTGGTTTAGGAAAAGGCACACGATTATCCGGGTGATTGCTTAAACACATCCGGAAACAATAAGCCTGCAAACGATGGTCACCTTCACCATACACCCCTGGATCTTCCGCCGAAACACCATATAGCAGTCCACTCGTACTATCCCCCGGTATTACATACGGACTAATGTCGCTCTTAAACCAATGGTCGTGGTGTAACACTCCCGTTTGAATACCATTCCATTTCTCCCCGTAGAGACTATTTGCCTCGCGTCCCACATGGTAGCTCACACCTGCAGCAGCCATCAAATCCCCCTCATAGGTGGCATCGATAAACATCTTGCCTTTAAAGGTCTTCCCGCTCAATGTTGTCATGGATATAATCCGATCTCCCTTTTTTGATACGCCGCTCTCCCGGTCCAGCCATTCATCCCGCCAAATTTCCAAATCGTATTCTTGGACGTAATCCTCGAATACCTGTTCAGCTACATGCGGTTCGAATATCCACATCGTGCGGGCATCGCCATCGATAGCAGGCGTTCCCTGTCCTGTATTTCCATATTCAGCCTGCTTCTGCCAGCGCCACGCCGAGCTATCTTGATAGTGCAGATATACGCGATGGTAAAAATCCCGAGCTAATCCACCAATTACCGATTTATCACCGGTATCGGTAAACCCTAGGCCGCCCGAAGACAGTCCGCCTAAGTGTTTATCCGGTGATACGACAATCACCGTTTTTCCGGATTGCTTAGCCTGTACAGCCGCCGTGATAGCGGCTGATGTACCACCGTAGATAATCAGGTCTGCCTGATATTCATTGGAGTGCGATTGGTTACAAGAAACAAGCAGTCCTATGATAACCACAGCTAATAGTGTTTTCCTCATGTGTTCTATTTTTCTTTTACATTTAAGTTTAAAACTTCTACTATCTTCGGTGCGATAACTTCTTCTCCACCTTTCTTATTTGGATGTAAGCCATCCGGAACGTATTGCCTGAAAATGTCTTCTCCCTGATCTAGGATAGCCTGCCAGTTGGCGTAATGATCGATAAGCATGACATCTTTCTCTCGCGCCACTTCCCGGTACATCGCGTAATATGTTTGGAGATAGGGCCGAAAAGTAGCGGATTTACCAATCGGCATGTTCATAACCTGTAAAAAGATATCGCAGGAATCGTTATAAAGCCGTAGGCGATCAATCATATATTCCAGATTCAATTTAGCTAATGCAACAGATGTCCCGTATTCCTGAAACGCATCATTCATACCAAACTCTATGAACACGGCATCCGGCTTTTTGGCAATGACACTATCTTCGAAGTTTTTTACGCCCCAAACAGACCACATCCCGCCTTTGCCGGCAAGGGAGTATTGAATTAAACCATCTCCGAATTGCTCTTGTATAGCCGCTGAAACGACCCGCATCCATGCATTCCCGGCGCCTCCGCTGGATAAACTTGTCCCATACACGACAAGATGCTGTGGTTGGCCTTTCTGCAAGCGTTTTATGAAATTGGGCTGGCAAAACGACGACGAGCAAAGTATCAAAGTAGCCAAAAGTAATAATGTTCTTTTCATTTTAGCAATAGGTATTACAATGATAATTAGCAATATTAAAGAAAGATACCGGGAATAATCGGTTAAATCATCTTGTTTTTTTGCATTACTGTATCAATTCGCAATAACCTTCATTTTTTATATTATTTTACGTACGCTATTTCTATTATTAAGTCTTCCATCTTAAAACAGACGCACGCCAGATGTCGTACGTCTGTATAACTTGTAGAAGGGGTTACATCCTATCCCATCCTCCAGGTTGTTGTGGATAAGGGTCGCCTGCAATAACAGACTCGATTTGCTTCTGCGGAATGGGTCGTAACACATGGAAATCCTGGATATTATCCTTGGGCAGGGTGTGATTTGTCCATTTTGTCGTGAAGAACCCATGCTTTCGTACGCGCTCAACCAATTTTTGTGTGCGAACAAGGTCGAGCCAGCGTAACTGTTCTCCACAAAGCTCGCGTGTTCTTTCATCAAGGATATAATCTATGGTTATATCGGCGGCAGTAATCATCAGGTCATCCCTATATTCTTCCTTCGAGGCCGCTCGTTTACGAAGTTCGTTAATGTAATAAGCTGCACCATTGTTGGTAGAATTGTTACCGAGTTTGAAAGCTGCCTCTGCGGCGACAAGGTATGTCTCGGCCAAACGATATACGATGATTGAACGTTGGGAGTCGAATGAGAGACTTGCCCGGTTGGGATCTAAAAACTTCTTCATGGTTGGAAATGATGGATCGGTATAGTTTTCGGGCGTAAGTATATAGTAATTCGTCGCCTCTATTTCCTCTTTGGTCATATGTTTGCCGGGAAGATAACCTGCAAGGTCTCCTTTTGTTCCACTTCTAACGGCAGCATACTTATTATTGCCCACATAAAATTCCTGTGTTTTATTCTGAAAATCAACTGGGGCCGTCCACTCGCTTTGGAAAGTAGCATAATAGCGCGAGTCTTTATCTATATCGCCGAAAACTTCATTATATAGCCAGCTCGTTCCGTGATATCGCGCATACACGCGTCCGTCTTCTATTTGTTGAACATTACCGCTACCATTAAAATTAAAATAGCCCCCGACAAAAACATGGCTCAGATGATTGATGTTGGCATCTGCTTGCGGCACACCGTAAATCGGATCATCTGTCATCTGTACATTATAAAGAATCTCCTGGTTATTTTCATTGCCCGGTTCATGGATATCTGCATATCTTGGCATAAGTTTGACGCCTATCTGTTCTCCATCGTTAATCAGTGCAGTGGCTGTATTGTACGCATTCTCAAAATCAGTAGACTGAGCAGCGCTGCTCCATCCACGGGTAAGATATACTTTTGCCAACAGATGGCGGGCTAAAGCTTGTGTAACACGACCCGGATCGGTATCTTTCGGTCCGGCAGGCAGATTCCCCGCCGTTGTACAATACAACAGGTCTTCGATAACAAAGTCGTATACATCGGCTATGGGGTCACGCGTAGCCTCTTTTACAATTCCATCATTATAGGTACGGTTCAAGGTTACATCGCCAAAGAACTGCACCAAACGGAAATAAAGCAACGCCCGAAAGAACCTAGCTTCTGCCAGCATGGTTGTTTTTTTAGTTTCGGTAATGCCCGTCATGTCTTCACCAAAGTGTACAAGACCATTGCACGTATTAATCAACGTATAGGAAGATCTCCAATAGGAATAAATATAATCCGAACTGGGTTTGAAGTTTGCTGTATAATTTCCAAAATTATAAATGTCACCCGAAGCACGGCTATAGAATTCATCCGTTCCAGGTACTGTTAACATATGAATAGCGCTAATTGGTCCGTAAAAAGCTCTCATTCCGCCATATACACCGTTCAACCCAAGTTCAAACCCTTGTGGTGTATTAAACGACTCGGGTGTCATTTTTGAATGATTTTCCTCTTCCAGAAAATCAGCGCATCCCGTAACGAAAAGTAACGGAAGGCAGGCTAATAAATATATTATATTTTTCATCTGTATATAATTTGTTTTTTAATGGTGATGAAGCTATCAAATTTATTCATTCCTCTGTGTGATTGAATAAATCATGATGGTTTCATTGTCATCTCTTAATTAGAAAGTTACATTGATACCGAATAACATTTGCCATGATGGAGGAATTACCGTATTCATCACCCGGTTGGTCTCGGGATCAAGTCCATTGTATTTGTTTACATATTCGGAGAAGAACGTAAACGGATTTGTCGCTGTTGCGTATATACGAGCCCGGCTTAACCCAATTGAAGTAAGCAATTTATCGGGCAGCGTATAACCCAATGTCAGTGTCCGTATCTTGAGGTAAGATGCATCGAACAACGTAAGCGTTCCTTTATAAGGTATGCTCTGTACCCTGTTATTTGGGGCTGGCCAGCGAGCATCTGTTTTTTCCGGTGTCCAATAGTCAACATCCAGGTTGTTGTAGTAACCTCCTATCAGCGAATTTTGTCCACCGCCATAGAGTTCAGACCGAAGCAAACCTCCTTGTCGGAAATTCATAACCACCGTGAAGTCGAAGTTCTTATAGGCTAGCGTATTGGTCCATCCACCTTCAAAATTAGCCTGATGACTTCCCAATACTTTCCGGTCATAGTCGTTGATGACGCCATCGGGTTCACCATCCGGTCCACTGATGTCGGCCACTTTAATTGTTCCTATTACGGAGTCATCACCCGAGATTTGAAGTCCTAAGCTTTCGGCAAGCGTCTTGTCTTCAGGCGTATCTTGCCAGATACCCAATCCTACATATTCGTAGAAAGATCCCAGCGGATGACCGACAAAGAGGTTGTCAGAAATCAGTTGATCTGCTCCTTCGGTAAGCTGAACGACTTTATTCCGGTTAAAGTAGATATTTAAATCGGTGGTCCACTGGAATTTATTCCTGCCGTCGCCATTGAAAACATGCATACGGACATTCGTCTCAAATCCTACATTTTCTGTTTTACCTACATTGTAAGGGATTGCCGTACTAACACCACTCGTTGCAGGAGGAGTGAAACTCATCATCAAATTGTTGGAGTACTGTTTGTACACTTCCATCGAACCGGTAATCCGGTTATCTAAAAAACCAAAATCTATACCCGCATTATAACTGGCTGTACGTTCCCACTTTAGTTCGCTGTTGGAGGCGGCAGTCGGATAATATCCAAGTACCCCCTGAGACCCAAAGATATACCTATTGCTGCTCATATTACCCTGCGTGTCATAGGGAGCCACGTTGGTGTTACCTACTTCCCCATAACTGAGACGCAGTTTCAACTGAGACAATATAGAAGAGGTTCTATTCATAAACTGCTCGTTTCCTATATTCCACGCAAAGGCGGCAGAAGGGAAATAATGCCACTTATTACCTTTAGCCAGGCGTGAAGAGCCATCGGCACGAAGCGTCGTCGTCAGGTAATAACGTTGGTCATAATCATAATTAAGCCGTCCCATGTAAGAAAGCATGCTCCACTTGCTGTATTCTCCACCTCCTTTATGGTTTTCAGCCGTACCCGGATTGTAATAACCTACTTGATTGGTCGGTACATTTTCATAGTTCAGGTCAAAATTCTGCGCTTCTCTTTCTCCAGCACTAAATAACGCCGTAACATTAAAATTATGCTTCTCTACTTTTTTATCATACGTCAACAGGTTTTCAATGGTATAGTCTAGAAGTGAAGCCGATTCGTTATAGCCATAATTCGATGACTGACGACGCTTGCTTGTTCCTTGCTGATAGTAGCGTTGCAATGTGGTCTGCGATAACTGCACACCCGCATTAAGCCTGTACTTAAAGCCGTGCGTGAGATCCACATCCAGATAGCCGGTTGTAAAGGTCGATAATCGTTTGCGATCGTCTTGGATAGCGCCCTCGCGCAAATCCATTAGTGGGTTGCTCATCAGGTCATTCGGATGTACTTTCTCCCGTATTGATCCATCGTCCATCAACGGCGTGAGCAATGGGCTCAGTCTTAGGGCGTCGCCCATTGGGTTGAGGCTTTCTCCTCTGCTTATATAATAGGTGTTCAATGTGTTGATCCCTATTTTTAAGTATTTGTTTATGGTATGATCCACAGATAATTTCTGAGTTGTGCGTTCCATCGACTGTAAATCATATATACCTGTCGCTTTATAATACCCCAATGATGCGGCATACTGGGTATTTTTCGATCCGCCTGCTATGCCGACCTGATGATTGGTGATTGCCGGATCCTTGTCATACAGCTCCTTCTGCCAGTCGGTATACACGCCATTTTTATAGCCGTCCGTTTCTCCGTCAAGCCCCCCTTCGAATACCCGTTCCAATACCCTGGGATCATCGATGCCGGTGTAGCCGTCCGAATTTTTGTATCGATTGTACATGGACCATTTCCGTAGTTCCATGTACTCGTCCGCATTCATAAGATCATAAAACCCTAACGGCTTGTTGATTCCAAGATATCCGTTATAGGTAACGGTAGCCTTTGCCGCTTCTACTCCGCGCTTGGTCGTCATCAATATAACGCCATTGGCTCCACGCGAACCATAGATCGCTGTTGACGAAGCATCCTTAAGAACAGTAACCGAAGTGATATCGTCTGGTGCAATATTGTTCATCATACCTAAATCGTAAGGAATGCCATCTACAACCAAAAGTGGATCATTGCCGGCAGCTATGGAACGGGTTCCCCGAATACGGATTTCGGGCGTATGCCCCGGATGCGTCGACCCGCCGCTACGTTGTATATTCACGCCTGCCCCTGCCCCTTGCAGCGCCATTCCAATATTTGCGGCAGGCGTATTACGGATCGTTTGTTCACTGATCACGTTAACAGCTCCTGTTAAATCAGATTTCTTCACCGTGCCGTACCCCACCACGACCACTTCATCCAGATCACTGATTTCTTGCTCCAAGGTTATATCAATCACTGATCGACCACGAATGCTTTCTTCTTTACGTTGAAAGCCTACGGAATAAAACACAAGCGTTGCGTCCGGCTTCGCTAGGATTTGATAAGAACCATTTTCAGCTGTGGCTACGGTAGAGGCCGTTCCTGCCACCGAAACAGAAACCCCCGTCAATACGTTTCCACTTGCATCGCGGAGGGTGCCTGTTACGATATGTTGTTGGAAAACCGAAGTTGCCGATCCATTATTTGATTGCATATTGTTATCCTTTGGTGTTTTTACCCTTTTATCTTTCAAGACAATCGTCTTATCCATGATAACATATGTCAGCGGCAACCCCTGAAGGCATTCCTGCAATACCGTCTCTATAGCGGCATTTTTAAGATTGATATTAACTTTACGGGCGTCATTCAGCCGTTTCGCTGAATAGAAAACCGTGAGATCTGTTTGCTTCTTAATTTCCTTAAAAACTTCCTTTAGGGAAATATCCTGCTGTTGTAGGGTGACATAGTGCTGTGCGACACTATTTGCTCCCACCTGCATGGCGAAGAAGATAATGATTGTTAGCGTAAGTTGCATGCGCATAAGCACCTGTCTTTTTAGCACCCAATTCAGGGTGAAAGTAATTTTTTCGTACATTTACAATACTGTTTGGTTCAATTGAATAACTATAGATTTACAAGTTGTCCTGAACATTTTCTGCCTAGCAGATATTGCCGAAAGTGTTGGTCGCGCTTTCGGCTTTTTTGTTCATCTCGTCGTCTTTTATATCATAATATGGTTGGTTTTTAGGAGTGATTAGTTTTTCTTTTTAAATTTATTCCGAACTATGACCGTCCTATTTTCAATTTCGAATGCTAAATCGCCTGCTTCTTGCATAATATTCAACACGGTCTGGAGATTGCTCTGCCGTGAAATACTTCCGGAGAATATCTCATCGGCAGGCAGGTATTTGCGATAATCAATTTCAATATCATACCAACGGGCTATCCTATGCAACACTTCCTTTGCTGTTTCATTTCGGAATACGAATTCCCCATTCTTCCAGTCTATGTAATCACTGACGTCCACCTTATTCTTCCCCAATCCACCCTGTCCGCTTATTCCTTGTTCTCCCGGAAACAGGGTGATGTTTTTACGATCCTGAGCAGCCTGAATACGAACTTTCCCATCAACTAACGTTGTTTTCGTATCATCTTCATCATGATAAGCCGATACATTAAATTCCGTACCTAAAACCGTTATCGTTTGGTTGGCACTAACGACTTTAAAGGGCTGAAAATGCACATCCGAGCTTTCCGTTTGTACACGCTTTACTTCGAAATAGGCCTCTCCCTCCAATTCAACGACGCGCTCTCCTTTAGCGAAATGGGAAGGATATTTTAGTGTTGACTCGGCATTCAACCAGACCATGGATCCGTCGGCCAGTGTAACTCTATAAGTTCCTCCGCGAGGTGTAGTTAGGGTCAACTTTTGAGGGGAAGATGATTCCAATGCTAAAACAGTGGAGGTACCATCATTATAGGTGACTTCCTGCCCCTCAATAATAATACCTTCACGACTTTCGTCCAGGGTTAGTACCCTACCATCAGCAAGTGTTATCGTTGCTTTATTTCCTCCGGGCATAATATTCATTTCAGAGACAATCGTATCATCCGCTTTCGGCGAGAATATAAACCAGGAAACCCCTACCGTGCCAAATATTAATACGGCAGCAACATAAGGTAGCCAACGATACAAATCTGATTTCCTTTTCGATGCGACATGTTGCTTCAAATTTAATTTGACTTTATCGGTTAGGTGCTCTATTTGCTCGGTTGGGTTAGTAGATTCCACGGCTTTGGAAAATTCTTCACCTAAAAGCTGGTCAAATTTATCTGGGATACCATGATCTTTAAAATAGTCGAGCATTTCTGCTACTTCCTCTTCAGAAATAGAGCGGTCTATATATTTTCTACATAGTATCTCGATGTCGTATCGGCTTTTTCCCATTATAATTTTTTTATTATCCTATCAACGAACAGTAACCATAATAACCTGACTATAGTTCATTACATTATTCACTTTTGCCGCTACCCGAACATAGACGCGGTTACTATTAGCTTTTATTTTATGTAAATTATCTTGAAAAGATTTCTCATTTGGCAAATCAAATATATGAAAACCTTCGGCATCCGTACTTAATTTAACTTTCGTGGCGTAATTTGAACTATTGTCGTCCACTCCCGGAGCAAAGTTCCACATCACTACGACTTCCGTTAAGTTAAAAGCATCATCTGTCTTCTCTACTTGATAATCGACTCTCACTTTGTTATCATTGCTCACTTCTGCGGCAATAGCAATCCTAGAAAAAGGCAAGGCTTTAAAGTCTAATTGGGTTTGACCGTTAATAGCCACATCATCTTCGCAATCATTCACAAAAGGCCCATTCACTACAACTTTATAATCGCCGTTAAATACCCTACTGTTCTCGTAACTGCCATCTTGCTTTGCCCTAAAATCAACCGATTTCGTCGCGTTAGTATGCTGTTCAATTAAATTCACTAATACGCCCGTATTTCCCTGAACCGGCAATGGTATAGGATCATTCGTCTCTTCGTCATATATTATTCCGTATATTCCACCATCCGGGGCCTTATAGTTATCGATATCATTCTCGCAAGACAAAAGCATAAAAAGACTCCACAAAAAAATATATGCTGCATGATTTCTTCTAGTTTTCATAATCGGGATTTTGAATAAGTTTTGGATTCGTACTGATATCGGTATTATTCAAACGAACATAATAGTTTCGTTGCAAAAAGGAGCGCAGTTGTTTCGGAGGATTGCCTGTTGTGAAGGTGTATTTTCCGTCAGACACGTTGTACCAGGGATATAAAGCCGTACCCCTAAAGTTTGTCAAACCACCATTAGCCACATCAAGATGCGCAATCCGCCAACGCTTCATATCCCAAAACCGATGCTTTTCAAACGCCAA
Organism: Sphingobacterium arenae; assembly: GCF_014692505.1. Taxonomy (GTDB): domain Bacteria; phylum Bacteroidota; class Bacteroidia; order Sphingobacteriales; family Sphingobacteriaceae; genus Sphingobacterium; species Sphingobacterium arenae. The sequence continues at coordinate 641,070 of NZ_JACNYK010000001.1, read as the reverse complement.
TTCCACTTTACGTTCATGGCGTACTTTGTCTAAAGAAATGGCATCTAACGGCTTTATCCCTGCCCGATCCCGAATAGCATTTACCGCGTCTAGTGCCTCCTGTTCTTTTCCTCCTATTTCGACACAAGCTTCTGCTAGATTCAAGTAAATTTCGCCCAAACGGAATACAACCCAAGGTGTCTCTGATTTATTCATGTCCATATTTGTTTGCGTCTCATCAAAAAACTTCCGCTGATAAAAACTGGTTTTGGAAGCATCCCCTACATCCGCACCGCCGTCTTTCCCAGAAGCGGTATACGCTTTTCCGTCCACGGTGACAGTATTATCTTTATCGGGTTGATTAAAAGCTTGATAACGTTTTCCATCCTTGCCCACGATCCCCCGTTGCCATTCTACTTTAGTACCTTTTAAGGGGCTGCCCGGAACATAGACCGATCCAAATAATCTCGGATCTTTACCTTCGAAAAGATCGAAAAGATCGTCATAACGTTTGGGTGTTACGCCATCGGCTTCGAGTAGGACTAATTTTCCTTCAGAACCATCGATGTATTCAAATTCCTCTACCATTTCTAACGTCGGAGCCATTCCACAGCCCCAACCGCCGCCCCGGTAGGAAAACGGGGCGCTCATCTTATCCCAGCTGTGGGCTTTACCACCCGATAGGCTATATTGTTTCTGGAAAATGTATTCCCCATTATTGCCATTTACCGCTTTGGAAAATAAATCATAAAAATTCTGTGCTTTATCCGGATTTACATCATATAACTGATAGTTTAAATCAAAAATAGCTTTCGAGGCATGGTAAGATTCCGTAAAATAATGTATTGCTTGGTCGTCAGGAATACCGACTAAACCATCAATCTGTACCGTTCCATACTTCGCTATAGAGCCTGCGTACAATGCGGCCCTTGATAATAGGGCTAATGCAGCTCCTTTCGTGGCCCGGTATTTCACCTCACCCGGTCTGCTATCGGGTAAAAATTCACTTATTTCTTTACACTCCTCTATTAAGAAATCATAGCATTCCTTTTCCGTATTGCGTGGTATCTGTAAGGCGCTAAAATCGCCTGGATTAAATTCTTGAGGTTCTTTTAGCAAAGGCACACCACCATATCGCTTTATCAATCCAAAATATTCCATGGCCCTAACAAACCTCACCTCGGCATTGTAGGCTTTTTTTGCTTCATCATCAACGACATCGGTACTTTGTAGGTTCAACAGAAATTCATTTGCTCGTCTAATGTGCACATACCTATCTGAAAATTTATCTTCAAAGAGGTAGTCTCCGTAGGTGTAGACCGTATTCGCATTACTAAAAGCAGGATCCTTTTGATACGATCCTTGTGCCTCATCGGATAAAGAAGTTGGATTTAAATGATTTGCTTTATCTGTGTACCAATCATCGAATTCGTCTAGCCGCAAACCACCGTCATAAAGATTCACCAATACGGCATCAATTGCTTTCGAGTTTTCCCAAATCTGATCGTTGGTAATAAATCCACTGGTATCTTCTCGATTTAAATAATCTTCGCAACTACTGCATATAAATGTTGACAAAGCTACCCACAATAGGCTTTTATATGTTTTTGATATAGATCTCATAATATTCACTCTTAAAAACTTACATTGACACCAAAATTCATCGTTTTCATTTGCGGATAATACCGCAGTGTGCTACTATCGGCTTCTGGGTCTATATACTGCATCAGACCATCTTTGCTGGTAAAGGTCAGGAAGTTGTTTAAGTTGATGTAAACTCGGATACGATCAATTCCTTTTTCCGCCAGCCATGTGTCTGGTAAGGTATAACCAACCTCTACGGTTTTTAAACGTAAATAATCGGCTTTATGTAATGTATATGTATTGCCTGATCTATTGTTACCGAAACCGCTCACACGAGCCGGGGGCATCTTTCCTGGTATCCATTCACTGTTTGGGTCCGTGGGGTCTGCCCGGTGCCAGCGATCGGTCATAAACGAAAACCCGTTGCCCAATCCTTGCTGGATAAATGGATCCAAGACATCGCCGTTGAGGTATACATCGTGTCCTGCTGCCCCTTGGAGGAAAACGGTCATATCAAACCCCTTATATTGTGCACCGATGTTTAATCCGTAATACATACGCGGCGTAGATCCATGCCCTATAGGCTGCACATCGTTATCATCAATGATACCGTCGTTATTGACATCTTCAAATTTCAAATCACCAGGTAACAACGATTTATTTCCATTGTTATCCTGTATCGGTGAATTTAAGATATCCTCGTACGAGGAAAATTGTCCGATGACCTTTCTACCCCATCGGATGTCTTTAAAACGACTGTTAGTATTGTTTCTCCAGTTATCATAAAGATTAATCGGCATCGCTCTTTCCACATAATCATTTTTAATCCGTGTCGTGGAAAAATTCGCAGATATATTATATTTAAATTCTCCTGCTGCCCCCCGGTGACCGATACTTAATTCGAACCCCGTATGGATATCCGAATTTAAATTCTCCTGCGGCATGGGTTGACCAAACGTTGTCGGTAAAGACCCTTGTCTCGTTGCCGGAAGCCCGGAACGATTTCTTCTAAACCAATCAAACTCCGCTGTGATCAGACCATTCTTGTACGAAGCCTCGAACCCAAAATTCATGATTTTGGATTCGTACCAACTCAACCAAGGATTGGCCATGCCTCTAGAGGCTAACCCCAACGTGATACCTTGATCTCCATAAACATACCCTCCACTATATTGATAACCGTCAAGATATTGATATGCAGCGAAATCTCCTTCGTCGCCCACTTTGGCATAAGATCCTCTAATCTTCAAATTATCGAAGTCTGAAAGATGCTGCTTAAAGAAGTTTTCTTCCGAAATTCTCCACCCAAGCGATACGCCCGGGAAAAAACCCCAACGATTATCAGCACGAAACTTATAAGAGCCATCATACCGAAAACTCAATTCCGCAAGGTATTTGCCCGCATAAGCATAATTAAATCGTCCTACCAAACCTGCATGAGCGGTTTCTCTGGAAATACCCTCTGTCTTTTGGTTGATCTTATCGCCATAGTCGATATCGTCAATTAAACCAATCGTATACTGCCGCCCGCCGAAGATAGACGTAACACGGTCATGATACATCTCCCACAATACCAACCCGCTCACATCGTGATTACCACCAAATGTACGGTTGTAGTTTAACGAATACTGCTGGGTGGGTTTATAATAGTTCTCCATTTTTGATTCCAACCCACCTAAACTTCTTAAAATCTTTTCATTATAAGTATCTGAAGCTGCGTCGTAGGTATATTCAGAGAGCTCCTTAATCCAGGTTTTCCATTCGCTATTGTTGAAATCGTATGCCAACATTGCTTTAGCACTCAAGCCGTCTACCCATGGAAGCTGCCAGTTTAATGTTGCCGAACTAACAAATTGTCTTCTTAACCGTCGTTCGTACCCTGTATCGTCTATATAGGATGTATGAACGGGATTGGCTCTATCCCCGACAGCCTGCCAGTATGCGGGGTTATTGTTCGCAAAAACATCAAATGTCGGGACAGCCATTTGTGCTGACCTGAATATATCATCCGCGAAATACGGTTTGTTTCGATCCTGAAAAATCCCTCCTAATTTGACATCCACCGTGAGTCCCTCCGTAACTATCATGTTGATATTGGAACGCAGGTTATAACGGTTAAATTTCCAATCGCCAGACCGCAAAATACCTCCTTGGTCTATGTAACCAAATGAGTTAAAATACTTCACTTTATCGTTTCCGCCAGAAACGCTTACATCATGCGACATTTGCGCACTTGTTCCTCTAACCATTTCCTTCCACCAATCTGTTCCCCCTCCATTTTGATAATTTGCCAATTGTTCTTCTGTAAAAGCAGGCGTAGCACTTGGATTCAAATTCAAAATAGCTTCATTATAGAGCGATGCGTACTCGTATGCATCCATCATGCGTGGGTAACGGGTAACTTGTTGGACTCCACCAAAACCATTATATTCTATTTTCGTTTTAGATGATGTTCCACTTTTGGTCGTGACTAAGAGGACACCGTTAGCTCCTTTAAATCCATACACCGCAGCTGCAGCATCCTTTAAAATCGAAATAGATTCGATGTCATTGGCATTAATCTGACCAAACTCGCGCTGTACGCCGTCTACAATAACCAGCATACTCCCGTAACCACGTATATCCACGGAAGCGGCATCATCGCCGGGCGCGCCTGAACGTTGAACTGCTCTTATTCCAGGTAGTCTTCCTGCAAGCATATTCGTGACGTTAGGGGTCTTCACTTTATTTAGTTCTTCAGATTGTATCGAGGCAACCGACCCCGTGACAGAAGCTCTTTTCTGCTGTCCATATCCGACCACGACCACTTCGTCCAAATCGCTGACTTGCTGCATTAAAGTGACGTCCACCACATTTCTTCCTTGAATGTCTTCCTCTTGCTGTTCAAAACCTACCGAATAAAATACGAGCTTCGCATCGGGTTTTGCTTCCACGCGATAGCCGCCATCGTTGGAGGTCGCTGTGCGTACAGTGGTACCGACTACCGATACAGAAACCCCTGCCAATGGCGTCCCACTTCCATCCCGGACAGTTCCGCGAACAATATGTTGATGTAAAATGGTAGACATTTCATCCTGCTTAGGCAATCGGGTGTTTTTAGCTTTAGCCGATTGTTCGTTTCGTTCTTTAAGAACGATTGTCTTATCCATAATAACATACGTCAACGGAAGCCCCTGCAAACATTCATGCAATACAGTTTCTATAGCAGCATTTTTAACATTGATATTGACTTTTCGGGAATCATTCAACCGTTTCGCCGAATAGAAGACTGTGAGATCTGTTTGTTTCTTAATTTCATTAAAAACATTTTTAATGGAAATACCGTTCTGCCGGAGGGTGATATTATGCTGTGCCACACTACTAGCGCCTACTTGCATAACGAAAAAAATAATAATGGTAAGCGTAAGCTGAACGCGCATAAGCACCTGTCTTTTTAGCACCCAGTCCAAGGTGAAAGTAATTTTTTCGTACATTTACAACAATGTTTGGTTTAATTGAATAACTATAGATTTACAAGTTGTACTGAACATTTTCTGCCTAGCAGATACGCCGGAAGTGTTGGTCGCACTTTCGGTTGTTTGTTCATTCGCCGCTATCAAATCATATCATACTGGCTCTTTATCGCATTATAACATTTCGGTTAACTTTATACATTACACCTGAAATGCAAAAAGCAAGCAAGAAGAATAGGATATATTTTACAATACACTGATAATCAGTAAAAAAAAATTAAAAAAGGAGAAGAATAAGCGCGATATATAAAAAGCTAGAAAGTTCAGATTTATTTTTAAGCTCCCCTTTTAAGAAAATATTGGCATTTCTAATATGGCTATTAACAGTTGCTATCGATATTTTTAGCTGTTCACTCACCTCTTTATAGCTTAAACCATCAAGCTTACAAAGCATATATACCTTCTTTTGTTGCGGCGGTAAGCGGTCTAACAATGTTTGCAATAATTGTTGAATTTCCTTATTTTCTATCCACTCCTCCACGCTATTGCTATTCGCTACGCTAACGTGCATCAGAAATTCTTCCCGCAAACGATTGTCGTTCGCTATTTTACGAAATACATTCTTGGTTTTATTTATTGCGCTCCGGTATAGGTAAGCCGGAACGGACTTTGAAGCATCCATGTCATGTCGCTTCTCCCATAGCATCATAAACACATCTTGCAAAACCTCTTCGGCCAGTTCGTAGGAACGAAGTAGTCGAACCAGATGCGTAGCCAGTTCATTTTTATACCTATCATAAATCTCCAAAAAAGCTTTTTGGTCATCCTTATTCAATAAGACAACCAAGGCTTCATCCGTATGATTTTTTAGGTGTTTCATATCCCATCTTTAATTGTAACAAGATGTTTTTGCGACTTTTGATTTATAATATAGCGATCTCTATTTATGCGCCATGAAGATACAAAAATTATGATGTTTTTCTGGCAGATCTAATTTTTACCTCAGATCCTGAATTTTTAACGGTCCCTTTAATTGAATACGTTCAGCCTGCTTACTTGCTCCGGCCTTTTCACCTTTTTTCCAAGTTCCGGGTAAACGCTTGCCATGTACATTGTCTCGATCGGGTGTTGGGTGTTGCGGAACCGAATCGCCAGTTTCTTCGATCCATCGATCCATCACCTTTCGTAAGTAATTAAGGGTATCGCCGTGTTTTTTATCGGATACCAGATTTTTAAATTGATGAGGATCAGCGCTTAGGTCGTATAATTCTTCCTCCTCCCGAGGCACGAGAAAGACATCTTCTTGTTCAGGCGTTGTCAATCCCTTATCATGGGCTTCCCACAATTCCTCCCCCGCAGGAAATTGACGAGTGGACTCACCTAGCAGATTTTGACGCTCGGGAAAAGCATTTCGGATATATACCCAATCATTGTATCGAACCATGCGTTCATGGGCTTGAAAAACATGCCAGTTATGCTCGGCAAAAACAAAGTCACGGTGGTCAGCCCCTTCCTTGTCCGCTAAAATGGGATGGAAGCTCCGTCCCTGCATTCGATCATCGATTTTATGACCTGTTAAGTGTAAAATTGTTGGTGCGATATCAACTGAACTTATCAAGGCTTTTGTAGTGCCTTGAACTATATCAGGACCATAAACAATAAAAGGCGTCTTGATCCCACTATCGTATAGTCTTCCTTTGTTTCTCGGAAAAGGCCGACCATTATCACTCATAAAGATAATATACGTATTCTCCAAGGCTCCCTGCTTCTTCAATTCCTTCACAATCTCTCCCATATAATAGTCTGCACGCGATACCTCATGATAATACGCCGCCAGATCCTTACGCGTCTGCGGGCCGTCATATAACATCGGGGGTACGACAAGTTCATCCGGGTTATACTGTGTTCCTTTATCATTAATCTGCCAGTCGCGATGTGCATCGTGTGAAGCAAACCAAAAGAAAAAGGGTTGGTCTTTGGGTCGGTTTCTTATAATCTCGTTCCAATCTTCTTCTCCCCCTGGACCTTTGCCCGGTGAAATCATATCGAACGCATGTTTTGTCTGCGGCCCCATATGGTTCTTGCCCGATAGCACCGTATAGTAACCCGCTTCTTTCAATAGTTGCGGAAACATCACCTGTCCCTTGGGCAGCGGATCATGCAGCTCCGGTGCTCCCGTATTGTGTGGATAACGCCCGGTAATAATACTCGAACGACTTGGGCTACAGCTGCTGGTTGTCAGGTAAGCGTTTTCGAATTTAAGTCCGTTTGCTGCCAGACTGTCGATATGTGGCGTTTTTACATTCGGGCTGCCATAGCAACTTAAATCCGCCCATCCGATATCATCCGTAATAAAAAAGATAAAATTGGGTTTGGTTGATTGCTGCGCCTGTACAGTCGGGATGATGAAACTTATCGCCATAAAAAATAGCACTAAATTCTTCATATGTTCTAAGCTTTGATTAGCAATATGATGCGTCTGAGCGTAATAAAAAAGGAACTGAAAACCAGTTCCTTTTTGTTTCCTTATACTTTATAGTATTGCTCCCAACCTTTCGCTGGTGGCGGACCTACCAACAATGCATTTGCAAATTTGTCGTTGGTAATTTCTTTCTTCACGGGGTCAAATTCTATTTTACCATTCAATCGTTGACTAATGACGCCCAGACAGAACACCTGACTTAACGGACCAGCGATCTCGAAAGGAGACCTCGTCTTCTCTTCGCCTTTACAAGCTTTCAAGAAGTTTGCAAAATGGTTCGAAGGAGACTGCGGAACTTCTGGAAGTTTATTCGCCATATCTTGCGCTTTTGATTCCGGAATAATCTGCAGTGTACTTGCGTGCGAGCCTCCCTTAAACGTTAAGTCTTTACTATAAATAATCTTCCCTGGATTAAGTTTCACTGGTTCAATTTTCCCCGTACTCGGTGGTGGGATGTTCGGGTCTAGGCCCGAAACGCCATAACCTTCCGGAATCTCAGGTAGATTATCCAAACCATCATACCAGGTGATGTCTACTGCAGGCATCCTTTTCCGTTTTGGAAAATGAAATTTAATCGTAGAAGACATGGGGAAAAAGAACGCATTGTGCCCCTCCAGATAAGTTGCTTCCACTTGCGTTGGTAAGCCCAGCTCTAAAAATTCATGTGCTGTATCGAGAATATGCGCACCCCAGTCGCCTAGGGCTCCCATACCGAAATCATACCAACAACGCCATTGTCCGTTGATAAAATCCTTATTATAGTTATGCCCTAGTGTCTGCATCTGCCACAATTCCCAATCCAATGTAGATGGAATTTTCTCTGCCGGCGGAAAGTTTTTCATATTCGGATCCCAATCGTGCCACCGACGCCGGCTATTCATGTGCGCATCAATACGGGTTACATCTTTAATAATACCAGCATCTTTCCAAGCTTTAAACTGGAAATAATTTGCTTCTGAATGCCCTTGATTTCCCATCTGCGTGACGACATTGCTGTGCTTTTTCGCTTTTTGCATCATCAGTTCCACTTCCCAGAAAGTCTGTGCCATTGGCTTCTCCACATATACGTGCTTGCCTAACTCCAAAGCGGTCATCGTTATCGCAAAGTGCGCAAAATCGGGCGTACCGATCGATACGGCATCGATCTGATTGCCCATTTTGTCAAACATCTGTCTGAAGTCTTGGAATCGGGGAACATCCGGAAACATCTTCAAAATCTGCTGCGTATGCGGCGCATTCATATCGACATCGCACAGTGCAACAATATTACAAAGTCCTGTTTTATACAAATCACGGATGATTTCACCCGCCCGGTTTCCTACTCCAATACACGCTAAGTTCACGCGTTCATTGGCCGGAGCAAACGGAATTTTTCCTAACAGACTATTGGATAGTATCACGCCACCGCCTACCATAGCAGCACGGCTGATAAAACTACGACGTGAAAGGTAATGGTTCATATCTTATCTTTTTATAGGTGATTACTTCGTTTTTTTAACCTTGATATTTCTAAAAGAGACATTATCCCCATGATCCTGCAAAAGGATATGTCCTTGAGGAGCTCCACCGAAATTGTCCCAATCTTTGTATTTGCTCTTCGCTACCAGATCAAGATATTCTTGCGATCCGCGCTTATATTCGACCATTTTAGTGCCATTGAGATAGTGCGTTACCGTACCATCTTCCGAGACGCGTACTCTTCCACGGTTCCATTGTCCTATAGGTCTGCGGGCACGGCCATCCTTGTTTGATGTGATCAAGTCATATAACGAAGCAAGTGTACGGTTGCCATCACGGCCCATCTTCGCATCTGGGTGCAGTTTGTCGTCCAAAATCTGGTATTCCAACCCGATTGCAGACCCTTTGGTTTTTTCTTTTAGCGTCACAAAATACTTTACACCGCTATTTGCACCTGGTGTCAGTTTGAACTCGAAAGAAAGATCAAAAACCGCATACTGATCCCGTGTGATAATGTCTCCCCCATTCGTCGATTCGCCACCATCAGATTTCAATACGGTAATTTCGCCATTTCCTACTTTCCATCCTTTCTCCGGGAATGCGTCACCGCGCACACTACGCCATTGGTCGGCCGTATTGCCATCAAACAGTAACTCCACACCGGATTTTTTCTCCGCATCACTCAAATCATTAGGTTTAAGATTTACGACAAACACATCTTCTGGAAAAGCCGTCGGCTCTAAATTTTCAGTTTGTATGCGGATATTTTTGAAGTATACTTTTTGTCCGTCCAGATGGTCTTTAATGCTATGTACCTGCAAACCGATAAACCCGGATTTGTCCAGCGTATCAATAACATATGCGGTCGGCGTATCGTTTACCCAAACACGCAGTTCGTCGCCAATGGCTTCGATACGGTAGTGATTATATTCGTTGACCTTGTAAGCGGTCTTCGCCTTTTCATTGAGATCCAAAGGGTAGAGCCACATGCGGCGTGCTTCGTCGTAAATACCCCCTGCCCACGCTCTTGCCGTCGGATCTACCTCTACCTGTCTACCATATACCCGGCCTTTACCGTTATTCCCTTCGGGGTCGATATGGCTACGCGTCTGTATACCTGAGTTGGTTTCGGTTCCCTCCAATTTAATATCCACTTCCAGGATAAAATCTCCATATTCTTTTTCCGTAATCAGGAATGAATTTGGTGTTCCTTTGGTCATAGTTCCCACGATTACACCGTCTTCAACCGTATAGGGTGCATCTCCGCCTACCGATTTCCACCCTTCCAGCGTCTTACCGTCAAACAGATCCGTCCATTTACCTCCGTTTTGTGCTTCAGTCGGAGATTGACAAGCCACAAAGCTGATAGTCGCTGCGACCAAAAATTTAGATATTGCGTTCATTTTTTTAGTGTATTTATATATTCGTATTTAGATAATAGATAGGAAAAGCGCATCACGCCTTAGGCAATTTATAACCGTTATGATATTTGGCCAAGAGATAGTTATTGGCTTTTCTATCTGTAAATTTACGTTTCGTGCGATCCCAATATAATTTTTCACCTGTCCGGTAAGCGATATTGCCCATCTGGCAAAAAACAGCTATATGAGCCCCGACCTGAATAGGCGCATTGACCAGGGTACGATCTTTTTTCGTTATGGCCTGAACAAAGTTTTGCATGTGCATATCCAGACCATTATCTTTCGGTTTTTGCAGTGCAACAGCCTCCATCCTCCCTTTCTCGGGGATGACCTCCCATCCATTTCTATTCAACACCAGCGTACCGTTATTCCCTATAAATGCCACCCCATGATTCCTACCGTATGGGCCAAGGCCGATTCCAATGGCATGTTCCCATTCTATACTAAAATCCTCAAACGCATACACAACACGCATCGTGTCGGGTGTTTCAGAAGCGCCGTTTGGATCCGCATATTTACCGCCCGATGCCATCACCGAAACAGGATCGGATACTTTCATTCCCAATAAGGCGTAATCCAACATATGTACGCCCCAATCAGTCATAAGTCCGCCTGCATAATCCCAAAACCAACGGAATTCGAAGTGAAATCTATTGGGATTGAAGGGACGTTTTGTTGCCGGACCCAACCATAAATCGTAATGTACGCCTTCTGGGACAGCCGTATCGGGTTTCTGCTCGATGGTCTTCTTCCAATCTACATAAGACCAAGCCTTCACCGTCCTAATCTTCCCTAACCGTCCGGAATGCACAAAGTCGATGGCATCTCGAAAATGCTGTTGGCTACGCTGCCATTGACCAATTTGTACTACGCTCGCGCTGTTATCTACAGCTTTTACCATCACGTCGCATTCTTCGACCGAATTACCGATTGGCTTCTCTAAATAGACATGTTTCCCCGCTTTCACCGCATCTGCAAGCTGCAGACAATGCCAATGATCGGGTGTAGCGATGATGACGATATCAACCAAATCCGCTTCCAGCATATCCTGATAGGAAACGAATGTCTGCACATCAATGCCGCGTTCGGCCAACTCGGCTGTACGTCTCTGTAATACGTTTTCGTCTACATCGCACAATGCGGTACATCGTACGTTCGTATTCTTCAATATCGCGTTCAAATTTGCCCACCCCATTCCGTGTGCGCCAATCAGCCCAACTCTAAGGGACACTTGGCTGGCAAGTACTCCAGAAAAAGGCACAAAAGCAGATGCAGCAAAAATCGACGAAATCTTTATAAAATCTTTTCTGTTCATTTAGTACTTTCTTTTTTCCGATTTCAAGAAATTCAATCTTATTCTTCGGGCTTACAATTCACCCAAATGTAAAGAATATCGAACGTAGTTTCTGCACCCGTAATAGTTAATTTACGAAAACGTTGTAATTATTATCGACTTAATCCACTTTAACCGTTGGGCCTTTAACTTTGAGTTCTCCATTCTCTGTTAGCTGTAGCTCATCTAAAAACACGAGGCGTTCATCCCCTGTTTTATTCGTTCTACCGTGATACACACACCACATCTTTCCTTCTCTATCTTGCAACAAACTGTTGTGTCCCGTACCCGACACAATGCCTCCACTTTCTGTATTTTTTTGTAGGATGGGATTAGCAGCTGACTTCTCAAACGGACCTAATGGACTCGACGCCGTCGCATAACCAACAGCATAATGTTGCCCACCGAAGAAATTAGCGGAGTACATCATATAATAGGTATCATTGTGCTTAAACAGATATGAACCTTCCGTCCATCTGCGGTTCACTTCGCCCGACGTGACCGAACGGCTTTCCCATTCAGCTTGTTGGTCGTCCATAGAAACGGGTGGTCGGAGCAACAGTACCGGTTCGCCTATAACCGAAGCAAAGTCTGGCGATAACTCTATACCGTATATCCAACTCTCTTCGATTTCGTTAAACATTTTCTTCTCGCGGGCCCAGTCGGCAATTTCAGACTCTACGGCGTGTTTATAGCAACATCTGGAGTAATATAGATACAATTTGCCATCCTCGGAAAAGTAAACATTGGCATCAATAATCGGGTATCCCGGATCGAATAAAGGTTCTCCGGTCATATCTTCAAATGGTCCTAATGGATTATCGGCTATTGCAACCCCTATTTTATAGTTTTCCAATTCATTATTCGGGTTGTTTTTCCAATGCGCACTATAAAACATATAGTATTTTCCGTTTCCCTTGTATACTTCTGGTGCCCAGAAATCTTTTGTTCCCCAGGACTTCTCTTGATCCGCAGAATAAACCTGCTCCCGCTTCTCCCAAGTTTTTAAATCTTTGGACGAATAGGCCATAAAACCATTTTTTACGCCTCCTGTTCCATACATATAGTACGTATCCGATTCATCATCATAAACAATAAACGGATCGCCAAATGCTACATCCAATGGATTATTCGACTCGTATACCGCTGCTTTATTATCTTGGCTTTCGGGATTTTCTTGATTTTCCTGACTTTGCGTACGATTGCTATTACATGACAGCATGGTGAACAGCAATCCAATGAGGATAAAAAATAGTTTATTCATGATTTTCTATTGTTTAAAATAAGGTTTATGTTGAGCAACAACACTGGGTGTATCCCCTTTTATAACAGGCCAATTGTCTGCCCAATCTATTTTATCGAGGAACAGCATCCGTCTACTCGCACCCCCAGCTACCTTTCCTTTTTCGACATCAATGCCATGGTATAAAATCCAATCCTGATCAGCATCATCCTTCAAGATTCGGGAGCCATGGCCCACGCCCACAAATTTGTCATTTGCTTTTAGGATGAGTGTTCCGTTTCCTCTTTCACGTAGGTCACGCCCCTCCTTATCCAGATACGGGCCTTTCAGATTTTTAGATCGCCCGACCACCATGTGGTAACTGCTTCTTACCCCATCACAACACGATCCTCTGGAACCAATAAAATAGTAGTAATTGTTACGTTTGTGGATAATAACGGCTTCGAGGTCGCCGGCAGCAATTTTAAACTTATCCGCGGGATCCGTAATCTGAATACCATCTTCGTGCAGGGGAACGCCATATGTCCCTTGCTTAGGTCCGTTATCAAAACTTCCCCAGAATAGGTACTTTTCGTCATCTTCCTGCCACATGAACGGGTCAATCGAATTAGGCACATCGATTGATTTACTGTCGAATAGCTTGCCGTGATCGCGAAACGGACCTTCTGGTTTATCCGAAGTTGCTACACCTATTCCCGGATTCGGGTCATCCCAGATCGAAAAAGCGTAATACAAAAAATATTTACCATTATTATATACAGCTTCTGGGGCCCAAATGCCACCTCTCTTTTTCCAGCTAGGCTTCGATTCAAAAGCAGATCCTACCAATTCCCATTTCGATAAATCTTTGGATTTCAAAACAGGGACCAATCTACTGCCTACCCCATCGCCCCAGTCGTCTTGCGTACCATAGGCGTAAAACACGCCTGAAACGGGATCACGAAGCACAGTGGGGTCGGCTAAAATGGGTTCAAATACCGGATTAACAAAACGGGTTTCAGGATCTTCTTTCGGCATTCGCCCCTGTCCACCTGTACTACTTGCACAAGCGAGAAACAGGCAAGATGAAACAACCGACAAAAAAGGCACGACAAGTTTTTTACTTTTTCTCTTCATTCTTTTATCCATACAGCTGAGTCCAGCAACAATTCAACATTTAAAATTTAATATGTAGTTTGTTTATAATTGCACTTTAATTAAGAGCTTTTGATTTATGCAGCTTTACCTACAACACCAACAAAAATGCAAATTGCTTCCCAATAAAAGTTACCATTTCGATTCAAAAACGCATCGTTTTGTATCACAAGGTTAGCTATAAAAGTACAGACATCACTCCAAACCTAAATGAATTCATTTTTATATGCAATTTAATTGCGCATAATATAAAATGAATTTATTTCGCTCTCCTCTGCCATCAAGGGCTACTTTATAGAGGAAATATAGATTGAGACAAAACAACAATTTATTGATACAATCCAGCAATTTCTATCGATGAATATTAACAAACTTTGTTTATTAAGTTTCCATTAAGGAACCATTATAAACATATTTAACGATGTAACTAATATAAGTCTTATGTTAATTCCTTATAAAACCAAACGTCATTTTTCACTGGCGAAAATGAAGTGGATATCGGCCAGTTGCTTATTATGTCTATTTTCGGTAGGCACACCAATCCACACGGTTATAGCCAGTCCGAATACAGGCACGAAAGCCGTTCGGGTGCAGACCAAAGAAATCCGTGGAAGAGTGACGGATGCGGAAGGCACCGTTTTAGAAGGTGCAACCATCACCGTTAAGGGAACTTCTGTTAGCACGGCCTCCGACGAACAGGGGCAATATACCTTATCTGTTCCTAACACAGCACAAACATTGGTCATATCGCTAATTGGCTATGAAACACAGGAGTTGCCCCTCGGTTCCCAAGATGTTATTAACGTCTCGTTATCGAGTGATACTGATGCACTAGAAGAAGTGGTTGTTGTAGGATATGGTACGATGCGAAAAAAGGATTTGACGGGTTCCATTACGCAAATCCAGGCAGATCGGTTGGCAAATGAGAATCCCAAGACAGTTCAGGATATCCTACGTGGAACACCAGGTATAAGAGTCGGCTACAGTCCCTCTGCGAAAGGTGGCGGCGAAATTAATATTCGTGGAAGACGATCTGTTTATAATGACGGAGGCCATAACAGCCCGTTAATCGTTCTTGATGGTATGATTTTTTACGGTGAGCTTTCGGAAATAAATCCCGATGATATTGATCAGATTGATGTACTGAAAGATGCTTCTGCGGCAGCGGTCTATGGTGCCAAAGCCGCAAGCGGAGTCATTATCGTGAATACCAAGAAGGGTAAGCAAGGAAAACCTGTCATCAACATGACCACGAACATCGGCATGACGACGCCTGCTGATTACCGCAAACGATTCAGTCCGGAAGCCTATTTACAACATCGGCAGGACTGGTATACGAAGAACACCTACGGAGTAAATCCGGAAACGGGTGCTTATGAGGCTTATCAAACGGGCGTATACAACAACAGACCCGGTTATTTTATGCGGCCGGATCAACTCCCGGGAAACATATCTCTCGATACATGGCGGAATTACACCACCAATGGTTCGGATGAATCCGATTTGAGTATTTGGGGTAAAAGGTTAGGTTTTCAGGGGAACGCACTACAAAATCTACTCGCGGGCAAAACGGTCGATTGGGAAGATGCCACTTACCGTAATGGATTCGATCAGGATTATAACATCAGCGTAAGCGGAGCCAGTGAACGAACCAATTACTACTTATCTATGGGCTATCTAAAAAATCAGGGAGCCGACGTTAGTGATGATTACAAAGCTGTTCGTGCGAACATAAAACTAAATACGATGGTTACGGATTGGTTTGAAATTGGCGCCAATGTAAACTTTCAAGATCGATCCGACGGCAATATGGATGTTGATTTAGATTATCAGCTTCGGAACAGTCCATACGCAGATTATCGTGACGAAATGGGTAATCCGGTGCAATTCCCCTTAAGCGGAGAATACAGCCAACGCGGGTACAATTACGAATTTCAGCGGCAATATCTGGACCTAGAAAAAGGTTATACCGTATTAAATACGATACTGCAAGCGAAAGTCAAACTTCCTTTCAACATTACCTATTCATTTAATGCGTCACCGCGGTATCAATTTTTCTATGACCGTTATTTTATGTCAGCAGAATTACCTGGTTCCGATCCTGCTTCACGCGGCGTAAATCGTGAGCAGCGAAAACGACTCGACTGGTCGTTAAACAATACGATTACTTGGGATCAGACATTCAACGAGAAGCACCATTTTATCGTCACCCTTGTACAAGAAGCCGAAGAATTGAAGTCGTGGAATGACCGTATAGAGGCAAGAAACATTCTTCCTTCCGATGCATTAGGTTTCCATAATACCGAGAATGGTGCTAAAGAGAACAGTGCATACTCCAGCAGCGATGCACATCAAACAGCTACAGGTTTATTGGGCCGTTTGTTTTACTCCTATGACGACCGTTATTTGTTGACTGCGTCAATACGTCGCGATGGATATTCCGCTTTCGGAACGTCAAACCCTTACGCTACTTTCCCATCGATTGCTGCAGCATGGTCATTCACAAACGAAAACTTCTTCCAATGGCACGATGTCATGAGTAGCGGTAAACTCCGTGTATCATACGGTGAGAATGGTAACCGATCCCTGGATAATCCATACGTAGCCTTGGCCAATCTTTATTCCGGAGCTGGTCGAATGCAAGGATATATTAATCCGTCAGGCGACCTTTCCCTATACCGTTATTTAATGGCCGAGCGACTGGCTAATCCTTACCTACAATGGGAAAAAACAGCGTCTTGGAATTTCGGACTTGATTTTGGCTTCCTTAACGACCGGATCTCTGGTAGTTTGGAATACTACAGTATGAAAACACATGATATGATTATGCGGCAACGATTGCCAAGTTTCACAGGCTTCACCAACATTACGAGCAATCTGGGACAAGTAAATAACAGCGGGATCGAATTAGCTATCAATTCCGTAAATGTCACTAAAGATAATTTCCGTTGGTCAACGACCTTCGGTTTCTCTTACAACAAGAACAGGATTAAACACCTGTATTACGAATATGAAGACGTACTGGATGCAAACGGAAACGTCGTCGACCGAAAAGAAATGGATGATATATCCAACGGTTGGTTTATCGACCAGCCTATCGGTGCCATTTGGGATTATCGGGTAACAGGAATCTGGCAGGCTAATGAAGTTGAAGAAGCCGCAAAATACGGGCAGAAACCGGGTGATCCGAAAGTTGCCAATAATTACACCGCCGACGATGTAGTCAATGCTGACGGTTCGGTTACACATGTATACAACGACAACGATAAGGAATTCTTAGGAGAAACGCTTGCACCTTACCATTGGTCATTGCGAAACGAGTTTGTGCTATGGCGTGATCTCAGTTTCTCTTTCAATATTTATTCCTATATGGGCCATAAGAGCTTAAATGGTCAGTACCTGAACAATGATGATCTGGGCGGGCGGATGGCTTATGCCTTACAAAATGTGCCGGCAAAGGAGTATTGGACACCTGAAAATCCGACGAACGAATATGGTCGTATTGAAGCTGCGGGGCCTACGGGTGCCGCTGGGGCACAAAAACTACATGACCGCTCTTTCATCCGTCTAGAAAATATTTCGGTCGGCTATACCTTACCTCAAAGATGGACATCTAACTGGAACCTAAACCGCGTTAAACTTTACGGCACTATCCGTAATGTAGCTACCTGGGCCAAAGATTGGGAATACGGTGATCCTGAAGCTAATCCTTCTTTCGATAGAAATAATGGCGGAGATGGCGGATTGGCAACACGGGTATATACCTTGGGACTGAATTTAGTTTTTTAAACACATTAAAAACAATAAAAATGAGACACTTAGCTAAAAAAATACAATATATATCTTTTACTCTCCTTATGGGCGGGACCATTATCGTTAGCAGTTGCTCCAAAGATTTTTTAACTCCAAAGCCACTGTCTTTTTATGACCCCGATGCCGCTTTCAGTACCGAAGAGGGATTATTTTCAGCGTTAGCGATATGCGATCGTCATCTAAAGTCGTATTGGGCGACGGATCATAACGAAATGTTGACATTGGGTACGGAGTACATCTTTTCGGAACTCATGGTCGCCAGCGCAACCGATAAACGGAATATGCTTGCCGACGTAGCGAATATGCTTACACCAACCAGTGAAACTTCTTATCAAAACATTGAAAGAACAAATAGTATTTGGTATTTATGGGAGGAAACCTACAAGGGCATTATGTATGCCAATACCGTCATTAAATACGCTGACTTGGTAGAGGGTTTGGATGAGGAGGCTAGGAATGCCTATATAGGTAGAGCTTACTTTCATCGTGCTTTTCGCTATATGGCCTTGGTATTTCAATTCGGTGACGTGCCATTAGTGACCACCATTATCGAAGCTCCTAAACAGACCTATCAAAGTACAAAAAGAGAAGCTATTCTCCAAATGTTGCAAAAAGACTTAGAATTCGCTGTAGAATGGGTTCCAGATCAGAAAGATATGAATCTAATCGGTATGGTCAATAAGGGCGCTTGTCGCATGTTACTAACCAAGTGTTACCTCGCATTGGGTGAATACGAGAAAGCAAAGGAACAAACCGATATTTTAATTGATCAATCGGGCTATGCCCTCATCTCAGGCGATGGCTTCGGTTCCTTCAATGAAGGGCCTGAACCAGAAACCTGGAAAATTACACGCAACGTTATCTGGGATATGCATCGTGCGGAAAATAAACTTATCGCCGCAAACAGCGAGGTGATTATGGGTATGCCTAACCGCGGATCAGACACCGAAGCCTTTACCAAGATGCTCACGATGCGCATCTTATATCCGTTTGTTTTTGACAATAGAATCCAAACAAAAGATGGTAAACAGGCTTTGCTGAACCTCAGACGTAACCATGCGGATTACAACCCTCAATATGACTATATGCGCGCATTCGGACGCGGCATTGCGACTTTTCGTCCTACCCGTTTTCACATGACCAATTTATGGCAGGTCAACGGCGTAATGGACGAAACCGATTTACGCCATAATTCAGAAGTGGGAAACTGGATTCGGATGGAAGATTATCGCGTTAATAATAAAGCTTCTTCTCTATTCGGTGAACCACTCGTACTCCACGATGAAAAAAGAAATATCGAGGGAAATGTAGAATGCAGCGACACCGTCCGTCGTTGGTTTGATGTGCCTCATTATAAATTATTTCTAGACGATCCGGTAAACGAGGCTAATATCACCGGTTCAGACGGTCTTCGGGGCGCTACAAACGGAGGAAATGCAGACTGGTATCTGTATCGCTTGGCAGAAGCTTATCTACTCCGAGCAGAAGCCAAGTATTATATCAATCCCGGGGATCCTACGATTAAGGACGACCTCAACATCATCAGGCAACGAGCCAAAGCTACTCAGTTATATGAAGGAGCCGTTACCATAGGCGATATTATGAACGAACGTGCCCGTGAGCTATATTGGGAGGAATGGCGTAACGTAGAACTAAAACGCGTGTCTTTGTGTCTCGCGCGTAGCGGCAAACCGGACGAATGGGGAAATACGTACAACCTAGACAATTTTGATAAACAAAGTGGACGGGATGCTCAGGGTGGAAGCTACTGGTATCAACGTATCGTGCATTATAGTTTGTATAACAAAGGCCCCATAAAAATCGATGCTACCGGCAATAGCGAGCCGAACTTTACCATGGACAAAAAGAACATGTACTGGCCAATACCATATGCTGCTATCTCTGCTAACAATAAAGGACAACTAGCACAAAACTTTGGTTATGATGGCTACGATCCGGCAACACCAAAATGGGAAACTTGGGAAGAAGCTGTAGCCGACGAGGATAACACTGGTGATTAACAGTTAGGATATGGATATTTTTATCGAAACGAATAATAGGTTTCAAAGCCTATTATTCGTCTTTCTATGTGCAATACATGTACAAACGGCTTTTGCTCAAGGTGCAAATAATACGCCTCATGATCCCAACAAACCCAACTTCCTCATCATCATGGCGGACGATCTGGATGTGCAGCAACTTAGCTGTTACGGTGGAAAAAATCTAGAGACGAAACATATCGACCGCCTTGCATCGGAAGGACTAAAGTTCAATTCCATGATTGCTTCGGAAGCCATGTGCATTCCTACGCGGGCTTCCTTATTGACTGGCTTATATCCAGCGCGCCACGGTGCCTATCAGAATCATAAGCCGATAAACAAAGGGCTAAAAAGCATTGTTCATTATCTCGGGGATTTGGGCTATCGCGTAGGGCTTACCGGAAAAGACCACATGACGAAACCGAAAGCCATCTTTCCTTTCGACCTCATCGATGGTTTTGAACCAAATTGTGTATCCCCAACAGATGTTTATTTTTTAGACAGTGTTCAACACTACATCACGCAAGGTTCGCCCTATTGTCTGTTCATCATGAGTAACAATCCGCATGCGCCCTGGACGGTTGGAGATCCGAGTGAATTTAACCCTGCGGAATTGAAACTGCCCGCACATTGGGTCGATACAGACCAGAGTCGTACAGAGTTCCGCAAATACTTAGCTGAGGTTAGGCGACTAGACGATCAGGTGGGTGATGTTTTAGCAATGTTAGCAAAGACAGGTCAGGACAAAAACACCATCGTTATTTTTCTGGGAGAACAAGGACCGCAATTTCCCGGCGGTAAATGGGGGCTGTACGACTATGGACAGAAAAGCGGCATGATCGTTCGGTGGCCAGAAAAAGTGAAGGCTAAAATAGAAACGGATGCGATCGTACAATACGAAGATATTACACCTACCCTTGTCGATATTGCGGGGGGAAAAACGATAACAGGTTTGGATGGTCGGAGTTTTAAACAAGTGTTATCGCATCCAGAGAAACCACACCGGGACGTCGCTTTCGGTATTCACAACAACATTCCGGAAGGTCCGGCCTATCCGATGCGCAGTATACGCGACAACCAGTATAAACTAATCTTAAATTTAAAACCAGAAGCCACCTATTCCATCAAATGGATGATGAACGACAAAGATCCTTCGTTGGTATGGCCTACCTGGATAGCTGAAGCCAAATACGACAAAGCCGCAGCCGAGCTAACAAATCGTATTTCACACAAATCGGCAATTGAATTCTACGATCTACAAAAGGATCCTAATGAATTGAAGAATTTGGCGGAAATACCCGCTTATAAAACGTTAGTCACCCAATATACGAGTCGCTTACAAAACTGGATGAAAGAACAAGGCGATTCAGGCGTAAACATGGATACAAAATTCTAAATCTAATCACTAAAAACAACGTTATGTTAAAAAAGCTATTTTCATTATTCATTGCAGTATGTTCGCTGCAGCTGTTATTTGCTCAAGATAATTCATTAAAAAGTTTTCCAAAAGGATCAACACCGAAGGAAGTCGGAAAACGGTTAGCCGATCATTTTGTTGGTAGCCGACATGACCTTTATGCAGGGAAATGGATGCATTACGCTAGCGTCTGCGCCTGGAATGGGGCGTTGGATTACGCCTTGAAAACAAATGACAAAAAACTCATTAAACAACTAGAGAACAAGTTCGAACCATTTTTTACGTATGAAAAATCATTATTACCACCAATGAACCACGTAGACTACAATATGTTCGGAAGTCTTGCGTTGAAACTCTATCAAATCAACAAGGATGAGCGTTACAAAGAATTAGGCTTAAAGTATGCAGATACCCAATGGGAAGTCCCTCCAAATGCCAAAGCAGAGGAGAAGGCTTGGGCAAATAAAGGCTATTCTTGGCAGACGCGTCTTTGGATCGATGATATGTACATGATTACCGTGGTCCAGGGTGAAGCCTATAAAGTGACCGGAGACAAGAAATACCTAGACCGCGCAGCCAAAGAAATGGTGATGTATCTGGATGAGTTGCAACGCCCGAACGGACTGTTCTACCATGCACCGGACGTACCTTATTATTGGGCACGTGGCGACGGCTGGATGGCAGTCGGTATGCCCGATCTCATGCGTATGATGCCCGAAGATCATCCCGATCGTCCGCGTATCATGGAAGGCTACTTAAAGATGATGAAAAGCTTGAAAGAACACCAGCAACCGAGCGGCATGTGGAATCAATTGATCGATGAACCTACATTTTGGGCTGAAACTTCTGGAACAGCTATGTTCACCTATGCTTTTATTGTCGGTGTGCAGGAAGGTTGGTTGGATGCGGCCGAATATGCACCAGCAGCGCGCAAGGCATGGCTAGCGATGATCCCTTTTATTGACGATCGTAATAACGTGACAGAGATTTGCATCGGAACGGGAAAAAAGAACGACAAGCAATACTACTATGACCGCCCGCGTAATCCGGGAGATCTTCATGGACAGGCGCCTTATCTTTGGTGTGCGGCTGCTCTACTGGGGAAATAATTTCAAATATTAATAAATTATATTTTATCATTCCTTTATAAATAAACAGTATGAATTTCGGTGTCTTACGGCTACGGCTTCTTCTTGCTTCATTTTTTGTTGCGTCGTTCGTGCAAGCGCAACATCAGCTTCCGGACTGGGCGTTGGGGCCCTTTATACGACCGGTCGGTGTCAATCCCATCATCTCTCCCGATCCAAACAACACCTTTTTTGATCCCATGAGCAAGCAAGAAATCGCTTGGGAGGCGGGCGACATTTTCAACCCCGCAGCCGTCGTGAAGAATAATCGCATATACGTCCTTTATCGTGGCGAAGACAAATCCGGCATGGGTATCGGCAAACGTACGTCCCGTATCGGAATTGCCGAAAGTAAAGACGGTATTCACATGAAGCGCGACAAGAAACCGGTCTTTTATCCGGATGAAGATGGACAGAAAGAAAATGAATGGCCTGGCGGTTGTGAAGATCCACGTATCGCTGTCACAGCGGACGGTCTTTATGTGATGCTCTACACGCAATGGAACCGAAAGGTTGCCCGCTTGGCTGTAGCAACCTCCCGTGACTTAAAAAACTGGACCAAGCACGGACCTGCTTTCCAGACTGCCCATAACGGTAGATTTAAAGATCTCTTCTGCAAATCGGGCTCTGTGGTTACGAAGTTAGATAATGGCAAGCAGGTCATTACCAAGGTCAATGGAAAGTACATGATGTATTGGGGCGAGCGTTATATGAATATTGCTACATCGGACGACCTCATCAACTGGATACCTACCTTAAATGATACGGGCGGACTGGATTTAGTTGTCACACCACGAAGAGGTTATTTCGATAGTGATTTAACCGAATGCGGTCCTCCTGCTCTCCTGACCGAACAAGGCATTTTGGTGCTGTACAATGGTAAAAATAAAGGGAACGATGGCAGAGATACAAACTATACGGCCAATACATATGCTGCAGGTCAGGTGTTATTTGATCTCGACAATCCTTCGAAGGTTATCGACCGGTTAGACAAACCTTTTTTTGTACCCACCGAACCTTTCGAAAAAAGCGGCCAATATCCCGATGGCACGGTATTTATCCAAGGACTTGCTTACTTCAAGGACAAATGGTTTTTGTACTACGGCTGCGCCGATAGTCAAGTAGGTGTGGCTATTTATGACCCAAAAATCAGTCGTTAAAAATTATATAAGATACGTTTATAAAAATCAATATTATGCTTAAAAAATTATTCCTTTTGTTGTTAATCGCCTGCTCGTTGCAGGCCACTATTGCCCAACATAAAGAACTGACGGATTTTCCGAAGGGCTATTCGCCGGAGGAAGTTGGCAAGCTGATCGCCTATCGTTTTGTGTATATGGGTAACGCGTTGCATGCCGGCAAATGGATTGGTTATCCACAGACTTTTTACTGGAAAAGTGGGCTTAATTTTGCAGAATTAACGAAGGATGAGCTCCTGACGACATACTTAAAAAACCGATTTGAACTCTTGTTTGGCAAAGACAGGGAGTTGCTCCCCATTAAGAACCACGTGGATCTGAATATGTTCGGCAGCCTGCCCTTAACACTGTATCGAATCACCGAAGACAAACGCTACTTCGATCTTGGTTTACCATACGCAGACACGCAATGGGAAGTACCTGCACATGCTAAGCCAGAGGAGAAAGCTTGGGCAGACAAAGGCTATTCTTGGCAAACACGCCTTTGGATAGATGACATGTATATGATCACGATTGTGCAGAGCGAAGCCTACAAAGTGACGGGCGATCGGAAGTACATTGACCGCGCAGCGAAGGAAATGGTGCTTTACCTGGATGAGTTGCAGCGCCCTAACGGCCTTTTCTACCATGCGCCTGATGTTCCATTCTACTGGGGACGTGGCAACGGATGGATGGCCGCAGGAGTAACAGAGCTGCTACGCTACTTACCGGAGGACAGCGAATACCGTCCACGTATTTTGGAAGGGTATCGCAAGATGATGGCAAGCTTAAAACAATACCAACAGCCGAATGGTATGTGGAACCAGTTAATCGACGAGGCTGATTGTTGGGCGGAGACATCGGGGTCTGCGATGTTTGCGTACGCATTCATCACCGGCGTGAAACAAGGTTGGTTGGATTCAAAAGAGTATGCTCCGGCAGCCCGTAAGGCTTGGTTAGCGTTGGTAGATTATGTGGATGAAAAAGGGAGCGTATCGGAGGTTTGCGTTGGTACAAACAAAAAGAACGATAAACAATATTATTACGACCGTCCGCGCAGAACGGGTGATTTCCACGGACAGTTCCCCTATCTGTGGTGTGTGAATGCCTTATTGGAGCAGTAATAATGATTCTTATCCATTATGTACATGTACATGTGAATGCCTGCACAGTACATGTGAATACCTGCACGTAACAGGTCTGCTTTGTGCCGAAACAAAGTCGACATGTCAGGTGAGCTATTGACGATGTCCCGTGACTTTGCCATCCGCTACAAGGACAACGTCGTCGACGCACGGAACTTCTCTGAACAGTACCGTGCGGTCATTGACCATTCAAAGGACATTGTCGCCATGTCAGGCAACAAGTGTATTTTGACACTGTTCAAAACCAACAACTACATTGCTTTGTTGATTATGTCACTGTACATAGTCGTTAAGTACATGGTGGGCGGGGCTATGTACATGTACAAAATGGAAGATTAAGGAAGGAATCGCTCATCGGTAAGTTCTTTATTCACCATCGCACCGGTCATATTTCCGGCGAAAACGGCGTTAGCTACCGATCGCATCATAGCCGTATTATCACCACATGCGTATACACCTGGCACTGTTGTTTTGTAAAAATCATCTACTTTTAAATATCCGAATTCCGTTAGTTCGCAGCCTATCGTAGCCGGGATATCGGAGTGCTGTTCAAATGGAATTGCGGCATAAATAGCCTCAAAATCACGTGTGGTCCCATCTTTAAAAAGAGCACTTTTGACATAACCATTTTCATGGATGATTTCGTCTATCGCCCGGTCCTCTATCGAAATACCGTTGTTTTCGAGCGTGGTCAATTGTCCGGTATCGAAATCCGGTTTGCCGTTTGTAAGCAGGGTAAGATCATCGGTTAGATTATTGATCATACCCGATAAATGAAAGGCACGTTCGCCATTGGCCAGCAATCCTGTCTTAAGCCCCCGGACTTCATAGCCGTGGCAATAGGGACAATGGATAACGGAGATGCCCCAACATGCCGCAAAACCTTTAATATCGGGCATGATATCTTTTATGCCTGTTGCAAAGATCAATTTCTTTGCTGCAAACTTTGCGCCTTTCTCCGTTGTGACTTCAAAACCATTTTCGATTTCCTTTCCACTGATGGCAATACCATGATGAAATGTCACGGTTTCGTACGCCAACACCTGTGCTTTACCTTTGGCTGCAATCGCACTCGGTTTTTCGCCATCCTGCGTAAGGAAATTATGGGAGTGCGGTGTCTGTCTGTTGCAGGGTAAACCACTGTCAATAATCAACACGTTACGCAGTGACCGCCCGAGTGACATCGCGGCAGACAAGCCAGCATAGCTGCCCCCTACGATGATGACTTCAAAATCTGTATGCTGTTCCATATTACGATAGCTTGTAAATGATGTTAATGGTAAAGTTAATAATCCTGCCATTGACCACGTGCTTATTTGTAAAAATTATTTAATATTATGAAGCCAATAAACTCATCTACCTTGCAAACTACCTTACAGCCTTTGTTCTAGATTGAATAGCGCTCCCATTTAGCTTTTCGATAATTTCATCATAGATCAACCGCTCAAATTTTTTGATTTCCTTCCTGTTGTCGAAATAATTAAAATCTCTGTTCATTTTTTTTAACTCGCCATTTTCGCTTTTTTCAAACTCAACTAAAGTCAGCGTTGTTTCACCGCTCTTTCTTTCCCGTAGTAGCGTTTTGACAACCTGCTGACTATCTTCGTAATAGAAATCCACTTTCGAATAATATCCCGTATGATCAATATCAAACTGTAATACGTCCTGTGCAGGAAAAAGCATTGGATCATTATTTTTTAATTTAACTATGGCACTTTTAACGCTGTCCAGCGGAGCGGCTATCTCCCACTTTTCAGCAAAAGGATAGGATCCGGCAAAACTACCGACCTTTCTCCGTAATAGTTCGTACCCCAGAAGAACTGCTACAATAGTCAGTACAATAATAAATGTGTGTTTATAATTTTGCATAGCCCGATATTTCAAAACCGTTCATAGAAATTATGGATTGAATCAACATGTTTTGTCATAGGTCTTAAAATCCAATAGGACGTATTATCCAAATGATATACACGCTTGTCACTCAAAGTGAAATCGTAAAGCCTAAATTCCGATGGACTATGAACAAGCAGCATTTTAGATGTTTTAACACCTTTTTTATCTACTAATTCCAATACAGAACTTGCCATATAGTCCATCTTCACATTTTCAATCATGTTTCCCTTTCGAAGTATAGTATACGCCTTCCACAACGGTGAAATTACTGTTCCATCCAATTTAAATTCGATTTCGAATGTCTTAAAATACGGCTGAAGTGAGTTTGAAAACTCAAAAGAACTGTTTAACAATAAATAGGCCTCAGCCGTCGGATACGTTATACTGTTTATTCGTTTATTGATCAGTACATATCGTAACGTATCAGCAGGCTTACCGTTCATGTTTTTCTCCAGCAGGATTGATTCCCCGTCCGAAATGAAATAGAAATCCACATCGCTAAACTTTGACTCTTTGTAATGAGACAGATTGATATTACCACGTACATTCGTAATCTTCAATCGTCCTTTTGAATCTTTAACAATTCTTGCTTTCGCAAAACGTCCGCGGTAGGTATTAAAAAAGAGTTCATCTCCTCGCATGACGATCTTTCAAAGAACAATGGAACTGTAAACGCTTTTGGTGATCGTTTGCTTTTTTAAGTGTATCAACATTAGTATAGGCAGATTGCGGTTTATCTTTAGCGAAATCAGATATTCTTTCGCTCTTGTTAGAGCCACAGGCTAACAGCAGCGGTATGATAAAAAGAATATGGATCATATTTGCTGTCTATTAATGATTAACTCTTTTTCTAGGATGCCATCTCGCTCACTTTTCCATAATTAAATAAAAACTATAAACGCGCTAAATACCAGTCTTCACCGATGTTGATCTCTGGGATGCCATCGCACCGGCAGTTCTAATAATACACTATCCTGATCCGGAAGTTTCATATATACTCTGCTATACTCCGACATAGATATATATTCCGACATAGATATATATATAGAATATTTTAACCGCTTATTTAGCAACGAATCTGTTTTCCCCGTTTCTTGAACAGATATTTGAGTAGGTTTTATACTCGCACCATGATAATTCCTATCACTATACGCGATAGGAAAATTAATAAAATATATAAAGGTCAGTTGAAACATAGACAAAATGCTTGTTTTCATATTCAGAATAGCGACAATTAATCCCAAACAGAAATTGTTCCTAAGACACGGGTTGTTGACATCGTAACGCTTCCGTCTTTATGGAGTCTGGCGTATATTCTTATGTTTGATTTGACGGCCCCTCTACTGATCCGTGCCGGCACCCAGCGCTTAGGCTCTCTCAATGTTTGAGTTCTTTGTGAAGAATTTAATGCATTTTTTACAGCATCGGAAAATGCAGATCGCTCACCAGCTTCTAGAATTAAACTACTCATATCTCCACTTACTTCAATTACGCAGCGAAAAACAATAATTGAATCAACCTCAGCTGGGGAATTGATTTCGGCAAACTGTTTTTCTATTGATGAAGAGAGCTTTTTCAAATCGCCAAAATATTTTGCTGGTACTCCTAACTTATTTCGGTTAGGAACATTGCCTTGCATATCCTCTCCCAAACATTCCAATCTAAAATCAAATATCACGGAATCTTTGCGAATAACTATTAGAAATTGTTTACTGTTTACATATTGTTTGGCCCTTCCATAAATATTCTGAACATCGATTTTGGGTTTTAAAAAGTGAATACTATTATTATATTTTTTTTTGAAAACATATACATCCCCCTCAAAATTCATATCGTAGTATTCACTATTCCAAAATTCGTTATCTGGTTCTTGGTAGCGTAATCGCATTTCATGAAGTTCGTCGTTCTGGAATATTCCCCATATTTCCTTCAGTTTTTCTTGCTCTAAGAAAAGGTAGTTATTACTAGTATCCGCAATAGAGATACGGATACTAGTAATATTTTTCTGTTGATCAACAGACTGTGCTACCAAAAAATAAGTAGACAAGAAAAAGAGGTTTAAAAGTAAAAATATTTTCCTTTTCATCGTAGATGGTATTAACGATTATTAATTTTTAAGCTTGTAATATTTAATCTCTCCATCCGTATATGTGCCTTCTCCGTCTGGACCGTTTCGGAATGCCCCCTCATTTCCATATGTTTGTTCTTCTCCTGTTCCGCCTTTCGCAGTATAACTTCCGTCTTCGTTAACAATTCCAGCATGGTATGGGCTTCCATGATCTACAATAACTAGAGAAGCTTCATCCTTAGTTGTTTCCTCAAAATATAGACCAAGTACTTTTTCAAGCTCAACCCCTTCGTTCACATTTGGAGTATTTGGATCATCAACTCCAAACCAATACTCTCCACCAAGCAACGCTTGCCCGAAACAATTCGCCTTTTCGGCATCTGTAGGCAACCTATTTTCCTGTGTTGCAGGATCATAAACCATTCCAACTTTATATGCAATAGCTTCCTGACCGTTAGCTAACTGAACCTTAACCTGATCCATGATTAGCGTAACTCCGTAATCACTGTTACTAGTTGATATCCCTGTATGTATAGCAATTAGATTTCCATTCGCATCCCTTTTCCAAGGATCAGTATCCCCTGTATTATTGGTAGGCGGCGTATAGCTGCCGCCTCCGCCACCACCTCCATAATAGCCTCCATATCCTCCATTATAATAACCCCCGTATCCCCCATTATAATAACCCCCATATGCTCCGGTATAGTAGCCACCATAATTCCCGTAGTAGCCACCGTAATAATCTTCCCAATAATCGTCATATCCATTATAGCCACCTCCGTAGCCGCCATAGATATTTACACCTGGAATCGGAATAGGGTTGTTATAACCTCCGTAACCACCAAAATCACCCCAGTAGCCTCCATAACCTCCCGGATTGTAATCACCTTCCGGTGGGACGTAGCCATTTTGCATTGCTTCCCAAAGGTCTTCCCAGGAATTATAGCCTCCATAAGCGCCATATCCTCCATCCCATCCGCCTTTAATACCGCGTAGGTGATCATTGTCCAACATCTCCAGCTCTTTACCCAGTTGGTCCAGATTTAATTTAAGTCTTTTCATACGCTGATTTTTTAAGTTTATAAAGGATTGGGTGTTTATACTCCAATAGCCTTAGGCGTCACCGATACTGTTCTCTGGGATGCCACCGCACCGGCAGTTCCAATAATACACTATCCTGATCCGGAAGTTTCATATATACTCTGCTGTACTCCGACATAAATCCATATATAGAATATTTCAACTGCTTATTTAGCAACGAATCTGTTTTCCCCATTTCTTGAACAGATATTTGAGTAGGTTTTATGGTTTTTCCATGTAAATTCTTACCGCCATATACGATAGGAAAATTGTACTCATCATTACGTTTACTTAATTCTATATCAAGGACCAATCTATCTCTCGAATTCTCATTTACTTTAATAGATTTTATACGGAATCCTGCCGAGTCAGGCAGACCGTGGATAATTTTATAATCCTTGGCGTCAAAACGGTGTAATGAGTCTTCCGCACCGGGAACAGACGTCTCCATGGTATCCATACAACTAATAGGTATAACAAACAACCACAGAACAGATAATAGAAACAGAATATATCTCATATATTATGGGCTTTATGGATAAACAGAATATTCCTCTAAATATTGCTCTCCCCTATGTGTCGCATTTTCTTCATACCATTGCGCATGGTGATTTTCAGGATTAAACGCTGCGGATATGAAACTAGGCAGTGCAACATTCACATAATAAGTATCACTGCCGTACTGCTGCTGCTGGAGGTAGTGCCCATATTCATGTGCAAGAATGTATACATCAAAGCCATTGGCTCGCCAATCTTCGCCAATATAAATGTTCCCGTTTAGCTGATAAGCTGAGTTATGATCAAACGAATTCGTCGCAACATTCACCCCTTCGAAATACACAATTCGGCCATCATCTCCCTTATAAAGAATACCGTTGCCATGATTAGTTACGGAACCACCACTTATACGAACTTCAGAGTTATCATAATCTGGCCCATAACTACCGTACGATCCATAGCCACTATAACCTCCGATACCATCTCCTCCATAACCTCCGTACCCTCCAAAATAGCCTCCCGATCCAGGCGGAAACCACCCGGGCCATCCACCATTATATCCTCCATAGCTACCGTAATCACCCCAGCCATAGTCTCCATACCCGCTATAACCTCCCGGATTGTAATCACCCTCCGGCGGAACATAACCATTTTGCATCGCTTCCCAAAGTTCTTCCCAGGAATTATAGCCGCCGTAAGCACCATATCCTCCATCCCATCCACCTTTGATACTGCACAGATGTTCATTGTCCAGCATCTCCAGTTCTTTACCCAGTTGGTCCAGATTTAATTTAAGTCTTTTCATACGCTGATTTTTTTAAGTTTATAGTGGATTATGTTATTTTTTTCGGATAGCATACGGTTAATAACAGCCATACATAGCACGTTCCATTTGGCCTCACGAAAATTTATATGCTGTCGAATAAACATTCCGATATCGTTGAATAAACGAAGTGGATCTCTCGTGCCTCCCAATTCTCCACATATCTGATACCATGCTGCCAGCCACTCCGTATCGGTCGTAAGTACACCCTGCTTCGCAACAGTCAACAAATCATTCAGATCATCCAGATTGCTTTTTATAAGTTGATCCGCTTCATATTCTATCCGACTACATTCTGCTACGGATAATCTACTGGCCATACGGTTAAATTCGCTTAGCAATGCATCTGCTGCAGTATCCAATTCGCCTCCGAACACAGACAAGCTCACCATTTGTACACATAGGTAAAAGTTGAACAACGAATCCTGCTCAACTTCATTTTCAGCAAAGCCTTCCAGTATCATTGTGGATATAACAGTTCGAAATCGGATAACCTCTACTGGATTAAACCCGGTCGTAGGCGGTATAACAGGTTTAAAACAATTTGTA
This sequence comes from Sphingobacterium arenae, assembly GCF_014692505.1. Taxonomy (GTDB): domain Bacteria; phylum Bacteroidota; class Bacteroidia; order Sphingobacteriales; family Sphingobacteriaceae; genus Sphingobacterium; species Sphingobacterium arenae. Next base: position 609,354 of record NZ_JACNYK010000001.1, on the reverse strand, counting down.
TAGACCATATTATTGGGCAGGTCAATGAAGAATGAGTGACGTAGTGGCAAAGGTTTTTCCCTTCTCCTTGTAGGATGCACATGCAAGAACTTCTCTATCGAAGCAACTAAACACGCTTCCTTATCATGAACCATTGCATTCGTATAAAGCTCTAACCGTATATGCTCTCCCTGATCATCGGAGAAGTACAGAGCAAAATCATTACGGCTACCTTCTTTCTCCCTCTGTTGAATAAGTGGGTCTATGCAATTCTTCAACAGATTAGACCACCCTTGCCGGGTATAATAAATGGCGAAACACGAGGGGTAGGGTTTGTTCATTTTCATCTATATGCTTGGCATATTTTCTGTGGCATCCAAGCATCGGTGATCTTACAAAGTAACGATGTTCTTATGCGCTGCTATATGTCGATTAATGGTTGATTAAAGAATAAAAAAGTTTATAATTTTTATTTAGCTACAGTAAAGCTAAATAATATTCTCTATATTAGGAAACAATTTTAACAAAATTATAAACCGCGAATCTAAGTACATTGACCATGTTTAGACCGTTCCCGATTGATAGACAATTAGACATGATGGATTGTGGACCAGCTTGTCTCAAGTCCATTGCAAAGTTTCACGGCAAATATTATTCTCTGCAATATTTACGCGACAAATGCGGTTTATCGAGAGAAGGTGTATCCTTTCTCGATCTAAGTTATGCTGCGGAAAGTATAGGGTTAAGAAGTATCAGTATTAAGGCAACCATCCATGATTTATATGAAAAAGTACCTCTCCCCTGCATCGTGCATTGGAGCAATAGCCATTTCATAGTCGTTTACAAAACAACAGCAAAAAGAATTTACGTTTCTGACCCGGCAAAGGGACTCCTAAGCTATTCCCATCAGGAATTTACAAACAACTGGTGTAAACCGGAATATGGCGATAAAAAGGGCGTATTATTGGCGTTGGAACCGCAGGCAGATTTCAAACTCATAAATGAGGGTGAGAAGCGAAATAGAAAAAAGACGATCGACAACCTCATTGGTTATTTTACCCCGTACAAAAAGAATTTTGCCAACCTTTTTGTAGTTATGTTTGTCGTAACGCTGCTACAGGCTCTTCTACCGTTTATATCCAAGGCAGTTATAGATGTAGGCATTCAACGGCAGGATATCGATTTTATTAATATTGTACTGATTGCTAATATTGCAATTATCCTATCTATAACGCTTTCCAACGCCGTACGTGATTGGATATTGGTACACGTAACGTCACGCATAAATATCGCACTCATTTCGGATTATTTAATGAAATTGATGAAACTTCCCATTACTTTTTTTGAGACCAAGATGACGGGTGATATATTACAGCGGGCTAACGATCATGAACGGATCCGGAGTTTCATTATGAACAACTCACTGAACATGATTTTCTCCGTTTTGACATTTGTGGTTTTCGGTATAATCTTATGGATATACAATACATTCATTTTTTATACTTTCCTGATCGGCAGTACACTTTACATCCTTTGGGTATTAGCTTTTCTAAAACTGAGGCGCAAATTGGATTGGAACTATTTTGAATTGATCTCCAAAAACCAAAGCTACTGGGTAGAAACTATTGAAGGTATGCAGGATATCAAGGTAAATAATTACGAGAAGGCAAAGCGGTGGAAATGGGAGAATATCCAGGCAAGACTGTACAAAGTGAATCTGAGGAGCATGACCGTTAATAATATGCAGAACTTGGGTGCACAGTGTATAGACAGTATCAAGAATTTATTGATTACGTTTTTTTGTGCAAAAGCGGTTATCGCCGGTGAGATTACTTTTGGCGTCATGATATCTACCCAGTTTATTATCGGCATGTTGAGCGGCCCTGTACAGCAATTTGTCAGCTTCATCGTTTCAGCACAATTTGCACATCTCAGTTTTCTGAGGTTGAATGAAATACACCAGCAACAGGAAGAAGAAGAAAATACGGGCAGTAACAGCATTACATTGACCTCTGACAAAAGCCTTATTTTAAGAAACGTCTTTTTCCAATATACGGCCAATTCACCTATGGTTATCAATGGCGTACATTTAAACATACCGGCAGGGAAAGTGACAGCGATTGTAGGTGATAGCGGAAGTGGGAAATCTACATTACTCAAACTATTGCTCCGTCTTTACAGACCATCACATGGTGAAATCCTGATCGGCAATATGAACCTCAATAATATCAGCCTAAAACAATGGCGTGATAAAGTTGGTGTCGTGATGCAGGATGGTAAAATATTTAACGATACGATCTTAAATAACATTGTACTCGATGATGAGAAGATCGATTATGAACGATTGGGGCACGCAGCAGAAACGGCAAATATAGCAAAGGAGATAGAGCACCTTCCTTTGGGATATCAAACAATGATGGGTGAACAAGGCAGAGGGTTGAGTGGCGGGCAGAAGCAACGTGTCCTGATTGCACGCGCACTTTATAAGAATCCTGATTTCTTATTTTTTGATGAGGCCACAAACTCTTTGGACACGATTAATGAGCAAAAAATTATTGCTTCATTAGAAAATGTATTCAAAAACAAGACGGTGATTGTCGTCGCTCACCGGCTGAGTACCATCCGTAAGGCCGATCAGATTGTTGTGATGAGAAAAGGACGTGTCGTTGAAATCGGTTCGCATGAGACGCTTATGAAGAGGCGCGGTCTTTATTATCAATTGGTCGAATCGCAAGTGGACCTGGTCAGTAATATCGCAGAGAACGCGCAGGAGAAAGTTAATGACAGCGAACCAAAACCACAAATAGACGCCAAAATACTTAAAAAGGTAGAGCAACATATGGAAAGCAACGGAGAATCAATGCTAGCTTCTAACACAATAGATCCAATCGAAATAGGTTCTGAGAGCTCAAAGACAACTAAAGGATAAAAGAAATGGAAACCGAAATTACCCCTGAAGAGTTTAAGAACGCAGAGCGTACGGAAGAAGTCCAAGCTATCATTGACCGGATGCCAAATCGCTTCGGGCTGCGCATTACCTTATTCGTTTTGGCGTTGGTAACCGTTTTCTTTAGTTTCGGGTGGATTATTAAATATTCGGATATTGTAACGGGTGCCATTACCATAAATGCCAGCAGTGCGCCTGTAAAATTGGTTGCCCATACATCCGGTAAACTCCAGTTTGCGGGAATTAAAAATTTAAAGGAAGTAAAAGAAGGAGAGTATGTTGGTATTATCCATAATGCCGCTGATTTAAATGACGTTAGAAAAGTGGCACATTTAATTAGCGAATTTAGTATAAAAGAGATTAAAAGCTTTGATAAATTGGCGCTCTTTCCTAAAAATGTTTCACTCGGTGAATTAAGCAGCAAATACTTTGTGTTTCTCAATGCTTTTACACAGACGGCACAGTATTATCAGGCAAACCTATATGACGAACAGGCAGCTGTGCTAAAAAAACTGATCAAGGAGTACGAGACAATGCTAGATATCACGAGAAAACGTATTGAAATGAGCAGAGCCAACATGGGAATAGTCAGTAAATTCTCGAACCGGGACTCTATTCTTTTTTCTAAAAAAGTACTTTCCGAAGCTGAAAACGACCGGTCCAAGATAACGTTGATTTCTGCACGGGATGCTTATCAAAACATGCTTCAATCTTATGCGTCCACCAACAGCCAATTACAGCAGACACAGAACCAGTTACAACAGACAATGATCCAGAAAATGGAAAAAGAAAATCAATTAGAACTGGAATTGATTTCTGCATTTACCGATCTAGAGGATAATTTTAAGATGTGGGAGGATAAATATGTGCTGAAGGCGCCGATGGATGGGAAAGTACAATTCCTAAAATTTTGGGTAGAAAGCGAATTTGTCCAAGGGGGAGAACCTATTTTTACTATTGTTCCATTACATAACAACATTTTAGGGCAGATGAATTTACCCGTTCAGGGAGCGGGAAAAGTAGAGAAAGGACAAGAAGTTATTATCAAGCTGGAGGATTATCCTTATATGGAGTATGGAAGTATCAAAGGAGTCGTTACGGACATCTCCTTAACAACCAATGTGCAGAATACAACGGAAGGTGCCGTTGAAAATTATCTGGTAAACGTTTCTTTGCCGAATGATTTAAAGACAAATTACGGATCTGAACTTGGTTTTCGTTTTGAGACGAAAGGTACCGGAGATATCATTGTTCACGAACGCCGTCTTATAGAACGATTGTTTGACAACTTACGGTATAAACTCCATGAATAATTTTATTTAAACAACCTATTTTCTATGATAATTTTAACGTGTATATCCGATATGGAACATCCCGGTTACAAGTTATTGTTAAAATCTTGTAATTACTATGGTCTGAATTTAAAAACATTATATAATAAAGGTGGATGGAACAGTCATCGATTAAAAGATTTTCACGTTAAGAACTATTTAAAAACTTTAGACCCACATGAGATCATCTTATTTACGGATGGTTATGATACCATGTTTGTATCGGGTGAGGAAGAAATATTAAAAAAATACAATGCTTTTAACGGTGCTGTAGTATTTTCTGCAGAGACCAACTGCTTCCCGCACGAAGCACACAAAATAGAGTACGGTGTAGGTGAAACTAAATTTCAATACCTTAATTCCGGAGGTTATATAGGTTCCGTGGTGTCATTGTTGAAATTGTTCGATAAGCTAGAGCTCATGGTTTCTACCGACCGTGCATCAGAAAGCAATTATCAGATGAGTAATCAGTTTCTATGGACAAAATTGTACTTACTGCATCGAAATGAAATTCGATTGGATTACCACTGTACTATCTTTCAAACATTTGTCAACCGTATAGATATCTTACATAGCCATCCTGCCACAAGAAACAAATTATTTTTCGAAGAAGTTAACCATGTGCTGGAGGACTTTTATATTGATAAAAGTAGATTATACAACGAAATTACCGGTAGTACACCATCCCATCTGCATTTCAACGGCGTCTTATTTAAGAATATCGTACAGACCGGAATGTTGGACGATATTATACCTTGGAAATAATAATTTTAATTATCGATCGGAACCGGCGAAAAGTTTTTGTAGAGATTCCCTCTTTTACTTATTTCGTTTTTAACAGTGACAGTTCCTTTTCGCGTGTTTTCTTCCATAATCATTCTGTTGGAAATCTGATGGAAAAAGAAGAGAGCTTCCTCACGTAAGTATTTTGAATCTACCCGGTAATAGTTGGTAAAGTCATTGACATTATCCGGGATTCCATTTCTCCAAAAACCTCCTAGCCAAGAGTCTTCCAAGATCGAGTAATTATATCGAAGTGAAAAATTTGATGGAATATTTGGTTCCAGCTTGCTAAAAAGAATATTGTTTATCATAGTTCCCTGACGTGTCGTTCCATCTTGAAAATGAAAAAGTAGTTCGGAGCGGTATCCTGTTATATATTTAATGTAAAGATCCTTAAGATAAGCACCTTCCTTTGAGTTTGATGTTCGTTCCGTATTGGAATGTGGTAGCGCATTAAGAAACACGGGATTGTTAATATCTATCTTCCTAAGGCCTGAACGCTCTAAACGATGGATCAAGTCAATATCTTCAAAGCCATAATGCTTCATTCGCTCGTCGTATCCCCCAATCTTTAGAAAACTTTGCTTGAGCATACATATCCTGCCCAGAACGTCATTTTTCTGCAACGGGACGTAGTAGGTCGTTAGAAATACATCGGATGCCTGATTGAAAACATGGTTCACATATGTTGCAAAACCTGTTCCGGTAAAATTGTCCGCATCAATATTGCAGATGATGTCGCCCGTAGCCAAAGAAACGACTAGGTTTCTGGAATGTGTCCAGTCGTAAAACTCTATTGTATCTATCTTAAAGTAGACCAACTTTCCGTTTTTCAGTTCTTCCGAGTAATTTGCTTTGATATAGGATTCTAAACCATCAGACGAATTGTAATCAAGAAGGACAAATTCAAGATTTTCATAATCCAAGTTATCATCCAAATTCTTTGCCAATGTCTGCTTCAGATATGAAAGTCGATTCATACAAGTGGTACAGAAAGAAATTCGAAAATTTTTCATTTAAAATTATTTATAGATAATAGTTGGCTTCAAAGGTTTTGCGTAGTATAACCTCATTCGTCATCTCTAGAAAATAACGATAATATATGGTAATTAATGGTTTATTAAAAAAGTTTACAATTTTATTTACCAATCCTAAAATTAAGAAATATTTTCTATTATAGGAACTAATAAAAAAATGAGTTTAGAAATTAGCTAATATCAAGATCACTTTTATGGAAATGTAAAAGCTGTCGGAACGCTGAGTCCCCAGTTTGTCGGTAATAAAATTCCTGATAAAACTGTCTTTGACTAAATATTTGCGGTCAATTTTCCCAATCAATTCGCTCCCGCAGTTTCTTCCCGATTAATACGGATAAAACCTTCCTTCCAGCCCATCAAAGAATGCCCTGCCTCTAAACCTGATCTTGCCCCACGTACTTTCCATTAGTCTATCCACTTTTTCACCGTCCCTACTTCGATAATAATATTTGACGATCACCGAACCTACATTCCTTTTGTGAAACACGATGACCTTACAGTCCTGATAAGTACCTCTGTACAGATCGTCCCTGTCATGGGAAAAATCAAAAATATAAGCCTCGTCTGCGTTCAGTTCACTTGTCTCCGAAACTGTACACTTATATGGGGTGAATCTGGCCAACGCAAGAAAACGGTGGTGGTCTTTATTTGCCACATCCCACCTAACCCTGTTCGATGCCGTGTCCATTCGCTCCTGATAGATATGGTTCATGTACGGCCATTTGTCATTCGTCGGAAATTTCACACTGATCACCATACCGTCCCGTTCAAAGGCAAGATCCTCTCCCCAGAAATGATACTGATTATCATATATTTTTCCCTCGTTCCAACGATGAACAAGTGAATCCTCTAGGATATCCGCATCAACCTCGACATAATGCTTCTCCAGATTGCGCGCAATGCTTGCCGGCGCTGCCGCTGGTCGGTCCTCGAAACGGAACATACGCCGGGTCGTGTGCAATACCTTATCCACCTTATCCCTAGCGGATTCCTTAAAAAGGTACGTCACCTGCAAAAAAACCTGGTCGTGCTTATTGATCACCAGACAACGGTTGTAAAGGTAGTCTCCAAACGTATTGCGGCTTCCCAGATCACGGGTAAATTCAGCAATCCAGTCCGCTCGCGAATACCGGCGCCGACCGGCAGAATAGTATTCGATAGACCGGTCTGTTGTGTCTGAAGAACCCAATGCGTGGTTGAAGGCTAACCGATTGGGGTCGATCCAGTATCGATTAAAAATATCTGGCTCCATCGGAGAGTAGCCATATGTTTCTGCCAATATTAGAATGGACGAATCCTTGTTGACCAGGTAGAAATCCGGCAGGATGTTCCTTCGACGGTCATCCGGCTTTGTGGTATAAAAAAAATATTCCCGAAAAGGTTCATCGTCGTTATTGAACATCCTAAACTCCTTCGGTGCTTTGAACTTGACGCCAAATCTCGCCGACCTAGTTTTGGAAAAATCCTGACCGTACCCTATATTCTGAAAAAAGGAGACTAGGGTAAAGGCTATCGCAATCAAGCTATAAAATCCTTTTGATCCTAAAACGCCCATATTTTACTCTGTTATTTTTTTTGTAAATTTTTATTATACTACTCCATGAACATGACTCAACCTAATCCCTATAGAAGTTATAGACTCCATACAATGCCGAGGAAGCCACATAAATATCTTGATTGCCGGGATTGCTAGGGTCGAACAACCGTACTTGACCATTATCTGGATCTACTTCCTTAACCACAAAATTATGTCCATTATAGGATACACCTACCTTTCCCCCGTCCTTATTCAATACAGACTGGATATCACTTGCATTGGGGAGATCACCATAAGAGATATGGTAGCCGGAACTGTAAGAATTCATATAAGAAACTACATCGTCGGGATCATAACTATAAGCCGGCAGTCCGTTTTCCAAAGTCATCTCAGTAAACGTATATTGGTTCATCAGTTCGTCTTTATAGCACTGTGCGTCGTCCGTATTCCCGTCCAACATATACGCGACCATGTTGAAGAGACAGTCGCCATTGGGCAACGGGCCACCGTTATATCCGCCGTAACTCCCATATCCTCCATAACTTCCATACCCTCCATAATCGCCTCCTGGCGAATACCATCCCGGCCATCCTCCGTTGTATCCACCATAATTACCGTAATCACCCCAGCCGTAATCTCCGTACCCGCCATAACCTCCCGGATTGTAATCACCTTCCGGCGGAACATAACCATTTTGCATCGCTTCCCAAAGTTCTTCCCAGGAATTATAGCCGCCGTAAGCACCATACCCTCCGTCCCAGCCACCTTTGATACCGCGCAGATGCTCATTGTCCAACATTTCCAGCTCCTTACCCAATTGGTCCAGATTTAATTTAAGTCTTTTCATCTATTGATTTTTTTAGATGTATAATAAATTATTTTTCTTTGGGTAGTTATGAATTAATCAAATATGACCTGAATTAAGCAGCATCTACAATTTTCAACTAGTTCCCTTAGAAATAAAAAATCCTATTTCACCACCACAGGATGGATAGCCTCACCGAAAACACGAATCACACCATCTGCTGAGAATTCCATATCGTTGATATAAGACGTACGTGGCCCCACACTGTTCTCACTGGCGTGTGCATGATAGATGTATTTAAATCCACCATCAGGTGTAACGAAAGGAGCACCATGCCCTGTACCCACCAATCCGGTAGCTGCAGGCATATCCCTGCGTAAAATAGGATTGCCTTCATACTTCTTCCAAGGTCCCTTAGGCGATGTAGCTGTGGCATACCCGACAGCGTAATCTTTACTCTCGAAATGGTTAGCCGAGTACATCAGGTAGTATGTATCGCCACGCTTCAGTACCGACGGTCCCTCTGCGATTGTCCCCTGCTTTCTTTCCCAAGGTTCTTCCGCACGAATACATTCCGTCAACGTCTCTGGTTTTATACTTGTTAAATCATCGTTCATTTCCGCCACCCAGATCACGTTGCCCCCTGTAAAGCGGACATAATAAAGGTATGGGGTACCATCCTCATCAATAAAAAGATTTGTATCAATTGCTTTTTCACTTACGACAGGTTTTTTCTCCTGCTGGACAAAAGGTCCCTCTGGTCTATTAGACGAGGCAACGGCAATGTGCTCATCCACGGAATAGAACATGTAAAACCTATTTTTTGATTCAACGTAATAAACTTCAGGTGCCCAAAACCATCGGTCGCCCCAGGAATTCTCTGGAGATAATGCTAAATGCTCGCTACGTCTCCAATGTTTCAGATCTTCGGAGATATAAACTTCAAAACCATTCACTCGTGTACCGTAGGCGTAATAATTACCGTTGTGGTACAATACATAGGGATCCGCAATGGGTAATCTATTTTCAATGATTTCATAAGATATCGGCGCATCGTTCTCGGCTGGGGTGGCTGTTACTGACAGCGGTTCCGATTTCCTCCCATAATTATCCATAGCGACAACTGTAACTTTATAGGTAGCATAACGTGGCAATCTTAATACATATGAACTTTTACTGGCACCGCCTGCCTGTACATGAGGCGTGACTGTATGCTCATTATCTGTACCTTCTTCTGTATAGGAAATCATCATAGAGACTGCAGCGGGAGGGTTATTCCAACTAAGTTTTAGCTCGTTTTTTTTCTCCGTCTCTTCCGCAATCAAATTGGACACTGTTGCGACAACAACGATCTCTCGATCATCTTCTTCTTTTTCGGTAGGTGTTACATTGCTGCTGCTTTTGCAAGACCAAAACAGTGCAAGTGCTAAAACAAAATATTTACTCATCATGATAATTACATTTTTACTTTCTTCCTCTTACTAAAAGACTGGTATTTCCGTTAATACGGGAGAAGGCGTCCCATTGTCGACTATAGGCCAACCGTCACTATCCCAATTCACTTTACCCAGCATTAAATTCCTAGAACCAACCGTATTGTTTTCTTTAATATAGCTATGATACAACATCCAATCTACGCCATTTTTATCGGTAATAATACGTGCATTATGACCGGGTCCTGTATACGTATCATTGCCTTGCAAGACGATCGGGTCAAAACCAGTAGCCCCCCAAGCATCAACGGTATTCATATCTACTCCTCCACGGCTCATGTAAGGCCCAGCGAGGTTCTGAGACCGACCGACCACTACTTTGTAGGAGCTATTAACCCCATCACAACAACCGCCTACGGATGTAAACAGATAATAGTAATTACCTCGTTTGTGGATGTAGGTTGCTTCGAAGGCTTTACCGCCAACCTTGGTCTTTTGGGCCATATCCTTCACGGCCATACCATCAGCAGTAAGTTCGGTCATATAAAGCCCGTGAAAACTTCCCCAAAAGAGATAGCGTTTACCGTTCTCTTCGTAAAAACAGGGGTCAATGGAATTATGTACCCCGATTTCCGTACTGATAAATAGTTTTCCATTGGGGTTACCAGCAGGTGGGACAAAAGGCCCCTGTGGAAGGTTCGAAACGCCTACACCTATACCACATTTCGCTCCTTCGCCCCATTGGGAGATGGAGTAATACATGACATACTTACCATCAAAATAATTGATATCAGGTGCCCACATGCCGGGAGCGTCCTTTCCACTAACAACTTCGACGAAGTCGGGCCTTGTCGTAAAGACCTCACTTGGTGGGCCAATGCTTCTCCAGTTAAAGAGGTCGGATGATCGATAACCTCTGACACGGCCAGAAGTCACGTAAGTATAGAACTCATTACCGACGTGGATAACCGTAGGGTCTGCATAGCTTCCTGACATAACAGGATTCTTAATGGCTACAAAATCACCTTGTTTTAGATCCACAGTATAACTGCGTGACGATCCGTCTTCGCCCTCAATTGTATATACGATAGGCTTGCTAAAATCATGCCGTTGCACACCACTCACTTGTTTTACGCCGTTTACTTTGACGGTTGCACCTCTCTCCGTTAAAGTGAATGCAGGTGCCAAATCGCTGATATTTATGTTTTTAGGAATTTCATTTTCATTGAAAATCTCACCAGTTTCTTCGTTTATAATAGGCTGATAATTTTCCATTTCTTTTTCGGGAAAACTAAACGCCCGAAAGGAATTTGTCATTACACCTTTGGTGATATTAACTGCATAGGAACGTTGCTTTGTTTCTCCGACAAAAAGATCATAGATTATTTCTTTCGTAAAATCATTTCGTGTTTTGCCACTTTGCTGCAGCTCACCGTTCACCTTAAGGACGACGTTCGCATGGTTAGTTTTGAATTCCGCAACTAATCGAGAAAGATTCACGTTAATCGGAAAAGTCTCTTTGTTACTGATGATATTCTTCACGTTATTTACATGAAGCTCATGTTTTGTCGAATTCTGATCCCATACGGTGAACTGTGTAATTTCTCCATCGCCAATTTTATTTTCTGATTCCTTACAAGCAATATTCATGAGCGGTAAAGCCATTACGATAAGGTATCCGGCCAATAGTCGTTTTGATTTTTTCATATAGGTTCTGAAAGTTAATTTAGAAATAGTGATATAGGGCTATACTATTCAATGTATAACCCTATCGCATAGTCCGTACTGCTGTTTACCACTGAACCTGTTGATCCTCGTCTGGAATAAGCGTATTCAAATCACGTTGCATAGACAGCATACCTTCTGTAGAATACTTCACGCGTAAACCTGGTATTGCTGTGTAATCTTCAAATGAATAGGCAAATGAAAGCGTAATATAAACATGCTTTAAATACGGTTTGACGGCATCCCATTCTTCCTCCTTGGTATAGTAAATAGGTTGTTGATCACTGATTTTAAACGCATTGTTCTCTGCATTATCGCTCCATATTTCCAGTTGGCCGTCAGCTAAAAATTTAACAAATACCTTATAGTTTTTACGATCGAGGAAATCGACGTCACGGGTACCGGCATAAAAGAAAATAGTTTCGTCATCGACCACATAGGCCCGGTGCTCATTTATGGTCAAAGCTTCATTATCATCGTCTTCCAGAAATATTTTATATAAGCTTCCGCTATAAACGCCAGAGTAATCGTTGAATGGCGTAATCCGTAACATGGCGCGTTTATAATGTTTGTGTGGATTTACCTGATAATTTCCTGAAGGATCCTCTAGAATCTGCAGCGGTAACACCCATTTTTCTACTTCATCAATGTTTGCTAAGGAAAACTCAATGGGTATCGTCACCAAACTCTCCCCTGCCGGTATGGTAATTGTTTCCGGCATACTATAAAAACTACTCGGTAACTCTCGGAAAAACAACTCTTCCCGATGCCCGAATTGCTCACGGTTGAGCGTCGCTAAGGTATCTCGATCTAAACCGATGCGAACAACACGATCTTGCGTATTCGGGGTAGAGCCGCTGATCACAAGCGGAAGTTGAAAGGTGACTTTTCCGTCCGGCTTATAACGTATATATGTCCAGGATACCCCTTGTGTATTCGGTTCCGCTTTAAAGGAAACCAGCTGCTCATACTGTTCGTCTTCCCATTCATTATTGCAAGACACGAAACCAATGAAGCCCGTGACTGCTAAAAACAGCATATATATTTTCTTCATCATATCTTCAAGATTATAAATTTATTATTCCGGCATAGTCCAACCTGGATTTTGCGTCAGTTCTTTATTTCTTCTCAACTCATCCCAATGAATTGGCCAAAACCACATTTTCAACGTGAAGATGGATGGTAAGGACGGAATAGCAACCGGCGTATGAAAAAGCTCTTTCCTATCATCTGTTACCAATGCGTTACAACCGTATATCGGCGCCGACTCCTCACTAGGTGCATCCGCCCATCGACGTAAATCAAAGTAACGGTGCCCTTCGGCGAACATTTCGATCTGTCGCTCTCGTTTCAATTTTATGCGGAACTTATCTGCATCATTGTACACTTCTTCCGAATAATCTGGTACACCCGCACGAATTCGAACAGGCTGGATGCCTTGTTTCATTTCCGCAACACTTCGCGAGATAGTATGCGTTTTACTTCCGTCCCACGCTGGAATCGTATGACTGCCATTCAATTCGTTCAATGCTTCTGCATAGATCAACAAAACCTCCGTATACCGGATGGCTGGATCGGGTTTATCCTCAATACGCGATTGGTCATACGAAGTAACGGTCGTGTTACTAATGTCATTTGGATGTACATATTTCTTAACGCCGACACCACTTCTCGGCCAATAGGTTGTATTTTTATAGCCATTGGCATATCCGCGATAGTAAAATATCTGCGCATTGTTAACCTCTTCCTTACTAGCTTCTCCACTTAACAGATGCCATGTAGCGCCATTATAACCAACAGATGCATAGAAACGGGGCTCCCGTTGGACATACTGCTTGTGTACGTCGACGCCCAAAGGGCCCAATTCGGGATAGCTGGAAAGTTCCTCTTGTGTAACCAAACCGGATCGTCGAGCTTCGGTATTGTATCGCCCTTCATAATTCGTTCTGCCAGCATACATGTCGTTCATCCCGGGTATATCTGTTCCATCGTTCATGTAGTAAGCATCCACTTGTTTTTGGGTCATACCATGAGAATTGTACCCCTTACCTTCCAGTCTAGGCAACTGGTGCAACACCATGACTTTAATACTTTCGCTGCCTTGGTTCTGACCGCGTGTAAAAATCAATTCGGGATTTTGAAAAGCAGGAACAGTTCCGTTGAACAACGACCTATATGATTCGAAAGGGTCGATATCTCGCCAGCCCATCGGCCAATTATTATCAGAGAATTGTGCGTCATACGGTGGTGTCACGGTAGCAGGATAAGCGATATCACCTGTAGTTCTTCTATAAGAGACATACAGCTGATAACGACCAAGATCCATCACATCTTTTGCCGCCGCCGCCGCACGGGCCCATTTGGACTCGTCATAAGTCATAGACAATAAAGGATTTCCTTGCTTATCCACCAGTGCCGCTGCGACGTCAGCTGGCGCCTTTCCATTATAAAGCGGGCTTGCACCAAATAGCAATACTCTGGCTCGGAGAGCCAAAGCCGCTCCGCGCGTGGGTCTCGTAATCTGTTGGATACCACGCGACATGGGTAGTGCCTTGGCCGCTTCCACCAATTCACCTGCGAGGTAATTAATACATTCCTCGTACGTATTCCGCGGTAACGCAATGTCATCGTAGCTTTTGGTATAATCAATTCCTTCATCAGGAAGTAGCGGGACAGGACCGAACGTACGAAGCAGCACCCAGTAAAAATAGGCTCTTAGAAAACGCGCCTGCGATTTCAAGTCTTCGCGTTCAAAATCTGAAAATTCTTGATTTAAATGAATATTATTTATAAAAACCGTTGCCTGTCGGATGCCTTGGTATCCGGTGCTCCAAATTCCTTTATTCTCTCCACTAAGCCCGTTTTCGTCATATTGTCCTTTCCGCCACCGCGCGTATTCATCATTCTCATCACCGTAATACATATCGTCGGCAAAGTTGAACATCACCGACTTTTTGCTACTGACATCCTGCATGGCATTGGTCCCCAAGAAATAATAGGCACGTGCCAACCATCTTTCGGTATAATCCCGATTGCTAAATACATCCTCGATCGTCATGCGTTCATCAAACAGATAATCCGAATCTAAATATTTTTTACATCCGCCGGCAATAAGGATTAGCCCAACAACGGATAATAGTATAGTTATTCTTTTCATTTTTTTATTTCGTTATAGATTAACGGTTACTCCAAAAGCTAAGGTTTTACTTAACGGATACACTTTTCCAGTCGGGTTCCCCAATTCCGGGTCCCACAGACTAAAAGGTGAAAATGTTAATAAATTTGTACCTGCAAAGAAAAGCCGTGCATTATTCACACGTATTCTGTTCACCAGCGCTTTCGGTAGAGAATATCCGATGTCTAACCGCTTTAAACGTATGTAAGAACCATCTCTGATCCAAAACGTGGATCTGCGATAATTATTGGAATTGCCCCCTTGACTTAACCGCGGGTATTCGGCATTTGGGTCCTCATTTTCGCCTAATATCCAACGATTGCTTTGCGCGAGATCATTGAGTATATTCCCCCAGCCGCTAGCTAGCTGAAACATGTACACCGAAGTGCCTTCGATAAAATAGCTGGATTTTCCCGCTCCCTGAAAGTGTACGTTGATATCAATGCCTTTCCAGTTGGCTGAAACCCCGAACCCATAGATTAAATTTGGTCGTGTAGTTGCTCCAATGGACGCGATATCCGCGTTATCCACAATTCCATCACCATTGATATCTTTGTATTTGATATCACCCGGCATGACTTCGCCAAAGGTTTGTCTAGGACTATTGCGGATGTCATCGTAATCTTTAAAAAGGCCGAGTGCAATCAATCCCCGCGCCTGATCGACACGATGCCCTTTATCCAATAAATAATCATAAATGGTATTCTGCTCGTCTCTTTCTAAAATTTCGTTTTTACTGTAGGTGATGTTACCCCGCAGTGTAAAATCCACAGCATTCACCTTTTGTTTGATAGCAATATTGCCGTCGAAGCCACGCGCTTCGACCGCCCCAACGTTAGCGGAAGGATTTGCCCCGCTTTCCAGCCCCACATAGCCCGGCAGAAAATTACGTTGCATATAAATCCCTTCTCGTTTTTCATAAAAGAAATCCACCGCACCATTAATGCGATCATTCAGAAACGAGTAATCAATACCTAGATCTTTCTTTGTTGCTATTTCCCAAGAGACGTCAGGGGAGGAAATAGAGGAATAACGCATGCCCGACCATATATTGTCTGCATTATAATCACCAAAATTATAGCCGCCTCCGTCCATCGTTTCAATATTATATAAATAGGGAAAACGCACCCCATTACCGAACCCCAACCGATCGTTTCCTGTTTTACCATGCGAATACCGAATCTTAAACATATCCACCCAATCCGCATCTTTTAGGAAGGGCTCTTCGGCCACATTCCATGCGCCGGAAAAAGCGGGAAAGAAGCCAAAGCGATAGTCCCGGTGGAAATTCTCTGATCCCGTATACCCAAAGTTAAAGTCTACGAAATAACGTTGGTCATAATTGTAGTTTACTCTCCCAGATAACCCCTGTATTCGTCTTGGAATACCATTTTTCAAGTCTGATCCGATTCCTTGGGTAAATACCAGTGAGGATTGCATATATTTAGCTATCGCACCAAAATTATGTTTACCAATCCCTTTGTTATAGATTAAATCCCATTCGAAAAAATCCCGTCTTTCACCATCTGAACCTGATGTCTGGGTCATCAATTGCTCCTCTTTTATGCGTTCGAACAATAAATCGCCATTTACATCCCGGTAACGATTTGCCTTCCATAGTTCTGGAAATTTATAGCGTCTGATATTATTCCAGTTCTTGGTATCGTAACCGTAACGTCCTATAAACCGAAGACCCGGTGTGATAAAATTCAAATTTTGCTCCAAATTTAACGTCGTTTGGATATTGTTTTGCCAGTTTTCATTGTATCCAGTCATGGTAGCCTGTACCCACGGATTAAAACGGTCGCCGTTATCGTCACCAAATGCCGGTATCTTACCGTTAGAATACATCAAAGGCTCCATAATCGGGTTGTATCCCATTAAAGCTGTCCAGATTGCATTGCTTCCTACTCCGGGATCGTTTTGCGTACGTAGGGAGCCTGAAACCCCTGCCCGTAACAACGTGGTTTTCGTGATATCCATATCGACTGTTAGTCGATAGGTATATCTTTTAAAGCCCGCATTGGTATTATAATCTTTTAAAGCCTCATCAATTTTGTACATCCCTTGTTGATCCTGATAACTGCCGGACACATAATACCGGGCGGTCTTTCCACCACCACTAAAACTCAGTACGCTACGCTTGCTCCAAGCGGCATCCCGCATCAAGACGTCCATCCAATCAACGTTCGCGAAACGATCCGTATCTAACCCATGCCGTAGAAGCTCCAATTCTGTTGGAGAATAAAATGGCTCTTGGTTTCTTGTCGTTCGCGCTTCGTTGGCCATGGATGCGTATGTGTAACCATCAACAAAATCGGGTAGTTTGGTAAACTGGCTGTAAAAACCCTCTGCCCGTGCATTGATGTTGACCTTGCCGTCCTTCCCTTTTTTCGTATTGATCAAAACGACTCCGTTTGCACCGCGACTACCGTAAATGGCGGTGGCAGAGGCGTCCTTGAGCAAGGTGAAAGACTCCACATCTTCCACATTGACCTCGTTCATATCCCGCTCAAAACCATCTACCAAAATGAGCGCCGCACTACTCGCACCAAACGTGGAAATACTACGAATCCAGAAGTCCGAAACTTCGCCCGGCCTACCCGAAGATTGCATTGCCATTATTCCAGGCACCTCGCCAGCCAAAGCATCAGCCATCGATGTTGATGGGTTATTTTTGAGTCGCTCCACGTCAACGGTCGTGATCGCACCAGTTACAGCTATCCGACGTTGGTTACCTGTAGCGGTTACAACGACTTCGTTGATTACACTGGCATCGGATTCTTTCATCACCACATTAACTTGTGACTGCTCTTTCAACAGCACTTCGACCTTATCGTAACCGATGTAGGTAAAAACTAGCGTTTGATAGCGTTTTAATTTTAAGCTGTAGCGGCCATCAACGTCCGTAATTGCTCCTAGTCCGGGTGCATTACTAACGGAAACATTCACACCGATCAGCGGATTCTTCCCCTCATCCGTGACGATCCCCGCTATCGTTACCTCTTCCTGAGCCGCCTGATCCTGTGCGGAGGAGATAAGGACGGTACCTAGAAAGATGACACATAATAATATTAAGTTTTTCTTCATCATAATTTATCATTAATCGTTATCGGTTGGTTCTTCTTCGTTTTCAGGAATTGCGTCGTCTTCGGTTTCTCGCGCAATTTTCCGGATGATTTTATTTTTACCACGCTCTCCTATGTAAAAACACTCGCGTGCTTCATCGTACGCAATAGCTCTAGGCTGATCGAAACGTGTTTCCGCACGTAAATCGCCATTGGCGTATCCAGCAGTACCGCTATTACCCCGCCCGGCAAAAGTAGTCACCCGACCTTCTGGCGTCACCTTCCGGATGGCATGATTAGCCATGTCACAGAAATAATAATCGTACTGTTCACCGCCTTGTTCTTCGTAATCCGGATTCTTCACGAAAACCCCCTGTACTGGATTATTTATGCGTGCAAAAGTTCCCACGCCATCTGCATACCCGCTTTGGCCTGGCATTCCCGCAATAGGATATGGATTTTTAAACGTTTTTCGTTCGTAATCGTATTCAGACTTCATAATATAATGCCTCTCAAAATTAGTTAGATAAGCATAGTCTCCCGAAGGGTGCACAACCATATAGATCGCATTGGCAGAATAAGCACTTGGAAAAGCGGCTTCCACTTTCTGTTCCTCAAAGTCGTACCGGAATACACTGTTCGCACGGAAACCACCATAATACAATTCACCATTTGTAGGATGAACCATAACACCATTCACGCCGCGTGCATTTACAAGGATCGGATTTCCCGGTGCTGCAAAGCCATTGGCTCTAGCGAAGATATGATGGGCCACCCTAGTATCACTCGCATGATTATCCGGTAAAATCATATCTTGATTGCCGTCAATTCGCCATGCCATAGAGCTTACTCTTGACAGCCCGGTGCGAAAATAACTGACGTACTCGTTCTCCAAATCGACCAGCCTCGCATTCGAACCCTCCGCCATAACATACATGTGGTTTGGGTTTTGTGGGTCAAATGAAAACCAGTTTATATTATTAAATCCTCCACAGTCGTCAAATGGTCCTTCCTTTTCTTCGAATTGGTTGGTCACTTCGTAATACTTACCGGCGAGCGTAGAAGACAACCACTTTTTTATATAGACAAATACCTCTTTAGCCTCGGCACGCGCCACCTCTTCTCCTCCCCTATCAATTACGGATACTTTTATATCGCCGTCAAAGGCTCCTTGTGGAACGGTACAATACAAGGTATTATTTTTTACATTGATAACCGGCGCTCGCTTCCCCCCGATAATGACATTCACTTGAGAACGATCGCTACCGAAATTATCACCATAAAGGATCAAATTGCTCCCTGCCCCCCCCTCTTTCGGAAGAAAATCCGTTATCGAGACTGGTTTCGAAGGATCAAAATCTACGACAGAATCTTCATCACTACTCTCCTTACACTGCACAAAGCAAAGCATAATCATGGCCAGCCATATTCCATGGAAGGGCTTCCATATTTTACTCATTTTCTCTACTTTCATATACGTTTTATATTGGTTAAAAATTTTCTTTTACATACAAGATCTATTGGTTTGCTACCCTTTTCAAGTGTCTTCTTTTGTATTCATTAATTAAGAGTTTAGTTTGTAGAGCGACATCATCTGTTTTAACTCGCGCTAATAGAACGTTTATATTTGTTTTTTAAAAAAGTGAGATACCTTAGGTTTTACCTAGTTAGTCGGTGCTATTTCATCATCACTATTTTCGATTTCTAATTGCTAGTACAATTTTAGAGAAAGGCAATGGCAATAATCGGTTAAATTGTCTCATTTTTTTGCATAATTGTATCAATTACCCTAAAGCACTGAATGTAACGACTTTCCGATAGGGATAATAAAGAAAATGGGCGATGTATTTTATTTACATCGCCCATTTTTCCTGAAGGTGTATATACTATTGTTTAATACCAAATCGGTAAATACTGGAGCTGGTATACTGCTGTCCAGGCTCCAATATCGTCGAAGGCCATACGGGTTTACTTGGCGAATCGGGGTAGTGCTGAGGTTCTAGGCAAAGACCTGTTTGCTTTTGGTAATCTACTCCATTCTTTCCTGTTCGCGAACCGTCTAACATATTACCACTATATACTTGTATGCCTGGTTCCGTCGTGTACACGCCTAAGGTTATACCTGATGACGGCGAATACACCTCGGCCGCAGGAACGTCTAACTTACCGGGGGTACGGAGTACGTAATTATGATCAAAACCTTGTGCGCGTTGCAATTGCTCGTGCAAGCTATCTCGTGATAAAGCATCCTTAACGGAAATAGGGGTCGTAAAATCAAAGGGGCTTGACGCCACATTCTCCATCGTACCGACAGTGATAAGCTCCTCGTTCAACGGGGTATAGCGATCAGCATTGACCAAAAGCACATGATCTAATATGGTGGTCTCCGGGTTTCCGGACAAATTAAAGAAACTGTGGTTCGTCATATTGATAACCGTTTTCTTATCCGTCTCTGCCAAATAATCTATTTTCAAAGCATTCTCTTCGTTTAAAGTAAACGTTACTTTGACTTTAACCTCACCCGGAAATCCAGCTTCCCCATCTTTCGAGACATAACTTAATATAAGCGAATTATCCGCAGGCTGTTCGGCGTCGAACACTTTGCCACGCCATCCGTCTGCCCCGCCGTGAATCGTATGCTCACCGTCATTAACATCTAATGAAATCGTGTCTCCATCCAATACAAATTTTCCGTAAGCAATTCTGTTTGCGAATCTTCCAACAGTGGCACCAAATGACGATGGCTTGTCCGCATATTCTTGTATGTTGTCAAAGCCTAGCACGACATCTTGCAGCTGTCCATCACGATCAGGCACCATGAAGGAGACTATCCGACCACCATAATTTGTTATACAAACTTCTACTCCTGCTTTATTTCGCAAGATAAACAGATCTGTCTTTTTATTTTCTATTACATCTTCAAAATTCTTCCGGTCGAGCCCCGAAACAGTCTTCTGCTCTTTCACTGGGCTTTGGCAGGCGCCGACGAGTATTGTTAATAATACGGATAGTAGGTTTATTTGATTTTTCTTCATGCGTTTGTTCTAAGTTTATCAATATTAAAGCTTTTCTTCAACATTTCGGTTCCATTGAAAAGAAAAATGCATAATAAAAACATATCCAGAAAATTTCTATCAAAATTGTATCAATATACAGTGAATTCGTCTCAAAAAAACTTTTCTTGTCGGCGCAACTTGTCCGGTATCTAAACTTCTCCTATTTTTATAGGATAGACCTGTTTACATGTTAGCAAGACTTTGGCTTCTTTTGTTTTTTTGTGTCACCACCGTACGGTTGGTAAGCTCTCCTTATTATTTCAATCATTTCCAAGTCAATAGAGGACTGTCAAACAACGCTATATTATGTAGTGTACAGGATCAGGATGGATTTATCTGGTTTGGTACACGGGATGGGTTGAACCGGTTTGATGGATATCGCTTCAAAAACTTTTTTCACGAATCGGAAAATGAGAAAAGTTTAGGAAGCAACCTGATCCACAGCCTTATGGTGCGCAAAACAAACGAGATTTGGGTGGGAACCGATCAGGGCATCTATATCTATGATCCGCAGCAGGAGGAATTTTCTCTTTTTGATAAGGTTTACAAAAGTGAGAGTTTACAGATCTCCGAAGATCAACAGGGAAATATTTGGTTTATTTCCAATAGCAGCCTGCACAAATACGATCCAAAGACGCAACAAGTCGATAAAACCTATGCAGAGCGATGGAAGGAAAAAACGCATGCCTTCTGTATTGACCAGAATAACGAAGTTTGGATAGGGTTAAAGGAAAGTATCTGCCATGTGAACAGCGGGAAAGAGTATACTTTTTCCAACGGGAAGCAATTCACGGGCGGCGTGGAAGAGCTGTTTGTAGACGACAACAACGACATTTGGATCGGAACGTCTCATCACGGGGTTTACAAATGGAACAGAGACAGCAAGGAAACCCAGCACATGATCAAAAACATCGGCAATAAGCCGCTTTATGTACGAGAAATAGCGCAAATAAACGAAAATCAGCTATGGATTGGGACAGAAAGTGGGCTATTCGTGCACGACATGCATACCCATAAAACAACGCATATTACGCATGAAAAAGATAATCCGTGGAGTCTTTCGGATAATGCCATTTACGCTGTTATGAAAGATAACCAAGATGGGATATGGATTGGTACCTTTTTTGGCGGAATAAACTATTACCATCCGCAACATAACCTATTTGAAAAGATATTCCCGCGTAACTCGCCCAATTCGATTGGGGGCCATGCTGTTAGAGAAATTGTGGAGGATGGACAACAAAACCTTTGGATAGGCACAGAGGATCAGGGATTGGCCTATTGGGATCAAAAATCAAATAATTTTATCAATTTCGGGCCAGAAGATGGTTTAGCGCATACCAATATACATGGCTTGCTCATTACAGGAGACAGTTTATTGATCGGTACGTTTTTCCAGGGGCTTGACGTGATCGATATACGACAAAAAAAAGTGATCAAACACTTTGATTCTAACAATACGAATCAAGCCCTCAAGAGTAATTTTATTTATCATATTTACAAGACATCAAACGGGAAAATTTTATTGGCAACTGCACCGGGGATCTTCCAGTTTATTCCAGGGGAAAATCGATTTATTCCCTTTAAACGTGCCCCGGATCACGTCTTTTTTACATCGATCTTTGAGGATAGGGAACAAACACTATGGTTTACTACCTGGCGCGATGGTTTATATAAATTAAAATCAGGCCAAGAAAAACCGACCCGTTTTGTACACGACCCAAAAGACCATTCGACGATTAGCAGTAATCGCGTTAATCGTGTATTTCAAGATTCAAAAGGAAAGATTTGGGTTGCCACAGAGAGTGGGCTATGTATTTATGATGAAAATAATCAGTCCTTCAAACGTTTCACCTCAAAAGATGGGCTACCGAGCAACCTTATCTTAGCTATGCAGGAAGACGATTCCGAGAATTTATGGATATCGACTACCAAAGGATTGGTGAAAATGAATATTCTGTCTCATCGCATTGAAACGTATAGTTTAGAACACGGTCTATTGGATCTTCAATTTAATTATAACTCGGCGTTCAAGGATTCTAACGGCTTGCTTTATTTTGGAGCGTCGAAAGGACTAATCCGATTCGATCCGTCATCCGTTACCGACTTATATAAGACAGATTTTTACACGCCTATTTACATTACCGGCATCCAAACCAATCAACATGAACTAACTATACAAGACAAAAACAGCGCGCTGTCCAAATCCATCTTATACACAAACAGCATCAAATTGAAATACGATGAATCAACCGTTAGTCTTGATTTTGTTGCCTTAAATTTTGCGTCAGCTAATGCGACCTCCTACCTGTACCGTCTCGTCGGGCTAGACACAACATGGACTTTTTTAAGAAACAATACAAAAGCAAATTTCACAAAAATTCCTCCCGGGAAATATACGTTCGAGGTTATGGCTGCTGATGCCAACAAGACACCTATTTCAAAAATAAAGTCGTTGGAAATCGTCATACTTCCGCCCTTTTGGGCCAGTGTTCCGGCTTACATTATTTATGCATTGTTCTCTCTGGGGTTAATAGGTATGGTGCTCTATTGGTACGACCAAAAAATGAAAGAAAAGAATAGACAACGACTAGAGAAAATCAAAGCACATAAGGAAAAAGAACTTTACAAGGCTAAGATGGACTTTTTCATGCAGATAACCCATGATATTAAAACACCATTAACACTGATCAAAGCGCCGCTTGAAAAAATAATGTTGGGTGCCGAGCCGAAAAAATCGGAAAAGTGGCTAAAAACGATCCACCAAAACACGGAAAAACTACTCTTAATGACAGACAATCTTCTGGACTTCAGAAAAGTAGAAAGCGAACATTTTTCTTTAAAGCTTAAGAGACAATCGGTAGCTTCCCTTATTTTAATCTGTTTACAGGATTTTGCGCCGCTAATAGAAAGCAAACAAATCAAGCTGACCAAGTGCCTGGACAAAACCTTATATGCCGACGTTGATATTGAAGCGATGTATAAGATTCTTTCCAACTTACTGTCAAATGCGACGAAGTATGCGGAAAAGGAGGTCCATGTTAATCTTTATAAAGTTGCAGAAAGGGCGAGTTTCTGCATAGAGGTAAAAAACGATGGTGTTCTACTTTCAGACGAAGAGATAACACAGATTTTCGAACCCTTTCAGCGCGCCAGTACGCACTATCGCGTTAAAGGATCGGGACTCGGGCTGGCACTGGCTTATTCATTTACTTCTTTGCATGGTGGCACATTAGTTTATAAAAAGAATTCAGAAAATTTGAATATATTTGTTTTAGAGATACCATTATAAATGCTATGCATATCGATTTGGCAATAGAAAAGTCCGTTATTTTGTTAGCAGATGACCATGTGGACATCTTGGATTTTATAGCGGATGACTTAGAGGAGAAGTATGAGGTGGTCAAAGCGCTTAATGGACGAGAGGCTTTGGAATACGTGTATGCACATGACGTGGACCTGATCGTCAGCGACATCATGATGCCCCAATTAAATGGTTATGAGTTCTGCACTAAACTGAAAGAAGATGAACAGTACAGCCATATCCCTTTTATTATGTTAACGGCTAAAAACAGTCTACAATCCAAGATAGAAGGCTTGGAATATGGGGCAGACGCTTACATTGAGAAACCGTTTTCACCAAACTTTCTGGAGGCTCAAATAGCTAGCCTCTTGCGCAATAGAAAACATGTCAAAGATCATTTCCAACGAATACCGAGCAGCCCCTTGGATATCAGTGGGCATAACAAATCTGACCAAGCCTTCTTAAAAAAGATCAATAAACTAATTTTACAAAATATGGCCGATCCTGCACTTTGTGTGGATATGTTGGCCGATCGATTGCATATGAGCAGACCGACGCTTTATCGAAAAATAAAGGTTCTTTCTGATCTATCACCCAATGAACTCATCAACTTGACACGATTAAATAAAGCTAGCCAACTGCTGTTGGATGGCGAATATAAGGTTTATGAGATTGCCGATCTTTTGGGTTTTAGCACCGCATCACATTTTTCCCGAAATTTCCAAAAGCAATTTGGGATCAGCCCGAAAGACTACGCGGCAAAGCATAAATAACGTAACAAAAGGGTTATCGAGATGATGGAACACGCCCTGGCATCGGTGCCGGATGCCGTCCCAGAATGGTCTGAAGCTCCCGGAGCACCTCCTGATGTTCTGCGGCAATATTCTTGACTTCGCGCGACCCATGCTGATAATCGTACAACTCATATTCCGCGTTTCCCGTGGTATCGCCGATTTTCTTCCATTCCACCATACGATAGCGATCGGTACGGATAGCCCGCCCCAACCGTCCTCCTCTCGGAAAACTGTGGTAGGCATGATCCCGGACCCGGACTTCCGGATCCTGGAGTACAGGCACCATACTTAACCCATCAACGGGTTGCGGCACCTGCGGAACCGGCAATCCGGCGAGTTCCACCAACGTGGGGTAAATGTCGACCGTCTCGGTGAGCTGCGCGGTATGGGTACCTGCCTGTACCAAGCCTGGTGCAGAAATAATTAAGGGTATATGATTCGCCAACTCATAATTGACGTGCTTCGTCCACATGCCCATATCACCCAGCATATAGCCGTGGTCGCCCCAGAGCACGACAATCGTATTTTCATCGAGACCAAGCGCACTAAGTTCTTCCAGCACCTTGCCAATCTGGGTATCCACATAACTCACACCGGCATAATAGCCGTGTATCAATTTACGGCTAAGACTATCCGGAAAGGCAGCTTCTGTAACATGGGTCGGAATGGGAGTATACTGATCGATTTCCACACCGTATTTCACGGCATATGGAGGCGCCCCTTCCGGTCGCACACGATGTGTAGGTAATGGTAAATTCGGTTCATCATACAGCGCCCAGTACTTTTTAGGCACAGAAAATGGTAGATGCGGCCGGGCGAAACCTACGGCCAAGAAAAACGGTTGATCCGGTTGCGATTTTAATTCCCGAAGGCGATTAACCGCCCGCTTCGCGACACGACCATCCGCATAGGCATCGTCGGCAACATCAGGTAACTCCCAGGCGCGCCCCCGAGGCAATCCACGAGCGTCCTGATTCGAAAAGAGCGCTTCTTCACGCGTGAACCCCAACGCTTTACTGGTCGGATCAACGTACTCGATGACCAACTCCTTGTGGTGTGGCACGCTCCAAGATAGGTCATCCGCGTAAGTACCATGGCCAATATGAAAGACCTTACCCATTGATTCGGTGTGATAACCGTGTTGCTTAAAATATTGCGGCAGGGTCACGGCATCTGGATAATAGTCCCGAAAATTTTGTCCGAATCCGTAAATTCCCGACGAGGTAGACCTGCTACCCAACAGCAGATTAAACCGCGAGGGCGCGCAAACGGCTTGATTGGAATACGCTCGCTCAAACCGGAATCCTTGTGCAGCCAGCTTGTCGATGTTCGGTGTGATTGCGACAGGATCTCCGTACGCCCCTATTGCCGGACGCAGGTCATCGACGAGAATAAACAGGATATTAGGCTTCTTCTCTTGTGCACTCACAAGAAGAGACAGTACCATCGACGCCGCTATTAAAAGATAAGTTCTCCTATTCATCAGCTATACTCAATCAACCGGTGGATTTGCCCGACCGGTCGTCAATTCCGGCAAGTAAGTACGCCAAGTAATCAGCTTCGTCCGCAGCTCCTTGACAATATCCGGATGCGCGTCGGCTACATTCCTCGTTTCATAGCGATCCATCTCCATATTATACAATTCGGGATTATTTTTGTGGTTATCCATAAGCAGCTTCCATTTCCCCGACCGGATAGCCAGATTGGGACTTCGGTCTCTACCACGTGGGAAATTAAACGCATAATCATTCCTACCATATTCCCAATACATATCTTTAGTACGCGGCGCTGGTGTTCCTAACCAAACGGACTTGCGATCTTCACCATCACCTTTGTAATTGGCGGGTATCTCGGCAGTTGCGATGTGGGCTAGTGTCGGCACCAAATCTGTCGAATTCAATACCGAAACACTGTCTGTTGCGCCTGCAGGCACTTGGCCTGGCCAACGCACAATGAACGGCATTCGTATACCACCTTCGTACAGCGAAAGCTTCGTGCCGCGAAGGCCTCCGTTTCGACTGCCCTTGAAACTCGGCAATGCACCGTTGTCACTGGTGAAGATGACCACGGTATTCTCGGCGATACCTAGTTCACGCAGTCCGTCGAAGAGCCTGCCCATTTGTTTATCAAACTCGGCCAACACGAGTTTGAATGCGGCCTCTTCCTTAGGGTTCATCGGAAACTGACCCGACTGCCGCCGGTTCTCTTCAGGCACCCAAGGATCGTGCATATCGTCGGGCCATAAATTCACAAAACAGGGTGTGCCCTGATGCCGACGCAAAAAGTCAAGCGTTTTATCCACGAAGTAAGCTGTCCTATCCCAACGCTTTACGCTATCTACGTCGGACCATATCCAGTCGGTAGCTGTCAATACCGGATCCGGCTCTGGGCTTTCATAGGTGCTGGCGTGCTCATCAAAACCATATTTCTTAAATTTTGGCGCATTTTTTATATCCCTTCCGCCGCCCATATGCCATTTCCCAAAATGTGCCGTTGTATAGCCTGCACCTTTCAGGATCTTAGCGATAGAAGGTGCGTGTACATGTAGATAGTTGGCCTGCTCCGCCAGTTCGTTGCTCCGTCTGTTGTTTAAAAAGGTAGTAAAATTCCATTCTGCCGGGAACATACCGGTGAGAATACTCGTGCGCGAAGGGCTGCAAATCGGGGATGCACTATAGTATTGGGTGAACCGGCTACCTTCTAACGCAAACTGGTCAAGCCGAGGAGTCGGAACGAAATTTCCGCCAAATGCACCGATATCACTAAACCCCATATCATCGGTTAAAATCACGATAATATGGGGTTGTTCCTGACTCCAAGAAGTAAGGGTTTGCATTAGGAACCCAATTAGGAATATACTTTTGATAACGACATTCATCATTGAGGTTATCTTAACACATTATTACTGGACAACATGTTGGTATAACACTTCGTGCATCTTTTTAAGCTCTGCTTCTGGAATTTTAATCACTTTCCTATCATACGTCATTAACCCGTTGGTTTCTACCTCCACATCCGTTGTTTGGGTATAAACGCCTGCAGACAAACCACGCTTGACTAACGCGTTCAAATCTGTTACCAATTCCTGATAACGCTTTTTAAGCTCTTCTTTGTTTTTAAACGATTGATAACCCCAGTTGTCTTTTTCCTGCCAAGTGTGGCCTTCTACCGGTAATCCCAGTCCGCCAAACTCGCCCAAAGCCAATACAAATTTGTCACCGAAAAGATTCGGATCGGGCATAGCCGCACCGGGGTAATTGTGGATATCCAATATATGTCCGATATAGGCAAAGTTACCACCACTAGCACTATTCACTAACCGAGATGGGTCATAATTCATGGTCCATTCTGTAATCTCTTTCGTTTTAAACTGCCCCCAGGCCTCATTGAAAGGTACCCAAACGACGATGCTCGGAAAGTTATGTAATGCATCCATTATAGCCTTCCATTCCTTTTTATAAATTGCTTCCGATTCGGATGTCCTGTTCTTATCGTGTATACCGTTGGAAATTTTACCGGGCTGCATGTCCCAGATATTTTCGCCAAGATCTCCACTCGGCATGTCCTGCCACACCAAAATGCCAATGCTGTCACAGTGACGATACCAGCGGGCTTGTTCCACTTTGATATGCTTACGGATCATGTTGAACCCCATTTCCTTCGTTTTGACAACATCAAATTTCAACGCTTCATCGCTCGGCGGAGTATGTAGTCCATCTGGCCACCAGCCTTGATCTAACGGCCCATAATGAAACACAAACTCATCATTCAAATACATGCGCTGAATACCATCATTACCTGTTTTTACACTTATTTTTCGCATAGCGAAATAGCTTTTAACTTGGTCGATTACCTTACCCTTACGCACCAGCTTGATATCCAAATCATAAAGTTTCGGATTGTCCGGGTTCCATAGCATAGGGTTCTTCAAGGACAAAGCTAACGCTTGGTTTGCAGCAAATTGTTGTTCTGCAATCTTCTGCGCGCCGTCATAAACTTCCACGAGCAGTTGATCTCCCTCTTTTGCTTCCGCGACTTCGGCCGAAAAATGCAGTAAGGACTGATCAACGTCTGGTGTCTGCTTTGTGTTAACTATATAGCTCTCGGGCACATTTTCTAACCAAACGGTCTGCCATATGCCCGTTACCGGCGTATACCAAATCCCATGTGGATTATTGATCTGCTTTCCACGCGGTTGCGGACCGTCACTGGTTGGATCCCAGACGCGCACCACCACTTCTTGTTCGGTTCCCTTCTTTAAAGCGGAGGTAATATCGAAAGAAAATGGATCGAAACCGCCCTCGTGTTGACCGATATGCTGCCCATTAACGTATACGTCACACTGCCAGTCTACTGCACCAAAATGTAGCAAAGCACGTCCTTTACGAAAGGTTTTAGGTACGGAGATCGTTCTACTATACCATAAAGCTTTGTCTTTTCCGACCTCCTTCCCTACACCAGATAGGGCTGATTCAACAGCAAACGGAACCAATATATCTCCTTCCCAAGATGTTGGTTTTTCAGAAATGGATTTATCGACAATGGTATATTTCCATAATCCGTTTAACGTTTTCCAATTCTCCTTGCGTTCCAATTGTGGTCTAGGGTATTCTGGATGCGGATTCTCCGGATCCAGATGTTCCCCCCAAGTAGTTAAAATTTTGTCGCCTGCTGGCTTCCAATCTTGCGCCTGAACAGCGAAGCAGCTCGTTGTGACTAAACATGCAAATGCAAAAAATCGCTTCATTATTGTTTCTATTTTGATTTCCCGGTTTATATTTCAAAAATGCAATATAAAGAAAATAAAACCTTGACCTTTTAATTCAAAATAGCACCAAATCGTCTCAATGTCTAATCAAAACGATCATTACCGCGTCCATTCGTCGGCGAGTAGCTTCATGTAGAACCCGCCAACCACACTTCTCGCTTTAAAATTTTCGCGAATACCGGTCGTACTATCATAGAAATCATTCAGCGGTACACGCGTAGGAGCCTCGAGTACAAAGCGGTATAACGGATCGATAAACTTTTCAAAAGTGGTCTGGTTGTCCGTTAATGTCGCCGTCCAAATAATCCAGTCGTTCTTCGTATAATTTTTACGGCTATCAAGAGGCAGACCAAAGCGATTCATCCGTGGCAGATAATAAGCGATCTCTTTCGTAGCCACTTCTTTGGGAAACAGATTAAAATCCAAAACCTTATCCCAAATGAGATTATATTTTTGACTCCAGGTGTTTGGGTCATCGAACGTTAGTGCATAGTGATCGCCACCGTCTGCTAAGTTCATCCATTGGGGTACCATGTCCTCTGCAATCTTTCGGTAACGATTGGCAATTTCTTTTTTTCCTAACATTTCTGCCAGCTGGGCATAACTCGCTATTCCCATAATTGCTTTCAACGAAAGATTGGCGTTCCGCGCAAGATGACCCGCGAAATCGTCTGTACAGAGCTGGGTTTTCGGATCCAACCCTTCTTTCACTAAATAATCAGCCCACGTGGTTAGAGTCTTCCAATGTTTTTCTGCATACCGCGCATTTCCCTGCGCGCGGGCTATTGCGGCCGTCATAATCAACATATTCCCGGACTCTTCTACCGGCATAGGCTCTCCATACGTCTGCCCATTAGCTAAAGGATAGGTACCGAGGTCGTGCGCCGCCCAAGGGTGTGGGTATTTTCCACTCTCACTGAAATAGAAAATACCATTGAGCATCCCTTGTAGCAAGACAGGGTTATATTTTAAGTATAGCGGTGACGAGGGATAGGTCACATCTACCGTATTAATAAATCCTCCGCTGTTATTTTCCTTGGAAAGCCACAGTACTTCTTTTTCCGGTCCTTCAACCAGGGTATGGGCTGCAATACTCTGTCGGTATGCTAAAACACAGAGGTGGGTGTATTGTTTTCCACCTGCTTCATCCGTATGCATTCTAAGGGTTCTGTCAAAATCAGCACACTGCTGCATCAGTTTTTCATAATCTTTTACCGCAGCATGTAGCTGTGTTTCGAAAGAATGGTTTCCATTTTTGTTCCACCAAGGACGTAAATCCGTATGGAAATACTGAATGGCATATATTTCATCATACCCAATAGTTAGGAAACGCTGTACTGGAGTGGAACCGACAGCACCTAAAGAAATTTCGGTATGCAACGATAGCGATTTTCCTCGGTTTGAATTCTCATTTTTCTGATCGTTACCCCCGGACAAAAATTGCCTAACATCGTTTCCGGATGGAGCAGCCACATATAAATACCCCCAATCTATACGCATATCGTCGGCTCCCTTTTGCAATACAGGTTGCTCAACGGTACCCACTTTCAATATGGAGAGCTTTCCGTCTTGATAGGCTTGCCCTTCTACCTCTTGCTGGTCGGGCATATAAACCGCTATATCAGAAGATACTTCCTGATGTATCTTAACATCATGTTTCTTTCCATCCTTTGCTGTCACCTCATAAGAGACATAGGAAACGGGGCGCGCAAGAAGATCAAGATCATCCATCAATAAGGGTGAAGTAAAGGTAACCTTCAGCGCTACTGCACCGGCGTCAAATGTATACGCTGTTTGTGTAGCCTCTATCGCCACCGATGTTTGTTCCGCAATGGATACCTCCGCCTTATCAGACGGCATACTGTTTACTAAATCAAAATCTAAAAAGCGACCACCTGCCGTATTTTTCAGGTGAACCGCAAGCACATTTTGCCCTTTGCGTAGAAGCCCTTTCGCTTTAGACGAAATATCGAAATAATCGAAACGATGGTTCCAACCGTCTCTTTTAAACACAAGCGTCCCGTTTAGATACACTTCAATGTTATCATCATGATGCAATTTCAGGAATAGCGGCTCGTTGTCATTTATCTTATCCAGCGAGAACTCCCGCCTTACCCAAATATTGTCAGATGCCCAAAATGTACCCGCTACTGATTTATCATCGGATACAGGCAATACGCCGTCTTTCCAATCTGAATCTTCAAAGTCTGGCAATTGCCAAGCTTCGTTTTGCGGCTGCTCTACATACCGAATACTGGCCTTTTCGTCCTCGGCTATTATCGAGGTGTAACGGAGCTTCTCCTTGCCCATGAAACGGTACAGTGTACCGTCGACTTCAAGATAGCCAGTCAAACCGTGTGCTGCACCGGTCCAGTGCTCCGTGACTTTATCTGTCA
Organism: Sphingobacterium arenae; assembly: GCF_014692505.1. Taxonomy (GTDB): domain Bacteria; phylum Bacteroidota; class Bacteroidia; order Sphingobacteriales; family Sphingobacteriaceae; genus Sphingobacterium; species Sphingobacterium arenae. The sequence continues at coordinate 577,216 of NZ_JACNYK010000001.1, read as the reverse complement.
GAAGATCACTAGTCGACCAGATACTGAAATTCGGATTATGTGTAATCAAGGGATAGGCCGGAGCTTTCCGAACTTGATCAACTTGTCCGTAAGTTGTTAATATGCATAAGACGAAAACAAATAGCCCTATGCCCATGTGTTTTCCATTTTTTATAAAGTTTCGAACGCCTATCATACTATTCTATTTGGTTTACAATATTACTCTTTATCCCCTAATTCGTCAGAAAACGAATACGGCTTATCTCCATGTGCTATCCCTCGGGATAGATTGGGTTGTGCGGACATGCTGAATTTTAGCTGAGCACCTTTATATAAATCGGCTATACGCAAGAAATTGTGTGTATAGTTCTTGCCGTTTACACGCAGCTGATCAACGTATACATTTTCTTTTGATTGATTTTCTGCGGAGATTGTTATCTTTTTTCCGTTCTCCAGCTGTAGTGTTACTTCGTCAAACTGTGGTGATCCCAGTACATATTCGCCGGATCCTGGTGCGACCGGATAGAAACCCACAGCAGAAAATACATACCAAGCTGAAGTCTGCCCGTTGTCTTCGTCGCCACAATAACCGTCTGCTGCTGCAGAGTAGAGTTTATCCATGATCTGCCGAACCCAATACTGCGCCTTCCATGGCGAAGCGGAATAGTTGTAAAGGTAAGGCATATGTTGTATAGGTTGATTGCCATGTGCGTATTGTCCCATATTCATAATCTGCATTTCCCGCATTTCATGGATCATGCCTCGACTTTTCATCCCCTCCAAACTAGGCACCAAAAAGACGGTATCTAACATGCCGGTAAAAGCCTCATTGCCCCCCATTAAGTCGATCAACCCTTGTGGATCATGAAATACACAGAAGCTCCAATGCCATGAATTACCTTCGGTAAATTCCTCAGACCAGGCGCTTGGTTCAAAATTTGCGATAAAGGACCCATTCTTATTCTTTCCGCGCATAAGCTTTGTGGAAGGGTCGTAGAGATTTTTGTAGTTTAGCGCTCTTTTGGCGTATACGCTGGTTTCTGCATCCGGTCGTCCCAAAGCCTTGCCAAACTGATATATACACCAATCGTTGTAAGCATATTCTAATGTCCGGGCAGCATTCTGCGAAATACCGGCATCAGCGGGTATATAGCCTAACTTGTTATAAAGTTCATGTCCATACCGTCCGGTGGAGGTATTCTTTGGGTGCACGTTATTCGCTCCCCATTGGACCGCTTCCCATAATACCAATGGATCGTAACCTTTTCGTCCGGTGAGATACGCATCTGCTACTACAGAAGCAGAATTATTTCCGATCATGGAAGCACGATGTCCGGGAGACGCCCATTCCGGTAGAAAGCCACTCTCTTTATACGCGTTCACCAGCCCTTCCTGCATGCGATCGTTCATGGATGGATAAAGCAGGTTCAATAACGGAAAAAGACTACGAAACGTATCCCAAAACCCGGTATCGGTGAACATCTCTCCCGGTAATACTTGTCCGTTATAGGGGCTATAGTGCACACGGTTTCCTGCGGCGTCTATTTCCGAAAGATCTCGCGGGAAGAGTGTAGAGCGGTACAAACAGGAGTAAAAGGTGCGGAGGCGATCGATATCCTGATCTTTGATACGGATCCGGCCGAGCACTTCATTCCATTGGTTACGTCCTTCACTAGCAACTTCCTCTAAGGATTTCCCACGCACCTCATCTAGATTCAACGATGCTTGTTCAAAACTGATAAACGAAGACGCTACGCGAGCGGTCACCTGCTGTCCCCTTTTCAACCCTTTGAAGCCTATAATTGCACCCGCATGATCCGTCGTAACTTCTAAACCCTTGGCATTCATTTTTCCATTGTCCACAACGAAATGGCTGTCCATCGGCTGGTCAAATTCAATTACAAAATAATTCTTAAAGTTTTCTGGTGTTCCACCACTATTACGGGTGTTATAGCCAATAATCTTATTTTCTTCCGGAATAAGCTTGACAAAAGAACCTTTATCAAAAGCGTCGATGACAACATACGCACTATCGGTTTTTGGAAAGGTAAACTTGAACACGACAGCACGTTGTGATGGACTGAATTCTGTTTTAACGTCGTGATCCGCAAGGAATACGCTATAATAGTATGGCTTTGCGATTTCGGCCTTATGAGAGAACCAACTCGCCCGAGCACCCTGATCAAACACCGGTTGTCCGGTTATAGGCATCAACGAAAATTGTCCGTAATCGTTGTTCCACGGACTCGGCTGGTGTGTCTGTTTAAAACCTTTAATTTTGTCTGCAGTATAGGTATATATCCATCCGTCTCCCATATTACCGGTCTGTGGTGTCCAGAAGTTCATACCCCAAGGGCGGGCGATAGCGGGATAGGTATTCCCTGTTGAAAGCTCATATTTAGATAAGGTCCCTACCAATGGATTTACGTAATCGACAGGATCGGGTGATTGTGCAAAGATTTTCGGAAGGCTCGCCGTCCATAATAGAATTAACAGGAAAAAAGAATGTTGTTTCATATGTGTTTGTATTTTATTTTTTTATGGCCATTTGGAATATCCAGCATAAATTCATCGATGTTTATGGTTGGTAGTCGTGGACATTTCATGCATGTTATTTAAAGATTATTTATTTAATTTCTACCATACAAATGTTACTTCGACGCCGTCCGGGTCGTTTTCAAATCCCAACAAATAAGTCTTTGACTCCCCATGCCAATTCCGTGTGTCGAACACCTCTTTTCCTTGGACTTTCACGCTTGTCGGTGGCTTGGGAAGAAGTATCCTAGAGGCATTGGTGGTCTCTATCGGGCTTTTTGCCACGTAAGTATAACTGGACGCCGTAATTTTTTCATCGTAAACACGACTAGCTGCAGCTAAAACTTGTGGTTTTTGCTTTTCCTCAATCAAATCCACGTTTAAGAAATAGCCCTGCTCACCGGGTGCAATAGATCGGGTGTTATATACGGGTAGTTTTGGATCAAATAGATCGATCAACGTACCACGAATCGTGTGGTTTTCTTCGCTGACACTTTCATCCATCACGGCCACCAACTCAAATGGACCGCGCTGCAGGTAAAAGTTGTTTTTGAAGACCAACGGTCTACCCTGAGCAGCTCGGTATCGCTCCTGTGCTGCCTGAATCAGCTGTTGGCTGTTGTTTATTTTAACGGTATAATCTTTTGGATCCACCCTTATAATCTGTACGGTTCCTTTACCATAGGTATATATGCCGCCATCTGCTCCCGACGGAATGCGCATTTTCTCGAAAAGATGATCAGCCGGGACCTTATACGTATGGCTCGCCGTGTTCCACCATTCTTGAACGCTTTGGAATGGATCGCTGTCGGTTCCGCTATAAATCAATTGTCCACCAGACTTCACCCATTCGGCCAGTTGCTCATGGGCAATTGAATCAAGCGGTTTCATATTGGAATAGGTCATGAGCAACACTTTGGTATCCGCCAGAGCCTCTTTATACCCTAAGTTCTCGATATGCACAGTCTTCACAGGTACACCGCGTTTTAGAAAAGGGAGGGCAAGACCATAAAAGTTTGCCAACTGTGGGTCATCGTACCCGTCGTGCGTGGGGAAACGTTGAAACATCAATGAATTCGCCATCAACACCGAAATTCCTTCGCTTCCGGAAAGTTTATTCTCGCTCCATGGCATCTGGTTTAATGAATTGATCATAACCTGCATCTGCGTGGAATAATGACGCGGGATACGTTCTTTTTGATCACTGTTCGAGTTGGTCCGGTACAACCCTTCGTAAATCCGTTCGGGCCAAGGCATGATCTCATAGTCGGCAATATTCGGATAGAGCAATTGCGCGACAAATGTAGCTTGATAATTCGTTTTATAATCTACCCAATCCTTGGCACGGTCTTCAATTGGATCCGTCAGAAAAAACATCTTCCTGCCAGTAGGAGCGGTCATAGACTCCATCGAACCATATTCTAAATAGGCTGTTTCAAAGACCCGCTCCTTTTCTTTTCCATTAAAGTGATTGGGCTCTCGCGAGGTACCTGTCCACACTTGTGCGATATAACCATCTACTACCGGCAAGGATGCCAAGCTAGCCTCGGGAGAAACGATCATCCATTGGGCATAATTGACGAGTGAATGTGTGGGAACGTAACATTTCACATCCATGCCTTTCGATTTACCGTACTCCTTAGCAAACGTAAACACCTCATTCAACGCCTTATAGTAGAGGTGATATTTGAGCTTATTAGAAAGATAGGTATTCTCTGGAGATTCGTGTTGTGGGCGCCAATCAAAGCCATAATATTTCTTCCATTCCTTTTTGAACGATTCGCTATAGCCTGCCCGTGCCCAGAATTCCGGCTCTTCCATAAATATAGCGTCGATCCCCGCATCGATGACAGGCTTCACGTGCTTTTCTTTCAAATACGCAAGGAAGTTGTCTGTCGGCACAATATAAGGAACCATATGGCCATGCCAGATCGTATCCTGCTGCCGGGTAACCTGCCCCTCGTCCAGATGCCATTCACCATCCCATTGACCGGTAAAATAATCTTGGTATTCGCCCCAGGCAATTCCGGTCATAAAATGAATTGTATAACCCCTGTCTTTCCAAGATTTCACCCGCTCGTTAAACGGTAACCTTTTATGTTTATCCGAAGGATTTCCGCCTACGCCATAAATCATCACCGCGTCCGCACGGTTATCGAATGTAGGGCGCCATTCTCGAGAGGTCTGAAAAGTGGTTTTAACTTGATCTGTCGTTTTTTGGGCGACAATCGTGCCGTTGAGTCCTAGCAAGCATCCCATCCCAATTAATATTCTCCAATTTACCATGATCATCCTTTAAATTTTCAACCTGTTCATTAGTTAATCAATACTTCTTTGGCTTCACTATAGTTCCAACGTTTTGTTCCACTACCTGTGGGTGTGTCATAATTTATCCTAGCAGCCGCCCGGACAAATACAGTTCGGCCAGTAGGAATGGTACCATTCGATTCAAGCGTAATCGCTTCACCAAATAAGTTATCAAATGAGTTACCTGCGTAATCTAGACGACTCGACCAACGTTCGTCGCGGGCGCGGTAACCCACACTGGAGGAATAGCTTACGAAAAATTGAATATCTGTCACGTTTAGAAAATCATCACTATAGCCCCCCATGGGTTCTACTTTCGTTCTGAAGTCTTCCGGACTTACAGCCCGAGAGACTTTCACCTGTGCGGTGACTTTACCATCATCGACCGTAGGCTCTCCCACCCATTCTACATGCAAAAAGGGCTGCACCTCAAATTTAACCTGATGGCTACTTTCTAAATCCATGATCAAGCTTTCGTCAGCCAGTTCTTTACCATTGGGATCTCTGCGTAACAACGGTATAAAAGGGCCGTCAACGGTGATATGGTAGTTGCCTTTAAAAAGTTTCGTATTTCGGAAGGTTCCATCGGGCATGCAGTAAAAATCTGGGTTATGCTCTACATTATCTCCCCAGCTCAATTCCGTCAGACGAACGCGAATTCCTTCCGATCCCTGGTCGGTAAACACAGGCTTTCCGGTCAATACATCGACAACCTGCCCTTCAAGTGTAACGTCTGGTGCTTCGAAATTATCTGTTTCAAATAGGCTACACGAGCTTATTAGCCAAACAAGGCATAACAGCCCACTCTGTATTATCTTTTTCATCTAATTATTTCTTTTATCTAAATCCTTATCTATTCGGTTGTTGATCAATAACATTACTTTTGGCCACTTCCCCCCCGGGTATTTCAAAATAATAATTCAAAGGCGTGTATCCATAAGTTTTTGATGCTACCCACTGGAAACGGGCGTCAAAGAAATATTTGCCTGTTTTTGTCGAAAAGAACGGATAAAGACCGCGGAAGCGGTAGTTTTCATTATTGCTGAACTTGTTTTTATCACGCGTTTCTCCCCAAAAGCCATCTCTTCCTTCGTAATGTGCTACACGCCAACGCCGTATATCCCATTTCGACTTATGTTCAAAGGCTAGTTCCTTTCGGCGCTCCTTACGCACGACATTGCGTCCGTTGATGTCGCTTGTGAGTGTTCCCTGCAACAATACAGCACCAGCTCTTTCCCGAATTTCGTTTACAGCATCCGTAGCAGTTTGCATAAGATTACTACCGTCAGGAGAATTTGCTCCAGCCAGTTCAAGTTCCACTGCTGATTCCGCCGCATTCAATAGTACATCAGCATAACGCATGAGAACAAATGGTTGAGCAGACTTCCCTTCTCCTCCTTCCGCATTTGGATCAGTATTGAGCCATTTGCGCAAATAAAGCCCGGTCACAGTTGCCTCTCCATTGTCATAGAATGGGCCTTCTTCACCTGCTGCTCTCATTTGCCTTCCGTTATAGTCGACCACCTCTTGGCTTCCTCCTTCACGCGGACTTAAGTAAAGTGTCTTAGGCGAACCATTATAGATCGACAGGTTTTGATAGCGGGTATCTGCTGTATTATAGCCATAATTCGAAAAGAACGGTTTGATCGGTGTATCACCTGTATAAATACCTCCACGCACTTCAATTTGTCGATTTCGGAACTCATCGAACGGAAAGATTACGTAAGCTCGTAAACGAGGTTCAGCATCTTTAAAAAAATCGAGTGGGCTATCAAACATCAAATAATTTCCTGAGGTATTCTGGTCCCCACTCGTGACCCGAATACTGCCATCCGGATAACGATCAAAGCCATCAAAAAGCTCGATAAAATCTAATGTAGGACAGGTACCACTTGATAAGGGAGCTCTAAAAGTGAAAGGGAGGTTATAGGCATCAAACGCATGCGTGGTCGTCGGGTATATATATTGTTTTACATAGATGTTTTCGGGACTACTCAAGTCGGAAAACATATCGACCATATTTTGGTATTGTGCCTCTGGGTCGTTCGCAGCCCACCGCTTTTTATAGAGCGAATAACCGCCGTCTTGCATCACTTCTCTTGCCGCCTTATAGGATTCTGTAAAATAACGGATAGAAGCTGTTTTCCACGTTGCCGCATCAAACCCAATCACACGAACACCAGTTTTACGTCCTAATCCGGTCAAACGGCCCGATACTTCTTGATTGTACTTCGCTACGCTACCGGCATAAAGCATTGCTTCTGATTTGAACGCTAGAGCAACATATTTGTTAGCATACCCTTCCATGGGTGATTTTGCCATCATCAAGGAGGCAGCTTTGTCAAAATCTGTCAAAATCTGATCCCAAGTTTCTTCCTCACTTGATCGCGGTACTTCCATTTCTTCCGTACTAGCAGGATATGGGATAACTTTAGTCACTAAAGGAATACCACCAAACCGCTTAGCCATCGTATAAAATACCATCCCACGGATATAATAAGCTTCTCCTAGATAGTGACTGTAAAGCTCTTCACCGAAATTCTCTTGATAGTTCGGTAGGTTCTCTATCAAATAGTTCGCCTCTCGGATCAGTTCGAAACCTTTATTCCAGTAAGCCGTACGTTCACTGGTAAATGCAGCAGAAAGCCCCTCCCTATTAACAGCTTCGCCTGTACCCTCTATACCCGTGGAGTTTAACCAGCCATTATTTTCAAAGCCCCATTGTGCTGTATACTTAAAGTCTTCGAAAGGCATCAAGCTATACATACGGGCCATATAGATATTTACACCTGCTTCCGTACTAAGCACCTCTTCGTCTGCTACTACATTTTTGGGTGTAATATCTAAATCTACACAGGCGTTTAGGCATATACAAGCCGCTCCGGCTATTGCCAATATCGTTAAAAATCTTTGTCTCTTCATTTTCTTTCCTCTATTTAAGCGTTAAAAAGTCATGGAAACGCCCATGGTATAGGTTTTATTCAAGGGATACATCCGTCCCAGATCGTCATCAGGATGTTCGGGGTCTACGAACTTCACCGCGGTGATGGTAAAAAGGTTATAGGTATTTGCAAAGACGCGTAAACGCATATTCGGATGTTTGTCGAACGTTGGCAATGTATAGCCAAGCTCCAAACTCTTCAACCGCAGATAGTTCGTACTTACGCGATTGAATTCCGAGTTTGTTCTCGGATAACGTCCCGTAAAGGCATAATACCCCTGCACCCATTCGATACTTGGATCGTACGGATCGGCTGTAGGATCTACCGGATGCCAACGATCTAGGTACTGTGTCAACGTCCCACCCCCGTTGGTTCCCCAGATGGAATACAAAGGTTCTTTGTATTCCATTGAACCGAGTGCGGATCCTTGAAACAACATAGAGAGATCGATATTTTTATAATTAGCTTGCAAATTCGCGCTAAAGTTTACCCAAGGAGTTTGATCAAATGCAAAGGGATGTTCATCCAAACCACTGATTTCCCCGTCCCCATTCCAGTCAATGTATTTATAATCGCCCGGCAACATATCGCGTTCGGTGTAAATCGGATACGTCCGGATATCGTTCCAATCCATAAAGCGCCCGTCCGACTCATAACCAAATTGAATACCCTGATAGCGGTTGTTCATGTTGTCATTCCGCCAGCGATCATAAGAATTTTTCCACGGTCCTTTATCTACGGCTGTAAGGTATTTGTTTCGTGTAACGGTGGCGATCGTCTTAATACTGTAACCAAAATCACCAATCTGATTGCGATGACGAAGTTCAAGCTCTAAACCTAGGTGTTGGTCGCTGTCTACGTTTTCCAAGGGGGGTATTCCACCAATCACGGTAGGAAAGGTTGAAGTACGACGCTGAAAAAGTCCACTGCGTCGACGGTCAAAATAATCCAATGTAAAACCGAATTTTCCATTCCAAGCATCCATATCCACACCCACATTGAAAGTTTTTGACTCAAACCAGGTTATATATGGATTAGCAGTAGCTTTACGGCTAACAGCTGTTATAAATTGATCACCAAAAACGTAGCCCGGCACGTAATGATTATAATAACCATTTTCAGCATTATTGCTTGTTGCGGGATATTCATATCCGCCAATCCAACCAAAATCCCAATTATTATTAACGTCCAAATCATTACCTAAAATACCGTAACTCGCCCGCAGCTTGAATTGGTCAACGAAATTAAGCGCTTCGATTGCCTTGAAAAAAGGTTCTTCGGATATACGCCATGCAGCTGACCCTGAGGGGAAGAATCCCCACTGATTTCCTTTAATAAAACGCGAAGATCCGTCGTAGCGAAATTGAAATTCTGCAATATAGCGTCCTTTGTAATCGTAATTCACGCGTCCGAGTGCCGCTTGTTTGGCTTCCTGATAATAGTCGGACAGCGCGTCCGACATACCGGTCATACGGCCATCTTCCATTCCTAGGAACAACTTATCAGAGGGAAAAGCCAGATTCTTCAACGCATAAAAATTATCACCATCATTCTTCTGGGTTTCCCACCCCAATACGACGCCAACTTGATGTTTTTCCGCAAATAGCCGATCGTAGTTTAGGGTGATTTGACTTAATATCTGCTGTTTTTCATAGAACTCGCGCCGCAAACGATTCGGACTGCTCAATTCATAGTTTTTTTGAAGATAACTATCGGTTATCGGGTCAAAAGCATACTGGGCATATTCCTTTCGGAAAATACTATTGTTATCCGTACGATAGTCATAGGATATCAACGCTTTTGCCGTAAATCCCTGTAACGATTCGGATAGCGTTCCAAAATCGTAGTTCAGTGACGCAGAAGATTGGAATGTTTTCTTTTTATATTTACGATAACCCGAAATATCCGAGTCTATCATCGCCACAGTGTTTTGTTCTAGATCCAGCCCTTCATAATTCAGCATAGTCTCTTCGGGATCAGCATATGCCGGGAACAACATGCCTTGCCGCCAATAGTTCCGGATAATATCCACCGAACTGGAATAAGGGTTGTTCTGCTGATCAGCCATTCCAGCCAGATTAATATCAAATTTTAATCCATCGATAATTTCCGTTGTGATGTTGGATCGCAGATTCACTTTATTATAATTCAGGTCACCTGTTTTGAAAAAACCTTCCTGAGAAGCATACCCAGCCCCGATATAATATTGGGTTTTAGCACTCCCCCCAGAAATGCTCAGATCATGTGAAGTCTGAGGAGATACATCTGAAAAAATTAACGAAGTCCAGTCGGAAGAGCGTCTGCTACCATCACGAAATGCTTCAAAATCCGCTTCGGTATAGATTAGGTTGCCGCCGTTGATATTATTCATTGATTTTTCATTATATAATGTCATCGCCTCAAAAGCATCAGCAAGAAAAGGCATATTCGACGGTCTCTGGAAGGTAAAAGATCCATTATAGCCCACAGATACCGCCCCCTCTCGACCTTTACGCGTCGTTACGAGCATAACACCGTTTGCGGAGCGTACGCCGTAAATAGACGCCGAGGCATCCTTAAGTACGGAAATATCCTCGATATCGTTCGGGTTCAGACGCTGAAAATCTTCAATAGAACGTGGTACCCCATCGATAATAACTAGTGGCGCTCCCATACCCCGGATATCAAAATTCGCCCGATAGGCTCCTGGTTCTGCACTTTGTTGCCATACGCGCACACCTGCAATACGGCCTGCCAACATGTTTTGTGGATTCTCATTTTTGGTCGCTCGCATTTCGGTTCCCTTTACGCCCGATACCGCTCCAGTTAAGGTTACTTTCTTCTGCGTCCCGTAACCCACGACCACCACTTCATCAAGCGTGGAATCGTCTGCTTCCAATTGGACATCAACCCGACTGCGGTTGTTCACTTCTTCCTCTAGCATCCGATAACCTACAAAGGTATAGCGGAGGACCGCCCCTTCCGGTACCTGTAGAGAATATTGTCCTTCCGCACCGGTGCTGGTAGCAAGCTGAGGAGATGAACCTTTGACGCGTATAGATACGCCAATGAGCGGCTGACCGGCGGAATTTGTCACAACGCCAGAAACCTGACTTTGCGCCCACAACCACCCTGGCAGCAACAGGAATACCAATAAGATGGTTATTCCATGTAGGAGTTTTCGTTTTTCAAAGTTTACATTCATGCTGGTTTAGTTTATACGTGGAAAAATGATGATTAGTTAATTTTTTTTAGTGGAGAACTTTCAAATCAGACGTCAATTGATGTTCACCCAAAATAGCATACTGCGCGGCATATGTAAACATAAACATCCCTTCTACTCCCTGTCCATTCTTTTCTCCTGCCCAACCCTTTAATAGGTTTGTCGGAAGAAAGCCATCCTGATTGTAACGTTCAAAACCATAATCCAAATTTTGTTGGAAAGCGGTTAGATAGGTTTCTACTTGTTGATCAAGCGAAATCGCTTCGTGGTAGCTGCGCATGAGGATACCATTAAACCAATTTCTAAACCCGTCGGTTCCGAAGCTGTAATATTGTGGAATATCCTTTCCCAAAGAAGCAAATTGTTTGAAACTGTTTTTAGCTAGCTCCCGACCATCCGTTGCGTACTTTCTCTCTCCCGTCACACGATAAAGATCCACTGCGCCTGACAGCATAGTTCCGCTGTTATAGGTATATGCCTCGCCTACAGCTTCGGTCAATGGTGTATTTGCTCGATAGCGCACACCGTCCACTTCTTCATAACGTATATCACAGTTTGGCAGACAACCACCCATCATATCGGTGTATACGCCACTTGCATTCAGGAGGTTACTTTTCTGCCATTCGTAAATAGATCGCGCATAGTCAAGATAGTATTTTCCCTTTTCCACCTGTTCGGTTCGGCGGGTTTGTTTGTTTTCTGCATCTATGTAGCGATGTTCGATCTTGTCAGACTTATCTTTGTAAATTTCATGTAACCAGACTAATGGACTGATCAGTGGTCCATTACTACAAGCATGCTTCGTCGTATAGCCCGGTCCCCAGGGTATTCCGCCGTTTTCTTTTCCATTGCTATCGCGGGTCACATCCCATCCATCCAACACGTAAGCTGTTAAGTACTCGGCTTTTTCTAAGTATTCCATTTTGCCTGTTAGTTTATAGGAGTCCAAGAGTTCGCGGATTAACCACATTTGGTCGTCATACACATTTAGAATACCGGAAACATTTGCTTGCCCTTTTTGATTGACTCGATCAACAGCGTATACAGACCATTCCTTCGTCTGTGTATAGGAAATAAGTTCAAAAGTACCTAAATAATAATCTGCATTTGCGTACAGATTGTCTAACAGTTTTATGTAGCGCTCATACTGATCTTTATACAAGGTGTTCCCATCGATTTCTTGGGCCTGTTTAAGCGCCGATAGCACAGCATTGACTGCTTCAATTCCGGCTGTATACATCCAGACAGAAGCCCGCTCATCCGATTTAACATTTGTAAACGGGTTGTAAAAGCGACGCATCTCAAAAGTCTCTGGATCAAAATAATGGTCAATCGTTACGTCGATTAAATCGATAGAACGCTGTAGATTCCGTCTAGCTATAATTTGTGGATCGTCCGTTTCCTCCTCTCCTTCTACCTCCGAAGGTAACGAGTTTCGGGCACATCCTGATAGGACGACAGTTACCGAAGTAAGGCTCCAAAACATCGTACAGTACAGGGCAATAATGAAAAACTTCATGTTAGCGATTAAGTAAGTTTATAACAAAATTTAAAATTGGTGAAATAGTCTTTCGACATATTTCCTATCCAAAATAGGTAGACACGGATTAAAACTAGGGTTAAAAATGAGATTTAACCCTAAACAAAAACATTAACCCCTCCTTTTATTTTTGATTTTCATCTCCCTCGATACCTTCTAGCGATCTTTTTTCCTCCATGCTTCCCTAACTTTTTTATATTATATTAGCTACCTTTGTACTAAAAGTTATAAACTGTACATCACATTTATGACAGAGATAAACCGCAACATGTGCATTTACCGAGTACGATCTATTTTTCTTTGTCTTTTCATTTTAATGATTTCGTTCGTTTTCCCGGATGACGCTTCCGCGCAGGGTATACGGTTTACGGGAAGCGACGAACCTATTGAAGGGCGCACCTCCGTCGCATTTTTTTCGGATGCTGTACCTACTTTTTATCAAGCGTTTGCTATTAACTTTGATCTCCAGTTACCTCAAAATAATACCATCGGCTATATCGTTCGGATTAAAGAGAAAAACCAAGGCTCTATTTTCAATTTACATTATGACAAAGAAGGAGAACAGGCGGTGTTTCGTCTGAACGAAGAAGGGAAAACCAGTTTGATTACCATGCGGATTGCACTGGAGTATCTTATTGAACGGCACTGGTTTCCGGTGCGGATGGAGTATGATCTCCAAAAGGGGCAAATCAAGCTTCAGATCGCCAATGAAATACCACAGTCTGCAACGGTATCTATCGAGTCACCTTATTCTCCGAACGTAACATTTGGACGTAGCGATTACATGATTGATGTCCCGTCGTTCTCTCTTCGAAATTTCCGGATCGGTAACAAAGAGAAGGAAATCGTCTTCCCGCTACTGGAAAGCGAAGGAAATAAACTACATAATGCTTCCGGTGAGGTGATGGGAAAGGTTACAAATGGCACTTGGCTATTGAACGATGCGTTTCATTGGCATAAACACACCGTCATGCATTCTTCAAGCCCTTCGGGCGCCGCTTATGATCCAAAAAGAAAATCAATCTACTACGTGAACCAAGATTCTGTAGAGATCTATGATATTCAAACCGGTGTAACCCGTAGTACTCGTTTTTCTGCTCCCTGCCCGATGAAGTTTAAGCTCGGGAACTGCTTTATAAATCACGAAGAAAACAGGCTGTATGTCTATGAAACCTATTACGAAGAAACCTATACGGGGCCCACGGTTGTCAGTTTAGATCTGCATGATTTTACCTGGAGAATAGAGAGTAGTGATTACTTACAGCGCGAGTTAAATCACCATGCTTCATACTTTCTACCCGATAGCCGAAAATTACTGTTATTTGGTGGATACGGGAAAATGGTCTATAGTAACGATTTGCTATTTTATGATTTAACCGAGAAAAATTGGTCCCAACCAGAGAGCATGCGTGGGGATTCTATTCTACCTCGATACTTTACCTCTACAGGTCGGTCTCAGGTGGATCAGAAAATCTATATTTTTGGGGGTATGGGTAACGAATCTGGGCAGCATATAGTAGGACGAAAATACTTTTACGACCTCTATACATTAGATCCAACAACCCGAAGAACAACGAAAATATGGGACGTAGACCGGAAGGAAAACCTCTTCGTACCTGCCCGAGGATTGGTCATTCCCGACTCCAACTGGATTTATATGCTCGGGTATCCCGAACATTTAACACATTCCTTTATTAAACTCCGTCGATTTGCCATTCATGACGGCGAATATGAAGAATTGGGAGACTCCATCCCGATTTATTCCGATAAAATTAGTACCCATGCAAACCTGTATTTTGATCCTCATCTAAAGAAGTTGATTGCACTCGTGCAGGAATCAGACAATGATATCCGATCCACGCTTACCGTATATAGTTTGGAATTTCCGGCCATCAGCGAATCCCAACTATATGCTTTTCCTGGTCCGCGTGCACAGAAAAATATAAAGTTCTACCTCTTGGGGTTTAGCGCTCTTTGTATCGGTATCTTCGTATACAAGGTTTATCGTCGCCCTAGGCGAGGTGAACCTATTACAACACTACCCGACGAGCTAAAGCTGCCTGAAGAACCACAGATAAATCGTATTTATCTTTTTGGGGATTTCACGGTCGTAGATAGAACAGGAATGGATATTTCCCATTTGTTCAGCGCACGGTTGCAACAGGTTTTCTGTTTAGTTCTGTTTCATAGCCATAATACAGGCATTAGTTCTAATCTGCTCACCCACTTACTATGGCCGGACAAACCAAAAGATAAGGCAAAGACGTCTCGAGGTGTAGCCATAAACAATCTTCGGAAGGTATTGAGCGAATTGGATGGTATAGAAATAATCTATGAAGAGGGGCATTACCGTGTGATATTCGAATCTGCTTGCTATTGTGATTATTGGCAACTGAAGGAACTTCTTACCGAGGATCTCGATGTTCTTTCTCCAAAGGTTTTACGTATTTTAGAACGTGGCGAGTTCCTTTTGGGGATGGATGACCCCATTTTCGATAAGTCTAAATATGATATCGAAAGTATGTTGATTGAAAAATTCCAAAAATGTATAACCAAAAGCCGCGAGGATAAAGACTGGTCGTCGTTATTTCGTGCAGCAGAGGCCTTGCTTACTATCGACACAGTCAATGAATCGGCCTTGGAACAAGGTCTTTACGCACTGTACAAAGGAAAGCTCGAACCTCGTGCAGCACTTTTTTATAAGCGTTTTACGGAGAACTACCGGCGTTTGATGGGTGAAGAATACCCCGACACATTTGACGTTATGTGGTATCGAACAACCCAATAAAAAGGATCATCCTTATTCTCGTATTGTTGTTACTTCCTGAAGAGCAAAGATGATCCGTGTGTCGGTCGCTATCACAGCAATTCCGTCCCGTTAGAAGGAATAACTTTAATAGCTGTCAATTCCAGATCAAATTCCTCCTTATAAATCGGTGCTAAACGTTCTACTAATAAATCCTGAAAAGATTTTTTCACTAAATTAATGGTACATCCACCGAAACCACCCCCCATCATTCGAGCACCTATTACTTCGGGAAAAGATTTCACATAGTCTACCAAAAAATCTAGTTCGGGACAGCTTACTTCATATTCTTTGCTCAATCCTTCATGTGCGCTAAACATCTGTCGACCTACTGTTTCTATATCGCCGTGCTCTAATGCGTCGCAAGCCTGATGCAATCGTTCATTCTCTTCCACAACAAACCGGCATTTCGTATACACCTCCATATCAACAGGCCTCACGTGGGCTTCCAACATCTCCAGCGTCACATCGCGCAGGCTTTTCACCTCCGGAAATTTTTGCTGCACCAATCGTACACCTTCTTCACAGGAAGCGCGACGATCATTATAAGCAGACGACGCCAAAGAATGTTTCACATTGGTATTCAACAATAAAATAGCATAATCGTCTAATTCCAACGGCTTGTAGGAAAAAGAAAGATCACGACAATCTAATTTCACAACATGACCTGCTTTACTCATCACCGATGCAAACTGATCCATAATACCACATTTCACACCCGCATAGGTATGCTCTGCCAATTGCCCAATTTTCGCGATATCCACACGCCCTATTTCTAGATCAAAAAGTACGTTTAGTGCAAATCCCACGGCACATTCCAATGCGGCAGAAGATGACAATCCAGCCCCTAGCGGCACATCGCCATCAATATACATATCAAATCCTTTCAGATTCGCTCCTCTTAACTGCAGCTGATGCACAACACCAAGTACATAATTCGGCCAACCTTTATCTACGGGATGCACATCAGCCAACGCGAGCTCGAAGTATTCTTTGAAATCTTCCGCATACAAACGGATGATATGGTCATCGCGCTTTCCTATTCCTACATAAATTGCTTTGTCGATTGCTGTGGGAAGCACGAAACCTTCATTATAGTCTGTATGTTCACCTATGATATTAATTCTTCCTGGTGAACGTACCACATATGCCGGTGCTTGCTCAAAAATGGCTGTATATTTCTCCTCTATCTGTTGTTTAGAAATCATGTGTTTATCCTTTGTAATGAATTGTAGATTGTTGCTTTAGCGTATTCGCTGCTTGTTCTGGGGTAATGTCACGCTGCGGCGTAGCTAACATCTCATACCCCACCATAAACTTCTTTACAGTCGCCGAGCGTAACAGAGGCGGATAAAAATGCATATGCCAGTGCCACTCCGGATGTTCTCCAGAGTTTACGGGGGATTGGTGCATACCTGCTGAATACGGAAAAGAAGTTTTAAAAATATTATCGTAACGAATTGTCAGCTCCTGTAACGTACGCGCCAAGTCTTCCTTCTCTTCTTCCGTAAATTCTAGAATAGAGGGTACGGGACGTTTGCTGATAATCATCGTTTCATAAGGCCAAGCTGCCCAAAAGGGAACAAGCGCTACAAAGTGTGTATTATCGATGATAATACGTTCCTCCTTTTTTAATTCGAGGACCACGTAATCTTGAAGAAGCGTACGTCCGTGTTTTTTAAAATAAATTTCCTGCTGTTTTCCCTCTTTTTCTATTTCCACTGGTAACGAACTTTCTGCCCAGATCTGACCGTGCGGGTGTGGGTTACTACAGCCCATAATGCTGCCTTTATTTTCAAATATCTGAATATATTTTATCCATTCCTTTTCCGCCAACTCTTTGAATTCCCGTTGCCATAGGTTTACAACCGCCTGAATAGCCGGCAAATCCATCTGAGGTAGCGTCAAATCATGGCGTGGTGAAAAGGAAATCACTTTACATATTCCTCTCTCCGATTCGGCTATCAGCAATTCCTCGTCTTCAAACTGCTCAATCGATGTATCTTCCAGTAAAGCAGAAAAATCGTTAACAAATACGAAACTATCCGTATAATCGGGGTTTTGGGTACCGTCTGCACGCGAATTCCCTGGGCATAGATAACACTTGGGATCATACTGCGGGCGGTCGTCCGGCGCGAGATCTTCAACTTGCCCCTGCCAAGGACGTTTACTTCGATGGGGAGAAACAAGAATATACTCTCCGGTTAAAAGATTCTTACGTTTGTGTGGTTGTTCTGCAAAATCCAGCATGGCTTAAGGTTATATTTTTATAAATATCCCCTTTTTTTTGGAAAAACAAAATAGATGAAGAACAAAAAGTGTCAATAATACACTTTACAGAAACAAAACTGAATGACTATCAGAAACTTACCGTCTCGATCATACTTTTGACAAGTCAGGGATTAAGAAATGATCGGCTTTTCTCCTTTTATTAATTCGAAAACAGTAATTTCAGGCAGAATCCCAACGCGTCCGGGATAACCTAAAAATCCGTACCCTACGTTTACATAGAGTTTCTGATTTTGATGCGCATAAAGACCAGCCCATTCTTTGTATATGTATTTAGCTGGGCTCCATTGGAAATGTTCGCCACGAACACCAAACTGCATGCCGTGCGTGTGCCCAGCAAACATGACATCCACATCTGTATCCAGTACTTGTGCTCTCCAGTGAGACGGATCGTGCGATAGGAGCAACTTTACCTGCGCGTCTTCCGTTCCCGTCAATGCCTTTTTCAAATCCCCTTTCTTCGGAAAGCGACCTGTACCCCAGTTTTCTACGCCTACAATGGAAATTTTCTCCTTATTCAATTCGATGGAACGATTTTCATCCAGCAATAAATCCCACCCCATTACCTGATGGGTTTCTTTAAGATTTTTCAGATTTTTACGCTTTGCAGCAGAATCCTCTCTACCGAAATAATAATCTCCATAATCGTGATTACCTAATACCGAATATACGCCTAAATCTGCTTTTAATTTTGCGAAAATATCTTGATAGTCCCGCATTTCAGAGGCAACATTATTGACCAAATCTCCCGTAAAAAAGACCACATCTGGTTTTTCGCCCAAAAGCATTTCAATTCCTCCCAATACGGCTTTCTTGTTATAAAAGGATCCCGAATGGACGTCCGATATCTGTGCGATACGCATACCATGAAATGACGCGGGAAGGTTGGGTAAGTACAGTTTTTGTCGAATGACCTTATAATCATATCCGCCCGAAATAACGCCCCAAGATAAGGGAAAGATAGGTAAAGAGGCTACTAATATACCGGATTTGGTTAAAAACTCCGAACGGGAGATTCCGTTTATTGGTTTTTCGGGCAGAGGCTCAGAAAGCGCTTCGACACGCTCCTCTAAATTTTCACGCTTACGTGGAGCGAAAAGTTTCGCTATCCAAATTCCTCCCCGACGAATATCATCGAGTAGCAGTACCACGATAAAAATAAACTTACTGGTTGCCGTCATAAAAAAAGCAACCAAAATAATGGATCTATATGCTAGAGGAAGATTAAACTGCGCAGAGATGTAGAGCCCGAGCAATAAAGCCATAGAATAGCCCCACCACACCAATGAAAACCATTTTGTTTTCGCCATTTTAATTTTCGTCGCACGTAAGGCAAAGAAAATATAAAAATCGAAAACAACTAATAATATGGCGTTAAATATTAACATAACATTCTTTTTATCCTTGTGCCAATCGCTTCAACACATTAATCCATTTTGGGTCATCGTTCAAGCTTTCTACCATCGTAATCTCTTCTCCTCCCAACGCTTTAAATTCATCCGCGTATTCGACTTGGATCTCGTCGAGCGTTTCTATACAATCCGCTACGAAAGCCGGACTAAATACGAGTAGTTTTTTAAACCCGCGTGCCGCCATTTCGTGCAAGGTATCGGAAGTATAGGGTTGAATCCATGGTGTTTTTCCTAACCGAGACTGGAAGCAAACCGAATACTGCTCCTGTGTAATATCCAATTTCGCGGCTATGGAGCGCGATGTCGCATAACACTGCGACAGGTAACAATAAGCTTTTTTGGATTCTTTACAGGATTCACAACCCGAGTCTGGGCATTTTAGCGAACCAGAAGGATCAACCTTTCCAAGCTGTCTTACCGGCAATCCGTGGTAACTGAACAACACATGATCGTATTCTTCGATTGGATATCGACGCCCGTGATCGGCAAACGTCTGACACATTTCTGCGTCGTCACAATAGCTGCTAACAAAAGATACCTCTGGAAAGTATTGCCAGCGCCGCATAATCTCCATGACTTTATCAATGACTGAACCGGTGGTTGCAGAAGCATATTGTGGAAAAAGAGGGATTACACGAACGGATTCCAACATCATGGCCTCCATTTTCTGCAAAGCTGAAGCAATCGATGGGTTTTGGTAACGCATCGCTAACTCAACATGATATTCTTCACCTAACTCCCGCTGTAACAAGTCACGCTGTAATTCACTATAATACAACAACGGGGATCCTGTTTCCTCGTCCCATATCGTCCGGTAAGTTGCTGCTGACAACGGTGCACGTTTTGGAACAATTGCCCCTTTTACCAATAGTGTACGTCCTAGATAAGGTATATCCATTACTCGAGGATCCATTAAAAATTCTGTCAAATACCTGCGTACATCAGCTGTTGTAGGGTTGTCCGGTGTGCCTAATTGCACCAAAAGAATTCCTTTTGTAGCGCTTTTACTCATTTGCTACAAAAATAACCATAAATTACAGGGAAGTTGGGGAAACACAGATAATATGAGAATAACATGACTGAGCTTAAAACTGCTCTAGCGCCAGCTTTACATTTTTCATAAGCCACATGGGCGTGGATGTCGCACCGCAGATTCCTACGGTATCATTCGGTTGAAATAGCGTTTCATCCAATTCCGCCGGATCGGAGATAAAATAACTCTGGAGATTTGCTTGCTTACACACATCGTAAAGCACTTTCCCGTTGGACGACTTCTTACCAGACACAAACACAATTTTGTCATATTGGCGAGCAAAATCACCCAAGTCTTCATAGCGATTGGAAACCTGCCGACATATCGTATCGTTGGCTTTTACTTCATAGCCTCGATTTTGAAGTTCCTGTTTAATAGCGTAAAATTTATCGACACTTTTTGTAGTCTGGCTATACAGCGTAAAGGATGGAGGAAGTTCGATGCTATCTAGTTCTTCTAAATCTTGGAAAACAATTGCCTCATTATTTGTTTGACCTTGCAATCCTATCACTTCTGCGTGTCCATGCTTTCCAAAAATCAAGATTTTTTCCTGACCATCAAAAGACGTTTTGATCCTATTTTGTAGTTTAAGTACGACTGGACAGGAGGCATCAATAAGCGTAATATTATTCTCAAGGGCTGTACGGTATGTTTCGGGGGCTTCGCCATGGGCCCGAATCAGAACTTTTTCATTCTTCAGGCCGGCTAAATCGCCATGCCCGATAATACGCAGACCTTTGGCTTTTAAACGAGCCACTTCTTCGTCATTATGAACGATATCGCCCAAGCAGTATAGATATCCATCCTCTTCCAAAATCTCTTCTGCCATATCAATAGCATACACCACGCCAAAACAGAAGCCGGAGTCTTTATCAATCGTAACTTGAAGATCTTTAGCCATAGTGTACAAAAATACAGATTATTTTTTTAAATAATTTGGTTCTTGAACGAGTGTCTATCCTAAAGGGATAAAACTGATAGGTTAAAAGAAACGTTTTCTTTATGCAACCTTTTTTTAGAAAAAAGTTGCGCAAAAAAGCGTCGCTTCAGATCTTTGAGGAGAATGGATAGTGCTAAGGATGGGGGTCTACCCACCTCAAAAATCTGGATGCGACAATTAAAGTTAAGGTGGGTTCATGCAATTGTATTATCCCTTATTTAACTTCTAATGCCACATATAAAATTTTGAATATGTAGAAATATTATGAGTGCACTTCACATTCCATCAAAATTTTAAAGTGGCGATTTTTTTTGTGTACTTTTTTTGAGAGAAAAAAAGTACAAGCCCTGTCGCGGCTTGAGCGACATAAAAAATGTATAATTTTAACGTTGAATTAAAACCACCGCTTCCACCAAGACTTCTTAATCCCCACATACCATTGATTATTTTCTTCTTTTAGCGGAAAGGTATCTATATAATTACCTTGCCCTTCATCTCCTTTTCCGGTTTGCAAATCAAATCGATGTCGATGATACGAACAAACTAATTTTCCTCCTTCACACCAACCCAGACTAAGATCTGCGCCTGCGTGTGGACAGCGACTAGTGGTAGCATAAAGCTTTCCGTTCCATAAAACAACGCAAAGTTTTTTTCCACCGACCTCTACCTTTTCTATTTTTCCTTCTTCGCGAGGCTTCTTGACAACAAACCATTCTATGTTATCCTTATCCATATTTAAAGATAACAAAAAAAAGAGACGCCGATGGGATGGCGTCTCTATAAAATATAACAAACCGTTCGATTCTTATCTACTGGAATTTCTTCGCGTTTACCTTACGTTCGTTTTCCGTCAAGTAAATTTTACGCAGACGGATAGACTGTGGTGTCACCTCAATATATTCGTCTGCTTGGATATATTCCATACATTCTTCCAAGGAAAATTTGATGGCCGGTGCAATACGTACGTTATCATCTGAACCAGAAGCACGCATATTCGTCAATTGCTTTCCTTTGGTAACATTGATCGTCAAGTCGTTGTCACGGATATGTTCACCTAGGATTTGACCTTCATAAATGTCTACACCAGGATCAACAAAGAAACGTCCGCGGTCTTGTAGTTTATCAATGGAATAAGCTGTTGTTGTGCCGGTATCCAAAGAGATTAACACGCCTGCCAAACGACCTGGAATCGTTCCCTTCCACGGTTCATAACCTTTCAAACGGTGCGCCATCACAGCTTCTCCTGCCGTAGCAGTCAACACGTTATTCCGCAACCCGATGATTCCCCTGGATGGAATGGAAAATTCCAAATGCTGCATTTCTCCTTTTGTTTCCATCACGAGTAGCTCTCCCTTACGTTGGGTAACCAGTTCGATCACCTTCCCTGAAACATCTGCAGGCACATCGACAACCATCTCTTCGACCGGTTCGCATTTTACGCCGTCAATTTCTTTTACGATTACTTGCGGCTGGCCTACTTGCAATTCATATCCTTCACGACGCATTGTTTCGATCAATACCGATAAATGCAGAATACCGCGACCATATACCAACCAAGCATCTGGAGATTCTGTAGGAACCACCCGCAATGCCAAGTTTTTCTCTAATTCTTTCTGCAAACGGTCATAAATATGGCGAGAAGTCACAAATTTACCTTCTTTACCAAAGAATGGAGAATTATTGATCGTGAACAACATGTTCATCGTTGGCTCATCGATGTGGATAACTTCTAATTGTTCTGGGTTTTCAAAGTCTGCAATGGTGTCGCCAATTTCAAAACCTTCAATACCAACTACCGCACAAATATCACCGGCTTTTACTTCCGATACTTTCGCCCGCCCTAAGCCTTCGAAAATCTGTAGTTCTTTTACGCGAGACTTTACCACTTTTCCATCACGTTTAACCAAAGAAACAGGCTGACCTTCCTTGATCGTACCTCGAGCAACACGTCCGATAGCTATACGTCCTACGAAGGTAGAATAGTCTAAGGACGTAACCTGCATCTGCAACGTACCTTCCGAAATTTCCGGTGCGGGTATATGCGAAACGATAGCTTCTAATAAATCTGTAAAATCTGTTGTAGGTTGCTTCCAGTCTGTAGACATCCAACCTTGTTTAGAGGACCCATATAATACCGGAAAATCTAACTGCTCCTCTGTTGCTCCCAGATTGAAAAACAAATCAAAGACCTGCTCATAAACTTCCTCTGGACGACAATTTTCTTTATCTACTTTATTTACAACCACAATCGGTTTGATTCCCAATCCTAGCGCTTTTCCTGTTACAAAACGGGTTTGCGGCATCGGTCCTTCAAATGCATCGACTAATAGCACCACTCCATCGGCCATTTTCAATACGCGTTCCACCTCTCCACCAAAGTCGGCGTGACCCGGTGTGTCAATAATATTGATTTTGGTATCTTTATACTTTACTGCTACATTTTTGGAAACAATTGTGATTCCTCGCTCCCGCTCCAAATCAATATTATCCAAAATCAATTCTCCGGTATTCTCATTTTCCCTGAATTGGCTTGTAAAATGGAGGATTTTATCAACAAGGGTTGTTTTGCCGTGGTCGACGTGTGCGATGATCGCAATATTTCTAATGTTTTGCATTGAGCGATAATGTATTATAAAAATTTTGAGGTGCAAAGTTAATCATTTTGCACCTCAAAATTTATTTTTTTATATTATTATTTTATTACCTTTAATTCCTTACCTACTTTCGTGAAGGCAGCAATAGCCTTATCTAGATGTTGTTTATCGTGTGCTGCGGATAATTGCACGCGAATTCTGGCTTTTCCTTGAGGTACGACCGGATAATAAAATCCGATTACATAAACACCCTCTTCTAACATCTTAGCGGCAAATTCCTGTGCTAATTTAGCATCGTAAAGCATCACCGGAACAATCGGATGAAAACCGGGCTTGATGTCAAAGCCAGCTTCTGTCATCTTTTCCCGAAAATATCGCGTGTTATTTTCGAGGTTGTCACGAAGCGCAGTTGTTTCACTCAACATATCTAATACGGCAACGGAAGACCCTGCAATAGCCGGAGCCAAGGTGTTTGAAAACAAATAGGGTCGCGAGCGTTGACGCAACATATCGATAACTTCCTTACGTCCAGACGTAAAACCACCAGATGCACCGCCTAGTGCTTTACCCAATGTCCCCGTGATAATATCTACGCGATCAATCACATCGAACAGCTCATGTGTCCCTCGACCAGTTTTCCCGATGAAGCCTGAGCAGTGCGAATCGTCAATCATGACCAAGGCCTCATACCGATCCGCTAGATCACAGATTTTGTCCAAAGGGGCCATTGAACCATCCATAGAAAAGGCTCCGTCCGTTACAATAATTCGATGACGGGCTCCCGAAGCTGCTTTCAGTTGAGCTTCCAGATCTTCCATGTCACAATTTTTATATCGGAAGCGCTGCGCCTTACACAAACGCACGCCGTCTATAATGGAGGCATGATTCAGCTCATCGGATATAATAGCGTCTTCCGCACCAAATAACGGCTCGAAGACCCCACCGTTTGCATCAAACGCCGCCGCATACAAAATGGTATCTTCAGTCCCCAAAAACTTGGATAATTTACGTTCCAATTCTTTATGAACATCTTGCGTCCCACAGATAAACCGAACGGACGACATGCCGTAACCATACCGGTCAATCGCGCTCTTTGCTGCTTCTATCACTTTCGGATGGGAAGACAAGCCCAAATAATTGTTTGCACAAAAATTGATGACTTCCTGCCCCGTATCAACTTTGATATCAGCGCCCTGCGGTGTCACAATAATGCGTTCCTCTTTATACAAACCTGCTTCTTTAATTGCTGCAAGCTCTTTTTCCAATGCTGGTTTTAAAGTGTTGTACATCTTAAAAGTAATGAGTTATTAGTAACTAAAGCTATATTGCCTTGAACTTTTACGAAGATAGGGGTATATTTTGGAATACGGCGCATGCAATCGTTTACTCCGTTTACTCGTACCGCAATGCTTCAACGGGATCCAGCTTTGAAGCCTTTGAGGCCGGATAGTAGCCGGACAGCATGCCCACACCGATACAAACAGACATCCCCAAAACCGCCCATTTCCAAGGAATAATGAAGTCTGCCCCCAAGGCCAATGCCAGCAGGTTACCTATAGCGATACCAACTACAATACCGACAATCCCTCCAAGCACACAAATCACAATAGCTTCCATTAAGAATTGCTTCCTGATCACCTCCGGAGTTGCCCCAATGGCTTTCCGCACACCGATTTCCTGTGTCCGTTCCGTCACAGAAACCAGCATAATATTCATTAGACCAATAGAAGCCCCCACCAATGTTATAAAAGCGATAACAACAGCACCCAACGTTACGTAGGCAAGGTTCTGCATCAGTATCTGCGCCACCGCATCCGATTTCACAATTTCAAAGTCATTGGTTTGTTTCGCTGTCAATCCCCTGATTTTACGAAAGGTTGCAATAGCCTCTCCTTCAGCGCCCTCCATTTTATAGGGATCCGTAGTCATAACAGTAATGACATAGGAGGGGTTTCCCTGCGACATCATCGCCCTTCCACGCGACAGGGGAACAAAACACGTTTTATCCGAACCAAAGCCAGCGCTTGATCCTTTGCTTTCTAGCACGCCAATCACCGTAAACCGTTCTCCACCAATGGTAATATATTCCCCTATTGGATTCTTATTATTTTTAAATAATTTACCTTTAACCTCTTCACCTATAATAACCACACCATGCGCATTTTCCACATCTTGAATGGTAAAATCTCGTCCATCAGAAAGCTTATACCCTGATGTCTGTAGGTAATTATCATCCACACCTATTACGCCGATGTTGGGGTTTGTCTTTTCAGCCATATACTTGGCCGTTGCTCCCCAGGTGACATTTGCACTAAGCGAAACAACAGCACTATAGTCAAATCTTTCCCTAAAGGCTGAAGCGTCTCGGTATGTAATGGACGGAAACACTTTTGCTTGGCTCCCGGAATCTCCAATGCGGACATTCACCCCACGATTACGAATATTGAATGAATTGGATCCCATTGACGAGAAGGAGTTGGTCAACGAGCTTTGCATGGCATCAATAGAAGTTAATACACCAATAAGTGCCATTATTCCAATAGCAATAATCAACGCCGTCAGAAAAGTACGCAACTTATTGCTTACAATGGATTGTAAGGCAAGCTTAACATTCTCCCGGTAAGACATATTAACAGACATGGCGCGTTATTTCATCTCAAACTTACGCAAAATGCGTAGCATTCAAGAACTCCTAATAGAAAAATCTGATGAATAATACACTTTTTTATATAATGTGTAAATTGCAACGCACGGAAAATATTTTTAGTCATTATCTACGGGAGAACAACTAATTTACAAGTTTCCAGGTCTGCGTTCTTCCAATTAGGGAAAAACCGATGTAACCTCGAACAAGAAGTTCATCCCCTTTCCTCGTGATGATGCACTTATATGTCTTACCATTTTTAGGATCTGTAATGGTACCATCGGAAAACTCGCTTCCCTTTCGTATTATGCCACGGATAATTTCCAGTCCTAACAGCGGTTGATTCTTCCGATCATCTTTACATTGCACACATTTGTCGTTCTCCGGCCTGATGAGGAGTTTGCTAATTTTACCATAATACTTACCGTCTGCTTTTTGAAAAACTTCTACAATAGATTTTGTCTCTCCCGTTTCATCGTCCACGGTTCTCCATTTTCCGACTATATTTTGGTTATTTTGTGCTATAGCCTGAAGTCCAATCAGCATACTTAGCCACACAAACAGCATCTTCCTCATATCTTTTCTAGTTTATAACTATTAACTATGTTAATGCTATCAAAAAGCATGCAGAAAATCAAATATAGTACGCTCGACTATCAAAACAATTACACCATATTTCTTTCTCGCTGCAATAAAGCAGAAAGATTATACTGCAAATTGACAACTTCACCGATAATAACAATAGCAGGATGAGACATCCCTGCTTGCTGACTCGCCTTCACCAGGTCTTTAACCTTACATAGCACTTTCTTTTCATCTGCCCTGGAAGCCCGCTGTATGATCGCAGCCGGGCGATCTCCCTTACCATTCATCAGATAGATCCGTGCGATTTCTGCTAATTTACGCATACCCATATATATAACAACTGTAGAATTACAGCGAACCGCTAACGAAAGGTCAGTCGCGATATCACCATTTCTTTTCATACCTGTCAAGACCCATACGCCTTCACTAACACCACGATGCGTCAGCGGTATATCACTCAATCCTACACCTTGCATGCTGCTGATCCCTGGAATATATTCTACCTCGATCTCCAACTCCTTTGCAACAAACCACTCTTCGAATCCTCTACCAAATATATACGGATCACCTCCTTTCAACCTTACCACATTGGAAAAACGCCCACAATAATAAGCTATTAATGTATTTATATCTTCCTGTGGCATGTATTTTCCGTACGGATGCTTTCCCACGTATATTTTTAGACATTTTTCCGAAGCAATATGGAGTATTTCTTCATTAATTAGGTTATCATACAGTATTACCTCGGCATTTTTTATGCTTTTATACGCTTTTATCGTCAATAATTCTGGATCACCCGGACCAGAACCGACTATTTTTAGAGATTTTAACCGATTTACCATATAAAAATCATTAAAATTTACCACAAATCAATCAAAAATATAAAATAATATGATATATATCATGAAAATATTTCATTTACTGATATCAAAAACATAAATTAGCAAAATAAATAGCGAAAAATCATTTTTTACCTCTAAATATTTGAAAAATGAACATAAAAACAGTCGTAGTAATCGGAAACGGAATGGTTAGTCATAAGTTTTGCGAAAAATTAACAACAAAAAGCAGCAATTTTAAGCTAATAGTGTTCGGCGAGGAACCAATTAGGGCTTATGATCGTGTACATCTCACTGATTATTTCGGAAATAAGACATTAAATGATTTATTTTTGTCAAAAAACGAGTGGTACGAAGAAAATAATATTGATTTATATCTCCATGACCCTATTGTAGACATTGATATTGAAAAAAAACGCATCCATTCCAAAAAGAATATCCAGATAGATTACGATTACCTCATCCTAGCTACCGGATCGGCTGCTTTCGTCCCCCCAATTCCCGGTGTCGACAAAGAAGGGGTATTTTTATATCGCACGATCGAAGACCTTGACCAAATTAAAGCATATGCCTCGGCCGCAAATAAAGGTACGGTCATTGGCGGTGGATTGTTAGGTCTGGAAGCAGCAAAAGCACTCGTAGATCTCGGCATAAAAGAAACAGCTGTTGTGGAATTTGCTCCACGACTAATGCCCAGACAAATTGACGACATGGCTAGCAGCCTATTACAAAACAAGCTACAGGCACTAGGATTGACCTGCTTTCTGCAAAAATCCACAACCCAAATACTAGGCAAAAATAAAATAACAGGGCTTGCATTCGCTGATGGCACGCAATTGGACAGCGATATCTTGATCATATCGGCAGGCATCAAACCTCGTGATGAGTTAGCAAAAGCTGCGGGACTGGCTATTGGACCTCGCGGAGGAATCGTCGTCGATGAGAGCATGCGTACGTCCGACCCTCACACCTTCGCTATCGGTGAATGCGCCCTTTATAACGATATGATATATGGCTTGGTAGCTCCTGGATACGAAATGGCAGAGGTCGCCGCAACTACCATTTCTGGCGAACAAAAGCTTTTTTCTGGTTTCGACATGAGCACAAAGCTAAAATTAATGGGCGTCGATGTGGCTAGTTTTGGAGATCCATTTATCACGGAGCCTCATGCTCGGACCATTCTTCTGGAAGACAAGAATAAAGGTATTTACAAACGGCTCAATATCAGTCCGGATGGTAAAAGGCTATTAGGTGGTATTTTGGTGGGTGAAGCAGCGAGTTACAATATGTTATTACAGACTGTAAATAACAATATGCCGCTACCGGAACACCCCGAAACGCTCCTTTTAGGAGAACAAAGTGAAAGTAAACCCGCCGGCACAGGACTGGAAGCCTTGCCCGACACGGCGTTGATCTGTAGCTGCGAAGGCATTACAAAGGCTCAAATATGTGATGCGGTAAGTCAGCAAGGATGTGAGAATGCCGATGATATCAAGAAATGCACGAAAGCCGGTTCTGGTTGTGGTGGCTGTGTCCCTATGGTCAAAGACCTGGTAGCATATACCATGAAGAAACAGGGTAAATATATTCGCAATACCCTATGTGAACATTTCAATTTTAGTCGACAAGAGCTATTTGATCTCATCAAGATTCATGATCTAAGAACCTACGACAGTGTACTGGACAATCTTGGAACAGGGCACGGCTGTGAAGTCTGTAAACCCCTAGTTTCTTCGCTATTAGCCAGCCTTTGGAACGAAATGATACTGGGAAAGGGAAATGATGTGGCTCAAGATAGCAATGACCGCTTTTTGGCCAATATACAACGAGGTGGAACCTATTCTGTTGTACCACGCGTACCGGGAGGAGAAATCCAACCCGAAAAACTGATCGTTATCGGCGAAGTCGCTAAGAAATATGGGCTTTATACCAAAATCACGGGCGGACAACGCATCGACATGTTTGGCGCGCACCTCAATGACCTTCCTTTTATATGGGAAGAGTTAATTGCAGCTGGTTTTGAAAGTGGACATGCCTACGGAAAAGCTTTACGCACGGTAAAAAGCTGTGTAGGAAGTACGTGGTGTCGTTTTGGTCTTCACGATAGTGTATCCTTTGCTA
Organism: Sphingobacterium arenae; assembly: GCF_014692505.1. Classification (GTDB taxonomy): domain Bacteria; phylum Bacteroidota; class Bacteroidia; order Sphingobacteriales; family Sphingobacteriaceae; genus Sphingobacterium; species Sphingobacterium arenae. Next base: position 547,448 of record NZ_JACNYK010000001.1, on the reverse strand, counting down.
TTCAGATCGAAGAACGGTATCGTGGGATCCGATCTCCCCACAAATTGAAATCCGCCGTCAGCGGTTGTATCCGGGAATGTGCCGAAGCGCAGAGTAAGGATTTTGGAATCATTGCCACGGAAAAAGGCTGGAATTTGTATGTATGCGGAAACGGCGGCAGCAAACCTCAACATGCGCATCTCTTGGTGAGTGACATCGATAGTGAAACTTGTATACGCTATCTAGACCGGTTCCTTATGTTTTATATACACACTGCCGATCCATTAACACGTACGGCCACTTGGCTGAATAAAATGGAAGGCGGCGTCGATTACCTCCGGAATGTTGTCGTGGAAGACAGTCTTGGAATGGCGGAAACTTGGGAAAAAGAGATGCAGGCATTAGTAGACGCCTATCAATGTGAATGGAAGGTTGCGGTTAACAACCCGGATATACGCAAGCGGTTTGTTCATTTTGTGAATGCGCCTTCCGAGAAAGATGAAACAGTGAAATTCGAAGAAATGCGCGGGCAAAAGAAAGCGGCCGACTGGAATGCCCCAATAACATATTAATCAACTAAATACAAAACTTTAACACAATATCATTATGGAAATGTTAACAACCACTTCATGGAAATTAGCTTGTCGCGTAGAAGACACCATTGAAAATGGAGGCATCTGTGTAAAACTAGAAGATCAGCAGGTTGCACTGTTCTATTTCAAGCGCCGTAATGAATGGTACGCCACACAGAACGAATGCCCACATAAAAGACAAATGATCCTTAGTCGCGGTATGATCGGATCATTAGGCGATAAACCCAAAATCGCTTGCCCTTTTCACAAGAAAACATTCGCACTGGACACCGGCGAATGTCTCTCTGGCGATGAATGCGCTATCAAGACTTATCCGGTAAAAGTGGAAGACGGGTTCGTATATATTGCATTACAGAATTAATATATAATAGCAGTCAATAAGTAATCCTTTGTAAACATGAAGACAAACCGCACCTTTTGTACGATAGCATGCATAGTACTGACAGCAACAGCTGTACATGCGCAGCATAAAAAAATTAGTGTACAAGCTTTTGACGGAATTATCGTAGGTGGCTATGCGGACAATGGCGCATATATCAATTGTACCGGACCCGCCGTGAAATATACCACACAGAAATGGAACCTTATGTTAGGGTTCTTACCTTCTGTCAAAATTAAAGAAGATACCTCCGTTGTAAAGAATGCTGCGTTTACCCCCACTTTAGGGCTTGGTGCTACCTTAACCATTTTTAGGCATCTGGCATTACAGGTACCGACATTCTATATACCCAAGACAAATGTTGACAACGGGAGGTGGACTTTAGGTATCGGTTTGGGATATAAGATATAACCGAATGAGCGAAATGGATAGTAGATTTTTTAGCGACCATCTTCAACTGCCGTTTATGGGCAATAAGGGCCTCAACAAATTAAAATCTACCCGCGTGCTGGTGGTTGGTGCCGGAGGATTGGGATGCCCTGCGGTTTCAGCATTAGCTTCTAGTGGCATTGGATATATCGGAGTACTTGATGGCGATAAGGTTGAGCTCAAAAATCTAGCACGCCAATATCTCTATACGCCAGCGCAAATTGGAACATTGAAAACTGCAGCTGCGGTCACCCATTTAAAGGACCGATATCAGGCAACGATCTTCAGAGAGCACCCATTTTTTGTAGACGAAACCAACATTCACGCCATATTTTCTGAATATGACATCATCATCGATGCCACAGACAATTTTCCTTCCCGCTTATTAATCGGCCATACGGGTATTCAGCTCGGTAGACCAGTCATCTACGGATCTATTTTTCGTTCTGAAGTGCAGATCACCATTTTTAACTATGAAGCGCAACGCCTGGCCATAGACGATTTATTCACCCTGCAGCCAGCTGCGGAAAGCATGCGCTGTGAAGTATCCGGCACGTACGTCATCGGCAGTATGATAGCGGGTATGTTGATGGCAAACGAGGCCATCAAAGTAGTATTGGATTTGCCAGACAAACTGACGGGTAAATTGCTTTTATTCGATGTGCTTTCTCTTCAGAAACGCGTCATTAATTTTTCCAGTTTGCAATCCGATCCAACAGAGACCACCCCAGAAATGAAAGCATGAGAGATATAAGTCATAAAATCAATACGTTACGCACAGCTCTAGCTCATGCAGTGATCTATATTACCGAGTTAACAGCTGTCAAAATCCAACGGGATGAACTTCCCAAAGGAAACCTGTTTGATGTTGCTCGCGCAGCAGCATTCTTGGGGGCAAAGACCACCCCACAACTATTGCCTCACTGTCACTCAGTTAATATTGACGCGATGCAGGTCGATTTCGAATATATCTATCCCAGCTCCCATCCAGATTTTTTTACCGAACCGCAGTTGCGTGCCGGGATATTGATTACAGTATCTGCCAAGTCCATAGGTCGTACCGGTATAGAGATGGAGACGCTTACTGCTGCATCCATAGCAGCACTCGAGCTTTACGATATGTTGAAGCCTGTCGACAATCAATTGGAGATTGGCCATATTCGCCTAGCAAATAAAACAGGCGGTAAATCTGACCATAATCGCTTTTTAGCACCCCTCGCCACCTGCGCTATTTTGGTTTGTTCCGATGCTACCGCTAGCGGACATCGGCAGGATAACAGTGGTCGAAAAATTGAAGAAATGTTGGAGGCCACTGGCGCACAGGTATTGGATTACCAAATCGTTGCAGATGAGAAACCTCGCATCCAACAAGCCGTCAAAACATGGGTTGATCGAGACATACATTTTATTTTTACAACGGGCGGAACTGGATTGGGACCACGGGATGTTACCGTGGAAGCCGTTTCTGAATTAATCGACAAAAGGGCAGATGGCATTGTCGAAGCTATGCGCGGACACGGGCAGCAACGGACGCCACTGGCTATGATGAGTCGCTCCGTTGCGGGGACAATCGGCAATTCACTTATCGTTACGTTACCCGGAAGCACCAACGGTGTGAAAGAGTGTTTAGAGGCGATTTTGCCAGCCTTGTTTCATGCCCGGAAAATGATGATGGGAGGAGGGCATTGATATGTTGACCTATCTGGAAGCCCGGGACAAGATTCGAAGCATGGTTAAGCTGCTTCCTACAGAACGTATTCCTCTCGCCCAATCATTAAACCGCGTACTCGCCCATCCCATCTTTGCAGACAGGGATTATCCTCCGTTTAACCGTGCAGCGATGGACGGAATAGCCATACGCATCGACGACTGGAATAACGGCATCCGGGAATTCCCTATTCGCACAACAATTTTTGCCGGTATGGAGACTTCTACAGCTCTTGCAACCGGCGAATGCTATAAGATTATGACCGGTGCAGCCTGCCCTATTCCTGCGGACACCATTATCAGGAAAGAGGATCTTACCTTTACACCAAATGGTACGGCTCTTATTCGCTGTGAATCTATCTCGCGTGGGCAACACCTTGCACAACGAGGCGAAGATCTAAAGAAAAACGAACTGGCCGTTACCACGCCCCGCGTTTGTGATATCTCACTAATCGGAACATTAGCAGCTTTGGGCGTCCACCAAGCACCCGTTTATAAAATGCCCACAGTAGGGATTGTCACCACCGGCAATGAAGTGGTCGATATCGATCAGCAACCAGAACACTTTCAAATCCGCAACAGTAATCAATATCTATTGCGCGCGCTTTGCGAACAATGGCAATTGCCCATTCGGTCTTGTCAGCATGTGTCTGATAAACCCAAAGCGTTATCAGCGGCCCTGAAACAAGCCACGCAGCAACAACTCATCCTGATCAACGGAGGTGTTTCTGCTGGCGATGCCGATCATGTGCCCCAGATTTTACGAGAACTGGGCGTAGAGATATTATTTCATAAAGTCTCCATTAAACCCGGCAAACCCCTTTTGGTCGGATGCTTACCAGAAGGCAAGATCATATTTGCGTTGCCCGGAAACCCCTTATCATGTTTCATGACCTTCAAACTATTTGTAGAGGAGTATCTCCACGGATGTCTGGGGTTTACGAACGAACGCTTCCAAACGTCGACATTAATGATTCCCAGATTTAAGAAATCTTCGCTCGATGAGTTTTTTCCTGTTTTTCGGCATGCTGGGGAATATGGATACACCTGGAAGCCTCACCATGGCTCGGGAGATATAACAGCTACTGTGGGATGCGATGGTATCGGCTGGCATGTCCATAACAAACATGTAATTGCAGAAAACGACAGCATACCGGTACTCTCTTTACATCCTTTTTTTAATATTATTTAAACCATACTAACGATGCAACAGAATCAATCCCCCCTTTCAAAGCTCAACATATTTTCATTCAAAGGTGTTCAAATGCGTACATTCCATATCACCTGGATAACGTTCTTTTTCTGTTTCTTCGGATGGTTTGGTGTCGCGCCTTTGATGCCCATGATTCGCGATCAGCTGAATTTGACCAAGAGTGAGGTCGGTAATATCATTATAGCGTCCGTCTCCGCCACCATTATTGCCCGCTTATTGATCGGCAAGTTGTGCGACACACTGGGTCCACGCCTCACTTATACCATTTTATTAGTTGTGGGTGCTATCCCGATCATGCTTATTGGCCTAAGCAACAGTTATACCTCTTTTTTGCTATTCAGATTCTGTATAGGAATTGTTGGCGCTTCTTTTGTCATCACCCAATTTCATACATCCATGATGTTTGCGCCGAATATTGTCGGCACCGCCAATGCCGTAACTGGTGGATGGGGAAATCTCGGCGGCGGCGTTACCAATTTGGTTATGCCATTAATTGCTGCGGGTTTTGCCGCGATGGGTTTTGTTAGCGAAGCGGACTCCTGGAGACTCGCCATGATTGTTCCTGGCGTCATCCTTCTGATCATGGCTTTTATTTACTACCGATACACGACAGATGCACCTGCAGGGAATTTTAGCGATTTGCAGAAAAAGGATGTGTCTGCTTATCAGAAAAAAAGCAAGGGATCACTTGTGGAAGCATTGCAAGACTATCGTGTATGGGTATTGACACTCGCTTACGCCGCCTGCTTCGGCATTGAGATTACCGTAGATAATGTGGCGGCCATATTTTTTATAGACCGTTTTGGCACGAGTATCATTGTAGCAGGTGCAATGGCCGGTATATTCGGCGGCATGAATATTTTTGCCCGTGCACTGGGAGGTATCGTAAGTGACAAAGTCGGCAAGCGATTCGGGCTAAAAGGAAAAGGGACATTGTTAGGGCTGCTTTTGGTTTTGGAAGGTCTGGGTATCGCGTTGTTTGCTGCTTCAGGAACTTTGGTTTTTGCCGTTGTTTCCATGCTGATCTTCGCCTTGTTTCTGAAGATGGCCAATGGCTGTACATATGGGATCGTACCTTTTATCAACAAAGATAATATTGGTATCGTCAGCGGTATCGTAGGTGCCGGCGGAAACATTGGCGCCATGTTGGTTGGTTTTCTGTTCAAGTCCGAAAACCTGACCTATGCGGATGCCTTTCAGTATATCGGCGCAGGGGTCGTGTTCATCGGTTTGTTAGTCGCACTGACTAAATTCCAGCCAAAGCCAGCAATCAAGCGTAGTATGGAAACAGGAGAGCTCGACTTTCAACAGTAAAATAGGAATTGATTTGCCTTTTGTCAGACATGAAAGAAACAGAAGTAACAAGTACCTGTTGTTATTGCGGTGTCGGATGTGGTGTGAAAATCCAGCTAGATAAACACAATGCGGTAACGGTAATAGGCGACGGAGAACATCCGGTTAATCGGGGGAAATTATGCAGCAAGGGCATGAATCTGCAGTACACGGTCAACGATAAGTCCGACCGTCTACTTTATCCGCAAATGCGATATCACCGCAATATGCCGATGCAACGGGTCAGCTGGGAAGATGCGCTCACCCGTACAGCCGCTGTATTCCGTACGATGATGGATAAATACGGTCCGAATGCGGTCGCCTTTTACGCATCTGGTCAATGCCTCACGGAAGAATATTACGTCATCAATAAACTGATAAAAGGCTTTATAGGCAGCAACAATATAGACACCAATTCACGCCTATGCATGAGTAGTGCCGTTGCTGCCTATAAAATGGCTCTTGGGGAGGACTCCGTGCCTATTTGCTACGATGATATCGAGCTCTCCGATTGCTTTTTAGTAGAAGGAGCCAACCCCGCTTGGTGCCATCCCATTCTCTGGCGTCGGGTAGAAGCACACAAAGCAAATCATCCACACACAAAAATCATTGTGGTCGATCCCCGGAAAACGGATTCGGCAGCTATTGCCGATCTACACCTACAGATCCAACCGGGTACAGATATGGTTTTGAATTATGCTATTGGCAGACTTCTGATTGAGCAGGATACTATTGATCACCATTTTATAGCGCACCATACAGCGGGGTTTGAAGATTACAAAGCACGTGTATTTGAGCGCACCGTAACGGAAGCGGCACGTATCTGCCGTATACCTGAATATGAAATCCGTCAAGCCGCAACCTATATCGGCGAATCGAAAACCCTATTGACCATGTGGACAATGGGGCTTAACCAAAGTGTGAAAGGTGTGGATAAAAATCTGTCGCTCATTAATCTAAACTTGATTACCGGAAAAATCGGTAAACCAGGCTCCGGACCTTTCTCGTTGACGGGCCAACCAAATGCTATGGGAGGCAGGGAGGTCGGCGGTCTGGCCAATTTGCTGCCCGCACATCGTGATCTGAAAAACGAGGCGCACCGGCAGGAAGTGGCTGATTTTTGGGGAGGAACTACCCTATCCGACAAACCGGGGCTTACCGCTACCGAAATGTTTGAAGCATTGGCCGACGGCAAGCTGAAAGCCGTCTGGATATTATGTACCAACCCATTGACAAGCCTACCCGATACGCGAACAGTAGAACAGGCCTTGGAAAAGGCTAAATTTGTCGTGGTGCAGGAGATCAGTAACAAGCCCCAAACCTTAGCTTATGCCGATGTCATTTTGCCCGCAGCTGCCTGGGCAGAAAAAGAAGGAACGATGACCAATTCCGAACGTCGGATCAGTCATTTACACAAAATCATCGACCCGCCGGGCGAAGCACTTCCTGACGCTGAAATTATTTGTCGTTTTGCCAAAAAAATGGGCTTTGCAGGTTTTGATTATCCAAACACCGAAGCCATATACAAAGAACATACGCGACTCACAGCCAGAACAAATCTGCATATCGAAGGTCTGGATTATACACAGATCGACAAACATAAAACCATTCAATGGCCTTACAATAAGCGGCGAAAAATAGGAACAACGCGTTTATTTGCCGATCATGACTTCTATACACCGTCCGGGAAAGCCATTATCCACAGTCCGGATACCGATCTGCGTAGCGAATTACCAGATGCGGCCTTTCCTTTTATTCTGACCACCGGACGCATCCGAGACCAATGGCATACGATGTCTAAGACGGGTAAAGTCAGTAAGCTGAAACAGCATATCAGCGAATCTCAGCTCGAAATCCATCGCGAGGATGCCGAACGGCTCGGCGTAACGGAGGGACAACTGGTCGAAATCACCTCACGTCGCGGTCATGTACGCGTCAAGGCCAGCCTCAGCACCAGCATAAAACCGGGATGTGTCTTTTTACCCATGCACTGGGGAAAGCTCGGTGACACGGACTTACATCGGGCAAATAACCTCACCAACCCGCTGCTCGATCCCATTTCAAAAGAACCGGATTTCAAATTCTGCGCCGTTCAGGTAGTTCCTTACGAGAAGCCCTTTGAGCGCATTGTGATTGTCGGCGCCGGTGCCGGAGCTTTCGGTTTCGTCAAAGCTTTTCGGGAAATCAATACAAGGGATGAGATAACCGTGATCAGCAATGAAAACCTGCCCTTTTACAACCGGGTCATGCTACCACATTATGTAAGCGGCGACCAACAATGGGAGGAACTCGTCAAAATGCGGGATGAGGAAGAAAAGAATGTCTACAACATTAACCATATCAGAGGCGTTACCGTGACCCGTATCGATCGCGAGCATAAATATGTCGAAGATTCCAGAGGAATAAAAACACCTTATGACACCTTGATTCTAGGCACCGGCAGTCGGTCGGCAATGCCCAAAGATATTCCATCGCTACCGGGGATATTCAGCATCAGACATCGGTCGGATGCCGATAATCTCCGTAAATTCCTCCGTAAGGACGCTTCTGTAGTCATTATCGGGGGCGGACTGTTGGGCTTGGAGATGGCGGCGAGTTTGCGGGAGATGGACGTACAGGTTACGGTTGTCCAGCGTGTTTCGCGTTTTTTGAACCGGCAATTGGATGTCCTCGGTAGTCAATTGCTCCATGAAGAGATGATTGACCAAGGCTGTGATGTCTTTTATAACGACGAGGTACAACTCTATTACGGCAGAAACAAAGTCAATAAGGTGGAATTGAAGAGTGGCCGACAGATCAAATGCGATGCCGTTATTGTTGCTATCGGTACAACGCCTAATATTGAGCTGGCAAAAGCCGCCGGATTGTACTGCCAGCGTGGCGTAGTGGTAAACAATAGATTACAAACAAGTGATCCAGCTATCTACGCCATCGGTGAAATTGCCGAATTTGAGGGGATCATGTACGGCTTTTCGGCTGCCGCCGAACAGCAAAGCGCTGTGGTGGCCCGTTATCATAACGGCGACATCGGTAGTATATATCCAGGTTCTGTCTTTATGAACATCATCAAAATACAGGGCTTCGATCTTTGTAGTATTGGCATCGTTGATTGTCCGAACGAGGAATATGAAGAGATTGTATTTATTGACAAGGCAAAGCGCTATTATAAAAAATGTATTATTCATCAAGATCGCTTAGTAGGCGCTGTACTCATTGGTGATAAGAATGAATTTCTAGAATTCAAAGACCTGATCACCAACAAGACAGAACTTAGTGAAAAACGGTTACAATTGTTGCGTAGCGGCAGTGCAAAAGAGCCGGTTATCGGTAAGTTGATTTGCAGCTGTAGCCAGGTCGGAGAAGGGAACCTGCAAAAGCTCATCCAATCCGGATGCACGGAGCTAAAAACATTATGCGAAACCAGTGGTGCCGGAACAGGATGCGGCTCATGCCGTCCGCAAGTGATGGCAATTTTGGATAATTTTTTGGCAGAAAAAGAAGAAATGGAGGTTACGAATGGCTAAGCAGATACAACAGGAATGGAAACGCGTGAAAATCAATCTACCTGGAGGCTATGTATCGGTGGGTGATTTCAAGGCCATACTGGAAGCAGCGCATGCGGCAGAGGTTAAAACCGTGAAGATCGGCACACGCCAACAACTGCTTTTTTCAGCCACTCCAACACAAATGGAAGACATCGAATATCAGCTCTTTAATCAAGAACTGCTGTATGAAGTAAATGAAAATCACTATCCAAATATCGTAAGTTCTTATGTGGCCGATGGTCTTTACAATCAGCCGCATTGGTTGAGAGAGGGAATTTATAAAGATATTTTAGCGTCCTTTGAATTTACGCCCAAACTAAAGATCAACATTGTAGATGCGAATCAGTCTTTTGTATCTTATTATACCGGTAATTTGAATTTTGTATCCTCCGGAGTAGGCAATTATTGGCATGTCTATATCCGATGGCCCAAAACAAATCAAGTAAGAAGCTGGTCATCACTCATTTATTCCATGGATATTGCCGCCGTCAGCAAGGAACTGGAAAGCGCCATAATGGATAACAAAGATATAGCAGAAGACGACATTGCTGCTGTATGTGTGGATCTGGAATTAAAAATTAAAGCGTCGGGTGCGTTTCATTTTCAACAAGTCCAAGAACCGCTAACGGAATCGGATTTCCGTCTTCCCTATTATGAAGGTTTTAACCCATATGACGATAAATATTGGCTAGGCATTTATCGGCCAGACGAGTGTTACACCGTTTCCTTTTTGCTGGACGTTTGCAACGTTTGCCAAACATCTCGGGTAGGTCAGATATATACGACGCCCTGGCGGTCTCTCATCATTAAAGACATCCGACAGCAAGATCGTAAAGAATGGGATATCATTCTCGACAAACACCGTATTAACTTGCGCCACGCCTCCAACGAGCTAAATTGGCAAATCGAAGACTGGTGCGAACCAGCGCTAAAGTTGAAGCGTTCCATCGTCAGGTATTTTGATCGCTGGAATATTCGAACTTACCGACTTTGTTTTGGCATTAAGATTGGATCAAACAGTGGCATCTGGGGTTCGATTATCATCAAACAGATCAACCATGGGAACAGTGAACCTTACTTCGATGTTTTCCACACGCAAGATTTCAAGGCCAACTCTTATAACCTCGTTCTCTATAAACAACGCGTAACAGAGAAATCGTTACCCGCCACGCTAAAAACACTTTGTGATTGCTTTTACGATGCCACATTACAAAACAGCAATCCGGAGCCTCAACATCATCCCTCCGATTTACCGGAGTTTTCGCATAGTGCCCCGCAGCAATCATTATTCCGCTGCCCACATTGCCTCAGTATTTATGATCCCGCTTATGGGGATGCATTAGCGTCAATAGAATCAGGTATCGCCTTCGACGATCTACCTGCAGATTATACCTGTGGTCTATGCGGTTCTCCCAAAAGAGAATTTATAGCATTTGATCAAATCAACACCACATCTTTAAAACATTGACATGGAACTCTATTATATCGCATTCGTCCTATTTGTTGTTGGTTTTTTGTATGCCTCGGTTGGACACGGAGGTGCCAGCGGCTACATTGCTGTCTTTTCCATCTTTTCCATTCCCGTAGCACAATACAAACCACTTATATTAATGCTCAATATGCTCGTTGCCGGCACAGGATTCTTTCAGTTTCGGCGTGCCGGATACTTCAGATGGTCTACCTGTTGGCCATTTTTGATCACCTCTATTCCAACGGCATTCCTAGGTGCACGGTATGCGCTTGAGGGGAAAGTCTATTTTGTACTACTTGGACTTGCCTTAATATTGCCTATCATCCGGCTGCTGGGGATAACACCCAAAGAGCGCCCAGAACGCAAAACGGTAAATATACCGCTGGCGTTACTCATAGGCGCCATTATCGGCCTCCTATCGGGTATGCTCAATATCGGTGGCGGTATCTTTTTAAGCCCGTTGCTTATCTTATTGGGCTGGGCCAATGCCAAGGAAGCTGCAGCTACCTCCGCCATTTTTATAACGTTAAATTCTTTCAGCGGCTTATTAGGTAATACCACCCCGATATACATCGATACATCCTTCGCCATCTGGTTTTGTGCGGCCGCTGCCGGAGGATTTACGGGCGCATATTTTGGTAGTGCGCGTTTTCCTATGGCAACTGTACGCACCTTGCTGAGCGTAGTGCTCCTGATTGCTTGTTGTAAACTATTATTTTTCATGTAATGCAAACATTGACAGACCCTATCGGAAGATCATTCAAAGTCCTGCGCGTAAGCCTGCTCGATAGATGCAACTTTGCGTGCACCTATTGTGTATGTGAAGATGGAATCACCTCAGCCATACCAAGGCCGGTTGTGTTGTCCAGCGATGAGCTCATTGACCTCATAGGTCGCTTGCACGATGTATTGCATCTACAGACAATCCGTTTAACAGGAGGTGAGCCACTGCTATACCCCGATCTCCCCAAATTAATAACGGGTATTCGACAATTGGGTATCCATGATATTAAGATGACGACAAACGGCTTTTTACTGGCGAAAAAAGTTACTTCTCTCCAAGAAGCCGGCCTTCGATCCATCAATGTCTCGCTAGATGCATTATCCGAAACTCCCTTCTTTAGGGTCACAAAACGGGCGGGTGTAAAGCAGGTGATCGAGGGAATAATAGCCGCAAAAAAAATAGGGTTGGAGGTAAAAATTAACACGGTGATTATGGCCGGTGAAAACGATAAGGAGATCCTGCCTTTACTAGATTTTGCCTTTAGACATGGTATTAAAATACGCTTTTTGGAATTGATGGGCATGGGCCATCTATTTGGCGATACAGACAGCAAGTTTTTCTCGAGGCAAGCCATGCTGGAAAGAATAAGTAGTGTCTATGCAATCGACGAACAGGCAAAGAAATACGGAGACACCGCAACGTACTGGAACACCGCTTGCGGCCATAGCTTCGGGATCATTGCCAATGAAAGCCATCCTTTTTGTGCCGACTGCAATCGTCTGCGATTAGACGCTCAGGGAAATATTTATGGCTGTTTAAGTAGTAATACGCCCATACCTCTTCGGGAGGTCAGCAGTCAGAAAGGATTGGAAACGAGTTTATATGCAGCACTCGGGCAAAAACAAATGCAGTTTTCCGGAAGCGAAATAAGTATGTTGACAATTGGAGGATAAATATGATTACTTTGGAATTTTTTGCGGGATTGAAGGATTATTTCCCTTCCGTTATGGAGGTCCAAGAGACCCCAAAAGACATCAATCGTTTACGACGTTACCTGATTGATCAGCAATCATTTGCCACAACATTATTGGAGCAATGTCGGTTTGCGGTAGATGATACGTTTGTGCAGGAGGACTACCAGCTTCGTCAGGGCGATCTTATCTTAGTCATTCCACCTAGTAGCGGAGGCTAATGATGACACATCTTAGCACCGAAAAAATTGATGTAATGGCACTTTGGAAGCAGGCTCATCATCCAGAAGCGGGGGGAGTCGTGCTGTTTAGTGGCGAAGTACGGAATAACCACCAAGGAAAGGAAGTCTCGCACCTTTCTTACGAGGCTGCCGAGCAGATGGCCAACAAGATGATTGCGGCATTACTGGATGAGGCAAAACAACGTTGGGGACTACAAGTTGCAATCGCCGTCCATCGTTTGGGCAAAGTTTCAGTCATGGAAACAGCAGTGGTGGTCATTACTGCTGCTGCCCATCGTGAGGAAGCCTACGCAGCCAATCAGTATATCATCGACCGTATCAAACATCATGTACCGCTATGGAAATGTGAGCATTTCGTGGACGGTGAGCGGGCCTGGGGAGGACATTGCTCCTGTCAACAGAAGTAAATGGACGACATGGAAATCTACTATTTATCAATGGAAAACACAGCACACACATTGTTAGGATTAGTGCTATGCGGAGGTAAAAGCAGCCGTATGGGAACCGACAAAGGACAGTTACGCAAGGATGGCTGTACCTGGGCCAAACATATGAGCGACAGGTTAGAAAGTCTGGGCCTGGAAACCTATTTCTCTATTAATCCGCTCCAGCAGAGCACTTATCGTCAGCTATTTTCTTCCGAAACATTGATCATCGATCAAGTCGATGTAAAAGGCCCTTTAGCTGGTTTGTTGAGCGCTCACCAACTGTTCCCCAAAGCAGACCTCTTCGTGCTACCCTGTGATATGATCGATATTGAAACGCCACTATTACAGCGACTGTTGGACATTCGTCGGCAGATTGTGGGGGCTGACGTATATCTGTATACGAAAAATGAACAGGTCGAACCCTTGTGTGCCATTTATACCGCTTCCGGACTACAGAAATTATTCCTCGATTACCAACATGGGTACCTGACTAGCTTTTCCGTAAAACGTGCTATAAAAAATCTTTGCGCGGTAAAACTCCCTTCTTCGGGGAATGCGAAAGATTTCCGGAACTACAATACGCCCGATAGTATCCGTAAATGGCAAAAGACCGAAATAAACCATAATCTATAATACGCTCACGTTCTAGCCCATTTCATCGTCAACCGCATCTATTACGATTTACTATAACTAAGAAGTTTTGCCCTATCCTTTATTTTGACACACTTATCAACCGACTCTATAACGCCCTCTGTCACCAACTCGGTCATCATGCGGTACACACTCTCGTAAGTTGATCCCACATAAGCCGCCAAATCTGTCTTAGACAGCATCAATTTAATATATCCCTCGTTATCCGTACCCATTTTCTCCTCCAACTGAAAAAAACTCCATGCAAGCCTTCCTTTAACCGATAAATGAACCTGATTAGTCGTTTTTCGTTCAGAGAGCTGTAGTTCATCTGCATAAAACAGCAGCATGGCGTACGTTAATGCGGGATTCGTTCGCAATAATTTTTTAAAAAAATCGAAGGGAACAAAACACAGTACACAATTTTCTAAACAAGTAGCCGATATCGGAAAAATAGGTTTATCTCCCGGCATACCACGATGTCCTATAATCTCTCCTTGGTTAGCAAAACGTACAATACTTTCTTTATCTCCATGTCTTTTATGTACTTTGACCAATCCTTCTTGCACAAAATACACCCCTATAGCTTCCTCTCCTTCATTAATGATTTGCTGTCCCTTTTTTGCTTTGATAACCTGTCGCCGGATATCGATATTTTCCCACCAATCTCGCCCAGCATGGCGGCACATAAAGCAAAAATGATCGCAATTATTCAACTTTTTGCTCATCTATTTAAATTAAGAAATTAATTCACCATTTACAATATTAATCTTTTATGAGCGCTAAACGAATAAGCACTATTAAGAAAGTTCCACCCTTTGGCACTTTTTTTGAGTTCTTTGTGAAAAAGAATCAGATGAAATTTATTATCAGTTTATTACTTACAGGTGCCGTGGTTGCTATTGCGGCCTATATTGTTCCAGGAGCTGCCGTTGCCAATTTTTGGTGGGCGATTATAACCGGACTGGTTATTGGATTAGTAAATGCCATTGTGGGAGGCATTTTGCGATTATTTACTTTCCCTTTAAATTGGTTGACATTTGGGCTTGTCTCGTTTATCATCACCGTATTAATGATCCTGTTGAGTGATAAGCTTATGGGGAGTAAATTTGAAGTCGACGGTTTCTGGACAGCTACATTATTTGCGATCGTAGTGGCAATTATTGAAATGATTATCGGCAGTATCGGCGGCAAAGAAAAAAGACGTTAAAGCCGGGCTTTGCCTTTCTTGCCGTTCTTTTTCTTCATTTTATTTATCCATATAAGTACGCCGGTTATCGGAAGTGATGTTGCTACCAAACAGCCAATAAAATATAGGAGCTTAGTAAACGGTCCATATACATCTCCTATATGTAGTGCTTTAATGGAGCTACCGATACGGTTTCGAAAGGATTTTTCCCGGAAGATATCTTTCTCTAAGACTTCACCGCTATATTGATCTAGCGTTAGCCTGTCACTTGCTGAAGGCGCAAAGAAACCTACTTTATTCTTTATGATACCAACGGTTCCGATACTGTCTGAGGCAAAATTAATCGTGATATCGCCATCATAAGGCAACACGTTATTCACCGTCAAAATAGTTTCTTCTACGGTCATAGCACTCTTCCCGTTTATAATCGTCGATATAGGCTTCAATTTTTCTTCCTTAGGGGTATTCGGGTTCTGATATGTTCCCCATGTCTTCTGCCAGCCCTCTCTATACCATTCGAACGACCAAAAAGGCCCTGTTATCGCCATAAGAAACAGTATGAGCCAAGTATATAATCCTAACGTATTGTGCAAATCATGGTTTACCCGTTTCCAATTAGCCGTCCAACGGATTTTAAAACCATTCTTCCATGCTCTCATTTTTTTCGGAAACCAGATGATTAATCCGGTTAGCACACCCAATAAAAACAACAACGTCGCTGTACCGGTAATCCAAGAACCCAATTTGCGGTTTTCTATACCCTCGATAATAGGGTCTTCAATCTCATTTAACAATAACCAGCGGTGCAAACCAAACATTTTTCCCATAAACTCTGCTGTTTTCGTCTTCACATTGGACGGGTCGCCAAGCACATCTCCTGTATAAGGGTTGACCATCATTTGATTGGATCGGCGACGACCTCTCCCACCCCCACTTTCTTCCTTCGATGGTTTGTTATACAAAACAGCAGCCGTCCTCCCTTCGTTGAAAGGCACGCTAACACCGGTTATTTTTCCTTTGATAGCGGGTTTCGCCAACGTCAATAAGGAATCGAGAGATAACTTTTCTTGTACCTCTTCGACGTTATAATACTCCGATAATGCAGCTTCCCGAAGTTCCGTATTGTATACATAAATCGTTCCTGTCAGACACACCACAAAAACGACAATACCCGATATCAAGCCTCCCCACAGGTGGATATCGTTGAAAAACTTTCTGACTTTCGACCAGATTGAATCGCTCTTTGCTTTTTTACTCATTGTGTTCACTTTCCCTTTGCTATCTATAAAAGAACAAAAACAGGAGAAGCAGTCTCTACTTCTCCTAATTTTTATCAGAAATTTACTTTTATATCAGCATTAGTACGCGCCGATATAATAACTTCCTGATTGATTTTTAAGCCTTGCTCCTTTGGTAATACTTCCTTCTTTCCAATTAATCAAATAAAGATTCCCATCCACACCATTTGGTGTCATCGGAACGTATACATAATCGCCTGCAACACCGATATTCTGAAATTGGGCGAAAGTACCGTCTATATCGTCGTTGCCCGAAAATCCAACATCAGATTGATTATCTGTATTCAATGTTTTCCCGGTTCCTGCAGTTAAATCAATAAGCGCAATATAGCCACCATCTGTATTTTCTCTGGTGTACAACACGACCCCTACGCCATCATTTACATAACGCCATGCGGAGATGTTGGCATCATTCACGCCCAAAGCCGTTCTAAGGTCAAACACATAACCATCATCGTAAGTATTCGTTTCGCTACTGATACGTAAAATTTTGTATCCACTTCCGTGTGAAGCCGCCGCCTGATATACATGGTCATCATCGCCCACATATTGCGTCATCGTCCTATAAGAATGGTTGTTCACATCCGCTTGCGCCGAATAAATCAACTTCGGATTGGTCAACGACGGATAGTCTACAACCAAAGTTGCCGTGCCTACTTCCCTTGTTGCTGCTGGCCATGACTGCGAACCTCTACTGTTTACGGTCGACTTCTTGGTCACATCCGAGCGGGTCAAATTACAGCCGATAAACACTTTCGTCTTCGCAGCATTCAATACAGGCACATCAATACGTCCGATCTGGTAGCCCGTTTTTGTCTGCTCGTCGGTAAAAGGAATAATGAACTCCGTTTGGCGAATAATTTCCGGGTTATCCAAATCTAGAACGGCGATTTTCGCCGTACTTTTCACGTCGATAAAATCAGCGCCTGCACCCTCAGCAGATGCTTCCACCTCCGCCGATGCATAGACCCCAATACCGATACCGGGAGCGGCGAGTACCCAACGAGGAGAAGACCCTAAAATAGGCTCTGTATTCACTTCCTCAAAAGTATCTTCAAAAGTATCTCCGCCTCGAACACGGTATTTGTTAAAAATTCCGCCATCATTTCCGGTATATTGAATATTATACAAAAAGTTTCCATTCGCGGACCCCTGCACACGTGCCGTACGTTGTGAGCGCAAAGGATAACCTACTGTATAGACGTCAACCTCAAAGTTTGGGTCAGCAGCCTCTTCTAGCGTTAACGCATAAGCCATTGTTCCACCATTTCCGGCGGTGCCTTCCGCATCCGGAAAAGCTTCTGTTATTGTAACGAATTCTCTATCCCAGACATCCGGACCGGAAACTTCCTGAGTATTATCGTCTGGACCATCATTCTTTTCGCAGCCCACCAGCGCAATCGCTAATACCGATCCTAAAGCTATGTTCTTTAAAAATTGTATTTTCATATTATCGTTATTTAAAATTGTTTATTGTATAGTTTAATTTTACATAGAATGCCCGCCCAGGCTTTTGCACACCAAAGTTGTCATACACCTCTGCATTAAAAATATTTTTCGCGTCTAGGCTGGCGACCAGCTTTCCGCTAGGAAAACGATAACTAACTCCCAGATCATGCGCAAACTGTGTCGGGGTCGTAAACCATTCCGACTCCACCCAAATCGTACTGAAGGGTGCCACATAGCCCATGTTATAATATAGATTCATCGCAGAATGACGTTGAAATAAATTTCTTAGACGATATTGTACATTTCCATTGACCGTAAAAAACGGTTCATTCGGCACCTGCAAGCCATATAGGCTATGCGGCTTGCCACGTTCGTCCTGCTCCACCTTAAACAAGGAGTTGAACTTGGAGAAATTAAGCATTGCATTCAGCTTATTGTCATAGATATAATTGACTTCTCCTTCAAATCCCATCGATTGCGTTTTTGCCAAGTTAACGAACTGCGTCACTTGTATATCTTCGACCTGATTCTCTCTTCCCTCTAACACCGGATCAACACGGGTCTGTAAAATGATTTTATCGTAGCCATTTCGCCAGAAAAAATTCCCGTACAGTGCCAGTTTATGCTTACCAAAATCGACCAATCCGTATCGCGCACCCAAATTATAGTTAATGGCCATTTCCGGCAAGATCCCCGGATTAGGCAATAAATTCATCTCGGGTTCTCCATATATATGTCGTTCTGTAGGCATAATGTAAGCTTTCTCCGCCGATATAATCACAAAACCATCCTTTATTGCCTGGTAGGACAAAGTTCCACCGAAACCTTTGTTATCATTTGTCGATTTACGCCGGTCATACCGCATCGTTCCATTAACATCTTCAACAGGGATATGCTGTATGCTGTGGTAGCGCATGTACTTCCCGAAGAGGTTGGTTCGTAACTTCCCATCAAGCAATTCAGTTTCATAATTCGCCGAAAAAATATTAGTCGTCAAATCACTGTTTGTAATCCAACGGCTCCGTTCGACGTGCAATAGATCCTGATCGTCTCTTGATGTACTTTCAAATTTATGATTGACAGACAGACGGTGTCCCGGATATACCATGTAAGCTAAATTAGAGCGGATGTTGGTAATCTTACGGTCTATATCAGTCATCACCGCCTCGCCCTGTTGCCCCATTCCCGGTTCGTAAGGATAAGGCTTCACCTCGCCGCTGCTATTGGGTGGAGCCATTAAAGGTGTTCCATCCCAGTTGTACTTTCGGCTAACGGTATCTTGCAGATACGTATTACGCATACTATGCACCGCATTCACTTGGAGCGACAGGCCATTCAGCAATAGATTGTTTTTATGGTAGTTTAAGCTGAATACGTGCGCCTGATAGTCGTTAAATCGTCCGAAATAGGGCTTAGTCATGGTAATACCATGTGGTATTTCCTTATAAGAATCAGATACATTATAACCTACAAAGAATTGATCTGCCCAACGAACATCCGTAAAGCCGAGTTCAAATCGTCCCCCGATCGTTCTAAATTCATCATTTGGCCGTTTCGTACGATAGTACCTGCTCACCCGACCGTTAGGGAGCGTGTATTTCGAAAACTTGCCCCACATCTCATAATCATTGTCCGAGTGACTATAAAAACCAGAAGCACGAAACGTAAGCCCATTTTTTTGGTTACGATACAGTCCACCTATATCCGCGCGATACGTATTAAACGACCCATAGGAAACCGACGCAGTGATATTATTGGCAGACGCATCCTTTTTCATGACGACATTAATCGCACCACCGATATAATTACCAGATAAATGCGAAGGAAGTACCCCCTTATAAACTTCAATGCGCTCAATCATCGCGGGCGGAATGTTATTGAGGTTAAAGGAAGAGCCGTACGTCGATATCTCGATACCATCCAGAAACAAGCCAATGGTACTGCCTGACATACCATTCAAATTATATTCGATGGGCGAACCCTCCCCTCCATTCTGCCGAACACGCACACCAACAGCGCGATCTAACAGTTCATTTGTGGTCAGGTTTCTAAGAGATGCTTCTTTTGTTTCGATAACCGCTACAGCAAAACCACTTGTCTCCATATCTTTTTTCTCCGTCATCCGACTTACTTCTACACCTTCTATCGCGATATCACCGGTAGATGATACAGATATAGAAAAATCATGCGTGGGTTTATCTATTTTTAACCGAACAGTTTTAGGTTGAATCTCAATAGCCGTCACTTGTATTTCCTGATTACCATAAGGCACATTGGGTAAGGAATAATATCCATTCTTATCAGACATACTACTGATAGAAGTACCTTTCACCGTTATCGTAGCATGGCTAACTGACTCTCCAGATTCTATATGGACTCTTCCTTTTACGATACTTTGTTGTCCAAATGCGACAATGGAAGACAAGATTAATAAACAGCTTACTATATAACGTATAAATCCCTCTAATTTCATTTTAGAACTGGTCTAAATAATTCGCTGCAAATATAGATTTATTCTAAATAATAAAATGACGGATTCGGAAAATAAACATTCAAATTCGGAAAATGGATGGGTATGCTAATTAATTTTGTTCATGACGTTACGTTTGAACAACCGATTGCGATCCCTATTTATGCTTTTTTTTGCACGATTTCGCCTAGTTTCTTCGATTCAGATGGGTTTTATTTTTAAATTTGTTAGTTCAGGTTGTAAACAATATAATTATTCCTTATTCAATGGCAAGATTAAACTTATTGGAGGAGACTCGTTTTGAACGTGTACCGGTGAAGGTATATGCTAATCAAGAAGAGGCCTCTGTGGATGTTGCTAATCGTATAGCTAACATCATCAAACAAAAACAGGAAAAGGGCGAAATGGCCGTTCTCGGTCTAGCCACCGGCGCTACCCCTGTTAAAGTCTATAAAGAATTGGTTCGTCTTCATACAGAAGAGGGACTAAGTTTCAAAAACGTGATCACATTCAATTTGGACGAGTATTACCCTATGAAACCTGATGCTCCCCAAAGTTATGTGACCTTTATGAACAAAAATTTGTTCGATCATATTGATGTTCCTAAAGAGAATATCAATATCCCCGACGGCACATTGCCTGAAGAAGCGATTCACACCTATTGCGAAGCTTATGAACAAAAGATATCGAATTTAGGCGGTATTGATATTCAGCTTTTGGGTATCGGTCGAACGGGACATATTGGATTTAATGAACCTGGCTCAGCACCGAACTCGGGCACCCGTCTGGTCGTATTAGATGACTTAACCCGTCGTGATGCATCCCGCGACTTTGGCGGTAAGGAGAACGTTCCCACAAAAGCCCTAACAATGGGCGTAGGAACAATCTTCAAAGCGAAAGAGATTGTACTCATGGCTTGGAATGAGAAAAAAGCGGAGATCGTCAAAAAAGCGGTGGAGGGCGAAATTTCGTCAGACATCCCAGCGACATACCTTCAGCTTTCCAATTCTGTAGAATTTATATTGGATACGGATGCGGCATCGCAATTGACCAGATTTTACTTACCCTGGCTGGCCCATGAAGTAAAGTGG
Source organism: Sphingobacterium arenae (assembly GCF_014692505.1). Lineage (GTDB taxonomy): Bacteria > Bacteroidota > Bacteroidia > Sphingobacteriales > Sphingobacteriaceae > Sphingobacterium > Sphingobacterium arenae. Next base: position 526,308 of record NZ_JACNYK010000001.1, on the reverse strand, counting down.
ACGGATACCCTCATAAAGAAGGCGGTTGTGTGGTTATCATTGAAATTGAATAAAGCCATTTTGAAGTTAACAGATGATGACTATAACAATAATGGTATGGCACAATTGGTGACAGAAAAAGGCCCAGCATATAGCATCAACATCAGAATATTCAACGAATTACAACACACCATTACTGGTTGGCCAGGAGGAAAACCCGGCGTAGATGATACGAACCGACCAGAAAGAGCGGAGCCAGGACGCAAAAACGTTATTTTATTCTCACCTCATCCGGATGACGATGTTATTTCTATGGGAGGAACATTCATCCGTTTGGCTGACCAAGGACATAATGTGCATGTGGCTTATCAAACTTCAGGTAATACGGCTGTTTGGGACGACGACGTATTACGATATCTAGAATTTGTTCAAGACTTCGCCGTCGCTGTGGATGACGACAACGGGGTTACGGCCAACGTGTATAAGGAGGCGAAAGAGTTTTTCAAAACAAAACAGCCAAATCAGGTTGATCCAGAAATCATCCGTACAATTAAGGCCTTGATCCGCAAAGGGGAGGCAATCGCAGGCGCACGTTTTGTAGGACTCCCAGACAGCAACATTCATTTTCAGGACTTACCTTTCTATGATCGCGGAAAATTTTCCAAAGAGGTTTCCTATGAAGACGATATCCAGCAAACAATGGTGTTGCTCCAGGCGGTGAAACCGCATCAGGTATTTGCTGCCGGGGATTTTGCAGACCCGCATGGAACACATAGAGTATGTTTTGATATCATATTCGAGGCTCTGAAACGCTTATCGAAAACTGATGAATGGACAAAAGACTGTTGGCTGTGGCTGTATCGTGGAGCTTGGCACGAATATCCAATTCACGAAATCGAAATGGCAGTTCCACTCTCTCCACAAGAGGTGAAACGCAAGCGGCTTGCCATTTTCAAACACCAATCACAGAAAGATGTCCCTGTATTTCCCGGCGATGACCCCCGCGAATTTTGGGTGCGTGCAGAAGATCGTACCAGTGAAACTGCCGAGCTATATCATAAATTAGGGCTGGCTGATTACGAAGCAATAGAAGCTTTTGTAAGATGGAAGTTTGAATAACTACTATAATAAGGAGTAATAGGCGGTGGTGTGCGTTCACTAAACGCTTATTACTCCTTACCTAAAACCAATTACAAACACCCCAAAACATATTCAAAATCTATCAAAATTTCAGTTCCTTGTTGGATCAGAAAGCCATATTTTAGCGAATTTGGAATAAAACCAAAATGCCTTTTAAAGGCGGTAGTGAAATGCGTGGAATGCTTATAACCCGTCATCCGTGCAACATCTGATACCAAATAATTGCCTGTGAGAATGAGCTCCTTTGCATATTCCATTTTTTTCTCGACAACATAATTCATTACCGTTGTACCGAAATACTGCTTGAAGTATTTTTTTAGATACTGCATATTTGTTCCGACCTGTTTCGCGAGCGCTGGAATACTATGATTCTTAGATAGATCTTCGTCAATAATCTCTTTGACTAATCGAATTTTTTCATAATGTTCCTTCATGACAATTACCTGCTGTGTATCTTTACTGTCTACGCCTAGCAATTGTATCTGATGAAATATAACTTCCAAAATAATCAGTTCCGAACGCATACGATAGAGTAAATCAGTTTCTGGTAACCCATGGAGCTGCTCAAATAAAAATCGGAAGCGCGCATCGCTTTTCGTCATAAAACCGTTTGCAAATCTCGCTGATTCTTGCTGATATTTATCGTGAAAAAAATGAAGATTTCCGGGCGGAATCAACACAACTAACAGATGATTACTTTCATCCTCACTTCGTATTTCAATAGTGCTATCTGCGTCAAGATAGTGAATAACGTTATGCCCCTCTGGTAAAATGCGCGAATTATCGGATAACGTATAATGAATAATTTGCGAACAATTATAAGAGAGAATGTTAATATAACAAGCTTTCGTTGTTTCATAAGAAAACAGTACGTTTCCTTTAATATATTGATGCTGAAAGGCATATTGTGTCATCTTCCATGCACAACTATTCTCCATTTTATTTAGATTGATTCTATGCAGGCAAATATACTCATATTTTTATTATAGCCAAATCCGGGACGGGGGAACGCTTGATACACCTTCTATATCGATTATCTCTTAAAGTAGATCTTATAGGGGTATAATAAGGTATTAATAGGGGTTAAGACCCTATTATACCCCTACTATACCCCTATTAACCCCCTGTTAAATCCCTATAAACATATAACCAAGGGATAAGCATATGGAACGTAAGTTTATAACTCTGTTATGCAGCTCTAAAAAACTTCACGTATCTTTGTAGGAATAAATCAAGATGATCATGAAAAAATATATAGCGATATTCTTGTTCACGATACCTGCTCTCCTTTTAGCTCAAACCAAAGAAGAGCTTATTACGCAGGTCAAAGCCAATCCCTCGAGTATCGAAACACTGAGAACTATACAACGAGTGGGCGGATACAATCCCGATTATAAAGAACTGCGAAAATTATTTAAAGGTTTAGATAAAACTGTACGCCGGTCGGCACAAGGCAAGCAATTCGGCTATTATCTTAAGCGTTTAGAGAATTCTTCTGTGGGTAAAAAAGCACCTGCCATCACGCAGCTTACCCCAGAAGGTGAACCTTTCTCGCTTTCTGATCTTCGTGGTCAGTACGTCTTAATCGAATTCTGGGCCTCTTGGTGTCCGGATTGTCGTAGAGAAAACCCCAATTTGGTCAAGACATATGCTGAATTTAAGGATAAGAATTTTGAAATCTTAGGGGTTTCTTTTGATCGTAAACTTGACGATTGGGTCGCTGGTATTGAGAAAGATAAATTAACCTGGAAACATATCTCCGATCTACAATCGTGGCAGAATGCCGCAGGAACGCTATATGGTGTGCGTGCGATTCCACAGAATATTCTCGTTGATCCCGAAGGCATCATCGTAGCGCGCAATCTGCATGGGGAGGAATTGAATACGAAGTTGAGGGAACTGTTATAGCGAGCAGCGCGTTACGCTCTGCTCTTCATAAAAATTTTTTTTACTGCTGTAACTAAGCCTACCAAAAGTATACCAGCGACTAAACCAACAACAAATTCCTTTAATATAGCTGGCAACGCAGGAAAAAGATGGTGGATGTAGTCTATATTGTGCACAAAAATACCACCGCTCACCAAGACTAATGCAATGGTGCCGATAATAGACAGTCCTTTGATCACAATGGGCAAAGCCTTCACCAATAACTGTCCTAAGTGGAACAAAAACCCCTTGTTATCGCTGTACTTAATCAACCGATAACCTGCATCATCCATACGGACAATAAGTGCCACAATACCATATACGCCCACGGTAGCCAAAAGGGCCACCACGGAAACAGTTAAAATCTGTATGGCCAAACTCCTGTCGAGCACAGTACCTAATGCTATAATAACAATCTCGACGGAGAGAATAAAATCGGTTGTTATTGCCGATCTGACTTTTACCTTCTCCTCCCCACTACTCTCTTCCTCTTTCTTTTCCACAACTGGTGTCGGCTTCGACCGATGGAAAAAGTATTCAATAATCTTCTCTACGCCTTCGTAGGCAAGGTAGCATCCTCCTAGCAACAAAGCTATCTTAATGGCTATTGGAAAAAATGCATTTAACAATAATGCGACTGGGACAATGATGAGTTTGTTTACGAATGAACCTTTGGTAATTGCCCAGAGTACAGGTATCTCCCTAGAAGACAAAAAACCTGTCGCCTTTTCTGCATTGACCGCTAAATCATCACCCAATATCCCCGCTGTTTTGCGTGTAGCGACCTTAGCTGCTACTGCAACATCATCCATTAGAGCTGCAATATCATCTAAAACTGCAAAAATACCTGACGCCATATTCTTCGTATATTGTATATAGAAAATAAAAATAAAAAATAATCTTATATTTAACATGGTCATTATAAATTTTCATGTCGCATTGTGGGTAAAATTTTATGGTATGAATTCAAAAAGCCGTTTGTTAAGTACGTTCCTGTTATTCAGCTTGATCCTTCCTGTAATGTCGCAGCATCGACAACCAAATATCGTCCTTATTCTAGCCGACGATCTGGGTATCGGCGACATCGGCCCTTATGGACAGGAAAAAATTAAAACCCCAAATCTCGATAAACTTGCCAGCCGCGGTATGCGATTTGAAAACTTCTACTCGGGCACATCCGTATGTGCACCTTCCCGTTCCGCGTTGATGACAGGACAACACACGGGACATACCTACATCCGGGGGAACAAAGAAGTCCAGCCGGAAGGACAGGAACCATTGGCCGATAGCATCGCAACGGTCGCCCTGTTGCTGAAAGAAGCCGGTTATACTACAGGGGCCTTTGGAAAATGGGGATTGGGCATGGTCGGCACGTCTGGAGATCCGTTAAAAAAAGGCTTTGATGAATTTTTCGGCTACAATTGTCAACGCCAATCACACCGCTATTATCCTACTCATCTATGGCATAATAGGGAAAAGGTAATGTTGGAGGGAAACGATCTACAGCAAAAAATACACTACGCACCCGCGCTAATCCAACAAAAAACACTGGCTTTTATCGAGGAAAATCAACAAAAACCTTTCTTTCTTTTTGTACCTACAGTCCTTCCGCATGCGGAATTAGCTGGGCCTAACGATGGATTCTATCAGCGATATAGCACCAGCTTTCCGGAAACGGCTCATAAGGGTAATGGTTATGGGCCAAATGCCACCGTTTCCGGCTATGCATCCGTTGAAGAGCCTCGCGCAACTTTTGCCGCTATGGTTAGTCGACTAGACAACTATGTGGGGGAAATCATTGCCAAGTTAGAGGAACTGGGATTATCGGACGATACCTTAATTATTTTCACCAGCGATAACGGCGCACATCGCGAAGGTGGTGCAGACCCCGATTTTTTCAACAGTTCGGCTGGTCTAAGAGGATACAAGCGTGATCTTTACGAAGGAGGTATAAAAGCCCCAATGTTAGCCGTGTGGCCGGATAAAATAAGTCCTGCAAGTACAACACCGCATCTCGCTGCATTTTGGGATGTACTACCAACATTCGCGGAGGTTTCGGGCGTTTCGATACCCGATTTTACAGATGGGATTTCGATATTACCCACGCTCACCGGAGAAGGAAAACAGCACAAGCATCAGTACCTGTATTGGGAGTTCCATGAAGACGGAGGAAGACAAGCGGTCCGTGCGGATAACTGGAAATTGGTAAGACTTAAAGTTAAAGACGGAAGTCGAACCACCGAGGAGTTATACAACTTAAAAGATGATCCGACAGAGAGCAATAATATCATTCGCAAGCATGGCAAAATAGCCAAAAAACTCGGGATATATATCGATGAGGCTCATCAAGAGAGCCCTATCTTTCCTCTTTTAACCGAATAAAGCGCTAAATAGATTCTCTAAGGTTGCTAATGGGCGGATAGCGATATCGTACTTTTTCGCATCCAATCCTTTCGTATTATATTTCGAAATAAAGATTCCTTCGAATCCCAATTTTTCTGCCTCTGTAATTCGCTGTTCTATACGGTTTACCGCGCGAATTTCACCAGAGAGACCGACTTCTCCCGCAAAAGTGACTTGCGAGGGGAGCGGGATATCCTGTTGGGAAGAGATTAGCGCAGCTATGACAGCTAGATCTATAGCAGGATCTTCCACACGTAATCCTCCGGCTATATTCAAAAAGACATCTTGTGCACTAAGTCGGAAGCCGAAGCGTTTTTCTAAAACCGCAAGCAGCATACTTAAGCGTTTCGTGTCGAAACCGGTCGACGTTCGCTGTGGCGTTCCGAAAGCGGAGTTACTCACCAAAGCCTGCACTTCAATCATCAACGGACGCATTCCTTCTAACATCGCAGCAATTGCCACACCGCTGACAGGCTCGTCGCGCTGAGAAATCATAATTTCAGAAGGGTTTGAAACCTCCCGAAGGCCCGACCCCTGCATTTCATATATTCCAAGTTCCGACGAAGATCCAAAGCGGTTTTTAACGGCGCGTAATATTCGGTAGACATGGTTTCGATCACCTTCAAACTGTAGTACCGTATCGACCATGTGCTCTAATACTTTCGGTCCTGCGATAGAGCCGTCTTTGGTAATATGCCCCACGATAAATACGGGAGTACTGGTTTCCTTCGCAAAGCGCAAAAGCTCTGCGGTGCATTCCCGAACCTGAGATACAGATCCAGGAGCCGACTCGATGTGCGATGAGTGTAACGTTTGTATCGAATCAATGACGACGATATCGGGCTGTACAGTCTCGATTTGTTTAAAAATCTGTTGCGTGGATGTCTCCGTGAGGATATAGCAATTCGCCTTGGAGCTCTGTGACAACCGCTCCGCTCGCATCTTGATCTGCTGCTCGCTTTCTTCTCCGGAGATATAGAGTGTTTTTACTTGAGGTATACTCAACGCTAATTGCAACATCAGCGTAGATTTTCCAATCCCTGGTTCTCCACCAATCAAAACAAGTGACCCCGGCACAATTCCGCCCCCAAGCACGCGATTGAATTCTTTGTCGGGTGTGGTTACGCGTTGCTCGTCCTGATAAACTATCTCATTGATAACCGCCGCCTTACTCGATCGACGGGACGTACTCGGCGTAGACGTACTCCGCCATTCCGGCACCTTCGAGCCGGTTTTTTCCACCACTTCTTCAACAAAGGCGTTCCATTGTTTACAAGACGGGCATTGCCCCAGCCATTTAGGCGATTCGTACCCACAATGCTGACAGAAATACGTTGATTTTGCTTTAGCCATTAAGCGAAAATAAGAAAAACAAAAAGATTTTTTAAAAATAACGCTATCCATCTGTAACATCTTCTCCTTACCTTCGACATATAGCGTATCATGACCAAACACTTGGAATCAAGCTTCATTAATCTTTTGGAGGAAAACCAAAATATCCTTCATAAAATTTGTTCGCTCTACACAGAGGATAACGAAACGCATAAAGACCTATTCCAGGAAATGGTCATACAGTTGTGGCGATCTTATCCTAATTTCAAAGGCGATTCCAAGTTTTCGACTTGGGCTTACCGCGTTTGTCTAAATACAGCCATCTCCTTATACCGGAACAAAAAGAAAAATATAACCACAGTCGAATGGGACAGTTCTTTCCACCGTATACGTTATGAAGAATACAATCCAGAAGAAGAAGAAAAGCTCAAGTTTCTTTATACAGCTGTCCGACAGCTAAACGATATTGAGAAGGCACTCGTTTATTTGTACGTAGAAGATAAAGATTATCAAGAGATTGCAGCAAGTCTAGGCATCACCGAGGGAAATGCTCGCGTAAAAATGAATCGGATTAAGACGAAATTGAAAGCTATACTAAACAAAAAAGGAGGTATATAATGGACGGATTAGATTTATTAAAGCAACATTGGAATAACGATGATCGTTTTCCAAAAATAAACAAAGAGGAAATAAGGCACATGTTACACCAGCGGTCTTCTTCGATTATAAAATGGGTTTTTATAATTAGCCTCATCGAATTGTCCGTTGGAATTATACTTGGATTTATATTGCCGATGGATCAAAAAAGCACGTCCTTCGAATCATTTCTGGATATAACTTTTGGTATAGCCTTCAAAGCAGTGATCCTTTATTTTATTTACCGTTTCTTTAAAAACTATAGACTGATCAAGAATACCACAAACACCAAGACACTCTTGAAAACAATCTTAAAAACACGGCAATCTGTTGACAATTACATCAAGTTCAACATTTACTTTGTTATCTTTTATGGCGCACTAGCGGGATTGAAAGAGATTGTTACAACAATCATAAATAAATCTGTAGCGGAAGGAATCATAATGACCTTTTTGGTACTTATTGTTTTTACCCCTGTTATTCTAATCGTTACGTACCTCTTAAAACGTTATTATCACATCCTATACCGCAGGCTGATAAACAAACTAGACAATAACTACGAAGAATTAAACCGTATTGAAAAGTGAAGACAAGATAGGATTAACCCGGCTGTTATATTTTTATGAAGATCATGAAAACATTTTATCAAAGTCCTTCATAAATAGCATCCTGTATACGACTTCGTATATTCAAATCCAACAGCTTTGTCGACACTTGCGGATGCACCCGATTCGACAGGAAAATATAAATAAGTTGATTTTTTGGATCGATCCATATACAAGTCCCTGTATAACCTGTGTGCCCAAACACGGATTCATTTGCCAATCGGGAAGGATATTCTTTTTTCTTGTCCGGATCAGTTCGATCAAAGCCGAGTCCACGCCGACTGGTTAATGATTGCTTCGATGTAAATAAATCGACTGTCTCCGGTCTGAAATATCGGATACCACCGTACTCGCCTCTATTTAACAGCAATTGTCCATAAATAGCCAGGTCATTTGCCGTAGCAAAAAGCCCCGCATGCCCCGCGACACCACCGGCCATAGCGGCGCCCTCATCATGCACATAGCCCTGTAATAGCTCTTTTCGGAAAACAGTATCGTCCTGCGTTGGTACGATATGGTCTTTTGCAAAGCGTTGACGCGGATTATAACCCGCTGTTTTCATGCCTATAGGTTGATAGAGCAGTTCCTGTACATAGTCTTCCATAGGCTTAGAAGTCATACGTTCCGCAATTTCTTTCATCACGTACATACTGATATCGCTATAGACATAGTTACCGACAGGTTTTACAGGAGATTGCATCATTTGTGGCCACATGACATCTCTATAGTAGTTGTTCCGGAGGTAGGCTCTATCCGCCACACGTACTTGATGAGCGGTATCTGGTTTATGAACTAAATCCCCCGGTTTCAGATTTCGATAAAATGGGATAAAAGGCGTAAACCCTGCTTCATGCAACAACACACTGCGAAGTGTAATATCCTTTTTATTTGTTTCTTGTGCCTGTCCTAAATAACAGCCCATTGCGCTGTCCAGATTAATAATATTCCGTTCTTGCAAATGCATAACCACAGGCGTTGTACCCGCTATCTTACTAACAGATGCAAGGTCAAATATATCGCTCGTTTTAGTTGGTATTTTTCCCTCGTAAGTATGCGTGCCATACGCTTTATCAAAAATAACCTGTCCATCTTTCACGGCCATAACAACCATACCTGGAGCCGCGTGTTCGCGAATAGCTTCCGCCGCAATAGCATCAATCTTTTTTGTCATGCCCTCGATATCCAGCCCACAGGAATTTTCTGTAGCATACTGCAAGCGGGTTTGCTCCGTTCTATTTTGCCCTTGCGTGATAGCTAGCCCCCCAAAAACCGACATGGCAGCATACTGCTGAGCCTCCTTATTAAATTCGGGGTAAATCAACTCCGAAAACCGACCTTGTAAGCGTCCCCGTGACCAACTCGAAGACGTCGTCCTACTTTCAAATTGTACGACAATAATCTGTTTATTGTGTACAATAGATTGTTGAACCAGCAACAATAGATCATTTCGGAGATCTTCCTTTGTTCCGGCTATAATGATGGTATTGTGATATTTTGTATGCTCTTCGTAACCGTTGAAATCAAAACTTTCGGCATCAGCATAACGCTTTACCATGTTTACAAAATGAGCGTATTTGTTAGGAAACGGTGTAATCACCACCATACGATGTCTGTCTAAACGCTTTAAGGGCACCACGCCTCCCGTGTTCTGGATCAACGTCGCCTGATTAACGATTGTTTGCTTATATTGGGCCACACTGCTCGATGTATATAGGAGTAGTAATAAACAAAAACAGGTTATCGTACTTTTCATTTCATTTACTGATTTAAACCATAAATGTATTAAAATCTACTGAAGATTTGTACTACCCCCTCATTTAAGCTAAAGGTCGCCTCCGGATATTTGAGTCATGTAGAATCATTCCTTAGCACTATCCCTTATCTCCAATATCCGCAGCGACGATTTTTATGGACAAATGTTTAATTTTAGTGCCCATGAGCTCACTTCGTTTGGTTTTGGTTCTTTTTTGAGGTAAAAAAGAACATAAAAACTCTATATTTCCTCTATAAAATAAGCCTGAATGGCAGAGGAGAGCGAAATAAACCACGTAGTGCTCATGAATGCCTTTGGAAGCATACGAATATGAATAATTAATTTTATATAATGCGCAATTAAATTGCATATAAAAATGAATTACTCATGATAATTTTATAATTTGAGAATTCGTGAATGCGAAGCATTTTATTTAGGTTTGATTTATGCCCGAAACTGTCAGCGATAAAACTATTTTCTCTCTCTTAGAGGTGTCTCGTAGCATTCAAAAAACAATTGCAGAACGCTACAGAAGTTTGTATTGGATTAAAGCAGAGATGAACAAGCTCAATCATTACACACATTCGGGACATTGTTATCCCGAACTGGTCGAGAAAAAAGACGGTAAGGTCGTAGCAGAAATGCGTTCTGTTTTATGGAACGCAGATTTTCAGCGGGTGAATCAGCAATTTATCAAGATACTGGGCGAGCCCTTACGGGATGGCATCACGATTCTATTTCAAGCGGGTATATCTTATGATCCGCTATACGGCTTTAGCTTAAAAATAGTAGATATCGATCCCACCTTTGTGTTAGGCGAACTGGAAAAGGAAAAACGAGAAAGTGTCCGAAAGCTTCAAGCGGAGGGTATATTCCATTCGAATAAAAATTTATCCTTTCCTCTTCTACCCAAACGTCTTGCGATTATATCCGTGGAGACAAGCAAAGGGTTATCCGATTTTTTCAAAATTATTCATCGAAATCCTTGGAAGTATAAATTTGAATATACCCTATTTCCTGCACTGTTACAGGGAGACAAATCCATCCCCTCTATTATCCGACAATTAGCCAATATTGCAGAGAAAACGGGGGAGTTTGACACCGTGGCTATCATTCGTGGCGGCGGCGGAGAGGTTGGGCTTTCCTCTTATAATAATTACCAACTCGCCAAGGCTATTGCGATTTTTCCCATTCCGGTAATTACGGGGATCGGCCATTCAACCAATGAGACAGTCAGTGAAATGGTGGCCTACGAAAATGCCATAACGCCTAGTGAGCTTGCAGATTTTCTGATACAAAAATTTCATCAATTTGCTATTCCGGTTGACGAGGCACTAAGTCGTATCATGCAGGCCTCAAAAAGCCAATTTGAACAAGAAGAGAGTAGGTTAGCACAATACAGTCAATCCATATCCTGGAGCAGCAAGGCTGTCCTTGCTACAGAAGGACACAAACTCTCTACTGTGATAAACCATCTACAACTTTTTAGCATGCAATTATTGAAAGAACGAAAAGCAGATCTTAATAACATACAACGATTACTACAATTAGCCGACCCAAAGCAACTACTCAAAAAAGGGTTCAGTATCACCAAAATTAATGGTCATGCTATTACACAAGAGAGTACCGTGAAGGTGGGCGACGAGATCGAAACCATCCTATACGAAGGGATTGTATACAGTAAAATAGTGAGATAAATCCTTTAACAATTATGGAAAAGACATACACCTATAGTGACGCGTTCGAGGAACTCCAATTGATTGTTTCCGAAATCGAATCTGGCCAAACGAATGTTGATGAGCTTACAGAGAAAATTCGCAAAGCTTCTCAACTCATCGCGCTCTGCAAAGCCAAGCTTACTTCTTCGGAAGAGGAAGTGGAAAAATTACTAGCAAAACTGGTAGCATCCTCAACCAACGAGAACCATACGGAATCCGGAGGTAGCGAAGAAGAATGATCGATAAACATAGCTCAACACTGAAAAATTATCGAGCTATGTTTCTAATCGGAATAGGACTTAAGCTATAACTTTCGTTCCTACGGGTTTTCCTTCGATGATATCTAGAATCACACGATCCCTTTTGCCGTTAGCAATATACGTCGGAATATCTTTTGCCGCAGTATGCTTAGCTACCTTAAGCTTCGACTCCATTCCTCCGCGACCAGAGGTTTCGCCCTTATTTATCTTCGTAACGTACTGTTCTACCTGCTGGTCAACTTTAATTTCGCTAATCAGCTTAGAATCTTCATCTGCGGGATGCCCAGTATAAAAACCATCAATATCCGTTAATATGATGAGCATATCTGCATGGATCAACTCCGCAATTAAACTCGCTAGCTCGTCGTTGTCTGAAAACATAGAGTGTGATACGGAAACGGCATCATCCTCGTTTGCGATGGGTATAACACCTTCAGACATTAATCCCTCGTAACAATTAATCATGTTGGTACGGTGCTCTCCAGGGTTAAAATCACGCTTTGTAGCCAGCACTTGTGCACAACGCATACCATAATTTTGGAAGAGGGTATAATAATGTCGCATCAATCGCGGCTGCCCTATAGCAGAATACACCTGTCTTCTTTGCGATTTATCTTCTATCACACTATCTCCCAATATCTCACGCCCCGCGTTTACCGATCCCGAGGATACCAATACCGTCATGATATTGTCCTCATATAATTGTGCTATTTGATCAACAAGTTTATTTAATGCCGACAGCATAATCCGGTTATCCCGGTTCGCCATAACACTCGTACCGACTTTAATAACAATTCTCTTTTTATACATGTCTATTTATTACTTTCCTTTCCCAGCTGTACCGCCCGGTCGAACGCTGCATAAGCGGCATCTTTAATTAATTCCTTGACATTGTTTTCTTCCATAGAATCCAGCGCGGCACGCGTCGTACCACCTTTGGAGGCAACTCTATCCATCCATGCAGTTGGATTGATATCAGAGCTATTAAACAATTCAACCGCTCCTTGGAAAGTTTGTGCAACCATCAAGCGCGCATCCTTTTCACAGAATCCCATCTTGGTAGCTGCTTCCATCATTGATTCCATAAAATAAAATACATAGGCGGGGCCGGAACCCGATATTCCTGTGGACTTATCAATTTCCATTTCATTTGCCAGTTTGATGGATCGTCCGGTTGTATCTATCAATTTTTCTACCGTAAGAAGCTCCAATCGGGAGACCTCCTTAGAGCCAATAAACGAGGTAAAGCCATGTCCCACTTGTGCGGCAAGGTTTGGCATAGCCCGCACGACCTTTTTAATATCCATCGCTTCCTGCATCGTCTTTATCGTGACGCCTGCCATAATAGACACAAAAATCTGATCTGGTCTCTTATGCGCTTTGATAGCTTCAAAAACCTCGTCGCTGTGGTAAGGTTTCACGGCAATAAATACGATGTCTGCCTTAGGCAAACAATCTTCCAGTTTTTCGTAGACATCGAACGTTCCCTCCGCTCGTAGTTCGGCAATTTTTTCTGCCGAGTTGTCCAAAATCATTAAATCTTTTTCTTTCAATAAGTCTGATTGGGCCATCCCATGGGCATACGTTAGCCCCATGTTGCCGGCGCCAATTACTAGAATCTTCATCTGTTTATTTTTTGTTGAATAACATTAGTTCGGTTATAACCCCACAAGGAACGTGCTGAAAATTAAGATGATGCAATATAAACAGGTATATTATCTCAAAATAAACGGCACAAAGCTCTGTTAAGTAAGGGCTTAACCTACTTCGAAACTTTTTTCATATTTTTTTAAGGGAAGGAAATGTCAGTTCTGTCAAAATGACCATAAAATCCGACACATTTTCGTGAGGAGGGTGTATACCGCTATTTGGCTATCACTGTTTTCATGCGCGCACGTGCAATGACACTGTCTTCGAGTTTTGTTTCGATTTCAACCAACGTCACGCCCATAAATTCTTGTAGGATGGTGACGGTAGAAAAAACAGTCTCTCCTATTTCTGGTAGATCCTGAATGTCTACATCCTGCATAGAGCCAATATAGCCCATCGGTGCATTTTCCCCCTTCAAGAAATAGCTATATCCCGTGTGCAACGCGACAGATTGAGCCATATGTTCGAGCAAACCACTTTCTACTAACGTTACCTCATTAACAAAGATATTTTCTTCACAGACGACAAAAGTCGACACCAGCCGTTTATCGTCATAGCTTTCTAAGGTAGAGACCATAACAATCGGCGCTCGTTGCGGAATGAGTAATAATAGTTCTTCGCCTGAAATAGGTAGAGATATCATTTCCAAAAATCAAAAAAGTTAAACCACTGTAGCGGATACTTCCGTAATATACTTTCCACACTGCTTGTATAAGCTGCAAGAAAAGATTGCGGATCACGCTGTTTTACATCGATCGCTCTGCGCGCATAAAGGTGATAATGTAATCCCGGTTCGCGCATCACATATACAAAAATAACAGGAGCAGATAAGCGGGAAGCGATGCGAAAAGGTCCGACAGGGAAGTTGGCATCTTTGCCGAGCAAAGGGGCGGTTAGCGTTTTGGCACCATCAAAATATCGGTCGCCGGTGAAACAAATTAGTTCGTTATTCGATAAAGCGTCGTTGATAGCGAAAACATGCGACATATCTTCTCGAATATGGATGAACTTAACCCTTGGTTTTTCAGAGATACGCTCGATATATTCTTTAATGATCGTGCGTTCCTGATCTGCTGTAACCAAGTTAATTTGAAGATCCCAGTCAATATCCGCAAAAAATTTATCCGCAATCTCAAAATTACCCACATGTGCAGAAATAAGAACACCACCTTTTTTATTCTCGAGAACTTCTTTTAATGTATCAATTCCGTCAAACTCATAGGTGAACCTGTTCCTAAGACCAGAGGCAATCGCTACCTTATCGATAATGGTTTGTCCAAATACAAAGTAGGTTTGATAAACTTTCCAACATGTTGTCCAATGACTATAACCTTGTCTATGACGCAAATAATAATAGATGGCTCGAAAGCTTTTGGGAGAGAAGAGAAAATAATAGAATGCTACAAAAATAAGTAAGCTATACGCCGCTCGAACGCCCAGTTTTTTGATTAAAAAGACAAATATCTTATAGCCAAGGAGTGTTCCTTTTGATTTTCCGTCCCATTGGCTCATCTTACCCTGCTTAACTCTTTACCGTCATTTTTTGTTCTACGATGTTATAGAAATCCTGGAAAGTCACCACGCCTTCAAAATCTGCCTCCACCAACTTAACTCCGAAATTGGATTCGATAATAACAACCAAATCTACGTAGTCTAAGCTATCTAAATCAAGCGATTCCTTTAAAGATGCTTCCGGACTGATAATCTTTTCATCCACCTCAAATTCTTCTACCAAGATTTCATTTATCTTTTGATATATACGCGCTTTATCCATCATTAAATTTCTTGACCACCAATGCGGAATTGGTCCCACCAAATCCGAAAGAATTAGACAAATATATATCAAATTCTTGTTTTATTGTGCGGGAAACAAAATTTAATTCCTTGATGTCATCATCCGGATCTTCCAAATTAATGTTAGGGGCGATGAACCCATGCTGCATCATCAGCGTAGAATATACAATTTCCGACGCACCAGCCATCCAACATTCGTGTCCCGTCATAGATTTTGTGGAACTGACATACGGTCTATCCCCAAATACCTCTAAAATTGCTTTTGCCTCATTCGCATCACCAATCGGTGTCGATGTGGCATGTGCGTTAATATAGCCAATATCAGCCGCTCGTATATCGGCCTGTTCGAGTGCTCGTCGCATAGCTTTCGCAGGACCTTCGATGTTCGGTGTAGATATATGACCTCCGTTAGAAGAAAAGCCATAGCCTAATATTTCGGCTATAATGGGCGCCCCCCTATTGATAGCAGATTCATAGCTCTCCAATATGACTGCGGCTGCTCCCCCACTGGGCACTAGTCCCGTACGTCTCTTATCGAATGGCCTAGAGGCTTGTTGTGGATGGCTAATATCGGTAGCAAATACCCCTAAACCATCGAAACTTGCCATCGCATAGGGGTTGATTTCCTGCGCCCCCCCGCAAATAATCATATCCTGCAACCCTTGTTGAATAAACATGTATCCCAGACCAAGAGCATGTGAACCACTGGCACAGGCAGCACTAATGGTCATGTTAATACCAGACAGTCCAAAAATTGTTGCCAGATTCATCGTAACAGTAGAATTCATGGATTTAAAGATAGCCCCGGAACCAATTAGCTGGGTATCTTTCTTTTCTCGCACGATATCCGTGGCGTCGATCACTGCCTTCGAAACACTGTCATTCCCGAACAAAATACCTACCTCTCGCTTATTTAGATCTTCTATTTCCAGCTTCGCTTGCGCTAGCGCTTCTGTTGTTGCCATATACGCATACTCCGATTCCTCCCCCATACTGATACGTTGGCGCCTGTTGAGCACCTTCTTTAAATCCGGTGCGGGCACCGTACCCGTCAAAGGGGATTGGAAACCAAAAGCTACCCGCTCCCGATCAATCACAATGCCTGATTTACCTTCAAAAAGCGATTGTCTGACCTCTTCCAAATTAACTCCGATACAGGAATAGATGCCCATTCCAGTAATGACTACACGCTTATTCATCCAACAATGCTACGCATAAATTCCACCATTTATATTGATAACTTCTCCGGTGATGTAACCGGCTTTTTTTGATGCAAGAAAACAAACCAAATCCGCTACCTCTTCTGCTTCACCAAATCGGTTTGCAGGAATGATCTTTCTCAACTCTTTTTCATCCATCCCTTCTGTCATGTCTGAACGGATAAATCCCGGTGCAACGGCATTGACGGTGATATTTCTCTTTCCAATTTCTTGCGCCAATGCTTTTGTAGCCCCAACGACACCAGCCTTCGCCGCCGAGTAGTTAACTTGGCCTGCGGTTCCCTTAACGCCCGAGACGGAAACGATATTGATGATTCGACCATACCGTTGACGTAATAGTTTTTGGATAAAAAAATGCGTTACGTTGTAGAACCCTTGCAAAGAGACATTTAACACGGACGACCAATCCTCCGGAGACATCCACATGAACAAACCGTCTCTCGCGATACCTGCATTATTAACGATAACCTCCACAACCGCTTCCGGATGACGTTCACTCCATCGTTGTAACGCATCCTTTACTTCCGCTGGGTCTCCAACATTAAATTTAATAATCTCCCCTGTCGCACCTTCATCTTCTAATATGGCCAATGTTTCCTTAGCGGCTTCTTCATTTCCCTGATAATTAATCAGCACATGGTATCCCAATTCGACTGCTACCTTTTTACAGATCGCCCGTCCGATACCTCTCGATCCGCCTGTTACCAATGCACATTTCATATTACCTCATCAAATAATCTTTAACCTGCTGAATGGCAGGATAAAGCGGTTTGTCGTCTGAAAAGGCAGGAATAATCGCACTAATTTCATCATACACCGCTTTTGTTTTTGAAGATACAAAATTTTGATAATTTAAAATATCAATTGCCTGCCTCACGGAAATAATTTGAACCGCAAGTACTTCAAATGCATTTACGATTACCCGATTTGCTATCACCGCGGCGTTCGTTCCCATACTCACAATATCCTGATTATCATTGTTATTCGGAATACTATGTATATACATAGACGTCGAGAGCATTTGGTTTTCTGCCGTGGTGGACGTTGCGGTAAATTGAGCTCCTTGCATACCAAAATTAAAACCAAGCTTACCCATATTCACGAAAGGCGGTAACAATCCATTTATTTTAGTATTCATAAGATAGTTTAGCTGCCTTTCCGATAACATCGTCAGACGCGTAATCGCTAGTTTCAGCTTATCCATCTCCAAGGAAACATAGTCACCATGAAAGTTTCCCCCATGGTACACATTTTGGTTTTCCACAGAAATTATCGGATTATCACTAACCGAGTTCAGCTCGTCTTCAAGTACTTTTCCCACTTGCTGAATTGTTTCCAAGATTGGCCCTAAAATCTGTGGAACACAACGCAGCGAATAGTATTCTTGCACTTTTTCTTTAAAAATATCTTCTTGATTATTTCCCGAATACAAATCGTCTTCCCGCTTTTTTATTAACGTACTATCAATCAAATGCTCCTGCATTCGAGATGCAACCTGACTTTGTCCAACATGCAGTTTAACGGCATTCAAATGCGTTGAATAATGGTCGTCATGTGCCTTGACAATTTCATTCATGGCACAAGAAAGCCAAATCGACCAATCTAGCAATTTCGATGCATAGCAATAATTGACAAGCCCTACGCCTGTCATTACCGATGTACCATTAATCAACGACAGTCCCTCACGCACCACCACCTCAATAGGCCTCAGCCCCTCTTCCTTAAACACGATTGCTGTAGCCCTACGTTCATTTTTATGAAATACCTCTCCTTCACCAATCAGCACTAGGGCTAAATGTGCAAGCTGTACCAAATCACCACTCGCTCCTACACCACCATGTGCAAAAATGACAGGTATAATATTTCGGTTGATCAATTCTTTGAGTAATTCAATAACAGTTGCGTGGACGCCAGACTTCCCTTTAGAAAGATTGGTCAGACGCGTGAGCATTGCTGCTTTTACGTGAAGTGGCGATAAGACATCACCTGTACCCGCCGCATGGCTGCGGATCAGATTATATTGCAGCTGGTTTGTATCCTCGTCTTGTATACGATACTGCGCCATCGGCCCAAACCCCGTATTCACGCCATAAATCACTCTATTCGCAGCAAATTCTTTCAGGAAAACATGGCTTTCTTCCACTATCTGAAGTACCTCCGGCTCTATAGCAAGGGGCTCACCTTTAAATATAATCTCATAAAACTGAGACAGCGTTAATTTTTTATCTACCGAAATCATGTATGCCTATATTCTTCGCTAATTTTCTTTTACCATCAAAAAGCACAGATTTTACTGTTATTTTTGTAGGTCGGTGTCGTATCGAAACATTTGCAAAAATACTATAATTTAATTTTAATTCGGTTAATTCATCAAGCTATGCACGTCGAGGAAGTAGATATTTTAATTATTGGCGCAGGACCTTCAGGCTGCGTAGCTGCGGGTTATTTAGAGCAACAGGGTGTTCACATCAAGATTGTCGAGCGATCCAAGTTCCCTCGTTTAGTTGTAGGCGAAAGCCTTATCCCCCGTGTTATGGATCATTTTGACGAAGCGGGACTGTTACCTGCCCTACAGGCGCAAAATTTCCAGGAGAAACCTGGTGCACGTTTTATTCGAGGCAACGTCATTAGCGATTTTGATTTTGGAGACAAATTTGGAGAGGGTTGGAATTGGACATGGCAAGTTCCAAGGGCTGATTTTGATCATGCGATGACCCAAGAGCTCCAAAAAAAGAATGTAGACATTGCTTTTGAGACTGCGGTTACAGCGATCGAGTTTAACGGAACTGATTCTTTGACTACCGTTCAGGACAAAGAAGGAGTCGATGCACAAATCAAGGCTCGATTTGTGATCGATGCCAGCGGATACGGGCGTGTCCTCCCTCGTTTACTACATTTAGACACGCCGTCACAGCTGAATCCGCATTCCGCCATCTTTTCACATGTAAAAGATGCCAACCGTCCTATCGGTATAGAGGGCACACAAATTTCATTTGATGTACTAGATACCGAGGTTTGGTTATGGGTTATTCCTTTCTCCAATGGGTTGACAAGTCTGGGCATCGTGGCACACACGGATTTTATCGAACAACTAAAGGGAGATGAGGGCACGGCAGAGGCTCTAAAAAGAGCGATTAAGCTCTCCGATTTTTATGTCAAGCGTTTTGCGAATACAGACTTCGAATTTGAACCTATACATCTTAAAAATTACTCGGCTGCTGTCTCTAAAATGTTTGGGCAAGGTTTTGCATTAACGGGCAATAGTGCGGAATTTTTGGATCCCGTATTTTCTTCTGGCGTGTGCTTTGCAACAGAATCCGGTATTCTTTCCGCAAAACTAGCCTATCGGCAATTACAAGGCGAAAAAATTAATTGGCAGGTTGAATATGCCGATTATATGCAACGTGGTATTCATGTTTTTACAACATACGTAAAAGAATGGTATACAGGCAATCTACAAACGCTTTTTTTCCATCGTCCCGAAAATCTTGATGTGAAGCGAAAAATATGCGCCGTGTTAGCAGGTTATGTATGGAACGAAGACAATCCGTTTGTTAAAAAACACGACAGAGTCATCCGCAGTTTGGCTCATATGTTACAAAGCAATTCTTAATCGTCTTCTGTTTTTGGCGGTGAAGTTTTGGTCACACCGGCCTTAAATCTTGGTTTGAAACCCGCCGGCTTGCTGGAAGGAACTTCCGGTTCTACAGGCTTGGACTCCGCATCCGGTGACTTCTCCGGTTCCACGGCCTTGGTAGCACCCGCCTTAAATCGTGGCTTGAAACCCGCTGGCTTGCTGGAAGGAACTTCCGGTTCTACAGGCTTGGACTCCGCATCCGGCGACTTCTCCGGTTCCACGGCCTTGGTAGCACCCGCCTTAAATCGTGGCTTGAAACCCGCTGGCTTGCTGGAAGGAACTTCCGGTTCTACAGGCTTGGACTCCGCATCCGGCGACTTCTCCGGTTCCACCG
>NZ_JACNYK010000001.1:0-505824 GCF_014692505.1 Sphingobacterium arenae | reverse complement strand
CGGCCTTGGTAGCACCCGCCTTAAATCGTGGCTTGAAACCCGCTGGCTTGCTGGAAGCAGCTACTATTCCAGCAGAATCCGGAGACATGGTCTCCAATATCTCGGCAGAAACAGCTTGATCTTTGGCGGTCGTTTCTTCTTCTTCAAGCAACGCGTATTGCTTTCGCAATTTGTTAAACCAAAACTTCTTCGTATGATCAAAACTTTTCTGCCCCATTTGAACATAATGTTGCCTAAACTCATCATATAGCAGACGATTTCCCCTCTGCAATTGAGATAAATCAATTTTCTTCTTGGCAAAAAATTCTTCAAATGTCATATTAGCGTACCTCTACTCCATATTGTGATAAACCGCCTGTACATCATCATCTTCCTCGATTTTGTCAATTAATTTGAGCACATCAGCAGCCTGGCCTTCATCTAAAGAACTATGAGACAAAGCAATACGCTCCAGCTTAGCAGATTTCACTTCAAGTCCCTTCTCCTCTAGAAGGCTTTGCATATTTCCAAAATCCTCAAAAGAAGTCTGAACGACGACAATATCGTTTCCTTCTTCATCAGCTTCTACATACAACTCTTCCAGTCCCCCATCAATAAGTTCCAATTCCAATTCGTCCACATCAAGATCTTCCGACGCTTCAAAACGGAATATTGATTTCCGTAGAAAGATAAAGTCAAGCGATCCAGTCTTTCCCAGTGAGCCGCCTGATTTCGTGAAATAACTTCTAATATTGGCCACGGTACGGTTTGTATTATCTGTTGCCGTTTCTATCAATACCGGTACACCATGCGGACCGTACCCTTCGTAAACGTATTCTTCATATCCTTTCGCGTCCTTTTCAGAAGCTCTTTTAATCGCTGCTTCCACACGATCTTTCGGCATGTTAACTGCTTTCGCATTTTGAATAGCCGTCCGCAAACGGGAGTTGTTTTCTGGATGTGGACCGCCCTCTTTTACCGCAATAGCTATTTCTTTTCCTAAGCGTGTAAACTGTACGGCCATTTTAGCCCACCGTTTAAATTTTCTCTCTTTTCTAAATTCAAAGGCTCTGCCCATTTTCTATATGTTTGTTTTGAGGTTCGCAATCATATCTTCTGTTATCGACTCCAAATCGAACTTTGGTTTCCAGCCCCAATCAGTACGTGCGTAACTATCATTGATGCTTGCAGGCCAAGTGTCAGCGATTGCTTGACGTGGGTCGTAATCAACATAAGACATCTCAAAATTAGGAAGAATTTTTTTAATTTCTTTAGCAATCTCCGCAGGCGTGAAAGATAATCCCTCGAGATTATAGCTGGAACGAATGGAGATCTGTTCGATGGGGGCATCCATCAACTCGATCGTTCCACCTACCGCATCCTCCATATAAAGCATAGGCAAAGCAGTATCAGCAGAAAGAAAGCATGTATATTTACCATGCTTTAACGCTTCAATATAAATATCTATAGCATAATCCGTTGTCCCTCCTCCGGGCGCAGTCTTCCAAGAGATAATTCCTGGATAGCGAACACTGCGAATATCCAGATCATATTTATGATGGTAATATTCACAAAGTCTTTCGCCCGCCAGTTTACTGACGCCGTAGATAGTAACAGGATCCATCACACAATATTGATCGGTGTTTTGTTTTGGAGAGTGGGGGCCAAAAACAGCGATGGAGCTCGGCCAAAAAATCTTCTTAATACCAAGTTCCAATGCCAGATCCAATACATTCAATAGACCATTTATATTAAGATCCCAAGCTTTTTGTGGATATTTCTCTCCTGTCGCAGAAAGCATTGCCGCAAGCAGATAAATCTGCGTAGGCTGATGCTTCTCAAGCAAACTCTTCAATGCAGGCTTGTCCAATACATTGACAATTTCAAAAATTTCATCATCTTTTAAAACTGATGGTTCCCGAATATCCGAAGTGATCACATTTTCTGCACCGAATTTATAGCGAAGCGCCGATGCCAACTCCGATCCGATTTGGCCATTCGCTCCGATCATTACTATACGTTCTTTCATTGGGACAAAGTTAGCGCATTTTTTAAGCAAAATAGGTCAGCAATCGATTGTTCCATATGCGCTTATCCTAAAGAAATATCTAAAATTACAATTCTTTAAATATTCACGGAAAAACATTGTATCGTGTGCAATAAATTAGAAAATTTATTTTTATTTTCATACTTTTGCGTGTTAGATTCTTTGTAATTTATTTTCAACATCATACACAAATAAAACAAATTCAATTATGAAAGTTGCAGTAGTAGGCGCAACGGGCCTTGTAGGGTCAGAGATTTTGACCGTTTTAGCGGAACGTAATTTCCCGGTAACAGAGTTGATTCCTGTAGCATCGGAGCGGAGCAAGGGTAAGGAAATCGAGTTTAAGGGGAAGAAGTACAAAATCGTTACTCCAGCCGAAGCTATTGCACTCCGACCTGACGTAGCGCTATTTTCCGCAGGGGGTGGTACTTCAACAGAATATGCTCCACAATATGCCGAAGCTGGTATAACCGTAGTAGATAACTCATCGGCATGGCGTATGGACCCCACGAAGAAACTGGTTGTTCCAGAAGTGAACGGCCAAGTATTATCAGCTGCGGATAAGATCATCGCAAACCCCAACTGCTCTACCACCCAAATGGTGGTTGTACTTCAACCGCTACACGCGAAGTATAAAATAAAACGGGTCGTCGTATCTACCTATCAGTCCGTTACCGGAACAGGTGTAAAGGCGGTTAATCAACTGATGGACGAGCGGGCAGGCAAAGATGGTGAAAAAGCTTACCCCTATCAAATCGATTTGAACGTTATCCCACATATTGATGTCTTTCAAGACAATGGCTACACAAAGGAAGAGATGAAAATGATCCAGGAAACGAACAAAATCATGGGCGACGATTCCATCCGTGTAACAGCGACCACTGTGCGTATTCCGGTTATGGGGGGGCATTCAGAATCGGTGAATATAGAGTTTGAAAATGATTTTGATCTGGCTGAAGTTCGTCGGCTCTTAACGGAACAAGAAGGTGTTATCGTAGTCGATGACCCCGCAAACCTCCAATATCCGATGCCGAAAGATGCACATGGAAAAGATGAGGTTTTGGTAGGGCGTATCCGTCGTGATGAATCACAAGATAAAACTTTAAATCTTTGGGTTGTCGCAGATAATCTTAGAAAAGGAGCAGCAACGAACGCGGTGCAGATCGCTGAATTGCTTCTTAAAAAGAATTTAATTTAGTCGCCACTTTAAAATTTTGAACAAAGGGATAGTGCGTCAATAATATTTTTACATATTTCAAAATTTTATATGTGGCATTAGAGGTTAAAAAAGGGACTATGCAATTGCATGATCCCTTCCTTAACTTTAATTGTCGCATCCAAATGTTTGAGTTATGTAGAAACTCATCTTTAGTACTATCACTATCTCAAACATCTGAAGCGACGAGCTTTTTGCTTCTTTTTCGCGGGGAAAAAGAAGGTAAACTTCATATTATGCTAAAAGAAGAAAGACAAGCCTACATTATTCATCAGATTAACCTACACAACAAGGTATTATCATCCGACTTAAGTGTACAGCTAAACGTTTCTGAAGACACCATACGGCGCGATTTAAACGAGCTAGCTGAGAACGGCCAAGTATTAAAAGTATATGGAGGGGCTTTATCCAAATCCTTTCAGTTTCCTTTTCAGGAAGGAAACGTCTATGCTAAAGAATCAAAGAAAGAAATCGCTCACAAAGCGATCAAACTGATACAAAGCGGCATGACGGTGTTAGTAGGCGGTGGAACGACCATGATCGAACTAGCACGATCGGTTCCTAATGATCTTCAATGCACGTTCTTTACAATTAGCCCGCTCGTTGCACTGGAATTAGCAGAGAAGGATAATATTGATGTTATTCTTATTGGCGGAAAATTATCCAGAAACACAAACATTGTTTCGGGTGCACAAGTAATCAATGAGCTCTCTGATTTAAGGGTAGATCTCTGCTTACTTGGGACCAATAGCTTATCTCTGGACGAGGGTATCACAGATTCAGATTGGGAAGTTGTCCAAATTAAACGTGCAATGATTAAATGTTCTAAGAACCTCGCTATCCTGAGTATCGCAGAGAAGTTAAACTCTAATCAGAAAATGCGTGTTGCCCCGTTACGAGATGTCACTTACCTGATTACAGATCTCGACCCCAAACACCCTAAACTAAGAGAGTTTGCTCATCAAATCGAGGTGAGATAGCACGTTATCATCCATAAGTACTATTTTTGTACTAATATGAGAAGAAAACCCATTACCAGAGCAGACGGCGATGGAACAAAACAGGACGCCTAATATGAGCAACAACGAGATTCCTTTAAAACAGAAAACGATAAAGGGGTTTTTATGGGGCGGTATGGCAAACGGTGTCCAACAAGTACTCGCCTTACTATTCGGGATCGTTCTGGGGCGTGTTCTCATACCGGAAGATGTTGGGATTGTTGGTATCCTTACTATCTTTTCCGCGGTATCCGCCGCATTCATGGAATCTGGTTTTGTCAGCGCTTTGACCATAAAAAAAGACGTCAAACACGCGGATTATAACGCCGTGTATTGGCTCTGCATAACTATTGGAGCAACTCTTTATCTTCTACTTTTTTTTGCTGCCCCATTCATTGCTGATTTTTATGAAATCCCTGTCCTAGCAACCGTGGCACGCGTTTCGTTTCTAAACTTTTTTATCAGCAGCTTCGGTATTGCTCATAGTGCTTATCTGAACCGAAATCTACTCGTGCGCGAACGAGCACTCTCCACAACCGCCGCTGTATTCATAGGTGGGATATGCGGCATCACTACGGCTTTATATGGGCTAGGATATTGGTCACTGGTTATTCAGAACTTAACATATTGCATTGTGGCAAGTTCGGGATTTTTCTATTTTTCTAGCTTCCGCCCTACCCTTAACTTTAATTTTAAACCTATTCAATCCATGTTAGGGTATAGTAGTAAGCTTTTAATTACTAATGTGGTCATCAACGTAAACAATAATTTCTTGACCAGTATCTTGGGTAAATTTTTCCCGACAGCCACCGTTGGGCAGTTCAATCAGGCTAACAAATGGAACTTGATGGGGCAAACCTTCATTTCGAGTATCAACAACAGCTTGATACAACCGTTGATGACACAAATATCACAAAAAGACGAAAGTCGACAAACGCGCGTGTTCCGCAAATTATTATCCTTCATTTCTTTTGTTACTTTTCCGTTGATGTTTGGTTTATCATTCGCCTCAAACGAATTCATCATTATTCTTATCGGCGAAAAGTGGCTCGCGGCAGCAGATTATCTTGGAGTCATCGCCTTTGGAGGAGCATTTGCAGTAGCAAGCAATGTATTTGCCAACTACAACCTAAGTCAAGGCCGATCGACAATCTATATGTGGAATATCATTTGTTTCGGCCTGTTGCAAATCGCATTATTTTTCCTACTGAAGAGCCATAGCATAATTTATCTGCTCTATGCATACACCGGTCTCCAAATAATCTGGTTGAATACTTGGTATTTTATCTGTAGGCAAAGATTGCAATATTCATATTATTTTTTGTTCAAAGACGTCTATCTTTTTGCTGCAACAGCGATGTTAAGCCTATATATAACAAGTTTGTGGGTTAGCCACATCGATCATATTTATCTCCGATTTATAGCCAAGATAGCCGGTTTGCTAGGTATTTACCTTTTTTTACTTTTTATATCTAAATCGGATATCCTATCGGAAGTGATCTCTTTTTTTAAAGAAAAGCTTATAGAGAGGAAAAAATAAATAACCGGCCATAATCAACATCCGTAACAGCAAAATCGTTGTTCTCTTTTAGTTGTCAAAAGCGATTATTTTTAATAACTTCAAGTCGATTATCGTAACTGAAATAAAATCGGGGCTATCGATAAATCAAATTTTATGCAATGAATGATTTAGAAAAATATTTCTACGACAATAACGACAAGCTTATTCATAAGTGGCTTCACTATTTTGACGTCTATGACCGGCACTTTAGCCGCTTCAGGAATAAAGAAATAACGATTGTCGAAATAGGCGTTTATCAGGGTGGCAGTCTACAGATGTGGAAGAATTATTTCGGCGACAAAGCTAAAATATACGGCATTGATATCAACCCTAATTGTAAGAATCTGGAAGAAGAAAACATAAAGATACTCGTTGGCTCCCAGGCGGACAGAGGTTTTCTCAGAGAAGTAAAACAAACTGTGCCACCAATCGATATTCTCATCGATGATGGAGGTCACACTATGCTTCAGCAGATTATTACCTTTGAAGAATTGTTCGGACATGTGAAGAAAAACGGTGTTTATCTGTGCGAAGACTTACATACTTCCTATGAGGTGGATTATGGAGGAGGATACAAACGAAAGGGCACATTCATCGAATACAGCAAAAATTTTATAGATTATATCAATGCCTTCCACTCCGAGCAGCGAGCGCTGAAGGTAAATGGATTTACCCAGTCTGTTGATTCCCTACATTATTACGATAGTGTATTAGTTATCGAAAAAAAGGAAAGGGAAAAACCGACAGATATGAAAACCGGCAAGCAGTCCATCGAAAACTATCTTGCAGGTCAAACGAGTTTCGATAAACTAAAGTGGAAAATTAAAAAGCCTGTCTTAACGGTAATCAATAAATTCCTTCGCTCACTGAGAATTAAAGGATTTATTTGGAGATGAAGGATAGCCGGATATGAAAAGTGTTTTAAGTATTATCGTTACTTATAACTTCGAACCTTGGCTAGACAAATGTTTATCCAGTCTTTTGCATTCTTCCTACCCGACCGACATTATAATTATAGATAATGCCTCTCAAGATAATACTGTCGAACTGATACGTCAAAACTATCCCCAGATAATTCTCCTAGAAAGTCGGGTAAACCTAGGCTTCGGCAAAGCAAATAATTTAGGATTCGCATATGCACTTGATAACGGTTATGACTTTGTCTTTTTAGTGAACCAAGATGCTTGGGTACAATCAAACTGCTTAGCGTATTTAACGGAAAAACCTTACCCTAAGGATATCGGCATCATTTCGCCAATGCATTATGATGGAACCGGACAGGCGCTCGATAAGGGTTTCGCTGATTATATGAAACAAGTAGATGCAAATGAAAACATAGTTACAAGCCCTTTCGTAAACGCTGCCTTTTGGCTTATACCCCTATTTATACTGAAACAAGTAGGCGGTTTTTCTCCTCTGTTCTATCATTATGGCGAAGATAGCGACTACGTACATCGTTTGCATTATCACGGTTATAAAATAGCCGTCAACCGGGAAGCTATCGCTTACCACGATCGGCAAAATAGAACATCAGATGATAGTAGAAAGGCTTTTTTCAAGAGAGAATTTATCTATTTTTTGACCGAATATGCTAATATCAAATATAGCTTTCCTAAGGCTTTCATATATGCCGTGCTCGCATCGATAAAAAAAGCGTTACAGGCGATATACAAGGATCGATATACCTTTGTAGCATATCTTGGAATTGCTCTTAAGCTAATGGAGAAAACAAAAGCCGTCGTCACGACTAGACGAGCGAACAAAAAGACTGAAAACAGGTATTGGTTGAAGAATCTTTAACTTTCTTACCAAGTGGAATCATCTTATTCTATTGTAAATTCGATGAAAAAGTTTGTTTCTAATAAATCGTGTTCCGCGTTCGATAAGCCCGCCTTTCCTATGTTTGAAGTATTTTTTCAGAGACCGGTATCCTTCTTCTGACTCTACGACTTCGGCAGGGAACCGCTCCATGGGTTCTCTTCGGATTGTAGTAGCAAACATACCGCTTATTTCAGAATGCACACCCGTACCGTCATGCCCGATGTTTTCGATAAGAGATTGATTTGGCGACAAAGCCAGCCCGCCGCGCAGAAAGACACTTGCATACCAACGAACCGCCCAAGAATCAACTTTTCCTACCTTTTGTTGTTGTATCTGCCTCCAGAAATTCATGGTACCCTCAAAGGTGAAATCACTTATTTTTTTCTCGTCAAACTGCTGTATAATCGTCTCGATATCCTCTTGAAAACAATCCCACGCCCCCTCCCACGTTGCCCATGCTTGGCTCGCTACGTACCGGGTAAAAAAAGTATCAGGCAAGTTTGTTCGATTCAGTTCGTAAATAAAACCACTAATGTGCATAATTTTTTCCTCCTTCTGATACAAGGTTAAAGCATCATTAAAATAAGTCAATGTGTGTTCTGAAAATAATACATCATCTTCTAATACGATTGCTTTCTTGTGTTTTTTTATCACATTACTGACACCATCAATTACATTGGCAGCTAATCCTAAATTGTGCGTTCTTTCGACGACATGCACGTCTTTAAATCCCCAAGCCTCTCGTATTACCCTGCGAACCTCTTCTACCGCCGGAATAGCTCCTGCATTTTTTGCCCCATCAGAAAATATATAAAGTTCGCTATCCGTGGCAAGCCGGTTTTTTTCCAAGGCCTGAAGTGTTCGGCGCGTGTGGCTCGGACGACTATATACGAATAAGACAATAGGGCTTAACGGACTCATATATTCTAAAAGATCAAACACAAATGTAAACAAACTCACTCACTATACAATGGGTGCGACACGTGGCAACTATAAAAGGCTTTCTTTTCGGATTGGCTGGTGACCCTCAAAAAACTTCCTCCGCCCTATGCGTAAGTTTCACCATATAAATAAATATTAGCACGGTTTTTGAATCATTCTTTGTTCCTTTGTAATGCATGCAAACACTGGCTCCTATCATATTATTTGTATACAACCGTCCAAAGCACACGAGGAGGGCGTTAGAGGCTCTGGAAAAAAATCTTCTGGCGAAGGATTCCCTGTTATACATTATCTCGGACGCAGCGAAAAATGCGGATGCGGTAGAAAATGTCAATCAAGTGCGCGCCATCATTCGCGAACCTTGGGATTTTAAGCATATTACCATTATCGAACGCCAGAAAAACTGGGGAATTGCCGAAAACGTGATTGATGGTGTCACTAAAATTATCAATGAACACGGAAAGGCTATTGTATTGGAAGACGACCTAGAGACCTCTCTCTATGCCTTAATGTATTTTAATGACGCCCTTATTCGTTATGAACAAAATGAACGCGTTATGGAAATCAGCGGATATATGTATCCCGTGGAACACCCCAAACGATTGCCCAAATCATTCTTCTTTCGGGTAGCAGGTAGCTGGGGCTGGGCGACGTGGAAAAGGGCATGGAATCATTTCAACCCCGACATTGAGGCCCTGACAAAGCATTTCAAGCGCAAGGATATAAGACGTTTTAGTATTGAAAGGAGTGAAAACTTCTGGGAGCAGGTCAAGGAATTAAAAGCAGGAAAGATCAATTCCTGGGCTATCCGATGGTATCTTTCCGTCTTCAATCAAGAAGGTTTGGTACTCTACCCACGACAGTCCATGATACAGAATATCGGAACGGATGGAACGGGTATCCATTCGGATATTGATGATGCCTATCGTGTGGAACTGGCTACTCAAAAAGTAAAATATTTCCCTAATGATATCAGTGAGCATAAAAAGGCCTATGAAGCTATCAAGCATTTTTATGCACATCGAAAGGGAAATTTTGCCGAACGCTTAGTTCGATTCTTAATTAAAAAGTTTGGGAGGAAATGAAGCAACATATGAATAAGCTTTTACCGAAAGTCTCGATTATCACTGTAGTCTACAATGATGTTAGCGGTTTGGAGTACACGATCCGATCGGTTATGAAACAGACATATGCAGAATTAGAATATATTATTGTAGACGGTCTCTCTACCGACGGCACACTTGATGTAATAGACCAATACCGCGAAGAGGTGTCTATTCTCCTTTCGGAAAAAGACAACGGTATCTATGATGCTATGAACAAAGGACTTGCCGCCGCCACGGGCGACTATGTCCTGTTTCTCAATTCGGGAGACGAGCTGTACGAAGATATGACGTTGGAAAAAGTCTTTTCTTCGGCAGAGAATGCAGATATATATTATGGAGAAACAAAATTAATAGACGAAGAGCGAAACATTCTTGGCGACCGTCGGCATAGAATCCCAAAGCGTTTTGACTGGAAATCTTTTCGCTACGGCATGAATATCTGCCATCAAGCGATTTATGTAAAACGAAGTATTGCTGAGCCATATGATTTACAGTATCAGCTCAGTGCTGATATTGATTGGGTAATCCGAGCCGCGAAAAAGGCTAATAAAATAGTTAATGTCAATCAATACGTGGCTAAGTATCTTGTCGGCGGGATGACCCAAAAACGCCACCGACAGAGTTTGAAAGAACGTTATGCGATTTTCAAAAAGTATTATGGTACTTTCGCTAACGTGGTTAATCATGGCGTTATTGCCGCCCGTCTTATCTTATACCGATTGAAACATGGCAAAACAAGAGAATGAAAACCTACTGAAACCAGAGATATTGATCGAACTGGCAAATACCAAAATGCCCTTCGGCAAATATCAAGGTTGGTTACTATGTAATCTACCGGAACCGTATTTAAACTGGTTTCATCAAAAAGGTTTCCCAAAAGGCAAACTCGGTATGCAACTGGGAACCCTTTATGAAATAAAGCTGAACGGTTTGGAGTATCTGCTCAAACCGTTGATTAAGAAATAGGAACATTAAAATTATACATTTTTAATGTCGCTGAAGCCGCGACAGGGCTTGTACTTTTTTTCTCTCAAAAAAAGTACACAAAAAAAGTCGCCGCTGAAAAATTTTGATAGGATAGGATAGTACAGAAATGATATTCGTGCAGTTATCAAAATTTTGTTAGGCGGCATTTGCGTGTTAAGGGAGGGATAATACAATTGCATGAACCCACCTTAACTTTAATTGTCGCATCCAGATTTACCTATGGTGAGCTCGCCGTAGGCTCGGTTTTGAGGTTGGTAGAACCCCATCCTTAGCACCATCCATTCTCCTCAAAGACCTGAAACGACGCTTTTTTGCGCAACTTTTTTCTAAAAAAAGGTTGCATAAAGAAAATGTTCTTTAAAATGCCTTAGTACAGTGAAAGTGACCTCCGTCAATTTTTATCTGACAATTTTCTGTAACTTTGCACACGAAAATCATTTTTTAAAACATTAAACGCCGTTTGCAGCGGTATCAATGAATATGGCAAAATACCAAACATTACTGTACTATTGTTACAGTCCGATTGAAAATGCAGAACAATTTGCTGCACAACATCTCGAATTTTGTAAATCTCTTGGTTTAGTAGGCCGTATCATCGTGGCCGATGAGGGTTTGAATGGTACCGTTTCCGGAACATCAGAAGCTTGTCAAGCCTATATGGATGCGGTACACGCCGACGTGCGGTTCAACAAAACGGATTTTAAGATTGACGATGTAGACGAACCATCTTTTATCAAGATGCACTGCCGATACAAACCTGAAATCGTCCACTCTGGCTTACGCAATCCGTCCGTCATCAATCCTAGTAAAGAGACGGGGAAACATCTGGAACCAAAAGATTTTATGGAAATGAAAGACGGAGAAGATGTCGTGATTTTGGACGTACGTTCCAATTACGAGCATGCTGTGGGCCGTTTCAAAAATGCAGTAACATTAGACATAGAGAACTTCCGAGAATTTCCAGAGAAAATAAAAGAACTGGAGCAATTTAAAGATAAAAAAATACTGACCTACTGTACGGGCGGAATTAAATGTGAAAAAGCTTCTGCTCTTTTGCTAAAAGAAGGGTTTAAAGATGTTTACCAACTTCACGGAGGTATCATTAAATATGGCAAAGAAGTCGACGGTAAAGATTTCGAAGGTCAATGCTACGTATTCGACAACCGCGTTACAGTGGATGTCAATAAGGTCAATCCAACGGTTGTTTCCACCTGTAGAAATTGTGGAAAAACCACTTCTAAAATGATCAACTGCGCCAATCCCGAGTGTAACGAGCATTTCACACAATGTGATGAATGCGGTTGGAAAATGGACGGTTGCTGCTCGACACTTTGCATGGAACATCCGCGTAAGCGGCCTTACGACGGTACAGGTTATTATGTAAAGGTACCTCAGCCGGTTAATGTAGAGAAAATCAGCAAAAGAAAACATAAGAACCGACCGGCGATAGCTCGTGCACAACAAAAAAACACCAGCTCATCATTTTTCACTAACGAATAAAACAACTCTTTCCAATAAGGTAATCGCATTTTAAAATGCATCCATGGTAAACAATACAATAAGTAATTAAATACGAATAAATATTTATTGTTTACCATTTTATTTATCTTTGAATCATATTAACTGACTGTTTCCAAGAAATTTAACGGTTAAATTTCAAACTAAATCAAGTGACTGTGCTAAAAAGTAAGAAAACATTTTTACTGCGAAAAGTACTCATCGGTGCAATTATCGCCATTTTTGTGTACATAAGTATTGTCTTTATCTACCAATATATAGCCTATCAGAAAGTAAAAGACCGTATAGATGCGGCATACGCTTTAAGTTTACAACAATCATCTGCATTCTATCACTTATTCTCTGTTTATGGGGAAGCAGACAACCTCTTTCGGCAGTATACAATAGACTTCAACCAAGGCATATACGAGAAATATCGGGGTAAGCTTGACACGATTAAATATTATATAGATTCACTCTCCGCACTTCCCAACACCAACAACTTATTACAACAAAGTAATACGGACATTCAAAACCGAAATTTATTGGCCGGGGAATTTGCCTCACTTAAAAAGACAGTTGACGACTTGGTTTTCATGGCACAAGACTCGCTTTCGACACTGGCATCGTCACAACCTCAACGCATGGCTGCACCCCGCTATATATCTGCGGATTCGGCTATCAATAAAATATTAAATGACACTGCACTTACTAAAGTTGACACGTTGGTAAGAGAAAAACAAAATCTTCTCAAACGTATTTTTAATGCTAAAAATGATACGGTTTTTGCGAATAGCCAACAGTTCAATATACAGCAACTCGATGTGTTGCAGCGAAACGTCGAAAACGTCATGGTACGAAATGAGACGATATATAATACAAGCTTGGGTAATTTACGACGAAATTTCACTTCTTTAAGAAAAAAAGAAAGAGCACTTATCCAAGCAAATTATCTTCTGTTGAACAATTTAAAAATCGGTGTAGATAATATTAGAGAGCTGGAGCGAAAAGCTGTTCGAGAAGCGGAGGCAAGAGATTTAAGTATATACAAGGAAAACACGAAGAGGCTCGGAAACCAACTTATTATCTCCCTATCTGTCATGTTGCTCATGGTTCTATTTATCCTTTACTATCAATCCAAAGCCACCACTTACGAAGAGAAATTAGAGGAAGAAAAAGACTATGCTGCAAAAGTTGCAGAAGAAAAAACCAGCGTGCTGGCTAATATAAGCCACGAGGTACGTTCACCTATTAATTCACTGATGGGCATTATTGATATTTTACGAAAGAACGGCGGCAAGGATACCATTCAGCCGGAGTACTTGGATTCGGCTGCGCATGAAATATCCGTTATCAATAGTACCGTGAATGACATTTTAAATCTTAGCAAGCTAGAGGTAGGTGCATTGGAGGTGAAAAACGAATACTTTTCCCCTTCGCGGCTATTATTGGATATCATAAACCTCCACACCTATCAAGCACAAAAAAAAGGTTTACACTTCACACAACAAATTGATCTTAATCCCAAGTTGGAAATTTACAGCAGCTCTTTCCGAATCAGACAAATTATCTCCAATTTGATTAGCAACGCCATAAAATATACGCCCGAAGGTAAAGTAAGCCTAAAAGCTTATATAAGAAGGGTAAGTAACCAAGACACACTTTTTGTAGAAGTGAAGGATACAGGCCTAGGAATTGCACCTGAACACCGGTCTCAAATTTTTCGGCAATATTACATGACCGATAACAAGAGCAAAACCAAAGGCTTTGGTCTTGGACTCTATATTTCCAAATTATTATCAGAACAACTTCAAGGCGATATTACGTTAGACAGTACGGTAGGAAAAGGCTCTACCTTTATCCTTAAAGTACCGATTAAACAAAAGCGTCTAGAGAACACCGTCCCGAAGGTCTATACCTTGAACGACCTCCCGAAAGACATACAATTGGTGTTGATTGATGACAATCGCATCAATATCCTTTATTTAAAGCATTATTTCAAAGATTTTCCAAATGTACATACGTTTGAGCACGCACAGCGTGCACTCACTTTTATCCAGCAAAATCACGTCGATGCTGTTATTACAGACATCTCTATGCCGGAGATTGATGGTTGGGATGTGCTTCGGGAAATTCGGAATAATAACGAGAAACAGGATATTAAAGTATTTGCGTTCACGGCAGACAGTATGCATCTCGAAGAAGAGATAAAGAGAAATCAAACATATATGTTCGACCGTATCCTAGACAAGCCATTAAATGAGCACGAGTTCGTGGCTTGTATTTCCGAAAAAAACTAATACGGTTTACCGAAGTTCTAATAATACCGGGCAGTGGTCAGAATGCATAGCGGAGGAGATAATCTTCGCCGTCACAATCCTATCCTCCAGAGGCTTTGATACCATGTTATAATCAATTCGCCAGCCGAGGTTTCTAGCTCGGGCTCCGGCACGGTAGCTCCACCAAGTATAGTGATGCGGTTCGGGGTTTAGGTGACGGAAAGAGTCTACGTACCCTGAGGTGATAAAATTCTCCATCCATTCACGTTCCGCAGGCAAGAAGCCAGAGCTATTCGCATTAGATTTAGGATTATGAATATCGATCGCACGATGACATATATTGTAATCTCCTGAAATCACGAGGTTTGATCGTTCTTGTATGATCTTATCACTGTATAACTGAAAATCATCTAGGAAACGATATTTGAAATATTGGCGTATATCACCGGTAGTTCCAGAAGGAAAATATACACTCATAACAGACACATCATCGAAATCGGCCCGAATAATACGTCCTTCGAAATCATAATCTTCGTGTCCACAACCGTATTCCACATGCTTGGGTGTAATCCTGGTAAAAATAGCGGTACCACTATATCCTTTTTTTTGCGCTGGATACCAGTAATGTTCATACCCCATCTGTTCCAATAAAAGAATTTCTGGAATCTGGTCTTGGGTAGCTTTGATTTCCTGTAAACATACGACATCTACATCCATTGCTTTTATCCAACCCAACCAATCTTTTCTCAGCGCAGCCCGCAAGCCATTTACGTTATATGTTACGATTTTCATTGTTTTGTTCACTACTTCGTCGTTCTTCCCCTTAATAATACCGCGAATAAAAAATATCTAGAACTTTCGTCAAAAAATCTGTCTTAGGAGAAAGCCCTTCCAGTTCCCGTTCAAGATTCAAAGCTTCTCGTCTCGTCAACAACTTCATAGACATCCGTATATCTTCCAAAGGACGATCCCGCTCATCCGTCTCGACAACGGCAATCTTATCAATCGCCTCTATGCCATTTAGCAATTCTCCAAATACCGTATAATTTCCATCCAAATGCGGCGTTCCCCCGATCGTCGTATACACTTCTCTTTGGTGGGCAGTCAACTTTTTCCCATTCAACCGAAACTCTTCCAAAGAATCTAACGCTGCGGGCGTAAATACACGGCCTTGCACCAGATAAAACTGCGAGGCCGAAGACTGCTTTGCCGGATTATTATCTCGTGCGGCACCGATGGATCCTTTTTTATGAATAAGGCCTTCTTGAATCTCCGCGGGAATCTTATACGCTGGTCCGCCTTCGCCCAGCGCTTGTTTCTGTGCCGCATACCGCGAGTTGGGATCGCCGCCCT
This sequence comes from Sphingobacterium arenae, assembly GCF_014692505.1. Classification (GTDB taxonomy): domain Bacteria; phylum Bacteroidota; class Bacteroidia; order Sphingobacteriales; family Sphingobacteriaceae; genus Sphingobacterium; species Sphingobacterium arenae. Next base: position 490,038 of record NZ_JACNYK010000001.1, on the reverse strand, counting down.
GCACCATAAAGTTCTGGATAACGCGATGAAACATCAACTCGTCATAATATCCCTCCTTAACTAACTTGACGAAGTTGTCCCGATGTTTAGGCGTCTCGTTATAAAGCCTTAATAGGCAGTCCCCCCTATCCGTTTTTAACGATACATAATGGTATTTTGGCGTCTTCGCCAAAACCACCGTAAACAAAAGCGTACTGCATACAAGCAGCCCTATTTTCTTCCAGTTTTTAATCATAAATACGGGGCTACGATAAGGTATAGGTATCTTCAAAATAATCAATAATCAATGATTTGAAAATCATCTCCTGTTCTAATAACGTGTAGTTGGGAATAGGTTTTATTAAATCCCAATGCGGCCACCCCTCCTCATCTAGGCCTTTGAGCTCATAAAAACCCATAGCACTAAACAATCGGCAAGTAGCTATATGCATAAGTTCTTCTTTCTGTCGTTTAGAAAACTGCTGCGGACCTTTTCCAAGCTCTTGAACGCCAATGAGAAAAAGCAAAACCTTCATATCGGGAAGTTCCATATCGAAGTCGTCTGCGATAGCGCGTTGCAACTCCCCCCATTTTTTATTAATCTCGGATGCTTTCATATCGTGGTAAAAATAGGGAATTATTTACGTAGTTCGCGAATAAGTTCACGGCAGCGCTTTTCAATCATATGATACACTGGCTCAAACTGACTTTCATCATAATAGGGATCTGGCACAATATCTTCCTGCAAGAACATGCGCACTTTGGCTCTGTCTTCATCCCGCTTTGCTAAGGCTGTAACATCTTTAAAGTTATTATTGTCCATCACATAAATATGATCGTAACGCTCAAAAAAATCCGACTGGAACCACTGGGCCCGCTGATAGGTTATATCGACCCCGTATTTCTTTGCCACAGCTATAGAACGCTTATCCGGTTGCTGCCCTATGTGCCAATCGCCAGTACCCGCAGAATCAATTTCCCAATCCAAGCCCTCCTCTTCTATCAAATGCTGCATGACGCCGTGTGCCAGTGGCGACCGACAAATATTACCTAAACAAACCATTAAAATTTTCATGCTTCTAAAATAACGCTATTCTTTTGAATACGAAAAGTTAATACACAAAGTTGATACATTTATGATGAAAAAACGCGCCATCTGCATAACAGCAAATGACGCGTTTATATTCCATCCTACAATTTAATTAAAATTCGATCGGGAAGTTGAATTCGGTCGTTCCAGTTTCAGAAACGCCGGTAATACGCACAATATTCCGCTTAGTACTACCCAATGCCGATTCTACATCATCCACATTGTTCACTGGTTTTCCGTTTACATGTGTTACTATCAATCCTGTTTCCACACCGAAGTACTCAAACATACCACCACGGTGCACTTGCTTAATCACAACACCCGAGTTTACACCAAATTTTTTCTTTTGTGCATCGCTTGCAGGGGTAAAACTTGCCCCCAGTTTATTGAATATCTCTGTGGCACTAGCGCTAACTTCTTCGTCGGCACTCGATTTCTTAGCTTCTTGTGCTTTCAAAGTAACCGTTATATCCCGTTCTTTTCCGTCACGTTTATAGGTAAGTTTGAGTTTATCACCTGGATTCAACCGCGCAACCCGTTCCTGTAAATCAGAAGACGAATAAATCGTACGCCCTTCTACTTTCGTAATTACATCACCTTTCTGGAGACCCGCCGCCGCCGCTGCACCTTCTTTGACTACATCAAACACATATAAACCATGAATGTCATCAATTTTAAACTCTTCCCTAATTGCATCGTCGACCTCACGGAAGTTTATCCCCACATATCCACGTTGTACGGTACCAAATTCTTTAAAGTCATTTACAATTTTCTTCACCAAATTAACAGGAATAGCGAATCCGTAACCCGCATAGACACCGGTCGGCGACGCAATCGCGGCATTAATACCAATCAGCTCACCTCGTGTATTTACCAATGCTCCACCACTATTACCTTTGTTAATCACCGCATCTGTCTGGATAAACGATTCGACCGCAGTACGTACGATAGGTTCTTGCGGTTGGCCATACGGTGAACCCTGACCCTGCTCCCCTAGAATACCAATTTGGCGGCCCTTAGCGCTCACAATACCCGCCGTTACAGTAGACTGCAAACTCAACGGATACCCCACGGCTAATACCCATTCACCAATGCGTACATTATCGGAATCACCAAATTTAACGAAAGGTAGGTTCGATGCAGTCACCTTGAGCAATGCCAAATCAAAGTCGGCATCCCGGCCGATAACTTTCGCTTCGAACGTCCGCTGATCGGTTAATTTTACTTCAATTTTATCAGCATCTTCCACGACGTGGTTATTTGTTACGATATAGCCATCAGGAGAAATCAATACCCCCGATCCGGAAGCGGTTGCTTGGCGAGGCTGCGCCTGTCGCCGTTGAGGCATACCGAAAAACTCTTCAAACATATCGAATGGAGAACCTCCACCGCGCCCCTGCGAAGCCCGTCTTGTCATCGTTACCTTGATATGTACCACGCCGGGCGATACAGCGGCTGCAGCTTCTGTAAAATCAGGGTTCCCTGTCGATGACATGATTTCGCTCCCTGGGTTATTTGCAAAATAAACCTTTTGCTTTTCTTCAAAGGTCATCTGCTCATTTTGCTTATTTTCAAAGAGTTTGTACCCTCCAATAGCCACCGCACCTCCAACCGCAGCTATTAATAAACTTATTCCTATTTTCTTCATTTTTATCTATTTATTTTTTTTAAAGGCCGATAAGAACTCGATGTAAACAACGATCGTCTTGTTATTTCCATCTCGGTTTCGTAAATTACTGTAATAATCTATATTAAAAATATTTTCTTTTACTTTTGCTTTAAGGCTTGTTCAAATGTAGTACCATTCGAAATGGCTTGGGAAGTTTTGACAGTTAAAAAATGTTAATGAAACAGCACAAAATCAGTTTTTAACATGATTTAACAATCGGACATCACTTTGTAACAAGAATATTAATTTTTGACGAAAAAATCAAACAAATGGATAGTAAAATAAAATTTTCGAAATACCAGGGTGCCGGCAATGATTTTGTGTTAATCGACAATAGAACCGGCTTTTTTGACCGTAAAAACGATAATTTAGTACAGGTCTTGTGCGACAGAAAATTTGGAATTGGTGCGGACGGTCTAATGCTCCTTCAAAATAATGAAAATTTTGATTTCGAAATGATTTACTACAACGCCAATGGTGGAGAAGCCAGTATGTGCGGAAATGGAGGCCGATGTATCGTCGCCTTCGCTCGCGATTTAGGGATAATCCAAGACCATACTGTCTTTTTGGCAGTCGATGGCGAACATCAAGCCACTATTCACGACCATCAGGTCGATCTGGGAATGATCGACGTATCTGTTATACAACGGGATGGAGAAGCCTATGTACTGAATACCGGCTCCCCTCATTACGTAGCTTGGGTCAGTAACCTCCAAAACAAAAATGTCTTCGAAATGGGATCACTAATTCGTAACAACGAGACGTATAGAGAGGACGGGATCAACGTAAATTTTATCGAAAAAGAAGAACAAGGGTATTTTGTACGGACATTTGAACGTGGTGTTGAAGATGAAACGCTTGCTTGTGGTACGGGCGCAACAGCAGCAGCCATGGTCGTAGCTGTACATCATAAGTTAGAGGGAGCACACAAAATCCCGATTCGTGTGCTTGGCGGACAATTATATATTAGCTTTAACAAAACAGGACAAAAATTTACAGACGTACGCCTGATAGGTCCAGCCCAGCTTGTATTTGAAGGAAGTTTCGTCCCCCCTTTTTCTTGATTGCACCATCCCTTCCTTAACCAAGTAGGTCGCCTCAAACTATTCTCTATGTGGGCTAAATACGGGGCAATGAGACGCATTAAAACTTTGGCAACTGCAGAAACACCAATTTTACACGATCCCTTCTGCCAAATATTTTCAGCGACGAGGTTTATATGGATTCATGTTTATTTTGGTATCCATGAACTCACTTTGTTCGGTTTTGCTTCTTTTTTACGGAAAAAAAGAAGAATAGCGGTATATTAGAGGCTTTTTTGGAAGACTTTAGGAATATTTCATGCGACAGGTTAATAGTAAATTACCATTCAAGTTAGTCTACTCATTGGGACAACACCCCTACTTGGGCTATTTAATCGAACCCCATATTGTTCGATTGAACGCTAATGGTGCTTACTCATTGAGCTATAAACGGATTTTTACAAATACCATTGGCGATTTTGCACCGGCTTTAGACGAGACCGATCATGATCTTATCAAGTTACTAGACGAGATTGAACAAACACATATTATCAAGACATTCAACAAAAAAGCCATTCGTCCTGTTGATTTTTTCGGAAAAGTGTTCGATGACAAAGTTTACGATAGGATACGTCCAAAAATTGAACAGAAAATACTAAAAGCATTAAAGAAATTGCGGGGTAAACCGCTTTTCTTAATGAGTAAAGATGGTTATCCAGCCGACCAAGAAATACATATTGCCGATGAACCTACATCTATTTTATTCCATTTTCGACGCAACGAATCCGAAACCCGCTATTTTCCTACCCTAAAATATAAGGGGAATCGGCTAGACTTCATGTATAAAGAAGCCCAAGTCATTGTCAATAAAGAGGCTTGGTTGCTGGTTGAAAATACGTTATACTATTTTGATCAAGAAATAGACGGAAAGAAGCTCAGTCCGTTTCTAAATAAACGCTTCATCAGCGTTGCCCGCAATACAGAAAAACGTTATTTTGAAACTTTTGTAAGTGGTCTAATTGAAAAACATCATGTTTATGCAGAAGGCTTCGACATTAAAACCCACAAGGAGAATGCAACACCTGTCTTAAAGCTATTCTACGTTCCCTCTGGTCAATCTTTTTTACAATTGTCTTTTATGTATGGCCCTTACGAGTTCTCTGCCGGCACCGAGCATCCGGTCACCGTGCGACTGGCATACAATGAGGAAACAGATTCCTATGTTTTTCATCGGATAAGGCGCTCACTAACCTGGGAAAAAAAACAGGGTGTTTTTCTGGAGGAATCGGGCCTTCGCAAAAAAGACTTACTGTTTGCAAATTATATCACGGAAGGCGGACATCAATCCATCGTTGATTGGTTAAATAGCAACCAAGCTTTACTGTTAGATAAGGGGTTCATTATTACCCAAGCAAAGAGTGACCGAAATATTCTTATCGGGAAGACGTCGTTGGAAATGGCCGTCGAAGAAGGTAATGATTGGTTCGATATACAAGCGGTCGCACATTTTGGTCCTTATGAAATTCCATTTATTGCGTTACGTGACCATATCTTAAATAAAAACAAAGAATTTACATTACCCAATGGGGAAATCGCTATTATTCCCGAAGAATGGTTCTCTCAGTATGAACATTTGTTTCTTTTTACAACGAGCCAACACGGCTTAAAGCTAAACAAAACACATATCGGGTTATTATACGAAATATCGGAGCATACCGCACTCTCCTTTCATCGTAAACTTGAACAATTGCTCAATTTTAACAGTATTGCGGAAACACGAATGCCAAGAGGATTTAGGGGTGAACTTAGGCCTTATCAATACGCAGGCTACAATTGGTTTCACTTCCTTCAGGAGTATAAGTTCGGTGGTTGTCTTGCGGATGATATGGGCTTGGGGAAAACCGTACAGACACTCGCCTTGCTACAGCAGCAAAAGGAGTATTTAAAAGAAAGTGACTATGCCAAAACCTCCCTTTTGATCCTGCCTACATCACTTCTCTACAACTGGCAGAAAGAAGCGGAGAAATTTGCGCCCCAACTTCGTATACATCTACACACGGGTTCGAGTCGTCTAAAAGATACGTTCGGCTTTTCGCACTTTGATTTAGTGATTAGCACCTATGGCGTCGTACGTAGCGATGTGGAAATGTTAAATAAGTTTTTCTTTAACTACATTATTCTCGACGAAAGCCAACACATCAAAAATCCAACATCCAAATCCTTTAAGGCAATTAAAGTCCTTAAAAGCAAGTATAAATTGGCATTAAGTGGTACTCCAATAGAAAACTCCGTTGGCGATATATGGTCGCAAATGCATTTTGCAAATCCTGGTTTACTGGGTTCTTACACTTATTTTCAGAAAGAATTTGTGATACCTATCGAACGAAAGAAAGACGAAGAAAAAGCGGCTCGTCTACAGGCCATCATTAAACCATTCATACTCCGTCGGACCAAAGACCAAGTAGCAAAGGAACTCCCCCCAAAAACCGAACAGACCGTTTACTGCGAAATGACCGAGGAACAAACTAAGCTCTATGAGCGTATAAAATCTGAGTATCGAAATGCTTTGTTGGATAATCAATTCCAGCAAAACAAAAAGGGCAACCAGATTATGTTATTACAGGGGCTTACCAAACTTCGGCAGGTTGCCAATCATCCGGCCATGGTAAACGAAGACGAAGGCTTTTCATCCGGTAAATTTGATACCGTTGTGGAAATGTTACAATCTATTATCGCTGAGCATCACAAAGTACTTATTTTCTCCCAGTTTGTGAAACACCTGCAGGTGTTTCGAGATTATTTCGATCGTGAAAAAATAACATATGCTTATCTGGACGGGAGTACCAAGAACCGAGCGGATGCGGTAAATACCTTTAAAGAAAAGGAAAATATACAAATCTTTTTAATCTCCATTAAAGCCGGAGGCGTCGGGCTAAACCTTACCGAAGCCGACTACGTCTTCATTTTAGATCCTTGGTGGAATCCAGCAGTCGAGCAGCAAGCAATTGACCGTTCACATCGTATCGGACAAACCAAAAATGTATTTATTTACAAGTTCATTAGTAAAGACACTGTAGAGGAAAAAATACTTGCACTCCAAGGCCATAAAAGAGCTCTCTCTTCAACACTCATTACGACGGAAGAGAGTTTCATTAAATCGCTATCACCAGAGGACATACAGGAGTTGTTACGTTAGACTTTTCTTATTTATAGTTTTTTTGATTACCCACCATATTTTTTCTCCCAATGTTGCATATTTCCGGTATCCATTGCCATATTGGCCATATGTACAGCAATAGCGCCATATTTACCAGTTTGGACGTCAGCGAAAGGCTTTTTATTTTCTCTGATACAGGTGGCAAAATCTAATAAAGCATAAGACGAGGGATCTCTTTTTTCTTCGTCCTGATGGGTAAATTCCAGTTTCATGGCTTCACCCTGTGTGGCATTTAACAAAGTAGCACCGGTAACACCATCTACTACACCGGTTTGTTTTTTACGGGCTTCTGCATAAATAAATGCTTCGTCTCTTTCTATCTGCAACGTCGCTTTAGATCCTAAAATTCTGATCTCATAACCATGATAAGCATTAGACAAAATCGAGGACACATTAGCTTTCACACCACCCGGATACTCAAAAATTGCTCTAACGTGGTCATATGTTTCCCTTCCGTCTTTCCAATAATTAATCCCGCCCATACCCGTCACCCTTTCCGGGTGTGCATTTGTCATCCAATTAACAATATCCAGCTGGTGTCCGCATAATTCCGCCATTAAACCTCCCGAATATTCTTTATACATTCTCCAGTTCACAATACGCTCCGTTCCCTTTTCCACCACCGGAAATCTCCAGTCAGAATTGCGGTGATACTGGCACTCGAAATGGGTCACATCGCCTAACCAACCTTCATCTATGGTTTGCTTCACGCGATGATACAAACTAAAATACCGGTATTGATGTCCCACCTGAAAAACAAGTTTAGCATTATTTACGATTTTCTCCAGATCTAACGCTTGTGGGATATCATAAGTCATCGATTTTTCTACATACACATGCTTTCCCGCAGCCACAGCATCCTTAGCCATTGTATAATGCAAATACAAGGGCGTAGCGATAATGACAGCGTCCACCTCTTTATCTTCTAATAGTTTCCTATAGTCGTTATATTTTTTTGCTTTCGCTGATACATGTTCTACTATCTTAGCCGCATGAACAGCTAAAATATCGCAATAAGCTGTAACGGTTAAACCTGGTAAATTTTTAATTAACCGAGCCAAGCCTGTACCACGTGTACCAGTGCCAATAATTCCAAGCCGGATTACCGCATTTTTCTTGGGGATAAAAGAAGTAAGACCTGCATAAGACAAAGCTGTTCCGGAAAGGGCTAATGTCCCAGCAGAAAGAAATTTCCTTCTTGTAAATATCATATTTGACATAGTCATTTCATTTAATTGGAGAAACTTTTTCCCCGTCATTTTTTAAATATTCAACCAAAGGGCTCTTGATATCCCTCAGGCCCTTTATTGCCAACTCAGCCACTTTTATGGCCCCCGCCTCACAAAGGTGGGTATCATCTTTCTTGCCGTTAGGTAATTTAGCCGTTACCCCTGGTTCTACGTAGATGTATAGTTTTTTAGATTCTTCGGGGCCTAAATTTTCAACCACCTCAGCCGTCATCTTGTTAAGATCAATCAGCGGGACGTCCATTTCAGCGGCCAGCTTCCTTACTACGGTAACATATTCGCCATGGGTATCCACAAGTTTCCCCTTTTTATCAAATTTTCTCCTGACGATAGAGGTGAACAATATAGGGTTTGCATTTTTTGCCCGCGCCTCGTTCACATAGTTTTGGATATTTTCTTTAAATGTCGTTTGTGGATCCGTATGACGAAGGGAATCCTCCTTGGCATCATTGTGCCCAAATTGTATAAAAACATAATCCCCCGCTTTAACCCGGGTAATCACTTTATTCCAGTGACCTTCGTCGCGATAGGATTTAGAACTGCGGCCACTTGCGCCTTGGTTCACTACCTTAACGGACTCGTCAAAAAAAGGATCTATCATTTGCATCCATCCCCTACCTGGGTAATTATCGGCCGTGTTGGCTTTACTCATGGTGGAATCTCCTATAGAATACACGGTGATATTTTCCTTCGGCCATTTAAAAGCACAGCAGACGATCAGAAAAACCACAAGAAACAAATTTTTATTAGCTTTCATCATTACTTAATGTATATATTCGGTTATTTTATCAATTAATCATCTTAAAGATCGGAAACTACCACCAAAAAAAGGCGTAAAACCCGTGCTACATTTCCAAAAAACTTCGATAACGTTACCGAAACCGTTAACGAGAACGCTTCCGCTAATTTTCCAACCCATTTAGATTATTTCCTCATCATAAAGTTGTAATCTTGTTTTGCGCGGAAGGCAAATTACTTCTACAACTTGCCTTTTGAGATAGCAAACAAGGAACTACAGTCCCCTTTATAAGGTAAATAAAGGACGACGATCACTATAAACACTAAATATTGCATTATGATAAAACTGCTTAAACTAACAGTTATAACCTTCGTAAGCAGCATCAGCATTCTCCACGCCCAAACCGTCATCAGGGGAAAAGTCCTCGACGAGGAAACGAAGGAACCGCTGATTGGTGCCAGCGTAGGCATTAAAGGCAGCGCTGAAGGAACGTTGACCGATAAGAATGGAAATTATACCCTAAATGTGACAACGCCAAAAAAAACAAATGTCGTACTCACCGCCAAATACATTGGTTTTTTGCTCCAGGAAGTAGCGGCAAACAATCAAACGGAAATTAATTTTCTTCTGACGAAAGATTCGTATCAACTAGAAGAAGTAGTCGCCATTGGCTACGCGACGGTAGAACGTAAAGACCTCACCGGTTCCGTATCCTCCGTCAACGAAAAACAGCTAAAAGACATTCCCGTAAACTCGGCAGCCGAAGCGCTTACAGGTCGTCTTGCCGGCGTACAGGTCACTACCTCAGAAGGAGCTCCTGGAGCAGAAGTGCAGATCAAAGTACGGGGTGGCGGGTCCATCACGCAGAGCAACGATCCGCTCTATATTATAGATGGTGTTCAAGTAGAGGACGGATTGTCCAGCTTGTCTCCACAGGATATTGCCTCTGTAGATGTGCTGAAGGATGCCTCGGCAACCTCTATTTATGGAGCCAGAGGTGCGAACGGTGTGGTCATCATTACGACCAAGGGTGGTAAAGAGATGAAAACGCAAGTGAATTACAACAATATCTTGGGCATGAAAAGTCTCGCGAATAAGTTGGATGTGATGAATCCCTATGATTTTGTGCTCTATCAGTACGAACGGTCCCGGGGACTAACGACTACAGAGACGGCCTTCGAGACCAGATACGGCACATGGGATGATATAACGCAATACCACCAAACACCATTTATCGATTGGCAGGAAAGAACCTTTGGCAATGACGCCTTCATGCAGACGCATAATGCGAGTATAGTGGGCGGTACCAAGGCGACACAATACAACCTCAGCGTCACCAGTAATAACGAAGACGGGATTATGCTCAACTCTGGTTTCGACAGAAAGTTGGTCAACTTTAGATTCGACAACAGGGTAAGTGATAAATTAAGGGTGGGCTTCAACGTAAGGTACACCAACCAAAGTATTTTAGGTGCAGGTACTTCGGATGCGGGCTCCACCACTTACAATATGCTCCGGCACACGATTAAGTATATGCCTTTTGACATCGGCGGTCTAGCAGAAGACGAGATAGATGAAGCCTACTACGAAGACACCAATACCGGCAACGCCATCGGCATCATCAATCCGGTAGCGTTGAGCAATGCGCAGTATAGAGACAGGAAAATGCAGATCGTTAATCTCAATGGCTATTTTAATTACAGCTTCAATAGGATGATTTCGTTTAGGAGCACATTGGGTGTCAACTATAACAGGCAATCTACCAAAAGTTTTGAAGACGGAATCACCTCCCGGTCGAGGGTATTGGGCGCCCGCTTGCCAATGGCAGGCGTACTGGATGCTGATCGAAATAACCTCAATTTCTCCAACGTACTGACTGTCACCCCGAAAATGACCAACGGTCACAAATTGAATGTATTATTGGGCAACGAGTTTTACAATATCGCGTACAATACTTCCGAGATACAATTAAAAAACTTCCCCGAAGGAATTACGGCGGAAAAAGCATTAGGACAGCTCCATCTCGGGACGATGCTCACAACACCTGAATTGTACCCCCTAACCTACCAATCCGAAACAAGAACCCTTTCTTTCTTCAATCGTACGAGCTACAGCTATAAAGACAAGTATCTGGCGACCTTCAGCTTCCGAACCGATGGTTCTTCCAGATTTGCCGAGGGAAATCGATGGGGGTACTTCCCTTCCGGATCCGTAGCATGGCGAATCTCGCAGGAAGATTTCCTCAAAGACGTTTCGGTGATTTCTGACTTGAAAATACGGGCGAGTTATGGTTCTTCCGGTAACGACCGTATCCCCGATTACTTATTCATGAACATATACAATGCCAGTGCAAAATACGCTTTGAACGAAGAACTTATACCAGGTTATGCCACGCCAGAATTGGCTAATAAGAATCTCGTTTGGGAGACGACAGTTTCCAAAAACCTCGGGTTAGATCTTTCCTTGCTCGACAACCGCATTCAATTCACGGTAGATGCTTATCAAAATAAAGTGCATGATCTACTCATACGCGTTCCTATTCCATCCACGTCCGGTTACACCACACAGCTACAGAATATCGGCAAAACGGCCAACAAAGGCTTGGAATTCCAACTTACCGCCACCCCGATAAACAACGAGAACTTTAGCTGGAATACCAATTTCAATATCGCTTTCAACAGAAACACCATAGAAAAAATATCCAACAGACAAGATCATTACTTTGCAAACTCCGGCTTTGGAATTTCTGGACAGCCCGCAGATTACATCGTACAGGAAGGGCAACCTGTTGGCGCTATGTACGGATTTGTTTCGGATGGGTTTTATACCACGGACGATTTTAACTACGACGCTGCCACGTCAAGATATACCCTCAAGGAAGGCGTGACCGATGTTTCGGATGTAATAGGCATAGCCCAACCCGGATGGATGCGGTTAAAAGATCTTGATGGGAACCATGTTATCGATGAAAACGATAAAACGATTATCGGAAACGCGAACCCCAAATTTACAGGTGGACTAAACCAGCAGTTTGCCTACAAGAATTTCGACATGAGTGTTTTTGTCAATTTTGTGGTCGGCAACGACGTTTACAATGCCAACAAGATAGAATTCACCAATGCCTACAGTGCTTATGCCAATTCGTTGGACATGGTTGCCGGTCGCTGGAAAACCATCGACCAGCAGGGCAATAAGATACAGCAGGTAGAGACCATTAGCGGACAACAGTACATAATCGGTGTAGCCCCCGAAATACTGTCCGAGGTCAATAAAGATGCGTCCATGTGGATGCCGATCAGCGGCACAGGCGCGTGGTACCCTACCTCTTGGGCTATGGAAGACGGTTCCTTTTTACGGATAAATAATATCACGTTAGGTTATACACTCCCATCCGCTATCACCAATCGGATTAAAGCAAATAGGCTGAGAGTCTACGCAACGGTAAATAACCTCGCCGTATTTACCAACTATTCCGGATACGATCCCGAAGCCAATACCAGAAGATCCGTACCGGTCACACCAGGTGTCGACTATGCCGCCTATCCCAGGAGCAAGACATTCATTTTCGGACTCAATCTATCATTATAAAGCCTCTACATGATGAAAAGAAACACCTTAACCCATTTGACAGCAATAAGTTTATTACTGCTAAGCACCTTATCCTGCAATAACTATCTAAACCTCGATCCCCCTTCGGCCTTCGATGAAAATTATGTATTCAGTACCGTACCCAATGCCACCAGTGCGGTATTAGGCGCATACGACAGGCTGGCCGGATTGCAAGCTTATGGTAGTCGTCTCAGCATGATGTATCCTTATGACAACGATGAGATGGTAGGGGTTTTGAATACCACCGCGCCCGACAACAGTTCGAGGGATCTATCCAGATATAATCTGAATCCTACCAACGCCCAGCTGCGCTTGCCATTTGAACAATTATATGCAGGTGTAGAAAGGGCCAATATCTGTATAAAGAACATCCCGGCAATGGATCTTTACCAAAACGGTTCAGCGGAAGAAAAAATACAGCTCCAAAGACTGCATGGGGAAGCCCTTACCTTAAGGGCACAGTTTTACCTCGAACTGGTCAGAAACTGGGGAGATATCCCCGCCCCTTTCGAACCATCCATCGATCAAACCGAGCTGTTTATGGATAAGACAGACCGCGATACGATATATGATAGACTGATCAACGATCTCGCACGCGCGTCCGATCTCGTTCCCTGGCGAACGGAAGTCGCATCTGACGAAAGGATTACCAAAGGTGCGGTGAAAGCATTAAGGGCGAGACTAGCGCTTTATCGTGGAGGGTATTCATTGCGAAGGGTTTCTGGGATCATGGAACGTCGACCAGATTATTTGAAGTACTACCAGATCGCAAAGGATGAGTGTTTCGATATCATGGAGCACCGCGACCAGCACACACTCAACCCAAGTTTTCAGGCGGTGTTTAAAGACGGTATAGATTCTTATAAAATTGACCCTTTTGGTGAAGTCTTGTTTGAAGTGGCTATGGGTCGCGAAACGGATAGTAATATCGGCTATTACGATGGGCCAAGATTTTATGTTCCGGGAAATACGTCCATGTTGGGCAACGGACAGATAAGGGTCATACCCACTTATTTCTACAGTTTTGACTCGCTGGATATACGAAGAGACGTCACCACGGCCCCTTATTATAATAGTCCCGAATATTTTAAGACCGTCCAGCCGTTACTTAATATGACCAGTGGTAAGTTTCGTTCGGACTGGATTAGTCCGAGATTAAGTTCGGCCATACAGGCCACAGGGTTGAACTGGCCTCTGATCCGATTTTCTGATGTTCTATTGATGTTTGCCGAAGCAGAAAACGAACTCCAAAACGGCCCCACGACCGAAGCCATAGCTGCCTTTGAGGAGGTAAGGACAAGAGGGTTTGGTGGCGACGCGGACTTAATAGGGATAACCCCCACCACCAAAGAAAACTTTTTTGAGGCTATCGTAAAGGAGCGGTCTTTCGAATTTGGCGGAGAAGGTATTCGTAAATACGACCTCATCCGATGGAACCTCCTAGGGACAAAAATCACACAAACGAGGGAAGAACTCACCAAGATGAGAAACAAACAAGCGCCCTATGAAAACCTACCTCAGCATATGTACTATAAACCATTATCTACGGAAGTTCTCTGGAGCCATTCGCTATATCAGCCAACACCAAGCCAGGCTCCTTCAGGATATACCAGAGTAAACTGGATAGTCGCTTTAACAGATGTTTGGATAAACAACGTGGCACAATTGTTTCAGCCCAACCATAGCGAATTGATGCCTCTACCGCAATCTGTCACAGATGCTAACCCTAATTTGAAACAGGATTATGGATATTGAAACATTCTTGATCGCGTTCATCTATGCCTTCCCCTCCGAGCGTGTCCAACTACCGGCGGGGTGGGTAAATTTACACTACCCCATCCTTAACCTTAAAGGTCGCACCGCTGTATAAATCAAGTTTGTGACCAAGTATTCAACTGTACAGAATTGCACTGTCCCCTCCTTTACCTTTTATGCCACATCCAAATATTTGAGATATGTACAAATCATCCCTAGCACTATCTTCTCCATTCAAATATCTGAAGTGGCGAGGTTTATGGACAAGTGTTTATTTTAGTGTCCATGAGCTCACTTTGTTCGGTTTTGGTTCTTTTTACGGAAAAAAGAACACACTATCTCTTATCAATAAACGTAATCGGTTTACGGCTCAGCGGATTAAAGATAATCCGCTGTAGCTCTTCTGATGATCGCTTTTCTACACGGGGCGCTACGCGCAATTTTGCCCGAAAATGATCTTTTATTTGCTGTAGCAATTTTTCCGAGGTATCTTCTGAACTAACATAAATGACAATTTCATCCGTTCCGATAACATTATGGGATATTTCTATGATGTGGTGTTCGATTTCCGGAAAACCTGCAAGCAGGTCGTGCATCGCTGGCGGATATAACGTCGTGCCCTTGTACTTCACCATCTGCTGCTTTCTCCCCTCAACAGGGCCGATGCGATAGGTATTGCGTCCGCAACTACAAGGAGCAGTATGTTTACGGACAATGTCACCCGTTTTAAATCGTAATAACGGTACGCCATGTACGCCCAAGGTCGTGATGACAAGTTCGCCACTTTCGCCATCAGGCACGGGCTGTCCTTCCTCGTCCAACACCTCGGTAATAATCAGATCTTCATGCACATGTCCGCCTTGAAAAGCATCACATTCTGTAAAAGCAGCTCCCATTTCTGTTGAGGCGTAGGTAGAATACAATTTTAACGGCCACTTTTCCCGTATACGCTGGGTCAGTAAGGAATCGTTGAGCGAAGCATTCCGCAAGGACTCGCCTATACACAAAACAGCTTCTATACTGGTGTTACGGTAATCAATACCGTGCTGTTCAGCATATTCGATCATCTTCAATAAAAAAGAAGGCACAGCGATCAAAAATCGAGGTTTATGTTGCAAGATGACATCCCATTGTAATGGTGGAATCCCGGAGCCAACCCGTAAGGTACCAGCGCCAAGCTTCCGCAAACCAAGAAAATAGGCCAAACCAGCCATAAATCGTCTATCCATCGTCGTCATCAATTGCACGAGGTCACCTGGCTGTACACCAATCGTTTGAAACGAACGCATCTCGTTATAGGCTAGACGTTCCAAATCTTCTTCTGTAAGCCCGAATGTTACAGGCTTACCTAAGGTTCCCGAGGTAGAACAATAATCGACAATCTTTTCCCGCCCAACACAAAAGAAATCTTCATTATGCGCTTGAATATCGTCTTTACTCGTCGTCGGAATACGTTCCAAATCCGTTAGGGTACGAATCGCATCGATGTCAATATGATAGGTCTCAAACAATCGTTTATAATAGGGTGAGTACGCCTGCAGATAAATCAATTGCCTTCGTAAGAGTTCCTCCTGATAAGCCTTAATTTCCTGGGACGACTGCCTATCCATGATTATCTGTTGTTTCATTATGAATCTTCCTCAATAAATACGATTTTCCCAATATTTCGGAACAAGTCGCTATTGCCCCCACCGTCACACCCAAAATACCATGCATATATACGCCATGCCCCGTCAGATATAGATTTTCTATCTTCGTTTTCGGCGCGATAAATGTCTTCAACGGATCACTAGCATCCTTCGCATGTCCGTACAAATTCCCCCGATACATTCCAATATAATCCCGATAGGATAAAGGAGTCGATACATATGTCCGATGGACAGCCTCCACCAATTCGGGAAAATGACGCTTCACTTTGTTCAATAACTGTTCCGTTTTATCTTCTTTAAACGCCTCGTATGTCCATCCTCTGTCCTCCGGTTGAACTATCGTATTCATCGTATCTGCCCAGGCCTCCACCTCATCAAAATGCATATAGGTTAGCACGGTAAAGGTATCTGCATAACCGGGCTGCTGTGGATCTTCCGTCATAGACAACATAAACATATTTGCCCAATCTTCTTTTTTATAGGTCGTCGCACACCAAACAGCTTCTGTATTCTGCTGATAATAAACGTTATGCGCTTGATATCGAACCTGCCCGGGTTGCAAAACACCATGCAAACTAAACGAAGACGTCGTAACAGGCAAGGCTTGAATGCGATCATAAAAAGCTTTTCGAAAATGTTCTTTTCCGACCAGTTGCAATGCTCTTTTCGGGTCAACATTCATAATAAACAGATCCCCGTGAACTTGGTTTCCGCTGTGTGTTATTGCACGGCAAATCCGTCCATTCTCAATTTCCAGTTTCACAACTTCTTCGCGTTTATACGCCTCTCCATTTAATTTCCGCAGTTCACGAATCAGTAATTTACTGATTTGACTACCGCCCAGAATACATTTGTATGCGCTTTGGATATAGGAATTTACGGCAAGTGCATGAACGTAGAAAGGGGTTTTATCGTCTTCGCCCGCATATAGAAAATTATTCCCTACCAATACGGCACGTAACCTTTCATTCGTCGTCAGTCTCGTAAAATATGCCTTAACACTTAGATTTATAACCTCCGATGCGTAACCCTCTCCCTCTTCCGCATCATATAAAGGGAACGCGCTACAAGTATATTGCAAATCAGCAACATATTGTATCAATGTCGAGCGCTCTGCCGGGAAAGACGCAGATAAGCAATCCACAAAAGCATCGTAGCCCTGCGCGATAGGATAACAGACGTCTTCATCGCCAAAACAAATCTGGTCGAAAACCGTAGGCATGCGTTCCAACCGAAGATGAGGCATAATTCCCAGATAGGAAAAATAACGGTGTAAATTCTGCCCTTCCGCTAAGCCTCCGACATAGTGCACGCCTGTATCGAACACTTTCTTATCACGGGAAAACGTTTGCAAATTTCCACCAAACTGATTGTTTTTTTCCAATACACAGACCCGTAACCCCTCCCTTGCCAGTATAACCGCTGACACCAAGCCACCCAGCCCACTGCCTACAATAACAACGTCGTATTGTTTATATGTTCCTCCGGTCATCTGGTATAGCAAATTAGGGGAGCAGACAACTCCTCTTCCTTCCATCCTAAAGTCAGTAATGGCTGCGCTCTCTCAAAGATATAGATTTCTTGAAAGCCCTCCAAAAATGAACGCGGTACGCAACTGAATTCAACGGAAGGATGGATAACCAATATCGGACAAGAAACATCCAACGCTGAAACAAAGCGTACTTGGCGCTGTTTTTTCCAGTAAATACTTTCTGCTACCGCACGCTTCTCGGCATTGTTGATGATGCCCACCACCTTCCGGCTCCCACTTTGTAAAGACAAAAGATAGTCAAATTCGCCGTAGGTGTCCGAAAGGTGTGCCACGTGAACCTTCTCGTCGAGGTATAGATTCAGCTCGTGGTAATAGCGGAGACCTTGCGTTAGGTTTTTCTTGACATCCGCCAGGATATCTTCATCTTTATAATAATAGGCAAGCTGTATTTTCGCTCGAAAATACAGCATGTCTTCCTCTTCTCGCCGACATCGGCTATACGTTTTTCGAAAGTGCCACATCACCCGCTTGGTACGCTCCAGATACCCCTCACCAAAAGCGGGGTCCTCCAAACGAATGCGTTCTCCGATAACCGGTGTCATGGCACCTCCAAAAATAAGCACATCGCCTTTGGGTAACACATCACCATTCCCCAGAAGATAGATAGGCAAGATGTCCAGCTGCAATTGCTCCGCAAGATAAAAAGCGCCTTTATGAAAACGCTTCACGACATTATCGTAGGAACGGGTACCTTCGGGAAACACGATCAACGAATAACCTTGTGCCACTTTCTCCCGAAGTACAGCTACACCGTTTTCCAATCCCTGACTCACAGGATAAAATCCCAGTGCTTTTACCGCCCGCCCAAAGACAGGAGAATTCCAGACCCAGTCGTTGACCAGAAAGATACCCTTCGGAACAAGCATACCGAGCGATAGGGTATCGAGAAAGGAACTATGATTGGCAATAATCACGGCTGGCTTTTCAAATGTTTCTCTCGATAAATTGATGATTTTATGTTTTGTCTGTGGATGAAGGTATAGTACAGATTTCATGAATACAGACATCGCCTTTCTAAAAAGAATATCCTTCTTTTCCTTTGACAGTGGTAGAATCGCCAGAACCACCCGTCCAAAAAAAGAAATGACCAAACATCCGACTCCGTAATACGTAAAAAATACTATCGACAACAAAAGAATCGTTATCGTAAAGGGTGACTTACCCTGTTTCGCCCGATTGGAAATAAAGAAATGAAACAAGATGGGGTAGAATACGAAGGTAATAATGACGGCGGCGAACACCCCTATCAAGGAAACGGACGCAATGGACAACAGGGCGGGGTGTTTAGCAAACACCAAGGCGCCGATCGCCAGTATCGTTGTTAGTACAGCCAACAAGATCGATGTGCGATAGGTTTGCAGTGTATCTTTTCCTGTACTGTATTGTTTCTGCAAAGCGGCCGTCATAAATATGCTGAAATCTACGCCATGTCCAAAAACCAACGTACACACGATCGCACTAAATATATTAAATTCCAACCCGAACAACCCCATGAGCCCTGCGGTGACCAATCCGGTGAGGCCAATGGGAATCGCACTTAACAAAACCAGCTCGAAACGGCGAAAAAACACCCAAAGTATAAAAAGTACCGCAAAGAAAGAATAGCTTACCAAACGGTTGAAATCATCGCGCAATTGCCCTAGAAAGGTTTCGTTCATGTTTTGGCGATCAACAACCAAAACATCTGCATTTTTCTCCATAACGCGAAGAAACGGTTCCCGTTTTGCATCGTTCAGTTTCACTAAGGTAGAAATCGTAAAAAAACCATTCCGCTCGGCAACAAAATCCGATACCCCTAACGCGCGTTGCAATTGAAAATCACGCCATCCTAACGCTTTCGGTCGTTCCTTCAATAACGCATAAAAATCGGCATGCGTTTCCGCTTCAAAACCATATCTTTCTCCTTCTTTTTGTAAACGCGAGATGAGATTATCCGTATGCTGCCTTTCCCAAAACTGATTCCATTTGTTAATCTTCTCTTGCTGTAAAGTGGTTGACAGCGGTATCATCAAACCATTATAATCCACAATTTCTGTTTTGGTTTTTGCCGCGTTCAGATTCGACATCAAACGATCGGTCTTTTGCGCCGCGTCTTCAAAGGTTTCTCCTGTAGAAACTAAGTATACAGATTTAGACGACGTATTGGTCAGTTTATCCAATTTATGCTCCATCTGCTGCAACGTCTTCGGCACGAAATTTAAATCAGCCAGGTTATTATTATAACCTACCCATCCGCTCGTGAAGCAACTCAACACGATCAACACCAAACAAACGGCAATCAGCACCTTACTTCGCTCAAAAGGGAATGCAGCCAATTTGTCCAGTACCGAATGATGCCGAAGTTCTGGTTTCGGACGATAAAGGTGGGGGACGATGAGCAATGTAAAAACAGCCGACGAAAAAATACATATCGACGCAAAGATGCCCAAATCTATCAATGCTTCTGAATGTACAAATAACAGGCATAGAAATACGACGGCATTGGTGGCCCCACTCATCAATAGTGGACGCGTCAGTTCACGGTAAAGCGTACGGATATTACCTGATTTTTTATAGTGGGTCAGGATATGTAAGGCATAGTCAATGGTAATTCCAATCAGCACGGCAGCTACGCTGAGCGATATGGCTGAAATAACAGGTTTGTAAAGATAAAGACAGGCCATACCAAACAAGGCTGCGAAAACAGTGGGTATAAAAACAAGCAGCGGAATATATATTTTTCGATAGAATAGGATAAGCAGGAGCATCAATACGGACATGGAGATCAACACCGTCGTTGCAATGTCCGTCTTTATCTGTTTGGCATTCGCCACCGCAATAAAAGCTGTTCCGTAATAAGAAATGGCGGCTTTCTGTTCAAACCGTTGCTGTAATGTGTCCCGCAAACGATCCAGATGTTCTACCAGAGCGGTATTATGTTCGGTATCTGCTCCCTCGAATGTCGGGTCTAGAAAAAGCAGCAATTGGCTGGTGTCTTTAGTCGCTATAAATCCATCGTATAGCATAAAATTTTCGCCCACCGTATGCTGTTGCATTTTTTGCAACCCCAACAAAGCCAATCCTAACGGGTCTTTCTGAATAAAGTTTCGCATGACAAGACCCGCGGGCGAAACCAATGTACGGTAATTTTCCGATACACGTTCTGCGATAGAATCCGGTTGTAATCGTTCTGCTATCGTGCGATAATCCCTTTCATCTAAAAACAGCGGTAGATTTTGATACACAAAATCATAGATACCTTCCATCTCTTCCTGCTCAATTCTCCCCGTGATCCCACGGATATAGGAACTATCTGTTTCCATGGAGTCTACAAATGCACCCGCAACCGCCGTCAACACACTGGATTCAGCGGTTTCGCCCCTTTCAATTAAAACCGTTATTTTATCGGCAAACTGAATCTGTTTTAGTGCTCTAGAGAATTCATCTGTTCGTTCATTTTTCGGAATGATCTGGGTAATATCTTCTTCAAAACGAAGCTTGGAAGCTAAGAACCCACAGCTCGCCAGAAACAGTAATGCCACAATAGCAGCGAGAAGCTGGTTACGCTGAGTGCAAAGATAGATATGATAAAAAATCTTCTCCATTAGTGAGCGGAAACGGGTTTATGCCGATATAGTTTGATAAAAAAATAGCTAAAAGAACCAATCAACATTGCCATTGCACTAGCAAGTATAAAACTGCCTATAATATATTGCCAAAGGTGGGATTTAATAATTTCTAAGGACACACCATCGAGCTGAAAAGTCGTAGAAGATGGATATACGAGGCCCCCCACTATTAATGAAGCGTATATCACCAATGGAATCAGTGGAGCGAAGCTAATATTGGAAAAAACGAAAGCGAGTACTTTATTTAAGCGCAGGAAAACGGCTAACGTAATCGTGATCGCTGTCTGAAACCCCCAAAAAGGCGCAATACCCATAAAAACGCCTAAACCGATAGACAGTGCCTTCTTTATTGGGGAATCGGTACTGCCCAATATATTTTCTTTAACAAAGTCAGACCATCTTTTTTTTTTGAAACTCCGAAAAAAGTTACGCGGCAGGATATAAAAAAACGTTAAAAAGACCAATACGGTGTTCAAGATGCTGATACGGGTAAAGTCTTTAAAGGGGCGAAAATGGGAAACACGTTCATTGGGGTCATATAGCACTTGAACGGGCACATTCTGCACGTCAACGCCTCGCCAAGCTGCCCGAACGATGATTTCAATCTCGAATTCAAATTTGCGGGTATAGAATCGTTGGGATATCGCTGCTAAGGGATATGCCCGAAACCCCGATTGCGTATCGGTCAGCTTAATGCCGGTCTCAAACCAAAACCAAAAATTGGAGAATTTGTTTCCAAAACTGCTCTTGCGCGGTACGGAATCGTGGCTCATATTACGGCTACCGATCAACAATATCGGACGGGTTGCTTCCGCAATTGCCTTCACAAACACTGGAATATCCGATGGATAGTGCTGACCGTCGGAATCAATAGTGATCGCGTATTGAAAATGGCGGTCTCTAGCCTGCTTTATTCCCTTTCGCACTGCGAAACCTTTTCCCTGATTACGCTTGAAAGTAAGAACTTCTATCTGTGGATATTGGCTTAAGATCGCGGATGTCGTATCCGTAGATCCATCGTTGACTACGATAACATGAGAGGTGTATTGAAGCACGCCATCCACCACACGTTTCAGCGTCTTCTCATTATTATACGTCGGTATAACAACGACTATTCTCAGGCGTTCCATTTCTCTCGTTATCGTTTCGTGCTCAACCATTTCTACATTTTCCTATAGGACCCTATACGTATGCGTCAATTTGAGTGCCATGGTTTCTCCAAAGGTCGTGGTATTCTTGACTTTTACTTGCCCCTCCTTATCGTAGGAGATTTCAAATTCAAATTGCAAAAGAGCGTTTTTTTCGGGATTGATTAACGCGGTGAATTTCACATTGGAAGCACGCACTAAGAAAAGTATTTTTTGCTCGACCGTTTCTGTGAGTTCCTTCACGATCTGCATCATACACACCCCGGGAGCAACTGGATTCTCCGGGAAATGACCGTCAAATATCGGATGGGCCGGGTTCAGACGCACCTCCGCTACATATACATTGTTCGATAAAGATCGTATATGCTCTACATGATAAAAATCCGGCAACAAGGTCATATTACTCGTTCTATAAGGTAGATTGATCTGGGTCCAATGTCAGATTTATTGTTATGGGAAACTTTTTATGTTCTATCGCAATGCTTGTGGGAATATCTTCTGGATTCCATTCGCGATAAATAATCGCTAAATGCTCTTTCGTACCCCTGGCCTGCTGGATCCGCTCTACCCTACGCTCTTTTAGTACATAATAGCAGTTATCGACCACATACACGGGGTAATAATGTTGTTGATTCGCAAACATAACGGCCGATGTGGAATGGCGTTGTGTTGTCATCGTACGGAAGATATCGACGATTTCCCTCACTACCGTGCGTTTATTTAAATCGTGCATCGCGTAATGTAGTTCATATCGATCCGGCGATAGACTTACATCAAACAAGGTTTGACCAAAGTCACTCACCAATGCTACGCGATGTTCGTTCCGTGTCAAGGTTTTGACGATCAAGTTCCCATTCATATCTTTTTTAAAGACATGCAGTTTCGCCCGATACACAAATGTCTGCGCGGTATCGATATAATAATTATTCAATTCCTGCGTTACGGATTCGCGGATTCCCGAGGCATTTGGATAGCGGTATGTGCCACAAGAAACAGAGAACAACAGCAGGAAAAAACTACAGGTTAAAAATCGATTCATCAATCGTTGTATTTACTTTTCTATTCTTTATCACAAAACGTGTATAGTCGTTGGAGGGTTCGACAAGTCTCACCTCCTCGACGTGTTTATCTTTCGGCGAAAATAACAGTACAATCTCTTTAATATACTTTTTCGCGCCTGCTAATTTGGGTGTTAAACGCACCATGTCAGCGTTGCCCTGCTTGAGGTAGGAAACCGAAAATTCCTTCTCATCGTATATACCCCCCCGCAGGCTGGAAGAAACCAACGTACTTATTTTTTCAAAGTTCTTGCTGTTTCCGATATGAATCGTCTGCTTCTTCCCCTGATCATCGATGTAGATTTTATTGTCTTTGAACACCATCTTATACTGAAAAGGTGCCGTATATGCCCAGCTCAATTTATCGGGATGTTTTACATACAGCTTTCCAGACGACTCCACCGGCTTTTTCATAAAACTAAGGTGCTTGAATTGCACGAAATCTGCCGATACGGTCTTGACCTCTAAAAGCTGTTGCAGCGATTGTTGGAAGCTGGCCCGTTCGTTCGCCGTCATTTCTCGCGTTTGTGCCTGTCCACAAAGAGGCATCAAAAACACTAAAAGATAAAGCAGTTTAATCTTCATATGCCTGCAAATTTAACAAATCATCTACAGAAACCGATATATATCCCTTTTTCTCTAAATAAGGTAGCAACCGTTTTAGGGTATCGACCGTACGTTGTGAGGTATCATGAAAAAGGATAATATCCCCAGTTTTCAACTTTTGGCGCACCCGACGATAGATTTTATCATCATCTCCTATCACCGTATCTAACGAGCGATTGTTCCACCCGATGACCTGCTGTGCCGTGTATTGGACGGCTTTGGCTACGGATGGATTAGTTACCCCAAACGGCGGACGGAAAAATTGTGGCTTTTTGCCTACGATTTGTTGTATAATAACATTACATTGCTCCAACTCTGTAACAACTTCTCTTTCTTTTAAAAAACCAAAATTTTTAGGATGACTGTAGGTATGATTACCGATGGTATGCCCTTCGTTGATAATCATCCTGGCAATATGCGGATACACCGACAACTCCTTTCCGATACAGAAAAAGGTCGCTTTAAACTGATATGCTTTCAATAATTGGAGTATTTCGACCGTATAGGGAGAAGGGCCATCATCGAAAGTCAACGCGACCCGTCCTTCTGCGGTGTATTTCTTCCGGAAAAAAGTAGGTGTAAAATATCCTAGACGGATATCAAAGGATCCCCAAGCAGTCAAACCGATCGACAACAGTAAAACGGTCAGGAACCAGGCAAAAGAATATCCAAAGATGCCGATGAGCATCGTGATAAATCCCGCCACCAGAAACAAGGGGTATAGTATCTTATGCTTTAACATGTCCGGACAAGAACAAGGGTATGATCTTTACCCCGATAGTGATTATAGATCAGGATATTTTTCCACGTTGTTTTAGCTGGATTTTTTTCGTTCCAATACAGAACGGGTGGAATGGTTTGATATTTTAATATGAAAGCAGCGGCGGCCAATCCAAAAGCCGAACAGCTATCAAACTGTCCACTGAGATGTTTATAATATAGCGGTGTTGTCAAGGGAAGCTCCTGTTGCAACGCATTGTAAAACAAGTCATCGTTTTCATCACCATTGTAACCGAGGATTACCGCATCGATAGCCGTTGGTTGGATATCGTTTGTTGTCAGAAAATCCTGTAAGAAGGATCCTGCCTCCGGTATATCCAGCTCATTTTGTAAAGCAACATCCACGACTTCCCCATACGAGGTCTCTGTTTGATCAACGCCCATGGAAAAGAACTGCGCCCCTTCTGCATAATTAACCCCCGGGGACAGGCTGTTTTTAACCGTTTCCCGCAGACCACTCGCTTTGATATATCCTGCAGCTTGCAGAAAAGCATAGGTTTGTTCGGCGATCTCATCTATTCCTCCCAGCAACACATTTTTATGCTCTCCAGATGTTAACAACAATAGCGTATCCAACAAAGCCGATTCAAACGAACTTGCTCCGTTTACGTGTGTTACGTTGTATCCTTTGCAGGACAGCTGGAGCGCGATCTGGGCAGCGACGGTATTGTGCGTAGATTGGATAAAAGATGTTGGTGTGAGAAATTGTTCGTCGTTTTCCCACATACTACGGAGGAATTTATCCGAATCTTCGGAGCACCCCAGCCCAGTTCCGGTAATAATGGCATCCGGTACTGTCACAGCGGTCTCCCCTAACGCTTGTTGCGCGGCATACATACCCATCTTCATTCCTCTCGACATACGACGGATCGCCGCTGGCGAAGCCAACCCTTTATACGACGGTTGATCAGCAGTGGTAATAGCCTGGTCGATTTCCCGTGCTTCTGAAAAAAAATCCGGTCGCCACACCCCCTGCGTCGTCACTGTGCCAATCCCGTTTATGAATACGCGTCTCTTCAAGCTTTTGAAAAAATAAGAGATGAACAATTACCCCCAAACCCAAAAGAGTTAGAGAGCACATGAGACGCCGATCGGTATTGTATCGTTGTCTGCGGTATCATATCGAATTCTTCCATCGGAGTATTGAAATGAAGGTTCGGAAATACCAGATTCTGTTGCAATGCCAAAATGCTATACACAGCTTCGATGGCACCCGCCGCAGCCAAGGTATGACCTGTAAAAGGCTTCGTTGAGCTAAAAGACGGAATCTCGTTTTTAAAAATACGTTGCATGGCCCGCCCTTCCGACAAATCGTTGTTCGGTGTAGCCGTTCCATGCACATTGACGTAATCAATTTCTTGTGGTCGTAACTGCGCAACGGCTAATGCCTTCTTCATCGCCAAAAAAGCGCCTTCACCGTCGTCGGAGGATGCTGTTTGATGAAACGCATCATTAGCGTTACCATACCCCGTTAGGTAGGCCAATACGTTTTTACTGCCCTGCTTTACCGATTTTTGAGATTCTAATACAAGGTACGCTGCGCCCTCTCCAAGGTTCAGCCCCTTACGCTGCTTGTCAAAAGGTTGGCAAGGTTCATCCGATAAAATCAACAGGCTGTGAAACCCATTAATGGTAAACTTGCTTAATGCATCCGCTCCACCTACGATCACCCGATCCAGACGACCAGCGTGAATCAGACGGGCGCCCATCATGATGGCATTTGCAGCCGAAGAACAGGCCGTGCTTACGGTGGTCACAAAACCTTTAATTCCCAGATATTTCGCTATTTTATGCGAGGAATCGCCCGCTGGATGCGAAGGGATATAACGATGCCATTCGGACGATGTAAGATAGGTCGAGCCATATCGCTCCGTATAATCCATACCACCCACACTGGTCGAAGATATGAATCCCGTGCGCAGCTGGTTAACATCGTTGATATTTGCTGATTTCAAAGCCTGACGGGCAGCAAAAGCTCCTAAAAGGCCGGTTCTCGTAAAGGCATGAGGCCGCAGTAAATCCAAATTGTCCGACAATTGGTCGTTACTACGCTTTATCTCGCCTACCCAAATATGTTCCCTTAACCGTGTGGGGAAGTTTACTACCCGTGAAAGGCCGTGCTTGCCTGCTACGATAGCCTGCAGGTTCTCTTCAACTGTACTGCCAATCGAAGAAATAAGGCCTATACCGGTAACCGCAATGCTCCCGCTGCTCATTTACTTCGTTCTATTTTCCGAGATATAGGCGACCATCGTTTCAATAGATTGAAAAATAGATTTACCGAGTTTCGGATCCGTCAGTTTGATGCCGTAGTCTTTGTCCATCAATACGATCAGTTCCAATGCATCGATAGAGTCTAATCCTAACCCTTCGTCAAATAAAGCCTCGTCATCCTTTATATCCGTCGGCGTAATATCTTCTAGATTGAGTACGTCAATAATTTTTCGTTTTAGCTCTTCGTTTAATGCTGTCATTGCGCTACAAAATAAATTCAAACTTACTGAAAATGCTTTGTTTTAAGCCTAAAAAATGTACAATAATGCCCGATACTCCTCTTGAAAGTATTCCACCCAACCACATAAGACCCGTTTAGCCTTACCGGACTTTAAGAGATAATCGACATAGCTATAAATGGTTTCCTTTGGAAACTCCTCCGCCACAAAAAAAGCATTTTCTGTCTGTAAGCCGTGACGGATCCCTATTTCGCCTGCACAGATATTCGCGAGCGTATAAACAAAGGTGGCTGGTCGAGGATAAAAATGATCCGCATCTTGTATGCTCTTCTGGTGCTTTATATCGGTATCTAAACTAGCGGATTTGTTTGCTAAGACAAGTGCAAGCTCATCAGTATCTTCTCCTTGTAAAATATATTCTGCAGCCAAAAAAGCCAACTTGCTCAGCGCATCCATCTTATAGAACTTCGGATAGTCAATTTTCAACTGAAGAAAAGCTTCTTTCGCAAAATCAGAGAACGGCAGCACCTCTGCGCCTGACCAAACCAGTTTATCATCGACCACAATCTGATGTCCTTCAATAATACAGGTTTTCTGTATGTTAATTTTTTCTAGCATGCCGCAGTGATTCTTCCTTCAAACATAGAAAAATTTGCTTAGCGGTGCAACAGACAAGCTTTCATTTGAGGATATCGCGTTTATAAATTGTTTTTTTAAATTTGTTGTAATAATCAATGTACTAATGGAAGGAACGCTCGGAATTATCGCAAAAATTAGTATTGCTATCGTAGCAATTGAACATCTATACATTTTATGGATTGAAATGTTTGCGTGGGAGACTAAGGGACAGAAAACATTCAAGTCTTTGCCTCCTCATTTATTTCAAGAAACAAAAGGATTAGCAGCTAATCAGGGACTCTACAACGGTTTTCTCGCCGCGGGTCTTATTTGGTCCTTATTCATATCAGAGAATATATGGCAACATAATATCGCGTTATTTTTTCTTGGCTGTATTATCGTCGCTGCCGCTTTTGGGGCGATCACAGCTGATAAAAGTATATTTTTCAAACAAGGGATCCCTGCATTGATTGGATTTATACTTGTTCTATTCAGTTAAAATATAAATACCACCATTGTCCTAGAACGGAGAACATTATCCGAAAGTCCAATAATCTGTTTCGCCCATTATTCTGATTATAGGATATACCCACACAGGCCTTGTAGCTACCTCAGGATGAACGCATTCAAATAAACCGTCGATACTTCCCTTTTCACACGAAGACACAACGGCTACCCCGTGCGCGCAGCTGTTGTTTTTTCTATGATCATCGCTGCATTAGCCCCCCCAAAACCGGAAGCAGTTTTCAACAATCGGCTTCTTGCTTCATTGGGAATACGGGACATGCGTTGGATAATATTTAGCGGCTGAGATACACCCAACGTCTCAAAGCCAACGGTGGGAATCAATGTCCCGAATTGCAGGGACATCAGCCCAATGATCGTTTCAAGCAATCCAGCAGTCCCTAATGTATGCCCGAAATATCCTTTCAGACTATGGAGCGGAACGTCCTGAAGCCCCAACCGGTTAAAGGCAATCGCCTCCATCTCATCGTTATATTGCGTCGCAGTTCCATGGGCCGATATGAAATCGATATCTTTTATATCGATGTTCGCTTCTTTTCCGGCGCGCAAAACACTTTGCACAAGCCCCTCGCCAGTTCGAGATGGCCCCGAAATATGATTCGCATCGCTGATCGCTGCCTCGCCTAATATCTTAAACTCGCCCGGAACTTTAGAAACATAGATACAAGCTGCGGCTTCGCCGAGAGAAAGGCCCGCTCGGTCTTTATCATATGGTCTACAAGGATCTAAGCTCATCGCTTGGAATGCTTGAAAACCAGAGACAACAAATTCACTGACGACATCTCCTGCCAAAACCACCGCGTCGTCATACTGTCCGCTCTGGATCAGCCGTTTAGCAACTGATAAAGCGAGCAAACCGGATACACAGGCCTGCGACACAATAATAGGTTCGGTCCGGAAATCAAGCGCTTTTGCCATCTTCCTCGCTAATACCGGAAGCCGCGCATCTGCGGTTCTCCTCTCTTTCAAAAACGATACGTTTCCTTTTGTCGTCCCCAACACCAGCGCCGTCCGTGCGGTAGGTACGTGTTTCTCCGCAATTGGCTTCGCGGCGGTAAATAACATCCGTTCCAATAATGTACTATCCTCTGCAGGTGTTAACAACCTCCTAGCTTGCTCGAGGGTAAATTTCGACACAGGGATAAACTCTCCCCGACCAATATCATTCCTGGCGATGCTACTAATCCCTCGCAATAACCCGTTCCAGTTCGACAGGTAATCAAAACCCAACGGTGTAACGCAGTTCTTGTCGTGTATATATACAGGTTCAAATACCACTACAGCAAACCTACCTTTCTTTTCCAATCCAACACAAAAGCAGGAATGCTTAATACGAGATTTTCCGCGTCGTCCAAAAACACCTGTACCGTTTCCCCCTGGCAGACCAATTGGCCTTTACTATTATAAATCTTAAATCGGAAAATCATTTTTGCAGCGGGCGTATCGACATATGAAGTAACAATACGCGCCGTATCCCCATAGCGTAACGGTAATTTATGTTCACAAGTAGATTTCACAATAGGCGTAGTATACCCCGCTTTTTGTATGGTCATATAATCAATACCATAGGTTTTACCAAAGGCTTCCCGCCCCTGCTCAAAATATAGAATATAATGCCCATGCCATACGATACCTAAGGAGTCAACCTCGCTAAAGCGCACGGGAATGCTCATTGATTCTGTCAATCCCGATTCCTCATAAAATTGTTCTCTTCTTTTTATCATATCGCTACTAGGCCTTCAAATAAGTATTGGTTCAAAATAGTCATTTCTGTCAGGCAAAGGTATAATTTTCTTATCTTTACAGAAAAAAAACAACATGCCATTAGTAAATATCCCCCGATTGGATTTGCTTCAATACACGCGGGGTAGCGCAGATGAACGGAAACAATTTGTACAAAATATAGGAAAAGCATTTAACGAAACGGGGTTCGTAACCATCGCTAACCACGGTCTGAGCCAGGAATTGATAGACGAACTCTATACTGTCGTCAAAGCTTTTTTTGATCTCCCCGACGCCGTCAAACGGAAATACGAGTTTCCAGAACTAGCCGGACAACGTGGATATACCTCCAAGGGGAAAGAGAAAGCAAAAGATGCCCATACGCCAGACTTAAAAGAATTTTGGCAGCGCGGACAAACTATCGTGGACGAAGATTACTCGAAAACGGATTTTCCAGATAACATTATCGTGGAAGAATTGTCTCGATTCAACGAGGTGACAGCCGAAGTGTACAAAAAATTGGAAGATGCCGGACGTGCTTTGCTGAAAGCCATAGCTTCGTATTTAGATTTGGAAGAAGATTATTTCGAAAAATTTGTCATCAACGGCAACTCCATTTTGCGGGCGATCCACTATTTCCCGATCGACAATCCGGACACGATCCCCGCTGATGCCGTTCGTGCCGGTGCCCATGAAGACATCAATTTGATTACCTTACTGATAGGCGCTAGCGCAGATGGCTTGGAAGTATGGACCAAAGACGGGGCTTGGTATCCTATCAAAGCCCGGGGGGAAGATATTGTTGTGAATGTGGGCGATATGTTGCAACGATTGACAAATAATAAACTTAAGTCCACCACCCACCGTGTGATTAATCCCCCCAGAGAATTGATGACAACTTCTCGCTACTCAGTACCGTTTTTCCTGCACCCAAAGGCGACGATGAGCTTAGCTAGTCTGGACTCCTGTATCTCGGAAGATTATCCAAAGATCTACAGAGACTACACTGCAGGACAGTATTTGGATGAGCGCTTACGGGAGATTGGACTGAAAATGTAATGCAAACCGAGATGTAAATAATCATTCACACAATGGGTAATGATTATCTGCGATGAGCTTCCAAGCTTGGTTATTTATAGGAGCTCTCATCGACCACAAGAAAAAATAAATAGATGAAAAACAATGATATTATCCGATAAAAGAATTTTAGAAGAAATAGATAACGGTACCATCGTTATCGAACCTTTTGATAGAAAATGCTTAGGGACAAACTCCTACGATGTGCATCTGGGTAAGTACCTCGCCACATATAAAGACGGCGTGCTCGATGCAAAGAAGCATAACGAAATAGAACATTTCGAAATACCTGAAGAAGGCTTTGTCCTTGAGCCGGGTACACTCTATCTCGGGGTTACACTCGAATACACAGAAACACACGGACACGTACCTTTTTTGGAAGGAAAATCCAGCACAGGTCGCTTGGGAATTGATATCCACGCAACGGCCGGCAAAGGAGATGTGGGCTTCTGCAATACATGGACGTTGGAAATTTCCGTAGCACAGCCTGTACGGGTTTACGCCGGCATGCCTGTCGGGCAGTTAATTTATTTTGTCGTTGATGGCGATATAGAAACCTTCTATAACACAAAGGGGAATGCCAAGTACAACAACAAGACTATCCGCCCTGTAGAGAGCATGATGTGGAAAAACGCATTTTAAAAGGGAAGCTGCGCGCAACTTCCTTTTTAAAACTCCATTAAATAAGCCTTCAAAAAGGCATCCAGATCGCCATCCAGCACCGCTTGCGTGTTGGATGTTTCCAAATTCGTACGGAGATCTTTGACCAATTTATAAGGATGCAATACATAGTTACGAATCTGGGAACCCCATTCTATTTTTTTCTTGGAACCCTCGATAACCGCCGTCGCTTCCTGCCGCTTACGCATCTCGATCTCATAAAGCTGGGACTTCAACAAACGCATAGCGTTGTCCTTATTTTGAAGCTGCGAACGCGATTCCTGATTTTTAATAATGATACCTGTCGGCTTGTGGTGTAGGCGGACAGCTGTCTCGACTTTGTTCACGTTCTGCCCTCCAGCACCACCCGATCGAAAAGTATCCCATTCGATATCGGCGTCTTTCACCTCAATCTCAATATCGTCATCCACCAAAGGATATACATATACGGAGGCGAAGGACGTATGTCTTTTCGCATTCGAATCAAATGGAGAGATTCGTACTAAACGGTGTACACCATTTTCCCCCTTTAAATAACCGTAGGCAAAATTTCCAGAAAACTGTAATGTCACTGTTTTTATACCAGCAACTTCACCTTCTTGATAATCCTGTTCAACGACTTTACAGCCATGCTTTTCGCCCCACATGATATACATGCGCATCAACATCGAAGCCCAATCACACGACTCTGTACCGCCAGCTCCGGCCGTTATTTGTAAAATAGCGTCGAGCTGATCTTCCTCCGAACTGAGCATATTCTTAAATTCCAGCTCTTCCATTTGCTCAAGCGCGAGCTCGTATTGCTCGTTTACTTCTTGTTCGCTCGCATCACCGGATTGAAAAAATTCATACATCACACCGACATCATCGACTACCGCCGATACATCGTCGAAATGCTCGGTCCATACTTTGATATTCTTGATTTCGAGCATGATTTTCTCAGCAGCCTTTGGATCATCCCAAAAATCAGGCTGTAGGGTAATTTCTGTCTTGTCCGCTATTTCGGATTTTTTGGCATCAATGTCAAAGATGCCTCCTCAAGGACCCTACTCTGTCCCTCAAGTCTTGTATCTGTTCTTTGGTCATGTTCAAAAGTAAAAAAATTATTTTTAGCGAACGTTAATATTAGCGAATATTAAAATTATAGATTTTTAATGTCGCTCAAGCCGTGACGTGGCTCATACTTTTTTTACCTCAAAAAAAGTATGCAAAACCGAGCTCATGGATACCCAAATAAACACGAATCCATAAAAAATCGCCACTTTAAAATTTTGATGGAATGTGAAGTGCACTCATAATATTTCTACATATTCAAAATTTTATATGTGGCATTAGATGTTAAATAAGGGATAATACAATTGCATGAACCCGTCTTAACTTTAATTGTCGCATCCAAATGTTTTACGACTGTACAACCTCATTTTTAGCACTATCCCCATTGTAAAACATTTGAAGC
This sequence comes from Sphingobacterium arenae, assembly GCF_014692505.1. GTDB lineage: Bacteria > Bacteroidota > Bacteroidia > Sphingobacteriales > Sphingobacteriaceae > Sphingobacterium > Sphingobacterium arenae. The sequence continues at coordinate 456,799 of NZ_JACNYK010000001.1, read as the reverse complement.
GACGAGGTTTTTGGTTCTTTTTCACGGGGAAAAAGAACATGAAAAATTGATAAAAGAAAACCGTCGTAATTCCTAACAATGAAAAAAACACAAAAAAAGCTATCTTTGGTCTATTAACAAACAAATCATTACTTATATGTTTCCAAACGTCGATTTTACAACAACTCAAGCCTACAAATATTTGGCAGATCACTATATTTCTATTAATGAGAAATCCCTAAAACAGCTATTCGCCGAAGACCAGGAGCGCTTCGAGAAATTCTCCTTACAATTAGAGGATATCTTGGTAGACTTCTCAAAGAACCGAATAAACGATGAGACTTTGGCCCTGCTGATACAGCTTGCAAAAGAATGTCAACTGGAAGAAGCCATTAAAGCCATGTTCTCCGGTGAAAAGATTAATCAAACAGAGGGTCGAGAGGTTTTACACACAGCGTTACGTAATCAATCCGGCACGCCTGTTATCGTCGACGGGGAAGATGTAATGCCGAAAGTAAGGGCCGTACAGGCGCAAATGAAAGATTTCACCAACAGGATTCTTTCAGGTGAATGGAAAGGCTTCACGGGCAACGAAATAACCGATGTTGTCAATATCGGCATTGGTGGGTCGGATTTGGGTCCTGTAATGGCAACAGAAGCATTGAAACCTTACAAAACGCGGTTGAACATGCATTTTGTATCAAATGTCGATGGAACGCATATCGCAGAGACATTAAAAGGCTTGAATCCAGAAACGACATTATTCCTGATCGCCTCCAAAACGTTTACAACGCAAGAGACCATGGCAAACGCTACATCTGCGAAAGATTGGTTCTTGAAAGCGGGCGCTGATGAAAGCGATGTCGCTAAGCATTTCGCAGCACTAAGCACCAATGAAAAAGGTGTGGCTGCTTTCGGGATCGACACCAAGAACATGTTTGAATTTTGGGATTGGGTAGGTGGTCGATACTCTTTATGGTCGGCAATCGGCCTATCCATCGCCTTAAGCATTGGCTATGATAATTTTGAACAACTTCTTGCAGGTGCACACACGGCTGACCTTCATTTTAAAGAAACGGAATTCGAACAGAATATTCCGGTTATCCTCGCTTTATTAGGGGTGTGGTACAACAATTTTTTTGATGCAGAAAGTCATGCTATTTTACCTTATGACCAGTATATGCATCGCTTTGCGGCCTATTTCCAACAAGGAGATATGGAAAGCAACGGAAAATATATCGATAGAACCGGAAACCGAGTAGACTATCAAACTGGGCCAATTATATGGGGAGAACCAGGTACAAATGGACAACATGCATTTTATCAACTTATCCATCAGGGCACGAAATTAATTCCTTGTGATTTTATTGCACCGGCTGTTTCACATAATCCTATTGGGAATCACCATCAGCTTTTGCTCTCCAATTTCTTCGCACAGACGGAAGCCTTGATGAATGGAAAAACCGAAGAAGAGGTGGTAAGCGAACTACGGAAAGCAGGTAAAACAGAAGCAGAAATTGCAACGTTAAAAAATTTCAAGGTATTTGAAGGTAACCGCCCGACCAACTCCTTCCTCGTAAAGAAAATCACACCCTATACGTTAGGTTGTCTGATCGCCATATATGAGCATAAGATCTTTGTTCAAGGCGTTATCTGGAATATATTCAGTTTTGACCAATGGGGCGTGGAACTGGGCAAGCAATTAGCGAATAAAATTCTTCCGGAACTAGAAGACGATGCACCCGTATACGCGCACGACGTCTCTACCAACGGCTTGATCAACCAGTATAAAACTTGGCGATAATGATCATGAAAACAAGCAGGGGCAAAGTAATTTTGCCCCTGCTTGTTTAATTTAATATTTCGTTCAGTTTCTCTTCTAAAGCAGATCCTCGTAGATTCGAGGCAACAATTCTGCCGTCGGGATCAAGCAAATAGTTCTGTGGAATACCCCGAATGGAATATAGTTGCACAACGGGTGAATCCCAAAATTGCAAATCCGATACATGTGGCCATTGTTCCAATTTATCATCTTGGATCGCCTTCATCCAATCAGCCTTTTTTCCTGGACGATCCAGTGATACCCCCAGAACCGTGAAATTTTTATCTTTAAATCGTTCAAAAGCGGCAACTACGGTCGGATTTTCTTGACGACAAGGTGCGCACCAACTCGCCCAGAAGTCTACTAATACATACTTGCCGCGCAAAGAAGAAAGAGCAAGATCATTACCCACGGTATCCGGCAGCGTAAAATCGGGCGCCACCGCACCTACAGCCAATCTTCCCATGGTTGCTATTTTCTCCTTCAACCGCTTTCCTAATTCCGTTGCTTTTAAATTACTTGACATGCGTTCATATTCCGGCTTTACCAAGCCGATTAAGTTCTCGGCAGAGACTATTTCATCCAAGATTGCCAACGATATGTAATTGTTGGGGTTTGATTTCACAAACTCTTCGTCAAGGTGCTGCTGCTTTTCATAGAGCGATTCCGCTTTGGTTTCCAATTCCCGGAGAAAAGCCTCGCTTTGCTTTTGTTCGTCGGACGCGGCCTCGTATTCCGCATCTAAATCTGCAAAACCACGATACATTACCTCCGACTGCGTTTTATACTTGCTATAAACATTATTAATAGCGTTTCCTTTTCCTTTGGCAGTGATAAAATCTGCCCCTTCAAATTTAATAACACCTCTGGCTAAATAGATGGAGTTCGTCGCTGGTTCTTCTTTTTCTTTTTGTAGCGCCTCCATGGTTTCGCCATTGCTTGCTAAAATTAGCCGTGCGGGAGCCGGTTCTGATACCGATCCATGGTAGGTGAATTTATTTTTCTTAACCACCGCGGAGTCTAAAATTGTTTGTCCTTGATCCCGATATTGAATAAACACCTTGGCTCCTTCCGGGAGCCGCTTTATTTTTCCCTTTAATGTAAAATCTTCTTGGGAAAATACCATTAAGGGAACTACGCCCAATAGCACTAATAATCCTTTTCTCATGCAATAATAACGTGAATGCACAATAATTTGTTACAACATATAGGAATTGTTACCAACGTCCGCTTGCACCACCGCCACCAAATCCACCGCCGCCGAATCCGCCGAAACCTCCTCCTCCGCCACCGAAGCCCCCACTTCCTCCGAAGCCACCGCCACTTCCACCTCTTCCCATACCACTCAGTAGGGTCCACCAAAAAATATCAGAGGCTCCTTTACCTGTCATGACGCGCCCGCCACGTCCACCGCCTCCACCGCCGCCTCTAGAAAATAAGGTGATGATCACAATCGCTATGATAACAATCAAGATAACAGGAACACCTCCCCCACCTTCTTCTCTTTCACGGGGGTCTGCTTTATATTCGCCTTTGGTATAGGCAATAATGGCATTTGTAGCCGCATCAAATCCTTGATAGTAGTTCTGCTGACTGAAGTTAGGCCTTATTTCGTTCTGTATAATCCGATGTGCTATGATATCCGGTAATACCCCTTCCAAGCCGTAACCTGTTTGGATAGTCACCGTCCGATCCTCCAAGGCTGCTAATAAAAGAACTCCATTGTTGTATTTTTTTCCGCCAACGCCCCATTTCTGTCCTAATCGAACCGCATAATCGGCAATATCATAGCCGTCTGTAGTGCGAATCAATACGACCGCAATCTGCGTTGATGTTGAATCTTCAAACGCCAATAATTTTTGCTCCAGTGTCTGTATTTCGGTACGGCTTAACGTGCCCGTATAGTCTGTAACCAAATGGTTCGGAGCTTCTGGTAGATTCTGCGCATAAAGTGAAAAGAGCGAACCTAAAAGCACAAAAAATATACTTCCAATCCACTTGACGATCGGCTTAAACGATATATATATTAGCATTGGATCTTTAATTTTTTCCAAAATAGATGTCATCTGGAAGCTCATTCACATCATCAACACCGCGGGGAAAATACTTCTGCAGCTGCTCTCCCACATCATGTATCCCTTCAATTAGTCCTTGCACGATATCACCGCGGCGAAAGAAAGAAACCATCAGTTCTTTCGTTTCATCCCAAAAATTGGCTTCTACTTTTGTATCTAGGCCACGGTCGCCTATAATAGCAAATTCGTGATCATCGATGGCCATATAAATAAGAACGCCATTGCGGAGTCCCGTTTTATGCATTTCCAGCTCTTGGAAATAGGAAACGGCTGCGTCCATCGCAGAAGTTCCCTTTAATTTTTTATCGATTACGAGTCGAATCTCTCCCGACGTTTTTGCTTCTGCCACACTAATGGCCTGAACAATACGATCTTGCTCTTCTGTTGAAAATATGTCCATATCAAGCCCTCCTATTCATCTTTCCGTTATTATAATCTAAAACTCAACCGTAGGCGCTCTGTCAGCTCCCTCTGCCGCTTGAAAGGTTCCTTTCGGTTTAAAGCCAAAGATTCCAGCCATAATATTATTTGGAAAGCTCCTTACCGTAGTATTATAATCCTGCACGGCTTCATTGTATGAACGGCGTTCTACGGAAATACGGTTTTCCGTGCCTTCTAATTGTACTTGTAATTCTTGAAAATTCGAATTTGCTTTCAAATCCGGATAGGCTTCCACACTGACCAACAATCTTCCGATCGACTGGGACAACGCATCCTGCGTTTGTTGATAGTTGGCGATGGCCTCTTCTGACAGATTAGAAGGGTCAACTGTTACAGAGGTAGCTTTTGCCCTTGCCTCGACAACTGCGGTCAATGTACCTTCTTCATGTTCGGCGGCACCTTTTACCGTCGCTACCAAATTAGGAATCAAGTCTGCTCGGCGTTGATAGGCATTTTCTACCTGTGCCCATTTTCCTTTTACATTCTCATCTTTAGAGACCATGGTGTTATACCCACAGGAGCTGAATGACAGCGCTGTAAACAAACCTACGATTGCAATAACTAATCTTTTCATCTGTGAAGTTTTATTCAAATTTTTATAAAAATACTAATTATCGTTCTTTTTTCCCGTAAAAAAGAACCAAAAAACTCGTCGCGTCGAATCTTTGAGAAGAGGGATAGTACTAAGGATGAGTTTCTACATACCTCAAAAATTCGGATGCGACCATTCAGGTTAAGGAGGGGGATGGTGCAAAATGCGTAAATAAAAGCTATCAATAAGACTCCGTGGTTATGCGAGCTTACGGCCTAGCATTGTTCCGCGACAAGCTTTACGCAGACTATTCCGTTAAAAACAGAAAGTTGTCCGAGCGTCAGCGAGTTCCTTTCTGTTTAGGAATAGACAAGTAAAGGTAGCGGAACCTTGCAAGCCTTGATTTATGGATTCGTGTTTATTTTAGCATCCATGAGCTCACTTCGTTCGGTTTTTGTTTCTTTTTTCGTCAAGGAAAAAAGAAAAGAAATTACCTTTGTAATGTTTTGGGATAAAAACCCAGCCCATATTTTATGCAGAAAGAAATTGAAATTACCGTATCGCCGAATCAAATCCACGATACCGACATCCTTATCGCCCTCGGCGCGGAACAACTAAAGGTAGAACACTCGCGCATACAGGGGCATCACGTCCGCAAACGCTCTATTGACGCCCGAGGACGCAAAGTAGTGTATCGTCTTCGGGTTATTTTCTATATTGATGAGCCCCGTTCTCTCGAAGTCTTTTCAGCTTCTATCAAACAAGTGCATGATGCTCCGTCGGTTATCATTATAGGTGCCGGTCCGGCAGGTTTATTTGCCGCATACCGTTGTCTGGAGCGTGGGTTGAAGCCAATCGTTCTAGAGCGTGGAAAGCCGGTTAAGGAACGACGACGGGATTTGGCTAAAATAAACCGAGAGGGGCTCGTAAACCCCGAGTCTAACTATTGTTTTGGCGAAGGTGGGGCAGGCACCTATTCGGACGGCAAACTATATACGCGCTCCAACAAGCGCGGCGATGTGGAAAAAGTGTTGCAAATTTTTGTCCAACATGGCGCTCCGTCCGATATTCTTGTCGATGCACGTCCGCATATTGGAACCAATATCTTACCGCATATCATCGAAGATATGCGTCATACCATCTTGGAATTTGGCGGCGAAATTCTATTTGATTGCCGCGTCGACGATATTCTTGCCGACTTCGGACAGGTTAAAGGCGTGCGCATCTCTAACGGAGAAATCATAAAATCCAACCATGTCATTGTTGCCACGGGCCATTCAGCACGTGACATTTTCCATCTTTTTCAGCAAAAAGGATGGCTGATAGAAGCGAAACCCTTTGCATTAGGCGTTCGAATAGAGCACCCGCAAGAAATTATCGATCAAGCACAATACCATTGTTCGATACGGCCGGAAAATCTTCCACCGGCCTACTATAGTTTGGTAGAACAGGTCAATCGACGGGGCGTGTTTTCATTTTGTATGTGCCCGGGCGGGATTATCGCACCCTGCTCTACGGAAGACCAAGAAATTGTTGTTAACGGATGGTCGCCTTCCAAACGGAATAATCCGCACGCCAATTCGGGAACCGTAATTCAAATTAATCTGGAAGATGTTCCAAATTCGCTATCAGACCCATTCGCGCTATTACACTTTCAACAGGCAGTAGAACAACAGGCATTTCAAATGGGTGGGGGAAATTTAGTTGCTCCTGCACAACGCATGGTGGACTTTGTACAGCAGAAGGTATCGTCAACACTTCCTACAAATTCCTATAAACCTGGAACAAAAAGCGTCGATTTGGATGAGGTATTGCCATCATTTGTACATCAAGCATTGCGAGGCGCACTGCCGCTCTTCGGAAAAAAAATGAAAGGGTATTATACCAACGAAGCTATCTTGGTTGGTGTAGAATCACGCACGTCCTCTCCCATCCGGATTCCTCGTCATAAAGAAACATTACAACATCCAGAAATTTCGGGTCTTTATCCTTGTGGGGAGGGTGCTGGTTATGCTGGAGGAATTGTATCGGCAGCCATCGACGGGATTAACTGTGTAGATGCTATCCCATAGTCAACATCAAAAATTCGATAAAACCTATTGACAGATATAATCCGAATCACTATCTTTGTACCACGATAAGCGAAAGTAGCTCAGTTGGTAGAGCACAACCTTGCCAAGGTTGGGGTCGCGAGTTCGAATCTCGTCTTTCGCTCAAGAGAAAAGCCTCTGGAAAAATTCAGAGGCTTTTCTCTTTGTATAGCAAAACCAAGGAAAACGTAAATTTTCATTTTTTTAGCAGAGGGGGTAACAAAAGCTTTTTACCGTGGATATTAAGGTAATCCATCGACAATGCGATGGCTTGTTATATATTCATTTAAAAATAAAAGTTATGAAAAAGTCAAACTACCTTGTATTGTGTCTAGTGACAGCAACGATCATGTTGTCTTTTGTCAGCAGCTGTTCAAAAGTGGACAATCACAAAGAAGAGCCGATCCCAGTAATCAAGCTCGCTCCGTTCATATTTCCTGAAAACACAAACGTTGAAACCTCCGGTAACCAAATCAGCTATGCTTTACCGGATGGATACACTGGTTACGGTGTGGACGAGAAGGGAAATTTCATTAGCTTCCAGAACGGAAGCATCACCTGCACCTGCAAAAGCGGAGACGGTGGCTGTAGTCCCACGACGGCGGGCGAGTCATCTGGTTGCTTAATGACGACTTGCGAAAGCTGCGATCTAAAACGTTCTACACGAACTTCCGGATTAGATGTGATGCTCGAAGAGGTTGTTATCCTCGACATGAGTACGCCCATAAAAAAAGTGATAAGTGTTGAAGATCTAAAGGGCAAAATCATGCTTCCTCCGCAATTCGCGAAAATGGATATCATCCAAAATGAAATTGAAAAAATCGAGAAAGAAGCAACACGTTACAGCAGTGAAAGCACCAAAATTGCACCCGTCATCCTCTATGGTTATGTCGTCATGCTCGAAGTACCGGAAGCCTATGGACTATCCACCGTCTCCTCCGCTTACTATGTATGCGATTGCACGGAGGGTAACACGGGTTGGTGTAGAAAACGCAATTATGGCTCCTACCTTATCTGTGAATCGACCTGTAAGGCTTGTACCATGAGAGCCACACTTAAGGGTGAAGATAGCGATAAGGAATACAGTATAGAAGTTATTAACCACCGTATTTCCTTTCTATAGGAAACCATCATGGTTTCTTCGAACCATACAAGGAGATGAAGAAAAATATTTATTCGAATGAAAATAAATAAAGGCGTCAGAATTCGATTCTGACGCCTTCGTTATATTATAATAAAAAACTACTTACTTGTTTCTAATCCCTTTTCTACCAAGTGCTCTATATATTGACGAACCTTCTCGTTAGAGAAACGGGAGGTAACGTCAAAGGCAAACGCATGCACCAATAATACTCGGGCAGCTTCTTCACCTATACCACGAGCACGTAAATAGAACAAAGCATCGTCGTCAAACTGCCCCATAGTACAACCATGCGAACATTTCACGTCATCAGCAAAAATTTCTAACTGTGGTTTTGTATATACAGCAGACTTATCGCCTATAAGCATATTGTTGTTTTGCTGAAAGGCATTTGTTTTTTGGGCGTCTTCACGAACGAAAATCTTCCCGTTGAACACCGCAGTGGACTCATCCTGCGGAATATTCTTATACCATTCATAAGATTCACAATGTGGCTTCATATGATCCACAATGGTATGGTTATCGATCAATTGTTTGTTAGCCGTTAAGTTAATACCGTATAAATGTGACTCCACCTGTTCAGCATCTAATCGCACATTAATATTATGCCGTACAAAAGACGCTCCTGGTAAGTTACAGTTATAGTTATTATACAAACTATGTTGTTCTTGATAGACTTCTGTATGCATGATATAATGGCTTGCTGCGTCAGCCACTTGCAGATAGTAATGCTGCATTTTTGCATCTTCCTCGACGACAATTTCAGTCACTTTGTTGTGGACATTGCTTGCCGCACCATCCGTTGTCACAAAAGACTCTATCACCTCTACCTCTGCTTGAGATTCAACCACAATAAGGTTGCGTGTCTGCGCAAAAAACGCTTCGTCCCCCGTCGCTACATGTACGATATGGATAGGTTTGGAAATCACTTTGCCTCTCGCAACCGACAAGTATACGCCTGTCGTGCTGAGTGCCGTGTTTAAGTGCACCATGACATTATCCGCTTTATCGGCATGCTGCGCGTAATGTTTTTCGAAATTAGCTTCTGTATACGCCTCGTTAATGGGCTTGACTACCAAACCAATTTCATCTTCAAGAGAAGAAAAAGCCAAAACATACTCGCCATTAACCAATACTATCCGATGGGCATCCAAACCAGGAATATCCGCTTTTTGCGTATCCACAGTGTCCACATCTATCGGTGTATTCAACGCATAGGTTGAATTGATTAAAGGGTGTATATTGGTATATTTCCACTCTTCGTTCTTGACGGTTGGAAAACCCTCTTGTTGAAACCGTTCAAAAGCTTCTTGACGCAAGTTCGCCAAATGTGACGGCCCTTGCAAGTCGAGCTCTTGAAAAGTTGAAACCAACTGTTGATATAATGAATCTGCAACTATTGTACTCATGTTCTTTTTTATCAATCCGCTATCTACATTATCCATGGATAAATTTTGTTATGCGGTTTGCGTGTCGTAATCTTTTAGCCAATCGTAACCTTTTTCCTCCAATTCCAGCGCTAACTCTTTTGGGCCAGTTTTCACTATACGTCCATCATACAATACGTGAACAAAATCTGGAATGATATAATCTAACAAACGCTGATAGTGTGTAATAACCACAAACGCGTTGTTTTCTGAACGCAATTGATTTACACCATCCGCAACCACCCGCAAGGCATCAATATCAAGCCCCGAATCTGTCTCGTCAAGGATGGCTAATTTTGGATTTAGCATCGCCAGTTGAAATATCTCGTTACGTTTCTTTTCACCTCCCGAAAACCCTTCATTTAAAGAACGATTGGCCAGGTTTGTGGAAAAATCCACTAGTTTTTGCTTATCTTTCACCAATTGCAAAAAATCTTTTGCTTCCATTGGCGGCAAGCCCTTATATTCCCGAATGTCATTTACAGCTGTCTTCAGGAAATTGATGTTGGATACACCAGGAATCTCTACCGGATATTGAAAGGCAAGAAAAAGACCTTCCCGGGCACGATCTTCGGGAGCTAAATCCAGTAAATCAACACCATCTAAAAATGCAGACCCTTCGGTTACCTCATAAACATCACGACCCGCCAAGACATTACCTAATGTACTTTTACCCGCTCCGTTGGGGCCCATAATGGCATGAATTTCGCCTGCCTTGACTTCTAACTCTAATCCTTTTAGTATTTGCTTACCGTCTATAGACGCATGTAAATTCTTAACTGATAACATTTTTTTTTATTTGGAAATTTAAAACTACCCTACTGATCCCTCCAGAGAAATGGCCAATAGTTTTTGTGCTTCTACAGCGAACTCCATTGGCAATTGGTTTAATACCTCTTTGGCGTATCCATTAACAATCAAACCAACCGCTTTTTCAGGATCAATCCCTCTTTGATTTAGATAGAAAACCTGATCTTCACCAATCTTAGACGTGGTGGCTTCGTGCTCCAACATCGCCGTACGATTTCTACTTTCTATATAGGGGAAGGTGTGCGCTCCGCAACGGTCTCCGATCAACAACGAATCGCATTGGGTAAAGTTTCTTGCTTTATCGGCATTCGGACCTATTCTCACCAGTCCCCGGTAACTGTTATGGCTCAGACCGGCGGAAATACCCTTCGACACAATCTTAGAGCGTGTATTCTTTCCTAGATGCACCATTTTCGTTCCCGTATCGGCAATCTGCCTGTTGCGTGTCATCGCTACGGAATAAAATTCCCCTACCGAATTATCACCCTTCAAAATAACACTTGGATATTTCCAGGTAATAGCCGAACCAGTTTCTACTTGTGTCCACGAAATCTTCGCATTGTCTCCTTTACAAATACCACGCTTCGTCACAAAGTTATAGATACCTCCCTTGCCATCCTTATCACCGGGATACCAGTTTTGCACGGTCGAATATTTAATTTCTGCATCTCGCTCAGCAATCAGTTCCACCACAGCCGCGTGCATTTGATTTTCATCACGCATCGGAGCCGTACAACCCTCCAAATAGGATACGTACGAACCCTCTTCTGCAACAATCAATGTACGTTCAAACTGACCAGTGTTCTCCGCATTTATCCGAAAATAAGTAGAAAGCTCCATCGGACACCTTACACCTTTTGGGACATATACAAAAGAACCGTCGGAAAATACAGCAGAATTTAACGCCGCATAGATATTATCGGTTTGAGGTACAACCGTGCCGAGGTATTTTTTCACTAAATCTGGATAATCTTGGACAGCTTCACCAAAGGAGCAGAAGATCACCCCTTGTTCTTTCAGCTTTTCCCGAAATGTCGTCTTGACAGATACGGAATCAAACACCGCATCCACAGCGACGACGCCAGCCAACACTTTCTGCTCATCCAAAGGAATCCCAAGCTTTTCGAATGTCAAAAGCAACTCTGGATCTACCTCGTCAAGGCTTTCTAGTTGTTTTTTTGGTTTTGGTGCGGCGTAATAGGAAATATCTTGAAAATCCACGTCCGGGTTTTCGAAGTTTTGCCAAGTAGGCATCTTCATCGTCAAAAAATGACGAAATGCCTTTAGACGCCATTCTAACAACCACTCGGGTTCATTTTTCTTCGTGGAAATGAAACGTACAGTATCTTCACTTAGCCCTTTAGCGGCTATTTCCATCTCAATATCCGTGGTGAACCCGTATTTATATTCTTCGAGCTCAAGCTCTTTTAGTAATTCATCGTCTTTGGTGCTCATTTCTCTACCCCCTTTTTTTATTCGGCGATTTCTACCTTATTTTGGACTACAAAGATAGGATTAAAAGACGACATACCCTAGCCTAACACCCTTTCTAACGTACTTTTTCGCAAAAAAAACAACAAAGGCCGCTCCACTGCCCTTAAACGCCTATCGCCTTCCTATTTTTGACATTACGATGATTCGAAATAAATATTAACAATTTATAATTAGGAACAAAATAAATTTTATCTATAACAAATATGCGGCTACGATGTTTTTTGTACACCAAATAATATTCCGTATATTTACCTTTTATAAAATATAATATTCACATTAGCTGATTGTAGAAATGCCATATCAACCGGATAAGACAGATTTAAAAATCCTGAAACTTTTACAGGAAAATGGAAGGATAACCAACTTGCAATTAGCCTCCAATATCGGGCTTTCTCCTGCCCCGACACTGGAGCGTGTACGCAAATTAGAAAACTCGGGCTTTATCAAAAGCTACCATGCTTTTGTCGACGAAGAGAAATTAGGATTGGGGATAAAGTCATTCATACAAATATCATTAGATTTTCATACGCATAACGCTATTCCCGAATTTGTGGAAGCCGTCAAAACCATCCCTGAAGTAACCGAATGTCATCATGTTACAGGCAATTGCGACTTTATGCTAAAAGTATACGTAAAGGACATCAAAGCATATGAGGCTGTCATTATGGAAAAAATCGCAAAAATCCCTTTTGTTAAAACTTTCCAGACGATGATGATCATGTCGACTAGCAAAAAAGAGCCTATCATCCCTTTAGAATATTAAATTAAAAAGGAATTTCATGCAATCAAGTATAACGTATAATGATATAGCCCTTATTTTAACATGGCCTGATGCCACCATCCGCGGAGACGAAAAGTGGATGATGTTTTTTAAGAAAATCGGTATCGTAAAAAACTTGAATTTCAAAGTGGGTCACACGGGCATTGTGCTAGTTAAGCGCGAAACAGGCGAAATGCTCTTTTACGATTTTGGGCGCTATATTGCACCACGAGGGTATGGTCGCGCACGCTCCAAATTTTCAGATCCACGTTTAGAGATAAAACTCAACGCCAAATTTGAAAACAACAAAATTGCCAACCTAGAAGAAATTGTACAACAGTTCGAAACGCTGAAACCCGCCATGTATGGAGAAGGCATCCTTTATTTCTCGTTGGCACATGATATCAATTTTGAATTGGCCAAGGCTTACGGCGATGATTGTGTCCATCAAGGTACCTACCCCTACGGTGCCGTTGCCCGCAATAACAACAATTGTTCTCGGTTTATCACCCGCATGCTCATACGTGCTTCCAAGCGCTATAGCTGGCGGCATAGCATCAATTTTCCAGAAACGATTAAAGCCAGCCCCATCAGTAATGTCGTGAACGTCGCTCCAGATCGCATGGTGTACTCGTTCACACCCTTACAGGGCTTAAAACATTTTAAAATGAATCGATGGCAATCTTTTGGCTTTTTGTTGAAGAAACTGGGCGACAATGTAACACAAAAGAAAGCAGATCTTTTGCCAGACGATATTATCATCGGCTGTATGAGCTTCTCTTCCAAACCGATTTCCATACCAAAAGATGCTCAATATCTCGGAGGGGTCGGGGATGGAGCATGGTTCTGTATCCAACCAGCGTCAGAAAACAGGGTTATCGTTAGGCGGTTTACCTCAAAAGGGGAGTTAGAATATGTGATTTTAGGCGAAACCATGGAACCTATCAACCTCTTGCAATCCTTTGAAGTTACCTATGACAGCCATCTACTTTTCACCCATATTAAACAGCATGGTAGAAAGATCCGTATCAATCATATACAGCGGCTTCCAAATGAAGACTACCAATTTAAGCACCTGAAAGAATTATTTGCTTAAAGCGTTTCATCCGGCAGCATATTTCGTGGCTTTGTCAGATCTGCCAATCGATAGGTTTTCTCCCCTTGGACTGTAAATAAGCGTTGGCTTGAGAAAAATGCTTACACCCAAAGAATCCGCGGTGTGCAGATAACGGTGACGGATGCACGGACCTTAGTATCAAATGCTTCTGCGCGTCAATCAGCATCGTCTTTTTTTGCGCATAGCTTCCCCACAGTATAAAAACTACATTTTCCAATTTTTGTGATATCAAATGGATAATCTGATCGGTAAATTCTTCCCAGCCCCTTCGCTGATGGGAAGCTGCTTGATGCGCTCGTACGGTCAGTGTAGCATTCAACAATAACACCCCTTCCTTCGCCCATTTCGTCAAATCTCCAGAAGCCGGGTACTGGAAGCCCGGTATATCAGACTGCAGTTCAGTATAAATATTTTTTAGTGATGGCGGTAGTGCTATCCCTCTTGGCACGGAAAAAGACAGTCCATGAGCTTGTCCATCATTATGATACGGATCCTGTCCCAATATCACAACTTTCACTTCATCAAATGGGGTCAGTCTGAAAGCGTTTAACACGAGGCTTTCGGGAGGGAAAATCAATGTTTGTTGCCGCTCTTGCTGTACAAAGTTCGAAAGATTACGCATGTAGTCTTGCTTGAATAGGGGCTTTAAAATAGGTTCCCAACTGGGATCGTAACGTCCTGCCATAATACAAACCTAAATAAATTTTACAATTTTATCACGTAAACAAGTTGGATAAACTCCAAAATAACCGGATATTTGCGGGAAGTTTAATTTATGCAATAAATATATGTCGAATATAGTTCGTATTGTCCTTAGTAGTTTTCTTTTAATCGGAACAGTAGCTCTGTTTTGGTTCGGTCATTGGGGATGGGGAATTTTGGGGATCTTCATGACTATTCTGGCTTGGGTTACGGTGTTCTTCAATGAGAATATGCTTATCGCACAATGGTATCTCAGAAAAGAGAACATGGTTAAAGCCGAACAGTGGTTACAAAACATCAAAAGTTATGAAAAACAACTGATCAGTGCACAGCACGGATATTATCATATGCTATTAGGTATCCTAGAATCGCAACGCGCACCCCTCCAATCGGAAAAGTTCTTTAAGAAAGCTTTGTCGCTGGGATTACACATGAGCCATAATATCGCTTTGGCAAAATTAAGTTTGGCAGGTGTAGCCATGGCAAAACGCAATAAACGAGAAGCAGAAAAATATTTAGCGGAAGCTAAAAAGGCCGATAAAAACAAACTACTGGCCGATCAGATTAAAATGATGAAAGGTCAAATGGGCCTGATGGACAAACAACAATTCAGATATTCCAGATAAAAAAGAGGTTGGCTATAGGTCAACCTCTTGTGTTATATATCTTCCCTCCTCCATACTGTCTTCGAAGACCAATAACACTTTGGAAGCTTTCGTTCCTTTCCAGTCACCCACTTTTATAGTTAAAGGCACAGGCACATCTTCTTTCAACAAATAGTGTAAATAATTTTGTCTATCTGTTAATTGCACCAAAACGCGCCCCATCTTCATCGTTGCAAACAGATGCTTATGGCCTTCACCATCTACAATTTGTGTAGCAAACGTATTTAGTTTAAATTCCCGCGGATCCATTTGGTAAGAAATGAGAAACAGCTCAATAGAAAGTGTATCACCATTAGCTATAGTCCTCACTGATTTCACATCTACTTGGATGTCATCTTTTATATTTTCTGCGCTATCTTCGTCCTGTTCCTGCGCCAGAAGATCGCCCGAAAGGAAAATACCTAACGTTAAAAACAAGAAATATACCCAGTTTCTCATCGCAAACGGTCTGCTGATTTTATCAATTTTTCGTCTCTACGGATACCACCGATAGCCATTCCTAAGAAAATGATGGCTACGGGCAAAAGGAAAAAACCTACGCCAATATTACCGGCCTGCAGCTTTTGGCTAATAACATCTAAGGTCGTGTGTGCGGCACTCCACATCCATATACCCAACAGTACAACGAGTACAATTTCCACTATAATAAAAAGAACCTGTCGCTTTCTGTTTTTATATTGAAAAACAATCAATAAGGGTACGATCGTTACGATTCCGGCATAAATTGCTAAGGCAATAGAGGCAGACTCCCGTACAGCTTCGTTATTATTCGAAGAATATATTCCGGTAACATAAATCTGCTTGCCAAGCCCTACCAAGTCAATAAAGCTCACATAAGGAAAAACAAAAAGCCCTAATAAAATAACAGCGGCTGCCAACAGCCATAGTGTTTGAATACGTTGGATCATAACTATACTTTATTCTTGTTTAACAAAGATAGTTTTTTTATGTTCTTTTTCCCCGTGAAAAAGAACCAAAAACCTCGTGGCTTCGGATATTTGAGATAGTGGATAGTGCCAGAACAAGTTTCTACATACCTCAAAATCCGGATGCCACTATATAGGCTAAAGAAGGGATGGTGCAAAGAAAGCAATGTCCCCTCCTTCAGACAACATTCTGTTTTTAACGGAATAGCCTGCATAAAGATGGCCGCGAAAAAACGCAAGGTCGTTCTATCCCGCATAACAGCGGAGCTTTATTGACCGCTTTATCTACGCATTGTACTATCCCCTTATTAACATAAAAGGTCGCATCAAAAATTTTGATAACTGTAGAAATATTAATTTTGCAATACCCCATCCAATCAAAACTATTCTCGATGCGGGAGACGTGCGGGGCTTCGGGACGCATCAAATTTTTCAGCGACGAGTTTTTTTGTTACTTTTTTTGAGGGAAAAAAAGTAAAAAGAAAAGAAGTAACTTTGTGAAGTGGAAGATACATTACAACGTTTTTTTCTGGAAATTGCGTATGACGGTACAGGCTACCATGGCTGGCAGGTACAGGATAATGCTGTTTCGGTCCAACAAAAACTGAATGAAGCACTTCATCAGATTTTGCGTTATCCGATCGAAACCATAGGTGCAGGAAGGACAGACACCGGTGTACACGCTAGACAGTTGTTTGTTCATTTGGATATCCCGAAAGGTAGAATACAAGATGAGAGTCGCTTCTTGCACTCCCTAAATTCGCTACTTCCACCCGACATCGCCGCAAATCGTATATTTTCTGTTGACAATGAAGCCCACGCTCGGTTTGACGCCACGGAAAGGGCTTACGAATATCATATCCACTTTCGGAAAAACCCATTCTTAATACACAAATCCTGGCAACTAAGAGAACTCCCCGATGTGGCGATTATGAATAATGCCGCAACATTTCTGATAGGCACGCAAGATTTTGCATGTTTTTCGAAAAGCCATACACAAGTATATACCAATATCTGTACGGTAACACAAGCATACTGGCAAAAAACCGATAACGGCCTTGTATTTCATATTACTGCCAACCGGTTTCTTCGCAACATGGTTCGGGCAATTGTGGGAACTTTATTGGATATCGGTCTGCAGAAGAAAACGCCAGAATCTATAATGGACATCATTAGCAGTATGGACCGATCAAAAGCCGGTTTCTCCGTACCAGCGCACGGCCTGTACTTAACAAAAATTGTTTACCCTTACATCGACACTGCATTTTGAGCGAACAAAAAATAACGGGCAAGACCTACGACACGAGACTTCTCCAGCGAATGGCTCGCTACATGAACCCCTACAAGGGTATATTTTGGGCTTCTGTCATACTAACAATTTTATTAGCTGCAGTCGCTCCTGCTCTTCCGATGCTGGTGGAGTATACCCTCGACAAATATATTCTAAAACCTCATGCGACGGGGCTTACTTGGATGCTTATCGCGATGATAGCGTTACTTATCATACAAACGGTAATCCGTTATTATCATACACTAGCAACAAACGTATTAGGCCAAAATGTCATTCGTGATATCCGGATACAAGTTTTTAACCACATCATCAATTTACGATTAAAATATTTTGATAACACACCTATCGGAAAATTAATTACACGCACCATCTCCGATCTGGAGACCATATCCAATATTTTCTCCCAAGGACTGATCCAGATTATTGGCGATTTGTTACAGCTTGTTGTCATTTTCGGGGTTATGTTTTATACCGACTGGCAACTGACCCTTATTGTCCTCATTCCTATGCCCATCTTGATATGGGCGACCTACATATTTAAAGAATCAATGAAATCGGCTTTCGTGGATGTACGCACTTGGGTTTCTAACCTCAACACGTTTTTGCAAGAACATATTAGCGGCATGGCCATTATCCAGTATTTCGCTCGCGAGAAACAGGAAATGGCGAAGTTTAAGAACGCGAATAGCAAACACCGCGACGCACATATTCGTGCTAATTGGTATTTTTCGATCTTCTTCCCCGTTCTGGAAATTATCCTCGCCATTGCGATTGGTCTTCTCGTATGGTACGGCTCAAAACAGATTCTGGCAAATGCAATCTCTCCAGGAGTAGTGGTTGCGTTTCTGATGTACATCAATATGATTTTTCGCCCTATCCGGGAACTAATCGATAAATTTAACACCTTACAAATGGGAATGGTTTCCGCAGAGCGCGTATTTGATGTATTAGATACAAAAGAATTTACGCCGGACAACGGAACATTCTCTCCTGATAGCATAGTGGGGGAAATCGAATTTGATCAAGTGTGGTTTGCTTATAACGAAGAAACCATCCGTCGAGACACAGATAACGCCGCGGCCGATGAAAAGGCAGTCCTTTCCAATGTAAAATGGGTATTGAAAAACGTTAGCTTCCACGTCGAACCCGGAGAAACACTAGCTTTAGTAGGTGCTACTGGGGCAGGGAAATCATCTACCATTAATATACTTAGTCGTTTTTACGAGGTACAGCAAGGACGGATTTTGTTAGATGGGAGAGATATACGGCAATATAAACTCGATTCGCTCCGTCAGCATATTGCTACTGTTCTACAAGATGTTTTTTTATTTTCAGACACCGTTTTCAATAACATCACCCTCTATAACCCGGCTATTACCGAGAAAGAAGTTATAGAAGCTGCAAAAAAAGTAGGGGCGTACGATTTTATTATGCGGTTGCCGGGAGGATTCGACTATCAAGTACAGGAGCGCGGGGCTACGCTCTCTTCTGGCCAAGCACAATTAATTTCCTTTATCCGGGCATTGGTACACGACCCCGCTATATTGATACTGGACGAAGCGACATCTTCTATCGATACCGAGACGGAATTGCTGATTCAAACCGCAATCGATAATATGATGGTAGGCAGAACAGCCATCGTCATCGCACACCGCCTGTCAACGATTCAAAAAGCCGATAAAATAATCGTATTTGATAAAGGAGAAATTAAGGAAATCGGCACCCACAGGGAGTTACTCAGGATTGAGGATGGTTATTACAAAAAACTTTACGATTTACAATTTAACTCTTTAGGGATATAATCAGAAAATATTCCATCTTACACCGACTTGATATTGCTGAATTGCAGTAGTCCAGCTACGATGTATGTTTGTCGACCGCTCAAAACCCCGATACCGGAAATAGAATTTGCCCAGTTCCAATCCGACAGTATATCCCAGCTTGATACCTGCTTCAAAAGCCTGTCCACCGTCGTTCAAACGATACTTGTCTTCATTTAAAAGCGAGTTGAACTCGACTCCTCCCAGTAACGCGAACCGAGGTGTAACATCCAACCTGAATAACACAGGTAAATCAAAAAAATGAAGCGCTTTGTTTCCTTTCGTAACACCCTTGGTCTCATCGACCGTTTCTGAATTTGCCCGCACGCGGGTCAGGTTAAACGTCGGTTCTGCTTGAATGGCCATATTCGAACGAAAATGATAATTTACAACCGCTCCAACCTGAAAGCCCAAGCGTTTCGACGAACGAAAAGAAACTGCGTCAGCACCCGATAAATTTCCGCCTAATTTAACCCCTACCCCAACTTGCGAAAAAGCACTATTCCCAATAAGCAAACACAGAAGCACACATAAAGCAGACAAAACGGTCGAACGATGTAACATTATGCAAATATATTAAAGAACCATAGGTTTGTTTATTGACTATTGTAAAGAAATAGTCAATAAATTAAGCAAAAAGGCAAAACCAAAAAAGCAACCGCACAAAAAATACGGTTGCTTTTCTCGAAATATAAGTCTACTCTACGCTAGGAACATGAATTTCATGATTTAATTCAACCCACGTTTTTTCATCAGATACACCGGATCTGGGTCTTTTCCTCTAAACTGTCTGTACATCTCCGCCGGATTACCCGTTCCACCTTTTTCTAAGATATGTTCTCGGAAAGAAGTAGCTGTGGTTTGATCAAAAAGACCTTTCTCTTTAAATGCAGCGAATGCGTCTGAATCCAATACTTCTGCCCAAATATAAGCATAGTAACCTGCAGAATATCCACCAGAGAAAATATGCTGGAAGTATGTACTTCTGTAACGCGGAATAATCGCATCAATTAATCCAATTTTTTGCATACCGGCTGCTTCAAATGCATTCACATCGCCCTCGATAGGCTTTGTAGCCGCGTGATAATCTAGATCCAACAAAGAAGCTGCTACATATTCCACTGTGGCAAATCCTTGGTCAAACGTTCCCGCCTGTTCCATTTTTTCAATTAATGCGTCTGGAATAGCTTCGCCGGTTTGGTAATGTTTTGCATAGGTTTTCAACACTTCTGGGTCAGCAGCCCAATTTTCCATCACTTGCGACGGTAACTCGACGAAATCGCGCGATACAGACGTACCCGCTAAACTGCGGTATTTGACGTCTGACAACAGACCATGCAACGCGTGGCCAAATTCGTGGAACAAGGTATTCGCCTCATCAAATGTCAGTAACGCAGGTTCGTCTCCCACAGGTTTCGTAAAGTTGCACACGATAGAAATCACTGGGGCAATACGTCCTGCTTCTCCTGTGCTCTGTGTACGATAAGATGTCATCCAAGCACCGCCCCTTTTCGATTCTCTTGGGAAGAAATCAGCATAAAGCAACCCTAGATGTTCCCCGTCGTTGTCTTTTACTTCATACACTTCCACTTCTTCGTGGTAAGTGGGCACATTGCTCAATGCAACAAAACTTAGTCCGTACAGTTTGTTCGCCGTATCAAAAGCACCTTGCCGCACTGCCGCCAAGCTGAAATAAGGCTTGATTTCCTCTTCATTCAAGGCATACTTTGCTTTGCGGATTTTTTCCTGATAATACCTCCAGTCGTACGGTGCTACTTCAAAATCTCCGCCGGCGGCATCGATTTCCTTTTGAATGTCAGCCGCTTCCGCTTTTGCTTTCTCTAATGCAGGTGCCCATATTTTATTGAGCAAGGCATATACATTTGTCGGATTTTCTGCCATCGCTTCTTCCAATACGTAGGCAGCATGCGAATTATAACCCAATAATTTTGCTTTCTCTAAACGAAGATTCGCTGTTTTAAGCAGATTTTCTTTATTATCGTTGTCGTTGCCATTATTTCCGCGCATTTGATAGGCGTTCCAAATGTCCTGACGTAATTCTCTGTTATCCGCATACTGTAGAAAAGGCATCACCGATGGGTTCTGAAGCGTAAACACCCATTTCCCTTCTTTGCCTTTGGCTTTAGCGGCATCAGCAGCTGCCTGCTTTAAAGCGGTCGGAAGTCCAGCTAGATCCTCTTCCTTATCCACAACCAATTCATAAGCATTTGTTTCTGCCAACAGATTTTGCCCAAAATCATTCGTCAGCACGGATAATTCAGAATTGATCTTCTTCAGCTTCTCTTTATCACTTTCAGAAAGGTTTGCACCCGCGCGGACAAATCCTTTATAGGTTTCTTCTAGTAATTTTGCGTCCTCTGCACTCAACTGTAAAGAATTACGGTTATCATACACCTTTTTCACACGCTCAAAAAGCTTCTCATTCAAGGAAATTTCATCGCCGTGTGCCGAAAGTACAGGCGCCATATCTTTAGCTATCGCTTGAATGGAATCATTTGTATTCGCTGAATTAAGGTTAAAGAATACGCGTGAAATATTTCCTAACGTGCTCCCCGCATTCTCCAACGCAACGATCGTGTTTTCAAAAGTAGCTTCTTCTGGATCGTTTACAATAACGTCGATTTCTTGATTATGCTGTTCCAAAGCAGCTTTGAATGCAGGACGAAAATGCTCATCTTTAATTTTGTCGAATGGCGGTACTTGAAACGGGGTGTCATAGGTCGTCAATAACGGATTGTTTTCGTCCTGGGTATTGGCCACTCCCTCACAACCCACGATTACCGTAGCAACAACGACACAAAATGGTAAGAATTTTAATTTATTCATTCCTTGTTATTTAGTTTTTGGCAAAGATAAGGATTATGAACTAGGTACCTATTTTAATTTCCCATTTTCCCTCTGGAATGATCCATTGCCCGTCTGAATTTCGTACAGCTATTTTTCCTTTTTTTATGAGGTTGTCCACAGGAATCCCGTTAATAAAAATAGATTTATACTTCTCGAAAGGAAGTTCGAAAAGAGCTGTTGTACCCTTAGGAACATTGAACTTTACCGTCATTTGATCAGCAGAGCGGGTAATAGAACTCTCTATCTCGCCCATGATCGATGGAATCTTGGTTTTGGCATACGACAGATCACCTAATTGGGGCGTTACCACGAATGTTTTATACCCCGGTTCTAATGGCTTTATGCCACAAGCCTCACTCGACATGATGGTAAGCCCTCCACCACTCCAAGCATGGTTTATGGTACCTCCACCATACCCATCCTTACCGATACCCCAACCTTCGAACAGGGTAGTAAAGTTAGGGTTGTCAACCATTTCGGCAAAACGTTTTTTATGACGGGCATTAGCTAAAACAGGTTGCTTCATCTTATACATCGCCTCGAAGACATATTTCTCCATATAAGGACTCGCATGCTCCTGCTTCGAAAAGACATCAAGAATGACATCATATTTATCTTTATCAGCAATATCAGCGAGAACGGCCAAAGCATGCACCCTATCATCTGTCTTTCCGCTATAGGATGGATCGCGGTATGCTGCCCCATTCCAGAATCGCTGGTTGAAGGTCTGTTTAAATTGTTTCATTTCTTCCCCGGTCCGGAGCATGTCCTCCTTATAGCCCATTTCATCAGCCATCAAATAACTTCCTTTCAAAGCTAAATAATACCAGAGGTTATAGAGCAGCAACATATCTTTATGCTCCCCCCAGTCACCCCATTGCCACCCCCCTTCTCGCAACAGAACCAAACCATCTTTATCCTTCTCCCAGAGCGAAATGTACTTTTGTATAGCTGGATAGAGATCCACAAGGACCTGCTTATCGCCTGTATGCATATAATACATCCAAATCCCATAATAACCAATACTCGCAAGCGCTTGATCAGGGAGTTCTTTATCCCAGTTGCCAGCAGGAACAGGAGAAAACAGTACGCCGTCTGCTTTTTGCCAACCAATCAGCTCATACAGCCACTTTTTTGCCAACGCGTGAGAAGAAGGACTTAACGCATAAAAAGCTTCCTGCGCTTCAAGTACCACATCCCCTGTCCATTGCGCTCGTTCTCGGTCGGGACAATCCATATAGGTGTCACGCATGGTTATGTAGAGTGTACGGGCAGCCTTTTGCCAAAGCTTGTTGAAAAAAGGATCGGAGCATTCGAAAAATCCGGTGAATTCCGTGTCGTAGCCCGTTTCGCGATACATGAGCTGATTGATCTTGACATGTTCGGGAACGATTAAGTACAGCATATGCCCATTGATCCACCCCAGACTTTCGTACTGCTGGCGGCCATTTTTGGCGATATACGCTGCGCGTAAATTTTCGGCTGAACCGTTATAATATAGATAGTTGTCGGTAACGATGTGGATCGAGTCTCCTGCATTGGCCTCGATATCAAAATAGGGGGTAAACTGCATATTGTATGGCAGTTTGCAGATGATCGTATCTCCCTTTCGGCGGATGTCCTGAGAACGAAATGTTTTAAGACCAAAATCCTTCCATAGTGGAATCGGTCGTTTAACGAGTTTATTCCAAGGGGCAGATCCGAAAGCACCGTGCTCTATTGCCGGTTCAAAAGAAGTCAACTTTCCTTCGCCGCTATACCAACCCTGATCCCCCAAGCGGGCATCGTAAAGAATATTGGACTCAGGCAGCCTGAAATTAGGTTCCTTTCCTGGAGCCGACTGGTATTCCACCAACCGTTTGACAAGCCAGCTGTTGTCACTGTAAAGTTCAAACTTTTCGCTTTGCAGATCAAACAAAAGTCCCAGCTTACCACTACTATTGTGTGAAAAACCATGTTTTCCAAAGTACCAGACCTTAATTGCTATGGTATTGCTGCCTTTTTTTAGATGTTTGCTAATATCCACTTCGTCGTAGTAGGTATCGCTCGGATTAGGCCCTCTTTTTAGTCCACCCTCGAACACGACCAGCTCATCATTGACATAAAGCCAGTATTTACTATCTACCGCAATCTTTGCTATAGCTTGTTTGGGCAATCTGTCTATGTTAAAATCTTTCCGAAAACCGGCCCAGATGTTGGTCAAATTGGTATCTTGAGACGCTAATCCAATCCACTTACCTTTCCATTGTTGGGCCGCAATCTGGTTAGAAAATAAGACAATAGAAAAAAATGTTAGTAACCACATTCGGCTCGTCTTCATACTACGTTTTCTTTATCAGGTTTATTTCGGACTATTTTAATTGCTTTTGGTTCCTCACTTTGATCCTTCGCAAATTAATCAATCGTTGGAACTTCTTGAAGGAATTTCTTAATTTGCTTAGCTATATATGGATTATTATGATCCAGCAACGCGGTTACACGCCGCAGAATTTCCGGCTCTTTCGGGAGATAATTTCGTAGACACTGCAGTGCAGCAGTCAATACGGGACCATACATTGTTGGCAAGCGGTCGGTAATGTCCAATATAATGGATCTGTCTAGTTTTTCGTATGTACCAAGTTTCTCCATCAACTTGGGTTTCAGCGCCGGCGGAACGCAGTCAAATGCCAACCATAATTTCTGCTGGAAAGAGGAATCTTCACCCCAATCCTTTGGTAAAACAGTTAGGGCATGTAATACAAGGTTGTATGAACTATCGCATAAAAAGCCAACGACCTTATCTTTCACTTGAAGTGGGTGGTCTGACAACATATGCATTCGATCCAGTGCCCAATACCTATCCCAGATATCATCGCTATTCAGCATATCCAGTAGAAACTCAGGATTCAGCGCAGCTTCAGTTGCGTGTTCAACATCCCGCTGCACCTGCCCATAAACGAGGTTCCACATCTTGTGGGTAGTAAAGACCGCTCCTTTTACGACATATGGCAGTACATCTTTGGATGTCGGACGGGTTACAGCATCCACGCCTTCAGCCGCGCTGCTCTGCGGAATTAAATTTTGGTAATTGAAATTGCCTATAGGCGAAAGACTATCGGCCAATATAGCGTGCAGTTGCTGGTACTCCTGTTCATTGAAAGGTTCATGCTCCGCTTTGCTTAAAAATCCCTTTGGAGGCAATTCAAATCCAAGGTATCGACCCGTCACGTTCCAATAGAGGTCTACCCTAAGCAACCGACAAGACCCGTCAAAGCAGACTTCTGTGCTTATCTTCCGATAATACGATATCGGATCGCCCCGTGCAGTCAATAATTGAAAAAGGGTGTCTTTTGGGGCTGAAACCCCTCCCGTATCGATGAGCATACTATTGACATCAGCAACATTTTGCGGCAACGTGGGTGTGGTGAAATAACGAATGGTGTCTTCCTGGCGCTGCTGGCTAAAAGTCGAAGTAACCCCATAGAAAACAAGGAGCATAATAAAAATGGGTTTTAAAAATCTCATGTCCAAATCTTATCTTTCTACCTATCCTTCCGGCACGATAGCGCCGTGTTCCGTCAATAATTTCTTCAGATCCGATATCGCAACCTCCGCAGGTGTTTTACCTTGTGTGTGCGCCAATACGGCGGCGGCAGCTGCAGCTTGCCCCATGCCCATACAGGAAGCCTGGACACGTAAAGCTGAATTTGCCAAACGGTCACTCCCGAGACAACGACCCGCAACGATCAAGTTCCGGCTACCTTTTGGTATAAGGGCCCTTAACGGCACGGATGCAACCCGCCCCTCTTCTAGGTGCTTGGGAATAACCCCCTGTTCGTCGTGAAGGTCTATTGGATAGTAAGAATAGCAAACTGCATCTTCAAAAATTCTCCCCATAACGTAATCTTCATGTGTAACCTGGTAAATACTATCAATGCGATAGGTCTCCCGGACGGCCGTTTCGTTCTGCATATCCAACACCTTTAAACCCGTTAAACCTGGCAGCGTTCGAAGAAACTTCAGTGTTCTAAACAGCGATGCCCGCCCGTTGATGTTTGCAATAGTGTGCGATACAGACGTGGTGGCATCAGCGCCCGCGATGTGTTGCACATTATCACCGGCGTTACGAAGCAAAGATTCAACATGTAGAAACTCTCCTTTAATCAGGTCACCACGATTTACCGCGGCGTTAAATTCATCCTTAATTCGGTTCATATCGAGTTGATCCATGGAATATCCACCAATACGGAACATCAACGTTCCCGGCTGTGTCTCTTTCTCCCGCAGCAAGTTAAATCCTGCCAGCGAAACCGCAAACGCGTTTCCAGTGCAATCAATTAATTGATTGCAGACAATCTCCGTTTTTGTTCCTTTTCCGATCGTCGTTACTTTCCAACCTTCCTTATGTTGCACGACCTCTACCGGTGTTTCGTAAAACCTTAGGTTTACGCCTGCCTCCACACATTTATCTTCGATCATCATCGCATAAAGTGGACCATTTAGACGCACTTGATGATGCCAATGTTGGCGACCGTGAGGAACGGAAAAGTCAGGTAATTTGTCATCATTGAATCCGACGGCTTCCTGCACCATTTCCCAACCGATGCCGCCAATAACCTGCTTGCCCCATGCGA
The DNA here is from genome assembly GCF_014692505.1 of Sphingobacterium arenae. Classification (GTDB taxonomy): domain Bacteria; phylum Bacteroidota; class Bacteroidia; order Sphingobacteriales; family Sphingobacteriaceae; genus Sphingobacterium; species Sphingobacterium arenae. The sequence goes on along the minus strand of NZ_JACNYK010000001.1, from coordinate 430,226 downwards.
AAAAAATACCGGGAAACGCGACTCCACCGGTCGTGGTAGTACCGCCTAACATACTTCCGTTTTCAACCAAAATAGTTTTCTTTCCCGCCCTTCCTGCTTGTACCGCAGCTACGACGCCTGCTGTTCCGCCACCGATCACCAGGATATCGGTAGTGAGCTTTTCCTTTTTTATTATACGTGGCCCTTGTAGCACCTCTCCTTTGAGTAACCGAGGTGTAGTCAATCCTAAGGAGATTGCGCCCAATGTGGCTATCGCTGACCTTCTTTTCATTTTATCCATTCCTTTAAAGGGTTCTAGATTGTTATCAATATCCGGGGTTTTGATCAGTCACCGGGTCAATTGCATTGTTATAATTTGTCTCGGAAAGGGGAATCGGCCAAAGTAAATGCTTTTGAACGACCAATTTTCCTTTGCCTTGTTGAATGCGCTCGTCCAATTTTCCGGTTCGCTTCAATTCGAACCAACGCTTCCCTTCATATATGAATTCGTACCCTCGTTCTTGTACAACGAGATCCACAAAGGTGTCAGTGTCATAGTCGGCAGGGGCGTAATCGACCGGCGCTGGTTCATTCGGTGCATATCCGTAAGCCCTCCGGTGCACCTTGTTCAGTGCTTCCATTGCCATTATGCTGACCGTATTTTCAGCTTTTGCAGATGCCTCCGCAAAGATCAACAAAGCATCTGATAACCGATATATGGGGAGGTCATTTCCTGCCGTATTCGCATCAAGCGCATCTGGATCCACATACTTTGAACTAACCAGCGTATTTGGCCCCAAACCAAAGTTAATCTGGTCCCAGAGCTGCTTGCGGATATCATCGCTATTCCACGCGATATAATTCGCGTTGGTCGCATCGCCATGAACGGCATAAGCGCCTGTACCTCCTGCTGTAAGCAGTTTGGTACTTGGATGGTTGGATATCCACAAAATGTAATTGCCCTGAGCAGGAAGACGTGCGTACTTCAGTGCAAAAATCTCCTCGGTGCTTGTGGTGATATCCGGTCCGAAAATTTTATATTGATAGTCTTCGGGGCCACTCACGCTTACTAAACTAAAACCTGCTTGGGCAACTTCGTTGGCTAGTTCAGCTGCTTCGTTATAGCGTTCCAATTGCAAGTACACATCAGCCAGTAGGGTTTTAGCGGCCCATTTAGTAGGACGGCCACTAACCGCGGCAGTTTCTGACAGCGATATCGTCGCTGTTGCCAAATCATCCAGAATTAACTGGTAGACTTCTTCTTCTGTACTGCGGGGAAGATCCTTTACGTCCATTGTTTCTTCGGTACGCAACGGCACACCACCCCAATTCCTGACCAACTGAAAATAGGAAAAAGCACGCAGAAACCTTGCTTCGGCAACGTATTCCGCAAACGCTTCGCCCTCTACCACATTCAAGACAACCAGATTTGCGTTCCTGATGGCCAGATAGAAACCATTCCAAAAACCTTGGACGCGCGTTATGTTCGCGTCGTCCAGCCCCTGGTAGTTGCTCAGGGGGGTCCAACTGCCACGACCATACATCCAGTCTGATTGACACTCCAGCGCAGCAATATAATTCGGCATAAGGTCTTTACGCAATGGGCTATAGATCGCATTCACCGCGGCTTCCACTTCTTCTGCCGTATTATAGAAATTCTCCTCCGAGATCTGCTTAGGTGCTTCTTCTAGGGTCTTTTCGCACGCTACAAAAAGTGCAACTATACCCCACATGCAAATTAATCTCTTCATCGTATTTAAATTCAATTTCTTCATCCTATGAACTGTAAAAAGTTAGAAACCGGCACGGATACCGAAGGTGACCGATTTCGCAGACGGGTAGCTATTATGGTCGAGTCGAAAATTCACTTCCGGATCCCACCAGGAATAATTGGTGAACGTAAGCAGATTTTGTCCGCTCACATAGACCTGCAGCCGCTGTAATTTGTTCGTATTCCACGCTTGCAGCGGCAGGTTGTAAGCCAAGGATATGTTTTTGAGTCGTAAAAATGAACCGTCCTCTATAAATCGATCCGACACCTTTACGGGCGTCGATCTACTGATCCGCGGGTAGTCAGCATCGGTATTATTGATCGTCCAATGATTCTCATACACTGTTTTGGGCATATTCAGACCAAAGCCATAGTCCATGGTATTCGTAATAGAGCTCGCATTGAATATATCATTTCCATACGTTCCTTGGAGAAAAAACGAAAATTCGAAATTCTTATAATTCATCACGGAATTAAAGCCATATGTAAAATCAGGGTTGGCGTCTCCAATATATGTTTTATCAGCAGATGTGATGCTACCGTCCTGATTGACATCTCGATAAATAATGTCTCCCTTCTCGTCGTAACCATCCTCTATGTAACCCCAAAACTGTCCGACAGGTCGCCCCTCCCTCAATATGCTGGTAGCATCGCTCACGATGACCATACCGATATTATCCCGTAGAACATCTTCACCGTTGTATAGACTGATTACTTTATTTTTGTTAAAGGCTATATTGGCATTTATATTCCACGTAAAACTGCCTTCAAAAGGCCTTGCTTCGACACCTAACTCAACGCCCCTGTTTTGTACCTTGCCGACATTTCGGATCGTTGTCGTATAGCCCATGGAAGCTGGCAACCGTACATCACTCAGCAAATCACGCGTATTCTTTACATAATAGTCGGCAGTTAATAAGACCCTATTATTCAGGACGCCAACATCTGCTCCAATATCGAACTGCTCGGTAGTTTCCCAGGTTAAGTCGTTCGGCAACCTTGTTAAGGGACTGACCGTATTGAAATATTCATTACCAAATATCGTCTTACCTGCGGACAGTAAATTAAGGGTAGTATACGGATCAATGGCCTGGCTACCAGTAAGCCCCCAACTGGCCCGCAACTTGAGATCCGAAAAGGCAGAAACATTATTCATAAAATTTTCGTTTGAAATACGCCACGCGAGCGCTGCTGAGGGAAAATTACCCCATTTACTTCCCGGCGAGTAGCGCGACGATCCGTCACGGCGAAAACTTATCGTCGCGAGATAACGGTCGTCGTAACTATAATTGACGCGCCCCAAGAGCGAAATTAACACCGACTTTGTATACGCTGACCCGGGTACACCTGGCGTACCAGCTGCGCCCAAGTTGTAGGTCTCATAGATATCCGAAAGAAAGTCCGTCCCTCCGGCATTTACAGCCGTGGTCATAAAATTCTGGTAGGTCAGTCCCGCTACCGCAGCGAAACTATGTTTGTCATTAAACGTTTTATTATAGTTCAATGTATTTTCGTTCAACAGGCTGGTCTGCTGTGTGGAAGATACATTAGCGATTCCCGGGCTATCAAAAAATTTGGTCGTCGTATAATTATCCGAACGGTCATCGCGGTTCTCCAACCCTCCAGCCACTTTAAAGATAAGTTCGGGGGTAATCCGATAGGATACAGCCGTATTGATCAATGCTACGTTTGCTTTGGTTTGTGCTGTACTTTCATTAATCCAGTTAATAGGATTGCGCAGATCTGTTGCCAAAAATGGATAAGCTGTATGCAGTATCCGATAAGAACCATCTTCGTTATAGGGTGTCAGAATCGGTGGAGCAGAAATGGCAGCAGCAATCATGGAGTTGCCTCGATTGCCTCCTTCGCTGTCTCGTCTTTCGGTCGTCAGACGCGAGAGGATCGTATTCAATTCGACGGAAATCTTATCGTTGATTTTATGATCAATACTGCTTTGCAACGAATAACGATTGTAATTGCTTCCTTGAATGATACCATCTTGCCCGAAAAAGCTACCGTTGATGGAAAACCGCGTTTTCTCATTTCCGCCAACTATCCCAAGCGCAGCCGTCGTCATCGGGGCCTTCCTAAAGACAAAATCCTGCCAGTCAAAACCTTCCCCAAATCCGCTTATCTCTTCTTCGTTAAAATAAGGTGTCACATTATCGTTCGTCGCCTGTTCGTTGTAGAATCTGGCATACTCCTGCGCATTCATGAGATCGAGCTTACGGATGAGTTGCTGCGAACTGTAACTGGTTTCAAACGACACATCTGTACGTCCTTCTTTTCCCTTTTTTGTTGTAATGATCACGACACCATTGGCACCACGTGAACCATATATCGCCGTAGCCGATGCATCCTTGAGAATCTCGATACTTTCTATATCAGCGGTATTAACGATGGAGGGATTAGAACCGGCTATGGGAAATCCGTCAATAACATACAGCGGTTCATTACTTCCCTGAATGGAATTTCCTCCGCGAACACGAACAGATATACCGGGACCAGGGGCGCCCGAACTCTGGCGTATATGTACCCCGGGAGCTCGGCCCGAGAGGGCCTGCAATGCGCTGGCATTCGGAAAGGCATTTACCTCTCGAGCCTTTACCTGCGCTACGGCTCCGGTCAAATCCGCCTTCCGTACTGTCCCATACCCTACCACAACAACTTCATCAAGTTCATCCGTTCGATCTATTAATACCACATCGACCACCGTTCTGTTTCCAAGATTTATTTCCTGATCTTCATACCCGACAAACGAAAACTGCAGCATCGCGGCGTCGCCTTCTATACGGAGGATATAATTGCCTCTTTCATCCGTCATCGTACTGTTCGTTTTCCCTCTTTCCAAAACTGTAACTCCCGCAAGCGGTTCACCTCCGCGGTTCGTCACGTTACCCTTCACTATTTTTTCTTGGGTTGGCCTCTGATTGTTCGTAACTACTATCGAAGAATTTTCCTTTCGCATCAATATGATGTTCTTGTCCACCAGTTTATATCCTATATGAAACGGCTCCAGCAGTCCGGTGAGAACTTTCTCGACATGGGTGTCGTTCACCTGTAAGTCCACCAACGCATTTGCCGGAACGATAGATTTATCGTAAAAAATATTATATCCGCTTTGTTTCTGGATATCCTTCAAAACAGCAGTTAGTTTCACATTTTTCCGGCTAAGCGTCACTTTTTGACCAAACGTAAATGCGCTAACCTGCAGCGTGCTTACAAGCATTAAGATCAAGGATAATTTCATGACTAACAATCTAGGTTTCAAACGCCTGCAAAACAGCGTAAGTATATCATATTTTTTATACATTTGTATTTAAGATTGGTTGTTTACTGTTATATGCTAAGACATCAATCGACAAGCCCGTAGGACTTGGTTAATCAGGGGCGGTCGCAACGCTCCTGATTGTTATGTTATTCCAATTTTCTGATTTTTATTTCATAACCAAAATCCTCCTTCCATTGACTTCGAATCTTACCGCTCCTGTTAACTCGACCGTTTTCAACAATTTATCAATATCCTCAAACCTGGAGATCATACCCGAAAACTGCTTATCTTTTAAATCATCTTTCAACACGACATCCACATCATACCATCTGGCAACACTTTCCATAACCTCATTGATCGAGGCGTCTTCGAATGCAAACGATCCATTTTTCCAGGCGGTGACGTAAAACGGGTCCACGGTAGTAATAGCCGTGCTTTTTGATTCTCGTCTATAAACTGCTTGTTGATTAGGCACTAGAACATGACTTTGTCCGTTGTCAAAAGAGATCTTTACAGACCCTTCTACCAACGTTGTTTCAATCGTCTTACCATAGCTGTTCACGTTAAAAGAAGTGCCTAATACTTCTAGCGTTTGCTGATCTGTTTCCACTATGAAGGGGATCCGTTTATCATCCCTATATTGTTTACTCACATCGAAATATGCCTCTCCTTTCAATTCAACACGACGGATATCTTCCCGAAAATTGATCGGATAACGAAGTGTGGAAGAAGCGTTCATCGCTACTTTTGTCCCATCCGATAGCGTTAAATTATACTCTCCACCCCTTGGGGTAATAATGGTGTTATATAGGCTGCCTTTCACCCTTTGTTCACCAGTTACTAAGTAAGTAATAGATCCATCTGCTGTCTTATGTACCGAATAGCCCTCCAACTGGATTATCGTATCATTTTTCAACGCTTCCAAGTCTAATTGAGTTCCATCGGCCAAAACAATCCGGGCTTTATTTCCTCCCGGCTTAATAGTCGAAATTGTATCTGCAGCGCTGAGCTTTGCCTCCGTTGGGTCTGGCCTATTTATAAAATCTATTGTAAATTTTAGAAACACAAGTATACATGCCGCAGCCACTAGCGTGACTAAACGTCTAATTATTTTAATCTTTTTGGTGCCTTTCGAAAAATTCGACTGAAGCCGCTCATCCAAAATAATCCGTTGGAATAAATGTTCAGCATCCGGAACATATCCTTTTGTGTCCGGCGACGATTCCATGAGGATATCCCAGATCCATAGGAGATCTTCATCTGTTTTCTGCTCTAAAATGTTTTTGAGCAAAATAAGATTATCGGCAGATATGGAATTGTCCATATACTGCTGTAGGAGATGAATGAGTTGTCCTTTTTCCAACGTTTATAATGACTGGTTACCTATATAAACGAGTTAGCAAGAAAAAAGGACTACATCAAAATAAAATTTTTAATAAAAAAAGCAGGAGATAAATATTTCTCACGATTAACTTTACTGTCTTTGACGCCGTAATCAATTGGTTTTTAACGGTATACTTAGACACGCCAATCTTTTCCGCAATCTCCTCGTAAGATAACCCATTGATTTTATTTAGCTCATAGACTTCCCGCTGCCTTTCAGGGAGACGCTCAATGGCACTCGTCCACACGTTGTTTAACTCAATCGTATCTAGCGTGTGTTCTGTGCTTTTACAGTCTTCTTTCCAGCTACACTTCAAATGATGGTCAAATTTGGATTTCACCACCTTTTTTCTGAAAATGGAAATCGTTATCCGTTTCGTGATGACAAATAAATAAGGATAAAGGCTCTCGGAATTTTCTATTTTGTCACGGTTTAGAAACAGGGAAACAAACACCTCCTGGACGAGTTCTTCCGCTTCCTCATGATTTTTACTAAACTTATAGGCGTAGTTATAAATTGATTTGTGATAAGCATCAAAAACTTTGCGGAAGGCCTTATGGTCTCCGATCTTGAAATCCGCAAATTCAACGTCCGATATCGTATTTACAATTTGGGCCATTACCAAAAGATTGCATCGTATTCCTGCAGGTTTATATCATAAAATGTACCGTGACAATGAATCTATATTGCCTGATACAACTAGCCATTCAAAAATATCAAAATGTAAACCAACAACTGTCCTGTACTATCCTGCTTTTATAAATTAATATATGACTATGATTTCCTTATTTCCAGTACCTAGGCCAGGCAATTCAGACAAAATCCTTACCTTTGTGGGTTATGTCAAAAAAATCGGAACAAAACGCGAAGTCGTTTATCCAAATTGCTGGTGCGCGGGTCAACAATCTGAAAAACATCGATGTCGATATCCCTAAAAATAAACTCGTTGTGATTACGGGAATGTCGGGTTCAGGAAAATCTTCCCTTGCTTTTGATACCCTCTACGCTGAAGGACAACGACGTTATGTAGAAAGCCTATCTTCCTATGCCCGACAGTTTATGGGGCGGATGCATAAACCGGAAGTGGACTATATAAGAGGAATCGCCCCGGCGATTGCGATCGAACAAAGAGTGATCACGTCCAATCCACGCTCTACCGTGGGTACCTCTACCGAAATATATGATTATCTTAAACTTCTTTATGCACGGATTGGCAAGACCTTTTCCCCCATATCGGGGAAACAGGTCACGAGAGACACGATATCGTCTATTATCGATGAATTGATGACCTATCCGGAAGACACAACCATTACTATCTTTGCTGAACTCATACCGATCAATCAACGAAAGTTAAAAGAAGAGTTATCGTTACTCCTTCAAAAAGGATTCGTTCGGGTGCTTTTTCAGGACAAGATACAGAAGATAGAAGCTGTTATCGGAGACACGCGTATACCAAATGAAGATTTCAAAACGGGAGAAATCCAGATTGTAGTAGACCGTATTCGGCTAGATAAACAAGATGAAACAAATAGTCGCCTTGCAGATTCGCTTCAGACCGCTTTTTTTGAAGGGAAAGGCGAATGTTATGTCGACATCGATGGTGTTAGAAAACATTATTCCGATAAATTCGAACTGGACGGCATCCTATTCGAAGAACCTACACCGAACTTCTTTAGTTTCAACAATCCTTATGGTGCATGCAAACGTTGTGAGGGGTATGGTAAAGTCATCGGCATAGACGCCGATTTAGTTATTCCCGATAAAAGCCGCTCTGTCTATGATGGCGCGATTGCACCGTGGCGTGGAGAAAAAATGGGCGAATGGCTAAATCGTCTGGTGCGTAATGCCCTCAAATTTGACTTCCCTATACATCGTTCCTATAGTGACCTTACATCAGCTCAACAAGAGCTATTATGGACGGGAAATAAATATTTCGGTGGATTGAACCAGTTTTTTGAAGAGCTGGAACAGCAGACTTATAAAATACAATACCGGGTTATGTTATCACGTTATCGTGGAAAAACGGATTGTCCCGACTGTAAGGGATCGCGTTTGCGCAAGGACGCCACCTATGTTAAGATTGCCGGACGATCGATTACGGATATTGTTTTGTTACCGTTAGAAGAGGCCCTGCAATTCTTTAAAGAGCTTAAGTTAACGGAACACGAACAGCTCATTGCGAAGAGATTGCTCGCCGAGATCACCAACCGGCTTCAATTTTTGTGTGATGTGGGATTAAGTTATCTTACTTTAAACCGTTTAAGCAATACACTTTCGGGTGGCGAATCGCAACGTATCAATTTAGCGACATCCTTGGGCAGTTCGTTAGTGGGCTCTATCTACGTCTTAGACGAGCCTAGTATCGGGCTGCACCCGCGCGACACCCAGCGGTTAATCGGCGTACTGAAATCGTTGCGCGATGTAGGCAATACGGTGATTGTCGTAGAACACGAGCAAGAAATGATGGAAGCCGCGGATTACCTTGTCGACATTGGCCCCGAAGCTGGAATAAATGGTGGTCAACTGGTTTTCGCCGGAACTTATCCGGAAATTCTCCAAGATAAAGACAGCCTAACAGGAAAGTACCTAAATGGCCAATTGAGCATCCCCACACCTAAAACACGACGCAAGTGGCGTGATTCCCTTATCGTAAAAGGGGCTCGGGAAAACAATTTAAAAGGAATTAACGTCACCTTTCCGTTAAACGTATTTACCGTCGTAACCGGTGTATCGGGGTCGGGGAAAACCTCCCTTATCAAACGTATTCTATACCCAGCCTTGCAAAAAGCCATCGGTAATTACAGCGGAGAGCAAACCGGTATATTCGATGCCCTGGAAGGCGATATAACCAGCATCGAACAAATCGAGATGATCGATCAGAACCCGATCGGCAGGTCCTCCCGTTCCAACCCCGTAACGTATGTCAAAGGTTGGGATGAAGTACGGTCAGTTTACGCTAACTTGCCCGCAGCCAAGGCAGCAGGACTGAAGCCATCGGCTTTCTCTTTCAATGTCGAGGGTGGTCGCTGTGACGTTTGCCAAGGGGATGGCGAGGTCAAGATCGAGATGCAATTCATGGCAGACATCGTACTCCCTTGCGAAGCTTGTAGCGGTAAGCGATTCAAGCAACATGTGCTCGATGTGGAATATAAAGGTAAATCAGTAGCTGACGTCTTAGACCTCAGTGTAGATGAAGCCATGGAATTCTTTAGCGACATACCTAAAGTTATTGGGAAAATCAAACCTTTACAGGACGTAGGATTGGGTTACGTGAAACTTGGCCAGCCATCGAGTACGTTGTCGGGCGGTGAAGCGCAACGTATCAAGCTCGCTTCTTTTTTAATCAAAGGGAACAACAGCAAAAAGACACTTTTCATTTTCGACGAACCGACAACCGGTTTGCATTTCCACGATATCCACAAACTTCTTAAATCGTTTGATGCACTGATTGCACTAGGCAACAGTATTTTGGTCATTGAACACAATATGGAGATGATAAAAATGGCCGATTGGGTTATCGATATCGGAGCAGAAGGCGGAAATAAAGGCGGAGAGGTTGTTTTTGAAGGTACACCGGAGGATCTTGTTGAATGTAACGAATCTTATACTGGGAAGTATCTAAAAAATCATCTACCTTTATCGACTCTTTCTCAGTAAACTAAACGATTATGTGGAAATTTTTCTTTGCAGGTCTTTTCATCGTAACTATAGCTATCCAAGGACATGCACAGCCTGCTCGCCCAAAACTAGTGGTCGGATTGATGGTAGACCAAATGCGGTGGGATTATCTTTACCGATTTGCGGACAGATATGGTGACAATGGTTTCAAGCGTATGCTAAATGACGGATTTTCGTGTGAAAATACCTTGCTTAACTATGTCCCTACAGTAACGGCTATTGGCCATACTTCAGTCTACACAGGTTCTGTTCCTTCTATCCATGGAATTGCAGGGAATGATTGGATCATTCAAGCGACGGGGCAATCCATGTATTGCACACAAGATGATAACGTACAAGGAGTCGGAACACAGGAAAAGGAAGGTCAACAATCACCTAGAAATTTATTGTCCTCCACAATCACCGATCAACTGAAACTGGCGACCAATTTTCAATCTAAGGTTATCGGCATCTCTATGAAAGACAGGGGCGGTATCTTGCCAGCAGGCCACCTTGCAGACGCAGCCTACTGGTTGGAAGGAAAGTCGGGAAACTGGATTTCCAGTACATTTTATATGGAAAAGTTGCCGCATTGGGTGGAAGATTTTAACAAGCAGAAACTGGCGGACAAATACCTAAAACAAGACTGGAACACACTATATCCAATCGAAACATATACAAACAGTACGGCAGATAACACACCTTACGAAGGTAAGTGGCCAGGTGAAGAGAATCCCACACTCCCTCGGAAAACGTCCGAATTGATGAAAGACGTGGGATATGAACTTATTAAAACAACCCCCCAAGGAAATACACTGACATTAGATTTCGCCAAAGCAGCACTGGAAAAGGAACGCCTGGGGAGTAATCCAACAGGTCAGACAGACTTTTTATGCGTGAGCTTATCGGCAACAGACTATGTCGGTCACCGTTACTCGTTATCAGCTGTAGAGATTGAGGACACCTATCTACGACTTGACCAAGACATTGCGGATTTTTTAGCGTACCTCGATAAACATGTTGGCAAGGGTAACTATACTTTTTTTCTTACCGCAGACCATGCTGCTTCCTATAATCCTATGTACTACACGGATCATAAAGGAAATGGCGGCTATTTATTTACCAGACAGATTCAGCGTAATCTGAATAGCGAGTTACAGGAAAAATTCGGCAGTGAAAACATCGTGCGAAGCTTGATGAACTATCAGGTGCATCTAAATTACGCACTTATCGATTCCCTCCAGCTCAACCTTAACGATGTAAAGGAAACAATTATCAATTCGCTTAAGAAGGAAGAAGGCATAACGTATGTCATTGATATGGAAGGGAATCAAAATATGTTTATACCTGCCCCGCTTCGGGAAAAAATCATCAATGGATATAACCGTCGGCACAGTGGGGCCATCCAAATTATTGCAGACCCTCAATGGTATGCGGGCACACCACGCAGTCCAGGAACCACTCATGGTGTTTGGTCGCCCTATGATTCACACATTCCGTTGATATTCATGGGTTGGGGTATAAAGCACGGCGTAAGTAATAAAGAAGTACATGTTGTCGATATCGCTCCGACACTTGCTTCGCTACTGCATATCATGGAACCGAACGGCAACATCGGAAAGCCTATTATTGAGGTGTTGGGGCAATAACGTGAGGGCATATTATTTTTTGCGTATCTTTGCGGTTATTATTGATCCATAAAAAGGGAACGTATGCTTTCTAAGAAAACAAAATACGCCATCAAGGCGCTTATGGTGTTGGGACGTAACTACGGAAAAGAACCCATGCAGATTATAAAGATTGCTGAAGAGGAGCGTATTCCGAAAAAATTCTTGGAACAAATTCTTCTCGAAATGCGTAATGCAGGCATATTGTACTCTAAAAAAGGCGCCGGCGGAGGTTACAGCTTAAACAAAGCCCCGGAAGACATTTATCTTTCCCAGGTTATGCGGTTAATTGACGGACCGATTGCCCTATTACCCTGTGTCAGCCTTAATTTTTACCGTTCGTGCGAAGAATGTGTGGAAGAGCATGCCTGTGGGATTCGGGACACCTTTGTTGAGGTACGAAACGCGATGTTACAAATTTTGAACGATACAAGTGTAGCCCAACTTATCAATAAGGAAAAGCATCTGTCCCTAGATACCTAGGGACTATGAAAGAAAATTAAAAGATCGTATCCACTATAATACATCAAGAATACGAGCAAAATGATTGTTCAAGTGCTGTCGGATCGCTACGCGATATGCATCAGCATCTCTATTTTTAAGAACTTGTACCAATTCTTTATGAGACACGAAATCACCGGCAACAATGGGCCTTTCCAACAAGCCACTATGGTGTACATATTGAAAAATAGGAAACAATAACTCCTGCAACTCCATCAGGATTTTATTGTCAGATATTTTATATAGTCGCCCGTGAAACTCAATCTCATCGTCAACCTGCCACGGGTGAGCAGTGTCGCCAGAAACGACGACTTCGGCAATTTCTTCCAATTCTCGGATGTCCTCGTCCGTAACCTTGCTCACAATAAAATCGGCCATCCCCACCTCTAAAGCTAAGCGCATCTCAAATATATCTTTTAATGTCTCGGTATCCAAAATCGAAGGATGGAAGACTTTACGCAGCGATCCTAATACATCCGGGTTCTTTAATACAGCTCCCTTATGTTTTTTCGATTCAATAAGGCCAATGGTCTTCAAGCGTAATAGCGCTTCACGTATCACCGTGCGACTCACGCCGAAGCTTTCTGCAAGGTCAAGCTCTTTGGGCAACACATCGCCTACTTTCAGCTTTTTCTTTTGGATAAAGTAGATAATCCGTTCTTCTACCTTATCGACTAAGCTGGAGGTATCTATCCCTCCTAGTTTTTCCACGGAATCATCTATATCGGCCATGCTACTTTCTCTTATATATAAATATTTTTTCTACGACAATAATATCAAAAAAATTTTGATTTGTAAAACATTATGTCATACATTTGCTTCTGATTATGTATAACATAAGTCAATTTTAAAAACAAAATTATGATAAGAACAGATTTTACAATTGCAAAAAGCCTCGTCTTATTAATTTTCCTTCTCTTAATTCAAGGAAACCTTTTTGCCCAGTCTATGCTAAACGGACAGGTGAAAGGGGAAGACGAAGCCCCACTAACCGGTGTAAGTGTCCATAACTCGACGCAAAATGTCGCGACAGTAAGCGACGAAAACGGTAATTTTTCCATACGGGCCAGCATTGGGAATATCCTGATTTTTACGTCGGTAGGTTATCAAGCTAAAAACGTTACGGTAAACAACCTGAGTAAGCTTCAAATTTCCTTACAGGTGGACGATACTTCCCTGGAGGAAGTCGTTGTGATGGGATATGGTACAGTAAAGCGTACGAAAGTAACGGCTTCGGTTTCCACTTTAGACAATAAGGTGCTAGAAACCGGGATGCGTGCCAATCCGGCACAAGCCTTGGCGGGAACAATTCCGGGTGTCCGTGTAGCAACAGGTTCTGGTCGACCGGGTGCAATGCCTAGTATTGTACTTCGTGGAGGAACGCATTTCGATGGTTCAGGTAGTCCGTTAATCTTAGTAGACGGCCAAGTTCGTGGCAGTCTTTCCGATATCAACCCCGAAGAAATTGAACGGATCGACGTGCAGAAAGACGCCGCCGCTACGGCAATATATGGCGCCCGGGCCAGTAATGGCGTAATTATCATTACCACCAAGAGCGGAAAAAACGGTAGATCATCTCTTGATTTGAAGGTAAACCGTGGTATTAATTACCTGAACGTGCCATACGATTACCTAAGTTCAGAAGATTATATCAAATGGAGTCGTTTAGGCGCGGTGGAAGCAATTAAGATTGGAACTTTAGCAAACAACACCTTAGGGAATCCTGGGCCTCGCGGAACAGGCAATGCGTACTTTGCTGCTGATGGCACAACGCCACTGGATGGCAACTACGTTAACGAAGGCCGATGGAGCCTGATGCGTCTAACCGATCAAAACCGCTTCTTATTGGATCAAGGTTGGAAAACCATGAGAGACGCCGTTCCCACCAATACAGCTGGTCATTATGATCCCAATGGCGAATATTATGACCTGATCTACGAGGATTTTAACTATGGCAACCTAGCGTTTCGGACGCCAGCTCCCTCACAAGATTATAATCTCTCCTTTTCTGGAGGAAATGACAAGGCTTCCTATCATAGCACGCTTGGCCTCTATGATGAGCAAGGTTTATCATTGAATACGTTCTATAAACGTTATAATTTCGCGGTAAATGCCGATTACAAGATAAAAGACTGGATTACCTCGGAGTCACGCGTGAACTGGACCCGCGCCAACTGGCGAGATCAATCGTTGACCAATGGTGAAGCGAATTACTGGGGTCGGATGCTATCTGCTCCTCCTACCTTGCGCAGTAGAAGTCCAATAACCGGCGACTGGATCTTAGGTAGAGACGCCAGCGATGGAAACCCTTTGGTCAACATCGACAAATATATACGCCGTTCACAAAATGATAAATTTACGTTAAACCAAGGGCTGGTTGTTAGTTTCTTACCCGAATTGACACTACGTCTAAAAGGGATTTTATATTATGAAGAGGAATACCACGAATCTTTCAACAAGGATTTCAGAACGGGCTTCTTGAGCACAACCAATCCAGATGCCGGATGGAACAGGCAACGTAGCAGTTCTGCCAGTTTCTGGCGTCGTATAAACCAAACATATAACGCGGTTCTGAACTATGATAAGTCCTTTGGCCAGCACAATATAAATGCCTTAGCAGGGGCCGAGTTCTACGATGCATATTACCGCTCTTTAGGAGCTTCGGGAGCCTTAGCTCCAACGGACGATTTTATGGCATTAGGCCTTACTACCAATACATCGAAAGACCCGACGCGAGGAGCTTCCTCTTCACACAGTAATGATCGCATTATTTCACAGTTCGCACGTGCAAACTATGATTTCGATGACAAATATCTTGCTTCGTTTACCTTCCGTCAAGATGGTATATCCCGATTGCACAGGGATAACAGATGGGGCTTTTTCCCTGCAGCTTCTATCGGATGGGTAGCAACACAAGAGGATTTCTTGAGAGACAGTGCTCCTTGGCTAAACTTCTTGAAACTTCGCGCCAGCTGGGGTAAAAATGGTAATATCGGTATTGGAACAAATGACCCAATAGGTATCTATCAAGTACAGGGTGGTTACGGCGTTACCGAGCCATATGACCAAACTAGAGGCTTCCTTTTTTCAGATCCTACTTTACCTGAGTTGACTTGGGAAAAAACCAATACGACGGAAGTAGGTGCTGATATCGGTTTATTAAACAACAGACTCAATCTTTCTGTAGCCTATTACAACAGAATTACCTCTGATAAATTGGCCTATATTGCACTTCCAACTTCGGCAGGCATCGCCTCCATCCGTACAAACAATGGTACCATGCGTAACCGTGGCGTCGAATTCGAAGCAGGCTATCGTATATTACAAAACGACGATTTCACTTGGTCCGTAAATGCGAATGCTGCTTATGTACGTAACAAAATCTTGACGTTGCCTTTTAATGGCAACGAGCGGAACAGACAGGGAGGAACGCAAGTATATGACCCTGCGAGCGGATCATTAATATGGGTAGAAGGGCTTCAGGAAGGTATGGAATGGGGTGAAATCTACGGTTTCCGGATGACGGGAATCATTAGAAACGAAGAAGACTTAGCAAATTACAACGTTCGGGATGACGCCGCCGGAGAGACTTATAGTATTGGAGGTTCGGCTGGCCGACGTGTCGCTAGCCAGCGCGTCATCGATGAGCAGGGGTTGTCTGGCTACTTACCCACTCAACTGGGCGATGCGATGTGGGACGACATCAACGGAGACGGTGTCATCAATCAAGATGACCGTGTCAAACTGGGAAACACGCTACCGAGGTGGACGGGTGGGTTTAACACCACATTCGGTTACAAAGGTTTCTCTTTATTTACCAGGCTTGATTTCGCACTAGGTCATATCCAAATGGATCGCCAGAACGCATGGTCTCTGGGTTATATGCAAGGAGAGTTCAATGCCGGAGATATCGTCAAAGATACCTGGACACCAGAGAATCCAAATGCGAAATATCCAAGATACGTATGGGCAGATCAGTTAAACATGAAAAACTTCGATCGCCCGAGCAACCTGTTCTATGTAAATTCGAATTATTTGGCATTCAGAGAAGTATCATTGAGTTATTCTGTACCGAAAGAATGGATTAGTCGGGCGAAAATTGCCGGACTGACACTAACCGCCACGGGGCAAAATTTAGGGTATATTTCGAATAAGTTGAATTCGCTCCCTGAACGTACGGGCTTCCAAAACAGCGCTTATACTATTCCAACCATGCTGATTTTCGGCGGAAAGATTACATTCTAAATTTAATTGATATAAAGCAATGAAAAAACATATAAAAATAATGGCCGTCATCTTTGCATTATTGGGGATGACCGCCTGTAATACCCATCTAGATCTGGCACCCGAAGATTACTTCGCAGATGGAAACTACTGGCAAAATGAAGCACAAGTAGATAACTTCATGACAGGTATCCATAGTCAATTACGTGGACAGCAGTTTCAGCTTTTCCGTTTGGGAGAAATGCGTGGTGGCGGCTTAATAAATGTTGCAAAGTTTCCCGTTTCATTGAATGAATTGTCCTTGATTGAGCATAATATGACCGAGGTATCTCCGGGCTTGACTGCTTGGGCTGGTTTTATGAATTCCATTCTCCAGATCAATCTCTTCATCGAGCGAATAAGTAATCTTTCCTTTCTGTCGGAAACTAAAAAAAACACCCTTTTAGGTCAGGCACATGGCTTACGAGCATTCTATTACTTCCATTTGTTACGCACCTATGGCGGTGTACCAATACGCCTATCAGCGGATGTGTTGAATAGTCGGCCTGACCAGGTTTCATTGCGTCTAGCACGTTCACCCGAAGCGGAGGTATTGACGGCAGTGAAGAACGATATCGCGAAATCGCTAGAACATTTCGGGTCTGAACAAGGAGCTAACAAAGCCTATTGGAGTCTGAATGCCACACGCATGTTAAAAGGTGAAGTTTATTTATGGTCAGCAAAGGTATATGGCACTACGGCTGATCTCACGGAAGCAAAGGCAGCATTAAATGCTGTTACCGGCTATAGTCTCGTATCAAATTTTGCAAACGTTATTAAGACCAAGCGTAACGAAGAGATTATTTTTACCTTACCCTTCATGTTCAACGAAGCAGAGTTGTCATCATCATCATTTTTCCTATATGACATACCTTCTTTCAGTGGTCGCTACTACAAAGACACGGTCGATGTCGACGCTCCTGCGCTCATAGACCCGCTAACTTTAGAACAAACGACTTCTCAAACCATACAGCGTTATGGTTATAAATATGATTTGTTCCAATCATACCAAACCGGGGACCAACGTCGTGATGCTACGTTTTATGACTTCTATGCATTGGATCGCACGGTTGTTCCACAACGCGTTACGGTTCGCAATATTGTTTTGACCAAATTTTTGGGTACTATCAACAACAACATTCGTAATTATACCGACGATTGGCCTGTTTACCGGGAAGCAGATCGCTTATTGATGTTGGCAGAAATTGCCAATGCCGAAGGTACCAGTCCACAAGCGTTCATACAACCTGTCCGCGACCGAGCGTTTAACGGAAACGATCCGACACCCTTTGTGAATGGCAGTCGGGACGCAAACGAAATTGCGATTTTCGAAGAACGTATGAAAGAATTCGTTTGGGAAGGAAAACGTTGGTACGATATCCGTCGAATGAAATACGGTACTACACCACTGGTTTTCCGCTCTTCCAATCATCCGTATGGCGTCTTAAATCAAAGTACGGAAGGATACAAAGTGCTTTGGCCAATCGGCCGGGATGTGTGGACGAATGACCCATTGGTTGATCAAACACCGGGATATGAAACCACGAAACCATAATCTGAATCATAATGCATGCTGTAGTGAGGTCGATTTTTCGCTGCACTACAGCATGCTAAAAAAACGACATACTAAATAATATTATTATATGAAACACATTGAAGGCTTAATAGCCGCTCCCTTTACACCTTTTCATAGTAACGGGGAGCTAAATCTTGATCTGATCCCATCGTACTATGCGTTACTTAAGGCCAATAACGTAACGGGGGCATTTATCTGCGGATCTACAGGAGAAGGCGTATCATTAACCTTTGAGGAGAAGGTGGCGGTGATGGAAAAGTGGGCCACATTAACAAAAGACGATGCAGACTTTAGTCTCATGATGTTTTTAGGTGGGACAAATATCAAGGAATGCAAACAGTTGGCGACGTTAGCAGAAAACGCAGCGGTGGATGCGATTTCGTTCACTTCTCCTTTCTATTTTAAGCCGGCTAACGTTCAGCAACTCGCGCAATGCTGCGCAGAAGTGGCTTCCGCAGCGCCGAACACCGCATTTTATTATTACCATATCCCCGTGCTGACGGGCGGAAACTATGCAATGATCGACCTACTCCGAGAGGTCGATACATTAGCACCTACATTCGCGGGAATTAAATATACACATGAAGACTTCATGGATTTCTTGTCCTGTATGAATTTTAACAACCGTAAATACGATATGTTATGGGGCCGGGATGAAAATATGCTATCCGCACTGGTACTCGGCTCGAAAGGTGCTGTAGGCAGTACATATAACTATGCAGCGCCTCTATATCATGATTTAATTGCAGCGTTTGAACGTGGCGAATTCGAAGAGGCAAACACCCTGCAACAAAAATCCATCGATATGATTACCTTGTTAGGGAAATATGGCGGCATTGCGACCGGCAAAGCTTACATGAAATTGATAGATTTGGATTGTGGAACCTTCCGCTTGCCGGGCAAAAATATGAGCGGAGAGCAATTTGAAGCATTTAAAGCTGATGTTGCTGCGGTGGGCTTTGAATCGTTTAAATCAAAACAAGCATGAAACTAACAACCTCCATTCTCCTCCTGACCGTTGTTTTAAGTTCCTGTTCATCAGCAGAGAAATCGAAGACGATCGTTTGGAATAATCAAACAAAGCTACCTGCCAACGCCGACGGTTCTTCCCATTTAGGACTAGCGGGCCCTGTAGCAGGCATGATGGGCGATAAGTTGTTGATAGCTGGCGGGGCAAACTTCCCAGGGAAAATGCCTTGGGATGGGGGTGCTAAACAATACGCGACAGAAACCTATATCTATCAGCTGGAGAATGGTGTGTTAACTTTTCTAACGCAATCAGAACTAAAAGAGGCAATCGCCTATCCCGGCAATTGCTCGGTAGGACAAATCCTTTATGTTGCTGGAGGCGAAAACGAAAGCGGCGCCGTTAAATCGGTGAAAAAGTTTTCCCTGAAAGGGAATACGCTTCAAGAAGAATCACTTCCCGACCTACCGCTGGCTTTGACCAACGGTAGCTTGGTGTTTGCTTCGAACAAGCTCTATTTTGTAGGTGGCGAGAATCAGCAGCTGGTCTCAGACAAGATATATCGTCTGGACTTATCCGCTGAAAACATGGTATGGGAAGAAGCATTTACCTTAGCACACCCTGTATCAAACGCAGTAGTCGTTTCGGACAAGAAAAACAAACTGTATATCGCAGGCGGTAGAATGCGCAACACCGATAGCCTGAGCACGATTTATAACCAGCTTTTTGAGGTCGACTTACCATCGGGATCAATCAACAAAATAACAGATCTTCCCCAACCCACGGCAGCGGGAACCGGCATTTGGGACGATGACGGCCATATACTTTTATTCGGCGGTGATCATGCCGAAACCTTTCATCGGGTAGAAGCTTTAATTGCCCAGATTAACCAAACGACAGATGCGTCATGGAGAAACACATTAATCGAAGAAAAGGCCGTATTGCAACGCCAACATCCTGGGTTTTCTTCGCATACATGGTCTTTTAATGTAGTCCAAAAAAAGTGGAAAAAACAGGATGATATCATCGGCGAAAGCCCCGTGACGACAACCGCATTGCGGCATCAGAACAGCGTTATCATTCCCAGTGGAGAGATTCGTGCCGGGGTAAGAACAGATCAAATCCTAGTAGGTCACATGAAAAACAAGGAGCATGATGAAAAATAGTAAATTCTATCCGTGGATAGTTGTCGGTCTCTTATGGGTCGTGGCCTTACTTAATTATCTCGATCGCCAAATGCTTTCGACCATGCGCGAATCGATGCAAATCGATATTATCGAGCTGCAGAAAGCAGAAGCCTTTGGGGTGTTAATGGCCATCTTTCTGTATATCTACGGTTTTATGAGTCCAGTAGCGGGTGTAATCGCCGACCGGGTAAACCGTAAATGGCTAATCGTAATTAGCCTTTTTGTGTGGTCGGCTGTCACCTACGGCATGGGCATGGCCAATAACTACAACCAGTTGCTTGTATTACGTGCCATCATGGGTGTCAGCGAAGCCTTATATATTCCGGCAGGATTGGCCCTTATAGCCGATTATCATACCGGACGCACACGTTCGCTGGCTATTGGTATCCACATGACCGGGCTCTACATGGGGCAAGCGCTTGGAGGGTTCGGTGCCACTGTCGCGGCGAGTTATGGCTGGCATAGTGCTTTTCACTGGTTTGGTATCGTGGGGATTATTTACGCCGTGATTCTGAGTCTGCTTCTTCACGAGAAAAAGTCCGAAACGGTCAGCAGCACGACGGCTCCGATCAAGCTTTCTTTTCTCAAAAGTCTTTCCACTTTGTTCTCTATGACCGCGTTTTGGGTCATCTTGTTTTATTTTGCAGCGCCTAGCCTGCCGGGTTGGGCCACGAAGAACTGGCTGCCGACACTCTTTGCGGATAACTTAGGGATCCCTATGGCGCAGGCAGGTCCCTTATCCACCATTACGATTGCTGCTTCCTCTTTTGTGGGTGTGATTGTAGGCGGTATTTGGAGCGACCGTTGGGTACAGAAAAACGTACGCGGTCGGGTCTTTACAAGTGCTATCGGTTTGGGGCTCACCATTCCATCCCTCGTTTTATTAGGTATGGGCGATACATTCATTGCTATTGTCGGTGCGGCCGTACTCTTTGGTCTAGGCTTCGGTATTTTCGATGCCAATAATATGCCGATCTTATGCCAATTCGTACCACCACGGCTTCGAGCT
Organism: Sphingobacterium arenae; assembly: GCF_014692505.1. Classification (GTDB taxonomy): domain Bacteria; phylum Bacteroidota; class Bacteroidia; order Sphingobacteriales; family Sphingobacteriaceae; genus Sphingobacterium; species Sphingobacterium arenae. Next base: position 408,994 of record NZ_JACNYK010000001.1, on the reverse strand, counting down.
ACAGCCTACGGTTTCATGAACATGATGGGCGTATTTGCCGGTGCAGCCATAACACAAGTATTGGGTAAATTCAAAGATGAGGGTCATTTTGGCGGAGGCTTTGCCATGCTCGCCGCCATCGTTGCAGCAGCCTTACTCTTACAGGTGCTCACATTACGTCCGAAAACAGTCGATTATATAGAGGAAACCACGTAAGGGGATAAAGAAACATGGTAACTTCATCACCTTTAAAAAATAATTTATTCGGATGAAAAATTATATGCATAAAGTTTTTTATCTTTTCGTACTCCTTCTCTGTACCAGCAACGTATGGTCTAAAACACCGATTCGGGTAGCGGCTATCGGCGACTCTGTTACCGAAGGTCTCGGTTTGCAAAACCCCGACTCCACCGCCTACCCGGCTGTGCTGCAACGCTTGCTGGGTGATGCATACGCGGTAAAAAATTTTGGGCATAGCGGCGCGACTTTACTCCGCCGCGGGCATAACCCCTACGCCGCAACGAAGCAATTGCAGGACGCGCTTGCATTTCAGGCAGATATTGCTGTTATCCACTTAGGGCTGAACGACACGGATCCGAGAAATTTCCCACACTACCGGGATCAGTTTATAGCCGATTACCTTTGGCTAATCGATACCTTGCAGGCGAATAACCCGGATCTAAAAATTTTTATTTGTAAAATGTCACCGATATTTACCGGTCATCCGCGTTTTACGTCGAGTACCTTTGATTGGTATCATTTGATCCAGGAAAAGATTACACAGGTAGCAGAAGCAACACAATCACCGCTTATCGATTTTTATAGCGAACTTCATGCTCGCCCAGATCTCTTTACAGATAAATCGACTCTTCATCCGAATAGGCAGGGAGCAGCACAAATTGCAAAAATTGTGCAACAGCATATTACCGGCAATTTTGGCGGACTGCAGCTTCCACCTGTTTTTGGGAAGTACATGGTTGTTCAACGTGATAAGCCGTTTCAAATTTGGGGAAGAGCAAATGCCAGAACGACTGTCGAGGTGGAATGGAACCACAAGAGCCAACACGTAGTGGTTGGAACAGATGGCCGTTGGGAGCTGACTTTTCCGGCCCCCACCTTAAATAGAAAACCCCAAACACTCCGCATTAAAAATGGGGAAAACGAATTGGTTTATGATCAAGTTCTCGTAGGAGATGTATGGTTAGCCGCAGGGCAATCCAATATGGAATTTAGACTACGTCAGGCCCTAGGGGGAGACAGTCTGGCTACACGTGCTCAACAACATACTGCCATCCGGCTACTACAATTTGACAGCTACGCCCAGACGAACGACGCCAGTTGGGATACGACCACATTACAAAAAGCAAATGAACTCGATTTCTTTCACGGCGAATGGACACTAAATAACAAAGAAAATGCACTGCATTTTTCCGCAGTTGCGTACACATTCGCACAGGAAATAGCCCTATCTCAAGATATTCCCGTCGGTATTATCAACCTATCCGTAGGGGGCTCTCCGCAACTGGCTTGGTTACCGAGATTATCCCTGGAGTCCGACACACGTTTTGTCGGTTCACTACACCCGTGGCGAACAACCGATTATTTAATGAGGTGGTGCCGGGAGCGTGCCAGCAAAAATGTATCGCTATCCCCTTCCACTTTTCAACAGCATCCGTATGCCCCCTCCTATATATTTGAAGCCGGTATTGCACCATTGGTTCCTTTCGCATTACGTGGCGTGATTTGGTACCAAGGAGAAAGCGATGCCGAAAACGCCGAACTATACAGCAAGCTATTCCCCTATTTTGTGCAGCAATGGCGCCATCAATGGCGAGACGAATTTTCTTTTTACTATGTGCAATTATCCAGTATGGAGCGTCCCTCATGGCCGTATTTCCGAGACCAGCAACGAAAATTGCTGACCAAGATACCCAAAACAGGGATGGCCGTAACCAGCGATATCGGTGATCCGAAGGACGTCCACCCAACAGAGAAAATTACGGTGGGAAAACGCCTGGCACAATGGGCCATACACCACGAATATGGCTTGAACAACATTCCATCAGGCCCCTTATTAAAAGATTTTTCAGTGGATAAAGATCATATTATCATCCATTTTGATTACGCTGACGGCATCGCGACAGCGGATGGTCAAGCCCCGAAGGGGTTTGCGTTTCAAACACGGGACGGACGCTCCATCCATGCCAATGCTACTATTCGAGACGAAAAAGTATACATCAAACGACCAACTAATGTGTCTGTAACGGCACTCGTCTATGGATGGAAACCTGTCAGCGACGGAAACCTTATTAATCGAGTCGAGTTGCCAGCGAGTACTTTTCGAATCGAACTGAACAATATATAATACGTTGATAACAAGAATACAACAAATGGACAAGAAACATCTTTTATCGCTTCGCGATTTTTATAAAAAACAACTCTTAGAAGATACCGTTCCGTTTTGGTTTCCGCGATCTTTCGATATGGAGCATGGCGGATATCTACTGATGCGAGATGCAGACGGCAGTTTAATGGATACCGACAAAGCAGTGTGGATACAAGGTAGGGCATGTTGGCTTTTGGCAACCTTATACAACACGATCGAACCTCGAGCAGAATGGCTAGAAGGCGCTAAACTCGGCTATACGTTCCTACGCGAGAAGTGTTTTAATACGGAGGGTAAAATGTATTTCCATGTCGACCGTACCGGCGACCCTATTCGGATGCGCCGCTATTTCTTTTCAGAAACATTTGCCGTCATCGCCGCTGCAGCCTATGCTAAGGCGTCGGGAGATCCAGAAGCGGCGGATTTTGCACGTAAAATGTTCGGCATATGCCTAGAATATGCACAAGGAATACGTCCTATCGAACCGAAGTTTGAATCAACACGCCCGGCAAAGGGTATTGGTATTCCCATGATTATGATCAATACAGCACAACAACTGCGCGATACCATAGGAGATCCGCGTTGTGATCAGGCAATAGCCGAGTGGATAACAGAAATAGAAACATATTTTGTCAAAGACGATATCCGCTGTGTGATGGAACAGGTTGCGCCAGACGGAAGTATCATCGATCATATCGATGGGAGAACACTCAATCCGGGCCACGCTATCGAGGGTGCCTGGTTTATTTTACACGAAGCACGCTACCGCGACAACGATCCTAAACTGGTTGACCTCGGCTGCCGGATGTTAGATTACATGTGGGAACGGGGCTGGGATAAGGAACACGGTGGTATCCTGTATTTCCGCGATGTATATGATAAACCGGTACAAGAATACTGGCAGGATATGAAGTTCTGGTGGCCACAGAATGAAACGATTATCGCAACCCTATTAGCATATCTCGTGACCGGAAACGAAAAATATGCAAAAATGCACGAGCAGATCCATAACTACGCATACGCCCATTTCCACGACAGGGAACACGGAGAATGGTTTGGCTATCTGCACCGCGACGGAACGATTGCGCAAACCGCAAAAGGGAACCTCTTTAAAGGTCCTTTCCACCTGCCTCGCCAAGAATGGTATTGCTGGTCCAGTTTAGAGAATGTTATTAATCAGCCAATATGAGATATATCGTTTTTATCTTCGCGTGCTTCATAACCTTATGCAGGACGACTACATCTGCACAAGAGAAATTAATCCCCCAGCCGATTCATCTCGAACAGGGATCGGGTTTCTTAGACTTAACAGCGGGTATCCGGCTCGAAGAATCTTCCGCTTTGTTGGCAAAGGAGCATCAACTTGCCCAGACTATTTTTGAAGAATGGCATATCGTGGTTCAGGACAAGGCCTCAGAGAAGTTGCCAACCCTACAGTTGGTACTTGCCGGGGGGACTACCGCGAACACAGCAGACGAGTCGTATCATCTCCACGTTCATAAAGAAGGAATAAAAATTACTGCTCCGTCAACGGTTGGAATATTTTATGGTCTGCAGACCCTAAGGCAGTTTACATTACAAAACTATAAACTCGCGGTGTGTGAGATACAGGATGAACCTGCCTTTTCTTGGCGGGGATTCTTAGTAGATGTGGGTCGTAACTACCAACCCCTATCTATGCTCAAAGAGCAGATTGACGTCATGGCACGGTATAAGCTGAATGTGCTGCATTTCCATTTCACCGAAGATATCGCCTGGCGCTTAGCCAGCAAGAAATATCCAAAGCTCACCGATGCGGAATACATGACCCGGTGGGCTGGTGATTTTTACACAGAGGCCGAATTCCGCGAACTGATGGCGTATTGCTCCGAACGTCATATCTTATTGTTGCCCGAGATTGACATGCCTGGCCATAGTGCAGCTTTTACACGCTATTTCGGTGTAGACATGCAATCAGACAGCGGCATCACCTATATTAAGGAGCTTTTGGAAGAGTTTGCAACGACCTTCCCCGGGCTCCCCTATTTCCATATTGGTGGCGATGAGGTGAAAATCACGAATAAAAGCTTTATGCCGGAGATCACAAAATATGTAGAGGAGTTGGGTTATAAGACAGTGGGCTGGGACCCGGGCAGCAACTTAATGTCCCAAACCATCCGCCAACTTTGGATGGGCGGCCCGGAAGCCGTAGCGGCGGAAGGAGAAATGGTCTATATCGACTCGAAGCACCTCTATATTAACCACATGGATCCTCTAGAAACGGTAACCACACTTTTTTTCCGCCGGATCGGTGAACAGGATGCAGAACATCCTAACCTGAAGGGAGCTATATTATGTTCTTGGCCAGATCGTGCGGTCGCCGCTCCCGAAGACATGTTTTATCAAAGTGCCATTTATCCTTCCCTATTAACCTTTGCAGAACGGATTTGGCAAGGTGGAGGTAAATCGGGGTGGGTTGCCAATATTCCGCCAGCTGGTACCGAAGACTATGTTTCTTTTCAAGAATTTGAAGAAAAGTTACTTGTTCATCAACAACGTTTCCTTGCAGACAAACCGTTCCCGTATGTCAAGCAAACAGATCTGCAATGGGAATTGATCGGCCCATTCGATAACAAAGGGAACCTATCAAGTTCGTTCGATATAGAAAATAATCCGCTGGTCAAAGCCGTAGCACCTACAAAAAAGGTCGTGGGGGGTACCGTAATCTTGAGGCATTGGTGGGCGGATATTATACCAGGAGTGATCGATAACCCCCAACCCAATACAACCTGGTATGCCCGAACAAAAATCTGGAGTGATGAATCCGGATCAAAACCTTTTTGGATTGGGTTTGATAATCTTTCTCGTTCCTACGCAAGCGACTCGCCAGCAATAGGCACCTGGGACAACCGACAAAGTAAGGTTTGGGTAAACAATGCCCCTATAGAACCACCTGTATGGAAACAGGCGGGGCAAAAAGGTGGGCTAGAAGTTCCGCTTATAGATGAAGGGTATTCTTTTCGTGAACCGACTATGATTGCACTAAAAAAAGGATGGAACGACGTGCTGGTTAAATTGCCTGTCGCTTCGTTTAAAGGTGTGGATTGGCAAAATCCTGTCAAATGGATGTTTACTTTTACACCTTACAAAATAGATGAAACCATCGAGAGCTTAAAATAGATAATTGATGCTAATGAAAATTAAAAACGATAAATATAACAACATGAGAAAGCTATTATTAACTTTTTGCGTGGTAACCTGTTCGTTATTCGCACGTGCACAGGAAGTTACCGTTTTCAAATCTGGCGACGATGGCTACGCTAGCTATCGGATTCCGGCCATTATTAAAAACAAAACAGGTGAATTGATTGCGTTTTCCGAAGGGCGTGTAGACCATTCGGGAGATTACGGAAATGTAGACATTGTTTACAAAATCAGCCAAGATGGCGGCAAGACTTGGGGGGCATTGCAAGTGGCTGCGGACTATGACAAACTACAAGCCGGTAATGCGGCACCCGTAGTAGATCTGTTGGATCCCCAGTATCCAAATGGCCGCATCTTTTTATTCTATAATACGGGGAACAATCATGAAGGCGAAGTAAGGAAGGGTAATGGCCTCCGCGAGCTATGGTATATTACCTCTACCGACGGAGCTAACACATGGTCGGAACCTGTAAACATCACCACACAAGCACACCGCCCCAACCAGCCGTCTTCTAATCCGGCATATACCTTCCAAGAAGATTGGCGAGCATATGCGAATACACCTGGGCACGCACTGCAATTTGATTCCGGCAAATATAAAGGACGCTTATATATTCCCGCCAACCACTCGGTCGGAGAACCTAAGGAAAAAGGCAAAGACTATTTTGCACACGCTTATTACTCAGACGATCACGGTAAGACGTTTCAACTAGCCGACAAAATTACCTTTGAAGGTGGTAACGAAACCATGGCTGCACAAATCTCGGACACCGAACTGTACATGAACACCCGTAACCAGCAAGGCAATGTACGGAGTCGTATAGTCAGTTATTCAAGCGATGGTGGCGTGACTTGGGATACAACCTACTATGATCGTAATCTCCCTGATCCGGTCAATCAGGGCAGCACACTATCTTGGAAAAAAGGCAATAAATATATATTGGCTGTCTGCAATGCAGCTGATGAAAAAAGCAGAGATAATCTTACCTTACGTCTATCTAAAGACAAAGGAAAAACCTGGTATTTCAACAAAGTCATTGCCAAAGCACCAGCGGGTTATAAGGGTGCTTTTACAGCGTATTCCGATATTGTTATGGTGAAAAAAAACCAAATCGGTGTTCTTTATGAAAAGGATGATTATAAAACTATTGTATTTGTGGTGGAAAAAGTTAAATAACTTATAACACGTCCATCAGTGTTTCAAATGCCATTCCACGGGAAGCTTTCAATAGAACCGTACTGTTAACAACAGGCTGTTCTCTGAGAGCTTCTTTAGCTTTCTCGATAGATTCATAAAATTCGCCATTGACATGCTGGTGGGCATAGAATGCTTCTCCCACAAAAATAGTCCGTTCCGCCCCCAGAGCCAGCGCACGGTCGATCATGCATCGATGTTCTTTCCACGTGTCCTCCCCCAGTTCAAACATATCACCCAATACGATTACCTTACGATCCGCATCAATCACTTTCATATTCGCCAAAGCAGCTTCCATGCTGCTGACGTTCGCATTATAATAATCAGCGATAACCGTATTATGTACCGTTTTTGTAATTTGCGAACGGTTATTGGCAGGTGTATAATCCGCAATTCCTTGATTGATTCGCGTATCATCTACCCCGAAAAAATGCCCTACCGCAATCGCCGCTAATATATTTTCGGTGTTATAGGAGCCCGTCAACTGCGTTTGTATAAGATGATCCGTCGTGCTCTCCCGTGTTTTCCAAGAAACGGAAAGTAAGGGGTTAGCATATTTAAGTTGCCCCACGATATCGTTTGTAGACGAGAAGCCATAACGTACAACCTTTGAAATGGCCCGCTGCATTTCCATTTCCCGCAAGTACGCATTATCCCCTTGGAGAAACAATACCCCATCGTGCATTTTGAGAAAATCATATAGCTCACCCTTAGCTTTTTTTACCCCTTCAAATGAGCCGAAACCTTCCAAATGTGCCTTTCCTACATTCGTGATGAGGCCGTGTGTCGGTGCAGTGATACCGCACAGGAAAGCAATCTCTTGCTGATGATTTGCGCCCATTTCAATAACCGCCATTTCGATACTGTGATCTATGGAAAGTAGCGTTAGAGGAACACCTATATGGTTATTAAGATTTCCTTTTGTGGCATACGTTTTAAAGCGTTGTGAAAGTACGGCATACAATAATTCTTTGGTCGTGGTTTTACCATTCGTTCCGGTTATCCCTATAACGGGGATATGCAGTTGGCGACGATGATGTCGAGCCAATTCCTGCAACGTAGTCAACACATCTTCCACGAGCACATAACGTTCATCCGCTACATATTTTACTTCGTCGACAACAGCCCATTTAGCCCCGCTTTCCAACGCTTGCGCGGCAAATTCGTTGGCATTGAACCGCTCCCCTTTTAAGGCAAAAAATATACTGTTGGGTATGATATTTCGGGTATCCGTAGATACAGTTCCACTTTCTGTATAGCGTTGATATAATTGTTCTGTCGTCATGCTGTTCATCGTCGACAAAGATAGTTATCCTCCAAAAAAGAAGAGGAGTTTCCTCCTCTCTTTTATTTATTTTTCCAACTTGAATGCCTTCACACTATTGCTGTTGAATGTCGGAATGTATATCGTATTGCTTTCGGGATGTATGCCCAAATCTGCCGTATTCATTTCTCCTTGTACATCCATTAATTTTTCGAAACTGCCATCCGCGTGCACATAATATACCAAACCGCCCCAACAAGTAACCAGAAAGTCTCCACTATTACCTACGGGTTCCAACCCATCTCCCCCCAACGCGAAACCTTTGGCGATAACGGTATGCTCTTTATTGGCATCTATCTTCCATAACTCTGGCCCAACCAACGCATAAAGACTACCGTTGACAAATTTTAATCCGTTTGCATTCGGTGCGTTTTCTAAAAATACGGTAGGTTCGTTATTTTGCATTTGATAAATTGTACCGGTACGCGTGTCTGAAACATAGATTACGCCATCGTTATCTACCGTTACATCATTCAAAAAGACAGCCTCTGGAAATTCAATTTCATGGCGTACTTCGCCGGTTTCCATATCGATGACCGCTACTGCTGTAATATCGGCCACATATAATAAGTTTTCATGTACTGCCATCCCTTTCGGAGCGTTCATTCCAGTCACCCAATCTTGATTCTTGACACTTCCATCCAGATTCAATATAGCAACGCCGCCTTTTCCATCTTTTTCTGCACCGTCGCCGTCAATCAAAGAAACATATAAAGCATCGTCTCCGGCATGATACAGTACAGATTCAGGAGTAGGTAGGTTTTTTGTTTCCCACTGTTCCGTCAATTGTAATTGTTGCTCCGTCTGTTCTTGCTCCTGTTGTTGCTGTCTTTGACCGCATGCTGTAGTCAACAATGTAGCTCCGACAGCTGTTACTGCAAAAAGAAATAATTGTTTCATAATAGTCTTGTTTGTTTAAACATCGACAAGATAACAATTTTTTAGGAGTTTGGTTTACAACCTATCTGGCACGACTAGCTTCTTCAGAGTCCGTGTCCTTTTTTCTAATCTGCTGTCTCAAATTACCGAATTTATAAGTGTAAGTCAACCGAATACTTTGATTATCATTATACTGACGGATCATGGAGTTGAATTGTCCAAAATCGGTAGAAACATTATTTTGTTGCGTACGAAAAATATCTGTTCCGGCCAGTTTCAAAGAGCTTCGCTCGTCTTTGAAATTATAGTTGACGCCGATATCTGTTCCCCAGCGGGCGTGAATTTTATAAACATTGTATAAGAACGTACTATTATAATTAACAGACAGTTCTGCCGAAAACGCTTTGTTCAACTTAAAATTATTCGTGCTACGCCCTTGAAAGAAAGTAGACCCTAAATCTGCGTATTCTCCGGCGATAGGACCTTTAAAGTGCATGTAAATAGTTGTCAAGTTATTGTTCATCGACCAAAACTTACTTATTCTTACGGGCGCATTAATATTCAAATAAGATGTAATCGTTTTAGCTAAGTTTTCGCGCGTAATCCACGCTTGACCCGTTACCGAATCCTGTCCTAGACTCTCCACCATAGCGTCGTTGGTTATATCCGTTCCCAATGTAAAATTAAACATTTTGTATAGCGTATAATTCAACGTAAAACCGTTGGTATACTGCGGGTTGACATATGGATTCCCACGCATGGAGGTGAACTTATCTATATACTCTTCAAAGGGATTCAAATATCGATAGTTAGGTCGTGCTATCTTTCGTGCATAACTTAATGAAAAGATATTGTTTTCATTAAGCGTATAGGATAAATTTCCTGAAGGGAACCAGTCCAAATAATCGCGTTTCACACGTTTCGCCAACGTGATGGAGTTCCCATCGGAGACCGTATATTCGCTTCTAAGCCCTAACTTCATAGACCAAGATCCAAACCCGCGACTGTAATCAACATATGCCGCCGCGACCTGTTCTGTATATACAAAATGGTTAGGACGACCAGCATAATCTTGCCATCGGTTACCTACAAAATGCTCAAACTGCAGGTCATTATCCGAACGGACATGGCTATACTTCAATCCCGTTTCCAGCTTGCCACCTTGCCTTAGGGTTTTTGCAAAATCTATTTTTCCAACGTAAATATCAATATCTACGGGCATGCGGCTACGTTCGAGTTCTGGATCATATAACAGATTGCCCGCCGGATCCGTCGTCCGGTAATCATAATTGATGGTAGCGTTATCACGAAAAGCGCTCCAATCTAAATCGAACACCAACTTCGTCCCCAATGTATCCAAGTGGAACTCATTGTTAAAATTCACGGTATATCGATTGTAGGGCTTTATGGCTTTGGAAGAAGCATGTAATACAGAATCAATGATACCTATGCGTGGCCCAATATTTGTCAAACTTATATTATCAAAAGTCTCGTCGTCATTAACACCTGAAAACTGTAACACCATGGTATTCCGATCGGACGTTTTTTGTTCTATCCCAACCCGATAGTTATGGGTTTTATTCGTTTCAATAAGTGCTGCCTCCTGATCAAATACCCTATCCGCTTCATCAGAAGGAATCACTCTTTCCATACCTAAATCAAATTGCCGTTTATTATAGGTGTAGCCATAGGATCCAAAAAGAGTCGTGTTATTTTTCTTATAGTTCAGATTCAGCGAAGAGTTTCCCCGAGCATGTTTACCATGTGCGGCACTTGCCAAAAACGAACCGTTGAAGCCTTCCAGTCTATTTTTCTTCAAAACAATATTAATCGTACCAACCGTTCCCTCCGCATCTTCCTTTGCACTTCGGGTCGTACTGACTTCTATGCGTTGAATCTGATCACCATTCATGGTTTTAAGGAATCCCGCAAGCTGCTCCCCGCTCATATACGTCTGTCTACCATCTATCGTTACATTTACGCCCTGTTGCCCCATTAACTGAAGATTTTCATCCTTGTCAACGCTTACGCCCGGGGCACGCTGCACGACCTCAAGTGCATTATTGCCTGCTGCGAGCGTCGAGTTTTCTACGTTCAAAATCAACTTTCCATCCCGTTGCTGAACAAGTGGTACCTGCCCTTCCACCGTCACCGCGTCGATTGTTTGCGACTCGGCTTTTAATACCATGTCGTCCAGTAGAACCGATTGTCCTGTTACCTTAAATAAAGTAGTCTTACTGGTTTCATATCCCACAGAAGAGGCCTGCACTGCAAATTCACCAGGAGGTACATTTTTTATAACATAACGCCCATGCTCATCGGTTACCTCCGTTTTCAGGAGTGCACCTACTTTGGCCGTCAATAAATAGATGGATACATTTACCAACGGTTCTTGCTGTTCATTAAAGACACGACCGCTTACTTCTCCTTGTTGTGCCTGTGCCGTGAATACAGCAACGAGGAGAATACAAAAACTTAAAATAATACGCATGGATTAGTTTTTCTCTTGCTTTTTAGTATTGATTCTAACACTGTTATCTTTTACTTCAATTGTCACATCCGAATCTCCAATCCGGATAACAGAATCTTTCCTATCTTTTATTTCATTTAATAAAGCCTTCATTTTAGATTCAACAGCTTCCTCCTCTTCCTCTTTTGGTGTAGGTTGTGGCTTTTGTATACATACTAAACCGGCTCCCGACATCGTCCACTCGGTATACTTTTGTTGTTGTCGTGCCTCCTCGGGGTAATTATTCAAACATTCCCAATACGAAATATCACGGACTTTAGGCTCTATACTACGTTGAAGTCTTACCCTTGCACCTCTTGGAAGGTAAACCGTCACCCGTACCTGCTGATCTCTGTCCAGTGCATTCTTCATCAGTAAAAAATGGCTGGGGAATAGGAATGTCGAACTTTCCTGGATAGCTTCATAAGCAATATTATGCGCACGTTCAGAAGCCAACTGATAAGTTCTCCCCTTAGCGGAATAACTGTACTGTATATAAGGCTGGCTCAGTGAATCGATACTTTCAAAATAGATGCTGATATCGCGATGTAGATAGTTCCGCAAGTCCTGTCCATCCAGCTGGACATTAAATTTAGATTGTAAGGAGTCTTGTTCGCTGGCGTCGAGCACGCGGATATCTTTCTCTGCAAAATTGTAGATTGCTTGTGGCTGTATATCTTTTTGCACATTGATCGTGCTCTTTTCCCGAAAATCTTGCGCGGTGGCTATACAATAATAGATAATACCAACGATGGACACAATCCAAGCAGCAAACATCGTCAACGATAAGTAACTGTTTAGTTTATCTGTTTTAAATAATATGCGGGTAAGCCAGAAAAACAGCGCAAAAAATGGTATGGCAATCGCCAGAAATCCAAAAGTGAGCGCAATGATTCCGTCATTCGTCGATAATCCTTTCAATGGTGGGAAAAACATGGGATTCTCCAACCCAAAGAAGTTCATCATATTAAATACATAGAAGATAAACAGTCCCAATAAGTTTAGGCCGGCGAATATAAGCATAATCCATGCTATCATTTTCCCAATCAGTCCCAGGCAACCGCTCAATACATTCCCCGCCGTGCGTGCACTGCGACTGATGTGTTCTCCTGTTCCGGAAAAAGTTTCGGAAAGGTTCTTCGCCTCTTCATCAAAGGACCTTTTAAAGTTTTGCAAGTTCGGCGCTTCCCCGCGCATAGCCATCTTATCAGCACGGGTCTCTGCGGCAGGCATAACAATCCAAAGGATGATATATACCAACACACCGGATCCCCCGAGTAAAACGAAAACAACTAATAAAACACGTGTCCAGATAGGCTCCATACCAAAATAATGCGCCAAACCGCTACAGACACCGCCGACCATTTTATCATCCGGATCACGCATTAGCTTTTTACCGACATATTCTATATGAGGTGCCTGCCCGGCTTGCCGCTCATGGTGGAAATCTTCCCCTCCAGCTGCTCCTTCACTTTCTTCAAAATCGCTCACACGTCCCATCTGCTGAATGACTTGCTGAACATCCTCCAAATTAATGACCTCTTTACGACCTGTTTGGATACGTTCATTAAACATCTCGGCGATGCGGTTCTCAATATCTTCTAATATCTCTTTGCTTTCAGCCGTATTCCCGAAATGCTTTTTGATATCAATCATATAAGACCGCAATGTGTCGTATGCATCTTCCTCAATATGGAAAACGATACTGTTGATATTTATAATAATTGTCTTATTCATAACCCTGTTTAATTATATGTAGATGCATTCTATTAGTCCTTTCTTCCCTGCATTGATATTTCCACCGCGAAAACAAGCTCCTTCCACGTGATGTCCAGTCGAGATAATACGGCCTGCCCTTCCGCGGTAATCTGATAATATTTGCGCGGTGGGCCAGAACTTGATTCCTTCCATGTATAACTTAACAACCCGTTGTTCTTTAGACGCGTTAGTAAGGGATATAGTGTCCCTTCCACCACCAGAAGTTGGGCTTTCTTTAGCTCTGCGATAATATCTGAAGCATAAATCTCCCCTCGGGAAATGATCGAAAGGATACAGTATTCCAATATCCCTTTCCGCATCTGGGTCTGTGTGTTTTCTGCTATCATAACAATACAAAGTTATATGTTTTATACTGTACTATGCAATACATAGTACTATAAAAAACAAAAACAAATTCATAAAACACTGTAAATCAGCGATATTATTTTTTATAAATTAAAAATGAAAAATTATTTGATAGGACTTATTTCGTTTATTCATCGCTTTTTTTAATACTAAATTGCTTTGAAAGCTCCTGAATTAATACGACTTTTACCTCCCATGTGGAGAACGATATTTAAATACATTTGGGCTATTATCTGGGGAGTAATCATGTTATTATTAGTGGGGTTGCCTTCCGATGATCTACCGAGCTCTAACTATTTTGAAGGATTTGATAAAATGGCACATTGCGGCTTCTTTTTTGTTTTTACGGCACTGTTGCTATGGGGTTCCATCTCACGAAGTGCAGACGCACCATCCAAAATAAAAACAGTGATCATCGCTTTCTTTGCCGCCAGTATTTTTGCCTTTGCTACAGAAGCTATTCAATATTACCTATCCACCGGACGTCAAGCGGATTGGTGGGATATTTTTGCAGACTATGTTGGCATAGGTATGGCACTTTTTAGCTATATTTTGTTTTATCAGAGACGAGCCCTACAATGAGAAAGCCACTTACGCGATAGCTAATACAGCCACAGAAACCTTACAATGGCACTGCTCAACAAGTGTTTGTATAGCAGAAGCAATGGTAGCGCCGGTCGTGAAAACATCGTCCACTAATAATACATGCTTATGTTCAAACGCGGAGGGTTTCCTACAGGAAAAAGCCTTTTCAACATTATCATGGCGTTCTATACGGCTTTTTTTTGTTTGTGTTTCCGTATCGATTACCCTTATAAAATCAACCTGATTCACGGGTAACATCATAGTCTGCGCAATTCCCTGTGCAATATATTCACTCTGATTATAGCCGCGAATACGTTGTTTCTTTCGATGGAGCGGCACGGGAACTACCACATCAATGTTTGTATAAAATGGAGAAGTAAGCAATTCCTTGCCAAAGCAATTTCCTAGATATATGCCCACCCGGTGATCCTTGCTGTATTTCAATTTATGAATCATAACTTGCACTAAGGAGGATTTTGAAAATGAAAGGTAAGCTGCGCCCGCATCGATAGGCGCTTTACCTAACAGACGTTGGGTGATTTCGTTTTGTTTGAAAAGATAGTGATCGTTTATAGGTAAATGGAATCGGCATGTTGTACAAATAAATTCCTCTTGGTACAGAAGAACATTTTCGCAAGAAACACACAACGGCGGGAACAAGATAGATACGAAACTTTCCCAATACGATTTGATTTTCATACTGTTAAAATTGGTAACTACGAAGTTACTTCTTTTTTACGGGAAAAAAGAAGCAAAACCGAACAAAGTGAGTTCATGGGGGATAGAACATCTCGTAATAACTGCTTTTCTGTTTTCAAAGACTCAGCTGTCAGGTTTTCGTAGGGCATGGTAGATCTCGTCGCCTTCTATTCTTATTCTTTGCCTTCTATACTGCGGTTTCTTCTTTGATGGCAAGCTGGCCACAGGCGGCATCGATATCTTTCCCCCGGCTCCGACGGACGTTGGTCACAATATCTTGACTGCGCAAATAATTGGCAAATTGATCTATTTTGTCCGCCTCTGCATTTACAAAATCAGCTAATGTGATCGGGTTATATTCAATGATATTTACCTTACACGGTACATGCTTACAAAACCGAGCAAGTTCTTTTGCATCTTGCAGCTCGTCATTGAAGTTATGGAACACAATGTATTCAAATGTTACGGGGCTCTTCGTTTTAGCGTAGTAATATTTTAACGCGTCGGCCAATGCTTGCAAAGAATTCTGCTCGTTAATCGGCATGATCTGGTTTCGCTTTTCATCATTTGCCGCGTGTAAAGACAAGGCTAAATTAAAGCGAACTTCGTCATCTCCTAATTTTTTGATCATCTTTGCAATCCCTGCAGTGGACACGGTAATACGCTTTGCCGCCATATTTAATCCATCAGGAGCGGTAATACGCTCTATGGATTTCATCATATTGCTGTAGTTAAGCAACGGCTCACCCATACCCATATAGACAATATTGGTGAGTGGCTGATTATACTTTTCTTCTGCTTGATTAGCAATCAGTACAACCTGGTCGTAGATTTCATCGGCTTGCAGGTTTCGCTTACGATCCATATACCCTGTGGCACAAAATTTACAGGTCAAACTACACCCCACCTGCGAACTTACACAAGCTGTCATCCGGCCTGGTGTAGGAATCAGAACACCTTCAATCACATTTCCGTCGTACAGCGTAAAGCTACTCTTAATGGTCTTGTCCGAACTCACCTGAGACGCACGGATAGTAACAGCACGTATCTCGAAGTTACTTTTCAGCGTCTCTCGCAGGGCCTTACTCAAGTTTGTCATCTGGTCGAAATCTGTACACGACTTAACCCACAACCATTCATAAACCTGTTTCGCCCGGAACCCCTGCTCGCCCATTGCCGTAAGCTGATCTTTTAAATCCGACAAGCTTAAGCTTCTGATATCTATTAATTTGCTTTGCTGTACCACCATGCAAAGATAGGGAAATAAATTTTTGCAAAAATAAAATGTATTTTAGCGCATGAAAAAAATCGCCGGGAACTTACTGTTCAGGGTTGTCGTTGCTATCGTATTGGGTATGGCACTGGGTCTTGTTGTACCAACATGGATCGGACGTATCTTCGCCACTTTCAATAGCTTGTTTGATGAACTTCTAAAATTTCTAATCCCACTTATTATAGTTGGTCTTATTATCCCCGCCATTGCCAAACTGGGCCAATCGGCAGGAAGGTTACTTTTATACACGGTGCTACTCGCATACGGATCGACATTAGCAGCAGGCTTTTCATCTTACCTGACCAGCATCACTATCTTCCCTAATCTGTTGGAAAATCAAATAGCAGCACCAGCGATGGAAAACGCGAAGGGCCTTTCTCCGTTTTTCCAAGTGGAGTTCCCTCCTTTTTTCGACGTTATGCCGGCGCTCATATTCGCATTTCTATTCGGATTAGGCTTAACACAGATAAAGCAATCCAGCTTATTAAATGTGGCCGAGGATTTTGAAAAGGTGGTCTCGATCCTTATCGAGAAACTCATTATTCCATTGTTACCCTTATTCATATTCGGTATTTTTCTGGACATGACCTATTCGGGAAAGATAGCCATCATTTTTAACGTGTTTTTAAAAGTTATCGGCGTTATCTTTTTGATGCACATCGTCTGGCTTTTATTGCAGTTTATCATCGCCGGTGCTATTTCAGGCAGAAATCCCTTTCGTTTATTAAAGACCATGATCCCTGCTTATTTCACCGCGCTAGGAACACAATCTTCGGCCGCGACCATCCCCGTAACACTTGAACAGACTAAGAAAGCGGGGGTACAGGGGAGCGTCGCCAGTTTTGTTATACCACTTTGTGCGACTATACACTTAGCAGGAAGCACGCTTAAAATCGTTTCCTGCCTTGTCGCGCTGATGTTATTGCAAGGCATGCCGATTGATTTTTTCCAAATGGCAGGATTCATTTGTATGCTCGGGGTTACCATGGTTGCCGCGCCGGGAGTCCCAGGGGGAGCTATTATGGCAGCCATAGGTATTATTTCTTCGATGTTGGGCTTTAGTTTGGAAGATCAGGCTTTGATGATTTCACTCTATATCGCCATGGACAGTTTCGGCACGGCCTGCAATGTCACGGGGGATGGGGCAATCGCGGTTATTCTCGATGTCGTTTATAAAAACCCGACTGCATCCGATAATAGCTAATCTTTTAAAAAATCACGGCGATACTTGGTCAGTGAGACCGCGCATCGCCATGATGTCATGTTTTTACTTTTTTAATGCTTCTTTTACCTTCGGTATGATATGTGTACCATACAGCTCAATAGCTTTCATCATATCCTTATGATGTGGACTTCCTACATCCATGTGGGCGGAGAAGCGCGTTAAGCCAAACATGTCGATAACATGCAGGATTTTATCAACTGACTGATTTACATCACCTACCACCAGATGTCCATGAATAGAACGTCCGAAATCGTATTGCGAACGTTGATAAGACGGCCACCCTCTTGAAGCACCTATTCTATTCATCTGTGCAGCATAAAGCGGATAGTACTGATCGGACACTTCTTGTCCATTCTCTCCAAAGAAGGCATGCATATGCACCCCTACCTGAAAGTCGTCCATGGCGTGTCCATTATCTTCCCAAGCTTGCCGATACACTTCAAACAACGGCTTAAAGTTCTCAATCGCACCACCTATAATCGCAAACATGACCGGAAGCCCCAGCTTACCTGCCCGGATGACAGACGAAGTAGTTCCTCCAACAGCTACCCAAATAGGCAAGGAACCCTTAACGGGACGCGGAAATACTTCCTGATTTATCAATGGTTTCCGAAACTTACCCGACCAAGTAACGGTATCTTGCTTGTTAAGCCGTAAGAGTAACTCTAATTTTTCCTCAAACAGTTCAGCGTAGTCTTTCAGATCATAACCGAACAGTGGGAAGGACTCAATAAAAGATCCCCGACCAGCCATGATCTCTGCACGTCCGTCTGACAACAAATCCACCGTCGAAAAGTCTTGAAATAGTTTTACCGGATCCGCCGAACTTATTACAGATACTGCACTCCCTAATTTTATATTCTTCGTTACCGTAGCAGCTGCCGCTAATATAATTTCAGGGGAAGAGACGGCATAATCGATACGATGGTGTTCACCCATTCCAAAAAAATCTACCCCGACCTCATCCATCAATTTAATTTCTTCTATTATCTCCTGCGTACGCTGTGCCGCAGCTTGCATTTTGCCTGTAGAGGGATCTATATGCACATCCCCAAACATGCCTATTCCTAATTCAATCATAGCTTTTTTCCTTTCTACAACAAAGATAGGGATGGTTTTTAGGGTTGGCATTGATGTATATCAAGAAGTATTTCTTTTTCCTTGACGAAAAAGAAACAAAAAGTCAAGGCTTGCATTGTTCCGCTACCTTTCCTTGTCTATTCCTAAACAGAATGAAACTCCCTTCGGTCAAACAGCATGCTGTTTTTAACGGAACAGCCGGCGTAAAGCTGACCGCGGAAAAATGCTAGGCCGTTTTGGCCCGCGTGCCGCGTGCGTGGGTGTCTACATCCTTTTTATTCCTTTATTCTTGTTTATTAAATACCGTAGAAACGGAAATTAACAGACTATACAAATTGTACTACCCTCAATTAACATAAAATGTCGCCTTAAAATCTTTGGCAACTGTAAAAATTTCATTTTTGTACTACCCCATAATGCCAAAAGTTTTTTAGCGACGAGTTTTTTGTTTCTTTTTTACGGGAAAAAAGAAAAATACATTTGTACTATCCCCTTATTAACATAAAGGGTCACATACGGAAGTTTGAGGTTTATAGGAATCTATCCTTAGTGCCGTCCATAACCCAAAACATCAAAAATAGGGACACTTTAATTAGGAATATACAATTGCACCATCCCCCTATTAACATTAAAGGTCGCATACGGATTGTTGAGGTATGTAGAAATTCATCCTAAGCACCAACCATTCCTCTCAAGAATCCGAAGCGACGAGTTTTTTGTTTCTTTTTTACGGGAAAAAAGTACGAACTAACCATGAATATATTCCTTCTTACCGTAACTTTGTATAAGCTCTCCTTCAAAGTCTAACCATTCTTGCCATCTTTTATCGACATCGACATCAGTCGTATATTTACGTGCAAAATGGAGAAAAGTAGTATAATGATTGGCTTCCGAAACCATCAAATCATGGTAGAATTTTGCTAACTCTTGGTCGTCTATATTTTTAGAAAGTACGCGAAAGCGTTCGCAACTACGCGCCTCGATCATTGCTGCAAAGAGTAGGCGATCGATAAACGCTTGATTACGAGATCCATCTTTCTTGGAAAATTTCATCAGCTGTCCGACATAGTCATCCTTCCTTTCCCTTCCTAGCGTATATCCACGGGTTTTAATAATATCAATCACCATCTGAAAATGTTCCATTTCTTCGATAGCAATAGCGGTCAATTCGTGAACAAGATCCTCGTGTTCTGGATTTTGCGTAATCAAAGTGATCGCATTGGATGCCGCTTTTTGCTCACACCAAGCATGATCGGTCAAAATTTCATCGAGATTAGATTCCGCAATATTTGCCCAACGCGGGTCTGTCAATAACTTTAATCCTAACATATTTTGATATATTAATAATTGCGACGCAACAGCCTGCATCTCCACCGTAAACTATCCAAAAAATTTCTCGGGATCAAACCCGTGTGCTTTTAAAACGTCTTCCGGAACACCATTCCATACGCCCGGTCTATTTCCTACATAACCAATATCTTTCACCCCCATTTCCGTTGTATAGAACCCCGACGATGTCAGATTACGCATTAAGGAGAAAAAGGCAACCCCTTGACGCATCTCTGGCTTCGCTTTATCAGGGTAAGCAATATCATCGATAAGTTGAATTTGTTGCTCTTCCGTACATTTTATAAAAGCTTGGCCATATCGTTTTTGGCATTGTACGTCCATCCACTTCAACCCACCGCGCATAGGAATCTTATTAGAGGGAAGATCCTTCACTATAAATTCGATAAAGTCGGGCACACCTGCTTCTGAGGCACTTCCGGATGTATCATCCTTTGGAATAATAATGTCCGCTAACACCGTAATCGTCGCCATTTCATGCTCGGTGAAAAAAGTTTCTTCCAACAGCTTCTGTGTGCGTTCATGCTCCCAATCCTCTACGCCTGGTAGTTTATCAGAAGTCTCGCTGGCTATCCTTGCTTCCTTCGCACTCTCGCCATTACAAGCTGTAGCTAACACACCGGCTCCTGCCGCAAGTAAACCTAATGCTTTAAGGGATTCTCTTCTGTTCATATCTTTTTCGATCAGCCGTTTAACTTTTTCTTCTCTTCCAATATATATTCCGCAGTCCGCATGGACATGGCTAAGATGGTCCAAGTCAGGTTTTTATCCCCTTGCTGCACAAAAGGACCTGCATCTACCACATATAAGTTCTTGCAATCATGTGCTTGCCCCCATTTGTTCAATACCGATTGCTTGGGATCGTTACCCATCCGAGTTGTTCCCCCTTCGTGGATAATTACACCCGGCGCTTCCAAACCATACTTTGTGTCTGCGCCATATTCAGGTGAAAGGACGACGGCACCCATTTCATGCATGACAGCCTTAAATGTCTCCTGCATGTGTTTGGCCTGTTCCACTTCCTCGTTGGCCCATTTGTAGTGAAAGCGCAAAACAGGAATACCATATTTATCCACACGTGTTGGGTCAATCTCGCAGTAATTATCTTTTCTCGCTAAAGCAGTACCCCGCCCGGCCATCCCGATAGATGCGCCATAGAAACGACGATAGTCTTGTTTAAGCAATGCTCCATATCCCCCGCTGTCCCGCTTTTCTCCGCCGTTGCCAGCCACCATTCCAACAGCGCCAGGAACCCAGTTCAAAAACCCATACCCCGGCATATTCAAACCACTACCATATTCTATATGGTAGCCCCTTGGGAATGTCAGCTTTTTATTGTCTTCCCACCACGGAGAATAAATATGCACACTACCGACACCATCTTCATTATAACGTTTTCTATCTAATAATTGCGGTAAGAAACCCCAAGCACTTGACCCCGTAGAGTCATGTAAATATCGTCCAACCAAACCTGTACTGTTTGCTAAGCCTCCCGGGTGAGTCGATGATTTGGAATTCAACATAATACGTGCGCTCTCACAAGCACTCGCACCAAGTATAACGGTCTTTCCTCTTACGGCATATTCTTGCAGGCTCTTCGTATCCACATAAGAAACACCCGTTGCGAGTCCTTCGTCGTTTGTGAGTACTTCGCGAACCATAGCATTATCGATCACTTTGAGGTTTCCCGTTTTCATAGCCGGCATAACCAGACAAGACGAGGACGAAAAATCTCCATATACCTTACAGGATCTTCCACACTGCCCGCAATAAAAACACGTTCCGCGACCTTTGATCTCTGGAGAAGATTCTGTCAAAACAGCTCCTCGCCCCGGAATAACCGGTACACCTGCTTTTTTTGCCCCTCGGGCTATATAGAGTTCTCCCAAACGAGGTTTTGGTGGTTTCATAAAAATCCCATCCGGCTCATTTCGTATCCCTTCTACTGTCCCGTAGATACCGATCATCCGGTCTACACGATCATAAAACGGTTTCACTTCTTCGTACGTGATGGGCCACTCGTCGGTAATGCCATCAGTCGGTTTAAAATCATCAGGACCCATCCGTAAAGAAATACGTCCCCAGTGATTCGTTCGACCACCTAGCATGCGCGCGCGAAACCATTCAAACTCTGTCCCATTTACGGTAGTATAAGGTTCCCCGTCTAATTGCCAGCCTCCATAAGCCGCATCAAAATCTCCAAACGGACGAGTTGTTCCCGCACCCCTACGAGGCGATTCCCAAGGCCATCGCAACTGTAAGGCATCTTTTGCCGGGTCAAAAAAAGGCCCTGCCTCCAACATCAGCACGTTCAGTCCTGCTTGGGCCAAAATATAGCCTGCCATACCTCCACCTGCTCCGGAGCCGACAACAATAGCATCGTAAATTTCTGGACTTTCTTTTATTTGATAGTCAACCATATAGTTATTTCTCTCTCTTTTAAATTTAAGCACCAGAAGAATTAACTATACCTTCTCTTCTTCTGATCGCATAAATACGTCATTTTAGTTTAGCCGGAACTAAAGTAAAAAAAAAACCTATTCAGAAAGAATGTTATCATATTTATTACCGAAGGTATTTGTTTTTCTCCTCAATCCAGAGAGACATGTATTTGTTAGCACTATGCTGCTGATTCCGTAAGATCTGGCCCATAAAGTTTCGCTGGCGATGCAGGCTTAAACCACTATTCAGCGCGTTGATATGCGTGAGAAATGGTTCCTCAAACTGTTCTTTACTACTCGTCTTATGCAGAATATAAATTCCCTTTTCCTGTGCCTCGTACCATATCCTCCTATCTCGATACAGCCCGACCGCTTTCTGGGAAAAGCAATCCAAGTCATCTTCCATATACCCGCCCCAAATGCCTTCGACCGACATCGATTCTGCACCGATAACGGTAGTAACCGACGGAGTACCCGCCTGCATCGCATCAATAAACTTGCCTTTGACCCCTGCTCCAAATAGAATCGGAGCAACAAGCACCTTATAGGCTTCCAGTGTTTTTCGAGCGTCCTCTGCTCGTCCTTTTATCAAAAAATTTTCTTTGGGCTGATGGAGCTGATAAACCTTTTCACTGGCATACGCACCGTAGATATGTAATTCTGCGGTTGGTAAACAGTTCCTTATTTTCGGCCATATTTCTGCTTTCAATATCCGAACCGTGTGCCAGTTAGGTTCGTGCAGAAAATTCCCTATAAATACAAAATCTTTTCTTTCCTCAAACGGAAGCCAACTATCGCGCGTTGATTCTTCTATATTCGATTCTAAAAAAGGTAAATAATATAACAGCTCGGCGGGCAAATGAAATGTTTCCAAAAGCAATTCCAGTTCGTTCTTCGAAATAATCAGTGAAAGATCACAACGCAGTATAGCGGCAATCTCCCGCGTGGCCGTATCATTATAATAATCTATTGCTGTACCACGCTTTACCGCATCTTGTCGCGCTCGTCGTAGAAAATGCAAATCTTCTGTATCCAATATCGTTAGCGCAGATGGACAATGTTCTCTTACCCGCCACCCATATTGTTCCTCGCTGATAAAGCGGTCGAAAACAACAATATCGGGTTTTAACGAAGCAATAAACGCATCAAACCCACTATTATTGAGCTGAATATCTTCTTCGTGAATACCCTCTTGATAAAGCGGATGGCTATAGGGGGATTTGACCGCAGCCGAAGCGAAAACCACTTCGTAACCCACACGTCGGAACATCCGAACTAATTGTAGGATACGTATTCCTGCAGCGGATGATTGGGGCTCCGGCCAAACTAGTCCGATGAAAAGTATTGTTTTCATCGGACTAAAATAAGGAATTTACTTCTTGAAAGTTATCTCCTTCTAAATTCTATTTTTGTAGTGATATCGCCCGTTATATTTACCAAAGTAAATTTAGCTACCGTTTGAACCAGACTTTCCGGAATGTCGTACTCCACACCAGCAAAGATCATTTTTTTACTGGTAGGCATACTATAAGTATAGGAGCCTGTTTCTCCTGCACCTTTATATACGTATGCATATCCGTTTGATTTGAACTCCATCGTTTCTCCCTCTCCGACCAATACTTCCCGCACCGGGTCTTCATCCGTTTTTGAAGTCGTTTTTACGACATCAAACCACTTGTTTGAACGAATAATATTCAAAGCAGTATCCCGGCCTATATTATCCACTGTCTCTTTACTACAGGACGATAGTCCTACCAAAATCATCCCAACAAATAAGAGCACCCAGCTCCTATATGTCAATGTCCATCCTTTCATTATTGATATAAACTTTAAAATTACAAAAAGGGATTAACCAAGTATGGTGCCAAAATACCTAAATCAAAAGTGTTTCCCTAATTGCTTTAATATCCACTCTTTAATCTGTTGTTGTTGCTCCGGATACGTCCAATGCCCAGTCTCCTGCACTAAATACAATTCTTTCGGTGCATCGATAACATTATAGGCGGCATAGTAAGATGTAGGCGGACAAGTGTCGTCATTATATCCCCAAGTATAGAATCCAGGGACTTTCAGGTTCCGGGCAAAATTAACAACGTCATAATAAGCAGACACCTTGATCTTGTCTTCCGTCGCCATCTGCGGGGCATTAGCCGCATTAAACATGTGCGGCCATCCGCCTGCGCGATGATGCAAGTATCCTGTTACGTCGCTCAGCGCGGGGTAAATAGACACGAGCCCTTTTATGCGATCGTCCAGAGACGCGGTAATAATTGCCAGTGCTCCCCCTTGACTTCCTCCCCATACTAACAGATTATCTTTATCAAAATCAGATAATGAATGTAAAAAATCTACTGCCCGTACGCATCCTAGATATACTTTATTATAGTAATAGCTATCGCGATTATCGAGGTTAAAAAAGGGATATCCTCGCAATGCTCCACTACCTAGATCTGTATACAATCCCGCTTCGTACGTCACGGGGATACCATGTATCCCGATTTGTAGTGTAATGATTCCCTTTTCAGCTAGATCGATGATACCGGCATATGGGCGAACGCCTGCCCCCGGAACCGATAACACAGCGGGATATCTTCCTTCCTTCTTTGGTTTAGCCAATATACCATATAGGCGATTTCCTACCATAGCATTTTGAATATTGACTTGAAACACATCTACTGTTTCCGTACAGCGTTCTGGCAATAAGGTCAACTTTGCATCCATCGGGATTTTTGCCGCATTGGTCTTTGCTGTATTCCAAAAGTCTTGAAAGTCGTCGGGCAACTTTTGTGTAGGCTGGATATCCAACGGGGCATATCCTGCCGTAGCAACACCACGATACGTATTGCCATTGATGGACACATTAGCTTCACAACGTAGAAAGCCCGGTGCCGACAATTTTCCTTTTATGATTCCTGAACCATTTTTTAATTTCAGTTTTCCCTGATCTGTCGGAGGCATCTTTTCCGGACCAACTGCATAGTTAATCTCTATATCGCTAAGCGGAACCTGATGCTGTAAAACCTGTATCCTAAACGTAGCCTCTTGGTTGGGCTCATATGTCCAGTCCGGCTTGTCCGGCGAAACAAGCACCTGGATAGGATGCGTTGATCGCGATTGAGAAAACCCTGCAAGTGAAACAAAAAGATAGCAGGTTATCGCTGTTAAGAACTTGATAAAGTTGATTCTATTCATAATTGATTTATATTATTTTTTGACGGCTCAAGATAAGGAATTATGAAGATATATATTACATCACAACGTGTTATCGGTTATAATCGCTCGTTTTATTTGTAGATATTCCTTATCTCTCATACGTTGATATTGATTGTAGACTACAAAATCTCCATTGGGTGAAAAAGACGGCGTGCCCACCACACGCTGGTCTTTTAAATCGTTTCGGGTAAGTTGAATACTCTCATTCCGATCCATATCATAAACAAACACATTATTTTCAGCCACGAAGGTTATCTTCTTGCCGTCCCTACAGAGATTAAACGGGGAAGATATGGAAAACGGATTATTCGTCACGAAAGATAACTCTCCTCTGTTTACCGCACATCTTATCACTTGGTTATTCCCGTTCTCATCTTTTGCCAAAGCATAGATATATTGCCCATCTTCACTTGCGCGAAGCCAATGTCGGAAATCAGATAGATTAGCTCCGTAGGTTAACCGTCTCTGCCGAATGCCTTTCGGAACTTTTGGGCGCTCTCCCACATTTCCTACGGCACTCACATCCTCCTTTATCTTCTCCTCGTCAATATCGACGATAAATATCTCCGTAACTGTCTT
This sequence comes from Sphingobacterium arenae, assembly GCF_014692505.1. GTDB lineage: Bacteria > Bacteroidota > Bacteroidia > Sphingobacteriales > Sphingobacteriaceae > Sphingobacterium > Sphingobacterium arenae. Next base: position 382,973 of record NZ_JACNYK010000001.1, on the reverse strand, counting down.
CCCCTGTTCATTCACCACATTTCCCTGAAAGGCAACTGCGTACCGCACTTCCCGGTTATCAGAAGTCCGGTAGCCCTTTCTCCCGATCCAGCACTCGTCAAAGGCTTTATTAATTTCGTCCGATCCGGGACGAGGCTCAGCAACCACATCCGAAACAATCACTGCATACATCTCTCCGTGGTTATTTCCTGCAACTTCATCTACTTCAACCTTACCGTCATGTGGCAACATCACACCCACCCCCCGAAGCTGTGGCTCTACCAACTCATCATTATAAGTAAAACTGAGCATAGCACCGTCTCCACTCCAACAGTGAGAATGGGTACCTCCTCGCAGAGAACCGGGCGTATAAGGAGTAGTCATATCTCTCGCATCCAAAAAAACCGGGGTCATGGGTTTATCCAAATCTACAGCAACCCCCGTACGACGTGTTATATCGTACGGTTTTTCCTGATCGGCATTGGGTAATCCATGAATAAAAGCGAGCCGATCTCGAGCCGGACTAAAAGACGCTGCTCCTACCCCCGGACCATATATTGTTTGATTGTTTGTTTGATAAACAATCCGTTCTTCACCCGTCTCTACATTCACCAGTCCTATGATAGCGGTTTCACCAATTTTCGTATCGTCGTTTCTTCCGTCAAACACAATCCATTGGCCACCTTTGGAAAAGACACTATTATGATGTAGTGTGTATCCTTTTGGCGAATCAGTAATATTGACAACGGTTTCGTTTTCTTTTACTTGATTTTTAGTATTCATACAACTTTGTAAACAGCATAGGTAAAGGACGATGACCGAGTCCCTTAACATGCTTCTTATTCGTCTATTTGTTTTAACATCCCTACCTGTTTTTCAGTTTTGCTCAGACGAGATGCTGTGATCGGTTATTGGCTCATAGCCAGCGCATATCATATTTCAGTAGGATCCATCTCGACATGTTTAATCGATCTTCTTCCATACGTATAGGTAATGTGCACTTTCCCGTCCGAAGTCTGTATAACTGCGGGATAGGAGTAGCCATCCTGCAAAGGTTTATTTTCCAGTGTGGTTACCACATCCCAAGCATGCCCATCTTTTGATATGGCGACGTTAAGCATGTTTCGACCTTTGGGTTCTTCTCCCTTTTTGGTGGTATGATTATACACTAACAAATGTCTTCCATCGTGCAACGTAACAGCATCCGTTCCCGAATTAGGATTGGGCAATCCGGTGTCTTCTAATTTCGACCAAGTCTTTCCGCTGTCCTTTGACCAACTCGTGACCAAGACGTCTTGCATAGTCCGTGCGATAATCTGCAAATCACCATTTTTATGGATTAAAACGCTTGGTTGTATAGCATCATATGTTATGCCATCGTTGATGGGCGGAATCACCTTCCAGCTTTTCCCATTATCGTAACTGATTTCAAAATATATCCGCCAGTCTCTCCCATTAGGAGTGCCTCTTCGCTCCAAACTGGTAGGCGATATAATCGTACCATCGGCAAGCTGTACGGCTTTGTTTTTAACTGGCCCCAACAAATCCCCCACAATTTCATTCTTACCCATTGTCATTGGCTTTGTCCAAGTTCGCCCTTCATCCGTACTTGTTGTGTATACTCCCCACCAATTATCAACATCAGGTCCAACTTTATAAAACAAGATAATCGGCCCGTTTTTGGGCCTAAATAGCACAGGGTTCCATGCCGGGTGCTTCACCGAGTCAGATAAAAAACCATTGGTAACCTCCACTGGCCAACTCCATTTTCCATCGTTAAAATGAGAAACACGGATGCCCACGTCGTTATTCTTTTCATGCGTTCCTGCAAAGAAGGCACACATTAATCCGTGACTTGTTTCTATAATCGTAGATGCGTGACATTGCGCTGTAGGTTTTTCGTCCAATTCATAAATAAACTGCGCGCTGACAACCCCATTTTGACCAACAGTCGCCAGTTCTGGGATATTGAATTCTTGTGCGGAGCCTGCGGAGCCAAGCGCACAGCCAATTACAAATAGCAATGTCAATTTTTTAAAATAATTTTTCATGATATCTTTTATTTATTGTTTAATAACCTGTGTTTTGTGGAATTTCATTTCCGTAGTTAGCATCAATAACAGATTGCGGAATCGGAAAATAGATGTGGTAATCCTGAATGGAGTTTTTTGTTTCTTCCAGTAAATTATATTGTCGTACCCGTTCGACTAATTTACCCATTCGAACTAACGTCCGTCGACGCGGTTCCTCTACGGTTAGCTCGCGCGCCCTTTCATCTAAGATAAAATCAATTGTTATATCCTGTGCACCAATCGAAGGAATATTTGCCCGACTCCGTATAACATTGATATCGGTGGCGGCAAGCTCCATTTTGCCCAACTTTAAGTATGCCTCCGCCCTTAGTAAATAGGTCTCGGCCAAACGATATACCGTGACATCTTTCGCTGTCCTTCCCGAGGTAGCATTATTTTCCCAAGGTGTACCTTCTATTTTCCTAGAATAAGGATAAATATTACGCATCGTATCATCATAAACTGTTTTCGGCTCAACGAGTTTATTAAAATATTTTGAAGCGGGATTGTTGTAATAGAACTGTCTTCTCATATTGTAAGGAGAGTTTCGCATATCATCTGTATGATCCGTCCAGATGTCGTAAAGAAAGTAATTTGTGCCTCGTACACGACCGACTCCTCTGCCTAAACTATCGACAACTAGCATCGCGACACCATTCGGGTCTCTTATCTTACTTAAAAATGGCGCCCAGTTTCTGATTTGCACATTCCCATTCAGGCTGCTTCCTCCACCCTGTGTAAAATTTTCAAATTGCCAAACGTAGATGGACTCTAAGTTACCAGACGATCTATTATGATTTCCATCTAAAAACAAATCTGAAAACACATCTCCCGGTTGATTCGCCCTAGAGCCAAACCGCGCTGTCATGATCTGATAATCTCCGGATGATATCAATTCGCTGGCGACATCTACGGCTTCCTGATTTTTCTCCAAGCCCAAGTTAACTTCGACAAGCAAATGTTGTGCTGCCCCCTTCGTTATCCGTCCATCCGTTGATTCTCGAGCCGAAGGCAACCACTGAATAGCAAATTCCAAATCCGTCTTGGAAAACGCCAAAACATCTTGCTTACGCACTTTTCCATAATCATTTCTCGGCGTATTATAGATCGTATCCACAATAGGCACGTCTCCAAAAGAATTTACCAATAAATTGTAAGTATATGCTCTAAAAAATTTGGCTTCGGCGATCACCTGATTCTTTTCTTTTTCTGATGACCAAATATTTTGTTTCTCCACATTTTGGGCATATACAATAATCGTATTAGCCCGTAGAATCATGGACGTATATGCCCAGGTCCATAATATCCGTAGATTATTGTTGGTAGGGGTTATATTAGTCTCATAATTTCTCAGTCCGATATATTCTACCCCAGCATCTGCTCCGATATCGGTGGCGGCAAAATTCAACGCAAAGTAAGTATTATCCCCCATAGACATCTCTTCCCTTGCTGCATCATACAGTCCTGTCAGGTACATTTGAAAACCTGCTGGCGTTGTTAATATTTTATCCGCACTTAAATTAGAAAGTGGATCCTCTTTTAAGTGATCATCTTTACAACCAAAAAAGGTTAGTACGATAAATATAAATAATACGCGTTTCATATTTCAAAACTTTGATTGTTAAAAACTAAACCCTATCCCCATATTGTACACCCGAGGCAAGGAATAAAGCGTTTCGCTGGTATTTCCACCGATTTCGGGATCCGTTCCCGGCCAATCACTCCACGTCGCTAGGTTTTTAGCATTGAAAAAGACCTTTAAAGCCTTTAAATGCATACGCTCTAAAACGTCAGGCGAGAAATTATAAGATAAAGATACATCCTGAAGACGTACAAAATTCCGGCTAACATACCATCCATGTCCCTGTGGATTGGTATACAATAAGGAAGGCCGCGTTAACGAGCCATTTTCCTCGGTCCAATAACCAGCATCGAGTTGGTTCAAACCCCTTCCTGGTGCATTCGGACTCACTGCCGTATTCAAAAGCGGAAAGTCACTCTTCCACCCGGTCATCATATTGATAAATGTAGACAGCGTGAATTGACCAATATGGAAGTCGTTACTAAGACCAAACTTAAACCGGGGCTGCCCACCGTATCCTATAATCGTCCGGTCATTTGCATCAATCCTTCCATCCTCATTGAGATCTTTCAAGCGTACATATCCCGGTTGATATCCTGATGGCATATCATCCCCAACTTGATAGATTCCATCAAAAACATAATCGTAATACGTCGTTATGGGATGCCCGATAAACCAATTATTGCTCAGATCATCATCCTCGATACCATCGTTGTTCAAATCCTGTCCATATAGCTTTGTTATCTTATTCGCATTGAAAGAAAAATTAAAACCTGTACTCCAAGAAAAATGTGCTCTGCTGATGTTCTGTGTACGCAGAGAAACCTCTACTCCTTTGTTTTGTACTTCTCCAATATTGGTCAATACGTTCAAATATCCATTCATCGCAGGTATGGAGCGTTCGACAAGAAGGTCTCTTGTTTTCGCATGATACAGCTCAATCGTCCCACCTATCCGATCCGAAAACAGTCCAAAATCAACGCCGATATTTCCCGTATATGTCGTTTCCCACCGCAGATCATCGTTTCCCATATTGCTTGGGTAAGCACCATTCGCCATGCTTCCACCATTTCCATATACATATTGCGTCACACGGGATAAACTAAGTGATTGATAGGGATCAATACCCTGATTTCCTACAGCACCATAAGAAATACGCCATTTGAGGCTGTTGATTACGTTCTGGTTTTGCATAAAGGATTCACTACCCATATTCCAAGCTAGGGCTACAGAAGGAAATATGGCATACTTGTTATTCGTAGCAAATACGCTACTTCCGTCTCGTCTGGTAGTAAAAGTAACCATATACTTCCCTGCGTAATCATAATTGATGCGGGCCATTGAGGATATTCCTTTAATCTCGTAAGCTGAAGATTCATTGGTTAATACACTTCCCAAGCTGAGATCGTGATAGCCGAGTGCATCCGAGCTCAATTGATTAGCGTATGCTATAGTTTCCTCTTGTTGTTGATAGTTTTTTCCGAACAACAGCGTCACATCCATATGGTGTTGATCAAAATCCTTTTTATACGTCACGATGTTTTCCCAAACCCAGTCGAATCCGTTTCTATTCAATTTACTTGCACTCGTCGTGTTATTGGGCAGGTGGGGGTCTTGCTTAAAAAATAAATAATCGTGGTGCCATCTTAAATTTGGGGAATAGTTAACCCGAAAATTTAGCCCCTCAATTCTCGGAATATTAAAATCTATATAAAAATTACTCAACAGATTATTATAGACTTTGTTGTTGTCCGTCATCAAGGAGTTATATATAGGGCTATAAGAAACCTGATCTTCCTCAACAATATATTTGGTGGGAGAACTATCTGGATGATACCATGTCCCATAAGGGCTTCCTGTATAGATGCGGCTTATCTCTGCCGGTACGCCCGACTGGTCTCGCTGGCCGAAAGTAGATGTGAGACCTAATTTAAGATGGGTGTTGATCTGCGTCTCTACATTTGCACGAAAGGTATATCTTTTGAAATTATCATTCATCAACAAGCCTCTTTCCCGTGAAAAGGAATTAGAAAGAAAATAATTGGTTGAAGAAGTCCTTCCCGCAATGCTTACATCGTAATTGAGTAGCCCTGCATCTTGAGAAGCCATATCATATGGATCAGAAACCAATCCCTGCGCGTAGTTGTCAGCTTCCGTCTTGTTGAGATAGGACAGGATCTGTTCCGGGTCTGCATCTAGCCCCGATTGCTGCCTGAAATCGAGCTTACTTTGAATATAACGATCAGGCGAAAATAACGGTATTTTCTTTCCATAGGCATATTTGGATACATGCATATTAGCTGAAATAACCACCCCTTCTTCTGTTGCTTTTTTAGATGTGATTAAAATAACCCCATTTGCAGCTTTCGACCCGTAAATCGCAGTCGCACTCGCATCTTTTAATATATCTAGTGAAAGGATATCATTCGGGTTGATGTCGCCCAATGTTCCACCGAAAATTATACCGTCAAGTACGATAAGCGGAGAATTGGTAGCGCTAAGCGATCGGGGGCCACGTATCAAAATACTCGGATCTTCTCCTGGTCTTCCGTTATCTAAAACTTGAACCCCGGCTACCCGACCACGCAATGCCTGTCCGGTATTGACGGCAGGACTCTCTTCCATAACAGACATATCTAAGCTACTAACCGCCCCGGTCACCTTCCGTTTAGATTGGGTACCGTACCCCACAACCACCACATCATCAATAGCTTCCTCCATAGGTTGCAACACGACATCTACATGCTCCCGATTTCGGACTGGATGCGATTGTGTCACATAGCCAACATAAGAATAAGAAAGCGTATCCCCTGGGCTGACAGATATGTTATAATTCCCTTGCGCATCCGTAGAGGTACTGGTCAATTTGTTTCGCGTCGCAATGCTGACGCCCTGCATCGGTTGATTGTCGGGCGAGCGTACCGTCCCAACAACGGTTTGTTGTATTTCTTTTTGGTTCTCCTGTCTATTTTCTGGTTTCGTTTCCGGTATCTCCCTAATGAATACTGTTTTATACGCTTCATTAAACACGACTTCAACGGCGATTCCGGTAAAACACTTTTCAATGGCATCTTTAAGTCCTGCATCATGCAGGTCCAATGATACGACACGAATCTTTTTTGACAAGTTGGCATCAGCCACAAAATTATAGCCCGTCTGCTTGGAAAGCTCGTAAAACACCGTGTTAAGAGGGGCTTTCGCTACTTTCAGACTTACTTCCTGTGCAAATGTCGTGGCATTTGCCTGAAAGAAGGTCACTATCAAAAGAATAAAGCTGAGCTTCATAATGATTAGTTTTTTTAGAACACAATGCGGCAGACCGCATTGCCATACGGTTGTTTTTTTATACATTTGAATTCGGATTTTTTGACTTTATTGATTCTTGTTAATTAATCCTTTCTAAGCATTTGCTTGTATGGAAACAGGAGTGCTCGCAACACTTCTGTTTCTTCATCTAAAGGTTTATTTTTAGATTTACTACTGGTTCTTTCTCTGAACGATGATCCTCCTTTCCCCGTTTTTATCGATAATCTTAAATTGCAGGCTATTCGCCATTTCCATTGTTTTTAATAAGTGCTTTACATCCCGCGTACGCAGGTAGTTTCCCTGAAATGCCACATCACGCATATCGCCCACGTATTCCACCTCAAAACCGTACCATCTGGCAAGTTTCTTCATAATGTCTTTTATGTTTTCATTATTGAAAATAAAGTAGCCTTCTTTCCAAGCCTGCAAATCGGTCACGTCAAACTCTTCTATCTTCAATTTCGCTGTATGCACACCGTTTATTGCCTTTTGTCCGGGTTTTAACAGCATTTCTGCACCCGTTCCGACTATCCTCACCTTTACTTCACCTTCTATCAGCGCTGTTTCAATGAACTCATTATCTTGGTAAGCATTTACACTAAACTGTGTGCCGAGTACTTCCACTTCCTGATTTCCTGATTTCACGATAAAAGGCAATTTATGTCGTTTAGACAAGTGTGTTCCTTTTGATGATGAATAAGCAGGAACAATTTCAAAATGAGCTTGTCCGATAAGTTCAACTCTCCTGTCTTTTTCCGAAAAGCGTACAGGATAACGGAGTTTCGAAGCGGAACTTAAGAAAACGAGGCTACCATCGGGCAGTACAACCTTATATTGATTTCCTCTAGGCGTTTCAATGGTGTTATAGGTATCGTTTGCTGATACTTTTCCCTTCCCGTCATCGATAACCGTATAAATAAGCTGTCCATCGGCCGTTTGGCTTATGCTAACGTTACCATTATCGACTATCTCTCCGATATTGTCCTCTGATAGGACAATTTTCTTACCATCGGCCAAGGTCAAAATAGCCGAATTGGTTTCTGGCAATAGGTTCGACACCAAGATCTCTTTTCTCGTAGCTTTTTCTTCGGAGTTTAGAACAAACCAACCTAGCCCCATAAACAACAGGAAACAAGCAGCTATAGAAATGGGCAACCACAGCCTTTTGGTTTTGTTCTCTCGTAAAGAACGTCGAAGTTTTTCCAAACCCAGTCTGTGCTCTTCAAGCAAATCCGTTGGTTTCAGATCAGATGGAGATGTTTTGTATTTAAGATACCAACTCTCCACAATCGCTTTTTCTTCTGGTGTGGCAGTACCCAAATTATATTTCTCCAGTAGTTCTTCCGCTCTTTTCATTAAAGTTTATGTCTGGTTAAAACTATTGCTGTTTATAGTTAAGACACGGAAGTAGAGGGGAGGGGGTATAATATTTTAAAAAAACAGCATAAAAATATTGGTCCCTAATTTCACTCTAAGTATTCGCAGTGCATTTCGAACTTGGGTGCGGACAGTTTGTGGACTTATGTTTAGTTCCTGCGCTATTTCCTTATGGGATTTTTCTTGAAACCTACTCATTTCAAAAATTAGGCGCATTTGTGGTGGTAATGAAGCCACTTCTTTCTCTATCAGCTGAATCAATTCCTTTTCCCGTATCCTTTCTTCCACAAGATCCTGTCCCGAGACCATAAAATCTTGTAAAGATTGCATGTATACATCTTGGACTTTCTTGTTTCGGAAAACGTTGAGTACCCGGCTTCGGACGGCGGTATACAAATAAGCCGACAAGCTGGAGGTAATGGTTAGCGTTTCCCTGTTCTTCCAAAGATAGATAAACAGTTCATGCACGATATCCCTTACCTCCTCTCTATCCGGCAATCTACGATATGCATGGCTATATAATATCCCATGATATCTGTTGTAGATTTGTTCTAATGCTGATTGGTCGCCGGTTTTCAGCAAATCAAAAAGCTCTTTATCTGTAACTGACGCATTCAATATAATCCAAGTTTATAAAATTAAATGTATCTGTTTTTAGAGAAAAATAAAAATTGTATTACTATTTAGCTTGCTTCAAGTCTATTTCACCGGATAAGTACGCAAACTCCTGCAACAATAACTCCAACTGTTTCTTTGTTTCCTCATCAGGCAGCACACTCCCATTTCTACAAAACAACCTTATATCCAGCCCCCGTTGTCCCAGGATGTATTTTGCGCTAGCCGGATAGGTGTCATGCATGACATCCATATTCGTTGCGAAAAATTCCTGTACTTTGGTTACTTCGGCTTGTTTTTCCGTGTTCGCGTAATTGTCGCACAGCCATACCACCAACTCTGGAAAATAGTTTCCTTGAATACAGGATAGACCTGCGGATCCAGCTTTTAGCGATTCCACGGCATGCACCATATAAGCATCATACAGTCCAAAAGCAGGTTCCGATTTGGTCGCAGCTATCTTCCGGCGCACATTTACAATATCCAAGCAGGTATCTTTATGGTATTTTACACGTCCTGTGCTGACCAATTCCCCTAGCAATTCAGGAGATATAATACGCTTGTACGGCACGGGGCACTCGTAAAATCCGACCGGAATGTCTCCAGTTAAGTCCAATAATTGATGAACATTTTTACGGAACACCTCGTCCGAGTCCTCCTCTTTCGCCAATAGACCGGATATTAAAATAATCGCAGAAACGCCTGTTTCATATATTCTCTTTACGTTTTCCGCCTGTTCCACTATCGTTTCGCCAAAAGAACCTGTTGCTACAATAGGTACCCGCCCGTTAACACGTTGTACAATATAACAGACTGATTCTACCATTTCCTCCACCGATAGTTGATACATTTCACTGGATAGGCAGTTTGCAAAAAGTCCTCCTGCTCCACCTTCCAAATAAAAGTCAACCAGCTGACCCAATGCATCATAATCAATAGATAAATCTTCTTTAAACGGCATCAACATCACCGGCACAAATTTTTTGCTGTTATTCATTTTAATTTATTAATATGCTTATCACTTATTACTCGTCGCTCTCCTTAATCGCTGACTGATATTCCCCACCAACAAAATCGCGATGGTACCGACCACTATAATCATATTTGCATGGAGCATGTTCCGCAGGAAGCCATATTCTTCGGGAAGCAGATACGAAAATGTCATCCATAAAATGACCACGATTCCAAAAATTGTCGCGAGCATAGCATCACTGTTACCGACTTTTTTATTCGTAATTCCCAGCAAAAACAATCCAAGCATTCCACCTGCAAAAATGCCTGACAACGTCCACCATACATCCAAAATGCTCTGTACACCGATCATAGCGATACCGGCAAACATGCCAATAGCACCAAATACACCCGTCCCGATTAAAAGAACGCGTAAATTACCTTTGTCGGAAACATTCGGGTTGATATAACGCTTATAGATATCTTCGGTAAAAACAGTAGCCGAAGCATTCATTCCTGAGCTGATGGTACTCATAGCCGCCGCTAATATAGCAGAGACAATCAAACCTAAGATTCCTGTCGGGATGTGGTTGACCATGTAATGTGGTAATACTTTATCGCCATAATCTGCCGGTGTCAAGCTTCCCATGATCGCAGCGAGGTTGGCGTCGCCCGAACCGATCCGTTCCATAGCCGTCTGCTCTTTTATCGTTGATAACAAATCTGGATTAACATCGTAATAGGCATATAAACAGACACCTATAACGAAGAATAGCAATGAAATGGGGATATACAACCAAGTGCATAACCATACCGACTTAGCAGCCTCTTTGGCGTTCGGCGCCGTATGATAACGTTGCACATAGTTCTGGTCCATCCCGAAATTTGTCAGGTTCATAAAAAAACCATACAGCAGGATTACCCAAAAAGTAGAAGTCGAAAAATCAGTCAGCGAAAACGAGCCCAAACTAAATTTATCGTCCCGTAAACCGATATCCATAATCGTATGGGTTCCTCCGGGAATATTGTAAACTAACGTTCCGATAACGATCAATGCGCCGACGGTCAGCAATATTCCTTGAAACACCTCCGTCCATATTACCGCTTCGATCCCTCCTAAGATGGTATAAATGACAATACAAATGCCCGTAACCAACATAATCAACGACATATCTAGTCCGGTCAAGGCTTGCAATGTGAGTGAAATACCAAAAAATATAGAGCCCATTCTGGCAACCTGCGTCAGTAAAAAGCATATCACAGCATAGCTTCTGGCCCATGTACCAAAACGGTTTTCCAAATTCGTATAGGCAGATACGGTTGTATGTTTTCTATAAAAGGGCACAAAATATTTTGCCGCAATAAATGCCGCAAGAGGCATCGACAAACTGAAGGCAAACGCATTCCAATTGGTACCATACGCCTTCCCCGGTACACCAAGAAAGGTATTCGAACTCAAAAACGTAGCATAAAGCGAAATGCCTATAGCCCAACTGGGAATCGTTCCCGCTGCCTTGGTATACGCTTCAGACGAGGTATTCTTCTTCGAGAAATAGACACCTACCAGCACCATGGCAATCAGGTAGATTACAATAATGCCTAGATCAATTAAAGGGAAGTTGTTCATCATGAAGATTATTTTTGGTTAAGTATTGATATTTTTGATATCTCTTTTCATATATCCGCACACGCTCCTCCACAGGTACATAGGTGTGGGCAACATCCGCTGCAAGTTGCTTTTGCGCCTCAAGAACGTCCGGATAAACGCCCGCAGCCACCGCCGCAAAAATGACAGCACCCAACGCACACGTCTGGTCATTATCGACCACATCTATCGGTGTATTCAATACGTCTGCCAATACTTGTATAACATATGGGGACTTCGTGGCGATCCCACCTGTCGCCAAAACGCGCTGAATGGGCATGTTATATTCTTGGAAACGGCCCATTATAGCTTTGGAGCCAAATGCGGTCGACTCGACTAAAGCTTTAAAAACATCGGCCGCAGTCGTTGACAAGCTAAAGCCTTGTGCCGTAGCCCGTACTGTAAAATCTGCATCAGGCGTACGCCTACCGTTATGATAATCCGTAAAAATAAGGTCGTCTTCCTTTAAAGGTAGCTTTTCAGCCTCCCGAGACAGATAATCCAGCAGTTCGTTATTCAAAAGTTTTTGTTGTTCACCCGATAGCTCTTTTCCCAAGATCGACATTGTTGGCCCGAGCAATAGCTTTTTAAACCAATGATAAATGTCACCAAAAGCAGACTGTCCTGCTTCAAAACCCATCGTACCGGGCACGATAGAGCCATCCACTTGACCACAAATTCCCTGTATTAATGGAATATCTGCTTGTTTGGGCAAGGTATACATGTCGCATGTAGAAGTACCGATTACCTTGACAAATGTGGAAGGTTTAATTCCGGCGCCCACCGCCCCATGATGCGCATCAATTCCTCCCACCGCGACTACGGTGTCTTCAGAAAGTCCAAATTTGTTCACAAAATACGGCGAAATGCTGCCCAGAACCTCGTCAGAGGTAAACGTTTCCCGATACATTTTATTCACCAGATGATAAAACGTGGGGTCTAAAGAACATAAAAACTCCGCAGACGGAAGTCCGCCATGCTCTTTTGCCCACATGGCCTTGTGTCCGGCAGCACAACGGTTCCGCTTAACAGCCTCCAACCTGTCCGTCCCGACTAAGTAAGCCGGAATCCAGTCGGACTGTTCCATCCAACTGTATGCAACTTCAAGCACGCGTTTATCACGACGATTCGTATACAGTATTTTTGACCAAAACCACTCAGAAGAATAAATTCCCCCGCTGTATGCCGTGAAGTCAACCGGCCATTGCTTTGCTAACGCGTTGATTTCCTCTGCTTCCTTAACTGCAGTATGATCTTTCCACAGGATAAACATCGCGTGCGGATTATCTTGAAATTCCTCTTCTAAAGACAGGGGTTTGCCACTCTTATCTACCGCCACCGGCGTAGAACCTGTAGTATTGGTACCGATGGCGACAATACGCTTACGGTCTTCTGCGGTAAGATCCGCCAAAAGCTCAGCAAAAACGTCGTCGATAGACTCTATGTAATCCAAGGGATGTTGACGATATTGGTCTTTCGCAGGGTCGCAATACAACCCCTGCTCCCACCGCTTGAAATAAGAAACAGACTTAGAGAGAATTTCTCCAGTATGCGGGTTTGCCAGTATTCCTCTCGCGGAATCAGTCCCAAAGTCCATCCCTATAACCAAAGTATTATTCATCGTCTAATCTTTTATTTACGCACTGCATTATCCCTTCCTTAATCTTTAACGTCGCATCCGGATGTTTGAGGTCTGTAGAAACTCATCCTTCGTACTATCCATCCCTCTCAAACATCCGAAGCGACGATTTTTCGTTCTTTTTTTTAAAATCACGAAGTGCTCATCCATTCCATTAAAAAAAACAAATAGTTGTGGATAAAAAGGACCTAACCTATATACCGCAAAAATTCACTTTAATTCCCAAGGCCTGAATTGTTGCCGCTTTAATTTCTGCTGCTCTTCTCACATCAAAGTCACCGTCCACATAAACCACCTGTATGTGGTTGGCCTTATGCTTTGCCATCATCTGGTCTCTACTTACGCCATCCAATACACCATGCATAATCGGCCATTGCGGATCCGTGAGTGCCCATCGTCTTTCTGTTTCCTCTTTCGGCAACTCCACGGCCCGTCCGGTACCTATATCACACCACAGTTCATCCTGCTCCATATATATTCTGCTCCACACTATTTTGCCCGGACGACTGACACCGCGAAGTGTTCCGCCTCCTTTTTTGAAGAACATCGGCGGTTGGCGCATACTGCTGGCATCCGCATACCCTCTCGCAAAATGAGAGGCTGGCACCGCCCCCGAGATTAAAAACACCCAAACGAATTCCTCTTTTCCATCAATCGTAAAATCCTCTCCATAACGCAGGTCATGCAGGGTGTTGTCGCCATTCAAACCTAACTGCTTCCACAGGTGATACGTAAGATAACCGTCGATACCTGCGCATTCATCAACCTCATTGAAATGCGGTAGAGCCTCGCCTGGATACAATTCCTTTCCTTTCTCATCATAAACAGGAGGTCTCTCTGTATTGTTCAAAAGCCCTTCTACCAAATCACTCGCCGCCACTAAGTCTTTCAAGCCCTGTTGGTATTGTATACCGATGGTATCGCATCCAAATTCGTCAGCTAGTCGGAGTGCCGCGATATACATTTTACACTGCTCCAGTGTCTGTTCCTTGGTTAACGCATTCACGGGATCTGTACCCCAGTCGAACTTCATGCCTTTTTTTAGCAGCCAGTCTAAAATGGTCTGGGCCTCCTCATCAGTTACTGTCAACATTTTCGCATATAAAGTCGACTGGCTGAGTCGTTCCTTGAAAATACCCAGTTGATGGATTAATGCATCGGGCACAATAGCATTGAACATACCCATACAGCCTTCGTCAAAAACACCCATAATAACTTTATCATCTTGTATTTTCGAGGCTAATCCTTCGGCCAGCGTACGGTCTTCAGTCGTCATTGTCTGTGATGCAAATGCCCGCACGTGAGCGTAATCATGCGTTACCGTTCCTGTACTTAACCATTCCTGTATCTTGCTTGTAAAAAAGTCATCGCTGAAATCTTCACTCCAAAGAAAACTATAGTTCACGTTCGCTTTGGTCAAAGACCCCGTTAGGTTTAAAGCGCCGACCAAGCCTGGATAGGTTCCGTCCCAATTGGTTACGACCAAGATAGGTCCTTCGTGGGAAATCAATCCTGCTAAGACGTGATGGCTATATTGCCACACACTTTCCGCCACAATAAGGGGTGCTTTTTTATCAATCTCTCTAAAAATTTTCACCCCTATATGTTGGTAGTCTATAAAACCGTGTCCCTTTTCTTCGTCGTATCCATGCGCTCGTTTGATACCCCAACCTAAATTTTGCAATGCTTGATGAAGTTTTTCTTCCATCTGTTGCTGCATCGGCCAACACTTGATATTCGCAGAAGGCCTCAGGTCTCCACTACATACTAAATAAGCTTGATTATTATTCATTGCTGTCATGTGATTTACATTTGGTATTACAAAGATGCATTGGAAAATGAATAATTTAATAGCATAATTTTCCCAAAATATCCAACATTTTATCACCATTTTGCAGGAATGGGTGGTTTTAGTTAAATTAGATGACACCTTTTATAAAAACTATGAAAGCAAAGTTTCATCAGGTACCGAAGCCACTCAACGATGCCTTTAGCATAAGGCATGATATCTTACCGCATTTTGGTACGATATGGCACTATCACCCCGAAATAGAATTACACTACCTTATTAAGGGCGAGGGCGTGCGGTTTATTGGTGATCATATCGATCATTTTCGCCAAGACGATATGGTTTTATTAGGTTCCAACCTCCCACACACATGGAAATGCAATGAGATAAATCAAAGAGAAACCCATGTGGAAGCGCTCGTGCTACATTTCCATCCGGAATGTTTTGGCAAAGAGTTTTTGACGGTTTCGGAGACACAGGAAATATTAAAACTGTTGCAGCTATCGAAAAATGGGCTGGTCATCCACGGCGATACGAAAGCGCAAATCAAGGAATTGATGGCCGCAATACAGCATACCAATGGTCTGGAAAAACTAGTTTATCTTTTTGCGATATTCCGGGTACTTGTTACCAGTGAAGAATACGACTGTCTATCCAACAGCTTTGCCTATAGCAAGCTGAACAAGATCGACGAGAGTCGGATGGATAAAGTATTCTCGCACACCTTAAAAAAATTCAAAGAAAAAATTGCCATCGAAGATGTAGCCACCTTATGCAATTTAAGCCCAACTTCCTTCTGTCGATATTTCAAGATGATCACGAACAAATCTTACTTTGATTTCTTGACCGAAGTGAGATTAAACCATGCCTGCAGGCTTATTATTGATTCGGATCTGACGATGCAGCATATTGCCATAGAAAGCGGTTTCGAAAACACATCTAATTTTTATAGACATTTTAAAAATTTTAAAAGAACTACCCCAACCGAATACCGAAAAGGATTGGTTTAGCTATCTCAAGTTCGATCGTTCTTCGAGGCGGTTTCATACCATCTTCGCCTTTTATTCGGATCTCGTTCGAAACTTCTTCGGCTGTCTTTCGGTCTTTTATTGTCTATTTGCCGGGACGGCTCGGCAGACACCCGATCATTGACCAGTACCCACTCGAACATTACCCGATAACCGGTCGGAGTAGGGGCGAAGATGGGGCGAGCTAGGAGTGAGCGAGGGACGAAGCAAATGGGGACTTAAGCGGACTTTAACGGACTTTGGTGGACTTAGCCCGACTTACTTTTGCTACATAAGCCGAATTGAAATTATCTTTCATACCATCGTTCTCAATCTGGAACAGCCCAAGGAAAAAGAGAGAACAGTGCACACAAAGCCCGTGTTCGTCAGTCCCGATGACAAAGACAGAAGCCTGCGTACCTCCCTTCAACAGGACTTATTTACGGACAGCTTGATCCTTATCATCGGTGTTGCACGATACCACCTTTTCAAGCGGGCAGGCACAGAGGAGCGTGTTTCCGGCCGTGCCCTCTATAATGCAACAGATATCATGGAGGTTTTTCACCTGCGTAACGGAAAGCTGTTGCGAAATGCACCCATTTCTCGCCATTCTTTGCCTCCAAAGGAACCTGATCTTGGCGAAGGCTCTTCCTGGGAATAAACCCATTCAGCCCTTAGCGCGGCTTTGGACCTCGTAAAAAGACTTCTAGATCCACATCTTTTCGCAGTCCGAATTTTTGTTTCAACCGGTATTTGAACATCCGCACACTCTGCGGCTCTACGTGAAGTACCTGCGCTATTTGCTTTGTGTTCATCTGTAGGTATATATAAGCACAATACCTCAGATCCAAAGCCGTCAGTTTCTGAACAGCCTTATCACTTAGCTGGTTAAAGAACGTCGGATGCAGTTCCTGTATTTGCATTTTGATATCTTCGAAATCTGCGCGCATGAGCATCTCTTCCTTCAACAACTTCTGTATATCACCAGCCGCCCCATCCTGAATCTTACCTTGAATTTGTTTAAGCATGTCATTTTTATGCTCAATAATCAGTGAATTTGCTAATGCTTCTTTTTCCAGCTGTTGGCGTTTTAAATGCAATAGTTCCTGTTCGGCTTTTAATCTAGCTTGTTCCTCTTTCTCAATCTTCAATTCCCATGCTGCTTGATCTTCCGCATCTTCCTTTTCTTTAGCGAGCTTCTTTTCCCTTTCAATAGCATATTTTAGTTTGAAATGATAGGATGCGAACATAAAGATAAGGCCGAAGAGGAGCGCTGCAGCAATACCGCCGTAGAGATAATTTTGTGTCTTACGAAATGCCGCACGCTCTTCCAGTAGTTTTAGTTGCTGATCTTTTTTCTCGGTTTCGTACTGGACTTCCAACTTTTGCGCATTTAATACCTGCTGTTCGTCAAAAAGTTTCTTCAACAATACTTCCGATCGTTTTTGGTAGGTTAGGGCAGCTTTTAGATCGTCTTTCTTTTCGGCAATTTTCGTCAGATCTTCATGGATAGCATATTCCAGTTTATAATGATTGCCCTTCTCCCCCATCAACAGATTAAGCCCTTGTAGCAGATACTGTTCGGCCAACTGCAAGTCGCCTTCTTGCTGGGCAAAACTGCTTTTTATACCGTAGACATTGACCAGCATATCGGCCGATGCTTCCCTTTTTTGCAATTTTTCTTCGGCCAGATCCAAATATCGAAATGCCTCCCTCTTTTTTGTAGCCGCATCTTCTGTGGAAAAACTCAAATAATAGTTGGCCAAGTTGATACAGGTAATAACGAAGGTATTACCGCTTACTTTTCCCGGATGCTGCTCGTTCAAAGCAAAAGATTTGCTCAAATAATGAAAAGAACTATCCAGAAGATGCTGTTCCTGTGTCTTTCGGTAGCGGGCTTGATACATGCTGGAAATACCATTACTCACATTTGCCTGTAGGCTCCTATTTTTTGCCTGCACAGCGTACGTCGCACTGGCACGAATATATCTTTCCATTCGTTTACTATCATCCCACTTGCTGTACGCGCCGTAAAGTAAATAGTTAAGCGCATATTTTGTGACCGGATCGTCATCAGTTCCGTCCAACAACTTCAACCCAGCGAGCGCATCTTCTATCACGGCATCCGGCTGGCCAAGCGCGTTGTTTAGAAAGGCTTTTGCTCGGTAAGCTATTGCCTTTGATGTATTTCTTCCAGATTGGGCCGCATTTTCCAGACTCAGGTCCAAGAATCTTTTGCCTTGCAGAAGACTGTCCTGTGAAACATACCAACTACTTTTATATGCATACAAATAAGCAAGATCGGCCGGCGATTGCGTAGAATGAATCGCATCATCCAGTACGGGCAGCACTTCTTGCCCTTTGTTTCGCAATTGCAGCTGCTCTACCCTATCCAGCACCTGTTGTGTTGAAGAAAAGATATACTGTGCCCGGCAAAGGCAACAGGAGAATAACAGAGCCATATAAAACAATGCTTTTTTCAAATCCATGGCAATAAACGTCTTTAAATAAAACAATGTATCCTATGTAAAATTGCTATATACAAAAATACATTAATAATGAATCCAAGCCGCATTGTATTTAAAAAACGACACATCAGACACGATACACAAACAACTAAATAACAACAAGATAGAAATAATGTATATAGTTTGTATATACAGAAAAAGAACCCGTAGACGCTTTGTGCATTCATGTATGCTTTGGGTTTATCGATTTATACAGAACTTCGCTTTATTATTTTTTAAACTTATTTATCATGAATCCGAAAACGCAATCTATTCTCGCTTATTTGGGTGTTTTATGGCTGATCGCTTATTTTGGCAGCAAAGGAAAAAGAGACACATTAAGTATTTATCATCTGCGCCAAGGATTAGGTCTTTTGGTCGTCGCGATTCTCGCAAATGTGATGCTAAGTGTCACGATTATGCTTGTTCCCACATTAGGTACTCCGCTTAGTTTGGTAAGTGTTGTATTCTTAGTTTTGATGATATTCGGTATTATCAATGCCGCCAATGAAGTACAAAAGCCCTTGCCTTTAATCGGCAAGTTGTTTGAAAATCGATTTTCGTTTCTTGATAAATCCTAAAATGGTTTATTTATCGTACGTTTAAGCCCTGATATTACGTAAAGATCGAAAAGTTTAACAAGTAATTTAACGATTAGAAATTATGTTTTTTGCAATTGACAAAATAGAACAAAGTGCACATCATACAGATATGTTGCAAAATCCTAAGAATCCGGGCAACACCATGGTATTAGGAATTTATCGTAATAAAATACGCACCGCGCTTTATATCGTAAACACCAAAAAAACCTATGGTGAATATTGGGATAAAGTACACAACAAAAAGATTCCAAAACGTCTATGGACACCGGAGATGAAGGTTTTCTATAGGGAGAAGGCGTTAGAAGCTCCCAAGCCTCCCTATATCTTCAAAATGACTATTATTGGATGGATATTTGCCCTTCTAATGATGGGTGTATTGGGCATGATCGTTTATAACGAGGTGAAACCTCCTTTACCAAAACCTGCTGAATATGTGGCCATGGAACAGGCTCCTGTGGGAGGCGACGTCTACTTTGGTCGGTACGAAATATATAAAGAGAAAGGAAATCCGCTGGGCATGGAAGGCCGTTTTGGTTGGTTTAAAATCCTCAAAGTAGATGGCGATATTTATCATATCGCGAAATCAACCGAGATGAATAGGGCGCACAGACCAAAAGAGGAGATGAACAGCACAAGTTTCGAATCAAAAAGCCTGCCGCCTGTGAAGCTCACCGAGCAGACAGGCTATAATATACGTTTTAAATCCGATGATGGTTTAACTGAAATATATATCACCGACAAACACGGAGGTTAACGCTATTTACTGGCCTCATTCAATAGCGCTAAATCCTCTCCATCCAATTTCAGCTCAGGTGCAGCAAACAACGTTTGCAGCTGGCCTTCACTGGTCGCACTGACGATAGGTGCGGTAACTAGCGGATTTGCTAATAACCAAGCTAAAGCTACGGTAGCTTGCTTTGTTGTATGTTTTTCGGCGACGGTATCCAGTGCTTTCAAAACGGCCTTTCCTCTATCATCGAAGTACTTTTTAACACTACCGCCTCTAATCGTTTTATGGAAGTCCTCGTCTGATCTGTATTTCCCTGTCAGAAATCCCGCGGCCAGCGACCAATATGGAAAAACACTTAAATTATACTGTTCCACTATGGCTGCATAATCAGTCTCAAAGGTTGTACGTTCTACCAGATTATAATGCGGTTGCAAAGCGACATACTTCGGTAAACCATTTTTATCTGCCACCGCAAAACTCTCGGTAAGCCGGGCTGGAGAAAGGTTGGACGCCGCAATGTAACGGACTTTGCCTGCTTTCATTAATTCATCATAAGCAGACAGGGTTTCTTCTATTGGCGTGCTATTATCATCAAAATGTGTATAATATAAATCAATACAATCCACTCCTAGCCGACGCAACGACTCATCCGCCGACTTTAAGATGTGTTTTTTGCTGATGTCAAAGCCGTGTTCCTTGGTTTCCGATCCTACTTTCGTAGCGATCACCATCTGGTTTCGATTGCCACGACTTTTCAGCCATTTACCAATTATTTCCTCGGATTGCCCTCCCGTTCCGTTTACCCACCAAGCATATGTATCCGCTGTATCGATAAAGTTAAAACCGGCGGCTATAAATTTATCCAATATATCAAAAGATGCGCGCTCATCTAATGTCCAACCTAAGACATTACCGCCAAAATTGATGGGCGCTATTTCTAAATCGGTGTTTTTAATTGTTACTCTATCCATATTTATATTGTTTACATTCATTCGTTAAAACTTTTGATGAAAGAACGTATCAAACTTCTTCCCAGGCTATGCGCCTTTCGTACTAAGTTGTTATCCCAAACTTAGCAATTATTAAAGGAGGCCATGTTATCTGTTTGTAATAAATAGTGTAAATTCGTACCATAAAAATGGAATATTCTTTTAGACAAGCGCAACAAGTAGACGCACCCCAAATATGGGAAATCTTAGCACGCGCCATACAACGGAGAAAGGAAGACGGGAGCAACCAATGGCAAGATGGTTATCCGAATCCTGCCGTTGTTGACGGTGATATAGAAAAGGGCCAAGGATACGTATTGGTCGACGGCCATACCATCGCAGGTTATTGCGCGATATGGATAAATAACGAACCGGCGTACGCTAAATTGAATGGGAAATGGTTAACAGAAGGAGATTTTGTCGTATACCATCGGGTAGTTGTTGCCGAAAGTCATTTAGGTAAAGGCTTAGCGCAAAAGATGTTGCTGTATATCGAAGATTTTGCCCGACAACATATGATCCGCAGTGTGAAAGCGGATACAAATTTTGACAATGCCGGTATGCTTAACATATTCCGGAAATTGGGCTATACCTATTGTGGAGAGGTCGTCTTCCGGGGAACCCCCAGAAAAGCTTTTGAGAAAGTTTTAGTAGATTAATTCATTATTCCTTTCAAACGGTCAATAAACGCATCCACTACGCTTTCGTCTGTAGCCCACGATGTCATAATGCGAACGGCAGACCGCTGTTCATCAGCGACTTTCCATTCATAAAAATCATATTCGCGCATGAGTTCATCAATCACAGGTTTTGGAAGAATAGGGAAAATCTGGTTTGTACAAGGTGGTGTAAGAAACGGATAACCTTGTGCTTCCATTGCATCTGCTATTTTTGTCGCCATTTCATTGGCATGCCTTGCCAATGAGAAATATAAATCATTCCTGAATAGTTCGAGGAATTGGACCCCTAATAAACGTCCTTTGGCCAATAATGCTCCTTTTTGCTTTAACATATAGTCGAAGTCCTTTGCTAGGTGAGGTTTATTAAAGATAATGGCTTCACCTAATAATGCCCCATTTTTCGTGCCTCCTATATAAAAGACATCTGTGTGAGCGGCAATATCGGATAAAGTCAGGTCATTATTCTTGGCAGTTAGTGCATGTCCTAATCTTGCGCCATCCAAAAACAGGTATAACGCTTTTGATCGGCAGAAGGAAGATAACTGTTCAAGTTCCGATTTTGTATAGATAGTACCTATTTCGGTCGAATTGGATATATATACCAATTTCGGTTTTACGACATGAGGCCTAAGGGAATAAGCTTGTAATACATTTTCAATATCGGCTGGCTTTAATTTACCATCTTCGGAATCAATGGTGATGACCCGATGCCCCGTAGCCTCTATTGCCCCCGCCTCATTCGCATAAATATGTCCTGTCTTAGCGCTAATAACTGCTTCATGTGGTCTCAACAGAGAAGATATAACAATTAGATTGGTTTGGGTACCCCCGGAAACAAAATAAATGATCGCATCTGGATTGTCGATCTTTTGCTTCAATATTTCCTTTGCCTTGATAGAATACGCATCTTCACCGTAACCGCTTTGCTGTACAAGATTTGTCTCTATGAGTTTTTGGAGAATATGGGGATGTGCACCTTCTGCGTAATCATTTTTAAAGCTGTACATGTTGTCGTCTACTTTTATGCGTACAAAAGTAAATAGTATAATGCCAATTTTCAGATGTTTAAAAGAATATTAGAAAAATATTTGTTAGGATAGTTATAGCCGGCGGAACTTTAAAATCCTTGACCCGGTAAACCGGATCAAGGATCTGTGAGTGAGGATATGTATCAGTCAGCCGTAGCGATCCTTATGGCATTGATATAGAAAAATCCTGTCGTATTCGTATTATTTTCTCCGGACGTAATTGTTATCGTAATTTCACCTTTATTATCGGGTTGAACAGCATTCGAGCAAGCCGTTTTTGTCATATTATTGGATGCATCCAGATAAGATACAACTTCATTTTCTCCTTTTACAATGTATTTCGCTTCGCGATTGTCTCCAGCACCTACGTCGGATCGGGTACCGAAGAAACAGAAATTATATTTCTTGGTCTTGTTCAGTCCCGATAAACGAAGCGTACTTTGTACGATTGTCTTGCCGCTGAAAACTTTTTTGCTGTTACCAAAGTATGAATACGAAGAAACTTCGGAGGGAATGTTCATGTCAGTTGTTGTATTTTTCTCCCCATTCGCGTTTCGCCCATTAAATCCTTCCACAATCGTGATGGAAACACCGGTATAATTTCCTTCCTCATCCTTCAGGTTGGCAAGGGATTCTCCTGCAAGGTAGCTATTCGCGCCCATAAAGCCATTCCATCCGGCTATGGCATCGTTAAATCCAAAACCAACAAATACAGGTTTTGTTAAAACGCCTGTCCCTCCCCCATCTTGATACGCTGTCAATTCTGTCACTTCGGCCGGTTGTGATACGGCATAATGTGCCGCGTACTGCGCAATCTCCGTTTCATAATCGTTCAACGCCTCGGGTTTAAATAGATTGCCGACGACACTTTTGCCTGTCAACATCTCAAACCAGGTACAGGCCGCTGTATATCGACCTATCGTTAGGTCCAAGTGATAACCGTCCCGCGTAAAATTGTCGCCAATAAGGCTGGTACGTCCATTTTGGATGGCCGTGCCGGTCGGAACGAGCATATCTGCTTGAATAAGATCTGCCGCACGTCCCGTTGCATCTACGATCGCGTCATACATTGTCTTTTGGTCGTTATTGTAGTTTGCAAAGCCCTGATGGGTGGAATTTTGCGCATAAGCCCAAGTCTGGTGCAGGATTAACTTCACCTTTGAATTGGTGGCCGTTTCTTTCACATACTCTGCTAGTAATGGCAATGGGGTAACAAAGGTATTGTATTGCCCAGAATTAGGACTAGCTTGTTGAAGGCTGATATAATCCCAATCGTCGTCAGCGATGGCAGTAGCGATACTCGTGCTTGCTGTGTTTGTTTTTGTTCCATTTTGTGCAATTTTGCGGTATTGATAAGCCGCCTTGTTGCCTGCTGCATTTTCCCAGTGTAAATCTAAAGGCGCTCCACCAATGTAAAGGTTGCCGATTACAATCGGTACATCCGCTGCTGCGGCCAGTTCGTAGAGGTAATTTTCCAACGCGTCTTCGGAGAAACTATTTCCGATCGCCAAAATCTTGATCACGCCGTCATCTGCCGCTGCCGAACCGTCGTCGACGATAATGGTACAAGCGGCTACAACGGCGGCGTCTGTGGACGATAGGGTTACGATGGACGTTCCATTGCGTATACCGATAACCGTCATGGAGCCATCCGTATTTTCCCGCAGGGAGACCACCTCTGAATGATCTACCGTCCATGTATATTCACGAAGGGGATGTTTGTCGAATTGTGGCGCCAGAATGAGTTCCTCGCCCGGTGCGAGTGTATAAGACGTATCGCCCAAGGCGACAAATTGCTCTAATATGTCGGTTTTCGATTCGGTTGCCTTTTCGCAAGCTGCGAAGCCGAAAACCGTGCTTAACAGCAGCAGTATCCAGATAAAATTTCTATATCTTTTCATGTTTCTTTTATCTCCTAAATAATAGGTTTCAAATTATTTCAACTCCAATTTGGTAACCACCGGAAAGTGGTCGGACGGGAAAATTCCATCCGTTTCGTCCTGCAACACTGCATATTCCTTTACCCGTATATGATTACTTGCAAAAACATAATCTATACGTGCGGTAAATTCCCCCTGTGTACTCCTACCATTATACGTCCCCATTGGCCCTTTAGGTACCGTTTCGCTTATCGTACGGCTGTCGTTCAGGAAGCTCGTCAGGGTAATGATTGGCCGCTCTCCGGGCCGGGCGTTCATATCGCCGGTCATAATAACAGGCTGCCCATTGGTCATGAAGTCTATTCGTTGTTTCATCAGGAGCGCGGATTGTTCACGCGCCACCGGCCCGATATGATCAAAATGCGCGTTGAAAACAAAGAAGTCCCGGCCTGTATGGCTGTCATTGAATAATACCCAGTTACACAATCGAATCGCGGCCGCATCCCATCCGTAGGAGCTTTTTTCTGGTGTCTCCGACAGATAGAACTGCCCTTGGCTACGCATCAGAAAACGTTTCCCATTATAGAGTATCCGTTTGGAGGTACCTGCAATCTGCAAGCCAGTAGCCCGTTGGATATCCGTCGCCTGATTGGCCTGATCCTCTTGAATACATAAGATATCTACCTGATTATCGATAACCTGTTTGGTTAGCAAGTCTTTCCGCTTCGTCCATTTAAAATGGTCTGGTATATCTTGTGTATCGTGCAGAATGTTATAGCTAGCGACAACAAAGGTCGGTTCTCCCTGTTGGGCATCGTCTTCGTCCGCTGGCCCGCCGGTTTCACTTTTACTACAGGAGGCAGCCATCCATGCTAAAACGACAAAAAGATATATATGCAAGTGCTTTTTCATATTTAAGAGGTCATTATTCGCCTTTGATGATTTTAAACTCTGCTATTGCGGGTCTTCGGCTGCTGATAGAGGGGCCTAATCGGTAATCGACCAATTGCTGTGGATCGATATTCTTAAACAGAATATGATCCGCAATAAACTCTCCACCATGTTGGGTTACCGTAGCTTCGCAGGGGCGGCAGCCCGGTGTCAATTCCTCTATCAACACAGCAGGTAAACTCTCGGCACCCTCATTTTGAAAAAAGAAATTACCCGCCACAAAAACCGGGATGTCCATGTCCTTAATGAAATCTACGATGGCGCCCGACTGTAATGGGCGATTGGCCGCTCTCCGGCTCGCTCCGCCAGAGTCATCTAGGTGTACGCCGATAAATGCAAAGGCTATATCTCTGTTAAAATTGACTTTTAGGTAAGCCAAGGGACGCTCATCGCCTTTCTCAGTAGGATCAACCGGCAACTTCATGATCGATGATTCTTCTATGGGGAGCTTCGATAATACAGCCAATCCAAACTGTCCTTGGTTGTAATTATCCAGCTGTGGAGCAAACACATATTGCATACCAACACGACTCGCGATGAGCTCCGCTTGATTGATGTCAATACCTGTACGGGTATTGTTTTTGTCCACTTCCCGCAAAACCACTAAATCCGCCTCTTCGTTGTTGATTAACTCTGTAAGATAATCATATTCCGCATTTCTATTATTTATACCAATGGAGATAATACGGATGTTGTTCGGGTCTTTTTCTTCTTCTTCATTATCATCGTCGGGATTTGTTGCGCCCGGCGTGGGTGGGTTTGGGTCTACTGGAGCCGCGTAATCTTCCCAGGGTGCCTTACCACAGGAAGAAAAGACCATCAGGCATATAAACAAGAAACTCAATGAAGTTTTCATAACATATATCTTTGATAATATTGTATTCAATAATTAATAACCAGGGTTTTGCTCCATATTGGGATTGGATAACATCTCGACCTCAGGGATTGGCCACCAATAGGAGCGATTCCCATTCGTTGTCCGGGTTTCCACTTCGATTTTCTGGCCGGTTTCGGGGTCGACGGCGCCGTATACCGTGCCATTCATGACATCTTTCCACGTCCCCCATCTACGGATATCATAATAATGAACCCCTTCGAAAGCCAGTTCTACGGTACGCTCCTGGCGTATCAGTTGACGCATTTTTTCCTGCGAGTCGTATTTTTCGAGCGTGATGTTCGGCATTGACGCTCTATTCCGGACCATATTGACATAATAGAGCACGTCAGGATGATCCCACTCACCAAGTTCGACGAGGGCTTCTGCATAACTTAACAACACTTCTGCATAACGGATAATCATAAAATCAAGAATTCGCGTGCTCGCTGTACTCTCTTTATCACGTTCATCAAGATACTTTTTAACCCAGTAACCGGTAACGGTAGCATACTGATTTCCTAACCGATTTGCGTTAATACCGGAATTATCAAACGGGTTCAGCGTAGAGCTCAAAAATGTATCGCCAACGAGCAATATCGAAGCTTTTAATCGCGGATCGCGCATATCTTTATGGTTAGGATCGCGATGGAAAAGTGCAACCGAGTCTGCCGGCAACTCACTCAGGTTGCGTCCGTCTTTAAGCTGGTAGGCATCGACAATAGCCGCAGTCGGGGACAATACACTTTGTCCTCCTTCACTCGGCATGCCGATAGCTTTAAATGCACCGCTATTTCCCTTATCCTTGAAAAAGATTCGTTCGTTATTCTCTTCACCTGCATAACGGAATAGATCTGCATAACTATTGGCTGGATTCGCACTGCGATAAAGTTGATATTCTCCGCCCTCAATCACTTTTAACGAGGCATCTTTTGCAGCCTCATAGTCGTGGAAAAACAAGGCGAGCCGGGTCATTAATGAAAGGACGATGCCAGACGTAATACGGGTGCGGTCTGCAAAATCATATTTTGCCGGAAGTTTTTCTGCACAATCCCTGAACTCCGACATCGCGAATGCATACACTTCCTCTTCTGTGTTTCGCTGCATTTTGCTATTATCAGGGCTGAGCGCTGTCTTTACGATCGGCACGCCTCCAAACAACATCAACAACTCCATGTGATAATAGGCACGCAGAGCTCTTGCCTCTAGAATATACCGTTCTCTGAGCCATTCGTCCATATACACCCGGTCAATATTTTCGAGCAGACGGTTCACCCGTCTAATGGTCTTATAATTGTCCATGTAAATGTGGTTCGCCTTATCCCAATCCGACGCCTGTATCCCTCTGACGTATGCTTCATATTCGCCACGTGTACTTTGTCGTGCCACGAGTTGATCACTCAAAGCATCCAAGAACATGATTTGCCGTCCGGACAGACCGTCAGGGATACCAACATATCCCCTATATAGCCCTAACTCTGCGTCTGCAGAGGTATTCCACCAGAGTTCATCATACACGCTCGTAGGGTGGTCTTGTACTAAAAATTTTTCGCAGCTGGTGGTTAAAAGCAAACAACCTGCTAAACATATCGTATAAATATATCGTTTGTTCATCTCTTTAAAATCTTATGCTAGTGCCTATTGAATATGTTGCCATGATACTGTGCTTCCATTGGTCTCCCCGACTTTCGGGATCAATCAGCTTCATGCTTGTAAACGTTAAAGGGTTTTGCGCATTCAGAAATACACGCAGTCCAGAGAGCTTTAATCTGTTTGCTAATTGCGGGCTTAAGCTGTATCCCAATTGAATGAATTTCAACCGGACATAGGCGCCATTCTGAAACCAAAAATCAGAAGCCTGACGGTTGTCTCCCGGACTGGCATTCAGCCTTGGAAACCTTGCATCGGTACGCTCTGGCGACCAATAGTTGTTTGCATAATAGGTCGTAGGAACCCCGCCATCAGCACTCATGTCTAATGGTAACGCAAACATCCCAGTCAGCATGGCGTCACTTTTTCCGGTTCCCTGAAGTAAAAATTCGAAATCGAAATTTTTGTAATCAAACCGGAAGTTGGAGAAGAAGTTGACACGCGGCATAGGATCGCCAATAATCGTTTTATCCGCCTCATCTATCTTCCCATCTTGGTTGAGATCAATGTATTTGATATCGCCGGGAGCGGATTCTATACTTCGCACGCTTATTCGCGGTTTACCGTTATCATAAAAATCTTCGGCTTGTAATAGACCATCGGTTCTATAGCCAAACAAGCTTCCAATGCTCGAACCTACCTGATTACGAATCTCTGCATCATTTCCGTAAGGACCACCTTCTAAACTCAAGATTTCATTCTTATTGTAGGTAAACCCGGGACGGATGGAAAAACCAAAGCCGCTCTCCAGTCTTTCGTTATATGTCAACGCGGCTTCCCAGCCTTTATTTTGCACTTCACCGGCATTAACCGGTACTTTTGCTTGAAAGCCCCCTGTTAGCGGCAATTGTGGCTGGAGGATGATACCGTTGGTTCGTTTGTCGTAGAAATCGACCGTCAGCTCGATTTTGTTGGAAGAAAATAAGCCCAGGTCGAAACCGATATCCAACATGTTCACTTTCTCCCAGGAAATATCGGGGTTTCCATGCGTTACCTCTAGCGCGGTACTTGGGTTGATCAAAGATTGATAGAGGTAATTGGCAATATTTTCGTTCCCCAAGCTTCCATAGGAAGCCCGTAACTTCAGGTTGTTGACCAACGCTGACTCCCGCAAAAACGATTCATTATGTAAGTTCCAACCCACAGCAACCGATGGAAAAAAGCCATATTTCTTGCCTGGGCCAAATCGCGAGGATCCATCCATACGCACGGTTCCTTCCAATAAAAAACGATCGTCAAAGGAATAGTTCATTTTAGCGAAAGCGGAGCGGAGCGCATGTACCGTCCAATCTCCCGAATTTTTCTGTTCCTGCGAGTAACCGAGGATCCCGTAAAGGGAATGTTCTTCGCTTCTGTAGGTATAATCCGCATTTAAACCTATAAAATAATAGGATGAACGTGATTGGCTAGCGTCTCGCAATAAATCCCAATTTCTTAACAATACGCCCGTATAGTAATCAAAATGTGTGAAATTCTCCCGTACGTTGTGGTGTGCATCGCTATTTAGCCGGAAGCTAAACTGTCCGTTGACATTCAGACCCGGGAGCACGGTCCATTTTGGCCGGAAGTTTATTAAGGATTCCATATACTCATTCTTGCGCAGGCCACCTACTTCAGCATAGGCCAATGGATTCACGATATCTGCAAATTGACCATAAAAACGCTGCCCGTCTCGATCAGGATAGCGGGGCAATATATTGGGTGCTACGCGATAGAGGTCTTCTAAAAAGCGAAACGTACCACTCGTCGTCACCCGGTTTACCAACTGGCGATTCCGCTTAATAGCGGTAAAATCCAGATTGACTAAAAAATTCTCCGCTAACGTGACCGTTGTATTCGCCCGGATATTAAAGCGCTTGACATGCGAATGTGGAAGCATACTCCCTTGATCCATGTAGTTCCCCGTCACGGCAAAACGAGCTAAGCTGTTTCCTCCACTGAGGGACAAACTATGGCTTGTAATCGGGGCTGTCTTATCTAGCATAAGGTCTACCCAGTTGGTATTCGGGTACAAGAGCGGATCTGTTCCTTTACGTGTTTGTTCAATGACCAGTTCGGGGTACAACGTGGGTTGTCCCGCCGTCGTCCGCGCCTCATTATCCATTTGCATATAGCGGACGGCATCTACTGTTTGGGGTAATGCTGTGGGCGTTTGGTAACCAAAATAGCCGTTGTAATCCAACCTAGCCTTTCCGGCCGTCCCTCTTTTTGTCGTCACAACGATTACACCATTCGCCGCACGTGAGCCGTAAATGGATGCCGCAGCGGCATCTTTCAGAACGGTTACACTTTCTACCGTAACGGGATCGATATGGTTCATATCCATCGGGATCCCATCCACCAACACCAAAGGATTAGCGTTGTTCAACGTGGTGATACCGCGGATATATACGGTGGCCGCATCACCACCTGGAAGACCGGACCCTTGGCTGACCTGAATACCCGTTACCCCGCCTTGCAGCGCTTGTGAGAGATTGGTAATGGGCTTTCCGGCGATATTGCTTTCTATCGGTAGTGTCGACAGCGAACTCGCAATGTGTTTTTTCTGTTGCTCGTTCATCCCTACAACGACGACCTCTTCCAACGCGGAGACGTCACTGCGTAAGGAAATGGGTAGACTTCGTTCATTTTTAGTCACGCGGTGCTCTTGAGAAAAAAAACCAACCATCGAAAAAACGAGTATATCGCCTTTGTTTGCCTTTACAGAGAAAAATCCGGATGCATCGGTGAAGGTGCTTTGCACCGTTCCCTTCACGCGTACATTTACGCCTGCCAACGACATGGGCGGCTCTTGGGTATCATATACCACACCATTGACGGTCACTGTATCCTGTTGTGCTTTTGCTGGTGCTTTTACGGCAAAGCTTCGGGGACTTTTCTCCAAAATAATCGTCTTACCTTTCATCGTATAAGATAATTGCAGATCGTCTAGGATATCATTCAGCGCCGCCGTTAACGGTACGTTTTTTAGATCGACCGTAAGCGGTGTTGTACTTTTTACGGTGTTTTCATTATAGATAAAGTAATATCCAGTCTGTTTGTTCAGCTCCCGGAAGACCTCCTTTAAACTACTGTTTCGGATTTTTAAGGTAACTTGTTGAGCAACACTATGTGCACTAACGTGCATACTGAATAGAAATAAGAGAATGCCGGTAAACTTCATAATTAAGAATGTTCGTCGAAATGTGGAGGAAACGTTAGTTCTTTTTACGTTAACGACCAGATTTTTAGGCCGTAGGAGTTTAAAATGTAATACTTCTTTCATACATTTGGATGTTTGATTATCGGATTAATAAAAAGTTATGCTGACAGGCTTGGCAGCGGTTAATTTGATCGAACGTTATTCTCCTTCTCGGTTGCCGCCGGGAAGGATTTTTAATTCATAATGCTTTTTTTGTACTCACATAGACTTTATTTTGATTGTTTGACCATGATTTTATTACCTTGAACATCTATCTCTAGCCCACCTGCATGCTCTAAAATATCGAGGAGAACTGATAATGAATCTTTTCGAGACACCATACCGGTCAGCTTCACAGCAGGCACTTTGTCCATATATTCAATATCGGCGCTATACCATCGTCCTACTTGGCGCATAGCCTGGGACAATTCGGATTGATCAAAAAGAAATATGCCATTTTTCCAAGCTACAATAGCTTCCGTATTCACTGTATGGATATGGACCACATCGCTATTTCGTTTTATTTCGGCCTGCTGTCCCGGAAGTAGACGTATTGTTTCTTCGTCTCGATTTACTTTGACTGCACCGGTCAATAGCGTGATTTGGCTATGCTGCTCATCGGGATAAGCCATCACATTGAAACTCGTCCCTAAGACCTCTACTTCACTTTCTGCAGTTTGTACAAAAAACGGTTTCATGGTATCATGTGCCACTTCGAAGTAGGCTTCCCCCGAGAGTTTTACCTTCCGGCTATCGCCAGAAAAATGGCTAGGGAAGTCTAGAGAGGAGGAGGCGTTCAGCCAAACTTTTGTTCCGTCAGCAAGAATAATTTGGTACTGGCCACCTCTCGGTGTACGGATGGTATTGATATGCGTAAGGGCTTTCTGCACTATAGCAACAGATGGATCAATCTGATAGGTGACCAGCCCCTCCGGATTATTGGATACCGTTATTCCCGATTCTTGAATAAGCTGGCCTTCGTTGGCATCATTTAATACAACTTCCTTTCCGTTAAATAACGTAAGCACGGCTTTTTCAGTTCCGGGCTGCGGGTAAACCATATCCGATTGTACAACCTTATCCGTAGCAGGTCTGTTATGTATATACAGATAAGACATAAAACTGGCAAACCCCGCTATAACAAATAAGGCCGCAACCCGAGCCCATCGTCCCGCCAACATTTTTCTATATAAGGACGGCCTATTTGGCTCTACTAAAACTTTTTCACTTATTTGGTCGAAAAGATCGGATAAATGGGGTTGTTGTTTCGCTACTTCTTCGGGTTCGATTTCTCGCTCGAGTTCTGCTAGAATTATTTCCTTCAGCACGTCTTCATCTTCATCGGTATCAAAATAACGATAAAGACGATCTAACTCCTCTGCTGTACAGCGATTCTGTATAAATTTCTGGAACAGTTGGGCAATCGTATGGGGGTGCTTTTCCAATCTTCTTTTCTTCTATTACGTTTGAAAAGAAACTTTCATCTGCTCCGCCGACAATATTTTTATTAAGATTAAAGGACGGTATAAATAGATAGCGCTTGATTAGATTACTGCTCGTTTTTATCTTTGTGCAGTTAAAGATTTACTTAAAAGAATAAGAAAAATAGCGCAGGTATATAGTAGTGGGTATACTGCAAATATTCTTTCAGCGTCTTGGAGGCTTTAACAATATGGTCATTGACAGTGGAAGTAGAAATACCGAGCAATTCACTCACTTGGTCATAACTGTATCCTTCTAACTTACATAGCTGGTATATTTCTCTTCTCCTAGGTGGAAGCTGATCTACTGCTTTTTTCAAAACCGCCTTATCGTCCTTCTCGCTAAGCCATTGTTCTGTCGGCGATTCGCGCGTTTCTCGTTCTTCACGTTCCCGTGCTGTAACAGAAAGGAGCGCGCGGTCGCGTGCTTTTTTTCTAAAACTATCGAAGACCGCGTTTTGTGTTATTTGATAAATGTAAGATTTGAATGACCGATCGGTATTTATGGTAAGACGGTTTTCCCAGATTCTAACAAACACCACCTGCAAGATATCGTCAGCGGAATCGTTGGATTTAGTCATGCGCAGTATATTTCCATAGAGCTTACTGCTATATCGGTTATACAGTTCCTGAAACGCATGTTGATCACTTTGCTTTACCAAGTCTAGTAAGGCGATCTCTGACAAATCAACATACAATCCGACTCTTGTTTTCATTTTCTATCCCCAACTATAGATTTTGATCATACGCAACGTGCTATTAGCCGACTATCTTCAACGTGCTTTCAACTCATAATGCGCTATGATATCGCAAACATACAATTTCAATATTACCTCTATATTAAGAAAAGATAACTTATATCCATGCTCTTTTCTATTCATTCCCGTATACTCGGCAACCTTTATCGTGAACCAAATATGATGATGAAGTCTGGGTATATTGAAGGTTTATAATCCAAACGCTAAATTTATTTGATGTTAACGAAAAGCAAACTTATATTTTTTTTCCAAATAAAAAAACTTTTGTTTGTTTATGGCTATTATAATCATTGCTGTGGAAATTTTTAAAACCGGGAATATATAAACGATTTGTTACGGGAACATTAAATGATATATTCGATTCGACGGATCTAAAAATAGCCTTTATATTTGTAGCGGTCAGCAGCATTGACCAACAGCAGAGCGTCAGCCGGTGGCGTTCCGAAGGTTCGAATCCTTCCTCTGCAACACATATCGTTCAGTTTATAATTTGGTTAGTTAGTTTAAGCCCCTTCTCCTCGTTGGGGCTTATTTTTTGTGTCGAATGAAGCGAAATCATGTGTTAATTCTTGACGCGAGGATAGAAAGCTGGTATACCAATGTCCAGAGGATTTTACAATGCGCTGCTGGGTCTGGAAATCAACATATACCAACCCAAATCGAGGGTGATAACCTTCTGCCCATTCAAAATTATCGAGAAAGGTCCATACGAAATATCCATTTACCTTGACCCCCTCTTGTTTCGCCCGCCATACCTGCGCAATGGTATCTTGTAGATATTTCGTCCTTTTCGGATCGTCTACCCGATTGTTTCGTACCTCATCGGGAAAAGCGGCCCCATTTTCGGTAATGATAAGGGGCGGCATATTTTCATAGCCACTGAATTTCTTCAATATATGATACATGGACTCGGGATAGACCTCCCATTTCATTGCAGTCATCTCAACTTTACGCTTGGCCGCACTAACAATCTTTGCTTGTAGCATCGGGACAAAACGTGCGTATCGAATTACCTCACGGGTATAGTTTTGTATGCCGATAAAATCCATATCAAACTTTAAGTCCCGCTCATCACCTTGCTGCATGTATTTTTCTATTCTATGCAATATTTTTAGACTGTCTGTTGGGTATCCCATCCCCAGCAGGGGCTCAATAAACAGGCGATTGAGCAAGGCATCCGCTTTTTTGGCGGCTGTTATATCTTTTTCGCGCATCCGATAGGGTTCGATATGCGAACAGGAAAATGTTGTTCCGACATGGCTGTCACGCTGTATGGATTTTATAATTTTTCCGCCATATGCCTGTGCCAACGCGGCATGGTGTGCAGCAGCTAAAAAGCTATCCAAGCCTTTCCTGCCTGGCGCATGCACGCCAAAGAAGTACCCCGCCCCGGTAAATACGACAGGTTCATTTAAAACCATCCAGTTTTTTACCCGATCGCCAAAATACTGAACACAGATCGCGACGTATTCGCCAAACCAATCCCTGATATCGCGGTTTACCCACCCGCCTTTTAACTCCAATGTATCGGGAAGATCCCAGTGGTAGAGGGTTACCCAAGGCGTTATACCAAGCTCTAGAGAAAGGTCAATAAGCTGGTTATAGAAATCGATTCCTTTTCGGTTCACCTCGCCGATACCATTTGGAAGAATACGGCTCCATGAAATCGAAAATCGGTAATTGGGAATATGGAGACTATGCATCAAATAGAGATCGTCTATGTAGCGATTGTAAAAATCGCAAGCGATATCCCCATGATGATTTTGAAATATTTTATTCTTCTTTTTTACGAAGACATCCCAGATCGACGGTCCTTTGCCATCGTGGCTATGCGCTCCTTCAATCTGATACGCAGCAGTAGATACGCCCCAAACGAAATCTTCGCCAAAGGCATCCTTATTCAACAACATCCAACCTTTCTCTTTTTATAGTTATCACAATTTAGACGACCGCATGGGTGAATAAAATGAAGAGAATTGGGTTAGAAATAGCCGCGTGAACATTTTTTGGAAGAAATAGACAATCGCTTTCATAACAGAACCAATTTATATCCTTATTGTAAATTAAGGAATTATATATGAATAAGCCGCTATGTGCATATTAAGTTTTTGTTATCAAAACCTTAAAAACCCCAATATATCCTATCGGGGTTCTAATTTTTGGCCGTCTATTCTGTCGTTACGCTTATCTGCCGGTGGGCTTTGGAGCCCATCTATCATAAGGTGACAGATCAAAACTGTTAACGTCCTCCATACTTAAGCCTAGGGCTGCGGCTACACCTTCACCGTATTGAGGGTCTGCCTTATAGCAGTTGCGGATGTGGCGGATCTGTATAAATTTCTCCGCACCCCCCACCTGTGCTGCAGTATTCCGAAAGAGTACGTCGGCTTTTCCATCTGCTTTGATGATGCGGAAAAGATCACCCGGTTGTGTGTAGTAGTCTTCGTCATCATCTCTAAAATTATGCGCATAGGCCGTTCCTTCCAACTCAAGGGGTGGTTCTTGACTTTCCGGCTGTTCCTGCCATTCTCCGTAGCTATTCGGATTGTAATGTATTGCGTCTCCATAATTACCATCTACACGCATCGCGCCATCACGATGGTATGCATGATAGGGACAACGCGGTTTGTTGACGGGAATCTGATAGTGGTTTACACCTAATCTATAACGTTGTGCATCACCATAGGAGAATAATCGACCCTGAAGCATCTTATCTGGAGAAAAGCCGATGCCCGGAACAATATTGGTTGGGTTGAAGGCCGCCTGCTCCACATCCTGAAAGTAGTTGTCCGGATTTCTATTCAGTTCAAATTCACCAACGGGAATCAACGGAAAATCTTTCTTCGACCATACTTTGGTAAGGTCAAAAGGGTGGAAGCGATACGTTTTAGCCTGTTCTTCCGTCATGATCTGTATAAACAATTTCCATTTGGGAAAATCCTTTTTCTCGATGGCGTCAAAAAGATCTCTTTGAGACGATTCCCGGTCATAGCCCACAATATTTGCAGCATCCTCATCGGATAGATTTTCTATTCCCTGCTGGGTTCTAAAATGGAATTTCACCCAATGCCTTACGTTATCTTTATTGATAAAGCTGTAGGTATGGCTGCCAAATCCGTGCATATGCCTATATCCTTTAGGAATACCACGATCACTCATTACAATCGTAACTTGGTGGAGTGATTCGGGAAGTAACGTCCAAAAATCCCAGTTGTTATTCGGACTCCTTAGATTGGTTTTTGGGTCTCGTTTAACAGCGTGGTTCAAATCGGGAAATTTCATCGGATCACGGAAGAAAAAGACAGGGGTATTATTTCCAACTAAATCCCAGATACCTTCATCGGTATAAAATTTAAGCGCAAACCCTCGAATGTCCCTCTCCGCGTCTGCGGCCCCTCTTTCGCCAGCAACGGTTGAAAACCGAGCAAACATTTCCGTCTGCTTTCCAATTTCACTAAAAATATCCGCTTTGCTGTATGGGGTTATATCATGGGTAACCGTAAAGGTTCCAAATGCTCCAGATCCCTTGGCATGCATTCGCCTCTCGGGAATAACTTCTCGATCGAAATTGGCCATTTTCTCCAAAAACCAGAAATCCTGCATTAATAACGGTCCTCTCGGGCCCGCTGTCTGCGCGTTTTGATTGTCTGGAACAGGCGCGCCTGTCTGCCTTGTTAGCTTTGATTTTTTCTCTTGCATAGTGTTGTCATTTTACTTTTATTAAAATAGCTATTAGCCGCAATAATTACACTAAACGGTTGCTTATAATTGTGTCTATACCGCAACATATAAATCCTCAAAATCTGAGCTTTATATAGCCGCAGGACTAATATACGCAAAAAAATAGCCTTTTAAACAGAATGATGCTGCTAACTTCTCAAAGTTAACTGATCTTCACGGCTAAGTTCAATGGTCCGTTCGATGTTTATCCGCTCCAAAAAAGCTTCATCGTGTGAAACCACGATGACTGTTCCTCGATATTCATTTATTGCTTCCGTCAGCATTTCAACGTTCTGCATGTCTAGATTGTTTGTCGGTTCATCCAATATAAGAATGTCTGGCGATTTCCTGTCGATGGTCAGACAACAAAGCATTAAGCGCATTCTTTCTCCTCCACTCAATACACTACACGGTTTGTCCCAATCATCTCTGGCAAACAAAAAACGATTAAGCCGTGTTTTTATTTCGTGTTCTTGCCATCTGGAATTATTGAATTGCTGGGCTTGCTCATAAACTTTCTGTTTGTTATCTAATAAAGAGTAATCCTGATCAATATAAACTGATTTATTTTTTGCGCGGTGGACAGCGCCTGTTTGTGGTTCTAGATCTCCGGAAATCAATTTGATCAATGTTGTCTTTCCCGAACCATTTTGCCCTTTTAGTGCAATCCGTTCACCGCTGACAATTTGAAAACTCAAGTTTTCTCTCCAAAGCCGCGTAGTGTTATAGGCAAAATTGATATTTGTTGCGACAAACAAAATTTTGCCTTTATGCAATTGCGAGTGATCAATACCAAATTTCATTTTATCCAGATCGGGTAACGCGGTTCGTAAGTCTTGCAATTCTTGCGTCATGCCGTCTATCTTTTCCGCGTGTACACTTTTGAGTTTTGATGTACTGTTTTCAGCATTGTTCCGTAATGTATTCATCATTATTCGAGCAACACCGGATTTTTCCTGTTTGCGCTTTCCTCGAGTATCCAGCTTTTGTTGCCGCTCCAACGTTTCGCGTTCTCTTCCTTCCGCTTTCCGCAATGCTTTTTCATTATTTTGAATACTTTGATTTAACGCATGGTGTTCGATCTGCTTCTGCTCCTCGTAAAAGTCGTAGTTACCGCCATAAATCCTAATCCCATGTTGACCTAATTCGCCAATTGTACCCGACAAATTTAACAACTTCCTGTCGTGACTCACCAGCAGTAAGGTACTTTTAGTAGACTCCATAAAGTCATACAAAAGCTGTCGACTTGAGGTGTCTAAGTGATTGCTAGGCTCATCCAATAGAATCAGTTGGGGTTTATGAATGAAAATAGCGGCAAGGAAAACTTTTGTTTTCTGCCCACCGCTAAGCGTTCCCATTTTTTGCGATAGGTCCAATCCCTTTAATTGCCAATAGTCTAATGTTTCGTCGCAACGATCTTCTATTGTCCAATCATCGTTCAGTAAATTAAAATTCTCTTCCCTGATACTACCTTCCAAGATTTCCTTTAAAGCATGCAGTTTATCTGCAATTCGCAGTGCTTGGGCAATCGTTAAATGATTGTATTGTCCGAAAATTTGCGGGATATAATACGGATCGGATTCAACGTCTAATTGTCCGCTTGACGGAAGCAATTCTTTTGCAATGATTTTCAGCAACGTGGTTTTTCCAATCCCATTGTTACCTATTATAGCAACCTTGTCCTGATTATTTACTGTTAAGTTGATATGATTAAACAGTATGTCTTTATTGGGGTGTGTATATGAAATGTTTTGTAAGCTTAACATAAATCCTTCCATTAAAATTAAACAATATGACATGGCCGTCAGCCGCTGTCGTTCTTGATTTACCTGAAAGAATTATTTTTTACATTTCGTCTTATTAAGAGTCTGTTTAAATTTATATCTGCAAATATACGAATGTTTACGCATAATGAAAACGTCTAGGATATGGCGGTTAAGCATCCAAAAAGCGAAAACTACTGTTAAAAGAAGGAAGATGACAACGAATTACAGAAACGAAACTAATGGGAAGAATTATCCAATGCTTTGCCCAACAAAAATAGCCCTTTCTCACTAAAATCAAGCGTTAATGCTGCTTTTCTTCCCCGATCAGTCATTTTGTTCCATGTTTTTCTCAGAATATGGATAATCTTCTCATCTGCATGTTTCGCGATGAGCTCATCGTATTGAAACTCTAAAAAAACTAAGCAAAGAGCATCCTCCATGGTTTGCACCTCGGCATCAATTTTCAGTTTTCTCTTCAAAATAATCATTTGAACACGATCGATGGTATCCTCGTCATAACCTACAATATTCAGTATGTCGGCTGCCTTCTGTGCATGAAATTTGGACAAATCACTTCGCCATTGGAGGTACCCCACCCTTCCTTCAGGGTACGTCGAACGAGGGACTTCCCACCGCCCAATATGCTGGGATCGTGAGGCTAGCAATAAAGCTTCACTGGCTTCAGGATCCAGTTTTTTAACCCAATCGTACAGCTTTACAGTGTAGAAATACGTCGATGGTTCAACGTGTCCATCTATTTTAAAAACAGTCGGGTCACGACGATTATACGCATCGAAAAGGGAAAATGCCTTATTTAATTTAACGATATCCATAAACAAATGGTCTTTCGGGTCTAAATATAAGATTTTTCGTTCTCTTTATCTTCCCAAAATATATCTTCCGTGATTTCTCTGATTTTTTTGGATAAACAGCGGATTACGCCGAAATAAAAACGAAAATTCCGATACTTAAAACAGCATCTCTTGGATACTATTTTCTGCCGTAAAGAGGTATACGCCGTTCGCCAACGATATATTAAAGAAAGGTTGAGAAAAGGTTATTTTATCATCTACAATCGTTAATACTGGCTTTTATACGTTATATTTATATCATATGGATATGAATGCCCCAGACATAAACACGGATTTTTCTCGTCCGATAATGAAAGCAGCTATCTATACCTATTACGGCCCTCCGGAGGTGGTAAAGGTTACAGAAATAGCAAAGCCTGTCCTGAAACGGAATGAAATAATGGTCAGCGTACACGCGAGTACGGTGAACCGCACAGATACAGGCTTTCGAAGTGCCCACTACTTTGTCTCGAGGCTATTCAGTGGACTTCTCCGTCCAAAGAATAAGGTGCTGGGCTGCGAGTTTGCTGGTGTTGTGGAAGCACTCGGGGAAGATGTTACATCTTTTAAGATTGGCGATTGCGTATTCGGATACGACGATAGTGGATTTGGGTGCCATGCGGAATACAAGGTGATTGCTCAAACGGGCGCCGTGGCACTATTGCCCGACGGCCTTACCTTTGAACAGTCTGCTCCACTGACGGAGGGCAGCCATTATGCCCTAAGCAATATTCGAGCGGCAAAGGTCAATACTGGAGATCGGGTACTGGTTTATGGAGCTACTGGAGCCATTGGTTCTGCTGCCGTGCAGCTGTTGAAGCATTTTGGAGCATATGTCGTCGCTGTAGGAGGAACCGCCCATATAGAATTGGTGAAATCGCTAGGTGCTGATGAGGTTATTGACTATCAAACCCAAGACTTCACCAAGACTTCACGCACATTTGATTTTGTTTTCGATGCGGTTGGCAAGAGTTCCTTCGGACAATGCCGAGCTTTGCTTAAACCCAAAGGGATATACATTTCTACCGAATTAGGGAAGCGCTCAGAAAATATCTTTCTAGCAATGATTACTTCGCTACGAAGGGGCAAGAAAGTTCTGTTTCCTATTCCAACCATGCAGCAAGGTGATATCCTCCTCCTTAGGGATCTTGTCCAACGTGGCACTTTTAGGGCAGTGATCGATCGGACCTATCCCTTTGATCAGATCGTCGAAGCTCACCGTTACGTCGAATCAGGGCAGAAAGTGGGCAATGTCGTTATCCTTCTACCAACCAGATAAGACTGCCCGCAGCATAGTCCACAGAGACGACTCATCGACGTTTGCGGCAACCCGCTTCAGGGCTTGTTTTTTATGCTTAACGTTAAACTTTACAAAAAAACAAGGGTAAGAAAACTTATGATTGTCAAATATAAAAAAGGATCATCATGTTAGGTTATTTCATTGGACATATCTATAAGTATCGCTTAAGCGTGTGTATACAAAACCTCGCTCGTGCGTTTCCCAACTTATCTTATCGGGATATTTCCCGACATAGACGTAATTTTTATAAAAATTTCGGGCGTATCCTATGGGAGAATTTCTATCCCAATCGTATAAAACTACAATTGGCAGATTCCGCATTGGAAACCATCAACTGGGTCACTAAGCAACAGCGTCAAACCATCTTTTTATTGGGCCATTATGGTAATTGGGAGGTCCTTAGTAAGCTACCTGAACATACCGACATGCCTGTACAAGCGCTATATAAACCTTTAAAAAACAACTTGTTTAATTCTTTTGTTTATAAAAAAAGGACACGCTATGGGGCGCGCTTGTTGCCAGCTACGCAAGCGTTACGTATACTTTTACGGGAGAAACAGACCCCATCTATCACTTTTTTTATTGCAGATCAATTTCCGGGACATGATAACGGTATTGCCGTCAATTTTCTACAACAGCGTACTTTCATGTTCGCCGGCGCGGAACAATTGGCAAAACGGATAGATGCTTATGTGGGATACGTAGAATTAAAACCTCTCCATAAACAACGGTGGGAGATAAATATTAAAATAATCTGCGAACATGCTGCCGATACAACCGATGGTCAGATAACGAGAACATTTGCCCACATGCTGGAAGAAAGCATACAACGGGATCCCAGCTGGTGGCTGTGGACGCATCGTCGATGGAAATAAAACAGAAACGCTTGCAAACATTGATTTGCAAGCGTTTTTGTTTTTACTTTTAAGTGTGTAGCCCGTAGGGGAATCGAACCCCTGTTTCCAGAATGAAAATCTGGCGTCCTAACCCCTAGACGAACGGGCCATTGTTTTTTGGTGATGCAAATATAAGAGCATTATTCAAATCACCAAAACATTTTCACGCCCTATTTTATAATACATTGAAGCTGAAAAGATTATTTTTTATAACAAGTCGAAACCAATATCTTTTCGAAAATACATACGCTCAAAAAATATCCTTCCGGCGTCGGCCGTAGCTTGTTGGAGGGCATCGAACAGGTTATCTTGCAGTGTTGTTACAGCTAGCACGCGTCCTCCCGCAGTGACAACCTTACCATCTATTTCTTTCGTTCCAGCGTGAAACACGATAGAGTCTTCTACATTCTCTATATTCATAATCTCCATCCCGGCATCATATTCCCCCGGATAGCCTCCCGAAACCAACACGACCGTTACCGCTGTCTTAGGATTTACCGTATAACTTCGAGAACCTAGATCTCCTTTGGCTACTCCTTCTAATAAATCAACCAAATCAGACTCAATCCTTGGCAATACAGATTCTGTTTCGGGATCTCCCATCCGGACATTGTATTCGATAACATACGGCTCTCCATCGACGTTCATCAAACCAATAAAAATAAACCCTTTATACAGGATCTCGTCTTTCTTCAATCCTTCAATTGTCGGTTTAATGATGCGCTCCTCCACTTTTGAAAGAAAAGTTTGGTCTGCAAAAGGAACAGGAGATATCGACCCCATACCGCCCGTATTCAACCCTGTATCACCTTCGCCGATACGTTTATAATCCTTCGCGGAAGGCAATACTTTGTAAGAATCGCCGTCAGTAAGTACAAAAACGGAAAGTTCTATGCCTTTTAAAAACTCCTCAATAACCACCACCGAACTTGCATCGCCAAATTTTGCATCCGCAATCATCGCCGTTAGTTCTGTTTTAGCTTCTTCCAGCGTTTCACAAATTAGAACGCCTTTTCCTGCAGCCAAGCCATCGGCTTTCAAAACGATAGGCAATTTCTGCGTCTCTAAATAGGACAGTCCTTCTTCCAGATTAGATTTATTAAAAGATTTATACGCTGCTGTCGGAATCTGATGACGCAACATGAATTCCTTTGAAAAATCTTTAGACCCTTCGAGCTGCGCCCCCTTTTGTTGAGGACCGATGACCGGTATATGCTTAACATCTTGGCGATGTAAAAAATAATCGTGAATACCTTTCACTAAGGGTTCCTCCGGCCCCACTAAAACCATGTCGATCTCGTTTTCAACTGCGAAAGATGCTATTCCATCAAAATCCGTAACTTTCAGGTTTACATTTTGTCCGTATTGGCTCGTCCCCGCATTCCCTGGAGCGATAAACAGTTGATTCAATTTTGGACTTTTCGATAATTTGTACGCAAAGGCAGATTCCCTGCCGCCGGAACCAATAATTAAGATATTCATATGGGCAAAGATACCGATGTTGACTAATAATCAACAAAAAATTAATATAGTATCCTGATTTTTTTCGTAATTTAAGTCCAAATTTCACCTGTTATGAATATAAAGAGGCTTATTTTATTATGCTTTCTTACGCTGTCCGCTGCCAGTATAAGAGCACAAGATTTACAAAGTCTTCTCGTTAAAATCAATGCATATCAAGACGTTCATCCCATTGAAAAGCTCTATCTCCATATGGACAAACACGCCTATACTGCGGGAGAGACGGTTTGGTTCAAAGCATATACTACGGTGGGAATAGAAAATTTTTTATCCAATATTAGCCATATCGCGTACATAGAACTTATCAGCCCAAAGGAAGAAGTGGTATCAAACATACGAATCCCGATAGTAACAGGTCTAGGTGTAGGTGATATTCCGTTAGCCGATACACTCGTTGAAGGAACATACCGTGTCCGTGCCTATACCAACTGGATGCGTAATGATAGCTCCATTTATTTCTTTAACGAGAATATTCAAGTCAGCAATGGTCGATTAGATAACGTTCTTTCCCATTCTTATCTCGACAATAGCAATTACAACATTCAATTACAGGATATGGAGGGTATTCCGTTAGCCGAGGAGTCCGTACGATACGAAATTATCTCTCCGATAGGTAAAAACCTAAAACGAGGGCGTCTTAAAACAGACGATCAGGGACAGCTGTCCATTCCCTTCAAGGACGATTATGCAAAGTCCAAACTTTTTATCAGTTTTTCGAATAGAGCCGAAGCGCAAGTAAAAAAAATATTTAAGCTACCGGAAGCTACTGTTTTAAAAAACAGCATACAGTTTTTTCCAGAAGGCGGGAACTTATTGATCGGAAACATCAATAAAATTGCGATCAAAACGCTCAAACCTGACGGCCTCGGCGCCGAAAGTCAAACGCATATACTTACAACGACCGGCGATACCGCAGCAACAATCAAAACGAACATTTTGGGTATGGGTTCAGCCCCTCTATTTATCCAGGGTACACAACCCATGATCGCGTATACAACGTTCGACGATGGCACCACGATAAAATCCGAACTTCCCCAACCAGTTTCATCCGGCTATAATATCCAGGTGAACAATGGAAACAGCGATAAATTGTTTGCGCAGGTGTGTCTAAGCCCCGACAAACAAGACGGAAGTGAAATATATTTCGTAGCGCAATATATGGGTAATGTGTACTATGCATCAAAGCAGCCCGCATCCAGACCAGAGCTCATCTTTTCAGTACCCAAAGCCGACCTACCCAACGGCGTGTTAACCGTCAGCATTCTAAATCACAACTTAGAGCCTCTAATAGAAAGGCCTGTCTTTGTTTACAAGGCGAAAAATGTATTGCCTTTAACCGCTAATATCGACGCGCCAACAAGCAATAAACGAAATAAGATTACCGTGTCGCTTGAAACGGGAGCCCCATCAGATAGCATACGTACCGCCGTCTTATCGGCTTCCGTCATCAACACGGATAAATTAAAAGACCATTCAAAAATCACCCCTAATATACTTTCCTCACTGCTTTTAAGTACCGATATAAAGGGATACATAGAGAATCCTGGTTATTATT
The DNA here is from genome assembly GCF_014692505.1 of Sphingobacterium arenae. Classification (GTDB taxonomy): domain Bacteria; phylum Bacteroidota; class Bacteroidia; order Sphingobacteriales; family Sphingobacteriaceae; genus Sphingobacterium; species Sphingobacterium arenae. Next base: position 338,091 of record NZ_JACNYK010000001.1, on the reverse strand, counting down.
TTGATGGCAAAATAAAAATAGATGATATAGATAACCTGCTATTGACGCAGGGTTGGCGGAAAATAAACATAACACCTTTTTTTGAGGTCAAAGAGCCCATTTTTTCTCCGGAAAAAAGCATATCCATTAAAGGACAGGCCCGAAAACTTGGAAGAAAAGCGCCAGTTCCCAATGCCAAGTTGGTGTTAGTCCCAACACATAATTTTATGGAATTCATTGATACAGTTGCGAATGAAGACGGCTATTTCGAATTTGATAATCTATTCTTCCCTGACAGCATTAAATTTTTGATAACAGCAAAAGACAAGAAAGGAAAAAATAACATCGATATTATTATTCCCTCAGAAACACCGCCTGCCATAGACCCTAACAAAAATGCGCCTGGGGAACAAAACAATATAAATACCACTTTCGTCGATCAGCTTCTTCACAGCAAGAAATATTTTTCAGGATTGGAGGCACAGGGCCTTATGGAAAAATCTATTGCTATTCAAGAGGTTGTCGTGACGGCCCGAAGCCCTCGACATAAAGCTTCGGAGCGTTCTGCAAACCTGAATGGTCCCGGCAATGCTGATCAGGTGATTGGGGCGGAAGACTTGGAAACGTGCACGACTTTAGAAATGTGTTTAAACGGCCGTTTAATGGGCGTCATGTTCCGAAATGGCATTCCATACACCACACGCGGGGGCGGTGAAATGCAAGTTATATTAGATGGAATGTATGTTGAAAACGATATGTTATCGATGATCAATCCAATGGATGTGCAAAGCGTCGAGGTATTGCGCAACATAAATTATACCGCCATCTATGGCTCTTACGGAGGGAACGGCCTAATCATCATTACTTCAAAATCAGGAGCTGATGCTATGCGAAGTAACTATACGCCCAAAGGTATCGTGACAGTGCAACCACAAGGGTTCCATATGCATAAAACATTTTACAAGCCCGTTTATGAACCCGATTCTGAAACCACACTTAATCAGGATCTACGAACAACCATTCATTGGGAACCTAATATTGTAACAGACGAGGATGGTAAAGCGGCTTTTGATTTTTATACTTCCGATGAAGCTGGTAAATATCTTATAACAATCGAAGGACTAGACTTTAACGGACGATTAGGGCGACAAACGCTAACCGTTGATGTCAAATAAAAATAACACGATAACGATCTGTAATAAATATGTGTTCTTATTGCAGATCGCTATTGTCACATCATCCGTTTCTCCACCTCGTTAATCTTCGTGATCATATAGCGTCCAATCGCTGCGCGCTGTACCGCATCTACTGCATCCACAAGATTTCGTGCTATGGATCCTTCGCTAGGCTTAATCAGGACAATAATATCTTGTCCGTTTGTCGCTTGTTTCACGTCAACAGTCGTCTTCGCCAGCAACTCTCCTAAACCCAATTTTCCATATGCCACTTTTTGTGGACTAGACTTCGGCGAGTCGGCCGTACCCCGGTAATACGTTAACTCATTATTTTCGCCTAACAGGAGGTTCAACACGCGATCTTCGCTCAACAAAATCGGCTCCGTTATAGGGCCTTTATCCGGCATAGCGATATCCAGTTCATTGGGTGTATTCAGCGAGGTAGTGAGCATAAAAAAGGTAATCAAGAGGAACGCTAAATCAACCATTGCTGTCAAATCTACTTTAGGCATGGGTCTGTTTCGAATACGCCTGCGTTCTTTCGGACCTCCCCCTTTTTGATCGTTTGTTAATTCTGCCATAATGTGCTATTTTAAAAAGTTTGACTTGGTTATTTATAATATTGATGGTTTTTTACGTAATTTTCCATAAAATAGCATAAAAGAATGTTATGGGCGAATTTATCAAAGCACAGACAAACGAACATATCACATACGTGGGGCTTGACCGGGGGAAATCCAATGCGATGCACTTAGAAATGATGCAAGAATTAATAGGAGAATTAAGGCGCGCTCAGGACGACCCGGCAGTGGAAGCCATTGTTCTTCACGGTAAAGAAGGATTCTTCTCTGCGGGCCTTGATCTCATTACGTTATATGAATACAATGACGAACAGATAGAAAATTTGTGGGAAACATTCATCGATTTAATATATACGCTTGCTTCTTTTCCTAAACCAACCATTGCCTCCATTACAGGACATGCCCCTGCGGGTGGTTGCGTTTTGGCCATTTGCTGCGATTATCGTATCATGGCAGAAGGTGCATTTGTTATCGGGTTAAATGAAGTGCCCATCGGTCTCATCGTGCCGCCCAGTATCTTTGATCTCTACGGTCTATGGTTAGGCCAAGCCCAAGCCTATCGATATCTTCTTGATGGAAAACTCTTTTCGCCTGCCGAGGGGCTACAAAGCGGTCTTATTGATGAAGTTGTCTCCGCAGACCGTATCCAAACCGCTGCTACGCGAAAAGCAAAATCATGGACACAATTTGAACGGCAAGCTTGGGGAACGACAAAATTGAATATGCGTCAACGTTTGCTACAGGACATCAGAGAAAGTAAAACAGATGCGGTGCAACAGATGTTGGCACAATGGAGGAATCCGTCTACTAGACAAATATTGAAAACGATTATTGAGAATCTTACTAAAAAGAAGTAAAAACACGCTACTAACGGGTGGGTTACACATTTGAATAAAATATAACGATGAGAAATAGTTTAATTTTTATATGCTGCTATGTCGTTTTAATGGCATCCTGTACCTCTTCAAATAACAAAAACGAAGACACCAAAGACACGATAAAGTCGACAACAGTGATTTTCCCAGAAGATACGCGTGGAATCAGCGAGGTCATCACCCGTTTTGCAAGAGCCTATCTAACGCAGGATCAGGAAAAAGCAAATGCGCTCATCCACCCCGATCTAGGTTTATACATTATTTACCGGCCAGGGGTCGCTGATACCTATCAGAAAGTAGACAGTATCGATTTCAATAGACCAGTTCCTGAATATTTTCCCTATACAACCTTTGAAAATGACTATGTCCTAACGTTTGAAAAACTTCCTGCTTTTGATTGTGGAGAAGAAAAATGGGATAAGTTGGGCTTTTTCTGCGATACGACTTCCCAGGCGCACCAACTAACCACAATCGCAACTTTTGATCAAGAATTTAACGGTGTGCGTGATACCGACTTAGCCGTAATCAAACAACTAGAAAGCGATACGTTCCGCATCATCTTAACCAAAGACGAGCATCTAATTTTTCACGTTAAGAAATATATGAATCAATGGTATGTCGTTGTGCTCGACCGAGCGTATGCGGGATGTGATGCCTAAATAATTTTTTTACACAAAAATCTTAAGTTTTGAATAATTTTACAAAATGAATAATATAGACTCCGAAACAACAAACCGTATTCAACAATGGCTCAGTACAGAATACGACGTCGATACGATTGAACAGGTACAGAAACTTGTTGACAACAAACAAGAAACAGAGCTTTTAGATGCTTTTTATAAGGAGTTGGAATTCGGGACAGGAGGCTTACGTGGCATTATGGGGGTGGGGTCAAACCGAGTTAACAAATATACTATCGGAAAAGCGACACAAGGTCTCTCCAATTATCTGAAGAAACAATTTCCAAATCAAACAATCAGCGTGGCGGTAAGTTATGATTGTCGAAATAATTCGCAAGAATTGGGTCATCTTGTTGCCGATGTGTTCTCCGCAAATGGTATCCACGTATATCTATTTAAAGAGCTCCGTCCTACCCCTATGCTTTCTTTTGCCGTTCGACATTTCAATTGTCAGGGTGGGGTTATGTTGACGGCCTCACACAATCCAAAGGAGTACAACGGATACAAGGCATACTGGAATGATGGTGGACAACTGGTGGCTCCTCATGATAAAAACGTAATCAATGAGGTCAACGCCATACAATCCGTAAATGATATTAAGTTTGAACGCGACAACAATCATATTACCCTCGTGGATGAAGATTTTGATAAAATCTACATTAACGAGAACATAAAACTAAGTATACATCCAGAAGCCGTATCCGCTCAAAAAGACCTAAAAATAGTCTTTTCTCCTATTCATGGAACCGGCATCATCGTCCCCAAGATGCTTTCTGCATGGGGTTTCAAGAATGTACAAGTTGTCGAAGAGCAAATCAAATCGGACGGAAATTTCCCAACGGTCGTTTACCCCAACCCTGAAGAGGAAGAGGCAATGACGATGGCGAAACAAAAGGGACAAGCCCTGGATGCAGACATTGTCATGGCAACCGATCCCGACGCGGACCGCGTTGGTTTAGCGGTAAAGAACCATAAAGGTGAGATGCAGTTATTAAATGGAAATCAGATTGGCAGCTTACTCATTTATTATGTGCTATCGTCTAAAAAAGAAAAAGGCGATCTGCAGGATAACGATTTTATCGTGAAAACCATCGTCACATCCAACCTCATGACCGACATCGGCAATAGCTTCGGTGTGAATCACTATGAAACGCTGACCGGTTTTAAATTCATTGGCGAGGTGATGACGAAACTGGAGGGAAAAGAAAACTATTTGGTTGGTGGTGAAGAAAGTTACGGTTTCCTCGTTGGCGATTTAGTTCGGGACAAAGACGCCGTAAATGCCTGTGCTTTTATCGCGGAGATGGCCGCGTACTTCAAAACACAAAGCAAAACAGTATTCGACGTGTTGTTGGAGCTTTATGAGAACTATGGTTTCTATCAAGAAAAACTGATATCACTGACCAAAAAAGGAAAAACAGGTGCTGATGAAATCAAGCAAATGATGGCAGATCTACGCGCCAATCCGCCACAATCATTAGGTGGTATAAAGGTTAAAGAAATCCGTGACTATTCCACAAGTACCGCACATATACTGGCCGATGGCGCAAAAATAGCAATAGATTTACCGAAATCAGATGTACTTCAATTCATCACCGTGGACGGCGATGTCATCTCTGCAAGACCATCGGGTACCGAGCCTAAAATTAAATTTTACTGCTCTGTCAAAGAGAATCTAGTGTCTAGAGACGCTTACGAACAGGTACTCGCAAAACTAGAGGATAAAGTAAAGCGTATTATGGTCGACATCATAAAAGATTGATGATGGAGAAATGGACTTTATTAGATTCTAAATATATCATCCGACGTCCTTGGGCGACGTTACGTGTTGATAAGCTACAACTGCCCAATGGGAATATTAAAGACGAGTATTATGTGTTAGAGTACCCTATTTGGGTCAATATGGTTGCCTTTACCGAAGACGGCCAGTTGTTATTTGTCCGTCAGTACCGGCACGGAGCGAACGAAATTATGGTAGAACTTCCAGCCGGGGTTGTCGAAGATGGAGAAGAGCCAATAGAAGCCGCCCGGCGGGAGCTTTTGGAAGAAACGGGTTATACCTTTACATCTATTGAATACATCTGCAAGCTATATGCTAATCCGGCAACGAGCGGAAATTTAACATACACGTATGCGCTCCGGGGGGGAACGAAAATCCAAGAGCAACAGCTGGACAGTTCGGAAGATATTGAAGTTGTGATTATGGAAATAGAAGAGGCTAAACAGTTTCTTTTTGACAATAAAATAGGTCAAGCCCTGCACGCTTCTGCCTTGTTTTATTCTTTTCAAAAATTGGATATGCTTTAGCAAAACCCAATTTTATTTCTAGGACAACCTTCCAGACCGAATAACAAACAAGATTTTGTATCTTTGCTTTATGGCAAGAGAGATCTTTGAAACGAAGCGGAAAGCGCTAAAAATTAACCTCAATTCCGATATTTATGGCACTTTTGCTGAAATCGGCGCAGGGCAAGAAGTTGCTCGTAATTTTTTTGGTGCCGGAGCGGCTTCGGGAACGATTGCAAAAACAATGTCCGCATACGACATGGCATTTAGTGATGCCATTTACGGCGTAGAGGAATCGGGACGTTACGTGAGTCGTACACGTGTTAAGAAGATGCTCACCCATGAATTTAATCTATTGACGGAGCGTTTACAAAGTGAAAAATACAGCTCGAAAAAATTCTTTGCTTTTGCCAATACCGTTACGACACTTAATTTCACCAAAACGAATGATCCGCATGGCTGGATCGGCATACGCTTTCAGCACGAAATAGATGGGCCAGTTAACGATATCGTTATCCACGTCCGTTTGTTGGATAGTGACGCTCGCCTACAAAGTAAGGTGCTGGGTATTTTAGGCGTCAATCTTATCTTTGCCGCATATTATTATGCCGACGATCCACAGACCATGATTGAGTCCTTGGTCGACAATCTATCTATCGGTTCTGTAGAAATCGATCTTGTCAAAGTTTCAGGTCCTGTGTTTGAACAAGCCAACGAAAGATTACTCAATCTTTATCTCATTGCCAAGGGGTTTGCACAAGCGGCTATTTTCAAACCTGATGCCCATGCGGCACAAATTAAGGATTACCTATATAAAAAGAATATCATTATTCTACGTACCAAGTACCGGCAGAAATCTAACCCAAACTTCGATCTTTTCAACTTGGCCGTAGAGCAGTTCAAAAAAAATACCGGAGCAACCGCGGAGGATACCGTGGTTTTAATTGAAGTACTGATGGGGAATGTTCTGGATGAGGAAAACCGGATCACAAATGAAGACCTTACTTATTTCGCAGAAAGAGCGGAATATTTATGCTCAACCGGAAACAACATCATGGTTTCCAATTTCCGACGCAACAATCACTTAGCAGAGTTTATACAGACCTTCAACCCCAAACATGTCGGTATCGCGACCAATACCGCCAACTTGAAGAATATTTTCAACACACACAACTACAATAAAGAATTGTATACCAACGAGTTGCTTTCTTATATTTCGGGAATGTTCAGCAAAGATGTAAAATTATACGCTTATCCTTATCTAGATAAGAAAACAAATCAGATTATTACCTCGCAGAACATGCCTGTAGCCGACGAGGCCAAGCCTCTTTTCGACTTTCTGGTACAGAACAATTATATCGTTGACATTGAAAACTACGACGAAAAATTTGTAAAAACAGTATAACAAAGAAGCGCTACAGATATTTTTTAAAGATAGCATACAGAATTTTCAATTCTTCGGCATTTAGAACAGCCGTAGTGGTGTCCTTTTGGATATAATGGGTTTTAAATGCTTTGATAGCTGCGTCCAGATTATTTACATTATATCCTATAATCCGTAATGCCAATTTAGGATCAAAGCTTTCCGGTGGCGTTTCCAGATGATCATCATACCAATATCCAAAACCTTGATCCGCCAACGTTTTCCAAGGAAAACGGGAGGGGTCGATCTTCCGTCCAGGCGAAACATCCATATGTCCGATAAAATTGGCTTGTGGAATTTTGTAGGTTTCTTTCAGATAGCGTAGTAAACCAATCAATGCATTAATTTGAATATCCGGCCAAGGGTCGGTTGTTCCGTTATTGTCCAATTCAATACCAATGGAGGAGGAGTTGAGATCCGTATCGTTTCCCCACCTGCTTACGCCCGCGTGATGTCCTCTATACAAATCATTCACCATCTGTATCACCTTCCCATCACGCCCGATCACATAATGTGAACTGACCCCTACTTTCTGGTTATGAAAAGTTCGGACGGTCTGTTCAATAGAATTTTGCGCGGTATGGTGAAGAACAACGTAATTCGGTTTTCGAACACCAAAATTAACCGAAGCTATCCATTCTTTTTCCGAAACAGCCGCTTTTTCTAGCTGGCCTGTAACGGGCGCTTCTTGGTATAATTCCGCAAATTCCTTTGCTTTCTCCTTATAAATTTTTTCTGTTACCGCATATTTTCCACCGCCGCAGGACGACAGCAAAATGGCGCCGCCAAATAGCAAGATATAGATGTTTTTCATTATTTATCAATATATTTTAGTGAACAGAGCCTCCTACATTCTACATCACTACAAAGCAATAAATGCTCCAATTCCTAAAGCTCCTCTACGATGTGCTCTGGTAGGATGTATCCATTGTCCAATTCGATAACCTGTAGATTCCTAAACGCTATTTGAGCTCCTTCCGATTCGAGGCATAAATATCCCTTTCTTTTAGAAGATTCGCGTATACCGTTTACAAATTTTCCGTTAACAGCAAGTTTAATCGTTCCGTCAACACAAACTACCGTATATTTGTTCCATTCACCAACACCCAAACACCTGTTCTCCATCGATTTGCTCCGCACCCCTCTGGGGTTATCCGGCACCGTAGTCACTTTTCCTGCCCCAAAAAGTTCACCGTGTACGTAAGCAACAGGTGGCGTTTCTCCATTACGCTTATGTTGATTTACCCAATCCAGCTCCAACATCTGCACCTCTACCCCACTCGGTAGCCTATTGTGTTTCTCCGGTTGTGCATCACACCACACAAAGATTCCTGAGTTTCCTCCTTTCTCCATGTGACGCCACTCTACATGCATAATAAAATTTTGATACATCTTTTCCGAGCGCACCACACCAATTGGTAATCCTTTGCACACGAGCATATCCCCATCGCGATACCAAGTCGTATCGGTGGTATTCACGTCAATCCATTTTAACGTCTCGGCTTCCGACACGTCGTTTATCATGGTACTGAAATTCTTCCGTTCCCCAAACTCAAAAAGAATTCCTTGTGCTTTAGAAGTTAATCCACCGTATATAACAAACAAGCCAATAAAAGCCAGGACTTTAGGAATACGCATAATACATGAGTTAAATTTTATCTAAAATAAAAAAACTCCTGCAATTATAAAATCGCAGGAGTGGCGTGTAAGTTTCCTAGTATAGCAGTTCGTTCTATGCCTCGGCGTATTCTTCGATAGAAGGACATGAACAAATCAATGTTCTATCGCCTTGTGAATCGTTTACCCGGCCTACTGATGGCCAAAATTTATTCGCTTTTACGTATGGAAGTGGATAAGCTGCCGTTTGGCGGCTATATGGTCGACCCCATTCATCAGCAGTAACAACCTCTGCCGTATGCGGTGCATGTTTCAACACATTGTCCTTTTGGTCGACCTCACCAGTTTCTATTGCAGCAATTTCAGAACGGATGGCTATCAACGCGTCACAAAAGCGATCCAACTCTACCTTGGACTCCGATTCGGTAGGCTCCACCATCAGTGTCCCTGCTACTGGAAAAGAAACCGTTGGTGCATGGAAACCATAGTCCATTAAACGCTTGGCGATATCACCTACTTCAATGCCTACGTTCTTAAATGCACGACAATCCAATATCATTTCATGTGCACAACGACCATTCGCGCCGACATATAGTACAGGGTAATGGTTTTCCAAGCGCGCTTTGATGTAATTCGCATTTAAGATCGCAATCTTTGTCGCATCGGTTAATCCGTCGCCACCCATCATCGCAATATAGGCATACGAAATGGTCAGGATAGATGCAGATCCAAAAGGGGCCGCTGATACAGCAGAAATACCTTGGTCGCCGGATATTTCTACGACTTCATGGTTAGGTAAAAACGGCACTAAGTGTGCGGCTACGCCAATTGGGCCCATACCTGGTCCGCCGCCGCCATGCGGAATACAGAAGGTCTTATGCAAGTTTAAGTGGCATACATCTGCTCCGATAAAACCGGGGCTGGTCAACCCTACCTGTGCATTCATATTCGCACCATCCATATATACCTGTCCGCCGTTTTGGTGAATAATTTCACATATTTCGATGATGGATTCCTCGAAAACCCCATGGGTTGAAGGATAAGTTACCATCAAGGAATTTAAGTTTGTAGCGTGCTCTTCTGCTTTTGCCCGAAGATCCATTACATCGATATTACCATGATCATCGCATTTAACCACGACCACCTTCAGCCCGGCCATCGATGCAGAAGCAGGATTTGTTCCATGCGCTGAAGCAGGGATCAAACACACATTCCGATGTCCTTCATCACGACTTTCATGATAAGCCCGTATAACCATTAGGCCAGCGTATTCACCTTGCGCACCGGAATTTGGTTGAAAAGACATTTTTGCAAATCCGGTGATTTCAGATAGCCAATCGTTTAATTCGTTGATAAGCTGCATATAGCCGGATGTCTGGTCGGCAGGAGCAAACGGGTGTAGTCCTCCAAAATGTGCCCATGTCAACGGTAACATCTCGGTCGTCGCGTTGAGCTTCATGGTACAAGAACCCAATGGAATCATGGAATGGCACAACGATAGATCTTTGGATTCTAATGATTTGATATACCGAAGCATTTCACTCTCCGAATGATAACTATTAAAAATAGAATGGGTAAGAAACGGAGAGATACGTAAGACTTCCACTGGAATAGACGACGTTAATTGATCGGCCAGACTACGTAAATCAATGTCATTCCGAGATTTTCCTTTAATTTTAGCAAAAACTTTTACAATGGTTTCCACGTCTTCAAAAGTTGTGGTTTCATCAAGGGAAATACCTACTATTCCTTCATGGTAAAAGAAATTCAGTTCGTTGTTGAGAGCTTCCGCTTTCAAAGCACCAACATGATTACCAACTGCGATACGTAAGGTATCAAAATAGGTTTCGTTGACTTGCTCGTAACCAAGTTCCTGCAAGGCCTTATCCAATAGCTTGGTTAAATCATTGATCCGTGTTGCGATATTTTTTATCCCTTGCGGACCATGATACACCGCGTAAAAAGATGCCATAATCGCCAATAAGGCTTGCGCAGTGCAGATATTTGAAGAAGCCTTATCACGGCGGATATGCTGCTCCCTTGTCTGCAATGCCATGCGTAGCGCATAGTTACCGCTAGAATCAGAAGTCACGCCAATAATACGTCCTGGGATATTCCGTTTGTACGCTTCTTTTGTCGCAAAAAATGCGGCATGTGGTCCACCGAATCCCATCGGTACACCAAAACGCTGTGAGTTTCCAACAACAACATCGGCACCCCATTCTCCCGGAGGAGTTAATAACGCCAAGGACATCAAGTCGGCAATGGCACATACCGTGATATTCTTATCGTGAGCTGCTGCAGTAAAAGCGGCATAATCCAAAATCGTACCATCCGCTGCTGGATATTGGATAAGCGTCGCAAATACGTTATCGGTCAAGTTTTTTTCCTCGAGATCAGCGACCCGTATCTCCACGCCAAACGGAACCGCCCTCGTTTGCAGTACGTCCAACGTCTGCGGATAGATGTTAGGCGTCACTAGAAATACATTTGCGGTTTTATTCTTACATGCACTGTATAGCATAAACATGGCTTCAGCAGCCGCCGTAGCTTCGTCTAACAAGGAAGCATTCGCAATTTCAAGACCAGTCAGATCAGCAATTGCTGTTTGAAAATTTAACAGGGCTTGTAAGCGCCCCTGAGCAATCTCTGCTTGATAAGGTGTATATTGCGTATACCAGCCCGGATTTTCCAGCACATTGCGTTGAATAACCGCGGGTACCGTCACATCGGAATATCCTTGTCCGATATAGGATTTGAACACCTTATTTTTATCTGCAATCCGCTGAATTTTGGCTAAATATGCCTTTTCGCTCAATGCCGCTGGTAGGGAAAGCGATTTTTTCAACCTAATCGGGCCTGGAACTGCTTGCTCGATAAGTTCATCCAAGGACTGCATCCCCAAATAGCTTAACATCTCTTGTGCCTCTTTCGCCCTTGGGCCGTTGTGGCGATCCTGAAATTTTTCTTGATAAAATATGTTGCTCATGTTGCGCTTAACTTTTCCGTATCGTCGTCCTGAACCATCTTATTTAGAACTTTTTAGAGCGATACGTTCATATGATTTTGAGACCGCAAAGATACGATTTAATCATCGAAATTAATAGGAACCGAAACCTGGATATCGTGCTATATGCATAACATACGTTTGCGGGATTTTTTAAATACACCATCATTTTTAAAAGAAAATCAAAATAAGATTACCTTCTTTTTATTATTATTAACCTTTCTACAAGAATCTTATCAATAATGTATTTCGATATAAAAATTAGCCCGCACTGCGTAAATTGCTTAACTTTAGGACAGTAGTAAATAAAAAGGACCCTTATGATAAAACTCCAGGTGACAAATGAAACGGGAAGATTAAGGGCTGTCGTATTAGGTATTGCGAACCAAAACGGGCCGGCCCCGAAAGCAGAAGAGGCTTACGATCCAAAGTCTCTGGAACATATATTAGCAGGCACTTATCCCGTAGAGTCGGATATGATTTTCGAGACATCTGCTTTTCACGATGTATTGGAACGATATGGTGTAAAAGTATATCGTCCCGAGTTAATACCTGATTTAAATCAAATATTTTCGCGAGACATTGGCTTTGTCGTAGATCATTACTTCATAAAAGCGAATATCCTTCCGGATCGCGCAGAAGAATGGCGGGCAATTGAACATATTATCAAACAAATCGCCCCGCACGATTTAATAGAAGCACCAGAAGAGGTGCACATTGAGGGTGGCGATGTCATCCTATGGAATGAATATCTTTTTGTAGGTACGTACAAAGGTGACGATTATTCGACTTTAAATACTGCGAGAACGAATATGAGAGGGGTACAATTTCTAAGGGATATGTTTCCCAACAAAATGGTGAAAGAATTCGATCTGATCAAATCGATGACCAACCCGAGGGAAAATGCTCTCCATCTGGATTGCTGCTTTCAACCTGTGGGCAAGGATAAGGCTATCATTTATCCCGGTGGATTTCGGAATCCAACGGACTACCTTGATATCCGTAAACTTTTCGGAGGCGAAAACATATTTACCATAACAGCAGACGAAATGTATGAAATGTACAGTAACATATTTTCTATTTCAGAGAAAGTAATCGTCTCCGAGCGACGATTCGATCGACTTAATTATTGGCTTAGAGATCAAGGATTCCATGTAGAGGAAGTGCCTTATCATGAAATTGGCAAACAGGAAGGACTTTTGCGGTGTTCGACGCTTCCGCTATATCGTGATTAAGCTATGGCACTATGTTACAAACAACAGATACATTACTTTTAGTCCGGCCCTACCAGTTTCGAAAAAATGAAGAGACAGCTATCAACAATTATTTTCAAGAAGATTTACTGTCATCTCTATCTGCTCAACAGGCTCAAAAGGAGTTTGATAATTTTGTACATGCACTCAACACAAATAACATAAATACGCTTGTCATACAAGATGAAGGAAAATATGATATGCCCGATAGTATTTTTCCAAACAACTGTGTTTCATTTCATAAACGAACCGCAGTTCTCTATCCGATGTTTGCTGAAAACAGACGGCGGGAACGTACGTTGAATTACGTGCATGCACTGCAACAGCAAGGATTTACGTTTGAAAGTATTATTGACTATACGGATTTTGAGAAAGAGAATCGTTTTTTAGAGGGAACAGGCAGCCTGGTTCTGGACCATGTAAACCGAATTGCTTACTGTGCTTTATCGCCACGCGCTGACGCAGGAATTGCTCATCAATTTTGTCTTGACATGGGGTATGAAATCTTTATTTTTGAAGCGAACCAAACCGTAGACGGCCTGCGTAAACCCATCTACCATACCAATGTGATGATGTCCATAGGGACACAATTTGCTGTCGTGTGTACGGACAGCATCGATAATAAATATGAAAAAAGGAATTTGATTAAACGGTTAGAAGAAAGCGGAAAGACGATTGTCGATATATCGGAGGAGCAGGTTGGCTCTTTTGCAGGAAATATACTGGAAGTACAGTCTACCGCGGGTGATCCCTGTATTGTGATGAGCTCGCAGGCATATCGCAACTTTACAACGGAACAGCTAAACCTGTTATATTCTTGGGGACAGATTATACACAGCCCGTTGGACACCATTGAAAGAGGTGGTGGTGGTAGTGCGCGGTGTATGCTGGCAGAAGTGTTTTATTAATCTCCTTTCTTACGCCCCGACTCCATTAATAATTCACGGCGTACACGGCTCAGACTTTCGGGCGTAATACCCAGATAAGACGCAATCATCCACTGTGGGACACGTTGTAACAAGCTCGGGTACATATCCATAAACAGGAGATAGCGTTCTTTTGCCGTCATCGCCAATAACGAATTTATGCGTTGCTGTTGCATGTAAATATTCCGCTGTAGCGAGCTTTCCATAAAGCAGGCAAATGCATTACTTTGCTTAGATGCTTTTTCCATAAACTCCTGCTGGATAAAGACAACAATGGACGGTTCTATTGCTTTAATATAAAAATCAGAGGGCTTGTTAAAATATTGACCTGCACGATCTGATACGATCCAGTTTTCTGGCGCAAACTGCAGGATATGTTCGCCCCCTTTTTCATCCAAAGAAAAAGACTGCAACAGGCCCGATTCTACAAAAAACGTGTAACGGCTCACTTCTCCTTCCCGAAGTAGATAATGATGGTGAGCCACTTCCTTAAACGAAAAGTAGGGTTCTAATTCTTCAAAAACCTCTTCGGTGAGCTCGGCTTTCTCTGTATAGTATTTGTAAAAATTACTTTCTCTCCAATTGAACTCCATAAACGCTATTAATATAAAATCGTAAATTTAAAATCCAGCGGGTTGAAGTATTTATCGAGATCTCGAATAAGATCATCCCCATGTCTTAAATATAAAGAAGCAAAGTTTTCTGTGCGCTCCTGTAACCCGTCGCCAGGAAATAGCTTATCTTTCACGCGCTCGATCTGTATCAGTGCATCTTCATGATTATGCTTGTCGGCTTTCAATAATTTTTTCTCTAAATTATTAATCGCTTTTTTTAACCGTGCTTTCACCGCTTCCGTACTTGGACCGAGACTAGGATCAATTTTATGCGCCCGCAGTTTAATTTTCCCGAAGATAGCATTAAACTCCATCCATTCATCGCGCAAATTCAACCGATGTTTTGTCTGGCGACGAACAAATTCATTCTTTAACACATTTGTTGGTTTAAATATACTTTTGAACGTCAAATCCAAGCGAAAAATTTTTCCTGCTACATTGTCGTCCGTAATCATGGCGGAGTTTCGCGGAACGAGAATCGGAAAGGGAATTTGATAGTAATCAAAGTTAGCTTTCAATTGCAACCAATACACGATCTCGGCCCCGCCACCAATATATGCCAAATTTGGCAAGATAAGCTCCTGGTACAAGGGTCGCATCACGACATTCGGACTAAATCGTTCAGGATGTTGTGCTATCTCTGCCCTTAACTCCTCTTTCGAAAAATAAAGATCACGGTGCAATACTTCAAATCGGCCATCTTCTGTTCGCACGATGCGCTCGCGAAATTCATCTGTTAGGTAAAAGAAATTGATTTCCCTTGCCTGCACTTGGGTGTGATAGCCTAACTTCTCTAGCTGTCCAGATGTGTCTTCAATAGCTTTAAAACTATTCTCTTCAAAAATATCGGAAGCGATTATTGGCGCAAAAACCTTTTTTAACGCTTTGGCATCTGCATCCATAATGACCAATCCATACGGTTTGAACAACTCATTTACCATATACCTAGTGGCCGCTGCAAGAGACTGGTTTTGAAGGTAAGCATGCTCCACAATCGTTTTTAATTTATCCGCGTTCGCGGATAATCCAAACGTGCCACAATATTGTTTCACGGTGTCGGCAATATTCTGCGTCGACATCCGACCCGTAGCGGATACGGCAGGTGTATCCCATATAATTTTCTTACCAAATACCTTCGTGTTATTGATTTCTGCAAAATCATGATCTTCGGTAGCCATCCAATAGACCGGTACAAATGAATACTCCGGATAGGCTTCTTTTAGATCTTTAGCCAACCGTATAGCCGTTACAATCTTAAAAATAAAATAAAGCGGACCGGTGAATATGTTGAGTTGGTGCCCTGTGGTGACAGTAAACGTCTTTTTATCCTCCAACATGGTAATGTTAGCTTCCACTTCTGGGGATTGCGCTAAAAGGGACCCATATTGCTCACGAAGTACGGTGGTTAATAATTTCCTGTGCGGGAAGGTCTTCTTCTCAACTATCTGTTTTTTGAATCCCGCTAAGGTTGGCTGCTGCCCGAAAAAAGGCATTAACTGTTCATCGTTGGCAAGATAGGCTAATAGTGTTTGCGAAAAACTACCGGTATCACTGTAATCAATGTATGTTGCTTTCATCTAACTCTTTTCGTATCGTAATATCTACGGATTGAGCGACCAATTTACATATTTTTACACGAAGCTACCGCGAGGATACAGAAATTATAGCAAACGTTTGACGAAACCCTATTTAATCACTTTCCCGTATAGATCAAAATCCTCTGCCCGTTCCACTTTTACCTCCACAAAGTCACCAATACGAACATAGTCCATTGTCGCATCCAACATCACTTCGTTATCCACTTCCGGCGAATCGTATTCTGTGCGACCGATAAAGTAATCACCGTCCACACGATCCACAAGAACCTTAAATGTCTGTCCGATCTTTTGTTGATTAATTTCGTACGAAATACCCTGCTGTATCTCCATGACTTGCTCTACACGTGACTCTTTCTCCTCTTGCGGCACATTGTCTACTAAGGTATGGGCATGTGTTTTTTCTTCGTGCGAATAGGTAAAACAACCTAAACGGTCAAACCGCGTTTCTTCCACCCATTCCAACATTTCATGGAAGTCTTGTTCCGTTTCTCCGGGATAACCGCATATTAAGGTTGTGCGTAAGGCAATATCAGGTACTTTATTCCGTATTTGGTTAACGAGATCAACCTGCTTTTGCTTGGTTGTTCCACGACGCATTGACTTCAACATAGCATCCGAAATATGCTGTAAAGGCATATCCAAATAATTGCAGATATTCGATCGCTCATTTATCGCATCTAAGATATCCATAGGGAATCCTGACGGATAAGCATATTGCAGACGAATCCATTCGATTCCATCGACATCAGATAGATAGCGCAACAAATCTGCGAGGTTACGTTTGCCGTAAATATCCAAACCGTAATAGGTAAGGTCCTGCGCAATAAGGATCAATTCCTTCGTTCCATTGGATGCCAAAAACTTCGCCTCCTTCACTAAGTCGTCTATGGATTTAGATACGTGTTTGCCACGCATCAACGGGATAGCGCAAAAGGAACAAGGACGGTTACAACCTTCTGCTATTTTAAAATAAGAATAGTGAGCCGGTGTGGACAACAGGCGCTCTCCTAATAATTCATGGCGATAATCTGCACCGATTGTTGTCAGCAACTCCGGAAGGTCATTTGTTCCAAAATATGCGTCGACATTCGTTATTTCAGATTGAAGCTCCGGTTTGTAGCGCTCAGATAAACAACCCGTGACGATAACCTTATTTATCTTCCCTTCTTCCTTTAGTGCGGAATATTGTAAAATGGTATCAATAGATTCCTGTTTCGCATTATCAATAAAACCGCAGGTATTAATGACGACTATATCGTTTGTCTGTAGATGGGAAGATTCGTGAACGACTTCCATTTGGTTGCCCTTCAGTTGGCCCATTAACACTTCAGAATCGTGCGTATTCTTGGAGCATCCTAACGTCACGACATTCACCCTCGGCCGGCTCACTTGCGGAGCAACCTTTCTATTTTTTGTTCTCATTTCTATTCATTATGATTACACAGGTGCATAGTGCTTCTATGCAATCAAACCTAAATAAAGTTCATTTTTATATACCATATAATCGACCATATAAAATGAGCTTATTTTGCTCTCCTCTGCCATCAAGATGGTCCTATAGAGGGAATTACTTAAACAACGAATCGACGAAATCCTTTTTATTAAATAATTGCAAATCGCCAATTTTCTCCCCCACACCAATATATTTTACCGGAATCTTGAACTGGTCTGAAATACCGATGACTACGCCCCCTTTTGCCGTACCATCCAATTTTGTTAGCGCCAGCGCATTCACATCGGTCGCCTGTGTAAATTGAGTGGCTTGCTCAATGGCATTTTGCCCGGTTGAAGCATCTAGTACCAATAAGATTTCATGCGGAGCATCCGGCACAACCTTTTGCATCACATTCTTGATTTTGGTCAGCTCATTCATCAGACCAACTTTGTTGTGCAAGCGTCCAGCTGTATCAATAATGGCTACATCATCGCCATTCGCTACAGCCGATTTAACCGTATCGTATGCAACCGAAGCTGGATCCGAACCCATCGGCTGGGCTACAACACGTACATCAACACGTTCACCCCATAATTTAATCTGATCTACAGCAGCAGCACGGAAGGTATCAGCAGCGCCTAATACGACTTTATTTCCCGCTTCTTTCAGCTGGTGGGCAAGCTTACCGATAGTGGTGGTCTTTCCTACGCCGTTTACGCCCACAACCATAATCACATAAGGTTTGTGCACACCATATTCGAACGTTTCGAAGTCATTACTATTATTTTCCGCTAACAGTGCCTGTATCTCTTCTTTTAGTAGGCGATTTAAGTCGTCAGTGCCCACGTATTTATCGCGCGCAACACGTTGTTGGATACGATCGACAATCTTCAGGGTTGTCGTTACGCCCACATCCGACATCACGAGCACCTCTTCGAGATTATCTAAAACTTCATCATCGATGGTCGATTTACCGACGACGGCTTTGGTTATCTTGGAGAAAAACCCTTCTTTGGTTTTTTCCAAACCCTTATCTAAAGCTTCTTGTGCCTCTACTGTTTCCTGCTTCTTTTTAAAAAAATCAAATAATCCCATGGAATAAAAAAAAGTAATAGGTAAATATACTAAAAAAGCCCTTTCGGTACATACCAAAACGGCTTCTCTTGTCTTTTAAAGAAAACTTTAAAAAGGTACAGCTGCTGCGCAACTTATTTTGCAGCTTCTGCTACAAACTCTTTCACTTTGTCGTTGTGAACCATACCTTCTTTGAAAGTATAAGCTCCCGTTTTGGCAGACTTAGTAGTTACGACAACCTTGGTAAACTCTTTACCACCTCCTTTTTGTAATGATGCAACCGATTTCTTTGCCATTATCTTATATTTTTAAGAGCGTCAACGCGCTACAGTTAATTACTTAATTTCTTTATGAACAGTTACTTTTCTAAGCACCGGATTGAATTTTTTCAACTCTAAACGCTCTGTTGTATTTTTCTTGTTCTTTGTGGTGATATAGCGAGACATTCCCGGAAGACCACTTTCTTTGTGCTCAGTACACTCTAAGATTACTTGTACCCTATTTCCCTTTTTTGCCATTATTTTACTTTATTTTGTCCGTTAAAAAAACGGACAGATTTCATGAATATTTTGATAACAGGCGGTAACGATTAAATAGATCCTTTTTTGATAAATTTATCGATTACTGCTGAAATTCCTTTTTTGTTAATCGTTTTGATCGCCGAAGTTGATACTTTCAGCGTAATCCAACGGTCTTCTTCTGGAATATAAAAACGTTTTGTTTGTAAATTAGGATAAAACCTACGTTTCGTTTTAACGTTTGAGTGTGAAACGCTATTCCCTGTTAATGCCGCCTTGCCTGTTAAATCACAAATTCTTGACATGATATTTGATTTTTAATGTTGTTTCTCCAAATCGCTCTTTTCACAAAGAGTTTGCAAATATCCATATTTAATTTGTGAATTGCAAGCAATGAAATGTTTTTTTTAAAAGTTTTCCACAATCCACATCGCGTTTTCTAACGCGAGATAATTTTCGCTTTCGTATATTTGTTTTTTTAATCTGACATGCTTCACAAAACGCCAGGAATTGCGCTCAAAACAACCAACTATACCGACAACAGTATTGTTGTCCATATTTTCACAGAAACGTTCGCTATGCAGTCTTACCTCATCAACGGGGCGAGAAAACCGAAAGCACGTATTCCAGCGAATATCTTTCAGCCTTTACATCTCCTGGACCTCGTGGTTTATAATAAAGAGAGCAGCGGATTACAGCGTATAAAGGAAGCTTATCCACGCCCGCTGCTAATCGACATACCCTTAGACATCGTAAAAGGATCATTAGCCTTATTCCTAAACGAAATATTATATAAGGTGCTCCGTCATCAATCTCCGGATGCTTTTCTTTTTAACTTCGTGCAACAGTCTATTATATGGCTGGATAAGACAGATAAGCCTCTGTCAAATTTCCACTTGATCTTCCTCATTAAGCTAAGCCGCTTCCTCGGCTTCTTACCCCTACATCATCATAAACAACAATACGCTTATTTTAATTTAGTAGAGGGTGTATTTACCGATAGGCTCCCTGCACATACCCATGTATTGCAAGAGCCACACACCGCAATTTTTTACCATTTGCTACAAACGGATTTCGAAAAATCAAACGGTATCAAAATAAATAAGAACGATCGCAAGTATCTCCTCGAAAAAGTGCTCGAATTTTACCGGCTTCATACGGAAAACTTCGGTCAAGTAAACTCAATGTACATCCTAGAAGAAATATTTAACTAAATATTTTGATGTAACATTTTTATTGCTATTTTTAAACTGGCAAAAATCGTTTACTTACTTTATTTAAAATCTACTGTTATGGACTGGTTTCTGAAAACACTAAAAGAAAACTATGCTAATTTCGACGGCCGGGCACGCAGAAAAGAATTCTGGATGTTCGTTTTATTTGTTTGGCTAATCTATGTTGCTATCAGCATCGTCGGAGGTATACTCTCCTATATCAGCTCTATTTTGGGCGGGTTAGTATATGGTATTTTGGGGTTGGTCTCTCTTGCGCTACTTATTCCTACACTAGCGGTAGGCGTACGTAGGTTACATGATACGGGTTGCCCCACATGGTACATTATTTTCTCTTTTATTCCGATTGTCAACCTATATTTCCTTTATCTGATGATCAAAGAAGGTGACAAGGGACCAAACGAGTTTGGCCCTGATCCAAAAGCAAGCGGTGATGATCCCAACCCATTTGGCAACTTCCCGCCGACTCCGGGAAACAACCCATTTACGAACAACCCTAACGTATAAATGCAAAGCCAGACAGTAAAATGTCTGGCTTTCTTAATAAATCTCTAAAAAAAGAAGCTGTTTTTCCTCTTTGAAAAACAGCCCTTCACAATAAATATATTTGAAATCTAAATTAGATAAGCTTTACATTTACCGCATTAAGACCTTTACGGCCTTGTTCTACTTCGTAAGATACATGATCATTCTCACGAACTTTGTCTACTAATCCTGACACATGAACAAAAATTTCACTCTCGCCAGAGTTAGGGATAATGAAACCGAAACCTTTGGTTTCATTAAAAAATTTTACTACGCCTTCTTGCATTATTGTAATGTATTATTATGTATTATTTCTAAAGGTATAAATTAATTTCTAATGTCTCTTTATTTATTTTCACTTTTAAACGAAAAGCAACTAGTATCGTCAAACAATACGCATGCAATTTTGTATTAAGTAACAATTAAGATAAAAAATATGAAAAAAATAATCGGTTTAATTTTAGCAGTCTGTATGGTATCCATGTCCAACGCACAAACCAATAATTTCGAATCCAGTAGAAGAGTATCCACTAGAGGATATGCTGAAAAAGAGGTCACACCTGATATCGTTTACATTTCCATTTCCTTACGGGAATACTTTGTAGATGGCAACGTTAAAAAGAAAGTCGATATCGAAACACTGGAAAAGCAACTTTATGATGCTGCATTAGCTATCGGGGTTAAAAAAGAGGATTTCAACATCCAAAACATTTACAGTTACAACTATGACAGTTCGAAGAAAAAGGAAAACAAACAGTTACTACAAGCGAAACAATATAGAATAAAAGTGTCTAATCTCAACGGATTGAATAGCATGTTGGATCAAGTGGATCCCAAAGGGGTACAAAACACTTCGATAAACGGCTACGATCACTCTCAAAAGCGTCAGATTGAGAAAGAATTAAAAGTAGCAGCAGTACAGGACGCCCGTACCAATGCAGAGATTATCGCTACGGCTACCGGAGATAAAATCGGAAAAGTACTCGTTATTAACGACAACAGTTCGTTTGGTTGGAACGATATCTCGCCGACTCCACGCATGTACGCCATGTCTGCAAAAGCAGAAATGGGAGCCGATGCATCCTCGGAGGGAGGAGACCTCGATATCAACGTGCGCCCGATCAAGCTCACCTGTAACATCGATGGTGTTTTTGAGTTATTGTAGTTTTTTATAGTTCTTTTAAAGTAGAACTGTTTTATATCTCCGGATGAAAAACAATCTTTCTTTTGAAAAAGAAAAAAGAATACGAGAACTAAGATGGGTGGAGCGCGTCTCCACCCTATTGGATAACAAGTTCAAAATCGGCGGGTTCCGTTTCGGACTTGATCCTCTATTAAACTTCTTTCCCGTTCTTGGACAAACCATCACCTTTGCGACATCCGTTTTGTTAGTTCTAGTGATGTTTCGAAACGGCGTAAGTTCTAAAGCAGCAACCAAAATGTTGTTAAATAGTATATTCGATGCTATTTTAGGCTCTATCCCTATTCTAGGAAATATTGTCGATTTCTTTTTTAAAGCCAATCAACGAAACGTCAAAATATTAAAGGAGCACTATAATGAAGGTAAACACGAGGGAAGCGCCAAAGGAATATTAACCGCATTATTTGTCTTTTTGCTTGCCTTATGTATGTTCTTTATTTACCTGCTATGGATCTTCGGCGAATGGATAATAGGAATCATTGCACACTAATCGCTATTTTTGCAGTATATGAGCAAAACAAGAATATTCGCTCTAAGTATGATTGTACTCATGCTTATCGCTTTTTTCAGCAATCCGAAACAGGAGCAGCACGAAAAGATAGTTAGAGAAAAAGCCATAGTGCTTCTTAAACAAGAGGCGGGGGAACAAAACGAACAGGCTATAGATTTTGGTATACAGCTTTTTGGAAATACCTTAATCGACCAATTCATGCGAAACCATGTTATGGTAGAAAACTACTACCTCTTTTCGCTCACCAAAATACATGTGGGTCACCAGGAAAATACCATCGGCGGGGGAGCGTTTGGCACCATCTGGCTCAGCCCTAAAATAGATGAAAAAGCAGCTGAGATAGCCAAATTGATAAAAGAGGGCCTCTAATGCTGGATATTCTCTATGAAGATGATGACCTGATCGCTATTAATAAACCACATGGATTATTGGTACATCGGTCGTCTATAGCAGCCAACGTCTCTGAATTTGCCTTACAACTCTTGCGTGATCAGATACAGCAGATCGTATTTCCAGCACATCGTCTAGATCGCAAAACAGGGGGCGTCCTACTCTTCTCCAGAAACAGGGAAATGGACTCGCTCACCCAACAACTCTTTGCTAATAACCAAATATCAAAAATATATTGGGCTATTGTGCGGGGTTATACCGATGACGAAGGAACTATTGATTACCCCCTTCGCAAAGAGAATGGTGTCTTACAAGACGCTGTGACACATTATCGAACCATATCCCGTACGGAAATTAATATTCCTTTTGGAAAGCACGCTACTTCCCGTTATTCGTTCGTAGAGGTAAAGCCTCAGACCGGTAGGATGCACCAAATTCGTAAACACCTTGCCCACATTTTCCATCCCATCATTGCAGATAGGCCGCACGGTTGCAATAAACAAAACAAGCTTTGGAAAGAACAATTTGCTATGGAGACGATGATGCTCCATGCACGGGGTCTAACATTTAAGCATCCACGGACGCTGCAAGAAATTAACATCGAAGCGCCTCCGCTTCCCGAATTTATGCGCGTACGACAAATATCAGGCTTGTAACATGGCCTATTTGTTTATAATGCGGACGAAATAAATTATGCCGGATAATTTTATATTTTTAGGAATTATGCATTTTTATTTACTTTTAGAAGCATGCATGAGCTCATTTAAAATTCGGTTCGTGAATGCAAAGCATTTTAGTTAGGTTTGAAAAAATTTAGATATCATGATCAAAAACATAGCGTTAGCCGAGCATCATGTCGCTCTAGGGGCTAAAATGGTGCCTTTTGCGGGGTTTAACATGCCCGTCCAATATTCCGGAATTAACGACGAACACGAAACCGTTCGCACTGCGGTCGGCGTATTCGACGTCAGCCATATGGGCGAGTTTATCCTAAAAGGGGAAAAAGCGATGGATTTAATCCAAAAGATATCTTCCAATGACGTTTCCAAATTGTATGATGGCAAGATACAATACGCCTATATACCCAATGAAACAGGTGGAATCGTTGACGATTTTTTAACTTATCGTATTGACGCACAGACCTACCTATTAGTCGTTAATGCATCCAACATAGAAAAAGATTGGAAATGGATCAGCAATTACAACGACTATGATGTGGAGATGCAGGACATTTCTGACAAAACCTCCTTGTTTGCGGTTCAAGGTCCGAAAGCTGCCGAAGCCTTAGAGGGACTTACTGATATTGAATTAGCGAAGATGGAATATTATACTTTTAAAAAAGGTACATTCGCGGGCGTTGACAACGTATTGATATCTGCCACGGGCTATACGGGTGCCGGAGGATTTGAAATTTATGTAGCGAATGAAAACGCGAAAAAGATATGGGATGCGATCTTCCAAGCGGGCGAAGCATATGGCATCAAACCGATCGGCTTAGGGGCTCGTGATACATTACGTTTGGAAATGGGCTTTTGTCTTTATGGTAATGACATTGACGAAAACACCTCCCCATTCGCCGCTGGTCTTGGCTGGGTAACAAAATTCACCAACGATTTTGTAAACAGTGACAACTTAAAAGCTGAAAAAGAAAATGGGGGTTCTCAGAAATTGGTTGGTTTCGAAATGCTGGAACGTGGTATTCCGCGCCATGACTATGAAATTGTTGATGCCGAAGGCAATAAAATTGGGCGCGTAACCTCTGGTACGCAATCGCCAACGCTGAAAAAATCAATCGGGTTGGGATACGTAGACAAAGCCTTTTCTAAAGAGGGAACGGATATATATATATCCATTCGAAATCAAACGGTAAAAGCCGTCGTTAAAAAACCACCTTTTGTCAAATAGAGCTCGTGCTATAATATTATAGAGACGCAATTCTTGCGTCTCTATTTTTTTTTCTTCGGTTGTTGTTTCGTACCCTCCCGGACACTCTTCTTCACAATCTTCAATAACACCACCTTTAGGTAAATCAGCACCACTAACAAGGCTATAGAGATAAATAAAAAAAGATGATTTCCGGATTGGAAAGACATAATACCACTATACACTAAAAATGCAATAGCAAGATTTAAAACAATATTTAAGATGAAATATTTTGTCATCGAACAACCTGTTATTATTTAAGGGAAAATTCCCAATTCTTCATAAGCTACGCCGATCTTCTCGATAGCACAGAGGAACGCAGCTGTGCGTAAATTCTCTACATCTTCTCGGCCGGTATAAATATCCCGAATCTCACGATACGAACCTATCATCGTATCTTCCAATCCCGAATGCACTAAATCTATTTCATCCGGCCCGCGTAAAATAGTTTTCCGCTCCAGATCCGATACACGTTTTCCTGTGGTGGACTCAATAATATCAATGAGCTCTTTATACATATTTTCACTGAAACGCTTTTCTAAACGTCCATAACGCACATGACTAAGATTCTTCAACCACTCAAAATACGAAACGGTTACGCCGCCTGCGTTAAGATAAATATCGGGGATAACCAGGACACCTTTTTTATTCAAGATCTCATCTGCATCCGCCGTTAATGGTCCGTTAGCCGCTTCTCCCACAATTTTGGCCTGAATACGATCCGCATTGTCCTTATGGATAACACTCTCCAACGCTGCGGGAATAAGGATATCGCATGGTTGTTCCAACCCTTCTGCGGGGTCTGAAATATTAATAGCGCCGGGGAAATTAAGAATACTTCCTGTCGTCTTTCTATGAGCTTGTACTAAATCCACATCCAACCCGTTTTCGTCATAGATCGCTCCATCGTATTCAATCAAACCAACAAGTTTCGCTCCCGCCGCCTGAAAATATTTCGCAGCGTGATACCCCACGTTTCCTAATCCCTGAACAATAATCCGTTTGCCTGCAATACCTGCAGTGAGTCCGATTTTCTCCATATCCTCCTGAAAAGAACACGCCTCGCGAACACCGAAGAATACACCTAGACCCGTTGCTTCCGCCCTACCACGAACGCCACCCTGTGAGACTGGTTTACCCGTGACACATGCTTCGGCGTCGATATCATTTGGATTAAGAGAAGTATATGTATCCATGATCCAACTCATCTCTCGTGCGCTCGTACCATAATCTGGCGCAGGAACATCAATACCGGGACCTATAAAATTCTTTTTGACTAACTCCGATGTATAGCGACGTGTAATATTTTCCAATTCAAAATCGGTGTATTTACGCGAGTTAATTTTTATTCCACCCTTAGCGCCCCCAAAGGGAACGTTTACAATAGCGCACTTGTAAGTCATTAAAGAGGCTAGAGCCATTACCTCTTCCTGATTAACCTCCAAGCTAAAGCGAATACCTCCTTTACAAGGTAACTTGTGATGTGAATGCTGAACTCTATATGCTTCGATAACCTCAATGTCATTTCCGATTTTTACCGGAAAACGCACCCGAAGGATAGAGTTACAAGCCTTAATCTGTTCTAAAATTCCGTGATCAAAGCGCGTCAACTTCGCTGCTTTATCAAAGTTGCGCTGGACACTTTCAAAAAAAGTATCATTTTCTGAATTTTCTGCTCCCATTATTAATATATTTCAAGATTAAATGGAACTTATTGTTCCAAAATCGCGCAATATAGCAAACATTTATAAGTATTCATGTTTAAATCCCTTTTTCATAGCGATTTAATAAATAACAGAGCTTTTGATTAAGTTTTTCACAAACTAGTATACATCCATATCTGGATCAATTTCTTCCTTCCAGGCCAATATACCTCCCGCTAAGTTGGATAAATTGTCAAACCCTTGTTGTTCCAATAACATCACCGCCTGTGCACTACGTTTACCACTACGACAATGTATGATAACCGGCTTATCTTTCGAAACCTTATCCGCCTCGATTACGATTCCTGCTAAGGGAATGTTGACGCCGTCTAGATTAGAAACTTCGTATTCAAAAGGCTCACGAACATCGATAAGTTGGAAATCTTCATTACGATCTATCATTCCTTGTAGCTCTTCAACTGTAACTTCTTTCATGTTTTTTATATTTTCTTGTATCAAACTTACATAAATTCTCCTCAGCCATCAAGCACTATTTATAAAGGAAATATACTATTTTTAGGCACACATAGTGGAGTCTTATTATGAAAGAAAAAGTTTTACATGGCTATTTTTTTGTCTTTTTCCAATTTGCTGCCTGTCTATCAGCTGTAACTGCTCAAACAGTGGAAACGGCGGACGTGGAACGTATTATCTCAACACTTGCCGCCGACGATATGCGCGGAAGGGCAGCATTAAGCCCCGATATTGCCCGTGCAGCAGATTTTATTGCAGAGGAATTCCGGCAAGTGGATTTACACCCTTATGCCGAGGAAAACTACCGACAGACGTTTGAGGTAACGAAAGTTTCTACGAAAAATGAATCCATCAAGATCAATGGAGCGGCATTGAAAACCGATGAGTTTATCATACTAAATAGTAATCCCATCCTTTCTTGGAATCAAGATTCGGAAATAGAAGTTATGGAAATCAGCGCTGGAGATGATTTCTCGGAACGATTCCGCGATATCGTGCGAAACAATCCGAACAATAACATCGTATGGATAGACCCGTCTTTTGCCCCTATGCTTGCACGTTTCAAAAAAATATTTTCACGTGAAAATGTTATTCCAAAACAAGCTGGTGCAACCAACGGTCCAAGTAAAGTGTTCGCCATTAAGAAAAAAGACACCAGAATTTTTGAAATAGTCGCCAACACCATACACGAAGATTTTCCGTTGTTCAATGTGGCTGCTGTCATCCCAGGAAAATCTAAATCAGATGAATTTGTTGTTTTCTCTGCACATTACGATCACATCGGTATCCTTGAACCAGAGGGAAAAGACTCCATAGCCAATGGCGCGGATGACGATGCTTCCGGCACGACCGCCATGATTGCCTTGGCTAAACATTTCAAAAAGGAGGGCATCAACGAGCGTACCTTGATTTTTGTCGCCTTCACAGCAGAAGAGATCGGCATGTTTGGCTCTAAATACTTCTCCAATAATATTGATGCCGATAAGGTCGTTGCGATGATTAATATAGAAATGATCGGCAAGGATTCTAAATTTGGACCAAATACCCTATATATCACAGGCTACCATCATTCCAATTTGGCGGAATTGATGCAAGATAACCTAAAAGGAACAGCGTTTACGTTCCATCCCGATCCATACCCAACACAAAATCTATTCTATAGAAGTGATAATGCTGTTTTGGCAGCGCTAGGTGTTCCAGCGCATACATTTTCCACTTCGCAGATTGATAAAGACGCATACTACCATACGGTAAAGGACGAGGTTTCGACGTTAGATATCCGGAATATAAAGTCTAGCATAGAAGCCATTGCCAAAGGTGCTGTCGGGATTGTGACGGGAGAACAAACGCCGACACGTGTAGAAAAGTTAACGGACTAGTTTCTGCATGACGTAATCATCGAGGATATAACCATAATAAGGTATGTCCACTTCCTTCATAACTTGAAACCCCTGCTTGAGATAGAAGTAATATGCCCTATTTCCTCTATTGACATTAAGCTCTAGTATCGAGCAATCGCATTCTTTTGCTTTTTCTATCGCGAAATCAATTAATTTTTTGCCCAACCCTCGTCCCTGACTGTTCGCTAAAAGGTATAGTTTTTCTATTCGCAAAATATCTTCACTCTTCTTTTGAAGAGCGATAAAGCCTAAAGGTTTTTCCTGTTGTTGAAAGATAAGATAAAAATCTTGTCCGTCTATCATAGATTGCTGAATGGCTTCCGGGCTATAATTTTTACGCAGCATGAAATCTATTTGTGCGCGACTTAGAATCGTCGTATATGTTGTGTGGTATACTTCCGTCCCTAAATGATGGATTACCGCAGCCTCTTTCTTGCTTATTTTTCGAATAGTGTACATTTTAAATTTCTTCGCCTATACAAACATATTCATTGGTATTAAATTCCAGATAAATAAAACCATCTTGTTCGGTCAGGAATTCATGTGAGCTGATACGTTTAAGTCCGACCAGAGATTTGAGTCGGCTTTCGGAAACGAAAACGCGCGCGCCAACTTCTTTCCATTTTTCGTAGCGATGACGGACATACACATACCGTCTCCCATGAGACAATACGACAATATTAATTAAAGTACAATAGGCTTCCAGCACTTCATCCAGTGCATTGCACACGATATTAACGGCTTTGTGGTTGTTTCGGATAAGATAATTCAGGGCGTCTGGTAGGAACTCTTGTTGTATTGGGAGATTTTTAATTTGCTCTTGCTGATATGTTTCTTCTTTTGTACTGAATACAGCATCTACTTTGATATCTGCTGCTAAAAAGAAATCTATCGTGTCGTCGTTCGCTATTACCGTTGGACTCCATTCTAGCAGTTGGCCCATATGTTCTTCATCGAGCGCATCATAGGAGGCGACAATCATAGCGGGCTCCTGGTTCTCTCTAACAATATGATGTGAAGACATGCTAGATAGCAATAAAGGTTACGCGCTAGTTGTCAGTTGTCGCAACGTGATATACGACATCAAGCCAATACTCACTTTCAGCGCGTTTTCATCAACATCAAAAGTCGGGGTGTGTACAGCTGATGAAATACCCGCGGCTTTATTTCCCGTTCCCAACCGATAGAAGCAGGCGTTTGTTTCTTGCGAATAATAAGAGAAATCTTCCGCCGCTGGCCATATATCCAACTCAACAACATTTTCCTCTCCCAAATATTCCACAGCAAAATTACGGGATGCGGTTGTTAATCTCTCCTCGTTAATGAGGAATGGATAACCTTTTCGTACTTCAAAATCACAGGTTGCTCCCATACTCTCCGCGATACCTGTTGCCATCTTGACCATACGCTCATGGGCCTCGGCCCGCCACTTTTCATCAAACGTACGAAACGTTCCTTCCAAATATACTTCATCAGGAATAATATTGGTGGCACCATTTCCCACTATCTTCCCCCAGGACAAAACTGTTGGTATCCTCGGATCTGCATTTCGACTCACAACTTGCTGAAGAGCGGTAATAATCTGCGCCGTAATGGCGATGGGATCTATGTTTTGATGTGGATGCGCACCGTGTCCACCCTGACCTTTCACTGTCATAAAAAGCTCGTCACAAGAAGCCATATATTTTCCTACACGAAAACCTACTTTGCCCGTTTCAATAAAGGGCATCACATGCTGTCCGATGATACCTGTAGGCACTGGGTTTTCGAGTACGCCTTCTTTAATCATGATGGAGGCTCCACCCGGTAGGCGCTCTTCACCAGGTTGGAATATAAGTTTTATGGTACCTCCGAATTCGCTTTTCAAAGATTGTAATATGGCCGCCACACCGAGCAGCGAAGAGGTATGCACATCGTGCCCACAAGCATGCATAACGCCCAAATTTTGTGACCCATAACTACGGCCGTCTACCTCCTGTATAGGAAGGGCATCCATATCCGCACGGAGAGCCAATACCTTTGTCGACGGCTTCTCTCCATAGATCAGCCCGACCACACCCGTGTTTGCCATGCTCTCATAAGGTACCCCCAGACGATCTAGTTGTTCTTTAACAAAAGCAGATGTCTCATATTCTTCAAACGATAATTCGGGATATTGATGTAAATGGCGTCTAAATTTAATCGTCTCCTCAAAGAAATCGTCAGCGAGTTGTTTTATTTTTTCTTTCAGCATGGACATAATTTTTCTATTTATTCGTACGCCCAAACATCTTCCGTGAAAACAAATACGTTGGTGTATTGCGAGCGTAATTCTCGCATAAAATTCGTCGCTTCTGACCGGCTTCTGAAATCGCCTACCTTTACTCTATAATTTGGTTCCTCATAGGTCACATAAGCTCCGATATCCTTATAAGATCGCTGAAACCTAGCTTGTACTGCGTACGCGTCACTCCGGTTTCCTCCAGAAAATACCTGAACACGAAAACCACGTACTTTAACCCGTTTTCCACTCTTCTTATCAACCACTTTCGATCCAAGACTAATCATACGGGCAGTTGTTGGATTGATATCGTTTTCCGCTCTGAATTCTTGCAAAAGGCTAATCAGCGAATCCTTTTCTACTTCGACGATTCCCGATTGTGCTTTACCAAGCTGTGCGAATCCAAGGAGTACAAAACCAAATATCAATCCTTTATATAACATTTTCCGTAAATTTTTTACGCGTTTTTTCCGTGACAGTTTTTATATTTCTTTCCAGAACCACAAGGACATTCATCATTTCTACCCACCGTTTGTGTCTTACGTATAGGTTGTGTGACTTGTTGTTCACGCGTATCGCGATCTTCGTCAGACACACCCGTGGGGGAAGCTAGTTCCGCCTTGGTTGCTTTAACCTGAACGGGTTGAGGCTGTACTGGACGTGCTTCCCGAACATTTTGCGGTTCTTGCTGTTGACCCGGTATTTCGCCTTTGAACAAGAAACTTACAATCTCTTTATTCATGGAAGCCAACATACTTTTGAAAAGATTGTATGCTTCCATCTTATAAATAATAATGGGATCTTTTTGCTCATATACTGCGTTCTGCACAGATTGCTTCAAGTCATCCATTTCTCGTAAGTGTTCCTTCCAAGCCTCATCAATCAACGCCAAAACTATGCCTTTTTCAAACGATCTGAAAACTTCCTTCCCACTAGATTCTACTGCTTTTTGCAAATTGGTCGCAACTTGTATGCCACGAATACCATCCGTAAACGGTATCACCACATTTTCTATCATGGCGCCACGTTCCGCCAAAACATTTGTTAGCACTGGAAGCGTCTGTTCCGCAATTTGTTTCTCCTTATTTTGATAATGCGTGAGAATCTGCTGAAACAGTTTATCTGTTACGGCCGTTAAACCACTTTGCGTAAACTCTTCTTCCTCTATTTCGGGGTTAATAGCAAACAAACGAATAACTTCAATTTGGAATTCTTCGTAAGTTCCTCCCTCTTTTGCCTCGGTTACGATATCTTCGACCACATCGTAAATGGTGTTGTTCAAATCGACGTCCAGACGCTCACCAAACAACGCGTTCTTACGCTTGGAATAGATTACTGTACGTTGAGAGTTCATTACGTCGTCGTATTCCAGCAAACGCTTCCGAATACCAAAGTTATTCTCCTCCACTTTTCGCTGCGCTCTTTCGATTGATTTTGTCAACATACTGTGTTGCATCACTTCTCCGTCTTCCACACCCATTTTCACCATGATGTTGGAAATCCGTTCAGAAGCAAACAATCGCATCAAATTATCCTCCAGTGACACGAAGAATTGCGATGAACCAGGATCCCCCTGGCGACCAGCCCGTCCGCGTAACTGGCGGTCGACACGACGCGATTCATGTCTTTCTGTACCAATAATGGCCAAACCTCCTGCATTAATTACTTCCTGCGTCAACTTAATATCCGTACCACGTCCCGCCATGTTGGTTGCAATGGTTACTTGACCAGGACGCCCTGCCTCTGCAACAATATCGGCTTCCTTTTGGTGAAGTTTCGCGTTCAATACATTATGCTTGATACCACGTAATTTTAACATCCGGCTAAGTAATTCCGAAATCTCGACAGAGGTAGTACCCACGAGTACCGGTCTTCCGGCTTCGGTCAAAGCTTGAATTTCTTGTGCTACAGCGTTGTATTTTTCTCTCGCTGTACGATAAATCAAATCCTGTCGATCATCCCGTTGAATTGGTCTGTTTGTCGGGATTTCCACCACATCCAGCTTATAAATCTGCCAAAGTTCCCCCGCTTCTGTGGATGCCGTACCCGTCATCCCAGCAAGCTTGTGATACATCCGGAAATAATTCTGTAAGGTAATCGTTGCATATGTTTGCGTCGCATCTTCCACCTTTACATTTTCTTTCGCTTCAATTGCTTGATGCAGACCATCAGAATAACGGCGTCCTTCCATGATACGTCCCGTTTGTTCATCAACGATCTTTACCTTACCTTCATCCACGATATACTGATCGTCAATCTCAAATAAGGTGTAGGCTTTAAGCAATTGATTTATAGAATGGATACGCTCTGACTTGATAGAGTAATCGCGCAAAAGCTCTTCCTTTTTTTGTGCTTTTTCTTCTAATGAAATATCTGATTTTTCGATATCAGCTATCTCAGACCCGACGTCGGGCATAATGAAAAAGTTAGGGTCTTCGCCGGAAGCCGTAATCAATTCGATCCCTTTTTCACTCAGCTCTACTTGATTATTTTTTTCATCAATCACAAAGAAAAGCTCTGCATCCACCTTGGGCATATTGCGGCTTTGCTCAGCCATATAATGGTTTTCAACCTTCTGCAATAGCTGTCTGTGGTTTCCTTCGGACAGGAACTTAATCAAAGCCTTATTTTTAGGCAAGCCGCGGTAAGCACGCAACAACGCCATTCCCCCACCCTCTACATCAGAGTCGCCTTTGGCAATGGATTTCTTCGCTTCGTTAAAAACGGTATTTACATAGGCTTTTTGGGCATTTACCAATCTTTCAATCCGCGGTTTCAGTTGATAAAACTCATGCTGATCACCCCGTGGAATAGGCCCGGAGATAATCAATGGCGTCCGCGCATCATCAATCAAAACAGAATCCACCTCATCAATCATGGCATAATGCAATTTTCGCTGCACCATAGAGTCTGGTGTCTGTGTCATATTGTCGCGCAAATAATCGAAACCAAATTCATTATTTGTTCCGTATACAATATCTGATAGATAAGCTTTTCTACGCTGCGGCGAGTTGGGTTGGTGTTTGTCGATACAGTCTACACTCAATCCATGGAACTCAAATAACGGCCCGTTCCATTCGGAGTCACGACGCGCTAAGTAATCATTTACGGTTACAATATGTACACCCTGCCCAGATAATGCGTTTAGGTATGTCGGCAACGTACCGACTAAAGTTTTACCCTCTCCGGTAGACATTTCCGCAATTTTACCTTGGTGCAAAACGATACCCCCAATGAGCTGCACATCATAGTGTACCATATTCCAGGTAACTTCTGTACCAGCCGCTGTCCAAGAGTTTT
The DNA here is from genome assembly GCF_014692505.1 of Sphingobacterium arenae. Lineage (GTDB taxonomy): Bacteria > Bacteroidota > Bacteroidia > Sphingobacteriales > Sphingobacteriaceae > Sphingobacterium > Sphingobacterium arenae. Next base: position 304,131 of record NZ_JACNYK010000001.1, on the reverse strand, counting down.
TCCATACCGCTTTATCGCCTTCCACTACGACATTCGGTTTGTTTGCTGCCAATTCCCGGTCAAAATCAGTTGCGGTAACCTCAATTTCTTTATTTTCTGTTAAGCGGCGTGCTGTATCTTTCACCACAGCAAAAGCTTCTGGCAAGATTTCCAACAGCACTTCTTCTAATTTTTTGTCTCTATCCTTCGATAGCTTGTCTACTTTCTCATAAAGGGCCGTCTTTTCGCCCATATCCACATCATCCTTGTCTGCTTCTGCTTTTAAGGATGTAATTTCTTGGTCTATATCCGCTAAATAGGCTTTGATTCGGTTTTTAAAATCGGCTGTTTTCGCCCGTAATTCATCATGGCTTAACGAAGATAGCTTCTCATATTCCTCTTTGATTTTATCTACAATGGACTGAACGGATTTGATATCTCGCTCTGACTTGCTGCCAAATAATTTACTTAAAAATTTTAACATAATATTTTATTATCTCCGTATACCGCGTGCAATAATGAATCCAATACTATTTTGCAGACATTTTGGCACTACCGGGCAAATTTAATTATTACATGTGATAACTAACAGGATTCCAGTTTATTTTTTTGTAAAACCTATGTTGTTCTATTTGCGACTGGAGCGACGCCTTGTTTTTGCACAGAAGCTGCCCATCCACCTCTTTATCATAGTGATGTTTAAGTCATCAAAAACAAACTTTTACGAGAAGTGGGAATAAGCTTTAGGTCTTGGGCTTTATCAAACATTTGCTGGATTGCCATACGTCCCTCCTTCCCCAGGTGCTCCGAATATTTGTTCACATAGAGGTCAATATGTTTATACATCACCTCTTCCTCCATTTCTTGTGCATGGGAACGGATATAATCCAATCCTGATTTCGGGTTTTCAAAGGCAAATTGTACACTTTCTCGAACTAATCGGTTGATTTTAACCTTGAGTTCTTTGTCTAAGCCCCGTTTCACTACAATCCCTCCCAAGGGTATTGGACTGTTGGTTGTTTGTTCCCAAAAATCCCCCAGATCCACGACCTTGTACAATCCTTTCGCTTGATAAGTAAATCTGTTTTCATGGATAATTAAACCCAGATCAATCGTACCATCTAACAACGATTGTTCGATATCAGAAAAAACCAACTCCTCCTTGTTTTGTAAGCTTGGAAAAGCCATCCCCAATAGAAAATTGGCCGTTGTATATTTTCCTGGAATACCGATTTTCAATCCGTTTTCCGCTGTATTCAGCTCCTCCTTGTTTTCCAGCACGTTCTTTAACCGTGCAGCTAACGCTGGGTCTTTCGTAATGAGCAATGGCCCTACACCAGAACCTAGTGCACTTCCAGCGTCTAGCAATTCGTAGTCGTTTACGGCATATGCAAAAGCATGGTAACTCAGCTTGGTGATATCTAGTTCTCCCAGAAACGCTTTTTGGTTCAAGGTCTCCACATCTTGGTATTGTACGTCAAATTCCAGTCCTCCCGTGTCAATTTTATGATGGATCAACGCATCAAAAATAAACGTATCGTTGGGACAGGGCGAAAAGCCAAGGGTAAGTTTCATGTCTTTGCTGTTTTTTAAGCAAAAATAAGAATTTGCTTCTATCTCCTAGCTATTATTTCCCATGTTTCCGGTTGAAGCTCAATTGGTGCCGTACTTTTTCGTCCATTACGTTTTATTTTTCGATATCCGATAGGCAGTTTCACATGTGCGGTGGTCCCATTAGGCACAACAACATCGAGATAGAGTCTATCATCTTATAACCAGCAAAGATATCTCCCCTTACGCTTGCCACCTTTGCCGATGCCTCCCGAACATCACCCGGTTGAGGCGCCACTAGAAACGTTTTATATCCAGGCGTGAGCGATCTTATTCCACAAAGCCTACTGGATAACACAGTCAATCCGCCACCGCTCCACGCATGGTTTACAGTTCCTCCTCCAAAACCCTCACGACCAACTCCCCAGCCTTCGAACAGTGTGGTGAAATAGCCATTATTGACCATTCCGGAAAAACGCTTTCGGTGTCGAGCATTCGCTTTGGCCGGCTCACGCATTTTATACATAGCCTCGAACACATACTTTTCCATATAGGGACCTGCATGTTCTTCTTCCAAAAACACTTTTAAAATTTGGTCGTAATATTGTTCGTCCGCAATATCTGCCAGAAAGGCTAGCGCATATGTACCCGCTCATCCGTTTCGCCTGTATACTTAGGATCTCTATACGATTGACCATTCCAAAATCTTTCGTTGAATTTTGTCTTAAACTTCTCCATCTCAAGCCTATATTCTTTCGCCTGCTCATCATAGCGCAGCTCGTTTGCTATTAACTGATTACCTTTTATAGCCAGATAGTACCATAGGTTATGAATGAGCAGCATATCTTTATGATCTCCCCAGTCTCCCCATAGCCATCCACCTTCTCTTACCCTGACAAGACCATCGCTATCCTTTTCCCACAGCTGAAGATATTTTTGTATGGCAGGAAAAAGGTCTATAAGCAACTGTTTATCGCCCGTATGCATATAATATGTCCAGATCCCGTAGAAACCAATACTCGCCAGTGATTGATCAGCAATTTCGCTATCCCAGTTCCCCGCAGGAATAGGGGAAAATAACGTTCCATCTTCTTTTTGCCAGCCGATTAGTTCATAAAGCCATTTTTCCCCAGCGCGTGAGACGAAGGTGTCAGGGCATAGAACGCTTCCTCACTTTCCAGAACCGCATCACCTGTCCATTTTGCTTTCCATGGCTGCGCATAGGCCCTACCAACCAAAATGTAGCCTATAAAGAAAAATACAACTATTATCTTTAAACTTGATCCGCTCATTTTAAAATAATTAAACGAAGCGCCTGTCCTCGTTATAAATTATAGCGATTCTATCAGCGTCACCGTATACTTTACGGTCGTATTCGCCGGTACAGTAGTATCAAAACCTACCATAACCGTTCCCTTATTTTGTTGATTGTAATCTCCGTATTTATAGTTCCCAAATTCACTTTTATATTCTCTTGGGTTTTCAGAAGGTCTTATGGTGAGTTTAAAAGGCACTTCCGAATCGACCGTTAGGATCATATCTTTCCCCTGCTGGGAAAGTCTTATCGTATTTTTGTTTATGATTTCCGCGGATGCCGGCGTCACCATATTCCATCTCAAATCGACAGGGTCGGCGCTCGTTTCTATAAAATCTTCTATTTTTAGAAATGACTCCTCTACGATAACCGCCCTTCTGGTTGCCCTCTTCAGCTCATTGTTCAAGTTTAATGCGGGTGTCAAATCCACCATAGCACCGAGCTCGCGGCCCTTATCGTACGTGTCAACAATTTCGGATTTACCCTCAACATTATGTCGTTGATTATTAATGGTCAGCGTATTGTGATTTAAATTATTATACCTAAAAATATCCCAACGTTGCGAGTTTTGACTCATGTTCCAGAGGTCCACACCCTCAGACTCCAACGTGATGTAGCTCTGCAAACCAAAATCCATTGCCCAACGAAGGTTCCCCACATCATACACAAAGGTACCTTGGTCCATGTGTCCATGGGGATCACCGGCTTTCCCCCCCTTAATGCCAAGATACTTCCCTTGGCCATCCTGCCAGTTCGTGCGAACAATCGATATAGGCGTCATGCCATGCCCCGCATAGGTATTTCCATCAGGTGGCTTAATTTCCGACAACGTTAAATTTTTCCCAAACACTAACGCATTAGGCAAGAAGCGGTGTTCGTCCGAATTGATTTTTTTGGTGTATCCACCTTTTCTGATCAGTGGTATTTCTTGATAAATTAAAGCCGGATCTTGTTCCTTTTCCGCAAACCAGAACAAAGCAGAGGACGGCGCTACGGCGCGACCACCGTCGTAGTAGTTGAAATAATAGCCGGAGGGACCAACAGCGTAGAGCATATAATGTGCGGAGGCCATAAAGCCGGGCGCTTCGGATAGCCCCAAGTCTGACCCTAAGGCGCTTTCCAATGCCGAAAAAAACATCACTTGAAAGGTGGTCCCATAATTCCAGTAACCCGGACCTTCGGGATAGTTTCCATCCGGTGCGTATGTTTCCAACGGCAACTTGGTAGATTCCAGCGCCCGTTCGATAATCGCCGTAGCCTGTTCTTTTTCATCTTCAAAAATAGCCAATGCAGCGTACACCAGCCCGCCGTTACACACCGGATTCCAGTTATTATGTCGCGTTAAAAACGAATTATCCCCAGATACATAGGATGGCTTAAAAGCTTTCTCTACAATGGCTTGTCGAACCAACTTACGTGTATCGTCTTGCAAGTCATCATAAAGCCAATCATACGCGATGGCTACGCCCATAGCCATCTCCCCAACATCGAGAAAATGGGATGGATTCCAAGATTCGAAGGCAGACACCGCTTTGAGTTCTTCCTCTGCCCGCCGGAGATAGCGGGTATTGCCAGTCATCCGGTAACTATACGATAAGTAGTACAAACGGGAAAGTGCAAGGCGCGATACGGCTAGCAGACGTTTTCCTTGTTTTTTGAATACAAGCGTCGGTTCATCAAGCAACTCATCACAAACCTGTCGAATGTACGCATCGATTCGTTGAAATTCAGGATTTCGCTGCAAGGAAGCACGGATAGCTACTTCCTCTCCTTGTTTCAGCAAAAGCCTTGGATGATCAGCTATCTTGTCATAATCGTATGATAAATTTGTTTTATCGTGTGCACAACTCCATAAAGAGCAGGTCAAAAGACAAGTTATCAAAAGACATTTTAGGGTATGAAACATAGATTTATGGTATTTTTTGCAATATACAGTTCTTTAGTTAAGTCTGGCGTTGAACACGGGCGCATGCGTCGCGCGAGAAGGGGTTCCTACTTCTACATAAGGCCAACCATCCTGACCCCATTTTATTTGATCAAGCATCAGGACCCGACCGGAAGGATCGCTGGTGCGCACACCATGATACAATATCCAATCGTTACCTGCGTCATCTTGAACGATCTGCGAACAATGTCCATTGCCCACGAAGGAATCATTCCGATCAATAACTAAAGTTCGTCCATTGTTCATCATATCAAAGCCGCTTCTATTATAATAGGGACCTGCGAGGCTAGTGGAGCGTCCCACCACCAACTGATAGGTACTGTTGATACCGGCGCAGCAAGAACCGATAGAAGCAAACATATAGTAGTAGCCATTTTTCTTGTGGACATACACGCCTTCGAAATAAGTGCCGGCAACCTGTCTTTTTTCCGCACCCTCTTTTACCGAAAGACCATCCTCGCTCATTTCAATCAAGTAAATGCCACGGAAGCTTCCCCACATCATGTAGTTCCGCCCATTATCTTCAATAAAGCAGGGGTCGATGGAGTTTTGCACACCAATCTCATTGCTTCGGAATAACGGTCCATGATCGGTAAACGGACCTGTCGGATTGCTCGCTGTGGCCACACCAATGCCGCAGCTCCACTCGCCACCCCATACAGACATGGAGTAATATAGTACATACTTTCCGTTGATGTATCGGGCATCGGGCGCCCAAAGGCCACCATTCGGTTCAAAAGTAGGGCGAGTAGCATCTGTAAATGCTGTACCTACCAGCTCCCAATTGACTAAATCACTGGACTTCATGATCGGGGTATTGCGAATATCCTCCGTTGCATATAAATAAAAGAGTCCATCTTCCGCTTTAATCAGCGTCGGATCGGGTAGACTCTGCGCCACCACCGGATTGCTATACAGGTTATCCAGATAGGAGAAACGTCTAACATTCGATTGATTAGGGCCGACATCCACGCGCACGTCCATGGCGATGCTTTCGCTGAGCTGCGGTGACAACACCCGAACCAGTGTATCCGTCACCAAAAGAAGATCTGCTGTATCACCATCAAAGGTCACAGTAATATTTTCCTCCGAATTCCCGAATCCCGAGCCCATGATATCGACTGGATCTCCGATATAGGCACGGGTTAGTGAGTCAATAGATGGTTTCGTAAAGCCAAACGTGAAATAGTATTGGTTGGATTGTTCTTCGCCAATCTCCAAGTGTATCTTTGCATAACCAGCCTCCGTTTGCGCAGGGACGATCGCCTCAATCTTGCCTGCGGAATAATTTACAATCTCTGCGGCTTGGTCGCCAAACATGACCTTGATCTTCGAGCGGTCATCCCCAAAGTTTACACCGGAGATGATCACATGATTACCGGGGAGTGCCGTTCGCGGAACCACCGCCCTTACTCCAGGTTTACTGCTGTCACCAACGCTCAAGTCATCTATCTTTTTGTCAGAACAGCCCAAAAACAGCAGCGCGATAAATAAGGATCCCACGCCGTTTAATACTGATTTTTTTATCTTTTTATCCATCTTTTCCAACTTCTGGTTTATGATAAATCAATTTTTGTTACCATGGAAAACGTTGATCCAGCTCCGTATTAATCGTTACTTCCTGCAATGGGTAGGGCAACAACATGTGCCGGTTACGATCAAACGTAAGTCCTGGTTCACGGTAGGTCTGGTGAAAGGCATCAGTCTCCACATAGAACGAATTAAAGCGGATCGCTTCGTCGAGTTGGTCGAGTTTTTCTCTTACCAAATTCCAGCGCACCAAATCCTGCTTGCGTAACCCCTCAAAGCACAGCTCCCGAAGGCGTTCATCGACCAGCTCATTAAAGAACGCATCATGCTGTGTATTTCCAATATAAGGTTCCAACCCTGCCCGCTCCCGCACGATATTTAAACTATTCACCGCTTCCGGCGATGCATCTGCTGTTCCGAAACGACCACCGATAATGGCCTCCGCATGCATCAGCAATATGTCCGAATAGCGCAATAGTGGAAAATTGATACTGGTATAGTTTGGATCAGTAGCCGATCCCGTTACATTGTTCAGAATAGTATAGGGAGCGTCTACAATGCTCCGCTGTGTACGCAACGCCTCCATATCCGTGGGTTCCCACCTCCTATACTTGCCGATCGCAAACTCTTGATGCAGCGGACGGTCAAAAATATAGCTCATTGTATAACGTTGATTGCCTGAAGAGTAATTATTGCGGTACCCGGCAATATTCCAAGCCAATCGGGTATCCTCACTCGCGTAGCGATTATATAGTGCGACCGACGCATTCACATTGGCAAAACCTCGGGGAATATCGGATGTCCCGACAAATTCTACACCATTGATATTACCCATCCGTCCGTGTACATTCAATCCCATTTCGATCAAGTTGCCAAAGGACACCTCATAAAGTGATTCGCGCAAATCGTACCGATTTTGCAGGTAATTCATGAAATGGTTACGATAGCTCTGGGGATCGGTAGCGTAAGGCACGATATGGTGCCAGCCGTCTTGGATGATGATCTCACATTGTTGCCTGGCTTTCTCAAAATATTGTTGTGGATTGTCAAAATAACAATCTGCTTCATTTTCTGCCAGGTAGGGCTGAAAGCCACCCATGCGTAGATACAAGCGTGCTAGCATACCGTGCGCCGCCATTTTATTGGGTTCGCCCGGAACATAGTCGGGACTATTGGCATGAAGCAGATGCTCCGCAGCAAATAGATAATCGCGTTCCACCTGTTGGTAAACCTCCAACACGGCAGAAGGAGCCACGTGATTGTCATCCTGATTAGAACTGGGCTTTAAGCGGATAGGCACAGGACCAAACCAATTCGCCAAGTTAAAATAAGCGAATGCGCGCATAAAACGTGCTTTCGCTAGATAGCGGTTGGTTTGTTCCTCGGAAAACATCTCCGGATCTAAGTTCTTTTCCAGCTGGTTCACCAAGTTGATCATGCTGTAGAAGTGTAGCCATATATTCTGCACCTCATCACTGGAAGAGGTATACGCATATCGGGCTGCTCCCCAGTTGGCAGCAGAAGAGTTCGTATACATCTCGTCCGTACCGCTCTCCAACACCACATTAAACTTATAGCCATACATATCATCGTTGGCCATGCCGCTGTAAATCCCGGCAAGTGCCATTTCCACTTCCGATGCGGAAGAATAGAATGTCTCGTCCCGCCAAGTCGATAGCGGGTCTAAGTCAAGGAATTTCTTGCATCCGGCGCTTATACATGCTATCAGCAAAGCCATTATGGCTACAACCACTCGAAATCTTTTTGTATTCATCATTTCCTAATTTTATACCGTTTTATAATCGATTAAAAAGAAAGTTCCAGTCCGGCCGATATCGTCATGCTCTGCGGATAAGCAGAGTAATCCAAGCCGGGGGTTAATGCCCCAAATCTACCTACAGAAACATCGGGGTCATAACCCTCATACTTTGTCAAGGTTAGTAAGTTCTGCGCGGAGAGCGATACCCTACATCGCTTCATACGTACGCGCGATATCAAGTCCTCGGGAAGATTATAACCGAAGGAAACCGTCTTTAGCTTGAGGTAGGAACCATCCTGTATATGCCTTGAATCCAGTTTGTATCCAAAAGGGGTCAACAAATTCGTGCCATCGAAGCGCATTCCACCAATTTCCGTGTCCGGATTTGTCGGCGTCCAGAAATTCGTTAGTGACTTCAGTCCATTTCTGCTAGTCTGGTATATATTTCCATATTCCGACTGGTTTCCATTCAACAGGTCGAATCCATAAGCCCATTGCAATAGAAACTGAAAATCAAAAGATTTATACTGGAAACTATTGAACAACCCACCCGTATGTTTTGGATGTGGGTTACCGATAATCGTCCGGTCTTCCTGACTAATCATTCCGTCACCATTCCCATCCTTAAACCGTACCATTCCCGGCTTAGTGACACTCATATGCGTCGGGATTCCCTCTTTAAGGGTATATGTTCCATTTTGGAAACTGAAATCGTCCATTTGGTAAAGTCCATCGAATACGAAGCCGTACATCATACCTACCGGCTGGCCGACTTCAGTAATATACTGATACTCCGTCTGCATGAACTGCACATCCCATTGTGGATCGGTGCGAATCTCATTCTGACCACTGTTCAACTGTATCGTTTTGGTCCGGTTGAAGGCAATATTAAAATTGGTGCTCCAAGTGAAATTGGCATTCCGAATGTTTTGAGACTCTAATGTGAATTCGATCCCTCTATTGGAAACTTCGCCGACGTTTTGTTGAACACGGGCAAAGCCAGTACTTGGCGCCATATCGGCCGCCAGCAACAAATCTACCGTATTCTTCTGGTAAACATCTACCGTCAAATTATACCTTCGGAGGAGCTGTAAGTCTAGACCAATATTGGTTTGTTCCGTTTTTTCCCAGCGCAGGTCTGGCACCGCCATATTGCTTTGAAAGGCTCCTGGAACATAGCCCTGGTTGGCACCCAGTATATAGCCACTATTCGAGTTGACACTAAAAAGGTTGTATGCCACGAAATCCCCTACACGGTTATTTCCCGTAGCTCCCCATCCACCGCGAAGCTTTAGATCCGTGATTGCTTCAATCGGTTTGATGAAAGGTTCTTCCGAAAGCCGCCATGCGAGGGAAAATGAGGGAAAATAGCCCCAGCGGTTGGCTGTACGAAACTTAGAAGAGCCGTCTGTACGCATCGTTGCAGTCAGTAAATATTTGTTGTCGTACGTATAATTTACCCTTCCAAATACCGAAAACAATGAATTTCTGGAATAGTCCGTACTGGCAATGGTCGACGCGGTAGCAATCCCAAGATTATATATACCAAACTCATCGGTAGGAAGATTGGTGTTCTGTAGGCTATTGAACTTTGATGTATTATACTGTGCCTCGAGTCCAGCCAATACGCCATAATTGTGTTTACCAATTTGGTCTTTATATCGCAATGTATTGGAGGTTGACAACACATCCCAGCGATTGTTCGTCAACGAACCGTTGATTCCCCGACTGGTACGGGTTGCTTCATAAGAGTCCCGTTTGTGGAAAGTCGTCGTTTCCCGGAGACTCGCTCGATAATTACCCATCATGCTCAGCGTCAATTTTTTCGTTACATTATAATTGAAACCAAGCGTACCCCCTAATACATCGTCGAGCCGAAAGCGATCTGTACTCTGCATTCTGCGAACGGGATTCAGAAGATAAGGGTCAGTATCTTCTACGCCGGCCTCGTCGCTGTCTGTCCAGTTGATTGGTGTCAAGGGGCGGAAGGATATCGCATCACGGATGATACTGTGCCTTGAATTTCCAGACGCTATCTGTCCATCGTGGTTGTTCCGACTATACTCGAACTGCACATTTGCCTCGAAATTAGGCGCGATTTTGTGTGTGAATTTCAATCGGTTGTTGATTTTCCGGAAATTCGTCTCAATCAATGTTCCTTGTTGATTCACGAAGTTTCCGCTATACAAGAACGTCGTTTTGCTATTGCCTCCGCGCAAAGAAAGCGACTGGTTCGTCGAGTTGGTCGAACGGAATATCTCGTCTTGCCAATTGATCCCCTCTACACCCCGATACAATTCCGGATCTACATATCGTCGGTTAAAAAACTCTACGTTGGTCCCTGGCACATAGTTGTCATTGGCATACGCCATTTTTTGCTGATAGATCACATACTCGTAAGGGTTCATCACATCCAGACGAGTGGGGACATGCTCAAACCAAGCCGAAGACCGGATGTCGACATCCGTACGACCGTCGTTATTCCCGCCGTAGGTATTGATCACCACGACCCCATTTGCACCCCGCGAGCCGTAGATAGCAGTAGCTGAAGCGTCTTTCAGGATATCAAAACTCCTAATATCCCGCGTATTGATAGTACCCGGATCAAACCCTTCCAATGGTACGCCGTCCACCACATAAAGCGGAGAATTGTCACCGGTTATGGAGTTTCCGCCCCGGATCACAATCTGCAAAGGTGCCCCGGGCGTTCCGTCCTGTGAAGTCACCTGTACACCCGCCACCCGACCGGCCAACGCCTGATCGAAATTAGCCGCAGGAGCTTCCGCAAGTTGCTTGGTGTTGACACTGGCCACCGAACCCGTTAGATCCTCCTTTCGGACCACATCGTAACCGATCACAACTTCCTCTAGCTTCACATCTTCTACCTCCAACACCATGTCGATCTGCTGCCGATCGAGGACAGCCTGTTCTTCTCGGCGAAATCCGAGGGAAGAAAAAATCAACACCGCATCGGATGGCACGTTATTAATGACATACGTTCCCTGCTCTGTCGTGGTTGATCCGCCTGTTTTTCCTTTTATAGAGACACTGACGCCTCCAATCGGTGTTCCATTTGCCTCTCTTACTGTCCCTTTTACACTTTGCTGCGCCTGTGCGGAGAAAGCGAAAAGGACACTGATAATTAATATAATATATACGTTACCCCTCATATTTTCTTAATTAGTATATCCAATAACTTAGTTTTCTGGTTCTACCGCTCTGTAATGGAAATCTGAAAAGAAGAAAATCCCCCCTCGTCCCATTGCAGATGCGTTGTTCAGCAATTCTCCTTCGAAACACGAAGCAATTTTAAAGGCCACCGTAAAGGTTGTAGAAATCTGTTCGACCGGAATAGCATAAGTACATTTCACCCACTTACCGTAGAAGGTACCCAGCTCCGGTCGTTTACGATCATCCGGATCGGCCCCTGCTTGGTTGCCCGGATAAGGTGTGCCGATAAACGCTGGCCCCCAAGGCGCTCCGGCGGAATTACTGCCCGCCATACCCTCGGAACGTTGGCAACGCATCACGTCGTTAACCTGTGTCCAGGTACCGTTCAACCAGTTGCCATTGGCGTCCTGAATGGTGCCTCCGGTATAGTCTGTCGAAATATACACTTCCATGTCTGCAGGCGCCCGTCCGTCTGCCATATAGGTTTGAAAGTGCGGCATATAATAATAGTCAAAGGATAAGTCGTAGCCATATTCAAAAGGTGTTAAGTCCTGCGTGGTTGTAACCATCCAGCTTGTCGTCGGTGTGGTGACCCCCGAACCGTTATGTAGTTGATTTTCAAGTATCGTCTGCGTGGTGTTCTGCTGCGGTCGTTCAGGTGGTGCTATAAACGCCCGACCTGAGCTATTGTCAATTTCACCCCAGATATCATCACCAACCCCGGGTTGGATAACCTGCACCGTGAAACCGTCACCTCCGGTAGGATATGATCCGGAAGTCCGCAGGGTAGGATAAAAGAAATAAATCGTTTCTCGTGGCATAACTTCTGGTCGGTCGGTAATGATGGTGGTCAATTTCCCGTCGAACAAAACCTCCTCGCCAGTAATATTGCTGACAACACGCACGACAGGCGTCAACGTATCGTAATCTGTATAGACATAGTTTGGGGAAAGGGAAACCTTTCCTGTCTTACCATCAATGACCAACTTATCTTCTTCTGTTGCCAGCTCGTAGGTTACATCCGGATTAGCGCTCGGCAGAAGCGGAGCCGAGGTCTTACTATCCGTTTGACCATACACCAAATTTTGGTTTTTCGGTGTATAAACAAGATTTGTCGGCAATAGCGGGCCGACGTTCAAATGAAATGCTTTCTTAAATACCGTTTCGTACTTGGTAGCACCATCCTGTGTTGTTACCTTAATATCAAAATAGTAGTCGCCGGCGGTAAAAGTATGCCCGGCAGCTATCGTAATAATACCATTGCTGGCTGTGTTCTCCGAAGCAAAAAAAGTAAGCGGGTTTCCGTATTCATCCACATAACCTTCATTTGGGTTAATGGGAATATCTACCACATGGCTCTCGCCGATACGTACATATTGCTGATAGGTATCGTCCAAACAAGAGCCGTCGCTCAGCGAGATATCAACCAACTCAAACTTTGGCGTCAGCCCGCCGGTCTGTACCGTCGGTGGAGCCGTCACAATCTGACCACCCTCCCGGGCGTTACCAACACTTACATACCGTAGATCGTAGGGAGCTCCTGGTGGGTTGGTTCTTAAATCTTCCTTACAAGAGAAGGAGACTATCACCCAACAGCATAGCAGGAATAAAAGCCGTGTCTTATTTTTCATGATCGATTCGTTTATAAAAGGTTGCATATATACCACATGCTTCCCGTAGTTTTATAATTGTTTCTTAATTTAATTGATGGTTTTAATAACTGTCTGTTTACAAATATCAAAAAACAATATGCATCACAGCGGGGGTAAAGCGTCTAAATTGAGGGGGTATTTTATCCTCCTGCTCTTCTTCAAAAAGAACATCGATTTAGCAATAAATTACTTGCTGCGTACGTTGATCGTTAAAATGCCGCCGACATTTAACACCTTACATTCCGACATTTACCCCCCCCCATGCGTCCAGCTTTTTTTTTTTATTTGTTTCGTTGCTAACAAACGTTAAGTACATGAAAAGAAACCATATCATAGACTTTTTTATCCGGCCTTTGCTTGTTTTAGCGTGTGTATATGCTACACCTTGCGCAAACGCCCAACAAAACAGAAACATATCCCATAAAAAGAAAAATATTTTATTTATCGCCATCGATGACCTCCGGCCAGAACTAGCTTGCTATGGTATGACACAGGTAAAAACACCCCATATCGACAAATTAGCCCAGCAAGGAAATCTTTTCGAAAACGCCTATTGTCAACAAGCTGTTTGTGCACCGTCCAGAAATAGTGTACTGACCGGACTCCGCCCCGATGCGATGCAAATATACGATCTCGGAACCTTTTTCAGAACAACCGTACCCGATGTCGTAACGCTACCGCAACTGTTTAAAGAAAACGGCTATATCGCCGAAAACGTCGGTAAAATATACCATGTCGGACATGGCAATAAGAACGATCTGCAGTCGTGGACAACGGTATGGAATTATCGGGATGAGCTCGACGTGCTTCCCAAAATAAATCATGGCGATACGACGGACCTAGAGTCTAGCCTTCCAAAACTCAATGGAAAAATGCTTCCCTACTATCGTTCAAATGCCCCGGATGAAGATTTATCCGATGGCCGGGTAGCCGCCATCGCAGCGGAACGTATCGAAGCGCTAAAAGATCAGGATCAACCCTTCTTCTTGGGCGTAGGTTTCACCGCGACCCATTTACCTTTTGTTGCTCCGTCCAGCTATTGGGACCTATATGACCCATTGGATATCGCTATTCCGAGCCAGCAAGAGCCGAGCGGCATGTATAACCAAGCTTTTATAAAATGGTCAGGAGAATTAGCAGCATACCATGGTATTGCTCCATTTAAAGAAAAAGGCACACTTCCAGACAGTATCGCCCGGAATCTCATCCAAGGATATTACGCTTCCGTCAGCTTCGTCGATGCCCAGGTTGGCAAACTATTAGACGCCCTCGAAAAGAACGGTTTACGCGAAAATACAATTGTGGTACTGTGGGGAGACCACGGTTATAAGCTCGGCGAATATGGCATGTGGTGCAAGCACTCAAACGCGGAGCTGGATACCCGCGCACCCTTGATCATCCGTGATCCGGATTACTCAAGTGAACGCAAAAGCCCCTCTGTAGTCGAATTGCTCGACATTTATCCCACACTCTGCGAACTAACAGGCATTCAAGCACCAGATCACCTGCAAGGAAAAAGTCTTGTTCCGATACTAAACGACCCAGGCACCCGGGTAAAAGAAGTCGCCATGAGTCAGTGGCCAAAAGGAAAAACGTACCCGGGAACACCGCCAAGCCGGGAAATTATGGGCTATTCCATTACCGATGGCCGCTACCGCTTTACCCGTTGGCAGTATCATAAAAACCCCAAACATGTTATCGAAAGGGAACTGTATGATCATACCGAAAGTCGGATCGATACGAAAAATTTAGCTAAATCCAAGAAATACGAGGCCGAGGTACGCCGTCTGGAATCACTTTTAAACGGCTTGCTCGAAGAGCGGCAAAAAACAAGAATCACTAATTGATTGACAACAAACACATCACTTTAAAATAACTAGACATCAGAATGAAGATAATCACGTCAACCTTGCTTTTATGTTCCTTAGCATTTTCTAGCTGTCATACAGACGACAGCAGTAAATCTTTATTGGAGAAAAGTGAAAAGCAGCTTTCTATGCTGCGTACAGCCGCGCTGAACGAGCATAAAAACCCTCGGACTTTAACCAAAGATGGCCATATCCATTGGATACAATCTTCTTATGATTGGACGGAAGGATTTTGGCCAGGGACCTGTTGGATGTTGTATGAGCATACCAACGATAAAAAATGGAAAGAGGCCGCCGAAGCTTCGCAGCAATTGTTCGAGCCCCATAAGGATTTAACAACCGATCATGATCTGGGTTTCATTTTTAACAACTCTTACGGCAAAGCATACCGAATAACAAAAGAAGAACGATACAAACAGGTATTGCTTGACGCAGCACGAGCCTTGTCTACACGATTTAACGATACGGTGGGCTGCATCCAGAGCTGGGATGTTGATCACGGATGGCAAGCTGAGCGGGGTTGGAAGTTCCCGGTCATTATCGATAACATGATGAATCTGGAGATGCTCTTTGAAGCCAGCGATATCACCACGGACAGCAGCTATCGAAAAATCGCTGTTGCACACGCCAATACCACCATGGCAAACCATTTCAGGCCTGATGGCAGTTCGTTTCACGTAGTGGACTATGACCCCGAGACGGGAAAAGTGGCCCATCAGGTAACCGCGCAAGGTTATTCCGATGAAAGCGCGTGGGCACGCGGGCAGGCTTGGGCCCTATACGGCTACACCATGTGCTATCGCTATACCAAGGACAAAAAATACCTCAACTTCGCAGAAAAAATAGCAGCTTTTATACTCAACCATCCGAACTACCCGGAAGACGGTGTTCCTTATTGGGATTTCGACGCACCCAATATTCCGAACGAAATCCGGGACGCCTCCTCGGGTGCTATTCTTGCGTCTGCCCTATTGGAATTAAGTTCCTATACCGATGATAAATACTTAGCTTCTGCGCAGCATATTCTCGACTCTCTGGCAAGCGACACCTATACCGCAAAGACCGGAGAGAACGGTAATTTTATTTTAAAGCATAGCGTGGGAAGTATTCCGCATGGCAATGAAATCGATGTACCGCTGAATTATGCGGATTATTACTATATTGAGGCGCTATCCCGATTAAAAGAAAGAGGGTTGTAGAACGTTATAAAACATGCAGCGATGAAAAGCCCAAAAAGTATACTCTTGTTTCTTTTGGTATTGTCCTTGAACGGTTTCCAGAACCTTCGTGCACAGACCAAACTTAATTCGTTATTCGGCGACCACATGGTACTCCAACAGCACGCCGATGTTGCGATATGGGGCACCGACAAACCTCATACAGCAATAAAGATTGAGGCGAGTTGGGGAGAACAGGCCAGCGTCACCACAAATGCAGATGGCACCTGGAAAACGACGATCAAAACGATTGCGGGGGGCGGTCCTTATACCCTACAGGTTCAAGGAAGCCGTTCCATAAGCTTAAAAGATGTCTTATTAGGTGAGGTTTGGCTTTGTTCGGGGCAATCGAATATGGAAATGCCCTTGGCAGGCTTCGCCGGGCAACCCGTTATCGGCGCCAATGAACTCATCCTAAACAGCGAAAACGAAAACCTACGCTTATTTCATGTAAAACGAAATAGCAGCGCCATTCCTTTAGATACCTGTACAGGTATATGGAAGAACGCCGATCCAGGCAATGTGGCCAAATTCAGTGCCGTAGCGTATATGTACGGCAAAATATTACAGGAGAAGCTTAAAATTCCCGTCGGTATTATCTGCAGCAGTGTTGGCGGCACGCGTGTAGAAGCCTGGACAAACAAGGAAACCTTAACTTCCAACGGATTTGACTATGCTTCTATTAAGGAACCTGCTAACATCACCGTAAACTCACCTTCGGCTTTATTCAATGCGATGATTCATCCGTTGATTCCTTATGGGATAAAAGGGGCGATCTGGTACCAGGGAGAATCCAATAGAAACAAAGCTGAACTATACCAAACCTATTTTCAAGCGATGATCAGCAGCTGGCGTAAGGAGTGGAGACAAGGGGATTTTCCATTTTACTTCGTCCAAATTGCGCCTTTCAACTACGGTAACGGTGTCAACGCGGCTTTCTTACGGGAAGCACAGCTAAAAACATGGCAAAACACACCTAACACCGGCATGGCCGTAACCATGGATATCGGAGAAGAAAACTGCATCCATCCGGCCCATAAACAGGAAGTAAGTCAACGTCTGGCCTATTGGGCGCTGGCTGATACCTATGGTTATAAGGGCATTCAATATAGCGGTCCCATCTACAAATCGATGGACGTCGTTGGGAATAAAGCGAAGATTCATTTTGATTATGCTCCGGGCGGTGTCTGCAGCTTCAACAAAGAACTCAAGCATTTCGAAATTGCGGGCGAAGATCAAGTTTTCCACCCCGCTGTAGCAAACATACAAAAAGGAAGTTTGACTGTTTATAGTGAGGTCGTATCCAAGCCTGTGGCGGTCAGATACGCTTGGAAAAGCTATGCAGATGGCTCCCTTTTCAACGTTTTTGGTCTACCGGCTTCTTCCTTTAGAACAGACAACTGGAATTAAGAAGTTTTTATTACATTCGCAGTAAACCTCCTCGCCAATGAGAATTTACTACTTTGCCATCGTCTGTTTTCTCGTCGGGTTCCACGCTATTGCTTTTAGCCAGCGCCCAGGAGGCTTGCCTAAAGACCTTGTCTTCCAACATTTCAATTCTGTCAACGGGCTGTCGCAGCGGTCCGTGGCAGACATCATCCAAGACAGGAAGGGGTATATTTGGTTCGGAACGAGGGACGGTTTAAATAAATTCGACGGGCAAAAGTTTGTGGTCTATCGGCATACCACGACCAACCTCCACAGCTTAAGTAACAGCAATATACACGCCATATACGAAGACCGCGATGGCGGACTTTGGGTCGGTACCGAGAGAGGTTTGAATAAATATGATCCGGTAACAGATCGCTTTACCCGTTACTTATTTTCCGATTCCCCCCATGCTGTTTCGGACAATCTGGTGCGGGGTATCATCCAGATAAGCGACCGGCTACTATGGGTTGCCACCGAAAACGGGATTATCCAGATCGATCTTCGTACCGATAAAATTGAGAAAATCCAACATCGACCCAGACAGCCGAATACGTTGAGCGATAATAACCTGCGATCGTTCTTTAAGGACAAAGCGGGTAATATCTGGATCTGCAACGCCAGATACATCGATGTTTATAACCTAAAAAGCGGAACGTTCAGACGTCTTGATTACCCACAAAGAGCGGGTAATAGCCATATACATCTCAATGGATTGCCGACACTCTTTATGGACCAAAAGCATACGTTGTGGCTGGGCTACGAATTAGGGCTGGCACGTTACGACCGTACCACCGGACGTTTTGTAGATTTCGAGTTCGAACAAAAAAAGGCAATCACCACGTCCACGCGTACCCTTTGCGAAGACCGTGTCGGCAACCTGTGGATAGGCAGCTATGCTGGTCTTTACATCCTGAGTGCGGATCGTCAAGAACTCAAACATATCGTACACGATCCTGAAAACACCAGCAGTTTAAGTCAGAACTCTATTTATAGAATCATACGGGACTCCCGTGGCGACATGTGGATAGGCACTTGGGCAGACGGCGTTAATTACTACAACCAAGGCAACAATACCTTTAAGAACATCTACTCCGGCAATATTGACAACAAGCTGAACTACAAGGTCGTCAGCGGTATAACAGAAGATGCGGACGGAAACCTCTGGATCGGCACCGAAGGGGGCGGGCTGAACGTCTATAACCGGCATACCAAAAAGTTCACTTACCATAAGCACAACCCTCAAAACCTTAGCAGCCTTAGTGCCAATAATATAAAATCGGTTATCACCGACCGCAACGGTAACATCTGGGTCGGTATGCACGATGGTGGGCTTGATTTTTTAAATCTCCGGCAAAGTCCGCTTAAATTTCAGCACATTGATTTCGCCCCCGATCAGAATATTTCGCTGAAAGCCTATAAGGTGCTTACCCTATTTGAGGACCGTAACGGTAATATCTGGATCGGCACATTAACCGGTGGACTGATCTTCTACGATACACAGCGAAAGATGCTTTCAAAAGTCGACAAGGAGATCAAGACCGTGATGAGCATCACCCAGACAGATGATCCGAACCTGTTGTTAGTTGGCGGAAATAACGGCCTGGAAACGGTCCATATCCAAACCAAACAACTGCGTTCCGTACCGATCAAAGAACTGGATGAGAACGCAGCTCCACTCTATATCAACTGTATATTCGTCGATCGGTCCGATCGTTTTTGGATAGGAACAGAAGGTCAGGGGCTCCATATCTATAATCCGAAAGATAAAACGACGAAGTCTTACAGCACAAAAGACGGACTTCCTAATGATATTATCTATGGCATTCTTTCAGATGGTAGTGGCAGAATCTGGATAAGTACCAACAACGGTCTCAGCCAGATAGAAACAACCTCCAACACGATTAAGAACTATAGCCAATCCGATGGTCTTCAGGGAAACGAGTTCAATTACGGTTCTTTTTTCAAAAGCAGAAAAAAAGAACTGTTTTTCGGTGGTACTAACGGGCTAACTTTCTTCAACCCGAACGACCTGCGACAAAATACCTTCGTCCCGCCGATCGATATCACCCATATTGATGTAAACAATGCATTTTTTACGACAGTTTCTGACTCGGTGACCAGCATCGACCTGGCCTATAACGAAAACAACGTCAGTATAGACTTCACATCGCTGAGCTATATGAGACCCGAGAAAAATGAGTTCGCTTACAAACTGGAAGGAAATGACGAAAACTGGAATTACATCGGCAACCAGCGCAGGGCCGTGTACACCAATATCAAACCAGGTAATTATACCTTTAAGGTAATCGGCGCAAACAATGACGGTATATGGAACGAACATGGGGATACGCTGCACATACGTGTGCTACCCGCGCCATGGCAAACCTGGTGGGCATATTTAATTTATGCCGTGCTATGCACCGGCCTGTTTTTATATATCCGGAAACTGATCCTCCTTCGTGTAAAGGAGCGCAAAGAAAAAGAACGGGCCGAAGAGATCAACCAGCTCAAGCTACAGCTGTTCACCGATATCTCCCACGATTTCCGCACGCCGCTGACGCTGATCATCGGCCCGCTTGAAAAGATGGTCTTGCGACAACTCGGTGACAGTTACATCAAAAAGCAACACAATATTATGCTGAAAAATGCGAAAATGTTATTGCAGTTGGTCAATCAGATATTGGACTTCAGAAAGAGCGAATCCGGGAAGTTAACCTTACAAGCCACAAAAAACGATATTATTCCGTTTATACAAGAGGTTAAAAGCTCCTTCGACGCACTTGCGGAGAAAAAAAACATACAGTATCGGCTCATCACCCGCAATGACCATATTCTCGTATGGTTTGATCGGCCCAAGCTGAAAAATATCCTGTTTAACCTATTATCCAATGCTTTTAAGTTTAGTGAGGATAACAACGATATTACGATATATGTATCAACAACGTCAAAAAGGGTAAAAAACAAATTGGTAAATTATGTCAAAGTCAGTATCCTCAACTTTGGTCCGATAATTTCCAAGGAAAACCTCAACCTTATCTTTGAACAGTTTTATCAACTGCCCTATAAGCAACAGAACCTGGGATCCGGCATTGGGCTTTCCCTGAGCAAAAGGCTCGTCGACTTGCATCACGGCAAGATTGTCGTAAACAGTTCCGAAAATAAGGGCACCCGCTTCAGTATTCTGTTAAGGCTCGGGAACGAGCATCTGGAAAAAAATGAACGTATAACCGAAACCGACCGTGCAGCAATTGATGAAGATAACTTCCACTACGTAGATACGGGCAGCGATCTGCACGCTATAGCAGAAGCACAAGAAGTGGAAGACTTACCGGAAGAGCCATTGGAAGATGCCCAGCAACAACTCTTGATCGTAGAGGACAACATCGATCTTCAAAAGTTCATCCAAGAAATATTTACGGACAGATACGGTGTTTTCACCGCCAAAAACGGAGAAGATGCCCTTGCGATCGCTCATCAAGAGACCATTGATCTGATTGTCAGCGATGTGCAGATGCCGATTATGGACGGTTTTGAACTCTGCCGACACATCAAAACAACGCTCATCTGCAGTCATATTCCGGTGATATTGTTAACGGCGAAAACATCTCCGGTCCATCAAGAAAAAGGCTATCGTACGGGAGCAGACGCCTATATTACCAAACCTTTTAACGCAGAAATTTTGGCGCTTAGGGTTGATAATTTATTAAAAACAAGAGCCAATTTAGTCCGCAAATTTAAACAAGATACCATCTTAGAGCCCAAAAAGTTAACGATATCATCCCCCGACGAACTCTTTTTAGAAAAAGCCATTTCCATTGTTGAACAGCATATAAACAATCCAGACTTCAACGTTAGCGCATTCATCGATCAGATGAATATGAGCCGCACGGTTATCTATACGAAACTCAAAGCACTTACCGGCCAAAATCTTTCTACCTTTATACGGCTCATTCGGCTTAAGAAGGCAAGTACACTGATTACCCAAACACAGATGAATGTATCACAAGTGGCCTACGAAGTAGGTTTTAATGATCTAAAGTATTTCCGGGAGAGCTTTAAAGAATTGTATAAAGTAACCCCTTCGGAATACAAACGGCAACAGCATAAAAAACATCAAGCATAGGAAAACACCATCTCCCGCATAAACACGATCAAGACAATCATCGCTAAAAATGTAGCTAGCACAACGCCATTAGCTGTAGCTTCTTTTTCATTACGATACAAGAAGCGCACTGCGATAAGATTTATGGTAGCAGCAATGACATACGAAGCGATAGGCTTGTGCGTGAATAAAAATGTTTGAATGTTCGTAAAGGTAGTTGCCACATGGGCCAAAAGAGGAAAAATAACGCCCAATGCTGTTCCTAGTACAAAGTTATTTTTCACTTTCTACGCCTCCCAATTTCTTTTTTCTATTACACCTCAAAACTCCAGGAGTTTAATTCCGTAATCGTATGATGTGCGGTCATATCAAACTGTGTCGGCACCACAGAAACATAGCCATTACTCAAGGCATAAGCATCCGTATCCTCTCCTCTGTCCAGCAATTGAAATTTGCCCGTCATCCAAAAATATTCTCTATTATAGGGATCTAAGCGCTCATCAAATTCTTCAAACCATTTAGCGGTAGCCTGTCTGCATATTTTTATCCCCTTCAATTCTTTGCTGATATGCGGGAAGTTAACATTCAGTAAGGTTGCTTTTTGTAATCCGTGATCCAGCACTTGTTGTGCTATGGCCCGTACATACGGCCGACAATGGGAAAAATCAGCATGATGGGAAAAGTCATCCAAGGAGAATCCAATCGATGGGATATCCTCTATGGCTCCTTCTACGGCAGCAGACATCGTTCCCGAATATAAAACATTGATGGAATAATTCAATCCATGGTTAACGCCCGATACACATAAATCCGGCTTTTTGCCTTTAAAAATTTTATTTACTGCGAGTTTGACACAGTCAACAGGTGTTCCGGAGCATTTATACATCTCCACACCTTCATACAGATCGATTTTATCCAAGCGGAGCGGCTTTCCAATCGTGATGGCGTGTCCCATTCCGGATTGCGGACTGTCGGGAGCTACCACCACCACATGGCCTATTTTTTGCATTTCTTCCAGCAACACCTTGATACCGGGAGCGGTAATGCCATCGTCGTTGACGACTAAAATCGTCGGTTTCTTTTTTGCCATAGGGCTAAAATAAGGTTTATGTTCTTTTTTTTGCTTAGTTTATAAAAAATTCGTTATTTTTCTATTTGTTCTTGTATACGTAAAGTATAACTTTGGAAGTCAATTAAAACAGATATGCAACAAAAATCAGATATAGGCGTCATTGGTATCGCCGTTATGGGGGAAAACCTTATCTTAAATATGGAAAGCAAAGGCTTTCATGTGTCTGCTTACAATCGTACGGTCGACAAGGTAGAGCGTTTCGTTAACGGTCGCGCAAAGGGTAAAAACATATATGGAGCTACTTCCATTGAGGATTTATTACAGTCGTTAAAAAGTCCGCGGAAGGTGATGTTAATGGTAAAAGCCGGTAAACCTGTTGATGACTTCATCGAGTTGTTGATTCCACATCTGGATGAAGGCGATATCATTATCGACGGGGGGAACTCCCATTTTCCAGATACCGAACGGCGAACCGAATATGTAGAAAGCAAAGGTCTGTATTACATCGGAACCGGTGTATCGGGCGGTGAAGAAGGTGCATTATTGGGCCCATCGATCATGCCGGGCGGCTCTTCGGCAGCATGGCCTGCTGTAAAGCCAATTTTTCAGTCAATTGCTGCAAAAGTTGCCGATGGTTCTCCATGTTGCGACTGGGTAGGTTCCGGCGGCGCAGGACATTTTGTGAAAATGGTACACAACGGCATCGAGTATGGCGATATGCAGTTGATCAACGAAACCTACCACATTATGAAAGATGTGCTGGGTATGAACGCCGACGAGATGCATGAGGTGTTCAAGGAGTGGAATGAGGGTGAGCTGGATAGTTACCTGATTGAGATTACCCGTGACATCTTAGCATTTAAGGATGAAGACGGCGAGCCCCTAGTGGACAAGATTCTTGATACCGCCGGACAAAAAGGTACCGGTAAATGGACAGGAACGGTAGCGCTTGATTTGGGTATACCGCTTACACTTATTGCTGAATCGGTATTTGCACGTTGTTTATCGGCATTGAAAGATGAACGCGTAGCAGCCTCTAAGGTGTTACAGGGACCTAAACCATCTTTCGATGGCGATCGCGGGGCGTTCATCAACGATCTACGCGACGCGTTATATGCGGCGAAAGTTATCTCCTACGCACAGGGATATCAAATGATGGCTGCAGCTGCCAAGGAATTTGGCTGGGAACTGAATTACGGTAGCATTGCGCTTATGTGGCGCGAGGGATGTATCATTCGTTCTGCTTTCTTAAGCAAAATCAAAGAAGCCTTTGATAAAAATCCGGCATTGCAGAACTTGATTCTGGATGATTTCTTCAAAGATAAAATTCAAACAGCTCAACATGGCTGGCGTCGGGTAGTTGCTACGGCGGTTACCAACGGTATTCCGGTTCCTTGCCTCAGTGCCGGATTGATCTACTACGACGGCTATCGTTGCGAGCGCTTGCCGGCAAACCTGTTGCAAGCGCAGCGTGACTATTTCGGTGCACATACTTACGAGCGCCTCGACAAGCCACGTGGGGAGTTTTTCCATACCAACTGGACAGGTCGTGGTGGGGAGACGTCTTCCACAACGTACGACGTATAAGTTTAAAATATTTGTTTAGATTTTTCATTTCATGCGCTGGGGGTTTCCTCAGCGCATTTTTTAAATATAAACCCGTATCTTTCGTTAAAAATCATGACCATGGAAAGAAGAAACTTTTTAAAATCAGTGACTGCCGCCAGTTTAACCGGCACGTTGCTTACATCCTGTGCCTCCTCGTTAGAAGATGGTGCAAAGTCTGCTAACATAATCGCAAAGGGCACCATTTTACATAGTGTATATTTTTGGTTAAAAGAGGATATCTCCGAGGAGGAAGAACAAGACTTTTTAAATTTTTTCGAAGAACTCCGCAACGTGCCTGGTGTGCACACCTTGCAGTATGGAAAACCAGCACCTACCAATCCACGGCCAGTTGTTAACAATTCCTTTCAATACAACTTGCTGGTTACCTTCCAGAACATGGACGATATTAACACCTACGAAACACACCCTACACATCTTGCTGCAGCGGAACAATACAGTAAATATTGGACAAAAGTGGAAGTGAGGGATGTGGTCATTTCGGATACTTAAGATGATAAAACAGCAAGGATTAACAATGTTACCGTTATTGTAAACGTTTCCGAAGATACATTCCTTTAAACACGTTATAACTCTTATCTTAGAGCATTTATCAGTTTAATCATTATCATATTATGGCAAAGCACACTGTCTTCGAAAGTCGATATGCGATTGGGCCCAATGAAACGAAATCGTTGGACACCAAGGGACTTCGTGAAAACTTTCTGATTGAAACGGTTTTCGCACCGAATAAAATCCATTTTGTATATACCCACTACGACCGTTATATGGCCGGCGGCGCAATGCCCGTCGACGGACGCTTGCAACTGGAGACGATAGACGAACTCTTAAAAGAGCCTTATTTTCTTTCCCGCCGGGAGTTAGGCGTTATCAACGTAGGTGGAGACGGAAAAGTAGAAGTAGATGGTACGGTCTATGAAATCGGTCACAAGGAAGCTTTATATGTAGGGAAAGGCGCAAAAGAGGTCTTTTTCAGCAGCAACGATGCCGCTAATCCTGCGAAATTTTATCTGAACTCAACGCCGGCACATCACAGTTATCCAACAAAACGTGTGACCAAAGCCGAAGCAAATAAAATAGAACTCGGTGCAATGGAAACAGCAAACCACCGCGTTATCAACCAGATGCTACTGCACAAGGTCTTGGATACCTGCCAATTGCAAATGGGAATGACAGAGCTTCAACCAGGTTCCGTTTGGAACACCATGCCGTCTCACACGCACGATCGACGTATGGAAGTATACTTCTATTTCGACCTGCCAAAAGATCAAGCTGTTTCTCACTTTATGGGACCAACTGATGAAACCCGCCACATTTGGATGAAAAACGAGCAAGCTATTATTTCTCCACCATGGTCGATTCACTCGGGTGCAGGAACGAGTAACTATACGTTTATCTGGGGAATGGCCGGTGAAAACCTCGACTACGATGATATGGATAAATGTGCAATCACCGATTTAAAATAGAGGCAATCATGCAAAAAACGATTTGCTCGATCCTTGTTTGTGCCTTGTTAAGTGTAAGCTGTGCAGAGCAACAGAAAAGTATTGTGGTAAGCAATCCGACGGATCTTGCGCGCCAGGAACTTATCAGTATTCCATATGACGAGTTTACAACACATTTTAATATAGACTCTACTTTTTCGGTTAAACTAGCGGACTCCAAGACCGAGCTCCCCTATCAACTGGAAAAACGAGGAAATACCAACCCTGAAAACGTACTGATTTGGATACCTGTAGAGGCGAAAGGCGAAGTTACTCTATCTGTAACAAAACAGGAGACCAAACCGGCGTTCAAAGTACAAACCTTTGCTCGCTTTGTACCGGAGCGTTTCGATGATTTCGCCTGGGAGAACAATGTACTGGCTTTTCGGATGTACGGCAAAGCACTAGAGGGTCGAGCAGACGATGCACAGGGCATGGATGTATGGGCAAAGCGGACAGAAGAATTGGTGATCGACAAATGGTATAAAGAGAATGACTATCATACCGACCATGGTGAAGGTCTAGATTATTATTCGGTGGGACAGACAGTTGGTGCGGGCGACATGATGCCTTATTTTGAAGGTAAAGTGCATTTCACCAAACACTATCGAGAATACCAAATCCTAGACAATGGTCCGCTTCGAACCACATTCCAACTTGTTTTTGAACCGGAAGAACTAAACGGGCAAATGATCTCCCTGACCAAAACCATATCGCTCGATGCGGATCAACACTTTAATAAAGTTGTCGTCGACCTGAAAAACCAACAATCGGAAAGCACGCCCGTAGTCGTTGGGCTAGCAAGACGAGGAGAAAGCGAACCGCAGTACGACTTTAACGAATCAAACGGTAGCTTGGCTTATTGGGAGCCAGATATCCAAGGGCATGGCCAAACCGGAACAGCATTAATATTACCTGAAAACAAACCCACGTTTATGGATGGCGATAATGCACAGTTTTTACTGGGCACAGAAGTTCAGCAGAATAAGCCCTTCGTATATTACAATGGTGCTGCCTGGAACAAAGCGGGTCAGGTGACTTCTGCCGACGAGTGGAAAAGTTTTGTCGAAAAACAGGTAAAAAAAATAAAGAATCCTTTAGTGGTAAAATTAAAATAAAAACATTAGAAATGTCTATCTTAAATACATTTGATCTATCCGGAAAAGTAGCCTTAGTGACCGGATGCAAACGCGGAATTGGAAAAGCTTTAGCAGAGGCACTGGCTGAAGCAGGTGCCGATATTATAGGTGTTTCTGCCACATTGGAGTTAGAAAACTCAAAAGTCGCCCAATCTGTAGAAGCTATTGGACGCAAATTTTATGCTTATCAATGCGATTTTTCTAATCGCGAATCTCTTTATCAATTTATCCACCAGGTTAAGAAAGATCATCCGGTTATAGACATTTTGTTTAATAATGCCGGCAATATCTTGCGCAAACCTGCTGCGGAACACCCTGATGAATACTGGGACGAAATCATTGAGATTAACCAAAATGCCCAATTTGTGTTGACCCGTGAAATTGGGAAGGAGATGATTGCACGCGGTTCCGGAAAAATTGTTTTCACCGCATCGCTATTGACCTTCCAGGGCGGTATCAATGTGCCGGGATACGCGGCATCTAAAGGTGCTATCGGCTCATTGACTAAAGCTTTTGCCAATGAATGGGCGTCTAAAGGTGTGAATGTAAATGCGATCGCTCCGGGTTATATTGCGACAGATAATACAGAAGCTTTGCGTGACGACCCAGAGCGTTCCGCTTCTATCCTCGGGCGTATCCCTGCCGGGCGCTGGGGTGAACCCGAAGACTTTAAAGGACCGGCTGTATTCTTGGCTTCCAAGGCCTCGGATTATGTACACGGGACAATTCTGACCGTTGACGGCGGCTGGATGGGTCGGTAGAATTTGATTAGCTTTTCCAGCGTTTTCAGATGCTGGAAAAGAAATTTAATTCTTTCACACCTTCCGTCGCGTTTTTCCGAATAACTTGGATGTGTGGTTTTTTGGGAACAGGTACTGAATTAGGATCGATGATGTACACCGGCTTTCCTTCGGCGATATAGTGAATCAATGAAGCAGCCGGATATACCTGCAGAGACGTTCCGATAACCAACAATATATCCGCCCCCATTACTTCTTCCGCAGCTTTATCCAAGAGAGGAACCATTTCGCCAAACCAGACGATGTAAGGACGAAGTTGGGCACGGTCTTCAGCCAAATCACCCAAATTCACATCTTTATCCCACTCATAGATCAAATCTTCATTTCGTTCGCTCCGAACCTTTCTTAACTCACCATGTAAATGAATAATGTTCGACGAACCTGCTCGTTCGTGTAAATCGTCTACATTTTGCGTAATAATGACTACTTCGTATATTTCCTCTAACTTTTTTAAGTAGAGATGTGCTGCATTCGGCGCCACTTCTTTAAGTTGTCGTCTTCGCTGATTATAAAAATTTAAAACCAATTCGGGATTGTTTGCCCATCCATGGGGCGAAGCAACCTCCATAATATCGTGATTATCCCACAAACCATTCGCGTCCCTAAAAGTAGAAATCCCACTTTCAGCACTGATTCCAGCTCCGGTCAAAACAACTATTTTTTTCATCCTTGTCACAAACAAGTATAACAAAAATATATTATTACCAGAACGATATCTCTTACCAGTCTACTTTGCGAAAAATCAATCAACTTATCATTCGTATTTTTATATGCTTCTTTTATGAAGAAACTCACTGACGTAGATAAAGTCCTTTCTTTTCGATGAAATCAATAACATTTTCCGGTACATAAAACTGAAGGTTCTTTCCCTCTTTTACAGCCTGGCGCACAAAGGTAGATGATAGTTCCATCACAGGGGTTTCCGTGATGGTAACAGATGGGTGCGTTTTAAGTGTTCCGCCATCATAGCCTGGTCTCGGATAAACGACTATATGGTAATCCCGAAGAATAACATCGGCGTTTTTCCACTTCGGAAAGCTCGTCAGGTTATCTTCCCCCATAATGATAGAAAAATCTCTTGTCGGATATTTTTCAGCAAGATGGATCAAGGTATCAATCGTGTAGGATGGTTGGGGCAACGAAAACTCTATGTCAGAGACCCGTAACTTTTCGGCACCCTCAATAGCCAGATTGACCATTTCGAGGCGATCATACATATTTCCGAGGTTCTTCTTGTCCTTAAATGGGTTTTGGGGCGAGACCACAAACCATACTTCATCAAGTTCGGTATAATTAGCCATATAATTGGCGATAATCAAATGCCCGACATGTATTGGATTAAACGAGCCAAAGAATAAACCAATTTTTTTATTTGCCATTATTTATTCAAAAAATCCAGCACAAGTGCTTCAGCCTCTTTAGAAGCGGTTTCCAAATCAAAATTGTTTAACACCACATCAAATTTATTCGCATAGGTCAATTCCAATGCTGCTTTCGCAAAGCGTTCCTGCAACTTTTCCTCCGCATCTGTTCCACGGCCTCTCAATCTTTCTTTCAATACATCCAAAGAAGGTGGGTTCACGAAGATGGCTAATGCTTCTTCCGGAAATTTAGATTTCAGACGAAGGCCGCCTACCACATCAATATCGAAGATAACCGATTTTCCAAGCGACCAGATACGCTCCACCTCTTTTCTCAACGTTCCGTAAAAGGTTCCTGCATAGACTTCTTCAAATTCTATAAATTCGTGTTTTGCAACTTTATGCAGAAAATCCTCCTTCGAGATAAAATAGTAGTCTTTTCCGTCAACCTCTCCTGTCCGCGGCTCCCGTGTACTAGCAGAAATAGAGAATGCAATCTTGTCTCCATGATTGGACAACAGCCGTCTAACAATAGTCGTTTTTCCTGCGCCTGAAGGAGCTGAGAATATGATCAGTTTTCCGCTCATCTTTATAATACATTAAGTAGCTGTTCTTTTATTTTTTCCAGTTCCTCTTTCATCCGAACCACAATCTGCTGAATATTAGCGTCATTGGCTTTCGACCCCAAGGTGTTGATCTCCCTGCCCATTTCCTGTGAAATAAAACCTAATTTCTTCCCATTGGAATCATGTGCGTTTAATCCTTGGATAAAGTAATTACAATGACTTTTTAAACGCACTTTTTCTTCGGTAATATCCAGTTTGTCAATATAATAGATAATCTCCTGTTCGAAACGATTCATATCCACATTCTCCTTTCCGACAGCTTCATCTAAATAATGGCTCAAGCGCTCTCGTATTAACGGAATACGGTTTTCCGCTACTTCTTCCACTTGCGAGAGGTAGGATAGAATTAAATGCACACGGCTTTCCAGATCTTTCTTTAAAACGTCGCCTTCATCCGCTCGAAACTTCGTAAAATGCGCTATTGCAGCATAAAAAGCTTCCATCAGCACTTTTCCCTCTTCTTCATCTACTGTATCTTCGTTTGCACTGACAACCTCCGGCATGCTGAGTGCCATTTCAAATAGGGACGCGTTGGTTTCTCCCAGATTTTGGGCTATTTCCTGCAATTGTGCATAATATTGCTTTAAAAGCGCGGCATTGATCGTCGACGCTTTCGCTGTTTGGTCAACATATTCAACCGATACGGTAATATTAACTTTACCTCGTTCTATCAATTTACTGGCCTCCGTGCGGAGTATCAGTTCGCGATCGGATACAATTTTAGGTAAACGCAAACTAAGCTCAAGAAATTTGGAATTGAGGGATTTCAATTCCACGGTATATTTGACCTTTCCATTTTCATGGCTGCCGATACCGTACCCTGTCATAGATTTTATCATACGCAAAGGTAAAAAAAAAGCCCTTATCTATAGATAAGTAGCTTTTGACATTTTTGGCTATCGCCTATTTTTCTATCTGAAAACAAATGATCTTTATGATGCAATAGACTTTTTAATTCTTTTGTTTAATTTTTACAAACAATAACGTCAGCGAAACCAACAACAACCCTACTGCTATGGTTTTATAAGTTATCGAAAGATTTACATTTGCATCTTTCAACGCCCCTCCTATATATACCATTAGCCCGCCCACTATGGTACTTAAGAAGTTTAAGAAGCCATATGCTGTGGCAATATACCGCTGGTCAACCACTTGCCTAAGCATAGGCATTAAATTAGCGTCATTAAAACCTCTCGCCAATCCAAACACAATCATAGCAACTATCGCCAGTAAAAAGAGATTCGTCGAAGCCATGATAAACAAAAATGGTGCTCCGACACAGAAGCCGATTATCATCACGTTTAATCTACCTTTTGGGTTCTTTTGCACCCATCGATCGGCAATAATTCCACCCACTATCACGCCGACAAAAGATCCTATCTGTATATAGCCTGTAGCAGAAATTCCTGCAGTTCCTAAATCCAAATTGAATTGATCTTTCAAAAACGTCGGCAACCAACCGTTGACCAACCAATTGGCCATACCCAATATTGCGAAATAAATCAATATAATGTAGAAAGAAGCTAGTCTAAACAAAGAAGAAAGCACCTCTCTGATCGAGTAGGAAGAAGAAACCTCTGTTATGGGCTGCGAAATACGTTTCGGCTCCTCTTCTTCTTTTTTTACATCTTTCAAAAAATAAATCAATACAAAAGAATAAATAATTCCAAACAGGCCAAAAACATGGAATCCGGATCGCCATCCCCAGTACTCCGCAATAAATCCGCCCAAGCCCCCAAGCGCTAACCCGGTATACAAACCACACATGTGTAGACCAGTGGCCAATGATCTTGTTTTTCCGGTGTGATAATCGGTGATCAAAGCGAGCGCTGCAGGTATATAGCAGGCTTCACTTACACCCATCAGTAATCGCGTAGCCAACATCTCCGGAAATGTGGATGCATAGCCGGTCCACAAGGTTACCAACGACCAAATGGCGACAGACAGAACAATCACTTTTTTTCGCGAATATTTATCGGCCAAAAAGCCGCCAAAAGGACTTACAAAACCATAAGACCATAAAAATACGGACGTCAACAAACCAAATTGCGCATCCGTCAGATCAAAATCTGCTACAATAGGATCGCGCATCGATGTAATTAGTATTCTATCAAAATAATTTAGGAAAGCAACCACCCATAATAATGCGACGAGTAGCCACGCATAACCTTTTGTTTTCGTATTCATAAGATTTAGTCTTGCTTCATAGTGCCCCATAATACCTGAGGCGTACGGATTCCCGGTCTGATCTCTCCCGAGGGTAATATTATTCCACCAGCCCAATATGCTGTGCCTGTCGTCACAGGAACCCAGGTTTTTTCGTGCTGTTGTTTTTCTGAAATAATGATCTTATCCGCGCTATAATGCCACAAATCCATCCCAAAATCATAGGTTAGTATGCGATTAGAAAAACCAGGGTGATTATGCTTTAAGTCTTGATTGGCCAGAGCGCCATTATCGCCTCCGAAGACAAAAAGGTCGTTGGATTTGCAATCAAACCAAGCTGGACTTGGAGCCGCCGCTACCGATTCGGGCAGGTCAGCGATCCTTGACCATCGCATATTATCGTCCAATACATAGGCATCCTGCAGATATTGTCTTTTGCCATCCTGCAAACTTACACCAGATAGTACCACTAAGTTCCCTTTCCCCTCTGCGACTACAGATAGCATACGGCCTTCACCGGGAATGGGTGGACAGACTTCCCATCCTTTATCCGTTGCGGTTAGATCCATGCGCCAACATACTGATTCTGCCGTTGGCGAATCTGGGAACTTTATACCCCCAACGATATACCATAAACTGCCTATCCTGACACTCGAACAATTTGCTAATTGAAAAGGTAATTTTGGCAAATCTTCGATATGCCATCGGTTTTCTTGCCATGTGAGTTTAAATGCTGAAGAAAGATGTCCCTCCTCATTGCTACCGCCAGCAATAAACACACTGTTCTGAAAGGAGGTTACTGCTCCGTATCCCATTGGAATAGGCAAGTGTCCAAGCGAGGTCCAGTTTCCTTGCTTATCTGTAAGTGCAAATATCTTATTCGTCCATGTTTTCTTACCACCATCCCAGGGTGCTCTTCCGTCCGGAAAATTCGCTCCGCCCATGACCAGCAGGAAATCATCGGTTGTCGCAATATATGCTCCTGCAAATCCCATTGTATCCGGAATTGGAGTTAGCACGTTCCATTTCGTTTTTGTTGCAGCTGTCTGTGCAGGTAAAAGAATTGAGCTTAGCATAAATAGTATAAAGATAAAATGTTTTATATTCATTGTCCGCCCATTAACAAGACTTTACAAGGGAACAAGACTTCACAAGGGAAAGAAAGGCAGTATCAGACAGATCTGCATACAGGTTTTGTTCCTGCTCTTTACTAAGGGCCGCCAATGGCAGTCTTGGTATACCTAGATCCAGTCCTACCTTTTTCATAATTGCACGTTGTGTCGGGATAGGTCCATACTTTACCAGTAATTGTACCATTTGTACAGCCTCAAAATGAAGCTTTTCGGCTTCATCCAGTTTTCCTTCTTCAAAATAAGCTACAACTTGCGCATATAGCTTGGCTGCATAATTGTATGTACTGCCGATAGCGCCTTTCGCTCCCACGGCAAGGGCGGGCAGAAGAAGCTCGTCGTAACCAAATAAAATATCAAATTTACCCGATTTATAGTGTAGACAAGCCTGGTATTCCTGCATCGTCGCTGCCGTATACTTGATACCCGCCAGATTGGGTATTCTTTGTTCTGCCAGTTGCAAAAACTGAATCATATCGACCTGTATACCCGTCAACGCAGGAATATGGTAATAAAAGAAGGGTAATTTAGGTGCCGCTGATGCTATCTCAGCCATACAATCGACCAAATTGGCTACCGAACTTGGTTTAAAGTAAAAAGCAGAAACAGATGATATATAATCCGCACCGTGTTCTTGTGCATGTGCCGCCAGACGTTTAGCCTCTGTGATGGAACTATGCCCTACATGTACGAAGACAAGTATTCTACCTGCCACGCAGGCTATATATTTCTCGGTAATTGCCATCCGTTCTTCCACAGTTAAATTCGGTCCTTCACCGTTCGTTCCACAGACAAATACGCCACTGACCTGCTGTTCAATCAAGTATTCCACATAAGGAGAAATGGCATCCAGATCGATACTTCCATCTTTTTTATAAGCAGCAAAAGTCGCCGCAATTAATCCTTTAATTTTATTCATTTTTATGTTTTATAATTTATAACAAATCTTTTAACGCGATACGCTGAAATACCAAGTCAGCTTGACTACTTTCGTAGAGAACACCAACAGTATATTCGTCGACAGAAGTAATGCAGGAGTATCCCCTACCTTTTCCTTCGTCGAGCAACAGTTTCCTTTCCCATGTCTCGGCATTGTCCTTGCTCACTTTTAGCGTGATATTGATGCGGTCATATTTGGAATCCGGATTACAAAAAACGATTATCGATTTAGACGTTCCGTTCTCTGTATAATGATGTTTGTGAATACTAGCCATGCATGTTGGCTCAATCAGTGCACCATGCGAAGTGGGGTGCTCAATCCATGTTTTGCCCATATCGACTGTCGTCGCTATGGCTCGCCCATTATCTGGTCCTTTATTGGTCGCGTTGAAATTAGAGCGCATATTTAGCATAATGTGTCCGTCTTCTAATTCTACCGCCATACATTCCGTTGTCGAGCGGGGCAGCGCCGGATTAGATGTTGTCCACGTCTTGCCCTGATCGTTGCTATAGGTAATATTAGAAAACGCCTTTCCGGTCTTATCTCTTCCTTGCGTTGGCATTACGAGGGTGCCGTCCTTCATCGTAAAACCGCTACCTGGAGCAGGAGCCCATAACCACCATTCCTCTTTTTTACACATCGTTGTCAGATTAACTGGCTGCGACCAAGTTTTACCATTATCATGGCTTTTTACCATCAAGAATTGGGAAGTTTGCTTGATATCAAATCCAGGCTGTGATCCCTTGGTTTTCCATTGGTGGTTCCAAATTTCTTTATCATTTTTTTTACCCGGATACCAAGTCCCAGTTTCATCAATTACGCCATGCATCCATAATCCGGCTACGTAAATATCTCCGGTTTTCTCGTCCAACAGAATATTGGGATCAGAGACGCCGTTGAACTTTTGGGGCAACCCTCCATATTCACCCATGTCAATAGCAATTTCTATAGGTAACCAGGTATTTCCTTTGTCTTCACTTCTTGAAACACCGATATCCATATGACCCTGCAAATCCCTTCCGGATTCGTAACGGGCATCATATACAGAAATCAAGGAGCCATCTTTGGCTGTAAGAATCCCCGGGATGCGACTCGTATGCACGCCCTCCTGCTTGTGTCTTCTCACCGCTACACCCAAGCGATGTACGGACGACTTCATGCTATCTATATTCGTCAATTGTTGCTTGTCTATTTGAAATTTCTCAAGTTCAAGCATAAAGGGGAGTTCTATATGCTTGATTGGTCTTACCTTTACCGTTATCCAAAGGAAATTTGTACCTTTTCCTAATTTGGTAAGAAAAGACAGGCTATTCTTACCTGATTCGGCTTTCACTTTTGTTAAAGCCGTGTAGTTCCTTACATTGTTCTGCTTTAATAATGTGGAATCATCGGCAGTGTACCATACACCAATTTCTTCAATAACTTCAGATGCCCTTTTATCCAACTCCAGAACAATCTCACCTTTTGATAATACCGATTTTGTTTTATTATCAATTCGGAATCTTTTGACCACATTAATTTCTTGATCGGCTAATATGGGAAGACAATAGTTTTTTACCGCTAGTTGGATTTGTGCAGTACTTACTAATGTCCACATCGACAAAAAAAGTGCAACAGCTAATATTCTAAAAACTTTCATTAAAATTAGAAATAGGTTTATAAATAAATCATTAAAAACTAGTACTTATGTAGTACATATAAAAGTAATAAAAAAATGTGATATTCCTAGAAAATTATATTTTTATATTTAATCAGTGCTTATGAGCAATCGTGCTTGGTTTAGCTTTAGACCAGCCGTCGTGGAGTTTTTGTTTTAGTTCGTTAATCAAAATAGCATTCGAAGGCAGATCCGCTATATTATTTAGTTCTGAAGGGTCTACTTGGTGATCATATAGTTCGATTGCGCTAATTTCATCTGTTTTAAAATCACGCCATTCTACGTAACGATAACGATCTGTTCTCATCGCATAACCCATTAAATTCGGGATTCCTTTGTATATCCAGGGTCTGGGGAACTGGCTAAATACAGCACTTTTCCAAGATTGGTCGGGATTGGTTAGTAAAGGGACTAAACTAGTTCCTTCAAGATTATCTGGAATTTGGAAGCCGGCCAGATCAGCCAAAGTTGGATATAAATCCACCAATTCAACTAGGCCGTTAGACATTATACCTTGCTTTTTCCCAGGAGCAGCGATTACTAAGGGAACTCTGGTGTCTAGTTCATAATTTGTTGACTTTGCCCATAGCCCCTTCTCTCCCAAATGAAATCCATGATCACTCCACAATACGATAATGGTATTTTTTGTTAAATTCAAACGATCTAACTCGTCCAGCACCTTTCCAATTTGGGCATCAGTATAGCTAATTGCAGCATAATAACCGTGTAATAATTCCCTCGTTTTATCGTCTGTAATTACATTATCGACGCCTATGTCGGTGTAACCTCTAAGTTCCTGATTTTTATGTCTGGCATAGGAGGGTATATTTCTTGGCGTATTTTTCTCAACAGGCAAGGTGATATTGTCACGATCATATATATCCCAATACTTTTTTGGTGCACTAAAAGGTAAATGTGGGCGGCGGAATCCTACCGCCAAAAAGAAGGGCTTATCTTTAATTTTTCTTAAAACCTCTAAAGCTTGATTTGCGACCTGCCCATCAACGTAAGCATTATCAGGCACGTCTGCAATCTCTGATGCTGCTGCTTTAGCCGACTTTTTCTGAAGATTTGAAGGCAGAAGATATTTTCCTTGTTTCGTGGTGACGGCGAGTATTTCTGGTACAGACCAAGAAAGAGAATCCTGTGCTGATGCAGGATCGTGATATATTTTGCCAATACTTTGCGTATGATAACCATTATTTTTAAAATATTGAGGCAGAGTAACTACATCTGGAATAGTGTTGCGAAAATGCGTCCTTAAGTCCCAAACCTTTGTTGTATTCGGTCTTCTTCCGGTCATTAAAGAAGTCCGTGAAGGGGAACATACAGCTTGTTGGCAGTAGGCCCGGTTGAATAAAGCGCCTGTTTTTGCCAGTTTATCTATATTGGGGCTCTGCACAGTTTCATGACCGTAACAGCCCAACTCGGGGCGCAAATCGTCTACCGCGATAAAGAGGATATTGGGTTTCTGTTTATGTTCGCTCAACTTCTTGTTTACGGTGCAACCACCTATGGCTAATGCCATTGTGGAAACAATCAAAATAATATATTTATGATTTTTCATCCCTCTATGTTTACTAAAATAATTTTCTTCTCTTATTTATTTTGTTGCAGGTGGATCATTTGAGCCGCAAATCGTTTACCAAGTTCCGTTGCCGAAGCTGCATCAAAATGTGTGTTATCCCCTTTATGTGTCAGCCCATCAGAACTGGCCAACGCGGTATTCGGGACTATCCCGGGCAATAGTTGTAACTTATCATTTACTAATTTATAATTGTCGCGATAGCGTCCGAGCTCGCCTGCTACGAAAGGCAAATTCTCATCCCCGGCAACTATTCGCAAGCGTCCGATGAGCGATTCAAGCTTGTCCAGATAATCGGAAGACCTTTCAGGGGAACTGTTCGCTTCTCCCTGATGCCAGATGATTCCTTTTATTACCCCGCTCTTCATTGCTGTATTTAACCGGGTGACGGCGTCATCGTAGGGATGTTTTTTTGTCACAGGATCCATTGCTGAGGGCACCCAAGACGTTATAGCGGTACCACCCACAGCGCAGGGAATCAAACCGATTTTAACCGACGGATTTGCTTTCGCCATTTCAATCCCAAAGGTAAGTCCGGGACCTACTGCAGCCATTTTAGGCTTGTCGAAATGTAACGGGTGGGACGCAATCACCCATTCGTTGTCCTTATTGAGCATAAGTACCTTGGGATCAGAAAGGTTCTTATAATCGACATCCAAGAGACCACGACCGGCCATATTTGACTGACCAATAAGTAGATACAGATGAAAATTTGAATCAATGGAATCCGGATCAGGGTTCGAGCTGTAGCGATTTTGATCTGGTTTTGCACTTAATACGGACACGACTATGAGTAAAGTAAAAAGCAGAGTTCTGCACGGAATTTTTAGAAGATTCATTGATTGTTCTTTTAGTAGTTATGTGCTTCGTTATTTTAATTAATACAAATTAATTTTCATTCATTTCTTTATGTATTCGTGGATTTCATTACTTCACATAAATCACGCTCCTGACGGGTCTTTGCCATGTGCCGCCAGTAGGATAGTTGACACGACCATTGTCTCCCTGATTCTTAACAAACATCGTCGATGAACCACCACCATCTAAGTTCATGGCATTAATAGCACCCAAGGCCTGCAAGATTTTCGCCAACTGTAGCGTAGTCACACCCGTAACACCTCCCCCTGTATCTACAACCACCATAAAAACACGTTTACCATCTGCCGTTACGCCCACCCCTGTCCTTGCAGTCTGCGAATTATTATGCCCAGTCGACATATCCAGTGCTTCTATGACACCAGAAGTAATCAGCATCGGGCCACACACCATGATGTTCTCCGCCTCCGAAACAGGGATGGCCGCAGCCACTAAATTCAGATCCTTACCGCTCTCCGTAAATTTCTTCACCGTAGCCACATTGTTATGTATGAGAAGCGCTGAATTTGTATAGAGTTGGCTGACATCCAAGTGTCCATTCTGAACGGTAGTACCATCAATCCTAATATAGGGGTCCTTGTTGGTTGAATTGCCATATGGAAAATACCCCGCATTCACCCCGGCTACAGCATTGTCGTTATTACACATGGTCACCGTATTGATCTCGGTTGGTGAGAAACCGATCCCTAAGGTATTGGCCTCACTAAGTGTAACATCCAATATATATACCCTTCGCAGGGTTGCTCCAAACAAATCGAACTCACCTGTTTTGTAAGTTAGCCCCGGTTTTATCGTATGTGTGATCCAGTTATAGGTTGCGATCTTATTTTGGTCGATATCGACAGCAATACGCTTGGCATTCGAGACCATATCGAACTTAGTAACCGTAACATCTGCGGTAGCCGCGCTACCTAAATCAGGAGCAGTCACTGTTAAGGAGGTCTTCGTCGCCACCATAACCGTTGCCTCTATCGTTCCAAACTTAACAATATTATCTTCTATATTTGGGCTAAAGTCATTCCCGTTAATGACAACTGTAGAACCATAAAAACAGGTCGTGGTCGTAGTGGTTATTAAGGGAGGTGCAGTATCGTTATATGTAAACGTTTCTATATTCGAACGCTTATTATTAACGGATACAACCACGTTTAGGGCAACATTATTGAAGCCCGAAGGGGCTTTAGCGGTGAGCTCAGTGCTTGATCTTTTGGTTATTTCTGCAACCTTTAAACCAAAAATAACATCCACCTTATCGCCATTGTTACCGAAATTTTCCCCAAGAATAAGCACCTCTGTTCCTTCCGTCCCGGCATTCGGGGACAACGATGTTATAGAAGGTGTTAAGGATGTTACAGAAGGGGGTATAGGGCTATTCGGATCGTCAACGTCATTGCTTTTACAAGAGACTGCTAAAAACAAGATCGCTATACAAACCGGTAGCATACGAAAATAGTTTAATTTTATCCCCATAACATGGTTATTTCGTTTTAACATATAATTGATTTTAATTAATCTCATTGTTTTAAGCACATCGTATTTACATCAGATTGACAGGTCCAACAAGTCCCAGAGAATACAGTGGCTGTGGCTTGATATTCGTCCATTGTTGAGCAACAGCATTCTCTTTCAACGATTTAGCGTAATTTCCCAAGACCGTAGTAACCTTTATTTTAATTGTATTGTTGCCTGATTTTAACACCTCTTTTAAATCGTAAAAATGCTTTCCATACCATCTGAATCCGAGCGGCTGGCCATTTACCTCCAGTTCCGATATGCCAAATACCTTTCCAAGGTCGAGCGACTTGTAATTCTCCGGGTTATCAATATGGATTTGTTTTTCATAAAAAATAACACCGCCGAACGACTGGAGCTTCGGCTCTTCTTTAAAATCGATTAACTTCTGGAACTCTGTTTTAACGGGTGGTTCATACACTTTTTCGAGCGTTAGATACCAAGGCCCTTCAATGGTGTAGGCTTGCATGTCTGCAACTCGTGGGAGAGAATACTCCTCGCCCGTGGTATCATTGGAAAAAACGATTAAAATGGACTGTGCAGGATCAAGACTGATTTCAAGGACATTCTTCGCGTCATTATACGGATATAGATATTTTTCACCTGTCTCAGGATTCCAAAGCCAGGCCGTTTTATTTCTAACATTAAAGGTCGCGGTAAATTTATGTGCCTTTTCCAGGTGATAGTTACAAATAAAAAAAATATCTACCTCATCGGTTTTATAGTGTACCTGACT
Organism: Sphingobacterium arenae; assembly: GCF_014692505.1. GTDB lineage: Bacteria > Bacteroidota > Bacteroidia > Sphingobacteriales > Sphingobacteriaceae > Sphingobacterium > Sphingobacterium arenae. The sequence goes on along the minus strand of NZ_JACNYK010000001.1, from coordinate 263,901 downwards.
TACATGAGAAACAGGTCTGTCGAATTTAACAAAAGGTATGAGATTATATTTAGCCTGAAGCTTTGCATACCAGTCTATGATTTTTTCATTTGGAGCCGGATAGAACGTAACATGACGAGGGAAATCTTTTTTCAAAGACTGAATTTCGAGATACACCTTTTGATCTCTATCTTTGGCATTCAGCTTCCCGAATGACTTAACAGGCTCTTTTCCGATAAAAATTAATTGCCCTCCTGCCGCTACAAATTTCCTAAGCAATGTCGGGGTTTCTGGGGCTATCGATTCCATCTCAGCCATTAATAGCGTTTTATAGCTTCTTGTATTGTAATGAAGTCCGCCGCCCGAAAAGCTGCACTTTTGCAAAATGTTTTCGTTTATGTAGTCACACCCACTCCCATTTTGATGGATAGATTCCCATATGTTGTTCGCATATTCTGGGTATACCATTTGAGGAACTTGCTGGTATTGAAGACCGACTTCCGACCACATGTCTGCTAATGGAAACATGATGGCTATATCTGATTGCATTTCCGAGTTTTGAAAAACGGCAGATAACCTAGCTTTGTAGTTGAGCCATGTCTTCAAGTATGGCCACCAGGTATTCTTTTCGCTAAAAAATGACCCATAACGTACCCAGCCCGGGAAAGGAGCTTCCGGAGGGCTATAATTGAACCCGTGCAAAATGGAATGCGTAACTCCCGAAAGATTGCTTTGATCGCCCACTATTTTTATCCTTTCCAATGTGTCGTTAAAAACGAGATCCGTATTGGTAATCTCCTCGCAACTTATCACACGTTTTCCGGTTAGTCTTGCCGCAGAAGAAACGAACTTATTAACAGGACGATATGCTCTCCCGGTTTTAAAGGTGTTCTCTGGCATATCGGCACCTACATCATCACGAATCCAAGTCTCACATTCGGGTATATCGACCAGCATAGCTGATTCTAACGTGTAATATTCGCGGCCATATGCCTGCACTCTTGATTTAACCTTATTTTTCTTGCACCAGTCTATAAAGGTCTGAAAAAACCGTTCATTAAAGAGTTCTAGACGTGTTGTTTCGAAATCGTATCTCACCCGGTTAATTTCGTCCTGTGCTGGAGAAGAAAGGGAGAGGATGTCCTCCATAGATTGCGTGCCGGTATGCGTGTTTTTTGTGCTTAATTTAAATAGAATAAAAGGCAAATAAGGCTCCAGCGAATATCCTCTTCGTTGCTTAAATTGCTCCAGCATATCATCACACCAATTTGAACCACGCAGTTCCAGACTATCTACAAATATGGATCGGAAGTGATCGCCTATATTACCAATTCTGGTGGTGATCGCATCAGACATTCTATCCAGGTAACGTTGGACGGCCGCTTTATTGTAGTGATTAAGAACAGGTCCCGATGCTCCAGGTGCTCCGTATTGTACAGATGAATAACCTGTTAATTTTGCAACAGCGTAAAGTATATGATCTCCAGCCGGTACATCAATAATGATATCCGAGTTCTTTATTTGCGAATTGAGGTTAATTCCCGGACTAAAAGAGTCGAGATGTGCCGCTGAAAGCCTCAATCCAAAAAGTTCCATGGATCCGGTTTTACGTTTCATTAGAAAAGCTGTTTCAGCTAATAGCTCTTCTTTCTTTATTATAAGTTGCTGCGGTCCCTTTAAATGCTTTGTTCCGAGAGCAAGTAACTGTAACTGCTCATCCTCTTTAAGGAATTCGCCACCAAAAGGCCAGCCCGAACCTACGATAATATCACAGGCTATTCCGCGGTCTTTAGCAGCAATTAATGTTGTCCTTAATGCTTCCAGCCATTCTTCTGTCAGCCAATGAAGGGCCTTATAATCCATCGGACTATTCCATTTAGGAAAAGCAATGGTATTAATTTCAACACCGGAAATTCCCATTTCTTTAAGGACATCCAGTTCACGTATCAGTTCCTTTTCCACAACTCTTCCACCATTCCACCACCAGCGGACAAAGGGTCTCGCTGCATCGGGTGGATTTTGAAAATTTTTATATAAGTCGGATACAGAATCTTCCGCAGCATTCCGTCTTTTTGTTGAAAAAGGAAAGCCGTACACTAAAGGTGTTAAGGCACCAATTCTGACAAAATTTCTTCTGGATATCTTCATTCTTTAATTATCTAATTCCGGTCACCAAATCACCAATTATCTGTTCTAAAGGAAGATACGGGCAATCCTTCATTATTAAACAAATCTCCCACCACCCAATCTTTAAATGCGTAGCGAACCGCAACAGGCATTTTTACGTTTTCGCTTTGTACAACAACGCCTGCTCCGGTAATCTTGGCCTTTGCGGGATGAAACACTTTATCCTCTCCTGCTATTTCAAAGGCAGACAGATTTTTTCCAAAAGAAGTAAGACCATTCTCCGCATGAGAAAAAGAAATGGTTACAGCATCTTTGTTTATTTTATGCGATTTGTATACAGGAGTCGCGAATGCCAAGCCTTTCATCCCATAGGTATTACCCATCGCCCAATACACCAACCTTTTACTTATGGTCGTTTTATCCGGCGGATGAATAAAATTTTCTGCGCCAACATCTATACTCACGACCATTCCAGCATTAGGAATTTGTGTACTTGCCTTCCATTGTGCTTCTCTTAAAAAAGCCGATTCATCTGTGCTATCGTATTTAAACGGAGCTATTTGAACATAATAGAATGGCCATTCACCAATATCCCAAGCTTTACGCCAACTTTTAACCATTGTCTCCATCAACTCATCATATTGCTTATAATTTGAACGGTTTGCTTCACCTTGATACCAAAGCACTCCCTTGATTCCGTATCCAAGAAAAGGGTTTACCATCGCATTGTATAAAACCGATGGGTCATTTTTGGTAATTTTTGCTGTGTCAGCAATGTCCGGGATTTTAATATCAGGAAACGATTTAAGCGCCTTTTCTGGCATCCATGCTTCAATCTTTGTACCGCCCCAAGTCGACATAATCATTCCTATTGGAACGTTTAATTTACGCTGAAGTTCTTGCGCAAACTGGTATCCTACAGCACTAAATTCCTTTGCGCTTTGCGCATCAGAAATTTGCCATGAAGTTGACTTCGCATCATATTGTGGCGTTCTTGAAAGCGTCTTATCATATCTAATAAGACGTATTTGAGGATTGTCGGCGTCTAACAGAATATCTGCAGAATGAAGTGTTGGCTGATTCCGAAACCCCTTAACCGGCATTTCCATATTAGACTGGCCCGAACATAACCATACTTCGCCCAATAATACATTATCCAAGATCATTTCTTCTCCGTCACTAATTTTAATTTGATAAGGCCCGCCAGCCTTTATAGATACGACGGATAGCTTCCATGATCCATTAGCATCAGACCTCGTCGTATATTTCTGATTATTCCAGGACGTGTGTACAATCACGTTAACATGGGCCTTGGCTTTACCCCAAATAGAAACATTTGAATTTTGTTGCAATACCATGTTGTCACTGAAAATTGATGGCAGTGATATTTTAGCAAATGAAGTAGTGATGATCAGATTTACAAGCAATAAAAGCAGATATTTTTTTATTGTTACCATATTCTATTATTTAATTTTGAATAATTTAACCCCATGTCTGTTTATCCTTACAGAAAACGATGTTTCGGTGTTTCCTACATCTTCTTGTACGGTCTGTGTTTCTTCTAAAAGATAAATAATTGTTTTTCTCATGTATTTTATTCGTTATTAACAAAAAATATTTTCAATTCCAATGCGGGATTTAGGACGCACTTAGATGGAGGGAACTATGGTCAAATAGACTACTCATAGTCTGAAGGTTTAATAACCCTTTGTTTGCTTAATATTCACGTTCCTGCTTATTACATCCTGAGCAACGGGAAAATAAAGGATATGGCCTTCATGTTCGTTTTCACGGCCCTGTAATGAGGGGATCAATGTGAATGCTTTTCCGAACCTGACAATGTCAAACCAGGTTTTACCCTCGGCGGCAAATTCAATCATTCTTTCCTTTAAGATCGCCGTGTTAACCTGATCTTCATTAAGAGATGTCGGGTAGTAATTATCCTGGCCATATGCCCGCCTTGCAATTTTATTGATCCAGTTGATCGCTTCGGTGGGATGATGAAGTGCGTTTTCAACTTCGGCCTTAAATAATATTACATCTGCCAGCCGGTATATCCGGACGTTATCAACTAGCATGCGGACGCCGGCTACGTCTTTGCCAATATACTTATTAATCCATTTAAGAGCAAGACCATTAGCAAGAGGTATCTCCTGCCAGATAACTGCTGTCCTGCTATCACCGGGAGCCTGGTTCAATGTCTGGGTAACAAATTCTTGGTTAAATCGCGCACGGTTCGGCGACGGCTTATATGGCACTATATCTCTAAGCGTTGCAGGCACATCGGTAGTAGTTGGTATAAATGTATCTGAATAATTCGTACCGCCTTCTATTTCGTTGTAGAAAATAGAGAAGATAATTTCTTTATTATCGTTGTTCCTGAATACATCTAGATAACTGTCAGAAAACTGATACTCTGCAGATAATACATTATTCAAAGCCTGGTTTGCTACCTGTAGTTCTGCTTCACCACCACCTCCTATTTTAGCAAGCCATACATAAATATCTGCCTTAAGTATATTAGCCGTGGATTTGTTAGCTAAAAAGTTAGCAGAGGCAGAAGGTAGCATATCACCAGCCTTGTCAATATCAGCTTTTAGCAATTGATATATTTCTGTAACCGGTCTCCGTGATAGGTAAAGATCCTGGTCGGCTGATTCAAAGGGCGTGGTAGAAATTGGCGCGTCACCCCAAATCCGAACCACATAGAAATAAGAAAAAGCACGCATAAAATAAGCATGCCCTAATATTTCAGCTCGTTCCTGCTCATTAGTAAATGGGATGTTCGGTACATACTTTAAAATTAAATTAGCATCATTGATCACCTGGTATAGCCCTGACCAGTTGGTGCCTGCTGTAATGGGATCTAGGTTATTATCCCATATATTGACCCATTCGGTTATAGCGCCCGCCGAACCACTCTCCCAGTAGCCATTTCTGAACTCGCCCCAAAACAGGTAGTTATAATTTCCAAGAGCAGATCTCATACAGTTATATAAACCAAACATCGCACCTCTTGCATCATTTTCTGTTTTCCAGAACGAGTTGGCCGAAATGGAACTGATTGGCGAAAGTTCAAGTTGCTTCTGGCAGGAACTGCTAAAATATGCAATAAACGATATAATTATAAATAGCTTTTTCATGATATCTTTTATAGTTCAACTGTTAACCCAAATAAAATAGTCCGGTAGGGAGGATACGTACCATGGGTGTGGTCTACGATTCCTCTTTCCTGCTCAGGATTTAAGCCCGGATACTTGGTAAAGTAATGCAGGTTATTCGCTGTCAGACGTACTTTTACATTATTTATTCCTGTTTGATTCAGCCATTTATGAGGCAAATTATAGGTAATGGTAACATCTCGCAGACAGAGATAATCGGATTTGTAAGTTAAAAAATCGCTGTGCCTGGTGGTGTTTCTGTTGTGATTTGAATCGTTATAAGACAACCGGGGCATATCAGTAATGGAGGCGTCACCTGGTTTTTGCCATGAACGAAGAACATCCGTTGTCGGAGTCTGGCTTTTTGCACCCGTTCCATTTAACCATCCTCTGTCCGCATCCATTCTTGAGCCACCCACAGCGAAGTCGACAAAGACACCCAATTCTAGTCCTTTGTAATTAAATGTATTCTTTAATCCTCCCGTCGTGGTCGGGGTGCTATATCCTAAAATAAACTGATCATATTCGGTGATCTTCCCATCGCCGTCGCGGTCTACCCACTCAAAATCGCCGGGTTGCTTTGATCCCTGAACTCTGGTACCAGTTGCCGGATTGTATCCGTAAGCCAGTTGATCATAACGAGCATTGGTAGCTTCCTCAACGTTATCTAGAATCTTGTCAACTTTATAGCCGAAAAAACTATCAGTTCGCTCGCCCTCCGCAATTCCGCCAAAACCGGTTCCATCAGCAAAAACAATCCCGTTGATCCTATTCTTCTCGATTCCTTGTCGTTCAGGTAACGAAATCACTTTATTGGTATTATAAGCGATATTAAAATCACTTGACCAAGAGAATATTTTATTCGCAATATTTCTTGAAGATAATGCAACCTCATAACCCCTAAATTCTACTATACCCACGTTTGATTCGATCGTATTATAACCTGTCTCCCTAGGCAGCTGCACCGAAAACAACAGATCCTTACTTTTTTTTATATAATAGTCAAAAAGCACATCAATCCTTCGGTTTTTAAATAGGCTTAAATCAAATCCAATATCCGTTTGAGCTGTCCGCTCCCATCCCAAAATTCTGTTTGGCATATCGGTTGAGCTTATGGCTGCATTACCTCCATATTGCAGTGCCGCACTATAAGCACCCTGCCAGGTATAACGACCAACATCGTTATTCCCCGTTTCACCGTAGCTGCCTCTTAATTTAAAGAAACTAATGACATTTGACAGTGGTTTAGCAAAGGATTCATCTGACAGCACCCAACCTGCCGAAAAGCTTGGGAAATAGCCAAAGATATTCTCGCTACCAAATTTTGAAGAACCATCCCTTCTAAGTGTAGCCGATAATAGATACTTATTTTCATAATTATAATTTATTCTGGAAAAATTACTTATCAGCCGCTCTTCAGCGCGACTCGACGATGCTCCATCTATTAAAGGTGATACATTTAACGTAGGAATGTTATCTGTACCAGCCCCGTAAGCTTCGGCACCTGCGTCATCGCTTTTAAACGACAGATCGGTATATCCTAAAAGGGTATTAAAATGATGTCTGTTTAAAAAGGAGAAGTCATAGCTTAAGGTCATTTCGTACTGTGTGTTTTGTTGCCGATTCCTTGTAAATTCCGCCGTGCGCCTTGAGTTAAAAAAGTGCGCTCGCTCGAAATAATCCGTGGTGGAATAGAAGGTAAGATAATCGAAACTTGGTCTGAAATGTAAGTTACTAACTGGCTCCCAGTCTCCCTTTAGTCCAATCGAGGTTTGACTGTTCGTAGCGTCATTGTCTCTCGTTTTCACAACCCACAAGGGATTAGCTAACGAGGCATTGGATCCCCATCCAGGAGTGCCGTCTGGAAGATGGTCTCTGATTGTTCGCGCATTAAATACTCCTCTCGAGAAGATATTAGCTTCATTAATAAATTGATTAGTTCTCCCATATGAGTAATTGGTATTACTTTTTATGTTTATTTTATCATTTATCTTAAAATCAACATTACTTCTGACATTAAATCTATTGTAAAAGGAACCAATTGCAACTCCTTCCTGATTTAAATAACTGGTAGTGCCGTAATATTGAATTTTATCTGTTCCGCCTGAGGCTGTTAAATTATAATTCTGCTGTGGCGATTGTCGATACAAAATATCTTGTAAATCGTTGTCCTGGAATACCAGCATTTTTCCGGTTACGGGGTCCTCCATAGTTTTCCAGCCTGGAGATACCACTTCGCCAGATTGCAGAAAGCGCGTAGTCCATGTACTATTTTCATCGTTCCCGGTACCATAGCCGGTATTGCCATTAAAGTCTCTCTCTTCTTTAAATCTTGATTGCACTATTGCGGGTCTCATTATCTGCAAAGCTTGTTCGGCAGATAAGGTCTCGATCCGGCGGAAGAACTCTTGATACCCAAGGCCTGCGTCAAAACTGATATTAGAAGATCCTTTTTTACCACGTTTTGTAGTGATGATGATTACACCATTGGAAGCCCGCGCACCATAAATAGCAGCGGCCGCAGCATCTTTTAATACCTCGATTGACTCTATATCTCTGGGATCAAGATCATTAAAAGGACGAGGAAACCCATCTACAATATACAAAGGAACGTTACTTTTATTAATAGAAGACCCTCCGCGAATGCGGATAACGGATTCAGAACCGGGCGACGCACTGTTTTGAGCAATTCGGACACCAGCTATTTTGCCCTGCAGAACTGAACTTATAGTCGGCGTAGGCAAATCCGCGATAGCGCTTCCACCTAATTTTGAAACTGCGCTTGTTACTTCCCTTCTCGATTGCTTGCCGTAACCGATTACTACCACTTCGTCCAAACTATGCTGTTCTGCTTCTAACGAAATATCGATAACAGATCTATTATTGGTAATAATCTCCAACTCTTTGTAACCGGTATAACTGAATTGTAAAGTATTTCCTCCCTCTGGAACTTTTATAATATAGCGGCCATCTTTATCGGTTATTACGCCCGTTGACGCACCCGTTACGCGTATACTTACTCCGGGAAGTGTCTTTCCATCAATTTGAGATCGTACTACCCCTGATATGATTACCTCATCCTGGCCAAATAAATATACGGGATCCTGCAAGAACATAAATAATACAACTGCCCAAATCCATTTCCATTGCCTGTACTTTGGCAATAGATCTAAATTGAACACTTCGAAAGTTGCTTTCATAGTTTATAACGAAAAGGTTTAACCTTAGTTAAGTAGTTATGTACTACATGTCAAATGTATAAGTTAACATTTACAAATCCAAATGTTTGGTTATTTTTTATCTTTTATTTTTCCTGCTATCATTTAGACTTGGCTTTTCACCCCATTTCCTCCCCTGGAATGGATAAAATTTAAAAACGTACATGTTACAGCTAACCAATAGCTATGTATTCAATAGAGATTTAGGGTAGGAAAAATATACAATCAGACTTTCTTGAGTCTATCGAAATGTGGTAGTAAATGAGCTTGCAGCTTTTAAACTTCGCTATTGTTGTCGTTTTTAAAATTTGAACTGGATCCGCAAGCCCCATTTCCAAGACCAGCCGAAGCTCAAAAACATTATAAATACGGCCTTTGGGAACGGGGGCGAACATGGAATAGCCCTTTCCTTCTAAATTCTAAAAATTTAATCTGTTTAATTTGGTTATAAAAGAAGCATTTTAGTTTGATTCATAGCAGGCTTATTAATTGATTTCTATTTTCTTGGTGGATAATCAATTTGTTCATAAATATCGACTGTCACTCAATATTGATGTAGAACATATAAAAACAAAAATCGCTAAGACTAATTGCCTGAAAATATTTACTCCGTTTCTCTAAAAGTACCGATACGCTTTTCATCGGTCAATTGCTAAGTCAGATGAATCGCTCGTCTGTACAGATTCGACCTCATACTGTTTCTTTAGCTTCTGGAGTTCTGCCTTCATAGCTTTTACAATTGCCGGATAAGCCGGATTGTCATATTGGTTAGTTAATTCCTGCGGATCTTTCCTAAGATCATACAACTCCCACTCGTTGATGTCATAGAAATGAATGAGTTTATAGTTTTTATTGGCTACTCCTTCATGTCTTTGTACCTTGTGCCCATGGAAGTCGTAATAGTGATAATACAGACTTGTGCGCCAGTCGTTCGGTGTTTGACTTTTCATGACGGGCACGAGGCTTAGCCCTTGCATCACTTCTGGTGATTTACCCCCTGCCAATTCGATAAAAGTTTGCGCAAAATCCAGATTGGAAACGAGATCGGTATTGATTGCTCCTTTTTTGATGGTTTCTGGCCACCTCATCAATAGTGGTGTTCGAAAAGATTCTTCATACATAAAGCGTTTGTCAAACCAGCCATGTTCACCTAAGTAAAAGCCCTGATCGGAGGAATACACGACGAGAGTGTTTTCTGCTAATCCATTTTTATCAAGATAATCGAGTACACGGCCAACATTGTCATCAACGGAGCACACGGTAGCTAGATAGTCTTTCATATATCGCTGGTACTTCCATTTAAGGAGATCTTTCCCACTCAGATTTTTGGATTGGAAATCGGTTGAAACCGAGTCGTACACTTGATTCCAGGCCTGGCGCTGTTGCTCGGTCATGCGTCCATTCACAGAAGACTCATCTTCTTTGGGTGCTATTTTAAAATCTTTTCCTAAACGCAAGTCTTTTCCGATCATCATTTCCTGCGTTTTGGCAGATGTGCCACGTCCGACATAATCGTCAAACAGGGTAGGTGGTTCCGGGAAGATGACACCCTCAAAGGTGCGCAGATGATCAGGCCCTTTCTCAAATGATCTGTGTGGTGCTTTGTGGTGGATCATTAGTAAGAATGGTTCGGCTTTATCGCGGCCGTTCTGCAGCCAGTTGAGCGCCTTGTCAGTAATGATATCTGTTGCATAACCCGCTACCCTTGCCGTACTTGAGCTGGTAATAAAATCAGGGTTGTAGTATTCTCCCTGATTATTGAGCACTTCCCAGTAGTTAAAACCCTGAGGCTTCGATTTAAGGTGCCATTTCCCAACGAGAGCTGTTTGATAACCCAAACATTTCATAATCATAGGGAAAGTGATTTTGCTGTTATTCAGCCCGTCACTAAGTATTTTTACTCCGTTGATGTGACTGTGGGTGCCCGTAAGCACGGATGCTCGTGACGGTGTGCACAAGGAATTAGTTACATAGCATTTATCAAAACGCATTCCTTCACTGCCTATCCTGTCAATATTTGGGGTAGGCGCTAGTTTTGCCAGAGGACCGTTATATGCACTAATCGCCTGAAAGGCATGATCATCAGAGAAGATGAAAATAATATTTGGTCTTTTACGGGTCTGTGCCATGATCGGATGAAGGGACACCAAGTTGATTGTTACCCATAAAAATGTTTTTAGGTGATATTGTATTGTGGTCATAATCTATACTAATCATTATCATTTCACTACAGCATTGGAAGGTAAAGGCACATGATTTGCTTCTCTCCAGTTTACTAAGCTTGTTAACAACTGATGCACTACTTCCAGCTCTTGGCTTGCTAGATTATGTTCTTCTTTGGGGTCATTCTCTAAATTGTAAAGCTCTATTGTACCATTTGCCAAAAACTGAATAAGCTTATATTCCTTATATCTTATTGCCGAACATGTGCCATGCTTATACTGGCTGGAGACTTGCCAGAATATTGGGCGTTCCGTAAAAATTTTAGAATCTTCTTTAAACAAAGCGGTCATGGAGTTTCCATCCAGTTTACCTTTATAATTTTTTATCCCGGCAACATCTAAAAATGTTGGAAAATAATCTAATAATGAAACTGGAGCTTCGCTTCTTCGGGGCGTAATTTTATCTGGCCAATTTATAATAGTGGGCACTCTTATTCCTCCTTCATAGATGTAACCTTTCGCATCTCGCATGAGGTTGTTGCTACTTGTTCCATCATTATAGCCATTATCCGAAGATAAAATAAGCATGGTATTCTCTCTTAATCCATTTTTATCCAAGTAGTCCACAATACGTTGTATATTTTGGTCTAAAGAAGCGATCATAGTAGCATAGTTTGCCATTTCTTCCCTTTTTTTTCCAACACCCTGACCTAAAACAGAATCTCCAGGCTTAGATAAAAAATGCTTAACTAATGCTTTACTTCTAGCTGTTGTTGGACGATGTACCGCGTAAAAATGTAGATTAACGAAAAAAGGTCCATCTTTATTCTCATCCATAAATTCTATAGCCTCGTTTGTTAATCTATCGGTTAGCCATTCATCATTAGGTTTTGGACTGATAAAAGGATTACTAAAAGGTGCTCTATACCCTTTAGTTGTGCTTTCATATCCGCCAAATTCAAAGGCTGGGTCGCCTCTAAAAGTACCGCCAACATTTTTTACAAAGCCCCGTCCCTCTGGATAGAACTGTTGTACTCCTTTAGATTTTGCCAAAGCCACCCAATCGAAATTTCCAGCATTAGGCTGTTTCAATTTCTCCTTAAAGGGATAAGGTTTCTGTAGTTCATTTATAGGGTCTGGGCCTACAATATGCCACTTTCCTAGATGTATAGCCTTATATCCCGCCGCCGCCAACGGCTCTGCGTAAAGAGGATAGCTTTTGTCTATGGTCCATCTGGAAAAAATATTTTCTGTATTATCCCCCTTTTCTAAAACAGGAACCGTATAAACCCCAGTCCTGAAAGATTGCTGTCCAGTTAGCAAAGCTGCTCTTGATGGCGAGCAAGTAGGATAGGTATAAGAGTTTTCTAACACCAAGCTTTCTCTTGCCAATTTATCCATTGCAGGAGTTTCATAATATATAGAGCCGTTAAAACCTACATCAGCATAACCTAAATCATCAACAAACAGAAAAACTATATTAGGTTTCGAAGCTTTTTTTTGCGCCATAATTTGGCCACATGTCGCCGTTAAAAGACCACAAAGACTAAATGTCAACATGTGCTTTATCATTTTTTTACTTGTTTAAAGGATTTTAATGTTAGTGGACAACAGCGTTATTTAATTTTGAATAATTTAACCCCATGTCTGTTTATCCTTACAGAAAACGACGTTTCGATGTTTCCCATATCTTCTTGTTTCCAGATGTCGCGTAATGTATGTTTCCCCGGCAAGTCTAATGAAGCAAGTGATAATTGATAGTTCACAGGAGTTTCCCCCAGATTGAACACACCAACCGCCATAGAACCATCTGATAATGGTTTGGCCCATACCTGAATATTGTTTTCATTAATTATTCTTGAAGCTTGTTTACCAAGAATATCCTGATTTACTGCAATAACCTCAGCATTAGAAAGCAATCCATATGTAAAATCATCCAAGCGCGTCAGATCACAGCCTATTAACAGGGGAGCGGCCAACAAACTCCATAAGGAGATATGCGTATATTGTTCGTTTGGCGAAAGATAAGTCGGACGCAAATTTTTACTCCATCCTACATACCCCACGACGAGCATGTCCGGATCGTTCCAGTGCCCTGGCCCAGCATAAGATTCTAAGCCCGCCTGATTAAAGCCAATTCGTGACATGCTTTCCCAATTATCCCGGATATCACCTGTAGTACGCCATACATTTCCGCCAATGGATGCCCCCCATTTCCATACTTCTTTCATCCCGTACTGACAAAGACTGTAAACGATATCTCTATCGACATCTTTTAGTGCCTGTCCCATTAGCCGATATGGGTGTTGCACTTCTTCTAGGCTTGGTTCCGAAACAACTGCACGATAGCCACACCAATCATATTTCAAATAGTCAAAACCCCATTCTGCGAATTGCTTTGCGTCGGCATATTCATGCTTATAACTACCTTCATAGCGCTGGCAAGTTAGGGGTCCTGGTGAAGTATACAACCCTGCCTTAAACCCATACTTATGCAAATAATCTGTCAACAATTTCATATCTGGAAAATCTTTATTAGATAAAATATTTCCTCCTGTGTCACGCGTGTCTCCAATCAATTCCTGCTCATTGAAGCGAACCTTTTTTGTTTTGATACGGAAATCAACATTTGCTTTGTAGTATGGCTCCAGTAAAGCCTTTTCTTTTGCCTCCATATGCTCTACATCAGGTACTTTCATCCAGCAGTCATCTATATTGATATAGGTCCAGCCATACTCCGCAAGCCCGGTTTTTATTAACTGATCTGCAGTACTTTTTATATCTTCAGCTGTTACATTACAAGCAAAAGAATTCCAGCTGTTCCATCCCATTGGTGGTGTAAGCGCTATATGCTGTCCCACAATTATAGTCACTTTTTTTTCAGATTTCCCATATTTATTCTGAGCTGTTATAAGTAGATTATATTGTCCTTCTCTTTCAATAGCGCCTCTTATAACTCCCAGTTCCGCATCAAACTCACAACCATCCGGCAAATCCGACACCGTGTACTTCATCGGCCGATCTCCTGTGGCGGCAATCCGGTATATGATTTCACTTCCCGGACGTACTCCATATGCACCAACACTATTTATCTGTGGCTGTTTAGACGGTTTGGGGGTTAGGATGACATATTCTGCTTTCCGTGATTCCAGGTAGACCTGCCTTACTTTCTGTACTTCTTTTAAACTAGTTGAAATGGTATCAAATTTAACCGGTTTAATTCCCCGCTCATTACAAGAAACCAAATAAGAACGCCAATACCTTCTTGCTAAAACACTGTATTTGTCTGCATCTTCAGGTAGCGCACGTTGCCATATCTTGTCGCGTTCTTCCCAAGTCATTTCCATTAACGACATCGGGTCATTATAACGGTCACGTAGTTCATACCATGTCTCTACGCGTATAGAATTCACCCAGCTAGCACTATCCGCCCCGCTGCTCGCATTAAGCATCTCCTCGAACCAATTTTCGGCAGCACTTTTTGAATAGGTATTGCTTTTAGAAGATAAACAGATGGCTGCCGTAAGCAACAAAAGATTTATAATTTTATTTCTCATGTGTTTTATTCGTTATTAGCAAGAAAGCAATTATCATACTACCGTATCACAGCTTCCTTTCGCCAGGTTAAATTTCTTATTTTTTATAAATCACAATTCCTTCCGTAGGACTTTCTATCCCCCCTTCGCCGACAATAACAACAGTACCGTCGTCTAACACTACCGCATCCATAAATCCATAGGGCAATTTATAACCAAAATAGGTGGTTTTGGTATGTAATTCGCCTATTGAAGTGTAGCTATCACCATTATCTGTACTCTTATAAGCAACGGGGCTAGTTGGATAGGGAATCGTGTTTTTCGTATCAGCATCTGTTTCTCTATCGGTTGGTGTGATTAATATGATTTCTCCATCTTTCCCTTTCACGGAAACGCCTGCATATTGATGTCCAAATTGACCAACATTCACAAAAGTCGAGCTAATATTGTTTACAGTACTCCAGGTTTGGCCGCCATCACTACTATAAGATCTTCTTCTATTTCTAGGTGTGGTAGCTGTGTGCCCCATAACTATCATTAGTCTTCCATCAGCCAACTCCACAACGGATGGATATTTATAGGTAGAGCCATTCAACTGATTACTAAGATTCCAGGTTTGCCCCCCATCGTCAGAAATAGCTACCCTAACGGTGTTATTGCTGTATGAAAGTGGCATGATTATCCGATTATTATACGTCGTTGATTTTAATTCTATTCCATGCCCCGAGCCATTTCGCACATAAGTATTAGCAACTTTCAACGGGGTAGAAATCTCTACAGGCGAACTCCAGGTTTGGCCGTTATCCGTTGATTCAATTTGAAAAATCTGTTGCGTATTCCCATTATAAGTATACGTATCCGTCACATCAAATAAACCTTCAATCTTCGTGTAATGCAGTATAATCTTTCCATTTCCCAGACTTACTACCTGAGGAAAACAATACGTTGAACTACTATTTTCACCCGCTAATACTACCAATTGATCACTCCAGGAGGTACCACCATCCGATGAGCGTTTCATGATAATATCGGTGTTACCAACCGCAATAGTATTTTGCGCAACTCTCTCAATGGCTGATCCCGGATTGGAACGTCCTTCGGCAAAAAGCAACAAGTCACCATTATTAGCTTTTGCCAAAGCAGGAGATTGTATTTTGGTATATCCTTGTTCATATTCATGCATTGCATAGTTTAAAATGTACATATCGTTGCTTTCAATATACAAATCATGAACTTTAATAAAGTTACGGTGAGGTCTGAGAAAAGGAGTAAAATAACTTAATTGACCGGGCAGAATATTAAATTGAAAAACCAGCGTATTATTAACTCTCAAATAAAATATTCCTTCTGCAATTACGACCTCTAATTCCGCCGGAACTCCTGGACTCATGACCTCATTTATTGTAGGCCAGCCATCATTAGGGTTTACATTTACAACTGTTCCAAAGTAATTAACGAAAAACGTAGGTTGACCCGCATTTCCACCGTCAAGCCCCCATATTAACAAGTTACCAGTTTCATTATTCATGCCTAAAGGAATACCAGCTGCAGTAGCGTTTAATGTTCCGAGCGTAATTTTGGTATACAAATAAAAGGTCTTACCCTGACCCATCGGCATAAAATATTTTGAGAATATCCGGTTTTTTTGCGAAGCAGTATTATCTCCGTTGAAATGATCCGCATTAGACAAAGGGTAAAAATTATAATGGGGGAACACTTCCAACGCACCCACATTTCTTGTCCAGGAAATCGTGTCTCCTTTTGCTACATAGTCCGTATATCCTTTAATCAACACTTTGCTGTCATCCGGAACGCCATCTTTAATTAACCATTCTCCGGCTTGTTTATTTACATCAAATGGAAACGGAAGTGGATCGGGAATTCTCTGCTCTTCCGGAAATGGACCAGGGAAGTCGAAGTGCTCCTCCCTATAACAGCCTGATAGCAGGAAACTAATTATTCCGATAAAAAAGATACAGGTCTTCATTTTATTAGTTTTCATATGTATATAATTACTTCGTGAGCTCGCAAGCTCGGTTATTCATTAATATATGCTTTCAATAGAAAAATCTATCTCCACAATTTTGGATCAATCGGAATATACCAGTTGGCCTCATTTTCTAACCGCTCCTTAATGGTCGCCCTTTCTTCCAATGGGTACTTTTCCGCAACCACATTTGCAAGCATATTTCTTCCATTCATTTGCGATCGCAGCATTAAATCATACCAACGTCTTCCTTCGAAGGCAAACTCGCGTGCCCGTTCTGCAAAAATCATGTCTTCCATCAGTTCCTTATCGGTATAAGGAAACGTTAAATTATCCAGCTTTACCAAACCCCGGGCCTCCCTTACCTGATTGACGAAATTAAAAGCAGATGAATAATTATTTAACCTCAAATCTGCCAACGCTTTTATTAAATAAGCATCTGCACTTCGTAGTATAGGCCAGTTTGCATTGCTTTGATAAGGTGGTCGTCTGGATGAAACATTATCCAGCCCGATGTATTTCCAGATCACAGTATCCCCATCCAGTACTTTATAGCTGAATTGTTCTCTTATATCAGCATCAGTATCCGAATAATTATCTGTATATAAGGCATCAACTATGGCGGTTGCCGGTTTTAAATAATACTTGCCTCCGTCGCTGCGCGCGGATGATGTGAACTCCTGCAGCCTGTTTGTTTCAAATCCTTGATTGTATTCATATCCCAGCAAGAACATGGAATGATTAGCGGCACTAGTACTTGTAAATTGATTCATCCAGGTACCCGAAACACCTAAAGAGTATGCGGTGTTTCTGATTGGAAGATCACAAAAAGACGATGCACTTTGATAATCCCCCAACCATAAAGCTATTTCTCCCGCAAACAGGGCTGCCAGAACTTGAGAAACTCTTCCATACCGTTCTTTAGAAGAGAGCGATGTTCCACCATTCCACCGATAATTAATGGGAAGTAATCCTAATGCCGTTTGCGCATCACTAAATATGAGCGTCCATACCTCTTGTTTATCAGCAGGCATGCTCAATATACTTTCGATTTGTCCGGGAGTTAAGCTTAATGTGGATTCGGTAATCGTATCTCCTACAGCATTAACATACCTTATCTGTTCTGCATAATCCGAAGTAATGAGCGGGAATTCGTCAAAGGTACGCACTAATTGATAATAGCAAATAGCTCTTAAGAGTAAGGCTTCGGCATAAAAAGCCCCTGCATCCCTATCCGTTATATTCTTATCTAACTTATGGACATCATACACTTTCTCCATCTGGCGATTACACCTCGCAATTGTCCTGTATATTCCGGCATAGCTCGTATAGGGGTTATTAGTACTTACATTATTAACCACAAATTCATTTATATATGGATCGGGTTCAAGCTGACCCGTTGTTACCAAATCCGCTCTGGCATCTCCCCACAACAAAAATTTATGTGCTTCCTTTGCAAGTGATTCATACATTCCAATTGCTGATGCATTTAAATCTGCCTCGGTTTTATAAAAGTCATCCTCTTGAATTGAACTCTCTGGGGTAACTTCAAAAAAATCCGAGCATGATATGATACAAATACTCAGCAGTGCCGCTGTGATCATTAATTTTATTGGTTTCATCTTCATTTTCTTCAAATTTAATTAGAACGACATCTTCAGCCCGACTATATATGATCGAGAGAGCGGTGATGCTCCAAAATCAATTCCCCGGAGCATTGGGTCTGGCGTTGTTACAACTTCCGGATCTAAACCGCTGTACTTTGTAAAAGTCATCAGGTTCTCTGCTGTTACATATACATTAAGAGCCCGGAAGAATGCCATTCTCGTGGCGATTGGTACCTCATAACTAACTGTAATATTTTTCAATCGCAGATAACTGCCATCTTCCACCCATAGATCGGATGTAACTCCATTAGATGAAGGATCATCCAATGCCGCTCTGCTTAATCCGGTTCCGGGGCTGGATGGCGAAATATAGCGGCCTGCAACATCAGGAGACTGATTAGAATAATCAGCCATTAGATGCATTTGCTGATTAAAACTATTATAAATGTCGTTTCCTACAGCATAGGTAAATAGGGCGTTTAACGATACTTGTTTATAATTTAGAAAAGTCCCGAAATTTCCAAATACCTCTGGGAGAGCAGAACCAATTACCTGGCGGTCGAGATCATTAATTTTCGAATCATTATTTATGTCTTGGATAATATAGTCTCCGGCCTTAAAATTAGTACCGTCGGACTTTTGCAGATTTACTGCCTCATCTGAAGCAAAAACACCCAGCACCTTATAGCCATAAAAAGCTCCTATGGATTCATTTACGCTGGCTATTGTGCTAACTCCTCCTATTGATTTAACGATATCTTCATTTCTAAGTTCTTTTACTTTGTTCTTCAAGGTTGAAAAACTTCCAAAAACGGACCAAGATAACGCTGTCTGATTAATTAACGTCGCATTCAAATTTATTTCAATACCTTGAGAGGCCATCTTTCCATTGTTCTCAAACTGCGGGTCAAGTCCCAGTTCAATTGGCAACGTACGTTGTGTAATAAGATCGGATGTTGATTTGTAGTAATATCCTCCATTAAGTACAAGTTTTCTGTCAAATAAACCCAGCGTTATTCCTGCATCATACATATCGGTAACTTCAGGTTTGATCGATTCGTTTGCAATGTTTCCTAAATATGCACCGCCATAGCCATAATAATTAGCAGCTGAATAAAGATTGTAATGATAATAGCCTCGCAAATCATTATTTCCTGTTCTACCCCAGCCGGCGCGAAGTGCCAACTGATTATGTTTGCTCCTGTCTAATAAATCTATTTCTGTATTTACTCCCGGATAAATTCCCCACCTTCCTTCTTTACCAAAATTAGATGAACCTTCGATATTCAAATTTGCACCTATGTTTATTTTGTTTAAAAAATCCACGTTTCCCCGCAAATATAATATTGCCAATCTTGAGTTATATTTCGAATTAGAAGCGGAATCTAATATCCCCTGGTCCAACGTTTCATAGTCATCGGTACCTGCGTTAATTTTACGCGCGAAAACGGCTTTTTCTTCATACGATTCTACAGACAACCCTGCTTTTCCAAAATACTTGTTTACCTTCCCAAATGATCCGTTTTTCTCAAACCAGGTATTCCATAAAATGGTAGCTTCACTGGAGTTTCGTTTTAAATTTTGTCTGGTTCTATTCAAATCCGGAACTATTCCATATGCGGGACGGTATTGTTTTTCCGTCAGGTTCATGTAATTGAATACAAACGATGAGCGTAAATAGGTCCCAGGTTGCATTAGCCAGCTGGCAACAATATTTCCATCTACCCGGTTATCTTCATTGTTGTTATACATATTTTCAACCAGCGAAATCGGATTACTTTTTCCCAAAACATCCACATCGGCCAATCGATTTGATATCTCTCCTGATTCTGAGAATAAATAAGGGCTCATAAATGGGGCTTTGGTTACAGCATTAAACAAGGGATGTATGCTGTAATTAAATCCTTGTTCAGCATAATGTACTTTTGCATACGTATATGCGAGATGGTTTGCTATCTCAATTTTTGGTGAAAGCTTATAGTCTATATTGAACCTTAAATTAGCCTGATTCATATCAGACCCTTTAATGGTTCCTTCTCTATCGGCATAACCTACACTAAACATATAACGTGTATCGCCATCTCCACCTTTAAGCTTTATATGATAATCGGATATCCTTGCATTCCTTGTGATCATACCCAGCCAATCTGTATTGTGGTTATATAGCGGGGAGCTTGTGTCGAAAATTGGATTCTGATCTAGTTCTTCTTGGGTACTCCCGTTTTCAAGTAAATAATTACCGAGATAATTTTTAAACTGACTGGCATCCATTCGGTCGATATTGTAATCAGCACTCGCCACACCGAACTTTGCAGAGAAATCGATTTTAGTTCCTCCTAATTCGCCCCTATCCGTTTCTATATATATGGCTCCATTAGCACCTCTTCCTCCAATTTCTGAAAGTTCCTTTCCTTCTTTAACCACTTTTATATCCCGGATATCATAAGGATTGATAAAATTAAAACGTGACGGCTGAAAAACGGATAAGAACGATGGTAGCGAACGGGTATATCTAACAGGGATACCATCTACATATACAAACGGCGAGGCATTCATATTAATTGAACTCAAACCACGAATCATTAACTGAGATGCGTTACCAACGGTTCCAGACTGTATAACCTGAACTGCCGGTTCTTTAACTAAGAGTTCGCTGAATGTTGGAGCGGCAGTTTTAACATTAACGGTTATAACGGAATCTACAGCAGCGTCGCTAGTCTCTTGTGCAAATGCAGACATACCTATAATATTCAAAGCAAGGAACAAGCCTTTGGTTTTAAATCTTTTTTTCATATATCCTTTTAGTTTACTACTGGTATTAATTCAATTGCATCCATTAATATATCGCAACAATAATTACCTAGCTTGCCGGTGGCAAAACCTGTAAATGCGAACGTTATTGTCACATCAGACCGGTTTTGAACGTCAATTTCTCCACAATTGTTAACGATATAATAATTCCATACTTCCCAGTCGCCATCTTTCACCGCCAAATCAATATCCGCTTTAATTATTTTTTCATCGTAAATAGTAATAAACTTACCGCGTGTTCCGTTACGATGTACTAATCTGATGTTATACTTTCCTGCCGGTACTTCAGGAATGGTGAGGTAGAAATGATCCCCTACCTGTTGTGCATCAAATGCAACGATCCTTCCTTCCTTATTTTGATGATAGCTTTGTGTTCCGTCATTCATCACTATTCTCGCCGGCGATTCAGTAAATACATTCTGCGCACCGTACGGACTTCCGGGCGGATATAGGTTATATCGGATAAATGATGGCAGTGCCTCCACAATTTCCACAACAGTATCTATTGAATGATAGATTCCATTGGAACAGACCCGATCAATACCGTACTCTAGTGATTGGTTAAATTGGAATGTTTCATTCATGAAATAGTTATCCATATCATCCACCCGGAAGCTCAGCGATTCTTTTTTATATGCGGGATAGAACCGTCCATCATTTGTTAATTGATTTAAGAAATATCCCGAATCTGGAATAATATGATAACCGGCCCAGTCATCTAAGTCTGGAATGGCGCTTTTATCAAAATTATTATTCAATAAGACCTCATCACGCTCAATAATTAATGTAATGGTACTATCTTTTAAATACTTGATTAATCCGGTCTCTTCAAAGATGCCCAGCATGATCGTATACTTTCCCGTTTTTTGCAGCACGTCATAAATACTTTCTACAGGTGGTGAAAGCACCTCATCCGTTATATTTATATACCCATTAGTCATTTCAATATTTGACTGTGTAATGGTTACAAAATTGTTCAACTTGACAGAACTATATGAATCCCTGATATCGGCAATTAAATATTTATTATTTAAAACTGTGGGAGCAGGGAGCGGGCCCGGTATAAAAACATTCGTGTTTATTTTTCTGTCTAATAAATGATATGAAAAATAATTTAACCAGAATTCAGGAGATTTATCTTTGATAGAAGTCACCTGGTCACCCTCTGCCGACAATCTGGCAAACAATTTGTCAAAAGCCTGATTGGTCGGCGCAAAAAGTGTATAGGCTCCTGCGGTTTTTAAGAGGCCCCTCCGGTTTACATAATCAATTAATTCTTTGAAGGTAGTGAGTTCTGCCTCTTGGTCGACAAAATCCATTATCTGGAGTTCATCCGTATCATCATACCTCGCGTCTGAGAATCTCTTTTCGCAACCAGTGGCTACAAATAATATGATAAAAGCGAGCGGCATCAAACAACCGCCTATTATTTTTTCGCTTAAAAAGTAATATAAGTACTGTTTCATCTTCGTGCGTTTAATACAGTCTATAATTATTTATTTTTATAAAAATCTTTTTGTTGAAGCAATTGGTTCCTCTCCACTTCTGTTCGGTGATAAGGTAGGAACCAGCTTTCAGTATCCAATAGTCTGGCACGAATTACCTGATAGCTTCGCCCCATAGCATGATTTGTGGCTGCTTTTTCAATAAGGATATTCTCATATCCGGGCCTCCGGGATATACGCACAGCTGCAAACCACTCTTTGCCTTCAAACCCTAACTCAAATTCTCTCTCCATCAAAAGCCAGGAAAAGAATTCAATTCCCTGTCCGGCTTCTCCCGGAGTAAGGTCAGGCAGGTCGCAGTGTTTACGGATTATATTTATGATAGCTTCTGCTTTTTCATATTCATTATTCATGGCGTATGCTTCTGCTTTCATAAACATGATTTCGCGATAACGATAGAAGATATAATGCGCAACACGATCACTTTGATTCCTGTATGACCGCTGATAAGGCGCCTGTCCAAGAAATTTGTAAACTTCATATGCCGGTCTATACCCGTTAGAAGCTTCGGTAAGCGTAAATGCACTATAGTTTTTTAACCGGATCGTATCAGCGGAAAAATGTTCAGGTATGGCGGCGGAATAAAGAAGTTCCCCTGCATTTATTAGTATATTAGTTCTATTGGCAAGATAAATATCCCTGGTATTATCGTGATAGGCAAACCAACCGTATAATGGGGATGATGGTCCGTTCTCCATATATTGAAATTCAAAAATAGACTCAGGAGAGTTTCCAGGACTGAAAATAGTATACCAGGCAGACGGCTCTACCAATTTATCTGCGTAGGACGCATCGAGCATCTCGCAAAGATCAATACATGCATCATACTCATTTCGCCAAAGTTTAACATCCGCCATCATGGCCAATACAGCATTCTTCGTTACACGGCCAAATCGGTGAAAATTATTTGTAAATGTTTGGGGGGCTGCATCTAAGGCAAAGCTCAAATCTTCTTCAATGAAATCAAGAACCTCATTTTCAGATGAAGCTGCAACACTCATATTTTGCGTATCCGATTCATACGGCTCTTTTATAATCGGAACCTCCTTAAAAGCACGTACCAGATAGAAATAGTATAGCGCACGTAATGCATGTGCTTCACCCAGCATATTGTCTAATTCTTCTTTTTTAAAAGTAGGGTCATGTTGGAGCGCAGCAGGGGCATTTTTAATAAATGCATTTATCCATCCTATTGATCTGTATATATTTCCCCAATTCAGCAATGAGTTTTCAGTATATATATCATGCGATATGAATTGCGTATGAGTCGAAGTGGCCTGACTACCCGGCGCGTATAAACTGGACCGGATATCCCCCCAGGCCTGGAACAAATTAACACAGTTGTTAAATGACGTATATAATCCATTTAATGAGGATTGAACCTGATCCCTGTTCTGCCAAAATTCATCTTTAACCAAGTTGTCAGGCTGTCCTACCTCTAAAAACTTATCGCAGGCAGATATAAAAAGAATCAACCCTAACAACCCGCATTTAATCTTATTCGATATTTTCATTGTCTTCATGTTAAAATTAAAGTGTTGCTCTCAATCCGATTGTAAATTGTCTCGGAGGTGCTGTGGTATTATTATCTACCCCTGGCATGGTAATGTTTCCATTAATGGGAACTTCTGGGTCAACACCAAGGTATTTAGTCCATGTATAGAGATTGTAGGTTGTTAAGAATACGCTTGCATTCTTAAGACCCAGCCTCATCACCGATCTCCGATCAAAATTATAAGATACTGAGACGGATTTTAAGCGCAGGTAAGAAGCGTCTTCTACCCATCTGGTAGATGCTGCCTGGTTCCATTCCGCTAACCTCTCCGCGCGGGGCATATCACTTATATCACCCTGTGTTCTCCAGCGGGCTGTAACGGACTGCGCTTGATTTCTCGAATCATGCATCTTCTCTACGTTTTTGCGACTCAAGTTTATTACATCATGACCATACTTGTATTCAAATTGCACTAATAACTGCAGATTTCGATAATCAAAGGTATTGTTCCAGCCTCCGAAAAATAGAGGGCTGCTGTTTCCTATTTGAACCTTATCCAACTCATTAATAATACCATCCCCGTTAATATCATCATATATCATATCTCCACCTCTAAACTGGTGACCTGAATTGGATCCGAAACGCATCTGTTTAGGTGTAACCCCATCTGCTTGAAAAATGATTTCTCCGTTGTTGTCCCTTAAAATAGCATCATCGTCTCTCGCGTAAACTCCCCGCGCACGATGGCCGTAAAATGCCCCAATCACATCACCGGCTTGTAGCTTTGATACAAAACCATCTCTTGTGCTTTGCCATGAAGCTGCATCAAGGTTGTCGGGAAGGCTCAGGATTCTATTCCGGTTGGTGGCGATATTGAATTGCGTCCGCCAGCTAATACCGGTTGCAGTTCGCTCTTTAATTACCCCAGTTATACCGAACTCTAGTCCGGAATTGCGAACGGAACCAAAATTAATCCATTGTTTGGTAAATCCCAACGTCGAAGAGAGTGTCTCTTCTAATAGCAAATCATCCGTAGTCTTATTATAATAATCAACCGATGCTTCAATTCTGTTCTTAAACAGGTGGAAATCCAAACCATAGTTAAATTCCGTACTGGTTTCCGGTTTAATCTTATCGTAGGCCATTTTAGACGGATAGGTATAGGGATCGCCTAAATAACCTGTTCCGGTAGAATAGGCAACATCTGTCAAATTAACGAGTCTTCTTGGAAGGTTACCCGACACCCCGAAAGAAAAACGGGGCTTTAAATGATCGATCCATTTTGGTAAAGCAAGGAACTCCTCTTTAGCCATATCCCATGCCAATCCCAATGTCGGATAAATAATATAGGGGTTATCCTTTCCCTGTCTGGAATTGGCCTCAAGGTTTGCGGAAGTCGTTATGAAAACCCTATCACGCCATCCATAATGCCCGTGTAATATAAACCCTACCTCTCTTTCATCCCCGAATTTACCTTCAGCCGAAGCAATTAAAGCCGAAGCATCCGAAGATCGCAAATGAGGCGATGATCCGTTATTATAACTCAATAAGGTTGAATTAAATGTTTCAGCTCTCACTTTAAAAATACCGGTCATCAACAATCGGTGATTGGTTTTATTAAGAGCGGCCCATGATAATCTGTTTGTATTGTTCAGTAACAGCTGTCCTCCCTCACCATGCAAGCCCGCATTATACAAAACTTCTCCTGGTAATGCAGCTGTTGCATATCCGGGCAGGAAATATTCGTCAGAAGATTCGCGGAAATCCACGGCTATCTGTGAGCGAAAATCAAGGTTCTTAATAATATTATAGTCTATTGCGGTAGAAGCTTGAAATCGATTTGCTTTTGTAAGATTAGTAGAGTAATCAATTATCGCTAACGGGTTATAACGAGATGTGTAAGAGGCGGAGGCGGCTCTCTCGACAAAATAATCTAATCCATTTCGCGAATAAACGGGAAAAAATGCAGCCATCTCCCGTGCATAAGTGATCGGTGAAATTTCAGAATTTATATTGGTACTATTTCCTGCCTCTATTACGCCGCTTTCATTTATCGGGTGCCTCTGCCCTCTTTTATCGGTTAATGAATTTGTATATGATAGATCTGCCGTAATCTTTAACTTATTAGAAACTCTATAATCAATATTAAAAACGTTATTGAACCTGTCGTATCCTGTCCCTTTTGTCGTTCCGTATTGATTGGTATAGCCCAGTCCCCAATAGTATCTTACACGCTCCCCCCCGCCACTTAAATTGGCGTTGTATTGCTGATTATAACCGGTCCTGGTAATCACGTCCATCCAATCGGTATTATTATTATATTTCCATGCATCATCCCTGGTAAGATCACCGCGCAGCTCCCGCAGAAAACTTCCGTCATCAACACCCGATCTGTAACTTTCAAGAGAAAAAAGACGCTGTTCATCTCCGGACATCATCGGAATTGTATTTGGCACCTGCGTGGTCGTAAATTTTGATGATAAACTAAAAATCGGTTTGCCCTGCTTACCTCGCTTCGTTTTAATCACAATTACTCCATTTGACCCCCTTGACCCGTATAAAGCTGTAGCAGAGGCATCCTTTAATATGTCAATATGCTCTATATCAGAGGGGTCGATATCGCCAATCGGACTAAAACCAAAGTCTGCTATACTCGAAACATTGAAGTCATTACCAATCACTTCTCTTCCATCAACAATCCATAACGGATCATTTATACCGGAAATACTCGAAACTCCCCGAATACGCACCGTACCCGCGGCTCCGGGATCACCACTCGCCGCCGTAATTTGCAAACCAGCGGCATTACCCTGAATGAGTTGTTCTATATTCGTTACAGGAGCATTGCGCAAATCAGTTAGATCTATACTTGCAACAGCACTGCTGAGCTCCTTTTTATTTATCGATAGCATGCCCATGTCGGCCCCTTCATTTTCCCTAGCCATAATAACGACCTCCTCTAATTCGCTACTTGAGGGTAGCAGAACCACTTCGAAGCGATTCCGGCTGCTTATTGTAAATTCCTGCGGATTATATCCGATAAAAGTGAATTTTATTTTTGCGGCATCCGCATGTTTTTTAATCTGAAACTTACCCGATGCATCGGTTCTTACCGCATTTAATACTAGATCATTCCGATTTACCAGCATTACTGTTGCTTCCGGAAACACAACATCCTTGGTTTCGTTATAAACGATACCTGTTATTACATCTGTTTGTGCAAAAACATCTTGACTTAAATGGTAAAATAACCCAGTAAGAATGCAAATATTTCGTAGTATTTTGTTCATTTCTTAATTATTTCTGCGTTAAAAAGTCTCGTTAACTTTGTGGACAACGCCATTGCTCCCTTGTACATTAGCAGCTGTAAGTGGCGTAGGTTTTATTGCTTTTTGCGAATAGGTCATACTAAAACTTTCCCAGGCACCGGAAAAAGATACCATCCCGCCATTCTTGTTAGGAATAAGCCCACCTTGTGTTACGCCGTCTGTAAACACGTATCGGTTAGGAATTACATAATTACCAACAAAAGCGCGCATTTGCTCGGGTGTCGAGGTGGCTACATTAATTCCTGCAGCTTGCATTGCTGTATTGGTTGGCGCAAAAATAGTATAGGTAAAGAAGCCGGTTAAATTTAATTCCGACTCAAGCCCCGCCTTGATAATTGCGTTTTTAAACTGAGCATATTCCGGATCTGCAGCAATTAAAGCAAAAACAGTCCGGGTTAAATCCGCCGGATCCATGGGATTTAAAAAACCATCAATTTCAAAAATAGCTCCATTGCCTTTTTCCCACACGGGGTTGGCTGACAACAACGAAACTGAGTTTCCGGTATAATCGAAAAACTTGTTATTGTCAAACAATATCCAGCCAAATTCTGTTGGATAATATCGTTTTCTAAATCCTCCATCCTTTCTGACATCAATATTAAAAATTCCGGTTCTACATTCCGTTCGTCTTATTTCACGGTCGGCAGCTGCCAAATCTTCCGCAGCAGGTCCTGTCCAAAATTCATCTGGTTGGACAAGGATTGTTTTATCAGCATGCTGATAATATAGCCCATCTGTCAGCCCATCTTCCAGATTAGTGCTTCTAAACATCTGTACCCACTGATTGTAAAACTTCTCCCTCATATAGACTCCACCCTCGACACTGTGTAATATGGGGGACTCAACTACTTTATTCACTTTATAAATAACACTATTGCTCGATAAAACAGAACCTACTATTGTTGGAGCAATTTTACTCACTTCCTGAGGGAAACCTCCCACTCTGATCTTCGGATTATCTCTTACAACATCACTTTTAAACCATGGCTCTGCGAGAAGAGCAGTTCTAATCACTTGTGTTCTTACAAATTCAGGAACTGAATCAAGCGTGCCAGGCGTGCCACCAAAATGCTGTGAATAAGGTGTAAAATATGCAAGCATCGCTTCGTCTGTGGGAGCAAATACGGTCGAAAGTACTGATTCGTCAGCAACATTCCGGACACTCGAATAGGCTCTAATCAAGGTTGTATCCACCCATCCGAATTGATCTCTCGGGCCTAGAATATAACTAACATGCCCTTCCAGCCATTTACTAAATGTCGATATTTCTCCATCCAGGGCAGCTGCGGCATCGGTTATCGGCAACTCTGGCAATGGTGATGTAAGTACATGAATTACGCCATTTGCCGCACTGATATCATATTTGATTTCGTGCACTTTAGCTGATTCTATTGTAAATCCACCGCCATCAATATTATAGATAGCTTTATAGTCATCTGCCTGCACATTAAAAAACGGCTGCGTGAAAATCCGGACTGATTTAGGGTTCACCAGAACACCTTCTGCCCGCGTGGTATAATACGTTGCTTTGGTTGCGGCCAGGCTCCCCTCCGCGGCATTACTATACCGCTTCTCGATATCATACTTATAATACATTCCGTTTATAAAATGAGCATTTACATATTGCCGAAGCAGTGATTCCGGAACTTCATCTATTGTTCGAAAACCATTTGCTTCAACAAAAACTTGAACGTGTTCATTAGTTGGTGCCAAACACGTATATATTGCAGCCTCTCCTAATGCTTTTCTAAGCCCTATTTTATCAATAATTTTGACAAAGTCTAACAATTCCGGATCTTCACCTAGCGTCTCAACAATGTTTTTATCGACCCTTGCTATGGGATTATAATGTTCATCAAACTTCTTTGAACAGGATACTCCAAGTATGGTCAGAAAGACGTATGACAGTATGAAATATTTATCTATTTGTTTCATGGCTGGCTTATTAATAATGGACAGTAATATGTTCCGAAGATTATCGGCTTATTAATAATTTTTGCGTTCATAGTTTATAACGAAAAGGTTTAATCTTAGTTAAGTAGTTATGTACTACATGTCAAATGTATAAGTTAATATTTATAAATCCAAATGTTTCATAATTTTTTATTTTTCCAGCTATCATTCAGACGGTTTTTCATCCTCTTTCGGACCCTGAAATAAAATTTAAAAACAATGCCTATAGCGTTAATAAATAGCTATTTACCACCATCTGAAATCTTCGTGTTTGGATTTAAAATTGATTGGTTTCTAGTGGTTATATAACACAATATAAAAAGAGGGAAGTATCTTTTATATATCCAGATATTTTCAGAGTTGTTTTTTGTACGCTTAGCTAAACAAAAAAGCCTGCAAATTGCAAGCTTTTAGTAATTAATAGATCGTAAATCAATCAGACTTTCTTAAGTCTATCGAAATGCGGTTGTAAATGAGCTTGCATCCCGCTTTTAAACTCTTCGATCGTTCCCGTTTTTAAAATCTGAACGAGATCCATATGGTTTATTTTTCCTATCGTCGGCTTCTTTTCAAGCGTAACCACATAATCGAAAATGGGTAGCAACATAATCTGAAACCTTTTTAACGTATCATTTCCCGACATTTCATAAAGCTTGCCATGAAATGCAATTTCATTTTTAATTCTGAAAGAATTATCGTGGTTAATTTCTTTCTTCGCTATATTTTCTAATTCAATAATATCTTTATCGGTTTTTCTAATATAGATCAAATCAGCAAGACCCGTTTCCAATACCAGTCGAAGCTCAAAAATATCCTGAAGTGTTTCTTTATCTATAATAAGGGGATCCAATACCCGTTCGAAAGTTCCTAGTATATCTGGTCTAGCCAACACCATTCCCCGTTTTTTCTTGGTTTCTATCATGCCCAGCATACGCAATCTGCTCAGCGCTTCCCGCAATACATTTCTACTTACACCCAAAGCTTCAGCAAGTTCTATTTCCTTTGGTAATGCGTCGCCAGGAACGAAGGATTTCTTTTTTAGGTATTCTCTTAATCTGACCTCAACAATATCTGCCATCGTATTTGACGCAATTGGAGCGAGGTCTTTAGTTAAATCGTCTACAGCCATAACTTAATAATTCTCCAAAAATAGGCTATTTTTTGTTAATATGTACTACAATATATGAAATTCATCAATTCTCTCCCAGATAATCAATCGTCTCATTAATAAAGCTGGGTTTTTCGGCACAAAGTTTCTGCAATGATCTAATCTTGATCCTGGCGAAGGAGAGAAAGGTCTTCGTCTGGTGAGAGCATTTTGGAACTATTTTCAGTGAAAAAAGGAAGCCTTATGGTTCCTTTTTTAGTTTTTTGCTGCTTATCTTTTCTTTGACTACCTCAAAAATAATCGGTAGAACAGAAAGGAAAATAATGAGTAACACTACTTTCGAAAAGTTGTCCCGAATTATAGGAATATTACCTAAAAAATACCCAGCCAACGTGATACCTACGACCCATAAAAAGCCCCCAACGACATTATACGTTAAAAATGTGCCATAATGCATTCTCCCGATTCCCCCCACAAATGGCGCTAAGGTTCGTACAATGGGCACAAAACGAGCAATAACAATTGTTTTGCTGCCATATTTTTCATAAAAAGAATGCGTTTTTTCGATCTGTTCGTCTTTTACTACGCGTTTTCCAAACAACTTAAACTTCGTTATCTGCATACCAAAGCGCCTCCCGATAGAATAATTCATTGAATCTCCTGCAATAGCGGCAACCAAGAGAAGGGCTATCAGAATCCATACATTCAATTCATTGGGCTGTGCGGCCAACATACCGGCAGCAAACAAAAGGGAGTCTCCCGGTAAAAAAGGCATGACGACAACGCCAGTTTCTATAAAAATAATCAAGAACAGGATAAGGTATGTCCAAGTCTGATAATCATTCACAATCTCCACAAGGTGCTTATCGATATGGAGCACAAAATCTATTAAAGAATATACTACTTCCAAAATGACAAGTTTATATATTATTCAACATAACCGGCATCACCAACATCAAAATATCTTCGTTGTCTTCTTTTATAGCAGGAATCAATAACCCGGCTCTATTTGGTGTACTCATTTCAATAACGACCTCGCTTGAATTCAAATTGCTTAACATTTCGACCAAAAATTTCGCATTAAATCCGATTTCCATATCCTCACCCTCAAATTGGCAATTTAAACGTTCGTGTGCTTCGTTCGAGAAATCGAGATCTTCTGCGGAGATATGTAATTCGCTGCCGGAAATCTTCAATCTTACCTGGTGGGTCGTCTTATTCGCAAAGATAACCACGCGGCGCAACGTATTCAAAAACAACAATCGGTCTACCGTTAACTTGTTCGGATTAACTTGAGGGATAACCGCTTCGTAGTCTGGATAGCGCTCATCAATAAGCCGGCATATCAAATGGATATTTCCGAATTGGAAAAACGCATTGGTGTTATTATATTCAATGGAAACAGTGGCATCATCAGACGGAAGCGAAGATTTTAATAGTGTTAGCGCCTTCTTTGGCAAAATAAAAGACGTTGGCTTTTCCGATCGTACATCGGTACGACGATAGCGAACTAATTTATGGGCATCCGTAGACACAAACGTGATGTTTTGTTCGGTCAACTGAACTAACACCCCGGACATCGCCGGACGCAATTCATCGTTGCTCACGGCAAAGAGCGTTTTGGTAATGGCTTCTGAAAGAATAGGTGCATTTAGTTCCACCGTAGAAACATCGTCAACTACCGGAATTTTTGGAAAATCATCCGCATTTTCTCCGCTTAATTTATACTTACCATCACCAGCACTAATCTCAATAGCCAATGTATTGGTATCCACAGAAAATGCCACAGGCTGATCAGGAAGCGTTTTTAATGTTTCTATCAAAATTTTAGAGGGCATAGCCACTCGTCCTTCTTCCTTTGCTTCTATTTGCAAAGAAGTAACCATACTCGTCTGTAAATCCGTTGCCGAAATGGTCAATAAATTATCTTTAATTTCAAACAAAAAATTTTCAAGAATAGGTAGCACTGTACTGCTACTTGAAGCTCCGCTAATTGATTGTAGTTGTTTTAATAAAATTGACGTGGATACAATAAATCTCATTTCCTGAATTTTATAGATTTTTTATATGCAATATTACACAAAAGAATCTATATTTTATACACTGAATACGTGTTAATTCTTATAGCGAATTAATTAATTAGTACCTTTGTAGGGTTATATAGACATGCAGTTCAAGGATATTATAGGTCAGCATACGATTAAGAGGCATCTGGTTCAAACCGTAAGAGAAAACCGGGTAAGCCATGCACAGTTGTTTCTCGGCCCCGAGGGTTCGGGAAGTTTGGCTTTAGCTGTTGCTTACGCGCAATACATCAACTGCGAAAACCCATCGGAAAACGATAGCTGTGGCACTTGTAGCTCCTGTCGGAAATATCAAAAACTGATCCATCCCGACCTCCATTTTTCTTATCCGTTTTTTGCGAGTGGAGAAAAAGATGTCGCCACCGTTTATATGGACGCGTGGCGCACGGCTTTTCTGGGCAATCCCTATATGGGCCTGGATTATTGGCGTCATCAGCTAGAAGCGGGCAACAAACAGGCAAACATCAATATCGCAGAAGCCCACGATATTATAAAAAAGCTTAGCCTAAAAGCGTTTGAAAGTGAATACAAGGTATTAGTGTTGTGGCTTCCCGAATATCTCCAAACACAAGGAAACGCTTTATTAAAGTTGATTGAGGAACCGCCCGAGAAAACACTTTTTCTACTCGTGTCGGAAAATCAAGACGGCATATTAAATACCATCATATCGCGTACGCAGCTTGTAAAAATTCCGAAGCTTTCCTCCGATGATACTAAACAGTATCTCATAACGGATAAAGCGATTTCCGAAGATCGAGCAAATGAAATTGCCTTCATAGCCGACGGCAACTTACAAACGGCAGTAAACCTCCTTGAAGAAGACACACACCCTTATTTTGATTTGCTCATTAGCTGGTTAAGATTCGTTGTAACCGATTCCGGATTGAATATTATCCGTTTTTGCGAAGAGGATTTTCCTCGGTTAGGACGAGAAAACCAAAAAAATTATTTACTTTACACCATTAATGTGTTCCGTCAAGTGCTATTAATGCAAACAAGGCTTTCGCAATTAGTACTTTTAAACGGAAAAGAGTTGGATTTTGTCCAGAAGTTCAGCGAAAACTTTAAAAAAGAGCAATTGGAACTTGCTGTAGGACTGCTGGAAAAAACACATTATAAGGTAGAGCGCAATGCTAATCCGAAAATTTTATTTTTAGATTTATCTTTGCAATTAGTTTTAATATTTAAATATCAAACGTTCCCACAAGGGACTCAATATATATAAAAGGAAAGAATATGGGATGTGGTAATTGCTCATCCGGTGGTGGGTGCGGTAGTGGTTCTACCGGGAAAACACCAGCAGGTTGTCAAAATAATGGCTCTTGCATGACCAGCGGATGTAATAAACTAGATGTATACGACTGGCTTTCCGACATGGATTTGCCGGCAAACTATAAACCATTCAATATTGTAGAAGTACGATTTAAAGGTTCGCGCAAGGATTTCTACATCAACACGGACAACCTTTATCTTGAAATGGGCGAAATGGTTGTCGTCGAGCCCTCCACAGGAGGATATGATGTTGGACATGTGTCATTAACCGGTGAATTGGTTCGTTTACAGTTGAAGAAAAATAATGTAAAGCCGGAAACGGTCGCTAAAAAGATATATCGGAAACCCACGGAAGCGGACGTACAAAAATATAACGCCGCCAAAGAACTGGAGTGGGAAACCATGCATCGTGCGAGAAAGCTTGCTTTGGATCTAGGCTTATCCATGAAAATTTCGGATGTGGATTATCAGGGTGATAAAACCAAGGCAACCTTCTATTATACTGCGGAGGGGCGGGTTGATTTTCGGGAGTTAATCAAACGTATGGCTGAGGCGTTTCGTATCCGCATCGAAATGCGACAGATTGGGATGCGCCAAGAAGCAAGTCGGTTGGGTGGACTGGGTTCCTGTGGTCGGGAGCTTTGCTGTTCCACTTGGTTGACAGATTTTAAAACGGTTTCTACATCGGCAGCGAGGTATCAAAATCTTTCATTGAATACCCTTAAGCTAGCGGGGCAATGTGGTAAATTGAAGTGCTGCCTTAATTACGAATTGGATAGCTATATGGATGCCTTAAGGGATATCCCCACCAACGTCGATCGATTAGACACAGAAGCGGGAACAGCATTTTTGCAGAAGACAGATATATTCAAAAAAGTCATGTGGTACGCTTATCCGGGAGCCGAAAGCTGGATCCCGTTGGAAGTATATAAAGTACGTGAATATGCGGAAATGAACAAAGAAGGCCGCAAATCACAAGACCTAAAAATTCACCAAGAACCTGTTGAAGAAATAGAAAAACCGATCTCCTATGACTACGAAAATGTGGTAGGACAAGACTCGTTAACACGGCTAGATGAAAAGAATAAAAAAAGAAGAAAAAAGAAACCCAAAAATAAACAAGAAACATCCGCGGGAGGGAACAAAATTGAATCGTTAAAGAAAATTGTATCAAATGAAAAAAAGGTAGCTTCTCCAACAACGGAATCTGCCAACGGCGACAAACCAAAAAAACGGCTCCATCGGAATAAAAATAGAAACAGGAACAAAACACCAAATAATAATAAAGGCGATAGCTAAAAGACTTTATTCGTCAATAGAAGAATAACAAATATGATACTACGTAAAAAGGTTGTCGGGTTTAGTCTGCTATTTTTTATGCTAGCTTGTACTAACCGCCCTTTTTACGACGTTTACCAATCGATAGAAAATAGACAGTGGCATCGTCACGAGAAACAAGTATTTCAAGTACACATAAGCGAAAACAGTACACCGTATGATGTGTGGGTATATCTAAGACATACAAGTGAATACAACTTTGCTAATTTATCTTTTCTGTCCCACGAAACGGGACCAGGGCTAAAGAACACATCTTATAAACATGAACTTAGGCTAGCCACTTCTGATGGGCGCTGGACGGGAAAAGGTGCAGGCAATCTTTATGAAAATAAATTTCTTTTGAAGGAAAATTATATTTTCCCCGATACAGGCACGTATATTTTTGAGATCGAGCAAAACATGCAAGAAAACCCGATACGGAATGTAACAGATATTGGTTTAAAAATTGTCATAGACTAATGGTAAGATTTATTCGTTGGTTACTTTTTCCGGTTACCGCTTTATATGCAGGGATTGTACTCATTCGAAACTGGGCTTACGATAACCAGATTTTAAAAAGTACTTCCTTTCGTTTTCCGGTCGTAGTTATCGGAAACCTGTCCGTTGGCGGCACGGGCAAAAGTCCAATGACAGAATATATTCTTCGGTTAGTTAAGCCCTACCTAAATGTGGCCGTTCTTAGTCGAGGATATGGAAGAAAAACCAAAGGCTTCCGGTATGTGGAGGTGCATGATTCTGCTAAACTCGTCGGAGACGAACCTCTTCAGATAAAACGTAAATTTCCAGATTCGACGGTAACCGTTTGTGAAGATCGGGTGTTTGGTATTCAACAGATTCAAAACCATGTTGATGCTGTGCTTTTGGATGATGCCTACCAACATCGAAAACTACGTCCAAGCTTTTCGATATTGCTGTTAGACTATGAATCATTGCAGCAGCCTGTTATTCCGTTACCTACAGGCGATTTCCGAGAAATGTTACCTGCCTGTAAGCGTGCGAATATTGTTGTAGTTACCAAATGTCCGGATGAAATTCCTGCGGAAGGAAGATTCACGATAGAGTCTAAATTACGTGCATATACAACAGCGCCGTTGTTTTATTCCAAAATAGCCTACCAAAAGCTACAAAAAACGAACGGGACAATATTGGACGATATCGATCTAAAAAAAACGGTTGCTCTAATTGTAACGGGGATAGCAAAGCCGCAACCCCTATTATCCTATCTAAAGCCACGATTCAAAAAAATCATTTCTTTAGCATATCCAGATCATCATTCTTTTTCACTGGCCGATCTTCAGAAAATCAGTCAAACCTTTCAAGATATTGATGCTTCAAAAAAAATCATAATCACAACAGAAAAAGATATACAGCGACTTCCTCCCTCCTTTATTACCCAACACCCCCTCTATTTTCTTCCTATCGAACAATCATTTTTATTTGACCAGGCAAATACATTTGACGCCATGGTGAAACGGGCATTTGTTTTACAATAGACAATCTTCGTCTTCAGACAAGCTTTCCGTAGGCAGACTTATCCTTCGAAGAATTTTATCAAATTTCGATAAGCATCCGGCAGATTTAACGCAAACTTATCGGTATTAGCACGCGGTCGTACCGGTATTTATACGGAAATGCCGTTAAGAAATGTTAAAATGTAACACTTTTGATACATTTGTCGCAACAATCTTTTGCCAAAGGAGTTATATACCTAGAAAACATTAGTAGTGGTTAAACAATTAAAATAAAAGGTCATGAAAAAATTATTTTTAACAGGAATCAGTTTACTATTCGCGTTGACATTAACATTTGCACAAGATGCAAATCCGGAAGACAAAGCAAAAGAAAAAGTAACGAAATTAACAGAAAAATTAACCTTGACAGATGAGCAGCAAACTTCTATCTATGACATCGTCTTGGAACACGCAAAAGCAAAACAAGCATTAAAAGCAGACGCATCGCAATCTCCAGAAGCATTAGCGGAGGCAAAAACCAGACTGCAAGAAACCACAGATGCTCAGATTAAGGAAAAACTATCTGATGAGCAAAAAACCTTATACGACAGAATAATTGCTGAACGTCCGCAAAAAGAAACACCAGCTCCTACGACACCGGTTACTCCACCGATGCAGCCGGAGCAACCCATGGAGCCCGGACAACCCAGCGGTGAGTAAAGAAAAAAAGTTCATATTTTCATAAAAAATGCGAAACCTTAGCTGGTTTCGCATTTTACATTCAAAAATTAAACTTAAATAATGACGTTTTTTTACTAAGAAGACTTCAACTTTTTTTGGATATCCTGAACATATGTTTTAAACTTCTTATCCGTTTCAATTAAATCTTCTACCGTTTGGCAAGCGTAAATGACCGTAGAATGGTCGCGTCCCCCAAAAAAATTTCCAATAGTTTTTAACGACGATTTTGTATGATTCTTAGCTAAATACATAGAGATTTGACGGGCCTGCACAATCTCCCTTTTTCTAACCTTAGATTTTACCATTTCTACCGGCACCTCAAAATACTCACAAACCAGTTTCTGAATATACTCCATAGAAATCTCTTTGTGTGTGTTTTTCACAAAGTTCTTTAACATAGATTTCGCTAGGCTGAGATCAATTTCTTTTTTATTTAGGGTTGATTGGGCCAAAAGGGAAACCATTGCGCCCTCTAGTTCGCGAACACTATTATCAATCTGTGTCGCCACAAATTCGACAACATTTTCCGGCAATTCGATACCATCAGAATACATTTTTTTCTTCAAGATGGCCATCCGCGTCTCTAAATCCGGAATCTGAATATCTGCCGACAATCCCCATTTGAACCGACTCAGTAAACGTTCCTCTAAGCCTGATAAATCTTTAGGTGCCTTATCCGATGTCAAGATAATCTGCTTGCCAGATTGATGCAAATGGTTGAAAATATGAAAGAAAATGTCTTGGGTTTTTTCTTTACCCGAAAAATTATGGACATCATCCATAATAATGACATCCATTGCCTGATAAAAATTCACAAAATCGTTGATTGTGTTGTTTTTTAGCGAATCTACAAATTGTTGGCAAAATTTTTCGCAGGATACATAGATGACCAATTTATCGGGTAAATTTTTCTTGATTTCATTACCAATTGCCTGCGCCAAATGCGTTTTTCCTAAACCGACATCACCATACAGCATCAACGGATTGAACGAGGTTCCCCCCGGCTTGTTTGCAACGGCAAAACCCGCCGAACGCGCTAACCGATTACATTCTCCTTCAATAAAATTATCAAATGTATAATGTGTATTTAGTTGCGGATCCACCTGTAATTTTTTTAACCCCGGAATAACGAAAGGATTTTTGATATTCTTATTTAAAGCTACAGGAACGGGAATAGATTGTTTTTTGCCTTCTGCACCATTTCCATTAGAAGGAATGTTGGTCGTGTAGGGTGTGTTCGCAGAAGATTTATCTACGATAATATTGTATTCAAGACGTCCCTGTTCTCCCAAAAACTTCTTAATCGTCTTACGCAGAATACCTACATAGTGTTCTTCTAACCATTCGTAAAAAAATACGGAAGGTACTTGAATAGTTAAAACGTTACCATTTAAACCCACTGCTTTAACAGGCTCAAACCAAGTCTTGAAACTCTGTGCAGGTATATTGTCTTTGATGATCTGAAGACAGCTATTCCAAACACTTGTACACGTTTTTTCCATTCCTAAATTGTTAATAACTTGAAAACCAATATTTGACAAAAAAGTTGTTTAAAACTTTCCCTTAAGACGAAGATGACAAAAAAAATTGATCAAAAAAACTAAAATGTTAAAAAAAACACAACAATCTAACACATAGATTATTACATAATTTTTTTTTAATTTTTATAGCCAAAAAACACCGTCAAAACTATTTTTTCAACATACAAAATTTTGACTTTTAAATACCGCTTTTTCCAGATTAAAACACTGTATAATCTACGCTAATGTGGAAAACTATTAGGCTTACTTCGTTTATAAATATAGGAAATTTTTAAACACAAAAAAAAGCAGAATTTGTTAAATCCTGCTTTAAGTCTTTCTCTATCATTCTACTAAGACACCATGGTATCTGTCTTTATTCCCGCGGTCAATTTTTTTACCTGTATAACGATAGAAGAGGCATCATATCCGCATATTTTCCAAAGCTCAGCCTGCTCTCCATGTTCAACAACATCATCGGGGATACCTAGGCGAACCAGATTTGCCCCGTATCCATGATCGGCCATAAATTCTAAAACTGCAGTTCCCACCCCGCCCATAATGCAGCCATCTTCGACTGTAATTACTTTACGGAACTTTTTAAATACCTCGTGTAATAACTCTTCATCAAGCGGTTTCGCAAACCGCAGATCATAATGAGCAGGGTAAATACCTTCCTCATTTAATATTTGAACAGCTTTTGCAGCTTCGTTTCCGATTGCGCCAAAAGTCAAAATCGCCACCTCTTCTCCATCATGCAATTTCCGGCCTTTTCCTATTCCAAGCTTAACAAACGGACGCTTCCAATCGACCATTACTCCAGCACCCCGTGGATACCGGATCACAAATGGCCCCATGTTCGGTAATTGTGCGGTATACATCAGGTTTCGAAGTTCTTCTTCGTTCATAGGAGCAGAAACTACTAAATTAGGAACACAGCGCATATATACGATATCGTATGCCCCGTGATGTGTAGGTCCATCTGCACCGACTAATCCCGCACGGTCCAAACAAAAGACGACATTCAATTTCTGCAATGCTACATCATGAATAACCTGATCATAAGCCCGCTGCATAAACGACGAGTAAATATTACAAAAAGGAACTAAACCTTGTGTAGCTAGCCCGGCACTAAAGGTTACCGCGTGCTGCTCCGCTATGCCTACATCAAACGCCCGATCAGGCATGGCTTTCATCATAATATTTAACGATGATCCAGAAGGCATTGCTGGCGTAATACCCATAATTTTATCATTGGCTTCTGCCAATTCTACCAACGTATGTCCAAAAACATCTTGATATTTCGGTGGTTGAGGTTTGTCTAAAACTGATTTCTTAATCTCTCCTGTGATTTTATCAAATAAACCTGGCGCATGCCATGTCGTTTGATCCTTCTCTGCTAAGGCATATCCTTTACCTTTCACGGTTACCGCATGCAATAACTTTGGTCCGGGAATATGTTTAAGATCTTCGATAGTTTTTGTCAATTTCGTCACATCATGCCCGTCTACTGGACCAAAATAACGGAAATTCAACGATTCAAATAAATTGGCATTCTTCAGTAATGTCCCTTTAATGCTTTGCTCCAATTTCTTTGCCCATCCATAGGCATCCGGTCCATTCTTCGAAATTTTAGCTAATACAGCAATCAGGTCATCTCGAAATTTATTATAGCTCCTAGATGTGGTAATACTGGTCAGATACTCTTTCATAGCCCCTACATTGGGGTCAATAGACATACAATTATCGTTAAGTATAACCAACAAATTGGATTTTTCAATCCCCGCATGATTTAAGGCTTCGAACGCCATTCCGCCAGTTAACGCACCGTCACCAATTACCGCCACATGTTGTCTATCCTGCTCGCCTTTATATTCCGAGGCTACTGCCATCCCCAGCGCGGCTGAAATCGACGTAGAGGAATGCCCTACACCGAAAGCATCATATTCGCTTTCGCTTCTTTTTGGAAAACCTGATATTCCACCCAAAATTCGATTGGTGTGGAACATTTTCCGCCTACCTGTTAATATCTTATGTCCGTATGCTTGATGCCCCACATCAAAAATCACCTGATCATGCGGCGTATTCAATACATAATGTAGCGCAACCGTCAATTCAACAACACCCAAACTAGCTGCAAAATGTCCACCATTTACGGAGACAATATCAACAATGAATTGCCTCAGCTCCCGACAGACCTCTTCCAATTCATTTGGATTAAGTTTCCTTAGATCGGATGGGTAATTTATTTGTTGTAATAGTGGACCGGCCTCTACTTGCATATTTCAATTATATAAAATAAGTTACAAACTTAATAACTTATTCCCTAATCTACAGAACAATAAAAGCAAATAAAAGTTTCTATTCGTCCTTTTTCCCGTAAAAAGGACCAAACCGACCAACGGGAGCTCATGAACACTAAAATAAACACATTGTCCATAAACCTCCTCGCTTCGGATATTTGAAATAATGTGTAGTGCAGAGAATGAATTCCTACAAACTTCAAATATCCGGATGCGAGCTTTAAGGTTAAGGAGAGGATAGTACAGATCGTAAATAAAGTCGATCAATACCGCTTCGCGGTAATGCGGCGTATAATGGCCTTGCATTGTTCCAAGAAACTGTTAATAGAATCCAAATTGTGGATAAATATCGGGCAGCTTTACCGTACAATTTTTTATTTTTGAGCAAGCTATGCAAACAGCAGGTTACGAAATCAAACTCGAGCAATTTGAAGGTCCTTTCGATCTCTTACTTTTTTTTATAGAAAGGGATGAATTGAATATACATGACATTCCTATTTCTAAAATAACCGATGATTTTTTAGACTATATTCAGAAAATGCAGTCCTTGAATATAGAGCTTGCCAGTGAATTTATATTTGTAGCCTCCACCTTGATGCGTATCAAGGCAAAAATGCTCTTGCCCCGGCCCGAGCTGGATGACGCAGAAAATGAGATAGACCTCAAGAGGGAACTAACGCAAAAACTACTTCTTTATAAGCAATTCAAGGAGATCTGTGAAGAGTTACGTATATTAGAAGAAAATCGAACACGGCTACACGCCCGAGGGAATATAGTCAAAGACAATATGCTCGCTAGATACACCAATACCACGGAGGAAGAATTATCTTCTTTTGACCTATATAAACTCTTAATGGTATACGAGAAATTAATGTTTAATTTTACCCATCGTGTTCAAGAAGCCACCCATACGGTGGTAAAATTTCCCTATACGATCGAACAGCAGAAAAAAGCAATTGCACAATTAATAGAGATGAATAAAAAGTTGGATTTCCAACAAATTATCAAAAATTCCGAGAACAAAGTACAACTCGTATTCAATTTCTTGGCGATTCTAGAGATGCTCCAACAACGTCTATTAGAAATAGAAGTTGGGATCGGGTTCAATAATTTCTCCATCGGAAAAAAAAGAGAGCTTTGCTACGAATCTGAATATGTGGCCTAGTTATTTTTATTGTTATATGCCAGTACATTCCCTAGAGCTTGTGCCGTACGAAGAAGGTTCTGTTCTGTGTTTACGAGTGCTTCCGCCAGCGACATGTTCCCATGATTAATGGGCAACAGCACATCAAAGATATCTAATATCGCGGATGAAGGCTCTAATGGTACCTTTCCGGCTATCCCTATACATGGAATTCCATATTGTTTAGCCAACCAAGCCACACCTGCCGGAGCCTTTCCCGAGAGCGTTTGCTCATCGATGCTCCCCTCACCCGTGATGAGCCAATCAGTCGTCTTTATGACCTCTTCAAAGCCGGTCTTTTGCAAGAAATAAGCTATCCCATTAACCAATTGGGCACCTGCTAAGGCATACATACCGGCGGCGGCTCCCCCTGCCGTACCTCCGAAAGCGACATCCGCCATATTCTTTCTTGTCACTT
The DNA here is from genome assembly GCF_014692505.1 of Sphingobacterium arenae. Classification (GTDB taxonomy): domain Bacteria; phylum Bacteroidota; class Bacteroidia; order Sphingobacteriales; family Sphingobacteriaceae; genus Sphingobacterium; species Sphingobacterium arenae. Next base: position 221,613 of record NZ_JACNYK010000001.1, on the reverse strand, counting down.
TTAAAACAACATCACTTAACTGACGTAGAAATTTATCCAAAATTTTTACTTGAGCCGGAGATGCCCCCTTTTGAGGTCCAAAAACGTGCGCAGCCCCTTCTTCTCCTAAAAGAAGATTTTCTACATCACAAAGAATCTTGATGTTACTATTTAATACGCTTTTGTTCAGCTCACTCGAATCAATACGTTCTACATATTGCAAACGTTCGGGAATTGGCTCAAGCTCCTTTCCTCTCTGATCAAAAAAACGTACACCAAGCGCATGAAGCATACCACACCCACCATCGACCGTAGCCGAACCGCCCATCCCTAAAATAATTTGCTCGACCTTATATTGCTCCAACGCATGTAGAATTAATTCGCCTGTACCTCTGCTATTCGCTTGAAGAGGATTTTGTTCTTCTTTTTTTATTAAACGGATACCCGATGCATCAGCCATTTCGATTAGAGCTGTTTTTCCATCTTCTACTAAGCTAAATGAAGCTTCAACAGGTTTTCCCAACGGTCCTGAAACAGTAATCGTAACCAACTTGCCCGCTAATTTTTCATGCAGAAGTTTACACGTACCATCGCCTCCGTCGCCAATGGGGAACAGTGTTGTACGACAATCTAGACGACTCTGCGAAAAACCTTTGTGTAATGCTTCTGCGGCACGACGGGCATCCAAGCTATGTTTGAAAGCATTTGGTGCAATAAGAATATGTAACATGGTCAGAATTAACTTAGAAGACCAAATATAATGAAAAACCAAGCCAATGACTACTCGCCCCATAACCAACGTCGCTTTCGTAATAATAGCGACAGAAGAAGAACCTTGTGCTGTTTTAAGGTACTAAAATTTATCCTTTTTCGAATATTCGTTTTTTCACGTCTTCGGAAGATTTCAATTCATACAGCTTTTTTAACAAAAAGCTGTATCGTTTTTCACTGGCAACAGAGGGGAGTTCTCTTGCCGCTTTAAAACCGGCAACAACCGCAGAAGAACTGATATCTTTAAATCCTGTCAAAAAAAATTCTACATCTACCTCTTCCAAAAAACCATCTACCAATCCATATTCCTGTGCTTTCCTAGCAGAAAAATAGTCGGTATGCAAACAAAGTTGCAACATTTTCTTTTCCGACATTACCCTCATCAAACTTGCCATAACCTGGAAAGGGAAGATTCCTAAGTTTAACTCCGGCAAACGAAACTGTACATTTTCTGAACAGAACACATACGTACATCCAGCAATCATCAAAAAAGCGCCGGCAATAACATTTCCTCTGACGATAGCTATAGATGGCTTATGCAAATTGGCAAACACTTCTCCTAAAGAGATATCTTTATTTTCGATGTGTGGATTCGGAATATCTAAATCGGCATTCTGAAAAGCTTTCAAATCCATTCCTGCACAGAACACGGGCCCTTCGGCTTTTAACATAACCACTTTAATACTGTCATCTTGGTTTGCATCCTGAAAAGCATGTGCTATTTCATTCACCATCGTTGGTGTAAATGCGTTCCGTTTCTCGGGCCGCGCAAGCGTGACTTCCATACGGAAATCTGTCTTTTTTATCCTAATGTATTGATATGTTATTGCCTGCATATTATATAAAGATATCGCTTTTTCTTTATTTTTTTATTGCGATCAATTTTTGAAATCCCGACAACAAATCCTGTATTTTATCTTCATTTGGATTTCTAAATCGATGTATCAGCATTTCCATCGGAATATTGCCTACCAACTCATCTTGTGCAAAAGGACAACCACCATATCCCATGACAGCGCCTTCAAAAATCCGACAACCAGCTTCATGTGCCGCTTCAATTTTCAAAAGTGCATTTTCTGCTCGACTATGCAGATGAATGCTGAATTCTGACCTAGGAAAAGTATGCTTTATCAAAGTAAATAACATTTTAATACTTTCCGGTGATGCTTCTGATGTCGTATCAGCAATGGAAAAGCGAGATATTCCCAATGCAGAAAGTTTTTCTATCCATTCCAATACCAAATCGGTGTTCCAGAGGTCGCTATAGGGGTTGCCGAAAGCCATGGAAATGTAGACTACCAGCTCTTGTTTACCCGATGCCATTATATTCTTAATATGTTCTATCCGCTGATAGGATTGCGCTATCGTCGAATTGACATTTCGTTGCTGAAACGTCTCCGAGATTGAAAACGGATAACCCAAGAAATCAATTTTATCCAGAGGTTTCGCTATTTCAGCACCTTTTTCATTCGCAATAATTGCCAATATCTTTGTATCGTTATTCTTTTCTAATCCCTCTAGAACCTGTATGGTATCTTGCAGTTGCGGAACAGCCTTAGGCGACACAAAACTCCCGAAATCAATACAATAGAATAGGTTACTATCAATCAATTGATTGATATAGTTTATTTTTTTATCTGTGTAAATAAAATGTTTGATTCCCTGAATAGCATCTCGAGGAGACTCTATCAATTGTATTCTTTCCTTATTGGACATCTTTTTTAATTTCTCTTGCTATAACCATCTTTTGTATGGCGCTGGTCCCCTCTCCGATCGTACATAATTTGGCATCTCTAAAGTATTTTTCTGCCGGATAATCTTTTGTGAAACCATAACCACCATGTACTTGTACACTATGATTGGATACTTCTACCGCCACTTCCGAAGCATAATATTTCGCCATGGCGCTTTCTTTTGTAACTTTTTGATCTGTATCTTTTAAATGACCGGCTCTTCGTATCAATAATTCCGCTGCATCGATTTTTGTAGCCATGTCTGCTATGGTAAAACCTACATCTTGAAAATCAAATATCTTCTGATTAAACTGCTCTCGCTCATTCGCATACTGCAATGCGCATTCGTAAGCTCCACGAGCAATCCCCAGTGAAAGGGCAGCAATGGAAATACGTCCACCATCCAACAGCTTTAACGCTTGAACAAATCCATCGCCTACTTCGCCAATGATCTGACTTTTATGTACGCGACAATTGTCGAAAAACAAACTTGCCGTTTCTGAAGCGCGCATGCCTAATTTATCTATTTTTTTACCGGCTGTAAAGCCCGGTGTACCTTTTTCAATAATAAATGCGGTAACGCCATGTTTATCTCCTTTTTCTCCTGTCCTCACCATCACAACAGCTACATCTCCATTAATAGCATGTGTAATAAAGGTTTTAGAACCATTGATAACAAAATAGTCCCCGTCCTGTACCCCGGTTGTTGCCAAACCTCCAGCATCAGAACCAGATCCCGTTTCGGTAAGTCCCCAGGCACCGATCCATTCTGCGGTAGCTAATCTGGGGAGATATTTTTCTTTCTGCTTTTCGTTTGCAAATGATAAAATATGATTCGTACACAAGGAATTATGTGCGGCTAAAGACAGCCCAATAGAACCACATACTTTTGATATTTCATCAAGAATAGTGATATATTCTTGATACCCTAAACCTGCCCCATTATATTTCTCGGGAACCAATACACCCATAAAACCATATTCGCCCATTTTTTTGAATAATTCCACCGGAAAATATTGTTTCTCATCCCACTCCATCATGTAAGGTTTAATAAATTCCTTGGCAAATTGTTGAGCGCTATTTCGAACCAAAGCTAATTGTTCATTTTGTTGTTTTTGCGATATCATATTTTAGAAGCTTATACCCTTATTTGTTAAAAATATAAAAAATAAGCTATATTTTAAAATATTTATATTTTTCATTATAAAAACAAGTCTATTATTAAAAAGTTTTAAATACCGTACTTTAGCAAAGGCAAGGTTTATTATCTTTGAGAAAAGGGAGATAAAGAATTTTATGGAAAACCTACTAAACATACTCAAAAGCAAATATGAAAAACTTCTTCTTGGAGGTGGATTAGACAAGATAGAAAAACACAAGCAAAAAGGAAAAATGACCGCTTGGGAAAGGATCATTTATCTTTTAGATGACGATTGTCCTTATGTAGAAATAGGTTCCTTTGCAGGGGATGGTATGTATGAAGAACATGGAGGATGCCCCAATGGTGGAGTTGTCGTCGTCATGGGGTATGTAAAAAACAGGTTGTGTATCATCGTATCCAACGATGCCACCGTAAAAGCTGGTGCGTGGTTCCCTATTACCGGAAAAAAAAACCTACGGGCCCAGGAAATTGCTATGGAAAACCATCTTCCTATTATTTACTTGGTGGATTCTGCGGGTGTATATCTGCCCCTGCAGGACGAAATCTTTCCGGATAAAGAACATTTTGGTCGAATCTTCCGAAACAACGCTAAAATATCTTCGATGGGTATTCCTCAAATTTCAGCCATCATGGGTTCCTGTGTGGCTGGGGGGGCATATTTACCTATCATGTCCGATTATGCATTGATCGTAGAGGGTACAGGTTCTGTTTTTTTAGCGGGTTCCTATTTGGTAAAATCTTCCATTGGTGAGGTCATTGATAATGAGACTTTAGGCGGCGCTGCTACGCATTGCGAAATATCTGGCGTAACCGATAATAAATATCCTGACGATAAAAGTTGTCTCGACGCCATTAAAAATATGCTGGACAAATTTGGTGAAAATAATAAAAATCAATTCTCGCGTATTGCCAGCAGACAGCCTGAATTTCCGGCCACCCATATTTACAAAAATCTTCCGGAAGATCGTCTGAAACCCTACAACATGCTGGAAATCTTGAAAGCCATTGTAGACAGAGATTCATTAGAAGAATATAAAAAAGATTATGGTAAGACATTAATTTGCGCTTTAGCGCGCATTGATGGCTGGGCAGTAGGTATTGTAGCCAATCAACGTGAAACGGTAAAAGCAAAGAAGCCGGGCAATGCTACGGAAATGCAAATGGGTGGTGTTATCTATTCGGATTCGGCCGATAAGGCTGCACGATTTATTATGAACTGTAACCAACAAAAAATCCCGTTAGTATTTTTCCAGGATGTCACCGGATTTATGGTCGGTTCCCGGTCAGAACATGGAGGAATAATCAAAGATGGAGCAAAAATGGTTAACGCGATGGCCAATTCAGTCATACCTAAATTCACTTTTATCGTGGGCAACAGCTATGGCGCAGGAAATTACGCCATGTGTGGAAAAGCCTATGATCCTCGTCTAATATACGCCTGGCCTACTGCTCAAATGGCGGTCATGAGTGGTGCTTCTGCTGGAAAAACATTGCTGCAGATACAAGAAGCAACACTCAAAGCAAAAGGAGTAGCTCTATCAGAAGAAGAAAAGAAAAATCTGCTTTCCAAAATAGAACAGCAATATAATCAACAACTTAGTCCTTATTACGCTGCTGCACGTCTTTGGGTGGACGGCGTTATCGATCCAAAAGATACGCGGAAAATTATTTCCATGGGAATAGAAGCGGCTAACCATAATCCAATTATGGACCGGTATAATGTAGGCATGATACAGGTATAAACTCCATAACTAGATACGCATGCCCTCCTGTTGCCCTCTTATTATATATTTCTTATATATTAACAGTGTATTAGTAGAGGGTTTATAGGGGGATAACAGGGGGTTAGTAGGGGTTAAACCCCTACTAACCCCCTATAATATCCCTGCAAAATATCATTTAAGGGTTAATGTGAGTAGAAGCAGAACAAATGTTTATTAGTGAATGTGCAAGTATATCTGCATATATTCTTCCATACATTTGGGGTTACGCATCACATCTTTTGAAACAGCTTTTTCCAGCGGATACCCCGAGAAGATCTTCTTAATTGGTATTTCCAGTTTTTTACCGCTTAATGTATAAGGAATATCGTTTACAGCGTAAAAGAAATCGGGTACATGTCGTGCACTATACTGTTTACGGAGTTCACTTTTGATAACAGGAACAATAGCTTCTAACACGGATCCTTCATACAATTGAATAAACAATAACATATTGGACTCACCCTTTTCATTGTCCGTCGCAATAACCAAACTATCCCTTGCCCCCTGTACTTCATTTACCACATTATATATTTCCGCTGTGCCGATACGTATTCCACCTCGATTTAATGTAGCATCTGAACGCCCATACATCACAATACCACCATGATCCATAATGGAAATCCAATCGCCGTGACTCCATACACCTTTTCGCTCTGCAAAATAACTTTCTCTATATTTTTCATTATCATTGTCTTCCCAAAAATAAATAGGCATCGATGGCATCGGTTTTTTGATAACTAATTCGCCAACTTCGTTATAGACTTCCTCACCGTGATCATTTACGGCTACGATATCTGAACCCAATGTTCGGCATTGAATCTCCCCCGCGTACACAGGTAAATATGCACATCCAGATAAAAAGGCACTACATACATCTGTTCCACCGCTTAACGATATAATAGGTGTATCTGGAAATTTTTTCTGAAGGTTTTCAAAAGTAACTACAGGTAGAGGCGAACCGGTCGAACCTATTACCTTTGGTTTATAATTCTCTATTTTCAGATCATGAATAGCTGAAAAATATGCCGCCCCTCCTCCTAAATGATCCACGCTTGCCTGTTTTACAAATTGCCAAAATGCCTGGTGGTCATTATAATGGATAGCCCCATTAAACAAACAAAGGGTAGCGTCACAAAGCAAAGAGGACAAAGCATAATTCCACATCATCCATCCCGTGGTAGAATACCAGAGGAAATTCTCTCCTTTTTGTACATTTTGATGAATAGCCAGCACTTTATAGTGTTCCAACAAATTTCCCCCCGTACCGTGTGTAATAGCTTTCGGTTTGCCTGTCGTACCGGAAGAATACAGAATCCATATCGGATGGGAAAAAGGCACGCGCAAAAAATGTAATTCCTGTGGAGGATAGTTGGTAAATATAGCTTGCCAATCGTCTCCATAAACAGCAATTATTGTTTCAATAGACGGGATATGGTCTTGTATATAAGCCAATGTCTCTCTTTTAGAGAATGTTTTGCCGTTATATTGATAATCCAGCTCTATAAATAATACTTTAGGTGCTATTTGTATAAAACGTTCGGTAATGCTTTTATCTCCAAAATCCGGTGAGCAACAAGACCAAATGGCTCCCAAAGAATTTGCGGCCAGAAAAATAGCGACCGTATCTATGGTATTATTTAATATACCGACTACCCTATCTCCTTTTTGAATACCTTTTTCTTTTAAAAATTGCTGTATCCCAGATACTTTTTCACGCAACTCATACCACGTAATATCTCGGTAATTTCCAGTCTCATCTGTATATTTTATAGCCGGATCAGCATCTTTTTTTTCGCGAAAGATATGTTCTGCATAGCTCAAGGAAATACCCTCCAACCATCTTGCACCAATAAAATCGGTACCTGTATGCTCCCATGCTAGCACTCGGTTGTATTTTCCCGTATAATCTATTTTAAAATACAATAAAATAGCTTCCCAAAAACTTTCCGGTTGTTCTATTGACCACAGATAAAAAGCTGCATAATCCAGAAAACACCGATTATAGTGCAGCTCCACAAACTGTTGAAAACCATAAAGAACGGATGATTTAATATACTGCTCAGACGGCGTCCAGAGGGGTTTTTTCATTGCGCTTACAACTGATTAACAGTGTTAAAGATAATAAAAACCTCCAAATTTTCTTACAAAGGGGTAACAATTCGAAATCATACTTGATAAAAGAATAAGAAGTCTGGATCAAGAGCAGATCAGACAAATTTTATCAATCAAATATAATTACTATGAAACGATTTTTACTTGCATTAATGTTACTAAGCATTACAATTTTAGCCATCGCACAACAGAAAGAAAAAGGCGATTTACAGATAGGCATCCAAGGTGGGGCGAGTTTGCCTATCAGCACTTACAAATCGATGGGAGAAACGAAGATTGGGTATTATTCCGGATTCTTTCTTGATAAATATTTTTCGGGAAATAAATTTGGTTTGGGGGTAGATGCACGATATATCTATAATAGTATCAATCTCCAGGACACATTCCATTTTGAAAACGGATATATTTCCACAGACTATATTAATAAAAGTAGGTTTCAAGATTACTTATTTACTTTTGGTCCCAGTTATAAGTATGCAGTCGACCGATTCCATGTAGAGGCATATATTCGAGGAGGATTGATGATGCAATATTTTCCAGAATATATACGATCTGTCACCTACGAAGAACGTGATCCAACAGGTGGCTCTCTAATACATTCCCAAGATATCATGAGCACAGTCAATGATGCTTCTAATCGGGCAAACAGTTGGGCGGGGATAGGTGGACTCCGTTTTAATTACATGTTGAACAAACATTTTTCCCTCTTCGGTCATGTGGATTACGTACAGACTTTTGGTGAAAAATTTGGAAGTAAAGCCAGTCGATTTGCAATAGAACGCGTAGAAGAAACTAATCCGATAACAGAAACAACGCATGTAAAAACTGTTTGGGATCACTATGGCGATGTTCGGGAAACAAAGCAAACACCACATAAAACCATGCAGGCAGGTATCGGTTTAAAATATATTTTTGGCCGTAAAGAATCTCCTACAGTAAAAGAAGATAATAGTCCTAAATACGACGAAGAGGTGAAAAAAATAGCATTAAAAGATCTTCAAATCGTTGTCAAAGATAAGCAGACCAATTTGGCACTTAGTGGTGTTACGGTATCCATCGAAGGTACGGACATCCATGATAGGTCTGTTACCGATGCCAGCGGACAGGCTTCTAAAGTATCCTCCATTAAACCAGGACAATATCAGATCGTTGGAGAGAAAAATGGTATCAAAACACCGATACTGACTTTGACCGAAACGGATTTCCAGACCTCAAGTTCGGTTATCTTTAAAGAAATCTATCACGATGATCCGAGGTTTACACTTATCGGTGAGACATTTGACTGTGCGACAGCTCAAAACTTAGCAGGCATTAATACGGTGCTGACACATACTGGCTCTAAAGTGAATGCTAGCCAGACGTCAGATGCGGAAGGTAAATTTATTTATCAACTCGATGGTCAAAGTGATTTCACGGTGGTCGCTAATCAACAGGGTAGATATTCGCAAACCGAGATCGTTTCTACTAAAGGATTGGACCGCAGCCAAACATTATATGTAACCTTAAAATTAGGCGTTTGCGAACTAGTTGAAAACGGAGAATGGGTCTTGAAGAATATTCATTATGATTTTGATAGGAGTGATATCCGTCAAGATGCGGTGACTATACTTGACAACGTCGTTGCCGTTATGAAACAAAATCCGACATTGCGTATCGAACTTTCTTCGCACACGGATAGTAGAGGAAATGATAACTACAACCTAAAGTTGTCTCAGCGTAGAGCAGATTCGGCTGTAGATTATCTGGTAGCAAATGGTATCGCCAGAAATCGTCTAGTCGCTCGAGGATACGGCGAAACTAAATTGCTAAACGATTGCCGTAACGGCGTTAATTGTTCGGAACAGCAACATCAAGAAAACAGAAGAACCGAAATCAAAGTATTAGCGTATTAAACAAACTTTATTATAGAAAAAGAGACAGATTTAGGAATTTCTCTAAATCTGTCTCTTTCTATTTAAGGTATTTATTTGCCTGCTTTAAAAGCATTCCAGCCTTGTGCTTTAATAGGATGTACATTTCCTGATTTGGAAATCATTTCGCAGCCGGCTGCTTCCTCTGTTATATAACCAATAATCGTAATATCCAACTGGTTCTTCACTTTATCGTATTGCTCTTGTGGAACAGTAAATAGCAACTCGTAATCTTCGCCGCCATTTAATGCACATACAGTAGGATCCAACCCGAATTCACGAGCGGTATCGTATGTCATGGGATCTATTGGTATTTTATCTTCATATAACTTACAGCCCACCTTGGAAGCATTACAGATGTGCAGTATCTCCGAAGCTAAACCATCAGACACATCAATCATCGCATGTGGTTGTATACTGTAAGTTTCAAATAATTCCACCACATCCTTACGTGCTTCCGGTTTCAGTTGCCGCTCCACAATATAATCTTTTCCTTCCAAATCCGGCTGAATCTGTGGATTCTCTAAAAAAATCTGCTTTTCACGTTCCAAAAGCTGTAAACCCACATAAGCACCGCCTAGATCGCCACTTATACAAAGCAAATCACCTTCTTTCGCACCTGAACGATATGCTATTTTATCGGCTTCTGCATAACCAATACTTGTAACAGAAATAACTAAACCTTGTGCGGATGCAGATGTATCACCTCCTATAAGGTCTACATTATATTTTTTACAAGCTATCAGCGCTCCTTCATAGATTTCTTCTACCGCTTCCAACGGAAATTTAGAAGATAAGCCTATAGAAAAAGTAATCTGTGACGCTTTGCCATTCATGGCATAAATATCACTCAAATTGACTTGTACTGCTTTATATCCCAGATGTTTTAGCGGAACATAACGTAAATCAAAATGAATGCCTTCAAGTAGCAAATCTGTAGATATCAGCGTTTTTTTATTAGAAAAGTCCAATACAGCCGCGTCATCTCCAATTCCTTTTATAGTAGATGGTTCTGTAATCTCTACCGCTTCGGTTAGATGCGCAATCAAACCAAATTCGCCTAGCTCATTTATTTCTGTTCTATCTTTATTATCAAACATATCTCTTTATATACCAGGATACTATACTACAATCCTAATTTTTCGGATATTTCTAGCATCCGTTCGATTGGTTTTTTAGCGCGTTCAACGATATCCATGGGCAAATCTACCTCCGGAAGTTCATAATATAAACAATTGTAAAGCTTTTCCAATGTATTTAGTTTCATATGTGGACAATCGTTACAGGCACAGATGTTATTTGGCGGAGCAGGAATGAAAGTCTTCATAGGACTAGCTTTCTGCATCTGGTGCAAGATACCAGATTCTGTGGCAACAATATATTGTTGTGCATTGTCTTCAATCGTAAACTTCAGCATACCGGATGTAGAGCCAATGTAATCAGCTTGCGCCAAAATGTGATCTTCACATTCTGGATGTGCTATGAATTTCGCATGAGGAAACTGTGCTCTTAAATCAACAATCTTATCCTGTGAAAAAATCTCGTGCACCATACAGGCACCATTCCATAACACTAAATCACGTCCTGTTTTCTTTTTCACATATTCTCCAAGGTTGCGGTCAGGACCGAAGATAATCTTCTGTTCTTTCGGCAAGCTCTCTACAATCTGTACTGCATTGCTTGATGTACACACGATATCCGATAAGGCTTTTAACTCCGCCGTACAGTTTACATACGTAATAACCATATGATCTGGATATTGCTCTTTAAACTTCGCAAACAAATGCGGTGGACAGCTGTCCGATAAAGAACAACCAGCTTTTAAATCCGGTAACAACACTTTCTTCGAAGGTGATAAAATTTTTGCCGTTTCAGCCATAAAATGCACACCCGCAAAAACAATTATATCTGCATCTGTTTTAGCTGCTTGTTGGGATAGTCCCAAACTATCTCCAATGTAATCTGCAATATCCTGAATTTCAGATTCTTGATAATAATGCGCTAGAATAACCGCATTCTTTTCTTTTTTTAATTGCTGAATTTCAGTAACAATATCTATTGTAGGGTCGATAGGTTCATCGATGAACCCCTTAGCTTCCAAATCCCTTTCAAAAATAGTATTCATTAGTTCCCTCTCTATTTAGCTTCCTCAGTTTGACTAGACAACAATACAAAAGTAAAGAAAGAAAATCAAACGAAATCCACATTCCCCTTTTCCAATAAATAATAATCTTTTTTTAAAGAAAGAATCTTATTGTTTATTAGCCTGTGGAAAATGGGGATAAGTGCATGAATATATATTTTGAAAAAACTTTATTCTTTTGTTATCCACATATTGTCCACATTTTAGAATATGTTATTGTTTGATTTTCAGGAATGTGGTTTTTTTAGCTTTTCTCTTTCCATAATTTTTTGTTGAATGTTTAGTGTTTACAATTTGTTAATATTAGGTTGATTTTACCTTAACTTTTACATCTCTTTTGTGGGAATAGATTGAAGTTTGTGGAAAGTTTTAAAGTTTTCATTTTTAGTTCACCCTTTTTATACAGGTTTTCCACATATTTTGTTAATTTGTTCATTATATAATTTAGCGGTGGTCCGCTTTGTACACGTTATGATACATAGACACGTAGATTTTTTAGTAATAGGTTCTGGTATTGCTGGATTGAGTTTTGCACTTAAAGCAGCAGAACGGGGCAAGGTATTGATAGTCACCAAGTCCAATGAGGATGAATCGAATACGAAATATGCGCAGGGAGGAGTGGCAGCTGTTGTGGATAAATCAGACAGTTTCGAAAAGCATATTATTGATACACAGATTGCTGGAGATGGTTTGTGCCATGTGAATATTGTGGAAAACGTTGTTAAAGAAGCTCCAGAACGGATTAAAGAGCTTATTGATTATGGTACTAATTTCGATAAGGTCGATGAGGAGCATTATGATCTTGCTCGCGAGGGTGGACATTCTAATCATCGTATTCTTCATTACAAAGATATTACAGGTTATGAAATAGAGCGGGCGTTATTGGAGAAAGTGCATCAGCATCCTAATATTGAAATATTAACACATTATTTTGCCGTTGATTTGATTACACAACATCATCAAGGTATTCATGTGGATAAAAGTACGACAGACATCCGTTGTTTTGGTATCTATGCTTTGAATACGAAAAATAATACCATAGAAACATTTCTTAGCAAAGTAACATTGATGGCATCCGGTGGAGCCGGACATGTATATGCGAGTACTACAAATCCAACTATTGCCACTGGTGATGGTATCGCTATGGTGTATAGGGCCAAAGGAAAGGTAAGGAACATGGAATTTATACAGTTTCACCCGACCTCGCTGTATAATCCAAAAGAATCACCATCTTTCCTTATTTCTGAAGCAGTACGTGGTTTTGGCGGTATATTAAGAAGAGTGACAGGGGAATCATTTATGGAGGAATATGACGAGCGTGCATCCTTGGCCCCCCGGGACATTGTCGCAAGAGCCATAGACAATGAAATGAAGAAGTCAGGACTGGATTTTGTTTATTTGGATATAACGCATCGTAAGAAAGCAGATATCATTGCACATTTTCCAAATATTTTCGAGAAATGTCTTTCGATTGGGTTAGATATGACAAAGGATTATATACCGGTGACACCCGCAGCACACTATTTATGTGGTGGTATTATGGTCGACGAGAATGGCAGGACTTCCATTGAAAATTTGTATGCGTGCGGAGAATGCTCTTCGACAGGTCTACATGGTGCTAATCGTTTGGCTTCCAATTCATTATTAGAAGCCGTTGTATATGCGCACCGTATTTTTGAAGACGCTTTACCAATGATAGGAAAATTGGATTATGCAATTGATATACCTGGTTGGGATGAATCGAAGGCACAGTTGATGAATGAAGAGATATTAGTGACGCATAATCTACGTGAAACGCAGAAATTAATGAGTGATTATGTAGGTATAGTGCGATCCGATTTTCGTTTGGATAGAGCCATCAGACGTTTGGGATTTTTATATGAAGAAACAGAGGATTTTTATAAAAATACGAAGTTATCGGTAAAGCTATGTGAATTGCGTAACGTGATACAAGTTTCTTATTTAATTGTGAAGTCTGCTATGCAACGGAAAGAAAGCAGAGGATTACATTATACCACTGATTTTCCTCGTAAATCAGATGAATTGGAAGATACCGTTTTATAATAGGGAGTGAGAATATTCAATTTTAAGAGAAATGCCTACTATTTTACCCGTAAAAAATAAATTTCCGCAGATTGATGAATCTGTTTTTGTAGCCGATAATGCGACTATTATTGGTGATGTCATCATCGGTAAGCATTGTTCTGTTTGGTTTAATGCGGTTGTTAGAGGCGATGTAAATTATATCCGTGTTGGAGATTATACCAATATCCAAGATGGCGTAGTTATCCATTGTACCTATCAGAGAAATGGAACCGACATAGGCAGCTATGTAAACATAGGGCATAATGCTATCGTACACGGTTGCGCGGTGCATGATTATGTATTGATAGGTATGGGGGCTATCGTTATGGATAGAGCAGTTGTGGAATCAAATGTAATTATTGCAGCGGGAGCAGTTGTGTTGGAAGATATGATTTGCGAGTCGGGTTATCTGTATGCGGGGATTCCTGCGAGAAAGATAAAATTGTTAACAGCGGAGCAATTGGCGCTGTTGCAGCGATTGCCTCATAACTACGTATTATATAGTTCTTGGTTTGATTAACTAGCGTTACACCTGCATAGCTATTTTAAATTAATCGTTTCATTTTGATCCCAGTTTGCTCGAATGGTAAACGTTTTATTTAGATACCAGATATTTTCCGCTTGTTTTTTTGCGTAAACGTCAGCGGGATCCCACCGACCATTATTGTTTGCATCATAAATAATCCGCAGAGAATATTTTCCTCCCGGATAATTGGTATAACTTATTTTTGGATTAGAAGCAATAAGGGGTTTCCTATCAAATACTTTTTCTTTAGATTCATCGATCAGTTCTACGATGTAATTCATTGTAGAATCCAATCCAGTGACTGTGAAATGGATATTACCATAGTTATCGGACTCATCTAAAGTAAATCTCGTCTTCGATTCTAAATTGATGTCATCAAATGGTGTACGCATAGCTCCTTCTTGAATAACCAACTCATAGTCTCGTTTAGGACGCCAGTTGTAACGTATATGATATAGATTTCTATTTATGGTATCCTGTTGTAATTGGAAGTTTCTTCTGGAGACGGAGTCTTCATGAATAAGGATTTTTGATTTATCAACATTAGCCAGGGGGCTTGTACTTGTTAACGTGATATGGCGTACACGATCTACTTTGTTTGTGATGCTGAGTATCGGTTTTACTTCCCTATCGAATTTTGCGTTTTTATTTGTTCTGATAAGGATGGTATCCATGGGCTCACTACCATTATTTAATTCGATTTTTATGGAATCAAGTTCTATTTTTGGTATGTAGATTTTAACAGAGTCATTAGTAAAACTGTATTGTTCTATTTTGTTATCATTTAATTCTGCGGGGAACAAAATTTTCGTCTCTGGTTGTTCGAGTGGTTTTGTAAAGGTTAATAAGATATGGCCAGTTGGCTCAAATTTCTTTTCCAATGTACGAAAGTCCTTAGGATATGCTTTTGTTATTTCAAGTTTTATGTCGGCTATATCCTTATTTAAACGTATACTATCTTCCAGAAAGCCTATCCATTCGTCGTTTCCATTAAAAATGCGGTCATTATTCTGCTCTTTTAATGCGTAAATACGATAAGTATCTTCTCTTAAATTATTGAATTTGAAATTACCGGAGGTGTCTACGTTAGCAAATATATTGGCTTTTCTTTTTCCAAATATGGAGTCTTGTGATGTGGGAATGAGAAGAATTTTTATGTTTTCATCTTTCTTTTGATCAAATTCTCCTGTAAAACCATTGATAACCGAGCCACTGACAGAAAGAGAGTCCAATTCATCCCCTGTTCCAAATACATAGTTGTAATCAACAAAGGGATTACTCTCGTTGTAATCTACTAGTCCGTTACCGAAATTTATTGTATAGGTGGTATTTTCGTCTAATGAATCAGGTAAGGTGATCACTAAATCCTTTTTTCTCACCCGATAATCTACAATATCTTCCACGTCTGGACTTATACTGAATTCTTTGTATTGGTTATTTAATTTAATGAATTCATCAAATCGTAACACAATTCTTTTTTCCGTGAAATTGGTACTGAAGTTGGGTATGGATACTTCCAACAATTTCGGTGGGATAGAGTCTTTTGGTCCACCTGTAGGACGTTGCATATTAGCACATCTTGTCACACTGAACAGCATCAATAGGATAAAGCCATAAATAGCTATATGTTTTGATTTTGCGATTTTAAAGCTGTTTGATACATTTTTATCTCTTTTGGATATATGACTCATAAAATTAAAAATAATCCCGTATACCTCGTTATTTAAAGCCTAATATATTTATAATTAATGTATTGAAAATCAGTTTGTTAACTCATGTGAACCATTAAAACACTGATATCAGAGGGCGAAACACCTGAAATTCGTGATGCTTGTCCCAATGTGCGCGGTTTTACTTTTAGTAATTTTTCACGCGCTTCGATAGAAAGGGACGTAAGCGAGTTGTAATCGAAATCTGGATTTATTTCTCTATCTTCCATTTTTTTCATTCTATTCACAATCTCCATTTCTTTTGCAAAGTAGCTATCATACTTCACCTTTATCTCTGTTTGTTCAATAGTTTCCTCATCATATTGTTTCAGCAAGATACTAAATTTTGCGTTTGCTTTTGCAATATGACCGATATTGATTTGAGGTCTACTTAATATATTAAATATTCGTTGTTTTTGATTAAGGGGATTGGAACCTACTTGTTCCAAAACAGTATTCATCTCTTCAGGTGCAACGCTATTTTGTTTCATGTATTCTACCAAGTATTCTGAATCCTCTATTTTTTTATTAACTTTTTCTAAACGTTTATCATCCACAAGACCTAATTTATGTGCAATTGGTGTAAGACGTATATCCGCGTTGTCCTGACGTAAGAGCAGTCTGTGTTCTGCCCTTGAAGTAAACATACGGTAGGGTTCTTCTGTTCCTTTGGTTACTAAGTCGTCGATAAGGACACCTATATATGATTCGGAACGCTTTAATATTAACTCATGCAGATCATTAATTCGTTGATGGGCATTGACACCTGCAACGAATCCCTGTGCCCCCGCTTCTTCATAACCAGTCGTTCCATTAATCTGCCCAGCGAAGAAAAGATGTTTAACCTTTAATGTTTCCAAAGTCAGATCTAATTGCATGGGCGGAAAATAGTCGTACTCAATAGCATATCCAGGACGGTACATTTTTGCATTTTCAAACCCCGGAATTAATCGGAGTGCCTTTAACTGGATGTCTTCTGGGAGTGAGGTGGAGAAACCATTCACATATATTTCTACTGTTTTAAAACCTTCTGGTTCGACAAAAATTTGATGTCTGTCGCGTTCTGCAAAGCGATTTATTTTGTCTTCGATAGAAGGACAATATCGGGGACCTAGTCCCTTTATACGACCAGTAAACATGGGAGATTTTTCGAAGCCTGTTTTTAGAACTTCGTGAACTTTATCGTTGGTATAAGTAATCCAGCAACAACGTTGCTCTTTTGGCATGTCGACTTTTGTAAAAGAAAATTTGCCTCTTTTGTTATCCCCCCATTGTTCTTCCATCAAGGAATAGTTGAGTGATCTACCATCAACTCGAGGTGGAGTTCCCGTTTTCATTCTTCCTGACTCGAATCCTAAATGGATCAATTGTTCTGTTAAACCAGTAGCCGCTTTTTCTCCGGTTCGCCCCCCTCCTATTTTCTTTTCACCAATATGTATTAAACCGTTTAAAAAAGTTCCGTTTGTGAGAATAACAGCGTCGGATTTTATACGAATACCAAGCGAAGTAACGACCCCGGCAGCGCGACCATTTTCCACAATTACTTCTTTAACGGTGTCTTGCCACATATCTACATTGGGTAATGATTCAAGTGTTAGACGCCATTCTTCTGCGAAACGCATACGATCATTCTGCGAGCGAGGGCTCCACATTGCTGGCCCCTTTGAAAGGTTAAGCATTCTAAATTGTAAGGTAGACTTATCTGCAATTATACCGGTATAGCCGCCCATTGCATCGATTTCTCTTACTATTTGTCCTTTTGCTACGCCGCCTATTGCAGGATTGCAGCTCATTTGTGCAATTACACCCATATTCATCGTGATTAATAACACGGATGACCCTAGGTTTGCCGCTGCTGCCGCTGCTTCACAACCTGCATGTCCGGCACCAACTACTATAACATTATATTTATTAAACATTGTTTATTTGCTAATGTTCCACGTGAAATTTTAAAATATGTTTCACGTGGAACTGATTACATAAATTCAGACAATTCTAACCAACGCTCTGATTTAGTATCAAGTTTTATTTGTAATTTTTCTATATCCAAAGCTATTGCTGTTATCTCCTGATGATCGGATATGATGTTTAGTGTTTCTGTTTTTTTTATGATTGTATTCTCTATTTCCGTTATCTCATTTTCTAAAGATTCATATTCTAACTGTTCTTTATACGATAGCTTTTTCTTTTCTGTTTGGACTGTCGGATAAGATTTTTCTATTTGTTTGCTTCTTTCCCTTTCTTTTTCCGTGCGTGATGTCTGTTCTTCTTCTAATTTATAATCTGCATAATTTCCATTGTATATTTTTAAATTACCTGTATCCTCAAAAATAAATAGTTGGTCAGATAATTTATCTATCAGGTAGCGGTCGTGCGAAACCAAAATCAGTATACCTGTATAGTTTTGTAAAAACTCTTCTAAGACATTTAGTGTATCAATATCCAAGTCATTAGAAGGCTCATCTAGTATTAAAAAATTTGGATTAGCCATCAACACGCGCATTAATTGCAGACGTTTCTTTTCTCCCCCACTCAATCGACTTACTAAATTGTATTGCTTTTCTGGGGGAAATAAAAAAAGTGTCAATAGCTGTGATGCTGTAATGATATCACCGTTGGCCATTTCAATATAATCCGCCACATTTTTTACGATGTCCAATACACGGTCGTCATCTTTAAAAAGCAATCCTTCTTGTTTATAATATCCAAATTTTGTGGTTTCCCCTATGCTAATCTTACCTTGATCTGGAAAAATATTTTGGGTGATCAAATTTAAAAAGGTGGATTTTCCACTGCCGTTTTTCCCTGCCAATCCTATTCGGTCGCCCTTTTTAAATATATAAGAAAAGTTGTCAATTATTTTTTTTCTAGAGAAAGACTTTGAAACCCCATCTAGTTCTAATATTTTAGAGCCTTGTCTGCTTACCTTTACGGACAGTTGAACGTTATCCCTTTTCTGTGCCCCTTTCGATTTCTCTTCCAAATCATAGAAAGCTTCAATTCGGGATTTTGATTTTGTTCCTCTCGCTTGGGGTTGACGACGCATCCATTCTAGTTCGCGTTTAAGAAGATTTCTTGACTTTTCAACGACTACCGAATCTATAGCCTCTCGCTCGGCTTTTTTTTCTAAAAAGTATGTATAATTTCCTTTGTAAGTATGTAAATTTCCGCTATCTAATTCTCTTATTTCAGTACAAATATTATCTAGAAAATATCTATCATGGGTAACTAGAAGAACAGTTTTATTTCCTGTAGTCAGTAGTTTTTCAAGCCATTCTATCGTTTCTATATCCAAGTGGTTGGTTGGTTCGTCCAAGATATATACGTCGGGTTCATCTATCAATAATTTAGCCAACGATAAGCGTTTCTTTTGTCCGCCGGATAGACTATCAATAGTTTGATCAAAATCAGAAATCTGTAGACGATTTAAAATACTTTTTATATTGTGTTCATACTCCCAAGCCTCCATGGCTGACAGTTGATCTGTAAGTTCGGCGAGTAGTTTCTGATCTATTTTATCGCTATTCAATAAATTTTCATAGCTTTTTATAAGTTGCTGCTGTTCATTATCTGCACTATATATAAAATCGTTAATGGTTTCCATTTGCTTAAAAGTAGGTTCCTGCGATAAAAATCCTATCTTTAAACCTCTTTCTTTGACTACCTTTCCTGCTGTTGGAAGGATTTGTTCGGCCAGTATTTTAAGTAAAGTAGATTTGCCTGTTCCGTTAACACCCACTAGGGCTACCCTATCACCTTTTTGTAAACCAAAATGTAAACCGGAAAATAACCATTTGTCATGAAAGGAATGACTGACTTGTTCTGTTGCTAAAATACTCACTTATATAAGGTGTTGAAAATTAAATATTTACTTTTTTTTACTCAGAAAATCTTATTCCCCGATATGATACTGACCGAAAAGATTGAATGACCAGCATAACGTTTGTTTTGGGACGCCATTAAAATCTATTCTTAAATATTACAAAAATTCAAGTGCAAAAATAAGTAAATATTGCTGTAAAAGCGTGATTACAAAAGATAAGGGGAGATAAATTACAAAAGGATTGGATTTCTAATTCAACTTAAATGAAGCAATTAAATTGAATCGAGGTATTTCTACGTGGAATACGCTACCATCTACGATCTTGGTCATTTCGTAGTGACCTTCCATGTATCCCATCTCACTTTTTAAATTACACCCTGAAACGTACTGATAGACAGCCCCTGAAGCCAGTATGGGCTGTTCGCCGACTACACCTTCTCCTTCTACTTGTTTAAAGTCACCAACGGAATCGAAAATATCCCAATGTCTGTTCATGAGCTGTATGGTAACATCGCCTAAATTCTCTATGGTGATTTGGTAGGAGAACATAAAGTGCGTCTTCGCCGGATTAGAATATTCGGGTTGATAAACGACGCTTACAGATACTTTTACGCCGGATGTTATTTGCGTATTCATTTATTAATTGCTTTTTTTACTGCGTATCGAATACTTCTCAGAATCTATTTGTTCTAGATCTTTTAATCTTGGGGCAAATTATCAATTATCTTCTAAAACTTCAAATTTATTTAGGTTTCATTTTTCTTTTTTCTAAGGATGAGAACCACTATAGTGATTCCTCTTAAGGATTTTTTATGTTATTGTATTTCCTATTTTTGTTTATTTTTAAGGCATGTACGAATTTATTTAAAATACGGTTCGTGAATGCAAAGCATTTTATTTAGGTTTGGATAATGTCGATAGGAATTTTATACCTTATGCCGGTTCCGCTGGCTGAAAACGCGGAAGGACAATCATACACTTTGTTCCATCAGGAACTTATCAATCAAATTGACGAATATATTGTCGAAAATGAAAAAACCGCACGACGATTTCTAAAACAAGCGGGATTGAAAATACCGCAAAGTGATTTGAAAATTCATGATTATGGCAAACATAAGCGTGAAAAAATAGATTATAATCGAATTTTTAAGTCGATTATGGAAGGAAAGGATTTGGGACTGATGTCTGAAGCAGGATGTCCCGGCGTGGCAGACCCCGGTGCGGACATTGTTTCTGAAGCGCATAGAAGAGGAATAAAAGTAGTTCCTTTGGTTGGTCCTAGCTCTATTTTATTGGCATTAATGGCTTCGGGATTTAACGGACAAAAATTTGCTTTTCATGGTTATCTTCCTATAGACAAAAGTGAGCGGACAAAGAAAATTAAGGATTTGGAGTTTCAGTCGCAAAAAGAGCAACAAACGCAGCTATTTATTGAAACACCCTTCCGTAATAACAGTTTGTTTGACGATTTAATTAAAAATTGCAAACCGAAAACAAGAATTTGTGTAGCGTGTAATTTGACTGCTTCCGAAGAATGGGTGTTGACGTTGTCGGTTTCCGAATGGAAAAACCAAAAGATAGATCTCCATAAGAAGCCCACGATATTTTTGATGTATGTTCAAAATTAAAGAGTTTATATCATGTTAGATATACTGCCTGATAATATAACCGGTGACATGGCATTGTATATGCTCATCGGGGGAATAATCCGAATTATAATCTGGATTTTTTTTGCCTTAACTCTTTATCGCACCCTAAAACTCGTAAAAAAGGAGAATTTATGTATACTACCTAGCCAAGCGTGGTTTGTAGCGGTACCTATATTTAACATCTACTGGAATTTTGAAGTGGCAAAGCGCGTCGCAGATTCTCTAAATAACGAGTTTTATGATCGAAAAGTGGAAGTGGAAGAGAAACCAACACAAAAATGGGGTCTTATATTCGCGTGGACATTTTTGTTAAGTAATATTCCATTGCCGTTATTTGTATTAACGATTATCGGCATATTACATTTTGTGTATTTTATTACCTATTGGGTCAAAGTAAATGAATATAAAACGTTGTTGCGAATACACATAGAACATTATGGGGAAGATTATATAGCTGATAAAAAAGAGAAAACCGAGATATAAATAGGATGAAAATTAAAGAACTTACTCAATATTTGGAACAAATTGCTCCACTAGCTTATCAAGAATCGTATGATAATTCAGGATTAATCGTTGGCCATCCGGAGGACGAAATACATCAGGCATTGATTACGTTGGATTGTACCGAGGAAGTCGTTGATGAAGCTATACAAAATGGTTGTGACATCATTATAGCTCACCACCCTATTGTATTTAAAGGACTGAAAAAACTAAATGGTAAGAATTATGTGGAACGGGTAGTCATTCAAGCTATACGTCACGGTATTGCGCTTTATGCCATTCATACCAATCTAGACAACGTCTTCGGTGGGGTAAGCGGAAAAATAGCCGAAAAGTTAGCATTAACATCACCTGCGATTTTACGACCGAAGCCAAGTTTGCTCCGAAAATTGGCTGTTTTTGTGCCGCGCACCCATGTGGAATCCGTTCGGGGGGCATTGTTCGAAGCAGGAGCCGGCGCTATCGGCGATTATGAAGAATGTAGCTATAATACATTAGGATATGGAACATTTCGGCCCTTAGAGGGCGCCAATCCCACGATGGGTAAAATTAACGAGCACGAACGTATCGAGGAGACTAAAATAGAAGTTATCTATCCAGCACATAGAGAGCGAGCCCTGTTGGTAGCGATGTATGCAGCACATCCGTATGAAGAAGTTGCGCACGATATTTTTATTTTAGAAAACACGTTGCAAACCGTCGGTTCTGGGGTTATCGGTAATTTACCCCAACCGATGGAAGAAAAAGCATTCTTAAAATACCTGAAAGACCGATTGAATGTAGAGGTTATCCGGCATACCAAATTGCGAAAAAAAGATATTTCGAGAGTTGCCGTTTGCGGAGGCGCGGGAGGGTTCTTATTGGATGATGCAAAACGTTCTGGGGCAGATATCTTTGTTTCGGCCGACTATAAATACCACGAGTTCTTTGATGCAGAAGGAGCCATTGTTATCGCAGACATAGGACATTTTGAAAGTGAACAATTTACGCAGGAATTATTATTGGAAATTATTCAGAAAAAATTTGTTAACTTTGCTGTCCGATTAACAGGAATAGAGACAAATCCTATTAAATATTACGTTTGATAATGGAACAATCCGTAGAACAAAAGTTAAAAGCATTATGGACGCTACAGTCCATCCATACAAAAATAGATAAGATTCACCAAGTACGTGGAGAATTGCCCATTGAGGTTGCAGATCTGGAAGATGAGATCGCGGGTCTTAATACTCGAATCGAGAAAATCAGAACGGATCTGGATGATCTAGAAGATTCCATTGTGAATCGCAGAAACATGATCAAAGATGCGCAGGCAGCGATAAAAAAGTATGAGGGGCAACTGAATGAAGTAAAGAATAACCGCGAATACGATGCCATTTCTAAAGAAATTGAAATTCAGGGTCTAGAAATCCAAGTATGTGAAAAGCGTATTCGGGAAGCGGAATTTGATATAAAAAACAAAACAGAACTTTACGAAAGCACACAGCAGAGTCAAGAATACAGTAAAGGTGAATTAGATGTAAAGAAGCAAGAGCTAGAGACCATTACCGGTGAAACGCAAAAAGAAGAAGATGCATTACTGGATAAAGCAGCAAAGGCTGAAAAAAATATCGAGGACCGCCTGTTAAAGGTTTACAATAAACTCAGAGGAACGTTTAGAAACGGCTTATCCGTAGTTTCTATCGAGCGAGACAGTTGTTCCGGATGTTACAATAAAATTCCGCCGCAATTACAATCTGAAATCCGTCAGCGTAAAAAAATTATTATTTGTGAACACTGCGGGAGAATTATTGTAGACGAAGGTATCGTTTTCGACGAAGAACATGCTTAGTCTTATTTTAGATAAAAGAAAGCCCTACATCCAAATGTAGGGCTTTCTTTTTTATTAATTAATAAAGCAATCGACATTTGCAGCGAGTGTATGGGCTCTCTTTGAGCTTAAATGTCTTATTACTATCCTCCCCGTCAAATATCCGAAGTGATGAGGTTTTTATGGAAAAAGAATACGAAGAATTGCAACATCTCTGATATGAATCCGGCTTAAAAAATAAATTCCATTATTTTTGAATATGAATCACCCAACAATCCGTTTGAAAAATAGTTTATTAAGGACTATACAGATACTCATTCTTTCTGTTTTTCTTTTTTCAAAAGCGCAAGCGCAAGAGGAAACTCTACTTTTACGAAATCCCGATATCAGTGACCAACACATCACCTTTGTCTATGCCGGAGATGTGTGGATAGCTGACAAAAGCGGAGAGAATCCACGTCGTTTAACGGTAAACCCCGGAGTAGAACAAAACCCCATGTTTTCGCCGGACGGACAACAGATCGCGTTTACAGGTAATTACGATGGAAATACGGATGTTTACATTGTTTCTATATACGGTGGAACTCCTAAGCGTGTGACTTTTCATCCTACTGCGGATATGCTTCGGGGTTGGCTAAACAATAACGAAGTTTATTTCACAAGCACACGGGAATTCACGTACTCTTTAGGTTCCCGTTTATATAAAACATCGTTAAAGGGAGAACTAGCCTCCCCTTTGTTGATGCCGGAAGCCTATCAAGGAAGCCCGTCTCCTGAGGGGCGTTATTGGGCATATATTAAAAACACAGACCCAACAGAAAGAGATCGTGTGGCATTCAAACGCTATCGTGGTGGTGGTATGTCTTCGATTTGGATATTTGATACACAAACCAAAGAAGTGGAAATCATTCCAGGAGAAAGAAGTAACGATGTGAAGCCGGTTTGGCTGGGGGATAAAGTTTATTTTCTTTCCGATCGCGACAAAATAGTCAATATTTTCAGTTATGACACGAAAACGAAAGACCTAGAAAAGCTGACAAACTATAAAGACTATGATGTGCGTACATTGAGTGGAAAAGGAAACGAATTGACATTTGAGTACGCCGGTCGTTTACATATCCTTCATACTGCGACTAAAAAAGTAAATAATCTGGCGATCAACGTGCATGCTGATGCCATGTATAAACGACAACATTATATTGCTGTGGGAGCGGATATTCGTTCCTATACTATTTCTCCAACAGGACAGCGAATGCTATTAGAGAATCGGGGCGAAATATTCACTGTACCTAAAGAAAAAGGTGACGCCCGAAATATTTCCCTTGCGCCCGGCTCGCACGAACGTTTTCCAGCTTGGTCACCTAATGGTAAATGGATTTCCTTTATTTCGGATAAAAATGGAAAATATGAATTGGTGTTACGTGATCAAATGGCGAAAGATGAACCAGTTTACATTTCTTTAGGGCAAACACCGTTTTATTACCAGCCGACCTGGTCTCCCGATAGCAAAAAGCTTTTCTATAACGATGCCCATCTCAACCTTTATTATGTAGATATAGAAACGAAGAAAGTAACGTTGGTAGACAACGATCGTCTTAGCTCAACAACGGGCAGAGTATCCAATCATTTCCAACCGTCATGGTCTTATGATTCCAATTGGATAGCGTATATAAAAAGTTTAGGAAATGGCGTCCGTACACTTTTTATGTATAACTTGAAAACGAAGCACTCGACACAAGTTACGGACGGTATGAGCGCAGTCAATCAACCGACTTTTAGTCGTGACGGCAAATATCTGTTCTTTTCAGCAAGCACCAATACGGGGTTAACAAATTCCGGATTGCATATGACGGCTTATGAAAGGAATGTAAACTATAACGTTTATGCTTTTATTCTTTCAAAAGATACGCCGTCCATATTTAAAAACGAAAGTGACGAAGAAGAAGTTGTGGACGGGAAAAAAGAGGTCAGCAAAAAAGAAGAAGAGAGATTGAACGATAAGAACAAGGGAAAATCTCCGGATAAAAAGTCTGATAAATCCGAAACAGCGGTTGATTTGGATGAAATAAACCGCCGTATTGTGGCTTTGCCTCTCCCATCCGGCCGTTATTTGTTAAACGGATCAACGGAAAACAAATTGACCTATATGCGAGGAAACACGATCGGTATCTATGACTTAAAGAAGTTAGAAGACAAGACGCTTGTAGAACATGCTTCGGGTTTTGATATTAGTGCGAATGGAAAGAAAATGATATACCGAGGCAATCGAGATTTTTTCATTGTAGACACCGGGAAAAAGCCGGCTCCTGGTGATGGTAAAATAGAAATTAAGAATGTCAAACAGTTGGTAGATCCCGAAGCGGAATGGAAACAAATTTTCTATGAAGTATGGAGAATGCAAAAAGAATTTTTCTATGTGGAGAATATGCATGGTGTGGACTGGAACGCGATGAAGACAAAATATGAAAAATTCTTACCGTATGTAGGACATCGATCAGATTTAGGGTACTTATTGAATGAAATGATGGGTGAGATGGTCGTTGGGCATAATTATATTTATCCGGGTGACGAACCATCGACCCCCTCCGTGAACACGGGAACACTAGGGGCGGATTTTGAGGTGGTAGAAAATGGATATAAAATCAACAAAATATATACGACTTTAGACTGGAACCCATCTCTCCGTGCACCATTGGCCGAACCGGGACTAAATATTAACGAAGGAGAATATATCGTAGCCGTAAATGGAGTAGCTTTAAATAAGACAACCAACATTTTCCAGTTATTGGAAAATACCGTAGACAAACAAGTTACTTTGAAAATCAATAACGTGGCATCATGGAAAGGCGCGCGGGAGGTCGTCGTAAAACCTGTTTCTTTTGGAGGAGAAACCAGTTTACGCAGAATGGATTGGGTGGAATCTAATCGGAAAAAAGTAGACGAACTTAGTAAAGGGCAAATTGCCTATGTTTATATGCCCAATACCGGTCCTGAAGGATATACGTATTTTAACCGCTATTATTTTTCCCAAATGGATAAGAAAGCGCTTTTATTGGACGAGCGTAACAATGGTGGTGGTTGGGTCGCTGATTACGTCATTGACTTATTGTCTAGAGAGCTGATATCGGGCTGGCGGATTCGCGATGGAAAGAGCTTTACTACACCAGGAAATGGAATTTACGGTCCAAAAGCAATGATTATTAACGAAAACGCGGGTTCGGGGGGAGATATGATGCCGTATATGTTCCGCTTTAAAGGACTCGGAAAACTTGTTGGAAGAACAACCATGGGTATTTTAGTCGGTATCTCCGGATATCCGCCATTATTGGATGGGGGACGTATTACCTCGCCAAATTTTGGAATATTTGATTTGGAGAGTAATTATATTATCGAAAATGAAGGTGTAGCACCGGATCTTTTTGTAGAACAAATGCCAAAAGATTTGTTGGAGGGAAGAGATCCCCAGTTGGAGAAAACAATCCATATTTTGCTAGAAGAAATGAAAACTTATCCCTACAAGGAATTAAAAGATCCCAAAGATCCTATTCGGGTAAGGTAACAAAACGTGAAAAGGAGTGAATTTCACTCCTTTTCACGTTTTCAACCGTTAAAATACTTATTTTTAACGGAATGAATACAACCAATATGCAACAAAAGAGTCCGTGGACGGATTTGCTTTTTTTAATCATGATGACATTTGTCTGCGTTTTCGCGGTTTCTTTGGTTTTCCTCGGAATGGGATATGTTCTTTTTGGAGACATTGATTTTTTTGCGGAGTTCTCTGGAGCTGGTCAGGCACAAAATTATTACACCTACATGGCATTGGGCGTTAGTTCTGCTGCTACCTTTATTGCACCAGCCTACATTTTTCAACGAAGGAATAATGAGGAAGATCTGTTTCCACGGCAAAATCTCACCGATTGGAAAACCTATGCATTAAGCATACTTTTCCTTTTCGCTTTTGCACCGTGTATGTCCCTGATTGCGGATTGGAATGCCCATATGCAATTTTCGGAGTCTTGGAGTAATTTGCAGGAATGGATGCGGATGAAAGAAGACGAAATGGCTTTGTTAACCGAGCGCATCGTTATGACGACCGCTTGGGATAAATTATTACTAAACATTGTCGTTATAGCAGTTTTACCCGCTATAGGCGAGGAATTATTTTTTAGGGGAGCATTACAGCAGATTGGAACTCGGATTTTTAAAAATGAATATATTGCCGTTTGGGTCGTTGCGCTTATTTTTAGTGCTATACATATACAATTTTACGGTTTTTTCCCTCGTTTATTGCTTGGCGTATTTTTTGGTTACCTCGTCATCTGGACAAGAAATATCTGGACAGCTGTCTTCGCACACTTTGTTAATAACAGCATGGTGGTTATATTAGCGTTTTATTATGCAACGCAGGGCAAGAGCTATGCAGCGCTTATGGAAAGCGATTCTTATCCAATAATTGTGTATCTTGCTAGCTTCATTTTCAGCATTATTATTGCTTTCATATTTTATCAATATATAAGGAGAATAAACCTATATGGAAAAAGGGTGGATTAAAATACAGACGTATACCGATGCCATTCGGGGAGAAATAGATAAACAGATGTTAGAAGAAAACGGCATTCCTGCAGTTCTTCTGAACAAACAGGATTCATCCTTTATGTTTGGGAAAATAGATCTTTTCGTCAACGAAAAAGATGTTGGACAAGCCCAAAGACTAATACAAGAAAGCGAATCAGAAAAAAATGGAACGAAGATGTAAATATCATTCTAATGTATATCCATGTTATTTATATCAAGCATTCAAAACAAAAAATAGGTAGATGAAAACGAGGGCGATAACTGGATTTTTTTTTATTGTGATTTTGATAGGTGCTGTATTAGTTGGCCCTTTTACATTTGTTCCTCTTTTTTCGTTGATAGCAGTTTGTTGTGTGTATGAATTTTATCGTATGGTGTATACGGAGGATACACAGCCATTGCTTTTTATGGGTGTAGGAGCTGCCGCGGTTGGATTAGCTTTGGTTGGTTTTAGTCTTGTAGATATACTGCCCTATTCCGTTTTCCAATTTGGTATTGTAGGTATTTTGTTGCTCTATATCACGGCACTTTTTCGCAAAACAGTTCATCCTATCCAAGATGTCGCGTATTCGATCTTTGGCTTGATGTATGCAGCAATACCGTTTATTTTTTTTATGGAATTAGGCTTTGTAGAAGATACCTATAACGCCTATATCCCTCTTGGTTTTTTGATCCTTCTGTGGACAAACGATACGGGGGCTTATTTAGTGGGAAAAAGTTTGGGACGTCGTAAGTTATTTGAACGTATTTCACCGAATAAAACTTGGGAGGGGTTTATTGGCGGTGTCTTCATGGCTGTCGTAGCAGGGATTGTCCTTTCCCGTTATTTTGGGATTTTTCCGCTATGGGGTTGGGTCTGTATCGCATTGATTATCGGTGTATTCGGTACTTTCGGTGATCTAGTGGAATCTATGCTTAAGCGTAATATCGGGGTTAAAGATTCTGGAAATATACTGCCTGGACATGGTGGTCTGCTGGATAGATTTGACGGGTTGTTAATGGCCGCCCCATTGGTATATTTGTTTTTGAAAAATGCTTTTTAATAGGATGAAACGGGCAAATATGTGCTCACTGACACCTAGAAAAACTTCACTCATCAAGATAAATTAAATGAAAATAGACAAGCAAACATTGGGTTTCTTGAATCAGCTCAGAGAAAACAATAACCGAGAATGGTTTCAGGAAAACAAAGTGATATATGAAACAGCGCTGACAAACGTAAAAGATTACATTACGCAGCTTATAGCCGCGTTATCGGATTTTGATCCACATATTAATACCGACATACAAGCTTCGCGCTGTTTGTTTAGAATATATCGTGACACCCGATTTTCTAAAGACAAAACGCCCTATAAAACATGGTTTGCAGCCGGGATTTCTATCGATGGACGGAAACTGGATGGCCCTGAATATTACTTGCATATCGAGCCGGGTAAGCATTTTCTCGCGGCGGGATATTGGCGTCCGGAGAAACATCATTTGAATGCTATCAGGCAGGAAATAGATTACAGCTATCAGGAAATGGCCGATGCGCTGGCACAAGGAGGCTGGACAGTTGAAGATTTATCGACGGAAGATAAATTGAAGAGAGCTCCCGCTGGCTATAGCGAAGAAGACCCCCATATTGAAGTATTGAAACTAAAAAGTTATATCTTGTACCAACCCTTTACTGATTCGGAAATAACGGATTCCAAATCGTTACAGAAGATTGTCGATACTGCCAAACGAATTTTGCCGTTTAAACGCTTTATTCATCAGGCTTTAGATCAATAAGGGAAACTTATTTTACCCATACATATCGCAGGCGAGTCTTTAATTTGTTGGACATGAGACGACGAACCGGCTACTGTCTCATTAGCGAGAACAGCAAAGAGACAGGCCTCTTTTGCATCAGGATTTAAACCCAAATCGCTGAAGGAAGATACGGAAATTGATGGAATAGCCTTCACAATATTTTTCATTAACAAAGGATTGTGTAACCCTCCCCCACTCACATAAACATGCAGATTTTTAAGATCTTTCGATACACGTTTAATACCTTCCGTTATAGTTTGTGCAGCAAACTTGTTTAGCGTAGCCAAAACGTCTTCGGGATTCAGGGTAGATGTGCCAGAAACGAATTGGGCATTTTTCAAATAGGCTAAATTGAATAGTTCCGGTCCCGTCGTTTTTGGAAAATCGTCGCGCAAGAAAGAGGATGCCAACAAAGCATCCAGAAGATCTGTATTTATAGCGCCTTTTTCGGCAATATGTGCGTTTTCGTCCATTTCTAACCCAAATTGTTCATAAACAAATTGATTCATCATCGTATTTCCTGGACCAAGATCTGTGGCGTAGGCTTCTAGGTTACTTTCTCGTTTTGGAAGGAATGTAAAATTAGAGATACCACCGATATTCAGCAGACACCTGTTTTCCGCTTCGGAGGTAAAAAGTAGAAAATCACCATAGACCGCTAAAGGTGCACCTTCTCCCCCAGCCGCAACGTGTTTTTGTCTAAAATCCGATAGCGTGATGATCCCCGTCGTATGGGCAATATGATCGCCATCTCCGATTTGTAATGTGCTGTTGGGAAAATTTGTTTCTCCGGTTAGATGTTGAGGAGCATGGTAAACGGTTTGCCCATGACTAGCAATTAAATCTACGTCTGCCGAAGAAATTTCCCATCGTTCTAAGGCGTTATTAATGAATTCACCGTGTATTCTTCCAACGTAAGCGTGTAGTCCTGATAGCATCTGTTGATCTATTTGACGTTTGGCAAATATTGCTCGAATATGTTGACGGAAAGCAGTGTTATAGGGAATCGTGATAAAATTTTCAAGAAATAATGTCGTCTCTTGACCGCTATTGTTTATACGACATAATGCGATATCTAAACCATCTAATGATGTTCCGGACATCAACCCGATGATCCGACGTTCCGTTTGTTGCGCGATTCTGTACAGTTTTTCAATTTGTAGATTCATAAGGTGAAGATAGGAAGGAATTTTTGGTTATGTCGGTGGATAATTATATTTTTGAGCAAATATTATATGTATGAAATACCCACTTTTAGGAAACACAAACACCGATGAAAATAATCTGGGTATTCCATATGGCTATTAAAAGACAAACCGAGTGTAACGAGCTCATTTATATAAATGAATATTTACACTCATAAATAATTATTTACATATGAATTTTCCAGCAGAATTAAAATACACGAAGGATCACGAATGGGTTCGTGTCGAAGGTGACGAAGCGGTTATTGGAATTACTGATTTCGCACAGCGCGAATTGGGCGACATTGTTTTTGTTGATATAAATACGGTAGGTGAAGAAGTTACAGCAAATGAAGTCTTCGGGACAGTTGAAGCCGTTAAAACAGTGTCGGACTTATTTATGCCTGTAACAGCGACGGTATTAGAAGTGAACGAAGGTATTGATGCTTCGCCTGAGTTGGTTAATACAGACCCATACGGTGAAGGTTGGATTATCCGGGTAAAATTGAACAATGCTGCAGATGTAGATGCGCTATTATCAGCGGAGGGATATCAAGCAGAAATAGACGCATAATAATTTTTTAGATAGACATTAAACAAATAAAGCCAATTCCAAGGAAGAATTGGCTTTATTTGTTTATCCCCATTGACTTTCTTGTGTAACGGTTTTCATAGCTATTCCACGGTCATTTCCACGTCGCTGACTATAGTAGCCCCTTGTGTCTCTATTGTTGTTTTTATAGCACTAGTCTTGGTGAAGTGCGTTTGCTTATCTAAGGTATAACTGCCGGACATTCTTCCAATTTCGCCGCCTGTCTCTTGTAGCATTATACCCACAATATCAATAATGTAGCCGTCAGCACTTTCTTCACGGAAAGTCGAAGTCATTTCTATTTTGGAGAACAATGGATTTTCTGCTACGTCAGAAGAGCTTTCCCAAGATTCTCCGGGGGTCACTGCTTTATCTGGAAAAGAAGGAGACATTTTCGAAAAAGAACTTGCATCAAAACCCTGCGAAGCGAAACTCGTAGGCAAATCTACAGCTATTGTTTCCCCTTTTTCTGTAATAGTGGAAGAGATCTGTTTATCAATGATGGTAGAGAACTGCTCGCCCAGCATTTTTGCCGTTTCATCTATAGGCTCTTCTTCGGAATTATAGGACACTGTCATCATGCCCGCGTCGATATCGGCTTTAATTGCTTTGATTACATTTTCGATGGTAAAGTTTTCGTTTTCTTTTTTTGCCGGAAGCATTTCCATCTTCATCTTCATGTCCATAATGACACTCTGTGGGCCATCTATATCTGTTTTCATAAACATATTGAAGTGAAGAGGCTTTCCAATTTCAGGGTTTAATTTAAAATTGACGGCTTTTTGCGCCAGCACTGTAAAGGTTAAGCATACGCTCAAGCATGTAATAAGGATTGTTTTCATCGATGTATATTAATGTAACGTGAATATAGGAAAATTGGATAAGGTAAAGAAATAAAAAGGTCTTCCGTACAATACAGAAGACCTCTCCATTATTTGGTTCCTCAAAAAGAGGAATAAATTACTTGGTAATATAAGATACTTCTTTTACGGCTTTTACCACTTTAGCAATGTTCGGTAAACTTGCTTCTACTAATGTAGGGGCATAACCAAGGGGTACATCTGCAGATGTTACACGAATAACAGGTGCGTCCAGATAGTCAAAAGCATCTTTCTGAACCTTGAATGCGATTTCGCCAGAAATAGAAGCCAGCGGCCAAGCCTCCTCTACAACCACTAAGCGGTTCGTCTTTTTAACCGATTCGATGATGGCCGTATAATCTATAGGACGGACAGACCGTAAATCGATCAATTCTACACGAATACCTTCTTTTGTTAATTCCTCTACGGCAGGGATGACAACACGTGGAACCATTTTACCAAAAGATACGACAGTTACATCTGTACCTTCTTGTATAATATTTGCTTTGCCGATAGGTAAATAATACTCTTCTTCCGGAACTTGACCTTTATCGCCATACATGACCTCGGACTCCATAAAAATGACGGGATCTGGGTCCAGAATAGACGTTTTCAATAATCCTTTCGCATCATATGGATTAGAAGGGATAACAACTTTTAAACCGGGCGTGTTTGCATACCAATTTTCGAAGTTTTGTGAGTGTTGCGCCCCCAATTGTCCTGCATTACCTGTTGGTCCACGGAAGACAATAGGACAA
Source organism: Sphingobacterium arenae (assembly GCF_014692505.1). Lineage (GTDB taxonomy): Bacteria > Bacteroidota > Bacteroidia > Sphingobacteriales > Sphingobacteriaceae > Sphingobacterium > Sphingobacterium arenae. The sequence continues at coordinate 188,171 of NZ_JACNYK010000001.1, read as the reverse complement.
GAGAACTGCCCCCCACTCATTTGATGTAATTTTGCCGCTGAATTGATGACTTGGTCGATGGCGACCAAGGAGAAATTGAAAGTCATAAATTCGATAATGGGTTTTAGGCCGTTCATTGCTGCACCAACACCTATCCCTGCAAAACCAAGTTCTGCAATCGGGGTATCGATAACACGTTTTGCACCAAACTCGTCTAGCATACCTTGGCTAACTTTGTATGCTCCGTTGTATTCGGCGACTTCCTCGCCCATTAAGAATATTTTATCATCTTTGCGCATTTCTTCGCTTAAGGCTTCGCGAAGCGCTTCTCTGAATTGTATTTCTCTCATCAGTTGTAAAATTGTATCTTATTTAAATATCGCAAAACTACTATAATTAATTGATATTTCGTAGCAGATCGTGTGTAAAAAATAGAGGCGATATACTTGTGCTGCCGTGTTGCCTCCGCTCACTCTTCTTCTTTTAAATAAAACAGCGCGATATAAGTGTCTGTATAAAATCATTTAGGTTCTGTATGGCCAACCCGATCTTCCAAGCATCTCGGTTCCTCGGTTCGATGTAATTAGAAGTAGCCCGAAATTGCAAGCAGTAAATTCCTTCCTGCTCAGCAACAAAAAAAACCGCGGCACCCTCCATAGATTCAATGAGGGGCTTTTGATATCGCTGTTGTAGCCAATTGATGCTCTCGGTCGTACCATGTACGTTATTGACCGTGATACCTTGTGCTTTGCTGACTTCAGGGAGCCGGATATGGACAGGAGGTTTTTCTGTATATATCCGTTTACCAAAGCCGAGTTCTTCAATGGATATAAATGATCCATTGTCGTCAGCTCCTAGCGCAAATATTTCATCTGCATATATCTGGTAAACCCCTCCTAAGCATGCAGATGGATCTAGTATCCCACCGATTCCAATATGTAGTAATAAGTCTATTTTGTGTTGTTGCAAATACCTGGTCAAAGCATAGGTTGTGGAAACCATACCTACGCCCGTAATGAGATACTTTATATGCTTCTCTTCTAGAAAAGGAAGAGCGGGTTGTATTTCTTCGAGTGTGGCGGCAATAACTAAAATTTTCATATCAAACAAAACGCTTTACAAGGTGTAAGATACTAAGAATATAGTTTTTATCCCCTATCTTTGTTTTTATGATCTATATCACAAGACGAGAACGGTTCAGCGCGGCTCATAAGCTCTACCGCGAAGATTGGTCTCAGGAACAAAATGAGGCCGTATTTGGCAATTGTTCCAATCCGAATTGGCATGGTCACAACTATGAGCTTTTTGTGACGGTAAAAGGAGAAGTAAATCCCGAAACAGGATTTGTAATCGACCTAAAGAAAATGAAAAGTATTATCCTGAAATATGTAATTAGTAAGTTGGATCACAAAAATGTGAACCTTGACGTAGACTTTATGAAAGGGAAAAAAGCATCTACGGAAGTCATTGCTATGGAGATATTTCGGGTGTTGAAGCCGTATTTTGATCAGGAAAATGTGCAATTGCATGTGGTCAAGCTATACGAAACAGAGAATAATTTTGTCGAATATTTTGGCGAATAAATAAAATGCCATATTTAATTTAAACAAATGAGTAATCTAACATCCTTCGAGAGCGAAGAACAAAACGGTTATATCAAAATCGATCAGTACAATCAAAAACAAGTAGAAGAAATTGCCGCTCATTATCCCGCTATTATACGTGCAATCGGTGAAAATCCAGAAAGGGAAGGATTGATCAAGACGCCCGAACGCGTGGCTAAGGCTTTGCAGTTTTTGACCCACGGATATGATGTCGATGCAGCGGAAGTGTTGCGAAGTGCTATGTTTGAAGAAGAATATAGCCAGATGGTTGTGGTAAAAGATATCGAGATTTATTCGTTGTGCGAACACCATATGCTTCCTTTTTTTGGAAAGGCACATATTGCTTATATTCCCAATGGGCATATTGTGGGACTGAGCAAGATTCCGCGTGTGGTAGATGCATTTGCCAGACGACTACAGGTGCAGGAACGATTGACGAATGAAATACGGGATTGTATACAGCAAACCTTAAAGCCTGCCGGTGTGGCGGTGGTGATGGAATGTAAACATATGTGTATGGCTATGCGTGGTGTACAGAAGCAAAATTCGGTTACAACCACTTCTGCTTTTACCGGAGCTTTCCAAAACGATGTTACACGATCGGAATTTCTGAGACTTATTACAGCTTCGCTGGATTAGTTAAATACACCTTAAAAAAAGCCCTTCTTGATCTCAAGAAGGGCTTTTTTCAATTATAGACGCTGTGCTTGAGCACTTTAATTTATGTTAAATTTTTTTGTAATAGCGTGTTACTTGTTAGTTTTGCGACTATGCTTGAACATGAAGAGCCGTTAAACGCGTATTTAGAGAAAACTTCTGATACAGAAAGTGAACTTTTAAAACGGATAAATAGGGAGACTTATTTACGTGAGACGATGCCACACATGTTATCGGGTCATTTTCAAGGGAGAGTATTGGCTATGTTAGCAAAACTCGTGAAGCCAAAGAGCGTATTAGAGATAGGCACGTTTACAGGATATGCCACATTGTGTTTAGCGGAGGGGCTTGATAGAGAAGGGATGTTACACACGATCGATATTAATGAAGAGCTGGAAGAACGTGTAAAAGGTTATTTTGACGCTTCCCCTTTTCGGGAACAAATAAGGTATCATATTGGAGACGCCGCCGAAATCATTCCGACAATAGCAGGGAATTTTGATTTGGTATTTATTGATGCGGATAAAAGGAGGAATCTCTACTATTTTGAGGCACTTATCGACCGTGTTTCCAGTGGGGGACTGATCTTGATAGATAATGTACTTTGGAAAGGAAAGGTTTTAATGGATAATCCGGATAACCAAACAAAAAAGGTAATTGAACTAAATGAAACCTTGGCGAAAGACAGCCGTGTAGAAAAGCTGATTTTGCCCATTAGAGATGGACTTTTTGTACTACGCAAAAAGTAATGGTTGAACAAAAATAAATGATATGCAAAAAACAAGTATTGGTAAGTATGTAACGATACTACTAATGTTTGTGTTTACGGTCACGACGACCACTGCACAAAAATTTTCACCAAGTAGTTATATTGCGGAGCATAAAAATTTAGCGCAGCAATTGATGATCGAAACAGGAGTACCCGCTTCTGTTATTTTAGCGGTAGCTTTTCACGAAAGTGCTTATGGTAATAGCCGCGTAGCGAAACACCTTAATAATCATTTTGGAATCAAAGGAAAAAACAACAGCAAAGTCATTCGATCGGCCTACAAGGGATACGGTTCTGCCGAGGAATCTTATCGCGATTTTGTGGGGCTGATGCAACGACGAAAGGCAAACCGGGTACTATTTGATAAATATGATTCGGACGATTATGAGGGTTGGGTTAAAGGTATTTTTCGAGCAGGCTATACCAGCTTAAGCAGCTGGACACCTAAAGTACTGGCGACGATCAGACGCTATAATTTGGATAAATACGATCAAATACAACAATCGCCCGAGACAAAAGGAATGTTAGCAAAAAGTGGGACGACAAAAATTCAACAGGATATATTATTGCGTTCTATCGAGGCTAATGACACATCTGCAGACTTTACAACCACCGGGGAAACCCATGTGGTGTCCAAGGGAGATACACTTTCGGAACTAGCAACACGCTATAATACATCGGTAGAAGCACTGAAGAGACGAAACAATTTACAATCTTCCAAACTATCTATTGGGCAGCGCTTGCTGTTATAATCAAAAATTAAGAACTTCGGGAAAAATAGGTCGTTCTAATGAAAAACAGCGTGTTATTTCTATTGTTTGTTTCTTCCATACTGGTGTTCGGTTCATGTGCATCCCGCAGAACAACGCTGCAACATCCGAAATATGGAAAAAATACAACAGGACAGGGTTCGGGTACTACGTCTATATCGGGACATGCCTATATCGAACGCTATAAGGATATTGCTATAGCAGAAATGAATCAATATGGGATTCCTGCCAGCATAAAATTGGCACAAGCCTTATTGGAATCCGGAAACGGAAATAGTTATTTAGCACGAGAAGCGAATAACCATTTCGGGATAAAATGTGGGGGTGTATGGCAAGGAAAATCAGTTGTGCGCCCAGACGATCATATAAGGGATTGTTTTCGCGTTTATAATGATCCACAGCAGTCATTTCGAGACCATAGTCAGTTTCTGTTGCGAAAACGTTATGAAAAATTATTTGCGCTGGATAAGAATGACTATAAGGGATGGGCAAAAGGACTGAAAGACGCCGGCTACGCGACAAACCCACGTTATCCCGAATTGCTTGTTAATTTGATAGAGCGATACCAGCTTTACCAATACGATCGTCCGGAAGTTTCGTATGTGAAGAAGGAGCAGCGCGAAGAAGAGGTAGAGGAAATTATTCAAGAGAAAGAGTTTGAAGAACCTGCGATAATAACAAATTCCGAGGATTTGAAAAATGCAGTCGCTATGATTATTTATGAAGTAAAATCCACGGATACACTTTATCATATTAGCCAACGTCATGGCGTAAGTATAGACCAAATTAAACAACTAAATGGATTGGACTCCGATGAACTGTCAGTCGGCCAATTATTGGTTATTTCGAAATGACGTAATAGCAGACTGGACCTTGAATCTGCTAGGACTAAAAAATGTTAAAAATTCGCATTGTAAGCTTCTTTTCCCTTAGTTTTATAGCGTGGAGACCCTAAAGTATATATTCTTGTTTTGTTTATTTTTATATGTCCCTATTTTTGTGATAGCGCAAACCAAAACCGTGCAAGGCATCGTGTTGGATAAAGGTACGAATCAGCGTATAGGAAAGGGCTTTATCAAGAATGATAATACGAAAGAAAACACATTTAATAACGCCCGTGGAGAATTTGAGATCAGGGTTTCGTTAGGCGATCTGATTATTACATCCAAAGAGGGTTATTTAACAGATACTATTAAATATACGGGACAACAGGTTTTGATGGTTTATTTAGACAAGACATCTATTTATATTCCCGAAGTTAGGGTGGTGGCGCGCCGTTCTCCGGACGAAGTTTTACAACAACGTAGAGAAGAATTTAATAAAGCGTATAAGCTTGCAGATCCTGGTTCCATATTTAGTGTGGGCCCGACGGGTGCTGGACTTAGTATCGGGTCTATATATAATATGTTAAGCCGGGAGGGAAAAAATGCACGACGTTTGACGCGATTTATTCAGCGAGAATATGAAGAAGACGTGATTGATGCTAAATTTACACGGGATCTCGTGAGCAATGTTACCGGTTTAGTGGGAGAGCGTCTCACTATTTTTATGAGTAATTATAGACCAACCTATTATTTTGTTACGGTGGCTACACCCTATGAATTGGCAACATATATCAGAAGCAAGTATGAAATATTTAAATTAAATCCTAACTTGCGCTTTTTACCGAGATTGCCAGAAATTGATTTAGAAGTAAATAATTAAAACGTCATGCTTAAAAAAATAAACCTTTTGTTGGTTGTTTCTTTTCTCCTTATTGGCCAGGTAAGTATTGCGCAGGTTGACCTTAAAGGATTAAGGGCGAAACCCGATACCAATATCGTAGAAAAACCGCAGGCACCTGTGACTAATCTGCAACAGGTAACGGTACCCATTCCAAAGCTGGATTTGGAGGTCAATTATTGGAAACACTGGACGAAGTTCGGAATTAATATGAACCAAGCTTCTTTCAGTGAAAACTGGAGTGCTGGGGGGGTCAATTCCATTGCGGTAGGATTGCTTGGATGGCATAAATCGGAATATAATAAAAATAACTTTCAGTATACAACGGAAATAGATTTGAAATACGGAAAGATTAAAAATAAGGAGCAATTGGCGAAAAAGAATAACGACCGTATTTTTTGGGATCACAAAATAGCGTATAAGTTATCCCCCGCGTGGGCACTTTATTTTTCGGTAACCTTTGAGTCTCAGTTTGATTTAGGATATAATTATAAAACGGAAGACGGAGTAGAGCGTATATATGAATATACTTCAAGTTTTATGGGGCCTGGATATTTTACGGAATCTTTCGGTTTGGAGTATAAACCGGACAATACGTTCTCTTTGCGATTGGGTACAGGTACTGCTCGACAAACATTGGTTTTGGATGACAGGGTGAAACCTCTCACAATAGATGAATATGCCTTGCGGTATCCAGAAAATAAGCCTATTACGAAAGATCAAGAAAAATTTGGATTACACCCAGGCGAAAATTTTAGAAATGATCTGGCCTTTCAGATAACAGCAAATTTGGACAGGAATCTGTCAAAAAATCTGAATCTGAAAGCCCGGTATAATATGTTTGCGGATTATAAAGAACTCAGTGATCCAGACCACCGTTTGGATGCGACGCTTACGGCTAAAGTAACCAATTTGGTGAACGTTTCCTTAAGTGGTATTGTGGTCTACAATTCGGATGAGGCAGATAAAATACAGTATAGCCAGGCTTTGGCATTAGGTTTGACGTATACGTTACCCAGATAATAGTATTGAAATTAAGTGAGAAAGAACTGTTGCGTGTGAGAGGGTTTTGTTATTTCGTTTTAGTTTTTTGGCTATTTACCTCTTGTGGTACACCTAAACAACGGGTATTGCGTAATGGAAATACACCTGTACTTCATTTAGATGTCGTTAAAATAAATACAGATTCGGTAAAATCCCCATCTATATCGGAGTTGCTTGCTGAAGAGCAAGCGGTAGCGCTACCTGTCCTCACAACGGAACATAAATTTGATACGCAGTGGCGGGAAGGAATTAATAAGAATGCCGATTGGGCCGAAGCCATTCATTATGATATCAGGAAGCCTAATTTTGTTATTATCCACCATACGGCACAACATAGCTTAGCACAAACAATAAGGACATTTCAATTGGAGCATACCAAGGTATCCGCTCATTATGTAATTGGTAAAGACGGGCGCGTTGTACAGATGTTGAACGACTATTTACGTTCTTGGCACGCAGGGAGATCCAAATGGGGAAATGTTACGGATATGAATTCCGTATCTTTAGGAATCGAATTAGACAATAATGGAAGAGAACCCTTCCCGGAAGCTCAGGTAAATGCACTCATGACGTTATTGGATACCTTAAAAACTAAATATCGAATACCATTTACCAATTTTCTGGGGCATGCTGATGTTGCACCGGGACGTAAGAATGACCCGAGTACATTTTTCCCCTGGAAGAGATTAGCAGAACGTGGCTTTGGTGTATGGTATGATGAAAGGAATCTCGTTCCTCCTCCGAACAACTTTAACTATGTCGACGCTCTCCGTATTATTGGTTACGATGTCAGCAATCTGAATGCAACGATCGTTGCATTCAAGCAAAAATTTATAGTTACTGACGTAAGTAAAGAATTGACAGATTATGATAGACGGGTTCTATATAATTTATACCGACGGTACTTTTGATTTGAAGATCTGCTGTAAAATTAACCCGAAGGCAATAACACAGACACAACCGACCAGATTGAGCCAGAGATAGGCCATGATATCGGCGTTCCAGATGCCAAAAACAATCGCTTCTGAAAGTATAGCCGCCCAAAATACAGCTTTTCCGCCGATACGCTTCACATAAAAAGCGACCAGAAAAATACCCAGAATGGTGCCGTAGAAAAGCGAACCTAAAATATTAACAGCTTCTAAAAGATTACCAAGCTGGCTGGCGTATAGCGCTACAGCAAGGGTAATGATGCCCCAAACCATTGTGAAGAACCTGGACGCATTGAGATATCCCCTATCCGATCCTTTTTTGTTTATAAAGCGTTTATAGATATCAACTACGGTAGTTGATGATAATGAATTTATAGCACTTGCGGTTGCTCCCATAGAGGCCAGGAAGATGATGGCAATCAATAATCCGATAAGCCCAGTTGGAAAGGTACTTGTTACGAATGAAAGGAAAATATAGTTGTTATCATTAAGTTCCACATCGGGATTGTTTTTTTGTAAGAGCGCTTCTACTTCTTTTCGCAATAATTGATCCTGCCCGCTTTTTTCCTGAAGGGCCTTGCGGGACGCATCGATCATTTTGGAATCATCCGCTTTAATTGCTGAGACCAACGTCTCTACCCATTCTTTTTTCTCTTGGCCTATGGCTTCGTGGCGCTGCATTATAGATGTATATTCATCATTATACCGACTGTTTTCTATTTTAGCGATTTCCACATTATTGAAAAATAAAGGAGGCGTATGGAACTGGTAGTAAGCAAACACGAGGATACCAATCAATAAGATACAAAATTGCATGGGTACTTTTAATAGGCCGTTCATGAGAAGCCCTAACCTAGAGTCTCGGATAGAGGATCCGGTCAGGTATCGACCAACTTGGCTTTGATCAGTCCCAAAATAAGAAAGCTGCAGAAAAAAACCACCAATAAGCCCCGTCCACACCGTATATTGATTGTCGAGATCGAAGCTCCAGTCTATAGCGTTTGTCTTTCCGGATTTTCCAGCAATATGTAGGGCCTCCTTAAACCCAATATCTGCCGGTAGGTAGTGTACAACCATAACACCCGCGGCTAATAATGCAACAAAGATGATAGCCATCTGCAGTAATTGCGAGTAGGAGACTGCTTTCGTTCCACCCCAAACGGTGTAGAATATGACCATCGTTCCGATAATCAGCGTGGTATACGTGACATCAAGATGCAAAATACTGGAAAGGATGATAGATGGAGCGAATATGGTAATACCTGTGGATACTCCCCGTTGGACAAGAAAGAGCAACGCAGTGAGTACGCGCGTGTTCACGTCAAATCGCCTTTCCAGAAACTCGTAGGCGGTATATACTCTTAAGCGATGAAAGATAGGTACAAAAGTAATGCATAGCACAATCATGGCCAATGGCAGACCAAAATAGAACTGAGCAAAACTCATTCCAGAGGAATAAGCAAGGCCTGGAGCGGACAAAAATGTGATAGCGCTGGCCTGCGTCGCCATAACAGAAAATCCGACGTTGTACCACGGGAGTTCGCGGTCACCAACGATGTACCCATCGATATTTTTGATTCCTCTGCTCTTGTAGATACCATAAACAACGATGAGCAGAAGCGTAAAAAAAAGTACTATCCAGTCAATAGTACTCATGAATAATATTTAGTAAACCAATACATAAGTAAAATGCATACCGCGAGCCATATACAAACAAGTGCATAGAACTGTCGCCAGCTTTTTACAAACGGTGGAAGGCCCTTATCTGTCACTTGGCTTATGTGGGAGAAATACGCTGATGAAAAATATAGCAAAAATTAACCCAATAACTACGCCGGATATAAAGCCTAGAAATGTCCCACATGCAATGATGGAGATTAAGCCGCCAAATATGATGCCGGACAATAGGATGATACCTTTTACATTTATGTTCTCGTTGTTTTCTACTTGATTTTCCATTATACGATATTGTTTCTATTTTTCTTTTGCTAACAAATTTACAAATAATCTATTAGCTCCGGGAACTCCAGCAGGCAATTGTCTGAAAAAAGATAAAGAAGTATAGACAAATTTACCTTTTCCCATTCGATATAGGAGTAAAGCGCCGTTGTGTTGCGGTTCATTTTTATCGCCCATAGCCAGCGGTGTTCTATAATTCGGGTCTATATTTTCTGCAAAATAAAGCCCCCGCTCCTGCACCCAACCGTCAAAATCTTCGTGCGTGATCTTATTGGGATAATTCAATACGGGATCTATGGGGTCCGTAAATTTAACATTTGCATCTTCTTCCGTTACTCTGGTGCGGGTGATGGTGAATGGTGCGGGTTTAGGTGAAAAGTGTTCTTCTTGTAATCTGGAATTTACGTTGTATTGCATCAATACCACGCCGCCTTCCCGTATGTAGTCGTAAATCAAAGGGAGCTTCTGCGTAATATTTGTGCGGACATTTAAAGCGCGAATTCCAAATACGACCGCATCGTACTGCTGAAGTACGCTTGAATTGATTTTGGCTACATCGAGTAGATCGACTGCAGTTCCGATGTTTCGCAAAGCTTCCGGAATAAGGTCCCCTGCTCCCATAATATACCCGACTCTTTTTACCGGATTAACCAAGCTAATGGGGCTTAGTTTCGTCACCGCGTCGGGGAACCAGGTTTGTCGTGGAATGTGGTTGTATGTAATTTCGCGGACGTCTTTCAGCCTTTTCCCGTTGGCCGTGAAGCTTAATATTCCCTCTTTTTGTCCGGCATCTACATTCGTTATCTCGATAGTTTTCGAAAGGATATTCTGCTCATTGGGAAATGATAAAGTCAATTTTTCGGGAGAGATCTTCCATCCCGTAGAAGACAGGTGTATATCGACCTGTGTTTCTGCATGGGTATTACCATGCTTTTGGAACGTGACCTGCAACGTTTTTCGCTCCCCTTGTTGAACAAGCAGATTATTGACGTCGATGGTGGCTGTAACCGCTGGAGCGATTTCCACATATTCGTGTACCTCTCCCCTCACCGGGTCGACATAGCGGTATTGTATAGGTGTTTTTATATGAATGGGAATGCCAGCCAGATTAACGTGAATATGAGCGACGGGTAAATCACGGCTCATTGGATAGCCAAAGTTTTCCGGATCGACGTCAAATCTACCCTGCGTGTAGGGTTTGCGTAACCAGTACGGTTGGGTGATGTTTGTCGGTGGGAGAACCTGCTCAAAGGTTGTCGTTTCATTTGTCGGGAGTGTTTGTCCAATTTTATTTTCGTTGATGCCCAAAAGTTCCACGTGGACATCAGGATTGCGCACGATGATTTCCGTTTGAAAGTTGATCGGTTCTTGCTCGACCCAGCGTAACCTGGGTGTAAGACTTTCGACTTTTATCCCAGCACAAGCGAGCATAATATTTTCTACCTCTTTGCGCTTTCTTTCTTTCCAGTAGCCATCTTCCAGTTTTTGGATTTCATGCCATATGGTGACAAGCTGCGGAATAGAGCGCTGTGGTTTGTTGGCATCGAAAGAGGACAAGAGTTTTTGGATGGTCAATTGGACGGTTTCACTTTGAGGAATTCGGTTCCAGGACAGGTCAATGTCGTCGAAAAGATCTTCAGTGGCTTTAGTACCCGCCACGTTTTCAAATGTTTCAAGGGATATGCCATTGCTACTTGCTGAGCCGAAGCCTTGGCTTTTGTGCTGTGAGCGACTGATGGCGGACAGTTCCCCGTATGATTTACCTAGTAATGGATTATACTGACCGATATCAATGCGAAGCCGATTCGAGTCATCTCCCTGGAGACGCATAAAACTGGCCGTATTCCAGAGCAAGCGCTTGGCCTGCCACGGTTCTACTTCATTTAATTGCTCTGGAAAAATTTTGGGATCAGCTGCAGCTACAAAAGCCTCATGCGCAAGTATAGCGGAAGCTTGGTGATGGCCATGCCCGCCACGTTCATCTGGCGGAAAGCGCGTAATAATTACATCGGGCTGAAGTTTTCGGATAAGCCAAACGGCTTCCCGCAAAACTTCTTGTTTTTGCCAAAAATTAAAGGTTTCATCGTATGTTTTGGAAAAGCCAAAATCAAATGCTGATGAAAAATATTGTTCGCCCCCATCGATTTTTCGTGCTTGTAAAAGCTCTTGTGTACGTATTAACCCGAGTTCGATCCCCTGTTCGGTACCAATTAAGTTCTGACCGCCATCCCCACGAGTCAGCGAAAGATAAGCTGTGCGAACCTTTCGCTCCGAAGCGAGATAGGATATGAGTTTTGTGTTCTCGTCATCAGGGTGTGCAGCAAAATATAAGGCAGATCCTAAAACGTTTAGTCGTTCCATCTGCAATTGAATAGCCGAGGAGCTGTTTGGGAATATAGTTTGTTGAGCTAGCGAAAAATGAACAGCAAAAAAGAATAAAAGAAAAGTGCAGATGATATGTTGTCTCATAATCCCTAAAAATAGGAAATATTTGCACAAACATGGATAGTCAAATGAAAAATTACCCACCGTAATGAGATTCTCATGAAGGTTCAGATCAGGCTCTTTCAGAAAAAAATAAAAGGAACCAGATGATTTTCTGATTCCTTTTACCAACAATTAAAAATCTTTTGTCTAAAACTTCCAATTCGCCCAACGAATTTTAGAAACAAACGGGAACAGTCGATAGTTTTAAAATACTAACCTTATGTAGTAAAAGTAGGATTAATAAATAGGATTCGATCCCCTGCTGGCAAAAAACTTTTCCACATGAATGAAGTTATAAACAAAGCGGTCTGTTCTATTTATCAATAGCGCCAAGGACTCGCTGCATGAAACCGTTTAATGCCTCTTTTTTAGGAGTTCCTTCTTGTATCAGTTTATTCACCTCTACGGCCCCGTACATATTAGATATCAATTCACCAATTACATCAAGTTCTTCATCTTTGAGAGAAGAAACCTCTGTCAACGCTTCTAGCGTTTCGATGGTTTCCAATACGAAATCTGCGTCGTTTTGTTCAATGAACTCAATAAGGTGTTTAATTACTGGTAACTTCATTTAATAAATCTATTAATCCGTCAATTTTATTTGTCTGTACTTGATTTACTAGCTTCCCGTTTTTATAGGATGCAAAAGTAGGCAAGTTATTAACATTTGCAAGTTTTCTAGATTCCGGAAACTTCTCTGCATCAACAATTACGAAAGAAACGTTGTCGTTTTCCGAAGCTAGTTTTTTGAACTTTGGTTTCATGATCCGGCAATTTCCACACCAAGATGCTGAAAACTGAACCATTACGGTATCGTTGCTATCTACAATTTCTTGTAGTGCGTCTTTTTCTAATTCCTGTAACATAAAAATTTGATTTTAAGAAAGGAGAGAGAACCTCTCCTTTCGTGTTTCTTCATACTGTGTTGACTAGTTTGCAGATAGGTAAGTAGCGACACCTTCGCGTGTAGCGTTCATGGCATCCTTACCCTCTTCCCAGTTCGCTGGACAAACTTCTCCGTGTGTTTGGACGTGTGTATACGCGTCAATCAAACGGATATACTCCTTTACGTTGCGGCCCAATGGCATATCATTTACAGATTCGTGGAATACTTTACCGGTCTCGTCGATAAGATAAGTTGCTCGGTAAGAAACAGCTGAACCTTCTACCAAGGTACCGTATTCAGGGTGTTCTACTTCTTTCATTTCCAAGATGCCCAATACACTTGATAAGTTGCGGTTGGTATCCGCAATAAGCGGGTATTCTACACCTTCGATACCGCCGTTGTCTTTTGCTGTGTTTAACCAGGCAAAGTGCACCTCCGCAGAGTCGCAGGAAGCACCTACTACAATTGTATTTCTTTTCGCAAATTCTTCTGCAAGTTCTTGGAAAGCGTGTAATTCTGTCGGGCAGACAAAAGTAAAATCTTTTGGATACCAGAACAACAATACCTTTTTGTTTTCTGCTTTTGCTTTTTCAAATACGTTGATCGTGAAGTTGTCTCCTAGATAGTCAATTGCATCAACTGCAATATTTGGAAAATTTTTACCTGTAAAACTCATAATAATTATATTTTGTTCTTTTTTGCATTACAAAAGTAGCTTTTTTATTGTCAATAATACATCACAAATCTCTATGTGTTATTGTCAAAATCTATAAATTGTCTAGGGGTGGTATAATTAATGATTATATAATAAGTTAGAGAAAAAAAGTATTTTTGTAGCCATTGGGATTGGCCCCGTAGTTCAACGGATAGAATAGATGTTTCCTAAACATTTGATAGCAGTTCGATTCTGCTCGGGGCTACAAAACGGGAAAGATGATAGGACATGTCCTATCATCTTTCCCGTTTTATTAGGGGGTAATCAGAATAAAACCATTACGTTACAAAAGAAAGGTGTAAACAATATTTGTTAAATTGGGTTTTATCCCATAAGAGAGAAATACCCCATACATCATGAAACACAAAATAGCATCGCTTAAAAATCTCCAGGAAAATGGTCAAAATATCCATAGGCTTCCATTTTCAATACGAATACTCCTAGAAAACGTTTTACGGAATCATGACGGCTTCGCTGTTACGGATGACCATCTCGATACACTCGTTAATTGGGATGCTTCTGGGACGGATAAGGATATCCCTTTTAAACCGGCGAGGGTATTGATGCAAGATTTTACAGGTGTACCCGCGGTGGTTGATATTACCTCTATCCGGGCAGAGTTTGTCCGAAGAGGAGGAGATGGTATTAAGATTAATCCAGCTATTCCTGTTGATCTTGTTATTGACCATTCTGTACAGGTAGATTATTTTGGGACAGATTATTCTTATCAGGAAAACGTGAAATTGGAATATGAACGAAATGCGGAACGATACCAACTATTGAAATGGGCTCAACAAGGATTAGCTAGCCTGACGGTAGTTCCACCCGGAATGGGGATCTGTCATCAGGTCAATCTGGAGTATTTGGCCAAAGGTATTGTCGAGCGGGACGGTTGGGCGTTTCCTGATACGCTGGTCGGCACGGACTCGCATACCCCTATGGTCAATGGGATCGGTGTACTCGGCTGGGGTGTTGGCGGTATAGAGGCGGAAGCTGCTATGCTCGGTCAGCCCGTGTATTTTACATGTCCACAGGTTATCGGGCTAAAGCTCAACGGCGAAATTCCGGCGGGATGTACCGCGACGGATATGGTTTTGTCCATCACCAAAATATTGAGGGATACCGGCGTAGTCGGTAAATTCGTCGAAGTATTTGGTGATGGCTTAGATAAATTGACGGTGACCGACCGGGCAACAATATCCAATATGTCTCCAGAATTTGGATGTACGGTAACGTATTTTCCGATTGATGATCAGACGCTCGACTACATGGAACGCACGAACCGATCACCAGAGCAAATTAATTTAGTACGGGAATATTGTCAAGAGAATATGCTTTGGCGCACGGGCAACGAAGAGATTGCGTATTCCAGCATCGTGGAATTGGATCTCCATACCTTGGAGCCGACCGTTGCAGGACCTAAAAGACCACAAGATAAAATTCTTGTTAAAGATCTTGATGCAACTTTTAGAACGATCCTTGATAAGGATTTCCAGCGGAATTACGTCGCATTTGATGATCGCAGAGAGCATGCTTGGTTAAATGAAGGAGGGTCGGGGACCCAGTTCGTTCAAGAAGAAACGGATGAACAGAAAGAAACCTTAGCGATAGAAGCCACAGATTTGCGGAGCGTAAAAGTTAAATTAAAAAATGGTGAATACCGCTTAAGCGATGGGAGTATTGTGATCGCCGCCATTACCAGTTGTACCAATACATCGAACCCAAGTGTTATGATAGGCGCGGGCTTAGTTGCAAAGAAAGCTGTGGAAAAAGGGCTTCGTACAAGATCGTGGGTGAAAACAAGCTTGGCACCGGGATCTAAGGTCGTCACGCGATATTTAGAACGCTCGGGTTTATCCACGGATTTGGAAGCCTTGCGATTCCATACGGTGGGGTACGGATGCACCTCGTGTATAGGTAATAGTGGGCCGTTGCCGTCGCATATTGCAGACGCGATCGATAACAGTGAAATGGTCGTGGCATCCGTGCTTTCTGGAAATAGGAATTTCGAGGCACGGGTACACCCACAGGTGAAAATGAACTTTTTGATGTCCCCTATGTTGGTTGTCGCCTATGCCCTTATCGGTCGTGTTGACGTAAATCTGATGGAAGACCCATTATCCTATGATCCGAACGGCAATCCGATTTATCTAAAAGATATCTGGCCTACACAAGATGAAATTAATCAGACGATCAAAGAAGCGATGCGGAAAGAAGACTTTAAAGACGTATACGATGTTATTTTTGACGGCGATGAAGAGTGGAAAAAACTCGAAGCTCCAGAGGGAGGAGAGTTTTTTTGGGACAAAGACTCTACTTATATTCGGGAAGTTCCTTTCTTTAAGGATATGCCTACCGAACCATCACCCCTAACAGAAATTGAGCATGCGCGTGTTCTTCTATATTTAGGCGACTCCGTTACAACCGACCATATTTCGCCAGCCGGTTCTTTCAACGAAAAGAGCGCTGCTGGGAAATATCTTTTGGGTAAAGGGATCGAAAGGAAAGATTTTAATTCATATGGGTCACGGAGGGGGAATCACGAGGTCATGATGCGGGGAACTTTTGCGAACGTACGTATTCGAAACAAGATTACCGATCAAGAAGGGGGGTATTCGGTATATTTTCCGACGAAGGAAACCCTGACCGTGTTCGATACGGCGATGAAATATCAATCAGACAACACACCTTTGGTCGTGCTCGCGGGCAAAGACTACGGAAGCGGTTCCTCCAGAGACTGGGCCGCGAAAGGTTCGCGCCTATTGGGTATTCGTGCTGTAATTGCCGAAAGTTTTGAGCGGATCCATAGAAGTAATCTGGTGGGTATGGGAATACTCCCCATAGAATTCCCACCGGGCGAAAGCGCAGCTTCACTGGGTTTAACAGGTGAAGAAGAGTTTAATATAACCGGATTGACCAATGATTTGAAACCGTTTAAGATGGTAAAAGTACGTGCGGTAAAATTATCTGGTGAGACGGTTGAATTTGAAGCCAGGGCCCGGTTAGATTCAGATATTGATGTCGAATACTTCAAACACGGGGGTATTCTTCATTATGTTT
The DNA here is from genome assembly GCF_014692505.1 of Sphingobacterium arenae. Classification (GTDB taxonomy): domain Bacteria; phylum Bacteroidota; class Bacteroidia; order Sphingobacteriales; family Sphingobacteriaceae; genus Sphingobacterium; species Sphingobacterium arenae. Next base: position 171,587 of record NZ_JACNYK010000001.1, on the reverse strand, counting down.
TAAGGAGCTACTTAAACCAGTAGGCGTAGCTATGAAACATTTTAAAAGGTTGTCGTAACGGTAAAATTGTTACGAACAGCCGTCCTGTACTGTCCTGCAAACGTTACCGGCAACGTTTGCGTGGTTTTTATTTCTATTTATTGCTGTTTACTACCTGTATTACCTTATAATTGTGATAGGATATTAACGCTAACATGATATAAACATAAGTTGTTCGATAGAAGACCCGATGTTTAGACCAATTGAATCTGTTTAAGTCCAAAAGAAATACAACTTGTTTATAGTCTCCATGGAGATTATCGTTCTTTTATAATTATGTAACCAGTTTAATCATTTATTAACAATTATCATGAGGATATTTAAAGCTTTAATGCTGATGCTCTTCTTCGTTCCGTGTGTTTTTGCTCAGGAGCGAACCATTACCGGTACGGTGTATGATGAAGAAAGAAAACCGATGCCAGGGGTCACGGTAAAAGTGAGGGGCGCAAGTCAACAAACCAGTACAGACGCCAATGGCTATTATACGATCGCTGTTCCGTCGGTAACTGATGTACTCGTATTTACCTCTATAGGATATTTGGAGCAGGAGCACGCTATTCAAGGAAATACCAAAATTTCCGTTACGATGCAAGTCGATGCAGCAGGCTTAGATGAAGTCGTCGTTATCGGTTATGGCACCGTGAAGCGGAAGGACCTGACCGGAGCGGTCGCCTCCGTGGATGCGAAGACAATTACAGCAGCTCCTGTTTCCTCCGCACTGGAGGCAATACAGGGGCGTGTTGCGGGTCTGAACATCAATACGACAGAAGGATCGCCCGATGCAGAATTGACCGTCCGGGTGCGTGGAGGAGGGTCTATCACACAGGATAACGCACCCTTATATATCGTTGACGGATTCCCGGTTAATTCCATCGCCGACATTGCGCCGCAGGACATTGAGTCTATTGATATCTTAAAAGACGCTTCCTCCACCGCCATATACGGTGCTCGCGGCGCGAACGGGGTAATTCTCGTTACCACCAAAGGGGGTAAATCCGGTAAGACTGCTATCAGCTTTAATGTGTTTACCGGCTCCCGGAACCTAGCCAACAAGCAAGATGTGTTGTCTCCGCTAGACTATGTCACTTGGCAATACGAACATTCGCTTTTGGCTAACAAGCCTGAAAACTACACCCGATATTTTGGAAATTACCAAGATATCGACCTCTATGCGGATGTCGAGCCGAATGATTGGCAGGAGATTATATTTGGAAGAACAGGAACGACATATAATCAAAACTTAAACCTTAGTGGTGGTGGAGAGAAAACACGTTTTAGTGTGAGCCATAGCTTTGTGAAAGATAGGGCGATTATGCAGATGTCGGATTTTCAGCGCCACAATGCAAATTTTAAACTGAATCATAAGTTGTACGATGGTTTAACATTGGATATTGGCGCACGTTATTCGGATACACAAGTAAATGGTGGTGGGATGAATGAGCAGAACGAGGTTTCTTCGGCCGATTCTCGGTTGAAGTACGCGATGTTATACCCTCCTTTTACGGTTGCAGGTTTAACGACATCCACCGAAACAGACGACGATTTTAACCTGTATAGTCCGATTGTTGCCATTTCTGATAATGATCAATATTACAGACGGAAAACGATCAACCTAAACGCGGCACTCTCTTATCAAGTGCTGCCAAATCTCCGTCTGCGTTCCGAATTTGGCTATGACAACTATCGAAACGACCAAGATCGGTTCTATGGGGCAACGACTTACTATGTGCGGAATGTGCCGGCAGCAGATTATCAAGGCAAACCAGCGCTTATCTTAACCAATACAAATCGCAATAGTTGGCGGAATACGAATACGGCCACCTATACCTTGGATGATATGATTGGCGAGGACCACAAGTTGAATGTCATGGTTGGCCAAGAATATATATTTACTGAAAATCAGGTGTTGACCAATGCTATTCACAATTTTCCCGAGTCCTTCTCTTTTGACGATGCGCGGAAATTGACAACACAAGGGATTCCTTATTCTGTGGATAATAATTTCAGTCCCGACAACAAGCTTTTGTCGTTCTTCGGACGGGCGAACTATGATTTTAAGGGAAAATATTTGTTGAGTGCGACTTTCCGTGCCGACGGTTCGTCGAAATTTTCGGAGGATAACTGGTGGGGTTATTTTCCTTCCGTATCAGGTGCTTGGCGTTTGTCTGACGAAGAGTTCCTATCGGATGCAAAAAGTTGGATGACAGACCTGAAGCTTCGGGCGAGCTATGGATCGGCGGGGAATGATCGTATTCCTGCCGGTCTATTAGTACAAACTTTTAATAACTCGACAACGAGCTGGGTGAATGGTTATGACAACTATTGGGCGGCATCCAAGACGATGGCAAATCCCAACTTAAAATGGGAAACAACGGTGACCCGTAATATCGGTTTGGATTTTACACTGTGGAATGGTCGTTTAAGTGGAACGGTGGATGCCTATCTCAATAAAACGAAAGACCTGCTTATTGCTTTTCCTGTTGCCGGAACAGGTTACGATGTGCAATACCGTAATCTAGGCGATACACAAAATAAAGGATTAGAATTCACCCTGAATGGAAAAGTGGTTCAGAAAACAAATTTCGACCTCTCTGTCAATGCTAATATAGCCTTTAATCGTAATAAAGTATTGGGCTTGGGTGCGATTGAAAGTATCCCGGGAACCTCAGGTTGGGCATCTACGGCTATCGGAACAGATTATATGGTAGAAGTCGGGGCGCCTATTGGACAAATGTATGGGTATCAAAGCGGTGGCCGATACGAAGTATCCGATTTTGAGCGGTATGATGCAGCGTCCAACCAATGGATTTTGAAAGAAGGCGTAGTAGATGGTAGCGAACTCGTTGGCTTAATTCGTCCAGGTTCGATGAAAATAATGGACTTGGATGGTGATGGTAAAGTTAGCGTGGCAGACCGAACTATTATAGGAAATGCAAACGCTTTGCATACCGGCGGTTTTTCGATCACCTCGCGGATTTATAATTTTGATCTGGCAACTTATTTTACTTGGAGTTATGGCAACGATATATACAACGCCAACAAAATTGAGTATACATCGACCAGCCAGTATAATTCCCGCAACATGATCGGAGAAGTGGCAAGCGGTTCGCGCTGGACAAATCTTCGCCCCGATGGTACCATCAGCAACGATCCAGCGGAGCTGGAAGCTATGAATGCGAATACCACCATGTGGTCACCATATACGCGTTCGTTTACATTTACCGACTGGGCCGTGGAAGATGGTTCGTTCCTGCGGCTTTCTACTGCTACTATCGGCTACACTCTTCCGCAATCCATTACCTCTAAACTGAAAATGCAAAACCTACGGATTTATGCTTCGGGTTATAATCTGCTGCTGTTTACAAACTATAGCGGGTTTGATCCGGAGGTCTCGACCCGTCGGAAAACGTCGCTAACACCAGGGGTAGATTATTCTGCTTATCCGAAAAGTAGATCCTTTGTATTTGGTTTGAATGTGAATTTTTAATTTGAAAGCAATGAAGCAAATTATAAACATAGCCGTGCTGGCCGCAACAGTTTTATCGGTAACCGCCTGTAAAGATGTATTGGAAGCACCGACGAAGTCTTCCTTAGATGAATCGGTTATTTTCTCTTCCCCGAGCTTGGCGGAAGGGGTTATTCCGGGAATTATTCAATCCTTTGGGGAGACAAACTCCTATCGGGGGAGGTATCTCGTTTATTACGGTACCAATACCGACGTAGAAATCCATAATTCCCTTAAGGCGATAGACGATGATAAGTCGAGATTGGGTAATTACAATACCAATTTCGATAACGGACAAATGAATACGGACAATAATGCCTATGCAAAATTCTATGAGGGAATTGAGCGTGCAAATATGGCCATACGGGGTTTACGTACCTATGGCGACGTAGAAACAAATGCACAAATGGCGCAGATTCTGGGCGAAGTACTGGTTCTCCGGGCGGTATTATACAGCGACTTGATCAAGGGCTGGGGCGATGTACCAGCACGTTTTGAACCCATTAACACCGCGACGACGTATTTGCCGCGAGCGGATCGGGACGAGATCTATAAGCAGTTATTGGCAGATTTAGAAGAAGCTGCCAATTTATTGCCTTGGGCAAATGAATCGTCAAAAACTTCCTCTGTCGAACATGCAAGTAAAGCGTTTGCCAAGGGATTACGTGCCCGCCTCGCATTAGCAGCCGGGGGCTATGCACAACGTTTAGACGGTACGGTGCGGCTGAGCCAGGATCCAGATCTTTCGAGAGAGAAGATGTATGCGCTAGCTAAACAAGAATGCTTGGATATTATCAACAGCAATACACAACGTTTACTCGGGTTTGAAGAAGTTTTCCGTCGTTTTAATCAGGAAAATCTAGCGGCGGGTGGCGAATCGATGTGGGAAATCCCTTTCAGTGAAGGACGGGGCCGTGTCATTTTTGATTTAGGTGTCAGACATTTAAAGACGAGTCAATATACGGGACAAAACCGTGGAGGTACCGTAGGACCCAATCCCATTATGCTGTACGAGTTTGATAAAGAGGATGCACGACGTTTTGTATCTGTCGTTCCCTATGAGTGGGATCGTGCGGGTGACGTGGCCGATGCCGGCGCATTTCAGGTGCCTTCCTCATTAGGTCGGCTATATTTTGGTAAGTATCGATACGAATGGATGGGGAGACGCGTTACCTCGACCAATGACGACGGACTAAACTGGATGTATATGCGTTATGCCGATGTGGTGTTGATGGCAGCAGAGTCTATTAACGAATTAGATGGTCCACAAGCGGCAGCACCTTATTTGGAAATGATACTGGATCGCGCTTTCCCTACAAATATGACCAAAGCTGCGGATCTTTTAGCGGAAGCAATCGTCTCCAAAACGGCATTCTTTAATGCGATTGTAGATCAACGGGCGCTGGAGTTTACGGGAGAGATGTTGCGTAAAGGAGACCTTATCCGTTGGAATCTGCTCGGTACCAAACTGGCCGAAGCGAAGGAAAAACTGGAGCAATTGGAAAACCGGACAGGAAAATATGCGAACCTTCCAGAAAAGATTTATTACCAAACCAATGAAGATGACGAAACCATTACCATTTATGGGTTGAACTTCGGTGATACAGATGCCGCGGGCGCTGCGTTGAATTACGCAGAAAGCAAAACCTGGACAATGGTCGGTAGCAGTGATGCAAACACGTTATGGGATGCATTGGTTTATCCCGGTAAAGATCCGAATAAACAGCAGTATTGGCCGATATGGCAGTTTTTTATCGAGAACTCGAACGGTTTATTGAATAACGATCATTTAAATTAACCTTTAAGACGTTGAAATCATGAAATATAAATATATAATATGGTTTTCCGCAATGATGGTAGGATTGGGCTTATCCTCCTGTAAAGAAAACCTTTTAGAGGAAATAACAGAGCTAAATCTCGATCGGGCGTTGTCGCCTACGGAGTTGACAGCACAGGTGGTAGACCGCACAAATGTTCGGTTGAATTGGAGACGTGTAAGCAATGCGGACTCTTACGTCATTGAAATATTTGATAATGCAGAATTTTCTGGTACCGCAACAAGGTCGATTGAAGGTGTAAAGTTTGAAGAGCTTCCTTATACGGTTGAGGGTCTTTTTGGTGAGACGATTTATGGCGTTCGTGTGGGGGCGGTCGGCGAAGGTTTGGGAAATTCAACCTGGATTACGACGACTTTCGAGACGGGTATTGAACATATTTTTAACGAGCTGGACCCCGAAACGTTAACAGAAGAATCTGTCACACTGAGTTGGCCCGAAGGGGAATTGGTGACCTCAGTGGTGTTGATGCCGGGCGAAATCGAACATAGAGTGTCTTCAGCCGATGCGGAAGCAGGTACCACGACAATCGTTGGTCTGGAGAGCGATGTGACCTACACCGCGACCTTAATGAATGAAGATAAACGGCGGGGCGTGATGGTTTTCACCACCTTGCTGGGTGGTCCAGGGGTGACAAAGGTCACGACAAGTGACAATCTTGCGGCAGTGATCGCTGCTGCAGCCGATGGAGCGGTATTCGCCATAGAGCCAGGTACGTATGTAATCAATGACAAGATAGAGATCAATAAAAACATATCCGTTCGGGGATATAAGCCGCACAAAAAGCCGGTTATTCAAGGCGCTATCTTTCGTGTTACGAAAAATGCCGCGTTAACGCTTCGAGACTTATCTCTCGATGGCACAGGAGGAGGATCGGATCAGACTGTCGTTTACAATGAAGATCTTGACAGCCCATATGGTGCTTTCTTGATGCAGAATTGTGAAGTGAAAAAGTATGTGAAAGGCATATTTTATGTAAATAAAAAGGCGAGGATACCATCTGTAACGTTTACAAATAACCTCATTCATGATATTGAGTGCAATGAGGGGGATTTTATAGATTTCCGAAAAGGTATTGCCGACGAATTTATCTTTGTGGATAATACCGTTTATAATAGTGCAGCTGCACGCGATTTGTTCCGGATGGACGCTGGTGGTTCCGACAACTTTGGTTCCGTGGAAAGTAAAATTACGATTAGTAGCAATACCTTCTACAAAGCAGTGAGCAATAACGGGAAACGGTATTTGTATATTCGCTTGGCTAATCACAGCATCTCTTTTACCAAGAATTTAATCGTCGAGAGCGAAGGCTATTATACCAATCAAGGTGCAACAACCATTACGGAGCTTTCGGGCAATAACTATCATAATGCGCCGAACTTCACGGCAAGCACACAATCAAATGCACAGAACGATAGTGGGAACTATACGTCCCTAAATCCTGAGTTTACAGATCCAGAGAATGGCGACTTCACGGTCAATAATCTAGATCTGAAATTAAACGGAATCGGCGCGGCTAGATGGCGTTAACTGATCGAAGATGGAGAGAGCCGCATCATCGATTGATGCGGCTTTTTAAATATGCATGAACCTGCTCTATGCCGTCAGAAATAGCCGGTTTGGATAAACTATAATAGTATATAGATGAGAAACAATATAGCTTTTCGAATAAAAGACATCGTATTTCCTTGGATTGGAATATGTCTACTGTGGGCAACTATAGGTTGTGGAAAAGAGACCCCCAAAGCGGAGGAGCCCGTCATAACAAAAGAAGAAGAGGAAGAAACCCCGCCGCGGGAACAGACGGAGTCCGCTATGGCATTTCCGGGCGCTGAGGGTTACGGCAAGATGACAACAGGTGGCCGTGGCGGTAAGGTTATTAAAGTGACCAATTTAAACGATGCCGGTACAGGAAGTCTCCGGGCGGCCATTGATCAATCGGGCCCTCGGATTATCGTATTCGAAGTATCTGGAAATATTAAATTAAAAAAACGTCTCCATATAAAAGACGGAGACATCACCATTGCTGGGCAAACCGCTCCTGGTGACGGTATTTGTATCCAAGATCAGGAGATGGTCATCGCAGCGGACAACGTCATTCTCCGGTTTGTCCGCTTTCGGATGGGCGACCTGACCCAGAATGAACAGGACGCTTTGTGGGGGCGCCATCAGAAAAATATTATCATCGATCACTGCTCCATGAGTTGGTCTATTGACGAATGCTCTTCGTTCTATGCCAATAAAGATTTTACGATGCAATGGTGTATCCTGGCGGAGAGCTTAAACAAATCGTTCCACGAGAAAGACGATCACGGCTACGGTGGAATATGGGGTGGTCATCAAGCTTCTTTCCATCATAACCTGTTAGCACACCATAACAGCCGAAACCCCCGCTTTGATGGCGGAAACCGTCCGGGCACTGGAGGATTAAGCCCCGTGGGTGCTGATAAAGTGGATTATCGTAATAATGTGATCTACAACTGGCGTGGCAATTCGGCTTATGGTGGAGAAAACGGAGAATACAATATGGTGAATAATTATTACAAGCCAGGGCCGGCAACACCATCGAGCAAGAACAAACGTATTATGCAAGTGTCCAAAGAAAAGGATGCGCGTTATAGCCCGGGACATGGTGTGTTCTTTATTGAGGGAAATTATGTATTTGGCAATGCGAATGTTACGATGAACAATTGGGCAGGAGGTGTTGATTTCGACGCGGGCGTTTCTGTAGCACAAGCCCAAAGAACGACACCGTTTCCTTTTGAAGCCTTTAGCGCGCAACATACAGCCGAACAGGCTTACGAACAGGTCTTGGAAAAAGCAGGGGCATCCTATAAACGCGATGCGGTAGATCAACGTGTGGTACAAGAAGTAAAAAACGGGACAGCTACTTATAGGGGGTCAAAAACAGGATATCCAGGCATTATCGATTCACAAACGGATGTTGGGGGTTGGCCTACTTTGGAACAGACAACAATGCCCATCGATACTGATGGAGACGGTATGCCCGACGCGTGGGAAACGGCGAACAACCTTGATCCGAACACGCCAAATGCCAATGGAAGAGACTTAAGTGGCGTTTATGATAATATAGAGATGTATTTCAATAGTTTGGTAGAAGACCTGTATTAAAAATAAATATGCAGAAACTATTGTGATGCTAAACCGTTCATATCATAGAGTCACAAAAACAAAAATGTTATGAAAGCGATAAGACATCTAAAGAATTTAATTGAAATCAATAATGACCGTACATTAGGCTTTAAAAAAGCATTAGAAGACCTAGAGCCTATAAATGCAGATCTTCAGGTTATTTTTACAACAGCGGCAGCAGAAAGTGAACGTTTTTCCCAGGAACTTACGACGCTAGTAGAACAACATGGTGCGGAAGTGGATGATAATGATGAAAGCGTAGCGGGAGCTATTCATCGCGCTTGGATCGATGTAAAAGCCCTATTTGGCGGTAAAGATCGGAAAAGCATTCTGGAAGAGGCGGAACGGGGTGAGGACGCTATCAAGGCTGCTTATAAAAAGGTCATGGATAGTGGTGAAGTGACAGGACAAGCATTGGAAACCGTACTTGACCAAGCCGCGCAGATTAGAACCTCGCACGATAAGATCAAAGCTTTACGCGACAGCGCGAACTAGCTTTTACAAACAAAATATTCCCCCATGCGGGTTGTAAAGCAGTGCAAACGTTACCGGCAACGTTTGCACTGTTTTTTTATGTGATTTTGTGTGTATTCACGGACGAAATACCTATAGTTGTAAAAGCATAATTAATAAACCGAATATAAATGTAAACCCTTTCGTATGAAACAGTTGATCCTATTGGTAATGTCCGTTTTTATTGTTGTACAAGCTTTTGGGCAAAAAAACTATGTGCAGATGGCTGACTCGGATATGAAACGGAACCCAGAAGCATGGATGATTGATTTTTCAAAAGCATTGAAATGGAACTACTGTCATGGTTTGGTGATGCAGTCTATCCTACAAGTTTCTAATAAAACGAACGACCCGAAATATTATAGCTATGTGTATGATTACGCAGACACGATGGTAAATGCTGACGGAACGATCAAGACGTATAAGCCTTTGGAGTATAACATAGATCGTGTCAATACCGGCAAAATTCTCTTCCCTATTTTGGCAAAAACGAAAGAGGAGCGGTTCAAGATAGCACTGGATCATCAGCGGGAGCAAATGCGCACACATCCTCGTACAAAAGACGGGAGCTTCTGGCATAAAAAAGTCTATCCGCATCAAGTATGGCTGGATGGGTTGTACATGGCAGGACCTTTTTTAGCACAATATGCAAAGGAAAATAACGAAGCAGCGCTATTTGATGATGTTGCGTTGCAGATTGTGGATGTCCGGAAACACTTGTATGATCCGCAAACCGGTCTGTATTTCCATGGGTGGGATGAAAGCAGGCAACAGCGTTGGGCAGATCCCAAAACAGGGCTTTCCCCACATTTTTGGTCGCGCAGTATAGGCTGGTATATGATGGCCATCGTTGATGTCTTGGATTTTTTACCTGAAGACCATAAAGACCGGCCTGCAATTATCAACATCTTACAAGAACTGTCCGCTTCGATTGAAAAATATAGAGACCCGGCAACAGGCATGTGGTACCAAGTTACCGACTTAGGAGATAGAGAAGGGAATTATCTGGAATCGACAGGATCTATTATGTTTATTTACACATGGATCAAAGGCGCCCAAAAAGGCTATTTGGATAAAGGTTATTTGAACAAAGGAGAGCAAGCTTATGACCAGTATCTAAAACGGTTCGTGAAGACGGAAGCAGACGGTTCCTTATCTATAACCGATTGTTGTTCCGTAGCGGGGTTGGGGGGCGAAAAGAATTATAGAGACGGAAGTTTTGCTTATTATATTTCCGAACCGATCCGGGATAATGATCCCAAGGCTATAGGGCCTTTCATCATGACAAGTGTTTTATTGGACCGGTAAAAAATAATGATGTTCAGAATATACCTTTCGTTTTTTTTTATAGGACTGCTGGCTACCACATCTGTATGGGCACAGAACAATGGGAAGCCTCGAATAATCGTTAGTACAGATATCGGAGGAACAGATCCCGATGATAATCAATCCATGATCCATCTATTGATGTATTCCGACCGCTTCGAAATCGAGGGGTTAATTTCCTCCCCCTTCGGTAAAGGCAGAAAAAAGGACATTCTCGAAATGATAGATCTATACGAAAAGGACTACCCGATATTAAGCAAAAAGAACCCTGCGCTTCGATCTCCTGAAGAATTACGGAGCATATCCAAGCAAGGGGTAATCGCCGAAGCACCTTACCGCGGATATTCGGAGTCAACAGAAGGCTCCGACTGGATTGTTTCGTGTGCCCAAAAAAAGAGTGAACAACCACTTTGGATATTGGTTTGGGGCGGATTGGAAGATCTGGCCCAAGCGCTCTATGACGCCCCCGAAATTAAATCCAACATACGTGTATTCTGGATCGGGGGTCCCAATAAAAAATGGAGTATCAACGCCTATCATTATATTGCGCAGAATCACGCTGATCTTTGGTTTATCGAATCCAACGCGACGTATAGAGGTTGGTTTATGGAAGACGAGGATGCACCAAAAGACATGCATGGAATTGCTTACTACGACAATTATATTAGAGGGCGAGGAGCCATGGGTGCTGATTTTATCCATTATTACGCAGGTCATATTAAAATGGGGGATACGCCGTCGTTAGGTTATCTCCTACACGGAAACCCAGACGATCCTGGACGCGAAAGCTGGGGAGGGGTATATACCCGGATTGCGCACAGCTCGAAGACGGTTTTCCAAGGGAATAGCAGTTTTCGTGATAGCGTTCCGGCCTACGGCGTGGTGGAGTGGCAATTTTCAGGCCCAGAGGAGCCTATCGCACCGGATTCTGTATGCTTTACCATGGAGGCTCTAGGACAAGTATGGCCAGGATATTACATTGGAAATGGAACCTATGCGATCCGCTATTCTTCCAAAAAACCGGAAGAAGTAACCTATAAAACAAGCAGTACAATTAAAGAGTTAGATGGATTAACAGGTGGCTTTATCAGTACGGCTCCTTGGCCGGGGAACGAACAGTCGGGGGATTATAAGCTGGGTGAGAATTGGTTTGGTGATTTGCCGGATGAAAAGTTTTTTTTGGATGGTCAACAAGGCGCACGTACCCTCTCCATTCATCGGACAGATTATCTGAACGATTGGGCGAAGCGATGGGCATGGTTAGAACCAACTGTATCTGTTCCCCGAGACACCTCTTTCACCTTGCATGCCACTTACTTGAAGGAGCGAAAATACCGACCGTATATCCGTATTGCGGAATCAAAAACGCCGGTGTTATCGTCTTTAGATCAAGAATATGATAGGGTCGGGGATAGGCCTTTGTTTTTAGATGTGTTCCGTCCTGAAGGGAATACGTCGAAGCGCTATCCGGGTGTGCTGTTGATTCATGGAGGAGGGTGGCAATCGGGCGATAAATCCCAAATGCACACGATCGGCAAAGCTTTGGCGGCTAAGGGTTACGTAGCCGTTGCGGTAGAATATCGTTTGTCTTTAGAAGCAAAATATCCGGAGGCGGTATACGATCTTAAATCGGCTGTCCGATGGATGCGGGCCAATGCAGATAAAATCCAGTTGGATACGAAGCACATAGCCAGTTTGGGAACCTCTGCAGGAGGACAATTGGCTAGTCTATTGGGGGTCACGAATGGGAATCCTGATTTTGAGGGACCGGGTCGAGGAAGTGCCGAGCAGCTATCCGATGTCCAAGCAGTTATTAATATTGACGGAACGCTTGCGTTCCGACACCCAGAGTCTTCCGAGGGCACGGCCGCATCCAATTGGTTGGATGGCACCTATGAACAGAATCCAACAAACTGGGAATCCGCGGCTCCGCTAAATCATACTTCTCAAAATTCGGCTCCGATTATATTTTTAAATAGTTCTATTCCAAGATTTCATGCGGGGCGAGACGATATGGTTAAAAAGCTTGATCGGTATGGTATTTATTGGGAAATCCGAGAATTTCCCGATACACCTCATCCATTTTGGTTCTTCAACCCTTGGTTTCAACCGATGATGGATTATACCGTCACTTTTTTGGATGGTGTTTTTGACGTAAAATAATGTGGAGAAACAATCCTACTTTTTATCAATTTTTAGTATTCTTTTATCAATTTTTGGTACTTGCCTTTTCTTTGCAATTCTATCTTTGTTATATGATCCATTTTGATAAAAATGTTTTAGTCGAGGAATGCTAAAAATTGTAACCATATGAAAAGTCTTTTTATTTTTTTACTGTCTGTCTTTTCTGCTCTATACGGATCTGCACAGCATGACATTGCAGCTTTTCCGGGAGCCGAGGGTTTTGGACGCTACACTACCGGTGGACGCGGAGGAACGGTATATCACGTAACCACGCTGGAAGACGGCAACGAGCCGGGTACCTTTCGTCATGCTGTCTCTCAGAAGGGCACACGTACGGTGGTATTTGATGTGGCCGGAACTATTTTTCTGAACAGCCGGCTGCCTATCGTCAACGGCAACTTGACCATTGCCGGACAGACAGCGCCCGGACAGGGGATCTGTATTGCGCGCTATCCGGTATCCGTTAACGCAGATAATGTAATTATTCGTTACATGCGTTTTCGCGTGGGTAATGAGGGGGATGGAGAGCCGGACGGATTAGGAGGTTCAAAAAACCGGAATATCATCATCGACCATTGTTCCATCAGCTGGTCGGTTGATGAAACCTGTACTTTCTATGGCGGCGAAAACGTAACGGTGCAATGGTGCCTGATTTCGGAAAGCCTTCGTACAGCCGGACATGCGAAGGGAAAACATGGTTATGGAGCCATTGTCGGCGGACACCGGTCTTCCTTTCATCATAATCTGATGGCGCATCACGAAAGCCGTATGCCGCGTTTGGGTCCTCATGTTTCGACGCAGGAACGGGAATATGTGGATATGCGCAACAATGTATTTTATAACTGGGCGGGAGCCGGATGTTACGGTGGGGAAGGAATGCACGTAAACATTGTAAACAATTATTACAAGCCCGGTCCGGCGACGCCGAAGAACAGTCGCGTCCGCTACCGTATTGCTGCGATCGGCGTCCGTACTTCCGAATATGTAACCGGAAAGAATGGTCAACCCAACGCATGGAAACCCATGGAGCATGTTTGGGGGCGTTTTTATGTAGACGGAAATGTGGTAGAAGGAGATCCGGAAACAACAAAAAATAACTGGCCAAAAGGAATCTATGCGCAAATTGCGGATAACAATGATAACACGTTTACAGAACAAGTAAAAAAAGAGATGCACCTTTACTCGCCGTTGGAAACCGACGTCATGACCACCCACACGGCTCAGGAAGCGTATCATTTAGTTTTGCAACATGCAGGATGTTCAAAACAGCGCGACATCATTGATGCACGCATCGTTGAAGAAACAAAAAACGGTACAGCGACTTATTTTGGCAGCGTTTCTTCTGACGCTAAAAATTATCCCGGACTCATAGACGTTCCTCATGATGTAAAGTCTTCGAACGCAAAAAGTGCGTGGCCCGATTTGAGCGACAGTGGTGTTAACCCCGAATTGCTGAAAGATTCTGACGGCGACGGTATGCCCGATTGGTGGGAAAATTCAAACAAATTGAATCCGAATGATGCCTCCGACGGCAATACTGTAACATGGAGCAAAACCGGATATACAAACCTGGAAGTGTATCTGAACAGTTTAGTAGAAGAGATTACACAGAAACAAAACAGTGAAAATCCTCAAAAATAAGCCACGATAAAAAATTAACGTTAAAAAGCTGGTAGTGATGCGAAAAACTTCTATTAACAAACTAAACCTTCTATTTTGGTTGATGGTATGGTGTACTTTACCCGCTGTAAATGCACAGCAAAAGAATCGTTTAATCGTACTTACGGATATAGGCGGAGATCCCGACGATCAAATGTCCATGGTACGTTTAATGACCTATGCCAATCATTTCGACATTGAAGGATTAATAGCAACACCTCATGGGCCAGATTATCGTGTGGAACCGGAATATATAGACCGCATCGTGACCGCCTATGGTAAAGTGAGGGATAACCTGGAATTACATGAACCCGGCTATCCCACTGCGGCTTACCTGAAGGAACAAATAGCACAGGGCATCGAACGGGACGGAATGGATGCAGTGGGTGAAGGAAAGGACTCACCAGGCTCTGAACGATTAATACAATCCGTTGATAACGAAGACCAAAGACCCTTATGGGTTACCGTATGGGGTGGACCCAACGTGCTGGCACAAGCACTATGGAAAGTCCGAAAGACAAGATCGCCGGAAGAGCTGGCGGAGTTTGTGGCGAAACTTCGTGTGTACGCCATTTCCGATCAGGACAACAGCGGTCCCTGGATACGTAAAGAATTTCCCGACCTATTTTACATCGTCACTCCCGGTGTGAATGCAGGTGGTGGATTTCACCATGCGACCTGGATTGCCATTGGAGGAGACAAATTTCATGGCAGATTTGGCGGTGCCGATTTTTCGCTGGTTACCAATGAATGGTTGGATAAGAACATCCGGGAGAAAGGGCCCTTGGGAGAACTATATCCCCGCTGGGAATTTATGATGGAAGGCGATACCCCCTCGTTTTTTCACTTGATCAACAATGGTCTTAGTCATCCGGATCGCCCCGATTGGGGCGGCTGGGGCGGCAGGTATGAACTATACACTCCCAAAACCGAGAAATGGTTTTTGGAACCCGAAACACGTCCTATATGGACCAATGTCCAGGATGAGGTTTTAGGAATAGATGGAGAATGGCATACGACCAACCACGCGACCATCTGGCGTTGGCGTTCCGCCTATCAAAATGACTTTGCGGCTCGAATGGATTGGACAATTAAGCCTTATGATAAGACAAATCATCCACCTATTGTGAAGCTTGATCATCCGGAATACATCAAAGCCAAACCTGGGGAGCGTGTGAAGCTTAGCGCCACAAGCACGATCGATCCAGACGGCGATGCGCTTTCTTTTGAATGGTTTTGTTATGAAGAGCCAGGTACAAGACGAATGTCCAACTCCGCCACCGGTGTTAAGCATGCTATTTATGCTTTTGATCAGCCACAGGCGTGGTTGGATGTAAAAACCAGTCGGGTAATGCCTCCAGGAACGGGTACCATGCATATCATTCTGGCAGTTACGGATCATGGAACACCTCGACTTACCCGATATAAAAGGGTAATAATTGACGTGCAGGAATAAAAAGGGCCAACCGCTGATTTTTTTAATCCACTCCCCATTTTTTATGCCAGTCGGACTGGGCATCGAGCACGCGTTGTGGCGCATTCGTATACCAACTGTAGCCATTGCGGCGCTCCGCTCCAATTTCGTCCAGCGCATACTTCTTTATACCATCACGATCACAAAAATAGGGCTTAGCGGTTTCCAAATCGTAGAACCGGGCCCATATCGGCAGTGCCTCCTTGTCGGCGACTACGACGGTGTTGCGGTTGCCCTGTGAATCCATCTGCCGCTCCACGCGTATCCCCTCAATTTTATTCTGCTCGAACCAAGTACACGCACCGTCGACTGCGGCGATAACGGCTGCAGAAGGATGATCTATATCCATAAGCAACGCGACAATACCCACGGACTCTGATCCGCTAAAAGACTCCAGTTCGTAAGACCTGGCTTTAACCGGAGCAAGTGTTTTGTAATGATGCTGCGCACACCACACTGTCGGTTTAGAATTAACGTTGATCTGCGTTTTAAGCACGCAGTCTACACCCTTATCGAACGCTTTTCGTGCTTTGTCTTTTGTATTCGGGGCAATTTTTAGGGAGACAAATTCCGGAACATCAGCATAAATATCCTTAAGAAAGTTCATGATGTTCACCATGGCGTTATCGTTATAGGTGATATGCATGGAATAAGGTACGGTCCTGTCCGTACGTCTCTCCTCTCCAGCATCCCTGACGGGATAGAACTGAGGCCAACCGCCATTATCGTACTGGGCCAAGAAAATGTAATTCAACCCTTTATTAAAGGCTTCTTTGTACCTTTCGTCTTTAAAATGCGTATATACCTTGGCTAAAAATCTTAACTCACTGATGGTAGACCCGTTATCAAACGTACCTCCGACATCCTTTTTAGTACTTTTATAATAAGCGCTAAGGGAGTCGGAAAAGACATGGTGATAAGGTTGGTTTTTTACCCAGCCACCGATATCCTTTTGACTGATCAATACGTTTTCTGCGACCCGCTTAGCTTCATCGGTGCTATACCACGCCGACGGCATTCCGGTCGCAACCGTTGTCCACCTCATGCTGAGGTAATTTTGGGGTGTAGGATTATGCCTGTCTTGGCCCATGACGATCGCCGATGCGGACAACAGAACCAGTATACAAAAGTAGTTTCTAATCATAAGTATATAGCGAGGTTTATAGCTGTTAAAGTTACGAATTAGATCGACTTATTTTTGCCTTACGGCGACGAATAATTGACGAAATAGCCTCATTTTCAGTAATATTGCCGTGACAATAACATCGGTTGTTATTTGAACGATTGGACGAAAAAATACATCAATTTATCTACGGTGAGGTAAGGTATATTTCGTACAATTCTATATCTTTATGGGACGTAACGAAGCTTATAGTCCTATTATGATTGATCATAAAATTTTAATCGTATTATTCCTCCATTTTTTTACTGCTCATGTGTCGGTGGCCCAATCGGATTATTCGCAGAATGTGGCGTACAGCAGCTTGTTAAATAATGCCAAACAGCAGGGTAAGCTCATCTTCTTCCTTGTACATCAACGAAATGAGCATTTTTCTCCTTTTGATAGCCTGTCTATATCAAAACGGACGAAAGATATTCTCAAGGAAGAGTTTGTTTCGGGTATGGTGCGGATTGACCCAGCAGATTTTCTCCATCCGGTTTTAAAAGCCTATCATCTTACCAACCCTACTTATTTCTTTATGGATACAGCGGGGTATCCACTACTTCGCTATAATAAACATATTATGCAGGAAGACACCTTGTTGAAGTTGATTGACTCGGTAAGAACTATAGCGAGAGGTGAAACATTGGGTAAATTAGCCGCACAATATAAAAAAGGCTTTCGCAACCAATTGTTATTACGAAAGTTGCTGAAACAATACCAAATTTTTGATCAGTATACGGATCAGCAAGTATTGAATGATTATGTTTCTGGCCTTACGGTACAGGAGCTGAATAATTTTGAAACGGTGGTGTTTCTGCTACGTTGCGGACCGATATATGATAGCCCGACCTATCGATTAGCTTATACCAACCGCAAAATGGTGGATAGTCTATACGCGACCTTGCCGCTCCCCACCCGCAAAGAGATAAACGGACGTATACAGCGTCAAACCTTTCGGGAAGCATTGGATAAAAAGAACTTTGCTTTGGCTCAAAACTTAGGAAACCGCGTTGCGAATACTTGGCAATCACATCACTTGCGAGGTAATATGGCCCGAAGTTTCTATCCAATGAAGTATTTGCAGCTTTCCGGAGATACAGCACGGTACTGCTCCTATGCAAGGAATTATTATAATACTTATTTCTATCAGCTAGACCAAGATTCCTTAGCGAAGTTGGATTATGCCAACAACAAAAATGTGCATATTCCGAGAAGAGGGTTTGCTTTGGACAGCCTCGAAAATCTACGTTTCCAGAGCTGGTTGGAAAAGCAGCGCCCACACTACGTAAAAGAGCAGGTGGATCGCTTGAATTATGGGGCGAACCAACTCTTGGCCTTCGGAAAAGATGATCCGGAAATATTATTCGACGGCATCCGCTGGATGCATAAATCTGTGGTGCTACTCCCCGATCGCGGACAATCACACCATATCCTTGCAAAATTGCTGTATCAAGTCGGTTTTTATGCAGAAGCAGAAGCTGCACAGCGGCGTGCGGTTGAGCTGTATAGACCGAAAAAGCATTACCATAAGCGGATGCAAGATGTATTGAAACAGATGGTAAGCCGCTCGTGGAGCGAAATCTAAATTAGTACTTTTATGGTTGACGACGAGGACCGATATTTAATGAAATTGGCAACGTATAGGCCACACGGACTGGAACACCCCGTTGATAGCCCGGCGACCATTTTTCTGACTTTTTGAGCATTTCAATGCCGGCTGCCGCGGTGCCGTATCCCAAATCGTTCACGATTTCAAAATCTGTTGGGTTACCCGCTGTATCAACCACAAAGCGGAGGATGACTTGCCCTTTTACACGGGCCCGAACAGCTCCTTTTGGATAGCGATAATGCTGTGCCGCAAACCGCCTAAGATTTTGTACGCCGCCTGGATATTCCGGCTGAACATCTCTTTCCGTATAAGGATGCTTTGTTCCTGTACTATCGGTGCTAACGCCTCGCGTAACTATTCCTTCCTGGTACCATTCCTCAAAGTGGTATTTTCCTTTTCGAAAGGATCCCTCCCAACGGCCTTCGCGTAAGCCTTCCCTGTACACCCCTTGTTCGACATCGATACCGTTGTCGTGCGGAAGCACGATGTTACCGCTCCCTCCCTGCACTTGTATTCGACCTACGGAGTCTGCGTAGTAGAGCAAGCGTTTGTTTGTCCCGTCCCATGCTGGTCGCTTTTGTCCTTCTTGCGGTTTTAAATAAACCTTTATTTCTTTTAAAATGCCGCTTTCGTAATAGCGATGGGCCGTATCAATCCGCTTATTGTCGGAATAATAGGTAGTTGCCTCCAGCGATCCGCTATCATAGTAGGTCTCTACCATGCCTTCTAGGCGGAGTCGCATAGGGTCAAGTGTCTTTACCCAACCATGGCGTTTCAAGTTGCCGTTTTGATAATAGTCGTTAAGTTCATACAGCCCTTGCTCGTTTGGTTTTATGCGTAGTATGCTGGTATATTCTGCTGAATCCTTGTGTACGGTACGACCACCGTTTTTGGTAACATAGGATACAATCGTTTCCTGCGCTCTTGATAGGGGAGCTGAAAAGAGGCACAATAAGAACAATGCGAATTTATAAGAATCGGTTATCAGGAGCTTCATATCCATGTAATCTATGTATGTCGATTTTTTCATTAAAATAGAAAAAATAAGTTAATTTACGAAGATAGAACGCCAAATAATTATGATACTATGTCAAGAAGAGACAAAAGCACGCTTTTTGTACATGTACATCGTTCCATTGTGCATGTACATCGTTCCATTGTGCATGTACATCGTGCCGTTGCGCATGTACTTAGTGGCTATGTACAGTGACTTAATCATTAAGTCACTGTAGTTGTCGGCTTTGTTCCGTGTCAAAACGTACTTGTTGCCTGACATAACGACAATGTCCTTTTGATGGTCGATGACTGCACGGTACTTGTCAAAGATGTCACGTGCGTGAACGACGATGTACTTGTAGTTGACCGCAAAGTCACGGAACATAATCCGTAACTCACGTGACATGTTGGCTTTGTTCTTGTACAAAGCAGAAAAGTACCGTGCAGGCATTCACATGTACATGTACAAAGACACGATGAAAGACGCCAGCGTACCTTCCTAAAAAATGAATCTTCACATTTGGGACATGCATAGTTTGGCTTATTACCCGAACAACCTAACATGGTTCAGGTAATAAGCTTTGACGCTACACATTTCCGCTCTACTGCTGATTAACAAACGTATACGTCTTACCGGCCTTCGTATCAAACTCCATTAGCTTTGTCTCTGGAAGTTTAAAACCTTTCAAATTTGCTTTAGCGGATATCAGCGGATCTTTGATCGGATGCACCCGATAGAATGGATTCGGGTTTTCTCCCTCTGCGATGTCCATCATGAGATTACCTTTCAAATTTGTTTCCTGCGCTAGACGAAGGCGACAGTTTCCGCCTAATGTTGATTTAATGGTCAATGTCTTTAGTTTGCTATCTGCCCAAGTCATGTCAATTTCAAATCCGCCACGGACTTTCAAACCACTGACGCTGCCATGAGGTAAGGCGTCGGGTAAGGCTGGCAGGATAAAAACATTCCCGTCATAAGACTGTACCAGCATTTCCGCGATACCAGACGTACAGCCGAAATTCCCGTCAATTTGGAAAGGGGGATGCGCATCCAATAAATTTGGATAGGTACCTCCTCCCTGTCCTTTATCGCCCACAGGTGGACTCAACTGCTCCTGAATGAGTTTATACGTTTGGTTACCATCCAATAGGCGAGCCCACCAGTTCACTTTCCAGCCCATGGACCATCCGGTCGACTTATCGCCGCGGTAGATCAACGAATTGACGGCTGCTTCTGTCAAATCTGGATTACGGAAAGGCGATATCTGCCCGGCCGGATATAACCCATACAAGTGAGAGATGTGCCGGTGCTGGTCAGTCGTTTTATCCAGGTCCGCTAACCATTCTTGTAACTGCGTATGCTGTCCAATCTGCATAGGAGGCAAACGATCCAATGCAGCTTTTACGGAGTCCGCCAACGGTGTATCTACATCCAATATTTTTGCAGCATCGATAAAGTTGTGGAACACATCAAAGATCAATTGATTATCCATGGTGGTACCGGCTGACACGCCAACACTACCCGGCAGATACGAGTTTTCCGGCGACATCGAAGGACTGACGACCAGCCATTTTCCAGAACGGTCTTCGTGCAGAATATCGAGGTAGAACAGTGCTTTCCCTTTCAGTATATTATAATATTTCTGCAAAAAGGATGTTTGTCCATTGTAGAGGTAATGCTGCCATAGATGTTGGCTTAACCAAGCGCCTCCCATCGGCCACATGCCGTAATAACCACCATCCACAACACCTGTAATGCGCCACAGATCCGTATTATGATGCATATTCCATCCACGGGCATGGTACATTTCCCGTGCGCTTTCCTGTCCGGTTACCGAAAGATCTTCCAACATCGAAAATAGGGGCTCGTGCATTTCCGATAGATTAGTCACCTCGGCGGGCCAATAATTCATCTCGGTGTTAATGTTAACGGTATACTTACTGTCCCATGGCGGAGATAACTTTTCATTCCATATACCCTGTAGGTTCGCTGGCTGACCACCGGGCTGCGAGGAACTGATTAGCAGGTATCGCCCAAATTGAAAATACAAAGAAACCAAAGCAGGGTCGTGTGCAGTTGCAAACTCTTGTACCCGTACATCGGTTGTCTTATTAGCCTGTGCCGAGGTGCCCAGATCCAGCTGTACTCGGTTAAAAAAATGTTGGTATTTTTGGCTATGGTTAGCCAGTGCCTTATCATATTTTATACGTAATGCCTTGTCCAATATCGTTTGTGCCCGTTTGGACGGGTTTCCACTTAAATCGTTATACCGATTGAAATTGGTGCCAATAGAAATATACAAGATCACCTCGTCCGCATTTTTGATGTCAAAGCTATTCCCGTTTACGGTCAGCTGTCCTCCCTTTAGGAGCGGCTGCACGGTACCTTCAAAATTTACTTTCCCCGTTTTGCGATCCGCTGATCCGCTGGTACCCGACAGGCTCAACTGTTTTTCTGTTGCGGTTAGCGCGTGTATCTTATGGGGAGTGCTGAGCCCCATGGAAAACGAAAGGGCATTTTTCTTGGAGGAAGTTAAACGAACGATGACAACATCGTCCGTAAAAGAAGCAAACACTTCTCGATTATATTGAACGCCGTCCACCTTATACGATGTGCGTGCTACCGCATCTTGGATGTCGAGCTCGCGATAAAAATCGCTGAATGTCTCGTGCCCTGGGAAATTTAACCAAAGACTTCCAAAGGTTTGATAAGGCATCCCATAATCTAAACCATCGGGTGCTTGTCGCGGGAAGGTCGCATTCGACAGGTCCTGAGCCTCCTTGGCCTTGCCTTCTGCCAATAGTTTTCGGATCGCTACAATCTTGTCGTATGTGTTTTTGGGAACGTTATTGCCCGGTTCGCCCGCCCATATCGTTTCTTCGTTCAACTGTATTTGTTCTTTCGCTGGGTTTCCAAAAACCATGGCACCTAGCCGGCTGTTGCCAAGCGGCAGCGCTTCGTTCCAATCGGTGGCAGGTTTATCATATTTCAGTTTTAGCTCTTGTTGTGCGCGTAACAGCACCCACGGAGCGAATAGTACCGTGGCCGCCAATAAAATCCTCTTTAACCTATTTTTATTCCTCATTGTTTCTGTTTTAGTTCAGTGTTACTGCTTCTTTGCTTGCTCCATGATGGAAGCTCATATTACCCTTATCAATCGGGGTGTTTTTAATGATAATATTCGACGAATTGGAGCCATGTACTTCCACAACCTGTGGTTGTTTCTGATCGAATTGCAACCCTTTAAATGCAAGGTCTTTTGCACTTTCGATATACAATAAAGGAGCTTCTGTCTGGGTATTTAATAGCGCATTTTCTATCGTAATATGCTGTGCATCTTTTATTTCAATTCCTTTATTCACGGTCAGGTTTAAATTCTTCATATGGATATGTTGTACTGGCATTTCCGGCAACCCACGCACGAAGACACCTACCTTAGCGCCGTTGCAATGGATGTTTTCGATAAATACGTTTCTAATTCGTGGTGTCTCTACCGTTACCGGAGGAATTTCCTGTACTTCGTTTGCTTCTGGTGGTTTGGTCCAGTAGTACATATCAAAGAAAATGGCTTCGTCAACAATATGTGACATGTTTATATCACGGATATGAATATTCTCTACGATACCACCGCGACCACGTGTGGTCTTGAAACGTATCCCTTTGTCCGTGCCCATAAACGTACAATCTTCGACGAAAATATCTCGCGCACCTCCCGACATCTCACTGCCTACGACGAATCCACCGTGTCCTAAATATACTTTATTACGGCGGATGATTACTTTTTCCGTGGCTATACCTCTTTTGCGTCCTTCCTCGTCTTTGCCCGACTTGATACAAATAGCATCATCACCCACATCTAAAATACAATCTTCAACGAGCACATAAGAGCAAGATTCAATATCGATGCCGTCTCCGTTTTGGGCATAGTCGGGATTTTTGATCTTGACGTCCCGGATCGTGATATGTTGGCTCATGAGCGGATGGAGGTTCCATGCGGGTGAGTTCTGTAAGGTGACACCTTCTAGTAGTACATTTTCACATTGCGTTAAAACAAGTAAGTTGGGGCGTAGGTAGTCCTTAATATCTTCAAAATCTGCCAAGGTTTTCCCTTTGCCCAATAAAACGGAACGTTTTTCCTCGTGAGCCCGTTTCGTTTTTTCGGAAGGGAACCACGTTTTGCCGTCCTCGCTGACCAGTCCACCAGAGGCAACCTTATCGCGCCACTCTCTTTCCGTTAGTGCTCCTTTTCCAACCATGCGCCAGGCATCGCCGTTACCATCGATTGTGCCCTTGCCGGTAATGGCAATATTTTTTAAGCTTTTACCGCTAATGGGAGACTGGTTTCGGGCAGATGGCTTGCCTTCATAGTTTCCTTCTACGATCTTATATTGATCAAAGTCGGTCGTGAACTGTAAGAAGGCGTTGTCGTCTAAATGCAGGTTCACGTTGCTCTGCAATTCCAGTGGTCCGGAAAGCCAATATCCAGCAGGGATTAAAACTACACCACCGCCTTTTTTGCTCGAGGCGATAAGTGCTTCTTGGATACTGTGGGTATTGAGCGTGCGCCCGTCTCCCTTAGCTCCAAATTGTCGGATGTCGATAGTGTCTTTCGGAAATTCCGGTTGTGTAATTTGCGGCAGGTTGTCCCAATGATAGGGACTTGTAGAGGACTGCGCCTGCACGTGATGGATATTGTTTAATATACATAAAACGGTGGCGCTGAGCAAAATCTTCTTTGTGCGGTTAAAAATCATATTTTTTCTTTAAAAATTACAGTCTGGTATTTCGTTTTTGGGAAAAGGGTCTTCATTCTATTGTTATGTTCACTTCATCGGATTTAAAATCTGGATGCTTACCGCCGATCACCTTATCATAGCTGAAGCTGGCCGCCTGTTCATCGGTTAACTGCCTAGACCATGAAACGCGGGTATCTATGCTAGCGCCTATACCGGTAGATTTGTACTCGGCATAAAAAGCTGTTTTTTCATTATCGGGATTCCCCCAATTATGCCACCCGGGTTGTTGTATGTGCTCATCCATAGCGCATTCGATGAATATAACCTTTGCATTCGGGCGCCAGGGCCTACCGAGGTAGACGGAACTTTCTGCTACCGTGGGATAGGCGGTTACCTTGCAGTGTTGAAACACATAGCCGTAGGCCTGATTTTCTGGTGTAGATGCTGCCGTAATGTATCCGTTGCGTGTGCTTTTCAATTGGCAGTTGTCAAAATAAGCTGTCGAACCGCCGAAAATAAAATCAACTGAGCCTTCTATAAAGCAATCTTTCAAATATTGATAAGTTCCATTGCCAGCATACCAAGTGTCTTGGTGTCCTAAAAATCGACAGTTTCGAAAAGAGGAACGTGCACCACCAATATTGATCGCCAGCGCCTGTCCCGCGGTCATTCCAGCGGTATTCTCAAACGTGATGTTTTCGGCCACGAAATTATTTCCATATACGAAAAAAGAAGCCGAACCACTCGTTCCATATTCAGAACCATCCGGTTTACGTCGGCTGGCATAATTATCATACGTTAAAACGGTGGTTGCTTCGTTTTCTCCGACCACGTATATATAGTCTTTATTCTTCGGCACGGTAATGACCTCTTTATACGTGCCTTTTTTGATATAGATGTAGTAATATTCCGTTCTATTATTTGGTGCGGCATTAATCGCGTCTTGAAGGGATGTGAAATCCCCCGTACCATCTGCGGCTACAACAGCATTTGCTTTGATTGTTTTATCCTCTCCTTCTATTGGCGTAGTTTCATCCGATGTTTCCGAACTTTTAGAACACGATATCAAGATGGGATAAACGGCTATTAGTAGGATAGAGCAAAGCACAGAGATACCTGGCATGCAATTTTTTATTTTCAATATTGAAATCATACTATCGTTATTTAATGTTCACTAGACTATTCATGTACACCTCAATATTATCATACGCCGTGCTGAGATCCCGTCCATTGGCGTTTGGCTTATGAGGATCGAGGGTGTGGGCAACTTCCCAGTCGTCGGGCATGCCGTCTCCATCCGAATCCTTCGGGGCGGTGTTCGATTGTAACTCGGGCCAACCGCCTACATCCTGCGGACTGTCAATAATGCCAAATCGGCTATTTTGATCACCGCTGGAACCATGAGCAGTATACGTTTTATTGCGTACATCGTCTATAATCCGCAGGTCAACGGCGTCTCTTTTTAAGCTAGCACCCACATGCGCTAAAACTTTTTCATAAGCATCTTGCGCCGTCTGCGTTTCGACATTGCCTTCATTATCATGGGGTGTCCCGATTTGCATCGCGATCTTGTCTGCCTCCGATACGTCACCATAGCTGTGATGAAACTGGTTATAAACACCATAAGTCCAGTTATCTTCTGTCACCTGCGGCTCGCCTTCAAAAAAATTTCCGGCAATATAATATTTCCCCCATATATCATACATCGGCTCATCCGGGTTTTTGCTTTTATCAATAGAATAAATACGCGTTTTCGCGCGTGTGGCGGGACCTGGCTTATAATAATTATTGACCAAATTGATGTGCATTCCCTCACCACCATAGGCACTGTTCCCCGCCCAATTATAGATTACATTATTTCTATAATCCACTAGAGAACGCTTGGCAATATCTGTTCCGCCACGCTCTCCAAAGCGCGGATTACGGCTATCGTGATGTGCGAGTAGATTATGGTGAAAGCTAGCCTTTATTCCACCAAATATTCCGCCATAACCGTGTGCGCCTTTATCATGCGCAGAAACCCGTAAACTCTCCGAGATAATGCACCATTGCATGGTGAAGTTTTCATTGCTATAAAAAGATACGCACTCATCGGTGGACCAACTCATCGAACAATGATCGATGATAATATCCTTTTGTTCGAAACCACCTAAAGCATCGGCCTCTACATTTTTTTCATCGCCCATTCGGAAACGCATATAGCGTATAATGACATTTTCCGTGGAAACCACCACCGGATAATTCTTGATGGTAATGCCATCGCCGGGAGCCGTCTGCCCAGCAAGCGTAATATGGGGATTTCGGATGTTTAGTTGTGATTGCAGTTCAATGGTACCCGATACGTCGAATACGATAATACGAGCACCAGATGCACTGATTGCAGCGCGCAAGCTACCCTCTCCGGCATCATTTAGATTGGTTACTTTAATAACCTTCCCCCCGCGGCCTCCAGTCACTTTTTGTCCGAAACCCTCTGCCCCCGGAAAAGCTAATGCCTCTTCAACAACGGGCGTTGGGCCATCGTCATCGTCGTTACCGCTGTCATTCTCGGTGACACCGTTACCCTTACTACAAAAGGTAAATATTATTAAGGATAAGATAGTCAACGGGATAAAAAGCGTATTGTATATTTTCTGTATGTTCATAACAATATGTAATTTATATATGCCCACAGGGAGCTTATTCCCTGTGGGCATATCGGGTTATTTTTATTCGAACCAGCGCGGATCGCCAGCTGTCCCACGACCGCCAAAACCATTTCCTGGTTTAATCCTAAAATCGCCGGCATCCGGATCTACAAAAAGATCGGCAGCGCTACCGCTGAAGAGGGTAATATCCGCAAATCCACGAGAATCCCTTTCTATCTCAAACTCATTCGTCCGATAGCTACCTGCAAAGGATACCGGAAGACTGAAGTTTGCATGGTCATAGCTGGTTGCATTCAGCTTCGCCCCGCTGTTTGTGCCAGCAATAATATTATTGCTTCCAACAAATGCTAACGGCAACCGGTTGGTATCGAAGCGCAGTAATTGAGCCATGCTAGCATGCTGGTTGTAGAATGTGCAATTTTCTACGGCGATCTTCTTAACCGCAACCCGTACATCCATGAGCTGTGTAGCAAGATCTGTTAGCGTACTGTTGGTAAACTTGATGGAATCTACAACAGCCTCACTTCCCCCCACATTTACAACACCCCAGCCTCCGTTTCGGTCGATCTGACAATTATCAAAGGTAACACCACCCACAGTGACTGCGTTGTTCAACCGTACCACACCATTTCCGAACCGTTCGATATAACAATTGATAAAAGAGTAATGCGCTACATTGGCACCATTCTGTTCTTGTGTAATTAGGAAAGAAGCGCCACTAGCGGCGTATATGTCAAGATTTTCAAAAATCACCCGACCGAATTGTGTATTTACGAGCTTAAATGAATTGATCGTTACCTTAGGTTTTGTTCTGGTTGGCGTCATTTCGCCGGTCATACTGACGTTAGTTACTCCCGCAGGGATTGTAACAGTTCCAAGATCATAAGTGCTTCCACCAGCAAATACAAAGGTAATATCCGAATTTCCGGCAGCGACAGCGTTCTCCGCCAGACTGGTTATATTATCTCCCGGTTTTACGGCAATCACCTCTCCGCCGGCGATTCCGGCCGTGCGGATGAACATATGTCCACGTTGTACGTCATCCTTATAAATCGAAACCGTGTATACTGTACCTGCTTTCAAATCACGTAATGTAATAGAACCATCCGCTTTGTTTTCTGCAGACAGATCAATGCGTTCGACCTTAATACCAGTATCCGTACGATTCGCCAAGGTATCACCGAAAAAAACATGGGTCACTTCCGAATTTTTAGGCCAACGCAGTGTTATACTGTTCACGGCAATCTCCGGAGCCGTAAACAATTGTTCGGCTGCCGTCCTAAATGCAAATTGTACATAGTCCGATTCGAGCCCTGTTTCATCACTGATTCCCTTCATCCTTACGGAATACTGCGATAGGCCATCCAGGCCTTCAAATATTGTTTGATATAGTACCCTCGTCGGTGTGGTAGAAGGTGCAAAAGGCGTTAAGGTATCCGCTAGGATTTCTACCGTTTTGACAATTTCGTTAAACTCTAAGCTATCTTTACTAAATTCAAAGATATAGCGATCGGCCGATACCACTTGCGTATAGCCAATTTCTACATTCGTATCTCCTGTTAAGGTAGGTCCAAAAGTTAAAGAGCGGAAAAGCCGTTCGTGCGATGGATCAACCGCCCAATCGTTTACTTTCTTCTCGCAGCTTGACATAGCTAGTGCCGTTGCAACTAGCATGATCATATTTATTAAAATCTTTCTCATGATTGTTTCCCCTAATGCATTAATATCCATATGAATTTTCTAAATAACCTCTTGACTCACGGATATCGTCCACATAGATGGCAAACGGATAGCGATAATTACATACGCCGTTCCCCATTTTATATTGTCGCAGTAAATTTTGGATTTCCGTTCCATAGGTCAGGGTAGATAGAAATTCCGAATAGTCGTATGAAGCCATCAGACCTGTTCCTGCCAGAAGCGTTCTCACGGGCCACATGGTATAGTTGTAGGTACGGCCCGGCTCTACAGTGGCCGGTTTTTCGGCTGCCGTTGTAAACCAAGAGACAGACAGCCAATCTCCTCCTGGATTAGCGGGAAGATCGCCATAATAATTTAACGAGCTTTGATCTATGTATTCTGCATTCCGGAACCTGTAGTAGACGGTTTTGGGAAAATCCGAAGGTTGATAGGTTTTGTCAAATATGGTCACGGGTCGCGTATTATCGTACATGAGACAAAGTGCTTTCTTCATGTCTTCGATTTTCTCGTATAGCAATCCCCAACGGACTAGATCTTGTTTGCGGATTGATTCTCCTCCAAACTCCCATGCACGCTCGTTGATGACCGCGTCCAAGAAATTGGGATCATATTGGGTTATCTTTGCCGACCCGGTGCCGAAAGCTCTTTCACGTACCTTTTCTAGGGCTTGGCGTGCGGATATCCCGGCCGCTTCGTGTACGGCGTCTGGGTTTTCTAATTGGCTCAACGCTTCGGCATACATCAGGTACACGTCCGAATAACGCATCAAAATCCAGTTCACACCGGTAGCAATCCTTCCGCTAGCGGTTTTATGCATCGCCAAATAGGCATCAGACATCCAATATATCCGCCATTTTCCAAATTTAACATCATAGGGGTTGGTGCTCACATTTTCCTTATTATCGCCACCGTATCCAATCCAGGTCAAGGTTACATCGCGACGCTGATCTTCGCGGTCGAACGAGTAAAAATAGTATGCGGTAGAGGTTACATAGCTACCGCCGAAGCCCCTCGATCCGTATTTAGATCCGCCTGCGACCGCGTAGCCCATTAACGAGCCGATATCACCGTTCTGCCCCATACCGAACGCAACTTCGAAAAGATTTTCATTGAAGCTGTTCAACTGACCACCACATATGGTTTCCCATATATGTTGAAAGCTCGGATCTAAGGCGTGTGGGTTGTCGGGCGAGCCAATCAGCTCTGCCGTATGCTGGGCAGCAATCTCATAGTAATCGCGCCAGTTTTTCGGACGTCCTACGTAGTAACCGTTGGTTTCGGGAATGGTTGGGTGTTTTTCCGCCGTGGAGTTGGGGAATAGACTCGCGTCCCTTAACGACCAGCCTCCGGCAAATAACGCTACCCTTGCCAACAGACCTTTCGCAAAGCCTTTGGTGATACGCTCTACGGTACCGTATTCGCCCGTAGCACCTTTATAGGGTAGGTATGACTGTGCTTCGTTTAGATCCTGCACGAGATAGTGGTAAATGGTATCTTTGTCTGACTTTCCGGAATATACGTTGGAAAGATCGGATTTAGAAGCTTCTTTTTTATAAGGTGCATCACCCCAATATCGCGCAATTTCAAAAAAGGCCAATGATTTGAGCGTAAGTGCTTCTCCCAATAGTGGTTTCATGGTTGCTGCATCGCTTTCTAATATGGGGGAGTTACGGATGCCATCTACGACAGCCGTGGACATCTCGGCAAATTCATATAGACGCTGCCAACGGGTGGTTTGATTGTTGGCATCACCAAAAAAGTTGCCGGCACCGTAATCACTGGTCGGTTGGACATAGTTGGTCTCGCTAAAGCTGCCATTGGATTCCGTATCCGACACGCCTTGCCAGTTGACGGCAAGCTTCTGACCGTATATATACGCGTCTGTCATCCGTCCATAAAGCCCCATAACGGCCGCTTTTGCCATGGAGCTGGTGTTGAATACGGTCTCCGGGCTCAACGAAGAAGGCGACTCTGTTTCTAAATACTTTTCACAAGCGGTGAAAAACGTGACGAACACGACAGAAATTATTCCTATTATCTTTTTCATTTTCATCATCTCTTAAAATGTAACATTTAATCCAAACAACACTTTTTTAGATTTCGGATATGCGGAATACCCTACTCCTGGGGTTAATGCATTCCGTTGGGTATCTACTTCGGGATCCTGTCCGGTGTATTTTGTCCACACATGTAGGTTATATCCCGCAACGTATACCCGTAGGTTTTGCATGAGCAAACGGTTAGCGATATGTGAAGGCAAGGTGTAACCAAGGGTTAGATTGCTCAGCCGTAAAAACGAACCGTCTTCGATAGCCCAATCTGTCAAGATACGCGCATTGGCTGCCA
Source organism: Sphingobacterium arenae (assembly GCF_014692505.1). Taxonomy (GTDB): domain Bacteria; phylum Bacteroidota; class Bacteroidia; order Sphingobacteriales; family Sphingobacteriaceae; genus Sphingobacterium; species Sphingobacterium arenae. Next base: position 140,697 of record NZ_JACNYK010000001.1, on the reverse strand, counting down.
TGGGATTCCACATGGTCTTTCCTTCGTTTAATGCCCGGAACATCTCGGGATTCGCTTCGTTTCCAAACATGATGTTGTATCCCGTAGCGGGGTCGATGGTGGTGAAACGCTCCGATAGGCGCATATCTGCACTCAAGTTTTGGTAGCGTTTCGAACCCTCATAGGCGTTGAAATCAATTTTGTCGGCATTATAGATGTTGTTTCCGTAAGACCAGTTAAACATCGCCGCCAGGTCAAAATTTTTGTAACTGCTATTCAACATAAAACCGCCCGTATGTTTAGGCTGTGCCCTACCAATAACCACCCGGTCATCGTCTGGATTGACAACGGTTCCCTCTCCTCCTACTTTTTTTAGTTTGATATGACCTGGTCCAAAATAATTACCCGAGCGGGACATGACGTGGGAAGCGTCTACCACACCATCGTTTAAAATCCACTTATTTTGATCCCCATCAAAATGGAAATCATCAAAAGTATAATAGCCATCGGAAAGAAATCCGTACATCAGCCCCACAGATTGGCCTACTATAGCTCGGAAATCATCCCGCCCGAAATCCAACCATGCAGAGGCAGGCGTATTCATCTCGTCCAATCCATCAAGAAGCGCTCGGATTTTATTTCGGTTGAACGAGATATTGAAGTCAGCTGATAACCGAAAATCTTTTTTCTCTATTACCACAGCCGAGGCGGAAAACTCTAATCCCTTATTGGAGGTGCTACCGATGTTCTGGTATTGATTTGCATAGCCAGAACTGGAAGGAAGAGGAACTTGAAGAATCAGGTCGTTTGTAATATTATTATAGGCATCGATCGTGACATTGAACCGGCTGTTCAAGAAGCTTAAGTCTAGACCTATATTGGTAGAGACTGTACTTTCCCAGGTTAGGTTTTCATTTTTGAGTGTGTTTTTTGTACGTAATGCACTCTGGGGCGTTTCACCGATGTAATACAGCTGATTACCTCCAGTGACGAACCCATATTCCTGTCGCCAATAAGAACCTACTCTAGCGTTGCCCACCGCTCCACGGCTTAAGCGTAATTTTGCATCAGATAGCCAACTACGCGTATTCTCCATAAAGGTTTCGTCAGAGAAACGCCAGGCGAAAGCAGCACCAGGAAAGAAGCCCCACCGGTTGCCGGGTGCAAAAACGTTCTTGCCATCTACTCTTCCGGTCAGGGTCAATATATACCGATCGCTGAGGGTATAATTGACCCGAGAAAAGTAGGACGAAGTTCTGGATGGCTCGCCGATCGTAGTATAAGTAGGTTGTGGCGTGCCGTAATTCCACATCGCTAATACATCCTGCGGAGTGAAATCTTCGGGATAGAACTTGGACTCCATTAACATATCGTTCCGTTGACTGTTTGTGATCTCCTGCCCACCCACGATGGTAAAGCGGTGTTTATCTTCTTGCAAATTGAAATCATACGTCAGGACGTTTTGTATAGAATACAAGGTTCCTTTTCTATCTTCTCTACGAGCTACGGGCTGTCCGCCATTAGAGCTTGACTGCCCCGTGCCACGCACCCATATATTATCCGTAAAATCTTTGTTATACCCAAAGGATCCTTTGGTGCTAAAGCGCAGCCCATCGATAATTTTCCAGTTGAAGCCGGCATTAAAGGTGAGGTTAAAACGATTTTGATCTTTATATTCATTTTCGACATTCACGACAGGATCGCGCAAGGAACTTAGCGCTTCTGGTGAAGTGATATCTTCTGCACCGCCAAGGGCATCCTCGGTCAAGGAGGCTAAACTCCGTACCGGGGCATATTTAACAGCCTCCCGGAGCTTTCGTCCATCCGATATACTGGGACCCTGTATTTCCGTTGCAGACATACGCGAATTAAACTCGAAAGACAGTTTAGGGCTGATTTTCTTATTAAGTTTGGCGCTGACATAATCACGCTGATAGGCAGAGTTTAGCATAATATAATCTTCATCGTCCCGGGTATAATTGATGTTATAGGTTAAGCTGCCATCTTGGTCGCCCCCACTGAGTCCAACATTGTAATTCTGCTGTATACCGGTATTGCCGTAAAGCCGGTCTTGCCAGTTGATACCTGCTTTGGATTTGTAGATATCCAGGTCTTCCCACAGCCCATACATGGAATTGAAACTATTATTGGCGGAAGTTGACGGATCAAGCTCCCGTTGCCAATAGACGTATTCATAAGGAGATAATACTTCTGTCAAGTTGTAGACGTTACTGACACCCAAATACGAACTAAATGCGATTTTAGGCGAACCGCCTTTACCAGACTTAGTCGTGATCAAAACGACACCGTTGGCTCCCTCTGACCCATAGATAGCCGTTGATGCGGCGTCTTTCAGAACGTCGATGTTCTCGATATCGGTCATGGGAATATCGTTGATATTGGCAACCCGGAAGCCGTCTACGATATATAGCGGAGAGTTATCTTGCGTGATGGAGTTTCCCCCACGCACACGAACCTTTATATCAGCATCCGGAGATCCTTCTGTGATAGTTACATGGACCCCTGGCATTCTCCCTTGTATGGCTTGAAGCACCGAGACAGTAGGTAAATCTTTTAGCTGCTCTGCATTAATCGATGCGACAGAGCCGGTTAGATCTTTACGCCTCGCTGTTCCATATCCAATGGCAACAACCTCTTCTATAGTCGAAGAACTTCCCTCCAAAACAACATTAACGCGGGTGCGTGCGGATATAGAGACCTCCTGCGATTGCTTGCCCATATACATAAAAACAAGAATGGTGTTCTCTTCGATGTCTCGTAATGCATATTGACCGGCGTTATCGGTAGAGGTAACTTTATTTCCCCCTTTGACGCTTACCGTTACCCCTCCTATGGGATTGCCATCGGTATCATTAACCCGTCCCGTGACGTCAATCAGCTTTTGGACAGCCGCGGTTTCAAACAACCGATCTGGATCCAATCCCGATGCATGGGCCATGTAGCTATAACAGGCCATACTGATCAAGAAAAATGATGTGATTAAATTTAGTTTCATATTACTTTGGTTTATAGTTTTAGCCTCCTTTGCATGCAACCGATTGCAACAAAAGGCACCACAAGTATAAGAGACAGAGCCGTTTTCGAGGTTCAAATTTTGATTAATAAGGTTTAAATTTTAAATCCACCTGTGTGGAGAGGCAAATTTTAGAAAGTATTTCGCTCGGGCGACTTTTTTTGTTGGAAATATGTCTTAGGCGACATACCAAACTTTTCCCGAAAACAAGTACTGAAATACTTCGGGTTACTAAAACCGACTTGATAGGCGATTTCTGCAATATTATCCAATCCTTGATCCAACAATATTTTGGCTTTTTGAAGCCGCATGTCCCGCACAAACTCCACCGGAGCGGTATCGGTCAGACTTTTGAATTTTTTATAGAACGTATTCCGACCCAAATTGAGCGAATCCGCTATTTGATCAATACTTAACGTAGGACATTCCATTCTCTCCTCCACGATGGAAATAACATTCCGAAGAAACTCCCGGTCATGGTCTGTGATAATGATATCATCCGTGCATATCAACAGCTCGCGTTGATTTACCATATGTTCAAAAAGAAGCTTACGTTGTTTTAAAAGACGCTGTAGAGAAGCCAATAGAAAATCCAAATGGAAAGGTTTGGTGATATAATAGTCTGCACCATATTGAAGACCCTGTATCTGTGTTTCTATGGCGTGCTTCGCACTCAGCAGAATAATAGGGATATGACTTGTTTCGGTATGTTTTCTTAATTGCTTCACCAGGTCTATTCCATTCATACCAGGCATCATTACGTCGCTGACGATAATGTCTGGTTGGTTTTTTATGGCCGCAGATAATCCGTCATCTCCCTGTCCAGCTTCTATTACTTGGTAGTATTTCCGTAGCTGCGAAACTAAAAAGGCACGGAGTTCTTCATTATCTTCGACAAGAAGGACTTGTTCTTCTTTTGATGCTGCGGCTTCTTCTTGCCACCCGTCAGTATCATGGTCTAGATAGGTGCCGATATTTTCTTGTACAACAGGAATAAACTTAGGTTCGGCACATTTTTCTTGATCTAACATTAAGGAAAAAGTAACCTCTAGGCCTCCACCTTCGCGATTTTTTGCCCATATTTTACCACCGTGTAGCTGTATGAGTTCTTTCGCAAGAGATAATCCTATGCCCGAACTTTTTTCCGATTGGAGGAAGGGCGTCGATTCTATATGAAAGAGTTCAAAAATTTCGTTCAAAGCCTCTTCATGGACACCAGGTCCCTGATCAATTACCGATAGAGTTACAGAACCTTCTGCTGTATTTACGTTAAAGGCTACGGTAACTTCCGTATTTGGGTATGTATATTTTAAGGCATTGGATAACAAATTGTACAGGACGATTTCCATATTATCCGGGTCTATTGTCAAAGATAAGGGTGCGTCGGGGAGGTTGTGTCGTAGACGAATATTTTTCTCTTTTGCGACCACTTGAAAACCATTCAGCACATGATGCACAAGCGAAATAAAATCAGTGGGGATTTTATGCAATTTGTAGCTGTTCTCCTGTATCTGCCTCAATTCTAGCAGTTGATCTACAAAACGTTGCATGCGTTTTGCATTCAAGTTGATTAATTGCGTATACTGACGATTTTCTTCATTTAGCTGTTTACTCTTGAGCAGTTGTTCTGCCGGACTGATAATCAGCGTTAAAGGTGTTCTTAATTCGTGCGAAATATTTGTAAAAAAACGCATTTTGACTTCTGCCATCTTTTGCTCAATAAAGACGCGTTGCTTTAAAAGCCATATTGATTTAACGAAATAGCGGACGAATGCCAGTATGATTATAGTGAGGCATAAATAAAGGACATAAGCCCACCATGTTGCCCACCAAGGAGACGATATGACGATGGAAAGCCTTCGGAAAGGTCCAGCTGTATAGAGATCATATTCCCCTTTCACTTCGAATATGTAATGACCAGGTTTTAGATTCGTGAATGTCGCCCGATTTAACGAGCCGTTCTGCTGCCAGATACTATCTAATCCCAATAACCTGTATGAAAAGTTAGGATTGCCTGTGCAGAAATCTGTTAAAGTAAAATCGATACTGATATTGTTTTCGTCGTGGGGAAGAATTAGGTTATCGATATACTGAATATTCACTTTTTCCTTATCTCCTATTAAATTTCGTTCCTCATTATTGACCCACAATCCTGTCAGCGCCATTGTGACCGCTTTTGGTTTTGCTTGCATCTTCGTAGGACTTACCGTGAGGAAGCCCTTGTTCGTTCCGAAGAAAAGACAGTTTTCCGCTGTCCCAGACACTGTTTTCTCCGAAAAAGACAGACTATTAAGTCGATCTCCGGCGTCCATGTTCATAAATTGTTTACGATGTTGGTCATACTTGATTAACCCACCTTCGGTGGAAAGCCATAGATTGCCTTTAGAATCGGCGGTGCCGCCTAAAATAAAACTATTGTAAAGTCCTTGCTGCCGTCCGAAATTCGTGAACGTCAATTCTCTAAAAGGATTGCCTTCTACTTTGGTAAGCCCGCCGCCAGACGTACATAAGTACATTGCCCCTTGTGCGTCCGAAAAAATATATTGTATATCATTGTCGCCCAGTTTTATAGGATGATGTGGGGTGTCAAAGAAAAAGCGGGTCTCCCCATGCGGGGCATGTATGACCAGTCCTTCTGTCGTTGCAATCCACAAGTTTCCATGCGGATCAAAAGTGATGTGGCGGATTTTGTTAAACAATCTGTTTTGTGTCGCATGGCTTGTCCAGGTGATCTTTTTCACGTCAACCTTTCCAAACCCATGTTCCAATTTATATAATCCATTATCGAAAGTACCTACCCAGATACGCTGTTTCTGATCTTGGGCCAATGTATATATTTGGTCGGCGTCCAATCCATGCTGTTCGCTCGTAATCCGACTTAATGTATACCCGCCATCACCTTTGGCCGCTGCCTTAAACAATCCTAATGCTTTTGTCCCAATCCAGATATTACCGGAATGATCTTCCAACAAACTGTAGATACCATCAGACGCTTTAAAAATGGTAGGATTAAAAAGAGAAATCGCCTTTTCGTCCTGTCGAATGTAGAGGTTTCCCGCTTTTGTTCCCACCCATAATTTTGCAGTTGCATCCAACATCAAACTTCTAACCTCATCGTTTAAAGCATCGTGCTTGTCGATGAACAGATCATGATGGTGAAAAGCAACATCGGAAAAAACAAGTTTGACAAATCCTTTCTCCTCAGAGGTAAACCATAAAGCTCCGCTATGATCATAGAAAAAAAGATAGTTATATTGAGGCAAAACCGTGGCTTGCGATCCAATGTCGCTCATCGAAAATCTGACTTCCTGTGCATTTTCATCAAAGTAGCCGAAACCACCTCCTCTAATGCTGATCCATACGCGTTTGTTGACATCTTCAAAGCAAAAAAACGGTGTCTTTGTATTCTGTTTCGCATATAACGGTTCAAAAATGCGTGACAAACTGCTCCGCCGATCTAAATAGAGCACACCGCCCTCCTGTTCTATCCAAAGATTTCCCTTACTATCTTCGTACATACCATAGAGGGATTGATGTCCTTCGAGGAGTTTATCCACAGCCTTTGTCGAAAGGTTGACTCTAAATAGACAACCGTCATGACGTGTGGCATATAGGAAATCCCCATAATTTGAGAAAAGGATAGCGTGGACAATATCTCCACCGATTTTTATCTTTTCCACTTGATGTTGACCATCTTTTAATAATAATATATCGGAATTATGAGCTATGAATGCAGAGCCCCATTTTCCATGAGCAAATTTGACAACCGGCCCTTCTGTATATACACTACCCATGGATTGGTATTCTTTATCTAACGGCGAGAGATGGTCAAGCCCCTTGTTGGTTGCTATCCAGATATGCCCCCTTTTATCCTGATGAACAATATTAATGGTATCCGAGGAAATGCGATAAGGTGTTGCGCTTTTCGGGCTAAAATGTAAGATGTTGGCTGACCTGTCTCTACGAGGTATGGCCACGATGCCCTGTTCTTCTGTGCCAAGCCAGACATAATCATCGGTTAAGAGGAATATCTTATTAAAAAGATAGGTGCGTCCCAGGGATTGCTTTATCAACGAGGATAAGGCGTGAAACCTTTCTGTCTTTTTGTTAAACCAATAGACTTGGTGATCGTATGTCAATACCCATAGATAATCGTCGTCATCTAAAATTTGTATAATTCTACGCGTTTGTAGAGATAGGCTGTTGCCGTGTTCTTGAACAACATCAAATGTTTTAAACGTTGTTCCGTCATAGCGATTGATGCCATTCCAGGTGCCTAACCATAGAAAACCATCTTTATCTTTCGTGATACACGACACCGTACGGTGGGAAGGACCATTTTCCTTGGTATATGTCGTTAAATGACCGACCGCTTGTGGAGAGCCCACAAGCGGTAAGATAAAAAGTAATATAATACAAAGTGTACGCAATTATCCGATAATTTAATTGTTGGGTAGCCCGTAACCGTTTCTTACTTTGCCTTTCGATTGATCGATTACCGTCAATGGCATAGGATGAAAGTAGCGAGGAGCCAAATTTTCTCTACCCACAACGCCATCTAGAATAGCGGCTCTATACATAGCCGGGTTGGTCCCCTGCAACATTTTGACCGCCCAGTCAGTCTTTACGTAGCCATTAGCTTCTAGTGCTATAGCTTCTGCTCCACTCGGGTTGATGTAACTGTACAGACCTTGGACGGCTAGGTTTTTAGCAGTAATGCTAGCGTGAGCAGCCGCATTCCAGTTGAAGATTCCTCGCCATCCTGGGAAGCGTGCCGGATCGTTTGGATCGGTGCTTTCCTGTGTAACCACGGCCGCTGAGCTGCCCGGAGTTAGTTGGACATGCTTCGTCCAGATATAATTAGAAATCGTTCGGCCACTTGGAAAGGTATAATAACCGTTGCTAGCCAATCCAGCCAACATGTTTTCCATTTCCTGACGAACTTGAATAGCTCTTTCGTTGAATTTTCCCGAACGTATCATATCCCAGCGAACATCTCCTTCACCAAGTAATTCCAATTTACGCTCTTCGTAGACCGCGTCGAGGAGTGCTTCTCCACTTAGCGCAGGAATATTGGCACTAGTATGGCCAAATGCCCGAGCGCGGATTTGATTGACAAGGTTTACGGCACCACCATTATCGGTGCCGAGAATGGCCTTTGCCTCGGCTAACATCAACATGGCATCCGCCATACGCATGACCGTATAATTCATGCCGGAGTTACGGAAGGCATTATTTGGGATTAATGGATTGTCCCCTCGGTTTTGATCCCATTTATTGATAGCGGGACCTCCGCCGCCGATACGTGTTCCGGCGCCCATCGGCATCAAAGTTTCTCTTCCGGTTGCCGCATCGCTACCGGTTACCACCATGCTGACATCGCGTCGTCTGTCTCCATCTTCGTAGCCATTGTAAAAGAAGGATGGCACGATGCGGATAGCAGCAAAAGTATTGAGTACCGAAACAGCTCCGTTATTCGAACCGGGACGTCCCTGTGAATATGGATGCTCCCCTCCGAAGCCTGGCGCACAAGCGACTTCGTATAAGGACTCTGGACTGACACGTCTGGAGTTGATTTCTTGCCAGTGTACTTGAAACGGGTTATTTACAGCTCTGCTATCTGTGGTAATAAGTCTAGCGGTTCCATTATGCGTGTTGACAGCAAGGTTAAGATATTGCTCTGCCACCCGGATATAATCCATGTAGTCTTTTCGTCGGGCATAGACACAGGTCCCGTCGTCTGTTCCCTTGTAATCAAACTGTATGTCACCATATAAACCTGGTACATCCGTACGGATAGTTTGCCAACCACCAGCATGCAAAGCAATTTCACCAATAAGGGCGTTTGCATAGGAGCGGTTGAGACGTTCTGCCGTGACACCGCCTTCGCCTACTTTATACATCAAACCTTCTACTGACTTTAATTCGGCAATCAGGGTGTCCATGATCGCAAAGCGTGATTTCAATTCGTAGTCTTGTACATAGGTGTTCTCATAACCGAATGGCACATCTCCAAAGTGACGCACCAACTCCCAGCCACAGAGCGCCCACATCGTTTTTGCTTCACCATAGAGCTGTTTCCATTCCGTGGCTTCGTTGGTTTCCAGAACGCCTTTGTCTTGGATGATCGCTGCGATTCGAGAGGCGCGCGCCAAAATAATATTCAAACTATTAAACTGTGTGGCAGCATTGCCCACGGCAGAGGCTTCCGGCTGTAGTCGTGCGATCACATTATTCCCGGTGGGATATTCACTCATGTATTCGGCATCGGATCCCAATGGATCTTGCCAGTTGTAGTTGCCACCAGCAGCCACGTTTGTGCGGTATTCGCCGTAAGCCCACGATAAGGTTTTTGCGGCTTCCTCTGGACTCGACATAACAAACTCGTTGTCACTTTGTCCTGGGTTGGTGACGTCTAGATAGTCTTTACATTGGAGAAACATCGTAGATGTTAACGCCAAGTATATATATAAAGCTATTCTTTTCATGATTCTTTTGTTTAATTTTTTAATCAATCATACGGTTTAAAAAGTGGCACTTAATCCGATCACAAACTGACGTGGACGGGGATAAGTGCCCCAATCGAAGCCTGGCGTAGGATAGCGCGAGTTATTGATATTTGGGTTCGCATTCACTTCGGGGTCAATTCCGGAGTATCCGGTTAATGTGGCTACATTATAGATCGTACCATAAATACGTAACTTATTAAGTCCAATTTTGCTCGTTAGCGATTTCGTCATGCTATAACCTAATGTTAAGGTGTTCAGACGCAGGTATGATCCATTCTCGATACCAATATTACTCACATAGCCTTGATGTAGGTAGGTGAGTGGTAACGTAGCGTTCTGGTTTAATGCATCTAAAGCAGTAGGATTCGTTATCCGTTGGAGGTTTCCATCGGCGTCGATGTCGTAGATTTTATAACTATCGTTTACGATATCCAATTTGTTGCCGTATAATCCGCCTCCTTTGTTCCCGTTGTAAAGGCTAGCCAATTTGTTGGCGTTGTAAATTTGGTTCCCATAACTCCAGTTGAAATAAGCCCCTAGGTCGATGTTTTTATAGTTCGCCGTTATACTGATCCCGCCGGTGTGTTTTGGCGTCATGTTTCCGATTTCTACGTAGTCTTTGGTGTCGATTATACCATCACCATCGGTATCAATAAATTTAGGTATACCGGGATAAGCTTGCTGACCAGAAGGCACAACTCCTTTGTGGTGTGCAACGAAAGCTGCTGCAAGGTCTGGAACACCGTCTTTAAGGGTATACATTTGGGTGGCGGCATCGTAGTTAAAATCGCTGGTTTCGTAATACCCCTTACCTGCGGTTTGATAGCCCATGACGATACCCAATGGTTTCCCTTCTTGCAAGATATAATCGTTGCCTGGAATGCCCGACTGCAAGAACGTGGTGCCGTAAGCACTTTGTACGCCTTCTGCAAGTTCCTCGATTCGATTTTTATTGAAGTTTATATTACCCCCTGCTGTAATGTTCCAGTCTTCATTACGGAATACAGTGCCTGATAGCGATAACTCCACGCCTCTATTGCTGGTTTTTCCCACATTGGCGTAGCTGGTATTAAACCCTGTGATGGATGGAATATCGGTCAGCATTAGTAAGTCTTTGGTCGTGTTCTGGTATACATCCAACGTTCCCCAGATTCTATTGTTCCATAATGTGAAATCAAGCCCAAGGTTTCGGGTAATCGTAGTTTCCCATTTCAAATTGCGATTGGCCATCTGCGCGGAAGCTAAGTCGTAACCCGGCAGGATGATGTTACCCAAGGCTTGTTGGTAACGAGCGTCGCTCTCTGCTTCCCACAATTGGGACCACTGGTTTGGATCGACGGCATCGTTACCAACTTCTCCGTACGAGGCCCGGAGCTTTAGATCGTCTATCCAGCTTTGATTCTTTAAGAAAGACTCGTTAGAAAGGCGCCACGCGGCAGCCACAGCGGGGAAGTATCCCCAACGGTGTTCGGGAGAGAAATTTGACGAGCCATCTGCTCGCATGGTTACGGTCAGCATGTATCGGTCTAATAGTGCGTAGTTACCCCGTGCAAAATAGGAGAGTATTCTCGATGGAGTCGTAACACTACTGGAAACGATAAGGTTAGTAGAAACGCTGGTATCATACTGGTTGATCATCGCGAAAGCATTGTCTTTCGTGAAGTTGGCCGGAAAACGCATTGCGTCAATACGCATATCACTTCCGCCGGCGTTAGTGACTTCTTGGCCAGCTAATAAGTTAAGTCTATGCGTATCATTCTGTAGGATGTCATAGTTTAAGGTGTTTGTCCAACGGAGTCCCCAAGAGTCTCTCTTTCTCAAGTCGGCGTTACCTGCATATATGATTTTATCGATGCTTTCCATCGTACCTGTAGCGATATAGTAATTCGGATCTATGGTGGGTCCTTCCCAGTTTTTATTGGTCGTATAGGACCGTGATAGAGTTAGTTCCGTGCGGTACGTTAAGTTGTTCAGAATATTCCAGTTTAGGCCAGCAGTACCTAGTAAAGATTGTTCCAAGGCCAGGTTATCGTTATCCAAAGTCCTGTTTACCCCGTTTGTTACATCGTACATTACGGTATTTTCTTCGCCTAAACTAGAGTGCGTCAGGTAAGACAGATCCCCTTTGATATCTGTGATTGCGATGGGCCGAAATCGATAGGACGAAGAGAGGATAGAACCCGCACCATTGGTGGTTCCCTCGCTACCAAGCGATCGCCTATCGGTATAACGAAGGTCCACATTAAAATTCAGGTTTTTATGTAGCTTCTGGTCTATTTTGAATATGGCCGAAGCTCGTTTTGCATACGACATTAATTTCATTCCCTGCTCGTCCATATAGTTTGCAGCAAATAGTACTTTTGTTTTATCGTTTCCTCCAGCGATTGAAAGATCGTGGTTATGGGAGAAGGAACTGTTGTAAAGGCTTTTTTGGAGATTATAGGTTGGGACATCTCGGTATGCGTCGATACCCGCGGTGTTGCTGCCTCTGTTTTCGCCCAAGGCAAATAGCTGGGTAAAAGGGGTTACATAGTCGATGTCTTCATATGCATCTAACATGGCCCATTTAAACGCGAGGTAATCATAGGGGTTTAACGCTTCCATATAACCGGTAGGTCGGTTGAATTTGCTATAACCGGTATAGGTTACCGAGCTTCGACCTTCTTTGGCTCTTTTTGTCGTAACAAGCACAACACCGTTGGCACCACGTGCACCATAGATTGCGGTAGAAGACGCATCTTTCAGCACGTCGACACTTTCCACCATATCGCTCGGTATATCTGAAATGTTACCCGGAATTCCGTCGATAAGCACCAACGGTTCGTTGCTCTGCGAGATGGATCCACCGCCGCGGATGCGGATCGAAACATCACCATCGGGACGACCGTCTTGCGATATTACATTCACTCCCGGCATTTTCCCTTGCAATGCCTGCGCGACATTAATTACCGGAGCAGTTGCTAAATCCTTTCCACTAACAGACGCCACGGAACCGGTAAGATCACGACGGCGGACCGTTTGATAACCGATAACAACGACTTCATCGAGTGCTACGTCATCTTGGAGCAATGTGATAGATAGGGTCGTGTCTTGATTTGCTAAGGTTTCTTGTGTATTATATCCTGTATAACTGACGATAATGCTGTTTCCATTCGATATGCCCGGTAAAGTAAAAACACCGTTATTGTCTGTCGCGGTTTCGATTGTCGTTCCTTTTATCTTCACGCTCGCGCCCATAATGGGTGCCCCGGACTGGTCGACAACTATACCTCTCTGGGTTGCAGTCTGCGCCAAATTCCTTCCGCACAGCAATAGAATCGGGATGAAGATAAGAAGAAAGCCCTTTCTTCGCATTAAATTCATTCTTTTCATAATAGTATAAGGTTTATTTAATTACTTGTTTAAATCGGCATTTTACGGATGATAGAACGTATTGCAACCGGTTGTTTGATTTTTACCAAAACAAATCGATTCATTTGCCATCTATCCCTAGCGTTCGACTAGTTTAAATTTGCTTTTTTAAAATGATACCTATTAAAACGTTTATCCGTTGGATTATCACTCCTTTGAAACACAACGCTCTCCTAAAAAGTGCATTTGGTTTATTAATTATGTTATTACAATGATAGGGTATTTACTAAATTAACACAACGCGAATGTTTCAAAAAAGTTACGCAAACGTTGCCGGCAACGTTGTCATTCGTCTTGCGAACGAGCTATTTGTAACATCGGTTGCATAACTATAATCCTTTCATTGCGTCGAAAACCAACTGAGCAACAGCTTTACCTCCCGCCACTTGGAAATGGGTATTATCCTTCTGCCCGTCGGGATAGGCCCGAAATTGTCCGGCAGGAAAATTCATAAAATAACTTTTGGTGACATAATCTTGTCCTTTTTCTGAGAAATGAGCCATCGACAGTTCGTTTAGATCAATTAACTTGACATCCATTTCGATGGCCACGTCCTTCATAGCCTGGGGATATTCACCATGTACGTTGTGGAGCCTCCCCTCCTTCCATGGATAGTTTCGCGCTACCGGTGTAAGTAAAATCGGAAGCGCTCCTCGCTCGCGAGTCTGATTAATAAATAGACGAAGGAACTCTTTGTACCCTAGGGTATTCACGTACCGCTCAGGCTTATTCACCGCGCCGTCATTGTGTCCAAATTGCATCATTACCACATCTCCCTTTTGAAGGTTTTTGTATATTGCCGCCCAACGCCCTTCCTGAAAAAAGGTACGTGTACTTCGTCCGCCTTTGGCGCGATCGTCTATTTTTACTCGATCTATTTTGCCAAGAAGATGTTCCACGTGTTTTAAACTATCTGTGACAAAGAAAGGTTGAAAAACCTGTCCCCAGCCGACTAACGGATAGCGCTTGCTGTCGTAATCGTCTTCCAATGAATAGTCGGCGACTGTGGAGTCACCAATGAGATAGATGGTCGTTACCTTTTGATACGAGAAAGAAGTAAGTAAGATACAGAATACCAGGGTAAATACCGCGAGTTTATATCTATTCATAAAGTTTTCTGTTTATAAGGGATTCCATCCGTTTAGAACCTTTTCTTGACTATATTTTTTGAGATCTGATTTCTTTAACTGATGCGACCAATCTACTCTTTTTGACAGGTCTTTTGCACCTGGTCCACGACTACTGTATTCGGCATAAAAAGCTGTTTTCTCTTTATCGGGAAAGTTTTTATCGCCCGGCCAAGGATGCCACCCTTCTGGTGTAATATGTATACCCATTTCCGTATTCAGGAAGACGGTTTTGGCAAATGGGCGCCATGGTCTGCCAAGGTAAACCTTATTCACTTGCTCGTCCTTGGCCGTTAATCTGCAGGACTCAAAGACAAAACCATAGCGATCTTCAGTCGTTGTGGATGCGGCCGTGATATAGGAATTTGATAAACTCTCTATGTGACAATGTAGGAAATACGCCGTCGCAGCACCGAAGATAAAATCGGTCGTACCGTTGATAAAGCAGTTTTCAAAAAAGTTACGGGTACCTGCTTTCGCTAAATAAAGCGTGTCTTGATTACCTAAAATATGACAATTTCGAACAACCAGCCGATCCCCTGCTGTGTGCAAGGCTACCGCCTGCCCTACCCGTCCAGCGACATTGGCGATCGTTAAATTCTCCAGCGTGCAATCGTTGGCGTCGACTAATACCGTATAAGAGGTATACGTGCTGAATTTGGAATCCCCTGTGACGTCAATTCCGCGAAAAGGCTTGCCCGAATAATCATCAAATTGGATAATCGTTTTCGCGGCCCCCTCACCCTTCAGGGTAATGTTACGTTTAAACGAGGGAATGACGATTTTTTCGTTATAGGTACCCGCCTTGATATGGATGACTACCCGTTTTTCAGCATGATCCCTCACCTGATTAACGGCTGCTTGTACCGTCGTAAAATCACCGGATCCATCTTGAGCCACGGTTAGCTCAAATCGATTATCGATGGTTTGTCCCCTACCCGCTATCGCGATGAAGGCGGCACAAAATAGTAATAATATGCTGCGTACGTTCATATTTTATATGTATATAATTATTTCACGAGTTCGCTACGCTCGGTTTGTCTTTTTATTTTAGCGGTTCTACCCGAAACCAATCAAACTCAGCGTAGCCGCTATCGTTGATGTTATTATCCCGTATGGCATACAAGCCCAGCGTAGCACCAATCCATTTACCGGGTTGTGCTGTAAATGCTTCTCCTACCGAGGTATATTTTTTGCCATCCAGACTATAAGACCATTGGCAGATTGCCCCCTTGTTTACTTTTACGCGGAGATATATATAGTCCCCTTCTTGTAAATCGATAACATCTGTGACAGACTCTTTGCCCGAAGTTAACCCTTTTTCACAACGGGCATAGTGTAGTGTCTGTTTGCCTTTTCCCTGTTTAACGTAAAGTTGGCTGTAGTCTTCTCCCACTACCGCAAAACCTGCGCGTTCATTCTCTACCTTTTCGTTACCGATAAGCCGCATTTTGGTGGTTGCCATAAATTCCTCTGCAGGAAACTTCTGTGTCAACACATTAGAGATGTCTAACAAATTTTTGTAGGTTTCCGGGACCTGCTGTGTATATAAGGTCAAATGTCCATGCTTACTCGGCATAAGCCAGGTGCCATCTGGGTTGGCCTGCCATTGCCATTGCTTCCCAAGTAACGGCGTATCGAACTCATCCGATTCAGCAGGTGTTTCTACAGGATGAGTTTTTCCTACATTCGGCTTTTTATATGTTAAGACAGGTTCGCCAGTACCCTTGATATCATTCTCGACACCTATAACAGGCCAGTCGTTAACCCATTTCATCGGTTGCAGATGGACGATACGACCATAAGCATCCTTGTCTTGGAAATGTATAAACCAGTCTTCCCCTGTTTGCGTATCTATCCACGCCCCTTGATGTGGACCATTGGTGGCTGCGCTTCCCTGATGCATGGCAACATGCCGTTCGTATGGGCCATATATATTCTTGGAACGTAAAACGAGCTGCCATCCAGTAGCAACACCTCCGGCGGGGGCAAACAGATAATAATAGCCATTACGTTTATGCATCTTGGTTCCTTCAATGGTAGGGTCATCTTCATGTCCGTCGTATACGATAACGCCTCGATCCAGTACCTTGCTACCGGTTGCATTCAGTCGCGCAATAGCCACGACACTCTTTAGTCCAGCACGACTCCCAGCATAAGCGAAAGACAGATAATTGTTGCCATCCTCGTCCCAAAAAGGACAGGGGTCAATCAGACCTTTGCCCTCAAACACCAAAACGGGCTCTGACCAATCTCCGGATGGGTTTTCTGTCTTGACCATATAGATCCCGAAATCGGGATCACCCCAGTAGATATAGAATTCGTTTTCGTGATAGCGAATAGCGGGTGCCCACACACCATTTCCATGTTGTACCGCACGGAAAACATCTTCCGGTATTTGTCGAGGTAGAGCGTGTGATACGATTTTCCAATTCACCAAATCTTTGGAATGAAGAACAGGAAGTCCTGGGGCGTGATTGAAGCTAGAAGCCGTCATGTAAAAATCGTCTCCTACACGGATGGCATCGGGGTCGGAGTAATCGGCATGTAAAATGGGGTTTTGGTATCGTCCATCTCCTAAATCGGCAACCCATACAGATGAAACATAAGGGCTCTGTGCGAAAGCTGCTAAGCCGGATGATAGCACAAAAGCAAGTGAAAGTATAGAAAATTTGTTCATAGTCCTGTTTTTGATTTACATATTGGTAATCACAAGAATACACATTTCTTTGAAAGATGACAACAAGTAAATGTGCAATCGTTACCGGCAACGATTGCGTTTAATTTTATGGTTAATTCTGAAAAAATGTGGAAATTGACATCCCGAAGGATAAAGCGATGTTAAAATTAATAAACCAATAGATATGCGAAAAAAAAATATTTTGCGGCCGTTAAGTGGTATACTTATTTTGGGGCTTCTCTGCAGCTTTATGATGCGGCCTAGCAAAAAGAATATATGGATGATCGGGGATTCGACGATGGCTATCAAAGCACCAGACAAATTTCCGGAGACAGGTTGGGGAGTGGCGTTTGCGACAAAATTTAAGGCATATGCAGAAGTGCAAAATGAAGCAAGAAACGGCAGAAGCACAAAATCTTGTATAAAGGAGGGTATTTGGACAAAAGTATATGAAGGCATTCAGCCGGGTGACTATGTTTTTATTCAATTTGGTCACAATGATGAGAAAGTGCATAAGCCGAATACGGGAACAACGATAGAGGAGTATAAAGCAAATCTATCATTTTTTGTCACCGAGACACGCTCAAAAAAAGGCGAACCTATCTTGCTAACACCTATTGCCCGCCGTGCTTTTGAGGGCGGAAAACTCGTTGACACGCATGGTGAGTATCCCGACGCGGTGAGAGAAGTGGCGGACAGTTTAGGTGTACCCCTTATCGATCTCACGACACAGACCTCCAATCTCTTGACAGAATTAGGAGAAAAGGGATCAATAAGTTTATTTTTGCATCTTCCGGAAGGCTATCCAAACTACCCGAAGGGAGCGGTAGATAATACACATTTGAACGAACATGGCGCAGAAACCATTGCCAATCTCGTTGTTCAAGCTATAAAAGAACAAAGTATACCCTTAATGAACGATTTAAAAAAGAGATAATAGATGAAGAAATTAGTTTGCATGGAGCCAGGGAGATTTGCGTTTGAAGAGGCAGATATTCCTATTCCCGCAAAAGGAGAGTCCTTATTGCGTATCCGTAAAATTGGAATATGTGGAACAGATATCCATGCTTTTGCGGGTCGACAGCCTTTTTTTACTTACCCACGCGTATTGGGGCACGAGGTTGCTGCTGATTATGTAGAAGGAGATGCAGTAGGATTTGCGCCGGGCGATAAAGTAACGGTTATTCCTTATTTCACGGAAGGCAAAGATATTGCGTCGCGGATGGGAAAACCCAATTGTACGAATGATATGCGTGTACTAGGCGTTCATGTCGACGGGGCGATGGCAGAATACGTCGTCGTGCCCTCACACGCTTTGCGTAAGGAAGAAGGATTGGATTATGATGATCTGGTACTTGTAGAACCCTTGTCCATCGGAGCACATGGTATACAGCGGGGAGCGATCATCTCTGACGAATTTGTACTTGTAATCGGTGCAGGTCCAATCGGTTTAGGGATTATTGCCTTGGCAAATATTGCCGGTGCAAAGGTCATCGCGTTAGATGTTGACGATAACCGTTTAGCTTATGCGAAGGAATTAGGCGCTTCTTACACGGTTTCCGCGCTCGATGCAGATGTGCATGCACAATTGGCGAGCATAACGGATGGAGATATGGCTACACTCCTATTTGATGCAACCGGCAATACCGGCGCTATCAACAATGCTTTTCAGTATATGGCGCATGGCGCACGTTATGTCCTTGTGGGATTGCAAAAAGAAGAGATACATTTTAGCCATCCCGAGTTTCATAAGCGGGAAGGAACATTGATGAGTAGCCGAAACGCTCTAGCGAGTGACTTTGCATATGTTATGGAAAGACTGAGGGATAAATCATTAGACGCGGCACAGTTTATTACTAGACGCGTAAATTTTATGGATGTACCAGAATTATTCAACAATCCTGACAAACCCTTGCTTTCGGGTATCAAGACAGTCATAGAGTTTGATTAGCTTTTCAGGTATAGAGCACATGTATTTCTTTCGCAAACGTTACCGATAACGTTTGCGTTTTTAATTTTAGGCTAACTCACTGTTAAACTGATTATTAATCCCTACATTTAATTTTGATCTTGTTTATTGACCTTTGGACGGGGCTTTGTCACAAAGTCGTGTCAAAAAGAGGCAATGCCTTACAAAAGGATAGAGAAACTATCTACGTCAAGATGCGAACAACGTATGATTCTCCGGTAACGATTGCATAGTTTTTTCTTTCTTTTTCTATCCAAAGGATGTAGACTTGCTTGAGAAAGCAACCAAAAATAAACACGCAAGAGGTAAAATGAGACAAAAGAAACAATATATCAAGATAATAAATACTACTATACTGCTGATGTCGGGTTGGGGATGTAAGTGCATTTATACATAGCGCATCGGAAAAGGCGTTAACGGTACAGTAATGCAGCGAAAAATTAAAAATTAACGATAATAAAGAGATGAGGATACAGATAGGTATAATTAGTTGCTTATTGCTATTTATACAACTTGGTTTCGGACAAGAAAAAGCGTTGTCTGAAAAAATGGCTATTACGGCGATGGATTCGCTGTATAAAGATGCCCGTTTTACGAACAAAGAAAAAGGACCGCAGTGGACGTACGATATGGGTGTGGTATTAGAAGGGATGGTTGATGTTTGGCGGAATACAGGTGATAAAACCTATTTTGATTATGTACAGGGTTGGATGGATCAGTTTGTAACCGAAGATGGCGATATCCGTAACTATAGACCAGAAGAGTACAATATAGATCACGTCAAAAATGGGCGGTCGTTGTTGTTTCTGTATAAAGTTACCGGAAAACCGAAATATCTAAAGGCTAGCGAAAAAGTCTATAATCAGCTTTTGACGCACCCCCGGACCAAGGAGGGAGGATTTTGGCATAAGAAAGTATATCCTTATCAAATGTGGCTAGATGGCTTGTATATGGCTCAACCATTTTATACGGAATATGCCGATTTGATGGGAATTGACAGTATATACGATGACGTCGTGAATCAATTCACCTATATGGAGAATCATGCACGTGATGAAAAGACCGGATTGTTATACCACGGTTGGGATGAATCCCGTAACGAAAGATGGGCAAATCCAGAAACAGGTCTTTCCAAACATTTTTGGGCACGTGGTATGGGATGGTACGCGATGGCTTTAGTCGATGTGCTGGATTATTTTCCAACGGAACATCCGGGAAGGGAAAAGTTGGTGCAAATCCTACACCGGACATTAACGGCTGTCGCGAAGTATCAAGATCCAAAGACATCGGTATGGTATGATATCGTGGATTTAGGTACGCGTAAGGGGAATTATGTCGAAGCTTCGGCATCGAGCATGTTTGTATATGCTATGGCGAAAGCGGTGCGAAAAGGATATGTTCCGAAGACGGATTTTCAAAAGCATATTGATAAAGGGTATGCGGGCTTGGTAAAACAATTTATCACCCCAGATGGACCGGACCGAGTGAATATCAACCATGTGGTCACGGTTTCTGGCTTGGGGGGATCGAAAAACTATCGCGACGGTAGTTTTGAATATTATATGAGTGAACCCGTGAAACCAAACGACCCCAAAGGGGTAGGGCCATTTATTTCAGCTGCGTCGGAGATAGAATTTGCGCGGTCGGCAAAAAGTAAAAAGAAAGTTCATGTTACGTTAGATAATTATTATAATAACGAGTACAAGAAAGCACCGGACGGTCAAATGAAACCTTATCATTACCTTTGGGACGGTCAGGATAACAATGGTTTCTTTTTGTTAGGACGTATCTTTGAACAGTATGGAGGGGTTTTGAATACATTGCGGGAAGCGCCGACACAACAGAAATTGGCGAATAGTAATGTCTATATTATTGTAGATCCAGATACCGAAAAGGAAACGACAAGCCCTAATTTTATGAATGAGGCCGAGGCGAATGAAATTGCCCAGTGGGTTCGTGGAGGAGGCGTGTTGGTTTTATTGGCGAATGACGCGGGAAATTGTGAAATAGCGAAATTTAATACGCTGTCACAGAAATTTGGGATTACTTTTAATGAGGATAACCGCAATATGGTGAAGGGAAGCAATTATGCGGACGGTGCGGTCGTTATCCCTGCCAAAACGGGGATATTCAAAAAGACTCAAAAGATTTATGTGAAAGAAATATCGACGATAAATGCGGTAAAACCAGCGAAACCACTTGTGCAGGAACAAGGGGATATTATCATTGCGACCGCAAAATACGGTAAAGGAACTGTTTTCGCTATTGGCGATCCGTGGTTGTATAATGAATATGTAGACGGGCGTAAACTACCTGCAGAATACCAGAACTTTGATGCGGCGCATGAACTGGTGCAATGGTTACTAAAAAAAGCTAAATAAAAAAGATGTGGCATATTAGATTATCCATATGGTGCTGTTTGTTCGGATTATCTTTTTTGGCTTTCGCGCAAGAAAAGGATAGCTTAGCAGAGAAGGTGCTCGTGTACCAACTTCCGAATGGTGCATGGGGAAAACAGTTGGTGGATAAAAAAGCGGTTAACTATGCTTTGCCGTTAACAAAAGAGTTGCTTCAAAAAATCAACGCGACAGACGAAAAATACGCCACCATAGACAATGGTGCAACAACGCGAGAAATTAACATCTTGATCGAGGCCTATACCAAAACACAGCATACGAATTATCTAAAGGCGGCTCGCCGAGGAATAGAATACCTGTTGGAAGCACAATATGAAAATGGTGGTTTTCCGCAATACTATCCCAATAAATCCCTATATCGGGGACAAATCACGTACAACGATAATGCGATGATCAACGTACTGACGGTATTGGATAACCTGGCAAAAGAGAAGAAGGATTTTGTCGCTCTAGCGGACAATCGATTAAAAGAGTGTGCGATGGATGCGGTGACCAGAGGCATAGACTGCATCTTGAGAACACAAGTTATACAAGGAGATTCCTTGACCATTTGGGCAGCGCAATACGATGAGAAAACACTTCAACCCGACCAGGCAAGAGCGTTTGAGCCGGTTTCGTTAAGTACATCAGAATCGGTCAATATTGTTCGTTTTTTGATGAAACAGCCCGTAACACCGGAGATAGAAAAGGCCATAGAATCCGCTGTTCGTTGGTTCGAAGTACATGATCTAGAAGGTTATCGGTTTGATAAAACGACAAATTCGAAAACGGGGCAAATAGTTCGGGATTTAGTACCCGACAATACATCTGTAATATGGTCGAGATTTTATGATATCGAGAATAACAAGCCGTTGTTTGGCGATCGGGATAATAGCGTAACCTACGATTTTTCGGAAATATCCGATGAACGAAAAAATGGGTATGCTTGGTTTGGCAACTGGCCAATCAAATTATTGGAAAAAGAATACCCCAAGTGGAAGGAAAATAAAGTGATAAAAAAGTAAAAGCATGTTACTTTCAAGAGAGAATATAGAAAAAATAGATGTAAGCAAGGTTGAGTTACCAGAAGGTAGCTCCTTTGAATTGCCGGAACGCGTATTGCAGTTTGGCACAGGTGTGTTGTTGAGAGGGTTACCCGATTATTTTGTGGATAAAGCAAATAAAGCGGGTGTATTTAATGGTCGTGTTTTAGTCGTTAAGTCGACATCATCATCGGGTACAGATGAATTTGCAGAGCAGAGTGGGTTGTATACCTTATGCATAAAAGGAATAGAAGAAGGGCAGGAAGTGGTGAGGTATAGCATCAATAATGCGATTTCACGGGTACTATCTGCTTCGAAAGATTGGGAAGCGATTTTGGAGGCTGCACGCAATCCTGATATGCAGGTCGTATTTTCGAATACCACCGAAGTAGGGATCGTATTGAGTAACGACCAGATAACCGACAATCCACCCGCGTCGTTTCCGGGAAAATTGTTGTCTTTCCTCTATGAGCGCTATCGCTACTTCCATGCTGATACCACAAAGGGGCTGGTTATTCTACCGACGGAATTGATTTCTGATAACGCGACTAAACTGAAAAAAATCTTACACAGTTTAGCGGTACAAAACAACTTAGACAAAGACTTCTTGGTATGGCTTGATGAAGCGAATGACTTTTGTAACACTTTAGTAGATCGTATTGTACCTGGTCGTTTACCGAAAGAAGAACAGCAACAGACTGAGCAGGAACTGGGATACCAGGATCAACTCATGATTATGGCTGAGCCTTTCCGCTTATGGGCTATTGAAACCGATTCGCAGCGGGTAAAGCAAATTCTTTCTTTTGCGGAGGTGGACAGTGGCGTCGTCCTTGTTCCATCTATTGATAAATTTAAAGAGATCAAATTACGTTTGCTTAACGGGACACATACATTGAGTTGTGCTGCGGCTTTGTGGAGTGGTTTTACAACGGTAAAAGAAGCGATGCAAAACAACGTTTTTAATGCCTTTGTAAAGGGCTTGATGAAAAATGAAATCAGCAAAGCAATTGTAGATCAACATATTGAAACACAAGACGCCGAAGATTTTTCCAACCGTGTAATTGATCGGTTTAGCAACCCGTTCTTAGAACATCGGTGGGAAAGTATAGCCTTAAATTACACGTCCAAAATGAACATGCGTAACATTGCGCTGTTGGAGAAATGGTATAAAAAGAACTTAGTTCCCCCGCCACATATGGCATTAGGTTTTGCAGCGTATATTAAATTCATGAATACCAAAGCGCAAAACGGGCAATATGTACAGGAAATAAACGGACAAGAGATTGCATTGCAAGATGAATTCGCGCCTGTGTTATTCGATTATTGGAAGAACCCGCAGACGGTCGTACACAATGTATTGCACGATGATAGCCTATGGGGAAAAGATTTGACGACGTATCCCGAGTTTGAACAGGCAGTGAAGCAATATTTGGATGAAATAAACGCCAATGGCGTATTAAAAACAATTGAAACCTGCATGGACTAAACAGGTCCATGCAAGCTTCATTGCCTTAAAGAAAAAAACCGAGTGTAACGAGCTCATCTATACAATTGAGATTTAACACTCATAGATAATTATTAAATGAAAATTTAAATGCAGAATGGCAAGTAGAATATTAAGAATCCACCCGAAGGATAACGTCTTGGTGGCATTGCAAGATTTGTCAATGGGAGAGCAGATTGAATTTAACGGTGTCGTTTATACTTTGCCACAAGATGTGCCGGCAAAGCATAAGTTTTTTATGCAGGAAATGCACCAAGGGGATGAGATATACATGTATGGGGTATTGGTAGGGAAAACACAATATACCGTGCCGCTGGGTGGTATTATGAATACGGACAATACCAAGCATGCCGCGGATCCCTATACATTTCGACCTTATGAATACACTTGGGAGGCTCCGGATGTCTCCCGTTTTGAAGGGAGAACCTTTAATGGCTATGTGCGGGCGGACGGTCGAGTCGGGACAGCTAATTATTGGTTATTTGTACCAACGGTATTCTGTGAAAATAGAAACCTGGACGTTATCAAAGAAGCACTTCACAACGAATTGGGGTATTCCGTGACCGGAAAATATCGTGCTTTCACCCACGAACTATTAGCCGCGTATGAAGCTGGACAGGACATCAGTGCGTTGTCGCCTGAACAATTAAGTGTAGCTTCTCATCAAAAGAATAGGGTATTTAAGAATGTAGATGGTATAAAGTTCTTAAATCACCAAGGAGGTTGTGGCGGTATCCGGCAGGATGCGGCCGTTTTAGGGAAACTATTGGCGGCGTATGCCGATCACCCTAATGTAGCAGGTGTTACCGTTTTGAGCCTTGGCTGCCAGAATTTACAACTAAGCGATTTACTGACGGATATAAAAGAACGGAATCCGAACTTTAACAAGCCTATTCACGTTTTTGAACAGCAGCAGTCGAAAAGCGAAGAGCAGCTTATTAAAGAAGCTATACAGAAGACTTTCATCGACCTGATCGAGATTAATAAATTAGAACGGCAACCCGCACCGCTAAGCAAATTGACCTTGGGCGTGAAATGTGGCGGTAGCGACGGTTTCAGTGGAATATCGGCAAATCCCGCGGTAGGTTATACCTCTGATTTGCTCGTCGCTTTGGGGGGGAAAGTATTGCTGGCTGAATTTCCGGAATTGTGTGGAGCCGAGCAAAACCTAATTGATAGGACGATAGAACCGGAGGCGGCCCATAAATTCATCCGATTAATGGGAGCTTACAGCCAGGCAGCGGAAAATGTGGGCTCGGGGTTTCACATGAATCCGTCTCCCGGAAACATTCGGGATGGTTTGATTACGGATGCAATAAAGAGTACCGGAGCTGCAAAAAAAGGAGGAACATCGCCTGTGGTTGACGTACTGGACTATACAGAAGAAGCCACAAAACCGGGATTAAATCTTGTATGTACCCCTGGAAACGATGTGGAAGCAACGACCGGAAAAGCTGCGTCGGGCGCTACGTTAATTTTGTTTACAACGGGGTTGGGCACGCCCACAGGGAACCCTATTTGTCCCGTTATTAAGGTCGCCACGAATAATACACTGGCGCAACGGATGGCAGATATTATTGATATCAATACGGGGCCTATTATTGATGGTGATAAAACTATTGAGGAAATGGGAGAAGATATTCTCGAATATTGTATCAAAGCAGCCAGTGGCGAGATTATACCAAAAGCAGTTCAATTAAACCAAGACGACTTTATACCCTGGAAGAGAGGGGTTAGTTTATAAACAATCATGATCATGAAAACATTTTTAGACGACAATTTCTTATTAAATAGTAAAACAGCAGAAACGTTATATCACCAATTCTCCAAGAATTTGCCGATTATCGATTACCACAATCATTTGATACCGGAACAAATTGTGAACGATAGCCAATTCCAAAACATAAGTCAAGTTTGGCTGAATGGTGACCACTATAAATGGCGGGCTATGCGTGCCAATGGGGTGGACGAAAAATATATTACGGGCGATGCCTCTGATAAAGATAAGTTTTTGAAATGGGCGGAGACTGTTCCCTATACGCTACGTAACCCGTTGTACCACTGGACGCATCTAGAACTTCAGCGTTATTTTGGAATCCAGGATTTGCTATCACCCAAAACGGCAGAAAAGATCTACGAGGAAACGGCAGCTAAATTAGCAGAACCGAGCTATTCTGTTCGGGGGTTGTTGAAGATGATGAATGTAGAGGTCGTGTGTACCACGGATGATCCGATCGATTCCTTGAATTTTCACCAGCAGTTTGCAAAAGAACAGGAGAGCTTTAAGATGCTTCCGGCGTTTCGTCCGGATAAGGCTATGAACAGTGATGATGTGGAGGCACTGAATGCTTATATTGATCAAGTAGAGGCGGTAACAAATACATCTATTGGAAGTTTTTCGGCTTACTTAGACGCATTGAAGGCGAGACATGATTTCTTCGCTGACAACGGCTGTTCCGTATCCGACCACGGATTGGAGCAGATTTATGCCGAAGATTATACAGATCAGGAAATCGGGGCTATTTTCGAAAAAATAAGAGCAAATCAAACGCTAACACATAGCGAAAATTTGAAATTTAAATCAGCCATGTTGGTGCAGTTTGCCGAATGGGATCACGAAAAAGGCTGGGTTCAACAGTATCATTTAGGAGCGTTGCGTAATAATAACGCGCGTATGCTACGTGTAAACGGTCCGGATACAGGCTGGGACTCCATCGGTGATTTTAGCCAGGCGAAAGCACTTTCCAAATTCCTCAATCGATTGGATAACGAAGATAAGTTGACGAAAACGATTTTATATAACCTTAATCCGGCAGATAATGAGTTGATCGCTACGATGATCGGGAACTTTAACGACGGCTCCATTAAGGGAAAAATTCAATTTGGATCGGCCTGGTGGTTTCTTGATCAAAAAGATGGCATGACCAAACAGATAAATGCTTTGTCGAATATGGGATTATTGAGCCGCTTAGTTGGGATGCTGACAGATTCTCGAAGCTTCTTGTCGTTCCCAAGGCACGAATATTTCAGACGATTGGTATGTGATATTTTTGGAGAAGATGTAGAAAAGGGCGAATTGCCGAATGATATCGAGTGGATCGGAAAAATCGTAGGCGACATCAGTTATCACAACGCGAAAGAATATTTTAATTTCTAATCGCAAGCAGAGAATTTCGTTGATTACCAATTTATCATCTCTATGAAATGACAGGTAATCAACGAAATCCTTGTAGTAATCATTTTATGGATTTCTGCATGCAAATGGCTATCTTTCCGAAATATTCTAGCGACACCTAAACCCGTCAGCGAAAAGATGTTAAGGAAAATCTTTAAAAAGAACAAATTTACATTATAATGAGTAAGAGAAAAGAAGTTTTAGATGCAATTTTAAAACAAGGAATGCTGCCTTTGTTTTTCCATACAGACGAGCAGGAAAGTATAGCTATTGTAAAGACATTATATGCCTCGGGAATACGTGTTTTTGAATTTACCAATCGCGGAGAAGAAGCGAAAAGAGTTTTCAAAGCACTCATAAACGCCCGAAATGAGGAAATGCCGGAGCTTCAGCTCGGTATAGGTACGATAAAAACGAATGCCGAAGCAGAAAAATTTATTAGTCTGGGTGCAGACTTTATCGTCGCTCCTATCGTTACGCCCAGCGTAGGAGATTTAGCACATAGTCACGATTTATTATGGATTCCGGGCTGTATGACTCCTACAGAAATAGCTTTGGCGCAACAAAATAAAGCTGGTGTGATCAAGCTTTTTCCTGCGAATGTCCTAGGGCCAGGTTTTGTGTCTGCTATTAGGGAGCTGTTTAAAGGGCAACTGTTTATTCCCACCGGGGGAGTAGATATAGAGATCGAGAATTTAAAATCATGGTTTAAGGCCGGTGTTTGCGCCGTGGGAATGGGTAGTAAATTAATCAATCCCAAGCAGGTAAATGGACTAGCAGAAAAGACACAACAAGCATTGCAACTCATCGCGCGGGCTCGCGCGGAAAGTGAGGGATAAGTTTATTATAGCGAGAAACAAGAATTAAAAACAAAAAAACTATACCAATGAACATGGAAAAGAAAAGCAATTATAGGTGGACGATATGTGGCCTGCTATTTTTTGCAACAACGATTAACTATTTGGACAGACAGGTACTGTCGCTCACATGGAAAGATTTTATTGCGCCAGAGTTTCATTGGACAAATAGTGATTACGGATTGATCACAGCATTATTCTCTATATTTTATGCTGTAAGTATGCTATTTGCCGGGCGATTTGTGGATTGGATGGATACTAAAAAAGGCTTTCTTTGGGCAATTGGTATCTGGTCTGTCGGAGCTGTATTGCATGCATTTTGTGGTATTGCTACGTCGGGAATCGTCGCGGGAGAATGGTTTGTTGGATTTGAGGGAGCTAAGGAAGCAATCAGTCGCGTAAACGATGTCGCACTTGTTGTCAATGTGAGTGTCACACTCTTTATTTTTGCGCGCTTTGTGCTAGCCGTAGGGGAAGCCGGAAACTTTCCGGCAGCGATTAAGGCTACGGCCGAGTTCTTTCCTAAAAAGGATAGAGCCCTTTCTACCAGTATTTTCAACGCCGGAGCTACTATTGGTGCGTTGGCAGCGCCACTTACCATTCCGGTGATTGCCGCTCATTGGGGATGGGAGATGTCTTTTATCATAATCGGTGCTCTAGGTTTTGTTTGGATGGGCTTTTGGGTTTTTATGTATAAGAAGCCGCATAAGCATCCGAAGATAAACAAAGCCGAATTAGAATACATTATGCAAGATGGTGATCATCATATTGAACCGGAAGACGTTGTGGGGGTGGCTCCAGCTGAGAAAAAGAAAATGTCCTTCGCAGATTGCTTTAAATACAAACAGACTTGGGCCTTTGCGTTTGGTAAATTTATGACCGATGGGGTATGGTGGTTCTTCTTATTCTGGATGCCGGCTTATCTCTCTTCAGTTTACGACATTAAATCATCCGACACGGAAGGACAATTGGCTTTGTTCGTATTATACTTGATAACATTGTTGTCTATTATCGGCGGATGGTTACCTACCTATTTTGTTGATAAAAAAGGATTAAATCCGTATGACGGGCGCATGAAGGCGATGTTGTTATTTGCTTTCGTACCACTGGTTGTATTGTTAGCGCAACCGCTTGGCCATCTTTCATATTGGGTACCGGTGATATTTATAGGATTTGCCGGTGCGGCCCATCAAGCGTGGTCCGCGAACATTTTCTCGACCGTGGGGGATATGTTTCCACGAAGTGCGATTGCGACCGTTACGGGTATAGGCGGACTCGCCGGAGGTGTAGGGTCTACGTTTATCAACTACGGATCTGGACAGCTGTTTGATCATGCTGCGCAAACGCAAATGGTGTTCATGGGCTTTCAAGGCGAAGAAGCAGGTTATTTTATCGTTTTCTCGTTCTGTGCGATAGCTTATCTAATCGCTTGGGGAGTAATGAAAACTTTGGTGCCAAAAATGGAAATAATTAAAGAATAAAATAAATATTTTAATCAACCTAGACAAAATTTTTAAAAATGGATTTAGATTTAGAAAGCATTTTCTATAGCGAGGAAGACATTCCTGTAGAATTTGCTTTGGAGGGACAGATTGATCAACGAGAATTCCTGTCGAATGGTGAGATGCTAACCTGGACAGGTCAAACCAGTGAGGTATTTTCGCCCATTTGCGTAAAAACAGAAAAGGGTCTGGAGCGAAAGCGTATAGGAAGTTATCCGGTATGTACCGAAAAAGAATCTATGGTGGCGCTGGAAGCCGCTGTAAAGGCGTATGATAACGGCCGCGGCGAGTGGCCAACGATGAGCGTGGCCGACCGGATTGCCTGTGTAGAGCGCTTCACTGAAAAGATGTTGGAAAAGAAAGACATCGTAGTGAAGCTCATTATGTGGGAAATCGGAAAATCTTACGCTGACTCGGTTAAGGAATTTGACCGTACAGTAGAATATATTTATGCCACAATCGACGCGCTAAAGGATGTGGATAGAGATTCCTCCCGTTTTCAGATAGAACAGGGGATTATCGCCCAGATTCGTCGTTCGCCGTTGGGTGTA
Source organism: Sphingobacterium arenae (assembly GCF_014692505.1). Taxonomy (GTDB): domain Bacteria; phylum Bacteroidota; class Bacteroidia; order Sphingobacteriales; family Sphingobacteriaceae; genus Sphingobacterium; species Sphingobacterium arenae. Next base: position 110,960 of record NZ_JACNYK010000001.1, on the reverse strand, counting down.
GTGTTGTGTATGGGGCCATTCAACTATCCATTGAACGAAACGTTTACAACACTTATTCCGGCGTTAATTATGGGGAATACGTTGTTATTTAAACCGCCAAAGCATGGGACGTTATTGCATTATCCCTTATTGGAAGCATTTCGTGCCAGTTTTCCAAAAGGTGTTGTAAACACGATCTATGGCCGCGGCAATAAAATCGTGCCGCAGCTGATGCAGTCAGGTAAGATTAATGTGTTGACACTGATCGGTTCTAGCCGTGTGGCGGATGAGTTGAAGAAACTGCATCCCCGCGTGAACAGGTTGCGCGCTATATTGGGATTGGATGCGAAGAATGCGGCCATTGTCACTAAAGATGCAGACCTTGATTTAGCTGTTTCTGAAACAGTGTTAGGTTCGCTATCCTTTAATGGACAGCGATGCACAGCGCTGAAGATTGTATATGTACACCGCAGTATTGCACAGGAGTTTTTGAAAAAACTGGCTGCACAAGTCGGCAAGCTGAAATATGGTATGCCTTGGGAAAAGGGTGTAGCATTGACACCTTTGCCGGAGGTCAATAAGCCGACTTATCTAACGGAATGTCTGGAAGATGCGAAAGCAAAAGGAGCTAAAGTGATCAACGAACATGGGGGAGAAGTATGTGAATCGTTCTTCTATCCAGCTATCGTCTATCCGGTGAATGCTCAGATGAAGCTGTATAGGGAAGAACAATTTGGCCCGGTTATACCGGTCATTCCATTTGATGATTTAGAAGAACCTATTGAGTATTTAATCGAATCCTCGCACGGACAGCAGGTTAGTATCTTTAGTAATAATCACGCAGTTATTTCTTCATTGATCGATCCTTTAGTCAATCAGGTAAGCCGTGTCAATATCAATTGCCAATGTCAGCGAGGTCCAGATACCTTCCCTTTTACCGGAAGGAAAGATAGCGCCGAGGGAACATTGTCTGTCGTGGATGCGCTTCGGTCGTTCTCCATTCGGTCACTTGTGGCGACGAAAAACACCGATAAAAACAAAAAAATACTGAACGAAATAGTAAGCGACCACAGCTCCAATTTCCTCAGTACACAGTATATTTTTTAGAAGAGAGTGGGTAGGCAAAAAGCCTACCCATTTTAATATATCGGCTATTTTAGGTATTATTACAACATAATTCCTGTTATGGCGTTTGAGAACTATACAATAAAAGATATTGCAAAGGCCTTAAACCTTTCCACTTCAACTGTTTCCAGAGCTTTACGTGACAGCTATGAAATAAGTGCTGATACAAAGAAGGTCGTTTTAGAATATGCGGAAAAGATAAATTACCGTGCAAATCCCATTGCACGTAGCTTAAAAGAAAGAAGGAGTTATAGTATCGGTGTAATCGTAACGGAGATCGCCAATAATTTTTTCTCGCAGGTGATCGATGGAATAGAGTCAGTAGCTTATAGCAAAAACTATCAAGTCGTTATTTCTCAAATGCGCGAATCTTCTGTACGAGAACGACTTAATGTGGAACACCTTTACTCGCGTTCGACAGATGGTCTGTTGATTGCGCTTTCCTCCGAAACGACCGATCTATCCTATTTGGAGCATTTGATCGGTAAGGGATTTCCGATCGTATTCTTTGATCGCGTGCCTAATCTTGCCGCATGCCATAAGGTTATTGCAGACAATCGTCAAGGGGGCTTCGACGCTATTCAGTATCTTGTAGGGAAGGGAAAAAGAAAGATTGCACATCTTACAGGGACAAAAAAGCTTTCTATTACAAGAGAACGGCTAGAAGGTTATAAAATGGGACTCGAAGCCAACGGACTTCCATATATTCCTGAGCTTGTAAAACACTGTGAATATGGAGGGCTTCATCAAGACGAAATAGAACAGGTAGTCACCGAACTCCTTCAAGAAGAATACGATGCGATTTTTATCTCGGGAGATAAGTTGAGTATGGGTTATTTACAGGCGATGAAAGAGCGTCCCGAAGCCGATTTAACGCAAATTGAAGTAACCGGTTTTACGAACTCCAAGGTCGTAAATCTCTTCTCCCCTCCACTTACCGCCGTACGCCAACCAGCGTTTGAAATGGGAGAAAAAGCTGCAGAATTATTGATTCAACAAATCGAATCCAAACATCCGATAGAAGAATTTGAAACCATTGTGTTTCCGACTACTTTAATAGCACCAAGAACTTCACGTTAATTTTTATTGAATACGGTAAGACGACTCGTCAAGGCAAACATCAACAAACCAAAGCAAGCGAATACGCCAAAAGAATAACGTAAATTGAATATTTCGGCGATGTACCCAATAAGTGGAGGTCCCATTAAAAAACCCAAATAGCTGACACTGGAAACCATGGCTAATGCCACCCCAGAAGAGATGGTTTTGTGCTTTCCCGCAACCGAGTATACCGAAGGTATATTACAGGCAACGCCTAATCCGACGAGCATAAAAGCAAGTGTACATAAGATAAGTTGGGGGAACATAACGGCACCCATCATGCCTATAAACATTAATATTCCGCTGATCTGTAACGTTCGTTTGCGACCAATACGGCTGATGATAGCATCACCGATAAACCGACCCAATGCCATCATAATCATAAACGAGGCATATCCGAGGGTGGTCCACTTTTCTGGTGCTTGCACAATATCGTGAAAATATACGCCGCTCCAATCAAACATGGCACCTTCGGTAGCCATACTGCAAAAACCGATCACACCTAGTGATATCAACACACGATCGGGTTTAAAAGAAAATGATTTTTTCTCTGATAGATTGGAGTCGTCCTGAAGGAGATAAGCCCGGTTTAAAAAAATATTTATAAGCATCAATCCCATAACGATATAGAAATGCGTTTGCGTAGATAGATCAATATTGAGAGAAACTAAACCAATGATAGCGCCGGTAAAACCGGCTATACTCCATGAACCATGAAAGGAAGACATAATGGATTTCTTATAGAGGCGCTCGGCTAATACGCCTTGGGTATTGACGGAGATGTTACAGATGTTGCCGGTGATCCCGAAGAGTAGGAGGGTCCCGCCGAGTTGCCAGGCATTGGACGCGTAGGCTATGGAGCATAATACCATCAAATAGATAATCGCGGCGATGGGCATAATACGATGACTCCCATATTTGCTGACAAGTTTTCCCGAAATAGGCATCGTCATTAATTGGCCGATTGGAAGCGCGAGCAAAACAGTGCCCAACTCTGCTTCTGTAAGTTGTAATGCTGATTTGATGACGGGAATTCGGCTTGCCCAACTGGCAAAAGCCAGTCCCTGTCCGAAATAGAATAGCGAAACGGCTAAACGTATCCTTTGTTTATTTCCATACACTGCCGTGTTTTTTGTGCTTGTTGTTGACGAGTCCATGGTACTTCCTGATATGGGAACAAAAGTACACTAAATTCTACGCATTAAATAACGGGAACATAGGGAAGATTATAAGAAGACAAATCGGATAAAATGGGTTAAAGAAATCAAGAAATACTTGCTATTTTATAGGAGAGCTCTTACATTTGTGTCAACGGACTTCGTAGCTCAGTTGGTAGAGCAACTGACTCTTAATCAGTGGGTCGAGAGTTCGAGCCTCTCCGGGGTCACCACATCAAAAAGTCGTTTTTTCGTATCGAAAAACGGGCTTTTTGCGTTTCTAAGGGCAGATTAGAGACATCTGCTCAAGCCGTTTCGGATACCCCGAAACGGTGGGATTTACATAGTTTTTTGTTGAACTTCACGCAAAACCGTAACAAATAGGTAACGGAAATTTTTGCGTGCTAACTGAAAAATTATGGCAACCGTAAGCGCAAAAGTTTATGAGCACCACAAAAAAACCGATGGCACCTACAACGTAAAAATCTGTGTCCATCACAAAAGCGAGAGAAAATTTATTGACACCAACCATTATGTTGTCAAAAAGCAGCTGACCAAAGATTTCAAGATCAAGGATCCCTTTGTTGTCGAAAAAGTAGACCGTCAATTAAGGGAGTATCGCAAAGTCATAAGCGAACTGGATGACCGGCTTATTTACTTCACGGCTGAATCACTGAGAGATTTTTTGAGAGACAAAGATGAGGATATCGACTTTGTTAAATTTTGCGACAATCACATTTCGCGACTTAGGCAAGAAGGGAGAACAAGAAGCGCAGACAACCACAGAGTTGTACGCAATAGCTTGATTGATTTTTTTAATAGGGAATCTTTCTCTATAAATGAAATTCACGTCAACATGCTCCTGGTGTATGAACGATACCTAAGATCTGAACGAACGATGACACGCATTAATCAATTCGGAAGACCGGTAACAAAAACAGTAAAAGGTGTTAGTGATGCCGCAATCCATAACTATATGCGGGACCTACGCACCTTGTTCAATGCGGCGAGGGACCATTATAATAATGAAGATATGGGCTTGTTCCGAATCAAACACTATCCGTTCAAGAAATACAAGGTCGGGTCCGCACCTTCTACCAGGAATCGGAACAATACACTTGAAGAAGTATTGGTAATAAGTAACTGCGTCACTACTCCCGGAAGTCGCGCGGAACTTGCCAAGGAATTATACATGCTTTCTTTTTTTCTATGTGGTATGAATGCGGTAGACCTCTATCAGCTAAACCCACAAGACATACGAAACGGCAGAGTTGACTACAATCGCTCTAAAACCAAAGGAAAAAGAAAGGACAACGCTTTTATCAGCATCAAGGTAATTGATGAAGCTAAACCGCTATTAGAAAAATACATCGGTAATCTGAAACGTCGTTATTCCAGCATCGGTGGTTTCAACAAAGCATTGAGCAAGGGCATGGATCAGCTATGCCGGTTGACGAATTTGTCGGGCGTAACGTTTTATTGGGCAAGGCATACCTTCGCAACTGTAGCGCGCAACGATTGCCGTGTAAGCAAAGACGACGTGGCTCTTGCACTAAACCACGTCGATGAAGGCAACCGCACGACAGATATTTATATCGCTAAGGACTGGAAGATTGTGGATGATGTCCAGCGGAAAGTCATCGCGCAACTTAGAAAAACCGAAACCAAGGTATTAAAGAAAGCGCAAATAAAAAAGGGTGCCGAGAAGATTGCTGCCTAAAAATACTGGCATGTTGCATGGGGTTGTATCCCATGCAACGTTTTGATTTATAAATAAGAAATGTAAATTTGACTGACTATGAAAACTGTTATCTGGTTTTTTATCACTTGTATCATCGCAACATTTGGATTTTTTGCGGCTCTGAGCATGGAAAATCCCTGGCCGGGGTTTGCTGTTGCTTTTGGGGTGTGGTTGATTTTTATGTGGAAGACAACGAAGCCCAAGAGGCGTTATTAAGACATTAAAGATGAGCATGTGTTCCGACCATGCATACAAAGCCATACCGAGATTGTCGAGGCAATTCCTACTCGATCCAGCCTTGCTTTTACACTGCGTTGCCCTGTAATGTACAACGCTGAATATTAGCCAAATTTTTTGCCGTCAGCTTTCTGCTTGAGAATTGATTAAAGAAAATGGCCGATTCACTCGCAAGATCATAAAGAAAAAGACGCCATTCAATGGAAGAATATTGGGTAAAAATTCAAGCAAACTTTGTGATAAATGTCATTGCACCCACGCCAATAGAAGCATAATTTTATAAAATTAAATAAATCACAATCTTATATCATAAAGCCAAATATTGGAATAAGCGCGGAGCATCTTTTCGTTCATAGGTTAGATGAATGGGCAATGAGTTGGAGCGGCAAAAAGAAGGGCGAAAGTATTGAGTATTTTATCATGCTGCTGTGTATGCTATTAGTGATTGTTGTAAAAGGAAGTCGACCATTTTCGATTGACTTTTTGATATTTTCTGGGGCTTGATTTAATAAAATTTACAATTTACCAATGATAAAAGCGGACCCTAACGATAAAACATTAATAACTGAACTATTAGCCAAATCATTTGAGAAAAATTTAAGCGTTAACTACATTATCCGACAAGACGAAAAAAAAGCGCATCGCCTTCGCGTCTTAATGGAATATTCTATCAAGATGTGTTCCCTATTTGGCGAAATCTGGCTGTCCAATGATAAAAAAGCCTGCGCCTTAGTCCTTTACCCTCATAAAAAGAAGACCACATTCGCAACGATATACCTTGACGTGAAACTGGCACTCTCGGCTATTGGTATTTCCGGCATCGGCAAAGCCATAAAAAGGGAGGCAATGATCAAGAAAAAGCAGCCTAAAGAAAAGATGGCCTACCTCTGGTTTATCGGTGTCAATCCCCTATATCAACATTTGGGTATAGGTAGCAACCTGCTCAAAGAAGTGCTGGCGAACGCCACGAAGAATGGCCTGCCGGTTTACTTGGAAACATCGACGCAGAAGAATCTCCCTTGGTACCAGCGCTTCGGTTTCAGAATATACGATAAGCTGGTACTGAGCTATGTCTTGCATTTCCTGAAACATGAACCAGCTAAATAACGTGGGTTATGAATGTGTTCGGAACGGAAATGCACATTATAACATTCTTGTTTTCGTCGCTGGAAACATTGATGTTTATTTTCCTGCTTCCAGGTTATTTGAGTCGGCCGGATGATAAGCCGCGTTTCTGGTACCTGATCCTTTTATTGTTACTGATCCTGTACAACGTTACGGGTGGATTGTTGCCTAACACTGAATATCCGATTCCAGTGTATGTTCAGAACATTATTGCTTACGGCAGTGGTTTCCTTGTAGCCTCTTATTTTCCTTTCTATTTCTATACAGCATTCAACCTGAAGCTGCTCCGTTTCCATGCACTGTATGGGGTGCCGTTGTTCCTGTTGTTGCCGTACCTTCTTTTCTTTGTAATCTCGTACTCAATACATGAGGATCTGAATTTCACAATACAATACGGCATTATCGTACCCTTTTTTTATTCAATTGTGCTGTTATGGGCTATATTACGGGCAATCCGAGTTGCTTATAAAGAAAACAGGCAGAAGAATTATTACGTAGAGGAAATCGCCGTTTATGCTGCCGTTGCTCCCTGGGCATTAATGACCGTTATCGCCTATTTTGAATTTAGTCAGCTGACCGAAGCGCTCTTTACCAACTTAGGGTTCCTGGCGGTTACCGGAATGTTCATCTTTAAATCCGTCCGCCAGGACCGAAACGCGATCAGCAGGTTGAGGTATATTTCCACCAATGGCATCAGGCCGGAACAGTTCATGGAAAACTGTATCCGTTTTCAGTTTACGCCGAGGGAAACCGAGGTCATCACACTATTGCATAAAGGCTACAATACCGGGGAAATTGCCGAACGGCTACATATAGCGGAACGAACGGTAACCACCCACATCCAGAATATGATGGCCAAAACAGACACCCACAGTCGTCTCGAATTGTTGCGTAAATTGGAATTTGGCATTTTTGAAGTATGAAACCTGCCGAAAACTAATCACGCTAAGTTAATTTACTTAGTAGAATCTCCTATTCACGTATTTTATACAACATTTCGTGTATTGATTTTTACGTTCTAATTTTTTGTAAACCGATCATTCTATTAAATAACTGACTATGAATGAGGTACCAGTTATCCTATTGAACTGGATTGAGGATAGGATCAATCCACAAAAATTAAACAGCTCGCTCTTAGCCGGCGCTGGTCTCCAAACGCTAAAAAGAAATTTTGCGGACGAGGCGATAACGTTTCGTTGTTATTTCATTGATGTGTTAGGCCGTTCGCGGAAACAAGCTAAATCATCATTGATGCAAATAATTATGATGAGCGATACTATCCACGATTATTTGACTACGATAACCCGGTCACGGAATGAAAACATACTCGCTGATGAAATTCAGCAATATTACCGGCAAACACTGACCATTCTCGAATCTCTATTGGACGAGTGTGCGAAAATCGATAATAATATCCTTTCCGAACTTAGTTTAACCACCTACTCCATACCCAATATAAGGGTTGGGTTGAGGAAGCAGTTATCTATACTGCGTAGTAAAATAAAAGCGTCGGATATCGAAAGCGAATTAGGCGGACTATTACTTTCCGGCCTTCAGTTGCTAATTGGCAGGCAGGCAATAAACAGGTCGGATTCAGAATACGCATCTGACATATTGGAACAACTGAATAGCTTGGAGCCTTTCTCTACGTTTGAGATAGAGAACCTACTGTACCAATACGATTTCAATACCCCTGCATTATTCAACTATTGTGCGAAATGCTGCAATAAATCAATGCTTGACGCATCGGGATTGCACGAACAATTGGAGGTATTGATCGGTTTGGAAGACAGGATAAACGGGCTTCCGGCGAGAACGAAATCCAGATGGTTGAAGGAGGACGAGTCCATCCGCAAACAGTTAAGGATATTCTATCGGGAAAAGAAATCTTACATCCAGCAACGGATCAGGTTGCGTAGGTCCGAAATCCGAGACCGGGAACTTGGCGAGGAAGCAGAACGTCTGCAGGTCAATCTTCCGGTAGCGCAGTTTGGGCTTTTTATACGTCTGTTCATGGAAAAAGGATTATTGCAGAAAGAAGATGTAGGCAAGACCTTTGCCTACTATGCGAAGCATTTCCGTACGCCGAAAACATCATTTATTTCGGCAGAAAGCCTTCAAAAGAAATCAACCGACGTCGAATTCACCACGGCAAAAAAAATGAAGGGTCATCTGATCGGGATGGTCAATTGGCTCAACAAACACTATAATACAACCAACCACGGGGAATCATAGTTGCCTACGCTGGAACTCTTCGAGCAACCCTTGCTTTTCCAATATTTCCAAAAGGGTTGAATACCAGATATAATTAAAGTAATTATTGCTGCGTAAAGTAGGCAGTTTGGTATCCATAATGTCTCCGAGCGTTTCCAGCCCCATGTGTTTGGCCCGTCGAATAAAATCTTTATCGACCTTTAGCTTTGTAAGAGATATGTCCTGGAATGTCATCTGTTGACTTGGATTTCGGCGCGAAAATTAACTATAAATATTGGCATGATCACAAACTTAGTAAACCTAATCCAAAATATGAAATACACTTCATAACATAGGGCGTAATTATGTCGGAATTTCGTTATGTGAAAAATATACGAAATGATGATTTGATTAAAGCTCTTGGACAACGGGTTAGGAACCTAAGGTCTGAAAGAAAGCTGACGATGGAAAAGCTGGCCGAACTTTCCGGCATCGACTACCGCCAGCTTTCCTACATTGAATTAGGCCAAACCGACCCCGGTCTGAGTACCCTGTATGCCATAGCCAACGGGCTCGATGTAACACTCTCCTTTTTGATGGATTCGGAATCTCTCCGCTAAAAATCCATTCCCAAATTTCTAAAAAAAACACCTTTTATTTTATTTAATCCCCGATTTTGACATGGGGGTGAACGGTTTGTTTCACCCCCTTTCCCTGTTTTCGCCCTATGCTGTTTTCGTGCTTTGTACTCGGATGGGAAAATAACCCCATCGGGAAGTATGAAGTACAAGGAACTGGCAATGCTCTTAAAAAATGCAGCCGAACAGGGAACAGCAAAAGCAATCGAAGAAGAACACCCTATTCCCGACCGGCTGACCAAAGCCGAAGCCTACCGCCTGTACGGTCGTAGCAATGTGGACAGGTGGCTCCGTGAGGGGCTTATCTCCCCATTACAACCTACCAATACTTCCCAGATTTTTCTTGACAGACCGGAACTCGAAACCATCGCGGCTTCGAGCAACCGGATCACTTACCTGCCCGTGACGGACAGGTAGCCGCATCCGCCGCGATGGCGATGCAAAGACGGTCTTTGACATTTAGGGACGAAGCATTATCCCGTGAGAACGGGAAATTCTGCGAAGGTGAGGTTAGCCGACCAGCGGTGAGCACCAACATACCGAAAGCGCATTGGCAGGTGAAGACCCGGTCTGTACGGACCGACGTGAGTAGTCCCGAAACCAACATAACCGACAAGAGTGGATCATTCCGGGCTCGTTACCCGTTGTCGGTTCCAATGGGAAAATCCCCAAACTCCCTTTTATCTATAAACCATCAAACCCAAAAACAATGAACATATTATTGACACCGCTGCAATTGCAGACACTCCTTTGCTATGCTGCCGAAATGGGCGCAAAATCGGCGTTGGCAAAAACTGGCCACATCCGGCCTTACTTAAAAAAATCCGAGGCGTTCCGCCGTTACGGACGGAAGAACGTGGAGCATTGGATCGCGCTCGGCATGGTAACCCCCCGAAAGGACGGCGACCATTCCGCCGCCTGGCGGATTGACCGGATGGAAATCGACGCCGTGAGCAAATCCCGTGAAGCCCTGCGCTACCTATGAATTATCCCAAATCACCCAACACTTACCACAAATGACATCGAATAAAAACAATGACCACAAGTCTTCCTATGAGACACTGCCCATCACTTCCCTGCTTAGGGCACTGGGCCATGCCCCGGTCTCCATTACAGACGAAGAATCCTTTTATCCAAATGTATTCGGAAGTGCAACGAACAACCGCATCGTGATGGAGGTCAACCACCGGCTGAACCTATGGTTTGACAGGTCACTTGGCGGAGGCGGAAATCTCTTGGATTTCGCCCGCGCCTACTGGCCGGACCTATCCCCAGAGGAAATCAGGTCAAAGCTACAGGATATCCATGCCGCGGTCGCCACGATGACGATACCGAAAGACAAGCCCAGGCGCAAACGCAAAGCGATCAAAATACCTCATTATCAGATCGACCGGACGAATCCCTTAGGTTACAATACTGAGGTCACCGACTTCCTTATGGAAAGTGGCCTGTGGGAACTGGCCGACCTGAACATGCAGGAGGTCCATTATTTTGTAACCGACCAAAAAGGCAAACGCAAAGACTTCCATGCCGCGGGCTGGCGGAACGAAAACGGTGGATGGGAAGTACGGGCCCAACACTTTGAGAGCTGTATCGGTCCAAAAGGGATGACCTTTCTTTCACATAGTCCGAATGTGCTGGCCATTTTTCCTGAATATGTAGACTATCTCAAAACGCGTAACGACAATCGGTTGCCTTATGCATCGGTGCTGATATTGAATTACCCCGACTTCCTTTCCGCATCGACGAGACGTGCGCGCTACTTTGAAAAGGTGCTGCTCTATGCTGATGACAGCAGGGAGGGCTACGAAGCGCTGGCGCAAACGTTCCGCGATGAGTTACCGCATACAACCGTTATTTCCATTCACCCGTGAACTACCTTCGTTATGTCGAAATTCGTAAACGTGGACGATCTCCGCGAGTTGTCAATTGCGGACTTCCTCGCCCGTCTCGGCCACCACCCGGTCAGGAAATCGGGTAAGGAGCTTTTCTACCACAGCATGTTACGGGAGACCAAGCGTGCCACACCATCACTGACAGTCTGGGATGAGGGCGGAATGTGGCTTGACCGCGGCGGGCCAAATGCTACAGGCATACATGGTGGTGGCATCGTCCAGCTCGGTCTTGCGTACTGGCCCCAGCTCTCCTTTGTCGAGGTATTGAACAAAATAAAGGAAACATGCGATATGCACGTTTCCATGATACCGGCATATAAACCCGTCCAATACCCTACGGAATCCCAACCCAAGGGCTATACCTTTGAGCTCGTCCGGGCACAACCGATCGGCAAAAACTTTGTGCTGACCAAATACCTTGAATCAAGGGGGATACTTGATGTAGCAGATGGACACCTCAATGAAATCTATTACAGGAACCGCCATCAAACAGACAACGAACGTCCGTTTTATGCCATCGGCTGGAAAAACGAGCTTAGCAATTGGGAATTTGCCAACGCCAAGGGGTTCAAGAGCAGTATCGGCGCGAAGGGAATCTCGGTCATCCCCGGCAATCCCCATCACACAGCCCTTTTTGAGGGTTACATGGACTACCTCAGCTGGCTCAAAATAAAGCGCCCCGTTCCGGTTCCCACAGCCATCGTACTGAATTCCATTGTCCAATTGCGTACCGCCATGGAACGGATAAAGGACGTCCCCGTCATCGATGTTTATTTCGACAATGATGAACCCGGGCGTGGCTGTACCAAGCGGCTCATGGAAACATTTCCTTATGCCAGGGACAGGTCCGATGAATACCACGGTTACAAGGACTACAACGATAAGTTGATGAACCGGATGGAACATGAAATCCATCATGAACGTGCGGGTCCAAAACGGTGATGGCCTTTGACGGATATACCGTTAAATGATTAACCACATATCCCCATAAATGTATATACAGCTATCCCCATAATCAGCTATTCAAACCGCTGATTATATGGATAATCCTATATGCCGATAGCAGTCAATACCTATATGCACATATCGGAGCAGATAGCTATATGCATATAGGTCTATATACGGTACGGTCTATCCGTATGGATACCTATCCATACATGCACACAGACTAGTAGACGGCTATGCCGAAATATAACTATAAAGGCAGATAGCCATACCGATAGCCGTATAACCATATCCACACCTATGTACCTAAACAGGTATCTGTACATACCGACCCAGACAGGCTGTTTGCGGCCCGCCAACCCCCTGTTCAATGCCCTACGGTATAGCCCCGCTTTTTTGTTTTGTAATGTGCAAGTTGTGTTTTTGTACGTACAGACCTCGTACCTCGGCCGTACCCACAAAAACCAACTTGCCCCGAAACAGCCCGGCTCCGGTGGAGCGGGTCTGTACCGGGGAAGGAAAAAGGTCGCAACTCCCTTTTTCTCCGGCATGGCGCCCACAACAACCGCAAGCGGTAAAAAAAACCCATAAACCTTAAAAACCATCACCATGTTAAGACACGGCAGCCTTTTCAGTGGCATTGGCGGGTTTGACATCGCCGCCTCATGGATGGGGTGGCAGAACGTATTCTCGTGCGAGAAAGACCCGTTCTGTCAGACCGTCCTTAACCACTATTGGCCCAACACAAAACACTATGAAGACATATACGCATTTCGGGCAACTCACTTTCGGGGACACGTCGACATCATCAGCGGAGGATTTCCCTGCCAGCCATTCAGCCAGGCCGGACGGAGAAAGGGCTCTGAAGATGACCGCTACCTCTTCCCGGAGACTTGCCGAATTATTAAGGAAACGAGGCCGGAGTGGATCGTTCTTGAAAACGTTACTGGCCTGTTCACCATTCTCGAACCCGATAGTCTATCTGAAATGGAGATCAAAGCGATTGAGCTTTTTTGTCAGGACAGTGAACAGCCTGCAACAAGCACCATCATCAGACTCCAGCGACGGGTTATCGGAAGCATCATTTCAGAAATCGGGGCAGCAGGATATGTACTTCCGAGACTTGAAGATGGCACACCAGTCATTCTGTGTATTCCGGCTGCTGCCGTTGGTGCTCCACACCAACGGGATCGGGTATGGTTTGTTGCCCACGCCGACCGCCACGGAAATAAGCAATCAAAAATTGACCGTGCAGCAGGTAAAGGACGGACGGCTGCTGAAAGACAGGAAGAAAGAGAACGGCAACGGCGGACAGGTATCCCTGACGGATTTTCTGGTCTACCATACCTTGCTAGCGCTATCGACGGCACCGCAGGAGATGGAGGAAACGATGCCAAGCCCGATCCAAAAACGGCAGCTCCGGGTATTGCCGACAACGGAACAGATCAAAGGTACAAAATTCCCGGCTGGACGGGCTGGCCAACTGAATCCCCGTTTTGTGGCCGAGATGATGGGCTTCCCGAAAGACTGGACGGAATTACCTTTCCGACATGGCGCGCCGAAAGCATAAAAGCCTACGGCAACGCCATTGTTCCAGAGGTAGCCCATGAAATATTCAAGGCAATACAATCCGTTACGCCAAACCCAAAAGCACCATGAGGAACAGAATCGGGAAGAGCAAGCCGCTATCCAATGAACAGCGTACCCGGCGCTTTGAGCTTCGGTTGAGCGAAGCGGAGCGTGGGCAGTTTCTGGAACTTGAAAAAGCGCTCGGTATAAGCCGTGCAGATATTGTCCGTGTCCGGGTGCTCCACCATTCCAAACGGATGCTTCTCAACGCGACGGAAATGATGAAACTACTGGACAGCATCGGAACGGAACTCGGCCGATCGGGAAACAACATCAACCAATTGGCAAGGCACGCCAACATCTTGCAGCGGCAAGGGGTACTGACCCCTGCCCTGATCCATGACCTCACGCCCTTGCTCGGCGAGTACATCAGGGTACAACGGGAGTTGGAAAAGACCTTTCGGCAGCTTATCCGCTTGATAAGGGGACAAACATGATCGTCAAGATATTGGAAAAGTCCGCAACTTTTGGAGGGGTGCGCTACAATACGGACAAAGTGGACAAGGACAAGGGCGAATTGATTAAGGTGTCGGGATTCGGGGCCTTGCAGGCCCTCCAACATCTCCGCCCGGCGGATTACGTCAATTACCTGGAGGCCCAATCAGCAGCCAGTAGCCGGACGAAATACCCGCAGCTTCATGCCGTCATTTCGTGCAAGGGGCAGTCACATAGCAAGGAAGAGCTGACCACCATCGCCGAAAAATGGCTAGACGGCATGGGGTACGGTGGGCAGCCCTACCTCTTGGTATTCCATAAGGATACGGCAAACAACCATATCCACATGGTAACCACACGGGTGGACAAAAACGGCAAAAAGATAAACGACAGCTACGAGAAACTACGTGCTTATGAAGTGCTGAACCGGATCATGGGACTGGACGAAAAGCAACAGGCGGATAAGGATATTGAAAAAGCGCTCGCCTATAGTTTCTACACCAGGGCGCAGTTTATGATGATTCTTGAAGCACAAGGGTATAACCTTAAGCTATCCGATGGCAACTATCTTGTAAGCCGTTATGGCAAGCAACAGGGCGTTGTTCCGCTCGAAAAAGTGGATGCCCGAATCGGTCTTTTCAACAGGGACATCAATCGGCTGGCACAACTCCGCGCCATCTTTGCCAAATACCGTAACCAGTACGATCTGGCGGCCGTTCCGATATCCGCCCCGCATCCAGGCGGTAAAACAGTTGCTTTTTCCGGCTACACCTCCGGCATGGCACAAATGTTATCTGAAAAATTCGGTGTCCAGGTCATATTCCACGGTAAGGACGGCAAGCCACCATACGGTTATACCCTGATAGACCATTCGAGAAAGATGGTTTATAAAGGCAAAGACCTCATGCCATTGGCGGAATTTATCGGACCACCCGACGACACCCCCGAAATATCACTCGAAACGGAAGGGACCGATCCTACTACACAAGGGCAAACGCATCCATCCGAAAAGACCGTCCCGGATGCCGGCCATACGTACTCAACAACCCAATGGGCACCCGGTATCCAGATCGATATTTCCGACGACATCGATGACGAGGCCATCCACGGCCGTAACCGGAGGCGCAAGCGCAAGGCCCGGACCAATACCCGTTGACAATCCCAACAACTACACAAAACCCAACGCATTATGCTCATACTTATTGGAAACCAAAAAGGCGGTGCAGGAAAGAGTACGCTCACCCTGCTGCTTGCCAACTACCTTGCCGGAGAACGTGGACGGCAGGTGACCGTGTTGGACATGGACTACCAACAGTCGCTGTCGGCAAAAGCTGAAAAAGCAAAAATTCTCGAAAATGACCCGCTGTACGAAATCGTGCCTGCCGACCTCGGTCATTTCCCGGCGATGCAACGGAAATTAGGAAAAGTACGCAATGAAATCGTACTCGTGGACCTGCCGGGCAAGATGGACGACGACGGGCTGATCCCCGTGTTTGCCGCTGCCGACATGGTACTCTGCCCGTTCTCATTTGATGAATTTTCCGTGGACTCGACACTGCTGTTTGCCATGGTGCTCGGCAAGATCAACCAGTGGGCCCCGCTCATCTTTGTGCCGAACCGCATAAAGAATACCGTCAAGTACGAAACCCGCACGGAAATCGAAAAGGTATTGCGGGCCTTCGGCGCGGTAGCTAACGGCCTGCCGGACCGCATAGACTTCCAGCGGATCAACACGTTCCAGACACCGATCATCCTGTATCCTGTCGTGATTCCCCTGCTCGATCAGCTCTATGAGCAATACATCACCAAGGAGGATCCGTCATGAGCGGAATAAAGAGCCTGGCCGACGAGCTGCGCGATTCCATCAGGAAAGACAAACAGTCGGGTACACCGGACAAAGCAACCGCACAGGATAAAAACCGTACCGCGAAGAAAAAAACGGAAGAACCACTGAAACACCTGTTTGAAAACATCCTGAGCCATGAACTGACCGGAAGGGAAAAGCTACTGATCCGCCTGGACGACAAGACCGTTTTCTTGCTCAAACAACTAAAAGTAACCAAAGGCATCGATATGAATAAGATCATCTCCTACAGCCTGCACGTGTTCCTAAAGGAGCACCCCGAACTTACCCGATACATTAAAGAACATCTCAAAACACTTGATCTATGAACTGGACACAATTCCTGATCGGCATCACCGCCATCTATGGCATCTATTATGCCCTGAACCTATTGTTTGACCTGTTTATCGGACGCCGCGCCCCGGTCAAAATCGATGACGGGAACGAATTGGTATTTTCCGATGACAGCCTACCCGAAGCGGTCGTCCCCAACCCACCCATAGCCGAAAGGGAACCTATGGCTGGTACTGAAAATCCCGTTATCTCATCCGGTCCCCTGCAATCCACCGGCGGGGTAAACTTAAAAACACTGCTGTCACTCGCCCAGAATGACGTGATCGAATTTACCAAAGCCATACCTTATTGAATCCAGCATGCAACCAATTCGATTTCTAATCGTGCCAATTTTCCTGTTCTTCACCCTCTCCGTTTCCGCACAGCCCGGCCTTGACGAGTTTGAGAAGGTAACCAAAGAAGTCAACGACTGGTATTTCAGCTTCTCCGACCTTGCCCTGGTCATCGGTGCTGTCTGCGGGCTGTTGGGCGGGTTGAGGGTATACAATAATTGGCAATCCGGCAAGCACCACATCGACGCGCAGGTCATGGGATGGTTCTTCTCATGCCTGTTCCTTTCCCTTGTCGGTGCCGCACTCAAAGCCCTTTACGGGGTACATTGACAGACCCATCATTTTTCCATTCACCCTTAATTCTTTATTTCTATGACTGTAAGCACCAAAAAACTGCTCACTGCGGCCGCGCTATCGCTTTTCGCGGCCAAATCAACTTTCGCACAGGGCGGTACCGTGGGTATCGATGCCGCCACATCCTCGCTCACCAGCTATGTCGATCCGATTTCCACCCTCATTCTCGCAATCGGCGCCGTGGTCGGGCTCATAGGCGGAATACGGGTATACATCAAGTGGAACAGCGGAGATCAGGATATCAACAAAGAGCTGATGTCGTGGGGAGGTTCCTGCCTGTTCTTGGTACTCGTGTCGGTGGTCATCAAAGCGTTTTTCGGCGTATGACCCGCGGGCGTTATCCAATCTATAAGGGGCTGCAAAAGCCCCTTATTTACCGCGGTTTTAAGGGCAAGTTTATCTATTGGGGCATAGGCTCCCTTATCGGTGGTCTGGCCGCTGGCGGCCTTATCGGCGCACTGACCAATATGTTCCTCGGAAGCTTCGCGACCATTACCTTCATGGGTGCAGGACTTGCCTATACATTCATGAGGCAGAAAGACGGCCTGCACGACAAGACCCGCCACCGCGGCGCATTCATCCATCCCGCCAATTTATCGATCAGCTATGAGAACAGAGAGAAAGACAGCTTTTGAGATGCCGTACGCGGGCATCGACCATTATCAGGGAATGCCGATTCTGTACGGCAACCGTGGTGATTTTTCAGTCGTCATCCGGCTGACCAATCCCGTATTGCAGTACGGCGCCGAACCCGAAGCCTACACCGTTTTCCAGCAGGTACTGCTCAATGCGATAAAGATACTCGGCGAGGGGCATATCATCCAGAAACAGGATGTATTCATCAGATGGAAATACAGGCCCGAACCAGCATCCGAATTTTTGCAGCAGAAATACCAGGAACATTTCGAAGGTCGGGAATACACGGAGATCAGGACCTACCTGACCGTTACCCGTCAGGTAAAAAGGGGAACGTTCTATACGTATGACAAAAAGGTGCTGGTCACTTTCGGCCAAAACATGGCCAAAGTCCATGACCTGCTTTCGGGAGCCGCTCTGGGCCCATCATACCTTACGGAAGCGGAAATAAACCGCTTTGTAAACAGGGTGCTCGGAATGGAATTCGAGCAGCCCCATATTTCACTGGACAATCTCCGTTGCGTAGACCGCGGATTGCACATAGGCGACAGGGCCATCCGTTGCATCAGCATGGTCAATACGGATTCCGTCGATCTGCCGGAAAAGGTCGGCGCGTTCACTTCCCGGACGGAAACAAACGGTATGCGCGATTTTCCGGTGGACAACCTGTTTTTCCTGCACCATGTCCCCGGTTATCGTGCCATTATCTATAACCAGCTGTTGGAGATACCGAACCAGCAGGTCACATTGGGCAAACTCGAAGTGAAGCGCAAAAGGCATTCGAGCGTACCCGATCCTGCCAATCTGATGTGCGTAGAGGACATCGACCGCTTGCTTGTGGACGTGGCCCGCGACAACCAGCTGTTAGTGAACGCCCATTATTCCATGATCGTATCCACGGATACGGACAGGATAGACAAAACGGCCAACTTTATCGAAGCCGCACTTTTCCAACAGGGCATCATACCCTCACGCAATGCCTACAATCAATTGGAGTTGTTCCGTTGCGCCCTGCCCGGAAATGGCGTGGAACTGAAAAAATACGACTGGTTCCTGACCACCGCCGATGCCGCCCTTTGCTTCTTTTTCAAAGAGCGGCTGCCGACCGACGAACCATCCGACTTTCTGCTAAGATTTACCGACCGTCAAGGGGTGCCCGTGGCCATTGACCCATCGGACCTTGTTATGCGTACGGGGCGCATAAAGAATCGCAATCGGTTTGTGTTGGGCGCATCGGGAACGGGCAAGAGCTATGCCATCAATACCATCGTCCAGCAATACCTGCAATATAACATGGATGTGGTGATCGTTGACGTAGGGCATTCCTATTCCGGCCTTTGCAGTACCTATGGAGGCAAATACATCACCTATTCGGAGGAAAAGCCAATCACCATGAATCCCTTTGCCATCAGCGAAGACGAATACAATATCGAGAAAAAGGATTTTTTGGTTACGCTGGTGTCCCTGCTCTGGAAAGGTTCCGAGGGTACCGTTACTACCGTGGAGCGCGATGTAATTTCCAATGTAATATCAGCTTACTACAGTCAGTACTTTTCAGATAAAGGTTTTACTGGACTTTCCGAAAAGGAAAGACAAGCCATTGAAAGAAAGGTGAGGGAAATATTGCGCATCAGCGTTATCGACGCAGATGAATTTGGAAAGGAAACGGATTCTTTATCGACAATAAATGAAACATCGAAAGACACCGTTCCTATCGATGGTCATCTAACAACCAAATACCACAGACCGGGTGTCAAAAAGGTGTATCCAGACATTTTCCATGAAAAATACGAGGCCGAAATCGCTGCTGCTACTGATGCTGCCAGAACCGTTTACGATGAAAACCACATTCCCAAACTGGACTTTAATTCCTTTTATGAATTTGCCATTCGGAAAATCCCCGATATAAGGAATGAGGAAAGTATATCCTTTGATGTGGAAGAGTTCCGCTTTGTATTAAAGAAATTTTACAAAGGGGGCGAATATGAAGCCATTCTGAATGAGGCTGCCGACCAATCGCTGTTCAGCGAACGTTTTATAGTTTACGAAATAGACAATATCCAGAGTAACAAAACGCTGCTACCCATCGTGACGCTCATCATCATGGATCTGTTCATCCAAAAAATGCGCCACCGCAAAAACCGCAGAAAGACGCTCATACTGGAAGAAGCCTGGCGGGCCATTTCATCACCCATGATGGCAAATTTCCTGCTCTACCTGAACAAAACCGTACGGAAGTTCTGGGGTGAGATCATCGAGGTGACACAAGAGATCAACGACATCATCGGTAACCCCATTATCAAGGACAGTATCATCAACAACTCGGATACCATCATCCTGTTGCAACAGAACGAAGCTGATTTTAGGAAGGTTGCTGAATTGCTGTCCATCGATGAAGCGGAGCAAAAGAAGATTTTCACGATCAACCGACTGGACAACAAAGACGGCCGCGCCCGGTTCAACGAGTTCTATATCCGGCGTGGAAATAGAGGTGAAGTGTACGGCGTGGAAGTCAGCATTTACCACCATCTGGCTTTCACGACTGAAAAACCCGAAAAAAGTGCTGTTGAGATTTATGCCAAACATTACGGAGGCTACCAGGCTGCACTGACCGCATTCGTATCCGACATGGAAAAAAGCGGTCTTGCGTTGGGCGATTTTGTACAGCGGGTGAACGAGGACAGTGCTCCCGCCAATTCATCGAAGGAATACTTTAAACCAGACTTTACATGAAACGAATTATCATCATATCGATCCTGTCCCTAACTTCCTGCTTTGCCAGGGGGCAGATTTATGTCGATCCCGCCGTTGCGGCAGCCACGGGCGTACATGCTGGGATAATGAACAGCCAGCTCAATAACGTGAACGACAACCTCACGCTTATCCAGCGTGGGCAGATGGCCGTCACCGGCCAACTCCTGATCGTAAACGACTTGCAGGATAAGATTTACAAAGGGTTGAGCGAAGTCTCCGCGGTAGTCCGGTCCCTGCTGACGGTAAAAGACATAGCCGATATCTCCCTTGATATCATCAGCGACGTGGAAAAGGCGATGAATATCGCCAGTGGAAACCCCGCGCTCCTGCTTTTTGCCGAAGCGGGCGCACGGGAATTTAAGACGAGGGCAAC
This sequence comes from Sphingobacterium arenae, assembly GCF_014692505.1. Taxonomy (GTDB): domain Bacteria; phylum Bacteroidota; class Bacteroidia; order Sphingobacteriales; family Sphingobacteriaceae; genus Sphingobacterium; species Sphingobacterium arenae. Next base: position 90,174 of record NZ_JACNYK010000001.1, on the reverse strand, counting down.
CAATCTGGCAACCGAAGTCAGCGCTTTTGTGCTAAAAGGCGGAAAGGATAACCTGATGGATTCGGGCGAAAGGGCAAAGCTGCTGAACCGTATACATACGGAATTAACGATCCTGCGCGGTGTGGCCTACGGCATGCACAGAAGCATGTATTGGGCAAAGCAGCGCGGTATCCTCAATTCCCTCAATCCATACGCCGGATTTATCAACATCGATAAGCGGATTGCCGACGACGTCATCCGCAATTCAAGACTGGTCAAACGATGAAGTATATTGTCCTGACCCTATTGCCATTGGTCATCATCCTGGCCCAGGCAAATGCACAGCTCAACGTGGAACTGCTCCATCAATTGGTGGAACACAGCAAAGACGAATACGACCGCCAGGTCACTGCACGGAACCGCCAGGCCGTCACTACGGCAAATGAGACGGTGAACCGCGGGGAAACCTCAAGGCTCAAAGACCGTTACCGGCAATTGCACAGCCGTTTCCAGACCCTGGGCATGGCCCTTCAAAGCCTTAGCATAGGGATTGAATCCGCACCGGTCGTCACCGAGATCATCAACCAACAGAACAGGATCGTGGATATTGTTTCCGCGCATCCCGAATTTCTGCCGCTCGCCATCGATGCCGAAAGGGATATGGCGGGAAAAGCCATACAGTTGGCTCGCTACCTTACCGGACTGTTTATCAGTATCGGAGACCTGAACCAGATGAAAGCCAGCGACCGCAGGATATTGTACGGCCACGTCCTACAGGAACTTAGGTTGATAGCCGGTGCATCCCGCGGCCTTGCCAACACGATGTATTATTCCACGCGAAAAAAAATGCTGGAATCCCTGAACCCCTTTGCGGATTTCATCAACGAAGATAAGCGCATAGTCGATAACATCTTAAGGCAATTGGAGGAATTTAAGCCATGAAAACCCAACTCATAACGACGGTCTTTATCTGTCTTTCAACCCTCGCCTTTGGGCAAAGCTACGTGACCATTATCTACGACGCCAAGCATCTCGCCATCGTGAACGAAAACGGTGCGGTAAGGCTGGTTTCGGAGCAGGCGCACAACAATATGCTCGGCAATATCCGCGGACGGATCGACGACATCAACGTCAACCTTTCTTCCGTGGTGCTGGTTCAGCAAATGATACACCGAGCACTGACGGAAGTGGACGAGGCATTGAAATCAGGCCGTTCCGCACTCCATATCGCAAGACTTGTCCAGGACATCGGCTCGCACAGCGCGAAGATGCTGGAAACTGCCAAAGGAGAACCCTGGTTGTTGCTCTTTGCCGAGGACGTTGCCCTGCAACTTAAAAACAGGGGGATGCAACTTGCGGCAGATGTCTCCGGTTTCGTTCTGCAAGAGGGAAAGAACGTTCTGATGGACTACGAGAAAAGGGACCAGCTCATGCGGAAAATCATTCTGGAATTGAAAGTGATACGCGCGCTCGTATTCAGCATGGAAAGGTCGATGTATTGGGCAAAGATAAACGGGGCACTCAAAACGGCAAACCCATACCGCAATTTTATCAATATGGACAAACGCAAAGCGGACGAAATCATACGTTACTATTACCTAATCGAAGACTGAACATGAAAACACACGCTATCATTTGGCTGCTGTGCCTGTGTCCGATCGCGGAAACATTGGGGCAGAACGTAAAGCGCCAGACCGACAAACATATCGTGCACCAGCAGGAACGCATGGTCCATAAACAATGGGATCGCAAGAAATTCACTCCTACCAAAGGTTTTCTTAGTCTCAACTACCAATATTGGATCACTTGGGCATTGCATCCCAATTATCCGAAGACCGACAGACGGCCGTTGAGCGGTCCAGGCCCACAGACCCTACGGATGGGCATGGTACTGGCCATGCAACAGACGGACGAGGCATATAAAAAACACGCGGATACACTCAGGAACGTGGCCGTCACCGAGGCCGCGAATTATTCCGGTCTGCTCACAGATGCCGACCCCCTGTGGTTTCTGTACTATCGAAAAGAATTTAACCCACTGCTTGAAAGCACGGAAACCGACGCCATGCAGGGAATTGCCCCGGAAATAAAAGATTACCTGCAACAAAAGGGGGTTTATGAATGGTACACCAATGAGCGACTGGAACTAAAAGAGCGGTTGGAAGCCGCCCGACGGACGACCCTCGACCGGGGCAGCCGGATACTGGCATACCACCGCATGCTGATGGAACACCGGAAACTGCTTGCCACATGGGAAGCCAAAAAGAGCTATGCCGCCAAATTCCTGTCCTTATCCAGTAGCCTTGACGGCTTGCAAAGCGACAGTCCCGGTTTGCCGGAATTTGAAGGCGGCCGTTCCGATGTGGAGATAGCGGAAGACATCCTGAAAAGAACCCGATAACCACAAGAAAACTACTATATGGATTTTATCAACGTAAGTGGGGCAATGCCCCGTTTTTTATTACAGGCCAATCCCGTGGACGTGCCGGATGCCTTTAAGGAAACATTCAATTTCCTACAGGGAAACGGTGTCTATGAAGAGGGTGTCATGCACTTCTTAAAAGGCATGAAGAATACGATATGGACACATTTTGACACCTTTATCGCCGACGCACAGGCACTTGCCGCCATTTTCATGCTCATATTCTTTGCCATCAAATCCTATGAAATGATGGCCGGAGACAAGAAAATGGAAATCATGCCACTGCTCCGTCCGTTCGGCTTGGTGATGGTTATCATCTGGTGGGGTACATTTACCCGCGTACTCGCTTATCCCACGGACATCGTGGCCGCCAAGACGGAAAGCCTGTTCGACAGCGGCCAGATCGAAGTGAACAACCTGCGTCTCCAACGTGCGAAGCTTATGATCGACGTTGCCGATCAGCTGACGACGATACAGGCCGAAACCGAAATCGCCGAAAAAGAGGCGGAGACATGGTACGGGGAGGCCTGGGACGCCGTGTCATCAAGCGTAAAGGAGGGCTTTTCGACGGTTTGGAACACCGTGACCCAAATCAGGAACAGAATGAAGATCGGTTTGCAGTTAATGGCGACCTACGCTCTGGAAACATTGGCGGTCTGGATATTGCGCATCTGCGTTTACATCATATTCATTATCCAGATCATCTACTCGACCATCCTTGTCATATTGGGGCCTTTTTCCGTTGCGGTAAGCATCCTGCCGGCTTTCAGGGACTCCTTTGGAACGTGGATAGCCCGGTTTATCAGCGTTAATCTGTATTCGGGTGTCGCCTACCTTGTCATGCACGTGGCAAGCCTGTTCCAGCAATATGCGATGGAAGCCGAAATTACCCGCTACCAGCAGTTGCTTGACAGTACGGGCAGTACAATGGAGAAAATGGCATGGTTTGCGGGCAACGGACTGTTAAGTTTCGGCATTGTTATCGTTGCGTTCCTGATCGGCGGGCTTTCCATGCTCACCGTACCAAGCATCAGTACATGGATTGTTTCGACAAGCGGTATCACTTCCGCCGCCAGTACAATGGGGCGCGGAGCTTCCAACATGGGCAGGAATATGCGGAGGCTGATCGCCAAAATCTAAAACCCTTTAACCCCTTATTTCATGATAATAAAGAATATCGAGACCAAGATCAGGCTGGCGACATTTATTGCCGGGGCCAGCCTGGCCACCGCCCTGCTCATGGTAGTGGCGGTATCCTTTTTTGCCTATAAGCAGGTCGGCAATGCGCGGAAATCCGTGTACATCCTCGACGCGAACAACGTGCCCGTATCGGCGCGACAGACCGATGTCGAGGTGAACAGGCCCATCGAGTACCGTACCCACGTCAACCTATTCCATTCATTGTTTTTCACACTTGCACCGGACGATAAATTCATAGAATACCAGATGAAAAAAGCCATGTACCTGATCGATGAATCAGGGGCATTGCAGTACAACAACCTGCGAGAGAAAGGATTTTTCAATTCCATACTTTCTTCCAGCGCAGTACTGACCATCCAGACGGATTCGATCCATGTTGACCCCATCAAAAAGTATTTTCGGTATTACGGCAAACAGACCATAGATCGCAGAAGCTCAACGGTGGTGCGGACACTGGTGACGGAGGGCTATCTCCGGGACCTTGAAGTGCGTACGGACAACAATGGCCACGGTGTACTTATAACCAGATGGAAAACATTGGAAAACAAAGACATCAGCTATGTTCAGAAAAATAACTTCTAACCGCCCGCCCGGCACGACATTGTGGACAGCCGTTTACAGAGAGTTTGGCAAGTATATCGACGGGTTTTCCGTCCGTATCAGACGGTTTCTGGAATCCCGGCCGCTTGCAGTATTCCTTGCAATGGTCATCAGCATCCTTGTTTCCGTTGGATGCTTTCTCTTTATCCCGAAGAAAAAACCGCTGGAAGACGATACCCGCATTTCTATACAACAACCTATGGTTGGCGGGATGAACGGTATTGTCTCCACCGTTTCCACGTTGAAGGAACTGCTGGAAATCAATGCCATCCTTGACGGGCTGCTGGAAAAAGACAGCTTGGACAGCTCGGATAGCCTGCTCATGGAGCAAGCCATTGACAGGGTACGCATACTCGAAAAGCAGTTGGCCGAGGCCAACGGACACCATAATTCACCTTAATACCATCCAGTAAAATGAAGATCAATTTCAGACAACCGCGCTATGTTCTCCCGATCATAGCGTTACCCTTTCTATGCCTGTTCTTTTACGTGTACAGGACAGGTTTTGCAACTGATGAGACGCCCCAACAGGCCGGCGATCCTTTGCAGGGACAGATTGCCGAAGTATCGGAAGAGGTAAAGAACAGCTCGCTTTCGGACAAACTGGCCGCCTACCGTGAACAGTACCGTCGTGGAGACGGTTATACGGCGATAGGCCAGTTGCAGGAGGAACAGGCTGAACAGTACCGCTTTGATGAACTCTACAACGAAGAAGAAAAGCGAAAGCTCGATTCCATCGAGAACGCCCTCAAAAACAGGCGACCGTTTTCCAGCAATGATTCCCTGGTCGACGATGGCGGAGATCACGCTTTGGAGCAAGCTCTCTCATCGTTGAGGCGAAAGCCCGAACCCACCGAAGAAGCACCCGAAAAAAACGACCCGATGGAACTTTTCCGTCGCCAGATGGCCTTCGCGGATAGTATGGCAAGGGCAAACGACCCGGACGAACGAGCAGCCCGCGAGCAACGTGAACGCATGGAAGAGATGAAAAGGGAGCTTGAAAGCCAACCCCGGTTGTCAGTCTCCAAATACGGTCTGGCGCAGGATGCGTTCAATACCGTTCGCCCCGAAAGGGACGAGACATTTATCCAGGCCATCGTAGATGAAAACATAACGGGATATGCGGATTCACGCCTGCGCATACGGCTGATGGATGACCTCTTGGTCGGCCGGCACGTCGTTAAAAAAGGCACCCATGTTTTTGCCAGGATCACCGGGTTTTCGGGACAGCGTGTGCTGCTTACCATCACTTCCATCATGCAGGGAAATAACATATTGCCCGTTCGGCTGGAGATATACGACAATGACGGCTCGCCCGGACTGTATGTGCCAGCTTCGGCATTCAGGGAATTCAGCCGCGAGCTCGGTGGAAATACAACACAGGGCATTACCCTGCAACAACAGGCTGAAAATAACAGCCAGATGGTCATGAGTGCCATCCAGCGCATGTTCCAATCCACTACCACTGCCGTTTCAAAGCAGATACGGAAGAACAGGGCGAAATTGAAATACAATACACTGGTCTACCTCATAGACCCGCAGACGCTCCGCCAAACCCAACAGAATTACGAAAAGTAAAACCATTTAAGATCTCATCATGAAGAAACATCATTTTCTTATCCTCGCCCTTTTTTGCTTTATCGGGTATTCGGCCCATTGCCAGCAAACCCCCGATGCCCGGTTGGGCGGGCTTCCCGAACTCACATTGTACCGCGGTCATACGGTTCATATCCTTTCACCCGAACCGATCCAATACGTTGACATCGCATCAAGCCATGTATCGGCTGACCTGCCCCTTGAAAATGTGCTTCGCATCAAGTTGAAGGGGGACAGCACACAAATGGAACAGCTCGATTATGAACTGGGGGCGATCACTATAGTCGGCGACAACTTCATGGCACAATACCGCCTAACCGCGCCGTCCTGGACGAATGGCCGGAACATTCCGGCCTTGCTTGAAATCAGGCCGGAACATACCCGCCCCCTTGAAGTTTCCGGGGTCGGATTGAGCCGTAGCCAGATGAAATCCCTCGCTTTGGGTCTACTGACGAAAACCGTTCACCATCCGGTAAGAAGTGCAAAAGATTACGGATTGGGCATCACCCTGAACGGTATCAGCGCATTGGGCGATTATATCTTTCTTGATGTGTCGTTTACCAATACCTCAAACCTATCATACGACGTGGATGAGCTGCGGTTTTTCATTGAAGACAAAAAAATCACCAAAGCCACAAATGTACAGACCGTGGAAATTAAACCCGTGTGGCAATACCAGCCTTTGGGGGAGTTTAAGAAAAAGCATCGAAATGTGTTCGTGCTGAAAAAAGCAACCTTTCCAGGCAGTAAGGTACTTCGGGTGAACCTTGCCGAAAAACAGATTTCCGGCCGGACGGTGAACCTAAAGATAAAGTACAGGGATATCCTGAAAGCGGACACCTTTTAAATGTCATCATGGAAGAGCGGCGAAACCCTCGTTCCAACCGATAAAAAACCAATAATTTATGGAAGAAACCAAAGAGCAGCAGGGGCTTTACCGTTCCCTGCAATTTGGCATATACCTGTCCGTTGTGCTCGAAGTCTTTCTGTTTTTCTACGTCGATCGATTCCTATTGACAGGAACAAGCGATAGCAGCTTGGTACTATTTGCCGAAAGGCTTTCGAGGGTACCATTCTATGACGGGCTGATAAACAGCAAGCTCTTTACGCTTGTGCTGATCTGTCTGGTTTCCATCGGAACGTTAAGCCGAAAGAAAAAAGACCTCAATCCCAAAAACCAGATCGTATATCCTTTGGCATTGGGGATGCTTATTCTTTTTTCAGGCGTGTGGTTACATGGGCGTGTAAGCGATCCAATATGGCAGAAAGTCAACTGGTACGACCTTGCTTATGTTGCGAGCGCTTTTGTGGGCGCCATTCTCGTGCATATGGCCATGGACAATGTGTCCAAGATCATTAGTTCCAATCTGGGAAAGGATCGCTGGAACATCGAGGAAGAATCCTTTATGCAACCTACCAAACCCGTGATAACCCCGTACTCGGTGAACATCCCGACTTTGTTTTATTATAAACGTAAAGTCCGAAAGGGGTATATCCCGCTGGAAAATTTATTCAGGGGGTGTTTGGTCTGTGGAGTTCCGGGAAGCGGAAAATCGTTTGGGGTCATTGCGCCAATCATCCGCCAAATGTTGGCCAATTCGTTCACGTTGGCACTTTATGATCTGAAATATCCCGATCTTGGTAAGATAGCCTATTATCATTATCTACTTGCCAAGCGGGACGGTCGGTGCATGGATTACCGCTTTCACGTCATCAACCTGAACGATCCCGAGAAAAGCAGAAGGGTCAATCCCTTGAAAAGGGCTTACCTGAACACGCTCGCCGATGCTTCCGAAACGGCGGAGGCACTCGTTGAAGCCTTAAAAAAGGGAGACAAAAGCGGTGGTAGCGACCAGTTTTTCACGCAGTCGGCCGTGAACTTCCTTGCCGCCTGTATCTTCTTTTTCAGCAGATACGAAGATGGCCGCTATTCCAGCCTGCCGCACGTACTGGCATTTCTTAACCTGCCGTATGAACAGATATTTACCGCGCTTTTTACAAACCAAGAGCTTGGTTCCCTGCTATCGCCCTTCATGTCAGCGTACACGGCAAAGGCATTTGACCAACTCGAAGGTCAGGTGGGCACCCTGAAAATCTTTATCAGCCGCCTCGCCACAAAGGAAACATTTTGGGTTTTCGGAGCCGATGATTTTGAGCTCCAGGTGAGCAACCCCAAGCATCCCGGTATTTTAGTACTGGCCAATGACCCGAGCACCCAAAGCATCAATTCCGCCTGTTTGTCTGTGGTACTTAATCGGGTTACCAAATTGATTAATACAAGGGGGAACCTGCCCATAGGATTGGTGGTGGATGAGGCGCCCAGCTTGTATATCCACCGAGTGGACCTACTCGTGGCACAAAGCAGATCCAATTTTTCTGCGGTGGTCCTGGGGCTTCAGGAGTTGCCTATGTTACGCCAACAATACGGCAAGGAAACAGCGGAAGTCATTACGTCCATCATGGGGAATGTGCTTTCCGGTTCGGTCAGAAGCAAAGAAACTTTGGAATGGTTAGAGCGTCTGTTCGGCAAGGTGAAACAGACGGGCGAAAGCCTAAGCATCGACCGTACAAGAACCTCGCGATCCCTGAATGAAAAACTCGAACCGTTGATTCCCGCCGGAAAGATAGCATCGCTAAAGGCCGGGGAAATTGTCGGTATTGTTGCCCGCGATACGGCGGAAACCTACACGGGTAAATACGAGACCTCGGCGGTAAACTGCCGTATCAATCTGGATATGGAAGCCATAAAAATGGAAGAAGCGGGTTATCGGGAACTGCCTACCTATTACGACTTCAAAGGGCGGAAAGAGGAAATCCTATTGGCCAATTTCTTCCGTATCAACAAGGAAGTACAGGAAATGGTGAATGCATTGGTACCGCATCAGGATTCAGGCCCGGCTCCCCAACCCAAAGGCACCATGAAGCCAACATTCAGGAAATAAGCCGACAGGTTTAAACACCCTATTATTTAATCAAAAACATAAAACTATGCAAGAATTGCAAGGCCAACTGGTTTTGGTGAATCCAGAGCTACCACACGATCCTTATCTACGGCGTGGTCAGATAGGAGTCGTTACCGATACAAGGCTAAAAAAAGATGAAATCACCGTCACCTTTGGAGATGGTCAAAAGAGCCTTTATGCTACGGATGCGCTATTGGTATTGAAGCCGCAGGAAGAACTGTACGGGCTTATCAAGAGCAGTTTCATGAAACTGGATGAAAGGGATTTCGTCACGCTGATGGACATCGACGACCATTTGAGAAATGGCTCGATAAACGCGCTTGCGCGGGCACTTGAAATTGCGGTAAGCAATCAAATGCTTTTGACAATGAGTACCGTCTCTTTACAGGAAAAGTTACGGCTCTCCATGGAACGGAATCCCGACAGCGGAGGCCGGGAAACAGGGAGGGGAAGATGATCCGCAGGAAAAAATTCATTATCCAAATACTGATTATATCGTTGCCGTATTCCATCCCTCTACCAGCAACGGCACAACGTTCAGTTTCGATACCGTTGGCACGTCTAAGTGTAACGTCCCCATTTGGCCCACGTGTGCATCCGGTGACGGGCAGACCTAATAACCACAATGGCGTTGACCTTGCCGCCCGTTCCGATCCGGTTTTCAGCGTTTTGGACGGAATTGTTATAGAAACCGGTAACCACCCCAATCTTGGGAAATACGTACGGACCCTTCATGGAGACGTGGAAATCATTTACGGACACCTTTCCCGTTTGCTCGTTTCCACGGGTGCCACGGTAACGGTAGGGCAACCTATCGGTATCACCGGGGCCACAGGCAGGGTAACCGGAGAACACCTGCATTTTTCGGTAAAGTTCAATGGACGATACCTTGACCCCTTGAAATTCCTGCGCAGGCTAAAAGAACAATCGAATAAACCTTTAAACATTGAATGATATGGACTACCATTTAAGATCACTCCAACAGAAACTAAGTGTTCTGGCCAGTGGTGAAGACATTGGCCTGACCCCGGAAGAAGCTGCTATTTATGGCGTGGATTACGCCGACGAATTGCCAGCAGATGAATCCCCGGAGGTGGATTCCCATGAGAAATAGCAACGTAGCGGCCCTGCACGAATCTGTCGCATGGGCGATCATCAAAAAACTCGAAGAAGGTACCGCGCCTTGGCAGAAACCGTGGAACGCGGGCAGTCCTGCCTTTGAACTGCCCTATAATGCCGTAACGGGTAATCGCTACAAGGGTATAAATAGCCTTTCATTGCTGATGGCCGACCGGGAGGACCCTCGTTGGCTGACCTTCAACCAGGCTTCCGAAAAGGGATGGAAAGTTAAAAAGGGTGAAAAAGCGAAGCTAATCCAGTTTGTCAAAACCCGCGAGCTATTACCCAAGAAAGACGAAAATAACCTTCCCATATTGGACAAGCAGGGCAACCTTGTAAAAATCGAAAAGAGGTTGGAAAAACCAATCATCAGTACCGCTTGGGTGTTCAACGCCCAGCAGGTTGATGGCATCAAACCTTTGGTGAAACCGGATGTGAAAGAACTTCAATGGGATCCTGTCCAAAGGGCTGAAAATATCATCCTGGCTTCGGGGGCCGATATCACGCACAAATCTGGGGACCAAGCCTATTATAGCGAGAGAAGTGACAGTATTACCATGCCCTTGCGTGAACAATTTGATGCATCGGATAAATACTATGCTACCCTGCTCCATGAACTCGGCCACTGGACAGGTCACAAAGACCGTCTCAACAGGAGTATGATAAACCATTTCGGCACGGAAGCCTATGCCCGGGAAGAACTCCGTGCTGAAATCGCCTCGATGCTTATCGGTCAGGAACTACGAATCGGCCACGATCCCGGCCAGCACGTGGCCTATGTCGATAGTTGGATACGGATACTGAAAAGCACACCCTTTGAAATCCACGCCGCCGCCGCCGATGCGGAAAAAATCCGAAACTACCTGTTGGCATTTGAGCGGAAAAGGCAAATCAAAGCTGCCACCGTTCCGGTCGAACAACAACCCGAAGCAAAACCCCGTAGCGCGAAAGAGTCAGACCTATCTATGGGGGATGAAATTGCCTATAACAATACGATATACAAGGTACAGGGCAATTTGAAACGTGGACGTGTACGTGTGGAAGACCTTTCGACGGGCAACACTTTCTCCCTATCGAGAACGGACGGGCTCTATAATTCCCTGCTTCAGGCCAAGCAACATCCCGATGGCGTCAAGGCAGCCGTAGACCTGCACCATCCAGTGGCTGAACAGCAGACCACAAGCGCCTATGGTATCAAGAGATGAAATTATTGAAACTTAACAATCATTGAATTATGAAATATCCTATCAAAGAAAATGAAATGCCCTTAAAGGAACTCGAGAAATTGGGGCTTTACAAAGACGGCGGGTTCAGTATCAGCCCGGAGAACATCGATGCTTTGCTTGCCGGAAGAAGGACGGATATGTTGAGTATGTCCGGTCTGAACATCGACGGTTTTTCTATCCGTCAATTGGATGCAAAGCTATCCATCAGCCGGGATTTGGACGGTAACGTCCAGCTTAACATACATCCTATTTACCGCGAACCACAATGGCACCCGTTGTTGACCGAAGACGAGGAAAAGGCCCTAATTTCCGGAGAAAAGCAAGTCGTGGGCAAGGAACAGCAGATCGACGGTAATAAAAAGAAGAAAATCATCATTGAATATGACGACTTGACAAGGGAGTTTGTTGCGTATGAGTCTGATCAGGTACAGGCTCCCATTAAAGTGAACGGCGAAACGCTTTCAGAAAAGCAACAGGAGGCTTTCCGTAACGGCGATGTGGTGGAGCTCGAAGACGGGACCAAAATCCAGCATTCGGCAACCGACAACAAGGGTGTCCGTTCAGACCGGAAACGGCTGATCCTGTCCGTGTTATTGGACGGTGGTATTTCTTATTTGGTGTTCCGTGGCATCAAAAACCTTAAAGGGAGATTTGAGCAACAGGGTGAAGGCTTTTCCAAGGGCTACAATCAGGCGTTGGCCGATATGATGTTGAGTGACAAAAAAGAAAGAGGAAATGAGAAAACCGTTCATGACCTTGTACAAAATCTCCGTGAAACCCAACACAGTAGAGGGTACGGCCGTACCGCTTCCCGGTAATGTCGTTTTCCTCGCTGAAACCCGAAGTACAGGACTTCTTTGCTCCTTATATTAATATATCCAAAGACAAAGTTGCGTTTCCCTACACGTTAGAAAGTTGTGTGATCGATCATGAACATTGGTACAATAACCGTGTCCGTGTTCCGGTTTCTGCCGGTATATGGTTGGCGGCGGATAGTTTGCCCATATCCGTCACCAATCTTTTCATTGGTCATTCCGCAAGTGATATATTGTGCTTTTGCCATTATCATCCAGGTTGGCTTGCTGTACCGTGTTCAGCAGCGTTTGCTTCATTGGCATTGCGGCCATCCAAGGAGCAGGTTGTTCGGCTAAAATTCCTTTTCCCGAATGCCAAAATCCATACTGTATTTGATGCGGGAATAATTGGCCGTGTGACCGACTGCAAGGTGGCAATGTGGAAAGTAGGAAAAAATGCGCGGTTCTCCCTTATTGGTGACCAAGGGGAATTCTATTGTAATAGAAAGCGGTACTGTATTCCGGTCGGTGTATTTTCATTGAACCGTTTTGAGAAAGAAGCGGGCATCCGTTCGGGTGTCAGAACCCACAAGCCAAAGGCACCATTTGAGACTTTCCATCAATTCTTTACAGACAAGGGCTAACCGAATTGGCTCCTTGACACCCCTGATCCCTGATGGGTCAGGGGTTTTTGGTGTTCGCAAATTTTAAACACAAGAAAACAAATATTATTAATTCATCATTTATTTCCATCATTATGAAAATCGAGTTGAAGAATATTCATCACAGTGTACAATTAAGTCGCGAAACAGAAGCATTCACCGCCAAGCTCTATATTCAGGGTGTCCATGCGGGTTATGCCGAGAATGAGGGGCATGGAGGTCCAACGAACTACTACCACACTAACGAAAAAGGGAAAGAGTTGATACGCCAAGCGGAGGAACATTGCAAAACCCTGCCGCCTATACAGTACCCGGCAGACGAGTACATGGAGGCTTTTTCGGTTGACATGAACCTTGAAAACTATATCGACGACCTGCTGAACAAATATGTTGAGAAAAAAGAAGCGGCAAAATTCAACGCGAAGTTAAATAAGACGATGGAAAAGGGCATCGTCTATGGCATACCTGGTCGATCCTTTGCCGCCATTGTTTATTCGATTCCGTTCAGCCAGGTAATAATCCACCCCAAAGGGCCGGAGACGATCAAAAAGACGATTGCCGATAAAATCCTGCCTAAACTGAAAGATGGGAATATTATACTGAACACCAATATTCCCGAAGGTGTCCTGAAAGAGGCCGGACTGAAAACTGATCAATATGTAAAACCCGTCAAAGAAAAAATGGGTCAGGGTGCCCAAACTGAACAAAACGACAACCAAAATGATATCGGGAGAAGAAGAAAAATGTAGCTACTGCAAACAAAAATTATGAGTATATTTCACGATTAATAGGTCTAACAATTAGCCTTAAAATATACAATTTTTTAATAATGAGCGGTAGAGATAGTATCAGAGGATATATATTCCAAACAATCACCAGTGTCATCGCATCTTTCAATCGGGGACTTTGGGATTATTGTAAAGTAGAACCTGCCACTGAAAAAGACAAGGTGGATATATTGTTCTATAAAGATGACGGCATAAGTCTTTGTCAACAGATCAAATCATCCGTAAATAATTTTGAAAAGCCGGATATTATCGAATGGATAGTAAGCATGGCAAATGATGTCCCGTCATCTGAACAATATGAACTTGTCCTCATAGGGACAGCATCTTCACGTGTAAATGGATATATAAATAAAATTAACACTAAGAAAGAAACAATCGGAGAAGAACCAATATCCGTTAAGATCACACTTTGGCCATTTGACCCAGATACCCTGGAAAGTAGAATTCGGGACAATCTTCATAGCTTTTTCTCACAAGAAGGTTACACCGTTACCCATAGTGACCTTGAGCTCATGACTGGTGCCCTTATATATCAGTTTTTCCAATTTTCTATTGTTGAAGAAAAAGTCTCTCATCAGCAATTCAGAGAAAAACTATTAGGGTGGGCGAAATCAAATTACCCTAAACTCCTTAAAAGCGTCCATTCTGAAAGCGATATAAAAGTTTATTTCTATAATGCTTTCAATAGAACAAAAGCAAAATCATTTGTAAGCCAAACTGTAGATATAGGGTTTGCGCATTATTTTGAAATGTTATCTGAAAGCATTATTAGCGGTTATAAAAAAGCTGAAAAAATAAAGTTATCAAAAAGAAACAACAGCTCTTCTGATACGATAACGAAACAGTTAACAGGATTTTCAATTCCTCAATTTTATCAATACGAGGATGCAGACTTTAGCATATCTCGGTCTTCTTTTATACAGAAATATTTGACACTGTATTTTGATATATCGCTTGATGGAGATTTCTTTTTTGTGGGTAATTTGAAGCGTACGTATTTAACATTCAATTACACTTACCACGGCACCCAAGACGAAAGGGAGAAGATGGAACTATTAAATGATTTGTATTTTAACCTACGCACATTTGTACAGTTGAAGCAGTTTTGCAACACTATTGAGAGTGGTTACACCCTACCTTTGGTAGCATCCAATGAAGGTAACCACCATGACGAAGAAATAATTGTACAATTGGCTTTTCCTGTCGGTGTGGGCATAATTACCGCGGATCAAGTGGATATACCAACAGATGAAGATGCCCTAGACTTCTTAATCGATCAGAAGATCATTGAGAAATTTTTCTGCCTTGGTAAGGATTCAAAAATAGAAGCGTATCCATATATGCCTCTACCATTTTTTCCTGTTTCAAGGGATATGGAAGTAATGGATAGTTTGACAAACAGCAATAGTGTCCGTGACGCAAAAAAACAAAACGTAAAAAGTCGTTTGGAAAATTACCTTGATTTTGAAATGTTGGAGAATACCGATTCTCATTTGGTTGTGGAATATTATTTTCGAGCTATCAATCCGAATATAACTATGGCTTTCCCTGGATTACTGTTTTTTAGAAGCGAAAATAACTTTGAATTAAAATATGAGGTAAGATCGAAGCATTCTGGAAAAATAAGAGACGGGGTGCTAAAAGTTACCCTCTTTAAAGAAGATACAGAATCAGTAAAATAGGATAATTACAAAAAATGAGCGAGCCGAAGAAACACCATATCGTACCGCGCTGCTATCTCGAAAAATTTGCTATTAGAAATCGGGGTGATCAACATTATGTTGATGTTCTGTTTAAAAAGAAGAATAGCACTGAAATCCACGAGAAAGAAATATCAACGATATGCTCAATTAATCAATTTTATACTTTTGATGGTCTACCGGAAAAAGAAAAGAGATGGTTGGAAAAATACTATTCCCACCATATTGAGAGCGTTTATCACGATATATATGATAAACTGACCGATCCTTCTATCGACATAGTGACTCCAGAATTTAAGACGAAAATTTTGGCTTATGTCATTTCCCAAGAGTTACGGACTACCAAAATTCCCAATGCACTCAATTCGTTAATGAACGGTGTGCTGGAATATGCTTTTTTAGCACATGAGCAATTGGGGACAAAGAAGCAAATAGTTTCAGAGGATGGAAAAGTCATTGATCTTGAAGGTAAAACCCTTGAAGAAGCCTTTAAGGAAAGTAATAGTTCAAATAGACAGGCAGCTAATCTTGAAAGTGTCAAAAGACTAAAGCAAATCTCCGAGTTGAAATCCGGATACCACGTCATGATAGTTCAGTACAAAGGAGATTTGGGATTAATATCGAGCGACCGTCCCGTTCATATCACCGAACCCCTGTATTCACCAAATTGTATAATTCGATTGCCGATTGACAGAAGTCATATTGTCTGCCTCTATCCATATAATAGAGAGGTTGAACCCAATTCTTATCGAATTTTACGATTAGAACACAGTGAACAGGCTTCGATGCCTTTGGCTTTATCATTGAATATATTACAAATTGAACAATCGGAGAGCTTTATTTATGGGAGAAAAGCGAACATCGAAGAAACAATGAAGCACTACAATAGATTACTTTCTAAAGACAAATAAGCTATCCCTCAAAATATAAACTGTTGAAACTTTGGTCATCGTCTATCCAACATGACAAAACTATGTGGACGCATCTTATAAGCTCCCAATCGTGGAAGCTGTCACCATTATTTTACTCACGTTAAGAAAATGGCTTCTAAATTAAGTACTTTGTGCAGTCCTTGCTATCCATATACTTAAGACAATAACTAGATAAATCATTTGCTTATCATCACCTTGTTCTTTATTTCTGAAATAAAAAGACATAGAAATGTATAACGATACCTATGTGTTTATAAAAAGTGACTATCTTTCGATTTTAGAATTTCCTGAATAATAAATTTATGCGTATAGTAGCTTTATATATTCCTGAAGGAGTTTTGCCCTACGTATTTGGAGACAATCACACAGAAATAACTCTGAATTTTGGTGGAATTAACCTCTATGCCGTGACTAACGGCGAAATCGTCGATATTAAACCCAATCCTTATTATTTAAATGACATTTTTAAAGATGGCATCTCATTGTTTTCGTGTATTGTAGGCAGTAATGGAGGTGGAAAAACATCACTCCTTAAACTCATCACCAGCAGTTGGCATTGCATGTATGTAATTGAGAATGATAATAACGAATTTTGCATTACGGAAAATCCGGAGCAGTTTCATCGTGTATATTATACCCCTTACCTGAACGATGTTGCCTTTTCTTCTGTTCGTAAAAATGGGAAAGACCTTTCAAAAAATAGTTTAATTAAAAACGACAATCATGGGGACAGCGGTCTTTTGAATGATTTTTTGGAAGCACATTTTTCCGAAAACACGAAACGCTGGATAAAATTTAACCATTTTTATCGGAAACTTGAAAACATACGTGTAGTTCTTCCGACATTTGAAAGGCTAACTTTAAGTCTGAAACATTTTGATCTATCCGTCCATCAACCAGATCGATTTCACCAAACCCCATACCAGCTGAGACCTGCAATTAAAAGTATTCTCAAAACCATTGAAAATGAGGCGGCCGAGAAAGAAAAAATGGCACTTGAAGGTCACGATCCACACGGCGCGGATATTGAAAAAATGTATTTCCCAGTTCGCTTTGAATACGATCTTTATGAGGCTGCACTCGCAAAACTCGTTTCCATTTTTGAGCGTGCTGGTAATAAATATCTTGACGAAGGTATTATTCCTGAAGATTTTGAGGAACGACTGGCGGAGTTAGATGTAAGAGGCTGTATCAAGTGGTTTCTCGAAAACACAGGAGTTTATAGGGGAAAAGAAAAATACGAGTTCAACCAACATATGGTGATGCTTGAACTCATCGATTACATGGTGTCTTTGCTCGGGTCTGAACGGGTTACAGACAATTGGCGTAAGATTATAATAGATGAATCTGAAGCTCTCCGCATCATTGAGCTTTATGATCAATTCAATAAATCCTTCAATAACGAATGGTTTGATTTTGATGAGAAGCCGATGTTTGGCTTTTTGCCGGACATTGCAGTCAGTTCAGGAGAACAATCCTTTCTTAACCTTTTCAGTACGCTCTATTATCACGCTGAAAACATAAAAGCAGGAATTGAGATAGACGAATATAACTTTCATTCACTTAGCGACATAAAAGAAGATATTCTCCTTTTACTTGATGAGGGTGATAACGCTTTTCATCCTCAATGGAAAAAGGCATATGTAAGATACCTTAGAGAGTTGCTCCCATTAATTTTTCAAGGGTTCAAGGTACAAGTAATCATCACTTCGCATGATCCACTTACCCTTTCGGATTTACCTAAAAATAATGTCGCCTATCTGGAACGCATTGATGGCCGTACCGTTTTGGGGAATTCAACCGAAAAACGGACGTTTGGTGCAAATATAGCAGACCTTTTAAAAGATTCTTTTTTTGTCAAGGACGGCCAGATTGGTGATTTTGTAGCTCACGTGATTGACGACGTTATCCGGGATATTCGTAATCGCCAAATATCAGCAGATCGAAGGATTGAAATAGAGCGGACTATCATGGCGATTGATGAACCAGTTTTGAAATTTAAACTTGCAGAAATGTTGGCAGAAGCTTTGGGTAGCCGCGAATTTGAATTGCAGTTAATTGATGAAGAAATTCGCAGATTAGAAAAAAGAAAGGAGGATATATAATGTTCTATATCGACCAAACTACGACTAGCTTTATCCATGCCAGAGATGAACATTATACGAACTTGCGGTATATTATCAAAAAAAAGCTATTAGGCAAATGGTTTACCGAACCTCACCCTAAGGGACTAAGCAGAAAAATCAACCAAGTTAAAAACATCCATTCCAGTGTTCGAACTTTTTTAAACGATGATAATAATCTTAAAGATGTATTGATCGGTACACCGGATGTACTGGATAAGATAAAAAATAAATTTACAGCCAAAAAACAAAAAGATAGTGTAAAGAACCTATTCAGATACGACGCTTTTATTATTAAGGACGAGGACCAAACTTTTGGATTTTATAATGGTTACCATTTGGCAGAAAACATGCCAATAAACACCTGTGTTTATTGTAATCGATTATATACCCATACAATTATAACCGATAAAAGGGAATTTATCGCACGGCCAACATTCGACCATTGGTTCCCCAAAGCTACTTTTCCATTATTATCCTTGTCTTTCTATAATCTAATTCCAAGTTGCAACGTATGCAATAGCAGCCTGAAGGGAATGAAAACAATGGCGTTAGAAAATACTTTTCATCCATATCTTAAACATGCTGAAGACTCCCGTAGAATGAATTTTAGTTTTTCCTACACACTGGAAGATCACTTATCTGCTGAAAGTAAGATCGTAGCGCATAATAAATTTAGCGAGGATAGCATTTCCGCAATGAAAATGAGGGAGATTTATGAGGTTCATCACGAAGAAATTAGGGAATTGATATATTTAAAGAAAGCATATTCAGAGGGGTATATTTCGTCTTTACGCTCAATTCTTAAGGTACCATTGTCACCTGAAGAAATTTATCGTCTTGCATTTGGAGTATATTTGGAAGAAGATCAATTGATTAGGAGGCCGTTGAGTAAGTTAAGAAAGGACATTTTAGGGGAACTTGGACTGTTAAAGTAAAATTGTTATTAATAGAATAATGACTTTAGAAGAATTTATTCTGAATGTGTAGCTGGCACCCGAAAATTTATTCGGTAGGGCAAAATCACCAACTGATTATATTTTAAATTTATCATTGAGAATTCCGCTCCTTATGAAGTACCACGGCGGCGTCATCCGCTTGGGGCGCGGCCAGACCCCGCAAGCAGCCGTTCAGGTTGGTGCAGTGCTGTACGATAACGTGGATGACCTCACCTTCGACCTGCAATTTGCCAGTAACCAATAATAACCTGGATTGTAGGATTTCGCGGCGGTATTTCTCGAATATCGCCACTCAATTTAACCGGTCAGTTTAAGATAATTCCACCATATGATTGGAACCAAATTTTAGCATTTAGACACTACTTGGGAAAACTTATCAATAAACTTTCCATTCTAAAACGAGAGTGTAAAAAAAGTGTGTTTCTGATACAGAAACACACTTTTCACACGTAGCTTATTTATCTTTTAAAACATTTGTGATTCGTAACGTTACATCTTCAAGATGATATCTCGTCAATTCATCTTTGGTTTTAGACGCTTTCTTTTCAATTCTTCTCTTCAAGTTATGCAACAGGTGACGAACTATAGACTGTACGTCGCTATTAACCGTTGTCGGTTCAATGATCGTAAACATAGCTCCCGGAGTTGCAGGTTTGGTCTCTGGCTTGATGATAGCACTTAAGCTCGTTATATACATTTTTTGCAGATTTCTTCTGTAAAGTGTGATTGATTCCTTCGTATCAAGTTCAGACCAGATTCCTTCTGTCACATCATTCAAATACTCGGTCAGCGTATAAGGGTCGGATGATCTTTCCGCACTTTCTATGATCATTAGAAGCATACCCGGGGAAAGACAGCGAAGTGCTGCTTCTTGTAGCGATGAAATCTTCTTTACCGGCCATTCGTTAAGTTTGCCCAAGACATCTTCAGAGATCAGCCAATCCGGCGTAACGAAAACCTGTTTTATCAGAAAATCCACAGCTTCTTTTTGCTTACTGCGTTCAACTATCTCTACCTGATCTCCCGGCTCCATCGAAGACTTATTGGTAAAGTATACCCCACCTATATTTTTCATTACGTGGTAAATATAGCGCTGATATTGGGTAGTGACCTCGCCGTACAATTCGTTGAAATTATCATAGGTGTCTCCCTCTTCCCGGGTCCATTCCTCTAAGTTAGCCATCACTCTTTTGAGATTTCTTATCCCATATTCACTGGCCTTCATGGAATTATCGCCAAGATCTTCACTTTGGCTACGGGGATCCTGGAGGCTTCCTTCTCCGCCAAACCAAAGTTTCGGATTATCGGCAAGCCGCTTGGTAGTCATCCCAAACAGAAGTTTCCGCTCTTCATCATAATCTTTAGCGCGCACATGACCGTAACCCCACTCTATAGCCCATTTATCGTATTCCCCAATGCGCGGGTATATTCCCTTTGGTCCAATGCTATCTTCCGGTTGGGCTACATAATTAAAGCGTGCATAGTCCATAATTGAAACGGTGTGTCCGTTTGCTTCTACCCAGGATTTATCCCTTAATTTTTCTACCGGAGTCTGGCTGCTGCTTCCCATGTTGTGACGCAGGCCAAGCGTATGTCCGACTTCGTGCGAAGATACGAATCGGATCAAACTCCCCATCAGTTCATCATCGAACTCCATCTTTCTGGCGCGTTTATCAATGGCTCCTGCCTGTACCATATACCAATTCCGCAGGATTTTCATAATATTGTGATACCAACCTATGTGGCTCTCCAGAATCTCTCCGCTTCTCGGATCGTGGACGTTAGGGCCGTAAGCATTACTCACCGGCGAGGCCAGGTAACGAATAACCGAGTACCTTGCATCTTCCATACTCATTGTAGTGTCGTTTTCAGGCCATTCTTTTGCATAAATAGCGTTTTTAAAGCCTGCCTGCTCAAAGGCTACCTGCCAATCATTTACCCCGGCAATCAGGTATTTCCGCCATTTTTTCGGCGTTGCTGGGTCTATATAATAGACGATGGGCTTCTTTGGTTCCACCAGTTCACCCTTTTTGAATTTTTCTATGTCTTCATCTTTGGGTTCAAGTCTCCACCTTACGATGTGGGATACCGGCTTGACACTCTGTTGTTCGTCGCCAAATCGAGTCAGCTCATCTGCAAAATACCCAACACGTTTGTCGAAGTAACGTCGTTGCATGGGGGTTTTTGGTAAGAGAAGAAAAGAAGTATTTAATTCCATGGTTATAAAACCTGTCTCCATACCGGCAACTATTGGCTTTTCAGTTGGCCGATAAGGTCCCGTGGTAGGTGTTACTGTAAAAGTTTTTACCGAATGGACTTCGGTATTAATCGGGAACGAACGGATCCCTGAAATATATGATTTGTCTGCGGCGATGTTGGTGATTTTTATTGCTTTTTTTTGATAAGGTGTCAAAGAAACTACCTGATTATCTCCTTTAAAGAAATCGGTGACGTCGATAACGACGCCATTCTTACTTTTTGAAAACGCGCTGATATCAAAACTGGCAACTATGGGATCAAGGCTCGAAGCCTTCACCGCTCGCGTTATGGCTTGCGTGGAATCTTTGCTTTGAACCACCAGAATGGAAGCCCTTAGAAAAACGTTGTTATCCGGTCCCTTTTCCCAATATACCGTCTGTTGATTGGCTAACTCACCTCCATAAAAAGTGGCTGCGCCCGGTGTTTTGACAAATCTGGTTACCGCCAGTATTTCACG
Source organism: Sphingobacterium arenae (assembly GCF_014692505.1). GTDB lineage: Bacteria > Bacteroidota > Bacteroidia > Sphingobacteriales > Sphingobacteriaceae > Sphingobacterium > Sphingobacterium arenae. The sequence goes on along the minus strand of NZ_JACNYK010000001.1, from coordinate 68,395 downwards.
GTTCATGATGGTGTCCGGCAATTCAAAAAAGTACTTCTCTTTCACCTTATGCACTGTAAAAAGTCCGGGTGAACTTACCGCCTCATCTGTAACCACCTCCTCGTAGGGCTTTATTTTAACAGGTGGACCTGGCGTTTCTTTCTTCACCGTGTCGCTTGGGTTTTTTACAGATACATCTTTTTCCTGGCCCAAGACAAGACATGGTACAGCCACTAATAGCGGCAAAACTACTTTAAAATTGATTTTCATTATGTGATCTATTTACTGATTTTGATATCCGGGGTTTTGAGGATTAAGATTAGAGTTCCGACCTATTTCCGTCGCCGGAATCGGTAACAATTTGTCCGTTGGCTGCCATGTTGTTGGTTTGTAAGCTCCCAGAACCACATCGGCCTGTCCTGTTCTGATCAGATCCGGCCAACGGTGTCCCTCAAAACATAGCTCAACGAAACGTTCTTGCGCTACAGCGTCAAGCAATTGAGACTGGGTAACCGCAACAGTTTTTGGAAGCCCGGCTCTTAACCGTATAACATCAATGTCATCGGCAGCTCCGGGAAGATTAAGCTGAGCACGGGCTTCTGCCCTAATCAGATATTGCTCGGCTAAACGGAAAAATTTGGGCTGATCGGAATTAGTTGTTCTATCTCGGTATTTGAATAGATAATTATATCCAGGGGAAGGCGTAGACTGAAAGCGAATAAAAGCATCCTTACGTTTATCGGGTGTGAAGGTTATGGGGTTAGTCTCAAAAGCATTAACCAATTTATCACTTGGCAGAAAGCCGGGGGTTGCCGGATTTGGCAATGAGATATTTGGCACAAATAATCCCGCAGTATAATTATATGTTCCCGCAGATTGAGAACTGAACCAAAGCTCAAAGATACTTTCAGGCGAATTCGATTTAAGAACGTCATCAAAGTTTTCTGGTAATGAAAAAGTATTATTTTCGATAAGGAGTGATGATTTTTCGATAGCTTTATTCCAGTTTTCGCGATATAGATACTGCCGAGCATTTAACGCTTGTGCGGCCTGCTTTGTGATTCTTGTCCGGACACCTCCATAAATATTGAAACCATCGGGAAGCAACACCTCGGCCTCCTCCAGCTCCTCGGTTATAAAATCATTAATCTCCGTAACTGGCGATCTGGACAATGTGTTATTCGCACGGTAGTCTGAACTGAGAGCAAGAGGAACGTCTCCAAAATATTGCGCGAGCATAAAATAAGAATAAGCGCGAAGAAATTTAGCTTCTCCTATAAATTGGTTCTTCTTGACCGTATTAAGGTCCGTTTTAGGTGTCACGTTTTCAATCAGTGAATTGCACTGATAAATAACATCATAAGCATTGTTCCATAAATTTGATACCGCCATATTGGCTACAGATATCTGATTTGTTGAAAATTCAATACTATTTACCGCTGGAGTGAGGACTTTAGCTTCATCGCTTAACGCTGCATAGATCGAGTAAAAATTACCATTGTAAAGACTTCCAGTTTGCTGTAATTTATAATAAATGCCGTTAACCGAAGCCTCGATGTTCTTTTCATTGTCATAGGCTTTATCTGTACTGATGACCCCAACCGGCTCGGTTTCGATTAATTTTTCGCATGACACGAATACCAGGCACATCAGGAACAAGACAAATTTATCTTGAAGTTTTATTTTTTTATATATCGACATGATTTTCAAATTAGAATGTTAGATTCAGCCCCATGGTGTAAGTCTTCAGCATGGGAACCACATTACTGTTTCCTTCCGGATCATCCCCCTTGAACTTGGAGATAGTAAAGAGATTGTAGCCCGTCGCATATGCACGGAGATTACTGAGCCCCAATCTTTTAACAGAAAATGTATAACCCAAGGTAATATTCTTTACCCTGAAATATGAAGCATCATCAAATGCAAAATTACTCTGGTTAATCTTGCTATTGTTGATGGCAGCTGCTGTACCCGGAGCAGCAGCACGTGGCACATCTGTAATATCACCGGTCTGCTGCCATCTTGATAGTACAGACGTTGGGAGATTGTATACATCACCGATTCCGGCATAGATGTTATAATTTTTTAGTACGCCTTTTACGAACTGCGAATTTACCGTAAGATCAAAATTTTCATAATTTAGTGTATTGTTCCAGCCACCGAAAAGATCAGGTAATCGCTTTCCAATAACTTGATAGTCTGGAGTATAGCTTGTTATCCCACCATTTCCGTCAACATCTTCGAATAGGGCAAGACCCGTTTGCGGGTCAACGCCTTGATAATTAAAACCCCAGATCAGATCAAGTGGAGAACCTTCCTTATACAAATATTTGGCTCCAAATGTGGCATTTTCAAGTGCGGGGAGGCTAACCAACTTATTTTTGATAAAACTGATGTTGAAAGAAGTAGTCCATTTAACCTTTTTATCAATAAACGGTACCAGGTTGAGGTTCAGCTCATACCCGCTATTGTCTACAATGCCCGGCATATTTCTGATAATGTTGTTAAAACCGGTTACAAGTGAAAGAAAATCGCTATAAAGCATTCCATTTGTCTGAGACTTATAATAATCGGCCACAATACTGACCCGGTCCTTAAAGAGGTTGATATCTGCGCCTACATTGAATTTTTTAGTTTCTTCCCATTTTAGGGCAGGATTGGCAAGATTACCAACGGCAATAGTCGGATTGTTCATATAAGGTGACAAGGCGACAGGACTTGTGGCGATATATCTGAAAGATCCTATCCCATCAGTTCCCGTTGTTCCGTAACTGGACCGAATCTTGATAAAGACATCTGTGCCGAAAAATGACCTAAAAATAGGTTCCTCTGTTAGGATGTAAGCCCCTCCAATTGACCAGAATGTCCCAAATTTGTTTTCCGGGCCAAACCTGGATGAACCGTCCCTTCTAACTACCGCTTCTAACAGATAGCGCTCATTGAATTTATAATTAATGCGTCCAAAGATGGATGCGAATTTATAGGGTTCCTCGGAATAGGTCCTGAAGCCCACTGTACCGGCAACAATCGTATTCAATTCATCCATTGCATTGGATGGAGTACTAGTAGAGATATTCGTGGTACTTCCAGAGGTATTTAGATAGGTTCCTCCAAGCAATGCCTTAAGATTATGGTTCCCAAAGTTCTTTTCATAATTTAATTTTGGTTCGATATTAATCGTCAAACCATCAGAATATCCATAACTTCCTGAATTACTCCCATCTTCTGCAATTGAAGAAGTAGAAGGTGCAAAGGACGAATTCTTGCCAGAATTGTTGTTGAAGCTAACATCTGTCCGGAAATTAAGCTTGTCATATATATTGTAATCCATATATACATTCCCAAGTAGTTGATTACCTGTTGAGCGGTTGTAGCTTGTCAATTGTCTATTAGGATTGATATAGGGGCTATAGGCTGTAAGGTTGTCCATTCCATTGCTAGACTGAAAAGGTATTATCGGTAATGCGTAATATATGACTGCGGCAATAGCACCGCTATAGGTGTTGTTCTTGGAGTAAGTGTAGCCGATTCCCCCTCCGGCTTTCAGTCTTTTGGACAATCTTGCATCAACTCCTGTCCTGAGATTGTATCGTCTATTGTACCAATCACCTTTAATAGTTGAATTTTCGTCCCTGAAGCCACCACTGAAAAAGTAGTTTATTTCATTGCTTCCTCCCGAAAAATTCAACTGATAATCTTGTGCCAACGCTGTGTTGTAAAGTTCATCGCCCCAATTCGTATTTATCGTATTATCCATGAACAGATCAGGGGCGTCCAGTGCGGTATAAGTAATATTATCATTCTTATAAGCTTCCTTACGAATCATTAGGTACTCGTCAGCAGACAGAACCGGAGCCAGTTTGGTCGGGCTAGTCAGGCTGCTATATGCCTGTAGACTGACCTGGCCCCGACCCGTCTTTCCTCGTTTGGTGGTGACCAATATCACCCCATTTGAGCCTCTTGCGCCGTAAATTGCCGTCGACGACGCATCTTTGAGTACTTCTACCGATTCAACATCCGAAGGAGCTACTGAAGCTAGATCGGCGGGTACATTGTCTACGAGGACAAGCGGTGAGCCTGCGTTGATTGAATTTATTCCTCTAATCCTTACACTAACGGGCGAGCCTGGTGTCCCAGATTGATTTGAAATTTCGAGTCCGGGAACTAGCCCCTGCAAGGCGGATAAAAGATTGTTTACAGGTTGTTTTGTAATTTCATTAGCTGTTACCCGAGAGACCGACCCTATAAGATCTTTTCTTTTACTTTCACCATAGCCCACGACCACTACCTCTTGCAAGGAATGTTCATTGGCTTTTAACACAAAGACTTGCTGTCCAATACTGTTCGCTATATTGATCTCGGTCTGATAAGTTTCGTATCCGAGAAAGTTGATCTTAATCGTGTATCTGCCAGAGGGAACATCTGGAAACCTAAATTCACCATCTCTATTGGTAACCGCAGCAAGTTCTTTTTCGGTAAGCAGCCTTACTGTTGCTCCAGGAAGCGGCATATTCGTTTTGTCTATTACCTTACCGCTGAAAGCAAGATTTTGAACAGATTCCTTCTGTTTAACCTCCTCGGCTTTCTTTTCAGACAAGGTGATGACCTTGTTCCTCATGATCCTGGATTCAATGTTGGTGCCCTCCAAAACTTTTGTCAATAGCGCGGAAAGATCTTCATTTTGAGCTGAAAGGGTTATCTCTCTTTTGACAGGAACAACGTTGTTACTATAGATAAAACGGTACCCGCTTTTTTGTTCAATGATCTTCAAAGCATCCGCCAAAGGGACTTTCTCAAAACTTACGCTAACAGTAACCTGTGAAAAAACGCTTGCTGAACAATTTATAGCGAGGAAAAGGGAAAGAGCTATAATTTTCATTTGTAAGAATACTAACCGAACGGTTAAGGCTTTATAATTTATTCTGAAGAGTCTGTATTTCTTCATACATTTGTTTTGTTAGTTGATAAATTGATTATTTTTTCCGTAGTGGGGAAATTTAGTCTGAGAGGCTGACTGCTTGCCGAGGAATGCTTCCAACATTTCTCGGTTCTTTTTTATCTCCCAGCTAATTGATGGTTACTACCTTTTTGTTTATTTCATAATTAAAGGGTTTAGTAATTTTCATTAAATCTAAAATTTCTCGGAGACTTTCCTGTTGAAAGATGCCGGTGTAATAGTATAACTTATATTTTTCATTCTTAAACTTTACCTTAATATCAAACCTTCGCTCTAAAACACCCGCTATTTCACTAAATGAAGTGTTATCAAAAACAATCTTATTTTGAAGCCAAGCTGTTTCTGCAACTATTGAGTCGCCTTTTGAAAGAGTGGTAACATTTTCGAGCCTTATCTTGGAGCCGGTGTCGCCTGACAAGAGGCTTGTTATTGTTCCCTTTGTCTGGTCTTTATTCACCGTGAGTTTTTCTCGTGGCCGCAGAGTAATATGCTCGCTCGGCCGATCGGTAAAATTCACATCTATTTTCCCACGTATTAACGAAGTCTCAACATAATTATCGCTTGGATAACTTTTGACATTGAAAGCGGTGCCTAGAACCTTTATATTAATCTTATCCGTGTGGATAATAAATGGAGTCTTTGGATCATGTTTAACATCGAAAAAAGCCTCACCAGTCAGCCTCAATTCCCTATGACCATATCCAAAGTTATTTCGATAAGTAATTTTAGAATCCGAATTCAACCAAACGGTCGAACCATCGGGAAGTTTGATATTCGTTATAGACCCTTTGGTTGCTGCAACTTCTATACGAGCTGGAATGATTAGTTCCGTTTTGAACGTCAGAAAAGCAGCAATAACCATAACAATGGTTGCGGCAATTAAAATATAACTTTTTGTTTTATGGTTATTCCAGAATCGTTTGCGGCTAACCGGTATTTTACTGTGGGCAGGTTGCTGAAGTTGTAACTTCAACTGATGAAGTGCATAGGCCTGCTCGGCTTTCAAGATGCCCTTGTCGTTATCGACTGGTGCTTGTATAAGTAGATCGTAAAGCTTTTTTTTGTCCGGATAGGCACGCACATAGCATTCCAATTCATCCAATTCGATGACTGAAGCCTCACCGGCAAGTTTTCTGCTTATAAGTTGATAAAAACGTTCTTCCGACATCCTGTATTATTGCTCATTATTATAAGGACAATAAAAAATGATGTTACCACCGGTCGGAAAGTATTTTTTTTTGAATAGTTAGTCTTTTAAATTTAGACTCTTCAGGAAAGTCCCTATTTTTTTTAACGCATTACTCATATGTCCTTCTATCGTATTTACAGAAAGGCCTAAGATTTCCGCGGTGTGTTTATAACTAAATCCCTCATGTTTGATCAGTTTATAAACAATCTGGCATTTCGAAGGTAATTTATCAATGACCTGTGCCAACATGTTTTCCAGTTCGTTAAAAACGAGAGATTCTTCTACCGAACGGGTCTGGGGAACGTCCCCTCGGTCAATATCGTCGATAGAGACAAACCTTTGTTTTCTTTCTTTTTTCAGATAATTAAGCGCAGAATTTTTTAGAAGAATAAAAATGTATAATTTGAGATCTTTAATATCAGTTAGTTTTGATTCCATAAACCACAATTTCATCATTGCGTCGGCATACAATTCTTCAGCTACTTCTTCATTTTTTGTAATCGTAGTTGTAAAACTGATTGCTGATTGATATAGCTGCACGAATAGTACCTTATATGCAGTTTCGCTCCTTTCAAGAGCAACGGCTTCCTGTAATTCTCTAATCTGGAAGGACTTTAATTGCATCAATAGTAATTATTTATAACACGAAGTTATTAAATATTTAAATATTGTACTGGTGCGTTAACTTTTAAGATCAGATAAGTTCAATAACATTTTCTTTACATATTGTTTTTTTGCTTCTAACAGATTAGCTTTTCCAGCGACGTCTCGTTATGCACCGAAAATCTGAATGATTTCGTAAAATGGAGAATGTACTTGGATGTGATTTGACCTGTTTGTTATTCACTCATTAAGGTCTCAGGCTTTTGCATTTTGTTACTGGAAATTCCGTCCCTTATGAAATACCCCGGCGGTGTCGTCCGCTTGGGGAGCGGCCAGACCCCGCAACCAACCATTCAGGTTGGTGCAGTGCTGTACGATAACGTGGATGACCTCTCTTTCGATCTGCAATTTGCCGGTAACCAATAATAGCCGGGATTGCAGAATTTCGCGACGGTACTTCTCGAACATCATGCCCCAGACTACCAGGTTGGCAAAACCGGTTTCGTCCTCGATAGTGACGAACAGTACGCCCTTGGCTGTGCCGGGCCGTTGCCGAACGGTGACCATGCCGCACACTTTGACGAACATGCCATCTTTCATAGTTGCCAGCGACCCCGTGGGCGTGACGTGCAGTAAATCCAGTTTTTCGCGCAAAAAGCTAACGGGATGTGCCTTGATGGACAGCGCTGTGCTGGCATAGTCCTGTACAACATGTTCACCAGGAGTCATCAGCGGTAATTCTATTTGGCCTTCTTTAGTGCATTCGGACGGCTGGCCCTCGAAAAGGGCAACGGGTCTATCGGCCAGAGCCGATACTTCCCAGAGTGCTTGTCGGCGGTCCAACCCCATGGAACGGAAAGCGTCGGCGTCGGCCAGCCGCTCCATAGCTGCCAACGGCACACCGGCATCGACCAGTGCGGTAACCGTAGTGTATCCCGCTCCAGGGCGCCCGCTGACCAACACATCCATGTCGTCCTCACGCAACCCTTTGATCTGCCGGAATCCGAGCCGGAGCGCATGGTGTTTCATCCCAAATATGCCTTCCAGCGTATGGTCCCACTGTGAACAGTTCACGTCCGCGGACCGCACCTCTACGCCGTGCTTACGGGCATCAATGACAATCTGGGCGGGCTGATAAAAGCCCATAGGCTGGCTGTTGAGCAAGGCCGCGGCGAATATATCGGGGTAATAACATTTCAGCCACGAAGATATGTAGACCAACAAAGCGAAGGAAGCAGCGTGGCTCTCGGGGAAGCCGTAACTCCCGAATCCTTCGAGTTGCTTGAACACGCGGTTGGCAAATTCTTCCGTATATCCTTTCTTTACCATCCCGTCCACCATCTTTTTGTGGAAGGCGGACACTTGCCCCTTGGCCTTGAATGTGGCCATGCTCCGGCGGAGCGCGTCGGCCTCCGCGTCTGTGAATTCCGCGGCCACGATGGCGATTTCCATCGCCTGCTCCTGAAACAAAGGCACGCCTAAGGTCTTCTTCAAAATGTCCCTGATTTCTTCGGATGGGTAGTCCTCAGGTTCCTCACCGTTGCGCCGCCGTAGATAAGGATGTACCATGTCGCCCTGAATGGGCCCCGGTCGAACAATAGCCACCTCGATGACCAAATCGTAGAATTCGCGAGGACGTAGGCGTGGCAGCATGGACATCTGGGCGCGGCTTTCGATCTGGAATACGCCGAGCGTATCGGCCTGACAGATCATGTCATAGACCTTCGGGTCATCCTCGGGAATGTTTGCCAATGTCCAATCCTGGCCGTAATGCTGTTTGGCCAGATCGAACCCCTTGCGGATGCACGTCAACATGCCCAGGCCCAATACGTCCACTTTCAAAAAGCCGAGCGCTTCAAGGTCGTCCTTATTCCATTCGAGATTGGTGCGATCTTCCATCCGGGCATTGATGATCGGGCAAAGCTCGTGCAGGTTGCCCTGTGTGATGACAAAGCCGCCGGTGTGCTGCCCGAGCTGTCGGGGGAAGCCCATGTACTGGTAAGTCAGCTCCAGCACCTTCCGTAAGTGGGGGTCGTCGGCGTTGAACCCCTGCTGAATCAGCAATTGTTCGTCGATGTAATCATCCCAATGGCTGCTGACGGTACCCGCCAGACGGCCTACGGCATCGAGCGACAGCCCCATGGCCTTGCCCACGTCGCGCACGGCGCCTTTGGAACGCACCTGTGTAACCGTGGCCACAATGGCGGCACGGTGACGGCCATATTTTTCGTAGATATATTGGATGACTTCCTCCCGGCGCTCGTGCTCGAAGTCCACGTCGATATCGGGCGGTTCGTCCCTTGCATCGGACATGAATCGTGCAAATAGCAGCCTGAACTTGGCTGGATTGACCGAAGTAATTCCCAAACAAAAGCAGACCGTTGAGTTGGCTGCCGATCCACGCCCCTGGCACAGGATGTCGCGTTCCCGAGCGAAACGCACATAGTCATGGACCGTCAGGAAATATGATGCATAGTTTTTCTTTTCGATGAATGCCAATTCCATGTTGATGGTTTTCCGGACTTTCTCGGGGATGTTCTCTCCAAATCGATCCTTTGCACCTTCCCAAGTAAGACGGGTCAGTTCTTCCTGTGGGGTGCGGTCATCGGGGACAAGTTCCGTTGGGTATACGTATTCCAACTCGTCGAGAGAAAAAATACAGGCTTCAGCAATGGCCGTGGCATTGCGGATGGCCTCGGGATATTGCCGGAACAGCCGGTCCATTTCGTCAGGTTGCTTGAGATAACGTTCGGCATTCGGATGCAGGCGGTAGCCAGCGGTCTGGATGGTGCATTTTTCACGGATGCAGGTCAGCACATCCTGTAATTCGCGGCGATGGGGTATGTGGTAATGAACGTCGTTGAGTGCCACCATAGGCATATCGAGCTGTTGGCATAACTGGTGAATGCGGAACAGCTTCTTCGCATCATCGCCTGAGTACGTCCGTACGGCACCCAGACACAGGTGGCTACCGAGGGTATTGCGGTATTCGGTGATGTGGCGGACATAATCCGCATCTACCTCAAAGGTATCAGTCAATTTATCGGGTGGTACGGCGATAAATTCCATACCCTCGGCATGTTTATACACATCGGCTCTGTTCAGATAGCACTCGCCTTTCTCGGCGCGAATATTACCCACGGTAAGCAGGGTGGATAGTCTGCCGTAGGCGTCGCGATCGGTGGGATACGCGAGCAGGCTGGGGCCATCGAGCAAATCGAGCCTGCAGGCAGGTATGAGCCGGATGTTGTGCTTCTTTGCGGCCATATGAGCCCGCACGATACCGGCAAAGCTGTTTCGATCCGTGACGGCGATGGCTTCATAGCCCAATGCTGCCGCCTGCTCCATCATTTCCTCCGGGTGGGACGCCCCACGTAGGAAGCTGAAATTTGTCGTGACCTGTAATTCCACGTATGCCATATCCTTCTGAACCTATCGTTAAGCGAAAAATCCGTGCAAAAACCAGCGCTGTGGGCGATCGTCTTCGTAATGACCAGAGCGATAGAGCCAGTACCGGCGGCCCTTGTCGTCCTCGACATGATAATAATCCCGGTGTTCGCCTATGTCCATCCACCATTCACGTTCGATGCGCTCCGGTCCGTCGGCTTTTTTTATCGTATGGGTTTCCCCTTTATGCCGGAATAACATGGGCGGATAGTCCGGTATGGGTGCTGTAACTTCAATCGGTTCGGGTGAAGCCAGCAGCCGCGTGGGCCGCGGCCGGTCGCTCTTCCAAAGCGTGGAAGGTTTTTCGGTAATCGAAGAGGCTTCCTTGAATGATCGTTCCGGCCAGTGATGCTCGTCGGGCAGGTAGCGATAGATAGCCCTGATACCCGCGCGGCCCTTCAGCCGGTCGATCAGTTCAGAAAGCGCCGTATCTTCCAAACCGGGCACGCCACCCCAGAGTGCTTCCTGTACGGGATCGGAATCCTCTACTTTACTTGCTTCCAGCACGAACAGCTCAATGCCCAACGCCGGTTCGATGTAGGGCACTTTCAGGCCGAACAGCTTCGCGAGGTGGGGTACGCTGGCTGTAGCCCGACTGGTCGTAATACCCACCTGCACAGTTTTACCATCCACGCGGTGGCATTTCAGCGTAGCAATCCGCAGTCCTTTGCCCTCACCGGAGAGCCGCTTACAAAGCGCTTCCAGCAGCTTGTCGATGGCGATCTCGATGCTCGTAGCCGTGCGGACGGGTTCGAGGCACGGCAGCCGTTCGACATAGGGAGGTACTGGCCGTAGCGGCAGGATGGGTTCATCATCCCGACCCAGGGCTTGGCGTAAACGCAACGGTAAGTCTTCGCCAAAGCGCCGGCGCAATACGGATGGCGGCATGTGTATGAAACTGCCTACGGTGCGCAGGCCGAGTTTGTGTAACCGGCCCACCACCACCGGCTCCAGCCGCAGTGCTGCGGGTGGCAGGGATAGCAACGCGTCGGTTTCTCGACCGCTATCCTCAATAAGATCGTTACCGAAACGGGCCATCGCCCAGGCCGTACCAATCGTCCCGGCGATGGCCATACGTGCATGGAATCCCCGCTTCTGTAATTTGTTCACAATTTCTTTTAGGTACAGCTCTTCACTTTGCCACAGATGAGGGCAGCCACTGATGTCGAGAATAAGCCCGTCCGGTGGGTCCTCGGCAACGACAGGTGTATAACGGATACACCACAGGCCCAACACTTTCAACAACCTTTCAGCGAGCCCCGCACTTGCATCGGCGACCCCCAAATCCGGCAAACAGGCCTTGGCGTCGGCTACGACCATTCCGCGGGAGACGCCCTGCACTTCGGCCGCCGCATTTGCTTCCGTAATGACCATTCGGCCATGTATGGGTGCTGCCAGCACAAACGGCATATTACGCAGTTCCGGTTGCCGGATCGTGTGCCGATCTGTGGTAAGGTAGGGAAACCAGATCGATGCGAAACGCTTTTCCATATTGGGTTAACTTATTCTCTTTAATTGAGTAGACCACTCCCTTGACTGTTTGGCCGGTAAAACCGGGACGAAACGTCCCTGCGACCATTCCAGTTGCCAACAACCCGGATTGCCGTTGCGTACTTTCAGCAATTCCGTCTCCCATCTTGGAAAGCCGACACCCGGCAGGCCATCATCCAACAAGCTCGGCAGTGGACGGATGCGCCAGCGTGCGACGCAGGCCGTCGATCCAATCACGCGGGGGTTGCAGCGTAGAATCAATCCCGTCACCTGGCTTTTCTCTACGGCCAGTTGTAACCTACGGGATTGTACGAAATCCATTTCCTGCAATTCGGCTACGACGGTTGTCAGGCCGGTGCATTTAAGTGCCTCTTCGGTAGCCCATAGAACGTCACGCTCCTTTGCGATGTCTACAAAGACGACCCGGTCAGGCACAACGCCGAACGCTTGGATCGAGGGCGGGAACAGCAGTCGGGATGTACTTATCCAGAGGCAAACGCCATCTCCCACGGTGAGCCGGGAGACTAACCCGCCAATAAACCCGCTGGTAGCGGCACTATCCTCTCTGGACATACTGATAAATTCGTGGACTCCGAAAGAGGGGAACACGGCATTCGGGAATGCTTCCTCGACCGGCCCGAGGCCAACTCGTTCCGTCGTATTGACTTCAGGCCGTGTTACACCCTGCCACCGTAGCAGCTCCTGCTTTAATCGGTTCACCGTTTCGCGTTTGTTTTCCTTTTCCATCTCCATTGCTGCCGAATTGGGACATCAAAACTAATACTAATATTTTTAGTATGCAAGGTTCGTGGAAATTTTTAGGAAAGGTACTGGATTGCGACAGCTGAGGTGTACTATTCATTCAAAGACGAAGGGCCAGGTATTTAGGCTATTTGAGAAATATCCTGCTTTGTATAATTTTTGGTTAAAACCTCTCATTTGATCGTTTTTTTGTACGGCTGTCCTTTGGCATCATAGGTTGTCCATTCTCCGTCAGGTTCGCCACTATTAAAGTGGCCTGAACGTTTTATGGTCCCATCAATTCTATACCACTCCCAATAGCCTTCAGGTTTTCCGTCGACAATTTTTCCTTTCGACCAGATTGTCTGTCCATTAGCGTGATATTTTATTGTAAAACCGTCAATTATTTCTTGGGCTTTATCTTTCATTTTTTTATACCATCTTGATTTGCTGTATCGTCTTTTACAATGACCGCCACTCCCAAATATATGCAATAACTTCCTTCTCCTTAACCAAGCCGAAATTCAGTAGGGGAAATTCCCGCCAATCTTTTGAAAAATCTACTAAACACTTGAACATTTTCAAAGCCGAGTTCGTACGCTATTTCAGAAATATCTTGCTTTGTATAATGTAGTAAGTTTTTCGCCTCTAATAGAATACGTTCATGGATTAGCTGAAGCGGTGACTTTTCATCAATCTTTTTAAAAGTATTGGTGATGGTCTTTGGTGATTTATGTAGTAATCCCGCATAGTAAGAGACATTATGCTGTTCCTTAAAATTTTGTTCGACGAGGAAGTTGAACTCCCTAATCAGGTTATGCTGGCTATCATCGATAAAAGATAAAGTGCCTTGCATTTTATATAACCTTGTGCAAAGTATCAAGATACGCTTCAGGACGATTTGAAGCATTTCAAGCTGCAGCTCATCTTTCATTTCCAATTCCGTATCGGTTAGATTCCAGGCATCGTTCATTACGGCAAATTGGGACTTGTCAACCGTAACAACCGGTATTTTGGCTGGCGTATAGTACAATACGCCTTTACAGCCGACTTCACTATCGTGGTTGATTATGCAATAGAACTCTGAATTGAACCGAAGCATTTTCATCGCATTAATCTGCTTATATTCAACCTGATGATATTGCGAAAGGCTAACAATCTGGTTATTATCAAAAGTATGTTGAATACCATCAATGATCAGTTTGTTCCCATCGGACTGAAACCAAAGCAGCTGTAAGGCCCCAGATACAATCGGTCTGAAGCTTCTGAAATTATTGGCATCGATGTATTCCAACTCAAAGTACTCGTTTTGCTGTCCTTGATAAATCATTTAAATATTCAATTAGGGTAATCGTAAATAGTATCAAAATATACGCATAATCTTCAAAAAGGCAATCTGATGTAAAGCAAATCTTTAAATCGGATCAATAATTAAAGGTAGTTTCGTCTTTTCTATCGTTCAATTTAATACCTAATTCGGTAAGCCGGTTGCGTATCTGGTCTGACAAGGTAAAATTTCTGTCTGCCCGAGCTTGATTCCTCATTTCAATAAGTAATTTGATCGTGCCATCGAGCTTTTCAGCGTTGCCATTGTGTACGCCCGATTTCGCCTCCAATCCAAGGACATCAAAAACAAATCTCGACATAGACCTACGGAAGCGTTCTATATCGGCCGCTAAGAGGGTCGCCTTCTTGTCTTTAAGGTGATTAATAAATGTGACGCCTTCAAAAAGATGCGAAATAAGGATTGGTGTATTAAAATCGTCATTCATCGCATCATAGCATTTTGCTTTCCAGCCAGCGATGTCAAGTGTCGATTTATTTCCCGGCTCAACCTTCGATAAGATATCCATTGCATTCATCAGGCGTTCGTATCCTTTTTCAGCGGCCAAGATCGCATCATTCGAAAAGTCCATAATACTTCGATAGTGCGTCTGTAGCATGAAAAATCTTGTTACCGAAGCTGAAAAAGCTTTGCTAAGAACAGGGTTTTTACCACTTAAAACTTCTCCCGGCAGAATATTATTCCCACTTGATTTGGACATTTTCTTTCCATTCAGCGTTAGCATATTTGCGTGCAGCCAGTAGTTGACCGGCGGATGGCCCGTGCAGGCCTCTCCCTGAGCTATCTCACATTCATGATGTGGAAACTTCAGGTCCATACCTCCGCCGTGGATGTCAAATCTTTGTCCAAGGTATTTTGTGCTCATTGTGGTGCACTCCGTATGCCATCCTGGAAACCCATCACTCCATGGGGAAGGCCAGCGCATGATATGGTGGGGATCGGCACGCTTCCAGAGGGCAAAATCCTGTTCATTCCGTTTGTCAGACTGCCCGTCAAGTGCTCTGGAGTTATCCAGCGTATGCATTAAATCCCGATGGCTGAGCACACCATAATCATGATCCTCATTATACTTTACCACGTCGAAATAGACCGATCCATTCGATTCATAAGCATAACCCTTATCGATGATATTTTGTATGACATTGATCTGCTCGATCATATGACCGGTCGCGGTTGGCTCGATACTGGGCGGCATTAGATTGAATTTTTGGAGGATATTATGAAAATCAACAGTATAACGTTGAACAATTTCCATAGGCTCAAGCTGCTCCAAACGGGCTTTTTTGGCAATCTTATCCTCTCCGTTGTCCATGTCGTCAACCAGGTGCCCGACATCGGTGATGTTTCGGACGTAACGGACTTTGTAGTCTAAATGCAGCAGATAGCGATAAATGATATCAAATGACAGAAACGTCCTCACATTTCCGAGGTGTACGTTGCTGTACACCGTCGGACCGCAGACATACATCCCGACACGACCTTCTTGAATGGGTATGAATATTTCCTTTTGGTTCGAAAGGGAGTTATATATTTTAAGTGTATGATCTTTATATGTAGGCATATTGAATATTAAAAAAATCTGGCAAGTATAGAAGTCGATGCGGATTGCCAAATATGAATACGTTTCTGTCTTTAAGTAAGAAGGAAAATTTCACTCAATTTTGCAATTCTTCGGCGATGGCATAATCCAACCATAGCAATGCCCGATTGGGATCTGAACCAAATATGGACCGGATGACCTTCCCATTTTTATTTACCAAAACCCAATGAGGTGTTCCGCCAGCGCGGTAATCGTGAAAAGTGGTCGCCATACCGGCATCCCTGAAGACAGGAAACCTAACATGCAATAGCGCTAAATTTTCAATAATTTCATCATCTGTATATTCGGGTCCTTCAAAATTACTGTGAATCCCGAATAGGTTAATCTTGTCCCCGTGCTCATAGACCATTTTATTGGCAAATGGGATAGCCCTTCCTACGCATCCCGGGCAACCCAAATAGAAAAAAAGGATCAATAAGGGTTTCCCTTTAAAGTTAACGTACCGTGGTACCTCTTCCTGCCCGATACTTTCCAAATGCCAGGGTTGTATTTGATTATTCAGAATTTCCATAACGAATGATATAAAAATTCCCCTATCCTTTTAAGAGAAGGGGAATGGAATTAATATATGTAGGCACGGCAGTTAAAATCAGCTTATTCCGGCTGCCATATTGATTGAATCTGTCTGATCATTTGGTTGGTAAAACCCCATTCATTGTCATACCACGCCATTATTTTCACCAGGTCTCCATCAACAACCCTTGTCATTTCTAAATCTATTGTAGAAGCAAAAGCGCTTCCGATAATGTCGGTTGATACAAGGGGTTCACCTGTTACCGCAATCACTTTTTCATACCGTTCTGTAGCCGCTTCTTCTGACAAAATCTGATTGATTTCCTCAACTGTAGTAGGCCGCTCAGCGATAAAAGTAATATCCGAAAGGGAACCAACAGGAACGGGAACCCTAACGGCGACGCCGTCGAACTTTCCGTCGTACTGAGGTAATACTTTAGTAGTTGCTATGGCCGCTCCCGTAGCAGCGGGGGCCAAATTCAAACCGGCAGCTCTCCCCATCCGTGGCTCTCTTTTCGAAGGAGCATCAACAAGGCTTTGTGAAGTCGTATAGCCATGTATGGTATTAAGAATGGCTTTTTTAATACCTAATCTTCTTCCCAATATTTCGATTATCGGACTGATATTATTGGTCGTACAACTCGCACAGGAAAAGACCAATGTCTTATCATCCGTGGTATTTACCCCATAAACCACGGTTGGGGTGTCTTTTGTTGGGCCTGAAATTACGGCTGCTTTAGCGCCGGCCAAAATATGACCTTCAGCGTCGGCACTGTTGGTAAATATTCCGGTACTTTCAATAACGACGTCTACTTTCAGCGCTTTCCATGGCAGCTCTGAAATGTTGCGCAGACTGGAATATTTGATAGCTTTCTCACCCACAAACAGGGTGTCACCTTCAAATTTCACATCTTTTGCATACTTACCGTAGTTGCTGTCATATTTAAGAAGGTATGCAGCGTTTTCTATCGACATCAGATCATTTATGCCGACCACTTCAAGATCGTCGGTTTCAGAAATCAGTTTCAATGCTGCCCGTCCTATTCGGCCGAATCCGTTAATTGCTACTCTTTTCATAATATTTTATAGTCATTTTGATGATGCTTTTATTTATTGTTTTGCCTTATTCGCTTCCTCTGCCACTTTAAAAAGTGCCGGATTGATATGGCAATATCCTCCGGGATTCTTATCCAGGTAATCCTGATGATACTCCTCGGCTTTATAATATTTTTTTAGCGGGGTTACTTCGACTGCTATTGGCCTGGTGTGTTTAGCGGCTTCTTTGTCTATCCGTTGTCTTATAAGCGGTAGCTGCTGTTCCGAAGTATAATAGATCCCTGTACGGTATTGATCGCCAATATCGTTGCCCTGTTTATTTATACTCGTAGGATCAATGGTAAGGAAATACAAATCAAGCAACAGGTTCAAATCCAATTTTTCAGCATCGTAGGTAACTTTTACGGTTTCAGCATAGCCCGTGTTCTTCTGTACCACCTCCTTATAAGTCGGGTTGTCGGTACGGCCATTGGCAAAGCCTACCTCCGTGGCGATAACACCCTCTACCTGTTTAAAAAAATGCTCCGTTCCCCAGAAACATCCTCCGGCAAAATAGATGATGCTTGTACTATCGCTACTGCTTGTCATTTCAGTAACGTTTGCTTTTTCTTCCAAGCCCTGGTTACGTTCGGCTTGATTACTCATGCTATTGCTACAACCTGTCATAGCAAATAAGCTGAGTGCGGTCGATAAGAAAACTGTTATATTCATTGTCTTTGTTTTTTATTTTCTATTTCTTCAACAAGCTTTTTGTATACCGACTTGGTAAACCGGGTATATTTTTTGCTTAGGCTATCATAGCCAACCCAATGTTGGATATTTCCGTAAGGGCATCGTGGCGCACCTTCCTCATTTCCGGAGACCAATATGTATCGGTCGGGATGCAGCTGATAAATTTCCGCTGTTATTTTGTTCATTTCTTTACAGAAAAGTTCCAAAGCGCTCAAAATGGCAGGTATACCCGTTCGGATTCTTTACAAGATAGTCCTGATGATAGTCTTCAGCAGGCCAAAATTTGGTAAATGGTTCTAATGTGGTTACTACCTTACCGGGCCAACGTTTCGAATCATCGACCAATTTAATCATGTCTGTCGCCTCATTTCCTTCTTCTTCATTCTGAATGAACAGGGCTGATCGGTAACTTTTACCTCTGTCGTTGCCCTGTCTATCAACCGTGCTGGGATCATGTATTGTGAAAAAATAATCCAATAGCTCTTTATAGGATGTCTTGCTCGGGTCATAAGTTATTTCAATCCCCTCGGCGTGTCCCGGATGATACTCATAGGTCGGGTTGTCATTCTGTCCTCCCAAGTAGCCAACTTCAGTATCGATTACCCCCGGCCGTGTTCTGAAAAGATCTTCCATACCCCAGAAACACCCACCAGCCAAATACGCTTTTTTTAAATTTTCCATATAAATTTTGTATTTATTATCGCTTGAATTCTTTTTCGTTTACTATCTGTCAGGCATCGACTTTTTGAAGCGCGAGGGCATTAATACAATACCTGAGCCCACTCGGTGCCGGACCATCCGGGAACACATGTCCGAGATGCGCGTCACAGACATTGCAGGTTGTTTCCACCCTTATCATGCCATAACTATTGTCCTTATGATGTGCGACATTTTCAATCGCTATGGGTTGGGTAAAGGAAGGCCAGCCCGAACTGCTGTGGAATTTTTCAGCTGAATCAAATAGTGGTGTCCCACAACAGATACATTCATATCTACCCGGTTCAAATAGCTCGCACATTTCTGAGCTATGAGCTCGTTCAGTGCCTTTCTCTCTGGTAATAAGATAGACATCCGGACTTAACAGCTCCTTCCATTCCTTATCAGTTTTTTCCACCCTTCGGGGAGGGGCAGGATTACCGTGGTTCGCGAACTTAATGACGTCATTCCAGTTTAACATAGCTATCAATTTTTAAATTTATTACGTATTTACCATTTCCAGCGCGGAGATTCTTTTTTGTAGTTCGACCTTGCTCAAAAGCCCTACCGAGGTTTCCACCGCGTTCTGGTTTTTGAAAAAGACTAACGTTGGGATGCTCCGCACACCAAAACGTTGCGCAAGCTCCTGCTGCTGATCAACATTGATTTTGATAATATCCACCTGTCCTTCCAGATCGTTGGATAGGTCTTCCAGAATCGGCAGTTGTACCTGGCAGGGTCCGCACCAATCGGCATAAAAATCCGCGATAACAATTTTCCCATTTTGGATTGCCTCTTCAAATTCCGAAGTGTTTTCTATTTTTCTCATGACTAAAATTTTGATTGTTCATTTTACTCTACAAAGGTAATATGACGGTACGTCCATTCTCTTACCGTTTTCACCCCATGTAGTAGCAATTCTTCCCATTTTAAAAGTCAGTTCGCACTTGTTGTCCGAATTTTTTGCGTATCGCCGTTAGTTTGGGATTTATATTGGTCCGGCAAAAAGGCTTCTGCTTATCTTTCCTATAATAGTTGAGGTAGTTTTCCGAATTCAATCTAAAATCCCTAAAGGGCAGTACCTGTGTAATATAGTTGGCAGCATTTTCAAGCGCCAGCTTACCAATTATGCATTCAATGGTAAGCTTATCATTAGCGTCAAAATAATACACTGCCGAACGGTATTTGTCGCGCATGCTATGTGCATTTGTGCTGCTGTGTGTAAGCAAATGGATTTCAATCAATACTTCCAGACCGATATCCTCATCAAAATGGACAATTACTGCTTCCGAGAAAGTATCATAGGGACTCACCGAGGAAATCCAACCCTGCTCTACAAGTTCAACGCCATGCAAAGCCTGAAAGATTGCTTCTGTACACCAATGGCACCCACCGCCAAAACCAATTTTTTTCATCTGTATAGCTCTCTCGTTATTGGGGCGTATAATTTTCTGTAACATCGGCTGAGGCGCCATCCGATGGAGGATAGTCGCCCACACCCGCAGGTACAGTTGGGTCTTCAGACAAATGTGTATCTAATTTAATCTCCCCTTGGAGTAATCTTGCAACCGGACAGTTTACGGCAATCCAAAGCAAGCGTTCCTTTTGTGAATCGCTTACCGGCTGGCCAAATGAAAGCGTCCTGTAAATCATCGTTCTGGACGGCTCAGCCTGTTGGACCATATTCACGGAGCAGTGTATGTCTGTAATATCCCAACCTTTTCGTTTGATATACATACGAAGGGTCGTTAGTGTACAACCTATCAAACCGGACAGAACGGTTGTAAACGGATCGGGACCGATATCTTGCCCTCCGTTGAACGCAGGTTCATCGAGCAAGAGCTGACCTTTTCGCCAGTTAACCGTAACCTCCTGACGGTCTTTAACGATATCGCCAGTAATATCCTTTGCGAACAGACGAAGCGTTTCCTTTTTACGTAACATGATGATTTTTTTCGTTTACAGATGGGCACGGATATCTCCGTAAGTCTCCGGGTACTTGTTAAACATCATCGCCACAAAACCACATTTCGCAATAACTTTCAGTTCGTTTTCGCGCGCATATTCGACTACCGCGTCTACGAGCTTCTTCCCATATCCATTTTTACGTTGAGCAAAGCCGACGCTGGTGTATCCAGCTTCCAATATGCCGGGAGTGGTACTGACCACCATTCTTCCAACTTCCTCGTCACCAACATGGAGCGAAAAAAAAGAGATCCCTTTTTCACCTTCGTGTATTTCAATCTTTTCCATTTTGATTTTTATTTTAAATAATTGAATAATTTGAATTAAATGCCTTTGTATTTACCATTTAGAAATCACGGCGTTAGTTGCAAAAAGTCCCTGATAACTATTGCATGGTTATGCTGTTCATCTTTCGCCGAGTACAGTAGGGTCAGCGTATTATGCTTTTCCATTAAATCCATTAAATGTGCAAGGGGTGCGGAATCGAACAATTCATCCAGATAACGCGCATAAAAGGAGTCCCACTTTTCAGGTTGATGACGGAACCACTTTCCTAAAGTCTGGGAAGGAGCCACTTCCTTTAACCATTCATTGATCCGCGCGTCTTCCTTTTTTATTCTTCCTGGCCAGAACCGATCGACCAAAACACGATATCCATCGCTAATGGAGAATGCTTCATATACACTTTTGACCTGTACCGGCATTTTGCATTTGTTTAATCTTGAACGCCATTGCGACAAAATATTACGCTTTCTTCCAGCGTTCTTTAAGGTCTACCGTCCGGTTAAAAATTAGGTGATCTACATTTGAACGCGTATCCCTTATAAAGTAGCCCAACCTTACAAATTGAAAATGTATCCCTGCATTATCTCGTTCCGCCAAGTCAGCTTCCACATAAGCGTTTTGCATTACCTGAATACTATCTTTGTTAAAATGGTTCAGGAAATCAGTCCCCGTCTGTCCGGGATCTTCAACGCTAAAAAGTTTGTCGTAGAGCCTGACTTCAACAGGCACGGCAAACGGAATGCTCAACCAGTGGATCGTGCTTTTTACTTTGATGTTACTCTGATCATCACCCGATTTGCTTTCCGGAAAATACCTGCATTGGAGTTCGATGATATTACCATGCTCATCTTTCACAATATGCTCACACGAAATAATATATGCTCCTTTTAACCTAACCGCCCCTCCCAAAGTCAACCTGAAATAATTCTTTGCAGGGTGCTCCATAAAATCGTCCTGCTCAATCCAGAGTTCTTTACCAAACGGCAATTTACGCGTGCCTTGGGTTTCGTCTCCGGGTAAATTTTCCATGTTTATATATTCCGTCTTTTCTTCATCGTAATTCGTTATAGTAACCTTCAACGGTTTTAATACCGCTATCCTTCGTTGGGCTGATTGGTTCAGGTCTTCGCGGACACAAAATTCCAGTAAACCGAAATCTGTGATCGCATCCCGCTTTGCAACGCCAATCCGATCACAAAACTCGCGGATGGCATTTGGTGTGTAGCCCCTTCGGCGAAGACCGGCTATCGTAGGCAGGCGTGGATCATCCCACCCGTCAACAAGCCCGTTGTCAACCAGTTGTTGCAGCTTGCGCTTACTCATGATTGTATAGGAAAGATTTAGTCGCGCAAATTCAATCTGTTTGGAGGGAAATAGCCCCAATTCCTGAATGAACCAGTTATAAAGGGGGCGGTGTGCAACAAATTCAAGCGTACAGGTTGAATGGGTGATGTGTTCGATGGCATCAGACTGGCCATGCGCAAAATCATACATCGGGTAAATGCACCAGGTGCTTCCGGTGCGATGATGGCGAGTATGTTTGACGCGGTACATAATGGGGTCTCTCATGTGCATATTGGAAGCCGCCATATCGATCTTGGCACGCAATACTTTCTCGCCATCCCCAAACCGGCCAAGTTTCATCGCTTCGAGTAACCGTAAATTATCGTCGACTGAACGTTCTCTGTATTGATTGGTTGTTCCCGGAACCTGTGGCGTACCTTTCTGTTCGGCAATCTCTTCGGAAGTACTGTCATCCACGTAAGCGAGGCCTCTTTTGATGAGCTCCACCGCAAACCCATAAAGGGTTTCAAAGTAGTCGGAAGCATAGTATTCATTGTGCCATTCATACCCCAGCCATCGAATATCTTCTTTAATCGCTTCTATATAGCTGCTGTTTTCCCGTTCCGGGTTGGTGTCGTCAAATCGCAGATTGACTTTTCCGTTGTATTTTGATGCGAGACCAAAGTTCAAACAGATGGATTTGGCATGGCCGAGATGCAGGTAGCCGTTGGGTTCCGGAGGAAATCTTGTGGCGACCCCTTCACTATAAACCGGATTACGGATATCTCCCTCAACGATTTCCTCGACAAAATTTAATGACTCTTCCATGCTGTTGCCCTTTGTGTTTGTTTATTAATTCATGTGTGTCAGCCGTTTACTCAATAGCGCCGTGTTCCATGGCGGATAAGTACCGTTCGCAATCCAATGCTGCCATGCAGCCACTTCCCGCAGCTGTTACGGCTTGCCGGTAACGGGCATCCTGTGCGTCACCACAACAGAAAACACCCGGAACATTGGTTTTTGTAGTACAATCTTTTGTTTGAATGTAACCTACTTCATCCGTGTCAATCCACGTCTTAAATACTTCCGTGTTTGGACGATGGCCGATGGCTAAAAAAATGCCTGTCACATCCAATTTGCTTTCTTCGAGGGTAATATTATTGAATAACTGTAGGCTATTTACCTTCAGGCCATCCCCAAGAATTTCCTTTACTTCCACGTTGAATTTTACTTCAATATTGGGTGTGTTTTCAACGCGGTGTACCATGGTTTTCGACGCCCTGAAGGTCGATTTCCGAACCAACATATACACTTTTCGGCATAGTTTGGAAAGATGCAGCGCCTCTTCGGCAGCTGTGTCTCCCGCACCGACAATGGCCACGTCTTCGCCTTTAAAGAAATATCCGTCACAGGTAGCACAGGCCGAAACACCGTGACCGGCATATTGCTCTTCCGATTCAAGCCCCAGCCACTTCGGCGTTGCACCCGTAGCGATAATAACCGAATCTGCCAACACCACTTTCTTTTCATCGATGGTCACTTTATAAGGCGATTGGGAAAAGTCCACTTCGCTGACGAATCCGATGCGTAGATCTGTACCCATTCTGGCAGCTTGTTTGTGAAAGCCTTCCATCATTTGGGGCCCCATAATGCCATCTGGGTAGCCTGGATAATTCTCAACATCAGACGTTTTGGTGAGCTGTCCCCCGATAATCAAGCCCGTATATAATACGGGTTTCAAATCTGCCCGGGCTGTATAAATGGCAGCTGTATAACCGGATGGCCCTGACCCGATAATCAGGCATTTTATTCTTTCGTTCTGTTCTGTATTCAATGGTGTCTCCTTTTTGATGATTGATATGTCTTATTCTTGCTTTAGTTTATCCTTATACTGTTCCATGAATTTCCCCAGTTTGGGATCGATAAACGCCCGACAATATCCTTCATCCGGGTTATTGTTATAATAATTCTGGTGATAATCATCTGCTTTATAAAAATGCTCGAACATTTCCAGTTGGGTGACGACCCGATCCGGATAGGATTTTTGCACCTCATCGATAATTTTCATCGCAGTTTGCTTCTCATCTTCGGTTCGGTAAAAAATGATACTTCGGTATTGGGAGCCCCGGTCCGCATCCAGCTGATTCACGGTTGTTGGATTATGTGTTCCCAGATGTATCTGCAACAGATCTTCGAATGATATCTCATCCGGATTGTAGGTGATTTCCACTATTTCAGCATGTCCGGTTCCCCCGCTGCAAACCTCCCTGTAGGTTGGGTTCACGAGTGTACCTCCACTAAAACCGTTCTCCACTTTTATTACTCCTTTGATTCGTTGGAAAAGCGCCTCGGTACACCAGAAGCAACCTCCTCCAAAATCAATCTTTCGCTCACGTACATCAAATTTTTTTAAAGAGACGGCGTTCATGCAATAACGGAGTCGGCTCGGCATGGGACCGTCCTGAAAGACGTGGCCAAGGTGCGCATCGCACGTATTGCAGAGCGCTTCTATACGCACCATACCAAAAGAGCCATCCTTATGGTAGGCAACCGCATTTTCCTTTATTGGCTGTGTGAAGGACGGCCATCCGGTTCCGCTTTCAAATTTGGTGTCTGCATCAAAAAGTTCCGTACCACAGCAGATACAGGCGTATCTTCCCGGTTCGAAATACGAACAAAGGTCAGAACTGAATGCACGCTCCGTGCCCTTAAGCCGGGTAATCCGGAATTGCTCGTCGGTAAGCAGTGCTTTCCATTCCTCGTTAGTCTTTTCGACTCTTCTGTCAGGAACAGGGTTACCGTTATTGGCAAATTTTATAACATCAAGCCATTTTAGCATCATTGCATGATTTTAGGTTAAAAAAATACCGCTAACTTTTGAAGTACCGCTCTTCTACAACTTTACCACCTTCCCAAAGTGCACGGATGATCTCATGCAGGTAGACATTGCTTCCATCCTTCATGTCTAAATCTAAAATATATTCTGAAAAGGATGCATTGCCGTCGGCCACCGATCGGAGAAGCTCAATTTTTTTGACCGTTTGAATGGAGGCCACAAAGTCGATGAGCTTTTTCATCGTCGCGGGTTTTCCGTCCGTTACTGAGCCGTCATATTCAATGGTCTTGACGTTTGGTGCATAAAATTTTTCAGCGGCATCAACCAGCTGACCACTTGATACCATACCATTCAGTTCCTTTACGAGTTCTTGAAGATTGCTTTCCATTTTTTTGTTTTTTTAATGTGAGTAATATGTATACAATATATGTGTGTGCCGTTAATTAATGTTTTGTGCCAGTCTGATGCCCGTATGCTGCCATCTTAAATGGGGATGGAAGAAATTGCGGTAGCTTGGTCGGCTGTGTTCAGGTGGCGTGACAATGGAGGCTCCGCGGAGTACCATTTGGTTGACCATGAACTTGCCATTATACTCTCCGATAGCACCGGCTGCTCTGACGTATCCGGGATAAGGAAGATAGGCGCTGCCCGTCCATTCCCATCGCTCACCCCATGTAAATCGACTGGAAGCTACTTCCCATTCAAATTCCGTTGGCAGCCGCATTCCTTTCCATGCGGCGAAGGCGGATGCTTCGTAATAACTCACGTGCGCCAAGGGCTCATCCAATTTCAGTGGCTGAACTCCTGCCGAACTATAGTAATGCCAGCGGCCATTTATCCAATGCCAGTACAATGGCGAATTAATATGGTTGGTCTTGATCCAATCCAAACCCTCTGCATGCCAATACTCATGTTTTTGGTATCCGCCATCCTTCATAAATTCGAGGTACTGACCATTCGTGATGAGACCTTTTGCAATTTTAAATGCCGGGAGAAAGACCGTGTGACGATTCAGTTCATTGTCAAAGCAGAATCCTTCGCTGTCGTAGCCAATGTCGTACATGCCGTCTTTTATCGTGATAAATTCTTCAGTGAAGATTTCCCCTGACAGCGGATTTGCTATTTCTGTATAGGTTGGGAACAGCGGATTGTGTCCTAAAATATATTTGATGTCCGTCGCCAATAGTTCCTGGTGCTGTTCCTCATGGTTAAGTCCGAGAATGGCAAGTTTCCGGACTTCCTCGCTTATTGGCTGACTGAGCAAGTGGTCCATTGCAGCATCTACATGATGGCGGTATTCATATACTTCTTCAACGGTCGGCCGGCTTAAATTCCCCCGGTTGGTCCGTATCACGCGTGCCCCCAGGCTTTCGTAATAACTGTTGAACACAAAGGGATAAGACGGATTAAAAATGGAATATCCAGTAAGATGGTGCTGTAGGATAAAGGTTTCAAAAAACCAGGATGTATGCCCCAAATGCCATTTGGGCGGACTTACATCAACCACAGGCTGCACTACATAATCTTCTGTTTTCAGCGTCGCACAGATATCTTCGCTTCGCTCGCGAACACTACGATATTTGTCTTTAAGGTCTATCATTTTTGTACGTTTAAATAACCGGACAAATCACTGATTGTCCGGATTCCCAGCCGCTGAACGTCTTCCTTTCGCATCATGACGGCGTAGGTGTTATTGAATCCCACAGGCTTTAGCCATTTAACCTGATATTGCTCATTAAATGCGGTCTGTACATAGTCATACACCGCCTCTTTATCTGCTCCTAGCCTGCGCACCGTTGCGCTATCAGCCTGCAACATCACGGTCAAACCCGTTCCGGTATATTCGGGGTACAGATCAATCTGGTCATTCATCAGTGCATCAAAGCATATTTTAGTCCCGCCCAGGCCGGTTTTTGGCGAAACATCAAGATCAGTATACCCCCTGATAAGCTGTGTATAGAGACTGGCCAGAATATATTGTTCATCAAATACCTTGGAGCCGATCCTGATCGTGTTTTTCCCCACGGGGCGGGGCGGTTTGTACAGGTTTTGTTTTTCAAGGAACTCGCGGGCGACATCAGCGGGCTCCCGGTGCTTATAGTCTACTTGGTAATTAAGGAAGGTCATTATCGAATCATTGATCCTGCCAGCCAACAGGTTCAGCACAGGTTCCAGCTCAGGGAACCGCCGGAGTGTTTGCTCCTTGATAATTGGTGCTGCATAGTAGGGTGGAAATATTTTCCGGTCGTCCTCCAGACTAACCAATTGGTATGCGTCAATCCGTCCATCGGTACCGTATCCGCTTACCACGTCCAGCTTCTTTTCAAAGATAGCCTTGTACATGACCGCATCGTTGATTACTACCGTCGGTATGTTCAAACCATAAATCTGCTTTAGGCCGACGTAACCGTCGGCACGCCCCATAAATTCAGGTGTGAACCCGGCTAATAGTTTGCTTCGATCTAAGGACGGGATGATATAGAAACCGGAAAGCAAAACGATTGCCGCCATGATGGAAAAGATACCTGCAATTTTCCTGAATCTTATCTTTTGAAGACGGGAAAGCACAAAGTCAAAAAGAAGTGCGAGTATCGCCGCAGGTATTGCTCCGGCAAGCATCATCGTTGTATTGTTCAGGGAAATCCCACCGAAAATAAATTCACCCAATCCACCGGCGGCAATATAAGCAGCGAGCGTTGCAACGCCGACATTTACAATCGTAGCGATTCGGATGCCGGCAAGTATCACAGGCATTGCCAGCGGTAGTTCGACTTTCAGCAATGATTGCCGGTAACTCATGCCCAATCCGCTCGCAGCCTCCTTTATTTCAGGATCAATGTTGGTAATACCGGTGTATGTATTGCGGATGATTGGAAGTAGGCCGTATAAGAACAGGGCCGCAATCGCTGGTTTGGCTCCAATGCCCAATACCGGAATCAATAGACCGAGCAATGCAAGACTCGGGATGGTTTGCAGTACTCCTGCAAATCCAAGAATCGGGGGTGACAGATTTCGCTTTCTGCTGATGAGGATGCCCATTGGAA
Organism: Sphingobacterium arenae; assembly: GCF_014692505.1. Taxonomy (GTDB): domain Bacteria; phylum Bacteroidota; class Bacteroidia; order Sphingobacteriales; family Sphingobacteriaceae; genus Sphingobacterium; species Sphingobacterium arenae. The sequence continues at coordinate 40,632 of NZ_JACNYK010000001.1, read as the reverse complement.
CGCCTACGATTATCGCGAGGGAAATCGACATGAAAGTAAGCCCGATATGCTGCCCGGTTTGCCCAAGCAGCTTCTCCCAATGGCTGGCAACAAAATCCCAGAGATTGCTTTTGTCGTTCATCTGCGATTATTGTTTTGAAGTAAACGATATGCGTGCATGAGATTACTCCATGTAACGCGCTTCCATTCACCGGAATGTTCATCTCGCATGGCGATGAACTGGCCTGCTCTATTTTTGTCCTGAAAGGACTCCATTGCTTTCCATAAAGTGGTATCCCCGACAGGCTCTGCAAAAAAACCTTCTTCGTCGCAGTTTTCTACCGGCAGATAATTCCACAGGTCCGCAATCGATGTAGCCCCCAGCGAAAGCTTTAAATAATCGTTGGAGAGAAAACCTTTTACAAAATCATCGGCGGGATTGTATAATAGTTCCAATGGTTTTCCGTGCTGCACCAGTTTTCCCTGATGGAGCAAAGCAATGGTATCGCCCAATTCGAAAGCCTCCTGGATGTCATGCGTAACCATGACGACGGTTTTTCTTCGGAACTCATCCAGCTGCATAAATTCTTCACGTATTGATTTCCTCGTAAGCGTGTCCAATGCGCTGAACGGCTCATCCATTAATAATATCGGTGGATCTGCCGCAAGTGCACGGGCAATGTTTACCCGTTGTGCCTCGCCGCCACTTAATTCGTCTGGCATGCGGGACAAGTACGTTTCAGGTAAATGCAGCTTTTTCATTAGCTCCCTGATTTTCTTGCCAGTCATCCGTTTATCCCATTTTAATAGATTGGGCACCACACCGATGTTCTCTTCCACGGTATAATGCGGAAATAGGCTATTGCGTTGCAATACATAACCGATCTGCCGTCTCAGTTCATTCTGTGGGCGCTCGCGGATATCTACATCGTTGATTCGTATAGAACCCGATGAAGGTGTTATCAGACCATTGATCATCCGTAGTAAGGTAGTCTTACCGCTTCCGCTCGGCCCAAGCAGAACAACGTGTTCACCCACAGCAATATCAAGGCTTACATTGTCAATTGCCGTGTTGCTTCCAAAAGACTTATATACCCTGCCCACATGGATCATAGTTCACTTTTTGATTTTATATGTGCCGGATGGAAAAGATTATTGACCGCTTCTGCGTAGGTAGGGTGCGCAAACATCGTGTCGCGTAACCGATCATAGGTCAGTCCGCCCATCATGGCAACCTGAAGTAACGACATCAATTCACCGCCATTCGGGCATATCACAGCGACACCCAAAATTTTCCTGGTCTTATTGTCCACGATTGCCTTGATAAATCCGCTTGTTTCACCAACCTCAACAGCCCGGGCAATGAAAGACGTCTTCATTTTAGCCACCGAAAAATCCAAACCCATTTCGTTTGCGTCTTTTTCTGTGAGTCCAATTCTCCCTAATTCAGGGTCAATAAAAACACAGTAGGGAATCAGGCGATTGCGAATGGAAGATTTTTTTTTATCAAAAAGATTCTCAGTCAACACAATATAATCGTGATACGATACATGCGTGAAAGCCGGTCCACCTTTGACATCGCCAAGTGCGTAAATACCGGCTACCTTGGTTTCCAGATAATCATTAACAGGAATAAACCCTTTTTCATCAACCTGGACTCCCGTTTCTGGCAGATTCAAGTCGTCAGTGTTCGGTCTTCTACCCGTAGCAACCAAAAGATGGCTTCCCGATACGGTTTGTGATTTTCCTTCCGATAAAATCTCAACGGAAACAGATTCCATTGAATTTGCCCACACGCGTCTGGTGGTAGCCCCGGTAATAATTTTCACGCCTTCTGCTTCAAGAATTTGGGTGATTTCCAATCCTACATCTTCGTCTTCCTTGGGCAATAAACGCACAGATTGCTCAACAATGGTAACCTGACTGCCCAACCGTTGGAAAAGCTGTGCAAATTCAAGCGACACATAACCGCCCCCAATGATGAGCAGTTCCTTTGGAAGATAGTCAAGTTCCAGAATGGATTGCGAAGTGAGAAAATTTACGGATTGTAACCCTTCGATATTCGGTATATAGGCACGGGCACCCGTGTTAATAAATATCAGATCCGCGGTAATGGACTTAAAGTTCAGGTCCGCTAATTTTACCTGAATCTCTTTATATCCCGAAAAGCTGCCTTTCCCATGAAAGACAGTGATATTTGCATCCTCAGACAGCCGCTTTTCAAGCCCTTTCCGATAAACGCCTACTACCTCATCTTTACGCTGGCTGATTAGCTTATAATCCGGAACTTCATTTTTTAGTACGATGCCATACTTCGACGCTCCACGCGCCTGAGTGACATTTTTAGCCAGACCAACCAATGTCTTTGTGGGGGTACAGCCATAGTTAATGCAGGTGCCACCAACATGAGCCGATTCGACAACCGCTACACGCATGCCCTCGCGGGACAACCGCTTGGCCAAGGGATTGCCTGCCTGACCGGAACCGATAATGATTGCATCAAATTTTTCCATTTCTTTTCTGATTTAAACTGCTGTCCAAACCGCATCCATAAACCATGATTTGGAGTCCATAAATTCTGCGGTATGGCTAAAACCGTTATCGGCTGCCATTTGGTGGATCTGATCTTTAGCATACTTCTGTGATATTTCGGTCCATATACACTCGTCCTTCTCAAATGAGATCAGGTCACCGGATATGCTGACCACCATATCATCTAAACTAACGAGATAGCTTTTAGCAGCACCCGTCAACGGATCATAGCTACAGTAATGGTCAAACTGGTCAACCCTGAAATCGGCATCCAACTCCCGGTTAATCCGCGTGAGCAAATTCAGGTTAAATTCCCGGGTCAATCCCGCACGGTCATCATACGCACGCTGGATAATCGCGGGATGTTTGACCAGATCAAACCCGATGATACACTGGTCGCCGGGTTGCAGGTAACTACGTAATTTCGCGCAGAAGCGGTTGCTTTCAGCGACCGTCATATTGCCGATATTGCCTCCTAAACACATCACCACCTTCCGTGTTCCGGGTGATAAGCTATGAACGGATAATGCATCAAAGTAATCACCCACCACTCCATTGAATCGGAGATTCGGACTATGAACCGGTAGAAATGACCGGAGTTCATTGATAACATTCTCGGAGATGTCAATCGGCACATAATTAAAAGCTACATTTACTTGGGTAAGCGCGTGTAACAGATGGATTGACTTGGCGCAGTTACCGGGTCCCAATTCGATTAATTCAAAATCTGTATTTTGACCTGCTATGCGACAAACAATTTCTTCGGCTTGCCGGATAAAAATCTCCATTTCACACCGGGTAAGGTAATAATCGGGAGAATGCATAATAGCCTCAAAGAGACTATCACCCTTTTTATCGTAAAAGTATTTCGATGATAACCGTTTCGGGGTTTCCCGTAAACCCTGTATAACGTCCAAATAAAAATCCTTACTTTTTGTCGCAAGTCTGCACTCGTCTGTGTCTGTTGATATCATGTTATTTAGTAGGGTTTAAAAAGATAAACTATACGTTGCCCGATTTCTTAATTTATCAAAGGATAAAGAGGGCAAGTTATAAACTTGTCTTCTTTCAAACATTGACATTTGTCACACATCAATTGGTAAATTGATTACTTGCCGAAAATTCAGCAGTAAACAATTGTTATACATTTTGATGCATGCTTTCATGTGAGAGCGGCACTGACTGGCGGATAATTTCAGCCAACGGAAATCGTTCTTTCTAAAAAAGTGCTGCAGGAAAAATCCACGCATCAAAGAGAAAAGGTGGACAGCGAAACGGGAAAGTATCAACTTTTTACAAAAGTTATACTACGAGAATACGTGAATTAATTGATCCAGTTGAAGTAAATGGACAACGGCATAAGCGCAAACACGATACAGATAACTATCGAAAAGATTTTGCCGGAGGCTTTTATTATAGGGGTATATTTTTTGTGGGCCAAACCCAGGCTCTGGAAAGCGGTAGCAAACCCGTGTAACAAGTGCCAATAAAGCGAAAAGATTCCTAATAGATATAGAATGACCACCACAGGATTGCTGAATTTATTCAACATCATTTCATATAGCGGTAATTCCTCTCCATAGCGGATTTGGTGCATACGATTCGGAATCCAGAAATAGGAAGTGTGCATAATTAGAAACAATAAAATCAAGGTGCCGAGCAGGGTCATGCTCCTGCTGTTCCAGGTCACTTGTTTGGGTTGGGTTACCACGGCGTATTTTACCGGCCGTGCTGCCCTATTGGAATACCAGAGAAGGTACGATTGAATAATATGCAAGAGAAAGCCGGCTATTAAAACGATTTCCAATGTCCGGATTACAGGATTTGTGCCCATAAAATGAGCTCCTTTATTAAATGTAGCGCCTCCGTCATTATAGAATATAAGGGCATTAATAGCTGCGTGTACAATCAAGAAAGAGATCAGGAACAAGCCTGTCAATGCCATCGTAAACTTCTTACCTATTGAGCTTTTGAATGTTTTAAAGAACCAGTTCATCTCGTTTGTATATTGAATAATTAACAGGTAAGAAATTGACAATGAGTTTATTCAAGCATTTCGAGATTAAATCCAGATATTTTCTGTACCATATTTGGTGAACGCTACCTTTCTAAGACGGCTATCTTTAAGAATGCTTGTGGCAAGCCAGACATACTCCTGGGTTTGTTCATCAAAGCCCAACATGGTAAAATCCGTTCCAACAGGACAAGCCGGATAATCTGGAAATCCTATGCGCAATACGTAGCGCTTACTACCCGCGTCAAAATCGGACGGCGTAATTTTTTTGAGTCCATATTTTACAAAAGGGTCCTGGTCATCAAAAACGTAGTTAACAATGTCTGCATCTCTTAATATCTTGGTAACCGACTGCTCTTCCATGTAAAAATACATCCCTAAAAGATCAATGATCATCCCCCTGATCCGGTGTTGTGGCAAGGAAACGGCAAATAGATATTGGGTATCGAATGCGTCTTCGGTAACGTCAAATCGATATGCACCATCAATAATTACTTCTTCCTCTCTAAATCCCCTATTAAGGTTTGTCGAATAAACAAGGTTGCCTTTGATGATAAAGGTTTCTGTATACCCTTTGAGGCGCAGTTCATCAATCACATGGATAAGATCGTTTTCATTTAATGCCATAACCACTATTTATTACAATAAGCTTTTACAACTGATTTATACCATACAAAAAAAAGGAAATGAAGATTCCGGTTCAAGGACATTTGTCACATTTTGTGTGTCAGAACTCATCTTATTTCTTAAAAAAAGAAATAGAAGATGGGCACGTAATAGCTTCGATTTGAAGAAAATCAAACCAGCAGCACTTCTATTACAGCTTTCATAATCGAATCATTTGAAACGGCGTCTGCTCTTTTAGAGAAAGAAATACCGCTTGGTTTAGTATTATGACGATTTTTCCTTTTGTGATAAATGTCAATGATAAAAAGAATATTACTCACGTACTTTGATAGGTAAAAAATCGGGTGTTTTACTCAGTTTAACTCGTGAAGCTTTTGAATTTCTAACATAAATTTCATTATGAAGAAGATGTTTCCAACAGCACAGATACTATTACGATTCGCATTAGGGGTAGGCTTTATACTTCCGGTATTGGATCGTATTGGTTTTTTAGGTGCACCGGGCAGCGCCAATGTATCATGGGGAAATTGGGCCAATTTTGTGGCCTATACAAATACATTGATGCCCTACCTTCCTTCGAAAATGGCATCCTTCTTTGGCTTAATCGCAACTATCGGCGAAGCGTTATTTGGCGTTCTGCTTATTGTCGGTTATAAGATCAGGTTTGCGGCTTATGGTAGCTTTGGGCTTACCTTGATATTCGCAATGAGTATGCTGCTCTTTACCGGATATCGATCACCATTCAATTATTCGGTTTTCGTTGTCAGTTTCGCCAGCCTGTTGTTAGCCGTCCTTGAACCCGAAGGAAAGCCAAAAAATTAAGTACATACTCTATAGAGAGGTAAGAACTGCCCAATTGATCGCAGTGATCATCAATAGTATCGCACTGAACTAAATGGCTGCTCGACTAACGATGTATCCTCAAAGCACATAACAAAAACAATTTGAAAAATGGATAAAAACGCAATTAAACAAGCACTGATTAAATTGGAAAGACATCATATAGATGAAGCGGAAATGAAATATGAAGATTTCTTAATGGGGAATCTTCTTGACAGGGAGGAAATTGTAGATCAAGATGATCAGTCACACCATCGGCAAAGTATTGAAGTTTCGGATCAATTGGAACATCAGGCCCATGTCCATATTGAACACTTAGAAGCGCTTAACAACATTTCATTCGAAGCGACAGCGGTTGTGAAACCGGGCGCCATAGTGAGCGTGAATGGCCGTTGTATGATCATTGCAGTACCAAAATCACCCTTTACAATTGATGGTAGACATTTTATGGGCATTTCCGTAAATGCACCTATTTATAGGCAATTAGAGGGAAAAAAAGCAGGAGATACCTTTGAATTCAATAATAAAAAATTCACCATCGAGGTCGTAAATTAACATACAAGGTAAAATAGACGATGAGTTCTTACGATACACTTTCAGAGGCGTTAGACGGCCTAAATAAAAGAGGTTATACAATAGATTTCAACATGCAAAGTGATAGTGTCTATTGTAAGGCCCTTGGCAAATCTTTTAAACCCGAAGACTTCGAAATCGTAGCATTCTATCGGTTCGAGGGAAATACAGACCCGGGAGATGAATCGATTGTTTATGCGCTAAAGACTAAATCCGGACATCAAGGTGTCTTAGTTGATGCCTATGGTTTGTATTCCGATCCATTAACAGCGGAGATGGTGCAAAAATTAAAAACACATTAAACGGAATGTTCGGTCTTAGCTACCGTTGTACCGTGTTTAATTCTTATTTAACGTAAAATCAAAAGACACTATGAAAGGAAAAAACAATATTGTGGAAGTTGTATATGAACTGGATGAGCAGGGATACACGGAAGAATTCAGAATCAAGGACGAAAAATTATTTTGGGTAGAGAAGTCTGTTAAGTATAATGCCGATCAATTCGAAATAGATCATGCCTATCGTCTTGAAAGTTCAGATAGTGCTGAAGATTCTTCCCTTGTTTATGGAATTTCCATCCCGAAAAAAGGGATAAAGGGCATTTTAATCGATGCGTATGACACCTTATCCTCACTGGAAGATAACTTTGTCACCCATAAAATCCGGTCAGCAGAGACCACATTATTGACCCATGAAGACGGTAATTCGGACTTGAAGTTCGGCATACTGCCAAAAGTTCACAAATCAAAATTCAATGAAAATCCTCATCGCTATGTACTGAGAAAGGATTTTCCTGATTTTCCGGCCTGTCCGTTTGGACAAAGTTTTTCCATGCTGGGATATGACACTAAACTAAAGGAATATGTATGGTTAGTCACCAGCATTCTACGCGATGAAAGACTGGAAACAGTTTATTTTAAGGAACCGTCAAATTCCGATAATAAAATAGATCCTTCGTCTAAAAAAAATTAAAACATGAGTTCAGTGAAATTTAAAAACACACGTTTTAATCCGGAAAGCACACCATTTTTGGACATAGCTAAACAAATGGCAGAAGCTTTTGGCTATACGGCAAAAAACCTAAAAACAGACAGTAAGTTAGCCCAACTCATTCGCCTAAGGGTCGCACAAAAAAATGAATGCGCCTATTGTGTTATACTTCATGCTAAAACGGCGAGGGAAATCGGTATTCGGGAAGAAAAGGTTGACAATATCTCATCCTGGTATAACAGCGAACTCTTTACCATAAAAGAAAAAGCGGCACTGGCGTATTGTGATGCACTGACGGACGGAAAAAAAGTTGGCTTTCAGAAATTTCACCAGGTCATGACCCAATATTTTAATGAAGTGGAAATTGCAGAGATCGCGGCTGTGGTCATCAATATGAATGTATGGACGCGCTTAAAACTGGCTCAGGGTGAGACACCATATTTTGAATAACGCAATTGTAATAGTTTAAATTTTGTACCCATGAATCCAAATTACTCGTTGGCCCGTTTCACAGCAATCCTTCAAAAAAGCACTGAAAAAAGTGGCTGGACTTATGTTATTTGGCCAGAGTCTGCAAGCTTCTTTGGTACGCGGGCTCGTGTTAAAGTTCGCGCGTCAGCCGAAGGGGAAGTATTTGAGAGTTCGTTCATGCCCCTGGGTGACGGCAATCATAAACTACCGCTTAAAGGCAATTTTCTGGAGCTAATTGAGAAGGAAGTTGGCGACCAGGTGAGCATTAGTATCCTGGAGCGGCTTGACACCGGACCGACCTGCGATATTTCATGATAAATTTTGCCTACATGCTTAAGGAAATAAGTCCATTGCTATTTTAACTGTAGCGATTTTAATTTTAAACCAACATATTTTTTATCATGATTAACGAAGACGATTTCGACCTTTACGAACCTCAAATGCCACAAGAAGCATTTCATTTGGAGTTGGATCTTTTTGATGTCGGCGAGTACTATAACCTGTTGTTTATTCCCTGTAATGACGTCTTTATTGTCGTATCAAACAACGAACATTTTACGACGATGGTAAAAAATGGTGAAGGTACCGATGCTTGGGAACAACGGGACGGACAGGTGGAGGATGAAATTTTTGAAAAACTGGCGATCGCTTTAGGTGAATACATCGATAATCAATAAGCGATCATTTTTCCTTCGGAGGGCGCGGCATCTTATTATAGCGTATTTCGGGAAGTTTTGACCACATAAGGGGAAAAACTGACACTTCGACAACCTATATCCCGGCCTACCTTTGCGATATCATTTTTCAACTGATAAATAAAATTTAAAGACAAAAAAGTAAAATGGAAAAAACATTCGAAATCCTGAAAAGAGAAGAAGTCTCTTCAAAAAACCAGCAAATATTCGACCAGCTGAAAAAAACAATGGGGGCTGTTCCCAATCTGTATTCCACATTGGCTTATTCTGAAAACGCACTGGAAGCCTATATGAATCTTGAAAACAGCAAGACTTCCCTAACCCGGAAAGAAGCAGAGGCGGCAACGCTAGTGGTGAGCGAAGTAAATAATTGTGTGTATTGTCTAAGTGCCCATACGATGGTTGCCAAACTAAACGGCTTTACCGAAGAGCAGACGCTTGAAATCAGAGGTGGAAGTGCAGGTTTTGACAAAAAACTGGATGCACTGGTAAAGCTCGCCAAACAACTTTCGGAAAAAAGGAACCCCGGCGACGGCACCTTGGTCACCGCGTTTTTTGAAGCCGGTTATACTAAAGAGAACCTCATCGATTTGATCGTCCATATCGGCGATAGAACGATCAGTAACATACTGCATGCCGTTACGCAAGTGCCAAATGAATTTCCATTGGCAAAGCGTATCAATTAGCAGGCTTGTATTAAAGATATTATGGAACTAAAAAGCAAAAAAATATTAATTACTGGTGGCAGTGCCGGAATAGGCAAAGCAATTGTCAAAGAACTTATCCGGCATGGCGTAAGGGATATAGCGGTTGTAGGCAGAAAGAAGAAGCCCTTAGAGATGTTAAAAGCTGAGTTGAAATCAGTTAACGTCGTTACTATACAAGCTGATCTCTCAGTTACTGAAGACTTAAACAAGGTGGTGTCAGCGATATCACAAGAATGGGGAATGCTGGACATATTAATTAATAGTGCGGGTGTTGTCAGCGCCGGTTTGTTGACCGAGCAAAGCGATGAAGATATTATTGGTCAGGTAAATATCAATTTCACAGGACTTGTACTATTGACAAAGAAATTAACCAGTCTTTTACAGAAAAGCGGCGAGGGAGCAATCGTCAATATATCCTCGGGATACGGATACATCGCTATGCCATTTTATAGTGTATACGCTGCGACTAAGGCGGCGGTGGCACAGTTCTCCGATGCTATGAGAAGGGAACTTTATCAATATCCTATACATGTAATGACGGTCTATCCGTCAGCAACTGATACGGGTATGATGAAGACAGCAGTGGTAGACAAAATGGATAGCCCTGACGACGTAGCAAAAGCGACTATTGCGGCTTTAATTCAGGAACAGATTAATGTAATCATAGGTGGCGAGAAAATGGAAGAACAAGTAAAGTTGAATTTTTTAGAGCCCAAAAAAATCGATCAAATTGCTGCTGATAATTTTGAAGTCCTGAGAAAGCGGACCAAGAATCATCGTTCCATGTAGCATAGTTTCTATACAGGCAAAAGAAAACACTTAAAGGCTATGCTTTATATAATATGAAATGGAGAAAATACTTTCAGAAATTAGAAATTGTACGGTTTGCCAAAAGTTTTTACCTAACCTTCCTCGACCGATTATTCAGGCGAGTAGTGTTTCAAAAATCGTAATAATAGGTCAGGCTCCAGGTCAAAAGGTTCAGGACAGTGGCATTCCGTGGGATGATGCCAGCGGTAATAATTTAAGGGAATGGCTGGGAGTAGATAAGCAAACATTTTATAATGAAAAATTCTTCGCGCTTATGCCGATGGGCTTTTGTTTTCCGGGTACCGGAAAATCAGGTGACCTGCCTCCAAGACCGGAATGTGCGCCCTTATGGCATCAGCAAGTTTTAAAATCAATGACAGGGATAAAACTGACCTTACTAATTGGACAATATGCCCAGAAATACTACTTGAAAAACAGCGCTAAAGAGACCTTAACAGAAACGGTGAAGAACTACGAAGCATACTTGCCAAATTTTATCCCGTTGCCACACCCATCTCCCCGGAACAATATATGGCAAAAGAAAAACGAGTGGTTTAAGGAGAATCTGATATGTGTGTTACAGCATAAAGTTGAATCACTTGGAATTTACAACCGTTAACCCGTGGTATAACGTTGAAGACTACGTATGTATTGTGATAAATGTCATTGTACAAGTTCTAAGACGAACATAATTTTATTCGAATTAAGCAAGGAACATTTTTTTTGCGATCAGGTGCTTTCCGACATCAATACAGAAAATTTTTCATCACATACCAAAACTTGCAATACCTTTAATGAAAAGTAGTAAAACATGGCATGAACAACATGAATCCGATTGCAGTCCTGGGGATCGCATCGCAGATAAAGTGACAAACGTCCTGGGCTCATGGAAGTTTATTATTATTCAGACTGCAGCCGTTCTAACATGGGCTGGAATTAATTTAATCGCATTTTTCTCACATTGGGACCCTTTTCCGTTCGTTCTTCTTAATCTACTTTTTTCGGTACAATCAGCATACGCTGCACCTATCATTATGATGGCTCAAAATCGTCAGAGTGCTCGAGACAGGATTCAGGCAGATGATGATTACAAGACCAACCTTGAAGCAAAAGAGGAAATCGAAGAATTGCAGGTAAGACTTAGTAGGATTGAAACTGATAAACTGGATAAAATCATCACTATGTTGCAGGACATCAAGGTAGAACGAGGACATTCTACGACATAACGTTTAATAAGGAAATGATATTGTGATAAATGTCATTGGGTATACGCCTGAGGGAACATAGTTTTGTGGAAAGTAATGAATTTTAATTTTATCTTATGAAACCAAATATCGGAATAAGTGAAGAACATCTTGGTGAAATTAGTCAAGTTCTTTCTCATATCCTTGCGGATGAATTTGTATTGTATACCAAAACACGTAATGCACATTGGAATATTGAGGGACCGAACTTCCATGCTATGCATATCATGTTCGAATCACAATATAATGAGCTGGCTGACATCATCGATAACGTTGCAGAACGGATGAGGACCTTAGGACATTATGCTCCCGCCACTTTAAAACAGATTCTGCAATTAACGCACCTCACAGAACAGACAAGGGAGAAAAACGACAGTACCGGTTTCATAAGGGAATTGTTGAGCGACCACGAAAGTATTACTATCAATATCAGAACGCAAATTAACCGCTTGGCGGAGCAATTGAAGGACGTTGGCACCAGTGACTATTTAACTGGCCTGACCGAATACCACGAAAAGACAGCTTGGATGCTCCGTTCGCATTTAATTTAGGTCTTAGGTGAATGACGTAGGTAATGTTTTGAACACTATCAATCTTCCACTATAATTTAAAAAACATGAAGTTAAGATTTCTTTCTCCCACCAATCATGGCATTGTTGACTACCTTGCTGCGGTTGCATTAATTGTCTCACCATTTGTATTACAGCTGGGCAGCAGTAATCCGTTGGCGCCGTGGATATCAGTGGTTACAGGTGCGCTTGTCATTGTCGTAAGTATGGCCACAAATTACCGCTATGGGGCCTTTAAAATAATTCCATTCGGTGGACATCTAACACTTGACCTGTTGGTTGCGACCCTATTTATGCTCGTACCTTCTCTTTTTGGCTTTGTCGGTCTGGATGCGGCATATTATTATATCAACGCAGTGGTTGTATACCTGGTTGTGGCGGTTACTGCAAGTGAAGGTCGTTCGACTGGTCGATAAAGAGTAATCGTTATCTAATTGGAAATAAATAGTAGCCCAATTTTTAGAAAATCTAAATGCACAAGATTGTAACCCAACTACTTTTTAAGTTGGGTTACTCTGGTAAAAAGTATTTACACGACAAGAAATTATAGTTTTGACAAATCAATATCCTGGTTTTGAGTATTCGGCGGACGAATTAAAGAAGTATTTTAGTGGAGCATCAGGCTTCTTTAGTATTATGCTTGAAAATGGAGAAATTATTAATCACCATCCTGAAGACCCGAAAAGCTTTCGAGCTTGGCTGGACCAAAATGACGTAATCGATGTCCAATTACAGGCAAGATGGACTATATTGGAATCATAACCACGCAGAAGGCCTGGCGGCGCCTTTAACCTCAATTTATCCAATAATGATTATTATTTTAAACCGAATGCGACAAGTGCCTGTTTCCATACATCAATAGCACTTGCCATTTCAGTTTCGTCTAAAGAACAATAGCCTATGCGTATGAAGTTGTCGGGCTGGATTATATTTGGTTGAAAAAAGTAATTACTGCCATCGCTGATCTTTAATCCTAACTTTGACGCTTTTTGGGCAACCGCTTTGGCACTAATATCTTTCCTGTATTTCGCCCAAATGGCCAATCCCCCACTGGGCCGCTCAAACGTTAAATAAGGCCCGAGTTGCTCCTGAAGTAATCGGCAGGAGTTTTCCAAACGCTGCTCATAAAGTTTATGCGATTTTTTTAAGTGCCGCGAGATATCCCCAGTACGTAAAAGTTCTGCTAACGATTCTTCTAATAACTGTTCACCCTGCCGGTCTATTAATTTACGGATTGCTGCGGCTTCATTTATGACCACTTCAGGTGCAACCATAAAGCCGATTCGAATTCCGGGTGCGATACTTTTGCAGAAGGATCCGACATAAATGATATGCGTTCCACTATCCAGGCTTGCTAAAGGCAGCAACGGGTTGCTTGAAAAATGATAATCGAAATCATAATCATCTTCCAGTAGCGCAAATCTATATTTATGGGCAAGGTTCATAAGTCGCATGCGTCGCTCCGCACACAGCGTAACCGTGGTGGGCCGATGGTGATGGGGAATAATATAGACAAGTTTCGGCGTTTGCTTCATTTGACACAATTGCTCGATCCGATCGATATCCATCCCGTCTTTATCGACAGGGATAAATGTTAAGTGGGCTCCCAATAGATTAAAGACTTGATTTGCTGCATGGTACCCCGGCTCCGGCACGAATACGCTGTCTCCGGACTGGATCAGTACCTGTGCTGTTAGATAGATAGCCATTTGAGTCCCTTTTGTGATGAGTATTTCTTTTTCAGAAATCTGCATACCCCTGGTTCTGTTTAAGAAATTGGCAAGTTCAACCCTAAGGTGGTACGAGCCGTGCTCCGGACCATACATCATCAAATGGTTTGCTAAATGGCTCTTTCCATATCTTCTGTATTCGCGAATCAATTCTTCAATAGGAGCAATTCTGGGATCAGGAAAACCATCATCGATTCGATACAGCGGAGCGGGAATTCCCGTCACATTGATGTCCACGTCTGTACTTGTCCGTATAGCTATATCGGCAGATCGACTTATCAGTGGATAAACTGGTTGTCGGCTTCGTATCAATTTTTCGCTATTTTGACTAATCCTACGTGCGGCAGTATCGGGCAGGTTGCCGGAAACGTAAACCCCGCTTCTGTCGCGGACCTCCACCCAACCTTGCGCGTTCAATTCTTCGTAGGTCTTCACCACGGTTTTACGATTGATACGGAGACTTTGTGCAAGCTCGCGTGAAGGCGGAAGCACTTGTCCCGGTTTTAAGATGCCTCGACAAATCAACTGAATAATTTCTGATTCTAATTGGAGGTACAAAGGACTGTGTTGCCCGTCTTTTTTAAACGTAATTTGAAGAAGCTTTCTAATCATAATTGGACCCCAATCTATTTTAAAATTGGCCCACTAAGGTAACCAAAATTACCTTTAATTTTATATCCATATCGAAAGACACTGTAGTAATCATAAAAAGGAAGGGTATTATGAAAGCGATTATTGTAACTGATCAGTCAGCAGGAATAGCTGGCATGAAACTAATGGAACGGCCTCAGCCGCAACCAGCGATTAATGATGTTATCGTCCAGGTTTACGCAACGAGTATGACAGGCGACGAGCTATCGTGGCCATCCACCTGGACCGATCGTGCCGGTCACGACCGATCGTTTTCGATTCCAGGGCACGAGTTGGCCGGTGTAGTTACTGCGCTAGGCTACGGAACAACTGGCTTGTCAGTAGGTCAGCGCGTATTTGGCCTTACGGATTGGCATCGTGACGGTACACTCGCAGAATATGTGGCCGTTGAGGCACGCAACCTTGCACCGCTGCCTGCTGATGTAGACTTTACGGTTGGAGCAGCTCTTGTTATGCCTGGGCTTACGGCATGGCAGGGTTTGTTTGATCATGGACATCTCCGGGCTGGACAGACCGTCCTTGTACACGGTGCCGCTGGCATTGTAGGGTCAATGGCGACCCAACTCGCCCGTGCGGCTGGTGCCTATGTTATCGGTACTGGACGTGCAGACGGCCGTCAGGCAGCGCTTGATTTCGGTGCACAGGAATATGTGGATCTTGAGAACGAAAAACTACGGGATGTTAAAGAAGTCGATTTGGTGTTTGATATATTCGGCGGAGATATCGCCACTCAATCCGCGAGCCTGATTCGGCCCGGGGGAACGCTGGTAACCATCGCGGGTCCAACCGAGGCCCGACCAGTTAACGGATCGACAATTGATTTTGTGGTCGAAGCGGTTCCCAACCAGTTGAGTGAAATTGTACAACGGTTACGTGAGGGACGTCTGAAGACAAACATTGGCAATATATCTGCTCTCGATGATGCTGTTGCCACCTTCAATTCGGCAAATCGGGTTAAAGGAAAGAAGATAATTAGCGTTCGATCTTAAAGGTCATCCGCTGGAGCTAATAACCCATCGATGATTGTTATCCTTCTTTGGAATAATTCAGAAACAATGGAGTATCTACCCTTAGATTTAGGGATCAGCATACTCCATTTCTTTTATTTATTGACAGAAATGATCTTCAGGATTGTTAACTTCAAAGGATAAATCTTTTTAAACAAATGAAATTGAAACACTATGGTGAAACAATGACTGAACAAACGATCATAGAATTAGTAAACCCCGAAACAAACATTTTGGCATTTAAGCTGATAACGCTTAATGATGACAGCTACTTTAAAAGTCTGGAAAGCTATAACTGTTATAAAGTAATCCTGATCAGAAGAGGAAAAGGTAAGATAGCGTTTGATAACGTGATGTATGAATTTTCCGACAATTGCTTAATTAGATTTCCAATTTACCAGCCTTTTCGAATCGAGGCCGATGGTCCGGTTGATGGCATATTGTTACAGTTCCATCCAGACTTTTTTTGGAACCACAAATACGACATGGAAATAACGAGTAAACAAGTGTTATTTACAGGTATCGGCGAAAAACCTTCTATAAAGATCACTAAAGCTGAAATGGGTCAGCTACTACTTCCATTAGACAATCTTATTTCAGAACTCCACAATGATGACTTAGGTCGGTACGATATAACGGTCTCCTGGGTAAAAATATTTATGGTTTACGCCTCACGGATGAAATTGAAAAAAGGTGTGGTATATGCGGAAGCATTATCGACCGTCTACTACACGTTTCGAAAATTAACCAACGCTATCGAGCAACATTTTCATCGTAAACACCGTCCGGCGGATTATGCAAAATTATTAAACATCACGGTTAAAACATTGAATCGTGCGGCCAAACATCAATTGGGAAAAACAGTGAGTGATATGATTTCTGATCGTATTATAACTCAGGCTAAACATGAACTATACCTAAGTGACAAGCCAATAAAGCAAATAGCCTTCGAACTTGGATTTCACGACATATCGTACTTCAGCCGTTTCTTCAAAGTACGAATGGATATGTCTCCTGAATCATATCGTAAATCAGTCAGAGAAGACACCGAATAATTGGGATTTGCACAAGTGTGCAAGTCCCAATTGGAAGTCCGTCTGATTCCTTTGTTGCCGGAAAAAAAGGATAAGATCCGGCTTCGAAGCTTAATCGATATACCTGACCACAATGGTCTTTTTTTACAACACTTTGTCCTTTCTATCCCTTTCCGAGCCTTACCATATGCATTAATTTTAGGGTCTTAAATCAGATTCTATGAAACTAAATAATAATCGAAATATAGTGTGTGGTTTCGTTTACGCGAACGAGCGACCGCACTTCGGGGTTTATTTATTTGAATCAATCAATTATTTGTATTAATGCCTGAGGACATATTCAACTTCTTCGAAAATTATATTAGAACTTACGATCTATTCTCTGACAGGGAAATCGCAACTATTAAGTCCCTGGCAATACCAAAACAACTTAAAAAGAGGCAATTTTTACTACGTCAAGGCAGTGTATGCAGATATCACACTTTGGTATGCAGTGGCTGTTTTCGATCATATCGGATCGACGATGAAGGTTGTGAGCACATCATAGGTCTTTCAACTGCGGGTCATTGGGTAAACGATCCTGTTAGCCTGCTAAGTGGTTCTCCCTCAAATGAGTTTATCGATGCGCTGGAAGATAGCACTGTAATACAGCTCTCGACGAATAGTTTTAAAACGCTTCTGGAAAATATACCCAATTTTAAAGAGCTAAACAATAGGATTATTACGCATGACTGTGATGTCTGCCGCGACCGGATATTCATGATGCTCAGCCTTCAGGCTGAAGATAGATACCGTGAATTCATCCGAATTTTTCCTAAGCTACATGAACGTATTCCGATATATATGATCGCTTCCTACCTCGGGGTATCAAGGGAAACATTAACAAGGATACGCAGTAATATGCTTGATCTCTGAAACTTTTAGGCAGCTATCGGATTTCAAAGCTAAAACTCCTCAAGAAGTCTTTCCACAAAGGAAATACAAAGCCAAACCTAAATATTAGGTTGTAGTCTGAAAAACTATATAAGAGTTTCAGTATCTGTGACATTTGTCAACGTATGCTTAGAGCAGAGTCTTTACTTTAGTACTTTATTAAGCAGGATTAAGGCTTTACTACACCAATGTATCCTTTTTTGGTAGCGTTAGGTTTGGTGGATATAGCCCAACATTGATTTCAATGTAGTCGTCCTGTCTTATCGCCTTGAATTCCAGCTTTGCAATTGAAGAATAATAAACATTTAGAATATAATTTCACTAAAAAGACCAATATCAATGAAAGCAATTTACAATGATCAAGTGATCGCGGAAAGTGACAAGACCGTTATTGTCGAGGGCAACCACTATTTTCCAGCAGATTCTGTTAAAAAGGAGTTTTTAACACCATCCAATACGCATACGACCTGTGCCTGGAAAGGTGTAGCATCTTATTATAATGTCGTGGTTAACGGAGAAACAGCAACTGATGCAGCATGGTATTACCCTGACCCCTCCACATTAGCAGAAGGTATAAAGGGGCATCTCGCATTTTGGAATGGAGTAGAGGTAATTAAGTAACATGATGGTGTCTGTATTGTACGATACTACCATCGGTAGAAATTCAATCAAAATGTTTAAAGCATTAAAAATATGAGTAAAAAGATAGCCGAGCAGCTCGTCGACATGTTGGTAGAGAATGGTATTAAAAGGATATATGCTGTTACCGGAGATAGCCTAAACGAACTGAATGATGCTGTTCGACGTAACGGGAAAATAAAATGGATTCATGTGCGTCACGAAGAGGCTGGTGCTTACGCTGCAACCGCAGAGGCAAAGCTTAACGGAATTGCCTGTTGTGCCGGTAGCTCAGGACCCGGGCACGTACACCTTGTTAACGGTCTTTACGATGCACATCGTTCCGGAGCCTCCGTGATAGCGATTGCTGCAACAATAAACACTCGTGAATTCGGCACCGACTATCACCAGGAAACAAACACGATAAAACTTTTTGATGATTGCAGCTGCTATAACCAGGTAATTCAAACACCCGCTCAGGCTCCACGCATGATACAGGCAGCCATTCAGCATGCCATTCACCAGCGGGGTGTAGCCGTAATCGGCTTGCCCGGTGATATCGCCGCTGAACCTGCACAGGAAAGTGTCACCTCAATGCACAATTACAGCTCCGCTACGCTAATGCGTCCTATTGATGAAGAATTACAAAAGGCAGCGGCTCTATTGAATAGGTGTCCAAAAGTCTCCATCTTTTGCGGGATTGGTGCGGTCCATGCGCGTGAAGAAATCATACGTCTTGCGAAAGCCTTAAAAGCGCCTGTAGGTTATACATTCCCTGCAAAACCCGGCATACAGCCTGACAATCCCTATGAAGTTGGCATGACCGGGCTATTGGGACTACCTTCTGCCTACCATGCCATGCATGAATCGGATGTGGTTTTACTCTTGGGTACAGACTTCCCTTATACACCTTTCATGCCAACCAAAAGCAAGCTGATCCAGATAGATGATAAACCGGAGAAATTGGGGCGAAGGGCAAAACTGGAACTTGGGTTGACAGGAGATGTTAAGGATACATTAATAGCATTGCTGCCCTACATAACGGATAAAACCGATGATAGTTTTCTGCGTGCACAATTGGTTCTATATGGTCAAGTAAAAAAACACCTGAATACCTATGTGGAAGATCCGGGTACAACAGATCACATACAACCCGAATTTGCTACCCATACAATCAATAAATTGGTGTCCGATGAAGCTATATTTACGATGGACACGGGTATGTGTTGCGTATGGGCAGCCCGGTATATTGATGGCGCCAAAGGACGCAGATTTCTTGGATCATTCAATCATGGTTCTATGGCAAATGCGATGCCCATGGCTATTGGCGCTGCTTTGGCACAACCGGAAAAGGAGATTATCGCGCTCTGCGGTGACGGCGGACTGACTATGTTGCTCGGTGATCTGGTAACCATCAAACAATATAATTTGCCTATCAAGATTATTGTATTTAACAATCGGTCGTTGGGAATGGTAAAACTTGAAATGGAAGTTCAGGGCCTCGTTGATAATGAAACTGATCTTGTTAATCCTGACTTTGCGCTAATTGGAACCGCTATGGGTTTTAAATCCGTAACCATTAATAGTCACCAATCCCTTTATGACGACCTTTCCGAAGCGTTGGAACATAACGGTCCTGTTATCATAGATATCAAGACAAATCCGCATGCGTTGGCGATGCCCCCCAAAATTGAATGGGAGCAATTGAAAGGCTTTACATTGTCAGTAGGAAAAATGATGTTAAGTGGTCGAATGGATGAAGCTATGCAAACGCTAAAATCGAATTATAAGCATTTAAAGGAAATCATCTAATTTATAAGGTGAATTTTTCAAGGACAAGAGGCATTAAAAATATGCCTATTCTAACAAATATAGGTATTGAACGGCAATCACAACACATATAAATTATAATGGAATACATAGCTAAGAACCTATGGGTTCTGATTCTCGTACTCATTAGTTGTCAAGGAAATGCACAACAAAACAAAACAATTATGAATAAGACAAATAATCCCTATTACTCCCGTACGGACACGACACACCTCCATGTAAATGATGCAGAATGGAAAAAAATACTGCCACATGACCTTTATATTGTGGCAAGGGAACAAGGAACGGAACGCGCATTTACCGGCGAATATTGGGACAGTGAAACTAAAGGCACCTATTATTGTGCAGTGTGCGGTAACCGGTTGTTCCGCTCTGATGCCAAATTTGCAAGTACCTGTGGATGGCCAAGTTTTTTCGAACCGGATCGAGAAAACGCCGTCATTTATAAAGACGACAACTCCCTCGGAATGCATCGTATAGAGGTAGAATGCGGTCGTTGTAACTCGCATTTGGGACATATTTTCAATGATGGTCCGCCTCCAACACATAAAAGGTATTGCATGAACTCTATTTCCTTGGATTTTGAACCGGACGTGTCATTAAAATAGATTTTGTCCGGATTTTTCTTTGGAAACAAAATATGAAACGACAGCTGTTCTAAACAAAATGAGTCCTATTACTACCAAAAAGGTCCATTATAATATGGGGCATACTACCGTTGGGGATCAAAGTAGGACGAGCAACCGATTGGTATTCTAAATCTAATTCTATGTCAAAGACAATTTTGATAACAGGCAGTGGTTCAGGTTATGGCAAGTTAATCGCCAAAGCTTTATCTGAAGAGGGGCATGGAGTAATTGCAACAATGGAAATTACAGATGATAAGAGCCGGGAAGCGGCCGATGAACTTCGTTCTACCCCCAACATAGAGGTGATAAATATAGATTTGAACAGCGAAAAATCTATAGCAGAGAATGTCGGGAAAATCATTCATAAATATGGTGCAATTGATATATTGATTAACGATGCGGAAGTTGCGAGTATGGGGCTGCTTGAAGCTAATTCCATCACTCAATAAAGAGCATATTTGACATCGGCCTATTTAATGTGATAAGGATGATACAGGCTGTATTGCCGGATATGCGAAAAAATAAATCGGGAACAATCCTAAATATCTGTTGCGGACCGGCCCTGTTTTCATTGCCATTTTTAATACCTCAAACGCTGTCAAAAATAGGTATCATAGCGCTATCGGAAGGATTACAGGCTGAATTGAGGCATGAAGGCATTGACTGTTTCTCTGTTTTAGTTGATGGTTGTTTGTCTGAATCGTTCAACGATAATTTGGTGTGCGCTGACTTGCCGGAGGTTACTGAAACTTATGAAATTGCATCCAAAAAAGTATTAAACAAGCTGAAACATTCAATTTACAAACTCGAACCAACGGAGGAAAATCGTCAGCGTATAGTCTACGATATCATTAACACATTTAATATGAATAATCAAACCAGAATGGGACAGGTAATTATTAACAAAAATAATGATCCTATCGTTCGTGAATTGATTGAAAAGAGGATCGAGTTAAAAAACAAATGGCTAGAACGAATCGGTATGGAGGTATAGTCCAATAAGCTAAGCCATTTTTTAGTTCCACTGTAATCGCTTTCTTTCTTTCCAATAGGCTGAACTTTCTATGCCGAAAGCGCTTAATTGCTTCGTTTCAGACGATGATAGCTGAAATTGATTGGCTTTTAAATTTGACACCAGATGATTATTATCGTTGGTCCCGCTTAAGACCAATGCCGTGGGAAAGCTTTCCATACAATATTGCATCGCAATGGCATCAATGCCTACATGATATTTTGCTGCCAAAGTATTCATAAAAGCGTAAAGGACGTTATACCCAAGATATTGTTTATTAGGGATTAATCTTCCGTTTGCCATCGCTTCTTTAATTATCAATCGGCCGTCTAAATGATCAAGCTTATTTTTAATTTTTTTAATGCTTTGCTCTAAAATGTTGAACGTACATTGAAATGATTGGAAGAGTTGTTCTCCGTCAATGAATATATCCATTGCTTTTTGTAAAACTTCTACCTGATTATCTCCCGTGGTTGATAAACCAATATGGATTTTATGTGATTTTTTGATCGAATGTAGTCGGCTTAGAACTTCGGAATTTTCCAATACCCCACTTTCCAATGTCGCTGAATGAATCTGATAGATTTTCAGATAGGGCAATAATTTCCGGGAAACCATCCACTGTTCGATCAGCTTATCTATGGAATGTTCTTTTACCTCGTGTTCGGTTGCGTTGGGGTCGAAGTCGGCAACATAGGTATATCCCCATTTAGTAGATATGGTTATCGCAGGATCATTTTTTTCTTTTAGCCAATCGATGAGTAATGATTCGGCTATGCCATAACCCGGCGATGTATCAAAATGCCTTATCCCATTTTTATAGGCGTTTTCAATGGCTACCTTTCCTTTTTCTTTAAAATTCTCCAAAGAAAAAACTTCGTTGGATTCATCCTGTTTTATATTGATATATCGTGGCCTACCAATGGAAGCCATACCAAGACCTATTCTGTTTTGTTCAAGCATTGTCCGAAATTAACAAATTGGCTTCTAAGATTTGCCTTCGTTGTGAAAAGATCTTGTCGATAATAGATGTTCGCCCGTGAAATTAATTGAAAGAATTGCTCCGAACCGACACATCCCACAGTCTTTTAGAAATTAGGCAAAATCATAATCAAAGTTATGATTCGGAAGACAAAAAAAGGACCAATAGGAATAGAGGTTTGCCACAATCTTAGAAGGTGTGAAACAATGATGCACCATTGAATGTTAACGACGACATTTTGTCTAAAAAACCGTTACAAATAAGTAACGGAAGAAAATTTTGCGATTCCAAAATTTGTTCATATATTGCCTATGTAAGTCAGAAACGACGTTTTGACCTTGTAGCTCAGCTGGTAGAGCAACAGACTCTTAATCAGTGGGTCGAGAGTTCGAGCCTCTCCGGGGTCACATATAAAAAGTCATTTCCCTACAGGGAAATGACTTTTTTGTTTAACGGAAGTAGGGAATAAATGGTCTTATCATGATATTTTAATCATTTGATTAAAATATTTGGTTAATCAAAAAAATAGTCTTTATCTTTGTTGCTGTAAGGACATAGATTACATGGCGAAAAGTAAAGGGACAAAGAATTTAGATACATCTACAGAAGAGAAAATTATACAGGCAGCGAGTAAGGTGTTTACGCAAAAAGGTTATGTAGCAACTCGTACACGCGATATAGCAGAAGAAGCGGGTATTAATCTGGCATTGCTCAATTACTATTTTCGTAGTAAAGAAAAGTTGTTCCAGTTGATTATGGCAGAAAAGCTACAATTATTGTTTAGCGTGATATTACCGATAGTCAACAATGATGATTTGACATTAGATGAAAAGATAGAAACCCTGGTGGAGAACTATATCAATTTGCTCGTTGACAATCCGGATTTACCCTTATTTGTTCTGGGCGAGATTAAGGCGAATCCGGAGGGCTTTAAAGATAGACTACAGGTCAGAAAGCTGTTACAAAATTCTTCTTTTGTCCGCCAGCTAAGGGAGAGAAAACCGGATGTAGAGCCAGTACACTTTATCGTGTCGCTGCTTGGGATGACGGTTTTCCCTTTTATAGCAAAGCAAGTTCTATTTGCAGATGATAACACGTTTAAAATGCAGATGGAAGAAAGAAAGGTACTAATTGCTAAATGGGCAAAAATAATGTTAGAAACATAAGGTATTTTTTTATTCTATAGTTAATCAAATGATTAAAACAAAACAATTAAAATCATGATTAGAATAATATTTAGGAGGGGGCTGGTTATCATGAGCTGTTGGTTCATAACAGCCTACAACATCTATGGGCAGTCGTCCAAATTGCTAACCATAGACGCCTGCTATCAACTCGCAGAAAGCAACTACCCTTTAATTAAACAACATGCGCTCCTGGACAAAACAAAGGAATATTCCTTGACTAATGCCGCAAAAGGTTATCTGCCACAAATAAACCTTAGCGGACAAGTAAGTTATCAATCGGATGTAACACAAGTGCCTATCTCTCTCCCCAACGTCGATATTCCTTCTATAAGTAAAGATCAATACAAATTATATGGAGAGGTGTCACAACCGCTCACCGATTTATTTACCGTTAAACATCAAAAAGAACTCATTTATGCGAATACAGCTGTGGAAGAACAAAAAATAGAAGTGGAATTGTACAAATTAAAAGAACGTATCAACCAATTCTACTTTGGTATCCTACTGATTGATGCGCAGCTAATCCAAGCTGAAATCTTGAAAAAAGACATCCGTTCCGGAATGAACAAAAACGACGTGGCCATTGCTAATGGAACAGCTTTGAAAAGTAGTGCAGATGTGCTGCAAGCAGAACTATTAAAAGCCGATCAACGTACCATCGAGTTGAAAGCAATCCGAAAAGGGTATGCCGATATGCTTTCCCTATTCGTTAATCAACCCGTTGATGAAAACACGATACTGGAAAAACCATACATAACTTCTTTGACGCCAGAAATCAATCGTCCGGAACTAAAATTGTTTGAAATACAAAAGAAAACTTTCGATGTGCAGAACAAGCTCATAGACACGAAGATGCTCCCTCGTTTTAATCTTTTTTTTCAGGGAGGTTATGGCAGGCCTGCGTTAAATATGCTAAACAATAACTTCGATTTGTATTATATCGGAGGCGTCCGTCTCACATGGAATATTTCCAGCTTCTATACACAGAAACAGGAAAAACAAATACTGAATCTAAATCAGAATGCCCTTGACGTGCAAAAAGAAACCTTCTTATTCAATACTAACTTGACGCTAAAACAGCAGAATAGTGAAATATCTAAACTAGAAGAACTGATACAAACAGACCAAGATATCGTTCTATTGAGGGAAAACATAACGTTATCTGCGCAAAATCAGTTGGCGTACGGAACGATTACCACAAACGATTATCTCACATATACCCATGCAGAAGACCAAGCAAAGCAAAATCTGATTGTTCACAAAATTCAGCTTTTGATGGCACAGTACAATTTTAAAACAACTTCAGGGAATTAAAATCGACAACCATGAATACAACCCCAGAAAATCGATACGTCTTATTTAAGATAATGGTAATAGTTATTTTATCGGCGTGCAATAGTAATCGACATTCTTTTGATGCTTCCGGTTTGTTTGAAGCCGAAGAGACGATCATATCAGCAGAAACCCAAGGAATGTTAAAAGTTTTTGATATTCAGGAAGGGCAAACCATACAAGCCGGGCAACGTATCGGTTATATTGACAGTATGCAATTGTATCTACAAAAAAAACAATTGGAGGCGCAGGTAATCGCATTAGCCGGGAAGAAACCGAACATTCCGATTCAGTTATCTGCTTTGCAGGAACAGCTAAGGACGTCTGAAAGAGAGAAAGTCAGAATAGCCAATCTGGTAAAAGGCGATGCCGCTACACCCAAGCAGTTAGACGATATGAACGCACAAATTGACGTGCTGAAGAAGCAAATTGAAGCGCAAAAATCATCTTTAAGCATTTCTAGCGAAGGCATTAACAAAGATGTTATTCCGTTAGAAGTACAGATCGAACAGTTAGAAGACCGGTTGGGCAAATGCCATATTGTAAACCCGATAGCCGGAACAGTCTTAACAAAATATACCGAAACCAATGAGATGGCAACCATAGGGAAACCATTGTATAAAATCGCTGATCTGTCCAATATCATTCTGCGGGCATATATTACCGGAAATCAGTTGCCACAAATCAAACTCAACCAAAAGGTGATCGTTAGAACGGACGATGGTAACGGAGGGTATAAGGAAGTGAAGGGGATGATAGCCTGGATCAGTGACAAAGCAGAGTTTACCCCAAAAACTATACAAACGAAAGACGAGCGAGCAAATATGGTTTATGCGATAAAGGTAAAGGTTACGAATGATGGTACATATAAAATTGGTATGTATGGGGAGGTTTTATTTCATGGAGAGGGAAAAATGAACAGTGGAAAATGAAAGACGTTATTTTAAATAATATTTCGAAGACCTATAATAAAGGAATTGTGCAGGCAGTAAATGCTGTGTCATTTCATGTCGACAAGGGTGAATTGTTTGGATTGATTGGACCCGACGGTGCGGGCAAAACGAGCATTTTTCGAATCCTCACCACCTTGCTTTTACCGAATGGGGGAACAGCTTCTGTAAATGGTTTTGATGTGGTGAAAGATTATAAGACTATTCGTAAAAATGTGGGTTATATGCCGGGTAGATTCTCTTTGTATCAGGATTTATCGGTACAGGAAAACCTGAACTTTTTTGCGTCGATATTTAATACCAGTGTAAAAGAAAACTACGACCTTATCAAGGATATATACATACAATTAGAGCCTTTTAAGGATCGGAGAGCGGGTAAACTTTCGGGTGGTATGAAGCAGAAGTTAGCATTATGCTGCGCATTGATACATCGCCCAACTATTCTCTTTCTAGATGAACCAACCACAGGTGTGGATGTCGTTTCTAGAAAAGAATTTTGGGAGATGCTAAAACGCCTGAAACAGCAAGGTATTACCATATTGGTCTCTACTCCCTATATGGATGAAGCCACACTTTGCGAGCGGATTGCGTTGATACAGGACGGGCGCATCATGTCTATCGACACACCCGAAAACATTATAGGGAAATTTTCGGAAAGCCTTTTTGCTGTGAAGTCAGATAATATGGGGAGTCTGTTGCAGGATTTAAAAAATACCGGAATCATAAAAAGCTGTAACGCGTTTGGTGCATACCATCATGTTACATTCAAAGATAATAATCAGAATATGAATGAGAAGCTCATCCGTGTTTTGGAAGAAAAACAACATACCAATATAGAGCTAAGGCCAATCACGCCAACCATTGAAGATTGTTTTATCAAATTAATGGAAGATTAAGAATGGACACTGTAATACATACTGACAAACTTACAAAACGATTCGGCGATTTTATCGCCGCCAATGAAATCACCTTTGATGTGTATCGAGGAGAAATATTTGGTTTTCTTGGAGCGAATGGTGCCGGAAAAACAACGGCGATGCGTATGTTGTGCGGCTTATCTAAACCCTCGTCGGGAACGGCGACTATTGCCGGATTCGATATTTATAAGCAAACCGAAGAAATCAAAAAGAACATCGGCTATATGAGCCAGAAGTTTTCGCTGTATGAGGATTTAACCATCCTAGAAAATATTCGTTTTTTTGGTGGTATATACGGTCTGTCGGATAAGCAATTGAAAGAAAAAAGTGAGCAGCTGATAGGAACATTAGGTATGGAATGTGAAGCTAAAAAGATGGTCGGTGCATTGCCCTTGGGCTGGAAGCAAAAGCTATCCTTCTCGGTAGCCATTCTTCATGAACCCAAAATTGTTTTTCTTGATGAACCGACAGGTGGTGTTGATCCCGTAACCAGGCGTCAGTTTTGGGATCTGATATACGAAGCAGCGGATAGTGGTATCACGGTTTTCGTGACCACACATTATATGGATGAGGCGGAATATTGTAACCGGATCTCGATGATGGTAGACGGTGAAATAAAAGCACTTGATACACCAGCGAAATTGAAACAAGAATACGCTGTGACGTCTATGGATGAAGTTTTTTATAGATTAGCAAGAGGAGCGAAAAGGAGTGAATGATGGATAATATTTCGACCTTCATAAAGAAAGAATTTTTGCACGTTTTTCGAGACAGAAAGACACTGTTGATGCTGTTTGGGTTGCCCATAGTGCAGATCATCCTTTTTGGTTTTGCGCTGACCAACGAAATCACAAATGCAAAAATCGTCGTCTGTGATTATGCAAAAGATGATGCTTCGCAACAAATTATAGGAAAGCTGCAAGCAAGCCAACAATTTGATATCCAACGTATATTATTAAACCATAAACAGATTGAAACAGCGTTTAAAGATGGGGAAATAAAAATGGCGGTTGTCTTTCCTGCTAATTTCAATAGTGATTTATTGCATCAGCATAAGGCACAGGTGCAGTTGATTACCGATGCGTCCGATCCCAATACCGCAACGGCGATCAGCGGGTATGCCAATCAAATCGTGATGGATTATCAGAACGAGTTGATGCAATTACAACGCGTGCCCTATCAAATCAATACCGAAGTAAGGATGCTTTATAATCCGGAGCTGAAAGCAGCCGTAAATTTTGTTCCGGGAGTGATGTCGTTGATTTTATTGCTCGTTTGCGTGCTGATGACTTCCGTTGCCATCGTGAAAGAAAAAGAAACCGGAACAATGGAAGTATTGTTGGTTTCGCCGTTCAGCCCCTTTTTAATTATTGTGTCGAAAGCGATGCCCTATCTTGCTTTATCGCTGATTAATTTAACCATCATTTTGTTGCTGAGTGTTTTGGTGCTAGGCATGCCGATTAACGGCAGTATCTTGCTTTTGTATGCCGTAAGTACACTGTTTATTATCACCGCTCTCTCACTAGGCTTATTAATTTCTAACCGTACCGCCTCGCAGCAGTCGGCCATGTTGATTTCGCTGATGGGCATGTTAGTGCCTTCCATTCTATTTACCGGTTTTATGTTTCCACTGGAAAATATGCCGTATCCCTTACAACTGGTGTCGCATATTATTCCAGCTAAATGGTATTATATTATTGTAAAATCCGTTATGGTCAAAGGATTAGGTTTTTCGGCAATATGGAAAGAAACGCTCGTCCTATTGACAATGACGATGCTACTACTGGTCGTTAATATCAAAACATTTAAAATCCGTTTGACATGAGAACGCTGAAATTTTTATTACAGAAAGAATTTAAGCAGATATTCCGAAATAAAGCTTTATTACCCCTGCTATTTGTCGTGCCCATCATGCAGCTGCTTATTCTCCCTCTGGCTGCCGACTACGAAATCAAGAATATCAACATCACGATTGTTGATCACGACCATTCCCCCTATTCGCATAAATTGATTTCAAAAATAACGGCCTCGGGATATTTCAAGCTGGCGAATTACGTAATAGGATTTAATGAGGCATTTGATGATATCGAAAAAGACCGCGCCGACTTAATATTGGAAATACCACAAGGTTTTGAACGTAATCTTATTCGTGAAGATGGGGCTGCCGGACAGACTGATGGGGAACAGCTTTATGTAGCCGTCAACGCTATTAATGGTGTGAAAGCCAATCTGGGAAGTGCATATCTAAATCGCATCATTGCCGATTATAACGCGGATGTTCGTATGGAATGGGCGCAGATGCCGAGATTCAACCTCTTCCCAACGATCGAAATAACGTCGTCCAATTGGTTTAACCCGACGATGAATTATCGGTTTTATATGGTCCCGGGGATTTTAGCATTGCTGGTTACGATGATAGGGGCATATATGTGTGCGCTCAATATTGTCAAAGAAAAAGAAGTGGGAACGATAGAGCAAATCAACGTTACGCCTATCAAAAAATATCAATTTATATTGGGAAAACTCCTGCCTTTTTGGTTTATCGGTATTGTTGTATTCACTATGGGGTTATTTGGTGTCGGCTGGCTCGTTTATGGCATTATTCCGTTAGGGAATTTATTCTTATTATATGCCTACCTCGGGGTGTATTTGATTGCTGTATTAGGTTTGGGATTATTGATTTCCACCTATACAGAAACTCAACAGCAGGCAATGTCGATAGCATTTTTCTTTATGATGGTGTTTATTTTGATGAGTGGGTTATTTACACCTATTGACGGTATGCCTAAATGGGCCTATGTAATAACACAATTTAGCCCTGTAACCTACTTTATCGAAGTGATGCGAATGATTGTTTTGAAAGGAAGTGAATTCGCGAATATAAAGACCCATTTTCTGATCATGGTGGTTTTTGCAGTAGTCCTTAACGGATGGGCGATTTATAACTATAAAAAGACCAGTTAACCGGATGAAACGGAAAACGCTTGTAGCCCCTGTTTTTAAATGTAAAAGAGAGCAGGTTTCTAGCGTGAGGATGCTTTTTTAAGTACATGCTGTTTAAAAGTTAAGACGAATGATAATTTTTTGTGAACCACTATTACTAGACAATAGAAAGTTTATCGTGGTTGATCAAAGAATTTGGTTGTTGATGAATTTATTCCAGGGAATACGCAGCCTATGAAATAGAAAAAAATGGTTAAATTTAGGCGGAAATTCGGAGATATGAAGATAATACTGGGATTGATAATCATTTATTGTTGTTGGACAGGAATATTACAAGCACAAAATCCACAAAAATTAGGCTGGATATGGGGGCCATCAGTCGGGTGGCAATACCAAAGTGGAAACTTCTTGAAAGCATCAGGTTGGGGGCTGTTTGCACCGAATAATTATCAATATATAAAGCTTAATGCTGGAGCTAACTTTACGTGGATGCAAAACAAAACAACCGTTATCCCGGAACTTGGTATGACCTATTACTTGAGCAATCGTTTAATCTTTCCCTTTGTACAAGCAGAGGCCACGCCCTATACACTTACCCCAAAGGTGGGCATTAGTGTCCTGTCCATTATCGATTTGGGAATAGGTTACGGATTCGATATAAGGACGAAAGAAAATTTTAAGTCGCTAAAGGGACTAACCGGTTCCATAGCCTTGAATATCCCACTAAAATTGTATTAGAACGGACGAAGCGGATAAGGACGGTGTCCCTATATTTAGGCTTAGCCCAACTGAAATATAGTAAATGGTTGATACAGAAAAGTTTTTGAATAGGTAGAGTTTGGTAAAAAAACAAAATAAATTTTTAATCGTCATAAAAAAAAGATACTTTTGCATCCCCAAACTGCTGTTGCGTTAAGGGTTGAGAAATAAATAATTACAGTAAAAACAGATATGACTAAAGCAGAAATTATTGCGGAAATCTCTAATAAAACAGGCTTAGAGAAAGTGGATGTTCAAGAAACAGTAGAAGCGTTTTTTAAAGTAGTAAAAAATGCAATGATTAGCGGAGAGAATGTGTACGTTAGAGGTTTCGGAAGTTTTGTTGTGAAGAAAAGAGCGGAGAAAACAGCTCGTAATATTTCAAAAAACACAGCGATTATTATTCCGGCACACTATGTGCCAAGCTTTAAACCGGCAAAAGTTTTTGTGGAGAAAGTAAAACAAGGCAACAAGTAAAACTGAACAAAGATGAATACCAAACAAATTGTAGTGATCGTTATTATAGTCGCCTTAATGGGAGGACTTTTGGCGCGCCCTATAAAAGGTTTGGTAGACGAAAACAAAGGAGCAAATGATTCGGCGGATGCAGCAGCTTCGTCAGCTTTTAACCTTAAAAGTGTCTCAGAAATTACCAAGCAGTCGATAAATACCAGTATTGCACAGGAAATTACGGCACTGGAAGAAAAAATTGCTCAAGCCAATGGCGACGAGAAACTGGCGTTATTGGAACAATTAGTACAAAAATGGGATGATGTAGCAAAGTTTGCTCCGCAAGGGTTTATCTACGAGGAGATGGCCGAGATTTCACCCAAGTTTGAGTATTTGTTGAAAGCTGGTGACGCCTACCGGACGGCATACACAAATCTGCAAGATACAGCAATGTCAGCAGAACTGAACAGATTAGCCATTCGGTCGTATGAAAAAGCAACCGCTCTAGACGAAAACAATTTGGACGCAAAAACAGGATTAGGCGCGGCGATGGTAACAGGTGGAGGAAACCCAATGGCTGGAATTGCCTTGTTACAGGAGGTTGTTGCGAAGGAACCAAAAAACATCAATGCGAATAAGACATTGGGACTGTTCTCTCTACAGTCTCGACAATTCGACAAAGCGATTGAGCGATTCAAAACGGTTGTCGAGTTAAGCCCCGATGCGGAATCATATTTTTATTTAGCAACGGGTTATGAAAATATTGGATTGAAGAACGAAGCCATCGCTGCTTTTCAGAAAAGTAAGGAGATGGCGGCAGATCCAACCCTATCTCAGTTCATCGACAGACGTGTCGAAGAACTCAGCAAGTAATTAACATATTAATTTATTCATTAAAAACATTAAAGCTATGCCAAGCGGAAAAAAAAGAAAAAGACACAAAATGGCTACGCACAAGCGTAAAAAACGTTTAAGAAAGAATAGACACAAGAAGAAATAAAACTTGTTGGTCTTTTAGGTAAAAACCTTTAAGATGTCATACAATCTATAGTTTTTTAGATGAAACTATAGATTGTATTTTTTCATTAATACGTTTTTATGTTTCATCAGGTTATATACCATGTGTATAGAGCCGTAAATGAGTAGCTGTTGGTAAAGGAATTAATTATTGATTCAACTCCCGACAAGGGAGTGACTATTGCTTTACTACAGGACAAACAGCTTGTTGAGCTGAACAAGGAGCAGGCCGATAATAATTTTGCCGTAGGCGATATTTATCTAGGGCGGATTAAAAAGATCATGCCAGGCCTCAATGCTGCTTTCGTAGATGTGGGCTACGAAAAAGATGCGTTCTTACATTATTTGGATTTAGGACCTCAGGTTCAGTCTTTGCTCAAGCTAACACGAATAGTAAAGAATGGCAGCTATCAAGAGAAGCTGCTCAATAGTTTGAAGCTTGAAAAGGACATTGATAAAGCGGGAAAGATTTCGGACATATTAAGTCGGAACCTACTTTTACCAGTGCAGATTGCCAAAGAACCTATCTCGACTAAAGGTCCTCGATTAAGTTCGGACCTATCCATCGCAGGTAGATTTGTTGTATTGGTTCCATTTTCGAGCGCAGTTTCCATCTCCAAGAGAATAAAAGGCAATGCTGAGCGGAATAGACTGAAGAAGATCGTGGAAAGTATCAAACCACCGAACTTTGGCGTTATCATCCGTACAGTTTCAGAAGGAAAAGGTGTTGACGAATTAGAGAAAGACCTTTTAGATTTAATCTCGAAATGGGAACTTTTTACCAGACGCCTTAAAAGTGTGGAACCAGCCCAAAAAGTATTGGGCGAGATGGATAGAGCTTCTACCATTTTGCGCGATATCTTAACGGATGAATTCGCACATATTCATGTCAATGATTATGCGTTATACGAGGAAGTAAAATCGTATGTGCAGGAAATTTCACCCGACCTGGAAAAAATAGTCAAGCTTTATAAGCATAAGGAGCCTATTTTCGACCATTTTGGCGTAGAAAAACAAATTAAGGCGGCTTTCGGCAAAACGGTAAACCTGCAGGGCGGTGCTTACCTCGTTATCGAGCACACAGAAGCGCTCCACGTTGTGGATGTCAACAGCGGTAACCGGATTGCCAGTAAAGAAAACCAAGAAGAAAATGCGCTGCTGGTTAATAAAGAAGCAGCAAAGGAGATCGCAAGGCAATTGCGATTGCGTGATATGGGTGGAATTGTGGTTATTGATTTTATCGATATGCATAAACCAACCAATCGCAAAGAGTTGTACGGGTTTTTGAAAGAGTGCATGGCAAACGATCGTGCCAAGCATACCATTCTTCCACCAAGTAAATTTGGATTGGTACAAATAACGCGACAACGCGTCAGACCTGAAATGAGTGTCGTGACCAATGAGAAATGTCCGGCCTGCGGAGGAACTGGCGAGATTCGTTCAAGCATTGTATTGCTGGACGATATCGAAAGTAATTTGAGTTACATCTTACAAGAGCAAAACGAAAAGGGAGTTACACTTTGTGTGCATCCCTATATAGGCGCCTACATTAAGTCTGGTTTGTTCTCCATTAGACTCAAATGGTTTTTTAAATACGGTAAATGGATTAAATTAAATACCGTATCATCTTATCATTTGACACAGTTTAGATTCTTCAATTCCAAAGACGAGGAAATTAAACTGTAAGTCTGGAAGAAATTATAAAAAGGACGATTCCTTCAAGAATCGTCCTTTTTAATTTTGCGAAAAGCGATACTATAACCACTGTATTTTAATTCCGTCTTTTTCCATTTTCCGAAAGTAAGTCATTTGCCGTTTAGCATATCGGTGTATCTCTGTGTTCAATTTTTCCATAAATTCAGTATACGTCAACAAACCTTGCAGGTACCACGTGGCATATTTATACTCTAGGCCGTAATAGATCAAATCCTCTTGGGCAGTTCCATTATCAATAAGAAACTTTACCTCGTCAAGGAGACCTTGTCTTAGACGCGTGTGTAACCTTTGCGTAATCGACGCCCTTCTTTTCTCCAATGGGGGACAAATTCCAAAAATGCGATAATTCTTAACGATGCGCGGTGGCTGCGGTGCTTGCGGATGGTGTTGCAGATATAAAAGGATTTCGAGCGCCCTTACCAGTCGTTTATGGTTTTGAAAATCTATCTGGAGGTCTGGAGGAATGCCAATGGTATGAATCTGCGTAAGAAGTTCTTTTTCAGACAGCAAAGATAACTCTTTTTGAAGGCGGCTGTCCTTGGGAATTTGTGCATAGGGCCGGTATTGCAAAACAGATTGTATATAGGAACCAGAGCCACCACAGAGTATAGGTTGCTTCTGCACATTTATAATATGATCATAAGCTTTAAAGAAGTCCTGCCTAAAAAGATCGACGTTGTATTTATCTCCCGGGTTTTTGATATTGATAAGATGGTAAGGTATACCTCGATATTCTTCCAGATCTTTGCCTGTTCCGATATCCATATTTCTATATACCTGACGAGAATCCGCCGATATAATTTCACCGTCAGTTTGTCTGGCTAATTCTATAGCAAGTTTGGTCTTGCCAGAAGCAGTAGGTCCGAGTATGATGATTAATAAATCAGGCGAAAGTTTTTCTTTCGCCTGATGAATGATCTCGTTTATGCTTGTGGGCGTGCTCACATTTCAAATTTAGTCCATTTCTCATTGCTGGCATTGCTGGCAACAACATTTTGAACAAAAGCCATTCCCCGAACACCATCGTCTACGGTTGGGAAATCCAATTCCTCAGGAGAAGGTGTCCTTCCCTCGCGTTTCGCGCTTGCTGTAGCGGCAAAATTGCGGTAAATATTTGCAAATGCTTCCAGTAATCCCTCCGGATGTCCAGCAGGTATACGCGTATTGTGTGTAGCAAATGAACTTAGCGTATAAGGAGCAGTGTAGGCATTGCCTGTCCGGTAGAGTTGTCGAGGTTGATCCAGCATTTTAACGATCAGGTTATTCGGGTCTTCATTGGCCCATTCTAACCCACCATTTTCGCCATAAATACGGATTCTTACCGCATTTTCCTCGCCAGCAGAAATTTGTGACGCCATCAAAACACCTTTAGCGCCATTATCGAAGCGTAATAATACGGATCCGTCATCATCTAATACACGCCCTTCTACTAAGGTGCTGAGATCGGCACAAAGTTCCGTGATTTTTAGTCCAGAAACATACTCTGCCAAATGCGCAGCATGTGTTCCAATATCGCCCATTACAAGCGATAGACCCGATTTTTTCGGATCAGCACGCCAAGCAGCACCGGCATTTCCTTCACGTTCTGATAGACGGCTTAACCAGCCTTGCGGGTATTCCACCACAATCTTCCGGATTTTTCCGAAATGTCCCTCCTTTACCATGGCTTTTGCCTGTTTTACCATGGGATAACCCGAATAGGTATGCGTGAGGCAAAGGGTTCTTCCTGTTTTTTCCACAACAGCTTTCAGTTCTTTTGCCTCTTCTAGCGTAACTGTCATCGGTTTTTCTATGACGACGTCAAAACCATTTTCTAAAGCCATCTTAGCTGGTGCAAAATGTAGAAAATTGGGAGTAACTACCGTAAGAAAGTCCATACGCTCCCCTTCTGGTAGCTGAGATTCTTTCGTTATCATCTCTTCGTAATCCGCATATACGCGGTCCGGAGCGACAAAAAGTTCCTCCGCAGACTGACGGGAAATTTCAGGATTAATGCTGAAGGCACCGCATACTAACTCGATTTTTCCGTCCATAAAGGCAGCGATTCGGTGTACGGCACCAATGAATGCATCTTTTCCGCCACCAACCATGCCCATCCGTAGTTTACGTTTCATATGTAATTATTTTGTTTAGTTAAATTTCTAAGTGTTAAATATACACAACCCAAACTAGTTTCCGTCCAATTATTTTTCTTTAAATGGCCGATGATAGCCTGTCTCGACAAATTGGGATCGATTTCATAGCCGCAGCACCAATTTTGTACTTCCGCTGTTGTGGGAAAGATACCCTGTAGAATAAGTTTGTTGGAGTTGAACGAGATGTTCCACACCCGTTACATGATGTCGTTCCTTGTCTACAATCCAGAACGCTTGGGGCGAAGTGTTTCCCTGTACTTCAAAACCCAATGTGTGGAGGTTAGAAACCTGTGCCCAATCCCTGTCCACATAGGTCATGATATCATTTGGGTGAAAATCTTTTATGAATGCTTTAAGGAGCTTGGACAAGCCGCCTACTACACGGTATCCTGCCTTGTGGCAAAAACGTATAAGCTCGAAAGATCTATAATTAGACGTCGTCTGCTCCCGCATTCGTCGGCCACCGCTGAAAATAGCAACGGACACGAGTTCTCCCTTGTCGAATAGCCCGTAGCGATATTTTCCGGGAATGGCAGGCTGCAGGTGATTCTCTTTTAAAAAAGCTAAGGCGACACCTTTATCTATACGCGCGACGATCGTTTGACGGCCATAGATCACTTGACCTCTCCCCAATAGCGAACATATGCGGGCGCGGATTTTATACGGATCGTTTAAAATTTGATCTAAATCAATATGAAAAGTGCGCCGCTCACCCATGTTGATGCGTGCTGCGTTTTCTTCGAAATAGATAACCAAAGCAATATCGTGCGTAAGCGCTTGTAGGACGATTGCGCGCTCGAAGTCTTCTCGAGAAAAGAAGATGCCCAGATCCTTCTGCAGTGTAGAAATAAAGTTTGCTATTTCAGGGGGTATCACCATAGTATACAAAGTTAGCACAATCTAAAGCGGAATAAATTATTATTGATATCTTTGTGTGATATTAAGTTAATTAGATGAAATTACCGATAGTCGCATACGGCGATCCTATATTGAGAAAAAAAGCAGAAGAAATTGATGAGGATTACCCTAATTTAAAGGGGTTAATCAGCGATATGTTTGAGACTATGTACGCCGCTCGAGGAGTGGGGCTTGCTGCACCACAAGTGGGATTACCTATTCGTTTGTTTGTGATTGACGCTTCTCCGTTTGCAGAAGACGATGAAGATGGTGAAGGCGACCCCTCCGTGAAGAATTTTAAAAAAGTCTTGATAAATCCCATTATTATAGAGGAGAAAGGAGAAAAATGGGGGTTTAATGAGGGCTGTTTAAGTATTCCGGATATCAATGAAGAGGTTTTACGACCCACCCATGTGACGATTAATTATCTAGACGAAAATTTTGAAGAACATGAGGTAGAACTCTCCGGGCTTGCAGCTCGTGTTGTTCAGCATGAGTACGATCATATTGAAGGCAAACTTTTTATCGACAAATTGAGTCCGCTCAAAAAAGCGATGTTAAAAGGCAAATTAGATACCATAGCTAAAGGCATGGTAGAAGTGGGATACAAAATGAAATTTCCAAACCCGAAAAAAAGAAGATAACGCTATCGCTACCTTTTGCTAACCACCTATCCCCGGTAGCGATAATTTATATTTCACAGCCACGAGACGGATGGTAGAAACAGTTAATGTAGATATAAAGGCATTGATAAGGGTATCAACACCCTGCGCACCTAAGATCAGATAAATAATTGCGCCTGAAAGGCAAGCAGTAGCATATATTTCTTTTCGGAAAATCAACGGTGTTTCGTTCATCAACGTATCGCGAATCACCCCTCCCATGACTGCGGAGAATACGCCGAGGATGACTGCAGCAGTCTGAGAACTTTCGTATGTAAGAGATTTTTGCACACCAACCACGCAGAAAAAGCCTATTCCCAAAGCATCGAAGAACGTTAACGTTCTCGCCAATCGGTACAGTTGCTTGTTCGCAATGATAGAAATGATTACCCCTACCAAGATGGCGATAAGATAATTACTGTCGTCTACCCATATCGGACGTAGATTCAAAAAAATGTCACGTAATGATCCGCCTCCGATGGCTGTTACAAAACCTGTAAAGGTCGCTCCAAAGATATCAATACCCGAACGGTTGGCAGCCATGGCGCCCGATATGGCAAAAACCGTTGTGCCTAATAGGTCTATGCAATAAATAATGTTCATCCCTCGACAATGATGTAGTAATGTACAAAGATAGTGCATTATCGGAGGATGACGACAGTTTTTATTCAAGGGGAGACGTAGTGTTCTGCTATTTCTTTGGCATTTGCTTCGATGTCGGCTATTTTCGCTTTCCACTCAGGCGAGTTGAAATATTCTCCTGCCCTTTTCGCTTGTATTTCTATATCAGCGACCTTTTCTTTCCACTCGGGCGAATTGTAGTATGTTTCAATTTTGCGAGCGTTTGCTTCGATGTCGGCTATTTTCGCTTTCCACGCGGGCGAGTTGAAATACTCTCCTGCCCTTTTCGCTTGTGTTTCTATATCAGCGACCTTTTCTTTCCACTCGGACGAATTGTAGTATGTTTCAATTTTGCGAGCGTTTGCTTCGATGTCGGCTATTTTCGCTTTCCACTCGGGCGAGTTGAAATACTCTCCTGCCCTTTTCGCTTGTGTTTCTATATCAGCGACCTTTTCTTTCCATTCAGGCGAGTTATAGTGTGCTTCAATCTTTTTCGCTTCGACCTCCATGTTCTTCATGTTGTCGGTTAGCATCTTTTCGGACTTACGGCGTAATTTTATCGAGTCTTGGATAAGAGGAGGGTAATCCGGTGCAGTTACAGGTGGCGGGATCTGATGTGTTGTTACCGGGGCCTCTACAATTAGAAGATTATTTGCGTTTTCCACAGCAATAATGGGCTGTTCTTTGGGAGTGATCCAAGCAACAGCCGTTAGGGCGAATGAACAAAGCAAGACAGCTATAAAGTGTTGTCGTGCATGAATGCGTTTCTTTTCCATATTGGTGATTCTTTGCATACGATGTAATAAATGATATTTTTTACCGACAGCTGCCATGGCATGCATAGGAACAGGTGTGGTTTTAAGAAGCTCAACAGACATAAGTGCTTGAGCGTAGGCAATGGGCGAAGGAGTCCACATCATGACGATATCGTCGCAAGCATGTTCCCGTTCTGTTTCTATATGACGTGAAAGAAGCCAGACAAAAGGATTAAAAAATAGTATAGTTTCGATAGCGACCTTCAATAAGTTTAATAGATAATCCCGTCTTTTGATATGCGCTAGCTCATGTGTTAATATGGCTTCTACTTGGGCTAATTCAAGATTACTCACAAGTGCAACGGGAAATAGAATGATTGGTTTCAAATGCCCTAGTACCATAGGGACGGATACTTTTTCGGATAAATGAAATCGGACTCTTTGTTTAATCTGTAGTTTGGAGCAAATCGCGAGGAGAGATTCATTCCATGTCGTTGGAACAACAGATAAACCTCTTGTTTTCAAATAATGAAGTTTCGATAAACCACTGCTGAAAATGACGAGCTGAAAGGAAAGGCCTAAAACATATATAGAGCTCATCCAAGGCAACAAGGGATCCAATACGTTTAGGATCGAAGAGGGCGCCTCGAGAGATATGCTTAATGCGCCTTTATAGTGTACAGGTGCTTCGTTAA
The DNA here is from genome assembly GCF_014692505.1 of Sphingobacterium arenae. Taxonomy (GTDB): domain Bacteria; phylum Bacteroidota; class Bacteroidia; order Sphingobacteriales; family Sphingobacteriaceae; genus Sphingobacterium; species Sphingobacterium arenae. The sequence continues at coordinate 1,119 of NZ_JACNYK010000001.1, read as the reverse complement.
GTGTTGACGCAGTATCCAAATAGTGACCAAACGTAATTACGAATGCTAGAGAGAGCATGAATTGTCCCCCTAAAGCAAGTGCATATTTACTTTTAGAGGTGAGTTTTGGAAACAGAAGATAAATAAAACACAGCGCTCCATATGTCAATGCCCCTTGCCAAAGGGAATGTAGCATGCTCCATCCGAGTGCCTGTGTGATATTTTGGTGTAAGCTGTCCATGCCTTATAGAATTTAAAGAGTATTCAAGTATTCTTTGATTAATTCGATTTCTTCCTTGCTTGTACGTTTGTTACCAAGTGCCTGCATAACTAAACGGGCAGTAGACCCATTGTAAACCGTATTAATCATTTTATCTAAAAACGTGTGTTGGGTGTGTTCTTTGCTTAATATAGCTTTATACAAGTGCGTCTTTGCTGAAGTGTCTCGCGAAACAATCCCCTTGTCTAGCATAATTTGCATAAGCTTTAAAGTAGCGGTGTACCCGACATCTTTTTTGTTCAGTTCTTCATGCACTTGTCGTACGCTGCTCTCCCCTTTTTCCCAGAGGACTTGCAATATCTCCATTTCACTTTCTGTCGGCTTCATTTTGTAACTACGAATGTTTTCGTAGGCTAATGTACGAAGTGTTTCGTATATTCCAAATAAAAAATATATTTTTAACATTTTTTGCCATGTTCCATCGTGCCGCTCAGAAAACTGGAGGATAGTTATGTGAAACGATGTGAAATTATTCTCCAACCTTTCAGTGCTTTAGGATATTTTTGGTGTAAAAGGTTGCTTTGGGCCTTGGAGTATAAGGTTAAAGTTTCTACCTTTGCACCACTCCGCGAGGGGGTATGGTACGGGGGATACCGGTAGATAGGTTCCGGTCCGATAAAAAAGAAAATTTTATTTTGTTTTGTTGGAAATTTCCCTTACCTTTGCAGTCCCTTCGGGAACGAGGGGTTTTAAAAAAAGATAATCCGGCCGTTCATTCGGTCCAGATATAGAAGCCAAAGCGCGAAGCGGAGGTATAGAAGTTCTTTAAATAGATGATCATGTAGCGCAGCAGATACCCTTTATAGGGGAATGCTGTAACAAGAAGTTACAATTATTCCGGTCCGGGCCGTACAGTACAA
>NZ_JACNYK010000018.1 GCF_014692505.1 Sphingobacterium arenae | reverse complement strand
TTTGCCTGCCGCGGGACTGCCTCCGCAGTAACCCGCGATATGATCGCAGGAAACTGCTTCCTCTGTCCTCTTTTCTGTATTTCTCTTTTCTATCCCAATATGTCAAAGAACGTCTTATAGCCTGTCCAATAATGCAGGGATAAATCCCCCTAAGGACAGACAGATGTGGAGAATAACGGATTCGAACCGTTGACCCCCTGCGTGCAAGGCAGGTGCTCTAGCCAGCTGAGCTAATTCCCCTGTTCAAAGGTAAAACGATAAGCTGTAAAAGTAGTCCCGAGCAGATTTGAACTGCTGACCCCTACATTATCAGTGTAGTGCTCTAACCAACTGAGCTACGGGACTGGAGGTGTATACGCCCAGATCCGGACCAGCCTTTCCCCCGGGGCATACCTTTTACCTATCGGGCCGATGACAAAAAAGTCAAAGACCGTAAACCTTTTTTCTAATTGAACGATCATGATTGTGCGCAGCAGAAACGGTCCGGACGCTCCAGAAAGGAGGTATTCCAGCCGCACCTTCCGGTACGGCTACCTTGTTACGACTTAGCCCCAATTACCAGTAT
>NZ_JACNYK010000017.1 GCF_014692505.1 Sphingobacterium arenae | reverse complement strand
ATACTGGTAATTGGGGCTAAGTCGTAACAAGGTAGCCGTACCGGAAGGTGCGGCTGGAATACCTCCTTTCTGGAGCGTCCGGACCGTTTCTGCTGCGCACAATCATGATCGTTCAATTAGAAAAAAGAGACCGGACATTGCGCGGGGAGATCCCGCGACTGTCCACATCTGTCTGTCCATAGGGGGATGTTATCCTCCGATAATCGGACAGGCTATAAGACGTTCTTTGACATATTGGGATAGAAAAGAGAAATACAGAAAAGAGGACAGAGGAAGCAGTTTCCTGCGATCATATCGCGGGTTACTGCGGAGGCAGTCCCGCGGCAGGCAAAAGGGCCGCGGGACGGAAGAAAGTAGATAAGGGCACACGGGGGATGCCTAGGCTCCCAGAGGCGAAGAAGGACGCGACAAGCTGCGATAAGCCGCGGGGATCGGCACATACGAATTGATCCGCGGATTTCCGAATGGGGCAACCCGGCATGCTGAAGGCATGCCATACCGCATAGCGGTAGGCGAACGCGCTGAACTGAAACATCTAAGTAGGCGTAGGAGGAGAAAACAAGAGTGATTCCGCAAGTAGTGGC
>NZ_JACNYK010000016.1 GCF_014692505.1 Sphingobacterium arenae | reverse complement strand
TTTCCGAATGGGGCAACCCGGCATGCTGAAGGCATGCCATACCGCATAGCGGTAGGCGAACGCGCTGAACTGAAACATCTAAGTAGGCGTAGGAGGAGAAAACAAGAGTGATTCCGCAAGTAGTGGCGAGCGAACGCGGAGAAGCCCAAACCGTCCATGTTACGGCATGGTCGGGGTTGTAGGACTGTGTTGTGGTTACATCTTCGTAAAGTGGAACCGGCTGGGAAGCCGGGCGGTATCGGGTGACAGCCCCGTACACGTAAGCAACGATGGCCTAACAGTATCCTGAGTAGCGCGGGACCGGAGAAATCCTGCGTGAATCCGGCGGCACCATCCGCCAAGGCTAAATACTCCTGGGAGACCGATAGTGTACCAGTACCGTGAGGGAAAGGTGAAAAGAACCCCGAACAGGGGAGTGAAACAGAACCTGAAACCGTGTGCCTACGATCGGTCGGAGCGGATTTTTTCCGTGACGGCGTGCCTTTTGCATAATGAGCCTACGAGTTGCTCCTGTCCGGCAAGGTTAACCCGTTCAGCGGGGTAGCCGGAGCGAAAGCGAGTCCTAATAGGGCGCGGAGTCGGGCGGGGCAGACGCGAAACCTGGTGATCTACCCTTGGGCAGGTTGAAGTTGCGGTAACACGCAATGGAGGACCGAACCGATAAACGTTGAAAAGTTTCCGGATGACCTGAGGGTAGGGGTGAAAGGCCAATCAAACCGGGAAATAGCTCGTACTCCCCGAAATGTTTTTAGGAACAGCGTCGTAATAAATTTAACGGAGGTAGAGCTACCGATTGGGTGCGGGGGAGTCAAATCCTACCAAATCCAGACGAACTCCGAATGCCGTTAAATGTGTACGGCAGTGAGGCTCCGGGTGCTAAGGTCCGGGGCCGAGAGGGAAAGAACCCAGACCACCGGCTAAGGTCCCCAAATACAGTCTAAGTTGATCTAACGAGGTCCGGTTGCCCAGACAGCTAGGATGTTGGCTTGGAAGCAGCCATTCATTTAAAGAGTGCGTAACAGCTCACTAGTCGAGCGGCCGGGCGTGGATAATAAACGGGCATCAAGACTGTTACCGAAGCTGTGGACTGGTAGA
>NZ_JACNYK010000015.1 GCF_014692505.1 Sphingobacterium arenae | reverse complement strand
TGCTGCCTCCCGTAGGAGTCTGGGCCGTAGGTGGTTGATCGCGTCGGAAGTGTAATCTTGGGGCTTAACCCTGAGCGTGCTTTCGATACGGGTTGACTTGAGGAAGGTAGGGGAGAATGGAATTCCTGGTGGAGCGGTGGAATGCGCAGATATCAGGAGGAACACCAGTGGCGAAGGCGGTTCTCTGGGCCTTTCCTGACGCTGAGGAGCGAAAGCGTGGGGAGCGAACAGGCTTAGATACCCTGGTAGTCCACGCTGTAAACGGTGGGTACTAGGTGTGGGGTCCATTCCACGGGTTCCGTGCCGTAGCTAACGCTTTAAGTACCCCGCCTGGGGAGTACGGCCGCAAGGCTAAAACTCAAAGGAATTGACGGGGCCCCGCACAAGCGGCGGAGCATGCGGATTAATTCGATGCAACGCGTAGAACCTTACCTGGGTTTGACATGGATCGGGAGCGCTCAGAGATGGGTGTGCCTCTTTTGGGGTCGGTTCACAGGTGGTGCATGGCTGTCGTCAGCTCGTGTCGTGAGATGTTGGGTTAAGTCCCGCAACGAGCGCAACCCTTGTTCACTGTTGCCAGGACATTCCAGGTTTCCCCATTCGGACACCCCCGGATCACAGCTCGCTCACCAACTCCCCAGGGCTTATCGCAGGTCACAACGTCCTTCATCGGCTCTTGGTGCCAAGGCATCCACCGATCGCACTACACAACTTTGCACAACACCACGTCGCACAAACACATACAACAATAAAGATACTCGCATCCACTATACAGTTCTCAACCACCACACGAACACCACACCACGCACACACGCACGCAACACAGCACCGCACAGGCCACCACACATGTGATACCCCACAACCCAACAGCATGCCCTCAACCCCACCCATCACAGGCAGGACGCCAACATTCCACTCACAAAAACTCCTTAGAAAGGAGGTGATCCAGCCGCACCTTCCGGTACGGCTACCTTGTTACGACTTAGTCCTAATCACCAGTCCCACCTTCGACGGCTCCCCCACAACGGTTAGGCCACCGGCTTCGGGTGTTACCAACTTTCATGACTTGACGGGCGGTGTGTACAAGCCCCGGGAACGTATTCACCGCAGCGTTGCTGATCTGCGATTA
>NZ_JACNYK010000014.1 GCF_014692505.1 Sphingobacterium arenae | reverse complement strand
TGTAAATCGTCAGCAAAAAGTGGACACGATAATTTAAAAACTTAAGGAGTGTTTTCATCAAAAACGTTAGATTTAATTATGGGAACATCAAAGAAGAAGAGCACGGAATCATTTGTAAAAGACATTCGTAAGAATACGCGCAGGATCTTTACCGCCGAACAGAAGATTTTGATCGTTATGGAGGGTCTTAGAGCCGAGACCTCTGTGGCAGAATTGTGCAGAAAGCACAGCATCGCCCAGTCCCAGTTCTACGCCTGGAACAAAGAGTTTATGGAAGCTGGCAAGAAGCGTCTGAACGGGGATGTGACCAGAGAAGCAACTAGTGATGAGGTCTCCGAACTGAAGAAAGAGAATGCTCGTTTGAAAGAGATGGTAGCCGACTTGGTACTGCGTTACGATATCGTAAAAAAAAGTTTGGACATGCTGGATTAATCCATAAATACCGAAAATATATGAGATTATCAGCGGCAGAAAAATACGAGATCATACAAAGCGCCACCACTAGTGACATCGGTGTGAAGCGGACACTGGAAAGCTTCGGCATCCATAGAAGTACATTCTACAAATGGTATCAGAAGTATCTTCAGAACGGTTATGACGGACTGAAACAAGGCCATCGAGTATCTAGAAGACAATGGAACAGCATTCCGGAAGAACAAAAAGATCTGGTGGTTGCAGTTGCTTTGGACCACACGGAATTATCCTCCCGGGAACTGGCCCACAAAATCACCGATGAACAAGGTGTGTTCATATCAGAATCCAGTGTCTATCGGATATTGAAACAGCGGGATCTGATCCCCGCACCGAACCATATCCTTATCTCAGCAGCAAATGAGTTCAAGGATAAAACCAGCTTTGTGCACCAGATGTGGCAGACCGACTTTACCTATTTTAAGATTGTCGGTTGGGGATGGTACTATCTGAGCACGGTTCTGGACGATTACAGCCGCTACATTATCCATTGGGAGCTGTGCGATTCAATGAATGCAGAAGATGTGAAAAGAACGGTAAATACAGCCATTGAGAAAGCAAGACTAAAATCGAAAGCCAAACCAAAGTTGCTGTCAGATAACGGCCCTTGTTATGTTTCAAACGAGCTAAAAACATATCTCAAAGAGGATATGAAGATGAAGCAGGTTCACGGCAGACCGATGCATCCGCAGACACAGGGGAAAATTGAACGGTATCACAGAACGATGAAAAACGTAGTGAAATTAAACCACTTTTACCATCCAGAAGAACTTATCGAAGCCCTGGGAAACTTTGTGGACAACTATAACAATAGACGTTATCACGAATCGCTGCAAAACTTAACACCTGCAGATGTCTACTGTGGACGATCTGAAAGAATTTTGGAAAAAAGACAACAGGTAAAAATCGATTCTCTGAATAAAAGAAGACAATTGTATAATCAACAAAAATTAATAAATTTATAACTCGAAAGTCTCCTTAAGGTTCCATCCTAATGTGTCTAATTTAGTTTGAAGACGTACAA
>NZ_JACNYK010000013.1 GCF_014692505.1 Sphingobacterium arenae | reverse complement strand
AAAAAGCCCCTGCATATGCTGCAGGGGCTCTGTATAAAGATCGGCACCGACCTACTCTCCCACCTGTTACGGCAGTACCATCGGCTCTGGCGGGCTTGACTGCTCTGTTCGGAATGGGAAGAGGTAGACACCGCCGATATAGGCACCTGAAAGACCTTGATGATCGACATATTTAGGGATACAAAAGAGAAACAGCAGAAGAGGACACAGGAAATCTCCGGCGCGGAAAGCTTCGGGCTATTAGTACCGCTCAGCTGTGATGTCTCCATCTTTACACCTGCGGCCTATCGACGTGGTAGTCTCCCACGGCCCTGTAAGGAAGCCTAATCTCGTGGCCGGTTTCGCACTTAGATGCTTTCAGCGCTTATCCTAACCGCACGTAGCTACCCAGCAGTACACCTGGCGGCATAACTGGTTCACCAGAGGTGCGTCCAGCCCGGTCCTCTCGTACTAAGGCCAGACCCACTCAGACTTCCAACGCCCACAACAGATAGGGACCGAACTGTCTCGCGACGTTCTGAACCCAGCTCGCGTGCCACTTTAATGGGCGAACAGCCCAACCCTTGGGACCTTCTCCAGCCCCAGGATGTGACGAGCCGACATCGAGGTGCCAAACCTCCCCGTCGATATGAGCTCTTGGGGGAGATCAGCCTGTTATCCCCAGAGTACCTTTTATCCTTTGAGCGATGGCCCTTCCATACGGAACCACCGGATCACTATGTCCGTCTTTCGACCCTGATCGGCTTGTAGGCCCCACAGTCAAGCAAGCTTTTGCCATTGCACTCCGCGTACGGTTACCAAGCGTACTGAGCTTACCTTTGAAAGCCTCCGTTACCTTTTTGGAGGCGACCACCCCAGTCAAACTACCCACCAAACAATGTCCCCCGCTCAGCGGGGTTAGGGAACCCGTACGGAAAGGGCGGTATTTCAACGTCGATTCCAGATGTCCTGGCGAACACCCTTCAACATCTCCCGCCTATCCTACACATCCCGTACAGATTCACAATGTTAAGCTATAGTGAAGGTTCATGGGGTCTTTCCGTCCCGTTGCGGGTAGCCGGCGTCTTCACCGGCACCACAATTTCACCGAGCCCATGGCTGAGACAGCGCCCAGATCGTTACACCATTCGTGCAGGTCGGAACTTACCCGACAAGGAATTTCGCTACCTTAGGACCGTTATAGTTACGGCCGCCGTTTACCGGGGCTTCGATTCAATGCTTCTCTTGCGATGACATCCCCTCTTAACCTTCCGGCACCGGGCAGGTGTCAGGCCTTATACTTCATCTTGCGATTTCGCAAAGCCATATGTTTTTGTTAAACAGTCGCCTGGGCCTTTTCACTGCGGCTTCTCCATCACTGGAGGAAGCGCCCCTTATCCCGAAGTTAAAGGGCCATTTTGCCGAGTTCCTTAGCCATGGTTAACTCGAGCACCTTAGGATTCTCACCCCGACCACCTGTGTCGGTTTGCGGTACGGGTCTTATATACCTGGAGCTTAGCGGGTTTTCTCGGTAGCAAGATTACCTGCACTATCTGCGCAGCCGAAGCTTTGCAGTACTGTCGGGGTTCAGCAGTCTATGCGGATTTGCCTACATAGACTATACCTACGCCCTTCAACGCACTATTCCGTCAGTGCGCGGCAGTGTCACGACTACGTCACCGCATCGCAGTATATAAGAGTACGGGAATATTAACCCGTTGCCCATCGGACATCGCCCTTCGGCTGGTCCTTAGGACCCGACTGACCCTGATCCGATTAGCGTTGATCAGGAAACCTTGGTCTTTCGGTGGGCGGGTTTCCCACCCGCCTTATCGTTACTCATGCCTACATTTGCTTTTCCATGCAGTCCAGGAAAGGTCGCCCCCTCCATTCACCCCACATGGAATGCTCCCCTACCAATGGTAGAT
>NZ_JACNYK010000012.1 GCF_014692505.1 Sphingobacterium arenae | reverse complement strand
ATATCCGCGCCCAAAACAACGAACGCGTTCTCCAACCCTCCTTTCAAAGCATAAGCCAATGTTTTCACCGCATCCGTATTAGGAAGGTCAACGATCAGTGATAAAAAATTGACCCCATCCAGCTGCTCCACTTTCGCTTCCAACTCCTTTTTCAGCTGCAGCGATTTTTCACGGATATGGTTTTCGATTGCTTTTTTCAATTCCTGATTCTCGTTCAGCACCTTCTCTACCGTAGAGACAAAATCTTTCGGGCTATTCATCAGCTCCCGCATCTTATCCACCAGCTCAAACTGTTCCCGGATAACAGATGCTGCTTTGGACCCCGTAATCGCCTCTATACGTCGTACACCTGCAGCCACCGCTGATTCGGAGATAATCTTGAAAAAACCAATTTCACCCGTATGCCGTACATGCGTACCGCCACACAACTCCTTGGAAAAGGCATCATCAAAAGTGATGATGCGTACATAATCACCATATTTCTCACCAAAAAGCGCCCGCACCCCGGCATCTATCGCTTCCTTATACGGCACCTGGCGTTCTTCTTTCAGCCGGATATTCTCCCTTATTTTTGCATTGACGATATCCTCCACCTGTTTTTGTTCTTCCGGTGTAATCTTCGCAAAATGTGAAACGTCAAAACGCAGGATATCCGGAGAGACCAGAGATCCCTTTTGATCGATGTGATTTCCCAATACCTGCCTTAAGGCAGCATGCAACAGGTGCGTAGCCGAGTGGTTGCTTTCCGAATCAAGTCGTCTCTGCTTATCCACGATCGCTCTGAAATCTCCGGCCAGCACAGGCGGAAGTTCGTTCACAAAATGGACGATCAGGCCGTTTTCCTTTTTGGTATCCGTAATATAGACTTTTTCGTTAACCTCGGAAATCAGGATGCCTGAATCCCCTACCTGCCCTCCGCCTTCGGCATAAAACGGTGTAACCGAGAGGATAAGCTGATATTGGTGCTTTCCCTTTGCGGTTACCTTTCTATATTTTAAAATTTGTGTAGGGGCTTCCAAGTTATCGTATCCCACAAAATCCGTCTCATCCCCTTCGGTTACAGTGACCCAGTCCCCTGTATCGATTGAAGTGGCGGCGCGCGAACGTTCTTTCTGCTGCTGCAGGGCGCGCTGGAAACCGTCCATATCTACATGCAGCCCTTTCTCCCGTGCCAACAGACCGGTAAGGTCTATTGGAAAGCCATACGTATCAAACAGTTCAAAGGCAAAATGTCCATCAACTACCCCGTGGTCTGCAATGTAGTTCTCAAAACGCTGTATACCTGTGGTCAGCGTACGTAAAAACGAAACCTCCTCTTCCAGCACGACTTTCTGCACAAAGCTCTGCTGTTGGATGAGTTCATCGAACACGCCCTCAAATTGCTTGGCCAAAAGTGGTACCAGCTCGTTGATAAACGGGGTTCTGAAGCCAAGAAAAGTATAGGCATAGCGTACCGCACGGCGCAGGATACGCCGGATAACATACCCCGCCTTGTTGTTCGACGGAAGCTGTCCGTCCGCTACCGCAAAACTTACCGCACGTATATGATCAGACAGTACACGCATGGCGATATCCGTCTTTTCGTCGGCACCGTATGCGGTGCCCGCCCGTTCAGCGATAAACTGTATCATAGGCTGGAAAACATCGGTGTCGTAATTTGACGTCTTCCCCTGAATCGCACGTACCAGACGTTCAAACCCCATACCTGTGTCTACATGCCTCGCAGGCAGCGGCTCCAGCTCGCCATTCTTCAGCCGGTTGAACTGGATAAAAACCAGGTTCCATACCTCGATAACCTGGGGATCGTCCGCATTGACAAGATCCTGGCCCCGTACGGCCGACCGCTCTTCAGCCGTCCGCATATCATAATGGATTTCAGAACACGGACCACACGGCCCTGTCTCGCCCATTTCCCAAAAATTATC
>NZ_JACNYK010000011.1 GCF_014692505.1 Sphingobacterium arenae | reverse complement strand
GGTAAAAATCGATTCTCTGAATAAAAGAAGACAATTGTATAATCAACAAAAATTAATAAATTTATAACTCGAAAGTCTCCTTAAGGTTCCATCCTAATGTGTCTAATTTAGTTTGAAGACGTACAATAGGATTTAGTTTTACTGATCCTAATATAGATCATGTACTAAGTAGACTCAATTATAAGTACAAGCAAAAAAATAGAGAACATTATTGTATTCTAAAAAAACATAATCTAGCTGATTTTAAAGGAGATCAAGCAGAATTAGATTATAATATTAGAAAGCAAAGTTTATTTATTACTGAATTGAAGAGATTTGGTATAACTGCAATTTTGATTGATGATTATCCTGATATTACATTAATATTACAAGAAATTGAAAAGCGATATAATTCTCATTCCATTTTTATTTCTGGAAGTGCCGTTGAATACGGTGATTTTACTCCTTTAGAAGCTCAAAACTTTATTCATTTATTGTCTAGAGAGTTAATTAAAAAGAATTTTAATGTAGTGAATGGCTTTGGTTTAGGTGTTGGAAGTGCTGTCATAAATGGCGCATTAGATGCTGTTTACTCAGAACCTAAAAAATATTCTGAAAATCAATTGATCTTAAAACCTTTTCCTCAATTTCCTTCAGGAGGAAAAGAATTAAGAGAATTATGGGAAGAATATAGACAAAACATGATTTCACGTGCAGGAGTTTCAATTATTCTATTTGGAAATAAGGATGATAATGGAAATATTATTAATGCAGGTGGTGTCAAAAGAGAATTTGAAATTGCATTAGAACATGGATTAATCCCAATACCTATCTCATATACAAGCTATATGGCAAAAGAAATTTTTGATATGATATCAGCAGAATTCCTAAGATATAATTTGACAGAAGAGTTATTCAAAGATTTGACTGAATTGACTTTAGATAAAAGTGATTTACCTAAGAGTGTTAAGCAAATTGTTTCAATCGCTCAAAAAATTGCAAAGTAATGGGAAAAAAAATATTCGTCTCTTACAAATATGGAGATACGCAAGTTCAAGATTTAAATATCTATGAATTAAATTGGCTTGGACAAAATGTAAAAGTTCCAACAAAAGCTCGTCATTATGTAAATGAATTGACTAAGATATTAGACAATGAAGATCATATATATAAAGGAGAAGATGACGGTCAAAGTTTAGCAGATTTTTCTGATGAATTTATTGCATCAGCACTAAGAGATAAAATTTACGATAGTTCTATAACAATTGTTTTGGTGTCAAAAGGTATGAAAACCTATAATGCTGAAAGAAACCAATGGATGCCTTGGGAGATTTCTTATTCTCTAAAAGAATATACAAGAAATAGTCGGACAAGTTTATCGAATGGAATTTTAGCAGTTGTTTTACCCGATGAGTGGGGAAGTTATGAATATTATATTACTCAAGATTCGGTTTGTAACTGTACAAGTTATAATACAACTGTCCTTTTTCAAATTCTAAAAGACAATATGTTTAATGTTAAGGAACCTAATAGAAGATTGTGTAATGGAAGTTGGATTTATTCAGGAGACAGTTCTTACATCCAGTCTGTTAAATGGGATGAGTTTAAAACTATTCCAAATTATTACTTAAATAAAGCTATTGAGCTAAGAGATAAGAAAGAACAGTATAATATAACTAAATCTGTGAAGTAATTATGAGTTTTCAAATAATGTATCGATACAAACTTTCTTCTACTGGGGTATTCATAGTAAATTCACATTTCACTACGGAAACTGGCTTCTCCCCTCCCATAGTTTCTTGTACGAAAGAGTTTGGATTCGATGTCAACATCCCCATGAAGTAAAAATCTTGTCCTTCATCATTGCTCTTCTTTACAAAAAGAGGAAGAAGAATATTATTTTCGGCCTGCGACTGGATGGTGATAACATCCGGACTGCTTAGTTTCCTTTTGGATTTGGAATACCATTTGAATGTATGCTGATCCACAAACTCGTCTTCATATTTCGTGGTATCCGATATGTCATCCGTTTGTAAATCGTCAGCAAAAAGTGGACACGATAATTTAAAAACTTAAGGAGTGTTTTCATCAAAAACGTTAGATTTAATTATGGGAACATCAAAGAAGAAGAGCACGGAATCATTTGTAAAAGACATT
>NZ_JACNYK010000010.1 GCF_014692505.1 Sphingobacterium arenae | reverse complement strand
AGGTAAAAATCGATTCTCTGAATAAAAGAAGACAATTGTATAATCAACAAAAATTAATAAATTTATAACTCGAAAGTCTCCTTAAGGTTCCATCCTAATGTGTCTAATTTAGTTTGAAGACGTACAAGTTGTGCACATTGGACAGAGCCAGAGCATTTAAAGCAGTTTCCAGCTGCGACAAAAATTCACCATTACTCTCGAATTCTTTTGCTTTACTCAAGATTGAATCAACCTCTTGCTTCCGGCCATCACCAGCGATTGCCTTAAGCGTAAATAATAATAGAATTAAAAATAGAACCTGTTTCTTCATTTATTTGGTCATCAATTATTTATTGGGTAGCTGTGTATCAAAATTATATCAGCCCATAAATATATTGTGAACAAATCTAAGCATTTCGAACATTAAACCGATATTAAATTACTCCCTACCTTCGGTCTATGTCTTCAAATAACGGCAAGCTGTTACCTGCTGTTTGAGCTCTACACCCCCTCCTCAAAAGATATTTACTTATAATTCCTTTTTTTCAACCATAAACTAGCCTTTATCAACAGTATTAATACCGGCACTTCCACTAATGGGCCGATAACGCCCACAAATGCCTGAGGCGAATGGATACCAAAAATGGCTATTGCAACGGCTATCGCCAATTCAAAATTGTTTCCTGTGGCGGTAAATGCGATGGACGCATTCTTGTCGTAGGGAATATTCATGGATTTGCTCACAAAGAAACTCACGAAAAACATCAGTATAAAATAGATGATTAACGGTATGGCTACTTTTACCACATCCATCGGTAATTCCAATATTTTATCGCCTTTCAAACTGAACATTAATACGATAGTAAACAATAAAGCATACAATGTAAGAGGCGATATTTTGGGTACGAATTTTCGATTATACCATGCTATTCCTTTTGATTTTACAAGTACATAGCGGCTTATAAAACCTGCGAAAAAAGGAATACCTAAGTATATCAACACACTTTCGGTTACATCTTTCATGGATACGCTAACATTGAAGTTAGCTAAACCCAATTTAGTCGGCAATACGTTGATGAACAGCCAGACAAAGAAGCTGTAACTTATTATCTGAAAGATACTGTTCAGTGCGACCAATAACGCTGTATATTCCCTGTTCCCTTTCGCCAAGTCACTCCATACTATAACCATGGCGATACACCTTGCCAAACCAATAAGTATCAGACCTGTCATATAGTCGGGTTCATTCCGTAAGAACAGAACAGCTAAACCAAACATCAGTACCGTACCAATAACCCAATTCAGCAATAAAGATATACCGATTACTTTGGTGTCCTTAAATGCCCTGGGTAACAGTGAATAATCCACTTTAGCTAACGGTGGGTACATCATTAATATAAGGCCTACTGCCAAAGGAATATTGGTCGTGCCTACGGATAGGGCATCGGTAACACTGGAAATGCTCGGAAAGAAATGCCCTAATCCTACACCTATCGCCATGGCAAGGAATATCCATAGGGTAAGGTAACGGTCAAGAAATTTTAATTTCGGTTGCATCGGCTAACTTTTAATCATTGAAAAAACATAGAACATCTCCTGCGCGATCTGCAAACTCCGTTCGGTATATACCCGTGCCTGTTCAGGTGAGCCGTCCGAAATCTTGGGGTCTTCAAATGTAATAGGTATTCGCTTTTCCGCGCCCGTAATAAAAGGACATCCGCCGTCTGCTTGCGAACAGGTCATAATCGCTGCAAATGACGACGAAGCATTAAATGGGTCATCGTATTTTTTTGAGAAACCTATGATGGGAGGTGTATCATTGCTGTATTTTATGGCATATACGGGGTTATTGGTTTCCGCAATTTTGAAAATATGAAGACCTTGATTGGTCAATGTTTCGGCTACTTTCGGGAACAGTGCTGTTTCTTCCGTACCGCCCGAATAGCAATGCACGTTCGGGGTATTGAAGTATGCACTTGCCACCTGCGCCCATACCTGTGCTAAATGGCTTCTACGTGAATTATGGGTACAGATAAAATTGAGATTTATATCTGCTCCGCTGTTCGCCTTTTGCTGTACAAAGTCCATCAACGGTTGAAGTGTCGTTTTGCGTTCCTCGCTTACGGTTTGGACGTCAATAATTCCCTTTATGGTTTCAGCTAAATTTTTATACATGACGGTTCGTCTTTCGTGTTTAACAACATCCCGAATCAGGTGTACAGCAAGCGCTGTTCAACTTCGATAATTCTATTTTCTGTTTTTCCGCAGGGATACCGCAGGCATCGTTTGCTAAGCAGGCTGTCTGTTTATTCTTTAGGATAAAATATTTTCCGTCAAAACCCAAGTCAAACTTGCCAATTGTTTCATTTTGGTATTCTACCTCTATCTCGGCGTCTTCGATACCCAATTTTTCTTCGGCCAGCTTGATAATATTCAATAGCTTGGTCGGCTTTAATCGGTGTTCATAGTCGTTCGCATCCCATAATTGGAAGTTTACCGCTTTCTCTGTACGAACTGCTCCACCACAATCAATAAAATGTTTGGTAATCTGTCCTATTTCCGTAACATGGAAGTGTTCGGGAACAGATGTTCCTTTCTCTAACCGAAATTCAACATTATCCAATGTTGGTAGGATTTCTTTGATGTTTGATAGTTTCATAAAAACAAGATTTGAGATTTATATTAAATTATAGAATGCAATATTACGATGATAAGTTTCAAAAAATATTTATGAACAGCAACTGGTTACTATTACCTCTTGATTGAAAAAAACATTAAATTCTTCTTGGATTTGTTTCCATAGCTTTTCATCAATACAATAGCAAACGGATTTGCCCTCGATTGTTCCTTGAATGATACCTATATTCTTTAATTCTTTTAAGTGCTGTGAAATGGTAGCCTGTGCCAATCCCAATTCATCCACTAAATCATTACAGATACACGCTTTCTGATTGATGATATATTGGAGAATGGCAATCCTTGCCGGATGTCCCAAAGCTTTAAATAGAGACGCCAATTTGTTCTGTTCGGCCGTAAATATTTCTGATTTAGTAATTCCCATTATGACACGTTTTAATATCGCAATATTACGATAATACTTTTAAAAATCTATAAGATTTTCGTTTTTATTTGTCAACTGCCGGGACTTTTACCGTTAAGATATTACTATTTTCATCCGTATAATGGTATACAGGAAAACAGCCTCAAGGAAATGGATAATTGCATATTGTTTCTATTATGTGACAAAAGTAACAGTATAGGTCGGACAGATAGTTTAAATTTGCAACTTAAGAGTTACTAAAAAGGATGAATGATGCTGAACAAAGTAAACTTAACAACAGTCTTTTTATTATTTGCAATGTTATTGACACAAGAAAATAAACTATACGCCCAAAGCTATTTCTTTGAGCGGGTATATGATGAAACGCTAGCACAGGCAAGCTATGTGATAGGCGATGCGAACACAAAAGAAGCTATTGTCATAGACCCACAACGGGATATGGATGTTTATTTGGAGATAGCCAAAAAGAACAATCTTAAAATCACCAAAGTCGCCGAAACACATATCCACGCCGATTTTTTGAGCGGTTCCCGTGAGCTGGTTGCCGTTACCGATGCAACGTTATTACTGTCTGATGAGGGCGGAACAGATTGGCAGTACGAATTTCCGCATACCGGGCTGAAAGACGGAAGCATCATCAAGGTTGGGCAGGTAGAACTGAAAGTAATGCACACACCTGGTCATACCCCCGAAAGCATTACGTTTTTGGTAAGCGACACCAAAGCCCCTGCTACAACTCAAAGAGCCATAACAGGCGATTTCATTTTTGTAGGCGATGTTGGTCGTCCTGATTTGTTAGAGAAAGCTGCCGGACAAATCGGCTCACCGGAAGTTGGTGCAAAACAGCTATATAACTCCATTCAGAAATTTTCCCAATTGCCCGATGATTTGGAAATTTGGGCCGGACACGGAGCAGGTTCATTTTGTGGCAAGAGTTTGAGCACCATACCTAACTCCACCTTAAAGGATGAAAAACTTACCAATCAAGCCTTTCATTTTAAGAATGATGAAAAAGGATTTGTAAAATACATATTGGACGGTCAGCCGACGCCCCCGAAATATTTTGCAGTAATGAAACATTTAAACAAGGTTAACCGTCCGTTACTTATTCAGGTTCCCATTCTCCCGAAACTCAATCAAACCACTTTCCAAAAAGCAATAGACAATAATTTGCTGATTATTGATACCCGCAATAAAGCTGAAGCTGCCAAAGGGCATATCCCTAACAGTCTTCATATCGAAAACAGTAAAACCCTATCCACTTGGATAGGTTCATTGGTGGATTATCAACAACAACTCGTATTGATAACCGAGGAAAAGGACACAGAAGATTTAACGCGTAAATTGATGCGTATTGGAATGGATAACATATACGGTTTTGTAACCGATTTGGATAAAATGACCGTACCATTGGAAAAATCCGAACTTGTCAGCATCGAGGAACTAAAAAAGCATCTGGATAAAAAAAACGTGCAAATCATTGATGTGCGAACAGCAGACGAGTACAACAACGGACACATTAGAGGCGCAGAAAATATCGTTTTGACTTCTTTGGAAAACAGCTTAGATAAAATAGACAAGGACAAGTCTGTAATTGTATATTGCCAAAGCGGAGTGCGTGCAGCAATGGCAACCTCTATTTTGAATCGTAATGGATTTAAAAATATTAAAACCTATTCGGGAGGTATCAACGAATGGACGGAAAAAAAGAATGAACTTGTAAAATAGAACTTAGCAGAACAGTTGGATTGATTTATCAACAAAACCGACTATTGGGAAGACCTCAAGTTGCCTTTGGAGGATTTGACTGAAAATCTAGGTTCCCTGTCAAAGTTGAAAGGCTAACATATCAATAAAGCTGCTATTAAAAGATTGCCCCTTTCTTTTTCAGAACAGACAGAGCTGGAAAATATTAAGCTACCCATCCGTCCGGTAAAAGGCGAAAAACTGACGCTACGGATCTTTCATAAGGAAGAGGGTACGCTTGCTAACGATGATTTATTTTAATTTCAGTTTCATCATTATATCGATTTGTTCATCGTCCCCCAATTTGAAAATATGCTTGTCAAATTCTACAAAGCCATTTTTTTGATAAAAACGAATGGCTCTTGGATTTTCTTCCCAAACCCCTAACCAAATGTATTGAGCATTTTTCTGTTTTGCTATTTCCATTGCCTTTTCATAAAGAACCTGTCCAACCTTTTTACCATGATAAGATTGTAACACATAAATTCGTTCGATTTCAAGAGCCTTATCTTGCTGCAATTCTGTTTGGGATTGTCCCATGTTTAGCTTTAAATAACCTATTATTTTGTTATCCAGTACTGCAAAGTGAAATTCCGAATCTTTATCGTTAAGTTCAGTAGTTAGCTTCTCTATGGAAAATCCCTCATCTAAATATTTCGCCATATTTTCCTTAGTATTTTTGGCGGAAAAAGTTTCAAAAAATGTTTGCCTACCTATTTTTTGAAGTAGGTCAATATCATTTATTGTTATCTTTTGTATCTCTATATTCTCCATATCTTTTTTAGTAAAAATACAAAAGTATTCTTTTTTGACCTAAAGTGCCTTTCTGAAACGAGCTGTTCATCGACCTTCACAAGCTCGCTTTCGGCTTTTTGTAATTCAGCAACGTATTTCGCGTACCGAGATCAAGGAGTTCCTTTCTCGATGCCTCTATTTTAGGAAGTATATTTTCAGACATGATTAAAATGGTGTGACACTAAAATAGCTAAAAAATATTTAGAAATGCGCTAAAAATCAATCTATTTCTGTGATAATTCTTTGGGTCAGATCTTATTAAGGAATGAAACGTAATACGACAATAGGTTATCACAGGTTGCTACAGGTTGCGTCTACAGTCGGATAACAATAACTTCGTAATCTTAGAACAATGAATAATTTTTTTGTTAAAATTAGAAATCGAGATAAATGAAGCATATTATTTTGACTATGATTTTCAGCCTATTGCTATTGACTAACTATACATCGAAAGTTAATTTAAAAATGTTGAATAAAACTAATCCATATTTTTTATGAAATCAAGATTCTTTTTAACAGTTACCTGTATGTTGGGTATCCTAACGGGCTACGCCCAACCGTTTCACAAAATATTCGATTTCGCTTCGACGGAGAAAAAAAATCATCATATCCCCATTTCGGAAACAATTATTTACGGTCAGGAAGGGAAGACGTACGGTTTTGATTTAAATACCGAGAAGCATGTACAAGTTAAACAAGAGCAGGGACAGCAGTCGCTCTATAGCCATAAGCCGTTTTACTTTTCCGTTGACGTTCCAGAAGGAAATTATACCGTAACGATACATTATAAGGGAATGTCCGATAGGGATTACCACAGTACCGTGCGGTCTGAATCACGGCGATTGCATATAGAGCATGTTAAGATCAAGTATAATAAAGCGGTTTCAAAATCTTTTAACGTCCATATAAAAGATGCACGCATCGATAGTACGAAATCAGTTCGATTAAAGAAACCAAGAGAAAACCGTAAATTGGATTGGGACCACAAATTGACATTAGAGTTTCAAGGTGAAAATAATATTGCTGCTATCGAGATCGAAGCGATCGAGGATGTCACGACGGTATTTTTGGCAGGGAATTCTACGGTGGTTAATCAGGAGAATGAGCCATGGGCCTCTTGGGGGCAGATGTTCCCAAGATTTTTCGATACGAATGTTGTTATCGCCAATCATGCAGAATCGGGTCTTACGTTGGGATCCTTTTTGTACCAAAATCGTCTGGAAAAAATCTTGTCTGTTGCTAAACCAGGAGATTACCTATTCATTGAGTTTGGACATAATGACCAAAAAGAAAAAGGCGAAAATGCGGGTGCTTTTAAGAACTACAGTGAAAGATTACGACTTTTTGTACAAGCATTTCGGGAAAAAGGCGGATTTCCGGTCATTGTCACTTCTACAGAGCGCCGCCGTTTCAATGAAGAAGGCGAGTTGCGGCATACCTTGGGCGACTATCCGAAAGCCGCGAAGGCCGTAGCGAAAGAATTAGATGTCCCGCTAATTGATCTCAACGCGATGACACGAGCGTTTTATCTAGCCTTAGGTGTAGTGGAGTCGAAAAAAGCTTTGGTACATTATCCCGCAAATACATTTCCAAATCAAGATCAACCGTTGCAGGATAATACCCATTTCAACACCTATGGCGCTTATGAAATCGCCAAGATGGTCGTTCAAGGTGTGAAAGACCGGAAATTGCCTTTACGTAAACACATCATCGATTTTAAAAAATACAATCCACATAATCCCAGCTCGCCGTCGGCATGGAATTGGCTGCCGAGTGTAAATAATGAAGTGGAAAAACCAGACGGTAACTAACGCATCGTTAGCTAAGCCAGTCAGGGACTACCCAAAAGTCCCTGATCCTCCATTACATTTCTAATCGCTTTCTATATCTTGTTGGGTTCTCACCGGTGAGCTTTTTAAAAAGCCTGTTGAAATAAGAGACATTTTCAAATCCCAATTGAAAAGCTAATTCTTGCACACTATAGTTCTGAAGTAGCATCATTAATTGTGCTTTTTCAATCTTTTTTTGATTAATGTATTTTCCGGGAGTACAGGTGAGCTGTTTTTTAAATAAGCGTATAAAATGATCCTTTGTAAGGAAAGACATATCTGCTAACTGATCGATTCGAATTGGAGTGTGGATGTTTGCATGTATGTATTCGAGAACTCTTGCCATGCGCTCGTCAACATCTGGTGTTTTCTGAGTAGCGAAAGCGACAAAGCGGGATATTAGCTGCTGGATAATTCCATTACTTTCCAATTCAAATGCGAGTGGTGTATGTCCCTGCATTGCAATGTTTCTGATCAACTCCGCCGAGTTGTCATAGGCATCTGGGTCATAAAATGACAGCTCTCGCCCTGGATTAATAGCGTGAAGGCGTTCGATCAAATTTAGTAGTAACGAATCCCCTTCGATTTCAATAGGGAAATTCAACTGGTCAAACACGCTCGATTTCTTTTCCAACGTCTCATAAATATGAATATAGTAAAGACAAAAGTCATCGTCACATTCATAACTATGAGGTGTGTATGAAGGTGTCAGGTAAAGATGTCCTTCTTTTAATTGATGTTTATTTCCATCCCGATTTAGCCAGGCAGTTCCTTTCGTTACGACGTGAATACGCGTAAAAGGACTGTTAATGTTTTTCCAATTCCAATCGGCATGATGTTCCGCATATCCAATATTCAGTAAAATAAAATCCAACTGATGCTTTTCTTTTCGCAAGACTCCTCCTTTTATCCTTGGTTCATCCGATAACATTCGATTCCTACCGCACTGTTTATGACTTACAATATAAAGATAGTTTTTTTCGACGGTTATAATCAATAGACAGTCTGTGATAAAGTCGATATCGTTTAACTTTTAGTCGATTCTTGCAAAGAAAATTCTTCTGTGAGCTCTTAGTTTTGATTTGTTGTAAACCTGCTATAAATTTAATTGAAGAGATTAAAACAGAGATGATTCTGGCATAGATAAACTAAAAATCGCTAACATATATCCGCTTAAACCCGTCAGTAAAAATGAATTCAACACAACATGAAAGTTATAAAACTAAAATAGGCTACACGCAAAAAAAATACAATCAACCAATAAAGAGATATTGTCAAACCCTAGATTTAATAGATGACGCACAAATTATACAAGAATATATCGATGCCCATATTGAAAGCAACCATTGGAAAGAAATCCGTGCGGGGCTCCGCAATATCGGAATACTAGAAATGGAGATATATGTGCTGGGAAACAGGCTGTTTATGATTGTAGAAACAGCATTGGACTTCGATTGGGACGTAGCCTTTTCAAAGCTAGACACACTACCCCGACAAGCCGAATGGGAGAATAAGATGTCTTTTTTCCAACGGTCAAATGGAAAATCCTCCCATGAAAAGTGGCAGTTAATGGAAAGGATATTCTATCTCTATGATTCTGGAGATGAATAAGACACAATGCATCCGATTGAAATGGAATAAGTCGATAAAGTGAAATTTTTTGTCGATAACGTGATTGAAACAGCGATAGTAATTAAATTAACTTTGTTCTTAAATAAGAAGCAACCTTTTGTAAGCCGGATGATCGCTTTATTTTAGCTGATGATCGTTCGACAGCACAATGATTAAACGTATAGTTATTATGAATAGAAGAACCATAATTAAGATGTTAGGCGCCACCATACCTGCGCTGTATCTAAGTAAGAATAGTTTTGGGATAAGTACTTGGGGAAAGGTGCCGTTTAAACCGGAATGGCAATCTTTGGAAAACTACCGTGTGCCGGATTGGTTTCGAGATGCAAAATTTGGTATCTGGGCGCATTGGGGGCCGCAGTGTCAACCTGAACGAGGAGATTGGTATGCTCGGGGCATGTATGAGGAAGGTTCTGACCAATATAAATACCATGTTGAAAAATATGGACATCCATCGGTTTTTGGATTTAAAGATGTCATCAATGAGTGGAAAGCTGAAAAATGGGACCCGGAAACCCTCATGGAACTGTATGAAAAGACAGGAGCCCAATATTTTATGACTTTGGCGAATCACCATGATAATCTAGATTTATTCGAAAGCAGTCATCATAAATGGAATAGCATTAACGTCGGTCCAAAGAAAGATATCGTTCAAGGATGGGCGAAGGCGGCAAAAAAGAGAAAACTTCGATTTGGCGTAAGCGTTCACGCAGCGCACGCCTGGACATGGTATGAAACCGCTCAACGCGCAGACAAGCAAGGGCCGCACGAAGGTGTCCCCTACGACGGAAAGTTGACCAAAGCGGATGGCAAAGGAAAGTGGTGGGAAGGATACGATCCGCAAGAATTATATGCACAGAACCACCCGTTGAGTAAAGGGAGTGAAGAGGGATACACTATACATAGCCAATGGCATTGGGATACAGACAGTGGCGTAAGTATTCCGACAGCATCATACTGTGAAAATTTCAAAGATCGAACATTAGAACTTATCGATAAATACGATCCCGATGTTGTCTATTTTGACGATACAGCTCTGCCGCTATGGCCTATTAGCAATGTTGGGCTGGAAATAGCAGCACACTATTACAATAGAAGTATGAAGCATAATAAAGGGAAAGTAGATGTAGTGATCAATGGCAAGATATTGAACGAGCAGCAGCGTAAATGTATGGTGTGGGATATCGAAAGAGGGCAAAGTAATAAAATTGAACAGCTACCTTGGCAGACATGTACCTGTATTGGCGCATGGCATTATGATCGACGTATTTATGACAATAACCACTATAAGTCTGCAAAGACTGTAGTGCATATGCTGGTAGATGTCGTGAGCAAAAATGGAAATCTGCTATTAAGCGTTCCGTTAAGAGGAGATGGATCCTTAGACGATAAGGCTAGAAACGTGGTTGAGGGAATAGCTTGTTGGATGAGTATAAATTCGGAATCTATCATAGGGACCAGACCATGGCATACTTTTGGAGAAGGACCTGCGCAACAGGATGCGCCGGAGCTACACGCGCAAGGGTTCAACGAGGGGCGAGGCAAGCCGTTCACCAGTGAAGACATAAGGTTTACAAAAAAAGGAAATGTTTTGTACGCCATTATTATGGGGAAACTCGAAAAAGAAAATGTGAAAATAGTTTCTCTAGCTCAGGGAGCTACAAACGCACAAACCGTGAAAAGAGTAAAAATATTGGGCTACGAAGGGAATCTGTCTTTTGTGCAAGATCATAATGGCCTGGTCGTAAGAATACCTAAAACAGCTCCACAAGACGATATCGGCGTTGTTTTGAAAATTTCTTGATATAAACCGCAAGACTGACATGAAAAGTACGCGCAGTATGCTGATTATCAGTTCTAAATTCTTTCCGTTGTTGATAATTTTTCTAGCACCAAATTTATCTATAGGGATATAGAGACCTGTAATAGCAGGTGCTTTTCTTAACACATAAAAGATCAAAAGATGATTGCCAATTTTAAACGATATAGCTGTATCAGATGGTACGGTATTGTTACCGTTATCCTCCTACTATTTGTGCACAACCTGTATGGACAGCAACAAAAATCAATCTCGGGTTTAGTGAAAAACGAAAAAGGAGAACCTATGGTTGCGGCAACAGTATTGATAAAGGGTACAAGTAAGTCCGTATCAACTGACCAAAATGGAGCATTCACACTTCAATACGAATTTTCAGATTCGCCGGAACACCTTTCTGTTACGTTCGCGGGTTACAAACCAGTAGAATTGGAAATCGGAGACCGAACCGTTTTTCATATAGAAATGTCACCCCTGATGGAGGGTTTGGAAGAAGTAGTTGTTATCGGCTACGGAACAGAAAAGAAAACGAATCTTACAGGAGCAGTTTCATCCGTTTCAGCAAAAGATATAGAAGATAGACCCCTTACACAAGCGTCTCAAGCACTGGCAGGTCTCGCAACAGGTGTGACAGTCTCACAGGGAGCTGGACGACCGGGTAATGATGGAGCATCCATTCAAATAAGAGGAATTGGAACATTTTCGGGAGCCGGAAATGATCCGTTGGTACTCATAGACGGTTTGGCCGCTTCCATAAATGACATTGATCCCAATAACATAAAGAGTATATCTGTGCTAAAAGACGCTGCGTCCGCATCAATCTATGGAACTCGTGCTGCGAATGGTGTTATTCTAATTGAGACCAAGAAGGGTACTAGCGGGAGACTGAAAGTGAACTATAATAATACAATAGGGGTGCAGAAAGTGACAGCACTACCTGATTTCGTGAGCTCCGTGAATTATGCCGAACTGTTTAATGAGGCAAGTATCAATATGGGGCGTGCGTTGACCTATACAGACGAAGAAATAGAGAAATTTCGCTCCGGCGTCGATAGGGATAATTATCCAGATGTTCCCCACCTTAAAAATCTGTTAACCTCAGGTTCGGGTTTTCAGACAAATCATAATTTGGGTTTTTCGGGTGGTTCCGATAAAGCTACCTATCTTTTTTCTCTTGGATATCTAAATCAAGATGGGATTGTTGCCAAAAACAATTATCAGCGCTATAACTTTATGTTAAATTTCAGTGGCGAGATACTTGATAATCTAAAACTGAATGTGAATGTAAACGGCAATACTGCTAAAACGAAGGAGCCAAAACATTTTGATGGCGATATGATGCACATGATTGGTTTTGCAGTTCGGCAAGGACCAATCTTCGCGGGCAGAAAAAGTGATGGAACCTACGGGTATCAAGACAATTATAGTCCCGAGGCGTGGCTATCCAGCGAATCTTTTGTTAACCGAGCAAACAAATTTTTCCTTGGTGGTGCGGAATTAGCGTGGGAAATAATCCCCGGACTTACCTGGAGTGGTAAAGCAGGCTATAACTATTCAAGTTACACGGATAACAGCTTCACCTCAGATTTCGTTTTCGACGAAAACAAAAGCGTTGGGCCAAACAATCTAAATGTTTCCTCAGGAGATAATTCGCTAATCACCCTACAGTCTTTGTTAGCGTTTGACAAACAGTTTGACACCCATACACTAAATCTCTTAGGGGGATATTCTGAAGAAAGGAACCGTTCAGATTGGATGTCCGCTTTTAGGGATAATTTTCCCAGTAATCTTTTGCATGAACTAAATGCCGGCGCCGCATCGAACATGCAATCCTCAGGATCCGGTGCAGAATGGGCCTTACGATCTTTCTTTGGGCGGGCAAAATATAACATTGATGATCGGTATCTCTTTGAAGCCAATGCCAGGTATGACGGTACATCCAGATTCCCCGCAACCGGCAGGTGGGGTTTTTTCCCTTCAGTGTCCGGAGCTTGGCGTATTTCCGAAGAACAATTTTTCAAAGAGAATATTCGGGGCATTGACAACCTGAAGATACGGGCATCATGGGGGAAATTGGGAAATCAGAATATAGGCAATTATCCATATCAGAATGTGCTAAGCCTGGGATACGGTTATCCTATTGGAGATGTCCTCGCGCCGGGTGCACGTCTCGTCAATCTGGCTAACGAAGCTATCACTTGGGAGACTACCACCCTCACGGACGTAGGACTTGATATGTCCATATTAAATGGCAAGCTTGATTTCGTAATAGATTATTTTGATAAATACACAGATGATATCCTTTATAATTTGACTGTTTCCAGTGTGCTGGGTCTAACTCCCTCAGAGGTCAACGCAGCAGCCGTCCGGAATCGAGGCTTTGAGATTATGGCTCGATACAATACACAGATAGGGAGGGTTGGTCTGTCGGTTAGTCCTAATTTTTCTTACACGCGTAACCGTATAGAAAAACTGGCCGGCGGTTTACAGCAGGATATCGACAAAGGGCTGTTTGTTGGAAGTTCTATAGGTGCTATATACGGATATCGGGCAGATGGACTGTTTATAAATGACGACGATATAGCGAATTATGCCGGGCAGCCATATTCAGCCGAGCCCGGATTCGTACGCTATGCCGATATCAGCGGCCCTTATGGTGTTCCAGATGGCGTTGTCGATCCCACATATGACCGCGAAATAATAGGAAATACTGCGCCTAGATATAGTTACGGAGCAACGATTAATCTCGACTACGGCGGTTTCGATTTTTCCATATTGTTACACGGTTTAGCTGGATTTTATCGTCAGATGGGCGCCTATCAAGCGTTTGCATTCTACAACGGTGGACAAATTCAAAAATGGCAAGCAGACAATAGGTGGTCGCCGGAAAACCCTGATCCTGACGCAGCGTATATAAAACTGACCAGTTTGAATATGGGTTCAGGAACAACCATGACATCAACGTTCTGGAATAGAAACGCCTCGTTCATCAGGCTGAAGAATCTACAACTTGGCTACGCGTTCCCAGAAGAGTTGACCAGAAAAATGAACGTGTCAAAACTGAGAGTGTTCTTCAGCGGCCAAAATCTATTATCATTCAACAGCTTTTATAAAGGATGGGATCCTGAAATGAATCAAGGTACAGGCGATAATACGCCGTTTTATCCGATCACTGCGGTATATACATTTGGGCTGAATATCAATTTTTAAGAGCATTTATCTAACGATCATGAAAATAAAGAACATGTACATCATTGCCAGATCATCGATACTGTTGCTGGCAGCAATTGTTACCAGCTGTAGCAAGGGATTCTTTGAAAAATATCCGCTGGATGCAGTTTCCGATAACACATTTTGGAATACAGAAAATGACGCGCTCCTCGCGTTAATGGGATGCTACAATACCGGAGCCTTTTGGAAAGGTGAAGATTTCTGGACGCCAAGGAGTTTGCTATATCTCGACTTGATGGCTGGAAACGGCTCCGAAAAGGAATTAATTCCCGACCGGGTGACCGACGGTACGCTGAATTCTGCATACGGACTGATTGCATCATACTGGGCCAATTCGTATCAAAAAATTGCAGCATGTAACAATTTTCTGGATCATATTGACCAGGTTTCTATGGATGAAACCAAAAAAGAGATTATGGTCGCCGAAGTCCGTACGCTTCGGGCCTACGAATATTTTAACCTTGCTCTCTATTATGGAGGAGTACCTTTGATAACAAATGTCCTCACCATCGAACAGGCAAATAATGTCGAGAGAGCCACAAAAGAGGAAATTTGGTCTTTTGCAGAAAAAGAACTGTCCGAAAGTTATCCTATATTACCGGTTACAAGACCTGCCGATCAAGCCGGACGGATTACCTCTGGAGCTTCTTTGGCGATATTGGGACGACTGCTTATGGCTGAAGAAAAATGGGGAGCAGCTGCCGACGCCTATAAAGCAATTATCGAGGCAGACGTCTATACGATAGATCCTGAATTTCTATCTCTTTTTCAACTAGGTAACGGTAGCGGCAAAGAAGTTATTTTGAGCTCTCAATATAAAGAAGATGTTTATGGACATGTCTTACCGCAATATCTTTATCCAGAAACATGGGGAGGTTGGCATCAGTTTTCGCCGTATAATGAACTGGTCAAAACGTTCGAATGTTTAGATGGCAAAACGATCGAACAGTCTCCGTTATACGAAATACATAATCCGTATGAAAACAGAGATCCTAGATTGGATTATACCGTATTAATTTCTGATCGGTCAGTTTTTAAAGGACAGACATATATTTCCCGCCCAGGAACATCCTCTCCTGACCGTTTCAACCGCTATAACTGGAGCGGGTATGCCATCCGAAAATTTATGGATGATTCGTTTAATGGCAATCTTATGAACTATGGCGCTAACTGGCCTCTTATTCGATATGCAGAAGTTTTACTTAGTTATCTTGAATCCAAACTTGAGGCAGGCGATATCGTTGACAGGTCCCTGTTGGATCAAACGATAAATAAGGTGCGGAGTAGATCAGCTGTGAATATGCCCCCTGTCACGACAACCGAACAAACCGAGTTGCGGAATGCTATTAGGAGAGAGCGGCGAGTAGAGTTTGCGTTCGAAGGCCTCCGGTATTTTGATATCCTCCGCTGGGGTATAGCCGGCGAGGAACTAAACCGGCAATTTACCGGGATGAAATTGACCAGCGAGCCGGCTACATATACAGATTTTGCCATTGACGAAGAAGGTTACCTTATTTACCAAAAACGCGCATTTAAAAGTGGCGTAAATGAACTTTGGCCGATACCGCTATCGGAAATACAGATCAATAGCCGCCTGCGGCAGAACCCGGGATATTAATTTTAGCTTAGGTTACCGTATGGCAAGAAATTATTTCCCTATTACTTGTCAAACTTACAATTCCTTAATAACAGCTGATTTACATCTAGTTCTCTATCTTTGTGAGATTAACTTATCATTAAATTATCTATCATCAATACCATATTATCCCGTTTATAAAAAAAGAGGACGTGCTGTACTTGCGCGATCTCGCCCAGCAGGCGACTTTTAGGCCAGTAATAGACAGGAGTATAGACATGTATTCGGGAAAAACGGTCATCAGATCGGGAAATCTGGGTATCGGTGGGAGCCTTCCGTCGGGATACCTTTGTCTTATTAAGAAATTTAAAAAGACATAACAATTATGGAACACAGAAAATCAGTTTGGTTATCCCTTGTAACACTGCCCTTCCTATTTGTCGCCTGTGATAAGGATGACAGCGACGACCAGCAAATGGGTATGTCTTCTACCATTACGGTAGAAAATGTACTTGATTCCAGGCCATTGGTACAATCGGGAACTTTTGAGAATAGCGGAGATGTTCCCGTGATCATGCCCGGCGAATCCATTTCGTTCCAATTTTCGGCAGCCAAGGGCCAGGCACTTTCATTTGCCACCATGTACGGTTGGTCAAGCGACCTTTTCTTCGCACCAGAAAACCCGGGAATTACATTGTATGAGGAAGATGGCACCCCCATTGAAGGCGATGTTTCTTCACAGATCAAGTTATGGGATAACGGTACCCGCATCAATCAAGCTCCCGGACCAAATGTTACCCGGCCTGGAATGCCTGAGGCCACGGCACAAAACATTACCGAAGTTACGGGTACAGATGCACAGGGCAACACCTATGCAGCAGCCTCCTCTTTAATGAAAGCAAGTCTGCATTACGAGGGTAATTCAACCTTTACCATAACCATAGAAAACACCTCCGGTGGTACTAGCAATGTAACCCCTTTCAGCCCCGGTGTGTGGGCTATTTCTTATATCGCGGGAGGAGATCTTTTAGATCCTACGCCATTATTTGAAGCCGGCCAACCCGCCGCAAACGGCCTTACCAACATTGCAGAAACAGGAGACAACAGTGTATTGGGTGAATATATCACTGGACAGACCGGTATTTTCACACCACTTTCTCCTATACTCGTTGTTGTTTACAACGGTATTGAAAACCCGATTTATAAAACAGGAGAAGCAGACCGTGGCGAAGGCTTGAAGGAGTTGGCCCAACAAGGCGATGCTTCGGGACTTGCCGATTACCTTAAAACCGTAGACGGTGTAAAAGAAGTGTACGTATTACATGCAGAAAATTCAACCATATTGCTACCGAAAATAGGCGAGCAAGCCGGAAGCAGCGTAACGCAACAATTGAACATTGTTGACGGTGACCGACTGGCCATTGCCACGATGTACGGCTTTTCAAATGACTGGTTCTTTGCATCGAAGGATAACGGTGTAGATGCCTCCCAAAAAGGAGATATCTCTAGCTCCATTGCTTTGTATGATAATGGAACAGCGGTGGATCAATTCCCCGGCGCAGGGATCACGCAGTTTAACCTAGCGGGTACGCCCTTGGAAGAAAGCAAAGCCATTGAAGGCGTGCCGAACCCCAACGCTTTCACCACTTTGCCGGCTATTAATGAAATTATCAAAGTGACGCTTCAATAAAAATCAATAATCAGACAACAGGAAGAGGTTGTCGCAAGGCACCTCTTCCCTTTAAAAAAAACAATATGGAACATACATTCAGTATATTAAAGAAAGAAGAAGTATCGGAGAAGAATCGGGCGCTTTTCGAAAAAATGGAGCGCTCCTTTGGCAAAGTGCCGAATCTTTATAATGTGATAGCCTATTCGGAACATGCGCTAGCGGCTTACCTGCAATTGGAAGAAAGTCCCACTTCGCTCTCCACTAAGGAGACGGAAGCTGTTAACCTAGTGGTAAGCGAGATCAATAACTGCCTTTACTGTCTCAGTGCCCACACCATAATCGCAAAATCAGCCGGTATCAGCGCAGAGATGGCATTGGAGATCAGGTCGGGCCATGTTTCATCCGACGAGAAATTAGACCGTTTGGTGAAGCTGGCGAAAGCGATAACCGAAAATCGTGGATCTATTGATGAGTCTCTATTGACGCTGTTCTTCGGAGTGGGATACACGAGGGAAAATTTGGTCGACCTGATCATGTTGATCGGTGACAGAACAATCAGCAACTTACTACATGCTGTGACACAAGTGCCAATTGACTTCCCCTTAGCAAAGGAAATTTCGGATCAAGAAACATTTAATCAGGGAAACCATTAAAAAAACAAACCGAGTGTAACGAGCTCATCTATACAATTGAGATTTAACACGCATAGATAACTATACAAAGATGAAAATGATGAGAACAATAAACCTACAGGCATTACTTTGCGTAATGATATTGACGGGGTTAATCACCATCCTGACACCCGCAATAACCATGGCTCAGGATAATATGGATAAGGAAAACAAGATGGAGATGTCATCCGGAATGAATATGGAAGAACCCATGTATAGGATACCAGAGAAGCCGGAGGACATTAGCCCCTTGCTTATCGGTGAATCGATTCCAAGGGTAACACTCAAGGATGGAAAGGGCCTGGCCTTTGATCTGAACAAGGCTGTAGCAAGCAAGCCGACCATTCTTGTTTTTTACCGGGGTGGGTGGTGCCCTTATTGCACCAAGCAACTATCCGGTCTCCAGGAATTGACGCCGGAGCTCGAAAAAATGGGCTATCAACTGTTGGCCATCAGTACGGATAGTCCGGAAGGGCTGATGGAATCAGCCAACGAGAAACAGTTTGATTATACCCTGCTCTCGGATGCCGATCTACAGGTTTCTAAAAAATTTGGACTGGCTTACAAGGCACCTAAAGGTTATTGGGAAATGCTGCCAAAAACTAGCGGCGGAATGAATAAGGAATTGCTATTGCCCGTTCCTTCGGTATTTATTCTGGATAAAGCGGGCAAAATACATTATGAATATATTAATCCTGATTTCAAACAGCGCCTCAGCCCGGAACTGCTGAAAGCGGTGGCAACAACGATCTATAATGAACTGTAAGATGATAAGCATGAACAGATACCCCGAAGCAATAGCCTATTTATTTTTTTTCCTGACATTGTGTCTAAGCAGTGAAGCCATAGGGCAAACGAAAACGGATTCCGATAGGTCAAAAGGCATCCATTTCACCGAAGGCCGATGGAAGGATATCGCTGCCAAAGCGAAGGAAAGCGGTAAGTATATTTTTGTCGATGCCTATACAACGTGGTGCGGCCCATGTAAACTTTTGAAATCAAAAACGTTTCTTGAGGAAAGGGCAGGAGCTTATTTCAATGCTCATTTCATTAACTATACGGTGGATACGGAAAAGGGTGAAGGCATTCAACTTGCGGAACAATGGGATGTAACAGCCTACCCCACCTTACTTTTCTTCAATCCGGAGGGAAAACTGCTCTTGCAGCAGGTAGGTTTTGTGAACGGAGACAAGCTTATTGAGTTTGGAAAGCAGGCGAAGGCAAAGAAATAGCTCTTATATGAATAGAGTTTTTGTGAATACGGGTAGAAAAAAGTGAATACCTTAGTACGGGAATAGATTGTAATTACATAAACCGGACGCAAATGATCAGTGAATACAATGAAAAGGGAACGCTCGGGCGTTTCATCATGCACAATAACAACCAGCTGCTTTCGGGCAGAGGCCTGCGAGACCAGGATCCGGAACCTGTCAACACCTTTGTCTACAATAGCGGTACGGCGCAACAGGTAAAAATCGACGAGGTGACCTACACGATGCCGGAAGCGAGTATCCTGCCCCTGGTGTCCAATCAGCACTTCCAGTTCGAGCGGCCCGAAGAGCTGGTGGCCTGGCAGTTTAACCGTGAGTTTTATTGTATCCTCAACCACGATAAAGAAGTAGGATGTGTGGGCTTCCTTTTCTATGGGATACGCCATCCCATGTTTATCAAACTGGAAACTGATGAAGTAAAGGAAATAGAAGACCTGTCGCGTGTATTTTCCCTTGAAATGCAGGTCAGGGATAACTTCCAAGGGGAGATGCTGCGCGTACTGCTGAAAAGGGTAATTATCAAAACAACGCGCATCGCCAAACAGCAGAGTGAAAGTTACCAGCTATTTCCGGATGAAAAAATGGATTTGGTGCGGATGTTTTCGCTGATCCTCGAAGGGAATTTCAAAAAGGAACATGAGGTAAAGTTCTATGCCGCGACACTGAATAAATCACCTAAGACGCTAAGTAATACATTTGCCCTTTTAAAGCAACCGGCTCCTTCGGTTCTCATTCGCAACCGGATTATTCTCGAGGCGAAGCGATATCTACATTATACCGACAAGTCTGCCAAAGAAATAGCCTATGAACTGGGATTTGAAAACCCCGCTCATTTCAGCCGTTTCTTCAAACAGCATACCGGAAGCAATGTTTCCGAATTCAGGGCAGTAGAACAGAATGACAAGGATTAAATGAAACAACGATGGTAGCAATAGAAACACCTAATATAGAGGTGGTAAGCCAGGCAAACAGAAATTATATTGCATATTTTGAGAAGCGGCTCGGGCATATACCGAACCTCTTTCTATTCATGATGTACTCCGAGCACGCTTTTGATACCTATTATCATTTTCAGGGCCGCAAAAACTCCCTCACCCTTAGGGAGCGGGAGGTGGTGAGTCTGGTAATGGCGCAGTGCAATGGCTCGCTCTACTGCCTCAGCGCACATACAATGATCGCCAAACTTAACGGCTTCAGCGATAATGAAATTATGCAGTTAAGGCATGGGATGGCCGGATTTGATCCCAAACTGGACGCATTGGCGCGACTTGTCAAAGCGATGACAGAAAATAGGGGCAACCACATAGCAAGTGAACTGGATTTCTTCTTTGGTATGGGATACACAGAAGAACACCTGATGGACCTCCTTCAAACGATGGGCGAAAATTATATCAGTAACCTCCTAACAAAAACATTGCAGGTACCCATCGATTTTCCGCTGGCACCGGAACTTGATTAAAGATAATGACGATGAAAACGATCAGAAATAGATGACTCATCCCCACACATAAACGCTACTGCATGAATTCGATCTGCCTGGATTTCTCCCCATCGGGTTTGTCCCCGGTTCGACAGTGGGATCACGGTCGATATGGGGCTCTGGTGTTGAAAGCTCATTAATTTCAGGTTCGGCATTCGGATTGATCTCGTCAATATCAGGATTAGGTGCTTCAAAGGGATCGATGTCTGGCTGTTCATTGGGCTGATTTTCCTCTATCTCGTCCAACTCCGGCTCCTCTCGTTCAAGTGGGTCGACATCCGGTATGTTTCCTTCACCACCACGATTTGGAGTAGCCGGATCGAACGTTGGTTCTACTACTGCGAAAGCTATGATAGGACCTTGTCCTTTTATAGCAAAAAGGTTTTGTGTATTCATCATGTTTTCATTTATTGTTGTATTAATTGAACCTATTCTGTTCCATATAGTTGCAGTGATAAATACCCCAAAAAAAAGAAAAAATACCCTTAACCAAATAATTTAAGTAGGCTACAGCTATTGTGAATACCTAGAAATACCGTACGGGTATCGGTTATAGCTGTCGTTTTTCGTATTCAATATCCCATTTGGCAAAATCTTCGTGATCTCTAACAGTAGAAACAGAAGTAATAAGACCCTGATCATTCCGGACACTTTTTGCGGTAACTACCGAGTTTCCTTGCGTCCAGCCTGTAAGCTCCCGGTTGGAACACCCAAGGTCAAGGGTGAAATATTCATCGGTAAGCTCTACAAGATAGCGGGCCGGACTAAGCCTCAAATGTTCGTGTACGCCTGCCGAAGATCCATACGAAAAGACAACCTTGTCGTCATACCATTCCAAAAGCTGATTCTGCTCATCCACCTTACATACCGCTTCTCCGTCGATCGAATAGGTTCCATTGGAAAAAGAAACAGACATTTGATCCACGATTTCATCCGTATCCCGATCGACAACCTGAATTTGGTTGATGTGACCGCTCTGATAAATGAAGTGATAAGCGGGCCCATTGCCTATAGAAGACTCGACAAGTTCCCCTATATCGTTGTATGTGTAGGTAATTAGATCTTCGCCGAAGGACTGCTCAATAATTCTGTTACGGTCATCATACCGAAACCCGATCTGTATAGAGTCCCGGTTCCAAGGAGTGTACACGGTGACCGATTTTACAAAGTATCCGGTTTGAGGATCAGGTGCGTTATCATCATCTTTGCTACAGGAAAAAAGCACACTGCTGATAATAACGGCTAAAAGGACTGTTCTGATTAAAAGTTTCATGTATTCATTTTTATTGTTGTCGTTTTTATCTGTTAAAGGTGTTTTGATAGCGTTCGGCGTATTTCCTAGGATTGCTTACCAGTAGTTATCATTTCGGTTGATGTCACCCAAAATGGTTGTGGATCATCTTATTCCTTTTTCTGATCAAAATTGAATTCGATCAGTCCGTCCTCTGAAAGGAACTGTTTTGTATAGGCCTCCAGATCCTTTGCTTTTACGGCACTTGTTTCCTGTTCAAAATCGCTGCTGTTCATTTTCTCCTTTGGTTTGGCGGTCTTGCTGATTTCGATGCTTTTTGCGATTTGATAGACGTCGTTTTCAATGCGGACCACCTTAAACCAGCCAAATCCGCCTTCGCTTCCCACGAAATCGCCCGGCACTTTATATAGCCGGTACCGGCCAAAGTAAATCTCGCCTTCGTGCACCGTTGCCAATTCGTTCATTTTTTGCTCGTAAGCGGCTTTCTGTTGCGGTAAGGTCACTGTTTCATACACCGCATAGCCTATTAACCCCAATGCAAACAAAAAGAGTATCCATCCGAAGAGGGTGATCTTCAAGCCCCCGGACAGGGGAGGAACTTTGGCCGTTTCCTGCTCTGCAAACGTTTTCATCTCACCGGTCCACTTCCGCATCGGAATGCGACCACCGCCGGGTATTTCGTAGTATTGGGGAAATACTTTTTTCGTTGTATGCACATGGAAAGCAGATCTGCTTTCCCGTTGAAACAAACCCAGTTCCATCGGGCTGTCGGGACGTACCGGGTTTTCCAGATGGGTGGCCTCTATCTGTTTGACGATGATATCTGTAATCCTAATCCACATAAATTATTTCTTTTTCGTTATATAAATTCAAATCATTTTCCAGCATATAGACTTTATCCACGATTTTTCCATCCTTGAATATTCCGATCTCCAAAAATTCAGTATCAGTGGCCAGGTACTTAAAGGCCAGATTTTTCGGAGTAGGAGGCAGTCCTAAAAAATTCTAG
This sequence comes from Sphingobacterium arenae, assembly GCF_014692505.1. Lineage (GTDB taxonomy): Bacteria > Bacteroidota > Bacteroidia > Sphingobacteriales > Sphingobacteriaceae > Sphingobacterium > Sphingobacterium arenae. The sequence continues at coordinate 38,104 of NZ_JACNYK010000010.1, read as the reverse complement.
AAATCATAATTTCTTCCTCGGGGTAAAGTTAATAAAACTATAATCGCCATGGGACCTGAAAATGCACAGAGCACTCTTATTCGTATATACAAATTGTCTACAATAAGGTGATTCTTTCGTTTTTGGAACTATTCTTAAAATTGTTTTAAGTTTCCGTCATAGAAAGCCATGCGTTTGTGGATGAGATAAAAACGATTATTGAGCGTTAAAATTCGGATAGAATTTCTTTTTCAACCACAAACTTGCCCTTACCAGAAGTATCAATATTGGCACTTCGACAAGTGGGCCGATAACGCCCACAAATGCCTGTGGTGAATGAATACCGAATACTGCAATAGACACAGCTATGGCCAACTCAAAATTGTTTCCTGTGGCGGTAAATGCGATGGATGCGTTTTTGTCATAGGGAACATTTAGGGATTTGTTTAAAAAGAAGCTCACGAAAAACATCAGTACGAAATAGATAATTAATGGTACCGCTACCTTTAGGACATCCATCGGTAACTCCAGTATCTTATCACCTTTCAGACTGAACATCAATACAATGGTGAAGAGCAACGCATACAATGTGATAGGTGATATTTTGGATATGAATTTTCTATTGTACCATTCTATACCTTTTGACTTTACAAGTGCATAACGGCTTATAAAACCTGCGAAAAAAGGAATACCTAAGTATATCAACACGCTTTCGGTTACATCTTTCATGGATACGCTTACATTGAAATTGGCTAAGCCTAATTTGTTAGGCAATACGTTGATGAACAGCCAGACAAAGAAACTGTAACTTATTATCTGAAAGATACTGTTCAGTGCCACCAATAATGCCGTATATTCCCTGTTCCCTTTTGCCAGGTCACTCCATACGATGACCATTGCAATACATCTTGCCAAGCCAATAAGTATTAGACCTGTCATATAATCGGGTTCGTTCCGTAGGAACAGAACGGCTAAACCGAACATCAATACCGTACCGATAACCCAATTCAGCAATAAAGAAATGCCGATTACTTTGGTGTCCTTAAATGCTTTGGGCAACAGTGAATAATCAACCTTAGCCAACGGTGGGTACATCATCAGTATCAGACCTATCGCCAAAGGGATATTGGTCGTGCCCACGGATAGTGCATCGGTAGCACTGGAAATGCTCGGAAAGAAATGTCCTAACCCGATGCCTGTCGCCATCGCAAGGAATATCCATAAGGTAAGGTAGCGGTCAAGAAATTTTAGTTTCGGTTGCATCGGCTAATTTTTAATCATTGAAAAAACATAAAGCATCTCCTGTGCTATCTGCAAACTCCTTTCGGTATATACCTGTGCCTGTCCGGTCGAGCCGTCCGACATCTTGGGGTCTTCAAATGTAATGGGTATTCGCTTTTCCGCACCTGCAATGAAAGGACATCCGCCGTCTGCCTGCGAACAGGTCATAATGGCGACAAATGCCGATGCAGGATTGAAAGGACTATCGTATTTTTTTGAAAACCCAATGATAGGCAATGCATTATTGCTGTATTTTATGGCATATATAGGGTTATCGGTTTCCGCAATCTTGAAAATATTGAACCCTTGATTGGTCAATGTTTCCGCTACTTTCGGGAACAGTGCTGTTTCTTCCGTACCGCCGGAATAGCAATGCACGTTTGGGATATCGAAGTATGCACTTGCCACCTGCGCCCAGATCTGTGCTAAATGGCTTCTACGTGAATTATGGGTACAGATAAAATTGAGGTTTATATCCTCTGCGCTGTCTGCTTTTTGCTGTACAAAGTCTATCAGCGGTTGCAGTATCGTTTTGCGTTCCTCACTTACGGTCTGGACGTCTATAATCCCGTTTATGGTTTCAGTTAAATTCTTATACATGACGGTTGGCCCTTCGTGTTTAACAACATCCCGAATCAGGTGTACAGCAAGTGCTGTTCAACTCCGATAATTTTACTTTCTGTTTCTCCGCAGGAATACCGCAGGCGTCGCTTGCCAAGCAAGCGGTCTGTTTGTTCTTTAGGATGAAATGCTTGCCGTCAAAACCCAAGTCAAACTTGCCAATCGTTTCATTTTGGTATTCTACTTCTATCTCGGCATCTTCGATACCCAATTTTTCTTCGGACAGCTTGATAATGTTCAATAGCTTGGTCGGCTTTAATCTGTGCTCATAGTCGCCCGCATTCCATAACTGGAAGTTTACCGCTTTCTCTGTACGGACTACACCACCGCAGTCAATAAAATGCTTGGTAATCTGTCCTACTTCCGTAACATGGAAATGTTCGGGAACAGACGTTCCGTTCTCTAACTGAAATTCCACATTGTCCAATGTCGGTAGGATTTCTTTGATTTGTTCAAGTGTCATAAAAATAAGATAAGATTTGAATTTATATTAAATTATACATTGCAATATTACGATGATAAGGGTCAAAAAAATATTAAGAACAGCAACTGATTACTTTGACCTCTTGATTGAAAAAAGCATTGAATTCCTCTTGAATTTGCTTCCAAAGTTTTTCATCAATACAATAACATACGGATTTGCCTTCGATTGTTCCTTGAATGATACCTATACTCTTTAACTCTTTTAAGTGCTGTGAAATGGTTGCCTGTGCTAAACCCAATTCATCAACCAAATCATTACAGATACAGGCTTTCTGATTGATGATATATTGTAGAATGGCTACCCGTGCAGGATGTCCAAAAACTTTAAACAAAGAAGCCAATCTGTTCTGTTCGTCCGTAAATATTTCTGATTTTGTAAGCCCCATGATATGATTTTAATATCGCAATATTACGATAATAATTTTAAAAATCTATAAGATTTTCGATTTTTTGTCGACTGTCTTGACTTTTACAGTTGAGATATTGCCTTTTTCAGTTGTCGTTGTGCAACGTTAAGCTTTCCAAGCCGCATAAAATAGTTCATTTGAAAAAAAAGTGGTATAATTTTCATTCTAACTCCATAACCTCCTTTTCTTCCTTATTTTTGAGGAAAACTACAATTTTGTGAATAGATTTTTCATTCTATGCTGTTTCTTATTTACAGTTGAATTTGCAACTGCACAGCATTCCAGGGTTTCGGGCATTGTTAAAGATTCCTTGTCGACCACTCCCATCCCTTATGCCAGTATCGGTCTTTTAGATGACAATAATCAGGTAATCGATGGGATGATCACTGATACAGCTGGTCATTTCAGTTTTTCCGGTCTTAAAAATGGCAAATACAGCCTAACTGTGAAATTCATCGGGTATGGTCAAAAGAAAACAATCTTCGAAATTGAAGGTCAAAAAAGCATAGATCTGGGAACTATCTTTATTTCCAGTGCCAACAATAGTCTGGAACAGGTTATGGTAAAAACCGTTATTGCAGGACAGAAACATGGTAGTGATAGACGAACTTACCAAGCCAGCCAGTATAAAAATGCCATTGGGGGAACAGCATTGGATATCGTGAAGAATCTGCCTTCTGCAACCGTAGACGCCAATGGAAATATCAGCATGCGGGGCAATACCGGTGTGATTGTATTGATAAATGGAAAACCCTCTTTCTTAGATCCGGCGACCATATTGAATCAAATAGCTGCCAACGATGTTTCAGAGGTGGAATATATTACTAGTCCTACTGCTCAATTTGACCCCGATGGGAAAGGTGGTATCATTAACCTAAAGACTAAAAAATATGTGGCAAACGGGTTTACCTGGTTGCTTAACTTACAAGGTGGTCTTCCCAGTATCGACGATTATGATAATCGTGAACCCCAGAAACGATTTGGTGGCGATATTGCCTTTCAGTATAAAAAAAACAGATTGGAATTGAATGGTTCGGCAAACTATCTACGAAATGACAATGCAGGGTTTAGGGATGGTGATGTAAATACGATTATCGGGGATCGACAGACTTTTTTCCCCTCGCAAGGTGAAAGAAGTTTTGACAAATACAATTTCGGGATCCGATTGAACAGTGCTTATGAAATAACAGACAAACACTCCGTAAACTTCGGTGTACTGGCGTCGAGAAGGTTCCAGGACCGTGTGGCTGATATTCACTATACCAATAGGACAATACGCCCCTCTACAGGGGAAGAAATTTCCAGGATAAACTATTTCAACCCCAACCTTCAAAATAAACAGGGAGAATTTTATCTGCTAGATTTCTCGTATCAGTACAAAATCAATGCGGCTCATACCCTGCAATTAGGCGCCATATATGAATATGCCGATATCTACGGGTCAACAAAAAACGGAAATATTGAAAATAGGGTTGACACTGTCCAATGGACGAATAATAGGTACACTAACCCATTGCGAGGTTTGAGACTCTCTTTACAGCATAGCTGGCAATTGGAAAATGCAGCGTTATTAACAGGCTATCAATTAAGGAACGATAACCAAAAAGGTAATTTTGAATATTATACTTCCGAGAACGGAAGGAATAATTTACAATTGATCCCGGAGTTTACCGGCAAAATGAATACTTCAAACCGGGTACATGCCCTTTTTTCACAATATGATAGGGAATTTAGTAAAACAGAACTTTCTTTAGGCCTTAGATACGAATATTATCAACGGGATCTACTATTGCTGCATACCGGTCAAGAATATCCTTATTCCATTCATCAGTTATACCCTACGTTTAATTTAAAACATGATTTGGGAGCGGGTTGGTCATGGAAACTGGCTGCAGCAAGAAGAGTACAACGTAACAATAATTTTGAATTGAATCCGATCCCCGAACGGGAGCACTCCGAAACTTTGGAGCAGGGAGATCCGGAGCTACTACCGGAATTCACCACCAATGTAGAAACAGGGCTGGTCAAGAAACTTACCTCCGGAAGTCTTTTTTTGAACGCATATTACCAACATACCAAAAATCCAATCCAAAGGGTTAACGCTGTGTATGCCGATACCATCTTACACCGCGTATTTACAAACGCAGACTGGGCTTCGCGCTATGGGTTTGAGCTTGGCGGAGAGGGAAAACCACTATCTTGGTTAAGGATAAATGGCGGATTGAACCTATATAACTATAAAATTTTAGGCCAGGTATTAGATTACCGGGAAGTGAGAGCAAATCAAGATTGGGTGTACTCCATTAATGCCGGTGTCCAAGTGGATTTCCTAAAAAGCTGGAGTACAGGAATACAGGTTAATTACCTTTCAGAAAGACCGACCGTGCAAGGCATGGATTCGAAATTTGCTACCCCACATTTCAATTTAAGCAAGGGCTTCCTAAAAGGAGCTATTACGGCTCAACTGCAATGGCAATTTGTGGAACTTGGTAATTGGGGTGTAAATGAGCAACGAATCACGACATTCTCCAATGATTTCTATACGACAACTAATTACATTTATGAGAAGAATATTTTTTTAGTGAACTTAAATTTCAACCTTCATAAATTGAACCAAGTACTTAAACTTCCTAAGAGTGAATTTGGAGAAAAGGAATTCTAGGCTTCCTGCGCCTTGAATTCCCTCGGCGTAATACCGGTATACCGTTTAAAATATTTAGAGAAATTTGACTTATCAGAGAAGCCTAATTCAAAAGCTACCTCGGATATTGAATTGTTCGTATAGAAGAGCAACCTCTTGGCCTCTTTAATTATATACCCCGCCAATACTTCCGAAGCCGTTAAATTTGAATTTTTCTTGCAGGCAGCGTTCAAGTTTTGGGGGCTCGTGTTCAACTTTGTTGCATAATGCGCCACATGGTTGATGACCTTTGCATCTTCGTTGAGCAATCCACAGAATCGATGATAGATATTCTTTTGGGTAGCTGCAGCTTGTCTAGGACTGTCTATATGTTCCAAGGCTTTTGCCAAGATTACCTTGAGCAGCCCTTCCTGACATACTTTATTTTCTTCAACAGCCAATACTCCTAATAAAGCCTCCATAGTTTTGCTATCCTTAAGGTATACCGTATCAAACCGGATAATTTCATCCACCAGCCTTTTTATTTCAAAATCAAGGCTTTGGTTAATAAATATGTCTTTCACTAAAACAACAAATCCCGTTACTGGATTGACTAATTCCCAATGGTGCACATTACCCTTTCTGATCACCAATAGACAAGGCGTTTTTATTGTAGATTCCCTTCCGTCGATTACATGCTTTCCAGAAGTCGAAAATAGGAACACCAACTCCAAATAACCATTATGCTTGTGCGGTCTGGTCATATACTTGGATTGATCAAAAGCAACGACCTTTATGAGTTTTTGTGTTACCAGTTTGTCTTTCACCTCAATTTTCTTACTGTTTTTCATCGCTTTGTGATTATAACAACTAATCTACGATATTAAAATTGAAGAACTATCAAAGTCAATGAGTTTCCAAAGGACATCGAAGAAGTCAAATTTTGAAGGTATTCTTATTGTTTAAGGTTCAATTCTTGAACAAATATCGCATTCATATTATGCTGTTGAAATGTGATTTAGACGAAGTTTTCTCTTTCAACGGAAACTGGCGAGGTGTGTTCGGGAAAAACGGTCATCAGATGGGGAAATCTGGGTATCGGTGAAGGCCGTTTGTTGGGATACCTTTGTCTTATCAAGAAATCAGCAGCAATCCCGAAAAAAGAAAAGAAATTGAAACCATTGGAGCAAAAGCAGCAATCGGCTCATTAGGGGACGTTAATAAAACTATAATCGTCATGGGACCTTAAAATGCACAGAGCACTCTTATTCGTATATACAAATTGTCTACAATAAGGTGATTCTTTCGTTTTTGGAACCTTCTCGACTAAAGTTCTGCTAAATATACTTCATATCGGTAGCCCTATGGATGAGCGCTGCTACATTAGTTACTTTAAACTTTTGCAATAGATTGCGCCGATGACTTTCAACCGTAAGTGGACTTATGAAGATTTTTTCGCCTATTTCTACAGAGCTAAGTCCAGATGCCAATAGGGCAAGCACTTCTTTTTCCCTGCGGGTGATAACCGGCAGATCGCCTGTGTCCCGGCTTTTTAAGATGTCTTCGATACCTTGACTAAGTACCGTTTCGCCTTCAATAGCGTTCTTGATACCCTGTATGAGTTCGTCCGCTGCTGCATTTTTGAGAAAATACCCATTTGCACCGACATCTAACATCCGTTGGATAATGCTCCATTCGTTGATATTGCTGATCGCAATCACGACAGTGTCTTCGTGAAGCTGCTTGATAGCGGCACAGACATCGACACCGTTCTGGTCTGGTAGATTGATGTCAAGCAGTACAACGTCCACCGCATTATTTTGTAAATACCCCAGCATAGAGGTTGCATCTGTAAATTTACCGATAAACTGTATTCCCGCTACATCATGCAGCATATACTCAAACCCCTGTAGCACTACGGGATGGTCATCCACGATAATAAGTTTAATCTGTTCATTCTCCATTATAAAGGTATTTGGGTATTTGAATATTAACAGTTGTACCTTCCCCCGGATGTGAAACGGTTTCGATATCTCCATTTAATAAGGAAATCCGGTTCCGGATATTGATCAGTCCCAGTCCCTTTTTCCGATTTTCTTCTCTTTGATCCATCCCTTTACCATTGTCTTCCACGGTAACAAACAGCCAGTTGTCCAACTCACTGCATTGCAGAATGATCTTCGTAGCATTGGCGTGTTTGATTGCATTCGTCAGCAGCTCCTGGACGACACGGTACACGGTCACCCGTAATTGGTCCGGATAATTGTCTTTGATACCCAGATTTTGGAATACCACCTGCACCATTGGTGTACCCATGTACCGGCAGAGGTCCGATAAAGCAGGCGCCAAACCACCGAACCGCAGGGATTCAGGCATCATATCGTGGGCAATTCGCCGCAGTTCATCTACCGAATAATCCAGTTGGCCGACAACATCGTTAATGGCATTCTTCTCGCCCACCTGAGCCTCACCAGCTCTTGCGACAATCGATGATAACTTTAGTTTAACACCCGCCAGAAGCCCACCCAATCCATCGTGGAGGTCTTTGGCCATACGACTTCTTTCTGCCTCCTGCCCTTGAAGCATAGCGTCGTACTGGCTCAGACGTTCTTGTTGGCGCATGCTACGTAGTTCTTCTTTGTATAGCAAATCGTTCTGTATAAGTAATTTTTTGTTTTTTGCATTTATTTTCCACCAGAAATAGGCGACAAATACCGCCAGGGCCAGTCCGGCCGCTAACGAAAGCTCCCACCAGCGGCTTTTGGCTATCGCAAGTTCCTGTTGTTTATTTTTTGTTTCGAGCCGGAGGATACGGTTCTCCTTTTCAGCAGCGTTATATTGCTTTTCTAAGTTTAAAACTTTTGTGGCCAAATCCTTTTGATAGATCGAGTCCATGATCGTTGACGCTGTATCCAATTGCTCATAGGCCGATTTGTAATTCCTCAAGTGGTATTCTAACTGTGCCATTTCATAATGGTGTAAAGCTATGCTTCTAAGCATGTGGAAAGGTCGGTACTGGTTTGATAGTTCGAGGTAATGTTTGGCCAAGGCATAGTCGCCGCGTTCTTTGTACAATAGATGAAGTTCGAAGTTGAGATCCATCAGCATATATTGATTCCCTAACTGCTGGGCAGCGGTAACTCCTTTACGATAGCTTTGCAGGGCTTTTTGATAATCCTTTATATGTCTGAAATAGGTTAGCTTAGTACGATAAAAGGCGGGGATAGCGGTTGAATGCGGAATGATCTTTACGAAGCGCTGGGCACTATCTATGTGTATTTTTGCCCGTACGTAATCCCGCAAAAGCACGGCATTTTTAGCGCTATTACTAAATATTTCCAGTTTATGTTCGGCCTGTCCAGGTAGGTTTCGTAATGTATGCAATGCTTTTTGGTAGTAATCAGCGGCACCGGCATAGTCTTGTACGTCAGCAAGTTGTGTAGCCGCATTTTGAAATTGGTAAGCGACCTGGGCACTGTCACCCGCGTGGCGGGCATAAGGCAAAGTTTTGGTCAGAATGGTATTCATAAACTCCTTACCCTTATCCTCGGATTGGATAAGGACGCCGTAATTGTTCCACAATTTTGCCCGGTACCGATAGCTTTTCTGTGACTGGTCTGTTGCCAACAAGGAATCCGCATGAAGGAATACTCTTTTTGCTTGCTGCTGGTCATACTCCATTAAGATATTGGCACGATAAAGCTGATACAACCCCTGTTGAAAAGCAATTGGAGATTTTCCCATCTGTTGGCGGGCTGCTTCCAGATATTTATACGCTTTTGCAGTATCGCGGTCACTCCAAAAGATGCTGACCCCTAAAAGTCCCTCTATTTTCAGTTCTGTTGTAGGGGCTTTAAGGGCACTATTCAATAAACTGTCGGAATACTGCTGAACAGCATCCTGCGCTTGGGAAATACGAAAACCGAATGCACAGAATGCAACTAACCAAGCTATGAATAGTTTGAAAAATCTTTTGTGATTCGTGTCTTTATTTTCCATTGTCCATTTCCTACAAACCGTGTTAAAACGATCAATTGCATTCTTACTGGTGCGGAAGCATACCACCTGATTGACTACCCTTTTTATCTCGGTAATCGCACACCTGTCTCACCATGATAATGAAGCGACTCACTATCCGGACGGAACAGAACGTGGATATCAACATGGTTTTGTTTATAGTCAGGGGGGATACGGCCGTCCCGCGTTCCCCAACGGGTATCTCTTCGAACCCCGATGTAGAAGATGTCTTCAATATTATGGTCAGTTGAAACATCATCCAGTACTTTCTGCAACAGTTCAAAGCTAACCGAGTCGACGGTGAACAACCGGTCGGGTTCGGAGGTCGTTAATGACAGGATACCTTCTTCCACAGAATTCCCGCGAATGATCGCATGCTCGATATAACCGGGCTTATCGGGAGCTTCGACTCTTACATTGGTATAGTCTTTGTAAAAAAGCAAGGATTCGACCCGCCGATCGGCAATATACGCCATGGCTTTAGCATAAGCTTTTCTGAATGCTTCCGCATTAAAATTACCTTTGTACTGAAAAACCAGCTTCTGTGGAAAATAGATTACGCTCAAGCGTAGCCAATCCACATTGCCCGTAACCATAAAAGGTGAAATAAAGCCGAAACCAAACAACGCGAAAATCAGCACCATGTTTACCGAACGTGTCAGTAGGTTCAATTTACGCCCAATCAAGGGTAAAAATGAACTTTTTCTCCGTTCAGGATAGATTTTAGTCGCCTGAAATGCAGGGTCGTCTATTAAAAGCTCTCCCGCCGGTTGTGCAAGGGACATCCTTCCATAGCCAGGGTTGTGGGAATCTTCAAAAAACGTGACAACATGCTGCTCTTGCAGCTGTTCAATTTGTTCGGCTGTCATAAACTGGCGTATCGTTGTCTGAAAGGGTGGCTTAAACTTCGGAAATACCGTCATTTTTATGACTAACAGATCCCGTTTCTCCATTAATCGGACACCGCCATGATCAACGCTGTCTATACGTGCGGGAAAGGCGTTCTTCCCATCAGACGCCAGGTCAGATGTGGCCGTTTGGGCTTTACGGTCCGTATATCCAATAAATCCCCAGACAAATAACCAGGCCAACCCAATACTACCCGGAATGAATACAAAAAGCAACCAGGCCGATATAAACCCCAGCATCTCGGCGGTAAAAAAACCGATAACAAGCCCCAGGGCGGGCCATAGCAATACTTTATAAATAAAAATGCCAAACCGCTCCAGCCTATACGGTATGGCCCAGTTCCTTAATTTTGTCATCCGTAGCTAAAGATACGTTTTTTGTATCATATGGGTTTGATGGTGTAACCCATAGCTAATTGTTGTTGGGCTTGTGAAGATCCAAAAATCCATCACATCATTTAAAGCTTACCACGAAAAAAAACAGGACAAGCAGGATGATCGGCAGGAATAAAAATACCATTTGAGTGGTTCGCACCGTGCGGTAAAGCGGGCCTAACAGTTCTTGGGTATAGGAGGTTACCACCAACACGATGATGGCGATCACCATCCAGATAACCGTAGCGGTAATTAGACCGTTCATGTTCATAAAGCCGTCCGTGCTGATATCAAAAACCTCCATAACGGGTTCGTACAATAACAAACTTCCTATCCAGTTGATATGGAAGCACAGGATACAGGCTAATATTTTACGTATCGTGGATACGTTTTTACCCTTTCGCTGCTGTTTGCCAACAACATTGAAAAGTATGATAAAACCAACCAATGAAATAATCCAACCTGCCATACTATTATATTTTACTAACTGATGGTTTAAAATAATATATCTCCGATCCTTAAAAAATTAAGGAATACCCAATCGGTATTTCATGTACCATTCGACATATATAAATACCAAAATGAGAATAATGATTGCCATAACAATGGCTTGCCAATATACTTTTTTGTCAAATTCAAAGGTTTCGGGATGGATAGAAAATTCCGAATAAACATTGGGTGCGATGCAGAGTAACGAAGCAGGATCGCATATCATTCCACCCAAAATGTAGGACCATCAACCGCTGGAAGGATTTCTTCTCCCTCGGGTTGTATGACGATTACCTCTTCGTCATCATCCATATCATACACCTGACCATCGTTCGGGATAATGGCGAGGTTCCAGTAAAAGAATGTAGGGCCAATTTTTTTTGCTATCAGCAGGTGTTTCCCATCAGGGGAGAAATCAGCATGGATCTCTCCGCCGCTGCTTTCCGTGACCTGCCGCAAATCACTGCCATCCGCATCCATCACGTATATATGGTTGCTCACCATCAATGCAAGTTGTGTGCCCTGCTTGTTTACCCGTAGGTTGCCCCATTGGGTGTAGGACATTTCTTTTAGCAAGGTCAAGCTTGTATAGGGCGGGTCGGACCGGAAGATATACCGGCCATCTAACGTAAACACAATACGGTTGCCGGGAAGCCACAGCACTTCGTCGTTAATTCCAAGAGATATAGGTCCCGTATCGGTGTTCACCGCCTCCAAGTGGGTAAGTATGTTCCCGTCTAGATCGGTGATGACGATACCATTATCCAACGTCGGGCTATACAACACTTTTTTATTATCGGGCGAGAGCAAAGCCTGTACTTTAGTATCCGTACCCCTCGGCGAATCATAATCAAATTCATCGGCAATTGTTCCATCCGAATTACGTACCAACGTGATTTTGGCAACATCAAATACACCAGCTTCCCGTTCGCTGGTCAGCCTGAACTGTCCGTCGCGGCCCATATCCCAAGAATTGAAGCCGTAGGTGTTGAACGTGAAATAAGTGCTCTGTCGGTTTGTACGCAGATCCAGCTGATATACATCTCCGGTAAAGGTATATATCAGTTTACCGGGCAGATTCTCGATCCCGTCATTTTCGTTGTCGCGATCGGCTCCATCATTCTTGCTGCACGACCAAATGCCCAGCACGGCAATCAGGACGAGTGTTATGGTTTGTAATTTCGTTATCATACTTCAGTTTTTCTTACTACAATCGATGTAAACAAAGTTAGCTGGTCGTTTCATACCAGGCAATCCACGAAAACAAGGAAAAATGAACATCTTTAACTACTAAAATCAATCCACCCACGCTTTCTCCGCTCTACTTCTTCGTTTCGTTTGTTCAGCTCAGCTTCGGTAGGTATAACTTCTTTTCCTTCGGTATTGATATAATATTCACGACCGTCTTTTTTTACCTTAGCAATCCCGATGGCAAAATTTTCTATATACTCAAATTGAACAGGGATGACCAATTGAAACTGTTCGTTGATATATCCACCTTTTTGATCCACCGCCACCCATGCCAACCCATCGTAAAAATGTCCAACACCGTCGAACTCCGGTTCGTACAGTATATTAAATTCAAAATCCATAAAACCCAGCTTGCCGTTTTGCCGGTAGGCAATATAATTTCTGCGCCCGTACAATCCTATATAGCTAAAATCGGTAGGTCGTAGTAAACGACCTTCTCTGTCGTAAATATCTATACCGTCCGCTTTTTTGGCATAGATACGACCACAGGCGTAGTCGAATAATATCTGGGCATAATTCACTGGAATGATTTCTTGTCCGTACCGGTTAATGACACCCTTCTTCTTATTCTGTGTGACCTCGGTCAGCATCGGATATCGAAAATAATGGGCATCATCATATATCATCGGAATGCGTATGCGAAATTGTTCGTCGGCATATCCCCAGCGATCATTCTTTTTTAGCTTCATCCGGTCATTGTAGAAAGAGCCTATGTCGTCAAATGCTAACGGTAATAATTCCGTCAGTGTCGTATCAATCAACCCTTCTTTTCCGTCTCGGCGAACTGCTGCCAGTTCTTTTCGATCGCCTTCTAAAGGTTTGATGGACTGATAAAGAAAATCGTTGATCGGTTCCCCTGTTTCTGAAGAGATGAAATCCCCATAACTATTGAACAACAATGGTCCAAACCTTTTTAAGTCCGAATACCCTTTCTCATTCACCAATACGTTTTTCTGTATGTTAAAGAGGTGTTCCCTCACGATACCGTAACTCTTCTTTCCAACGACAGCTATTCCGTACCGATTAATATCTCCGGCACCTCCGTCGAATTGCGGGGCAATCGCTTCGTTTCCATCTCGGTCTATATACCCGTAAATGTTTCCGTAATAGTCACTCGTATCTTTTATGCTAACCGCAGCATAGCCGTTTGAAAAAGGATATACCTTATTGTACTTGTTGAATCGTTTGATTTCCCGAAACTGGTAATCCATCAGGATTGTAGCACTGTCTTTTCGTATCCATATCCGACCTTCGGCGGCACTAATCGGAGCTTGATGGGTAAAGGGAAGCGCAACTTCTCCGTTCCTGTCCAGAAAGCCCCAGTTTCCGTTTTTTTTAGCCACCATCAGGCCATTATCCCAGATTTCGCCCAAATAAGCACATGTTACGGGAATGATTACTTTTCCCTGCCGGTCGAAAAGCCCGTAAAGGCTATTTTTTTTTGCGCGGATATATTGTCCCTCCTGCAGGTCGATGGTAGCATACAGGGCGTCCAGTAGCAGATTCCCCTTTGCATCCGCCAAGCCAAAGATATTCACCCGATCTGCTGCCGGATTATATACCCCGAGTCGATAAAAATCGTTTTCCCAGGGGGCTATTTCATCATAGCTGTTGGGTAATATAAAATTGCCCAGTGTATCGATGATGCCGAACTGGAAGTCTTTCCGGACGATCGCTACCCCATTTCTGAAAGCATGTGCTTCCTGATAAATAGCGGGGATGACAATCTCTCCTTGTGTATTGATATACCCTTTTTTTAATCCGATAGCAACTGCTGCCCGATTTTCACTGAAAGGTTCAGCCCAGTCAAACTGCGGCTTGATGACTGTTTTGCCTTTACGGTTGATATAACCCCATTTGCCTTTTATTTCTACTGGAGCCAATCCTTTAGAAAACGAATAGGCATGCGGTGCTTTTATTCTTCGCAATAATTTGCCCTGAGCGTTGATATAACGATATCCACGGTCATCCTGCGCCAGCGCCATCCCGTCGGCAAAGTCCGTTGCCCATGTAAAAGTCGGCTTTATAACCTGCTTTCTATCTGCCGAGATATAGCCCCACAGGCTGTCCTGCCTCACCAAACCCCAACCATTTAGGTTCTCACCCACATAATCGTAATAGGGCATGCCGCTTTGTTGGGTAACGAGGTTCTTAGGGCCAAAGCAGGAAGTCAGCAGGCTGCTGGCGATGAGTACGATCGCAAAGAAGCGGTAATAGAAGATATGTTTTTCCCTCATGGTATTACATATATAAAAATACAACAACGATTTTTTTATTTTTCCCTAAACTCTTTCAAGGTTGGCGGATGCAGGTAAAAGGAAATAAACTCATCGTTTTCCTGTTGCGACACCCACCCATCCGCATAGGGATACAATGCTTCCTGCGGTGTAACATCGACTGGCAATCCCGTCTGCGCACAGGCACTGCTGCTAAGCATAATACCTAGGTAAAATATACATTTTGTCATCGATTCAAACTTTCAATTAAGAGGTTTTCCCTCTGATACAAATTTCTCCAAAATAAGAGCTTCAACCTATCCACGAAAACCGCTATTTTTCGATTCCGGCTTTGATATCGTTGGACGATGGACTACATTTGATAGATTCAAACCTGTATTAAACTTTGGAAGATGAGGTGTAAGAATGGTTTTCTGCTCTTGATAATGACCGTGGCGTATAGTCTGCCAATGATACTTTTAGCTCAATCAAAGGGTGGTTTGGATATAAATTTTACTCATATCTATAATGCAGATAAAACAGAAACCTTCGGCGTGCAAAGGGAATATACCCATGTGGGTAAAACCTATCAGGTGGGCCGGATGTTGCTTAAAGATTTTCAATACGGTCCGTTGACGCTGCGCGTGATTGAAAAGGACACCATTACGGATATCCTGGCTCCGATGGATGAATATCCCGATCTAGAGATGTCCCGTGCAGAATCGATCCAACTACATGGACGTCCGTCTTTCTTTGTTATCGACCGCTACCGGGTGTATCTCGTTGATCTGGAAAATGAAAAGATCTCCGTGCGTATACAGCCCGGTCTGGGGGTAGCATATGGCGATGATTCCATCAGTGGAACCGTGGGTGGATTTCAATTTTTCGATGGAGACAATTATTTGTTGGGTATAGCGGTCAGCTATGGGATTTTCTGTTTCAATATCTCCGACCTTGATCATCCAAAAGAACTCCTTCGTTATACTTCGGATTTCAGCGATCATGGACAACCCTATTTTTTCTTGGAGAAAAATGCCGACGGCTCCTACAATGGTATTGTTTCACAAAGCGATACAACTAAAAAATCAAACCATGTTTCCGGTTTTTATACAGCAACCAAGCAAGCAAGATACCTGTTTCGGGGTGTCCATTTAACGGTGTCGGAAGAGTCTTATGCCGATCCAGCAGACTACGAAATCGGTCATCCGGAACCCTTTTTGTTGCTTTACGAAAAAGAGGGAAACGGCGGAAAAACACCTTGGGTTATAGATCTTAAAAAAGGAATAGTCATCAAAGGCGAGGCGACAAAGCGCTTTATAGAGAAGCATCCGAAGCTATGAGAAAATTATGGAGAACCTGACAATTCGAAATAGTAGCAGACATGAGATCAGCGCAGTTAGAAGTTCACGTCTTATCCATACGTTGGTGCCGCGTGGTCATAAGGGCAATACCTATGAACTTTCCGAGGTTTATTTCATCGGTATCCTTGATTTTGCATTGGACAGCGCGGCCAGTGATCAGTACTATTACGATGTAGTGCTTTACGACCGGGAGCACAAAGTCCAGTTTTATAACAAGTTGGGCTACAAGCTTCTCAGCCTGCCTAATTTCCGTAAAGAAGAATCTGAAATCAAGACCTTTATGGATATGTGGCTATATGTTTTCAAGCACATGTCACAGTTGAGAGAAATACCAAAATTTTTGGATAAACGTGTATTTGGTCTTATCTTTGATATCGGAGAGGTATCAAATCTAAAGGTAGAAGATATGAAAGCATACGAATGGAGCTTAAAGGATAAGCGTGATGCGGAGAGCATCCGTCTTACGGCTGTTAGGCAAGGTTTGCAGGAAGGTTTACATAAAGGTCGATTAGAAGAACGTACCAAAGCCAAAGCTGAAAAACTTAAGTCTGCGTTGAATTTAAAAAAGAGAGGCCTTCCAATAAAAGATATAGCCGAAGATTTAGGGCTTACTGTTGAAGAAATCGAAAAACTGAAATAGCTTTTTCAACAATATTTTATGAGCAGGCGCTTTCTTATAAAGGAAGTGCCTGTTTTAATTTACATCTTGAAGTATACAAACCACCTGATCGATATGATGAATCTTGACGACGCTCTTGTACGCTATGATTCATAGTGTACGTTTATCCTTTACGAATGTTTCTTTTAACACTTCTAAAATACTTCCGGTATAATAACTGTCCAGCTGATATAAGCCATTTGATTCAGTAAACAGAAAATACAGAGGATATCAGGAATTCTATAATTTACATTGTAAAACCCCAATCTTTTATATAAATAATAAAAACTTAATAGCAATAATAGGATAACCAGCAATTCTAAAACTGCAAGACCTATGGTGAGGGGATTAAAAAAAAATAAAGCGATCGTCATTATATATATCGTTAGCCTTATTAAACCTAAATTACGTTTCAAAATATTCTAATATGAGGTGAATACCATTTATGGAGATAATTCATCTGACGCAAATTGTCGTTGTGCAAAATTAGGGTATAGGAAGGTGTTTGGCAAAAAAAGCTGTGTTATCGTTATGTTTAGTTTTTATTATGTTCTCCTGTTACTTTTTTCTTACGCTTCCCGGTCTTTCATTTCTACAAATATTAATGTGCCTTCGTAGTAAAGTAAGGAATAATAGCTGTAACTCCCGAGATGATCACCTCGGGAGTTTTGTTAAACCCCGTACCACTTTTCGAATTCGCTAAGCGAGATGGCGTAGGTTGCAATTGTTTTTGAAAGTAGACGGTCCATTGTTGTTTATATTTTTGCTAATTCTTTATTGATAAAGATCATCTCCTCTGTAGAAATATGGATGTCCATTGCTTTTGCATTGGCTATAGCCTGTTCGGCATTTCTAGCACCAGCTAGTACAACGGTGATCGCTGGTTGCAGGCTTGTCCAGCGTAAAACCAATTGAGATAAGGAAGCTCCTTTTTGCTCAGCAATAGGCATGATCGCGTCTAAGAAAGTTTCTACTTTTTTCAGGTCAAATTGCTGGAAGTAACCATTTCTATGATCATTTTCTTTCAATTTACCATCTTTGAAGTATTTTCCGGTCAATAGACCTCTTTCCATTGGACTGTACACAATGATTCCCAAATTATTTTCTAGCGCATAAGGTGCCAGGTCTTTTTCTAAACTTCGATTCAACATACTGTAACTAACCTGATTACTGGCAATGTTTGCCGTTTGTCTAGCTTCTTTGACTTGATCGACACTGTAATTGCTCACTCCAGCAGCGCGGATCTTACCTTGCTGGATTAGGATTTCCAGCGCCTCCATGGTTTCGCTGATCGGCGTAGTGCTATCAGGCCAATGTATCTGTAAAAGATCGATGTAGTCTGTCTGTAAGCGTTTTAAGCTTTCTTCCACCTCTTTGATCACGCTGGCTTTTGAGGAGTATTTATAAACGGGCAATACTTTGCCATCGTCTTCCGCATCAAAGAAGAAGTCTCCTTTGCCTTGATTGCTACCATCCCATACCAGTCCAAATTTGGTAAGGAGCTGGATTTTGCTTCTGTCGTATCCTTTAATAGCTTCTCCGATCATTTCTTCGCTCAGTCCAAAACCATAAAAAGGTGCGGTATCTAAAGTTGTTACACCGTTATCAATCGATGCTCTTACCGATTCAATAGAATCTTTTTGTTCGTTTCCACCCCACATATTGCCACCGATAGCAAATGCACCGTAAGTAATAACCGACAACTGTAAATCTGTATTTCCTAATTTTCTGTATTCCATTTTTTAAATTTTGTCTGTTAAATAAATCTGTGGATTTTCTTGTAATTTTTCTTGCGCCAACTCGCCGAAGGCCAAAATATAAGGCTGTTTATTATGTTTATCTAATCCCTCTTGGTCTTTCCATATTTCGTAGAATATAA
Source organism: Sphingobacterium arenae (assembly GCF_014692505.1). Lineage (GTDB taxonomy): Bacteria > Bacteroidota > Bacteroidia > Sphingobacteriales > Sphingobacteriaceae > Sphingobacterium > Sphingobacterium arenae. Next base: position 19,559 of record NZ_JACNYK010000010.1, on the reverse strand, counting down.
AGGTATTCTCATCGTCCTGCCCTTGATGTAGATCATACTGTATACATGCCTTTTCTTCGCGGGTCTTGGTGACCATGTGCTGTAAAGCTTTTGATACCTCTTCACGGTATTCCACTTTGGCTTTGATAATAGCTGTTATATAGATCATACGTTTTGTTTTTCTTCGATTAATATTTGGTCTAAATGTTTAACATATTCCAGATGGTAATTGTTTATGCGTTCTGCTGTCGCATTCTTTTCCAGGTCGTGAAAATGGAAGCCATCGATACGTTCCAATCCGGCAAATTGGTTCATCTTGTGAAAACCGAATAATATACCATCATCTACTGATGTCTGATCGAAAAATTCGCCCGGTAGAGTGAAGGCAGTTTCGGGGGCGTTCCATGTGGAGTTGACCATATATTTTTTGCCGTGCATCAATCCTCCTGTCCCGTAGTTGATTGCTGGGTTTTTGCGGCTTCGGCCGTCGCTGGCATAGATACCATTCTGATGACCGGCAGTAAACACTTCGTCAATATATTTTTTTAGACGATTAGGTACCTGAAACCACCAGATAGGCGTGTTATATATGATCATATCTGCCCATTTAAAATTTTCTACCTCTTGTATCGGATCAAACTCATTATTTGTTGAGGTGACCCGCACTTCGAATCCCGATTGTTCTAAAGTCTCTTTTGTCCAACCGGTAAGTGTATTGTTAAATGCGCCCCCAGAGTGCGCAAATGTTTGACCGCCGTTGATGATAAATATCTTGTTCATGTTATTATTTTCATTATTGATAGTGCAAATTTCTATCATTATTATGTGTTATTAAAATAACTTAAATTATAGTTCTGTATAATAAAAATGATAGCTTGAGGGGTTGTTATTTGTTTATATATATGATATATTTTATACCTTTGTATCATTAATATGATATAATATGCGTTGGAACTTAGAATGGCTACGTACATTTAAGGCAATTTATGAGACGGGCACGTTATCCGCAGCTGCGCAGGAGTTGTTTGTTTCGCAACCGGGTGTCAGTCTGCATCTTAACTCGCTGGAGGCATTCACGGGCTATAAGCTATTTGATCGGTCGGCACGGAAGATGGTGCCAACGGAAAAGGGAAAGATCCTATATAACTATGTATTGGATCCTTTGAAGAAAATGGAAAGTGCAGAGCAGCATTTTCATAAGCGTGCCAAGGATGAACGCGTGACTATCAGTGTAGGGATGTGTTTTGAGACCTTTCAGTATACGCTGGAAGAACATATAGCAAATTTACCTTTTAACCTGATCATCAATTTTGGTGAGTACCCTAAAATGCAGCACGATCTGGATAATGGACTTTTGGATTTGATCGTGACGCCCAAGAAAGGGACGCAGCAAAATCTACTTTATAGACCCTTTTCCAAAGAACGTATCGTACTAATTGCCGGGGCAAATACAGATACCGTTGAGATTGAAAAATTGTTGGCCGAAAATAGGACGAAAGAAGTGGCCAATTTGTTAAAGGAGCAACTCTGGTATAGTACTGCTGCGGATATGGAGCATCTTAAAAACTTTTGGCTGAAGCATTTTGGGGAGCACCCTGATTTTAGTCCCAACTATATTGTGCCCAACATCAGCTCTATAGTCCGTTGTTTGAGTGATGGAACCGGCTTTTCTGTCGTACCAGACTTTTTATGTACCGATGCGTTAGCTACGAATCAGATTAAGTTGGTCTGGGATGGAAAACATCCCTTGGAAAATACGTTGTATTTCGGCACCCGTAAAAAAACAATCTATCAAAAAGAAATAGAACAATTGGAGGCTTTGCTGGAAGATAAGTGGTGAAAATCAATATAGTGAAATATCGCCTATTTTAGCATTACATGATATTGATAGCTGAAAGAGTTAATGGTATTTTAAAAGGTGAGTTTGAGTTTACAAACAATGAAGGGGGGCTAGTTGTTGATAACTGTATCTTACTATGACAAAACTTATAAAAACAGTATGTTGCGGGAAACGATTGGAAAAACGAAAATATTATTAGCAGAGAACCATTTAGTGGTCAGAGACGGAATAAAGTTACTATTGGATAATGAAGATAATCTTGAAGTGGTGGCCGATGTATGCTGTGGTCGGGAGATATTGGATTTGATAGCCGCAGGTGTGGAAGCGGATATTCTTATTACAGACTTAAATATGGATAATGGTGGTTTTCGGTTCATTAAAGACATCCATGAAAAGAACACTGGGATATATGTGATCATACTAACAATGCTGTATGACGAACATTATGTCGCGCAGAGCTTCCGGAATGGTGCGAGAGGATATCTCGTCAAAAATGTGAATGCAGAGGAAATGCTTTTCTGCATCAATCATGTGGCAAAAGGAGGTCGGTATCTGTGTGAAGAGCTTACGATGAAGCTGGTGGATAAACTCATCCATCAAGAGGATGCCCGGGCATTTAGAATGGATCCGACGGAATTATTACTTACTACACGCGAGATGGAAGTATTGACGTTATTAGCCGATGGATTGACAAACCTAGAAATTTCTGAAAAGCTGTTCCTCAGCAAGCGTACAGTAGAAGGGCATAGGCAAAGTTTGATTGACAAGACGAAATCAAAAAATACGCCAGCATTGATCAAATTTGCTATTCAAAATGGATTGCTGCAGTATTCCCCTTTATCCGAATAGACGAGATTGTGACAATGATTCAAAAAAATGCATCCTTTTGAACGAAATGACGAAATAGAGGTTACCTATATAATATGAAGATTACCGTTTTTCGCGCTCTACAGCCAGAACAGCTCTACGATGCGGAAAGGACGGAAAGGCATTGTTGTCCTGACATTTCGTTTCTCCTTGTTTTTAGATGAATTGTGAATGATCTCTCCCCATAGGATTTGTTCCCGGCTCTACTACGGGATCACGATCGATATTGGGCTCCGGTGTTGAAAGCTCATTAATTTCGGGCTCTGCATCCGGATTAATCTCGTCGATATCGGGATTAGGCGCTTCAAGGGGATCGATGTCTGGCTGTTCATTGGGCTGGTTTTCCTCTATCTCGTCCAACTCCGGCTCCTCTCGTTCAAGTGGGTCGACATCCGGTTGTTCCGGAGGTAGATTTTCAACGCGCTCTCCACCATCTGGTAGATTTTCTTCGTCCGGTATGTTTCCTTCACCACCACGATTTGGAGTGGCCGGATCGGACGTTGGTTCTACTACCGCGAAAGCTATGATAGGACCTTGTCCTTTTATAGCAAAAAGGTTTTTTGTTTTCATCATGTTTCATTTATTGATGTATTAATTGAACCTATTCTGTTCCATATAGTTGCAGTGATAAATACCCAAAAAACAGAATAAATACCCTTAACCAATAACAGGTCCTTCGAATTTGATTAGCTGATAGGTAGAGAGATCTATAGAGATTCCGTCGCCATGAACTATTCGAGGGGGCAGTTGTTCAATCGATATAAACATAGATTATTATGGCAGATAAATTTAAGAATACATAATTTACAAACTTATATAGGATATTTCGATGGTAATTTCATTTTTAATCAACGATGTTCACACAGAAGAACTGAACTGCACCACATCACTGTTGGCGTATGAAGTTTGGTCCCTCGGATCCGAAGTATGGTATATCGGTATGTCTGATTTCCGCATGGGAACTTTAGGAACGATAGAGGTAGGCGCAAGGGTATTAAAGCCAGATGTGCAGCTGGAAAATCCCATCGACCTTATCACACACCTTCGGCAGCAAAATTTGACATACCAGCCAGCCGAAGCTCTTGATATTCTTTGGATCCGGTTTGATCCAACCTTGGAGATGCAACCGCGACCATGGGCACCAAATTTTGCACTACAGTTTGCCGAACGGATAAAAAGATCTGGAAAACTTGTCGTCAATGACCCGCAGACGCTAGCCTTCCACAGTAACAAGATCTATTTACAGGACTTCTCCGAAGATGTAAGGCCGCCGGCCGTCGTGACCAGAGACTATGCGGACGTTGTCAACTTTATGTCGGATCATCCAAAAATAATACTGAAACCGGTACAGGGGTCAACCGGAAAAAATGTATTCTATGCGGACGCTTCACATATCATGAACTTACGGCAAATTGTCGATGTACTGGCTATGGATGGATATTTTGTCGTACAGCAATATCTTCCCAAAGCTCAACAAGGAGACCTTCGGGTTTATCTGTTGGATGGTGAGCCGATTGAAATAGATGGACAGTATGCAATCTTGCATCGGTGTCCTGCTCCCGATACCATAAGGAGTAATATACATCAGGGGGGAGAGGGAACGGCTGGAGTGATGACCCCGGCAGTCGCTCAAGTTATTGAAAAGGTTAAAGAAAAACTGGCTTTTGATGGAATGTATTTTGTGGGACTTGATCTGGTAGGAACGGAGCTATTGGAAATCAATGTGAACTGCGCAGGTGGTCTGGCAATTACCAACGAGGTATGCCAGCGCAATTTTGCTCCCGCTATCATAGATCATTTAATACAAAAGTGGAAAAGACGTAAAAAAAATAATCCTGTGTTATGTCCCTAGGCCAGGGTTAAGGTATACGTTCTTCGGCGTAGATGCCAAATCGAGAAAAGACCAGGAAGCATTTTACCGCGCACGGTACCTTCTTTTTGCAGTCTCCACCTCAGGTAATTCATTTGACTTATTCGTTAAAAATGAGAGCAGGATGCTTTCAATTGACGAACGTGATGATGATGAAAGTACAACAGTGCTGTTTCTTCCGTACCGCCGGAATAGCAATGCACGTTTGGGATATCGAAGTATGCACTTGCCACCTGCGCCCAGATCTGTGCTAAATGGCTTCTACGTGAATTATGGGTACAGATAAAATTGAGGTTTATATCCTCTGCGCTGTCTGCTTTTTGCTGTACAAAGTCTATCAGCGGTTGCAGTATCGTTTTGCGTTCCTCACTTACGGTCTGGACGTCTATAATCCCGTTTATGGTTTCAGTTAAATTCTTATACATGACGGTTGGCCCTTCGTGTTTAACAACATCCCGAATCAGGTGTACAGCAAGTGCTGTTCAACTCCGATAATTTTACTTTCTGTTTCTCCGCAGGAATACCGCAGGCATCGCTTGCCAAGCAAGCCGTCTGTTTGTTCTTTAGGATGAAATGCTTGCCGTCAAAACCCAAGTCAAACTTGCCAATCGTTTCTCCTTGGTATTTTTTCACATAATCCTCTACTATATCGGGAATTGTAACGGCAAATTCAGTTTTTAATCTGTCTAAGTGATGGGTATTATCAGACAGCCCAAAAGGGAACGGTTCATCGCCTTTCCAAAATTTCTTGATTTCAGCCAATGCTCTTTCTATTGTCATTCGTTCTGTATTTTCGTTTGACCGTCATGCCTGTTGCACATACTGTTGTTTATTTTTTGATCGGGATATCGTGTTTTTCCGCATAAGGTATGGCGTAGCTGTCCAATCGGTCAAACCGGGCCTGCATTTCTCCATCGTATTTTCCAAACAGGTTATCTATGGCAGTCATAATGTCTTCAGATGGCCTTTCGTCATCGATCATCGCTGCGATGTCAAGGTATTCGGTTTCAAAAATTCCCTTTGCATAGCGGAACACTTCCAGAGAGGCATGGATAAGCTCTTTATTATCTCCTTTTGCCGACAACGTTTCAACCTTTTTTAAGTTTTCATCAATGGTTGCGATAACATATTGTTGAACGTACGCTACCGAAGTACCCTTTGTTGCTGTGTCATCTTCATATACGGTGATATTGTCCGTTGTTTTCCTTTCCATCAGCTCGTTGAAGAACCTCGGCGAATAGTAGGTTGTAACATTATTCGTATTCAGCCAGGTCTGTGCGACTACTTTTTTGGGAGAAGGTCCGCAGGAAACCACACCGGTTAAAGCGGTTAATAACAGGAATTTTATGTAATATATTTTTTTCATTAAAATAACTTATTTATTGATTTGTCAATGAGTTTTCCGTCTGTGATTTTAAGCAGATACGGAAAGCTCTTTCTGTCTTCGATGCTGTAAAAGCGCTTTTGAAATAAAGCGTTGGTCATAGTCCGATTTTGGTGTCTTACTATCAAGATATATTACTTTAATGTCTGGGGAAAGTATGGGCAAAGTATTATTTTCAATAAAGTCTTTGCTATTGGTCCTGTTGTTGTAGCAGAAAAAGTTTGTACCATCAATTGTCCGCAAATAGTCGTTGTTATCATTTCGCTTCTCCCGTCCTTTAAAGTACCTTATAACAGTAAAATGTACGTGTCCAACCTATCTCATGTCCAGGTTCAACTTTGGGGTAAGGGAATTAAACAAATTTTCGGGTGCCAGTAAAACCCAGGCTATGGGGGCCAAAACAAGTACCCAGATGATGATTGATAAAACCGTGCTTCCGGAATGCGCTTTCAGGAATGTGATTAAAAGAAGAAGGGCCGAATAGTATAAGAACAGCGAACCGATGGGATAGGCAATAAAGGAAATCAAGGTTTGTAGTGAAAGGGCAATAACCCCGGAAATAAAGAGCAATGCCATAATTACAATGATGCTTATTTTTAATGTCTTGTACATATATCCAATTTTATCGTTTTATTCATTTGCGGTAAGCCGTTGCATTTCCCCGTTTTTGTAGTAAAAGGGCTGGAAATATCCATCGACAAACTTTACCACAGCCATATGGATATCCACCGCTACAGGTTGCGGTCGGTCGATAACGTGATTGTGGTCGCTACCGTTGGCTTTCCGGCATCCAGCTAATGATAGCAAGGCAAGGTTTGCCAACAATATACCTTTGCAATAGCGTGGTTTCCCTGTCAATACGCCCATCTTCAAAATTTTAGAATTTCCTTACTTTGATGTACCTTAAAATGCCGTGTACCTGATCTTTTGCACCGCTGTCCGTTTCCGGGTGACGGTAATGTATTTCCAGATATTGGCTATCTTTGAAATAAGTCTTCGCCGTGCCGTTTACATAACCTTCCGAAGTCCCTTCCTCATAGAAAATGTACTGATTATGATATTGGTAGCTATCCATTCCGCGGTTTTCTTTGTTGAAATCCTCTTCGCTTAGCGTTGTTTTCCCTAACGCTGTATAGAGTTCCACCATCCCCTTGGGAGACTGGTAGGAAAAGTAATGGTCACCCTTTGTGGCAGTGTTGCTTTGGACGAATGGCGTATCCCCTGTTTTGAGATGGACGTCGTTCAGCATGTAGTCACCTAAATAGATTCCCGTGAAGGGATCGATCCAGAAGCTTGTCGATCCATCGACCGTTTGCAACTGTTCCACCGAAGCATTCTCCCACTCGGGGATATTTAAGTTCAATTTTTCGCTTACCTCTTTCAGTTTATTGAGCGTTGCCAGCGTATCTGTTCCAAGCAAAGGTATCACCGTCTCAAAAACCAGCTGTCCCTGCTGGTAAAACCCCAACAGGTAACGGTTAAAATTTGCAGAGACCCAGTAAATACCTGTTTTATAGCGACTTTTTCTTGCCAATACAGAAGTTTCGTGCAGCGATGCGCTATGTGTGTCCGTGGCGGCATCCAATCCACCGAAAAAGGTGTTGCCCGTTTCGACATAACTGTTGCCGAGAAAAACCTCTTCATAGTTATAAAGTAACGTGGCGCTGACAAACAGATCTCCCCAAACGGCATCCTTGAACAGGACCTCGGTTTGTTGGTAGATAGCCGTATCGCTAGGCGTACCATCCGTACGAAGTTCTTCCATGGCATTGTAATATCGCCCTATAAAGGGGAATACCTGTTTTGCATTTGTCAATACGACTTTATCTTCCTCCTGCAGTTTTAGCTCATTGTCAAAAGGGGCTTGCCGGAGCCAGCTATCCAGGTGCTTCCCCGTGAGTTCGGCCACCTGATCGTCCCACATGAATGTTCTTGTGTTTTTGTTGTCACAAGATAGGGCAAACAGCCCGATACCGCCGACGATGACCAATGCGATGATACCCATAATTTTCTTTGCCGTCATGATAATCTATTAATTATAAATGTTCTTCCAACCGTTGTCATTTACCTACATCCTTTTTACGTCTTGTTCGCGATAAATATTTCTGTTCCAATAATGCGATCATGGGAAGTGGCTGGAATTTTCTGCTGGATGTTTTAGATTGCTAAGACAAAATACGCGAAAAAACCTTAAAGTCCAATAATTTAACACGCAACAAAGTGTCTATCAGTACAATTCCTGCATATACAAAGTGTCTACATTGCCAGATCACATAGGGCTATGGCGATCTTTTTTGCCATTGAGTTCCAATGGTACGCTGCCGATGAACATAAAAAAAGTGTCGCGAATATGGGAATCGCGAGAAACAAAAAATGGGTAAAAAAAATAGGTGAAAGGAGTTTGAAGAACAAAAGCATTTTTGTGTTTGTCGGTGTGAAACGATGGATGTCAATAAACTTGCGTATTCTGTTGCCCTGTACGGTGCAACCAAAACCAAGAAAATATTGGCGCCGGTTCTTTCTAAAACCCCGCATCGCAGAAATGCCAAAACGGTCCAATATGCCCACTGATTACCTTCACAACCACAAGCAATTTGCGGATTTGTTGCGTATTATCGAGGACGAAACAGAGATACAGGCCGGACTGGTAGAAAAGGACTATTGGATTATGCATACCTGCCCACAAAGCTAAAAGATTTCCAAAATTAGACTTTGAAATTCCCATAGCCGAAAATCAAGCGTTTCTGCTTCATGATACAGAATTGCGAAAATCCTTTAAGAATAGGCACCAAAGTTCGGCCGCTCTTTACGATAAAGGTCAACCCGAATTTGACCTGTTCATAGATAGAATAGGAGAGTATGTCGAAAAGCTTTAGAGAGATTTTTTTTCTGATTCCAAAAAGCACAAACTATAATCACTTTTTCGATAACGATAATTCATAGACAATATTTCCATTCCTATCCTTCTTTTTAGTAAGGTCCAATACCCAATTCTTTATCCGTTCTTCCGATATGTTATCAACAGCTTTTTCGAATTCGATAAGTAAAACTTCCGCCCAAACCCCCACTTTTCTTCCGTTCAGCCTTTTTCCGCGGGGACGAAACTGCTGTTTTTCTACTGTTCAACATTTTTTTTGGAATTCTCCATTCACATACAGCATATTTGCTAGGTGATCACACAGCCATCTATCTAGGATCGATAGGTGCTTTTTATAAACCAAAACATAAATTGAACATGGAACAATTTATTCATGAAATCCAAAACCTAGCAGCGGTAGCCTCGAATGTACTCGAAGCAAACGAAGGTCTTGCATTACTGTCTGCTAGCAAGGAAAAATGTAATCTTTATTATTTTTAAATCAAGTTAATCCCAAATCAAGGGTGATCCGGACACCCTTTTTAACTAACTAGATCAAACATGAAAAGTGAACTAAATACAATACCGGCAATACCTACGGCAAAAAATGATCACATCCGCTGGAACCACAGTGTCAAACTAGCCTTGATGCTGTACCGCTGGAAATTGGTAGACAGCTACGAATCCATATTGCAGATCATAAACATCCATCAAAAATATCTTCAACAGGAAACATTTCAGCCCGACCATACCTTTCTGCCACAACTGGAAGAACAGCTGCCTAAGGCGGACGGACCGCGTATATGGTCATGATTCCATATTGGACTCTTTAAATATTGGTTAGTGTGCTTAACTAAAATTTGTTATGTAGTGATGTTTTGCGAAACAATTCTTATTCTCCCGTTCCATAAACAAACCTCGTATCTCCATTCTATCTTCCATAAGCGTTATAGTTTTACCTTTCGGAATCTTCGGCGTTAGCCGTTTATAAACGCTTATACCCGTTTATAAACGTTTAAAAATCGGCTAATGCTCTTCTCATTTTCGATGTTTGTTTCATCAATGATATATTAATTAAAACCTTTTATGATGATGAAACAGAAAAAACTGCAGCAGAACATTGACATTTTGAGTGATTTTGGCTGGAAGTGGTATTTCGGCGAAGAGAACAAAATCAACCTCATCAACTTTTTGAACAGCCTGCTGGAAGGAGAGCACGTGGTGAAGGATCTCCACTATATCAATGTTGAAGAAGGAGGCGAAGATTCGGGCAAGCGGAAGGTGGTCTTTGATCTCCGTTGTGTGGGCGAGGACGGAGAACATTTTCTAGTGGAAATGCAGCTACAGAACCAGAATTTCTTTTTCGACCGCGCTGTTACCTACACCTCTCGTACGATCAGCCGTTTGGCAAAGAAAGGGCGGGAGGGCAATAGCTATGAACTTCCTTCGGTTTATTTTGTTGCTGTACTGCGCTTCCGGTTGGACAAGACCAATCTGGAGAAATATTATTACAGCGCGAAGATTGTGGACGAATTCGATAACGAGGTGCTATATCCGAAACTGAGTTACAAGATGCTGGTCCTCCCTAATTTCAATAAGCCGCGGGAGGCGCTGCCAACGCTCCTGGATCAATGGATGTACCTGATGAAGCATTGCCATGAGATGAACCAGTTGGTTAACTATTTGGATAAAAGAATATTCTCACGTATCTTTGAGATAGGAGAACTGGCCAATCTAACGCCAGCGGAGAAGATGGCATATATATCTAGCTTAGACAGGAAACGGGATTACAACAATACGTTGGCTTTTGCAAAGCAAGAGGCTAAGGCTGAAGGATTGCAACAAGGTAAAGCTGAAGGTGTGGAGCAAAAAAGCTATGAAGTGGTGCGAAACCTGCTCATAGCCAACCAATTTACTGTCGCTGAAATTGCAGGTTTTGCTACCGTGACAGAAGAATTTGTAGAAGAAGTCCGTGCTGGCTTGTCTGATAAAAAATAATTACGCAGATAAAAAACTGAAATAGCAATTCGGCGATAAAATATATTGAATAGGCACTTTCTGATAAAGGAGATGCCTGTTTTAATTTCGGCCTGGAAGCTTATTTTCCCGTCCTATAAACAAACCTCGCATTCCTATCCTTCTCCTTCTCTAGCTTCGGAAGTCCCTTAGTACCATTGCAGGCCTTAAGCGCATTCGCTAAAAACAACGGTCGAACCACTCCGGTCAATTGTGCTTTGCAATCATTAAAAATCTGCAAAGCATTCTTAACGACATCAAATAACGAACACTAATGTTATCCAATACCCAATTCCGTATCCGTTCTTCTGATACGATATCAATAGGTTTTTCGAATTCGATAAGTAAAACTTCCGCCCAAACCCCCACTTTTCTTCCGTTCAGCCTTTTTTCGCGGAGCCGAAACTGCCGTTTTTCTACTGTTCAACATTTTTTTTGGAATTCTCTATCCACATACAGCATATTTGCTAGGTGATCACACAGCAATCTATCCAGGATCGATAGGTGCTTTTTATAAACCAAAACATACATTGAACATGGAACAATTTATTCATGAAATCCAAAACATAGCAGCGGTAGCCTCGAATGTACTCGATGCAAACGAAGGTCTTGCATTACTGTCTGCCAGTAAGGAAAAATGTAATCTTTATTACCTTTAAATCAAGTTAATTCTACGATAAGGGTGATCCGGACACCCTTTTAACTAACTAAAACCAACTATGAACAGCACCCCAAATACTTTACCGGCAACACCTGCGGCAAAAGATGACCATATCTTCTGGAACCAGAGTGTCAAACTAGCTTCGATGCTATACCATTGGAAATTAGTGGACAGCTATGAATCCATATTGACGCTCATCAACATCCATCAACAATATCTTCAACAGGCAACGTTTAAGCCCGATCGTATCTTTCTGCCACCACTGGAGGAACAGCTACCCAAGGTGGACGGTCCCCGGATATGGGCATGCTTCCATATTGGGCCTTATGCGTTGATGGCGCGTGCACTTATCCGGCGCGGACATGGTATTGCCATCTTGCTGAAAGACGAGGTGTTCGAAGAGCAATATCCCATGTATATGCAGAAGTTCAAAAGAAGTTTCGGACGGGAGCCGAAAGCAAGCGAACTGCAGTTTGTACGCTCAAGCGGCTCAAGATCCCTTATACAGCTAAAACAACTGTTAAAAAAAGGCTACCACGTTATCTGCTATGTCGATGGGGAAGAAGGCGGAGAGAAAGGATGGACACAGATCCATGTACATAACTTCGGTATGGTCAGAAAACGACAAAAGCCATTCTAATTCGTGAACGGCTTTTCCTTTAATTTTTTAATAAATTATTTTATCCAACAAGGCTAGAATTCTTATTTTTCTTGTCAAGGAGTTCTTGGGGAAAACCGTGTTTCTCTAAGAAAACTTTCGACTTATTTGCTTTTTTAACAAAATATGGGTCGTTTCCATAATCACTCACTGTATTTTGGATACTGTCCCTGTTTTTTTTATTTTCAAGATTTTTCATATCAAACCTCCTGTTATATACAAAGATAACTATTATTTGCGTGAGACCAAAAAAGCCTCATAATTTACTTTTGTTTCGAAAAGTTGCCACTTTCCGTTCGTATACCCGTACACGTGCAGTATTTCCTGTATTTCATCAATATTTCCGGATATCCCCATTTGGTATAGCCTAGTTCTTGCAGGTGTGCTACCTTGGGCATATACCATCACATCTGGAAAATGTTCGGTAAATACCAATACTATACGTGCAATCGTCGTTAGAATTTTCTCCCTATCCCCATTATTCGATTTTGATAAATCGCTGATAATACCAGTTTCGGTATCAAGATCTCCGAAACCAAGGTTAAAGTAAGTTATTCCGTTTGCATTCTGAGGACTGAAACGGACAATTTTTTTGATTTTACCTTTTGGTCCCACACTTTCGAATTCGAAGTCAAGATGACTATGGTTTGTCTTAAATTGGTAATGTCCTAAATTCATAATCAGTTAGTTGTTGAACAAATATAGTAATCTTATGACAGCAAAAATAATTAAAGTCAAAATAAATTGTATTTTTATATCTGTCAAAAAACGTAGATAACCAATCATTATAAAACGTAGATAATAACATGCTGGAAGCAATTTTTGGGCTTATCGGCGTATTCGTCGGTTCTGCCATTTCATGGTTTCAAACTTCTTAGAACAACAAATTATTTAAAATTGACTCGAATTCCTCTCTAGGCTTGAGCGTACCATTTTGTTGTGCATTTTTTAACGAAAGACCTACAATTTCCTTCATGGCGTTAACCATATCTCGTTCTTCATTTAATTGAGCCATGCCTTTAAGCGATTTGGAGTACAGTCTCAACGCACAGATGGATTTGGCGAATAGAAAGTTGGCAGTATACGAATCAGTTTCCGCCCCATTTATCAGCCTAAAGCAACTAAGAACAGGTCCCCATGCATTTTGAACTGCTCCAGCTCCAATAAGTATAGCTATTTTATTTTGTTGAATTGCCATCATGATGAAAGTGATTAACTATTGATAACTATAGCGGTTTCAAAAAGTCCCCGTCTTTTGTTATTTTCTGACTTTCTATGGCATAATTAATAGATTCTAATATTGATCTCCGCATATCCTCCGTTACTCTCGAATAACCGAAGATTTTCGCGATTAAAGGAACAGCACTTTCGGATTGTATTGCTATCGAATTCTCTACCACTTTAGCAATGGCAAGATTCATTTCTTCGGGAGCAAGGTAAATTAGTTTTCGTGAATTAGGATTCAGATAGCTTCTATCGCGAATAGTGGCAGTATCATTTTCGGGATACCATAAGAAGTCATCTTTTCTAATGACTAATCCATTATCGACAGCATATGACGTTGCATTTGTGATTGTCGCACGAATGCAAGTTAGGATAAAATAAAAAAATCGGGTTGATCTGTAAGTTTTTGGAGATTTCGACTACCTATAATACAAAAAAAGAAAATATGAAAGGATATATAAAACTTCTTTTTGTTGGCTTTTTAAGCGTCTCACAGTATTGCATGGCTCAAATCGTTGATGATACTAATATCAAATTGTTAAAAGAGTATTTAACAATTCAACAGAAAAGAATTGGTTTTAATGGTGTAGTATTAATTGCTAAAAATGATACAATTCTTTTTAATGAAGCTTTTGGCAAATCCTCTTACGAAAACAACACTTCCCTCACTATTGATTCTAAATTCAAAATAGCCTCAATAACGAAGTCTTTCACTGCGATGCTAACTGCTTTGGCGGTAAAAGAAGGAAAGCTGAATTTTGAAGATTCGCTTGCAATGTTCTATCCTGAATTAAAAGATTCATCATGGCGGAAGATAACCATTGAACAAATGCGTTCGCATAGTTCAGGAATCCCTCATAACGAAGGAATAGCTGACTATTGGTCTTCGACGTCATTCTTACCTTTGAATAATCAACAGGCTCTTGATGAGATTTTTAAAATGAAATTAATGTTTGTTCCTGGCACAGACGTCAAATATTCAAGTCCAGGTTATTTTTTGCTGGCGTCTATATTGGAAAATACATACAAGAAGAGCTATACGAATTTACTCGAGGAAAAGATTACAACTCCTTTAGGCATGGGCGAAACAGGAATCTTCAACACTAAAGCAATTATAACTAACATGTCTTATTCATACCATCTTTTGGGAGACAGTTTGATCGTAGCCCCCTACCGGGATTTCTCTTTAATGAAAGGTTCAGGAGATATGTATTCAAATGCACATGACCTGTTTAAGTGGTTAAAAAGTTTCGGAGGTATTATGTGGGCAAAGGAAATTAGAGAGCAAATTTTTACCTCTTATACAAAAGGTCTAAATAATAATGATCATGGCTACGGATACGGCTGGTTTATTCGTCCCGCTAATGATCACCATAAATTAGCATATTACGTTAGAGGTGGAACCTTTGGTTGTTCCGCAATTTCTGCTTGGTATCCTACTGAAGAAATGGCAATCATTATTCTAAGTAATATATCAACATTACCCGTAAATGAACTTTGGAGTGACTTGGAAAAAATCATATTCAATCAATCATTTAAATTGCCCGAAATAAAAAGGGATTTAAAAATAAGTTTCGATCAATTAGAGAACCTAAAAGGAAGTTATATTTCCAGTAATGGTGATGCTAAACTACTCATCATATCGGAAAATGAAAATTTGTACGCAAAACTTGGAAATAATCCGATATTCCAAATTTATAGCGATTCATTTTTAGGGTTTTACGGAAAAAAAGTAAACGTAAAATTTACGTTCCAGCAAAATACCGAAGGTCAAATAATCGGTCTTGTGGCAGAAGGTAGAGGTCAAGTTCTTATCTTTAATAAAGAATAATATGGATGAATCACAATTTTTACTTCTTATTAAAGAGCATCAGGGAATAATTTACAAGATATGTCAACTGTATCGTGATGTAAAAGAGGATCGTGAAGATCTTTTTCAGGAGATTACTTTTCAACTTTGGAAATCACGTCAAACCTTTAAGAGCGACTCAAAAATAAGCACATGGGTATATCGCATTGCCTTGAATACTGCTATAGCTGCTTTTCGTAAAAAAAGACATGCAGTGGAATATCTTCCTCATTTGCCGGATTTTCCAGAAGAAACACCCAACGACGATATGGTTTTAAGGCAAGAGCGCCTATTTGCGGCGTTAAAACAACTTAACGACAGCGATAAGGCCATAGTAACTCTCTATCTTGAAGATTTGAGCTACCAACAAATTGCAGACATAATTGGTATTAGCGAAACCTATGTAGGCGTTAAGTTAAATAGGATAAAGGCAAAAATTCAAAAAATAATATTTTAATAAAATGGAGTTCAACGAATTAAAATCAACTTGGGACGCTGTAAAAACTCCCACTATTTCAGCTATCGAATTTCAAAATATGCTCTCGGAGAATAAGCATCCCGTCTTGAAAGCTTTAAGAAAACAATTTGCTATTGAAATAGCAGGATGGTTCATTTTTTTAGCCTTCTATTATTCTATGCTTGATGGTGCCGAAAAGCCATTGTGGATCAATCTGTTGCTTGTTTTTTCAATTCTATTGCCTTTTGTCCATAACTTAATGGGCTATCGTTTGTCAAAGAACCTTGTATATGGTAGCAATATCTATGAATCGTTAAAAAATTTCCTATCCAAAGTTAAAGCTTACGCCATAGTTTCTATAATTTCAAGACAAATCTATTTAATGGGACTTCTGATATTTTTAACATATGGAACCAACATAGATTCTAATAAATATCTCTCCTTAATTATTATTATCTCATTTTTTCTGCTTCAGCTTGTTGTTTTGTTCAATATTTGGAAAAAACGACTGAAAAGTCTTGAAAATACAATAGCGACGTTTTGTTGATATCCAAAAGAAAGTTGTATTAAGAAGCGCCTGTTTTAATTTACTTCTTTCCGCCCAAACCCCCACTTTTCTTCCGTTCAGCCTTTTTCCACGGGGACGAAACTGCTGTTTTTCTACTGTTCAACATTTTTTTTGGAATTCTGGAGCCACATACAGCATATTTGCTGCGTGATCACACAGCTATCTATCCAGGATCGATAGGTGCTTTTTATAAACCAAAACATAAATTGAACATGGAACAATTTATTCATGAAATCCAAAACATAGCAGCGGTAGCCTCGAATGTACTCGATGCAAACGAATGCCTTGCATTACTGTCTGCCAGCAAGGAAAAATGTAATCTGTATTACCTTTAAATCAAGTTAATTCCAAATCAAGGGTGATCCGGACACCCTTTTAACGAACTGAACCCAAATATTTTACCGGCAACACCTATGGCAAAAAATGATCACATCCGCTGGAACCAAAGTGTCAAACTAGCCTTGATGCTATACCGCTGGAAATTGGTAGACAGCTACGAATCCATATTGCAGATCGTCAACATCCATCAAAAATATCTTCAACAGGAAACCTTTCAGCCCGACCATACCTTTCTGCCACAACTGGAAGAACAGCTGCCTAAGGTGGACGGTCCTCGGATATGGGCCTGCTTCCATATTGGGCCTTATGCGTTGATGGCGCGAGCACTTATCCGATGCGGATATGGTATTGCCGTACTGCTTAAAGACGACGTATTCGAAGCGCAATATCCGATGTATAGGCAGCAGTTCAAAAGAAGTTTCGGGCGGGAGCCGAATGCGAGCGAACTGCAGTTTGTAAGGTCCAGCGGTTCAAAATCCCTTATACAGCTAAAACAACTGTTGAAAAAAGGCTACCACGTTATCTGTTATGTCGATGGGGAAGAAGGAGGCAGCCGAGAGAAAGGATGGACGCAGGTCCGATTACGAAATACCACCTTGGGTGTACGCATGGGAATGGCCATATTAAGTCATTTGAGCAGTGTATCAATACGTCCGGTTGTTCTTACAACGGAAGGTGAAAAACTAACGCTACGGAGCAGGGGAGACCTATACGTAAACAACCGGGAGCAATATCAAGCCACTATGCAATACTGTTACCAAATACTGGAAGAACTCTCTGCCAAGGAAATCCTGCAGTGGGAAAGTATTCCCAGACTATTCGATAAAACCGTTTCACCCCGGATCGAAACCTCGGAGACCCCAATATGGTTACCTGTATACGCAAAAGACAAAAATATGCTTTTGAATATTGTCTCGGGGAAATATGCAGAAGTACCGGCGGAACAGTTTGAAAAAATGGATGCGTTGAGGCAAGAATTCCTTAAGCAATTTTAATTTACATAAATTTATATCGCAATAAGAACCTTATACTATGAGTCAGACTGATTTAAATCGAAAATTCTCAGAGATAGTCCAGTCCTTCCACAACAAATGCGAAGAACAACATCATGCGATCGAAAATAAGAAAGAAAGGGAGCGGAAGAAAGAGCAGGAACAAGCTAAACGGAAGGAAGATGTCATCAAAAAATTTGATGATACGATCCTGAAAGATCTTCAGACATTTTTCACAGAAATCAAATCGGCATTTTCTTCACCCTATCTGGAACTCGTGTTGGATACCCATGGTCAACATGAGTACTTTTATATTCATGACGATGATCATATTCCGGCTTTTGCCGTCCTTGCGGTAGATGCTAAATCGAAGGATGATGACGATGTTTTTAACTGTGCATGCTACCTGTTTTTTGTGGCATCCAGCAGGGATGACTCATTTGAATTATCGCTTAATAACAAAAGCCGCGAGTTTTTATGTTTCGGTGAACACGAAGATGATGAGCGCACCACGCTGCAAACCTATTCTTTTGACGATTATAATTTTGAAGAAATTCGGGGGCACATTGAAAAATACCTAACCGAAGAGTTATCATATCTTCAGAAAAATTTTAATGTACGTAAAGCGGAGTGGGAGGACTAGTATATGGGTTTATTTGATGATTTCTATTATGACGACTCTGCCTCGATGACATCGGCGGAAGCTGTTAAACTCCTTACGGCGCTGGCTGAAGAAATACCGGAGATCCTTAAAGAAATTGCTCCCGATGGCTGGGCTAAAAGTGCTTATAGACGTCTCATATACCGGTTCAATCGTAAATCGGACGTAGTAAACCGTCGGAGGAATTTGGCTATTTTCCATTATCATATCCATAAGAGCCAACATCCCGGCACGCCTTTTAATGCTGATGACTACCTAGAAAAAAAAGATTTGGGAGCGTTATTTCCAGATAGTATACACTACGAAGCCACCATCTTATTTATACTCTGTATTATAACAAAAGGTCTGAGCCGCGAGCGAACCATGCTATATAAGCCCGATCGCAGTCCACGTGTATTGGATATTTATGATATTAACCAAGCCTTACCCATTGTCCTGGCAGAGAAAAATCTCTGGCCGAAGGAAAAGATAGACAATTTCTTCCTTTTAGACATACACGATGTTTATATGGATGTTGATACCACACCTTTTTACACGGGAGCTTTCCGGGCTTTAAAAAAGCTGGACTACGACTGGGAGTACTTCGATTTCGAATTTGCGACAATTATTGGCAATATAGAGGAGTACCACCAGTTGAAGTGGTCGCCGACAGCAATAAACGATAAAGGTAAGACAGCCTCACAAGTTTTAAAAGAGATCGTCGACACGTTAAAAGACCTCAGTTTGGCGCGTTTAGAACCTTTGGACGAGAAGGCGATCTGTAACGCATTCAATCGTAAGCAACCAAGTAATGCCGTTTTAGCTTATTTAACCGTCTTCGGAGAGTTGCCTTATAAATATCCGTTGCAAGTTGCGGATTATAAGAATCTTGATGATTAACCATTTCACGGCATCTAGATTTAGTATGAATTTTTAAAAAAAACAATGATGTTCAAATTTTTCAGAAACAACAACAAAGCTACCCCTAGAAAGGAAGACCTAAACAGGGAAGCAGTTCAAAAGCGGGGAATGGAACTAGCTAAGATTACCGAGAAGCGACATGCGGCCGGCTTTCCACAGCAGGTGAAATCGGAGGAAGATTTAACGGCCGTGATGTATGTATTTACCGACCAGTGGGATTATGCGGTATTGAAGATAGGTCTCGATGTTCCTGTTTTGGACGACGGCAGCCTGCGGCCTAGCTTAAGAAAGAAAGGTTTTCTTCCGCTCAATTGTACGTCTTCAAACTAAATTAGACACATTAGGATGGAACCTTAAGGAGACTTTCGAGTTATAAATTTATTAATTTTTGTTGATTATACAATTGTCTTCTTTTATTCAGAGAATCGATTTTTACC